>NC_013592.1:0-4818394 GCF_000025065.1 Dickeya parazeae Ech586 | reverse complement strand
TTATTCTGGGATACCCGTAAGGTTACCCACAACCCGCCCTGGATCCCTTGCGGCTAGTAAGCATAGACGTAATCGACACGATCAGCGGTGACGCGGATCATGATCCCGCAGACAGGATCGCTGTGGGATCCTTGCGCTTTATCGCAGAGTCCGTATAATTCGCGGCCTGCGCGTAGCGCCTGTTTTCTGTGCTGAGCAGTCCATTTTTTGTGCTGTTCAAACAGAAAATCCGGGACCACCGGGAAGTTTCAGGCGGGTAAAACGCGGATGTTAATTGACTCGGGGCTGTACAATTATTACAATCCCGCCTCTTTATTATGCGATAGAGGCGTCGGTCACTTTTCACGCCGAGTAGCCAAACGCGTTTACTGTGAAGTCTTAAATCAAGTTTAGGTAGAAATCGCCATGAAACGCACTTTCCAACCGTCCGTATTGAAGCGTAACCGTAGCCACGGTTTCCGTGCTCGTATGGCCACTAAAAATGGTCGTCAGGTTCTGGCCCGCCGTCGTGCGAAAGGCCGTGCTCGTCTGACTGTTTCCAAGTAATAAAAGCTAACCCTTCGAGTGGTTACGCTCGCTTTTCCCAGGGAGTTACGTCTGTTAACTCCCAGCCATTTCTCTTTTGTCTTCCAGCAGCCTCAACGGGCCGGCACGCCGCAGATTACCATCCTCGGTCGCCCGAATACGCTGGGACACCCTCGTATTGGCCTCACCGTCGCAAAAAAACACGTCAGACGGGCTCACGAACGTAATCGTATCAAGCGCCTGACACGTGAAAGTTTTCGTTTGCGTCAACATGAGCTGCCCGCGATGGATTTTGTCGTCATCGCCAAAAAAGGGGTGTCTGAACTGGATAACCGTACGCTAACGGAAGCGTTGGAAAAATTATGGCGCCGTCACTGTCGTTTGGCTCACGCCTGCTGATCGGCCTGATACGCGGGTATCAACGCTTTATCAGTCCGCTACTTGGACCGCACTGCCGCTTTCAGCCGTCGTGCTCCCAATATGGCATTGAAGCAATACGCCGGTTCGGCATGATAAAAGGCTGTTGGTTGACGCTCAAACGCGTATTAAAATGCCACCCTTTGAACCCTGGTGGTGATGATCCCGTACCGCCAAAACCCGACAATAACAGAGAACACTAACGATGGATTCGCAACGCAATCTTCTTGTCATCGCTCTGCTATTCGTGACGTTCATGATCTGGCAGCAGTGGGAAACGGACAAAAATCCACCCGCGACCACCCAGACCACGCAACAGGCGAATGGCGCTGTAGGCGATGCAGCCAACCAGGGCGTACCTGCCAGCGGTCAGGGTAAACTGATCACCGTGAAAACCGACGTGTTGTCGCTGAACATCAACACGCGCGGCGGCGACATTGAAGAAGCCGACCTGCTGGCTTACCCGGCAGAACTGGGCTCCAACCAGCCGTTCAAACTGCTGGAAAGCACCCCGGCCTTCACCTATCAGGCACAAAGTGGCCTGACCGGTAAAAACGGCCCGGACAACCCGGCGAACGGTGCACGTCCGCTGTATACCGCCTCGGCGGATCGCTTTGAACTGGCCGCAGGCCAGAACGAACTACGTATTCCGTTGACCTATACCGATGCTAACGGCGTCAGCTTCACCAAAACCTTCGTGTTAAAGCGTGGTGAGTACGCGCTGAACGTGGAATACAGTGTCAACAACACCAGTGCACAGCCGCTGGAACTGACGCTGTTCGGCCAGTTGAAGCAATCTATCGATTTGCCGTCGCACCGCGACACCGGCAGCAACAACTTCGCCCTGCACACCTACCGTGGCGCCGCGTTCTCTTCCAGCGACGATAAATATCGCAAATACAGCTTTAGCGATATGAAAGAGAACCTGAACATCAACACGCAGGGCGGCTGGGTTGCGATGCTGCAACAGTATTTCGCTACCGCCTGGGTGCCGAACGCCGCCGCGAGCAATACGTTTTACAGCGCCAACCTTGGCAATGGCTTAGCCGCTATCGGCTTTAAGTCTCCCTCGGTTGTCGTACAGCCGGGCAGCCAGCAGAACCTGAACGCCACCCTGTGGGTCGGCCCGGAAATTCAGGACAAAATGGCCGCCGTTGCACCGCACTTGGACCTGACTGTTGATTACGGTTGGTTGTGGTTCATCTCCCAACCGCTGTTTAAACTGCTGAAATTCCTGCACGGCTTTATCGGCAACTGGGGCTTCTCCATCATTGCTATCACCTTTATCGTGCGCGGCATCATGTACCCGCTGACCAAAGCGCAGTACACCTCGATGGCGAAAATGCGCATGCTGCAACCGAAATTGCAGGCGATGCGTGAGCGTATCGGTGACGATAAACAGCGCATGAGTCAGGAAATGATGGCGCTGTACAAGACAGAGAAAGTGAACCCGCTGGGCGGTTGCTTCCCGCTGGTTATCCAGATGCCTATCTTCCTGGCGTTGTACTACATGCTGATGGGCTCGGTGGAACTGCGTCACGCGCCGTTCGCACTGTGGATTCATGACCTCTCGGCGCAGGACCCGTACTACGTGCTGCCGATCCTGATGGGTCTGACCATGTTCTTCATCCAGAAGATGTCGCCAACCACGGTCACCGACCCGATGCAGCAGAAGATCATGACCTACATGCCGGTTATCTTCACCGTGTTCTTCCTGTGGTTCCCGTCAGGACTGGTACTGTACTATATCGTCAGCAACCTGGTGACCATCGCCCAGCAGCAGTTGATTTACCGTGGGCTGGAAAAACGCGGGCTGCATAGCCGCGAGAAAAAGTAACCGGTTGATTGCCCAATCAATCTCATTATGAGGCGGTCACTGACCGCCTTATTTTTTTACAGTAAGACAACCCCGTAACCGTGCCTGAAAACAGGCAAAAAGGCAGAGAGAACACCATGAGCCATACCGACACCATCGTTGCCCAAGCCACTCCGCCGGGACGCGGCGGCGTAGGTATTCTGCGCATCTCCGGCCGACAAGCCTCAGCGGTGGCACAAGCCGTACTGGGTAAGCTGCCTAAACCGCGTTACGCCGATTACCTGCCTTTCCATGACGTTGACGGCAGCGTGCTCGATCAAGGCATTGCCCTGTGGTTCCCCGGCCCAAACTCCTTTACCGGTGAAGACGTGCTGGAGCTACAAGGTCATGGCGGCCCGGTGATCCTCGACCTGCTGCTCAAGCGCGTCGTGGCACTGCCGGGTGTGCGCATCGCCCGCCCCGGCGAATTTTCCGAACGGGCGTTTTTAAACGACAAACTGGATCTGGCGCAGGCTGAAGCGATTGCCGATCTGATCGACGCCAGTTCTGAGCAGGCTGCCCGTTCCGCTGTCAACTCGCTGCAAGGTGTCTTTTCCTCCCGTGTTCATCAACTGGTGGAAGCACTCACTCACCTTCGAATCTATGTGGAAGCCGCGATCGATTTCCCCGATGAGGAGATCGATTTTCTCTCCGACGGCAAAATTGAGGCCATGCTCAATGCAGTGATAGGCGATCTGGAAGGTGTACGTGGCGAAGCGCGGCAGGGCAGCTTATTACGTGAAGGGATGAAAGTGGTGATTGCCGGTCGACCCAACGCCGGTAAATCCAGCCTGCTGAATGCGCTGGCCGGGCGCGACGCCGCCATCGTCACCGACATCGCCGGTACCACGCGCGATGTGCTGCGTGAGCACATTCATATCGACGGTATGCCGCTGCATATCATTGATACCGCCGGGCTGCGCGAAGCCAGCGACGAAGTAGAACGTATCGGTATTGAACGGGCGTGGCAGGAAATAGAACAGGCCGACCGGGTACTGTTTATGGTCGATGGCACCACCACGGACGCGGTAGAACCTGCGGCTATCTGGCCAGAATTTATGGCAAGACTACCAAGCCGATTGCCGATCACCGTCGTGCGTAACAAAGCGGATGTCACCGGCGAACCGCTGGGTATTGAAGAGGTAAACACTTACTCACTTATCCGCCTTTCCGCCCGGACGGGTGACGGTGTAGACCTGTTGCGTGACCACCTCAAACAAAGCATGGGATTTACCAGCAACACCGAAGGGGGCTTCCTGGCCCGCCGTCGCCACTTACAGGCGCTGGAACAAGCGGCACAGCATCTACAGCAAGGCCACGAACAACTGGTCGGTGCATACGCCGGTGAACTGCTGGCCGAAGAGCTTCGACTGGCACAGCAGGCGTTAAGTGAAATCACCGGTGAATTCACCTCCGACGATCTGCTGGGGCGGATTTTTTCCAGTTTTTGCATCGGCAAATAACGACAGTGTATTAAGGCCTTGATGTATCAGTACCTATGTATCAAGGCCTATGCATCAAGGCCGGAAATCCTCACCAGATGAACCGTGAGCCAAAGCAGCTCATTACCGCCAAGGGTGATATCGAGCCGAACCTTGACGTAATCACGTATGAGCAAAGCACCACGGTATGCGTCCGGGTACTCCTTAATCACCTGCGCTAGCAAGAAACTGTCGCGCGCGGTGCTAATCTCCCCTTCCTGTAATCGCTGAAGAAAGAACTGCATATGAGTCATAAACCGAGAGTAGTTAATCGACTCGGTATCGATTTCTTTCTTAAAGTGATACTGCACGAGATTAAAAATATCCTTTAGCATCTTCACCGACTGCATGGCTTGCGCCACGTCATCACCCTCACTCTGGCCGTTCACCAGATGAAAAGCAATATTACCGGATTCCTCTTCCGGCAATTCAATACCGTACTGCTGGCGAATAATCGCCACCGCTTCGCTGGCGACGCGAAATTGCTGCGGATAAAAGCGCCGGACTTCCGGCAACAGGCGGTTTTGAATTACGATGCCTTTGCGGCTGCGTTCTATGGCAAAGGTCAGGTGATCGGCAAGGGTAAAAAAAATCTGCTCACGAACTTTGCTGGAAAGCTGCAAATTGGCACGGGAAATAATCATTGCAGCCATTTCAATAACTTCATCAGGAATGGCTGAGAGTCCCTCAATATAGCCGCTGCGTTTTTCGAACGATTGGGTAACAAACAGCTTTTCTATTTTCTCCTGTGCAATCTCATCACCAGGTCTGCTGTTAAAGCCAATACCTTTGCCCATAACGATAACCTCCCTGTTATCGTCATCACTAGAGAGCACCAGGCTATTATTGAGTACCTTCTGAACGATCATCGCTGCGATTCACCGTAACTACCGTTTTGCGCAATCACATCCTTATACCACCAGAAACTGCGTTTGCGGATTCTCTGCAGGCTCTTTAAGTCATCCTCACCGCGATCGATGTAAATAAAACCGTAGCGTTTGGCATAGCCTTGGTGTGTGCTGACCACATCAAGTGCTGCCCACGGGCAATAGCCCATCAACTCGACACCATCGGCGATCGCCAAACGCATCTGTTCGATATGCGCATCCAGGAAGGCGATGCGGTAATCATCGTTCACCGTACCGTCATGTTCCAGCTTATCCGGCGCCCCCATACCATTTTCGCTGATCAGAATCGGTAGGCCATAGCGTTCACATACTTTACGCAGGGTTAAACGCAGGCCCACCGGGTCGACGACCCAACCGTAAGGCGTTTTACCAACCCACGGATTTTCCGCTGGCCTATAAACCCCCTCTTCACCCAACATAATCTGCTGGTCGCCCGCGCGTGGCGCAACATCTGCACCATCCCCCCGGCTAGCGGCAATCGTCGCGGTCGAGTAGTAGTTGATAGCGATAAAGTCAGGCCGCCCCTGCTGCAAAATAGACAGATCGTCCACCTGCATGTCCGGCGCAAGACCACGATCCTGCAAATAGGCCCATGCCAGAGCGTTATAGCGGCCATGTACCGCAACATCCAGAAAACTCCAGCAGCGCAATGTTTCCCAGTTGTGTGCAGCAATAGCGTCTTCTGGTTTGCAGCTCTGTGCATACATTGACGTGGTATTGATCGCCGGGCCGATGCGCAGCCCCGGGAATTCCCGGCGACAAAGTGCAAAGATCTGCGCTTGAGCCAGCATCATATGGTGATTCTGCTGATACAGCGCCTTCTTATCCGGCAGTGTACGGTCAGTTGGCACGCCTATCGCACCGGGGTGAAGGATCATGGTATTTTGTTCATTAATCGTCAGCCACAGCGGGACTTTATCGGCAAATTCGCTAAACAGCAGTCGCGCGTAGCGAACAAACGCCGCTCCGGTGTTGCGGTTCAGCCAGCCGCCTTTTAACTCCAGAGCCCAAGGCAGATCGAAATGATACAGGGTAACGATAGGTGTTATCCGGTGGCGAGTCAGCGCGTCAATCAGGCGATGATAAAAAGCCAGTCCAGCCGGATTCACCACACCATCGCCATCCGGGATGACCCGTGACCAGGATACCGAAAAACGATAAGCCTTCAGCCCCATTTCAGCCATCAGAGCAACATCTTCCTCTACATGATGATAGTGATCGCTGGCGATGCGAAAGTCTGCGGTTCCCGGCGGATGGTCGAGCATATCGACAACGGACGGCCCTTTACCGTCTTCATTCCACGCGCCTTCGACCTGATAGGCTGAGGTTGATGCTCCCCACAAAAAACCATCTGGGAATCGGGTCCGCTGTTGGTAGATCATACTCGTGCCTCCTTAACTGATTGCACCATCAACTCATCGCCATAATCGACCTGCTCATTGGCCGTCACACGTAGAGAATGCGGTTTATCGTCATTCACGACGATCACCGGAGTGATCAAATCGTACCCAGCTTGTTCGATAGCCGCGATATCAAAATGGATAAGCTCCTGCCCGGCCTTGACTTCATCGCCTAACTTCAGCGACGAACGAAAGTGCTGGCCGTTGAGGTTGACGGTATCAATACCGATATGAATCAGCAGTTCCAGGCCACTATCACTTTGCAGTCCAACAGCGTGACATGAAGGCAGGAAGATGACGACTTTGCCGTTAAACGGCGCGCGCAATACCCCTTCCTGCGGGCGAATCGCCACTCCCTGCCCCAGCAAACCGCTGGAAAAAACATCATCATTCACTTCGCTTAACGCCACCACCTGTCCGCGCAGCGGGCTTAACACAGCTATCTCACCGTCAATCTCACCGTCACCTTTCAGGCGCGTGTCCAACGGTGCAACCTCACGGTTTTTTGCTTTATCTTCTGGGGTATCTTCAAACCCAATGAACCAGGTAAGGGTGAATGTCACCACGATAGAAATCGCGCAAGTCACCAGCGCATGGACGATATTCATCGGATTTTCGCCGATAAATGCCGGGAGCGCCGCAAGGCCTGGGGAGACAAACGCGTAGCGCACCAGCCCGCTAAAACCGGCATACATCCCGGCACAACCACCGCCTATCATCGCGGCAATCAGTACGCGGCGATATTTGAGCAAGACCCCATAAAGCGCCGGTTCGGTGATGCCCAGCAGCGCGGTAAAACCCGATGAGGAAGCTAACTGGCGCAGGCTGCTATTCTTGGTTTTCAACGCGACGCACAACGTTGCCGCCCCCATCGCCACATTTGAAGCCAGCATTCCCGGGCCATTAATCATTTCGTGGCCGTTTTTACTCAACTGCCCCGTGGCAATGGGCGTCATCGCCCAAGCGGTTCCCGTAATAATCAGGAAAGGTTGCAAGGTCCCCATCAGCATAGGAATGAGCCAACTGGCATGACGGTCAATAGCGCCCGCACCTGCCGCGACCAGATCGTTTAGCAGAATCCCTAACGGGCCGACCACCACGAGCGCCAGCGGAGCGGTGATCAGCAGAATCAGCATTGGCTTAACAAAGAACTTGATTATCGAGGGGGATACTTTCTCGGCAAAACGTTCCACCCAGGACATTAGCCATACCGTCAGAATGATTGGCAATACAGACCCGGCATAATCAGAAAGCAGGACGTGAATGCCGACAAAATCCACCGCTTTACCGGCTGCCAACATCTGACCAATGCCTGGATGTAATAGCACGCCCGCCAGAGTCATCGACAAAATCGGGTTGCACTCAAACTTCAGCGAGGCGCCATACGCCAGCAGAACCGGCAGGAAGAAGAAAGCGGCGTCAGCAACAATACTCAGCAGTTGATATGTCGAGCTGGTTTCGCTAATCAGTCCCGTTAACTTGAGAATCGCCAGTAGCGCTTTAATCATCCCTGCGCCGGTGATGGCAGGGATCACTGGGGTGAAGGTGGTTGAAATCACACTGATAATACGCGCCACAATACCGTTAGGTTGACTATCTTTATCGCCGCTGACGCGACCTTTCCTCTCAGGCAGCGCTTTATTGATCAAACGAAAGACCTGCTGTACCTCATTACCAATAACAATCTGAAACTGCCCGCCTTTCTCTACCACGCTGATAACGCCGGGAATAGCGCTAATTTCTGCATCGTTTACCGTTGCACGATCATTAAACTCCATGCGCAGTCGGGTCGCGCAATGCGTGATCATTCGGATATTATCCCCCCCTCCCACTGAGTGAAGGATTTTCTCTGCTATTTCTTTATAGTTCATAGTGTTCCCCGGAGTTGGAGCAAAAAAAAAGACCAAAATAGAGACGCTCCCCTCACGGGAGAGCATTTCTATTTTGGTCTTGCCTGCTTTCGCAGTAACACGCCATCATAAAAATGGGTTACTTCGCCGGATTATCTAAGCAGATACGACGTATTCCAATCACAATTGGATGAAAATGTGAACTTGGCTACGTAAAATTTACATTCGGCCTTAGCGCGTGATCAGCCGAAAAATAACCACCAGATAATGGTAGCCGCACTCACAACGAATCCACCCTTGAAGGTTAAGCAGACTTCCACGCCCGCCCCCTGAGGGCAATCAATAAAACCTACCCGACATTACAGAAGACAGCCCTGGACTTCATAATCCGTAGACTATCGCCCCAGAAACGTCCGGCGCCACTCGCCGGGCGTGACGTTAAACTGGCGGCGGAAGTGCTGACGCAGTGACGCGGCAGTGCCGAAGCCGACCTGCCCGGCGATGGCCTCAATCGACAACGTGGTGGATTCCAGCAATGTCTGGCTTTGTTGCAGGCGCTCGGCCATCAGCCATTCACCGACCGACATCCCGGTGGCCTTGTGAAACTGTCGGGTGAACGTGCGACGGCTCATTAGCGTCCGGCGCGCCAGGTCATCGAGATGATAGGAATGGTCGAGGCGGCTTCTCAGGTAATCCAGCAATGCGTTGATTCTGGCATCCTGCGTCGATGTTGGCATCGGCCGCTCGATGAACTGTGCCTGACCGCCTTCACGATGCGGGGGAATCACCATCCTTCTGGCGATTTTATTGGCAATAACACTACCGTGGTACTTTCTGACCACATGCAGGCAACAATCCAGCCCAGCGGCCGTCCCTGCCGAGGTGATAAGCCGCTCGTCTTCCACGTATAACGCCTGTGTATCCAGCCGTACATCCGAAAAACGCTGCTGAAAATCCTGCGCGAACTCCCAGTGTGTTGCAGCGTTGCGCTGCGTAAGCAATCCGGCCCAGGCCAGCACATAGGTGCCCAGACACAGCCCAACCAACAGGCTGCCACGGGCATAGGCCTCAGCCAACGCCTCCAGCAACGCCGGATTCGGCATCTCCTGTGGGTTACGCCAGTAAGGCACCACCACGATATCGGCTTGCGCCAGCGTATCCAGCCCGAACGGGGTATCAATCTGCAACCCTTGTGCGGAACGCAACACACCCTCTTCACCAGCACAAAGATGCAATCTGAATAACGGTTGTCCCGGCAGCACATCGCCGAAAATCATGCAGGGCACCGATAAATGAAACGGGCTGAACTGATCGCAGGCGACCACCGCGACCGATGGAATAGGCTTACTCACATTACGTTCCTCCTGCGTTGTCACTGCCCGTTTTGTATACCGGCTACAGCATACAGGACTCGCCATCGGCCGGAATCAATACCCGACCCGACACGCCATGTTGCTGCACAAAATCCGCCAGAGCCTCACGGCTCAACGCCGAATGGTTAACCGCCTCCATATGGCTGGCGATGAGGGTCGCATTCGGTGCGTGCTGCGCCACGGCCAGCACATCCTGCTGATTCATGATGATTGACCCCAGACCGACAATTTGCGCATCGCCGCAGTTGAGCACAATCACTTCCGGCACATAGCGACGCAGATTTTCCGCCACGTCCGCATTCCAGACGGTATCGCCCGCCAGATACAGCGTTTTTTCCTGTGGATGACGCAGCACGACGCCACACACCTGGCCCAGTCTCTCGCCCAGTTTTTCCATAATGGCATCACTGCCATGCTGACCCGGTGTTTTACTCAGCGTGATATCGCCAAAAGTACTCTGCTCGCTCAACAGCCGGACATCGCCAAACCCGGCGGCGCGAATCACGTCCTGATCGTGCTCATGCTGGGTAAATATCGGTAATGATTTCGGCAGCCGGGCAGCAGCGACCTCATCCCAGTGATCAAGATGCGTGTGGGTAACAATCACCGCATCCACACCGGCAAACAGCGCCTCCAGCGTGACCGGCAGGTCCACCAACGGGTTACGCAAATGGCTGTTCAGCGTCCCCTCAAAACCGGGATAAGCGCCTTTGTCAGCCAGCATCGGGTCGATGAGAAACGTTTTACCGGCGAAGCCAAGTTTTAGCGTCGCGTTTCTGATCTGGGTAATGTTCATAGCGGTATTCCTCTTTTTAAGACAAACATGGCGCACTACCGTCATTCTGCTTAAAAAACCACGCCACCAGCAGTGGCCCAAAGGTCATTTATCGCTACATTTGGGCCAAATAATTATTTTTCATTACACCGGAGCGCATGCAATAACTATCGATTCGCTAATGAATAATTATCAATAAATGAAACTACTTCGAATTTATTTACTGTGTTTTTAATAAGAAAAAATTGTTATCCATGAATGAATAATGGCGCTATTATTCACCTTAACAAGCCCGTCTTCGTTTTATTTCAATCACCTCCTTTATGGACAAAGGAAATAGTATGACTAATTTATTAGCCAACCCGCTCAATTTAAATGGATTTGCTTTTATCGAATTTGTCACCGATGAACCAAAAGCGCTATCGACATTATTCATTTCGCTCGGGTTTACCTGTGTTGCACACCATCGCCACCGCGCCATTTCGCTGTTTCGACAAAATAATATCAACTTCCTTGTGAATAATACCGCCACCGGTTTTCCGCGAACCTTTCTACAGGAACACGGTGCCGGGGCCTGCGGTATGGGGTTTTATGTCAAGGATGCGCACCAAGCGTATGAACAGGCGCTGTTGTCCGGTGCCAAACCGGCAGAGCAGGCCGCTAACCCAGGTGAAATTCAGGTACCGGCGATTGAGGGAATTGGTGGTTCAAAAATCTACTTCATCGAGAAATATCATTCGGATATCGATATCTTTGATATCGAATTTTCATTTATTCCCGGTGTTGAAAAAAATCCGAAAGGATTTGGGCTGCACACCATTGACCATCTGACTAATAATGTCTATCAGGGAAGAATGGATTACTGGTCTGAATTCTACAGCCAGATATTTAATTTCCAGCAAATTCGTTATTTTGATATTGCGGGTGAATATACCGGTTTGCACTCAAAAGCCATGGTCGCACCAGACGGAAAAATTCGTATTCCGCTGAATGAAGAAGCGGAAGGCAGTAATGGGCAAATCCAGGAGTTTTTGCGTCGGTTTAATGGCGAAGGGATCCAACATATCGCCATGCAAACCGATGATATTCTGACGACACTCGATCAACTGCGCCAGGCTGGATTACCGTTAATGACCGCACCATCCGATACCTATTACCAGATGGTGGAAGAACGCCTGCCAGGCCATAGCCGGGATATCGCCGCGCTGCAAAAACGCGGTATTTTGCTTGATGGCAACACCGATAACGGGCAGAAAAAGCTACTGTTGCAGATTTTCTCAGAAACCCTCATCGGCCCTTTGTTTTTTGAATTCATCGAGCGGGACGGCGACGAGGGCTTTGGCGAAGGTAACTTCAAAGCGCTGTTTGAATCCATGGAGCGCGACCAACTGGCGCGTGGGGAAATCAAAGTCACGACAGAAGCGGTCTAACCCCCGGCTTGTATCAGACGCGGCCTTGAGCAGCACAAGGCCGCTACCGCCTGAATAGCAATCGTATGTATGGTCTTACTATCTATTACATGCCAGCAGTATTGGAAATTATCGCGCGGGCGCTCAGTCGCCCGTTGATGTCAGGCGTTATCTGTTTTTTGCCCATAGATTTTGCGCGCTTCACAAATCGTACGGTGATGCGCATCCGCCCATTCCACTAACATCTTCATGGGTTGTAAAAAAGAACGCCCAAGCTCGGTGAGCTGGTATTCCACCCGAGGCGGTACTTCAGCATAGATCGTACGCCTGACAAATCCGTCCTGCTCCAGTAATTTCAATGTCTTGGAGAGCATTTGCTTGGAGATATCGCCAATACGGCGCATCAGTTCATTAAAACGTAGCGTGCCATCACTCAGGGTTTCCAGCACCAGCAGGCTCCACTGATCGCCAATGCGATCCAGCACATCTCGTATCGGACAAGCCTGTTCAAAGACAAAAACATCTTTTTCAGCAACGGTTTTCGGCATCGCACACTCCACAATAGTCAGCTCTTGATGACCAGATAACACACGGGTGACTTCTTGCGCAGCGATCGAGCTTTGCGCATAATCCCTCCCAATGGTCTACATAATAGACCTTTCCCCTAATGAAGACTACAAGGAATGGAACATGGCTCATATTGCACTGATCGGCGCTTCTGGCAACGCGGGTTCACAGATTCTAAACGAGCTGTCTGACCGTGGTCACCAGGTCACCGCGATCGCCCGTCATCCGGAAAATATCGCCTCGCTGCCCGGCGTTACGGCTAAAAAAGGGGATGTATTCGATGTGGCCGGGCTAGCGGCACTGCTGGCAGGTCATGATGCGGTGATCAGTTCGGTACATTTTACCAGCAGCGACCCGCAGATTCTTATCGACGCCGTGCGCGCTGCAGGGGTGAAACGCTATCTGGTGGTCGGTGGTGCCGGTAGTTTGTTGGTCGCACCGGGTCAGCGTCTGGTAGATCAACCTGGCTTTCCAGAGGCTTACAAGGCAGAAGCCACCAAGGGTGCCGATTTTCTCGATCTACTGAAAACCGTTACGGACCTGGACTGGACGTTCCTGTCGCCATCGATGATGTTCGTCCCCGGTGAACGAACCGGCACATTCCGTCTTGGTAAAGACGACCTGCTGACCAACGAACAAGGCAGCAGCATCTCTTTCGCAGACTACGCCATTGCATTAGTGGATGAAGTGGAAAAACCACAGCACATCCGTCAGCGTTTTACCGTTGGTTACTGAGTTACACCCGGTATGACAGGGATGCTTCCTGTGTCCAGGCCCTGTCCTTTTACCCTCGGCAGGCAGCGGGTTTTCCGCCGCCTGTTTTTTTCCGCAACGGATACTCCAGGCTATTCCTGTGCCACCTGTTTCAGACTGTCACCTTCCAGCCGGTAGCGGATCCACTCGTTTTGTGGTGCAGCACCCAGACTGTCATAGAAATCGATGGCGGGCTGATTCCAGTCCAGCACACTCCATTCCAACCGCCCGCAACCGCGTTCAACCGCCAGACGAGCAATATATTTCAACAACGCCTTACCCGCGCCATAACCACGATAATGTGGCGAAACATATAAATCTTCCAGATAAATACCATTGCGCCCAAGCCAGGTGGAGTAACTACTGAAGAACACCGCAAACCCGATCGGTTCGCCGTTCCATTCGCAGATCAGTGCTTCGGTAGACGCGCCTTCACCAAACAGCGTTTGCTCAATTTCCTGCTGATTGGTCTTCACCTCATGCAGCGCTTTCTCGTACTCTGCCAGCTCACGAATAAAATTCAGAATGGTGGCGGAATCCTGCTGCACCGCCCAACGGATATGTAAGGTCATAAGAAGATCCCAGTGAGTCAAATGGGAAACGATAACCGGGAAGTGAGAAACGGGAAAGAGAAAACACCACCTTCCCGCATCGTCATATCAGTAAGACATCAGGACTCGTCGTCCAGACGCGAGGCTTGTCGGCTGCACACCAGCCATACACCGACAATAATCAGCGCGATAGCCAGCAGCTTGCCGGTACTAAACGTATCAGGGAAGATTGGCATCGCCACCGCCAGTCCCCATACCAGCACATAGCTGAGACTCAGCAGTGGGTAAGCCCGGCTTAGCGGCAAAAAACGTAAGGCGTTAAACCAGCTCAGCATCGAGAATGCATACGCCGCCAACCCCAGCAGTACCGCCGCCGCCGCGATCGGTAATACCAGCATGGCGAACATAAACGGCAGCGGTTCCGTCAATGAGGGAAGCTGAGACATTCCCCATTTCATCGACAGCTGTGCCGCGCTCACCAGCAACACGCTCAACAACGCCCATCCATAGCCTTTCACGCGATCCCTCCCATCAAGATGACACCGATAACAATCAGCGCGATGCCAGCCCACTGCCGCAGGCTGATGGCTTCCCGCCACAGCCAACGCGCCGCCAGTGCAACCAGAATGAAATTCAGGCTCAGCATCGGATACGCCACACTCACCGCCACACGTTGCAGCACTGCCAGCCACAGCAGCATCGCCACCCCCAGCAACAGCAGGCTTACCCCCATCCATAACAAAATATGGGCGCGACGTGAACGGCCGCCACTCTGCCAGCTGGCGGCCTGTTTTTGGCTAAGCTGACCGGCGCAGGTCAACAAACTGACCAGCAAAATCAGCAGGTAATTGATCATTGCTGGCGATACCACAATAAGGCGATACGCCCTTTACGGTCAGTGTAATCCGCGGGTGGTAAGTCGGTGATCGGATCAGTTGCTGAAGAGAATATCAATACCAGCGAGACATTCCCTTCACGACGATGCGCCGCCAGCCAGTCGGCAAATTCGCTGGCAGACACCATGCGATCCGCACTGTCTGGATACGACAAGCCGTACTCCAGCTCACCCTGATTATCGTACATCAGAATGTCACTGCGCTTTTGTTCCCAGGCGGCAGCCGACGCAATACCCACACTGTTGGCCAGAATGTAACGACTCTCTGCCAGGTGAGACGCCACCTCCGGTGCACGCAGGAACCACTGCGGATGCTTACTCTCCATCACCCGCTGCGGAATCGCCATACCAACCAGCAACGCAATACCCAGCGGGCAAACCGCCGCCCAATGCCAGCGCGTTGCCGCCTGACGCGACGTCCACCAACCGATCAAACCCCAGAACAAAAACGCTATAACGCCCAACGCCACCTTAGCGCCTTCCTGAGGTTGATAAAGCGGGCGATGCGACAGCCCCCACGGGGCCAGTACCAGCACAACAATCAACGCACACAGCACACCAAACGCCAGATTGATCCAGCCGTTGACGGTAAGCATCTTCGGGCTAAGCAGCGTGGTGGCACGTCGGGCCATCAGAATCGCCAGAGGTGCGAAACAAGGCAGAATGTAGGTCGGCAGTTTTCCTTTGGCGATGCTAAAAAACAGGAATGGCATCACCACCCAACCTAACAGGTAAAATGCACCGCTCTGCTGACGCCGCTCGCGCCACCCCTGTAGCAATGACGACGGCAGCAAGGCCAGCCACGGCAATACCCCCGCAACCAACACCGGCAGGTAGTACCAGAACGGCGCTTTATGCTGAGCGTTCTTAGAGTCGGCGAAGCGCTGAATGTGCTCAATCCAGAAGAAGTAATGCCAGAAATCCGGCTCCTGGCGCGCGATAGCCAGCGCCCACGGTAGCGACACCACTACCGCACTGATAATCGCCAGCGGGCCATATAACAGCACCTCTTTCCAGCGCCGCTCCAGCGTCACCCACGGCAGCACGGCAATCACCGGCACCGCCAGCGCCAGAAAGCCCTTGGTCATGAAGCCCATGCCGCACACTACGCCCAGTAGCAGGTAACCGCCGATTTTACTGCTGCGAGTGGTGGCCTGCGCGGCTCCCCAGAAACTGCACATCGCCGCCGCCAGCCACAGGGTGACGATGGGGTCGAGCACCGCATAGGTACCGATGCCATAGACCAAAAAACAGCTCAGGTAGATAGCCATCGCCAGCAGCGAGGTACGCCGCTGCTGCCACAACCGCTGCGTCAGCCAGTAAATCAGTCCTGCCGTCAGCAAAATGGAAAACACCGAACCAGCACGCACACCGGCGTTATTGTCTCCCAGCAGCCACTGGCCGATGTTATTTACCCAGTAACCGGCGATCGGTTTTTCAAAATAGCGAATCCCCAGAAAATGCGGGGCAATCCAGTTGCCGCCCGCCAGCATTTCCCGGCTGATCTCCGCATAACGGGTTTCATCCGGTTGCCATAACAAACGGCCATTGAGGGGAATAAAGTAGTAGAGCAGTAACAACGCCAGCCATAGCGTTGTTTGACGTGCGTATTTCATCAGGCCGCCTCCACGGTCTGCTGACATCCCAACCAGCCATCGCGTCCGGCGAGAGAACCCCGCACCACGCGTCCGACTGGCAACGTAGTGGTATCATCCGGCAGTAATTCACTGAGCGGACAAAAGCGAATGCCTTCCTGCTCCGCCAGCGCCAGCAACTCGCTGAACTGATCGCTCATCACAATACCTTCCACTTCGGCATGGATGGTATAGACCGGTGTACCCTGATCCTGATGGATTTTATCCAGAATATAGCGATTGAAATCAGCGGCATTGGTTTCCCGGCCGACCGCTTCATCCCAGGTGGGCAACGTGACCGGAATCTGTACCGTACCGGTGCTGCCGTCGTTAAGTAACGGGCGAAACGGCGCGGTGCCGCGACAATCGCTGTTGTAGCGAAAGCCAAACCGCTGTTTGGCTTCGACGGCGGTTTGATCCGCACGCCAGCCTGCTACCGCCGAGCATATTACCGGTTCGCCGGTAATCGACTGCAACGCGTCGTAGGCAAGCTTGATCTGTTGTTCCATTTTGGCCTGATCCCACACCCCGGCCCAGGTTTGCCAGGCGAAGTGATCCCAGGCGTGCAACCCAACTTCATGTTGCCGGGATGCGGCAACAATCGGGTCCGGCAGACCACGGCCGATCACCCGGCCCGGCCAGGCGGTGCCCGCCAGCAGGATATCCCAGCCATACAGCGATGCTGCGCGCGAGCGCAGCATCTTCCACAAAAATACCGGGCGGATCAGGCGCCAGAGATGGCGCCCCATGTTGTCGGGACCAACACTGAAGAAAAAGCTGGCCCGAACGCCATAGACGTCCAGCAACTCCAGCAAGCGGGGGACCCCCACCCGCGTGCCGCGCCAGGTATCAACGTCGATCCGTAACCCTACTTTTCTCATTCGCCGTCCCGACTGAATTGACCGGTTTCAACAGTCTGGAGGAAGAAGTCCAGCGTTTCAGCCACGGTTTTTTCCATCTCGATGGTCGGCTGCCAGTGCAACAGGCGCTTGGCGTTGCGGATGCTGGGCTTACGATGCTCCACATCCTGATAGCCTTTACCGTAGTAGCTGCTGCTTTCTACTTCACGGAAACCGGCGAACGGCGGGAACTGGTTACGCAGCGGATGCTTCTCGAAGCTCTCCAGCAGCATTTCCGCCAGTTGGCGAATGCTCGCTTCGTTTTCCGGGTTACCGATGTTGATGATCTGGCCATCACACACGCCGTCTTTATTCTCGATGATGCGGAACAGCGCCTCGATACCGTCTTTGATATCGGTAAAGCAGCGTTTCTGACGACCACCATCAACCAGCTTGATAGGTGAGCCTTCCACCAGGTTCAGGATCAACTGCGTGATAGCACGAGAACTGCCGATACGCGCAGCATTCAGGTTATCCAGACGCGGCCCCATCCAGTTGAACGGACGGAACAGGGTGAAACGCAGCCCTTCTTTTTCGCCGTAAGCCCAAATAACGCGGTCCAGCAGCTGTTTAGATACGGAGTAAATCCAGCGCTGTTTGTTGATAGGCCCGACGATCAGGTTAGAGTTGTCCTCGTCGAATACCGGGTCGGTACACATGCCGTACACTTCAGAAGTGGACGGGAAAATGATGCGTTTTTTGTACTTCACGCAGTCACGAATGGTTTTCAGGTTTTCTTCGAAATCCAGCTCGAACACACGCAACGGGTTGCGGGTATATTCGATAGGTGTGGCAATCGCCACCAGCGGCAGTACCACGTCACATTTCTTGATGTGATATTCAATCCACTCAGAGTGAATGCTGATGTCCCCTTCCACGAAGTGGAAACGCGGGTTGCCGAGGAAACGTTCGATAGCATCGGAGCTGATGTCCAGACCGAACACTTCATAGTTATCTTCCTGCAACAGACGCT
Organism: Dickeya parazeae Ech586; assembly: GCF_000025065.1. Lineage (NCBI taxonomy): Bacteria > Pseudomonadati > Pseudomonadota > Gammaproteobacteria > Enterobacterales > Pectobacteriaceae > Dickeya > Dickeya parazeae. Next base: position 4,800,129 of record NC_013592.1, on the reverse strand, counting down.
CGGTCAGGTGGTTACCGATAAAGCCATTCACCCCGAGGATCAGCACGCGAGTACGGCGCTTCACGCTCACCACCGGTGAGTTGTTGAGGATAGCGCCCGTCACCAGACCCAGGCTCTGGGCCAGTTGCGCGCCTTGCAGATAAATACCGTTATCTCCCTGGCCGGTCACGATCTCCAGCGCGTCGTTACCACAAGCCACCACCAGCGGCGACGTGCTCAGCACGGTGCCCGGTTTAGCGGCGGCAAAGTCAGTACGCACTTTCGCCTGCCAGATAATGAACTTGGTAGTGCCGACAAAGCTAAATGCGCCCGGCCACGGCTCAGTCACCGCACGCACCAGGTTGTACAGCGCACGTGCCGGTTTCTGCCATTCAATGCGGCCATCTTCCGGAGTACGGCGGCCCACATAGGTAGCCTGGCTTTCATCCTGCGGAATATCATTCGCTTTACCCGCCGCGATAGCCGGCAGGCTATCTTTCAGCAACTGGCTGGCGACGTCACGCAGCTTATGGTGCAGGCTCAGCGCGGTATCGCTTTCATCGATGGCCACACGCTGTTGCGCCACGATATTACCGGCATCAGCACGCGCGACCATACGGTGCAGGGTGACACCCGTTTCGGTTTCGCCGTTGACCAGCGCCCAGTTCAGCGGCGCACGGCCACGATAACGCGGCAGCAGTGAACCATGCAGGTTGTACGCGCCATGCGCTGCGCTTTGCAAAATAGCGTCGCTCAGCAGGTGGCGATAATAGAAGGAGAAAATCACGTCCGGCGACATCGCGGCGATGCGCTCCACCCACAGCGGGTGATTGACGTCTTCCGGCGCGAATACCGGGATACCCAGTTCCGCTGCGGTACGGGCTACCGATCCAAAAAACTGATTTTCCGCGGGATTATCCGCATGGGTAAATACCGCTTCTACGGTATAACCCGCAGCCACCAACGCGCGGAGTCCCACGCAGCCAAAATCATGATAGGCAAAAACAACTGCTTTCATTCTTCATTGTCCTGTTCAGAAAATCGTGGATCATTGCCAACAATATGTTGAATAAAATAGCGGGGACGCGCGCGAACATCGTTGTAGATTCGTCCGATATATTCCCCAAGTAGCCCCATGCCGACGAACTGGGCGCCGATAAAGGAAAACAGAACGGCAAACAGTGTAAACACACCGTCCGCGGCCCAGGCTGCGCCGAAAAACAGACGCATCAGAATCAACAACAACGCCAGCGCGAAACCGGAAATCGCAATGACGCTGCCCACCACGCTCAGCAAACGCAGCGGCGTCGTCGTCAGGCAGGTCACCAGGTCGTACATCAGGTTAATCAGTTTCATGAAGCTGTATTTGGAATCACCAAATTCACGCTCAGAATGGCGCACCAAAATTTCAGTAGTACGACGGGCAAAGGTATTAGCGAGAATCGGGATAAAGGTACTGCGTTCATGGCAGTGCAGCATCGCGTCGATGATATGGCGGCGATAGGCGCGCAGCATGCAGCCATAGTCGTTCATCGCCTTGCCGGTAGTGCGCTGAATCAGGTGATTGATCATGCGAGACGCGGTTTTGCGAAACCAACTGTCCTGACGATTCTCACGGATGGTGCCCACCACGTCATACCCTTGCTCCGCCGTGCTCACCAGTCGGGGAATTTCTTCCGGCGGGTTTTGCAAGTCGGCATCCAGCGTGATGATAAGGTCACCCGATACATGACTGAATCCTGCCATGATCGCCGAATGTTGGCCGTAGTTACGATTGAGGATTACCGCCACCACATGGCTGCCCGGTGCCTGCGCGGCTTCGGTCAGCATTGCGGCAGAATTGTCGCTACTGCCGTCATCTACCAGCAGGATTTCATAATCCTGACTCAATTGCTCACAGGCGGTGGTAGTACGACGAATCAGTTCCGGCAGGCTTTCCTGCTCGTTGAAAACCGGGATCACCACCGAGACTTTATTAATTGCTTCCATGTCTGACATCAGTGTTTCCCCGCCAGTTCAGTTAACGCCTCTACCACCCTGTCCACATCCTCGTCATGCATATCCGGGAACAGCGGCAGGGAGCAGATACGCGCTGAGTTCCAGTCGGTATTCGGCAGATGCAGGTTAGTGAAACGCTCACGGTAATATTTCTGGGTATGTGCCGCGCGGAAATGCAGGCCAGTGCCGATATTACGCTCTTTAAGCGCCTGCATCAGGCCGTCGCGATCGATACCGCAACGCGCTTCATCCACCCGGATAATAAACAGGTGCCAGGCGTGCTGATGCGGCCATGACGGCAGTGACAGCGGCTGGAATGGCAATGACGCCAATTTTTGCAGATAACGCTGGGCCAGCGCTTCGCGGCGAGCATTATTAGCAGCAAGTTTGTTCAGTTGCACCAGCGCAATCGCCGCACTGATATCCGGCAGGTTGTATTTGAAACCCGGCGACACCACTTCCGCCTGCGGCGCACGGCCCTGCACCATGCGATCAAACGCGTCGACCGCCAGACCGTGGAACTTGAGGCTACGAATGCGGTTGGCCAGTTCGTCGTCGTCCGTTACCACCAGACCGCCTTCAGCGCAGGTCATGTTTTTGATGGCATGGAAGGAGAAAATCGCCGTACCTTCGCCACCGACGTGGTGGCCGCGGTAGTAAGTGCCAGCCGCATGAGCCGCATCTTCAATCACCGGGATGCCGTGGCGACGGCCGATGTCTCGAATTGCGTCGATATCCGCTGGCGCGCCAGCATAGTGAACCGGGATAATGGCTTTTGTGCGGGGAGTGATGGCCGCTTCAATCGCTTGCGGCGTCACCATCAGATTGTCGCGATCCACATCCACCATGACCGGTTCAGCACCGAGTAGTACGATCATGTTCAGGGTAGAAACCCAGGTCAGCGACGGTGTGATAACCTCATCGCCAGCGCCAATCCCCAGCGCCATCAGGGTGACATGCATGCCACCCGTCGCAGAACTCACGGAAATGGCGTGTTTCGCGCCGGTCAGTGCAGCAAACTGTTGTTCCAGTTCCTGATTTTTAGGGCCAGTGGTAATCCATCCGGAACGAAGAACCTGCTCGACTGCGGCAAGCTCTTCCTCACCTAACGCGGGGCGTGAGAAAGGTAGAAAATCAGCCATGTAAAAATTCACTCTCAGGTTAAATCGATGATTGTTGGTATGGCGAGATAATATTTTAAACGCTCTGGTAACACCGCCGTCCCGCCATCAGAATCGAGTCTGGGGATAAACACGTCAGGGGAAACCACTCCTTAGGTCCTTGCGCAGCATAAGTAGAAAAGCAATCAGTGACAGAAGTATGACTATCAACAATATCACCTGTCTGACAATTAGCAGACGAGCATAGCGCAGATTTCTTAGTTGAGTATTAAGACGCTTTTTTTCAGGCGATGTTCAACCCGCAAGACCAAAATTCACGGTGCGAACTCAATTCGCAAAACAAATTCAATCGATGAAAGGGTAACAAGCTATGCTTAAACCCATCATCAATAAAAATAGAGTTCAACGATGATAGCTACCCATCATAACGCGCATATAAACACACGAAATATAATATTTTTTCGTGATAAACATCACGCAGACATCAAAACAAGACAATAATTACGATTTCTTGCAATATTATTAACGCCCATTGAAATAGAAATAAATCTTATTTATATCTATTACTTATCTTGCTATGAAATTTATCGTACTGCGCAATGCATTGCGAAATAGTAAACAGATATAGCACGTTACTTTCTCTTCAGCCGCGACCGCTATCTCGCGTTTCCCTCATATCCTTTAATTATCATAAACAAAGCATAGCCAGATTTTATGATATGACAACCGCTCAGGAAGAAACGCCATCGTGATAAAGACGGGATAAGCGCCATCGGTATGATGCCGATGCATCTGTTACTCCTCTTCTTTTACCGACCGCTCTTCTGTTACTCCTCTGTTGCTACAAAGCCCGCCGGTTTTACATTCTCTTATCTTGTCAGGGGATATTTCCGTCTTTTTTGATAACTGCATGAAAGTTTTTGGTTATTTTTACCTCACTTTATCTGTTCTATATCAAGATTTACGCCGATCCGAGCCGTTAGGATAAACATCATTAACTGAGGGGATCGTTATTTTTTCTCCTGACGAGACAGGTACCAGGCCCCTTCCAGAATCACTTTTTCAGTGACCCGCTCAGACTGATTTCGTCTCTTTTCTTCTGCCCCGGCAGACAATGCCGACGTCATACAGCCTGTAATCACAACAGACATCCCGCATCGATTAAGTTAGTGAACACTTACTTAATTCGATAAGGGCTCGCCTGAAAATGTGTGCGGGTCATAAGCACACCCATGCTGTACATGTCGGGAGAGGATATGAATCAGTTTGTTATCGCAAATGCGAAGGATTGTATCGGCTGTAATGCCTGCGAGATTGCCTGCGTGATTTCCCACAATCACGGGCGTTATCCGGAAAACAGGGAAGATTTTCACCCCCGAATCAGGGTCTATCATCAGGGCGATCAACACACAGCGGTAACCTGCCGCCATTGTGAAGACTCACCTTGTGCAAAAGTATGCCCCACACAGGCGCTGGTCAGAAAACAGGACGGTATTCAGTTGATCGCCGAAAAGTGCATTGGTTGCAAAACCTGCGTGCTGGCGTGTCCGTTTGGTGCCATCTCCGTCGAAAACCAGGCTCAGGGTGCTAGTGCGCATAAATGCGACCTGTGTATTGGTCGTCCTGAAGGGCAGGCCTGTGTAGAAGCCTGTCCTACACAGGCGCTCCATCTTGTAAGTGAACGCTCACTTGAAGAACAACGTCGGGAAAAACAACTACGCATGGCGCAAACCGGTATCCCCGGTGCACCACGTGCCATTCCTACCTTTGCCGCAACGGCGTGCCACCCGCTGGACAAACGGAAGAACTGGCCACGCCGGGATGCGGTCAAAAAACCCCTGGAAGAACGGGTCGCCACGTTTAACGAAATCTATCATGGCTTCGACGCAGAACACGCTCACGATCAAGCCAGCCGCTGCCTGCATTGTGGTCAGAACGCCATCTGCGAATGGACCTGCCCACTGCACAATAATATCCCCGCGCTACTGCAACTGGTGCAGGAAGGGCGCATTCTCGATGCCGCCGAGTTGTCACACCGAACCAGCAGCTTGCCGGAAATCTGCGGTCGGGTCTGCCCACAGGACAGGTTATGCGAAGGTGCCTGTACGCTGGGCCGGGGTTATGGCGCCGTAACTGTAGGTAATATCGAGCGTTATATCACCGATACCGCGATGAGCATGGGCTGGCAGCCAGACCTAAGCCAGGTTACCCCCACCGGCAAACGCGCAGCCATCATCGGTGCCGGACCGGCTGGACTGGCTTGCGCCGATGTACTGGCACGCCACGGCGTAAAGGCGGTGGTCTTTGACAGGCATCCTGAAATCGGTGGGTTACTGACCTTTGGTATTCCAGCTTTCAAACTGGATAAATCAGTGTTGGCCCGGCGTCGGGAAATATTCAGCGCGATGGGGATCGAATTTCGCCTGAATACCGAAGTCGGCACCGATATCAGTATGACGCAGTTGCTGGCGGAATTTGACACGCTGTTCCTTGGCGTCGGCACCTACCGCTCCATGAAAGCGGGTCTGGAGAATGAAGACGCCCCCGGTGTCTATGACGCGCTACCGTTTCTGATAGCCAATACCAAGCAGGTCATGGAATTACCGGCATTACCCAATGAGCCTTATGTATCAATGCAAGGTAAGCGTGTACTGGTACTGGGCGGCGGCGACACCGCGATGGACTGCCTGCGCACGTCGATCCGTCAGGGTGCGACCTCCGTTACCTGCGCCTATCGGCGTGATGAGGCCAATATGCCGGGCTCACGTAAGGAAGTGAAAAACGCCCGTGAAGAAGGCGTGGAATTTATCTTCAATGTTCAGCCACTCAAGATTTACCTGAACGATGATGGGGCGGTTTGCGGTGTCGGTCTGATTCGTACTGAAATGGGTGAACCGGACGCCAGCGGTCGTCGTCGGCCCAAACCCGTGCCAGGATCTGAATTCGTGCAGCCTGCGGATGCGGTGATCACCGCATTCGGGTTCCAGACGCACAGCATGCCGTGGCTACAACATGCTCATATCTCGCTGGACCACTGGGGCCATATCACGACAACGCCTGTTGATGACAGATACCCCTGCCAGACCAGCCATCGGCAGGTATTCGCCGGTGGCGACGCAGTGCGGGGCGCTGATTTAGTAGTCACCGCTATCGCGGATGGCCGTAAGGCTGCACAAGGTATGCTGCGAGTGATGGGGCTGGAGAGTCAGGACATGTCGCTGCCGGTCAGAACGATGGCGCAACAGGAGAATCGGTTATGAATCAGTTTGTGATCGCAGACGCCGCCAAATGTATTGGTTGTCGCACCTGCGAGATTGCCTGTGCTGTCGCCCACGCTGGTGGCAACCAACAAAAATTGAATAAATCGCATTTTTTTCCGCGCCTTAAAGTAATAAAAAATGCTAACGTGAGTACACCAGTACTGTGCCATCAGTGTGAAAACGCCCCCTGCGCCAGCGTTTGTCCGCACGATGCGCTGGTGCGGCATCAAGACAGTATTCAGGTAATTTCATCGCGGTGTATTGGCTGTAAAAGTTGCGTAATCGCCTGTCCGTTCGGCGCCATCGATGTGGTGACGCCCGCATTCGACGGCGAAACATCTGCCCCCTCGCTATCAGGCAGTGAAGTTCATAAATGCGACCTGTGTATCGGCGTTGCCGATAGCCCGTCCTGTGTTCGTGTGTGCCCAACATCGGCATTAACATTGGTAACACCGCAGGCGCTGGCCGAGCGGGTTTATGAAAAGCAGCAATGCTCTGCATGGAATCACGCAGATATCCGTCTGCGCTGATGTCTTTATTTGCCCGTGATGCCAGGATGCGTTCACGGGCATGCCGCACTGTGTTGACATGATGTGATGTCAGTCCGATTTTGTTTCAAGCAAAATAAAATCAGTTTTAATAAAAAGTGCTTTTTGACGTATTCTGCTCAAACAAGGATAATTATCGCCGATTTCTCCGTCAGTTTTTCTTTGGCACGGATATTTGTCTGACCATTTGCGTCGGAAATAAACTTCACCGAGCAGTTATTCTACTAAAAATTATCAGGTTTTTTTCGTTGGCATCATGGAGTGAATATGACCTGTCATTTCGTCAGGTGGGCAAGCACGGAAGCGTTACCCGATCTGCAACGGTTATCGGATGACCTGATTTCATCCACGCACAGCTTTTCAGTAAAACGCCGCGAGCGTTATCTGAAGAGCCGGGCGCTGTTGGCAGAAATGATGTTTTATTTTTTCGGTTATCCAGTACTTCCACCTTTAATGGTCTCGCCTAACGGCAGACCCTGTTTTGTCGATCCGCATCTCCCCGACTTCAGCCTTGGCTACGCAGGAAATACCATCGCAATCCTGCTGAGCGAAGAAGGTAAAGTGGGAATGGATGTGGAAATTATCCGCGTCTGGAGTCGTGAAACACCCCCTCACCTGCAAACACAGACCCACGCAGAAAAAGCCTGGATTGACGCTCAGATAGATCCGCTGGAAGCGGCTACCCAGCTGTGCACCATCCGTCAGTCAGTACTGAAAATTCCCGGCTTCAACATCGGAGGGCCGGAGTCGCTCAAATTGCATCCCGCCTCAGGTCGCCTGCGCTCCCGGCATATTCCGGATGTGGAAGTGATAAGCGACATTGATGATTACCTGGCCTGGGCTTGCGCCCATACCCCACGTCTTGATCGGTTGGTGATGTGGAATTACACCTCGGCTTACGGCATGCGAAAATCCGGTGAAATCATCCAGCAACAACGTCAGTCGCGGCGCTATATCAAACTCAGCAGCCACGCGACGGAAAACGCGTCTGCGCAGTATGCGATGTGACGGGAAAGGAAAGAGCAGGAAAGCATTCGAGCAATGACATCATCAATAGCGAGCCGGGTTACCCCGGCTCACGGATGACTCACGGATAATTAGTGGGCGTCGATAAACACGATCTTCAGCAGGAACAGTACCGCAACCACAATCACACACGGGCTGATTTCGCGCCAGCGACCCGTTGCCGCTTTCATCACCGCGTAGGAAATAAAGCCCAACGCGATGCCTTCTGTGATCGAGAAGGAGAACGGCATCATCACGGCGGTCACAAACGCCGGTACGGCTTCGGTCAAATCGTCCCAGTTGACGCGGGCCAGACTGGACGTCATCAGCACACCAACATAAATCAGCGCACCCGCGGCTGCATAGGCCGGTACCATCCCCGCCAGCGGCGACAGGAACATCACCAACAGGAACAATATCCCCACCACGACGGCCGTCAGGCCGGTACGGCCACCGATAGAAACACCGGAAGAGCTTTCGATGTAAGCGGTCACAGACGACGTACCGATAAATGACCCTACCACCGAACTGATACTGTCGACATACAGCGCCTGTTTCATCTGCGGAAATTTACCGCGAGCATCCACCAGGCCTGCTTTATCAGTCACGCCAATCAGCGTGCCGGAAGAGTCAAACAGGTTCACCAGCATGAAAGAGAAAATCACCCCGGACAGACCGATATTCAGCGACCCGGCCAAATCAACCTGCCCGACGACATTGCTGACGCTCGGCGGCATGGAAAATACGCCAGTGAATTTCACATCCCCCAACAGCGCGCCCAGCAGCGTGGTGACCGCGATGGAGATCAACACCGCCGCATGAATATTGCGCGATGCCAGCACCACGATAATGAAAAAGCCCAGCACACCCAACAGCACGCTATGTGAGGTCAGCTTGCCGACCGACACCAGCGTTTCCGGGTTCGGCACGATAATCCCGGCGTTTTTCAGGCCAATCATGGCGATAAACAGACCAATACCGCTGGCGATACCCAAGCGCAAACTGAGCGGAATATTGGCGATCATCCAGTAGCGCACCTGGAATACCGTCAACAGCAGGAACCCTACCGAGCCCCAGAAGATAGCCCCCATCGCAACCTGCCACGGCAGGCCCATGGTGCCGACCACAACGAACGCGAAAAAGGCGTTCAGGCCCATGGCAGGTGCCAGCGCAACCGGCAGATTAGCCAGCAACCCCATAAAAATACTACCAAAAGCGGCGATAAGACAGGTGGTAACAAACACCGCTTTGGTGTCCATCCCGGCCGCGCCCAGAATCTGCGGGTTAACGAAAACGATATACACCATCGTCAGGAAAGTCGTGAACCCGGCAATGGTTTCAGTACGAACAGTGGTGCCGTGTTGCTTCAGTTTGAACACGCGCCCCAACAGCCCTTGCTCAGCAACGGAACCAGACTGAGATTTATCCATGATAAATGACCCAAAGAGAAGAAAGGAAAGATAATCGCCCGGTATCCTATACCAAAATACGGAGCAGTTAACGCACCCGTCGGCTTTTTTTTCCCAGCGATAACTATTTTCTATATCTCCTGCCTGTTCGCTGCGTTTTCCCCTTACTTCCCGATGGGAAAACGTTTGTCCGCTACAGAAATAACAACCAGTCACCGGCTTATTTGCGCAAACATCGCATTCTGCGGTCAGTCAGGTAAAGTGGGGGTTTTGGTCCCCTGATAAGGAACGCCCATGTCCCGGATTGAATGCGTATTTTTCGACTGTGACGGTACGTTGGTCGACAGCGAAGTCATCTGCTGCCAGGCCTACGTCAATATCTTTATTCCCCATGGCGTACAGCTACCGCTGGATGAAGTCATCAAAACCTTTAAGGGAATGAAGCTCTACGACATTATCGACTGCATCAGTGAGCGTTTTGGTCTGACGGTTTGCGTGGAGGATATGGAGCGTCATTTCCGTCAGGAGGTCGCGCGGCTTTTCGATCTTTCACTACAACCGATCCCTGGCGTGAAAGAGGTGCTGGCAGCGCTTCATACGCCGAAAGCGGTCGTGTCCAACGGACCGGTCAGCAAAATGCAGCATTCACTCGGGTTAACCGGCTTGTTGCCGTTTTTTGGCGAGCATCTGTACAGTGGCTACGATATCGGGAAATGGAAACCGGACCCGGCGTTATTGCACCATGCCGCACAACAGATGGGGGTAACGGTGGAAAACTGTATTCTGGTAGAGGATTCCGTTTCCGGTACGCAGGCCGGCATCGCCGCGGGTATACCGGTGTTCTACTACTGTGCTGACGAGCATAACGCGCCTATCGATCACCCGTTGGTGACGATGTTTCACGATATGGCCCAGCTACCCACGCTGTGGCAGGAAAAGGGATGGGCGTTGACCGCGACGAGCTGACGCTACCACTGCCTGATGCATCAGGCCACTTCACGCAACGGGGATTCTGGTACGCATGCTGCCCGCCGTCGCCACACTAGCCAGCGACGGACGGGTTTCAGCCCGGCGTGAAAACGCCGACTGACACCCTGTGCCAGCAAATCCAGCGTCAGACAAAAAATAAAATAGACCAGCGCGATAAACAGAAACACTTCTGTCGGATAAACCATACTGCGGTTGTTAACCTGCGTTGCCAGAAACGTCAGCTCACCGACGCCCACAATGTAAGCCAGCGAGGTATCTTTAATCAGGGAAATCCACTGATTGATGAACGACGGCACCATCATGCGCAGTGCCTGCGGCAATACGATGTGCCACAGTGTTTGCCAGCGCCCCAACCCGAGCGACATCCCTGCCTGCCACTGGCCCAGACCTATCGCCATGATGCCCGCTTTTACGCCATGCGCCAGATAAGCCGACGCGATCAACGCCAGTGCACACACCACCGTCGTGATTTCAGGGATATCGACGCCAAACACGATAGGCAACAGAAAGTAAGTCCAGAAAATCAGCATGATCACCGGAATTGCCCGGAAAAACCCCAACACCACGGCCAACAGCCCACCAGCCCAGCCGCGCAACATCGCCAGCGCGACCCCCAGCACCGTTCCCAGTACTGCCGAGATAAGCCCGGCCATCAGGCTAAGCACCAATGTCAACGCCGCGCCCCCCAAAGGGCCATCAGGATAGGTGCCCCACATCAGGTAGCTAAAATTGTCGCGAATGATTGAAAAATCCATCTCAATGCCCTCTGACTGGCTGCCGATGTTGACGCCACTGTCCCCAACCTTCCATCACGGCAATCACCGCGATATACAGCACCGTGGCAACGCCAAACGCCTGAAAGGTGCGCAGCGTTTCCGTTTCCACCTGCCGGGAGGCGTAAGACAGCTCTGCCACACCGATGGCCATCGCCAGCGATGAGTTTTTGACAACGTTCATATACTGACCCAGTAATGGTGGCAGAGCGATACGCAGCGCCTGTGGCAACACCACATAGCGCATCGCCTGCCAGCCGGTTAGCCCTAACGCGCAGGCGGCATACTTCTGACCGCGCGCCACACCCGCGATACCGGCACGTACTTCTTCAGCGATAAACGCCGCAGAATACAGCGTCAGGCCAAATAATCCGGCCAGGAACTCAAACGATGGCATGTCCAGCCCAACCAGCGGAATCACATGCGGGCGGTTAAGCCATTGCATCGCCCCCTCTGGCAGCAACTGGGCCGCGCCGAAATACCAGAAAAACAATTGCACCAGCAGCGGGGTATTACGAAACAACGCGCAATACGCTATCACCGGCCAGCGTAGCCACCGCGTACCGCTGTCTCGACCGGCTGCCAGTATCAGCCCTGACAACGTTGCCAGCACCACGGTCGCCGCCGCAATACCCAGCGTGACCTGAAATCCCTGCCACAGCCATTGCAGATACTGCGGTGCCAGCAGCGTGTCAGCCAGCCATTGTTGGAAAGATTGAGCAGTTATCATCAGCAAGAAGGCCTCTGGGATACGGCCAGAGGCGAGCCATCATCAGGTAAGAAATCAGGGAAGCCACCACCGAACAGCGAAGGCGGTTACCTCGAGCTTAATGTCATTACGAACTTAAGCCTTGGGCTGTTGTTCCAGCGGTGCAATCTTGAAGTCACCGCGCGGCTGGGCAGACGGTGTTTGCGGCCCAAACCAACGGTTATAAATCTTCACAGCGTCGCCCTGTTTTTCCAGATTCAGCAGGATATCGTTCACTTTCTGCGTCAGACGATCTTCCCCCTTCGGCAGGCCGATACCTTGATACTCTTTGGTGATGCTAAACGGAGAAATTTCAAAGTCGGCTTTCTGCGCCGGTGCCAGATTGCCCAGCAGCCCAACCAGTTTAGCGTCATCCTGGGTGATGGCCTGTACGTTGCCGTTACGCAGTGCGGCGAACGCCAGCGGGGTATCGTCGTAGGAAATTACTTTCGCAGTCGGGTAATGTTCGCGCAGGGTGATTTCCTGCACAGTGCCTTTATCCGCGCCAATGCGCAGGTTTTTAAGGTCATCCGGCGTTTTCAACACGCCTTTGCGGGCGATGAATTTCTGGCCGGTCGCAAAATAGGGCACACTGAAATTGACTTGTTTAGCGCGCTCATCGGTGATGGTGAAGTTGGCGGCGATCAGGTCGACTTTTTTCGAGGTCAGCAACGGAATACGGTTAGCCGGATTGGTGGCGCGCAGTTCCACCTTGACGCCAAGCGCGTTACCGATGGCTTGTGCGACGTCGACATCATAACCCACCAGTTTTTTACTCTGCGGGTCGACATAACCAAACGGTGGATTGCTGTCGAATACCGCGACTTTCACGACACCGGCTTTCTGGATGTCATCCAGCTTGTCAGCCTGCGCGTTACCGGCCAGAGAAACCAAACCCGCCAGAAGAGAAAATGCCAAAAGAGGTTTTTTCATTTTTTATCCGCCTGTAGCCGTTATTTATAAAGAATGATGAGTGGATAACCACTTGTTAATTCAATAAATGCAGGCTAACAGCGGCTACAGCGCGTCGGAAATAATATAAACACCCATAATATGAACTTATGTTATATCCGCTCAGTGGCAACCCCCGGTGACAGCAACGGCGACACCCGGTTACTCATAACAACGCCCCGAAAACGGGGCGTTGTGTACACATCGGAAAACCAGCCGGGCTTATTCCGGTTGCTGCGTTTCCGGTTTGTCGGCATCTTTCTGTGCCAGCATTTTTTCCAGTGCGTCGCCACCCAGATGACGAAAATCCTGGCCTTTGACGAAGTAGAAAATGAACTCGCAAATGTTCTGGCAACGGTCACCGATACGCTCGATGGAACGGGCACAGAACAAGGCGGTCAGAACGCTGGGAATGGTGCGGGAGTCTTCCATCATGTGGGTCATTAACTGGCGCACAATGCCTTCGTACTCTTTATCCACCTTCTTGTCTTCCATGTAGATGCGTTTGGCTTCATCCAGATCCATACGGGCAAACGCGTCCAGCACATCGTGCAGCATCTGCACAGTGTGGTTACCCAGCGACTCCAGGCTCACCAGCAGCGGCTGATGCTGATGAGAGAACTTCTCCAGCGCGGTGCGGCAGATTTTATCCGCCACGTCGCCGATGCGCTCCAGCTCGGAAATCGTCTTGATGATCGCCATGACCAGACGCAAGTCACTGGCCGTCGGCTGCCGCTTGGCGATGATACGCACGCACGCTTCGTCGATAGCCACTTCCATCATGTTGACTTTAGAGTCACCTTCGATCACGCGCTGTGCCAGTTCCGCGTCGCGGTTATGCATCGCGGTGATGGCGTCGGTCAGTTGCTGTTCCACCAACCCGCCCATCGTCATAACCTGGGTACGAATGCTTTCCAGCTCGGCATTAAACTGACCGGAAATATGTTTGTTTAGATTGAGATTTTCCATGATACTCCCGTAATCAACCGTAACGACCGGTGATGTAATCTTCGGTCTGTTTCTGCCGTGGCGCGGTAAACAGAGTATCGGTATCACTGAACTCAATCAGCTCGCCCAGATACATAAACGCCGTATGGTCGGAACAACGCGCTGCCTGTTGCATGTTATGCGTCACGATCACCACGGTATAGTCTTTCTTTAATTCAGAAATCAGCTCTTCGATGCGGCCGGTAGAGATCGGATCCAGCGCCGAACAGGGTTCATCCAGCAGCAGAACGTCTGGACGAATGGCGATGCCGCGAGCGATACACAAACGCTGTTGCTGACCGCCGGACAAGCTGTAACCGCTCTGGTGCAACTTATCCTTGGTTTCCTGCCACAGTGCCGCTTTGGTCAGCGCCCACTGAACACGCTCGTCCATCTCTGCACGCGACAGCTTTTCAAACAGCTTCACCCCAAAGGCAATATTGTCGTAAATAGACATCGGAAACGGCGTCGGCTTCTGGAACACCATCCCCACCTTGGCGCGCAGCAACGCGATATCCTGGCTATCGGTCAGAATATTGTTGCCATCCAGCAGAATATCGCCTTCGGCACGCTGCTCAGGATAGAGCTGATACATTTTATTCAGGGTACGCAGCAAGGTAGATTTACCGCACCCCGACGGCCCGATAAAAGCCGTCACCTGATTTTTGGCAATATCCAGCGTGATGTTTTTCAGCGCATGAAATTTTCCGTAATAGAAGTTCAGATTGCGCACCTGGATTTTGCTGGCGGATGTCTCTGTGACCATACTCATCAAGACTTCTCTCTTCTGGCGAACGCCGCCTGTGCGACGCCCGGATATACATTTAATGTTGCGTTATTAATCTGTTTTTTAGCGCGCTGTTAATGTGATTTTTTGGCGAACAGCACACGCGCCAGAATGTTCAGCACCAGCACACACAGGGTAATCAGCAATACCCCGGCCCACGCCAGCCCTTGCCACTCTTTAAACGGACTCATCGCAAATTTAAAGATGGTGACCGGCAGGTTGGCGATCGGCTGCATCAGATCGGTGCTCCAGAACTGGTTCGACAGCGAGGTAAACAGCAATGGTGCGGTTTCCCCGGCGATACGCGCTACCGCCAGCAACACCCCGGTGATGATGCCAGATACCGACGCTTTCAGGGTAATGGCCGAAATCATCTTCCATTTCGGCGTCCCCAGTGCGTAAGCCGCTTCACGCAGACTATCCGGCACCAGTTTCAGCATGTTTTCAGTGGTACGGATCACGATAGGCACCTGCAACAGCGCCAACGCAATCACCCCCGCCCAGCCGGAGAAGTGTTCCATTTTGGCCACCACCAGCGTGTAGACGAACAACCCCACCACAATCGACGGTGCCGACAGCAGGATGTCGTTAATAAAGCGAATTACTTCCGCGATCAGCGACTTGCGACCGTACTCCGCCAGGTAGACGCCCGCCATAATCCCCAACGGCGTGCCAAACAATGTTGACCACAGAATCAACAGCCCACTGCCGACAATCGCGTTAGCCAGACCACCACCTGCCGTATTCGGCGGCGGCGTCATTTCGGTAAACAGCGACAGCGACATACCGTCAATGCCTTTAGTCACGGTGGACATCAGGATCCACACCAGCCAGAACAAGCCAAACGCCATGGTCAGCATCGACAGAAACAGCGCGACGCGGTTTTTCTGGCGGCGCCAGGCCTGCATCTTGCGGCGGGTTTCCATCGTGTCAGAACGATTTTCAATACCAATGCTTGCCATCAGCGTGCTCCTTCGTTTTTAGCCAGACGCATGATCATCAGCTTCGAACAGGCCAGCACGATAAACGTAATCACAAACAGGATCAGGCCCAGCTCCATCAACGCGGCGGTATGCAGCCCGGTATCCGCTTCGGCAAATTCGTTAGCCAGCGCAGAGGTGATACTGTTGCCCGGCATATAAAGCGAGAAACTATCAAACTGGTACGTGTTGCCGATGATGAAGGTCACCGCCATGGTTTCACCCAACGCGCGGCCCAGCCCCAGCATCACGCCGCCAATCACGCCGTTTTTGGTGAACGGCAGCACGATGTGCCAGATAACTTCCCAGGTGGTACAACCGATGCCATACGCCGACTCTTTCATCATCACCGGCGTTTGTTCGAACACATCGCGCATCACCGCCGCAATGTAGGGGATTATCATGATAGCCAGAATCACCCCGGCGGCCAGAATACCGATACCGAACGCCGGCCCGGAAAACAGGGTGCCAACCAGCGGGATACTCGAGAACACGCTGCCCACCGGCTGTTGAAAATATTTAGCGAACAGCGGGGCGAACACGAACAACCCCCACATGCCGTAAACGATACTGGGGATCGCAGCCAACAGTTCGATCGCCACACCCAGCGGACGTTTCAACCAGCCCGGCGCAAGCTCAGTCAGGAACAACGCGATACCGAAACTAATGGGGATGGCGATAATCAGCGCGATCAGCGAGGTCACGACGGTGCCGTAAATCGGTACCAGCGCGCCAAATTGTCCGGCGGGCGCATCCCACTCTTTGGTCCACAGAAAGGAGAAACCAAACGTTTTGATGCTTGGCCATGAGGCAAAAATCAGGGAAACGATAATTCCGCCCAGCAGCAGCAACGTCAACAGGGCCGCCAGTCTGACCAGCGCCCCGAACAGTATGTCGCCCTGTTTTCCCGGAGGTGTAATAGTTGGCTTTTGCTCAGCCATACGTCTCTCTTCTTTCAGATAACTACGTCTTTGCGATAATTGGGGGAGCCCCCAACCAATGTCAGAGGTGGATACCCCGTTTCCGGTTTATCCACCTCTCGGTACTCACACAACCTATCTTGCCGGGCGCAAATTAATACAGCGCTTTATCACTGCCGTCTTTCACCTGGCTTTTCCAAGCAGCGCGAATTTGCGCAACCACTTCATTCGGCAGGGTCGCATAGTCCAGTGCTTTCGCCTGTGCGCCACCTTTGTTGTAAGCCCAGTCAAAGAACTTCAACACTTCTTTGCCCTGCTCAGGTTTCTCCTGCTTCTTGTACATCAGGATGAACGTGGTGGTGGTAATCGGCCACGCATTGTCGCCTTTCTGGTTGGTCAGGTCCTGAGCAAAAGATTTGCTCCAGTCAGCGCCTTTAGCCGCGTTGCTGAAAGACACTTCCGTCGGGGTGACCGCTTTGCCATCAGCAGAAATCAGTTTGGTGTAGGTCAGGTTATTCTGTTTGGCGTAAGCGTACTCAACGTAGCCGATAGACCCCGGCAGACGCTGAACAAACGCAGCGATACCGTCGTTGCCTTTACCACCCAGACCGGTCGGCCAGTTAACGGTATTGCCCGCACCAACCTTCTCTTTCCACTCGCTGTTCACTTTCGCCAGGTAGCTGGTGAACACATAGGACGTACCAGAACCGTCGGCACGACGTACCACAGCGATATCCTGATCCGGCAGTTTCACGCCCGGGTTCAGTTTGGCGATAGCGTCGTCATTCCATTTTTTGATCTTGCCCAGGTAGATGTCGCCCAGCGTTTTACCGTCCAGCGTCAGTTCACCGGATTTCACGCCCGGCAGATTCACCGCCAGAACCACACCGCCGATAACGGTCGGGAACTGAATCAAACCTTCCTGAGTCAGTTTGGCATCTTCCAGCGGGGCGTCTGACGCACCGAAATCAACGGTTTTAGCCAGAATCTGTTTTACGCCACCGGAAGAACCGATACCCTGATAGTTAACTTTGTTACCGGTTTCTTTCTCGTAAGAGTCAGCCCACTTCGTGTAAACCGGGGCAGGGAAAGTGCCACCAGCACCGGTAATATTTGCTGCGGCAAACGCAGAAATCGCCGTCAGAGAAAAACTTGCTGCAACAATACTGGCAATAGTGGTACGCATGAGTTTCATAATCCCTCCTGTGGGATGCCTAAACGTGTAGACCCGGAGCTATTGTTTAATCAGAGTGTAGTTTGCTGGTGGAGAAAATAGGTCAATTCAGTGACAGTAAAATGTACGCAATATGACAGTTATGTGACAGACGAGTCGGATTCAGCGAATCATACGGGGGTAGATCTCAATAAAAGCAGGTCGGCGCAACATTAATACACATTGATAATTAAAGAAAAATTACACATCAGCGCGTTTATCACGATACCCGCCCTCGCTCTTTTTCCAACATTCCCCGAAAACAGAAGAAAATGAAGCGGTGTCATAAACAAGAACGGAACGCCGCGTGTGATACACATAATAGTTGTGTCATCCGTTCTCAGTTTACGTCGCCAGTGTCACCGATTTATGTCATCGCCTGATTTTTGTTTCTTCCCGGTACCGATCCCACTGGCGATAAAAAAACCTGTTCTATACTCAGATATGTAACTGAAAAAACACGCTCTCACGTCAGGATCCCGCTCCCCTACAGGATGTTTTCATTCTTTTATCACCGAACCTAATAGTCGCGTTTTTCTGTTCTGGCACCAGGAAACAATGCACTGATTTTATTTATATTTACAGGAACAGTGACAATGAAAAAATATAACGCCGACGAGCAGCGCGTCGCAAAAATCAATGAGTACCATTTGCTCGACTTACACTTACAGCAATCGTTTCAAAACCAGGTCATTTTATTTGCACGAATACTGAATTTTCCCGCGGCCTTTATTTCGATTATCGATCTGGATAAGCAGTGGCTGATTTTCAGCGAAGGTATCAATATTGAATGCACCGACCGGGATCTGGCGTTTTGCAACACGGTGATTTCCAGCGCCGCCACCTTGTTTGTGCCAGATACCCTGACCAATAGCCTGTTTTGCAAACACCCATTGGTTACCGGAGCCCCGCATATCCGCAGCTACTTTGGCGTTCCTCTGGTGCTCGATGAGGTTGTGGTCGGCTCGCTGGCCGCCATTGACTATCAGCCGCGCATCCTTGACGAGGCGACGCGCGAGACCGCGGCCTTCGTTGCCAGCACCACCGAATCTCTGTTTAAGCTGCAAAATGAACGGCTGCATCGGGAGCAGGAAATCCGGCTGCTGAATAACTCATCCGTGGTGCTCATCAACTGGCAGCAGGACAATATGCTGCACATTTCCTATATCTCGCCCAACGCGCAGCATGTGCTGGGTGTCAGCCAGGAAGAAATCCGCCATCACTGCGCAATGATGGAAAGCTATGTCCACCCTGATGATTACGAGAATCTGTTGTTTGCACTGGATAACCACAAAAAAGGGGTGGCGAATCTGGAATGTGAATACCGCTTTGTATCGCCCAGGGGAAAAACCCTGTGGATTCGCCAGCTTTCCACCGCCAGTTACCATCAAAGCGGCAGACTGAGTCATGTACAGGCATTGCTGATCGATAATTCCCACCAGAAATACCTGCAAAAATTGCTGGTGGATACCAATAACCAGATGCGACTGGTGCTGGAGTCATCCAGCCTGGGCACCTGGGACTGGGATTTAGGACGGCACACCATCCGCGTTAATAAACAATGGTGTGAAATGATGGGGATTACACAAGACCAGTTCGACTCCTCACTAGACCACTGGCAGCAATTAATGCATCCGCTGGACCGGGAAAAAATGGTCCTTGCGGCAGAAGCCTGCGCCACCGGCCAGGCTACGCTAATCAATGAACAATACCGGATGCGCCATAGTAAGGGCGATTGGGTATGGATTGAAACCTACGGCAAGGTGGTGGAATACAATGAAAAAGGCAAACCGATTCGGGTTGCCGGTACCCATCGCGATATCACGGAAAAGAAAAACAAAGAATTGCAAGAAGAGGCGGATAAACGCCTGCTGGAATTGATTAACCGCGCGCAAAAGATCTTTCTGGAAAAAACCGATATTCAGGAAGCCTGCATGTCCATCTTTGACGACCTACTCTCTATTTCAGCGTCAGAGTTTGGTTTCATCGGCCAGGTCAGAGAGCATGAGAATAAGAAAGTGCTGCACATCGTCGCGATTTCCAATGTCAGCTGGAACGGCGACAGCAAAAATTCTTATAACACGTTCCTGCAAAACAAACTGCAATTCACCAGCCTGGATAACCTGTTCGGGCATGTGGTAACCACCGGTAAACCGGTGATTACCAATACACCGCGCGCGCACTCTGCCTCACGCGGCGTGCCAAAAGGCCACCCCATCCTGCGTCAATTTATGGGTTTACCCATTTATTTTCGTAATGAAGTGGTCGGCATGATCGGATTGGGTAACCGCTTTGATGGCTACAATGAACAGCAATTACGCTTTCTCAGCCCGTTCGTGGATACACTGGGGTCACTGTTCTACGCGCTTGAGACCCAACGCGCCAGAGAAGAGCTGGAAGCCAAACTGCTGGAAATGGCGAATACAGACCCGCTGACCGGTATCCACAACCGACGCGCTTATATTCTGGAAGCGGAAAAGTGCTACCGTAACCACGAGAAAAACACCGCGCTGGCGATTATCGATATCGACTTCTTCAAAAAGGTCAACGATCAGTACGGTCACCACGTCGGTGACGTGGCTATTTGTCGCCTGGCGGAGATCATTACCAGTAAACTGCGTACCGATGACTTTGTTGCCCGGCTGGGCGGTGAAGAATTCGGCCTGATTATGCACCACGCCAACCCCGATAATGTGGATACCATTATCAACGGTATCCGTACCGAGGTAGAAAATACCCTGTTCACCGTCGACGGTTATTCTTTCCATTTTACCATCAGTATCGGCGCCACCTTTATTAAGCACCGCCATGTTCAAAACCTGAAAGATAACTTCGAAAGCGATATGAAGCGGGCCGATGACGCCCTGTACGAAGCGAAAAACGCAGGCCGCAATCGGGTGGTGTGGAAATAAAACGCATACCTTACCGAGGCATGATGTCAATAAGGCTCCCGATGGGAGCCTTATTCTTCGTGATTTTCTTGTAATAGCGGGTTATGACGGCCAGCGCCGGAAAATCAACGACGTATTGATACCGCCAAAGGCAAAGTTATTGGATTGGATGTATTCCACGTCAAGTTGCCGGGGCTCACCGATAATGTAATCCAGCACGCCGCAGTCCTCAGCGGGTTGGCGTAGATTCAAGGTCGGAGCGAACCATCCCGCGCGCATCATCTCAATCGACATCCAGGCTTCCAGCGAGCCACACGCACCCAGCGTGTGTCCGAAATAGCTCTTTAGCGAGGAAATCGGCGTCGTATCGCCAAAAATCGCCGCTGTTGCCTGGCTTTCCGCGACATCACCGCGATCGGTCGCGGTGCCATGGGCGTTGATATACCCGATATCGGCAGGTGTTAATCCCGCCACCCGCAACGCCCCTTCAATACAGACCTGCATCGTTTCTCGTTGCGGTTGAGTAATATGGGCCGCATCACAGTTAGTGTAAAAACCAACCAGTTCGGCGTAGATGGTGGCACCACGTGCCTGTGCATGTTCCAGTTCTTCCAGAATCAGCGTTCCAGCACCTTCACCGATGACCAAACCATCGCGAGCGGTGTCAAAAGGCGCAGGCGTCGTTTCCGGCGCATCATTACGCTGACTGGTGGCAAACAACGTATCGAAAACCGCCGCCTCTGATGGACACAGCTCCTCGGCCCCTCCTGCCACCATCACGGTCTGATAACCATGTCGGATTGCTTCCCAGGCATAACCTATCGCCTGACTGCCCGATGTACAGGCGCTGGAGGTGGGAATAACGCGGCCACGCAAACCAAAAAACAGCCCGGCATTAACGGCCGTTGTATGCGGCATCATCTGCACATAGGTGGTGCCGGTAATATTGTTGGTATGCTTTTCCGTCAACATGGTGGCGAATTCGCTGACCGGGCCGGTGCTACCGGTAGATGAACCGTAGGCAATGCCGGTTTCACCATTGGTGAGTACCGGATTACCCAGCAGGCCCGCCTGCTCCAGCGCCAGTTCCGTCGCCCGAGTCGCCATCAGCGAAACCCGCCCCATTGAGCGGATTCGCTTGCGGGTATAGTGCTCCGGCAGTCGAAAGTCTTCCACCGGCGCACCCAGCAAGGTGTTAAGACCGTCATAAACCTGCCACTCCGGCATCTTGCGCACGGCATTGCGACCGGCAAGCAATCCACTGGCGACCTGCTCCCAGTTGTCGCCAAACGCGGTGACCCCGCCCATCCCTGTCACAACCACACGACGCATCACAGCATGCCTCCATTGATTGAAATCACCTGACGGGTCACATACCCAGCAATATCAGACATCAAATAGCTCGCCAGCCCGGCCACCTCTTCAACCTGCCCCATTCGCTTCATCGGGATGATTTTCAGTGCTTCATCAATCACAAGGGGTTCCAGTTGCGTCATGCCGGTTTCAATTAACCCTGGCGCGATGCAGTTCACGGTGATCTTCCGTTTCGCCAGCTCTATCGCCAACGCTTTCGTCGCGCCGATGATCCCGGCTTTGGCGGCACTGTAATTCACCTGGCCACGGTTACCCATCATGCCGGAAACCGAAGACAGCGTAATAATTCGTCCCCCCTGACGCAGACCAATCATTGGCATAACGCAGGGGTGGATAACGTTGTAAAAACTGTCCAGATTGGTATGAATCACGCTGTCCCACGCCGGTCCATCCAACGCCGGAAACGCGCCATCGCGGGTAATGCCGGCATTACTGACCACGCCATAGTAGGCACCGTGTTGCTCAATATCGGATTCGATCGCCACACGACACTGTTCCCGATCGGCGATATCGAACTGCATGCAGCGGCCTTGCCCCCCCAACCGGGTCAGTTGTTCCACTGTCTCTTCGGCGCCGTTTCGGTCGCTGTGATAATGCACGACGACCAGAAAACCATCCTGCGCCAGTCGCAACGCAATAGCGCGGCCAATCCCCTTGCTGGCCCCCGTGACTAATACCGAACGCGTCATCAATCGTTTCCCTGCTCTAATAATCGTTGTAATTCAGTCTCATCCGGCTGATAGGTGTTTACCCTGCCTGATGCGAAGACGTCACCTGCAATGAGAATGTCGCCATCAAAACTGCCGATCTTATCATCTCGCATTAGCAGCGTGACGTTGACTTCCAGCAGAGCGCCCGCTGGAAAAGCATCCTGCTGGCTGCGGTAACCGCGCCCCCCCAGCAACATACCCGGCCGGGGTTTTTCATCCTGATGCTGGCGATGATGCCAGCCCGCCCACACCCCCACCGTCTGGGCGATAATTTCAATGCCAAACCAGGCAGGCAAATTCCCTTCGGCATTCAGAAACGGCCCCAGTGCGCCGTCGCGGCTAACCCGAACCCGGCAACAGGCACTGTTCTGATCAACCCGTACCACTTCATCCACCATGACCATAGGGGCGTGATGAGGTAAATAGTGGTGGGGCGAATAATAGTCGGCGCTATGATAGCCACTCTGATGGTCACTCATTCGAGAGTCACTCCTCGGTTTTCCCCAGAATCAGGCAGGCGTTATTGCCCCCGAACGCAAAAGAGTTAGACAGGATCACCGGCCGCATCAATGGTGCCGGTGCCGTGAGCAAACCACAGGCTGGCAGTGTGTCATCCGGCTCACAGTCTGAAAAATCCTGTGGTGGCAACGGCAAATCACGCGTCAGTAATAGCCAGCATAACGCGGCTTCACCAATCCCTGCGGCACCCAACATATGCCCGGTCAGATGCTTGGTTGAACTGCACGGCACCGTTTCGCCGAAAATCTGGTGGATAACTGCAGACTCGATTTGATCATTAAGCCGCGTCGCCGTTCCATGCAGGTTGATGTACCCCAGTTCGTGCGGCGCCAATCCCGCCTGCTCCAATGCCATGATAATGGCACGTTTCGCCCCGGCACCTTCCGGGTGTGGCGCAGACATGTGATGGGCATCGGACGATTCACCGATCCCCAACACTGCAACCGCCGCCGGTTCCCGACCGATGACCATCAACGCCGCCCCTTCACCAATCGAGATGCCGTCACGCTGGCGGCTAAAAGGGGTGCAACGACGGGCCGACAGCGACTCCAGACTGTCAAAACCATTAACCGGCATGCGGCTAAGCGTATCCGCGCCGCCCACTATCGCCACATCCGCCAGACCAGCCTCAATCAGCCGTTTTCCACTGATAATCGCCCGCACACTCGATGAGCAGGCGGTAGAAAGGGTATACGCCGGACCGGTGGTTCCCAGATAAGCCGCCAGAAAACGTGAAGGGTCGCCCAGTTCCTGCTGCGCATAGTGGTAGGTGGGCAACCCATCGCTGACAAAACGATCGGCCTCATCCAGCCCAGAGGTACTGGTACCCATGATAATCGCCACGCGATCGGCGCCAAATCGCGCAATAGCCTCATCGACCTGTGGGCGAATCTGCTCCAGCGCGGCCAGCAGTAGCTGATTGTTGCGGCTGTTATGTACGGCAAGAGACGGCGGTACCGTCGGGAGCGTCGCCAGCACATTCCCCGTCCAGCAAGTTTTGCCCTGCAACAACCAGCGATCGTCAGGCCGCATTCCCGGTGCACGTCCCGCCATCAGATTGCCGACGATATCATCGGCATCATCACCCAGTGCATTGAGCAAACCCACAGAATGGATATAAATCATACTAACCATCCAAATATTGAATAACGATGTGGTAGCCGAAGGCGAGGTGTTTCACACTGACGGGCTCCCGCTGGTTATTACGCTGCTGATAACGAATCTCGACGACCAAATCGCCGTGGTTATCACGCAGCTGGCGCGTATCGCCGTCATCTTTTAACGTCCAGCCAGTCGGCAACTGTTGCTGCCAGGCCGACAATGGCCAGTGACTGAGCATGATATCTGCCAGCACCTGACTGGCGGGCGGTAATTCGGGTAGCACCAGCGACTGTTCGGTATGCACGCCAGTGGCGTCATAGGTGATACGGAACAAACGAATCCCCAGTGACGACAGGCCCGCCAGTGACAACTGACGTTGATCAGCATGCAACAGCACCAGTAAAGACTGTTGTTTTCCTTTATAACTGCCCGTCAACAGTTGCTGTTGTTCCACCGTCGGCGAAATGCCCGGTGCGGGAAGCGTGACTTTAACGCCGGGTTTAAGCCATGCCTGAGGTCGGGGATCGGACGGCTTACCGGCACAGGCGCTCAGTAACACCATCACCACCGCCATCAGGATCAGCCTGGCAGATACTCTCATTTTCGTTTCCCTTTTGAATCCGGCAACGCCAGCGGCGCCAGTAAAAAAGCAATAAAAATACCGGCACACAACACAATGCCAAAACTACTGATGGCCTGAGTACTGCTGAACACCAGCATACCCAGCGTCAATAAGGTGGTGCACATCGCCAGCGTGACTGCCAGCAACGATGTCATCGGTGTAGCGCGCGGATTACCAAAGAACAGCGTGTAATTGATGCCGATACCCAATACCAGCACCAACGCCAGCAGCGAAAACAGATTGAAGGGGTGCCCGCTGAGCGATAGCACCGCCACACTCCCCAACAACGACAACACCGACGGCACCACACTCAGCAAACCACGACGAATTCCCAGCCGCAGCACATAGCTCAACGCGATCACACCAACGGCAACCGCCAGCAATGCACCAAGGATCATACGATACAGGCCAAATAACTGATCAAAAGTGCCTTTACGATCGATCCACACCACCCCCGGCATCTCCTGCGACAAGGCTTCCAGTCTGCTACTGTCTTTTACGCCGTTCACCGGCACCAATACGCCGCTAACGCCATTTGGCAACGTCAGCCACAACAACCGCCAGCCTTCGCTGAGCGGACTGTTAAGCCAGTCTTGCGGCGTTACCGTCATCGGGCGGATATCCGGTTCACCCAGACTGACGCCAGCCTCATGCAGGCGAGCCATCACCACCGGTGCCGCAGCGGCGATCAACTGCGTATCCTGTTGCTGGCGCTGCAGTGCATTGAGCGGCAGCAGACGATAAGACGCGAAATCATGGTGTTGCTGCGCTGCATCCAGAGCAGGTGCCAGTTGTGCCAGCCGCTGTAGCGTCTGTTCCGGCGAGTCGCCATACACCATAAACCAGGTCTGGTCGGCCTGTTGCCCGGTCAGCGCGCTGATTTGGCGCTCTTGTTGTACCAGCGACGGCGGCAGCGATTGCAGCTGTGTGATGTCGTCATTCACATCAATACGCCACACCCCAATGACACCGACGACCAGCACCAAGGCCGGAATCCCCCGACGCACCCATGCATTACGACGCCAGGCCGCCAGCCATCGCCCCATCAGCACCATTGCCGGTATCGGACGCACCGGCAAGCCACGCACCAAAAAGGGATACCAGACCATCACCGTCAGGCATGATGCGGTCAATCCTGCGGCAGCAAACACCGATAACTGCCGCAAGCCGGGAAACGGCGCCAGTACAATAATCAGATAGGCCACGACCGTGGTACCCAATGCCAGCAGCAATGCTGGCAAGACCTTTCTCAGACTATCGAGCGGCGATACCGCACCACCATGCACCATACGCTCGGTCAGGTAGTACAATGTGTAATCGGCAGAAATACCCACGATGCTAAGGCTCATTACCAGCGTCATCACATGGATTTCGCCAAACAGCAGCAACGTGCAGACGGTGCCGGCCAGCGCGCCTATCGATACCGACAACGCACATAACACTAACGGCCTGACTGAGCGGAACGCGAAAAATACCAGCAGCAACACCCCTGCGACAGTGGCACTACCCAGTGTGGAGACATCGTGTCGGGCCTGCTGGCTGGCGTAATCGCTGAATAACAATGTACTGCGGGTCAACACCTGTGACTGTGGAAACGCCGCGCGCAGCTCGCCCTGCAACCGGTCCAGTTTTTCCACCAGTTGGTGCCCGGCCGTCATATCAAACGCACTGCCGCCCGCCAGTTCGCCATGCAGGAAATACCAGGTACGCCCGTCCTTATCTTTGACCGTCAGCCACCCCTGTGCCAACACCATCTGGCTGGCCTGCTGTTGCAACGCCAGTTGCGATCCTCTCACCAGCAACAAGGGGTCGTGCGTCAGCTCCAGGCTGCTGACACCGGCAAAAGCGGAATACAGCTGCGATAGCACCCAGTCAGCCTGAGCATCACCGCCCCGCTGCAAACGCTGGCGGGTAGCGTTATCGATCAACCCGTTGCGATGCTCAAACGCAAAACGTCCCCACGCCTGTTGCTGCTGCGCGTCGACCGGTCCATTGACCTGTTTGAATTCAGGCAACGAACGTAATTGCTGTAACCAACGTTCGGCCACCGCCGGATTCGCCTGATCACCCGCCGTCACCAGCCACACCATTTGCTGATCAAGACGTTGCATAAACCCTTGCTGAAGCGCAGGCGGTGCCTTACCCATCGACTGCCCCGGCAGCAGAGCCAGTACGCTGCTGTTAATTCTTGCCTGCGGCCATAGCAACGTCAGCGCCAGCAACAACGCGATGATAATGACGCCCCAGGCTATCGCCGCACGGCGATGCCACTCAGAAAACGAATCGTTTTTGCTCGTCATCACTTAACGCCTGAGGGGTAATACGCTGATTGCTCAGCACAATGCGGGTCATATCCCCTTGACGATCGTTGATCACTATCTCATCGAGAAAGGCTTGTCCGTTCAGGGTAATAGCATTAAACAGCTTATCGAGCGGGGACACTTTCGGGGTCAAAACCAGACGCCAGCGCTGTTGACCAAGATCGCTAAAATCGATCTTGAAGTTTTGCTCCAGCACCTGACGGTCAGCCTGAAACAGCGCCCGTAACAGGTGGTTGAACTGAAACATCTGTGGCTGACTTTCTGCGGTGATAATTTGAGGCGGCTGGCCATTCATCACCTGCACCATGCGTTGGTCATCTAACACCAGCGTCATCGCAAAAGGCGTGGCCTGATGCCACCACAGCCCTTTCTGGCGAGCAATCAGCATCGCGCCGCTCGATTTAAGCGGCTGCGCCATGCCGCTGATTTGCCGTAGCTGGGTAAAGTCGGCACGCACTACCGGCTGGCTACTGAAGCGTTGCTGCAACTCATCGAGTGTCACGGCCCGCGCCGTCAGGCTCAGGAGCATCATCATTGCCAGCAATACGACGGGTTTTATTATTTTTACGCTGAAAGTCTTCACGACGTTCGTTTTCATATCGTCACTCCCAGACGATCCAACAAAATTTTCGGCGAAACAAAACTCAGGGTTTTGCTGCCCTCTTCCACCGCCACCTGAATGGTGTAGCCAGTGGTAGTACGCTGCCCGCTTTCCACATCGAAAATCTGGTAGGCGATACGTAGGCGATTCTCCACTTCTTCAATCGTCGCCCGTACGCGAATTCGCTGCTCGTAGGTCAGCACCGAACGGTATTTCACCCGTGTATCCACCACCGGCCAGACGAAACCGGACGCTTTCATTTCCCGATAGCCGTAATTGAATTTACCCAGTAACGCTTCCCGCGCCACTTCGAAAAAGCGAAAGTAATTACCGTGCCAGACCACGCCCATCGGGTCACAGTCATGAAAAGAGACGACCAGCTCGACCTCATGGCTAAGATTGAGATCCGTTAACGCACTCATGTGTTTTCCCCATCAGTCGGCGTGTCATCCGACAACTGCCAGAAATCAAAAAAATTAAACCAGTCCAGCGGCGCTTTTAGCGCGTGGTGTTCCAGCCGTTCGGCGTAGCGATCCACCACCTGCTGCAAAGCGCTCTGACGCTGGGCTCGCGGCAACAAAATAGGGTCGGCGAACGGTTCGCAATAAACACGTAATTGGTCATGCTCACGGATGGCGAACATCAGCAGTACCGGGCAACGCAACGCTGCCGCCAGTACGAACGGCCCTTGTGGAAACGGCGCAGGCCGCCCCAAAAAGGAACTCCAGATCACCCGACGTCCGCCACCGCGCTGCCGATTTACCGCCGTGCGGTCACCGACTATCGCCACCCACTCACCGGCATCCAGCTTCTGTTGCAACAACATCGCGGTATCCGGACCGATATCGCTGACCGGAATCAGGTTAACACCGGCTTCAGGCGTGACCGCTTCCTGAATCTGCCGAAAACGCTGGGCATTGTCGGTAAACACCAACGCATTGATAACCAGACCGCTGACCTGACGGGCCAGGCCACGGCACACCTCGATATCACCGAGATGAGAAGCCAGAATCAACTGTCCGCGCGCACGTCCCTGATTGATAGTCTCCCGCGCGCCGGGAGCGAAATCGATATCCCGCCCCCACTGCAAATCGCCGCGCCAGCTGGCGATTTTATCGATCATGGCATGACCAAAACGCAGAAAATGGTGATAGCTGGTTAACGGACGCGGCAAACTGACCTGTTGCTGCCGGGCATACAAACGCACCGCCCGTAGCCAATCCTGCGAGGCTTTGCGCTGCGGGCCGCCAGTCAACCAGTAAAATGCGATCACTGGCCACAGCAGCAGGGTAAATGCCCGGCGGCCAAACCCTCGGTAAACCTGCAACATAAAACGCATTCCGAGCATGCCTTTGCGTTCATTGATAGCGGCCCAGTGCGGTTCACGACGACGTTTGAGTAATGAGGGAATGCGGGGCAACATGCCGAAAAACAAACGGGTATGCATCCAGGAAATACGCAGGTTGTCGCGCAATGCATCGAAATGGGAAATCCCGTTTTCGGGGTAAACCACCCGTGTCGGGACAAAGCGACTGAAGGTGCCGTTCCAGTACAGACGCACCATAACTTCGGTATCGAAATCCATACGACGACCGATCGCCTGCTTTGTAGATAACGCCAGTGTCGGCGCGATAGGGTAAACCCGGAACCCGCACATACTGTCTTTTAGCGACAACGAGAGCGTTTCGATCCAGACCCAGACATGGGTGACATAGCGGCCGTACAGCCGTGAACGTGGTACCGACGCATCGTACAGCGGCCGCCCGGAGATCAGGCAATCTGGCCAGGCACGCGCTTGGGCCAGCATACGCGGCGTATCTTCGATGTGATGCTGACCATCCGCGTCAACCTGCAATGCATGGCTGTAACCGGCGTGCGCTGCCATTGCCAATCCGTGCATGACGGCCGCGCCTTTACCGCTGTTCTGTGCTAAGCGAAACAGCCTGACATGGGCGAATTCATCCGTCAGGCGGGACAGTACCTGCTGTGTTGCGTCATCACTGCCATCATCGACAATCAGTACCGGTAACCCGAACGGTGCCAGCCGCGTCAGAACGCTGCGCATCGTCGCGCCATGGTTATAGCAGGGGATCACCACGCAGGGTGAAAAGGCCTGGGTCATCGACATAATCGAATTTTCCCGCTGCTGGCGGCCTGGCCGGTTTCAGTCGCCGCCTGCCCTGTCGCTATAATGTGGTAGCTGAAGGTCAGTTGCTGTTTTTCTTCCAGCCAGTTCAGCGTCAGACGCAGGGTTTTCCCCGGCAGAACCGGATGTTGGAACTTGATGTTTTCCACCGAGAGAAACCGCCAGCCAGGTGCCAGTATCTCCCGGCCGTAATGCAGCGCCCAGTCAAGCTGCGCTACCCCCGGCAACAAGGGTTGCTGTGGGAAATGACCATCGAACCAGAACAGGTTCGCGTCAATATACAGCAGCAATTCCGCCTGTGATGCAGAGCAGACGCGTGAAAGCTCAACCGGCAGCATGGAACAGCTCCTGAATCTGTGGCCAGGCGCGTTTGCTCTGACTGTTAACTGGGATAGCGTCGACAATACGCCAGAAACGCGGCATCGCTACCGGCTCCAGCCATTTGTGCAACTCATGACGCCACTGGCGTTTTAACGCTGGCAATACACTTGAGGTCGCCGGCGATTTCAGCACCAACACCACCCCAATACCGCTTCGGTCTTGCCGGGTCACCTGCAAGGCCACCGCATCGTCAATTTCTGGTAGCGATAACAGTCGGCGTTCAATCTCACTGAGCGAAATACGTTTGTCTTCAATCTTCACGATACGATCGTGGCGTCCGCACAGTTGGAAACAGCCTTGCTCGTCAAACGCGAGCTTATCATCCAACACCACGCCTTCCGGTTGTGGGATCAATGCAGAATGAATCCGCCAGCTACCGTCGCTGTCCTTCTTAAACGACACGTCAGAAAACGGCTGCCAGACGCTCTGTTCGTCTTGCCGGGAACGCCAGCCCACGACCCCCGTTTCCGTACTGCCGTAAATTTCATCCACCGCGTTTCCCAGCCACTGCTGTGCGGATTGCGCACACGGCCACGGCAGAACGCCACCGGCCGACACAATCAATTCGCAGTGAGGCACCTGAAGGGAATGGTCAATGCGGCGCAAAAACGCCGGACTGCTGATAAAAGCGTAACGCCGCTCAGATGAGTGTGCCGACAGTTGCTCGCTATACAGTACCTGACGGCTATCAAAACTCAGCCCCAGCGACATCGGTAACCAGATACGGAATGTCAGCCCGTACATATGCTGATGGGTCACCGACGCCATGATATGGCAGTCACGCAAACGCTCACCCCATAACCGGGCCAGCCAGCGCGCTTCTTCATCCATACAGCGTATTGGTTTATGTATCTGACGGGGTTTACCGGTGGAGCCGGAAGTAAACAATATCAGGCAGGCGTCGTCAGAAATGGGCGGCAGCATAATGTCATGGTGGCAGTCATTACGGTGACAGGCATCATTATGCAATACATCATCGGTTGAAAGATAAAAGCAATGGCAGGACAGCGACATACGACAGTCTGTCAATAACCCGTCAAACTCATCACACTGTTCACGCAATACGGACTCCCGGCAATGGCCGTAAATGACCGGCGTTTTCCCCGCATGCAGCGCGGCCAGTAGCGCCACCGTGAACAGGTAGCTATCTTCAAAACATAACGCCCAGCGTGATTCATCGCATGACATCAGTTGCCGACACAGCGATACCACCTGCTGACGCATCATTGTCAGCGTAAAGTTCCGCTTACCGTTTGTCGCAACAATGCGCGCGATAGACGTGATAGACATGTCGTCGCTGATTAACCAGTCACTCAGTGACCGGGTTGTCACATTATTCATTCCGTCACACTATTTTCTTTCATCGTCCTGTTTGTCGACCATCGCGTTCAAACAGACTTCCTCAACCGCTGACGTACCAGCCATTCGCCACCCATTAATAACCCCATTAATAAGTAGCTGATAATGCCGTTCCAGGCGGTCCACCACACCATGTTTCCCGACAGACAGGTCAGTAACGCTATCGTGCCGTTGCAAACAAAAAACAGGCACCAGACTTGTGTCACACGCCGGGTATAAGCAATGGCTCGGGCAGGCAGCTCCGGCTCCCGTAAACGGGCAATACGCTCAATAAACGGCATGCGGCTAAATAACGAGCTGAAAAACAGCGTCAGCATGACAACGTTCACCGCCACCGGATACCACATCAACCATTGCCGGTCGCGCAACCACAGGCTGGCAAGACACAACGCAGCGCCTGCCGCTGCCAGTAACAGCCCGGTTTGGCGGTATAACCCCTGGCTGCTCTTTAACATCAACAAGCGAGCCAGAAAAACCAGCGCCAGCAGCGGTAATAACCAACGATGATCGGGATGCGTAATACTGAACCACACCAAAAATGGCCAGCCCAGCGTCATCACACTGACCAATACGCCGGTTACGCGATATAACAGGCGTCCTCTGGTCTCACTTGTCTTCATGACCCATCAATTGTTCGATAGCATTGACAACATCCTGCACGGTACGAACCGATTTAAAGGTTTCTGGTGAAATCTTACGGCCAATCCGTTTTTGCAGGTGTACCACCATATCCACGGCATCAATGCTGTCTAATTCCAGGTCTTCATACAGCCGTGATTCCAGCGTGATGTCGTCTTCGTCGAGCTCAAACAGCTTTACCAGCAGTGTTTTGATTTCGTTATAAATTTCATTTTTATCCATGATAAACCCACCATTTTTTCAATCAGGCGCCAGCCTGACGCTGAGACATAATGAATGACGCCAGCGTCGCGACGGAAAAGAAGTGCTGTCGCATTTCTTCGCTTTCGGCAGAAAGCACTACGCCATAGCGGTTTTTCACTGCCAGACCGAGCTCAAGTGCGTCGATCGAATCCAGACCCAGCCCTTCACCAAACAAAGGCGCTTCGGTTTCAATTTCATCGACACTGACTTCTTCAAGGTTCAGGGCATCGATAATCATCTGTTTGATTTCAAGGAAAAGATCTTCCATAACTCATACCTGTTTTCTGATTTATTTTGCTTATTAAAGCGTTAGAGACTGCTGCAAAAAACGATTCAGACGGCGTGCCGCCAGCGGCAGCTCGTCTTCCCCGGTAATAAAAATCTGACTACTGATGCGCTCGCGCACCCGAATGGTGAAACAGGGTTTTTCCGGCGGGATGTGATACCAGCGGCTCTGTTTTCCCAATGTCTGTTGGCTACAGAGAATGTGCACAATCCGTAAATCGCAGCCGCAACGAACAGCGATATTGGCAGCACCACGTTGCAATACGACGGGTTGCTGATAACGGGTACGGGTTCCCTCGGGGAAAATCATGATCACATCTCCCCGGTTAATCCGCTGCTGACAATGGGGCAATAATGTCTCGGACTGGCTGTTAACCAGATAATCCGCCGCCCGGATAACACCGCGGAAAAAAATGTTCTGGCGTAATTCCGCTTTCACCAGGCAATCAACATCCGGCATCACAGAAGCCAGCAGGACGTAATCGATCAACGTCGGGTGGTTGGCCACCACCAGACAGCCGCGATCACGGCGCAGTGTTTCAATATCGTCAATGTGATAATCCAGCACACCGAGCGCACGCGCACTACGCAGGAAGCAGCGGAAACTAAAAGCAATACTGTGACGCGCCCATGTCCGGCGTTTGGCTTCATCACGCTGAATCAGCAGCAGCACATTGAACCAGACCGTCGACAGCAGCAAACCGCCCAGGCTAAATAACCCAAAGCAACACCCGGTCATCACCAGCCGCCAGCACCAGTTCAGGCGCGATGAGCGATTCATGGACAACGAAGACTCAGACATGATGCGCTACCGTCCATTGCCAATGGTGGCGTTCGCCATCAACTGAAAATTCAGGCATGTCCGACAACAAACCGTGCAGGAATTGCAAACTTTGTGGTAATTCAGACTCCGAAGCGACGTCAGATCTCGGCTGGGCGTCACACGTCAGATCAGCGCCGGGTGCCAGCAACACCGCAACGGCATAGGGATAGCGCGGCATCCGACTGGAAACCTGAGCGTGGTAAAATTCGGGGATAACACCATCAAAATCCACCAGCAACACACGGGAATACCCTGCCGACTGCAAGGCCGCCACTTCCACCAGCCCTTGCTGGAAAGAGTCCATCCCCGCAGAAACCGATGTTGATACCAGCGGCATCTGGGCCGCAATGGTCAGGCTACCCACGGCCGCATTATGAACCGACATGGCAAAATCCGTAGGGGACAGGCTTTCCTGCCGGGATAACGCCAGCAAAATACGCAGGTTACGTTCCAGTTCACCGTGACGACTGGTAAAGACGATCGCCTCAATGTCACTCTGACGCCGCAACAATGCCAGCCCGTTGTTGACCGCCATCCGACTGCCGCTGTTAAGCCGGCGCGCCGTCATCATCGGTAACTGATCGCATTTCGCCAGCGGCTGAGTGGCGTCAATCAGCGCAGGCCGCGTTGCCCATTGTCGCCATGCCGACAGCTCGCCAAACCCTGGTGCGCTGGCTTGCCAGTCGAGGAGTGTAAAAGCCAATCTCATACCCGTGTATTCCGAATCATTGTGTTAAAACACGCGGACTATTCCCTGCACCCTGCGAATGACCACAAAACGCTTTATTTTTTCTTACAAACCAGCAAGGTATGACCAATACCCAATCCATCAACCTGCTGTTCGATATCAAGCCCCGCTTCCTGTAATAACGGCAAAAAACGGCTCGCCGCATAAAACCGACTATAGCCATTAGCCAGACAGGTAAAATACAGCGACGCCATATTCAGACTGAATGCTCCCGCTTCCCACGGCTGGCGATCCCAAAATATTTCCAGGATACAAATTCGAGCATCTGCCTTCATCGCCCGTACGATTCGCGTCAGAATCTGAACGATCTGCTCCTCACTGAAGCAATCCAGAAACTGGCTCATCCACCAGATATCCGCCTCTGTGGGTAACGGGTCATCAGAAAGCATATCAACGGCAAGGCCGGAAATTCTGTCCGCTTTTCCTGCCAGTTCAACAGAACGGGTGGATAAGGCAATTTGCTCAGGTAAATCCAGGATGGTAATGCGTACATCCTGATCGTAATCGTAGCAACACATCGCCCATTTCCCCGTATTTCCACCGACGTCATAAAGCTGTGCGGGCTTGTGCTGAAATACATGGGGTAATACCGCAGTAAATGCGGCATCGGAATAAAAATGGTCGAAGGCAAACCAGCTTTCTTTCACTTTTTGAGGTAATTGACTCAGCGCTGGATAAATTGTCGACCAGTGGCCAAAAACCTGTAAACCAACCGGTTTTTTCTGCCTGAGAGATTCATCAAGATGAAACATGGCCTGATAGCAGACGTCCTGCGTAAAATCCATGTTGATGCGTGTCATTCTGTCGTGGATAAGATAATGACCAGTTTTGGCAATAAAATAGCGAGAGTCTTTCTTAACCAGCATCCGCCCGCTCAGACCGGCATCTAGCAGAATTTCTACCGCGTAACGGTCTAAATCCGTCACGGCAACAATATCATCAAGCTCCGCACCTTTATTGCCGCACTCATCCAGAAATCCTAAAATACCGTGATCCCGAAGATTAACCGCAGCCTGAAACAAAATAGGGGCAAATGCGATGCGTTGCGCTTCTGTTATTGCCTCCAGCGCACTGGCATTATCCTGATCATATCCGTGAAACACGATGAATTCCCTGAGAAAAATAAATTCTAATGTAGAAAAAATCAGAGCCGAATAATCAAAGGCATTCGGCTCTTATAATTATTTGATTTGCTGGGAAGCCAGTTTTAATTGAATTTCGTGGTCCAGATTATTTACCCAACGGTTATACGTTTTATGAATTTTCCCGTCGTCAGCTTTCAGGTTATAGCTGTTAACATAATTGATCGTATAGCTGGTCGGCGTGTAATTAATACGAATATCCGCCGAATGACCGCGGTCATCAATGCGACCGTTAATGACGCCAGGAGCAACTGGTGTCATTACCCATTTGCGCTGCAAGCCAGCCTGTAAAATAGCCACTCTTACCTGATCAGACGTGTAATTCCCGGCAATTGGCGTCGTGGTATTCATCACCTGTGCAGTACGCGCACAGCCCGCTAATGCCAGAACACAAACTATACTTGCTAAAAAATGCTGCTTTTTCATAGAGTCCCTGTCAATAAAATCAACAATTACGCTGCCTGAAAAGCTCAAGGATCAGCTTCCGATACAACCTAAAAGATGCGCATCATTGAAGCTATCTTACACAAAACAGGCACAAATTGACAAAATTTATCAGAAAACTAACTGATTAATGTCTCAAAAATAAGCTTCCAAAAATGAGAAAAGGTGGCCTGTTACCAGACCACCTTTTTGTTGGTTTCACATCCTGAAAATGACGGCTTCCCTCATCAAGTCAGAGTGAAAAAAAGCTCAGATACGGGGCAAAACTGACGCTATCGTCACTCCACCGTCACCGATTTCGCCAGGTTGCGCGGCTGGTCTACGTCGGTGCCTTTAATTAAGGCAACATGGTAAGACAGCAGTTGCAACGGCACGGTGTAGAAGATCGGCGCAATCACTTCTTCTACATGCGGCAACTGGATGATCTTCATCATATCGCTATCGGAAGTGAACCCAGCCTGTTCGTCAGCAAACACGTAGAGTTCGCCGCCACGTGCACGCACTTCTTCGATATTGGATTTCAATTTTTCCAACAGGTCGTTGTTGGGTGCGACCACGACGACTGGCATATCGGCGTCAATCAATGCCAGCGGCCCGTGTTTCAGCTCACCTGCGGCATAAGCTTCCGCATGGATGTAGGAAATCTCCTTGAGTTTGAGCGCCCCTTCCATCGCAATCGGGTACTGGTCACCACGGCCCAGGAACAACGCATGATGCTTATCGGAGAAACCTTCCGCCAGCGATTCTATCAGCTTGTCTTGCGACAGCATCTGTTCGATACGCGCCGGTAATGCCTGCAACGCATGCACAATATCCTGCTCGATACGGGCTTCCATACCACGCAGGCGACCGATGCGCGCCACCAGCATCAGCAACACCGTCAATTGTGTCGTGAATGCCTTGGTGGATGCCACGCCAATTTCGGTACCGGCACGGGTCATCAGCGCCAGATCCGATTCACGCACCAGCGACGAGCCCGCGACGTTACAAATCGCCAGCGACCCCAGATACCCCAGCTCTTTCGACAAACGCAACGCTGCCAGCGTATCGGCGGTTTCACCGGACTGGGACAGAGTAATCATCAGACTGTTGGCACGTACCGCCGGTTTGCGATAGCGGAATTCTGACGCGATTTCCACATCACACGGAATCCCCGCCAGCGACTCAAACCAGTAGCGCGACACCATACCGGAGTTATAAGACGTACCGCAGGCGATAATCTGAATATGCTGAACCTGTGCTAGCAGCGCATCCGCTTGCGGACCTAATTCGGACAGGTTGATCTCACCGTGACTAAAACGCCCTTCCAGGGTATTTTTAATCGCCATCGGCTGCTCGTAGATCTCTTTTTGCATGTAGTGACGGTACGCGCCTTTGTCGCCAGCATCGTACTGTACCTTTGATTCAATTTCTTCGCGCTGAACGTCCTGTCCCTGACGATTGACGATGCGCACGGTACGACGCGTGACTTCGGCGATGTCACCCTCTTCCAGGAAGAGGAAACGACGGGTTACCGGCAGCAATGCCAGTTGGTCGGAGGCAATAAAGTTTTCACCAACACCACGGCCAATCACCAGCGGGCTACCGGAGCGTGCGGCAACCAGTACGCTGGGGTCACGGCTATCCATCAGTACCATGCCATACGCACCTCGCAGTTGTGGGATCACGCGCTGCACGATGTCCAGCAACGAACCGCCGTTCTGCTGCTGTTCCCAATGCACCAGATGTGCCACCACTTCCGTATCCGTTTCGGAAACAAAATGATAACCACGGGATACCAGTAACTCACGCAGCGGCTCATGGTTTTCAATAATACCGTTGTGCACCACAATAATGTCGCCAGACACATGTGGGTGAGCGTTCTGCTCAGACGGTTCACCGTGGGTCGCCCAACGGGTGTGGGCGATACCGGTTCCGCCCAACAGCGGATGTTCTTCCGCCGCCTGAGCCAGCACCTGCACTTTACCCAGACGGCGCAGGCGGGACACCGTCCCTTCACTATTCACCACTGCCAGACCGGCAGAGTCGTAACCACGGTACTCGAGGCGGCGTAGCCCCTCGAGCAGGATTTCAGCAATATCTCGTTGCGCAACAGCGCCTACAATTCCACACATCGGTTGTATTCCTGTAAACGTGACATATTGTGTCACCGCGATGTCTTTAGACCTGATTGTTCCGGTTTTTTCCGGGTTCCCCGAGCCTTGTAGAGTGTGGGGATTATTATGTTTTGACCTGGATTCCCACTAGGAACACAGGGCAAAACCGTCTTATACCAAGACATGTTCTCCCTCGGATCGGTACGCCTTCATGCGCCTGCGCAGAAAACCGAATCCGAGGGAGTAAGACGCTTATTTTTTCTTCACCGGGCGTTTCCAGCCGCTGATATGGGTTTGCTTAACACGGCTAATAACCAGCTCATTTTCCCCCACCTCACGGGTGACGGTAGTCCCAGCCCCAATAGTCGCGCCATTAGCCACCTTAACAGGCGCTATCAACTGGCTATCCGAGCCGACAAACACGTCATCACCAATCACCGTCTGGTGCTTGTTTGCGCCATCGTAGTTACAGGTAATCACACCCGCGCCAATATTCACACCAGAGCCAATGTCCGCATCGCCGAGATACGTCAGGTGACCGGCTTTTGAACCTTTACCAAGACGCGCTTTTTTCAACTCGACGAAATTGCCGACGTGCGCTTCTTCTTCCAGCACCGCACCGGGTCGCAGGCGGGCGAACGGCCCAACGGTGCAACGCGCTTGCAACACCGCATTTTCCACCACGGTGTACGGGCTGAGCTCGCAATCATCGCCGATCTCACTGTTTTTGATTACACAGCCCGCGCCAATTTTCACCCGATTACCCAGCGTCACCCGGCCTTCCAGAATGACGTTGGTGTCGATAGTCACATCACGCCCGTGCACCAGTTCGCCACGCAAATCAAAACGAGCCGGATCCAGTAGCATGACGCCCGCCAGCAACAGCTGCTCCGCTTGTTCGCGCTGGTAAGTGCGCTCCAGCGTTGCCAGTTGCAGACGGTTATTGATGCCTTCCACCTCACTCAGACGCGACGGCTGTACCGCCACCACCCGCTGGCCTTCTTGTGACGCCATAGCGATGATATCGGTAAGATAATATTCACCCTGTACATTGTGATTATTGAGCTGGCTTAACCAACGCTTCAAATCGCGGCCACCCGCCACCAAAATACCGGTGTTGATTTCCGTAATGGCACGCTGCTGCTCGGTGGCATCTTTGTGTTCCACGATCCCCACCACGTCGCCGTTCTCGCGAACAATACGGCCATAACCGGTAGGGTCAGCCAGATTAACGGTCAGCAAGCCAATCCCGCCTTGCGGTTTGGCAGCAGCCAGGCGCTGCAACGTGGCAGGAGAGATCAGCGGCACATCGCCGTACAGAATCAGAATGTCTTCGTTATCGTCAAACCCATCGGCCGCTTGTTGCACCGCATGGCCGGTTCCCAACTGCTCGGCTTGCAATACCCAATTCAGCGACGTTTCCGTCAGCGTTTCGCGAATCAGGTCCGCACCATGTCCGTACACCAGATGAATACACCGGGCACCGACACCTTTCGCCGCATCGATCACATGCTGAACAATCGGTTTACCCGCCAGAGGGTGAAGCACTTTGGGAAGATCGGAATACATGCGGGTTCCCTTGCCGGCGGCAAGGATAACCACACTCATTGCACTGTTTGACATAGGCATCCTGACTAAAAACTGAATGGTGTCCAATTGAGTACGGACGAACGAAAGTAAACCCGTTATTACACCGGATTACTACATATTTTTCAGCGAAAAATACGTCACCACACCTACTCCGGGCTGAAAAAACGTATTAACGTGAGTTTACCCAACCCGATAGGATTTAGGTAATGCGAAACGTACCCATCCTCAACGCTCCCTGCAATAACCAGAGTCTGTACATGGAATAACAACGGGCGACCGCTTCATAGAATCGGGGTATATACGACAAAATGAAACCAATTGTTTCATTAAGTGAATTTCATCGTTCGGTTTGTGAGGCAACAAAAGAAACAGCGTTTCATTTTTTGAGATAATGCATCGCTCAAAACAAATAATGATGGGGAAAATATGAAATACGCTACTTCGGGGTTACTCTCTGTCGCCCTTAATTCGCTTTTGCTTCTGGGTTCCCACACCGCCTTTGCCACCACTCAGGATGCCGCACCGGTGTGGCACAGCATCGCGTTTGGTCAGTCTACCGATGTAAACTTCGCCACCAACGTATTGCCGGGAAAAGTAGGCGTTAACGACGTTATCATCAACGGTAAAAAACTGACCGTTAATGATAAAGCCAGTCTGGCTTCTCCGGTTACTATCGAAAGTCGGGGAGGAAAAATCGCTAACACCCATGACGGCTTGACCTTCTTCTACACTCAACTGCCTGCCAATGTGAATTTCACATTGCAATCTGATGTCACCGTCGACCAGTTCGGCCCGGAAAATGACGCCAAACCCAATGCCCAAGAAGGGGCCGGTCTGTTAGTTCGCGATATCCTTGGCATTCCTCGTCAGGAGCCGTTGAAAGAAGGGTATGAAGAGTTTCCGGCGGCATCAAACATGGTGATGAACGCCATCATGACGCAGGACAAAAAATCGAAAACTGATGTGAAAATGCAGCTCATTAGCCGCGATGGCGTGACACAACCCTGGGGTAATACCAACGCAGAAATTACCCGCACCAGTTATCAGGAAAAAATTAACCTGGAGCAGACCCCGACATTTCGTCTGAAACTGGAACGCACCAACGATGGCTTCA
Source organism: Dickeya parazeae Ech586 (assembly GCF_000025065.1). NCBI lineage: Bacteria > Pseudomonadati > Pseudomonadota > Gammaproteobacteria > Enterobacterales > Pectobacteriaceae > Dickeya > Dickeya parazeae. The sequence continues at coordinate 4,759,311 of NC_013592.1, read as the reverse complement.
TCACCTCTTATGCGCCCAAGGGCAGCGACCAGTGGGTCAGTAAAACCATAAAAGGGGCGGATCTCGTTACCCAACAAGATAAGAACCACTACTATGTGGGATTCTTCGCCTCCCGTAATGCGAAAATAACCATCAGTAACGCCAGTCTGACCACCAGTCCTGCCAACACGATACCTTCCGCACCATTCAAAGCTGAAGCTACGGCACCGTTGTTGCAGGTTGCCTCTTCCTCGCTTGCTACCGGTGATAACTATCCGGTACAGGCGCGAGTGAATTACAACGGAACGATAGAAGTATTTCAAAACGGCAAATCGTTGGGTAAACCACAGCATGTTCGCGCCGGGGATTACTTCTCTCTGACGACCAGGCTGACGCAGCCAAAATCTGATTTCAAACTGGTTTATATTCCTGACGAAGGTGAAGACAAAACCGCGAAAGACACCTCGTTCAGCGTAGAAAAAATTACGCTGGCCGACGCCAAAAACCTGTATGTCTCACCGGAAGGTAAAGCGGGCAACAATGGTAGCAAGAACGCACCATTGGATATTAAAACAGCCATTACTGCGTTACCTGCTGGTGGCACAGTATGGCTGATGGATGGCGATTACAGCGCGACCGTTATCCCGGTCAGTGCCAGCGGTAACGCCAGAGGCATTAAAACGCTGATGCCAGCAGGCAAAAAAGCGGTTTTCCACGGCCTGCAGCTCAACGCCAGCTACTGGAAAGTCAAAGGGATCGAAATTACCGAGAAGAGTTTCCGCATTGAAGGTAGCCACAACCAGATTGAACGGGTACTGGCACACCACTGCGATAATACAGGTATTCAGGTTTCATCCAGCGATAACGTAGGTCGTCCGTTATGGGCCAGTTATAACCTGATCCTGAATTCAGAATCCCACAGTAATCAGGACCCGAGTAAAAAAGACGCTGATGGTTTCGCAATAAAAATGCGGGTTGGCGAGGGTAACGTTATTCGCGGTGCCTTCTCCCATGACAACGTTGATGACGGCTTCGACCTGTTCAACAAAATTGAGGATGGCCCGAATGGCGCCGTGTTGATCGAAAACTCCATCTCGCTCAACAACACCAGCAATGGCTTTAAACTGGGTGGTGAAGGCCAACCTGTCGCGCATCAGGTGAAAAATAGCATTGCTATCGGTAACCACATGGACGGTTTTAGCGACAACTTCAACCCCGGCGCACTGCAAGTCACCAACAATATCGCGCTGGATAACGTGCGCTTTAACTTTATCTTCCGGCCAAGCCCTTACTATGGACCTGAAAAACAAGGTATTTTCAAAAACAATATTTCACTGCGCTCTCACCCTGGCAAATATGATGACGCTGTCGTCGGCAGGGTGGATGCCAGCAATTATTTCATCAAAAATAACCATTCGCTCAACAGCGAAGGAAAAGAGATCACGACGGCCAATTATAAATCCGTCGCGATCCCCGCGGTATTCAGCCGTGATGAAAAAGGTAATCTGCAGTTGGGTGATTTCCTGAAAAAGAAATAACCGAAGCAACCAGTGAAGGCAGAGAGACGGGGGCCTTTCAACACCCGTCTCTCTGTTCCCAGCCATAAAAAAAGCCAGCTTGAATCAGCTGGCTTTTTTACATCTGCATGATAGTTACATCTGCATCTGTTACATCGCTTTTTTGGTCAGCTCAATGACGCGCAGTTTGGCGATGGCTTTTGCCAAATCAGCAGAGGCCTGAGCATAATCCACATCACCGTGTGAATTGCGAATATGCTCTTCCGCTCTACGCTTCGCTTCCAGCGCTCGCGCTTCATCAAGATCCTGCCCACGAATGGCGGTATCGGACAGCACGGTCACCATGTTCGGTTGTACCTCAAGGATACCGCCGGACAGGTAGATATACTCTTCTTCGCCGTGCTGTTTAACAATGCGCACCATACCAGGCTTAATGGCCGTGAGCAGGGGGGCGTGGCCAGGATAGATTCCCAGTTCGCCTTCGCTACCGGTCACCTGGATTTTCTGCACCAGACCGGAAAACATTGCCTGTTCCGCACTAACGACATCCAGATGGTAAGTCATAGCAGCCATATCACCCTCCTATCAAGGCGTTACAGTTTCTTGGCTTTTTCCACTACTTCATCAATGGAACCAACCATGTAGAACGCCTGTTCCGGTAGGTGGTCGTATTCGCCGTCCATAATACCTTTGAAGCCACGGATGGTGTCTTTCAACGACACATATTTACCCGGAGAACCGGTAAATACTTCAGCTACGAAGAACGGCTGAGACAGGAAGCGTTGGATCTTACGTGCACGGGATACCACCAGCTTGTCTTCTTCAGACAGCTCGTCCATACCCAGAATCGCGATGATATCCTTCAGTTCCTGATAACGCTGCAGAATAGACTGCACACCACGCGCGACATCGTAGTGCTCCTGGCCCACGATCAGCGGATCCAGCTGACGGCTGGTGGAATCCAGCGGGTCAACAGCGGGGTAGATACCCAGAGAGGCGATCTGACGGCTCAGTGTTACGGTAGAGTCCAGGTGCGCAAAGGTGGTTGCCGGTGACGGGTCAGTCAAGTCATCCGCTGGCACGTAAACGGCCTGGATAGAAGTGATTGAACCTGTTTTAGTGGAGGTAATACGCTCCTGCAGCACACCCATTTCTTCTGCCAGTGTTGGCTGGTAGCCTACCGCAGAAGGCATACGGCCCAGCAGTGCGGATACTTCCGTCCCCGCCAGGGTATAACGGTAGATGTTATCCACGAACAGCAGAACGTCACGACCTTCGTCACGGAATTTTTCCGCCATGGTCAGACCGGTCAGCGCCACACGCAGACGGCTACCTGGCGGCTCGTTCATCTGGCCATACACCAGCGATACTTTGTCGATAACGTTGGAGTCGGTCATTTCGTGGTAGAAGTCGTTACCTTCACGGGTACGTTCACCCACGCCCGCAAACACGGAGTAACCGGAGTGCTCGATCGCGATATTACGAATCAGCTCCATCATGTTTACGGTTTTACCTACACCCGCACCACCGAACAGACCGACTTTACCGCCTTTAGCAAACGGACAAATCAGGTCGATAACCTTGATACCGGTTTCCAGCAGCTCCTGAGAGTTGGACAGATCTTCGTACGTTGGGGCTGCGCGGTGAATCGCCCAGCGCTCTTCTTCGCCAATCGGTCCTTTCATGTCGACCGGCTCACCCAGTACGTTCATGATACGACCCAGCGTCGCTTTACCAACCGGGACTTCGATCGGGTGCGCCAGGCTGGTGACTTTCAAACCGCGGCGCAGGCCGTCAGAAGAACCCATTGCAATACAACGAACCAGGCCGCCACCTAACTGCTGCTGCACTTCCAGCACCAATTTCTCAGCCCCGTTCTCTACCTCAAGCGCTTCGTACACATTCGGTACGGCATCCTGAGGGAACTCGACGTCCACCACGGCGCCGATTACCTGGATAATCTTTCCAGTAGCCATCTTGAATCCTCTACGTAATTCGACAATACGTAATTCGTAAAACCTGATTTAAACCGCGGAGGCTCCCGATACGATTTCGGTGAGTTCCTGAGTGATGCTTGCCTGACGAGCCTTGTTGTAAACCAACTGCAGCTCTTTGATCAGGTTGCCGCCGTTATCTGTTGCGGCTTTCATCGCTACCATTCGCGCGGCCTGTTCACTGGCCAGGTTTTCTACGACGCCCTGATAAACCTGAGACTCCACATAGCGGCGCAACAGGGTATCCAGTAGCGACTTAGGATCGGGTTCATACAGGTAATCCCAGGATTTCTTCGTCAGCTCGCCTTCTTCTGCCGGGGGCAATGGCAGCAGCTGAACAACTTGTGGAACCTGAGACATGGTATTGATGAACTTGTTGCTCACCACGTACAGTTTATCCAGACGACCTTCGTCGTAGGCCTGCAGCATGACTTTCACCGGCCCGATCAGTTCGGACAGCGAAGGGTTATCCCCCATGCCGGTAACCTGAGCAACAATGTTTGCACCTACAGAACCGAAGAAAGAAACACCTTTGGAACCAATCATCGCCAGATCAATCTCGGCGCCTTTTTCGTTCCAGGCTTTCATATCACCCAGCAGCTTCTTGAACAGGTTAATGTTCAGGCCGCCACACAGGCCACGGTCGGTAGACACCACCAGATACCCGACGCGCTTAACGTCACGCTCTTCCAGGTACGGGTGTTTATATTCCAGATTCCCTAACGCAAGGTGACCTATCACTTTGCGTATGGTTTCCGCATAAGGACGGCTGGCCGCCATACGATCCTGCGATTTACGCATTTTGGAAGCGGCGACCATTTCCATCGCTTTGGTGATCTTCTGCGTGTTCTGGACGCTTCCGATCTTACTACGTATCTCTTTTGCGCCGGCCATCTTAGCTTCTCCTCAATGCCTAGCGGCCTGCCGTTAAGGCAGGCCACGGGGCGTTACCAGGACTGGGTTGCCTTAAAGGTATCGAGGATGCCTTTGAATTTCCCCTCGATCTCATCGTTATAAGCACCAGTCTGGTCGATCTGCTGCAGAAGCTCGCCGTGCTCACGGCTGGCGTAAGCCAGCAGTGCGGCTTCAAAGCTGCCGACTTTCGCCAGTTCAACGTCTTCCAGATAACCGCGTTCTGCCGCGAACAGCACCAGAGACTGCTGCGCAACGGACATCGGCGCATACTGTTTCTGTTTCAGCAGTTCGGTCACTTTCTGACCGTGGCTCAACTGTTTACGGGTTGCATCGTCCAGATCAGAAGCAAACTGGGAGAACGCAGCCAGTTCGCGGTACTGTGCCAGCGCGGTACGAATACCACCGGACAGTTTCTTCATGATCTTGGTCTGTGCAGCACCACCCACACGGGATACGGAAATCCCTGGGTTAACCGCCGGACGAATACCGGAGTTGAACAGGTTGGATTCCAGGAAGATCTGACCATCGGTAATTGAGATAACGTTGGTCGGAACGAACGCGGACACGTCGCCAGCCTGCGTTTCGATGATCGGCAGAGCAGTCAAAGAACCGGTCTGTCCTTTCACTTCACCTTTAGTGAAGGCTTCCACGTACTCGGCGTTAACACGCGCAGCACGCTCCAGCAGACGGGAGTGCAGGTAGAATACGTCACCCGGATAAGCTTCACGACCTGGCGGACGACGAAGCAGCAGGGAAATCTGACGATAAGCGACAGCCTGTTTAGACAGGTCATCGTAAATGATCAGCGCATCTTCACCGCGGTCACGGAAGTATTCGCCCATAGCGCAACCGGCATACGGTGCCAGGTACTGCAACGCAGCGGACTCAGACGCTGTTGCCACCACAACGATAGTGTTGGCCAATGCGCCGTGCTCTTCCAGTTTACGCACCACGTTAGCAATGGTGGACGCTTTCTGGCCGATAGCGACATAAATACATTTGATGCCGGAATCACGCTGGTTGATGATGGCGTCAATCGCCAGCGCGGTTTTACCGGTCTGACGGTCACCGATGACAAGCTCACGCTGACCACGACCGATTGGAATCATGGCGTCCACGGACTTGTAACCGGTCTGAACCGGCTGATCAACGGACTGGCGATCGATAACACCCGGTGCAATAGTCTCTACAGCAGAGAAACCATCATGCTCCAGCGGGCCTTTACCGTCGATTGGCGCACCCAGAGTGTTGACCACACGGCCCAACAGGCCACGGCCAACCGGCACTTCCAGAATACGGCCGGTGCATTTAACTTTCATGCCTTCAGCCAGATCCGCGTACGGACCCATGACTACCGCACCAACGGAGTCACGCTCCAGGTTTAGTGCGATCGCGTAACGGTTGCCCGGCAGGGAAATCATTTCACCCTGCATTACATCGGCCAGACCGTGTACGCGAATGATCCCGTCGCTGACGGAAACAATGGTACCTTCGTTGTGAGCTTCACTCACAACGTTGAACTGAGCAATCCGCTGCTTGATCAGTTCACTGATTTCGGTGGAATTCAGTTGCATGCTCCAGTCCCCTTAAGACTGCAAGACGTCTGCCAGACGTTCCAGACGACCACGAATACTGCCGTCTATCACCATATCGCCCGCGCGAATTACCACGCCGGCCATAACAGACTTATCAATTTTGCAATTCAGCTTCACTTTACGTGACAGACGTTGTTCCATTGCAGCGGTTATCCCTGATAACTGCTGCTCGCTCAACGTGGCGGCGGAAATAACCTCGACATCCACGGTCGATTCCAGCTCCGCACGCAATTGAACAAACTGTTCCAGTACCTCAGGCAGCACTGGCAAACGTCCGTTTTCAGCCATCACCCGGATCAGGTTCTGGCCCGCTTCATCCAGTTGTTCACCACACACGGTAATGAATGTCTGAGCCATGGTCTGGGGAGCGATAGCTCCAGCCAGCATGCCGGCAATATGTTCATTACGCGCAACTTCGGCAGCGAACGCCAGCATCTGCTGCCAGCGATCAAGTGCCTGGTGTTCAACGGCAAAGTCAAAAGCTGCTTTGGCGTAGGGGCGAGCTACCGTGACAAATTCAGACATCAGCCCCTCCCTCCTTACAGTTCAGCGACCAGTTTATCAACGATGTCGCTGTTGGCAGCTTCATCCACGGAACGTTCAATAATTTTCTCGGCACCGGCAATAGCCAGAATGGCAACCTGCTTACGCAACTCTTCACGGGCACGTTTGCGTTCGGCTTCGATTTCAGCCTGCGCCTGCGCCACGATTTTGTTGCGTTCCGCTTCCGCTTCCACTTTAGCTTCGTCCAGAATCAAAGCACGCTGTTTGTTTGCCTGCTCGATGATCACCTGAGCTTCCGCTTTGGCTTTCTTCAGTTGGTCGGTCGCATTGGCCTGCGCTAAGTTCAGATCTTTTTTGGCACGTTCAGCAGAAGCAAGACCGTCAGCAATTTCTTTCTGACGCTTTTCGATGGCTGCCATAATCGGCGGCCATACATACTTCATGCAGAACCAGACAAACAGGACGAACGCAATGGCCTGGCCGAGGATTGTTGCGTTAAGATTCACAGCACAATGCCTCTTTCATGAGTTAAATGAGTCGATGTCTTTAACCTGACAAGCTTACGCCTGCTTAGGCCACCGCAAACATCACGTACAGACCCAGACCTACCGCGATCATCGGGATAGCATCCACCAGACCCATAACGATAAAGAACTGTGTACGCAGCAGAGGGATCAGGTCAGGCTGACGGGCAGCACCTTCCAAGAACTTACCACCCAGAATGCCGATACCGATTGCAGCACCGATTGCCGCCAGGCCCATCATCACAGCGGCAGCCATGTACAGCAGATCCATACTCAGGTTTTCCATGACAGTCTCCAGTTTGTTTCAGTTAAAACGTTTGTAGTGTTGTGAAAAATTAATGCTCTTCAGATGCCATCGAAAGATAAACAACCGTCAGAACCATAAAGATAAAAGCCTGCAGCGTGATAATCAGAATGTGGAAAATGGCCCAAGGCACATTCAGAATCCACTGTGACCACCACGGCAACAAGCCTGCAATAAGGATGAAAATCAACTCACCCGCATACATGTTTCCAAACAGTCGCAAACCAAGAGATACCGGTTTGGACAGCAGGCTCACCCCTTCAAGAATCAGGTTGACGGGAATAAACACAGGGTGATTGAACGGCTGCATGGTCAGTTCTTTAACGAAACCGCCCACACCTTTCATCTTGATGCTGTAGAACAGAATCAGAATGAATACGCCCAGCGCCATGGACAGCGTAACGTTTACGTCAGCAGAAGGTACCACACGCAGATAAGCATGGGCAGGGTCATGACCGAGAGCGCTATAGATATGCGCCCAGATTTGCGGTAACAAATCGATAGGCAGCAGATCCATCAGGTTCATCAGGAAGACCCAGACGAAAACGGTCAACGCCAATGGTGCGATAAGTTTGCTCTTCCCGTGGAACATGTCGCGAACGCTGCCATCGACAAATCCCACAACCAGTTCGACCGCCGTTTGAAGTTTACCCGGTACGCCACTGGTCGCGGTCCTGGCAACCTTATGGAAGATAGCCAGAAAGAGTACGCCGAGGACCACGGAGAAAAACATCGAGTCGACGTTAATCGACCAGAATCCCGAGCCCACCTGCAAATGGGTCAGGTGGTGACCGATATACTCTTGCGGAGTAGATGCAGACATGATGTCTCTTACCCTTTTGTTGTTAACTACGGTAACGGTTAATTACAGCCGGTGCCACGATCTGCGTGATCAGCACCACTAAGTACGTCAGGCCTAGCGGAAAAAAAGCCGCATGAAACACGCCTAACGCCACCACCAATAGCACGATGGTGAAGAGCATTTTCAGCGCTTCCCCAACGGCAAACGACCAGGCTACCCGACCTTCCGGTGGCTTGTCTGCCTGATGCCGTACGGCAAACAGTATAAACACCATGCTCGGCAGCCAGGCTGCCAACCCTCCAGCCAGTGCGGAAGCGCCCGCTCTGAAGCCACTCGCGCAAAACGCTGCACCGGCAACAAAAATCACCGCCAGCTGCAATAACAGCGATAACCGGGCGAGTTTCCCACTGTAAAGGGATACAGACATGATGATTCTCCGTACCTTTTCAGAGGTATGCTGAATGACCGTATAAAACTGCCTTTGCAGTACCGAGTCAAGCAGCGAAAAACGAGCAAATTATACGGGTCATCCATGCGAATTCAATCGATAAGTAGCAAAAAGGTGAACGATTATTTAAATTTATTTCCGAAGCCTTATTTTCACTAACTATCCCCAAAGTTGATGAGAGAGACCCCATACATCTGACGTCAGCAATATGTGATATTTCTCACATAAAATTAAACTAAGGCTTTTACATCTGAATTGATTTTTTTTTGCTCTCAGTAAAAAAAGCCAGATATATCTCTTAATTTCAATACGTTAAAAACCAAGCACTCACAAAATCACCCGAATACTGCCACAAAACCATCTATTGACAAGCTGGATATTTTTTTCCCATGTTTTTAACACAATGGGGCCATCAATCCCCTTACCGAATCATACAAATAGTTTGCTGATACACCTCTTTCATCCCCTCAACCGGAGAGGTTATACCACCGAGTTGTAAAATTACGGTGAACGAAAAAGTGATAAAGGTCATTATTTCACTTTGAGCTATCAGTATGAAAAGTTTACAACTATTCATGATTTCTTTGATAAATGACAAAATTAATTGGGCTTAAGCACCACCAGGTGCCGCTCCCCGTCAAGCTCAGGAACCGACAGGGGAACGACCTTCTCGACCGTGACACCTTGTGGCAGTAATCCCATTTCGTCATGCGGTACCGTGCCTTTGAGGGCATAAAATCGGCCCTGTGGGCGGGATGGCAGGTGATGACACCAGTTGACCATGTCTTGCAACGACGCAAAGGCACGACTAATCACACCATCAAACGGCGGTTCGGCAGGAAAATCCTCAACCCGACTCTGCACCGGTTCAATATTACTTAGGCCCAGCTCATGTTGCACCTGACGTAAAAAACGCACCCGTTTTCCCAGGCTATCCAGCAGGACAAAATGCGCATCGGGACGAGCAATAGCCAGCGGCACACCAGGCAACCCCGGGCCAGTACCCACATCGATAAAACGATTTCCGCACAGGTGGGGCTCCACCACCAGACTGTCCATGATATGCCGAACCAACATCTGTTCCGGCTCACGAACCGATGTCAGGTTATAGGCTTTGTTCCATTTGTGGAGTAACGCTACATACTGAAGCAGCTGGTTTTTTTGCTGATCGGTCAGCGCCATTCCAGCACGCTGCATCAGGCTGTTGAGTCTCTCTAGCACGAATAAATCCTGTTGTCGGTTCAGGCAACATGGCCGCGATAAGCGGCCATGCGTCAACGTAAGCGAGCGGTCTTTGTCAGGCGCTGCGGCGCAGCATACCTTGTTTTTTCAGCCAGACCAGCAGAATTGAGATAGCGGCAGGAGTGATGCCGGAAATACGCGATGCCTGACCAATCGACCCCGGTTTGTGATCGTTGAGTTTAGCGATCACTTCGTTCGACAAGCCACTGACCTGCCGATAGTCCAGATCCGCGGGCAGCAATGTGTTCTCGTTGCGCAGTTGCTTTTCGATCTCATCTTGCTGGCGAGCAATATAACCTTCGTATTTGACCTGGATTTCCACCTGCTCAGTCGCCTGAACATCAGGTAACGCGGGGGCAAACATCGGCAGCGCTGTCAGTTGCGCATAATCCATTTCAGGGCGTCGTAGCAGATCTTCCCCATTGGCTTCGCGCGATAAAGGCGATTTCAACAGGCGGTTGATCTGCTCTACGCCTTCAGTGTTCGGGTGAACCAGAATATCGCGCAGACGCTGGCGTTCTTTCTCGATATTTTCCAGTTTCTCATTAAAACGGGCCCAACGTTCATCATCGACCATCCCTAATTCGCGACCAATCGCGGTCAAACGCAAATCGGCATTGTCTTCACGCAGCATCAGGCGGTATTCAGCACGAGAGGTAAACATGCGGTAAGGCTCTTTCGTTCCCAACGTACAGAGATCATCTACCAGTACGCCGATGTAGGCCTGATCGCGGCGTGGCGTCCAGCCGTCCTGATCAAACGCCAGACGAGCCGCGTTTAGCCCTGCCAGCATGCCCTGAGCCGCCGCCTCTTCATAGCCGGTAGTACCGTTGATCTGCCCGGCAAAAAACAGGTTGTGGATAAACTTACTTTCCAGCGTAGGTTTCAAGTCACGCGGGTCGAAATAGTCATACTCGATGGCATAACCGGGGCGGACGATACGTGCATTTTGCATACCGTCCATCGAACGAACGATTTGCCACTGCACGTCAAACGGTAAGCTGGTCGAGATACCGTTCGGGTAAATCTCGTTACTGGTTAGCCCTTCCGGTTCCAGGAAAATCTGGTGTGCATTGCGATCGGCAAACCGCATCACTTTGTCTTCAATCGAGGGGCAATAACGTGGCCCGATCCCTTCAATGACCCCTGCATACATCGGGCTGCGATCCAGATTGTTACGGATCACGTCATGAGTACGCTCATTGGTATGGGTGATATAACACGGCATCTGTGCCGGATGCTCGCTGGCGTTCCCCAGGAAGGAAAATACCGGCATGGGATCATCACCATGTTGTGGCGTCAGTACGCTGAAATCGATAGTACGGGCGTCAATACGCGGCGGTGTACCGGTTTTCAGACGGCCGACACGCAGGGGAAGTTCACGTAAACGGTGGGACAGAGCGATCGAAGGCGGATCGCCAGCTCGACCGCCGCTGTAGTTATCCAACCCGATATGAATCTTGCCGTCCAGGAAAGTCCCCACCGTTAACACCACTGCTTTAGCGCGGAATTTCAGCCCCATTTGGGTTACCGCACCAACGACCTGATCGTTTTCGACAATCAGATCTTCGACAGCCTGTTGGAACAGGGTCAGATTCGGCTGGTTCTCCAGCGCGGTACGCACGGCCTGACGGTACAGTACCCGGTCAGCCTGAGCACGTGTGGCGCGGACAGCCGGGCCTTTACTGGAGTTTAGTATCCTAAACTGAATACCACCACGATCGATCGCACGAGCCATCAGGCCGCCCATCGCATCGATCTCTTTTACCAGATGGCCTTTCCCAATACCGCCGATCGCCGGGTTACAGGACATCTGCCCTAGCGTATCAATGTTGTGTGTCAGTAAAAGGGTTTGACGTCCCATTCGGGCAGAAGCCATCGCGGCTTCAGTGCCCGCATGACCGCCACCGATCACGATGACGTCAAAAGGATCTGGATAAAACATGGTGCTACACCTCGCGTGGTTGCGAATGATCGTTACTTGCCCTGGGGTGGGGGATTCTACTTAAGTTTGTGCCGCCGACCAAGTCTGTTGGATCGTCGGGTAGTTAAAGAAAGATCTTTTTTATTTAAAGATCTCTTTATTAGATCTCTTATTAGGATCGGCATGTGCTGTGGATAAGCCGGGATCCAAAAAGAAGATCAATAGGTTATTGCCGATCATTAGCTGTGAATGATCGGTGATCCCAGTCTGTATTAGCTGGGATCTGAAAGGGTAATTATACACAGCTCAAAAAAGCATCTGTAGTTGTTATCTGGATAACTACGGGTTTTACCCGGCATATCAAGCCATTTATCCACAGAGGTTCGTGAAAAAAATAATTTTATTTGAGTAATTTTATCCATGATCCCAACCAGACCTCAGCCGGATCTTCCGGAATGTCATGCTGGGTAATGTCGATCTTCAACATATCGCCGATCCGATGCGCTCCCAGATCCTGTAATAGCTGATCCAGTTTAACGATCGCACCACAGAAGGTGTCGTACTCGCTGCTGCCGATGCCGATGGCCCCATAACGAACAGCGGATAAATCAGGACGTTTTTCCTGTAGGTCTTCATAAAAAGGCTGCAGGTTGTCGGGTAGATCGCCGGCACCGTGGGTGGAGGTGACCACCAGCCACACATTTTCAGGCGTAACCTCATCCAGTTCCGGGCCATGCAGCAGCGTGGTAGTGAAATTATCCTGTTGCAGCAATGATTCCAGGTGCTCGGTAACGTACTCTGCGCTACCCAGTGTGCTGCCGCTAATAAGGGTAATGTCTGACATGCGTGATCCCGCCTGATTGAATGACGGCACATTGTACGCTGTGATCTTGGTGGGATCTACCTGTGGATAATAGGGGGATAGTAAAAAAGCCTCAGGGCACGATGGTACGCATAATGGGGTTCTGCAACGAGATCAGCGTTTCGGTGGATTGAATTTCATCAATTGTCTGAATCTTGTTGATAAGTACGTGTTGCAAGGCGTCGATAGAGCGGCACATGACCTTAATGAAGATGCTGTAATGCCCGGTGGTGTAATAGGCCTCTACGACTTCTTCCAGGTTGTTGAGTTTCTCCAGCGCGGACGGATAGTCCTTGGCGCTTTTCAGGATGATGCCGATAAAACAGCAGACGTCGTAGCCCAGCTGCTTAGGGTTCACGTCCAGTCGTGTTCCCAGAATGATGCCAGCCTGTTTCATCTTTTCCACACGAACATGGATAGTGCCGGGGCTAACCGAGAACTGTTTCGCCAGTTCGGCATAGGGCGTGCGGGCGTTATCCATCAGGGCGTTGAGGATGCCGCGATCGAGTTCGTCCATCGAGTATGTGTCTGCTGCCATAGTGCTGCTCCGTAATGGGCTATCTGAAGCGTTTTACTGATTATTGCCGAATGAATCAACGACCAAAACGGCTGCCCGTTCAGGGAGGGTACGCTATAAGAAGGATATCAGGATGAGGTATCAGACTTTTTCGTGCTGAAAACGGCGCAACAGACGGCTTTTCAGCCCGGTATCAAAGCGCCAGATATGATCGAAGATGCGCAGAATGCCAGGTTTGCCGTGTGCTGACATGGCGACTGCGTGAAAACGGTGCTGCAACCGATGCTGGCGGCGTTTGACTTCGTTGACCAGATCGTCTGGCAGACGCTGGGCAATAAAGTCTGAAATGATGACGGCATCAGCATCCTGCCAGGAGGCGGTGTCCATTTTTTCCAGCAGCGACGACAAGCAGCTTGCCAGATCGGTGCCGCCGCGGAAGGTCTGGCTGAGAAAACGTATGGCTTCTTCCAGTCCGTTTTCCGAGGTCAGGTCATAGCTGACGATACCGGTTGAAAACAACATAATGTAGCAGCGGCGGTTTTCTGCCAGAGCAATTCGCATCAGCGCCAGACAGAAGGCTTTAGCGCAACGTTCGTTAAACCCGCCCATCGAACCGGAGGTATCCACACAAACGATAAACGGCCCTCGCGGTTGTTGCTCGTTGTGCTGATGGACGACCGGCCGTTCAAGCGTCTTTTCCCGCCAGCTTTCCCCTTGCAGCCGGTATGTCAGTAACCGGTGTTCGGCCAGACGGCGGTAAAATTCGAACTCCAGTTCATGGATCCCGAGGGTAGAAAGCTCGGTGGGCAGTAACCGAAGAATGTCATCGCTCTGGTGGATGCCGCTGACTTGTTCCGGAGCAAACGCCGGTTCACGCACCATCACCTGAAAGGATTCTTTCGGTGCCTGATGGCTGAGAACCGATTTTGTCTCCCGGCTACGACCCAGGCGCTCCGCCAGGCGCTGCAGCTCCGGCTGTTGTTGCAAAAATGCCCCGGTCTCCAGTAACGCATTGAAGGGTTGTTTCATGCGTTTACTGGCGCTGAGATCCCACAGCCTGCCTGCGGCCGTGTCGTTTTCAGCCAGAATGGGTTCCAGTGCCCCGCTTATCGTCAGGCGCTTTTGGATCTCATCCAGTAACTGATCCCGCTCCTGTTCCATGATCTGATGGTGCAGATTCATCGTTTGCAGCGTCAGGCTAAGGCGCCAGCGCTGCATAAACAGGCTGTGCTGACTGGCGCTGATGCGGCGTTCTGAGGAGGGGGGAGCGGAACTGATCAGCTTTTCTGCCTGATTAAGGAAAGGAGAGTCCACATGATGCAAGGTGGACATGATGTCTGGCAGAGTAGACTGAAAGGCCTGCTCGCTGACTAACTGGGTCTGCTGATAACAGGTGAATTCCTTTTCCAGTTCGGGAGGTGCCTGGGTACTGCGCAGCCGTTGCCGGAGGTTTTCTTTCCACTCGGGTAAGTCACGCATGATGGCATTTTTCAGACGCGGATACTTGTCGAAGAACATCACCAACTGAGGCGTTGCCATCAGGGCTACAATCACGTCATCCAGCAGATCGTTTTCATCGATGGATAACAGCATCTCCAGGGATTCCAGCGTCAGCATGATCGTTACTCCCGTTGTGACTGCTCTATTTGTTCATCGACCTGCTGAAGGCTTTCTTCAATTTTGGCAAGCCACTCTTTCGGGACAAACAAACAAGGCTGGTGACGCTCAAACAATCGACGTTGTTCACGTAACTGGATTTTCAGCGCGTCATATTCTTTAACTATCTCTTCCGGCAGGTCGCCTTTTATCATGCCGGGCAGCGATAACACCGTGCTTTGTAAACTGATATCGCGAATGATCAGATACTGGCGTTCATCCACTTCCATATCAAGATGCTGGCTAAACCCGACGCCGTTGAGCTTCCCACGGATTTCGCCTCCCTTTTGCAGCCAGCTCGCCAGCGCTTCCCGGTCGATAACCACATGGGTGACGGTATAGTCGTTTAGCAGCAGTGGTTTTTGTAGCATCAGCGTTATTTCGGCGGCGGTCAGGCTTTCAGGTAACGAGTGATGGGGTTTCCGGCCAAAAAAATTGACCTGGCGTTCAACCTTGAAAGCCTGCTGCTCGCTTTGCTGCTGCTGGTATTGCTGGCGTTTCACATTCAATTGTTGCAACCGGAACAGCAACGTCCGTTGTTGATAGGCCTGTTCGCCCATTAACTGCTGTAATTGCTGTTCCACCAGATTATGGGTATCCAGATCGTGCCATAGGCAGTCTTTGAGGAGGATCAGATCGACTGGGGTGATCGTTTCTCGTCCGCTAAAGAAGGCGCAGGCCTGCAGCAGCCGGATAGCTTTCTTCCAGCGACGATCGGAAACATACGGCGAACCTTCCTGCGTATCCAGACGCTGGCGCAGTTGATAAATCAGTTCGAAGCAATTTTCCGGTAACGGTATATGATCGATATGAGACTGCCACTGTTGATACTCTTCGTCGCTGACGCTCAGTGCCGGGCTGATAAGGTTATCCTGCTCGGCAGGTGACGCGGTGAGCATCGCGCGGAAATTGTGTTTATCCTGCACCCGGTCAAGCCAGAGGCGGATCAGCATACGGTCATACAAGGCTTCCAGGCTGCTGTCGGCTTCAGGCAGTTCGTTGGAGGCGGTGACCAGTAGTCGCATTGGGATGGGCTCTTCGCTGTTACCGTTGCGAAAGCGCCGCTCGTTAATGGCAGTCAGCAGGGTGTTCAGGATGGCCGGGCCGGCTTTCCAGATTTCATCCAGAAAGACAATTTCAGCTTCTGGCAGGTAGCCGGTCGTCAGACGCTGATAGCGCCCTTCGTCTTTCAGTGCCTGGATGGAGAGTGGACCGAAGACCTCTTCCGGCGTTGAGAAACGCGTCATCAGGTATTCAAAGGCACGTGCGTTCCTGAATGCGTATTTCAGGCGGCGGGCAATCAGGCTCTTGGCAATCCCTGGCGGCCCCAACAGGAAGACGCTCTCGCCGCTGAGCGCTGCCAGCAGGCAAAGTCGGATGGCGTGTTGCCGTTCGTAAAGACCGTGTTCGAGAGCATGGCTCAGGCGAGAAATACGGTCGGCCAGCGCTGTGGGTTGCATCATAATAGATCCGTCATTGCGGTAAATTGCCGTCAAGAGCGTGTAATAACGTTAGAAAGACTACGTTTTCTTCATTAGCCATACATTAATTATTGTCACCATTGCTGGTGTTAATCAACAAAGGTGCCAGCCCTTAACAGAACCAAGGTAGTATTAAAAAATGGGCTTTTAACGTGATTTGTGCATACTGTGCGTTTTCGGGCTACTCCAACCAGAATAAGGCCCGATTTGTTAATGAATTGATAACAGAAGACAAGGTTTATGAATTCAGAACATAAACGTTCACTTCCAGCGGTCACGCTGGCTGCCATCGGTGTAGTGTATGGCGACATCGGCACCAGCCCGCTCTATACGCTCAGGGAGTGTCTTTCCGGGCAGTTTGGTTTCGGGGTTGAACCCGATTCCGTCTTTGGCTTTCTCTCACTGATATTCTGGCTGCTGGTGCTGGTCGTATCCCTTAAGTATCTCAGCTATGTCATGCGTGCGGATAACGCCGGTGAAGGGGGGATTCTGACGCTGATGTCGCTGGCCGGACGCAATACGTCCGATAAGATGACCGCGATAGTGGTGATAATGGGATTGATCGGCGGCAGCTTCTTCTATGGTGAGGTGGTGATTACCCCGGCGATTTCGGTGATGTCGGCGATTGAAGGGCTGGATATTGTTGCGCCGTCGCTGGATACCTACATCGTCCCTATTTCGATAGTGGTATTGACGCTCTTGTTTATGATTCAAAAGCACGGTACGGGGCGGGTCGGTAGTCTGTTTGCGCCGATCATGATGCTGTGGTTTTTGTCGCTCGGTGTGTTGGGGGCTCGCAGCATTATCGCCAATCCAGAGGTATTGCAGGCGCTCAATCCCCAATGGGCGATTAACTTTTTCATTCAGTATAAATCGGTGTCCTTCTTTGCGCTGGGGGCGGTAGTACTGGCGATCACTGGGGTTGAGGCGCTGTATGCCGATATGGGCCACTTTGGCAAACTGCCGATTCGTATCGCCTGGTTTTCAGCAGTTTTACCGTCGCTGGTGCTCAACTACTTTGGCCAGGGCGCACTGTTGCTGAAAAATCCAGAGGCTATCAAAAACCCGTTCTTCCTGCTGGCGCCGGATTGGGCGCTGATTCCGCTATTGGTGCTGGCTACGCTCGCTACCATCATCGCTTCTCAGGCAGTCATTTCCGGGGTGTTCTCGCTGACCCGCCAGGCGGTTCGTCTGGGGTATCTGCCGCCGATGCGCATCGTGCATACGTCAGATATGGAGTCTGGACAGATTTATATCCCGTTTATCAATTGGTTGCTGTATGTGGCGGTGGTAATCGTTATTATCAGCTTTGAGCATTCCAGCAATCTGGCTGCCGCTTACGGTATTGCGGTGACCGGCACGATGGTACTGACCAGCATCCTGTCTTGTACGGTGGCGCTGAAAAACTGGCACTGGTATCGCTATCTGGTCTGGTTGTTGCTGGTGGCTCTGCTGGCTATCGACTTGCCGATGTTCCTGGCCAACGTGGTGAAGATTATTTCTGGTGGCTGGTTGCCGCTGGCGCTGGGGATGGTGATGTTCATCATCATGACGACCTGGAAAAGCGAGCGTTTCCGGCTGTTACGCCGTATCCATGAGCATGGCAATTCGCTGGATGCGATGATCGCGTCGCTGGAGAAGAATCCGCCGGTGCGTGTAACAGGAACGGCTGTCTATCTGTCGCGTGCTACCCATGTCATTCCGTTTGCTTTGCTGCACAATCTGAAACACAACAAGGTACTGCATGAGCGCGTGGTGCTGCTGACCATGAGAACGGAAGACGCGCCTTATGTGCACAACGCCCGGCGTGTTTCGGTGGAGCAACTTTCCCCCACCTTCTGGCGTGTGGTCGCCAGCTATGGCTGGCGTGAAACGCCGAATGTGGAAGAGGTATTCCATCGCTGCTGGCAGGATGGATTGACCTGCCAGATGATGGAAACTACGTTCTTCTTGTCGAATGAATCGCTGATGATGGGCGCGCGTCCCTGGTATCTGCTTGTTCGCGGTAAGTTGTTCATGATGCTGAGCCGCAATGCGCTGCGCGCGGCGGATCAATTCGAAATTCCACCGAACCGGTTGATTGAATTGGGTATTCAGGTAGAAATCTGATTCCGGGCGAGTAGATAAATAAGCGGGTGAGGTCTAACAGGATCTCACCCGCTGTGGTATTGGCGGCCGTCTTCTTCCCCCCTACGGTTATCCTTGCGCGGATATAACATTCAATCTCCCCTAAAACCCTCCGGTTTTGTCCTGTCGCGTCTTTTTTATTGGTTTTAATAACTTAAAATCTTCCTTTTATTACGCCAACGAAACGTTTCGATAACGATCACATTTTCATAAGATAATCGTTGCCTTCTCCGGTTCTTTTTCTACACTTGCCCTATAAGCGAAACGTTTCGCTCTCAGGATAAACAACATGAAAAAAGGTGTGTTACTTCATTCCGATATTTCGTCGGTGATTTCCCAACTGGGACATACCGATCAGATTGTCATTGCTGACGCCGGTTTACCGATTCCAGCGACGACGGCCCGCATCGACCTGGCTTTGACCCATAACGTTCCTGGCTTCTTGCAGGTACTGGACGTGGTGACGGCGGAAATGCAGGTAGAAGCGGCGATTTTGGCTCAGGAAATCATTGAGAAAAACACCACGCTCCATGAAGCGTTATTAAAACAGTTAGCACAACTTGAACAACACCAGGGAAATACTATTTCACTGCATTACGTCAGCCACGAAGATTTCAAAAAACAAAGTGGTCAGAGCCGGGCCATTATTCGTACGGGGGAATGCTCTCCTTACGCGAATGTGATCCTTTGTGCTGGCGTCACCTTCTGAGGTAGCGATGCAACCTTTACTGCAATTGCAAGGCATCACCAAAACGTTCCCCGGCGTTAAGGCGCTGTCCGGCGCGGCATTGAATGTCTATCCGGGCAAAGTCATGGCGCTGGTGGGAGAAAACGGTGCCGGCAAATCCACCATGATGAAAGTGCTGACGGGCATTTATCGTCGGGATGCCGGGAGTATCCAGTTTTTGGGTAAGGATGTGGATTTCAGTGGCCCAAAAGCCTCTCAGGAAGCAGGGATCGGCATTATCCATCAGGAACTGAACCTGATTCCCCAGTTAACCATTGCGGAAAATATTTTCCTCGGCCGCGAATTTACCAACCGTCTGGGGCGTATTGACTGGAAGCGCATGTATGACGAGGCAGATAAGCTGCTCAAGCGTTTGAATCTGCGCTATGACAGTCGACGCCTGGTGGGGGAATTGTCGATTGGCGATCAACAGATGGTTGAAATCGCCAAAGTGCTGAGCTTTGAGTCTCGGGTCATCATTATGGATGAACCCACCGATGCGCTGACGGATACCGAAACCGCATCGCTGTTTAGTGTGATCAAAGAATTGCAGGCCCAGGGCTGCGGCATTGTTTATATCTCCCACCGACTCAAAGAGATTTTCGAAATCTGCGACGATGTGACCGTGTTCCGTGATGGCCAGTTTATTGGCGAGCGAGCGGTGAGTGAGTTACAGGAAGATTCGCTGATTGAAATGATGGTGGGACGTAAGCTGGAAGATCAGTACCCCCGTTTGAATCAGGCACCCGGCGACGTGCGTTTGCAGGTCAGCGAATTGTCCGGGCCAGGGGTGAATAACGTGAGCTTCACCCTGCGTAAAGGCGAGATTCTCGGGGTGGCCGGGCTAATGGGGGCCGGTCGCACCGAACTGATGAAAGTGCTGTATGGCGCATTACCGCGCACCCACGGCAACGTTTCCTTAGACGGTAAGAACATCGTGGCGCGCAGCCCACAGGACGGTCTTGCCAGCGGAATTGTGTATATTTCCGAAGACCGTAAGCGAGACGGGCTGGTGCTCGGCATGTCGGTAAAAGAAAACATGTCCCTGACGGCACTGCGTTATTTCAGCAACGCAGCAGGTTCGCTACGGCATGGCGATGAGCAGCAGGCGGTGGGCGATTTCATCCGCATGTTCAACATTCGCACTCCGTCCATGTCCCAGCCAATCGGGTTATTGTCCGGCGGCAATCAGCAGAAAGTGGCGATCGCCCGCGGGTTGATGACCCGTCCCAAAGTGCTGATTCTGGATGAGCCGACCCGTGGCGTCGATGTCGGGGCAAAAAAAGAAATCTATCAGTTAATCAACCAGTTCAAGCAAGAAGGGTTAAGCATCATTCTGGTATCGTCGGAAATGCCCGAAGTGCTCGGGATGAGCGATCGCATTATCGTCATGCACGAAGGGCGCCTGAGCGGTGAGTTCCCGATTGAACAGGCTACACAGGAAGCGCTGATGGCTGCGGCCGTTGGTAAGCAATACGGCGTAAAGCAGGAGTAAATCAGATATGAGTTCTCAAACTATCACAGCAAAGCGCTGGCTCAGCAAAGAGTGGCTGATGGAGCAAAAATCATTGATCGCCCTGCTGATTCTTATCGCTGTGGTGTCTTCAATGAGTCCCAACTTTTTTACCCTGAACAACTTGTTCAACATCCTGCAGCAAACCTCGGTAAACGCCATTATGGCGGTGGGAATGACGCTGGTTATTCTCACCTCCGGCATCGATTTGTCGGTAGGGTCGTTGCTGGCGCTGACAGGGGCGGTTGCCGCGTCTATCGTCGGACTTGAGATCAATGCGTTGGTGGCGGTATTCGCGGCGCTGGCGCTGGGGGCGGTCATTGGTGCGGGGACGGGGATTATCATTGCCAAGGGGCGGGTTCAGGCCTTTATTGCTACGCTAGTGATGATGTTGCTGCTACGTGGCGTCACGATGGTCTACACCAACGGCAGTCCTGTCAATACCGGTTTTTCCGATGCGGCAGATGCGTTGGGGTGGTTCGGCATCGGACGTCCTCTGGGAGTACCTACGCCTATTTGGATTATGGCAGTGGTATTCCTGGCAACCTGGTACATGCTGCACCATACCCGCATTGGTCGCTATATCTATGCGTTGGGCGGTAATGAAGCGGCAACCCGTCTTTCCGGGATCAGCGTTGATAGAGTCAAAATCGTTGTGTATTCGTTGTGCGGTTTGTTGTCGGCATTGGCAGGCATTATTGAAGTGGCCCGTCTGTCTTCAGCACAGCCAACAGCAGGGACGGGGTATGAACTGGATGCCATTGCAGCGGTAGTGCTGGGTGGTACCAGTTTGTCGGGTGGTAAAGGCCGCGTGGTGGGAACGTTAATCGGTGCCTTGATTCTGGGGTTCCTGAATAATGGACTTAACCTGTTAGGGGTTTCTTCTTACTACCAGATGATCGTCAAGGCGGTGGTTATTCTGCTGGCGGTTTTGGTAGATAACAAAGGCAGTAAATAACTTTTCATTCACACAGGAATTGAAATATGAACTTGAAGAAGATTGCTACTCTGGTTTCCGCTGTCGCGCTGAGTGCAACGGTCAGTGCCAATGCGCTGGCAAAGGATACCATTGCTCTTGTTGTTTCCACGCTGAATAACCCGTTCTTTGTGTCGTTGAAAGATGGCGCTCAGAAAGAAGCGGACAAACTGGGCTACAACCTGGTGGTGCTTGATTCCCAGAACAACCCGGCCAAAGAACTTTCCAACGTGCAGGATTTGACCGTTCGCGGCACCAAGCTGTTGCTGATCAACCCGACGGATTCCAACGCAGTAGGTAACGCGGTGAAACTGGCTAATCAGGCCAAAATTCCGGTTATCACGCTGGACCGTGTCGCTGCCAGTGGTGAAGTCGTTAGCCACGTTGCTTCCGACAACGCCTTCGGCGGTAAAGTTGCCGGCGATTTCATCGCTAAAAAACTGGGTGAAGGTGCCAAAGTTATTCAACTGGAAGGTCTGGCGGGTACGTCTGCCGCTCGTGAACGCGGCGCTGGCTTCATGAAGTCTGCCGAGAAGAACAAATTCAACATGCTGGCAAGCCAGCCTGCGGATTTCGACCGTACCAAAGGTCTGAATGTGATGCAAAACCTGCTGACCGCTCACCCGGATGTCCAGGCGGTATTCGCCCAGAATGACGAAATGGCGTTGGGTGCTCTGCGTGCCCTGCAGACAGCGGGTCGTGACAATGTGATGGTCGTTGGTTTCGATGGTACTGCTGATGGCTTGAAAGCGGTAGAAAGCGGCAAGATGGCGGCTACCGTGGCTCAGCGTCCTGATCAGATCGGTGTCATCGGCGTGGAAACGGCTGACAAGGTGCTGAAAGGCGAAAAAGTACAGGCGATCATCCCTGTCGACCTGAAACTGGTTACTAAGCAATAACATCATCAAAACGTAATACCGCACGTGCAGTACGGCGCCACCCCTGGTGGGTGGCGCGTAATCAACATCGGGGTTCATGTTAATGAAATCAGGCAAGCTGGTAGTCTTGGGAAGTATCAATGCGGATCATATTTTGAATCTGGCTCAGTTTCCCCGCCCGGGCGAAACGGTGATCGGTAAACAATATGGTGTGGCATTTGGCGGTAAAGGCGCGAACCAGGCGGTGGCTGCCGGGCGTAGTGGCGCAGATATCGAATTTATCGCTTGTGTCGGCGCTGACGATATCGGCGAACGTATTCGCCAGCAACTCATCAATGACCGAATTGATGTTTCCGCCGTTGAAGCCATTCCCGGCCAGACTACCGGGGTAGCATTGATTTTCGTTAACGGTGAAGCTGAAAACATGATCGGCATTCATGCGGGGGCCAATGCGGCCGTAACGCCTGATTACCTGCATCGCTATCAGCAGAAAATTACTGATGCCTCCGCGCTGTTGATGCAACTGGAATCGCCGCTGGAAACAGTGATAGCGGCTGCTCGCCTGGCGCATGACAGTGGGACTAAAGTTATCCTCAACCCGGCTCCAGCCTGTTCTCTGCCTGACGAATTATTGTCATTGGTGGATATGATCACGCCGAATGAGACGGAAGCGCAGATCCTGACTGGGGTGAGCGTAGAAACCGAAGAAGATGCACAACGTGCCGCACAGGTCCTGCATGATAAAGGTATCTCAACAGTACTGATTACCCTTGGCAGCCGCGGAGTCTGGTTAAGCGAACAAGGGCAAGGTCAGCGTATTCCCGGTTTCCGGGTCAAAGCGGTTGATACCATTGCGGCGGGTGATACCTTCAATGGCGCGTTGGTGACGGCTTTGCTGGAGTCACGCCCTATGGAAGCGGCGGTTAAGTTTGCTCATGCGGCGGCAGCTATCGCGGTGACTCGCCATGGCGCTCAGCCTTCTGTTCCCTGGCGTGAAGAGATTGATGCCTTCCTGAATGCACAGGAGTAATCCTTGGCGACAATGAAAGACGTGGCCCGTCTGGCTGGGGTATCCACATCAACGGTTTCTCATGTCATCAACGATAACCGCTATGTCAGCGATGCCATTCGCGACCGGGTAATGAAAGCGGTGGAGCAACTGAACTACGCGCCGTCCGCGCTGGCGCGTAGTCTCAAGATCAACCAAACCCGTACCATTGGTATGTTGCTGACGGCAAGTAGTAACCCGTTTTATGCTGAAGTGGTGCGTGGTGTGGAACGTTGTTGTTACGAACGTGGCTACAGCCTTATTCTTTGCAACACCGAAGGCGATCACCACCGTCTGAGCCGCAGTCTGGAGACGTTGCTGCAAAAGCGGGTGGATGGGCTGTTACTGATGTGTACGGAGAGTCATCTGCCTTCACCGGATATTATTCGCCGCTATCCTTCCATTCCTGTGGTGATGATGGACTGGTCACCGTTTGAAGGCAGCAGCGACATCATCAAAGATAATTCACTGCAAGGCGGCGAAATGGCGACTCACTACCTGATTTCTCAGGGTTATCGCAAAATCGCCTGTATTGCAGGTCCGCAAGATAAAACCACCGCACACAATCGTTTGGAAGGTTACCGCAAAGCTATGCATCAGTCGGGGTTGTCGATTCCTGCAGGTTTCGAGGTGATCGGAGACTTCGAGTTTGAAGCTGGTTTTCGCGCCATGCAGCAGTTACTGGCGCTACCGGAGCGCCCGGATGCTGTCTTTACCAGTAATGATGCGATGGCGGTAGGCGTTTATCGCGCTTTATATGAGGCGGGGCTATCCATTCCTGACGATATGGCCGTGGTGGGCTACGACGACATTGAACTGGCTCGTTATCTGTCGCCGCCTTTGACGACGATACATCAGCCTAAAGGCGAGCTTGGTGAACTGGCCATTGATACGCTGCTCCACCGGTTAGAGCACCCGGATGCAGAACATAATGTTCTGGTACTGACACCCGAGTTAATCGTTCGTAGTTCTGTCGGCAAAATCCACGCGTAACTGACCTTTACTCCTTCTTTCCAGCATTTATGCCGCAAAAAAGCGGCATATTGGCCAATTCCCACTCGGTTTGCCTGAAAACCATCCAATTGATAATTATTTTGTATTTATCGCTTGTCAGGCCGGAATAACTCCCTATAATGCGCCTCCACTGACACGGCAACAGCGGCAACGCAGCGCGGTGTCAGGAAGCGGAAACGAAAATAATCGTTGACACTTCATGAGGAAAGCGTAGTATACGCCACCTCGCGATAGCAGGCTCAGGCCGGTCGCACTGCTCTTTAACAATCAATCAGACAATCTGTGTGGGCACTCGCAGGACGCTTCACTAAAAAATTAGTGAAAGTCTTGAAGAGTGACAACAGTTAATTCATTACGAATAAACAGTAAATTCTTTGAGCACCGTTTTCTTCGGAAAACACATCAAACTTTAAATTGAAGAGTTTGATCATGGCTCAGATTGAACGCTGGCGGCAGGCCTAACACATGCAAGTCGGGCGGTAGCACAAGGGAGCTTGCTCCCTGGGTGACGAGCGGCGGACGGGTGAGTAATGTCTGGGAAACTGCCTGATGGAGGGGGATAACTACTGGAAACGGTAGCTAATACCGCATAACGTCGCAAGACCAAAGAGGGGGACCTTCGGGCCTCTTGCCATCGGATGTGCCCAGATGGGATTAGCTAGTAGGTGAGGTAAAGGCTCACCTAGGCGACGATCCCTAGCTGGTCTGAGAGGATGACCAGCCACACTGGAACTG
Source organism: Dickeya parazeae Ech586 (assembly GCF_000025065.1). NCBI lineage: Bacteria > Pseudomonadati > Pseudomonadota > Gammaproteobacteria > Enterobacterales > Pectobacteriaceae > Dickeya > Dickeya parazeae. The sequence goes on along the minus strand of NC_013592.1, from coordinate 4,734,029 downwards.
AGACACGGTCCAGACTCCTACGGGAGGCAGCAGTGGGGAATATTGCACAATGGGCGCAAGCCTGATGCAGCCATGCCGCGTGTGTGAAGAAGGCCTTCGGGTTGTAAAGCACTTTCAGCGGGGAGGAAGGGAGCAGGGTTAATAACCCTGTTCATTGACGTTACCCGCAGAAGAAGCACCGGCTAACTCCGTGCCAGCAGCCGCGGTAATACGGAGGGTGCAAGCGTTAATCGGAATGACTGGGCGTAAAGCGCACGCAGGCGGTCTGTTAAGTTGGATGTGAAATCCCCGGGCTTAACCTGGGAACTGCATTCAAAACTGACAGGCTAGAGTCTCGTAGAGGGGGGTAGAATTCCAGGTGTAGCGGTGAAATGCGTAGAGATCTGGAGGAATACCGGTGGCGAAGGCGGCCCCCTGGACGAAGACTGACGCTCAGGTGCGAAAGCGTGGGGAGCAAACAGGATTAGATACCCTGGTAGTCCACGCTGTAAACGATGTCGATTTGGAGGTTGTGGTCTTGAACCGTGGCTTCCGGAGCTAACGCGTTAAATCGACCGCCTGGGGAGTACGGCCGCAAGGTTAAAACTCAAATGAATTGACGGGGGCCCGCACAAGCGGTGGAGCATGTGGTTTAATTCGATGCAACGCGAAGAACCTTACCTACTCTTGACATCCAGAGAAGCCTGCAGAGATGCGGGTGTGCCTTCGGGAGCTCTGAGACAGGTGCTGCATGGCTGTCGTCAGCTCGTGTTGTGAAATGTTGGGTTAAGTCCCGCAACGAGCGCAACCCTTATCCTTTGTTGCCAGCACGTAATGGTGGGAACTCAAGGGAGACTGCCGGTGATAAACCGGAGGAAGGTGGGGATGACGTCAAGTCATCATGGCCCTTACGAGTAGGGCTACACACGTGCTACAATGGCGTATACAAAGAGAAGCGACCTCGCGAGAGCAAGCGGACCTCATAAAGTACGTCGTAGTCCGGATTGGAGTCTGCAACTCGACTCCATGAAGTCGGAATCGCTAGTAATCGTAGATCAGAATGCTACGGTGAATACGTTCCCGGGCCTTGTACACACCGCCCGTCACACCATGGGAGTGGGTTGCAAAAGAAGTAGGTAGCTTAACCTTCGGGAGGGCGCTTACCACTTTGTGATTCATGACTGGGGTGAAGTCGTAACAAGGTAACCGTAGGGGAACCTGCGGTTGGATCACCTCCTTACCGAGTAGAAGTGCCTGCGTGGTGTCCACACAGATTGTCTGATGATAAGAAAGAGTCAAAAGCGTCTTGCGAAGCTGACAAGTGATGTCCCCTTCGTCTAGAGGCCCAGGACACCGCCCTTTCACGGCGGTAACAGGGGTTCGAATCCCCTAGGGGACGCCAATGACTGACAGTGTGTGAAAGGCACGGTCAACGCTAACCTAAAACTGATTAGAGATAGTCAGGTTTATGTTATCTGCTCTTTAACAATCCGGAACAAGCTGAATAATTTGAAACGACAGCATGTGAGTGAGAATTCATGTGTTGTTGGAGTCTCTCAAAATACTCATATCCCGAGACACTTTCGGGTTGTGAGGTTAAGCGACTAAGCGTACACGGTGGATGCCTAGGCAGTCAGAGGCGATGAAGGGCGTGCTAATCTGCGAAAAGCGTCGGCAAGGTGATATGAACCGTTATACCCGACGATACCCGAATGGGGAAACCCAGTGTGATTCGTCACACTATCACACACTGAATCCATAGGTGTGTGAGGCGAACCGGGGGAACTGAAACATCTCAGTACCCCGAGGAAAAGAAATCAACCGAGATTCCCCCAGTAGCGGCGAGCGAACGGGGAGGAGCCCAGAACCTGAATCGGCTTGTGTGTCAGTGGAAGCGTCTGGAAAGGCGCACGGTACAGGGTGACAGTCCCGTACACGAAGATGCACAGGTCGTGAGTTCGACGAGTAGGGCGGGACACGTGGTATCCTGTCTGAACATGGGGGGACCATCCTCCAAGGCTAAATACTCCTGACTGACCGATAGTGAACCAGTACCGTGAGGGAAAGGCGAAAAGAACCCCGGCGAGGGGAGTGAAATAGAACCTGAAACCGTGTACGTACAAGCAGTGGGAGCACCTTTTAGGTGTGACTGCGTACCTTTTGTATAATGGGTCAGCGACTTATATTCTGTAGCAAGGTTAACCGAATAGGGGAGCCGCAGGGAAACCGAGTCTTAACTGGGCGTCTAGTTGCAGGGTATAGACCCGAAACCCGGTGATCTAGCCATGGGCAGGTTGAAGGTTGGGTAACACTAACTGGAGGACCGAACCGACTAATGTTGAAAAATTAGCGGATGACTTGTGGCTGGGGGTGAAAGGCCAATCAAACCGGGAGATAGCTGGTTCTCCCCGAAAGCTATTTAGGTAGCGCCTCGTGAACTCATCTTCGGGGGTAGAGCACTGTTTCGGCTAGGGGGCCATCCCGGCTTACCAACCCGATGCAAACTGCGAATACCGAAGAATGTTATCACGGGAGACACACGGCGGGTGCTAACGTCCGTCGTGAAGAGGGAAACAACCCAGACCGCCAGCTAAGGTCCCAAAGTCATGGTTAAGTGGGAAACGATGTGGGAAGGCCCAGACAGCCAGGATGTTGGCTTAGAAGCAGCCATCATTTAAAGAAAGCGTAATAGCTCACTGGTCGAGTCGGCCTGCGCGGAAGATGTAACGGGGCTAAAACCATGCACCGAAGCTGCGGCAGCGACACAATGTGTTGTTGGGTAGGGGAGCGTTCTGTAAGCCTGTGAAGGTGGCCTGTGAGGGCTGCTGGAGGTATCAGAAGTGCGAATGCTGACATAAGTAACGATAATGCGGGTGAAAAACCCGCACGCCGGAAGACCAAGGGTTCCTGTCCAACGTTAATCGGGGCAGGGTGAGTCGACCCCTAAGGCGAGGCTGAAAAGCGTAGTCGATGGGAAACAGGTTAATATTCCTGTACTTGGTGTTACTGCGAAGGGGGGACGGAGAAGGCTATGTCATCCGGGCGACGGTTGTCCCGGTTTAAGCGTGAAGGTGGGTGGACCAGGCAAATCCGGTCTGCTGTTAACACTGAGGCGTGATGACGAGGCACTACGGTGCTGAAGTGACAGATGCCCTGCTTCCAGGAAAAGCCTCTAAGCATCAGGTAACATTAAATCGTACCCCAAACCGACACAGGTGGTCAGGTAGAGAATACTCAGGCGCTTGAGAGAACTCGGGTGAAGGAACTAGGCAAAATGGTGCCGTAACTTCGGGAGAAGGCACGCTCTTGTGGGTGAAGTCCCTTGCGGATGGAGCTGACGAGAGTCGCAGATACCAGCTGGCTGCAACTGTTTAATAAAAACACAGCACTGTGCAAACACGAAAGTGGACGTATACGGTGTGACGCCTGCCCGGTGCCGGAAGGTTAATTGATGGGGTTATCCGTAAGGAGAAGCTCTTGATCGAAGCCCCGGTAAACGGCGGCCGTAACTATAACGGTCCTAAGGTAGCGAAATTCCTTGTCGGGTAAGTTCCGACCTGCACGAATGGCGTAATGATGGCCAGGCTGTCTCCACCCGAGACTCAGTGAAATTGAACTCGCTGTGAAGATGCAGTGTACCCGCGGCAAGACGGAAAGACCCCGTGAACCTTTACTATAGCTTGACACTGAACCTTGAGCCTTGATGTGTAGGATAGGTGGGAGGCTTTGAAGTGTGGACGCCAGTCTGCATGGAGCCAACCTTGAAATACCACCCTTTAATGTTTGATGTTCTAACCTGGGCCCGTAATCCGGGCTGGGGACAGTGTCTGGTGGGTAGTTTGACTGGGGCGGTCTCCTCCCAAAGAGTAACGGAGGAGCACGAAGGTTAGCTAATCCTGGTCGGACATCAGGAGGTTAGTGCAAAGGCATAAGCTAGCTTGACTGCGAGAGTGACGGCTCGAGCAGGTGCGAAAGCAGGTCTTAGTGATCCGGTGGTTCTGAATGGAAGGGCCATCGCTCAACGGATAAAAGGTACTCCGGGGATAACAGGCTGATACCGCCCAAGAGTTCATATCGACGGCGGTGTTTGGCACCTCGATGTCGGCTCATCACATCCTGGGGCTGAAGTAGGTCCCAAGGGTATGGCTGTTCGCCATTTAAAGTGGTACGCGAGCTGGGTTTAGAACGTCGTGAGACAGTTCGGTCCCTATCTGCCGTGGGCGTTGGAAGATTGAGGGGGGTTGCTCCTAGTACGAGAGGACCGGAGTGAACGCACCGCTGGTGTTCGGGTTGTCATGCCAATGGCACTGCCCGGTAGCTACGTGCGGAAGAGATAACCGCTGAAAGCATCTAAGCGGGAAACTTGCCCCGAGATGAGTCTTCCCTGGGCCCTTGAGGCCCCTGAAGGGACGTTTAAGACGAAGACGTTGATAGGCTGGGTGTGTAAGCGTAGCGATACGTTGAGCTAACCAGTACTAATGACCCGAGAGGCTTAACCTTACAACACCGAAGGTGTTTTGGTGAGAGACTAAAAGTAGAATTTGGCTTGTTCGAGGATTGGATGGCGTGGTGTAGCGATACACGGCGGCATGAAGAATCAGGACGTTGAATAGACGTCGAAAGAATTTGCCTGGCGGCGAGAGCGCGGTGGTCCCACCTGACCCCATGCCGAACTCAGAAGTGAAACGCCGTAGCGCCGATGGTAGTGTGGGGTCTCCCCATGCGAGAGTAGGGAACTGCCAGGCATCAAACAGAGAACCCCCGGTTAGCGCCGGGGGTTTTTTTATGTCCGCAACCCGGGCGGCCGCGTTAATCTTCCGGGTAATCATCTCTGCTACTCCGCCTCAATTGTTCCGATACCTTTCTTTTGGCGCAGCCAATCCCGGATAAATATTGCTACCTGTGGTGGCTGGTTCAGATCCAGACAAGGCCTGAGAAGCGTTAACGGTACATCGCTGGCTATTGCCAGTGTGCAGTCATCAATCTCTATCACCTCATTATTTCCAGACTTATGGCGGTAAAGCAGGATTTTATCGACAGACTCATGCTTGAAGCCTTCCACCAGAATTAAATCCAACTTTGAACTATCCATTCTGCTGGCCAGAAAAAACAAGTCGGGTTCTTGTTGTTCGGGTGTCTCTGTCATTAATGCCCAGCGAGTATTACTGGCAACCAGTGTTTGATCGGCACCGGCTTTGCGCAGCTCATAGCTGTCTTTACCTGGTTTATCGATATCCATGTCGTGATGAGTGTGCTTGATGATACCTACACGGATCCCCATCGCGTTAAGCAGGGGGATAAGCTGTTTTAGTAATGTGGTTTTACCCGTACCACTGTGAGCGGCAATAGCTAAAAGCGGGGTATCAGTCATGTGCTTTCTCCTGCCAGTGGGCGAGATCCTCCGGCGTATTGAGATTACGGAATGATAAAGGCTGATCGGCAAAAGAAACGGCTTTTGCCGCTACCTGTTCCAGGAATAGCATTAGTTTTCGGTCGCCGTTATTCAGATAACGTTCCAGCTTTTCGGTCAGGGATGTGTGGATCAACAAAAGTGTCGGGTGCTCGCGTTCTCCATCTGTGGCATAGGAGGCACAATGATTGTCACTGGATTGATTGCCACAGGATTGCCGTAAACGTGAGACTAAATCGTAGGGTAATGCCGGTACATCACAGGGGACGAATATCACCCATTCTGTTTCGGCGATACTCAACCCGGTAAAGATGCCAGCCAAAGGGCCGGAAAAATCACGATTAATATCGCCGATCACCGGATAACCACTTTGCTGATAACGAGCCTGATGCCGATTAGCGTTAATGAGCAGGGTATCAACCTGTGGTTTCAGGCGATCAAGAACATGTTGATAGAGTGGCTTGCCTTCCAGTTCGATTAATCCTTTGTCATTTCCGCCCATACGGGATGACTGACCCCCAGCCAGAATCACACCTGTTATCATCGTATTGGTATCCATAATGATTTAATGCGTTATTGTCGGAAAACTATGGCGTAAGGCCAAGTCCTTTCCCCATACTAGATAAACAATCATCAATGTTTGAGGTCATGATAATGAAGTGCCATCGTGTAAATGAATTGATTGAGTTGCTGCATCCAGCCTGGCAAAAAGAGCCTGATTTGAATTTGGTGCAATTTTTACAAAAACTTGCACAGGAAGCCGGGTTTGAGGGGGCGCTTAGTGATTTGACTGATGATATCCTTATTTATCATCTAAAGTTACGTGACGCAGATAGCACACAGCCTATCCCTGGCTTGCAGAAGGATTATGAAGAAGATTTCAAAACCGCATTACTGCGTGCCCGCGGCGTTATCAAGGATTGACGGCCAGGACCTGATGCTATGGAGCAGCGCTTACCATGCATGACGCCGTATTCAATTTTCATACACTGTCGCCGGATGTCATCATGGACGCGCTGTGGTCTGTGGGGATCCGCGTTGACTCCGGCCTGACAGCACTTAACAGCTATGAAAATCGGGTTTACCAGTTTAGCGATGAAGATCGCAAGCGTTATGTGGTGAAGTTTTATCGGCCGCAACGTTGGGATGCTGGTCAGATTAATGAAGAGCATCGCTTTGCGGTCGAGTTGTCTGATGACGAAGTGCCGGTGGTCGCCCCGCTGGCCTTACAGGGCAATACGTTGCATGCGCATGATGGTTTCTGGTTTGCGGTATTCCCAAGCGTTGGCGGGCGCCAGTATGAAATGGACAATGATAACCAGTTGGAGGAAGTCGGGCGCTATCTGGGCCGAATCCATCAGACTGGTAGTCGAAATCTGTTTTCAACGCGTCCTACTATTGGGTTACAGGAATACCTTGATGACCCATTGCTCACATTAACGGATAGTTCTCTGATTGCTGGTGTGCAGAAAGCGCCCTTTCTGGCCGCGACAACCCGGCTTATCGAGGAAGTGAAATTACACTGGCATACCCACTGGCAAGCCAGACGCCTGCATGGTGACTGTCATCCCGGGAATATTCTTTGGCGCGATGGCCCATTGTTTGTCGATCTGGATGATGCGCGTAATGGCCCTGCTGTTCAGGATCTGTGGATGTTGCTGCATGGCGAGCGTCAGGAGCAGCGTATTCAATTGGATATTTTGCTGGATGCCTACAGCGAGTTTGCTTCTTTTGATGAGTCAGAACTGGCGCTGATTGAGCCGCTACGCGCCATGCGTATGGTCCATTATCTGGCCTGGGTGACCCGCCGCTGGCATGACCCGGCTTTTCCCCGTAGTTTTCCGTGGATGCAAGACGCTGATTTTTGGGCAAAGCAGACCGCTATTTTTACTGAACAGGTCAGGCTGTTGCAGGAACCACCGTTGCAGCTGGCACCGATGTACTGACAATTATGGAGATAACCTTGATATGAAGAAAATATGGCTTGCGCTGGTTGGTGTGGTGTTGGCGTTCAGTGCGTCAGCTGCTGATTTTTCCGATGGTAAACAGTTCACTACCCTGGATAAACCGGTTCCCCAATCCCCTCAGGTGCTGGAATTCTTCTCGTTCTACTGCCCACACTGCTACCAGTTTGCTCAGGTTTACCACATTCCTGATGCTATCCAGAAAGCCTTACCTGCTGATGCTAAGTTGACCAAATATCATGTCGATTTCCTGGGCCCATTGGGTAAAGAGTTGACCCAGGCCTGGGCGGTTGCGATTGCTCTGGGCGTGGAAGATAAAGTCAGCCCGTTGATGTTTGATGCCGTCCAGAAAACTCAGACGGTGAAAACGACAGAAGATATTCGTCAGGTCTTTGTGGCAGCGGGTGTAAAAGCTGAAGACTATGACAGTGCGTTGAATAGCTTCGTGGTGAAATCACTGGTCGCGCAACAGGAAAAAGCGGCTGCCGATTTGCAACTGCGTGGTGTACCAGCGGTGTTTGTTAACGGTAAGTACATGGTGAAAAGCGACGGGCTTGATACCAGTTCTATGGACGGCTATGTCAAACAGTATGCTGATGTAGTGAAATTTCTGCTCTCTCAGAAATAGTTTTCTGCTTTGTCTATACGCCATATGCCTTAGTACATATGGCGTTTTTATTTCCTTCTGCCGCTAACGTCTGGACATTTCTGCTTACTGCCGGACGTGGTGATTTCATATCTATCCACATTAATAACAACGTTTTGATATAACTATAATGTCAATGCTTTTTTATTAAAGTATTGATTTATAATGGAATACATATACCGAACAACTCTGTCTATATCACTGTTAATTATCTTTCAATTTCTATGCACAAAGTTATCCACAGAATTTTTGCGAGACGTTGTGCAAAAAGCGTAATGAACGATCGTTAATATTCGTCTCTGACTGCCAGCTATGGCATCCTTACCCCCATGGCAGAAAACAACGATCACGAAATATCATGGTTCAAATAGCAGAAAACCCCCTCATTCTGGTTGACGGTTCATCGTACCTTTACCGTGCTTACCACGCCTTTCCTCCCTTGACCAACGGTGCTGGCGAGCCAACTGGAGCGATGTACGGCGTGCTCAATATGCTGCGTAGTTTGTTGCAGCAGTATCATCCCAGCCATGTGGCGGTGGTGTTTGATGCGAAGGGGAAGACATTTCGTGATGATTTGTTTGAACACTACAAATCTCATCGTCCGCCGATGCCGGATGATCTCCGCGCGCAGATTGAGCCATTGCACCGTATGGTGAAAGCGATGGGGTTGCCGCTGCTGTCTGTTTCCGGCGTTGAGGCTGACGATGTGATTGGAACACTGGCACAACAGGCGGAACGCGCCGGTAAGCCCGTGTTGATCAGCACTGGCGATAAAGATATGGCCCAACTGGTGACGCCGCAGATAACCCTGATCAACACCATGAATAACACTATTCTGGGGCCGGATGAGGTGTGTGCCAAATATGGTATTCCTCCCTCTCTGATTATCGATTTTCTGGCGCTGATGGGGGATTCCTCCGACAACATTCCCGGCGTGCCTGGTGTGGGTGAAAAAACCGCGCAGGCGCTACTGCAGGGCGTGGGGGGGCTGGATGCGCTCTATGACAATCTGGATAAGATTGCGACGCTGACCTTCCGTGGTGCTAAAACCATGGCGGCGAAACTCGAGCAGCATAAAGACGTGGCTTACCTTTCTTACCAACTGGCGACGATTAAAACCGATGTTGAGCTGGAGCTCGGTTGCGAACAACTGACGGTGAATGAGCTGGATGTAACGGAATTGCGTGAGTTATTCGCCCGTTATGAATTCAAACGCTGGCTGGCAGATGTGGAAGATGGCAAATGGTTGCAGGGCGGTAAAAAGGGTCCGGCTGCGGTACCGTTTGTGAAACCAGAATCTGAAGAAGATGCACCTAAAGAGGCGTCCAGCGTATTGTCTCAGGATGGTTATGTCACCATTCTGGATGAGTCATCCTTGCAGGACTGGATTGCCAGAATTAACGCTGCTGGTCTGTTTTCGTTTGATACCGAAACCGATGGCCTTGATACGCTAACGGCTAATCTGGTAGGTATCTCTCTGGCTATCAAACCCGGTGAGGCCGCTTACCTGCCATTAGGCCATGATTATCTTGATGCGCCGACACAGTTGGATAGAGATACCGTGTTAGCGCAATTAAAGCCACTGCTGGAAAATGAAGCCATCGGTAAGATCGGGCAAAACCTGAAATTCGATAAAGGCGTGATGGCCCGTTACGGCATCGATCTGCGCGGCATTGTGTTTGATACCATGCTGGAGTCCTACGTGCTTGATAGTGTGGCGGGTCGCCATGATATGGATAGCCTGTCAGAGCGCTATCTGCAGCATAAGACCATTACCTTTGAAGAGATCGCTGGTAAGGGCAAGAACCAGTTAACCTTCAATCAGATCCCACTTGAGCAGGCGGCGGTTTATGCCGCGGAAGATGCCGACGTGACGTTGCGTTTGCATGAAACGTTATGGGCGAAGCTGGAGCCGCAACAGGAGCTGTGCCAGGTATTCAAGAATATCGATATGCCACTGGTGCCAGTGTTGTCACGTATGGAACGCACCGGGGTGCTGATCGATACCACGATTCTGGCCGAGCATTCGCAGGAACTGACGCAACGTCTGGCGGAGCTGGAAGTTCGGGCCCATGAGCTGGCGGGGGAGGCTTTCAATTTGGCTTCGCCTAAACAGTTAGGTGCCATTCTGTACGAAAAGCTGCAGTTGCCGGTTATCAAGAAAACGCCGAAAGGCGCACCTTCTACCAATGAAGAAGTGCTGGCTGAGCTGGCGCTGGATCATCCGCTGCCGAAGTTGATTTTAGAACATCGTGAGTTGGCCAAACTGAAATCGACTTACACGGATAAGTTGCCGCAGATGATCAACCCGTTGACTAAACGGGTGCATACCTCCTATCACCAGGCGGTAACGGCCACGGGGCGTCTGTCCTCCAGTGATCCTAACTTGCAAAACATTCCTGTGCGTAATGAAGAAGGGCGCCGTATTCGTCAGGCGTTCATTGCCCCGCAAGGATACCAAATTCTGGCGGCTGACTACTCGCAGATAGAGTTACGCATTATGGCGCACCTGTCACGGGATGCCGGATTACTGAAGGCGTTTTCCGATGGACTGGATATTCACCGTGCTACAGCTGCCGAAGTATTCGGTTTACCGCTTGATAAAGTGACGACGGAACAGCGCCGCAGTGCTAAAGCCATCAACTTTGGCCTGATCTACGGGATGAGTGCTTTTGGTTTGTCTCGCCAGTTGGGCATTGCACGTAATGAAGCGCAGAAGTACATGAATCTCTATTTTGAGCGCTATCCAGGGGTACAGGAGTACATGGAGCGCACACGTCAGCAGGCGGCAGATCAAGGGTATGTCTCCACGCTGGATGGTCGACGCCTCTACCTGCCGGATATTCACTCCCGTAATGCCATGAGTCGTAAGGCCGCGGAGCGTGCTGCTATTAACGCACCGATGCAGGGAACCGCCGCAGACATCATTAAAAAAGCGATGATTGCCATTGATGACTGGTTGCAGCAGGAAAAGCCATTGGCGACGATGCTGATGCAGGTACACGATGAATTGGTGTTTGAAGTGCACCATTCAGTACTGGATGAAGTCAGTGCGAAGATTCGTAACCTGATGGAAGGCTGCATGCAGTTGGATGTGCCATTACAGGTGGATATCGGTACCGGCAGTAACTGGGATCAGGCCCATTAATGTCTTCGGTGAAAAAACGGGTCTGACGCATTCGTGAGTTATATGGTGTTTGGTTGTGAATACCGACAGAAATAGCGGTTTCTTTTTTTTGTCGGTTTTTTCGGCTAGGGTATGGGGGATTCTGTAATTAAGCTACATGATTGTGTGACCTGGTTTGGGTTTGTCTAATTCATCGCCATTTTTTATGAAATTAAACAACAAAAAATGCTTTTTTCCAGAAAAGAAATGGGGTAGAGTTAAACACGTAGGGTACAGAGGTAAGATGTTCTATCTTTCAGACCTTTTACTTCACGTAATCGGATTTGGCTGAATGTTAGCCGCCCCGGTCAGTTTTCTGACCGGGGCGTTTTTTATTGTCTGATAATAAATTGTCTTGGATAACCAAAGCTTATGCTACCGACAAAAAAATTTGCCGGTAGTTGTGTGGGTAAGGACGGCGTCTCAGAAAGCTCACCTGTCCTTGATGGAGACGTTACTGCTCAGACTCGGGAAGAGAAGACTCATCTGCGGGTGGTAATGTGCTGAACCAGTTATCTAATTTCTGACGTAATTTATCTACACCGGTTTTTTTCAGCGAAGAAAACGTCTCAACCTGAATATCTCCCATTAATGGCAACACGGCTTCCCGCACCATGTTTAACTGGGATTTACGGGCTCCCTGAGCCAGTTTGTCCGCTTTAGTCAGTAACACCAGTACCGGCAGTCCGGCATCAACGGCCCATTCTAACATCTGCTGGTCCAGATCTTTGAGCGGGTGACGGATATCCATTAATACCACCAACCCTTTCAGACAGTTACGCTTTTGCAGGTACTCGCCAAGCGCTCGCTGCCATTTGCGTTTCATTTCTTCCGGTACTTCGGCATAGCCATAACCCGGCAAGTCGACCAGGCGTATCCCCTCAGCCACTTCAAACAGGTTGATGAGCTGGGTACGACCTGGCGTTTTACTGATACGGGCCAGGCTCTTTTGGTTGGTCAGCGTGTTGAGTGCGCTGGATTTTCCCGCATTGGAGCGGCCGGCAAAAGCGACTTCAATACCGCTGTCGGCAGGAAGATGACGAATGTCCGGCGCGCTGGTGACGAAATGAGTCACATGATAGTTGTATTGCTGGGTCACGGTGTGCGTCTCTGTCTGGATCACGGTTCTATATAGCTGATTATACCTGTAACTGATGAGAAAGGCGGCGTTTATCTGTTTTGCACAGGGTGTTGCCGCGGTAACAGACTGAAAAAATAAAACCGGTACAGAGCGCCTGGAGCACTTTTTTATTGGTATGCTTTCTGCTAGATTCCGCCGCAATTCTTCCTATATTTGCTCATCCGAACCTGAGATTGACGCTATGAAACAACCATCACAAGGGGCGGGACGCAAAGCTCCTGCTCCAAAGGCCAAAAGAAAAAGTCGCGAGCAGTTGGATCTTGAAGCTCGCGATCGCAAACGCCAGAAAAAACACCGTGGTCATGCCGCAGGCAGCCGTGCGCAGCCGTCTGGTGGTCATCAGCACAATGCCTCTTCTGGTCAAGGCAAAGACCCGCGTATTGGCAGTAAAAAGCCGGTATCGCTGCTGCCGGAAAGCGCAGTTGCGCCGACAAAACCGGTAACCATGCCGAAAGAGAAACCGGTTCGCCTGTCACCGCAGGAAGAACTGGAGATGCTGGAAAATGATCCGCGTCTTGATGAGCTGCTGGACAGGCTCGAGAAAGGTGAAACGCTGCCGGCTAAAGAACAGTCCTGGCTGGATGAAACATTGGATCGCATTGATATCCTGATGGAGCAACTGGGGATTAGCCTGGACGATGACGACGAAGATGAACAGCAGGAAGAAGACATGCTGCAACTGCTTCGTCGTGGTAACCCGAAAGACGGTTATTAATGTTAAAAGCGCTGTTTCTGCTCATCACCCTATTAGTTCTGTGTTTTTTGGGTGGCCTGTTGGTTAAACTGTGGTGCCTGTCGAAACGGAAAGGCAGATTACAGCGTGCCGTATTGGCTGGGCAGCATCGGTTGCCCCGGCGTCGTACGGTGAGGACCGGTTACAGGAAGGAGTAAGCTCTATGTCCGAACAGACTATCGACTGGGATTTATCCCTGATCCAGAAATATAACTATTCGGGGCCGCGCTACACTTCCTACCCTACCGCGCTGGAATTCAGCGACAGCTATGACGACGCGGCGTTTACCGAGGCGGTGGTCCGTTATCCCCACCGCCCGTTGTCGCTGTATCTGCATATTCCGTTTTGTTACCGCCTGTGCTACTTCTGTGGTTGCAATAAGCTGGTAACCCGGCAGCTGCATAAAGCCGATGAATATCTCGATCGGCTGGCGTTGGAGATTCATCAACGCGCACCGTTATTTGCCAACCGCACGGTCACCCAAATGCATTGGGGCGGCGGCACCCCCACATTTCTGAATAAAGCACAGATTAGTCGGCTGATGTCGCTGCTTCGCCAGCATTTCCATTTTTCTGAGCACGCCGAGATGTCGCTGGAAGTGGATCCGCGGGAAATTGAACTGGATGTGCTCGATCATTTGCGCGCTGAAGGATTCAACCGCCTTAGCATGGGCGTGCAGGATTTCAATAAAGAGGTGCAGCGGCTGGTTAACCGCGAACAGGATGAAGCGTTCATTTTTGCGCTGATTGAGCGGGCCAAGGCGTTAGGGTTTACCTCGACTAATATCGACCTGATTTATGGTCTGCCCAAACAAACGCCGGACAGTTTTGCGTTTACTTTACAGCGGGTAGCCGAGTTACGCCCGGATCGTCTGAGCGTATTTAATTATGCCCATTTGCCCAGTTTGTTTGCCGCACAGCGAAAAATTAAAGAAGCGGATCTGCCGGATGCGGAACAAAAACTGGCCATTTTGCAGCAAACCATTCAAAGCCTGACGGCAGCAGGTTATCAGTTCATCGGCATGGATCATTTCGCCCGGCCAGATGATGAGCTGGCGGTAGCACAGCGCGAGGGCAAATTGCACCGTAATTTCCAGGGGTATACCACACAAGGCGATACCGATTTACTGGGGTTGGGCGTGTCTGCCATCAGTATGATTGGCGACAGTTATGCACAGAACCAAAAAGAATTGAAGCTGTACTACGCTGATGTTGAACAACGAGGGCATGCATTGTGGCGTGGTTTGTCCCTGACTCGTGATGATTGTATTCGCCGTGATGTCATTAAAGCGCTGATTTGTCATTTCCAACTGGAGTTTGCGGCGATTGAGCAGGCATATGGTCTGTCATTCGGCGATTACTTCCGTGAAGACCTGGCGTTGCTGGCACCAATGGCACAGGATGGACTGGTGGAGATTCAGGCTGACGGTATTCGGGTGACGGCGAAAGGACGGCTGCTTATTCGTAATATTTGTATGTGTTTTGATGTGTATTTCCGCAACAAAATGCGTGAGCGCCAATTTTCCCGAGTTATTTAATTCCACCGGGTAATTCCTGCGGGAATCGAAAATGTGTTGGCCACCGAATCTGGCATGACCTTGTTATGGTAGATGGGAAGTGGTTAGAGATAAAAGAAAAGAGCCAGTCGTATGACTGGCTCTTTTCTTATTGTGTCAGCGTGTGTTAGCTGAAGAAATTGATCAGTGCTGCGCACAACACGGCTGCAATCGCAGTTTGCGATGATGGACCCATCGCACTACTGATCTCAGCGCCGTGCGTTACGGCAGAAAAAATGGATTCCAGCATGGTTACCCTCTCCAGTCAGCGACATGATCATACTGCTGGCGCGGCGCAAGTAAAGTACAAAATATATCCATGATGACGTAAATTGCAGATGTGTGGGTTTCATAACGCAACCCATCCGTGGGCGCTGTTCCTTGTGATGAACGGTAGCGGGAAAACGGCAGATTGCCGTTATTCCATGCCCAGTTCCTTAAGCTTACGCGTCAGCGTGTTTCGCCCCCAGCCCAGCAGTCTTGCCGCTTCCTGTTTATGCCCTTGCGTATGGCGTAACGCGGTTGTCAGTAGTGTGCGTTCCATTTCCGGTTGCGCTTCGGCCAACAGATTTTGATGACCGGAACGCAGTGCACGGTCGGCCCACTGTGCCAGCAGTGTCGCCCAGCTATCAGGCATAACATGTACGGTGGCGTCTGGCGCTGTCGTTTCAAACAGCTCCGGCGGCAGATCCTGAATCAGCACCTCCTGTCCCGCGGCCATCACTGTCAGCCACCGGCAGGTATTTTCAAGCTGGCGCACGTTACCCGGCCAGGGTAAACGGGTGAGCGCCGCTTCAGTTTCCGGGTGCAGGTTTTTCGGCTCCACACCCAGTTCTTTGGCTGTTGCCTGCAGGAAGTAGCGCGCCAGACGCGGAATATCTTCCCGACGTTCACGTAGCGGCGGTAAATGAACACGAATCACGTTCAAACGGTGGAACAAGTCTTCGCGAAATTTGCCTTCCTGAACCCGCAATTCCAGATTCTGATGTGTGGCGGCAATAATGCGTACATCCACTTTCACGGCTGCATAGCCGCCGACACGATAAAACTGACCGTCAGCCAGTACGCGCAACAAGCGGGTTTGCACATCCAGCGGCATGTCGCCGATTTCATCAAGGAACAACGTTCCGCCATCTGCTTGCTCGAAACGCCCTTGCCTAATCTGATTGGCGCCGGTAAACGCGCCTTTTTCATGGCCGAATAGTTCCGATTCGATCAAATCCTTAGGGATTGCCGCCATATTCAGCGCAATAAAAGGTGCTTTAGCGCGTGGGCTGTGGCGGTGTAATGCATGGGCGACCAGCTCTTTACCGGTGCCGGATTCACCGTTGATCAGTACGCTTATTGATGAGCGTGAGAGGCGACCGATAATTCGAAACACATCCTGCATAGCCGGTGCTTCACCGATAATATCGGTGGTTGGCCCACTGATGGGCTGACTGCGTACCGGTTGCTGCTGCTCCAGGTAATGGCTGATGGCACGTTCAACCAGCGCTACCGCTTCATCAATGTCGAACGGTTTGGGCAGATAATCGAAAGCCCCCTGTTGGTAGGCGCTGACCGCTGCGTCCAAATCGGAATGCGCTGTCATGATGATAACGGGCAGCATCGGGTGGCGCTGTTTGATTTGTTGCAGCAATGCCAGCCCGTCCATACCGGGCATGCGGATATCGGACAGCAGGACATCCGGTGTTTGCGTGGTCAGCGCGTTTAACGCCTGGGTACCGTTATCAAAGGTTGCGCAGGTTAATCCCGCCCCGGTAAGCGCACGTTCAAGCACCCAACGGATCGAGCTATCGTCATCGACAATCCAGACTATCCCTCGTTGCATCGTGAACCTCACTGGCGAATGGGCAGATACACCGAGAATTCGGTATGACCTGGCCAACTGTTAAATTCAATTTTTCCGGAATGTTGATCGATAAGGTTACGGGCAATCGACAACCCCAGCCCGGTACCGCCTTCACGACCACTCACCATGGGATAGAATAGCGTGTCTTGCAGATGGGCTGGCACACCGGGGCCGTCATCTTCGATGTCGATACGGGCCACCAGACGGTAGCGCACGCCATGTAGCGTCAACTGAAACGCGGTACGGGTACGTATGGTAATGGTGCCGCCTTCCTCTCCCAGCGCCTGCATGGCATTGCGAGTAATGTTCAGCAATACCTGTTCAATCTGATCCGGGTCGTGCATCAATTCCGGCAGGCTGGGGTCGTAGTCGCGCACCAGCGTCACGTTGTCGGCTTTTTCCATCGAGACTAACTGGAATACCCGTTCAGCCACCTGATGAATGCTTTGCGTAACATGCAACCCAGGCTGTTGCGGGCCGAGTAAGCGGTCTACCAGATTACGCAGGCGGTCGGCCTGTTCGATAATGACTTTGGTGTATTCCATCAGCGCCGGGTCCGGCAGGGCTTTGGACAGCAACTGTGCCGCGCCACGCAGGCCGCCAAGTGGGTTCTTGATTTCATGCGCCAGACCGCGCACCAGATCGCGTGCCGCCTGTTGCTGGGCATGTTGTAGCTGTTCCTGACTGAGGCGGCGTTGGTTATCCATCGGCGCCATTTCCAACAGGATAAAATCGTGCTGAATGCGCTGAGCCGTCAGCGACATGATATGTGCCCGACCATCTACCACGATGGTGACTTCGTTATCGGTAAAACCTTGTCCAGAGTCGAGGCTTTCCCGCATCAGGTCGAGATTTAACGAAAAGTAACCGAGCAGATCCGGCAGGGGCGTTCCAGACAGTTTACGTGAACTTTGAGCCAGAAGTTGTTGCGCCGCTGGGTTTGAGTAGTGAATAGCCAGATCTTTATCCAGCAACAAGATGCTGTTTATTAAAGAATTAAGGATCTGCCCAGCATCGGGCAGCGTGCCTGTTGCCATAACGCAGACTCCCGCACTATTTTAGTGCACACTATTCTCGATTGTAGGTTAAGTCGCAACGGTCATATGTCTTGTGGAGAAAAAAGCCCATCCGAAGATGGGCTGAAAAGTTTCCACGGCAACAAAAATAAACATAAATAAAAAACAGCTATCAGACGGCAGTATGAACATCATTTTCTTCGTCCTGCCGTCAAGAGCGTGGGATGTTACACGCTGTAGTACAGTTCGAACTCAACCGGGTGCGGCGTCATGCGAACGCGGTCGTTTTCAGCAATACGCAGTTCGATGTAAGCATCGATAGCGTCGTCAGTGAATACGCCGCCACGGGTCAGGAACTCGCGGTCTGCGTTCAGGGCGTTCAACGCTTCTTCCAGAGAGCCTGCTACGGTTGGGATCTCTTTCGCTTCTTCCGGCGGCAGATCGTACAGGTTCTTGTCCATGGCATCGCCCGGGTGGATCTTGTTGATGATGCCGTCCAGACCAGCCATCAGCAGTGCAGCGAAGCACAGGTACGGGTTAGCAGCCGGGTCCGGGAAGCGTACTTCGATACGACGTGCTTTCGGGCTCGATACCACCGGAATACGGATGGAGGCAGAACGGTTACGGGCAGAGTAAGCCAGCATAACCGGCGCTTCGTAACCCGGGACCAGACGCTTGTAGGAGTTGGTGGTCGGGTTGGACAGCGCGTTGATGGCTTTAGCGTGTTTGATTACACCGCCGATGTAGTACAGCGCGGTTTCAGACAGGCCGCCGTATTTGTCGCCGGAGAACAGGTTAGTACCGTCTTTAGCCAGAGACATGTGGCAGTGCATACCGGAACCGTTATCGCCGAACATCGGTTTCGGCATGAAGGTTGCGGTTTTGCCGAAGGCGTGTGCCACGTTGTGTACAACGTATTTGTAGATCTGGATTTCGTCGGCTTTCTTGGTCATGGTGTTGAAGCGGGTAGCCACTTCGTTCTGACCAGCGGTCGCTACTTCGTGGTGATGCGCTTCAACTACCAGGCCCATCTGCTCCATGGTCAGACACATGGCAGAACGCAAGTCCTGCGCAGAGTCTACCGGCGGAACCGGGAAGTAACCGCCTTTCACTGCCGGACGGTGGCCTTTGTTGCCTTCTTCGTATTTGGTGCTGGAGTTCCAGGCACCTTCGATGTCGTCGATAGCAACGTGGGAACCGGAGATGCTGCTGCCGAAACGTACGTCGTCAAACAGGAAGAATTCCGGCTCTGGCCCGAACAGTACGGTATCAGCGATACCGGAAGAGCGCAGGAAGTCTTCAGCACGTTTAGCGATGGAGCGAGGGTCACGGTCATAACCCTGCATGGTGCCCGGTTCCAGAATGTCACAACGGATGATCAGAGTCGGTTCTTCGAAGAACGGATCCATAACCGCAGTAGTCGCGTCCGGCATTAACACCATGTCGGATTCGTTGATGCCTTTCCAGCCGCCAATCGAGGAACCATCAAACATTTTACCGTCTTCGAAGAAGTCAGCATTAACCTGGTGGGCCGGAATAGTGACGTGCTGCTCTTTGCCTTTGGTATCCGTGAAGCGAAGGTCAACAAACTTCACCTCATGCTCATTCAGCATCGTCAAAACGTGTTCTACTGACATACTTGGTTCTCCCGATTGTGTCATTTATCGTCGTGGAACGAATATCGTTGTGGAATGATGTTGTTACCGTACAAAACATATAGCGAAAACTGTGCCAACTTTAAAGAATAGTTCTAACCAGCATTCCTGCTGGTTTTTTGTCTCCTCCTGAACTGCACCAAGATAGTTAACTGCACCAAAAGTGTGCACCATTTTGGTGTTATTGCACTTAATTAGTGCTCTGAGTTTGTGGGGTGCTGCTTTATTGCACCGTGAAAGGGATCACAGACCCGTAATTCGCAGGTTGTTTGTGGAAGATGATTGTGATCTTGTTCAGTCGCTCGATTAATACGTGTACAATAGCGCGCTATTTCTAAAATGCCTGAGGCAAAGCTGTGATCGAAAATTTGCGTAACATCGCTATTATTGCGCACGTTGACCATGGAAAAACAACCCTGGTTGATAAGTTGCTGCAACAGTCCGGTACGTTGGGTGAGCGTAATGACGCCACTGAACGTGTTATGGACTCCAATGATTTGGAAAAAGAGCGCGGAATTACCATCCTCGCTAAAAATACCGCCATCAACTGGAATGACTACCGCATCAATATCGTGGATACCCCAGGGCACGCCGACTTCGGCGGCGAGGTAGAACGCGTGATGTCCATGGTGGACTCTGTACTGCTGCTGGTAGACGCGATGGACGGCCCGATGCCGCAGACGCGTTTCGTGACCCAGAAAGCTTTTGCCTATGGCCTGAAGCCGATTGTTGTCATTAATAAGGTTGACCGTCCTGGCGCTCGTCCTGACTGGGTGGTTGATCAGGTGTTCGACCTGTTTGTTAATCTGGGTGCCACCGACGAGCAGTTGGACTTCCCGATTGTTTATGCGTCCGCGCTGAACGGCATCGCCGGTCTGGACCATAACGATATGGCCGAAGACATGACCCCGCTGTTTGAAGCCATCGTGAAACACGTTGAAGCGCCGAATGTCGACCTCGACGGTCCGTTCCAGATGCAGATCTCCCAGCTGGACTACAACAACTATGTTGGCGTTATCGGTATCGGCCGTATTAAACGCGGCGTGGTGAAACCGAACCAGCAGGTCAGCATCATCGACAGCGCAGGCAAAGTACGCAACGGTAAAGTGAGCCAGGTGCTGGGCCACCTGGGTTTGCAGCGTATTGAAAGTTCACTGGCAGAAGCGGGCGATATCATTGCTATCACCGGTCTGGGCGAACTGAACATTTCCGACACTATCTGCGATACGTCCTGCGTGGAAGCGCTGCCGGCGCTGTCGGTAGACGAACCGACCGTGACCATGTATTTCTGCGTTAACACCTCGCCGTTCTGCGGCAAGGAAGGCAAATACGTCACGTCACGTCAGATTCTGGATCGTCTGCGTAAAGAGCTGGTGCACAACGTGGCGCTGCGTGTGGAAGAAACCGAAGATCCGGATGCGTTCCGTGTATCTGGCCGTGGTGAACTGCACCTGTCCGTGTTGATCGAAAACATGCGTCGTGAAGGTTTCGAACTGGCGGTATCCCGCCCGAAAGTTATCTTCCGTACCATCGATGGCCGCCGTCAGGAGCCGTTCGAGCAGGTGACCGTGGATATCGAAGAGCAGCATCAGGGTTCAGTAATGGAAGCGCTGGGTCTGCGTAAAGGCGAAATGCGTGACATGATCCCCGATGGTAAAGGTCGCGTACGTCTGGATTACGTGATCCCAAGCCGTGGCCTGATTGGCTTCCGTACCGAGTTCATGACTATGACCTCTGGTACCGGTCTGCTGTATTCCACCTTCAGCCACTATGATGACATCCGTCCGGGTGAAATCGGCCAGCGTCAAAACGGTGTGCTGATCTCCAACGGCCAGGGTAAAGCGGTTGCTTATGCGCTGTTTAGCTTGCAGGAGCGCGGTAAGCTGTTCCTGGGTCACGGCGCTGAAGTGTACGAAGGCCAGATCATCGGTATTCATACACGTTCTAACGACCTGACCGTTAACTGTCTGACCGGTAAGAAGCTGACCAACATGCGTGCTTCTGGTACTGACGAAGCTACCGTACT
This sequence comes from Dickeya parazeae Ech586, assembly GCF_000025065.1. Lineage (NCBI taxonomy): Bacteria > Pseudomonadati > Pseudomonadota > Gammaproteobacteria > Enterobacterales > Pectobacteriaceae > Dickeya > Dickeya parazeae. Next base: position 4,712,886 of record NC_013592.1, on the reverse strand, counting down.
GGTACCGCCGGTAAAAATGTCACTGGAGCAGGCGCTGGAGTTCATTGATGACGATGAACTGGTTGAAGTAACGCCGACCTCGATTCGTCTGCGTAAGCGTCACCTGACGGAAAACGATCGCCGCCGTGCGAACCGTTCTACCAAGGAAGAATAATTCACTATTTTTAGTGATACCTAAGGCGGACGACGGGATTTGACGGCGCTGCCTTACGATAAGGCCCCTTTATGGGGCCTTTGTTTTTTTAAGGCAACCGCTCCTGCGCTTGTATCTGGCCCGCCCCCTTTTTAACCTTATTATGATCCTGCTTATCCTCCCTATTCAGTACGGATTTTTCTCGCTACAGTGAAAACCCTACTGGCCTGTCTGGAGGACACATGCTGTATATCTTTGATTTAGGTAACGTCGTAATCGACATCGACTTCAATCGTGTTCTGGGGGTGTGGAGCAATCTGAGCGGCGCACCGCTGGCGACCCTGCGTAAGCGTTTTGAGCTGGGATACACCGTCGAGCTGCACGAGCGTGGTGAAATTAGCGATGAGGAGTTTGCGTCGCGATTGTGCCATGAGTTGGGGATATCACTCAGTTTTGAGCAGTTTTCGACCGGTTGGCAGGCAATTTTCATCGGTGTGCGCAAAGATGTGATCGATATCATGCATCGGTTGCGGCAGGAAGGCCATCGCGTGGTAATACTCTCCAATACCAATCGCCTGCACTGTCAATTCTGGCCGGGCGAATACCCCGAAGTACAACAAGCCGCCGACAGGCTTTATTTGTCTCAGGATATCGGTATGCGTAAACCGGAGGCGGCGATTTACCACCATGTGTTGTGCGAAGAGGGATTTGCAGCCGGTGACGCACTCTTTTTTGATGACAATGCCGCTAATGTTGAGGCGGCGAATGCGCTAGGTATCCGTTCTATTCTGGTCAGCGATCGGCAGGTGGTGCCGGATTTTTTTGCCAGCCAGGTTTTTAAGCAGGAGTCGTAAGGCCGTTATGATCGCATTAATTCAGCGAGTCTCCGCCGCCAGTGTGGCGGTAGAGGGAGCGATAGTCGGGGAGATAAACCACGGGCTGTTGGTATTACTGGGCGTAGAGCAGGGCGATGATGAACAAAAGGCGACCCGTTTATGTGAAAAGGTGATCGGCTATCGGATTTTCAGTGATGATAACGGCAAGATGAATGTGAATGTTCAGCAAGCTGGCGGCAGTGTGCTGGTGGTGTCGCAGTTTACGCTGGTGGCGGATACGCAAAAAGGGATGCGCCCCAGTTTTTCCCGTGGTGCCGCGCCAGCAGAGGCCGATCGCCTGTATCAGTATTTTGTCGGTCAATGTCGTGAGCATGGGCTGACGACGGAAACAGGCCGTTTTGCCGCAGACATGCAGGTTTCTCTGGTAAACGACGGGCCTGTTACGTTTTGGCTGCAGGTGTAGTTTAGTGACAGGTATAGCTTTGTGATAGGTATAGTCCTGGCGGTAGGTATGGCCTGATTGCGGGTGTAGGCTGACGTTAAGCAGCAATATTACGCTGTTAGCAGCAATATAAGTATGCGTTGAGAGGGGCGGTTATGTACTACCTGAGAGTACCGGAAAGCGCTGAAGAGCTGGACGCTTATTACCAGTTTCGCTGGGAAATGTTGCGTAAACCGCTACATCAGCCACTTGGCTCCGAACGGGATGCCTATGATGCGCTGGCGCACCATCAAACTATTGTCGATGGGCAAGGTAATTTGGTGGCGGTTGGCCGTCTCTCAATCAATGCTGAAAATGAAGCATCGATACGATTTCTGGCGGTTCATCCGGATGTTCAGCGTAAAGGGCTCGGAACCCTGATGGCGATGGCGTTGGAGTCGGTGGCGCGTCAGGAAGGCGTAAAGCGGGTGGTGTGTAGCGCCCGCGAGGATGCGATGGCGTTTTTTTCCCGCCTTGGCTTTGTGAATCAGGGTGAAATCACCACACCGATGACCACGCCGGTGCGTCATTTTCTGATGATTAAACCAGTGGCAACGCTGGATGACATTCTGCATCGCCCTGACTGGTGTGGTCAGTTACAGCAGGCATGGTACAACCATATTCCGTTGAGTGAAAAAATGGGTGTGCGCATCAGCCAGTACACCGGGCAGAAATTTATTACCACGATGCCGGAAACGGGGAACCAGAATCCGCACCATACGCTGTTTGCCGGTAGCATGTTCTCACTGGCGACCCTGACCGGGTGGGGGCTTATTTGGTTGCTGCTGCGCGAACGGCAACTGGGCGGCACCATTATTCTGGCGGATGCGCATATTCGCTACAGCACACCGGTAACCGGACGTCCCAGCGCGGTGGCGGATTTAGGGTCGCTGAGTGGTGATTTGGATAGGCTGGCTCGTGGTCGTAAAGCACGGGTTCAGTTACAGGTGGAACTGTTCGGCAATGATAAAAAAGGTGCCGTATTTGATGGTACCTACATTGTGTTGCCGCCAGATCAGAATGAATCACTGGAGCAAGGCGGTTCTGCCATTCGTTGATTCAACGCCGACGATAAGTGATGACGATAAATTGAAACAGCCACCAGGACGGTGGCTGTGTGTTTTTATGCGGTTTGGTAATTAAGGCTGTACGGCAGGCGCCGTTGGTGCCGAGGCGGGTTCAGCAGGTACCGAAGGGGCGGCGGGCGCACTGTCTGCCACTGTGCCCTGATGCATCGTCTGATTGATGGGATGTCCGGCGCTATCGACGCCTTGCAGCGTACCGTTGAGTGTAGGTTTCAGCGGGCTTGCCGCTTCCAGTCGACCATTCAGATGTAACTGCAGATTGGTGTTGCCGGTGGGTGCACTGGTAGGTGTCGGCCAGCCCCAGCGAGTCAGAATATCAAATGCGACGGCTTTGCCGTTCAGGTCCAGCGTAAATGCTCGCGCGGGCTGCTGTGCGATCACCGCTTTGGCTTCCAGTAAGCCGGTTTGGGTAAACGCGCTCAGGTCCGTTAGCGTGATTTGGTTGTCGTTAGCGTTTAACGCCAGTGAGGGACGACGAACATCCGCCTTGTTGAAGGTGGCGTCACTGGCATTCAGGTTCAACGAGCCTTGCCACACGCCCCACTGATGGTTACGTGCCAGCAGCAGATTACTGCCGAAGCCGTCCAGGGCGGTGAGCTGGAACGGGAACGCGGGGGTGATATCAATCAGCAGGTTGTGATTGGCGGTGAATTTCCGCAATTCCACTTCTGACAGCCAGTCGGGTAGCGTTTGTTGCCAGCGTTGGCGCCAATCTTCCGGTAGCGTGTATTCCATGCCTGCCACCACCAGCTCATCCAGCGTCAGTCGTTGATTGCTGCGCTGCCAGTTGCCGCTGGTACGCAGCAGGCCGCCTTCCCAACGGGTGGAAAACTGTTTGATGTTTACGCCCTGTTTTGACAAATCCAGACTGACGATCGGATCAACCAGATGCATGTTGCCATTGACGATATCGGTGGCGTTGAATGACAGCGAGCCGTCGTCACTCTGCCAGCTATTTTGCCGGAATGTCACATTCTGTAGGGTGACGTCCAGATCGGTAAATGCCCAGTTTTGCCCTTCGATGCGGGCATCAATCAGGTCAAAGCGATTGACGGTGACGGCAGGCAGACGAGTGACGGGTTGCCAGAAATCCGCCATCGACTGTCGGGTTTGCAACCGGACATTGCTCAGTCGCAGATTATTGACCAGCCAACTGCCGTCCGCAGCTCGGGAAGCATTTCCCGTCAGTTCCCCACGCGCCACGTCGGCCCCGAAATTCTCCAGCGTCAGTTGTTGGTTGGCAAACTGCCCTTGTACCAAGACCTTGCTGGCGGGCAGATCATTGAGCAGCAAAGAGTGAGCGCTAAGCTGGAAAGCGGCTTTCTTACCCAAAAGGTAGCCGGGCTCCGGCTGCCACGGGGTTATCCCCCCGGTGACCTGCTCGCCTTTCAGGCGCCAGTCGCCATCTTGCGCATGCAGCGCCATGGTTTTCAGTTGCAGAACATCGGCTTCAATCGGCAAGGTGAAATCGGTCTGTCCCAGATTGAGAGTTCCGCCTTCCAGCACCAGACTGGAAAAATGACGAGGGTCGGTAATCTGGCGTACGCTGAACCCCACCGAAACACGTTGCGCGACCAGTGTTATCGGTTGGTTTTTGTGGCCGAAACTGACATCCAGCAATTGAATACTGCCGGGCGAAGACCACTCATGCGCCATCTTTCTGAATGACACGTGGTATTCGGTACGTTGATTAACCCACTGACTGATATGCCTGGCTCCCCATTCAGTCTGGGCCAGGACATACAGCACCACCACAGCCAGTAGCGCCAGTAACAGCAGTGTGAGAAGAAGTTTCCCGATAAATTTCATTGCTTAAGTCCGCGCCATTCGCAAGGGATGATCGTGTTATGCCGTAATTATCCAGTCATCTCAACAGGTAACTTATTACAGACAATAAATAAGGGCCGATGTTATACCCGTCATACTTCAAGTTACAGGTGCGTTGGCTGCGCTCAGTCACCCGAATCACTTACCTGAGTAAGCTCATCGGGATTCCTTCCCTTGCCACGTTACAAGGCTCAATGCGCCTTGCCCTGAAGGGCCAACGCGTTGCGTTGTTCAAAACGCAACACGTTTTGTCCTGAAACTCGAACTATTTAGGGTATACCGCCATCGGCCCTTATTATCACGTAAGAGGAAAAATTTCTGGAAGCGCGCTTTACTCTTTTTCGTGAGGGAACACCAGATTCAACACGATTGCTGTGATACCGCCCGCAGCAATACCTGATGACAGCAGGGTTTTCAACCAGTCTGGCGCGAACTGCAAAATCAATGGCTGTTGGGAGACACCCAGACCAACGGCCAGCGACAGCGCGATAATCATAATAGCGCGACGATTAAGCGGCTCGCGGGAGACAATGCGCACCCCAGACGCGGCGATAGTACCGAACATGACGATAGTCGCGCCGCCCAGTACCGGTTCTGGAATATGCTGCACAAAACCGCTCACCGCCGGGAACAGACCCAGTACGATCAGCATCAATGCCACCACGAAACCGACATAGCGACTGGCAACCCCGGTTAGCTGAATCACGCCATTGTTTTGCCCAAAGCAGGAGTTGGGGAAGGTATTGAACACGGCAGACAGGCAAGAATTGAGGCCGTTTGCCAGTACGCCGCCCTTCAGGCGCTTCATGTAGAGCGGGCCGCTGACTGGTTGCTCGGAGACGTCGGAAGTGGCGGTGATATCACCGATGGTTTCCAGCGAGGTCACCATGAATACCAGCATCAGTGGGATCAACAGATTCCAGTCAAAACCAAGGCCATAGTACAACGGGGTGGGGACGTTAATCAGCGAGTGGCTGGATGTGCCAGTGCTTTCCGGCAGCATACCCATCAGCCAGGCGGCCAGATAACCGACGGCCATTGCGATAACCAGCGATGCCACGCGCAAATAAGGGTTACGCTGGCGGTTCAGGATGATAATCACCACCAGAACGATGGCTGCCAGCAGCAGGTTCTTCGGTGCCCCAAACGTATGGTTACTCATAGCGGCAAAACCACCGCCGATTGATGTCAGGCCAACCTGAATCAGCGACAGGCCGATGATCATCACGACGATACCGGAAACCAGCGGTGTAATAATGCGGCGAGCCAGGTGCAAAACGCGTGACAGCAGAATTTCGGTGCAAGAGGCTACCATCAGCGTGCCGAATAGCGCCGCCATCATCGTCGGCACATCCGCACCACCATTTTTCAGCGCCATACCGCCCATAATCAGCGGGGTAACAAAGTTGAAGCTGGTCCCCTGAATGGACAACAGGCCGGAGCCGACCGGTCCCCAGGTTTTGATTTGCAAAATGGAAGCCAGACCGGAAGCGAACAGTGACATGCTGATGATGTGCTGCGTATCCTGTGCTGGCAGGCCCAACGCCTGACAAATCAGTAACGCCGGGGTGATGACCGCGACGAACATCGCCAACAGATGCTGGCAAGCGGCGAACAGCGTCTGCGGTAAAGGAGGCCGGTCCTCCAGACGGTAAATCAGCTCGCTGTTTGCCGGGGTAACGGCGTCAGTCTGGGGTAGCTCGGTGGTGGAAAGACTCATATTGCGGGGCGCTCCTGAACGGCAAAAAACGCATTTTAATCATCTGCTCTGTAAAAGCAATCGATTGCGGAATGGGATTTACTTATCACCGGGAATCATCGTCGCAAACAGATAAACCCAACCGGGGCATAATCCTTTTATTCATGATATGGGTAACAATGCCGGGATGAGGGCAAAGCAATAAAAATGCTTTCTACGTTATCAGGCGTTGGTATAACGGGTGCGTTCTGGCAGCCAGCGCTCGATCAGTGCTCTGGCGTGTTCCGGGTAGTGCTCATGGATATGGCGTGATACCCGTTGGACTTGCGGAATCAAAGCCTGATCGCGCAGTAAATCTGCCACCTTGAAGGCAGCGTTACCGGTCTGACGGGTGCCGAGCAGTTCGCCGGGCCCGCGAATTTCCAGGTCGCGCTGGGCGATGACGAAGCCATCATTGCTATCGCGCAGAACCTGAAGCCGCATTTGCGCGGTTTTACTTAGTGGCGATTTGTACAGTAATACGCAGTGGGAGGCGACGGCACCACGGCCGACGCGGCCACGCAACTGGTGTAACTGCGCCAACCCCAGTCGCTCCGGGTTTTCGATGATCATCAGGCTGGCATTCGGCACATCCACGCCCACTTCAATTACTGTCGTTGCGACCAACAGGTGCAGTTGGTTGGTTTTGAATGCTTCCATGACGGCCTGTTTTTCCTGGGCTTTCATCCGGCCATGTACCAGACCAACCGTGAGCTCGGGTAACGCGGCTTTTAGTTCCTGGCAGGTCGCTTCGGCCGCCTGTGCTTCCAACAGTTCGGATTCTTCAATCAGGGTGCAGACCCAGTATGCCTGCCGCCCTTCTTGCAGACAGGCATGGCGCACCCGCTCAATGATGTCGGCGCGGCGGGTGTCGGGAATGGCGACGGTGGTTACCGGTGTGCGGCCCGGTGGCAGCTCATCGATGACCGAGGTGTCCAGGTCGGCATAGGCGGTCATCGCCAGTGTGCGGGGAATCGGTGTGGCAGTCATGATCAACTGGTGAGGGTGGAAGCCCTGCTCTTCGCCTTTTTCCCACAACGCCAGCCGCTGATGCACGCCAAATCGGTGTTGTTCGTCGATAATCACCAACGCCAGGCCGCTGAACTGAACCTGTTGCTGAAAAATAGCATGGGTGCCGATCACCATGGAAACCTGTCCACTGGCGATAGCCTCCTGCTGGGCTTGCCGCGCCTTACCCTTTTGCTTGCCCGCGAGCCAGCCCACCTCAATGCCCAGTGGTTCGAACCAGCGACGGAAATTGGCGGCATGTTGCTCAGCCAGCAATTCCGTTGGTGCCATCAACGCCACCTGTTTGCCGTGAGCGATGGCCCGCAACGCCGCCAACGCTGCGACCAGTGTTTTACCGGAGCCGACATCGCCCTGAACCAGACGCATCATCGGAAAGGGTTGATTCATATCCTGTTCGATTTCCGCCACCACCCGTTGTTGCGCGCCGGTCGGGCTGAACGGCAGCGCGGCCAGCAGTTGTTGCTTCAGGTCGTCTTTGGTATCCAGCGCCAGCGCCCGGTGGCGCTGTGCACCCGCGCGTACCGCCAGCATACTCAGGTGGTGTGCCAGAAGTTCTTCCATCACCAGACGTTGCTGTGCCGGGTGCTTCCCCTGTTCCAATTCCGCCAGCTTTACATCCGGTGGTGGGCGGTGCAGGGTGCGTAACGCATCTGGCAGGCTGATCAATCCGTGGCGCATTTCCTGGGGCAGGAGTTCGTCAATCGGATGGGTATCCAGCAGTTTGAGCGCCTGGTCGGTCAGCTTACGCAGCGTCGCCTGCCGCACGCCCTCGGTGGTGGGATAAACCGGCGTCAGTGTTTCTTGCAGCTCGACAGTCGCGCTTTCGCCCTGCACCCGGTATTCCGGATGGATCATTTCGCCGCCCAGCTTGCCGCGTCGTATTTCCCCATAAGCCAGTACGCGCTGGCCCGGCGACAGGCTATTTTTCATAGCCGCGTTGAAATTAAAGAAACGTAGCGTGAGCATGCCGCTGCCGTCGCTGATTTGGCAGGTCAGCATTCGGCGTTGGCCGAAGGTGATATCGCTGCGCAGCACATCGCCTTCTACCGTAGCGTACATGCCCGGCAACAGATCGTTAATGTGATAAAGATGGGTGCGGTCTTCGTAGCGAAGAGGCAGATGCAGCAGCAGATCCTGCACCGTTTCCAGACCAAGGCGGGCCAGTTTTTCCGCCTGGCTGGCCCCGACGCCGGCAAGGGTGCTCAACGGCTGGGTATGCAGCAGGCGGCTATCCATTATTGCTCCGTGGATTGCATCGCCGCCCACCAGGGCGCATCGGCAATCACCTGGCCGGTCTGGTCAATATGCGGGCGCGGCAGCCCTTTGCGTTTGGCGACGCGGGCCAGTACCGGATAACCCCCCTCAAACAGCAGGCGCTGTTGCTCTTCCTCATCCAGGGGGCTGTCTTCACGCTGGTACATCCCTGCCAACTGACGCTGGCGTTGCGCTTCATACAGAATCAGGGCGGAAGCCACCGACACGTTCAGCGACTGCACCATACCGATCATCGGAATGATGATGTCCTGATCAGCGAGAGCCAACGCCTCGCCAGAGATACCGGTTTTTTCCTGGCCAAGCAGGATACAGGTCGGGCGTGTGTAATCCACATCGCGGAAGTCGACCGCGTCGGCGGACAGATTGGTCGCCAGAATTTGCATCCCCTGCGTTTTCAGATGGCGGGCAGCGTCCTGAATCGTACGGTGGGTTTTGACTTGAACCCAACTGTTGCTGCCAGCCGCGGTAGACACCAGGGTTTTCATGCGACTGGTGGGCCACACGGCATGCACCTGATGTACACCAACGGCATCGGCGGTACGGATAACGGCGGATACGTTGTGTGGCTTATGCACCTGCTCCATGCACACAGTCAGGTCAGGCTGACGGTTGTTAAGCATCTCGCGGATACGCGTATAACGTTCTGGGGTCATAACTGGCTAATTTCGGTTACGGTTGACTTTAATCACGTCCGGCATCACGCGGATCTTGCGCATAATATTCGCAAGATGGATACGGTCGCGTGTGGTGAGGCGAATAAAGGCGCTGTACACCCGGCCATCCCGTTCTTCAGTGTTGATACTCTGAATATTGGAGTTCGATGCGCTGATCGCCGCCGTCAGGTTGGCCAATGCCCCCTGATGGTTGAACATGTCGACCTTGATTTCCGTCATGAAATCTTGCTCGGTTACCTCATCCCACTCTACCGCCATGAATTTCTCAGGCTCTTTCTGGTAGCCCCGGATGTTGCGGCAGGATTCATGATGAATCACCAGCCCTTTGCCGGGGCTGACATGCGCGATAATCGGGTCGCCGGGGATGGGGCGGCAGCACTTAGCGAAGGTGATCAAGACGCCGTCGGCACCCTTGATAGGCAGTTTGCGGATGCCGGTCGTACCGTTTTCAGTGTGTTCTTCCAGTAAATTGCGCGCTACCACCACGCTCATGGCATTACCCAGACCGATTTCCGCCAACAGGTCATCCAGGGAGGCGAGCTTCATACGCTCCAGCTCTCGCTGAATGTTTTGCTCCGGAATGTCGGACAGTTTGCGGCCGCTGCCCAATGCATGGTTAATCAGACGGCGCCCCAGGCTGACAGAATCGTCACGCTTGAGGTTTTTCAGCATCTGGCGAATCTTGGCGCGGGCTTTCGAACTGACGACAAAGTTGAGCCAGGCAGCGTTCGGGCGAGCACCCGGCGCGGTGATGATTTCGATGGTTTGCCCGCTGGACAACGCCTGAGACAGCGGATAAGGCTGGCGGTCGACGCGTGCACCGACGCAGGCGTGACCGATGTCGGTGTGTACCGCGTAAGCGAAGTCCACCGGTGTCGCGCCAGCAGGCAGCTCGACAATGCGGCCTTCTGGCGTGAACACGTAAATTTCGTCTGGGAACAGGTCTGATTTAACACTTTCGATGAATTCGAAAGAGCTCCCGGCGCTTTGCTGCAGTTCCAACAGGCTTTGCATCCAGCGTTGAGCGCGCACCTGTGCCGTGGTGCTGCTGCTTTCGCCTTCTTTGTAAGCCCAATGCGCCGCAACCCCCATTTCCGCCATCTGGTCCATGTCCTCGGTACGGATCTGGACTTCCACCGGTACGCCATGTGGCCCGATAAGGGAGGTATGGAGCGACTGATAGCCGTTAGCTTTAGGGATAGCGATATAGTCTTTCACGCGGCCCGGGCGCGGTTTGTATAAGCTGTGTACCTGCCCCAGCACGCGATAGCAGGTATCGACTTCCCGCACGATCACCCGAAAGGCATAGATATCCATAATTGAATGAAAGCGCTGTTCTTTCAGGTGCATCTTGCAATAAATGGAGTACAGATGCTTTTCGCGGCCGCTGACGCGACAACTGATGCCCGCTTCTTTCAAACGCCCTTCAATTTCGGAGAGGATCTTCTGAATCATCTCCTTACGGTTGCCGCGGGCGGCTTTCACCACCTCTTTAATGACGCGGTAGCGGTTGGGGTAGAGCGCTTCAAAGCCCAGCTCTTCGAGCTCAGTCTTCAGATGATGAATACCGAGACGGTGCGCGAGCGGACTGTAAATTTCCAGCGTTTCCCGGGCGATGCGTCGGCGTTTGTCCGGACGCAACGATCCCAGTGTTCGCATGTTATGGGTGCGGTCGGCCAGTTTGATCAGAATGACGCGGATATCCTGCACCATCGCCATGATCATTTTGCGGAAGTTTTCTGCCTGCGCTTCTTTCTTATCGCGGAATTGCAGCTTATCCAGCTTGGAGACGCCTTCCACCAGTTCAGCCACGCTTTTGCCGAACAGCTGTTCCATATCCTGGTAGGTGGCGGGCGTATCTTCGATGACATCATGCAGCAAGGCGGCCATCAGCGTTTCATAGTCGAGACGCATTTCAGCCAAAATACAGGCTACCGCCACCGGATGCGTGATATAGGGCTCACCGCTGGAGCGTGTCTGGCCCTCGTGAGCGTCACGTGCAACGAGATAAGCCTGCTTGAGACGTTTTATCTGCTCTTCTGGCAGATAACGCTGAATCAGCAGATTGAGGCTTTCAAACAGATACAAGGGCGACTCACGACCGAATGCGAATTAACGACGACCTTCAGCGATGGCGGTAACTGCCTGAATTTCCGCTGCTTCCTGTTCCTGTTGTTCCTGGCGTTCACGGGTGTCCAGAATCTGACCGTTGATCAGGCCTTCTTCAATTTCGCGCAGGGCAATCACGGTGTACTTATCGTTTTCTTCCGGAACCAGTGGATCTTTGCCACCCACCTGGATCTGACGGGCGCGACGAGCGGCGACCAGCACCAGGTCAAAACGGTTACCAATTTTTTCTACAGCGTCCTGAACAGTTACGCGTGCCATAGTGTGTACTCCAGTGGGGAAATAAAATGACTGGGCATCATACTGAAAGTGCCGTCAGTCTGCCAATAGTTTGGTGATTAAAGCGTCATGTCGAACTTTCTGGCGGCTCAGGCGCAGACGCTCGGCGCGAATAATGGTTTTCAGATCCAGTAATGCCAGATCGAAATCGTCATTCACAATAAGATAATCGTATTCAGCGTAATGGCTCATTTCTGCCACCGCCTGCTTCATCCGGCGGGCAATGACCTCTTCGCTGTCCTGACCGCGCCCGCGCAGGCGACGTTCCAGTTCGTCTTGCGAAGGCGGCAGAATGAAAATACTGCGGGCTTGCGGCATGCGCTCGCGGATCTGGCGTGCGCCCTGCCAGTCAATGTCCAGAAAGACGTCAACGCCGGTGGAAAGCACCTGTTCGATAGCCGCGCGGGACGTACCGTAATAATTGCCGAAAACCTCAGCGTATTCCAGAAAGTCATCCGCTGCGATCATCTGCTTAAATTCATCTGTCGGGACGAAGAAGTAGTGTTCACCGTGAACTTCACCCGGGCGCATGGCGCGTGTGGTGTGCGAAATGGAAACCTGGGTGTCATAGAGCGGCTGTGTTTTCAACAGCGCCTGAATTAAACTCGATTTCCCTGCACCACTGGGGGCGGAAACAATATACAACGTGCCTTGAGCCATAATGAATTCTGCGTCTGATAAAGATGGAAGAAGAGATGCAACCAGTTGCGCGTTTTTCCGCATTATACACGCCGCTGTGTAGGCCGTCGCGTGGTGAAACATAGCCTGATACTCCACCCGTTATCTGTCACCCCACCTTTGTTTACTTTGCGGGCCGCTTTCCCGTTTTTCTGCCGCTTGCTGCAAAGTACCCAATACTGTGCGGCTTAGTTCGCATCGCCTGATTTTTACGCTCGTATTTTCTGGTTGTCTGCGGATTAATGCCTGGGTTTTCGCTCAGGGAGGAAAAGTGATGCGATATCGATACGCGTTGGTCGTCATGTTGTGGTGTGTGACCAGCGGATGGGTTAAGGCAGAGCCTTGTCCGGCATGGTCCCCCGCACGGGCTGAACAGGAGATAGCCCGGCTGGGGCAACAACTGACGCAGTGGGACAATGCTTATTATGACCGTGGCCAGAGCCCGGTTGACGATCAGGTCTATGATCAACTGCGCCAAACGCTGGCGACCTGGCAGGTGTGTTTTCAGGCGGACGCCGACGGCTTTGCGGTTAGCCTGCCATCAAGTGGTAAGCAACCACACCCGGTGGCGCATACCGGCCTGAAAAAACTGACTGAACCGGCGGAACTGAAACAGTGGATAGCCCAGCATCGTAACCTGTGGATACAACCTAAAATCGACGGTGTAGCGGTGACGCTGGTGTATGAACAAGGAAAATTGGTTAGCGCCATCAGTCGCGGCAACGGTCGGCAGGGGGAAGACTGGACAGATAAAGTACGTCAGATGAATGCCGTGCCGCAGCAACTTTCCGGTATATCGGGTCGTCTGGTGTTGCAGGGGGAGCTGTATTTGTCGGTGACGGCGCACCGTCAGCAGCAGACCGGCGGCATCAATGCACGGGCTCAGGTCGCGGGTGAAATGCGGCGAAAACAACCGTCACCGTTGTTGTCTCGCATTGACGTGTTCATCTGGGCCTGGCCTGACGGCCCGGCAGACATGTCGACGCGGCTTGCGGCATTACGGGAACTGGGATTTGGGCTAACAGCAGACTACACCCAGCCCATTGCTTCCTTTGAAGAGGCGGCGCGATGGCGTGAACGCTGGTATCAAGCGCCGCTGCCGTTTGTAACCGATGGCGTGGTATTGCATCAGTCGCAGGAGCCCGCCGGGCGTTACTGGCAGGATACGCCAGCTGAGTGGGCCGTAGCCTGGAAATACCCGTTAGTGAATCGGGTAACGGAAGTCACCGGTGTTGATGTCGAGATCGGGCGTACCGGCAGAATGACGGTCGTGTTGCAGGTACAACCCATGATGCTGGATGACAAGAACGTGAGTCGGGTCAATCTCGGTTCGGTATCCCGCTGGCGGCAGTGGGATGTATTACCGGGTGATCGGGTCAGCATCAGTCTGGCAGGATTGGGGATTCCCCGACTGGACGCGGTGGTGTGGCGCGGTGCGGTACGTGAGGCGATTAGCGTTCCGGTGGCGTCATCTTTTGATGTATTCAGTTGCTTGCAATGGAGCAAGGCATGTCAGCCACAGTTTCTGGCCCGACTGGTGTGGATGAGCGGACGTAATGGGCTGTCGCTCAGCGGTATCAGTGAGGGCACCTGGCGACGGCTGATACAGCAGGGTAAGGTCATTGATGTCGTTTCCTGGCTGGCGCTTGAGCCTGCGCAGCTGGCGGCAGGCGGTGATTTTGATAAACAACACGTAGAGCGGATTTATCACCAGTTCCAGCGGGCGCGTCGCCAGCCGTTGCGTCAGTGGTTGCTGGCGTTAGGGTTGCCGTTACCATCCAGTGCCCGACAGGCGTTGGATGGCGCTTCGTTCGAGCAATTACAGCAACGATCTGTCGCACAATGGCAGCAATTTTCGGGGATTGGCGTGCGGCGAGCACAACGTATTCGGGATTTTCTGCACCACCCCGAGATAGTCCGTCAACTGACGTGGCTTAATGAGCAAGGCGTGAAATCATGACGGGAATAAGCGCGTTTAGGCGCGTATACGGCGTCTGGCTGCCGGGTCGGACACTTTGTCATCAACCTGTCGGCTTTTATAAAAAAGCCTATGAAAAAGGATTGACGCTATAGTAGGGGAGCAGTAATATGCGCCCCGCATTCGGTGAGTGGCGCAGCCTGGTAGCGCACTTCGTTCGGGACGAAGGGGTCGGAGGTTCGAATCCTCTCTCACCGACCATTTTAAAACGATAAAACCCGATTATCGTTAACATGAAACTCGCATCTTACCGATAGCGAGTTTTTTTGTTTTTATTGTCTGGTGTGGTGTTTTTTTCACCGTTTCCTTTGCTTTTCAGACTTCGCTATCCTAAATCCCACTGTAGACGCTATTTCTCTGTTGCTTTTATGTGAAGCACGCTGTTTTCACCACAGATATTCTCCTCATTTTTTTCTATAATTTTTTGTTTTTATTCTGGTTTTCGTCACTGGTGGTGCCTTTTTGTCGGCTTTTACCTTTATTTACATTAAAGCGGTCCGCTACCCCGTTTCCTCGTGAAGATGTTAGCTGTTTTAATCTGGATGTATCAATAAAAGGTGAAAAAAACGACACGAGGAAGTACAAGGCGGTTAAGTAATGACAGAGGTGGCACGAAACCACCGTGTAGGTTGAACCCGAAGGGAGTCGCTGTTGTTTATCTTAACTGCGCCAGCGCCTTTTCGGCCTCTGCGCGACGCCCCTGATCGGCAATTTCACGCCCCGGACGCGGCGCGACGGTCAGCGCAGTGTTCAGGTATTGTCTGGCTTCCGTTTTGCGCCCGGCTTTCAGCAGAAAGTCGCCGTAAAAGAAGTTAGCGTCAATGCTGGTGGGGTTCACTTTCAAGGCGGTTTTGAGGTATCGCTCCGCTTTTTTATCGTCACCAAACCCTAGCGGCCAGCCCGGTACCTGATAGTAAAGTACCCCGAGGATGGTATAAGCCGCGCCATTGAGTGCTTGTGGATCAATAACAATGGCTTGTTCCAGCAGGCTTTTGGCTTGCCCGGCCAGATTGAGCGCTTCCATACCGTCTTTGACTCCCGCCCAGCTACTCTCCACCATTGCCGACGAGATCAAATAGTCCGCGCGGTTGGGGTAATTTTCCGCCAGTTCCTGCGCCTGTTGGCTGAGTGTGGCGAAACAGGCTTCTTTCATGCTCGCTGGCGTTCTGTACTGGCAGACTGACCATTGCCGATGGATATCCATCGACATATCGCCGGCATAGGTCATGCCGGTTGCCAGTAATCCGCTAAACAGTAGCACCATCGAACGCAGAGTCATGTACGATTTCCCTATTTTTTTTGTGATGTTATATAACGCTGGATCACGGCCAACTGGCGCCGGATGGCTTTATCCACCACCGTGGGCAATAGTGCATTTAGCGCCACAAACACTTTTTCTGGCCACCCCAGCCATTGGCGTAACGTTTCCCGCTCCAGCGCGTTAACCATGCGATCGGCTACCCAGTCAGGACGGTCGCTACGATAGCCCAGTTCCTGCATCAGCCTGCTGGCGGTGGATGTATTGCCTTTGGTGTCGACGGCTCTGGGAGCAAGGTGCAATACTTTAACGCCTTTTGATGACAGTTCGCGGTGCAGTGCCTCACTAAATCCGCGTAAAGCGAATTTGCTGGCGCAATATACGCTGTATCCAGGGTAGCCGATCCCGTCCAGCGTGGAGCCAATATTCATGATAATGCCGGGTGTGTTGATACAGCCGAGCAATGCATGCGTCAGCAGGATCGGCACCTCGGTGTTTAGCATGAGCTGCTGGCGAATCGTGTCGTGGCTTTGATCGTTAAACGCGCTAAAGGTCGAGGTGTCGGTGTTGTTAATCAGCACGTCCAGCCTGGCGTTTTCCGGAAAACACTCTGCCAGCGCGTCGAGATCCTGTTCGTTACAGAGGTCTGCCAGCAAAATATTGTGATGACCGGCATCAGGCAGTCTGCGCTGTAACGCCAGCAACGCCTGTTCGTTACGGCCTACCAGGTATAACCTGGCGCCTTTGGCGGCCAGTGCCATCGCCAGCGCCTGACCCAGGTTGCTGCTGGCGCCAGTCAATAGAATACGTTTATTGTCGAGTTTCATAGCTTAGTGCTCCGTGAGGCTGTGCAGCATATCGCCGTACAGCCGATAAACCACGTGAGCGGCGTGGATGATGGCGGCCTGATCGGCTGAGTCGTTAATGTTATCCATCAGTGTGGCGAAGCAAGGAAGCGGCGTCTGATTCGTCGGAGCCCGTGATGGCGATTGACCTGTGGTGCTGGTCGTAATGTTGAGATTGAGACCTTCCAGTACGTGCATCAGGCCGAAGATGCTCATGGGGTTGCCGCGCTGGATCTGATCGTAAAAGTAAGCGGCCATCAACTCGATCCACTCAGCGACCGCACGCTGACGCCAGGTATCCATTTCAATACCACAGGCACGAATTTTGCGGCGAAGCGACGCCTTGTAGCCATACTCGGCGTCGAGGTACGTCGTTAGTGCCTGACGTGCCCACTCCTGATGCTGGGGAACACGCCCGCTCGCGGCCATCAACAGTGGCACGGTATAGCTGACGTGGTGATAAATCTGCGTCAGAAAAGCAACGTACATTTCCCCGGTAATGGTCCCCTGGCGGCAGGCGTGAATAACCGGCGCGGACATCATGAGTTGCTGCGAGGCTGAGGTGGCGGATTGTAGTTGTTGGTAAAAGCTCATGTCTTACTCCTGAATGGCGCGTTGACAGTCGTAAAGCGGCCGCTAAGGATGCGATGGTGTCATGCTAGCGGGGGAGCATTAAGAGAGACTTAAGACGATTAAAAAATCGTTTTACTCCTGGATTTGACGTCAAAATCTGCAGGTGATGTGGATATCCCAAAGAGAAGACTGACATCCGCTATACTGAGCGCCCGATACGCAATGACAAAAATGACACAACGGAGAAAAAGCATGTCGACATCGCGCCGTGCGCATCAACTGGCGATTCTGGTGGTGATGACCAGCGCCTCGTTGGTGGGGCTGGTTCAGGGGTATTCCATCCCGCTGGTGACGTTGAAACTCACGGCGCTGGGATACGGTTCTGCACTAACCGGCATGATGTCCGCACTACCGGCGATAGGCGTGTTTGTCTCTTCGTGGGTAGCTGCACCGGTGGCTATGCGCCTGCCGGTTGGCCGGTTGCTGGCGTTGTCGACGTGGGGAATGGGGATAAGCCTGACGTTGTCGTTTTATCTCGATAATGTCGCGCTGCTGGCGGTTCCCCGTTTTATGATGGGGTTTTGCTGCGGCCTGATTATCGTCATTGGCGAATCCTGGGTCAGTGGCCATACCGCCGAGCATCGCCGTGGGGTGCTGGTCGGGTTGTACGCCACCGCGTTTACCGGCCTGCAACTGCTGGGGCCGTTGCTGATCTCTCTGACAGGGCTGGATGACCCGACTGGGTTGTTGCTGATTCTGGCGCTGCATGGCGTATGCCTGCTGATGGTGCCCGGTGCGTCATTTTCCCGGCTGGTGCTGAGCGCGCATCGGCAACATAACCTGTTTTCTTTGTTACTGTCCGCCCCTGCGCTGGCGATGGCGGTGTTCGCCTTCGCTTTTTTTGACGGCGCGGTACTGTCAATGTTGCCACTGTACGGCATGGCGCACGGTTACGAGGAGTCTCTGGCCGTGCTGCTGGTCACCGTGCTGTTTATCGGCGATGCCTTATTGCAAGTGCCATTGGGCTGGATATCCGACAAGTTGGGTACGGTACGGGTACACCTGGCCTGTGGCGGGATGTTCGTGCTGATGTTAGCGGGTTTGCCGTTTAGCTACGGCACTGGCTGGGTGTGGGCGAATGTTTTTGTGCTGGGTGCGGTAGCGGGCAGTATTTATACCTTGTCGCTGGTGCGGGCGGGTAAGTTGTTCAATGGCGTCGATTTGGTGGCGATCAACGCGTTGTTCGGTGTGTTGTGGGGCGTTGGCAGTTTTAGCGGGCCATTGGTGAGCGGTTCGCTGATGCAGTGGTACGGTCGTGATGGGCTCATCGTGATTCTGGTGTTACTGGGATTGCTGTTTCTGGCGGCTAACGCCTTGCCGACGATGACGACGCGCTACGCCGACAGAACAGCGAATCAGGAAGTGGCGGAGTAGTGCCGTAGTGGAGTAGTACTTTGGCGGAGTAGTACTGTGACAGACTAGTACTGTAGCGCACGAGTACTGCGAGTGTGCCGGGGTAGTGAATGACCGGAGGAGAAAATGGATCGTCTGGTAACGCTGGAAACCTTTGTCTGTGTGTACGAGTGCGGGTCTTTTTCTGCGGCGGCGAGCCGTCTGGGCATCGGTCAGCCAGCCATCTCCAAAGCTATTATGCAGCTTGAGCAGCAACTGGCCGTCAAATTGTTGCTGCGCTCCACCCGTGGCCTGACACCCACGGAAGCCGGACAGCAGTTTTATCGTCAGGTCGCTCCGGCACTGCGGCAATTGCAGGAGGCGCAGGATGCGGTGCGAGGCGGCAACGGTGAACTGAGCGGCTATTTGCGGGTGTCGGCACCGGTGACTTTCGCCCGGTTGCATGTCCTGCCTCATCTGCATACGTTTCTGTCGCAACATCCCAACCTGAAGGCCGACATCATTCTGGATGATCGTCCGGTGGATTTGATTGCCGAAGGTATTGACGTAGCGTTGCGAGTCGGTGACCTGAAAGACTCCGGATTGACTGCTCGAAAGATAGGATCGGCACCGATGCGGTTGCTGGCTACACCGGCGTATTTCGCGGCTCACGGCACACCAACATCACCCGACGCGCTGGAACACCATGATGCGGTTATCTACCTGCAAGATGAAGCGCCGGGTAGTGTTTGCTTTCAGAAGGGGGACAGGCAGCATAGGGTGACGCTGTCTGGGCGTATCCGTACTACGGCGGCGGAAGGCGTGCGGGAAGCGGTGCTGGCGGGCAATGGGCTGACGGTAGCCTCGGCGTGGATGTTTGCGCCAGAGCTGGCGAACGGTACGGTGGTCACCGCGCTGACCGACTGGCATATCGGTGTGAGGGATGTGTGGGCGGTTTACCCCGGCGGTCGGTTAACCTCAGTTCGTGCCCAGGCATTTACCGGGTTTGTGGCCCGCCATTTATCCACGCCTGCCTGAGTGTCCTTCCATCTATTCCATTCTGGAATAAATATTATGGCAAATAGCTATCTTCTGCGGTGAAGTCGCTTTCCCTATTCTGAGCCTGTCCCTTCTGTCGTACCGCGTGATGGTGCTTGCGGCCTGAGGGGAAAATGACCGTCAGACAGGCAACCACGGAGATAACCATGAGCACATTATCGTACAGCGATGACACCGTAAGAACGGGTAAGCCGCTGATTTTTGCGATGGCCGCCGCCAGTGGCGCAGCAGTCGCCAATATTTATTACAACCAGCCGATGCTTGGCCTTATCACCGCCAGTTTTCCTGGCAGCAGTGCGACATCCATGATCCCCACCGCCACCCAACTGGGTTACGCGTTGGGATTGCTGATGCTGGTACCACTGGGGGATAAATTTGAGCGTCGGCGGCTGATCGTCTGGCAATTTCTCCTGCTGGCATTGGCCTCAGTGCTGGCGGCGCTGGCACCATCGGCACCGGTGTTGCTGGCCGCGTCGGTATTGATTGGTGTGGGGGCGACGGTCGCTCAGCAGATTGTGCCGGTTGCCGCGACGATAGCGGGTGAAGGCCAGCGCGGCGCTGTGGTCGGTACGGTGATGAGCGGATTATTGAGCGGTATTTTGCTTAGCCGGACGCTGGCCGGGTTAGTGGCGGATGCCGCTGGCTGGCGCGCTATGTTCTGGCTAAGTGTACCGCTGGCGTTGGCCGGTGCGGTGCTGATGGGGCGTATGTTACCCGTGTTGTCGTCATCATCCGTGTTGTCCTGGCGTTCGTTGATGCGTTCGCTGCTGACGTTGTGGCGCGCAGAGCCGATGTTGCGTCGTGCAACCTGGATTCAGGGCGCGCTGTTCGCATCGTTTAGCGCGTTCTGGAGCATTCTGGCGCTGTATCTTGCTAGCGGCAGCCATCCGCTCGGTGCGGCAGCGGCAGGTTTGTTTGGCGTCATCGGTGTGGCGGGTATTACGGCGGCACCCGTGGCAGGACGGCTGGCGGACCGTATTGGCAGTCGGCCGGTGATTCTGCTGGGGGCGTTGCTGACGTTGCTGGCATGGGGCGTTATCGGTGTGTGGGGAACGGTGGCGGGCCTGATTATCGGCGTGGTGCTGCTGGACCTTGGGGTACAGAGCGCGTTGATTGCTCATCAACATGTGATTTATGGGCTTCAGCCTGCTGCGCGCGGTCGTATCAATACCTTGTTTATGGGCGGTATGTTCCTTGGCGGGGCGCTGGGGTCCAGCGGGGCGATGGCGGCCTGGCAGGCAGGCGGGTGGTTACCGGTGACGGTGTTTGCTGGCGGGGTGGCGTTGCTGGCGCTGGCAGCGGCCAGTCGTCGTTAATCACGGGCGGGACCCGCCCGTGATGGCCATACAGGTACGACAATTTACCGGTACGACAACTCGATACCGGTACGGCAACTCGACGTGTGGCGTGCTCTTACGGCGTATAGCGCACTGGCAGCAGCGCGGTACGGTCCACCGCGTCGTTAAGGCGCTTCATCACCGCGTCATATGGACACAGGGTGCCGACGTCGGTTTTCTGGCAGTCGGCCATCGAGAACTCGCTGCGTAACGGCGGGTGGCTGTCATCCAGCGCCGCTAGCCCACGAATCTGATCCAGCGATTGTGCCTGGAAATAGATACGCACCAGCCGCTGACCAGACTGCTGATTGCGCCAGCGTTCGAAGATAAGGCTACCTGCGGGCGGGATATTGCCGCGCGGATAGTCGCCCATCTGCCAGGTAAAGCCCAGCATCGTACGCAGTTTGGCGATGTTGGTGTCATGCGCCACATACAGTAGCCATTTGACATCTGGTGGGACATCAGCCTGATGCTCGGTGTTTAGCGCCAGCGCTATCTGGTTCATCAGTACCGACGCACCGCGGCGTGCCATGTAGGGCAGATCGTTGGTGAAATCGTAATTGGCGGTCAGAAGTGGCATCAGCGCTGCCACCTCTGCGGCGGTTTTAGCATGACCGAAGGCCACCTCGCTGAGCGGATTATTGTTGCTGTAGGACAGCCGGATAGTCTCCGCGATGTTAGCCAGCGCCTCAGGGCCGTGCAGAGAAATATTCCCTTTTTTACTCTCTTTCACTTCCCAGGGCGTACTGAACGCCGGGCAGGGTTTATCCGGCAGGCAGACTGCCTGTTTCAGACGATCGATAGCCGGTTGCCATTGCGCCTGAATTTGCGCGGCGCTTTTGTCCTGCATCGCGTTTTGCAGGTCGGCTTTCACCTGCTGCTGATCGAGCTTCACGCCCGCCGCCTCGGCATGAAACAGCGGGTCGTTGTCTTCATCCTCAGGGCCTTGTACCGCCACACCACAGCCGGGGAACACGCCATCCATCAGCGCCATTGCAGTTTCTCGCGTGCGTTGTAGCGGACTGGCCCAGACGAACACGTCGCCGGGAGCCGGACAAGCCTGACTCAGTAACCCATGCTGACGGAGGTACTGCCCCTCGTAGTGCCCTTTTAACACTGCTGCCGCGTAGCCGTGACCGGTCAGCTCGCCGTACTGCGTCAACCAGGTCGGCCACTGGCGATCGGTGCCTTCCTGAATGGTTTTAACATTGCCTTTCGTCGGCGGGCGGACACCGTGGCGACTGACTTCCACCACTTTTTCCAGCGTCCAGCCTGACGACGGGGTGTCTGCCTGTGCCCCCATCCAGGGAAGTGCCGAGAGCAGCAGCCCGGCGATGATCTTGCGTGTGAATACCATAATGAGTCCTCAGGTACCTGTCTTTTAGTCGCCACCAGAGTGACATGACGGCGGCAGCGGGAAACCTATTTTTCTATCTAATAAACAAGGATTTTCTTTCAATCTGTAAACGAAATTATTGCAGGAAAAATATCGCTGCCACTTTCGGGTAGGTCACGGTAACGAAAGAAAAAACCGAGATGTGTCGAAAACCATGGCATCACAGCGTCAGGCGCATCGTGGTCAATGCCAGTCCCTGATTGCCAAATGGGGTGGTGGCCGTGGCGTGAAAGCCGAGTGACTGATAACAGCGCAGCGCACTGTGATTATGGCTAAACACTGATAGCGACACCGTGTGGGCCTGATAGTGCTGCGCTGCGCGGTGGATAGTCGCCCGCAACATCTCTTGTGCCAGCCCTCGCCCACGGTAGGCCGGGTCGATAAACACCCGACACAGGCGGCTATGACCCGGTTCCACCTGATTGAGCTCGACAAACCCCACCATATCGCCCTGATGTTCGAACAGGTATGGTGCAAACTGGGGATGTACCAGATGCTCGGCAATTTGTGTGGCCGTAAGCGGAAACGAGTAGCTGGGGCCACCCCACAACAGATTCAGCTCAGCGCTGTCTATCCAGCGAATCAGCCGTGGGTAATCTGCCGGTGTAAAATCGATAAGAGGCATGAGCAGTGTGTCCTTTGTGCTTATTTACGGCGTTGTCGACTGGCGACAGGCGGCACCCGCTTGCAGGTAGTGCGCCATTTCGTCTTCCGGCACCATGCCGCCGCCGGTGGCCCAGATAACATGCGTGCCTTGCTGACAACGCAGTGGTGTGAGCGGGGCACGCTGGCGGTAGCCCTGATTTTCCTGCAACAGACGCAGAAAGCCCGGCGCGCCTGCCAGTGCCGACGGCTCCAGCAGAATCTGTTGCGTGTCGTGCATGGTATGTAGCAATGCCAGCATCTCGTCATCCGTCAGCGTGTAGTAACCATCGATGAGTCGTTGCATGGCTTTGCCGACAAAACCGGAAGGACGACCGACCGCCAGCCCGTCGGCGGCGGTACGGTTACTGATGCCGAAATCCTGCACCGCCAGCTTGTCGAGCAGGCCGGTGTAAACGCCCATCAGCATGCAGGGTGATTCGGTGGGTTCGGCAAAAATACAGTGTACGTGATCGCCAAACGCCAGCTTTAACCCAAAGCTGATGCCGCCGGGCGCACCGCCGACGCCGCACGGCAGGTAAACGAAGAGCGGATGATCGATGTCCACCACCCGGCCTTGTGCGGCAAACTGTGCTTTTAGTCGCTCGCCTGCTACGGCGTAGCCAAGAAACAGCGAGGTGGAGTTTTCATCGTCGATAAAGTGGCACAGTGGGTCGGACTGGGCTTCCCGGCGACCTTGCGCCACCGCCTGACCGTAGTCGCCATCGTATTCCACTACTCGCACACCGTGTGTGCGTAACCGGTCTTTTTTCCACTGCCGGGCGTCGGCGGACATATGTACGGTGGTGTCAAAACCCAGCCGGGCGCTGGTGATGCCGATAGACATACCCAGATTGCCGGTGGAGCCGACAGCGACTTTATGGCGGCGGAAACACCGTTGGCAGTCGTCGTCCAGTAAGCGACGATAATCATCGCTTTCGCGCAACAAACCGTGACGCAACGCCAGTTGTTCCGCATGGAACAGTACCTCGTAAATACCGCCGCGGGCTTTAACGGACCCCGCGACCGGTAAGTGACTGTCCAGCTTCAGCAACACCGCTGGCGGTGTATCCAAACCAGCCTGTCGGGCGATCGCCGCCGCGAATGTCGGCACCGCCACCAGCTCGGACTCGATGATGCCGCCACTGGCTTGCAGTTCCGGAAAGGCTTGTTGCAGAAAGGGGGCGAATCGCTGTAACCGCTGACTGGCATCGGTCACATCGGCGTGGGTGAGCGGCACATCACGCAAGGCTTCATGTACGGATGCGGCGGCCGGGTTAAACCAGCATACCGGCTGGCGACTCACCAGGGGTGCCAGTAGTGGAAAGTCGTGGAACCATTGCTGCAACGTTTTACCGTGCAAGGCATCACCTGTCATCGTGGTCTCCTGTCTGCATCGTTTTTCCTGTCCTGTTATTTATCATGCCCGTATTGACGGGGTTTTGCCCGCCAGCGTGGTGGCTGAGATACTATTTTTATGATTTTCCTTTTTTTAATCATATTGATAGGTGTTTGGGTTCTCTATACAGAATTTTTATACCCACACAAACGGCTTTTACGACAAATTTACCGTCTGGCTCGTAATCTGATGACGTGTCCCCGGGTGGGGCGACGTCAACCAAAGGCGGGCTGAACGTCGTATCGGGGGCGAAATAATGGGCTTTGATACAGCTCAGGTACGCTGTGCGGCAGGTTCATTTCAGGGGGAGTGAGTCTGCCATAGCGCACCCCCCAATGGGGGAGGACGTCACCATGAACGTCACTAAACTAGCGGCAGGCGGCATACTCATGCTGCTGCCATTATACGGGCTGGCTATCGCACCTTATCCGGCTGATGGCAGCCATGAATTCACCGAGGCGCAGCGAGCGGAAATCCGGCGGATCGTGATGGAATCACTGCTGGCGCACCCGTCCAATGGGACGGTGAACACGTCGGCGACGATGAGCGGCGGCTGTGTGCCGTCACATCCGAAAGCGGATAACGGCAAGCGCAGTCCGTGCGTCGACATGCGGTGGGTGTGCCCGCCGCAGTAAGTCTGGCGGAAGATATGGCGATCAGATAACGCTGAATTTTATTCAAAAAAATTGACAGTTATGCGCAAATAAACCCGATTTTAACGCTGCGATAACAGGTCTATTATCACTTCCATCGAAAGCGAAGACGCTTTCAACGAGAAAGTTAACCGAATTCAACGTGAAGGATATAGACCATGAACGCTATCAAAAATATTGTTGCAGTTATCGCTCTGACTACCGCTTCTTTCGGCACCTTCGCCGCGACAGAAGTGCAGCACTCAGCCAGCCAGTCCATCGGTACCGTCAGCGCCAGCGCCAATACCCTGGATGGTCTGCAGGCTAACCTGTCTGAAAAAGCGAGTGCCGTCGGTGCCAAATCGTTCCGCATCATCTCCGCTACTGGCAGTGATAACCAACTGCGCGGTGTGGCTGAACTCTATAACTGATAACCGGTTTATCGTTATCATGCGCAACAATGGCCGCCTTCGGGCGGCTTTGTTGTTTTCAGTACTGGCTCAATGCCAGCGCAGCAGCACCGAAAGCGGCGCTATTTTGTGTGGGTAATGTGGAAAGGCGTACCGGCGGCAGCGTGAGCGGTGCGTCATCGTCTGGTGCCGGTACCTGAGCCATGACGGCGGTTTGCAAACCGGCCATGAACGGGGTGGGCAGAGTGCCGCCCAGATAGAGGCTGGGTGGGTCGAGCAGCGCGGTGACGGCATAGAGTAGCGGATACAGTTCGCCCGCCGCGCGTTGAACCCAGCGCACTCCGGCGGGTGAGGCTGCCAGTGCCTGCCAGTTGACGTCGGCAGTTATGGCGGGCAGCGGTTCGCCTGCCGCCAACAGGTAATCCTGTAGATCGTCAAACGACGGGCGTGATTGCGCGCGCGTGCGCAGTGCGCCTATCTCACCGGCGTTACCCAGTCGGCCGCGGTGGAGCTCACCGTTGAAGATCAGGGCACCGCCAATCCCTTTACCGATATACAGGTAAAAAAAACTGTCATCCGGGGCAGCGGAGCCAAAATGCAGTTCACCGATGGCGGCGCAGTTGGCGTCGTTTTCCACCAGCACCGGGCAGCCCAGCCGCTCACTCAATTGCCGGGCGATGTCGACCCCACGCCAGGCCGCCAGACCGGGTGCGATCCACACCGGCATAGCACCGCCGTCAAAGCGGGCGGGCAGCGCCAGGCTGACGGCCAGCAGTCGCTCGCGTGCCTGTGGTAGCGCATCAAGCTGGGTATTAATCGCATTGGACAGTGTGTCCGCGACTGACGCCACCATCCGGAAATCGCCACGCAAGGTGGTTTGTGCCACGGATTGCCCGGCGTAATCCATCAGGATCAGGCAAATCAGGTCGTATTCCGCGTACACCCCCAGCACATAGCCCGCCTGAGCCGCCGGTCGCAGGTTGATTTGCGGCGGGCCGCGCCGCCCTTGCGCCCGATCGCTTTCTTCCAGCAGGCCAAGGTTGAACATGTCTCTGGTCATCATACTGACGGCGGCGGTCGTCAGGCCGCTGGCGGCGGCCAATGCGCTGCGTGACAGGCTGCCCGAGCGGCGCAGTAACCCCAGCAGCTTGCGGTGGGTGGTGGTGAGTTCTCGCTTTTCCATGGGTACCGTTGTCCCGGTTCTGTCCGGTTTCCTTCACACGTCTGCAATATAATTAAGCTACTTAATTAATTCGTCAACCCCAATAACAGGATGGTGGTACCCGTGCGTAAACTTGTCTCGTTATCTCTGACGGCGTTACTGGTGAGCGGGCTAATGGCCCACACGGCGGTAGCGGATGTTATCAAACTCAAGCTCTGGACCCTGAATGACAGAAACGCGCCGATGCGCACCGTCAATATTGAAGAGGCGGCGGCGGTGCTCAACCAGCAATTTGCCGATGCGGGTGTGGATCGCAAAATCGTTATCGATACCCATGCCAGCGCGGTACAGGGCTGGGATGATCTGGCGCTGGATACGCTGAAAGCCTTTGGTGTGAATCAGGGGCCGGATATTGTGCTGCTGCCGCACGAGTGGATTGGCGAGTTTGCCCGCAATGGTTACGCCATGCCGATGGAGGCGCAAATCAAAGCGAACCCGTGGGTGTACGCCGATATTCTGCCGGTATTGTGGGAGGCGATGAAGTATCAGGGCAAGGTGTACGGCATACCGCAGGATGCTGAAATTCGCATGTTTTTCTATAACAAGGACATGCTGCGCAAGATAGGCAAAGACGAGACGTTTATCGATAGCCTGCCTGCCCGTGTCGACAGCGGTGAGTTCACGCTGGATGACCTGACGGCGCTGGCTAAAGAGGTGGTTGACCGTCAGGTGGCGCCCATCGGCATGTTGCACCGCCCCAATGTCGGTATCGATTACCTGATGGTGTTTGCCGCGTGCGGTGCCAGATTTATGGATGAGAAGACTGGCAAACTGTTATTTGCGAAAAAAGAAACCCAGGCGGCTCTCGGCTGGTATGCCCGCAATGTCGCAGCAGGTGTCACGCCGACTGATAACACCGCCATGAGCTGGGACGCTATCCAGACGGCGTTCAAGCAGGAAAAAGCCTTCCTGTTCCATCAGGGGATCTGGGCGATGGCCTGGCAGGTGAACGATAACTTTGGCCCGGCGTGGCCTGCCGATAAAGCAGGGTACACCCACAAGATTGGCTGGATAGCCGCCCCGGCGTTGGTGAAAGGCGGTAAACCCGCCAACCTGTCGCACCCTATCGCTTACGTGGTCAGCAACAAGAGCCAGTATAAGGATCTGGCGGCACAGTTGGTGGCTATCGCCAGCCTGCCTTACTACAACAATCGCCACGACATCAGCTCCTATCACACCGCTATCAGCCACGCTCAGGCCGCCATGCCACAGTACACCGATAATTGGGCGCTGAGCGAAGCTGGCAAGATGATGAAAAACATTACCTTTGTGCCGAATCATGCCCGGTTTGGCGACTATAACCGTGTGCTGTTTAAAGGCTTGCAGGCGGTGGAAACCAAACGGATGACGCCAGCGCAGGCGGTGGACTTTATTGCCGACGAACTGGAAACCCAGTTGGGCAAGGATGTGGAAATCGTCGATAGCCTGCATTGATGGCAGGTGTCGTGGGCGCGGGTGTTATCCGCGTTGATGAACGAGGTGGCGTATGTCTGTGACGTTGTCGAACCGCACGGCCGGGGTACATCCGGCGCGCTGGCTGGCCCCGGCTATCTCGGTGCTGGTGGTGTTTTTTGTCGCGCCCATGCTGCTCAATCTGGTGATTGCGTTTAGTGATATGGGCAGCAACGTGCAGATAAGCGCGTTTGGTACCGACAACCTGATGCGGTTGCTGGTGTCGGACAAGCGCCTGCCCGCTATCTTGCTGACCACGTTGGTGTATGTGGTCAGTACGTTGCTGTTGTTCAACCTGGGGCTGGGGATTGTGCTGGCGATTGCCACCACGGCGGTACCGCCAGCGCTGGGGGCATTGTTTCGCGGTATCTGGTTTTTGCCGCGTATTTCCCCCTCGGTGTTGTACGCGCTGTTGTGGATTTGGGCGGCAGACCCATCGCCCCACAGCCTGATCAATCAGGTGGTGGTGGGGGTGTTCGGGTTGCCGCCACTCAACCTGCGTAATGACCATCCGATGGTGTTGATTGTGGTGGCTAACGGTCTGGTGGGTGCGTCTTTTGCCATGGTGATCCTTGCCTCCACCATTCGCGCTATTCCGGCTCACCTGTGGCATGCCGCACGTGTTGATGGTGCTGGCGAATGGTCGGTGATTCGTCATGTGGTGCTGCCAGCGTTAAAAAGCCCGGTGTGCTTTATTGCGCTGTATCAGGCGCTGTCGCTGATGGTGACCTACGAGTACATCCTGCTGATTACCGGCGGTGGCCCGGTGTACGACACCACCACCTATGCACTTTATATCTACCGGCGGGCATTCGAGTCCGGCGCTTATGGCTATGGCGCTATGCTGGCACTGGGGTTGATGGTCTTCGGCGGGCTGCTGACGTTGTTGCAGTGGCGGATGATGAACATGCGTGCGCAGTTTTCTCCGCCACGTATAGAGGTGATGCGATGACGACGATGAACACGGTTGACTGGGCGCGTCAGGCGGCGCGTTCGCGCTGGAATCGGGTGGGATTTCTGGCGAGCGTGGTGCTGTTTCTGACGTTGGTATCGATACCGATTGTGACGCCGTACCTGTGGCTGTTGGCCATCTCGTTTACCCACCGCGATGGTGGCAGCGAGTATCAGGTGCTGTGGCGATTACTGACGATTGCCGCGCTGGCATACGCCTTGTTGCTGGCGATCGCCTGGCGGGCGCGTACCGAACAGCATGCCCGTCGTTTGCGCTGGCTGGTTGGTCTGGCGGCATTACTGGTGGGCGGCTTGTGGGTCGCTCCCGAACTGACATTCCACAACTACCGTTTTTTATGGAACCCGGATGTGCAGGCTACCGGTGTACAGAGCGGTACGTTGCCGTCTGTCTGGACGGCGTTGGGCAATTCGCTGCTGTTTGCGACCGGCCATACGGTGTTGGTGACTGTACTGGCGGTACCTGCCGCCTATGCCTTATCCCGGCTTGGCTTTCGACGGCGCGAAGGGGTGCTGAAAGCCTTGTTATTGCTGCACGCCTTTCCGGTGATGGCGCTGACGGTGGCGATTTTTATTCAGCTCTACTGGATGGGGCTGCTCAACAGCCTGTGGGGTGTGATGCTGGTGATGTGCGCCCTTGAGCTACCGTTCGCCATTTTCGTGATGAAGAATTTTTTCGACGGCGTGTCGTGGGACATCGAAATGAGCGCCATTACCGACGGTGCCAGTCGTTTTCAGGCATTCCGGCTGGTGGTATTGCCACAAGTGACCGGCGGCATCATCGCTATCGCCACCTTTGCCTTTTTGCGCGGCTGGGAGGAGTACATTTTTGTGCGCACCCTGCTGATTGACAGCAGCAGGATGACCATGAGCCTGTACCTGTTCTGGGCATCGCAAGACAGTATGGGCGCGGATTCCGGGCTTATTGCTGCCGTTGGCGTCGTCTATATCCTGCCGGTACTGGCGTTGTACCTGTTAACCCAACAATACCTGACGCAGATGAGCGTCGGCGGAATTAAAGGCTGAATGATGGCAGAGATTGTGCTTGATGGTGTAACCAAAGCCTGGGGCGATACGCCGGTGTTGTACCCGGTGAATCTGACGCTGGCTGACGGCGAGTTTGTGGCGATCCTCGGGCCGTCGGGGTGTGGTAAATCCACCACCTTATTCTTGCTGGCCGGGTTGTATGCGCCGACACAGGGGCAGATTCTGTTCGACGGTCAGCGGGTAAATGGCGTCGATGCGCGCGATCGTAACGTTGGTGTGGTGTTCCAGTCTTACGCGCTCTACCCGCATCTGAATGTGTACGACAACATTGCGTTTCCGCTGCGTTTTAAACCCGACGAGCGCGCCGGGCGTGACCAGCGGGTGCGGGAGGCGGCCGCGCTGGTGCAGGTATCAGAATTGCTGGATCGCAAGCCGTCGGCTCTGTCCGGCGGTCAGCAACAGCGGGTGGCGCTGGCACGGGCGCTGGTAAAACGGCCATCGCTGCTATTACTGGATGAACCGCTATCCAACCTTGATGCCACCTTGCGTATGACGATGCGTACCGAGTTGAAAGCGATTCACGCACGCTCGCGCGCCACCACATTGATGGTCACCCATGACCAACTGGAAGCGATGACGCTTGCCAGCCGCATTATCTGTATGAATCAGGGGCGGGTGGAGCAAATTGGCACCCCGCAACAGCTCTATCGCCAGCCGGCCAATACCTTTGTCGCCAGCTTTATCGGCTCGCCGCCGATTTGTCTGCTGCCGGGGTACGCCAGTGGACATCAGTTGACGGTGGGTGAGGTTGGCTGGGGGCTGTCATCGGCCTGTCAGGGTGCTTTGACGCTCGGCATCCGGCCGGAAGACGTCACGCTGACGGCAGCAGTACCTGGTCTGTTGGCCGGGGATATCGAACACGTTGAGCCGATGGGGCGGGAAATCCTCTACCGCCTGCGCACGCCGCTTGGCCCCTTGCAGGCGTTGGTAGCCGGTTCGATAGCGCAGTATGACGTGGGAATGCGCGTCGGGGTATCGCTGTCGGCAGACACGCTGCTGCTGTTTGATGCCGACGGCAATCGTCTTTGTGATGTCGGCGTGGTGCTGCCCGCCAATGTGTTTTCCGTCTGCCGCACGGCAGGTTAATCTTCCTCTCTTACCAACAGGTTGCCTCATGCTCATTGTCAGCTACAACATTCAATACGGTCTTGGCCGCGATGGCCGTTACGATTTGGCTCGCATTGCCGATGAAGTGCGCGGTGCGGATATCATCTGTATGCAGGAAGTGGAACGCTTCTGGCAGCGCTCCGGTATGACAGACCAACCGGCGGAACTGGCCGCGTTGCTGGGCGAGTATCACTGGGTGTATGGCGCTAATCTGGATATGGACGCGAGTACTGTGGTCGCGGACGGCCGGGTTCTCAATCGCCGTCGCCAGTTTGGTACCCTGACGTTGTCGCGCCGACCAATTCTTTCCAGCCGCAACTTCCCACTGCCGAAATTCGGCACGCTCACCCAGCACTCCATTCAGCAAGGTGTGCTGGAAACGGTTGTCGACACCGATGGCGGGGCGATCCGCGTTTATAACACCCATCTCAGTCATCTGTGTGCCGAGACCCGATTACCGCAGGTAGACGCGATGTTGGGGATTTTTGCCCGCGCCCCGGAGGAAGGTGGTGCCTGGTGCGGTGGTCATCCTGACCCGACTGCGGGCTGGACCGAAGGCCGCATGCCGGTGATGCCACAGGAGATGATCCTGATGGGTGATTTGAACTGCCTGCCGGACAGCGACGAATACCGCCATTTGGTGGGGCCAGTGTCACCGCATCACGGCCGGTTGGTTCGCCATCGCGGGCTGATGGATGCCTGGGTTGCAGCAGGTCAGTTGGAGAGTAGCGGCTCTACGCACCCGAATGTTGGCGGCCGGATCGATCATTGCCTGCTGACGCCCTCACTGGGGGTGACGGTGCGTCGTTGCTGGGTCGATACGGAGAATCAGGGTTCCGATCACCACCCGCTGTGGGTCGAACTGCAATAACCAGCCGCTCTGCCATCTGCGCTAAAAACAGGCAGGTGGCAGACAGTACAAAGGGGTGTTTTTAATTCATAAAATTTGAATGATATCTGCAAATAAACCCGGTTTTAACGCCGAGATAACAGGTCTATTATCACTTCCATCGAAAGCGAAGGCGCTTTCAAAAAGAAAGTTAACCGAATTCAACGTGAAGGATATAGACCATGAACGCTATCAAAAATATTGTTGCAGTTATCACCCTGGCTACCGTTTCTTTCGGCACCTTCGCCGCGACAGAAGTGCAGCACTCTGCCAGCCAGTCCGTCGGTACCGTCAGTGCCAGCGCTAATACTCTGGACGGCCTGCAGGCTAACCTGGCTGAAAAAGCGAGTGCCGCGGGTGCCAAATCGTTCCGCATCATCTCCGCGACTGGCAGCGATAGCCAACTGCGCGGTGTGGCCGAACTGTACAACTAATCCCATCGATATAAAAAATAACGCCGATATTCGCTAACACCAGTATCACGTACGCAATGGCCGCCTTCGGGCGGCTTTGTTGTTTTGGGGGGGGTATGATTGGGAGGCGAAAGTTGCGTGATCGAGAGTTACGTGATGACGGGCGCTGATCCTAATGCCTGCGCGCACGCCCAGGCGGAGCTCCAGGCCCACTGGAAGTTATAGCCGCCAAGCCAGCCGGTGACGTCCACGACCTCGCCGATAAAATACAACCCCGGGCACTTGCTGGCTTCCATCGTTTTTGACGACAGTTCGCGGGTATCGACCCCGCCGAGTGTCACTTCCGCCGTACGATAACCTTCGGTGCCGTTGGGCTGTACCCGCCACTGTTGTAGCGTCGCTTCCACCTCGGCCTGTTGCGACTTATTGAGCTGCTTTAAGGTGACATCCGGTAGCTGCCCCAATGCTTGCAGACATTCCACCAGCCGTTTCGGCAACCATTGCGACAACGTATTTTTCAGGCTTTGGTTCGGGTGCGCCTGACGTTCGGCGTTCAGGCATTCCGACAGATCATGCGTGGGCAACAGATTGATGGTAACGAATTCCCCCGGCTGCCAGTAGCTGGACAGTTGCAGAATGGCCGGGCCGGACAAGCCGCGGTGGGTAAACAGGATATTCTCGCGGAAGGTGGTGCCGTTTGCGGCGCTGACCACCGCCGGTACCGACACGCCGGAGAGCGTCTGCAATTGCTCGAGGAGCGGTTTGTGCAGGGTAAACGGCACCAGTGCGGCGCGGGTTGGCAACACGTTGAGGCCAAATTGTGCCGCCAGTTGATAACCGAACGGCGTGGCACCCAGACCGGGCATCGATAGCCCGCCGGTGGCGATAACCAGCGCAGGCGCTTTTACCACACCGGTATTGAGCTTCACCTGGAACAGCGCGTTTTTTTCTACCGACAGCACCTCGCTGCGCAGGCGCAGCGTCACTTTACCGGCATCGCACTCTTTCATTAGCACATCGACGATGTGCTGCGCGGAATCGTCGCAGAACAACTGGCCGAGCGTTTTTTCGTGATACGCGATGCCGTGGCGGCTAACCAGACTGATGAAATCCCACTGGGTATAGCGCGCGAGGGCGGATTTACAGAAGTGCGGGTTGTGCGACAGGTAAGCCGCCGGTTCGGCGTACAGATTGGTAAAGTTGCAGCGGCCGCCGCCGGACATCAAAATTTTGCGGCCCGGTTTTTTCCCATTGTCCACCAGCAGCACACGTAACCCTCTCTGGCCTGCCTGTGCCGCGCAGAATAGCCCGGCTGCTCCCGCGCCAATGATGATGACGTCAAACTGTTCCACATTGCTCTCCCGCTCTTGCGCCGGTGATATCCGGGTGGCCGATTATAGGTGATGTCCCTTCGTCGGTCATCTGCCTGCCGGTGCCTGACGCCATGTCGTGACAGCGGGGTGATGCCTTTACCCGTAACAGAGTATGTGGAGGGGTGAAATCAATAATGCATTGATTTTAATTAACTAAATAAAATTCACCGGCAGAAGTGGCGTAATTTAAGTCAAAATAATGTCATATTTTGCTTTTCCCGTTTCAGCTTGTCACCGATAATGCGCCGCGTTCATGACCACTACATGGCCTAACACTTATGTTACATTTATTTGCCGGGCTTGATTTCCATACCGGTCTGATGCTGGTTCTCGCCCTGCTGTTTGTTCTGTTCTACGAAGCCATCAACGGCTTTCACGATACCGCCAACGCGGTAGCCACAGTTATCTATACCCGTGCGATGCGTGCCCAACTGGCGGTTGTCATGGCCGGTATTTTCAATTTCCTCGGGGTATTGTTGGGGGGACTGAGTGTGGCGTATGCCATCGTCCACCTGCTGCCAACCGATTTGCTGCTGAACGTCAGTTCCACCCACGGGCTGGCGATGGTGTTTTCCATGCTGTTGGCGGCGATCATTTGGAACCTGGGAACCTGGTACTTTGGTTTACCGGCTTCCAGTTCCCACACCCTGATCGGTGCCATCATCGGTATTGGTTTAACCAACGCGCTGGTGAGCCACACCTCGGTGGTGGATGCACTCAATATTCCCAAAATGGTCAGTATTTTCCTGTCGCTGCTGGTATCACCAGTGGTCGGCATGATCATCGCCGGGTTGATGGTGTATCTGCTGCGTCGTTACTGGAGCGGCAATCAGAAGCGCCAGCGGATTCACCTGACGCCGGTTGAGCGTGAAAAACAAGATGGCAAACGTAAGCCACCGTTCTGGACCCGTACTGCGCTGATCCTGTCTGCGGTAGGGGTGAGTTTCTCTCACGGCGCAAACGACGGTCAAAAAGGCATTGGCCTTATCATGCTGGTGCTGATTGGCGTGGCTCCTGCCGGGTTTGTGCTGAATATGAGTGCCTCCGGTTATGACATTAGCCGTACCCGCGACGCGGTGGCGAATCTGCAAACCTACTATCAGTCTCATCAGGCGACATTGGCTCATGTGATTGATTTGTCTCAGCCGATCATTCCGGCACCGGAAAATGTGATCCCTTCCACCGGCAACAAACCGGATTTTCACTGCGATACCTCGCGTGCGTCGATCGCCGTCGACCGCGCCCTGACGCTGCTGAATAATGTGAAAAGTTATGATGAGCTGGCCGCAGACGATCGCGCCCGGGCTCGTCGCCTACTGATGTGCATTTCCGATACCCTGGATCGCGTCGTCAAACTGCCGGAAACCTCGGCTGACGACAAACGTCTGCTCAACAATCTGCGCGGTGACCTGCTCTACACGGTCGAGTACGCACCCGTGTGGATTATTGTCGCAGTCGCGCTGGCGTTATCGCTTGGTACCATGGTGGGCTGGAAGCGCGTGGCGGTCACTATCGGTGAGAAGATCGGTAAAAAAGGCATGACCTATGCGCAGGGGGTCTCGGCGCAGGTAACGGCGGCGGTGTCCATCGGTATCGCCAGTTATACCGGCATGCCGGTTTCTACCACACACGTGCTCTCGTCCGCCGTGGCGGGAACCATGATTGTCGATGGCGGCGGTGTGCAGGGGAAAACGGTGAAAAACATTATGCTGGCCTGGGTGTTTACCCTGCCAGTGTCGATGGTGCTGTCCGGGGTTCTGTACTGGCTGGCGTTGAAGGTTATCTGACTGGTGGCGATATGCCACCACGATACCGCATTGTTATCGTTAAATAAGACTGTTATCACCAAATAAGAAAGGCGGCCACCCGGTCGCCTTTCTGCTTTCAGTGTTACGTTATTTAAGGGTTGATAGGGGTACACGACCGGTTGAGGCGTCCGTTGTCGCCGCTGCTGTAGTTAACCTCAGTGCCACATGATAAGGCCGATGAGGCTAACTACCACCAGCCCGCACAAGGCGGAGGTCAGCAAGAACTGACCGCGTACCCGTGCGCAGCGACGGATAAATTCCGGATCGTGATGGTCAAGATAACGTTGTGCGTAGATATAGCGAACCAGCCGTAACTGCTTGCTGGGCTGCCCGTGAGAGGTGAAAAAACCGCCTCCGTCCACATACTGGTACAGCAGCGGATCACAGTCT
This sequence comes from Dickeya parazeae Ech586, assembly GCF_000025065.1. Lineage (NCBI taxonomy): Bacteria > Pseudomonadati > Pseudomonadota > Gammaproteobacteria > Enterobacterales > Pectobacteriaceae > Dickeya > Dickeya parazeae. The sequence continues at coordinate 4,677,133 of NC_013592.1, read as the reverse complement.
CTCAGAATCAGCAGCAGCACTCGCAACGAAGAATAATATCGCGCCATATTGATGACACAGACGACACATAAAGCCCAGAAAAGCGCAAATGTACTAATCATCATGCTTCCCTCCCGGATTATGACCCTCCAGATGCGGGTAGGCGTCGGGTCCTGCTGACGTCACATCTGTGGGTATTTATGCCACACGTTATTCACGCGATGTTATGGGGCTGCCAGACCATGGCGAGTTGCCCAGGTATTCTTCTTCACCTCGATATCCCTGTCTGGAAAAGAACCCGAAAAGTCCCCCTCCAATTTCATTGTAGAAGAGCCTGACGCTTTTTTTCCATACCTTGCGCAAGGTTCCTGATAGCTAAAAACATCATGACTTCTTTTGATCTGGCGCTGTTTTCTCTGCCATAGACCTTGTTCTTTTCAGCTACACTTTACGCACGGGCGAGAGGCTTCCCCCTGCATACCTCAATTATTCGTGTTACAGGAACCACTACACCTGCAACGTGAAACATGACGGGTATAGCGTGAAGTATGGCGGGTATAAAGAGTTATCGGCGCAAATGGGTGGTCACTTCAGGGGAAGTGGTTATCCGCCGTCGCAGAACCGTTACAAAATGTGTGGCGTTGTGATCCGTTGAACATAACCCGAAATTGAGGGGGTGTTATGCTCATGACTGCCATAGGTTGTCAGACTGGCAGGAGAAATATCTGCTGACCCATCAGTTAGTCATTAGGAAGGAGCTTAATCATGGCTTACAAACACATCCTTATTGCGGTTGACTTGTCACCGGAAAGTAAGGTGTTAGTGGAAAAAGCGGTCTCCATGGCGCGGCCGTATGATGCCAAAGTCTCTTTGATCCATGTTGACGTGAATTACTCCGATCTCTACACCGGGCTTATTGATGTCAATCTGGGCGATATGCAGCAACGCATTTCCGAAGAAACCCAGAATGCCCTGAAAGACCTGGCGGACGGTGCCGGTTATCCTATTTCGGAAACCCTGAGCGGCAGCGGTGATCTGGGTCAGGTGCTGGTCGACGCGATTCGCAAATATGATGTTGATCTGGTGTTGTGTGGTCATCATCAGGATTTCTGGAGCAAATTGATGTCGTCCGCGCGTCAGTTGATCAATACGGTACATATCGACATGCTGATTGTGCCGCTGCGTGATGAAGAGGTGTAAGCAGCCAAAACGGTGCTGATTGCACAGGCTGATGCGCACAGATAGACGACGATAGACCAAACCGACGATAAGGGCATAGCGATGACTATGCCCTTATTTGTTATGGAGGTTTGTTATTGAGCAATGGCTATGATGTAAGCGTTATCCTGAGCTAATGGATACGGAACACCTGCACCAGTTGCGCCAGTTGCCGGGCCTGATCCTCCAGAGAAGCCGCGGCCGCCGTTGCCTGTTGTACCAGTGCGGCGTTCTGTTGGGTGACGCCGTCCATTTCATGCACCGCCTGCGTGACCTGACTGATGCCGCGTGATTGTTCATCGGAGGCGGCGACAATCTCGCTCATGATATCGTTGACCGAGGTGACGGCGGCCAGCATGTCCCGCATGGTTTTCCCGGCATTCTCCACCATACTGACCCCATGACCGACCCGTTCGGCAGATTCACCGATCAGCGCCGTGATATCCTTGACGGCATCCGCGCTGCGTTGGGCCAGACTGCGTACCTCACCTGCCACTACCGCGAAACCACGACCCTGTTCGCCAGCGCGGGCGGCTTCCACCGCCGCATTGAGCGCCAGAATATTGGTCTGAAAGGCAATGCTGCTGATGATGGTGGTGATTTCGCTGATTTTCTTCGAACTGTCGTCAATGCTACCCATCACGCTCACCACCTGACCGACAATCTCATCACCGCGCTGGGCAATGTGCGCCGCGTTTTGTGTCAGCCGGGTAGCGCTGTGGGCGTTATCGGCGTTTTGCTTCACGGTGGCGGTGATTTGCTCCATGCTGGCGGCGGTTTCTTCCAGTGCCGCGGCCTGCTGTTCGGTGCGGGAAGCTAGGTCGACGTTACCGGCTGAAATTTCTGCGGCACCGTGGCTGACGGATTCGCTGGTGGACATCAGTTGCTCCACAATATTGCGTAACTGCTGCTGCATTTCCGACATCGCATAGAAGATGCTGCTGGTGTCTTTGGGCTGCACCGGAATGTGGAATGTCAGGTCACCTTGCGCCACCGCCAGGGCAATTCGAGCAGCTTCCGTCGGCTCACCACCTATCGGGCGCAACACCTTGCGGGTGAAGATAACGCTAATCACCCCGGAGACAACCAGAATACTCAGTAGCGTCATGACCGCGCCGATGTAGCGCAACCGTACGGATTCTGCCATGACCACCTGCTCGGGTACCGTGACGCCCAACATCCACGGCGTGCCGGTATTGCCGATAGCAATCGGCAGATAGGCGCTCATCATTTCCTGGTGAGTAAAGGAACTCATAAGAATTGAGGTAAGCGGCGTACCGGACTGGATGCTTTCCAGCAGTTTCGGGTCATCATCGAGCTTTTTGGTAATACGGCTGGCATCCGGGTGGGTGATGTAGCTGCCGCTTGATGAAAACATCATGGCGTAACCGGCACCGCCAAACGGCTTAATGTCGTTGACCATTTTTTGCAGCGTGTCCAGCGAGAAGTCAGCGGTGACCGAACCGTAAAACTTACCGTCAATGATGATAGGGACCGCAATAGACGTGAGCAGAACATCAACCCCGTTATAGGGGTAGCTGTAGGGTTCGAGGATCACCTCTTTTTGCAGTTTTCGCGGCAACAGGTAGTAATCACCGCTGCCGGGGGTTTCGTAATCGGTCAGGTTGTGCAACGCCACGTGACCGGCGTTATCGCGGTCCACATAGCGAACAAACCGGCCTTTCGGGTCTTGTTCTGGCTGACTGGCGTACTGCTGGTCCTTACCGTCAAACGCGTTCGGTTCCCATGCCAGCGACATTGACAGTAAATCCGGGTGGCTTTTGAGCGCATTTTCCAGCAACCGCTCAGCAACTGCACGGTCCGGCGCACCGGCTTCCCGCAGGCTAATGACACTCTGCACTAAATCCCGGGCGGCAAACAGGGCGACATCCAGCCGGTTTTGTACCGAGTAGGCGCTGGTATACGCCGTCTGTTCCAGTAGTTGCTGGGCGGTGGCCTTTTGCTGCTGGCCGGACTGCCACAGCAGGAAACCGATAGTCAGGATAAAACCGCAGATGATGATGAATACCGTGGCCATCAGCACCAGCGCTCGGGTAGATAACTTTCCCTTGCTGGCGGCAGGGCGTGAAGATAGCGGCGTCTGAGTAGAGGATAGATGGGAAACCAGTTCAATGGACATGATAAGAACTCCCCTGTGTGAAGCCATTCAAATGGATGAAAGAAAAATCAACAGCAGGTGAATGTGTGCAGTCTGAACGATGTCCGTATTGTGAACTACATCACATTTATAGTATCGGCGTACCCGCACGCTCCTTTAATTTTCGCACCATGATTTGCGGCTGTTTTTCTGGCTTCGCCCGGCAAGATCGCGTTAGCATGCGGGCAATGAGGTTGATTATTGGGGATTATTCATGGCGATAAAACTGATTGCGATTGATATGGACGGCACGTTACTGACGCCGGAAAACCATATTTCGCCTGCGGTAAAACAAGCGATTACGGCTGCCCGTGAAAAGGGTGTGTATGTGGCACTGGCGACCGGACGTCCGTTCATTGGTATCGAGCGCTATTTGAAACAACTGGCGTTGCAGCAGGACGGACATTACTGCATCACCAACAATGGCGCGTTAGTGCAGAGCACATTGACGGGTGAGTGCGTGGCACAAACGACGTTGAGCTTTGAGGATTACCTCTATTTCGAGGCGTTGTCGCGCGAGCTGGGCGTGCATTTCCACGCGCTTGATTTCAATAATGTGTATACCGCCAACAAAGACATTAGCGCCTACACCGTGCATGAGTCTCACCTGACCAGCATGCCACTGAAATACCGTGCAGTAGAGGAAATGGACCGCAACCTGCGTTTTCCAAAGGTGATGATGATCGATGAACCCGAGGTGCTGGATGCCGCTATCGCCCGTATTCCACCGCCCGATTTCGCCTGTTATACCATCATGAAAAGCGCGCCGTTCTATCTGGAGATTCTGGACAAGCGCGTGAATAAAGGCGAAGGGGTAAAAATGCTGGCGCAGCACCTCGGTCTGGAGCGTGATGAAGTGATGGCACTGGGGGATCAGGAAAACGATTTGGCGATGATCGAATTTGCCGGGCTGGGTGTAGCGATGGGCAATGCGATTGATAGTGTCAAAGCGGTGAGCCAATTCGTTACCCGCTCTAACCGTGAAGATGGCGTAGCTTACGCGATTGAGAAGTTTGTGTTGAACGTTTGACCCCCGGCGCAGGCGGGCCAAACGAATATACCCGTCATACTTCAAGCTGCAGATGCGTTGGCTTTCCTCGCTCACCCCAGTCACTTACTTGAGTAAGCTCCTGGGGATTCGCTGCGTCGCCGCCTTCCTGCAACTCGAATTATTTAGGGTATAAGATGTGGAGTGTGCGGGTCAGTCGTTAAAGAACGTCTGTTTGATGGCGAGTTCGACGCCGCGCACTTCCGCCAGCCCTTTCAGCCGCCCAATGGCAGAGTAACCGGGGTTGGTTTTCTTCTTCAGGTCATCCAGCATCTGGTGGCCGTGGTCGGGGCGCATCGGGATGGAGCGAGTATTGCCCTGCTGACGGCGACGGTACTCTTCCGCCAGAATGGCTTTCACCACTTTCACCATGTCCACGTCGCCATTCAGGTGAGCTGCTTCGTGGAAACTTTTCGGGTTGTCTTCACGGCAGGTAGCACGTAAATGGGTGAAATGGATGCGATCAGCGAAGGTTTCGATCATTTTCACCAGATCGTTGTCTGCCCGCACGCCGTAAGACCCGGTACACATGGTAAAGCCATTATGGATGCTGTCTACCGCCTCTTTCAGCCACTGCATGTCTTCAATGGTGGACACGATGCGCGGCAGGCCGAGGATCGGACGCGGTGGATCGTCCGGGTGTACCGCCAGCACGATACCGGCTTCTTCCGCCACCGGCACGATTGCCCGCAGGAATTCCGCCATGTGCTCGCGCAGTTTCGCCTTGTCGATACCGTCGTACTGCGCCAGTTGGGCGCGGAACTGCTCCAGCGTATAGCCTTCTTCAGCACCCGGCAGACCGGCGATAATATTGCGGGTCAGCTTGTCTTTGTCAGCATCGGTCATGGCGGCGAAATACGCGGCAGCCTGACGTTGTTCTTCATCGGTATAGTCGGCCGCGGCACCGTCACGTTTTAGCAGGTGCAGCTCAAACGCCGCGAAAGCGGTGTGATCAAAACGCAGCGCCCGGGAGCCGTCTGGCAGCGGGTATTCCAGATCGGTACGGGTCCAGTCCAGCACCGGCATGAAGTTGTAGCACACGGTATCGATACCGCAGGCACCCAGATTGCGCAGCGACTGCTGGTAATTGGCGATATAACGCCGGTAGTCGCCGGTCTGGGTTTTGATGGATTCGTGCACCGGCACGCTTTCCACCACTGACCAGGTCAGCCCTTTTTCCGCCAGCAACGCCTGACGTTGCTTAATCTCTTCAATGCTCCACACTTCCCCATTCGGGATGTGGTGCAGGGCGGTGACAATACCGGTCGCGCCCGCCTGGCGGGCATCATCCAGCGACACCGGATCGTTGGGGCCGTACCAGCGCCAGGTGTGTTCCATAATGTAGCTCCTTAAGCTATATACCCGTCATACTTCAAGTTGCAGATGCGTTGGCTTTCTTACTCGGCCCATAAATGGGCCTCGCCCTACGGGCCGCAGCAAGCAACGTTCAAATCGGCGAATGCCGATTTGTCACTCACCCCAGTCACTTACCAAGGCTCTTGGCGAGCCTTGCCCTGTCGGGCCAACGTACTACGTTGTTCAACACGCGAGCGTGTTGTCCTGCAACTCGAATTATTTTGGGTATAGATTGGGAAATAATGAATATTAGATGGTCGGTCTGGTGGCCTGACCGCCTGACCAGCTCACTATTCACCACCTGTAGTGATATTTCTGTGATTTAGATCACGTAAACATCAGGCAGACGGCACGATGACGCGCAAGCGCCAGACCGGGGCATTTAATTTTCTGACGTTTTGACGGCTATGGTAAGCTGCGGGCTATTGTTGGCATCACATGTCGGCATCACATCGGTTTACAGGACACGACTGACGGGGGATCCGGAGGGGATATGGTATTACCCACACTGAAGGTTGAGCGGTTGTATCGGCAGATTTCCACACTGCTGATTAACTGCATCAGAAATGGTCAGTTTGCGGCCGGGCAATTGCTGCCTTCGGAGCGTGAGCTGGCGAAACAACTGGGGGTGAGCCGATCGTCCATCCGTGAGGCGTTGATTGCGCTGGAGATTACCGGCTGGGTAGAAATCCGTACCGGCAATGGTGTGTACGTTAACGATCCGCTGCCGGAAGCGCCGTCCGTCGTGTTGCCAGAAGACGAGTTCAGCCTGCGGGCGTTTATTCAGGCCCGCCAGGTCTACGAGGCGATGATGGCGGAACTGGCGGCGGTACATGCCACCGACGAACAGCGCGCCGCGCTACAGGAAATCACCCGCGACTTGTCCCGCCTGCACATTAATGACGCGCAATTTCTGCATGAAGATAAGCGCTTCCACCTGTTGGTGAGCGAAATGTCTGGCAATGAGGTGTTGCAGGACATGATGGAATACCTGTGGAACAAGCGCCAGAGCAGCCGATTTGTCCGGCTGGAAACGCTCTATGCCGACTCCGATTTCCCTCGCACCATGAATCAGGATCACGCTGATATTGCTGACGCGATTATTGCGCGCGACCCGGCCCGGGCGCGTACCAGCATGGAACGTCATCTCCAGCATGTGTACGATCATCTCTTCAGCGGTGATAAGTAAGCGTTGAATTAAGCCGGTGTGTACGGCGTCGAAAATAAAAAAACCCCGGGGGGGACACAGGCACCGGGGTTGAGGGGTAATGATGAATTCGTGGGCAAGGATTATTTGTAGATAGTCGCATTGCCGTGCAGGGTATCGTCGCCACCAGCGTAGGTAATGGTATACGCGGAAGCACCGGCTGCGCTGGCTTTGTGCGCCAGTTTGTTTTGCAGCGAGGTCACGTCATTGGCGGTGGCGGACACGGCACCGATTTTTTCCAGTTGTTGAGCCTGTGCATAGCTGACGCTATGAGCGGCCGCGAAAGAACCAAAAGATACGGTGGCAAGGGCGGCGGCGATAGCGATGGTTTTGATGTTTTTCATGTCTCTTTCCTTTTCGGTCATCTTGGTAAAGGCGTTTGCTCTTTCGATATAACGGAGAGGTTACGCCCTGTTAGCCTTCGTGGAAAACGGAGGTTGTTGACGCTATCTTTCTACTTTTTTGACCAACAATACAGTCAGGTATTGTAAACAAACCGCTGATTTTCATTGTTTTTGTCATTCATTGCGTGGTTTTTTATGATATGCCAAGTTAATTTATCAAAGCGGGGAATCTGTGATGAATGAAGACAGGCAGATAACATGTGGGGCGTTTTCACATCAGCTGACCAACATCAATATCTGGTCATGTGATGGAAACTGGCTGATTTATGATGTCCGGCCGCAGGGGTCTTCGTTCACCGGTTTGACGATTGAGCGCGTCAATGTGGAAACCCGCGAGTGCGAGGTGCTTTACCGTGCCGGGCAAGGTGCACATGTTGGTGTCGCGACCGGCAGCCCGGTGCCGCCGCAACGCTACGTGTTTATCCACGGTCCGGAAAATCCCGATGCGCACTGGCAGTATGATTTTCATCATCGCCGTGGCGTGATGGTAGCCGATGACGATCGCCAGCAGGCTACGACGCTGGATGCCTGTGTCCTGACGGCACCCTATCTGGCTGGCGCACTGCGCGGCGGTTCTCACGTGCATGTGTTCAGCCCGGACGGAACTCGCCTGAGTTTTACCTATAACGACCATGTGTTGCATGAGCGTGACCCGGCGTTGGACTTGCGCAACGTCGGCGTAGCGGTGCCGTTGCATCGGGTTGACGCGCCACACCGGCATCCGCGTGAGCACGATGGTAGCCATTACTGTGTGCTGGTGAGCCATACCACGCCACAGCCGCGTCCTGGCAGCGATGAGATTAACCGCGCTTACGAAGAAGGTTGGGTCGGCAATGCCGGTTATGTCCGTCCGGACGGTAGCCGCCAGCGCTGGGCGCTGGCGTTTATCGGCGATACGCTATCGGCGCGCGGTGAAAAAGTGCCTGACGTGTTTATTGTGGATTTACCAGAAAAACTGGACGACTACGCCCGCCCCGGCGAACGCCCGCTGGGGGGGACTGATGACACCTTGCCCGCGCCGCCAGCCGGTGTGTACCAGCGTCGACTCACCTTTACCGCTGACAGGGCTTACCCCGGTGTGGTGAATCAACCGCGCCACTGGTTACGCAGCTCGCCGGATGGCAGCCAGATCGCGTTTTTGATGAAAGACGATCGTGGCATTGTGCAACTGTGGACGGTATCGCCGAACGGCGGTGAACCGCGGCAGGTCACGCACAGCGACTGGCCGATACAGTCGGCATTCAGCTGGCATCCGGACGGTGACTCTCTGGCGTTTATTGCCGACAACAGCGTGATGCTGTGTGAGGTCGCCACCGGCCGGTTGATTCGCCAGACAGCTCGCAGTGAAACGCCGCCCATAGCGGATGCGGTGGTGTTTTCACCCAATGGTGATCGCCTTGCCTACCTGCGGGACATTGACGGTTTCAGCCAGATTTTTGTGGTGACGGTCGCCCGTTAACCACCGGTTTTCCCTCAGGCGGCGCGTACCGGATGTCTGCGCCGCCCAGTGCTGACGCCGCGTCAGCACCTCCTCTGCGGTGTTTATCGCGAGGCAATGTTGCCTGTCTGATAAAACTGTTTTCTTTCAAACGATTATTTTTTATTCACCGATCTGCCTCACAGTTCGCAACAAAAATCATTGTCATCTTCTCCATGCTTCAAATAAATTGCTAACTCGACTTAGCAAAGAGATTTCAGCATGAAAAACGATTGCTTTATCGGTGTGGATGTCGGGTCAGCCAGCGTCAGGGCTGGGGTGTTTGACGGCAATGGCCAGCGTCTGGCGTTTGCGGTGCGGCCTATTGAACAGTTTCATCCCCGCACGCATGTGGTGGAGCAATCGTCGGCGGATATCTGGCAAGCGGTGGGTGCCTGTGTGCGTGAAGCACTGAGTGTAGCGGCGGTTGCACCTTCGCAGGTCCGTGCCATTGGCATTGACGCCACCTGCTCGCTGGTGGCGGTGGGTCAGCAAGGGCAGCCGGTATCAGTAGCGGAGCAGGACGACCCGCAGCGGGACATCATCATGTGGATGGATCACCGCGCCGCAACCGAAACCGCTGATATCAACGCCACCGGCGACGAGGCGCTGCGCTATGTGGGTGGTGAAGTCAGTATCGAGATGGAATTACCCAAAATCCTGTGGTTGAAGCGCCATTTCCCCGCACGTTACCAACAAATATGGCGTTTTTTTGATTTAGCGGACTATCTGGTATGGCGCGCTACTGGCGCTGATGTGGCCAGTGTCTGCACCCTGACGTGTAAGTGGAATTATCTGGCGCATGAAAATCGCTTTAGCGACGGTCTGTTGCAGGCGGTCGGGTTGGACGATGTAGTGCAGAAAATCCCGCCACGCGTCCTGCAACTGGGTGAAGCGGCCGGAACGCTGGCGGCTGACGTCGCGCGTGACTGGGGATTACCGGAAAACGTGGTGGTCGCCGGTGGCATCATCGACGCGCACGCCGGTGGGCTGGCGCTGGTGGGCAGTGAACCGCAGGGGAGTCTGGCCATCATCAGCGGGACGTCTAACTGCCATATGCTGGTCAGTCGTCAGCCGGTCGAGGTGCCCGGCGTATGGGGGCCGTACTGGGGAGCGATGCTGCCGCAATGGTGGCTCAACGAAGGTGGGCAGAGCGCGGCGGGGGCGCTGGTGGAGTGGACCTTACATCAACATGCCCAGTGGCCGACACTGCTCGCGCAGGCCGAACAGCAGCGGCGTAACCCGTATGCCGTATTGAATGAGTGGGTGGCATCACTGGAACAGCGCGAGCCGTTACCGACCCGCCACCTGCATGTGCTGGCGGATCACCACGGTAATCGCTCGCCACGGGCGAACCCGGATGCGCGCGGCATGGTGATGGGGCTGACGCTGGAACAAGGCCCGGACGCGCTGGCCCGGCTTTATCTGGCGACGTTGCAGGCCATCGCCTACGGCACCCGACACATTATCGAGACGTTGAATCAGTCCGGTCATCGTATCACCCGGTTGGTGATGTGCGGCGGGGCGACCAAAAACCCGCTGTGGCTGCGGGAATATGCCGCCATTACGGGGTGCGACATTCAACTGGCGAGTGAGGAGGATGCGGTTACGCTCGGCGCGGCGTTATTGGGGGCGGTGGCGTGCGGCGCGTATCCCTCGTTGCCACTGGCAGCACAGTCGCTGGTGCGCCCCGGTGTGCTTATCCGCGCCGATCGACGTCATCAACCGTTTCACGACGATAAATATCAGATTTATTTGCAGATGTATGACTACCAGCAGGCCGCACAGCAACAGATGCGCCGTCACTGATAGCCGAATTTTTCCGGCACCGTCCGGAGCCGACACCAGGAGTTACCCATGTTGACACTGAATCTTCCCGTTTCACCCCGCCCGCTTTCCGTGGGCGAACGTGAGGTTTTGCTGGTTACCAATGCGGACTTGCGTGAATCCGCTAACCTGACCTGCTGGCCGACCCAACAACAGTTTGAAAGCCGCCTGCAGAGCGCGCTGGAACATCTGGGGTACCGCATGACGCGCGCCCACGCAGTGGACACCGCGCGCGGGCATGGTTTTATCAGCTCTCAGCGGGAGGGCAGTGATGTCTTTGCCGCACTCGATCCGGAGGCGCCAGTGATTGTGCTGCTGACCGCCTGGCAGTATTCCCATCATATTGCGCCGTCGCTGGTACATCACCGTGGTCCGGTGCTGCTCCTGGCCAACTTTGACGGCACCTGGCCGGGGCTGGTGGGGATGTTGTGTATGGCGGGCTGTCTGACCAGCCTGGGGCGCAGTTATTCCCGCTTGTGGTCGGAAACCTTTGATGATGAGGCGTTCCATCAGGGGTTGGCGACCTGGCTGCGTGACGGCGCGGTAAGTCACAAGACCGGCTACCTGCGCCCGGTGGCTGCTTCTCACCCGGTGCTGGCGACCACTGCCGGACAGATTGGCCGCCAGGTCGGCGACTACATTTTGCGCCACAAGGCGATTATCGGGCTGTTCGATAGCTTCTGTATGGGGATGATCAACGGCGTATTCCCACAACAGGCGATGATCCAGACCGGTATGCCGATCGAATCGTTGTCCCAGTCGGCGTTGCTGGTGGAAATGGCGAAAGTGCCGCATAGCCTGCGGGAAAGCTGTCTGGCGTGGTATGAGCAGCGTGGTATGCGCTTTGAGTTCGGTGATGACGCCAGCCGCCAATTGACACGCGAACAGGTACTGGAGCAGTGCGCGATGATGATCGCGATGGCGCGCTTCGTGCAGCGCTTCGGGTTGTCGGCGGTTGGGGTGCAGTATCAGCAGGGTCTGAAAGACAGCTGCGCCGCGTCCGATTTCGCTGAAGGTGCTATCGGTAATGCGGAGCGTTTCCCGCTGCCGGATGAGCAGGGCGTACCGATTCGTCCTGATGTCGCTATCCCCTGCATCAATGAAGTGGACATGGGCAGCGCCATTCCGCAGGTCATGTTGTGGCACCTGCTGCACGGGCTGGGATTACCGGCAGAGACCACGCTGCACGATATTCGCTGGGGCAGTGAGTATCAGGGCGTTTTCTACTGGGATTTGGAAATTTCTGGCGCGGTGCCGTTCGCCCATCTTAAAGGCGGTATTGCGGGGGCTACCGGCTATCGTCAACCGCCGATGTTTTTCCCGTATGGCGGCTCCACCATTGCCGGTCAGGGTAAAGCGGGGCGTTTTGTCTGGGCGAGAGCGCACTACGAAGGAACGCAGGTTGTCATGCATATCGGTACCGGTACCGCGGTGGAACTGCCTGCGGACGAGTTCGAGCGCCGTCGCCGTGCGACCAACTATGAGTGGCCGCTGCTCAACGCGGTACTCGACGGTGTGACCCGTGATGACCTGATGGCGGGTCACCAGAGTAACCATTTGACGGTGGCGTATGTGGACGACGATAAACTCGCCGACGTACTGAAAGCCTTTGTTGCCCAGGCGCTGACGCAGCATATCCAGGTATGGGTAGCGGGCGACGCTCATTCACTGCTGGCGGAGTAACATCATGACCCACGACAATCCTTCAATCAGTGATCAAAACAAGTACACCGGCATCTGGCCGGTGATGCTCACCCCGTTCGATGCGCGTGGCGAAATCGACTACGCGTCGCTGGCACGGTTGGTGGAGTGGTATCTGCAGGCGGGTGTACACGGGCTGTTTGCCGCCTGCCAGTCCAGCGAGATGTTTTTCTTAAGCGACGCCGAAACCCGCGAGCTGGTGCGCTTTATTGTCGCGCAGGTGGATGGCCGGGTACCGGTCGTGGCGTCAGGCCACACCGCCAGCGCCTTCAGTCAGCAGGTGGATCAACTCAACGGCGTAGCGGAAACCGGCGTCGACGGTGTGATCCTCATCAGTAACCGGCTGGCGCTGGCCGGTGAGTCGGACGAACTGGCGTTGGCCCGGTTGCAGGCGCTGACGGCGCAACTGCCCGTGCAGGTGGATCTGGGGATTTACGAATGTCCTTATCCTTACAAGCGGTTGCTGTCTGACGAGACCGTCGCTTGGTGTGCGCGTAGCGAGCGCTACACCTTTATCAAGGACACCTGCTGCGATTTGCCCACCATTCGTCGGCGGTTGCAACTGGCGCAGGGTTCCCGCCTGCATCTGGCGAATGCCAATAGCCAGACGCTGCTGCCCTCGTTGCAGGCGGGGTGTCAGGCCTATAGCGGTGTGATGGCTAACTTCCATCCGCAGCTGTACGTGTGGCTGTTCGAGCACTGGCGGGAGCACCCGGAGGCGGCGGCGCATTTGGCGGACTACCTCGGTACGGCGGCGCTGGCGGAATTTCTCGATTATCCGGCCTGCGCCAAGTTCTATCAGCAACAATGTGGTACGTTCTCGACCCACGTTTGCCGGGTACGCAACAGCGCGGCTTACGGCGAGAGCTTTTTCCCACAGGCTATCGAGAGCATGCTCCGGCTGGGCAATACGCTGGTAGCCGCACTCCCGGTATCGCCACGCTAACGCAAGGACATCCTGATGAGGCTGACAACGACAACACGACAATATGTCCTGCCCGAGGGGCACGACTATTTTGGCAACTGCCACGCCTCAACCGTGGTGGCGTTGCCGGGTGGGCGGTTGCGGGTCGCCTGGTTTGCCGGTGAAAAAGAAGGCAGTGGCGATACCGCCATCTGGCTGGCGAGCCATGAGCAAGGGCGTTGGTCGCCGCCGGTTCGGGTGGCCTGGGAAGACGGACTGGCGCACTGGAACCCGGTGCTGCATTGGCAAGCGGGCACGTTGTGGTTGTTCTACAAGGTCGGGGCTGACGTACACCACTGGCAGACGCGGGTACAGCTGTCCACGGATGAAGGTGCGAGCTGGTCCGCACCTCGCCCGCTGGTGCCCGGCGACAGCGCACCGCGCGGGCCGGTGAAGAATAAACTGTTGGTGATGTCGAATGGCGAGTGGCTGGCTCCCGCGTCCGTCGAGGATGACCGCCACTGGGATGCGTTTGTCGATCTCAGCGCCGATCAGGGGCAGCGCTGGCAGACGGCGCCTATCCCGTTGGCCCACCGCTTACCCGGCGAACATGGTCGCGAGGCTTTGTGGTCAGGGCTGGAGCAGGCGGCGTTGTGGGAAAACGACCTGACGCGTGTATTCCAGTGGGACGGTGTGATCCAACCGTCGGCGTGGGAGTCGTCGCCAGGGCGGGTACACGTACTGATGCGCAGTACCCGTGGCGCGTTATACCGCAGCGATTCTGACGATTACGGCCGCCACTGGTGCGAGGCTTACGCTGTCGATTTGCCAAACAATAATAGCGGCGTCGATCTGGTGCATCTGGGCGCGGGCCGTCTGGTGCTGGTTTACAACCCGGTGACCGGCAACTGGCATCGCCGCTATCCGTTAGCCGTGGCCTGTTCTACGGACAATGGCGAACACTGGCAGGACGCTCTCTGTCTGGAACAGGAGCCCGGCGAGTTTTCTTATCCCGCCATTATTGCTGATGGCGACACGTTACATGTGACTTACACCTGGAATCGAAAAAATATCGTTTACTGCGCGCTGATATTCAGCGGGTAGTCGTTGTAGCACTCAAAAAAACCTGTACCCTACACCCCCCGCCAACCTCCGGGTTAGGCGGCGTCCGGATGGTTTTGCCTGAAGGGCGATAAAATCATAAAGCGAGGAACATCATGTCGATTTCCGTGGAATTATCCCAACACCAGGCGATGCACAATAAATCCAACATTCGCCGCGTGGTGATCTCCAGTTGGATTGGCAACACCATCGAGTTTTACGATTTCCTGCTCTACGGACTGGCGAGCGCACTGGTCTTTGGCAAACTGTTCTTTCCCAACGTCAGCCCGGTAACGGCGATGCTGGCGTCATTCGCCACCTTTGGCGTGGGGTTTATCGCCCGTCCGTTGGGCGGTATCTTTTTCGGCCACATGGGCGACACCCTGGGGCGTAAGCTGACGCTGCTGATTACCCTCGGTGGTATGGGGATGGCGACCTTTTTGATTGGCTGCCTGCCGACCTATCATCAGATCGGGGTCTGGGCACCGATTTTGCTGGTGGTGCTGCGTTTTGTGCAGGGTTTTCTGGTCGGTGGCGAATGGGGCGGTGCGATGCTGATGGTGGTGGAAACTGCGCCTGCCAATCGTCGCGGCCTGTTAGGCTCTATCCCGCAGACAGGCGGTTTTTCCGGTCAATTGCTGGCGACGGCAATATTCGCCATGGTGTCGACACTGCCGGAAGATCAACTGATGTCCTGGGGCTGGCGTGTGCCGTTCATGCTGAGTGTGGCGCTGGTGCTGGTGGGGCTGTACATGCGCCGCAAGGTGGATGAAACCCCGGTGTTCCAGCAAGTTCAGAAGCAGCAACAGCAGCAGGCGAATCAGCGTGATGCCGCACCGCGTCAGAGTCCGGTGGTGGAAGTGCTGCGTAATCAGTGGCGTAGTGTCTGTTTGATCATGGTGTTACGCTTCGCGGAAAGTGTGCCGTTCTTCCTGGCAACGGTATTCGCCGTGTCCTACGCCACGGTGCAGTTAGGTGTACCAAAGCAAACCATGCTCAACGTGATCATGGCGACCTGTGTGCTGGCGTTCCCGATGCACGCGCTGTTTGGCGCGCTGTCTGACCGGGTGGGCCGTCGTCCTATCTATATCTTTGGCGCGTTGTGCGCGGCGGCAATGGCATTCCCGTTCTTCTATCTGCTGGAAAGTGGTTCTTTTGGGCTGATGGTGCTGGGGTATGTGTTGCTGATCAACATCGCCCATAACTCCATTAACTCGGTGCAACCGGCGTTCTTTACCGAACTGTTTGGCCCGAAAGTGCGCTACAGCGGCGCGTCTATCGGTGCGCAACTGGGGGCGATTGTGGCCGGTGGTTTTACCCCGTTTATCGCCAAGGGGCTGACGGCGATAGATAACGAATCCTGGACGCTGGTGGCAACCTACGTCACGGTAGCAGCGCTGGTCGCGGCCTTCGCTGCCTGGAAAGCGCCGGAAACATCGCGTCGGGATATGACCAAAGACGTGTGATTTATTGATCGCGGCCAGGGTCGGCCGCGCTTTAGCTGCGTCGAGTTAGTTATTCCGTTACACTGGTTATCTTTCAGTTCTCATAGGGATATTCTGTTTCATGGCGAAAACAGTTGAACAGATTGCCAGTGCCTTGAAGTTGTCCGTGACCACGGTACGTCTGGTACTCAATGGAAAAGCGGAACAGTATCGAATCAGTGCCAAAACCCAGCAACGCATCCACCAGTATGTGACGGAGTACGGTTATACCGTTAATCACGTCGCCCGCAGCCTGAAGCTGAACAAAACTGAAACGCTGGGGCTCATCGTTCCCCGATTATCCAACCTGTTTTTCTCGACGCTGGCCGAAAAGCTTGAAACGCGCTGCCGTGAGGTGGGCTACCAACTGATGATCAGCTGTTCTTACAGTGACTCACAGTATGAAAACCGGCTGGTGGAGGCGCTGTTGCAGCGTAATGTCGACGGGCTGTTTGTGGTGCCCTCATCGCTACAGGCCGCGCAGCATCACGCGAAGGTGGTGAAAAAGCCACTGGTACTGCTGGACCGTGATTTTGGTATCGAACAGTTGCCGCTGGTAATGAGTGACAACCTGCAAGGCGGAGCGGCGCTGACACAAGCGATGCTGGCCGCCCAACCCGCCGCACCCTTGTTTTTCATGGCGGGTGACGTACAGCAACCGGCCATCCGCGATCGTCTGCGTGGCTATCACCAGTCGGTGCAGCAGGCGGGCCTGACTCCGGCCGTACTGGAAGCCAGCCATAACCGCCGTGAGGATGGCATGTTGATGATGGAGCAGTTTTTACGCCAGCACGATGCGCCGCCGCCCGCGTTTATCGCGTCATCATTGCCGGTGCTGGAGGGGATGCTCAGTGTGGTTCGTGAGCGCTATGGCTATATTCCGGCGCATATTAATATCGGCACCTTCGATGAACACGCCATGCTGGGGTTCTTGCCCAATACACTGTGGTCGATGCGTCAGAATGAAGATGCGTGGTCAGAACAGGCGTTTACCGCGATGCAGCAGGCATTAAGCGGTGAGGTGCAACCGCATAAAGCGGTGATCCCCATGACGCTTATCCATCGCCGTCAGGCCGGGCATCAATGACCGGTGTTATTCGCCGACGCTGGCATCACCACCAAAGGCGGTGGAGAAACCATCGGCTGGCGGCTCTCGTATTCCCCCAGACGGTCGCGCGCGGAGGTGCTGTGGGTATCGTCGTGGGTGCGATAGAAGTCATAGGGTAACAGTAGCGTATCCAGCATGGCGGAGAAGGGGACATCCAGCGCCACCATCGGCATCATCGCCCAACTGGTGTCCTCATCTTTCAGCGTGGTCATGCTGGCTTTGGTGCCGGAATAGTATCCCTGCTCGCCACCAGAGTGGGTCATCACGCTGGAGCAACCGCCGCACGTCGCCAGTATCCCGCCTGACAGCACGAACGACAATGAGGCATTTTTCAGAATGGTCATCATGTTACCTTGAGGTAAATCGTCCCGGTTACGTGGTTGACTGCACTTACATCGACCCGCCATCGACCTGCATGTGCTTACATGTTTTAGCAAAATGTGCTCGTTGTCTAGTGTATGTGATTACATGAGGGTCAGGTTAGAGAATAAGAAAAATTTCCCTCCTGGCGTGTTGAAAAGCAGAGACAAATCACCATATCTCAATCAGAGCCGCAGACATACGCCGACAGGGTATGGCGCTGTGTTCCTGATATACAGCGGCTGCGGCCAGGAGCCCGTCCGAATGGAGGGCCGTCGATATTGACCTCGCTGCCTGTCAGGAGAGAGTTTATGCGTAATCCCGATTTTTCCCCGCTGTATCGCTCTGCTATTGGTTTTGACCGTCTGTTTAATCTGCTGGAAGCTGGCCAGAGCCAGGGGAATGGTGGATACCCTCCCTATAACGTTGAGCTGGTTGACGAAAACCTGTATCGCATCGCCATTGCCGTGGCGGGGTTTGCTGAAAGCGAACTGGAGATCACCGCGCACGACAACATGCTGATTGTTAAAGGATCGCATAGTGGTGACGCCACCCCGCGCAATTACCTTTATCAAGGTATTGCCGAGCGCAATTTTGAGCGCAAATTCCAACTGGCCGAGCACATCCAGATTCGTGGTGCCAGCCTGGAGAATGGCTTGCTGTTTATTGAGTTACAGCGGGTGGTTCCAGAAACGCTCAAACCGCGTCGTATCGAAATCAAATAACCGTTATGGCCGCTGGCGTGCCACGTCGCGGCGTTATGTGGATGACCGGGCGTGAGCGCAAGCAGCCCGCATCCTGACATTTACTCGTCCGCCGAACGGGGACGATCCGGTCATCGGCCGGAAACCATTATCTCGCTTCACAGAAGGAGTTATGAGTATGCGTAATTACGATTTATCCCCCCTGCTGCGTCAGTGGATTGGCTTTGACAAGCTCGCCAGTTCTATGGGTAATCAGGACGCCGTGGAGTTCCCGCCGTACAATATCGAGAAAATCGACGATAACCATTACCGCATTACACTGGCGCTGGCCGGATTCCGCCAGTCTGAGCTGGATATTGAAGTGGAAGGCCAGCGTCTGACCGTGAAAGGCACGCCGACATTACCAGAGAAAAAAGTGCAGTATTTGCACCAAGGGCTGGTGTTCAAACCCTTCACGCTGAGTTTTACCCTGGCCGAACACCTGCATGTGTCACAGGCCCAGTTTCAGCACGGGTTGCTGCATATTGACTTGATCCGTGAGGTGCCGCAGGCATTGCAACCGCAGCGTATCGCTATTGGCCGACCGGTCCCCGCGCTCAATGAGAGTGTGCCTGACGATAAGGCTTAACATTCTGTTTCTTCTGTTACCGACCGCTCACGGTGTGTCCGTGAGCGGTTTTTTAACATTTCGCGTCACGCTTCCCGCGCCTTCCTTCAAGGCTGGGCGTGGTTCGCTTTACGGTAGCTGAATAGTTTTCTTTGTATAGAAGATAAACAGTGAATAACCCTTTAGAATTATTTTACTTCATGAGCGAAACAGGTGAAAAAAACCAATAAATAGTCACGGTGAAAAAGAAATACGGCGATAAATTACCATTAACATTATCGTTAATGTCATGTTCAATAATTGTTATTTTGTTCTTCAATAGTAAATATTTATTTGTTTTTGAAATGGTGTTTTTATTCTTAAAAGTAAATTATTAAACCTGTTTAGTAATTAAAATAACAATGGTTTATTCCGTTTTTAATAATACTATTTTCCTCGTTGATCACTTCACTTGATTTTGATGGGACGAGAAAAGCACCCTGTTCTTTATTGTTTTCTCGTCTTTTTTTTGCTGATGCTGTACCCGTTGTGTTTGTCAGGCCGCACCCGTCATGAACGTGGTGATGGCATGATGAAAAACCGCTATCTGCATTTATTTGCACTTTTTTATTTATCTGGATTGTCAGATGGCGAAATTAAGGGTGATGAAGAAATAAAATAACTCCTCCACTCATAACGCGGGGCCTCCGGTAAACGTGGCTGATTTCGTTTTAATCTTGAGTGGTGTTAGTATGTCTGCAAATAACAGCAGGTTAGTGAAGCTTTTTATTATCCTTGGTATAGCCATTATATTTTGGTTTATTCCCGTCCCTGAAGGTGTGAATCCCCCAGCGTGGCATCTGTTGGCAATATTTGTTGCTACCGTTGTCGGTTTGATCCTCTCTCCCTATCCACTTGGCGCTATTGCCATTTTTAGTATCACCGCCGTGTCGGCGCTCGGACTCCTGCCGGTCAAAGATGTGCTGGTTGGGTTTAGTGACCCGACTATCTGGATGATTGCCTGTGCATTTTTCATTTCGCGCAGCTTCATCAAGACGGGGTTCGGCCGTCGCATCGGCTTTCTGTTCATCAGTAAACTCGGTAACAGCAGCCTGGGGCTTGCGTACGGTCTGGTGTTCACCGACCTGCTATTTTCCCCGGCGATGCCGTCAACCTCTGCCCGTTGTGGCGGTATTATCACCCCGCTGTTTCGTTCGATTGCTGAAGCCTACGGTTCGACGCCAGAGCAGGGGACACAGCGTCGTATTGGTGCGTTTCTGGTACAGACCATTTTCCAGTGCAACACCATTACATCGGCGATGTTCATGACGTCAATGGCCGGTAACCCGCTTATCAGCAAACTGGCGACCCAGTTCGGTGTTCACCTGACCTGGACCGAATGGGCCACCGCCACGCTGGTGCCGGGGTTGCTGTCGTTAATCGTCATTCCGCTGGTGCTCTACCGTTTCTACCCGCCGGAACTGAAGAAAACGCCGGAAATGCGCGAGCTGGCTAAAGTCCGCCTGCAGGAAATGGGGCCAATGAGCCGCAACGAGTGGGTTGTGCTGTGTGTTTTCCTGGGACTGGTGGTGTTCTGGGTGCTGGGTGCGACGCTGAATATCGATGCGACCCTGACCGCGCTGGGCGGCTTGAGCGTGCTGTTGCTGACCCGAGCGTTAAGCTGGGAAGACGTCACCGGTGAGAAAGAAGCCTGGCATACCGTGGTGTGGTTCGCCGTCTTGATGATGCTGGCAACGCAGTTGAACAAGATGGGGTTGATAGCCTGGCTGGGCGGTATCGCCAGTCACGCGGTTATCGGCATGCACTGGCTGCCAATGCTGGGGCTGTTGTTGCTGGTGTACTACTACAGCCATTATTTCATGGCCAGCGCGGTTGCGCACATCAGCGCCATGTACGCCATTTTCGTGTCTATCGCTATTGCCGCCGGTGCGCCGCCGGTATTAACGGTGCTGGCGTTTGCTGCGTTCAGTAACCTGTTTATGGCGACCACGCATTATTCTGGCGGCCCGGCACCGATCATGTTCGGTTGTGGTTACCTGCCGTTGGGCACCTGGTGGAAAATTGGTTTCCTGGTTGGACTGGTGGTGATTCCTATCTGGTTGGGCATCGGCAGTCTGTGGTGGAAAGTGCTGGGTATGTGGTAACAAGCGTTAGGTATAGGGTAATCGGTTTTTGCCTGACAGTTTGACTCATCCGCCGCCTGTTAAGGGCGGCGGTTTTGTTATCAGCACGGGCAGAAAGGGCCTGAACAGGTTAAGATAACGGGATCGATGATGCGAATTCCGGAGCGAGAAATGAGTAAAAAAAAGACCCCGCTGAAATTGGGTACCTCGGTCATCCTGATGGTGTCGGCGGTGATCGGCTCCGTCTTGTTGGTGGTGTATGCGCTGCTGTTTTTTCGCATTACCGAACTCACTGAAACGCATCTCAAAGATAAAGCCTTTGCGATTGCCCGTACCGTCGCCAATTCGCCTATCGTGGTGGATGAGCTCAAAGGTATCGGTGACCCGGCGCTGGTGCAGCGCTTTTCCGAGAATGTGAAAAGCCGCAACCATTTGTTATTTGTGATTGTGACCGATATGGGCGGCATTCGTCATTCTCACCCGGAGCCGGAACAAATTGGTCGTCACTTTATCGGTGATGACCTCTATCCGGCGTTGCTGGGGCTGGAGAATACGGCGGTGAACCGTGGGGTACTCGACCCGGCGCTGCGTGTGTTTACGCCGGTGTTTGATGAAAATAACCACCAGCTTGGCGTCGTGGCCGTTGGGATTTCTCTGTCCAGCGTGCAGTCGGTCATCAACGAAAATCGCTGGATTATCCCCTGGACTATTCTGTTTGGTGCGCTGGTCGGTTTGCTGGGTACCTATTTCCTGGTGAAAACCCTTAAACGCATCATGCTGGGTTTCGAACCGTTCGAAATTTCCAACCTGTTCGAGCAACGTAACGCGATGCTCAAACAAATCAAGGAAGGGGTGATCGCTGTCGATACCGACCTGCGCGTCACTATCATCAATGACGAAGCCAAACGGCTCTTCAGCCAGCACGGCTCCGGCGAGACACTGGCTATCGGCAGTACCATTAGCCATTGGCCGGCGCTGATGAACCTGGAAAAGGTGCTGGCGTCTGGCGCGCCACGCCAGGATGAAGAAATTAATTTCAACGGCAATTTGCTGCTCATCAACACCGTACCGGTGGTGGTGAAGGGCGATATTATCGGTGCGATTGCGACCTTCCGCGATAAAACGGAAGTCAGCCAGTTGCTGCAACGTTTGACCGGGATGTCCTATTACGCTGACGCCCTGCGTGCCCAGTCGCATGAATTCATGAACAAGCTGCATGTGATTCTTGGCATGCTGCATCTGAAATATTACCCGCAGCTGGAAGAATATATTTTAAAAACCGCCAATAATTATCAGGCGGAAATCGGTTCGATTATTCGAAAAGTAAAATCACCGGTGATTGCCGGGTTCCTGTTGGGTAAAATCAACCGGGCGCGGGATCTGGGCGTCACGTTATCCATCAGCGAAGACAGCCTGTTGCCGGATACCGACGACTCTCAGGCCACCAATGAATTGATTACCGTGTTGGGCAATCTGATCGAAAATGCGATGGACGCGTTATCCGGTCTGGACAATCGAGAAATTACGGTGACATTTCATCATCAGGATGGGCAGCTACACTGCACGGTCAGCGATGATGGGCCGGGTATTGCGCTGGATATTCAGCAGCGCATTTATCAGGAAGGCTTTTCCACCAAAGGTTCCGGACGCGGTATTGGCTTGTATCTCACCCGACAGAGTCTTGAGAAAATCGGCGGGACTATCGATTTTGAATCCGAACCGGACGTTTACACCCAGTTTTTTGTGAATATCCCGTATCAAGCAAGGCAGTTTGACCATGATTAAGGCAATTTGACCATGATAAATGTACTGATCGTTGATGACGACGCCATGGTGGCGGAGTTGAATAAGTGTTATCTGAATCAGATTTCCGGGTTTAGCTGCTATGCGACGGTGCCGACGTTGCAGCAAGCGCGAAATCTGCTGATGCAGCCGGACTGCGAGATTGATCTGGTGCTGCTGGATATCTACATGCAGCAGGATAATGGTCTGGATTTGCTGCCCACCATCCGTGAATTTAGCGAACACACGGATGTCATCATTATTTCGTCGGCCAGCGATGTGTATACCATCAAAAAAGCGCTGCACTACGGCGTGGTGGATTACCTGATCAAACCGTTCCAGTTCGCGCGTTTCGAGCAGGCGCTGACGGCTTATCGGGAAGAGGCCAATCTGCTCAAGCACCGTGAGTTTGTGGCGCAGTCGGATATCGATAACCTGATCCGTCGCACCAGCGGCACGCCTGTGGTGGAACGCAAAAAATTACCGAAAGGGCTGACCAGCCTGACATTGCGTACCGTCTGTGAGTGGATTGAAGGCAACCAAGGGGCAGAATTCTCCACAGAGATGTTAGCCAATGCCATCGGCATTTCGCGCGTATCCTGCCGCAAGTATCTGATCTACCTGGCAGACACCGGTATTCTCGATACCAATATTCTCTACGGTTCCACCGGTCGGCCAGTTTATCTCTACCGGTTGTTGCCGGAAAAGCAGGACGCTCTGCGTCAGTACTGCGAATAACGTCCAATAACATCAAAACGACCAAGCCACGAATGACGTGGCTTTTTTGTTGGATGTATAAAACGAAAAAGGCCACGGAATCCGTGGCCTTGTCGTATGGCAATCAGTGGATTGGATTACACCAGCCAGCCCAACAGCAGGGTCGCTGCGATCACGGTAGAAGCACCGCCGATACGGGTAGCGATTTGCGCGAACGGCATCAGTGACATGCGGTTGGAGGCCGACAGGATTGCCACGTCGCCAGTACCGCCCAGGCCACTGTGGCAACTGGTCACGATGGAGGCTTCAACCGGATACATCTTCAGGTACGGTGCGATGAAGAAGCTGACCAGCGCCATTGAAAGCACCACCGAGCCACACACCACCACGTAACCGACGGAGAAGACCGCGACCACGCTTTCCAGCGGTACATACAGCATACCGAGGCCGATCATCAGCGGCCACACCAGTGAGCTGGACACGAATTTATAGAAGCTGTTGGCACCGGTTTCCATGCTGGAGGGGATAATACGGCCGTATTTGCACAATACCGCGATCAGGATCATCAGTACCGGACCGGGAATGTGCAGCACTTTTTCAAACAACCCACCCACGATGAAGAAGGTACAGATCAGCAGCAGGCCGCCGCCCATCAGGTGGAAATCCACCGTCTTCGGTGTGTCTTTTATGGCAAACAACGCGTTATCCGCCTCGTTGCGCACCAGGTTGCCGTTGCCATTCAGGTCACTGCGCAATACACCGATACGAGCCAGTACACCGGCGCAAATGATGGCGAAAATGTTGCCGACTACAGCGGCCGGGGCCAATTGGGCGACATACACATCCGGTGCGTGACCAAGGATAGCGGAGTAGGCCAGTGACAGCGGCAGGATGCCTTCACCGATACCGCCACCGATAATCGGCACGATGATGAAGAAGAAGGTGTGATAGAAGCTGTAGCCAAACAGTTTACCCACCAGCAAACCGGTAATGACGGCCGTGGCGGTACCCACCACCAGCGGAATGAACATGCGGATCATCCCCTGAATCAGGATAACGCGGTTCATACCCAGAATACTGCCGACAACCAGACTGGCGATAACGAAATAAAGGAAGTTGGCGTCTTTCATCAACAGCTTGACGGTATCCAACGTATTGGCGTTGAACAGATGAAAATACACCAGAACTGACGGCACCATCAGGCAGAGAATGGCCGGGCCGCCGATTTCTTTCAGAACGGGAATCCGCTGGCCGATATATGCCAACAGGAAGCCCATGGTCATAATCACAGCGAATCCGCCGATCATATTCTTAGGCAAATAGCTGGCATAAGAGGCAATAAAAACAACAGCGGAAATGACCAGGAAGAGAATAAAAGGGACTGATCCGATACGGGCTTTATTCAGGCTTTCCAGTAAGCCTGATGGTGCGGTGGTGGCGAGCGTGTTATCGCTCATGATTTCAGTTTCAATATTTTTCATTATATTCACCCTGTTGTAGCGGCATAGGACAGAGATAAGCAGCTTGCTCTGCAATACGTGGAAACTTAGTCAGGATGCAAAGCACGTAGTCACGTGCTGCACCATCAAAGACGGATGCGATGTTATTTTTATAGTAATATGGCAAGTAATCTAGCATGGAGAAATGTTAAAAATAATAGTTGTTCACTGCAAATATTAGGGAATTGTGAACCACACAGCAATTCATTTTTAAGTAGCTTAATTAGCCATTTTGTAATTAAAATTAGTTTGTGAATATCGTGGGTGGGATATTTATATGGAAGGGTTGATGCAGTGTTATATAAAGTTAACACGCGAATGACGGATGGAAAAATAATTTTTTAAAGTTATTTAAATAAAGTATTCGGCCCGCCTTTTCTCCAACGTCACGTGATATATTTGCCTGCCTTGTCACTGTGTTGCCTGCCGTTATGTAGATGGTGTGAAGCGAATCAGCACCTGGCCTTAATCCCTCCTCCTGACTCCCCAGTGTGGTAACAAACGGTATTCGACCTTGCTCACGGTATCTCATCGTTGGGGCATTCTACACTGCACGATGATCTACACTGTGTTATAGCGGGGCGGTGTTATGACGGGATTAAGTTATGCGGGCGAGCAGAGGCAGGGATGAGGTGGCGATCACCAGTCAGCTTCTGCGGCGCTCCGTGCCTTTGCCGCTGTGCTATAAAGTTTTTTTATAATGCGCAAATAGTTGGCTAACAATCGTCAGGGATGATAGGAATACATCACCATCGAGGGGTTTTGTCAGTATTTTCACCTGACTTTAACCTTTTTAACACGCTTTATTGTGCAGTAATTCACCATTCGAGAGGATTTTCCTATGAGTTATTGTGTGGTGATAATTATCGAATGATGGCCATGATGTGGTTTTCTCTGTTGAATTTTTGTTATTTTGTGGGTTTTATCACCAACTCAGTGGCAAATTGAGCTAACTTTATACCTTGATGATTCCGTGATTTCTGTTTGTAAATCCTAACAGGTTATATTGACGCGATTGTGATCTGTTGACACATTGTGGGCGTCACAAGGAGGAGAACAGCAGAGGACCAGGAATCATTACGGTTGAATCGACAGGGCTGGTGGGGTTTTCCTGCTTGTCCCGCACTGTTGTCTCTCCCTGTTTACTATTACATTGGTCTTTGGACGCGCTCCTCAGGCTGAAATAGAAGAAAAGTACAGACCACCGCGATAAAAATCATCGCGATAACCTAAGTTGCGATAACCCTGTTGTAATCACAACAGTCGCGATGACAACAAACAGGTCTGGCTGACACACAACATCCACAATGGAGTTCATGTAATGGCTAAATCCCTGATGAAATCAAGGGTGCTGAAATTCGGCCTTGGTTTGCTGGCGCTGTCCGTTGCCGCCGGTGTACAGGCAAAAACCCTGGTATATTGCTCAGAAGGTTCTCCAGAAGGCTTTAACCCACAGCTGTTTACGTCTGGTACGACGTTTGATGCCAGCTCCATTCCTATCTACAACCGTCTGGTTGAGTTCAAGAACGGTACTACCGAAATCGAGCCGGGTCTGGCCGAAAAATGGGACATCAGCGCCGACGGTAAAACTTACACCTTCCACCTGCGTAAAGACGTGAAGTGGCAGGACAGCAAAGATTTCAAACCGAGCCGTACGTTCAACGCTGACGACGTGCTGTTCTCCTTCCAGCGTCAGCTGGATGCCAACCACCCGTACCACAAAGTCTCCGGCGGCAGCTACGAGTACTTTGAAGGCATGGGGATGAATGACCTGATCAGCAAAATCGAGAAAGTGGATGACTATACCGTTCGCTTCCAACTGACCCACGCTGAAGCACCGTTCCTGGCTGACCTGGCGATGGATTTTGCGTCCATTATGTCCGCTGAATACGGCGACAAGATGCTCAAAGCCGGTACGCCGGAGAAAATCGACCTGGATCCGATCGGTACCGGTCCGTTCCAGTTGGTGCAGTACCAGAAAGACTCCCGCATTCTCTACAAGCGTTTTGACAGCTTCTGGGGCACCAAGCCGGGTATCGACCGTCTGGTCTTCTCCATTACGCCGGATGCCTCTGTGCGTTACGCCAAGCTGCAGAAAGACGAATGTCAGGTGATGCCGTACCCGAACCCGGCTGACCTGGCCAGCATGAAGCAGGACAAGAACATTGATCTGTTGCAGAAACCGGGCCTGAACGTCGGTTACCTGTCGTTCAACGTTGAGAAAAAGCCGCTGGATAACGTGAAAGTACGTCAGGCGCTGACGTATGCGGTGAACAAGCAGGCTATCATCGAAGCGGTATACCAGGGCGCGGGCCAGGCAGCGAAAAACCTGATTCCGCCGACCATGTGGGGCTATAACGACGACGTTAAAGACTACGCGTACGATCCGGCTAAAGCCAAAGCGCTGCTGAAAGAAGCGGGTCTGGAAAACGGTTTTGAGATAGACCTGTGGGCGATGCCGGTACAGCGTCCGTACAACCCGAACGCTCGCCGTATGGCTGAGATGATTCAGGCTGACTGGGCGAAAGTTGGCGTGAAAGCCAAGATCGTCACCTACGAGTGGGGTGAGTACCTCAAACGCGCTAAAGCGGGCGAGCACCAGACCGTGCTGATGGGTTGGACTGGCGACAACGGGGATCCGGATAACTTCCTGGCAACGTTGTTTAGCTGCGATGCGGCGAAGAAAGGCTCTAACTACTCCAAGTGGTGTTACAAGCCGTTCGAAGACCTGATCCAGCCCGCTCGCGCGGTGTCCGATCAGGCCAAACGTATCGAACTGTACAAACAGGCTCAGGTTGTGATGCACGATCAGGCTCCGGCACTGATTGTGGCGCACTCCACCGTGTTTGAGCCGATCCGTAAAAACGTGAAAGGCTACGTTATCGAGCCGCGCGGCGTACACAGCTTCAACCACGTATCAATAGACTAATTATCTCATCACGTCACATTTATGGGCGATGGCAGCGCTGTCGCCCCTGTTGTTTTTGGAAATGCGTGTTTCTGGAGACGCGTGTTTCTGTAGGGAAACGGCAGGGTGCGCTCAACGCCCGTTTTAACGCAGTGAGCAATGTCAGGCTCGATGGTGAGCACCATCGAGCCCTTTATCTCTATACGAGAAAGCACAGAGAGTTCGGGATATGTTGCAGTTCATACTCCGTCGTTTGGGGCTGGTTATCCCAACGTTTATCGGTATTACCCTACTGACTTTCGCTTTCGTGCATCTGATCCCCGGCGACCCGGTAATGATCATGGCAGGAGAGCGCGGTATTTCCCCGGAGCGTCACGCGCAGTTGATGGCGGAGCTTGGCCTGGACAAGCCGCTTTGGGAGCAATACGTCCACTATATCTACGGCGTGCTGCACGGTGATTTGGGCATGTCCCTGAAAAGCCGCATCCCGGTCTGGGATGAATTCGTGCCGCGTTTCAAAGCTACGCTGGAGCTGGGTACTTGCGCGATGATTTTCGCGGTGATCGTCGGTATTCCGGTAGGGGTTCTGGCGGCGGTCAAACGCGGTTCCGTGTTCGACCATACGGCTGTCAGCATCGCGCTGACCGGTTATTCCATGCCGATTTTCTGGTGGGGCATGATGCTTATCATGCTGGTGTCGGTGCATTTCAACCTGACGCCGGTGTCCGGCCGGGTAGGCGACACTGTGTTCCTGGACGATTCCCTGCCACTGACCGGTTTTATGCTGATCGATACCTTGATTTGGGGTGCGGAAGGCGACTTCAAAGACGCGGTGATGCATATGGTGCTGCCAGCCGTTGTGCTCGGCACTATTCCACTGGCGGTGATTGTGCGTATGACGCGTTCAGCAATGCTGGAAGTGCTGGGCGAGGACTATATTCGTACCGCGCGCGCCAAGGGGTTGAGCCGTCTGCGGGTCATCGTGGTACATGCGTTGCGTAACGCGATGCTGCCGGTGGTGACGGTGATTGGCTTGCAGGTCGGCACCATGCTGGCCGGGGCCATCCTCACAGAAACCATTTTCTCCTGGCCGGGGTTGGGCCGCTGGTTGATAGACGCGTTGCAGCGTCGTGACTACCCGGTGGTGCAAGGCGGGGTATTGCTGGTTGCCACCATGATCATTTTGGTGAACCTGCTGGTGGACGTGCTCTACGGCGTGGTGAACCCGCGTATTCGGCATAAGAAATAAGGGGGACGCGAGATGACTCACGTTACCGAATCCGCAGCAACGGCTGCGCCGAAGCCCATGACCCCGTTGCAGGAGTTCTGGCACTACTTTAAACGTAACAAAGGCGCGGTTGTCGGCCTGGTTTACATCATTTTGATGCTGGTGATAGCGATTGGTGCCAGCGTACTGGCCCCGCACGCACCGGCTGAACAGTTCCGCGACGCACTGCTTAAGCCGCCGGTTTGGCAGGAAGGCGGCAGCTGGCAGTACATTCTGGGAACTGACGATGTAGGCCGCGACGTGCTGTCGCGTCTGATGTACGGCGCGCGTCTGTCGCTGCTGGTGGGCTGTCTGGTGGTGGTGATGTCGCTTGTCCTCGGCATCATTTTCGGGCTGCTGGCCGGTTACTTTGGCGGTACGGTTGATGCGGCCATCATGCGTGTGGTGGATATCATGCTGGCGCTGCCGAGTCTGTTGCTGGCACTGGTGCTGGTGGCCATTTTCGGCCCGTCTATCGTCAATGCCTCGCTGGCGCTGACCTTCGTGTCGCTACCGCATTATGTGCGTCTGACCCGTGCCGCCGTGCTGGTGGAAGTGAACCGCGATTACGTGACTGCCTCACGTGTGGCGGGCGCTGGTGCGCTGCGTCAGATGTTCGTTAACATTTTCCCTAACTGTCTGGCACCGTTGATCGTGCAGGCATCGATGGGTTTTTCCAACGCCATTCTTGATATGGCTGCGCTTGGGTTCCTCGGCATGGGCGCACAGCCGCCTACGCCAGAGTGGGGCACCATGCTCTCCGACGTGCTGCAGTTTGCGCAGAGCGCCTGGTGGGTGGTGACGTTCCCCGGTCTGGCGATTCTGCTGACGGTGTTGGCATTTAACCTGATGGGGGACGGCCTGCGTGATGCTCTCGACCCCAAACTCAAGCAGTAACATGCAGTGATAGAGGTAGAGAGATGGCGTTACTCAATGTAGAGAAACTGTCGGTGCATTTTGGCGATGAGGGGCTGCCGTTTCGTGCGGTAGACCGCATCAGCTATCAGGTGGAACAAGGGCAGGTGGTCGGCATCGTCGGCGAGTCCGGTTCCGGCAAATCCGTCAGTTCACTGGCGATCATGGGGTTGATTGATTTCCCCGGTAAAGTGATGGCAGACCGGCTGGAGTTTAACCAGCGCGATTTACAGACGCTCTCCGACAGGGAGCGGCGTCAGCTGGTGGGTGCGGAAGTAGCGATGATCTTCCAGGACCCGATGACCAGCCTCAACCCGTGTTACACCGTGGGTTTCCAGATTATGGAAGCCATCAAGGTGCATCAGGGCGGCAACCGCAAAACCCGCCGTCAGCGGGCGATTGACCTGCTCAACCAGGTGGGTATTCCTGACCCGGAATCGCGGCTGGATGTGTATCCGCACCAGTTGTCGGGCGGGATGAGCCAGCGCGTCATGATCGCGATGGCGATCGCCTGTCGGCCGAAGCTGCTGATCGCAGACGAACCGACGACCGCGTTGGATGTGACCATTCAGGCGCAGATCATCGAACTGCTGCTGGAGTTGCAGCAGAAAGAGAACATGGCGTTGATCCTGATTACCCACGATCTGGCGTTAGTGGCGGAAGCGGCGCACCACATTATCGTGATGTACGCCGGGCAGGTGGTGGAATCCGGTAAAGCGGCGGATATTTTCCGCGCACCGCGTCACCCCTATACCCAGGCGTTGCTGCGTGCGTTGCCGGAATTCGCGGTCGACAAGTCTCGTCTGGCATCGCTGCCGGGCGTGGTACCGGGTAAGTATGACCGACCGCAGGGCTGTCTGCTGAATCCGCGCTGTCCGTATGCCAGCGATCGTTGCCGTCAGGAAGAGCCTGAGATGCGGGATATCCCCGGTCGTCAGGTGAAGTGTCACACACCGCTGGATGATGCGGGGAGGCCAACCGTATGAGCCAGACCATGAATGCCGCCGGGCAGCCGTACCTGCTCGAAGCGATTGATTTGAAAAAGCACTACCCGGTGAAAAAAGGGCTGTTCGCGCCGGAACGACTGGTGAAAGCGCTGGACGGTGTGTCCTTCACGCTGGAACGCGGCAAGACGCTGGCGGTGGTGGGCGAGTCTGGTTGCGGCAAGTCCACGTTGGGACGCCTGCTGACCATGATTGAAACGCCGTCGCATGGCGAGCTGTACTATCAGGGGCAGGATTTGCTCAAGCCGGACCCGTCGGCGCAGAAGCTGCGTCGGCAGAAAATCCAGATCGTGTTCCAGAACCCGTACGCATCGCTCAACCCACGTAAAAAGGTCGGGCAGATCCTGGAAGAGCCGCTGGTGATCAACACCGAACTCACCAAGGCGGAGCGCCGTGAAAAAGCGCTGGCGATGATGGCGAAAGTGGGCCTGAAAACCGAGCATTACGACCGCTATCCGCACATGTTTTCCGGCGGCCAGCGCCAGCGTATCGCTATCGCCCGCGGTCTGATGCTGGATCCGGACGTAGTGATTGCCGATGAGCCGGTGTCCGCACTGGACGTCTCGGTGCGTGCGCAGGTGCTGAACCTGATGATGGATTTGCAGCAGGATCTGGGGCTGTCTTACGTGTTTATCTCGCACGACCTGTCGGTGGTGGAACACATTGCCGACGAAGTGATGGTGATGTATCTGGGCCGTTGTGTCGAGAAAGGCAGCAAAGACGCGATTTTTAACAATCCGCGTCACCCGTACACCCAGGCGCTGTTGTCTGCGACGCCTCGCCTGAACCCGGATGCTCGCCGTGAACGTATCAAACTGACCGGCGAGCTGCCAAGCCCGCTGAACCCACCGCCGGGCTGTGCCTTCAACGCGCGCTGCCAGCACCGTTTCGGCACCTGCACCCAGTTGCAACCGCAACTGAAACCGCACGGCGAGCAACTGGTCGCTTGTTTCGCGGTGGAACAGGAAGACAGTCAGGCAAGCTGATTGATACGCGTTGGTGAGATAAAAACGGCCCCCATTTGAATCGGGGCCGTTTTTTTATACGCAGCATCGGCTGAGTGTTTTTAGTCGTTATTTTTTGGTAAACACCTCATCCAGGTCCGTTACCGAGCGCAGCTTCCAGACACTGTTTTCCTGCACATAGCAACCTTTGTCACATTACGCTCCCGACGTGTTCCTGCACCCAGCGCGCTAACAATTGAATGGCCTGATGGACGTCTTCATTCCAGCCGAAACCGGCATTCAGACGCAGGCAGTGGTCGTAGCGCTGGTCGGTGGCAAAGATGTGCCCCGGTGCGATACCGATCCCCTCTTGCCGGGCACGGGAAAACAGCTCTCGCGACGAGCAACAGCCTGCTGGCAGCGTAACCCAAATGGCGTAACCGCCTTGCGGCTGTGAAATTTGTGTGCCAACCGGGAAGTAATGCAGTACCGCCTGACGCAGTCGCCCGACCTGAGCTGCGAGTTCGCGGCGAAGTTTGCGCAAGTGAGCGTCGTAACCGCCGTTGCGCAACAGTTCAGCCAATGCCACTTGTGGCGTCAGTGACGTACCCATGGTGGAGGTAAACTTGAGGGCGGCGAGCTTACGACGCCAGCGTGCGCTGCTGACCCAGCCGATGCGGATGCCGGGGCCGACCGTCTTGGAAAAACCGTTGCAGAGCAACACATTGGGGCTGAATGCACGTAACGGAAACGGCCGCTGCTCGCCAAAAGCAGTGTCGGCAAACGTATCGTCTTCAATCAGTGCGATATCATGGCGGTCCGCCGCCGCAGCGATGCGACGCTTATAGCTATCCGGCAGGCTGGTACCGAGCGGGTTGTTGATATTGGTCAGTGAGATGAACGCACTGACCTGACGTTGACTGAACAGGGATTCCAGTTGCGCCACATCCACATGCCCGCTGGCATCCTGCCCGATTTCCACTACCCGTAATTCCAGGTTACGCAACATCTGCAACAGCACGAAATAGCAGGGCGACTGTACCGCCACCGCGTCACCGCTATGGGTGACCGCCCGCAATGACAGCGACAGCGCCTCAATGCAGCCGTTGGTGATCAGGATATCGTCAGGATGCAGGTGGCAGCCGTAATCCAGCGCCCGCCGGGCAATTTCTTCTTTTAGCGGCAGGTAGCCGCTGCCTTTGACATCGTTACCCAGCATCATCGGGTTGGTGTAGCTGGCCTGGCGGATGAGCCTGCCCATTTTTTTCAGCGGATAGAGCGCGTTATCGCCATTTGCCAAATCGAGCCGCACCCGGCATTCGGTACCCACCAGCGACAGATGTAATTCGGTTTGTTCGTCGAGCACAGGTAGCGCGGCTGGCTGTGGTGTACAGGTGATCGCATTGCGACCTGGGTTGGCGACAAAAAAACCGGATTTGGGGCGCACGAGGGCGAAATGTTCGTCTTCCAGCGTCCGCAGTACTTTCATCGCGGTCGTGACGCTGATGCCATGCTGTTGCGCCAGTGCCCGTACAGAGGGGAGCCGATGATGAACGGGCAACGTGCCGCTCTGAATAGCCTGAATGAAATGGTCGGCGATTTGCCGGTAGCGGGGCAGGTCTGGCATCGGGAAGTCCCTGGCGTCGACAGTGATACTGACAGGTTACGTTGAGGCGTGGGCGGCAGGCAAATTCCGTCGTGTAGCGCCTCTATCTGTTTGTCAGGCGGTGCTCTGTATTACCTGTCATTGCGGATAACTGTGTCTATCGGCTGTGCCGGTTTATCAGTAGCTTACTCAGTAGGTGTGGTGTTTAAAGGCAGATAAAAATGACAATAAAAGATCGGTTGCTGGCATTGTGTGTGGTGGTGGTATGGGGTGTGAATTTTGTGGTGATGAAGATTGGCTTGCATGATATGCCGCCGTTTTTGCTGGCTGGGCTGCGTTTTTTGCTGGTGGCGTTACCGGCTATTTTACTGGTGCCGCGCCCGGCATTGCCGCTACGCTGGCTGGCTGCTTATGGTATGACCATCAGTTTCGGGCAGTTCGCGTTCCTGTTTTGTGCCATAAAAATGGGGATGCCGGTAGGTATGGCGTCGTTGGTTATCCAGTCGCAGGCGTTTTTTACCCTGATGCTGGGGGCGTGGTGGCTGGGTGAGCGCCTGCAATGGAATCACTGGCTGGGGATTGTGGTGGCCGCGCTGGGCATGGTGGTGTTGTCCGGGGATCATGCCGCGAATGCCGCACTGCCGGGTATGACGTTGACCACGTTGATGCTGACGCTGGCGGCGGCGGCCTCCTGGGCCTGCGGCAATCTCTGTAACAAGCAAATTATGCGTCAGTACCGGGTCAACGCCATGTCGCTGGTGGTCTGGAGCGCCTTGATTCCGGTGGGGCCGTTTCTGTTGTGTTCCTGGTTATTCGAAGGCGCGGATACCATCGTCGAAAGCCTGATAACGATGCGTTTGCCAACCATGCTGGCGCTGATGTATCTGTCGTTTATTTCTACGCTGATTGGGTATGCCATCTGGGGCAATCTGTTGTCACGCTATGAGACCTGGCGCGTTGCGCCGCTGTCGTTGTTGGTGCCGGTCGTTGGCATACTGAGTGCGTCGCTATTACTGGGGGAAAGTCTGTCCGGCAGGCAACTGTCGGGGGCTGCGCTGGTTATGCTGGGATTACTGGTCAACATATTTGGCGCACGGTTATGGCTGTTTCGATTGGCGCGGCAGTCGTAATCAGGGGTCCAACTGTATCATGGTATAAGCACCGCACGGTTGCGCAAGACACGTATTGATGGGGTGATTATTTAATTTATTTTAACGATTCGGTTAGTATTTAATCGTAGATTTCGGGTGGAGACTAGACTATCTTCTCGCAGTACATTTATTATACCGCCCTGAGTGAGTGGTTTCCGCTGTAATTACCGTGAGTTTAACTATCAAGGCAGTGAACGTTTAGCCGATAGATTATGTTGCTTTCAACACGTTAGAGAATGAAAAGTTTACTTATAGGATATTTATTTATTTTTCTTGGGTAATTTACCTTCATCACAAATCTCGGTATAAGACTAATCTTAAAAGAGCGTTTTTTGCGCGGTTGTTTCGCGCTATTTAGCCGTCATCCTTTTCCAGGGAAATGTCAGTTAGATGAATAGTTACGATGATATGCAACGCTTTAAGGATAAAGCCCAGATAAAAGATATTAATTTCAGGGACATGTCCGGACAGGTAATGCAATCTGACACTGTCGTCTGGCCGATCATGAAACAACTGTTGCGCAATCAGGCGGATGACGATTCGCTGTCTGGTGCGCAAACGGTGGATATGGCACAACCTGTGCCTGCGAACCTGCATGCGATGTCTGCGACCGCGCCGACATCGCCCCGTCGCGTAGCGCCTCCTTCACCTCTGGTTCCTGATACGCCAGTGGATGACTCACGTTCGCTGCTTAGCGCAGTGGCTGCGTCATTGCCGCCTGCCGGGGTAGCGCCTGCGCCGCAGTCGCAAACACAGCCACAGCCACAAATACAACCACAACCACCGCAACCGGCGAGCGCCGGGAGCAACGCGGTGTTGCAACCCGAAGCGGTACGCCCGCATCCGTTGTCATCGGCGTCGATGCTGTCTGTTCCGGTAACAAACGACGCGTCAATGGCTACCGATACTGGCCGATTCCGCCAGTTATTCAATGTTCAACGTCATGATGAAACCCATTCGGTTTCCAAGACGATGTTATTAAAACCCTTGTTGGAGAAAATTGCGTTATGCCGTTAGTTTGTGTCTGTTCTCCGAAAGGTGGCGTCGGTAAAACCACCATGGCGGCTAATCTGGCATATGCGCTGGCCCGTGGGGGTAGCAAAGTGCTGGCTATCGACTTCGATGTGCAGAATGCGCTGCGTCTGCATTTTGGCGTGCCGCTTGGCGACGAACGTGGTTATGTCGCTAAATCCGATGAAACGGCGGACTGGAGCCAGTCTATTCTGACCTCGGGCGATAATATTTTTGTGCTGCCTTACGGCAATGTTACCGAAGATCAACGGGTGGCATTTGAGCACCGTCTGGCGAGCGACCCACTGTTTCTTAAACGTGGCCTCAGCTCGGTGATGAATTATCCGGGGCTGGTGATCGTGGCGGATTTCCCGCCGGGACCAAGCCCGGCCCTGAAGGCCATGACGGAACTGGCCGATCTGCATTTGGTGGTGATGATGGCGGATACGGCCTCTTTGTCGCTGATGCCGCACGTTGAAGGCAACAAGCTGACAGGGCAGCCTCTCAACCACCGCAAAGGTTCTTACCTGCTGCTCAATCAGACGGATAACCGTCGTGCGGTCAGCAGTCAGGTCACCTCGTTTGTTCAGCAACGCATGGCGGACAAACTGATAGGCAGTGTGCACCGCGATGAAAGCGTGGCTGAAGCCAATGCGTCCCAACGCTCTATTTTTGATTTTAGCCCGGTGTCTGCCGCTGCATTTGATATCGAACTGATTGGAAAGCGCGTTGCTGCGCTGCTGGATATTAGAATCGGCAATGGAGAAGTTCACGCCGATCTGCCAGCCTATCAGGCTGTTATGAACCACTAGTCGCCGGTTCCGGCTATATTTGTGAAGAAATTGATATTCTCCGGCTGGTTTTTCCCGGCACAAGGTGTGTGCGCGCAAATATTTTCCATCAATTAAATATCAGGATAATCGATGAAAAAGATCCTGTTTTTAGCCGTGCTGTTGCTATTGTTACCGGTTGCGGCGGTGATTGTTATCACCCCAATGGATAGTGAAAAACAATATATTTTTGGTTTGATTAGTCTGGCGTTGATGTTTTTGCTGGGCTTCAATAAAAGTCGACCGGTGACGCTAATACTGATTATTTTGTCGGTACTCTCTTCGACTCGCTATATATATTGGCGGGCAACGGCAACCCTGCATTTCAATTCTGAAATCGAAGCCATTCTCGGTATTGGGCTGTTTATTGCCGAGTTCTATGTCTGGATTGTGTTGTTATTAGGCTTTCTCCAGACCGCATGGCCGCTTGAGCGCGTCATTGAGCCGATGCCGGAGGACACTCAATTGTGGCCGACGGTGGATGTGTATATCCCTACCTATAACGAAAGCCTGGATGTGGTGCGTGATACGGTACTGGCGGCGCAGTGCATCGATTATCCGCGCGAGAAAATGAAAATTTATCTGCTGGATGACGGTAAACGCAGTGAGTTTGCCGTGTTCGCCTCGCAGGCTGGCATCGGTTATATCACCCGCGATAACAACTCGCACGCCAAGGCCGGTAACCTTAACCATGCGCTCAAGCTGACCCAGGGTGAGCTGATTTGCGTATTTGACTGTGACCATGTCGCCAAACGTATCTTCCTGCAGGCTACGGTGGGCCCCTTCCTGTCAGACCCGAAACTGGCCTTGTTGCAGACGCCGCACTACTTTTATTCGCCGGACCCGTTCGAACGTAACCTGCGTGCAGCGCGGGATATGCCAAACGAAGGCGCACTGTTTTACGGGCCGGTACAGCAAGGCAACGACCTCTGGAACGCGGCTTTTTTCTGCGGTTCCTGTGCGGTGATTCGTCGCTCAGCGTTGATGGAGATCGGTGGGTTTGCGGTGGAAACCGTAACGGAAGACGCGCATACCGCCATCAAGATGCAGCGTAAAGGCTGGAAGTCCGCGTTTTTGTCGATTCCGCTGGCAGCGGGGCTGGCGACGGAACGACTGGTACTGCATGTAATTCAGCGTACCCGCTGGGCGCGCGGTATGACGCAGATTTTCCGGGTCGATAACCCGTTATTCGGGCGTGGACTGACCTGGCCGCAACGGTTGTGTTACCTCAACGCCATGCTGCATTTCCAGTTTGGTCTGCCGCGCGTGGTGTTCCTGACCGCGCCGCTGGCTTATCTGCTGTTTAATCTCAATATTATTCATGCCTCAGCGGCCATGATTTTCGCCTATGCGCTGCCGCATCTGGTGGTATCGATGTACGTCAACTCGCGTATGAACGGGCGTTTTCGCTATAGCTTCTGGGGTGAAATTTATGAAACGGTGATGGCGTTCCATCTGGTTATCCCGACCATTGTTACCCTGTTTTCACCGACGCGCGGTAAGTTCAACGTAACCGATAAAGGTGGTTTGTTGGACGAAGGGTTTTTTGACTTCCGCATTGTGCGTCCGCATATCGTTGCGGCGGTGTTGCTGGTGGTAGGTGTGTGTGCCGGTGTTACCCGTATTGTGGCGCATGACTATTTCAACGTTGACCCTTATGTGATGTTGCTGAACGTCGGGTGGGCGCTGTTTAGCTTGTTGACCCTGTTAGCGGCGATAGCCGTAGCCCGGGAAACCAAGCAGGTGCGCAAGACCATCCGTATTGATGTGGATGTACCTGCCATTATTCATTACGCCAGCGGCATTGCCTCGCGTACCACGACCATCAATCTGTCGATGGGCGGGGTACAGCTTAAAGCGCCGGATCAACGGCATAAAACCGATGAAATTGAAGCGGTTGAACTGTTGCTGCAATCCAGCGAAATCTGCCTGCCAGCGCAGTCGGTGGCGGCAGATGACGACATTATTCGCCTGCAATTTGACGATATTCCACTCGCCCAGCGTCGGGCGCTGGTGCGCGTGGTGCTGTCTCGTGCGGATGCCTGGATGAGCCAGCCCTGGCAGAAGGATCGTCCTTTGCGTTCTCTGTGGGCGGTGGTGCGTACCGTGTGCGCGTTCTTCTGGATGAGTGTGAGGGGTCGTAGCAGAAAAGCGGACCTGAAGAAGGAGGACGTTGCAGCATGATGACGCCACGTTTTATCAAAGCGCTGTTGCCCTTGTGCGTAGGCAGTGTGCTGGCGCTGTGTGGTCATGGTGTGCTGGCCGCTGGTGATGCCGCCGATGAGCCATTGCCCTCAATGCTGAGCCCCGGTGGTAATAGCCCACAGCCGACGGCATCTGAACCGACGCCGGTGACGACAGTTGCGCCAACACCGGCACCGCTGCCTGATATGCCACCGATGACCTCATCGGCGGTATCGCCAGCGACATCAGCATCAGCAACACCGGTTATACCCGCGACGCCGTCCCCGGTTGTGCCGGAAGCGACGCCGCCGCTGACAACGCCTTCCATGCTGCTGCCCCCAGTGGGCGATCCGGCGGCAGGTTATCAGCCGTTGTCCAGTGATGTCTCCGTCGCGCAGATGGGGCAAGCGCAAGGCATTACTCTGGCCGGGGGACAGGTGCAGGCTGGGGTAATTTTCACGCTGCCGGGCGATCAGGTTGTGACTAACGCACGGTTGGATTTGGCGTTGCGGGTGTCGCCGGAACTGGCGGCGCTGAATACGTCGATGCAACTGATGTTAAACGGCCAGCCGCTGGGCACCGTGCCATTAAGTGCGGCGACGGGCGACAGCACGCTGTTTCAGTTGGATATTCCTGCCGCGATGGTGGTGTCCAGCAATAACCTGAGCTTTCGCATCAATGATGCCGATCGTCTGCTGTGTGAACGCGATAGCGCGACCCGTTACAACCTGACCATTTTGCCGACGACGACGCTGCATCTGGAAGGCCAGCAACTGGATATCGGTACCCGATTGGAGAATTTCCCGCGTCCGTTTATCGACCCGTTGCAGATGACGCCTGCCACAGTGACGATGGTGTTCCCGAGCACGGTGAATCCTTCAGAGGTGAGTGCAGCCTCGCTGGTGGCCTCCTGGCTGGGGATGCGGATGGACGGCTACGGCGTGACGTTCCCGGTAATACGCGATGCGCTGCCCGAGAAAAGCGGCATCGTGTTCGGCCGCCCAGGGGATAAGGTCGGCACGCTGACGTTGCCGGAGGTGGCAGGCCCTACCTTGCAACTAATTGATAACCCAGTGAACCCGGTTTACAAGCTGATGCTGGTGGTCGGTCAGGATGACGAGCAATTACGACAGGCGGCCTACCGTCTGACCAGCCAGCCATTCACCGGTGATGCCTCAAGCCTGTCGGTCACGCCGCAGAAGATACCGTTTCGCCGTGCCTACGATGCGCCGCGTTGGATTAATACCGACCGGCCGGTACGGTTGAGTGAACTGTTGCGCAACGATCAAAACATGATGGTAAGCGGGCTATGGCACGAGGCGTTGCGTATTAATTTCCGTGCCGCGCCAGACCTGTTCTTGTGGGATGGTGACACCATTCCGATCACCGTTAATTACCGTTTCCCGTCAGAATCCTGGATTGACGAGAAACGCTCGTACCTGAATGTGATGCTCAACGGCACGTTCTTGCGCAATCTGACGGTGAATAAGATTGGTGTACTGCAACAGCTATGGCGTGAGATGGGGGGAGACTCCCGTCAGGAGAACTACACGCTTAAAGTGGATCCGTATTTGATTTACGGATACAACCAGTTCCAGCTCTATTTCAATATTCGGGCAAAGGATGACGCGCCGTGCAGTGTGTTGCTCAACAACAATATCAAGAGTCAGATTGCTGACAGTTCGTCTATCGATCTGAGTCGCACGCGCCATTTCACTATGTTGCCGAACCTCTCCTATTTCGTGGGGGTGGCATTCCCGTTTAGCCGTCAGGCGGATTACGCCCAAACCGTGATGCTGCTGCCGGAAAACCCGAGCAATGCTGAAATTGGATTGCTGCTGAACCTGGCGGGTCGTGCCGGTGATGCCACCGGGGTAAGCCTCAATCACAACCGTGTGATGTTTGGCCTGCCGACCAATGCCGCCGATCGCCAGAAGCTGGAAAACAGTGATGTGCTGACCGTGACCACACTGCAGCAGACCGCGTTCAACCAAACCTTGCTGTCTGATTCACCGTACACCGTGAGCCCTCACACCTTTGGCGTTAAGACGCCGAGCATGTGGGCCCATTTGCGTACGTTGATGACCGGTGACTGGGACCGTACGCCGATCGATGCTGACCGTTATTTTTCGTCTAATCAGGCCTGGCGTGGCTTTCTGAGTTACCGCTCGCCGTGGAGTTCCAGTCATGTGGTGGTGGTGGCGACCGGCAGCAGCGATGAACAGCTATTGCGGTTATATGGCGACCTGAACTCACCTAACATTAACGCCGCGGTACGGGGCGATACCGCCATCATTACCGATGAAAACGGCGTGCGCAGTTTTCGGGTCGGGCCGCAATTCCCCAGCGGTGAAATGCCCTGGTACATGATGATTGTCTGGTACGCCAATCAGCACTCGGTGTATCTGGCTGTGATGGCGTTGCTGTTGGCAGCGGCGGTAGGGCTGAGCCTGGCATCGGTTCTCCGGCGTCTGGCGGAAAAAAGGCTGTCGACCCGACGTGATGCGGGAACGGATAAAAAATAAGCGAGCTACGTATGAAAATAACGACCTTAACAGCCCGTATCCGTCAGTCACTGTCTCTTACCGGGGTGGTGGTCAGCGGCATGCTGTCGACTTGCGCGCTGGCGGCACCGACCAATCCGGCGTTACAGGCGCTGTTTGATCAGGCGGATTACTGGCATCAACGTTCTCATGACGATCTTGCCCGTAGCGCGTTGCAGAAAATCCTGATGGTGGATGCCAACAACACCAAGGCGCTGTATTTGATGGCGCTGTACGCCCAGAACAGCGGTGACAGTGCTGAAGCCGCCAAATGGCGCGAACGCTTG
This sequence comes from Dickeya parazeae Ech586, assembly GCF_000025065.1. Lineage (NCBI taxonomy): Bacteria > Pseudomonadati > Pseudomonadota > Gammaproteobacteria > Enterobacterales > Pectobacteriaceae > Dickeya > Dickeya parazeae. Next base: position 4,635,719 of record NC_013592.1, on the reverse strand, counting down.
AGCAAGGTATCGCCGCAGGACCCGCTATTGCAGTCGCTGGATAATGCCCGCCAGGCGGCGGCCATCCCGCAGTCGCAACTGGCGCTGGCGCGCCAACAGGCCCGCAGCGGTAATATCAGTGCGTCGTTGCAAACCTGGCGTAATCTGTTTAGCGGTAACCAGCCGCCTGCTGGCATCGCGGCTGAATACTATCTGACCATGGCGGGTGACCGCACATTACTGCCGCAGGCAATTGACCATTTGCGCGAGCTGACGGCGGCGCGCCCGCAGGATACCAGCGCCGCAGTGGCGCTCGGTAAAGCGCTGACCTATCAGGAGCCGACCCGTCGCGAAGGGTTGCAGATATTGAGTGGGCTGGCATCGGGCAGTACCGATGCAGATCAGGCGATGCGTCAGGCACTGTTGTGGCTGGGCCCGAAAGCCGAGGACGCACCGCTCTATCAGCTCTATCAGCAGCGACATCCACAGGATACGGCGGTGACGGATTATTACCGCAAGAATGTGGGCGGGAACGAGAAAGACAAAGGCTTTACCGCGCTGAACAGTGGCGATATCTCCAGTGCGCAAACGGCGTTCGGTCAGGTGTTGCAGGCTAACCCGGAAGATGCGGACGCGCTGGCGGGGATGGGGTATGCGGCCCAGCGGCGTGGCGATTTTGCCGCGGCGGCGTCTTATCTGGAGAGAGCGGCCCGGCAGGGCGGCGAGAACAGCGCACAGCGTCAGCAGCAGGCCGAGGATGCCCGTTTCTACGCTCAACTGGCGAATGCCCAGCAGGCAATGAAAAGCGGCAATACCGCGCAGGCGCTGAGCCTGAGCGAGCCGTTGGTGCAGGCTAGCGGTGATAAAGGGATGGCGGCGAAGCTGTTCCGGGCTGATGTGTTGCGCCGTACCAACGATTTTCCGCAGGCGGAGCGTCTGTATCGTGACATCCTGCAAACCGATGCAGATAACCGTAATGCCAAAGAAGGGTTGTATTACGTGCTGCGCGAGCAGAACCGCACCGCTGAGGCCAATACCTTGTTTGCGGCGTTACCGGAGAATGTGCGTCGCAGCATGGCACCGCGTCCGGTCGCGACCAGCACGCCGATTCGTAATGAAGCCAAACAGGCTCTGGCGGTGGGTGACACAACCAGGGCGATTGGTCTGTTGCAACAAGGGGTGCAGCGTTTCCCGAACGACGGCTGGTTGAGGCTCGATCTGGCGCGGATTTACCAGCAACAGGGCAATACCGCTGCCGCCACCTCGGTAATGCAGCCTTTGTTCCGTGCCGGTGCCAGTGGGGATGACCTCTACGCGGCCGCCTTGTTCGCCAGCGAAAATAACGCCTGGCAACAGGCTAGCACGTTGCTGTCACGTATTCCGCCGCGCGATCAGAATGAAGCGAGCCGCAGTCTGGCGCGACGCGTCAACTTCAATTTGCAGATGGCGACCGCTCAGGTGTATCTGTCGCGGGGCGAGAACGCCGCCGCTGCCAATACCTTACGGGCGTTGTCGGTGACACCACCGGATAACCCGGCGGATGCCGGTAAACTGGCCCGGGCGCTTGCCGCGTCGGGCGATACTACCGCTGCCGTGGCGGTGGTACGCAGCAATATGCAGCGCGGCGTTCAGGGTAACGCGGGCGATTATGCGGATCAGGTTGGGGTACTGAATCAGGCTGGACTGGGTGATGAGGCGCAGTCGTGGTTGAGCCGTCCGGAACTGGTGGCGCGCAGCACGACTGCGCAGTTGGATGAACTGCGCACCGGTTTTGTGGTGCGAGAAGCCGACCGGTTGCGGGAAAACCAACAGTATGCGCAGGCGTATGACAAGCTGGCCCGCGCGTTGCAACGCGATCCGAAAAATACCGACCTGATGTTCGCGATGGCCCGGCTATATCAGTCCGGCAAAATGAACAAAGAGGCGGCAGACGTTTACGACTATCTGTTGGCACACGATACGCCGACACAGGAAGCCCGTGTCGGTGCCATCAATGTGGCGCTGGAACGTCATGACGCGCAAAAGGCGCACGCACTGTCAACCGGGTTGCAGGGTGAGCAGACGCCGGAGCGGCTGTTATTACTGGCCCGGGTGGCGGATGCCGAAGGCAACCGCGATCAGGCGCTGGCTTACCTGAAAACTGCCCGTGCTAAAGCGGTGGGGCTGGACGGGGCCACGCCGGGTAAAACGCCCGCCATTGGTGGCCTGGCGATGGCGGATAATCCGTTCATCGATCGCTCGACACTGGCTGCCACCCGCACAGCCAGCAACCCTTCTGCATATGGCGGTGTGATGCCGTGGCAGCAGCGCCCCAATACCGCGGCTGGTGATACCACGGCGGTCGCAGGCACGGCGACGCAGCAGCCAACGGCAACGCTCACCCAGATCAACACCATGATGGACGATCTGGAGCGGGATAGCGGTGGCTGGGTGCAGACCGGAGTACAGATTCGTGGCCGCGACGGTGAGTCGGGTTTAAGTCGGTTAACCGAAGCCAAAGCACCGTTGACCTGGTCGAGTGGCTCGTTTGGCGACTCTCGCATCAATTTTAACGTTACGCCGATGACACTAAGTGCGGGTTCGTCAAGCGGTGATGCGAACCGACGGTTCGGGACAGGTGCTTTGGCTCAAGCACTCAATGCAGCTAATCAAACATTGGTCAATGAGTTGGGGGGGAATTTCAACCTTGCCTCTCTCTCATCTGCTCAGGTGCTAAATATTCTCCAAAATTCTACGAAGAAACCGAATATCGATCAGGTCACGGTGGATTCACAGGGTAAGCAAAATGCCTCTGGTGCAGAGTTGAATCTGGCGCTGATCGGTAAGAATTATAAAGTTGACCTGGGTAGTACGCCGTTGGGCCAGGAGCTGAATACTCTGGTCGGCGGGGTTCAGTGGTCGCCTAAACTGACGGACTTCCTGACGCTGGTGGTGACGGGTGAACGTCGTGCAGTGACGGATAGTCTGTTGTCATATGTGGGTGCCAAGGATTCGCTGACCGGCAAACGCTGGGGACAGGTCACCAAAAACGGCGGCAATGTGCTGTTGAGCTACGATAACGGTGATGTCGGGTTCTATGGCGGCGGCGGCGCTTACAGTTACCTTGGTGACAATGTGAAGAGCAATACCGGCGTGATGGCCAATGCTGGCGCTTATATCCGGCCCTTCCATGAACGCGATCGTGAGTTGAAAACCGGTATTAGTTTGAGCTGGATGAACTTTGCCAACAACCTGGGGTACTACAGTTTCGGTCAGGGGGGCTATTTCAGCCCGCAGGATTATGTCTCCGTGTCGTTCCCAGTGGAATGGAGCCAGAAATATGACGACCTGAGCGTCAGGGCGGGCGTGTCGGTAGGGTACCAGTCTTACTCGCGTGATAGGAGTGATTACTTCCCGAATAATCCAGACTGGCAAAGAGCCTTGGAAGGTGCCGAACTCTTGGGGCTCACCAAAGAATCCCACTATGCGGGTGATAGCAAGAGCGGTATCGGCTACAACGTGCATGTTGGTGCGGATTATCGCGTCACCAGGGACGTGACCGTCGGTGGGCAGATGGGCTATGACACCTTTGGCAACTATAACGAAACCACGGCACAGCTCTATTTCCGCTACGGGCTCGGAGGCAAATAAGCATGAGTGACCTGCAACAGCATGCATTGAACTATTATCGCCAGCAGCAATTGCCGCCTGGCTGGGCGGATTTGTTCGGTGTGATCGTGAATGGGATGATGGATAGCGCCGGTGAGCAGGAAGGGCTGGCGTTTTTACGTCACATGGGCAGGCAACTGGCGGAACGTTATTCGTTGCCCGCAGCGGTTACTGTCGCCGACCTTGAACGGGAGATGAATCAGGTATTGTCCCTGTTTCACTGGGGATGTGTGGACCTGCGGCCGTATGAAAACCGGCTGGAGATTTATCATCTGTCATTGCCTGTTCTGGTGGGGGCAGTGGGTAGCACACGATGGAGGATGTCAATGGCGGCAGTATTGCAAGGACTCTACAGTCATTGGCTATGTGAGCAGGGCGGAGCGGAATATGTCCCGCTGTCCTGTGAGGAAACTGACAATGGCTCGATTTTGCTGTTTCGTTATCAGCATTGAGCCGGGGGATAACATGATAAAGCCAATGTGGCGTGGTTGGGTATTGATAGCGATGATGTGGTTTAGCGTGTCGGCAACGGCAGCAACCGGTTGGGAAACCTACAAAAGCCACTTCATGACCCCCGACGGACGCATTCAGGATACCGGCAACAAGAATGTCAGTCATACCGAAGGCCAGGGATTTGCCATGTTGATGGCGGTGCACTATGGCGACCGTGCCGCATTCGATAGCCTGTGGAACTGGACGCAAAGCCACCTCAGGGATACGTCCAGCGGCTTGTTTTACTGGCGCTATGACCCGTCGGCAGCTAATCCGGTCGTTGATAAAAACAACGCGTCGGATGGTGATGTACTGATTGCGTGGGCGCTGCTGAAGGCCGGGAACAAGTGGCAGGACAATAGCTATTTGCAAGCCTCGGACACTATTCAGAAAGCGGTCATCAGTCATGAGATTATCCAGTTCGCAGGTCGAACCGTGATGTTGCCCGGTGCCTATGGCTTCAATAAAAACAGTTATGTGGTGCTGAATCCCTCCTATTTCCTGTTCCCTGCCTGGCAAGACTTTGCCCGTCGCAGCCATTTGCAGGTGTGGCGGCAACTGATTGACGATGGTTTATCGCTGATTGGTGAAATGCGCTTCGGTCAGGTTGGCTTACCGACGGACTGGGTGGCGTTGAACGCGGATGGCACGATGGCACCCGCCACGGCCTGGCCATCGCGTTTCAGTTATGACGCTATCCGCGTGCCGTTATACCTGTACTGGTATGATGCCAAAACCACGGCGCTGGTGCCGTTCCAGTTGTACTGGCGTAATTATTCCCGCCTTTCGACACCCGCCTGGATTGATGTGCTGAGCAATAATACCGCGCCGTACACGATGCAGGGCGGCTTACTGGCGGTGCGTGACCTGACGATGGGTAATCTCGACGCATTGAGTGATCAGCCCGGTGCGGCGGAAGATTACTACTCATCCAGCTTACGCCTGTTGGCGATGATGGCCGCCCGTCACCAATAACGAGAGTTGCCTACCCATGGCGGGGTCCTCTCCTCGCCATACCCCTCTTCTCCCATCCCTTTTTGCCGGTTCGTGCTTCACGTTTTGTTAACCTGATTGTTACCCGTGATCCTATTCACAAAAAATTCTTATGAATCAGCGCAGAATAGTGCTGTAGCGCGGTTTTTCATGCGTCACAAAGAGTGTTGGTTATGCGTGATGTTATCGACAAATTAATGCAATGTTTTTGGGAAAGGTTTTGTTGAAGCGATTCAGCTCTTGTTTTTAACCGGACGTTCACAAACTAAAGTTATAAAAGTATTTTCTCTGTTATCGGGATGTTATTTTCCGACGCAAGCACAGGCGGCAACTTTATCGTTCTTTGTCCCCCGTGTCTTTTCCCATCAAAGGACGTCACACTATGAAAAAATCAATATTCAAAAGTCTCTACTTTCAGGTGCTTACAGCTATTACCATAGGGATATTGCTGGGTCATTTCTACCCGGCGCTGGGGCAGCAGATGCAGCCTCTGGGCGATGGATTCGTGAAATTAATCAAAATGGTGATCGCGCCAGTGATCTTTTGTACCGTCGTCACCGGTATTGCCGGGATGGAGAGTATGAAAGCGGTCGGGCGCACCGGTGCGGCTGCGCTGCTCTATTTTGAGGTTGTCAGTACACTGGCGCTGATTATCGGTCTGGTGGTGGTGAACGTATTGCAGCCTGGCGCGGGCATGAACGTCGATCCATCGTCGTTGAACGCCGCAGCGGTGGCGAACTACGCTACGGAAGCGGGTAAGCAAGGCGTGGTGCCGTTCCTGATGGATATTATTCCTTCCAGCGTCATTGGCGCATTTGCCAGCGGCAACATCCTGCAGGTGTTGCTGTTTGCGGTCATGTTCGGTTTTGCTCTGCACCACCTGGGTGACAAAGGTGTGCTGATTTTCGACGTGATTGACAGTTTCTCCCGGGTCATTTTCGGCATCATCAATATGATCATGCGTCTGGCACCGTTGGGGGCATTTGGTGCGATGGCCTTTACCATCGGTAAATATGGCGTGGGTACGCTGATACAACTGGGGCAGTTGATCATCTGCTTCTACATTACCTGTATCCTGTTCGTGGTACTGGTGCTGGGTACCATTGCCAGAGCCACCGGTTTCAGCATCTTCAAATTCATTCGTTACATTCGTGAAGAGTTGCTGATCGTACTGGGAACGTCGTCTTCCGAGTCCGCGCTGCCGCGTATGCTGGAGAAGATGGAAAAACTGGGTTGTAAGAAATCGGTGGTGGGTCTGGTTATCCCGACCGGCTACTCCTTCAACCTGGACGGTACCTCGATTTACCTGACCATGGCGGCAGTATTTATCGCTCAGGCCACCAACAGCCACATGGATATCTGGCATCAGATAACGTTATTGGTGGTGTTGCTGTTGTCCTCCAAAGGTGCTGCGGGGGTGACGGGTAGTGGCTTTATTGTGCTGGCGGCGACCATTTCTGCCGTAGGACATCTGCCGATTGCCGGTCTGGCGCTGATTCTGGGTATTGACCGCTTTATGTCCGAAGCCCGTGCGCTGACCAACCTGGTGGGCAACGGTGTGGCGACGGTAGTGGTTGCCAAGTGGTGTAAACAGCTTGATTCCAAACAGATGAGCGATGTGTTGTCCGGCCGTCAGGACGGCACGGCGGCGCAATCCCGCCCATCCTGATAGTTGGATAGTGTAGTTCGGATTTTTCCCTGCCGGTTACCCACAGTTCGTTTCACGGACTGTGGGTAATTTTCATCCATTCTGTGTTAGATTTAGGCGCCACTAAATTTTTTACTCTTATTTTCACGTTGTTGAGTGACATAGACGAAAGCACGCTGTCTAACCTGATGGTACACTTCGCCTCTCGTTTTTTGTGAGGCGACTATACCCGTCGTACTTCAAGTTGCAGGTGCGTTGGCTGCCCTCACTCACCCGGTTGCCGCGTTACAAGGCTCATATGAGCTTTTCCCTTGAAGGGCCCGCGTTTTGCGTTGTTCAAAACGGGCGCGTTGTCCTGCAGCTCGAACGATTTGGGTATGACACGTGAGGTGGCAGGACGATGTCACCCGAATTCACAAAAACATACTGTATTGGTTAGTGATTAAAGTAGGGGTTCACATGCAGGGCACCAAATTTGGCCTTTTTGTTGGTGGAGTGTTGCTGGCGATGGCTGTCGGCAACGTGCAGGCTGAAGCACTACAACCCGATCCCGCCTGGCAACAAGGCAAGCTGGATAACGGCTTTAGCTGGCAGCTTCTTGCAACACCCCAGCGTCCCAGTGACCGGATTGAACTACGGCTGATGATTAATACCGGTTCATTGACGGAAAATGCGCAACAGACGGGGTTTGCCCATTTTATTCCACGCCTGGCATTGTTGCCGCGCGATACCTTTTCTGCAGGCCAGTTGCCATCCTTGTGGCAGCAGTCTGAAAGCGAAACCCGGCCGTTGCCTCCGGCCACGACGTCGTATGACTTTACTTCGTACAACCTGAGTCTGCCGAATAACCGGCCCGACCTGTTGAAAGACGCGCTGAGCTGGCTGGCGGATACTGCAGGCCAGTTGCCGATCAATGATAAGCGCATCGCATCAGCGACGAAGATGATTGACCCGGTAGCCACCGCACCTGCCAATCCGCAGGACCCGAGCTGGCGCTATCGTTTGAAGGGATCGTCATTGCTGTCATACGCGCCAGGGCAGCCGCTGAAAGCATCGGTCACGGCCGAGCAACTGAGTAAATACTACAAAACCTGGTACACCCCGGATGCCATGACGTTGTATGTGGTGGGGAATGTTGACAGTCGTGCTATCGCCGAACAGATAGACAAGGCGTTTTCGCCGTTACAGGGGAAACGGGTGACGCCATCGCCGTTGCCGACGCTGTCTGCGATGCCGTCGAACCCGATAAGCCTGATGGATAGCGGTGTAAAACAGGATATTCTGTCGCTGGTGTGGGATATGCCCTGGCAACCCATTCGTGATTCAAAGGCGCTGGCTCGTTACTGGCATAGCGATTTGGCACGCGAGGCGCTGTTCTGGCACATGCAGCAGGCATTGACCAAAAGTCCGCTGAAAGACACCAATATCCGTTTTGACTGCAACGTGGTGTATGGCCGCGCCCAGTGCGCTATCCATCTGGATAATGTCACCGGCGAGTCAGCGCAGACCGGCGTGACATTCCTGAGCAAAGAACTGCTGGCGTTACGGGATAAAGGGTTGTCTCAGGCTGAGTTCGAAACGCTGATGGCGCGTAAGACAGAAGAGCTGGGTAAACTGTTCGCGACTTACGCCCGTGCCAGCACCGATATTCTGATGGATCAGCGCCTGCGTTCGCAGAAAAACGGGGTGGTGGATATCGCACCGGAGCAATATCAGAAACTGCGTCAGAATTATCTGGCGTCCGTTACGCTGGAGATGCTGAATCAGGAACTGCATCAACAACTGTCTCAGGAAGCGACATTGATGATGCTGCAACCGCAAGGTGAGCCCGAAGCCAACATGAAGGCGTTGCGGGAAACCTATATGAGTATCATGAAGCCGGATAATAACGCCGCGTCTACCACGCCGGACGCTGCCAGAGCACCGCAGGATGAAAATTCGGCGGTGCGCTAACGCTCCGTTACGTTAGCGCTCAGCGTTGGTTTGGGTAGATAGATAGCGCTAACGTTTCGCTTACTGTCGGTTCGGTAACCGGCAGTAAGACGGCAACCGTCGTTGATTAGTGATACTTGTGGTTCGATAGCAATAATTTAATAGCAGTAATTGATAGTAATAAAAACGCCGCGTCAGCATGGTACTGACGCGGCGTTTTTGGTTTCTTCGGCGCTATAGCGCTGTTCAGGCAGGCATGGCTTCCAGCGGGATAATCGCCCCACGATATTGAATCACGGTACTGGCGGTCAGGTGGCCGCGTTTGGCGGCATCCTCTGCACTGCCACCATTGAGACGCACCGACAGGTAACCGGCGCTAAATGAGTCACCTGCTGCGGTGGTATCGACGACGTTCTCTTTTGGCAGTTTAATGGCCGGAATTTCCAGCAGTGATTCGCCCTCAATGGACACCAGACAGGAATCTGCTCCACGTTTGACAACCACTTCGGTCACGCCAGCACCGTGGGTGCGTTTGAGCACCTCATCTACCGGCATCTCACCCCATAGCATATCTTCGTCATCCAGCGTCAGGAACGCGATATCGGTGCAGGTCAGCATGGCGCTGTACGACTGGCGGGTTTCTTCCTTGCTTTGCCACAGGCGCGGGCGGTAGTTGTTGTCGAAAATCACTTTGCCACCGTTGGCGCGGCACGCACGTAGTACAGCCAGCAGACGTTCGCGACTGTGCTGATTGAGGATAGCCAGGCTGATACCGCTCAGGTAGATGTAGTCGAATTTTGCCAGTTGATGGCTGATGGTTTCGGCATCCGGGCTTTCCAGCCAATAACGGGCGGCGGCGTCGTTGCGCCAGTAGTAAAAGGTACGCTCGCCGGTAGCGTCGGTTTCGATGAAATACAGCCCCGGTAATTTGTTGTCCAGACGTTGGATCAGATCGGTTTTGACACCTTCCTGTTGCCAGGACGCCATCATTTCACTACTGAAGGAGTCGGTACCCAGTGCGGTGACATAGTGCACACCGAGCGCGTCTGGTTTTACCTGGCGGGAGATATAGACGGCAGTGTTGAGGGTATCGCCACCAAAGCCACGGCTAAGATCCGCGCCTTTTTGTGACAGTTCAATCATGCACTCGCCAATAATCGCAATGTTCTTCATCGTCATGACAGCTGACCTGTAAAAAAGAGAAGGTGAACCCAATGGAAACTAGCGCCAGTCTCAACATTACACGGCATAGAGTCAATAGTGATGAAACGATGTTTTATTTTTTCATGATATGGATCGGGAAAACCGCTTGTAATCCCGATCCTTGCCGCAGTGTGAGGGGGTAATACAGAGTGTTTCCTGTTATGACTGCTGCTGGCGGCGCTCGGTAACGCTCTGCCCGCCAATACCCCAATTGTCGGTTTCCACTTCATCGATAATGACGACGGTGGTGGCCGGGTTTTTCCCCAGCGTATCGACCAGCAACTGCGTTACACCGGCAATCAGTTGTTTCTTTTGCTCGGCGCTGGCGCCGTCTTTGGTGATGCGAATATTAACGAAAGGCATGGGGGTACTCCTGGTTATCAGCGTGGTACATGTCAGGCGTCGGGTCACGGTGCCGATCGGCTGGCATCATCTTTTGGGGTTGCTGTAGCTATCCAGGCGGCGCAGAACAGCGTCAGGCGTGCAAAAAAGTAGAAAAACGTCATCAGACCGATAACGGAACCAAACGCGGCACCGGAAGGCGAGGTCGCCAGTTTGGGTAACGCCACCGTCATGGCGAATTTCAACATTTCAAAGCCGATGGCCGCCATCAACGTGCCGCGTAACAGCGGCGTGCGTCGGGGATTATGGCGTGGCAACACCCACAGTATCCACAAAAACAACAGATAGTTGGCGAAAATAGAGATGGATAACGCAATTAACGTCATGGCCGGTCGCAGCCATTCAATGCCGCCCAGACCCAACGCCCGCACAATGGTGGCCTGCGCGCTACCTGCAACTGAGGTGAGAAAAAGCGTGATCCCCAGTGCCAGCAGCAACCCAATCAGCGACAGGAAGTCCCACAGATAGCGCAGATACAGTTTCTCTTCTTCATGGGGCTGGCGCTCCCACACATCGCGTGACTGAGCGCGAATCGCCTCGCGCAGGTTGCCTATCCAGTTAACGCCCGAATACAGCGCTATCAGCAAGCCGGTTAGTCCGACCGTTGTGCGCTGGCGCACGGCGGTATTCACGGTGTTCTTCAGGGTGCGGGCCAGGTTCGGGTCGCTGATGCTGTTGACGATACGGTTGATAAGCCCCGTCAGCAGGTCGGGGTTGGAGGCCAACACAAACCCAACCGTGGCGAACGACACCATCAAAATCGGAATCAACGACAGGAATGAAAAGTAGGTGATAGCGGCACCGAACTGGTTACCCATGCGGTCGTTAAAGCGTTCCCCTGCACGGATAAGATGCGCGATAGCCGGTACCGACCGGATGCGATGTAGCCAGCGGGCCAGACGGCCGGGTTGTTGATGCGGCGCACTCTGTTCGGTCGATGACGTGTGCGGGGCGGCGGGCTTCACAGGCATGCAGTTTCTCCTGGACGTAATACGCCTGCTGAGTATAACGCAGGCGTACTGCTGTTATGTCAAAGTGGTGCTCATGTAAACGTTAACGCGTAAAGAAGTTATATCACCCGGATTGATGCTGAAAGACGAAAATGTCTTGTTTATACTCGGAATCTTAACGTTGTCTGTCCGCCGCGTTCGCCTGTCGACGCGACCCGAAAGCGAGCCTATCCGTCATGCCTGTTGCCACGCCGCCTGTAGCGCCGAAACCCTCTCCCGGTGGCTTACGTTTGAATTTACGCATCATGTCCGTGGTGATGTTTAATTTTGCCAGTTACCTGAATATTGGTTTGCCGCTGGCGGTATTGCCGGGGTATGTGCATGAACACCTCGGGTTTAGCGCATTCTGGGCCGGTTTGGTTATCAGCCTGCAATATTTTTCTACCCTGCTCAGTCGTCCTCGTGCTGGCCGCCATGCCGATGAAAAAGGGCCAAAGCAGGTGGTGGTGTTTGGATTGACGGGAGTACTGCTAAGTGGCGTGTTCTATGCGCTGGCCTCCTGGAGCGACAGCTCACCGATGCTGGCGCTGGTCTTACTGTGTGTGGGGCGTCTGATTCTCGGAATAGGACAGAGCTTTGCCGGGACCGGCGCCACGCTATGGGGCGTTGGTGTGGTCGGGTCGTTACACATTGGCCGGGTGATTTCGTGGAATGGTGTGGCGACTTACGGTGCGATGGCGATTGGCGCGCCGCTGGGGGTATGGATTTATCATTTGGGCGGATTGCGTTTGTTGGCACTGGTGATTGTGGTGGTGGCCGGTACGGCGATTTTACTGGCGCTGCCGCGTCCGGCGGTTACGGTCACACCGGGTAAGAAACTGCCGTTTCGTGAGGTACTGGGTAAGGTCTGGTTGTATGGTGTGATTTTGTCACTGGCGTCCGCGGGATTTGGCGTGATTTCGACGTTTATTACGTTGTTTTACGCCAGCCATCAGTGGCAAGGTGCCGCGCTGACCTTAAGTGTGTTCAGTTGTGCTTTTGTTGGTACACGGCTGTTGTTCCCCAATGTGATTAGCCGTTTTGGCGGCCTGCGCGTAGCGCTGGTCTGTTTTGTGGTGGAAGGTGCCGGTCTGCTGCTGGTGTGGCTGGCGTCTTACCCACTGATGGCGGAAGTGGGCGCGTTTTTCGCCGGTGCCGGGTTTTCACTGGTATTCCCGGCGCTGGGTGTGGTGGCTGTCAAAGCGGTATCAGCCCAGAATCAGGGCAGTGCGCTGGCAACTTACACCATCTTTCTTGATCTCTCACTCGGGGTGGCGGGACCGGCGGCAGGCGTCATGATGGCCTATACCCCTATCGATGCTATCTATCTGGCCGCGGCGGTACTGGCGTTGGTGGGGTTGTTGCTGACGGCGCGATTGTCGTTGCGTGTGGGGCAGGAAGGTCGCGTAGGATGAGAATATTCCCGCCGTCAGCCATTGTTGGCGCGGCGGGATAATCGAGAAGACGTCGAATCAGTTCAGTTTCAGCGTACTGATTATCTTACCTGCGTCAGTCTGTGCCTGAGACACGTTATCTGCTGGCAGGGTGATTTGCAGCGTCAACAAGCGATTGTCTACTTTAGCCAGTACGATGGACGAGAAGGCTTTCTGTCCATTGCTGGTCATGACACTGTCTAATTGTTGAATCTGATGACCGTTGATCTCAGTCGTTTTGTTGCCCAGTACCTGAAGGCTGGCGTCGCGGTTACGTTGCTGTTGTTCCAACCGTTGGCCCAATGCTGGCAGGTCCAGCGGCGTGTCATCACCGATAATCACGATGATGGCTTTCTGGCCGCTCTGATCCGCATAGACGTGCATGTTGTTGTTCTGATTGCCCAGTTTACCACTTTGGTCGCTCACGCCGTCTGGCAGGGTAAAGCTCAGTTTACCGGAGAGCAGGGACACATTCTGCACGGTGGTTTTTTCTGCCGCCGGGTTAGCGGCTGGCGCGGTGGCTTTTTTATCACTGTTGCCGTCACAAGCAGCCAGTGTAGCGGCCAGCAGACCAATACCGATATATTTCGCTAAGTTTGGCATGGGTATCCTTTCTTTCATCACGAACAAAAACAGAAGTGGCGCTATGGCACCTGATTCGGGGCATAAAAACAAGCGTTTTGTTATTACGCTGGCTGTTATTACGCCCGAATCAGGTTGAGGCAGGCAATTTTCCGGCTATTCCGAAACCCCTTTCTGGGCGGGAAAATCCGTTTTATATAAAAACGTGTATCAGGCGGCCTGATTCTGGAACGGCGAGCTCCCTGGCTGGCTCAGGCGGCGCAGCAACATGTTGAGCAGTACGCCGTACATCGGCAGGAAAAAGACCAGGTTGATGGCGATTTTGAAGAAATAATCCACCGTCGCGATTTCCATCCAGTGGGTCGCCATGAACGGGTCGGTACTGCGATAAAAGGCGATAAAGAAGAACGCTACCGTATCGCTCAGGTTACCAAACACCGCGGAGGCCGCTGGGGCTACCCACCAGGCTTTGAGCTGACGCAGACGGTTGAAAACGTGTACGTCGAGAATCTGACCCAGCACATAAGCCATCAGGCTGGCGGCGGCGATACGTGCGACCATCGGATTCACCTGACTTAGCGCGCTGAAACCCTGCCATTCACCTTTATAAAACAGGGAAGAGACCAGATATGAGGCGATCAGTGCCGGTACCATCACGGTCAGAATAATGCGGCGGGCCAGCGGCGCACCGAAAATGCGTACCGTCAAATCAGAAGCCAAAAAGATAAACGGGAAGGTAAAGGCACCCCAGGTGGTGTGAAAGCCAAAAATCGTAATGGGCAACTGCACCAGATAGTTACTGGAAATAATGACCAGAATATGGAAGAGCGACAGCCAGCATAGCGCTGTCAGCCGCTGTTGCGCGGAGAACTGAAACATAATGTGACCTTTTTTTGGTTATTGGGGTGAGGGAACCCAGACTATTGCCTCGTCATACCCGCCATGCTTCAGGTTACCGCCGCCCTGGTCGCCCTTGTTTCACCTGAATAACTGGCTCAGATAAGCTCAGGATGAGACGTTCGGTTTCTACCGTGCGGTAAACTTGCGTTATTTAGGGTATATGCGTCTTTTTAACGCTAACGTGTCGGCATCATACCGCGTTGTTGCGGCTTTGCAATGCTTAGTCAGCGCATCATTTTTGTGCTTATAATTCATGTTCGGCGGGCGGCTTGCACCCCCTTGCGGGAAGCGTAAACTACGCTGCACTAACGATGTCGCATGACTACACCGCACTGTATTCGATAAGCATAATGAGACACTGAATGACCGATATTTTCGCCAATCCAGACCACACGCTGGACGCACAAGGACTGCGCTGCCCGGAACCGGTAATGATGGTGCGCAAAACGGTGCGCCAGATGGAGACCGGGCAAACGTTGTTGATCATCGCCGATGACCCGGCGACCACCCGCGACATTCCCGGTTTTTGCCGTTACATGGAGCATGAGTTGCTGGCGCAAACGACCGAGCAACTGCCGTATCGTTATCTGTTGCGTAAAGGCGCGTAACTCACGCCACTAAACGCGTCACTAACGATGTGCCCCCGGTTGGCCGGGAGGCCGTTGTTATCAGACGTAAAGCGAACGCACTATCAGGAAATGGCCGCCAAAGTAACAGATAGCCATCAATGCCTGATAGGCGCGGAAGCTAACGCGAAAATGATTCACCAGCCAGATGGCGTGGCCGACGAATAACAGCAGCGTGCCTGCCAGTAACGAGAAGTTGGCGGCGTTGCCCAGCGAAAAATAGTGTTCCCCTGCCACCCATGCCATAAAGGCGGTCACTAATACCAGCGCGGTGACCATCAGACGCTCGGCTTTCAGCCGTGACCACAGCAGTGCCAGGAGCAGCGCCGACAGCAGTATTAGCACCAGCGGCAATGGCCAGAATAAGCCCAGTGAAGGCTGAACGGTGAAAAAGCTGATGGTGTAGAGCACATGCGCGGCCAGATAGGCGGCCAGCGCGAACTGTACTTTCTCGCCTGAAAGCTGTAACAACGCGTCACCTATCAGGGTGGCAGCCAGCCCCAGCACCACCAGATAACCGGGGATACCGAGTTGCGGTGTCTGCCAGACCATCAGCATCATCAACAGCAGGGTGAGCGGTTTAAACAACCAGCGCTGCCAGACCGGGCCTCGATAGCTGGCATCGACGTACAGCCAGCCGGAAAAAAATACGGCAATAAAAGACCAGAGCATAGGGTGTCCTTTAATCGGGTGAATAAGGCGCCGCCCCGCCGTGTCGCGAAAGTCGGCGTGTTCGCTTTTTATTGGCCTGCCCGGCAGTGTGGTCACGCCGACAGGCGTTGCCTGTCTAAGTCATGCCAGGTCAACGTGTTGTCACCTAAGTATAGGTAGAACCTGATAGCGGGGTGGGTACGATCCGCGACCTCGACCGGTGTGCCGGTGGAGAGGCGTCAGGCTTCATGCTATGTTAGCGGCCAGTTTTTGTGACGGAATGATGATACCCGACAACCAGCCGGGGGAGACGAACTTTTAATGAGCAATGAACCCGTACTTTACCGTATCCAGTTCATCAATAATGGTAAGAACTATCAGCTGTATGTGCGCGAGCTGGTGCAGAGCAATCTGTTCGGATTTATTGAAATTGCCGACTTCGTTTTCGATAACCAGTCTGCGGTACTGGTTGATCCCACCACGGAAAAACTGAAAACGGAGTTTGCCGGTGTGGGCCGCAGCTATATTCCGCTTCAGGCGATTATCCGTATTGATGCGGTGACCGGGCGTGATCGCGATAGTGCGCGTATTTCAGATCTGGGCGATAACGTCACCCATTTTCCTTATTTGCCCGGTAAAAAAACCTAAGCTATCCGGTGGCGCGTGGCGCGCCACCGTTTCCCTGCTGATAGGCGGTTTGCCGTTAGCGTTTTTTACGCGGCGGCACGGGTTGTTTGCGCTGCCAGTCCAGTAATTCAATTACCCCAAACAGAAAGATGCGCAACTGCAACATCCCGCTGAGCGGCGGGGCGTCTTTGGGTTGACTGGCTTTGAGCAGCAGAAATTGCACGCCGTGCATCAACAGCATGAATCCCATCGCCAGCACCATGAAAATATTCAGTGGGCGGGGAAAGGGATGAATCAGGTTAAGAATCAAGAATCCCCATATACCCAGCATCAGCAGTCGGCCAAAGTTAATCCAAATGCTCATCGTTGCCTCCAGGCGTTGCGTCAGATGCGTGACGGATATAAAGACGATAGGAAACCTGTCCCGCCGTTTTTTCCCGGTGTAACGACCAGGTGGGCGGAATGGCCAGCATGCGGTTTTCCGCTTCGGTTTCGATATAGATCCAGGCTTCTTTCGCCAGCCAGTGACCGGCTTCCAACAGCCGCAGCGTGTCGTCTAACAGGCCACGGCGAAACGGCGGGTCAAGAAACACCACATCGAAAGGAAGCGCCGACGACGGTTTAGCCAGCCACTGCAGCGTGTCGGTGTTCACCACCTCGGCGTTGTCAGCACGCAAGAGCGCCAGATTTTGCGTCAACTGACGTGCAACGTTGCGTTCGGCTTCCAACAGCGTGGCGTGGGCGGCGGCACGGGACAGTGCTTCCAGCCCCAGCGCGCCGCTACCGGCAAAACAGTCCAGACAACGTGAGTGTGCAATCACCGGTGCGAGCCAGTTGAACAGGGTCTCACGTACGCGGTCGGTGGTAGGGCGTAAACCGGGGCTGTCCGGCACGGGGAGTTTTCTGCCACGCCATTGCCCGCCGATGATGCGGATTTGGCCGGGTGCGGATGTCGCTTGATGTTTTGCCATAACCTGTATTTTGCTGAAAAGGGTACCGACGGCTGCCCGTCGGATTTTGTGAGGCGTTATTTTAACGGTGGCGGCCGGTGTAGCAAATGTAAAGATGCAGTTAATGGGAGGAAACGCGGAAAAATCCCCCAAATTCGCAGATTTGTCCGTTGCTTGACACACCTGGTTACGGAGATTGTCACTCCCCTCGGTGGTCCGGCGCGTGTTGCTGGCGTCGGGAAAGTGTTAAACTCGTTGTTTTATTGACTTCATTGGTTATTGATCAGCCGCACTGGGTGGCAGGAGCGCAATTACACGATGGCGAAAGAGAAAAAGCGCGGATTTTTTTCCTGGCTGGGATTAGGGCGTCAGGACGAAGAGCAAACCGAACAAGCGCAACCGGTGCCGGAAGCGACACAGACCGCGGACAAGACAGCGGATAACGCAACGCCTGCGGCGGTGGCATCGGCACAGAATATCAGTGAAACCGTACCCGAGCAGCCGGTACAAGACGCGGTGACAGCCGAAACGGCGCAAACGCCGTCGTCAGACGCGCAACCGCAGGACCCGGCAGTAGAAACATCAACCGCAGCGCCTGAACAACCGGGCATGACGCTGGTAGCCGATACGCCAGACGCTGGCGTAGAAGTAGAAGATGAGGTCGCCGTTGACGCCGACGCAGTAGACGACGCCGAAACGCCAGATGACGCGCAAGTCGAGGAGCAGGCTGAACCCGAGCACGATACGGTGGCAGCGATGGCGGCACCGGTCGTGTCGCAAGAGCAGGAACGCCCGACCAAAGAAGGCTTTTTTGCCCGCCTCAAACGCAGCTTGATCAAGACTCGTCAGAATCTGGGTTCAGGATTTGTCGGTCTGTTTCGCGGTAAGAAAATTGATGACGATCTGTTTGATGAGCTGGAAGAACAGCTGCTTATCGCCGATGTTGGGGTGGAAACCACCCGCAAAATTATCGCCCGTCTGACCGAACATGCCAGCCGCAAGCAACTGAAGGATGCTGAAGCGCTGATCGCGTTGCTGAAATCGGAAATGAGCGACATTCTGGCGAAAGTGGACGTGCCGCTGGCTATCGACAGCAAGACGCCGTTCGTCATTTTGATGGTTGGCGTCAACGGGGTGGGGAAAACCACCACCATCGGCAAGCTGGCGCGTCAGTATCAGGCGCAAGGCAAATCGGTGATGCTGGCCGCAGGCGATACGTTCCGCGCGGCGGCAGTGGAGCAGTTGCAGGTGTGGGGCCAGCGTAACAATGTACCCGTCGTGGCGCAGCACACCGGTGCGGACTCTGCCTCGGTGATTTTCGATGCGTTGCAGGCCGCCAAAGCGCGTGGCGTCGATGTGTTGATTGCTGATACTGCTGGTCGTTTGCAAAACAAATCGCACCTGATGGAAGAACTGAAGAAAATTGTGCGCGTGATGAAGAAGCTGGATGAAGACGCACCGCACGAAGTGATGCTGACGCTGGATGCCAGCACCGGTCAAAACGCGGTCAGCCAGGCCAAACTGTTTAATGAGGCGGTTGGGCTCAGTGGCATCACGTTGACTAAACTGGATGGCACCGCCAAGGGCGGCGTGATCTTCGCTATCGCCGATCAATTCGGCATTCCTATCCGCTATATCGGGGTGGGAGAGAGTATCGATGATTTAAGGCCGTTCAAGGCGGATGATTTTATTGAAGCCTTGTTTGCCCGTGAGGATTAAAACGGATGATTCGGTTTGAGCAGGTCAGTAAGGCGTACCTCGGTGGTCGCCAGGCGTTGCAGGGGGTGGATTTTCATATCCGCCCGGCTGAAATGGTATTTCTGACCGGTCACTCTGGTGCGGGGAAAAGTACCCTGCTGAAGCTGATTTGCGGGATTGAGCGCCCCAGCGCGGGCCATATCCTGTTTGGTGGGCACGATATCAGCCGCCTGAAAAAACGTGAGGTGCCGTTTTTGCGCCGGCAGATCGGGATGATCTTTCAGGATCACCATTTGCTGATGGATCGCACGGTGTATGAAAACGTCGCTATGCCGCTGATTATCTCCGGTGCCAGCGCCGAGGATATCCGTCGCCGCGTGTCGGCGGCGCTGGATAAGGTCGGGCTGCTCGACAAGGCGCGCAGCTACCCTATCCAGCTTTCTGGCGGTGAACAACAGCGTGTCGGCATTGCCCGGGCGGTGGTGAATAAGCCTGCCGTACTGCTGGCGG
The DNA here is from genome assembly GCF_000025065.1 of Dickeya parazeae Ech586. Classification (NCBI taxonomy): domain Bacteria; kingdom Pseudomonadati; phylum Pseudomonadota; class Gammaproteobacteria; order Enterobacterales; family Pectobacteriaceae; genus Dickeya; species Dickeya parazeae. Next base: position 4,616,456 of record NC_013592.1, on the reverse strand, counting down.
ACGAACCGACCGGCAACCTGGATGACGCGCTCTCCGAAGGTATTCTGCGCTTGTTTGAAGAGTTCAACCGCGTGGGCGTCACCGTGCTGATGGCGACGCATGATACCGGGCTTATCGCCCGTCGCCATTATCGGGTGCTGACGCTGGCGCAAGGGCGCATGCTGGGAGGTCACGATGGCGAATAATACCCGCACGCAACGAGCCGCCAACAACACCAAATCCAAATCCCGGTCTTTACAAGGTGGCTGGCAGGAACAGTGGCGGTACGCCTGGACGAATACCCTGCGCGATATGCTGCGTCAGCCGCTGGCTACACTATTAACCATCATGGTGATCGCCATTTCACTGACACTGCCCAGCATCTGTTATCTGGTGTGGAAAAACGTCAGTCAGGCGGCGTCACAGTGGTATCCCACACCACAATTGACGGTGTATCTGGACAAATCGCTGGATGACAACGCCGCCGAAGCGGTGATGGGCAAAATCAAGGCGGAAGACGGCGTAGATAAGGTCAACTACCTGTCACGCAAGGAGGCGATGGGTGAGTTTCGCAACTGGTCCGGTTTTGGCGGCGCGCTGGATATGCTGGAGGAAAACCCACTGCCAGCGGTGGCTATTGTCTCGCCGAAATTGGGCTTCCAGTCTAACCAGACACTCACGACCTTGCGCGATCGCATCGCTGCTATTCAAGGGGTGGATGAAGTGCGCATGGACGACAGCTGGTTCTCCCGTCTGGTAGCGTTGACCGGGCTGGTGGGCCAGGTGGCAGCGACGATAGGCATTCTGATGGTGGTGGCGGTCTTTTTGGTGATCGGCAACAGTGTGCGGCTTAGTATTTTCAGCCGTCGAGAAACCATCAATGTGATGAAACTTATCGGTGCTACCGACGGTTTTATTCTGCGGCCGTTCCTGCATGGTGGTGCGTTGTTGGGTTTTTGCGGCGCGGTATTGTCGTTGATCCTATCGCAGGCGCTGGTCTGGAAGTTATCCGGGGCGGCGGCGCAGGTGGCGGCCGTATTCGGCACCACCTTCACGGTACGCGGGTTGGGCTGGGATGAAGCGCTACTGCTGATTCTGGTCGCGGCGATGATTGGCTGGCTGGCGGCCTGGCTGGCTACGGTACAACATTTACGCCGTTTTACACCGCAATAGCCTGTATCGCCGTCCGGCCTGATGGTTTTCTGGTATACTCTTCCCCCGAAGTGAGTGACGCCCGGCGGGGGAAGTGTGTAACCAAGGTCAGTGTTTAATGACGTTTAGTGTGTAATAACGTTTAGTGTGTGACCAAGGTTTTAGTGCCGCTTCCTTCCTCAGCCGTTTGTCAGCCCGTCTTCCACCTTGTTGTCTCCATCTTGATATAAAAAATAAGATGGTTAAAAATGGTGGAACTTGTGCAGTTCGTCACACTCTAAACCGGTGGTAAGCCCTAAATAGTGTTTAGGTGCTGCAAATTGATTTTTTAGGCACAGAAAGTGCAGCAATTACCGGTATGCTATCCGATGATGTGCAACGTTATGAATGATTAATGAGAGGGGTGGAATGACCAAAGATATGCAAACTTTCGCCTTAGTTCCCCAGGGCAGTCTGGAAGGGTACATCCGTGCCGCCAATGCCTATCCGATGCTGACGGCAGACGAAGAGCGGGCGCTGGCTGAACGACTGCATTATCACGGGGATCTGGACGCCGCCAAGCAGCTGATTCTTTCGCACCTGCGTTTTGTTATTCATGTTGCCCGTAATTATTCAGGGTATGGCCTGCCGCAGGCGGATCTGATTCAGGAAGGCAACATCGGTCTGATGAAGGCGGTTCGTCGCTTTAACCCGGATGTAGGCGTTCGTCTGGTGTCGTTTGCCGTGCACTGGATCAAGGCCGAAATTCACGAGTATGTCTTGCGCAACTGGCGTATCGTCAAGGTGGCGACCACCAAAGCGCAGCGTAAACTGTTCTTTAACCTGCGTAAGACCAAGCAGCGTTTAGGCTGGTTCAATCAGGATGAAGTGGAACTGGTGGCGCGTGAGCTGGGTGTGACCAGCAAAGATGTCCGTGAAATGGAATCGCGTATGGCGGCGCAGGATATGACCTTTGATCCGTCGCCGGAAGATGATGCGCAGCCGGGCCAGCCGATGGCGCCCATGCTGTACCTGCAGGATAAGTCTTCCGACTTTGCTGATGGCATCGAAGAGGACAACTGGGAAACCCATGCGGCGGACAAGTTGACCTATGCGCTGGAAGGGCTCGATGAGCGTAGCCAGCATATTATCCGTGCCCGCTGGCTGGACGATGATAATAAGTCCACGTTGCAGGAACTGGCGGATCATTACGGTGTGTCTGCTGAGCGTGTGCGTCAGTTAGAAAAGAACGCCATGAAGAAACTGCGGGCGGCTATCGAAGCGTAACGCTACGCCATTCGCAGACGATACAACGTCTAAACGACCGGGATAGTTCAAACTACCCGGTCGTTTTGTTTTATACCCCAGGCTTTTATCACCGGATGCGCCTGTGGCACGCCACTACTTTTCTTCCTTGTTCACTTCCCTTCCTGATTGACAATGTATTCCCAGCCGCCGGATACCGGATAGAAACCGCAGGATTGCATAAACTTATCCATCACGGCTTCGCTGACCAGAGCATGGTCGGCGGCGTCCAGCCACCACTCTTTCACGTCAGGGCAGGCTTTTAGTACCTCGTCGAGCAGATACTTGCCGACGCCATGCCGCCGGGTGGAGGTTCTGACTTGCAGGTCGGTTAACTCTGCACTGTCGCTGTTTGTATCGATTTCGACAATCACCCCGGCCAGCAGGTGGCCGTTAAAACGGGCGGCAAACAGGCGGTGATCATGGTTCAGGTCGCGCTCCAGTGCGTCGAAATTCTGGTGTGGCCAAATGAAAGCCAGGTCATGCCTGTCCTGTTCGCTGATTTTTGTGAGGCGTTCAACCGAGAGTCTCATACGCGGGTACTCCTGTTGATTCTTAAGAATATTGTAGTGATTCTGTAGAAAAAGGGTTGTGTAACTTTTTCTGTACGGTTAACAGGGAAAAAGGTTTTCCCGGCATTAATTTTTCGAGTAATTAATTATTCTTTGGTGTTCAAACCAGCATAACTGACTATTTATAAAGCAAAACTCAAATTTTAAATATGATATTTTATGCTGTTGGCGCCGTGTTTTACTGAGAATTACAGTTGATTTACAGCATAAAACTCCTGTTTAATATTATGAATAATAAAGCCTTATTACAAACTATTGCTTATAGTAGAGTCTAACTCGTTATTCCGTATGAAAAAGTGCGAACAATAACGGTTAACGACAATAATTATAGCAATATCCAAAAATGACAGATGGGGTAAAACGGATGAAATTAAGCAAAGGTAACGCATTACTGGTGGGGTGCCTGGCAGCGGCAATGAGCCATGCGGTAAACGCGGCGGATATCAAAGTCGCGATCGTCGGTGCCATGTCTGGCCCGGTAGCGCAGTACGGTGATATGGAGTTTACCGGTGCGCGTCAGGCTATTGCCGACATTAACGCCAAGGGCGGCGTGAACGGTAACAAACTGGTAGGTGTGGAATTCGATGACGCGTGCGACCCGAAACAGGCCGTTGCTGTCGCCAACAAGGTGATTAACGAAGGTATTCACTATGTGATTGGTCACCTGTGTTCGTCGTCCACTCAGCCTGCATCTGACATTTACGAAGATGAAGGCGTGCTGATGATTACACCGGCCGCGACTGCGCCTGACCTGACTACCCGTGGCTACAAGTTGATTATGCGTACCACCGGTCTGGATTCCGATCAGGGGCCGACCGCCGCGAAATATATTCTGGAGCACGTTAAACCGCAGCGTATCGCCGTGGTGCACGACAAACAGCAGTATGGCGAAGGGCTGGCTCGTGCCGTGCAGGATAGCCTGAAAAAAGCCAACGCGAATGTGGTGCTGTTTGAAGGGATCACCGCCGGGGATAAAGATTTCTCCACGCTGGTGGCGCGCCTGAAGAAAGAGAACGTCGATTTTGTCTACTTTGGCGGTTACTACCCGGAAATGGGGCAGATCTTACGCCAGGCTCGTGCGGCAGGCCTGACGACCAAGTTTATGGGCCCGGAAGGCGTGGGCAACTCGTCGCTGTCCAACATTGCGGGTGATGCTTCTCAAGGCATGTTGGTCACCTTACCTAAACGTTATGATCAGGTACCGACCAACCAGCCTATCGTTGACGCGCTGAAAGCCAAGAAACTGGATCCGACCGGTCCGTTCGTGTGGACGACCTATGCCGCGTTGCAGTCGCTGAGCACGGCGATGCAGCGTACCGGCAGCACCGAGCCTGCCAAACTGGCCGCTGACCTGAAAGCCAAGTCGGTAGACACGGTGATGGGCCCGCTGAGCTGGGACGAAAAAGGCGACCTGAAAGGGTTTGAATTTGGCGTATTCGAGTGGCATGCGGACGGTACTTCTTCTCCGGCGAAGTAATTAACCGAACCCGTATTACTCCCAATACCGATGCCCCCTCAGCCGTCAGGCTGCGGGGGCAATGTCTAAGGTTAAGGTATGTCCGAGCAGTTCCTCTATTTCTTTCAGCAGATGTTCAACGGCGTGACGTTGGGCAGCACCTATGCGCTGATTGCCATTGGCTACACCATGGTTTACGGCATTATCGGCATGATTAACTTCGCCCACGGCGAGGTGTACATGATCGGTAGTTATGTTTCTTTTATCGTGATCGCGGCGTTGATGATGATGGGCATCGACGCTGGCTGGCTATTGATTGGCGTCGCGTTTATCGCGGCGGTGGTGATCTCCAGCGCCTACGGCTGGAGTATCGAGCGTGTGGCTTACAAGCCGGTGCGCAATTCCAAACGTCTGATCGCACTGATTTCCGCCATCGGGATGTCGATTTTCCTGCAGAACTACGTCAGTTTGATGCAGGGGTCGCGTGACGTGGCGTTGCCGAGCCTGATCCAGGGCCAGTGGGTGTTGGGTGAAAGCAACGGCTTTGCCGCGACGCTCTCTGCGATGCAACTGACTATCTGGGTGGTCACCTTTCTGGCGATGCTGGCACTGACGCTGTTTATCCGCTACTCCCGTATGGGACGCGCCTGCCGTGCCTGTGCGGAAGACCTGAAAATGGCGAGCCTGCTGGGTATCAGTACCGATCGTGTTATCTCGCTGACGTTCGTTATCGGTGCCGCGATGGCGGCGGTGGCCGGGGTGCTGTTGGGCCAGTTCTATGGCGTGATTAACCCCTATATTGGCTTTATGGCGGGTATGAAAGCGTTTACCGCCGCGGTGCTGGGCGGTATTGGCAGTATTCCGGGGGCGATGATCGGCGGCCTGATTCTCGGCATTGCCGAGTCGCTGACCTCTGCCTACCTCAGTACCGAATATAAAGATGTGGTCTCCTTTGCGCTGTTGATCGTGGTGCTGCTGGTGATGCCGACCGGGATTCTGGGCCGTCCGGAGGTGGAGAAGGTATGAAACTGCACACGCTGGTTAATGCCGTGGTCTCAGCGCTGGTACTGCTGGTGCTGGCGACATTCCTGATGGGGATGCAACTGAGTCTGGATGGAACCCGTCTGGTAGTGCACGGCGCGGAAAAAATACGCTGGCTGTGGATTATCGCTGCCTGCGCGCTGGTGTTCCTGTTTCAATTATTGCGTCCTGCACTGGCGCAAGGGGCGAAGAAAGTTTCCGGCCCCAGTTTTGTGCTGCCGAGCTTTGACGGCAGTACGCCACGGCAAAAACTGCTGGCGCTGGCGTTGGTTATCGCCGCCGTCGCCTGGCCGTTCGTGGTGTCGCGCGGGACGGTGGATATCGCCACGCTGACCATGATTTACATCATTTTGGGTCTCGGCCTGAACGTGGTGGTGGGGTTGTCTGGTCTGCTGGTGCTGGGTTACGGCGGTTTCTACGCCATCGGCGCTTACACCTACGCGTTGCTGAGCCATTATTATGGCCTTGGCTTCTGGCAGTGCCTGCCGCTGGCAGGTCTGACGGCTGCGTTGTCCGGTTTCCTGCTCGGGTTCCCGGTACTGCGCTTGCGCGGTGACTATCTGGCGATCGTCACCCTCGGGTTTGGCGAGATTGTGCGTATCCTGCTGCTCAACAATACCGGTTTTACCGGTGGGCCGAACGGCATCAGCCAGATTCCGAAGCCGACGTTCTTCGGTCTGGAGTTTAACCGTACTGCGCAAGGCAGTTGGGATACTTTCCATCACTTCTTTGGCCTGCGCTACGACCCTAGCGACCGCATTATCTTCCTGTACATGGTGGCGTTGCTGCTGGTGGTATTGACGCTGTTCGTCATTAACCGCCTGCTGCGTATGCCGTTGGGCCGCGCCTGGGAAGCGCTGCGTGAAGATGAAATTGCCTGCCGTTCGCTGGGGCTGAGTCCCACCAAAATCAAACTGACGGCGTTTACCATCAGTGCGGCATTTGCGGGTTTCGCCGGGACGCTGTTTGCTGCCCGTCAGGGCTTTGTCAGCCCGGAATCCTTCACCTTTGTGGAGTCGGCGTTTGTGCTGGCTATCGTGGTGCTGGGCGGGATGGGCTCGCAGTTCGCGGTGATTCTGGCGGCCATCCTGCTGGTGGTATCGCGTGAGCTGATGCGTGACCTGAATGAGTACAGCATGTTGGTGCTGGGCGCATTGATGGTACTGATGATGATTTGGCGGCCACAAGGGCTGTTACCGATGAAGCGTACGCAGATAAAGCTGCAGGTTGGTAAGGTTGAGAAGAAGGAAGAGCAGGCATGAGCACGCAGCCATTATTGTCGGTCCGGGGCCTGATGATGCGCTTCGGCGGCCTGCTGGCGGTCAACAACGTCGAGCTGGATTTGCATCAGGGCGAGATTGTGTCGTTGATAGGCCCCAACGGTGCCGGTAAAACCACGGTATTCAACTGCCTGACCGGTTTCTATCGCCCAACTGGCGGCACCATTGTGCTGCGGGATCAGCATCTGGAAGGCTTGCCGGGACAGCAAATAGCCCGTATGGGGGTGGTGCGTACTTTCCAGCATGTGCGTCTTTTTCGCGAAATGACCGTGATTGAGAACCTGCTGGTCGCCCAACATCAGCACCTCAAAAGTGGGGTGTTCGCTGGTCTGTTAAAGACACCGGCGTTTCGCCGTGCCGAAGCGGATGCCCAGCAGCGTGCCGCCGTCTGGCTGGAACGCGTGGGGTTGCTTGAACTGGCGAACCGTCAGGCGGGGAATCTGGCGTATGGTCAGCAGCGTCGGCTGGAGATCGCCCGCTGCATGGTGACCCGCCCGGAACTGCTGATGCTGGATGAACCGGCCGCCGGTCTGAACCCGAAAGAAACGGAAGAGCTTAACGAGCTGATTATCGACCTGCGCGGCAATCATCAGGTTTCCGTGCTGTTGATTGAGCATGACATGAAGCTGGTGATGGGGATTTCTGACCGGATTTACGTGGTGAATCAGGGGACGCCACTGGCAAACGGTACCCCGGCTGAAATTCGTAACAACCCGGATGTTATCCGTGCATATCTGGGTGAAGGATAAAACGTTATGTTGTCATTGAATCAGGTTTCTGCGCACTACGGCAAAATTCAGGCGTTGCATCAGGTCAGCCTGCATATCAATCAGGGTGAGATCGTGACGCTGATTGGCGCCAACGGTGCGGGTAAAACCACCTTGTTGGGCACACTGTGCGGCGAGCCGCGTGCCTCGCAAGGGTCTATCGTGTTCGACGGCAAAGACATTACCGACTGGCAGACGGCGCGCATTATGCGCGAAGCCATTGCCATCGTGCCGGAAGGCCGTCGGGTGTTTTCCCGCATGACGGTGGAAGAGAATCTGGCGATGGGCGGGTTTTTCGCCAGCCGTGAACAGTATCAGGAGCGCATTGCGCGCGTGTACGATCTGTTTCCTCGGTTGTTTGAGCGTCGCGCCCAGCGCGCCGGGACCATGTCCGGCGGTGAACAGCAAATGTTGGCTATCGGCCGTGCGCTGATGAGCCAGCCGCGTTTACTGTTGCTGGACGAGCCCTCGCTGGGGTTGGCACCGATCATCATTTTGCAGATTTTCGACACTATCGCGCAGTTGCGCGAAGAAGGCATGACCATCTTCCTGGTGGAGCAGAACGCCAATCAGGCGCTGCGCCTGGCGGATCGCGGCTATGTGCTGGAAAACGGCCGTGTGGTGTTGGAAGACACCGGTGATGCTTTGTTAGCTAACGAAGCCGTGCGTTCTGCCTACCTTGGTGGTTAAATTACTGCTTACGTGAGACACCTCATCGGGCCGGGTTTACCGGCCCGTTTTTCTACCATCTTTTTTAAAAAAATAAGTGAGATTTAACATGTCAACGGATGGGTTACTGGCGCAGCGCATGGCGCGCCTGAAAAGCTCCGCGATTCGTGAATTGCTCAAGCACAGCAAAATGGACGGCGTGATTTCGTTGGCGGGCGGCATTCCTTCTGATGCGTTATTTGATTTCCAGGGACTGAATGAAGCAACTCAACAGGCGATTACCGAGCAGCCAAAATCGGCGTTTCAGTATGGCCTGACCGAAGGCAGCCCGTTGTTGCGTGAGCGTATCGCTGAGCTGTGTGCGCTGCGTGGCGTACAAACGCAGGCGCAGGACATTGTGGTGACGGCCGGTTCCCAGCAGGCGCTGGATCTGGTGATGCGTGCCACCGCCAACCCGCAGGATATCTTTGTGGTGGAACGCCCGACCTATCTGGCGGCACTGCAAACGCTGCAACTGGCAGAAGCGCAGGTGATGTCGGTATCGTCTGACGAAAACGGTATGGTGGTGGATGAGCTGGCAGCACTGCTCGAAACCACGCGTATCAAAGGTGTCTATCTGGTGCCGAACTTCGGCAACCCGAGCGGCGTTACCCTGAGCGCAGACCGTCGCCGTCAACTGGTGGCGCTGGCGGCCCGTCACGATTTCCTGATCGTAGAAGACGACCCGTATGGCGAGTTGCGTTTCACCGAGGAACGCCATGCCACGATTTACCAGTTGGCGAAAGAAGCCGGTCATGCCGACCGCGTGGTGTATACCTCGTCGTTTTCCAAAATTCTGGCACCGGGGCTGCGTTTAGGCTGGGCGATTCTGCCGGAATGGCTGCTGCATAACGTGGCGATTATCAAACAGGCCGCCGACCTGCATGCCAGCTCATTGTCCCAGACTATCGTGGAGTTCTATCTGGGAAGTGGGCGCTTACCTGCACAGATCGATACCATCCGTCAGGCTTATCGTCGCAAAGGCGAACTGTTGTCTGAATTGATGGCGCATGAGCTGGGCGATGTGATTAGCTTCAACCAGCCCAAAGGCGGTATGTTCCTGTGGGCGCGTTTCCGTCAGCCGTTTGATACCACCGCCTGGCTACAGAAAACGCTGGAGCAAGGCGTGGTGTTCGTGCCCGGCGAGTTCTTCTTTGCCGATAAACCGGACCACTCCACGCTGCGTTTGTCGTTCGCTACGGCCACCGAAGAGCAGATGCATGAAGCGGTGGCGCGTCTGCGCCGTGCGTTGTAAACGGATACCTCAATCGATGATGACCGCTGCCGTCCGGCAGCGGTTGTTCAGACAGTATACGGTTCTGGGCGCAATACCTGGGGGCTCTGTGCTGGTTGCGGCGTCGAGATGCGATTAACCAATCGGCCAATCCCGCTGATTTCCACCTCCACCACATCACCTTCATGCATAAACAGTGGTGGCGTGCGTTTTTTGCCGACGCCACCCGGTGAACCGGTGATAATCACATCGCCGGGTGACAGCGGCGTAAACCGGGAAATGTACTCGATCAGTTCTGCAACAGAACGCACCATATTGCTGGTGTGGTCATGCTGCACCCGATTGCCATTCAGGTAGGTGCTGATGCCCAGCTGTTGTGGGTCACCAATCTCATCGCTCGTCACCATCCAGGGGCCAAAACCGCCAGTGTGACGCCAGTTCTTACCGGAAGTGAACCAGGTGTACTGCATATCGCGTACTGAGCCATCCATAAAGCAACTGTAACCCGCTACCACCGATAATGCCGTCTCCCGGCTGACGTTGTCAGCATGTTTACCGATGATCACTGCAAGCTCGCCTTCGTAATCAAATTCGTTGGTGGATTGCGGTTTGAGTAGGGCTTGCCGATGGCCGCTCAGGGTGTCGGCAAAACGGATAAACAGCGTCGGCGCATCCGTGGTTTGTTCAAACTCGATGCGTTTTTCCATGTAATTCATGCCAACGCACAGGATTTTTGATGGCCTTTCGATGACCGGGAGATAGGTGACTTCATCGAGATAAAAATCAGCCCCGGCAGTATGGGGTAAGTTTGCCAGCGCATTTGCGCGTAATACCTCAGTCAGATCGCTAAAGCGACCGGACAGGCGGCGGCCGAGGTCGATAAGCCCGTTGTCGTTGACGATGCCGAAGGTTTTCGCACCGCTTTGCGGGTTGATAAAACTCGCCAGTTTCATACGTGTATTCCGTTGTTAATACCGGGGGAACGCGCTTAGGTTTATCGCCCGTCGCCCCGGTGTGGGACGTTATTTGATAAAGCGGATCTGTTCGTTGATGTCGGCGATGATCGGCACTTTGCGATCGTTATAGGTCGCCTTATTTTGCTCAAACAGGTTGTTGCCGTGCGTGTCGATGGAGATGATCAACGGGCCGAAGACTTTCACCCGATTAACCCACAGTGTTTCCGGCATACCCAGATCGCGCCATTGGGCGTCTTCGATTTCCTCGACACAGGTGGCGGCCAGCACCGCACAGCCGCCAGGGAACACCGCGTGTACCGCCTTGAATTGCTGGCAACCGGCTTCGGTGTTCGGCCCCATGCCGCCTTTGCCGACAATCAGCTTCACGCCGGTTTGTTCGATGAACTCTTTTTCAAATTTCTCCATGCGCATGCTGGTGGTCGGGCCGATGGAGATCATGTCGAAGCTGCCATCCTCTTTTTCCACCACAATCGGGCCTGCATGGAGGATAGCACCACCTTTGAGGTCAACCGGCAATTCACGCCCCAGCTCAATCAGGCGGCGGTGTGCCACATCGCGGCAGGTGACTAAGGTGCCCGTCAGGTACACCACGTCGCCAATGTTCAGGTCCGCCAAATCTTCATCTTTGATGGGCGTGGTCAGGATTTTTTTCATAATACGGCACCTTCGTGAGACAGGATTTCATAGGATAAGTCGGCATTGAAACGGATAGCGCCGCGACGGTGTGCCCAGCAACCGGTAGAAACGGCCACCCCGATAGTGGAGGGGTGACGGGCGGAGGATTCAATATTGACCCCCATTACCGATGAGGCACCGCCAAGACCCTGCGGCCCTAACCCGACCTGATTCAGGCCGTCTTCGAGCAGTTTTTCCATTTTGGCGGCATCGGCGTTCGGGTGTGACGAGTCAACCGGGCGCAGAATGGCTTTTTTCGACAACCGGGCGGCGGTTTCAACTGAAGTGGACACACCGACGCCGACCAGCAGCGGTGGGCAGGCGTTCACGCCGTAAGAGGTAATCACATCAAACACAAACTGGTTAACGCCTTCGTAGCCCTGGCCCGGCATCAGCACTTTGGCGGCACCCGGTAATGAGCAGCCGCCACCGGCCATATACACGTCGATAGTGCAGTGGTCGTCATCAGGAATTATTTCCCAATCCAGCCAGGGAATGCGGGAACCGGTGTTGGTGCCGGTATTTTTCTCAATAAAAGTTTCTACCGCGTTGTGGCGCAGCGGCGCTTTTTTGGTGGCTTCCAGCGTCGCTTGCTGTAATACGTGCTCCAGATCGCCAATAAACGGGAAACGTGCACCTACCGTAATAAAGTACTGAATAACGCCGGTGTCTTGACAACAAGGGCGGTCAAGCTCGTCTGCCCGTTTCTGGTTTTCAAACATCGAGTCATAGACCACTTTAGCCAGCGGGCTATCTTCTTTTGCACGCAACTCGTCGAGTTTTTTGATGACATCGTTCGGGAGCCGTTTGCCGACATAGCCGGTAAAGCGCGTCATGACATCAATCAGTTCCGATATGGATTCAGTATTCACAGTAACCTCCGGGTGTAAGGGCCCCATCGAGCAGGCCTTTAAAAATGTGGTAAAGGTGCGATGGCATCAGGCCAGCGACGTTTTCATGACCTTACGTTTGCGGCTGACTTCGATGAGCAGCGTCAGCAGGGCAGACAGCAGCAGCAAACCGGCAATGGCGTAGAGTGCGAGTGAGAAATCACCGGTTTTTTCTTTTAGCCAGCCGATGATTGCCGGGCCGAAAAAGCCGCCCAAATTGCCGATAGAGTTAATCGCCGCCAGCCCGGCGGCCGCTGCCGGGCCGGATAAAAACAGGGAAGGGATGCTCCACAACGGCGGTTTGCAGGAGTAAATGCCGATGCTCGCCAGCACCAGCGCCAGCATGGCGAGCCCCAAAGAGTGCACGGAACCGGCCAGCACGAAGCCGAGGCTTGCCAGCACACAGGCGCTGACCACATGCCAGGTGCGTTCACGGGTGGCATCCGAATGCCGGGCCCAGAAAATCATGGTGACGACGGCAATCGCAGCCGGAATGGCATTAATAAAGCCGATTTGCAGGGTGCTTAAACCGAAGGATTTAATAAATTGAGGTGACCAGATATTTAATGAATACAGTCCGGCGGAGGTGCCGAAATAAACCAGTGCTAATGTTAAGACGCGAATATCCGTCAACCCTTTCAGTGCGCTGGTTTTAGTGTCACTGCTTCTGGCGGCTTTTTCTTCTTGCAGCGTGGTGGTCAGCCATTGTGTTTGTTCCTGATTTAACCAGGTGTTTTTTTCCGGTTTATCATTCAAATAAAAGAAAGTGAAAATACCCAGTAAAATCGCCGCGGCGGAATCCATTAAAAACATGAACTGCCAGCCGGTTAATCCCATTACCCCATGGAAGCTGAGAATGGTGCCTGCCAGCGGTGAACCCAGCATGGAGGAAATGGGAGCGGCGGCCATGAAAAAGGCAATCACCTGAGCCCGACGTTTGGAGGGGAACCAGGTACTGAGATAAAGAATGATGCCAGAAAAGAACCCGGCTTCTGCCACACCGAGGAAAAAGCGCAGAATATAAAAACCGGTCACGGTTTTTACCGATATCATACAGGCGGCGACAATCCCCCAACTGATCATGATACGTGCTAACCAGATACGCGGGCCGACTTTTTGCAGAATGATATTCGAGGGAACATCAGTAAAAAAATAACCAATAAAAAACATGCCTGCGCCAATTCCAAATACGGTAGAGGAAAAACCCAGGTCCTGGTTCATGGTCAGTGCGGCAAAACCAATATTAATACGATCAAAGAAAGCGATAAAATAAGCGAACATCACAAAGGGCACTATTCGCCAGGTTATTTTTTTGAGAGTTTCTCGCTCAATGTCTTTTTTCATTTTGCGTTCCAGATTAATAAAACAGGGTAAGAAGAAATAACCTCGGGCAAGACGGTGGCTGTTATATAAACAAGCGGTGTCACTATGCAGTCAGGGGCGAGCTTGATCATCCACCTGCATTTATATAAATAATTCGTATAATTCAGTGGTGGATCAGCTCTGGAAGGATAAAAATGATCGTGATCAATATTAATTGATTTTTATTGTGATGTGTTTCGCCATTTTTACTGATATTAAAAAATAGCATCACCGAATAGCTGAAAACTGACTGCTTATTTCTGTGATAAAGATCAGCTATAGCGCAATAGTCTCCCGCTTCTGTGTTGTTCATAAAAAAAACAGCGTTATGATTTATTCAAATTTTTCACATAATCGCCAGAGGAAGAGCATGGAACTTAACCAACTGCGCTGTTTTATTGCGGTGGCTGAAACGCTACATTTCGGTCATGCCGCCCAGCGGCTGGATATGTTGCCTTCCGCGCTCGGGCGTCATATTCGTTTGCTGGAGGAATGCCTTGGCACCAGACTGTTTATTCGCTCGACGCGCAGTGTGGCGTTGACGCAGGACGGGCAAACGCTGCTGGAAGAAAGTAGAAAGCTGGTGGCGGATGCGGATGCGCTGGCGCTCCGCTTTCGTTCTCAGGGGCGTGCAAACTCCAGTATTTTACGCATTGGGGCGATTGATAGTGCCGCCATTGGCTTGATTCCGCATCTGTTACACTTCTTTCGTCAGGCGTATCCACAGGTGGATGTGCAGATTCATGAGGATAAAACCTCCCGTCTGTTACCCAGACTGAAAACCGGGAGTTTGGATCTGATTTTTATTCGTCCACCGGAACGTTGGGCCCCCTGGTTAACCCTGCGTTTTTTACTCAATGAAAATGTCGTACTCGCTATCGAGGAACACCATGAGTTGGCAGAGCATCAGGAGGTCGGGATTCATGATCTGGCGGCCTTGCCGTTAATCGTGCCTGACCGGCGTGCGCGGCCTCATAGCCATGATGTGACCATGAATCTGTTTAGTGAAGCGCGGCTCAAGCCGAATGTGGTGCAAAAAGCCAATGAAAAACAGACCATTATCAATATGGTTGCGGCGGGTGTCGGGGGGGCTATCATGCCGCGCTGGGTATCCCGTATGTCGGTGCCCAATGTGCGGTTTATTCCCATACGGCATCAGGGGACGTTATCACGTCAGGGGTTGCCGCTGGCGGTGGCCTGGGTGAGTACCGGAAGTGATCCGGTACGTGATGGTATGATTGAGATTTTAGAGCGTGAACTGCCGCAGATTGAGCCGCATTTCTGATAGCACACCCGGTTGGCGGTGCCCTGCCATCTCTCATCTTTGGCCGGATAGGACCGGTCACACTACAGGGGGACGTGTCACACGCCCCCTGTATAGGTATTACTGCTAGCATCATTCGTATCAATGCATAATCAGACGGCGCTCGATGGGGGTATCAGCGATGTTAACCGGGTCGTTCATATCCAGCCGTTTGCGTGAAATAGTCTCTTCCACCACAAACACTTTGATCACGTCCACCAGATGGGCCGCCTGCTGGTTCAGGCTATCGGTCGCGGTGGCTGATTCCTCTACCAGTGCCGCATTTTGGTGGGTGACCTGATCCAACTGCGCCACCGCGGTGTTGATTTGCGAGATCCCCAGTTGCTGTTCACTGGTCGAAAGACCGATCTCACCGATCAGTTCGGCAACCTGTTTGGTCTGTTGTAGGATATCGCTCATGGTGCTGCCTGCATGGTTAACCAGGTCGGCCCCGGTTTCGATTTTTTGCACACTCTCTGTAATCAGGGTTTTGATGTCGTGCGCCGCGCTGGCGGCGTGCTGTGCCAGCGAACGCACTTCACTGGCGACCACGGCGAACCCTTTCCCTTCTTCCCCGGCGCGGGCGGCTTCTACCCCGGCATTAAGCGCCAGGATATTGGTCTGAAAAGCAATGCTGTCAATAAGCTGGATAATATCGACAATCTTCTGGGAACTGCTGTTGATGTCGTTCATCACGCTGATGACATTGTTGACCACGTCATTGCCTTTACCGGCGGTACTGTTGGCATTGTTGGCAAGTTCAGTCACGTGGTGGACGATTTCTACGTTATGGCTGACCGCGTTGCTGATTTGCTCCATGGACGCGGCAGTTTGTTGCAGGCTGGCGGCCTGTTCTTCGGTACGCTGGCTGAGATCGTTGGTCCCGCTGGCAATTTCGCTGGTTCCCATCGCGATCGCATAGCTACTCTGGCGCACCTGATCGACGATGTGGCTCAGACTGCGTCGCATCATCTCAAGGGCGGCCAATAAGCTGTGATTATCGTTTTCCTGTAGCGGTATCGCCAGCGACAGGTTGCCTTGTGCGATTTGCCGGGCAATACGAGCGGCTTCCGCCGGTTCACCCCCGAGGGTGCCTTTCACATGACGGGTAATCGACCAGGAGATCAGCACACCGATGAATAGCGAAACGATCGCCAGAATAAACATGGTATTACCGGCATCGTCTGCCAGATTTTCAGCATCATCTGCCAGATCGGTGGTGGCGGTTTTCTGATAGGTGACGATCTCATCAATGGCGGCAATTAGTTTTTCCTGCGCCGGTTGCATTTCGTTGAGGATAACATTGCGGGCTTCCTCATTACGATTAGACTGCGCTAGTGCAACGGCCTTGCTCAATGCGGCGACAGCGTCTGGACGGACATCGGCCAGATGAGCTATCAAGCGCTGACCCGTTGAATCACTGGGCATCGATTTTAATTTAGTGATGATCACCCCATTTTTTTCTACGCTTTCATCAACTTTCTTCTTCTCCTGACTCATTTTGGTGACATCGGTCAGCATAGCCATATTGCGCACGGAATTGGTTGCGACGATCATATTATCCTTATAGGATTGTATGAGTAGCAATTTAACGATACGGTTCTGGGAAAGTAACTGAATATCTGAGCTTAATTCTCGTAACTGTGTTTTACCGAATGTAGCGACGAGAAATCCGATAATAATAACGACAGCAAAACCGGCGCCAATCATCGTATTGAGTTTCATGTGCTTTAATTTGTCCATATTTCCGTGCCTGTGTGTCAATGTCTTCGTTCACATGGGTGATGCAAAGAACGGGTGCCAGAAAATAAGGAATATCATCACCTTGTCATGATGACTGGCCGACTGATATACCTGCCATAGTGTCGTGCAACTGCATTTTTACATTGATATTCAATGTGTATCCCATCGCTGGAAAATAAAAACACTAAGCCTTCTCATTTCATTGTGTTGGCTCAGATATCTTATTATTTTTTATAAGGTTATCGGTATGGCGTATATATTAAAAATATCGCAACACCGCTTTATCCAGCGAAGCTCTATTATCTGGCGTTGGGCTATGACACTGTCGGCAGGTGCATAGAAAGAAAATTGAGCAGCATATTGCGTTGGTTGATGCCAGTCCGGCAGATGATGTCTTCCGTGGTAATATTTATTAGGCCGACAATATCAATATGGAAGCAAAATGGGGGTTTGTCTATAAGGCGTAATATTTATTTTTTTAATTAAATGTCGTTGATGTGATTATTTTATATTGAGTTATTTCATCGTGAATGAGTTGGCGTAATGCATTGTTATCTATGCCATCTTTTTTGCCGTTTTTCATGCTGGCTGCCGGTCTTGCAGCACCGATACTCTGTGTGGCGGGTAACGCGCGTCACTCTTTCCTGACCGCGATGCGGTATGAAGGTGCTTATACGCTAAAGACTGTGGGCGTGGTGCCGTTATGTTTCAATATATGTCAGAAAAATGTGGCCCGATGGTGCGAATGGCACCCTATGCTTCATTTTTGCTGATGGTTGATGATTGGCGCTGCATAGGACTTCGAATGACTTCTCCACTTTCTTTCAACCGTTCTGCCACAGGTACAGCCGCGCAGAATGTCAGGACCGATAGTGACGCCAGTACGGCGCAAACCAGCACGGAAACGGAGACATCCCGCGAGCAGCCATCGTTAGCGTCGGTGATGGTGCAGTTCAGCGATGAGGTTCGTAAGCGCATTGATGCCACCATGCGGGCCAGGATGAGCAAACTCAACAACGCTGACCAGGACCTGGCGCGCGGGCGTATTGAACAAATCAAACGGCGCATCCAGATGCTGAAGATGATGTTGCTGTCGCTGGCCGGGCAGTCGGTGCCCCCCGGTGTACTGCGCGAAATGCGCCAGTTGGCCGCCGAGCTGGGACAGGCGGCGAAAACATTGAGCGCAGGCAGCGGCGGGGCGGCTACCGACACGGCGGGTGGGGAAAATCAGTCCGGCGTGGCGGCAGAAAGCGGTGGCGCTGCTGCGTTGTCCGCAGCCACGGCTACCTCCTCTACCTCCTCCACCTCTACCGCTGGTGACAGTGCCTCTGTTGAATCGGAGGCTCTGGGGGAGCACGCCGCGGGTACGTCATCGGCGGCAAAAAGTGGTGAGGGCGATGCTTCTGCACAGGAAGCGAAGCAGTGGCAGGACGTAGCCGCCGCGTTTATCGAGCGCAGTGCAGGTTCGACACAGCATCGGGCGGATGCGAAGTCGGTACAGGATGCCGTTCGCGAGCTGAAATCGTTACTCGCGATGGTAAAAAATGCCAGCCGACATGACGATAAAGAAGCCCAGAAACAGATGAGGGCTATCAATCAATCTATTGCCGATATCGAAAAAACGGTGCAGTCGATGAGCATGACCGGAGGGGGTGCGGACGTCAGCGCCGATCTGTCCGTCGGCCCGGCGGGTAATGTCTCGATAGATGTGCTGGTCTGAACGTCACACCACAAAGCGGCGTGCAATGATTCGGGGAGTTGGCATGTCCTCCTCCCCGAAGATAGGGTTTCGCCTTATGCCGTGGTTATCGTGACGCCAATGGGTAAGGCGACGTTGTCAGGCGATGGGTGCCGGTTCCGGCCAGCATGACTGACGAGGATGAACGCATTCACCAATTGCACCAGATGACTGGCCTGAGCGTTCAGGCTCTCCGCCGCGCTGGCAGACTGTTCTACCAGTGCGGCGTTTTGCTGGGTAACCTGGTCGAGCTGGCTGACTGCCTGATGAATCTGGCCGATGCCGGATTCCTGTTCACCGGTGGTGACCCCAATCTCATTAATTAATTCAGCAACATGGCGCGCCTGAGAGACAATCTCCCCCATCGTGACACCGGCATGGCTGACACGGCGAGAGCCGCTTTCTACTTTCTCCATACTTTCGGTGATCAATGTCTTAATTTCCCGGGCGGCGGACGCGGAACGCTGTGCCAGTGAGCGCACTTCTCCGGCTACCACCGCAAAGCCACGGCCTTGCTCACCGGCTCGAGCGGCTTCCACCGCGGCGTTCAGCGCCAGGATATTGGTCTGGAAGGCAATACTGTCGATGACGCTGATGATATCGCCGATTTTTTGTGAGCTGCTGGTGATCTCTTGCATGGTGCAAATCACGTCACTCACCACGTCACTGCCTTTGGCGGCCGTCTGGCTGGCGGTGGTTGCCAGCAGGGCGGCTTCGCGCACGGTTTCGCCGTTTTGATGAATCGTCTGGCTAATCTGCTCCATCGACGCGGCGGTTTGTTGCAGGCTGGCGGCTTGTTCTTCGGTACGCTGGCTGAGGTCTGCATTGCCGATGGCGATTTGTTGCGACCCGGTGGCGATAGATTCACTGCTCTGGCGCACCTGACTGACGATATGGCTGAGGTTATCGCGCATAGTATGCATGGCGGCCAGCAGGCTGTGCTGGTCGTTGGCGTGTAACTGCACTTCTACCGCCAGGTTGCCTTGTGCCACCTGTTGGGCAATGTGTGAGGCATAGGCTGGCTCACCGCCCAGTTGTCCTTTCACCTGACGGGTAATCAGCCAGGCTACCAGCGCACCCAACAGCGCACTGATAGCGGTGACTATCAACAACAGGCTACCGGCGTCGCGGGCATCCGCCATGAAATGCTGGGACATCTCGACCGTGTCATTCTTGTGTTCCGTGATCATGGTATCCATCACGTTGAACAGCATGGTCTGGGCACTCAGTAGCTCACCCAGAATTAACGCGCGGGCCTGTTCTTGCTGGCCGTTCATGCTCAGTTCCATGACTTTTCGTACCGCATTGGAATAAGGCGGACGTGCCTGATTGAGCTGCGCCAGCAATTCCCGTGACTTTTTCAGCTTCAGTTTTTCATCCAGCAACCTGAGCAGGCTGTTATTCCGTTCGATAAGTGTATCGAGTCGGCGCTTTTCCTGCGCGAGAAGCGTGGTGTCGGTTTGTATTGCGCTTTCCCGAATGATTCGGGCGGCGGAATTGAAGTTATCTTTAATTTCCTGCATGGCAATCAGGTTATTCAGGCGAATATTGGACAGGTAATCCAGATTATTGCCCACATGAATCAACTGGCTACGCCCGAAAATGGCCACGGTAAAACCGATAAAAATGACCAGTATAAAACCGGATCCGAGCATAGTGCCGAGCTTCATATTTTTTAGTATCTGCATCGTGTGCCTTATTCTATTTTGGTGTTGCCGTCATGCATGAATATGCATTCCCTGGAATGAAACAAAAGTACCCGTCATACTTCAAGTTGCAGGTGTGTTGGCTGTGTTCATTCACCCGAATCACTTACCTGAGTAAGCTCATCGGGATTCACTCACTTGCCGCCTTCCTGCAACTCGAATTATTTGGGGTATATATACCCGTCATACTTCCGGTGGCAGGCGGGTTGCCCTGCCACTCGAGTGATATGGGATATCGGTAGTAAAGACGGTGGATGTCACCTCACCGGCGAAACAACCTGTGCGAATTGATTTCAACTTGTTATCGTTGAGTTGCGAAATGATTTTTAGTTAATTAACTTTTTAACAAAATCCATGCACTGTTTTAACCAGCATGACACGTGGCGTGTCGGCGAAATAAAAGCTGGTGGCTGATTAAGCGATAAATATTACTTTCACTCACGGGGTTAAGCGTGTGAAACCCAGCGGAGCGATGCTGAGGATTGACGGGAAGATGAAGATAAGGGGGAAGTGGCGTCTATTGTCCACTTCCCACGGTCTTATCAGTAAGACTGGTGAGGTTGCAAGGTTAGTGTGACGTCAGCGCCAGCCGCAAATCGCTACGGGGGCGATACGCGACTTGCTCATGTGGCTGATGATGTTCCGTCACGACGAACACATTCATCAATTGCACCAGATGGCGGGCCTGGTCGCTCAGGCTTTCAGCGGCGCTGGCCGATTCCTCTACCAGTGCGGCGTTCTGCTGGGTGACCTGATCGAGCTGGTTGACCGCCTGATTAATCTGACTGATGCCAGATTCCTGTTCGGTGGTCGTCACACCGATCTCTTTGATTAATTGGGCGACGCGGTGCGCTTGCGTCACGATATCATCCATGGTGGTGCCTGCGCTGCCGACCAGTTGGGCACCGCTTGCTACCTGCTCCATGCTTTCGGTAATCAATTCCTTGATTTCCCGGGCGGCAGAGGCAGAGCGTTGCGCCAGCGAACGCACCTCACCGGCCACCACCGCAAAGCCCCGGCCTTGCTCTCCGGCACGGGCGGCTTCCACCGCGGCGTTCAGCGCCAGGATGTTGGTCTGGAAGGCGATGCTGTCGATGACACTGATGATATCGCCGATTTTGCGCGAGCTGGCGCTGATGCCGTCCATCGTGCGGATGACATTGCCCACCACGTCACTGCCTTTGGCGGCGGTATCGCTGGCGTGCGCCGCGAGTTGGGCGGCTTCACGCACCGTTTCACCATTCTGGCGGATAGTCTGGCTAATTTGTTCCATTGAGGCCGCAGTTTGTTGCAGGCTGGCGGCCTGCTCCTCGGTACGGCTGCTCAGGTCGGTATTGCCCATGGCGATTTGCTGAGAACCGGTGGCGATGGATTCACTGCTCTGGCGTACCTGACTGACGATATGGCTGAGGCTATCACGCATCGCGCGCATGGCAGCCAGCAGGCTGTGCTGGTCGTTGGCTTTGAGCATCACATTTACCGACAAGTCACCCTGTGCCACCTGTTGGGCGATATGTGAGGCGTAAGCGGGTTCGCCACCCAGTTGGCCCTTAATGCGGCGGGTAATCAGCCAGGCAATCAGGCTACCCACGAGGGTAATCAATACCGCCAGCGAGAGCATGATGACACCGGCGTTGACAGCCTGAGATTGCGAATTTTCAGCCGTCACGGTGGTGGCATTTTTTTGGTACGCCAACATGGTGTCGATGACCTTAAAGAGCGAATCCTGAGCGCGGCGTACATCGGTGAGAATAAATTCTCTGGCTTCGTCGTCTTTATTTGCCAGCCCTTTTTCGAGCGCCTTTTTGACCGCTTCCTCATAAATCGGGCGGTATTGGTCAAGCTGGGCGATCAGGGCTTTTTGTTCAGCGGTGGTCGCGGCGTTATGGAGTGTTGCGATAATCTCGTTATTTCTGGGTGCCATATTATCAAGGCGCTGTTTTTCTATCGCCATTTGCTGTGGTTCAGAGAGCAACACAATATTCCTGATGACCCGGGCAGCAATATTCATGTTGTCTTTGTATTCCTGTATCAACAGCAAATTAGTAATGCGTTTTTGGGATAGCGTCTGAATATCTGTACCTAGCTGGCGTAATTGTAGTTGACCATAAATCGCCACCAGAAAGCCGATGACGATAACCATTGTGAACCCAATGCCTAACATAGAGCCTAATTTCATGTCTTTAAAAAAACGCATAACGTCACCTTTTTTATATAAGATTTATTTTATCCCTGATGTATATCCGAATTATTTCGGGTATCAATATTGGCTTCCGTAGCGTATTCCAGGCAATAACAAGACCGCTGGCGAAATAACTTCGTCAGGGAAACGCTGGCCTGCGGGTGAGAATTAAACCGTTAATGTGCTAATCTATTAGCAACTCTAATTTAAACTAAAGGCATGTACGACATGGTGCATTCAGGTATTGAGTGACCTGAAAATGATTGCTCTTCCTGAACGAATTGCAGTATGTCGGGTTTTTTTTCGTTTGTCGATAAATGTAATAAAAATTTTTATTATTATTTAATGAATCGTTACTGACGTAATTAGATTCATTTTCTTAATGAAAGTTACATAATGTATTTTCGAGTAAAGCCAACTATTTTGTAATGGCATTGCCGTGGGAAGGGAATTCATCGTGGTAACCCCAGCAAGATAAACGCCCGTTAATACGCAGAGGCTTTCACCGTGCGGCACGTTGGGGAGACAAAAGAAACCGCCACGGTGAGGTGGCGGTTGGGGGAGGATGTCGCGGTTCGTCGTGTGGTCGGGCTTAGAACTGTTCCCAGTCGTGGTTATTGTTTCTGCTTGCCAGCGCGGGTTTCAGGGCCGGTTTAAGCGTGGCCGGTTTTCTTAACGCCGGTGTAGTCTGTGGCTGACGGCGCGGCGATGGAGACGGTGACGGTGTGGCCGTGGCGTGCGCAATGTTAAACACACTCATCAGTTCTACCAGCTTCGCGGCCTGTTCGCTCAGGCTCTCAGCGGCACTGGTCGACTCTTCCACCAGGGCGGCGTTTTGCTGGGTGACGCTATCCAACTGGGTGATGGCCTGATTGATTTGCGAGATACCGGATTCCTGTTCCTGCGTGGTGACGCCGATTTCGCTAATCAGGTCGGCCACATGCTGTGCCTGAGTCACAATATCCGTCATCGTTTCACCGGCATGCGATACCAGTTGAGAGCCGCTTTCCACTTTTTCCATGCTGGTGGTGATGAGTTCTTTAATTTCGCGGGCAGCAGATGCTGAACGCTGCGCCAGTGAGCGAACTTCTCCGGCTACCACTGCAAAACCGCGTCCTTGTTCACCGGCACGGGCGGCTTCTACTGCGGCATTGAGCGCCAGGATGTTGGTCTGGAAGGCGATGCCGTCAATCACGGTAATGATGTCGCCAATCTTACGGGAGCTGGTGCTGATGTCGCCCATGG
Source organism: Dickeya parazeae Ech586 (assembly GCF_000025065.1). Lineage (NCBI taxonomy): Bacteria > Pseudomonadati > Pseudomonadota > Gammaproteobacteria > Enterobacterales > Pectobacteriaceae > Dickeya > Dickeya parazeae. The sequence continues at coordinate 4,593,162 of NC_013592.1, read as the reverse complement.
TGGTGATAACATCGCGTACCACATCGTTGCCTTTAGTCGCCGTCTGGCTGGCAGCGCTGGCAAGCTGGGCCGCTTCGCGCACCGTTTCACCATTCTGGCGGATAGTCTGGCTAATCTGTTCCATCGAGGCAGCGGTTTCTTGCACGCTGGCGGCCTGTTCTTCGGTGCGGCGGCTCAGGTCGTTGCTGCCGATAGCGATTTCACTGGAGCCGGTGGAAATTGAGCCGCTGCTGTCGTGTACCTGAAGCACGATATCGCTCAGTTTGGTACGCATGTCGCCCATGGCCGCCAGCAGGCTGGTGGTATCCCCGGCTTGCAGTTCGACGTTGATGGCCAGGTTGCCGTTGGCAATCTGACGCGCGATGTCAGAGGCATACGCCGGTTCGCCACCCAGCATCTTTTTGATACGGCGGGTAATCAACCAGGCAATCGCGATACCCAGTACCGTCGAGATGGCGGTGAGTGCCAGCATCAGGATACCGGCGGTGCGTGCTGCGTCGCTGGCATCGTCAGCCGACCGGCGGGTGTCGCTTTTCTGGTAGCTCACCATATCGTTAATGGCTTTGAAGTAATTTTCCTGCGCCGGTTTGACTTCATTGATGATGGCGGCTTTGGCTTCATCCAGCTTGCCATTCAGGCTGAGTGCAAGGGCTTTTTGCGTGGCAGCCAGGCTTATTGGACGTGCCTGATTGATGCCATCAAACAGCGATTTTTCTTTGGGGCTGTTCACCAGTTCGCCGATGCGTTTAATCACCTCGTTGTTTCGCGCAATGGTTTTGCTAATTTGCTGCTTGTACTGTTCCACCTGATCCGGCGCGGTGAATAATGTCAGCTCGCGTACCACAATCGCGATGCTGTTCAGGTTATCTTTCAATTCCTGCACCAGCAGTAACCCTTCCAACTGGTCGCTGGCCAGCGTATTGATGGTGTTGCCCTGCTGGCGTAATTGAAGCTGTCCATAGCCAGAGACAAAAAAGCTGATGACCAGCACGATGGCAAAACCTGCGCCCAGCATGGTGGCAAGTTTCATGTTCTTCAGAATGCTCATGGTGTATCCCCCGAATGTTGTTTTTAATCACGACAAACCGGTGCGTGTTACCCGTCGTTCTTCACGTTGCAGCGTTATTTTCTGCCTTGCCGCAATGTGAATGATTACGGACATAAGAAAGAACGAATACCAAATTCGCCAGGTTATTTGTGATGTCGAGGATTAATCTAATCGATGAGTCTTTGTTATATCTTAAGATGTGAAATAAATTTTATTAATTGTGATTTAGTTTTTTTAATCATTAATAATCAGTGTATTGCATTTATTTTTTTATTTTCTTTGGTGGCGAAAATAATAATAGTCATGTGCGTTATTTTATATGGGGTGACGACATGTAACCCTGGGGGAATCATTTTTTTAAAATGTGTATCGTTGTGGATATACGACAGTGGCTGATAATAGACCCCGTTATTAATCGTGGTATCAGGTATTTTTAGTCAGGATAGCCCGCCACGTTGCCGTGGCGGTGTCAGGAGAAAAGGTCGTTTAGAACTGTTCCCAGTTGCCGTTGCTGCCGGTGTCGTTTGCCAGCGCCAGTCTGGACGGCGCTAACTTATGCGATGACATTCCCGGTTTTTGCAATGAAGGCGGCTGCTGCTGGCCAAAGGTATTCTGAATCGTGAAGATACTCATCAGTTCCACCAGTTTTGCCGCCTGATCACTCAGGCTGTCGGCCGCACTGGCTGACTCTTCCACCAGAGAGGCGTTCTGCTGGGTGACCTGATCGAGCTGGTTGACCGCATCGTTAATTTGCGAGATGCCGGATTCCTGCTCATGCGTGGTCACACCGATTTCGCCGATCAAATCCGCGACGTGACGCGCCTGCTTCACCAGTTCGTCGATGGTGGAACCGGCTTCGCTGACTAGCACCGAGCCCACTTCCACTTTTTCGACGCTGGCGGTAATCAGCTCCTTGATCTCTTTGGCCGCCGAAGCGGAACGCTGCGCCAGGTTTCTGACTTCACCGGCCACGACGGCAAAGCCGCGCCCTTGCTCACCGGCACGGGCCGCTTCCACCGCTGCGTTGAGGGCCAGAATATTGGTCTGGAAAGCAATGCCGTCAATGACGCTAATAATGTCGCCAATTTTGTGCGAGCTGTGAGAGATCTCTTCCATGGTGCGAACGATGTTACTGACGGCTTCGCCGCCTTTGGCGGCGGTTGAGCTGGCGGATTGCGCCAGTGTGGACGCCGTACGCACGGTATCGCCATTCTGGCGGATGGTCTGGCTCATCTGTTCCATCGAGGCGGCGGTCTGTTGCAGGCTGGCGGCCTGCTCTTCGGTACGCTGGCTCAGGTCGGTACTGCCGGCGGCGATTTCGCTGGCGCCGGTGGCGATAGATTCACTGCTCTGGCGAACCTGGGTAACAATCTGCCCCAGTTTCTCCCGCATCTCATTCATGGCGGCCAGCACGCTATGGGTATCGCCTGTGCGCAGTTCAACCTGAAAAGCCAAATTGCCGTCAGAGATTTTTTGCGCCACCGCAGCGGCATACGCCGGTTCGCCGCCCAACTGGCCTTTTACCGTGCGGGTGATAAGCCAGGCGGTCAGCGCACCGAGTACAGCCGCGACCAGCGCCAGCGTCAGCATCACCGAGCCATCGGAACGGGCATCACGCATCGAGCTTTCGACCACATTCATGGTGACTTTCTTTTGAAAGTCGAGCATGTTGTCCAGCGCCTTGAATACGCCGTTTTGGGCGGTTTGCATGTCGTTAAGAATCAGGTCACGCGCCTGGGTGCGCTGCTCCTGCTGGGTGGACATCCCCAGAGCGACCGCTTTATTGAAGGCTTGCAGATAAGCGGGACGCGCCAGCGTCAACTGGTTGAGCTGGTCGCGCGTGTCTGGTGTATCCAGCCGCTCGGAGAGTTGTTTGAGCACTTCGGTGTTACGCGCTATCTGCCGGTCGATCTGCTGTTTTTCAGCCGCGATACGTTCGGGGTCGTTACTGAGTGCGATATTACGTACCAGACGGGAATTGGTATCGAAGCCGGTTTTGGCTTCCTGAATCAACATCATGTTGGTGAGGGTCGTGGAGGAGAGGTGATCGATGTCATCCCCGAGTCCCACCAGTTGGGTTCGGCCGAAGGTCGCGACCAGCAAGCCGATTACGATGACCAGGGCGAATCCAGCACTCAGCATGGTGCCCAGCTTCATTTTTTTTAGCGCGTTCATAGATGTCCTTAACGTCGTGTATTCCATGTATTATTTTTACCTCGTCCAGGAGGTTAAATAGTTCTGAGTGTGTATCATTTAGGTTGATTCTATTTCATATGAATATTTCTGTGAGCTCGCCGACAATTCTCCCGTTTATTACCTGTATTCTATGAATAGATAAGATGATGTTTTATAAGAGCCAGTAACATGAATCGTTGAAATCAATGATCAACTTAAAAAGATAGCCTTAAATAAAATTAATCATGGATGTGCTGGTTAATAAGAGTAAGGAATATAATTTGATTTGTCGAATGTAAAGTGCGCAAGGTCAAATAAAACGCCACCTGATAAGTTCAGGTGGCGTTTTTGCAATTCTGCTCGTATTTTTACAGTTTTACGTTAAAGAAAGGGGAGAACGCGCAAGCAGGAAATGATGTCGGTCAAATAATAAACCACAATATCTGAATAATCATGAAACCCACCAAACCCATAACGGTGGTCAGTACCGTCCAGGTTTTCAGACCGTCGGCGACCGACAGCCCCAGATAGCGGGTGACCACCCAGAAACCGGCGTCATTGACGTGGGACAGACCCAGCCCACCAAAACAGGCGGATAGCGTGACCAGCACCAACTGCATGTGACTCATGCCACTGACCGCCTGACTCAGTAAACCACTGGTGGTGATGATAGCCACGGTGGCAGAGCCTTGCGAGGCACGCAGCGCCAACGAGATGATAAAGGCGGCGGGAATGATGGGCAGATGAATGGCGGTCAGGGATTCGGCCAGCGCTTTGCCGACGCCGGATTCCACCAGTACCTTACCAAAGGCACCGCCAGCGCCAGCGACCATGATCACCGCGGCGGAAGTAGGAATGGCGGCGCTCATCACATCACTGATTTTGTCTTTCGACCAGCCGCGACGCAGTGCCAGAAAATAGGTCGCCAGCGCCAGGGCAATCAACAGGGCAACCGCCGGTGTGCCCGCCAGTACCATCGCTTTACGCAGCAGATTGTCGGCAGGCAGGGTGGTAGCCGCAATCGTGCCCAGCAGAATAATGCCGATAGGGATAACGATCAGGCTGGCTATCAGGCCAGCGCCGGGAACTGCTTGATGACCGGGCGCTGTGCTGGATTCCGGTAATGTGCTGGATTCTGGTTTGGACAACTGCATCTGTTCCAGCACCTCGATAGACAAGGCATAGTGGCGGCGGTTCATGCTACGAGCGGTAAAGTAGCCAACAATACTGGCCGGAATGGCGATGGCGATACCGACCATCATCAGCCAGCCAATGTCGGTACCCAGCATGGCTCCTGCCGCCGCCGCGCCGGGGTGGGTCGGCAGCGCGACATGTACTGCCAGCATCACCCCTGCCATCGGCAGGCCGAATTTTAGCGGCGAAACATGGGCGACTTTACTGAACCCGTAAATAATGGGGACCACGATGATAAAACCGACCTCAAAAAACACCGGGATACCCAGAATAAAGGCGGCCATGGTCAGCGCGGCCACGGTGTGTTTGGGGCCAAGGCTGCGGGTAAAGCGCTGTGCCAGAGATTCTGCGCCGTTGGAGGCTTCTATCATGCCGCCCAGCATGGCGCCAAGACCAATAATGATAGTGATGGAGCCCAGTAAACCGCCCATGCCGCCGGTGATGGCTTTCATGATGTTATCTACCGGAATGCCGGTAGCGAGCGCCACCATGAAACTGACAACCAGCAGCGCGACAAAAGGATGAACTTTGGCCTTGATGACCATCAGCAGCAGAATCAGGACGCCAGCGATGGCGATGGTAAGCAACAGCGCGGTAGACATAGGTTATCCTCGCAATGGGGGAAGGGTATTATTAATATCGTTATGCGTTATATACCCGTCATACTTTAAGTTGCAGGTGTGTTGGCTGCGTTACTCGGCCCATAAACGGGCCTCGCCCTTTGGGCCGCTGCAAGCAGCGTTCAAATCGGCGTATGCCGATTTGTCGTTCACCCGAATCACTTACTTAAGTAAGCTCATCGGGATTCACTCTCTTGCCGCCTTCCTGCAACTCAAATTATTTAGGGTATCAATAAGGGTGTCCCATGAATGTCTGGCGGCAATATATCTGCGTCATTTTTCGTAAAAAATGCGTAATAGAAATCCCTATACCGCCATTCATTCTTCAGGAAGCGTATTTAAAAATCTATCCCTGGTGGCAAGGCCACGGTGATAATGAATTCGGTTATTTCATTCGGCTATGACAATAAATAAGGTTTTATCCAGGTCAATCCGGCTTCGGTATTGCCACGTGGGTTATATTCACACCCAATCCATCCGGAATAACCTATTTTGTCTAATTCATCGAAAATAAATGGGTAGTTTATTTCCCCTTCATCCGGTTCATGACGACCCGGTACGGCGGCAATTTGAATATGTCCATAGCGCCCTTTCATTTCGCGTAAAATATGCGTCAGGTTACCGTCGACAATTTGTGCGTGATACAAATCAACCTGCACCATCACGTTGCTGCGGTCTATACGGTTGACCATATCCAACGTCTGATATTGGCTGGCGAGGAGATAGCGTGGCTTGAGGCCAGGATTTAACGCTTCCAACATTACGGTGATGCCGTAGGGTGCAAACAGATCGGCGGCGTAGCGAATATTGTCGATGTAGGTTTGTTGGCAACGCTGAATATCGGCATGTTCGGGTATCACGCTTGCCATAATATGTACCGACGGACACTGCAGTGCGATAGCGTATTCCAGCGCGAGCTGAATATCACGACGGGCGTCATCCACCCGCTCAGGCAGTGCGGTGACGCCCCATTCTCCGGCGGCAACGTTGCCGGGTGCGGTATTAAATAATACCTGTTGCAGTCCATACTGCTTTAATTTCTCCGCCAGCAGGTCGGCGGGATAGTCATAGGGAAACAGAAATTCAACGGCATGGAACCCGGCCTGTGCGGCGGCCTGAAAGCGGTCCAGAAAAGGCAGTTCGGTAAATAGCGTAGAAAGATTGGCGGCAAATTTCGGCATGATTAACTCCGTAATTCGGCAATTTCTTCATCCGTCAGATAACGGATGCGTCGGTCACCAAGAATAAAAATCAGTCTGGCGGTTTCTTCCAGCTCTTCCATATTGTCTGCGGCGGCGCGCAGGTCTTTGCCGGTCACAACCGGCCCGTGGTTGGCCAGCAGAAATGCCCGGTAATGCGGCGCCAGGCGGGCGAGGTCTTCCCCCAGCCGGGCATCGCCAGGGCGGTAATAGGGCACCAGCGGGACAGGGCCTACCCGCATCACGACATAGGGTGTAAACGGTCGGATCACATCCTGCGTATTCAGTCCTTCCAGACAAGATAACGCGGTGAGGTAAGCGCTGTGCAAGTGGACCACGGCGCGGCAGTCGGGATTATTCAGATACAGTGCCCGGTGAAAGCTCACCTCTTTAGACGGTTTGTCACCAGATAACCATTCGCCGTTCAGGCTGACTTTGGATAAGCGCTCCGCCTGTAATTCCCCCAGACACGAGCCGGTGGGGGTGGCGAGCAGGTTGCCGTCTTCCAGTAGCAGCGACAGATTACCGGCCGAGCCGGTGGCATAGCCGCGCTGAAAGAACGAGGCACCCAGCCGCACCATGTCTTCGCGGGCCTGTTTTTCACTTAAGGTAATATGTTCGCTTAAGGTGATGTGTTCGCTCATGCACTCAGTTCCTATTATTAACGCGTTGAGGGTGACGAGGGGGGCTGGGCGCGGGCAAAAAAGTTTTCATCGCCAAAGTTGCCAGACTTGAGTGCCAACGACAGTGGGTGATCCACCGAGGTGACCCACGGTACGCCGGGTGAAATCGTGGGGCCGATGTGGAAGGCGCGAATACCAAGCGTTTGTACGACGATGCTGGAGGTTTCGCCACCCGCGATGATAAAGCGGCGGAAACCCGCAGCCTGCAAGTGTGCCGCCACGCTGGCGAACAGGGTTTCTACCGCGCGACTGCTGGCGGCGGCACCATACTGTTGTTGAATAGCACTCAGCGCTTGCGGTTCAGCGGTAGCGAACAGCAGGGGTGCCAGCGTGTCATCCCGATGGGCGATCGCCCAATCGGCGAGTTCACGGGCGTAACGTTGCAACCCGGCTTCGCTTGCCAGACAGCGCGCGACATCCACTGCCTGACTGGCCGCCTGCTGTCGATAGCATGCCACCTGTTGGTTAGTCATCACCGAGCAGGAGCCGGAAAGCACCACCGCCGGGCCGGGTTGCGGCTCGCCTGCATTCGTCGCCGGGCGTGCGTCGGCACCTGCCCAGACGCGCGCCAGTCCTATCGCCAGCCCGGAGCCACCGGTGACCAACTTCATCGTTCGCAGCGCCTCGCCCTGCGTCAGTAAATGCTGTTCGTTTAGGGTGTCTAACACCGCGTAGCGGCAGCCTTGTTCACGCAGTTGCGTCAGTTGCTGTTGCACCGCGGTGCTACCTTGCTCCATCACACGATAAGGCACCAGTCCGCAACGTCCGCGCGCCTGGCGTTCCATCAGCCGTAGCAGGCTGCTGTCGGTCATGGGTGTCACCGGGTGATGGCGCATACCGGAGTCGGATAACAACTGGTCTATCACAAACAGGTGGCCCTGATACACGGTGCGACCGTTGACCGGCAGCGCCGGGGAAATCACCGTCATCGATTCGCCCAGCGCGTCCAGTAGCGCGTCGGTTACCGGGCCGATATTACCGTTTGCCGTGCTGTCGAAGGTGGAGCAGTACTTGAAGTAAAACTGCTGACAATGCTGTGCCTGTAACCATGACAGTGCGCTCAGGGAATCGTCGATGGCTTGCTGCACCGGACAGGATCGCGACTTGAGGCTGATGACCACCGCCTGCGCCTTCACCTGATAATCCGCCGACGGTACGCCGTTGAGTTGTACCGTCGACAGGCCGTTTTGCACCAGAAAGCTGGCGATGTCGGTGGCACCGGTAAAATCATCTGCGATGACGCCCTGGGTAATCATGCGTCCTCCCGTGGTTGTGGACATTCTTGTTGTGGCAGTTCGATACCACTGAAAATCTTGATCACCGCGCTGTCGTCTTCTTTACCGAAACCGGCGTTGCTGGCGGCGGTAAACATGTTGAACGCGGTGGAGGCCAGCGGTAGCGGGAAGTGCAACGATTTGGCCGTGTCGGTGACCAGGCCCAGATCCTTGACGAAGATATCGACGGCAGATTTTGGCGTGTAGTCACCCTCTACCACGTGTTTCATGCGGTTTTCGAACATCCAGGAATTACCCGCGGCGTGGGTCACCACGTCATACATCACTGACAGCGGGATACCGGCGCGGGCGGCCAATGCCATCGCTTCGGCACCAGCGGCGATATGTACGCCCGCCAACAACTGGTGGATGATTTTTACTGTCGCGCCGAGGCCAATCTCTTCTCCGATACGGTACACCTTGCCCGCGACGGCATTCAGTACCGGCTCCAGCTTCTCAAATGCGTCGTGGCTACCGGATGCCATTACCGTCATCTCCCCGGCAGCGGCTTTGAGCGCACCGCCAGACACCGGCGCATCCAGCATCAGTAATTGGTGTTCCGCCAGTCGTTCGGCAATGAGTTTGGCGTCCTGCGCTGAAATGGTGGAAGACACCATGACCGCGGTGCCCGGTTTTAGCTGTGCGGCGACCCTGGCCTCGCCAAACAGAATACTGTTGACCTGTGCGGCGTTAACCACCAGCAACACGACCGCATCGAGCTGTGCGGCAAAGTGGTCGATCCTGCTGTCGGCTTGTTCTGCGCCTTCCTGACGCAGCCGCTCTAGCGCGTGCGGGTTGATGTCTACGCCGTAGGTGGTTAATCCGGCGCGAATACAGGAGACGGCGGCACCGAATCCCATGGAGCCGAGGCCGATCACGGCGACAGCATACTGTGCGGGGGTCTGTGGGTTCATAGAGCGTTCTCTGTTAATTTTAGTGATATTTTGTTGTAATGTGTTAAATGTAGGCGCTTGTCAGCGGTAATGCGGTGACTGATGTCACATAAATTAACGCCAATGGAAAATACGAAGTCGGCCGGGGTGATGGACATGATGTGGGCATACAGAGGGAATGTTATGCCCTATTGGCGCTGGATGTCGGTGAGCGCATAGTTTGCGACGTGAATTTATGATAATTATCGCGCTCGGCACAGGGTAAAATCACAATAGTTATCACAGCAATTAACAGGAGCAGGGAGTGATACCGGTAGAACGCCATCAAAAGATTTTGTCACTGATAACTGAACGTGGTGTGGTCAGCATCAGTGAGCTGACGGACATGCTGGGCGTATCGCACATGACGGTGCGACGGGATGTGCAAAAGCTGGAACAGGATGGACTGCTGCTCAGCGTGTCTGGCGGGGTACGTTCGCCGGAGCGGTTGGCGATGGAGCCTTCTCATCAGGATAAGTCAGTGATGTTCAGCCAGCAGAAAGAGGCGATTGGTCGGCTGGCAGCGCAGCAGATCCCGCACAACAGTTGTATTTACCTGGATGCGGGCACCACCACGTTGTCGCTGGCGCGCCAGTTGGCAGAGCGGGATGATTTACTGATTGTGACCAATGATTTCGCTATCGCCGCGTTGCTGATCGAATCCAGCCAGTGCCGCATGATCCACACCGGCGGCACCCTGTGCCGGGAAAACCGCTCCTGTGTGGGTGAGGGCGCGGCGTTGGCTCTGCGTAACCTGATGATTGATATTGCTTTCGTTTCTGCTTCCTCATGGAGCCTGCGTGGCTTGTCTACCCCTAACGAAGACAAGGTATCGGTGAAACGGGCAATTATCGAAGCCAGCAGTAAACGCATCCTGCTCAGTGACGCTTCCAAATATGGCCGTATCGCCACCTGGATTGCCACGCCGATAACGGTGTTCGACAGCGTCATTACCGATAACGGGCTACCCGTCGCTGCCAGAGAAGCACTGGGCAAGATGGGGGTAACAGTGATGGTGGCCGGGTGATCCTGGCGAACGGTCTGTTGATTGGCCTGGGTAATTAGGCATCGCCGTTACTCTTCAGGCCACAGACGTGCTGGCGGCGGCTCACGTTTTACGGTGTCGTTTGTTGTGCTCAACAGTGATGGGGATCATGCCGACTATGGCTGATGGCTACGGTGATGATTCTCACCAACGTACTGATTAAAAAATAAAATTCTATTACTGACCTTTCGACCTTCCCCCGTTCCCTTTCCTTGAATGCAATCGTATGCACTTGTCATTTGGTTGTCACATTGTGGTTATTTTTCTGTCATCTGCGCGTGTCATGTTACCTGCCGAATATAAAACGCGCTTTTTCGCTCATGGCGCTAACAACGAATCAGTACTTACAAACGATCATTACTTACAAACGATCAGTACTCACATCAGTACTCACCATGATCTCAGGAGACAGCATGTTTCAGCACGCTATCCGTAAAACTGCCGCCGTCGTCATTATGGCGTTAGCCGCCAGCGCACAGGCGCAGGCCGCTACCGAAGTCCAGTTCTGGCATTCAATGGAAGGGGAACTGGGTAAGACCGTTAATTCTCTGGCTGACCGTTTCAACCAGACACACAGCGACGTCAAAATCGTTCCGGTGTACAAAGGCAACTACGAGCAGAGCCTGGCAGCGGGTATTGCCGCATTTCGCAGCGGTAACGCCCCAGCTATCCTGCAGGTGTATGAAGTCGGTACGGCGACCATGATGGCCAGCAAGGCTATCAAGCCGGTCTATCAGGTCTTCAAAGACGCGGGCGTGCCGTTTGATGAGAGCATTTTCGTGCCGACCGTTTCCGGTTACTACTCCGATGCCAAAACCGGTCACCTGCTGTCTCAGCCGTTTAACAGCTCAACGCCGGTGCTGTATTACAACAAAGATGCCTTCAAAAAAGCCGGTCTGGACCCCGAGCAGCCGCCGAAAACCTGGCAGCAGATGGCTGATTACACCGCCAGGCTGCGCGCTGCAGGCATGAAGTGCGGTTACGCCAGCGGCTGGCAGGGCTGGATTCAGATTGAAAACTTCAGTGCCTGGCACGGCCTGCCGATCGCCACCAAAAACAATGGTTTCGACGGCCTTGATGCGGTGCTGGAGTTCAATAAGCCGATTCAGGTCAAGCATATTCAAATGCTCGAAGACATGAACAAGAAAGGCGACTTCACCTACTACGGCCGTAAAGACGAACCGACCGAGAAGTTCTATAACGGCGATTGTGCGATGACCACCGCGTCATCCGGTTCGCTGGCGAATATTCGTCAGTACGCCAAATTTAACTACGGTGTGGCGATGATGCCGTATGACGCCGATGTTAAGGGTGCGCCGCAGAACGCCATTATCGGTGGTGCCAGCCTGTGGGTGATGAGCGGCAAAGACGCGGCGACCTACAAAGGCGTGGCGGAATTCATGCAGTTCCTGTCTACACCGGAAATCGCCGCTGAGTGGCATCAGAAGACCGGCTATCTGCCGATTACCACCGCCGCTTACGAGCTGACCAAAAAGCAGGGTTTCTATGACAAGAACCCCGGTGCGGATATCGCCACCCGTCAGATGCTGAACAAAGACCCGCTGCCGTTTACCAAAGGGCTGCGTCTGGGCAACATGCCGCAGATTCGCACCATCGTCGACGAAGAGCTGGAAAGCGTCTGGACTGGTAAGAAAACCCCGCAGCAGGCGCTGGATGCCGCTGTGGAACGCGGCAACGTACTGCTGCGTCGCTTCGAACAAGCGAACAAGTAATCGCATTCCGGGCCGAAGGGATTCGGCCACCCCTGTTTTTTCCTGAGAACCCTGTTTTCTGAGAATTCTGTTTTCTGAGAGCCTTGTGCATGAGTGCTTCCCGTCCTGTTTTTGGCCGCAGCCTGTTGCCTTACCTGCTGGTGCTGCCGCAACTGGCTATCACGGTGATTTTTTTCCTCTGGCCAGCCGGGCAGGCGCTCTGGTATTCGGTGCAGAGCGTCGACCCGTTCGGCCTGTCCAGCCAGTTCGTCGGGCTGGCGAATTTCATTAATCTGTTCCACGACAGCTATTACCTTGGATCGTTTTACACCACGCTGCTGTTCAGCTTTTTGGTGGCGGCCTCGGGGCTGGTGTTGTCGCTATTTCTGGCCGCATTGGTGGATTACACCCTGCGTTTTAGCCGCCTATACCAGACGTTGCTGATTCTGCCTTATGCGGTTGCGCCCGCGGTGGCGGCCGTACTGTGGATGTTTTTGTTCAACCCCGGTCTGGGGCTGATTACCTGGTTATTGCACCAGTTGGGCTATGACTGGAACCACGCGCAGTACAGTGGTCAGGCGATGTTTCTGGTGGTGCTGGCGTCGGTCTGGAAGCAAATCAGCTACAACTTTCTGTTTTTCCTCGCGGCGCTACAGTCCATTCCCCGCTCGTTGATTGAGGCGGCGGCGATTGATGGTGCCGGGCCGGTACGCCGTTTCTTCAATCTGGTGCTGCCGCTGATTTCACCGGTGAGTTTTTTCCTGTTGGTGGTCAACCTGACCTACGCCTTCTTCGATACCTTCCCGGTTATCGATGCCGCGACTGGCGGCGGGCCGGTTCAGGCGACCACCACGTTAATCTACAAGATTTACCGCGAAGGGTTCGCCGGTCTTGATCTCTCCAGTTCGGCGGCGCAGTCGGTGGTGCTGATGCTGGTGGTGACCGTGTTGACGGTTATCCAGTTCCGCTTTGTCGAGCGTAAGGTGAACTATCAATGAGCCAGTTTGCAATCACAGGCAGCCGCATGATTGAAAACCGTCGCGGGCTGGATGTCTTCAGCCACGCCATGCTGGTCGTCGCCATTGTGGTGGTGCTGTTCCCGCTGTATGTCGCGTTTATCGCCGCTACCATGAGTCAGGAACAAATGTCACAGGTGCCGATGTCGCTGCTCCCCGGCGGCCACCTGTGGGAAAACATGGTGTATATCTGGCAGCACGGTGTGGGCGACAACAACAGCGCGCCATTCGGCCTGATGCTGTTTAACAGCTTTGTGATGGCGCTGACCATCACCATCGGCAAAATCAGCGTCTCGATGCTGTCAGCCTACGCCATTGTCTATTTCCGTTTCCCGTGCCGTAACCTGTTCTTCTGGATGATCTTTTCCACCCTGATGTTGCCGGTGGAAGTGCGTATTTTCCCGACGGTGGAGGTGATTTCCCACCTGAATATGACCAACAGTTATGTCGGGTTGACCCTGCCGGTGATGGCGTCGGCTACCGCCACGTTTCTGTTTCGCCAGTTCTTTATGACACTGCCGGACGAACTGCTGGAGGCGGCGCGTATCGACGGTGCCAGCCCCATGCGCTTTTTCTTCGACATGGTACTGCCGTTGTCTAAAACCAATCTGGCGGCGCTGTTTGTCATCACCTTTATCTACGGCTGGAACCAGTATCTGTGGCCGCTGTTGATCATCAATGACCCTCGTTTGGGTACGGCGGTAGCCGGTATCCAGAGCATGATCGCCACCGGCGATACCGCTACCCCCTGGCATCAGGTGATGGCGGCGATGCTGATGACGATGTTACCGCCGCTGTTGGTGGTTTTGCTGATGCAACGCTGGTTTGTTCGCGGTCTGGTTGATAGTGAGAAATAAAACCCTATGGCATGCTTAAAACTTCAGGCCGTCACTAAATCCTACGACGGCAAAAATCAGGTGATTCGACCGATTGATCTCGACGTGGCGGACGGCGAATTTGTGGTGATGGTGGGACCGTCCGGCTGCGGTAAATCGACCCTGCTGCGCATGGTCGCCGGTCTGGAACAGACCACCAGCGGCGATATTTATATCGGCGATGAGCGCGTGACGGATAAAGAACCCAAAGATCGCGGTATTGCGATGGTGTTCCAGAATTACGCGCTCTATCCGCATATGAGTGTTTACGACAACATGGCCTACGGCCTGAAAATTCGTGGCTTTGGTAAAGAACAGATTCGCCAGCGGGTGGATGAAGCGGCGCGTATTCTGGAATTGCAGCCGTTGTTGCAACGCAAACCGCGCGAGCTGTCCGGCGGCCAGCGTCAGCGCGTGGCGATGGGGCGTGCCATTGTGCGCGAACCATCGGTATTCCTGTTCGACGAGCCGTTGTCCAACCTTGATGCCAAACTGCGTGTGCAGATGCGTCTTGAGCTGCAACAACTGCACAAACGACTGAAAACCACCAGCCTGTATGTCACCCACGATCAGGTGGAGGCGATGACGCTGGCTCATCGCGTGATTGTGATGAATAAAGGCGTGGCGGAGCAGATCGGCGCACCGGCAGAGATTTACCGCAAACCGGCATCGCTGTTCGTCGCCAGTTTTATCGGCTCGCCTGCGATGAATTTGTGGGCCGGGCAGGTGAGCGCTGACGGTAACCGGGTCGAGCTGTCGGCGGATTTTTCGCTGCCGTTGCCGGTGGCGAAACCGGAATGGCAAGGGCGTTCGGTGACGCTGGGCATGCGCCCGGAGCACATTGTGCAGTCCACCGCCGAGGCCGGTGGCGTACCGCTGGTGGTGGACACGCTGGAATTGCTGGGTGCGGATAATCTGGCGCACGGCAAATGGGCGGGGCAGAATATCGTGGTGCGCCTGTCGCACGAGCATTGTCCGGCGGTGGGTGAAACCCTGTGGCTTACTCTGCCGACGGTATCCTGGCATATATTTGATTCGCAAAGCGGATTACGGATGGAAGCATGACCCCGAACTGGCTTTATCCTGCTATCGTCGCCCACCGTGGCGGTGGTTCTCTGGCACCGGAAAACACACTGGCGGCGATTGATGTTGGCGCGCAGCATGGTCACAAAATGATCGAGTTCGACGCCAAGCTGTCGCAGGACGGGCACATCTTCTTGTTGCACGACGACACGCTGGAGCGCACCAGCAACGGCTGGGGCGTGGCGGGCGAGCTGCCGTGGGACAAATTGGTCGGGCTGGACGCCGGCAGCTGGTACAGCAGCCAGTTTCAGGGTGAACGCCTGCCGTTGCTGTCTGAAGTGGCGAAACGCTGTGAACAGTACGGCATGGCGGCCAATATCGAGATCAAACCGACGACCGGCTGTGATGAGCAGACCGGCCGCGTGGTGGCGCTGGCCGCCCGCGAGTTGTGGCGCAACCACCCTGTCGCGCCGCTGCTGTCGTCGTTTTCGGTCGAGGCGCTGGCAGCGGCACAGCAGGCCGTGCCGGAGTTACCGCGTGGTCTGCTGCTGGATGAGTGGGAGGATGACTGGCGTAATCTGACGACACGGTTAGGCTGCGTCTCGATTCACCTCAACCACCGCCTGCTCGATGAAGCACGCGTCAGAGAGTTGAAAGACGCTGGGCTGCGTATTCTGGTGTATACCGTCAATCAGCCCGATCGAGCGCGTACCTTGTTGCAGTGGGGCGTTGACTGTATCTGCACCGACCGGATAGATTTGATTGGACCGCAATTTAATTAACGTCGGCGGGTATCGTCTGTCCTGACAGCGTATAACGCCGACCCATAAATCGGCGTGTTTCGTCAGGCGTTTCCTGTATGACCTCGGGCTATGTAGCCCGCTCCCCGGTAAGGCGTCATGCCTTACCGTCGTGACCCGCCATCAGCCTTCGCCTGAGGAGTAACGCCTTATTAAGGAAGGGCGATGCCCACGTTTATTGTTTCTCTTTGGCACCAGATTTTTCTTTCTCTACCGCTGTTTGTGCTGATTGCGCTGGGGTATGCCTTGATCCGTTTCGGCGACTGGTCGTCCACGGTGACCGATGCGCTGAGTAAATTCGTTTTTTCCGTAGCGCTGCCCGCGATGCTATTTCGCATGATGTGCGACTTTTCCAAACGACCGTCGGTGGATGCCCGGTTGCTCATCGCCTTCTTTGGCAGTTGTCTGCTGGTATTCATTCTGGGTCGGGTGGTGGCCAGTCGGGTATTCCGGCTGGATGGCGTTTCCGGCTCGGTGTTTTCGCTCAGCGGTATCTTCTCCAACAACGTGATGCTTGGCCTGCCGATAGCCACCCTGATGCTGGGGCCGCAGGCGGTTCCGTCCGTGGCGCTGGTGCTGGTGTTCAATGGCTTGATTTTATGGACACTGGTGACGGTGTCGGTGGAGTGGGCGCGTAACGGCTCGTTGTCGATGCAGGGGTTTACCAAAACGGCGCTCGGCGTGCTGAAAAACCCGCTGATCATCGGCATTTTGTCCGGTACGTTTTACAGCCTGACGGGTTTGCCGCTGCCGGATGTGGTGGACAAGCCGATAGGCATGCTAGGGCAAATCGCCGTCCCGTTGTCGCTGATAGCGCTGGGGATGGGGCTGGCGGAATACCGCATCCGTGACGGGTGGCAAATCAGCGTGGCTATCTGCCTTATCAAACTGGTGGTACAACCGCTGGTGGTGTGGGGGTTGGCGCTGGCATTAGGACTGCCGGAGATGGAAACCCGTGTGGTGGTGCTGCTGGGGTCGATGGCGGTGGGCGTGAATATCTACCTGATGTCCCGGCAGTTCAATGTATTGGGTGGCCCGGTTGCCGCCAGCCTGCTGATGTCGACCGCGCTGGCGGGGGTGACCACGCCGTTGATCCTGACGCTGATGGGCGTGAGGGTCTGACACAGGCTCAGGCCGCTGGCCTGCACCTGTCAGTGCCCGTCAGGCTATTTCTTGACGGGCACTGACGCCTATTCGGTGATCGTGGCGACATCAGTAGTTGCGGTTGGTATTGCCGGGGGCGGATTGCTGAATGCGCTGGCGATTTTGCTCCAGTTGCTGTTGCAACTGTTGCTGTTGTTCACGGCTGCGCTGCTGAATTTCCTGATTGAGCTGTTGCTGCTGGAATTGTTGGCTTTGTTGCATCTCCTGTAGCAGCCGCTTCTGGCTGCTGATGCCATTTTCAAATTGCTGTTGCTGGGGTGAGATGGGTTGTGTAGCGGCCTGGGCCAGCAGCGGCAGGCTCAGCAGCCACATCAGGGAAGGCAGTACTCTCATAGCTCCTCCGGGGGAAACGACGGCCTTATCAGGTTCTATTCTAGCGGTTAATGCAAGCCGCGTCTGGTTTTCGCCGACAGATCGGACGATGTGTGATGCCGGTCGTTGCTGGGGTATCGACAAGGAATAAGCTATACCCGTCATACTTCAAGTTGCAGGTGTGTTGGCTACGTTCGCTCACCCGAATCACTTACTAGAGTAAGCTCATCGGGCTTCACTCACTTGCCGCCTTCCTGCAACTTGAATTATTTTGGGTATATACTGACGCCCACCTTTTTTCGTGCCTGACTTTAATCATGTTTCATATTGCACTCTATGAGCCGCAGATTGCACCCAACACCGGCAATATTATCCGTCTGGCGGCCAACAACGGTTGCTCGTTGCACCTGATCGAACCCTTGGGTTTTGATTTCGAGGAAAAAAAGCTGCGTCGTGCCGGGCTGGACTACCACGATCTGGCGAATGTCAGCCGTCACCGTAACTATCAGGATTTTTTGCAGGCAGTGGCAGGGCAGCGGATTTTCGCCTGCACCACCAAAGGCAGCCGTCCTTACGATGAGCCTGACTATCAGCCGGGTGATGTGCTGTTGTTTGGCTCGGAAACCGCCGGTCTGCCGGATGAAATTCGCAATGGTTTTGCACCGGAAAACCGCATCCGCATTCCGATGGAGCCGAATTGTCGCAGCCTGAATTTGTCCAATTCAGTGGCGATCATCAGTTACGAAGCCTGGCGTCAGAATGGGTTCGGCGGCCGCCGCTGACTGACTACGCATGCCATCGGGGAACATGCTATTTCGCCCGATGGCATGCAGGATGGATGACTGTTTAACTGCCGCGTTGATACCGCCATCTATCACGAAAAGCGTGTGTTTTTAATGCGCTAAGGCTTCACGTGGGTGTAAGCCTAACCATCCCGGTGAGGGCTCGCCTTTCACTTCTCCGAAGTAAAGTGCCATCTGTGAGCGGAAGCGTTCCACGGCTGCTCTGTCCTGCATGAATTTCGCAAAAGCGTCAGGATTGGTGTTTTTGTACTCCCAGATAGGCTTATAACCTTTTGGTGGGGTCACATCTGTTCTGACGGACCACATGTACCAGGTGTTTTGTTGTGTCTCTTTGTCCGTAAGCCAGTTGAGATAGAGCTTGGCTGCGTCAGGATGTTTGGCTCCTTTCATGATGGCCGCCCGCTGAGCCCAGGATACGAAGGGATCATGCTGTGGGAGTACGAAACGCGAATGTGCTTTTTCATCCGGTACCAGGCTGCCGTCGGTTGAGAAGGTCGCTACTGCCTTGCCGCTCTCAACGTCATCGGCAGGCGCTTGCGTACCTCTGACTAACTGCGGGTTCTGCTCGACAAATTTCTGAACGTATTCCCAGCCGTATCTGTCTACGACCTGTTTAAACCAGAAAAGAACAGCATCATCGTCGTTTGGCCAGGTGACGACAATTTTTCCTTTAAGTGATGGATTTAAATAATCGTTAGCTTCTCTTGGCCACTCCTTTTCAGGCAGGGATTTTGTGTTAACGACATTTGAGAACGCGTCCACAAAAACACCTGTCCATGCACCGTCTTGATCCTTGAACGTCGGATAAATCTGGTCCCATCCCCTGGGCTTATAGTTCAGGAGCGCACCTTCCTGTTTCCAGCGCGGGTAATCCTGTAGCGTTTGCAATTGAACCACATCAGGCACCAGCGTGCCGGTCACCAGTTGGTTATCAATACGTGCATCGTGAAACTTGCTGTAATCCACGATGACGTTGAGTTTCATACCAGGAAACCGTTTTTCAAACGCGGCTTTGATGCCATCCTGCTGACCTGCCGTGTCGCCACCGGCATAGACGGTGACTTCGTGGCCTTCTTGCAATGCGCGTTGGTAAAGTTCGTCAAGGGAACGTGTCTCGGGCGATACGGCGGCATGTGAAACGCCTGCGATAAGCAGAAGTGACAGCGTGCTTATGTTCAGATAGTTAAATTGCTTTTTCATGCATGAACCTCTTTTAAGGTAAATAAATCCGTTATAAAGCAGCTACTTGATTATTCTGTTTCCAGAATATGGCGCGGCCGGACCTGACCAGTGAAAGGCCCGGCATAGTTCTAAAAATTTTTATGGGAAAACAGTCCGATTACGGCGTCTGGATGATGGAAAGAAAAACGCGCTCGGTCATGAGTTCATCTGGTTTTTCTGTGCCGTTGCTGAGAAGACTGCGCAGTAACCAGGCATCGGTATAAGCCACTACGGCATCCGCCTGTTTCGCATTCATACGGAAGTGCTGTTGCAGAATCGCACTGTGCGTTCGGACCCATTCCATCGCACTCTCTCTTAGCCGGGGTCGTGCAACGGCGGCAACGAAAAGTTCATATTCGCTCAGGAGCCGCGCTTGCTGCTGCATCGTCCAGCAAAGAAACCGGGTTAACTGAACTTCAGGCTTGTCCGGTGGGCACTCACTGAACCACTTCAGCGTCTGCGATTTAAAATTTTCTACAGCCTTTCTGATAACGGCATCGTGCAGATCGTCAAGAATTCTGAAATGCCAGGTAATGGTACCGGGTGAAATACTCAGCTCAGCGGCGATAGCACGTTGAGTGCAGGCGTGTAGCCCGCCGTCCCGAATTATTTCTGATGCCGCTTCCAGAATGCGTTCTTTGGTCTGTTCGCTTTTGGCCCGTGACGCATGCTGCTGTCTGGATTTCATATCATCAATCATCCAGGCGATCCGCTCGCGTCATCCATAACATGGCGGCCTCCACAGGTACGGAACCGCGACAACTGACTGACAAGATTTTCATTATGTTTTCTTGGGTTGAATGCAAATCATGGCGTCAATATTAGCGGGACGGTGAAACAGTAAAATCCCCTCTGGTTGAAGGTGTCCTTCAGATTTACTGAAAAAGTGATTGGAACGAAAATCTCGTTCATTGCACAGTTAAAAGATTATTTATCTTTTTAATGTGACATTAAAACGTTATTCAAAATATTAAACTAAAAACCGTACATTGGAACGAGTAAGCGTTGTCAATAATTTATTCAGTAAGGCGGAATCAGGGGCGATACCCTGGAATGAGGAAGTGGTTTTCTGTGCGATCGACACGACACAATACGATACGACAGGCAGGCGAATTGGCTGAAGGCTTAACCGCGTGAACCTCATCTGGATCAGCGGTGCCGATCACCACTGATGATGAGAGGCAAGGATAGGGGTACGACGCGCGGGTGTCGGGTTAAGCAGGAACACCACTTCGCCCCGGTAGAATGGCGATGATGCCAGCCGCCGCTGCCACTGTTCATCCCACTTGCCGTGTTGTACCAGCCCGAGCCGGAACGGCAAGGTCAGGCGCAACAGCGCAGGCAGATACGCGGTGTAATTCTCCACCGTGTGCCGCCCTTGATAGGTTTGCACCACGATTTCATCCACCACACCGCTCAGGCGATTAAGCTGTCGGACGTCGCCGGTTTTGGCCCAATCCAGCAGCCCGGTAACGCTTAACCGGCAATCGGGCGGCAATTGCTGGCGCAACGCCTGTAAAAATTCAACGTAATGGGAGAGGTGGTAGCTTTTGGCGTCGAAATCAAGCTGGATGCCATCAAGGTGATTACCGGCGGCGGCCCAACGCTGTCGAAGATGTAACAGGCGTTGCCACCCCGATTTGTCCAACTGCAATTCAGACACCCGAAACGACAGCCACAGGTGTTTGACCGGTAGCGTACTGACTGGGATCCCCTGGCGCAGAAAAACGGTTTTGCCGTTCCGGCGGGCGATTTCCCCCTGATGCAGGTAAAGCGTATCGGCCTGAGCGAGCACCGGTTGCGGCTGTACCGCCGCCCATAACCAGAACGCGTGATAACGGGCGGCGTCAACGGTGGCACCGTAGGCGGTGATACTCAGGCACAGCAGGCTTGTCAGCACAACAGTACAACGGACTACCAGTAGTATTTGAGCTGTCGCGCCCATTGGCTACCTTTAAACTCGGTTTTGAGCTGTCGGAACCACGCTTTGCGGGTTTCCTTGCTGATATCCTGCGAACCGCAGTCGTTATAGCCGCTGGGCGCGTAGCAATAAATAGCGCGGTAGATCGCGTAGCTCTTGTCTTCCGCTGGGGCTTTCGCGTCGGCAATCACTTGCATGTAATTATCCAGACGGTTGAACTCCTGGCCTGGATAATAATCGGTGGCATCCGTCAGGCCGTTGAGCATATTGCTTTCACCCCAATCGAACCCCACGCCGTTGCCAGTACGCAGGAAGAATTCACCCATACAGTTGAGCGCGTGGGCGTCGTTGGCGTTATGGCTCAAGGCTATGACCGTTTCCTGCAAGGTGGGGCATTCATACCCCTCTTCGGTATCGCTGCCGTCCCAGTTAAACAGCGTCAGATCTTCTTCATTCCAGCTCATGTTTTCCGTGCTTTTCAGCGGTGCGATGACTTTCAGCAATTCGCTGTCTTTCAGGAAACCGGCGTAATCGCGGTGTGTGAGCTGTTTGGTGAGCAGTGTGTGCAGGGCGATGGCGCGCTCTTCCGGCGTTTGTTGCGGGCCGGTCTGTCGGTGCAGCAGATCGGCATCGGCGCTGACTTTCAGAATGGCAGAGCGAAAACGCAGGTTTTTGACCGGGCTTTCGGGGGTGAAGACCCGCTCCGGATGGCCGCTATCCACCAGCGTTTGTGCCAGCGCCAGTTGCAGATATTGCTGCTGGGTGTAGGTGGTTTTCAACGTCAGCAGGTGACGCCAGTGTGCTTCCGCGTCATCCCACTGTTTCTGGCGTTGCATCGCCAGCCCGCGCAGCACCTGACTGCTAAAGGCGGTCACATCAGAGATATCCTTTGCGGTGGTCATCGGCAGGGTTTTGAGCACTGCTGCGTCGTCCCGCAATTGGTAATACTGAAACGCCGCCTGCAGGTAGTGAAACGCGTCCTGCATCCCGGCTTTTTCAAACAGCGGTTGCTGACGGGTGATTTCTTCCTGCGTCAGAGCGGGTAAGGTCATCCAACCGTCAGGGCTGCGCAGGCGTTTGATATCCTGCACCAGCATCAGGATGGGCGTATCGGCTGAGGACACAAAACGACTGTCTTCCAGCAGTTTGTTGTCAATTTCGTTGCCGATGGTTTGCAGTTGCTCCACGCTGGTGGCCGATGCCAGCGCTTTGCTAAAACGCCGGGCCAGCGCAATGGTATCACCGCTGATCCACTCGGCGCGGCGGTACAGACCTTCCGCGGAGTTGGCGTATTTCCCTTGTGGGTACTGCTTCAGGTAGTCATCGATACGCTGCACCGCCTGTTGCCCGGCTGCCTTATCCATCTTGCGCGGATCGAACATGTTGTACTCGTCCTGCGCGTCTTTCATCGCCTGATTAATCGACACCCGAATCAGCATATAACGTGCGGTTTCCGCCACCCACGGCTGGTCGGCTGGCAACAACTGTTGGAAGCCCTTGTCGGCCTGATCCAATTGTCCGTCATAAAATGCGGTGGCGCTGATGAGGTAGCGCCGCAACTCGCCGGCGTGGCCCGTCTCCGGGACATCGGCCAGATCGGCTGTCGCGTTATCCAGGATGTAATCGCTGGATAACATCCTCGTTCTGACCAAGGCTAACTGGGTACGCTGGGCGTCGCTCAGCGACTTATCCGCCAGCAGCAGGTCGAAAAAACGCTCAAGTGTGGTGAGGTCGTTGGATATCCAGCGGCCATCCAGGTCGACGGGCGTCAGATCGCGCAGTTTGCCCAACTCGGTATCAGGGAAATGCAACTGAACCGCTTTTTGCACCAGTGACGCATTCTCGTCGTTGGCTTTATCATCCGAAGGTGCGCCGGGATCGGCTGCGGTGTCGGCGTCAGTGCCGTCGTCATTGTCTTCGGCTGCGTCGAGCCCCATCACACGGTACGCGGTGAACGGGTCGACGCGGGAACGGGTTTGATCCGGCTCCGGCTGTGGGATAGGCAGCGGAATATGGTTATGGCTGCTTTGCAGCAGCATGAGATTGGTACGGGTGTCGTTATCCGGCAAGAGGTAAGGAAGTGCGGGCATACCGCAATCAGCATCGGAAAAACCGCATACACCATCACCGGAGGCATACGCTGACATTTGTACCAGAGTGGCAATGAATCCAGCCAATAAGGCTAATCCTTTCATGTCCTTTTCCTGTGCAGGGTGTCAGGCAACATCAAGAACGTATCCATCAAACATGTGTAGGTTCATGCATGACTGAAGGGACAAACAGCATGGCCAGCGGGCAGTCTGGTTTGTTGGCAAGTCAGGGCCTGTGGCACTGGTTTACACTCTACCCGACCACAGGAAAAACTCAATTGGTTGACGGTCTGGATGTGACAACGGGCGCGCTACACCGCGCCCGAAAACCGTCACACACCGGAACTGAGCAGCTACTCTTCTCCACCTAATCTTGATGCGCTTGATGCGCCCTTGATACGACTCAGGCTGACAAAACATCTTAACGCTGGTAGAGCGGTAACCAGAGTGTGAGCTGTAAACCGCCCAATGGGCTTTCGTCAGCTTTGGCCCAGCCACGATGTTGAGTCAGCGCCGTTTCAACGATAGCCAGCCCCAGACCAGTACCGCCGGACTCCCGGTCACGGGCTTCATCAGTACGATAGAAAGGGCGGAAAATTTGCTCCCGATCTTCTGCGCTGACACCCGGGCCATCGTCACCGACGACAATGGTCACGCCCTGAGCATCGACCGAGAACGACACGGCGATGTGGCTGTGCGAATAGCGTAACGCGTTGCGCACCACATTCTCCAGCGCACTGTCGAGCGCAGTGGGGTTGCCGAACAACGGCCACGGGCCCGGTGGTGATAATACCTCCAGCGTTTTGCCCATCTGTTCGGCTTCAAAGCGGGCGTCGTCCAGCACATCGTTCCACAGCTCATCCGCCTGTAGCTCTTCGCGTAACAATTCATTCTTATGCTGGTTGCGGGAGAGCACCAGCAAGTCGTTAATCATACCGTCGAGACGCTGGGTTTCGGTTTCGATACGGTTGAGTTCGTTGCCTTCGCCCTGACGGCGGCGTAATAGCGCGGTCGCCAGTTGCAGACGGGTTAACGGCGTGCGCAACTCATGAGAGATATCGGATAACAGGCGCTGCTGCGCGGTGACCATGCGCTCGAGCGCGCTGACCATCTGGTTAAAGCTGGCACCGGTCGCCCGGAATTCCTGTGGGCCTGATTCCAGTTCCGGGTGCTGCTTCAGGTTGCCGCGCGCCACGTCATCGGCGGCGTTTTTCAGTTTGCGCGCTGGTTTCGCCAGGCTCCAGGCCAGCCACAACAACAATGGCGAACTGGTGAGCATGGTGACTATCAGTAACAACAGCGGGCGGTCAAACAGCAGGTTGATAAAATCGGATTGCGGGCTGCTGGCGGGACGCAGCATGTACATCAGGTAGCTGTCTTCACCATCGCGTACAGCGAACGGCCCCAGTAACTCCTGCCGACCGTATTTTTTCTTTTGCGGGAAATCTGCGCTGTCGGACTGGCCGATGAAATTGCGCACCATCTGCATTTCATTACGCTGAGCACCTATCACACGCCCTTCGCTGGTAACCAGCAGCAGGCGCTGGCCCGGCGGCGCCCACTTTTCGATCACGCGAAACAAGCGACGCCACCACAGCAAATCATTGGCGGGATCGCTCGCCAGCTCGGCTTCGATGTGCTGCTCCAGCATTAACCCCTGCCGCTGTTCGTTTTCCAGCAGCGGGGTCAGTTGCCGTGAGTCCAGTTTCGGCAACATCAGTACCAACATCAGCACCAGTGCCAGCGTCAGCCAGAAAATAGCGAAAATACGGGCGGTGAGGCTGTTTATCATGCGATGGCGGCCTGAATCATGCGGTAGACACCATCAGATAACCTCTGCCGCGCAGGGTTTTAAACCAGGGCAGCCCATCTTTTCGCTCAGGCAGCTTACGCCGCAGGTTGGAGATATGCATGTCGATGGCGCGATCGAACGGCGTCAGGCGCTTACCCAGTACTTCCTGGCTGAGATGCTCACGCGAGACGACCTGTCCCAGACGTTGTGCCAGCAGGTAGAGCAGGGTGAATTCCGTACCGGTCAGGTCCAACACTTCGTTATCGAAGCTGGCTTCCTGACGACCGGGGTTAAGCCGCAGCGCGTCCACTTCGATCGTGGGGGCGCTGGCTTCGCCGGCCTGTTGTTGATCGGTCCAGTTCGAACGACGCAGGATAGCGCGGATACGGGCGACCAGCTCCCGATCGTTAAACGGTTTCGGCAGGTAATCGTCTGCGCCCAATTCCAGGCCGAGAACGCGGTCCAATTCGCTGCCGCGGGCGGTAAGCATGATTACCGGCGTCTGGTAGCGTTGGCGCACTTCTTTGAGTGTATCGATGCCGTTTTTCTTCGGCATCATGACATCCAGTAATAACAGGTCAACCGAGTCATCCAGCACGCTTAATGCCTGTTCGCCATCATGGGCGACAACGACGGTAAAGCCTTCCATTTCGAGCAATTCCCGCAACAGGGATGTCAGTTCGCGATCGTCATCAACCAACAGGATTTTATTCATGATTTACCTACCTCCACGGGCAAAATACGCCATAGATCGCCGCTATTCCATGACTTTACTTAGTTTTACATCGTCTGACGCATGTTTGCAGCAAGGCATTTAGACTAAGCCCATCGATTAGCCAAACAGTACACGGCACACTTTACGCAAACATAAGCTGTACGTGAACACATGTCGGTGAACACAGAGGAGTCATGAGATGCGGGGCACCATCATCACGTTATCTTTTACTTCACTGCTGATGCTGGTCACCGGCACGGTGATGGCGATCGAGCATCATTCTTCTGTCGACAGTGATGCCTCTGCCGAAAGCAATACCCCACAAGTGGGGAACTGTTATCGGGATGACTCTGCCACGAAACGTGAAGAGAGTCAGCAAGGTATGTTCGACGGTGTGAGGCTGACGGAACATCAGCGTCAGCAAATGCGTGACCTGATGCGGCAAGTACGCCACGAACAGCCGACTTATGAGGCGAACGATGTGGAAATCATGCATCGGTTGGTCACGGCAGAAAAATTTGATGCCCCGGCGGTGCAGGCGCAGGTCGCCAAAATGGTACAGGCGCAGATTGCGCGTCAGGTAGAAATCGCCCGGGTGAGTAATCAGATGTACAACATGCTGACGCCGGAGCAAAAAGCAGTGTTGAACCAGAAACATGAGCAGGCGATGCAAGCCGTTCGCCAGCAGATGCCCGCTTCCGACTCGAGCAGCCAGAATTTGCAACTGTCCCGTCAGGGGCAGGATGAGAGCCCAGAGCAGTGATAGTTTTGAGTAATGAATGATAGTACTGAGTAATGCGTGTTTTTCCGAGTAGTGAGAGTAGTGCCGAGAGTAGTGTGTGTTAAAGAAGTAACCTGTTTTCCTTGCCATAGACACCATCCCTGTCTTTTTCCCCGCCTTGATGGCGGGGTTTTTTTTGGCGCACATAACCAATAACGCTTCTGCCTTTAACTAACACAGGCTGATACATCGATTACCAATAGCGCAGCTGGGGCCTAATTGTGACGCCATTTCTGGGTGATGGGATTACTGATGTTGTTTTCTGCCAGGGTAAAGGTGCCATTCTGTTGTGCAATAGCTTCTCCGGTGTCGACAATCGCATTTTGTATAAAGTATTTTTCCTTATCCCCATTAATAAAGGTTAACTGGTGAAAGGCGGTCTTTTTCCCCCAATCTTCGGAAGGCAATGAGATATATCTGATGGTGTATGTTTGATCTTGAAAATTTCCCTGCATGACGTAGACGCCATAATGCTCTTCACCCTGAGAAATTATTTTATAAATACCATTGTCATAATAAAATATTTCCGCATCGGGAAAGGGTTTCTTTTCATAGAGTTTGCGGTAATGCAGCGTTTGCTTGTAAGTCGGCGCACCAAAGCCAACTTCGAGTTTTTGTTCATTATTATCGGTGGTTAACGAGCTTGCCTGGCTGGAACTGACGGCCATCAGTCCCAGTAAAAGAAATGAAAAATTCATCTTCATGACCTATCTCCTTAATGTTGTTTCATCAATTATCCGAAAAATAATAATGCATGCTGATTAACGCTATAACCAGCCTGTCGATTCTCTGGGTGAATGATATTTCTGTCATGTCAATGATGTTACTAATCATCATCCAGCTTCCCGTTGTTTATCGCATTAATAATCGGAATAGGGACTGTTGTGCTGTCGCTGTTCCAACCTTCATCAGGCGTGTTTTTGTTGGCCTGTCAGCATAATGCACAGTACTGCCACAACGGGCTTAAATCGCTTGAAAAAGCGCATGTCGACAGGTGTGGCGGTATTTGCTCCATGCCTGAGCATGGGTCCCTTTATCGCTAATTCTGATGAGACATGTTATGAGCACGAAATATACGGCTCTGCTTACCCAGGTGGGGGCGACCAGGCTGGCTAATGCGATCGCGCAGGGAAAACAACTGGAAATTACCCGGATGGGTGTGGGGGATGGCGGCGGCGTATTGCCAACACCGAATTCTGCCCAGACGGCGCTTATTAATGAAAAACGGCGCGCTGCGATTAATTCGCTGAGTATCGACCCTGCCAACGCGAACCAGATTATCGCCGAGCAGGTAATTCCGGAAAATGAAGGCGGATTCTGGCTACGAGAAATCGGTTTGTATGATGCTGACGATAATCTGATCGCCGTAGCCAACTGCCCGGAAACCTATAAACCGCAGCTGCAGGAAGGTTCCGGCCGTGTACAGACAGTGCGTATGATTTTGGCTGTCAGCCAGGCCGATGCAGTGTCATTGAAAATTGACCCGGCAGTAGTATTGGCGAGTCGGCAATATGTCGATGACAAGGCCGTATCTTCGCTTGCGTATACCGATACGAAAGTCACGGAGGTTAAGTCATATACCGACAATGGATTAGCTGCACATATTGCCGCTGTGAATCCACACAAGCAGTATGCGCCGATTGAGAGCCCGGTATTTACCGGTAATCCCACTGCGCCGACACCGCCTTTATTTGATACGGATAGCAGTATTGCGACTACGGCGTTTGTGCAAAGGTCGCTGGGTAATTTACAGGGTGTATACCAGATAAAAGAGTCGACCACACTGACCCGTGATGCGTTTGGGCGCTTTATTGAAGTCATGTCACCCGGTATTACACTTACCTTACCTGATGCAACCCTATGTCAAGGCGGGGTAATTGAGTTGCGCAATGCCAGTGCTGGTGTGCTCTCGGTCTCTGGCGCGGGGAAAAGTATTGTGGGTTCCGTAACCCCTGTGGGGCCGGACAGTATTGTATTGCAGAGCGGAACTTACGTACGCTTACTGACGACGGGGGGAGATTGGCGTGTCTCAGGTGCCAACCTATCACTTGATGAAATTGCAGGTATTCCATTGCCCTGGCCGCAGGCTACGGTACCCGTCGGTTGGCTTAAATGTAACGGTCAGGCTTTCGATAAAAACCTATATCCCAAGTTGGCACAGGTATATCCATCAGGCTTGTTGCCCGATTTGCGTGGCGAGTTTATTCGTGGCTGGGATGATGGGCGCGGGGTGGATAATGGACGAAGTATCGGGAGTAAACAAAATGCCACCGGTTTGCGAACTGGGATGTTGGATTATAACGGTAGCGATATAGGTAGTGCTGGTGTTTATATCGGTATGGCGTATGCAGACTCTGATAGTTCCACTAATACCATTAACTTTTCGAATCAGGGATATCCGGACGGAACGCTGATGGCCGGTAGTGCAGGAAAAGATAACGGGGTTTCAGGTACCGCAAGCAATACCATTTTTGCTAACGGAGTGAACTGGATAACTGTACGCCCCCGCAACATTGCTTTTAGCTATATTGTGAGAGCCGCGTAATAAGTAAGGCGTGTTCTGCTGTACGACATGCTAATTGAGAAAGAATAGGCTAAATAATTCTGATAAATTGATGCGAAATTATTGCAAAGCTTGTTTTTAATAAAAAATATTAGTTATTCAATACTGATTATTTCACTCAATCTGCGCTGACTGAGTACTTTATTTTCGCCCTATTTAAACCCGCCTTAATGGTGGGTTTATTTTTATCTGCGTTGTTGTGCTATAGCAGATACAACGCCCATCAGACGATTTACTCCCTGCCCCTTTGCATAATGTTGTTAGAGGCAACAACAACATGGAATGGCTTGCAAAAGCAGGCGGCGGTTTTTGCTGTGCATCATGGCGATGCAACGCGACTGTTTAAGACAACCCGGAAGGAAAATGGTATGGCGGCGAAATATATAGCATTGCTCACTCAGGTGGGGGCGGCGAAACTGGCGAATGCCACGGCATTAGGAAAAATGCTGAATATTACCCATATGGGGGTGGGGGATGGCGGCGGTAACCCGACAACGCCTGATTTGACGCAGACGGCATTAATTAATGAAAAGCGCCGGGCGGAATTGAATGGTCTGAGGGTGGATCCTAATAATCCAAACCAGATTATTGCCGAGCAGATAATTCCAGAGAATGAAGGTGGGTTCTGGCTGCGTGAAATCGGGTTATACGATGCGGATGGGGATTTGATCGCGGTCGCCAACTGCCCGGACACCTATAAACCACAAATGCAGGAAGGCTCTGGTCGTGTACAGACGGTGCGTATGATCCTAGCTATCAGCCAGACTGAGGCCGTGTCATTGAAGATTGACCCAGCGGTGGTGTTGGCAAGTCGGCAGTATGTACAGAACATGCTTACGGATAACGCATTTGCGCTGGATTTTACGGACAGAGTGACGGGGTTCGATGTGCCGTGGGATGCTAAAAGCGGACTCTACAAGGCAGATTTTGGGACATCTGCAGAAATGGTTGTGCACTTCCACGGAGCGACATCCAGTTGTTCTGCACTCCAGTTTGCGGCCCATTATGGTAACAGGGGCTTGAGCTATCGTACGTCCCGCGACAATAAAGGCTTTGAGCATGATTGGGAACAGTTTTATACCACTGGATTCAGGCCGTCACCTGCGGATATTGGGGCTATTTCTGTATCTGAGCTAACCGGCATTCCACTGCCCTGGCCGCAGGCTAGCGTGCCTTCGGGCTGGCTCAAATGCAACGGTCAGGCGTTTGATAAAAACTTGTATCCTCGGCTGGCACAGGTCTACCCATCAGGAGTATTGCCGGATTTGCGTGGTGAGTTTATTCGCGGCTGGGATGATGGGAGAGGAGTGGATGAAGGACGAGTTCTGGGGTCTTTACAGGCAGGTACTTATATTACAGGTGATAATGGTAATACACCCGCAGTGCAGGGTATTGGGAATTTGCAAGAATGTAATGCGGATAAACCAGATTCGATAGCAAGGTCAATATATTGGATGGCTACATCTAACACTCAGGAATCGATTGGTTCTCCTTATTGGGGGGTGACTCGTCCACGAAATATCGCCTTTAACTACATCGTGAGAGCAGCATAAACGAGAGATATGTTGTTGGTGAAGTAAATATCTTCTGGCAATAACAACGCATTGATTATTCTATTTGACCTGTACTGACTGAATATATCTCTCTTCTCCTACCCGCCTTTATGGCGGGTTTGTTTTTATCTGCGTTGTTGTGCCATAGCAGATACAACGCCTATCAGACGATTTACCCCCTATCTCTTTGCATAATGTTGTCAGAGGCAACAACAACATGAAATGGCTTGCAAAAAAGATGGCGATTTCCGCTGTGATGATTGCGATATCAGATAACGGTTTAAGACGATGCAAAAGGAAAATGGTATGGCAGTGAAATACATGACATTACTCACCCAGGTGGGGGCAGCGAAACTGGCGAATGCCACGGCATTAGGAAAAATGCTGAATATTACCCATATGGGGGTGGGGGATGGTGGCGGTAACCCGACAACACCTTACCCGACGCAGACGGCATTAATTAATGAAAAGCGCCGGGCGGTATTGAATGCACTGAGAGTGGATCCTAATAATCCAAACCAGATTATTGCCGAACAGGTGATCCCAGAAAATGAAGGGGGGTTTTGGCTGCGTGAAATCGGGTTATACGATGCGGATGGGGATTTGATCGCGGTTGCCAACTGCCCAGACACCTATAAACCACTGTTGCAGGAAGGCTCTGGTCGCGTGCAAACCGTGCGTATGATTTTGGTAGTCAGCAACGCCAGTGCCGTCACCCTGAAAGTGGACCCGTCGGTGGTGCTGGCCACCCGTCAGTCGGTTGATGACAAAGCCATTGAGGTGAAAGCCTACGCCGATGGGCTGATGACCAACCATGTGAGTGAGGCGAATCCACACAAGCAGTATGCACCAATTGAAAGCCCGGCATTGACGGGGATTCCCTCCGCGCCGACTGCAGTGGCAGGAACGACCACAACACAACTGGCAACGACGGCATTTGTGGCAGGTGCAGTGAATGCGCTGTCAGATAAAACCGATAACAACATCAAACTAAAACTGGATATTAATGACATCGTGGGTATTCCACTGCCGTGGCCGCAGGCTAACGTGCCTTCGGGCTGGCTCAAATGCAACGGTCAGGCGTTTGATAAAAACCGGTATCCACGGTTGGCACAGGTCTACCCATCGGGAGTATTGCCGGATTTGCGCGGCGAATTTATTCGTGGTTGGGATGATGGGCGCGGAGTGGATAATGGCCGCGCTATTTTATCAGGCCAGACAGGGTCAATAGTCACAGGCGATATTGGTAATAATATTAATATGGCAACAGTTAATTTTGATTCTCATTCTGAAAATAGAGGGAAATTAGGGTGGGACATTGTAGGGTTGGATGCAAACAATTATCCAGATCTTAGGGTTAATATCGTTAGCGGTGCCTTGGCCGCAACAAATCCGTATCCATATTGTGGTGTTTCTCGCCCTCGAAATATCGCCTTTAGTTACATATTGAGAGCAGCGTAACGCTCGATAATATTGGGTTTTTGGTGTTTTATTTATTTAATGCATTTTGCATTGGTCTTTTAATTTATGGATGTATAGCGGTTAATTTATCACCGCTGTTGTGCCATAGCAGAAAAAACACCATCAACAGGTAATTATTTTAGTGTCTTCGCATAATGGTTGTGAGAACACAGAGCGAACATTCGACTCTGGTATTACGGCAATATTTTTGCCGCTGACTCTATTTTAAATTTATTTAGACGAGATAAACGATGGGAACCAAATATTTTACGATTCTCACCCGTATCGGTGAGGCGAAATTAGCGCAGGCAATCTCAACCGGAAAACCGCTGGAAATTACCCAAATGGGGGTGGGGGATGGCGGTGGCGTATTACAGGCACCGGACCCGATGCAGACCACGCTGGTGAATGAAAAACGCCGGGCGGCGATCAATTCCCTGAGTGTGGACCCGGATAACCCCGGTCAGGTTATTGCCGAGCAGGTAATCCCCGAAAATGAAGGGGGGTTCTGGCTGCGTGAAATAGGGCTTTATGATGCGGCTGGTAATCTGATTGCGGTAGCGAACTGCCCGGAAACGTATAAACCGGAACTGAAGGAAGGGTCGGGCCGAATTCAGACCGTGCGCATGATTCTGATCGTCAGCCGTACTGATGCTATCACCCTAAAATTTGACCCGACGGTGGCGGTGGCGACACGGCGTTATGCCGATACGCTGCTGGTCGGGCATCTTGCTGAGCCTAACCCGCATTCGCAGTACCTGCTGATCAGTGAGTTTGTGGGGATCCCACAGCCCTGGCCGCAGGCGACCGCCCCGGCAGGCTGGCTGAAATGTAATGGTCAGTCGTTTGATAAAAACGTTTATCCCCGGTTAGCGCAGGTCTACCCGTCGGGAGTCTTGCCGGATTTGCGCGGCGAATTTATTCGTGGCTGGGATGATGGACGAGGGGTGGATGCAGGTCGCTATATTATGTCGGGCCAGTCTGACGCAATTAGGAACCTTAAAGGTAAGTTCTCGATCCTCGCTAACGGCGCAACCGCCCCCATAAAGCTGATGACTCCAAACTTCACTGAGGGCGTCTTTTTTGTTGATGGCGATCGCGGTGTTACTAACCAGGACGGATATGTTATCAACTCGAATGCTAACTATGCAGGAAATTTTGCTTTTGATGCTTCTCGTGTCGTCCCTACAGCAAATGAAAACCGTCCTCGCAACATCGCCTTTAACTACATCGTGAGGGCGGCGTAATGACGATATCGACGCAGGACGTGTGCGCCGTGCTGGCGGCAGAGGGTCTGGCCACTCAGGCAGGCTGGTTGCGGGTGTACCACGTGGATGTGTTAACCCGTGAGTACGATGGTTACAGCGATGAATACCTGATGGTCGGTACCGGGATTCCTGCCCATAGCTACGCTGATGAACCGCCGCAGCCAGCGGTGGAAGGGCAGGCGCTACGGCGCTCGGCTGACGGCCTGCAGTGGGAATGGGTGCCTGATTTACGTGGGCAGACCGCTTATGACACGCAGACCCGTCAGCCACTGGTGGTGAGTGAGCTGGGTGCGTTGCCCGCAAACCTCACCCTGCTGCCGCCTGCCAGCGCCTTTGACCGTTGGGAGGGGGCGCAATGGGTAACGGATACGGCAGCCTATCAGGCAAGCCTGGCGCAATCGGCCCGACAGGAGTATGACGCCCGTCGCCAGATAGCACATGACCGCATTCGCGAGCTGACCTATGCGCGGGAACTGGACATCGCCACCGAGCAGGAAACCGAGGCGCTTAAAAGCTGGAAAATCTATCTGGTGCAGTTAAGTCGTGTCGATTTGAGTCATACACCGGACATCTACTGGCCGACCCCACCATCACACTGATGAGACGCTACACCCGTGCGGAATAACGCGGCGTTGCTATTCCGAACGGGTTGTTTTTGCTATCCCATTCTAATCGTTATCCCTCCTGGGTCTTATCGTTCGTTCCTGTTACTGATGATGATGTTGTGCCATCGCTGCCACATCCGTATGAACGGGTGATTTAACGGACTATCAGCATAATGGTTGTCAGACGGCAGACAGGACAGTGCACGCTTGCCGTGTGCTGATTCTCCCCGACAACTGCCTGACCTTTTCCTTTACATTCATGCTGATGAGAGAAACGATGGGAACGAAATACTTTACCTTGCTCACCCAGGTGGGTGAGAAAAAGCTGGCGGCGGCGATAGCCGCAGGAAAAGCGCTGGAGCTGGCCCAAATGGGCGTGGGGGATGGCAACGGCGTACTCCCCACCCCCGATCCGCTGCAAACCAAATTGGTGAATGAAAAGCGACGTGGGGTGATCAACTCGCTAACGGTTGACCCGGACAACACCAATCAGATGATTGCCGAGCAAGTGATCCCGGAAAATGAAGGGGGATTCTGGCTGCGTGAAATCGGGTTGTACGATGTTGATGGTGACTTGATTGCGCTCGGTAACTGCCCGGAAACCTATAAACCGGAACTGAAGGAAGGATCGGGCCGGGTGCAGACGGTGCGCATGATCCTGATTGTCAGCCGTACCGATGCGATAACGCTGAAATTTGACCCGACGGTAGCACTGGCAACACGACGCTATGCCGATACCTTGCTGGCCGACCATGTGGCTGCCATCAACCCGCATAGGCAGTATGCCCCGATTGAAAGCCCGGTATTTACTGGTACTCCTGCGGCACCGACCGCCATAGCAGGAACGAGTACGACACAACTGGCAACCACGGCGTTTGTTGCTGCCGGGCTATCAGGGAAAATGGATAAAAATCAGAACGGTGCTGATATTCAGGACCCGACTCAATTTGTCAAAAACCTGGGCTTAGAAAATCGTTTTGCAGGCCGCATCCTGCGCATAAAAAAAATCACCTCAAGCCAGAATTATCAATGGCCTGATGACGTGTCTGCTATTGATGTCACCATCTGTGGTGCGGGTGGCGGTGGCGGTGCGGCGGCGGCGTCCCCACAGAATTATCACTCGGCAGGTTCCGGCGGTGGTGCGGGCGGCTGGGCACGATCTTTTTACCGTAAAGGTGATATTCCGGCGTTGATCTATCTGGAGGTCGGTGCCGGCGGTATAGGCGGTGTAGACGCGAGAAATGAGCCGGGGTCTGGCGGCGCGACAAAATTTGGAACGTTAATGACGGCGATCGGTGGAGCGAGGGGGGCTAACGGTATCGCAGCCGCAATCGGTATGTCACTTCTGATGGGTAACGGCGGTGGTGGAACTGGGTTTGGTGGGAATCTTGTCGCGGGTTTTGGCGGCTCAGGTACACCTGCGATTTTTTTCAGTAGCGGTCATGAATCCGGTGCGGGCGGCGATTCTGTTTTTTCATTCGGTGCCCCACCGCTAACGTCGGGTACTTCAGTTATAGGCATCGATGGCGTAGATGGCGCCGGCGGCAGTGGTGGATATGAGGTTCCCGGCGGGGCTGGCACGAAAGGCGGTAATGGTGGTAATGGCGTTATCATGATTGTGGAGTATTCAGCATGAGTAAAATATACGCGGTAATCGAAAACGGCGTGGTGATTAATACTGTGGTCTGGGATAGCGATGTTGGGGCTGACTGGAAGCCGCAGAATGGCGCACTAATCGATATTTCATCAGAACGTGTCGGTGTCGGTTATTTGTATTCTGACGGTGTATTTACGCCACCTGAAAAAAGCCGGGATGAATATATTGCGGACGCTACGCTACGAAAAACGCAGCTATTGTCAGAAGCACAAAAAATGATAGCAAACTGGCAGACCGATCTTCTGCTGGGCGCGATTTCTGATGATGATAAAAGCCGTTTAGTGCGCTGGCGCGAGTACATGAAACAGGTCGATGCCATTGATGCGCAGAGCGCACCCGATATCACCTGGCCTGTTCCTCCTGCGGCGTAACCAGACAGGCTCTGCCCGGCCACAGCATTTCGACTAGCTGTTCCGGGTAGACCTTATCCTGTGTGGCGAGGAGTTCATCGCGGCTCCACCAGTGATGGTCTCGCATCACTTCCTGTTCATGCGCTGTCCAGTTGCCAGTGTGGAGAGTACTGTCGGTGATAGGGATGACAAAAAACCGTTCGTCGGCAATCACGGTGTCTCCGTCAGGCATCACCATGGTAAAGGTACGCGTAGCGATACAAGGACCAGGATCCTGACGACGGATACCGGTCTCCTCCCACAGCTCTCGTACCGCCGCCTGCTCAAACGTTTCTCCGTTTTCTACCGCCCCGCCAGGTGTTGCCCAATAACGCTGTCCGGCAAGGGCATCCTGAGTATGATGGAATAGGAATAGCAACACTCGTTGTTCAGGGTTGAGAATCAGCAGGCGTGAAGCTGGTCGCCGTTTCATACGATTTCCCGATGTCTATCTGGTTGTCACTATTCTCCTCATCACCAGAAATAATGTCCATGTCTGCCGCGAAAAAGCGAGCCATGGCGCGGCGTGCGTGGCGTGTCAGGTGGCTGTCGGGTTGGTGTCAGGTTACTGTCGTGGTGTTTTTTACGGCGCTAACGCAGGCTTGCATCGGGTTTTCATTCAACAGGAGTACATCATGAACACGATCAAATCACAGCGCCTTGCCCGTGCCTGGTCTCAGGAACAACTGGCCGAACTGTCGGCGTTGAGCGTCAGAACCATTCAGCGGATTGAAAACGGAGAGCGGGCCAGTCTGGAAACGCTCAGCGCGATTGCGGCGGCGTTTGGCGTCAATGTGACGACGTTGATGCCCGAAGACAGCGAGCAGGCGGCGAGTGGCGACTCGCTGGCGTTACGCATTTCGCAGGCCAGAACACAGGTTGAGCAGGAAAGCCGTTTCTGGCGCAGTCTGTTGCTGTTTGTGCCGGTGAATATTGTGCTGGTGGTCATCAATCTGTGGGTCAACCCGCAAACGCATTGGTTTATCTGGCCGCTGCTGGCGTGGGGTGGCGCGCTGCTGGTTCGGGCGGCACGGATTTTCTGGCTGCGGGATCGCTGGTCGCGCTGGGAGCAGGAACGGTTGCAGAAAATGTTGCGCAAGCCCTGAGCCGGAGAACGTCTGGCGGCCCGGAGAACCACCGCAGGCAGGCTATCTGTGCGTCGCCATGACGCGCTGTATTGATGTCAGTGGGGTGGCATTCCCCGGAAAAGCGCGGGTTACCCCAAATACTGACATAAAGTGTCACGGTTTTTCCCTGCTGGAATTCGGTATACTGGCTCCCTCGCTTGAATGGAATAGTGTATGAATTCTCATTACGCACGTCTGGTGACGACCGCTGCTTTTCTGGCTACCGGTATGGCGTTATCGCTGTTTGGCATGAAGGTGTACGCCTGGTGGTACACCGGTTCGGTCAGCTTGCTGGCATCACTGGTGGACTCGCTGGTGGATATCGCGGCGTCGCTGGTCAACCTGCTGGTCGTTCGTTATTCTCTGCAACCCGCTGATATGGAACATACGTTCGGGCATGGCAAAGCCGAGTCATTGGCTGCGCTGGCGCAGAGTATGTTCATTGCCGGTTCGGCGCTGTTTCTGCTGTTGACCGGGGCTCAGCATCTGATAAACCCACAGCCGCTGCAAGGGGCTGAACTGGGCATGTGGGTGACCGTGATCGCGCTGGTGGCGACGGGCTTTCTGGTGAGCTTCCAGCGTTGGGTTATCCGCAGAACACATAGTCAGGCGGTGCGGGCAGACATGCTGCATTACCAGTCTGATGTCCTGATGAATGGTGCCATTTTGCTGTCGTTGGTACTAAGCTGGAAAGGTATCAACTGGGCGGATGCGGTCTTCGCGCTGGGGATAGGTATTTATATACTGGGCAGCGCGCTGCGCATGGCCTACGAAGCGATTCAGGTGTTGCTGGACAGAGCCCTGCCCGATGACGAGCGACAGGAAATCGTCAATATCGTGTCTTCATGGCCGGGAGTAAGTGGTGCGCATCAGTTGCGCACCCGCCGCTCAGGTCCGACCCGTTTTATCCAGTTGCATCTTGAAATGGCGGATAACCTGCCGTTGGTGGAGTCACACCAGATTGCGGACGAACTAGAGCAGGCATTGCTCAAACGCTTCCCCGGTTCAGACGTTATCATTCATCAGGATCCTGTCTCGGTGGTGCCGCAGGAGCAGCGTGGGCGCTGGGAACTGTAGCGGGTCGGGTTTTATCCGGGCCATGATGTGTTGTAAAAATGTGATCTGCGATAGATTTTTCGTGGACGAAGAGACTGACCTGAATCAATTCAGCTGGGTGTATTTGTTATACTATGTCGATAAAACGGTTAGGCTTTGTCCTGTGAGCCTTGAGATAGAAGAATCTGCGAATTTACATCTACAAATCCAGAGGTTGTCATGATTAAAAGAATCGGAGTACTGACGAGCGGTGGCGATGCGCCGGGGATGAATGCGGCCATTCGTGGTGTGGTGCGTGCCGCGTTAGCGGAAAACCTGGAAGTATACGGTATTTATGACGGCTATCTGGGCTTGTATGAAGATCGCATGGCGCAGTTGGACCGCTATAGCGTGTCTGACGTGATCAACCGCGGCGGCACGTTCCTGGGTTCAGCCCGTTTCCCGGCGTTCCGTGAGGAAGCGGTGCGTCAGGTGTGCGTGGAAAACATGAGAAAGCATGATCTGGACGCACTGGTGGTGATCGGGGGTGACGGTTCCTACATGGGGGCTAAACGCTTGACCGAGATGGGTTTCCCCTGCATCGGCTTGCCGGGCACCATCGACAATGACGTGGCAGGCACCGATTACACCATCGGTTATTTCACCGCGCTGGAAACCGTGGTGGAAGCGATTGACCGCCTGCGCGATACCTCGTCTTCCCACCAGCGTATTTCCATCGTGGAAGTGATGGGGCGTCACTGTGGCGACCTGACGCTGGCCGCAGCGATCGCCGGTGGCTGTGAATTCATCGTGCTGCCGGAAGTCGACTTCAAAAAAGAAGACCTGGTGGAAGAGATTAAAGCCGGTATCGCCAAAGGGAAGAAACACGCCATCGTCGCCATTACCGAACTGGTGTGTGATGTGGATGAACTGGCACACTATATTGAAACGGAAACCGGGCGCGAAACCCGCGCCACGGTGTTGGGCCACATCCAGCGTGGTGGTTCACCGGTGGCGTATGACCGCATCCTGGCTTCCCGCATGGGCGCGTACTCCATTGAGCTGTTGCAGCAAGGCTATGGCGGCCGTTGCGTCGGGATCCAGAATGAAAAACTGGTCCATCATGATATTATCGACGCTATCGAGAACATGAAGCGCCCGTTCAAAGGCGACTGGCTGAATACCGCCAAGAAGCTGTTCTGATGTGTACCCGGCGTGCCGGGTTGAGCAAGCAAATCCCGCCCTTTTGGGCGGGATTTCTTATTGGGAAACGGAAAACGGCGACGGCCCGATGACCGAGGTGGATGAACAAGGCGTATGCCAGCAACGGGTAACCGGGAAACGCCATCCTCACCGTGATGATTCGCTGGCATAATGTCGATGCCCTGCGGCGTTCACCGGGCGTCGGGTGAGTTGTTGATCTACACTTTTTACCCGTCTCATGCTATTCCCACGCGCTGGTGGCGCAGGCATGAGCACCCATACAGAAATTATTGAGGTTTTCGCATGACAAAAGTTACCGTTGCCGCCACGCAGATGGCCTGCACCTGGGATTTGCCAAAAAATATCGAAAACGCCGAAAGGCTGGTGCGTCAGGCTCATGCTCAAGGGGCGCAAATCATTCTGATTCAGGAACTGTTTGCCGCGCCTTATTTCTGCATCGACCAGAGCCCGGAGCATTACGCGCTGGCGCAGGAATTGGAAACCAGCTCGCTTATCAAACACTTTTCCGCGCTGGCGGCTGAGTTGGAAGTGGTGCTGCCGCTGAGTTTCTTCGAGCGCGCCAATAACGCCTACTACAACTCGCTGGTGATGATTGACGCTGACGGTAGCGTACTGGGCGTGTATCGCAAAACCCATATTCCTAACGGCCCGGCCTATCAGGAAAAACAGTTCTTCATTCCGGGCGATACCGGGTTCAAAGTGTGGCAAACCCGCTACGCCAAAGTGGGCGTGGGCATCTGCTGGGATCAGTGGTTCCCGGAAACCGCCCGTTGTCTGGCACTCAAAGGGGCCGAGCTGATTTTCTACCCGACCGCCATCGGTTCTGAACCGGCGTATCCGGATATCGACAGCCAGCCGCACTGGACCCGCGTACAGCAGGGCCACGCCGCCGCCAACCTGATCCCGGTGATCGCGTCTAACCGTATCGGTACCGAAGCCAGTAAATACCTCGACGGTCTGGAAATGACCTTCTATGGCTCGTCGTTCATTG
Organism: Dickeya parazeae Ech586; assembly: GCF_000025065.1. Lineage (NCBI taxonomy): Bacteria > Pseudomonadati > Pseudomonadota > Gammaproteobacteria > Enterobacterales > Pectobacteriaceae > Dickeya > Dickeya parazeae. The sequence continues at coordinate 4,552,894 of NC_013592.1, read as the reverse complement.
CCGATCAAACCGGTGCGCTGGTCGCACAGGCCAACAAGACCGACGAAACAGTGCTGGTGCATGAGTTCGATTTGGAAGCGATTGCTTCGCAGCGCGCTGCCTGGGGCTTGTTCCGTGACCGCCGCCCGGACATGTACGGTGTTATCGGCACCTCTGACGGCAAGACCTGGAGATAAGTGATGTCTGAGCTGACTACGCCGTTGCAAGACGGCTTCGCCATGCCAGCGGAATGGGCACCGCACGACGCGGTGTGGATGTTGTGGCCGTACCGTCGCGACAACTGGCGCATGCAGGGCGACGAGATTCCCGCCCAGCGTACCTTTGCTGCCGTTGCTGCGGCTATTTCGCAAACCACGCCGGTTGTGATGGGCGTGCCGCGTGACCAGATGGCGCTGGCCAAAAGCGTGATGCCGACAGGCGTGACGCTGGTGGAAATGGAAAGCGATGATGCCTGGGTACGTGACACCGGGCCTACCGTTGTGTTGAACGCGGCCGGTGAACGTCGTGGCGTCGACTGGCAATTCAACGCCTGGGGTGGCGCGCTGGGTGGCCTGTATGAGGACTGGAGCCGTGACGAGAACGTGGCGGCGCAGGTGCTGGCCTATTACGGCGATGCGCGCTATGCCGCCCCGTTGATTCTGGAAGGTGGCTCGATCCACACCGATGGTGAAGGCACGTTGCTGACTACTGCCGAGTGCCTGTTAAACCCGAACCGCAATCCGCATCTGAGCAAAGCGCAGATTGAGCAACACCTGCGGGATTATCTCGGTGTGTCGGCCTTTATCTGGCTGGAGGAGGGCGTCTATAACGACGAAACCGACGGCCATATCGACAACATGTGCTGTTTTATCCGCCCCGGCGAAGTGGCGCTGCACTGGACGGACGATGAAACCGACCCGCAGTATGCCCGCTCTCAGGCTGCGTATCAGGTGTTGTCCCAGACGAAGGATGCCCAGGGCCGGTCGCTAAAAATTTGGAAACTACCGGCACCCGGCCCACTGTACGCGACACCGGAAGAAGCGGCGGGCGTGACCGAAGGCAACGCGATTGAACGTAACGCCGGGTCACGGCTGGCGGGCTCATACGTCAATTTCCTGATCAGCAACAAGCAGGTGATTTATCCGCTGCTGGATGAACGTACTGACGGCGAGGCACATGCGCTGTTGCAACAGATGTTCCCCGACTACCTGATCAGTGGTGTTCCGGCGCGCGAGATCCTGTTGGGCGGCGGCAATATCCACTGTATTACCCAGCAGATCCCGGCGGTACACCGCTAATCCTGCTGCGGCCCCCCATTCCCGGGGGGCTGACTCTTCCGCGTTCTTTCTTAAAATATTCTTAATGCTAATCAATAGCTGCTTATAAAAAATCCAACTAAGCAGCCTGTTTTGTTCTCTTACGCGTTTATGTAAACTCCGCATCGTAAATTATTGTATGTTTCTTTACAGTTTTTTGACGAAACGGATAGCTATGTTCATCGATCTTCAGGGAAGAAGGCGCAATACGGCCTGTTTTAAGCAATTCCCCTTATTTCTTAAATTTTACTTTTTATTTTCAATTTCTTATTGTTTTTCAGCATCGGCGGCAGAACCCGGCGCCCCGCTGGAGCAGCAATCCATTAGCCAGCAAGAACGGTTGCGTGCTCAGGAGAAAAAGCTGGCACCGGTAACACCGGATGTCCGGTTTCAGACCTCGCTGGAAGAGGTCTCTGGCAACGGGTTTCCCGCAGAGCAGCCGTGTTTTGATATCGACCGTGTCGAACTGGCCGGACTGACTTCCTTTCCATCCTGGTTACCGCTACAGCGTCTGGCAGATACAGGCCGTGGGCACTGCCTTGGGGTCAAGGGCATCAACCTGTTGATGAGCCGGTTACAGAACCGGCTGGTTGAATATGGCTATGTGACATCGCGTGTCCTGGCACCCGCGCAGGATCTGAAAAGCGGTACCCTTAAACTGGCGTTGGTGGCAGGGACGATTCGCCACGTGGTTCTGATACCGGAGAGCGACCGCTATGTGCAGCTCTATAGCGCACTGCCCGCGCATGAAGGTAACCTGCTGAATCTGCGTGATATCGAGCAAGGGCTGGAAAATTTGCAGCGTTTGCCGACGGTGAAAGCCGACATGCAGATTGTTCCCGGTGAGCAGCCGGGTGAGAGTGATGTCGATATCAGTTGGAAACAGTCCCGCCACTGGCGTGTGGCGACCTCGCTGGATGACTCGGGTACGCGCAGTACCGGCCGTTATCAGGGCGGAATGACGCTGTTTCTGGATAACCCGCTATCGCTCAGTGACATGTTCTATGTATCTGCAACCCACGATCTGCAATGGCGTAGCGCCCAATCCAGCCAAAACTATACCGCGCACTATTCGGTGCCGTGGGGCTATTGGCTGGCGGGTATTACCACCAGCGGGTACGACTACCACCAGACGATCGCCGGTATCAATCAGGAATATAAATACAGCGGTCGCAGCCAGAATCTTAACGCCAGCCTGCGGCGGGTTATTCATCGCAATGCCACGCAGAAAACATCGGTCAGCTACGAGCTGCTCACCCGCCAGACACGAAATTACATCAACGACACCGAAGTGGAGGTGCAGCGGCGTAACAGTGCCGCCTGGCGTCTTGGTTTACAGCATCGTCACTATATCGGGCAATCCACGCTGGATATGGCGGTCAGCTACCAGCGCGGCACCCGTTGGTTCGGCGCACTACCGGCCCCGGAAGAAGCGTTTGATGAAGGCACCGAGCTGTCGAAGATTGTGCAGTGGACAACGCAACTGGAGGTGCCTTTCCATCTGTTGGCGCAACCTTTCACCTATAACCTGCAATATCAGCAACAGCACAGTCTGACCCGGCTGACCCCCCAGGAACAATTTGCCATCGGTAACCGCTGGACGGTGCGGGGATTTGACGGCGAGCGCACCCTGAATGCCGATGATGGCTGGCTGGTTCGCAATGAACTGGTGTGGACGACGCCGTTGCCGGGGCAGTCACTCTATCTCGGCGTAGATTATGGCGCGGTGGACGGCGGCGGCAGCGATACCTTGCTGGGACGCCATCTGGCCGGGGGCGTGCTGGGCTGGCGCGGCGCGGTTAAGAGCATTAACTATGACCTGTTCGCCGGTATCCCGCTCTCTAAACCCGATGGATTCAACACCAGCCCGGTAACAGTAGGATTTACCCTCAACTGGCAGTATTAGGACGTAGCAAGGATGCAGATTGACCATTTTGACGTTCAGTCGCCAGCGTTAATTGGCGGCGAAAGCAGCGAAGCAGAAATCCTGGGGGCCGCCGTGTGGCTCTGGATGCATTCGCCGCTGCACCGTGATGCGCCCTTACAGGCGTTATCGACATTACTGTTGCCGATTATCAAGCACCAACAATACGTGGTGGTCAGCCAGCAGCAACAGCCAATTTTTTTCATGAGTTGGGCATGGCTGGATGCCGAAGCCGAACGGCGTTACCTCACCCAACCCTCTATTCTGATGCCGCAGGACGACTGGGCCTGTGGCGATCGCATGTGGATTATCGATTGGATCGCGCCCTTCGGCCATTCTCGCGCCATGAGCCATCTGGTCTGCCGCACGTTATTGCCGGATTACTGCTTTCGTTCGCTTGACCATCAGGGTGCCAGACGTGGCAAACGCGTCTTCGTACACCATGGCGATCAGGTATCACGTCAGTCACGCGATCACTGGCTGCAACAACACCCTTTAGCTGAACCGCTTCCCGAGATTTGCATTCGATAAGGATATCTTGCTGTGAACAAATTGCTCTACCGGATCATTTTCAACAAAAGCCGCGGCATGTTGATGGTTGTGGCGGATATTGCCCGATCAGGACAAGGCGGTGGTGGCCGTTCCTCACGACCCGGTACCCTTTTGCCGCATCAGTGGGCCCGTCTTTCTCCGCTGGGTTTTGCACTGCTAACCGCGCTTGGTTGTGTGTCTATTGTGGCACCCGCTCAGGCGGGAATTGTGGCGGACGCGGGTGCGCCAGCTAACCAGCAACCGGTGATCGTTAACACCGCCAACGGGGTGCCGCAGGTTAATATCCAGACGCCCAGCGCGGGCGGCGTATCCCGCAATACCTACAGCCAGTTTGATGTGGATGGCAAAGGCGCCATCCTCAATAACTCGCGCGAACGTATCCAGACGCAGCAGGGCGGCTGGGTTGAACGTAACCCCTATCTGGCGCAGGGTGAGGCCAAAGTCATCCTCAATGAGGTGAATTCCAGCAACCCCAGCCGCCTGGGTGGGTATGTGGAGGTGGCAGGCACCCGGGCGCAGGTGATTATCGCGAACCCGGCGGGCATCACTTGTGATGGCTGCGGTTTTATTAATGCTAATCGGGCGACGCTCACCACTGGCCGGGCGCAGATGCAGGACGGCAATCTGACCGGTTATGACGTGCGACAAGGTGAAATCATTATTCAGGGCGGCGGGCTGGACAGCCGCACCCAGGATTACACCGATATCATCGCTCGCTCCGTGAAAGTGAACGCCGGTATCTGGGCTAACGATTTGCGGGTCACCACCGGTAGCAATCAGGTCAGTGCCGCCCATGACAACATTCAGGCGAGCCGTGACGGCAGCGCCTCGCCTCAACTGGCGCTGGATGCCTCGCAACTGGGCGGGATGTACGCCGGGAAAATCCGTCTGATTGGTACCGAGAAAGGGGTTGGCGTGAGAAACGCCGGGAATATCGGTGCCTCGGCAGGCAGTGTGACGCTGACGGCTGACGGGCGCATCGAAAATAGCGGCACAATCAACGCCAGTCAGGATATCCAACTGACTTCACGTCAGGACATCAGCAATCAGGGCAAGGTATACGCCAGTGGCGAAACGTCAGTCACGGCAGGTGGCCAGCTTGGCAACAGTGGCGTTATCGCCGCCGCCAGCCATACCCGCATCAAAGGCGGTACGATAAACAATAGCCAGTCGGGTGCGATCGCCGGTGGTATGGGGGCCGACGGCACCTTGTCCGGCAGCGGCACGCTAACGCTGGATGCCGATGGCAACCTGACGGGCAACGGTAAGCACCTGGCGGCGGGCCAACTGACTGTGACCGGTAGCGATGTGGATCTGGGCGGTAGCCAGACCTACGGCAAACAGGTGGCGATCACGGCCAGACAAGGCAGTGTCTCGGTCAGCGGTGCCAATATTCAGTCGGACACCCTGCTGTCGCTGAATGCGCCGGTCAGCATCAACAACGACGGCGGCATATTGCAGGCGGATACCCTGAACCTGAGTACCGACCGGTTATCCAACCGCAAAGGGAATCTCATCCAGACGGGCAGCCAGAGCCTGACACTGAATCATCGCGGCGGCATCGACAATCGTGGTGGTCAGGTCATCAGCAATGGGCAGGATCTGACGTTGCAAACCCAGCAGCTCAACAATCAGCAAGGCAGCATTCAGCATGTGGGCGCGGGTCATTTCACGCTGACGGCCGGTCAACTGGATAACCGACAAGGAACGCTCAGTACGGTTTCCGGCGATGCGCTGATCACCAGCCAGCAGCAGTTGCTTAATGACGGCGGCAAACTGGGGGCGGGTAACCGCCTGCAGATTCAGGCGAACGGCATGAGCAATACCGCCGGTCTGGTGCGGGCGAATGCGCTGGATGTCGACTTGCAGCAAGGCGGTTTGATTAACACTCAGGGAACGTTGCTCAGCCAGGGCGCGTTCACCTTAAATAGCGGTGATGTGGATAACCGCAACGGTTTGCTGGTGAGCGGCGCGGATGCCGCGCTCACGCTGGGCGCGCTGGATAATCAGGGCGGGCGGATCGGTGCGACCGGCACGCTGACGATGGATACCCTGCAAGTACAGAACGATACCGGGTTGATACAAAGCGGTGGTCTGCTGTCGTTAAACACCAACGGCCAGTCGTTGAGCAACGGTGCCAGTGGCAGCCAGGGCGGCATCACCAGTCAGTCGGACATCCAACTGCGTACCGGGGTGTTCAGTAACCTCGGTGGTGCGGTGATAGCCAACCGCAACCTGACGTTAAACAGCGGTAGCCTGAATAACCAGCAGGGACAACTGGCTGCACTGGGTGCCTTGCAGGCGAGCACGGCCGATGTCAGCAATCAGGGCGGCAAAATTCAGGCGGGGACGTCGCTGAGTTGGGATACCCGCCCCCTGCGCAGGGCGGCCCGGCAGTTCATGGCCCTGTTGGCAGCCGCACCGGCGGCAAACAATGTCATCCTCAATGCCGGTGGGCAGATCCAGTCCGGCGGTGACCTGACGTTGGCCGGTTCATCGCTCGATAACTCTCAGGGCGGGTCTATCATCACCAACGGGAACCTGACGGTGACCGCGGATGGTGGCATCAGCAACCAGAGCGGTACCCTGCAGGCGGTGGGCAACCTGACGCTGGATGCGGTGCAGGCGGTGATCGACAACACCCTGGGGCTGATTCATGCCGGGCAGCAGGCCACGTTGCTGGCCGGGTCCGTACTGAATCAGGGCACACGCAACCAGAATGGGATTCTGGGTAACAACGTCAGTGTGACCGCCGGTCAGTTGCAGAACGGCAACGGCGCGGTCACCGCCAGCCGCGATCTGTCGCTCACCCTCAGCGGCGCACTGGATAACAGCAACGGCATGCTATCCAGTCAGGGCAGCAGTGAGATGCAGGCCGATACTCTGCTGAACACCAATGGCGATATACAAGCACAACAGCAACTGACGTTGACGGCCAATCAGTTAAGCGGCGATGGCCGCCTGCTGTCGTTGGGCAACATGCAGGTGTCGCTCACACAGGACTTCATCAACACCGGCAGCGTGCGCGCCAGTAATGCGCTGACCTTCCAGACCAACGGGCTGCTGCGTAATGCGGCACTGATGCAGGCCGGGTCAACGCTGCAACTGGGTGCGACGAATCTGGAAAACCTGAACGGAGCCGAGATCAGCGCTACCACCACCCGGCTCAGTGCAGGCCAGACGCTGACCAACTACGGGCTGGTGGATGGCAGCAACACGTTGCTCACCGCCTCCACGCTCAATAACCTGTCGACCGGTCGGATCTTCGGTGATGCGCTGGCGCTACAGGCCGGAACGATCAATAACCTCAACCAGAATGGCGTGGCACCGGTGATTGCCGCCCGCCAGCGGCTGGATCTCGGCATGTGGGCGCTGAATAACAACGAACACGCCCTGATTTACAGCAGCGGGGCGATGGCGATAGGCGGCGCGCTGGATAGCCAGAACCAGGCGACCGGTCAGGGTGGCGTTATCAATAACGGCAGTGCGACGATCGAAGCCGCAGGCGACATGGTGCTGAATGTCGGTACGCTCAATAACACCAATAACCATTTTGCCACCGCGATCGTGCCGGTGTCGGATGAACAGGTGCAGTTGTACCGCATGGCCGGGTCGACCACCATGTACACCCCAGACCAGATCAGTATCAGTCATGGTGAAGTTGACGGCCTGATTACGCCAGACGGCGGCAACGAAGAGTTTACCCGGTATGATTTCACCCGGCATACCGAAGAGTCGCGCATCATCCAAAGCGACCCCGGCCAGATACTGTCGGGCGGCAATCTGCTGATTACCTCCGGTATGGTGCTGAACGACAAGAGCCGCATCATTGCCGGTTCAGGACTGGGGATCAGTGCCGGACAACTGAATAACGTGGAAGTCCCCGGCGAACGGCATATTACTGAAAACGGCACCGCCACCAGTTTCTGGCGTATTCGTCACAAAGGGCGTGACGAACAAGGTCACGATAGCGCGGCGTATACCCCGCCGGAGCAGATCCAGTCGATCACCTTGCAGCCGGGGGCGATACAGTCGTTCACGGCGGCGGCCAGCAACCGTGGTTTACAGGGGCGCAGTGACAGCAGCGTGAACGGCAGCGTGGCGGGTGCAACCGGTGTGAATGCCGCCGTGTTGCAGGCGCTGCCCAATCAGCCGGTGATGTTGCCATCCGGCCAGGTTTTCGAAGTGACGTCGGGTACCGCGCCGGAAAGTGGTAAACCCGCGGCCATCATCAGGCTGGTGGGGCCGAACCTCCGGCTACCGGATAACAGCCTGTTTCATACCAACCCGGACCGTAACGCCAGTTATCTGGTGGAAACCGACCCGCGCTTCACCAACCAGAAGACCTGGCTGAGTTCAGACTACATGCTGAGTGCGCTCACCGGCGACCCGACCAGCGTCCACAAACGTCTGGGGGATGGGTTCTACGAACAGCGGCTGGTGCGTGAGCAGATCGTCTCGTTAACCGGGCAGCGCTACCTGAATGGTTACAACAACGATGACACCCAGTTCAAGGCGCTGATGGATGCCGGTATCGCGTTTGGCAAGCAATACGGGCTGACGCCGGGGGTGGCGCTGACAGCGGAACAGATGCGGTTACTGACCAGCGACATGGTGTGGATGGTCAACCAGACGGTGACGTTGCCGGACGGCACCACCCAGACGGTGCTGGTGCCACAGGTTTACGCCCGACTGAAAGACGGTGATCTGGACGGCAGCGGGGCGCTGCTGGCCGGGCGCACGGCGGATATTCGTGTTGATGGCGATATCAACAACAGCGGCCGTATTCAGGCGGCAGGCAACGCCACCCTGCTGGCAGAGAACCTCAACAACACCGGTGGGCTGATCCACGCCAATGATCTGGCGTTGCAGGCGCGCACCGATATTACCAGCATCGGCGGGCTGATTTCGGGCAACGACAGCCTGACGGCGCAGGCGGGACGGGATATCACCCTCACCACCACGACCCGCAGTGCCACCAGTGCCGACGGCAATTTCAGCCGTACCGCGCTGGACCGGGTGGCAGGCCTGTATGTGCAGAACGATGCCGGGAAACTGGTATTGCAGGCCGGGCGTGACGTTAACCTGACGGCGGCGCAACTGACCAACGGCGGTGAGAATGGCACCACCACGGTGGCGGCCGGGCGGGATATCAACCTGAAGACGGTGACCACCGCCAGCCGGGATAATATCGTCTGGAACGGCGATAATCGGGTCACACAAAGTGCCAGCCATGAGCAGGGCAGCGAAGTAAACGCCAAAGGCGATATTCACATGAGTGCGGGCCGTGACCTGACGGCGACGGCCGCCTCGATGAGCGCGGGCAACGGTCTGATGCTGGCGGCGGGCAACAACCTGACTATTCAGCAGGGAACGGATACCGCCACGCTGGATGAGCGGCACAAGACCACCGGCAGCAACGGCTTTGCCTCCAAGATAACCACGGTACGGCAGGATACGGTAGACCGGCAGACGGCGGCGGCGAGCGTGCTGAGTGGCAATACGGTGGCGCTGGCGGCAGGCCATGACCTGACGGTCTCGGGCAGCGATGTGGCAGGCACCGGCGATGTAAGCCTGTCGGCGGGCAATACCCTGACGGTAACCGCAGCCGAGGAGCGGGATGCACAGATGCACCTGCGTGAGGAGACGCACTCCGGGCTGATGGGCAGCGGCGGTATCGGGTTTACGATAGGCAGCACCAGCCAGAAGACCACCACGGCGGAGAGCGCGCAGCAACATCGCGGCAGTACGGTAGGCAGCAGCACGGGGTCGCTGACGCTGAACGCGGGCGGGTCGCTGGGTGTGGCGGGCAGCGAGCTGATAGCGGGTGAAGACGTGACGCTGAAAGGGCGTGACGTGAGCGTGGTGTCGCTGGAGAATCGACAGGACAGGCAGGAAACGCGGGAGCAGAAGCAGAGCGGTCTGACGATTGCGCTGAGCGGTAGCGTGGGCGGTGCGCTGAACACGGCGGTGGAAACGGCGCAGTCCTCGCGTGAGACGCAGGACGGCCGGGTGAAGGCGCTGCAGCAGACGAAGGCGGCGCTGAGCGTGGCACAGGGCGTGCAGGCGGCGCGGCTGGCGCAGGCGCAGTCGGAAGGGGCAGGCGGTCAACAGGGCGGCCAGACGGTGGGTGTCAGCGTGTCGTACGGCAGCCAGTCGTCCAAATCGGTGCAGGCGCAGACGCAGACCACGGCGCAGGGCAGCAGCGTGACGGCGGGTCGCAATCTGTCGGTGACGGCGACGGACGGTGACGTCACGGTGGCGGGCAGCACCCTGAAGGCGGGTCAGGACCTGCTGCTGGATGCGTCGCGGGATATCCGGCTGCTGTCGTCGGCGAACACGCAGCACACCGAGGGGAGCAACCAGAGTCAGGGTGGCAGTATCGGGGTGAGCCTGGGGGTGAGTGCCTCGGGCAGCTTCGGGCTGAGCGTGAGTGCAAGCGTGAACGCGGCGAAGGGCAGCCAGCACGGTGACGGGGTGACGCACACGGAAGCGCTGCTGGAAGCAGGGCGGGCCGCGGTGCTGCACAGCGGTCGTGACACCACGCTGCAGGGGGCGCAGGTCAGTGCGGAGACAATAAAGGCGCAGGTGGGGCGTGACCTGCTGATACGCAGCGAGCAGGACAGTGACCATTACGACAGCAAGCAGCAGAGCATGAGCGCCGGGGTGACGATACCGATTTACGGCGGGGGGGGCGGCGCGAGTTTCAGCTTCAGCCGTGACAGGGTGAACAGCAACTTTGAGAGTGTGCAGGAGCAGTCGGGGCTGTTTGCGGGCCGGGGCGGATTTGACGTGACGGTGGGGAACCACACGCAACTGGACGGCGGGGCGATAGCGTCGACGGCGGGGGCGGAGAAGAACCGGCTGGATACGGGGACGCTGGGGTTCAGCCATATCGACAACCACGCGGCGTACAGCGCGTCGCACAGCGGGGGCGGGTTTGGCACCGGCGGCCCGACAGGGATGCAGATGCTGAGCAACCTGGGCGGGCTGGCGCTGGCGGGGGCGAACCAGAGCGGCTCCTCATCAGGGACGACCTATGCGGCGGTGAGCGACGGCACGCTGATAATCCGTGACAGGGCGGGTCAGCAGCAGGACGTGAGCGGGCTGAGCCGGGACACGGCGGGGGCGAACCGCGGAGCGCTGAACCCGATATTTGATAAAGAGAAGGTTGAAAGCAGACTGCAGCAGGCGCAACTGATGTCGGACATCGGTGCGCAGGCGCTGGATATCGCCTCGACGGAAGGGGCGATAGCGGCGACGAAGGCGGCGAACGAGAAGGTGGCCGGGGCATCGGCGGCGGAGCGTCGGGCGAAGGGCAGCGAGCTGGCGCAGGCGAACCCGAACAGGGCGATAACGCAGGATGACATCACGCAGGCGCTGTTCCAGTCGTACTACGATGAGGCGATGCGGACATCGCCGTACGGAACGGGCGGCGCGGTACGTCAGGGCATTCAGGCGGTGACGGCGGCGCTGCAGGGCGTACTGGCGGGGAACATGGCCCAGGCGCTGACCGGGGCGGCAGCGCCGTATCTGGCCGAAGCCATCCACCGGGCGACGACGGATGCGGCGGGCAACACGGACGTGGCGGCGAACACGCTGGCGCACGCGTTGCTGGGCGCGGTGGTAGCCCAGGCGAGCGGGAATAACGCACTGGCGGGGGCGGCGGGTGAAGCAGGCGGTGAACTGGCGGCCCGCGCCCTGATGGAAGCGCTGTACCCGGGCAAGACACCCTCGGAGCTGAATGAAGAGCAGAAGCAGTACATCAGCACGCTGGCGACGATAGCGGGTGGTCTGGCGGCAGGCGTGGTGGGGAATACCGGCGCGGACGCGGTGCAGGGTGCACAGTCGGCACAGGTGGCGGCTGAAAATAACTCGCTGGGTTGTTCGCCGACCAGTTGCATAAATAGCCCTGGTGATGATCTCATGCGCGGTGGCGGTATGGGGGGCGGCATGATGGGTGGTGCCGCTGGTGCTGGACTTGGGGCTATCATTGCTGAAATATTTGGAGGTAATGACAAGTCGGCAGTAACCGACACCGGCGGCGATCAGATCGCAAACCAGGGGCCGACAGATACGGGGGGAGATCAGACTGCAACCGGAAATGTGCCGTCGCATACAGGGAATGATCAGCCGCAAGGTCAGGGAGTAACAAATACCGCAAATCCCGATGGCGCACCGTCTACAGCCGGAAACACCACCACGACGCCGATCCCTGATGGGCCGAGTCAGGATGATTTGGCTTATCTTTCTGGAGATACAAAATATGTACCAAGCCCCAAACATGCCGAAGGCGGTTGGGGAACGCCGATGGATTTGAGTGATTCTAAAGCTCAGGAGGTTTTAAATAATTCTATCCAAGGCGGCAAACAACGTTATGGCGTTAGTGATGGAAAACTTTATGAATTCCAACCAGATAATGTTGGCGGTTGGCATGGGTATCCCATACCGGGTACTGAGGCTCCGCCTAAGGTTCTGCGTGAGTTCTTATCGCGTGGAGACATAAGTAAGGCTCAATATAACAAAATGATTAAGGGCAAATAGCAATGGGTAGATTAAATATCAGATTGCTTGATATAGGGTCGCTAGATGACGGTCAGTTAATTGATCTTACAATGGAAGAAAATGGATCGTTAAAATCCCTATTTAAAGGAAGAGTTGATTTTCAACTGCTTATCGAGTGGTTTTTGGATAATGAGGAAGACATTAAGTCACTCGAAATTCCTGTAGGGTATTTAACCGATACGTCAATCGCAGAGGGCATTCATTCTATTTATGAGAATCTGGATGTGGATAATGACGAAGTCGTCGATAAAATGTTTGATTATCGGTCAAGTCATTGCCTGAGGTTTGCTAGTCGTGGAACTGATTTTCCTGAAATATATATAGGGAAAAATGGTGTGAGATATGAAATTTCTATATTTAATGAATGTGAGCAATGGAGATATTTTTTTGATATCGATGATTTTTTCGATGAATTGAAACTTCTTTCCTAATCTAAACTCGGCACAAAGTAGGGATTGTTATTGCCAGCCTTTGCGTTACGCTTTCATCCCCGTCGTCTTTGAGCCTGAGCGGCGGGGTTGTCTGAAAGAGCTTCAACCCCCCCGACAGGAAATGTTTTGTCATTACCGCCATGCCGACGGTATGACAAACCACCCGGTCAGGGCTACGCCCCAACACCCCACCCATAAAACAAAAACCCCGGCCAGCGGCGTGGGGGCGGGTGTTATTACTCGTCAAACTTCAAGCCATCGGGGTGACGATACCTATTTACGGCGTGGGTGGCGGCGCGAGCTTCAGCTTCAGCCGTGACAGGGTGAACAGCAACTTCGACAGCGTGCAGGAGCAGTCGGGGCTCTTTGCGGGCCGGGGCGGATTTGGCACTGGCGGGGGCGAACCAGAGCGGCTCCTCATCAGGGACGACCTATGCGGCGGTGAGCGACGGCACGCGGTGAATTATTAGGAAGCCAGGCTGTCGCTCAAAGAGTTATAGGGGCTGGTATCGCAGGAGCAGCTAATGGAGTATCCCAAGTGCAAAGTATAATTCATGATCCGAACGAAAAATTCAGCATTTCAAGCCTTTTTATTGCGACTTTATCTGGTGGGTTAAGTGAGGGAATGAAAGCGCCCGGAACGGTTGTTATAAGCACAGCTGGTGCTGGTATTGATAGCGTTATTTCTGGAAAGAATCCACTTCCACCAATGATAGGAGCCGCTGGCGGAAGTTTAGGTGGATATTATGTAGGGTATGGGGTTGAAAAACTGGGAGATAAATATATTAATCCATGGAAAAATGGTTTTAAGGATTATCGTGATCCTGTTTTCCCTTCCATAATAAACCCTCCAAAGGTTAGTCCAATACCTTCCATTTCAGGGGCTGCAGCTGGTTCTTATTTTTCTGAACGGACAGGAAAGTTTATTGAAGATAATGCTAGTGAGAAAATAAAATGATAAAAAAGATTATATTTATTTTTTTTGTTATTGTTTTGTTTATCTGCCTAATGACTTTGGGTAATATTTTAATTTCTTTTGTTTCTAGAGGGTACGCCTACGTTGGGTATAGTGTTTGGCAACCTTATGAAATTTCTGATTTTAAATTTGATGTTTTATCTGGAGTGAGTGCAGGCACTTTAATTGGATGCTTAATATCCATCGATTATATTTTTTTTAATAGTCGTAATCGGTGGTGAGCGAAGGGACAATCGTCAGCCGCGACAAGAACAAACAGTAGCAGGATGTGGCTAATCTGAGTCGCGACGCAGAGCACGCCAACCAGACGCTGAGCCCTATCTTCGACAAAGAGAAAGAGCTGAACCGGCTGCGTTGGGAGCGGCAGGCGGTAGTGTGGCTGCCGCGAACAGCAGCGGCATTGGCAGCGGGGCGAATGCGGCACGGGTTGAGGTGGAGAATAATTTCCTCGGAAAAACATCTTCAGACAAGCTCTTCGCAGCCATTGAGAAAATTAAGGCTGGTGATAAGTCCTTAGCTACCGCTAACGAGCTTATTAAGATGGAAAATGCGGATCAACGCAGTGAAGTGCTTTTGGATAAGTTCAAGCACGATCCCTCTTCATTATCAGAGTCTGAACAGATCGAATTGAATGCCTATGTCAGGGTCTATGCGTCTGAGATGGAGTCTGCTTATGGTCCCGATGAAGCTAAACAGAGGGTTCAGGGGCTTTTTGCCTATCCCGGTGTTAAGCGTAATCCTGACAATGAAGCCTTGAATCAGGCTCAAGGCATTGTAAATACCTGGGGCTACCATAAATCAAATGCCAGTATTGGTGATGCACCTCTGATAATGGCGGGGAGTGTGCTGGGACTGACCATAAAAGGAATGGCGGCTAATGCAGCAATTGGTGTGGGGGTTAATGCAGGTGTTCAGCTTGCCGGAAAAGATCCGTTCAGCTATGTGGATGCAATTATGGCAGGAGTAACAGCGGCAGCAACGACGGGGAAAGGTATTATAGCCTCAACACCTATCAATATGGGAGGCGCAGCAATTGGCAGTAGTATTAAGGGGGAAGAACCGACTAACGCTGTTGCAGGTGCTGGAGCGGGTACTGTTATTGGTGGTCTCGGAGGTGAAGTAATAAAAGGAGCCGCCTCAAAACTTGGAAAAGATGCTATATCTGATTTAACAGGTACAGTTATCGGGGGCTACATCAGTGAGAAAACAGGAAATGCTGTAAAAGATATTCTCGATAAAAAGGATGATGCCAATGCTAAAAAATAGCCTTATTAGATTATCTAAGTTGATATTATGCTGCTTGGCTTTATTTTTAGTTGCTGATACGGCATTAGTACTTCTTGCATCATTAATTATTTATTTTAAAAAAGATTTTTTCCCATTCAGTTGGCAGGACGTTTTTTCATCCTTTTTTGAATCAGGATATGTTGGAGGCCTTATTTTAGGTGTCGGAATATGGATAAAGGTCACGCTAGAAGAACGTAAGGCCCGAAAAAAGCCAGCCAAATAATCCTATAAAAAAATCCCGGCCCCTAAAAAGGCCGGGATTTTTTTGTCTGCCAGTCAGAACCGCAGTTCAGTCTCAATCACCAGCCGCCCGCGCTCGACGGTAACCGCAGCCCAGGAGCGGGATGCACAGACGCACCTGCGTGAGGAGACACACTCCGGGCTGATGGGCAGCGGCGGTATCGGGTTTACGATAGGCAGCACCAGCCAGAAGACCACCACGGCGGAGAGCGCGCAGCAACATCGCGGCAGTACGGTAGGCAGCAGCACGGGGTCGCTGACGCTGAACGCGGGCGGGTCGCTGGGTGTGGCAGGCAGCGAGCTGATAGCGGGTGAAGACGTGACGCTGAAAGGGCGTGACGTGAGCGTGGTGTCGCTGGAGAATCGACAGGACAGGAAGGAAACGCGGGAGCAGAAACAGAGCGGTCTGACGATTGCGCTGAGCGGTAGCGTGGGCGGCGCGCTGAACACGGCGGTGGAAACGGCGCAGTCCTCGCGTGAGACGCAGGACGGCCGGGTGAAGGCGCTGCAGCAGACGAAGGCGGCGCTGAGCGTGGCACAGGGGGTGCAGGCGGCGCGGCTGGCGCAGGCGCAGTCGGAAGGGGCAGGCGGTCAACAGGGCGGCCAGACGGTGGGTGTCAGCGTGTCGTACGGCAGCCAGTCGTCGAAATCGGTACAGGCGCAGACGCAGACCACGGCGCAGGGCAGCACCCTGAAGGCAGGTCAGGACCTGCTGCTGGATGCCTCGCGGGATATCCGGCTGCTGTCGTCGGCGAATACGCAGCACACTGAGGGGAGCAACCAGAGTCAGGGTGGCAGTATCGGGGTGAGCGTCGGGGTGAGTGCCTCGGGCAGCTTCGGGCTGAGCGTGAGTGCGAGCGTGAACGCGGCGAAGGGGAGCCAGCACGGCGACGGGGTGACGCACACTGAAGCGCTGCTGGAAGCAGGGCGGGCGGCGGTGCTGCACAGCGGTCGTGACACCACGCTGCAGGGCGCGCAGGTCAGTGCGGAGACGATAACCGCGCAGGTGGGGCGTGACCTGCTGATACGCAGCGAGCAGGACAGCGACCATTACGACAGCAAGCAGCAGAGCATGAGCGCCGGGGTGACGATACCGATTTACGGCGGGGGTGGCGGTGCGAGCTTCAGCTTCAGCCGTGACAGGGTGAACAGCAACTTTGAGAGTGTGCAGGAGCAGTCGGGGCTGTTTGCGGGCCGGGGCGGTTTTGACGTGACGGTGGGGAACCACACGCAACTGGACGGCGGGGCGATAGCGTCGACGGCGGGGGCGGATAAGAACCGGCTGGATACGGGGACGCTGGGATTCAGCAATATCGACAACCACGCGGAGTACAGCGCGTCGCACAGCGGGGGCGGGTTTGGCACCGGCGGCCCGATAGGGATGCAGATGCTGAGCAACCTGGGCGGTCTGGCGCTGGCGGGGGCGAACCAGAGCGGCTCCTCATCAGGGACGACCTATGCGGCGGTGAGCGACGGCACGCTGATAATCCGTGACAGGGCCGGTCAGCAGCAGGACGTGAGCGGGCTGAGCCGGGATACGGCGGGGGCGAACCGCGGGTCGCTGAACCCGATATTCGACAAGGAGAAGGTCGAGAGCCGGATGCAGCAGGCGCAGCTGATGTCGGACATTGGTGCGCAGGCGCTGGATATCGCCTCGACGGAAGGGGCGATAGCGGCGACGAAGGCGGCGAACGAGAAGGTGGCCGGGGCGTCGGCGGCGGAGCGTCGGGCGAAGGGCAGCGAGCTGGCGCAGGCGAACCCGAACAGGGCGATAACGCAGGATGACATCACGCAGGCGCTGTTCCAGTCGTACTACGATGAGGCGATGCGGACATCGCCGTACGGAACGGGCGGTGCGGTACGTCAGGGCATTCAGGCAGTGACGGCGGCGCTGCAGGGTGTGCTGGCGGGGAATATGGCGCAGGCACTGACGGGGGCGGCAGCGCCGTATCTGGCCGAAGCCATCCACCGGGCGACGACGGATGCGGCGGGCAACACGGACGTGGCGGCGAACACGCTGGCGCACGCGTTGCTGGGCGCAGTGGTGGCGCAGGCAAGCGGGAATAACGCACTGGCGGGGGCGGCAGGTGAAGCGGGCGGCGAGCTGGCGGCACACACACTGATTGAAGCGCTATACCCGGGCAAGACACCCTCGGAGCTGAACGAAGAGCAGAAGCAGTACATCAGCACGCTGGCGACGATAGCGGGTGGCCTGGCGGCGGGCGTGGTGGGGAATACCGGCGCGGACGCGGTGCAGGGGGCGCAGTCGGCGCAGGTGGCGGTGGAGAATAACTACCTGAACAGTACAGATAAGAGCCGCCAGACGTATCTCAACCACAAAGAGAACCTGACCGAGCAGGAAAAACAGGAGCGTGATGCGCTGAATCGTAAGGATCTGGAAAGCGATCTTGCAGCGATAAAGGCGTGTCAGGTAGGAGGAAGTGATTGTCAGGCGGAAAGAAATAAAGCCCTTGAGGCGCTGAATACTTATACCAACCTGAGTTACCTGAATCCGAAAGAAGCGCAGGCGGGGTATCAACAGATACAGAGCCTGCTGAACTCGACAGACCCCCTGGCGAAGGATGCATTTAACGTACTGGAAGGGTATACCCAGGCTCTCATGAGGTTCGGGTATACAGAAGAGGAAGCCAGAGCACGGGCTGGGGTTTATATCGGTGGAATGTATCTGTATGGCGGCATCAGTGCCATAGTGGCGTCCAAGGAGCTGGTGAAGCAGTTCGGGGAAGATATAGCGGTGGGCAACAAAAGCTTAGCCGCAGGGGCAGCAAATTCTCTTGTTAAAAATGCAGATGGTATTTATGAAGTAAAAATGGATTCTACGCCTCTGGAAGGCCAACAGCGCTTAAATACACCAGATATAAATGGTAATGGGAAATATAATCCAGCAGAGGCGGCAGCGGCGGCAAGGTTGGAAAACGTGCTAGGGGCATTGGAAAGAGCACCTAATACTGGCGAAAAGGTAGCTGATTTTATTATCACTTCAGGCCCTAATGCGGGGAAAACTGTTGATTTGATGTATACAACCAAGAATTTATCTCAGAAAGAGATCGATGGAATGAATAAATTCTTTGAGAAAAATATGACAGTGACGTTTGAGGGTCAGAACATCCCTGGTGGGCAAAAGCAAATTCTTGATCACTTAGGAAAGGCAGACATAGTTCCTGTTGATTTTACTGTGTTAACCCCTTCAAATCAAAAGGTTTTTATGAATTCCATAAAG
Source organism: Dickeya parazeae Ech586 (assembly GCF_000025065.1). NCBI lineage: Bacteria > Pseudomonadati > Pseudomonadota > Gammaproteobacteria > Enterobacterales > Pectobacteriaceae > Dickeya > Dickeya parazeae. The sequence goes on along the minus strand of NC_013592.1, from coordinate 4,534,383 downwards.
ACGCTGCCTAAAAATCAACAAGATAAAATTATTATTATGAGGTGATTATGGGTTCTTTTTTTAATATTGGTCGGAAACCATGCAACCATAGCTATGGTGACAGGAGTCTTACTGTAGGGCTTGACAGATCGTCTTCAAATGCTTTGGAAGCGTTGTTTGATGACGCATTGCTGGAGCATTATCCAGATATACATGAAAAGATAATGTTGTACTTACCATTAGATCAAATAACGTTAGCTGAGTTGGAAAAAGAAGAATTCAATGTGGCTGTAAAAACTATTCGTGAGTGTATTAATAATCGAACGGAGCTAACACAAGGGCAAGTATTCCAAAAGCTAGCATGGGATGAATACATTGAACCCCTCATTCAGCAAGATGAGCGCTATCAGCAATAGAGTTATTGAAACGATCCCGGCCTTGTGCCGTGATCGCTTTTTTTACCAGGCCGACTCTGAGTTCCGCTTTAATCACCAGCCGCACGAATTCAACGGTGATGATAACGGGTTGACCAGTGTTAAAAATAAGCATTGGTGGTTCTTGAAAGAAAACTGTTGTTGGGGCTATTTACTTACCGGTGTGTCTACCACTTGTTCTATACTCCTGCACAACTCTGCTAGCGATTTTTTGATCTGATGGTTGACTGAGGCTGCGCAATTTTTGTTAGGTTATTATTAATAATATTTTTTCTGGAGATAATAATTTTTATGAGAAAATTTATAGCAATTATTCCTGTTTTATTTTCTGTGGGATGCTCGATTAGTACAACCAAATCTATGTCTGACTACGAGGGGAGTGACTCTTCGCGTATCCGAGTGAAAAATTATCTCCCTCCGTTAACGTTGGAAGTTCATGAAAAATCAAATGGGTGTTATAAAGTTATAGATGCGAGAACATTAACGGCCGGTGTGAACTTTATAGGAATAAAGTCAACCTATAACAAGAGAATTCCAGGGATGGCTCCTCCCTCAACGGCAATGCAAGGTATGGACTCTCTTGAGTATGTAATTAAAGCTAATCAACACATAAAAATAACCTATCAAGAAGAAACGTTTAGATCTCAATACACTCAGATAATTGCTACACGTTCAGCTTCATTTATCCCTGAAGTTGGGCATGACTATGATATATATCCTACTAATGGTGGAATGGCGATAAAAGATATTACGGCGGCGAATAGTCAAGTTCGTTGGTGGGGGTGGGATGAAGTTGAATGTAAATATCATTTGGGATGGTTCGGTAGGAAAGCATATAATAGTTAATGTCAAATAACTAAAAAGGAGTGAAATATCACTACTTTTATAATAATAATCATGGTCTTTTGGGATGTTCATTGTATTTTTCGATAATAAATTTTCACTATTCAATGTTATTTTTCTACCACAGGGTATCAGGTGAAACTGCTGGCGTTTTCAATCAAAATTGACCGGTATTAAAACAGAAGCGGCCCTGGAGGAGAGGCGGTGGTGATGTCGCTTCATCGTCTTCTGGCCTGCTGTAAACTCGCTGTCTTAGCGCAATATACCTTTAAGGACTCTCTTTTCCTGATGTTTGGGCGCATTCATTTATTCGTTTTCGCCAATACCAAAATCTCTGCCCGTTTCTCTGGCGGCATCTCCCAAAATGCCAGCATCAATTCAGCCAGTTGGTCATCTGCGGTATAGAAGAATGCCAGCGGGACATCAAGTGCGTCCGAGAGCTGTTGAGCGGTATCGATGCTGGCTTCGTGCACACCTTTTTCATAGCGGTTAATACGGGTGCTTGCCACGAATTCATCAATTCCGGCAGCGATGCCGAGTTTTTTCTGTGACAAACCTTTCGCCAGTCTGGCTTGCTTAAGCCGTTGACAGAAAACGTCATGGTAGTTTTGCTTTGCTTTCATGACTACGAGAATCGTAGTTTTTGCTTGAGTGAGATACTACGAATAACGTAGTATCTGCTGTGACTATTCTTCATAACGGTGACGAGTCAGGAGGCTGGATGAAAAAGGATTGGCATCAGGCAGATGTTATCGCCGCTCTGCACAAGCAACGTACCTCGATGGCAGCGCTTTCCCGCTCTGCGGGTTTGAGTGCATCAACACTGGCGAATGTATTGGTCAGGCCCTGGCCGAAGGGGGAATGGCTGGTTGCTGATGCGTTGGGAATTCACCCGGCCGAGATATGGCCGAGCCGGTATTACGGTCAGGATGGTGAATTGATTGATCGTAAAATCAGGATAAGAACGAAATCGCGTTAAGCACGTTTCACGTTGTTTCAGGCGGGTTATTGCCTAACGATGCCAGCACGCTTTCCTGCTGCTCTCTGGGCAAGTCGGCAAACAACAGGATCATTTTTGCCAGATTGTCGTCGTCGGCATAGAAATAAGCCAGAGGGACATTGAGTGCTTCTGCGAGACGCTTCGCCGTCACGATATTCGCTTCATGCACACCCTTTTCATAGCGATTAATGCGTGCACTGGCAACAAACTCATCGATTCCGGCAGCGATACCCAAGCCCTTCTGTGACAGCCCACGCAATAAGCGGGCATCCTTTAAACGTTGACTGAAAACATCGTGGCGTTGCTGGGAAGTATTCATGGCTACGATATTCGTAGTCATGATGAATTTTAGATACTACGATTATCGTAATTATAGCTGGTGGCAGGCAGCGAGCTGATAGCGGGTGAAGACGTGACGCTGAAAGGGCGTGACGTGAGCGTGGTGTCGCTGGAGAATCGACAGGACAGGCAGGAAACGCGGGAGCAGAAGCAGAGCGGTCTGACGATTGCGCTGAGCGGTAGCGTGGGCGGCGCGCTGAACACGGCGGTGGAAACGGCGCAGTCCTCGCGTGAGACGCAGGACGGCCGGGTGAAGGCGCTGCAGCAGACGAAGGCGGCGCTGAGTGTGGCACAGGGGGTGCAGGCGGCGCGGCTGGCACAGGCACAGTCGGAAGGGGCCGGCGGTCAACAGGGCGGCCAGACGGTGGGTGTCAGCGTGTCGTACGGCAGCCAGTCGTCGAAATCGGTACAGGCGCAGACGCAGACCACGGCGCAGGGCAGCACCCTGAAGGCAGGGTCAGGACCTGCTGCTGGATGCGTCGCGGGATATCCGGCTGCTGTCGTCGGCGAACACGCAGCACACCGAGGGGAGCAACCAGAGTCAGGGCGGCAGTATCGGGGTGAGCCTGGGGGTGAGTGCCTCGGGCAGCTTCGGGCTGAGCGTGAGTGCGAGCGTGAATGCGGCGAAGGGCAGCCAGCACGGCGACGGGGTGACGCACACGGAAGCGCTGCTGGAAGCAGGGCGGGCGGCGGTGCTGCACAGCGGTCGCGACACCACGCTGCAGGGCGCGCAGGTCAGTGCGGAGACGATAACCGCGCAGGTGGGGCGTGACCTGCTGGTACGCAGCGAGCAGGACAGCGACCATTACGACAGCAAGCAGCAGAGCATGAGCGCCGGGGTGACGATACCGATTTACGGCGGGGGTGGCGGCGCGAGCTTCAGCTTCAGCCGTGACAGGGTGAACAGCAACTTTGACAGCGTGCAGGAGCAGTCGGGGCTGTTTGCGGGCCGGGGCGGATTTGACGTGACGGTGGGGAACCACACGCAACTGGACGGCGGGGCGATAGCGTCGACGGCGGCGGCGGATAAGAACCGGCTGGATACGGGGACGCTGGGGTTCAGCAATATCGACAACCACGCGGCGTACAGCGCGTCGCACAGCGGGGGCGGGTTTGGCACCGGCGGCCCGACAGGGATGCAGATGCTGAGCAACCTGGGCGGGCTGGCGCTGGCGGGGGCGAACCAGAGCGGCTCCTCATCAGGGACGACCTATGCGGCGGTGAGCGACGGCACGCTGATAATCCGTGACAGGGCCGGTCAGCAGCAGGACGTGAGCGGGCTGAGCCGGGATACGGCGGGGGCGAACCGCGGGTCGCTGAACCCGATATTTGATAAGGAGAAGGTCGAGAGCCGGATGCAGCAGGCGCAACTGATGTCGGATATCGGTGCGCAGGCGCTGGATATCGCGTCGACGGAAGGGGCGATAGCGGCGACGAAGGCGGCGAACGAGAAGGTGGCTGAGGCATCGGCGGCGGAGCGTCGGGCGAAGGGCAGCGAGCTGGCGCAGGCGAACCCGAACAAGGCGATAACGCAGGATGACATCACGCAGGCGCTGTTCCAGTCGTACTACGATGAGGCGATGCGGACATCGCCGTACGGAACGGGCGGTGCGGTACGTCAGGGCATTCAGGCGGTGACGGCGGCGCTGCAGGGGGTACTGGCGGGGAACATGGCGCAGGCACTGACGGGGGCGGCAGCGCCGTATCTGGCCGAAGCCATCCACCGGGCGACGACGGATGCGGCGGGCAACACGGACGTGGCGGCGAACACGCTGGCGCACGCGTTGCTGGGCGCAGTGGTGGCGCAGGCAAGCGGGAATAACGCACTGGCGGGGGCGGCAGGTGAAGCGGGCGGCGAGCTGGCGGCACACACACTGATTGAAGCGCTATACCCGGGCAAGACACCCTCGGAGCTGAACGAAGAGCAGAAGCAGTACATCAGCACGCTGGCGACGATAGCGGGTGGCCTGGCGGCGGGCGTGGTGGGGAATACCGGCGCGGACGCGGTGCAGGGGGCGCAGTCGGCGCAGGTGGCGGCTGAAAATAACTTTCTGTTTGTTGTCCCGGCTGTTGTGGCTGCGGGAGAGGCTACGGCAGCGTGCTTTGCCACAGGGCCATGTGCGGCCGTTGTTGCCGGCGTAGCGACAGCGATCATTGGCAATGAAGTTATCAATGAAGCGAAGAAGGATGACGAAAATGCACCGTCGCATACGGAATTACCGATAGCGGACACAGATCCGACCGGAGGCAAACTGGAAAACCCGGCCCCGACGGAGAGAACACGGCTACCACGCTGACGACGCCGGATCAGTCGGATAAGAACGGAGCCAGCCATACCGGAAATCCCGATGGCGCACCGTTTACAGCCGGGAACACTACCACGACGCCGATCCCGGATGGGCCGACACTAGATGACCTTTTCTATCGAAATGAAAAGATCCCTGGACTTGAAAATGTTCGCCCTGAGAATCCAGGCTATCCGGCTAATCAAGATGTAGTGAACAAAATGAATGATCCGAAGTTTATTCGTTGGGCTAGCGATATTGATTGTACAGATTGTTCTGATATCGCTCCTAAGCTTTTAGATGCGGCTGGAGATCGAGGGAAAATAATTGAAGTCAGACCTACAACCCCAGGTAGTAATTTGAGTGTCTATGAGAATGGTAAAGTCGATCATGAACAAGTCTTTCATCAGGTGTATACTGACGGTAAGTATGTTTACGATCCTAGGTTGTCATTAAAGCCTATTCCTAAAGGTGACTGGGAAAAGCATATCAAATCTATAAATCCTAATGGGGTGACAATATCTGATAAATTTCAAGGGATAAAGAGATGATGAATAGAGAAGATAGATGCTTGCTTTCTGTTATTGAAAAAATTGGGAAATTAGAGTGGAAACGCTATAGCGAGCGTTATCCTGAAATATGGAACAATGATCACTTTGAGAGAACTGACTGCTCTAATATACCTCCTTCTACAAGTTTTCGTTTTAAAGAAGAAAATCCCAATGTGATTAAGCTTCTCCGAGAGGCGTTAGATTCTTATAAAGGGAGGCTTCAATGGAGTATGATAGAACAGCCTAAAGAATATACAGAAGGCGTGAATCGATGCATTATGCCTACATATGTAAAAGAAATAAGAGAAAAAAGACATGAAACATTTGAGGTTTATGATTATATATCGGAGCACTCGCCAGAATTTGGCCTAATTGCGTATGAAGATCTTGTTGGGTTGGCTGACCATGTGCGTTTAGTATTCAAAGATGCTGGATATGATATGTAAATGTTCATGTGATTTTTTAGCAATTTATTAAGACGAATGTTGTATTAAGTGACTATGAGTATCTCTGTTCTTTCTCGGTACCAGCCAGACCCTGTGTACCACCTCAATTGCTCTTCACTCATGAGCATAAGCGGTCTGAAAGTACTTTAGGAGATGTTTTGTGGCTACCGCTATGATGGATTTTCCCCAAAAAATCTGGTCAAGGCTATGCCTCGACAGCCAGGCGCTAAAAATAAATACCCCGAATATGACCGGCGTGAAAAGGGGGCTCGACAAGAGTCAGATAGCCGGTGTAATGCTTGATATTGTGAGGTGATAGTATGGGGGGAAGTTTATTTATCGGTTGGAATTATAATAGGCAAAGAGAAAGTAACTTTCAAAGGACCGGAGGCTTCGTTAACGGGAGTTATTGGGATGCCTTTGGCGATCTGCTGGATGCTGTTTTTTTACCAGATTACCTAATTCTGCATGAAATAATTAAATCTGAAGAAGGTGAATATCTAAAATTTCATTAATTTGTTGAGTTGGATAAAGTGGACTTTAATAAAGCTGTTAAGCTAATCAGGGATTATATTTCGAAGCAACAAAATCCGACAAAATGGCAAGAGATGGCGAAAGTTGTGTGGGAAGATGTTGCAGAGCCTTACATTATTCAGGATGAGCGTTATGACGTTAATTCATGAATAAAATAATGGCCAGACAGGCTGATGTATTTTATTAAATTAAATTGACTAAAATCCCGGCCACTTGAGCAGGGATTTTATCTTTCACGCAGTCACGATACAGATAATCAGCACCCATCGATAAGATTGAACTATTTATGCATGGACCAGCTTCTGGTAACCTTGAAGCTTTGCAAGAAGAATATAATTCCTTAAAGAATGCAAAAATTAGTAGCCAAAAAGAATTTGCAAAATATCCAAATAATGCGAAAAGGATGGACGTGCTAGAAAAACAAATCCATAACATTGATCGCTCTCAAGATATGGCTCGCGTATTAGATCAAGCAGGTATAGTGAATACTGCTAGTAATAACAGTATGATAATCGATAGGTTATTGGACTCAGCACAGGGTGCTACGTCTGCAAATAGATAAAAATCTATTGTATCAGGGCCTAACGGTAGCGTAAGGGTTTATGCTACATGGATAATATTACCTGATGGCAAAAAAAGACTTTCAACTATTAATACGAGAGCATTTAAATGATGATGAGTCCAAATAAACCAGAACTCCAGGAGCTATTTGATGGACTAAACAGTTACCTAGCATATGGTTATGTTAATGAGCTTTCGCCAGAAGATCCTGCGAAAGATGCATTTGATTATCTCAATGCTCTTTATTTAGCTAATCAACATGAAGGGCTCGTTTTTTGCAAGTTAATCTTGGAGTCGGAAATATTATATAATGACTTCCTGAGATCAACTTGTTTATCGTATTTACTATTGTCAGAGAGTAGTTGGCAATATTCTTTTTCATTTTTGCTTGAAAATAGTAAAGCTTTATCAGTTCCGTTACTGAAAGAGGCTCTATTCTATTTTTACTGCGCAAAGAATGAGACAGATCCTTATCCTGTACCAGATGGTTTATTCGAAAAGTTAATGGCAAGATATGAAGAATTGAAAGATGATCCCGATGCGAAATTTTATCATCTTCATGAAACGTACAACGATTTTTTAAAAGCTTACTCGTCGAACAATTAGAACAATCCCGGCCCCTAAAATACGCCGGGATTTTTACATCTGTCAGTCAAAACCTAATCTCCTCCTCAATCACCAGCCGCCCGTGCTCCACGGTGACGATAACGGGCTGGCCGGTGTTGAAGCCGAGATCTTCCAGCCAGCGGCCCTTCAGCGTGAGTTGCGGCGGCGGGTTGCCCCGGCTACCGTTGGGGACAGTAACCGACTGTGTATGCTGTAAAAATAAGGCGTTAGCAATAAAGGACACGTATGGCTGCCAGAAGGAGGTCATGCTGTTGTGGTTGATGGGGTAACCATTAGGAATGGTCAGCAAGTTGTTGCTATTAGAGATCCTGCATTGGGTAGGCAGTATTTTACGCCATTATCAGAGTTCAGAGAGAAATTTACTGGGCAAGCGATCATTACTAGCCCAAGGAAATAGTGTGGTAATATATGAATAATCTAATTGATGTCATTTCAATGAAGCCTAGATATATTGATTTTATTGATGGATACTTAACAGTTTATAATAATGATGGATTGTCCGGTTACATTGCTTTAGATAATGGCAACCATAGTGATTATAAAGCAAGAATTATATTACCAATCAGCTTTATAGATAAGATAATAAAAGAAGATGATGTTTTCGGTGTGTTGGTAGGTGGTAATTTTTTATACTGTAATATGCATGTATGGTTAAAAAAAGTATCTCTCTTATATGAGAATGATAGTGTTGTCATAGATATGATAGAGGAAATTAAATTACTAGAGGATGATTTGGAAAAGACGATTATATTTTAACATCTCTCACCATTCTTGAGCCTAAGTGGCGGGGTTGCCTGAAAATACTTCAGCAACCATCCGGTCAGGACTATGCCCCGACACCCCAGCCATAAAACAAAAACTCCCGGCATGGGCCGGGGGTGAGTGTGTTATTACTCGGCAAACTTAAGGCCGCTGGGGTAACGCTTTAGCCAGTCATCGATATCGGTAGTTTGGACAAAACAACATAGCTCTATTCCGGGATGGAAAAATTACGCGCAAGTGATCGCCATGAAAATAGCTTTTTATCAGGAAGTCGAAGTTAAAGAAGATGCTAAAAATGACAAGTATGCAAAATGCAAAGGAGTAGTTATTGGAATTAGCGAAGAAGATAATATTGTCTATGGTTACTCTGTGGTAATTCATGGAAAAGAAAATTCAGTGTACTTCGAGAAGGACGACGTTTTCCCCACGGGTATTATTTTTAAACGAGAAGATTTTTACTGATAAAGAGCCTGGCTTAACAGCCAGGCTCTTTTGTCAGCCCTAAACCACCTCCTATGGAGGTAGTGATTGTTCCTGTGAGGCTATAGTAATCATTCAGGGGACAGGAAAAGATGCAAGTAAGTGATGAGAAATTACGGCAAATTTTATTGGAAAGGGATAGGTTGAAAAAGCCTCCTCAATCAACAGATAAAGCCACTGGTGTTGGAATCGCCAGATTCATTGTGTCTTGTGATGATGTTCCTTCAGTATTAGGTCTGGCAAAAGAGGTGTTGATCACTGTAAATCATTATTCAACCGAAAACTGGCTTTTCCTTAATGAATGGTCAAATGTCCTTCCATCCCGGTTTGTTAACGCCTGTTTGCCAGAACTGACTGAAGCGGAAAGAAAAAAGCAAACTAGAAGGTGGGATGAATTATCTTATGAAGAAAAAATTAAGGAGGCCTCTAATGATAAAAAATGGACATTATCATCATGGTTATCTTGGCTAGAACCTGATGAGCGAGAATGGTTTTGGTGGGATGCGGTGTTATTCGATGCACCGTTGAGTAATAGCCATTTTATAATCGAGGTTACTGCTATTGACTCCCTTTTTATGTCTGGTGCTTTGAAATGGTTATTTGAAGCCTGCGGGGCGATAAATATTACTTCGGAAGATGATTTATAAAATAAAACCCCGACTGGGTTGGTTGGGGATTTTTGCTTTTAAGTCCTAAATCCCTTTCCTCCGTTTATTACCACCGTAGTTGGAGTATATCGGTCACAATGGTGACCGACTGTTTTTCAGCGCTGGTGATCCCGGATTCAGTGAAGTACAGGCTGCTAGGGTAATGCTGTAAGAATTTATGCTACTTGGACGATTTTACATGACGGTTCAAAGCGGCTATCAACTATACAAACGGGGGCATTTAAGTGATGTTGAATCCAACCCAATCAAACATCAAAGATCTATTTGATGGATTAAACAGCTATCTAGCGAATGGTTATGTTAATGAATTGTCATCTGAAGATCCTGAGAAAGAGGCGTTTGATTATCTCAATAAACTTTACTTAATTAATGAGCGTGAAGGACTTGCCTTTTGTAAGTTAATTTTGGAGTCGGAAATATTATATAATGACTTCCTAAGAGCGGCTTGTTTGTCATATCTATTACTGTCGGAATGTGATTGGCAGTATGCGTTTTCATTTATAATTAGGTATAGTGAGAGTTTATCAGTTCCATCTCTAAAGGATACTCTGTTTTATTTTTTTTTGTGCGAAAAATGAGTCAGATCCTCATCCGATACCTGATGGGCTTTTTAAAAAATTAATGGAAAGGTATCAAATGATAAAAAATGAGCCTGATGCAGATTTTTATCATCTACATGAAGTATACAGTGACTTTGTTAAAGCTTATTCATTGGATACTTAGTTAGGTTAATGGAAAAGTGGCGATGATTCTAATTATTCGATTCTGATAACTAATGTGTATTCGCTCAGATCCTGCGTTTCGACTCAATTCCCAATCTACACGTACTGATCTACAACGACCTATATCCACAGGACGTTGCTAATGCAAGCATCCATGATGGATGTAACATCACCCGCGATGCGGCCATCACAGCCATAGCTGAAGCAAACAAAAAAGCTGGGATGAGGTGGCGGCCAGTATGATTACGTGATGCAACTGCATGGGATGGTCAGTACGCTGGCAGGATACTGTTCTTAACAGGATTAAGAATTACAATAGGATTATATTAAAATGATGACTGTCAGAGAAGTTTTTGATAATTTCTCTAATTATAAAGAGGTATATGTTAATGGATATATTATCTATCATTCAGATGGTAATTTAATTTTGATTGATAAGGGCTATGGAAGTGATTATTTAAATTCCCCTTTTTTGAAGATTGAGAACCATGGGTTGAGTGATAATCTTGAGAATAATGTTAGTTTATATGGCGGTGGTTCATCAAGGTTATTTCATTATGCAAAAATAAAAGGGGTGCTATTTTTAGATGAAATGGAAAAGCCATACTTGAAAGTAAGGGAACTATTTGTTGAAGATAACGGATTGTGGCGTTTGATAGACTTAAGTCGGCACTATGAGCCAAGAAATAGAGAAGAAATAAATTGGCATGATATTTTTAAAGAGAATGGTCATTAAAATCAGTATTATTGTTCTTGTACCTTTTTCCGGGAAGATCAGTTTTATCTATTAGCCTCTCCGTTTCGCCTCAACTACCCAGCATATTTGAGAGAGCGGTGGTGATTATCTAAGAGTGCTTAATCTCTCGGGCAGGAAATATTTTGTGTCCACTAATAGTCTGTTGGATGTGCTCTCCGAAATAATCAGTTCAGAGGTTCAACGGAACCACATGTCAATAAAATAATTCCCCCTGTTATGGCTGTAAGTTATGCTTGTCTATGAATAGGCGATAATGTAGTGATAAAGATGACAAAGCAAGAGATATATAAGAAGATATTTGACCTTGTTTTACCTTATATAAGAAGTGTTCAGTCACAGAATTCTTGGGTAAGGGCAAGGGACAGGTCCTGCTATTTTGATGTTGAACTTATACATAACTTATCAAAAAGTATTCTGGATTTTGATTTTGTGGAGCATGACATTTGGTTTTTAAATAACCAAGCAAAGTACTATTTTGAAAAATGCAGTGATGATATATCCACCAATTACACCCAGAATGTAGAGTACATTAAATTATTATTTAAAATAGTTCCTGATGAGTTAAAGTCAAGGTTGTCTTGGGGTGGTCCATAATCGAATGTATATCTTGAAGTAATAGGATGTTTCGATTTTATCGTGTGGATCTTTTTATTCATTTGAGAGAGCGTGGGAAATGAAGGATGTTAACAAATCGCTAGAGGTTTTTGTTTTGTTGCCAACATCTATTGGATATGCCGTAGAATAAATGCTAAGTATGACTACTCATACTGATAGTATTTATCCCCAAAAGAATACATTTCTAATGTTCAGTTAATGTGAAATTTTTCTCATCTCTGATGGCTCTGTTCCTTGAGGGTTTTAAACTATGGTTGGAACAGGTCCGGAGTTAGGGTAATAACATGTATTGATTTTTCGTAATGAGGTGAATTATGGGGGCAACTGTTTTTATCGGTTACCTAGAGAGAACGAGCTTACGTATTACTTTGAATAGGATCGCTTCAGATGCGTTAGAGGACTTATTAGATGATGCCCTTCAGGGCAACCATCCAATTATATATGAAAAGATAATGGAGGTTTTAGTTCTTGATCAGATTAATTTTACTGATCTGAACAATGAAGAATTTATTCTTGCGGTAAAAGTTATTCGTGATTGTATAAAAAGGCGCACTGAACTAACAGAGTGGCAGTTATACCAAAAGCGCATATGGGAAGAGGAAATAGAACCCCTCGTCCAGCAAGATGAGCGCTATCTGCAATAGCGTTATTAGAAAAATCTCGTTCTCTTGGCTGGAAGCGCTAATTTTGGTGGCACAGAATCTCAGTTAGAGGAGAAGAGCAATGCATGTGTATAGATGAATAGTTATCAGCATGAGTATTTTACATAATGAAATGTATTAATTTAACAGGTTAGCTCCTGAAGAATCTTAAAAATATTAATAGGGAGATGTAATGTTGGTTAATGAGTATATTAAAGAGTTTCGCAAGCGTTCTCTCTTTATAGAGAATGAGTTGATTTGTGATATTCTTGTTATGTTCTTTCGAACATCGGAATCTGGCTGGATATCATTAAGTGTTAATGAAGGTATTGCTAAAATTTTACAGGAGAGTTTCGAGCCTTTTTTATTAGATGTTATGGATATCGATGATGAGTTTTTTTATCCAGTGAAGATTGTTCCTGAGTTGTCTGATTACATTGATAAGAAGATAGTTAACATATATGAATATAGAATTAAAAATGTTGAGTATGGGTGCGTTGGTCTTTATTTTGATTGTGGAGTAACCGGGTTTAGTCTTCTAGAAAAAGAGGGGTGTTTGTCTATTTTTTATGGTATATATGATGGCTTTGGGGAAGAAATTTATTTAAGGGATGCTGTTTTTAATAAAAATTCTTGAGTGTATTTCAATAATTAATTTATTTTTCGCAGGGAATTATTATTATTTTTTTTGGTGTTCTTGGGAGAACGATTACGTCAGCGTGTTTTTCCATAGCGCGCTATGTGCGCCCGCTAACGCTGGTAGATTCTGAGTAAGGTCATGTTGACGCAGGAGAAAAAGAATGATGAATAATCTTGATGAAAATTGGAAGCCCGAGTTTGGAACTATTTACACATGGTTCGCAATGGATAAGTTTGGCAGGATTTCTGTAATGGTTAATAACTGTTTTGGTGATATTCCGAAGGCGGTTTTGCAGATGAATAACGCTGAGTGTATTTTGGATTCTTTAAATGAGTATATGTGGGAAGAGTCTGCGGGTTATTCTGAATATCCAGAGTCTAAAAATGGAAAGACAGTATTGGATTTATATTCATACATAAGGTTTGAATATGTTAAATGTCGAAATGACTTAGTTAAATGGGTTGAAGAACGTTCATTGCCAGAAATTGAATTGAGCGACTATAATCTTCCATCTAAGAAGGGCTTCTTTGTTTTTCATGGTGTTGAAGGAACAAATGAAGGCGAGGATTACCCAGTTGGATATGAGGGGAATACTGTTATGGGTGACTATTTCAGATTTCTAGTACCAACGATTTATGCTTCTATTGATGATTTCCCAGAAGATCTCCAACGTGGGATTGTTGTATCTGACTTAATAGACTTCACAAATGCTAGAGTTATCGAGAATAAGGATATTAATAAACATTTTACGAGAATGTATAAGCAGTAATCGAAAATAATGCACAAATTGGAATTACATAGTTTTTGCCTCTGGCAAACTGGTGGGATGTCAACTACCTTTTGTGAACAGGCGCTATTCGGATGAAATTGTCTATTTCGGCGGCGAAGATATGTATTTCAGAATGGCTAAACATTGTGTGTCTTCAATCTGCCCGCCACACAGCAGCGCGGGCAAAAGATGATGAGTAGTAGGTTATTCCTGAATAAACTGATAAGGAACGGTATCAGTTAACCAGACACCATTGTCAGCTTGATAAAATTTAAAGCCCTGTTCGTACATGTTAAGGGCTTTTATCGTTAGTACTATCGGTTTTCCATGACGTTGTCCTACCTGAATGGCCGTCTCTTCATCAGGCGAAAGATGTACATACTGACGTGATACAGGAATCAGACCTTGTTCCCGAATGGCTGATATAAAACGGGTGGCTGTTCCATGATATAAGATCTCAGGAGGTGTTTTCTCTTTGTAGGAAATATTAACCTGCTGTGTTGAGTGTCCCTGTACCGCCCGGATACGTAATCCATCGTCTGAAATTGTAAAGCGTCTTTTATCACTATTATCAACGATACTATGAATCAGGCTATTTTCGAGTATATAACCTTCTTTAACGGCACAAAGAATAAGATCGCTTATGACAGCCCATCCTTCTGTGTCCAAAGATAAACCGATAGCTTCAGGTTGATGGCGTAATATGTAACTTAAGAACTTACTGATGTCTGTGCTTTTTTGGCTCATGATAGTTATCTCAAATAAATCCCGGGGCTTAACAGACAGGGGATCCTATCTGCTGCTCAGGATCCTGTGTTCACGCCGATAAGACAAACACCTCTACTACATCGGTGTGTGGGGTGATGATGCTGACACCTGTCACTACCGCCTGCGGGTGTTTTGGACGATGCTCGCCATACAGCCGGGTATGGTGCGAATGTATCACAAAATCATATGGTGAAGATATAATATCAGGAATACTTATCTTAGAAAAAGATACGTGTAATAGATAAATAGTGAGAACCAAATGTTTAACATTGATTATTTTAAGAAAAACATTGCACCAAAAATGAAAGGGTATACTTTCAAGTATAGCTATTATACCAATGGTGATTTTGGCGATCTGGAACGGGTTGAATTTGAAGGTAAAAATAGAATAGGTGGGATGGATTTTTGGTCAAAAGGGTGGTTGGATGTCGATATATATGATATGGATGTTGATGATCAATTAATGAATGTATTGTTATCTCCGGAAGAGATTGAATTGCATAAAAAGGCTGTGTGTGAATTCATGAGAATATTATCTGACGAAGCGTAAGATTAGAGAGTTGTGAGATGATATAGAAATATCTATTTAATAAACTGCATCAATTTGATAGGTTTTTTGATTTGACATGTACTGCCATGGGAGATTATTAATATTATCATTCATTCAATGAAGACGAGTTATAATTTTAATTTTCCTGTTAGGAGTAACAGGTAATAATATGTTCTCAGACCATGTCAATTTTAGAGTAATGGGATATTTTTTAAAACGATATTGAAATGACCAAGAAAAATGAACTTATTTGAAGAGTGTAAAGCAGCACTTAGTGCTAATTTTAATGTGCTTGATGGACAAGCTCTGAAGGAAGCTATAGATAGCTTAAATGACTATCCCTTTTCAAGAGAGGGTGTGGTTTGGTCAGAAATGAAATTTTCAGACTATGAAAGTATTGATAGTCTGTTAAATGAAAATATTCTAATAAGTGATGATGTATTTGTCTTCGCGGATGAAATTAGTATTCCGGTCTTTAGAACGAAATTAAGTTTAATTGCTGAAAATATTTATGATGTAACAGCCTTGTCACCCAAATTATTCATTTTTAATGATGAGGTAATATTGCAACCGTTGTTCCCAACCGAAAGGATCCGCTTAGGTGTAAAGACAACGTTATAAAAACGACAACGGCCCACAAAGAAACGGGCCACAGGAGTACCGTGGCCCAAAGATAGCTTCTATTACTTCAGCCCCATCGCGTTTTTCATGGTGTAGAACAGGTCGGTTTGGTCGGTCAGCCCCACGACGTTGGCGGCGTGCGGGCCGTAGGCGGCGATACGCAACTGGGTGCCGGTGTGGCCTTGAGACTCCTCTTCCGAGTTACCGTAGCTGATGGTCATCACCGCATTATCTTTGGTGTTCAGCGCCTGCGTCAGGCCCGGTGCTTTGGCTCCGTTTTCGATAATCTGGCTGGAGTGGGCGTGGTCGGCGGTGACAATCACCAGCGTGTTGCCGTCACGACGGGCGAATTCCAGCGCTTTTTGGACCGCTTCGTCCAGGTCGACGGTTTCGCCGAATTGACCACACGGGTTGGCGGCGTGGTCCTGTTTGTCGATAGACGCGCCTTCAACTTGCAGGAAGAAACCGTTTTTATTCTTGCTCAATAACTGGATAGCTTTATCGGTCATTTGCGCCAGTGTCGGCACGGTGGCCGCGCGTTTGGTATTCGGCTCACAGGTTACAACCGGTTTGTCCAGGTTGCCGTGGTAGCTCGCTTGCGGCCCCTGCCAGCGCACCGGCATGTTGCCATCGGCGAATAGCCCCAGCACCGGCTTGCTCTGCGTGGCGGCGGTAACGGCGTTCATGCCATCCAGATCCGTCACGATGTGGTAGCCCAGCGCTTCCGCCTGTTCTTTCAGGCTTTTCCCCTGATATTTACCCGCTTTGGCGAGTTCTTTAAAAGTGGCACCGCCACCGCCCAGCGTGACATCCGCACGGGTGACCAGTAACTGTTCAGCAATAGAGCCGCGACCGCCGTTTTCCAGTGCGTTGGTCGGGCACTGCTGGCTGGTTTTTTCCGGGCCGTAGCACTTGCGGGAGGTCACGTGGGACACCATGGCGGCCGGTGTGGCGTCTTCCAGTTCGGCGGTAGAGACGTTACCCGTCGCTTTGCCCGCCGCTTTAGCGATTTCAATTAGTGTTTTATGGTCTTTGCCATCCACATCAACGCCCAGTGCGCCGTTGTAGGTTTTGACACCACTGGACCACGCGGTGGCCGATGCCGCGGAATCGGTGACGTAGTCTGGTTTGCGGGTTTTTTTGTCCAGCGAGTAGTGGGTGTACTGGCCTGTCAGCGGCAGTGCATCGATACCTTTGAAGAAGCCGCCAGCCCCCATCGCGTAGTTGCGTGCGGCCGTGATTTCCGAATCGCCCATGCCGTCACCAATCAGCAGAATCACGTTTTTGGCGGTCTTCGCGTTGAGTGAGGCTTTCAGCATCTCCGTTTGATCGGCACTGAGGCGGCGGGCACCACCGGGTTGGGTGATGTCACCCTGCGCCTGGCGTTGGTAGTCGGCGCTGGCGGCCAGTGCGCTACCTGCTACCAGTGTCATCATTAGGGAAGAGAGCAGTGTTTTGCGAATAATAGCCTTACGAGTCATTTTCATTCACTCTTGGTTAAATTAAGTAACAAATAAACACGACTGGTAAAACCTAGACGGGAAAAATGACAAAATAATGAATGCAGGCGGAGTCAGTGGGAAAAAGGCATAAAAAAACGGCTCCAGTCTGGAGCCGTTGTGCGGTGTTCGGGCAGGAATCAGGCCAGGCCTTTGGCTTCGGCCGCGGCTTTAACGATAACGGCGAACGCATCAGCTTTCAGTGAGGCACCGCCCACCAGCGCGCCATCGATGTCCGGCTGGGTGAACAGCTCAGCAGCGTTAGCCGCATTGACCGAGCCGCCGTACTGGATGATGACCTGTTCAGCGACTGCCGCATCCTGTTTAGCGATGTGGTCACGGATGAATTTGTGCACGGCCTGTGCCTGCGCCGGCGTGGCGGACTTGCCGGTGCCGATGGCCCATACCGGTTCGTAGGCAATGACGGTGTTTTCGAACGCTTTCGCGCCCAGCGTGTTCAGCACCGCGTCCAACTGACGCGCGCAGACGGCTTCGGTCTGACCCGCTTCGTTTTCAGCTTCGGTTTCACCGATGCACAGTACCGGAATCAGGCCGGTTTCTTTCAGCACGCCAAATTTTTTGGCGATGAACTCATCACTTTCATGGTGATAGGTACGGCGCTCGGAGTGGCCGATGATGATGTACTTCGCGCCGATGTCTTTTAGCATCTCAGCGGATGTTTCACCGGTGAAAGCGCCCGCAAGGTTGACGTCCACGTTCTGGGCACCCAGCACAATACGGCTGCCTGCCAGCTGGTGTTTCGCCTGATCCAGATAAATAGCGGGTGGCGCAATGGCTACGTCACAACCGGTGACGGCGCTCAGTTCTTTGCGCAGGCCGGCGATCAGTTCGTGAACCATGCTGGTGCTGCCGTTCAGCTTCCAGTTGCCCATGACTAAGGGATGTCGCATCTTGTTTCCTCCAGGCGAATTGCCAGTTAATCAATACATGGCTGCGTCAGGCAGCCACTCTGACGATGATACAGAACTGCCGATAGTATAGAGTCGAAATGGCGCGGTGGCTCTGTTTTTCGTGCCTAATTCTCGATGTGATCACGAATCAGATAGCGCTAGCTTAATCGGTTCAACAGCGAAGGTTAGCCCTTTTTCGCCATGATCCGCCACAACATAGCGCAATGCCCCCTCAGTTTGCTGGTAAAAGCGCTGCCCTTTGCCTTTTTCCAACAATGTCTCGATTTTTTTCAGGCTTTGTTCGTTGGTGAGCGATGGCATAAAAGTGCGTACCAGTGCTGCCATGTAACCGATGGCTTGTTTACGTCGCCCGCTTTGGTCGGTGTCTTTAGGTTTGGGAAGCCAGGTAATTTGCATGGTTTTAATCTTGCCGGTGCCTTTTTCCAACGCGGTGGATGAATACAGATGGTCGTTGATGCGGCTGGCTGCACGCGTCAGGTTCGGTGAGTCGTCACCGGTGTCGATGACCCGGTATTCACTAATCGGCAGTGACGGGTTACTCAGGTTATAACGGGTGCGAAATTGCACGATGTTCATGTCGAACGTGGGAGAACCCGGCAGCAGGTAAGGGGCAGCGGTTGGGGTTTGAGGCTGGAATAAGCCGTCACTTCTGGCAAAGGGGGTGCAGAGTAGGCCAGCAGACAGGCAACAAACAATCAGCAGGGCATTTTTCATCATCAGTTTATTCGTATCGTCACTCACTGTTGGCACGCTGTGTGATTAAAGCGGGATTCAGGATCAATTGTCAAAATGTGCGGTAAAAAACACAACCTGACTTAAGGTAAACTCATACCCGTAGAACCGTATTCGGGGATAAGAAGACATGACAATACAACAATGGTGTTTTTCGTTTCGTGGCCGCGTTGGTCGCCGGGATTTTTGGTTAGGGATGGTGATCGTGCTGGCGTTGATGGTGGGATTATTCGTGTTGGCCGGTACCGGTTGGCTGGATACCCAGAAGGCGGCGTTTGTACTGGTGATGCTAATGTGGCCGCTGACGGCGATACTGGTCAAAAGGCTGCACGATCGCAACCGAAGTGGCTGGTGGGCGTTATTGCTGGTGGTGGCCTGGATGTTGGGTAACGGTAATTGGTCGATGCTGCCATCGCTTGCTCAATGGGGCGTAGAGCGTTTCTTGCCGACGCTGATTAGCGTGATGATGTTGCTTGATTGCGGCGCGTTCGTCGGCACAACAGGTGCGAACCGTTTCGGACCGGCAGCGGAACCGTTGCAGTTCCGCGCGTCCTGAGTGCCGTTTGTTTCTACCGTTTTGTGGGTACTCGCCGGTCGTCGGGATAGTCTGGATTACCAATAGTGCTCGCTGGTCATATGGCCGGGACGACGACGCAGGTGTTTGCTCATCTGCCGCGTCTCCTTGAGCAACTGCTGGGTATCTCGCACCATCTTCGGGTTGCCGCATAGCATGACGTGGCTGGTAGCGGCATCCATCGGTAAGCCGACTGCCTCTTCCAGCGCGCCGCTTTCAATCAGTGCCGGTACGCGGCCAGTGAGTGAGCCGGGCTGTTCCTCCCGGCTGACAACGGTCTGGATGCGTAACTTACCGTTGTAGCGCTGTTCCAGTTGTTGCATCAGTGGCAGATAGCTCAGGTCGCGAGCGAACCGAGCAGCGTGGACCAGCACGATATTCTTGAACCGCTCCAGGTCGCGCCCTTCCTGCAAAATCGACAGATACGGGCCGATGGCGGTGCCGGTTGCCAGCATCCACAGGGTATCGCAGTCTGGGATTTCTTCGAGTACGAAGAAACCGGCGGCTTCCTGGGTTACCAGCACCTCATCGCCCGGCTGACAACGGTGCAGATGCGGGCTGAGCTTGCCGTCCGGCACGTTAACCAGATAGAACTCCAGCAGCGTGTTGCTGGGTGCGTTGACGTAAGAATAGGCGCGCTGTACCCGCTCGCCATCCAGTTCCAGCGCCAGTTTGGCGAACTGCCCGGCGGTAAACGGCGCTATCGGCGCTTCCAGCCGCAGGCTGAATAAATTTTCCGTCCAGTGTTCAACCTGAATAACTTTACCGGTCACCCACTCTGCCATGGTTATCTGCTCCTGTTTTTGATCTCTCTGGTGTCACAGGGCTGTGTGCAGCCGAGCCTTACGATACGCGATCTATTAACAACAGTGAAACAATTCATGCTGAGCTGCGCATACCCTGCCGTGATTACAGCAGAAAGTCGTGCAGTGCCTGATCTTTGCGGTCCAGGTAATGGGTAGAGCTGATACGACGGATGGTACGTGACTTGCCGCGGATCAGCAGCGTTTCAGTGGTGGCGATATTGCCACGGCGTGAAATGCCCTCGAGCAGGTCACCTTTGGTGATGCCGGTGGCGGAAAATATCACGTTGTCGTTGCGCGCCATGTCACCCAGTGCCAGCACGTTGCCTGCTTCAATGCCCATTTCGCGGCAGCGTGCTAATTCCTGCTCGCCCAGGCGACGGTTTTCCTCGTTATCTTCCTTCACCTGATGGCGGGCCAGCAGACGCCCTTGCATGTCGCCATCCAGCGCACGGATCACCGCCGCAGAAATAACGCCTTCCGGCGCACCGCCGATGCCGTAAAGTACATCCACTTCGCTTTCCGGCATGCAGGTCAGAATAGACGCAGCCACATCGCCATCAGGAATGGCAAAGACTTTTACCCCCAGCCGCTGCATATCCGCGATGACCTGATCGTGGCGCGGTTTGGCCAGCGTGATGACGGTCAGTTCGCTCAGTGGTTTACCCAGTCGCTCGGCAACGCGCTTGAGGTTCTCTTCCAACGGTTGGTCAAGATTGATAGCGCCTTTAGACTGCGGGCCGACAATCAGTTTTTCCATGTACATGTCGGGTGCATGCAGGAAGGTTCCCTGCTCGCCGACGGCTAATACTGCCAGGGCGTTAGCCTGCCCCATGGCAGTCATGCGGGTGCCTTCGATCGGGTCGACGGCGATGTCTACCGCGTCACCGTTACCGGTGCCCACCTGTTCGCCGATATAAAGCATCGGGGCTTCGTCGATTTCACCTTCGCCGATGACAATCTGGCCGTTGATGTCGATCTGATTGAGCATGATGCGCATCGCCTGCACGGCAGCGTTATCGGCGGCGTTTTTGTCGCCGCGCCCCAGCCACTTGTAGCCGGCCAGCGCAGCGGCTTCGGTCACGCGGGAGAATTCGATGGCTAATTCACGTTTCATGGATACCAGTCCTGCACAGGGAATTAAGGAACAAAAGAAGAGTCAGTCGGGGCGTTATGGTAACACAGCCATGTTGGCGGGCGGGTGAGGGGGAGGGAAAGAAAAAGGGCGCGATAGCCGCGCCCGATCAAGGATAGTGGTGATTTTACTCGTCGTGATCTTCCCACGCACGCGCCCGTTCCACCGCTTTTTGCCAGCCACGATAGCGGAAATTACGTTCCACGGTTTCGATGCTGGGGCGGAATTCACGCTCAATGGTGGCCTTGCTCTTCACTTCGTCCAGATCGTTCCAGAAGCCGGTAGCCAGACCCGCCAGGAACGCGGCACCCAGCGCGGTAGACTCGCGCACTTGCGGGCGCTCAACACGCGTACCCAGAATGTCGGACTGGAACTGCATCAGGAAGTTGTTGGCGACGGCACCGCCGTCCACACGCAGCGCTTGCAGGCGAGTCTCGGCATCAGCCTGCATGGCATCCAGCACGTCACGGGTCTGATAGGCGATGGATTCCAGCGTAGCGCGGATAATGTGATTCGCATTGGCACCACGGGTCAGGCCGAAAATCGCGCCACGGGCGTACGGGTCCCAGTAAGGTGCGCCCAGACCGGTAAACGCCGGTACCACATAGACGCCATTGGTATCTTTCACTTTGGTGGCGAAGTATTCAGAGTCCATCGCGTCGCCAATCAGTTTCAGCTCGTCGCGCAGCCACTGGATAGACGCCCCACCGATAAATACCGCACCTTCCAGCGCATAGTTCACTTCACCACGCGGGCCACAGGCAATGGTCGTCAACAGGCCGTGTTTAGAGCGAACTGCTTCTTTACCGGTATTCATCAACAGGAAGCAGCCGGTACCGTAGGTGTTTTTCGCCATACCGGGTTGTACACACAGTTGGCCGTACAACGCAGCTTGCTGGTCACCGGCGATACCGGCGATAGGAATACGGGTACCGCCTTTGCCACCAATATTGGTCTGGCCGTACACTTCAGAGGAAGGACGGACCTGCGGCAACATGGCTCGTGGGATATCCAGCACGTCCAGCATACGTTCGTCCCAGTCCAGTTTATGGATGTTGAACAGCATGGTGCGTGAAGCGTTGGTGTAATCGGTGACGTGGACGCGCCCCTGGGTCATTTTCCAGATAAGCCAGGTATCGATGGTGCCGAACAGCAGCTCGCCGCGACGGGCACGTTCACGCGACCCTTCCACATGGTCGAGGATCCATTTCACTTTGGTGCCGGAGAAGTACGGGTCAACCACCAGACCGGTGTTGGCGCGGATGTACTCTTCCATACCGTCTTTTTTCAGCCTTTCGCAGATATCTGCAGAGCGGCGGCACTGCCACACAATGGCGTTATAAATCGGCTTACCGGTCTCTTTTTCCCACACTACGGCGGTTTCACGCTGGTTGGTAATACCAATACCGGCAACTTCGTCGCTGCTGATGCCCGCTTTCGCCAGCACCTCTACCAGCGTGGAGCTTTGCGACGCCCAGATTTCCATCGGGTCATGTTCTACCCAGCCCGCTTTGGGGTAAATCTGGGTGAATTCCCGCTGGGATACGCTGACGATGTTGGCGTCATGATCAAACACAACAGCTCGTGAACTGGTAGTGCCCTGGTCGAGCGCGACGATGTATTTTTTTTCCTGGTTCATAAACGTAATCCTGTTAGCGGAGTAGGGTCAGACCTTACGGGTTTGGGCAGAAGCCGCCGTGTCGGTGTCGTTATCAATGGCGCAGACATCACAAGGCAAGTTACGGCCAATCAGGGTGCGATAGCCAAATGCGCCCAGACAGGCTCCGACGATCGGGGCGAAAATCGGTATCAGTATATAAGGGATGTCACGTCCGCCAGTCAGCGCGATTTTGCCCCAGCCAGCGAAGTAGGCAAACAGCTTCGGTCCAGCATCACGCGCCGGGTTCATGGCAAAGCCGGTCAACGGGCCCATTGATGCGCCAATCACCGCGATCAGAATCCCTATTAACAGCGGTGCCAGCGGACCACGTGGAATACCGTTGCCGTCATCGGTCAGCGCCAGAATCAGACACATCAAAATAGCGGTGATGACCGTTTCCACCATGAAGGCCTGCATCACTGAAATGTGCGGGTTCGGGTAGGTGGAGAAGACACCAGCCAGATCGAGGCTTTCCACACTACCACGCACAATATTGTGCGTTTGTTCGATGTTATCGAACAGGTTGTGGTAGAGGCCATAGACCAGTGCCGCCGAACAGAACGCGCCAGCGACCTGTGCAACGATATAAGGCAGGACTTTGCGGCCATCGAAGCAGGCGAACAGCCACAGGGCGATGGTGACCGCAGGGTTGAGGTGAGCACCGGAAATCGCGGCGGTCAGGTAGATCGCCATCGCGACCCCCAACCCCCAGATAATACTGATTTCCCATAGCCCCAGACTGGCGCCTTCCAGTTTCAGAGCCGCTACACAGCCAACGCCAAAGAAGATCAGCAGGCCAGTACCGAGAAACTCGGCAACGCACTGGCCTTTAAGGGTAGAAATATCAGATTGACTCATAATGCTTGTTCCTGCTTGTAGGCTACAGCATGGTGGTTGACGCAGGCCTCTGTGGGTCTGCGCGTTTCAGGCCTGTCCCGTTCGTCTTTGGCGATTCGCGGTCAGGCTCTTTTTGTATTTCGGATGTGAATTTATCGTTAATGTTCGAAAACGAGAAATATCGAAATCAAAATGTGTGTGATGCGTCAAGAAAATGCGCGCATTCGCGTAATTAGACACAAAACTGTCATGCGACCAGCGGATAGGTGTTAATCAGGGTGTTAAATTTATTAACATCAATATCGTTTAACAATAATTCGGGCAATTTTCGGCCTGTACTGATAGCGCATGAGCGAAAAAGCAGGCAGAGTCGCTGTTTTACCGGCAGTGCGCTGGACACGTTTGATCTGGCTACATACAATTTGGCTGGCGTTTACGTCCGGCGTCGCCATAACAGCCATAACAGATGTGCAGGCTGAGTGCACAAGGCGGCATGAGATATCTGTTTGTGAAACCCGTGTCGGTGCATACCTGCTCGCGGGATACCGTGCGTGGCACACCTGTTCGTGATACATCTGCGTTAACCGGCTCAGGCCGTGCGATCAAAAGGGGTTAGAAGTTATGTCATTTGAAGTGTTTGAGAAGCTGGAAGCGAAAGTTCAGCAGGCGATTGACACGATCACGCTGTTGCAGATGGAAATCGAAGAGCTGAAAGAGAAGAACAATACGTTGTCGCAGGAAGTGGAGAGCATGGCGGGTAACCGTGATGCATTAATGAGCGAGAACGAACAACTTAAGCAGGAACAGCTGGTATGGCAGGAACGTCTGCGTGCGCTGCTGGGTAAAATGGAAGACGTTCAATAACCGCCGACGTCAAACAGACAACGGCACACACAGGGCGTCAGTTGACGCCCTTGGCAACCCGGTCTGGTTATTCCAGATCCAGCGGATCTTCAGACAGGATAATACCGGTGTTGTCAGCATAAAGGTGATCGCCGGAGAAGAACGTCACACCGCCGAAATTCACCCGGATATCCGTTTCACCGATGCCTTCGCTCGCTGCGCCAGCCGGTGTCGCCGCCATCGCCTGAATGCCGATATCCAGCTCCGATAAATCGTCTACCTGACGTACCGCGCCATAGACCACGATACCTTCCCATTCGTTTTGCGTGGCTAGGCGGGCCAGTTCAGCGTCAACCAGCGCACGGCGTACAGAACCGCCGCCGTCGATCAGCAAGACGCGGCCACTGCCGTTTTCTTCCAGTACATCGAATAGCAGGCCGTTATCTTCAAAGCATTTTACTGTGACGATTTTGCCGCCGAATGAACTACGTCCACCAAAATTGGAGAAAAGAGGCTCAACGACATTGACCTCTTCATGATAGATATCACACAGTTCGGAAGTATCGTATTTCATAGGAGTCACGTTTGTTGCCGCTGGGGAGTGTGGGACTGAGTATATCCCTTTATGTTTGTTGTTGGCAAAATCATCAACAGCGGCTTTGACCCGCATCAGTAATCGGTTGTGATTTTGCCAACCGGCACAAACGTGTTGCTCGTTCAATCCAGACTGAATCTGGTTTAGCTCAGCAGTACGCCTACCGCGAACAACAAATTGGTGAGTAACGCGCCTTTCACGGTTTTTTCCAGCATCGGACGCATGCTGAACGCGGTGGTTTCGCGCATCACATAGCGGCCTTGTTTCACCAGTAACGGCAGTGCCAGAATAAACAGCCAGCCCGCCAGCGTATGCAGATACAGCATCGCGAAGAGGGCCAGACAAACCGGTGCCGTCATCAGTAACATCATGTGGTAGCGGCGGGCTTTATAGGCACCGAGCCTTACTGCCAGCGTGTTTTTGCCGTTTTCCCGATCGCTGTCGATATCGCGCAGATTGTTGATATTGAGCACCGCGACGGCCAGCAGGCCACAAGCGGTTGCAGGCAGGATAACGCTGCTGTCGAAGTGGCCGGTTTGCAGGTAGTACGACCCGGCTACGCTGAGCCAGCCAAAGAAAATCAGCACCGAGATATCACCCAGCCCAATATACCCGTAAGGCCGGTTGCCGACGGTGTAGGTAATCGCGGCCAGAATCGCCAGCAGGCCGAGCGCCAGGAATACCACGATATCCACCGGTTTTTCGCAGGCCAGTGCTACCAGCGCGCTACCGGATACTGCGGTTAGCAACACGGTGATGAGCAGCGCCTTGCGCAGTTCCGCCAGCGTGATAGCCCCCGTCTGGATGCCGCGTAGCGGGCCGATACGGTCTTCCTTGTCGCTGCCTTTCACCGCATCGCCATAGTCGTTGGCCAGATTGGAGAGAATCTGCAACAGCCCGGCGGTGATCAGCGTCAACAGCGCGACGCCGGGTTTGAAATTGCTGTGCCAACAGGCGATGACGGTGCCGGTAACGATGGAGGCAAAAGCCAGCGGCAGCGTCTTGGGACGCAGGCTGTCGAGCCAGGCTTGAGTTTTGCTGCTATGTGTCAATTGGGTCATGGTGTTAACTGGGTCATGGTATTAATGGGATCATGGTGTTTATGGGCCATGCTATCAGCCAGGTTGTGGCGCGTTAAGTGCAGGAATAATGCAGCCTGGTGACGGCATCAAAAACAACAGTGGGAGGCCAACGCCTCCCACTGTTTGGTCATCAGTGCGATCCGCGAACGGATTATAAGATAAATCGGCTCAGATCTTCATCTGCTACTAACTCATCAAGGTGACTGCGTACATAATCTGCATCGATCGTCACGGTTTGGCCGTTCATTTCACTGGCGCCGTAGGACACATCCTCGATCAAGCGCTCTAATACCGTATGCAGACGACGAGCGCCGATGTTTTCCGTACGCTCGTTAACCTGCCAGGCCGCTTCCGCGATACGGCGGATACCATCCGGCTGGAAGGTGATGTTAACGCCTTCGGTTTCCATCAACGCCTGATACTGACGGGTCAGCGAGGCGCTGGGTTCGGTCAGAATACGCTCGAAGTCCTCGGTGGTCAGCGCCTGCAACTCAACCCGGATAGGCAGACGGCCCTGCAACTCAGGGATCAGATCCGATGGGCTGGCAACCTGGAACGCGCCGGACGCGATGAACAGGATATGGTCAGTTTTTACCATGCCGTGCTTCGTGGACACTGTACAGCCTTCCACCAGCGGCAGCAGGTCGCGCTGAACGCCTTCGCGTGATACGTCCGGGCCGGAGGTATCGCCCCGTTTGCAAATCTTGTCGATTTCATCAATGAAGACGATGCCGTGTTGCTCCACCGCTTCAATCGCCTGTTCCTTGAGTTCTTCCGGGTTAACCAGCTTGGCGGCTTCTTCTTCCACCAGCAGTTTGAAGGCCTCACGAATCTTGATCTTGCGGCTTTTCTGTTTCTGCCCCGCCAGATTCTGGAACATGGATTGCAACTGATTGGTCATCTCTTCCATGCCGGGAGGGGCCATGATTTCGACACCAACCGGTGCAGCCGCCAGTTCGATTTCGATTTCTTTGTCGTCAAGCAGCCCTTCGCGCAGCTTTTTGCGGAATGCCTGACGAGCGGCGGACGGCTCATGGTTCTCTTCCGGCTGGCCCCAGTTGTTCTTGGCCGGGGGAATCAGCACGTCCAGAATGCGCTCTTCGGCCAGTTCTTCGGCACGATAACGGTTTTTCTCTATTGACTGCTGACGCACCATTTTAATGGCCACGTCGGTCAGATCACGGATGATGGAATCCACTTCCTTGCCGACATAACCCACCTCGGTGAATTTAGTCGCTTCTACCTTGATAAACGGCGCGTTAGCCAGCTTGGCGAGGCGACGGGCGATTTCCGTTTTCCCCACCCCGGTTGGGCCGATCATCAGGATATTTTTCGGGGTCACTTCATGGCGCAGGCTCTCTTCCAACTGCATGCGGCGCCAGCGGTTACGCAAGGCGATCGCGACGGCGCGCTTTGCTTTGTGCTGTCCGATGATGTAGCTATCAAGCTCGCTGACTATTTCGCGCGGGGTCATTTCAGACATAGTGGATCCTTACGCCTTGGAGGCTAATTCTTCAATCGTGTGGAACTGGTTGGTGTAGATACAGATATCACCCGCAATACCCAGTGATTTTTCGACAATCTCCCGGGCGCTTAATTCCGTGTTTTCCAGTAAGGCGCGTGCAGCCGCCTGCGCATAGGGGCCGCCTGAGCCGATGGCGATCAGGTCGTTTTCCGGCTGAATCACATCGCCGTTACCGGTGATGATCAGTGACGCATTTTCGTCGGCGACAGCCAGCAGTGCTTCCAGACGACGCAGCATACGGTCAGTACGCCAGTCTTTAGCCAGTTCCACCGCCGCTTTAACCAGATGGCCCTGATGCAGTTCCAGCTTGCGCTCAAACAGTTCAAACAGGGTGAAGGCATCCGCGGTGCCACCAGCAAACCCGGCGATAACCCGATCGTTATACAAGCGACGCACCTTGCGTACATTGCCTTTCATTACTGTGTTGCCCAGGGTGGCTTGCCCGTCACCGCCAATCACCACCTGACCATTGCGACGCACACTTACAATTGTTGTCACGAGTTTATCCCCGTTACTGAGAAAAAGACCCCCGCGCGGACGCGGGGCGTATTGACGATAAACATGGGGGAGGGGCGTGGGGTTTTCAACCCCCGCTGGCTAACGGGATACAGTTGGATTGCCCCATACCTTTGAGCTTTTGTGCCATTTTGTCGGCGAGAGCGCGGCTGTTGTACGGACCGATCATGATTCGGTGCCAGCCACCGCTACTGGTGATACGGCTTTCTACACCGGCAAACGCCAGCTCTGCGCGTACCGACTCTGCGGGTTCAGTGGTTTTGAACGAGCCACATTGCACCATCCAGCGCTGTTCTTTCTCCGGTTTGCTCTCAGATTTGCTGTCCGGCTTGGTGTTGTCGGTTTTAGCTGTTTCTTTGGCCGCTGCCGGAGGTTCTGTTTTCGTCACCTCTTTACGGGGTTCTGCCTGTACCGGTTTTTGGGCTGTTTGCGTCGGCGTGGTGACGTTCGACGTGGCATGACGCGGCGTTGTCGCCGGGGCAGCGGTGGTCGTACGCGGCGTTATCGGCTGTATTGTGCCATTAGTAATTGTGCCATTAGTATTGGTACCCGATACGCCCGGCACCACGGTTTGCGCTCTGGGCGTGTTAAGAGAGCGAGCCGACATCTGGCTCTGATCGTTGTAAGGCACTTCCGTCAGCGTTGTCGGCTGGCGTTTCATATCCGACTGCATCTGTTCGAGCAATTGGCGCTGTTCATCGGTAAGTTGGCCTGTTGACTGGATTTCTCCCCCTGCCGAAGGTTCGGTCGGCGACGCGACGCCAATCTGACGGTTTTCCAGCTCTTTGATATAACGCCAGCGTTCTTCCGGTTTGGGCGGCAACCCATTGCCTTTGGTGCCCTGATGCGGCAGGACCGGCGATTCATCCGGCTTATTGTGGGCGATAAAATAGAGTCCACCGGCAAACGTGACCAGCACGGCGACAGCCAGCGCTATCATAGTTTTAGATGCGCCTGAGGACCCCCCTCGTTTTCGGCTGGATGTTTTTTTCCGGCGCGTTCCAGAACGTCCCCGGCTGACATAGTCTCGTTGTGCCACAATCGTTTCGTTGCTAAGAAAATAGGTAACAGGTCGCCATGTTACTGAACCCTAAAATGTTTGACCAGCACCGGAATTCTTAAAGCCTGTAACACGCAGAGGTGGAGCGGCAGTACTGTCGCGAATAATCAACTGACTGGACATCAGCCGTGACCCGCGAGCCACCTTGTGTTGCTGCAATTGCGTCAGCAGCAACAGCGTTGCTTCACGACCAATATCGTAGCGGGGCTGGGAAACGGTGGTCAGCGCCGGAAAGCAGTGGCTGGCCTGGGCAATATCATCAAACCCGATAAGCGACAGGTCTCGTGGGACGTCCAGCCCCATTTTCCGCGCCTGGGTTAATGCACCCAGCGCCATCACGTCGCTATGGCAGAAAATCGCGCTGGGGGGAGTAGGGTGTGACATCAGTGTTATCAGGCCGCGCGAGCCGGTATCGTAACTAAA
This sequence comes from Dickeya parazeae Ech586, assembly GCF_000025065.1. Classification (NCBI taxonomy): domain Bacteria; kingdom Pseudomonadati; phylum Pseudomonadota; class Gammaproteobacteria; order Enterobacterales; family Pectobacteriaceae; genus Dickeya; species Dickeya parazeae. The sequence continues at coordinate 4,504,575 of NC_013592.1, read as the reverse complement.
ATCGCCGTGTACGATGTACTGGTTGTCGATAACCAGTCCACAGCGCCGTAGCGCCTGAATATAACCTTGTAGCCGATACTCGCTGAGCGGAATCTGCTGTGGGCCGGCAATACAGGCGATGCGCTGATGCCCTAACTGATGAAGATAACTGACGGCTTCAAACGCGGCGGTCAGGTTATCAATGTGTACCGTGGGCATATCCAGCTCGGGCGCAAACTCGTTCGCCATCACCATCGGCGGAAGATGACGACGTTCATCTCTACCGGCATCAAACGGTAGTTGCGACCCCAATAACAGGATGCCGTCTATCTGGCGGGTGGCAATCAGGTCCAGAAAGGTTTTTTCTGTCTGGCGCTGGTGCGCACAATCGCCGATCAGGACCAGGTAACCGCGTTCTGCGGCGGTTTCTTCAATGCCACGCAGCATTTCGCTGAAGAAGGGATCGCAGATATCAGGCACCAACGCCAGAATCGTTCTTGATTCATGTCGCTTGAGATTACGAGCAAGGTTTTGTGCAGAGTATCCCACCGCCAGCGCTGCCTGCTCTACCTTCTTGCGGGTTGAAGCCGAGACTTTCTCCGGGTTGGTCAGGGCGCGTGACACCGTTGCGGTGGAGACGCCAGCCTTATCGGCCACGTCTTTCATGGTTGCGGGTGGGATGAATCTTTTCTGCTCCAACGCATTTCCTCCTTGCGTCAGCGTTTACTGGCGCCGTAGTCAGGGTGGCCGTTATGACTGGTCGGCCGCCGTTTTACAGAATGTCTGATCCGCCATGCGGCAAGCGCGGTTATGACATGCATGGCATTGATGATGCGCCAACTGCCTGATCAGCATACTGCTTCCGCCATCACTCTTAACAGATTGCGCCCAGGATTTATCGAATAATTTACGCCTGTGCCGTTTGGATTATCGGTTTTTCGGTATTGTTCGCAAAAACTGTTGCTGCGACTGGCACCGCTCAAGCCTGCGGCGCAGAATCGGCTCAACTGTCTGTCGGGTCGACATCCATGACCCATTTCACCTTGCGGGTTTGCGGTAGGGTATCAATCAACACCATAGAATGACGGATGATGCGCTGCAGCGTGGCGCGCGATGGGTGTTGCAGCAGTAATTGCCAGCGAAAACGCCCGGCCCGTTTTGGCTGCAATGCGGGGACCGGTCCCATCAGCCACAACGCGTCGTCGCGCAGCGGGCTGGCTTCCAGCAAATTGCGTAACTGCTGCAGGAACAGGCTGGCCTGCTGATTGTCATGATCATCGGCCCGGAACAGAACATGGCTGGTAAACGGCGGCAGAAATACGCTCTGGCGTTCTTGTAGCGTCTGGCTGGCGAACGCATCGTAGCCCTGATGCAGCAGCGTTTGTAACAGCGGGTGCTCCGGGTGATGGGTCTGTAGCACGACTTCACCGGCTTTACCGGCGCGCCCGGCGCGCCCGGATACCTGCGTGTAGAGCTGGGCGAAGCGCTCGGTGGCACGAAAGTCGGCGGAAAACAGCGAACCGTCGACATCCAGCAATGCGACCAGCGTGACGTCAGGAAAATGGTGCCCTTTGGCCAGCATCTGGGTGCCGATCAGAATGCGGGCACCACCCTGGCGGACTTGCGCCAGTTGCTGCTCCAGCGCGCCTTTACGGCTGGTAGTATCGCGATCGATGCGGGTGATGGGGGTATCGGGAAACAACGCCGGTAGCGCCTGTTCGAGCTGTTCGGTACCCAGACCCACCGGCACCAGATGGGTGGAGCCGCATTGCGGGCACTGCTGCGGCACCGGACGCTGGCTGTCGCAGTGGTGGCAGCGCATCATGCGCTGATGTTGGTGCAAGGTGTAATAGCTGTCGCAGCGCTGGCATTCGGCTATCCAGCCGCATTCATGGCACATCACCACTGGCGCGAAGCCACGGCGGTTAAGGAACAGGATAACCTGATTATCCTGTGCCAGATGATGTCGAACACGCTGGATTAACGGTTGCGACAAGCCGCTGGTCAGCGGTAAGCCTTTCAAATCCAGCAAGTGTTGCTGAGCCAGCCGGGCGTTGCCCGCGCGTTTGCTCAGCCGTAACTGGCGGTACTTGCCAATCTGTACGTTGTAGAGCGTTTCCAGCGCCGGAGTGGCGGATCCCATCACGATGGGGATATCTTCCTGCCGGGCACGAAACACCGCCAGATCGCGCGCATGGTAACGCCAGCCTTCCTGTTGCTTATAAGAGCCGTCGTGCTCTTCATCGATGATGATGAGCCCCAGTCGCGCAAAAGGGGTAAACAGCGCGGAACGCGTACCAATCACAATGGCGGATTCACCCTGTTTCGCCCGTAACCACACCGACAACCGCTCACTGTCATTTAGCCCGGAGTGCAGTGCTTCCACTGGGGCATGAAACCGATCGCGAAAGCGGGCGATGGTTTGCGGGGTCAGGCCGATTTCCGGCACCAGTACCAGCGCCTGCTTACCCTGCGCCAGAATATTTTCCAGTGCGCTGAGGTAAACCTCAGTTTTACCCGACCCGGTGATCCCCGCCAGTAACCAGGCGGCAAAGTGGTCATCTTCGCTGCGTATGGCTCCGACCGCGGTGGCTTGTTCCGTATTCAGGCGCAGACGTTCGCCTGCCAGGCTGAAATGTTCTCGCCAGTCCTGCACCTGCGTTGGCTGCGCACGTAGCTCGCTCAGCCCTTTTTCGCGCAACGCCTGCAATGCCGTTTCCGTCAGTGCGGTTTCCGCCACCTGATGGCGATAGAGCGGTCCTTGTAGCAGTGCGGCCAGCGCCTGCTGCTGTTTGGGCGCGCGTTTTAGCGCATTCAGCGGCGTGGCACGGCCTTGCTCGGTGGCAAACCACTGCCAGAGCGGAGCACGATGGGCCGGTTTCCCTTGCCGGAGGAGTATCGGCAACGCATGGAATAACACTTCGCCAATCGGGTAGTGGTAATACTCTGCTGCCCACCGCAAGATGCGCCACAGGCTGTCGGGGAATAGCGGGGCGTCATCAAGTACTTCATGCAGCGGTTTGAGCTGTTCCGGCGGCAGTTCACTGCCCGCGCCCAACGCCACCACGATACCGATCATCTTACGGTTGCCGAAAGGAACGCTTACTCGCATGCCTGGTACCGGCGGTGTGACGCCAGCCGCCAGCCGGTAATCAAATGTGCGTGTCAGTGGCACTGGCAAAGCAACCTGAACAACGGGCGTGGTGTGTGCGTTCAAATGCGTCATGAAGGTCTTCGGTTATGCATCAGGGTTGTCAGCCGTCACGGTACTGTGCGCGACGGCGTTGTGCAATCTTGCCTGCGCCTTGTTGATGCGAGGCAGTGTGTTTGCGCGGATCCAATTGCATCGGGTGGTTAATTTCTGTATGATCCGCCGCCTTTATACCTCGTAGTATAAAGACTATTTCACTCAACTTCGTGTGGTGTCTGGCGGAACAGGGCCGGATAGCGACACGGCCTTAAACAGAGGTTTCCCATGAAAGAAGGTATTCACCCGAATTACGTTGAAATTACTGCAACTTGCTCTTGCGGTAACGTCATCAAAACCCGTTCTACCGTTGCTCACGACCTGAACCTGGACGTCTGTGGTGCTTGCCACCCGTTCTTCACCGGTAAACAGCGTGTGGTTGACACCGGCGGTCGTGTTGAGCGTTTCAACAAACGTTTCAGCCTCCCAGGCGCCAAAAAATAATTGGCTTCTGCGCTGGGGCAGAGAATCGGTTAACCGGTTATTCTGCCAAAACAAAGGCACCTTCGGGTGCCTTTGTTGTTTCAGCGGTGCTTTCCTGTCTGCTTCACAGCCTGCTCAGTATTCCCACGTATCCGGGTCAATCCCCATTTCTCGCATAATCGCTTTGGCGGCTTCAGGAATTTCATCGCCGCGTTCTTTACGCAAATCGTCATCATTGGGTAAGGGTTGGCCGGTAAAAGCGTGCAAGAACGCTTCACACAGTAACTCGCTATTGGTTGCGTGACGCAGGTTGTTGACCTGACGACGGGTACGCTCGTCTGTCAGTATCTTCAATACCTTCAAAGGGATAGATACAGTGATCTTTTTAACCTGCTCACTCTTCTTGCCGTGTTCAGCGTATGGGCTTACATATTCGCCATTCCACTCAGCCATGGGATACCTTAAATATTGATCGTGATAAAAACAGTCACTGGCACAAAACACCATAATTCTAACGATTATTGCAGGGATGCTCAATCTATACGCAAAGAAGTTTAGAAGTCCAGATGTATTGACGTCTATATTATCCGGGTTTACTCTCTAACTTCTTCACCTCAGTCTTCCAGTCAGGAAAAGTACCGATGACGCGTAAACAGGCTACTATCGCAGTCCGCAGTGGGTTAAACAACGACGAGCAGTTCGGTTGCGTTGTTCCCCCGATTCACCTCTCCAGTACTTACAACTTCACCGGTTTTAATGAGCCCAGAGCGCATGACTATTCACGGCGCGGCAATCCGACCCGTGATGTTGTCCAGCGTGCGCTGGCGGAACTGGAAGGCGGGGCGGGCGCGGTCATGACCAGCAGCGGTATGTCGGCTATCATGCTGGTTTGTACGGTATTCCTAAAGCCTGGTGACCTGTTGGTAGCACCACATGATTGCTACGGCGGCAGCTATCGTTTGTTTGATAGCCTGAGCAAACGCGGGGCTTTCAACGTGAAATTCGTCGATCAGGGCAATCTGGCGGAGCTTAACGCCGCCCTGGCGGAAAAACCAAAACTGGTGCTGGTTGAAAGCCCCAGCAACCCGCTTCTGCGCGTCGTGGATATCGCCGCTATCTGTCAGGCAGCGCGTGATGTCGGGGCGGTGAGCGTGGTGGATAACACCTTCCTGAGCCCGGCGTTGCAAAATCCGCTCAAACTGGGTGCGGATCTGGTGGTGCATTCCTGTACCAAATACCTTAACGGTCATTCGGATGTGGTGGCTGGGGCGGTGATTGCCCGCGACCCCGATGTGGCGACGGAACTGGCCTGGTGGGCTAACAACATTGGTGTGACCGGTGCGGCGTTTGACAGCTACCTGTTGCTGCGTGGTATGCGTACGCTGTCGCCACGTATGGCGATGGCGCAGAAGAATGCATTGCAAATTGTGGAGTATTTGCGGCATCAGCCACTGGTCAAGGCGTTGTATCATCCTTCTTTGCCCGAGAATGCCGGCCATGAGATTGCCTGTCGGCAGCAGTCCGGCTTTGGCGCGATGCTGAGTTTTGAGCTGGATGGCGATGAAGATACCCTGCGTCGTTTTCTGTCCGCGCTGGATCTGTTCACGCTGGCGGAGTCGCTGGGTGGCGTCGAGAGTCTGATTTCTCATGCCGCGACCATGACTCACGCAGGTATGGCACCGCAAGCGCGCGCCGCCGCCGGTATCTCGGAAACGTTATTGCGTATTTCTGTCGGCATTGAAGATGGTGACGATCTGGTCGCCTCACTGGACAGAGCATTTCAGGCAGCAGCCAAGAGGTAACAATGAGTGCGTTAGGGATAGCAGCGGCCGTAAAAGGACGGCAACTGCATAAATTCGGCGGCAGCAGCCTGGCAGATGTGAAATGTTATCAGCGTGTCGCTGGCATCATGGCGAATTACAGCCAGGCTGGCGACTTGATGGTGGTCTCAGCGGCAGGCAGCACCACCAACCAGTTAATTAGCTGGTTGACCCTCAGCCAGTCGGACCGGATTTCCGCCCATCAGGTACAGCAGTCGCTGCGTCGTTATCAAAGCGAGTTGATTTCCGGTTTGCTGCCCGCCGAAACGGCAGCACCGCTGATTAATGAATTTATTCGCGATCTGGAACGCCTTGCGGCGTTGCTGGATGGCAAGATGACCGATGCCACCTATGCCGAAGTGGTGGGGCACGGTGAAATCTGGTCGGCACGGCTGATGGCAGCGGTGCTGAATCAGAAAAACCTGTCTGCGGCCTGGCTGGATGCGCGAACCTTCCTGCGTACCGAACGGGCGGCACAGCCGCAGGTCGATGAAGGCCGCTCATGGCCATTGCTGCAGCAATTACTGACCCAGCATGCCGGGCAGCGACTGGTCATCACCGGTTTTATCAGCAGCAACGAGGCCGGTGAAACCGTTTTGTTGGGGCGTAACGGCAGTGACTATTCCGCCACCCAAATTGGCGCGCTGGCGGGTGTTGAGCGCGTGACTATCTGGAGCGACGTGGCCGGTGTGTACAGCGCTGACCCACGCAAAGTCAAAGATGCGTGTTTGCTGCCGTTGCTGCGGCTGGATGAAGCCAGCGAGCTGGCTCGTCTGGCCGCACCGGTACTGCATGCCCGTACCCTACAGCCGGTTTCCGGTAGTGATATCGATCTGCAATTGCGCTGCAGCTATCAGCCAGAGCAGGGTTCGACCCGTATTGAGCGCGTGCTGGCGTCCGGCACCGGTGCCAAGATTGTCACCAGTCATGATGATGTGTGCCTGATTGAGATTGGCGTACCGGCGGATCACGACTTTGTCCGTATGCACAAAGACGTCGAGCAACTGTTGCAGAAAGCACAAATTCGGCCGCTGGCGCTGGGCGTACATCAGGACCGTAACCTGCTGCAATTGTGCTACACCTCGGAAGTGGTGCACAGCGCCTGGCAAGTGCTGGAACAGGCGGCGTTGCCGGTATCGCTGCACCTGCGTGAAGGGCTGGCGTTGGTCGCGTTGGTGGGGGCTGGTGTATGCCGTAACCCGTTGCACAGCCACCGCTTCTACCAGCAATTGCGTGACCAGCCGATCGAGTTCGTCTGGCAGGCGGAAGACGACATCAGTCTGGTGGCGGTATTGCGTGTCGGGCCGACGGAGCATCTGGTGCGCGGCCTGCATCATTCGCTGTTCCGGGCGGAAAAGCGTATCGGCCTGGTCGTGTTTGGCAAAGGCAACATTGGTTCTCGCTGGCTCGAACTGTTCGCCCGTGAGCAGAGCCTGATTTCGGCGCGTACCGGTTTTGAATTCACCCTGGCGGGGGTGGTAGACAGTTCCCGCAGCCTGCTGAATTACGAGGGGCTGGACGCCAGTCGCGTACTGGCTTTCTTTGGCGATGAAGCGCAGGAACGTGACGATGACGAACTGTTCCTGTGGATGCGTGCTCATCCGTATGATGATCTGGTGGTGTTGGATGTCACCGCGAGTCAGTCGGTTGCCGACCTTTATCTGGATTTCGCCAGCTATGGTTTCCATGTGATTAGCGCCAATAAACTGGCGGGCGCGTCCGGCGGCGATAATTATCGCCAGATCCGTGATGCATTCGCTAAAACCGGGCGTCACTGGTTGTATAACGCAACGGTTGGTGCCGGGTTGCCGGTGAACTATGCGGTGCGTGATCTGCGCGAAAGCGGTGACAGCATTCTGTCTATCAGCGGTATTTTCTCCGGCACGCTATCATGGCTATTCCTGCAGTTTGACGGCACGGTACCGTTTACCGAACTGGTGGATCAGGCCTGGCAGCAGGGGTTGACCGAGCCGGACCCGCGTGTCGACCTTTCCGGGCAGGATGTGATGCGCAAGTTGGTGATTCTGGCGCGCGAAGCCGGTTATGAGATAGAGCCCAATCAGGTGCGGGTGGAATCACTGGTGCCTGCCGGGTGTGAGAATGTCTCAGTAGATCAGTTCTTTGAAGATGGCGAACCGCTGAATCAGCAGATGCTGCAGCGACTGGAAGCCGCTAATGAGATGGGGCTGGTGCTGCGCTATGTCGCCCGTTTTGATAGTAACGGTAAAGCGCGTGTCGGCGTGGAAGCGGTGCGGGCGGATCATCCGCTGGCGGCGTTGTTGCCATGTGATAACGTATTTGCCATCGAAAGCCGCTGGTATCGTGACAACCCACTGGTGATCCGTGGCCCGGGCGCTGGCCGCGATGTGACCGCAGGGGCCATTCAGTCGGATCTCAACCGTCTGGCACAACTGCTGTGACCGGTCGGGCGCGACCCCGACAATAAACCGAGAAGCCTGCAACCGCAGGCTTTTTTTATGCTATTGGTCTGCGCAGTGGCAAAGAGAGCGATTGTTGCCAATACTAAAAACGAATTCCTTATGTTTTATGCGTGTTTGTAGGCGTGTTCGGTCTGTCGTAAAGACCGCCTGACTTGTCGTGTGTGGTCATGAATTTTCTTCATGTTGTATGAGTAAACATCAGCATTCATCACGTTGAAAAGCGTTGACTCTTTAATCGGATTCGGTCATTTTCTATATAGACGTCTAAACGTATAGACGTTTATAGAAAATAACGATGATAATGGCTAATCGAGGTAAGGATATGAGCTTTTTCCACGCGAACCATCAGGAAGCGCTGAACCAGAATCTGGCGGAATTACAGGGCCGGATTAACGTTTCCTTTGAGTTTTTCCCACCGCGTACCAGCGAGATGGAAGAAACGCTGTGGAGCTCGATTGACCGCCTCAGCAGTCTGAAACCCAAATTCGTGTCGGTCACCTACGGTGCCAATTCCGGTGAGCGTGACCGTACCCACAGCATTATCAAAGGCATCAAAGAACGTACCGGTCTGGAAGCAGCGCCACACCTGACCTGTATCGACGCCTCCCGTGACGAACTGAAAGCTATCGCCCAGGATTACTGGCAAAGTGGTATCCGCCACATCGTTGCCCTACGCGGCGACTTACCGTTGGGGGGTGGTAAGCCGGATATGTATGCCGCTGATCTGGTGACCTTGCTTAAAGAGGTCGGTGATTTTGATATTTCGGTCGCGGCTTATCCTGAAGTACACCCGGAAGCGAAAAGTGCACAGGCAGACCTGATCAACCTGAAACGGAAGATTGATGCCGGTGCCAGCCGTGCCATCACGCAGTTCTTTTTTGATGTGGAAAGCTATCTGCGTTTTCGTGATCGCTGCGTGACGACCGGTATTGATGTGGAAATCGTACCCGGTATTTTGCCCGTATCGAACTTCAAGCAGTTGCAGCGTTTTGCCACCATGACCAATGTGCGGGTTCCAAACTGGATGACCGCGATGTTTGATGGGCTGGATAACGACCCGGAAACCCGCAAGATGGTGGGGGCTTCGATTGCGATGGATATGGTGAAAATCCTCAGCCGTGAAGGGGTGAAGGACTTCCATTTCTACACCCTGAACCGTGCAGAACTGAGTTACGCTATTTGTCATACGTTGGGTGTACGCCCGATAGCGTCTGCCTGACGTTTTTGCTGAGCATGATGAAACGCCCGTCTGGAGAGCACCAGACGGGCGTTTGTGTTTTGAGTACTAAGCGCATCGAATAAAAAAAGGGCGGGCCGAAGCCCGCCAAAGTTTCGTTGGCTTATAAAACTTATATCGTCAGGAAGGTTTCAAGTTCTTCGCTGCCGCCGATATGACGACCGCCGATAAAGACCTGAGGTACGGTACTGCGTCCAGTCACGGCCCGCAGGCTTACCGTAGTCGCATCTTTACCCAGCATGATTTCTTCATATTGAAGGCCGCGATCTTGTAATAACTGCTTGGCCTTGGCGCAGAACGGGCAGCCTGGCTTGGTGAACAGTGAAACGGATTCCTGAATCTTATAGTGTGGAGCAAGGTACTTCAGCATGGTGTCGGCGTCGGAAACTTCAAACGGGTCGCCCGGCTTGTTGGGTTCAACAAACATTTTCTCTACCACGCCGTGACGAACCAGCATGGAGTAGCGCCAGGAGCGTGGGCCAAAGCCCAATTCTGCCTTTTCGACCAGCATATTCATGGCACGGGTAAATTCGCCGTTCCCATCGGGAATAAACGTAATATTTTCTGCGTTCTGATCCGCTTTCCAGGCGTTCATGACAAACGTGTCGTTCACGGATACGCATAGAATGGCGTCAACGCCAAACTGCTTGAATACCTCGGCCAACTCGTTATAGCGTGGCAAATGACTGGAAGAGCAGGTGGGTGTAAAAGCCCCCGGTAAAGAAAAGACGACGACGGTTTTATTGTTAAAGAGTTCTTCGCTAGTCACGTCAACCCATTGATCTCCCTGACGAGTATGGAAAGTGACTGACGGAATTTTTTTGCCTTCTTGGCTTACAAACATATTGTCGTCTCTACTGGTCGAAAAGTTCTGTCTGGCTGAATCCATTGCTGAGCAGGACTCGGTTCGTGAGGGATATTATTCACTATTAAATGTTGATAGGACTAATCGTTCATTGCTATCCTATCTATCGCTAGGGACTATCATGTTTAGGGGAATCAGGGCATGAATATTCGGGATTTAGAGTATCTGGTGGCGCTGGCGGAGCATCGCCATTTTCGACGCGCAGCAGATTCTTGCCATGTCAGCCAGCCCACACTCAGTGGCCAGATTCGTAAGTTGGAAGATGAACTGGGGGTGATGTTGCTGGAGAGAACCAGCCGCAAGGTACTGTTTACTCAGGCAGGGTTGTTGCTGGTGGAACAAGCCAGAACAGTGCTGCGTGAAGTGAAGGTGCTAAAAGAAATGGCCAGCCAGCAGGGGGAAACCATGTCTGGCCCGCTGCATATCGGCTTGATCCCGACTGTCGGCCCTTATCTGTTGCCCCAGATTATCCCAATGTTGCACCGTACTTTCCCGAAGCTGGAAATGTATTTGCATGAAGCTCAGACACACCAATTGCTGGCCCAGCTCGACAGCGGCAAGCTGGATTGCGCCATTTTGGCGATGGTAAAAGAGTCGGAAGCCTTCATCGAAGTGCCGTTGTTTGATGAGCCGATGAAGCTGGCGATTTATCAGGATCACCCCTGGGCGAATCGCGAGCGGGTGGCGATGTCAGATTTGTCGGGTGAAAAACTGCTGATGCTGGAAGACGGGCATTGCCTGCGCGATCAGGCGATGGGTTTCTGTTTTCAGGCCGGTGCAGATGAAGATACCCACTTCCGGGCGACCAGTCTGGAGACACTGCGCAATATGGTAGCGGCGGGCAGCGGTATTACGTTACTGCCCTCGCTGGCGGTGCCGCAGGAACGGATACGCGATGGCGTATGCTACCTGCCTTGCTACAAGCCTGAGCCCAAACGCACCATCGCGCTGGTGTACCGTCCTGGCTCGCCGCTGCGCGGCCGTTATGAACAACTGGCTGAGTCGGTGCGTGAGCACATGCAACTCCACATGGAGAAACTGGCACAACAGTCGGCCTAATCAGCCAGTAGTCTGGTTCAGCATTTCCAGCCTGAGTAAAAACCGGTTATCAAAATAACCGGTTTAAGCCGTTTAACGCTGCGACCCGATAGGCTTCCGCCATCGTCGGGTAGTTAAAGGTGGTGTTCACGAAGTACTCTATCGTGTTGCCTTCCCCTTTCTGTTCCATAATCGCCTGACCGATGTGAATGATTTCGGCCGCCCGCTCGCCGAAACAGTGGATGCCGAGAATCTGCTTGGTATCGCGGTGGAACAGAATTTTCAGACTACCGACATTCATGCCCACAATTTGTGCCCGCGCCAGGTGTTTGAACTGCGCACGGCCCACTTCATACGGCACTTTCATCGCTGTCAGTTCCTGCTCGGTTTTACCGACGGAGCTGATCTCTGGAATGGTATAAATACCGGTAGGAATGTCCTCAATCAGGTGAGCGATAGCCTCGCCTTTGGTGATGGCTTGCGCCGCGATGCGGCCCTGATCATAGGCTGCCGATGCCAGACTGGGGTAGCCAATCACATCACCCACGGCGTAGATATGAGCCTGAGCCGTCTGGTACATGCTGTTGACTTTCAACTGACCACGACTGTCGGTTTCCAGCCCGATAGTGTCCAGCCCCAGGTTTTCGGTGTTGCCGGTACGCCCGTTGGCATAAAGCAGGCAGTCCGCTTTCATTTTCTTGCCGGATTTCAGGTGAATGATGACGCCATCATCCAGCCCTTCAATACGCTCGAATTCCTCGTTATGACGGATCACGATACCGCTATTCCAGAAATGGTAGGACAGGGCGTCGGACATCTCCTGGTCGAGAAACGCCAGCAGACGGTCACGGGTATTGACCAGGTCGACCTTGACGTTTAACCCCCGGAATATTGAGGCATATTCACAGCCGATGACCCCTGCACCATAGATGATCACATGCTTGGGTTCATAATCCAGATCGAGAATGGAATCGCTGTCGTAGATGTGGGGATGATCGAAGTCCACACCGGCGGGATGATAAGGCCGTGAACCGGTGGCGATAATGATATTCGCGGCGGTCAGCGTGTCGTGAGTGTCATCCGGGTAATACACCGCGATGGTATGCGCATCGATAAACCGCGCTTCACCGGAAAATATTTCGCAGTGATTGCGTTCGTAGAAGCCCTGACGCATACGGGTTTGCTGGCCAATGACACTGTCAGCGTGACGCAGGATGTCGGAGAATGAGGAGCTGATGACGCGGGCGTTGTCGCTATACAGAGGGTTTTGATTGAATTCGATGATACGGCTGACGGCGTGTCGCAGGGATTTAGACGGGATGGTGCCCCAGTGGGTACAGCCACCACCGACATTGTAATGCCGCTCTATCACGGCAATTTTCGCCCCTTGTTTGGCGAGCCCCATGGCCGCCCCCTCACCACCCGGACCTGAACCAATCACGATGGCATCGTAATCGTATTGCTGTTGTATGGACATGGTAGGAACCACCTGTTTTTATACAAGTTACTAACGCTATTGTAACATCGTCGGAGTGATAACCCAATCATCCCTGATATTTGTATGGAAACCCAGGATCACATTTTTACTATGACAAACTTTGGCGCAGTATGTAGCAAGTAAAGTTGTTATAGTGCTGTCCTTGACGTAAGGAGAGCCGATGACTGCAGGCAGGATAATGGGTGTCAGAGCACAACAAAAAGAACGAACTCGCCGTTCCCTGATTGAGGCTGCTTTTAGCCAGTTAAGTGCTGAACGCAGTTTCGCCAGCCTGAGTTTGCGCGAGGTGGCTCGTGAAGCGGGCATTGCCCCGACATCGTTTTATCGCCATTTTCGCGATGTCGATGAATTGGGATTGACCATGGTGGATGAGAGTGGGCTGATGCTACGTCAACTGATGCGACAGGCTCGTCAACGCATTGTCAGAAGCGGCGGCAGTGTGATCAGAACATCGGTCTCCACATTTATGGAGTTCATTGGCGACAATCCCAATGCGTTCCGGCTGCTACTGCGGGAACGATCCGGTACGTCAGCCGCGTTCCGTGCCGCCGTGGCACGCGAAATTCAACATTTTATCGCTGAACTGGCCGACTATCTTGAAGTCGAAAATCATATTCCACGCAGCTTCGCCGAAGCACAGTCAGAAGCGATGGTGACTATCGTATTCAGCGCGGGTGCCGAAGCGCTGGATGTGGATCTTGAACAACGGCGTCAACTGGAAGAACGGTTAGTATTGCAGTTGCGCATGATTGCTAAAGGCGCCTATTACTGGTATCGCAAAGAGCAGGGTAAGGGTGTTTACCTACCCTGAGGGATAATCAGAGGACATGTCATGACAGAGCAGATAAATTCAGAGAAAAGTACGTTGGTGCTGGCGATGGTCGCTGGTTTGTCAGCGAACGGTTCCTTTATCGCCGTGTTCAGTTCTATCGTGCCGTTTTCCATTTTTCCGTTGATAGCGCTGGTGCTGTCGGTTTACTGCCTGCATCAGCGTTATATGCATCATGCTATGCCCAAAGGCACGCCACTTCTGGCGGCGAGCTGTTTCCTGTTCGGTTTGTTGCTTTACAGTGCGATTGTACGAGCCGAGTACCCGCAGATAGGTTCCAATTTTGTGCCGTCTATCCTTTGCGTCGTACTGGCGCTGTGGCTGGTCGTCAAACTGCGGGCTCGTAAGCCCGACAGTCATGACATCAATACGCCTTAAGTCGCTTTACCTGCTGAGTTTTGCCTACTACAGGTCGTGTTACTGGCGTTTTTCCAGTAACACGCCACATTCCATGTGATGGGTATAAGGGAACTGGTCAAACAGTGCTAACTGGCTTATCTGGTGCGTTTGACTCAGTGTTTCCAGATTGGCACACAGGGTTTCCGGGTTGCAGGAAATATAGAGAATGCGCGGGTATGCCTGTACCAGTTTTACGGTCTCGTTATCCAGGCCGCTGCGTGGTGGGTCGACAAAAATCGTTTCACAGCGATAACTCTTCAGGTCAATGCCTTGCAAACGGTTGAACTGGCGCACCCCCGTCATGGCTTGGGTGAATTCTTCTGCCGCCATGCGAATAATCTGCACGTTATCAATCTGGTTAGCGGCAATATTATATTGCGCTGCCGCGACTGACGGTTTGGCTATCTCCGTTGCCAGCACCCGTTCGAAATTGCGTGCCAGCGCCAGTGAGAAATTGCCGTTGCCACAATACAACTCTAACAAATCGCCCGTCGCGCCTTGCGTGACGGATAACGCCCATTCCAGCATCTGAATATTCATCATGGCGTTAGGCTGGGTGAAGCTATTTTCCACCTGACGATAAATCATCTGTCGGCCTGCGACCGGCAGACATTCATCCACGTAATCCCGATCCAGGCAAATTTTGGTTTTCGTTGCGCGACCAATCAACTGTAGAGCGAAACCCTGTGCGCGTAGTCCATCGCACAAAAGACGGGCTTGTTGTTGCCACTCGTCATCCAACGCTTTGTGATAAAGCAGGGATACGGCGATCTCGCCACTCAGCGTGGAGAGATAGTCAATCTGGAATAGCTTGCGCCGTAGCACCGGTTCGGCGCGTAGTGCGTTAAGCAGCACTGGCATCAGGCGGTTAATCAGCTCGCTGGCAGCCGGAAACTGATCGACCCGGATCCGTTGTTTGGTCTGCTGATCAAACATAATGTGGTAGAGATCATCGCCATCATGCCAGATCCGAAACTCTGCCCGCATCCGGTAGTGGCTGACCGGCGAACGGAATACAACCGGTGCCGGCGCATCGAATGGCGCCATCATGGCACCAAGACGCCCGGTTTTTTCTTCAAGCTGGGCGTCATATTGGTCGATGGGCAGAATCTCTGGCGTCATGATGGTCTCATCTGAAAAAGCGGCTGGAATAATGTTGCTACGTGACAGATAGCTGTCAGGGCGCGATTGTAGGGCATCCGGAGGGGATGTCCAGTTTTGCTGTACGGATTCGCTTATCTAAAAATGGAAGTCTAGACATCTACCTACCTCGATCGTAGCATGAGCATCCGGTCTTGCCTCGCAAGTGAAAAGGGAATCCAGTGTGAATCTGGAGCTGACGCGCAGCGGTAAGGGGAATGGGCAACGATAATATGATGCAGACACTGTCCTGACGGATGGGAAGTCATCGTTGCCGCGCCAGTTGATGGCCGCACCCGAGCCCGAAGACCTGCCGGAATACGTCGCACTATTTCATGGTCATCGCGTGCTATCGATCGTGAGGATGCGGCATCCTGCCAATTCAGTTTGGATGCTTCTTAACATGCTTAATAAAAAAATAACGATGCTGGCGGCGACGGTGGCCACGGCTTTTTCGGGGTGGGCGCAAGGTAGCGACAACACACAACAAGGCAGCAATGATGCAATGGTGGTGACCGCCAACCGTTTCCCCCAACCGATTTCTACCGTATTAGCCCCCACGACGGTCGTAACGCGTGATGATATTGACCGCTGGCAGTCAAAAAGCCTGACCGACGTTATGCGCCGGTTGCCGGGGGTAGATCTCTACCAGAGCGGTGGCCTAGGGCAGCAGAGTGGATTATTTATTCGTGGCGCTTCATCAAGCCATGTATTGATATTGATTGATGGCGTGCGGCTTAATCAGGCTGGTGTCAGCGGCTCTTCCGATATCAGCCAAATCCCGATTTCCCTGGTTCAGAAAGTGGAATATATCCGCGGGTCACGCTCAGCCGTTTACGGCTCGGATGCGATTGGCGGCGTGGTGAATATCATCACCACCCGCGAGAAAAAAGGCACGACCCTTTCCACGGGCATCGGCTCTAATGGTTATCAGTCTTATGACGCCTCCACCCAGCAGCAATTGGGCGCGAATACGCTGGCAACCTTTGCCGGGAATTACACCTATACCAGAGGGTTTGATGTTGTCGCCAATCTGCCCGATTCGTTTGGAGACCCCGCCCAGCCTGATCGCGATGGTTTCATGAGCAAAACGGTATACGGAAATGTCGAACATCAGTTCAGCGAGAATGTCAGCGGGTTTGTTCGCGGATACGGCTTTGATAATAGGACGGCGTACGATGGTACACCATGGGATATGCGACAACTTTACAGTCGGAGTTGGGATACCGGGTTGCGTTATCATCGAGATATATGGGCCTCTCAACTGATCACCAGTTACAGCCATAGTAAAGACTATAATTATGATCATACTGGTAACCCTTATAACGACTCCGCCACCTTAGACGATATCCAGCAGTACAATGTTCAGTGGAGCAACAGTGTTCAGGTAGGAAAGGGTAATGTTGGTGCGGGCGTTGACTGGCAGAAGCAAACCACTGAGCCTGGCACAAACTTTATCGCTAATGGCTATGAGCTCCGTAATACCGGTATTTATACCACTGCGTTACAGGCATTCGGCCCGGTAACCCTTGAAGGGGCATTACGCAGCGATGACAGTTCCCAGTTTGGTCAACATACCACCTGGCAAAGCAGTGCCGCGTGGGAATTCGTTGATGGCTACCGTTTGCTGGCATCTTATGGAACGGGTTATAAGGCACCAACCATTGGCCAGCTATATGGGTCATCTATCGGCAACAGCAATCTGAAACCAGAAGAAAGCAAACAATGGGAAGGTGGTATTGAAGGCTTAACCGGCCCGGTAAATTGGCGCTTTTCGGCGTATCGTAATGATGTCAGTAATTTGATTCAGTCGATCCAAACGGGGCCGTCCCAGTCTACGAATATTAATATAGGTCGAGCCCGCTTACAGGGTGTCGAAGCGACAGCATCGTTTGATACCGGGTTTGTGTCACATAAATTGTCGTACGACTATTTGGACCCGCGGGATCTCGACAAGAATGAAATATTGACCCGACGCGCCAGACAGCAATTTAAATATGATTTGGACTGGCAATTCAACGATCTGGACTGGACGGTAACTTATCACTATCTGGGTGAACGTTATGACCAGAACTTCAATACCACGCCGACAGAGAGAGTGAAGCTGGCTGGGGTGAGTTTGTGGGATATCGCTGCATCATATCCTGTCACCTCACATCTGACAGTTCGTGCTAGAATAGCCAACCTGTTTGATAAGAATTATGAGACGGTATATGGCTACCGAACTGCAGGGCGAGAATACTATCTCACCGGAAGCTATAGTTTCTGATTTACCCAACCGCCCGACTGTCCTGGTGTTTGATTCCGGGGTGGGCGGTTTGTCCGTTTATGATGAAGTTCGCAAATTGCTGCCGGACTTACATTATATTTATGCATTCGATAATGAGGCTTTTCCCTATGGGGAAAAGCCTGAGCAATTTATTATTGAACGAGTGCTCTCTATCGTCGAAGCGGTGGAGAAGCAGCATCCATTATCTCTGGTGATTATTGCCTGTAATACCGCCAGCACGATTTCACTGCCCGCATTGCGTACACGTTTTGATTTCCCGGTCGTTGGGGTGGTCCCGGCAGTTAAACCTGCGGCAAAGCTCACTCGAAACGGCGTAGTTGGCCTATTGGCAACCCGGGCAACGGTCCAGCGCTCTTATACTCATGAACTGATTTCGCGTTTTGCCCATGACTGCCAGATTTTGCTATTGGGCTCTGCGGAGTTGGTTGAGTTTGCCGAGGCGAAATTACAGGGTGAGTCTGTATCTGAAGATGTTCTGCGCAAAATTCTGCGTCCGTGGCTGAAATTGCCTGAGCCGCCGGACACGGTTGTATTAGGGTGCACGCATTTCCCGTTATTGACCGAGGAACTGCAGCATGTACTACCTGATGGTACACGGTTGGTTGACTCTGGCTCGGCAATTGCGCGTAGAACCGCATGGCTGATAGAACATTTAGATAACCCTAAATGTTCGACGGAGAAAAACCTGGCTTATTGTTTGTCGATCACGCCTAAAGTGGCGGCGCTTTGGCCAGTTTTACGCCGTTATGGCTTTCATTCACTCGAAAAATTGCCATTAAACACAGTGGGTGAGTGAATATTGAGCGGTCGAGCTTATTTTTGAAATTAGTGCTTGTCAGGCCGGAATAACTCCCTATAATGCGCCTCCACTGACACGGCAACGGCGAAACGCCAGCGCAGTTTCAGTAAGAAGTCAGGCGCATGCCGCTTGACTTCTTGTCGGGACAGCATAATATATGCGACCCGCGGCCACGATAAGTGGCGCTGCTCTTTAACAATCAATCAGACAATCTGTGTGGGCACTCGCAGGACACTTCACTAAAAAATTAGTGAAAGTCTTGAAGAGTGACAACAGTTAATTCATTACGAATAAACAGTAAATTCTTTGAGCACCGTTTTCTTCGGAAAACACATCAAACTTTAAATTGAAGAGTTTGATCATGGCTCAGATTGAACGCTGGCGGCAGGCCTAACACATGCAAGTCGGGCGGTAGCACAAGGGAGCTTGCTCCCTGGGTGACGAGCGGCGGACGGGTGAGTAATGTCTGGGAAACTGCCTGATGGAGGGGGATAACTACTGGAAACGGTAGCTAATACCGCATAACGTCGCAAGACCAAAGAGGGGGACCTTCGGGCCTCTTGCCATCGGATGTGCCCAGATGGGATTAGCTAGTAGGTGAGGTAAAGGCTCACCTAGGCGACGATCCCTAGCTGGTCTGAGAGGATGACCAGCCACACTGGAACTGAGACACGGTCCAGACTCCTACGGGAGGCAGCAGTGGGGAATATTGCACAATGGGCGCAAGCCTGATGCAGCCATGCCGCGTGTGTGAAGAAGGCCTTCGGGTTGTAAAGCACTTTCAGCGGGGAGGAAGGGAGCAGGGTTAATAACCCTGTTCATTGACGTTACCCGCAGAAGAAGCACCGGCTAACTCCGTGCCAGCAGCCGCGGTAATACGGAGGGTGCAAGCGTTAATCGGAATGACTGGGCGTAAAGCGCACGCAGGCGGTCTGTTAAGTTGGATGTGAAATCCCCGGGCTTAACCTGGGAACTGCATTCAAAACTGACAGGCTAGAGTCTCGTAGAGGGGGGTAGAATTCCAGGTGTAGCGGTGAAATGCGTAGAGATCTGGAGGAATACCGGTGGCGAAGGCGGCCCCCTGGACGAAGACTGACGCTCAGGTGCGAAAGCGTGGGGAGCAAACAGGATTAGATACCCTGGTAGTCCACGCTGTAAACGATGTCGATTTGGAGGTTGTGGTCTTGAACCGTGGCTTCCGGAGCTAACGCGTTAAATCGACCGCCTGGGGAGTACGGCCGCAAGGTTAAAACTCAAATGAATTGACGGGGGCCCGCACAAGCGGTGGAGCATGTGGTTTAATTCGATGCAACGCGAAGAACCTTACCTACTCTTGACATCCAGAGAAGCCTGCAGAGATGCGGGTGTGCCTTCGGGAGCTCTGAGACAGGTGCTGCATGGCTGTCGTCAGCTCGTGTTGTGAAATGTTGGGTTAAGTCCCGCAACGAGCGCAACCCTTATCCTTTGTTGCCAGCACGTAATGGTGGGAACTCAAGGGAGACTGCCGGTGATAAACCGGAGGAAGGTGGGGATGACGTCAAGTCATCATGGCCCTTACGAGTAGGGCTACACACGTGCTACAATGGCGTATACAAAGAGAAGCGACCTCGCGAGAGCAAGCGGACCTCATAAAGTACGTCGTAGTCCGGATTGGAGTCTGCAACTCGACTCCATGAAGTCGGAATCGCTAGTAATCGTAGATCAGAATGCTACGGTGAATACGTTCCCGGGCCTTGTACACACCGCCCGTCACACCATGGGAGTGGGTTGCAAAAGAAGTAGGTAGCTTAACCTTCGGGAGGGCGCTTACCACTTTGTGATTCATGACTGGGGTGAAGTCGTAACAAGGTAACCGTAGGGGAACCTGCGGTTGGATCACCTCCTTACCGAGTAGAAGTGCCTGCGTGGTGTCCACACAGATTGTCTGATGAAGAAGATGAGCAGTAAAACCTTATAGGCTTGTAGCTCAGGTGGTTAGAGCGCACCCCTGATAAGGGTGAGGTCGGTGGTTCAAGTCCACTCAGGCCTACCAACTCTACTTGTCCTTGAAACGTTCACGAACTGCGTTGACGATGTGCTTTTGCACGGAGCGCGACGGGGTATGCAGTGTTTCTGTGGCTAAGCGGGTTGAAAAGGTTGATGCATCTATGGGGCTATAGCTCAGCTGGGAGAGCGCCTGCTTTGCACGCAGGAGGTCTGCGGTTCGATCCCGCATAGCTCCACCATTTACGAATGACTTCAGAGTGTACTGGCAACAGTATGCTGCGAAGTATTCTGCTCTTTAACAATCCGGAACAAGCTGAATAATTTGAAACGACGGCATGTGAGTGTGAATTCATGTGTTGTTGGAGTCTCTCAAAATACTCATATCCCGAGACACTTTCGGGTTGTGAGGTTAAGCGACTAAGCGTACACGGTGGATGCCTAGGCAGTCAGAGGCGATGAAGGGCGTGCTAATCTGCGAAAAGCGTCGGCAAGGTGATATGAACCGTTATACCCGACGATACCCGAATGGGGAAACCCAGTGTGATTCGTCACACTATCACACACTGAATCCATAGGTGTGTGAGGCGAACCGGGGGAACTGAAACATCTCAGTACCCCGAGGAAAAGAAATCAACCGAGATTCCCCCAGTAGCGGCGAGCGAACGGGGAGGAGCCCAGAACCTGAATCGGCTTGTGTGTCAGTGGAAGCGTCTGGAAAGGCGCACGGTACAGGGTGACAGTCCCGTACACGAAGATGCACAGGTCGTGAGTTCGACGAGTAGGGCGGGACACGTGGTATCCTGTCTGAACATGGGGGGACCATCCTCCAAGGCTAAATACTCCTGACTGACCGATAGTGAACCAGTACCGTGAGGGAAAGGCGAAAAGAACCCCGGCGAGGGGAGTGAAATAGAACCTGAAACCGTGTACGTACAAGCAGTGGGAGCACCTTTAGGGTGTGACTGCGTACCTTTTGTATAATGGGTCAGCGACTTATATTCTGTAGCAAGGTTAACCGAATAGGGGAGCCGCAGGGAAACCGAGTCTTAACTGGGCGTCTAGTTGCAGGGTATAGACCCGAAACCCGGTGATCTAGCCATGGGCAGGTTGAAGGTTGGGTAACACTAACTGGAGGACCGAACCGACTAATGTTGAAAAATTAGCGGATGACTTGTGGCTGGGGGTGAAAGGCCAATCAAACCGGGAGATAGCTGGTTCTCCCCGAAAGCTATTTAGGTAGCGCCTCGTGAACTCATCTTCGGGGGTAGAGCACTGTTTCGGCTAGGGGGCCATCCCGGCTTACCAACCCGATGCAAACTGCGAATACCGAAGAATGTTATCACGGGAGACACACGGCGGGTGCTAACGTCCGTCGTGAAGAGGGAAACAACCCAGACCGCCAGCTAAGGTCCCAAAGTCATGGTTAAGTGGGAAACGATGTGGGAAGGCCCAGACAGCCAGGATGTTGGCTTAGAAGCAGCCATCATTTAAAGAAAGCGTAATAGCTCACTGGTCGAGTCGGCCTGCGCGGAAGATGTAACGGGGCTAAAACCATGCACCGAAGCTGCGGCAGCGACACAATGTGTTGTTGGGTAGGGGAGCGTTCTGTAAGCCTGTGAAGGTGGCCTGTGAGGGCTGCTGGAGGTATCAGAAGTGCGAATGCTGACATAAGTAACGATAATGCGGGTGAAAAACCCGCACGCCGGAAGACCAAGGGTTCCTGTCCAACGTTAATCGGGGCAGGGTGAGTCGACCCCTAAGGCGAGGCTGAAAAGCGTAGTCGATGGGAAACAGGTTAATATTCCTGTACTTGGTGTTACTGCGAAGGGGGGACGGAGAAGGCTATGTCATCCGGGCGACGGTTGTCCCGGTTTAAGCGTGAAGGTGGGTGGACCAGGCAAATCCGGTCTGCTGTTAACACTGAGGCGTGATGACGAGGCACTACGGTGCTGAAGTGACAGATGCCCTGCTTCCAGGAAAAGCCTCTAAGCATCAGGTAACATTAAATCGTACCCCAAACCGACACAGGTGGTCAGGTAGAGAATACTCAGGCGCTTGAGAGAACTCGGGTGAAGGAACTAGGCAAAATGGTGCCGTAACTTCGGGAGAAGGCACGCTCTTGTGGGTGAAGTCCCTTGCGGATGGAGCTGACGAGAGTCGCAGATACCAGCTGGCTGCAACTGTTTAATAAAAACACAGCACTGTGCAAACACGAAAGTGGACGTATACGGTGTGACGCCTGCCCGGTGCCGGAAGGTTAATTGATGGGGTTATCCTCAGGGAGAAGCTCTTGATCGAAGCCCCGGTAAACGGCGGCCGTAACTATAACGGTCCTAAGGTAGCGAAATTCCTTGTCGGGTAAGTTCCGACCTGCACGAATGGCGTAATGATGGCCAGGCTGTCTCCACCCGAGACTCAGTGAAATTGAACTCGCTGTGAAGATGCAGTGTACCCGCGGCAAGACGGAAAGACCCCGTGAACCTTTACTATAGCTTGACACTGAACCTTGAGCCTTGATGTGTAGGATAGGTGGGAGGCTTTGAAGTGTGGACGCCAGTCTGCATGGAGCCAACCTTGAAATACCACCCTTTAATGTTTGATGTTCTAACCTGGGCCCGTAATCCGGGCTGGGGACAGTGTCTGGTGGGTAGTTTGACTGGGGCGGTCTCCTCCCAAAGAGTAACGGAGGAGCACGAAGGTTAGCTAATCCTGGTCGGACATCAGGAGGTTAGTGCAAAGGCATAAGCTAGCTTGACTGCGAGAGTGACGGCTCGAGCAGGTGCGAAAGCAGGTCTTAGTGATCCGGTGGTTCTGAATGGAAGGGCCATCGCTCAACGGATAAAAGGTACTCCGGGGATAACAGGCTGATACCGCCCAAGAGTTCATATCGACGGCGGTGTTTGGCACCTCGATGTCGGCTCATCACATCCTGGGGCTGAAGTAGGTCCCAAGGGTATGGCTGTTCGCCATTTAAAGTGGTACGCGAGCTGGGTTTAGAACGTCGTGAGACAGTTCGGTCCCTATCTGCCGTGGGCGTTGGAAGATTGAGGGGGGTTGCTCCTAGTACGAGAGGACCGGAGTGAACGCACCGCTGGTGTTCGGGTTGTCATGCCAATGGCACTGCCCGGTAGCTACGTGCGGAAGAGATAACCGCTGAAAGCATCTAAGCGGGAAACTTGCCCCGAGATGAGTCTTCCCTGGGCCCTTGAGGCCCCTGAAGGGACGTTTAAGACGAAGACGTTGATAGGCTGGGTGTGTAAGCGTAGCGATACGTTGAGCTAACCAGTACTAATGACCCGAGAGGCTTAACCTTACAACACCGAAGGTGTTTTGGTGAGAGACTAAAAGTAGAATTTGGCTTGTTCGAGGATTGGATGGCGTGGTGTAGCGATACACGGCGGCATGAAGAATCAGGACGTTGAATAGACGTCGAAAGAATTTGCCTGGCGGCGAGAGCGCGGTGGTCCCACCTGACCCCATGCCGAACTCAGAAGTGAAACGCCGTAGCGCCGATGGTAGTGTGGGGTCTCCCCATGCGAGAGTAGGGAACTGCCAGGCATCAAATTGTGGTGTAAGTAAGACACCGGTTATCGGATTGACTCCTCTGATAACATACAGAATCGGTGGTGCGGTAGTTCAGTCGGTTAGAATACCGGCCTGTCACGCCGGGGGTCGCGGGTTCGAGTCCCGTCCGCACCGCCACCCTATTTAGGGGCGTAGTTCAATTGGTAGAGCACCGGTCTCCAAAACCGGGTGTTGGGAGTTCGAGCCTCTCCGCCCCTGCCAAACCAAAAATAGCCCTTCACGTTAACGTGAAGGGTTTTTTTTCGTCTGTCGATCTCTGATTTTTCCATGCCATGCTTTTTCCGTTGATAAGAACATCCTCATCGCCCTTTGGATTTATTGAGCCAGGACTGCTCTTTAAGCGATTCCATAAGCATACGTCGCTAGCGCCGTGTTTTATGTGGGAACAGAACGGCGGCAGAGGGGAAGGGATATAATGGCGGATTCCTCACCGACCATATATCTGTGACGAATAACAACATAGTGACGTGAGACGATTATTAATAGCCCGCAGCAGCCGATCATCCGAAAGCCACAAGGACTTTCAGGTAGATCGCATCATGCACCAGATAATGGTTTAACAAGCTATGTTCAGTGGGGTTTTCAGTAACTGTTTAATCAGTTCCTGCTGGTCGCCACTTTCAAGCCAGACAGCGTAGCAAGGCCGCACTATTGTATTCGCTTCAGGAATCGCAAGAAGCTCGGGATAACTCTGGGACCATTCGCTCGGTAAAAATGCGCACCCGCCAATGGCTGACATTAACTGGCGTGTCAGATGTGCGGAGGATGTGGTGAGTGACGGCACCTGATCGCCAGGTAACCAAGGGGTTTCGTATTGATGGAAATCAGCCCCCCATTCCAGCCTGATATAGGGGCGTTCCTCGGTTGGCGTATTGTTGGCTGAAGCAAATAACGACAGGGAAAAATTACCTAATAACTGGCAGGAAAGCTCATCCATCTTTGGTGATTCGGTGGTTATCAGTAAATCTAGCTGACGTTCATGGAGTTGCTTAATTAGCGTTTGTCGCAGTGCAATTCTGGCCTCCAGTTGTAGCAATGGACGCTGCTGATAGAGCTCATTTAACCAGGGTGTCAGGAAGGCTTCCCAAAGCGATGCAGTCGCGCCGATGGACAGCTGGCTATGCTGCTGTGAGCGTGCGACCTCTTTTTTAGCGATTTGCCAGGTACCGATCAGGTTTTCCGCATAAGGCAGCAGGCGCTCACCCGCGGGTGTCAGGCGAATATTGTTACGGTGCCGAGTGAACAAATTAGCACCGAGTTGATTTTCCAGTTGTCTGATACGGAAACTCACTGCTGACTGTGTCAGATACAAAGATTCAGCTGCCCGACCGAAGTGTCTTGTCCGGCTGACTTCCAGAAAGGTTTTCAGTAAGTCGGTATCCATGCTTTTCTCCAAAAAATTTTGTCGTCATGATTTAAATGTTTTGTTTTACAGGAAGTCAAGCCTATCTAATACTCCGCGCCATAAACGGCACGACCATATGAGAATTAGGAGCGTGTAAGATGGCGGAAAGCTTCTCAACAACCAGTCGTTTTTTTGATAACAAATTCTATCCACGTGGTTTTTCCCGGCATGGTGACTTTACGATTAAAGAAGCTCAACTGCTGGAACGCTATGGACAGGCATTTAACGAACTTGATTCGGGCAAACGTCATCCGGTGACGGAAGAAGAAACCCAGTTTGTCGCAGTATGCCGTGGTGAACGTGCTGCACAGACCGAACTGGAAAAAATCTGGGCGAAGTATATCAGTCGTATTCGTCGTCCTAAACGCTTCCATACGTTGTCTGGCGGTAAACCGCAAATGGACACGGTGGAAGAATACACGGAAAGCGATGATTAATCTGAATGGGGCTTTGGCCCCATTTTCATCTCTGCTGGTTGCTGGTGAAAGCAGGAGTAGGCTCATGCCAGGCTCTTGTGTAGTTGAATCAACAGACGGTCCATACAGCGATAGCTGAGCGCTTCAGATAAGTGAGCGCGACGTATCTGCTCTTCTCCTCCCAGATCCGCAATCGTACGTGAAACCTTTAGGATCCGATGCCAGGCCCTGACTGATAATCCTAACTTGCTCATCACCTCTTCCAGATAGGTGGCGTCCTCATGGTTTAGTCGACAGTAACTGGCGATATCATCCGATTTCATTTGTGCGTTGATTCTGCCAACGCGATCCAGTTGCCGTTTTCTGGCGTCAAATACCCGTGCCCTTACGGTTGCGCTGTCTTCCCCGATGCGTGTCTGCTGTCGGAGAATACCTGGTGGTAGCAATGGCACCTCAATAGATAAATCAAAACGATCGAGAAAAGGGCCGGATAGCCTGTTGAGATAACGCAGAATTTGTTGTGCTGGCATACGGTTATGGATGCCTTGGTAGTGCCCTGACGGGCTGGGATTCATGGCGGCGACTAACTGAAAGCGTGCGGGATAACACACCTTGGCACGAGTGCGAGAAATCACTATTTCTCCTGACTCCAACGGTTCTCGCAGTGAATCCAGCACTCGCCGCTCAAATTCTGGCAGTTCATCCAGAAACAGTACGCCATTGTGCGCCAGTGAAATCTCACCTGGCTTAGGTAACACCCCTCCGCCAACCAGCGCCGTAATGGATGCGGTATGGTGAGGCGAGCGGAATGGCCTTTTGCGCCATTGCAACAGACCCGGCTGAATATCTATCAGGCTATTGATGGCTGCACTTTCCAGTGCTTCATCGTCATTAAGCTCGGGTAGTAAACCGGGCAGGCGGCTGGCCAGCATCGTTTTGCCGGTTCCTGGTGGGCCGAGTAACAGCAAATTGTGTCCGCCTGCCGCAGCGATTTCCAACGCACGTTTCGCTTGTTCCTGGCCAATGATTTCTTTCAGGTCTGGCGCTGAGGTATGGGGGGATATGGTGTGAGGGATCTCGCTGCCACGCAACAAGGCGGTCTCCCCTTGCAGAAAAGCACAAACTTGTAGCAGATGATTTGCCAGTAGCGTATCTCCGTGGGGAATCAGGGTCATTTCCAGTTTGTTGTCTTCTGGCAGGATTAATCCCCTCCCTACCTTTTGCGCCTCCATGGCTGCAGGAATCGCGCCATGAACGCCCCTCAGGCTGCCTGATAATCCAAGTTCACCGAGGAACTCATATTGTGCGAGTTTCTCACCAGCAATTTGCTCAGAGGCTGCCAGAATGGCTAGCGCGATAGGAAGGTCATAACGTCCCCCTTCTTTCGGCAGATCCGCTGGAGCCAGATTGACGGTGATCCGCTTGGCTGGAAAGGTAAAGCCGCTGTTGATTAGCGCGCTGCGTACCCGGTCTCGTGCTTCTTTGACCGTTGTTTCCGGTAAACCGACCAGCGTGAGTGCCGGTAAACCATTGCTGATATGTACTTCGATTGAGACTTCCGGTGCCTGCATACCGATGGTTGCTCGCGTATAGGTCACTGCCAATGTCATGACGTATTCCTCCCTGTGGCGTGGGCATCATGCCTGTCTGAGCGCGTTACCACACGGTCGCTGTCATCATGATGCGAGCTATCGTCAGAAAACAATCTGCTTTCTCAGGCGGAATTCATGAAATTGTGTGCGTGCTTCCGGATGTTGTTAATAAAGGGTTACAAGGCGGCTGGATTCGCAACAGATTTATACCGCTTATAGCATTGCTCAATAGTCGCGATGGGCGTATTTAACAATTATTTAAATTATCGCTTGCGATTTTTACATCGCCTCATCGACTGCGGCATCACCTGCCGTTCAGCCTGCCGGGACATGCGAGTGTCTCTACTATAGGACAGGATAAAATTATGTTTGGTTGGACTCCTCTGCAGCGTAATGCCGCGATTGCCAGCTTTTTGAGCTGGGCGCTGGATGCATTTGATTTCTTCATTCTGGTTTTTCTGCTTAGCGAACTGGCTCACGCTTTTTCGGTCAACATCGAGCAGGTAACGCTGGCTATTCTGTTAACGCTGGCTGTTCGGCCTATCGGCGCATTGTTACTGGGGCGGCTGGCGGAAAAGTTTGGCCGCAAGCCGATTTTAATGCTGAACATCGTGATGTTCTCCCTGTTTGAGCTGCTATCCGCCTCGGCACCGAATATCACCGTATTCCTGCTGTTGAGAGTGCTATATGGCGTGGCGATGGGGGGGATTTGGGGTGTGGCATCGTCACTGGCGATGGAGACCATTCCAGACCGTTCGCGTGGGTTGATGTCAGGTATTTTCCAGGCGGGATACCCTTTTGGTTATTTACTGGCTGCGGTCGTTTACGGGCTATTGTTTGACCATATTGGCTGGCGTGGCATGTTTATTATTGGTGCGCTTCCTATCCTGTTGTTGCCGTTTATCTATTTCTGTGTGGAGGAATCACCGGTATGGCGGGCGGCAAGGGTGCGCAAGGAAAGCACCGCGTTGCTGCCGGTGTTGAAAACACACTGGAAGCTCTGCGTCTATCTGGTGGTGTTAATGGCGTCGTTCAATTTTTTCAGCCATGGCACACAGGATCTGTACCCGTCATTTTTAAAAATCCAGCACGGTTTTGATGCGAAAACTGTCAGTATGATCGCCATTAGCTACAATATTGCTTCGATTATCGGCGGTATCTTTTTTGGGACATTATCGGAGCGTATCGGTCGGAAAAAAGCGATTATGACCGCTGCATTACTGGCATTGCCGGTTATCCCGCTATGGGCGTTCTCTCATGGGCCCTGGATGTTGGGGCTGGGGGCATTTTTAATACAGTTTATGGTGCAGGGGGCCTGGGGGGTAATCCCAACTTTCCTGAACGAGTTGGTGCCGAGTAATACACGGGCGGTACTCCCTGGTTTTGTCTACCAGCTCGGTAACTTGATTGCGTCAGTCAATGCCACGCTACAGGCGAGCATTGCCGAATCACATAACCATAATTATGGGCTGGCGATGGCGAGCGTGGCGGGGGTAGTCGCGATTGTGATTGCGGTGCTGGCGGCGTTCGCGGATAACAGTTGGTCAGCAAAAAAACACAGTGTGGGTACGACGCAGGTTAACGTATGAATAATAAGCTGTTTTGTGATGCAAGGAACGATAGTCGCCGACAGTGAATGGAAAAAAAGAGTTGTCACAGTGTGGCTTGCTGTGATAACTCTGTAGGTATTCGTTCGACAGTAGATTAATGAACAACCTGAAATGAAAGCCTTCAACCTAGTGATTAGCCTAGTCGTGATTAGCGTGGTGGTGATTATTATCCCACCGTGCGGGGCAGCACTTGGACGAAGAATGGCTTAAAAATCAAGGCCGAATTCAAGAAAACCCCCGCACCGAAAGGTCGGGGGTTTTTTTATGGGCCGATCATGGCAATAAGGGAGCAGATAATGCCGAGTAGCATAAAATCCTGTTTTCCTCAGACAGAGTCGGGGAAATAACTATGAATGGTGCGCAGTGGGTGGTACAAGCGTTGCGGGCGCAGGGAGTGGAGACTGTTTTCGGTTATCCTGGTGGCGCGATCATGCCGGTCTACGACGCATTGTATGATGGCGGCGTGGAACACCTGCTCTGTCGCCATGAACAAGGCGCTGCGATGGCCGCGATTGGTTATGCCCGCTCTACCGGTAACGTCGGGGTGTGTATCGCGACATCAGGTCCCGGCGCGACCAACCTGATCACGGGTCTGGCGGACGCACTACTGGATTCGGTCCCTATTGTGGCCATTACCGGTCAGGTTGGCTCGGCGCTGATCGGAACGGACGCTTTTCAGGAAATCGATGTGCTGGGTCTGTCTCTGGCCTGCACCAAGCATAGCTTTCTGGTTGATTCAATCGAGTCATTACCGGAAATCATGGCGGAAGCCTTTGCTGTAGCTCGTAGCGGGCGTCCCGGTCCGGTACTGATTGATATTCCCAAGGACATCCAACTGGCGCAGGGGGATTTTTCGCCTTGTTTTATGCCGGTGGATGACGTGATGCCATTTTCCATCCAGCAGGTGACAGAGGCGCGAGCGATGCTGGCGCAGGCGAAAAAACCGGTGCTGTATGTGGGCGGCGGTGTGGGAATGGCGCAGGCGGTTCCGGCATTGCGCACCTTTATTGAGACCACTCAGGTTCCAGCAGTGGTGACCCTCAAAGGGTTGGGGGCACTAGAGAAAGACTACCCTTATTATTTGGGTATGATCGGTATGCACGGCACGCAAGCGGCTAACCTGCTGGTGCAGGAATGCGATTTGCTGATCGCGGTTGGCGCCCGCTTTGATGATCGCGTGACCGGTAAGCTGAGCGCGTTTGCGCCGCATGCCTGCGTTATCCACATGGATATCGACCCGGCTGAACTGAACAAGCTGCGACAAGCGCACGTGGCGCTGCGTGGCGATCTGAACCAACTGTTGCCCGCATTGCAGCAGCCGCTGAATATTGCTGAGTGGCGTCAGCATGCCGTGATGATGAAAGCCGAATATACCTGGCGTTATGACCATCCTGGCGAGGCTATCTATGCACCGGCATTACTGCGTACGCTGGCGGATCGTATGCCCGCTGAAACGGTGGTGACCACCGATGTTGGTCAGCATCAAATGTGGGCCGCGCAGCATATGCACTTCAGCCGACCGGAAAATTTCATCACCTCAAGCGGACTTGGCACGATGGGATTTGGGGTGCCAGCAGCGGTGGGGGCGCAGGTGGCACGTCCTGACAATACCGTTATCTGTATTTCCGGTGACGGCTCTTTCATGATGAATGTGCAGGAGCTCGGCACCATCAAACGAAAACGTCTGCCGTTGAAGATAGTCTTGCTGGATAATCAGCGGCTGGGAATGGTTAGACAATGGCAACAACTGTTTTTTGACGAGCGTTACAGCGAAACCAACCTCTCCGATAACCCCGATTTTTTGATACTGGCCAGCGCTTTCGGCATTCCCGGCCAGCATATCACCTGTAAAGACCAGATTGACTCTGCCCTGGATGCGCTGCTCAACAGCGAAGGCCCTTACCTGCTGCATGTTTCCATCGACGAGAATGAGAATGTCTGGCCGCTGGTGCCCCCTGGCGCCGGTAATGAAACCATGTTGGATAAGACAGAATAATTCGATAAGACAGAATAATGGCAGGAGACTTTCCCATGACACATCATCAGCTTTCCATTCAGGCTCGCTATCGCCCGGAAGTTCTGGAACGCGTATTACGTGTGACCCGTCACCGTGGCTTTCAGGTGTGCGCCATGAACATGACGCAGGGGCACAATGACGATCACGTGCAGATAGACATGACCGTTGCCAGCCACCGGTCAGTGGATTTATTGTCAACCCAATTAAGCAAACTGCTGGACATTGCCTGTGTGGAGATCCAGCCGCTCACATCACAACAAATACGTGCCTGATGGCATCGGTAAGGAAAGCAATAATGACGAAGAAAGCAGACTATATCTGGTTCAATGGCGAGATGATTCCCTGGGCGGATGCCAAAGTTCACGTGATGTCCCACGCTTTGCACTACGGTACGTCAGTGTTTGAAGGGGTGCGTTGCTACAATTCCCATAAAGGTCCGGTGGTGTTTCGTCACCGCGAACACATGCAGCGTTTGCATGACTCCGCCAAAATTTATCGTATGCCGCTCTCCTACAGCATTGATGAGCTGATGGAAGCCTGCCGTGAAACACTGCGTCGTAATAACCTGACCAGCGCCTATATTCGTCCATTGGTGTTTGTCGGCGATGTGGGCATGGGGGTAAATCCGCCAGCAGGCTACAATACTGATGTGATTATTGCTGCGTTCCCGTGGGGCGCGTATCTGGGCGAGGAAGCGTTGGATCAGGGTATCGACGCGATGGTGTCGTCCTGGAACCGTGTCGCGGCCAATACCATTCCGACCGCTGCCAAGGCCGGTGGTAATTACCTGTCTTCCCTGTTGGTGGGCAGCGAAGCACGTCGCCATGGCTATCAGGAAGGGATCGCGCTGGATGTGAATGGCTATGTGTCTGAAGGTGCTGGTGAAAACCTGTTTGAAGTGAAAGACGGTGTGATTTTCACCCCGCCGTTCACCTCTGCGGCGCTGCCGGGTATTACCCGCGATGCCATTATCAAGCTGGCGAAGGACAAAGGGTTTGAAGTCCGCGAGCAGGTATTGTCCCGTGAGTCGCTGTATCTGGCCGATGAAGTCTTTATGTCCGGCACCGCGGCGGAAATCACCCCGGTTCGCAGCGTAGACGGTATTCAGGTCGGTATTGGTAAGTGCGGCCCTGTCACCAAACAACTGCAACAGGCGTTTTTCGGCCTGTTCACCGGCGAGACCCAGGACAAATGGGGCTGGCTGGATCCGGTAAACCGTTAATCGAGCAATGACTGACTTTTTTCCGGTGGCCGTATGCCACCGGCTATCCGCTTAAACTGGAGTAATCAGAGTATGCCTAAGTACCGTTCAGCCACCACCACGCATGGTCGTAACATGGCTGGAGCGAGAGCCCTGTGGCGCGCGACAGGGATGACCGATGCCGATTTCGGCAAGCCTATCATCGCGGTAGTGAACTCGTTCACCCAATTCGTCCCCGGACACGTTCATTTGCGCGATCTGGGCAAACTGGTCGCCGAGCAAATTGAAGCAGCCGGTGGCGTTGCCAAAGAATTCAACACCATCGCGGTCGATGACGGTATCGCGATGGGGCATGGCGGTATGCTCTATTCTCTGCCGTCCCGCGAGTTAATTGCTGACTCGGTGGAGTACATGGTTAACGCGCACTGTGCGGACGCCATGGTCTGTATCTCTAACTGCGACAAGATCACCCCAGGGATGCTGATGGCGTCGCTGCGCCTGAACATTCCGGTGATTTTCGTTTCTGGCGGCCCGATGGAAGCCGGGAAAACCAAACTGTCTGACAAAATCATCAAGCTGGATCTGATCGATGCCATGATTCAAGGGGCGAACCCGAAAGTCAGCGATGAAGACAGTGCTCAGATTGAACGTTCCGCGTGCCCGACCTGTGGCTCCTGTTCCGGTATGTTCACCGCCAACTCGATGAACTGCCTGACTGAAGCGCTGGGGCTGTCTCAGCCGGGTAATGGCTCACTGCTGGCCACCCATGCCGATCGCAAAGATCTGTTTATCAATGCTGGTAAGCGCATCGTTGGTCTGGCGAAACAGTATTACGAGCAGGATGACGCCAGCGTGCTGCCGCGTAGCATTGCCTCTAAAGCGGCGTTTGAAAACGCCATGACGCTGGATATCGCGATGGGCGGTTCTACCAATACGGTACTGCACCTGTTGGCGGCAGCGCAGGAAGGCGAAGTGGATTTCACCATGGACGACATCGACCGCCTGTCGCGCAAGGTGCCGCAGCTGTGCAAGGTGGCACCGAGCACCCAGAAATACCACATGGAAGATGTGCACCGCGCTGGCGGCGTGATTGGTATTCTGGGCGAGCTGGATCGCGCCGGGTTGCTGAATAAAAACGTGAAGAACGTATTGGGTCTGACCCTGCCGGAAACCCTGTCTGCCTATGACGTGATGCTCACACAGGATGAGGCGGTGAAAAAGATGTTTGCCGCCGGTCCGGCAGGCATTCGTACCACGCAGGCGTTCTCGCAGGATTGCCGTTGGGATTCGCTGGATACCGACCGTCAAGAGGGCTGTATTCGTTCTCGCGAACATGCGTACAGTCAGGATGGTGGCCTGGCGGTGTTGTACGGCAATCTGGCGCAAGATGGCTGTATCGTGAAAACGGCTGGTGTAGACGAAGGCAGCTTGGTATTCCGCGGCCCGGCCAAGGTATATGAAAGCCAGGATGATGCCGTGGAAGCGATTCTGGGTGGTCAGGTTCAGGCAGGCGACGTGGTGGTGATTCGCTACGAAGGCCCGAAAGGCGGTCCTGGTATGCAGGAAATGCTCTATCCGACCAGCTTTCTGAAATCAATGGGGCTGGGTAAAGCCTGTGCGTTGATCACCGATGGCCGCTTCTCCGGCGGTACTTCCGGTTTGTCGATCGGCCACGCGTCGCCGGAAGCGGCCAGTGGCGGCACTATCGGTCTGGTGCAGGATGGTGACATGATCGCTATCGATATTCCCCAACGCGGTATCGCGCTGGAAGTCAGCGATGACGAACTGGCCCGCCGTCGTGAGCAGGAATTGGCTCGTGGCGATGCTGCCTGGACGCCGAAAAACCGTGACCGGCAGGTTTCCTTTGCGCTGCGCGCTTACGCCAGCCTGGCGACCAGTGCGGATAAAGGCGCGGTGCGGGACAAAAGCAAGCTGGGGGGCTAAACGCCATGGCAGTATCACTCCCTCTTCCTGCCGAACCCGGTGGAGCAGAGTATCTGCGCGCGGTATTGCGTGCGCCGGTGTACGAAGTGGCGCAAGTTACGCCGCTGGAACGGATGGATAAACTCTCCTCGCGGCTGGGTAATGTCATTCTGGTCAAGCGAGAGGATCGCCAGCCGGTGCATAGCTTCAAGCTGCGCGGTGCGTACGCCATGATGGCGGGCCTGACTGACGAGCAGAAGTCGCACGGTGTGGTGACGGCGTCGGCCGGTAACCATGCACAAGGCGTGGCGCTGTCGGCCAGTCGCCTCGGTATTCGGGCATTGATCGTAATGCCGGTCGCCACCGCGGACATCAAAGTCGATGCGGTGCGCGATTTTGGCGGCGAGGTGTTATTGCATGGCGCCAACTTTGATGAGGCCAAAGCCAAAGCCATTGAACTGTCGCAACAGCAGCACATGACCTTTGTGCCGCCATTTGACCACCCGGCGGTGATCGCCGGGCAGGGAACGCTGGCGATGGAGCTGTTGCAGCAGGATGCCCATCTCGATCGCGTTTTCGTGCCGGTCGGTGGTGGTGGTCTGGCGGCAGGGGTGGCGGTATTGATCAAACAGTTGATGCCGCAGATCCAGGTCATCGGCGTTGAAGCGGAAGATTCCGCCTGCCTGCGAGCGGCGTTGGATGCCGGTCAGCCGGTGGATTTGCCGCGCGTCGGGCTGTTTGCCGAAGGGGTGGCGGTAAAACGCATCGGTAACGAAACCTTCCGCTTGTGCCGGGAGTATCTGGACGATGTGATTACCGTCGACAGCGACGCCATCTGTGCGGCGGTCAAAGACCTGTTCGAGGATGTGCGGGCGATTGCCGAGCCGTCCGGGGCGCTGGCGCTGGCCGGGATGAAAAAATACATCCAGCAGCACAACATCCAGGGCGAACGGCTGGCGCACATTCTGTCCGGCGCTAACGTCAATTTCCACGGGTTGCGTTACGTTTCTGAGCGTTGTGAGCTGGGTGAACAGCGTGAAGCGTTGATGGCAGTGACGATTCCGGAACAGAAAGGCAGCTTCCTGAAGTTCTGTCAGTTGCTTGGTGGGCGTTCTGTCACTGAGTTTAACTACCGTTACGCGGATGCCGACAACGCCTGTATTTTTGTCGGTGTACGGCTGACGCGCGGTAATGCGGAACGTCATGAAATCCTGACGGAATTGCAGGCGGGTGGGTATCAGGTGGTCGATCTGTCTGACGACGAGATGGCGAAGCTGCATGTGCGTTATATGGTCGGTGGCAGGCCATCCAAACCCCTGAAGGAGCGGCTGTACAGCTTCGAATTCCCCGAATCGCCGGGGGCGTTGCTGAAGTTCCTCAATACGCTGGGTACGCACTGGAATATCTCGCTGTTCCATTACCGCAGCCACGGCACCGATTTTGGTCGGGTGCTGGCAGCGTTTGAACGCACGGAACACGACCCGGCATTCGAGCAACATCTGCAGGCACTGGGGTATGAGTGCCATGATGAAACGCAAAACCCGGCGTTTCGTTTCTTCCTGCAAGGTTAACACCGGTTAGCCTGATGTCATGCGCCCGACGGTGTTATGCCGCCGGGCGCATTTTATTTTATGACCTGTTGCGGTAGGCTTGACCCTCTATCTGTCAAGGACATCACATCATGGCTACGGGATTCAACGGCTTCTCACCGCAGACGCTGACGTTTTTGCAGCAGGTACGCCAGCAGGACAGCAAAGAATGGTTTGAAGATCACCGGCAGGAGTATAACGATCAGTTACTGACGCCGTTTCGCTTGCTGGTAGACTCGCTGTCGATCCCTATGTTGCAGATTGACGATCATTTCGAAACCAAACCGGCGGTAGGCAAAACGTTATCCCGCATTCATCGCGACACCCGCTTTTCCCATGATAAATCGCGCTATCGCGACAAGATGTGGTTCACCTTTAAACGCACCCATAAAGATTGGACGGACGCGCCGGTCTATTTTTTCGAGCTAACGCCCACCGACTGGAGCTATGGTCTGGGGTATTACAGCGCCAGTCGCACCACGATGGAGCTGTTTCGACAAACGCTGCGCGATAATCCGCAGGGTTTTCTGGATGTGGCGGCGTGTCTGGGGCATGAGTTTGAGCTGGTGGGGGAGAGTTATAAACGGCCGTTGGTTAAGGATCAGCCCGAGGCGCTGGCACACTGGTACAACCGTAAATCGTTTGCGGTGATGACCACCCGGCAGGATCAGGAACCGTTGTTTAGTGGTGAACTGGTGCCGCTGCTGGCGAAAGGCTTTACCCGGCTGGAGCCGCTGTACCATTACCTGATGAAAATTGAGGCGATGAAGAAAGCGGCGGAGCCTGAAAAGGTCAGCCCCGCCTTTTTGGATGAGAAGTGGTTTAGCCGCTGAGGGTTATTTTCCCCGGCTCATCAAATAATCAAACAGGTAGCTTTCACCGGCGGCGTCAAACACGGTGATTTGCAACTGCCGGTTGTCCACGCAAGTCAACAGCAGTTTTTTCTGTCCGCCGAAGCTGCTCTCCGTCTGGCCAATCGCCTGGGTATCGGTCATCTGGCGGGCGCTGAGCGTGATGTCATCGAGTTTGGTTGCATAGCGAAAGGCCACCGAGCCATTGCCGGTAATATCAACGTTTTCGGCATTTAGCGTGACGTTGACCAGATGGTATGGCGCTTTCTGGTCATACATTTCTTTGAAGTAATCGCTCAGCTCGTCGTACTCCTGCGCCGGGAGTTGCAGGTAATACTCGTAGCTGTAGTCGCCATCAAAGCAGCTGTTGCGGCGCGGCCGGGCGATCGGGTCCGGCAGGGTGTGCAGCGTAACGTCGTTCAGGTAGCGCAGGCGGTTAAGCTGTTGCTGGTAGCTCTGACGCAGGCACTCTTCATCCCGACAGGTATTCCGGCTGGACAGCCAACTGCGCTGGAACTGCGTCAGGATTTTGTCCTGTGCGACCCGCTCCGCATTACCGGTGAGAAAGGCGCGCGATTTCTGCCACTCTTTCGCCAGTTCGTCGTCCAGTTGACTGAGCGCGGGTGTCTGGCAAATCAACTTCTCCTGCGCCGAACTGGCCTGTTGGCAGGGAAAGCTGGCGGCCAGCGACGGGAGCGCAACGCACCCCACAGCCAGAGGCAGCAGCCATGTAGCGAGCAATCGTTTCATTATTTTTCCTGTAAGGTTTCCCAAAATGCCGCAATCAACGGGGTGCTAAGATGTGTTCTTTGTACGCAGACACCCAGTTCGAATGGTTCCATCGCTTGTGCTTCTAATACGGATACCCGATTACGCACCGGTTCCGGGCTGTTTTCAAGTACCACATCAGGGATCAAGGCAATACCACAGCCCAGTGCGACCATCGACACCATCGCCTCATGGCCGGAGACGGTCGCATAAATAGGGGGATTGGTAATGTGTTGACGACGGAACCAGACATCGATTCTTTTCCTCACCGGGCCGTGCTCTGGCAGGATAAACGGAATTTGCGACCAGTCCGGGTGCGGCTGCAACGCTTGTGTTTGCACCGGGCACGGTAGCGCCGGAATGATCAATACCAGCGGGACCTTGCCGATAGGCATGAAATCCACACTGGCTGGCAGCGTTTCCGGCCGGCCGGCAATACCGAGGTCCGCTTCGTTGGATTGCACTTTATCCAGCGCGTCAGCGGCATCCCCCGTGGTCAGTTTGATTTCCACCAATGGGTGCCTGGCTCGGAAACGGTCGAGGATTGGCGGCAAGTGGCTATACGCGGCGGTGACGGAGCAAAATAGCCGTAGCTCACCGCTGAGCGACTGGCCTTGCTGTTGTAAAATTAGGCGTAATTGCTGGTATTGCAACAGGGTTTGCTGGGCGAAGGTTTTCAGGTGTTCACCGGCATCGGTCAGGCGCACGGTGCGGTTATCGCGCAGAAACAGCGCCTGACCAATGTCCTCTTCCAGTCGCTGAATCTGGCGCGACAGCGTGGAGGGGCTGATATGCATCGCCTTGGCGGTGCGGCCGAAGTGGCGGCTTTCCACCAGGTGCAAAAAGAGTTTCAGGTCCCGTAAGTCCATGCGCGCTGTGTCTCGTTTTAGTGTTGCAAATCTTGCAATATGACGTTGTTAATATATCAATTTAAGCAATGTATTTCCTGTCATATGATAATGACATTCTGATGGCGGTAGTTATCGCTGTCCCGCACATAAAGCAAACACAATATCAAATGGAGCACGCCTCATGGCCAATTACTTCAATACACTGAACCTGCGTCAGCAGCTGGCGCAATTAGGCAAATGCCGTTTCATGGGCCGTGACGAATTCGCGGATGAAGCCAGCTACCTGAAAGG
Source organism: Dickeya parazeae Ech586 (assembly GCF_000025065.1). Classification (NCBI taxonomy): domain Bacteria; kingdom Pseudomonadati; phylum Pseudomonadota; class Gammaproteobacteria; order Enterobacterales; family Pectobacteriaceae; genus Dickeya; species Dickeya parazeae. The sequence goes on along the minus strand of NC_013592.1, from coordinate 4,466,485 downwards.
CAAGAAAGTGGTCATCGTGGGGTGTGGCGCGCAGGGGCTGAACCAGGGGTTGAACATGCGCGATTCCGGTCTGGATATCGCCTATGCGCTGCGTGCTGAAGCCATCGCTGAAAAACGTGCTTCATGGCGCAAAGCGACCGAAAACGGCTTTAAAGTCGGCACCTATGAAGAACTGATCCCGCAGGCGGACTTGGTGGTTAACCTGACACCGGACAAACAGCATTCTGCTGTGGTACAAGCGGTACAGCCGTTGATGAAACAAGGCGCTGCGCTGGGTTATTCCCACGGCTTCAACATTGTTGAAGTGGGCGAGCAGGTTCGTAAAGACCTGACCGTGGTGATGGTTGCGCCGAAGTGCCCGGGTACTGAAGTTCGCGAAGAGTACAAACGTGGTTTCGGTGTGCCGACGCTTATCGCCGTTCACCCGGAAAATGACCCGAAAGGCGAAGGCATGGCGATCGCCAAGGCATGGGCGGCTGCAACCGGCGGTCACCGTGCAGGCGTGCTGGAGTCGTCTTTCGTGGCGGAAGTGAAATCCGACCTGATGGGCGAGCAGACGATTCTGTGCGGTATGTTGCAGGCCGGTTCTCTGCTGAGCTTCGATAAGCTGGTTGCTGATGGCGTTGATCCGGCTTACGCGGAAAAACTGATCCAGTTCGGTTGGGAAACCATCACCGAAGCGCTGAAGCAGGGCGGTATTACCCTGATGATGGATCGCCTGTCCAACCCGGCCAAACTGCGTGCGTTTGCGCTGTCTGAGCAGTTGAAAGGCATTATGGCACCGTTGTTCCAGAAACACATGGACGACATCATTTCCGGCGAATTCTCCAGCGGCATGATGGCTGACTGGGCTAACGACGATGTGAAACTGCTGACCTGGCGTGAAGAAACCGGTAAAACGGCGTTTGAAAACGCACCGCAGTTTGAAGGTAAAATCGCTGAGCAGGAATACTTCGATAACGGCGTGTTGATGATCGCGATGGTAAAAGCGGGCGTAGAACTGGCGTTCGAAACGATGGTGAGCTCGGGTATCATCGAAGAATCTGCTTACTACGAATCACTGCACGAACTGCCGTTGATTGCCAACACCATCGCCCGTAAGCGTCTGTATGAAATGAACGTGGTGATCTCCGATACCGCTGAGTACGGTAACTACCTGTTCGCCAACGCGGCAGTGCCGTTGCTGAAAGGCGCGTTCATGGACAGCCTGCAGCCGGGCGATCTGGGCAAACCGGTCGCAGCGACCAGCGTGGACAACGCGCAACTGCGTGATGTGAACGAAGCTATCCGCCACCACCCGATCGAGGTTGTGGGTAAGAAACTGCGTGGCTACATGACCGATATGAAACGTATTGCGGTCGCTGGCTAAGGTCATCGGGACCTTTCCTCCTGAGAGCGGGGCGCAGATTGCGCCCCGTTTTTTTTGCACTCAATTCACAACGTAGGGCAGGGATGAGCGATGCAGGACATAAAAATGGCGAAGACGTTCTCGTTATCCTCAAGGAGAGTCGGGGTTGCTGTTGTCGGCGTGGTCGTGATGCTGGTGGTCTTTCTCTATGGGGCAGACGACGACTACACGTTGATACGGCAATACCGGCTTGAAAACAACGTGACGGTGAATCTGCTGGAGCTGGGGAGCGGTGGGGCCATGGCAGGGGATGTCTATCGGTATACCGTCAGCGTGAATGGTGGGGAAGCCAAAGAGGTGCTGAAGACCAATAGCCGTGACGCCGATATCCGTATGCAAGATGGGGTACTGGTGATTAACCTGACTGGCGACGTGTACCGGTTGGATAACCGTGTTCGCCTTCATGACGGCTATGAAACACTGAAAACCCGCATTACCGTGACCCACCCGTAATACGGCCCGATGCGCTGGGCCGTATCGTTATCTTAAGCTCAGGCGTCCGCCGGTGCAGACTTAAATACCTGTTCAGCCTGTTGGAAGCGCTCGGTGACGACAGAAGAAGGTGCCCTGCCCAGCAGGCTCACGACCATAATCGCCGCACTGGACAGCAGAAAACCGGGGATGATTTCATACAGATTCAGCCAGCCGTACTGTTTCCAGACGATCACGGTCACGGCACCGACCAGCATGCCTGCCAGCGCACCATTGCGAGTCATGCGCGGCCACAGCAGGGAAATCAGAATGACGGGGCCGAAGGCCGCGCCGAAACCGGCCCAGGCGTAGCTGACCAGCCCCAGCACGCGGTTTTCCGGGTTCACCGCCAGTGCAATCGCGATGACTGAGACCAGCAGCACCATGGCACGACCGACCCACACCAATTCTCTCTGACTGGCGTTTTTACGCAAAAACGGCTTGTACAAATCTTCGGTGATGGCGCTGGAGCACACCAGCAACTGGCAACTGAGCGTACTCATCACCGCCGCCAGAATCGCGGACAGCAATATGCCAGCAATCCACGGGTTAAACAGCAGACGCGCCAATTCGATGAAGACGCGCTCACCGTTTTGAGCAACGTTACCCGCCTGATCAGGGTTACCCGTGAAGTAGGCAATACCGAAGAATCCGACGGTGACGGCACCGGCCAGACAGAGCACCATCCAGGTCATACTGATACGACGGGCATGGCGGATAGTGTGGTGTGAATCGGCGGCCATAAAGCGCGCCAGAATATGCGGCTGGCCGAAATACCCCAGCCCCCACCCCAGCAACGACAGAATCGCGACGGTGTTCAACCCCTTGAACATGTCCAGATTCGCCGGGTTTTTGCTTTCAATGACCGCCAGTGAGGGGGCGATACCGCCAACCGACAGAATGACGATCACCGGCGTCAGGATCAGCGCGAAAATCATCAGGCTGGCCTGCACGGTGTCAGTCCAGCTAACGGCCAGATAGCCGCCGATAAAGGTATAGGCAATGGTCGCCGCCGCACCGGCCCATAAAGCGGTGTCGTAGCTCATGCCGAAGGTACTTTCGAACAGACGGGCACCCGCCACAATGCCGGAAGCGCAATAAATGGTGAAAAACACCAGGATCACCAGCGCGGAAATGACGCGCAACAGTTTGCTTTTATCTTCAAAGCGGTGGCTGAAGTAATCCGGCAGCGTCAGCGCGTTATGGTTAACCTCGGTATGTACCCGCAGGCGTCCGGCGACCCAGGTCCAGTTCAGGTAAGCACCGATGGTCAGGCCAATCGCTATCCAGCTTTCCGAGATACCTGACAAAAAGACGGCCCCCGGCAGCCCCATCAGCAGCCAGCCGCTCATGTCGGAGGCCCCGGCAGATAACGCCGTGACCACACTCCCCATACGACGTCCACCCAGAATATAGTCGCCAAAATTGTGGGTGGCGCGATAGGCCATCAGGCCGATCAACACCATCCCGAAGATGTACACCAGAAAGGTCACCAGCAATGGTGTGCTCATCGTCGTCATTATTTTCTCCATTGTGATGCGATCCGTCAGTCCTGCGCTCCGGTAGGCCGGGCACTGTCCGGCTTGCCGGAACGGATTCGCGATAATAGTTGCTACAGGTTGCACCTTTCAACTGATGGCTGGCTAAAGCGACATGCCAAAATGGCTGGCATTGCCAATACAGCCTGCGATCATTCAGAAGAATGGGCGGCAATAGGCTGAAAAGCGTAGTTTATTAACAAGGTTGCACAAAGTTGCAACATGCCGGATAGTAGCTTTGCTTTCCAACATCACTTTCTTATAGCCGTCATACGTCAGGTTGCAGGTACGTTGGCTTTCTTCCTCGCCTTTGGGGCCAACGCGAGCGTTTTGTTCTGCAACTCGATGTATTGAGGGCGCACAACAGGAGCGGATATGGGCACCACCACCATGGGCGTCAAGCTCGATGAGGCCACGCGTGAGCGTCTTAAAGCCGCGGCGCAGCGCATTGATCGCACGCCGCACTGGCTGATTAAACAGGCCATTTTCAGCTATCTCGAACGCCTTGAAAGTGGTGCCGACACGCCTGAAATTCCTCAGCCGGTCGGGCAAGACCCGAGTGAGGCGGCAGAGATTATGCCGCAATCACCACAAGAAGAAACCCACCAGCCGTTTTTGGACTTCGCCGAGCAGGTTTTGCCGCAGTCGGTACTACGTTCCGCGATCACGGCGGCGTACCGTCGGCCAGAAACAGAGATGATACCGATGTTGCTGGAACAAGCCCGTATGCCAGAGGCGCTGTCGCACGCTGCCAGCACGCTGGCGGCAAGGCTGGCGGCGACGTTGCGCCAGCAGAAAAACAGCGGCGGCCGGGCGGGTATGGTACAGAGCCTGTTGCAGGAATTTTCGCTGTCATCGCAGGAGGGCGTGGCGTTGATGTGTCTGGCGGAGGCGCTGTTGCGTATTCCGGATAAACCGACTCGGGACGCACTGATTCGCGACAAAATCAGTACCGGTAACTGGCAGTCACACGTTGGGCGTAGTACCTCGTTGTTCGTCAATGCCGCGGCCTGGGGGCTACTGGTGACCGGCAAACTGGTATCGACCCACAATGAATCCCATCTCTCCGGTGCGTTGAACCGTATCATCGCCAAAAGCGGTGAGCCGCTGGTGCGTAAAGGCGTGGACATGGCGATGCGGTTGATGGGCGAGCAGTTCGTCACCGGGGAAACCATCGCCGAAGCGCTGGCGAATGCCCGCAAGCTGGAGGCGCGAGGCTTCCGCTATTCCTATGACATGCTGGGCGAAGCGGCGATGACCGGCGATGACGCCACGGCCTATCTGGCATCTTATCAGCAGGCCATTCACGCGATTGGTAAAGCCGCCTGCGGGCGTGGTATTTACGAAGGGCCGGGGATTTCCATCAAACTTTCGGCGTTGCACCCGCGCTATAGCCGGGCGCAGTACGAGCGCGTGATGGACGAGTTGTATCCGCGCCTGCTGTCGTTAACGCTGTTGGCCCGGCACTACGATATCGGCATTAACATTGATGCCGAAGAAGCGGACAGGCTGGAGCTGTCTCTCGACCTGCTCGAACGGTTGTGTTTTGAACCTCAACTGGCGGGGTGGAACGGCATCGGTTTCGTGATTCAGGCTTACCAGAAGCGTTGTCCCTTTGTGATTGATGCGATTATCGACCTGGCGCGTCGTAGCCAGCGACGACTGATGGTGCGGCTGGTGAAAGGCGCTTATTGGGATAGTGAAATCAAGCGCGCTCAGGTGGATGGGCTGGAAGGCTACCCGGTCTATACCCGCAAGCTGTACACCGATATCTCCTATCTGGCGTGTGCCCGTCGTCTGTTGGCGGTGCCGAACCTGATTTACCCGCAGTTTGCCACCCACAACGCCCATACGCTCAGCGCCATCTACCATCTGGCAGGCAACAATTACTACCCCGGCCAATATGAATTCCAGTGCTTGCACGGCATGGGAGAACCGTTGTATGAGCAGGTGGTGGGTAAGGTGGCGGACGGAAAACTGAACCGTCCATGCCGGATTTACGCCCCGGTTGGCACCCATGAAACGCTGCTGGCCTATCTGGTGCGCCGTTTGCTGGAAAATGGTGCCAATACCTCGTTTGTTAACCGGATTGCCGACCCGTCGGTGGCACTGGAAACACTGGTGGCTGACCCGGTCAGGGAAGCTGAAGCACTGGCGGTGCGGGATGGGCAGGTTGGGTCGCCGCACCCGCGTATCCCGTTGCCACGAGCGTTGTATGGCAATGGACGACGCAACGCCAGCGGGCTGGATTTATCCAGCGAGCACCGGCTGGCGTCGCTATCCAGTGCGCTGCTAAGCGGTGCCGCCCGACCCTGGCAGGCACAGCCGATACTGGCTGTCGACAGCGATGTCGGCGGTGAGGCCCGACCGGTCGTTAACCCAGCTGAGCCGCGTGATGTGGTGGGCTATGTGCGTGAGGCGCTGCCCCAGGAGGTCATGCTGGCGCTGGAGCAGGCGGCCAGCGCCGGTGATATCTGGTTCGCTACGCCTGCCACCGAACGGGCGGCTATCTTGTCGCGGGCGGCCGACCTGCTGGAAAACCAGCAACAACAGCTGTTGGGATTGCTGGTACGGGAGGCGGGCAAAACGCTGGCGAATGCGGTGGCGGAAGTCCGTGAAGCCGTGGATTTCTTACGTTATTACGCTGCATTGGTGCGTGAGACATTCAACAATCATGATTACCGCCCACTGGGGCCGGTGGTGTGCATCAGCCCGTGGAATTTCCCGCTCGCTATTTTCACCGGGCAGGTGGCAGCGGCGCTGGCGGCGGGTAACAGCGTACTGGCTAAACCGGCGGAGCAGACGCCGCTGATTGCGGCACAGGCGGTGCAGATACTGCATGAGGCTGGGGTGCCGGTCGGTGCGCTGCAATTGTTGCCGGGGAATGGCGAAACCGTGGGCGCGGCACTGGTGCGTGACGAGCGGGTACGCGGGGTCATGTTTACCGGTTCTACTGCTGTCGCCGCTCAGTTACAACGCGTGTTGGCTGGACGGCTCGACCCGCAAGGGCGTACCACGCCGTTCATCGCCGAAACCGGCGGTATCAACGCGATGATTGTTGATTCGTCGGCGCTGACCGAACAGGTGGTGGCGGATGTGATGACGTCGGCGTTTGATAGCGCCGGTCAACGTTGTTCGGCGTTGCGGCTGCTGTGTGTGCAGGAGGACGTCGCGGAGAAAACGCTGACGATGCTACGCGGGGCGATGGCGGAGTACCGCATGGGGAACCCGGAACGGCTTTCCACCGATGTTGGGCCGTTGATCGATGCCGATGCGAAGCAGCGGATTGGTCACCATATTCACACGATGAGGGCCAAAGGGCGGCCGGTGTTTCAGTCTGCCTGGCCGAATAGCCGTGATGAGGCGGAATGGGAGCACGGGTATTTCATTGCCCCGACGCTGATTGAGCTGGAAAGTGTGGAAGAACTGCAACAGGAGGTGTTCGGGCCGGTGCTGCATGTCGTGCGCTATTCCCGTCATCAATTGGAGACACTAATTCGACACATCAACGCGGCCGGTTATGGCCTCACGCTGGGTCTGCATACCCGTATTGATGAAACCATCGCGCGGGTGATGGGGCTGGCGAAGGTGGGCAATCTGTATGTGAACCGCAATATGGTCGGTGCGGTGGTCGGTGTACAGCCGTTTGGCGGTGAGGGATTATCCGGTACCGGGCCCAAAGCGGGCGGGCCGCTTTATCTGCACCGGTTGCTGTCGCATCGCCCGGATGATGCCGCGACACAGGTGTTTACCCATCGGGACAACGAGCGCCCGGCCGATTTCACCGCACGTCAGGCACTGCTGGTTGGATTGCAGGCGCTGGAATCTTGGGCGCGGCAGACGCAGCGTAACGCACTGGTGTCTTGTTGCCAGCGTTATGCCGGGCTGACGCAGAGTGGCACCATCCGGGTGTTACCCGGCCCGACCGGCGAGCGTAATACCTATACCTTGTTGCCGCGTGAGCAGGTGCTGTGTGTGGCGGATAACGACGATGACGCGCTGGTGCAACTGGCAGCGGTGCTGGCGGTGGGCAGCCGGGCGTTGTGGCGTGAAACGCCGGAGCGACAGGCATTGTACCGGCAACTGCCTGAACCGGTACAGGCACGGCTGGCATTCTGCCGTGATGGCATAACGGACGGCAGCCGGTTTGAGGCGGTGATTTTCCACGGTGATGCCGACCAGTTGCGTCAGCTTAGCGAGCAGTTAGCGCAACGCGATGGGACGATTGTCGGTGTGCAAGGGTTGTCCCGTGGAGAGACTGGCATTGTGCTGGAACGGTTGCTGATCGAACGCTCGCTCAGTATTAACACCGCTGCCGCGGGCGGCAATGCCAGCCTGATGACAATTGGTTAATATAATGTCTGAAGAGGCGGCTCTCGCCGCCTCTACTCCCGTTAGTTTCGGTACAACACCTTGATAATGTGGTAGCCGAACTGGGTTTTGACCGGGCCGAAGGGTTTGAGCAGCTCGCAGGAAAACACCGCCTTATCGAAATCCGGAACCATGTCGCCTTTACGGAATTCGCCTAAATCGCCGCCATTACGCTTTGACGGGCAGGTCGAGTGCTTTTTTGCTAACTGCTGAAAGTCTGCTCCCTTCTCGAGTTGAGCCAGAATGTCGGTGGCCTGTTGTTCGGTATCCACCAGAATGTGCAATGCTGCTGCGGTATTTGCCATAGTACGCTCCTTGAGCAAAGGGAAAGCCGATGTTACCAGCCACAGCCTAGCACCCCCTTGTGACGAAAGGAAATGCGGCGCGTGTTCCTGTTTGGGGAAGGAGGCCTCGCGCCGGTCCGCACTTTTGCTACAATCCTGTTCTGTTACAATCCCCTTCCGTTTGAACGTCGAGCTCGAAACATCATGCGCATGAATCCCAGCCAACAACACGCCGTTGAATTTGTGACCGGTCCCTGTCTGGTACTGGCCGGGGCGGGATCCGGCAAAACGCGAGTGATTACCCAAAAAATCGCCCATCTGATCCGGGGTTGCGGCTATCAGGCCCGCCATATTGCGGCGGTGACCTTCACTAATAAGGCTGCTCGGGAGATGAAAGAGCGTGTGGCGCAAACACTGGGGCGTAAGGAAACCCGTGGTTTGCTGATTGCGACCTTCCATACGCTGGGGCTTGAGATCATCAAGCGTGAGTACGCGGCGTTGGGTATGAAGTCTAACTTCTCGCTGTTTGACGATCAGGATCAGCTGGCGCTGCTAAAAGAGCTGACGGAGTTGTGGCTGCAAAACGACAAAGACTTACTGCAACAGCTCGTGTCTGCCTTGTCCAACTGGAAAAACGACCTGATTGACCCCGCGCAGGCAGCGGCACTGGCGCGTTCGGAACGGGACCGGTTGTTCGCGCATTGCTATCGGTTGTATGACGAGCATCTGCGGGCCTGCAACGTGTTGGATTTTGATGACCTGATCCTGCTGCCGACGTTGCTGCTTAAACGCAATGACGAGGTACGTGAACGCTGGCAGAACCGCCTGCGTTACTTGCTGGTGGATGAATATCAGGATACCAATACCAGCCAATACGAACTGGTGAAGTTGCTGGTAGGTAGCCGGGCGCGCTTTACCGTAGTGGGCGACGACGACCAGTCGATTTACTCTTGGCGCGGTGCCCGCCCGCAGAACTTGTCGCTGTTGCAGCAGGACTTTCCGCAATTGCAGGTTGTCAAGCTGGAGCAGAATTACCGCTCGTCCGGGCGTATTCTCAAGGCCGCCAATATCCTTATCGCCAACAACCCGCACGTGTTCGAAAAGCGACTGTATTCTGAGTTGGGATATGGCGAAGCGCTTAAAATCATCACCGCCAATAACGAAGATCATGAAGCGGAGCGGGTAGTGGGTGAACTGATTGCCCACCACTTTATCCGCAAAACTCAGTATGGTGACTACGCTATTCTTTATCGCGGTAACCACCAGTCCCGGTTGTTCGAAAAAGTGTTGATGCAAAACCGCATCCCTTATCGTATTTCCGGCGGTACGTCGTTTTTCTCTCGCCCGGAAATCAAAGACCTGCTGGCTTACTTGCGTGTGCTGACCAACCCGGAAGATGACAGCGCATTCTTGCGTATCGTGAATACCCCCAAGCGTGAAATCGGCCCGGCGACACTGCAAAAGCTGGGCGAGTGGGCCAGACAGCGTAACCGTAGCCTGTTTAACGCCAGCTTCGATATGGGGTTGAGCCAGACCCTGAGCGGACGCGGGCTGGAGTCATTGCAGCGTTTCACCCAGTGGATCGGTGACATTGCCCGACTGGCGGAGCAGGAGCCAGTGAAGGCGGTACGTGATTTGCTCCACGGGCTGGATTACGAAAGCTGGTTGTATGAAACCTCGCCCAGCCCGAAAGCAGCGGAAATGCGCATGAAAAACGTCAATACGCTGTTTACCTGGATGACGGAAATGCTGGAGGGCAGCGATCTGGACGAGCCGATGACGCTGACTCAGGTGGTCACCCGGTTTACCCTGCGCGATATGATGGAGCGTAACGAGGCCGAAGAAGAGCTGGATCAGGTGCAACTGATGACGCTGCATGCCTCCAAAGGGCTGGAGTTCCCTTACGTGTATCTGGTCGGCATGGAAGAAGGGTTGTTACCGCACCAGACCAGCATTGATGAAGACAATGTCGACGAGGAGCGTCGTCTGGCCTATGTCGGCATCACCCGGGCGCAGAAAGAACTGACGTTTACCTTGTGTCGCGAACGTCGGCAATACGGTGAGTTGATTCGCCCGGAACCCAGTCGTTTTCTGCTGGAATTGCCGCAGGATGATGTGATGTGGGAAACCGAACGCAAAGTCGTCAGCCCACAGGAGCGGATGCAAAAAGGGCAGAACCATCTGGCCAATCTGCGCGCCCAACTGGCGAAGGCCAGAGACAAAGACTAACTCGGGAAACGATGCCGGGCGCGATAGCCCGGCGTGTTGAGACTGACTATCAGGGCGTGACGGTTTTGCCGTCTACGGTCACGTTTTTCACCGTACCGAATTTCCACGGTGAAGATCCGCTACGCAGGTTGCTGAACGTCAGGTTATTGAACTGGCTATCGCTCAGATCGCTGATTGACGTCGGGCTTACGCCGCTGAGTTTCATATTGCTGAAAGTAAACTGGCTGTGCCAGATGTCTTTGCTGCTGTCACCGCTGATTTCAATCGATGGGCTTGACCCGGTGCTGTCCTGCACGGTGATGTTTTTGACGGTGAAGTCATAAAAACGAGCAGGCACCGTGGCGGGTGTGTAATCGGTGGTGCCGTTGTTGTCGGCGTAACTTAACGTCACGATAACCGCCTGTTTGGCCAGATTTTTTAGCGCACTGTTACGGAAGATGATGCCGTGCGCGCCACCGCCGATATCCGGGGCGCTCTTGGCCCGCAAACCGATGTCGCTTTGACTTATCACGTTGTTTTCTGCCAGCACATCGACGATACCGGCACCGGTGTGGCTACCGAGTACGACCGCACCGTGTCCGTGACGGAAATAGTTATTGAACAACCAGGCGTTCTGCGAAGGTTCTTGCTTCTGTGCTGCCTGACCCATACCGGCGGCGAAGTTGATGCTGTCGTCTCCGGTATCAAATACGCTGTTGAACACCATGATGTTCTGGCTGTTGCCAAATTCGACACCGTCGCCATTGTTGGCATTGAATGTCTGATGGGTGACACCATTTTCCACCACGTTTTGGCTTTCCAGGAACATCACGCCGTGGTTGGCTGGGTTACGGATGGTCACATCGGCGACATAGGCATTTTGGACACCGCGCAGGGTGATGAGGCTTGAGCGGCGCTGGCTGTACGCGGTTTTGGTGTCCATGCCGGTAGCGGTGGCCGCCGCGACCTGGTTTTTAGCCAGAATACCGTCTTTGCTCACTTTGCTGTTATCACTCTTCACGTACTGCGGCAGGCTGTTGCCCAGTTCATCTTTGGCGTCAGCGCTACGCTTCCAGCCGTTGCCGTCGATAACACCTTTACCGACGATACGGATGTTTGTGAATGTCCCGACAGCCGAGCTGGTTTTATCGATGGCGTTGATAAGTGAGGCTGGTCGCATCTGGGATGAGTAACTGTAAATCTTATAGGCATCAGGGTAATCCGCCGCGTTATCCGAGCCCAACAACGTCGCGCCCTGCAACAGATTCAGGGTCATGTTGCTTTTCAGCCACAATGCGCCTGTCTTGAAAATCCCGGCCGGGACGTCGATGCGACAGCCGGTTGGGCAGGCGTCGATCGCCTTTTGGATAGCGCTGGTATTGAGCGTGGTGCCGTCACCTTTCGCGCCGTACTGGGTAATGTTGATGACCGTCGGTGTGGCGGAGGTGGTCGCGGTGACCGCGTTGCTGTCCGTGGACGTTGTACCGTCGGCATAGACGGCCCGAACGGTGAACTGGTAGTCAGTGTTGGCTTTCAGACCGTCGATTTTAGCGTTTTGTACCACAATGCGATGGTGAAAACTGGCCGTGTCATTTTTGTAAAACGTACTAATGTACGGTTTCGCTGGCGAGTTTTTGTCGTTATTTTGGCTGGCGAGCCCAATGAGCTGGCCGTTCTGGTAAATCTGGTAGTCGGTGATATTGGAGGTGTCTTCTGGCGCATCCCACACCAGCACCACACTGTGGTCATCATTAGACAACGTCGGCACCTGTAGCTTTTGCGGGGCTTGAGTGGGACTGGCTATTGCCAGTACCGGGAGACTGAGCAGGCAGGCCGACACCATCGACGCCAGGGTATGGCGCCGGGAAAATGTGAACGTTTTCATCCTTGTTCCTTCATTATGTTTATATCAAAAATGGGTCATGACGTCAGAAATCGCATTGACGTCAGAGTCGGAAAGTCGTCTTTATTCGATCCAGATACAGCACAGCTTCCAATAAGAAACGGTGTTTTATAAAAATACATCTCGCATTTCTTTTTTCCCCGGAAGCGATCACAAACCTAGTCGAGGGGATAAAAAAAAGGGGTAACCAATTGTTACCCCTTTTTGCTGTCAGACAGTGTGTTCTTCGATGAGAAGTGGCCAGTGCACGTAGCTTTGCCACAGGCTTTCCTGCGACAGGGTTTCGGCTCGCAGAGGATGTTGATCAAGCCAGCCCGCTGGCAGAATGACGCGCAGGCTATCGCCTTCTACTCGCAGGCGCACTGCCGGTAGGGTGTCGTCGCGTCGGCGGCTGGCAAAGATAATCGCCAGTCGCAACAGGCGACATAACCGCTGTGCCAGAGTAACCGGCAAGGCGTTTTGCTGAGTGAGGGGGATTGGGTCGATGGTGTTGCTTTGGTTTTGTAACAGTGTCGCCAGCAATTTTTTCTGCGCCGGTGTGAAGCCCGGCAAATCGCTGTTGTGAACCAGATAGGCCGCATGCTGCGGTGCCTGACGGAAATCGACACTCAGGCCGATTTCGTGAATCAGACAGGCGCTAGCCAGTAATTCCCGACATCGACCATCTAACTGCCAGTCGCGGGCAACCTGCTGCAAAAAGTTATCCGCCAGCAACCTGACCCGTTGCGCCTGTTCGCTATCCAGCAGGTAACGGCGTTGCAGGTTTTTCAGGGTACGGTGGCGGATATCCTGCTCAATCGGCAAATGCAACATGCCGTAGACCAGTCCTTCGCGCAGCGCACCACCTGCCAACGTCATGGAGTCGATATCCAGTTCCTGAAAGATAGCCAGCAGGATGGATAGACCGCTGGGAAATACCAACGCACGCTCCAGCGTAAGCCCTTCAATTTCCAGCTCTTCCAGCTTACTGCACTGGATGGCGCGCTGTTTCAGCTGGCGCAATTTACCGAGGGTGATGTATTCATCCATCCCCTGCGCCACCATGATTTCCTGTAACGCCTGTACAGTGCCCGACGCGCCAACGCAAATTTGCCAGCCCTGCTGACGCAGAATGTCTTTTACCGGCTGTAACATTTCACGGGCTGCCTGTTCGGCCCGCTCAAAATGCGCCAGGGTGAGATCGCGATCGGTAAAATACCGCTCCAGCCAGGTCACGCAACCCATTGGCAGGCTGAAGAGTTGGGTATGACGGGCGCCGGTACCGGTCGCCAGTTCGGTACTGCCGCCGCCGATATCCACCACCAGCCGTTGTTCTGGCCCGCCGGTGGTATGGGCGACGCCCTGATAGATGAGCCGAGCTTCTTCTTCACCGCTGATAACCTGAATCGGTAGACCCAGAATCAGCTGGGCCCGTTCAAGGAATTCATCAGCGTTGGTGGCCAGTCTTAATGTGGCAGTGGCCACGACTCGCACCTGTTGCGACGGAATGTCCTGCAAACGTTCGGAGAATAGCGCCAGACATTGCCAGCCGCGCTGCATGGCTTCCGGCGAGAGGCGGTTATTAGCGTCCAGTCCGGCAGCCAGTCTGACTTTCCGTTTGATGCGAGCCAGCGTCTGTACACTGCCTGCCACCTCACGCACCACCAGCATATGAAAGCTGTTGGACCCTAAATCGATTGCGGCATAAAGAGAAGAAGCGCTCAGCATCGGCAACTCAACCCGGTCGTTTTCGATTGTTACGAGGCGCACCGCTGCGGCGAGGCGCGCCGGGACGGCGAGGGCCACCACTGGTGCGTGGACGGCTCAGGCGCTTAGGCTCAGGCAATCCGGTCATCAGCGCTTCGCTGCTGTATTTGCTCACCGGGATATGATGGCCGATATAGTCTTCAATAGCGGGCAGATTCAGCGCGTATTCTTCACACGCCAGGCTGATGGACACACCGCTGGCACCCGCACGACCGGTACGGCCGATGCGATGGACGTAATCTTCGCAATCGTCAGGCAGGTCGTAGTTGAATACATGGGTGACCAACGGAATGTGCAAGCCGCGCGCTGCTACATCGGTGGCGACGAGAATATCCAGGCTACCCTGGGTGAATTCTTCCAGAATGCGTAGTCGTTTTTTCTGCGCCACGTCGCCAGTCAGCAGCCCAACACGGTGTCCATCCGCAGCCAGGTGACCCCAAATATCTTCACAACGGTGCTTGGTGTTAGCGAAGATGATGCAGCGATCTGGCCACTCTTCTTCGATCAACGTTTGCAGCAGACGCATCTTCTCTTCATTGGAAGGGTAGAATAGCTCTTCCTTGATGCGATGACCGGTTTTCTGCTCCGGCTCCACTTCAACGTATTCGGCGTTGTTCATCTGTTCAAACGCCAGTTCGCGCACGCGATAGGATAAGGTGGCGGAAAACAGCATGTTCAGACGCTGATTCGTCGGCGGCATGCGGCGGAATAACCAGCGGATATCCTTGATAAAGCCGAGATCGTACATGCGATCGGCTTCGTCCAGCACCACGACCTGGATGGCGCCCATGTGGATATGGTTTTGTTTGGTGTAATCGATTAAACGACCGGTGGTACCGATCAAAATATCGACGCCGTCTTCCAGTACTTTTAGCTGCTTGTCGTAGCCGTCGCCACCGTAAGCCAGCCCCAACCGCAGACCCGTCGCTTTCGCCAGCGCTTCGGCATCGGCATGGATCTGCACTGCCAGCTCACGGGTCGGCGCCATAATCAGGGCGCGGGGTTGATTGGTCTGGCGTTCAGCGGGGGCGGGGTGGGTCAACAAATAATGAAATGTAGACGCCAGAAATGCCAGCGTCTTGCCTGTTCCGGTTTGCGCTTGTCCCGCCACGTCACGGCCCGACAGCGTCAGCGGCAACGCCAGCGCCTGAATGGGCGTGCAGTTATGAAAGCCTTTATTTTCAAGAGCTTCAATAACCTGCGGATGCAGTGCGAAGTCGGAAAACTTCTGTTCGGTTAAGTGTGTTTTGCTCATAGCGTGGTAGAATATCAGTTAACTATTGCTTTACGAAAGCGTATCCAGTGAAATAAAGTCAACCTCATAGTTGGTTAATGCTACACCAACTGGGTAGAGATAATCCTGCGGAGTAAAACATGAGCGATAAAATTATTCATCTGACGGACGACAGCTTCGAGACAGACGTACTGCAGTCTGAACATGTGACACTGGTTGATTTCTGGGCTGACTGGTGTGGTCCTTGTAAAATGATTGCTCCGATTCTGGATGAGATCGCCGATGAGTATGAAGGTAAGCTGACCATCGCCAAGCTCAACATCGATGACAACCCGGCTACCGCACCGAAATACGGTATTCGTGGTATCCCGACGCTGCTGCTGTTTAAAAACGGCGAAGTGGCCGCGACCAAAGTCGGTGCGTTGTCCAAAGGGCAACTGAAAGAGTTCCTGAACGCCAATCTGTAATCCGTCATACTGGCTTTCCTGGGCGACAGCGGGTAATGAGATTTTCTCATTATGACCGCTGGACGCCCACCGGGAAGCGTGCTAGATTCGTCAATACTGCATATCGTACTTACCTTAGTTTAAGCCGTTAGGCTTGAGCCTGAAGTTAGAATCTAAAGTTTTATCCCATGTCAGGTTTGGAAATCATTAATTTTCATCATGTTAGTGTCCAGTCTGGCAATCTGATAGTTTTACATTAATTAGTTTTACGGTGTCTTCGACCTCTTGCCATGCGTGTGCATAGCGTCAGTGCGGTTAAGCCTGAGCAACACAGTGTCTGGTGATTGAAGGCTGTTAAGCGGCATGGATGTTCCTGCCATACCATTCACGTTAATAGTTCGAGATTTACCCCGAGTTTAAGAACCCACCATTATGAATCTTACCGAATTAAAAAATACGCCAGTGTCTGAGTTAATTACTCTTGGCGAAAATATGGGGCTGGAGAATCTGGCTCGCATGCGTAAACAGGATATTATTTTCGCTATCCTCAAGCAGCACGCGAAAAGTGGTGAAGATATCTTTGGCGATGGCGTACTGGAAATATTGCAGGATGGTTTTGGTTTCCTCCGCTCAGCAGACAGTTCCTACCTCGCCGGCCCTGATGATATCTACGTTTCCCCCAGCCAAATCCGACGCTTCAACCTCCGCACTGGCGACACCATTTCCGGTAAGATTCGTCCCCCGAAAGAGGGTGAACGCTATTTCGCGCTGTTGAAGGTCAATGAAGTCAACTACGACAAGCCGGAAAATGCCCGCAGCAAGATCCTGTTTGAGAACCTGACGCCGTTGCACGCTAATTCACGTCTGCGTATGGAGCGTGGTAACGGTTCTACCGAAGACCTGACCGCCCGTGTGCTGGATCTGGCCTCCCCGATCGGTCGTGGACAGCGTGGTTTGATTGTTGCGCCGCCGAAAGCCGGTAAAACCATGTTGCTGCAAAACATTGCCCAGAGCATCGCTTACAACCACCCGGATTGCGTGCTGATGGTGCTGCTGATTGACGAACGTCCGGAAGAAGTGACGGAAATGCAGCGTCTGGTGAAAGGGGAAGTGGTGGCGTCGACGTTCGACGAACCGGCCTCTCGCCACGTTCAGGTCGCCGAAATGGTGATCGAGAAAGCCAAGCGTCTGGTTGAGCATAAGAAAGACGTGATTATCCTGCTGGACTCCATCACCCGTCTGGCTCGTGCCTACAACACTGTGGTACCGGCATCCGGTAAAGTCCTGACCGGTGGTGTGGACGCTAACGCCCTGCATCGTCCGAAGCGTTTCTTCGGTGCGGCTCGTAACGTTGAAGAGGGCGGCAGCCTGACCATCATCGCTACCGCGCTGATCGACACCGGCTCGAAGATGGACGAAGTGATTTACGAAGAGTTCAAGGGCACCGGTAACATGGAACTGCACCTGTCTCGTAAGATTGCTGAGAAACGTGTGTTCCCGGCGATTGATTACAACCGCTCCGGTACCCGTAAGGAAGAATTGTTGACCACATCTGAAGAGCTGCAGAAGATGTGGATTCTGCGCAAGATTATCCACCCGATGGGGGAAATCGACGCGATGGAGTTCCTGATCAACAAACTGGCGATGACCAAAACCAACGACGAATTCTTCGATATGATGAAACGGTCGTAACAGGTTTTCCCTGTAACGGGTTATGCCATCAAACAAAACGCCACGAATCTGTGGCGTTTTTTGTTTCTGCCTGTTCGGCCAGTCTGGCATGTTTTCAATCCTGTGGTGCTAATGCGGGCAGAGCGCATCATGTTTTGTTACGTGAACGTGCAGGAACTTTCTGAAAAATTTGGTAAATTAGCCTCGGTTGGCATAATTCGCAGTAGTATCATCAGGCACTGATAAGCGTGAATGAATCATGATGAGTGCTCAATTAGTCGCCGTATTCCTGTGCTCTTTCTTTTCCCTGCTGCTGGCGCGTCATGTAGCGAGAAAAACCGGTCTGGTTGATAGACCAAACCACCGTAAACGCCATCATGGCGCGGTGCCACTGGTTGGCGGAATTTCTGTCTACGCCGGTGTCTGCCTGTTGCCGTTCTTCATTCCCGAGTCGATTCCCCATTTCCCGATTTACCTGTTGTGTGCGGGTTTACTGGTGCTGGTTGGCGCACTGGACGATCGCTTTGACATCAGCATTGGTATCCGCGCTACGGCACAGGCGGTTGTCGCCATAATAATGATGGCGCTGGCTGGGCTGATGTTGCTGCGTCTGGGGTATATTCTGGGGCCGAGCTGGGATATCGGACTGGGGATGATGCGTTACCCCATGACGTTATTGGTAGTATGGGCGGCTATCAATGCTTTTAACATGGTGGATGGCATTGATGGTTTGCTGGGTGGGTTGTCTGGCGTGTTGTTTGTCGCCTTAGGCGTTTTATTCTATCTCCACGGCAGCAACGCGCTGGCGTTTTGGAGTTTTGCCATGATTGCCGCCATCTTGCCGTATAGTCTGTTAAATCTTGAATGCCTCGGCCGACGTTATAAGGTTTTTATGGGTGATGCGGGTAGTACCCTGATGGGATTTACCGCCATCTGGTTACTGCTACAAGGGTCTCAGGGGCCGGAGAGTGCTATCCGGCCGGTAACGGCATTGTGGGTTATCGCCATTCCACTGATGGATATGGTGGCGATTGTCTATCGCCGGTTGCACAACGGCTCAAATCTGTTTTCGCCGGATCGCCAGCATATCCATCATCTGCTGATGCGTGCCGGATTGACTTCCCGCCAGGCTTGTCTGTTGATTACACTGGCCGCCGCGTTACTGGCGGGCGTGGGGATTACCGGTGAATGGTTGGCGATTCCCGAGTACATGATGTTTGTGCTGTTTTTACTGGTATTTGGTGGCTATGGCTACTGTATTAAGCGGGCATGGCGAGTGGCGCGCGTTGTCCGGCGCATTCAGCGTTACTGGCGCAATCATCGCTATTGTTGATAAATCAAGTGTTGACAAACCACATGTTGATAAACCGAATCGGGAAACACAATGAAACCGGAAATCTCCTCCCAGGCGGTATCGTTGGATAATGAGCTGGATATTCGCCAGCTCTGCCGGGTGTTATGGCAGGGTAAGGGCTGGATTGTCGGCTCGGCGGCGTTACTGGCACTGCTGGCGCTGGTGTATTCCTGGCTGGCTCAACCGGTGTGGCGCGCGACGGCAGTAACGGATAAACCGTCGGTGGCCATGTTGTCGACGTTTTTTGAACAGCAGCAGTGGCTGCGCTCGCTGGATGCATCGTCAGCGGTGGTGCCGGATGGGAGTACTATCGTGGCGGACGCCTATACCGAGTTTACTCTGCAGGCCGCTGCCTACGATACCCGGCGCGAGTTTTGGCTACAGTCGCCGTATTACCGTGAGCGTCGAAAAGGCGACAACAAGGCGGATGCCGTTCTGCTGGATACGCTTATCAACGATATCCAGTTTATACCGCACGATGAGGCTAAAAAAACCAACGATACCCTTAAGCTGGCGGCTGACAACCCGCAAGATGCCAGTAACCTGTTGCGGCAATATGTGCAGTTTGCCAACCAGCGTGCCGTCAATCATCTGAATCAAAACCTGGCGGGAAATTGGGAAGCGCGTATCCGATCTGAGCGTGCCTGGCTGCAACGCGAGGACGCGGTTGCTCGCGTGGCGTATGAGCAGGAGTTACGGCGCGTGACGCAAGCACTGGCTATCGCCCGCCAGCAGGGAATCACACAGCCGAAGCACGATGCACCGTCCGATTCGGCATTATTTCTGCAAGGTTCGGCCTGGTTGCAGGCACGTCTGGAGATGCTGAAGGCCAATGGCCCGGTATTCGATGCGGATTACGCACCGCGTCAGGCAGTACTGGCGATGCTGGAAAGCGGCCCGGCGCTGGCAGACAGGTTTCATACTTACCGCTATTTGCATACGCCGCAAGAGCCTGTGCATCGCGACAGTCCACGCCGTGTTCTTCTGCTGCTGATGTGGGGCAGCATTGGGCTGGTGATGGGGGCCGGACTGGCGCTGGCGCTGGCGCGGCGTCGGCGTGATTAAATGTTAAGTGCGTTGATAGCAAGGTGGGTCGGTCACCCCTGTTTTACCGTGTCGGCAAACCGTAACTCAGGCCGGAATAAAGAGAATCATCAGTGAAAGTTTTGACGGTCTTTGGCACTCGCCCTGAAGCGATAAAGATGGCGCCGATAATACGGGCGATGGCTCAGGATGCCTTCTTTGAGTCCCGCGTCTGTGTGACGGCGCAGCATCGCGACATGCTTGATCAGGTACTGCGTCTGTTTGAGATTACGCCAGACTATGATCTCAATATTATGCAGCCGGATCAGGGGCTGGTGGAGATTTCCTCTCGCATCCTCGCCGGGCTAGGGCCGGTATTGACCCAGCTTCAGCCCGACATGATGCTGGTGCACGGTGATACCACCACAACGCTGATGGCCAGTCTGGCGGGGTTTTATCACCGTATCCCGGTCGCGCATGTCGAGGCCGGACTGCGTACCGGCACATTGGCTTCTCCGTGGCCTGAAGAGGCAAATCGCCTGCTGACGGGCAGTCTGGCGACCTACCACTTTGCGCCGACGGCTAACGCACGGCAGAACCTGCGACGCGAACACGTGCCGTCTTCACGCATCTGGGTGACAGGGAACTCTGTGATTGACGCATTATTCTGGGTACGGGATCGCATCCTCCATGATGCGGCGTTGTGTACTCAGTTGCAGGAGAAGTACGCTTTTCTTACGCCGGAGCGAAAAATAGTGCTGGTCACCAGCCATCGGCGAGAGAGCTTTGGTGAGGGGATGGAGCGGATTTGCCATGCGCTGGCGACGCTTGCCCACCATCATTCGGATATTCAGATTGTGTATCCGGTGCACCGTAACCCACATGTGCGGGAGCCGGTCCAGCGGATTCTTGGCGATATCGACAATGTGCATCTGATAACGCCGCAAGACTATTTGCCCTTCGTCTATTTGATGCACCGCGCCTGGCTGATCCTGACCGATTCGGGCGGGATTCAGGAAGAAGCGCCCTCGCTCGGAAAGCCGGTACTGGTAATGCGGGAAACCACGGAGAGACCGGAAGCGTTGGCGGCGGGTACGGTACGGCTGGTGGGAACCGATACCGCGACGATTGTTCGTGAAGTTTCCCGACTGCTGACGGATGCCTCTGCGTATCAGGCGATGAGCTATGCCCATAACCCTTACGGCGATGGGTTAGCCAGCCAGCGGATTCTTTCTATTTTGAAACAACACCGGGTGACTGCATGAGTTTTAACCGTATCTGTGTGCTGGGGCTGGGATACATCGGCCTGCCGACTGCCGCTGTGTTGGCGGCGCGGCAACAGTCTGTTTTTGGCGTGGATGTGAACCCGCACGTGGTGGAGACGGTCAGGCAAGGCCATACTCATATTGCGGAGCCGGGGCTGGCGCAGACGTTGCAACAGGCGGTAGCGCAAGGATATCTACAGGTTGGCAGTCGTCCGGTATCGGCGCAGGCGTTTATCATTGCGGTGCCGACACCGCTAACGGACCATCAGCCAGATGTGTCGCTGGTGCAAGCCGCTGCGTTATCGTTGGCGCCGGTATTGAAGCCGGGGGATGTGGTGATTCTGGAATCCACCTCGCCGGTCGGCACCACAGAGCAGATGGCGGCGTGGCTAGCGCAGGCGCGTCCGGACCTGAGCTTTCCCCAACAGGCCGGTGTTGCGTCGGATATCCGTATTGCTTATTGCCCTGAGCGGGTATTACCCGGTCGCATTATGGAAGAGTTGCTCAGCCACGAGCGGGTGATTGGTGGTATGACGCCGCGTTGCTCGGCACGGGCCAGCGAGCTGTATCGCCTTTTCCTTGAGGGGGAATGTGTGATGACGGACTCCCGTACCGCAGAGATGTGCAAACTGACGGAAAACAGCTTTCGGGATGTAAATATTGCCTTTGCCAATGAGTTATCGCGGATTTGTGCTGAGCAGCAGATCAATGTCTGGGAGCTGATCCGACTGGCCAACCGTCACCCGCGGGTCACTATTTTGCAGCCGGGGCCGGGCGTCGGCGGCCACTGTATCGCGGTTGACCCTTGGTTTATCGTGGCGCAGCACCCACAGCTGGCTCGCCTGATTCGTACCGCGCGTGAAGTGAATGACGACAAACCGCGTTGGGTGGTGGATCAGGTCAAAATCAGGGTGGCGGATGCGCTGGTTCAGGGAGGGAAATCGGCCCGAGATCTGTGCATCGCCTGTCTGGGGCTGGCGTTTAAGCCGGATGTGGAGGACCTTCGCGAGAGCCCCGCACTGGCGATTGCGGAGCAGATTGCACAATGGCATGTCGGTCCAACCTGGGTGGTCGAGCCTTATATCCGGCAGTTACCGCCGGGTTTACAGGGAAAAGCGGCGCTGGTGGATAGCGATCGCGCGCTAAAGGAAGCGGATATGCTGGTGTTACTGGTTGATCACCGGCAGTTCAGGGCGATTGCCCCTGAGCAGGTAGCGCAACGTTGGGTGGTGGACACCAAAGGCGTCTGGCGGTAAAGCGGCGTTGGTGGCCTCTGTTGATTCTGCGTTAACCGGAGTGGCCTATGCCTGTTTGTGCTGAAATTGAACCGCTGGTTTGGGAAAGTGAGTTTTTCCAACGTATCTGCGGGCGCTTAAGTTTCACCGACATTGCATCGCCGTTAGCGCCCGCTGATCTCGATCGCTATGAGCTATGCCAGGCGAAACTGGCAGCAGGTGATTTGGCGACGGCTGATGCCTTGTCAGAACTGGGATTTCGGCTGGCGGAAGGCGAGGTGGATTTCAGTATGCCAGTCGTCCCTGCCGCCCGTGCGGTGTTTGCCGTGGGGGTGCGCGATGCTGACGTCGGCGATATCCCGGCGTTGCGGGCGGCGGCGGCGAAAAGTTTTGTGCTGAGCCGGTTCCGATCGCCGTGGTATCGACCGGATGATTGCGGGCGGTTTTACGCCCGTTGGGTGGAGAAGGCGGTCTATGGCACCTTTGATGATGCTTGTCTGGTCTTGGGGCCTCAGGGCGGATCGTTACAGGGATTTGTGACGTTACGCCAGACATCACCGAACGCGGCGCGTATCGGCGTGTTATCCGCCTGGCCGGGGATGACTGGCCAGGGGATTGGTCAGCGGTTGATGCAGGTCGCGCGGGTCTGGTGCCAGCAGCGCGGCATTCGCCGGTTGACGGTGGCGACCCAAACCAGCAATCTGGCGGCATTACGGCTCTATCTGCGCAGCGGCGCTCGGGTGGAGAGCACCGCTTACTGGTTTTATCGATGAAGGTTCTGCTGATGACGGCCCCGCGGGTGATGAGATGATCCCTTTTAACGCCCCCCCGGTAGTGGGATCGGAACTGGAGTATATGCAGGCGGCGATGCGCAGCGGCAAGCTCAGTGGCGACGGCGCGTTTACCCACCGTTGTCAGCAGTGGCTGGAAGACTACTCCGGTAGTGACAAGGTTCTGTTGACGCCTTCTTGTACCGCGTCGCTGGAAATGGCGGCGTTATTGCTGAATATCCAGCCCGGCGATGAAGTCATCATGCCGAGCTATACCTTCGTTTCCACCGCCAATGCGTTTGTGTTGCGCGGCGCGACCATTGTGTTTGTCGATATCCGACCGGATACCCTCAATCTGGATGAAAACGGCCTTGAAGCGGCGATCACAGCGAAGACTCGCGCTATCGTTGTGGTGCATTACGCGGGGGTCGGTTGCGACATGAACGCTATCATGGCACTGGCGCAGCGGTATGGATTGTTTGTGGTAGAGGATGCCGCGCAGGGGATGATGTCGCGTTATCAGGACCGGCCGCTGGGGTCCATCGGCCATATCGGTTGCTTTAGTTTTCATGAAACCAAGAATTACACCGCTGGTGGTGAAGGCGGGGCGACGCTGATTAATGATCCTGAACTGTCGGCACGTGCCGAGATCATCCGTGAGAAAGGCACCAACCGCAGCCAATTCTTTCGTGGTCAGGCGGATAAGTACACCTGGCGCGATATCGGCTCCAGCTATCTGATGGCGGAGATTCAGGCGGCGTACCTGTGGGGGCAGTTGGAGGCAGCACAGCGCATCCATGAGCGGCGTGTGTTGTTATGGCAACGCTATGCCCATGCGTTCGCGCCGCTGGCGGTATCCGGTCGTGTGACATTGCCGGTGATCCCGCCAGAGTGCCGCCACAATGGCCACCTGTTTTTCCTGCGCCTGCGGGATGAAGCGGAGCGTTCGGCGTTTATCAGTTATATGAAAGCTGCTGATATCCTGGCGGTATTCCATTACATTCCGTTGCACTCCAGCCCGGCAGGGCGTCAGTTTGGCCGCTTTGTCGGTGACGATCGGCATACGACGCGGGAAAGCGAACGGCTGGTGCGTTTGCCGCTGTTCTACAACTTGTCTGATGCTGATCAGCACATTGTTATCCATGCCGCGCTGAGTTTCTTTTCCTGATGTCACTGGCACGAGCATCGCTGTGGACGGCGGCTTCCACGCTGGTCAAAATCGGCACAGGGCTGGTGATTATCAAACTGCTGGCGGTGGCATTTGGCCCGGAAGGTGTCGGGCTTGCCGGTAACTACCGGCAGTTGATTACCGTGCTGGGGGTGATAGCGGGCGCGGGGATTGTCAACGGCGTTACCCGTGCGGTGGCTGCCGCGCCGCCTGAGCGTGACCGCTCCAGCCCGCTGCTGGGAACGGCGGTATCGCTGTCGATGGGGTTCTCATTGTTGCTGGCGTTGTCGCTGTGGTTGCTGTCTGCGCCATTATCGCGCCTGCTGTTTGGTGATGACGCCTACCAGCCGGTCATTCGTGCACTGGCTTGTCTGCAACTGGGGATCGCGCTGGCCAGCCTGCTACTGGCGATACTGAAAGGGTATCAGGATGCGCAAGGCAATGCGCTGGTTGTGATAGCGGGTAGCCTGCTGGGCGTGGTCGCCTACGGTATAAGTTTCTGGCTGGGGGCCTATGCCGGGGCGTTGGTCGGGCTGGCGTTGGTACCGGCATTAGCCTGTTTACCCGCGTTGCTGCTGCTATTTCGGCGCACGCCATTACGTTTGCGGGCACTTACTCCATGCTGGTCGTGGCCGCTGGCTGGTCAGTTAACCCGGTTTAGCTTAATGACGTTGATAACCGCGGTGACGATGCCGGTAGGCTATGTGATGATGCGAAACCTGCTGGCCGCCCATTACACCTGGCAGGAGGTCGGGCTATGGCAGGGGATGACGACCATTTCCGATGCCTGGCTGCAGTTTATTACCGCGTCTTTTAGCGTTTATCTGCTGCCGACGCTGGTGCGTTTGCAGGATAAACATGCCGTCCAGCATGAGATTCTTCGTACCTTGCGATTTGTGCTGCCGGTTGCGGCGCTCGTGGCGGTGGTTATCTGGCTGATGCGTGATGTGGCGATTCACATCCTGTTCTCCGGGGCGTTTTCGACCATGCGTAGCCTGTTTGCATGGCAACTGGCGGGCGATGTTTTGAAAGTGGGTGCTTACGTCTTTGGGTATCTGGTGGTGGCCAGAGCGTCGCTGCGGTTTTATGTGCTGGCTGAACTTAGTCAGTTTTTGTTGTTGACCGGATTTGCCCGCTGGCTGATTCCATTGCACGGCGCACTGGGAGCGGCACAGGCGTATCTGGCAACTTATGCGTTCTATTTTTTGTTGTGTTGCGGCGTTTTCATGCGGTATTGCAGGCGAGCATGACCACACTTATTCATGTTCTGGGGGCGGATATTCCCCACCATAACCACACGGTGCTACGTTTCTTTAATGATACGCTCGCGCCGTCGTTGCCGTTGTATCAGACCCGGCGATTTATGGTGGTGTCGGCGAAGGCGTTCTCTGAGTCTGATTACCCCATGTTGCATGTCACTCGGTTTTCCAGCCAGAAAGCGCTGGCGCGAGCGGTGGTAGCGCAGGCGCGGGCAGATAGCTCCGTCCGTTTCTTTTTTCACGGCCAGTTTAACCCTTGGGTGTGGCTGGCGTTGCTGTTCGGCGCTATCCGCCCAGTGCAAGCCTACTGGCATATCTGGGGAGCGGATGTGTATGAAGAGGCTCAAGGCTGGCGTTATCGCTGGTTTTACCGCCTGCGGCGGCTGGCGCAACGGCGGGTCGCTCGGGTGTTCGCCACGCGCGGTGATAGCGACTATTTCCGGCAGCGTTATCCGGCGGTGCCGACATCGCTACTCTATTTCCCCACCCGGATGGGTCAACAGGTTATGGGGTCGAATGAGAAAATGCCGGGTACGCCGCTGACCATTCTGGTCGGTAATTCTGGTGATCGCAGTAACCGTCATCTGGCGGCGCTTGATGCTATTCATCGTCAGTTTGGCTCGCAGGTGCGAGTGATAGTACCGATGGGGTATCCGGCCGGAAATCATCGCTGGATTGAGCAGGTCGAACAGCATGGGGTGGCGCTGTTCGGTGCCGACCGTTGCCGGGTGCTGCGTGAATCAATGGCGTTTGATGAGTATCTGGCGCTACTGAAAACCTGCAGTCTGGGCTACTTTCTGTTTCATCGTCAGCAGGGGATCGGCACCCTGTGTTTGCTCATCCAACTGGGGGTGCCGTTCGTTATCAGCCGCCATAATCCATTTCGGCAGGATTTAGCCGAGCAGCGCCTGCCGGTATTGCTGGATGATGAACCACTGAGCGAGGCCCGCGTGCGCGAGGCGCGCGAACAGCTAAAACGGGTGGATACCCGCCAGATTGCATTCTTCAGCCCTGGCTATGAACAAGGGTGGCGACAGGCGCTGGCGTTAGCCGCGGGGGACAGCCATGACTGAGTGGGCGTTTTTCGGGTTGTGGCTGGTCTGGCTGGGAGGCGGCGGCATGGTGCTCTGGCTCTGTGGGCGAGAGTTCCGCCGTTGGCGCTTTAACTTCAATGTGTTGTTTTCACTGCTGTACTTACTGACGTTCTATTTTGGCTTTCCGTTGACGGCCGTGCTGGCGTTTCGCTTCGGTGTGGAAACGGCGTCACCGCTGAATTTATTGCAGGCGCAACTGTCCGCTACAGCGTTTTATGCCATTTATTATGTCAGTTATAAAACCCGGCTGTGGCCTGCCTCACCGGTATCTCGTCCTCTGGCGTTAACCATGACACGTCTGGAGGTGGAGCTGACCGGTGGGCTGCTGGCGCTGGTCGCGTTATCGACCGCCGCGGTGTTCTTTGCCAACAATGGCCTGCTGCTGTTCAAGCTCAGTTCGTATAGCCAGATTTTCTCGCACGATGTTATCGGCGTCGCCCTGAAACGCTTCTTCTATTTTTTTATTCCCGCCATGCTGATGTGGTATTTCCTGCACCAGACCCGACGCGCCTGGCTGATTTTTCTGCTGGCGACGGTGGCATTTGGCGGGTTGACCTACCTGCTGGTGGGGGGAACCCGCGCCAATATCATTATTGCCTTCGCCCTGTTTTTGTTTATCGGCCTGCAACGTGGCTGGATTACGCTGTGGATGCTGATAGCCGCAGGCGGTAGCGGGATAGTGGCGATGTTTTGGCTGGCACTGAAACGCTACGGACTGGATGTGCACGGTGACGAGGCGTTTTACACCTTCTTATATCTGACGCGTGACACCTTCTCACCCTGGGAAAATCTGGCCACATTGTGGCAGCACCTCGACGAGATTACCTTGCAGGGGCTGGCACCCATCGTGCGGGATTTTTATGTTTTTATTCCCACCTGGTTGTGGGCGGAGCGACCGGCACTGGTGTTAAACAGTGCCAACTATTTCACCTGGGAAGTGCTGAATTACCATGCCGGTCTGGCGATATCACCGACGCTGCTCGGCTCATTATTGATCATGGGAGGGCCGCTGCTGATCCCGCCAGGTGCTGTCGCCATCGGGCTGCTCATCAAGGGATTTGACCGTCTTTACCATTACGGCAGACAGGCCGAAAATCGCTATCTGTCCGCCGTATCGCAGGCATTTTGTTTTGGTGCAGTGTTTAATCTGATTGTGCTGGTGCGTGAGGGGGTTGATGCGTTTGTCTCGCGGTTGGTGTTTTTCTGCCTGATTTTCGCGGCCTGTTTATTCGTTGCTAAGTTGCTGTATTGGCTGCTGCTGCGTGCCGGTGTGGTGGTGAATCGCCCCAGTTTTGAGGAGAAGTGGAATGAATGATGTGCCGCAATACGTTATTCGCGGCATCCCGGTGCATGGGTTTCGGGATAAGGCGCAGTGTGTCTCGATACTGTTTGCGGGTGGTTCGCCGCAGGCAGGCACGCTGATTGCCATCAATGCCGAGAAGGTACTGGCGGCGGATCGTGAGGCGGCATTGCGTGAACTGATGTTGCAGGAAGGGCATTGTAACTATGCTGATGGTATCAGCGTGGTGCGTTCTATTCGCCGCAAGTATCCGGGGGCGCAGGTGGAACGTATCGCTGGTGCCGATCTCTGGGAGGCGCTGATGCAGCGTGCCGGGGAGTTGGGAACGCCGGTGTTTTTGCTGGGAGGGAAGCCGTCGGTGCTGGCTGCAACCGAGCGCAAGTTGCGCGAGCAGTGGCAGGTTAACATTGTGGGTACGCAGGATGGCTATTTTGCGCCACAGCAGCGACAGGCAGTACTGGAGCGAGTGCGTGATAGTGGCGCACAGTTGGTGACCGTAGCGCTAGGTTCTCCTCGCCAGGAATTACTGATACGCGATTGCCGCCGGTTATACCCCACGGCCCTCTATATGGGCGTCGGCGGCACTTATGATGTGTTTACCGGTCTGGTCAAACGCGCCCCGTTGGTGTGGCAACGCCATGGGGTGGAGTGGTTGTATCGTTTATTGACGCAGCCCAGCCGCTTTCGCCGTCAGCTCAAGCTGTTGCGCTATCTGGCCTGGCATATCAGCGGTAGACTGTAGACGCGGCTTGTCGCGGTATCAGTCTGGCGTTTTCTGTGAGTCATCCCACTTTTTTCCCAGCTTTATCGTTGCGATCAAGGTCTGGCCGCGCTGTTTATTTCATCATGTCTGGGTACAGGAAAGGTAGGAATCCGGTTTGCATTGCGGTATCTTCTCGGCCGTTTTTCCGGTCGGGAGGCTGTCATGCCTTGCCGGGAGCGTGTCGGTATCCCCTTTAAAGCATGACGGGTATAAAACAATAACGCTTTTGATACCGGCGTAAAAAGGATCTATTGAAGACAGAGGTTATATGGCAAATACAGAAAAACAGGACAAGCTCCACCGTGGGCTGGAAGCGCGACATATCGAGCTTATCGCGCTGGGTGGTACCATCGGTGTGGGATTGTTCATGGGGGCGGCAAGCGCCCTGAAATGGGCTGGGCCGTCCGTGCTGTTGGCCTATATCGTGGCGGGCGTGTTTGTATTCTTCATCATGCGCTCGATGGGCGAGATGTTGTTTCTGGAACCGGTAACCGGTTCGTTTGCGGTTTATGCGCATAATTACCTGAGTCCGTTTTTCGGCTATCTCACGGCCTGGGGATACTGGTTTATGTGGATGGCGGTGGGGATTTCAGAAATTACTGCCATCGGCGTCTACGTGCAGTACTGGTTCCCGACGTTACCGCAGTGGATACCCGCGATCGGCGCAGTGGCGCTGGTGGCAGCCGCGAATCTGGCGGCGGTGCGGCTGTATGGTGAGCTCGAGTTCTGGTTCTCGATGATCAAGATAACCACCATTGTGGTGATGATTGTGGTGGGTGTCGGGATTATTTTCTTTGGGATCGGCAACCACGGCCAGTCTATCGGATTGACTAATTTGACCGAACACGGCGGCTTCCTGGCTGGCGGCTGGAAAGGCGTGCTGTTTGCGCTCTGTCTGGTGGTGGCGTCCTATCAGGGGGTCGAACTGGTCGGGATTACCGCTGGTGAAGCGCGTAACCCGCAGGTGACGCTGAAACGGGCTATCAATAACATCCTGTGGCGTATCCTGATTTTCTATGTCGGTGCCATTTTCGTGATCGTCACGATTTTCCCGTGGAATGAAATCGGCACGTCCGGTAGCCCGTTTGTGCTGACCTTCGCCAAAATCGGCATTACCGCTGCAGCGGGAATTATCAACTTTGTGGTGCTGACCGCGGCGTTGTCTGGTTGCAACAGCGGTATGTATAGCTGTGGGCGTATGCTGTATTCGCTGTCTAACAACCGTCAGCTACCGGCGGCGTTAGGGCGGGTAACCGCAGGCGGTGTGCCTGCTGTTGGGGTGCTGGTGTCGATTCTGTGTCTGGTGGCAGGGTCTGCGCTGAATTACATTATCCCTAACCCGGAAAAAGTGTTCGTGTATGTCTATAGCGCCAGCGTACTGCCGGGTATGATCCCTTGGTTTGTGGTGCTGATTAGCCAGTTGCGTTTCCGTCAGCAGCATCAGGCGGCGATCGCTGGTCACCCGTTTAAGTCTATTTTGTTCCCGTGGGTGAATTACCTGACGATGGCATTCCTTCTCTGTGTGCTGGTTGGGATGTACGTTAACGAAGACACGCGAATGTCGCTGGTGGTCGGCGGTATTTTCCTGGCGGCGGTCAGTGTGCTGTACGTTGTGTTGGGGCTGGGTAAAAAACAGCCGCAAATGCAGGCACAAGAGGAGTAATCGCAGCGAGCTGCGGGTGGTGACGGTGGATTGAACCGGGTTTTGACCGTAAATGAGCAAAGCATAAGCAAACGCATCATTTCTGTGAAAAAAGCACTGGACAGCCCCCTATTAAATCCGTACTATCCCCACCCGCAACGGCGCTACGCGCCCGTAGCTCAGCTGGATAGAGCGCTGCCCTCCGGAGGCAGAGGTCTCAGGTTCGAATCCTGTCGGGCGCGCCATTAGATTGGGCGCGGGAGCTGCGGAGGTACTTATTACCCCGTAAATCGAGTACCGGAATACGTAGTAAAGCAGTGGTATATGGTGGCTATAGCTCAGTTGGTAGAGCCCTGGATTGTGATTCCAGTTGTCGTGGGTTCGAGTCCCATTAGCCACCCCAAATTTTAAGTTTGTGACGCGCGAAGGTGGCGGAATTGGTAGACGCGCTAGCTTCAGGTGTTAGTGTCCTTAGGACGTGAGGGTTCAAGTCCCTCTCTTCGCACCACACAAACGAAAATAGCAGTACCGTGTTAGACCATGATCGGCGAGTAGCGCAGCTTGGTAGCGCAACTGGTTTGGGACCAGTGGGTCGGAGGTTCGAATCCTCTCTCGCCGACCATCCTATTCTGAAGAAGCGGCAGTCCAGACGGACTGCCGTTTTTTTTGCTTTTAACACTGAGAATGCTATAAAAACGTCGTGGTCGAGGTGATAAGTCACTTATTCCGCTTTACTGCTTTCCAGCACCTTATCGCTACCGAAATATTTCTCTGCCAGCACTTTTAGCTGACCATTCTGACGCAGTTCCTGCAGCTGTTGGTTAAATTCCGCCAGTAATTTATTGCCTTCCGGTGTCTTGGCAAACGGGAAGGAGACTTGTTCGTTGGAGATGGGGTTACCAACCAGTTTTAACGGCAAGTGACGTTTGTTAATTTCTGCCAGCAGGATAGGGCGTGAGTTGACGTAGCCCTGAACACGGTTATTGATAACATCACTCATCGCACCATCGCGAGTTTCGTAGGTGCGAATGGTGACGTCATTATTGGGGAACGCGTTGCGCAGATTGGTGACATGGGTAGACCCCAGCACGCCAGACACCGTTTTACCTTTAAGGTCGTCCAGAGATTGAATGTCTTTGTTGTTAATGCTGGTGACGATTTGCGATGCATAGTTGAGATACGTGTTGGTGAAGTCGTACTTTTTCTGGCGCTCGGTTGTTTTCACAAAATTATTGGCGACCGTATCCAGTTTTCCTGCTTCCAACTGGCCCATCAATCCGCTGAAATCAGCGGTGGTCCAGGCTATCTGATAACCCAGTTTGTGAGCGATGGTTTCTGCCACTTCCACATCATAACCCACTAACGTGCCGTTCTCTTTATAAGAACCCGGATAACTTTGACCTGTGGTACCTACACGTAGCACGTTGTTCTGTGTCTGTGTACTCGTGTTGTTATCACAGCCGTTCAACATCACGGCTGCAATGGCAGGGAATAGCGCGGCGCTGAGGTAGCGAGTCAGTCGGGTTCTCATTATGAATTCCTGTATGAATATTCCTGGTTTGGATCAGGTCTGATAGCGGTATATGTCGCAACGTACTCATCAACTCTGGGGGGCATGACAGACGAAAAAAGCGGGATAAGGAGTAACAGAGGTGATGAATCGTTGGTTGTGGGGAATACTATATCATTCAAAATAAAGGGAAATTTATACCATCACGTTATATCTTATCATCATTTGAGCGGTTACACCGTGCAGACAACATTTTACTATTATGTCCTGCAAGCTGTGCGTATGGGTTGGTACAGCATAGGGACATCAAGGAATTACTGTGTTTGCCATAAAATCCCCCGGGGTCTATCACCATCAGTCAGGTTTACTGTCACGCATTGGTGAGCTCATTGCGCCGTTTTCGCATCGCATCGCTGTA
This sequence comes from Dickeya parazeae Ech586, assembly GCF_000025065.1. NCBI lineage: Bacteria > Pseudomonadati > Pseudomonadota > Gammaproteobacteria > Enterobacterales > Pectobacteriaceae > Dickeya > Dickeya parazeae. The sequence continues at coordinate 4,434,404 of NC_013592.1, read as the reverse complement.
TTAACCAGCCCGCGAGCCTGGGATGCCGTGCGAAGTTCGCTGTCCGAGAGTTTGACGAAGGCCGACGTACAATGTGTTGTGCATCTGTTGGAAGGTGAATGCACGCGCGATGCTATCGCATACCATCGGCATCAAATTGCTCAACAAGGTGTTCATTTTGTGTTGGGGGTTGGTGGTGGCCGAGTAATGGACTGCGCCAAAGCGGTTGCTGATGGGTTGGACAACGGTCAGGTTGCGACGTTGCCGACGATTGCTGCCACCTGCGCTGCCTGGTCTCCTATCAGTATTTTGTATGATGAGCAGGGCAGGCATCAGGGAACACTGGTATTACAGCGTATGCCCCAAATGGTGCTGGTGGACAGCGATGTGATTGCCCGTAGCGATGTGCGCTACCTGAAGGCTGGGATCGTGGATGCTCTTGCCAAATGGTACGAATTTCAACCCTATTTGGCGAAAAATAGCGATAATCTGGCGTTGAACCTTAAAATACAGGCCGCGGCGCTGGCGAAAGACACCTTTGTACAGTGGGGCGAACAGGCTTTGCATGACAATGCAGAGCAGCGTGTCACGCGGGCATTACAAAAGGTGATCGATGCCAATATTGCCTTGGCAGGTCTGGCTAACAGTATGCGTGATGATTCACCATCACCTGGCGTAGCCCACGCGATTCATAATCGCATGACACACGTTCCTGAGCTGCATGGCTGGCTACACGGCGAGAAGGTAGGATTCGGATTACGTGTACAGTCCCTGCTGGCGCGTGGTGACGGCTCGGTTGAACCCGATTTGCTGGCACACTTACAGCGTTATGATGCTCCTGCGCATTTGCCGGTAGCGGAGGCACGCTATGCCGAACTGGCAGAGACGTTGTCTGAAACATTTAAATTCCCCAAAGACAGTGCCGTGTTACTGCCATTTTCGCTCGCACCAGAGGCGATTCGGCACGCGGTGCTTGCGACGCAGTACCGCGTCTGATTTGCTTTTTATACCTGACTGCTGTATTTCTTTATGTGAATTTTTATTCATTAAATTTGCATTTAAATGGAGTTGAGTATGTCAGTTGTCGCACCGGTTGAGAAACAGTTCGCTGCTTATAACGCCCATGATTTGGCGGCTTTTTCTGCTTGTTTCCATGAGCATTTCCAGGCGTATCGTATGCCGTCTGAACATCCCTCTATGGTAGGGAAGGCGGCACTGGAGGCGTTTTATCGCGAGCATCGTTTTAATAATCCCGCGCTGCGTGCTGAGCTGGTCTCTCGTACCGTGCTGGGTAATCAGGTTTTTGATCATGAAAAGATTTACGGCCTCGGTCCTGATGCGCTCGAAAGTATCGCCGTGTTTGAAGTGAACGATGGCTTGATTACGACCGCATGGTTCTATTTTGCGTCGTAGCTGTTTTTGTCGTTGTTTTGGTCACCATCCCCCACACAATCACCCTCCTGGTGTATTTGTGCGGGTGTCATGCCCAGGTTTCAAAACCCATCAATAAAGCGCGCTGAAAAATCGTTATGTCATAACGCGCGCCCGTTCTGCTATCCATTCGCTACCCATCTCGCCGATCTTTTCATTGCGAAGAAAATAATCACCAGAGAAATCATAAAACAATAAAGAATATGTTAGATCGATCACGTATATAGGCGCGAATATCGCCAGTGATATAGTCACAGACAAATAACAGCGTCGTCTCGACCCGCCTCTCTTTCCCCCATTATTACAATGTAAACGAGTGAGTTATGGCATCACATCTGATTGATTTTCTTCTTATTGGAAATAACTTTGGCACACCAGAAATGCGCGCCGTATGGTCAGAGCAAAACCGTCTGACCCGCCAGGTTGACGTGGAAATTGCGTTGGCACTGGCAGAGGGCGAGCTGGGTGTCATTCCGCAGGATGCGGCCGACACCATTGCTGCCCACGCTGACGCCAGCTCCCTGAATATTGAAGAAATAGCCCAGGATGCGGTGCGTATGAAGCACTCCCTGATGCCGACGATCACGGCTATTCAAAAGCAGTGCGGCGAGGCTGGCGAATACATTCATTACGGCGTGACCACACAGGACATCGTGGATACCGCCACCGTGCTGCAATTGCGTCAGGCATTCGACATCGTGGTGCGCGATACCCGTCTGGTGGCGATTGAACTGAAACGGCTGGCGAAGAAACACCAGCATACCTTGATGACCGGCCGTACCCACGGCATGCAGGCCATGCCAACCACTTTCGGCTTTAAGCTGGCGGTATGGCTGGACGAGTTTGTCCGTCACTTGCAGCGCCTGAATGAAATTCGCGATCGGGTACTGGTCGGCAACATTAACGGTGCCATCGGTACCTACGCCTCTTTTGGCGAGTTGGGGCCGGAAATTGAGCGTCATACTCTTGCCCGTCTGGGCCTGAATACCCCCAATATTGGCTGGCAGTCTGCCCGCGACCGTTTCTCGGAATATGCGTCGGTGGCGGTACTGATCAGCGGTACGCTCGGTAAAATCGGCAACGAGCTGTATAACCTGATGCGTACCGAAATCAACGAAATCGAAGAGCCTTTCTCCGAAGGGAAGATCGGTTCTACCACCATGCCGCACAAACGCAATCCGGCGGCGCTGGAAGGGCTGGCCAGCCTGACTGCACCACTGTTTAAGAGTGCGGCGCTGATCCACGAGTCAATGAAAGTGGAACACGAGCGCGATGCCATGAGCTGGCGTGCGGAGTGGATAGCCCTGCCGGAAATCAACATCTACCTGTCGGCGCAGTTGCAAAACGCGCTCGGTATCCTGCGTGGTATGTCGGTGAATGAAAAACAGATGCGTGCCAATCTGGATTTGCAAAACGGCCTGCTGCTCTCGGAAAAGGTGATGTTTGAAATCGGCAAACTGCTCGGTAAACAGACGGCCCATCATCTGGTTTACGAGTGCTCTATGGCGGCATTTGAGCAGAACCGTGAATTTAAAGCGTTACTGCTGGAACACCCGGTACTGTCGCAGCACCTGACGGCCGAGACGATCGATATCTGGCTGGATCCGGCGAATTATGTGGGCAGCGCCCCGCAGAAAGTGGATGAGGTGATCCGGTACGCGGATAACACCGGCTTGCTGGCCGAATGACGGGAGGTGCCATGAGTACCGTATTTCGTCAGGCGACGCTTGCCGATGATGAAGCATTTCTGGCGCTGGCGTTGGCCGCCTATGCACCGGTGCGTGAGCTGGGCATCAAGTTTGACGCCGCCTATGCGGACATCGACATGGTGCGCCGCCATCTGTGCAGCAACGGTGTGTACGTGCTGGAAAAAGACGGTCGTCTGGCGGCATCCGTCACCCTTCGCTATCCGTGGGGGCCAAATCCTGGTCCTTACGGGTTGCCACATATCGGCTGGTTCGCTACCCACCCTGACTTCAAACAGCAAGGACTGGGCAAACAGATGCTGGATTGGCTGGAACAGGCGGTGTTGAAAGATCAGTTAAAGGCGCCTGCCGTGACGCTGGGTACCGCTAAGCAGCACCCTTGGTTGCTGGAAATGTACCGGAAGTATGGCTTTCAGGAAGTCGGCCAGGCGGATTTAGGGAAAGGACACCTCACGATTTATATGCGAAAAGTCCTGGATCAGGACCTTTATCACCACTGGGAAAAGAAACACTCCTAAGAGGCGTTATCCAATGACAATGAAAAAAATTATCCTCCCTGTTTTGGCCTTGTCGGCCGCTATTCTGGTAGCGGGTTGCGATTCTCAGAACAGTAACGAAAAAGTGTTGCGTATCGGTGCCACCGGGCAGAGTTATCCGAGCTCCTTCAAGCAGGACAACAAGCTGGTCGGGTTTGACGTAGAAGTTGCGGAAACCATCGCTAAAGATCTGAACTACAAAGTGGAGTGGGTGACGGCGGATTTCAGCGGCCTGATGGGGCAACTGGAAGCGAATAAGCTGGACACGATCGCTAACGTGGTGGCGATTACCCCGGCTCGTCAGGATAAATACAACTTCTCCACGCCTTATAGCTACTACGGTAGCCAGATTGTCACGCACAAAGACAATACCAACATCAATACACTGGATGACCTGAAAGGGAAAACCGTAGCGGGCGTACTGGGCTCCAATCACGTCAACAACCTGAAAAAAGCCTTTGCCGACGGCAGTGTGACGATTCGCACCTATGAAACCCGCGATGGCGCGATGAGCGATGCGCTGGCCAAGCGTGTTGAGGGTTACATCAACTCCCGTCCGATCCTGCTGGCGGAAATCAACAAGCGTAACCTGCCGTTCAAGATGGTGGGTGAGCCGCTGGTGGTCGAGCAGGTTGGCTTCCCGTTCCATAAAGATCAGAACGGTGACGAACTGCGTAAGAAGTTCGATGACGAACTGACCAAAATGCGCAATGACGGCCGCCTGAAAGCCCTGTCGGTTAAATACTTCGGTGAGGACATCACGGCGGGCAAATAACCTCGCTAGCTCACTCAACTTCTGCGACGCCAGTTCGATTGCGGGCTGGCGTTTGCTGTAATGGTATGGCTCATGAATATCGATCTTTCCTACCTGTTGAAGGTATTTCCCCAGGTACTGATGTACTTGCCCACCACGCTGCTACTGGCGGTGGTGTCGATGCTGGTTGCCATCGTGTTGGGACTGGTGCTGGCACTGGTTCGTGAGAGCCGCTTTGTGGTGGTCTCGAAACTGGTGGAGTTCTATATTTCGCTGTTTCGCGGCATCCCGTCGTTAGTTCAGCTGTTCATTATCTATTTCGGCCTGCCACAGCTGTTTCCATCACTGAATGGTTTATCAGCCATGACGGCGGCCATTATCGGGTTCAGCCTGAAGAACTCCGCGTACATGGCGGAAATTTTCCGGGCGGCGCTGGCGTCGGTGGATTTCGGCCAAACCGAAGCCGGTCTGTCGGTGGGAATGAATAAAGTACAGATTTACCGTCGTATTGTGCTGCCGCAAGCGATGCTCAATGCGCTGCCAGCGACCGGCAACACTTTTATTTCATTGATTAAAGATACCTCGGTAGCCTTTGCGCTCGGTGTGTCTGAGCTGTTTGCCGAAGGCAAGATGATCGCCGCCGAGTCGCTGCGTTTCTTCGAAACCTTCCTGGTGGTGGGGCTGATTTACTGGATGCTCATCGTGGTCTACTCCTGGCTGCAATCTCAGTTGGAGAAAAAGCTCAGCCACTCACGGCAGCGTTAAGGAGCCGATATGATTAGCGTAAAAAACCTGACTAAACGTTTTGGTGACCAGGTGGTACTGGACAATATCAGTCTGGATATCGCCCAGGGCGAAGTGGTCGCGATCATCGGGCCTTCCGGTTCAGGGAAATCCACCCTGCTGCGGTGCCTGAATTTGCTGGAAAAGCCAGAGTCCGGCGTGATTACCATCGGCGAGCAATCGCTGGATACCCGCCGCTATAGCAGCAAGGACGCGTATGCGCTCCGGCGTCAGACGGCGATGGTATTCCAGAACTACAACCTGTTCAAAAACAAGACCGCGCTGGAGAACATCACCGAAGCCTTGATCGTGGTGAAGAAGATACCGAAAAAGCGGGCGGACGAGATAGGGTTGTCACTGCTGGAAATGGTCGGACTGTTGCCGCAGGCGCACCAATACCCAGTGACGCTGTCCGGCGGTCAGCAGCAGCGTGTTAGTATTGCCCGTGCGTTGGCGGTGGACCCGAAAGCGATTCTGTTTGACGAGCCGACTTCGGCGCTTGACCCGGAGCGGGTACACGAAGTGCTACAGGTTATCCAGAAACTGGCAGGGCAGAACACCACTATGGTTATCGTGACCCATGAGATGCAGTTCGCTAAAGACGTGGCGGACCGAGTGATCTTTATGGCTGACGGACACATCGTTGAACAAGGCCCGGCGGAGAAGGTGATCAGTTTCTCCGATAATCCGCAGACCCGTCGCTTCCTGCGGCAACTCACCACGATTCAGGAACCTTCAGAGTTCGACATCTGATCGATAACCTATTCACCTGCGGGCACGCCCCGTGATGACGGGGCAGAAGAAGAGGAGTCACCCGACATGAAAGAACATGCGCAGCATGCGCCGTTGGCGCAGTTTATTCAGGCGTTTCGGCATGAATTGCATCAGCATCCGGAATTGTCCAATCAAGAGTTTGAAACGACGAAAAAAATCCGTGCTGTACTGGAAAAAGAAGGCATTCGCATCCTTGATCTGCCGCTAAAAACCGGTCTGGTAGCGGAAGTGGGTGGCCTGCAAGATGGTCCACTGGTCGTTGTGCGTTCCGATATTGATGCCCTGCCGATTGAAGAAGAGTCCGGTGTTGAGTTCAGCTCAAAAAATGCCGGGGTGATGCACGCCTGTGGACACGATTTTCACTCATCGGCGGCGCTGGGGGCGGCGATCCTGCTCAAGCGTATTGAGCAGGAACTGAAAGGTACTGTGCGCATTCTGTTTCAGGCTGCGGAAGAAACCGGATTGGGCGCGCCGGAAGTCATCGCCGTTGGCGCGCTTGACGGTGCCAGCGCCATTTTTGGCATTCATAACGACCCAACGTTACCGGTCGGCGTGATTGGCGGTAAAGATGGCGCTCTGACTGCCGGGGTAGACCGCTTTGAAATCAAGATTGCCGCCAAAGGTTGCCATGCTGCCAAACCGCATGAAGGTAATGATCCGATCATTATTCTGGGGCAGCTGATTTCCGCGGTGCAGACTATCATCAGTCGTACCGTACCGTCGGACAACAATGCGGTGGTGTCGATTACCCAGGTACACAGCGGCAGCACCTGGAACGTGATTCCTGACACTGCCTATGTGGAAGGCACCGTGCGTACGTTCAGTCAGGCGGCCCGTGACTTGATAGAACAACGTTTCCGTCAGATTGTCGCCGGTATCGCCAGCACCTTCGGTGCCGAAATCGAATTTATCTGGCACGCGGGGCCACCGTCGGTGGTGAATACGCCGCATTGGGTGGATTTCGCGTTGCAAGTGGCGGATGCCGAAGGGTTTGAGGCTCGTCGTGTTGACGCCAGCCCGATCGGTGAGGATTTTGCGTTCTACCAACAGAAACTGCCGGGGACGTTCATGATGGTCGGGTCAGGTGGCCCCTATGCGCTGCACCATCCGAAATTCCGGGTGGATGACCGGGCGCTGTTTCCTACCGCACACTATCTGTATCAGTTGGCGAAGCAGAGTCTGGAACAGTTGTCGCAGACAGCCTGATTCCGTCATTATTCCCGTCTTATCCTTATTGATGACAGCGGCCACGGTTACCGTGGCCGTTTTGTTGTCAGCTTTAAACCACCTCCTCGGGAGGTGGTGATTGTTTTTGTGCTATCCCTGACCGGTATAGGTTGTGGTTTTTTAGCGACAGGGTGGGGGTAGCGGTGTCGCCAATGAGAGACATGTAACCATTTGAATTTTAAAGAGTATAAAAGTTAGTGCCAGTGGTGTCTCCGTTTAACGACAGTTCTGACCCGGAATGCTTGATTTTTCAGCACGTTAATCATTTCGGTGTTTAGTGGTTCATTGTGTTTAATGTCTTATTTATCAATGAGTAATGATTTTTGTTTGGTGGGATTTAAAAAGTTGGCATCATTTATGCTTAATTAGAGGTGTAGATGCTCATTCCACCCTCTATGTTTGCTTCGGCTTCATAAACCTGGGAATGACGCAGAGCCATTTACGGTGCCTGACGTCCAGTTATTGATGAAGTGCTGTTTCATCGCGGTTGGACGTAATGTTGAGTGGGGCACCTTAAAGTTGTCTTTCAGACCTGATTTTTATTGCACGCTTGTCGCTGGTCGGCAAGCGTTTTTTTTCGCCGTTATTTTGCTAAATCAGGCGGTTATCAGAAAAGTGGGGAAGAAAACCGAGTGGAAGAAAAACGAGTGAAGAAAACCGGCGCTGGGTCGCGCCGGTTTGGGGTTTTTTAGGCGTCGTGAGAGGTCTGTAACGTCAGCAGCAGGCCGTCGCGCCGCATACGAGCGGCGTCTTCAGGGCGTTTGAGTCGGTCAAAGGCATCAGCACACCAGGCGTAGTCATAAGCGTCGGGTCGCAGTGCCAGCGCGGCGGAGAAAGCATCGCTGGCTTGTTGCCACTCGCCATGCTTCATCAGCAATTGCCCCAGCGTGCTGTGTAATAGTGCATCGTTATTGTGCTGTTTAAGACGCTGACGCAGCAGTTTCTCCAGCGGCTCCGGTTGACCACTATTGAGCCGGGGGAGTAACTGCACCAGTCGGTAGTCAAACTGCTGCTTCAGCCCGTCAATAATGATGTCTTGTGCGGTCACCGGGTCATCACACACGATCAGGCGTTCAGCCATTGCCACCTGCATCGCCAGTGACTGGCGGGCTTTACGCGGCTGGTTTTTCCACCACTGTTTCAATCCTTCGCTGCCGCCTTCCGACATCGCCTGATCCATCAGACCGATGGTGGCGCGCTGCTGCAATTCATCCAGAGAGGGTTCATCATGCAGCCGGGTTTTACGCATGGCAGGCAGAATATCCAACAAGGCGCTGTAGGCGTGGGTACGCAAAAACGCCTGTTCCGCCAGACGCAACACTTCCGGGTGGCGCGGCGCTACTTCCAGCAGACGATCGACGCCATGACGAGCGGCGTGGTCTTCGTTACGCGTCAATTGAATGCGAACGCGGGTGATATCGACCGGCAACTGGTCGCCGTCAGCGATTTCCGCCGCCCGCTCAAGATACTGGCGGGTACGGAATTCATCGCCGCGTTGCTGGGCGGCTTCTGCCGCCAGCAGGTAATTCACCACCGGTTGCTCGGCGTGATCGGCGTTACGGGTGAGCAGTTTTTCTACCTGCAGATAGTCGCCTTCGGTCAGTTTTAACAATGCAGCTTTAGTTTGCTGGCGCGCCCGAGTGCGTTTTCGTCCGATGAACCAGCCGCGGGTGCGCGCCCCGGTGCGGAATACTCGCCGCAGTAGCCATTCCACCGCCAGAAAAGCCAGCAGAAATAGGACCAGCATAATCACCAACCCGGTGACGCTGGTTTCAATGTTGTAATTGTCGGTTTGGATCAGCACGTAACCCTGATGACCGGCCAGCATGGGCCCGACCACGATGCCTGCCAGCAGCACCACAAATAGCAGCAGTACCTTCAGCATAATCAGCCCTCCTGTGGGGTGGCGGACGGCTGCGCCAGCAGGTTGCGAACCCGGGTTTGCATCAATTTATCCAGCAGCGGCTGGCTTTGCAGTTCGTTCGGCACGTCCATCGCCACCGATTGTTGGCTTAGCGCATCCAACTGGTCGAGAAACGCTTTGGTGGTCGGATCGCTTTCGTCAAAGTAGGCGCGAACCCAGGTCGCTGCGGTTTCGAGCGACTGACGGTAGGTTTCGTTCTGATGGCGCGGCACCGCTTGCGCGGCGATCAACAAGCGAGAACGGATATTTTCACGCAGATAGACGTCCTGATTCGGTGCCAGCAGCGGTTCAGCGCTGTCGTCACGACGGCGGATGGTGATGAAATCCGACAGGAAATTGTGCCAGCTCTTGCTCAGGTTTTGCCGCCATTCACTCACCGAGGCCGACAAGGTAGAGTCGCTTTCTTCCATCGGCGCTTCATCGGTATCGGTATCCGCCAGACGCAGATTATCTACCTGATCGGCCAGTTGATTCACTTTCAGGATGATGCCGTCGAAATCCACCTGACTGACGCCCGCCAACATGCTGATGTCGTGGGTAATGGCGCGCCGTACTTCCAGCAAACTCGGATCGTTCATGTCGGCCAAGCTGGCATCCGCGCTTTTGAGTAAGGCACCGGCGGTGGTGACGTCTTTATCACTCCACAGTTTACGGCCTGCCTGTTTTACCAGGAAATCAGCCTGCGCCAGCAACCAGGTTTTCGAGTCGCTGTTATCGAGCGTCGCCAGTTTTTCCTGCATTTCCCCGGCTTGCCGCGTCAACGTCGCCAGCCGTTGTTCATCGGCACTCAGGGTTTTTGCCTGTTGGTCCAGCGTCTGCTGCCATTGTTGCTGTGCTTGTGATTGTTGTTTTTGCAGTGCAGCGATCTGGCCTTGCAGTTGGGTGAGCGTGGCGTTTTGGCGGGCCATCTGCTGGTGGGCGTAATAATACACACTGCCGCTGAGTGCCAGCGAGACCACGATGGCGATAGCGCCCAACACCAGACCGTGGCGTGGTGCGCGGGACGCCTTCGGCGGCGTTTGCGGCGAGGAGGGTTCAGCCCGTTCGACCACCTCTTCGGAGGGCGTTGAGGAGGTAATGTGTTCCGTCATATGAGTACATCCTATGATCAGGGTAATGGTAAGTGTCCGGGGTATTCTTTCGCCGCGTGACGACCGCAGCGTAACAGTCTATTCGATATCACTGCAGCTATTCGGTATCACTGTAGCGCGCGCATCAATGCATCGTTATCCGCGTTATCGGCGATCCGAATATCGCGCCAGCCCAACTCACGGGCCACGTCAGCCAGGCGTTCGCTAACCACCACGACCCGACAATCAACCAGCCAGGTCGTTCGATAATAATCAGGTACCAGGGTATAGAACTGCTGCAACATTTCTCCACTGGTGATGACCAGCGTGTCGATGCCCAGGCGTTGCCAGCGCTGGCACTGTTCCGCGCCGTCGTAGACCACCGGGTTACGTTGATAACATTCGCAGTAGCGTACTTGCGCACCGCGTTGCTGCAATGTGTCGCCCAGCAATTCTCTGCCGCCATTGCCGCGCAGCAGCAACGCCTGCTTGCCCGTGACGTGCTGTAACGCCGGGGACTGCAACAGGGTCTCACTGGTCGCGCGTTCTGGCGGGTAGTGCACCGCCAGGCCGCTGACGGTATGCAACGCCAGTCCGGTGGCGCGCCCTACGGCGAAGTAGGTGAGTGACTCGGGCCAGCCCATTCCGGCACGGGAGAGCGCCGGATCGGCGTATTCCACCACTTGCTGCGACAGGGCAAAAACCAAATCGCCGGGGCGTAACGCCTGTAGCATGGCGGGCAATTGCGGCAATTCGCTACCCGGAGAAAATTCAATTAACGGGCTATGGTAGGCTTGCAAGCCAGCCATTCTTAAACGGGCTACCAGCTGCTCACCCGCAGGAGAGGGACGGGTAACCAGAATCGTCATGACGAGGCTCCTCCGTAAACCGATTGCAGAATGTCGCGCGCGCCGCGTTCGAGCAGTTCATCTGCCAGACCGATACCCAGCGCTTCGGCATCCTGACGCGGGCCACGGCGTTCAGCGTAAATAATGCGACTACCGTCTGGCGCGCCCACCAGTGCCCGCAGGTACAATGTATCATCCTGTAGTTCGGCATAGCTGCCGATAGGCACCTGACATCCCCCTTCCAGCCGGGTGTTCATAGCGCGCTCGGCCAACACCCGTGTGGCAGTATCATCGTGGTTAAGCGGTGCCAGCAGCGCACGGGTACGAGCGTCGTCCAGTCGGCATTCCACACCCACCGCACCCTGACCGACCGCCGGTAACGACTGTTCCGGGCTGAGCGCGGTACGGATACGGTTTTCCAGACCAAGGCGTTTTAGCCCCGCAACGGCCAGAATGATCGCATCGTAGTCACCGTTATCCAGTTTGGACAAGCGGGTGCCGACGTTGCCACGCAGGTCGCGGACAACCAGGTCTGGGCGGTGGGCGCGCAACTGGCACTGGCGACGCAGACTGGAGGTGCCGACGCAGGCGCCTTCCGGCAGATCGTCAAGCGTGGCGTAGTTGTTGGAGACGAAGGCGTCGCGCGGATCGTCACGCTCGCAAATAGTCACCAGCCCTAACCCTTCGGGGAACTCGACGGGGACATCTTTCATCGAATGTACCGCGATATCAGCACGGTTTTCCAGCAACGCCAGTTCCAGTTCCTTGACGAATAATCCTTTGCCGCCCACTTTGGCCAGTGGTGTATCCAGTAGGACATCGCCACGGGTGACCATCGGAACCAGTTCCACCCGCAAACCGGGATGACAGGCTTCCAGCCGTTGCTGCACAAAGTGGGCCTGCCATAGTGCCAGCGGGCTCTGTCGGGTGGCGATCCTGAGAATAGTGTCTACCATGCTTAATACCGTATTGATCCTTTTTTTCCATCGTACCATTGAAGGCAAGCTGGTGTCAGTTGCCCGGCCGTCGCAATGACGAGAGTGGGGAGATCGAAAACCCTTGCCGGAGATAGCCGCACGTGGCAAAAGCGGCGATAATATGTGCAATGCTGAAGCATCAATAAACAAATCCGACTTTCTTTAGTTTCTTTACGCCCTTTCAGCAAGGTGTTAAATTGATCACGTTTCCAGCAATACTCTGCCCACCATTCTTCCAATATCTATCCAGGGCAGTCTGGAAAACAACGGCTTCTTTATAGGCACTGGGATAAGCAGGCGAAACGTCTTGTACTTCTACATCGAGACACTGAAGCAAAGACTGGATGCGATCAACCAACTGCGTGTGGATCGTGCTCTGGAAGCAATGAAACCGGCTTTTAAGCAGGTTTACAGTCTTTTGCCAGTTTTATTACATCATCATCATCCGTTGATGCCTGGCTATCTGGAAGGTAAGGTTCCCCACGGCATTTGTCTTTTTTTCCCCGATGAAAAACAGCAACACTACCTCGATAGCGTCGAGTTACGCTGGGGTGAGTTGTCTGCGCCGGATCGCAAAGGCGAATTGCCGATCACCGGTGTCTATTCGATGGGCAGCACCTCGTCCATCGGGCAGAGTTGCAGTTCCGATCTCGATATTTGGGTGTGCCACCAATCCTGGCTGGACAGCGAAGAGCGCCAGCGGTTACAGCAGAAATGTCTGTTGTTGGAAAAATGGGCGGCAGGCCAGGGGGTGGATGTCAGTTTCTTCCTGATGGATGAAAACCGTTTCCGCCACAACGAGAGCGGTAGCTTGGGTGGCGAAGACTGCGGTTCTACCCAACACATTTTGTTGCTGGATGAGTTTTATCGCACGGCGGTGCGCATGGCGGGCAAGCGCATCCTGTGGAACATGGTGCCAGTAGAAGAAGAGGAGCACTACGACGAGTACGTGCTGTCTTTGTATGCCCGTGGCGCGCTGGCACCAAACGAATGGCTGGATCTCGGCGGCCTGAGCGCACTGTCGGCGGAAGAATACTTTGGTGCCAGCTTGTGGCAGTTATATAAGAGCATTGATTCGCCTTACAAGGCGGTATTGAAAACGCTGCTGCTGGAAGCCTACTCCTGGGAATATCCCAATACCCGTTTGCTGTCGAGCGAGATCAAAGCGCGTTTGCATAACGGCGAGATCGTGTCTTTCGGGCTGGATCCATATTGCATGATGCTGGAGCGTGTGACCCAGTATCTGACGGCGATTGATGATCAGACCCGGTTGGACCTGGTACGTCGCTGTTTCTATCTTAAAGTGTGCGAAAAGCTCTCCCGCGAGCGCGCGTGTACCGCCTGGCGTCGCCAGATCCTGACACAACTGGTGCAGGCGTGGGGATGGAGCGATGAGCGGCTGGTGATGCTGGACAACCGGGCGAACTGGAAAATTGGGCAGGTGCGCGAAGCGCACAACGAATTGCTCGATGCCATGATGCAAAGCTATCGCAACCTGATCCGTTTCGCCCGCCGCAACAACCTAAGCGTCAGCGCCAGTCCGCAGGATATCGGCGTACTGACCCGTAAACTGTACGCGGCGTTTGAAGCCTTGCCGGGTAAGGTGACGCTGGTGAACCCGCAGATTTCACCTGACCTGTCAGAACCGAATCTGACCTTTATTTATGTGCCTGCCGGGCGTGCCAATCGCTCTGGCTGGTATCTGTACAATCAGGCACCGTCGATGGACGCCATCATCAGCCATCAGCCGCTGGAATATAACCGCTATCTCAACAAGCTGGTGGCCTGGGCGTACTTTAACGGCCTGCTGACATCGTCTACGCGTCTGCACATTAAAGGCCATGAACTGTGCGACATCGCCCGGCTGCAGGAACTGGTATCGGATGTGTCCAGTCACTTCCCGTTGCGGGTGGCGGCACCCACGCCGAAAGCGCTGTACAGCCCGTGTGAAATTCGCCATCTGGCGATTATCGTCAACCTGGAACATGATCCGACCGCGACATTCCGTAATCAGGTGGTGCATTTCGATTTCCGCCAACTGGATGTCTTTAGTTTTGGTCAACAACAGCAATGTCTGGTCGGTAGCATTGACTTGCTGTACCGCAATTCGTGGAATGAAGTGCGAACCCTGCACTTCAGCGGTGAGCAGGCGATGCTGGAAGCGCTGAAAACCATTCTTGGCAAAATGCATCAGGACGCCGCGCTGCCGGAGTCGCTGGAAGTCTTCTGTTACAGTCAGCACTTACGCGGGCTTATCCGTACCCGTGTGCAGCAACTGGTGTCAGAGTGCATTGAACTGCGCTTGTCCAGCACCCGTCAGGAGCCAGGCCGTTTCAAGGCGGTCAAAGTCGCGGGCGAAACCTGGGGGTTGTTCTTCGAACGCCTGAGTGTGTCAGCGCAGAAACTGGAAAATGCGGTGGAGTTTTACGGCGCGATTTCCAACAACAAGCTACAGGGGCTGCCTGTTCAGGTTGAAACCAACCATATCCATCTGCCACCGGTGGTGGATGGTGTCGCCAGTGAAGGTATTATCCAATTCTTCTTTGAAGATCAGGCGGATAATCAGGGTTTCAATATCTATATTCTGGATGAGTCGAACCGGGTGGAGGTCTATCATCACTGTGAAGGCAGCAAAGAAGAGTTGGTGCGCGACGTCAGCCGCTTCTACTCCTCATCGCATGATCGCTTTACCTACGGCTCCAGCTTCATCAATTTCAACCTGCCGCAGTTCTATCAGATCGTTCAACTGGATGGCCGCACACAGGTGATCCCATTCCGTAGCAGTGCCTTGTCGCATTTGTGCGTGACGCCTTCGTCTGAGGAAAAGAAGAATCTGGTGTTGAACCAGCGCTTGCAGATGCTGTAGTACGACGAGGGTAGTACCGCGTAGGGCATCTGGGGTTAATGACCGATAACCGAGCTAACAAGCCAGGGCGCAACTGCGCCCTGGCTTGTTTTAGGTGACAGCCTGCCCGGGTTTAGTCGAAATCAATCGCTTCGCCGCTCTGTTCTGAGCAGGCCTGCGCCAGCAGCGTCATGAAATCGCTGCCACTGCGGTCGCAAATCCAGCGGTTGTTCTGATAATCGAAGTGGTAGCCGCCGCCTTTGGTCGCCAGCCAGACCTGATGCATCGGCTCTTGCCGGTTAATCACAATCTTGCTGCCGTTTTCAAAACTCAGGGTCATCACGCCACCATTGGTTTCGTAATCGATATCCGCATCGCCATCAAACTGATCCAGCGTTTCTTCTACTTTTAGCATCAGCGCGTCGGCCAATTGATGAAACTCGCTATCGTTCATATTCGATTCCTATTGATTTTCATGATCCACCTGCGATTATAGAGAGCATAGGTCTCCGAATGACAGGTTTTAACGAAATGAAAACTTTTTTTCGTCAGGGCGCACTGGCATTGCTGGTGTTGTCGCTGGCTGGTTGTGGTTTAAAAGGCCCGCTTTATTTTCCGCCGGAGCAGCCAGCACCGGTTAAAAAAACGCAGCAACAAAACACCCAGGCTCCGCAAGCATCATCCGCCCGGCAGCAATAGCCGCCGTGATAGGCAGGGTGATTGAGGATAATCTCACGGGTTGCGACAGTGTGGCTGCCGCGCCCGTTTAACGCAGCGGGGTCAGGAAATGCAGTTCTCCAAAATGCACGGTCTGGGCAATGATTTCATGGTTGTCGATGCCGTGACGCAGAATGTCTACTTTTCACCGGATCTGATCCGTCGCTTATCGGATCGGCATTGCGGAGTGGGGTTCGATCAACTGTTGATCGTCGAACCGCCTTACGATCCTGAGCTGGATTTTCACTATCGCATCTTCAACGCCGATGGCAGTGAAGTAGCGCAGTGCGGTAATGGCGCACGCTGCTTTGCGCGTTTTGTCCGCCTGAAAGGGTTGACCAGTAAACGTGAGATCAACGTCAGTACGCATAACGGCCGCATGGTACTGTCGGTGACGGAAGATGAACTGGTGCGGGTCAATATGGGCGAGCCCAACTTTGAACCGCAACAGGTGCCGTTTCGGGCGGCTAAGCCGGAAAAAACCTATATTTTGCGCGCCGCGGAACACACGGTGTTGTGCGGTGTGGTGTCGATGGGTAACCCGCATTGCGTGCTTCAGGTGGATAATGTGGATACCGCGCCGGTGGAGGAACAAGGCCCGTTGCTGGAAAACCATGAGCGTTTTCCTGAGCGTGCCAATGTCGGCTTTATGCAGGTGGTTAATCCCCACCTTATCCGGTTGCGTGTCTTTGAGCGCGGTGCGGGGGAAACGCAAGCCTGCGGCAGCGGTGCCTGCGCCGCTGTGGCGGTCGGCATCCAACAGGGGCTGCTGGCAGCGGATGTCAAAGTCCAACTGCCTGGTGGTGAACTGGACATTCACTGGGACGGCCCCGGTCATCCGTTGTTTATGACCGGCCCGGCAACCCATGTTTATGATGGATTTATTCATCTATGAAAAATGTGGAAGAGCAGGCTGAACGTCAGGCGTTGACTGACGAACTGGTGTTACAGCATCTGCACCAGCACCCTGACTTTTTCATTCGCCATGCCCACCAGGTTGAGAGCCTGCGCGTTCCACACCCGGTGCGGGGCAGCGTCTCGCTGGTGGAGTGGCAGCTTGCCCGTCAGCGTAACCGCATCCAGTTTTTGGAAGAGGAGATCGCCTTGCTGATGGAGCAGGCGACCCGCAACGAAGCACTGTTCAGTCAGCTGCTAGCGTTGCAGATGGCGCTTTCTACAGCCGATTCGTTGCAGGACCTGCTCGACCGGCTGCACCGTTGGGCGCGCGAACTGGGATTAGTGGGGGCGGCCGTCCGTCTGTTTGCCGACCGTTGGCGCATCGGCGCGCCTTCCGACTTTACCCATCTGGCGCTTAACCGGACACTGTTTGAGCCGTTACGCATCCAGCGACTGGGCGAACGGCATCACTATCTTGGCACCCTCAACGGCCCCGAATTGCTGCTATTGTTACCGCAGGCGCGCCATGTCGGCTCGGTTGCGCTGTCGCTGATGGGAAAACAGGGCGATCTGGGGCTGTTGATTTTTAGCAGCCGCGATAGCCACCATTATCAGGACGGCATGGGCACCGAGCTGCTGCAACATCTGGCGATGATCGTGCCGGTGTTGCTGGAGCGATGGATTGAACGCCTATGAACCCCGATTCCCCTTTGTCAGCCCCGGCAGACGCTTTTCTGCGTTACCTGCGGGTTGAACGACAGCTGAGTCCGCTGACACAACGCAGCTACGCCCACCAGTTACAGGTGATTATTGAGATGCTGTCGGCATCCGGCGTGACGGACTGGTCATCGCTGGATGCGGCAGGGGTGCGGGCCGTGGTCGCCCGCAGCAAGCGTGATGGCCTGAACGCGGCCAGTCTGGCGCAACGTTTGTCTGCGTTACGCAGCTTTCTCGACTGGCTGGTGGGCCGTGGCGAGCTTAAGGCCAACCCTGCCCGCGGTGTGCCCGCACCGAAAGCCGGGCGGCATCTGCCCAAAAACATGGATGTGGATGAAATGGACCGCCTGCTGGATATCGATCTCAATGATCCGCTGGCGGTGCGTGACCGCGCCATGCTGGAAGTCATGTACGGTGCCGGGCTGCGTCTGGCGGAGTTGGTTGGGCTGGATTGCGGACACGTCAATCTGGAAAGCGGCGAAATATGGGTGATGGGAAAAGGCAGCAAAGAGCGCAAGCTGCCTGTCGGCGCGACGGCGGTAACCTGGTTGACGCACTGGCTGGCGATCCGTGACATTTATGCGCCAGAGGATGACGCGGTGTTTGTCTCTAGTCTGGGGAGGCGCATTTCGATGCGCAACGTACAGAAACGTTTTGCCGAATGGGGCGTCAAACAGGGGGTGAACAGCCATGTTCACCCGCATAAACTGCGGCATTCATTTGCTACCCACATGCTGGAATCCAGCGGTGACCTGCGTGCTGTGCAGGAATTGTTGGGCCATGCTAACCTCTCCACCACCCAGATCTATACCCATCTGGACTTTCAACATCTGGCATCGGTGTACGATGCCGCGCACCCACGTGCCAAACGAGGTAAATCCTGATGTATTTTTATCGCCCGCTTGATCGGATTGATGCCATTACATTCGATTTGGACGATACCCTGTACGACAACCATGACGTTATCCGGCGTACGGAACAGGAGTCGTTGCGGTTTTTGCAGAACTACCACCCCGGGTTACAGGCGTTCACCAGCGAAGGGTTGCGACAGTTACGCCAGGAACTGCTGGCGCAAGAACCGGAGATTTATCACGATGTGACCCACTGGCGCTGGCGTTCCGTACACCTGGCGATGACCCGGGTGGGCATGTCGCCAAACGAGGCCAAAACCGGTGCGGATGCGGTAATGGCGGAGTTTGCCCGCTGGCGCAGTGACATCACGGTGCCGCAGGAAACCCACGACACATTACGCGCGTTGGGGCAGCGTTGGCCGCTGGTGGCGATCACCAACGGCAATGCGGATCCCCATGCCTGCGGCCTTGGCGATTATTTTCAGTTTATTCTGCGTGCCGGCCCCGATGGCCGCTCCAAGCCGTCCCATGATATGTATCAGCTCGCCGCCGGGCGGCTGAATTTACCGTTGCACAACCTGCTACATGTGGGGGATGATCTGACCACCGACGTAGCAGGAGCGATCCGCAGCGGCGTGCAATCCTGCTGGATTAACCTGCGTGACGGCAACCTGATGCAGATTCACGATTCCCGACTGTTGCCGCATGTGGAAATTTTCAGTTTGGCATCGCTGACCACGTTGCTATAATTCTGCTATTTTTACTGTATATATAATCAGTGGAATTTGTCTCCGATCCGGAGGCCGGGTTCCCTTTTGACGGATAACCGACGCCTATGGACGTTTCTGACCTGCTCGACAGTCTGAATGATAAACAGCGTGACGCCGTGGCGGCGCCGCGCAGCAATATGCTGGTACTGGCTGGCGCAGGCAGTGGCAAAACCCGCGTACTGGTGCACCGCATCGCCTGGTTGCTGACGGTGGAGAACTGCTCGCCGTATTCGATCATGGCGGTGACCTTTACCAACAAGGCGGCGGCGGAAATGCGCCACCGTATCGATCAACTGCTCGGCACCAGCCAGGGGGGAATGTGGATCGGTACTTTCCACGGGCTGGCACATCGCTTACTGCGCGCGCACCATCTGGATGCCGGGTTACCGCAGGATTTCCAGATTCTGGACAGCGAAGATCAGCTGCGGTTGCTCAAACGGCTGATTAAGGCGCTGAATCTGGACGAGAAACAATGGCCACCCCGTCAGGCGATGTGGTACATCAACGGCAAAAAGGATGAAGGCCTACGGCCACAGCATATCGATAGCTACGGCAATCCGGTGGAGCAGACCTGGTTGCGCATCTATCAGGCTTATCAGGAGGCCTGTGATCGCGCCGGGTTGGTGGATTTCGCCGAACTGCTGCTGCGCGCCCATGAATTGTGGCTCAACAAACCGCATATTCTTCAGCATTATCGCGATCGCTTTAACAACATTCTGGTGGATGAGTTTCAGGATACCAACCGTATCCAGTATGCCTGGATCCGCTTGCTGGCTGGCGATAGCGCCAAAGTGATGATCGTCGGTGATGACGACCAGTCTATCTATGGCTGGCGTGGGGCGCAGGTGGAGAACATTCAGCATTTCCTGCGTGACTTCAACGACGTGACGACCATCCGTCTGGAGCAGAATTACCGTTCCACCGCCAATATTCTTAACGCCGCCAACGCGTTGATTGCCCACAACGGCGATCGACTGGGTAAAAACCTGTGGACCGACGGTATTGAAGGCGAGCCGATTTCGCTCTACTGCGCCTTTAACGAACTGGATGAAGCGCGGTTTGTGGTCAACCGTATCAAGGTGTGGCAGGAAGCGGGCGGTGCGCTCAGCGAATGCGCTATTTTGTATCGCAGCAACGCCCAATCCCGTGTGCTGGAAGAAGCGTTGTTGCAGCAAAGTCTGCCGTACCGGATTTATGGCGGCATGCGCTTCTTCGAACGACAGGAAATCAAAGACGCCTTGTCTTATCTGCGTTTGATGACTAACCGCAACGATGACGCCGCGTTTGAACGCGTGGTCAACACCCCGACGCGCGGTATCGGCGATCGCACCCTGGACGTGGTGCGCCAGACCGCCCGCGACCGTCAGTTGACGCTGTGGCAGGCCACGCGTGCGTTGCTACAGGAAAAGGTGCTGGCCGGGCGTGCGGCGGCGGCATTACAGCGTTTTCTGGAACTGGTGGATGCGCTTGCCAGCGATACTGCTGACTTACCCTTGCATGTGCAGACCGACCGGGTGATTCGCGACTCCGGCTTGTGGAGCATGTACGAGCAGGAAAAAGGCGAAAAAGGTCAGGCGAGGGTAGAGAACCTGGAAGAGCTGGTGACGGCGACCCGGCAATTCAGCTATCAGGATGAAGATCAGGATTTGCTGCCACTACAGGCGTTTTTGTCTCATGCGGCGCTGGAGGCTGGCGAGGGGCAGGCGGATGCCTATCAGGACGCGGTGCAATTGATGACACTGCACTCCGCCAAAGGGCTGGAGTTCCCACAGGTGTTCGTCGTCGGTATGGAAGAGGGGATGTTCCCCAGCCAGATGTCGCTGGATGAAGGCGGCCGTCTGGAAGAAGAGCGTCGGCTGGCGTATGTCGGCGTGACGCGTGCCATGCAGAAATTGACCCTGACTTACGCTGAAAGCCGACGGCTATACGGTAAGGAGACGTACCACCGTCCGTCACGCTTTATCGGCGAGTTACCGCCTGAGTGCGTGGAAGAGGTGCGGCTGCGCGCCAGCGTCTCGCGCCCGGTCAACCATCAGCGGCTGGGGACGCCAATCAGCCAGAGCGATACCGGCTATAAGCTGGGGCAACGGGTACGCCACGCCAAGTTTGGCGAAGGCACCATTGTTAACGTGGAAGGCAGCGGCGAACATTGCCGTATCCAGGTCGCCTTTGTGGGTCAGGGCATCAAGTGGCTGGTGGCTGCCTATGCCCGTCTGGAGGCGGTATAGCGCCGTCGGGCTATGATGGTGTGGGTGTTCAGTCTGTGCTCATCGGATGTGACGGGTGGACACAGACTAATCATCTGATTGTTTGTTGACAGTCTTTTTCATCTCAGCGTAACATGCGCCCATCATTATTCCCGGAGGACCCACGCCTTGGACACACCCAGTCGATACTGGCTCAATAACCTACTGATTAGGTATAACTTCTAAGGCTATCTTCCCTGTGCTGATAGCCTTTAAGGTTATCAGCGACACCGTTTGTCGCATCGAGTCAGCACCGTCTCACGGTCTGAAACCTGATGGTGACGTTTCCCACCCAGTTTCTGTGTTTCAATCGCGTTTTGTCCCTCTTTGTTACATTTTGGGAGCATGGCTTATGCTGAGCGCATTTAAACTCGATAACTGCCGTTTAACTCGCCTGGAACTGGATGAAAGCGACGATCTGACTACCTCGCTATGGGTGGATTTGGTCGAGCCGGATGACGAAGAGCGAGAGTGCGTGCAGAGTCAGCTGGGACAAAGCCTGGCGACACGACCGGAACTGGAAGACATCGAAGCATCAGCCCGTTTTTTCGAAGATGAGGATGGGCTGCATATTCACTCCTTTTTCTTTTTTGAAGATACGGATGATCACGCCGGCAACTCCACGGTGGCGTTTACTATTCGTGATGGCCGCCTGTATACGTTGCGTGAGCGCGAGTTGCCTGCTTTCCGTCTTTACCGCATGCGTGCCCGCGCACAAACGCTGGTCGATGGCAACGCGTATGAACTGCTGCTTGACCTGTTTGAAACCAAGATAGAACAGCTGGCGGATGAAATTGAAAATATCTACAGCGACCTGGAATCGCTGAGCCGGGTGATCATGGATGGCCGTCAGGGTGATGAATATGACGACGCGCTGTCGACGCTGGCGGAGCTGGAGGATGTGGGCTGGAAAGTGCGCCTGTGTCTGATGGATACCCAGCGGGCGCTCAACTTTTTGGTGCGTCGTGCCCGTCTGCCCAGTGGTCAATTGGAGCAGGCGCGTGAGATTCTGCGAGATATCGAGTCGCTGTTGCCGCATAACGAATCGCTGTTTCAGAAGGTCAACTTCCTGATGCAGGCGGCGATGGGGTTTATCAACATCGAGCAGAACCGCATCATCAAAATATTCTCGGTGGTATCGGTGGTGTTCCTGCCGCCAACACTGGTGGCATCCAGCTATGGTATGAACTTCGAATTCATGCCGGAACTGAAGTGGGCCTACGGCTATCCCGGCGCACTGGTGCTGATGCTGCTGGCCGGTCTGGCGCCGTATCTCTACTTCAAACGCCGTAACTGGCTCTAATGCCCTCCCTCTTTTCTTCCGATAGATGACTCGTTGACCGCAAGGCTAACGAGTCTCTGCTACGCTTTCATCGATAATTATTGATAACGGACAGATTTAGCACCGATAGATGCCCGCCAATTGGGCTTGCGGGGTAAAATAACCGCTCTTGTTTTGATGCTGTAACAGGTACTGTGCATGGAGAGGTTTTCCGCATCGACACAATGGTTCATGCTGCTGGCAGTATCGTTGGTGTTGGGATTTGGTTTACAGTTTTATCATGTTCCGGCGGCACTGCTGCTAGGGCCGATGCTGGTCGGTGTGGTCATGGGCCTGAACGGTTCGACCATTCGCATCCCCCGTACGTTCTTTTATGCCAGTAATGCCGTGCTAGGCTGTCTGGTCGCGCAAAGTCTCTCCCTGTCTATCCTGACGCCGCTGATGAAAGAGTGGCCGTTGGTGGTCTTCATTCTGTTATCAACGCTGATTGCCAGCGGCTTGTCCGGCTGGTTGTTGATGCGTTACAGCGAACTACCGGGAACGACCGGCACCTGGGGGGCATCACCGGGTGGGGCGTCGGCCATGGTGGCGATGGCGAGTGACTTTGGCGCGGATGTTCGTCTGGTGGCGTTCATGCAATACCTGCGGGTATTGATGGTGACTGCGTCGGCGGCGTTTGTGGCGCGAGCCAGTCTCGGGCCGGGTGCCGAAGCCAATAATGCGCTACTGGTTTGGTTCCCCTCGCTGGACTGGCGCTTCCCCGGTACGCTGGCGATGGCGTTTAGTTGTGCCTGGGTGGGTCGATGGTTGCGTATTCCTTCCGGCCAACTGTTGGTGCCCATGATCGTCGGGTCACTATTACATTCTTCCGGCATCATGACATTGCAAACACCGGAATGGTTACTGGCGGTGGCTTATGCCTTGATTGGCTGGAGCGTTGGGCTGTCATTTACCCGGCCGGTGTTTTTGCTGGCGCTGCGAACCCTGCCAAAAATGATGCTGTCGATTATCACGCTCATGCTGCTGTGTGGTGGGATGGCGCTGATGCTGATGCATCTGCTATCGGTGGATATGCTGACCGCCTATCTGGCAACCAGCCCCGGCGGGCTGGATTCTATCGCTATTATTGCCGCCGGTAGCCGGGTGGATATCGCGTTTGTGATGGCGCTGCAGACGATGCGCCTGTTCACTACCCTGATTTTCAGCCCGATCTTATCGCGTTACATCTCGCGTCACGCGGAGGCTGGCGCGGCGTAGCCGCCGCTGCGTATAGAGCGCATCGAACGTAAACACGCCGAGTGCCAGCCAGATGAACGCAAAGGTGACCAGCCTGTCTGGTGTGATGGTTTCACCGTAGACCAGTATCGCCAGCAGGAAGGTCAGCGTCGGTGCCAGATACTGGAAAAAGCCTAGGGTAGACAACCGCAGGCGTACGGCGGCAGCGGTAAACAGCAGCAGCGGCACCGTAGTTACCACGCCTGACGCCATCAACAGCAGATTGAGCGATAACGGGTTTTGACTGAATTGGCTGGTGGGGGAATCGGCCAGCCATTCCAGATAAATGAGTGCCGCAGGCAACAGCCACAGCGTTTCAAACAGCATCCCGGTCTGGCCGTCGATGGCGATCTTTTTACGCAATAAGCCGTAAACGCCGAAGCTGAAGGCCAGGGTGAGCGCGATCACCGGCAGTGAGCCGAGCGTCCACAACTGAACCAGTACGCCACACACCGCCAGCAGCATCGCCAGCCATTGCGTCGGACGAAAACGTTCGCCAAGAAATAGCATTCCCAGTAGCACGCTAACCAACGGGTTGATGAAATAGCCCAGGCTCGCTTCCAGCATGTGGTTATGGTTGACTGCCCAGATATACGTCAGCCAGTTACAGGCGACCAGTATGGCGGTAATCGCCAGCAGTAATAGCTGGCGCGGCTGACGGCAGGCATTACGTACCGCCCCCCAGTTACGGCACAGGGTCAGCAGCAACAGCATGAAAAAGAATGACCAGATAATCCGGTGGCCCAGAATTTCATTAGCCGGTACTTGCCTGATTTGTTTGAAATAAATTGGGGCAACTCCCCAGAGGATATAGGCACCAAGGGCGAACAGAACCCCCTGGCGGTGTTGTGGCATGCTGTCCATTGATAAAAACCAGTCACCCGCAAATGAAAAATCCAGTGTACCGGAGCGCAGCGCGGGTGTCTTGTTACCGTGCGCCGGGAAGTCTCCTGTCACGGTGTCTTTAACCCCCAATAGGTGTGTTTAACCCACGATGTAGGTGGCGATGGCACTGGCGATATGCGAGTGTTTTTCATTATGCAGCTCAGCCCGCGCGACGGCGATTTTATTTCCGCCACGTAGCAAATGACTGGTCAGGGTAAAGTGTTCGCCGCGACCGGGCCGCAGGTAATCCACCCGCAGGTCGATGGTGCCCATGCGTGAAAGCCGATGCTGTAATTCCTGTTCGCTCAGGGTATCGTGGCGCAATAACGCGCTGCCCACACAAACCAGCCCTGCCGCCACATCCAGACCGGCGGCGATCACGCCACCGTGCAGGATCTGCTGCAATGCGTTACCCACCAGCTTGTTCTGATGGTTAAAACGCAGTGTCACCGCGTCCGGCGAAAAGGCTTCCAGCGTGAGGCCCAGTTCCTGATTGAACGGCATCTGATAGATAAAAATGTCGCTGACACGCTGACGTATCCTATCCTGAGTGAGCGGTGTAGTAGGCATGTGTGAGTCCTTAATAACGATAACACCGGTAGGGTGGTTAATTTTTGTGTCTTTATTAGTTAATGAGTTGTTATTTTAGGCGTCGTTATGGTTTCTTGCTACTGGCGGTGGTTATAAGAACAGGATAACTGCGTAAACCGGATGCGCTGTGTACACTATCCGCCGCGAATTCAGTTCGTTTTTGGGGCCACTTATTTATCACGATCCTTTGGGAGATGACGTACATGTATAAATCAGGCGGGGTGATGGTTGCGCTGATGCTGGCGACGACGGCACAGGCGCAGGAGGCTCGCGTTCAGGAAATTCATGATGCGCCAGCCGTACCGGGCAGTATTATCGCCGGTTTGCTGCAACAGCATGATACGCCGTTTATTCTCTATCCGTATGAAAGCAACTACCTGCTTTATACCTACACCAGCGATATCAATAAGCAGGCGATTGAGAGTTATAGCTGGGCTGAGCATGCCCGTAAAGACGAAGTGAATTTCCAGATAAGCCTCGGTTTTCCGCTGTGGCGTGGCATCGCCGGTGATAACTCACTGTTGGGCGCGTCCTATACTCAGCGCTCCTGGTGGCAGATGTCCAATAAAAGCGAGTCCTCCCCGTTTCGTGAAACCAACTACGAACCGCAATTATTTCTTGGCTGGGCGACCGATTATCGCTTTGCTGGCTGGACGCTGCGCGACGTGGAATGGGGATTTAATCATCAGTCGAATGGGCGTGCCGACCCGACCTCGCGGAGCTGGAACCGGGTCTATGCCCGCCTGATGGCGCAAAATGGTAACTGGCAGGTTGATGTGAAACCCTGGATTCGTTTGCACGATAGCGAAGATGATAACCCGGACATCATCCGCTACATGGGCCATTACCGGGTGCGTGTTGGCTACCGCTGGGGCGATAGCGTTTTCAGCGCCGAAGGGCGTTATAACTGGAACAGCGGTTACGGCAGCGGTGAGATAGGCTGGAGTTATCCGATCACCGATCATGTGCGTTTTTATACCAAGGTATTCAGTGGTTACGGCGAGTCGCTGATCGATTACAACCACCGCCAGACCCGCTACGGCATTGGTGTGACGCTCAATGACATGTTGTAGTCAGGCCGGTCTGCTTGCGGGTATCGCTGCGGGCCGTTACAGAAAACCCGGCAACAAACGTTGCAGTTTTAGCGGGTGGCGCTGAAAATAGCGGCGGTTTGTTTTTCCCAACGCAGTGACTAACTTTTTTCAGGGCAGTGAATAACGGTGAAGGCGTGTCTACGGCAGACGTATTGAATGCGGACGTATTGAGTAAAGAAATGCTGGCGATGCAGGTACTGCGCGAAACCTTCGGCTACCAGCAATTCCGGCCGGGCCAGCAGGACATTATCAATGCCGCCATCAACGGGCGCGACTGCCTGGTTATTATGCCGACCGGCGGGGGGAAGTCGCTGTGTTATCAGATCCCGGCGCTGGTGCTGGATGGGCTGACGCTGGTGGTATCGCCGTTGATTTCCCTGATGAAAGATCAGGTCGATCAATTGCAGGCCTACGGCGTGGCGGCGGCGTGCCTCAATTCGACCCAGAGTCGTGAACAGCAACAGGCGGTGTTCAACGCTTGCCGTCGTGGTGAGCTGAAGCTGTTGTACATTGCGCCGGAACGCCTCTCGACCGACGGTTTTCTGGACCAACTGGTGCACTGGAATACGTCGCTTATCGCCATTGATGAAGCTCACTGTATTTCCCAGTGGGGGCACGACTTCCGCCCTGAATACCGCGCGTTGGGGCAGATTAAGCAACAGTGCCCTACACTGCCGATTGTGGCGTTGACCGCGACCGCTGACGACACCACCCGTCAGGATATCGCCCGTCTGCTGGATTTGCGCGATCCGCTGGTCAATGTCAGCAGTTTTGACCGACCCAATATCCGTTACACGCTGGTGGAAAAATTCAAACCGCTCGATCAACTGTGGCTATTTATACATGGGCAGCGCGGTAAAAGCGGCATCGTGTATTGCAACAGCCGGGCGAAAGTTGAAGACCTGTGTGCCCGGTTGCAAAACCGTGGGCTGAGTGTCGGCGCCTATCACGCCGGGCTGGACAACGACCGTCGCTCTCAGGTGCAGGAGGCGTTTTTGCGCGACGACCTGCAGGTGGTGGTGGCTACCGTGGCGTTCGGGATGGGGATCAATAAACCGAACGTCCGTTTTGTGGTGCATTTCGATATCCCACGTAATATCGAGTCCTATTATCAGGAAACCGGTCGCGCGGGTCGCGATGGGTTGCCCGCCGAAGCGGCGCTGTTTTATGACCCGGCGGATATGGCCTGGTTGCGCCGTTGTCTGGAGGAGAAACCGGCGGGGATGCAACTGGATATTGAACGGCACAAACTCAATGCGATGGGGGCGTTTGCCGAAGCGCAAACCTGCCGTCGTCTGGTGCTGCTCAATTATTTTGGCGAAAACCGCCAGCAGTCGTGCGGCAATTGCGATATTTGCCTTGATCCACCACGGCGTTATGACGGGCTGGTGGATGCGCAGAAAGCCTTGTCCTGTGTTTACCGGGTGGGGCAACGGTTTGGTATCGGGTACATCGCCGAAGTGCTGCGTGGTGCCAATAATCAGCGTATCCGCGAATTCGGTCACGACAAATTGCCGGTGTATGGCCTGGGGAAGGACAAAACCCAGGAGCAGTGGGTCAGTATTTTGCGTCAGTTGATTCATCTGGGCCTGCTGGCGCAAAACATTGCCCATCATTCCGCGCTGCAACTGACCGAGTCAGCGCGGCCGGTATTGCGCGGTGAAGTGCCGTTGCAACTGGCGGTCCCAAGGGTGAGTAGCCTGAGTAAGCCGCGTGCCAGCCAGAAAAGCTACGGCGGCAATTACGATCGCAAGCTGTTCGCCAAGCTGCGTAAATTGCGTAAATCCATTGCGGATGAAGACAATATTCCGCCATACGTGGTGTTCAGTGACGCCACGCTGTTGGAAATGGCTGAACTGTTGCCATTGACCGCCAGTGAGTTGCTGGCGGTCAATGGCGTTGGTCAGCGGAAACTGGAGCGATTTGGCGTCCCCTTTATGACGCTGATTCGTGATCATCTCGATAGCGGCGACGACTGATATTTATTGGGTTTGCTTGTCGGGCTGTTGTGTTTGCTGGGGCTACCTCGTTTGTCGGGTTCATCGCTTTTTTCTGTATCTGAAAATTTTCTGCATCTAAAAAGAAGGATTGCTTATGTTGATGTTGTTTCTCACGGTGGCGTTGGTGCATCTGATTGCGCTGATGAGCCCAGGGCCGGATTTCTTTTTTGTTTCCCAGACGGCGATTAGCCGCTCCCGTCGTGAAGCGCTGATGGGGGTGCTGGGAATTACGCTGGGCGTACTGGTGTGGGCCGCTATC
Source organism: Dickeya parazeae Ech586 (assembly GCF_000025065.1). Lineage (NCBI taxonomy): Bacteria > Pseudomonadati > Pseudomonadota > Gammaproteobacteria > Enterobacterales > Pectobacteriaceae > Dickeya > Dickeya parazeae. The sequence goes on along the minus strand of NC_013592.1, from coordinate 4,405,966 downwards.
GCCTTGCTGGGGTTGCACCTGTTACTGGAGCGCATGGCGTGGCTGCACCGCATTGTTACCGTCGGTGGTGGCTTGTATCTGTGCTGGATGGGCTGGCAATTGCTGCGATCGGCGTTGCGTCAGCGCGCGCATCAGGATGAGGGTGCGGCTGTTGAGGTAGCGCTGCCGCAGCGGGGTAAGACCTTTATGCGCGGATTGTTAACCAACTTGTCTAACCCTAAAGCGCTTATCTATTTCGGTAGTGTGTTTTCGCTGTTTGTCGGTGATGACGTGGGGGCCGCGGCACGCTGGGGGCTGTTTACGCTCATTTCACTGGAAACCTTGCTGTGGTTCAGCGTGGTGGCGCTGGTGTTTGCCTTGCCGGTGATGCGTCGTGGTTATCAGCGGCTGGCGAAATGGGTGGATGGTCTGGCGGGGGCGTTGTTTACCGGTTTTGGTATCCACCTGATTATTTCGCGTTGATGTGAGCTGGCGGGAAGAGACCCGCCGCGGCATGCGCGGCGAGTCGGCAAAACAAGATCAGGCTTTACGCGCTGTAGCCAGCAGCGCGCCAACCAGAATGAACAGTGAGCCGAAAGTGCGGTTGAGCTGTTTGAGCTGGCGCGGGCCTTTCAGCCACAGCGCGATGCGCCGCGCTAGCGTGGCATAACCAATCATCACTATCACATCCACGACCACGGTGGTGACGCCCAACACCAGATACTGCATCGCCTGAGGCTGGTGCGGAATAATAAACTGGGGGAACAGTGCCGCCAGAAACACGATACTTTTCGGGTTGGTCAGGTTGACCAAAATCGCTCGTTTAAACAGGCGGCGGCGCGGCATACTGTTCGCTAGCGTCTGCAAATCCAGCGACCCGGCGCTACGCCATTGCTGAATACCCAGCCAGATCAGATAAGCGGCACCGAGCCATTTCAGTGCGTCGAACGCCAGTACCGACTGCGATAACAGCGCCCCAAGGCCTATCCCCACCAGCACGATGTGAATAGTCAGACCCAGTTGCAGCCCGGCGATAGAGGCAACCGCGCCCCGGTAGCCGTGGCTGATGCTAGTGCTCATGGTGTTGATAGCGCCGGAGCCGGGGGACAGGCTTAATATAAGCGTGGTGAGAAGGTAGGTTAGCCACCAGTCTTGGGTCATGGGTGATGCTCCCTGATTGCGGTTTTTTATGCCACAATACGCTAACGCCTGTCTTTGTGCTACCGCTCACAAAAATCAAACTGCTCAGCATGATTGACCTCGGGAGAGCCTGATGAATCCGTATCCGGAATGCCTGCTGACCAGAGAGTGGCAGTACGCCGCATTTGTTACTGGTCCCTTGCTGGATTTCTGGCGACAGCGTCAGGAGGGTATGTTCATCGGGGTGGATGACGTGCCTGTGCGTTTCGTGCGTTTTACCTCATCGTTGCATCGCCATCTGGTGGTGGTATTGCCCGGGCGTACCGACAGCTATGTAAAATACGCCGAGGTGGCCTATGACCTGTTCCAGTGCGGCTATGACGTCCTGATGATGGACCACCGCGGTCAGGGGCGTTCGGGCCGGTTGCTGAAAGACGGCCATCGTGGGCATGTTAACCGTTTTAGTGATTATGTGGACGACGTGGCGACCCTGTGGCAGCAACAGGTCGCGCCCGGGCAGTATACCCGGCGGTTTGCGCTGGCCCATTCGATGGGGGGGGCGATTCTGGCGCAGTTTCTGGCCCGCCAGCCACAGGCGTTTGATGCGGCGGCGTTGTGCGCACCAATGTGCGGCATCCTGTTGCCGATGCCGCGCTGGCTCGCCTGGCGCATTCTGGCGTGGGCGGAACGTCGCCCCAGGATCAGGGATTATTATGCGATTGGTACCCGTCCGTGGCGACCATTGCCGTTTATGGCCAATGAGCTAACGCACAGCCGTGAGCGCTATCGCCGTCATGTCCGTTTTTATGCCGATGACCCGGATTTACGCATCGGCGGCCCGACCTATCATTGGGTACGGGAAGCGTTACGGGTAGAAGAACAGTTACTGCAACAAGCACCCACCATCACCACGCCGTTACTGCTGTTGCAGGCGCAAGAGGAGCAGGTGGTGGATAACCGCAGCCAGGACGCCTTTTGTCAGGCGTTGGCGGCAGCCGGTCACCCGTGTGTGGGAGGCCGTCCTTACGTCGTTCGCGGTGCCCGTCACGACATTCTGTCGGAAAAGGATGCGATGCGGGCCGATGCCTTCGGGCAGATTTTGCAACATTTCAGCGATTATCATTAATACGTCTGTGCGGCCCGGCCGCCCGGCACCAGCGGAGGTTGAATTTCAACGTATGTACCCGATTGTTGCTTCCGATCTGGATGGCACACTGCTGTCATCCGATCACACCCTGTCACCCTATGCTAAGGAAACCCTGCGTCTGATGACGGAACAGGGGATTCATTTTGTGTTTGCCACCGGTCGCCACCATATGGATGTGGCACAGCTTCGCGATAATCTGGCGATTAGCGCTTACATGATTACGTCGAATGGTGCCCGGGTGCATAACACCGACGGTGAGCTGATTTTCAGCCATAATCTGGACCGCGATATCGCCCAGGAGCTGTATGGCATGGTGTATCACCACCCGGAAATCATGACGCATGTTTATCGCGATAATGAGTGGTTTCTGTGCCGCTCTCGTCCGGAAGAAGAGCGCTTTTTTACCGAGACAGTGTTCCGCTACAAACTGTTCGACCCGGATACGCTGGGTACGGACGGTGTCGGCAAGGTGTTCTTCACCTGCGAGGACCACGACAAACTGCTGCCGCTGGAAGAAGCACTGAATGCTCGTTGGGGCGATCGGGTGAATGTCAGTTTCTCCACCCTGAGCTGTCTGGAAGTGATGGCGGGCGGCGTTTCCAAAGGCCATGCGCTGGAACAGGTCGCTAAAATTCTCGGTCACACCATCAAGGACTGTATCGCCTTCGGCGATGGCATGAATGATTATGAAATGCTGTCGATGGCGGGCAAGGGCTGCATCATGAACAATGCCCACCAGCGACTGAAAGACATGCTGCCGGATAACGAAGTAATCGGCACCAACATCGAACAGGCGGTGCCTCGGTATCTGCGTCGTCTTTATCTCGGTGATGGAGCCTGAGACACCGGTTGCGCGTTATGCAGGAAAGCGACGGCTTTGTCCGGGAAGTCGGTGAACAGGCCATCGACATCGGCTTGCCGGTAAAGCAGGGCGTAGAGTGCATTGACGTCGCTTGCGTATTTCGGCAGCCGGTCGGCGCGCACGGTGTAAGGATGTACCACCATGCCGCTGGCGTGCGCCTCTTTTACCAGCGGGCTGATGGTGACCTTGCCTGTGTCGCCGCTTAGCAACATGTGATAGTCGGGACCAACGCCATCGGCATAACGGGCGATTTTTTGCATGGCACCCGGCTTGAGCATCCAGTCGTAGTCATAGTTGACCCAGCGCCCGTCCGGTTGTCGCTGTTGGGTTTCCTGCCAGCGCGTTTCGGCGATCAGTTGCACCAGCTTTAGGTTCATCCCCAGCGCGGGCTCCAGTTCAGTTTTGATGCGCTGTAGCTCGTTGGCGTCAAAGCATTGCAGATAAACCCGATCGCTTTTTTGGGTGTAGCCGTACTGCTTCAGCACCTCCAGCACCGCGCGTGAAATATCCTTTCCTTCCTGGCGGTGAAACCACGGTGCTTTGATCTCTGGATAAATCCCGATGTTTTTGCCGGTGGAGTGATTCAGCCCCTGAATAAACTCGATTTCGTCCTGAAAGGTGTGAACACGAAAATCCGATTTACCCATTGGGAAGCGGTTGGGGTAGCTCTGCACCGGTTTGCCGTCTTTCAGGTCAAACCCTTCGGTGAATTTAAGTGAGCGGATTTCTGCCAGCGTAAAATCGATGGCGTAGTAGCGGCCGTCGGCTCGCGCCCGGTTGGGAAAGCGGCTGGCGACGTCGGTCACCCGGTCGAGGTAGTGATCGTGCAGCACCACCAGCGCATTATCTTTGGTCATCACCAGATCCTGCTCCAGATAGTCCGCCCCTTGTGCATACGCCATCGCTTTGGCGGGCAAGGTGTGTTCCGGCAGGTAACCGCTGGCCCCCCGGTGAGCAATCACGATTTTATCGTCGGTTTGCGCCAGTGCGCCGAGGGATATCGCCAGTGCGACACCGGCTAATAATGGTTTGAACAGAGGAATCATGTCAGCGTCCTTTTTCAGTGGGAGAAAGAAAAGCTGTGTGAGTGGTGGTGATGAAAACGAACAGGTCGTTGATAATTCCCCGCCAGTCCGGTATGGACCGGCGGGGATAATGCTCATGGTTTATGGTAAGTAAACCATGACGAGATGACAGAATCAGGCGCGTTTCGCCAGTTCTGCTTTGTGTTTGGTCTCGTTAATCATGGTCAGCACCAGCAGCAATACCGCCAGCACACTACCGCCGATCATGACCATAAAGCCGCCGTTCCAGCCAAAGAAATCGACGGTGTAGCCGACGATGGCGCTGGCAGCGACCGAACCGCCCAGATAACCGAACAGGCCAGTGAAGCCCGCAGCGGTACCGGCGGCTTTCTTCGGTGCCAGTTCCAGCGCGTGCAGGCCAATCAGCATAACCGGGCCGTAAATCAGGAAGCCGATGACGATCATGCAGAGCATATCCACGTTGGGGTTGCCAGCCGGGTTCAGCCAGTACACCACGGTGGCGATGGTCACCAGTGTCATGAAGAACACCCCGGTCGCGCCACGGTTACCCTTGAACACTTTGTCGGACATCCAGCCGCACAACAAGGTGCCTGGAATACCGGCGTATTCGTACAGGAAGTAAGCGATGGACGATTTATCCAGTGCGAAGTGCTTCACTTCTTTAAGGTAGGTTGGCGACCAGTCGAGAATGCCGTAACGCAGCAGGTAGACGAACACGTTGGCGAAAGCGATGTACCACAACAGTTTGTTGGGGAACACATACTGCATGAAAATTTCTTTCGCGGTCAGTTCCTGTTCATCTTTCTCGCTGTAATCCACCGGGTAATCGTTTTTGTATTCTTCGATCGGCGGCAGACCGCAAGATTGCGGCGTATCGCGCATCATGGCGAAAGCGAACAGCGCGACCAGAATGGCGGCGAAGGCCGGCATATAGAGTGCGGCTTTCCAGTCGTTAAACCAGGCCATCCCCAGCAGGAACAGTAACGGTGGAATGCCGCCACCCACGTTATGGGCGCAGTTCCAGATAGACACGATGCCGCCACGCTCTTTCTGTGACCACCAGTGCACCATAGTACGACCGCACGGCGGCCAACCCATGCCCTGGAACCAACCACAGACGAACAACAGCACAAACATCACCATGATGCTGGATGTCGCCCACGGTACGAAGCCCATAAACAGCATGACCACGGCGGCCAGAATCAGACCGGCAGGCAGAAAGACACGCGGATTGGAGCGGTCTGATACCGACCCCATGATGAATTTAGAAAACCCGTAGGCAATGGAAATACCGGACAGGGCAAAACCCAGGTCGCCTTTGGAAAAACCCTGTTCGACCAGATAGGGCATCGCCAGCGCGAAGTTCTTTCTGACCAGATAGTAGGCGGCGTAGCCAAAAAAGATCCCCAGAAAAATCTGCCAGCGTAACCGGCGGTAGAGCGGGTCTACCTGATGTTCCGCCACGCGCGGGCGATGAGCCGCAGGCTTGAAAATACTCAACATAAATAAACGATCCCCGATAGTTATTTTCTATAACGCTCGTCAGCGTAGCGAATGCGCGTCATCGTCAATGTGAGTCAGTACGCAATTGTTACACTTTTATGACGGCGGGCGCTATTTTGAGCTTTAAGTAACACAAATGAAATAATGATTTTCCATTTTTGGGTGATTTGAATCACATATCTGCGGTTGTCTCCGGATTTTATTTTCGTTTTTTGAGTGTTTTTGTTCTTTATCAATCATTGTGGCACTGATTTATGTCCCACTACAGACAGGCATGATCCGCATTGAGGTAAAACGGCAATGGCAAACAACGGTTTGCGGCGAGAAACGGATGTAGTGATTATCGGCGGTGGCGCCACGGGGGCGGGAACGGCCCGCGACTGCGCGTTGCGCGGGTTGCGCTGTCTGTTGTTGGAACGGCATGACATCGCCACCGGCGCTACTGGCCGCAATCATGGGCTGTTGCACAGCGGTGCGCGCTATGCGGTGACCGATGCGGAGTCTGCTCGTGAATGTATTGAGGAAAACCAGATTCTGCGGCGCGTCGCCCGTCACTGTATTGAGCCGACCGATGGGCTGTTTTTGACCTTGCCGCAGGATGATATCGACTATCAAACCCGGTTTATCGCCGCTTGTCAGCGCGCGGGTATCCGGGCGCAAGCCATCGACCCGCAGGAAGCTTTGCGGCTGGAGCCCGCCGCGAATCCGGCGTTGATCGGTGCTGTGCGCGTGCCGGACGGTACGGTTGACCCCTTCCGGTTAACCGCCGCCAACATGATCGATGCCTGTGAACACGGTGCGGAAGTGCTGACGTATCACGAGGTCATTGGGTTACTCCGTCAGGGCGATCGTGTCGTTGGCGTGCGCGTTTTCGACCATAAACGTCAGGTGGCCAGTGAAATTTATGCACAAGTGGTGGTGAATGCGGGCGGCATCTGGGGGCAACGTATCGCCGAATATGCCGACCTGAATGTGCGTATGTTCCCCGCCAAAGGCGCGTTGCTGATTTTGGGGCATCGCATCAATAACCGGGTGATTAACCGCTGCCGTCCACCGGCTGATGCCGACATTCTGGTACCTGGCGATACTATCTCGCTGATTGGTACCACCTCGACCCGCATCGACTACGACCAGATTGACCACATGACGGTGACGCCAGAGGAAGTGGATACGCTGATCCGCGAAGGCAGCATGCTGGCGCCGCAACTGGCGCAGACCCGTATTTTGCGTGCTTACGCCGGGGTGCGGCCGCTGGTAGCGAGCGATAACGACCCCTCCGGGCGCAGCGTCAGTCGCGGCATCGTGTTGCTAGACCATGCCAGCCGTGACGGGCTGGAGGGCTTTGTGACCATCACCGGCGGCAAGCTGATGACCTACCGGCTGATGGCGGAATGGGTAACCAACAAAGTCTGCGAAAAACTCGGTCACCGCGCCGAATGTACGACGGCGTCTCGCCCGTTGCCGGGGTCGGAAACCACGGAACCTGACAGACCGCAGGCCACCTCGTCGCTTTCAGCACCGCTGCGTGGTTCCGCGATTTACCGCCACGGGCATCGTGCCGCGCCGCTGGTCTCCGGTCATCGGGTGGACAGCAGTCTGGTGTGCGAATGTGAAGCCGTGACAGCAGGTGAGGTGCGTTACGCGGTTGAGTCGCTGCAGGTGAACAACCTGACTGACCTGCGCCGACGTACCCGTGTCGGCATGGGAACCTGTCAGGGGGAATTGTGTGCTTGCCGCGCCGCTGGGCTGTTGTGTCGACTGGGGCAATCCACGCCGCAGCAGGCGGTGTCGCAATTGAGCCAGTTCCTGAACGAGCGCTGGAAAGGCATGCGGCCCATTGCCTGGGGAAACACGTTGCGGGAAAGCGAATTTACCAGTTGGATTTATCAGGGCTTGTGCGGACTGACCGAGCGCCCGGAGCAGGAGAACGGCGATGCATTATGACGTGGTGATCATTGGCGGTGGGCTGGCGGGGTTAACCTGCGGCATTCGCCTGCAAGAGCAGGGCAAACGCTGCGCTGTGGTCAGCGTCGGGCAAAGTGCGTTGACCTTTGCCTCCGGTGCACTGGACCTGCTGGCGACATTGCCGGATGGCACTGCGGTCGAGCAGCCGCTGACTGCACTGGATGAACTGGCCGCGCAGGCGCCCTACCACCCCTATACCCTGATGGGCAAAGCGCGAGTCAGCCAACTGGCGGCGGATGCCGAAGCCTTGCTGTCGCGCTGTGGTCTGTGGTTGCGCGGTGATAGCGGCGGCAACCATCAGCGCCTGACACCGTTGGGCAAATGGCACCCCTGCTGGTTAAGCCCGTCAGATAGCGTTACGCGCGGTTTGTCGGGGTCACCCGCGTGGCGGCAGCCGTTGGTTGCCGGTATTGAAGGGTTTATGGATTTTCAGTCCCGACTGGTCGCCGGAGAATTGCAGGCACAGGGGATTGCGGCGCGCGCCGATGATCTGCGCTTACCACTGCTGGATGCGCAGCGGCAGAACGCCAGTGAGTTCCGTTCACTGGCTATCGCCCGTGTGCTGGACACCCCGGCCGGTATCGCGGCGCTGGCGGAAGAGCTGATGACGCGGGCGAGCGGCAATGATGCCGTTATATTGCCTGCCTGTCTGGGGCTGGACGCTCAGGCACAACTGAATGCTGCACTGGGTAAACCGGTCGGGCTGCTGGCGACGTTGCCGCCCTCGTTGCCGGGCATGCGCTTGCATCAGGCGCTGCTGGGGCGTTTTCGCCAGACCGGCGGGACGCTGATGCCGGGAGACAAAGTGTTGTCAGCCCAAGCGCGCGATACGGGCGTCGCGTTGTATACGCGCAGCCATGGCGAGGTACCGCTGCGTGCCGAGCACGTGGTACTGGCCAGCGGGAGTTTTTTCAGCAACGGTCTGGTGGCGGAACGCGATCGGGTGGTGGAGCCGGTGTTTGGCCTGGATGTCGATTTCCTGCCGACCCACGAGGACTGGAGTCAGTCCAACCTGTTTGCTGCTCAGCCTTATCTGCAATTTGGGGTCATCGCGGACGAGCAGTTACACCCGGCTATCGACGGCCACACCCAACACCGTTTGTATGCGATTGGCTCGGTATTGCGGGGGTATGACCCGTTACGGCAGGGGTGTGGCGGCGGGGTTTCACTGCTGAGCGCGCTATACGCCGCCGAGATGATCACAAGGGAGAACCGATGATGAGCCGGTCTGACACCAGTTTTGAGAATTGCATCAAATGTACCGTTTGTACTACTGCCTGCCCGGTCGCACGCGTCAATCCGTTCTACCCAGGGCCAAAACAAGCAGGGCCAGATGGTGAGCGGTTACGGCGTAAAGACCCGGCATTATTTGACGAGGCGTTGAAGTACTGCACCAACTGCAAACGCTGCGAGGTAGCGTGCCCATCGGATGTCAAAATTGGCGACATCATTCAGCGTGCCAAAGCCAGCCATAGCCAGCATCGTCCGACGCTGCGTGATGCCATTCTCAGTCACACTGATTTGATGGGGTCTGTCGCGACGCCGTTTGCACCGCTGGTGAATACGCTGACCGGGTTGAAACCCATGCGTCAGTTGCTGGATAAAGCGCTGAAGATTGACCATCGTCGCCAGTTGCCGCGCTATTCCCACGGTACTTTCCGCAGTTGGTACCGTCGGCAGGCGGCACAGCAGTTGCAGTTTGCCGATCAAGTCGCTTATTTCCATGGGTGCTACGTTAACTACAATCATCCACAACTGGGCCGTGACCTGATCCGTGTGTTTAACGCGATGGGGGTTGGGGTTCAGTTGCTCACCAAAGAGAAGTGCTGCGGTGTGGCGCTTATCGCCAACCGTTTTCTCGATAAAGCCCGCAAGCAGGCGAACTTTAATCTGGCTTCGCTGGATGAGGCTATCAACAGTCGCGGTCTGCCGGTTATTGCAACGTCGTCCAGTTGTACCTTTACGCTGCGCGATGAATACCCCCATCTGTTGGGGGTGGACAACCATCACGTGCGTGATGGCATAGAACTGGCGACTCGCCACCTTTATCGCTTGCTGGATCAAGGTCGAACATTGCCGTTGCAACCGTTGCCGCTGCGGGTGGTGTATCACACGCCCTGCCATTTGGAACGAATGGGGTGGACGGCGTATACCCTGGAATTACTGCGACGCATTCCGGGGCTGGAGTTGCAGGTACTGGATTCTCAGTGTTGTGGTATCGCCGGAACTTACGGTTTTAAAAAGGAAAACTATGATACCGCGCAGGGGATTGGCGCACCGTTGTTCCGACAAATCGAAGCCAGCGGCGCTGATCTGGTGATCACGGATTGTGAGACCTGCAAATGGCAGATTGAAATGTCGACCAGTAAAGCCTGCGAACATCCTTTCAGCTTACTGGCCAGAGCGCTGCCCGCGTAAAGCGCTCCTCACCGACAACGCTCTTCACGTAAAGCGCTATTCACGTGAAGAGCCAATGTTGAACCACGCCCTCCCTGCTATTTGCTCCGGGGGCGCGCGACGCGGTATACCCCTTTCTTTTTAATGGTTAAACATTAACCATCTGATTCTGAAAAATAATTCTTTTGGATACTGGCAGGAATAACCGGCACGTCAGTCGGAACAGGCTGTCCGGCGAACATTTTCTTTAAATTGAACAAAAAATCGCTTTACAGATGCAAATGATAATGATTATTATTGCCATGCGTTCCGGGAAAGCCTAATGAATCCATCTCTGTGACTCATCGCGGTTTTGCTGTGAAGGCACGACATTGCTCACATTGCTTCCAGTATTACTTAGCCAGCTCGGGTGCTGGCTTTTTTTTATTCTGAGTTTTTTGGAATCCGGTTTCCAATAATTATTCCTGTTAACGCTGTTGCTGCTATCCCCTTAAGTGCTATCGCGTTGCGATATCAACATTTCTCCCGGAAATTTTTGGTGGCTTACCATCCCTGGCCGCCACCCTACGGGCTATCGCGTTGCGATATCAACATTTCTCCCGGAAATTTTTTGAATAGAGCGGTGAGTTTTTTAGGCTTTCTTATTCCCGACTGGTCGCTAGACTGAAAAAAACATTCGAGGAGCGCAACATGATTTATTTACGCAAAGCACACGATCGCGGCCATGCTAACCACGGCTGGCTGGATAGCTGGCACACGTTTTCGTTTGCCGATTACTACGATCCGGATTTTATGGGGTTTTCCGCACTGCGGGTGATCAATGAAGACTATATCGAAGGTGGGCAAGGTTTTGGAACCCACCCGCACCGGGATATGGAAATTCTCACCTATGTGCTGGAAGGCACCGTGGAACATCAGGACAGTATGGGCAACAAGGAACAGATCCCGGCGGGTGAGTTCCAAATAATGAGCGCTGGCACCGGGATCCGCCACTCCGAGTACAACGCCAGCCAGGACAAACTGCTGCATTTGTACCAGATTTGGGTGATCCCGGAAAAAACCGGCCTGACGCCGCGTTATGAGCAGCGCCGTTTCGATGCGCCGCAGGGTCGCCAACTGGTGTTGTCACCGGATGCCCGCGACGGATCGCTGAAAGTATTTCAGGACATGACGTTGTGGCGCTGGGCGCTGAAGGCGCAGGAAGCGTCGTCCTACCAGACTCAGCAGGGCCGTGTGTTATGGATTCAGGTGGTACGAGGCTCGGTTGAGGTCAATGGTCAGCAGGCGACCATCAGCGATGCGCTGGCTATCTGGGATGAAGACGCTATCACGGTGCGTGCCAGCGAAGACAGCGAAATCCTGCTGTTTGATTTGCCACCGGCAAAGTAACAGTAACCAGCGCATGTCAGTAAAGGCGAGCACACCGGGCTCGCCTTTATTTTTGATGACAAGGCTTACGATGGCTGAGTTGTTGGGGTCTCAGCTTCGCTGCTGGTTGTCACCGGCGCCGACTGGATGGTAATGCCTTCGCTGGAGGTGCCTGGTGTATAAACGGCGCGGCCTGCCGTGGTAGTGACAGGATTATCGGTACTGGTTGCTTTTTTTAACAGGTCGCCGTAGGTCACTAACGTGATGGGCGTGCCGTCTGAAATGGTCACGTGGGAAGACTGAGGCGGCTCGATGCCGGCTTTTTTTGCGTCGAAATAATCCATCATTTTACGCAGGGCTTCCTCGCTGGGTTGTTGGTTATTCGTGCTGCCTGGTTTTGAATCTATATTGACATGGTATCCGCCCGTTTCTTCAGATTTGGTGATCGTGATTTTCGGGTTTGATATTACGATTGAGGGGGTGGCGGCGTACGCTCCAGTTTGAGAAATGCTAGTCATATTATTGTCTCCAGAGTGTTATTAATGCTGCCAGTGGCAGCCAGATTTATCAGCATCGATACCCGTCATACTTCACGTTGCAGTGTATTACCCAGCCCTGAAAGGGCTCGCACATTGCGTTGTGCATGTTGTCCGGCACATCGAATTATTGAAGAGATATATTCAGGTTTATTCGCTTTTCCTGAGAGAAAGCCAATTTTCTGTATCCCGATATTTTTATGGCATGTAATGATGGGTGCCATTCCGGCAAGAATACAATAGTAGTATGTGAAACGACTTATAATAAAAAATCATTTATGACCGTGTTACTTCATTAAAAATTAATTAATTCATTGGCATGTCTATTTATTGCAAAATTAATTAATAATAAAAGAATAATATAAATAAGTTGGTTTCGGGATACCGTCATGCGATTGTTATCACCGGAGTTCAGATAGATATTCTGCTAACCATTTCTTTAGTACAATCGACGTTTTGAGTCGCGGGGATGTCAACGGATGATAAAGAAAAAAAGACCGGTGTTGCAGGATGTCGCCGACCGGGTTGGGGTGACCAAAATGACGGTCAGCCGCTATTTGCGTAACCCCGAGCAGGTTTCTGAAGCGTTGCGAGGCAAGATCGCCGCTGTGTTGGATGAATTGGGTTACATTCCCAACCGAACGCCGCATATTCTCGCTAATTCTACCAGCCGGGCCATCGGCGTGTTGCTGCCATCGCTCACCAACCAGGTGTTTGCCGAGGTGTTGCGTGGCATTGAAAAAGTGGCCGAATCGCAAGGCTATCAAACCATGCTGGCGCATTACGGCTACCAGCCGGAAGTGGAAGAACGGCGTCTGATGTCGCTGCTGGCTTATAACATCGACGGGTTGATTCTTGCTGAGCGCAACCATACGGCGCGTACCCGTCAGATGATTGCGGTGGCCGGGATCCCGGTGGTGGAGTTGATGGACTCGGTATCTCCCTGCCTCGATATGGCGGTGGGGTTTGATAATGTGGACGCCGCACGCCAGATGACGCGTTATATGATTGCGCGTGGCCGCCGCCGCGTGGTGTACCTCGGCGCACGTCAGGATGAGCGCACGTTATTAAAGCAACGGGGTTATGAACAAGCGATGGCGGAGGCTGGGCTTGCCAGTTACAGCGTGATGAGTGAAAGCCCCTCGTCTTATACGTTGGGCGGCGAGCTGTTGCGTCGTGCGCAGGCGGAATACCCACAGCTCGATAGCCTGTTCTGTACCAATGATGACCTGGCGATTGGTGCCATGTTCGAATGCCAGCGGCAGGGGTTACGCGTTCCCGAACAAATGGGGATTGCCGGTTTCCACGGCCATGATATCGGACAAACCACGGTGCCACGGCTCACCAGCATACTGACACCGCGTAAGCGCATTGGCGAGATCGGTGCGGCACAGTTGCTGGCTCGTCTGCACGGCGAAACGTTGCCGACACCCCGTGTGGACGTCGGCTTTACCGTGCAAGTGGGAGAAAGCGTTTAGGGCCGGGGTCAGCGTGGCAGGCGAGCGCGCAATGCCTCGATACACCGTGCTACCACCTGGTCCATCGGGCCGTTGATATCCACGGTAATGACATCGGCTTCGGTTTCGTCCGGTTCCTCCAGTGCATCAAACTGGCTTTGCAGCAGACCCGTCGGCATAAAATGGCCGGCGCGTGCCTGATGGCGTTGCAAAATGACGTCAAAGCTTCCTTTGAGGTAGAGAAAGACCATGCCGTCGTTGCCGTCGCGTAGCCGATCGCGGTAGCGCCTTTTCAGGGCGGAGCAGACGATAATGCCGGTTTCATTTTTATGCAGCAGACTGTAGGCGGCATCGTTCAGGCGCTCCAGCCAGGGGGCGCGGTCATCGTCATTGAGTGGCTGGCCGCTGGCCATTTTCTGGATATTGGCCCTGGGATGCAGATCGTCGCCATCGATAAACTTGGCGTGAATGTCGCGTGCCAACTGGGCTCCCACGCTGGATTTCCCGCTGCCGGAAACCCCCATCAGAATAATACTTTGTCCTGACATAATTTGATCTCTATCCCAAACTGTAAATTAAATGCGTCGCGCAGGTTTCGTATTTTAACATGTTACCGGTATCATGATACCGGTAACATTGTGCATTGTGATAGTTGTCACGCGATAGTCGCCACATGACAGCCATCACATTGGGTGAATGCGTTCCCGACTGCATGCAACGATGCATGCCTGTCACGACGCAGGTACGCCACTACTGTAGCGAAGGCGTCGATGTCACACCGGGAGCCTTCGCAAAACATAAGAAAATCCCCTGTTGTTGCCCGGTTCGAGCATGCAGGGGTTGCCGGAGAGAGTTATGCCACTCGTGATTGTCGCTGTGGGTGTCGCACTGCTGTTGGTGTTGATGATCCGCTTTAAACTGAATGGTTTTATCGCACTGATTTTGGTCGCTCTGGCTGTGGGCGTCATGCAGGGAATGCCGGTGCAAAAAGTGATGACCTCCATCAAAAACGGGGTGGGCGGTACGCTGGGCAGCCTGGCGCTGATCATGGGATTTGGCGCTATGCTGGGGAAATTGCTGGCGGACTGCGGCGGAGCACAGCGGATTGCCTCCACGCTGATTCATCGCTTTGGCCGCAAACATATCCAGTGGGCGATTGTGCTAACCGGGTTTACCGTCGGCTTCGCGCTGTTCTATGAAGTGGGGTTTGTGCTGCTGTTGCCGCTGGTGTTCAGCATTGTGGCCTCAGCCCGTATTCCGTTGCTATACGCCGGTGTGCCAATGGCGGCGGCGTTATCCGTCACCCACGGTTTTCTGCCGCCGCATCCGGGGCCGACGGCGATTGCCTCGCTATTTCATGCCGACATGGGCAAAACCCTGCTCTACGGTACGCTGCTGGGGATCCCGACGGTGATTCTGGCGGGGCCGGTTTACGCCCGTTTTCTCAAGAAGATCGATAAGCCGATTCCGGAAGGGCTGTATAACCCGAAGCAGTTCACCGAAGAGGAAATGCCGGGCTTTGCCGTTAGCGTAATGACCGCACTGGTGCCGGTTATCCTGATGGCGCTGCGCGCCGTGGCGGAAATGATATTACCGAAGGGACATGCATTGTTGTCGTATGCCGAGTTCTTCGGCGACCCGGTGATGGCGACCCTGATTGCGGTGCTGATCGCGATTTTTACCTTCGGCCTGAACCGTGGCCGCAGCATGGATGAGGTGATGGGCACCATTACCGACTCGATTAAAATCATCGCCATGATGTTGCTGATCCTCGGCGGCGGCGGCGCGTTTAAACAAGTGTTGGTCGACAGCGGCGTAGACAAGTACATCGCCAGTATGATGCACGGTAGTAGCGTGTCGCCGCTGTTGCTGGGTTGGCTTATCGCCGCCGTGCTGCGCCTGGCATTAGGGTCTGCCACTGTGGCCGCGCTGACCGCGGGCGGGATTGTGGCACCGATTATTGCCACCAGCGGCGTCAGCCCGGAATTGATGGTGATCGCGGTCGGTTCCGGCAGCGTGATTTTTTCTCATGTCAACGACCCCGGTTTCTGGCTGTTCAAGGAGTATTTCAACCTGAGCATTCCGGAAACGCTGAAGTCATGGTCAGCGCTGGAAACCATTATCGCGGTGTGTGGTCTGGTCGGCACCCTGCTGCTGAGCTACGTGGTGTGATGAAGACAGATGGTGTGATGAAGACCGACAGGCGGTAACCCTATTCTCTCAGTCTCCGCAACGCGCGGGAGACTGAGAGAACGGTCTGAGACAACAACGACCAGATGCTAGAGTTTCAGGTAGGCCCGAATACCGTCCAGGAACATCTGGGTGGAAAGCATGACCAGTACCAATCCCATCAGCCGTTCCAACGCATTGACGCCTTTATCGCCCAACAACCGCAGGAACAGATTTGATAGCAGCAGCACGACTACGGTAATGGCCCAGGCAATAAGCAGCGCCAGTGTCAGATGCGGTAATTGATCCGGGTACTGGTGGGAAAGCAGCATCAGTGCGGCCAGAATCGATGGCCCGGCCACCATCGGAATAGCCAACGGCACCAAAAACGGCTCATCACCGGCGGGCAAGCCGCTGGTAAAACCTTCCTGCGTTGGGAAAATCATGCGGATGGCAATCAAAAACAGCACGATGCCGCCGGAAATGGACACGGTTTCGGTACGCAGATTCAGTATTGCCAGAATCTTCTCGCCCGCGAACAGGAACACCAGCATCACCCCCAGTGCGATGATCATTTCCCGAATCAGCACCACACGTCGCCGTTTGGGATCCAGGTGTTTCAGAACAGACATAAACACCGGCAGGTTGCCGAGCGGATCCATAATTAACAGCAACAGGACGGTTGCTGAGATCATTTCAGTCATGGTGGCGGTAAGCTCCTTTCATCCCCAGTTTTCTGACCGGCACATTAGGCCTGTTGCTGAAAACGCCTGAGTCATCGAATAAATTCACTTGCGACTTCTGATACATTTTGTAAGGTTGACAGACATCACTTTAAACTATGCTCCCTGCCTGAAACGGCAGTCGGATTGCTTTTTGTCACCCCCAGGCAGGACGGTTACCATGAAAAATGTTGGTTTTGTTGGCTGGCGCGGAATGGTCGGTTCGGTACTCATGCAGCGCATGGTGGAAGAACGCGATTTTGATTTAATCCGCCCGGTATTCTTTTCTACGTCGCAGCACGGTCAGCCAGCACCGGCGTTGGGCGGCCAGCAGGGTGTCCTGCAGGATGCCTACAATCTCGACGCGCTGCGCGCGCTGGATATTATCATCACCTGTCAGGGCGGCGATTATACCAATGAAATCTACCCAAAGCTGCGTGAAAGTGGCTGGCAAGGGTACTGGATCGACGCAGCATCTTCTCTGCGAATGAAAGATGACGCGATTATTATTCTGGACCCGGTTAACCACGGTGTTATCCAGTCCGGTCTGGATAAAGGCATCAAAACGTTTGTCGGTGGTAACTGTACCGTCAGTCTGATGCTGATGTCGCTGGGCGGCCTGTTCGCCAACGATCTGGTGGAGTGGGCCTCCGTTGCCACCTATCAGGCGGCGTCCGGCGCGGGTGCGCGCAATATGCGTGAACTGCTGATTCAGATGGGACAGTTGAACGCCGAAGTCGCCGCTGAACTGAGCGACCCGGCTTCAGCCATCCTGGATATCGAGCGCAAAGTGACGGCATTGTCACGCGGCGGTCTGGATGTGGAAAACTTCGGTGTGCCGCTGGCGGGTAGCCTGATCCCGTGGATCGACAAACAACTGGAAAACGGCCAGAGCCGTGAAGAGTGGAAAGGCCAGGCCGAAACCAACAAGATTCTGAATACCGCCAGCACCATTCCGGTGGATGGGTTGTGCGTGCGTATCGGCGCGCTGCGCTGCCACAGTCAGGCGTTCACGCTGAAGCTGAAAAAAGATGTGTCGATTCCGGAAATCGAGCAAATGCTGGCCACCCACAATGACTGGGTGAAAGTGGTACCGAACGACCGCGAAATCACCATGCGCGAACTGACCCCGGCAGCGGTGACCGGTACGTTGTCTACCCCGGTGGGTCGTCTGCGTAAACTGAACATGGGGCCGCAGTACCTGTCCGCTTTCACCGTCGGTGACCAGCTGCTGTGGGGCGCTGCCGAACCGCTGCGCCGTATGCTGCGTATCCTGTTGTAATCCCGTTCCTGCTAAAACGCGCCCGTTGGGCGCGTTTTACTGTTATCCCCCGATCACCCGCCTCGGGAGGCGATGATCTTTTTCTGGCAATGGGTTGCGGTCTTGTCCATTCTTATTTGCTCATCAGGGATTTGAGCGCCGTTTTGCGCTGAATCACGATCATCATGATGAACCCCGGCATAATGGAACGGCCTGCGTGACGCCACGCCGGAGGATTTTTTTCGCTTTTTTGTGAGGCTGACATGCAACGATTGACGATTTCTCTGGATGACCTGCTGGCTGAGGCGTTGGATGCACTGATGCTGCGAAAAGGCTATGCCAACCGGTCGGAAGCGTTTCGCGATATGTTGCGGCGTGAATTGGGCGAAATGACGGTAGCGCAGGATAAAAACGCCGAGTGCGTGGCGGTGCTGAGCTATGTGTATGACCATCACGAGCGTCAGCTGTCGAGCCGACTGGCCGGTATGCAGCATGAACATCATCACCTGACGGTATCCACCATGCACACCCACCTCAGCCATGACGAATGTGTGGAAACCGTGATTTTGCGTGGCCCTACCGAGCGTGTAGAGCAGTTTGCCGCTTCGGTCATCGCTCAGACGGGTGTGCGTCACGGACAGCTGAATCTGATTCCGATGGAGCAGGCCGCCACTAAGGAATAAATGCAGCAACATCGGTATTATCGTTAAGCCGGTTTGCGGGTCAGGCTGGCGTCAGCGGTGGGCGTGGCGAAAAATCACCGAGGCCGACTCATTAACTGCATGAATTATAAATGATATAAAATATTTTCCTGCCGTAACAATACATAATGCTTGCTTTCATGCCTGATGAATGCGTTAATAGCCGCACGGTTTGTTAGTCAGACCTATTTATGCAAAGCATTTTACTAAAGTAGTCCTCAGTCCAAGCGTTATCCCTGATATCACTTCCCCTGAATCTCTTTTTTTCTTGCTCATAAGTATTTCCTGCATTGCAGACCCCTGTTGCCCTCAAATGGGCTGGAAAAAATTACGAGGTAATATGATGTCTAATAAAATGACTGGTTCAGTAAAATGGTTTAACGAATCTAAAGGTTTTGGCTTTATCAGCCCGGCTGATGGCAGCAAAGACGTATTCGTACACTTCTCTGCAATTCAGAGCGACAGCTTCAAAACGCTGTACGAAGGCCAGAAAGTGGAATTCGTTATCGGCAACGGTCCGAAAGGTCCTTCTGCTGAGAACGTAGTAGGGCTGTAATTTCCCGGGTCATCCTCACCGACGATAGCGAAGATGGCGTTAGCCGGAGCAGTGACGTGATGTGATGCCGAGATTAGCCTGAGAACGGCTTCCCCTAGGGGAAGCCGTTTTTTATTTCAGGCGTGAGTTTTATTTCAGGTATGACTGTGCCAGCCTGACACGCTCTTATCCCACCCTCAGCGGCACCCGTACCCGAACGCGGGTAAAGCGTTCCGGTTCGCTGGTAACAGTGATGCCGTAATGATGGCCGTAGCGCGCCTTGATGCGCCGGTCTACCAGATTCATCCCCAGCCCGTCGCTACCGTTGCGGGGGTAATAAGCCCCGGCGTTATCCTCTATCGTGAGCTCCAGCATATTGGCGTGAGTACGGGCGCCAATGCGTAGATAGCCGTTATCCAGCATGTGGGCGATACCGTGCTTGATGGCGTTTTCCACCAGCGGTTGCAGGGAAAAGGCCGGTAATCTGGCCGCCCTGAGCGACGTTGGAACGGCGATTTCCACTGTCAGCAGATTGGCGAAACGGGCCTTTTCAATATCAAGATAGGCGTTGATGTGCTCCAGCTCATCACTGAGCGCGACTTCATCACCGCTGCGTTTGAGGTTTTTACGAAAAAAGGTCGATAGCGACAGCACTAACTGACGGGCCTGATCCGGATTGCGGCGGATAATCGACGATAAGGTATTGAGGGTGTTAAACAGGAAATGGGGGTTCACCTGCGCATGCAGGAGTTTGATTTCGGATTGTGCCAGTAACTGCTTCTGCTGCTCGAAACGACCCGCGAAAATTTGAGCCGACAGCAAATGGCCGATACCTTCCCCCAAGGTGCGGTTTATGCTGGAGAATAACTTGTTTTTCGGTTCATACAGCTTGATGGTGCCGATGACCCGCTGCTCTTCGCCACGCAGTGGGATAACCAGCGTAGACCCCAGTTTGCAGTGTGACGACAGTGGGCAGCAAAACGGTATTTCGTTGCCGTCAGCGTAGACCACCTGATTGCTGTCAATAGCCTGATGGGTATAGGACGATGTAATTAGCGAACCGGCGGTGTGGTGATCGTCGCCGGTGCCGACGAAAGCCAGCAGCTTTTCCCGATCGGTGATGGCGACAGCGCCAACACCCAGTTCTTCATACAAGATCCGGGCCACCCGCAGGCTGGTATCCGGATTAAACCCTTCCCGTAGTACCCCTTCCGCCCGAGCCGCAATCTGCAAGGCGCGAGCGGAAAACGCCGAGGTGTATTTCTCAAACATGGCCCGCCTGTCCAGCAGGATCCGCATAAACATGGCCGCCCCGATACTGTTGGTGATGATCATCGGCAACGCGATGCTCTTAACCAGCGTCAGCGCCTCGTCAAACGGGCGCGACAGCAACAGGATGATGCTCATCTGCACTATTTCCACCAGCAGTGTGACGGCGGCAATAACCAACGGCTGGAACAGCAGATCGATACGGTGGCGACGCAGCATGTAACGGTGCAGCAGGCCACCGGCCAATCCTTCCATGATGGTGGACACCATGCACGCCAGTGCGGTCATACCGCCTAATGAATAGCGGTGCAGGCCACCGGTCAGCCCAACCAGTACGCCGACCGTCGGCCCTCCCAGTACGCCGCCCAGTAGCGCGCCGATGGCGCGGGTATTGGCGATGGAGTCGTCAATATGCAGGCCGAAATAGGTACCGAGAATGCAAAACATGGAAAACGTCAGATAGCAGATCAATTTATGCGGCAGATGAAGGGTAACCTGCGTCAACGGAATGAACAGCGGTGTTTTGCTCAGCAAATACGCGATGACCAGATAGACGCACGTTTGTTGTAGCAATGACAGAATCAAATCGACCTGGCTGACCATCTCCACACACCTCCCTGTTGGATCAAGCAATTCTACGTGTTGTACACCAAGGTAACCCGAACAAGATCAATATTCGCTAACGCTATGATTAATTATTTTTTCTTATGGTTGTCGGGAGTAAAAATTTATCCAATATCTCAAATATTTTCTCTTTTCTTGACTAAGCTGAATCTTAGGCTTACCTGAAGAATACTTAGCAGCGTCAATGATTACTGCGCGGTTGCATCCTTTCAGGTCGGCTCTCTTTTTATGGGGGTCAGGCTGGTTCCTTTTCTGTTATTGACTCAGGGCATTCGCATACCAATAAGAGTGCTGAAGAAGTGACCTGTCTCTTTAACATCTTTACTTTATTCAGATGGTTAATTCAGAGGACGGATGCCATGTCAGGATTTTCCGATCGGAACATCATTAATCTCCTTTTTTCCGGCCATTACGCCGATCCTTTTGCAGTATTGGGTATGCATGTCACATCGTCAGGGCTGGAAGTGCGTGCACTGCTTCCAGACGCCAGTGAAGTTCACGTGGTGGATGTACACAGCGGACGTAAAGTGGCGCACTTACAGTGTCGGGACCCACGCGGTTTTTTCGCTTCAGTGATCCCTCGTCGCAAAAAACCATTCAGCTATCGGCTGGCGGTCACCTGGCAGCAGGAGACGTATGTCATTGATGACCCTTATCGGTTTGGCCCGTTATTGCAGGAGTTGGATATCTGGTTGCTGGCAGAGGGGCGCCATTTACGACCGTTTGAAACACTGGGTGCACATCCGTCCACGCTGGATGGCGTTGAGGGCACCTGTTTTGCCGTCTGGGCACCGAATGCCCAGCGGGTATCAGTGGTGGGCGATTTCAATTTTTGGGATGGGCGTCGCCATCCGATGCGTTTGCGGCGTGAGAACGGCGTGTGGGAGCTGTTTGTCCCAGGTGTTGGGATAGGGCAACTGTACAAATTCGAAATTATCGATTGCTACGGCAATGTGCTGGTGAAATCTGACCCGTATGCCTTTGCCTCACAGATGCGCCCGGATACCGCTTCAGTGGTGAGTGGGCTGCCAACTGCGTTGCCGGTGGATGAGGCGCGGCAATCCGCCAACGATTTGCAGTCGCCGATTTCCATTTACGAAGTGCATCTGGGGTCATGGCGGCGGCATACCGACAACAATTTCTGGCTCAGCTACCGCGAACTGGCGGACCAACTGGTGCCTTATGTGAAAGAGATGGGGTTTACCCACGTTGAGCTGATGCCGGTGCATGAACATCCGTTTGACGGCAGTTGGGGGTATCAGCCATTGGGGCTGTATGCGCCGACCCGCCGTTTCGGCTCACCGGAGGATTTCCGTTATCTCGTCAATGCGTTTCATGAGGCTGGCATCAATGTGCTGCTGGATTGGGTGTCCGGCCATTTCCCAACCGACAGTTACGGCCTGGCGCGGTTTGACGGCACCGCCTTGTACGAATATGCCGACCCGAAAGAGGGTTACCACCAGGACTGGAACACGCTGATTTATAACTTTGACCGTCACGAAGTGCGTAACTATCTGGCGGGTAACGCGCTGTACTGGACCGAACGGTTTGGCGTCGACGGGCTGCGGGTGGACGCGGTGGCGTCGATGATTTACCGGGACTACAGCCGCCGTGACGGCGAATGGGTGCCGAACCACTACGGGGGTAAGGAGAACCTGGAGGCGATCGGTTTTCTGCGTTACACCAACCAAATGCTGGGCCAGCACCATGCCGGTGCGGTCACCATCGCCGAGGAATCTACCGATTATGCCGGGGTGACATTACCGCCGGAACACGGTGGGTTAGGTTTTCACTACAAATGGAACATGGGCTGGATGCATGACTCGTTGGCCTACATGCAACAGGACCCGGTGCATCGCAAATACCACCACGACCTGCTGACCTTCGGCATGTTGTATGCCTATAGCGAGAACTTCGTCCTGCCGCTGTCACACGATGAAGTGGTGCATGGCAAGCGTTCTTTGCTGGACCGGATGCCGGGTGATGCCTGGCAGAAATTTGCCAACCTGCGCGCCTA
The DNA here is from genome assembly GCF_000025065.1 of Dickeya parazeae Ech586. Lineage (NCBI taxonomy): Bacteria > Pseudomonadati > Pseudomonadota > Gammaproteobacteria > Enterobacterales > Pectobacteriaceae > Dickeya > Dickeya parazeae. Next base: position 4,383,268 of record NC_013592.1, on the reverse strand, counting down.
TTACGGTTTCATGTGGGCCTACCCCGGCAAGAAACTGCTGTTTATGGGCTGCGAGTTTGCGCAAGGACGAGAATGGAACCACGACACCAGTCTGGACTGGCATCTGTTGGATGAGCCTGAAGGCTGGCATGCCGGTGTACAGCAACTGGTGCGCGACCTCAACCATTGCTATCGCCAACACCCGCCGCTTTATCAATGCGATTACCTGCATCAGGGATTCGAATGGGTGGTGGTAGACGATCGCGAGAATTCGGTCTTCGCTTTTATCCGGCGCGATGCTGACGGCAATGAAATGCTGATTATCAGCAACTTTACGCCGGTGCCGAGGGACGGATATCGCGTCGGTATCAATCAGCCGGGGCAATGGCGTGAAGTGCTGAATACTGACTCCATGCATTATCACGGCAGCAATATTGGCAATCAGGGACTGGTACGCAGTGAAGCGGTCGGCAGCCATTCCCGGCCACAATCGCTGGTATTAACACTGCCGCCGCTCTCCACCCTGTATCTGGTGAGGGAGGCGTAATGGTTGAACTGCTGGCGGGTCGTCCCCGACCGTTAGGCTCTTATTTCGATGGCGAAGGGGTGAACTTTGCGTTGTTCTCTTCCGGAGCCTCGAAGGTGGAATTGTGTATTTTTGACGGCCTGCGGGAACAACGCCTGCCGCTGACGGCCCGTACCGGCGATATCTGGCACGGTTATCTGCCGGATGCCCAGCCAGGCTTGTGTTACGGCTACCGTGTCGATGGTGTGTTCGACCCGAAACGCGGCCTGCGTTTCAATGCCAGGAAACTGTTGCTTGACCCCTGCGCCCGCCAGATGGATGGCTGGGTGGTGGATGATGAGCGACTGCACGGCGGTTATGACTACCCTGATGCCGCGGACAGCGCTGAAGTGATGCCACGCAGCGTTGTGGTGGATGAACGTTACGACTGGCAGGGCGATGCCTTTCCGCGCACGCCCTGGCATCACACCGTATTGTACGAAGCGCATGTGCGTGGGTTGACCCGACGCCACCCACGCATTCCTGCATCGATACGCGGCACCTACGCTGCGCTGGCGCACCCTGTGATGCTGGAGTACCTGACGCAACTGGGTGTGACCGCGCTGGAGTTGATGCCTGTCCAGCAGCATGCCGACGAGCCCCGTTTGCAATCGATGGGATTGCGCAATTACTGGGGTTACAACACGCTGCTACCGTTCGCGGTGGACAGCAGCCTGGCAGCGGGGGATGACCCGCTCAACGAATTCCGTGACGCGGTGCGGGCGCTGCATAAAGCCGGCATCGAGGTGATTTTGGATGTGGTGTTTAATCACAGCGCAGAGCTGGACGTAGACGGCCCTACGCTGTCGCTGCGCGGCATTGATAATACCAGTTACTACTGGTTAACCGGGGAGGGCGATTATTACAACTGGGCGGGATGCGGCAACGTGTTGCGGCTGGATAGCCCGGCGGTGTTGCAGTGGGTGATTGAGTGCCTGAAGTTCTGGCATGAAACCTGCCATGTGGATGGCTTCCGTTTTGATCTGGCGACGATTTTGGGGCGTTCGCCGGATTTTTCTTCTTCGGCCCCGTTCTTTACCGCGCTGCGTAACCACCGTTCGCTGCGCGAGTGCAAACTGATCGCCGAGCCCTGGGATATTGGTCCCGGCGGCTACCAACTGGGCCAGTTTCCTGCGTTGTTCGCCGAGTGGAACGACCGTTTTCGGGACGATATGCGCCGTTTCTGGTTACTCGGCGATATGCCTGTCGGGGTATTTGCCCGCCGTTTCGCCGCCTCCAGCGAGGTATTTGAGCGTAATGGGCGCTTGCCCTGGGCGTCAGTCAACATGTTGACCTCCCATGACGGTTTTACCCTGCGGGATCTGGTGTGCTTTAACCACAAGCATAACGAAGCCAACGGGGAACAAAACCGTGATGGCTCCAACAGCAATTTCAGCTTCAACCACGGGACGGAAGGGCTGGAGGCGGATGACGCTACACAGGCGCGGCGACGAGCCAGCCAACAGGCGCTGCTGACGACACTGCTGTTGTCGCAGGGCACGCCGATGCTGCTGGCTGGCGATGAATTCGGTAACAGCCAGCAGGGCAACAATAACGCGTATTGCCAGGATAACGCGCTGGCCTGGTTGCATTGGGATCAGGCGGATACCGATTTGCTCGCGTTTACCGCAGGCCTGATCCGCCTGCGCCGTGCTATTCCCGCGTTGCGCAAAGCCGCATGGTGGCGTGACGGCGGAAACGACGTTCAGTGGCTGAATGCGCAGGGAGAGCCGCTGACGCCATACGAATGGGAGCAGGGGGCACATCAGTTACAAATCCAGCTTTCCGAACGCTGGTTGCTATTGCTCAACGCCACGACGCAGACGAGTGAGTTTTCGCTTCCCGCAGGGGAGTGGCGGGTTTCGCCCCCCTTTAGCGCGGCTGACCATCCGCTCAAAGGACGGGTTTGGCATGGGCAGGCGAATGCGGTGTGCGTACTGGTAAAACAATAAAAAAGGAGTCTGACATGGTGAGTACTGACAAACACGATCCCCTGATGCTGGCCAGACAGTTGCCCTTGAAATCTGTTGCGCTGATTTTGGCGGGCGGGCGTGGAACCCGGCTGAAAGATTTAACGGCGCACCGTGCCAAACCCGCGGTGCACTTTGGCGGTAAATACCGGATTATCGATTTTGCCCTTTCTAATTGCCTGAATTCCGGCATCCGCCGGATTGGCGTGATTACCCAGTATCAGTCGCACACGCTGGTGCAGCATATTCAGCGCGGCTGGTCGTTCCTGAATATCGAGATGAATGAATTTGTCGATTTGCTGCCCGCTCAGCAACGGCATGATGAAAACGATCACTGGTACCGCGGCACCGCTGATGCCGTATGCCACAACCTGGATATTATCCGGCGCTATGGGGCGGAATACGTCGTGATTCTGGCCGGTGACCATATCTATAAAATGGACTATTCCCGCATGCTGCTGGACCACGTGGAGAATGGCGCGGAGTGTTCGGTCGCGTGTATTCCGGTGCCTATCAAAGAAGCACACGCTTTTGGCGTGATGAGCGTGGATAAAGACAACCGCATTATCAGTTTCGACGAGAAACCCGCCAACCCGGCACCGATGCCGGATAACCCCGATATGGCGCTGGCCAGTATGGGGATCTACGTTTTCAACGCCAAATACCTGTACCGGCGGCTGGAGGAGGATGTGTGCACCTCTGATTCCAGCCATGATTTCGGCAAGGACCTGATCCCAAAAATCGTGGCGGAAGGGAATGCCTGGGCGCATCCCTTCACCCTCTCCTGCGTGACGTCGTCGGACAACGCGCCGCCGTACTGGCGGGATGTGGGCACGCTGGAAGCCTACTGGCGCGCCAACCTTGACCTGGCATCGGTGATGCCGGAACTGGACATGTACGATCATAACTGGCCGATTCGCTCGGCGATGGCGGCGTTACCGCCCGCCAAGTTCGTCCAGGACCGCTCCGGCAGCCATGGCTTGACCATGAATTCGCTGGTGTCTGGCGGGTGCATTGTGTCCGGCTCGGTGGTCACGCATTCGGTACTGTTCCCTCGGGTGCGTATCAACTCCTTTTGCAGCATCGATTCATCGGTGTTGTTGCCGGATGTCAACGTTGGACGCTCATGCCGCTTGCATCGTTGCATCATCGATCGCGCCTGCGATATTCCGGAAGGCATGGTGATTGGCGAGAACGCTGAGGATGACAGCCGTCGTTTTTATCGTTCTGAAGAGGGCATTGTGCTGGTGACGCGTGCCATGTTGGCGAAGCTCAAGTCCTGACCTGATTGTGTACCCGGCCGTAACGGGCCGACGGATTGATGCTGCCCACGTGTGGGGCGTGGGTGGTGGAATGGGAGACAAAATGCGGGTATTACACGTGTGTTCAGAGCTATTCCCCTTGCTGAAAACCGGGGGACTGGCGGATGTGGTGGGCGCGTTGCCCGGTGCGCAGATAGCCGCGGGGATGGATGTACGCGTGCTGTTGCCGGCGTTTCCCGACCTGAAAAAGGGTATCCCGGACGCGCAGGTGGTACGGGAACTGGATACGTTTGGCGGTCATGTCACGCTGCGTTACGGCCATTACAACGGGGTGGGCATCTACCTGATCGATGTCCCGCACCTGTATGAGCGGGCGGGCAGCCCGTATCACGATACGTCGTTATTCGCCTATACGGACAATGTCTTGCGCTTTGGCTTGTTGGGCTGGATGGGGGCGGAAATGGCCAACGGCGTGGATCCGTTCTGGCGGCCAGACATCGTTCATGCCCATGACTGGCATGCCGGGCTTGCCTGTGCGTATCTGGCGGCGAAAGGTCGACCGGCAAAATCGGTGTTTACCGTCCATAATCTGGCTTATCAGGGATTATTTGATGCCCGTCACATGTCGGAGTTGCGCTTGCCGCCGGAATACTTCCACATGTACGGGCTGGAGTTTTACGGTCAAATCTCGTACCTCAAGGCCGGGCTGTATTATGCGGATCATGTCACTACCGTCAGCCCGACCTATGCCCATGAAATCACTCAGGCTGAGTATGGCTACGGGCTGGAGGGGCTACTGAAGTCGCGCGAGGAGGAGGGGCGTCTGTCCGGTATCCTCAACGGGGTGGATGATGAGATCTGGAACCCGGCACACGATGCGTTGCTAACCGCCACCTATAGCCGCGATGAGCTGGCGCGCAAAGCGGAAAACAAGCGGCATTTGCAAACAGCCATGGGACTCAAGGTGGATGACCGTGTGCCGGTGTTCGCCATCGTCAGCCGCCTGACCAGCCAAAAGGGGCTGGATATCGCCTTGCAGGCCGTGCCGGATTTGCTGGAACAAGGTGGACAACTGGTGGTGTTGGGAGCAGGCGATGCCACCTTACAGGAAGGTTTTCTGGCGGCGGCGGCGGAGTATCACGGCCGCGTCGGCGTACAGATTGGTTATCACGAAGCGTTTTCGCACCGCATCATTGGCGGCGCGGATGTGATTATGGTTCCTAGTCGGTTCGAACCCTGCGGGTTGACCCAGTTATACGGCCTGAAATACGGCACGTTACCGCTGGTCAGACGCACCGGTGGACTGGCGGATACCGTGGCAGATTGCTCGCTGGAAAATCTGGCTGATGGCCTGGCGAGCGGTTTTGTGTTCAGCGATTGTAATACCGCGTCGCTGTCGCGGGCGATTCGTCGGGTCTTTGTGTTGTGGTCGCGCCCTTCGCTTTGGCGTTATGTACAACGTCAGGCAATGGCAATGGATTTTAGTTGGCAGGTCGCTGCCCAGGCCTATCGTGCGCTTTATCAACGTCTTTGGTAGTACGCATCAGTGGGAATGACATTATGAACTCTCCATTTATCTACAACTCACCTACGCTCAGCGTAGACGCGTTGAAACACTCCATCGCCTATAAGCTGATGTTTACCGTCGGCAAGGATCCCAGCATTGCCAGTAAGCATGACTGGCTGAATGCCGCGGTACTGGCGGTGCGGGACCGTATGGTCGAGCGCTGGCTGCGTTCTAATCGTGCACAGTTATCACAGGATGTTCGGCAGGTTTATTACCTGTCGATGGAATTCCTGCTGGGGCGCACACTGTCCAACGCGTTGCTGGCGATGGGTATGTTTGACGACCTGCGTGATGCGCTGGAAGCGATGGGCCTTGACCTGAACGAGTTGCTGGAAGAAGAAGACGACCCGGCATTGGGCAACGGGGGTCTTGGTCGTCTGGCGGCCTGTTTTCTCGACTCGCTCGCCACCATGGCGCTGCCGGGACGGGGTTACGGTATTCGTTATGAATACGGCATGTTCCGGCAAAATATCGTCGACGGAAAGCAGGCGGAGTCACCGGATTACTGGCTGGAGTACGGTAATCCGTGGGAATTCGTGCGTCACAGCACCCGCTATAAAGTGCGGTTTGGCGGCCGAATTCAGCAGGAGGGGAGCAAAACCCGCTGGCTGGAAACGGAGGAAATCATCGCCTGCGCCTATGACCAGATAATCCCTGGTTTTGATACCGACGCCACCAACACCTTGCGTCTATGGGCGGCGCAGGCCAGTAACGAAATCAATCTCGGTAAATTTAATCAGGGCGACTATTTCGCGGCGGTAGAAGATAAAAACCACTCCGAAAACGTGTCGCGCGTACTCTACCCCGATGACTCCACCTATTCCGGCCGCGAACTGCGTTTACGTCAGGAATACTTTTTGGTGTCTGCCACGGTACAGGACATCCTTAGCCGTCACTGGACGATGCATAAAACCTACGCCAATCTGGCGGAGAAATTTGCTATCCACCTTAACGATACCCATCCGGTATTGGCGATCCCTGAGTTAATGCGGCTGTTGATCGATGAGCACAAGTTCAAGTGGGATGTGGCTTGGGATGTGGTCACCAAGGTGTTCTCCTACACCAACCATACCCTGATGGGGGAAGCGCTGGAAACCTGGCCGGTCGACATGATGGGCAAAATCCTGCCGCGCCATCTGCAACTGATTTTTGAAATCAACGACCGCTTTCTGGACGAAGTGCAAGAGCGTTTCCCCAACGATGTCGACCTACTCAAACGGGTATCGATCATTGATGAAGAACACGGCCGTAAGGTGCGCATGGCGTGGTTGGCGGTGATCTGTAGCCATAAGGTGAACGGGGTGTCCCAGTTGCACACCGACCTGATGGTGCAATCGCTGTTCGCCGATTTCGCCCGGGTTTATCCGGAGCGGTTCTGTAACAAAACCAACGGTGTGACGCCACGGCGCTGGCTGGCGCTGGCAAACCGCCCACTGTCGAAAGTGTTGGATGAAACCATCGGTAAGACCTGGCGTACCGATTTGAGCCAACTGGCTGACCTGAAACCGCACATTGATTACCCGGCTTTCCTGCAGAAAGTGCGTAAAGCCAAGCAGGAAAATAAATTACGGCTGGCGGTCTACATTGCCCAGCATCTGGATATCGTGGTTGACCCTAACGCGCTGTTTGACGTGCAGATTAAGCGTATTCATGAGTATAAGCGCCAGTTGCTCAATGTGTTGCACCTGATCACGCTCTATAACCGCATTAAGGATGACCCGGATCTGGACCGCGTACCGCGCGTCGCCATTTTCGCCGGTAAGGCGGCCTCCGCGTACTACATGGCCAAACACATTATTCATTTGATCAATGATGTGGCCAGTGTGGTCAACAACGATCCGGCGGTGAAAGACAAACTGAAGATTGTGTTCATCCCGAATTACGGCGTTAGCCTGGCGCAAATCATTATTCCGGCGGCGGACCTGTCGGAGCAGATCTCGCTGGCCGGTACCGAGGCCTCTGGCACCAGTAACATGAAGTTTGCGCTCAATGGTGCACTGACCATCGGTACGCTGGACGGTGCCAACGTCGAAATGCGTGAGCGGGTTGGGGAAGAGAATATCTTTATCTTTGGTAATACGACGGAGCAGGTAGAGGAATTACGTCGCAACGGTTACAACCCGCGCGAGTTCTACAATCAGGATGAGGAATTGCACCGGGTACTGACGCAGATAGCGACCGGGGTATTCAGCCCGGACGAGCCGCGTCGTTATGCTGACCTGTTTGATTCACTGGTCAATTTCGGTGATCACTATCAGTTGCTGGCGGATTACCGCAGTTATGTGGACAGCCAGGACCGGGTAGATGAAGTGTATTGCGATGAGGATGAATGGACGCGTCGCACATTGCACAACATTGCCAATATGGGCTATTTCTCTTCCGATCGTACGATTCAGGAATACGCCGACGAGATTTGGCACATCAAGCCAATACGGTTGTAGACAAACAGCGCTGTCGTTTTGTTATTGGCGATTTATGTTGGAGTAGCATGAGGTTTCGTGCTTGATGACATCCGTTATCCCTTTGCGGCATCATCGCATGCACGACAAGGAGAGGCTCAAACGCCGCCTCTCCTTGACCTCTGGCTAAGGGCTAAACTGTGCCGCTACGCGGTACCTTCGGCAAGCGTCTTCGCTGTTCGGGCCGCCCGTGACGCGTTTCAGACGCGGCACGGGCTTTCGCCGCGTCCATGCGGCTCACCCGGCGAATCCGCTCGCCTCAGCACAGTTTTTGACGCCGAATCCCCTTCGTTTGGATTGAGTGGGACCACAGCTACGACTTCCATGAGGAAGCCGTTTTTCTTTAGTATTAACCGGCTTTGGCTAACTGGCTGCGGTAGCTGACCAGCCAGTCGGCGACACGCTGGCGTTGTGCGTCGTCCAGCCACATGCCGAGCTTGGTGCGACGCCAGATAGCGTCTTCCAGCGTGACAACCCATTCATGTTCCACCAGATAACGTAACTCGGCTTCGTACAGGTTATGGCCGAAATGTTCGCCCAGGTCGCTTAAGGATTGGGCGTTGCCGAGGATTTTCTCGCTCTGGCTGCCGTAAGTGCGGCTGTAACGACGTGCCAGCGCTTCCGGCAGATTGTAACGGCGGCGCAATGTCGCGGCGTAATCTTCGCGGCTGCCACTGATATCACCACCGGGCAGAATGGCGTTACGGGTCCACGCTTGTCCGGCTTGCGGGTAGTATTTCACCAGTTTTTCCAGTGCGTGTTCCGCCAACTTACGGTAGGTGGTCAGCTTGCCGCCGAATACGGACAGCAGCGGTGCCTTACCGTTTTCATCCGCAACAGACAAGGTGTAGTCGCGGGTGATAGCCTGCGGTGAATCGGATTCGTCGTCGCACAACGGGCGCACACCCGAATACGTCCAGACGATATCGTCACGTGTCAGCTGCTTTTTGAAATGGTCGTTATACACATCCAGCAGGTAACGAATTTCGTTGTCGTCGATCTTCACCTGATGCGGATCGCCGTGGTATTCCACATCGGTGGTGCCGATGATGGAGAATTCATCCTGCCACGGAATCACAAACACAATACGATTGTCTTTATTTTGCAGAATGTAGGCCTGCTCTTCCTGATGGACGCGCGGCACGACGATATGACTGCCTTTAATCAGACGAATGCCATACGGTGATGGCAGCGCCAGACCGTCGTCAAAGAACTGGCGTACCCACGGGCCGGTTGCGTTAACCAGGCCTTTTGCCTGCCAGCGGTGGGTTTCACCACTGAGAGTATCTTCGGCTTCGACGATCCACAGGCCGTTTTCGCGGTGGGCGCGGGTCACTTTCATGCGGGTTTTCACCTCGCCGCCACGGCGCACCACTTCCTGCGCGTTCAGCACCACCAGACGGGCATCGTCCACCCAGCAATCGGAATATTCGAAACCGCGCGTCAGCTCGGGTTTTAACACCGATTCACGGCCGAATCGCAGCCCGTGGCTGGACGGCAGGCTGACACGTTTGCCCAGATGGTCATACATGAACAGACCGGCGCGGATCATCCAGGCCGGGCGCAAATGCGGCTGGTGCGGCAGGCGAAAACGCATCGGGAAAATGATGTGTGGTGCCATTTTCAGCAACACTTCGCGTTCAGACAACGCTTCCCCCACCAGCCGGAACTCGTAGTGTTCCAGATAGCGCAGGCCGCCGTGAATCAGCTTGGAACTGGCGGAAGAGGTCGCACAGGCCAGATCCTGCGCTTCCAGCAGCAGGACGGACAGCCCGCGCCCGGCGGCATCTGCTGCGATGCCCGTGCCGTTAATGCCTCCGCCGATCACGATCAGATCTTGGGTTTTCACGTTTTCTCCTCCGCTACGTCAAACGCCGCCATGGTCGGCCGTTGAAAGTTAAAATGTTCGTTTTCGCTCACGATATTAATCGAAAACAAACATGTTAGCCAAGCGTTAACCAATTAAAAACATTTGCGCGTGATACAGCTAACAGTTTCGCGCCTGATTTGATTGAAAATAGTCCTGCTGAGTCGGCTTATGCCGTCACGATACCTGCGTGAGCGCGCGATATCCCTGTGCTTTGTCCGGTCTATCCGTACGGTGGGTGGGTTACAATGCCGACAATGTCAGGCAAAGCCGTTGATAACCCTTTTTTAACCCCGAGTTTTCACCACGAACCATGAGGCAGGCAATGGAGCAGTTTGAGGCAATCGATATTGAGCAGGCGTATCAGCGCTGGCAGCAAGGCCAGGCGTTGGTTGATATTCGTGACCCGCAGAGTTTCGGTGCGGCGCATGTACCGGGGTCAACCCACCTGACCAATGAAACCTTGTCAGATTTTGTGCGCGGTGCGGATTTTGAACAGCCGGTGATGGTGATGTGTTATCACGGCATCAGTAGCCGTAATGCGGCGAATTACCTGATAAGCCTGGGTTTTGAGGCGGTATACAGCGTGGATGGTGGCTTCGATGCCTGGCAAAATCGCTTCCCGCAGGATGTCGCGGCAGGGTAATGCTGAACCGGTATGGTGCCTGACGCGCCATACCGGTTGTTGTCATCTGTTTATAAACCCGACTGTCTATAAACTGTCAGGTTTCAAACTGTTATCGGTTTCTTAACGAACAAGCCGTAGCTCAACGCACCCAGCATCAGCAAGCCTGCACCCAGGAAGAAAACATTGGTGAACACTCCTGTGGCATCCAAAATCACGCCGGTGATGATGGGAGCACTGGCCGCGCCGAGAAAACCACCGAAGTTCTGAATTGCCCCGAGTGACGCCACCTGCTCTTTAGGCGCAATGTCGGTCGCCAGTGTCCAGATAACGCCGGAAGGCAGCTGTGAGCAGAAATACCCCAACGACAGCAGCAGGATAGACAGCGAGGTGTTGCTGACAAACGGGATCGGTGCAACAAAGCAGGCCGCCAGTGCCGCCCCCATGACGATCGGAATTTTACGGGCGGTAATGGTGTTGACGCCGCGACGAATCAGACGATCAGAGATAGCCCCACCGCACAGCACGCCGAGAATACCGGCGAGGAACGGGATCGAGGCGATCCAACCGGTTTGTTTCAGCGTAAAGCCAAGGGATTTTTCCAGATAACCCGGCAGCCAGGTCAGGTAAACCCAGATGGTGAACATGATGGAGAAATTACCCAGAATCATGAACCAGGTGGTTTTATGGCGGAACAGTGCACCCCAGCCTTGCTGGTTTTTTGCCGCTTCATGGCTGGGCGCTGCTGTCGCTGCGGTGTCGGCATGAATGTCACGCTCTTCGGCCGCGGTCGGTTCGCGATAAAACTTCAGCCAGACCAACAGCAACGGAATGCCAGCCAGACCAATGGCAATAAACATGCCGCGCCAGCCCATTGTCAGCAGCAACACCGTCAGGATTGGCGGTGCAACGGCGTTGGCAATTTGCGAGCCGGTATTGATGATGGCGGTTGGCAGGCCGCGCTCGCGGGCGGAAAACCAGCGATGGGTAATTTTAATGCCTGAAGTAAAGAAGGGCGACTCGGCTATCCCCAGCAACATGCGCAATCCATAAAACATGGAATAGCCGTTGATGAACCCGGCCAGCACGGTAAAGGTGGACCATAGCCCGACTGCGCCGGAGAACATCTTTTTCGGCCCCAGTTTATCTACCAGCCAGCCGGCCGGCAGGTTAGCGAGTGCGTAAGGCCACAGGAAGGCCGACAGCAGCATCCCCATCTGGGTAGCGCTAAAACCGAATTCTTTGGCGATGGTGGTATTGGCAATACTTAAGTTGGCGCGGTCGAGGTAATTGATAACCGCCGCCATCAACAGAATGAAAATGATCCCCCAACGTAAGCGGGTAATCGGCGAGGCAGGGATAACCCTATTGTCTTGTAAGGCAGAAGTGGTATTTTTCATAATAATCAGCAATCCGTAAATAAACTGATGTGAATTTTAATAACTGCTTTTCGAATAAAAGAGGGACCATTGCTTTGGCAACATGGCCGATGTAGATCTTCTGGAAAGAAAACGGCAAACATGCCTGGTGTTAGTGAAATAAAACTTTCGTTTTGAGTCTCACGATAAAAAACAATATCGTGCTGCTCGCTTTTATCTTCAATCACGGTATTACGACGGCTACCTCGTGCAACGCCGATAGTTTCTTCTCCCTGTAATAAATATTGAATATCGACATACTGGAAATGCGATTCTGCCAGCCTGTCCGCGGCTGGTTCGGTGGTGAACTCCTGTAATAGACAGAACATCTTTCCGGGGATAATGTCATATTTACCGGTCGCCATAACGGCGAAATCGGTGGTAGAGATATAATCGATGGCCTGGTGAATAATCGGATGTAACGCGTATTTTTCCTGAGCCCAGTCTTGTTGATCGCAAATAATCATAGAGGGTTATTCCTGGTGAGCGACAAGGTTGTGTCATTAAACCGGCAGGGGGGATATTTCCACCTGCCGGACAATACGCCGGTAAAAAAGTGACGTTATCGTTATTGGATTTTTTGTTGGTAATGCTCTGTTCCCTGGCGGATCTGATCGAGGATCACCGACAAGGCCCAGAATTTTTCCAGCACATTATCGCTGGTGACCCGGCAGTTATCGTGCTCGAAAGTCCCCAGACGCTGGTGGTAAATCTTGGCGTTTTTGGGGTAGCCCAACGTTTCGGTCACTGCCGCCAGTGACAGGAAGGTCGCCAGTTCCTGCGCCAGTTCTGGTTGCTGCTGGCTTTGGGAATAAAGCCACTGATAGAGCTCCGGGTGGAAATTGGTGAACACACCGCTAAAGCCTTTGGAACCGGCGCGCATTGCCGGAAACGCGATGGCGGCGTTGGCGTTGATGATGTTCAGCGGTGTGCCTGCCGTGAGTTTCACCCGACGTTCTACCGTTGGCAGGTCGCAGCTCACGTCTTTGAGTACCACAAAGCGGCCGCTGTTGGCGCAGTGCATCAACTCTTCATCGGTTAACAGTCGGCGATACGGTGCCGGGCACTCGTACAGGCCGAGCGGCAACGTCGCAGGCAGGGATGCCAGCAAGGTCTCCAGCGTCTCAAAGAACGTCGCCGATCCCTGGTTTTTCGGGTCCAGATGGTTGGTGACCAACACCAGTGCGTCGATGCCGGTTTCCGCCATCGCCTGCAATTCGGCTATCTGGTCATTGATGTCGTCGCTGATGTGACCGGATGCGATAACCGGTATGCGCCCTGCAACCTGTTCGACAACGAAACGCGCCAGGCTCACGCGCTCCTCCAGGCTGAGAAACAGCATTTCGCTGGACTGACAGACGGCGAACAGTGCGTCCACGCCTTTGTCCAGATACCAGTCGATCAGCTTCGCCAGACCGGGGTAGTCTATTTCATTTCTGGTGTTAAACGGGGTCAGCATGACGGGAACGATGCCTTCGATGCTTTTCATTCTCTTTCTCCTTGCCCGAAAACCGCTTCGGGGTGTTTAAAATAGGGTGTGGGGATTAGCGTTGCGCCAGCCGGTTCGTCACTTGCTGATGCGTTGGCATATTGGCCGCACCTTCCCGTTCGACCGCCAGAGAGGCAAACGCATTTGCGTACGTGGCGGCCTGCGCCACGCTCTGCCCGGCGGCGACGGCCGCAGCGAAGGCGCCGTTGAACGCATCACCAGCGCCGGTGGTATCCACGCTGACGGCAGGAAAGGCCGGGATATGCTGAAATTGCTGGCCGTCAAATAGCAGGGCGCCATTGGCACCCATGGTGATTATCACCCGCGCGGCACCAAGCGCATGGATTTTTTGCGCGGCTTGTCTGGCACTCTCAAGATTACTGATCTCAATACCGGATAAGAGCGAGGCTTCCGTTTCATTTGGGGTGATGATATCCACATAGTCGAGGCAGGATACGACGTCATCGGAATACGGTGCCGGATTCAGGATAATTCGGGTGTCGAGCGCTCTGGCTAATTTCATGGCGCTCAAGGTCGCCGGGAAGTTATTTTCCATTTGCAGCAATAACACATCTGCGTCTTCCAGGTCAGGCATAATCTCAGCGATTTCTTCGTCGGTCAGTGTTTTATTCGCCCCGGAATAAATGGCAATCATATTTTCGCCGTTTTGTTGCGAGACATAAATAATCGCATTGCCGGTGGGTTCTGTTTCTGACTGGTATAATTTAAAGGAATGAATAGGGGATTTTGATAAATGCTCATACGCGAAATGACTGAATTGGTCTTTTCCCACTTTAGACACGAAATGTACTTTTGCACCGGCCATACTGGCCGCCATCGCCTGATTCGCGCCTTTTCCTCCTGGCCCCAAAGCACTGCCTTGCGCCAACAATGATTCTCCGCCTTTAGGAAAACGGGCGACCCTGGCAACAATATCCACATTAAACGAACCAAGAATACAGACTTTACCTTTCATGGTTTTATCCTTTTTTCGGATACTTCTATTTCTGACCTGATTCTTTATTTTTTTTAACAGGACTTCGAAGTCTTTCCCGGTTTCGGTAATCAGCTGAGATTGCAGACTGCGCCGAATAATAATGGCACCGCCGTGACAGCGTTGAACTAATCGCTGTCGGGCCAGCGCATTCAGATCACTGCGGATGGTTTCTCTGGTGACAGAAAAAACCTCGGCCAGATACTCCACGCTGACGCGATCATGTTGATCCAGATAGTCCAGAATCTTGTTTCTGCGTTCTTCAAGAAACATACCGTTAACACCTCTTGAATGAGAGTAATGGAGCCGTCCTGGTTGAAAAGTGACCGTGATCATAGGATGTCGGATAAAACGGAAGTAAACAAAAATCCCCACTACATCTACCGGGCAACAAGAGAGGCTGTCAGTACGCAGGGTGGCGAGATGTGAAAGCCGTCACACTGATATTGAAATAGGCAAGATAATCAGCGGTTATTGCGCTGCGTTCCGAGTGACAAATGTTTTAGAATCGAAAACATACATTCATTGGCGGGAAGCGTTGGGCTATTGTCATGATTCGAATTGTTGCGCTATCCAATCCGCGTCTGGCGCAGGCGTTTGTCGACTATATGCACACGCAGCAGATCCGGCTGGTGGCCCGTATTAACGGGAATGAAGTCGATATCTGGCTGCCGGACGAAAGCCAGCAGGCGCGGGTAAAGCAGGAGCTGGAGCGCTTCCTGCAAGAGCCGTGGCATGAACGCTATCAGGCCGCCAGCTGGCAGAGCGGCACCACTAACAGCGGGCTTCGTTACCCGTCGTATTCCTATCTGCAAACCTTGCGTCAGCGTGCTGGGCCGTTGACGCTGGGCATGCTGGTGGTCGCCATTGCGGTTTACCTGTTGATGCAGGTTTATGGTGTTAATCGCATGATGACGCTGCTGGCCTTCCCAGATAGCACCCAGACTCTGCAACTCTGGCGCTGGTTCAGTCATGCGTTGTTGCATTTTTCGCTGCTGCATCTGCTGTTCAATCTGATGTGGTGGTGGTATCTCGGCGGCCCGGTGGAGCGTGTCTTAGGTACCCGGCGATTGTGTGTGATTCTACTGTTGTCATCCGCGATCAGCGGGTGGGTACAGTCCTGGTTCAGCGGCGTTTATTTCGGTGGTTTGTCCGGCGTGGTATACGCCCTGATGGGGTATGTCTGGTTACGTGGCGAGCGTGAGCCGGGCGGGCCGCTGCACCTTCAACGCGGCCTGATGGCGTTCGCGCTGGTATGGCTGGTGGCCGGGTATTTCGATATTTTGGGCATGTCTATCGCGAATGCGGCGCATGCCTCGGGGTTGGTCATTGGCGTGTTGATGGCGTGGTGGGATACGCGCCAGCACCGCCGTTAACGCTATCATACCGTTACCGCAGCCTGATACGTGGTGTAGAGCCGCGTGGCTACTGCCGTGTGCATTTTTATACTGCGCGCGGTTTCTTAGTTGGCCGACATGAGGTCATGTCGGCGTTTGAGGGGATCAATGTGAAGCAAACACAGCGGCACGACGCCATTATCGATCTGGTGCGTCGGCAGGGATACGTCAGTACCGAAGAGCTGGTGGAACATTTTGCAGTCAGCCCACAGACCATCCGCCGGGATCTGAACGATCTGGCGGAACAAAACAAGATCCACCGCCATCATGGTGGCGCGGCGTTGCCCTCCAGTTCAGTCAATACCGCTTACCATGATCGAAAAATGATGTGGTCTGATGAAAAAGCCAGGATTGCGAGGCAGGTCGCCAGTCAAATTCCGGATGGTGCTACGCTTTTTATAGATATCGGTACGACACCGGAAGCGGTGGCTCACGCGCTGATGAACCATAAGGATTTACGCGTGGTCACCAATAACCTGAATGTGGCAACGTTACTGACCGCCAAAGAAGACTTTCGCCTGATACTGGCGGGAGGCGAGGTGCGCAGCCGCGATGGCGGCATCATTGGCGAAGCCACGCTGGATTTTATTTCTCAGTTCAGGCTCGATTTCGGCATTTTGGGCATCAGTGGCATTGATATGGATGGCTCGTTGCTGGAGTTTGACTACCACGAGGTTCGCACCAAGCGTGCAATCATCGAAAACTCCCGTTGCGTGATGTTGGTGACGGACCATTCCAAGTTCGGCCGTAATGCGATGGTCAATTTGGGCAACATGGATTTGATCGACTATCTTTTTACCGATCAGTTACCGCCACCCAGTGTGCTGAAAATCATCGAACAACATAAGGTACAGTTGGAGTTGTGCTGATCCCGACGTGCCTTTTTCCATCACCCGCAAAGGAGAGAGGCACGATGTCACCCTTATTCAATCCTTCCCAGTTTACCGCGGCGTTGCAACGCCAGTTGCAGGCTCTCGCTCAGCCGTCGTTACAGGCACTGTCGTTACGCCAGTGCTGGCAATTGGTGAGTGCGGCGCTGACGGAGCAACTGGATGTGTTGATAGCTGCCGAACCGTCTCCACCAGATGCCGCCACGTCGATATCGCGGCATGTGAACTATCTGTCGATGGAGTTTCTGCCAGGCCGCCTGACCGGCAATAATCTGCTCAATCTGGGGTGGTATGACGCGGTGGCGGAGGTGCTGGCCGGGCACGGGCTGGCGTTGAGTGATGTGCTGGAACAGGAAACGGACCCGGCGCTGGGTAATGGTGGGTTGGGGCGATTGGCCTCTTGTTATCTGGACGCGATGGCGACAGTCGGACAACCGGCGATAGGCTACGGCCTGCATTACCAGTATGGTTTGTTCCGCCAGCATTTTGAGGCCGGTTTCCAGCGTGAAACCCCGGATGACTGGCTGCGCGACTGTTATCCCTGGGCGCGTCCACGCCCAGAGCTAGCGGTAGAAGTCGGTTTCGGCGGTGAGTTGGTCATCCAGCCGGATGGCCGCGAGCGTTGGATTCCAGATCAGGTCGTTATCGGCGAAGCCACCGATATCCCGGTTATCGGTTATCTCAATGGCCGTGTACAGCCGTTGCGGCTGTGGCAAGCTACCCACAGTGAGCCGTTTGACCTTGAACAGTTTAATGCGGGCCATTATCTGAAAGCCGAGCAGCGGGGTATCGACGCCGCCAGCCTGACCAAAGTGCTGTACCCGAACGACAATCATGCCGCAGGTAAAAGACTGCGCCTGATGCAGCAGTATTTCCAATGTGCCTGCGCGGTCGCGGATATCTTCCGGCGGCATGAACGTGCCGGACGACCGCTGGCGACATTACCCGATTATGAGGTGGTGCAGCTAAACGATACCCACCCGACGCTGGCGATTCCCGAAACCCTGCGCGTGTTGCTGGACGACTATGAATTACCGTGGGAGCAGGCCTGGCAACTGACCGGGCGCTTATTTGCCTACACCAATCATACCCTGATGCCGGAAGCGCTGGAGTGCTGGGATGAACGGCTGTTCGGTCGGTTATTACCGCGTCATCTGTCGATAATCAAAACCATTAATGCGCATCTGCGCCAACAGGTGGAGGCTCGCTGGCCGGGTGATAAGCGTGTCTGGGCGCGGCTGGCGGTGGTGTATCGCCGTCAGGTGAGAATGGCGAACCTGTGCGTGGTGGCGTGTTTTGCGGTGAACGGCGTCGCGCAGATGCACTCGGATCTGGTGGTTCGCGACTTGTTCCCGGAATACCACCAGTTGTGGCCGACGAAATTTCATAACGTTACCAACGGTATTACGCCGCGCCGTTGGCTAAAACAGTGCAATCCGGCACTGTCTTCACTGATAGACGACACCCTGCGTACCGAATGGGGTAACCGGCTTACGCTACTGGAGGGGCTGGCTCCCTACGCACAGGATAGTGCGTTTCAGGCGCGTTATCGCCGCATCAAACAGGACAATAAAACGCAACTGGCACAATTTTTACGGCGCGATTACGGCATCCATATCGATCCGAGCGCGTTGTTTGATGTGCAAATCAAACGGTTGCATGAATATAAGCGGCAACATCTGAATTTACTGCACATTTTATCGTTATATAAGCGATTGCTTACCGACCCTGGATTGGATATCGTGCCGCGCCTTTTCCTGTTTGGTGCCAAGGCGGCGCCGGGCTATGTCCTGGCAAAAAATATTATTTATGCCATCAACTGTGTGGCGGAACACATTAACCGGGACAAACGGGTCAACGATCGCCTGAAAGTGGTTTTTTTACCGGATTACCGTGTCTCGCTGGCGGAGAGGATTATTCCGGCAGCCGATGTATCAGAGCAGATTTCCACCGCAGGCAAGGAAGCATCCGGGACAGGGAATATGAAACTGGCGCTGAATGGTGCCCTGACGGTAGGGACGCTGGATGGTGCCAATGTGGAGATGGCGCAGGAAGTCGGTGCAGAGAATATGTTCATCTTCGGTCATACTGTCGAGCAGGTAAAAGCGTTGATTGCCGACGGCTATAAACCCACCCGTTACATTGCCGAGAATCCACTATTAAAGGAAATCCTGACTGAACTGGGGAAAGGAAAGTTCAGCCATGGAGATAAAACGGCGTTCGCCCCTTTGCTCGATAGCCTGCTAAAACTGGGTGATCCCTATCTGGTGTTGGCTGATTTCGCCCCTTACTGCCAGGCTCAACAGCGTGTGGATGAACTGTATCGTGAACCTGATGAATGGACGCGTCGCTGCATTCTGAACACGGCTCATATGGGCATGTTCAGTGCTGATCGGGCAATTCATGATTATCAGAAACGCATCTGGACGATGCGTGATTAAGGAATCAATACCATGGCGTTGAAAGCAAAAAAATCTGTACCCCACTATCAGGGGATCGCTGATACCTATAAAGATGCTTACGGTAATGAACAGGCGATAGACAGCGACACGCGTAAGGCGTTGCTGCACTTGCTGGATGTGGCGGAACCGACGGCGTCACCCTTGCCTTCGGTATGTGTGTTTCGTCAGGGGCAGCAGCACCGGCTGCCGTTGCGTGGCGAGGGCGACTATATCTGGACGCTCATCTTTGAAAAAGGCGGCATTATCGAAGGCCGTTCAGGTGGTCAGGCAACGTTGGTGTTACCGGACACTCTGCCGCTTGGCTATCACCAGCTGATGCTAACGCAGGGTGAGCAACAGTGGTCCTGTCGGGTGATTGTCGCGCCGACACGCTGCTACGAGCCGGACCCGCTGATACAGGGGAAGCGCTGGTGGGGCGTCATGGTACAGCTGTATACCCTGCGCTCGTCGGATAACTGGGGAGTCGGCGACTTTGGCGATCTAAAAACGCTGGTGGAGCAGGTGGCGCGCCGGGGGGGCGCTTTTGTCGGCCTTAATCCGCTGCATGCGTTGTATCCGGCAGAGCCGGAAGCCGCCAGCCCGTACAGTCCTTCTTCGCGTAACTGGCTGAATATTATCTATATCGATGTGAATCAGGTGGATGATTTTCATCAGAGTCAGGCGGCCCAGGCCTGGTGGATGCAAGACGACATCCAACGACAACTGACGGCGGTCCGCGCCAGCCGATGGGTGGATTACACCGCCGTTACCCACCTGAAACTGACCGCATTGCGTCTGGCATTTGGTCACTTTACCGGCCGTAGCGCGCTGGATCCGCGCAAAACCGCTTTTTTGCAGTTCCTGAAAACCCACGATGAAAGTCTGCTACAACAGGCCACCTATGATGCGTTACAGGACTGGATGAAGCTGCAAGGCAAACCGGCTGCTGACTGGCTGCAATGGCCGCAGGAATACCACGATGCCCGCAGCGACGCTACACTGCGTTTTCGACAGGAACACGCCGACGATGTGCAGTTCTATTGCTGGTTGCAATGGCTGGCACATGAACAACTGGCGACCTGTTTTTCCCATAGTAAACAACTGGGTATGCCGATAGGCCTCTATCGTGATGTGGCGGTGGGCGTCGCGCAGGGCGGCGTTGATACCTGGAGCGACCAGCAGTTGCATTGCCTGTCGGTGACCATCGGCGCCCCGCCGGATCCGCTGGGGCCGGGAGGGCAAAACTGGAACCTGACGCCGATGCACCCGACGCGGTTGCGCCAGCGTGGGTATCAGCCGTTTATCGATTTGCTGCGCAGCAATATGGCGCACAGTGGCGCATTACGTATCGACCACGTAATGGGGCTGTTGCGTCTGTGGTGGATCCTCAATGGCGGCACGGCGAACCGTGGTGCCTACGTGCTTTATCCGGTGGATGACTTGCTGGGGATCCTGGCGTTGGAAAGCCATCGTCACCGCTGTCTGGTGATCGGTGAGGATCTGGGCACCGTACCGGAGGAGATCGTCAACAAGCTGCGCGACAACAGTATCTATTCTTATAAGGTCCTGTTTTTTGAAAAGGATCAGCACGATCGTTTTCGTACCCCGGATGAGTACCCGGCCCGTTCGATGGCAACCATCACCACACACGATCTGGCGACGTTACGCGGCTACTGGCAAGGGGTCGATCTGACGTTGGGCAAAGATCTTGGGTTATACCCCTCAGAGGCGTTGTTGAAGCAGCAGCACGATGCACGTGAACGCGCCAAGCAAGGGCTGCTGGATGCATTGCATGAACAGGGACTGCTACCCCAGCGTGTTGGGCGTAATGCATCGCTGACCACCATGAGCGCCCAGCTTAACCGGGGTGTGCAGCGTTATCTGGCGGACAGCGCCAGTGCATTATTGGGGTTGCAGCTTGAAGACTGGCTGGACATGGCGACGCCGGTAAATGTACCTGGTACTAACCAGGAATACCCCAACTGGCGACGTAAGCTGAGTCGTCCGCTGGATTCCATTTTCACTGACCGTTATCTGGAACGGCTGATTCGGGATATTGATTTACGCCGTGGTGGCCCGGTGCCGTCTCGAACCAAAAAGACAGTCAAACCAGCGGATACGCCGGAGGATAATGGAAAGCAGGAACAGACAAAAAAGCCTGAGTGACGAGAGTACGCGTCGGCGGGGTTAACAGATAACAGAAACGATGAGCGGCCAGATGACTGACCGCTCATGACAATCAAAACCACAGTGGCTGAATAGGCGCCCGCTTAATAATAGGAGTGCTCACCGCGCTGATGTTCAGTCAGGTCGCGTACCCCTTTCAGCTCCGGGAATTTTTCCAGCAACTCTTTCTCGATGCCCTCTTTCAGCGTGTAATCCACCATCGAACAGCCGTTGCAACCGCCACCAAACTGCAAAATGGCGTAGCCTTCTTCGGTGATTTCCATCAGTGATACGCGGCCACCGTGGCCCGCCAGTTGCGGGTTAATCTGAGACTGCAACACATATTCCACCCGTTCCATCAGCGGAGCATCATCACCGACTTTGCGCATCTTGGCGTTCGGCGCTTTTAGGGTCAGTTGCGAACCCAACTGGTCGGTCACAAAGTCGATCTCGGCGTCTTCCAGATACGGTGCGCTGAGTTCATCTACATAGGCAGACAATTTCTCAAACTTCAGCTCGGTATCGTTCGGCTCGACGGCATCGGGCGGGCAGTAAGACACCCCACACTCGGCATTAGGTGTACCGGGATTGATAACGAAGACACGAATCTGGGTGCCTTCCTCCTGTTTTGCCAGCAGTTTGGCAAAATGCTCCTGAGCAGCGTCGGTAATACGAATCATAATGTTAACTCAATAGTTGACTACGCTAGTTGGTTATAATACGCCCATCCCGGCGGTTACGACAAGGTGCGACATACACACCATACCTGAACGTGTTGCGCACCGGCACGCAACAGCGTGCGGCTGACCTCCGCCGCCGTGCTGCCCGTGGTCACCACATCGTCCAGCAACACTAACCGTTTGCCAGCGACGCGCTGGCTGATGGCATCCTGTCGACATCGGAACGCGCCGCGCAGGTTGTGACGTCGCGAACGGGCTCCCAGTGATTGCTGGGGAACGGTATGACGCACGCGAGTCAACGTATCAGGGTCATAGGCGCATCCCAGCCAGTGTGCCAGCCAGCGTGCGATCAGGTCGGTTTGGTTGAACCCTCGACGCCAGTGACGCCGTCGGTGTAGCGGAACAGTGACGATAGCATCAGGGCGGGGATAAGCGTCGGGAAGGCGCAGAACCGTATCCCGGCGACATCCCTGCCATTGCAACAGCACCAGCCGCGCCAGCGTCGGAGCCAGCTCACTACGTCCCTGAAGTTTGAAGCGCTTAATGAGGTGGCTGAGCGGCGGCCGGTAGTCGCTGACAGACAGGAGCGACTGCCATGGCGGCGGTTGTTGCAGGCACCGTCCACACGGCAGGATCCCCGACGCCGAAGGCAACCCGCAGCGTGGACAGCAGACAAGTGGTTGGGGCAGATGACGGCAGCAGTGACTGCAAATTCCGTGATGACTATGATAGAGCGGCTGCTGGCAGAGCCAGCACTGTGCCATGATCGTCAACATTGTCTCGTTCCCTGAGTCATCAGGCCGCGGGCAGCATGGCCTGAACTATTTTATTTCTGGACTACTCTACTTCTGAACTACTCTACTTCCGACGGAGGACACAATAACTCATGGAATCATTGCACTGGTACACGCAAGGAGAAGGCGCATGCGAACTTGTGATGCTGCATGGCTGGGGAATGAATTCGAAAGTGTGGAACAACATTGTGGTGCGGCTGGCACCGCATTTTCGCCTGCATTGTGTGGATTTACCGGGTTATGGTCAGAGTCAGGGGTTCCCCGCTATGTCGCTGGAGGAGATGACCGAGACGGTACTGGCAAGTGCACCCGCGCGAGCTGTCTGGCTGGGGTGGTCGCTGGGCGGACTGGTCGCAAGTCTGGCGGCGATCCGCGCGCCAGAGCGGGTCAGCGCGTTGATTACCGTAGCCTCTTCACCCCGTTTTGAGGCCGCAGATGAATGGCCCGGTATCAAGCCGCTGGTGTTGTCCGGTTTTCAGCAACTACTGAACGAGGATTTTTCCGGCACTATCGAGCGGTTTCTGGCGTTGCAAACGTTGGGTACCGAAAGTGCCAGAAAAGACGCGCGTCTATTGAAGGCGGTCGTCACGACGCAACCGTCACCCACCGTGGAAGTGCTGGACGGCGGGCTGGAGATTCTACGTCGGGTGGATTTACGCCAGGAACTGGCCGGTCTGACGACGCCATTCCTGCGTGTGTATGGCGCACTCGATGGGTTGGTGCCGCGTAAAGTTGCCGCGCTGATGGACGAACAGTACCCGCACTCCACTTCGGTCGTGATACCGAAAGCCTCCCACGCACCGTTTATCTCCCACCCGGAGGTGTTTGTGGAGCATGTGGTGGGGTTTGTGGGGGAAAATCTGTTGGTGTAGTCGATTCATGGGCGTGGTTTATCGAAATGCAAGGATTATGATACAAGGATCTCGGCGATTCGGTTGCTATATTTAAATCAGCTCGATGTAATGTTTATAATGCCAGTTTTAAAAGAAAGTATTACACGTGGATGATTGAATAGAGAAAAGGATGTAAAAATGTCATATATTATTTATCTAACTTTAGAAGGCGATCAGCAGGGATTGATTTCTTCTGGCTGTTCTACTATAGATTCTATCGGTAATCGTTACCAGTCTGGACACGAAGATCAGATACAGGTATTAGGATTGAACCATACGATAACACGAGATGATAATGTCGCTCATCATCCGATACAATTAGTAAAGCCTATCGATAAATCTTCTCCATTGTTAGGTGTATCCATTACCTCAAATGAAAAATTAACGGCAAAAATTTTCTTCTATAGAACGAATTCGGCTGGGAAGCTGGAGGTTTTTTATGAATTAACATTGGCTGATGCCAGAGTGGTATCTGTATCTTCATCGTATCCACACTCCATAAATAATACAGAATCAATCCCGTATGAAGAAATTATGCTTAAATATAAAAGCATATCTTGGTCGCATAAGGCTGCCGGTACTTCTGGTTATAGTATCTGGCATGATGGAATTAACGAATAGATTAATTTTTTATTTTCAATAACCTCCGAAGGTTATACCTTGGGTTAAAACTTGACGTGCGACGGGTATAATATTCACTTCGGAGGTTAATCGTAAAGCCAATGCCCTAATTTTGCGGATTCTATAAGCATTGCTATAGACAATGCTTTTAATGCTGGTTTTTCAACCTTTTTAAATGGGTTTAAAAGAGAAAGAAAACTATGGTCTGAATAATCATAATAATAATTATTTATATTAAAACCATCTGGGTTGACGTTGAACTCTTCGAAGAATTCAGACATCAATGCTTGTATCTCATCATCATCAAAATCAAATTCTGAGTTTATTAGAGTTTCTTCTGTTATTTTATTTTGATATGGGGTTATTGAAAATCCGGCGTGTTTCTCTACCAGTTTAATTATTTTATTCTTGTTAATTCCCATATAACTTGTCCTCTACTCTGGCTATTTTATTGTAATGCCGAACAGTATTATAGGATATGGTACTTACATCACAAATTAATATACCCCAGCCTAATACAGGTATTGTCCTGCCAACAAATGTCCCTAAATTCCTGACAAATCTTACTTTTAATCCTTGTATTGGACCACCGATAATTGTTGGTAATGATATTCCCATTGGGATTTTTGTTTTTTTGAATATTCGCCTTGAGTATATGCTAGATAATGACGTTCCCTTTATTGCTCCGGACGGTTTTCTTCTTGTGTCTTGGTCATTTCGCCCTAAAAGAATCATGCTCATCGCGAGGGCATCGTCAATGCCAAAGCGCTTCATGGTTTCATCAACCATAATCCAGAAGAATAACTCTCCTGCGCTTAAATTTATCATCCCATTGTAAAAATATGTTCCACCTATTTCTTCCACTGTATCCATGTGTAATTCCCTTTTGAAGTGATTTTTATACAGTGAGTCTCAATGAAGATTGTTGTATTTTAGCATAGGTACATCATTCAGGCATGACTCGCCAGTCACTGCTTCTAATTTCTACATACAGGGTTCAGGCTATCGAGCCTGAACCCTGACAAGGGCTATTACCGTTTCTTAAACGCCGCCGCCAGTGCGTCGCTCATGGCGCTGTTACCGGCTGGGGTGCTGCTGGTCTGGCGTGGGCGTGCCTTATTGCCCGCCTGTGACGCTGGGCGGGAGGCATTCGCGTTGTCGCGCTCGCGTCCGCCGCCGCGACGGTTGTTGCCTTCGCCCGGTTGTTCGTCCAGCCGCATGGTCAGCGCGATGCGCTTGCGTTGCAGGTCGACCTCCAGCACTTTCACCTTAACGATGTCACCGGCTTTCACCACCTGATGTGGGTCTTCCACGAAGCGATCCGACAGTGAAGAGATGTGCACCAACCCATCCTGATGTACGCCGATATCCACAAACGCACCAAAGTTGGTGACGTTGGTGACAGCACCTTCCAGAATCATGCCCGGCGTCAGGTCGTTGAGGGTTTCCACCCCGTCGGCGAAGCTGGCGGTTTTGAATTCAGGGCGCGGGTCGCGACCCGGTTTTTCCAGCTCTTTGATGATGTCGGTCACCGTTGGCACCCCGAAGCGATCGTCGGTGAAGCTGGCCGGTTTCAGGTTGCGCAGCGCGCTGGCGTTGCCCATCAGATCCTGCAGTTTCTGCTCGGTTGCCGCCAGAATACGCTCCACCACCGGGTAGGCTTCCGGGTGGACGGTGGAGGCATCGAGCGGGTTATCGCCGTGGTTAATACGCAGGAAGCCAGCGCATTGCTCGAAGGCTTTCGGGCCGAGGCGGCTGACTTTCAGCAACTGCGCACGGTTGTTGAAACGGCCGTTTTCATCACGCCAATTGACGATGTTTTGCGCCATCATCCGGGTGAGGCCCGCCACACGGGTCAGCAGCGGTACCGAGGCGGTGTTCAGATCGACGCCGACGGCGTTCACGCAGTCTTCCACCACCGCATCGAGTTTTTTCGCCAGTTGAGTCTGGCTGACGTCATGCTGGTACTGGCCGACACCGATGGATTTCGGGTCGATCTTGACCAGTTCGGACAGCGGGTCTTGCAGGCGACGAGCGATAGATACCGCGCCGCGCAGCGATACGTCCAGACCCGGGAACTCCAGCGCTGCCAGTTCAGAGGCCGAATAGACTGAAGCCCCCGCTTCGCTGACGATCACCTTCTGCGCTTTCACTTCCGGGAACTGCTTCTGGGTATCAAGGAAGAAGCGTTCGGTTTCGCGCGACGCGGTGCCATTGCCGATAGCGACCAGCTCGACCTGATGCTTGATGCATAACGCGGCGACGATGGCGGCGGCTTTGGCTGCCTGACCGGTGTGCGGATAGATAGTGTCGGTGGCCACCAGTTTACCGGTCGCATCCACCACCGCCACTTTTACACCGGTGCGAAGACCGGGGTCCAGCCCCATAGTGGCGCGCATACCGGCAGGTGCTGCCATCAGCAGGTCGTGCAGGTTGCGGGCGAAGACGTTAATGGCTTCGTCTTCGGCTTTCTCACGCACGCTGCCCATCAATTCGGTTTCCAGATGCAGCAGCACCTTGATGCGCCAGGTCCAGTTCACCACGGCGCGTCGCCAGCTGTCTGCCGGTGCATTGCCAAGGCGTAGACCCAGGTGGTCGATGATGATCTGCTCGCAGTGGCTCTCTTTGGGCGGCTCGTCAAACTGCGGGTCGGCATTCAATGAGAGTTGCAACACACCCTCGTTGCGGCCACGGAACATCGCCAGCGCACGGTGCGACGGCACTTGCGATAGTGGCTCATGGTGATCGAAATAGTCGCGGAATTTGGCGCCTTCTTCCTCTTTGCCTTCCACTACGCGGGACACCAGATGGGCGTTTTTCCACAGATAATCACGCACCTTGGCCAGCAGCGCGGCGTCCTCGGCAAAGCGCTCCATCAGAATGTAACGTGCACCGTCGAGCGCCGCTTTGACGTCGGCCACACCGTTTTCGGCGTTGATGTAAGCCTCTGCCGCCTGTTCTGGTGTTTGCGTTGGGTCGTTCCACAGGCTGTCTGCCAGCGGCTCCAGCCCGGCCTCAATGGCGATTTGTCCTCGGGTGCGGCGTTTCGGTTTGTAAGGCAGGTAGAGGTCTTCCAGCTCGGTTTTGCTCAGTGTACCGTTGATGGAGGCGGCCAGCGCATCGGTCAGCTTGCCCTGTTCTTCAATGGATTTGAGGATGGTCTGGCGGCGTTCTTCCAGCTCGCGCAGGTAGGACAGGCGGCTTTCCAACTGACGCAGTTGGGTGTCATCCAGCCCGCCGGTCACTTCTTTACGGTAGCGAGCGATAAACGGGACTGTGTTGCCCTCGTCCAGCAGTTGAATGGCTGCGCTCACCTGCTCGGTGCGCGCCTGCAATTCGCTGGCAATAATCTGGCTTAATGCATTCGTCATAGTGTTATCAACAAAATAGTGTTATCAACAAGATAGTGTAATTAGCGAGATAATGAATGTTGCAAGGATAGACAACTGGGGGACAGTTATACGGATTGACGGCACAAAATGCCAGTCAGACAAATGGAGGGTTTGTGGCGGGTCGACGGATGCCGACCCGCAAACGGGTTACGCGTTGTCGCAGAATGGTGCGATATAGCGCTGATAGCGTGAAGGTTTCAGTTGCTGTAAGTCCACCAGTACCAGACCATCGACGCAGTTGTTGAAGTCCGGATCGACGCCAAAATCGATAAACTGTACGCCACCTGGCTCGCACACTTCCGAGTACTGTTTGTACAAGGTAGGAATAGAGCATCCCATGTTGCTGAGCATGCTTTTGAGCCGGGTCAGATCCTGCTGGTAGTCGTCCCCTTCAAACTGTCTCAATACGTCCGGCAACGATGCCGGGTAAGGCCGACGCGAACGGGCCAGCATCTGACTGGGCGCGAAATGCAGGCGGTAGAAGGCAATCAGCAGGTCGCGCGCGGTAGACGGTAAGGTGCTGGACAAGGAAACCGGGCCAAACAGATAACGGTATTCCGGGTAGCGGGCCAGATAGGCGCCAATCCCCAGCCACAGGTAATCCAGACCGCGTTTTCCCCAGTATTTGGGTTGGATAAAGCTGCGGCCCAGTTCAATACCGCTGGCTAACACCGGGGCCATCTCTTCGCCATATTGGAACAGGCTGTGGCTGTACAGGCTGCCGATGTCTTTTTCCGCCAGCAGGCGTGCTGTCGGCGTGAACCGGTAAGCGCCAACGATTTCCAGCTCGCGCTCATCCCATAGCACCAGATGCAGGTAGTCGTCATCGAAGCTATCGAGATCGCGGCGTTTGCCAGTGCCTTCCCCCACGGCGCGAAAGGCGATTTCCCGCAGGCGTCCCAGCTCACGCAAGATAGGCACATAATCTTCGCTGCCGCGACGGTAGAGATAAATTTTCTTGCCGTCCGGCGTGGTGCCGAGCGTTTCGCAGCTTTCTAACGCACGTTTAAGCAGCGAGCGCTCTTCGGGAAGCGCAATCGGCTTTTCACCAGCGAAACAGCCGGGCTTACCGTGGCCCAGGCGGTAGACATGACGACGGAAACGGGCGGCCAGGTCATTGGGCTGCCACTCGCCCTGATTCCAGGTCGAGTAGGGGATCTGCGCACCAATGCGAAAACGCAGTCGGTTGCCGTGCTGGCGGAACATTTCCCGCACCAGCAACAGGGTGGATAACGGGCGGTAAATCAGCGACGAGAGATAGAACAGGTTGCTGTTACGGCCGCTGATGTGTATTGGGACTATCGGCGCACGCGCTTTGGCTGCCATGCGAATAAAGCCACTATGCCAGTGACCGTCGCGGATGCCTTTCAGGCTCATGCGGGAGACTTCACCGGCTGGGAACATAATGATTGCCCCCTCGGCGGCCAAATGTTCCTGGATAGCGGCGAGCTGGTGGCGTCGGGTACGATTGCTGAAGTTATCTACCGAGAAAAACAGTTTTTTCAGCGGCCCGATATAGGACAGTAATTGACTGGCGACGATACGCACGTCGGGGCGCACGCTGGCGACAGTACGCAGTAAGGCGAGTCCGTCCAGCGAGCCAATCGGATGATTGGCCACCAGCACCACCGGCCCCTGGCTGGGAATGTTTTCCAGGTCGCCCTCTACCATTTCGCAGTTAAGGCTGAAGTGATCCAGAATCTGCTCTACCAGATCCAACCCTTTCAGGTGCGGGTAGCGCTGAGCAAAATCCTGTATTTCGGTTTCGAATAACATCGTGCGCAGAATGGAGCGCTGCCAGTTCGGCGTGGGACGATGCGGTGCGAGATCTTGCAGAATGGTATCCAGGCTGAACATAGATTGGCCTCCATAATCACCGTTGCCACGGTAAGGGAGGGAAGTGACATCTTTATTTCAGTCTTAGAACTAATTTTTCTAAATGTAATTGAGGTAAAGCAAAAGCAAGTGCGCGTAACGATGCCTGCAGGAGCAGGCATCGTAAGTGGTTACTTCTCGGTGAAGCCCTGCTCGCGGGCGTTAATCTGCCAATGCAGCAAGGCGGGGAAGGCCGCGATTCGCTGTTGCTGCTCGGTGCTGATGGGGTGAGCGGTTGTCTGGGTGAGCATCGGGTTGGTTGCATCCCAGGAGTAACGTCCGGTACTGCCGATAGGAATCACGCCTTGTTCATCAATCCACAACACCTGGTTGTAGCCAAACGCACGCGAGGTGTCGTCCTGCTCCGCCAGCATATTGCGCCCGCCGAGTGCGTAATAGGGGGTATCGGCGAGGCTGTAAGCGTAGAGTGTTGGGAAGATATCCTTGTGCGAGCCGGGGCGTGATGGGTCAAAACGCCAGGCGGTGTTCGCCAGAATGGTTTTTGGCACATACAGATAGAAGGGGACGGCACGATCCAGAAACTGCTCATGCGGATACTGTGCCTTCAGACGGCGCATCTGATGGTCGCCGGTTGCCGCGATCAGTGTGGATTCTCCCACCGGGGAGGATTTCACCGCAGCGATAAATTCTCCCAGCGCATTGGTGGCGTACTGGTAGGTGGCAGCGATGGATTCTTGTTCCTGTTGACTTACCTCGGCGTGTGCCATCATTTCCGGCCCGGCATGCACTGGTTGTGGGTGATAGCTGGCAGGAACCTTGTAAGGGGGATGGTTGGTGACAGTCAGAATACTGATGAAGAGCGGTTGGTGCGCTTCTGTCAGCAAACGTTGCGCCAGGCGAAACGCAAATTCATCCGGTACGCCCCAGTCGGTCAGCATAGCGCGTGATTCAGGGTAGCTTTCCATCAGGGAACTTTGGTCGTAAATTTCATCCACCCCAAGCCGGGGCAAATAGTTACCGAAGTTACGCCACATCCGGCTCCCGGACGTGATGAATATCACTTTGTAGCCCGCTTTTTTGTACGTGGCGTAAGGTGTGTCATCCAGCGATTTATATTGTGCGGATGAGTGGCTGAGGTTCTGGATAGGGCTTTGGAAAAACAGCGCAGCGAACGACGGTGCCGTACCATTGCCTTCTGATACGAAGCGACGGAAAACGAAATCCGACGCGAAATGGGGCCGCAGCGCACCCAGCATGTCGTTATCCGGCAGGTGATCGTACACCAGCATATTACTCCCCATGCTTTCCATCAACGCCATTACCACGTTGGGGCGATGCTGAGCCAGCCAGGGGTTAGCGGGGGTGCGGCTTTCCAGTGTGGCCAGCCCACTTTGGGTGCGCAACTGCTCTCCCGCTGCACGTGTTACCGGTTCGAAATGAATATCGTCATCCCTGTCCCCCATCGCCCAGGCCGATGCCATCAAACCATTGGGGGTGAGCTTATTGAGGATAGTGACGGAGGAAATTTGCGAGTCGTTACGCCGCAGTGGGAAGGTGCTCAGGCTGCCGCGGATCATGGCGAAAAACACCAGCAGGCTGATCAGCAGGTACACCACAAAGACCGGGTTGGGTAGCAAACGTGACCGCCGTATTTGTGCAAACCCAGTCTGCTGAGGCTGTGAAAAGAGAACTTTCCTGCCCAGTCGGTTGCTCAGCCAGACAAACAACGCTACCAGCAGTAGTGATCTGACAATCGGGTAGTCCTGCCAGATGGTGGTCATGACGGCGACTGGACCATCGTCAATGAGCCCGAAAGCGAAGATATCGATGTAGGTATGGTAGGTCTGGTAATAAAAATAGTTGATGATGGCGATGATGCTGACCAGAAATGCGCATACCCCCAGATACCAGGGCGCAATACGCTGCACCCAGCGCCAGCCGGTGCGATGCACGCTCATCGCCAGGCCGATGACCAGCAGCGGCGCCAGCAGGATGGATACCGCACGTAAATCGTAACGTAACCCGGTGAGCCACATCAGCCTCACGGCAGCGTCGTAATGGTGTAATTGCTGTGTGTCGGCGAACACTGAAAACATGGTCAGACGAGCGCCGGACAACAACAGGCTCAATAATAAAATTTGGCACCACAGGGTTTTTAACAGGGTGCGGGCATGCTGCTGGTAGTTGTCCATTTTTATTCTTGGAGTGTTATCAGTAGGGGTGAATGCTACGGGGTTATTGCAAAAAAATCTCAGTTACATGTCAGGAAGATGAAAGAAAATATGAACGGCAGACTGGGGCCTGCCGCTCAGTTCAGCGTTGCCTGTTGTCACCCTCAGTCAATCGGGTGGTGATAGTCGATTTTATTGACGTACCAGACCCTGGGACCGGTAGGTGTAGTGACCACCGCTTCTTCGTCCACCGCTTTTTTCAGCAGGGCGCGGGCCATTGGCGCGTCAATCGAGATGTAATCTTTACGGCCATAGATTTCATCCGGCCCGACGATACGAAAGCGTTTAACCTCGCCCTCTTCGTTTTCCACCTCGACCCAGGCGCCAAAGAATACCTTGCCGTCCTGCTGGGGGGAATAATCCACCACCCGCACTACCTGCAGGCGTTTGCGCAAGTAACGTACCCGGCGGTCGATTTCGCGCAACAAGCGTTTGTTGTAGAGGTAATCGGCGTTTTCGCTGCGATCGCCCAAACTGGCCGCCCAGGCTACCTTCTCTGTGATTTCCGGGCGACGCTCTTTCCACAGATAGTTCAGTTCCTGATGTAGGGCTTCATAGCCTTCGCGAGTGATCAGATCGGTTTTCATACGCTTTTCTGAAATGTGAAGATCATAAAATCGTTATAATCGACGACGGTGAGATAACATAGCGGATAAATCGTCATTTGTAGCGAGGGTTGCGGCGTATTATGGCGGGAACGGCTTGATTACAACGTATTTTTATATCCTTTGTAACAATTTTGCCTAGAATGTATACCAGAAACGGCTGTCAGTTCGTTGCGGGTTTCTGAACAATACTAGATTGTGTTTCGTGATGGAACCAAGCGCTGGCAGCTATCATGTCTTTGGAGAAGAGAGATGCAAGAGAATTATAAAATTCTGGTTGTGGATGACGATATGCGCCTGCGAGCGTTATTGGAACGCTATCTGACCGAACAGGGTTTTCAGGTACGCAGTGTTGCCAATGCCGAACAGATGGATCGCCTGCTGACGCGCGAATCGTTCCATCTGATGGTGTTGGATTTGATGCTGCCGGGCGAGGATGGGTTGTCCATCTGCCGTCGTCTGCGTAGTCAAAGCAACCCGATGCCGATCATCATGGTGACGGCGAAAGGCGAAGAAGTGGACAGGATCGTGGGGCTGGAAATCGGCGCGGACGATTATATTCCCAAACCGTTTAACCCACGCGAACTGCTGGCCCGTATTCGTGCGGTACTGCGCCGTCAGGCGAATGAATTGCCCGGTGCGCCGTCACAGGAAGAAGCGGTCATCGCATTCGGTAAATTTAAACTGAATCTGGGCACGCGCGAGATGTTCCGTGACGATGAACCCATGCCGCTGACCAGTGGCGAGTTCGCGGTACTCAAGGCGCTGGTGAGCCATCCGCGTGAGCCGCTGTCTCGCGACAAACTGATGAATCTGGCTCGTGGCCGTGAATACAGCGCCATGGAACGTTCCATTGACGTGCAGATTTCCCGCTTGCGCCGCATGGTAGAGGAAGACCCGGCACATCCGCGTTATATCCAGACCGTGTGGGGACTGGGTTACGTTTTTGTGCCGGACGGCAGTAAAGCATGATTCGATGGCGCTTCTCACCACGCAGCGCCTTCGCCCGCACGCTGTTGCTGATTGTTACTCTGCTATTCGTTAGCCTTGTCACCACCTATCTGGTGGTGCTTAACTTCGCGATTCTGCCCAGTCTGCAACAGTTCAACAAAGTTCTGGCCTATGAGGTCAGAATGTTGATGACGGACAAGCTGCAACTGGAAGATGGTTCCACGCTGGACGTCCCCCCGGCGTTCCGGCGCGAGATTTATCGCGAACTGGGTATTTCGCTCTACACCAACGCCGCAGCGGAAGAGAGTGGGTTGCGCTGGGCGCAGCACTACAAGTTTCTGAGCCAGCAGATGGCGCAGCAACTGGGTGGGCCGACCGAAGTGCGGGTTGAGGTCAGCAAGAATACGCCGGTGGTATGGCTGAAAACCTGGCTATCGCCAGATATCTGGGTTCGGGTGCCGCTAACGGAAATCCATCAGGGCGACTTCTCGCCACTGTTTCGCTATACCCTGGCTATTATGCTGCTGGTGATCGGTGGCGCCTGGCTATTTATTCGGGTGCAGAATCGGCCCTTGGTGGAGCTAGAGCACGCTGCCATTCAGGTGGGGAAAGGCATTATTCCGCCGCCGTTACGTGAATATGGTGCTTCGGAGGTCCGTTCGGTGACACGGGCCTTCAACCAGATGGCATCTGGGGTCAAGCTACTGGCGGACGATCGAACGTTACTGATGGCTGGCGTCAGCCATGATTTACGCACGCCGTTGACCCGCATTCGTCTGGCAACCGAGATGATGGGCCAGGAAGATGAATACCTGGCGGAATCTATCAATAAAGATATTGAAGAGTGTAACGCCATCATCGAGCAGTTCATCGACTACCTGCGCACGGGTCAGGAAATGCAGATGGAGGTTGCTGACCTCAATGCGATTCTGGGTGAAGTGGTCGCGTCTGAAAGCGGTTATGAGCGGGAAATCGACAGTGAATTGACTCTGGGCGAACTGCCGATGAAGGTCAGCCCCTTGTCGATTAAACGAGCGGTAGCGAATCTGGTCGTGAACGCTGCGCGTTATGGTAATGGCTGGATTCGTGTCAGCAGCGGCCGGGAATTACAGCGTGCCTGGTTCCAGGTGGAAGATGATGGCCCCGGTATCGACCCATCGCAGTTGGCGCACCTGTTTCAGCCGTTTGTTCGTGGTGATAGTGCCCGCAGTACCAGTGGCACCGGGTTAGGCCTGGCGATCGTGCAGCGTATCATTGACGCACATAACGGATCGTTGGATGTGGGGAAAAGTGAGCGCGGCGGACTGCGCGTGCGGGCTTATTTACCACTGGCGTTCCCGAACCCATCCGGCACGGCTTCAGTCCGTGTGCGTGAGGGCCATCGACGTAGCTCGACGCAGACAGGTCGCACCCGGCAAGACAAAGAGTAATATCGACCCACCGAGGTGAAATCGGTGAAAATAACAAAGAAAAGGCGCGTTATCGCGCCTTTTTGCTGTCGGAAAAACGCCGCCGGGTGAGCGGCGGCGATCGTCGAGGTTAGCGTTTCGGCCCGGCGGATACCAGTGCCGCACCGGCTGGGGTGTCGGTGTATTTATCGAAGTTGGTGATAAAACGCTGCGCCAGATCGTGTGCTTTTTCTTCCCACTGCTCGACAGAGGCGTAGGTGTCGCGAGGATCCAGAATCGCTGGATCAACACCCGGCAATGCGGTCGGGATCGCCAGATCGAAGATCGGCAACGTCTGGGTTTCAGCGTCATCGATGCTGCCATTGAGGATCGCGTCGATAATGCCGCGGGTGTCCTTAATGGAGATTCGTTTTCCGGTGCCATTCCAGCCGGTATTGACCAGATAGGCTTTTGCACCTGCTGCCTGCATACGTTTCACCAGGACTTCTGCGTACTGCGTCGGGTGCAGTGTCAGGAACGCTGCGCCAAAGCAGGCGGAGAAGGTTGGCGTGGGTTCGGTGACGCCGCGCTCGGTTCCCGCCAGCTTGGCGGTAAAACCAGACAGGAAGTGGTACTGGGTTTGGTCCGCTGTCAGGCGGGATACCGGCGGCAGCACGCCGAAAGCATCGGCGGTCAGGAATATCACCTTGGTGGCGTGCCCGGCTTTGGACACCGGCTTCACGATATTATCGATGTGATAGATCGGGTAAGACACGCGGGTGTTTTCGGTTTTAGAACCGTCGCTGAAATCAACGCTGCCATCGGCCAGCACCGTCACGTTTTCCAGCAGCGCATCGCGCCGGATAGCGTGGTAAATGTCCGGTTCGGCTTCGGCGGAGAGGTTGATGGTTTTCGCATAGCAACCACCCTCGAAGTTGAACACGCCGTCATCATCCCAGCCGTGCTCGTCATCGCCGATCAACTGGCGTTTCGGGTCGGTGGACAGCGTGGTTTTGCCAGTACCGGACAAGCCGAAGAACACCGCGACATCGCCTTTCTCGCCGACGTTGGCAGAGCAATGCATGGATGCGATGCCCTTGAGCGGTAGCAGGTAGTTCATGATGGAGAACAACCCTTTCTTCATCTCGCCGCCGTACCAGGTACCGCCGATGAGCTGGATGCGCTCCGTCAGGTTGAACGCCACGAAGTTCTCTGAGTTCAGCCCTTGTTCTTGCCACTGCGGATTCGTGCATTTCGCACCGTTCATCACGATGAAATCCGGCTCGAAACCCTGCAACTCCTCCTCACTGGGGCGAATAAACATGTTTTTCACGAAGTGAGCCTGCCAGGCCACTTCAGTGATAAAACGGACCTTCAGGCGAGTATCGGCATTGGCGCCACAGAAAGCATCAACGACAAACACGCGTTTGCCCGACAACTGGTTGGTGACCAGCTGTTTCAGGTGTTGCCAGTTTTCCTGGCTAAGCGGATGGTTGTCGTTTTTGCCTTTGCCCTGATCAGACCACCAGACAGTATTACGAGTCACATCGTCGCGAACGATGTACTTATCCTTCGGCGAACGGCCAGTGAAAATGCCAGTATCCACAGCAACGGCACCCAGTTGGGTTTCGATACCGCGCTCATAGCCTTGCAGGGTAGGGGATGTCTCTTCAGTAAACAGTAAATCGTAGCTTGGGTTGTAGACAATTTCGCGGACATCATGAATACCATAAGCCGTCAGTGCCTCTGGCGTAATGCCTTTCATCTGCATGTTGCTACTCCTAGATCGTTATAGTTGTACTACATAGTAAGTCTAGAAGGTGAGCTTATTTTAACCGCGATACCAATCAAAAAATTAAATAAATTCATTAATAACTTTGCTTATACATGTGAATGGAAAGTAAGCAAACGGTTGGAATATAAACAGAATAGTGCGATAAAAACACCAGTGGCTTATTTATGTACTGATTAATCTGAAAGCACAGATAGCCCGCCAGCGGGCTACCTGTAATGGATTGACACGCCGTGATATGGCGCGCAAATAATTAGCGTGATTAATGTAAAGTTGGGTTGGGGCTGGACTGGCGAATATTGTCGATGTCCTGGGTATTGAACAGATAATGGCTGCCGCAATAGTCGCAGTGCATATCGATTTGCCCGTCCTGCGCCAGGATATCGCTGACCTCATCCGCTGGCAACGTCATCAGCGCGTCAGCACAACGTTCCCGTGAACAGTGGCATTTGAACTCGACCGGCTGCGGCTCATACAGCGTGACGTTTTCCTGATGGTACAAACGGTACAGCACATCGTTGGCTGGCAGGCCAAACAGCTCTTCCGCTTTCACCGTGGCGGTTAACTGTGTGAGATGGTCAAAATCCTCACGGTTGCCGTGCTGTGCGGGCAGCACCTGTAGCAGCATACCGGCAGCGCACTGGCGACCATCATGCTCACCGGTGCGAATGAACAGCCGCGTTGGTAACTGCTCGGATTGCTGGAAGTAATTTTCCAGACAGGCCGCCACATCCTCGCCATCCAGACCCACCACGCCCTGATAACGTTCACCTTCAGTCGGGGTGATCGTTATCACCAGATAACCGTTGCCGACCATGTCGCGCAGTGAACTGTCGGCGGCAATGTCGCCTTGCAAACGCGCAACGCCGCGCATTTGCTGCTGGTGGTTACCGTTAATCACCGCCAGTTTCAGCGGGCCGTCGCCCTGTAACTGTACCGTGATATCGCCGCTGAATTTGAGCGTAGCGGTCAACAGGCTGGTGGCTACCAGCATCTCGCCCAGCAGGTTTTTTACCGGTGCCGGGTAGTCGTGATTCGCCAGCATGTGCTGGAAGGTGTCGCTTACCGTGACCAGTTCGCCGCGAACAGCATGATTTTCGAACAGGTAACGATGCAATTGGTCATGATTGGCCATAATGTTCTCTCGTGGTGACGACGGCTTATTCCGTATCACTGTATTTGAATTTGATTAAATCCCGACGCTCTTTTTTATCCGGCCGCCGGTCCGGGTGTGGCATCGACAGGGCATTCAGCTTTCTGGCTTGCGCCAGCTTTTCACGCTTTTCAATACTCTGCGGCGTTTCTTCATATAACGCCTGCGCTTGTGCCGCCGTGCGGCGCTGATCGCTGATGGCGCGAACCATTACCGTGCGCGTATCGTTACCCTGACGCAGCGTAATTTCGGCATCTAATTCCACCAGTTTGCCCGGTTTGCTGCGCTGGCCGTTATAGTGCACTTTGCCGCCGTCGATCATCTCACGCGCCAGGGCACGGGTTTTGTAAAAACGCGCAGCCCATAGCCACTTATCTAACCGGACGGCGTTGTCGTCATCGTGCTGACGGTCTTTACTCATGAACACTCCTGATTGCCGACGCGAATCGACTGATGAATGTCCGGCAGAAAGGCCAGATAGTTGTTCATCGATGGGTGTTGCCGGAAGCGATTTTCCTGCTGGCTGGTTGAGTCAGGATTGCGGACACCCAGACAATAGCGGATACCGAAGGTTCTGGCGGCATCCAGTATTGGCTCGCTGTCATCCACAAACAGGGTTCGTTCCGGGTTAAACCCGATGTCTTCCTGCACCGCCCGCCATAATCGCTGATCTTCCTTGGGATACCCATAAGTATGGGTGGAAAGCAATAAATCAAGGTGCCTATCCAGCCCGGTATGGGCCACCTTGACTGACAGGCTATGCGGGTGGGCGTTGGTCAGCAAAACCGACCGACGACCGCTTTTACGCAGTGCGTGCAGAAATGGCGTGGTGTCATCCCGCAAGCGGGCGCGGTGGCCGATGTCACTGGTCATCTGGTAAATATCCAGCCCCAGTCGTTCACTCCAGTAATCGAAGCAGTACCAGTTCAGGGTATGACGCACCGCCTGGTATTCCACCGCGATCAACTGCTGTGCCTGATCCAGGCTGATCTCACGCTGACGACTCAGGGATTCCGGTACCAATTGCAGCCAGAAATAGCTGTCGAACGCAAGGTCGAGCAGCGTACCGTCCATATCCAGCAAAACGGTATCGATCTCATTCCAGTTCAGTTCGGGATTCATACATACTCCAGGACAATGCCCCGTTTCCGGTGTAACCGGAAGCGGGGTAGTCGATATGATTTGCGTAGCATAACCGCTAAACGCGGCTGATAGCACGTATCGATTGAGGTGAGCTAGGGGTGAACCGCATTGCCGTACAGGGGATTGGCGGTCGGGGCTTCCGGCACCAGATGGCGCGCATAGTATTGCTGAATATTGGCAATACGCTGTTGGCTGCGGCGGCGTTTGACCAGCAGCAGCAGCAGATTCAGCACCAGAATGACGCTAAAGGTCAGCAACAGCAGGCAGGCACCCAGTGAGCGCCACATGGTAACGGCATCAGGCTCGCTATGCAGCGAAATATGGCGGGTACCATTGGCGTCGATACTGATCTGGGTTATCACGCCGCTGGCTTCAAACGGCGTATGCAGCAACAGCGAGGACAGGCGTTGAAGTTCCTGCCATTGCTCCTGCGGCGGGAGATCGCGCAGCGGTGCGACCGGAGCCTGATGATTGACGAATTGCCGACCTTCGTCACTGCGAATCAGAAAACCGCCCGGCGGCGGGCTGTTCAGTGAATTGGAGGCGGTAATGATTTCGCGGCTGTAGAACTCGTCGGTGGCGTTTTTCACCAATCCATCCAGTGATTCAGCACTGACCGGGCGTAACACCACGCTCATGCCTTTTAGCGCCCCGGAGCGCGCCCGTTTAACCAACAGGTCCCAGTTTTTGGCATTGCCTAAATTGATCAGCGCATTTTTGAGCCGGATACAATCTTCTTCTTTCTCACATAAGGCATCGGTTTTCAGCACGATATCGGAGAAGTTATTGAGCAGAATCATACCGGATTTCTGAATAGCATCTGCCAACTGGGAACTGACCTGATTATCGCTGGCGGCGGGGTGTAACTGCTCGTTCACCGTCTTTTGCAAGGCTGCGGTTTTCTCGATAGTGTCCGATTCGGGTAATGGCAGCGGTGCCGCTTTATTCCAGTAAATGGCGGCGCAGTCAAACGGGGCGAAAGGCGAGACCCTGGACGCCGTTGGGTTGAGGCTAATCGGCGGCACATAGCACATCCCGCTGCCGCGTACTTGTAATTTATCGCCAATGTGCAGCGGCATGCGCTCCAGATCTTCGACCTGGGTCACCTTGATGCTGCTGGCACCCTGAACCCAGGCCAGACTGAGCTTTAAGGGAAGATCAAGCGGCACTGACGTCAACAGTAGGATCAGGCTGAGCAGAGCACCGACAGCCAGTACGGCGTTTTTGCCCCATTGCTGTAGCGGGAAGAATTTGACTTCGTTATGTAAGGACAGATAGTTGCCCTGACGCACGACCTGGCGGGTCAGATAAATATCCACATCGGTTTTTTTGCCGAGGTCGTAGCCAATGTAAGGCTGCCAGTGGGGGGGATAAATAAGGTCGATATTGCCGAGCGAGACATTGCTGATCTGGCTTTGTGTGGTGTCGCTGAATAATCCCATGCATTGTGGTGTGCCATGCAGGCAATGCACT
Organism: Dickeya parazeae Ech586; assembly: GCF_000025065.1. Lineage (NCBI taxonomy): Bacteria > Pseudomonadati > Pseudomonadota > Gammaproteobacteria > Enterobacterales > Pectobacteriaceae > Dickeya > Dickeya parazeae. The sequence goes on along the minus strand of NC_013592.1, from coordinate 4,343,227 downwards.
TCGCGCAGTTCTTTTTGCGACGGAGGTCGAAACAACTGCCAGCATCCCCAGGCGGCCATCAGGCAAGCGGCACCGGCCAGCCAGGGCAACATCGTCAGCGGACTGGTCAGGCTAAACACCAGCAGCAGAAACGCCAGACTCAGTACTCCGGTTTCACGCAGGCCGCGTGAACGGTGCACGGCATGCTCTTCCGGCGTTTCCTTGCGGATAGCGACCAGCTCGGTGTGTTCGTAGCTTTCCGGGCGAATGTATGCCTGTTCGCCAGGGATGTCTGAACCGGCGAACGAATCCATCTCGGTCACTACTTCCGTCAATGAGTGGCCGTTCAACGAAATCACCAGTGGGATCGAACGGGTTTTGATCAGTTCGATTTCATTGTTCTGAGTGATGTATTGCTCCCAACGTGCAGGCAGGTGGATTTCCTGAGTATCGATATAATAGCGCCATTTGTTGGGCGCGTCGGTACTCAGCCCATAGCGGGTGATGCTATGGGTTATGGGATACACCCGATTGCCCGGTAGCAGACGGGGCAAGGTGGCCGGAACAGACACAGAAACTGGACTGTCTATGTGGGCCATGGCCAGATAGCGTTCGACGGCAATACGTTCCGACGCTGTCAGCTGACGATGTCCCGATGGTGTAACCGGCAAACGTTTGGCGAATAGAAGACGACGATACATGAGATAGCCAATGATCCCCCCCACGACAATTAGACAGGCAAACAATACAGCCAATATGATGAGTATTGTGCGCATATTATCTCCAGCCAACAGCGTAAGGTTCCCCCTGTTATTCCCGGATAGTAACAAAACTACACGAACAATGTTAACCCACGTCGTACAGTTAATAACTGAATTAACCGACTATTACTTATTTAACAGCGCATATTAGCAAGCTAGCTCGAACGCGAAAATGAGGAAAATCTGAATTTTTTCTGATGGGTTTATGGTGGAGGCGCATCGTCATACCGTCGTTTTTTGTATAAAAAAAACTAATGTGTGAGCGTTGTTGCGAATATGTAAATTCACCATGATAGAGTTGCAGCGACTGTTAATGTTAACGCACAATATGACTTACTGAATATTTTGCAGGAAATCGCGGCTCTACCAGTTTGTGTTCCGTGCCGACACAGGCCTGAACGGGGAAAGCCTGTTGCGGTTTCCTCATCGAGGCCACGATGGATAATAACCTGCAAAAACCTAAAATCCTCAAGGTTGAGACCGTAGCCCGTTCACATCTGTTCAATGTGGAGGCTGTTGATCTGGAGTTTAGCAACGGTGAGCGCCGCATCTATGAACGTATGCGTCCGTCAGGCCGTGAAGCGGTGATGATAGTACCGGTCATCGGCGATGAACTGTTGTTGATTCGTGAATATGCGGTAGGGATTGAGCAGTATGAATTGGGGTTCCCCAAAGGGCTGATTGACCCAGGTGAGACCGTGTTTGAAGCGGCTAACCGTGAACTGATGGAAGAGGTCGGTTTTGGCGCCGAACGGTTTGAATTGTTATCCACCCTGACGATGGCGCCGTCGTATTTTTCCAGCAGCATGAATATCGTGGTGGCGAGCGGTCTTTATCCGAAACGCTTACAAGGTGACGAGCCAGAACCGTTGCAGTTAGTTCGCTGGCCGCTGGCAAACATGATGTCGCTGCTGAAAGAGCCGGATTTTCGCGAGGCGCGTAACGTGAGTGCGTTATTTTTAGCGCAACAGTTTTTAGCGCAGCAGGGCTAATTATCAAAACACGACTTGTCAAAACAATCGCTTTATCACAGCCCAGATAAAGCAGTCGATCCAGATAAAGAAAAAGGCGCGAATATCGCGCCTTTTTGCTGTGTGGTTATCGCAGTCGTGGCGCAGCCCCATCAGCGCTGCACCGCGTGTTCGCATCAGAATAGCTCTTCTGCCTGACCGCTGCTGGTGTTGTACAGCGTGGTACCCGCGTCATGCGCTGCCCGCTCGGTGGGTTGCGTACCGTCGATGAAATACTCCTGACGGCTATTCCCGCCGCCATCCGACAGTTTGCCGGTGCTGCGATCGATAGTGACCGTCACGACGCCCTGCGGCGGCGTCTTCGGCTGTTCTGGTACGCCAGCCAGCGCCACCTTCATATAGTCATCCCAGGCAGGTTCAGCACTTTTTGCTCCGCCTTCATAACCGGAAATCTGGTCGCGAATGACACCAGATGCCGATGTGCGGCCAAGATCACGGCGGTGATCGTCAAAACCAATCCACACCGAAGCAACAATATTCGCGCCATAACCGGAGAACCAGGCGTCTTTCGAGTTGTTGGTAGTACCAGTTTTGCCACCAATATCATGGCGTTGCAGTACTTTACCCGCACGCCAGCCGGTACCCATCCAGCCCGGTTCGCCAAACACGTTACTGTTGAGCGCGTCTTTGATCAGGAAGGCCAAAGGCGTACTGATCACATGCGGGGCGTACGGTTGGGCGGCGGCCTGTCTGGCGACTTCTGACGGTGTAATCGGGTCAACCTGCGGGGCAGCCTGCACCGGATTTTCCTGCGATGTCGCCACGTTCTCCATGCTGTCATCCGACAGGACGGCGGAACGTTGGGTATCGCCGTAAATGACCGGCAGATTGCAGGTATCACACACGATTTTCGGTGTGGCGCTGAAAACGGTATTACCGGCAGCGTTGTCGATTTTGGTGATGAAGTAAGGGTCGACCAGATAGCCGCCGTTAGCCATTACCGAGTAACCACGCACTACCTGCAACGGCGTAAACGACGCGGCACCTAGCGCCAGTGATTCGGTATGTACGATGTTCTGTTCCGGGAAGCCGAAGCGTTCCAGATAATTAGCGGCGTAATCCACGCCCATCGCACGCATTGCACGCACCATCACCACGTTTTTCGACTGTCCCAGGCCCTGGCGCAAACGGATTGGGCCGTCGTAGACCGGCGGTGAGTTTTTCGGGCTCCAGTCGGAACCGGCACCGGGATCCCAGCGTGTAATCGGGGCGTCGTTGAGGATAGTCGCCAGCGTCAGGCCTTTATCCATCGCGGCGGTGTACAGGAATGGCTTGATATTCGACCCCACCTGACGCAGCGCCTGCGTGGCACGGTTGAACTTACTCTGATTGAAATCAAATCCGCCGACCAGCGCCAGTATCGCGCCGTCTGTCGGATTGAGGGAGACCAGCGCCGAGTTGACGTCAGGCACCTGCGCCAACCACCAGTCGTTGTCGACTTTGCGTACCCAGATTTGCTGACCTGCAGCCAGTACATCGGTGACGCGTTTTGGCGTGGGGCCTTGCTGGTCATCTGAACGATAGGCGCGTGCCCAGCGTACACCCAACATTGGCAGTTCGATCTTATCGCCGTTAGCCATCACGGCATGGGCTTTGTCGGCACTGGTATCGGTGACGACTGCCGGGAACAACGGCCCGTAAACCGGTAATTTTTTCAGTGCCTCGACAATCTTATCCTGCGTCAATGCAGGGGTACCGACTTTCCACAGCACCTGGTCCGGGCCGCGATAGCCGTGACGCATATCGTAGGCGATAACGTTGTTGTGTACCGCGTCTTCCGCTGCCAATTGCAGTTTGCGGGTGATAGTGGTGTAGACCTGATAACCATCGCTATACGCATCTTCGCCGTAGCGCTTCACCATTTCCTGGCGAACCATTTCGGCCATATAGGGCGCGGAGAAGGCGATTTCTGGTGCGTGATAGTCCGCCACCAGCTTTTCGTTACGGGCCTGATCGTACTGCGCCTGCGTAATGTAGTTCTCGTCCAGCATACGCGACAGCACCACGTTACGACGCGCCACTGCTCGATCGTAAGAGTAAAGCGGGTTAAAGGTGGACGGCGCTTTCGGCAAACCGGCAATCATTGCCATTTGCGCCAGCGTCAACTGGTCGACGGGTTGTCCGAAATAGACCTGTGCGGCGGCACCAACGCCGTAAGCGCGGTATCCCAGATAGATCTTGTTCAGATACAGTTCCAGGATTTCGTCTTTGGTCAGCGTTTGTTCGATGCGGATAGCCAGAAACACTTCCTTAATCTTACGCAACAGCGTGCGCTCAGGACTCAGGAAGAAATTACGTGCCAGCTGCTGGGTGATGGTACTTGCCCCTTGCGATGCATGGCCAGAGGTCAGGGCAATCACCGCCGCACGAATAATCCCCTGCGGGTCAACACCGTGATGTTCAAAGAAACGGCTGTCTTCCGTGGCGATAAACGCGTTAACCATCATCGGCGGGATCTGGTCCAGCTTCAGCGGGATACGACGCTTCTCACCAAACTGGGCGATCAGCTCGCCGTCAGCACTGTAAACCTGCATCGGAGTTTGCAGGCGGACATCTTTCAACGTAGCGACATCGGGTAACTGTGGCTCGATATAGCGATAAAGGCCATAGAGCGAAGCGACTCCCAGCAGAATGCAACTCACTGCAAGGATGAATAGATACTTTACGAACTTCACCGGAGATTTTCCATTCAGTAGCAATTGAATAGTTTATAAACAGACGGGCGCTAGTATAAAGGGAAGCCAGCAAGGTGGATATACCCGTCGTCTTTCAGATTACAGGCGCATGGTGGCCCGCTGTACCCGGCTTTTTATGGTCCTCTTCCCTTGCGGGGCGCCGTAAACCGGGTATGACTCTATGACCGCCTTACCTGCACCGCGACGTCCATCGGGTATCTGTTCTGTATGAAACGATAAGGAGATCGAACATTCATGGCTTATCCCATCTGGCAGGTTGGGTTGGACATTCAGAACGGCGTAATGCGCGCCCTGGCCGTACAACGTCGCCGACATAGCTGGCAATTACGCCATTGGTGGCAATTGCCGTTACCAGACGGCACATTACGCGGCGGTAGTCTACATCATCCCGCTGCACTTTGTACGGTTCTTCGTCAATGGCGGCATGAATTGCCACGATTTGTTTCACTACGGTTGGGGTTTCCCGCCCCGCGCGTACTGCAACAACGGCTGGCGATGCCTGACCATCGTCTGCGTGAACCGCAACGTGGCGAATATATTCGTAAAATGGCGGCCAAAGTGCTGCCAGTGAGCGGCGACGATCTGGCGCTGGATTATCGTCCTGATCCGCAGGCCCCCAATAAGCTGCTGGTCACCGCGGCACGTCAGACGGAACTGGATGTCTGGCTGCATTGCCTGCGTGATGCCGGTCTGCAGCCCGATGCGGTAGATATCACACCTTGCGCATTGCGGTGTATGGCGGCACGGGCCGGGCTGGCTGGCGATCGTGTGCTGTTGCATCGGTTTGATGATCACTGGCTGTGGGTGTCACCGCTGGACACGCCTTTGGCATTCGGCACGTTTCATCCAGATGAGATAGCGGGCGACCCGTCGGGTACGTGGGCTGAGCACGAACTATTAAAGTACGTGAGCACTTGCTATCAAAAAGAGATTTCGCCTGCAGCCTATCTCAGTGCCTCTGTTCCTATGACGTTGCAGCAAGCGTCTGCCGGGCTGATTTCCTGGTCGCCTCTGACGGCATTTGCGCAACAACAACCCCCATTACCCGCGTTTCCTGCCGCTTTTGCCATTGCAGGGGGGCTGGCGATCCGCCCGGAGGATTCACCATGCTGACTGTGAATCTTCTGGCGTGGCGACCTCGCCTGTTTTACCGGCGTATACGCTTAAGCCTGTTGCTGACCGGTATCGTGGTGGTGATTGTTGGTTATGCGGCAGTCATCGCCTGCGTGAACTACCGCCAACAACTGGCATGGCGGCAACAGCAGGTCGGGCTGACACAGTCGCAACAGGTGCGCTATGAACAGCTCCACCACCATACGTTTGCTGCCTGGCAGCGACGTGAAACCCAGTTGGCGCAACTGGCAGCACAAGAGCAGAGCCAACGTCAGAACCAGCGTTATCAAACCCTGCTTGCACAACTACCGACGCTGATGCCTGATGCACTTTGGCTGACAGAAATTGGCGATAACGGCGTGCGTTTATCGTTGTCAGGAGTGAGTAATCACTATTCGGCTATTGTCACGCTGGCGAAGGCAATGTCGGCATTGCCGCAAATAGCCCATGCCAGTGTGCAACAGGCCGATCGCGATCCTAAGAATAGCGCCCGGCTGAGTTTTTCGTTACGTCTGCACTGGCAGGTTATAGGCGAAGTGGGAGTGAAAGGATGATGAGCTGGCTTTATCCCCGGGTCGCGCATTGGCTGGCAGCACCGCTATGGTTGTGGTTGCTGGTCCCTCCAATGGTGGTCATGTTAGGGGCGTTTGTCATCGGTGGCGTGTGGATGCAGGCGGAGCAGCGACAATTACTGCAACTCGAACAGCAAGTCCGTGATAGTGAACAGGTCATCAGACAGTGGCGAGAGAAAATTACCGCGTTACCGGCGCTATACGTATTACAACGTTGGCTTGCTGAACACCCTTCCCTGGCCGAGGACAGGTCGGTAAATCGCATTGCGTCGTTACTGGATGCGCCATTACGAGACAGTGGTGTTCAGCTTGAAAGCTGGCATCCATTGCTGTCGGAGGGCGCTAATGGCGGGTCACCTGCCTGGTTACTGGTTTTTAATGCGCAGTACGGTGCAACCCTGAATTTCCTGTCGCGTTTTCAAGCGCTGCCAGTGGTGCTGCGCATCGACCACATTACTATCCGCAAAGCGCCTGTTGGGCTGCGTACCGAACTGCGGCTCTCATTGCCGCAAGCGCCATCAGCGAAGGTGGGGCAATGAGTCGTTGGCAAGGCTGTGCACTGTGTGTCGGGGGGCTTCTTGGCGTGGTGAGTACAGCGGCGCTATGCGACTCAGTAACACGCGACTCAGTAATACACGACCCCATAGTACGCGAGTCCGTTATGCGCGATCCATTCCAGCCCTTGTCGGAGATGGCGTGTAATAGCGGGCAGGATCAGCAGAAATGGCAACTAAAGGGAATGGTTGGGTCATCGTCGCGGTGGATTGCCTGGCTGGTACAACCGCAAATTGGCTGGTTACGCGTTCGTGATGGCGACGTTATTCCACCCGGTGACTGGCAGATTACCCAGCTCGACCATGGCGGCGCAACGTTGCGCAAAACGGATGAGAACGTGAGCTGTGGGGTGGCGGAGATACGCCTTGGGCCACCTTTTCATCACAACAAGGAATGAAGGATGAAGACAGGATGTTTTCCCGGCAGACGGTTTTACCGCTACGGCTGGTTGATGATGTTATGCGGCAGCATGCTGGCCAAAGCCGGTAGCGGCGAACCGGTTTCACTGGTCTTTGACGACGTTCCGGTTCAGCGAGTTTTGCAGGCGCTGGCAGACCACCAGCAACTTAATCTGGTCGTGGCACCGGGGGTGGCGGGTAATATTAGCCTGAATTTACAGCAGGTTCCCTGGCAGCAGGCGCTGGATATCATTCTGCGCATGGGGCAATTGACGGTTGAGCAGCAAAATAGCGTCATGATGGTTTACCCCGATACCTATGTGAAAGACCGCCAGCAGAAACAGGAAGAGCTGGCGGCTAAGCAGCGTTTGCAGCTACCGTTGCAAAACTTGTCCGTCACCTTGCAGTACGCGGAAGCGACTGAGGTGGTGGCGAATCTACAAAGCCAGCGCGGTACGTTGCTGACGGAACGCGGTAACGTCACCGTCGATAAACGCACCAACACGCTACTGATTCGGGATGTTGCCTCTGCGCTGGAACAAATTCGTCCCTGGATTGACGCGTTGGATAAGCCATTGTCGCAGGTGCAACTGGCGGCGCATATCGTCACCATCAGCAGCGAACATCTTAAAGCCTTGGGGGTGAACTGGGGGCTGGGGGAGGCCTCTATAGCAGGGCAGGCAATGCAAATGAATAACTTCACGGTCAACCTTCCGGTTGAATCGCCCGCCATTAACGCCGGGTTCCACCTGGCAAAGCTCAATGGACGATTACTTGACCTGGAGCTGATGGCGCTAGAACAGGAAAACGAGGTGGAGATTATCGCCAGTCCGCGCCTGTTTACTGCGCATCAACAAACGGCCAGCATCAAGCAAGGCACAGAAATCCCGTATCAGGTATCCAGCGGTGCCAGCGGTTCGACATCGATCGAGTTCAAGGAAGCGGTGTTGGGCATGGAAGTCACCCCCAGAATTCTGCATGGCGGGCAGATTACGCTCAACCTGTTGATTAGCCAGAATATGCCGGGGCGGGCTATCAAGCAGGGGGAGGGCGGAGAAATCCTGGCGATCGATAAACAGGAGATCCAGACTCAGGTCACCGTGCAGGATGGCGAAACCATTGTTCTGGGTGGGATTTTCCAACAGCAGAAAAATCAAGGGGAGCGTCAGGTACCCGGTTTAGGCGCGTTACCGGGCATTGGTCGGTTGTTTCGCGCCACAAGCCAGCAGCATACGCGCCGCGAACTGGTCATCTTTATCACGCCTACGCTGATTCAGGCGGCCAAACGAGCACCAGCGGCCTGATTATCTTAAAACAGCGGGCAGTAAGGATGTGTCTGCCCGCTTTATGCACTCGCTTTGTGAAATAGTGCCCTTCATCGTTTGACGATCCCGTCGTTTTAGCATACAAGGATAGCGGCTTGAGCACGGAAGTGGTGTTACATCAGCAGTGTAGATAAAACGCACGGTTTATGATGACCTGGTTTGTGTGGCGTTTTATTCGGTTGCCAAACCACCCTGAGTATTGAGATAATTTTTTGTCTGATTCTCGCACTATCGCTCATGAGGTTTCAGTTTAGGTTCCGCCGCAGGTTACATGGCGGGGCGGGTTATCATTAACGAATTTCTTAGTAATACCAAAAAAATGGCAGAGAAACGCAATATCTTTCTGGTTGGGCCTATGGGTGCCGGCAAAAGCACCATTGGCCGTCAGTTAGCTCAGCAGCTCAATATGGAATTCTTCGACTCCGATCAAGAAATTGAGCGTCGTACCGGGGCTGATGTGGGCTGGGTATTTGATGTGGAAGGCGAGGAAGGCTTCCGCGAGCGCGAAGAGAAAGTCATTAATGAATTGACGGAAAAGCAAGGCATTGTACTGGCAACCGGCGGCGGTTCGGTGAAATCACGCGAAACCCGCAATCGCCTGTCAGCACGTGGCGTGGTGGTGTATCTGGAAACCACGATTGAAAAACAGTTGGCCCGTACTCAACGAGATAAAAAACGTCCGTTGCTTCAGGTTGAAAGCCCACCACGCGAAGTATTGGAGGCGTTGGCGAAAGAGCGTAATCCGCTGTATGAAGAAATCGCCGATGTTACGATTCGCACCGATGAACAAAGCGCCAAAGTCGTTGCCAACCAGATTATCAGCATGCTGGAAAACAACTGATTTTGTGCAATCTCCTGTATACCGCAGGTCTCTGACAGATCAATGGAACGTGCATGGAAAGAGTCACCGTAACCCTCGGGGAACGTAGTTACCCCATTACGATCGCCGCCGGTCTTTTCAACGATGCGGCTTCTTTTATGCCGCTGAGGGCTGGCGACCAGGTCATGCTGGTGACCAATGAAACCTTGGCTCCGTTGTATCTGGACAAGGTGCGTAGTCTGCTGGAGAGCAGCGGCGTACGGGTGGATCAGGTTATTCTGCCCGATGGTGAGCAATTCAAGTCGCTGGCGGTGCTAGAGCAGGTGTTTTCCGCATTACTGGCCAAACCGCATGGTCGTGACACCACGCTGGTAGCATTGGGCGGCGGTGTCATCGGTGATTTGACCGGTTTTGCCGCTGCCTGTTATCAACGTGGCGTTCGCTTCATTCAGGTTCCCACCACATTGTTGTCACAGGTTGACTCCTCTGTCGGTGGTAAAACGGCAGTCAATCATCCGCTTGGCAAAAACATGATTGGCGCGTTTTATCAGCCCGCCTCGGTGGTTGTTGACTTGGATTGCCTACAAACATTGCCTGCACGCGAGCTCTCCTCCGGGCTTGCCGAAGTGATCAAGTATGGCGTTATCCTCGATCGCGTCTTTTTTGAATGGCTGGAGGCGCATATCGATGAGATTCGTCGGCTGGAAGGCGCGCCGCTGGCCTACTGTATCCGTCGTTGTTGTGAACTAAAAGCAGAGGTGGTGGCAGCGGATGAACGTGAATCCGGGCTGCGTGCCTTGCTGAATTTAGGCCACACTTATGGACATGCCATTGAAGCGGAAATGGGGTACGGCAACTGGTTGCATGGCGAAGCCGTAGCGGCCGGAATGATGATGGCCGCTCATGCGGCGCGTCGCCTCGGGCAGTTGAGCGCAGATGACGTTGAGCGTATCAAGGCGCTGTTGCTGCGGGCTGGTTTGCCTGTCACCGGACCGAGCGAAATGGTTCCTCAAGCGTATTTACCGCACATGATGAGGGATAAGAAGGTTCTGGCCGGAGAGTTGCGTCTGGTTCTGCCTACGGCAATTGGTCAGTCAGAGGTCCGGTCGGGCGTATCGCACGAGCTGGTGCTGGCATCCATCGCCGACTGCCTTCCCTAAACCTTCCGCTGGGCTGGCTGAATAGCCAGCAGGTGGAGTCGCGGTGGTTTACGTTTAAAATACAATGCCTTATGATTTAGACTTTCGCAGCGTCAGAATGTGTGCGAAAGCTAGCCTTTCAGTGGGAGGGTAAAATGGATGAGTTCAACCCGGAAGAAGAGTTGAAACCGGATACCAGTGATCGACGCCCCGTGCGTCAGCAGAGAAGAAGCAAAAGTTTCTCTGCCCCGAGTGTTTCGCTATCCAGACAACACACCATGATTGGTATCGGTATTGTGGTATTGGTGCTGCTGATCATCGGCATCGGCTCTGCCTTGCAGTCACCCAGCCAGAATACGCCTGCAGCGTCGTCACCCACCGCCGGTTCTGGCAAGAATATCGATTTGTCATCGTCCATGTCTTCCAGCCAGACGCAGGGAGCATCGCCGACGGCACCTCAGCCTCCTTCCCCGGTACCGGTAAGCAATAACCCGAATACGGGGAGTAGCGCTCCGCAGGCGTTAAGCGGCCAGCCGGTTTCCGGCACCCCTACGCAGGCGCCATTGCCGGTACAGAATAACAACCAGCAGCGTATCGAGTTGCCGGGTAATATCACCGAGGCGTTGTCTCAGCCTCAGCAGCAAGATAGGGTAAACGCCTTGTCTGCTGGATTGCCGACCGAACCGGCTACCATATTGTCGCCGACCACCAAATCCGGGCGCACGCAGCCTGTGGAGAAGGCACCGTCACGTGTGCAGGCTGAAAAGCAGCCTTCTACTGTGCCATTCCATGAAACTACGCCATCCCATAAAACGGTCGCAGAAGCTAAAGAGGCAGCTAAGCCTGCTACGAATACGCATCGCGGCCCTACGACCGCTGTAATGCCCGCACCTTCGAGCAAACCGGTTGCGGTGGTTAAACCTGCGGCATCAGCCGCAAGCCAGAGCAGTACGGCTATCCAGAGTGCGCCTGCCAGCCACTTTACCTTGCAGCTCAGCAGTGCGTCTCGTGAAGATTCCCTCAAGGCTTATGCACGGGAACAGCGACTGGCGAATTACTGGGTGTATGAAACGAAACGTGACGGGCGGCCCTGGTATGTCCTGGTGAATGGTGTTTACGCCACACCGGAAGATGCCAAGCGTGCTATTGCGTCCCTGCCTGCTGATGTTCAGGCGAAAAAACCATGGGTCAGGCCGATCCGTCAGGTGAAGCAGGACTTGACCAAGTAAGACCAAATTGGCCCTGATGTGCTGTCTTAACAGAGTACAATCCGTGGCTCTGAACTGTGTGAGTAACTAACGACGGCATGAAGAAAAACCGCGCGTTCTTAAAATGGGCCGGTGGGAAATATCCGCTGGTGGAGGAGATTCGCCGATATCTGCCAGCGGGAGAGCGATTAATCGAGCCTTTCGTGGGCGCGGGTTCCGTGTTTCTCAATACCGATTACGACAGCTATATTCTGGCGGATATTAACAGCGATCTCATTAATCTTTATAAAATTGTCAAAACTGAAACCGATACGTTCATTAGCGATGCCCGCGAGTTGTTTATTGATGAGGTGAATACCTCGGATGTTTTTTATCAGTTGAGAACGGAATTTAACCTCTGCACCGATGACTATCGCCGCGCATTGCTGTTTCTGTATCTGAACCGGCATTGTTATAACGGCTTGTGCCGCTATAACATGCGGGGTGAATTCAATGTGCCGTTTGGGCGTTATAAAAAGCCCTATTTTCCGGAAGAAGAACTTTACTGGTTTGCGGAAAAGGCGCGAAACGCCACGTTCGTTTGCGAGCATTATCAGCAGACGTTGACAAATGCGACCTCCGGCTCGGTGGTGTATTGCGATCCGCCTTATGCGCCGCTGTCGGCCACGGCCAATTTCACGGCGTATCACACCAACAACTTTAACCATCAGGATCAGCAAAATCTGGCACAGTTGGCGCAACAGTTGTCATCGCAAAACCAGATCCCGGTGCTGATTTCCAACCATGATACGGTACTGACTCGCGAGTGGTATCGTGATGCGTCATCGTTGTATGTGGTCAAGGCGCGTCGCACCATCAGCCGCAATATTTCGGGCCGCAGTAAAGTCAATGAATTGCTGGCGTTGTACTGCCGGGCGTCTTGAGTGTCACCAGAGGCGACGGGCAGGGGGAATAACGGTGAGAAAAACCTCACCCTTGTTCCCCTAACAGAGTGGCTGCGCAGGTGTGTCATCAGTGGGTGTACCCGGCAGCGGAATGCAGACTTGATGGTTTGGAGAAACGCATGAAACCGTTTTTAATCGCCCCGTCTATTTTGTCGGCTGATTTTGCCCGTCTTGGCGAGGATACCGCGCGCGCTCTGGCTGCCGGAGCAGATGTCGTCCACTTTGATGTGATGGATAATCACTATGTTCCCAATTTGACGATTGGCCCGTTGGTGTTGAAATCCTTGCGCAACTACGGCATTACCGCCCCGGTCGATGTACATCTGATGGTAAAACCGGTGGACAGACTGATACCTGATTTTGCCGAGGCGGGCGCCAGCTTCATTACGTTTCATCCCGAGGCATCTGAACATGTCGACCGGACGCTGCAACTGATCAAGAGCCATGGTTGTAAGGCAGGTCTGGTGTTTAACCCGGCCACCTCGTTGAGTTATCTTGATTATGTGATGGATAAGCTGGATATCATTTTGCTGATGTCCGTGAACCCGGGCTTCGGCGGCCAGTCATTCATTCCTTCTACGCTGGATAAATTACGCCAGGTGCGTCAGCGGATTGATGAAAGCGGCTACGATATTCGTCTTGAGGTCGATGGTGGCGTCAAAGTCGATAATATCGCGCAGATTGCGGCAGCCGGTGCGGATATGTTCGTCGCCGGTTCGGCGATTTTCGGCCAGCCGGATTACCGTGCGGTGGTTGATAAGATGCGTCAGGAGTTGGAGACAGTACGTCATGGCTGATTTTGCGGCGATTCGTGGGCTGGCGTTTGATCTGGATGGTACGCTGGTTAACAGCGCGCCGGGGCTGGCCGAAGCGGTGGATATGGCATTAGGTGCATTGTCGCTGCCGCGCGCGGGTGAAGAGCGAGTATCCACCTGGATTGGTAACGGCGCTGATGTACTGATGGAACGGGCGTTACGCTGGGCAGGGGTAGAGCCAACGAGCAGGCAAATTCAGGACACCCGTTCGCTGTTTGATAAGTATTATGCCCGCACGGTAGATAGCGGCAGCCTGCTGTTTCCAGAGGTGAAGGACACACTGGCCGAACTGGCCGCACGTGGCTTTCGTATGGCCGTCGTTACCAATAAACCGACGCCCTTTGTCGCGCCGTTGCTGGATGTGCTGGGGATAGGGCACTATTTTTCGCTGATTTTAGGCGGCGATGACGTAACCGAGAAAAAGCCACATCCGGCACCGTTGTACATGGTGTTGGGTAAACTGGGGTTGCGGGTAAACGAATTGCTGTTTGTCGGCGATTCTCGTAATGATATTCAGGCCGCCCGTGCCGCCGGATGCCCGTGCGTCGGCATGACGTATGGTTATAACTATGGTGAGGCGATCGCGTTAAGTCACCCTGACGTGGTGCTGGATCGCTTTGCGGATTTATTGACCCTTGCCGGGTTACCCCTTTTACACGATCAGGAAGCATGACATGAGTAAGCCCATTGTATTTAGCGGCGCACAGCCGTCAGGCGAGTTGACCATTGGTAACTACATGGGTGCGTTACGTCAGTGGGTCAACATGCAGGATGATTTTGACTGCATTTATTGCATCGTGGATCAACATGCGATCACCGTGCGTCAGGATCCGCAGCAACTGCGCAAGGCGACGCTGGATACGCTGGCGCTCTATCTGGCCTGCGGTATCGACCCGCAAAAGAGCACGATTTTTGTCCAGTCGCATGTGCCGGAACACGCACAACTGGGGTGGCTGCTTAATTGCTATACCTATTTCGGCGAGCTGAGCCGCATGACCCAGTTTAAAGACAAATCCGCCCGCTATGAAGAAAACATCAATGCCGGGTTGTTTGACTACCCGGTGTTAATGGCAGCTGACATTCTGCTCTACCAGACCAATCAGGTACCGGTGGGCGAAGATCAGAAACAGCATCTGGAACTGAGCCGGGATATCGCCCAGCGCTTTAACGCGATTTACGGTGAGGTGTTCCGTGTTCCTGAACCGTTTATTCCTAAATCCGGTGCGCGGGTGATGTCTTTGCTGGAGCCGACCAAGAAGATGTCGAAGTCGGATGATAACCGCAATAATGTCATTGGCTTGTTGGAAGACCCGAAATCGGTGGTGAAGAAGATCAAACGTGCAGTCACTGACTCCGACGAGCCGCCGGTGGTGCGTTACGATCTGCAAAACAAGGCCGGGGTGTCCAACCTGCTGGATATCCTCTCTGGCGTGACGGGAAAAGCCATCCCTGATCTGGAGAAAGAGTTTGAAGGGCAGATGTATGGTCATCTGAAAGGCGCGGTAGCCGATGCCGTTTCCGGCATGCTGAGCGAACTGCAGGCGCGTTATCACCGTTTCCGTGATGACGAAGCTTTCCTGCAGCAGGTGATGCGTGATGGGGCACAAAAAGCCAGCGCCCGTGCGCAGGAAACGCTGCGTAAAGCCTATGACGTGGTGGGGTTTGTCGCTCGCCCGTAATCTGAACGTTCGTTATCTGGTCGTGGTTATTTTTATTCAGACAGCGCCGCTTCTTATCGGAAGCGGCGCTTTTTTATTAATGTTAGTCTGAGCGATGGATAAGGAAAATAAAGATGATATACCCGTCATACTTCAAGTTGCAGGTGCGTTGGCTGCCCTCGCTCACCCCAGTCACTTACTTGAGTAAGCTCCTGGGGATTCATTCGGTTGCCGCCTTCCTGCAACTTGGATTATTTAGGGTATAAAAATAGAGATTGTAAATAGGGCAATTGCATAATCATCGGGCGGATAATTTTCACAAATGTTATAAATTGCCTAATGACCTTGCGGCAGACTTCCTCAATAATCGATATAAATAAAACGCAATTTTATTAAATCAGCACTGTGTTTTTATTTTTATCAATTCATAAAAACCGATGCTGGCGGGCGCTTCACCTTCAGGCAGGTAATCAACGTGAAAATTGAATCTATTGACGTCACCGTCTTCACTTATCCCACTCGCCGCGTTTCTGACAGCGCAGGACATTCCCACCCAGGCGATGAGCATCAGGCTAGCATGGCGTTGCTGACCATCAGCACCGAGGATGGGCACAAAGGGTATGCGTTTGCGCCGCCGGAAATCATTCGGCCCTATGTGGTGAACAGTTTTTTCCGCAAGGTACTGATTGGGCAGGATCCGTTTGACCGTGAGCGTTTATGGCAGGATCTGGTGCACTGGCAGCGCGGTAGCGCTAACCAGTTAACTGACCGGGCGCTGGCTATCGTTGAGCAAGCCTTGTGGGATCTGGCTGGGCGGGTTCTGAACATGCCGGTCTATAAACTGCTGGGCGGCTACCGCGATAAAGTACTGGCATACGGCAGCACCATGTGTGGCGACGAACTGAAAGGCGGTCTGTCGACGCCGGACGAGTACGGTCAGTTCGCCGAAAAACTGGTCGCGCGTGGTTACAAGGCCATTA
The DNA here is from genome assembly GCF_000025065.1 of Dickeya parazeae Ech586. NCBI lineage: Bacteria > Pseudomonadati > Pseudomonadota > Gammaproteobacteria > Enterobacterales > Pectobacteriaceae > Dickeya > Dickeya parazeae. Next base: position 4,327,233 of record NC_013592.1, on the reverse strand, counting down.
AACTGCACACCTGGATGCCGCCGGTATCATTCGCACCTAGCCCGCAAATGGACGTGAAAGCCTGTGCGGCGGTGCGTGAAGCGGTGGGGCCGGATATTAACTTGATGCTGGATGGCTACCATTGGTACAGCCGTAGTGAGGCACTGTATATCGGTCGTGAGCTGCAAAAACTGAACTTCACCTGGTTCGAAGAGCCGATGGAGGAGCAGAGCATGGCATCCTACAGTTGGCTCAACAAAAATCTGGATATCGATGTCATCGGGCCAGAAAGTCTGGGTGGGAAATACTTCAGTCGTGCCGACTGGGTGAAGGAAGGCGCCTGTGACATCCTGCGCGCCGGGGTGCAGGGCGTGGGCGGTATTTCACCGTGCCTCAAAGTGGCACATCTGGCGGAGGCCTTCGGTATGGATTGCGAAATTCATGGCAACGGGGCACCCAATCTGGCGGTAGTGGGGGCGATTAAAAACTGTCGCTGGTATGAACGTGGCCTGCTGCATCCCTTCATGAACTACGACGAACCTGCGGCTTATCTGAATTCGCTGGTGGACCCGATGGACGAAGACGGTTTCGTTCACCTGCCGCAACGCCCTGGTCTGGGTGAAGATATCAACTTTGACTGGATCGAAGCACACACGCTGAGCCAGCATTAATAGGCCGGGCAGCGCATCATTCTTTTGACCCTTTCTCTCCCCCGGTTATGATGTTTCGACTCCGGGGGAGCGTGTGGCGGCTATCATGATGTTGAGTCGGCGGGTGGGAGAGCAAATAATGCTCTTTTTTTCGCCAATGGGTGGCCGTGATCGCGTAAAAAAAGGTAAATGGGTGGCGCAGAAAGGTATGGCTATTTAAAATCGGTACGCTTTCTGTCGTTGATCCTCAAAAGGAATGCTTCATGTCAAAACGTATACTGGCAGCGGTAGTGACTGTATTTGCCCTGACCGCTTTTTCACCGGCTTTTGCCGCTACCACGTCCACTCACGTGTTGCTGACAACCACCGCAGGTAACATTGAACTGGCGCTGGATGATCAAAAAGCGCCGATTTCCGTGAAAAACTTTGTCGATTATGTCAACAGCGGTTTTTACAATGGCACTATTTTTCACCGGGTCATCCCAGGGTTCATGGTTCAGGCTGGCGGTTTTAGCAGTGATATGAAACAGAAAGCCACCAATCCGCCTATCAAGAATGAAGCGGATAATGGTCTGCGTAACCTGCGCGGCACCATCGCCATGGCGCGTACCAGTGAAAAAGATAGCGCCACCAGTCAGTTCTTTATCAATGTAGCGGACAACGCTTTTCTGGATCACGGCCAGCGTGATTTTGGCTACGCGGTATTCGGTAAAGTCGTCAAAGGCATGGAGGTCGCAGACAAGATTTCTCAAGTCCAGACCGACAATGTCGGGCCGTACCAGAATGTACCGACGAAACCTATCGTCATTCAGTCAGCAAAAGTGATTAAGAAGTAATCGCCTGTTGGTTTGACATGTCTTTCGCATCATTTCCCCATTCCCGCAGCAGGATGCCGCGGCGTGGGGAAACTGCCCATTTATTTTTTAGACAGCGACAGCTTTTTGTCATCAATTAGCATGTGCTGAGTGATCACTTCGTACACCACGTAGTGAAATAGCTCCGTCATACCTATCTGCTGCTGCTCAAACCGTTGTAGTAGCTCGCTTGCCCGATAGAGCAGGTGGCTGTGTAAGCGGGCGTGATAACCGGCGTCTGGATGCTGCTTTTCGCGCAGCATTTGCTCTTCATGCTGCATGTGCTCGTGCAGTAAATCGATAAGCTGGCTGACCTGCTGTGAGAATTCTTCCCGTGTTCCGCTACGCAGTATTATCTGCAATAGCGCATTAGCCTGACGAAACAGGTTCTGGTGTTCCCTGTCGACATCTGGATGACCGGTAGCGTAACTGTAGTGCCAGGTCAGATGAACCAGATTGGTATCCGGCAGCACCATCAACGAATTATCGACAATCAGTGCTTCCGTTTCGACACGGTTACGGCCAGCCGCTTTAGCGCGGTAGAGCGCGGAGTCGGCCCGGCTTAGCCAGCTTTCCCAATGGTCGGTAGACTGACAAACAGCGATACCAATACTGGTTGTCACCTGCAGGCCGTGGGAAAAACGTTGTGACTCGAGCGCCTGCCTGATGCGTTCGGCGGTCAGTATCGCACCGCCGATACCGGTAGACGGCAGAATTGCGACGAACTCTTCGCCTCCCCATCGCCCGAGTACATCGGTAGTGCGCAACGTGGTGCGGGCAATGTAGGCGAATGCTTTGAGCACTTCATCTCCCGTTGCATGGCCGTAATCGTCGTTTACTTTCTTAAAATGATCCAGGTCGAACATCAGCAACGACACGGGATAGCCATATCGCTCCAGACGGTCCATTTCCTGACGGGCTATCTCTTGTACCCGGATGCGGTTCCAGCAACCTGTCAGGTTGTCCTGGCGCAGCATCAGGCTGTTGAGATGGTCGGAACGATCCTTCGTCATCATGATCAGCCCGTTGGCAATGAAGAGCAGCGTGGCGAGACTCGCCACATTGATAATCGTCAGTGCCGGGGAACTGGCGAGTAATGAAGTAGGATAATTGCCGCTGGATAGTAACAAGAAGAGTCGATGGATAAGGCTGAGGATATTCACCGTCAGCCCCAACACCATCAGGTTGCGCCCCCGAACCGGTTGATCGGTTGCCTGCGTCAACAAATAACCAATCACCACAAAGGCTTGTAGCATGCACAGAATACTACTGACCAGCGTGCGGGCTTTCTGGTTATCCAGCATGATGCTAAAGAACACGGCGGCAAATACCGCTGGCATCCACAACAACCAGTGCGGGACACGCCGTTGCTGGAACGTAGCGACAGACAGAAGCAGTAATGAGTAGGCTTGCGCAATCAGGATGTTCGAGGGGATGATGGATAGCGTGTCAGGAATTTGGCCGCGTAACGCATACAATGTGTAGGCCGTTCCGTGAAAAACTAATGCCCAGGTGCAAATCATCAATTCCCGATCCCGATGGTTGTGCGCCGCCCAGCGCACACACATGGCCAGGGCAAAACTTGAGACGATGATCATCATAAACATTGTGGGGACATCGACTCGCATGTATCACCTCAAAATAAAAAAAAGCAAAAAGTGTGACTGTCACTGGCATTCGTTGTTATTCGTGCGTGCTCAGCGGAATAGCAGTTGGTTTTTATTCTCTTTCCTTTGCGTCACTGCCATCGATTTTATTGATGCTGACACAGTAGCCAATACAAATATATTGAATTTGCAGTACAAGAGCATGACAAGGCAGGCACACGATATAAAAAGCGTGTCTGAAAGTCTGTACTCGTCGCAGGCTTGTTTATGCCGTCCGATGGCAGGATACCGCGTAGCGTGGCGGCATAATGCCTGACCAGGGTGAGAATCAGGAGAGCCGAATAGGATGTCGCTCGGCAACGCGATGGCATCGTCATCCTGATGATGACCTGTCCGGCCTGTTTTGCTGTGTGTCTGTTTTCGCGATGTCGGTCTGTTTCGCTGTGTTTGATAGTATTGATATACGGTTTAGCGATGGTTGTTGTCAATATACCCGTCATACTTCAAGTTGCAGGTGTGTGGGTTGCGCTCGTTCACCCGAATCACTTACTTGAGTAAGCTCATCGGGATTCACTCGCTTACCGCCTTCCTGCAACTCGAATTATTTAGGGTATAAGCGCGTTATGCCAACAGAAAAAAGGGAACCTGCAATGGGTTCCCTTTTATTTTTTAACGCGTTGGTAATGAATTCGGGTGGGGGATTATTCCAGGTCTTTCGCCATCTGTTGCAGCCAACTGTCCACACCGCTGGATGGTACCGTCAACGTACGCGTAGTCGTAGTAGCGGTGGGATAACCACCGACTTCGCTCTGGCTGTTGACGAAGGTGCCGCTGCGTTTCTGGAAGTCGTTAACGATGCGTTTGTCTACCGCGTCGCGGTCTTTCGGACGCGCACCGGCGTGCTGCGTCACCTGGTTGGCTACCGACGATGAACTGAGCGCCGTCAACCCGGTGGGCCAGACGGGGGCGGATTTCAGCAGGTTAATGCCCGTACCGGAGGTCTGCGCGACGGCTTTGCCTGCTTTATCGAAGGCCAGATTGTCGCTCATCCAGACATCACCACCAGTGGTGTTGCTGCCGACCAGTGAGAGATCGGATTTGGTGTTGGCGCCGTAATACATCACGTTACCGGCGATCGCGACTTTGGCGTTAACCGGCAAAGAACGGCCTTCCCATTCGCTTTGTATCGCCCCGATGCGGATACCCCAAATCCCCGGGTTGTAGATCAGGTTGTTGACCACAACGCCGGTGGTTGCGCCTTTAAACCATGGGTTGCGTTCATTGTTGTGGGCGTACAGGTTGCCGATGATCGCAGCGTTGGTCACGTTATCGTGCACCAGCGTTCCCATCGAGTGGATGCCTTTGGAGTGGCTGGAGTCGTACAGCCCTTCCGCAATAATGTTATTTGAGAAGGTAACGTTATGGGCTGTACCGGACTGGCCGTCGTAACGCGGGCCTGAAACCGACAGGTTTTCGTCGGTGCCCCAGGCAAAGCTACAGTGGTCCACCACCACGTTGTAGGCGTCCGGCCCGTAGAGTGACACGTCTTTCTCAAAGCCGCTCTTCTTGGCGTGACCGTTATCACCAATGCGGAAACGGATATGCTGCATCAGGACATCATGGGTGGTGATCATCATGCCGCCCTTGACCAACGTAATACCCGGTGACGGTGCTGTCTGACCGGCAATGGTGACGTAAGGCTCGGCAAGACGGATGTCTCTATCTGATATGTCGATCACGCCGCCCACTTCGAACACGATAATACGCGGGCCTTTGGTGGCCAATGCTTCGCGCAGCGAGCCTGCACCGCTGGAGGCTAGCGTGGTGACACGGATAACTTTGCCGCCGCTGCCGGCTACCGTCTCGGTACCGAATCCTTTCAGGTCAGGGGCGGCGGTGCTGGCGGCCTGAGCAGTCAGTACGCAGGTACTGAATAACAACGTAAATAAAAGGGTGTGTTTCATGATGACTTGATCCCTATGCCGGGGCGTGTTCTGCCTGATAGCGAGGCGTTGTCAAACAAAAGGCGGGTGAGTAATGATGGCTCTCCCGCCCTGAATCAATCATGCGTCCTGCGCCCGGCAAAACCGGGCGCAGGACGTTCCAGAGGTCAGTCAGGCTGACGGGAAGGCATTACTTACAGGCTGAACTGGTCAGTGTTGCCAGGTTTTTGCCTACACCTGCGTAGTTAGCCAGTTTGTCCTTCACGCACTGCGCGCTAACCGGGCTGTAGCTGTAAGGCACAGTCGGGTAGGTGCCGGTGGAAGTCCAACTGTCGGCGTTAACGTAGGCCTTGGTGTCGGCTGTCCAGGTAATGTTGTAAGTCGCAAAATCGGCCGGTTTGGTGATGTTGTTGTTTTTCAGTACCCAGGTGCCGAAATTGCTGCCGTCATAGCGTGACGTTACCGGGCTTACCGCATTTTCGAACCAGTTGTTTTCGATCAGCGCCTTACCATTCTGGCGGACGTTGAGGCCGGAGCTGGTGATATTGGTGTACAGGTTGTTGTACGCATGGACATTACCACCGCGTTGCAACGGCAAACGGGCGTTAACGTCGTTGTAAACGTTGTGATGGTAGGTGATGTTGCGTTCAGCGCTGTCAGAAGCACTGAAGCCCGCCAGACCGACCTTCTTCACACCGTGGATGTAGTTGTAGGAGATGGTGACGTAAGTGGCGCCTTTTTTGATGTCGAAGGCGGATTCAAAGGTGGTATCGCCGTCTTTGGTTCCGTCACATTCGTGGTTCGCTGCGAACAGTTCGTTATGGTCCAGCCAGACGTTTGGCGAGTTGTCGATACGGAACATGTCGCCATCCTGAGCACCGCCCGGCAGGTAGCCGATACGCATGTTGCGTACCACGACGTCGGAGGAATTGACTATCCAGATACCAAAGTTCGCGGAAGAACCGTTGGCACCAATGATGGTGATGCCTTTGGTGAAGTCTTTGATTTCCACGCCACGGGCATCTTTGCTCCACTGGCCGCAAATGTTGGCGGCTGCCGCGTTGATCAGACTGTCTTCGTTACCGGTGTAGGTGATGATCAGTGGGTAGGCACCGCCTTTCACTTTTTTACCGTTGGCATCCACTTTGGCTGCATCGATGATACTTACAATATCCTGCATGGACGCAGCCGTTTTGCTAACCGCGCCTGTGACGTTACCACCGTCCGTTTTGGTATAACCACCGGTATCAGCGGCCAGGCTGGATTGACTGAATGCCAGCAGCAGACCGGCGGCAATGGGAGTAATGAGTGATTTCATGAGTCGTGTTCCTGTTTTTAAAAAAAATGTGAAATGGGCATTTATCGTTCCACATGCCCTTATTGGTGGTTGATGCAGCCGCGATATTCCCGTCATGCTTCATGTTGCAGGGGCATTAACTGCCTTTCAGTCACACAACTCATGCAGGGTACACATAAGTAAAACCGAATCGCATGAATCAACCTGCGCTCAGTTTTAGCTCAAAAAGACGACATTTCAATAGGTGAAACGGCAGTTCATTATTAGTAATGGTTATGTTTTTTCAAATTTTGACAGGCGTCACTCTTTATGGACGGAGTTCTGACCTGTTGGTTATAACCTTTAATAATTAAAAACCTGCCGATTATTAAATTCATTCGCCAGATGAGCGGCAGGCTTGTCCATACCCTGAAAAAGAGCAGGCGATTGCCTGCTCGATCACCGGGTTATTGATTGCTGGGTTACTGACAGGCGGCGCTGGTTAGCGTGGCCAGGTTTTTACCCACACCAGCGTAGTTAGCCAGTTTGTCCTTCACACACTGCGCGCTAACCGGGCTGTAGCTATAGCTCACCGCCGGGAAGGTACCGGTGGAGGTCCAGCTATCCGCATTCACGTAAGGTTTGGTGTCTGCCGTCCAGGTGATACCGTAGGTCGAGAAGTCAGCCGGTTTGGCGATATTGTTGTTTTTCAGCACCCAGGTGCCGAAATTCTTGCCGTCATAACGGGATGTCACCGGATTCACTGCGTTTTCGAACCAGTTGTTTTCGATCAAGGCCTGGCCGTTCTGACGCACGTTGAGACCGGAACTGGTGACATTGGTGTACAGGTTGTTGTAAGCATGCACCAGACCACCGCGTTGTAACGGCAGGCGGGCGTTCACGTCGTTATAGCGGTTATGGTGATAGGTGATGTTGCGGCCGGTGTCGCTGCTGCTGGAACCGTCCAGCCCCACTTTTTTCACACCGTGGATGTAGTTGTAGGAAACGGTGACGTAATCTGACGCCCCTTTGATATCGACGGCGGCTTCAAAGGTGGTATCCCCGTCTGGCGTACCGTCGCACTCATGGTTGGCGGCGAATAATTCGTTATGGTCAACCCAGACGTTCGGCGAATCATCCACGCGGATCATGTCGCCATCTTTAGCCCCGCCCGGGACGTAGCCGATACGCATGTTTTGCACCACCACGTCAGAGGATTTCTTAATCCAGATACCGAAGTTAGCGGATGAGCCGTTAGCGCCGATGATGGTGATGCCTTTGGTGAACTCCTTGATTTCCACGCCACGGGGGTCTTTGCTCCACTGGCCGCAGATATTGGCTGCCGCCGCGTTGATCAGCGAGTCTTCATTACCGGTATAGGTGATGACCAGTGGGTACGCGCCGCCCTTCACCTTTTTGCCGTTAGCATCCAGACGGGCTGCTGCGATGATATCGACGATATCTTGCATCGATGTGGCCGTCTTGCTGACCGCACCCGTCACGTTGCCCCCCGCTGTTGCGGCGTAACCGCCGGTATTGGTAGCAGCCAGCGCGGGTTGGCTGAGTGCCAGTAACAGTCCAGCGGTAATCGGGGTAATGAGTGATTTCATAGCCTGTATTCCTTTTCTCTAAACCATCAATAAGTTTGTGGGCATGAGTTTTTCCCTGCGCCCGTAGTGGACGTTGGCCGGTATGCCGGTAGATGAAAGCTGTCCATGCATGCCGGTCACCAGACTCAGTTTTAGTGTAAAAATCGAACACTTCAACAAGCGAAATGCCATTTCACTATCTGGATCGAATAGATTTTTTAATAGTTTTGAGCAGGCTCACGCTAACGGGTTTCGATAACAGGTTTGGCAATAACTATTCAGTAAATCTTCATAGTTTTGGTTTGGAATGAATTGTGAAGTTGTTCACAGGCACGGTGGCCGATCCGTTCGCTGACCCGGTTGTGTCACCCGGTGGCTTCTCTCCCGCATTTCGCCGTATTTCCACGTTGAACAGCCGCGCTCGTGAAGCGGGCAATTTCTTACTCTGCTCTTATCGCTGACATGAGCAAAGGGTGGGGATATGCAACCAGTTGATGAACTGACTATTTTGGCTGATGGGCTGCATGATGTGGTACGAAGGCGAATTTTGCGCACTTACATTGCGCACATGGAGGAGCAGCAACGGCATTTTGCCGGGTTTCAGACCAACCAACAGGGCGGCTTCGATGCCGGGTTGCGTCCATTGCTGGAGATGAACCTGCTGAACCTGGGGGACAGCATGGAACCCGGTGCTTATCAGGTTAACAGCAAGCGTTTTGAACGGGCGGTGCTGGCGTATTACGCCCAACTGTGGCGTTTGCCATCACCGTACTGGGGTTACCTGACGGCGATGGGGTCGACGGAAGGCAACCTGTTTGCGCTGTGGAATGCGCGCGATTTTCTGTGTGGCGCGGCGACCACCCATTGGCCGTCCACTGCGCATGCGCGCTACGCGCCCGTGGTCCTGTATTCCGAGCGCAGCCACTACTCACTGGCCAAGGCGTGCCGGGTATTGCAGCTGGCAACCCCCGCACAAGCCGGTCCGGCGTTGGGGCGTTGCCCGTTTAATGGCGGTGTCTGGCCACAGGCGCTGCCCTGCGATGATGCCGGGCGCGTGGACGTAGAGAGCCTGTTGCAACTGGTGGTGTTTTTTCATCGCTACCGACGGCCGGTGATTATCTGCCTGACCAGTGGGACGACGTTTAGCGGTGCCTGTGACGACTGGGCGCAGATTACGGCGCAATTGCAGCGGTTGCTGCCGCCGAATACCCCGCAGCAACGCCACTATTGGCTGCACATGGACGGGGCGTTGTCGTCCAATTATCTGCCGTTCTGGCCGGAGCCGGAAGGGCGTCAACTGGCGATTGATGCACTGGCGGCATCACTGCATTCCATCTGCGCCAGCCCGTACAAATGGCTAAGTATGCCGTGGCCGTGCGGCGTGGTGATGTTGCCTGAAGCGTATCGCGCGGTGGCACTCGATCGCCCGAACTATATCGGCAGCGGTGAGGCAACGTTATCCGGCTCGCGTCCCGGCTTGTCGGCGGTGGTGCTGTGGAACCAGCTGTGTCGTCTGGGTGAGTCAGGACAGCAAGAGATGATCCGCCGTTGTCACGAGGTACAACGCTACGCATACCAGCAACTTCGCTATCTGTTTGAACGCCTTGACCCCGGCCGGGAGCGGTTAGTGGTACTGCCGTTAATCCGTGGCTCGCTGATGGTGCAATTCAGTGCGCCACACCCGTCGGTGATTGAACGGTTTTCGTTATCCAGCGATCAGGTGGTCGTGCAGGGAACGCCGAGGCGATTCTGCCATCTGGTGGTGTTGCCGCATTGTCATCAGGCACTGGTAGATAGCCTGCTGTGGGCGCTCAGACAGCCCGGTGCTTTTGCGCCGGTTACGGAGGTGTGATTATGCGAACGCTATGGGCATGCATTGCAGCGGGGTGTCTGTTTTGGGGGGGAGCGGTGTGGGCGGCGGTGGCGGATAACGCGCCGGATACCCGACCGGTCGATGTGAGCGTGAGTATTTTTATCAATAAAATTTACGGCGTAAACACCCTCGAGCAAACCTACAAGGTGGATGGGTATCTGGTCGCGCAATGGACGGGTAAGCCGCGCAAAACACCCGGCGACAAACCCTTGATCGTTGAAAACAACCAGATCGAGTGGTGGATTAAGAATGGATTATGGGTACCGGCGCTGGAATTTATCAACGTGGTTGGCAGCCCGGATACTGGTAATAAGCGCCTGATGCTGTTTCCCGATGGCCGGGTTATCTATAACGCCCGCTTTTTGGGTTCGTTCAGTAATGACATGGATTTCCGCCTGTTCCCGTTTGATCACCAACAGTTCGTGCTGGAACTGGAGCCGTTTTCCTATAACAACCAGCAATTGCGGTTCAGCAGCATCCAGGTTTATACCGAAAACATTGATAACGAAGAGATAGACGAGTGGTGGATTCGGGGAAAAGCCGCCACCCATATCAGCGATATTCGTTATGATCATTTGAGCAGTGTGCAGCCCAACCAGAACGAATTTTCCCGTATTACGGTGCAGATAGACGCGGTTCGCAACCCGTCCTACTACCTGTGGAGTTTTATCCTGCCGCTGGGGCTGATTATCGCTGCCTCCTGGAGCGTGTTCTGGCTCGAATCGTTTTCCGAGCGTTTGCAGACCTCGTTCACGCTGATGCTGACTGTGGTGGCCTATGCGTTTTACACCAGCAATATTCTGCCGCGCCTGCCTTACACCACAATCATCGATCAGATGATCATCGCCGGGTATGGCAGCATTTTCGCGGCGATTTTGCTGATTATCTTCGCCCATCATCGTCAAGCGAACGGCGTGGAAGATGAGCGATTGATACGCCGCTGTCGTCTGGTTTTTCCGCTCAGTTTTCTGGCGATAGGTGGGATGCTGGTTATTCGGGGGATCACGCTATGAACGTTTCACCTTCACGAGCAGCGCTGGTCGAAGCATTGTTCGCCAGCCTGATTTTTATCGGCTTGCTGGGGTTTTCGACCTACATGGTTTACCACAAGTCTATCAACACGCTGGAGCAGGAAATTAAAATCGGCTTGTTGTCGAACGTGCGAGCGGCCGCCTCCACCCTGTCTGGCGATGAGCACCAGAACATCACCGCGCATACCGAGCGTGATGATCCGCTTTACCGGCAACTGGCAGTGCAACTGGAACGTATTCGTCAGGCGTCGCAGGATGTGCGTTACATCTATACCACGATACTGGATCAGGACAAGGTGCGCTTTGTCGTCAACCCCAGCCCGCAAAACGACAATGATGGCGACGGTGTCCCCGACCTGCCCCCGGCATTGATGCAGGTCTATGACAATGCGCCATCGGAACTGGCGGCAGCGCTGCGGGAGCAGAAAACTGGGGTATCGGAACAACCGTATCGGGACGAATGGGGCGTTTTCATCAGCGCCTACGCGCCTTTTTATGACCGACAGGGGACGTTTCGCGGCGTACTGGCGATGGATCTTGAGTTATCACGTTTTTATCAGCGGTTAGAGGCGCTCAATCAGGTATTTCGCAAGGCCATCATTACCATTGTGTTTCTCGGCTTGGTCGTCGGACTGGCGGTATGGTGGATGCGGCGTAGTAGCCAGCAGGTACGCAGGCAACTGGCACTGCGCGAGCAGGCTTACCATGCGTTGTTGCACGCCACGTCCCCTTTACAACTGGAACGGCTGTATGACCAGACGCTGCCGCTGTTGTTTTTGCGTGGCGGCACCCCTGCCCACTCACCGCTAGACATGACATCCATCCCCCTCTCTGCAGATACCACCACCGTAGACCCGGCTGTGCGGGACAATCACGGCGCGTTGCAGAGCAATTTATCCGCATGGTGGCACCACACTGCGCCGTCGTTATTGCCCTGCCCAGCCTCCATGCTAACGAAGGTACCCATCGACGTGCTGGACGCCTATTTCTCACCGGATTATTACCGTGGTTTCTGGTTGCAAAGCTTTCAACTGTGGCGGCAACTGGCGCAGCAACCGCTACAAATTGAGGTGCACCTGCAGGAAGAAGCGTTGCTGTACTGGGTGCTGGATATCCTTCTGATACGAACCGGTGAACCGGACAAGGGCGAAGACGGTGACTCGGCGGACTGGTGGCGACGCTTTTTGCTCTGGCAGGCAGACGCTGAATTAGCACACGTGGCTATCCGCCAGGTGGAGAAGGGGCAGCTGTGGCTGAGCTGGCGGGTACCTAAATATCCGGAGGCGTTATGATACGGCGGTTATTACCTATCCTGTTGATCATGCAAACGTTCTTGATTCAACTGGTCTCCGGCATCAATTACGTCACTATCCCGGTGCTGATGAACCTGCAAGGTCATAACAATTTGTGGATAGGCGTGGCGATGGCCTGCGAAATCATTGGCGTATTGCTATTCCATCGGCGATTGAGTCGGCTGATTCAGTGGATAGGGCTGGTGTGGTCAACGCTGTTACTGGTGTTACTGCGTGCGGGGCTGTGCGTCAGCATGGCGTGGCAACAGTTTTATCCCGGCTGGCTGGTCAGTATTTTGGGGTACGGGCTGTGTACCGGGATGCAGCTGATCCTGCTACAGACCTGGCTTAACCAATTGCCACTGCGACGGCGTGGCGTGGTGATGGGGCTGTTTTCAGCCGCGCTGTCGTTGGGGGTAGCGTTGGGGCCGGTCTTGTTGCAACTAACGCAAGTATCGATGACACAGCGGTTCTGGCTGACTGCGTTGCTGAGCCTGAGCTCGTTGTTGCTGGTGTGGATTGCCCACATCAACCCACAGTCGGAGACGGTTTCTGCGGTTCGTTTTCGCTTTGTCTGCCGTCATGCCCGCGCCATTCTGGTTTCCGCGCTGGTGGGGGGCGTCAGTTTTTACGGTTTACCTAATTTTCTGACCTTGTATGGCATGAGCGATGGATTGACGGACGAGCGGGCATCGTTGCTGATGACCATGTTCATGTTGGGCAGCGTGACGCTTGGCATGGCCGTCAGCCTGCTATCGGATTGGGTAAACCGACAATGGATCGTCGCGTTCTGTATTTTCTGCTCGGTGGTATGCGCGGTGTTTCTGGCACTGGCGGTGTACGCCGACTACGGTGCCACGTTGGTGTTGTTGTATCTCTGGGGTGGGAGTATGGGCGGCGTGTACAGCATTGGTTTGTCGCTGATTGGCGATCGTTTTCATCCACAGCAGCAGATGTCTGCCAACATGAGTTACACCATGATGGATTCCCTCGGCGGCATCGTCGGTTTGATTGGCATCGGTTTCATGATGGACCGCATGGGGCCAGAGGGGATGACGCTGGTGCTGGTGGTGGTCGGCTGCGCCTTCCTCTGTTACCTGGTGTGGGAGTTGGTTGAACACCAAACGCCGTTTCAATAAACGCGGCTTCTTGATGCCCCGTCTCGTCGTGAACGCAGGAATGCCGCCTCGTTGCTTCTTTGCCCCGGTTGATGACCGGGGCGTGGATTGACGATGTCCTGATTTCCCCCGATTTTGCTGCATGTTCCCCTGCTTTTTACCGATATTTCCCCAAGAGAGGGAGGCGTCTTCCTCTGCAAACTGACTGCGTCAAGCCATTGAGGAGGAAACCGAATGACTCTTGAAATTAGTCAGGAAAAATTAAAAAAGGTAATGACGGCCGCCAGTGCCGACGATCTCACGCAATTTCAGCCGGCATTACAGCAGGAATGCAACGCGGCGCAGATCGATACCCCTTTGCGTTTTGCGCACTTTATTGCCCAGATTGCGCACGAGAGCAATGAGTTGCGCGCCCGGGTGGAGAATTTGAATTACAGCGCCAAAGGGCTGCGCTCGGTGTTTGGGCGGTATTTCACCACGGATGAGATGGCCGCACAGTGTGAACGCAACCCCGAAGCCATCGCCAATATTGTTTATGCCAACCGACTGGGTAATGGCGCGACGCAAACCGGTGATGGCTGGAAGTATCGCGGTCGTGGGCTGATTCAACTGACGGGACGGGATAACTATCGTGCCTGTGGCAGTGCCATTGGTCAGGATCTGGTGACTAATCCTGACCTGATTAGCCAGAATCCGGACGTTTCGGTGGCGGCGGCAATTTGGTTTTGGAAAAAGAACGGTCTCAACGAACTGGCCGATCAGGATGATATCAATGGGATCACCCGTAGGATTAATGGCGGCTTGAATGGCCTGGCCGATCGTAAAAACTATCTGGCGAAGGCTAAACGCGCTTTTAACTGATAAACGTGTTTTTAACTGATAAACGTGATGCATGTGGACAATACCGGTGCCAGAGGTCAATTCGGCAAGGCAAGGTAACGCCGGTTTATCTGGAGCCGATATTTTCCACAGCGACGTGAACATCCCGTCTTTTTAAAATGGGGGTGCGTTGTTCAATAAGTTTTCAGTATTTTATTGGATGGTTATAGGTAACCTATTGAGCGACCTGGATCTGATAAAACTGATACTAAAGTGATACCAAAATATTCTTTAAGTAAGGCTAGTATGAATTTATTCGTTCAGGATAAATAAATGATGCATCGCAGGTCGTTTAAATCATAAATGACGATGACATTTATTGAGACAGACTGTGTTTACTGTGTGAAAGTTCTGCGCCAGTTCCAGAGTGAAAGAAAATATAACCGGACAGCATGGTTATCATTCATGCAATAGTAGCGGTTGTTATTCTCTTGCGAGCGGAGTGGTCTGAAAACACCGGGGATTTTACATTCCACATTCAGGAAAGAGAATGATGATGCACTCGTCGAACACTCGTGATCTATTCGTTGACAATCCGCTATCGGGCTTGCAGCAATTAGGGATAAATGGAGAGGGAGTAAAAATCGGTATTATTGATGGTGCCATTGATAGTCATCACCCGATATTAAATCATTTAACCATTGAAAGCCTGGCTGCACAGGAAAATAAAACGACCTCACACGGAACGGCAGTCAGCAGCATTATTGGTGGAAAAGGCGTTGGTATTGCACCGGCAGCCACTATTTTGAGTATCCCTGTATTTCATGAGGATGAACGGGGAAATATTCATGGCTGCTCTGAACGTACCCTGGCAAAAGCGATTCGTGATGCCCGTTTACATGGCTGCCATATTATTAATGTGAGTGGTGCGTCATTATCGATAAATGGCCATGGAACGGATGAATTACGTAAAGCCATTGACGATTGTGAAAAAGACGGCGTGTTGATTGTGGCAGCTGTCGGTAATGAAGGCCGCAATAGTGAGTCATTACCGGCATCAATGGATTTTGTTCTGGCTGTTGGTGCCTGCGATAAAGAAGGGTTGCCCGCTCCATTTAATAACTATGGGGTGAAACTGAGAAAGAAAATGTTGCTGGCATCCGGTGTATCCATTCCTGTTGCTACGCCGAATTATGATCTGTCTGTTGTCTCTGGCAGCAGTTTTTCTGCCCCGGTAGTGTCGGCGATATCGGCATTAATCATGAGGGCAATAAATGTGGCGGGGCATTGTCGTGCGCCACAAATTATTCGGGACCTGCTATTTACTACAGCGACCCCTCTTGTGTTGTCAACGGCAGCTAATCGGGAGTCAGTGATATACCGATTAAATATTCAGAAAGTATTCCGGCAAATAGCACAGGAATTCTCTCACCAACCACCCAAAAGGATCATGACCATGTCAACTGAAGAAAAAAATATTGAGCCTGCCGCTGTGGAGCTGCTGGTTCCCTCGATTATCGACACCCATCAGGACATTCAGGATGTGGCGTTGGGCGATGATGCCGTACTGGCGCCTTCCAGCCTGAGTACCGAAGTGAGTGCGCCATCGCGTGACGCTGGCCTGGCGTTCCCCAAAATCAGCGACCCGGCGGCCAACCATTATGTGCATGCGCCTGCCCGGCGGATTATGCCGCAGTCTTCTGCGCTGGATGCGCGCACAGTGCGTGATCAGGAAAAGATTTTTGTTATCGGCCAGGTTGGCTATGACTTCGGTACCGAAGCGCGGTTGGATTACTTCACCCAGGTCATGGGCAATAAAAGCGGCTATCCGTTTGATCCAGTACAAATGGCTGAACATTTGAATACCGGCGATAACGCGGAGCAATCCAACGCGTTGATCTGGACATTAAAAATCGACGGTATTCCGGTGTACGCCATTAAACCGGATGCGCAGTTCGCGGTGCTGGAATACGCCCGCCTGGTGGAGTTCCTGTACGAGCAGGAAACCAAAGGCGTAGAACGTGTTTCCATCGCCGGGATTATCAGCGGTGAAACGCGGTTGTTCAACGGCCAGGTGATTCCGACCATCAGCCCGGTATTACGCGGCATGTTCAACTGGGAATCCCAGGATATTTCGAAAATGCTGATGGGCGAAAGCGCCGTCGGTACGCCGAAATCCAAAGAGCTGATCAACTTCATCAACCGTATTTACTACGAGCTGCGTAACCGCGGTTACGAGTCGAATGAGCGCGCGATTAACTATGCGGCCACTAACGCTTATCAGATGAAGGAAATCTTCGATGACGCCTTCGCTGAAGGATTATTCCTGAACAAAATCAGCGCAGAGCGCAGCCCGGTCAGCCGCCCGGAATCCGATTGCTGGGACGTGGTACTGGAGTTCTTCAACCCGAAAGAACGTCTTACCGCTGCCCGCAAACTGTATCGCTACACCATTGACGTCAGTGATGTCATGCCGGTCACCATCGGCACGCTGCGTAGCTGGCATGCCTATTAATACCCGGCTTGCCGTTTGTTCTCGGTTTTAAGATTTGCCGCCAGTTGGGGGCATTAACCTGGGGATATCCCCAAAATACGATGTAAATACACTCAAGGAGAAATACCATGAAACTTCCAACCCAAGCACAGAATGTGAACCGCGCTAACCGTGTTGCTGAAGCCAAAGCCTCTGGCGTGAACCCGGCTTTCTGGGGTGAAGCGCTGAATCTGCTGAAAAAAGCAGGCCAGGGCGCGCTGAGCGGCGTACTGAGCTAATCGACAATGGTGCACGGCCATATGGCCGTGCACCATTTCTTCATAATAAGAAAAAATACAGTGATGTAATACGGTAATAATTATATTGTCAAAATCAGGGGATATGACGTTCGGTGAATGTACATCATAACGAATTAATAGGTTCGATTGTGGCTCTGCATGATTCATATGCATGAATATCAACCCACAGTAAATGAGGGTTGGTGTTTAGAGCGTGTCATGAAAATAGTGCCATAAAAAGAGCGTATTAATTTTTATTGCAGAGGGGAATGTATGTCTAACAATGGATTTTTCTTGAACACCGCAGTGATCAAAGACCTGAGGCTAAAAAAAAATTAAGTCAGGAGGAATTGTCGGAGCTGAGTCTTGAGTCGAAGTGTTATATCTCTATCTCTACAGTAAAAAGAGCCGAGTTAGGCAAGCCTATTTCCAGGCAAACATTGTGTAAATTTGCGAAATTCTTTGATGTCACGGTAGATAATCTCATTTTACCCTCGGATGAGCGGGTTTCTCGTGACGTGACTCATGATGAGTGTAAATGCATCGCGTTTATTTTTGCCGGAATATATAACATGTTGGTTATGAATGAGGCGAATAAGACCTGATTGTAGACATAGAAAATAATATTTTAACGAAAGCCATATTAACCCTCGAATGATTGTTGTGAGGGCGGGTGATTATAGACAGCACAGGCATGAATTGTCGCGGTCACATCACCATGTTGGCGTTGTGCGTTGAATTCGAGTGCCAGCAGGGAAAGCATTTTATTTTTATCCCATGTTCGCGGTGATAATCAATAAAAACAGTAAAGGGATTTACTTTATTTTACCAGGGTGTAGTCAGGACGGTTTTTCGACAGGGTATATCGCTATCACATTTCAGGTTGCCGGTGTATGTATTGATGGGGTCTCCCCAGCCATTCACCTGCGTCAGCACTTGGGTATTTGCTGCTTTTGGGTAGCCCGAATTATTGGGATAGGGATAGTTGTTTTTATGGTTGAAATAGCGGTTGAAATAAGACGGTGGCGTTGCATCAGCCATACCCGTTCTTATGAAGGAGTACATTGTTGTGAAATGTACGCTGGCAGGAGTTGAATAAAGGATTTTCCCGTGAAAACAGAAAATATACTACCTGGTAAACTAAAAAATATTCCTGCTGAAAAGATCCCTCTGGCGGGTTATTCGGTAGGAAGACATATTCCTGAATTCATCTTTTTACCCTCCGCACTGCGTGGGCAAATCGATCGGTTATTGCTGTCTGGCCAGCCGATTCTGCTGCATGGCGAACCGGGTGCCGATCTGTCTGATATCACCAGCTATATTCGTGCCAGGCTGCTGGCATCCCAAGGGCGTTATGTCGAGCTTAGCGGCGAAGGTGACCCAGTGAAACAGGTGATGGATGTCCTTGCCTCGCTGCCTGATGGTCATCGATTGACGCTGTGCATACCCAGCTTTGATGCCTTGACCGAACAGCAACAACAGACGTTGCTGAAGCAATTGCAGGATGAACAGGCCGGTCACCATGCGCTGCGGCTGGTATTCGGGTTGATAGCCACCCCGACAGAACGCGGCGCGTTGCCGACACAACCCGGCGCACAACTGATGTCGACCTTTGGGTGCCAGCTATTGTCTATATCGGCCCTGAAAGGCAAAACGCCAGAGATAGTCGAACTGGTCCACGCGGCCTGGCAGGCGTACCGTCAATCGGTCCGGCAGACATTGCATCCTGACGTACTGTCTTATCTGCACCATTACGAATGGCCCGGCAATGTCCGGCAATTGTGGCACAGCGTCGCCCGGCTACTAATGCTCAGTGAGGATGCTGAGATTAGCCTGGCCCAGGCCAGCCGCATTCTGCCGCATATTATCCCCCTAACGGAGCTGGCGCAGAGAGGGGAAGGGCGGCGGATTAACCGCTCATTGTGTGATGCGGTATTGAGCCGCGATCAGGACGCGTTGCAGCAGTTCCACCCCTCGGTGATCAAAGCGCTGTTGTATCTGGGCGAGCATTTTCAACGTGAAGTGACGCTGATTGAACTGGCTGAGAATTCGCATATCAGTCCGTCGCATCTTTCTTATCTGCTCAAGCACAGTCTGGGTTTATCGTTTAAACAGATTCTGAATCAGACCCGCATTTTCTATGCCTGCCAGCGGCTGGAGTGTCACCCCATGAGCCGCATTACTAATCTCTATCTGGATTGCGGCTATGGCGACCTGAGCCATTTTGAAAAGATGTTTAAGCGCTACACCGGTGCGACCCCCATCGAGTTTAGAAAGCAGTTCAATCCGATGTTGCTGCGTAATGAAACCGGGTGAGAACTCGGTTATCGCGGAGCGCCCCGGCCATCATTGACCGGGGTTTTCCCGTGATGTCGGCAGGTTTTTATACCCGCGTTCTGCGTCACATTTACGTTCTGTACCGATTGTTTCCACCTCGTATCTGGACAACCGCCTCTCAACTCTTCAGACTCGGCACATTCATTCGACATCATGTGCTGTCAGCATGACATCGACGACGCATGTAGCGTCATTTATCCGCTGATCAATAAAGATATGCTGCTACTTATCGATAACTGCCATCGACGTCCATTGGCGTTTATTGTCCTCCATATTTTGGTTTAATCTTATTAAATTACAGTCAATTACCGTTCATTGGCGGGTGAGGTAGTCCATTGTTATCCACGAAAATAGCGGGTATCTTTGCGGGTATCGTTTATCTGATACCCGCAATTGTATGCCGCTGACTGATGCAAAAATTCGTAGTACCAAACCGGCCAATAAACCGATCAAGCTAGCTGATGGCGGTGGCCTGTATCTGGATGTTCGCCCGTCAGGTTCAAAACTGTGGCGCTACCGATACCGTATTGCAGGAAAAGAAAACGTATTTGCTCTGGGGGAGTATCCAACACTGAGCCTTGCCGAAGCCCGCGCTGAGCATGATAAAGCCAGAGCGTTGGTCAAACAGGCGATACATCCAGCACATCAGCGCCAGTTAGAACGTATGGCGAGCTACAGCGCTAACGCGAATACGTTCGAAGCTGTTGCGCGTGAATGGATCGATAAAAAGTCACCAGACTGGACACCTTACTACTTACGGCAGGTTGAACGCTTCTTAGCTGCCGATGTATTCCCTGCCATTGGTAAGTTGCCAATCAAAAGTGTTAAAGCGGCCCACCTGCTTGAGATCATTAAACGTATTGAAGGGCGAGGGGCGGAGACAGTTGCTTTGCTTATAAGGCAGTGGTCTTCTGCGATATTTCGTTACGCAGTAGCAACACTTCGCGCAGATAGCGATCCGGCGGCGGCGCTCAAAGGCGCAATACGCCGACCTAAAGTTGAGCATCATAAACCTCTGTCGCGTACTGAAATTGAGGATTTCATGCAGGCACTGAATCGCTATGGTGGTTATCGCACCACGGTGATTGCCTTAAAATTGATGCTACTGACGTTCGTCAGAACTGTTGAGCTTCGCAAAGCAGAATGGCGGGAATTTGATCTGGATGGTGCTGAATGGCGAATCCCTGCCGGAAGAATGAAAATGCGTGAGGAGCATATTGTCCCCTTATCAACGCAGGCGATTGTGCTGCTACGTGAATTACAAACATACACTGGCGGACGCGGGTGGCTGTTCCCAAATTATCGTAACCCACAGGATTGCATGACGGCGACCACCCTTAACCGTGCGCTTGAGCGTATGGGGTTTAATGGCAAGGACAGCATCGGTTTTTCCGCGCACGGCTTTCGCGCTACCGCATCAACGATTTTAAATGAAATGGGATACCGCCCGGATGTGATCGAACGTCAGCTTGCTCATACTGAGCGTAATAAGGTACGAGCGAGTTACAACCGTGCGGTGTATTTGGATGAGCGTCGAAAGATGATGCAAGCGTGGGCGGATTTTGTTAATGGTTCTCCCACCTAGCAGGATGAATGATTTTTAATAAATATTTGATTTTATTTATTTTTTTATTGTTTTGCACTTAATGAATCCTCGTGAGAGAATAGAAATATTTTTCATTGTAATAGAGTTGGTATAGAGAATGGGCAAGCGTATTCTTGAGCATGAGGCTATCAAGCAGCTCAGTAAAAAATCGGTTCGCAAGTTGTTTGGCGTACATGATATTCCAAGAGCTAGTTCTCCATTCCGTTATCCCGGAGGTAAAGATAAGCTTACGTCTTTTTTAGCTATTTTTTTAACTCATAATAAGCTTGTGGGAGCTAGATTTATTGAGCCATTTTGCGGGGGGGCTGGTGCTTCATTATCTTTGCTAATTGGTGGATATGTTAAAGAAATCCATCTTAATGATAAAAATTATGCACTTTATTGTTTTTGGGATCAATTAATTAATAATACAGATAAACTCCTTGATTTAGTTTATCAAACGACACCATCAATAGATGGTTGGCATATACAAAGAGATATTTATAATTTAAGTATTAGTGATAGAACTAAGTACTCAAAACTTGAGTATGGATTTAGTGCTTTTTATTTGAATAGAGCGAATCGTTCAGGTGTTTTAGGTGCTGGCCCTATTGGTGGTCTAGAGCAGACAGGTAATTATAAAATTGATTGTCGCTATACTAAAAATACGTTAATAAAAAAATTAGAAAGAATAGCGGAAATGAGAAACTCAATCTTTGTATACAATGAGGATTGTATTGATTTCTTGCGACGGTTTGATCATAAGGAAAATTATGATCTCGATTTTGTATATTTAGATCCTCCATATGTAAAAGAAGGGAAAAACATTTACTCAAAGGATTTTTGCTTTGATGATTTTAAACACAAGGAGTTAAAAGATTTTATTGTCTCATTCTCTAATCGTTGGCTTATTTCATATGATGATCACCCACTTGTCCATGAATTGTATTCTCAACATGGTACTAGAGCTATAGAATTTAGTTATGTCATGAATCAAGCTAAAGTAGGTAAAGAGCTTATGATCGCTGATTCTAGGCTGAGAATGCCGGAGTCACTATTCACTATAGAAGAAGCAGGTGAAAATAATTTAGAATTAGGAAACAAAAAGAAAACGGCCTAAAGCTAGGCCGCATCTTGTTGTAAGTTTTCTGTTATTTGAATAACATATTGGGATATGCTATTTATTTCATCTGCTCTTTCAATCAGTAATTCCGGTTTATTCTCAAGCAATGAGATTCCTTTTTTAAAATATGCTGGCACTCTTAGCCTATATAAAAAAACCCCAAACTCATCAGCTATTAGCGAAATAAAATCTCTTTTTAGAGACTCATCATCACTCTCAACATCAAAAGGAATTATTATTGCATCAATTATTCTGTAAAGGCGTTGTGATAGCCAATAATTTTGTATTGCTTCAATATCACCTTTAACTGGTTTAGATCGCCAATTGTTACCGCTAGCAACTTGTGAAAAATATATTATCTTATTACCCGGCATTCGATCATTTGGATTGGGAGAACTCCACGAAATAACATCAATACCAGCATCTTTATGTGGTCTGGATTGTAAATAAAGGTTTATGTCTTGAAATGATTTTACTTGTCCTTCACCAATAAGATCTATTGTACGGCATAAAGAGTTGTAAAAACTACTATGATCTGGTCTTGGCCATCCAAAAGATATGCTATGCCCATCAGAATAGCCAGCCATTGCTATAGTCGCGGCTATTTGCAATAAATCTCTATGCCTATTAGTCGGAGCTTCTAACCCACTGAAAAGTCTAGAATCTGAAACATGAGAGAAATATAAGCAATATAAATAAATGTGCTGATCAATTGTTAGATTTTCTACACTTTCACTTTTTAATATGAAACATTGGCTATCTTCTTCGAATTCAAATGGGTAGCTATCTGCTAGTATTTCACTGCGTTGTTTATATTGCTCAAGTATTTTCTGTATTTCATTTTCGACATCTGCATCTTCTTCAGCTATATTTCTTGACGAAAATGATTCAAGGTTTTCTAGTATATTCCTTAGTTCAGAAACCCGAAAAGTAACATATTGATTGCAAAGGCAGGAAAATTCTACCCAATCTAATTTTACTTGAATTGGATAACTTTCAGGATAAGGTAGTAATTGCATTCTTTATCCTTTTATTTCATTAATTTGAAATTGAACTTTTGTGATTTTTTTCTTAAATTGTTCAATGTAATTCTTTGTTATTTCATCTAAATTTTCAGTGCGATCTAAAACAGATGATATCGTATCTAATTGTTTATTTATTTCTAGGAACGCATCTTTAATATGCTGTAATGGATCGCCTGCTTGTTTATATAATTCTGCTAAATTATCAACTCCAGATTTGAATGCTCCATATGATATATTATTAGCAAGAACCTCTCCAAAATATTTTAAATCTGGGTTCTGTGACGAAATTAATGAAGTCTTCTTGTCTTTCTTATATCCGTATAGACCAACAAGAACATCTTTTAGCTTTTCAAGATTCTTTTCAGGAACTGGATTGTTGTTTAAAGTAATGTTCCAATCTTTCTCCAATCCTAGAAAATCTCTATATTCAACTCTGTTTAATGCTGTGTATAAATGAGAAAACGAAAATTTATTAGACATCCTATCACTATGAATGTCGTAAACCTCTTGGTTGCGTGCTTGCTCTAAAACAAACATAGCACTAACAATAGAACGGACGGTGTTATTACTATCACCAAGCTTTTTAGTAATAGTATCAATTGTGACTCCGCTATCTCTTTCACTTATGAACCACTTATATGCAAATTGTGCTTTTGCAAAAGAATCCCATTTATGCGGCCCGTTTACATGCTTAAATCCAATAAATGATCTCGCTTCTGATTCATCATTAACCAGATATACTGCAATTTCTTTTAAAGAGTTAGTAATGTCTTCATTTAATGTAGTTGGTACAACAACTCGGCACTGCCTAGCTAATTCAGGATCTTTAAGCAATTTTATAGCTGCAAGCCTTCTGTTGCCTTCCAAAACAACATAATACTGATCCCGTTTCATAATAATTAAGGGTTCAATAGACATGTATCCATTCTCTGAAATCGACTTTATTAATTCATCCAGATCTGCTGTATCGGATAAAGCTTTTACCAATTCATATAGCTCGGCATTATCGTTGAAATTTTTCCCATTAAATAATCTAGGATTACGGGTATCCAACTTAAGTACATCTGGAGATACTTTCTCTGTAACATGTGGCATTAATTTGGGAAGAGTCATATCATTAACCAATTCAATTTAGAATATGTTCATTGTAATTTTTTTTGCTAATAATGCCATACTTTTCAAGCAGCATACTTGAGTTTTTTTGTCTAAAAAATACATTTAGTTATTTAAAATCAATTGGTTAAGTTGGTTTGGATGTTTGTATGCGGGTTTGTTGATATTTATGTGTTTTTATCGTATTTTCATCTACGTAATCCGTTGTCTCAGACAACTGCCAATGTTTCCAGTGTCAGGATGATACGAGTGACCTGAGAGAAACGCCTTCGGGTGGTCACCCCTTCAATGCTGTACGGTTCCAGTATCTGGTGTGTGTGATTGTAGTGAACTGTATGGCCCTTTCTTCAGAGCCAGGGAAAAAATGCCATCGTAGCCTGAAAGATGGCGCTATTACCGTAGCGGTACCTCCGTTAATCCTTTGAGAACGGAGATCACCACGCTATATGATGGTGATAAAGGAATATTAACTTTACACAAAAGCCAGAATGGCTTGTTTTTACTTGCAAAAAACGGCGTTGCTGTCTGTTGATCTATGGCAGGCGTGCTGCCGTATGCTTTATGCCGCATTGAATGTCTTTGCTGGCAACGGGCTGCTTTTATCTACTATCGGCTTCCAGATTCAATGACAGACATTTATGGCTGTCCTGTTAGCCTATGTTTTAACTTTTTGTTTTTTTAAAGCAATAAGCGTTCTCAGCGCGCTTATTGACTCAGGGTTAGCGTTTTATCGCGTAACCCCACCTTCTTCATAGCAACGACAGGCGTGTGTTTAGTGTTGTCATGTAGTTTTGCTTTGTCATCAGACAACGGCAGAGATTCGCTCATGGCAACGCTTTCACCCGGCGTCACTTTTACCGCGCAAGCAGGTGAAAGTGACGCCGCGCACTGACGTCTTTCTCGACTTTACTCATGGCCGTTTGCGCTGCGTGTCAACATTCTGACACCACCGTTTTCGCGCCTCATTGTGTTTAAAAGCATTCTGGATCGATACCGAGGCAGGCGATTTGCCTGGGGGTATGACTGTGTGAACAGCGGTTGCACTGTGTGCATCACCGACCCCCCGATACCTCAACAAAACCCAAGCCCTCCGGCGCACAGGTATCGTTCAGGCAGAGCACCGACTCTGCATAGCAGCCATGCGCCGAAGGGCTGAAGTCGAGATAAGAGCATGACAAAACTCAGTCGTGAAATGAAAACATGGGCGAAACAGGCGGGTGGCAGCCATAAAACGGTTCATGATCGCCTCCGTATTGTTGAGCGTTTGTGCCGTCATCTGCTGACACTCAACATTCAGGTGCGCAGTGTACAGCACGTTAAAGCCCGGCATATCGAAAGCTATGTGGCGGCTCGCCGCTCTCAGGGCATGGCTTTGCGCACGTTGCATAACGAGATGTCCGCCTTGCGCAGCGTGCTGCGTCTGGCAGGCCGGGGCAAACTGGTGGATGACCCCCGCCTGAGCAATCAGGCGCTGGGGCTGGGTGGTGCCAGCCGGGCAGGCACTAAATATGCCATCCCGGATGCGCGCTATCAGTCCGTGCTGGAGTCCGCCCGCCGGGAAGATGCCGGTCTGGCCTGTGCGCTCCAGCTTGCCCGGCTGCTGGGGTTGCGTTCGCAGGAAGCGGTGCAGTGTTGTGCCTCGCTGAAGCGCTGGGAACAGCAACTGACCCGGCAGGCTGACCGGCTCACTGTCGTGTTTGGTACCAAAGGTGGGCGACCGCGTGAAACCCGCGTGCTGGACAGCGCAGCGGTGCTTGCTGCTGTGCGTGAGGCACTTGTCATCGCCGACAACCGCAACGGCAAACTCATCGATAAACCGGATTTGAAAACCGCCATGAATTTCTGGCGTGCCCGGACTACCCGCCTCGGCCTGACCAGCCATTACTCCCCCCACAGTCTGCGCTATGCATGGGCGCAGGATGCCATGCGTTTCTACCTTACCGACGGGTTTAGCCGTCAGGAGGCACGGGCGCTGGTGTCGATGGATTTGGGTCATGGCGATGGCCGTGGCCGTTATGTTGAACGTGTCTACACCCGTCAGGAGGAGGCGTAATGATGTCCAATCTCACTCTGTTGCGTTTGCCCGATGTGATGAAAAAAACCAGCCTCAAAAAATCCTGGATCTATTACCTGATCGATCGTGGTGAATTCCCCCAGCCGGTGAAGCTGGGCGCACGTTCTGTCGCCTGGGTGGAGAGTGAAATCAACGACTGGATTGCCGAACGTATCCGTCAGCGGGCGGAGGGGCGCAAATGAGTCATTCAGCTTTTCTTCTGGCGGGCAAATTGGGCTATACTGCGCGGGCTACGGCAAAATCCGTAGCCGGAATTGGCGTTCCGAACAATAGTCTGGTGCCTGAATACGCATATTGTGCGTATTTTTTTGCAGGCAAGCGTCGAGCTGTACCTTCAATGGTGGCTCGTGCGGGGCTTCCGCAAGGAAGGCCGGTAGCCAGACTGTCCGGTAACGCCAACCTCGCACGGGCTACCACCCGCGAGATTGGCGTCTCTGGTGGTAGCTATCACAATTGCTACAGTCTGGAGGCTGCCTTATGGCTACGACCCTTAGCTATTCTTGCCTGCAATCTTTCACCTCTCTTGTGGAGGTGCGCTATGTATAACCCCACACCGCTGTTACTGGAAGAGATCGCCGATCACTGCCGGGTGCTGGCCTACGCCATCATTGAGCTGGAAAACCCCGTTGCCAAAGAGCTGCTGATGTTCATCTTATGGGAGCGGCTTAACCTGCTGAATGACACGCTGGATGCGGAGGGGCCGGACAATGAGTAAGTTTGTCTCGGAAAGTGTTGCACAATCCCGCCACCGCTGGCCATCGATTCTGGCGGCATTAGATATCTACTTTCCTGCCGGGGGTCAGCATGGCCCTTGCCCTGTCTGCGGTGGAAAAGATCGCTTCCGCTTTGATGACAAGCGGGGACGTGGCACCTGGTTCTGTAATCATTGCGGCCACGGTGATGGTCTGGATCTGGTCGCCCGCGTCAGGCGGTGTGACATCGCGGAAGCGGCCAGAGTGGTGACGGCACTGGCGTCATCAGCCAGTGAAACACCGCCCGCCAGAGAAAAGGCGGTTGATCCCCGCCCGCTGGCAGAACGCATCAAGGCGCTGATGGCTGCCGCGAACACCGGGGAAAGCCGGTATCTGAAAGCCAGAGGGCTGATGACACAGGCTATGCTGCTGACTGCCACACAGGCGATGACCATCGGGCGTGTCCGGTTTGGCGAAGGATCGCTACTGTTGCCGATGTTCCGCACCTCCGGTGAACTGGCAGGGGCGCAACTGATCACGCCCGGCGGTGAAAAGCGGCTGTATCCCGGCACACAGTTGAAAGGGGCGTTTATTCCGGTCAACCACGACCCGGAGCCGTCAAAACTGATTATCACCGAAGGGTATGCCACGGCGCTCACTCTGCAACAGTGCTCGTCATGCCATGTGGTGGCGGCGGTATCGGCCAATAACCTGCTGAACGTGGCGCAGGCATTCAGGGCGCGTTATCCCCATTGCTGCCTGATTCTGGCCGGGGATAACGATATTCACCCGGATGGCACGGCCAACACCGGCAAACTGATGGCGGAGAAAGCGGCGCTGGCCGTTGACGGCTGGGTGTCCCTGCCGCCGACCGATACCGCCAGTGACTGGGATGATTTTCGTCAACGGCACGGCATGGAAGCCACCAAAGCCGCATTCCGGCGTCAGCTTACCCAGCCTGCCGTTATCAGTCCGGCCCCGTTGCCTGACGCCGGGCTGTCTCCTGTCACGGCATTTTCCTCCGCCCTGCCTCTGCGTAAAGGCTCGGAAGGGTTTGATACCCGGCAGGATTACCTGATCAAGGGCTACCTGCCGAGCGGCGCGGTTGCCAGTGCCTACGGT
The DNA here is from genome assembly GCF_000025065.1 of Dickeya parazeae Ech586. Classification (NCBI taxonomy): domain Bacteria; kingdom Pseudomonadati; phylum Pseudomonadota; class Gammaproteobacteria; order Enterobacterales; family Pectobacteriaceae; genus Dickeya; species Dickeya parazeae. The sequence continues at coordinate 4,299,359 of NC_013592.1, read as the reverse complement.
GCCAGCGGGTCGTATAAATCCTTTCTGGCTGTTTCCTGGGCGTGCCATATCGCCACCGGAAAGCCGTGGGCCAACCGACCGGTCACACAGGGTGCGGTGATTTATGTGGTAGGCGAAGGCGGGATCGGCGTACCGCGCCGCATTCGGGCGTGGGAGGAAACGCTGAACGACCGTAGCCCGATTGATGCGCTCTACCGCGTTGACTGCCCGGTATTCCCGGCCAGTCCCGACAGCGTGGAGCAGGTGATCAAGGCCGCCCATGACGTGCAGGCCGCCACCGGGATGGCAGTACGGCTGATCATTCTGGATACACTGGCCCGCTGCTTTGGCGGTTCGGATGAAAACGCCGCTAAAGACATGGGGGCGTTTATTCAGGGTTGCGACTACATCAAGGCGGCCACGCAGGCCACGGTACTGATTATTCATCACTCCGGCAAAGATCAGGACAAAGGCGCTCGCGGCTCCAGCGCCTTCCGGGCTGCGCTGGACGTGGAGTTTAATGTGCGCCGCGAGGCCGATGGGCAGGCGCTGATCCTGACCTGCACCAAGATGAAGGACGCTGAAGAGCCACCACGCCGGGCCTACGACCTGACGGCGGTGAATCTGTACGTGGACGATGACGGCGAGCCGGTCACGTCGCTGGTTCTGCGGGATGAAGGCCGGGAAGTCCGCGATGATCCGACCGACGCTGACCCGGCGCTCAGTGGGATCACCCGGCTGACGGATAACCATGTAGCGCTGTGGGAAGCGATCCGCTCGCGCACGGCCAGTGGAGATGGCTGCACCCGCGCACTGGTGCGCGACGATATGCGGGCGATGGGGTTTGATGTCTCCAAAAAGTTTACCCGCTGGCTGGATAAACTCGTCAAGGATGACCTGATCGCGCTGGATGGTGAAAACATCGTGCCATTATCAAAACGCGGTAACGTGGGGGAATAAACGGGGGAAATGTGGGGGAAACAGGGTATCAGGCTATGGTATCTGGCGACTTCCCCCACTTCCCGGATGCCTATATACCCTAAGTGGGGGGAGAATAATTAACTTACTGTATATCAATGATTTATTGTTTTTCTGCCGTCATCCGGTGGGGGAAGCGTATTACGCGGTAAGGTGGGGGAAAGGTGGGGGAGTCAGCACAGAAAACCGCTTTACCAGCATGAACGCTATTTACCCCTTTCCTGCCTGATACGGCGTTTTCTGTCAATCAATGTACCCGTTTCATCAAAATAGCGGCTGGGCCAGATTTCAGCGGGATGTTTGTCCAGCGCGGTGGCAACCAGCCATTCCCCCTTCGGCCAGGGACGTACCAGCACATTCGCCAGTGTGGAAGAACTGAGTCCCGCAGAACGGGATAGCGCGGCCAGCGTGGTGCCTTTCTTGCGCAAGCCGGCGATGATATCCGCCTGATGCCAGTCGTTCCCTTGCTTCATATAATCTTTACGCCTTATCTGGTAAGCATGGATCAATACTAAGTATTGCTTAGTATATTTTCAATGCACACCACTGAGAATCACCTCAATCACGTCACAATGCGGGATTCTCATGTTACCTCATCGTTTAAAGGCGGCCCGGCTCATGGCGGGATTATCTCAGGAGCGCTTAGGCATTCTTGCCGGGATAGACGAAGCGACAGCCAGCGCTCGCATGAATCAATATGAGCGTGGGATTCACACGCCAGATTTTGAGCTGGCGCGCCGACTGGCTGCTGTGCTGCATGTTCCTGCCTGTTATTTTTATACGGTAGAAGATGATTTGGCAGAAATGATCCTGTCGTTTTACGACACGAAGGAAAATCCATCTTCATAGATAGTGCCACGGAGCGCCCGCCCCCTCCCCAAAAAGGGGGCGGGTGCGGTGCCAGACGCTATCCTGCTATTGCAGATTTTTCGCCAAATAAGAAAAATTGCGGGTATTTTTGTGGGTATCGCAGAGTGATTTCCGTAGTTTACTTATTACATATCAGTAATTTAAATATTATATGCTGCTACTTATCGACAACTACGACTCCTTTACCTACAACCTGTACCAGTATTTTTGCGAACTGGGTTCAGAGGTGCTGGTCAGGCGTAATGATGCGCTGACGCTGGCAGACATTGAGCGGTTATCGCCGCAACGACTGGTGATTTCTCCCGGCCCCTGTACACCGGATGACGCAGGGATCTCGCTGGCGGCGATTCGCCATTTTGCCGGTCAACTGCCGATTCTGGGGGTATGCCTGGGGCATCAGGCGCTGGGACAGGTATTTGGCGCTCAGGTGGTGCGCGCCCGTCAGGTGATGCACGGCAAAACCTCGCCGGTACGGCATACCGGGCGCGGTGTGTTCGCCGGGCTGGCAAACCCGCTCACTGTCACGCGTTACCATTCGCTGGTGTTGGAAAAAAATACGCTGCCTGACTGTTTTGAGGTCACTGCATGGACTGAGTTTGACGGTGATATCGACGAGATCATGGGGATACGTCATCGCTCGTTGCCGCTGGAAGGTGTGCAGTTTCATCCAGAAAGCATCCTCAGCCAGCAAGGGCATCAGCTATTGAAAAATTTCCTTGATTTATAGTCGGATAGCGCAGGTCAGGACGGGTGTATCGGATTAGCGATTGCCTATTTTTGATTTTTTATGCATATTTATTGATTATATTTTCACTTAAAATCTTCACTCCACACTACGGGATATGACAACGGGGCAGCAAATGGCGACAGAGAAAGCAGCAGTAACACGGGATACTTACGATAAGGTAATTCTTCCGGTTTATGCACCCGCGCAGTTTGTGCCGGTAAAAGGCAAAGGGAGCCGTGTCTGGGATCAGCAGGGCAAAGAATATATCGATTTCTCCGGCGGCATCGCGGTAACGGCGCTGGGACATTGCCATCCGGCGTTGGTGGCGGCGTTGAAAGAGCAGGGTGAAACCCTGTGGCACACCAGCAACGTATTCACCAACGAACCGGCGCTGCGTCTGGCGACCAAACTGATCAACGCCACGTTTGCCGATCGTGTGTTTTTCGCCAACTCCGGTGCAGAAGCCAATGAAGCGGCGTTCAAACTGGCACGGCATTACGCCATTACCCGTCATAGCCCGTACAAAACCAAGATAATCTCGTTTTACCAGTCGTTTCATGGTCGCACCTTGTTTACCGTGTCGGTCGGTGGTCAGCCGAAATATGCCGATGGCTTCGGCCCGAAACCGGCGGATATCGTGCACGTGCCGTTCAACGACTTGGACGCGGTCAAAGCAGTAATGGATGACCACACCTGTGCCGTGGTGTTGGAGCCGATTCAGGGCGAAGGCGGTATTACGCCAGCGACACCGGCGTTCCTCAAGGGGGTGCGTGAGCTGTGCGATCAGTATCAGGCGCTGCTGGTGTTTGATGAAGTACAGTGTGGTATGGGCCGCAGCGGTAAGCTGTTCTCTTATATGCACTACGGCATCACGCCGGATATTCTGACCACCGCGAAAGCGCTGGGCGGCGGTTTCCCGATCAGCGCCATGCTGACCACGGAAGAGATTGCGTCGGTGATGGCGGTTGGGACACACGGCACCACCTATGGCGGCAACCCGCTGGCTTGCGCGGTGGCGGAAGCGGCGCTGGATGTGATCAATACACCGGAAGTGCTGTCCGGCGTGGTCGATCGCCATGCGCGTTTTGTGTCTGCGCTTGAGCGCATCAACGCCCAGTACGGTATTTTTGATGAAATCCGTGGCATGGGCCTGCTGCTGGGCGCACAGCTAAAACCGGCCTGGCATGGCCGCGCCCGTGATTTTCTGGCGGCATCGGCAGATCTGGGGTTGATGATTTTGGTGGCAGGGCCGGATGTGATCCGTTTTGTGCCGTCGCTGGTGATCACCCCGGAAGAGATCGACCAGGGGATGGCACTGTTTGAAAAAGCCGTGGCGCAGGTAGTGAAGGGCGCGTAATCGCGGTTGCCGCCTTTAGCTGAAGTGAAAAGAGCGTGCCATGTGGCACGCTCTTTTCACGTCTACAAGCTAGCTGATGATAAATCAGCGAGTACCATATACCACGATGGTTTTACCGTGGGCGGAGATCAGGTTCTGGTCTTCCAGCATTTTCAGAATGCGGCCGACAGTTTCGCGGGAACAGCCGACGATCTGGCCGATTTCCTGACGGGTGATCTTGATCTGCATACCATCCGGGTGGGTCATGGCGTCCGGCTGTTTGGCCAGATTAAGCAGGGTTTGCGCGATGCGGCCCGTCACGTCGAGGAACGCCAGGTTGCCGACTTTTTGCGAGGTCACCTGCAGACGACGTGCCATCTGTGAGGACAAGCGCATCAGAATGTCCGGGTTGACCTGGATGAGCTGGCGGAATTTTTTATAGGAGATTTCAGCAACTTCACAGGCTGTTTTCGCCCGGACCCACGCACTGCGTTCCTGCCCGTCTTCAAACAAGCCAAGTTCGCCAATAAAATCGCCCTGATTCAGATAAGACAGAATCATTTCCTTGCCTTCTTCATCCTTGATCAGCACGGCAACCGAGCCTTTCACGATGTAGTAAAGCGTCTCTGCTTTTTCACCCTGGTGGATTAGGGTGCTCTTCGATGGGTACTTGTGAATGTGGCAATGAGAAAGGAACCATTCGAGAGTCGGGTCTGTTTGCGGTTTGCCGAGAACCATTCGCTGTTATCCTCTGTTGTTAATTCACTGCGCAAATCACAGGGCTCAGAGTTCCCTGTACGGCGTGATAACATAGTTATAATTCAATTCCGTCCTGGCGGAATGACGTCAGGGAATATACTGAGGCTGTCTATCAGATGACGCCAGTAAGCCGGTGGTGGGTCAGGCATCGGCTCAACAACACATGCCGGTTTACGCTTTTGTTTGTAACACAGGTTGAGTGTAGTGTCTTGTGTTGTCTCGCTTCAGCATGATTAAGCTCTGATTATCAGGCTTTTTTGTACATAAGCGATGTAAAATTTCAAAAATAATTGATTGAGGACAAAATTATGCAGGCGCGGGTGAAATGGGTTGAAGGGTTAACGTTTCTTGGTGAATCCGCTTCCGGACATCAACTGCTGATGGATGGCAACGCAGGCGATAAAGCGCCCAGCCCGATGGAAATGGTACTGATGGCCGCAGGCGGATGCAGCGCCATCGATGTGGTGTCTATCCTGCAAAAAGGCCGTCATGACGTGGTGGATTGTGAAGTCCGCCTGACGTCTGAACGCCGTGAGGAGGCACCGCGCCTGTTCACCGCCATCAACCTGCATTTTATCGTCACCGGCAAGGGCTTGGGCGATAAAGCCGTGGAGCGCGCGGTGTCGCTGTCAGCCGAAAAATACTGCTCTGTGGCGTTGATGCTGGGAAAAGCCGTGAACATCACCCACAGCCATGAAGTGATCGCGCTGGATTAAACACCTCTGCTCGCGGTGGTGTGCTGTCCTGGCCACCGCGTCGTTAAGCGCCGGTTTATCGGCGCTTATCATCGCTCTTATCGCCGGTGTCAGTCGATTTTATTGCCTTCCATCAACCGCTGCACCAGCGGCATCATGATCAACTCCATCGCCAGCCCCATTTTGCCACCCGGTACCACCAGCGTATTGATGTGGGAAATGAACGAGCCCTGCAACATGGCCAGCAGGTAGGGGTAATCAATGCGGTCCAGACCCTGAAAGTGGATCACCACGAAACTTTCGTCCATCGAGGGAATGGCTTTGGCGGCGAACGGGTTAGAGGTATCAACCGTCGGCACCCGCTGGAAGTTGATGTGGGTGCGGGAAAACTGCGGGGTAATATGGGTGATGTAGTCTTCCATCGAGCGCACGACGGAATCCATCACCGCCTCGCGGGAGTGACCGCGTTCGTTAACGTCGCGTACCAGCTTCTGAATCCATTCCAGGTTGACTATCGGCACCACACCGACCAGCAGGTCGACATGCCGGGCAACATCATGCTGCGCGGTGACCACGCCGCCGTGTAATCCCTCGTAGAACAGCAGGTCGGTCGGCTCTGGCATCGGCTCCCAGGGCGTGAAAGTCCCCGGCACCTGATTGTAGGGGATGGCTTCATCATAGGTGTGCAGGTATTTGCGGGTCTGTCCGGTGCCGCTACGACCGTATTCGATAAAGGTGTTTTCCAGTTGGCAGAAGTCGTTGGCTTCCGGCCCGAAATAGCTGATGTGACGCCCCAGATCCCGTGCCTTGCGGATCGCCATATCCATTTCCGGTCGGGTATAGCGGTGATAACTGTCGCCATCCACCAGCGCGGCGCGCAGATTCAGTTGCTGGAATATCTTGCGAAACGCCAGGCTGGTGGTCGTGGTCCCCGCGCCGCTGGAGCCGGTGACCGCGATAATCGGGTGCTGGTGCGACATGGTGTGTAACCTCCGATGTGTAGGGCAATCTTCGGTGAAGTCATCATTCGATGAGTAAGGGCTATGCCGTGCAGAGCCATCAGGCCATGTTATATCTGATCCATGTTAGATCTGATCATTGTTAGCATGTTTATCGCACACTGACACGGCAATTTACGTTTTTAAGCGATTGATTCAGGGCTGATACCGTTCATTATTGCTGAGCTGGCGGCGGGGCATGATATTGACGGTTTCATGCAATTCCGACCACACCAGGACGACCTCGCCGTGCGCCAGTTGCTGACGTATATCTGCCACTTTCTCTTCCAGTGTGCGCTCCTGCTCGCCGTAGTCGGTGCCTTCACGCAGGACGAACGATTCAATCAGATTTTGCAGTGTTTCCGGTGCCAGTTCTTGCCAGGGAATGATCATGCGTGCTGCTCCAGATAAGGGGTAAACCACTCGGGAATACGGTGCTCCAGCCACAATTCAGGCTGTCGCCAGGATCCGCCAACAAAACCGACATGACCGCCATGTTCCGTCAACTGGTAGTCGATATTGGTCGGGAGTTGCGAGACATCAGCGATGACTTCCGGCGTCATAAACGGGTCGTCTTTGGCGTGGATGACCAGTAATGGCTGGCGGATACGCGGCAGTAAAGGCAGGGCGCTGCTGCGTCGGTAATAATCGGTTGCGTCGGTGAAACCGTGCAGCGGTGATGTGACCAGCTCGTCAAACTCTCGCAGGCGATGCACCCGACGTAACCGACTGGCGGACACCGGCAGGCAATCGGGGTACATCGCCAACTTGTGCAAGGCGTTGCGACGCAGTGAATTCAGCAGATAGAACTGGTAGAGGCGTGAAAAACCCTGTTCCAGACGAGTGCTACACGGCTCGAGCATCAATGGCGCGGATACCACCGCCGCGGCATCCAACGGGCAGGACGCACCTTGTTGCGCCAGCAGGCAAGCCAGCATATTCCCACCCAGAGAAAACCCCGCCGCGACGGTGGGGACGTCACCCAGCGTCTGACGCAGCCAGTGCAGGAAGTAGCGTGCGTCTTCGGTTTCACTGGCGTGATACGCCCGTGGCAGGCGGTTCGGTTGTCCGCTGCAACCACGAAAGTGCATCACCACCGCCAGCCAGCCGCGCTGTTGGCAGGCGGCCATCAGTCCGTGGGCGTAAGGGCTGTGAAAACTGCCTTCCAGCCCGTGAAACAGTACCACACGGGGTTTATGTGCTGCGTGTTGTGGCGCTTCGCTCCAGGCCAGGTCGATAAAATCGCCGTCCGGCAAGGTCAGACGCTGCCAGACGGGTTTCAGAGCCGCATGACGGCGAAGCAGACGCGGTAGCAGCGTCTGAATATGCGGGTTGCGCCCACCCGGCAGGGGCTGAAAGCACGCATTACGGTAAGAAGAATTATTCATAAAAAGAGAGCCATGATGAAAAGAGGCATTGGGGCCCGCCGCGGCATGGTGAAGCACTTGTCTGCATCCTGTCGCGCTGCTAGGTTTAACGTCCCTTATGTTAAAGGATCGTCGTTTCATGGAGCACGTCAGCCTGTTTCTTTCAATGCTCGGTTTCTTGTGGGTCGCTGCCATTACACCTGGGCCCAATAATATGCTACTTACGGCCTCCGCAGCCAACTTTGGCGTATTACGCTCTATGTCGTTGATGCTGGGTATCATGATCGGTATGCAGAGCATACTGTTGTTGGTGGCACTGGGGCTGGGTAGCCTGATCCTGCTTTATCCCTCGCTGCATCTGGCGCTGAAGCTACTGGGCAGTGCCTATCTGCTGTGGTTATCGTGGAAGATTGCCACGGCGGCTTACGAAAAGCTGGATACCGAAACGGCACCGCCGCGGCCGATTCCGTTGTATCAGGGTGGGTTGTTGCAGTTCCTCAACCCCAAAGCCTGGCTGATGTCACTGGGCGCGGTCGCGGGGTTTAGCCTGTCTGGCGACGGCTATGTCGGGTCGGTGGTGGCCATCAGCGTGGCGATGGTGTGCGTTAATTTCGTGGCCGGGGTTATCTGGCTGGGATTTGGTGCGATGATCGGCCGCCTGCTGCAAAGTCCGCGTGCCTGGAAAGTATTCAACCTCGCGATGGGGTTACTGACCGCGACCTGCGTGCTGATGATCTGGCATTAATCATCGTGAAGAGCGTCTGAACAGCGGGCCACCGTATTGCGCCCGCCGTTCACTCTGGATGGTGCTTACCCTTGGGCTTCGGCGTCGCGCAGCAACTGTTCGAGTTGTTCCTGCGCATCCAGCCAGGCCATTTCGGTGTTCTCCAGTTCGGCCTTCGTCACGCTTTGTTTTTGCAAACAGTCGGTCAATTCGCTTTTGCGGCTGACGTCATATAACCCGCTGTCGGCAAGGCGCTCTTCTACCGCACTCAGCGTTGCTTGCAGCTTCTCCATCTGTTGTTCCAGTTGGGTTATCTGCTTACGCAGCGGTTGAGTCAGTGTGCGCAGTTCGGCGTCACGCCGTTTTTGATCCTTCCTCGACTGCGCACTGTTGGCGGCGTTGTCTTTGGGGGCGGATTCTGTCGCGTTATCCTGCTTTTGTGCATCCAATAGCCACTGCTGGTAATCTTCCAGATCGCCGTCAAACGGCTCGACCTTGCCGTCGTGCACCAGATAGAGATCGTCGGTGGTGGAGCGGATCAGGTGACGATCGTGCGATACCACCACCAGCGCGCCGTCGAAGTCGATCAACGCTTCGGTCAGCGCCTGGCGCATGTCGAGATCCAAATGGTTGGTCGGTTCGTCGAGTAGCAACAGGTTCGGGCGCTGCCAGACAATCAGCGCCAGCACCAGTCGCGCCTTTTCGCCGCCGGAAAAACGCTCGGTGCACTCGGTGACCTTGTCGCCCCGAAAGCCAAAACCGCCGAGATAATCACGCAGTTGCTGCTCGGTCTCGCGCTCTGCCAGTCGGGTCAGGTGCTGTAACGGTGACTCGTCGGGACGCAGAAACTCCAACTGATGCTGGGCGAAATAGCCCAGGCGTATGCCTTTGGACAGGCCGATGTCGCCGCTAAACGGCTGAAGTTCGCCCGCCAGCAGTTTGATGAGCGTCGATTTACCGGCACCATTGTGGCCCAGTAAGCCGATGCGTGAGCCGGGCACCAGATTGAGTTTGATAGAATCGAGAATCAACCGGTCGCCATAGCCCGCGCTGACCTTTTCCATCCGCAACAGCGGGTTGGGCAGCGCTTGCGGTTCACGAAAGCTGAAGCGGAACGGGTTGTCGACATGCGCCGGGGCGATAAGCTCCATGCGTTCGAGCATCTTGATGCGGCTTTGGGCCTGTTTGGCTTTACTGGCTTTGGCGCGAAAACGGTCGATATAGTGCTGCAGATGCGTGACCCGCTCCTGCTGGTGCTGGTACATCGCCTGTTGCTGGGCCAGACGGGTGGCGCGCTGTTGCTCGAACGAGGTGTAGTTGCCGGTGTACTCGAACAGGGTTTCCTGCTCGATATGCAGGATCCGGTTAGCGATCGGGTCAAGAAAATCCCGGTCGTGGGAAATGAGCACCAGCGTGCCAGGGTAGTTTTTCAGCCATTTTTCAAGCCAGATTACCGCATCCAGATCCAGGTGGTTGGTCGGTTCGTCGAGCAGCAGTAAGTCGGAGCGGCAAATCAGCGCTTGCGCCAGATTCAGACGCATACGCCAGCCACCGGAGAAATCACTGACAGAGTGTTGCAACTGGTCTTGTTGAAAACCGAGCCCGTTGAGCAGGCTGGCGGCGCGGGCTTGGATCGACCAGGCCTGAATCGCGTCCAGTTTGCCGTGCAGGGTGGCGATAGCGTTGCCGTCGTTACGGGCGTTGGCCGCATCGAGGTCGGCTTCCAACTGGCGAAACTCGCGGTCGCCGTCTATCACGTAATCAATAGCCGAGCGTGCCAGCGCCGGTGTTTCCTGATTCACCCATGCCAATGCCCAGTTTTGCGGAAAGGTGACGCTGCCGCCATCGGCGCTGATTTCCCCTTTCAGTAATGACAACAGGGTTGATTTGCCACAGCCGTTTTTACCCACCAGACCAACTTTCTGACCTGGGTTGATGGTGGCGGTGGCGTTGTCCAGCAGTACCCGTGTACCGCGTCGAATTTGCAAAGAGGAGAAAACAATCATAACGCGCCAAATGTTCAAATATGTTAAATTACCGATCGGGTATCAGGACTGCCGTGTCCTGTTGTATTGCACTACGCATGGTAGCCGAAAATACCTGCAATGACGACGCCCTGGAGGGGAATGATGTCGCAGCCACCAAAGATTTTGCTGCTGTTTGCCCATCCGGAATCTCAGGATTCGGTCGCGAATAAGCTGCTACTGCACTATGCCCGGCAACTTGGGCATGTCACGGTGCACGACCTGTATGCACACTATCCTGATTTTTTTATCGACATTCATCATGAGCAGCAGTTGCTGCGTGATCACCAACTGATTGTGTTCCAGCACCCGCTTTATACCTACAGTTGTCCGGCTTTGCTGAAAGAGTGGTTGGACAGGGTACTGACACGTGGCTTCGCCAACGGGGTCGGCGGTAATGCGCTGGCTGGAAAATATTGGCGCTCGGTGGTGACCACCGGTGAGCAGCAAGATGCCTACCGCGCGTCGGGCGTGAACCGCTACTCGATGGATGAAGTCTTGCGGCCGTTTGAGATGACGGCGGCCATGTGCCACATGAACTGGTTATCGCCGCTGGTGATTTATTGGGCCCGGCGTTTGCCGCCTGATGTGTTACGGGAACACGCTAAAGCCTACAGCGATTGGCTGGCGTCACCGTTTCCCCATGGGGATTACTAAACATGGAAACGTCTTCGTTATTGAACGCCGGGGTGTTGTTCCTGTTTGTCGCCGTGTTGATGGTGCCGATTGCCGCACGGCTGGGGATTGGTGCGGTGCTGGGCTACTTGCTGGCCGGTATCGCCATTGGCCCGTGGGGGCTGGGGTTCATCCGTGATGTGGAAGCCATCCTGCATTTTTCCGAGCTGGGTGTAGTCTTCCTGATGTTTATCATTGGTCTGGAGCTTGATCCGGCCAAATTGTGGCGGCTGCGGCGGTCTATCTTCGGCACCGGCGCGGCGCAGGTCTTGCTGAGCGCGACGCTATTGGGTGGCGCACTGTACCTGAGCCATTTTTCCTGGCAGTCGGCGATGATCGGCGGTATTGGGTTGGCGATGTCTTCTACGGCTATTGCGTTACAGCTGATGCGGGAAAAAGGCATGCACCGTAACGAGGCCGGTCAACTCGGCTTTTCCGTGCTGCTGTTTCAGGATCTCGCGGTTATCCCGGCGTTAGCGCTTATCCCCGTGCTGGCGGGGGTACAAGGCGAATTGGATGACTGGCGACAGGTGGTGCTGAAGGTGGTGGCATTTGGCGGCATGCTGATTGGCGGCCGCTATCTGGTGCGCCCGCTGTTCCGGTTTATCGCCGCCTCCGGCGTGCGGGAGGTATTCACCGCCGCCGCGCTGTTGCTGGTGCTGGGTTCGGCACTGTTTATGGATGCGCTGGGCCTGTCGATGGCGCTCGGCACGTTTATCGCCGGTGTGCTGCTGGCGGAAAGCGAATACCGCCATGAACTGGAAATTGCCATCGAGCCATTCAAAGGGTTGCTGTTGGGGCTGTTTTTCATCTCGGTCGGCATGTCGCTCAACCTCGGGATACTGTACGCCAATATCCTGATGGTGTTGACGGGCGTGGCGATTCTGGTGGTGGTGAAAGGGATTATCCTGTACCTGCTGGCATGGGTGTACGGGCTGCGTTCCTCTGAACGGCTGCAGTTTGCCGGGGTGCTCAGCCAGGGAGGTGAATTTGCTTTCGTGCTGTTTTCTTCTGCGGCGACCTACCGGGTACTGAAAGGGTCGCAACTGCCGTTGTTACTGGTGACGGTCACTCTGTCGATGATGCTGACGCCGCTACTGATGACGCTGATCGACAAACTGTTATCGCGCCGTTTCAACCATCAGGAAGAGGTGGATGAAAAGCATTATGTGGAGAATGACCGGCCTCAGGTGATCGTGGTGGGATTCGGGCGTTTTGGGCAGGTTGTCGCGCGTTTATTAATGGCCAACAAAATGCGCATCACGGTATTGGATCGTGATATCAGCGCGGTGCGCCTGATGCGCTCCTATGGCTATAAAGTGTATTACGGTGACGCGACTCAGCTCGAATTACTGCGTGCCGCCGGGGCGGATCAGGCGCAATCTATCGTGATTACCTGTGTGAACCCTGAGCACGCCATGACAATTGTGCACTTGTGTCAGCAGCATTTCCCCCATCTGGAGATTCTGGCGCGTGCCCGCGGGCGTGTGGAAGCGCATGAGCTGCTGCAGGCTGGTGTCACCCTGTTCACCCGCGAAACGTTTTCGAGTGCGCTGGAATTGGGGCGCAAAACGCTGATTACACTCGGCATGCATCCCCATCAGGCGTACCGGGCACAACAGCATTTTCGGCGGCTGGATATGCGTATGCTGCGTGAACTGATGCCTCAGCATAAAAGCGATGTGGCGCAGATTTCCCGCGTCAAAGAGGCCCGCCGCGAGCTTGAGGAGATCTTTGAGCGAGAAATGCAGCGTGAGCGGCGTCGACCGGATGACTGGGATGAGCACGACGACCATTAAGCAGGGACCCGGCGTACAGTAGGCATACCGCAGTAGTACGCCGTAAGTCGCAGTAGTACGTCGTAAGTGAAGGCAGGCCGATTAACAGAGAGCCGGAGAACAACTATGCGTAAACGCTTTATTGCCGGAGCGGTGTGTCCGAAGTGTCATGCGCAGGATACGCTGGCGGTAGGACGCGAAGGCGATGACGAGGTCGTGGTGTGTGTGCACTGCGGATATCAGCAAAGCCAGTCGGAGGCACCGCCCAAGGCTGCCACGCCACCCGCCGGTGAAATCATCGGCCTGTTTCGCCCGGAATAACCTGGCTTAAGACGGCTGCGATGGCGGTTGACCGCGAACGGTATGCAGATGGAAAAGGTCTTCCAGACAGTTTTTTATCCCGGGCAATACATGGGGATGTTTTTCCGCTACAATTTGCGCAAAATTGATTTCCAACGCTAGGAGATATCATGAAAGTAGCAAAAGACCTGGTGGTCAGCCTGGCTTATCAGGTTCGTACAGAAGATGGTGTATTAGTTGATGAGTCTCCGGTGAGCGCACCGCTGGACTATCTGCATGGTCACGGTTCGCTGATTTCCGGTTTGGAAAAAGCGCTGGAAGGCCGCGATGTGGGCGAACGTTTTGACGTTAGCGTCGGTGCTAACGATGCCTACGGCGAATACGACGACAACCTGGTTCAGCGCGTACCGAAAGACGTATTTGTCGGTGTGGATGAGCTGCAGGTTGGTATGCGCTTCCTGGCTGATACCGATCAGGGTCCGGTACCGGTAGAAATCACCGAGGTGCAGGATGACCACGTTGTGGTTGACGGTAACCACATGCTGGCAGGCCAGAATCTGAAATTCAACGTGGAAGTGGTTGCTATCCGTGAAGCTACGGAAGAAGAACTGGCCCACGGCCATGTGCATGGCGCGCACGACCATGATCACGAAGGCTGCTGCGGTGGTCACGACCATGATCACGACGGTTGCTGCGGTGGCCATGATCACGATCATGATCATGAAAAGGGTAAAGGCGGTTGCGGCGGCCACGGCGGTTGCGGTTGCCAGCACTGATATTTCCCTGTTTCAGAGAAAGCCGCGTGTGAACGCGGCTTTTTTTTGTTCTCCTGGCTACTCTTTCCCTACCAGCATGGCATCTTGAGGGGCATTGTCTCGCTGGGCGCGGGTCATCAGGAAATAGCTGTAACCCATCAGCATCAGCACAATAAACAGGCCGCCAATGACCGGGTTGAACCACAGCATCGCGATGAGGCACACCACCGACAGCGCCAGTGCGATAGCTGGGATGACCGGATAACCCGGTGCCAGGAAGGTACGATGTAGCTCCGGTTCGCTGCGGCGTAAACGAAACAGGCTCAGCATACTCATCATGTACATCACGTTGGCCCCGAACACTGCCATCGTGATCATCGCGGCGGTCAGTGTCATTCCTTGCAGGTTGATCCAGCTATCGCTAAAGATGGTGGCGATGCCAATCACGCCGCCAGTCAGAATAGCGCGGTGCGGTGTCTGGAAGCGGGATAGCTTCGCCAGTCCGGCAGGTAAATAACCGGCCCGGGCCAGCGCGAAGAATTGACGCGAATAACCGAGGATAATGCCGTGGAAGCTGGCGATTAACCCGAACAGACCGATCCACACCAGCATGTGCATCCAGCCTGAGTTTGAGCCCACTACGGCTTTCATCGCCTGCGGCAGCGGGTCGTTGATGTTGGACAGCGTACGCCAGTCACCCACACCGCCTGCCATCACCATGACGCCGAGCGCCAGCACCACCAGCGTGATAATTCCGCTGATGTAGGCTTTGGGAATGGTGCGTTGCGGGTCTTTGGCTTCTTCGGCCGCCATCGCGGCACCTTCAATCGCCAGAAAGAACCAGATAGCAAAAGGAATGGCGGCAAAGATACCGGAAATGGCCGGGCTACCGAAATCAGCACTACCGGCCCAACCGTTAGCGACGAAGTGGCTGATGCTGAAACCGGGCGCGACCACCCCCATGAACACCAGCAATTCGATGACCGCCAACACGGTGACGAACAGTTCAAACATCGCCGCCAGTTTCACGCCCAAAATATTCAGTGTCATAAAGATAAGGTAAGCGCCGGTGGCGGCGTAGCGCGGATCCAACGACGGATACTGCACATTGAGATAAGCGCCGATAGCCATCGCAATCGACGGCGGGGCAAACACGAACTCGATCAGGGTCGCCATACCGGCAATCAGGCCGCCGGTTTCGCCAAAGGCGCGACGGCTATAAGCAAAGGGGCCGCCAGCATGAGGAATGGCGGTGGTCAGTTCGGTGAAGCTAAAAATAAAGCAGGTGTACATGGCGGCGATAATCAAGGTGGTGACGAGAAAGCCTAGCGTTCCCGCCACACCCCAGCCGTAGCTCCAGCCGAAATACTCGCCGGAAATCACCAGGCCGACGGCAATCCCCCACAGATGAAGCGTACCCAGTGTGGGTTTTAACTGCGTGGGTTTTAGCTGCATTGTCATGACGGTCTCCCCTACACGTCGTGGGATGAAAATAGCGGCTTTTCATCACCTCTGTGTATAAAAATCATGTGGTTATAAAAATCACCGTGTCAGAAAGCGGTACGGTTCCGTACTGCGCCAGATATGTCCGGCAGGGTGGTACGCTTTCGATAATGCCGCTTGGGGTTCGTCGGCGACTTGACCTCTGCCCGTAGATTTTTGCGCTCTACGGTCAAACCGGGAGGGTTCGGCGGGGCGGTGTCGTGCAAGGTCAATTTGCGGCACTGCGACGTCAAGCATCATCGCGGGAGTGATCTCATTCTGATAGTCAGGCGGTGCCCTGTCCGCTGGACACCACCGGTTTGGCCCTCTTTGGATGAGATAACCCCTATGGCAGAGCAGGATATGGCAGAACAGTACGATACCCTTGATAACACCACGCTGGACCAGTTGGCCGCACTGGCTATGCAACGTTACCCATCGGCGCAGCAGGGGCAGCTCAGCCTGTTGTGTCGTTCGGAAAATGCCACCTATCGGCTGATCGCCGGTGGTAAACGCTACGCGATGCGTATTCACCGTCCCGGCTATCACCAGCGTGAGGATATCGCCGGTGAACTGGCCTGGTTGGACGCGTTGCGCGAAGAAGGCATTACCGTGCCGCAGGCCCTGAACGGATTGGATGGCGAAGCCGTGCAAACCGTGACGATGAGCGATGGCACGGTGCGCAATGTGGTGCTGTTCCACTGGATTGATGGTGAGATGCCGACCACCGAGGTTGACGCCGCCGCTTTTGAACAACTGGGGATGATTACTGCCCGTTTGCATCAACACAGCCGTCGTTGGGAGCGCCCCACCGGTTTTCGTCGGCTGGTTTGGGACCATGACACCATGGTCGGGCCGCAAGGGCACTGGGGGCGCTGGCAGGATGCGCCCAACCTGAAGGCAACGGATCACGGCATCATCGAAGAAACGCTGACACAGGTGCAGCAGGCGCTGACCCACTACGGTAAGGATCGTCAGCGTTATGGGTTGATCCACGCGGACTTACGGCTGACCAACCTGTTGCTGCAAAACGGCGAAACCCGGGTGATCGACTTTGATGATTGCGGCTTTAGCTGGTATCTGCACGATCTGGCGGCGGCAATCAGCTTTGTGGAGCATCACCCCAGCGCGCCGTCATGGGTGGAGGGCTGGTTAGACGGTTACCAGAAAATTTGCCCACTGGGCGAGGCGGACCGGGCGGTGATCCCCTCGTTGCTGATCCAGCGGCGCATTCAGTTAATGGCCTGGGCAGGATCCCATAGTCAGACGGAGCAGGCGATCAGTCTGGGAACTGACTGGAGCGATCACACCGTGCGGTTATGTCGCCGTTATCTGGAGAACGCCGCACTGCCGGTTGGCGCCTGATCCTGCCGTGGTGAACCGTGCACCATGATAGCGCACCACGGGATCGTCGTGGTGCCATTTTGTCTTTCGACGCGATAAAAATCAGTAACTTGTGAATGGTATGGAATTTGCAGGTTTACGATATTGAATCGGTTGTGTGAGGCAGGAATCATGGAAACCACGTCCTTTCGGTTACCGCCGGTGGCCGAGCTGTCCGGGCATCGGGGGGTTCTGGCGGCGGCGGCATCAGGTCTGACCGATTTTATCGGTGAAAAAGGTGGCGATGCGGATCGCATTTTGGGCATCAGCGGTATCAACCCGGAAATGCTGGCCTGCCCGACGCTTAGTGTCGGACTGGTCAATTATTGCCGGGTACTGGAAGAGGCGGCCCGCTATTCGGACTGTGATAATTTCGGGCTGCATTACGGCCGACAGTTCAAACCGCAGGCGTTGGGGTTGATAGGCTATGTTGGGTTATGCAGTGCCACTCTGGAGCAGGCATTGCATAACGTAGTCAATGCCTTCCCTTTTCATCAGCACGATACCTTGATTCGTCTGGTGGACAAAGGCGATTGCTGGCGCTTTGACTATCAGGTCCGTCACGGCGCTATCCTGCATTGTCGGCAGGACGCCGAGCTGACACTGGGGATGATATTAAACCTGATTCGTCATGCAGCAGGCAAAAACTGGGCACCGCGGGAGGTCCATTTTGAACATCCCCGCCCTGAGCAGTGGCATGAACACTGTAAAGTGTTTGACGCACCAGTGTATTTCGATCAGCCGTTCAACTCGTTGTTGATCCCCAAGCGTGATGTGATGCGGTCTATGCCGGACAATGATCCGCTATTGCTGCTGGTGGTACAGGATGCGTTGCGTCGGCTTAACAACGACGCTCCCCAGCAGAGCGTGGTGGAACTGGCGCGCGCCCGGCTGCGTCAGGTGTTGTCGCAGGGGGAACCGTCGCTGGACGAGGTGGCGGAGAGCATCGGGTTATCGAGCTGGTCGCTACAGCGTCGATTGAAAGACGAAGGCATCACCTTCACCCAACTGGTGGAAAAGGTGCGCTGCGAAATGGCGACCCACTATTTACAGCAACGCCAGCTGTCGATTTCCGAGATGGCATTCCTGCTGGGCTACTCCGAGGTGAGCGCGTTTTCCCGCGCCTTCCGCCGCTGGTTTGGCATTAGCCCACGGCAGTGGCGCAAGGCATAACACGCTGGTGGTTATCGGGCTTGCCGGTATTTAATAATGCGGTGGCGGTGTTTCTTCCGACTGTGAGGCAATCATGGAAGGGGCCGTCGCCCGCAGTTTTTCGGTGAGCAGCCGTAATTGTTCGCGTAACCGGGCCATTTCCAGTTCATGGTGCACGACGGTCTGGTTCAATTCCTCAATCGTTACCTCCTGAAAAGCCAGTCGGCTTTCCAGCAATTCGAGCCGTTGTTCCAGTGGTGACAGTGACATCATTTTTCCTCCCGTGCAGTGAGTGCAAAGTGTGTCAGAAAGCGGAAAGTTCTGGTAGTAAAACCCTACGCCATCGGGCGTAAATCCTGGTATTCAGAATTTTTCGCTATCTGGTGCGGCGTGTCGTTGTATTGTCTTTGCACGCAACGTTATAGTAGCTGGCGAAATGTTAATGTTGCCGGGGCATGGTGCTCCGAATGTTGGAGAGATGGATGAAATCACTGTTTAAAGTCACACTGCTGACGGCGGCTATGGGATTGGCGCTGAGTACGGGTGTTATGGCAGCGGATGCGGCCAAGACCACTGATGCAGCGGCTACCGCTCCTGCGGCAGCGGACGCAGCGAAAGCCACGACAGGTCAATTTAAGAGCGATGAAGAAGCCGCCGCGTATGCGCTGGGTGCCTCTTTGGGTCGCTACATGGACAACTCCCTGAAAGAGCAGGAAAAACTGGGTATCAAACTGGATAAACAACAGTTGATCCAGGGGGTTCAGGACGCGTTTGCTGACAAGAGCAAATTGTCTGACGAAGAAATCGAGAAAACCCTGCAGTCATTTGAAGGCCGTGTGAAAGAAGCGGCTCAGGCGAAAATGCAGCAGGATGCTAAAGACAATGCGGATAAAGGCACCAAATTCCGTGATGCCTTCGCCAAAGAAAAAGGCGTGAAGAAAACTGAATCCGGCCTGCTTTATCAGGTAGATAAGGAAGGGACCGGCGCGGCACCTAAAGACAGCGATACCGTAGTGGTGAACTACAAGGGTACGCTGGTTGATGGCACCGAGTTCGATAACTCCTACAAACGCGGCGAGCCGCTGTCTTTCCGTCTGGATGGCGTTATCCCAGGCTGGACTGAAGGCCTCAAGCACGTGAAGAAAGGCGGTAAGATCAAGCTGGTTATCCCACCGGCATTGGCTTACGGCGAAGCCGGTGTTCCGGGGATCCCAGCTAACTCTACGCTGGTGTTCGACGTCGAACTGCTGGATATCAAGTCAGATGCCGACGCGAAAGGCGCTGCTGCACCGAAAGCAGAAAAACCGGCTGACGACAAAGCGAAGAAAGCCGCTCAGTAATGCCTTGTACGCCGCCAGTTCGGGGCGTGTAAACCGGTTTCGATACCGCCCGTGCGTCTGCACAGGCGGTATTTTTTTGCGCCGAACCCCGGAGCACGGTATGGCGTTGCATCACCGCGTCGGCGTTCTGCCAGGCACTGTTGGGTACAATTTAGTTCACCGCGATTTTGCAGCACAATACCGCTATCGGGCAGAATAACGCCGGAGCCGAAACGTGGCAGGCATGCTGGATGAATGACACCCTATTACCGTCGGCATCGGCAAGGATAAGGTGCCACTGGCGAGTGCCCGAGCGCGATTTAGTGAATATCGCTTTCATAGCAGATGATACCGTTGCTGTTTCGCTTAAACACCACACGAGCTTGGGTACCCGTGCGATCGCGCCGGTTTTCCAGAAAGAATTCACCGTGATGCAACTGCACGATACGGGTGACGATACTCAGGCCAAGGCCGATGCCGCCATAGCGGGTGTCCATACGCACAAAGGCTTTAGTGAGCTCTCCCACCTGGGATTCATTAATACCCGGTCCTTCGTCCGCAACGGTCAACTCGTAGCCGCCGTCGGGATGATCGGCCAGTTTGATGCTAATTGTGCTGTGTTCAGGGCTATAGCGATAGGCGTTTTCCACCAGATTACGCAGCAGCAACTGCAACAGTGTCGCGTTGCCCGGCACGATGGCGTTTTGTGTTTCTAACTGCCAGTCGAGCTGTTGGTGCCGTGCCGCCGCCATTTCTTCAAGCTCTTGCTGGTTCGGCGTGATGACATCATCCGCTAATGACACCGATTTATAGTGGCCGGTCGCCAGCTCATTACTGGTGCGCGCCAGTAACAGCAACTGTTCGATGGTTTTGGTCAGGTGGTCGATGCGCTTAATTAATGGCTGGCAATCGATATGGTGGAGTTGTTCATGCAACTCCAGGCTTAATCGGATACCGGCCAGCGGGGTGCGTAATTCATGTGCGACATTCGAGGCAAAAAGCCTGTCGCGATATAACGACTCACTAAACCGCGCCAGTAATTGATTCATACTGGTGATGACAGCCGCAATCTCGGTGACATCGCTATGTTGTTGTAGTGGGTCGAGGTTCTCAGCCGTGCGGTTGTGTAGTTCTTCCTGCAGCTTTAAGAGGGGGCGGGTGATCCAGGTCACCGCATGGGCACACAAAATGAGAGAGGCGATGATCATCACCAGGCTGGGAATACTGAGCGAGGCAATCGCTTCATGCACTTCTAATTCGATATCCTGACTGAGCTTTTTCGCGGTCAGCGTTTGTTCTACCAGTAACTGGATTTGCTCTTCACTTTCGTGCCAGAGCCAGACCACGCTCAGCAACTGGCACGCCAGCAGAATACACCCCAGCGTCAGAATCAACCGGGTTCTGATGCTGGCAGTCTTCTCCAGCGGTGAGGGGTGAGGGAGCAGTTTCATGGCTGATCATCCTTGGTCAATAGATAGCCGAAACCGCGTAGCGTCTTGATGCGATTTTTGCCGATCTTTTGCCGCAGATTATGGATATGGACTTCCAGCGAATTCGATGAGGGGTCATCGTCCCAGCTGTACAAGTCCTGATGCAGCACTTCACGGTGTACCTGTGAACCTGCCTTGAGGATAAGCCGGGAGAGGATGGCGAATTCCTTCGGCGTCAGCACGATAGGCTTGTCATCCAGCATAACTTGTTGATTGTTGAGATCGAGCGTGATGTTGTCTACCCGAATCCAGCTGTCGCTGGATCCTTGATGGCGACGAATAAGCGCGCGGACCCGTGCCTGAAATTCGCTCAATGCAAAGGGCTTTATCATGTAGTCGTCGGCACCGACATCCAGCCCGGTGACGCGATCATCCACCGTATCCCGGGCAGTGAGAATGAGCACCGGTTGCTGGTAGTTGTTTCGGCGCCAGCGACCTAGCAGGGTGAGGCCGTCTTCGTCCGGTAAGCCCAGATCCAGCACCACCAGGCTGTAGTGAGCGCTGTTGATGAGGGCATCCGCTTCTTTGGCTGTGGAGGCGCAATCGCAGACATAACCTTCATTGCGCATCGCCTGCAATAGCCCTTCCTGTAACAACGTATCATCTTCAACAATCAAGAGTTTCATGAAGTGCCCCGACACGGTTGAAGAATATCAAGCGGCGCCTGATATTCTTTTGTCGCAATGTTAAACATGCCCAGAACGGTGTGGAAAAGATTGTCCTGAGAAAAACGCTGTTGGTCGGCTTGTTTGCGCATACAACTGTCGTTGATGGCAAACTGCTGCTGGTAGCCGCCGGAAAACCACATCAACATCGGGATATGGGTTTGCTGTGTGGGCGCAACGGCATACGGCATGCTGTGCAGGTACATTCCGTCTTCGCCCAATGATTCGCCGTGGTCGGAAAGATAAACCAAAGCGGTATTAAATTTATCCTGATGCCCTTTCAAGACATTAATTGCCTTATCAACAATATAGTCTACGTAGAGAATCGTATTATCGTAAGTATTGATTAATGATTCTCGCGAGCACGTCTGAATTTGATTGGTATCACAGGTTGGCGTGAATTGTCGAAAAGCGTCAGGGTAACGTTGATAATAGGCCGGACCGTGGCTACCCATCGTATGCAGCACGATAATGCCGTCATTATTCAACTGATTAATATAGTCGTCTACGCCATGGAACAAGGCCTCATCGTGGCATTCGCCGTCGATACATTGACCGGGAAGATTCAGGTCGGTGATGTCACGCGTCGGTACGCGATCGCAGGCACCTTTGCAGCCACCGTCATTCTCTTGCCAGAGCACACTGACGCCCGCGTGCTGCAGAATATCAAGTAATCCCTCCTGATGGGAGGCTAACTGCTCGTCGTAGCCAGTACGCGGCATGCCGGAAAACATGCAGGGAACGGACACCCCGGTTGAGGTACCGCAGGAGGCGGTCTGTCCGAAATAAACCACATTATCGTTGGCCAGCCGGGGATTGGTGGGTTTTCCGTAACCGCCGAGGGAAAAGTTCTCGGCACGCGAGGTTTCTCCCACCACCAATATCACCAGGTTCTTTTTGGCATCCACCGCTGGCGGCGGGTTTCTGTGTGCATCCAGTCCGATTTGCACCAACGGTAAATTGGCTTGTGCGTGATGACGGTAATAGGAAATATTCGCGAGAATAATATTGCTGGGGGTTAATGATTTCACCAGCTCTTTATTATTGCGCATCAGCGATGCGTAATCTTTATAGAAAAACGTGGCGACCAGCAGAATAGCGACAATCGACACCATGATGCTGAAAATACGCGAACCAATGGCTATCCAACTTAATGGGGTGGGCCGAATCTTAACCCACAATGCGCCGAGCGCCGGAATAATACCCGATAGGGTCAGCCACAGTACATATTGGGGCGTCACCAGCGCCATGGATTCCGCTATGTTGGTTTCGAACACATTCTGCATCATGGTACGGTCAATGATGATGCCGTAATTAATCATAAAATACTGTACCGCCGCGCCGCCTATCAGTAGCAGCGCGACGACCCCCTGACGCAACCAGGGGATCACCAGTAACGTGAACAGGATATTGAGTACCGCAAAGATAACGATGGGCATGGTGGCGATAAACACGCCATCCAGCCAGGAGTTGACAGCGACCAGATGTGAGACCTGACGGTAGTAGGCGATATTCTGTATCAGGGTGATAAATGCCGCGAAGACAAAATTATAGGTAAAACTGCTCCATACGGGGCGGGAAATGCGTGAAATTCTGAGCATTGCAGATAGGCCATCCATGCGGGAAAATATGATGTGTCGCACTCTAAAGCGCATAAATTAACTCAACCTTAAGAAGGAAAACACCCGACCGTTCTCGAAATACAAAGGACGACTCAAGGGTTATTTGGTAAACTCACTATTCTGTCAATACGATGATAAATGACGTTGAGGGTGGTGCCTGTCATGTCTACTTCGCTTGTTACTGGCGAATCCAGCGACCTTGATTTGCTTGACCAGCGTCCGTTCACGCAGACGGATTATGAAATCCTGAAATCGTATGAGGCTGTGGTTGACGGCCTGGCGATGCTGATCGGCGATCATTGCGAGATAGTCTTGCACTCGCTAGACGACCTGAAGTGCTCGGCGGTTCGTATCGCGAATGGCGAGCACACCGGACGTAAAATCGGCTCGCCTATTACTGATCTGGCGCTGCGTATGTTACATGACATGGCGGGCGAAGACAGCAGTGTTTCCAGAGCGTATTTTACCCGCGCCAAAAGCGGCGTATTGATGAAATCGGTCACCATCGCTATCCGTAATCGCGAACAGCGCGTCATCGGGCTGTTGTGCATCAATATGAACCTCGACGTTCCTTTCTCGCAGATCATGCAAACCTTCCTGCCACCGGAGATCAAGGAAGTGGCGTCTTCCGTCAACTTCGCCTCTTCGGTGGATGAGCTGGTAGCGCAGACGCTGGAGTTCACGATTGAAGAAGTGAATGCCGATCGTAACGTTTCCAACAATGCCAAGAACCGCCAGATTGTGCTGAACCTTTATGAGAAAGGCATTTTTGATATCAAGGATGCCATCAATCAGGTCGCCGATCGGTTGAATATTTCCAAGCACACCGTTTATCTGTACATTCGCCAGTTCAAAAGCGGCGATTTCAGTGGGCACGATCGGTAATGTTGAGCTATTGCCTGCTGGTGACCGGGCCTGCTTATGGCACGCAGCAAGCCAGTAGCGCGTTTCAGTTCGCACAGGCTTTACTGGCGCAAGGGCACCGGTTGCAAAGCGTTTTCTTCTACCGCGAAGGGGTGCTGAACGCCAACCAGCTCACGGCACCCGCGAATGATGAGTTTGATTTGGTTCGTGCCTGGCAGCAACTGGCGTCGTCTCATGAGGTGGAACTGAACGTTTGTGTCGCGGCGGCGCTGCGGCGCGGTGTGACTGATGCAACGCAGTCGGCGCAGTTGCAACTGTCGGGAGCCAATCTTCAGTCGGGGTTTACGCTGAGCGGCTTAGGCGAACTGTCGCAGTCGGTGCTGCGTTGCGATCGTGTCGTCCAGTTTTAGTCAGTGGGAAAAAAGAAGATGAAGCGCGTTGCCTTTGTGTTTACCCAGCCGCCTCATGGTTCGTCCTCCGGCCGGGAAGGGCTGGATGCATTGTTGGCAATGTCGGCATTGACCGAAGATATCGGCGTTTTCTTTATCGCTGACGGTATATTCCAGCTTCTCCCTAACCAGCAGCCAGAGCGGATTCTGATGCGCAATTATATTGCGACTTTCGGTGTGCTGCCGTTGTATGACATCGAGCGTTGTTACGTTTGCGAAGCGTCGCTTCGTCAGCGTGGTTTGTCTGTGGATACCCGTTGGGTGTTAGATGTCGAACCGCTGGCGGCAGATGCATTACGCGACATGCTCAACACCTACGATACTGTACTGACCTTTTGAGCGGTGAACCCATGCTGCATACTCTGGCGCATTCTCCCTACCATACCGATCTGGATGCGTTGATGCGTAACGTTGGTGCAGATGACGCTGTTTTGCTGTTGCAGGATGGCGTGATTTCGGCGTTAAGCGGCGTGCCCTTTGGCGAACGCCTGCAGTCTTCTGGCGCTACGGTGTATGCCTTGCAAGAGGATGTGGTAGCACGCGGGCTTTCTGAGCAAATTTCCACCACAATTGTATTGATTGACTATACTCAATTCGTGCAATTAACAGTCCTGCATTCCCGGCAACTGGCTTGGTAATTTCGCCTTTTTGTATATTTCTTGACTCCTTACCCAGCCAGCCCTAAAATTCTGCGTCCTCATACTTTGCCTCTGTCTCTGTATGGGGTGATTTATTACGTGTTTACGAAGCAAAAACCAGGAGCTTTTTGAATGGCAACAATTAACCAGCTGGTACGCAAACCGCGCTCCCTGAAGGTTGCTAAGAGCAACGTTCCGGCGCTGGAAGCCTGCCCGCAGAAACGTGGCGTATGTACCCGTGTATATACCACCACCCCGAAAAAACCGAACTCCGCACTGCGTAAAGTTTGCCGTGTTCGCTTAACCAACGGTTTTGAAGTTACCTCCTATATTGGTGGTGAAGGTCATAACCTGCAGGAACACTCCGTGATCCTGATCCGTGGCGGTCGTGTTAAAGACCTGCCAGGTGTGCGTTACCACACCGTTCGTGGCGCGCTGGACTGCTCTGGTGTTAAAGACCGTAAGCAATCCCGCTCCAAATACGGCGTGAAGAAGCCCAAGGCTTAATGGTTCTCCGTTAAGTAAGGCCAAACGTTTTAACTTTAATGTCAAACTAAACTCGTAGAGTTTTGGACAATCCTGAATTAACAACGGAGTATTTCCATGCCACGTCGTCGCGTCATTGGTCAGCGTAAAATTCTGCCGGATCCGAAGTTCGGATCAGAACTGCTGGCTAAATTTGTCAATATCCTGATGGTAGATGGTAAAAAATCTACTGCAGAAGCAATCGTCTATACCGCGCTGGAGACCCTGGCTCAGCGTTCAGGTAAAAGCGAACTGGAAGCTTTCGAAGTCGCTCTGGACAACGTTCGTCCGACTGTCGAAGTTAAGTCCCGCCGTGTAGGTGGTTCAACTTATCAGGTTCCGGTTGAAGTCCGTCCGGTTCGTCGCAATGCTCTGGCTATGCGTTGGATCGTTGAAGCTGCTCGTAAACGCGGTGATAAATCCATGGCTTTGCGCCTGGCGAACGAACTTTCTGATGCAGCAGACAACAAAGGTACTGCTGTGAAGAAACGTGAAGACGTTCACCGTATGGCTGAAGCCAACAAGGCGTTCGCTCACTACCGCTGGTAATCCCTGCGTAGACGTTAATACCCTGGCGGGCGCTCAACAGCTGACCCGCCCGGGTTTACTACTTTGAACGCCCTAGGAATAGAGGAAACAAATGGCTCGTACAACACCCATTGCGCGCTATCGTAATATCGGTATCAGCGCACACATCGACGCCGGTAAGACCACCACTACTGAACGTATTCTGTTCTACACCGGTGTAAACCACAAAATCGGTGAAGTTCATGATGGCGCTGCCACTATGGACTGGATGGAGCAGGAACAAGAGCGTGGTATCACCATTACCTCTGCTGCGACCACTGCCTTCTGGTCTGGTATGGCTAAGCAGTATGAACCGCACCGTATCAACATCATCGACACCCCGGGGCACGTTGACTTCACCATCGAAGTAGAACGTTCCATGCGTGTTCTGGATGGCGCAGTCATGGTTTACTGTGCGGTAGGTGGTGTTCAGCCGCAGTCTGAAACCGTATGGCGTCAGGCGAACAAATATAAAGTTCCGCGTATCGCGTTCGTTAACAAAATGGACCGTATGGGCGCGAACTTCCTGAAAGTTGTTGACCAGATTAAAGTGCGTCTGGGTGCGAACCCGGTTCCGTTGCAGCTGGCCATCGGCGCAGAAGAACACTTCACCGGTGTCGTTGACCTGGTGAAAATGAAAGCCATCAACTGGAATGAAGCAGACCAGGGCGTTACCTTCACTTATGAAGATATCCCGGCTGACATGCAGGATCTGGCCGATGAATGGCACCAGAACCTGATCGAGTCTGCAGCAGAAGCCTCTGAAGAGCTGATGGAAAAATACCTGGGCGGCGAAGAGCTGACCGAGGAAGAAATCAAAAAAGCACTGCGTCAGCGCGTACTGAACAACGAAATCATTCTGGTTACCTGTGGTTCTGCGTTCAAGAACAAGGGTGTGCAGGCAATGCTGGACGCCGTTGTCGACTATCTGCCGGCACCGACTGACGTTCCTGCGATCAACGGTATTCTGGATGACGGTAAAGATACGCCGGCTGAGCGTCACGCTAGCGATGATGAGCCGTTCTCTGCGCTGGCGTTCAAAATCGCAACTGACCCGTTTGTGGGTAACCTGACGTTCTTCCGCGTGTACTCCGGTGTGGTTAACTCCGGTGACACCGTACTGAACTCAGTGAAATCCGAACGTGAACGTTTTGGCCGTATCGTTCAGATGCACGCCAACAAACGTGAAGAGATTAAAGAAGTTCGTGCAGGCGACATCGCCGCTGCGATCGGTCTGAAAGACGTTATCACCGGCGATACTCTGTGTGACCCGGAAAACCCGATCATTCTGGAGCGTATGGAATTCCCGGAACCGGTTATCTCCATCGCTGTAGAACCGAAAACCAAAGCTGACCAGGAAAAAATGGGTCTGGCTCTGGGCCGTCTGGCGAAAGAAGACCCGTCTTTCCGTGTATGGACTGACGAAGAATCTAACCAGACTATCATCGCGGGTATGGGTGAATTGCACCTGGACATCATCGTTGACCGTATGAAACGTGAATTCAACGTGGAAGCAAACGTGGGTAAACCGCAGGTTGCTTACCGTGAAGCGATTCGCGCTAAAGTTACTGATGTTGAAGGTAAACACGCTAAGCAGTCTGGTGGTCGTGGTCAGTATGGTCATGTTGTTATCGACATGTACCCGCTGGAGCCGGGCTCAAATCCGAAAGGCTACGAGTTCATCAACGACATTAAAGGTGGTGTGATTCCTGGCGAATACATCCCGGCCGTTGATAAAGGCATCCAGGAACAGCTGAAAGCGGGTCCGCTGGCAGGCTTCCCGGTAGTTGATCTCGGCGTGCGTTTGCACTTCGGTTCTTACCATGACGTTGACTCCTCCGAGCTGGCGTTTAAACTGGCCGCTTCTATTGCTTTTAAAGCTGCGTTCAGTAAAGCGAAACCTGTTCTGCTTGAACCGATCATGAAGGTTGAAGTAGAAACGCCGGAAGAGAACACTGGTGATGTCATCGGTGACCTGAGCCGTCGTCGTGGTATGCTGCGTGGTCAAGAATCCAACGTGACTGGCGTTGTGATTCACGCTGAAGTTCCGCTGTCTGAAATGTTCGGATATGCAACTCAGCTGCGTTCTCTGACCAAGGGTCGTGCTTCTTACTCCATGGAGTTCCTGAAGTACGATGATGCGCCGAACAACGTTGCCCAGGCCGTTATCGAAGCCCGTGGTAAGTAATTCGGGTTTAACAACACATTGATCCCGTGCTCTCTCCATAAGGGGAGAGCATTTGAGTAAGGAATATAGCCGTGTCTAAAGAAAAATTTGAACGTACAAAACCGCACGTTAACGTCGGTACTATCGGCCACGTTGACCATGGTAAAACAACGCTGACCGCTGCCATCACTACCGTTCTGGCAAAAACCTACGGTGGTCAGGCTCGTGCATTCGACCAGATCGACAACGCGCCGGAAGAAAAAGCGCGTGGTATCACCATCAACACCTCTCACGTTGAATACGATACCCCGACTCGTCACTACGCGCACGTTGACTGCCCGGGACACGCCGACTACGTGAAAAACATGATCACCGGTGCTGCCCAGATGGACGGCGCGATCCTGGTAGTTGCTGCGACTGACGGCCCGATGCCGCAGACGCGTGAGCACATCCTGCTGGGTCGTCAGGTAGGCGTTCCGTACATCATCGTGTTCCTGAACAAATGTGACATGGTTGATGACGAAGAGCTGCTGGAACTGGTTGAGATGGAAGTGCGTGAGCTGCTGTCTCAGTACGACTTCCCGGGCGACGACACGCCGGTAATCCGCGGTTCCGCGCTGAAAGCGCTGGAAGGCGATGCCGAGTGGGAAGCGAAAATCATCGAACTGGCTGAAGCGCTGGACAGCTACATTCCGGAACCGGAGCGTGCGATTGACAAGCCGTTCCTGCTGCCGATCGAAGACGTATTCTCCATCTCCGGCCGTGGTACTGTAGTTACCGGTCGTGTAGAGCGCGGCATCATCAAAGTAGGTGAAGAAGTGGAAATCGTGGGTATCAAAGACACCACGAAAACCACCTGCACCGGCGTTGAAATGTTCCGTAAACTGCTGGACGAAGGCCGTGCGGGCGAGAACGTGGGTGTTCTGCTGCGTGGTACTAAACGTGATGAAGTTGAGCGTGGTCAGGTACTGGCCAAACCGGGCTCAATCAAGCCGCACACTCAGTTCGAATCTGAAGTGTACATCCTGAGCAAAGACGAAGGTGGCCGTCACACGCCGTTCTTCAAAGGCTACCGTCCGCAGTTCTACTTCCGTACTACTGACGTGACTGGCACCATCGAACTGCCGGAAGGCGTTGAAATGGTTATGCCTGGCGACAACATCAAGATGGTCGTAAACCTGATCGCGCCGATCGCGATGGACGACGGTCTGCGTTTCGCAATCCGTGAAGGTGGCCGTACTGTAGGCGCCGGTGTGGTTGCTAAAGTTATCGCTTAATATCGATAACTGACATGAAAAGTGAAAAGGGTACTTCGGTACCCTTTTTTTATTCCCCCAATGATGAATTGAAATAAAAACCATTCTTATTTACAATGCGGTGAGTTGATTAAAAAATGAGTTATCCGCATATGTATGTCTGTCTATGCAATGCCGTCTCCGATAAAGTCATCCGGCAGGTTGTTCGCCAGCACCAACCGCAGTCGCTGAAACAGCTGAAGCAATTTGTGCCGATCGGAACGTCATGTGGCAAATGTATCCGCCAGGCCAGGCTGATTCTGGAAGAAGAAACAGCAAAAGATGCGCAATTGTATAAAGTCGCCTGAGTCGTAAGGGCATTTTTTTGACTCTGTGTAGACCGCTTCTACACTTTTTAATACTGAAGCGGAGGAGCAAAGTCATGAAAGGCGATAAAAATGTCATTACACATCTGAATAAACTGTTGGGCAATGAGCTGGTGGCTATCAACCAGTACTTCCTTCACGCCCGCATGTTTAAGAACTGGGGACTCAAGCGTCTTAACGATCATGAGTATCATGAGTCGATTGACGAAATGAAACATGCAGATCGGTACATCGAACGCATACTGTTTCTGGAAGGGGTCCCTAATCTACAGGATCTCGGTAAACTGAATATCGGTGAAGATGTTGAAGAAATGCTACGCTCGGATCTTGCGCTGGAGCTTGAGGGCGCGAAGAACTTACGCGAGGCCATCGCTTATGCTGATTCAGTGAGAGATTATGTCAGTCGTGATTTGATGATTGAGGTGCTCACCGACGAAGAAGAGCACATCGATTGGTTGGAAACCGAACTGGAACTGATCGCGCGTCTGGGTATGCAGAACTACCTGCAAACGCAGTTGAAAGAAGAGTGATTTTCTCCCCTCTGCCACACGCGTCAATATGACCATGATGTAACCCTAACCAGGTTAATAAAGTATCACTTCTAACTTTCGATTGCTTCCTGAGCAAATTTACGTATAATGCGCGGGCTTACCTGAAATGGTAGGCCCGATTCGTATGAATCTGAAGGCAGGTACCCGATACCCGCCGAACAATACTCTCGATATGGGGGTTATGTACCGAACGATTACACTCTCCCATCAATCGTAATGGGTACGAGTAGTGATTATTTTCGTTTATAAAATAATTGGAGCTCTGGTCTCATGCAGAACCAAAGAATCCGTATCCGCCTGAAAGCGTTTGATCATCGTCTGATCGATCAATCAACCGCGGAAATCGTCGAGACTGCCAAGCGCACTGGTGCGCAGGTCCGTGGTCCGATCCCGCTGCCGACCCGCAAAGAGCGCTTTACCGTTCTGATCTCCCCGCACGTTAACAAAGACGCGCGTGATCAGTACGAGATTCGCACTCACAAGCGTCTGGTTGACATCGTTGAGCCAACCGAGAAAACCGTTGATGCTCTGATGCGTCTGGATCTGGCTGCCGGTGTAGACGTGCAGATCAGCCTGGGTTAATCAGGTCATTGAGCGATTGAGAGGTTGAAACAATGATTGGTTTAGTCGGTAAAAAAGTGGGTATGACCCGCATCTTCACTGAAGAAGGCGTTTCTATCCCCGTAACCGTAATCGAAATTGAAGCAAACCGCGTGACTCAGGTTAAAACCCTGGAGAACGACGGATACCGTGCTGTCCAGGTCACCACCGGCGCTAAAAAAGCTAACCGTGTAACCAAGCCTGAAGCAGGTCACTTCGCTAAAGCTGGCGTAGAAGCTGGCCGCGTTCTGCGTGAATTCCGTCTGGCTGACAGCGAAGAATTCGCTGTAGGACAGGACATTAGCGTTGAAGTTTTCGCTGACGTTAAGAAAGTAGACGTTACCGGTACTTCTAAAGGTAAAGGCTTTGCCGGTACCGTTAAGCGCTGGAACTTCCGCACTCAGGACGCTACCCACGGTAACTCCTTGTCTCACCGTGTTCCGGGTTCTATCGGTCAGAACCAGACTCCGGGCAAAGTGTTCAAAGGCAAGAAAATGGCAGGCCAGCTGGGTAACGAACGTGTAACCGTTCAGAGCCTGGACGTAGTACGTGTTGACGCTGAGCGCAACCTGCTGCTGGTTAAAGGTGCAGTCCCGGGTGCAACCGGTAGCGACCTGATCGTTAAACCGGCTGTGAAGGCGTGAGGAGATAGCAATGGAATTAGTATTGAAAGACGCGCAAAGCGCGCTGACTGTTTCCGAAACTACCTTCGGTCGTGATTTCAACGAAGCGCTGGTTCACCAGGTTGTTGTTGCTTATGCAGCAGGTGCCCGTCAAGGTACTCGCGCTCAGAAGACCCGTGCTGAAGTAACTGGTTCCGGTAAAAAACCGTGGCGTCAGAAAGGCACCGGCCGTGCGCGTTCTGGTTCTATCAAGAGCCCGATCTGGCGTTCAGGTGGTGTGACTTTCGCAGCCAAGCCGCAGGATCACAGCCAGAAAGTAAACAAAAAGATGTACCGCGGCGCGCTGAAAAGCATCCTGTCCGAACTGGTACGTCAGGACCGTCTGATCGTTGTCGAGAAGTTCTCTGTTGAAGCACCGAAAACCAAGCTGCTGGCTCAGAAACTGAAAGAACTGGCGCTGGATGACGTGCTGATCATCACTGGTGAACTGGATGAGAACCTGTTCCTGGCCGCTCGCAACCTGTACAAGGTTGACGTACGCGACGTAGCAGGCATCGATCCGGTAAGCCTGATCGCCTTCGACAAAGTGGTTATGACTGCTGATGCTGTTAAGCAAGTTGAGGAGATGCTGGCATGATTCGTGAAGAACGTCTGCTGAAAGTATTGCGCGCGCCGCACGTTTCTGAAAAAGCGTCTACTGCGATGGAAAAAAACAACACCATCGTACTCAAAGTTGCTAAAGACGCGACTAAAGCAGAAATCAAAGCTGCTGTACAGAAACTGTTTGAAGTCGAAGTCAATGACGTCCGCACCCTGGTTGTTAAAGGGAAAGTAAAACGTCACGGACAGCGTATCGGTCGTCGTAGCGACTGGAAAAAAGCTTACGTCACCCTGAAAGAAGGCCAGAATCTGGACTTCATCGGCGGCGCAGAGTAAGTCGGAGGAGTAAGAACAATGGCAGTTGTTAAGTGTAAACCGACATCTCCGGGTCGTCGCCACGTTGTTAAAGTGGTTAACCCTGAGCTGCACAAGGGCAAACCGTATGCCCCGTTGCTGGAAAAAAACAGCAAAAGCGGTGGCCGTAACAACAATGGTCGCATCACCACTCGTCACATCGGTGGTGGTCACAAACAGCAGTACCGTATTGTTGACTTCAAACGCAACAAAGACGGTATTCCGGCTGTAGTTGAGCGTCTGGAGTACGATCCGAACCGTTCTGCGAACATCGCACTGGTTCTGTACAAAGACGGCGAACGCCGTTACATCCTGGCGCCGAAAGGCCTGAAAGCGGGTGACCAGATTCAGTCTGGTGTTGATGCTGCAATCAAAACCGGTAACACCCTGCCGATGCGTAACATCCCGGTCGGTTCAACGGTTCACAACGTAGAAATGAAACCAGGTAAAGGCGGCCAGCTGGCTCGCTCTGCTGGTGCCTACGTTCAGATCGTTGCTCGTGAAGGTGCTTACGTTACCCTGCGTCTGCGTTCTGGCGAAATGCGTAAAGTCGAATCCGACTGCCGCGCAACGCTGGGCGAAGTCGGCAATGCTGAGCATATGCTGCGCGTTCTGGGTAAAGCAGGTGCTGCACGCTGGCGTGGTGTTCGTCCGACCGTTCGCGGTACGGCAATGAACCCGGTTGACCACCCGCACGGTGGTGGTGAAGGTCGTAACTTTGGTAAGCACCCGGTTACTCCGTGGGGCGTTCAGACCAAAGGTAAGAAGACCCGCAGCAACAAGCGTACTGATAAATTCATCGTACGTCGCCGTACTAAATAATTTTAGAGGATAAACCATGCCACGTTCTCTCAAGAAAGGTCCATTTATTGACCTGCACTTGCTGAAGAAGGTAGAGAAAGCGGTGGAAAGCGGTGACAAGAAGCCCCTGCGCACCTGGTCCCGTCGCTCAACGATCTTTCCAAACATGATCGGTTTGACCATCGCTGTCCATAATGGTCGTCAGCACGTTCCGGTATTCATCTCTGATGAGATGGTCGGACACAAGCTGGGTGAATTCGCGCCGACTCGTACTTATCGCGGCCACGCGGCTGATAAAAAAGCCAAGAAGAAATAAGGTAGGAGGAAGAGATGGAAACTATCGCTAAACATCGCCATGCTCGTTCTTCTGCCCAGAAGGTTCGCCTGGTGGCTGACCTGATTCGCGGTAAGAAAGTGTCGCAAGCTCTGGATATTTTGACCTATACCAACAAGAAAGCTGCTGGTCTGGTTAAGAAAGTACTGGAGTCTGCCATTGCTAACGCAGAACACAACGATGGCGCTGACATTGACGATCTGAAAGTTGCGAAAATCTTCGTAGACGAAGGCCCGAGCATGAAACGCATTATGCCGCGTGCTAAAGGTCGTGCGGATCGCATCCTGAAGCGTACCAGCCACATCACTGTGGTTGTGTCCGATCGCTGAGACTCTGGAGACTAGCAATGGGTCAGAAAGTACATCCTAATGGTATTCGCCTGGGTATTGTCAAAACTTGGAACTCTACCTGGTATGCGAATACCAAAGAATTCGCTGACAACCTGGACAGCGATTTTAAAGTTCGTCAGTACCTGAACAAAGAACTGGAGAAAGCCTCCGTTTCTCGCATCGTTATCGAGCGTCCGGCTAAAAGCATTCGTGTGACCATTCACACTGCTCGCCCGGGTATCGTTATCGGTAAGAAAGGTGAAGACGTTGAAAAACTGCGTAAGGGCGTAGCGGATATCGCTGGCGTACCGGCGCAGATTAATATCGCCGAAGTTCGTAAGCCTGAACTGGACGCTAAACTGGTTGCTGACAGCATCACTTCTCAGCTGGAACGTCGTGTTATGTTCCGTCGCGCGATGAAGCGTGCTGTTCAGAACGCCATGCGTCTGGGCGCTAAAGGTATCAAAGTTGAAGTTAGCGGTCGTCTGGGCGGCGCCGAAATCGCACGTACCGAATGGTACCGCGAAGGTCGTGTTCCGTTGCACACACTGCGTGCTGACATCGACTACAACACCTCCGAAGCGCACACCACTTACGGTGTCATCGGTGTGAAAGTGTGGATCTTCAAAGGTGAGATCCTGGGTGGTATGGCTGCCGTTGAACAACCGGAAAAACCGGCTGCTCAACCGAAAAAGCAGCAGCGTAAAGGCCGCAAGTAAGGAGAGTCGCTGAATGTTACAACCAAAGCGTACAAAATTCCGTAAAGTGCACAAAGGCCGCAACCGTGGTCTGGCTGCAGGTACGGATGTGAGCTTCGGCACTTTCGGTCTGAAAGCTGTTGGCCGCGGTCGCCTGACTGCTCGTCAAATCGAAGCTGCTCGTCGTGCAATGACCCGTGCTGTTAAGCGTCAGGGTAAGATCTGGATCCGTGTATTCCCGGACAAACCGATCACTGAGAAACCGCTTGAAGTGCGTATGGGTAAAGGTAAAGGTAACGTGGAGTATTGGGTTGCCTTGATTCAGCCAGGTAAAGTCCTGTACGAAATGGACGGGGTGCCGGAAGAGTTAGCCCGTGAGGCATTCGAACTGGCAGCAGCGAAACTGCCGATCAAAACCACCTTTGTAACTAAGACGGTGATGTAATGAAAGCAAAAGAGCTGCGTGAAAAGAGCGTTGAAGAGCTGAATACCGAACTGCTCGGACTGCTGCGTGAACAGTTCAATCTGCGCATGCAGGCTGCCAGCGGTCAGCTGCAACAAACTCACCTGTTGAAGCAAGTGCGTCGTAATGTCGCACGCGTTAAGACTTTACTGACTGAGAAGGCGGGTGCGTAATGACCGATAAAATCCGTACTCTGCAAGGTCGTGTCGTTAGTGACAAAATGCAGAAATCTGCTGTTGTTGCTATTGAGCGTTTCGTGAAACACCCGATCTACGGTAAATTCATCAAACGCACGACCAAGCTGCACGTGCATGACGAGAACAACGAATGTGGAATTGGCGACGTGGTTGAAATCCGCGAATGCCGTCCGCTGTCCAAGACCAAATCCTGGACCTTGGTTCGCGTTGTAGAGAAAGCGATTCTGTAATACAGTATTGCTCTTCTCTTGATAATAAACGGCTCTGTAAAGGGCCGTTTATTTTTTCTACCCACAGTCGATAAGTGGTGTTATAATGCTGCGCCCTCGATTCTGGGGTATTAATGACCCGCAAGGGTTCGAAAAGTAGTAGTTGACATTAGCGGAGCACTAAACATGATCCAAGAACAGACTATGCTGAATGTGGCCGATAACTCCGGTGCACGTCGCGTAATGTGTATCAAGGTTCTGGGTGGCTCGCACCGTCGCTACGCAGGCGTCGGCGACATCATCAAAATTACCATTAAGGAAGCAATTCCCCGCGGTAAGGTGAAAAAAGGCGATGTACTGAAGGCGGTAGTGGTGCGCACCAAGAAGGGTGTTCGTCGCCCTGACGGTTCTGTCGTTCGCTTCGATGGTAATGCATGCGTTATTCTGAACAATAACAGCGAGCAACCTATCGGTACGCGTATTTTTGGGCCGG
This sequence comes from Dickeya parazeae Ech586, assembly GCF_000025065.1. Classification (NCBI taxonomy): domain Bacteria; kingdom Pseudomonadati; phylum Pseudomonadota; class Gammaproteobacteria; order Enterobacterales; family Pectobacteriaceae; genus Dickeya; species Dickeya parazeae. Next base: position 4,263,198 of record NC_013592.1, on the reverse strand, counting down.
TAACTCGTGAACTGCGTACTGAAAAGTTCATGAAAATTATCTCTCTGGCACCAGAAGTACTCTAAGGAGCGAATCATGGCAGCGAAAATCCGTCGTGATGACGAAGTTATCGTGCTGACCGGCAAAGATAAAGGTAAGCGCGGTAAAGTTAAGAACGTCCTGACTTCTGGTAAGGTCGTTGTTGAAGGTATCAACCTGGTTAAAAAACATCAGAAGCCGGTTCCGGCGCTGAATCAACCAGGCGGCATCGTTGAAAAAGAAGCTGCTATTCAGGTTTCTAACGTTGCAATCTTCAATGCGGCCACCGGCAAGGCGGATCGTGTAGGCTTTAGATTCGAAGACGGCAAAAAAGTCCGTTTCTTCAAATCTAACAGCGAAACTATCAAGTAATTTGGAGTAGTACGATGGCGAAACTGCATGATTACTACAAAGACGAAGTGGTTAGCAAACTGATGACTCAGTTCAGCTACAATTCTGTCATGCAAGTCCCTCGGGTCGAGAAGATCACCCTGAACATGGGTGTTGGTGAAGCGATCGCTGACAAGAAGCTGTTGGATAACGCCGCAGCTGATTTGACAGCTATCTCCGGTCAAAAACCGTTGATCACCAAAGCACGCAAATCTGTTGCAGGCTTCAAAATCCGCCAGGGCTATCCGATCGGCTGTAAAGTAACTCTGCGTGGCGAACGCATGTGGGAGTTCTTTGAGCGTCTGATTACCATTGCTGTACCGCGTATCCGCGACTTCCGCGGTCTGTCTTCGAAATCATTCGATGGACGTGGTAACTACAGCATGGGTGTGCGTGAGCAGATCATCTTCCCGGAAATCGACTATGACAAGGTCGATCGCGTTCGTGGTTTGGACATTACCATTACCACCACTGCGAAATCCGATGATGAAGGCCGTGCGCTGTTGGCCGCCTTTAACTTCCCGTTCCGCAAGTAAGGTAGGGTTACTAATGGCTAAGCAATCCATGAAAGCACGCGAAGTTAAACGCGTGAAATTAGCTGATAAATTCTTCGCCAAGCGCGTTGAGCTGAAAGCTATCATCTCCAATGTGAACTCATCCGACGAAGATCGTTGGGATGCTGTTCTCAAGCTGCAGACTCTGCCGCGTGATTCCAGCCCGTCCCGTCAGCGTAACCGCTGCCGCCAGACAGGTCGTCCGCACGCTTTCCTGCGGAAGTTCGGGTTGAGCCGTATCAAGGTCCGTGAAGCCGCCATGCGCGGTGAAATTCCGGGTCTGAAAAAGGCTAGCTGGTAATTGTCACCAATTGAATCACGGGAGTAAAGACAGATGAGCATGCAAGATCCGATCGCGGATATGCTGACCCGTATCCGTAACGGTCAGGCCGCGAACAAAGTTGCGGTCACCATGCCTTCCTCCAAGCTGAAAGTGGCAATTGCCAACGTGCTGAAGGAAGAAGGTTTTATTGAAGATTTTAAAGTTGAAGGCGACACCAAGCCTGAACTGGAACTGACTCTTAAGTATTTCCAGGGTAAGGCTGTTGTAGAAAGCATTCAGCGTATCAGCCGTCCTGGTCTGCGCATCTATAAACGCAAAGATGAGCTGCCGAAAGTTATGGCCGGTTTAGGTATCGCAGTTGTTTCTACCTCTAAAGGTGTGATGACTGATCGTGCAGCTCGCCAGGCTGGTCTTGGTGGCGAGATTATCTGCTACGTAGCTTAATCGGGAGGGAAGAATGTCTCGTGTTGCAAAAGCACCCGTCGTCATTCCTGCCGGCGTAGAGGTAAAACTCAACGGTCAGGATATTTCGATCAAGGGTAAAAACGGCGAGTTGGTTCGTGAGATCAATGCCGCTGTCGAAGTTAAACAAGCTGATAACGTGCTGACTTTCGCCCCGCGCGAAGGTTTTGCCGATGGCTGGGCTCAGGCCGGTACTACCCGCGCTCTGCTGAACAGCATGGTTATCGGTGTTACCGAAGGCTTCACCAAAAAGCTGCAATTGGTAGGTGTAGGTTATCGTGCAGCCGTGAAAGGTAATGTGGTGAATTTGGCCCTGGGCTTCTCTCACCCGATCGATCACGAACTGCCTGCAGGCATTACTGCTGAATGTCCGTCTCAGACTGAAATCGTACTGAAAGGTGCGGATAAACAGCTGATCGGTCAGGTAGCTGCTGACCTGCGTGCTTACCGTCGTCCTGAGCCTTACAAAGGCAAAGGTGTCCGTTACGCCGATGAAGTCGTGCGTACCAAAGAGGCTAAGAAGAAGTAAGGTAACACTATGGATAAGAAATCAGCTCGTATCCGTCGTGCAACCCGCGCACGTCGCAAAATCCGTGAATTGGGTGCGACTCGTCTGGTGGTACATCGTACCCCCCGGCATATTTATGCGCAGGTTATCGCACCGAACGGTTCTGAAGTCCTGGTAGCCGCTTCTACTGTAGAAAAAGCTATCGCTGAGCAACTGAAGTATACCGGTAACAAAGACGCGGCCGCAGCTGTTGGTAAAGCTGTTGCTGAACGCGCTCTGGAAAAAGGCATCAAGGGTGTGGCCTTTGACCGTTCCGGGTTCCAATATCATGGTCGAGTCCAGGCACTGGCAGATGCTGCCCGTGAAGCTGGCCTTCAGTTCTAAGGTAGAGGTGTAAGATGGCTCACATCGAAAAACAAGCTGGCGAACTGCAGGAAAAGCTGATCGCGGTAAATCGCGTATCTAAAACCGTTAAGGGTGGTCGTATTTTCTCCTTCACAGCACTGACTGTGGTAGGTGATGGTAACGGTCGCGTAGGTTTTGGTTACGGCAAAGCTCGCGAAGTTCCGGCAGCGATCCAGAAAGCGATGGAAAAAGCCCGTCGCAATATGATGAATGTCGCGCTGAACAACGGCACTCTGCAGCACCCGGTTAAAGGTGCACACACAGGTTCTCGTGTGTTCATGCAGCCAGCTTCCGAAGGTACCGGTATTATCGCCGGTGGTGCAATGCGCGCCGTTCTGGAAGTTGCAGGGGTTCACAACGTATTGGCTAAGGCCTATGGTTCCACAAACCCGATTAACGTGGTTCGTGCAACTATCGATGGCTTGGCTAACATGAAGTCCCCGGAAATGGTCGCTGCCAAGCGTGGTAAATCCGTTGAAGACATTCTGGGGTAATTGACCATGGCAAAGACTATTAAAATTACTCAAACCCGTAGTGCAATCGGTCGTCTGCCGAAACATAAGGCAACGCTGCTTGGCCTGGGTCTGCGTCGTATTGGTCACACCGTTGAGCGCGAGGATACTCCTGCTGTTCGCGGTATGGTCAACGCGGTTTCCTACATGGTTAAAGTGGAGGAGTAACAGATGCGTTTGAATACTCTGTCTCCGGCCGAAGGCTCTAAACACGCGCCGAAGCGCTTAGGTCGCGGTATTGGTTCCGGCCTCGGTAAGACTGGTGGTCGCGGCGTCAAAGGTCAGAACTCTCGTTCTGGCGGTGGCGTACGTCGTGGCTTCGAAGGCGGTCAGATGCCTTTGTATCGTCGTCTGCCGAAGTTCGGCTTCACTTCTCGCAAAGCGATGATTACAGCGGAAATCCGTCTGTCTGATCTGGCTCGTGTGGAAGGCGATGTTGTTGATCTGAATACGCTGAAAGCTGCTAACGTCATCGGCGTTCAGATTGAATTCGCGAAAGTGATTCTGTCTGGCGAAGTTGCACGTCCGGTAACGATTCGTGGTCTGCGCGTCACCAAAGGCGCTCGTGCTGCTATCGAAGCTGCTGGCGGCAAAATTGAGGAATAAGTAGCAGATGGCTAAACAACCAGGATTAGATTTTCAAAGTGCTAAAGGCGGAGTTGGCGAACTGAAACGCAGACTGTTGTTTGTTATCGGTGCGTTGATTGTTTTCCGTATTGGCTCTTTTATTCCCATTCCTGGTATTGATGCCACTGTGCTTGCCAAATTGCTCGAACAACAGCGTGGCACCATTATTGAAATGTTTAACATGTTCTCTGGTGGTGCTTTAAGCCGCGCTTCAATTTTCGCACTGGGAATTATGCCGTATATTTCGGCATCCATCATCATTCAGTTGTTGACGGTGGTTCATCCTGCATTGGCGGAAATTAAGAAGGAAGGGGAAGCTGGCCGACGTAAAATCAGCCAGTACACCCGCTACGGCACTCTGGTGTTGGGGATATTTCAGTCAATCGGTATTGCTACCGGTTTACCGAATATGCCTGGAATGCAAGGTCTGGTAATTAATCCAGGCTTTGCGTTTTATTTCACCGCTGTTGTCAGTCTGGTCACAGGGACTATGTTCCTGATGTGGCTGGGCGAGCAGATTACTGAACGCGGTATCGGTAACGGTATCTCAATCATAATCTTTGCAGGTATTGTTGCGGGTTTACCGCCGGCTATTGGCCATACCATCGAGCAAGCGCGGCAAGGCGATCTGCACTTCCTCCTGTTGCTGTTGGTTGCAGTGCTGGTATTCGCTGTAACGTTCTTTGTGGTGTTTATCGAGCGCGGTCAACGTCGTATCGTTGTTAACTACGCCAAACGCCAGCAAGGACGTCGCGTATATGCAGCACAGAGTACACATTTACCACTGAAGGTGAACATGGCAGGTGTTATTCCAGCTATCTTTGCTTCCAGTATTATTCTGTTCCCCGCGACTATAGCATCGTGGTTTGGGGGCGGTACCGGTTGGAACTGGCTGACGACTATTTCGCTGTATCTGCAGCCTGGACAACCGCTTTATGTGTTACTCTATGCATCTGCAATCATCTTCTTCTGTTTCTTCTATACCGCGTTGGTGTTTAACCCGCGTGAAACAGCAGATAACCTGAAGAAGTCCGGTGCATTCGTGCCAGGAATTCGTCCGGGAGAGCAAACGGCGAAGTATATTGATAAAGTAATGACCCGCCTGACGTTAGTTGGTGCGATGTATATTACCTTTATCTGCCTCATCCCGGAGTTCATGCGTGACGCAATGAAAGTGCCGTTCTATTTCGGTGGGACGTCATTACTGATCGTTGTTGTTGTGATCATGGATTTTATGGCTCAAGTGCAAACGCTGCTGATGTCAAGTCAGTACGAGTCTGCATTGAAGAAGGCGAACCTGAAAGGCTATAGCCGCTGATTAGGTTAGCTTGAGAAGTTACGGAGAGTAAAAATGAAAGTTCGTGCTTCCGTCAAGAAATTATGTCGTAACTGTAAGATTGTTAAGCGTAACGGCGTCGTTCGCGTTATCTGCAGTGCCGAACCGAAGCATAAACAGCGCCAAGGCTGATTATCTCGCATATTTTTCTTGCAAAGTTGGATTGAGCTGGCTAGATTAGCCAGCCAATCTTTTGTATGTAACTGCAATGTCATTTGAGTATCCTGAAAACGGGCTTTTCAGAATGGTATTGCTTTATAAAATTGTAGGAGTGCATAGTGGCCCGTATAGCAGGCATTAACATTCCTGATCATAAACATACCGTAATTGCATTAACTGCTATTTACGGCATTGGTAAAACCCGTTCCAAATCTATTTGTGCTGCAACGGGTATTGCTGAAGATGTTAAGATCAGTGAGCTGTCTGAAGAGCAAATCGATAAGCTGCGTGACGAAGTTGCCAAGTTTGTTGTAGAAGGCGACCTGCGTCGTGAAATCACCCTGAGCATCAAGCGCCTGATGGACCTTGGTACTTATCGTGGTTTGCGTCACCGTCGTGGTCTGCCGGTTCGCGGTCAGCGTACCAAGACTAACGCCCGTACCCGTAAGGGTCCGCGCAAACCGATCAAGAAATAATCGGGGTGATTGAATAATGGCAAAGGCACCTATTCGTGCACGTAAGCGTGTAAGAAAGCAAGTCTCTGACGGTGTGGCTCATATCCATGCTTCTTTCAACAACACCATCGTTACCATTACCGATCGTCAGGGTAATGCGTTGGGTTGGGCAACTGCCGGTGGTTCCGGTTTCCGTGGTTCTCGTAAATCCACTCCGTTCGCCGCTCAGGTAGCAGCAGAGCGCTGCGCTGAAGCTGTGAAAGAGTACGGTATCAAGAATCTGGAAGTTATGGTTAAAGGACCTGGTCCGGGCCGTGAGTCTACTATCCGCGCTCTGAACGCGGCTGGTTTCCGCATCACTAACATTACTGATGTGACTCCGATCCCTCATAACGGTTGTCGTCCGCCGAAAAAGCGTCGCGTGTAACGCCGCTTTTAGGATTGCTGGAGAAAGAAAATGGCAAGATATTTGGGTCCTAAGCTCAAGCTGAGCCGTCGTGAAGGCACCGACCTGTTTTTAAAGTCTGGTGTTCGTGCGATCGATTCCAAGTGTAAAATTGAACAAGCTCCTGGCCAGCACGGCGCACGTAAACCGCGTCTGTCTGACTATGGTGTACAGTTGCGTGAGAAGCAGAAAGTTCGCCGTATCTACGGTGTTCTGGAGCGTCAATTCCGTAACTACTACAAAGAAGCCGCTCGCCTGAAAGGCAATACAGGTGCCAACCTGTTGCAGTTGCTGGAAGGTCGTCTGGACAACGTTGTTTACCGTATGGGATTCGGTGCTACCCGCGCAGAAGCTCGTCAGCTGGTAAGTCACAAAGCTGTTCTGGTAAATGGTCGCGTTGTTAACATCGCTTCTTATCAGGTATCTCCGAATGACGTAGTCAGCATCCGCGAGAAAGCGAAAAAGCAGTCTCGTGTTAAGGCCGCTCTGGAGCTGGCTGAACAGCGTGAAAAGCCAACTTGGCTGGAAGTTGATGCTGCCAAGATGGAAGGTGTGTTCAAGCGTATTCCTGAACGTACCGATCTGTCTGCGGACATTAATGAACACCTGATCGTCGAGCTTTACTCCAAGTAAAGCTTAGTACCAAAGAGAGGACACAATGCAGGGTTCTGTGACAGAGTTTCTAAAACCGCGCCTGGTAGATATCGAGCAAGTTAGTTCGACGCACGCCAAGGTGACCCTTGAGCCGTTAGAGCGGGGCTTCGGCCATACTCTTGGTAACGCACTGCGCCGTATTCTGCTTTCATCCATGCCTGGTTGCGCGGTGACCGAGGTTGAGATTGATGGTGTACTGCACGAGTACAGCACCAAAGAAGGCGTACAGGAAGATATCCTGGAAATCCTGCTCAACCTGAAAGGGCTGGCGGTGAGAGTTCAAGGCAAAGATGAAGTTATTCTTACCCTGAATAAATCTGGCATTGGCCCTGTGACTGCAGCCGACATCACCCATGATGGTGATGTCGAAATCGTCAAGCCACAGCATGTGATCTGCCATCTGACCGATGAGAATGCATCTATCAATATGCGTATCAAAGTTCAGCGTGGCCGTGGTTATGTGCCGGCGTCTGCCCGTATTCATACGGAAGAAGATGAGCGCCCGATCGGTCGTCTGTTAGTCGACGCTTGCTACAGCCCTGTTGAGCGTATCGCTTACAATGTTGAAGCAGCGCGTGTTGAACAGCGTACTGACCTGGACAAGCTGGTTATCGAAATGGAAACCAATGGTACGATCGATCCTGAAGAGGCGATCCGCCGTGCGGCAACCATTCTGGCTGAACAATTGGAAGCTTTCGTTGACTTACGTGATGTACGTCAGCCGGAAGTGAAAGAAGAGAAACCAGAATTCGATCCGATCCTGCTGCGCCCTGTTGACGATCTTGAATTGACTGTCCGCTCTGCTAACTGCCTTAAGGCAGAAGCTATCCACTACATCGGTGATCTGGTACAGCGTACCGAGGTTGAATTGCTTAAAACGCCTAACCTGGGTAAAAAATCTCTTACTGAGATCAAAGACGTGCTGGCTTCTCGTGGTCTGTCACTGGGCATGCGCCTGGAAAACTGGCCACCGGCAAGCATTGCTGATGAGTAACCGGATCACAGGTTAAGGTTTTACTGAGAAGGATAAGGTCATGCGCCATCGTAAGAGTGGTCGTCAACTGAACCGTAACAGCAGCCATCGCCAGGCTATGTTCCGTAACATGGCTGGTTCTTTGGTTCGTCATGAGATTATCAAGACGACCCTGCCGAAAGCGAAAGAGCTGCGTCGTGTTGTTGAACCGCTGATTACTCTTGCCAAGACCGACAGCGTTGCTAATCGTCGTCTGGCATTTGCCCGCACTCGTGATAACGAGATCGTGGCTAAACTGTTTAACGAACTGGGCCCGCGTTTCGCGAGCCGTGCTGGTGGTTACACTCGTATTCTGAAGTGTGGCTTCCGTGCTGGTGACAATGCGCCGATGGCATACATCGAGCTCGTTGATCGCGCAGTTTCTCAGACAGAAGAAGTTGCTGCTGCAGAGTAATTTGCACTAGCGTAAAAAAGCCGGGGAAACCCGGTTTTTTTACGTCCTTATTTTAGTCCTCCCCGCCGCTGTTCGAGTGCTTTTCAATCCACTATCATATGAACAAAATCTCGAGTGTGAGGTTGTGTTATGTTTCCTATTGATGAATGGGCTGAGCGCCATATACTCGAAGCACAAAAGCGCGGAGAATTGGATCATTTATCGGGAAGCGGTAAGCCGCTTCAATTGGATGATAATAGCGCCGTCCCTAGTGAGTTGCGCAGCGCATACCACTTGATGAAAAATTCGGGTTTTTTACCACCGGAGTTATCAGCTCGTAAGGATGCGTTGACGCTGGCAGATTTACTGCTCACTGCTGACCCTGCATCAAAAGAGTATGTTGAGTTATCCCGGCAGCTCAGAGCGCTTGAATTGCGTTTACAGCTTTCAGGCGTCAACACGGATTTTTTAAAAATGCCTTATCGGCATCAACTGATGAGCCGGTTTGAGAAGGGTTTCCACCCTGATAAAGACGACTGACCTGTCGTTATAATACGGTGTTCTTGCCAATGTTATGTCTATCAAATGAGGTAATTTATGTCGAACTATCGCCACACTAAAGGTCGAATAACTGATAATGCACTCGAAGCATTACTACATGACCCCTTGTTTCGCCAACGTGTCGAGCAAAATACCAAAGGCAAAGGAAGTTATCGGCGCAAAGAGAAACATCAGAAAGCACAGAGTAAAAATTGGGAGGTCAGTGGTAAGAGAAATAACACTTTTACCACTGGCCTTCTGATTTGCTGTTTCAGTTGTTAAGGTCAGTTATGAATTTTTAGACTGGCTATCAATCTGCTGTTTGAGCAGATCTCTTATTTCTGTCAGGAGTTTTTCTTCTGCGGTAACTTTCGGCGGGGTACTCGGTTGTTCCTGCTGAGTGCGGCGTAATTTGTTCATCAGTTTAATGGCCATAAAAATGGCAAAGGCTACGATAACAAAATCAAAAATATTCTGAATGAATGTGCCGTAGTTGATGCTGACGGCAGCAAGGTTGCCCTGCGTTTCTCGTAACACCCAATGGAACTGCTTGAAATCGACACCACCTATCAGTAACCCCAATGGCGGCATAATAATGTCCGACACCAGCGACGATACGATTTTCCCGAATGCAGCACCAATAATGACCCCTACAGCCAGGTCAACAACATTGCCGCGCATGGCGAATTCACGAAACTCTTTTATCAGGCTCATTGCATTATCTCCTGTTAAACCTTTTTCAATTCTAATAAGTGATAAAGAAATTACCAAAACGGCATATGGCATAGGGCGCGGGTTAACACGCCCTGAGGAAAGGTGGTCAGAGGAAGAATGGGCTAGGTTGGAATAAACGCTCAACGTCAGAGATATATTTTTTATCAGTCAGAAACATGATGACGTGATCACCCTGCTCAATCTGCAAATTATTATTAGCAATGATCACATCGTCGCCACGGACAATGGCACCAATAATTGTTCCAGGCGGGAGTTTGATATCAGCAATCATGCGACCGACTACTTTCGATGTCCCCTCATCGCCATGCGCAATGGCCTCAATGGCTTCCGCCACTCCACGTCGTAGTGATGAAACACTGACGATATCCGCTTTGCGGACATGCCCCAACAGAGCAGAAATCGTTGCCTGTTGCGGTGAGATCGCCACATCAATGACACTTCCCTGAACCAGGTCGACGTAGGCTCGACGTTGGATCAAGACCATTGCTTTCTTCGCCCCCATTCGCTTAGCTAACATCGCTGACATGATATTGGCTTCATCATCATTGGTGATGGCGATAAATACGTCGATTTGCTCGACATGTTCCTGAGCCAGTAATTCCTGGTCAGAGGCATCACCATGGAAAACAATGGTATTTTGTAAACGTTCAGCCAGTTCCGCAGCCCGAAGCGCATCGCGTTCTATCAGTTTAACGCTATAGTCTTTCTCCAGTTTACGAGCAAGGCCAGCCCCTACATTTCCCCCACCAACAATCATGATGCGTTTATAGGGCTTCTCAAGACGCTGCATTTCACTCATGACGGCCCGAATATGTTGTGAAGCAGCAATGAAGAATACTTCATCTCCCGCTTCAATAACGGTTGAGCCTTGTGGGCGAATAGGGCGGTCATGTCGAAAAATTGCGGCAACCCGGGTTTCAATGTGCGGCATATGATCGCGCATTGTCGCGATGGCATTCCCTACCAGAGGCCCGCCATAATATGCGTTTACCGCAGCAATACTGACTTTTCCCTCGGCGAAATTGACGACCTGCAATGCCCCCGGATACTCGATTAATTTGTAGATATTATCGATGACCAGCTGTTCCGGCGAAATAAGATGGTCGATAGGGACTGCTTCAGACTGAAATAGCTGCTCTGACTCGCGGATATACTCTGATGCACGGATTCTGGCGATACGGTTAGGGGTATTAAACAGCGAATAAGCGACCTGACAGGCGATCATGTTGGTTTCATCAGAGTTGGTTACGGCGATCAACATATCCGCATCTTCTGCTCCAGCTTCGCGCAACACGCGTGGATGAGAGGCATAACCTGTGACCACGCGCAGATCGAATTTGTCCTGAAGCTGGCGTAGCCGAGTGGTATTGGTATCCACAACCGTAATATCGTTATTTTCACCTGACAAATTTTCCGCCAGCGTTCCGCCAACCTGACCTGCACCAAGAATAATTATCTTCATCGTCATTTCTGCCGTGTCTGTTCCCGTTGGGGGACCTGTGGACTATTGCCCGCTTTTTACCAGCTTCGCATAAAAGAAACCATCGCCATCTTCCGCCGCAGGCAACATTTGTATCCCTGGTGAGGCCGGGGTTCCGGTATCGACCAGCATCGCGTCGGCGTGTCGCTGCAGGAAATCTGCTATTTGTTGGCAATTCTCTTCCGGTAATACTGAACAAGTGGCATAAACCAGCGTGCCACCGTTTTTCAGTCGCGGCCAGATAGCTTCCAGAATTGTGTTTTGTAGCGATGCCAGTTCGGCGATATCACTATCCCGACGTAACCATTTGATATCTGGATGGCGGCGAATGACACCTGTAGCAGAGCAGGGCGCATCAAGTAAAATGCGGTCAAAACACTTATCGCCGCACCATTGTGTAGGTGTTCTGCCATCGCCACACTTGACTTCGGCGTGCAGATTAAGCCGCTGCAAATTTTCTCTGACCCGTTTCAAACGTTGTTCATCAACATCAACGGCCAGTACGCGGGCATGAGGTGCTGCTTCAAGTATATGTGTTGTTTTGCCACCGGGTGCAGCACAGAGATCGAGAATATCTTCGTGGTCCTGTGGTGATAGCCAGTGGATGCAGCCCTGTGCAGAAGCATCTTGCACGGTCACAAAACCTTTTTCAAAGCCCGGCAATACATTGACAGCACAAGGCGTGCTCAGTCTGATGGCATCTGGATAGTGTGCGTGAGGATGAGCCTCAATCCCTTTTTCCTGTAATAATGCCAGATAGGCTTCACGGGTATGATGGCGGCGATTGACCCTTAACCACATCGGAGGATGTTGATTGTTGGCGTCGATAATCTGTTCCCACTGGCCAGGGTAGGCTTTTTTCAGTCGTTGTAGCAGCCAGTCGGGGTGCGAATAACGTGCTGGGTTGTTCTGTAACCGCTGCTGCAGAGCTTCCTGTTCGCGCTGAAACTGGCGTAATACGCCATTAATCAGCCCTTTTAATTGCGGGCGTTTCAGGGCTACTGCGCCATTCACCGTTTCTGCCAGAGCGGCGTGAGGGGGAATGCGAGTATGGATGAGCTGGTAGAGGCCAACCATTAACAGATAATGGAGAACTTTCTGTTTGCCAGTAAGTGGTTTTGCCATCAGTTGACGAAGATACCAGTCCAACTGCGGTAATACGCGCAGTACACCAAAGCAGATCTCTTGCAGCAGGCCGCGATCTCTTTCACTGATGTCACGTTGGAGCGCAGGCAGTAATTGACTAAGTGATTGCCCTTGTTCTACAACCTGTAAAAGGGTGGTGGCGGCAATACTGCGAAGATTGTATGTGCTTTTCATCGGCTCAGAAGAATAGGGGAATAATGATGGTACCGACAAGTCTGTCGGCACCGTAGTATCAGGCTAATAGTATCAGCTTAAGGCATCAGGCTAATGTGTTGCCTGGGATGAACCATTCACGACGCGAGTTCAGCAAGTCCTGTGCCGACATGGCTTTTTTGCCCGATGGCTGAAGAATTTGAATATTTAATATGCCGTTAGCGGTGGCGACACTGATGCCTTCTTTATCGGCTGCAAGCACAGTTCCTGGCTGTTGTTGATGCTGCGTGTCTAGCGCTTTCGCTTTCCAGACTTTCACTGGCTGTTCCTCAACCAGAAAATAGCTGACAGGCCAGGGATTGAAAGCCCGAATACAACGTTCCAGTTGCTCTGCGGACAATTGCCAGTTTAACCGTGCTTCTTCTTTGCTTAGCTTTTCTGCGTAGGTTGCCAGGCTGTCATCCTGCACTTGTGCTGTGACCTGAGATGAAGACAAGTGCGCCAGTGTCTCCAGCAACCCTTGTGGGCCCAGCTTCGCTAGTTTGTCATAGAGTGAGGCGCTGGTGTCATCCGGCAAAATAGGACATTCGATTTTATGAAGCATGGCGCCAGTATCTAATCCGGCATCCATTTGCATGATCGTGATTCCAGTCAGGCTGTCACCAGCCCAAAGCGCACGTTGTATCGGTGCGGCCCCACGCCAGCGTGGCAATAGCGACCCATGAACGTTGATGCATCCCAACCGGGGCATATCCAGAACCGCTTGTGGCAGGATAAGGCCATAGGCAACCACGACCATCACGTCAGCGTTTAGTCCTGCCACGATTTGCTGGTTTTCGCTGGGGCGTAATGACTTGGGTTGGAATACCGGGATGCCATGCTGCTCGGCCAACACCTTGACCGGGCTGGGGGTCAGTTTATTACCGCGCCCTGCCGGGCGGTCAGGCTGGGTAAAGACACCGACAACCTCATGCTCCGAGGATAACAGCGCAGCAAGGTGCTGCGCGGCGAAATCGGGTGTTCCTGCGAAAATAATGCGTAGTGACACGTAGTTTCCTGTCTGGATATAGGTTTACGATATTGTTTTATGCCTTGCTGTTTTGCCGGGCTAATTTCTCCAACTTTTGGCGAATACGCTGGCGCTTCAGCGGCGACAGATAGTCGACAAACAGCTTACCAACCAAATGATCCATTTCATGTTGGATACAAATTGCCAGTAATCCATCAGCATCAAGTTCAAAAGGTTTTCCTTCACGGTCTAGCGCACGCACTTTGACGTGCTCAGCCCGAGGAACCAATGCACGGGTTTCTGGAATCGACAAGCAACCCTCTTCTATTCCGGTGTCGCCGGATTTTTCCAGCAGTTCCGGGTTGATCAGCACCAGTCGTTGATCCCGTTCTTCGGAGACATCGATAACAATGATGCGCTGATGGATATCAACTTGTGTTGCGGCAAGGCCAATACCTTCTTCCTCGTACATGGTGTCGAACATATCGTCCACGATACGCTGAATTTCTGCATTAACTTCTTTTACCGGCTTTGCCTGAGTGCGAAGCCGCTCATCGGGAAAATGTAATACTTGCAAGACTGACATATAGGTTTAGATCTGTATTCAGGTGGTTAGAATGCTCCAGTCTTTATTGTAGACATTTCCGGGGGTGATTGACAGCATCACGGCCACAGTAGAGCAGGGTGTGGAGTGGGGTATGATGGATACGGAAATCTGGTTGCGTCTGGCGTCGGTTAAGGGGCTTGGCGCCAAACGCTGTGCGCTAGTGTTCAGCCAATTGCAGGCCGAGAATTCGTATTCGGTCGAACATCTGAAAGGGTTAGGTTTGACGCAAAATCAGACCGAGCAATTTTTCGGCCTGAGCGACTTGGATATACAGAATACCATCGGCTGGTTGGAAAAGCCGACCCATCACCTGGTAACATTTGGCAGCGACGATTATCCTCCTCTGCTCAGTAACATTGCTTCTCCCCCGGCATGCTTGTATGTCATTGGAGAGCCAAACCTCCTGTCATCTCCGCAAATCGCGGTGGTGGGTAGCCGTAACAATAGTGCTTATGGCGAACAGTGGGGACATTTCTTTAGCGAACAACTCAGCCAGAATCGTTTGACAGTAACCAGTGGGCTGGCCGTCGGTATTGATGGAATTGCCCATCGTGCCGCGTTACAGGCAGAAGGGAAAACCCTTGCCGTCTTAGGCAGTGGATTACGTCGACTTTACCCCCGCCGACATGTGGCGTTAGCGGATGCCATCGTGGCGCAGGGCGGTGCTCTGGTGTCGGAGTTCCCGCTAAATACACCGCCGCTGCCGGTAAACTTTCCTCGCCGTAATCGCATCATCAGTGGATTAAGTCTGGGGGTTCTGGTCGTAGAGGCGTCACTGCGTAGTGGATCGCTGGTGACGGCGCGTTATGCATTGGAACAGAATCGTGAAGTATTTGCCCTGCCCGGTCCGATTGGCAATCCGATGACGGAGGGTAACCATTGGCTGATACAACAAGGAGCAAGCCTGGTTACCCAGCCTCAGGACATTTTTGAACAACTCCATAATGGGCTGCGTTGGTTTGCCGATATTCCCAATGAGGGCGTTCCGGAAATTATTTGTGCGACGGAAGGCGAACTGGAATTGCCATTTGCTGATGTGTTGGCTACCGTAGGAGATGAGGTTACACCTGTTGACGTTGTCGCTGAACGTGCCGGCCAACCTGTGCCAGAGGTGGTGAGTAAGTTACTGGATCTGGAGTTAGCAGGGTGGATCGCAGCTGTACCCGGCGGCTATGTCCGTATAAGGAGGGCAGGCCATGTTCGACGTACTCATGTACTTGTTTGAAACTTACATCCACAATGAAACTGAAATGCGTGTCGATCAAGATACGTTGACTGATGACCTCACCCGCGCGGGATTTGATCGTGATGATATCTACAGCGCGTTGGACTGGCTGGAAAAACTGGCTGACCTGCAGGAAGGGCAAACCCCGCCTTTGGCATTGGCCAGTGATCCTCTGGCGTTACGCATCTACACGGCTGAAGAAGAACAGCGTTTAGATGCGGATTGCCGTGGTTTTCTGCTGTTTCTTGAGCAGATTAAAGTCCTTAATCTGGAAACCCGAGAAATGGTTATCGATCGGGTCATGGCACTTGAGACACAGGATTTTGACCTTGAGGATTTAAAATGGGTCATTTTGATGGTGTTGTTCAATGTGCCTGGTTGTGAAAATGCTTATCAGCAAATGGAAGATTTACTCTTTGAGGCGAATGAAGGGTATTTGCAGTAGTCGGGATTTAGAGTAAATCATGAACAAAGCCGTTATTGCTGAAAAGCATCAACAGGTGTGTCCTGAATGTGGGGCTGTGCTGATTATCCGTTCTGGGCAGCACGGCCCGTTTCTTGGCTGTTCAAATTATCCTGAATGTCGTTATATCCGGCCGCTTAAAGCCAATGCTGATGGGCATGTGGTGAAAGTGCTGGATGGTCAATCTTGCCCTCGCTGTCAGTCGACTCTGGTGTTACGTCAAGGGCGCTATGGCATGTTCATTGGCTGTAGCAATTATCCTGAATGTGATCATACAGAAGCGATTGATCGCCCGGATGAAACGGCCTTGATATGTCCCCAATGCCATGAAGGCCGATTGCTTCAGCGGAAATCTCGTTATGGCAAGACGTTTTACGCTTGTGAGCGTTACCCTTCTTGTCAATTTTCGCTGAATTATAAGCCACTCGCAGGGGAGTGTGAGTATTGTCATTATCCTTTATTACTAGAGAAGAAAACCGCGCACGGAGTAAGACGCTTTTGTGCCAGTAAATTATGTGGAAAGCCGGTAGAAGAACGTCATAGTGATGAGTAACGTAAATTCTAAAGATTTGACACTGCTGTTACAGCAATTGCGGGAAGAGCGTGTGATCGCCTACCCAACCGAGGCTGTATTTGGACTTGGATGTGACCCTGACAGTGAAGTGGCAGTAGAGCGCTTGCTGGCGTTGAAGCAACGTCCGCGTGAAAAAGGTCTGATTCTGATTGCAGCGAATTTTCAGCAACTGGCATCTTATATTGAGCTCTCTGCCTTGTCTGATATGCAACGTCAGACGATTTTCGCTACCTGGCCTGGCCCGGTGACTTGGGTGATTCCAGCCAGAGCGGAAACACCGGACTGGTTGACTGGACGTTTTAATTCGCTGGCGGTGCGTGTGAGTGATCACCCGCTGGTGGCGCAACTGTGTCTGGCATTTGGCAAGCCGCTGGTTTCCACCAGTGCTAACTTGAGTGGTCAGCCGCCCTGTCGTACCGTCAGAGAAGTGACAGCGCAGTTTGGCGAGAGCTTTCCTGTTCTTAATGGGGAAGTTGGCGGTCGCCTGAATCCGTCTGAAATTCGTGATGCTTTGACAGGTGAAATGCTGCGTCAAGGGTAGTAACTACTGGAGAATAAGGTGCCCGCGAGTCAATCTTTTGCTGTTTTTGGTCATCCTATCGCGCATAGCAAATCGCCGCGTATTCATGCGTTGTTTGCAGAGCAAACCGGGATTTCGCTGACATACGAGCGTATCCTCGCCCCATTGGATGGCTTTGAAGATAGTCTGAAAGCATTTTTCCAGCATGGCGCATGTGGCGCGAATGTGACGGCCCCATTCAAGGAGCGCGCATGTGCTGCGATGGACGAGTTGAGTGAACGAGCCCGTTCTGCTGGTGCTGTTAACACGGTTCAAAAAAAAGGTGATGGTTCGCTGTATGGTGATAATACGGATGGTATCGGCCTGTTGAGTGATTTGCAGCAGCATGGATTTATCCAACCGCGTAATCGGGTATTGCTCGTGGGGGCTGGGGGCGCAGCACGTGGCGTTATTCAACCCTTGCTTGCACATGGATGCGAGGTAATCATTGTTAACCGTACGTTTGCCAGAGCAGAAGCACTGGCTGAACACTTCAGCGGCTATGGTCAGGTAAAGGCGTTGCCGCTAGAAACAATGGATAGCCAATGCGTTGATGTGATTATTAATGCCACCTCATCAGGTATAGCGGGTGAGGTGCCTGATTTACCAGCTTCTCTGATATCTCCTGATGTGTGTTGTTATGACATGTTTTATCAGTCGGAACCGACGCCTTTTTTGACATGGTGCATTCAGCAAGGGGCGCAACGTTATATTGACGGTATGGGGATGCTGGTCTGGCAGGCGGCACATGCGTTCAATTTGTGGCATGGCGTCATGCCGGACGTTGTGCCTGTGATCCGTAAAATGAAGCAGGAACTGGGAGCATGAATCAGGCGATTCAGTTCCCAGAACGGGAGCGGTGGAGTGATCTCGATGAGGCGATCATTTTTCCGGTGCTGGTGGGTGGGTTCCAGCGTGAGTGCATCATTAGACGAGATGTTTTGCTTGCTCGCTATGGTGACGTACCGCCGGAACAGTGGCTGTCACTGTTCCGCGAACATCGTTGGGATTGGGAAGATGAGTTTGAGCGCTTGATCCGTAATGATGAACATGATGAAAAGGGCGCTTTCTGTTTGGGAAATAAATCCATTAATTAATGAAAAGCGCCTATGTCTTCTTTACTGATATGACTCGTTTAGGTATTCGTCTTTCCAGCGCACATAGTTGTTGGCTGAATAGTGTAAACCTTCCAGCTCTTGCTCGGTGAGTGGGCGGATCTTTTTAGCTGGACTACCCAGATAAAGGTAGCCAGTTTCCAGCGTCTTCCCGGGGGAAATCAGACTACCCGCTCCAATAATGACGTCATTCTCAACCGTAGCGCCATCAAGAAGGATTGAACCCATACCTACCAGGACACGATTGCCGATGGTACAGCCATGCAGCATAACCTTGTGCCCGACAGTGACATCTTCACCGATGATGAGTGGATTTCCATGTTCGTTCTTTTCTGAACGATGGGTGACGTGTAAAACACTGCCATCCTGAATATTGGTACGAGCACCAATCTGGATGAAGTTAACATCCCCCCTGATGACGACGAGTGGCCAGATGCTCACATCATCTGCCAGTGTGACCTCCCCGATCACAACACTGGAAGGATCCACCATGACATTTTTACCGATAACAGGGCGCGTTCCTTTAAACGGGCGTAATGTCTCGGACATGTGCCGTATTCTCCTAACGTTAGTGTAATGGATCCCAGATCTTTGATTGATCCGGCGTTATTGCTCAGAAAATAGCGTTGCCTGCACAATAACTCAACGTAAGGGTGGAAAAATGCGCAAACGGAAAAAAAGACTGAAAAAGTGGTTGTGTAACCCGTTCGGATCCCTATAATGCGACCCCACTGACACGGCAACAGCGGCAACGCAGCGCGGTGTCAGGAAGCGGAAACGAAAATAATCGTTGACACTTCATGAGGAAAGCGTAGTATACGCCACCTCGCGACAGCAGGCTCAGGCCGGTCGCACTGCTCTTTAACAATCAATCAGACAATCTGTGTGGGCACTCGCAGGACGCTTCACTAAAAAATTAGTGAAAGTCTTGAAGAGTGACAACAGTTAATTCATTACGAATAAACAGTAAATTCTTTGAGCACCGTTTTCTTCGGAAAACACATCAAACTTTAAATTGAAGAGTTTGATCATGGCTCAGATTGAACGCTGGCGGCAGGCCTAACACATGCAAGTCGGGCGGTAGCACAAGGGAGCTTGCTCCCTGGGTGACGAGCGGCGGACGGGTGAGTAATGTCTGGGAAACTGCCTGATGGAGGGGGATAACTACTGGAAACGGTAGCTAATACCGCATAACGTCGCAAGACCAAAGAGGGGGACCTTCGGGCCTCTTGCCATCGGATGTGCCCAGATGGGATTAGCTAGTAGGTGAGGTAAAGGCTCACCTAGGCGACGATCCCTAGCTGGTCTGAGAGGATGACCAGCCACACTGGAACTGAGACACGGTCCAGACTCCTACGGGAGGCAGCAGTGGGGAATATTGCACAATGGGCGCAAGCCTGATGCAGCCATGCCGCGTGTGTGAAGAAGGCCTTCGGGTTGTAAAGCACTTTCAGCGGGGAGGAAGGGAGCAGGGTTAATAACCCTGTTCATTGACGTTACCCGCAGAAGAAGCACCGGCTAACTCCGTGCCAGCAGCCGCGGTAATACGGAGGGTGCAAGCGTTAATCGGAATGACTGGGCGTAAAGCGCACGCAGGCGGTCTGTTAAGTTGGATGTGAAATCCCCGGGCTTAACCTGGGAACTGCATTCAAAACTGACAGGCTAGAGTCTCGTAGAGGGGGGTAGAATTCCAGGTGTAGCGGTGAAATGCGTAGAGATCTGGAGGAATACCGGTGGCGAAGGCGGCCCCCTGGACGAAGACTGACGCTCAGGTGCGAAAGCGTGGGGAGCAAACAGGATTAGATACCCTGGTAGTCCACGCTGTAAACGATGTCGATTTGGAGGTTGTGGTCTTGAACCGTGGCTTCCGGAGCTAACGCGTTAAATCGACCGCCTGGGGAGTACGGCCGCAAGGTTAAAACTCAAATGAATTGACGGGGGCCCGCACAAGCGGTGGAGCATGTGGTTTAATTCGATGCAACGCGAAGAACCTTACCTACTCTTGACATCCAGAGAAGCCTGCAGAGATGCGGGTGTGCCTTCGGGAGCTCTGAGACAGGTGCTGCATGGCTGTCGTCAGCTCGTGTTGTGAAATGTTGGGTTAAGTCCCGCAACGAGCGCAACCCTTATCCTTTGTTGCCAGCACGTAATGGTGGGAACTCAAGGGAGACTGCCGGTGATAAACCGGAGGAAGGTGGGGATGACGTCAAGTCATCATGGCCCTTACGAGTAGGGCTACACACGTGCTACAATGGCGTATACAAAGAGAAGCGACCTCGCGAGAGCAAGCGGACCTCATAAAGTACGTCGTAGTCCGGATTGGAGTCTGCAACTCGACTCCATGAAGTCGGAATCGCTAGTAATCGTAGATCAGAATGCTACGGTGAATACGTTCCCGGGCCTTGTACACACCGCCCGTCACACCATGGGAGTGGGTTGCAAAAGAAGTAGGTAGCTTAACCTTCGGGAGGGCGCTTACCACTTTGTGATTCATGACTGGGGTGAAGTCGTAACAAGGTAACCGTAGGGGAACCTGCGGTTGGATCACCTCCTTACCGAGTAGAAGTGCCTGCGTGGTGTCCACACAGATTGTCTGATGATAAGAAAGAGTCAAAAGCGTCTTGCGAAGCTGACAAGTGATGTCCCCTTCGTCTAGAGGCCCAGGACACCGCCCTTTCACGGCGGTAACAGGGGTTCGAATCCCCTAGGGGACGCCAATGACTGACAGTGTGTGAAAGGCACGGTCAACGCTAACCTAAAACTGATTAGAGATAGTCAGGTTTATGTTATCTGCTCTTTAACAATCCGGAACAAGCTGAATAATTTGAAACGACAGCATGTGAGTGAGAATTCATGTGTTGTTGGAGTCTCTCAAAATACTCATATCCCGAGACACTTTCGGGTTGTGAGGTTAAGCGACTAAGCGTACACGGTGGATGCCTAGGCAGTCAGAGGCGATGAAGGGCGTGCTAATCTGCGAAAAGCGTCGGCAAGGTGATATGAACCGTTATACCCGACGATACCCGAATGGGGAAACCCAGTGTGATTCGTCACACTATCACACACTGAATCCATAGGTGTGTGAGGCGAACCGGGGGAACTGAAACATCTCAGTACCCCGAGGAAAAGAAATCAACCGAGATTCCCCCAGTAGCGGCGAGCGAACGGGGAGGAGCCCAGAACCTGAATCGGCTTGTGTGTCAGTGGAAGCGTCTGGAAAGGCGCACGGTACAGGGTGACAGTCCCGTACACGAAGATGCACAGGTCGTGAGTTCGACGAGTAGGGCGGGACACGTGGTATCCTGTCTGAACATGGGGGGACCATCCTCCAAGGCTAAATACTCCTGACTGACCGATAGTGAACCAGTACCGTGAGGGAAAGGCGAAAAGAACCCCGGCGAGGGGAGTGAAATAGAACCTGAAACCGTGTACGTACAAGCAGTGGGAGCACCTTTTAGGTGTGACTGCGTACCTTTTGTATAATGGGTCAGCGACTTATATTCTGTAGCAAGGTTAACCGAATAGGGGAGCCGCAGGGAAACCGAGTCTTAACTGGGCGTCTAGTTGCAGGGTATAGACCCGAAACCCGGTGATCTAGCCATGGGCAGGTTGAAGGTTGGGTAACACTAACTGGAGGACCGAACCGACTAATGTTGAAAAATTAGCGGATGACTTGTGGCTGGGGGTGAAAGGCCAATCAAACCGGGAGATAGCTGGTTCTCCCCGAAAGCTATTTAGGTAGCGCCTCGTGAACTCATCTTCGGGGGTAGAGCACTGTTTCGGCTAGGGGGCCATCCCGGCTTACCAACCCGATGCAAACTGCGAATACCGAAGAATGTTATCACGGGAGACACACGGCGGGTGCTAACGTCCGTCGTGAAGAGGGAAACAACCCAGACCGCCAGCTAAGGTCCCAAAGTCATGGTTAAGTGGGAAACGATGTGGGAAGGCCCAGACAGCCAGGATGTTGGCTTAGAAGCAGCCATCATTTAAAGAAAGCGTAATAGCTCACTGGTCGAGTCGGCCTGCGCGGAAGATGTAACGGGGCTAAAACCATGCACCGAAGCTGCGGCAGCGACACAATGTGTTGTTGGGTAGGGGAGCGTTCTGTAAGCCTGTGAAGGTGGCCTGTGAGGGCTGCTGGAGGTATCAGAAGTGCGAATGCTGACATAAGTAACGATAATGCGGGTGAAAAACCCGCACGCCGGAAGACCAAGGGTTCCTGTCCAACGTTAATCGGGGCAGGGTGAGTCGACCCCTAAGGCGAGGCTGAAAAGCGTAGTCGATGGGAAACAGGTTAATATTCCTGTACTTGGTGTTACTGCGAAGGGGGGACGGAGAAGGCTATGTCATCCGGGCGACGGTTGTCCCGGTTTAAGCGTGAAGGTGGGTGGACCAGGCAAATCCGGTCTGCTGTTAACACTGAGGCGTGATGACGAGGCACTACGGTGCTGAAGTGACAGATGCCCTGCTTCCAGGAAAAGCCTCTAAGCATCAGGTAACATTAAATCGTACCCCAAACCGACACAGGTGGTCAGGTAGAGAATACTCAGGCGCTTGAGAGAACTCGGGTGAAGGAACTAGGCAAAATGGTGCCGTAACTTCGGGAGAAGGCACGCTCTTGTGGGTGAAGTCCCTTGCGGATGGAGCTGACGAGAGTCGCAGATACCAGCTGGCTGCAACTGTTTAATAAAAACACAGCACTGTGCAAACACGAAAGTGGACGTATACGGTGTGACGCCTGCCCGGTGCCGGAAGGTTAATTGATGGGGTTATCCGTAAGGAGAAGCTCTTGATCGAAGCCCCGGTAAACGGCGGCCGTAACTATAACGGTCCTAAGGTAGCGAAATTCCTTGTCGGGTAAGTTCCGACCTGCACGAATGGCGTAATGATGGCCAGGCTGTCTCCACCCGAGACTCAGTGAAATTGAACTCGCTGTGAAGATGCAGTGTACCCGCGGCAAGACGGAAAGACCCCGTGAACCTTTACTATAGCTTGACACTGAACCTTGAGCCTTGATGTGTAGGATAGGTGGGAGGCTTTGAAGTGTGGACGCCAGTCTGCATGGAGCCAACCTTGAAATACCACCCTTTAATGTTTGATGTTCTAACCTGGGCCCGTAATCCGGGCTGGGGACAGTGTCTGGTGGGTAGTTTGACTGGGGCGGTCTCCTCCCAAAGAGTAACGGAGGAGCACGAAGGTTAGCTAATCCTGGTCGGACATCAGGAGGTTAGTGCAAAGGCATAAGCTAGCTTGACTGCGAGAGTGACGGCTCGAGCAGGTGCGAAAGCAGGTCTTAGTGATCCGGTGGTTCTGAATGGAAGGGCCATCGCTCAACGGATAAAAGGTACTCCGGGGATAACAGGCTGATACCGCCCAAGAGTTCATATCGACGGCGGTGTTTGGCACCTCGATGTCGGCTCATCACATCCTGGGGCTGAAGTAGGTCCCAAGGGTATGGCTGTTCGCCATTTAAAGTGGTACGCGAGCTGGGTTTAGAACGTCGTGAGACAGTTCGGTCCCTATCTGCCGTGGGCGTTGGAAGATTGAGGGGGGTTGCTCCTAGTACGAGAGGACCGGAGTGAACGCACCGCTGGTGTTCGGGTTGTCATGCCAATGGCACTGCCCGGTAGCTACGTGCGGAAGAGATAACCGCTGAAAGCATCTAAGCGGGAAACTTGCCCCGAGATGAGTCTTCCCTGGGCCCTTGAGGCCCCTGAAGGGACGTTTAAGACGAAGACGTTGATAGGCTGGGTGTGTAAGCGTAGCGATACGTTGAGCTAACCAGTACTAATGACCCGAGAGGCTTAACCTTACAACACCGAAGGTGTTTTGGTGAGAGACTAAAAGTAGAATTTGGCTTGTTCGAGGATTGGATGGCGTGGTGTAGCGATACACGGCGGCATGAAAGGTTAGGATGTTGAAAGACATCAAAAGAATTTGCCTGGCGGCGAGAGCGCGGTGGTCCCACCTGACCCCATGCCGAACTCAGAAGTGAAACGCCGTAGCGCCGATGGTAGTGTGGGGTCTCCCCATGCGAGAGTAGGGAACTGCCAGGCATCAAACAGAGCGAAGGGCCCGGTCGAAAGACCGGGCCTTTTGTTTTTTGCGGTTTGCGTGTGGAATGGCCGGGCGGGTAATGACCGGTTGAGCCGGGTCAATGCGCCCAGCGAGCACTGGTTAACACCGGGGTTTTACTGGATATCGTCCGGGCGGCAGCCTGAGACAGCGGGGCAGTCACTTCTGATAGGGTGCCTTGATTACGCTGATTTATACGCGAGCCTCTTCACCCAGTCATCGGTTCCACCCTCGGACTCATACCTCATCCGTTCTCCTCTATATCCTTGTTGTTTTTCCCTATTCCCGAGGCTTCACTAAACCCCACTCTGCCTTGCCCTCCGCTTTTATGCTAAAGATGGATATACAAATCGAATTTCTTATGAAAGATTTTCAACCAGAGGGTTCTGTGCTCGACATTGCTGCTGAAAGTCGTTATCTTCAGCAGCCTAGAAGTCTAAACGTATAAACGTATAAACGTGTGCAGTGAGGTGTAGGCTATGCCAATCCGGGTTCCTGATGAGTTGCCAGCAGTCAGCTTTTTGCGTAATGAAAACGTCTTTGTGATGGCGTCTTCCCGAGCAAAGACACAGGAAATTCGTCCTTTGAAGGTGTTGGTGCTTAACCTGATGCCAAAGAAGATCGAAACGGAAAACCAGTTTCTGAGGTTGCTGTCGAACTCACCACTGCAGATAGACATTCAATTGCTGCGTATCGATAGCCGAGAGTCGAAGAACACGCCGGTAGAGCACCTCAACAACTTTTACTGCGATTTTGAAGATATCGAGCACGAGAACTTTGACGGCCTGATTGTGACCGGCGCACCATTGGGATTGGTCGATTTTTGTGATGTGGTGTATTGGCCACAGATCGAGCGGGTTGTTAAGTGGGCCAAAGAACATGTTACGTCCACCCTGTTTGTGTGCTGGGCGGCTCAGGCGGCATTGAATGTCCTGTACGGTATTCCTAAGCTGACCCGCGATGCGAAATTATCCGGTGTATATTCGCACCTTACGCTGCAGCCTCATGCCTTGCTGACGCGTGGTTTTGATGAAACCTTTCTGGCTCCGCATTCCCGTTATGCCGATTTTCCTTCCAGTGTTATCCGCGAGCATACCGATTTGGATATTCTGGTAGAGTCTGATGAAGCAGGCGCCTATTTGTTTGCCAGCAAGGACAAGCGGCTGGCGTTTGTTACCGGCCATCCTGAGTATGATGCGTTGACCCTGTCGGGTGAGTATTTCCGTGACCGTGAAGCAGGTCTGGAGCCGGTGATCCCGGTAAATTACTTTCCAGACGATAACCCTGAGAAAACCCCAAGGGCGACCTGGCGTAGCCATGGGCATCTGCTGTTTTCCAATTGGCTGAATTACTACGTTTACCAGATCACGCCGTTCGACTTGCGTCATATGAACCCTACACTGGACTGATTCTCCCTACCTCCATTTTTCCTGTCAGGCGCCTAACGGCGCCTTTTCTTTTTCCTGTTGGTATACGACAGGCTCCTCCTTGTACCTGTTTTTATGATGTATGAAATAGGTTTCTCTATTGAATAAAAATTTAACTTTTTATTAATCAAATAGTTGTTTGTTATTTTTTTATAAAATGGAAATAGTTTTTGATTTTTAATTTTATTGGATTAGGCTTAGTTCTGTTGGCTGAAAAACGTTCGAGTTAAGTTCGCAGATTGAGCAGCCAATAAGGCGAAGATGGCGGAGCAAAAAGGAACGACGACATGACACAACAGACGATAAGCAGGGAACTGGTATTCACCGCAGCGTTAGGTGACGCGGAACGGCAGATTCTGACGACGGAAGCGGTTGATTTTCTCACTGCGCTGGTAAGCCGGTTTACATCACAGCGCAATCACCTGCTGGCCGAACGTCAGGTAATACAGGCGCGGATTGATAGTGGTGAATTACCGGGTTTTATTTCGGAAATGGATTCCATAAAAAATTCTGACTGGAAAATTCGTGGTATTCCGAATGACTTGTTGGATCGCCGGGTAGAGATTACCGGCCCGGTGGAACGCAAAATGGTGATTAACGCCCTGAACGCCAATGTGAAAGTCTTCATGGCAGACTTTGAAGACTCACTGGCACCCAGTTGGTCAAAAGTGATCGAGGGGCAAATCAACCTGCGTGACGCTGTGCGTGGCTCCATCGCCTACACCAACGAGGCAGGAAAGATTTATCAGCTCAAGCCCAATCCCGCGGTGTTGATTTGTCGGGTTCGTGGGTTACACCTGCCGGAAAAACATGTGCTGTGGAATGATGAGCCTATCCCCGGTAGCCTGTTTGATTTCGCGCTCTATTTTTTCCACAACTACCGCCAACTGTTGGCAAAAGGCAGCGGCCCGTATTTCTATTTGCCGAAAACCCAATCCTGGCAGGAAGCAGCCTGGTGGAGCGAGGTGTTCAGTTATGCCGAAGACCATGTTGGTTTAGCGCGCGGCACTATCAAAGCCACCGTATTGATTGAAACCTTGCCTGCTGTGTTCCAGATGGACGAGATCCTGTATCACCTGCGTGACCATATCGTCGGGCTGAACTGCGGTCGTTGGGACTATATCTTCAGTTACATCAAAACGTTGAAGAATCACCCGGACCGCGTATTACCAGACCGTCAGTCAGTGACGATGGACAAACCGTTCCTGAGCGCTTACTCGCGTTTGCTGATCAAAACCTGTCACCGGCGCGGTGCATTTGCTATGGGGGGGATGGCTGCGTTCATACCCAGCAAAGAGGCGGAACGCAACGCGTGGGTGCAAGAGAAGGTCAGGCAGGACAAAGAACTGGAAGCCCGCAATGGTCATGACGGTACCTGGATTGCCCACCCCGGTTTGGCTGACACCGTGATGCCGGTGTTTGACCGCTTACTGGGTGATCGCCCCAATCAGTTGGATGTGCTGCGTGAGGATGATGCCCCGGTGACCGCTGATGAACTGCTGGCCCCTTGCCCAGGCGAGCGCACCGAAGCGGGTATGCGCGCCAACATCCGCGTAGCCGTGCAATACATCGAAGCCTGGATTTCCGGCAACGGTTGCGTACCGATTTACGGTCTGATGGAGGACGCTGCCACCGCAGAGATCTCCCGCACCTCCATCTGGCAGTGGATTCACCATGGCAAAACCCTCAGCGATGGCCGCGTGGTAACCAAAGCCTTGTTCCGCCAGATGCTGGCTGAAGAGATGCAGGTTATCCGCGGTGAGCTGGGCGATACCCGCTTTGATGGCGGCCGTTTCGAGGATGCAGGCCGACTGATGGAGCGTATCACCACGCAAGACGCGCTAATCGATTTTCTTACCTTACCCGGTTACGACTTACTTGATTAATCCTGTTTAAAAAAGGAATCGTTATGAGCACCTCTCGTACCCAACAAATAGAGCAACTGGAAAAAGAGTGGAATACCCCGCGCTGGGAAGGCATCACCCGCCCGTATCGCGCTGAGGACGTGGTGAATTTGCGTGGTTCAGTGAACCCTGCCTGCACACTGGCGCAACTGGGAGCGGAAAAACTGTGGAAGTTATTGAACGGTAAGTCACGTAAAGGCTACGTCAACTGCCTTGGCGCCCTCACCGGCGGGCAGGCGCTGCAGCAGGCGAAAGCCGGGCTGGAAGCGGTGTATCTGTCCGGCTGGCAGGTGGCGGCAGATGCCAACCTGGCCGCCAGTATGTACCCGGACCAGTCGCTGTATCCGTCTAACTCGGTACCGGCGGTGGTGCAGCGCATTAACAATACCTTCCGCCGTGCGGATCAAATCCAGTGGGCTAACGGTATCGGGCTGGATGACCCGCGTTACACCGACTATTTCTTACCGATCGTGGCCGATGCGGAAGCTGGTTTTGGCGGGGTGTTGAATGCGTTTGAGTTGATGAAATCGATGATTGAAGCAGGTGCCGCTGCCGTCCACTTTGAAGATCAACTGGCGTCGGTGAAGAAGTGCGGCCATATGGGGGGCAAAGTGCTGGTGCCGACGCAGGAAGCGGTTCAGAAGTTGGTAGCAGCCCGTCTGGCGGCCGATGTATTGGGCGTACCGACATTGCTGGTAGCACGAACTGACGCTGATGCGGCGGATTTGCTGACCTCGGATTGTGATGATTACGATCGGGATTTTGTTACCGGTGAACGTACGGTAGAGGGTTTTTACCGCACCCGCGCCGGTGTAGAGCAGGCTATCAGTCGTGGGCTGGCTTATGCCCCTTACGCCGATTTGGTGTGGTGTGAAACCTCTAAGCCGGATCTGGAACAGGCGCGGCGTTTTGCCGAGGCGATTCATGCCCGCTTTCCCGGTAAACTGCTGGCGTATAACTGCTCGCCGTCATTCAACTGGAAGAAGAATCTGGACGATCGCACTATCGCTCATTTCCAGGATGAACTGTCGGCGATGGGCTACAAATACCAGTTCATTACGCTGGCGGGTATTCACAGCATGTGGTTCAACATGTTCGATCTGGCGCATGCCTATGCGCAAGGCGAAGGGATGAAACACTATGTGGAGAAAGTACAGCAGCCGGAATTTGCGGCCATTCAGCAAGGTTACACCTTCTCTTCTCATCAGCAGGAGGTGGGGACCGGTTACTTTGACAAAGTGACTACGCTGATTCAGGGAGGTGTGTCGTCGGTGACGGCGCTGACCGGATCGACAGAAGAACAACAGTTCTGATGCGGATTATCCGCCCTATCGCGGCCAGCCTGATGCTGGCCGCGTGTCGTTATGTCGATGGCCAAAGAGGAGAGTTGGATGAGTCGGGGACGGGAAAAGCTGGTGGCACAGACCATTCTGCAAGGATTCGATGCGCAGTATGGTCGGTTTCTGGAAATCACCGCCGGGGCGCAGCAGCGCTTCGAACAGGCAGACTGGCATGCGGTACAGCAGGCGATGAAGCAGCGTATCCAGCTCTACGATCACCATGTCGGGCTGGTCGTCGAACAACTGGGTTGTATCACTGACCAGCAATGTTATGACGCCACCTTCGTCGCCCGGGTTAAACAGATTTACACTGCCTTGTTGCCGGATTATCCCCGTTTCGAAATTGCCGAGAGCTTCTTCAACTCGGTGTATTGTCGGTTGTTTCATCACCGAGAACTGACGCCGGACAAGCTGTTTGTGTTCAGCTCGCAGCCCGCGAGGCGCTTTCAGGAAATTCCACGACCGCTGGCCCGAACCTATAAGCCTGATAATGGGTGGGCGGCCATGCTGGAAGCGGTGTTGACGGCACTGCCGTTGCGATTGCCGTGGGAAGACCTGGCACGGGATATCGGCTATGTGGAGCGATCGCTGCGGGAGACGTTTCCGACGGCATCGCTGGCTAAAGCCTCGCTGCAGGTAGCCAACGAGCTTTTTTATCGTAATAAAGCGGCCTGGCTGGTGGGGAAATTGCGTTTACCGGGGGGCGTGTTTCCCTTTTTACTGCCGATTCACCATAACGAACGCGGTGCGTTGTTTCTGGATACCTGCCTGACTCGCCACGCAGACGCCAGCATTGTCTTTGGTTTCGCCCGTTCCTACTTCATGGTCTACGCACCGCTGCCATCGGCACTGGTGGCCTGGCTGCGGGAAATCTTGCCGGGTAAAACAACGGCCGAGTTGTATCTGGCGATTGGGTGTCAGAAGCACAGCAAGACCGAGTACTACCGGGAGTATCTTGATTTTATCGCCAACACGCAGGAGCCGTTTATTATCGCGCCGGGTGTGAAAGGCATGGTGATGCTGGTGTTTACACTGCCGACATTTGATCGGGTATTCAAGGTGATCAAAGACAGGTTTGCGCCGCAAAAAGAGGTCAGCGAGGCACGGGTGCGCGAGTGCTATCGGCTGGTGAAGGAGCATGACCGCGTCGGACGCATGGCCGATACACAGGAGTATGAAAACTTCGTGCTGGAGAAAGCGCGTATCAGCCCTGAACTGCTGGCGGAGCTGTGGCGGGAAGTGCCAGACAAGCTGGAAGACCTGGGCGACCGGCTGGTCATCCGCCATCTGTATATGGAGCGGCGGATGACTCCGCTGAATCTTTATCTGGAGCAGGCTAGCGGGCAGGCGCTGCGCGATGTGATTGAGGAGTACGGCAACGCCATCCGGCAACTGGCGGCCGCCAATATTTTTCCCGGCGATATGCTGTTCAAGAACTTTGGCGTGACCCGTCACGGCAGGGTGGTGTTTTATGACTACGACGAAATCTGTTACATGACCGAAGTGAATTTCCGCGATATACCTCCACCGCGCGATCCGGCGGACGAGCTGGCGGCAGAGCCCTGGTATAGCGTTGGGCCGAATGATGTCTTTCCCGAGGAGTTCCGCCAGTTTTTGTGTAGCGACCGCCGTTTGCTGCCGCTGTTCGAAGAACTGCACGCCGACCTGTTTCGGGCTGATTACTGGCGGGCGTTACAACAGCGGATCCGCAGCGGTCATATCGAGGATGTCTACGCCTATCGTCGCAGAAAGCGCTTTAGTTTGCGCTATGCCGACCCGGTGACGTCAGACAGCGCGCTGACGTCATGATGTGCTGATGTCGTGTGCAGCTTAACGTGCGCCGCCGTATTGGTAGCTAATCTCTTTGGCGGCCTTAATCACCAGTGCACCCAATTCGGTAATACGGCTGTCGGTGATGCGGGACACCGGCCCGGAAATAGAGATAGCGGCAAAGGCTTCGTGGTGTTCATCCAGAATGCAGGCGGCGACACACCGTAAGCCTAACGCATGTTCTTCATCGTCCAGCGAGTAACCCTGGCGGCGAATCGCCGTCAGATTCTCTTTCAGCGTCTGGGCGCTTAGGGTGTGTGGGGTATAGCTGTGTAACCCTTTGCGGTGCAGTAACTGGGTGACTTTGTCATCCGGCAGCATGGCGAGAAACGCTTTTCCGGCACCGGAGGCGTGCATCGGCAACTTGCCACCGATAGGCGCTGACATACGCATCAGCGCGGTACACTGCACCTGATCGATGATGATCGCCTGATAATCGGTTTGGTCCAGCACAGCCAGATTCACCGTTTCACCGGAGCTTTCCATCAACTGACGCAGCATCGGGTGCACCAGGCTGAGCAGATTTCGGCTTTGCAGAAAGCTACTGCCGACGATAAACGCATGAGTACCGATGGTCCATAACCCTAAATCACCGACCTGACGAACAAAGCCCTGCTGTTGCATGGTGGTCAGCAATCGGTGTGTGGTGGAGTTGGGCAGGCCAGCTTGTTGGGCGAGATCGGTCAGTGCGATGCTGCCGTTGGCCTTGGCGATATATTCCAGCAGTGTCAGGCCGCGGGTCAGCGATTGTACCTGACCGGCGGGCTGCGCTGTGCTGGCTGTGGTAGCGCGGGGTTTTTTACCGCGTTTGGCGGGTTCGGGTGGCGTCATCATCGGTTTCCTTTTTCATATCATGGAATCGATTTTCGTTTTTTTAGCGCAGAATGCAACCGTCTTATCAGATGGGGTTATCAACGGTGCGCAGCGCTGGCACGACGCACTCTTGTGCTAGGATAAGAATTCGCACAGACGAGGGTAATAACGAGAATAAGATGATGGCAAATCGGTTACAGGCATTACAGCAGCAACTGGCGCAGCGCATTATGATTCTGGATGGCGGCATGGGCACCATGATCCAGAGTTACCGTCTGCAGGAGGAGGATTATCGCGGTGAACGTTTTGCCGACTGGCACTGCGACCTGAAAGGGAATAATGACCTGCTGGTGCTGAGTAAGCCGGAAGTCATCACCGCCATTCATCACGATTATCTGGCCGCGGGCGCGGATATTCTGGAAACCAACACCTTCAACGCCACCCGTATCGCCATGGCCGACTACGAAATGCAGGCGCTGTCGGCGGAAATCAACACGGTTGCTGCCCGGCTGGCGCGTGCCTGTGCCGATGAATGGACGGCACGAACGCCGGATCGTCCACGCTATGTGGCCGGGGTTTTGGGGCCGACTAACCGCACCGCGTCAATCTCACCGGATGTGAATGACCCGGCGTACCGTAATGTCAGTTTTGACCAACTGGTGGAAGCCTACCGGGAATCGACCCGCGCGCTGATTGACGGCGGCGTTGACATCATTCTGATTGAAACGATTTTTGACACGCTGAACGCGAAGGCCGCTATTTTTGCGGTCGAAACCGAATTCGAGGCGCTCGGTGTCACGCTGCCTGTGATGATTTCCGGCACCATTACTGACGCTTCCGGCCGTACCCTGTCTGGGCAAACCACCGAAGCGTTTTATAACTCGCTACGCCATGCCCGGCCGCTGTCGTTCGGTTTGAACTGCGCACTGGGGCCGGATGAGCTGCGCCAGTATGTGGCGGAGTTATCGCGCATTGCTGAATGTTATGTCACCGCGCACCCCAACGCTGGGCTGCCGAACGCCTTTGGTGAATATGATCTGGATGCGGATGAAATGGCGCGCCAGATTGGCGAATGGGCGCAGTCTGGTTTCCTGAATATCATCGGTGGGTGCTGCGGTACCACGCCAGAACATATTGCGGCAATGGTGAAAGCCGTTGAGGGTGTCGCACCGCGCGCCCTGCCGACGCTGCCGGTTGCCTGCCGCCTGTCCGGGCTGGAGCCGCTGAATATCGGGGACGACACACTGTTCGTTAACGTCGGCGAGCGTACTAACGTTACCGGTTCTGCCAAATTCAAACGCCTGATCAAAGAAGAGAAGTACAGCGAAGCGCTGGATGTGGCGCGTCAACAGGTGGAAAGCGGCGCGCAAATCATCGACATCAACATGGACGAAGGGATGCTTAACGCCGAAGCGGCGATGGTGCGTTTCCTGAATCTTATCGCTGGCGAGCCGGATATCGCCCGTGTGCCGATCATGATCGACTCCTCAAAGTGGGACGTGGTGGAAGCCGGGCTCAAGTGCATTCAGGGCAAAGGCATCGTCAACTCGATTTCGATGAAAGAAGGTGTGGAAGCCTTTGTGCATCACGCCCGGCTGGTGCGCCGTTACGGTGCTGCCGTGGTGGTGATGGCGTTTGATGAAGTGGGGCAGGCGGATACCCGCGCGCGCAAAATTGAAATTTGCCGCCGCGCTTACCACATCCTGACCGAAGAAGTCGGTTTCCCGCCGGAAGACATCATTTTCGACCCGAATATTTTTGCTGTTGCCACCGGTATTGAAGAGCACAACAACTATGCGGTGGATTTCATTGAGGCCTGCGCCGATATCAAAGCCCAGTTGCCGCACGCGCTGATTTCCGGCGGTGTGTCTAACGTGTCGTTCTCGTTTCGTGGCAATGAACCGGTACGTGAGGCGATTCACGCGGTGTTCCTGTATTACGCCATCCGTAATGGCATGGACATGGGGATCGTCAACGCCGGTCAGTTGGCTATCTACGACGACCTGCCCGCTGAACTGCGTGACGCCGTCGAAGACGTCATTCTCAACCGGCGCGACGACGGCACCGAACGGTTGCTGGAGATTGCCGAAAAATACCGGGGCAGTAAATCCGACGACGACAGCAACAAAGGCGCGGCTGAATGGCGCGGCTGGCCGGTGAAAAAACGGCTGGAATATGCGCTGGTTAAAGGTATTACCGAGTTTATCGAGCAGGATACCGAAGAGGCGCGAGCGGAGTCGGCGCGCCCCATTGAGGTGATCGAAGGGCCGCTGATGGACGGCATGAACGTGGTCGGTGACCTGTTCGGTGCCGGTAAGATGTTCCTGCCGCAGGTGGTGAAGTCGGCGCGTGTGATGAAGCAGGCGGTGGCGTATCTGGAACCGTTCATCCAGGCCAGCAAAGACCAGGGTTCCAGCGCCGGTAAAATTTTGCTGGCGACGGTGAAAGGCGACGTACACGACATCGGCAAGAACATCGTTGGTGTGGTATTGCAGTGTAACAACTACGAAATCATCGATTTGGGCGTGATGGTGCCGACCGATAAAATCCTCAAGACGGCGCGCGAAGAAAACGTCGATATCATCGGCCTGTCGGGGTTGATTACCCCCTCGCTGGATGAAATGGTCAACGTCGCCAAAGAGATGGAACGCCAGGGTTTTACGCTGCCGTTGCTGATTGGCGGCGCGACGACCTCGAAGGCGCATACTGCGGTGAAGATCGAGCAGAATTACAGCGGCCCGACGGTGTATGTACAGAATGCGTCGCGCTCGGTGGGCGTGGTGTCGGCGCTGCTTTCGGATACGCAACACGACGACTTTGTGGCGCGTATCCGCAAAGAATACGAAACGGTGCGTATCCAGCATGGTCGTAAAAAACCGCGCACGCCGCCGGTGTCACTGGAAGTAGCGCGCGATAACGCGATGCCGATCGACTGGGAAAGTTATACACCGCCGGTGGCGCACCGCCTCGGCGTTCAACCGGTTACCGCCAGTATCGAGACTTTGCGCAACTATATTGACTGGACACCGTTCTTTATGACCTGGTCGCTGGCGGGCAAATACCCCAACATTCTGGAAGACGAGGTGGTGGGGGAAGAGGCCACGCGGCTGTTTGCGGATGCGAATGCCATGCTGGATACCCTGTCTGCCAACGGCACGCTGAATCCGCGTGGTGTAGTGGGGCTGTTCCCGGCTAACCGGGTAGGCGATGACGTTGAAATCTATACCGATGAGCGCCGCACTGAGGTGCTGACCGTCAGCCATCATCTGCGTCAGCAAACCGAAAAGACGGATTTCCCTAACTACTGTCTGGCGGATGTGGTGGCACCGAAAACCAGCGGCAAGCCAGATTACCTCGGCGCGTTCGCGGTGACCGGCGGTCTGGAAGAGGACGAACTGGCAGCACAATGGGAAGCGCAGCATGACGACTATAACAAGATCATGCTCAAAGCGCTGGCGGACCGGCTGGCGGAAGCGTTTGCCGAGTACCTGCATGAGCGGGTGCGCAAGGTCTACTGGGGGTATGTGCCGAACGAGAACCTCGGTAACGACGAGTTAATCCGCGAAAATTACCAAGGCATCCGCCCGGCACCGGGCTACCCGGCTTGCCCGGATCACACCGAGAAAGCCGTCATCTGGCAATTACTGGACGTGGATAACACCGTCGGCATGAAACTCACCGAGTCTTACGCGATGTGGCCGGGGGCGTCGGTGTCTGGCTGGTACTTCAGCCACCCGGACAGCAAGTATTTCGCCGTGGCGCAAATCCAACGCGACCAGGTGGAAGATTACGCGGTTCGCAAGCAGATGCCGGTAGAGCAAATTGAACGCTGGCTGGCCCCGAATCTGGGGTATGACGCAGACTGATTAAGCAGAGTCGACAAAAAAACAGGCCGGGGTAACCCGGCCTGTGCTTTTTCGATGTCTGACAGGTTTAGTAAAGGCCGATGGTTTTCCACCACAACAGGCCAACGGACATGAATATGGCCTGATTAATCAGGCTGATGATAAAGCCAGTGCGCCACCAGACGGCGGTGGGGACGTAACCGGCACCGAACAGAATCGGGCCACGGGCGTGGGTGTATTGGGTCAGCGAACAGTACAGGCTGCTGGTGAACGCCAGCATCAAGGCCATCGGTGCCGCCGGGATATGCAGATTAATGCCGACGCCGAGAAACACCGCGTACAGCGCTGCAATTTGCGCGTTGCCGCTGGCGAAAAAGTAGTGGGTGTAGAAATAGGCGGCATTGAGTAACAACAGTACCAGCACCCAGCTGGTGCCTTGCATCAGGTGACCAATATTATTGCCGATCAGGTCGCCAAACCAGTTAGTAAAACCGAGTTTCTTCAACTGGTTAGCCATCATGAGCAACGCGGCGAACCAAACCAGCGTATCCCACGCGCCTTTTTCGCTCTTGATGTCTTCCCAATTGAGTACACCGGTCAGCAGTAAAAAGGACAGGCCGACAAAGGAGGCGGTGGTGGCATCCACTCCCAGCATGTCGCCGAAAATCCACAAGACCAGCAGGATCACCACGGTGGCAGCCATCAGCCATTCACCGCGCGACATGCGCCCCATTTTTTCCAGTTCACTGTGTGCCAGTTTCGGCGCATCCGGTGTGTGGCGGATTTCCGGCTTCACCAGCACATACACACACAGTGGTACCAGCAGCAGCGAAATCACACAGGGCACTACCGCAGCGACAAACCAACTGCCCCAGGTGATGGTGACACCGGCGTTGGCTGCCAGTTTCACCGCCAGCAGGTTGCCGGTGTAACCGGTCATGAACAAGGCGGCGGTGACATCATTCACGTTGCCGATACAGGTAATCAGGAAGGTGCCGATCTTACTGCGGGAGGCGTCTTCCGGTTTGGAGTCGAAGCTGCGAGCTAACGAGTCGGCGATCGGGTAAATGACCCCGCCGCAGCGTGCGGTGTTACTGGGCATGGCAGGAGATAGCACCAGATCGGCGAAGGCTAATCCATAAGCCAGCCCTAGCGTGCGTTTTCCCAACAGGCGGATCATTTGCAAGGCGATACGGCGACCCAGACCTGTTTTGATAAAACCGCGGGCGATCATGAATGCCACCACGATCAACCAGATCAGCGAACTGTTGAGATCGCTCAATGCGGTTTGAATCGAGGCGCTGGCATTGGTGTCGCCAGCGGCATAGGTCAGGGCGAACAAGGTAATGCTGATGAGGCCAATAGCGCCAATAGGCAAGACATTCGCCACAATGCTGATGATAGTAGCGACAAACAGTACGGCGGAGTGCCAGGCGGCGGGTTTCAGTCCGGTAGGTGGCGTTAGTTGCCAGAAGAAGGCGCTCACAATCACAATAATGAGCAATGCCAGCCAGTTCAGGCCATATGCGGTTTTAGTCTTCATCCATATTTCCTTTGCTCAAGGCTGAAACGTTACCGTCGCCGGTATTGACTGCAACGGCTGATGAAAAAAGCATAACGCCAGAAACGGGTGGTGTGGGGGAAAAACACCTTGTTTTTGATTTAGACCGTGTTTTTAAAAAATTACGTGTGTTTACCCCGTTGGCTCACGTAAGAATAGATAAGATATCAGTAAGATGGCAGCCTCAAGAACGGATACAGGCAGGAGGCGCCTGGTTTAGGGAGGGATACCTGTGTTAATCACCACGGTTTTAACTGAAGGAGGCCGGGCTCTGTGCTGACGTTGTTGAACTTGTTGTCTGCCATCGCGTTGTTGGTGTGGGGGACGCATATTGTTCGTACCGGAATTATGCGGGTGTACGGCGCGCGTTTGCGTCGCACTATCAGCGATAGTGTGAGCCGCAAGCCGCTGGCGTTTCTCGCAGGGATAGGCGTCACGGCACTGGTACAGAGTAGTAACGCGACCGCGCTGCTGACCATTTCTTTTGTCTCTCAGGGGTTGATTGCGCTGGCTCCGGCGCTGGTCATCATTCTGGGAGCCGATGTCGGCACCGCCTTGATGGTCCGTGTGCTGACGTTTGATCTCTCCTGGTTGTCCCCCTTGCTGATATTCCTTGGCGTAGTGTTCTTCCTCGGCCGGAAACAGACCCGCGCCGGTCAATTGGGACGGGTTGCTATCGGGCTGGGGCTGATTCTGCTGGCGCTGGAATTGATTGTGCAGTCGGCGACGCCGATTACCCAGACCGCGGGTGTTCAGGTATTGTTTTCGTCGCTGACCGGCGATGTGATGCTGGATGCGCTGGTCGGTGCGGTGTTTGCCGTGGTGAGTTACTCCAGTCTGGCGGCGGTATTGTTGACGGCGACATTGACCGCCAGTCATGTGATTTCTCTTGATGCGGCGTTGTGTCTGGTAATCGGTGCTAATCTGGGCAGCGGCATTGTGGCGCTGGCGAATGCCAGTGCGCAGGGGGCGTTGGCACGGCAGGTGGCACTGGGAAGTATGTTCTTCAAACTGATCGGTTGTCTGCCAGCGTTGCCTGCTATCGGCTATCTGGCTGGTCTGATGGAGTCGTTGCCATTACCGGATGCGGAGCGGGTGATTTACTTCCATCTGTTGTACAACCTGGTGCGCTGCCTGCTGCTATTGCCGTTTGCCGGACGTATGGCAGAGTTGTGCAGTAATCTGGTGCGGATTGAGCCCGATCTCGACCCACGACTGCGCCCCCGTCATCTCGATGTCAGCGCGCTGGATACCCCGACGCTGGCGCTGGCTAACGCCGCGCGGGAAACGCTGCGCATTGGCGATGTGATTGAACAGATGTTGAAGATGTTTCAGGACGCACTACAGGGCAATCGCCCGCCGGTGCGAGAGATCCGTAAGCTGGATGATGATGTGGACGTGCTCTACAACGCCATCAAGCTCTATCTGGCGCAGATTGAAAAAGCCGGCCTGCATAAGCGTGATTCCCAACGCTGGGCGGAAGTGATCGAAATGGCGCTCAGTCTGGAACAGGCTGGCGATATCATCGAACGGGTGATTTGCGATGTAGACGCCCACGCGCCTGATGGGTTGCGCGGATTTTCAACGGCAGGCCAGGACGAGCTGAACACGCTATATGAGCAACTGATGAACAACCTGCGTCTGGGGATGTCGGTATTCCTGTCGTCGGATGTGACCAGCGCCAGACGCCTGCGCCGCGCCAAACACCGTTTCCGTATTCTGAACCGGCGTTATTCCCATGCGCATGTTGACAGGCTGCATCAGCAAAATGTGCAAAGTCTGGAAACCAGTTCGCTGCATCTTGGGTTACTGGGCGATATGAACCGGCTGAATTCACTGTTCTGCGCGGTGGCCTATAACGTGTTGATGATGACGGAAGACGAGGATGATGAGCGGGAAGAGTCCTCTGCGTCGGCGTAACCCGGTGATAGCCGTTCAGTGAAGGTAAAAAAACCGAAATCCTATGGATTTCGGTTTTTTTGTTGCGGCAGTACGGAAGGCTTATTCGAACAGGTTGTGGTGCAGCGTCTGTACCACCTGCTCGGCATCGCTGGACGGCACCAGGAAGCACAGGTTATGGCTGCTGGCGCCATAACAGATAAGGCGAAT
The DNA here is from genome assembly GCF_000025065.1 of Dickeya parazeae Ech586. Classification (NCBI taxonomy): domain Bacteria; kingdom Pseudomonadati; phylum Pseudomonadota; class Gammaproteobacteria; order Enterobacterales; family Pectobacteriaceae; genus Dickeya; species Dickeya parazeae. Next base: position 4,224,471 of record NC_013592.1, on the reverse strand, counting down.
GTTGAACGGCTCCAGTACCCCGAACACTTCTTTGCCGACACCGCAGGCCTGCGACAGCTTGTTGCCGATCAGCGCTACCAGCGACATGTTCTCTTCCACTTCCACCCGACACAGCGAGGAGAGTTCAGTCAAAAGAGCGCTGGACAGCAGACTGTCGCCAGTAGAGGTTGAGCCGGTTGTATCCAGCGTCAGCGCGACATTAACCTCAGACGTGGTGATCAAATCTACCGAGATGTTGTGGCGAGCCAGAATGCTGAACACTTCCGCCAGAAAGCCGCGTGCGTGCAGCATGTTGAGGCTGTGCAGGGTCAGTAACGTCTGCTTGCGGCGTAACGCCAGCGCGCGGAACAGCGGCGGGTTTTCTGTGTTGTTGCACACCAGCGTGCCGCCAGCCGCCGGGTCTTTGCTGGAGCCGACAAAGACCGGAATATCGCTGCGCACGGCGGGCAACAGCGTCGCCGGGTGCAGCACTTTGGCACCGAAGGTCGCCATTTCGGCGGCTTCTTCAAAGGTAATCTGGTCGATGCGGTGGGCAGATGGCACCACGCGCGGGTCGGTAGTATAGATACCGGGTACGTCAGTCCAGATATCGATGCGGCTAACGTTTAACGCTTCGCCCAGCAAGGCGGCGGTGTAATCGCTGCCACCGCGGCCCAGTGTGGTGGTGCGGCCTTTGGCTTCGCTGCCGATAAAGCCCTGGGTAATGATCAGACCTTGTGCCAGACGCGGTGCCAACTGGCTGCGAGTCAACTCGCCGAGCGTGTCGCAGTCTGGCTCGGCGCGGCCGAAGCGGTCATTGGTGCGCATGATTTTACGCACGTCGAACCATTCGGCGGCGACGTTACGCTCACGCAGGATTTCCACAAACAGCAGGGTGGACATCAGTTCGCCATGGCTGACCAGCTCGTCGGTCAGGGCGTTGGAGGTAGCCAGCGACGCCGCTTCCGACAGGCGGGCTACGTTTTCCAGCATACGCTCAATTTCTTCGCGGATAACGGCAGGCTGGTTGAGACGGTTGATAATGGCGTATTGGATCTGGCGTAGTTTTTCCAGTTGCGCCGCACGTTCCTCCGGCGGCAAACCATCAGCCAGCGCGACCAGCAGGTTGGTGACGCCAGCAGAGGCAGACAGCACCACCACGCGTACCTGAGCGTCAGACAGCACGATGTCGGCGCTGCGGTTCATGGCGTCGAAATCTGCGACGCTGGTGCCGCCGAATTTGGCGATAATCAGTGAGTTATTCGTATTAACAGACATTCAAAAAACCTCGTGTCAGGGGCGTCATCGTCGTTATCGACAACAGCATTCCATCGTTAAGCCTTGGCACAAGGGAAGAGCGGTAAGCAGGGGGCAGGCGTAGGAACTGGCTACGGCACACCCAGAAGCGCTCCACCTTGCTGATCGTTTCGCGTTGCGAAGCGATGCGGGTGACAACCCAGGGGATTCAGCCCCTGCAGTCGACAGCGTAAACACCGTAGGTTACGTCCGTCTCGGCGCTGCTCCCCCTCTGGTATCGTCATCGGATACGGTTCCTCCGATACCTTGCCTGGGCGGCGCTCCTCTTCTGGCTTGCGCAACACGTGCGCAAGTAGTCTTTTACAAATAGCGGGTAACGCGTCGGCTGTCAATCAACATTGGATGGGGGCGGGGCATTTCGCAAGAAAAGGGCTTCCCAGCACGGCGTTAAGGGATACAATCGGGAAAAAGCGGGTGGGGTTTCCCGCCTGTCGACCGATTTATGCTCAAACCGATTTGTTCTCAAACCGACTTGTTCTCAAACCAAAGAGTAGTGTGATGAAAAATATCAACCCGACGCAGACTGCCGCCTGGCAGGCATTGCAGCAGCATTTTGCCGCAATGAAAGAGGTTCAGATTAGCGATCTTTTCGCCCAGGATCCTGATCGTTTCTCGCATTTTTCCGCCACATTCGGCGATTTGATGCTGGTGGATTATTCCAAAAACCGCATCACCGCTGAAACGTTGGAAAAACTGCAGGCGCTGGCGCGTGAAACCGATCTGTCCACGGCCATTAAATCCATGTTCTCCGGCGAGAAGATCAACCGTACTGAAGATCGTGCCGTGTTGCATGTCGCGTTGCGCAACCGCAGTAACACGCCGATCGTGGTTGATGGCAAAGATGTGATGCCGGAAGTGAACGCCGTGCTACAAAAGATGAAGCAGTTCAGCGAGCGTGTCATTGGCGGGGAATGGAAAGGGTATACCGGTAAGGCGATTACCGATGTGGTGAACATCGGCATCGGTGGGTCCGACCTGGGGCCGTACATGGTGACGGAGGCGCTGCGCCCCTACAAAAATCACCTGACCATGCATTTTGTTTCCAACGTTGACGGCACCCACATTGCTGAAGTGCTCAAACGCGTCAACCCGGAAACCACCCTGTTCCTGGTGGCCTCCAAGACCTTTACCACCCAGGAAACCATGACCAACGCCCACAGCGCGCGTGACTGGTTCCTCAAGGCTGCTGGTGATGAAAAACATGTCGCCAAGCACTTTGCCGCGCTGTCTACCAACGCGAAAGCGGTTGGCGAATTCGGCATCGATACCGACAACATGTTTGAGTTCTGGGACTGGGTCGGTGGTCGCTACTCGCTGTGGTCCGCCATTGGTCTGTCGATTGTCCTGTCCGTCGGCTTCGATAACTTCGAACAATTGCTGAGTGGCGCACATGCCATGGACCAGCATTTCGCTACTACCCCGGCTGAGAAAAACCTGCCAGTACTGCTGGCGTTGATCGGCATCTGGTATAACAACTTTTTTGGCGCGGAAACTGAAGCGATTCTGCCGTACGATCAGTACATGCATCGTTTCGCGGCTTACTTCCAACAAGGCAACATGGAATCCAACGGTAAGTACGTTGACCGCAACGGCAATGCCGTGGATTACCAGACTGGCCCGATCATTTGGGGTGAGCCGGGTACCAATGGCCAGCATGCGTTCTATCAGTTAATCCATCAGGGTACCAAGCTGGTGCCGTGTGATTTCATTGCACCGGCGACGACCCACAACCCGCTGAGCGACCACCACAACAAGCTGTTGTCGAACTTCTTCGCGCAGACTGAGGCGCTGGCGTTCGGCAAATCCCGCGAGGTGGTGGAAGCTGAGTTTGCCGCAGCGGGCAAATCCGCCGCTGATGTGGCGCATGTGGCCCCGTTCAAGGTGTTCGAAGGCAACCGCCCAACCAACTCCATCCTGTTGCGGGAAATCACACCGTACAGCCTGGGGGCGTTGATCGCGCTTTACGAGCACAAGATCTTCACGCAGGGCGCTATTCTGAACATCTTCACCTTCGATCAGTGGGGTGTGGAGTTGGGCAAACAGCTGGCTAACCGTATCCTGCCTGAACTGCAGGATGACGCGGTGGTTGGCAGTCACGACAGCTCCACCAACGGGCTTATCAACCGCTTCAAACAGTGGCGTGCGTAATGACCGCGGTGCAGCGGCGTATTGAGCGCTGCGCCATAGCTGTCACGTCATGACGATGAGTCATAAAACAGGCCCCGATTCCGGGGCCTGTTGGTTTGTAGGGGACGTGATCGCCGTCATGGTGACAGAAATAGTTGCGCCATGAACAATGACTGCCATGCTGATGGTGGTAACATGGGATTGTTTCGGCATAAGTTTTCGGTTGTCGGGTCGGGCTAGCCCGGCTTCGGCCAGTGTATCGATCATCACGGAGAGAAGCATGCGGACTCGAATACTGATGGGATTGGCTGCCATCACGCTATTAGCAGGGTGCAGTACGAATAACGATCTCAGTGCTGCCGGTCAGGCGGTGCGTTTTACTGACACTAAACCGGCAGCACAATGCCAGTTATTGGGTAGCGTTACTGGCACGCAGTCTAACTGGCTGTCGGGCAGTGGTAATGAAGGCAGCTCCATGCGTGGTGCGGCGAACGATCTGCGCAATAAAGCGGCGGCCATGGGCGGTAACGTGATTTATGGCGTGAGCACGCCGAGTCAGACGTTCCTGTCCAGCTTCGCGCCGCTGGACAGCAAAATGCAAGGCCAGGTTTATAAGTGCCCTTGATATTCAAGACCGTCAGCGCCATGGGCAAATACCCGTGGCGCTGACAGCGCTTCAGCCCTGATTTTCCTGGCGCATACCAATATCCAGCAGTGTTTTGCTGGCCTCACCGCCGATTTCCCGCGTCAGGTTCGGCACCAAATAGCCCGAAACTTGCGTCATCAGCCCCCGAACCAACGTACGAGCTTCATCGTCCGGTACCAGAAAGTGCGCGGCACCTTGAACCTTATCCAGCACATGCAGGTAGTAGGGCAGAATACCTGCATCAAATAAGGCATTGCTGAGTGCCACCAGCGTGTCAACACGATCGTTAATGCCACGTAGCAAGACACTCTGGTTGAGCAATGTCACCCCGGCACGACGCAGACGCGCCATGCTGTCGGTGAGTTCCGCGTTGATTTCATTGGCGTGGTTGATGTGGGTGACCAGCACCACCTGCAGCGGAGATTGCGCCAGCCGCTGGCAAAGCTCCGCCGTGATACGTGCGGGGATCACCACCGGCAGGCGGGTATGGATGCGTAAGCGCTTGAGATGCGGAATCTGTTCCAGTTCGGTTAGCAACCAGTCCAGCTCGTGATCCTTAGCCATCAACGGGTCGCCGCCGGAGAAGATGATTTCGTCCAACTGCGGGTGCTGGCGGATATAATCCAGCGCCTGACGCCAGTTAGCTTTATTACCCTGATTATCCTGATAAGGGAAATGGCGGCGGAAACAATATCGACAGTTGACCGCGCATCCGCCTTTCACCAGCAACAGGGCACGGTTGTGGTATTTATGCAGCAATCCCGGAACCACACTCTGCTGTTCGTCCAGTGGGTCCTGGCTAAAGCCCGGCGCGGTAATAAACTCGTCTTTTGCGGTCAGCACCTGTAGCAACAGTGGGTCGCGGGCGTCACCGGGCCGCATGCGAGCGGCAAAGGCACGCGGTACTCGTAACGGAAATAGCGAGCGAGCTTCGCGTCCGGCGGTCAGTTGCGGATGTTTATCCAGTGCCAGAAGTCTCAGCAATTCATCGGGATCGGTAATAACGTCGGCGAGTTGCTGCAACCAATCTTCTCGGGAGGGTATATTTAGGGTTACAATGTGTGCCATTTTTTTGGCTAAGTACCAGTATCAATGTAGAGGGCCATTATGGCGACTTATTTTAGCAACGATTTCCGTTCCGGTCTTAAAATCATGTTCGAGGGCGAGCCGTATGCTATCGAATCCAGTGAGTTTGTGAAGCCGGGTAAAGGCCAGGCTTTTGCTCGTGTCAAAATGCGTCGTCTGTTGACGGGCTCCCGCGTTGAGAAAACCTTCAAGTCTACTGACTCGGCAGAAGGCGCTGACGTAATGGATACCAACATGAACTACCTGTATAACGACGGGGAGTTCTTCCATTTCATGCACCCTGAAACCTTTGAACAGCATCAGGTTGACGCGAAAACCGTGGGGGATTCCGCCAAGTGGTTGCAGGACAACGCTGAATGTATCGTTACCCTGTGGGATGGTCGTCCGATCGCCGTTCAGCCGCCGAACTTTATCGAAGCTGAAATCACCGATACCGATCCGGGCCTGAAAGGGGATACCGCAGGTACAGGTGGTAAACCGGCAACGCTGTCTACCGGCGCTGTGGTGAAAGTACCGTTGTTCGTACAGATCGGCGAAGTCATCAAGGTTGACACTCGTTCTGGCGAATACGTTTCCCGCGTGAAGTAAGCCTTCCTGGCGCGTAAACTGTCCATCGGGCGGTTTACGCGTTGCCATTATTCTGATTCCCGCCTGAAAAACTCTTTCACACAACCAGAACGTTCCCTGATGGTATTTTATCCCGGCTAACGTAATAATGCCGCGTCTTGGTTAAGGAGAGAGCAGAGCTATGTCCCCACTTATTATCACGGTATTCATGCTGACCCTCAGCAATGTATTTATGACCTTTGCCTGGTACGGGCACCTTCGCTATTTCAGTGGCCGGACCTGGATGGTGGCCGCGCTGGTCAGTTGGGGGATTGCGCTGTTTGAATATCTGTTGCAGGTGCCGGCGAACCGTATTGGCTATCAGGTCGCCTCAGCCGGGCAACTGAAAATCCTGCAGGAAGTGATCAGTTTGTCGGTGTTTATTCCTTTCTCGATAGTGATCCTCAAAGAACCCTTCCGTACCGACTATATTTGGGCCGGGCTGTGCCTGTTGGGCGCGGTATTCTTTATGTTCCGTGACAAAATTATGGGCTGATCGGCCTTCACGTTATTCGATAAAACAGCCGGTATAACAACCGGCTGAAAATACGCCGATAAGCGGCGTTAGCATGACCGGAAATAATAATATCAAAACGATGTTTTATTTATTTCCTTTTTCCGTTGGTTCCTGCTGATTATTTCCCCGTACTGGCTTTCGTGTTTACCCAAATTAATTTATCCGTCTGAAAGCCATTACGTTGCGCGCTCGCCAGCAGCGCCTGCTTCACAAGGGGATGAAGGTCGGGTGTCCGGGAGAGAATCCACAGGTATTCACGATTTGGCCCGCAAACCAGTGCATAACGGTAGTCACTGTCCAGTGCTATCACATTGTAGCCGCCATAGAATGGCCCGAAGAAAGACACTTTCAGCGCAGCGCGTTGTGATGAGCCGGTGAAGTAACCCTTGCCAATACTTTCGCGCCAGACTCGTTTCACCGGGTCGAAGCCACGGTTCACCACGGTGATGCCGCCATCGTCCCGTGGGCTGTAAGTCGCGGTAACCTGCTCCAGACCACGCTCGAAACGGTTGTCCAGTCGGGCGATTTCATACCAGGTTCCCATATAGCGAGCAGGTTCGAAATTATCCACGACCTGAACGCCCTGCGGCGGTGTGGTGCTGCAGGCTGTCGTGAATAAGGTGATCAATGAGGTCAGCAATACGCGCCAACTTTTCATTTGCGGCTTCCTGTGTTGGTTTATCTTGGGGTTAAAGGTAGGAAGTGGAATGCAAAGATGCAATAAAAAAGGCCCGCATAGTGCGGGCCGTGACGCATAACGATAAGTCGGTGTTACAGCGTTGCCACACCAATGATGGTGACGACGGAGAGGATTGCCGCCAGACCGTAGAACACCCATTTACCGGCCGGAACATGAATCTTCAGGTCATGCATGGCGTGGTGGATACGGTGCAGGCCGCACCACAGCGGCAGTACAATCATCAGCAGCAGGAATGCACGGCCAATCAGGCTGTGGCTGAACGCGGCGATACGATCGTAGGTCAGCGCCTGTGGGAACAGGCCAAGCGGCAACAAAATCCCGATAAGCAGGATGATAACCGGCGCGAACATCGCGCTCCACATGCCGCCAGCGCCGAACAGGCCCCAGAACGGTGGTTCGTCGGAACGTTTGGGTTGTTGATTACTCACGAGATTCCTCCTGTTCAGAACAGCAAGGCGATGGCCAGCACCGCCAGCGTGATGACCACAGTGGCCGCCCACAGTCCTTTAACGACCGGCTCAGGCCCCATTTTTTCATCTTTCACGATGATGATGGAGGCCTTCGGTGCCAGATCAAACCAGGTCTTGGTGTGCAATACCGCCGCCAGCAGGGCGATGATATTGAGCAGCAGCACCAGCGGGTTTTGCAGGAAGCCGATAAACTGGCTCCAGCCTTCCGGACCGGCTTTGAGCGAAAACACGCCATGCAGCAGGACGATGCTGAACCAGACCGCAGGCACCGCAGTACCTTCGCGCAGCATATAGAAACGGTAGAAACCGAGCTTCTGCCACCAGGTGGGCGTCATGCCACGGACATACGCTTTACGTTTGGTGATCATTTGTTGCCTCCCTTATTGTGGTCTCAGCATGGCGATCATGAAGTCTTTGGCGCTTTCCACTTTGCTTTGCTGGATAGCGGCCGCCGGATCGACGTGCTTCGGACACACTTCAGAGCAGTAACCGACGAAGGTACAGGACCAGACGCCGTTGTCGCTGTTCAGTTGCGGCATACGCTCTTTCTTACCGTGGTCGCGATTGTCCAGATTGTAACGGTGGGCCAGCGTAATCGCGGCAGGACCGATGAACTCCGGATTCAGGCCGAACTGCGGACAGGCGGCGTAACACAGCCCACAGTTGATGCAACCGGAGAACTGATGGTATTTCGCCATCTGTGCCGGTGTCTGTGTGTTCGGGCCCTGATCCGGTGTGCGGTTGTTGCCGATGATATAAGGCTTGATAGCTTCCAGACTTTCGATGAAGTGGGTCATATCCACCACCAGATCGCGTTCGATCGGGAAGTTGCCCAGCGCTTCAACCTTCATGCCGCTGCTGGCATAGTCACGCAGGAAGGTTTTACAGGCCAGTTTCGGCACGTTATTGACCATCATGCCGCAAGAACCGCAAATCGCCATACGGCAGGACCAGCGGTAAGACAGGTCCGGTGCCAGGTTGTCCTTGATGTAGCCGAGCGCATCCAGCAGCGAGGTTTCGCGGGTATACGGCACGTCGTAGGTATCGAAGTGCGGGGCGTTATCCTGCTCTGGGTTATAGCGCATGACTTCCATTTTCAGGGTTTTCATATCAGCCATTCGCTTGCTCCTTCTTGTTTTTCTCCTGAGCTTCTGCTTCGGCACCGTAAACGCGTTTTGCCGGCGGCAGCTTGGTGATTTTCACATCGCTGTATTCCAGACGTGGTCCGCCTTCCGGGTTGTAGAACGCCAGCGTGTGCTTCAGGAAATTGACGTCATCACGCTCGGTGCAGCCTTCATCCAGACGCTGGTGTGCGCCACGTGATTCTTTGCGGTTGATGGCGGAATGCGCCATACACTCGGCGACGTCCAGGCTGTGGCCCAGTTCGATGGTGTAGAGCAGATCGGTGTTGAACACGCTGGAACGGTCGGTGATTTTCACGCGTTTGAAGCGTTCTTTCAGCTCGGCCATCTTGTCGACGGTTTTCTGCATCAACTCGGTGGTACGGTAAATACCGCAGCCTTCTTCCATCGACATACCCATTTCGTCGCGGATTTTAGACCAGCTTTCGGTACCTTCCTGCTTGAGCAACGCGTGCAGGCGCTGTTCCACGTCTTTCGCCTGAGCATCCAGTGCGCTGGCGTTGGCCGGTGCGGCTGACTGTGAACGTTCTACGGCTTTTTCACCGGCTACGCGGCCGAACACCACCAGTTCTGCCAGTGAGTTGGAGCCAAGGCGGTTGGCGCCGTGCAAACCAACGGACGAACATTCGCCAACGGCGAACAAGCCCTGAATGCGGGTTTCACACTGCTGATCGGTTTCGATACCGCCCATGGTGTAGTGCGCAGTCGGACGAATCGGAATCGGCTCTTTGACCGGGTCGACGCCGACGTAGGCTTTTGCCAGTTCGCAAATAAACGGCAGACGTTCTTTCAGTTTCTTCTCGCCCAGATGACGCAGGTCGAGGTAGACCACATCGCCCAGCGGGGTCGACACGGTGCGTCCGGCGCGCCATTCGTGCCAGAAGGCTTGCGATACTTTATCGCGCGGCCCCAGTTCCATGTATTTGTTTTTCGGCTCGCCCAGCGGCGTTTCCGGCCCGAGGCCGTAGTCTTGCAGATAGCGGTAGCCGTCTTTGTTGACCATGATACCGCCTTCACCGCGGCAGCCTTCGGTCATCAGAATACCGGAACCCGGCAGACCGGTCGGGTGGTACTGAACGAATTCCATGTCACGCAATGGGACGCCGTGGCGGAACGCCATGCCCATGCCGTCACCGGTGACGATGCCGCCGTTGGTGTTGTAGCGATAGACGCGACCCGCGCCGCCTGTTGCCATCACGATGGCGTTGGCACGAATCTGAATCAGCGACCCTTCCATCATATTGATGGCAACGACCCCACGGGCATGTCCGTCATCCACCAGGATGTCCAGAACGAAATGCTCGTCGAAACGCTGAATTTGTGGGTATTTCAGAGAGGTCTGGAACAAGGTGTGCAGCATATGGAAACCGGTTTTATCCGCCGCAAACCAGGTCCGTTCGATCTTCATCCCGCCGAAACGACGTACGTTAACCGAGCCATCCGGTTTACGGCTCCACGGGCAACCCCACTGCTCAAGCTGGGTCATTTCGCGCGGACAATTCTGCACGAAGTGGTCCACCACGTCCTGTTCACATAACCAGTCTCCCCCTGCCACGGTGTCGTGGAAATGGAAGTCGAAGCTATCATGATCCTGTGTGACCGCCGCCGAACCACCTTCTGCCGCCACAGTGTGGCTACGCATCGGGTAGACTTTGGAAATCAGCGCAATCTTGAGTTGGGGATTTGCTTGCGCCGCAGCAATCGCGGCCCGTAAACCTGCTCCCCCGGCCCCGATAATGGCCAAATCGGCATTAAAGGTTTGCACTGCATGCCTCCAGTTACTTAAGTTAAATAAATTAAATTAAGAAAATAATATGCAATCCAACGTCGTCACTTATTTTCCGTTTTAATTTCAAGATAGTAAATCGAGTGAAAAAATATCTGATCTACCTACAAAGAGAGATTCAATCACTCTTTTTTTGTATGGGAATGATTATAGCGATTTGAAGATGTCTGAAATTTGATGTGATCCAGTATTTTGCTGTTTTTTAATATCCGCACGGACATATTCCGGAAAACGTGACGGGAAATGTGATTTATTCATAAATATCACTTTTATTTCTTTAATAATCTCGACAAATCAAATTGAAGAAAGTCTTCCGCTGGATAAATTTGTCTGGTTGTGGGGATACGGGTAGACTGCATCTCCAGTTTGAGTGTGGAGTGGAAATCATGAGCGAAACGGCCAGTTGGCAACCCAGTGCCCCTGTCGCCAATCTGTTGAAGCGGGCGTCGATAATGAAAGAAATCCGGCGTTTCTTCTCAGACCGTGGCGTGCTGGAGGTGGAAACACCGGCCATGAGCCAGGCGACGGTGACGGATGTGCATCTGTTCCCGTTCCAGACCCACTTTGTCGGCCCCGGTGCTGCTGATGGTATGGCGTTGTATCTGATGACCAGTCCGGAATACCACATGAAGCGCTTGCTGGCGGCGGGGAGTGGACCGATTTACCAATTGTGTCGCAGCTTTCGCAACGAAGAGTCCGGCCGTTACCACAATCCAGAATTCACCATGCTGGAGTGGTATCGCCCCCACTACGATATGTATCGCCTGATGAATGAAATGGATGACCTGCTGCAACAGGTGCTGGAGTGCGACAGCGCCGAAATGCTGTCTTATCAGCAGGCGTTCCAGCGTCATCTTGAAGTAGACCCGTTGTCGGCCGATAAAGCACAGCTGCGTGAAGCGGCGGAGAAAATCGGTGTCGGTGATGTGGCGAACCGGGAAGAAGATCGCGATACCCTGTTGCAGTTGCTGTTCGCATTTGGTGTCGAGCCGCAGATCGGTCGTGATAAACCGGCGTTTGTTTACCATTTCCCGGCCACGCAGGCCGCGCTGGCGGAAATTAGCACCGAGGATCACCGCGTGGCGGAGCGGTTTGAGGTGTATTACAAAGGTATCGAGCTGGCCAACGGTTTTTGCGAACTGACGGACAGTAAAGAGCAGCGTCAACGCTTCGAGCAGGATAACCGCAAGCGTGCCGCGCGTGGTTTACCGGTACAACCGATTGACGAAAACCTGCTGGCGGCGTTGGCCGCGGGTATCCCGCCGTGTTCCGGCGTGGCGCTGGGCGTGGATCGTCTGGTGATGCTGGCGCTCAATGCCGAGTCTATCGGCGAGGTGATGGCATTTACGGTGGATCGCGCCTGAGGCCGTTTTTTCATTCTTAATGACTCGGGTTGACAGAAAACCACGGAAGCTATTACTTGCCGTGGTTTTTTTATTCAGCGTAATGACAGTTTAAACATCATGAAAACTTACGTGTGATTACAACCCATGCGTCATAACCCACCAGCAGTGCGGGTTGACGTGGCGGCGTTGCGCCCGGCAACTTGTACTGAGTCCATCCGCACCTGGAACGGTGGGAACGGCATCACCAGATTGTGTTCGCGGTAGCTTTCCAGAATCAGCTGGTGCAGTTCGTGGCGCAACGGCATACGGTGACCCATCTCGGCGGCGAAAATACGCAGTTCAAAAATTTGGATGCCCTGACGCAGGTCGACCAAAAATACTTCCGGTGGCGGGTTATCCAGCACCAGCGAACAGCGTTTCACCGCATCCAGCAGTAGTGTGGTGACGTCCTGCGTACTGGCATCGGCGGGAGCGGGAATGGTCAGAACCACACGGGTGACCGAGTCAGATAACGACCAGTTGATGAACTGTTCGGTGATAAAGGCTTTGTTCGGCACGATGATCTCTTTGCGATCCCAGTCGGAGATCGTGGTAGCACGGGTATTAATGCGCATCACACTGCCAGTCAGATCGCGAATGGTCACGGTATCGCCAATGCGGATCGGCTTTTCGAACAAAATGATCAACCCGGAAATAAAGTTGGCGAAGATCTCTTGTAAACCAAACCCTAGCCCTACACCGAGTGCCGCCACCAGCCACTGCAATTTTGACCACTCGATACCGATCAGTGAGAATCCTGTCAGCCCGCCAACCAGCATCATCAGGTATTTGCTGATGGTAATAATGGCGTAGCCGGTACCGGGCGACAGTTCAATATGCTGCAATACCGCCAGTTCCAGCAAAGCGGGCAGATTTCGCACCAACTGGGCGGTGATAATAAACACCAGCAGTGCTATCAGTACCGAGCCCAGCGTAATCGGTTGTACGCTTTCTACACCTTTCACCGTGCTGGTGACGTCCCACAGGCTGATATTCTCCATAAAAGCAAAAGCGGAATGGATTTCCGACCACAGCGCGATGACCGATACCAGCGCGACCAATGTCAGGATAGACCGCACCAGTTTCAGTGAGCGCGCGCTGATAGCATCCAGATCCACCACCGGTTCTTCCACCACGTCACCACTGGCTTCGTGTGACGACAGCGCCGTATTGTCTTCTTCGCCCCGGGCGCGTTGCGCCAGCATGTCCGCCCGGCGTTGTCTGGCGCGGTCAAAAGCGATACGGCGGCGTTGTATCAGCATCCAACGGCGGATGATGTGATAAATCACCAGCAGGAAGAACCAGATAGCGACCGAGGTTTCCAGTCGTGCGAGCAATGCCTGCGATGTGGTGAGATAGCCCAGGCAGGATGCCAGCGCGGCAATCAACGGAATGCAGATCATCAGATTCCACATCGCACGGTTTAACGGGTTTTCACCGGATCCTTCTTTATCCAGATACAACGGGATCCCGGCGCGTTTTAGGCTGGTGGTCACCAGACTGAGCGCCATGCACAGCAGGATAAAGCACAGCCGCCCCAGCGTACTGGAAAACGCCCGATCGTTGAGGTTATCGAAGGTGATCAACGCCATCACCAGCGGCACGATAAAGCCAATAGAAAGACGGTAGTAGCGCATGGCACGCGCCACCTGCTTCGGCGACCAGCCGAAATGCACGATGAACAATCCCTGACGGTGAGAAAATGCGGCACCAATCATCACCACCCACATCAGCGGCACGGTGGCGGTCACACTGTCGCCGATAGCGACGGCGGCTGGGTAAGGCCAGGCGTTTTGTAACCCGTAGCCGAGTGCTGCCCACAGTACCGGCAGCGGCATCGCTACCATCACCGACCAGAACACGGTACGCAGCGTCAGCATGAAGTAATCGAGCGTCACCTTACCGACCCGGCTACTGGCACGGTCCAGAAAGGCGTGGTAATGACGACGCGAGCTGATGCTAAGCCCGACCAGCAGTAATGCGCCCAGCAGCGGCAACAGGGTTCCCTGACTGGTGACCATCATCAGCATGGCACCGCTGAGTTGGGTGAGGGTATCGAGCGATAGCAGGCGAGACAGATCGCGTAACAGATTCAGTGGGTAGGCAAAACCAATCGGGTCGACATCTGCCACCCAGAACAGGTAGCGGTGTGCCGCATCGCGGATCTCAATCAGGGCGTCTTCCAGCTGGTTGCTGGCGACCTTCAACTTGGTCAGCTCCAGAATCTGCGTGTCACAACCGGAAATCAGCGATGTGAGCAGATCGCGCTGGGTGCGTTGCTGATCGTTGACGATCTTTTGCTGAGCGGCAGTCAACGGGGTACCGTTATCCTGCCGGGTGGGATCACCGCTTGCCGACAGCTTGTTGAGCTGATCTTCATAATGCAGGCGCTGGGCGCGCAACTGCGCCATGTCGCCATCCAGTTGCTGGGGTTTGGGCATTTCCGGCAGTCTGGCGACCTGAGCGCGCAACGTTTCCCCCAGCGCGGGTGAGGAGCCGAGCCATTGCGCTTGTTCGCGCAGCGTACTCAGCGCCTGACGCACCTGTAGCGTTTGGGCGGCGGTCTGGCGCTGGCGGGCGGCAATCTGATCCATGCGCTGTGCCTGCTGATTCAGTGCCATGGACAGTTCACGGTTGGTTTGCAGCAGGCTGGCGACCGCGGTGGGTAACTGACCTTCCTGCTCAGCCAGTTGCTCTGTTCTTTCTAATGCCTGCTCCGCCTCACGTTGGCGCAAGGTGTTCAGCGTGCTGCGCAATAATTGGAGTTGATTATCCAGCCGGTCACGCCGCTTTTTATAGACCTCGGCTTGCAGACGCGAGAGTTCCTGACGGTTACTGGCGGAAAGCTGCGCCAGTTCCAGCTCTTCCAGCCGACTTTTACGCAATGCGGCTTCAGCCTGTAACGCGGCCAGTTGCGCCTGACCGAGGGGTGTCGTGGGGTTGCCCAGCGCCTGTACGCGCCGTTCGACGTCGCTCAGCGCGCGGTTGGCTTCGGTTTGCTGCTGTGGCAACTGGGCCAGCGAGTCACTGATTTCCCGCTGGTGGTCCTGTTCTTGTTGTAACTGACGGGTTTGCTCCAGCAACTGACTGCTGATCTGGACAATTTGCTGTTCCAGGTCGTTAACCGAGGTGGTTTTAGGTGGTGCTGCCGGTTTAGCGTCTTCCGCGTCAGACTGCTGGCGCAGTTCGCGGGTCAGCTTGGGGAAGTCATCAATCGCACGCTGGTACTGGTCGGCCCGTTGGCGGGTCTCCCGGCGCTCATCCAGCAGCCGCAACGCGGATTGCAGCTCTTTGACGATATCGGCTTGCGCCGGGGTATTCTTATTGGTTTCGGCCTGCTGCAGATCCTGTTTCAGTTGCGTTTCGTCAGGCAACTGGGCGGCCAGCGACGTGGTTGATAACAGGCATCCCATCAGGAAAATCAGAATCAGACGCACGGCTGGCCTCCTCAGGTTATTGATGGGGTCAGGGGGTGGTGTCGGTTGTGTCGCTGTCGTTGGCTGCGCTCATGCGCGCCCGAACATCCTCATCCAACGCTTCGGCCATGGCTTCACCCATACGGGTAACGCTCTGGCTGGCCAGTCCAGGCATTAACTCTACACGACCTTTCGCGAACAGGTTAATGACCGTGGAGCCGAGTTTGAAACGGCCCATTTCGTCGCCTTTTTCCAGAATAACCGCGTCTTCGCCTTCCAGCGGATAGGCCCAGCGTTTGATGATGCCTTCACGCGGCGGTGTAACCACACCCGCCCACACCGTTTCGATACTGCCGACGATGGTCGCGCCCACCAGAATCTGCACCATGGGGCCGAATGGCGTATCGAACAGGCAGATCACACGCTCGTTGCGGGCAAACAGGTTCGGCACGTTGGCGGCGGTCAGCGGGTTAACGGAAAACAGGTCGCCCGGCACGTAGATCATGTCGCGCAAAATACCGTCACACGGCATATGCACACGGTGGTAATCGCGCGGCGAGAGATAAGTCGTGACGAACACGCCGTCGCGAAACAGGTCAGCGAGAATAACGTTACCGGCCAACAGCGCTTCCAGCGAATAGTTGTGCTGTTTGGCTTGCAAGACCTGAAGATCGTCAATGGTGCCCAACTGAGAAATAGCGCCATCGGCAGGGAACACTAACCGGTTCGCCAGCGGATCAACCGGGCGAATTCCCGGTTTCAGCGGGCGCACAAAAAAGTCGTTGAACGTGGGGTAGGATGCGGCGCTGGGTTGTTGCGCTTCCTGCATATTGACCTTGTAGATGCGCGCAAACAGTTCAATCACCAGTCTGGTCAGCAGGCCAGCCTGACGGTTGGCCCCCCAACCGGCCAGTTGCGTTAGCCAGACCTTCGGGAGCAGATGTTGTAGAGCAATCTTGATTCTGTCCAGCACAGTGAGCCTCGTCGTTTTCTAAGGATACGCCGTAAAAAGGGGCGCATTGTAGCGGTGGATACAATAAATGTCAGTTATCCGAAGCAGAAAAGGATTTACGCGTTTTTACCTGCGCCATGCTCTCCAGAATGCGGTGGTAGTTATCGAAACGCTCAGCGGCTATCTCACCTCGCTCCAGTGCGGCGCGGATAGCGCAGCCAGGGTCGGTATCGTGTTTGCAGTCACGGAATTTACAACTGCCCAGATAGTCGCGAAACTCGACAAAACCCCGAGTGACCTGCTCCGGCTCCAGATGCCACAGGCCGAATTCGCGTACGCCCGGCGAGTCGATAACGTCGCCGCCGTGGGGAAAGTGGTACAACCGTGCGGCGGTGGTGGTGTGTTGGCCAAGCCCAGAAGCATCGGACACGTCGTTGACCAGAATTTTGGCGTTATCAGGGTAGAGTAACGCATTGAGCAAGCTCGACTTGCCGACGCCAGACTGCCCGGCAAAGATACTGACGCGGCCGGTTAGCGCAGCTTCCAGTTCGGCGATGCCCTGTTGGGTATGGCTGGACAGCATCAGCACCCGGTAGTGCAGGTTGCGATAAATATCCATCACCTCTTCTACGAACGCCCGACCTTCGTCATCCAGCAGGTCGGTTTTGTTGAGCACGATCAGCGGCTCGACTTCCAGCGTTTCACAGGCCACCAGATAGCGGTCGATAATATTGAGCGATAACTCCGGCAAGATGGCGGAGACAATCACAATCTGGTCGATGTTAGCGGCGATCGGTTTGATACCGTCATAGTAATCCGGCCGGGTCAACACCGACTGACGTGGGTGTACCGCTTCGACAATACCGCTGATGCCAGCCAGCGTTTCATTACCGGCACGCCAGACGACCCGGTCACCGGTGACCAGCGAGGGGATGGTACGGCGAAGATTACAACGGTGCAGTTCGCCATCCGGCGCTTCCACATCGGCATGCATGCCGAAACGGCTGATAATGATGCCTTCCTGTGGTTCGCCCAATTGGTTGTCATCCCACTCGACCTTGCTGTCGGCATGCTTCAAGCGGCGCTGATGGTTGGCGCTAACCCGCCGTTGCTGACCTTTTGACAGTTTCTTTTTACTCACGCAGTCTCTCTTGGTTCGGCGCTTATCGCCGGTGGCGATGGAAGCGACTATAATACACGCTATTTTATTTTAATTAACCGCCGCCGGGCCTGTCAGCCTGCTGGCGGCGAAACTTTCAATAGCAAGGGCGACACGGGAACGCGACGATGGTAAATGAAAACAACCTGATCTGGATCGATTTGGAAATGACGGGGCTGGATCCTGAACGGGATCGGATCATCGAGATCGCAACACTGGTGACCGACGCTAACCTGAATGTGCTGGCAGAAGGCCCGACGCTGGCGGTGCATCAGCCTGACAGTCAACTGGCGCTGATGGATGACTGGAACGTGCGTACCCATACCGCCAGCGGGTTGGTAGAGAGAGTGAAAGCCAGTCGCGTTGACGAAGACGCGGCACAGCGGGAAACCATTGCCTTCCTGCAACAGTGGGTACCGGCGGGCAAATCACCGATTTGCGGCAACAGCATCGGGCAGGATCGTCGTTTCCTGTTCCGCTACATGCCGGAGCTGGAAGCCTACTTCCACTACCGCTATCTGGACGTGAGTACGCTCAAGGAACTGGCACGCCGCTGGAAACCCGAGATTCTGACGGGCTTTAAAAAGCGCAATACCCATCAGGCGCTGGACGATATCCGCGAATCGGTCGCGGAGCTGGCGTACTACCGCGAGCACTTTATTCAGTTGTAACGGTTGGCTGTCGCGGGGATTTTCAGCGTATTGCTGATTTTGTCGGCACTTGAACACTATTTTTTGTCAGGGGGGTTGCGGGGGAGAAAGTTTCTCGTATAATGCGCTCCCCGTAACGACAGAAAATTACGTTGCGTCACACCCCTGCGGGAATAGCTCAGTTGGTAGAGCACGACCTTGCCAAGGTCGGGGTCGCGAGTTCGAGTCTCGTTTCCCGCTCCAAATTATCATCATGTAGATAACTGTCTACAGGATGCAGAAGACCACCGAAAGGTGGTTTTTTTGTGCCTGTTGTGTGGTGCTCGCCAATCATATTGCTTGTGCTCTGTCGTCTGGCTATTACGTCGTTGTTGATCCTCTCAGCAAATTCATAACCTGGTTCTACCTCTCATCGCATTCCCGTTTCTGCTGATTTACTATACTTGCCAGAATAACTATGGCTAATCGGTGAAAATTCAGGGGCTTGTTCTTGATGCCTTCTGATGGGTACACATCTTTGCGCAACCAAGGCAGGTTAGTGTGAACAATTTCAATCACGCCGTTTTCCGTCGGGCTCTGGGACTGATGACGGTTTGCGTGTTGGCTTATCATGTGCAGGCGCAGGCTGACGACCCGTTATTGATTAATCCGGCTCATCCTACTCAGATGGCGGCATCGTCGGACAATCAGGCACGTGGAATATTGGTGGCGGTGGATCAGGCGACCATTTCCAGCGACCTGGCCGGGCGCATTGTGGAGATGCCGTTCAGAGAAGGGGAGTCGTTTAAAAAAGGCGACCTGCTGGCGCGTTTTGATTGTGCCATCTATCAGGCGCAATTGTCGGCATCACAGGCGGCGATGCGGGCGGCGGAAGCAGAACTGAGCCAGAACCAGCAACTGGCGGAGCTCAAATCGGTGGGTCGGCACGCCGTGGCTTTATCCGCCGCACGTCTGGCACAGGCGCAGGCAGAAAGTCAGGTCTACCAGATTCAGGTCAACCGTTGCCGCATTCTGGCACCGTTTGACGGTCAGGTGGTCAGGCGTCGTGCGCAGGCGTATGAAAGCGTGGCACCTGGGGCGCCAGTGCTGGATATCGTCAACAATCGCCATCTGGAAATTAACCTGCTGGTGCCATCCCGTTGGTTGCCCATACTCAAGTCCGGCCTGGCCTTCACATTTACGCCGGATGAAACCGGCACGCCGTTACAAGCCCGCGTTGCCCGACTAGGCGCACGCATTGATGAAAGCAGCCAGACACTCAGCCTGACAGGGGTGATTGAAACCAAAGACGCCGCGCTGATGGCTGGGATGAGCGGCACGGCACATTTCCCGGAGAAACCGTGAGTACTACGCCCCCCGTTTCCGGCGAACGCATCTTCGCCCGTTTTCTCGATATCGAACGTCAGGCGCGTTCGGCTGACACGGTCGACGAGCTGGCGTACTGCATCGTCAATGACAGCCAGACGTTGTTTGGTTTTCGTCATGCCGCGTTGGTGATCAACGGCACGGTGCGAGCGGTAACCGGCGTGACCCAGCCTGCGCCCCATGCGCCTTTTGTGGCGTTTGTTGAACGCGCCTGCACGCAACTGCTGCGAGAACCGCAATACGAGCAGTGTGCGGTGGTGGAGGCGACAGCGTTAGATGATCAAAGCCGTAACGACTGGCTGGCGTTATCGGCGCCCGAAGTGCTGTGGGCACCGCTGAAAGACAGGCAAGGGCGTTTGTTTGGCGGCATCTGGTATGCCCGTGAGCAGCCCTGGCAGCCCGCAGAGCAATTGCTGTTGGAACAACTGGCCCATGCGTTCAGCCACGCCTGGCTGGCGTTGGAGCCGCAACCGGTCTGGCGGCGCACGCGCTGGCGCTGGAAACTGGCCATCCCGCTGCTGGTTGTGGTGGGGTGTCTGCTTATTCCGGTGCGACAGTCGGTGCTGGCGCCAGCCGAAGTGATCCCGCTCAACGGGCGTGTGGTGGCCGCACCACTGGATGGGGTGATTCAGGCGTTTGCCGTTCAGCCGAATCAGAGTGTGCGAAAAGGCGATGTGCTGGTGCGTATCGACGATACCACGCTGAAAGCCCAAGCGGATGTGGCTGAAAGGTCGTTGAACGTGGCGGAAGCGGAGTACCGAGCCAGCTCGCAACGCGCTTTTCAGGATGCAGATTCCAAAGCCCGGCTGGATTTCCTTGCCGCGCAGGTGGCACAAAAGCGTGCCGAGCGCGATTATGCCAACGCGCTGCTGAGCCGTACCGAGATTCGGGCGGAGCGGGACGGTATCGCGGTATTTGCCGATGCCGAACGCTGGACCGGTAAACCGGTTCGCACCGGTGAACGACTGATGGATTTGGCCGACCCGGCCTCGGTCTCTCTGCGTATTGAGCTGGATGTCGGCGATGCGATTCGGCTGGAGCCGGATGCGCCGATCACGTTATTTCTTGATAGCGATCCGATAACGCCGCATGGCGCGCTACTGGATCGTATTGCGTATGAATCGGAACCGACCCCGTCGGGTAACCTGGCTTATCGGCTGGATGCGCGTTTCACCGGTGAGCCGCCGCGCATTGGGCTGCGTGGTACGGCGAAAATTTCTGGTGAGTATGTGCCGCTGGCGGTGTATCTGTTCCGACGGCCGCTCGCCGTCTTACGTCAGTCGGTTGGATTATGACCCGTGGTGGAACGGGGCAACTTTTGCCCGCGCTGAGAACGGATTTGCAATTGGTGGAGTCGGCGACCGGTCTCGACGGTGCGCCGCAATGGGTGCTGGCCGACCCGGTGACCGGGCGTTATTTCACGCTGACGCCCTCGGCGATACGTCTGTTGCGGCACTGGTCGCTGCGCCATCCCCAATGGGTGCTGGAGGCGGCTAACCGTGAGCCGGGTCTGCCGTTGCAGGGCCGCGAGCTGGAGCAGTTATTGCGGTTTCTGCGTAATCACGATTTGATAGCCGCCAGTGACCCAGTGCAACGTCAAGGCTATGCCATCAAGGCGGCGGCATTGCGTGTCAGCCTGTGGAAAACCCTGCTACACCAGTATTTGTTTTTTCGCATCCCGCTATGGCGCCCGGATCCGGTGCTCAACCGTTGCTGGCCCTGGCTGCAACGTTACGGCCTGCTATTCCTGCGGGTGGCGTTACCGCTAATACTGCTGCTGGGGGGCTTTCTGGTCAGCCGTGACTGGGTGCGCTATACCCATTCGTTTCCTCACCTGTTCAGCCTGCAAGGGATGGCGGCTTTCGGCATCGCGCTGGTCTTTGCCAAATTCATCCACGAACTGGGGCATGCTTTTATGGCTAAGCGTGCCGGTTGCCGGGTGCAGACTATGGGGGTGGCGTTTATCGTGCTATTCCCGTTGTTTTATACCGATGTCAGCGATGCCTGGAAACTGAAGGAACAGCGTGCCCGGTTATTGATAAGCGCAGGCGGTATTCTGGCGGAACTGATGCTGGCCTGCGTTGCGTTACTGGCCTGGGCGCTGTTGCCTGATGGACCGATGCGCACGGCCGCCTTCATGCTTTCCAGCGCCACCTGGATAACGACGCTGGTGGTTAACCTCAACCCGCTGATGCGTTTTGACGGGTACTTTTTGCTGAGCGATTTCTGGCGGGTAGAAAATCTGCAGGAGCGCGCGTATGCCCTGTGCCGATGGCGGCTGCGCGAGGCGTTGTTTGGTTATGGTCATCCGGCACCGCATACCTGGTCGCCGCCGATGCGGCGCAAGCTGTTGATATGGGGTTATGCCTCATGGGTATGGCGTTTTTTCCTGTTTTTCGGCATTGCGCTGATGGTGTACCACTTTTTCATTAAGGTGGTTGGTATTGTGTTGATGTCGGTGGAAATTGGCTGGTTTATCGCGCTTCCGGTGGTGAAGGAGGCCCGTATCTGGTGGTCCATGCGTAAGAATGCTCATCCCGTTAACCTGTTGCGTTCAGGGTTGATTGTGGCGGCGGTACTGGTGTTGCTGCTGTTTCCCTGGCGCGGCAGCATCCGTATTCCTGCCGTGCTGGAAGCAGAAAACGTCAGCGCGCTATATGCCCCTATTCCTGCGCAGGTCAAAGCGCTGTACGTCGCCGACGGCCAGCAGGTACAGGCTGGTGAAAAACTGCTGGATCTCACCTCGTCCGATTTGGACTACCGTATCAATATCGAGCGTCAGCAAATTGCCATTCTGCAACAGCAGCGGCAGCGGGGAGCCGGGCGTCAGGAGACCGCCAGTGAAACCCAGGTGCTTGACCGCCAACTGGCGGAATCATTGGCCCGCTATCGGGGGCTGGATGCGCAACGCCAGCGTTTGTCTCTCACCGCGCCGCAGGCCGGCCAGGTGAGAGATGTGGCGCGGGATATGACCGAAGGCCGTTGGCTGACGTCGGATATGCCATTGCTGCGAGTGGTCGGGCAGGGTGCCGGAAAAGTGCAAGGGTATTTACCCGACGATACGCTAAAGCGCGCGAAAGTGGGGATGCGAGGCTATTTTATCGCCGACGATCCCGCGTATCCCCGGCTGGTCGTACAACTGAAAGAGATTGCGCCCACCGGTACCGCCTGGTTACAGCAGGAAATGCTGGCGTCTGATCGCCACGGCCCGATCGCTGTGCGTCGCGACAGAGATCATAACCCTCAGCCCGTTCAGGCGCAGTACCGTGTGCGTTTCGCAGTACAAGAGGGGCAGTTCTCGCCGCCGCAACAGCCGTTACGGGGTAGCGTGATGCTGGAAGGGGAAACGGAATCCATTCTTGGCGCGGTGTGGCGTCGAATTGCTGCGTTGGGTATCCGGGAAAGCGGATTTTGACACGTTGAAAATAAAACCTGTCGATAGTGATAAATGTATTATTCGGTTAATTCTATTAAATAGTTTTTTATGTGATGCTATAAGAAATAATTTATTCCGCCAGCGGAAAATCTCTCCTGCTTAGACTATGTTCTTATTGTGGTTGGTTTTCTGATCACGCCACCGTTTTACGACATGACATCCTGATTGCCCCGTCCTCTGGGGTTACAACAACATGATTAAAATTATCAGATGCGCTTCACTATTTGGTGAGGCAGCCATCTGCCTAAGGAGAGATGTGTAATGAAGCGAGTTCAGCGTTTGTTTATCAAATCAGTTCTTGCTGGTGCATTAGGTTTTGCCATGCTCCCGACGTCAGCAAATGCTTGTGCTTACGAGCCTTATTTGGGTTCCGTTTGCTACATGGCGAGCAATTATTGCCCTGAGTCCTACTTACCTGCCGATGGTCGGACGCTGAACGTATCCCAAAATCAGGCGCTCTATGCGGTGATTGGCAACCTTTACGGTGGTAGCGCGCCTAATACCTTCGCATTGCCTGATTTGCGGGGAAGGACGGCGATAGGTACTGGTCCACTGAATGGTTCTGCTCCCGTTTATAGTTCCGGGCAGAAAGTTGGACAGGAAGGTTCAACGGTTATTGCGTCTACATCAGTCACGCTGACTGCCCCTCAGGTTCCACCGCATACTCACCCCGCCACCTTGACGTTGAACGGTACTGCCGGTACGACGCCTGTGGCCAGCGGTTCCGTTTCTTTGGCGCTTTCTGGCAGTATCACCAACCTGCCTTTCAGCGCCGTAGCCAGTCTTCCTGTCACCGGTATCGCCAAAATTGGTTCGTCTACCACAACCGGGCGTAGCGCTAACCTGACCGATAAAGCCTTGTTGACCACGGTTGTTGGGCCGGCTGCCCAAATCTACGCCCCTTCTGGCACCAACGATCGGCAGGTGGGGCCGGATGGCGGCGTGACGGGGACCGCGAGTGGCCCGGTCAGTGGTACGGCTAGTGGCGGACAGTTGTCGGGAACAGCGTCTGGCAATGTCAGTCTGCCGTTAACCGCTGCCGTTTCGGTGGGGCCGAATGCTACGGCTCCTGCTCCGGTAGTCATTCAGGTGCCAGTACCGTTGCCGGTGCGTGATCCGTCGTTAGCGATGACAGCCTGTATTGCGGTGAATGGTATTTATCCGGTTCGCCCTTGATGTGACGGCTTTCACAAGGAAAGCAGGTAACCTGCTTTCCTTTTGAGTAGATGGCGGCACGTTGCTAAAGTAATACATACAAAAATACAAATCGAAAAAAATGCCTTGCTTGCAAGGAGGATATCAATGACATCCTCCTTGTAAATCCAAACTGTCATTCCCGATTTAAATGGTTATCTTTTTATTATTTAACGGTTTTTTCATTATCACCTTTTTGTGAGCAGTTATTTCTGGTGTCGGGGTGTTTTTATGTTATGGCGTCATCTGTTTCGTAAGAAAAGCAGCCATCCGGCTTGCTCTGTTGAACCGGTTTCCGACATACCGATAGGGTATGCACTGGAAGCCCGTATGTTATTTGATGGTGCGATTGTCGCTACGGCCGAGCAAACCACAGAAACGCAAACAACGACCTCGCAAACAACAACCACGCAAACCGCCTCGGCTGATACGGCGACTCAGTCCGACAATAGCCACGCTGATGGCACAACCGATCAATCCGATACCTCTTCTCAACATACCAGCACGCAGAGCGCCACGGCGGATAGCCACGATGTGGCAGCAGTAGCGACGGGGGCAACCGCCCACAAAGAAGTGGTGTTTATCGATACCTCAGTGGCGGATTACCAGACCTTGGTTGACCAGGTGCCTGCCGGAACGGAAGTGGTATTGCTGGATAGTAGCAAAGACGGACTGACCCAGATGGCAGAGTGGGCACAAACCCACCACGGTTATGATGCGATTCATATCATCAGTCATGGCAGTGAAGGGCAGGTTTCGCTGGGGACGCTGACGTTAAATACGACGACGGCAGCGTCACGCTCCGCTGATTTGGCGACGCTGGGTTCCGCGTTGACGGAGGATGGGGATCTGTTGCTGTACGGATGTGATATCGGTGCCACGGGTAGCGGCGCGTTTCTGCAATTGCTGCATGATACGACAGGCGCTGACATTGCGGCTTCCAACGATAACACCGGTGCTGCTGCGCTAGGCGGCGACTGGGTACTCGAAACCTCAGTGGGCGATATTCAGGCCAATTCCCTGAGTGTATCCCATTACTCGCACTTGCTCTCAACGGTGACATTTGTCGTAGATTCGCAAGAAGATAGCGATGCGAATAATAATAACATGTTCGTGCGCACTGTCGACGGGGCGAGTTTCACGTTTAAAGCAGGCTCGACGATCACAGGAAAGAACGCGAGTTATCTCGATATTCAGGAAGATACGAACCCTAATTATCAGACTTCCGGTGGTGGGATCGGCCCGGGGATTTATGCGCTGTCTGACCGTAATGGCGGCAGTGGTATGGATTTCGAGATCTCGGTGCAAAGTGGCTATACCTTTGATGTGACGGGATTCGAAACCCAACTTCGAACCGGTACCCTGACGATTTATTATGTTAAAGATGGCGTCACCAGTTCTTTCTCTCTTTCTCCTGGCGCGGATGCATTTCATACCTACAGTGGCTTAACAACGCTGAATGATGTGACGTCGGTGGTATTTACCTCGGAAGACTATGGCCTTTTTCAAAACATCATTATCACCGATGTTAAAACTGCTGCGCCAAAAGACTCGACCTCTACGCTAACCGCAGGTGCTGCCAGCGAGGCGACAACATTTTCTACCACCGCGACGTCAGTGGGGAGCGCGACGTCACTGATGGATTTCACGATTACGGACACCGGTGCGTCGGACGGGGTAGCCACGACCGTCAGCGCGTTATACGCCAACGTCAGTGGAAGCGCGACATCATCAGAATTGAGTCATATGACCTTCCTGCTCAACGGCCCCGATGCCACTAACGTCGTGGGCACGTACGACAGCAGTACGGGTAGAGTCACCTTTTCCGGGCTTAATGTGTCGGTTGCTGATGGCGGTAGCGAAACCTACACCATTAAGGCGTATTACAACGACAACACCAGCAGTAATGACATCACCGATCACCACACGGTGGTACTGTCAATCAATGCCAGTAACGTGACCACCGGGTCGGGAAGCTCCACCTTTGTGGGTGCCCAGAGCAGCGTGACCAACGGCAGCGGTGCCAGCATTGATGTGGCAGCAACCAAGCTGATTTATAGTCAGTCGCCATCCACCTCAGTGGTCAGTGGTATTAATTTCACTACTCAGCCGGTGGTGATTGCTGTTGACGATCGCGGCAATATTGACACCGATTTCAATAGCTCGGTAACGCTAAGCGAAAATGGCAGTGGCTCGCTGACTGGCACCACTCAGGTGACCGCCTCAAACGGTATTGCTACCTTTAGCGGTGTGAAGTACACCTCGGCCAGCGATGCTGACGCTAACTTCGTGCTGACGGCGGCATCCGCTAGCCTGGTCAGCGCCACATCCGCATCGATCGATCCGGATGTGGTAGCGACGCGACTGGTTTTTTCCACCCAGCCCGTCCCTACAACGATTCAGAACGGACAAAGCGCCAGTTTTACCACTGTACCGGTCGTTCAGGCGGTCGATGCGAATGGTATGGTGGACCAGGATTACACCACCAATATCGTGCTCTCGGTGACCGACCCTAACGACAGTGTTGTCGATGGTACCGTCAATAGCCTGACGGTCACCTCTGGCGATCATGATGCCAGCGCTACGACGGTAACATTAACGCCGTCTGGCGGTATCGCCACCTACACGGGGCTCATTATTCAGTACACCAACAGCGGCAGTTCCAATACGCTGGCGCTGCGCGCCACATCAGGCGGCCTGACAGCGATCAACAGTTCGTCGATAACCTCAACCACCAACACCGCCCCCGTATTCAGCAACCTGAATGGTGGCGCGACCTTTACTGAAAAAGGCAGTGCGGTGGTGATGGATAACAATGTCACCGTTGCCGATACCGAACTCGACGCGCTTAACAGCGGGCAGGGCAACTATAGCGGTGCCTCTATCTCAATTGCCCGTAACGGCGGGGCTAACACAGACGACTCCTTTGGCAATAGCGGGTTGTTGGGATCGCTGACTCAAGGGCAGAACTTCACGTACAACGGTACGGTGGTGGGCAGTGTTACAACGAATTCTTCCGGCTCGTTGACGCTGACGTTCAATAGCAATGCGACGTCGGCGATAGTCAGTGCGGTGCTGCAATCCCTGACGTATAACAACAGTTCTAATAATCCACCGTCCAGCGTGACGCTTAACTGGACCTTTAATGACGGCTCGCTCAACAGTAGCGGTAGTAATCAGGCGGTGCTGAGTATCACGCCGGTCAATGACGCACCGGTCATCAGCAATACGTCGGTGAGCAAAACCTTCAATGAGGACACTGCCCAGACCTTTAGCGCTGCCGATTTTGGTTTCAGTGATGTGGACAGTGGCGATACCCTGCAATCCATTACTATCGTCACTGCACCGACTGCCGGTGAGCTGTTTATTGACGCCAACAGTGACGGTGTTCGCGATAGCGGTGACACGTTGCTTGGCGATGGTGCGGTGGTTAGTGCGGCCAACATCGGCAAACTGACCTTCCGCCCGACCGCGAACGCCAACGGCACGGGTTATGCCTCCTTTACCTGGAAGGTCAGCGATGGCACGGTGTTGTCCGGCAATACCGGGACGATGACCCTCAACGTAACGCCGGTTAACGATGCGCCGGTCATCAGCAATACATCGGTCAGTAAAACCCTCAATGAGGATAGCGCCCAGACCTTTAGCGCCGCTGATTTTGGTTTCAGCGATGTCGACAGCGGCGACACGCTGCAATCGATTACCATCGTTACCGGGCCGAGCGCTGGCGAGTTGTTTATTGACGCGAACAACGACGGTGTGCGTGGCGGCGGCGATACCTTACTGGGTAATGGATCGGTGGTCAGTGCGGCCGATATCGGCAAACTGACCTTCCGCCCGACCGCGAATGCCAACGGCACAGGTTATACCTCCTTTACCTGGAAAGTCAGTGATGGCACGGCGTTGTCCGGCAATACCGGGACGATGACCCTCAACGTAACACCAGTTAACGATGCGCCAACGTTATCCAGCGGCGTGACGGTCACCCTGACATCCACGACGGAAGATATGACATCGTCTGCTACTACTGTCTCGTCGTTGCTCAGCAATGCGGGCTATGGGGATGTGGACAGCGGGGCATCCAGCGGCATTGCGATTACGGCGACGGCAGGGAACGGTGGCTGGCAGTATTCCACGGATAGTGGCGCGAACTGGTTTTCTATCGGAACGGTATCAGGCTCATCGGCATTGCTGTTGGGGGCGACGGCGCAGGTTCGTTATGTGCCGGATAGCGCCAATGGTGAAACCGCAACCCTGAGTTTCCGCGCGTGGGATCACACCAGTGGTAGCGCGACGGCAGGGAGCAGCAAAGGCCTGGCGGATACCTCGACTACTGGCGGCAGCAGTGCGTTTTCCACCAATAGTGCGCAGGCATCGTTGGTGGTCACCAGCGTGAATGACGCCCCGACCGTGGGGAGCCCGGTCAGTATCCAAAGCGCCACCAAAGATACGGCGTTCAGTTTCACCGTACCTGGCGGTACCTTTGTCGATGTGGATAGCGGCGATACCTTGACGTTGAGCGCGACACAGTCGGATGGCTCGGCACTGCCGACCTGGCTGAGCTTTAACCCGTCCACCCGTACCTTCTCTGGCACGCCGGGTCACAGTGATGTCGGCAACCTGACGATTCGGATAACCGCGACGGACAGCAGTAATGCATCGGTCAGCACCACCTTCGGGCTGACGGTGAATAACAGTAATCTCCCGCCGGTGGTGTCCACCCCGGTGACCGATCAGTCCATCGCACAAAATGGCAGCTTCAACTTCACTGTTCCTGGGGGGACCTTTACCGACCCGGATACCGGCGACACGCTGACATTGAGCGCAACACGGGCGGATGGCTCGGCACTGCCCGGCTGGCTGAGCTTCAACCCAGCTACCCGAACCTTCTCCGGTACGCCGGGCAATGGCGATGTCGGTAATCTGACCATCCGGGTGACGGCGACCGATGGCAGCAACGCCTCGGTCAGCACCACTTTCGGGCTGGTCGTCACCAACGTGAATGATGCACCGGTGGTATCCGGCTCATTGGGTGGCCAAACGGCGGCACAAAACGGCGGTTTCAGCTTTACTGTCCCGGCAGGCGTCTTTACCGACCCGGATACCGGCGACACGCTGACGCTGAGTGCGACACAGGCGGACGGCTCGGCACTGCCGGGCTGGCTGAGCTTCAACCCGGCCACCCGCACCTTCTCCGGTACGCCGGGCAATGGCGATGTGGGCAATCTGACTATTCGGGTGACGGCGACCGACGGCAGCAACGCCTCGGTCAGCACCACTTTTGGGCTGGTCGTTACCGGCAGCACTGTGGATAACGGCGATCCGGAATTCAGAATCAATGGCGGCACGAGCGCGCCGCCAACGGCTACGCCCGTGCCGGTTGTGACGGTGGCGCCAGCCGCACCGATCACGCTAGGTGCGCTGTTCGGCCCGACATCGCTCGGTGCGCTGAATGCGGGTAGCACGGCGGATAACGCTACCGCAGCGTCAACCATCTTTCAGTCTGCTCAACGCGCGCCTCAAGTCAGTAACGTACCGGCCAGCCAGATAGCCAGTGCGTTTGTTCAGGGTGCCGTTTCCAGCAGTGCCAGTCTGTTTGAAAGTTCGCTGGGGTCATTCCCCAGCTTCAATACCGGCGGCGCGTTGGGGGGGAGTTCTTCGCTGGCGGGTGTGTTCTCAGGAATGAGTTTGCCTTCTCTGTCGCCGATGGCGGTGTTCTCTGGCGGTAGCTGGCGCGACATCAATACCAGCAGCGCCAATACCGGTCGGGTGACGATGCCATCAGGCGGTGTCGCGCTGCAGTTTGCTCCCGGTCTGGAACAGCAGTTACAACACATTGGGAACGATACGCAGCAGCGGCTGGCGGCGATTGAGCAGGCATTGCTCGATATCGGCCAAATCACCTACGAACAACAACAAGGGTAACGGTGACCTCGGGGTAAGGTGTTTATGACAATAACAACAAGGGTCAGGAGTGGAATCGTGTTAAAGGGTCGCAAACTTTTCAGTCTTAGCCTCATCGTGGTGGCAATGAGCGGTTGTGCCGTTACCAGCCAGCCCATTTCGAAGGAGCAGGGCGAGCAGCGTATTCGACAGGATAAGGTCGCGATGTTCAGTAAACAGGAGCCGGTGACGGCACCGATCACACTGTACGATGCGATGGCCAGAGCGCTTAAATATAACCTGGAAGCCCGGCTGAAAGTGATGGAGCAGGCGTTATCGCAACAGCAACTGGAGCTGGCGCGCTATGACATGTTGCCGCAGATGGCGATGTCGGCAGGCTATGTTGGTCGCAGCAACACCAGCGCATCCAGCAGCCGCAGTATTCAAACCGGGCGGCAATCACTGGAGCCTTCCACCTCGCTTGACCAAAACCGTGACGTCGCCGACCTGACGATGGTCTGGAACGTGCTGGATTTCGGTGTCAGTTATGTCAACGCCAAACAGAGAGCCGACCAACGCTGGATTGCTGATGAACGCAAACGCAAGGTCGTCCACACCATCATTCAGGATGTGCGTTCCGCGTACTGGCGTGCGGTAGCGGCTGAGCGGCTGCTGGGCCGTATCGACAGCCTGATCGATAGGGTGAATCAGGCGCGCGAAGCCAGCGAACACATGAGTACGCAGCAAGTGGGCGACCCGGTTGAAGCGCTCAGTTATCGCCGTGCGTTGATTGATGCTGTGCGCCAACTGGAAGAGCAACGCCGTGCGTTGTCATTGGCGAAGACCGAACTGGCGACATTGATGAACCTGCCGCTGGATACCCCGTATACGCTGGCACTGCCGGATAATCGTGAGATGCCAGTGCCGCAACTGAATGTCGATTTCAATACTCTGGAGCAGACGGCACTGCTGAGCCGCCCGGAACTGAAAGAGCAGGATTATCAGGTGCGTATTCATGCCGCTGAAACCCGCAAGTCATTGTTGCGCATGCTGCCGGGGCTGGAGGTCAGCGCCGGTGGTCACTACGACAGCAACTCTTTTATGGTGAACCAAAGCTGGGCGGACGTGGGCGTAAAGGTGACCTGGAACCTGTTTAATCTGCTGTCAGGCCCTGCGGCGTATAAAACGGCACAGGCGAATGAAAGCGTGTCGGAAGTGCAGCGTCAGGCCATGTCGCTGGCTATCATGGCACAGCTGTACATCGCCCGGGCTAACTTCAACGAAGCGGTGCGTCAGTATAAAACCAGTGTTGAACTGCGCGATCTCGATGGTCAGATTGCCGAGCAACTCAGAAACCGTTACAAGGCGAACAGTATCGGCGAACTGCAACTGATTCAGGGGGAACTCAATGCCCTGAACGCCAACTTGCGTCAGGATCTGGCTTACGCCGAATTGCGTAACAGCTATGGTCAAATCCTCTCAACCGTGGGGCTGGATTTGCTGCCAAAAACGCTGCCGTCCAACCGGCTGGCGGATATCAGTCAGGCGTTACGCCAGTCTGAGACCAACTGGCAGCAGGGTAAGATAGGCGCGTTACAGTCATTCTAACCCATTCTATGACATCATCATTCTGATGGTCGATTGTCTGATAACTCTGGTGCCTGCGATGCCGGCACCAGACACCAGATATATCAACCTCTTCAATGCCGACGGTTGCTATGCCTCGAGTCTGACCGCGCTCTTCGGCTTTTGCTCACTCTACCGTGATGCTATTCCCATCCTGATGTGTTATTCGAAGCGTTGTCCCCGTAATCGCCATCTGCACTGCCTGACGGATAGTCAGGGTGCCGACCACCGGGTGAGGCTGAATTGCGCCGGTTTTGCTGGTGTCGGTAATCACAACGCAGCCGGTGGCGTGGGCAAGCTGCTGCGCGGTTTCGTCGAATCGGTCGAAATACAGGTGGTAAGTCCCGACGTTATCGCACTTACCATAAGGCACTGAACGATAAGGCATGGAGGTGGTGTCGGGCTCCGCTGTGGTGTGTGAACATCCTGCCAGCAGCACCACACCCAAAAAACACAGGCAGGATAACCCTGAGCGAGTTGGCAGAGAGACGGCGTGAATACGGTTGGGTAGCATCATACCTCCGAAGACAGGTTAGCCCGCCTGCGTCGATAACGCGGGACGGTGCCGCAAGGGCTGCGGGACACTCTCATCGTATTACTGCGGGATGTAAAAGATCGCTGGTCGGGTGTAACAAGTGCGCTGATTGCGGTGAGCATCCGTTTCCGGTAGCGTCGTGTGGCGGAAAATCAGCCCGCCAGAGGCGGCGGGCTGGGAAAGGGCGGACCGATAACCTGAACGTCTTAACGTGGCGCGGCGAGCGCCATCGGGTTGTTATCGTCCAGGTTGAAGAAGGTCATGGTGTCGTCCAGATGTCTGGCCTGTTCGTGTAGCGAAGAGCTGGCGGAGGCGGATTCTTCAACCAGCGCTGCGTTTTGCTGGGAGGCTTGCTCAAGCTGCGTGATGGCGGCGTTAACCTGTTCGATACCTTTAGCCTGCTCTGACGAGGCGATAGAGATATCCGACATAAATTCGTTTACACGTTTAATCTCATCCATGAGCCGCGCCATATCCTGTGTGGAGTGTGACGCCACTTTTTCTCCCTGAGCGATCTCATCTGCGGTTTTTTCGATCAACTCTTTGATTTCTCGTGCCGAGCCGGCGCTGCGTTGTGCCAGACTGCGCACTTCCGAAGCGACCACCGCGAAACCTTTACCTGCTTCACCCGCACGGGCGGCTTCCACCGCCGCGTTCAGCGCCAGAATGTTGGTCTGGAAAGCGATGCCGTCCATAATGCTGATGATATCGTTGATTTTGTTCGAACTATCAGAAATATACTGAATCCGTTCGATCATCTGGCTAAAGTTACTGGCGTTCTTTTCCGCCAGCGCCGCGACAGAATTGGTCAGCGCCATGGCTTTACTGGTGTTGGCGGTATTTTCCTGCACGGACGCAGTGATTTGTTCCATGCTGGCCGCTGTTTGCTCAACGGAGGAGGCTTGCGCTTCGGTTCGGGCGGCGAAATCCCGGTTGGCGGCGGAAATCTGTTCTGCACCAGCGGCGACAGAACTGGCCGACTCTCTGACATCCAACACGATTCTGCGAAATGCCTGCTGCATATCTTTCAGTGACAGCATCAGGCTACCCATTTCGGTATTGTGCTGTGGCGGAATATCCAGCGTCAGTACACCTTGTTCCATCATGCCGAAATAGGTTCTGACCTTCTGCATCGGGTGCAACACCACGTTGCGGATGAACTTCAGGGTAATCAGACTTAAGATCAGAGCGACTATCAGCGTAGCGATAAGGATAGTTAATGTGCGTTGATAGAAGTTATCCGCCTGCGTGATCTCCTCATTACCAACCCCTTTGGCTAACGTCACAAACTGCTCCAGCTTTTTACGGAACACCGCGCCTTTTTCCAGTGCACTGGGGGCCAGTTTGGAATAGAAGCTCTCGAGATTTCGTTCTCGCAGTACCGTGAGCATGGGGGCGACGGTGTTGTTCATATAATCATTGAAGGTGTCATCAAGATCATTGCGAAGCGCCTGGCCTTGCGGTGTTTGTGCCGGGATACGACGCAGTTCCGCCATGGTGCTGTTGGCGGAGGCGATGTAACCGTTCAGTCGCTCCAGACCAGCCCGAATTGTCGCGTCATCTTTTTTGTCTCCAATCGCCAGCGCGATGTTGAAACCGGCCAGTCTGGCATTGAGCATTTCTGAATAGGCCAAATAAAGGGGAACGAGCTGCTCGCCCTCAATCCCGTTGACGTTGCGGATAGACTTGTTGCTTTGTATGGAGGAATACAAGCTAAAAGTACAAATAGACAGTAGCAATAGCGCGAATATGGCGAGTACGCAGTAAAGCCCATTTCTTATTTTGATTTTTTCTAACATCCCCATCTCCTTTGAAGTGCTGATTTTCCCTACCTGCCGCTATTGATGCCTCCAGTCTTGCAGACCTCAGCCAATATCAGTAAGGCAACGAGTATACCCGTCATACTTCACGTTGCAGGTTGTTGCCCTGAAACCCGAATATTGAGGGTATATGCTGTGTTTATCATCAGACGGTACACCGGCCCGATTGCGGGAACAGACTAATAGTTTTATCGCGAATGGTTGTTGATGTAGGTCAGGCTGAGTCTCGCAATGATTCACACTCAGCAAGCTGATAACTCAACCCTTTGTCTGTCGTGGCGCGACTCTCGCATCGAACTCCTTGATCGATCAATTTCTCCTTGTTGGTGTGCGTGTTGCGTTTCAGGGATGATATCAATAAACGCGGTGGAGTGATGTGTCGTAAGTAATGTTTATGTAATATTGTCAGTATTCAGACCGCGGTTTCATCAAAAAAATGGGTAACGTGCTGTCTTATGGCTGCTCAGGCACGATAATGTGAAAAACGATCGGCACCCTGTCATCCATTCTTTCCTTTCTCTTATGTCTTTGCGCGGTCTAATCCGGGAAAAAGTCATTTTATCGCGTTAATCAACGTGGAAATGGTTGGTAAAACGCATCGTCTTTCATCACAAAACCGAGTAAGTAACGGGAGAATGATCCCGAGAAAATATCATTTCCCTCACAAAAAATACTCTCTGTGTTTTTATTTTTAATCAATTCATAACCTGTTTTTTCGCATCATGAATTATTCAGTGAACAACAACTGAGATATTTTGAATGTCCTAATAACCAGGACATGATAATCTAATATCGCATTGCCTTTTTTATTGCCTCACCTGTTTTTTTATTTTCAATATGTCTTTTTGTTATTTTAATGCGATTGAATAAAGAAAAAGAATGTTAAGCCGATATAGGTTTCATGCTTTACATTATTCTTGCCGTATCCCCGGCGAGCGTTAGGTTTCAGGTGAGTTGTCTACTTATTTCATCAGTCATGATGTCGATGAGTGCGGTTGTGTTGTTCAAATTAACAGCATGTTCTCTGATGGCTCGGGTTATTTCAGGGATGAAAAGTCCTTGCCCAGATAATTCGAGCTGTCGTGCTGATGGAACAGCTAATGCAGCAGTACATCCATAGCTTGAAGTATGAAGTGTATAAAAAAAGTATGCCAGGTAAACCTGTTTGTCTAATACAAATCCATAAGAGAACGTGAGATATATTTTTCATTTTAGAGGTGTTAAATGAGTCTAATTCGTAACATCAGGATTAAAATTATGATGCTGGCCATTCTGGCCATATTTACTGTGTTATGGGGCGGGGTGGGGGTTTTCTCCCTGTACTCGTTAAATAACCTGACGGATGAGATTAGCCTGACGAATGTGCAGCAAACGAATGGCGATATTATCAATGGTGCGAGCGATAGTTACTACAAAGTTAAATTGTCGATGGATGAAGCGATAGCGGCAGAAAATAGCAGCGATCGGGGGCGCAATTTACTGAATGATGCCGCCGCGGATGTGGAGTTCCTGAAAAATGGTCTGGCGCAATTCAAGGTGACGGATCATGCCAATATCAGCAGCACGTCTATTGATGATATTTACAATAGTTCTTACCAGCTGTTTAGCGAAGCGGTTGTGCCGATGTTGGACGCCGCCAGACAAGGTAATCACGATGCCTATGTGAAACTCGTTACGGAGAAATACAACCCGTTGCGGGTAAAATTCACCACCGCTATTAGCCACTACAACCAGATTATTAAAAATCTGAAAACCGAAGCACAGGCGCGCATCGCCGCCTGGGTGTACTGGAGTCAGGTGACGCTGATAGTCGCCATGATTGTTGGTTTAGGCGTGGTGGTATTTACCGATCGTTATCTCGCCATTCAGATGGGACGCCCGCTGGAGCAGGTGAAAGCGCATTTGCAAATCTTGTCGAATGGGCAACTCGATACCACGATTGACGACATAGGGCGTAACGAAGTGGGGCAACTCATCCCGTTCGTTAATTCCATGCAGCAGAACTGGATAAAAACGGTGGCGGATATTCGCCGTAGCGCCAGCGAAATTTATCACGGCAGCAGCGAAATCGCCGCCGGTAACAGCGACCTGTCTTCGCGGACCGAAGAGCAGGCAGCGGCGCTCAGTGAAACTGCCGCCAGCATGGAGCAACTGAGCGCGGTAGTGAAACAGAACGCCGATAACGCTCAACAGGCCAGTCTGCTTGCCAGAGACGCGTCAACCGCCGCCAACAACGGGGGCGAGGTAGTGCAGTCGGTCAGTCACAGTATGCAAAGTATTACCCATAGTTCGCAGAAAATTGCCGACATTATCAATGTGATCGACGGTATTGCCTTCCAGACCAACATCCTGGCGCTGAACGCGGCGGTGGAAGCCGCGCGTGCCGGTGAAGCCGGGCGAGGGTTCGCCGTGGTAGCGAGCGAGGTCAGAAGTCTTGCTCAGCGCAGTGCGCAGGCGGCGAAAGAAATCAAAACCCTGATTGACGAGTCGGTAGAGAATGTCAAAAACGGTTACGAGCAGGTGTCGCTGGCTAGCAAGTCGATGGACGATATTCTGAGGTCAGTCACCAACGTGACGGATATCATGGGTGAAATCGCCTCGGCTTCCAGCGAGCAGAGCAAAGGGATTTCCCAGGTGGGCACCGCCATCACGCAAATGGATAGCGTAACGCAGCAGAACGCGGCATTGGTTGAACAGTCGTCGGCGACGTCCTCTTCACTGGAAGAGCAGGCACATCATCTGAATGAAATTGTCGCGGTATTCAAACTGCCGGGTGTGGCTGATGCGCTGACGGCACGTCGGGAACAAAAGCCCGCCGGGAAGATGGCGGTGCTGGCGAACCCTGCTTCACGGCAGGAGAAAACCACCGACGATTGGACATCATTCTGACCCTGGCGTCGTCAGGGACCTGCGAGTGAATAAATAACGCAGGCAGGCGCGGCAACAAGTCAGTTGCTGCGCTTTTTTTATCTAACCTTTAATCTAAATCGCTTGCTATTTAATTTTGAGCGATATAGAGTGGCGACCATGAACAGAAACGATACCGATACCAAACCGATACTGAGTGATGACGCCTTCCGGCTGGATGGTCAGCTCTGTTTCGCGCTCTACTCAGCGAATCTGGCGATGAACAAGTTATATCGCCGTTTGCTGACCGAGCTTAACCTCACGTACCCGCAGTATCTGGTGATGCTGGTGTTGTGGGAACGCGATGGGGTAACGGTTTCTGAACTGGGCGAGCGTCTGTTTCTGGATTCCGCCACGCTGACGCCGCTGCTTAAGCGTCTGCAAACCGCTGGGCTGGTTACGCGTCGTCGTGGCACGCAAGATGAACGTCAGGTGCTGATTGAGCTCACCGACGACGGGCGTGCATTGCAGACCAAAGCGAAGGCCGTACCAGAAGGGGTGTTCTGCGCGTCAGAATGCAATATCGAGCAGTTGCGTGCTATCAAGCACGATCTGGAAACATTGCGTGCCAGCCTCATCAGGCATATTTGATGAGTCGATATAATGTAACGCGTGCTGATTAGACGCGTTTTTTTACCACCAATTAAGTAGTGTGCGATTTAATATCTAACGATTTAAATCGCTAATATAATCCACTCAAAGGAGTCACATGATGTCTATTGAAAAAGTTCTCTACGTTGCACATGCGCAGGCGACCGGCGGTCGTGATGGTCGTGCGGTTTCTTCTGACCAGCAGTTGGATGTCAAATTGACTACGCCGCGCGAGCTGGGCGGTGCCGGTGGTGAAGGCACTAACCCGGAACAACTGTTTGCCGCTGGTTACTCCGCTTGCTTCCTGGGTGCACTGAAGTTTGTCGGCGTACGTGACAAAGTCTCGATTCCGGCGGGTACCACCATTAATGGCAGCGTAGGTATTGGTGCCATCCCGAACGGTTTTGGCATCGAAGTTGAACTGAAAGTCACCCTGCCGGGTCTGGATCGTGCGGTAGCGGAAGACCTGGTACAGAAAGCACACATCGTCTGCCCGTACTCCAACGCAACGCGTGGCAACATTGATGTGAAACTGACGGTTATCTGAGTCAGATAGCAATAAGAAAAAATAACTCATTAAAAAGTAAATGTTTTCACTTAACACCAGGGTAATACATCATGAGAAAAAGTCTTGTCGCAGCCTTACTGGTTGCTATAGCGGGGAATGCCGCAGCGGTGGACAACAAGGCACCGTATGCTGAACGTCATGTGCAGGCGTTTCTGGATAAACTGAATGCGGGTGGGGGGAAGCCGCTCGAACAGCTGTCACCAGCAGATGCGCGCAACGTGCTGGTTGCTGCACAAGCGGGGGCGGGCCTGCCTGCGGCTGACGTCACCCAGAAAACCATTACCGTTGATGGTCAGAACATCCCATTGACCATCGTTAAACCGGCTGGCAGCGCCGGGGTTCTGCCGGTGTTCATGTTCTTCCATGGCGGTGGCTGGATTCTGGGTGATTACCCAACGCACGAACGCTTCGTGCGCGATCTGGTGGTACAGTCCGGTGCGGCGGCAGTCTTTGTCAATTATTCGCCGTCGCCGGAAGCGCATTATCCAGTGGCGATTCACCAGGCGTATGCGGCGACCCGCTGGGTCGCGGAACACGGTAAAGAGATCGGCGTAGATGGTTCACGGCTGGCGCTGGCGGGTAACAGTGTGGGCGGCAACATGGTGGCAGCGGTAGCGCAACAGGCTAAACAGGCGGGGACGCCGCACATTCGCTATCAGGTGATGTTCTGGCCAGTGACTGATGCCGATTTTAATACCGCTTCTTACCAGCAGTTTCAGAAGGGGTATTTCCTGAGCCGCAACATGATGAAATGGTTCTGGGGTGCTTACACAACGGACAGTGCGCAACGTCGAGATATTTTGGCTTCTCCTTTGCGGGCCACTCGTGAACAGTTGAAAGGTTTGCCACCGGCGTTGATTCAAACCGCTGAACTGGATGTACTACGTGATGAAGGCGAAGCCTATGGTCGTAAGCTGGATGAGGCCGGGGTAGATGTCACCGTCACGCGCTACAACGGCATGATCCACGACTTCGGTCTGCTCAATGCGTTAAGCAATGTACCGGCCACCCGCGCCGCGCTGTTGCAGGCGTCAACTGAACTGCGTGAACGATTGAAGTAACACTTTCATTCCCCGCACGGTGTCGGGGAATGAAAACATCGCTTAGAGCACTTTATTTAAAAAGCTGGCGGTGCGAGGGTGGGCAGGATGGTTCAGCACCTGATACGCGTCGCCGCTTTCCACGATTCTGCCATCCACCATGAACACCACCCGATCTGCCACTTCGCGCGCAAAGCCAATCTCATGGGTAACGATCACCATAGTGACGCCCGATCGTGCCAGATCCTTGATGACATCCAGTACTTCACCCACCAGTTCCGGGTCTAACGCCGAGGTGGGTTCGTCAAACAGCATCACCTTGGGGTTGAGCGCCAGCGCACGAGCAATGGCGATGCGTTGTTGCTGCCCGCCGGACAGGTGGCGTGGATAAGCATTCGCTTTGTGGCGTAACCCGACCCGCTCCAGCAGCGCCAGTGCCACGCTCTGTGCCTGGGCGCGACGGTATAGTCGGTGCACTCGTGGCGCTTCAATAATATTCTCCAGCACCGTCAGGTGTGGAAACAGGTTGAAGTTCTGGAATACATAACCAACGCCGATGCGCTGGCGCAGAATCTCCCGTTCTTTTAGCTCGTACAGTGTGTCGCCTTCACGGCGATAGCCAATGTAGTCGCCATCGATACGGATGGTGCCCTCGTCCACCCGCTCCAGGTGGTTGATGGTTCGCAGTAGCGTGGATTTGCCGGAGCCTGACGGCCCAATTATCACGGTCACTGAGCCGGGCGGCAGCGTCAGGTTAATATTATCCAGCGCCCGATGCGCACCGAACCATTTGCCTACCCCCTGAATATCGATCCGACCTTTTTCAGCTACAGTGCCTGATACGGTATGTGGGATTGAATAAAGATCAATAGCTTCAGACATGGTATTTCCCTCTGAATATCAGTGTGGTCAGGTGCCGGAAAAGACGCTGCAACGGATGCGCCGGTATTTCCCGTACTGCGCCGCGGGCGACGTAGCGTTCTACAAAATATTGCAGTACCGACAGTACGCTGGTGATCACCAGATACCAGACGGTCGCGACCATCAACAGTGGAATGACTTGCTGAGTGCGGTTGTAAATCACCTGCACGGTGTAAAACAGTTCCGGCAGTGCCAGCACGTACACCACCGAGGTGCCCTTGGCCAGGCTAATGATTTCGTTGAAGCCGGTAGGCAGAATGGAGCGCAACGCCTGCGGCAGAATAATTCGCCAGGTACGGCGATAACCCGGTAAGCCGAGCGCGGCGGCGGCTTCGAACTGTCCGGCGTCAACACCAAGGATACCGCCACGGATAATTTCGGCGGTGTAGGCCGATTGCACCAGTGTGAGCCCCAGCACGGCGACAGAGAAGGGGCTTAGCACATCAATAGTGGGGTAGCGGAAAAACTCGACTGCCGTGAAAGGGATGCCCAGTGCCAATGTGTCGTACAAGTACGAGAAGTTGTAGAGGATTATCAGCACCAGAATCAGTGGCAGTGATCGAAATAACCAGATATACAGCCAGGACAGCGTACTGAGTAAGGTCGACGATGACAGCCGTGCCAACGCCAGCCCGGTACCGACGATCACGCTGAACAAGGTGCCAAGCAGCGTCAGCAACAGGGTACGCCCTAGCCCTTCCAGAATGACGGGATTAAAAAAATAGTTGGCGAACACGGACCATTCCCAGCGGCTGTTGAGCGCCACCGACTCGGCAATACCGGCGAAAATAAATAGCGAAAACACGGTGCCAGCGATACGTAGTGGGTAACGCGCCGGTACCACGCGTAAGGTTGTCGCAGGGGCATCCGTTGGATGCAGTGCGGGGGGGATTGAGTGTGTCATCAGTGTGTCCTTATTACCCGATAGCCCGTTCCTGTTGGACCACCCGTTCAGACAATGGCCTATACAGCGGTTTACGAAACGGCAACCGACCATCGTGCGGCGGCAGGCTGTAATATTCCGGGTCGAGTTGAGTATCGAACTGTGGTTGATAACCTTCGCTCAGGTATAACCCGACTGCTTCCGGCTGGCGAAAACCGGTTGTCAGAAACAGATCCCGATAGCCCAGCCGACGGGCATGGCGCTCCAGTTCAAGTAGTACTCGTTTGGCGAGTCCCTGACGTCGCAGGGTTCTGTCAGTCCAGATGCGTTTAAGCTCGGCGGTGGTGGCGTCGTAGCGTTTGAACGCGCCAGTGGCGATGGGGCGCTCATCGCGCATCAACACGATAAAAATACCGTCCGGCGGTAGATATAGCCCCTGTGGTTCCGGATCCTGATGAGCGAAGTAGTCGCCGTAACGCTGACGGTATTCAGCAAATAAACCGTCCAGCACCGGCGCAATGCGTTCATCTTCCGGGTAGGTGACAATGAAATGTTCCTCAGACATAGCGTTCTCCCTGTGCAACTGGATGCGGATTACAACGGCGTATCGCCCAGACCCAGCGGGTTGATCTCCGAGTGGCTGATTCGCTCCACACCTTCTCCCCAGCGGTTCAGTACCTGGTCGTATTCGCCGCCCTGAATCACACCGTTGAGCGCGGTATTGAGTGCGGTCACCAGTCCGTTACCTTTGCGGGTGGTGACCGCGATGTGTGCCACCTGAGGCCAACCGCCGTTGACGGTTCCCACCAGGCGAGTCTGCCCATTCAGCGCTGCTTTATAGGCACCGGTGACATTCGGGCCGAATGTGGCGTCGGCACGACCAGACTGAATACTCAGGTTTGCCGCGGCCGCATCGGTGACATAGACCGGCTGAAACGGCGGCAAGCCGACTGCCCGGTTTTGCTTGTCCCAGTCAAGCAGGATGGCTTCCTGATTGGTGCCGGAACCGACGATAATCCGCAGCCCGGCAATATCTTTGGCATTGTGGATAGCGGTTATCTTGCTGCTGGATTTCACGTAGAAGCCCAGTGTATCGGTACGGTAGGTGGCAAAGTCAAAACGCTCTTTACGCGCTTTGGTGACGGTCACGTTGGTGATGGCGACATCATACTTACCGGAGGATACGCCCAGCGGCCAGTCTTCCCATGAGGTTGATACCAGATTCAATTCCAGCCCGAGGCTATCGGCTACCAGCCGGGCGATGTCCGGTTCGCTGCCGATGAGGCTTTTGTTGTCGTCGGCCAGAAAGGCCAGCGGCGGCGAGGAGCCTAATGCCGCGACGGCGACGGTCAGCTTTCCTGGCTCGACGAACCGGAATCCTGCCGGGATCTGCGCGATGGCCTGCGGGTTTTTGGGCGCGTGGATCGGCTGTTGGTTCGCGTTGAGGTCAATGCTGGCGGCTTGTGCGTTGCCGAGTAGTAACCAGCCGCCAAATAGCGTCGCGGCCAGACGATAAAATGGACGAACGGCGAGAGTCTGCATAGCGTATTCCTTGAAGATAAATTTATCAGCGGGGAGGACGAGTTGAGTTATTCGTCCAATCCGCGTGGATTGACGTCGGAGCGTGTGACTTTTTCGTCATTCTCACCCCAACGATCCAGCACCTGCGCGTATTGCCCGCCAGCGATGACGCCATTGAGCGCGGTACTAATCGGTTGTGCCAGTCCGTTACCCTTGCGGGTGGTCACGGCAACCGGTGCCACGGTAGGGCCGATACCCACCATCTTTGTCTGTCCTGTCAGTGCCGCCTTATACGCCCCGATGGAGTGCGGGCCGAAAAAAACATCCACCCGGCCGGACTGGATGCTCAGGTTGGCCGCCGCATCGTCGGTAACGTAAATCGGCTGTACCGGCGCTAAGCCCTGAGCACGATTCTGGCGATCCCAGCCCAGCAGGATGTTTTCCTGATTGGTGCCGGAACCGACGATCACTTTGAGTCCTGCCACATCTGCCGCTCCCCGAATTGCCTGAATACGGCTGGTGGATTTGACATAAAAACCCAGCGTATCGACCCGATAAGTGGCGAAATCGAATTTCTCCTTACGTGCTTTGGTGACCGCGATATTGAGGATAGCGGCGTCATAGCGACCAGAGGCGATGCCTAGCGGCCAGTCTTCCCAGGCGGTCGGTACCAGTTTGAGTTTTAACCCCAGTGCGTCGGCAACTAAACGGGCGATGTCCGGGTCGCTGCCGATAGGTGTTTTATTGTCGTCCGCCAGCAGTGCCAGCGGTGGGGAACTGTGACTGGCGATCGCCACGGTGAGTGTGCCGGGTTCGGCAAAGGTAAACCCGGCAGGGATTGCAGCGATCGCTTGTGGGTTAGCGGGGGCATGTACCGGTAATTGGTTGGCTTTCAGGTCGATTCGACCGACGCTCACTGATTCGGCATGCCCACCCGCGCTGAGCAGTAGTGTGGTCAGCAGCAGTGTGGCGTAGTCGCGTGCGTTCATGGTGTCGTTTCCTCGGTGAGGTGACGGGCGGCGGTGTAACGGTTAGCAGGAAACTCCAGCGCCAGGCTTTCCCGCAGCGTGTAGCCGGGGTACTCCTGGCGGAATAAGCCGCGCTGTTGCAGCAATGGCACCACCTGATCGACAAATCGGGTGAAGTTGTCCGGTGTGGCACTCTGGATGATAAAACCGTCGGCGGCATACTGTTCGAACCACGACTGCAACCCATCTGCCACCTGTTGCGGCGTACCGCTGAATAGCGGGCGGGGCGTCGTGGCTTCCAACGCCACCTGACGCAGGGTTAATCCGCGTTCGCGGGCATTGCGTTTGATTTCGTCGGTGGTGCTGCGAAAACTGTTCTGGCCGAGCGTGCCGATATCCGGGAAAGGGGCATCCAACGGATGTTGTGAGAAGTCGTAGTGTTCAAAGTAACGGCCGAGGTAATTGAGCGCGTCTTCGATGGTGACCAGTGCGGCAGTGGTTTGATATTGGCGCTCCACATCTTCCGCGCTATCGCCCACCAGCACGCTAACACCCTGAAAGATGTGCAACTGGTTTTCGTGTCGCCCCTGTTCTACCAACTGTTGTTTGACGTCGCGGTAAAACGCCTGCGCCTCCTCCAGTGTGT
This sequence comes from Dickeya parazeae Ech586, assembly GCF_000025065.1. Lineage (NCBI taxonomy): Bacteria > Pseudomonadati > Pseudomonadota > Gammaproteobacteria > Enterobacterales > Pectobacteriaceae > Dickeya > Dickeya parazeae. The sequence goes on along the minus strand of NC_013592.1, from coordinate 4,180,629 downwards.
GCTGGTGGGTGAAAATGGCATCGGCGTGACTGGCAGCCAGTTTCTTGCCGTCATCTGACGCACCGGCCTGGAAGATAATCGGACGACCCTGTGGTGTGCGTCCGATATTCAGTGGCCCGGCGACCGAGAAAAATTCGCCTTGATGGTTCAGCGTATGCAGTTTTTCCGGGTCGAAGAAGCGGCCGCTGGCTTTGTCTCGGATAAACGCATCATCTTCCCAGGAATCCCATAACCCTTTCACCACCTGCAAAAATTCATCGGCAATGCGGTAGCGCAGGGCGTGTTCCGGGTGTGAAACGCGGGAAAAATTCTTCGCTGACCCTTCCAGTGGCGAGGTCACGACGTTCCAGCCCGCACGGCCGTTGCTCAGGTGATCGAGGCTGGCGAACTGCCGTGCGGTGGTGAACGGCTCGCTGTAAGAGGTGGACAGCGTACCGACCAAACCGATGTGACGGGTGGAGGCGGCTAGCGCTGAGAGCAGCGTCAGCGGTTCAAAGCGGTTAAGAAAGTGGGGGATGGATTTTTCGTTGATATATAACCCATCCGCCACAAAAGCGAAGTCGAATTTCCCTTGCTCGGCTTTTTTCACCGTATCCAGCACGAAACCAAAATTGATGCTGGCATCCGGTACCACGTTGTGGTGTCGCCAGGCTGACATATTGCCGGCTGCGCCCTGCAATATGACCCCCAGTCTCAACTGACGTCGTGCAGGGCTTGAAGGGTGTTCAGAAATCGTTTTTTTACTCATCGGCATGCTCCCTACGGCAAATGTTGGTTAAAAGCCCCCTGTTTCCTGGCTGGGATAAAACACAGGAAAACGCGTGGTGAAGGGGGAGTAGAGGGTCAGGGACGTCTGGAAAATACTATTGATGAGAGGATTCGGGATGTAAAACAACAAAATTGACTATGCCAAAGCAAAAAAATATCTCAGGGGGTTTTGTGATTTATTTATTCAGGAAATGAAATAAGTGCCACGGAAAAATAAGCATACCTCTCGGAAAGTTTCATGATGAAAAAGTAGCCATGTGGAAATAGTGCCCCTGTACAAATAGTACCCCAGTAAAAATAGATAGTTCATTACGCTGATTATTGTGATTCTCATTTACTGATAGTGAGAATTTGTACTATTTAAACGCTGTTTTGTTATTTATGGATTTTTTCTGGCTATGAAAATATGCAGAAAATTCAGGCCAGATCAGAAAAAGGAAATACATGAGCTATCGTATTGGTTTATTAGATCAAAGTCCGATTGCACAAGGGATGACCGCTGCTGACGCATTGGCACAAACGACAGCGTTGGCCAGCCTCGCCGATACATTGGGGTACTCTCGCTTCTGGGTATCAGAACACCACAATTCTGATTCACTGGCAGGCTCATCGCCGGAAGTGCTGATTGCCTGGTTGCTGGCTCATACTCGCCACATCCGCATTGGTTCTGGCGGGGTGATGTTACAGCATTACAGCCCTTATAAAGTGGCAGAGAATTTCCATGTGCTGTCATCGCTGGCAGCAGACCGCGTCGACCTGGGCATTGGTAAGGCACCGGGCGGATTCCCGCTTGCCACTCGTGCGCTGCAACAGGAAATTGACCCGGCCCGCCAGGTGACATTTGACGATAAACTGCGGCAACTGCATACATTACTGGAGCCGACGTCGGCACAATCGAATTCCGGGTTGTTCGCCACGCCGCAGCCACCGGCGTCGCCATCACGTTTTTTGCTGGGAGCCAGCCCGGCAAGTGCGCGTCTGGCGGCCTCACTGGGCTGGAATTTTGTCTTTGCCGGGTTCATTCAGCCCAGTGAAAGCCTGCTGACGGAGGCGTTCCTCACCTGGCGTGAGTACCAGCCTGAACATGCACAGGCACTGTTATCGCTGTCGGTTATCGTCGCGGAAAGCCATGATGAGGCGAAAATGCTGGCGGGCGAGCGGTATAACTACAAGGTCTATATTGACGATCGTGCGCCGCTCAACGTGCTGACTCAGGAGCAGGCTGACCTGCTGGTGCAACAGGCTGGCAGTACGCAGTTCCGTATCGAAAAACAGGCGCAGAACATTTTGTATGGTACCTCGCAGGAGGTCCATCGCCAGTTGCAGCATTACCATCAGCGTTTCGGTGTCAGCGAGTTCATTATCCATACGCCAGTGAACGACCCGGCTGCACGTCTGGCGTCGATACGTGCGCTGGCTGCCGGGATCAAGGGATAGGGTTCTCTGTGGGGGCGAAGATTTCGCGTCTGGCTGCGCCCTGCCTGATGGCAAGCAACATTTCCAACAGGCTGGGGTAATCAAACAAGGCTGAAAAATCCAACGGGTGTGCTCTGTCGCCACTGGGCAGAATGTGGCATTGCAATTGCCGTTCGTAGTGACGCGGATATTGGGCTTTTTCAATCGCGGGCAATGAACGGTAATTTTTCAGTACGGCGGTGAAAAACTGTATTTGCCAGTGTGGGTGGCAATAGTTGAGGCAGGCCTGCGTGACGATGTGCTGACGCCAGGTTTGATCTTGCATGTAGGCTTCGCTCCAGGCTGCCCGGCGCTCATTCAGGGTAAACTCGCCGCTGTCATCGTAGATAATCAACGATAATTGGTGGTACGTCAGCCCGCTGAACGGGTTGGCTCCTGTGCCGTTGACAAAGGCGCTAGCCTGACGGGCACGGGCCAGCCGCTCACGAATATCGCCAGCCGGTAACGTCGTACGATCACGCTGAGCGCGCTCATCATCTTCGATGCCGGTGAGTTGATCGAGCAGTGCGCGGGCTTTTTGATGTAATTGCTGTCGGCCCATGGTGGCTTCCCGGATACGGGAACGCTCGGCAGCGTCATGTAATTGCCGTTCGAGCAAAGAAGATAAAAATATATTAATATCTGGCATAAGCGTTCTCTCCAGAAATGAGCCAGCAACCTGCTTTTTAAAACGGCTTTTTAAAAGCCTGCATAAAAAGAATGAAAATGAAATAGTGGTTGTGGTGTTGTCGAGTAATATACCCGCCAGATATCAGACTTCCGTTGCACGGTACAAACACATTGCACCTGGCTTTGTAGACTGAATATTTGGGTATAACGCTATTTGAAACTGACATTATTATTTTTAGTGTGATGTGCCAGCCGTGGACGTTTTTATTCCGTGTCGGCTTAATTTGCCAGAATGAGAGAGCACACTCAATCAGATTTTATATCTAAAGCTACCAATTTATTTCATTAACGTAATATATGCTCGTTGTTCATCGTTCCCTGTTGGTTTGAACGCCCGTGTGATGGCATGATGTTCTGTTGGCGATATTATAAGCAAACAAAGCAGGGGCGTGAAAAAAGGCTTGCCAGCGTGTGATAACCGGTCCATAATCAGCGCCATTCCAAACGCCTTAAAGTGTTAAAGCCTTTATAATCAGTAGATTACAAAGAATTAGGTGCTTCAAGGCGCTTTGAATAATCCTCCTAAGCGGGAATAGCTCAGTTGGTAGAGCACGACCTTGCCAAGGTCGGGGTCGCGAGTTCGAGTCTCGTTTCCCGCTCCAAATTTTCTTTTCTGTCTCAGTCAATACACCATCTTCTTAATATTCCAATTTCTTATTCGTTAACCCATAAGTCGCTGCTATTTGGCACGATTGTGATTTCCTATATCATCGATGCCATGATTGTTCACTGGTGATAACGATGACATCCATTTTGCTGTTGGATTCCCGCGCAGAGGAACTGCGAGACGTTCTGTATGGTAAAGCGCCCGAGCTGCCGCTGGTTATCGGTTCTGGCGAGCCTGAGCAGGCCGCTACGTGCGATATTTGGGTTGGCGAGCCGGATAAAGCCGCCCGCCTGTTGGCGTTGGGCGTTAAACCCCGCTGGCTGCAGTCAACCTGGGCGGGGTATCAGCCGTTGCTGGCCGCCGGGTTACCGCGTGATTATCGGTTAAGTCGGGCTGTCGGTGTGTTTGGTCAGCCGATCGCGGAATATGTCATTGCGTATCTGCTACAGCATGAGCTGCATTTGTCGCAACGCTATCAGAGCCAGCGCGACGGCGAATGGAAGAAGATTTTACCGGGGTCACTGTTCGGGCGTCAGGTGCTGATTGTTGGCGCGGGGGATATCGGCCGGGAAGTGGCGACTTTTCTGCAGCCTTTTGGTGTGGTGTTGCGTGGTATTGCACATTCACCACGCGAGATGTCGATGTTTGAACGTGTGGACGCTCTGGCCTCGCTTGAACAGGCGGTGACCTCAGCCGATTACGTCGTCAATATCCTGCCGGATACGCCCGCGACGACAGATATCTACCATTCCGGGGTGTTTGCCGCGATGAAGCCTTCCGCATTATTCATCAATGTCGGGCGTGGCACCGCGGTAGTGGATGCGGATTTGTGTGCGGCGCTGCGTCAACAACGCATTGCCGGAGCCGTGTTGGATGTCTTCAGGCAGGAACCATTGCCACAGACGCACCCGTTTTGGCAGACGCCGAATCTCACGGTAACCACGCATGTTGCTGGTCCGCTGGTGCCTGCCCGGTTGGGGCAGTTGTTTTTAGCTAACCTGCAGCGCTTTCGGCAGGGGGCGTCGATGGCGGGTGAAGTGGATTTCTCGCGGTCTTACTGACGGTAACCTGTTGGTTTGAAAGGGGCGGAATAAAATTACTTCTTCCCCCCTTGTCAGAAGGGGTGGATTGGTTCATAATGCTGCCCTCTTTGCGATACAGCTTTTAAAACGCAATTAAATCAACAGGTTAATTGTAGTGTCATAAAAGCAGTGCAAAATTTGGCCGCGCTGGTTTGCGTTTATAGAAAAAACGTCAATACTTAAGCGTTGCGTGTGCGGGAATAGCTCAGTTGGTAGAGCACGACCTTGCCAAGGTCGGGGTCGCGAGTTCGAGTCTCGTTTCCCGCTCCAGTTTTTAGTTCCTCAGTCTCTTCCTGTTTATATCGTTTTTCTGCATACATTCATACTTTTCTGAACAGACTTATCCACAGCCTGAAAACAGCCCGCGTGCGTCCAGAGCAAAACATCATAAGAAAGAGACTATTTCAATTCATTGAAATAAAAAGAAAAATTTATGATAAAAAACGCTATCCAGATCACTTGTACTTTTTGTGATGCTTGATTGACAACGTTTTTTTAAAATTATCCACAGACGAATGGTTCAGTATCATCAACCATTGCAATGTGAAATATCAGGCATCGCGCGGTAATCCTTTCTCTATCGCACGAACCAGCCGCCTTTTTTGCGGCATCTGGACGTCAAGGGCGTGTTGCTCGCGCCGAATCAGCTGTTGGTTGATGGCCCAGTGAATGTGTTCATCCAGCAAGGCACTTTCTCCCAGTCGACTTTGCAGCGCCAGCACAATGCTATCTTCATAAGGCGCGTTGCCCAGTGCGACAGCGATATTGCGTAGCCAGCGTTCGTGGCCGATGCGTCGAATGGCCGAGCCTTCAGTCACTCGCAGGAAGCGAGCCTCATCCCAGCCAAACAATTCCAGTAACGCCGGCGCGTGTAACGCGGCGCGTGGGCTGAAATCGGGTTCATCGGTAAGCTGCGAGAAGCGGTTCCAGGGGCAAATCAACTGACAATCGTCACAGCCATAGATCCGATTTCCCATTAAAGGGCGTAGAGCTTCAGGAATAGCGCCTTCCAGTTCAATCGTCAGATAGGAGATGCAGCGTCGGGCATCAACGGTATAAGGCTCGACAATGGCACCCGTCGGGCATGTCGTCATGCACGCGACGCATTTGCCACACTGTTCTTCAACCGGCTGATCTACCGGCAAAGGCAGGTCAATTAGCAATTCCCCCAGAAAGAACCACGAGCCCGCTTCCCGGTTCAATATCAGTGAGTGCTTGCCAACCCAACCTAGCCCGGCTTTAGCGGCCAGTGGCCGTTCCATGATCGGTGCTGAATCGACAAAGGGACGAAACTGTAATTCGCCGCAGTGTGCCTGAATCTGATCGCCCAGCTTTTTTAGCCGTTGACGTAATAACTTATGATAATCGCGCCCCAGCGCGTAACGGCTGACATAACCAAGCTGTGGATTTTTCAATGTGCTGGCAAACGCGGCTTTGGCTGGCAGGTAATTCATACGCACGCTGATGACACGTAACGTACCGGGCAGCAGCTCATGTGGACGGGCTCGCATCATGCCATGACGCGCCATCCATTCCATTTCACCGTGATACTGCTTATCGAGCCACGCCTGAAGTCGGGGTTCTTCATCAGACAAATCGGTATCGCAAATCCCCACATGCTGGAAACCCAATTCCTGCCCCCAGAGTTTAATGCGCTGTGCGAGTTCGTTGAGGTCGTAGGGGTATGTCATGCGTAACCATTGGGGAAAAAACCGGGAAGCTATTTTATCACATTCTCCTCACATCGTTGGTAGTGAGCAGAGACCATCATGTAATAAATAGAAATATTTATTAATACTTTTGCATGATGTGTCGATAACTTGAGCAAACTGGCAATTATTCTAATGACTCTGGGAGGAACGGCGTGGAGACACTAACGCTTTCGGCTTACCGGTTGGTAAATCAGGATGTGAATGTGCGTATTAATCCTGCTCAACCACAGGAAACGACCTTGCAATATGCAGCGTCCACGGAGAACGCCTCTGTTGCATACGTTTATATCAGTGACGAGGGGCGGCAACTGGCACAGGGCGATGTTGTGGATTCACCCGCGCGGTACTATTTTTCTTCTCAGATTGAGAATGGATTGTCAGCGGCGCTGGCTGAACAACCGGAACAGGTTTCGCAGGCGATATATCGTCTGATTGACGACAAGATAGTGAATGCGGCTGAGTCGAACGACGAGCAACGACAACTGGCATTGGAACTGGGTTTGTCGCAGGCCAGCTACTTTGCCGAGCAGTATTTAAGCGGCGATAAGAAAGCCGCATTTATGGAAAGTATCAATCTGCTGGCCTCTGTGGTGAAAACACGCCAGGTGGGTGACGATGGTTCGGTTTCTTACCTTACCCTGCCGGAGCGTGTTCCCGGTACGAATGAATATAAGGTGGATGCTTCCGCGCTTATGAAGGAAAAAGATCCTGAGCGCTATCAGGCCTATCTAAGCGCACTGGAAAGTGGGGGTGACTGGTCCACGCCTTATCTCGATTTCGTCAAGCAGTTCCCCCAGCACCCTGACTGGCTCAGTGAATATCAGACCAATGCTGACAAATTGTTCCAGTCGATTGCCGGCGAGCCGGTAACGACACGTTTTGCTCAGGCGGATGTGTCTTCGTCAGTCGCGTGGATAAATGATGTCCGTGAAACGTTACGGATGAGCAGCGACGAACACACCGTACAGACGCATATTCAGGCATTAAAACAGTTTGTCGATGTGCTGGAAGGGGCGGTGCGCTGAACTAAATAAAGGCCGGTTGTTATCGTTTTCGGTATCCCTGCATATGGCGCTTCCCGGCAGAGCTTGCTAAGTTGAGGCGCACAATTCTGCTACCGACGGAGGGATGACATGCATCAGAACCAATGCGTGTATCAGCCCGGCGGATCATTACCCGACCTGCCTCATACTGTCTTTTTGCCTGACTGGTTGCGCCGCGAGGAGCCGCATGCGGCGCAGTCAATCGGCGTTTCATTGTATACGCTTATGCAGCGAGCCGGGGCGGCGGCCTTTCACATCGCCCGACAACATTATCCTGCTGCCCGACACTGGTTGATTCTGTGCGGGCATGGCAACAATGGTGGCGACGGCTATGTGATGGCCACGCTGGCACGTGCTGCGGGCATAACGGTAACGCTAGTGGCGGTAAGCGGTGATCGGCCTCTGCCGCCGGAGGCGCATCTGGCGCATCAGGCGTGGCATGATGCCGGTGGCAGTGAGCAGCATAGCGAGGCACCGTGGCCTGATGATGTGGATTTGATTGTCGATGGCCTGTTGGGAACCGGTCTGGCATCGGCCCCTCGTGCGCCCTATGACGGCTTGATTGTTCAGGCCAATCGCCATCCTGCGCCGATTATCGCACTGGATATTCCTTCCGGGTTGAACGCACACACCGGCGCTTATGCTGGCGCGGTGATTCATGCCGCGCATACGGTTACTTTTATCACGCTAAAACCCGGCTTACTAACCGGTCAGGCGAGAGATGTCGTCGGGCAACTTCATCACCATGATTTGGGGTTGGGCGACTGGCTGGCTGAGCAGACTGCGCCGATTGCGCGTTTGACGGCAGCCTCATTAACACAATGGCTAACGCCGCGGCGTCCGGGCGCGCACAAAGGTGATCATGGCCGCTTATTGATTATCGGCGGCGATGAGGGCACCGGTGGTGCGGTTTTTATGGCCGGAGAAGCTGCGTTACGCAGTGGTGCTGGCTTGGTGCGAGTGCTTACTCACAAAAGCTATCTGGCTGCTTTGCTGGTGGCCCGTCCGGAATTGATGGTGCAGGAACTGACGACAGATTCGGTCAAAGCAGGCATTGCGTGGGCGGATGTGGTAGTTATCGGGCCAGGGTTAGGGCAGCGGGAGTGGGGAAAAAACGCACTGCGAATCGTGGAAAATTGTAACAAATCCATGTTATGGGATGCTGATGCACTCAACCTGCTGGCAATCAGCCCGCATAAACGTCAGAATCGCGTTTTGACGCCTCACCCCGGCGAGGCGGCCCGTCTGTTGAACTGCCGGATTGCCGATATCGAAAGTGACCGCTTACTTGCCGCACAACGTTTAGTGAAACGTTATGGCGGCGTGGTGGTGCTGAAAGGTGCCGGTACGGTGCTGGCCAGTGAGCAGGGCAACGTCGCGATTGCCGATGTCGGGAATCCCGGCATGGCGACCGGTGGCATGGGCGATGTGCTGGCGGGGATGATTGGGGCGATGCTGGCGCAAGGGCTGTCGTTGTACGACGCAACTTGCGCGGGCTGTGTGGCCCACGGTGCGGCGGCGGACTGGCTGGCGCAGCGTCAGGGCACACGCGGGATGTTGGCAACCGATTTGATGGCGGTATTGCCGCAGTATGTAAATCCTGAGCGGATATCCTTAGAAAACACAGAATGAAGACGCTTTTGTTACCTTTGCCGGATGAGGCAGCCACGATTGCGCTGGGGGCGGCGTTAGCCAAAGCCTGCGAGCGCGCTACCATTATTTATCTACTGGGTGACCTGGGGGCAGGAAAAACTACACTGAGTCGTGGGTTCCTGCAGGCGTTGGGTCATCAGGGCAATGTGAAAAGTCCAACCTATACGCTGGTGGAGCCTTATACGCTGTTGCCGCGCCCGGTATATCACTTCGACCTTTATCGACTGGCCGACCCGGAAGAACTGGAGTTCATGGGTATCCGTGATTATTTGTCGCAGGACGCACTCTGCCTGATTGAGTGGCCACAGCAAGGTGCGGGTATTCTGCCGCAGGCAGATATTGAGTTACTGCTGGGTTATCAGGGCGAGGGGCGCCAGGCAGAGATCAACGCGGGAACCCCCGAGGGTGAGCGGATTGTGGCGATACTGGCTGCGCAGTCGGAGCAGGAAACGCCATGACGGTGCGGTTGATGAATGCCCTATCAGGGCTATTGCTGATGCTATCCTGGCCGCTGTGGGCAAGCAGCCTGACTGATATTCGGGTAAATAATGCCGCCAGCGAGGCAGTCGTGACCTTGAGTTTCAGTGGTCAGCCGGTATACGAGTATTTCTCGCTGGATAACCCGAACCGGGTGGTTATCGATATTAGCCAGTCAGGGGTGATGAAAGGGTTGCCGCTGACATTTAACGGCCAAAATCTGATAGCGCGTATTCGTTCCAGTAACGCCAAAGACCCGAAAAGTCTGCGACTGGTGCTGGATCTGACCCAGAAGGTACAGGTTAAGGCGGCAAAAGAGGGCAATGGTGCCGTCTTTACGCTGACTGGCGAACGTAAAACGGTGGCCCGCAAGACGGTAACGCCGTCGGCGCAACCATCAACGCCGGTTGTTGGACGCAACCCGCTGATGTCCCCATCGCCGTCGGTTGCTGCCACCCCGACTCGTGTATCGGGAAGGGTAGGAAATGGCGAGAAAATTATTGTCGCGATTGACGCAGGCCACGGTGGTCAGGACCCAGGGGCGACCGGGCCGGGCGGGCTGCATGAAAAAAACGTCACTATCTCCATAGCCCGTAAATTGCGCGCCATTATGAGCGCTGACCCGGAGTTCAAACCGGTGTTGACCCGCGATGGCGACTACTTTATCTCGGTCATGGGGCGTTCCGATGTGGCGCGCAAGCAAGGGGCTAACCTGCTGGTGTCGATTCACGCAGATGCCGCGCCTAACCGTGGCGCGACGGGGGCATCCGTTTGGGTGCTGTCTAACCGGCGTGCCAACAGCGAAATGGCGAACTGGCTGGAACAGCATGAAAAGCAGTCTGAGTTATTAGGTGGTGCGGGCGATTTGCTGGCTAACAGCGCAGCCGACCCTTACCTGAGTCAGGCGGTGCTGGATTTGCAGTTCGGGCATTCTCAGCGAGTGGGTTACGATGTGGCGGTAAAAGTACTGCATGAATTGCAGCGGGTCGGTTACTTGCATAAACGCCGACCGGAACACGCCAGTCTGGGTGTCCTGCGTTCACCGGATATTCCATCATTACTGGTGGAAACTGGGTTTATTTCTAATCCGAGCGAGGAACGGCTGCTAGGCAGCAACGAGTATCAGGAAAAAATCACTAACGCTATCTACCTTGGGTTGCGTAGCTATTTCCAGACTCATCCGTTACAAAACGTCCCAAAGCAGGAAAACCGTCCGCTCGCCCCGCAGACGCAGACGGTGAAAAAAACACAAGCCGCTGAGCCTGTTCAGACAGCGAGCGGGGCAACGGTACGCCATACGGTGGTGACCGGAGAAACCTTATCGGGGATCGCCGCGCATTATGGCGTTAGTATGGACGCTATTCGGGACATCAACCGCCTGAAAAAAGACGTAGTCTGGGTAGGGCAGCGGCTGAAGATACCGTCTAGTGCTTCATCGACGACCAGAACAGCGTCAGTGCCAGCGGCGACGAGCAAGCCTGTAGTGGCTTCATCAACGTCACGCGTAAAGAAAACCGCAACCGTGATAAAGCACAAGGTGGTGCGGGGCGATACGCTGAGTGATATCGCGGCACACTATGGCGTCAGTATGAAAGCTATTCAGCAGGCGAACAACATGTCTTCCGGAACGGTGCAGTTGGGGCAAACGCTGATCATCCCCTCTGCCTGATTCAGGGGAAACGAGGAGAATCCATGTCGATTCAGGTACTGCCCCCCCAGTTGGCGAACCAGATCGCCGCTGGCGAGGTAGTGGAGCGACCCGCTTCTGTCGTCAAAGAACTGGTGGAAAACAGTCTGGATGCCGGTGCGACGCGAATCGATATCGAAATCGAACGCGGTGGCGCGAAGCTGATTCGTATTCGGGATAACGGCTGCGGTATCAGTAAGGCGGATCTGGCGCTGGCGTTAGCGCGTCATGCCACCAGTAAGATCGCTACACTTGATGATCTGGAGGCGATTGTCAGCCTGGGATTTCGCGGTGAAGCACTGGCCAGTATCAGTTCGGTTTCACGCCTGACGCTGACTTCCCGTACCGACGCGCAGACAGAAGCGTGGCAAGCCTACGCCGAAGGGCGCGAGATGGCGGTGACCGTCAAGCCAGCGGCGCACCCGGTGGGGACGACGCTGGAAGTGCTGGACTTGTTCTACAATACCCCGGCCAGACGTAAGTTTCTGCGTACCGAAAAGACAGAATTCATGCACATTGATGAGGTCGTGCGGCGCATTGCGCTGGCGCGCTTCGATGTGGCGATAACGTTGCACCACAATGGTAAGTTGATTCGACAATACCGCGCCGTATCGGAGTCGGCACAGCGTGAACGGCGGCTGGGTAGTATTTGTGGGGCAGCATTTTTACAGCATGCGTTAGCGGTTTCCTGGCAGCATGGCGATTTGAATATTCATGGCTGGGTGGCCGATCCGGCAGGCTCACGCCAGTTACCTGAAATGCAGTACTGCTATGTCAATCAGCGCATGATGCGCGATCGTTTGATTAATCATGCGATTCGTCAGGCGTATCAGGATCAATTACGTGATGAACAGCAACCGGCTTACGTCCTGTATCTGGAGGTTGACCCCCATCAGGTGGATGTGAATGTGCATCCGGCGAAGCATGAAGTACGCTTTCATCAGGCCCGGCTGGTGCATGACTTTATCTATCAGGCGGTGATGACCGTATTGCAGCAGGCAGCGTCACCGGGCCTGAATGGGATGGGTGATACGCAGATGGCGTCAACGGTGTGGCAGCCGGAAAACCGCACCGCCGCGGGGGAAAATCATTTTGCCCGACCGGCAACGCCAACATTGACGTCGGAGCTGCGCTCCTCTGCCTTCACCGCTCGTGAATCGGGTGAAGTGGGGCGTCCGGCGCGCGAGTCGCAGCCAGCCCGTACCCAGACGGCGGGTTACGATAAGAAACAGGGTGAGCTGTACCAGCGCTTGCTGCATACCGAATCCTCAGGCCCGCAGACGGTTGCTCGCGAGGCACCGCCCGCGCAGGATTCGCTGGTGAAGCCGCATTACGTGGCGGAGAAAACAGCGGTGGCCGATGACCTGCCGCTGGCGAGCCACTCGCTGGGGTTAGGACGTGTGTTGACTGTCTATCCTCCAGCTTATGCATTGGTGGAGTACCGGCAGGGGCTGGCACTCTTGTCGTTAGTCGTCGCGGAGCGTTATCTGCGTCAGGCGCAATTGACGCCGCCGCAGAATGGCGAAGGATTGCGCCCTCAGCCATTATTAATCCCGCAGCGACTGACGCTGAATGCATCCGAACTGGCGGTTGTCCAGCAGCAACAGCCGTTGCTGGCCCTGATGGGCATAGAGGTTGAGGTAGCGCCGCCGCGCGCTACGCTGCGGGCGGTACCTTTACCATTGAGACAACAAAATTTACAAAACTTGATTTCTGACCTGCTAGGCTATCTCGCTGATTCTCATGACGTGAAGCCTGATGCCGTAGCGGCGTGGATAGCCGGACAGCTCGGCAGTGAGCGTGAAAGCTGGACGTTGCCACAGGCCGTACAGTTGCTGTCCGATGTCGAGCGTCTGTGCCCTGTGCAAGTGAAAACGCCGCCGTCAGAATTGTTATATGTGATGGATATTGAATCTGCCATCAAGGCGTTGAAGCATGAATGAGTTTGACACGGCGCAATACCCGCCAGCCATTTTTATTATGGGGCCGACGGCTTCCGGGAAAACCGCGCTGGCGATGGCATTGCGCGAGCACCTTCCCGTTGAGTTGATTAGCGTGGATTCGGCGCTGATTTATCGTGGTATGGATATCGGCACGGCAAAGCCCAGTCAGGAAGAACTGGCGCGGGCTCCACACCGTTTGCTGGATATCCTGGATCCGGCACAGGCCTATTCAGCCGCCGATTTTCGACGTGATGCGTTGCAGGCGATGGCGGAGGTCACCGCCGCCGGGCGTATTCCATTGCTGGTAGGCGGCACCATGCTGTATTTCAAAGCGCTGCTGGAAGGATTGTCGCCGTTACCATCGGCAGATGCCAGCATACGGCAAGAGATTGAAGAACGTGCGCGTACCGAGGGGTGGGAAGCGTTACATCGTCAGCTCAGTGCCATCGATCCGGTGGCGGCGGCTCGGATTCATCCAAATGATCCGCAGAGACTGTCTCGGGCACTGGAAGTTTTTTTCGTTTCAGGTAACACTTTAACTGAGTTGACAAAGACATCCGGTGAAGCGTTGCCCTATCGTGTTCATCAGTTTGCGATTGCTCCGGCGACACGTGAGTTGTTGCATGAACGGATAGCGTTACGTTTTCGGCAGATGTTGGAATCAGGTTTTGAAACAGAGGCCCGGGCATTGTTTGCCCGACCAGATCTGAACCCTGCGTTGCCGTCAATTCGTTGTGTCGGATACCGCCAGATGTGGTCATATTTGTCGGGCGAGATCGATTACGATGAGATGGTGTATCGTGGCATCTGCGCTACCCGGCAACTGGCGAAACGCCAGATGACCTGGTTGCGTGGCTGGGAAGGGGTGCGCTGGCTTGACAGCGATCAGCCCGCAGAAGCGTTACGCACGGTGATTCAGGTTGTTAGTGCATAGGTTAGACGATTGTGTACAATTGCCTGTGTCTACAATTGACTGATTCTCGGCACAAATTTTTATAACGTTATTTTAGGGCCGCAGGGTTCTTTGTTACAAACAACAAGCAAATAAGGAAAATATAGAATGGCTAAGGGGCAATCTTTGCAAGATCCGTTCTTGAACGCTTTGCGTCGTGAACGTGTTCCGGTTTCGATTTATTTGGTTAACGGCATCAAACTGCAAGGCCAGATTGAGTCTTTCGATCAGTTTGTGATTCTGCTGAAAAACACGGTTAGTCAGATGGTGTACAAACACGCCATTTCAACGGTAGTTCCTTCTCGCCCGGTATCGCATCACAGTAATAATCCTGGCTCAAATAACTACCATGCCAACAATCAGGCGGCGCAGCAACAGCCGCAACAGGAAAGTGATGACGCTGAATAACGCGTCCTTACCAGTTTACCACGGCGGGAAAAGTGCTGATTTCAGCGGCTTTCACTGCCGTGGTCGCTTTTTTCTGAGAGGGTGTCCGGTTGTTTGACCGTTATGAAGCCGGTGAACAGGCCATACTAGTTCATATTTACTTTTCGCAAGAGAAAGATACTGAAGACCTGCTGGAGTTCGAGTCTCTGGTGTCTTCAGCCGGAATAGACGCGTTGCAGGTGATTACCGGCAGCCGTAAAGCGCCGCACTCCAAATATTTTGTCGGCGAAGGCAAGGCGGAGGAAATCGCGCAGGCGGTTAAAGCGACCGGTGCCTTTGTCGTGTTGTTTAATCATGCGTTGACGCCAGCGCAAGAGCGTAATCTGGAGCGGCTTTGCGAGTGCCGGGTGATTGACCGTACCGGGTTGATTCTGGATATCTTTGCTCAGCGCGCCCGTACCCATGAAGGGAAATTACAGGTTGAGCTGGCGCAATTACGCCATCTGGCGACGCGTCTGGTTCGTGGCTGGACGCACCTTGAGCGCCAGAAAGGTGGTATCGGTTTGCGTGGGCCGGGTGAAACCCAGTTGGAAACCGACCGACGTTTATTACGCAATCGCATCAGCCAGATTCTGTCACGCCTTGAGCGGGTGGAAAAACAGCGCGAGCAGGGGCGGCGGGCACGTACGCGAGCTGAAGTGCCGACCGTTTCGCTGGTGGGATACACCAACGCGGGTAAATCAACCCTGTTCAATCGTATGACTGCTGCGGATGTCTATGCTGCAGACCAGTTGTTTGCCACACTGGATCCGACATTGCGCCGTATTGAGGTCGATGATGTCGGTGATACTGTGCTGGCAGATACAGTCGGGTTTATCCGCGATTTGCCGCATGACCTGGTGGCGGCATTCAAGGCGACATTGCAGGAAACCCGGGAAGCCACCTTATTACTGCACGTGGTCGATGCCTCCGACGCCCGTGTCGATGAAAATATCGACGCCGTTAACGAGGTGTTAGCCGAGATAGAAGCGGATGATATTCCTTTTTTACTGGTCATGAACAAAATTGACCGGCTGGAGAATATTGCACCGCGTATCGACCGTGATGAGGAAAACCGCCCAGTCAGGGTATGGCTTTCTGCTCAAACCGGGGAAGGAATCCCATTATTATTTCAGGCGTTAACCGAACGACTGTCCGGGGAGATTGCGCATTATTCGTTGCATCTTCCGGCAGGGGCCGGTCGCCTGAGAAGTCGTTTTTATCAGCTTCAGGCAATAGAAAAAGAGTGGATTGAGGAAGACGGCAGCGTAGGGTTGGTGGTCAGAATGCCCATTATCGACTGGCGGCGCCTGTGTAAACAGGAGCAGAAATTGCAAGATTATATTGTCTCATCGACACAGACAGTCTCGTAACTCTGGGACATTGACCCCGAAAAATACCTATCATAATGAATGGAGCTAAACATGGCGTGGAATCAGCCCGGTAACAACGGACAGGACCGCGACCCGTGGGGGAGCAGCAATAACAATAGCGGCAACTCTGGCGGAAACAATAAAGGTGGACGGGATCAGGGGCCGCCTGACCTCGATGATATTTTCCGTAAGTTGAGCAAAAAACTCGGCGATCTGGGCGGTAAATCATCAGGTTCCGGCTCTGGTTCTCAGGGCGGCAGTGGAAACAGCGGCCGTATTCTGGGGCTGGTCGTGGCGGCAGTCGTGGTGGTATGGGGTGTCAGCGGTTTTTATACCATCAAGGAAGCCGAACGTGGTGTGGTCACCCGCTTTGGCAAATTCAGCCATCTGGTGGGGCCAGGCCTGAACTGGAAACCGACCTTTGTTGATGCGGTACGCGCTGTCAACGTTGAGTCAGTCCGCGAGCTGGCGACCTCCGGCGTTATGCTGACATCCGACGAAAACGTGGTGCGGGTGGAGATGAACGTCCAGTACCGTGTCACTCAGCCGGAAAAATACCTGTTTAGCGTTACCAATGCTGACGACAGCCTGCGTCAGGCGACCGATAGCGCGCTGCGTGGCGTTATCGGCAAGTACACGATGGATAAAATCCTGACTGAAGGGCGTACCATTGTGCGTACGGATACCCAGCGTGTGCTGGAAGAGACCGTGCGTCCGTACGATATGGGGATTACCTTGCTGGATGTGAACTTCCAGACTGCCCGTCCGCCTGAAGAAGTCAAAGCCGCATTTGACGATGCGATTGCCGCCCGTGAAAACGAGCAGCAGTACATTCGTGAAGCGGAAGCCTACGCTAACGAAGTCCAGCCGCGCGCCAATGGTCAGGCACAGCGTATTCTGGAAGAATCCCGCGCCTATAAAGACCGTACCGTGCTGGAAGCGCAAGGTGAGGTGTCTCGTTTCTCTCGTCTGTTGCCGGAATATAAGGCTGCACCGGAAATTACCCGTGAGCGTCTCTATATTGAAACCATGGAACGTGTGCTGAGCCACACCAACAAGGTGCTGGTGAGTGACAAGAGCAACAACCTGATGGTGCTGCCGCTCGATCAATTGATGCGAGGTCAGGGGAGTTTCCCGGCAACCGCACCTGCCAACGGCAATGCAGCGAATCCCGCGCCGTTGCGCCTGCCGTCGACATCCGGCGGTAACGGTGCCAGCTATGCGCCCCGTTCTTCCAACAACGGTAATATTATGGATCAACGCCGCGCCAACGCGCAGCGTGACGAGATCATTCGCGTAGGGAGAGAATAATTATGCGTAAGTCAGTCCTCTTTATTCTTGCCCTGTTACTGGTGGTGGTCTATGCCTCGCTGTTTGTGGTGCAGGAAGGCCAGCGCGGCATCGTCATGCGTTTTGGTAAGGTGTTGCGCGATAGTGAAAATAAGCCGCAGGTGTATCTGCCCGGTCTGCATGTGAAGATCCCCTTCCTGGAGTCGGTAAAAATGCTGGATGCTCGCATCCAGACGATGGAAAACCAGGCTGACCGCTTCATTACCAAAGAACAGAAAGACCTGATCGTCGACTCGTATATCAAATGGCGTATCAGCGATTTCAGTCGTTACTATCTTGCGACTGGCGGTGGTGACGTCTCTCAGGCGGAAGTGCTGCTCAAGCGTAAATTCAGTGACCGTCTGCGTTCTGAAATCGGTCGTCTGGATGTCAAAGGCATCGTCACCGATTCCCGCGGTCAGCTGATGTCTGATGTGCGCGAAGCACTGAATAACGGTACGGGTGAAACCACCGAAGCGGATAACGCGATTGCTTCTGCCGCTGCGCGTGTTGCTCGTGAAACCACTGGCGACATGCCGCGTGTTAACCCGAATAGTATGGCGGCGCTCGGGATTGAAGTGATTGATGTGCGTATCAAGCAGATCAACCTGCCGACCGAAGTCTCGGATGCTATCTACCAGCGTATGCGAGCTGAGCGTGAAGCGGTTGCCCGCCGTCACCGTTCTCAAGGCCAGGAGCAGGCAGAGAAGATCAAGGCAGCTGCTGATTATGAAGTGACCCGTACACTGGCTGAAGCGGAACGCCAGGGGCGCATCATGCGTGGTGAAGGCGACGCCGAAGCGGCAAAACTGTTTGCTGCCGCGTTCAGTCAGGACCCGGAATTCTATGGCTTTATTCGTAGTCTGCGAGCTTATGAGCATAGCTTTAACAGCTCCAATCAGGATGTGCTGGTGTTGAGCCCTGACAGCGATTTCTTCCGCTATATGAAATCGCCTGAAAAGAGCCTCCCGGCGCGTTAAGGTTGTCTGTCGCTACACTATCAAGCCCGTGTTTACGGGCTTTTTTCTGTCTGGAGTTTTTTATGAATGTGAGCATCTGGCTGGCGCTGGGGTTAGTGCTGATTATGGAAGGGTTGGGGCCCTTGCTGTTTCCCCGTATCTGGCGTCGGATGATCCTGACGATGGCGCAGCTACCCGATAATATTTTGCGTCGGTTTGGCGGTGGAATTGTGGTTGCGGGGTGTGTGATCTACTACATGTTGCGTAGTCGGACAGGCGGCTGAAATTTCCACTAAAAATGTGCGCAATCGTGTGCTAAAACTACTGAAAGCCGAAAGATGAGATGCTAGAATCCTTTTTTAACCAATCTGGTGATTCTTGAGATGGGTAAGAACGTTGTCGTACTGGGCACCCAATGGGGTGACGAAGGTAAAGGCAAGGTCGTAGACCTGCTGACTGAACGGGCCAAATATGTTGTGCGCTACCAGGGTGGTCACAATGCTGGTCACACGCTGGTTATCAACGGTGAAAAAACCGTTCTCCATTTAATTCCCTCTGGTATTCTGCGCGAGAATGTCATTAGCATCATCGGTAACGGCGTTGTGCTGGCACCGGATGCGCTTCTGAAGGAAATGACCGCACTCGAAGCGCGTGGCGTGCCAGTGCGTGAACGTCTGTTGCTTTCCGAAGCCTGCCCGCTGATTCTGCCGTACCATGTTGCGCTGGATAACGCCCGCGAAAAAGCGCGTGGCGCGAAAGCTATCGGTACGACTGGCCGTGGTATCGGTCCGGCGTATGAAGACAAGGTTGCACGTCGTGGTTTGCGCGTTGGCGATCTGTTCGATCAGGAAAGTTTTGCCATCAAGCTGAAAGAAATTATGGAATACCATAACTTCCAGTTGGTGCATTACTACAAAGCCGATCCGGTGGATTACCAGAAAACGCTGGATGATGTGTTGGCAGTCGCTGACATCCTGACCGGCATGGTCGTAGACGTATCCGATTTGTTGTTCAAAGCGCATCAGCGTGGCGATTTCGTCATGTTCGAAGGGGCGCAGGGTACGTTGCTGGATATCGACCACGGTACCTATCCGTATGTGACCTCCTCCAATACCACCGCAGGTGGTGTGGCGACCGGTTCTGGTCTGGGGCCGCGTTACGTGGATTATGTCTTGGGTATCGTTAAAGCCTACTCCACACGTGTCGGCGCAGGTCCGTTCCCGACTGAGCTGTTCGATGATGTTGGCGAACATCTGTCGCAGAAAGGTAATGAGTTCGGTGCAACCACCGGTCGTCGCCGTCGTACTGGCTGGCTGGATGCGGTGGCGGTACGCCGTGCTGTGCAGATTAATTCCCTGTCCGGTTTCTGCCTGACCAAACTGGATGTGCTGGATGGTCTGAGTGAAGTGAAAATCTGCGTTGGTTACCGTATGCCTGATGGCAGCAATGTGGATGTCACTCCGTTGGCTGCAGACGGCTGGGAAGGTATCGAGCCGATTTATGAATCATTGCCGGGTTGGTCTGAAAGCACCTTTGGCGTGAAAGAGCGTAGCAAATTGCCGCAGGCAGCGCTGAACTACATTAAGCGCATCGAAGAAGTAACGGGTGTACCGGTGGATATCATTTCCACGGGTCCAGACCGCGAAGAAACCATGATTCTGCGCGATCCTTTCGACGCATAATTTCAGTGGTTGCTGCATGAAAAAGGACGGGCCAGGCCCGTCCTTTTTGCTTTTTGATATCTGCCTTTACCTTTTCACTTTTGCCTGCTCGCCGACAAGCGGGTTGTCGGCGACAGGCCACGTATCGTGGCAGTCTCAGTCAATCTTCGTTGTGCGTCGCCAGAGCTTTGGTATTCAGTGCATCCAGCAGTTTGTTGTGAATATTGCCGAAACCACCGTTGCTCATCACCAGAATATGGTCGCCCGGCTGAGCGACTTTACTGACCATCTCCACCAACGTATCGATATCGGCACTCCAGTAGGCGGGCTGAACACAGGCGTCAGCGACTTCAGAGACCTGCCAGGGGATATGTTGGGGCTGGAACAGGAAGACACCATCAGCACGCCCCAGAGAAGGAGCTAACTCGTTTTTGCAATGACCCATCTTCATGGTATTGGAGCGTGGTTCCAGCACGGCGAGAATGCGTGCGGTCCCACCCACTTTGCTGCGCAACGCAGCCAGTGTTGCCAGAATGGCTGTCGGATGGTGAGCAAAATCGTCATACACGGACACGCCGTGTGCGGTACCACGCAGTTCCAGACGACGGCGGGCATTAATGAAACCGCCCAGCGCCCGGCAGGCTTCTGCTGGCGTGACACCGACATGGCGCGCCGCTGCGATAGCCATCAGGCCGTTATGCATGTTGTGTTCACCCACCAGATTCCAGGTAACTTCCCCAACCAGTTGATCGTCGAGGTATACCTGAAACACGCTGGCGTCGGTGGTGACTTTTTTCGCCTTCCAGACCCCTTCTTCTCCCACCAGTTCCTGTTCGCTCCAGCATCCCATGCTCATCACCTGCTTCAGGTGCAGGTCGTGCGATGGAACGATGATACGACCTTTGCCTGGCACCAGACGTACCAGATGATGGAACTGCTTCTGAATGGCTTTGAGGTCGTCAAAAATATCGGCGTGGTCAAATTCCAGATTATTCAGAATGAGTGTCCGCGGGCTGTAGTGAACGAACTTGGAGCGCTTGTCGAAGAAGGCGCAGTCGTATTCGTCGGCTTCCACCACGAAGAATGGGCTGTCGCCCAGACGGGCGGAAACGGTGAAGTTACCCGGTACGCCACCGATGACAAACCCCGGTTTGTAGCCACAATCCTCCAGAATCCAGGTCACCATACCGGCAGTCGTAGTTTTGCCGTGGGTACCGGCAACAGCGATGACCCATCGCTCACGCAGAACATGGTCATGCAGCCATTGCGGGCCGGACATATACGGGATATTTTGTTCCAGTACCGCCTCAACGCAGGGATTACCACGGGTCATGGCATTGCCAATGATGACCAGATCCGGTGCCGGATCCAACTGTGCGGGGTCGTAACCCTGGATAAGGGTAATCCCTTGCTCTTCCAGTAAGGTACTCATTGGCGGATAGACGTTAGCATCCGAACCGGTTACCTGATGTCCTTGTGATCGGGCCAGCAACGCCAGTCCTCCCATGAAGGTGCCACAGATTCCTAAAATATGAATACGCATACATTTTCCATCTATATTCAGAGAGTCTGCCGTCCATTCTAACGCCTGGAATACGTCATAAGAAATGGATTTGCTAGGTACTCGCTTTCTCTTTGGGCTACACTGCAGACGCAAACGCTGGCGGTACAAAAATAAAACCGCTTTTCATTCGTAGATTCTGGAATAGTGTTATGAAAACGTTAGGCGAATTTATCGTCGAAAAACAGCACGATTTCTCTCATGCCACTGGTGAGCTGACTGCTTTGCTTTCTGCCATCAAACTGGGTGCGAAGATTATTCACCGTGACATTAACAAAGCGGGTCTGGTGGATATTCTGGGCACCAGCGGCGTGTCCAACGTTCAGGGCGAAGTACAGATGAAACTCGATCTGTACGCCAATGAAAAGCTGAAAGCGGCGCTAAAAGCCCGTGGCGAGGTAGCAGGGATTGCTTCCGAAGAAGAAGACGACATTGTTATCTTCGACGGTGAGCGCGCTGAAAATGCCAAATACGTGGTATTGATGGACCCGCTGGACGGTTCTTCCAATATTGACGTGAATGTCTCTGTAGGAACCATTTTCTCCATTTACCGCCGTATCACCCCGCTGGGCATGCCGGTGCGCGAAGAGGATTTCCTCCAGCCTGGTCACAAGCAGGTTGCCGCGGGTTATATCGTTTACGGGTCTTCTACCATGCTGGTGTACACCACCGGTCATGGCGTGCATGCCTTTACTTATGACCCATCGCTGGGGGTGTTCTGCCTGTCTCACGAACGCGTGCGTTTCCCGGAGAAAGGCAATATGTACTCCATCAACGAAGGGAACTACATCAAATTCCCGCAGGGCGTGAAGAAGTACATCAAGTATTGCCAGGAACAGGACGAGGCGACACAGCGCCCGTATACCACCCGTTATATCGGTTCGCTGGTGGCGGATTTCCACCGTAACTTGTTGAAGGGCGGCATTTACCTCTATCCAAGTACCGCCAGCTACCCGGAAGGGAAACTGCGCTTGCTGTACGAATGTAATCCGATGGCGTTTTTGGCCGAGCAGGCGGGTGGTAAAGCCAGTGATGGTAAAAACCGCATTCTGGATCTTGTCCCGCAGAAATTACATCAGCGTGCGCCGTTCTTCGTCGGTAACACCTCAATGGTGGAAGACCTGGAAGGGTTCCTGCGCGACTACCCAGACGAGTAATCCCCGTCGGTTGTTGTGCCCGGTATTTCATTCAGGCTCGCTTTGGCGGGCCTGAATTGTTTATACCCTTCATACTTCAAGTTGCAGGTGTGTTGGCTGCGTTCGTTCACCCGAATCACTTACCTGAGTAAGCTCATCGGGATTCACTCACTTGCCGCCTTCCTGCAACTCGAATTATTTTGGGTATATACAGTAAGTAAGACAAGTGTTGATAAGAAAGGTAGACGACATGGCCTGCCAGGTCAGGTTTACTGCGGTGGGGTAAATTGCTGTTCGAACCAACTTTCCAGAATAATCACCGCGGAGGCCGCATCGACGCTGCCTTTATCCAGCGCCCGGAATCCACCACGCTCGAACAGATCTGCGCGTGCTTCCACGGTACTGAGCCGCTCATCATGCAACTCAACGGTGACGCCGAAACGGCCCTGCAAGCGCTGGGAAAATTTACGTGCCCGGGCGGTCAGCGGCTGTTCGGTACCATCCATATTCAGCGGAAGGCCGACGATGATCAAAGCGGGCTGCCACTCGTTGAGCAGTTTCTCTACTTTCTGCCAGTCAGGTATGCCATCCTGCGCTTTCAGCGATGTCAACGGGCGGGCCGTCCCGGTGATTTCCTGGCCGATAGCAACGCCAATACTGCGGGTGCCAAAGTCGAAGGCCAGTAATGTTCGGTTTCCCATCAGGCGTGCCCCGCTTCAGCAGCGATATTATGAATGTCCACACCCAGTTTTTTAGCAGCCGCGCGCCAGCGCTCAGCAATCGGTGTATGGAATAACAGATGGTGGTCCGCCGGCACGGTCAGCCAGGCGTTTTCCAACAGTTCGCTCTCTAGTTGGCCCCCTTCCCAGGCTGAATAACCCAATGCGACCAATGTATTGCGCGGTTGCTCCGGCGTCCCCAACGTTTCCAGCACATCTTTTGACGTGGTGATCATGGTTTCGTCGGAAATACTGATGCTGGAGGCAAAACCCTCACAAGGGGTATGCAGAATAAAGCCGCGATCGTCCGCCAGCGGGCCACCGGAAAACACCGGCTTGTCGAGACGGATAGTCGTATCCCGACGATCAGGCGTAATCTTCAGCTTTTTGAGGATATTCTCGACGGTGAACTGTTCCATTGGTTTGTTGATGATAAGGCCCATGGCGCCGTCTTCATTGTGTTCGCAGATATAAATCACCGTCCGCCTGAACACCGAGTCCTGCAGAGAGGGCATCGCAATCAGAAAATGGTGCTGTAAATTCATCGTCTTTATTATCGCTTCTCTGTCGGAGTGAATGTTTCCGGTTCGCTGCCGGGCCGCGAACCGGGTAAGGTCTACATCACCGACCGGGATACGGTCCGTGTATCGTTAGCGCTGAGCCAGCCTGCGGTCAATTGCGTCCATCAACATGCCGGTAATAGAAACATCCGGATAGGCGGCTTCGATTTCACGCACACAGGTTGGGCTGGTGACGTTAATCTCGGTCAGGCGATCGCCAATGATGTCTAGCCCGACGAAGATCAAGCCTTTCTGTTTCAGTACTGGTGCGACGGTACGGGCAATCTGCCAGTCGCTTTCGCTGAGCGGGCGGGCTTCGCCCCGACCACCAGCAGCCAGATTCCCGCGGGTTTCACCGCTTTTCGGAATGCGTGCCAGACAGTAAGGCACCGGTTCACCATCGACCACCAGTACGCGTTTATCGCCGTCTTTAATGGCAGGCAGGTAGTTTTGCGCCATGCAGTAACGGCTACCGTGTTCGGTCAGGGTTTCGATGATGACCGATACGTTAGCATCCTCTGGCTTCAGGCGGAAAATCGACGCGCCGCCCATGCCGTCGAGTGGCTTTAAGATAACGTCGCTGTGGTGCTGATGGAACGCACGCAGCCGATCGGCATTGCGGGTGACCAGCGTATCCGGCGTTAACTGCGGGAACCAGGCAGTGAACAGTTTCTCGTTACAATCACGCAGGCTTTGCGGTTTGTTAACGATGAGCGTCCCTTTCTCTTCCGCCCGCTCCAGAATATAGGTGGCGTAGATGAATTCGGTGTCAAACGGCGGGTCTTTGCGCATCAACACCACATCTAATTCATGCAGGGCGATGTCCTGCGTCGCACCGAAGTCATACCAATGGTTGTAATCGTATTGAACGTTCAGCGTGCGGGTGGTTGCCCGGGCTTCACCTGCGTGCAGGTAGAGGTCGCCCATTTCCATATAGTGCAGTTCCCAGCCACGGCGCTGGGCTTCCTGCAACATCGCAAAGCTGGTGTCTTTCTTGATATTGATGGACGAAATCGGGTCCATCACGATACCGAGTTTTCTCATTATTTTCTCCTTTACCCCAAATCGCCGAATCGCACCTGAAGCGCGGTGATTGCGGTGAGCGCGGTGGTTTCTGTACGCAGAACGCGAGGCCCCAGCAGGATATCAGTAAATCCCTGGGTTGCGGTCATGGCGATTTCGTCTGCTGATAATCCGCCTTCCGGGCCAATCAACAACCGGATGCGCGATACCGGCAACGGCAATGTATTGATGTGTTGCGACGCCCGCGGATGCAGGTTCAGTTTTAACCCATTGTCCGATTCCGCGCACCAGCTTTCCAACGTCTGGACTGGGCGAATATCCGGTACCCGGTTTCTGCCGCACTGTTCGCAGGCCGCAATGGCGATTTTTTGCCACTGCGCGATTTTCTTCTCCAGCCGTTCACCATCCAGTTTGACGCCACAACGTTCGGATAGCAGCGGAGTGATGATATTAACACCCAGCTCGATGGATTTTTGGATAGTGAATTCCATTTTTTCGCCACGCGACATCACCTGGCCCAAATGCAGGTGCAAGGGTGACTCCCGGTCTTCCGTTTGACCGGTGGCATAACGGACCCGCACGCTTTTTTTCCCGGCCTGCACAATCTCGGCCTCGAAAACCTGATTACTGCCGTCGAACAGTTGCAGCGCCTGCCCGGCGCTCATGCGAAGTACTCGGCCCACATGGTTGGCGGCGTCTTCGCTCAGATCGGTTTCTCCCCCTTGTGGGGCAAGCGTATCGGGATGAAAAATGCGCGGTATTCGCATGAATAATCTGGCCTTAGGTGGTAGTTAATCGAAGGGGCAAAGCCTGACAGACCCCGGCCACCGTTATAGCAACGGTGGCGACGGCGGCGCTTATTATAAGAGACAAGCCGTTATAGTAGGGAGCGGCATCAGGGCTGGCAAGCCTCTTGCACATAGGGGTTAGGGTTGCCTTGTATCGCTGCGATGCGTTTTTCACGGGTACATTCCCACGCGGTGGCCGGGTATTGTTTGCTCCAGACATCAAACAGTTGGGTCTGCTGGCGGGACAGGTTCAGATGGTAGCGGTCGCGCATATAGAAGTAGGTGCGGGCGATAGCACCGCGTGCTCGTTCGGGCGGTTCTGCCAGTTGGTTTTTAAAATCAATCTTCATCTCGCACTGGCCATATTGACGCTCGCCACCATTCCACTGGCTGTACATGAAGTTGCCACGATCGCCGTTCACTTCACCAATTGACGGTTGCAGGTTGTGCAGATCGGTTTCCATCTGGCGGTAAACATCGTCTTTGGTGCAGTTCTTGCGGCCGCCGTCTTGCCAGCACTGGCGCTGATTCCCAAATTGCCATGCAGGCACGACGTGTTCCCACTCAATACGATGAGCGCGGTTGGCGTCTTTGCGAACCTGATAGCCGCAGGAGGCCAGGTCCGGCGTCCCTTTCTTACCCTGCCAGTTGATGGTACAGCCGCAGTAGAAAGTACCGGGGGCATCCTGATGGATTTTCACGGCGGCGGCTTTGGCTTGCGTGAAATTATTGATGTTCTGACCGGCCACGGCCAGCGTTGTCAGGCCTGCGCCCAACACCACGAAAATGACAACATTGCGAAGCATATTCCAACGCTACCTCAGGGTTAAAAACGGGCAGCGTACCTGAGGAAGACCGTACAGGCAAACTCAAAAAATTCAGTATTAAATGCCAGTTATTTTTGTTTAAACGGGTTTTGTTACAAGAGCGCGTAACCGTTCGCCGCAAGAGCGACAACGGTATTCTGATTCGCCCTTGATCACCCGGTTATGCCGACGCACAGTGAGTTCATGGCGGCGACAGGCACATTCATAAGGGAAGGTTTTCCCCTGGACTGATGCTGTCACAAACTGATGGGTACGACGGGCGGGAACGTTCAATACGCTTTCCATCATCCAGCGCCATTGCTGACCGTGTGGCGCGGTTTTCCCAAAACGGGCATAAACCAGCAGGTGCGCCAGTTCGTGCGGCACGACTTCGTCAATGAACGACTGCTGGTTTTCCAGTAATAACACCGGGTTGAGGCGGATTTCCCACTCTTTGAGCCAGGCGCTGCCCGCCGTGGAACCGCGTTGCTGGTAGTTGATGATCGGTTCAGGATAATCGCTGCCTAATACGGTATTGGCCTGCTGAAGTTTTTCTCGCAGACAGCGCATGACCGCTTGTTGCAGGGCGATAGGAAGACGTGGTGTGTTCATGCTGGCAGCTTACGGGCTGGGCGAACCGGATGCAATCATGGTTTCAGACACAATCATGCCCACAGGCTTCGGCAATAAAAAACGGCGAAGCTCTGCTTCGCCGTTGGCATGTCAGAAAAGCGGATTATTTCAGGCCTGCGGCATCGCGCAGTTTTTCTGCCACGTCGGTTTTTTCCCACGGGAATTCTTCACGGCCAAAGTGACCGTAAGCTGCGGTTTTCTGGTAGATCGGATGCAGCAAGTCCAGCATCTGAATCAAACCGTAAGGGCGCAGATCGAAGAACTGACGAACCAGATCAACCAGGCGATCGCTGGAGACTTTCTCCGTACCGAAGGTTTCCACCATGATGGAGGTCGGTTCTGCCACGCCGATAGCGTAAGACACCTGGATCTCACAGCGATCTGCCAGACCGGCGGCCACGATGTTTTTCGCGACATAACGGGCGGCGTAGGCAGCAGAGCGGTCCACTTTGGACGGATCTTTACCGGAGAATGCACCACCACCGTGACGTGCGGCACCGCCGTAAGTATCAACGATGATTTTACGACCGGTCAGGCCGCAGTCACCCATCGGGCCACCGATAACAAAACGGCCGGTCGGGTTGATGAAGTATTTGGTATTGGCAGAGAGCCATTCAGACGGCAGAACCGGCTTGATGATCTCTTCCATCACGGCTTCCTGCAGGTCTTTCTGCCCGATGGATTCTGAATGCTGGGTAGACAATACAACCGCGTCGATACCGACGATTTTGCCGTTGTCGTAAGCAAAGGTCACCTGGCTCTTGGCATCGGGACGCAGCCACGACAAGGTGCCGTTTTTGCGCACTTCAGACTGACGCTGTACCAGCCGGTGTGCATAGGTGATCGGTGCTGGCATCAGCACGTCGGTTTCGTTGGTGGCGTAGCCGAACATCAGGCCCTGGTCACCCGCGCCTTGCTCCAGCGGGTCTTTACGGTCAACGCCCTGATTGATGTCTGGAGACTGTTTGCCGATGGCGCTCAGTACCGCGCAAGAGTTGGCGTCAAAACCCATTTCTGAGTTGACGTAGCCAATGTCGCGGACGGTGCGACGTGTGATTTCTTCGATATCCACCCAGGCGCTGGTGGTGATTTCGCCACCAACTAACACCATACCGGTTTTTACGTAAGTTTCGCAGGCAACTCGCGCTTTGGGGTCCTGCTCCAGAATCGCGTCAAGGACGGCGTCAGAAATCTGGTCAGCAATTTTATCAGGATGTCCTTCGGAGACCGATTCGGACGTAAAAAGGTGTTTAGCCATGAGTTTCTCTACCTTATAAGCTAAAGCCGTTAATCAATATATACCCGTCATATTTTAAGCCGCAGGTGGGGCTTTCTTACTTGCTCGGTTCTTAATGAACCTTGTCCTGAAGGGCCAACGCGTTTTGTCCTGCAACTCGGATTATTTAGGGCATCAGTTAATCGGTATAGATGGATTAACATCTGGATGGCTATTCTAGGCCACACGATAGCCCCATGCCAGCAGTTTTTATGCCGCAGTGATGGACTGACGATGTTCATCGGCAGTTTTTGCCAACATGATAGGTTTTTTTACCATTTTCATTTTGCTTTTCCGGGGATGGATAGGTATAAACGGCAGGCGGTTTTGTTGTCCGTCATTCGGGGCCTCAAAATGTGGCGCGAGGCTTGTCCTGAGTGACCGGCGAGTGCTGCGACAAGACGCTTGCCGATACTGTTTGACCGTTTCCTGATGGTTGTCGTGATAGCCTGACCGCATCATCTGCGGCGAGCGTGGAGGTGATAGGATTAATGATCCGTTGTTTATTGAGTGAGTTGCGCCTGCCGCGCTTTTCTTCTGACGCCACTGCGTCACTGACTCAATCCTTTCCGCCATTTGCCCGAAGTTGCCTGTCCCGCAGCGCAACGCAGGACTCCCGAGCTGGCTAACCTGCTTTTTTCTCCGCGCCAGTGAATGCATGTGCGTTCTTCCTGGTGGTGTTTTCCCTGGTTTTCACCGACCCGAATCTCGGAGTCTGACATCGTGTTTTACACTAATAAGAGTCATAAAACGACGGCATACTACTGCTCGTCGGTTTTTTCACTGCCAGCGATGCACGCTTTTGCTATGCCGCCGGTATTTGTTGCGGGAAAAAATGTGATTATTCATCTAGAAGTGGAAGAAGGGGATCGCCATGTCTGACGATATGATTCAACCGTACTCGTCAGCGGCGGGTAAACACGATCATCTGCGCTCCATGCAGGAGGTAGCCATGAATGACCGCGACGCCAGCGAGATGCTGAGAACGTATAATATTGCCTGGTGGGGTAATAATTACTACGACGTCAACGAGCTGGGTCACATCAGCGTGTGCCCGGATCCGGACGTGCCAGAGGCGCGTGTCGACCTGGCCAAACTGGTAAAAACCCGTCAGCAGGATAATCAGCGTCTACCTGCGCTGTTCTGCTTCCCGCAGATTTTGCAACACCGCCTGCGTTCTATTAATGCCGCGTTTAAACGCGCGCGTGAGTCTTTCGGTTATGAAGGCGGCTATTTTCTGGTTTATCCCATCAAAGTTAACCAGCATCGCCGCGTCATTGAATCCCTGATCAATTCCGGTGAGCCGTTGGGGTTGGAAGCCGGCTCCAAAGCGGAATTGATGGCGGTATTGGGCCATGCAGGTATGACCCGTACCGTTATCGTCTGTAACGGTTATAAAGACCGTGAATATATCCGACTGGCCTTGATCGGCGAAAAGCTGGGTCACAAGGTCTATCTGGTCATTGAAAAGATGTCGGAAATCAAGCTGGTGCTGGAAGAGGCCGAGCGTCTGAACGTGGTACCGCGTTTGGGCGTGCGTGCGCGTCTGGCATCGCAGGGTTCCGGCAAATGGCAGTCGAGCGGTGGTGAAAAGTCCAAGTTCGGCCTGGCCGCGACACAGGTACTGCAACTGGTGGAACTGCTGCGCAACGCCAACCGCCTCGATAGCCTGCAACTGTTGCATTTCCACCTGGGTTCACAACTGGCGAACATTCGTGATATCGCCACTGGCGTGCGTGAATCGGCGCGTTTTTACGTTGAACTGCATAAACTGGGCGTCAATATTCAGTGTTTTGACGTCGGTGGTGGATTGGGCGTCGATTACGAAGGCACCCGTTCGCAGTCCGACTGTTCGGTCAATTACGGCCTGAACGAATACGCCAACAACGTTATTTGGGGAATTGGCGACGCCTGTAATGAATATGGCTTGCCGCATCCGATGGTGATAACCGAGTCCGGGCGTGCGGTGACCGCACATCACACCGTGCTGGTATCCAATATCATCGGGGTAGAGCGTAACGAATTTAGCGAGCCGACAGCACCGGATGAAGACGCGCCGCGTGCGCTGGAAAGTTTGTGGAGCACCTGGCAGGAAATTCAGGAGCCGGGCAACCGTCGTTCGCTGCGTGAATGGCTGCACGACAGCCAGATGGACCTGAATGATGTCCACACCCAGTACACCCACGGTATGCTGGATTTGACCCAGCGTGCACAGGCGGAACAGCTCTATCTGAATATCTGCCAGCGCCTTCAGCAGCAGCTTGACCCGAGTAACCGCGCGCACCGGCCGATTATTGATGAACTGCAGGAACGTATGGCGGATAAGCTGTATGTCAACTTCTCGCTGTTCCAGTCGATGCCAGATGCCTGGGGGATCGATCAGTTATTCCCGGTGTTACCGCTCGAAGGGCTGGACAAGCCGCCGCAGCGTCGTGCGGTACTGCTGGATATCACCTGCGATTCTGACGGCACTATCGATCACTATGTGGATGGCGATGGCGTTGCCACGACGATGCCGATGCCGCCTTACGACCCGGAAAACCCGCCGCTGCTGGGATTTTTCATGGTGGGGGCGTATCAGGAAATCCTCGGTAATATGCACAACCTGTTTGGCGACACCTCGACCGTGGATGTGTTTGTATTCCAGGATGGGACGGTTGAGCTGGAAGAGTCAGATGAAGGCAACACCGTGGCCGATATGCTGGAATACGTGCAGCTCGACCCGAAAGTGTTGATGTCCCGCTTCCGTGATCAGGTGAAGGGCGCCAATCTGGAACCGGAATTGCAGGCGCAATTCCTTGAGGAATTCGAAACCGGCTTATACGGTTATACTTATTTGGAAGACGAATAATCTCTCGTCAGAAAAGGTTGGGTGCTGATAAGGCGCTCAACCTTTTTCTTTTTCGGGCGTGGCAGCCATACTGAGTGCGGTACGGTATGTCTGCGTTTATTACACAGTACGTCAGTTTTTTATTAAATAGCACGTCTGGTTTTGTGTAGTACGGCGTGTAGTAAGGCGGAATGACGCTTTCCGGTTAGCATGCCGTTTTGTGTGTGCGGCCTACCAACACTTTGATGACAACGTTGTGGCGCTACGTCGATACCAGAATCGGGTATCACCTGCGCTTTTCCTATTTGATGACAGGAAGGATATATGTCTGATCTCAATCGTCAGCGGTTATTTTTTACCAGCTGCTTTTCTTATGCGCTGACCGGTGCGCTGGTTATCGTCACGGGCATGGTCATGGGCGATATCGCCCAGTACTTCAATGTCCCGATAGCCAATATGAGTAATACCTTTACGTTTCTGAATGCCGGTATTTTGCTATCCATTTTCCTGAATGTCTGGCTGATGGATATTTTCCCGCTGAAGAAACAGCTGATCTTCGGTTTTATACTGATTGTCCTGTCGGTCGTCGGGTTGTTCGTGGGTAAATCGCTGGCGGTGTTTTCTGCCTGTATGTTTACGCTGGGCGTAGTCAGCGGCATCACCATGTCGATCGGCACCTTTCTGATTACCCAGCTCTACTCCGGGCGTCAGCGTGGTGCCCGCTTGCTGTTTACCGATTCCTTTTTCAGTATGGCCGGTATGATTTTCCCGATTGTGGCAGCGGCGTTGTTGTCCCGTCATTTCGGCTGGTACTGGATTTACGCTTGCATCGGACTGTTGTACGTGGCGATTCTGGTACTGACACTGCTGTCTGATTTTCCCGCTATCGGCACGGAAAAAGCCAACGCTCAGAGCACACCTGTCGAGACGGAAAAATGGGGCATGGGCGTGGTATTCCTGTCTATTGCGGCGCTGTGCTATATCCTGGGGCAACTGGCGTTTATTCAGTGGGTGCCGGAATACGTGACCAAATCCTTTGGTATGAGCATTGGCGATGCCGGGGAACTGGTCAGTAGCTTCTGGACGTCGTACATGATTGGTATGTGGGTGTTCAGCGTTGTGCTCAAGTTTTTTGACTTGCAGCGCGTAGTGACTGTGCTGGCTGTGCTGGCGACCGGGGCGATGTACCTGTTTGTCAGCAGCGATCAACCTCATCTGCTGAAATACTTCATTTTTGGCCTGGGCTTCATTTCCAGCGCTATCTATACCACGCTGATTACTCTGGGCTCCCAGCAGACCAAGGTGCCGTCGCCGAAGCTGGTCAACTTCATTCTGACCTGCGGAACGGTGGGAACCATGCTGACCTTTATCGTCACTGGGCCGATCGTGCAGCACTTCGGCGTACATGCTGCGCTGGTGACCGCGAACGGGCTCTATTTTGTGGTCTTCGTCATGTGCTTCCTGTTAGGGATGGTGACCCGTCACCGTTTGCATGGACATGAGGCTGCCGCGCATTAATCGGTGCTGACCTACCGTCGTTGATATTTTTCGCTAATGAGTCACGTTGCAAGGGCATCTTACAGGATGCCCTTTTTGATCGGTGTCTCTTCAAAGAAGGTCGTGCAGACGACGTAGCCGTGGTGTTATGGTGGCGAAAAAAGGCGGGCGTAAACAGGTAAAGCTGCTACATCGTGTGAGCTAAGGCAGATAAAACCGCCCCGATGAAAAGGAAAGCCTGCTATACGGTCTGCATGTCAGCAGATTCGTGCGTTTTTTCCGCTTGCTGTTCCATGTGCAATCGGCTGGGTTTTCATGTACATTTGTGAATATCTTTTCTTTGCCTTTTTGAGCTAACACATTGATTTATATGTTTTATGTTCGACAGGCAACTGTTCAATCCGATCTGGAGTAAAGCATGTCCTCTCGTAAAGAACTTGCCAATGCTATCCGTGCGTTGAGTATGGATGGCGTGCAGAAGGCCAAATCTGGTCATCCTGGCGCACCAATGGGTATGGCTGATATCGCTGAAGTCCTGTGGCGTGACCATCTGAACCATAACCCAGCCAACCCGCACTGGGCTAACCGCGATCGCTTCGTGCTGTCCAACGGTCATGCCTCCATGCTGATCTACAGCCTGTTGCATCTGACGGGTTATGATCTGCCGATTGAAGAACTGAAAAACTTCCGCCAGTTGCATTCCAGAACGCCGGGTCACCCGGAAGTGGGTTATACACCGGGCGTGGAAACCACTACTGGACCGTTAGGGCAGGGGATCGCTAACGCGGTCGGTATGGCGATTGCCGAACGTACACTGGCCGCGCAGTTCAACCGTCCGGGCCATGACATCGTTGACCACCACACCTATGTCTTCCTGGGTGATGGTTGCATGATGGAAGGGATCTCTCATGAGGTCTGTTCACTGGCGGGTACCCTGAAGTTGGGTAAACTGGTTGCGTTTTACGATGACAACGGTATTTCCATCGACGGCCACATCGAAGGCTGGTTCACCGATGATACCGCTGCCCGTTTTGAATCCTATGGCTGGCATGTGGTTCGCGGCATTGACGGTCATGATGCTGATGCCATCCAGCGTGCTATCAAAGAAGCGCAGAGCGTCACTGACAAACCGTCGCTGCTGCTGTGCAAAACCGTGATTGGTTTCGGTTCTCCGAACAAAGCCGGTACCCATGATTCCCACGGTGCGCCGTTGGGTGATGCTGAAGTGGCTGCGACCCGTGAGCAATTGGGCTGGAAATACGGTCCGTTTGAAATCCCGGCTGATATCTATGCCGCCTGGGATGCTCGCAAAGCCGGTGAGAGCAAAGAGGCTGCCTGGCAGCAGGCGTTCAATGCCTATGCCAGCGCCTATCCGGAACTGGCTGCTGAATTCACTCGTCGCGTGAACGGCGAATTGCCGGCTAACTGGCAGGCCGAGTCGACGAAAGTTGTCGAACAACTGCAGGCTAACCCGGCCAAGATCGCCAGCCGTAAAGCCTCGCAGAATGCGCTGGAAGCCTATGGCAAGCTGCTGCCGGAATTCCTGGGCGGTTCTGCTGACCTGGCGCCGAGCAACCTGACGATTTGGTCTGGTTCGAAAGCGCTGAATGAAGACCCGGCTGGTAACTACATCCACTACGGAGTGCGTGAATTTGGCATGACTGCCATTGCCAACGGTATTTCGCTGCATGGCGGTTTCGTGCCGTACACCGCGACGTTCCTGATGTTCGTGGAATACGCCCGTAATGCGGTGCGTATGGCAGCGCTGATGAAAGTGCGCAGCATCTATGTCTACACCCATGACTCCATCGGTCTGGGCGAAGATGGCCCGACCCATCAGCCAGTAGAGCAGTTGGCCAGCCTGCGCGTGACGCCAAACATGAGTACCTGGCGCCCGGCGGATCAGGTTGAAACCGCGGTAGCCTGGAAATACGCCATCGAGCGTAAAGACGGCCCGACGGCGTTGATTCTGTCTCGTCAGAATCTGGCGCAGCAGGAACGTACCGCTCAGCAGTTGGCTGATGTCGCTAAAGGGGCTTATGTGCTGAAAGACAGCGGCGGCCAGCCGCAGCTGATCCTTATTGCTACCGGTTCTGAAGTCGAACTGGCGGTCGCTGCCTGGCAGAAACTGAGCGAAGAAGGCGTTAAGGCGCGCGTGGTGTCCATGCCGTCTACCGATGCATTCGACAAACAGGATGCGGCTTATCGTGAAGCGGTACTACCGTCTGCCGTGAGCGCCCGTGTGGCGATCGAAGCCGGTATTGCTGACTATTGGTACAAGTATGTTGGCCTCAATGGCGCGATTGTTGGTATGGAAAGCTTTGGCGAATCCGCACCGGCAGAAAAACTGTTCGACGTCTTTGGCTTCACTACCGATAACGTGGTGGCGAAGGCGAAAGCGCTGCTGAAATAACGCTGTTCTGTAGTTAGCGGTTCTTGTAAGGCCGGGATTGTCTCCCGGCCTTTTTTGATCCTGCTAGTCTTGGGATAACACACTGGTTGAACAAACTGTGCGGTAATTATTTGACGCGGATCACTCTTCTGGTATCCGCCCTGCCGCCATATTTCTTTTGCCAGGCAATTCGTTTATGCTAGCTGAAGCGTTTCAGTTGTTGGTGTGACAGCGTTTGACTACAAGGTTATACAGCGGTTTTACGTGGTGACATGTCCTGTGCAACAAGCGGTTTATTCCTGGTGGCTTACTGATTATCCTATAACGCGCAATGCTTTTATCACTACACAGGGAATTTCATGACAATCCGTATTGCGATAAATGGCTTTGGTCGTATAGGTCGCAGTGTTCTGCGTGCGTTGTATGAATCCGGTCGGCGAGCCGAAATCACGGTGGTGGCGATTAATGAGCTGGCTAATGCCGAAGGGATTGCCCATCTGCTCAAGTACGATAGCAGCCATGGCCGTTTTTCGTGGGATGTCCGTCAGGAGTGCGATCGTTTATCGGTAGGGGATGACACCATTCGCCTGTTGCATGAGCCAGATCTCCGTTCTCTGCCGTGGGGCGAGCTGGGTGTTGATATCGTGCTGGATTGCAGCGGTGTGTACGGCAGCCGCGCCGATGGTGAAGCCCATCTGGCGGCAGGCGCGAAAAAAGTGCTGTTTTCCCACCCCGGAGCGCCGGATCTTGATGCCACCATTGTGTATGGCGTTAATCATCAGGATCTGCATTTGGCTCACCGTCTGGTATCCAACGCCTCCTGCACCACCAACTGTATTATTCCGATTATTAAACTGCTGGACGATGCGTATAGCATCGAGAGCGGTACCGTGACGACGATCCATGCGTCGATGAACGACCAGCCGGTGATCGATGCGTATCACCATGACCTGCGGCGTACCCGTGCTGCCAGTCAGTCGATCATCCCGGTGGACACCAAACTGGCGGTGGGGATTACCCGTTTCTTTCCGAAATTCGAAGACCGCTTTGAGGCGATTTCGGTGCGGGTGCCGACTATCAATGTCACGGCGATTGATCTTAGCGTCAGCGTGAAAAACGCGGTAAACGTAAGTGAAATCAATACGCTGTTTCGCCAGTCAGCGCAGAATACATTTCGTGGTATAGTTGATTATACCGATTTGCCGTTGGTCTCAGTGGATTTCAACCACGACCCGCATAGCGCGATAGTGGATGGGACGCAAACCCGGGTCAGCGGAGGACATCTGATCAAAACACTGGTCTGGTGCGATAACGAATGGGGCTTTGCCAATCGGATGTTGGATACAACATGGGCGATGGCGGCCTGCGGTTTCTGATAGGCGGTGCCGGGGAACCGACACCTCACTCAAGCAACTTTAAAGAGAATCAACAAGAGGATTCACCATGGCTGTAATTAAGATGACCGACCTGGATTTGGCTGGCAAACGCGTGCTGATCCGTGCGGATCTGAACGTGCCGGTTAAAGATGGCAAAGTGACGTCTGACGCCCGCATCCGCGCATCCCTGCCGACCATTGAAATCGCCCTGAAGCAGGGTGCCCGTGTGATGGTGACATCCCATCTGGGCCGCCCGACCGAAGGCGAGTACAACGAAGAATTCTCCCTGCTGCCGGTAGTGAACTACCTGAAAGATCATCTGTCTGCACCGGTACGTCTGGCGAAAGATTACCTGGACGGCGTTGATGTGGCCGAAGGTGAGTTGGTCGTGCTGGAAAACGTCCGTTTCAACAAGGGCGAGAAGAAAGACGACGAAGTGCTGTCCAAAAAATACGCCGCGCTGTGCGACGTGTTTGTGATGGATGCGTTCGGTACCGCACACCGCGCGCAGGCGTCAACTCACGGTGTTGGCAAATTCTCACCGATCGCCTGTGCTGGCCCGCTGCTGTCCAATGAACTGGAAGCGTTGGGTAAAGCACTGGGTAACCCGGCTCGCCCGATGGTGGCTATCGTCGGTGGTTCCAAAGTGTCTACCAAACTGACGGTGCTGGATTCACTGTCTAAAATTGCTGACCAGCTGATCGTTGGTGGCGGTATCGCCAATACCTTCGTTGCCGCTCAAGGCCATAACGTCGGTAAATCGCTGTACGAAGCGGAACTGATTCCGGAAGCGAAAAAACTGCTGGAAACCTGCGATATTCCGGTACCGAGCGATGTCCGTGTTGCAACAGAATTCTCCGAAACTGCCAGCGCGACATTGAAATCCGTGGCCGCCATTAAAGATGATGAACAGATTCTGGACCTGGGCGACGTTTCTGCCGAACGTCTGGCTGACATCCTGAAAAATGCCAAGACGATTCTGTGGAATGGCCCGGTTGGTGTATTCGAATTCCCGAACTTCCGTAAAGGGACGGAGATTGTGGCGAATGCGATTGCCAACAGTGATGCATTCTCTATCGCAGGCGGCGGTGATACGTTGGCAGCAATCGATCTGTTCGGCATTGCCGACAAGATCTCCTATATTTCTACCGGTGGCGGTGCCTTCCTGGAGTTCGTAGAAGGCAAAAAACTGCCGGCAGTGGTGATGCTGGAAGAACGCGCACGTCAGTAAGCGTTTTTCATCAGTCAGTGGCGGCGGGACGATCCCGCGCCCCGGTTAGCCTGGTCACGGCCGGGCTAACCCGCAGCAATATCAGCAGTAATGAATGGTGGTCACGTCGGTAGTCGCCGTATTACCGACGATATGCAGTAACAGACAAATCTCTAACCCTCCACGGCCAACGAAACAGGACACGTGACATGTCTAAAATTTTTGATTTCGTAAAACCTGGTGTCATCACTGGTGATGACGTTCAGAAAGTATTCGCTATTGCCAAAGAAAATCACTTTGCACTACCGGCGGTTAACTGTGTCGGTACCGACTCTATTAACGCCGTGCTTGAAGCCGCAGCCAAAGTACGCGCGCCGGTGATCGTTCAGTTCTCCAACGGCGGTGCTGCATTTACTGCTGGTAAAGGGCTGAAAGCTGAAGGTCAGCAGGCGGCAATTCTGGGTGCGATTTCTGGCGCTCATCATGTACACCAGATGGCTGAGCACTATGGTATTCCGGTGATTTTGCACACCGACCATTGCGCGAAGAAACTGCTGCCATGGCTTGACGGTCTGCTGGATGCTGGTGAGAAGCACTACGCCGCGACCGGTAAACCGCTGTTCTCTTCCCACATGATCGACCTGTCTGAAGAATCACTGGAAGAAAACATCGAGATTTGCAGCAAGTATCTGGCACGTATGGCCAAACTGGACATGACGCTTGAAATCGAACTGGGCTGCACCGGTGGTGAAGAAGACGGCGTGGACAATAGCCATCTGGACAACTCTGCGCTGTATACCCAGCCGGAAGATGTGGCATATGCTTACGAAAAATTGAACGCTATCAGCCCTCGTTTCACCATCGCGGCCTCTTTCGGTAACGTACACGGCGTGTATAAGCCGGGTAACGTGCAACTGACGCCGAAAATCCTGCGTAACTCTCAGGAATATGTCTCCAAGAAATTCAACCTGCCGCATAACAGCCTGGACTTCGTGTTCCACGGCGGTTCTGGTTCTTCCGCCGCAGAAATCGCCGAAGCAGTCAGCTACGGTGTGGTGAAGATGAATATCGATACCGACACCCAGTGGGCGACCTGGGAAGGCATCCTGAATTACTACAAGAAAAACGAAGGCTATCTGCAGGGCCAACTGGGTAACCCGGAAGGCGACGACAAGCCGAACAAGAAATACTATGACCCGCGTGCTTGGCTGCGTGCCGGTCAGGTGACCATGGTGGCGCGTCTGGAACAAGCGTTTAAAGAACTGAACGCGGTTGACGTACTGTAAATTATCGAGCCGGTTGTCATTCTTAAACGGCCGGTTATGATTTTTACACAGATAGTTTGACTAAGGCTCCTACGGGAGCCTTAATTTTATCTGCATACCGATAATGCAAATGACGCTAACAGGAGCGAACAAATGGAAGAACTCAACGTAGCTGAAAGCATGGGACGCCTGCAGAGCTGGCTGGTGAATAATCAACATATCCTGTTGCAGTATGCAGTGAATGTCGTCGCCTCCCTGATGATTTTGTGTGTTGGGATGCTGGTTGCCCGTATGATGGCGAACACGCTAAACCGACTGATGGTCACTCGTGGTATTGACGTCACGGTGGCAGACTTTTTGTCTGCACTGGTGCGCTACGGCATTATCGCTTTCACACTGATAGCGGCGCTAAGTCGGGTAGGTGTGCAAACCACATCGGTCATTGCGGTGTTGGGTGCCGCCGGTCTGGCGGTTGGTCTGGCTTTACAAGGTTCACTGTCGAACTTTGCTGCTGGGGTACTGTTGGTGATGTTCCGGCCGTTTCGCACCGGGGAGTCGGTAGATTTGGGCGGCATTGCGGGCACGGTCACTCAGGTGCAAATTTTTTCCACCACGCTGCTGACGGCCGACGGCAAAGTCATCGTGGTGCCAAATGGCAAAATTATCGCAGGGAATATTATCAACAGTTCCCGTGAGCCGAATCGTCGTACTGAAATTATTGTCGGCGTGGCCTATGACGCGGATATCGATGTGGTGAAAAATGTGCTGGGCGCTATCGTCGCGGCGGATAACCGTATCCTGCATGATAACGGCGTTACTATTCGGCTCAATGAGATGGGGCCGTCTTCGCTTAACTTTGTGGTACGGGTGTGGACCAGTAATGGCGACGCAGCAGCCGTGTATTGGGACCTGCTGGAGAATTTCAAACGGGCGTTGGATGAGCATCGTATCGGTATTCCGTATCCACAGATGGATGTGCATTTGCACCATACGCCTTCAGCGCAGACGGGGTCGCAGGGCGCGCCGACACTGTAGTTTTTTATGTGGATTCATGCCTGCGGCTGTTATCCGTAGCGGCGCGCAGGCGATTTCCTCTATTGCATCGCATAACATGCTGTTTCATGATGGTCTTTGTCCTGGCAGAGGTTGATGTCCTGACAGGCGTAATGAGAGGAAGATCAGACGTGATAAATGAACATAGCATTGATGACGAGGGGAAGGCGGAAAAGCCGCTGGGAAGTCAAAGCCTGTTTCGCGGTTTACAGTTGATCGAAATACTCAGCGACTATCCCAACGGGTGCCCGTTGGCGCGGATTGCCGAGTTGTCCGGCATGAATAAAAGCACCGTCCATCGCTTGTTGCAAGGGCTGGCCGGGTGTGGTTACGTGGTGCCTGCACGTCAGCCAGGCAGTTATCGACTGACCACCAAGTTTATCGCTATCGGCCAGAAGGCGCTCTCGTCGTTGAATGTGTTGCACGTAGCGGCACCGCACCTGGAGGCGTTGAACCTGACGGTAGGTGAGACTGTTAACTTCTCAACGCGTGAAGATGACCACGCGATTCTGATTTATAAGCTGGAACCGACTACCGGCATGATGCGTACCCGCGCTTACATCGGCCAGCATATGCCTTTGCACAGTTCGGCGATGGGTAAGATTTTCATGGCCTACGGCGCAGAGGACTACCCCGCAGAATACTGGCGGACCCATCAAAACACTATTTGTCCTTTGACTGACAACACCATCGTTGAGCTTCCCGCCATGCAACAGGAACTGGCGGAAATTCGCCGCCAGGGGTTGGCGATGGACCGGGAAGAGAATGAATTGGGGGTTTCCTGTATTTCTGCGCCGGTGTTTGATATTCAGCACCGGGTGGCCTATGCCGTTTCCATTTCGCTGTCGATGGCGCGTCTGCAACAAATAGGGATTGATACGCTGGTTGACCCCTTACGGGAAACCGCCCGCACTATTTCCCTTGAGTTAGGATTTACACCGCCTGCGGCGTAAGCGGGCGTTTGGCATTGTGTTTCGCGATGCGTAGCCGGTATTCGAGTATTCATCTATCCAGACATTCACCTATTCAGACATTCGCCTATAGTGAATAAAGCCTGCCCCAGGTAGGCTTCGTCATTCATTCACGCGCAAAGGAGATACTGTGAAGCTGAACGTTCTGGTTTTGACTATGCTGCTCGGTTTGTCGTCACTGACGGCACAGGCCGGTAATGAGTTGCCCAGTGGGCCACACATTGTGACTTCCGGCACGGCGAGTGTGGATGCAACGCCGGATATCGCCCGGCTGGCGATAGAAGTTAGCGTGTCCTCCAAAGACGTGTCCGACGCCAAAAAGCAGGTGGATGATCGTGTCGCGCAATACTTTGCTTTTCTGGATAAAAACGGTATCGATAAGAAAGATATCAACGCGGCCAATTTGCGCACTCAACCGGAGTACGATTACCTGAAGAATGGCGGCTCGGTCTTGAAAGGATACCGTGCGGTGCGGCAGGTGGAAGTGACGTTGCGTCAGTTGGATAAGCTCAATGAACTGCTGGATGGTGCACTCAAATCGGGTCTTAACGAGATCCGGGCGGTGGAGTTGGGGGTGTCTAACCCGGATACCTACCGCGAACAGGCGCGTAAAAAAGCGATAGAGCAGGCGACATTACAGGCGCAGTCGTTAGCCTCTGGGTTTAACGCCACGTTGGGGCCGGTTTACAGCATTCGCTATCACGTTGCCAACTACCAGCCGATACCGGCCGCGCGTATGTTCAAAACCACCAATATGGCGGCGCAGAGCGAGGTGTCGCAAACGTATGAACAACAGACTATCCACTTTGATGATCAGGTGGATGTGGTGTTTGAATTACAGCGAGCGCCTTGAGGGCGCCGCGTAAGTGAGTCTGCCTGATGAATTCAGGATTGACGCAGAACCTGGCGTCCGTGCGTGAGCAGGGCGTCGGTCACATGTCGCATCATTCTGCTTTCCGGCGCGAAACGATGCCAGTACAGCATACGGCGCTGGCATAGCCCCGGTGTCAGGTCGATAAGTTCGCCGTTCGCCAGTTCACGTTCGATCTGCAAATGGGGGATCATACAGCAGGTCGTGCCCTGACGAGCGAGCTGTACGAAGGCTTCAGATGAGTTAACGATGTGGCAGGGTACGCTACCCGGCGGCAGGTCGAAGTTTTGCTGCAAAAATGCCTGATGCATATCGTCCAGATGGTCGAACGCCACCACTGGCGCACGCAGCAGCGCAGAACGCGTTACCCCGTTAGGGAAGTAGCGATTGGCGAAGCCTGGCGAGGCGACGAACAGATAGTCCAGCGCGCCCAGCTTATCCACCAGACAGCTTGGCAGCGGCTGCGGCTGAATACTCACGGCCCCCACTACTTCACCCCGGCGTAGGCGCTCCTGGGTTCGGGTTTCATCTTCCACCTGCAAATTTAACCTGATGGGGGAGTCCACCAGCACAGGTTGCAGGGCGGGTAAAAGCCAGGTCGCCAGACTGTCGGCGTTGACCGCCAGAGACAGCAAAAGCGGGGTTTCATTGCTGTTTTCGTTGCCCAGCCACTCTTCTTCCAGTAATTCCACCTGATGCAATAAGGCCAGCAACTTCTGCCCTTGCTCGGTCGGGCGCGGTGGAATTGTTCTTACCAGTAGCGGCTGGCCAAACAGATTCTCCAGCTGTTTGATGCGTTGTGAGACGGCGGACTGCGTAATACAGAGTTTTTGTGCGGCGCGCTCAAAGCCACGCTCACGGATCACGGCGTCCAGCGCCTGAAGCGTGCGATAGTCCGGGCGTTTCATGAAGGTGAAGATTCCTTTGCGTAAAAACTATATTTGGCAATATGCCACATTTTTGTGAGGTATCGCCGAAAAAAATCGCCCAGCCTGCCGCCGTGAGACCGAAATATTACCGTACCCGACAGGCAAGGCTCTCCTTTTGACTATGGCATGCCCTATAATACGCACACGTTTTCGTAGCTACAGGCATAAGCACATCATGACGCAGGATGAACTGAAAAAAGCCGTTGGTTGGGCCGCACTCGATTATGTTCGCCCCGGTACTATCGTTGGCGTGGGAACCGGCTCTACCGCCGCGCACTTTATTGACGCACTGGGGTCTATCAAGCATCAAATTGAAGGCGCGGTTTCAAGCTCTGACGCTTCTACCGCCAAGCTCAAAAGTCTGGGGATTCCGGTTTTTGACTGTAATGACGTGGATGTGCTTGATGTCTACGTCGACGGCGCTGATGAAATCAACCCACACATGCAGATGATCAAAGGTGGCGGTGCCGCATTGACCCGCGAAAAAATCGTGGCGGCGATCGCGCGTCAGTTTGTGTGTATCGTCGATGCGTCCAAACAGGTTGATGTGCTGGGGCGTTTCCCGTTGCCGGTGGAAGTTATCCCGATGGCGCGCGCTTATGTGGCCCGTGAGCTGGTCAAACTGGGTGGTCAGCCGGTGTATCGTGATGGGGTTATCACAGACAACGGCAACATTATTCTGGATGTGCACAATATGGATCTGTCGGATGCGGTGGCGATGGAAAACTGCATCAATAATCTGGCTGGCGTGGTAACGGTGGGGTTGTTTGCGAACCGCGGTGCGGATGTCGCGCTGGTGGGGACCGCCGACGGGGTGAAAACCGTTCGCCTGAAATAAATTATTCCTGAAATAACCCATGTTGGAAACAACAGTGTCATTGAAATAATGCCATTGAAATCGTGCCATGTTGTTATCTCTCGCAGAGGTCCGGCCACGC
Source organism: Dickeya parazeae Ech586 (assembly GCF_000025065.1). Classification (NCBI taxonomy): domain Bacteria; kingdom Pseudomonadati; phylum Pseudomonadota; class Gammaproteobacteria; order Enterobacterales; family Pectobacteriaceae; genus Dickeya; species Dickeya parazeae. The sequence continues at coordinate 4,136,978 of NC_013592.1, read as the reverse complement.
TAACGGTGGCCGGATTTTTTTATCTAAAAAATCCGACTTTCTCTAACGGCTCATTTTTGGTACTTAATATCAGTTTTTCTTATTTCGCATCATCCCTGTCTGGTCTTGCTGAGGGTTGGCAGTATTTTTTGCCATGAAATCACCGACGGGTGGGAGTAAGAAAAAACGCGAAGGCAATCGTTTGTATTGCCGCCTGCGTATTTTTTGTTATGTTTGCACAGACCGGTTTGCAAACCGTCATATCTGAAGTCTGAAAATAAGGTCGGGAAATGGCAAAGGTATCACTGGAAAAAGACAAGATTAAGTTCCTGCTGCTGGAGGGGGTACACCCGAATGCGCTGGAGAATCTGCGTGCTGCAGGTTACACCAATATTGAATACCATAAAGGGGCGCTTGACCCGGAAGCGCTGAAAGCGTCGATTCGTGACGCGCACTTTGTGGGGATTCGATCGCGTACGCATCTGACGGAAGACGTTTTCGCAGCTGCTGAGAAACTGGTGGCAGTGGGTTGCTTTTGTATCGGCACAAATCAGGTTGAACTGTCGGCTGCGACCAAACGTGGCATCCCGGTCTTCAATGCACCTTTTTCCAATACCCGCTCCGTAGCCGAAATGGTTATCGGTGAACTGCTGCTGCTGCTGCGTGGCATTCCGACTGCTAACGCTAAAGCACATCGTGGTATCTGGCACAAACAGGCGGTTGGCTGCTTTGAGGCTCGCGGTAAGAAGCTTGGTATCATTGGTTATGGTCACATCGGTACCCAGCTTGGGATCCTGGCTGAAAGCCTGGGGATGCATGTCTATTTCTACGATATCGAAAGCAAATTGCCGTTGGGGAATGCCCAGCAGGTTCGTCATTTGTCCGAACTGCTGAATATGAGCGATGTGGTCAGTCTGCATGTGCCGGAAACCGACAGTACCCAGAATATGATTGGCGCCAACGAACTGGCGTTGATGAAGCCGGGTTCGATTTTGATCAACGCATCACGCGGTACCGTGGTCGATATTCCGGCATTGAGTGACGCTCTTGCCAACAAGCACCTCTCTGGTGCCGCTATCGACGTATTCCCGCAGGAACCGGCAACCAACAGCGACCCGTTCCTGTCGCCGCTGTGCGAATTTGATAACGTGATTCTGACGCCGCATATCGGGGGCTCAACGGAAGAAGCGCAGGAGAACATTGGTATCGAGGTTGCCGGGAAACTGGTGAAATACTCTGATAACGGTTCTACCTTGTCTGCTGTCAACTTCCCGGAAGTGTCGTTGCCGACGCACAGTGATCGCGCCAGCCGTCTGCTGCACATTCATGAAAACCGCCCGGGTATCATGACGCAGATTAACAACATCTTTGCTGAGCAGGGTATCAACATTGCAGCACAGTATCTGCAGACCAGCCCGACAATCGGTTATGTGGTTATCGATGTGGAAACGGACGGGGCAGACACCGCGCTGCAACTGATGAAATCTATCCCCGGCACCATTCGTGCCCGCCTGCTGTACTAAGCGGCGAATAGCCGGTCGGTGGTCGCCGATCGGTTCGACGAAAAACGTCAAAGCCAGCCCGTTGGGCTGGCTTTTTTATGCCGGCGCTTTCACTGGTGATGTTCACTCACAGTGTAATGACGAGCTTACCGCGCATATGACCATTCAGTATGGCTTCGTGGGCCTGTTTTAGCGTTTCAGGCGTTAATCCGTTCAGGGTCTGGCTCAGCGTGCCTTGCAAGAGACCGTTATCCACCTGTTGCGCCACCTCACGCAGAATTTCTCCCTGACGGGCCATATCCGGTGTGGTAAACATGCTGCGGGTAAACATGAATTCCCAGTGCAGTGCAGCGCTTTTTAATTTCAGTGCGTTTTGATCTAAAGGACGGGTGTTTTCCACGATGGTACAGATATGTCCCAGCGGGGCGATTAACTGGCTAATGGCATCCCAGTGGCCGTCAGTGTCATTCAGGCAGAAAATGTAATCCACGTGCTCAATATTCTGCTTTTTCAGATCATCAGCCAGATGGCGATAATCCACCACCATATCTGCGCCACGGTCGCGGCACCATTGTGCAGAGTCGGGACGAGACGCCGTCGCGATGACGGTCACCTCGCTGCGTTGGGCTGCCAGTGAAATCGCCAGTGAGCCGACGCCGCCAGCGCCGCCGATAATCAACAGCGTTTTACCTTTAGCCGCATTCTGAATGTTCAGATGCTCAAATAGCCCTTCCCAGGCGGTCAGCGCTGTCAGCGGCAAGGCGGCGGCTTCAGCCCAGTTCAGTGACGCGGGCTTGTGTGCGACGATGCGGGCATCGACTAACTGATGGGTGCTGTTACTGCCCGGGCGCGTGATATCACCGGCATACCAGACTTCATCTCCAACGTTGACGTTACTGACACCTGAGCCGGTTTTTATCACGACACCACTGGCATCCCAGCCAAGAATACGTGGGTGTTGCAGACCATTTCGGCGTAATCCTGCGTGTACTTTGGTATCTACCGGATTAACCGACACCGCTTTTACGGCTACCAGCAGGTCATGCTCGCCGGGCTGTGGTAATTCGGTCGTGATTTCTACGAAATTGTCAGGAGAACTGGGGTCAACGGCGATTGCTTTTACTGTCATGATCAATGTTTCCATCGTTGCATGTTGGGTGTAACGACAGTGTAGAACCTGTCGATAGTACTGATAAGATGGACAATCACTAACGACGTGTTCGACGGAGAAGAACAATCATGTTCAGACAATTGCAGGATATGGCGCTGTTCGCCCTGGTGGCTGAATGCGGCAGTTTTACCGAAGCGGCCAGACAAGCTGGTATGGCCAAATCGAGCCTCAGTTTACGCGTCAGTCAATTAGAGCAGTCTCTGGGGTTGCGGTTGTTCAATCGAACGACTCGCAAGCTGAACCTCACCTTTGCGGGTGAACGCTATCTGGTGCATTGTCAGGAGATGCGCCAGGCGAGCGAGCGCGCTGAGATGGCGATGCAACACTTACGCGATAAACCCAGTGGGCGTTTGCGAATAACCAGCCCGGCCGGATTGGGGGCGACGTTGCTGGCGCGTTTGACCGTCGAGTTTCAGTCTCGCTTTCCGGCGGTGTCACTGGAGATCGTAGTGGCTGATCGGGTCATTGATCTTGTGGAGGAAGGGTTTGATGCCGCGTTGCGTACCGGTAAACCACAGGATTCTTCCCTGATTGGGCGTTCTCTGGGACAGGTGCCGCATTATCTGGTGGCTTCCTACGCCTATCTGGCGGCATTGCCGCCGATTACACACCCGCGTGAGCTGCAAGCGCACCGGTGTATTGCGCACCGCGCCTGGCCGGAATGGGGATTTCGCCGTGAAGCGGAGTATTTTCTCTGGCGGTTGCCGCAATCACACATTACCGACAATCTGCTGTATGCGCGTGCTTGTGTACTGGCGGATGGTGGAATTACGTTGTTACCGGCATTTTTGTGCCGTGAACAGATAGATAGCGGGGAGTTGGTTTGTCTTTTGTCGGAATGGCAGGCAGATACCAACGATCTCTATTTGATTTATCCTGGGCGCAAGTTGAACTCCCCCGCGCTGAATAGCTTTATTGATTTTGCACTGAGCTTTGACGCGTTGTGCGATTATTCTTCACGGTAAACCATGCTGTTTTCTCACGAGGTACAAGAAGTCCGGTAGAAGTACAGTAGGGCAACGTACCCTGCAAAGGCTTGCTTCTGCCTGTCAATTATCGTCAGGTTATCAGCGTACGGGCTGCAAATCCTCGTTTGCCATCTTTTGTATTTTCCCCTGCAAAGGCTAATTTTCGGTTGATATCCCCGCCTGATATATGATGACTTCATCATAGAAAAGGAACCTGAGTGTTTCTATTTACCACTTATCAACAGAGCATGCTACAGTCGTCACGGTTTTTCTTTTTTAAAGAAACAACAATACAATTAAAATAAAATGTCGTTTTGTTTTGCGCTTGGGAGTGACGTTTGTTGCCTTACCGGACGCTGATGTGGCAGCAGCCGGTGTATGCCAAGGAGTACTAAATGGCGCAAAGCTATACGTGCTTCTGCTGTTGAGACAGTGGAAGTGTTCAGCATCTTGTAGTGAAAGTGAGAAATCGGAATGGCAGAACAAAAAGGAAATATTTCTTCGATAAATAACATTCGTCTTGTGACGCTGTTTATTACCCTGTTAACCATTATTCTGGTTCTGTTTGCTCTCTCAATTGGTACTGCCAGTTATTTTCTCAAACAGAGTAATGCCTCTCTGGAGCGGGCTAATCTGGTTTCCGATATCCGGGCTGGGGTCAGCAGCAGCATGGACCAACTGCGTGTTTCCCGTCAGTTGCTGGTTCAGGCCGTGGCATCGTCGCGTATCGGTGATACTGAGGCTTACAAACAGGCCTTTACCGAAGGTCTGGATCGCATCAAAAGCTCACAGAAGCGCTTTGATGAGTATATGGCGCGAACTGACAAATCCGCACAAGAGACATCCCTGGATTCTGAGTTGAGCGCCAACTATACCGCCTATCGTGACAAGATAATGCTGCCGATGGTGGAGTTTGTGCGTAACGGTGAATTCGAAAACACCATTGAACTGGAAACGACGCTGGCTCGCCAGTTGGATACGAATTATGCCCTTCAGGTGCGAAAAGAAGTGAAGTACCTGACAGATCACGCAAACAGTATTAATGCGCAGGCGTCTGCTAACGCCCGTCTGGGGAATATCCTGATGGGGGCGTCGTTTATTTTAGCGATTCTGCTGGCCGCACTGACGTATCTGGTCATCCGTCGGGCGATTTTGGTACCGGTTAATGTGCTGATTGCCCGTATCCAGAAAATTGCTCAGGGTGATCTGACCCAACCGGCTGAAAATCTGGGACGCAACGAAATCGGTATTCTGGGGCAAAACCTGCAGCACATGCAGGAGTCGTTGACCAATACCGTGACGGTCGTTCGCGAAGGTGCCGATTCTATCTATCAGGGCGCGTCGGAAATTAGCGCGGGCAACGTCGACCTTTCTTCCCGTACGGAGCAACAGGCGGCGGCGCTGGAGCAGACGGCAGCCAGCATGGAAGAGCTGACTTCCACCGTGAAGCAGAACTCCGATAACGCCAACCATGCCAGCCAACTGGCACGTAATGCTTCCAGCAAGGCGGAGCAAGGTGGCTCTATTGTTCAGGATGTGGTGAGAACCATGGGCGATATTTCCTCCAGTTCGAGAAAAATATCGGAGATCACCAGTGTTATTAATAGCATCGCTTTCCAGACCAATATTCTGGCGCTGAATGCGGCGGTAGAAGCAGCCCGTGCCGGTGAGCAGGGACGGGGTTTCGCCGTGGTTGCCGGAGAGGTTCGTAGTCTGGCTCAACGCAGCGCGCAGGCAGCGAAAGAGATCGAATCACTGATTGGTGAATCTGGCAAGTTGGTGGATGCGGGGTCCGTTCTGGTGGCAAAAGCGGGTGATACGATGGACGAGATCGTAAAAGCGGTTGTCAGCGTGACGGATATCATGGGTGAAATTGCTTCTGCATCTGATGAGCAAAGTCGTGGCATTGGGCAGGTGAATCAGGCTGTGTTGGAAATGGAAGGCACAACACAGCAAAACGCCTCGTTGGTGCAAGAGGCTTCCGCTGCCGCATCCTCACTGGAATCGCAGGCTGAACGGTTGACCCAGGCGGTCGCAGTCTTCAAGTTGAGTCATCGTCGGGACAGTGACTCAGTTCGTGCATCGTTACCATCCCGGCCGACGTTGCAGGCTATTCCTGCCGTGGCCGCTCTGGGGGCGGGTAAAGGTAGCCGTAGCAATCAGAATTGGGAAACGTTCTGAGGCTTGTCAGGTGTGGCTTAATTCGCCACACCTGATGTTAATTAAGTCAATGCATTCAAATGAAAAGCCCGCCAATCGGCGGGCTTTGTCGTCACAGGAACCGGTTGTGACAGCATAGAGCAGAATAGAAAGGGCGTGGTGTTACGCCATTTTCTTATACTTGATGCGATGTGGTTCCAGCGCCTCTGCACCCAGCGTGCGTTTTTTGTACTCTTCGTATTCCGTGAAGTTACCTTCAAAGAATTCCACCTTACCTTCATCCTGATAGTCGATGATGTGGGTGGCGATACGGTCCAGGAACCAGCGGTCATGGGAAATAACCATAGCGCAGCCAGGGAATTCTAACAGGGCGTTTTCCAGCGCTCGCAGCGTTTCGATGTCCAGATCGTTGGTTGGTTCGTCAAGCAGCAGCATGTTGCCGCCAACCTGCAGCAACTTGGCCAGATGTACACGGCCGCGTTCACCACCGGAGAGCTCTCCGATCCGTTTACCCTGATCGACGCCTTTAAAGTTGAAGCGGCCGACGTAGGCACGGCTTGGGATCTCGAAATTACCGATGCGCATAATATCCTGACCGCCGGAAACTTCTTCCCATACGGTCTTACTGCCGTCCATTTTGTCACGGAACTGATCGACTGACGCCAGTTGAACGGTATCACCCAGTGAAATCGAGCCGGAATCCGGCTGCTCCTGAGCGGACAACATACGGAACAGGGTCGATTTACCGGCGCCGTTGGGGCCGATAATACCGACGATGGAGCCTTTCGGAATGGCGAACGACAGGTTATCAATCAGCACTCGGTCACCGTAAGATTTGGTGAGGTTCTGCACTTCCAGCACTTTGTCGCCAAGGCGAGGGCCTGGTGGAATGAACAGTTCGCTGGTTTCGTTGCGTTTCTGGTATTCGACGCTGTTGAGTTCGTCGAAGCGAGCCAGACGCGCTTTGCCTTTGGCCTGACGACCTTTCGGATTCTGACGCACCCACTCCAGCTCTTTCTCAATGGATTTGCGACGAGCGGCTTCGGTGGAGGCTTCCTGTGCCAGACGCTGGTCTTTCTGTTCCAGCCAGGACGAGTAGTTGCCTTCCCATGGAATCCCTTCGCCGCGGTCCAGCTCCAGAATCCAGCCGGCAACGTTGTCGAGGAAGTAACGGTCATGGGTGATGGCGACAACGGTACCTTCGTAGTCGTGCAGGAAACGCTCCAGCCAGGCGACCGATTCCGCATCCAGGTGGTTGGTGGGTTCGTCGAGCAGCAGCATGTCCGGTTTTTCCAGCAACAGGCGGCAGATGGCGACACGGCGGCGTTCGCCCCCAGAGAGGTTGGCGATTTTCGCTTCCCACGGTGGCAGACGCAGCGCATCAGCGGCTCGCTCTAGCTGATTATCAAGATTATGGCCATCGTGCGCCTGAATAATCGCTTCCAGTTCACCTTGTTCTTTCGCCAGTTTATCGAAGTCAGCTTCTGGGTCGGCATAAGCAGCGTAAACCTCGTCCAGACGAGTCAGCGCGCGTTTCACGTCGCTGACCGCCTCTTCAACTGCTTCGCGGACGGTATATTCCAGATTTAACTGGGGTTCCTGAGGCAGGTAGCCGATTTTTATCCCCGGCTGCGGGCGTGCTTCGCCTTCGATGTCTTTATCAATCCCCGCCATGATACGCAGCAGAGTGGATTTACCCGCACCGTTTAGACCCAGAACGCCGATTTTGGCACCGGGGAAGAAACTAAGGGAGATATTTTTCAGGATATGGCGCTTCGGCGGAACAACCTTACCGACGCGGTGCATGGTGTAAACGTATTGAGCCACGTTGCTCTGAGCCTCTTTCTGTCCAGTTTAGCGTTATGCCATTAAAAGCATGGCGCCTGTAGGGGCATGATACCGGAAGTGCACAAGTGCTCCACCGGCAAAAGGAATTTACTGTTGACGGAGTTTAGCTGTTTTCGCCTCATGATCCCAGCCATCCTGTCACCGTGTTGCCGACTCTGCGAGGCGGCTTCCATCTGGGATGGCATAATCGACGCGGATATCCGCTGAAACTGCGAGCGCTGTTGATAAAAGGGGAAAACGCCGTGAATTTCGTTCTGTTTTAGCGCGCTTTCGGCGTATCGTTGCCGGGCTGGATATGCCACACTGATTTGATTTGAAAAAGTCAGATGTTGCCGGTGTTAATGCGGTCGCTGTGGGTCTGGAACGGTATAGCTGAGCGCTGGAATTGATAACGCCTAACACATCGATAGTATGTTGATAGGGCATTGAGGGCGGCATCTGGCGCAATGGCAGAATCGATAACGAGTGAGGTCAGGGCAGTATGTTCAAAATAGGGTATTGGCGATCTGTAGCCGCCGTGCTGTGTCTCGTTGGGGTTTCGTACCAGGTGCTGGCAGACTCGCTCGATGAGCAGCGGCAGCGCTATCAGCAAGTAAAGTCCGCTTGGGACAATAATCAGATGGACATCGTTTCCCAATTGATGCCAACGCTGCGTGATTACCCGCTTTATCCCTATTTGGAATACCGCTCTTTGACGCAGGATCTCTCGACGGTTAGTACTGTGCAGGTCAGGCAGTTTATGACGTCACACCCAACACTGCCCGCAGTACGGACGTTGAATAACAGTTTTATCAATGAACTGGCCCGTCGTCAGGACTGGAGCGGCCTGTTGGCGTTCAGCCCCCAGCAGCCTAAGCCTGTCGCCTCACTTTGCAATTATCTGTATGCCAAAGTCATGACGGGGCAGCCGCAAGGCGTGTGGGAGCAGACACAAGAGATCTGGCTGACCGGCCGTTCTCTGCCGCCAACCTGTGACAAGCTGTTTTCAGCCTGGCAGCAACAAGGCGGCCTAACCTCACTGATGGTACTTGAGCGGATGCGGCTGGCGATGGATGCGGGCAGTGCGGGGTTGGTCAACCATCTTGCCCGGCAACTACCGGCAGATTACAAAACCATCACCGATGCGTTGCTGAAGTTACAAAGCAATACCAAATCAATTGAACGATTCGCCCGCTCTGTCGGCCCGACGGATTTTACCCGTCGGGTAGTGGTGTCGGCGTTTAGCCGTATTGCCCGTCAGGATCCCAATGAGGCTCTGGCCCTATTGCCACAATTAGTACGACTGCAAAAAATGCGTCCGCAGGACCGCCAGAGCATGGAAGATGACATAGCCTGGCGTCTGATGAGCAGCGATGCTACTGACGAACAGGCGCGCTGGCGTGATGCGGTGATTTTGCGTAGTGCCTCTGCTCCCTTGCTGGAGCGACGTGTCCGTATGGCGTTGGGGCAGGGCGATCGTGTCGGACTGGCGCAGTGGATGGCGCGCTTGCCAGCCGATGTGCAGCAAAAAGACGAATGGCGTTACTGGCGAGCCGTACTGTTGCTTGAGCAAGGACAAAAGCAAGAGGGCGAGAATCAACTGCGCGAGCTGATGAAGATTCGCGGTTTTTACCCGATGGCTGCGGCACAGAAACTGAATGTTAATTATCCGCTGACGATCATAATTGCCGCCAAACCGGAGCGCTCGATTGGGCAGTCACCAGAGGTGGCAAGAGTTCGCGAGCTGATGTTTTGGGGACTGGAAAGCCTGGCCCGTTCTGAGTGGGCCGGGCTGGTCGCCAGCCGGGAGAGGCCTCAACAAGAGGCGCTGGCACGCTTTGCATTAGAACAACATTGGTATGATTTGAGTGTACAGGCCACAATAGTGGCGAAACTTTGGGATAATCTGGAAGAGCGTTTCCCGCTAGCATGGAGTGACGATTTCCGTCAGGCAATACAAGGTAAAGGAATTAGCCAGAGTTATGCCATGGCGATTGCTCGTCAGGAAAGCGCCTGGAATCCACAGGCTCGTTCTGCTGTAGGCGCGGCAGGGTTGATGCAACTGATGCCAGCCACCGCGCAGCACACCGCTGAGATGTTTAACATCGCCAGTTATAGCAATAGCAGTCAGTTGCTCGATCCGCAGATGAATATTCAGCTTGGTACCAGCTATCTGGACTATGTCTATCAGTCGTTTGGTCAGAACCGTATTCTGGCATCAGCGGCTTATAATGCGGGGCCGTCGCGGGTCAATAACTGGTTAAAAGACACTAATGGCCGGATTGATGCGATCGCGTTCGTGGAAAGCATCCCGTTTTCCGAAACCCGGGGGTACGTTAAAAACGTGCTGGCGTATGACGTTTTTTATCGTAGTTTGATGCAACAACGTCAGACGGCTTTGTTGATGGATAATGAGTGGCAGCGACGTTACTGATAAATCAACCTGCGACCCATTATCACCAAACTGCATGCGGGTTTAACGCGTAACTGTCGTCAAACCGTGATTATCTCAATGCCCGCCTCGTTGGGGCGGGTGTTTATCCTTTTCCCTGCGCTTTTTTTCGAAGTGAATAGTATGTTATGCTGTTGTACTAGTTAAATAGTATGGTGGCCGTTATGACATTACCTTCACTTCACGATCCGAGTTTTTCCGAGTCAGACGATGAAAACTGGCACGCTTTTGTCAGTCTGTTCCAGCAGGCAATGACGGAAGGATTGGAACAGCCGCTACTGCAATTGTTGTTAACCCCGGATGAGCGGGCTTCTCTCGGAACCCGCGTGCGCATTATTCAAGAGTTGATGCGGGGCGAAATGAGTCAGCGTGAGTTGAAAAATGAGCTGGGTGCCGGTATTGCTACCATCACCCGGGGTTCTAACAGTCTCAAGTCTGCTCCAGTCAGGCTGAAAATCTGGCTGGAGGAGCAGTTGTTACCAGAGAAGAAAGCGTAACGTTTGGGGCTTCAGGCAGATGCCGCATGAATGGATTGCTGATAAACTGGGTTATGAAACGGCACCAGTGCCAATAGCAGCGCCTGATAATACACGCTGGTTCTGGATAGCTTGCCATCGGTAAATACGCCGATCGCACCACCCTGACGTTTGATGTCCTGAATGCCGGTAATGCGAGCCATTTCGTCCCCGAGCTCACGGCCCTGGCCGATTCCCTGCAGAATACTTTGCGGTAATACCAGACTGGCCGAGCGGGATTCACCCCGAATGGTGGCGTTTTCAATGACCATCCAGGCGAAGGTCATGCTTTCTTCGATACCCGCTTCTACACCCACCCAAAAATCGGCTTCCGGGCGGACCTGACGCGCCCTCATCACGCGATTCCTTGCGCCTGTTCGGGTTTCAACGGAGCCAAGTGGTTGACTGGGGACGCCACTGTCTACGTCAACCCCTTCAATACGGCAATTATCTGCACCAAATACGTCGGCAAATGCTAAAGTTATGGCACTAATCTTGGCCGGGTTGGTCGTGGATGCGACAACATGGTACATAATGTTTCCCTACCTTGTAGTTAGTTTGACGCAGTATAACGGAAAAAAATCATGTTACAGGTATATCTTGTTCGCCACGGTGAAACAGAGTGGAATGTGGCGCGACGTATCCAGGGGCAGTCGGACAGTCCGTTAACCCCAGGTGGTGAACATCAAGCTCGTTTGGTCGCCGACAGGGTAAAAAAATTGGGGATCACCCATATTTTTACCAGTGATCTGGGGCGTACCCGACATACCGCCGATATTATCTCGCAGGCCTGCGGTGGCTGTAAGGTCATCATGGAGCCGGGTCTGAGAGAACTGAACATGGGGGTGCTGGAAGAAAGGCTGATTGATTCGCTAAGCCACGAAGAGGAAAGCTGGCGTAAACAATTGGTGGATGGCACCCGTGATGGCCGTATTCCCGGTGGTGAATCCATGTCGGAGTTGGCTGTGCGTATGCATCGTGTGCTGGAAAAGTGCCTGGCGTTACCGCAAGGTAGCCGCCCATTGCTGGTCAGTCACGGTATTGCGCTGGGGTGTTTGCTCAGTACGTTGCTGGGCTTGCCCGCCTGGGCAGAGCGTCGTCTGCGCCTTCGCAACTGCTCGCTATCTCGTGTGGATTATCAGCAAAGTCCCTGGCTGGCTCCTGGCTGGATAGTGGAAACGGCCGGAGATGTGTCTCATCTTGATGCTCCGGCGTTGGATGAAATGCAGCGTTAACGCTGGATAGGAATCAGATATTCACAGCGTATGATTTTTTGGGGTTCGGCGTCTGGGTCCTCTTTGGGATGAAAACGTTCGGCATCGAACCCTTTGCGCCGGATCAGTTTATAGGTCGGCAGGCAAGTGTCGTACAGCGTGATGATGAAATCTTGCAAATCGTCTGCCGGGCCTTCGTAGATAAACAATGCGTAATCGCCAGCCGGGAGTGTGACGGGTTCGCCAGGGTGCACGCCTTCCGGTACGTGATGAGGCTCCAGCGCGGTGGTATACAGCACTTCATGTTCATCATCTTTCTCTTTACTTGGGCGAGAATGATGCAACCCGTATAACACCGGTGGTACCTGTTTCACTTCACCCAGGTACTGACGCCAGAAGTGGATGCGTATTTCGGTGCGAAAACAGCTGATTTGTTCCAGATTACAGTTGTAGCTTTGTGTCAGGCCCACCAGTTGCGTTTCCGGCATAGAGATAAATTGCGGTTGCGGCATGGTGAACGCACCCAGCCGAATCGGTGGATGGATACCAAAGGTGTTCCAGTCATCCGCCCGGCGATAGGAGGCTGGCGTCTGCGCAAACTGCTTTTTGAAGGCGCGGGTGAAGGTCTGTTGCGAATCGAAACGGTATTGTAAGGCGATATCCAGAATGGGGCGGCTGGTCAGACAGAGTGCGACGGCCGCTTTGGTGAGCCGACGGGCGCGAATGTATGAGCCGATAGCATGACCTGTTACGTCCTTGAACATCCTCTGCAAATGCCACTTGGAATAGCCGGCCTTGGCTGCAACATTATCCAGCGATAAGGGCTGGTCAAGATGACCCTCCAGCCAGTTGAGCAGGTCACGTATGATACTGGCTTGATCCATAGATCGTCCTCATAGAACACACCGAGAGCTAAGCGTATAAGCTCGGCATAATAGCAACTTTTTCCCTGGTGCACTTACCAAGATTTTTGTGCCTTATGAATAAAGAATTTGATTAACATAGGCCACCAGAGAAATCTATCTGACAAACGGTCTGTAGACCACAGAAACTACGCCATGATGGCAACGAGCGAAAGAACGGCAATTGTGAGAGAGTGGCAATGATGATGAAAAGACACGTTATATTGACGGTTGCAGCCCTGCTTTTCGGTATCACCTCCGTCAGGGCGGAAGAGATAGGTTCGGTGGATACGGCGTTTAAACTGTTAGGTCCAGACCATAAAATCGTGGTGGAAGCGTTTGATGATCCGGATGTGGCGAATGTCACTTGTTATTTGAGCAGAGCGAAAACCGGTGGCATCAAAGGTGGGCTTGGCCTGGCGGAAGATACATCGGATGCCGCTATCTCTTGTCAGCAGGTAGGGCCCATCACCCTGAGTGACAAGATCACCAGCAGTAAAGGCAAGGGTAACGTGGTATTTCAGCAGCGAACGTCGCTGATCTTCAAGAAATTGCAGGTCGTACGTTTTTACGATGCGAAACGTAATGCGCTGGTGTATCTAACCTATTCTGATCGTCTGGTGGATGGTTCGCCGAAGAATGCGCTCAGTGCAGTACCGATTCTGCCTTGGGTGAAATAACGACGATTATTGTGAGAATAACCGCGAGTGAATAAAAAAGCCGGGAGCAATCCCGGCTTTTTAGTGGTACCCGATGTGCTGACGATCAGTCTTCCAGATCGCCGCAGAAACGATAACCTTCACCGTGAATAGTCGCGATGATTTCCGGCGTATCGGCGGTAGATTCGAAATGTTTGCGGATACGGCGGATAGTCACATCGACCGTACGGTCATGCGGCTTCAGCTCGCGACCGGTCATTTTCTTCAGTAACTCGGCACGTGACTGGATTTTTCCTGGATTCTCGCAGAAATGTAGCATAGCGCGGAATTCGCTACGCGGCAGTTTGTATTGTTCGCCATTCGGGCTGACCAGTGAGCGGCTGTTGATATCCAGCTCCCAGCCGTTGAAACGGTAACTTTCAACCAGACGACGTTCTTCCGTACCGCCACCCAGATTCATGGTGCGGGACAGCAAGTTGCGTGCGCGGATAGTCAGCTCACGTGGGTTAAACGGTTTGGTGATATAGTCATCCGCGCCGATTTCCAGGCCCAGAATTTTGTCGACTTCGTTGTCACGACCAGTCAGGAACATCAGCGCTACGCTTGCCTGTTCACGCAGTTCACGTGCCAGTAATAAGCCATTCTTGCCCGGCAGATTAATATCCATAATGACCAGATTGATATCATGCTCGGACAGTATGTTATGCATCTCGGCGCCGTCTGTGGCCTCGTGAACAACGTATCCCTCAGCCTCAAAAATACTTTTGAGGGTATTACGAGTTACCAACTCGTCTTCGACAATAAGAATGTGGGGGGTCTGCATGTTTGCTACCTAAAATTGCCAACTAATATAGAGATTCGAAAGTACAGAAGTCCTGGTTCTCTCGGGCGCTTTGGAAAATCATGTTCACCGTTTTTTCGCCGACCGACTCAAGTACGCAAATACGTGTTGATGCACTTGTTTTCACCTGACGCGCGGCCTGATAACAGGTAGCGATGAGGTTTTTCAACAGGGCCTATTGTGGCGCATAGTTTAACCTTATTAACAGCAACATAACAGTGAGCACTGATTTCACCGACTGGCAAATCTACGGTTCCATTGACATATATCAAATTTCATTGTAGCACGTTAGCGCTTTGTGGAAAACGCGCTACGAATGCTGCTATCTATCACAATTTAACATTTTTATACTGACCACGGCATAATAAATGCTTATAGCTGAAGCGTTTCCATTTTCACGGGGTTATCCCATCCTGGCTGGAGTGTCGGGGTTGACGTTTCGGTCCATCTGTCTGGTATACCCAACCCGCTAGAGGGCTGGCTAAATCGCCGTTATATCTGAATCGTCAGCGCACCTGCCAGGTGTCGTTTGGGAGGTTATGTGCAGTTCTATATCATTTTAGTGGCACCAGCCCGGCCTGAGAACGTTGGGGCGGCAGCGCGGGCCATGAAAACGATGGGGTTTGGTCGTTTGCGGATTGTGGATAGCCGTGCGCATCTTGAACCCGCGGCGCGCTGGGTGGCGCATGGTTCCGGCGATATTCTGGATGCTGTCGACGTTTTTCCGACGCTTGCCGACGCGTTAGCGGATATTGATTTTACGGTGGCGACAACCGCCCGCAGTCGTGCGCGTTTTCATTACTATTGCGAACCAGCCCAACTGCTGGCGGTGTTGCAGGAAAAACAGCAATGGATAAGTTCTGCCGCGCTGGTATTTGGCCGGGAAGACTCCGGGCTGACAAATGAAGAGCTGGCGCTGGCAGACATCCTGACCGGTGTGCCGATGGCGGCGGATTATCCATCACTGAATTTGGGGCAGGCGGTAATGGTGTATTGCTATCAGTTAGCGTCGTTGATGCAGGTGGCGGTAGCGGAGCCGATGCCTGCGGAGTCAGGGCAGTTGGGAGCGCTGCGTGAGCGATTTTCGCGCTTGCTGGTTCGGGTTGGTGCGCAGCAGGATGAAAAGTTGCGTGACTGGCTCCAGCAACGTCTTGGGTTATTGGAGCAGCGGGATAACGCCATGTTGCACAGACTGTTGCATGATGTAGAAAAAGCCTTGTCGGCAGAAGATAAGGGGAAATGAAGGTAATGCGGCGAAACATATCGGCAAGCCGTATTTACTGAATAATTGTCTGGCTTTTTTGTTTTTCTGCAGAGGCTTTCCCCATTGAGGTTATCGTGGAGCAAACAGCGAAATGAAGAAATCCGTTGACTTAGCAAGGCGATTGCCCTAACTAATAGGGCAGATATTTTTTGAATCACGAGAACGCTACGCGATGCATTACACCAGCCAGGTTACCACCACCATTATTATTACCACCGGTACTACCAGTAACGGTGCGGGCTGACGCGTACAGATGAATCCAGAAAAAGCCCGCACTTCAGAGTGCGGGCTTTTTTTTTACAGTTATTGCGGGCTTGTTTCTGCCCGTCAAGGATACAAGGCTGTTGCAAGCGGTTTTCAAAGGCGCTTTGGCGTTTTTGGCCAGAAAAAATTCAGGAGAATAGACAAGATGCGAGTGTTGAAATTTGGCGGGACCTCGGTAGCCAACGCGGAGCGGTTTGCGCGTGTTGCCGATATCATCGAAAGTAATGCACGACAGGGACAGGTCGCGACGGTGCTGTCAGCACCGGCGAAAATCACCAACCATTTGGTCGCCATGATTGAAAAAACCGTGGCGAAACAGGACATCCAGCCAAATATCATCGAAGCAGAAGTCATTTTTGCCGATTTATTGCAGGGACTGGCCCAATCCCAGCCCGGTTTTGCTTATGACCGACTGAAAGCGCGGGTAGATGAAGAGTTCGCCCAGCTCAAACAAGTATTACACGGCATCGCGTTGCTGGGGCAATGCCCGGATAGTGTCAACGCAGGCATTATCTGCCGGGGCGAAAAACTCTCCATCGCGATTATGGAAGCGGTATTTCAGGCGCGTGGCTATCAGGTGTCGGTCATCGATCCGGTTCGTAGTCTGTTGGCGCAGGGTCACTATCTGGAGTCCACGGTTGATATCGCTGAATCTACCCGCCGTATTAATGACCTGGTGATCCCGGCGAACCATGTGATCCTGATGGCAGGCTTTACCGCCGGTAATGATAAAGGCGAACTGGTAGTGCTGGGCCGCAATGGTTCTGACTACTCGGCGGCGGTGCTGGCCGCATGTTTGCGTGCTGATTGCTGTGAGATCTGGACGGATGTTGACGGCGTGTACACCTGTGACCCGCGTCAGGTGCCTGACGCGCGATTGTTGAAGTCGATGTCCTATCAGGAAGCGATGGAATTATCGTACTTCGGTGCCAAAGTTCTCCACCCCCGCACTATCGCTCCTATCGCCCAGTTCCAAATCCCCTGCCTTATCAAGAATACCGAAAACCCCCAAGCCCCGGGCACACTCATCGGGCTGGAAAGCGACGATATCCGCTATCCGGTCAAAGGCATCACCAATCTCAATAACATGGCGATGATCAACGTTTCCGGCCCCGGCATGAAAGGGATGGTCGGGATGGCCGCGCGTGTGTTTGCCGTGATGTCGCGTGCCGGTATTTCGGTGGTACTCATTACCCAGTCCTCTTCTGAATACAGCATCAGCTTCTGTGTATCCCAAAATGAGCTGTCGCGTGCGCGCAAAACGCTGGAAGACGAATTCTATCTGGAACTGAAAGAGGGTGTGCTGGAGCCGCTGGATGTGGTGCAGCGACTGGCGATTATTTCCGTGGTGGGTGACGGCATGCGCACGCTGCGTGGCTTGTCGGCGCGTTTGTTTACCGCACTGGCCAGCGCCAATATCAACATTGTGGCAATCGCACAGGGGTCGTCCGAACGCTCAATCTCGGTTGTCGTGAACAACGACGTAGCGACCACAGGTGTGCGGGTAGCGCATCAGATGCTGTTTAACACCAATCAGACGCTGGACGTCTTTGTGATTGGTGTGGGCGGTGTAGGCGGCGCGCTGCTGGAGCAAATCCAGCGCCAGCAGTCATGGCTCAAACAAAAACATATTGATGTGCGGGTGTGCGGCATTGCCAATTCCAAAGCAATGCTCACCAACGTGCACGGTATTCCGATGGACCGCTGGCGTGACGAACTGGCGCGTGCGCGTGAGCCATTCAGCCCGGCCGCGCTCAGCCGTCTGGTGAAAGAGTATCACCTGCTCAATCCGGTGATCATCGATTGTACCTCCAGTCAGGTCGTGGCCGATCAATATGCCGATTTTCTGGCAGACGGTTTCCATGTCGTTACGCCGAATAAGAAAGCCAACACCGGCTCACTGCGTTACTACCACCAGTTGCGGCAGGTTGCGGCGAAATCACGTCGAAAATTCCTGTATGACACCAACGTTGGCGCTGGCTTGCCGGTTATCGAAAACCTGCAAAATCTGCTGAATGCCGGTGATGAGCTCATCCGCTTTAACGGTATTTTGTCGGGTTCCCTGTCCTTTATCTTCGGCAAGCTGGATGAAGGCATGCCGTTGTCCGCCGCGACGTTGCTGGCGAAAGAAAAAGGCTTTACCGAGCCGGACCCGCGTGACGATCTGTCTGGCATGGATGTGGCGCGTAAGCTGTTGATCCTGGCGCGTGAGGCCGGGTATGAGCTGGAGCTGGAAGATATTCAGGTTGACTCTGTGCTGCCAGCGGAATACGCGCAGGGCGATGTGGCCAGTTTTCTGGAACGTTTACCGCAACTGGATGACGAATTTGCCAGCCGGGTTGAAGCCGCGCGCGCAGAAGGTAAAGTGTTACGCTACGTCGGTAAGATCGAAGACGGCAAATGCCAGGTGACGATCAGTGCCGTAGGCGGTAACGATCCGTTGTTCAAAGTGAAGGACGGTGAGAATGCGCTGGCGTTCTACAGCCGCTACTATCAGCCGCTGCCGCTGGTGTTGCGAGGGTACGGGGCAGGTAATGATGTGACGGCGGCCGGGGTATTTGCAGACCTGCTGCGTACGCTGTCGTGGAAGGTGGGAGTGTGAGAATGGTGAAGATTTATGCCCCGGCATCCATTGGGAATGTGAGTGTGGGGTTTGATGTGCTGGGCGCGGCGGTATCGCCGGTGGATGGTACCCTGTTGGGCGATTGCGTTAGCGTGCGCGAAGCGGATCTGTTCAGCCTGCACAATGAAGGGCGTTTTGTCAGTAAGCTGCCGGATAACCCGAAAGATAACATCGTTTATCAGTGCTGGGAGCGGTTCTGTCAGGAGATTGGCAAGACCGTGCCGGTTGCCATGACGCTGGAAAAAAACATGCCGATTGGATCGGGTTTAGGCTCCAGCGCCTGCTCGGTGGTCGCCGGATTGATGGCGATGAACGAATTCTGTGGCAAGCCGTTGGATGATACCCGACTGTTAGCGCTGATGGGTGAGCTGGAAGGCCGCATTTCCGGTAGCGTACATTACGACAATGTTGCGCCGTGCTTTCTGGGTGGCGTGCAACTGATGATAGAAGAGAAGGGCATCATCAGCCAGCCAGTACCGGGATTTGACGACTGGTTATGGGTGATGGCCTATCCGGGCATCAAAGTGTCCACGGCTGAAGCGCGGGCAATCTTACCCGCGCAGTATCGCCGTCAAGACTGTATTAGCCACGGTCGCTATCTGGCGGGCTTTATTCACGCCTGCCATACCGGTCAGGCGGAACTGGCGGCCACACTGATGAAAGACGTGATCGCTGAGCCGTATCGTACGCGCCTGCTGCCGGGGTTCGCCGAGGCGCGCCAGGCTGCCAACGAATTAGGGGCGCTGGCCTGTGGCATTTCCGGTTCCGGGCCGACGCTGTTTTCCGTGTGCAACGACATGGACGTTGCACAGCGCCTGGCAAACTGGCTGCGGGAAAACTATCTGCAGAACGACGAAGGTTTTGTTCATATTTGCCGTCTGGATACCGCAGGCGCGCGACAACTGGGATAACGCATGAAACTGTACAATCTGAAAGATCACAATGAACAGGTGAATTTCGCCGAGGCGATCCGTAAAGGACTGGGAAGCAATCAGGGCCTGTTTTTCCCGTTGGAGCTGCCTGAATTCGACCGCACGACCGTTGATGAACTGCTGGAGCAGGATTTTGTCACCCGTAGTAGCCGCATCCTGTCGGCGTTCATGGGTGATGAAATGTCCGATGAAATCGTCTACCAGCGTGTGAAAGCGGCGTTCCGCTTCCCGGCACCGGTCGTGCCGGTGAGCGAGGATATTGCCGCGCTGGAGCTGTTCCACGGTCCGACGCTGGCGTTCAAAGACTTCGGCGGCCGTTTGATGGCGCAGATGCTGGCGGAAGTGGCGGGCGATCAACCAATCACGATTCTGACCGCGACGTCTGGTGATACTGGGGCCGCGGTTGCTCATGCGTTCTACGGCCTGAAGAATGTGCGTGTGGTGATTCTGTACCCGAACGGCAAAATCAGTCCGTTGCAGGAGAAACTGTTCTGTACTCTGGGTGGCAACATCCACACTATCGCCATCGACAGCGATTTCGATGCCTGTCAGGCGCTGGTGAAGCAGGCGTTTGATGATGAAGAGCTCAAGCGTGCTATCGGGCTGAACTCTGCCAACTCCATCAACATCAGTCGTCTGCTGGCGCAGATCAGTTACTATTTTGAAGCGGTGGCGCAGTTGCCGCAGGAAGCACGTAACCAACTGGTGGTATCGGTGCCCAGTGGTAACTTCGGCGATCTGACCGCAGGCCTGTTGGCAAAATCGCTGGGCTTGCCGGTGAAACGTTTTATCGCCGCGACCAATGCGAACGATACCGTGCCACGCTTTTTGCAAAGCGGTGCCTGGCAGCCGAACCCAACAGTGGCGACGCTCTCTAATGCGATGGATGTGAGCCAGCCAAACAACTGGCCGCGCGTGGAGGAGTTGTTCCGCCGTAAAAACTGGCAACTGAAGGATCTGGCGTTCGGTGCGGTGAGTGACGAAACCACCAAAGCCACCATGCTGGAACTCGAAGCGCTGGGGTATACCTCGGAGCCGCATGCGGCTATCGCTTACCGTTTGTTGCGTGACCAACTGCAACCGGGTGAATACGGCCTGTTCCTGGGTACTGCCCATCCGGCGAAGTTTAAAGAGAGTGTGGAAGCTATTCTGGGTAAAACCTTGCCGTTACCGCAGGCGCTGGCTGATCGTGCAGATCTGGCATTGCTGTCACACCACTTCGCCCCGGATTTTGCGCTGCTGCGTAAATTCCTGATGGAGCTGCCGTACTAATCTACTCTGGGTAGTGAGGCAGACTGGCCCTCACGACGACCTTGCGAAACGACCGGAAAATGGGGAACCACCTTCCGGTCGTTTTTGTTTAAAGCACGCTAAACCTTGTGCTCATGTTTTCAGGCATCGCGCTCGCGGCGTCGGAAGACGAGTTCGTCCGCCGATGAGTCGGCAGGGTCGAAGTAATAGCCATCGCTGTTAAAATCTTTTAGCTGTTCCGGTTGTGTCAGCCGATTTTGAATGATGAAGCGACTCATCAGTCCGCGAGCCTTTTTGGCATAAAAACTGATCACCTTGAACTTGCCGTTCTTTTCATCCAAAAAGACGGGTTTGATAATCCGTGCCTTGAGTCTGGCTGGCTTGACGGATTTGAAGTACTCGTCTGAGGCCAGATTGATCAGGACATCGTCGTTTTGTTCGGCCAGTGCCTGATTAAGCGTTTCGGTAATGGTATCGCCCCAAAACTGATACAGGTCGTTGCCCACGTCGTTTTTCAACCGAATGCCCATTTCCAGACGGTAAGGCCGCATCAGGTCCAATGGACGTAATACGCCATACAAGCCGGACAGTATGCGCAAATGCTGCTGGGCAAAATCAAAATCCGCCTCGCTGAAATCTTCCGCTGCCAGACCGGTATAGACATCACCTTTGAAGGCCAGCAGCGCCTGACGCGCGTTATCCAGCGAAAATTCCGGGCTCCATTCCTGAAAACGAGCGGCATTCAGGTCCGCCAGTTTGTCGCTGATGCTCATCAGCGAGGCGATATCCGCCGGGGTCAATTGCTTGCAATGCTGTATCAGTTGCTGGGAGTACGCCAGCAGCGCAGGCTGCGTATGGCGTTGAGTCGGCAGCGGGCTGGTGTAATCCAGCGTTTTAGCAGGTGAAAGGGTGATGAGCATAAGCATATCCCGTTGGTGTATTGGCAGGCCTTACTGTAGCAAAAGTCGGTAAAAAAGGGGCGATAGCTGCGACAGGCAGGATAAATCGGCGGTGTGTGGTGTAGCGCGCGATTTTTGGTTAAAAACAAGAATAAATAAAAATGAATGTTGGTTATTTTATTGATTTTTAATCTTAATTTTCTGTTTTTTCTTTTGGCTGGTTTTTCGCTGGTCCGCTTGCGCGGTCTTTGGCGCGTGTTATTATCAGGCTCTGGCGACAGTTCCTGCCACCAGTTCATGCACAAACAATGAGAAAGGCCAACATGACGGATAAACTGACTTCCCTACGCCAATTCACCACCGTAGTGGCAGATACCGGCGATATCGCGGCAATGAAGCTTTACCAGCCGCAGGACGCCACTACCAACCCCTCCCTGATTTTGAATGCCGCGCAGATTCCGGAATACCGTGCGCTGATTGATGACGCTGTAGTCTGGGCCCGCGCGCAGAGCAGCAAACGCGAGCAGCAGCTTGTTGATGCGACTGACAAACTGGCCGTCAATATCGGTCTGGAAATTCTTAAGCTGATTCCGGGCCGTATCTCTACCGAAGTTGACGCCCGTCTTTCTTACGATACCGAAGCCAGCGTTGCCAAGGCAAAACGTCTGATCAAACTGTATAACGACGCCGGTATCAGCAACGACCGTATTCTGATCAAACTGGCTTCCACCTGGCAGGGTATCCGCGCTGCTGAGCGGCTGGAAAAAGAAGGCATCAACTGCAACCTGACACTGCTGTTCTCGTTTGCCCAGGCACGTGCCTGTGCAGAAGCCGGTGTGTTCCTGATTTCTCCGTTCGTAGGTCGCATTCTGGACTGGTATAAAGCCAACGGCGACAAGAAAGAGTTCGCTGCGCACGAAGACCCGGGTGTTGTCTCCGTGACTGATATCTATGAGTACTATAAGTCGCATGGTTATGAAACCGTGGTCATGGGCGCCAGCTTCCGTAATGCGGGCGAGATTCTGGAACTGGCGGGTTGCGACCGTCTGACGATTGCCCCTGCACTGCTTAAAGAACTGGCGGAAAGCCAGGGCGACGTGGTGCGTAAGCTGTCTTATCAGGGCGAAGTGAAAGCCCGTCCGGCTAAGCTGACTGAGTCTGAGTTTTACTGGCAGCACAATCAGGATCCGATGGCGGTGGATAAACTGGCCGACGGTATCCGTAAGTTTGCGGTAGACCAGGAAAAACTGGAAAAAATGATCGCCGACCTGCTGTAAGACGTTATCTGTTATAACGACTTGCTTGCAGTAAGGTTTACACCGGTAGGGTTGAATACCGAGTGTCTGTCGAAAACGGTCAGCTGGCGCTGGCCGTTGTTGTTTCTGTCATCTCCTGTTGGGCCGATGCGGGCTGCGTGGCGACGGTACAGTTGCGTGATCGTTTGGCCTGATAGAGATTAACGTCGGCACGGCGGATAATTTCATCCAGCCTCTCATCGGGCAGTTCTGCGGCCACCAGCCCAATGCTGACGGTAATTCCCGGTGCTACCGAGGTGGCGTTGTACCCGAATTCATGGATCCCTTCTCTGACCCGTTCTGCCACACGCATGGCATTTTCCAGCGTGATACCGGGCAGCACAACGGCAAATTCATCACCACCCAGACGGCAAATGATGTCACGGTTACGAAACGAGTGTCGAATAATGTCGGCAATGGTTTTGAGCGTTTTATCGCCAGCGGCATGCCCCCATGTGTCGTTCACCTGCTTGAAATGGTCGATATCAATCAGCATCGCGCAGAGCGGCTTATCCTCCTGATAGGCGACTTTTAATGCGCGGTTGGCCAACTGGTAAAATGCATCCCGGCGCAGAACACCGGTCAGATCGTCGTAACGGGCGGTGGCAGGTAGTTCTATCAGGTACTTCTTCGTAAACAGCGACAACAGGCTGCCCATAATGGCAATCAGCAGGCTGATGCAAACCAGCGTGACGACTTCTGCAGAAGAGGTAAGAATGTTGATAAAGCCGGGCACATTACTCAAGGTGGTGATGCGTACGCGCGCACCGATCAGTTTGTCGGTGGGCGAGAGGATAGGCATCACGGTAATAAACTGATCTTTTTCCGGCGAATTGCCCGCTGAGGCCAGCATATTCTGGCAGACCCGGATAATCGCCATATCATTAAGCGGCAGGTTGAGTTCCGACAGGCGGTTGATGCATTCGTGGCGGGTGTCGTGGGTGTTGAAGGCCATAATGCGCACCCGGGAAAACATAGAATTGCCGACTTTGTAGAACTGATCGCTTTCAGTGACGTCGCCACCCATGTTATTGGCATCGTACAGGCGGATTATATTGTCGAAACTACGTTTTTCTTCCTGCCAGTCTTTTTGACGGGAATTCAGCAACAACAGGCTGGTCAGCGCAACGGAGAACAAGCCGAACAAGACAAAAGCGGAAAATGGATTGGCAAACAACCTTACCAGGTGACTTTTAATAACATTCATTCACTTTTCCTGAACTGCACGGTGGTACGCTATTGTCCGGCCCTGATATTACTTGCAAAATCAGCCTCGTTGAGGCGCTACGCGGGTTTCCGGAGCCCGGAATCAGTGTAGCCGTTATTCACGTGATGATTTACGCGTACTCTCCCTGTGCAATCTGACTGCGATAATCATGCAAGCTGGGGTAGACTCTTAATTATTATTATGGTCAAAAATATTAATCGATAGTTGAGAATTAACTCGTTGAATCGTTAGCTATTGTGCATGGTCATGGCGCGGTTGTTGATGACATCACGCAGATCTCAAGCATTGTCTCATTAGTGAGCAGATTTTTGAATGGGTTTAA
The DNA here is from genome assembly GCF_000025065.1 of Dickeya parazeae Ech586. Taxonomy (NCBI): domain Bacteria; kingdom Pseudomonadati; phylum Pseudomonadota; class Gammaproteobacteria; order Enterobacterales; family Pectobacteriaceae; genus Dickeya; species Dickeya parazeae. The sequence goes on along the minus strand of NC_013592.1, from coordinate 4,112,710 downwards.
TGCATTGGATGATTAATCTGGCTGATAGAACTAATTTTTGGATAAACAAGAGGTGCTTATGAACAGTCTATGTGTTGGTTTGGTATCCATTTCTGATCGCGCGTCCAGCGGGGTTTATCAGGATGAAGGCATTCCGGCTCTGCAGGCATGGCTGAGCGAAGCACTGAGCACCCCTTTTGATGTGCAAACCCGTTTGGTGCCGGATGAACAACCGCTCATTGAGCAAACACTGTGTGAGCTGGTGGACGAATGTGGTTGTCATCTGGTGCTGACGACGGGCGGTACCGGGCCGGCGCGCCGTGATGTCACGCCTGACGCCACGCTGGCGGTTGCCGACCGGGAAATGCCGGGGTTCGGCGAACAGATGCGCCAGATTAGCCTGCGTTTTGTGCCCACCGCGATTTTGTCGCGTCAGGTTGGTGTTATTCGCAAGCAGGCATTGATTCTCAATCTACCGGGGCAGCCGAAATCTATTCGTGAAACCCTGTCAGGCCTGAAAGATGCCTCAGGGCAGGTTATCGTGCCGGGTATTTTTGCCAGTGTTCCCTACTGCATCCAACTGCTGGAAGGGCCTTATATCGAAACCAATCCTGACGTGGTAGTCGCTTTTCGTCCTAAGAGTGCGATACGCGATATAAAAAGCTGAAGTTGACGTATTGAACCAAGAATCGCCGCGTGGCACTGGTGTGTCAAAAGTTTGCCGCTATAGTAATTTTTTATTTACACGATAATATAAAATTATTTTCTTATCGTACTGGCATTGCGCGGTGATTTATGGCTGGTGAGCAGCATCGTCGATTGAATCGACACGATTATCAAACCCTCTCGTTGGCGGCACTGGGCGGCGCGCTGGAGTTTTACGACTTCATCATCTTCGTCTTTTTCGCCGCTGTTATTGGTGACCTGTTTTTCCCGTCCGATATTCCCGAATGGCTGCGGCAGGTACAGACCTTTGGCATCTTTGCCGCAGGCTATCTGGCGCGCCCGTTAGGCGGCATCGTGATGGCGCACTTTGGCGATCGTGTCGGTCGCAAGAAAATGTTCAGCCTGAGTATCCTGCTGATGGCATTACCTACGCTGGGTATGGGGATGTTGCCGACGTACGCCTCCATCGGTATCGCGGCTCCGTTACTGTTATTGTTGATGCGGGTGCTGCAAGGGGCGGCGATTGGCGGTGAAGTACCCGGCGCATGGGTGTTTGTGGCGGAACATGTTCCCCGTTCCCGTATTGGTATTGCCTGCGGCACGCTGACTGCCGGGCTGACGCTCGGCATTCTGTTTGGTTCGATGGTCGCCACTGTGCTCAATACCTTACTGCAGCCTGGTCAGATTGTTGCCGGTGGCTGGCGTATCCCGTTCTTTATCGGCGGTATTTTTGGGTTGATTGCCTTGTATCTGCGCCGCTGGTTGCAGGAAACGCCGATTTTCCGCGAAATGCAGGCGCATAAGGCGTTGGCGGATGAATTGCCGCTCAAAACCATCGTATTCCACCATAAAAAGGCGATAGTGGTCAGTATGTTGCTAACCTGGCTGTTATCAGCGGGCATTGTGGTGGTGATCTTGATGGCGCCGGTGTATTTGCAGAAACTGTACGGTATTCCGGCGGCGTTGACATTGCAGGCCAATAGTCTGGCCACCATTATGCTGATGGTGGGGTGCATTATTGCCGGTCTGGCGTCGGACAGGATTGGCGTCGGTCGCACCTTTATTATTGGTAGCCTGCTGTTTGCCGTATGCAGTTGGTTCTTTTATTCCCACGCGGCCATGAGTCATGGCGTGTTGTTTATCAGCTATGCGCTGGCGGGATTGAGCGTTGGGGTCGTGGGCGCGGTGCCATACGTGATGGTGCGCGCATTCCCGGCAGCGGTGCGTTTTTCCGGCATTTCATTTTCCTACAACGTGGCGTACGCCATTTTTGGTGGTATGACGCCAATTTTTGTCACGTTGCTGATGAAATGGACGCCGATGGCACCTGCGTTTTATGTGCTGGCGTTGTGTGCATTAGGGCTGATGCTGGGCGTTTATCTGCAGAGTCAGACCCACCGTGAGGTGGAATCGAAAGCAGAGCAGGTGACGTCGCCTGCCAGCGTATAACTGCTGTGATCAAAGTATGTGAATAAAACATGTGAATAAAAAAGAGAGGCGCAATTATGCGTCTCTCTTTTTTTACCTGATAGCGTACATCATGCCGGTCTATCAGTGTGCGCCGCGGGCACCAATCGGCAGTACGGTACGGCCATACTGCTCGTTGAGCACTTCGGCCATTGCCAGGTAGATGGCGCTGGCACCACAGATAATGCCTTCGTAACCGGCGAAGGTCAGCAGTGCGTGGTTGCCGGTGATGTTACCGATCGCCAGCAGGGCGAACAGTACGGTCAGGCTGGCGAACACGAATTGCAGTGCGCGGTTGGCACCCAGTGTGCCGAAGAACATAAACAGGGTGAAAATGCCCCACAGTGCCAGGAATACCCCCAGGAACTGTGCATCGGCCGCTTCCGCCAGACCCATTTTCGGCAGCATGATGATAGCAACCAGCGTTAACCAGAATGCGCCGTAGGACGTAAAGGCAGTGACGCCAAATGTGTTGCCTTTTTTATATTCCAGCAGGCCAGCCAGGATCTGGGCGATACCGCCGTAGAAGATGCCCATGCTCAGAATAATAGAAGTCAGTGGGAAAAAGCCTGCGTTGTGCAGGTTTAACAAAATGGTGGTCATCCCGAAGCCCATCAGTCCCAATGGGCCCGGATTCGCCAACGTTTTCTCGTGCATACATCCTCAGCAATAACAAAATGGTCAATGTGGTGTTGTGTCTCAAAGTTTGCCCGACGGACACGCCTTCGAGATGAACGGCGTGCCGCCGTTACCCGCTGTCAGGCCGGGTTAATCCCTTTTCTGCGGCGAGCGCGGCATCATAGCGGGCGGGAATAGGCGATACAACCAGATAGGTGGCGAATAATTTGATCAAAAACCGGGAAGATGCAGTTTTTTTTGGTTACTCCCCCTTGATGCCGGAATTGTCGTCCCCATCTTAGAGTCATCGAAGCGGTTTGACTGAAAAGATAATGACGATTTTGGGGTGTTGAAAAGTAGTATTTCGCCCGCATAGTAGGTTAAACCACCACACCGAATATGACTTTTAAGTGGAGATGTTTAGATGGGTAAGATTATTGGTATCGACTTGGGTACAACCAACTCTTGTGTAGCGATTATGGACGGTACGCAGGTCAAAGTACTGGAAAACAGCGAAGGTGATCGCACCACGCCTTCCATTATTGCTTATACGCAAGATGGTGAAACTCTGGTTGGCCAACCGGCTAAACGTCAGGCGGTGACTAACCCGAAAAATACACTATTCGCTATCAAACGTTTGATTGGTCGTCGTTTCCAGGATGAAGAAGTTCAGCGTGACACCAACATCATGCCGTACAGAATTATTCCGGCTGACAACGGTGACGCGTGGGTAGAAGTCAAAGACCAGAAACTGGCTCCGCCGCAGATTTCCGCAGAAGTGCTGAAAAAAATGAAAAAGACGGCGGAAGATTATCTGGGTGAAACCATCACCGAAGCAGTCATTACCGTTCCGGCTTATTTTAACGATGCTCAGCGTCAGGCGACCAAAGACGCCGGCCGTATCGCGGGCCTCGAAGTGAAGCGTATCATCAACGAACCGACCGCCGCTGCGCTGGCATACGGTCTGGACAAAGGTGTTGGTAACCGCACCATCGCTGTGTATGACCTGGGTGGTGGTACGTTCGATATTTCCATCATCGAAATCGATGACGTGGACGGCGAAAAAACCTTTGAAGTACTGGCGACCAATGGTGATACCCACCTGGGTGGCGAAGACTTCGATAGCCGTATGATCAACTATCTGGTTGACGAATTCAAAAAAGAGCAGGGCTTTGACCTGCGTAACGACCCGCTGGCGATGCAGCGTCTGAAAGAAGCGGCAGAAAAAGCGAAGATTGAACTGTCTTCCGCTCAGCAGACTGATGTTAACCTGCCGTACATCACAGCCGATGCTACGGGTCCGAAACACCTGAATATCAAGGTGACTCGCGCCAAACTGGAATCGCTGGTTGAAGACTTGGTAACCCGTTCACTGGAACCGCTGAAAGTGGCGTTGCAGGATGCTGGCCTGTCCGTGTCCGAAATCCACGACGTGATCCTGGTCGGTGGTCAGACACGTATGCCGCTGGTACAGAAGAAAGTGGCCGATTTCTTCGGGAAAGAGCCGCGTAAAGACGTTAACCCGGATGAAGCAGTGGCGATCGGTGCTGCCGTACAGGGTGGCGTGCTGGCCGGTGACGTAAAAGACGTTCTGCTGCTAGACGTGACTCCGCTGTCTCTGGGTATCGAAACCATGGGCGGCGTGATGACCCCGCTGATTACCAAGAACACCACCATCCCGACCAAACACAGTCAGGTGTTCTCAACGGCGGAAGACAACCAGTCTGCGGTGACCATCCATGTACTGCAGGGTGAGCGTAAGCGCGCTCACGATAACAAGTCGCTGGGCCAGTTCAACCTGGACGGTATCCAGCCGGCACCGCGCGGTATGCCGCAGATTGAAGTGACGTTCGACATCGACGCCGACGGTATCCTGCATGTATCGGCTAAAGACAAGAACAGTGGCCGTGAGCAGAACATCACCATCAAAGCCTCTTCGGGCCTGAATGAGGACGAAATTCAGAAGATGGTACGTGACGCTGAAGCCAACGCCGAAGCGGACCGTAAGTTTGAAGAACTGGTACAGGCACGCAACCAGGGTGACCACCTGCTGCATAGCACCCGTAAGCAACTGGAAGAAACCGGCGACAAGCTGGCTGCCGCTGACAAGACCGCTATTGAAGAAGCACTGAAAGCGCTGGAAACTGCGCTGAAAGGTGAAGATAAAGCGGATATCGACGCGAAAATCCAGAAACTGGCGGAAGCATCGACCAAACTGCTGGAAGCGGCTCAGCAGCAACAGGCTCAGGCCGGTGCGGCGGGCGCTGACAATGCCGCCCGTCAGGATGACGATGTGGTCGACGCCGAGTTCGAAGAAGTCAAAGACAAGAAATAATCGCCCTTAAGCGGGCGCAGTAGCGGTAGCTCATACTGTTGCTGGCAACCAGCACGGGCGTCGGGGAAACTCTGCGCCCGTGCACGCATGTTGAGGGCAGGAAAAAAGAATGGCGAAGCAAGACTACTACGAAATTCTGGGTGTTGCGAAAGACGCTGATGAACGCGACATCAAAAAGGCTTATAAACGGCTGGCGATGAAATATCATCCGGACCGCAATCCGGGTGATAAAGAGGCTGAAGCCAAGTTCAAGGAAGTCAAAGAAGCCTATGAGATTTTGACCGATGCTCAGAAACGCGCCGCCTACGATCAGTATGGACATGCCGCGTTTGAGCAAGGTGGCATGGGAGGCGGTGGCGCCGGTGGTTTCGGCGGCGCTGATTTCGGCGATATTTTTGGTGATGTATTCGGCGATATCTTTGGCGGCGGACGCCGTCAGCGTGCAAGTCGCGGCTCTGATTTACGTTACACCATGGAGCTGACGCTGGAAGAAGCGGTACGCGGCGTCACGAAAGAGATCCGTATCCCGACGCTGCAGGAGTGTGACGTGTGCCATGGCAGCGGTGCCAAGCCGGGCAGCAATGCGGTCACGTGCCCGACGTGCCACGGCAACGGACAGGTGCAAATGCGTCAGGGCTTCTTTACGGTGCAGCAGACGTGTCCGCACTGTCATGGGCGCGGGAAAATCATCAAAGACCCTTGCACGAAGTGCCACGGTCATGGCCGCGTCGAGAAGAGCAAAACACTATCGGTCAAGATCCCGGCAGGGGTCGATACTGGTGACCGCATCCGCCTGGCAGGTGAAGGGGAAGCGGGAGAATTTGGCGCGCCAGCAGGCGATTTGTATGTTCAGGTGCAAGTGCGTGAACACCCGATCTTCCAGCGTGAAGACAATAACCTCTATTGCGAAGTACCGATTAACTTCGCGATGGCGGCGCTGGGAGGCGAAATCGAAGTGCCGACGCTCGATGGCCGGGTGATGCTGAAAGTACCAGCGGAAACGCAAACCGGTAAACTGTTCCGTATGCGCGGTAAAGGTGTGAAATCGGTTCGTGGTGGCGTTCAAGGCGACCTGCTGTGCCGGGTGGTGGTAGAAACCCCGGTCAACTTGAGCGATCGTCAAAAACAGCTGTTGCAGGAATTGCAGGAAAGTTTCGGTGGGCCGACTGGCGAAAGCAACAGCCCACGCTCCAAAAGTTTCTTCGACGGTGTGAAAAAATTCTTTGATGACCTGACGCGATAAGTCGATTCTCCGCCCGTCTTAATAAAAGCCAGCCAGGGTAACCCGGCTGGTTTTTTTACAGCCATTGTTTTTATAGATATTATCTGACTATTCGGTTTCTTCGAGTAATAATCCAGTTTAAAACTGCTTTTAACGATGAGTGCTGTAGCTTAACCTTGCATCTCATTATCGGGCCGTGATGCCCGTCGATGGGGTAAGGGAGACAAAAATGATAAAGCTGTTTCGCTATTTAACCGGCCTGGAAGCGGCTGCCGGTATGATTTTAATTATCGCCACGCTGCTGGCGTTACTGGTTGCCAATATCCCCGCCACGCTGCCGTGGTATCACGCCTTTCTGGAGATACCGGTTGTGCTGGGAATTGGTGCACTGGATATCAACAAACCGCTGCTGTTGTGGATCAATGACGGTTTGATGGCGCTGTTTTTCCTGCAGGTAGGGCTGGAGGTGAAACGCGAATTGGTCGTCGGTGCGCTGGCGAGTCGACGTCAGGCCATATTGCCGGTGGTGGCGGCGTTTGGTGGGATGCTGGTGCCCGCGCTGTTTTTCCTGCTGTTCAACGCCACTGAGGTAGAAACTCGCTCCGGCTGGGCGATTCCGACGGCGACGGATATCGCTTTCGCGGTCGGTATCCTGGTGCTGTTGGGTAAACGAGTGCCAACCGGGTTAAAGGTGTTTCTGCTGGCACTGGCGATCATTGACGACCTGGGGGCTATCGTCATCATTGCCTTGTTCTATACACAGCAGTTGCATTGGCTGGCGCTGTCAGGCGCACTGGCCGCCATCGCGGTACTGGCGTACATGAATCACCAGCAGGTGATGAAAACCTCGGCCTATCTGTTGGTTGGTATCGTGCTGTGGGTATGTATTCTGAAATCTGGCGTGCATGCTACGCTTGCCGGGGTGATTGTGGGATTCTTTATTCCCCTGCGCGTTCCGGCGGGGCATCCTTCACCTGCCAGTACGCTGGAGCATGGGCTGGCGAGTTGGATTGCCTTTTTGGTGATCCCACTGTTTGCTTTCGCTAATGCCGGTATTTCGTTGCAGGGTGTTGAGTTCCGGCACTTGCTGTCGCCATTAACGTTGGGTATCGCCAGCGGATTACTGGTGGGCAAGCCGATTGGTGTGTCGTTATTTAGCTGGCTGGTGATCCGCCTTGGGCTTGGCCGGTTACCGGCTGGCGTGGATTTTCGTCAGGTGATGGCGGTGTCGGTGTTGTGCGGTATTGGGTTTACCATGTCTATCTTCATTACGCTGCTGGCGTTTGGCGATGTGTCGGCACAGGATATCTTGTATGCCAAGCTGGCTATTTTGCTGACGTCGCTGACCACGGCAGTGTTGGGCTACCTGACATTGCGTGCGGTGTTGCCTGCGGCACAGCGCTAACTCGGTATGAATGAACTATGCATGAATGAACTATGCATGAGTGAAGGGACGCGGGCCTATGGCGCATATCAACTTCAATCATCTCTACTATTTCTGGCAAGTGTGTAAGACCGGTTCGGTGGCTGCCGCCGCCGAACGGCTATTTTTGACGCCACAAACGATTACCGGGCAAATAAAACTGCTGGAAGAGCGACTACAGGGAAAGTTGTTCAAGCGTAAAGGCCGTGGGCTGGAGCCAACAGAGCTGGGGCAACTGGTATTTCGCTATGCGGACAAGATGTTTGCCTTGAGTCAGGAGATGCTGGATATCGTGAACTACCGCAAAGAATCCAGCTTGCTGTTTGACGTCGGCGTGGCGGATGCCTTGTCGAAACGACTGGTAAGTCGGGTGTTGGAAACGGTGGTGAATGAACAAATGCCGATTCACCTGCGCTGCTTCGAATCCACTCATGAGCTGCTGATTGAACAGCTGAGTCAGCACAAACTGGATATGATTTTGTCTGATTGCCCGGTGGATTCCGGCCAGCAGGCCGGGTTATTTTCCCGCAAACTGGGTGAGTGCGGGGTGAGTTTTTATAGCCGTCGTCCGGGGCCAGGTGTCCCTTTTCCCGCCTGCCTGTCGCAAAGTAAGCTATTAATTCCTGCCCGCCGTACGATGCTGGGGCGCAAGTTGCTCAATTGGTTTAGTGAGCAGAATCTGTTAGTGGATATCATGGGCGAGTTCGATGATGCGGCATTGATGACCGCTTTTGGTATGAGTCACGATGCGATTTTTGTCGCGCCATCGCTGCATGCCGATGAAATGGTGGCGCAAGGCGAGATTGTAGAGATTGGCCGCATCGACAATATTCAGGATGAGTATTACGTTATTTTTGCCGAACGCATGATCCAACACCCGGCGGTGCAACGCGTCTGCAACGAAGATTTCTCTTCCCTGTTTTGTGAATAGCGTTTTGTGAATAAGGATATTTTGCCGTTTGGCAGGCACAAAAAAACCGGCCTGAGCCGGTTTCTTCAGCGATTCATCACGTAAACGTGATTACTGCATCGCGTTGATCTGCGCAGTCAGATTGGATTTATGACGAGCAGCTTTGTTTTTGTGGATCAGACCTTTGCTGGCCTGACGGTCCACGATCGGTTGCATGTCATTAAATGCTTTCTGCGCAGCTTCTTTATCGCCAGTGGCGATGGCCGCATACACTTTCTTGATGAAAGTACGCATCATGGAGCGACGGCTTGCATTGTGCTTGCGGCGCTTCTCAGACTGTACGGCGCGTTTCTTAGCTGATTTGATATTAGCCAAGGTCCAACTCCCAAATATATTCTATCGAGGACAATTCAAAGGCCGAGGAATATGCCCTTTTAGCCTTCTTTTGTCAATGGATTTGTGCAAATAAGCGCCGTTTGTACGCCAGCGCTTGTTACGTTGTGATGGCGCGGGATTTTAGCAGCTTAAGCGTCGGGAATACAGCCTTTCGCGTCATAAATTCGCCCTTTGCCGCCTTTGTCGCGTCAAGCGTTTGATTACGGGTTAAAAGCCGTGAGTCCGCCGATGCGCCTGTTATCGGCCAGGTGAAAAATTCTCATTGCGGTGGGGAGGCGAAATACGCTGACATGGCAACAAAAGGCATGAATCGCGGGTTAACCTTGGTCGCTGTACAAGGTATAATCCGCCGATTTCCACTGTTTTGAGCCAGTTATGCAGCTAATACGCGGTATACACAATCTCCAGGCCTGCCATTACGGCTGTGTGCTAACTATTGGTAACTTTGACGGTGTCCACCGCGGGCATCAGGCATTGCTTGAACGCCTGAAGCAGGAAGGTCAGGCTCGCGGGTTACCGGTCATGGTGATGATTTTCGAGCCTCAGCCGCTGGAGCTGTTTGCCGCAGAGAAAGCACCGGCACGGTTGACCCGGCTGCGCGATAAGGTGAAGTATCTGGCGCAGGCCGGTGTGGATTATCTCTTGTGCGTGACCTTTGACGCCCACTTTGCCGCCAACCATGCCAGTACCTTTATTTCCAGCCTGTTGGTGGAAAAGCTAGGGGTGAAATTTCTGGTGGTGGGGGATGACTTCCGCTTCGGGGCTGGTCGCGAGGGGGATTTCCTGTTATTACAGAAAGCGGGTGTCGAACAGAATTTCGACGTGATCAGCACGCAGACCTTTTGTAGCAGTGGCAAACGGGTGAGCAGCACCGCCGTACGTGAAGCGTTGGCGCAGGACAACCTGACGCTGGCGCAGGAGCTGTTAGGGCACCCGTTCAGTATCTCTGGTCGGGTGGTGCACGGCAACGAGCTGGGACGCACCATCGGTTTTCCAACGGCCAACCTGCCTTTGAAACGTCAGGTTTCTCCGGTAAGCGGTGTCTATGCCGTCCAGGTGTACGGACTGGGTGAAGCGCCGTTGCCCGGTGTTGCCAATATTGGTACCCGTCCGACCGTAACGGGCGATAAACGTCAGCAACTGGAAGTGCATTTGTTGGATGTCACACTGGATCTGTATGGGCGACATATAGATGTGGTGATGTGTAAAAAATTACGTAGTGAGCAGCGGTTTGCTTCGCTGGATGCGCTGAAGCAGCAAATCGCCGACGATGTGGTGGCCGCCCGTGAGTTCTTCGGGTTGAAGGCACCGGTTTAATTTTTTTCTAGCCGAAAACGAAATCGAGAAGCGAATGAGTGACTATAAAACTACCCTGAATTTGCCGGAAACAGGGTTCCCGATGCGTGGCGATTTAGCCAAGCGCGAACCTGACATGCTGAAACGTTGGTATGAGCAGGATTTGTACGGGATTATTCGTGGCGCCAAGAAGGGTAAAAAAACCTTTATCCTTCATGACGGCCCGCCGTATGCGAACGGCAACATTCATATTGGTCACTCGGTTAACAAGATTCTCAAAGACATTATTATCAAGGCCAAAGGCTTATCCGGTTATGACTCGCCGTATGTGCCGGGCTGGGACTGTCACGGTCTGCCAATCGAACTGAAAGTAGAACAACTGGTGGGCAAACCGGGTGAGAAAGTCAGCGCTGCACAGTTCCGTGAAGAGTGCCGGAAATACGCGGCCGAGCAGGTAGCCGGGCAGAAAAAAGATTTCATCCGTCTGGGTGTGTTGGGTGATTGGGATCGCCCCTACCTGACAATGGATTTTAAAACCGAAGCCAATATTATTCGCGCACTGGGTCGTATCATCGAAAACGGCCATCTGCACAAGGGCGCTAAGCCGGTGCACTGGTGTGCCGACTGTGGTTCCGCGTTGGCGGAAGCGGAAGTGGAGTATTACGACAAAACTTCCCCGGCGATTGATGTGGCGTTTAACGCGGTTGACCGTGCCGCCGTGCTGGCGAAGTTCGGGCTGGCTGCCGATGCGGTTGATGGCGATGTGGCGCTGGTTATCTGGACGACGACCCCCTGGACGTTGCCGGCCAACCGTGCCATTTCACTGAATGCCGAGTTTGACTATGCGCTGATTCAGGTGGCTGGCAAAGCCATCATCGTTGCTGAAGGGCTGGCCGACGCGGTCGCTAAACGTGTTGCCGGGAGCGACGCTAGCACTCGTTTGGGACATGCCGTCAAAGGTAGCGAGCTGGAATTGCTGCGTTTCCGTCATCCATTCCTGGATTTCGATGTCCCGGCTATTTTGGGTGATCACGTCACGCTGGATGCCGGTACCGGTGCGGTACACACCGCCGGTGGTCACGGCCCGGACGACTATGTCATCAGCCAGAAATACCAATTAGAAATCGCTAACCCTGTCGGACCCAACGGCTGCTACCTGCCGGGTACCTTCCCAGGGCTGGATGGTCTGTTCGTGTTTAAAGCCAACGACAAGATCGTTGAATTGCTGCGTGAGCGCGGCGCGTTGTTGCACCATGAAAAGCTGCAACACAGTTACCCGTGCTGCTGGCGTCACAAGTCGCCGATCCTGTTCCGTGCTACGCCGCAGTGGTTCGTGAGCATGGATCAAAACGGCTTGCGTAAACAGTCGCTGTCTGAAATTAAAGGCGTGCAGTGGATTCCGGATTGGGGTCAGGCGCGCATTGAGTCGATGGTCGCGAACCGTCCTGACTGGTGTATTTCCCGCCAGCGTACCTGGGGCGTGCCGATGTCGCTGTTCGTGCATAAAGAAACGCAGGAACTGCATCCTCGTACCGCAGAGCTGATTGAGGCGGTAGCCAAACGTGTTGAACAGGATGGCATTCAGGCATGGTGGGATCTCAACCCGGCAGACCTGATGGGCGCGGAAGCGGCCGATTATGAAAAAGTACCGGATACGCTGGATGTGTGGTTCGACTCCGGGTCGACGCATGCATCTGTGGTGGATGTTCGCCCGGAATTTGGTGGCCACGCAGCGGATATGTATCTGGAAGGCTCCGACCAGCATCGTGGCTGGTTCATGTCTTCACTGATGATTTCTACCGCTATTAAAGGCAAAGCGCCGTACCGTCAGGTACTGACCCACGGTTTCACCGTGGACGGTCAGGGCCGCAAGATGTCGAAATCCATCGGCAACACCGTCAGCCCGCAGGATGTGATGGATAAATTGGGGGCGGATATTCTGCGTTTGTGGATCGGCTCTACCGATTACTCTGGCGAGATTGCGGTATCTGATGAAATCCTCAAACGTTCTGCCGATGCCTACCGTCGTATCCGTAACACCGCACGTTTCCTGCTGGCTAACCTGAATGGTTTCGATCCGGCGCTGCATAGCGTGAAGCCGGAAGACATGGTGGTGCTGGATCGTTGGGCGGTAGGCTGTGCCAAAGCGGCGCAGGATGAGATTGTCGAGGCTTACGAGAGCTACGATTTCCACCGTGTGGTGCAGCGTCTGATGCAGTTCTGTTCTATTGAGATGGGGTCGTTCTATCTCGATATCATCAAGGACCGCCAGTACACCGCGAAACACGACAGCGTGGCGCGTCGTAGCTGCCAGACTGCACTGTTCCATATCGCTGAAGCGTTGGTGCGTTGGATGGCACCGATTATGTCGTTTACCGCCGATGAAATCTGGGGGTATCTGCCGGGTAAACGTGCGCAGTTTGTCTTTACCGAAGAGTGGTATGACGGTTTATTCGGGCTGGCCGACAGCGAGCCGATGAACGATGCGTTCTGGACTGACATGCTGAATGTGCGCAGTGAAGTCAACAAGGTGATCGAGCAGGCACGTAACGACAAACGCATTGGTGGTTCACTGGAAGCAGCCGTGACGTTGTATGCAGATGAGCGGTTGTTTGCACAGCTCAACAGCCTGCAAGGTGAGTTGCACTTTGCCTTGTTAACTTCCAAAGCGCGCCTGGAACGTGGTGAGAATGCACCGGCTGACGCACAGCAAAGTGAATTACCGGGACTGAAAGTTGTCCTTACTAAAGCCGACGGGGAGAAATGCCCGCGTTGTTGGCACTATGAAACGGATATCGGCAGTGATGCCGCGCATCCGGATGTATGCGGTCGCTGTGCGACCAATGTTGGCGGTAATGGCGAAGAGCGTAAGTTTGTCTGATGAGTAAATCTACTGGAGCAACGGGTCTGCGCTGGCTGTGGCTGGCTGCACTGGTACTGGTGGTCGATCTCGGCAGCAAGCAGTGGGTGATGACCCACTTCCAACTGGGCGAGTCGGTACCGCTGGTGCCGTTCTTCAATTTTACCTACGCCCATAACTATGGCGCGGCGTTTAGCTTTCTGGCAGACAAAGGCGGCTGGCAACGTTGGCTGTTTGCGGTGATAGCACTGGTCATTATTGTGGCGTTGCTGGCGATGATGCTTCGCTCCAGTGCCAGCCAGAAGCTGAACAACATCGCTTATGCGATGATCATTGGTGGCGCTATTGGCAACCTGGCCGATCGGTTGGTACATGGTTACGTGATCGACTTTCTGGATTTTTACGTCAATAACTGGCATTACCCGACGTTTAATCTGGCGGATAGCGCCATTGTCGTGGGAGCGTTGCTGATTGTGCTGGAGGGGTTTTTGGCTTCTCCGCAAAAAAAGCAGGCGGAAGGTAAATAACGCATGACGGAATTCGTGACGAACGGCAGCGGAGTGCTGGTGCATTTTACGCTGATGCTGGAAGACGGTTCCGTGGCGGAAGCCACCCGTGAGAGCGGCAAACCGGCGATGTTTCGGCTGGGGGACGGTAGCCTGTCGGCGGCGCTGGAAGCTCAATTGCTGGGTTTGCAGGTCGGCGATAAGCGTACGTTCAGTCTGCCGCCAGAGTCTGCCTTTGGCCCGTTGAATCCCGATTTGATCCAATTCTTCCTGCGTCGTGATTTTGTGCAGACCGGGGTGCCCGAAGTGGGCACCATCATGCTGTTCAGCGGTATGGCTGGTAATGATATGCCAGGCATTATCCGTGAGGTGGCTGACGAGTCGGTGACGGTGGATTTCAACCACCCGTTGGCCGGGCATACCATCACGTTTGACGTAGAAGTACTGGAGGTTCATCCCCCCTCTGACGGAGGCAACGCATGAAAATCCTGCTGGCTAATCCCCGTGGATTCTGCGCTGGTGTCGATCGCGCTATCAGTATTGTCGAGCGGGCGCTGGAAGTGTACGGCGCGCCGATTTACGTCCGTCATGAAGTGGTACATAACCGCTATGTGGTGGACGGGCTGCGCGATCGCGGTGCCGTCTTTATCGAGCAAATCGAAGACGTGCCGGATGGCGCGATTCTGATCTTTTCCGCACACGGCGTATCGCAGGCGGTGAGAGCGGAAGCCAAAAGCCGTGAATTGACCGTCTTTGATGCGACCTGTCCGCTGGTGACGAAAGTGCATATGGAGGTGGCGCGTGCCAGCCGTAAGGGGACGGAAGCTATCCTGATAGGCCACGCCGGGCATCCGGAAGTGGAAGGCACCATGGGCCAGTACAACAACCCGGCTGGGGGCATGTACCTGGTGGAAGGGCCGGAGGATGTCTGGTCGCTGCAGGTAAAGGATGAAACCAATCTCTGTTTCATGACCCAGACGACCTTGTCGGTGGATGATACCTCGGCGGTCATCGATGCGCTGCGGGCGCGTTTCCCGCAGATTATCGGGCCGCGCAAAGATGATATCTGTTACGCCACCACCAACCGTCAGGAAGCCGTGCGTAACCTGGCGGCGCAGGCAAATGTGGTACTGGTGGTCGGCTCGAAAAACTCTTCTAACTCCAATCGTCTGGCCGAGCTGTCACAGCGTGTCGGTAAACCGTCTTACCTGATTGATTCTGCCGATGATATTCAGGAAGAGTGGCTGAAGGGAGTGGCTTGTGTGGGGGTAACGGCCGGGGCTTCTGCGCCGGACGTGCTGGTTCAGCAAGTGATTAAACGTTTGCAAAGCATGGGGGGCGAAGTGGCCATGGAGATGGAAGGTCGCGCAGAGAACATCGTGTTTGAAGTGCCGAAAGAATTGCGTATGGACGTTCGTGAAGTGGAGTAAGTCCTTCGCCTCATCGTTAAAAATGATGCCAGACGATGAAAATCGCCTGGCATTTTTTTGGGAGAACGCACATGAACCGAATCCCCATTATTCTGGATACTGACCCAGGCATTGATGATGCCGTTGCCATCGCGGCGGCGTTGTTTTCCCCTGAACTGGATCTGAAGCTCATTACCACAGTAGCAGGCAATGTGGATGTGGAAAAAACCACGCGCAATGTGCTGCAACTGCTGCATTTTTGGGACGCAGTCGTGCCGGTGGCGCAAGGGGCGGCGACACCGTTGGTACGTCCATTGCGTGACGCTGCCTATGTCCATGGCGAGTCTGGCATGGAAGGCTATGACTTTGTGGCGCATGAACGTACCGTGCTGGAAGCGCCTGCCGTTCAGGCCATGTATGACTGCCTTAACCGTAGCCCTGAGCCTGTCACGCTTGTGACCATCGGGCCACTGACCAATATCGCCTTACTGCTGACGCTTTACCCGCAGTGCAAAAAACAGATTAAACGTCTGGTGATGATGGGGGGATCGTCAGGGCGTGGCAATTTCACGCCGAATGCGGAATTTAATATGGCGATCGACCCGGAGGCGGCGGCGCGTGTCTTCGACAGCGGTATCGATATCGTGATGTGTGGGCTGGATGTGACCAATGAGGCGGTGCTGACGCCGGATTATCTGGCCACATTACCGGGCCTTAACCGCACCGGTGCCATGTTGCATGCACTGTTCAGCCATTATCGCAGCGGCAGTATGGCGACTGGTTTGCGTATGCACGACCTGTGCGCTATTGCTTATCTGGTGAAACCCACATTGTTTACCCTGCAACACTGTTTTGTCGCGGTGGAAACGCAGGGAGAATATACCGCCGGTGCCACGGTAGTGGATCTCCAGCATCGGTTGCATCGCCCAGCTAATGCGCAGGTGGCATTAGCGTTGGATGCCGCGGGATTTCGCGCATGGGTGGCGCAGGTGTTGGCTTTAGCACCTTAATGTTTTGGTTAAGCCATGCCTTCCTGCAGGGGCAGGGTATTGTGGCCATAAACAATAGCTTTTACTGATATCCCCGCGGGTTTGTCATAAATTTCTAATTATGGGGGTTTTCGGCTGGCAGCGCCTGGCTGGGCTGGTTAACCTGAGAACCTTTTCTCACTCATCAACAAATAAAGAGTACGAATATGCGTGATGCACAAATCCGCGTCGCCATCGCAGGAGCGGGTGGTCGCATGGGGCGGCAGTTGATTCAGGCTGCATTGCAGATGGAAGGCGTAGTCCTGGGTGCGGCGCTGGAACGCGAAGGTTCATCTTTGCTGGGTAGTGACGCGGGAGAGTTGGCCGGGGCAGGGAAAGCGGATGTTACCGTACAAAGCAGCCTTGAGGCAGTGGTGAACGATTTTGATGTGTTTATCGATTTTACCCGTCCAGAAGGCACGCTTAAGCATTTGGCGTTTTGTCGCCAGCACGGTAAAGGGATGGTTATCGGTACTACCGGTTTTGACGACGCCGGTAAAGCAGCGATTCAGCAGGCTGCCGCCGACATTGGTATTGTGTTTGCCGCTAACTTTAGCGTTGGCGTGAATGTGTTGCTCAAGCTGCTGGAAAAAGCGGCCAAAGTCATGGGTGACTACACGGACATTGAGATTATTGAAGCGCACCACCGCCATAAAGTGGACGCCCCATCAGGCACGGCATTGGCGATGGGGGAAGCGATTGCCGGGGCGTTGGGTCGTGACCTGAAAGAGTGTGCGGTTTATGCACGTGAAGGGTATACCGGTGAGCGTGAGCCAAAAAGCATCGGTTTTGCCACCATTCGGGCTGGAGATATCGTGGGAGAGCATACGGCGATGTTTGCAGACATCGGCGAACGCATCGAGATAACGCACAAGGCTTCCAGTCGGATGACATTCGCAAATGGCGCAGTCAGGTCTGCATTGTGGGTAAGCTCTCGTAATCATGGTCTTTTTGACATGAGGGATGTGCTGGGGCTTGATGATTTGTAAGGTGTGGCTCCCTGATTTTTTCTTAATGTATTGATTTTAATGGCGCTAAAAATAGCGCCATTGTTTTATGTGATAAATGATGGTTTGGTTTGTATATTGGTCTATATTTGATATTTTTCATGGTTATCTATCTTTTTATCTGTCGTGTGTCGACCATTTCTGATTCAGGATACCGGTTTTGGCGTGATTTTAATCATTCTTTCATTCATCGATGCTGGCAACCGTTTACTTTTCGCAGTTGATGTATGTTTTTGCCGATATGGCGATGTATTACCTTCTGAAGCCATGAAATAGTGAAAAAAAATCCGGTTTGGCTAGACAACGGTCAGGTGCATCATTAAAATGCGCGCAATTTGCCAAAAATTTGCCTTACAGGTGGCTTTTGCATTGATTTAGTCCATCAAATCTGAATTAATATGCAAATAACATGATTTTTTATTCCTTGGAGGGTGTTTTGATTAAGTCAGCGCTATTGGTTCTGGAAGACGGAACCCAATTCCACGGTCGGGCCATTGGGGCAGAGGGAACGGCAGTGGGGGAAGTCGTTTTCAATACGTCAATGACCGGTTATCAAGAAATCCTCACTGATCCTTCCTATTCCCGCCAGATTGTCACTCTTACTTATCCCCATATCGGAAATGTCGGCACCAACAAAGCCGATGAAGAATCTCCCGCCGTTCATGCTCAGGGCTTGGTTATCCGTGATTTACCGCTGATTGCCAGCAACTACCGCAGCGAAGAAAGCCTGTCTGATTACCTCAAGCGCAACAATATTGTGGCAATTGCGGATATCGATACCCGCAAATTAACGCGTTTGCTGCGTGAAAAAGGCGCGCAGAATGGTTGCATCATCGCAGGTGACGCACCGGATGCGGCGCTGGCGCTGGAAAAGGCTAAAGCGTTCCCCGGCCTGAAAGGGATGGATCTGGCGAAAGAAGTGACCACCCGCTCCAGCTATAGCTGGTTACAGGGAAGCTGGACGCTGGAAGGCGAACTGCCAGCAGCAAAAACCGAGGGTGAACTGCCGTATCACGTGGTGGCGTATGACTACGGTGTGAAGCGTAATATCCTGCGTATGTTGGTGGATCGCGGCTGCCGCCTGACGGTGGTACCGGCGCAAACCTCGGCCGAGGATGTGCTGAAACTCAATCCGGACGGTATTTTCCTCTCTAATGGCCCTGGCGATCCGGAACCGTGCGATTACGCCATCAAGGCGATTAAAGCCTTTCTGGAAACCGATATTCCGGTATTCGGCATTTGTCTGGGCCACCAGTTGCTGGCGCTGGCCAGTGGCGCGAAAACCGTCAAGATGAAGTTCGGTCACCACGGCGGCAACCACCCGGTGAAAGATCTGGACGGCAACCGTGTGATGATCACCGCGCAAAACCACGGCTTTGCGGTAGACGAAACGTCGCTGCCTGCCACACTGCGTGCAACACACAAATCGCTGTTTGATGGTTCGCTGCAGGGCATTCATCGCACCGATAAAGCGGCATTCAGTTTTCAGGGTCACCCTGAAGCCAGCCCCGGCCCACATGACGCCGCGCCGCTGTTTGATCACTTCATCGAGCTGATTGAGTCTTATCGTAACACCAAATAATCAGAATCCGTTTAGTCACGCTGCGATAAAAGAACAGGGCGAAAGTGCCAGCGCGGCGGTGAGTAAACGGGTTCGCAGGAGCGAAAAATGCCAAAACGTACAGACATAAAAAGTATCCTGATTCTCGGTGCCGGTCCGATCGTGATCGGTCAGGCGTGCGAGTTTGACTACTCCGGCGCTCAGGCGTGTAAGGCGCTGCGTGAAGAAGGTTACCGCGTGATTCTGGTGAACTCCAACCCGGCCACTATCATGACCGACCCGGAGATGGCCGATGCCACCTATATTGAACCGATCCATTGGGAAGTGGTGCGCAAAATCATCGAAAAAGAACGTCCGGATGCCGTGTTGCCGACAATGGGCGGCCAGACGGCGCTGAACTGCGCGCTGGAACTGGAACGTCAGGGAGTGTTGGCAGAGTTCGGCGTGACCATGATTGGCGCGACCGCTGATGCCATCGATAAGGCGGAAGATCGTCGCCGTTTCGATATCGCGATGAAAAAAATCGGCCTCGAAACCGCACGTTCCGGCATCGCCCACAATATGGATGAAGCGCTGGCGGTAGCGGCGGATGTGGGGTATCCCTGTATTATTCGCCCGTCTTTCACCATGGGTGGCACGGGCGGCGGTATTGCTTACAACCGTGAAGAGTTTGAAGAAATTTGTACCCGTGGTCTGGATTTGTCACCGACCAAGGAACTGCTGATCGACGAATCGTTGATCGGCTGGAAAGAGTATGAAATGGAAGTGGTGCGGGATAAAAACGATAACTGCATCATCGTCTGCTCTATTGAAAACCTTGATGCGATGGGGATCCACACCGGTGACTCTATCACTGTCGCACCGGCACAAACCCTGACCGACAAGGAATACCAAATCATGCGTAACGCCTCGATGGCGGTACTGCGTGAAATCGGGGTAGAAACCGGCGGCTCCAACGTGCAGTTTGCGGTCAACCCGAAAACCGGGCGTCTGATCGTTATCGAAATGAACCCGCGCGTATCCCGCTCTTCGGCGCTGGCTTCCAAAGCGACCGGTTTCCCGATCGCCAAGATCGCGGCCAAACTGGCGGTGGGTTATACGCTTGATGAACTGATGAATGATATTACCGGCGGGCGTACCCCGGCATCGTTCGAGCCGTCCATCGATTATGTGGTTACCAAGATACCGCGCTTTAACTTCGAAAAATTCGCTGGCGCTAACGATCGTCTGACCACGCAGATGAAATCGGTGGGCGAAGTGATGGCGATCGGCCGTACCCAGCAGGAATCACTGCAGAAAGCGCTGCGTGGTCTGGAAGTCGGGGCGACCGGTTTCGATCCCAAAGTGAGTCTGGACGATCCGGAAGCGCTGACTAAAATCCGCCGCGAATTGAAAGACGCCGGCGGCGACCGTATCTGGTATCTGGCGGACGCATTCCGTGCAGGTATGTCGGTTGACGGCGTATTCAACCTGACCAACATTGACCGCTGGTTCCTGGTGCAAATCGAAGAACTGGTGCGCCTCGAAGAGCAGGTGGCAGAACAAGGCGCTAACGGCCTGACGAAAGAATTCCTGCGTTTGCTCAAACGCAAAGGCTTCGCCGATGCACGCCTGGCAAAACTGGCCGGTGTATCAGAAGGTGAAATCCGCAAGCTGCGTTACAAATATGATCTGCATCCGGTCTACAAGCGCGTAGATACCTGTGCCGCCGAGTTCGCGACGGATACCGCCTACATGTACTCCACGTATGACGAGGAGTGCGAGGCCAACCCGAATCAGGATCGTGACAAGGTAATGGTGCTGGGCGGTGGCCCGAACCGTATCGGTCAGGGGATTGAGTTTGACTATTGCTGTGTGCATGCGGCGCTGGCGCTGCGTGAAGACGGCTATGAAACCATTATGGTCAACTGCAACCCGGAAACCGTCTCCACCGATTACGATACTTCCGATCGCCTCTACTTCGAGCCGGTAACGCTGGAAGACGTGCTGGAGATTGTGCGTATTGAGCAGCCGAAGGGTGTGATCGTGCAGTACGGCGGACAGACGCCGCTGAAACTGGCGCGTCAGCTTGAGGCCGCCGGTGTACCGGTGATCGGCACCAGTCCAGATGCTATCGACCGTGCGGAAGACCGTGAGCGCTTCCAGCAGGCGGTTAACCGCCTTGGCCTGAAGCAACCGGCCAACGCCACGGTCAGCACCATCGATCAGGCGGTGGAAAAAGCCGTTAACATCGGCTATCCGCTGGTGGTGCGCCCGTCTTACGTACTGGGTGGCCGGGCGATGGAAATCGTGTATGACGAAATCGATTTGCGTCGTTACTTCCAGACGGCAGTCAGTGTTTCCAACGATGCGCCGGTACTGCTGGACCGTTTCCTGGATGACGCGGTGGAAGTGGATGTGGACGCTATCTGCGACGGTGAGCGCGTATTGATTGGCGGCATCATGGAACATATCGAGCAGGCGGGCGTGCACTCCGGTGACTCGGCCTGTTCGCTGCCAGCGTATACCCTGAGCAAAGAGATTCAGGATGTGATGCGCCAGCAGGTAGAAAAACTGGCGTTCGAGCTTGCGGTGCGTGGCCTGATGAATGTGCAGTTCGCGGTGAAAAACAACGAAGTGTACCTGATTGAGGTGAACCCGCGTGCGGCACGTACCGTGCCATTTGTTTCCAAAGCCACAGGGGTTCCGCTGGCGAAAGTGGCTGCCCGTGTGATGGTGGGACAAACGCTGGCGCAGCAGGGCGTCACCAAAGAGGTGATTCCGCCGTACTATTCCGTTAAGGAAGTGGTGCTGCCGTTTAATAAATTCCCAGGTGTTGATCCGATCCTCGGGCCGGAAATGCGTTCTACCGGCGAGGTGATGGGTGTAGGGCGTACCTTTGCTGAAGCCTTCGCCAAGGCGATGCTGGGCAGTAACTCACCGATGAAGAAAACTGGCCGCGCGTTGCTGTCGGTACGTGAGGGTGACAAGGCCCGCGTAGTGGATTTGGCTGCCAAGCTGCTCAAGCACGGTTTTGAACTGGATGCGACTCACGGCACCGCGGTGGTGTTGGGTGAAGCCGGTATCAATCCGCGTTTGGTGAACAAGGTACATGAAGGCCGTCCACATATTCAGGACCGCATCAAGAATGGCGAATACACCTACATCGTCAATACCACAGCGGGTCGTCAGGCGATCGAAGATTCCAAACTGATTCGCCGCAGTGCGCTGCAGTATAAAGTGCATTACGACACCACCATGAACGGCGGTTTTGCTACGGCGATGTCGCTGAACGCCGACCCAACCGAGCAGGTGATTTCCGTTCAGGAAATGCATGCCCGTATTCAGGGATAACGGCTAAAAACACACGCGCCTGAGTTCAGGCGCGCTGTCGTGAAATCGTGAAAGGTCAATCATGAAAAATAAAACCGGCCTGGTGCGTGGCATCAGGCCGGTTTTTTCGTCTGGTATCAGGGTGGCGGTTTAGCTTAACGCAACTTTGATGCCCAGCGTAATCAACACGCCGCCAAGCAGTTTGTCGATCAGCTTTTGGGCTTTGGTCAGGCCGCGACGTACTGGTTCGCTCTGAATCAGAATAACCAGTAGCGGCCACCAGATCAGCGTCAATCCCAGGATTATCCCGGCGTACCACAACTTTTCCCCCATGCTGGAGTTCAGCCCCAATACCTGGGTGAAGACCGCCAGAAAAAACAGCGTCGCTTTCGGGTTCAGCAGGTTGCAGAGGTAGCCCTGGAGGAAGGCTTTCCACAGTCCGATGCGCTGCGGCGTCAGGCCGGATAAATCCAGCTTACTGCCGCCGCGTGAGCACAGTGCCTGAATCCCCAGCCAGATCAGGTAGGCGGCACCGACATATTTCAGCAGGCTGAATAACCAGGGCGTGGTGGTGATGACGACCGCCAGACCGGCGACACAATACGCCATATGGGTGGCGACACCAGCGATAACACCGACAGTGGTCATCATGGCGGCCAGCCGTGGGTAACGTACCGCATTTTTGATCACCAGAAAGAAGTCCGGGCCGGGAGATATCATCCCCAGTGCAGCGATGGTCGCCACGAATAAAGAGGTTTCAAGCATGATGGATCACGTATGACAATCAAGGATTCGACGAAAAAAGGTGGGCATAATACCGTCAGTGGCATTTTTTCGCACTATCAATCATCGATTTGAAATGTTAATAAACTTATAAAAACCACGCTTATAGTGGTTGTAATCAGGACAGGGGACGAAGTGTAAGATGGTAAATGAAACCACACAGCAGCGGGATATTACCCGATTGTGTATTCAGTGCGCACTGCTGCTGTTGCAGCATGGTGCGGAAAGTATGCTGGTTGAGCAGCTCTCGTCACGACTTGGCGTGGCACTGGGAATGGACGCGGTAGAAAGCTCAATTTCGGCTAACGCAATAGTGCTGACTACCATTATGCAAGGGCATTGCCTGACATCCACCCGTAAAAATGTGGACAGAGGCATCAACATGCATGTGGTGACGGAAGTGCAGCGCGTGGTGATCATGGCAGAACATAAACTGCTGGATGTGGCGGGTGTGGCAAAGCGCTTTAGCCATATCAAACCGTTGCGTTATCCGCGTTGGCTGATGGTGACCATCGTGGCGTTGTCGTGCGGCTGTTTTAGCCGTTTAAACGGCGGCGGCTGGGATGCGTTTCTGGTGACGCTGATTGCCAGCGGCATGGCGATGTATGTTCGTCAGGTTTTGACCGCCCGGCACCTTAATCCGTTGATCAATTTCTGTATTACCGCATTTGTGGCGACGTCGGCATCCGGGTTGTTGATGCGGGTGCCCGCTCTTGAGCACAGTTCCTCCGTGGCGATGGCGGCCAGTGTGTTGTTGCTGGTACCCGGCTTTCCGCTGATTAATGCGGTCGCCGATATGTTTAAAGGCCATGTGAACACCGGGTTGGCACGCTGGACGATGGCCAGCCTGCTGACGCTGTCGACCTGTATTGGTGTGGTAACGGCAATGGTGATATGGGGGCTGCACGGATGGTGATTGAACTGGTTTGGGCGTTAATTCAGGACATGGTGCTGGCCGCGGTGCCGGCGGTCGGGTTCGCTATGGTATTTAACGTACCAATGCGAGCGTTGCCGTATTGCGCGTTACTCGGCGCGCTGGGGCATAGTGTGCGCTTTTTGATGATTCGCTTCGGTATCCCTATCGAGCTGGCGACCTTTGTGGCATCGATCATGGTGGGGATCATCGGTATTCGCTGGTCCCGCTGGTTCCTGGCTCACCCTAAAGTCTTTACCGTTGCAGCGGTGATCCCGATGTTCCCCGGTATTTCCGCCTATACGGCGATGATTTCGGTCGTGCAGCTTTCCCAGCATGGATATAGCGAGGCGTTGATGCAAACGCTGATCACCAACTTCCTGAAAGCCAGTTTTATCGTTGGGGCACTGTCTATCGGGCTGTCGCTGCCGGGAGTCTGGATTTATCGTAAACGTCCGGGAGTATAACGCTTCGGCTTTCTGTTTAAGGATTCGGTGTTCTCTTAAGGCATTCAGTGTTCTCTTAAATAGTGGGTGGCGACCCGGTAAGCATATCGACGCATGGGCAGGCTTTCCGTATAGTGGCACCAATTTTGTAGCCTGTAGGGTTTTACCATGGTGATTAGTTTGATTGCCGCACTGGCAGTGGATCGTGTGATCGGAATGGAGAACGCCATGCCGTGGCACCTGCCAGCTGATTTGGCGTGGTTTAAGCGCAACACACTCAATAAACCCGTGATTATGGGGCGCAATACGTTCCGCTCTATCGGGCGGCCGCTGCCGGGACGACTGAACATTGTGGTGAGCAGTCAACCGGGCGACGATGAGCGGGTAACCTGGGTGACGTCGCTGGACGCGGCGCTGGCAGCCGCTGGTGACGTGGAAGAAGTGATGGTGATCGGCGGAGGCTGCATTTATCAGCAGATGCTGCCGCAGGCTGGCCGCCTGTATCTGACCCATATTGACGCTGAGGTGGAAGGCGACACCCATTTCCCGGATTACGAACCGGATGAGTGGGTATCGACGTTCAGTGAATTCCATGATGCCGATGAGCAAAACTCTCACAGTTATTGCTTCGAAATCCTCGACCGTCGCTAAGTGCGCTTGCCGGTGATAACGCTCAGTCGGTAATACGCCAGATAGCCAGCTAAACCCGTCTTATGACGGGTTTTTTCGTTTTCTGTTCCCACAGCGAAAGGCTTTTCATACCTATCAACCCGTAAGACACATTTCCGTCATCTGCCATCGTTACTATAAAAATGAGTGACAGCTTTCGTTGTTAAATCAACGATGTCAGTAAACCGCTGTGTTTGATAGGCATTTGATAGGCCGGAGACCGTACGCATGATGAATAGCAACCGCAATCTGAATACTGACCGTTTGAGCGATCCACGCCGCCGTGAATTGCCCTCAGATGATCTGGAAGTCGTGGGTCTGGCCGGATTCCTTGGCGGCGGCATCTGGTCGATTCCCGTCAAGGCGTCAGCCGAGCAGTCATCCCAAAAGGTTCAGTCTGAGACGACTTTTTCGTTGCTATGACATTGGCACGGCTGGGGATAATAGGAGCGCTTTTACTTATCCGTTCAGCGCGATATCGCCAGAAAACTCGGTATTGGATGAGAGTGATGGTTGCGTGAAATAGCGCTTATCGTCCCAACGCAGACAAGTGAGTGAGCCACCCCAGCAGCAGCCGGTATCCAGCGCATAGATACCTTCCGGCGTGCCTTTTCCTTCCAACGATGCCCAGTGACCGAAGGCAATAGCGTATTCGGTTGGAACCGGGCCCGGTAGAGCAAACCAGGGCTTAAGCAGCGACGGTGCCTGCGAGGGCGCCTCTTTACACAGCATATCGAGCTGGCCGCCTGAAAAGCAGTAGCGCATGCGGGTAAACACGTTGGTACTAAAGCGCAAACGAGCCAGCCCACTCAATTCCGGGCTCCAATGATTCGGCATGTCGCCGTACATCGCATCCAGAAACAGCGGATAGCTGTCGCTGCTGAGGATCGCTTCGACTTCCCGCGCACACATTTTGGCGGTGTCCAGATCCCATTGCGGCGTGATACCGGCGTGGGTCATCACCAGCTTACGTTCTTCATCTACCTGCAACATCGGCTGGCGTCGCAGCCAGTTGATCAAGTCGTCCGCATCAGGAGCCGAGAGCAGCGGATCCAGACGATCTTTGGGTTTATTGCGGCTGATACCCGCGTATACCGCCAGGAGATGGAGATCGTGATTGCCGAGCACCATACGCACTGAATCGCCCAATGAGCGCACATAGCGCAGCACGTCCAGTGAGTCGGGGCCACGCGCGACCAGATCGCCGGTCAGCCACAGCGTGTCGCTCTCAGGGTTAAACGCAACGTGCGCCAGCAACGCGTTGAGCTCGACGGCACAGCCGTGAACGTCGCCAATAAGATAGATAGCCATAGTCTTTCAATGTATCAGTGAGGGAATGGCCAGGCGGAATACCGTAATGGGAACCTGAAATGTTTCACCCTGATGATCAATCATCTGGTAGTGACCTTCCATGGTGCCCATCGGCGTTTCCAGAATGGCGCCGCTGGTATACTGGAATTCGCTGCCTGGCTGAATGACAGGTTGCAGGCCGATCACGCCCTCACCCTGTACTTCAGTTTGTTTGCCGTTGCCGTTGGTAATCATCCAATAACGGCTAAGCAGTTTGACGTCATGACGACCGAGATTGCGGATGGTGATGGTATACGCGAAGACGAAACGGTCTTCTTCTGGCTGAGACTGCGCTTCCACATAGAAGCTCTGAACCTGTATACACACTCGGGGCGCATTCATCATGACGACAACTCCAGCTTATTCCTGCGATGTGGGGTGCGCGGTCAGCCACTCGGCCAGACGGCAATATTGCGCAATAGTGACATTTTCAGCCCGGGTGTTAGGGTCCACTTCCAGTGCCGTCAATTGCTCTGGCGTGAACAGGTTACCCAGACTGTTACGCAGCGTTTTACGTCGCTGATTAAAGGCTTCCGTGGTAATCCGGCTCAGGATACGGGTATCCACAGCCGGATAAGGCGACGCCGTGTGCGGTACCAACCGCACTACCGCAGAATCCACTTTAGGGGCCGGTTTGAAAGCCGTCGGCGGCACTTCAAGCACCGGAATAACCTGACAATAGTACTGCGCCATCACACTCAGACGACCATAAGCCTTGCTGTTTGGCCCTGCCACCAGCCGGTTGACCACTTCTTTTTGCAACATGAAGTGCATGTCGTGAATAGCCTGAGTATAGCTGAACAGGTGGAACATCAGCGGTGTCGAAATATTATACGGCAGGTTACCAAAAACCCGCAGCGGTTGTCCCGCCTGTTGTGACAGTGCGGCAAAGTCCACGGTCATGGCGTCCTGCTGGATGATGGTCAGCTTGTCCTTGAGCGTCGGATGCACTTCAAGCCGGGCGGCCAGATCGCGGTCCAATTCGACGACGGTAAAGCGGTTGATACGTTCGCCGACAGGAATCGTTAACGCCCCCAGACCGGGGCCGATTTCCACCATAGCCTGACCCGGCTGCGGGTGGATGGCGGAAACAATACTGTCGATCACGAACTGATCGTTGAGAAAATTCTGGCCAAAGCGCTTACGCGCGAAATGGCCTTGATGGACGCGATTATTCATTAAGGTTAGCAATCATATGTAGAGCGAGATTCAATGCAGTGCGGAAGCTGCCCGGATCGGCCTGACCGCGACCGGCAAGTTCCAGTGCGGTGCCGTGATCGACGGACGTGCGGATAAACGGCAGCCCCAGCGTGATGTTGACGGCTCGACCAAAGCCCTGATATTTCAGTACTGGCAGGCCTTGATCGTGATACATCGCCAGCACGGCGTCGGCGTGTTCGAGATACTTGGGTTGGAATAAGGTGTCGGCAGGCAGCGGGCCAACCAGTTGAATACCAGACTGACGCAGCTCATCCAGCGCGGGAATAATGACATCCAGTTCTTCACGCCCCATATGGCCGCCTTCGCCAGCGTGCGGGTTCAAACCGCAGACGTAGATGACCGGTTGGGCGAGGCCGAACTTGCGCTGCAAATCCTGATGCAGAATGGTAATCACTTCGTGCAGGCTGTCGCGGGTGATGGCATCCGATACTGCTTTTAGCGGCAGATGGGTGGTCGCCAGCGCCACGCGCAGTTCCTCGGTCGCCAGCATCATCACCACGCGCGTGCAGTGGCTGCGCTCGGCGAAAAACTCCGTGTGACCGGAAAACGCAATACCCGATTCATTGATAATGCCCTTGTGTACCGGGCCGGTAATCAACGCCGCGAAGTCGCCATTCAGACAACCGTCGCAAGCACGGGTTAGCGTCTCCAGCACATAGCGGCTATTCGCCACGTTCAATTGTCCTGGCACCACGGTGGAGTCGGTGGCAACCGGCAGCAACGTCAACGTGCCAGCCGCTTGCGGCTGTGCCGCCAGATGCGGTTGGTATTCACGCAAGGTCAGCGGGAGTTTCAGCGCCAGCGCACGGCTTAACAGCAGCTCGGCATCGGCGCATACCACCAGTTCCACCGGCCAGCTTTGCTGGGCCAGCGCAACAACCACATCGGGACCAATCCCGGCGGGTTCGCCGGGAGTAATCACGACTCGCTGCACCTGCGTTTCAACGGACATCAGTTCTGACCATCCAGGATTTTCACGTATGCCGCCGCGCGTTTTTCCTGCATCCAGGTTTGGGCTTCTTCGGCGAATTTACGGTTAAACAGCATGCGATAGGCGCGATCCTTCTGAGCGGCGTCAGTCTTGTCTACCTGACGGGTATCCAGCAGCTGGATCAGGTGCCAGCCAAAGGAGGAGTGCACCGGTGCGCTGATTTCGCCTTTTTTCAGGTCCATCAAGGCATCACGGAATGCCGGGTCATACATATCTGGCGATGCCCACCCCAGGTCGCCGCCCTGATTAGCAGAGCCCGGATCCTGAGATAACTGTTTGGCGGCGGCGGCGAAGCTCAGTTTGCCACTCCGGATTTGGCTTGCCACCTCTTCGAGTTTAGCTTTGGCTTGCGCGTCGTTCATCACTACCGAGGTCGTCAGCAGAATGTGGCGGGCATGTACTTCAGTGACTGATACCGCTTGAGAGCCACCGCGGGTATCGTTAACACGCAGAATATGGAAGCCCACACCAGAACGAATCGGCCCGATGATCTGTCCTTTCTGTGGGTTAGCCAGACGTTCGGCAAACAGCGACGGCAGTTCTTGCGGACGGCCCCAACCCATCTGCCCGCCTTTCAGCGCCTGCGGATCGGCGGAGTAGGTGATGGCCAGTTTGCCGAAATCAGCACCCTGGGAGGCTTCTTTTACCAGACGGTTGGCCAGACTCTCTGCTTTATCAACCTGATCTTGCGTCGGATTTTCCGGCAGCGGGATCAAAAT
Organism: Dickeya parazeae Ech586; assembly: GCF_000025065.1. NCBI lineage: Bacteria > Pseudomonadati > Pseudomonadota > Gammaproteobacteria > Enterobacterales > Pectobacteriaceae > Dickeya > Dickeya parazeae. The sequence goes on along the minus strand of NC_013592.1, from coordinate 4,083,623 downwards.
TTGGCTCAGATTAACCTCAGGGCCGTTTGCCCCCTGACTAGCAAGCTGCTGAGCCAGCGCGTCCACTTCCTGCGGTAGCACGGTGACGCGACGGCGCACTTCACTGTTACGCACATCCGCGATCATCATGTCCTTGCGAATCTGGCTACGGTAAGTATCGAAGCTCACGCCTTCGGCGGCCAGGCGGCTACGCAACTGGTCAAGGCTCATGTGGTTTTGTGCCGCAATATTGGTGATAGAGCGATCCAATTGTTCATCGGTGACCTGAACACCCATCTTTTGCGCCATCTGCATGATGATGTTATCCATGATCAAACGCTCCAGAATCTGGTGACGGAGCGTGGCGTCGTCTGGCAACTGCTGACCGGCTTCTTGCGCGTTCAGTTTGACGGACTGTAGCAGGCTATTGATATCACTTTCCAGAACCACACTGTTGTCGACGACGGCGGCGATCTTGTTGACCTCTTGTGGGGCCGCAAACGCCATATTGGCACTCAGTGCCAGTCCCAGGACAAGCGCTCTCCAGTTCTTCATACCTTTCCCGTTTAATTTATCCGCCAGGGCGGGTTACATGTTTAATCGCTACCGGTCATTAGACGTTTATTGTCGCCAGAGTTCCCGGCGTTACCTCATCAGAACGCACGCTGGTAAGGCAATATACTGTTTCTCAGCATTTTGTCCGTTCCCAGATTGTAATTGCTGCTCAGGCCACGCAATTCGAAGCTGAAGCCAATCTTGCTGTCGTAGACGCTCTGATTGGTGGTGCTATTCCATTTAGTTATCTTGCGTTCGTAGCCCACGTTGACCGCCCAACAGCAGGTGTTGTACTGCAGACCCACTAACTGGTCGGCGGGTTGATTGGCCTTGGTGTCATAGTAATAAGCCCCCACGATAGCCCAGCGATCGGACAACGGCCAACTGGCGGTGGCACCGACCTGCGATATGCCTTGCTGGAAACCGGGGTTGGTAATGTTTGGCAGCATAGCCTGAATATATTCCGAGCTGGCGAAACGGTAATTCAACTGGAACATACGCTCACCGCCGCCACGGTATTCAAGAATTGCGTCGCCGAGAGTGACGCTTTTGAGACGTTCATCGTACTGCGCGCCGCCACGCAGACCCCAGTTGTCGGCAAATTTCCAGTAGGCGTCTCCCGCCCAGTTCAGGCTGCCGCGCTCATCATTCTGGTCGAGGCTTGAGTTGGTGCCAGTGCGAGGGCGATCAAAATAATAAATCTGCCCCATTGACGCATTGAAACGCTCTTCGAGCGCACTGTCATACAACCGCGTTGTCACCCCGCTCGATACCTGATTCGCAGACGCGATGCGATCCAGGCCGCTGAAGGTACGGTCACGGAATAACCCGGCGTAGTCTGCCTGCAACAGGGTGGAGTCATAGGCGCGAATATCAGACTGATTACGGTATGGCACATATAGATACTGCACTCGGGGCTCGAGCGTTTGGGTATAGCCTTTCGCCCAGTCCATATCGCGTTCGAACACCATCTTTCCGTCGGTTTTGAACTGCGGCATGACACGGTTGACGCTACTTTTTAATGGCGAGTCCGGGTTGCTGGCGTTATAGGCATCCAGATTTTCCTGCTGATAGTGGGTTGCCATCAGCTTGGCTTCGGTATTCAGGCTGGCCCACTGATTGGAAACCGGCATAGAAATCGTCGGCTCGAAGTGCAGACGGGTCGCATCAGGCAGGCTGGGGTTAACATTGGTAAATTTTACCGCCTGACCGTAAAGATGCAGATCGAAGGGGCCGATATCATTCTGATAGTAATTCATATCGAGCTGCGGCAGCGCTCGATAGATATCGCGGGAAGCCAGATTGCTGAATATCTGGTACTGACGTGTCGAGACGGTGGCATCCCAGTTTTGGTTGGCGTAACCCAGGCTAAATTTTTGGGTGGCGTAACCGTCGGTGGTATTACCGTAAAACGAATCCAGATCGGTGAAATAATTTGGGTCACTGACCTTGGTATAGTCAGCGCTAAAGCGCCACACCTGGTCCATCACGCCGAAATGCTGCCAGTGGAACAGCCAGCGGGTGTAATTATCATCAGACGCGTAACCCGATTTGCCTGACAGTATGTCACTTTTGTATTGCCTGTCGTCCGGCAGCCAGTCAAATTCGACCAGGCCTAAGCCCGCGCGCGACAGATAACGAAATTCGTTCTGCCACTGCATGCCGCGATTGGTCTGTACATGCGGCGTGATGGTGGCGTCATAGTTAGGCGCGATATTCCAGTAATAAGGCGTGACCAGCTCAAACCCGTTATTCCTGCCGTATTTCGCGTTGGGGATCAGGAAACCGGAACGACGCTTATTGCCAATCGGGAGTTGCATGTAAGGGCTGTAGAATACCGGGACACCCGCGATGCGAAAACGGGCGTTCCAGATTTCGGCAACTTCTTCCTGCCGGTCCTGAATCACTTCCGAACCGACGACGCTCCAGCTATCATCACCTGGCAGGCAGGATGTAAATGAACCATGATCCAAGATGGTATAGCGGTTGTTTTCGCGCTGCTTCATCTTGTCGGCATCGCCGCGACCCTGACGCCCGACCATCTGGTAGTCGCCGTCTTCGACGTCGGTATCCTTGGTGTTAAGGTTGGACCAGGCGCGCGGGCCTTTCAGGATGACCTGATCATCATCGTAATGCACATTACCGATAGCCGTGACAGTGCGAACAGGGTCAGCCTGACCCGCCTGTTGTTTCTGATGTAGCTGCACCTGATCTGCGGTCAGCACGCGATTACCCTGCTCGACGTTCACATTGCCGGTAAATAAGGCGCTGTCGGGGTAGTTGGCCTGTGACTGATCCGCGCGGATGTGAACCGGCAACTGACTGGTGTCCCCGGTGACCAGCGGGCGATTATATACAGGAACGCCCGACATACACTGAGAGGCGAGATCGGCCAGCGCATGCTGGCTGTACAGCGCCGACCCAATTAACGAGGCCAGCAGGGTTGGAAAACTTTTTTTCATACGCGGTATCTGGTGTTCCGTCATCAAGGGCGTCATGCCGGCAAACGGTCAGAGACTATATAAGCCACCGGCGTAGCGCCAGCGCAAAATCCCCGCCATTTTCTATGCGTTGCCGTTAGGAGCAAAGATAAATGACGGGTATGATAAAGCAATTTTTGGCCGACGGCATGGGGATTTGAGGAGTATATGCGGTATTGGGGAAAGTTGCTGGGACTGGCGTTGGGGATTGTGTCCAGCGCTGGTGTCGGCGGGTTGATAATCGGGCTGCTGTTGGGTCATTTGCTTGACAGAGCTCGTGCATCCCGTCGTCGCGACTTTTTTTCCGCGCAAGCCACCCGCCAGGCCTTGTTTTGTCTGACCACCTTTCAGGCGATGGGGCACCTGGCCAAATCAAAAGGGCGGGTGACGGAGTCTGATATCCGTATCGCGACCACCATGATGGACCGACTGGAACTGCATGGTGAGGCGCGGAATGCCGCGCAACAGGCGTTCCGTGAAGGGAAAGCCAGTCAGTTTCCGGTGCGTAATAAGCTGCGTAAGTTACGCGACGCCTGCATTGGCCGTTTTGATTTAATTAGGATGTTTCTGGAGATTCAGTTACAGGCCGCGTTTGTAGACGGCGCATTACATCCGAATGAACGGCGGTTGCTGTATGTGTTTGCCGATGAGCTGGGCGTAACCCGCGAACAGTTTGAGTTGTTCATGCGCAACATGGAGCGCGGTGCCCATCAGTCGTCAAAACAGAGCAGCAGTGGTTACCAGTCACGACAGGGCAATACCTACCAGTCACGGCAGGGGAGCACCCATCAATCACGGCAGAATAATAGTCAGCAACAATCATCAAGACAGGGTAATAAGTCTTATCAGCGGCGTAATCAGTCTTATGGTGGGCAGTCCTATGGCCAGCGGCCGCCGGTATACTCGCGCGGGCCGACTATCGAAAGCGCCTGCCGGACATTAGGGGTGCGTAGCACGGATGATGCTGCGACGGTGAAGCGCGCTTATCGCAAACTGATGAGCGAACACCACCCTGATAAAATGATGGGCAAAGGCCTGTCGCCGCGCATGATTGAGATAGCCAAGCGTAAAGCGCAGGATATTCAGGCTGCCTATGAATTTCTGAAAATCAATAAGTTTTCTCGCTAGCTCTTCTTCTCTTTTTGCTTTTCTCGTAGTCGCGCTTCTTTCCATGATTGCCTGTTTTCATACAGGGCGCTCGTTTCTAATGCTGCACGGTTTTTAGTGCGATAACTGGGGGCCTGACCACCGGTATCAGAAGTCGGCTTCGCAACGAAAGTGCATCGGTGTCGTAAAAATCGGATGGGTAATGGCCAGTTCCTGTGCATGCAGTAGCAAGCGGGGGGCCAATGCCTTCGCCTCTGGGTGAGCATAAAACCCGTCGCCCAGAATCGGGTGGCCTAATGCCAGCATGTGGACACGCAACTGGTGTGAGCGACCGGTAATAGGCATCAGTTTCACTCGGGTGGTGCCGTCGCTGTCCCGTGATAAGACGATGTAGTCGGTCTGGGCGGGCTTACCTTGTTCAAAGCAGACTTTTTGTTTCGGACGGTTAGGCCAGTCGCAAATGAGCGGCAGATCGACCAGCCCTTCATCCTGCGCCAGATGGCCCCAAACGCGGGCAACGTAAGACTTCTTCGGTTCCCGCTCGCGGAACTGGCGTTTCAGCTCCCGTTCAGCCGCTTTGGTCAGGGCGACCACCATTACACCGCTGGTGGCCATATCCAGACGATGGACGGACTCGGCGGTGGGAAAATCAGTCTGAATACGGGTCATGATGCTGTCTTTATGTTCTTCGGCACGACCGGGAACGGAGAGCAGTCCGCTAGGCTTGTTCACCACCATGATGTGCTGATCCTGATACAGGATGTGCAGCCAGGGCTCGCGAGGGGGGCTATAGGGTTCCATGAAGGCTCCGGCATCGCGGCAAGGCAGGCCTCGCCGCGAAGTAGGTAGATAACAGATGAGGTTTACTGGTGCGCAACCATCACCAGACGGATGGCATCCAGACGCCAGTTGGCCTGTTGCAGATTCAGCAGCACCTGTTCACGCTGTTCTTCCAGCGCTTCCAGTTCGTCGTCACGGATGTTCGGGTTGACGGCTTTGAGCGCCTCCAGTCGTTCCTGTTCGCGGCGTAATTGCGTTTCGGCGTTACGCTTAGCCTCGGCGATCAGTGCCTGTGCCTGCGCCTCTACCAAGGGCTGAGCCTTCTGCAACATGTCGTGCACCTCGTCCTGTACCGCATTGACCAGCTTGCTGGAGGTGTGGCGATTAACCGCGCTCAGTTGACGGTTGAAGCTCTCGAACTCCACCTGTGCTGCCAGATTGGTGCCTTTGCGGTCCAGCAGGACGCGAATCGGCGTCGGTGGCAGGAAGCGGGTCAACTGCAGTTTCTTCGGTGCCTGTGCTTCCACGACATAGACCAGCTCTGCCAGCAGTGTGCCGACCGGTAAGGCTTTGTTTTTCAGCAGCGATACGGCGCAGCTGCCGGTGTCGCCAGACAGGATCAGATCCAGACCATTGCGGATCAGCGGATGCTCCCAACTCACGAACTGGGCATCTTCGCGTGACAGCGCCTGATCGCGATCGAACGTGATGGTACAGCCATCTTGTGGCAGACCGGGGAAGTCCGGCACCAGCATGTGATCAGACGGTGTCAGCACGATCAAGTTATCGCTACGGTCATCCTGATGAATACCGATGATGTCGAACAGGTTGAGCGCGAAATTGACCAGATTGACGTCGTTATCCTGCTCGGCAATGGCCTGGGCCAGCGCTTGCGCCCGCTCGCCACCGTTGGAATGCATCTCCAGCAGGCGGTCACGCCCTTGCTCCAGTTGCGCTTTCAAGGTGTCATGTTGCTGACGACAGGTATGGATAAATTCATCCAGCCCGGTTTGTTCAGACGGTTTAGCCAGCAGGCTGATCAGTTGCTCGTAGTGACTGTCATAAATTGCGCGACCCGTTGGGCAGGTGTGTTCGAACGCATCCAGCCCTTCGTGATACCAGCGTACCAGCAATGCCTGAGCGGTATTTTCCAGATAGGGCGCCAGAATCTGAATGTCACGGTTCTGACCGATACGATCCAGACGGCCGATGCGCTGTTCCAGCAGATCCGGGTTAAACGGCAGATCAAACATGATCAAATGGCTGGCGAACTGGAAGTTGCGGCCTTCGGATCCGATTTCCGAACAGATCAATACCTGTGCGCCTTCTTCTTCCGAAGCGAAGTACGCCGCGGCACGGTCACGTTCGAGTATAGAGAGCCCTTCGTGGAAGACGGCGGCGCGGATAGCTTCACGGGTGCGCAGCACTTGTTCGAGTTGCAACGCGGTGGCGGCCTTGGCGCAGATTACCAGTACTTTTTCATCGCGATGGCTGGTCAGAAATTCCAGCATCCACTCGACGCGCGGATCGAAGCTCCACCAGGTGGCGTTATCGTCTTCGAACTGCTGATAAATTTGCTCCGGGTAGAGCATGTCGCGTGCGCAGTCTTCGGCGGATTTTCGGGCATTCATAATGCCGGATACGCGGATCGCTGTCTGATACTGTGCCGGTAGCGGCAGTCTGATTTGGTGTAGCTCGCGTTTCGGGAACCCTTTCACGCCCTGGCGGGTATTGCGGAACAGCACACGGCTGGTGCCGTGGCGGTCCATCAGCATGGTGATCAGTTCCTGACGCGCGGCGGCGCTGTCTTCACTGTCGCTGGCGATGGATTTCAGCAGCGGTTCGATATCCTGTTCACCCAGCATCTCGCTAAGGGCGTTACGTTCGCTGTCGCTGATACTGTTGCCGCTTAGCAGCAGGGTGACCGCATCGGCGACCGGGCGGTATTGTTGCTGTTCAGCGATAAATTCGTGGTAATCGTGGAAACGATCCGGGTCGAGCAGGCGCAGGCGGGCGAAGTGGCTTTCCTGACCTAATTGCTCTGGCGTTGCCGTCAGCAGCAAGACGGCCGGGATAGCGCGTGCCAGACGCTCAATCGCCTTATAGCCAGCGCTCGGTGCGGCTTCACTCCAGGCCAGATGATGGGCTTCATCCACCACCAGCAGATCCCAGTCGGCATCCAGCAACTGCTCGAAACGGGAGGGGTTACGGCGAACAAAATCCAGTGAGCAGATGATCAGTTGCTCAGTTTCAAACGGGTTGTCGCTATCCAGGCGGGCTTCGGCGTAGCGTTCGTCGTCAAACAACGAAAACAGCAGGTTGAAACGGCGCAACATTTCCACCAGCCATTGATGTTGCAGGGTTTCCGGCACCACGATCAGTACGCGCTCGGCACGACCTGCCAGCAATTGCTGGTGGATAATCATGCCAGCTTCGATGGTCTTACCCAAACCGACTTCGTCGGCCAGCAACACGCGTGGCGCATGGCGTTGGCCTACTTCGCGGGCGATGTGTAACTGATGAGGGATCAGGCTGGCGCGCATGCCACGCAACCCTCCCCAGGATTGCAGCGCCTGTTCATGCTGGTGCAGATGGGCACGGTAACGCAGTGCAAAACGATCCATGCGGTCAATCTGCCCGGCGAACAACCGGTCTTGCGGTTTATTGAAGGTCAGTTTGCTGTCGAGGAACACCTCCCGCAGTTCAGCGGGCTCGTCGGTATCCAGACGCTGGCCGATGTAGGTGCGCAGGCCGTTCTCATCACGAACGTCTTCCACCTGTAGTTGCCAGCCTTCGTGGCTGGTGACGGTATCGCCAGGATTGAACATGACACGGGTGATAGGTGCGTCATTTCTGGAATAGAGGCGGTTTTCGCCGCTAGCCGGAAATAGCACCGTAATCATGCGGGCATCCATCGCCACTACCGTACCCAATCCTAAATCGCTTTCTGTATCGCTGATCCAGCGTTGACCAAGTGTAAAAGGCATAAATTCTAAGCTCGATACTCGTCGTTGTCGGAGAATGTCTGAACAGGAGGCTGCCGACCCCTGCGTACGGCAATACCTTACCCGCCCTGCGCGACAGAGATGCTATCGTGCACAGCCTGTGTGATGCGGGTATGGGGGAAGCGCCCCGGATGTAATTGACCGTTGTCTAACTGACAGACGTGGACCCACGCCTGATATTTTTGAAAGGGCGCTATGGTACTGGATGGCGGCCTGTTCGTCACCTGTCAGGCACCATCGGATTGTTAAAATAACCCCATCTGTCCGGTAATCAGTGTAGCAAAATCATCGTGAATGAAAGGCAGAATGGCATCGGCCACCGGTTGCAGCTGTTTTTCCACATAGTGGTTGTAATCCAGCATTGAGTGACGATTCTCCAGCGGTTCGGGGCCATTGACCGTGATGACGTAGCTTATCCAGCCGCCGCTTTGGTATTGTAACGGGCGGTCATGCTGACGGTTGTACTCGTCGGCCATTCTGGCGGCGCGCACTTGCGGCGGTACATTGCGTTGATAGTCGCTCAGTTTATGGCGCAGGCGTTTGCGGTAGACCAGCAGGTCGTCATGCTCGCCTTCCATCGTTTTAGCCACGTATTCCCGCACCCATTCCTGATACGGCTCACGGTGGAAAATACGCTGGTAAAGCTGTTGCTGGAATTGCTGTGCCAGAGGGGTCCAGTCCGAACGTACCGTTTCCAGTCCTTTGAATACCATCTGCTCACCCTGTGGCGTCATGGTCATACCGGCGTAGCGTTTTTTGCTGCCCAGTTCGGCACCACGGATAGTGGGCATCAAAAAACGATGAAAATGGGTTTCGTATTCCATTTCCAGCGCGCTGTTCAGGCCATGCTGCTGGCGCAGGTGCTGTTGCCACCAGTCGTTGATATAAGCAACCAGCTCATGGCCGATGGCGTCCGCTTCGTCCGCGCGATGGGCGCGCTTAAGCCAGACGAAGGTAGAATCCGTATCGCCATAAATCACCTGATAACCTTTGGCTTCAATCAAAGAACGGGTCTGGCGCATGATCTCATGGCCGCGCAGAGTGATCGAAGACGCCAGACGAGGATCAAAAAAACGGCAACCGCTGGACCCCAGTACGCCATAAAATGCATTCATGATGATCTTCAACGCCTGCGACAGCGGTTTATTGTTCTCCTGCTTGGCGAGGTCACGTCCGTGCCACACCTCTTCCACGATAGCGGGCAGGCAGTGCTGGCGGCGGGAAAACCAGGCACCGCGAAACCCCTCGACCGCGTGCTGTTCATCAGGCTGCTGCAAGCCGGTGATAAGCCCGACCGGGTCAATCAGGAAGGTGCGAATAATTGAGGGATAGAGGCTTTTATAGTCCAGTACCAGCACCGAATCGTACAGGCCGGGGCGGGAGTCCATCACGTAGCCGCCGGGGCTGGCTTCCGGCGGGATCTCACCCAGGTTGGGAGCGACAAACCCGGCTCGATGCATACGCGGCAGGTAGAGATGGGTAAATGCTGCCACCGAACCGCCGCTGCGGTCTGCTGCCAGCCCGGTGACGCTCGCCCGCTCCAGTAAAAAGGCGATCAAATGGGTTTTCTCGAAGATGCGCGTCACCAGCTCGCAATCTTTCAGGTTGTAGCGCGCTAGTGCCGGTTTGTCTTGCTGAAAACGCTGCTCGATTTCTTCCAGCCGCTGATAAGGATTGTCGCTGGCTTTCCCTTCGCCAAGCAGCGACTGGGCGACAAATTCCAGACTGAACGAGGCAAAATGCCAGGTGGCGGATTTCAGTGCTTCGATACCATCGACGATCAACCGGCCCGGCGCGCTGGCGAAAAAATGCCCCTGTCGATAGCCATGCTCGCGCCACTCCAGCTCCTGACCGTCGCGTCCGAATCTTAGTGGAATGCGGTAACGCTCGGCGTGCTGTTGCAGCACCCGCAGGTCAAACTGCACCAGATTCCAGCCGATAATCACATCCGGATCGTAGGTGTGCAGCCACTGATTGAGTTTTTCCAGCAGTTGTGGACGGCTGGCGACGTATTCCAGCGTCAGGTCGCCAGCATCATCCCTGTTGCCATTTTCTGGCCCCAGCATAAAGACCTGACGCTGGCCGCACCCTTCCAGACCGATGCAGTAAAGCTCGCCGTGGCGGCTGGTTTCGATATCCAGCGACACAGTTTTGAGTGACGGGCGGTAGTCAGGGGCCGGTTTGAGTTTGACGTTATCGATCAGCCCGTCAGCGGTTTCTTCGCCGCTAAACCAGACTGGCGCGGTGATAAAACGCTCCATCAGAAACCGCTCCGGCGGGCGGATATCCGCTTCGTACACTGGGATGCCCGCTTCCTGTAGCTTCTTCTCCAGCCGTAATAACTGACGATATTGCAGGCAGTAGAGCCCCAGTTGAGGCTCGTGGTGGAAGTTTTTCAGCGCCAGCGGCCGCAGTTGCCAGTGCTTTTCCCCACTGAATAACTGGCTGATACGTGCCTGATGACGCATTGGGACAAACGCTACCGCCTGTTGCGGTGACAACCTGACCCGACAGGGGCCAGTGTCCGTCGCCAGCCAGCATTCGACCTGGACTCCGGCAGGGGTGTCTTGCCAGTGGCGGGTCAGTACAAATCCCTGACGCGGTGGGGAAAGGGTCATGGCGTATTGTCAGCGGGTCAGTGGAGTAATGGCATAAATTATGTATATGCATACAGGTTTTGTCCAGTTGCCGTACCCACACGTTGGAGCGGTCTACTTGTCGGTTAAGCATTAAATTATTATAGTGACCTCGCTACTTTTTCATATCATCCATAATATGGAATTAAAGGGAATTTAATGGCCAATATCATTTATCTGAAAATAGAAGGTAAGAATCAGGGGCTGATTTCTTCTGGGTGTGGATCGTATGATTCAATGGGAAATAAATGGCAACAAGGTCATGAAAATGAAATTTTTGTTCATGAGCTAAATAATTCAGCTGAACGTATTGATAATGTGGCATATCAGCCGGTTGAAATTAGAAAGCCCATTGATAAATCAACGCCATTATTACTCAGCGCATTAAATGAGAATGAATATTTGACCTGCACTTTCATTTTCTATCGAACCTCTGAGAATGGTGGGATGGAGCAATACTTCTCTATCAAACTGTCTGATGCAAAAGTAAAAAATATCAGAATGCACTACCCGAGTTCGATAACACATAACGAGTATCAGCCGGAAGAATTTATCTCTTTTACTTACAAGAATATGTTATGTGAGCATGTTAAGGCGGGAACCAGTGCATACTGCATTTGGGAAAGCCAGCTGTTTTAACTGGCAGTCATGTTGTTAGCCTGTCAGGCACCTAATTTTAATTCAGGTGCCTGATAATTGAATGACGTTAATCGGGTATGGAACTCTGGTTTTCTTCGAGATATTTTTTGATTGCAGTAATGCTCTTTTTTTTACCGTTATTCTGTAGTTCGTCAATAATCGTACTCTTATCTGTTATTGTTTTTTTATCTTTATCAATCTCAATTAAAAAATAATTTTTTGCTCGTCTATCTCTTAACCCAACAGTATAAACAAAACCTATAAATGATTTATCTCTAACATCAATTTTCCCAACTGCATCGAGACTTAAACAGGTTGAGTTTTCAAAATCACCCTGACCAATAGACTGAACAATATTACTGATTTCTTTTTTGTCTATAGACCAACCAATAAAGCATAGCGGATTGTATTTTCTATAATAACCCTCGGCAGGGATTAGTGTGCCTAGATATTTACCGTTTTCAGTAATGTCAAAGGATTGTCCATTATCTATTTTTATCTGGTCTATTCCCAATGGCTGTGTTTTTATCGACAGCTGCAATAATAGATTGCTGCTATCAATCGGCGTTAACATAATTGATGCATGCGCTTGAAGTGACATTGATAATGTTATTATTGCTAATATTTTCTTCATTGTTATTTCTCATCAATTTTCTTTATGTCTCTTCTGAGATCAGCTATGCTCTTTTTTTCTGAATCATTTTGAAATTTTTCAATGAGTTGACTTTTATCTTCTATAGTTCTTTTTTCTCTATTAAGCTCAATGAGAAAGTAGTTTTGAGAATATCTGTCTCTCAACCCTACAGTGTATACAAAGCCAATAAAGGTTCTTCCATTTTCCTCTATTTTTCCTATTGCATCAAGTTTTGAACAGAGGGAAAGTTCAAAATACCCTTGTCCTATTGATGGGATGATTTTTGATATTGTTTTTTTATCAGTTGACCAACCAATAAAACACAGTGGGTTATAATTATTATAAAACCCTCTGGCAGGTATTATTGTTCCGATGTATTCCCCATCATCAATAATATCAAACCGTTGATTGTCTTGAATGCTTATCTCAATAATTCCCTTGTTATTTCCTTCTTTTATTATATCACTTGATAAAGTTCTATCTTCATTTCTTATTAAATTAACAGTTGCATTCGAATGGAAAGAAACCAGTAGTGTCATTAATAATGAAGCTAATGCTATTTTCTTCATATACTATTACCTGTTAGTTAATCTTTGATAATTATTTGCTATTTTAACATCGTAGTGCTTTTCTGCGTAGGAAACACCATTATAAGATCGTGCAAATTTTACCCAGTCTTTATGCCTTAATGCAGAAAGTAGAATAGGGGTATTTTTTACATGATTAATGAAAGCGAACACCTGACCGTCAATACTTCTCATTGCAGAAACGAAACTTTCGATATCATCAAAGCCTGCGGTTCTATAATTCTCCCCCATAATCTGGAATGCACCCCATGAGGCTGACATCCATGCCGCTCGTCGATCCAGTATTATTGCTGTTTCAAGTCGTTCATATTGTTGGCTTTCTAAGCCATAGGATGTATAACGAGAACCCGATATATCCGGATGCGATCGGTCATACCTACCCTGAGTTAGCCGTCGGAAGTAGTGCCGTTCATAGAGTATCTTAGGTTTTCCTGGGCTAAGGAACGCACTATTTAGTGCCGTTTCCGTCATTACCACCGCTTTGATTGCCGCCACTTCGCAGTTTAATTCTCTGGCGGCATTCAGATAGAGTTCTTCGGAAACGCTGTCACCAGAATCGCTGGAAAACGAGGGTTGAGAAGTTGCCGGGCGTCGGATATGAAGATGATTTAATTTTCTCAGTGTGGGGCCATTCGGGGAGACGATACCGTCAGGCGAATGCATCCCGACTATCTGGCGTTGAAAGTGTGTGATGGCGGTTTGTGTTCTGATACCGACAATACCATCAACGCTCAGTGTTCCATTTGAGCGGCTATTCAGTAACTGTTGAACGGTTTTGACATCTTCAACCCTGTTGACTTGCCCTTTGCCAACAGGAAAAGCAATCCTGGCTTCTTCCATCGGTAAATCCATTCACGACTTTAAAGTGTTGCTTTTATAACAACAAAATAGTGCCGCTTCAAGGAAGCGAGGCATCGGTGATGATGAGTACCGTGCCAGAGGCACTTTTACTCCTTCCTGCCATACGCCAGCGGTTTCCTGCTATCATCCCGTTATCTTTGTTTATAAAAAAGCAGAAATGTAGAGACGTATGGAAGCCTGGCTGGAGCATCTGATCACTCAATCGTTGGCGTATTCGCTGACGGCGGTACTGTTGGTGGCGTTTCTGGAGTCACTGGCGTTAGTAGGGTTGCTGTTACCCGGCACAATCATGATGGCGTCACTGGGCACCTTGATCGGCAGCGGTAATATGGGGCTGTATCCCGCCTGGGGGATGGGCATCATTGGTTGTCTGCTGGGGGACTGGATTTCCTATTTCATCGGCTGGCACTTTAACGAGAAACTGCATAACTGGTCGTTCCTGCAAAAGCACCGGGCATACCTGTATCGCACGGAGAAAATGCTGCACCAGCACAGTATGGCGACTATTCTGATTGGTCGGTTTTTTGGCCCGACCCGACCGCTGATCCCGATGGTGGCGGGGATGTTGCAGTTATCGCCCCGGCGTTTTGCACTGCCGAATATCATCGGTTGTCTTACCTGGCCACCGGTGTATCTGCTGCCCGGTATTCTGGCCGGTGTGGCGATTGATATTCCCAAACAGGCGGACAGCGGTAGCTTTAAGTGGCTGTTGCTGGTGACGGCTGTCTTGCTGTGGAGTGCGGGCTGGCTGGTATGGCTGTGGTGGCGTGCTCCTCGTGGGAATACGGCGGAACCAACCGGTTGGCTGACACTGGCGCGCCTGCGATGGCTGGCACCATTGACGGCAGTTATCGCGGTCATCAGTCTGTGGCAGTTGTGGCAGCACCCGTTGATGCCGGTTTACCGACACCTGCTGTGGCAAATTCTCAATGGGTAAGTTTTTAAACCGCTAAATGAGTGGAGGCGATACCAGACAGAGCGGTATCGCCTTCTGAGGGTTAGCGGTAAAACTCCGCTACCTGATCAAAGATTTTCATCTCTTCGCCATGGCGAGTCACCTGTAATACATCTTCGAGCTTTTCTACCTGGCTTACCATTTGCGCTAAGCGGTGATCATCTTTCACCAATAGCCAGATGCGGCTTTGTTCATTGCCGGGTAGCGGCATACACATGATGCCTTCCACGTTGAACGCGCGGCGGGCGAACAGCCCGCACACATGGGACATTACGCCTGGGTGGTTGCGTACTGAGAGTTCCAGTGTGACCTGTGCAGTCGTCGATGAAGTCTGCATAATTTAATCTCCAATCATCTCAATATTGGCGGCACCCGGCGGTACCATCGGGAACACTTTTTCGTTGATATCAATCGCGGCGTGAATCAATGTCGGGCCGGGGCGTTGCAGTGCGTCGCGCAAGGCGGCTTGCGGGTCTTTCGCCGCGTTCAGATCGCAGGTGGCGAAACCGAATCCGGCGGCGATCGCCAGAAAGTTGGTTTGGTAACGGTAGTCTGATGCTACAAAGTTCTGCTTATAGAACAGCTCTTGTTGTTGGTGCACCAACCCCAGTGACTGGTTGTTCATCAGGACGATTTTGACGTTCAGGTTCTCTTCCGCCGCGGTAGCCATTTCCTGAATGTTCATCATCAGGCTGCCGTCACCGGAAAAGCAGACCACGGTGCGTTGTGGTTCTGCCAGCGCCGCGCCGATAGCTGCCGGTACGCCAAAGCCCATGGTGCCGAAACCGCCGGAGGTGAGCCATTGGCGTGAACGTCGCAGTGGATACGCCTGCGCGACCCACATCTGGTGCTGACCTACGTCCGTGGTAATGATGGCCTGGTCGTCCAGTTGCGCCGCCACCGCGCGGATCAACCCATAATGGCTGAGCGGGTCGTCGGCATTTGGCATATTGAACGGAAAATCACGTTGCAGGGCACGCACCTGTTCGAGCCACTCGGTACGGGGCTGGTGTTCGACCAATGGCAGTAACTGCTCCAGCGCTTGCGCGACATCGGCGTGAAGTGCGACATGCGGCTGGCGGATCTTACCGAGTTCAGCGGGATCGATATCGATGTGGATAACACGGGCATCCGGGCAGAATTCTTCCGCTTTACCGATAGCGCGATCGTCAAAACGGGCGCCCAGTACGATCAACAGATCAGACTGTTGCAGGATCATGTTGGTATAGCGGGCGGCATGCATACCCAGCATACCCAGTGACAGCGGGTGATCCACTGGCATTGCGCCCAGCGCCATCAGCGTCATGGTGGTGGGTAACCCAGCGCGTTCAGCCAGTTCGATGGCGTGTTGATGCGCATCTGCACTAATGATCCCACCACCCAGATACAGGATCGGGCGTTTGGCCTGATTGATCATCGCCGCCGCCGCGTTCAGAGCATGGGTATCGACAGCCGGAGCCGGGGACAGCGTGGCTGGTGCAGGCAGCTCTGCCAGTTCGATGGTCGCGGTTTGCACGTCTTTAGGGATGTCCACCCAGACCGGGCCAGGACGGCCGGATTGTGCCAGCCGAAAGGCGTCATTAATCACCTGCGGCAGTTCGCTGATATCGCGCACCAGATAGTTGTGCTTGGTCACCGGGATCGAGATGCCATAGGTGTCGACTTCCTGAAACGCGTCGGTACCGATCATGCTGGAAGGCACCTGACCGGTGATGCACACCAGTGGAATAGAATCGAGCTTGGCATCGGCGATGGCCGTCAGCAGGTTGGTGGCACCGGGCCCGCTGGAAGCCATACATACCGCGGCTTTACCGCTGGCGCGAGCCATCCCCTGAGCGATGAATCCGGCACCCTGTTCATGGCGGGCGAGTACATGGCGAATGATGTGGCTTTTTCCCAACGCATCGTACAACGGCAGCGCCGCGCCGCCCGGAATACCGCTTACTGTGGTGATGCCTTGCTGCTCCAGCAGACGGATAATCAGCTCAGCTCCTGTATAACGCATAGTCATATCCTTTATCAGAGCCGGTGTCAGGAGGAGCGGGGAGGGTGGACATAAAGAAACCCCGCTCGGCTTGCGCCGGCGGGGTTTGGGAATCTAGGTTTGATTCGGAACCCGTTACGGCGCGCTGCCGACCACGACCACCACGCGCACGACGACGACCGCGTCAAGCAGCGCGGCGTTGTTTAGTAGTGCGAAAGTAGAGGTGGTGTGTTTCACGGGTAACCTTAATGTTCGTTTTGGTTAATTTGCGCTCCCATATAACCATGAGCGCGGAAAAATAGACAAGGCTTCAACACAGCAAAACCACAGAAATGTGCTTAATGTCACATTTTAAATGGGGTGTTTGTCATCCCAGCCCCAGTATTTTCGCGGCCTGTGCATGCTGCGCCAGTTCGCTGGTCGGGCCATCGTGATAGATTCGGCCGTCTACCACCAGTATGCTGCGTGGCGCAATGCGTATGGCGTCTTCCAACTGGTGTGACACCATTAATAGCGTCAGGTGCCGTTCGCGGCAAATTTCATCCACCAGTGACAGCATTTCCTGACGCAGCGCCGGGTCGAGTGCGGAAAACGGTTCATCCAGCAGCAGGATTGGTTGCTGGCGAATCAGGCAACGCGCCAGTGCCGCCCGCTGGCGTTGCCCGCCAGACACCTGCGACGGCAGGCGTTCCAGCAGTGGCGAAAGCCCCATGCGGCCCGCGATATCACGTAGTGTTTGCTGCTGATCCGTACTTAATTTCAGGCCGGGATGCAGGCCAAGGGCGATATTCTGCGCCAGCGTCAGATGGGGGAACAGGTTGTTTTCCTGAAACAGGATCGACACCGGGCGTTTCGCCGGGGGCGTGGCAGCATGATCCTGCCCGTTAAGCTGTAACTGGCCGCTATCGGCTGACAGAAAGCCCGCTATCAGGCTCAGCAGGGTACTTTTCCCCGCGCCACTCGGGCCCAGAATGGCAAGGCGCTCGCCGGGTTGCACCTGTAAATCGAAGCGCATCGGCAAGTGTTGGTAGAGGTAGGTCAACTTATGAAGCGCTATCATGTAAGCCTGCCAGTTTCTCAATCAGGGTAAACAGCGTAAAGCACAGTACTAACAGTAGCAGCGCCGTTACCGCACCATCAGCGCTGCGATAAGCGCCAATCTGTTGATAAAGGTAAAACGGCAGGGTGCGAAACTGCTCGTTGCCAAATAGCGCGATGATGCCGAAATCACCCACCGATAATACACAAGCAAAGGCCAGCGCCTGTGCAATAGGCGCGCGTAGCGCCTTCAGTTCCACCACCCTGAGTCGATTCCAGCCACGAATATCCAGTGACTGACACAACAAGCTGTAACGTGCGGCGGCGTCCGTCATCGGGTTTTCCAGCACTTTCATCGCATAAGGAATGGCCAGCAGCGCATTGGTTAGCACCACCAGCCCGTAAGGGGAGGACGGTAGCCCGATAGTTCGATTGAATAGCAGGAAAAACCCCGACGCCAGCACAATGCCCGGCATCGCTAGAATCAGCATACCGCTCAGGTCGAGCCACTGGGCGGCTAACCGTTGCTGACGCAGTTTCAGTTCACGGCTGCTCCACAATAACATCAGGGTTAACGCTACGCTGAGCGCACCTGCCGCCAGCGCGACACGCAGTGAAGTCCAGAGCGTTTGCCATAGTGCAGGCTGGCGCAATACGTCCGGCAGCGAGCGATTTAGCCCATCAGCGAAGACGGCCAGTAGCGGTGGCAACAACAATAACAGCGCCGCTGTAATCAGTAGTGTATCGGTGACCCGGCTAAACAGGCTGTCCTGTGGGTCTCGCCAGCGCTGGCGGTTGCTGACGCCTACTGCCAATAACCGGCTTAGCCGTTGGCTGAGTAACACCAGCCCCAGACAACAGACCATCTGCAACAGCGCCAGCAGCGCGGCTCTGGCAGGGTCATAGTCAAAGTTTAACGCCTGATAAATAGCCAGTTCGATAGTCGTCGCCTGCGGACCACCGCCCAGCGCCAGCACGGTAGCAAAGCTGGCAAAGCACAGCATGAAAATCAGTGCCCCGGCGGGTAAGAGCTGGCGGCGTAGCCACGGCCACTCCACCAATCGGAAGAAGTACCAGCCGCGCAGGCCCAGTTGGGCTGCCAACTGGCGTTGTTCGGTCGCAATGCCTTCCAGCGCCTGCAAGAACAGCCGGGTTGCCAGCGGCAGATTAAAAAAGACATGAGCCAGCAGGATGCCCTGCAAGCCGTAAGGCGAAAACCGGTACTCGATGCCCACCTGCATCAGCAAACGTGCCAGCCAGCCTTCCCGGCCATAGACGCTGAGTATACCGAATACCGCCACCAGCACCGGCAGTACTAGCGTCATCGCGCACAACCGCAGCAGCAAACGGCGACCGGGAAAACGGCGGCGATACAACGCCCGCGCCAGAAATAGCGCGGGCAAGGTGGAAAGCAGTGCGGACAATGACGCTTGCCAAAAGCTGAAGCGAATGACATGCCACAGGTAGCTGTCATTCCACAGCGACAGCCAGGGGGCCGGGGGGGCGTCCAGCCACAGTGCGCCGAACGCCAGTGCCGCGGTAGCGATCAACAGAACCGTGGCCAGCAGCCCTGGCCACAGCCAGTCTGCGATCAGCGGCTGACGGCGCGCTGCCATGCCTGAACCCAATTCGCGCGCTGTTCCACGACCTGCTGCGGGGTAAACTCCAGCGCACTGGCTGGCAGCGTCAGGGTGTTGTAGCCCTCAGGCAGCTCGGTTTTGATCACCGGGTACATCCAGTTGGTGGTCGGAATGAGCTGTTGCACGGTGGGGCTTATCATAAATTGCAGGAAGCGTGCCGCCAGTTGCGGGTTTTTACTGCCAGCCAGTGAGGCGGCGACTTCGACCTGCATATAGTGGCCTTCGCTGAAATTGGCGGCGGCATAGCTGTCTTTTTTCTCAGCGATGAGATGGTAGGCCGGTGAGGTGGTGTAGCTCAGTACCAAATCGGCTTCACCTTTCAGGAACAGGCCGTAGGCTTCACTCCAGCCTTTGGTCACGGTAACGGTTTTCGCCGCCAGTTTCTGCCAGGCTTGTGGTGCTTTGTCGCCATACACTTTTTGCATCCACAACAGTAATCCCAGCCCCGGAGTGCTGGTCCGCGGATCTTCGTAGATCACTTTCCACGGCTGGTCGCTTTCCACCAGTTCATGCAGGCTTTTGGGCGGGTTTTTCAGTTTGTCTTTGTTATAGACGAAGGCGAAATAACCGTAGTCGAACGGCAGGAAGGTCGCGTTGTGCCAGCCACCGGGCACTGTCAGCGTGCTGGTGTTCACGCCATGCGGGGCGAACAGGCCGGTCTGTGCTGCGGCTTGTACCAGATTGTTATCCAACCCCAGTACCACATCCGCCGATGTATTGTTACCTTCCATTCGCAGGCGGTTGAGCAGGGCGACGCCATCTTCCAGCGCCACGAATTTCAGCTCACAGTCGCACTCTTTTTCAAACGCGGTTTTGACCGCCGGGCCGGGGCCCCACTCCGAGGCGAACGAGTCGTAGGTGTAGACCGTCAGGATGGGTTTGGCAAACACAGGGGCGGACAGCAATAACAGGCAGGACAATAATTTCTTTAACACTTTGCGCTCCAAATTGTTGAAGGCGGCAAAGGTCTTTGAGCAAGCAGAATGCAGTCTCAAATCCCTTCGCCGGTATTAACCGGATCAGGTTCGACGGGTATTTTCTCAGCGGCGCAAACGTACATGGTTGTTCGTGCATGACCCTTCGTACATGACGACTGGTACATGAATGTTGGGGCCGCACCCCGTTGAGAACGACACCATTGTAAAGTGTTTGTCACATCAGGAAAAGCGCCATGACGGGGAGCGGAGGGTCAGGTGGTGGGGGCGGGCGGTGCGAACCAGGCCGACTTGAAATCGAACCAACCCAGTGTGTTCATGTGCAGCCCTCGCATGTTGGCCTGCCCCTGCAACCGCAACCAGTGATGGAATAGTGGGTGAAGTTGCTGGTTACTGACCAGCGACTGGCTCCACTCTGCCAGCGACAGGGAACCCTGACGCCACTGGCGCGCGGTGCTATCCAACTCGTCTTCCCCCAAACAGTGTCGTAGCAACGGCAGTTCATACAGCATCGCGAACAGCGAAAACTCTAGCGGCAGATAGACGTTGGCGCTACCGAGCCAGATATCGCCGACATCGGTGCCCTGGCACCAGGCGTCGAATTCCAGGCTGCGTAGCGTCAGTGTGACGCCGTGTGATGCCAGCAGGCGGCTCATGATGTCGCTTATCACCGCGTACTCAGGGTGGTCACGGTAGTAAGTGAGCGTGAGGTGGGTCAGACCGGCCGGTTTTTCCCGGACCGCACGCGGCGGGCTGTGATGCCAGCGCGGTAGCAAGCCATAGGCAGGGGACCAGTCACTCTGGTATGGGCTGTCGGCCAGGGCAAGCATCGCTACCGGGCTTAATACCTGACACAGCCAGTGGCGGACCTCCGGGTCTGTCATTGGCGCAGAACGGCGGTCAAACAGCAGGAAATAACAGCCTTCTTCGAGCCGATTCTCCAGTTCATTGTCGGTGGTGTCATCACCTTGCAGCGTGACGGTACAGGCGGGGATAGTCGGGGCGTCAGGCAGCACCCAGATACTGACCTCATCAATCAGCGCCCGGTAGCCGAAGTAATCGTCAAACGCGGCGATTTTTAGCTGATTGGGGGAATTGCGCACCACCTTATAGGGCCCGGTGCCCACCGGTTGACGCATAAAATCCGGCAGCGTTGGCCATTCTTGCGGCAGGATCATCGCCGGTACGCTGCCGAGCAACCACGGTAGCCAGTCGTCCGGCATGCTGAGCCGGATATCCAGCACGAACGGCGTCGGTGACGAGATGTCGGCTAAATGGGAAAACAGCGGCAGCGACGTTAACCGGGATAACGAGGCGATCACGTCTTCCATCGTCAGTTCCCGACCGTGGTGGAAACGAATAGCCGGGCGCAAGTAGAAACGCCAGTGCAAGGGTGACAACGCCTGCCAGTGGTGCGCGATATCCGGTAACAGTTCCCCATTTTCCTCATTTAGGCTGGTCAGCCCGTTGAAAATCTGGCGGGCGATATGGGTTTCCGAGCGCCGTAACGCACTGCCGGGCAACAGGTTATGCATTGGGCGGTAATAGAGGATGCGCAGCAGGTGGCGCCCTTGTCGTACGCTGCGACCAAGGTGTGACATCAGCATCTGGCGTACGGTTTCCTTGTCACCCACCAGTTGTACCAACTGGTCGATGCGGTCCTGCTCCAGCAAGTCTTCGGCCCGCTGCTGTTGCAGGGTTAACCCGGTGTAGAGAAAACTGAGACGCGAGCGTTTACCACGCCCGGCTTCTGCCTGCCAGGTGAGCCAGCCTTGCTGTTGCATGGCGTTGAGTAGCGAGCGGACATGGCGACGGGAACAACTGAGCAACACGGCCAGTTCCTGCAGCGTAGTGTCAGTATCCTGACCTTGCAGGCATTGCCATAACCGAATGAACTGTTGTTGCAGGCGTGGGGAGGACATAAAAGGGGAACTCCACGACTCAAGGTCATCAATATATTTTTCCCTATATTACGCGGATACTGAGTATCAGTGAATGGTTCTGTACGCGAACCGTCGTGAAGGGGAGGCTATATGTACCGGTTATTCCGCTTTTATCGTCGCTGGCTTTGCCGAGGCTGTCGGCGGGGATGGGGTGTACTCACCGCTCCACAGCGAATGGCATTGCTGTTACAGGTTACGCAGTGGCAGATCCAGGATATGGACGAGGAAGAGTATCGCCGCTGGCTGTAATGCCGGTGGCTATCGAATGAGAGTGAGAACGGTGGCGGGAAACTGCCACAGTGTTCTGAGTAATGGTGCTGTTCACCAGCCAGCGGAGTGCTCCGCTGGCTTTTTTTATGGCAGGTTTTATGGTGGCGCGTTATTCCACCGGTTTCAGCCGGGCGACAAAGTGGCGCAATACCGGCGGCTCATAGGTGAATGTCAGACCTTTGATGCTGCTGGCCCTTTCTTTCAGTGCAATCAGCGAGTCGGCGATATAGTCCATGTGATCGTTGGTATACACCCGGCGCGGAATGGTCAGACGCAGCAGTTCCAGCGGCGATGGTTTCTGTTCGCCGGTGTCCGGGTCACGCCCCAGCAGCAATGAACCGATTTCCACACTGCGGATGCCCGCTTCCAGATACAGCTCGTTATTCAGCGCCTGTGCCGGGAACTGTTCCGCCGGGATATGCGGCAGCAGTTTTTTCGCATCGACAAATACCGCATGTCCGCCCACCGGGTATTGAATCGGAATCCCACCGGCACGCAGGCGCTCGCCGAGATAGGTCACCTGGCCGATACGATAGGTCAGGTAGTCTTCGTTCATACCTTCTTCCAGACCGATAGCCAACGCTTCCATGTCGCGCCCGGCCAGCCCGCCGTAGGTCACGAAGCCTTCCATCGGTACACAGCGGATGCGTACCTCGTTGAACAGATCTTCGTCGCTGCGAAAACAGCACAGTCCGCCGATGTTCACCATCGGATCCTTCTTCGCCGACATGGTGAGCATATCGCCGTACTGGTACATCTCATGGACGATCGCTTTGATCGAGCGGTTCTCATAACCGGCTTCACGTTGCTTGATAAACCAGGCGTTTTCGCAAAACCGGGCGGAGTCGATCACGACCGGGATCCCGTGTTGCTGCGCGATGCGATACACCTCGCGCATATTGCCCATTGAAATCGGCTGGCCGCCGGAGCTGTTGCAGGTGACGGTGGTGATGATGGCCACCACGTTATCCGCACCGTGTTGCTCGATGGTGGTCTGTAACAGGTCAAGGTCGAAGTCGCCTTTCCAGTCGTAATAGGTGGTGGTGTCGAAGGCTTTGGGAGTCACCACATTGATGGCGCGTGCACCGTTTAGCTCTACATGGGCCGCGGTGGTGTCAAAATGGAAGTTGGAAATGAACACCGGCTTTTTGCCGCCGCCAGCGCGTTGCTTTTTGGCAATCAGACACGGGAACAGAATCTGTTCCGCGCCACGGCCCTGATGGGTCGGAATCGTGAACGGATAACCCAGTAGCGCTTTCACCTGATCGCACAGATGGTAGTAGTTGCGCGACCCGGCATAGGCTTCGTCGCCCATCATCAGCCCGGCCCACTGGCGGTCGCTCATGGCGCCGGTACCGGAGTCGGTCAGCAGGTCGATGTAGACATCCTCACTGCGTAACAAAAACGGGTTGTAGCCTGCTTCCTGCAAGGCGCGTTCCCGTTCGTCGCGGGTGGTCATACGGATGTTTTCTACCATTTTGATACGAAAAGGCTCAGGGATGCGTTTCATGCACTTTCTCCATAACGCCGTCAGCAGGCCGATTTGCCGCTGTATGACGTCAAAAAACAATAAATTGAAATAACAGGAAAAAATCAGAGCAAAGCTGAATCAGGCATGAAGCGAGCGTGGGAAATCGTCGGTGAGGCGGTGGTCGATGTTGAACCAGGGGCGACAGTCGCCGGAGAGGCTCAGGCGATAACACCGGATGATGCGTGTCATGAGGTCTCCTTATCTCGTGAATAACGAACGATCAGAATAGGGCAAAAGTACCGGATAAAACCGTGATCACGCGGGCAATCCCGCACTGACAGTACTGGTCTTATGTGAGAATTAAAATTGATTCAATAATGGTTCTCATTAGCATTTTTTAATGTTAAAACAGTCGACGTTTGGCATCGGAACCGGTTATTGGGGCGTGTTGCCGTGGAGTCACTAACAAAGAGGTAAAGGCAGGTTATGGCTGGGGTAAAGGAATATAAAGTGTTTGATGTGACGTTGGCCCATAAGACATTGCTTACCCCCTCGCTAATGCGCTGTGTCTTTCGTGGCGAGGCGGTGAAAAAGATGAAAATCTGCGCGCCGGATCAACGCATTAAAGTGCTGTTGCCTGCTGAAGACGGTACACCGCCACGCCTGCCGGATGTGGGCGAGTGGTATCAGATGGTGCAGGCCATGCCGAAGCCACAGCGTCCCATCCCGCGTACTTATACGTTGCGCAGTCTGGATACTGAAACCGGCGAAATGGTGGTGGAATTCGTGGTGCATGGCACGGAAGGCCCCGCTTCTGCTTGGGTGTTGAGTGCACAGCCGGGCGCGACATTGCAGGTGGTGGCACCGCGTGGTGATTTTGCCGGTGATAACGGCGGTTATGAGTGGGTGTTGTCAGTCAACACCCGTCAGGTGTTGTTGATGGGCGATGAAACCGCGTTGCCAGCCATCAAAGGCATTCTGGAACAGTTGGCGCAGCAGGATAACCCACCGCAGGTGCAGGCATTTATCGAAGTACCGTTACAGGCGGATTGCACTGACGATTATCGCCAGTTACCGTTCGCCGAGGTAGTCTGGTTGCCGCGTGAAGGCACGGGCGCGACCTATGGTGAGCGCTTGCTGGAGGCGGCGCGCCATTGGTCATGCCCGACAGCGCAGGTAGTAGCGGCACAGCCAGTGATGGTGGCGGATATCGCTGAAGGTGAGAAGGTCTGGGAACCGGCCAGTGCGCAACAAGGTCAGTTTTTCGGGTGGGTGGCCACTGAATCCTCAGCGGTGAAAGCGTTGCGTCGGTATCTGCTGGCAGAAAAAGGCCTGGCGCAAGAATCTATCACCTTTATGGCCTACTGGAGCCGCGGTCCTCGTTCTCATTGAGGTTGTTGACAAACAACCGTGTTGTTTTGTTGCTGACGAGTCTATGCAAGATCGGTGAGAGGTTTCGTGCGTTATAACGTCGATTCTCGCTTTGCAGCACCATCGCACGCACGACAAGGAGAGGCTCAGACGCCGCCTCTCCTTGACTACTGGCTGTGTGGCTAAACTGTGCCGCTAACGCGGTCCCTTCTGTGTTCGCCTTCGCTGTTCGGGCCGCCCGTGACGCGTTCCAGACGCGGCACGGGCTTTCGCGGCATCCATGCCGCTCACCCGGCGAAGTCGCCCACCTCAGCACAGTTTTTGACGCCGGAAAACCCTTCATCTGCACTTAAGTGGTTTAAAAGCCTACAAGGCAAAACTAGCGCAGAAACGCCGGTTGTTGCTGCTCGTAACTGGCGATGGATGCGTCGTGCTGCAGCGTCAGGCCGATGCTGTCCAGACCGTTTATCATGCAGTGACGGCGGAAGTTGTCTATTTCAAACGAGTAGGTCTTCTCGCCCGCTTTAACCTGCTGTGCTTCCAGATCCACGGTGAAGGTAATGCCTTCATGGCTGGCTACCAGTTTGAACAGGTCGTCGATATCGGCATCGCTCAATTTAACCGGCAACAGCTGGTTGTTAAACGAGTTACCGTAGAAAATATCGGCGAAGCTTGGGGCGATCACCACCTTAAAACCGTAGTCGGTCAACGCCCACGGCGCGTGCTCGCGGGAAGAGCCACAGCCGAAGTTTTCGCGTGCCAGCAGAATGCTTGCACCCTTATAGCGCGGCTGGTTCAGCACGAAATCCGGGTTAGGCTGCTGACCAGCATCGTCCAGAAAACGCCAGTCGTGAAACAGATGCTGACCGAAACCGGTACGGGTCACTTTTTGCAGGAACTGCTTCGGGATAATCGCGTCGGTATCGACGTTGGCGGCATCCAGCGGCACCACCAAACCAGTGTGTTGGGTAAATTTAGCCATGGTTGCCTCTCTTAATTCAGTTCACGAATGTCTGCAAAACGACCGGTAATCGCCGCTGCCGCCGCCATCGCGGGGCTGACCAGATGGGTGCGGCCACCACGGCCCTGACGCCCTTCAAAGTTACGGTTACTGGTCGAGGCGCAACGCTCGCCCGGGTTCAGACGGTCGTTATTCATTGCCAGACACATAGAGCAACCGGGCAGACGCCATTCGAAACCGGCATCCAGGAAGATTTTGTCCAGACCTTCGGCTTCAGCCTGCGCTTTGACCGGGCCGGAGCCGGGGACAACATAGGCTTGCACACCGTCGGCCACTTTGCGCCCTTTGGCGATGGCGGCGGCAGCGCGTAAGTCTTCAATACGGGAGTTGGTGCACGAACCGATAAACACTTTGTCGATTGCCACCTCCGTCAGTTTCACGCCCGGCTGCAAGCCCATATACGCCAGCGCTTTTTCTGCCGAGGCGCGCTCTACCGGATCATGGAAGGATTCCGGTGCCGGGATGATTTGATCGACGGCGATCACCTGACCGGGGTTGGTGCCCCAGGTCACTTGCGGCGCGATGTCGGCGGCATTCAGTGTGACGATAGTGTCGTAGTGCGCATCAGTGTCGGAGCGCAGGGTGTTCCAGTACTCGACGGCGGCATCCCAATCGCTACCGGTTGGCGCGAACTGGCGGCCTTTCAGGTAAGCAAAGGTGGTGTCGTCCGGCGCGACCAGACCGGCTTTGGCACCCATTTCGATTGCCATGTTGCACAAGGTCATGCGGCCTTCCATGCTCAGCGCTTCGATAGCGCTGCCGGTGAATTCCACGACATGGCCGGTGCCGCCAGCGCTGCCGGTTTTACCGATGATGGCCAGTACGATGTCTTTCGCGGTGATGCCGGGGGCTGCGTCGCCCACAACCTCGATCTTCATGGTTTTGGCGCGGCCTTGTTTCAGTGTCTGCGTCGCCAGTACATGCTCGACTTCAGAGGTGCCGATACCGAATGCCAGTGCGCCGAACGCGCCGTGGGTGGCGGTGTGGGAGTCACCACAAACGATGGTCATCCCCGGCAGCGTCATACCTTGTTCTGGCCCGATAACGTGCACGATGCCCTGAAATGGATGGTTCAGGTCATACAGTTGCACGCCAAACTCGGCACAGTTTTTGATCAACTCCTGCATCTGGATACGGGCCATTTCGCCGCTGGCGTTGATATCACGCGTCTGAGTCGAGACGTTGTGGTCCATGGTGGCGAAGGTTTTGCCCGGCTGGCGGACTTTACGGCCCATGGCGCGCAAACCGTCGAATGCCTGCGGTGAAGTCACTTCATGCACCAGATGTCTGTCGATATACAGCAGCGGGGTTTCATTCGGTGCTTCGTGTACCACATGCGCATCGAACAATTTCTGATATAAGGTCTTACCCATGATTACGCCCCTTCTGCTACAAACCGGGCAATCGCATCGCCCATTTCATCGGTGGTGACGGCGTTGCCGCCGCTAGCCAGATCGCCGGTGCGGTAACCTTCCGCCAGCGCCCGGTTGACCGCCTGCTCAATAGCGGTGGCGGCATCATCTGCACCCAGGCTGTAACGCAGCAACAGCGCGGCGGACAGGATTTGGGCGATCGGGTTGGCGATGTTCTTGCCGGCGATATCTGGTGCGGAACCACCGGCCGGTTCGTACAGACCAAAGCCCTGTTCGTTGAGGCTGGCTGACGGCAACATCCCCATTGAGCCGGTGATCATCGCGCATTCGTCGGATAAGATGTCGCCGAACAGGTTAGAACACAGCAGCACGTCAAACTGGGACGGATCCTTAATCAACTGCATGGTCGCGTTGTCGATGTACAGATGATTCAGGCGAACATCCGGGTAATCGCGGGCGATTTCGTTGACGATTTCGCGCCACAAAATCGAACTTTGCAACACGTTGGCTTTATCGATAGAGGTGACGATGCTCCGACGCTTGCGCGCTGATTCAAAGGCGATGCGGGCAATGCGCTCGATTTCGAAACGGTGATACACCTCGGTATCGAAAGCGCGTTCGTACATGCCGCTACCTTCACGGCCTTTCGGCTGGCCGAAATAGATACCACCGGTCAGTTCACGTACACACAGAATGTCGAAACCGTTGGCGGCGATGTCGCTACGCAGCGGGCAGAAGGCTTCCAATCCCTGATACAGACGCGCCGGGCGCAGGTTGCTGAACAGGCGGAAGTGTTTGCGCAGGGGTAACAGCGCGCCACGCTCGGGTTGCTCTGCCGGAGGCAGATGTTCCCATTTCGGGCCGCCGACCGAGCCGAACAGAATGGCGTCGGCCTGTTCACAGCCTTCGATCGTTCCCTGTGGCAGCGGCGTCCCCTGACGGTCGATGGCGATGCCGCCGACGTCGTATTCGCTGGTGGTGATGCGCAAACCAAAACGCTGGCGAACCGCATCCAATACTTTATACGCCTGAGCCATCACTTCCGGGCCGATGCCGTCACCGGGTAAGACGGCAATATGGTAACTCTTGCTCATCACACTGTTTCCTGACTGTTGTGTTTGTTGTGTTGCTGCAAACGCTGCACTTCTTTTTCAACCAGTTGCGCACGTTTGATGTTGTTTAATACGTTAACCATCGCATTGGCGGAGGATTCGACGATGTCCGTCGCCAGACCGACGCCGTGGAAACGGCGGCCCTGATATTCCACCACAATGTCCACCTGGCCGAGCGCTTCTTTACCTTGCCCTTTGGCGGACAACTGGTATTTGACCAGATTGATCGGGTAGCCGGTAATGCGGTTAATGGCCTGATACACGGCGTCAACCGGACCGTTACCGGTAGCGGCTTCAGACAGTGTCTCGTCGCCACATGACAATTTGACGGACGCTGTAGCCATAACACTAGAACCAGATTGCACGCTGAAGTAGTCCAGCCGATAGAATTCGGAGCTTTCCTGCTGGTTGTTGATAAACGCCAGCGCTTCCAGGTCATAGTCGAACACCTGACCTTTCTTGTCGGCCAGTTTGAGGAAATCGGCGTACAGCGTATCCAGATTGTAGTCGCCTTCTTTATAGCCCATTTCTTCCATGCGGTGTTTAACGGCGGCACGGCCAGAGCGGGAGGTCAGGTTCAACTGCACTTCTTTCAGGCCGATGGATTCCGGCGTCATGATTTCGTAGTTTTCGCGGTTTTTCAGCACGCCGTCCTGATGGATACCGGAAGAGTGAGCGAACGCATTGGCGCCGACTACCGCTTTGTTGGCCGGGATCGGCATGTTGCAGATCTGGCTGACTATCTGGCTGGTACGGTAGATTTCCTGATGGTTGATGCTGGTGTGCAGGTTCATCAACTGGCTGCGTACCTTGATGGCCATGATCACTTCTTCCAGTGAACAGTTGCCCGCGCGTTCGCCGATGCCGTTGAGTGTACCTTCTACCTGACGAGCACCCGCGTGCACCGCTGCTATAGCATTGCCCACCGCCAGACCGAGGTCGTCATGGGTGTGCACGGAAATAATCGCTTTATCGATGTTCGGCACACGCTGGTACAACGAGGCGATGATGTTGCCGAATTCGTGGGGCAGGGTATAACCGACAGTATCCGGGATATTGATGGTGCGGGCGCCAGCGTTAATGGCGGCTTCCACTACCCGGCTCAGGTCTTCGATCGGGGTACGGCCAGCGTCTTCACAGGAGAATTCCACATCGTCGGTGTAGTTGCGGGCGCGTTTAATCATATACGTGGCCCGCTCAATGACTTCATCCAGCGTGCTGCGCAGTTTGGTCGCGATATGCATCGGCGAGGTGGCGATAAACGTATGGATACGGAACGCCTCGGCGACGCGCAAGGATTCGGCCGCCACATCAATGTCTTTTTCAACGCAACGTGCCAGGGCACAAACACGGCTGTTTTTGATGTTACGGGCGATAGTTTGTACCGATTCGAAATCGCCGGGAGAGGAGACGGGAAACCCGACTTCCATCACATTGACGCCCATCCTTTCCAGCGCCAGGGCAATCTGGAGCTTTTCTTTCACACTCAGGCTGGCCTGCAACGCTTGCTCACCGTCACGCAACGTCGTATCGAAAATAATCACTTGTTGGTTCATCGGTCTTCTTCCTTTGTTCTGTTAGCCTGGGCGCCCGGCGAGTAAAAAAAAACCCGCGCAACGGCGCGGGTTTTTTATGGGGGTGACCTGAAATCAGCTCTGAATTTCGCCCACCGGCATACCGCGCAAGTAAGATGCGTTTAGTAGTAGGCCTAGTAGCTGAGCGACGTTAAACATGCTGTTTCAGTATCCAAAATGAGTTGAAAACGAAGTTCTGCTTTTATTGGTACTTGATTCCCGCAGTGATGTCAACATCGGGATCATCACCGGTGGTGATATTCGGGGTGTTTTGCCCGTCACATTCCTGGTGGAAAAGCGGCGTAAAGGGCTTTGACGCTACTGATGGGCGCGGTAGACTGCCTGCCCGGTTTTTACGCCTATTTTTGAGATTGTCAGACTTTTACGCGCATGAAGACGAATTCACTCCCACAATACCACCTGGTTCACCGCATTCAGCAACAAATAGCCCAACGTCCTGACGCGCTGGCGTTTCGTGAATGGGAACCCGGTCAGGAACAGCAACTTGACTGGCATCAGGTGGGCGAGCGTATTCGCCGCATCGCCTGCGGCCTGCTGGGAGTGGGCGTTGATGTTCAGGAGCGGGTGGCCATCTTCTCTGATAATTCGATCAACTGGTCGCTGGCAGACCTGGCATTGTTGCACGTGCGCGCGATTACCGTGCCGTTTTATGCCACCAGTGCGGCGCAACAGGCGGCCTTTATTCTCAATGAGGCGGATATCCGAACCGTTTTTGTGGGCGGCCAGGCACAGTTTGATTTGCTGATGTCGCTACGCAGTACCTGTCCACAACTGCGCACCATTATTTTGCTTGATGAGCAGACACGCCGCCGGGGTTGCGATATTGCCGTCTCACTGCAGGAGTTTGAAGCGCAGGCTGAGTTATCCGTGTGGGAGTCTGTTCTGTGCCAGCGTGTGGCAGAGCGGGATCTGCACGACCTGTTCACGCTCATCTACACCTCCGGTACTACCGGTGAGCCGAAAGGCGTCATGCTGGATTACGCCAACATGGCAACCCAACTGATGTTGCATGATGAGCGGTTGCAGATAAGCGAACAGGATGTGTCGCTATGCTTTTTGCCGTTATCGCATGTATTCGAGCGTGCCTGGAGCTTCCTTATCATGCACCGCGGCGCACAGAATGTGTATCTGCGTGATACCAATCAGGTACGTGCGGCGATGACAGCGGTGAGCCCGACGGTGATGTGCGCCGTACCGCGTTTTTACGAGAAGGTGTTTAGCGCAATCCATGAAAAAGTGGCGCAGGCACCGTGGCATCGACGTGCGCTGTTTCATTGGGGAATCGCCCAGGGCACGAAGCGGTTTTTACGCCAGCAGGCCGGAAAACGCACTGGTGTGTGGAATGCGCTGACCTGCCAGCTTGCCGATCGACTGGTGTTGTCGCGTCTGCGTCAGTTGCTGGGAGGAAAGGTTCGCTTTCTGCCAGCGGCAGGTGCGCGTCTGGATGACAATATCATCGCTTTCTTTCAGGCGATGGGGGTGCGTATCGTTTATGGCTACGGCCTGACGGAAACCTGCGCCACGGTGTCCTGCTGGGAGGCGAATCAGTACCTGCTCGGGTCTGTGGGGACGCCATTGCCGGGTATTGAGGTGCGTATCGGCGAGCAAAATGAAATCCAGGTACGTGGTGCGACGGTGATGCGCGGCTATTACCAGCGTCCACAAGACACCGAGGCGGCGTTCACGCCAGATGGCTGGTTTAAAACCGGCGATGTGGGTGACGTAGACGGGAACGGTAACCTGTTCATCACCGAACGCCTCAAAGATCTGATGAAAACCTCGGGCGGCAAATACATCGCGCCACAGCATTTGGAAGGGGCGCTGGGGCAGGATCGTTTCATTGAGCAAGTCGCGGTGATCGCGGATGCCCGCAAATATGTCTCTGCGTTAATTGTGCCGTGTTTTGACGCACTGGAAGAGTATGCCCATTCGATTAACCTGCGTTATCAGGACCGGCTGGAGCTGTTGCGCCATAACCACATTGTGTCGCTGTTCGAACAGCGGCTACGTGAGGTGCAAAAAGAGTTTGCCCGCTTTGAGCAGGTGAAGAAATTCACGTTGCTACCGACGCCGTTTAGTCAGGAGGAAGGCGAACTGACTCCAACATTAAAACTCCGTCGTAAGGTCATTCATCAGCGTTATCAGCTGGAAATTGAGGCGATGTACACCGAGTAGCAGACATTTTGACGGCGATGACGCACGTTGAGTCGCAATTTTATCGTCAATATTTCACTCTGTAATGCCTGACCACGGCGGGATATTTTTTAATGCCGTGGTCGCTCCCCAGCGTTTTATCTGTTTCGTTCCTCTTTTAACAGTTGATTTACCATTATCACACCGTTGCCAGCCCGGCAGCGGCGTTTGCCTGCTTCATAATCTGGCGTTATGTTAATAAGTTATATGTAAAAACCCGGGCGATGTACTGCGAAAGCGCAGGCGTGTGGCGAAAGCTCGCACGCTCTTGTTTCATTCACCGTGTATCGTCTAATGAGCGCGGGGGGTTCCCCTGTCAATGCAGAAGCAACTCGCTATCTGAACAATAAGAGGCAAACCCATGGAGATGTTGTCAGGCGCCGAGATGGTGATTCGATCGTTGATCGATCAGGGCGTAAAACATGTGTTCGGCTATCCAGGCGGTGCGGTGCTGGATATTTACGATGCGCTGCACACCGTTGGCGGTATAGAACACATTCTGGTGCGCCACGAGCAGGGCGCAGTACATATGGCAGACGGCTACGCCAGAGCGACGGGTGAAGTTGGGGTAGTGCTCGTGACCTCGGGGCCGGGCGCAACCAATGCCATTACCGGTATTGCCACCGCGTACATGGATTCCATTCCGCTGGTGGTGATTTCCGGCCAGGTGGCGACGTCGCTTATCGGGTATGACGCCTTTCAGGAATGTGACATGGTGGGGATTTCCCGCCCGGTGGTGAAGCACAGTTATCTGGTTAAACAGACCGAAGACATTCCCACCGTGCTGAAAAAAGCCTTCTATCTGGCGTCTACCGGTCGTCCAGGGCCGGTGGTGGTGGATTTGCCGAAAGACATTCTTAATCCGGCTAAAAAGCTGCCGTATGCCTATCCTGATCAGGTGAGTCTGCGCTCTTATAACCCGACGGTGCAGGGGCACAAAGGCCAAATCAAACGCGCGTTGCAGACGTTGCTGGCCGCCGAGCGCCCGGTCATTTACAGCGGTGGCGGCGTTGTCAACGCCAATTGTCATCAGGAACTGCGCGAACTGGCGGAAAAACTCAACCTGCCAGTGGCAAGCTCGTTGATGGGGCTGGGCGGTTTCCCGGGCACGCATCGCCAGAGTCTCGGTATGCTCGGCATGCACGGTACTTACGAAGCCAATATGGCGATGCACAATGCCGATGTGATTTTTGCCGTTGGGGTTCGTTTTGACGACAGAACCACCAATAACCTCGCGAAGTACTGCCCGAACGCCACCATTTTGCACATTGATATCGACCCGGCGTCCATCTCTAAAACCGTGGCGGCGGATATTCCGATCGTCGGCGATGCCCGTCAGGTGCTAAGTCTGATGCTGGAGCTGCTGACGCAAGGCGGCGAGGTTCAGCAGAAATTCGACGCGATGCGTGACTGGTGGTTGCGCATCGAGCAGTGGCGTGCCCGTCAGTGCCTGAAATACAACACTGATGGTGACGCCATCAAACCGCAGGCGGTTATCGAAACGCTGCATCGCCTGACGCAGGGTAAGGCGTACGTGGCATCCGATGTGGGGCAGCACCAGATGTTCGCTGCGCTGTATTATCCGTTTGACCAGCCGCGTCGTTGGGTTAACTCCGGCGGCCTGGGGACGATGGGATTCGGTTTGCCTGCCGCGCTGGGTATCAAGCTGGCATTGCCGGAAGAAACGGTCATCTGCGTGACCGGTGACGGCAGTATCCAGATGAATATTCAGGAGCTGTCTACCGCATTGCAATATGACCTGCCGATTGTGGTGGTGAGCCTGAATAACCGCTTCCTCGGTATGGTGAAACAGTGGCAGGACATGATCTACTCCGGCCGTCACTCCAGTTCTTACATGGAATCCCTGCCGGACTTCGTCAAGCTGGCGGAAGCCTACGGCCATGTCGGCATCACCATCGATACCCCGGATGAGCTGGAGCCGAAGTTGAAAGCGGCGCTGGAGCAAAAAAATCGGCTGGTGTTTGTGGATGTGCGAGTGGACAGCAGCGAGCATGTCTATCCGATGCAGATCCGCGGCGGCGGGATGGATGAGATGTGGCTAAGCAAAACGGAGAGGACCTGATCATGCGTCGTATTTTGTCGGTATTGCTGGAGAACGAATCGGGGGCTCTGTCGCGCGTGATTGGCCTGTTTTCTCAACGCGGCTACAACATTGAAAGCCTGACCGTCGCTCCGACGGACGATCCTACCTTGTCGCGGATGACCATCCAGACAGTGGGTGACGAGAAAGTGCTGGAGCAGATTGAAAAGCAACTGCATAAACTGGTGGACGTGCTGCGGGTTAGCGAACTGGGTCAGGGCGCATATGTTGAGCGTGAACTGATGCTGGTGAAATTGCAGGCCACCGGTTATGGCCGCGAAGAGGTCAAACGCAGTGCGGAAATCTTCCGTGGGCAGATAGTCGATGTCACCGCCTCGCTGTATACCGTGCAATTGGCGGGGACCAGTGAGAAGCTGGATGCGTTTCTTAATAGCGTGCGCGAAGCGGCTGAAATTGTTGAAGTGGCGCGTTCCGGCATTGTGGGCGTATCGCGCGGAGACCGCGTTATGCGCTGACGCGGTGCTGAAATGTCGTCGATTGTTTGACGATTTGCTGATTTTCATACAGCAATACCTGCTTTTCTGATGGTATTATTGAGCCCGGCCATGAAGCCGGGCTTTTTTGATCCTGATTGCTGTAAATAATAAAAGCGGTTGCCCGTCAGTGTTTTCTGCGTTTAGATCGGTATCATATCCACGGTTAATGCATGGTTATCTTTCCATTCTTTGTTTTTTGTCCGGCTTATTAAGGGGTTGCCAGTGAAACTGGATGAAATCGCGCGTCTTGCTGGAGTTTCGCGTACGACGGCCAGTTATGTGATTAACGGTAAAGCGAAACAGTATCGTGTCAGCGATAAGACCGTTGAGAAAGTGATGGCGGTGGTCAGGGAGCACAACTACCATCCGAACGCCGTCGCAGCTGGTTTGCGCGCCGGGCGTACCCGTTCGATCGGGTTGGTCATTCCCGATCTGGAAAACACCAGCTACACCCGCATCGCCAATTATCTGGAGCGTCAGGCCCGGCAGCGTGGTTATCAGTTGCTGATCGCCTGTTCTGAGGATCAACCTGATAATGAGATGCGCTGCATTGAACATCTGTTGCAGCGTCAGGTAGATGCCATCATCGTGTCGACTGCACTGCCGCCGGAACACCCGTTTTATCAGCGCTGGGCCAACGATCCTCTGCCGGTGATCGCGCTCGATCGAGCACTGGACCGTGAGCATTTCACCAGTGTGGTCGGCGCAGACATGGAAGATGCTGAGATGCTGGCGCAGGAACTGCGTAAGGTGCCTGCTGAATCGGTTATGTATCTGGGCGCACTGCCGGAACTGTCGGTGAGTTTTTTGCGTGAGCAAGGATTCAGACGTGCCTTCGCAGAGGATCCGCGTCAGGTGAATTATGTCTATGCCAACAGCTATGAGCGTAGTGCGGCGGCGGCAGTGTTTGAAGAATACCTGAAAACCCATCCCATGCCGCAGGCGTTATTTACGACATCATTTCCGTTGCTGCAGGGTGTGATGGATGTAACGCTCAGGCAGAGTGGCCGCTTGCCGAACAATCTGGCTATTGCCACATTCGGCGATAATGAATTGCTGGATTTCCTTGAGTGCCAGGTGCTGGCGGTAGCGCAGCGTCATCGTGAAGTGGCTGAACGTGTACTGGAACTGGTACTGGCCAGTCTGGATGAGCCGCGTAAACCGAAGCCGGGTTTGTACCGTATTCGTCGCAATCTCTATCGTCGTGGTTTTTTGAGTCGTCATTGATCGACATCATGCGGTGCGGGAATCATTTTTTACTCCGCACCGCATGAGATAATTCTTATTTTTATCTTTATACCCAAAATAATTCGAGCTTCAGGAATGCAGCCAACACACCTGTAACGTGAAGTATGACAGGTATATTGATATGACTGTTTATTGTTCAGAATTAATGGTCAGCAATTTGTGCGCGAGAAGAAACATCCACCCGAAACAGGCGACGGCAATATTCCAGAAAATAACCGTACGCCACTCCCATCACCATCGAGATTATCGCATTGCTGGCGACCGCTTTCAGAATTTGTGATGGTTCTGCACCAATCGTTAACAGAATAGCGACATAAACGGGCGACTGAAAACTGACGTAGGCAAACAGGTCCGCTATATTTTTCCCCCAGCGCGAATTGGCGTTCAGACGTAGCGCTAGTGCAACAATCCAGTCCCGGTAAAGCCCATAAGGCCAGGCAATCACGATATTGACCGGAATCGACAATAATCGGGAGGAGAGTGACTGCTCGAAGGTCATTCCTGACAATACGATTTCGATTGCCATACCCGTCAGGAAGCAATACACCACCATGGCTACCGTATCGGCGACGATGCCACGCATGCGCGAAATAAAGGAAAACATATCGTATGGCTCCGTGGTGAAGGACAATAACGTTGCTTATGGTGCGATTTTTTGGTGTTTCATTTTGCTTTATTGGTTTTTTTGTAGTGTACATAACTATTTATTATGTTTTAACTAGCTTAAAAAACTTATTTTTGGTCTTTTTTTGTTCAAGGGCGCGACTTTATGGTTGCAAATCATCTTTTTCGTTCGTTTATCGTGAGTCATGTGTTTAATTTTATATAAAACAAATGATTAGTAATATTGAGGTCCGGTGAGGAAACAAGAAATCGGAAAAGAAAAAGATTGCAGCGGAAACGTTGCTGAATGGTAAATTGCAAGTGAATGTGAATGGCACTGGAAATAAAACCAGTTATTCCGT
Organism: Dickeya parazeae Ech586; assembly: GCF_000025065.1. NCBI lineage: Bacteria > Pseudomonadati > Pseudomonadota > Gammaproteobacteria > Enterobacterales > Pectobacteriaceae > Dickeya > Dickeya parazeae. The sequence goes on along the minus strand of NC_013592.1, from coordinate 4,046,648 downwards.
CTGGTAAGAGTAAGACAGCGGGTTAATGTTTCAGGTATGAATAGATAACCTGAGTTGAAGTGGCTGACACTGTGGTTCAGGTCAAAAAAATGGGATCCCAGAGGCGATAATTTCATTTTTCTGGCCATGATTTTTGCAGACTGGAATAATTATTTCTAAAAATGCTTAAAAATCAGCCTATAAAAATATTTCGACATCGTTAGAATATTTAAGAAATAGGTATCGAACGGTGACAGTCAAAATAATATTGCACCGAAGGAAAAATCCTATATCTTTAGCCCCCTCGCTGAAAGCCATTAATTTTCCTTAAATAATCACAGCCTTAATCCGCATTATTTTTTCGTGGTGGTTTTTGAACTGTTTTTTCACTCTCGAACCTGGCAGGAAATAATGCCCAGGCGCATCCGTGCTGGCTTGACAAGGTTTTCATCCCCTCCGTAAACTCTCAATAGTGGGGATTTGTGGGGCAAAGTGGTAAAAAGGGTCATGAAGGACTAAATACTGTCATGTTTCGTGGGGCGACGCTGGTCAATCTCGACAGTAAAGGGCGGCTTGCCGTTCCTACCCGTTACCGGGACTTACTGAACGAGGAAGCTCAAGGTCAAATGGTATGCACCATCGACCTGCATCAGCCCTGCCTGCTGCTTTACCTGCTACCTGAATGGGAAATTATCGAACAGAAACTTTCTCGCCTGTCGAGTATGAACCCTGCTGAGCGTCGTGTTCAGCGCCTGCTGCTCGGGCATGCCAGTGAATGCCAGATGGATAATGCCGGAAGGATATTAATTGCATCGACGCTACGTCAGCATGCGGGTCTTACGAAAGAAGTGATGCTGGTTGGGCAGTTCAACAAGTTTGAACTGTGGGATGAACAGACCTGGTATCGACAAGTCAAGGAAGATATTGACGCAGAGCAGTCAACTCAGGAGCCCTTGTCTGAGCGGCTGCGGGACTTATCACTATAGTCATGGCAGAAACGTTTAATCACACCACCGTGTTGCTGGATGAGGCCGTCAACGGCCTGAACATTCGCAGCAACGGTATCTACATCGACGGTACGTTTGGCCGGGGTGGCCACTCCCGTCTTATTCTGTCCCACCTTGGGCCGGAAGGCCGTTTGTTAGCTATCGATCGCGATCCTCAGGCGGTTGCTGTGGCTAATACCATTGATGACGCTCGCTTTTCTATTATCCATGGACCTTTTTCCGAACTGGCTGATTACGTCGATGAACGTGGGCTGACCGGCAAAATCGACGGTATTTTGCTGGATTTGGGCGTGTCTTCACCTCAGTTGGATGACCCGGAACGGGGATTCTCGTTTATGCGTGACGGGCCGTTGGATATGCGTATGGACCCCACGCGGGGCCAGTCTGCCGCCGAATGGCTGATGAAAGCGGAAGCAGACGATATTGCCTGGGTGTTGAAGACATTCGGCGAGGAGCGTTTTGCCAAACGTATCGCCCGCGCGATTGTGGAACGTAACCGCATCGATCCGTTGACCCGAACCAAAGCGCTGGCGGAGTTGATTGCTGCCGCCAGTCCGATTCGGGAAAAGCACAAACATCCGGCGACCCGGTCATTTCAGGCTATCCGCATTTACATCAACAGTGAGCTGGAAGAGATCGAACGGGCGTTGGACGGCGCATTGAAAGTGCTGGCTCCCGAAGGGCGTTTGTCGGTAATCAGCTTCCATTCGCTGGAAGACCGTATTGTGAAGCGTTTTATCCGTCAGCATAGCCGGGGGCCGCAGGTGCCAGCCGGTTTGCCGCTGACGGAAGAGCAACTGCGTAGCCAGGGCGGCCAGACGCTCAAGTCTATCGGTAAAATGATGCCCCCGGATGATGAGGTGGCAGAAAATCCGCGTGCGCGCAGCTCGGTATTGCGCTTTGCCGAGAGGCTGCCGTCGTGATCGGGAATGAGCGCCATTCGCTGGGCGGCGTCATCGGTGATGACCTGCTGCGTCATGGCAAGTTACCACTGTTGCTGCTGATAGCGGTATTGGTGTCCGCCATCATGGTGGTCACCACGGCGCATCGTACACGTCTGTTGACGGCAGAGCGTGAGCGGTTGTTGCTGGAGCGTGATGCGCTGGATATCGAGTGGCGCAACCTGATTTTGGAAGAAAATGCCCTGGGCGATCACAGCCGTGTCGAGCAGATCGCCACCGAGAAACTGCATATGGTGCACGTTGATCCTTCACAGGAAAATATTGTGGTTAAACAACAATGAATTAGCAGGTATCGCCTAAATTATGAGAGCAGCGCGACCAGGAAAAGTGAAACGTCAGGAAGAACATGCCAGCTTCGTCAGCTGGCGTTTTGCGTTGCTTTGCGGCGGTATTTTGTTGTGCATGTTGGGATTGATGTTGCGCGCCGCATACTTGCAGGTGATCGCGCCTGATAAGCTGGTGCGCGAAGGGGACATGCGTTCCCTGCGCGTACAAGAAGTGCCGACCGCTCGCGGTATGATCAGTGATCGTGCAGGCCGACCGCTGGCGGTGAGCGTACCGGTCAATGCGGTCTGGGCTGACCCGAAAGATGTGAATGATCATGGCGGTATCTCGCTGGACACACGCTGGAAAGCGCTGGCAGATGCGTTGGAAATCCCGCTGGATCAGATAGCTGCAAAAGTGAACGCCAACCCGAATGGCCGCTTTGTCTATCTTGCCCGTCAGGTGAACCCGGCGATCGGCGAATACATCCACAAGCTGAAACTGCCAGGCATCAACCTGCGTCAGGAGTCTCGTCGTTATTATCCTTCCGGTCAGGTGACGTCGCACCTGATCGGTTTTACCAACATCGATGGTCAGGGCATTGAAGGTGTTGAGAAAAGTTTTGATCGCTGGCTGACTGGCCGTCCCGGTGAGCGTACCGTGCGCAAAGACCGTTTTGGGCGGGTCATTGAAGATATTTCTTCGGTGGACAGTCAGGCGGCGCACAACCTGATGCTCAGTATCGATGAGCGTCTGCAGGCGCTGGTATACCGTGAACTGAATAACGCCGTGGCGTTCAATAAGGCTGAATCAGGTACTGCTGTACTGGTCGATGTGAACACCGGTGAAGTGCTGGCCATGGCCAGCAGCCCTTCCTACAACCCGAACAACCTGAGCGGCACGCCGACCGACGTTATCCGTAACCGCGCCATCACCGACATTTTTGAGCCCGGTTCCACCGTAAAACCGATGGTGGTGATGACCGCGCTACAGCGTAATGTGGTCAAGGAAAATGCGGTACTCAATACGCTGCCGTATTACATCAACGGCCATGAGATCAAGGACGTTGCGCGTTACAGCGAGCTGACATTGACCGGGGTGTTGCAGAAATCCAGTAACGTTGGTGTATCGCATCTGGCACTGGCGATGCCTGCTTCCGCATTAGTGGACACTTACTCTCGCTTTGGGCTGGGTAAAGCCACCAATCTGGGGTTGGTGGGCGAAAGTCTGGGGCTGTACCCGAATCGTCAGCGCTGGTCGGATATTGAACGCGCTACCTTCTCGTTTGGCTATGGCCTGATGGTCACACCGCTGCAACTGGCGCGTGTCTACGCGACCATCGGCAGCTTCGGTATTTACCGCCCGCTTTCCATTACCAGGGTTGACCCGCCGGTACCCGGAGAGCGTGTGTTCTCTGAACAGATTGTTCGTACCGTGGTGCACATGATGGAAAGTGTCGCCCTGCCCGGTGGTGGTGGTACCAAGGCCGCGGTCAAAGGCTACCGCATCGCGATTAAAACCGGTACGGCGAAAAAGGTCGGCCCGGATGGCAAGTACATCAACAAATATATCGCCTATACCGCAGGGGTGGCGCCAGCCAGTAACCCGCGCTTTGCGCTGGTGGTGGTGATTAACGACCCACAGGCGGGGAAATACTACGGTGGTGCGGTGTCGGCACCGGTATTTGGCGCGATCATGGGCGGCGTGCTGCGCACCATGAATATCGAGCCGGATGCGTTGGCGACCGGTGAAAAAAGTGAGTTTGTAATCAACAGAAAAGAGGGTTCAGGTGACAGATCGTAACTTGCGCGATGTCCTGGCTCCGTGGGTGAACGACGCCCCAGAGCGCGCGCTGCGGGAAATGACATTAGACAGCCGCGTGGCGGCTGCCGGGGATCTGTTTGTGGCTGTGGTCGGCCACAAGACGGATGGGCGGCACTATATTCCGCAGGCCATTGCGCAGGGCGTCGCGGCGGTTGTCGCGCAGGCGGATGATGCTACGCCCGATGGCACCCTGACTGAAATGCACGGCGTACCGGTGATTTACCTGGCACACCTCAACCAGCGGTTGTCGGCGCTGGCGGGGCGCTTCTACCGCCAGCCATCGACCGCGTTGCAATTGATTGGCGTCACGGGTACCAACGGTAAAACGACGACGACCCAGTTGCTGGCGCAGTGGAGTCAGGCTCTGGGTAAAACCAGTGCGGTAATGGGCACAGTGGGTAATGGGCTGCTGGGGCATGTGGCACCTTCAGAAAATACCACCGGTTCGGCGGTGGATGTACAGCAGATCCTGAGCCAGTTGGTGGAGCAAGGGGCCGACTTCGCCGCCATGGAAGTGTCTTCCCATGGGCTGGTGCAGCATCGGGTTGAAGCCTTGTCGTTTGCCGCCGCCGTCTTTACTAACCTGAGTCGCGACCACCTCGATTATCACGGCGACATGGCGAATTACGAGGCCGCTAAGTGGCGGTTGTTTGCCGAGCATCAGGTTGGTCAGAAAGTCATTAACGCCGACGATGAGGTCGGTCGTCGTTGGTTAAGCCGCCTGCCAGACGCGGTGGCGGTGAGTGTGGCGGGCAGCGTCGATAGCTCACGGGCGCGTTGGCTGAAAGCCACTCACATCGATTATCACGACAGTGGCTTTACTGTGCAGTTTGATTCCAGTTGGGGGGCCGGTGCCATCAATAGCCGTCTGATGGGAGAGTTTAACGTCAGTAACCTGTTGCTGGCCTTGGCGACATTGTTGTCGTTAGGGTATCCGCTGGAGCAACTGGTGGAGGCCGGTTCTGCGTTGCAGCCTGTTTGCGGTAGAATGGAAGTTTTTCTTGCCAGCGGACGTCCGACGGTTGTGGTGGATTATGCCCATACCCCGGATGCGTTGGAAAAAGCACTGGCGGCGGCGCGCTTGCATTGTCGGGGAACGTTATGGTGCGTCTTCGGGTGTGGCGGCGATCGTGACAGAGGTAAGCGCCCACTAATGGGAGCGATTGCAGAACAACTGGCAGATCGGGTGATTGTGACCGATGACAACCCGCGTAGCGAAGACCCGCAGGCGATTGTGACTGATATTTTGAGTGGACTGTTGGATGCAGGTCGGGTGCAGGTGATTGCCGGACGGGCGGAAGCTGTCACCAGTGCGGTGATGCAGGCGGCTGCCGATGATGTGGTACTGGTTGCCGGTAAAGGGCATGAAGATTACCAACTGGTAGGAAATGAGCGATTGGATTATTCGGATCGCATTACGGTCGCACGTTTGCTGGGGGTTATCGTATGATCAGCGTGTCGTTGCGACAGTTGGCTGATGTGCTGGGTGCCCGTCTGGTGGGCGAAAACCTGACTATCAGCGATGTTTCTACCGATACCCGCAAGCTCAATGCCGGGTGTCTGTTCGTCGCGTTACGCGGCGAAAAATTTGATGCTCATGATTACGCGGTTGATGCCGTTAATAATGGGGCAGCAGCATTATTGGTGAGTAAGCACTTACCAATCGATGTGCCGCAATTGGTGGTAGACGATACGCGTTTGGCGCTGGGCGTAATGGCCGGTTGGGTGCGCCAGCAAAGTCGTGCGCGCGTCGTGGCGCTGACGGGGTCATCGGGAAAAACGTCCGTTAAGGAAATGGCCGCATCGATTCTGCGTCAGTGCGGCAACGTGCTCTACACCGCCGGTAATTTCAATAACGACATCGGTGTGCCGTTGACGCTGTTTCGTCTGACGCCAGAGCATGACTACGCCGTTATCGAACTGGGCGCCAATCATATTGGCGAAATCGCCTACACCACGGCGATGGTGCGACCGGAGGCGGCATTGGTGAATAACCTGGCGGCCGCGCATCTGGAAGGGTTTGGTTCGTTGGAAGGCGTGGCGCAGGCCAAAGGCGAGATTTTTGGCGGCTTGCCCGCTCAGGGTGTGGCGATCATCAATGCGGACAGCAACGATGAAGCCCGCTGGCAGGATGTGCTGACAGGGAAAACGCTGTGGCGCTTTTCCCCGCAGGGACACGATGGCGTTGATTTTTACGCCAGTGATATTCGTGTCAGCGAACGGGGTACCGATGCTGTGTTGCATACGCCGATGGGCGATATCGCTGTGACGCTACCATTACCGGGGCACCACAATATCGCCAACGCGCTGGCCGCAACGGCGCTGGCGCTGACGGTCGGGGCATCACTTGAGGCGGTGAAGGTCGGCCTGGAGCAGTTACAGGCGGTGCCTGGGCGTTTGTTCCCGATTGCGCTGGCACCCGGGAAGTTGCTGCTGGATGACAGCTACAACGCCAATGTCGGCTCAATGACGGCCGCCGCGCAAGTGCTGGCGGAAATGCCCGGCTATCGGGTGATGGTGGTCGGCGATATGGCAGAGTTGGGTCAGGACGCTCAGGCATGTCATCGCCAGGTGGGTGAAGCAGCCCGCAAGGCGAACATTGATAAGGTGCTGAGTGTGGGAACGCTGAGTGTGTTGATTGGTGAGGCGAGCGGCACCGGCGAGCATTTTGATAATAAAGCAGCGTTGATTGAACGTTTGCGTGCGCTGGTAACGCAACATAATACCATTACCGTCTTAATTAAAGGTTCACGCAGCGCTGCGATGGAACAGGTAGTACACGCATTACAGGAGAATGCTACATGTTAGTTTGGCTGGCCGAGTATCTGGTCAAGTTTTATTCCGGCTTCAACGTCTTTTCGTATCTGACGTTTCGGGCCATTGTCAGCCTGCTGACGGCATTAATTATTTCCCTGTGGATGGGGCCGCACCTGATTGCCTGGCTGCAACGCCTGCAAATCGGTCAGGTGGTGCGTAACGAAGGGCCAGAATCCCATTTTAGTAAGCGTGGTACGCCGACCATGGGCGGCGTGATGATTCTCGCGTCGATCATTATTTCGGTGCTGTTGTGGGTCAATCTGGCTAACCCCTATGTCTGGTGTGTACTGCTGGTGCTGGTGGGATACGGCATTGTCGGGTTTGTGGATGACTATCGCAAGGTCGTGCGTAAAGACACCCGTGGGCTGATTGCCCGCTGGAAGTATTTCTGGCAATCAGTGCTGGCGCTGGCCGTGGCGTTTTCCATGTACGCGATAGGTAAAGACACCCCGGCAACACAACTGGTGGTGCCGTTCTTCAAAGACGTGATGCCGCAACTGGGCGTGATGTATATCGTGCTGGCCTATTTCGTGATTGTCGGCACCAGCAATGCGGTTAACCTCACCGACGGTCTGGATGGGTTGGCTATCATGCCGACGGTGTTTGTAGCGGTGGGTTTTGCGCTGGTGGCCTGGGCGACCGGTAACATGAATTTCGCCAGCTATCTGCATATTCCGTATATCCGGCACGCCAGCGAACTGGTGGTGGTGTGTACCGCGATTGTCGGTGCCGGGCTCGGGTTTTTGTGGTTTAACACTTACCCTGCGCAGGTATTCATGGGGGATGTCGGCTCACTGGCGCTGGGTGGCGCGTTGGGTACTATCGCCGTGCTGCTGCGTCAGGAGTTTTTGCTGGTGATTATGGGCGGGGTTTTCGTGGTGGAAACGCTGTCCGTTATTTTGCAGGTCGGCTCTTTCAAACTGCGCGGCCAGCGGATTTTCCGCATGGCGCCGATCCACCACCACTATGAACTGAAAGGGTGGCCGGAGCCGCGGGTCATCGTGCGGTTTTGGATTATTTCGCTGATGTTGATGCTCATCGGACTGGTAACGCTCAAGGTACGGTAAAAATGGACTATCAGGGTAGAAAGGTTGTCATTATCGGGTTAGGGCTGACAGGGCTCTCCTGTGTTGATTTTTTCCTTGCACGCGGGGTAGTGCCGCGCGTGGTGGATACCCGTATCAGTCCGCCGGGTCTGGATAAACTGCCCGGTTCCGTTGAGCGTCATCTTGGCGGCCTTAATGATGAATGGCTGCTGTCTGCTGACTTGATTGTCGCCAGCCCTGGTATCGCGTTGGCGACGCCGGTGCTGTGCGATGCGGCGACGGCCGGTATTGAAATTATCGGCGATATCGAATTGTTCTGCCGTGAGGCACAGGCACCGATTGTCGCGATTACCGGCTCTAACGGCAAAAGTACTGTCACCACACTGGTGGGACAAATGGCGCACGCGGCCGGTTGGGCTGTCGGTGTGGGCGGTAATATCGGTGTACCGGCGCTGGAATTGCTCAAGCAAGAAAGCCAGCTGTATGTGCTGGAGTTATCGAGCTTTCAACTGGAAACCACCCACAGTCTGCATGCCGCTGCCGCGACGATCCTCAACGTCACCGAGGATCACACCAATCGTTACCCACTCGGGTTGCAGCAGTACCGCGCGGCCAAGCTACGCATTTATGAAAATGCCAAAGTCTGCATTGTGAACGCCGACGACGCTTTGACGATGCCGGTACGCGGTGCCGATGCGCGTTGTCTGAGTTTCGGTGTGGATGTGGGCGATTATCATCTGAACCGGCAACAGGGTGAAACCTGGCTGCGGGTGAAAGGCGAACGGGTGTTGAATACCCGCGAAATCAAACTGGTCGGGCAGCATAACTACACCAATGCGCTGGCAGCGCTGGCGCTGGCGGATGCGGTGGGTATCCCGCGCTCGTCGGCCTTGACCGCGCTGACCACCTTTACCGGCCTGCCGCACCGTTTCCAGTTGTCGCTGGAGCGTAACGGTGTGCGCTGGGTGAATGACTCTAAAGCCACCAATGTTGGCAGCACCGAAGCGGCGTTGAGCGGGTTGCAGGTTGATGGAACGCTGCACCTGTTGCTGGGCGGGGACGGAAAATCGGCTGATTTCTCCCCGTTGCTGCGTTATCTGCAAGGTGATCGTATTCGGCTGTACTGCTTTGGACGCGACGGTGGGCAACTGGCGGCGTTACGCCCGGAGATTGCCCAGCAGACTGACACCATGGAGCAGGCCATGCGCCTGATAGCCAGCCGTACCCAACCGGGGGATATGGTGTTGCTGTCACCGGCCTGTGCCAGTCTCGATCAGTTCCGTAGTTTTGAACAGCGGGGCGATGAGTTCGCCCGTCTGGCGGAGGAGTTGGGATAATGCGCCTTATCGGGGCCGGCCTGTTCGAGCGTCTTAAGAGCTGGGTGATGGGGACGCGTGAAAGCGACAACCTCAGCACCGTGCTGTATGACCGGACGTTGCTGTGGTTGACCCTGGGGCTGGCGGTTATTGGTTTTGTGATGGTGACGTCGGCGTCGATGCCCGTCGGGCAGCGTCTGGCCAGCGATCCCTTCCTGTTCGCCAAGCGCGATGCACTGTATCTCGGGTTGGCGTTCGGTTTGTCGCTGGTCACCATGCGGGTACCGATGGAGGTCTGGCAGCGTTACAGCGTGGTATTACTGCTGGTATCGATGGTGATGTTGTTGATCGTGCTGGTGGTCGGGAGCTCGGTGAACGGGGCGTCACGCTGGATTTCTCTGGGCCCGTTGCGTATCCAGCCTGCGGAATTATCGAAGTTGTCGTTGTTTTGCTACCTCTCCAGTTACATGGTGCGCAAAGTCGATGAGGTGCGGAACAACTTCTGGGGATTTTGTAAGCCGATGGGCGTGATGGTGGTGCTGGCGGTATTACTGCTGGCCCAGCCGGACCTCGGTACGGTGGTGGTGTTGTTTATTACGACGCTGGCGATGTTGTTTCTTGCCGGAGCGAAGTTGTGGCAGTTTCTGGCGATCATCGGTTGTGGCATCTTCGCCGTCGCGTTGTTGATTATCGCAGAGCCTTATCGTGTACGTCGTGTCACCTCGTTCTGGAACCCGTGGGACGACCCGTTTGGCAGTGGTTATCAGTTAACGCAGTCACTGATGGCGTTTGGGCGCGGTGAATTGTGGGGGCAGGGGCTCGGTAACTCGATACTGAAACTGGAATATCTGCCGGAGGCGCACACTGACTTTATTTTCTCCATTCTGGGGGAAGAGCTGGGCTATATCGGTGTGGTTTTAGCGTTGTTAATGATATTCTTCGTCGCTTTTCGAGCGATGTCGATTGGGCGTCGCGCACTGGAAATCGACCAGCGTTTTTCGGGTTTTCTGGCTTGCTCCATCGGTATCTGGTTCAGCTTTCAGACGTTGGTGAACGTTGGTGCTGCTGCCGGTATGTTGCCGACCAAGGGGCTGACCTTGCCGCTTATCAGCTACGGTGGGTCCAGTTTGCTGATTATGTCGACAGCCATTGTGTTGTTGTTGCGAATTGATTATGAAACGCGCCTGACCAAAGCGCAGGCGTTTACGAGAGGTGCCCGATGAGTGGCGAAGGCAAGCGTTTGATGGTGATGGCTGGCGGGACGGGGGGACATGTGTTCCCCGGTCTGGCCGTGGCGCACCACCTGATGGCGCAAGGCTGGCAGGTCCGCTGGCTGGGCACGGCTGACCGGATGGAAGCAGATCTGGTGCCGAAGCACGGTATCGACATCGATTTTATCCGCATTTCCGGCCTGCGCGGCAAGGGGCTGAAAGCCTTGTTGTTGGCGCCGGTGCGTATCTTCCGGGCGGTGCGGCAAGCACAGGCGATTATGCGTCGCTATCAGCCTGATGTGGTATTGGGTATGGGGGGGTATGTTTCCGGCCCCGGCGGTCTGGCGGCTTGGTTGTGCGGTATCCCGGTGGTGTTGCATGAACAAAACGGTATCGCTGGATTGACTAACCGCTGGCTGTCGCGCATCGCCAAAAAAGTGTTACAGGCGTTTCCGGGGGCATTTCCGGATGCGGATGTGGTGGGGAATCCGGTGCGTACTGACGTACTGGCGCTACCATCCCCGACAGAACGATTAGCCGAACGCAGTGGCCCGGTGCGGGTATTGGTTGTTGGCGGAAGTCAGGGTGCCAGAGTGTTGAATCAAACCCTGCCCGGCGTTGCGGCGCGCTTACATGATGCGGTTACCATCTGGCATCAAACCGGCAAGGGGGCACAGGTGGAAGTCCAGGCGGCCTATGTGAAGGCCGGCGAGCCTCAACACCGGATTACCGAGTTTATCGACGACATGGCGGCGGCGTATGCGTGGGCGGATGTCGTCGTGTGCCGTTCCGGCGCACTGACGGTCAGCGAGATTGCCGCCGCCGGGTTGCCAGCGTTGTTTGTGCCGTTCCAGCATAAGGATCGGCAGCAGTACTGGAATGCGTTGCCTCTGGAGCAAGCGGGGGCGGCAAAGATTATCGAGCAGGCTGAACTGAGCGTGGACGCGATAAGCGATGTGTTGTCCTCCTGGGATCGCACCACCTTGCGCGATATGGCGCAGAAAGCCCGAACCGTTGCGATCCCAGATGCGACGGAGCGGGTAGCGGCTGAGGTTGCGGCAGCGGCAATGCAGCGGACAGCTCAGGCTGTCCGGAATTAATTGATGATGGCCGACAGTCGTCGGCGTTGATGTAGGTTGCGATAAAAGATAGTGAATACTCAAGAACTGGCGAAACTGCGTTCAATCGTGCCCGAGATGCACCGTGTCCGGCACATCCATTTTGTCGGCATCGGCGGTGCTGGCATGGGCGGTATTGCCGAAGTACTGGCTAATGAAGGGTACGAGATCAGCGGTTCCGATCTGGCACCCAATGCGGTAACGCAACAACTGACCGATCTGGGTGCCCGGATCTATTTCCACCATCGTCCGGAGAACGTGAACGAGGCGAGTGTTGTGGTCGTGTCCAGCGCGATTGCGGCAGATAACCCGGAGATTATCGCGGCACATGAGGCCCGTATTCCGGTGATTCGTCGGGCAGAGATGCTGGCAGAATTGATGCGCTTTCGCCACGGCATCGCCATTGCCGGGACGCACGGCAAGACCACCACCACCGCGATGGTCACCAGTATCTACGCAGAAGCCGGTCTGGACCCAACGTTCGTGAACGGTGGTTTGGTTAAAGCGGCAGGAACACACGCCCGTCTGGGGTCGAGCCGTTACCTGATTGCGGAAGCGGATGAAAGTGATGCGTCGTTCCTGCATTTGCAGCCGATGGTCGCGATTGTGACGAACATCGAAGCCGACCACATGGACACTTATCAGGGCGATTTTGAGAACCTCAAACAGACGTTCATCAACTTCTTGCACAACCTGCCGTTTTACGGCCATGCGGTAATGTGTCTTGACGATGCGGTGATTCGTGAATTGTTGCCGAAAGTGGGGCGTCACATCACCACCTACGGCTTTAGCGAAGACGCGGATGTGCGGGTCGCTGACTACCGGCAGGTGGGGGCTCAGGGGCTGTTTACGTTGGCGCGGCAGGGCAAACCGTTGCTCAACGTTACCCTGAACGCTCCGGGCCGTCACAATGCGTTGAACGCGGCGGCGGCGGTGGCGGTCGCAACGGAAGAAGGGATTGATGACGAGGCTATCCTGCGGGCATTGGTGCGTTTTCAGGGAACGGGCCGTCGGTTCGATTTTCTGGGTGAGTTTCCGCTACAGCCGGTCAACGGCAAAAGCGGCAGCGCCATGCTGGTGGATGATTACGGGCACCACCCGACGGAAGTGGACGCCACGATTAAAGCGGCACGAGCGGGTTGGCCGGATAAGCGTCTGGTGATGATTTTCCAGCCGCATCGATATACCCGTACGCGCGATCTGTACGATGATTTTGCACATGTATTGTCGCAAGTGGATGTGCTGCTGATGCTGGATGTGTATCCGGCCGGTGAAGCGCCGATTCCGGGAGCGGATAGCCGATCGCTGTGCCGCACGATCCGTGGTCGCGGCAAAATTGACCCGATCATGGTGCCGGATGTCGAGACGTTGCCTGAATTATTGGCGCAGGCGTTACAGGGCGATGATCTGGTGCTGGTTCAGGGTGCTGGCAATATTGGCAAACTGGCGCGTCGGCTGGCGGAAAACCGCCTGCAGGCGAAGTCTACAGACTGAGAACAGGATGACTGAGCTTGTGATGGTAGTGATGAAACACGCCAACGCTGACTACGATGAAACCCGCCAACGGCAGGTTGAGGCGTGTTACATCGATATGTCGCGCCCAGTCATGACACACAATGGTTACCGCCGCGTACCTGTTGTGGAGTTAGCGGATTAGTATGTCGCAGGCGGCGCTGAATACACGCGGACGTGAGCAGGAAAAGGGCGCACGGCGTAGCAATGGTAGCCAGTTGGCAGGGATTGTTTTCCTGTTAATGGTGGCCGGTACCATCCTGTGGGGAAGCTGGATGGTGTTGGGCTGGATGAAGGATGCCAGCCGTTTGCCACTGTCCAGATTGGTGGTGACGGGCGAGCGGCACTACACCACCAATGACGATATTCGTCAGGCGATTTTGTCGCTGGGGCCGCCCGGCACGTTCATGACCCAGGACGTGAATGTCATTCAGCAGCAGATAGAACGTCTGCCCTGGATTAAGCAGGCCAGTGTGCGCAAGCAGTGGCCGGACGAATTAAAGATTCATCTGGTTGAATTTGTTCCGTTTGCGCGGTGGAATGACCAGCTTATGGTTGACAGCGAAGGGAATGCCTTCAGCGTGCCAGCAGAACGCATTGGTAATAAAAAAATGCCGATGCTGTATGGCCCTGAAGGTGGAGAGGAGGATGTGCTGGAGGGATACCGCGAGATAAGCCAGACACTCGCGGCAGGCAAATTTACGGTAAAGATGGTGGCGATGACCGCGCGTCATTCATGGCAGGTTGGGCTGGACGATGATATTCGCCTTGAACTGGGTCGTGATGACAGAAGCCGCCGTCTGGCGCGTTTTCTGGAGCTTTATCCGTTGCTGCAGCGGCAGGCTCAAAATGAAAACAAGCGCATCAGTTATGTGGATTTACGGTATGACACCGGCGCTGCAGTAGGTTGGAGCCCGGCATTTATTGATCAGCAAAAAGACATTGATCAGCAAAAGAACGGTAATCAGCAACAGAATCAGGCACAGGCTAAACAGCAATGATCAAGTCGACGGACAGAAAACTGGTAGTTGGGCTGGAAATCGGTACAGCAAAAGTCGCTGCACTGGTCGGTGAAGTTCTGCCTGATGGCATGATCAATATCATCGGTGTGGGAAGCTGCCCGTCACGGGGCATGGATAAAGGCGGCGTCAACGATCTGGAGTCGGTGGTCAAGTGCGTGCAGCGTGCCATCGATCAGGCGGAACTGATGGCCGATTGCCAGATCTCTTCGGTGTATCTGGCGTTGTCCGGCAAGCATATCAGCTGCCAGAACGAAATAGGCATGGTGCCTATCTCTGAAGAAGAAGTGACGCAGGATGATGTAGAAAGCGTGGTGCATACGGCCAAGTCTGTCCGGGTACGTGACGAGCACCGCATTCTGCATGTTATCCCGCAGGAATACGCCATTGATTATCAGGAAGGGATTAAAAATCCGGTCGGTTTGTCTGGTGTGCGGATGCAGGCCAAAGTGCATCTGATCACCTGTCATAACGACATGGCAAAGAACATTGTTAAAGCAGTGGAACGTTGTGGTCTTAAAGTTGACCAGCTGATTTTCGCCGGTCTGGCATCGAGTTATGCGGTGTTAACAGAAGACGAACGCGAGCTGGGCGTGTGTGTGGTAGATATCGGCGGCGGCACCATGGATATGGCGGTGTATACCGGCGGCGCGCTGCGTCACACAAAAGTGATTCCTTATGCTGGTAACGTAGTCACCAGCGATATAGCCTATGCGTTTGGTACGCCGCCGACAGACGCAGAAGCGATAAAAGTGCGTTACGGTTGCGCGCTCGGTTCCATTGTCAGCAAGGATGAAACCGTGGAAGTACCGAGTGTTGGCGGGCGTCCACCACGTAGTCTGCAGCGTCAGACTCTGGCTGAGGTGATTGAGCCTCGCTATACCGAATTATTGAATCTGGTGAATGACGAGCTGTTGCAGTTGCAAGAACAATTGCGTCAGCAAGGTGTGAAGCATCATCTGGCAGCAGGTATCGTGCTGACCGGTGGTGCCGCGCAAATTGATGGCCTGGCAGCCTGCGCACAGCGTGTGTTCCATACACAGGTGCGTATTGGTCAGCCGCTGAACATCACCGGATTGACGGATTATGCGCAGGAGCCCTATTACTCGACAGCGGTGGGGCTGCTGCATTACGGCAAAGAGTCTCATCTGAGTGGTGAACACGAAGTTGAGAAACGGACTTCGGTCAGCAATTGGTTTAAACGCCTCAATAGCTGGCTGAGAAAAGAATTTTGACGGTTATCAAAAGAGATCATTAGCACGACTTTTTTGATCTTGAAGCAATACAGGCACAAGACGGAGAGAAACTATGTTTGAACCAATGGAGTTAACCAACGACGCGGTGATTAAAGTCATCGGCGTCGGTGGTGGCGGCGGTAACGCTGTCGAACACATGGTGCGTGAACGCATCGAAGGTGTTGAATTCTTTGCGGTTAACACCGATGCTCAGGCACTGCGTAAAACAGCTGTCGGCCAGACCATCCAGATCGGTAGCGGTATTACCAAAGGTCTGGGGGCGGGTGCTAACCCGGAAGTCGGCCGTAATTCTGCTGAAGAAGATCGCGAAGCGCTGCGTTCTGCTCTGGAAGGGGCGGACATGGTGTTTATCGCCGCAGGTATGGGCGGCGGCACCGGTACTGGCGCTGCACCCGTGGTGGCTGAAGTCGCTAAGGATCTGGGTATCCTGACCGTGGCGGTTGTGACCAAGCCATTTAATTTTGAAGGCAAAAAACGCATGGCGTTTGCCGAGCAGGGGATCGCGGAGCTGTCTAAGCACGTTGATTCACTGATTACCATCCCCAATGACAAGCTGTTGAAAGTGTTGGGTCGTGGTATTTCTCTGCTGGATGCGTTTGGCGCGGCTAACGACGTGCTAAAAGGCGCAGTACAGGGTATCGCTGAGCTTATCACTCGTCCGGGTCTGATGAACGTCGACTTCGCTGACGTGCGTACCGTCATGTCCGAAATGGGCTATGCCATGATGGGTTCTGGCGTAGCTCGCGGTGAAGATCGTGCCGAAGAAGCGGCTGAAATGGCGATTTCCAGTCCACTGCTGGAAGATATCGACCTGTCTGGTGCGCGCGGCGTGCTGGTTAACATTACTGCCGGTTTCGATCTGCGTCTGGATGAATTTGAGACTGTTGGTAATACCATTCGCGCGTTTGCATCCGATAATGCAACCGTCGTGATTGGTACATCGCTCGATCCGGATATGAACGATGAACTACGGGTGACTGTGGTGGCGACCGGTATCGGCATGGACAAACGTCCTGAAATTACGCTGGTTACTAACAAACAGAGCAGCCAGCCGGTTATGGATCACCGCTATCAGCAGCATGGCATGGCGCCGCTGACGCAGGAAAAACCGGCGGCCAAAGTGGTGAATGACCAGAGCGTACAGACCAATAAAGAGCCGGATTATCTTGATATTCCTGCTTTCCTGCGTAAGCAGGCTGACTAAGGTTTGGTTGGATTCTCCGCTCTTTGTGCTAAACTGTGCCACCGGCCTTAGTGTAAGCTAAGGCTGTAGGTTCAGATGAATGCGAGATAATACGATGATCAAACAACGTACATTAAAACGTATCGTACAGGCGACAGGGGTCGGTCTTCATACCGGCAAGAAAGTCACCCTGACTATGCGTCCTGCACCGGCTAATACCGGGGTCATCTATCGTCGTACTGACTTGAATCCACCGGTTGATTTTCCGGCTGATGCCAAATCCGTGCGTGATACCATGCTCTGTACTTGCCTGGTTAATGAGCATGACGTGCGTATTTCAACGGTGGAGCATCTGAATGCGGCTCTGGCGGGATTGGGCATCGACAATATTGTTGTCGAAGTGGATGCGCCTGAAATTCCGATCATGGATGGTAGTGCCAGTCCATTTGTCTACCTGCTGCTGGATGCTGGTATCGAAGAACTGAATTGTGCCAAGAAGTTTGTTCGAATCAAACAGCCTGTACGCGTAGAAGACGGTGACAAATGGGCAGAACTGAAGCCTTTCAACGGATTCAGCCTAGATTTCACAATCGATTTCAATCACCCGGTGATCGATTCTGGTTCGCAACGCTTCAAGCTGGATTTCTCCGCTGATGCGTTCGTGCGCCAAATCAGTCGCGCGCGCACCTTTGGTTTTATGCGCGATATCGAGTATCTGCAGTCCCGTGGTTTGTGCCTGGGCGGTAGCTTCGATTGTGCGATCGTGGTGGATGACTATCGCGTGCTGAACGAAGACGGTTTGCGCTTTGATGATGAATTTGTTCGCCACAAGATGCTGGACGCGATTGGCGACCTGTTCATGTGTGGTCACAACATCATTGGTGCGTTCACTGCATTCAAGTCTGGTCATGCGCTTAACAACAAGCTGTTGCAGGCGGTGTTGGCCAAACAGGAAGCATGGGAATACGTGACCTTTGAAGATGAAGCGGAAATGCCGCTGGCTTTCAAAGCGCCGTCTACCGTTCTGGCCTGAGTCTGTTCTGATATGACATTATGACGACTGGTTTTTGCTGGTATTCTCTCCGGCCAGCGAAGCTAGTCGTTTTAATATTTTCTGCAGCCGCTCCGGGCTTTGCTCCGCTAATCCTTTCAATATTTCCGCACTCTGTGCGCTGAGTATCCTTGTGGTAGTCGTGGTTGTTGCATCTGTTGACGCAACGGCAGGTGTTTTCTCGTTTTCATGTATTTTTGCGGCCAGCACTGGATTAATCCTGATGTCGATCGCCGCCAATGATGGTAGTATTTGTGCGCGCAGAGCAGAAAGCAGGGCGGGTTGTTCATAACGTAACCGCATTAGCCAGTTGGCGCTGGCGGTTTCCAGCACCAGCAGTCCATGACGATAGTTGGCTACCCGACAATACGGACGCAGCGCAGTCGGCAGCAGCGCATGCACAGCCCGATTGAGCTTTAACAGTGCGAGCGCGCGTTGTTGAATATCATGCAATGGGCCTGACCCTGTTTGCGATGCGCCATCGAAAAATGACTCCAGTGATTGTGGACGGTTATCACGCATAACGCAGGCTCCGACGGAAAGAAACTTGTGATTGGTATTTTAAATCGTTGGCGACAATTTGGCAGACGTTATTTCTGGCCTCACCTGCTGTTGGGGATGGTTGCGGCGACGCTCGGCCTGCCTGCTAACTTCGCCGAGTCTCGCGATACCGCTACCGAGCCCAATTCCGCTTCGGCGTTCAGTCGTCCCAATGTATCCTATTTCAATCTCACTGATCTGGCGGCGTTAAAAGATTCGCGTCGTCGCTCGCCGTTCAGTAATGATTTCTGGCATCAGCATGCCATCCGCACGGTAATCCGTCACCTGTCATTTGCATTTACGCCGCCCGCTACCATTATTGAAGCGGCTGAGGCTTCCCGGTTGCACCATCACCAGGTGCTATTGGAAACGCTGAATGCGTTGCTGACTCGCGAAGCCGCGCCGCAACGTACTGCCAGTACTGAACTGGCACCGACATACTTTTCCCCTTCCCATCACACCGGTCTATGGCTGGCGCAGGTTCAGGGTATTCGCGCCGGGCCGATGTTCTCCTGACTGTCATCGTATTTTGTACCAGGCCTGTGGCCGTAGACCTTTTTTCTGATGTCGTGCCAGCATCGATAAACTGGCATTGTTGAGATTAAAATTACTATGTTAATCAAGTTATTGACGAAAGTTTTCGGTAGCCGTAATGACCGTGCATTGCGCCGTATGCGCAAAATTGTGGAAGTTATCAATCGCCTCGAACCAGACATGGAGAAGCTCTCTGATGAAGAGCTGAAGGCGCAAACCCAGGTATTCCGTGACCGCATCAAGAAAGGTGAGACCCTGGAGTCGCTGTTGCCGGAGGCGTTTGCTGTGGTGCGTGAAGCCAGTAAACGTGTGTTTGGCATGCGTCACTTTGATGTGCAGCTGATTGGCGGTATGGTGCTGAATGAGCGTTGCATCGCGGAAATGCGTACCGGTGAAGGTAAAACGCTGACTGCGACCTTGCCAGCCTACCTCAATGCTTTGACGGGGCGTGGTGTGCACGTGGTGACCGTCAACGACTATCTGGCGCAGCGTGACGCCGAAAACAACCGCCCGTTGTTTGAATTCCTGGGCCTGACGGTGGGTATTAACCTGCCAGGGATGCCAGCACCGGCCAAACGTGCCGCGTATGCCGCTGATATCACTTACGGCACCAATAACGAATACGGTTTCGATTACCTGCGCGACAACATGGCGTTCAGCCCGGAAGAGCGTGTACAGCGTGAACTGTATTATGCTCTGGTGGATGAAGTGGACTCCATCCTGATTGACGAGGCGCGTACCCCGTTGATTATCTCGGGTCCGGCGGAGGACAGCTCTGAGCTGTATATGCGGGTGAACAAAATCATCCCGCATTTGATTCGTCAGGAGAAAGAAGACTCAGATACTTTCCACGGTGAAGGCCACTTCTCGGTGGATGAGAAAGCGCGCCAGGTTAACCTGACTGAACGCGGTCTGGTTAAAATTGAAGAGTTGCTGGTGCAGGGCGGCATCATGGAAGAGGGGGAATCGCTGTATTCGCCAGCCAACATTATGCTGATGCATCATGTGACGGCGGCGCTGCGTGCGCACGTGCTGTTTACCCGTGATGTCGACTACATCGTGAAAGATGACGAAGTCATCATCGTTGATGAACATACCGGCCGTACTATGCAAGGTCGCCGTTGGTCTGATGGCTTACACCAGGCGGTGGAAGCCAAAGAAAACGTCAAGATCAACAACGAAAACCAGACACTGGCGTCGATCACCTTCCAGAACTACTTCCGTATTTACGAAAAACTGGCCGGGATGACCGGTACAGCAGATACCGAGGCGTTCGAGTTCAGCTCGATTTATAAGCTGGATACTATTGTGGTGCCGACTAACCGTCCAATGATCCGTAAAGACCTGCCAGATTTGGTGTACATGACCGAGCAGGAAAAAATCAATGCGATCATTGAAGATATCAAAGAGCGCGCGGCTAAAGGGCAACCGGTGTTGGTGGGGACCATTTCCATCGAAAAATCCGAAGTGGTGTCGCATGCGTTGACCAACGCGGGTATCAAGCACAACGTGCTGAATGCCAAATTCCATGCGATGGAAGCGGATATCGTGGCTCAGGCCGGTCGTTCAGGCGCGGTGACTATTGCTACCAACATGGCCGGTCGTGGTACGGATATCGTATTGGGGGGTAGCTGGCAGGCTGAAGTGGCGGAACTGGAAAGCCCGGATGATGCGCAAATTGCCGCTATCAAGGCAGAATGGCAAAAACGTCATGACGACGTACTGGCGGCGGGTGGTTTGCACATTATTGGTACCGAACGCCATGAATCTCGCCGTATCGATAACCAGTTACGTGGTCGTTCCGGTCGTCAAGGTGACCCAGGTTCTTCCCGTTTCTACCTGTCGATGGAAGATGCGTTGATGCGCATTTTCGCCTCGGATCGCGTTTCCAACATGATGCGTAAACTGGGCATGAAAGAAGGTGAAGCGATTGAACACCCTTGGGTAACTAAAGCTATCGCCAATGCGCAGCGCAAGGTAGAAAACCGTAACTTCGATATTCGTAAGCAATTGCTCGAATACGATGATGTGGCTAACGATCAACGTCGTGCTATCTACTCCCAACGTAATGAACTGTTGAATGCCTCTGATATCAGCGAAACCATCAATAGCATTCGTGAAGATGTGTTCAAAGTTACCCTTGATGCTCACATTCCACCCCAGTCTCTGGAAGAAATGTGGGATATTCCGGGGCTGGAACAACGCTTGAAAAGCGACTTCGATCTCGAATTGCCGATCGCAGAATGGCTGGATAAAGAGCCTGAACTGCATGAGGAAACGTTGCGTGAGCGTATCTATGAGCAGGCAGTCGACGTGTATCGTCGTAAAGAAGAAGTGGTCGGCAGTGATGTGATGCGCAATTTCGAGAAAGGCGTGATGCTGCAAACGCTGGACTCGTTGTGGAAAGAGCATCTGGCGGCGATGGATTATCTGCGTCAGGGGATCCATTTGCGCGGTTATGCGCAAAAAGATCCGAAGCAGGAATACAAGCGTGAGTCGTTTGCGATGTTTGCCGCGATGTTGGAAGGCCTCAAATACGAAGTTATCAGTACGCTGAGTAAGGTGCAGGTGCGTATGCCGGAAGAGGTTGAAGCGATGGAACAGCAGCGTCGTGAAGAAGCCGAGCGTCTGGCCCGTCAACAACAGTTGAGCCATCAGGATGAAGCGGCTGGCAGTTCACCGTATGCTGATCGTAAAATCGGTCGTAACGATCCTTGCCCGTGCGGTTCAGGTAAAAAGTACAAGCAGTGCCACGGCCGCCTTCAGAAGTAAGGCGGATAACGTAGTGACATATCCCAAAGGCGGTCGTTGACCGCCTTTTTACTGGTTGAAAAGAGAATGACGCAAAAAACTTTATCTGTGGCGGTGGGGATTATCCGCAATCCGCAGCGTGAGTTCTTCATTGCCTGCCGTCCAGCTGGCGTACACATGGCTGGGAAATGGGAATTCCCCGGCGGCAAGGTAGAAGAGGGGGAAACACCGGAGCAGGCGCTGGCGCGTGAGCTGCATGAAGAAGCCGGGATTGAGGTGATCAATCCGAGCCCGCTGGGCAGCAAAACGTTTTCTGCCGGTGAACGTCTGATCACGCTGCATTTCTTTTTAGTTGAGCAGTGGCGTGGTGAGCCGTATGGCCGTGAGGGCCAGCCGTCGCGTTGGTTAACGGCTGAAGAACTGGACGAACACGAGTTTCCACCGGCCAACGCCGAGATGATTCAACAGCTGAAAGCCGGTCGCGTATAAGCGTAAATCGGGCATATTGTCTGGGGCTTGGACTTGTTCGCGTTCTTTACAGCGATTCATGCCTGCAGGCATGAATCGTGACAAGGGCAAGAAATAGCGTATCGCTATAGTTGGGGCTGTGGTCAGTGCTGCGTTTCGCCCCAAACGTCGCTGTCTGAAATGTCTTCCTCGCTGGGTATCCGTTTTTCTTCGTCTGCCCACTCACCTAAATCGATCAACTGACAGCGCTTGCTACAGAAGGGTCGATAAGGGCTGTTCTCGCTCCATTCCACCGGTTTGGTGCAGACGGGGCATTTTACAACGGTCATCTCGTTATCCACGTTTCATTCTTCTCCAGAAACTTGCTGTCGCCAGCAAGTTAATTCTATCTAGCAGCACGCCAACTCGAATTCCAGCCGTGCAGGTGTTTGCCCATCACTGTCTAATGGCAGAAAACGGATGGCATAACGGGTCTTATGACCCGATATTTGCGGGTAGAGCTGATGAGCGAGACCAATCCGCAGGCGCAACAGATCGGCATCGGTTGCATTATCCTGATAAAACCCGTTAAGGCTGATTTGCTCTTTGAAGGATCCCGCATGACGAATCAACTCCAGTATGCTGTCGAGTGAACGTTTGAGCGGTGATACGCTCTCCAGCCACATGTTGATGTGTCGTTGTTTTTGCTCCGGCAACTGGTGCAGCCAGATATGCAAGGTGGGCAGGTCAAAGCTGCAACACCCGCCTGGCAGGCTCAGACGTTGGCGTACCATAGCGATTAATTTGTCTTCACGCAGCCCTTGCCCCATGCGCGGCGCAGCAATCAGTTCGGCAGACAGGTTGCGTAATTTTTGACGTAACGTGTTAATACGCAAAATATCCGCTTCCGGCAATTCACCCCATTGCGCCAGTTTCTGTTGCTGTCGCTCCAGCTCTTTTAGCAGATCTGGGCGGGCATCCCCTCGTTCGAGAATATCCAGTAACTCTGAGACGGCGCGGAAAAACGTCAGGGCAACGCCGATGTCTTTCAGGTCATGGTTGTCGAACATCTGTTGCAGTAAAAATTCCAGGCGTAACCAGGTACGCATTTTTTCATTCAGCGGATATTCAAAAAGAACTGTTGAGGAAACGTCACTCATTATGGGTCGTCCTGTCGGTTGCGGATGCGGCCAGCTCAAGGTAATGCTGATGTAGAGCGGCAATCCGCGGAGCCAGTAAGCTCGGATTGCTGTTGTTATCGATAATATCATCAGCGCAGGCCAGCCGTTGTTCACGGCTAGCCTGCGATGCCAAAATATTTTCCGCCTGAGCGCGGGATACACCATCCCTGCTCATGGTACGTTGTAATTGTGTGTCCAGAGGGACATCGACCACCAAAATACGGTGCGCTTTCCCTTGTAGTTGATTCTCCACCAACAAAGGTACCACCCATAACGCATAAGGGGTGGTAGCGGCAGCGAGCTGGCGTCGGGTTTCTTTCTGGATCAACGGATGCAGCAACGCATTGAGCCAACGCTTATCTTCCGGGTTAGCAAAAATGCGCTCACGCAGGGCGCTTCGGTTTAATGCACCGTCTGGTTGTAATATTTCCCGGCCAAAGTATTTCACGATAGTTGCCAGCGCGGGTTGCCCCGGTGCCACGACCTCACGGGCTATCACATCCGCATCGACAATAGTGGCGCCAAGCTCTGCAAAACCCTGAGCAACCGTGCTTTTCCCGCTTCCTATGCCGCCTGTAAGCGCGACGATATATGCCATGGTAATCAACTAGAAATGGCCAGGTAAATTTATCGGATTTTAGCCCAAATTGAGGAAAAATCGCAGTCTTGTCGCAGGATTATTCGAGCGTATGATCACAATGAATTGGCGCATTATCGCCTCTTCTTCCCTGAATCATTCTCCCACTTCATCAGGTCGTACATCATGCGTATTGAAGAAGATATTAAACTGGGTTTCAAAGATGTGCTTATTCGTCCTAAACGCTCCACGCTGAAAAGCCGTGCAGACGTTGAACTGACACGGGAATTCAGCTTTCTGCATGCAGGTTGCGGCTGGTCGGGTGTCCCCGTCATTGCGGCCAATATGGATACAGTGGGGACGTTTCAGATGGCGCGAGTCCTGGCGTCGTTTGAGTTACTGACCGCAGTGCATAAGCATTATTCCGTGGCTGAATGGCGGCAGTTCATCGAGAGTACGCCTGCTACGGTCTTACGCCATGTCATGGTGTCGAGCGGCACATCGGACAGTGATTTTGAGAAGATGACACAGATCCTGGCGTTATCCCCGGATCTGAAATTTATCTGCATTGATGTTGCTAACGGGTATTCGGAACACTTCGTCAATTTTGTGCAGAAAGCACGTGACGTTTTCCCTGATAAAGTCATCTGTGCCGGTAACGTGGTAACCGGTGAGATGGTGGAAGAGTTACTGTTATCAGGGGCGGATATCGTCAAGGTGGGGATTGGCCCCGGTTCTGTTTGTACGACGCGGGTTAAAACCGGCGTTGGCTATCCGCAATTGTCCGCGGTGATCGAATGTGCTGATGCCGCTCATGGGCTGGGTGGACAGATTGTCAGTGACGGGGGGTGCTCCGTGCCGGGGGATGTGGCCAAAGCCTTTGGTGGCGGTGCCGATTTCGTGATGCTAGGAGGGCTGCTGGCCGCGCATGACGAGTGTGGTGGCGATATTGTGGAGGAAGATGGCCGCAAGATGATGCTGTTTTACGGCATGAGTTCTGCCTCAGCGATGGAGAGACATGTCGGTGGTGTTGCTGAATACCGCGCAGCGGAAGGTAAGACCGTACGCCTGCCATTGCGTGGCCCGGTAGAACATACAGTACGAGATGTTCTCGGTGGGTTGCGCTCTGCCTGCACGTATGTGGGAGCGGCACGCCTGAAAGAACTGACCAAGCGTACCACCTTCATTCGTGTTGCCGAGCAGGAAAACCCGGTGTTTAACGGCTAAGCCCCCGTTGTTATGTGCTGGCGGGTCAGGCACCCGCCAGCACATTCCCCAACTGGAAAATCGGTAGATACATGGCGATAACCAGTGTTCCCACCAGACCACCAACGACGACCAGAAGCAGTGGTTCCAGTGTTTGCGTTAGCGTGTCTGCAAATTGTCGGGTGTGATTCTCATACCAGCCTGCCAGTCGGGCAAATAACTGATCCAGCGCCCCGGTTTCCTCTCCGACGCTGATGAGCTGGTGGCAGGGTGCCGGGTAGAGTAGAGGCTCATCATGGATGGCTTGCCCGAGCGGAATGCCCTGTTCAAGTTGGCGTTGTATCTCAGTGAGTGACTGTCGGTAAACCGGGTTGTTTACTGTGGCTGCGGCATTGAGGCCTGACAAGAGCGTTAATCCCGCCTGTTGCGTCATGGCCAGGGTGTGAAAAATTTGGCCCAGACAATGACTTTGTATCAGTGTGGATAGCAGCGGTAGTTTCAGCAATAACCGTTGTTCTCGTTGTTGCCACTCTGCGTTTTGCCTGCGTAACCGCCGGTAACCCAGTAATATGCCACCAGACAGGAGAAAGAGGATCACACCATGACGGTTTATCCCATCCGATAATGCCAGCATCATGCGGGTCAGCCAGGGAAGCGGGGCACCAAAAGAAGCGTACAGCTCTGCGAACTCCGGTAATACCAGCGTGAGCATCAGTAGCGTGACCAGTAACCCCACCGCCACCACAAATATGGGATAGCGTAAGGCTTTTATCACTGTTCCCGTCAACTGGCGTTGCATTTCCTGATAGTCCGCCAGGCGGGCACAGCATTCGTCCAGTTTTCCAGTCAGTTCCCCCACCGCGACCAACGAACGACACATAACCGGGAAGATGGTTGGATACTCTGAGAGTACCTCTGACAGTGGGCGTCCCTGGCTGACCTGTAGGCGAATGTCCTGTAACAGACAGCGCCAGCCCGCTTTTTCGTGCTGACGTCCTAGCAGCTCCAATGCATCCAGTAAGGGTAATCCTGCCTGCAGCAAGGTCGACAGCTGTCGGACGATGATGGATAGCTGGGGGCCTTGCCAGTAACGTGGTGTCAGATACGCACCGGTTTTCAGTCGTAAAGGCTGATAGCCGAGCTCCAGCAAGTACTGGTAAATTTCACCCCGTTCAAAACCGATACGTTCGCCAGTGCAAGGTTCGCCATCATGGCGTAGTGCCTGCCAGTAGTAGAGTTTTTGTACCGCCATGAGTGGCCTCTATTCAATGTGATCGCCTATCACGCGATAGACTTCTTCCAAAGACGTGACGCCTTCGTGAACCAGTGCCAGTCCTGCGGATAGTAAGCGGGTTTCCCGTTGCAATGGGAGTGTCAGGTTGTGGTCAGCTAATGATGTGGCACCAGACAATGCCTGCTGAAGTGCCGGTGTGACCGGTAGTAGATCGTAAATCGCGGCCCGGCCGTAGTAGCCAGAAAAACAGTGTTCACACCCGGTTGCCTGCCATTGCCGTAACGGGCCTTGCCATAGCGAGTGGGGTAAGGTGGTGGTGTCTTCTCTCAATTGGCGGCAGTGCGGACATAATCGTCTCACCAGTCTTTGGGCAATAACCAGTTTGAGCGCCGCAGCCACCAGATAGCCGGGGATGCCCAAATGCCCCAACCGGATCAGCGTATCCAGCGCCGAATTAGTATGCAGGGTGGACAGCACCAAATGACCGGTTTGTGCGGCTTTGACGGCGATCTCTGCCGTTTCAGCATCACGGATTTCACCAATCATGATTACATCGGGATCCTGGCGTAATAGCGCACGTAATACCCGGGCGAAGTCCAACTGACTTTGTGCGTGGATAGCGGTTTGATTGATGCCGGGCAAGGGAATTTCTACCGGATCTTCTACGCTGCAAATGTTACGGCTGGTGTCATTTAACCAGCGGATAGCACTGTACAGTGTGAAAGTCTTGCCGCTACCGGTGGGGCCGGTAACCAAAATCAGGCCTTGTGGCAGGCTGAGGGTGTGCTTGAATTGTTGCAGCGCGTAATCGGGCAGGCCTAACGCACTCAGTTCCAGAGCGTGTTGCTGTGTTTGTAATACTCTCAATACGACTTTCTCACCGCCCTGAACGGGTAACGTGGCGATGCGTAGCGAATAGGTATATTGCTCCAGACGGAGGCTGAATTGCCCGTCTTGTGGCAAACGGCGTTCAGCAATATTTAGTTTCCCCATAATCTTAAGACGGGCAACCATACGGTTTGCGGGTAAATCCGGGTTGGTCGGTATTTCATGTAATACCCCGTCGATACGCAGCCTGACGCGATAACCTGCTGATAAGGGTTCCAGATGGATATCAGAGGCCCGGCGCTGGATAGCCAATTTCAGGGTTTGGTTAATGAACTGGACTACTGGCGCATCATCGGGTTCTTCGGGGGATGCGGTATCAGCCTGATAAGAGGCGTTAGCCTCTTGAGCTTGCGGTGACGTGAGTTGTTGCTCCAGCCGTGCGGCAGGCCATTGTTCTACCAGAACGCGGCGGTGACTGGCGAAACGCAGCGCAGCGATCAGATCTTCTGTTACCGAACCGGCCACGGCAACAGAGATCGTCTGTTCGTCTATATCCAGTAGTAGGGCGTGATAACGACGACAAAGCAATTGTAATTCATGGTGTTGTGTCTGATGTGTCATGGCTGTCACCCTGCTGCCGAGTCAAAACGAAAGACGTCTTCGCATGCCTGACGCAGACTGTCGGCTCCGGCGCTGGTGCGGCAAGCCCTTGTCCAGCGAGATGCACCGTTTTGCGCATCCAGTGTGGGTGTCATCACCACACTTAACCCTTGCAGGGTCGACTGGCCAGTCAGGGTAATGACACCCTGATTGATCGTGACGGCACTGACATACCGTGATGCCGAAGGTGTCGGGATCCCCTGGCTACCGGCGTTACATCCTTCCAGCCCTGCATTGCTAAGGCTGCAAAGATCGACTGCGGTTTTATAGGCGCTCATGGTTTGCAGCATGTCAGTCATGGCGGCTTTTTGCAGATACCCTTGATACGCCGGGATCCCCAGCGCGCTCAGAATGGCGATGATGACAATAACCACCATCAATTCAATCAGTGAAAATCCTTGTTGTGTCATGTTATTGGTTCCCTGGTGTGGCTGGTGATGGCAGGGTAGAGACTGAGAGTGATGCTGGCTATCACAATGTTTTTAATCAGGAACCTGTTGTGCAAACTGCGGAGGATTACAGCAGGGTGTTACAAAAAACAGGCGAGCGGGCTCGCAAAACGGGGAGGTAAACCTAAGGAAAGGTTGGCGAGAGAGCCAATAGTGCTACAGCATCGCCATCAACCCGGCGCACCGGGCTGATGGAGGAGCACCGCAATGCAACGACAGGCATTAACGAAAACGCATCGACAGGTCGAGCGCCTGCACATGTTTGGTCAGCGCGCCCACCGAGATATAGTCGACACCGGTGGCGGCGTAATCCGGCAATGTTTGCAACGTCACGTTGCCGGAGACTTCCAGCAACGCGCGGCCATCGGTCAGGGTGACGGCTTCGCGGATAGCATCCAGCGTGAAGTTGTCCAGCATAATAATGTCCGCCCCGGCACCCAGCGCTTGTTGCAGTTCGTCGAGGGTTTCTACCTCGACTTCTACCGGCACATTGCTACGCAACTGGAAGGCTTTTTCAACCGCCTGCCTGATGGAGCCTGCGGCAATAATGTGGTTTTCTTTGATCAGGAATGCATCGGCCAGGCCGAGGCGATGATTGCTCCCACCACCGCACAGTACCGCGTATTTCAGCGCAGTGCGCAAGCCGGGCAGCGTTTTTCGCGTGTCCAGCAACCGGGTAGGCGTGCCTGCCAGTTGTGCGACATAACGACTCACTTCGGTTGCCACACCGCAGAGCGTTTGCAGGAAATTCAGCGCGGTGCGTTCACCGGTAAGCAGTATACGGGAAGACCCCTGCAACTGGCACAGCGGTTGATTTTCCGTCAGTACATCACCGTCTTGAACCAACCAGTCGATGGTGATGACGTTGCCCAACTGACGGAACACCTCGTCTACCCAGCGCTGACCGCAGAATATACCAGCTTCGCGGGTAATGATGACCGCGCTGGCGACAGTGTCATTGGGTAACAATTGTGCGGTGAGGTCATGCTCCGGGTTGGCTTCTCCCCCCAGGTCTTCGCGTAATGCCTGCTGTACGCTGGCGGGGATATCTTGCTCAATACGGCTGAGCAGTTCCGCCTGGCGCTGCTCCTGACTATAACGGCGTGTTGTCATGATGCTACTCCGATGGAATCCGGAATGTATGCTATCCCGTTAATGGGTGATTTTAAAAACTATTTCAATTCAATGTATTATTTGTTTTGTTGGCGCAACCCGCCAGGTCTGACATGGTGAGTAACAACCCATCCTGGCGGGGTTTTCGTATCCCGGCCATGGCCGGGATACATCATAGCAAAGATCAGAAGTTGTAACCGGCTACCAGATAATAGCCCCACCCTGTAGAGCGGACATTGAACGGGCCACGGCCGAAATCCAGTTCGGTGCCATCAGCCCACTGGCCGCCGTTATGGAAGTAACGGGCAACGACGGAGTAGTGCCAGTGGTCATAGTTCAGCGCCAGAATATGGCTGGAGGCAATGGCGTTACTGGTGCGAGACGGGCCAGCGGCGTCAGCCAGGTCGGATCCGAAGTCGAAGTTGGTAAAGCCGATATAGGTCAGCTTGCCTCCCCACAACGATGTGATCGGATAAAAGTATTTGATTTTAAAACGGTAGCCGTCCCAGCGATCTTCATTCGGCGCGCTGTAGTTCTGTCCCTGGTATTTGGCGTAGATATTGGCGGACAACGACAGATCCGTACCAGTATTGATATCGGTGCCCAGACCGACATACCAGGTGCTCTGGCGCGAGTCATTATTACGACCCTGATCGTAGATAATGTTGTTAGCGACATACCACTCTTTGAATGGGCCGAACCCCAACTGCGTGTTGGTCAGTTTATCAATCGAGAAACGAGGTTCGATTTCCATGAACAGCGGAGAGCCTTTATTCCAGATACCACGGTCAGGCGTATTACCTGCGCCAAAGGTTTTCGGCACATCAACATAGCCATAGAAATCAAACCAGTCTTTACGGGCGAACGCTTCATATTCCAGATACACATCATTGTTTAACTGGGGTCCGAAACGGGTGTGATAGCTGCCAACCACATTGATGCTCTGGTGCCACCAGTCCGAGAGGTATTGCGGGGCGTTAGTGTCCGCAACGGTGGGTAAACTGTATGACAATGTGCTGATTGCACAGGCGGCAAGGATTTTTTTCATGACGATTCTCTGTGTTGCCCGATAGCGCGTCAGCGGCTTGGTTGGCCGGGGAGGCGCAGATTGATTCGGGCTGTAATAACAAAATAACTGCTGAAAAACCTCCCGGTGATGGGCAGAAGACGAAAACGTTTGCTTGTTATGGCGTACGTGTCGACTGCTTGCCGGAAAGAGGGGGCGCAGCATACCAGAAGAAGGGCAGAACATCATGGTTTGTGTGCAGGCGTTGAAAGAACAATCGCGAATAAACCGGAATGGTTTTTTAACAGGTCAGGAACAGGGCAGATGCGGTAAGATGTTTGCATGATGAGTGCGATCAGTCGGTTAACGCTAGTGGTGCGATATCTGATTGTTTCCGGGCAATATGTGTTCCGGTGATGATCGTGTTTTGACGGCCAGGAAGAATCAAAGGAGCGGTGATGAGAGTGGAGCATGGCTGGTTGACAGAGGCCAGACGCGTTTTGTCGCCACATCAGGATGAGCGTCCGCAAGGCGAGTTGCCTTCTTTGCTGGTGATTCACAACATCAGTTTGCCCCCAGGCGAATTCGGCGGGCCTTACATCGACCAACTCTTTACCGGTACGCTGGACGCAACGACGCATCCTTATTTTGCGTCCATATGCCACCTGAGGGTGTCAGCGCATTGCCTGATTCGTCGTAACGGTGAAATTGTACAGTATGTGGCATTTGATCAACGAGCCTGGCATGCCGGCGTGTCGCAGTTTGATGGACGAGAGCGTTGTAATGATTTTTCGATTGGTATCGAGCTGGAAGGCACTGATACGCTGCCATTTACCACAGAACAATACGCCCGGCTGGCAGACGTTACCCGCCTGCTGAGTGAAACTTATGGCATTACGCCTGAACGTATTACCGGACACAGTGATATTGCACCGGGTCGTAAGACTGACCCCGGCCCGGCGTTCGACTGGGCGCGATATCAACAGTTATGGCAGACACCACCAGAACAAGGGGAGTAATCACAGATGACGTTGTTTAGCCTATTGTTGGTCCTGGGATGGGAGCGGTTGTTTAAACGTGGCGACCACTGGCAACTGGATCACCATTTGGAACGGGTGTTTCGTCATCTTTCCGCCCCATCGCTGGTGCAAACATTGCTGTTATCTATTATGGGCATGGCGGTGGTGTTGGCGGCGCAGTGGGTGCTCAGCGGGTGGTTGTTTGGCTTGCCGCTGTTGCTGTTGTGGATCGCTGTTGGCTTGCTGTGCATTGGCGCGGGTGAAATACGCCAGCATTACCACCGCTATATTCAGAGCGCTCAGCGTGGTGAGGCGGATGCCTGCCGGGAAATGGCTGAGGAGCTGGCGCTGATTCATGGCCTGCCGCTCGATGGCAGCGAACGTGAACGTTTAAAGGAATTACAAAACGCGTTGCTGTGGTTGAATTTCCGCTTTTATCTGGCTCCATTGTTCTGGTTTGTCGCGGCGGGGCCTTATGGTCCGGTAGCATTGGTGGGTTACACCGTGTTGCGCGCCCGGCAGTGCTGCCTGGCCCGTCATCATACTCCTCTGGAACGAGCGAATTCGGGGGTTGATACCTTACTGCATTGGTTGGACTGGATTCCGGTACGGTTGGCCGGTGCCGCTTATGCGTTGCTGGGGCACGGTGAGAAGGCATTGCCCGCCTGGTTTGCCGCCATGATGGACACACACTCTTCTCAGTACTGGGTTCTGACGAAACTGGCGCAGTTTTCACTTGAACGTGAACCGCATGGCGACCCGATTTCTACCCCGAGAGCGGCAGTGTCGCTGGCGAAAAAAGTGACGCTGGTGTTGGTTGTCGTCGTGGCGTTACTCACCATCTACGGTACGCTGGTCTAACCTATCGTGAGAGTCACGTTGCTGTGAAGATGGGAACATCATGAAAACAGTATGGCCGCTGCGGCGGCCATACTGAGAAAGGATGGTGTTTTTCTAAGAAAGGAAAGTGTTATTGGCGTGTTTTAAAACGATAGCCGATGCCCAGCACGAGCAACCAGATAGGAATCAATAAGACCGAAATCTGGATACCTGGCGTCAGGGACATGATGACCAGAATACCTGCCATAAATGCCAGACACAGGTAGTTGCCGTACGGGAACCACAACGCTTTAAATCGGGTCTGCGCGCCTTCGCGGTCTTTGGTCGCACGGAATTTCAGATGCGCCAGACTGATCATCGCCCAGTTGATAACCAGAGCAGACACAACCAGCGCCATCAGCAGCTCAAACGCTTTGCCCGGCAACACATAGTTGATTAGTACGCACAGGGCGGTAGCCAGCGCAGATACGCCGATAGCGACCACCGGCACACCGCGACGGTCTACTTTCAGCAGCGATTGTGGGCCATTTCCCTGCTTAGCCAGGCCGTACAGCATACGGCTGTTGCAGTAAACGCAACTGTTGTATACCGACAGCGCCGCAGTCAGCACCACAATATTCAGGATGTTAGCCACCAGCTCACTATTCAGTGCGTGGAAAATCATAACGAACGGACTACCGCCTTCAACCACTTTGCCCCACGGATAGAGCGACAGCAGCACCGTTAATGAGCCGACGTAGAAAATCAGGATACGATAGATGACCTGATTGGTCGCGCGCGGAATGCTCTCTTCCGGTTTGTCTGCTTCTGCTGCTGTAATGCCCACCAGTTCCAGACCACCGAAAGAAAACATGAT
Organism: Dickeya parazeae Ech586; assembly: GCF_000025065.1. Lineage (NCBI taxonomy): Bacteria > Pseudomonadati > Pseudomonadota > Gammaproteobacteria > Enterobacterales > Pectobacteriaceae > Dickeya > Dickeya parazeae. Next base: position 4,013,842 of record NC_013592.1, on the reverse strand, counting down.
AACCGCCATCGCCATCACCAGACCGCTGATGCCGTTGGGGAAGAAACCACCCTGCGCCCAAAGATTGGTAATGGATGCGTCCGGCCCGCCGTGGCCACTGAGCAACAGCCAGCCACCGAACACGATCATGCCGACAATCGCCACCACCTTGATAATCGCAAACCAGAATTCCAGCTCGCCGTACATCTTCACGTTGGCAAGGTTAATGGCGTTGATCACGACAAAGAACACTGCAGCGGACACCCAGGTAGGAATATCCGGCCACCAGTATTGTACATAGATACCAACGGCGCTTAGCTCCGCCATCGCCACCAGCACATACAGCACCCAGTAGTTCCAGCCGGAAGCGAAACCGGCGAAGTTGCCCCAGTATTTATAGGCAAAGTGGCTAAATGAACCGGCAACCGGCTCTTCCACCACCATTTCACCTAACTGGCGCATGATGAAAAACGCAATCAGACCGCCGATTGCATAGCCCAGCAGAACGGATGGCCCGGCCATCTTGATCGTTTGTGCGATACCGAGGAACAACCCGGTTCCAACCGCGCCCCCCAGAGCAATCAACTGTATGTGACGGTTTTTCAGTCCGCGTTGTAGCGTACCGTCTTGTTGATCTTGCATGCTTTTTACCCTCTGCCGATGAAAAGACAAACCGTTCACCGACGGTGTGGCGCGGGCTGGCACGTTTGTCTTTTTACGTGTGTGTAATTTTATATTTACGACGCTGACAAACTTAAATCGCCGCCAGTGCTATCGCGCGTCAGAGAATAGTGATATGCGCACAGAATTGCACTGATTTCTTGCGAGGCATGACATAAAAGTGTGATGTCATGATCACCGTCATCTGTACGGTACGGCTTTGCGCTTTTACCGTTGTTTACAGGGGGAGAAACGTCGTTGCCTTTTCCATGTCATACACGCGCGATATGTTCGGGAGGGCCAAAATAAGGTCATGGTCTGTGAATTGGACTTGTTGGTTTTTTATTCGTTTATTGTGATTTTAAATTCATTAAATGGCAGGTTGAACGGTTCAGCTTTGCCTGACTCGAGTTTCAAAAAAGTTAAAACTGGCGAGCTTTAATAAATGGTAATACCACTGAACGATTCGTGCTTTTGCTACAAGATTCTGGGCATTTGTTAAAAACTAAGGTGATTGGTAATTTCGCTCATCGTCTGTATGGACAGAAGGTGAATACTTTGTTACTTTGTGCGTCATGTTTTTAAAATTGGTATTACCAATTGACTCCGCGCTTTTTCGCCGGGAAGAATTCACATGGCCTACAGCAAGATCCGTCAACCTAAACTGTCAGATGTGATTGAACAGCAACTGGAGTTTCTGATCCTTGAGGGAACCTTGCGTCCTGGAGAGAAGCTGCCACCGGAACGTGAACTGGCAAAACAGTTCGATGTTTCCCGCCCCTCGCTACGCGAGGCTATCCAACGGTTGGAAGCCAAAGGGCTACTGTTGCGCCGTCAGGGTGGCGGTACCTTTGTTCAGAATAACCTGTGGCAGAGCGTTAGCGACCCGCTGGCGGAGCTGTTAATTAACCATCCGGAATCCCAGTTCGACCTCCTCGAAACTCGTCATGCCCTTGAAGGGATCGCCGCTTACTATGCCGCCTTGCGTGGTACGGAAGAGGATTTGCAGCGTATCCGTGATTGTCATGCCCTGATTGAAACGGCACGTGAAGCCGGTGATCTGGAAGGGGAGTCTGAAGCGGTCATGCATTATCAGGTCGCAGTGACGGAAGCGGCGCACAACGTGGTGTTGTTGCACCTGTTGCGTTGTATGGGGCCGATGCTTGAGCAAAACGTCAGGCAGAATTTTGAATTGCTTTATCTGAGTCGTGAAGTTCTGACGCAGGTGAGTAGCCATCGTGCCAGGATTTTTGAAGCGATTGTCGCTCGTGAGCCGGAAAAAGCCCGCGAGGCATCACATCGCCACCTGGCCTTTATTGAGGAAGTATTGCTGGAACTTAACCGGGAACATAGTCGGCGGGAACGCTCGTTGCGTCGGCTCCAGCAGCGCAAGGATTAGGCCGTCGACTGGCGGTCGTTTGCGGCAACAAGACGAAGGGCCTGTCTTCCTGTGCTTTCTCCAACAGGAACAGAGTACAAGAAGACAGGCTCCAGACAAATCAACTGATTAGAAACAGATAAGGAATACACCATGTCAGAACGTTTGAACAATGACGTGGATCCGATCGAAACGCGTGACTGGCTGCAGGCGATCGAATCGGTTATCCGTGAAGAAGGTGTTGAGCGCGCTCAGTTCCTGATTGATCAGGTATTGACTGAAGCACGTAAAGGTGGGGTGAAAGTGGCTGCGGGCAGTGCTGGCAGTCACTACATCAACACCATCGCGGCAGAAGATGAACCCGCGTATCCGGGGAACCTTGATCTGGAGCGTCGTATCCGTTCCGCAATCCGCTGGAATGCGGTGATGACGGTACTGCGCGCATCTAAGAAAGATCTGGAGCTGGGCGGTCATATGGCGTCTTTCCAGTCTTCCGCTACCTTCTATGAAGTGTGCTTCAACCACTTCTTCCGTGCTCGTAACGCACAAGACGGCGGTGATCTGGTGTTCTTCCAGGGGCATATCTCCCCAGGGGTTTATGCGCGCGCCTTCCTGGAAGGCCGTTTGACTGAAGATCAGATGAACAACTTCCGTCAGGAAGTTCACGGTAATGGCCTGTCTTCCTACCCGCATCCGAAACTGATGCCGGAATTCTGGCAGTTCCCGACCGTGTCAATGGGCCTGGGCCCGATTAACGCTATCTATCAGGCCAAATTCCTGAAGTATCTGAATAACCGCGGTCTTAAAGATACCACCAAACAAACCGTATATGCCTTCCTGGGCGACGGTGAAATGGATGAGCCGGAATCTAAAGGTGCGATTACTATCGCGACCCGTGAGAAGCTGGACAACCTGGTGTTTGTCATCAACTGTAACCTGCAGCGTCTGGACGGCCCGGTCACCGGTAACGGCAAGATCATCAACGAGCTGGAAGGCATCTTCGGTGGTGCTGGCTGGGAAGTGATCAAGGTTATCTGGGGCGGTCGTTGGGACGAACTGCTGCGTAAAGACACCAGCGGTAAGCTGATCCAACTGATGAACGAAACCGTTGACGGCGATTACCAGACCTTCAAATCCAAAAACGGTGCCTACGTGCGTGAGCACTTCTTCGGTAAATACCCGGAAACCGCTGCACTGGTCAAAGACTGGAGCGATGATGATATCTGGGCACTTAACCGTGGTGGTCACGATCCGAAGAAAGTTTACGCTGCACTGAAAAAAGCACAGGAAACCAAAGGCAAGCCGGTGGTTATTCTGGCTCATACCATCAAAGGTTATGGTATGGGTGATGCGGCTGAAGGCAAGAACATTGCTCACCAGGTCAAGAAAATCAACATGGACGGCGTGCGTTATTTCCGCGACCGTTTCAATGTGCCGGTTGCTGACGCTGATGTTGAAAAACTGCCGTTCATTACCTTCGACAAAAACTCCGAAGAGTATAAATACCTGCACGAACGTCGTCAGGCGCTGGAAGGCTACCTGCCGTCCCGTCAGCCGAGATTTGATGAGAAGCTGGACCTGCCGACGCTGGAAGACTTCAGCTCTCTGCTGGAAGAGCAGACCAAAGAAATCTCCACCACCATCGCCTTTGTGCGTGCACTGAATGTGATGCTGAAGAACAAGTCTATCAAAGACAGACTGGTTCCGATCATCGCCGACGAAGCGCGTACCTTCGGTATGGAAGGTCTGTTCCGTCAGATCGGTATTTACAGCCCGAATGGTCAGCAGTACACCCCGCAGGACCGCGAACTGGTCGCTTACTATAAAGAAGATCAGAAAGGTCAGATCCTGCAGGAAGGGATCAACGAACTGGGTGCAGGCTCCTCCTGGCTGGCGGCGGCAACGTCTTACAGCACCAATAACCTGCCGATGATCCCGTTTTATATTTACTACTCCATGTTCGGGTTCCAGCGTATCGGCGACCTGTGCTGGGCGGCTGGCGACCAGCAGGCACGTGGCTTCCTGATCGGCGGTACATCCGGTCGTACCACACTGAACGGCGAAGGTTTGCAGCATGAAGATGGTCACAGCCACATCCAGGCACTGACCATTCCGAACTGTATTTCCTACGACCCGGCGTTCGCTTATGAAGTGGCGGTCATCATGCATGACGGTCTGGTTCGTATGTATGGCGACGCGCAGGAAAACATTTACTACTACATCACCACACTGAACGAAAACTACCACATGCCGGCGATGCCGCAGGGCGCCGAAGAAGGCATCCGCAAAGGTATCTACAAGCTGGAAACCGTGGCAGGCAGCAAAGGCAAAGTTCAGTTGCTGGGTTCCGGTTCTATCCTGCGTCATGTACGCGAAGCCGCACAGATTCTGGCGAAGGATTACGGCATCGGTTCTGATGTGTACAGCGTTACCTCCTTCACTGAACTGGCCCGTGACGGTCAGGACTGCGAACGCTGGAATATGCTGCACCCGACCGAAGCGCCGCGCGTACCGTACATCGCTCAGGTGATGAACGACGCACCGGCAGTCGCGTCTACCGACTACATGAAACTGTTTGCCGAGCAGGTACGTACCTACGTTCCGGCCAGCGATTATCGCGTACTGGGCACCGATGGTTTCGGCCGTTCCGACAGCCGTGAAAACCTGCGTCACCACTTTGAAGTGGACGCTTCCTACGTGGTTGTTGCTGCTCTGGGCGAACTGGCTAAACGCGGTGAAGTTGAAAAATCTGTTGTGGCTGAAGCCATCAAGAAATTCGACATCAACCCTGAAAAAGTTAACCCGCGCGTAGCATAAGAGGGAAAGAGTAATGGCTATCGAAATCAAGGTACCGGATATCGGTGCAGATGAAGTTGAAGTCACCGAAGTGCTGGTCAAAGTGGGTGACAAAGTGGAAGCCGAGCAGTCGCTGATCACCGTTGAAGGTGACAAGGCTTCGATGGAAGTCCCCTCTCCGCAGGCGGGTGTAGTTAAAGAGATTAAAGTGGCGGTGGGTGACAAAGTCGAGACCGGCAAACTGATCATGGTCTTCGAAGCAGAAGGTGCGGCGGCTGCCGCACCGGCTCCGGCTGCTGCTGCGCCAGCACCGGCTGCGGCACCTGCCGCTGCCAGCGCGGTGAAAGAAGTTGAAGTACCGGATATCGGCGGCGACGAAGTTGAAGTGACCGAAGTGATGGTGAAAGTCGGCGACACCGTAGCGGCAGAGCAGTCGCTGATTACGGTGGAAGGTGATAAAGCCTCTATGGAAGTCCCGGCGCCGTTCGCGGGTACAGTAAAAGAAATTCGCATCAAGACCGGTGACAAGGTGAAAACTGGCTCACTGATCATGGTGTTTGAGGTGGCGGGTGCAGCGCCTGCTGCTGCTCCGGCTCCTGCCGCGAGTGCACCTGCTGTCGCGCCAGCGGTGAGCGGTGGTGCTAAAGACGTCAACGTGCCGGATATCGGTGGCGATGAAGTCGAAGTGACGGAAGTATTGGTCAAAGTCGGTGATAAAGTGACGGCTGAACAGTCGCTGATCACTGTGGAAGGCGACAAAGCGTCAATGGAAGTCCCGGCACCGTTTGCCGGTACCGTGAAGGAAATCAAGGTTAGCACCGGTAGCAAGGTGAAAACCGGGTCGCTTATCATGGTCTTCGAAGTAGAAGGCGCAGCACCGGCTGCGGCTCCTGTAGCGGCAGCACCGGCTCCGGCCGCGAGTGCACCAGCACCTGCGGCAGCGGCACCAGCTGCGGCGAAAGCCGATAGCAAAGGTGAGTTTGCTGAAAACGACGCCTACATCCATGCCACACCGGTCATTCGCCGTCTGGCGCGTGAGTTCGGCGTCAACCTGGCGAAAGTAAAAGGTACTGGCCGTAAAGGTCGTATCCTGCGCGAAGACGTACAGGCTTACGTGAAAGACGCCGTGAAACGCGCTGAGTCTGCTCCGGCAGCGGGCGCGACCGGCGGTTCTCTGCCGGGTCTGTTGCCGTGGCCGAAAGTTGATTTCAGCAAGTTTGGTGAAATTGAAGAAGTGGAACTGGGTCGTATCCAGAAAATCTCTGGTGCTAACCTGAGCCGTAACTGGGTGATGATCCCGCATGTTACGCACTTCGATAAAACTGATATCACCGATCTGGAAGCGTTCCGCAAACAGCAGAACGTGGAAGCTGAGAAGCGTAAACTGGATGTGAAGATCACGCCGGTCGTGTTCATCATGAAAGCGGTTGCCGCTGCGCTTGAGCAGATGCCTCGCTTCAACAGTTCGCTGTCTGAAGACGGCCAACGCCTGACGCTGAAGAAATACATCAACATCGGTGTTGCGGTAGATACGCCGAATGGTCTGGTGGTTCCGGTATTCAAAGATGTGAATAAGAAAGGCATCGTTGAACTGTCTCGCGAACTGATGACCATCTCTAAGAAAGCCCGTGACGGTAAGCTGACCGCAGGCGAAATGCAGGGTGGGTGCTTTACCATCTCCAGCATCGGCGGCCTCGGCACAACGCATTTCGCGCCGATCGTCAACGCGCCGGAAGTGGCTATTCTGGGTGTGTCTAAGTCCGCCATGGAACCGGTCTGGAATGGTAAAGAGTTTGTTCCGCGTCTGATGATGCCGATCTCTCTGTCCTTCGACCACCGTGTCATTGACGGTGCTGATGGTGCACGCTTCATTACCATCATCAACAACACCTTGTCCGACATTCGCCGTCTGGTGATGTAATCAAAAAAGCCGGCCTGACGGCCGGCTTTTTTCTGATAAGCTGTTATTGGTTACAGCTATCAGTGATTAAGGACAAATCGTTAGTCGCTCGTTGTTTCAAAATTGTTAATGATTTTGTAAACTAGCGCGGCAAAGACACGTCCCGGTGGAAGAGGGCGTTAAGACTCAACAATAATGACGTCACAGACCCGCCGGAAATTCATTAAGAGGTCATGATGAGTACTGAAATTAAAGCTCAGGTGGTGGTACTTGGCGCGGGCCCTGCAGGTTATTCCGCAGCGTTCCGTTGTGCAGATTTGGGTCTGGACACCGTGCTGGTCGAGCGCTATTCCACGCTGGGCGGCGTATGTCTGAATGTAGGCTGTATCCCCTCCAAAGCACTGCTGCATGTAGCGAAAGTTATCGAAGAAGCCAAAGCGCTGGCTGAGCACGGTATCGTGTTTGGCGAACCGCAGACGGATATCAATAAAATTCGCACCTGGAAAGAAAAGGTTATTACTCAACTGACTGGCGGTCTGGCTGGTATGGCGAAGGGCCGTAAAGTCAAAGTCGTCAACGGTTTTGGTAAATTTACCGGTCCGAACACCCTGGTGGTTGAAGGGGAAAACGGCAGCACCACGGTAAACTTCGACAACGCGATTATCGCTGCCGGTTCCCGTCCGATTCAGTTGCCATTCATTCCGCATGAAGACCCGCGTGTATGGGACTCTACCGATGCGCTGGAACTGAAAACCGTTCCCGGCCGTCTGCTGGTCATGGGCGGCGGTATCATCGGTCTGGAAATGGGTACCGTGTACCACGCGCTGGGTTCACAGATCGACGTAGTGGAAATGTTCGATCAGGTGATCCCGGCTGCGGATAAAGACGTCGTTAAAGTCTTCACCAAACGTATCAGCAAGAAATTCAACCTGATGCTGGAAACCAAGGTGACGGCGGTAGAAGCCAAAGAAGACGGTATCTACGTGTCGATGGAAGGCAAGAACGGCCCGGCAGAACCGCAGCGTTATGACGCGGTGCTGGTGGCTATCGGTCGTGTACCGAACGGTAAACTGCTGGATGCTGGTCAGGCTGGTGTTGAAGTTGACGACCGTGGTTTCATCCGCGTTGACAAACAAATGCGTACCAACGTACCGCACATCTACGCTATCGGCGATATCGTCGGTCAGCCGATGCTGGCGCACAAAGGCGTGCATGAAGGTCACGTCGCGGCTGAAGTCATTTCCGGTAAGAAACACTACTTCGATCCGAAAGTGATCCCGTCTATCGCGTACACTGAGCCGGAAGTGGCATGGGTTGGCCTGACCGAGAAAGAAGCGAAAGAAAAAGGCATCAGCTACGAAACCGCCGTGTTCCCGTGGGCCGCATCGGGTCGTGCGATTGCCTCCGACTGCGCTGACGGTATGACCAAACTGATTTTCGACAAAGAAACACACCGTGTGATCGGTGGTGCGATTGTCGGTACCAACGGTGGTGAACTGCTGGGTGAAATCGGTCTGGCTATCGAGATGGGATGTGATGCAGAAGATATCGCACTGACTATCCACGCTCACCCGACGCTGCATGAATCCGTAGGTCTGGCGGCTGAAGTCTTTGAAGGTAGCATCACCGACCTGCCGAACCCGAAAGCCAAGAAGAAATAATTCGTTTCCCCGCAACCGTGGTTGTGGGGAACAAACGTCTTGTCTGTTCAATGCGAATCCGGCACCTGTTGCCGGATTTTTTTTACCTTCCTCCCAGAATTCTGATCTGCTCCTGTCAGCGGTATCTGCTTCATTTACAATCAACTCCACCGAAAAGAAACGATGTTTTATTTTTGGAGGATAACAATGAAAATAGGCAGATTACGGCGTACCCTCGGTATTTTGATGTGCTGTCTGGCGAGTGCCCCGCTTATGGCAAACGATCATTCCTATACAACGACGTCGGTAACGGATGACGCCTTGCCCACGTTCTACCCGCAGCTCAAGCAGCAACTGACCTACCCGGATTCCTGGCTGGCCGGGCATGATGTGCATTTCAACCAATGGCGAGAGCATGCCCGGCAGCTAGTACGATCACTGCTGCTCACGCCTGATTCTCATCGCGCTTTCGAGCCACAGGTGGTGGACCGTCAGGACCGCGATACCTATGTGGCCGAGAAAGTGGCGTTTAATCTCACCGATGAAAGCCGGGTGGCGGGATTGTTACTGACGCCAAAAACCCCGGGGCCACATCCGGCGGTGCTGCTGCTGCATGATCACGGTGCGAAATTCGATATTGGTAAGGAGAAAATGATCCGCCCGTGGGGGGATGACGCGCGCATCGCTTCTGCAAAGGCGTGGGCTGATCGTTACTTTACCGGCCGCTTTGTCGGTGACGAACTGGCCAAACGGGGTTATGTGGTGCTGGCGGTAGATGCGCTGGGGTGGGGGGACCGTGGGCCGCTAAAATACGAACAGCAGCAGGCGCTTGCCAGTAATTTTTTTAATCTGGGGCGATCGCTGGCGGGGGATATGGCCTACGAAGATACGCGATCGCTGGATTTTCTGGCGTCATTGCGCTCGGTTGACCCGAAATGCGTGGGGGTCGTCGGGTTTTCCATGGGGGCTTACCGTGCCTGGCAACTGGCCGCCTTGTCAGATAAAGCGGCGGCGACAGCGGCTGTTGCCTGGATGGGAACCTATGACGGTTTAATGGTGCCGGGCAACAATGTGCTGCGCGGCCAGTCTTCTTTCTATATGTTGCATCCGGGGTTACCTGCTCATCTTGATTTCCCTGATGTTGCCAGTATCGCGGCACCGCGTCCGATGCTGTTTTTCAACGGCGGCAAAGATAACTTGTTCCCACAACAGGCGGTGCAAGCGGCGTATGAGCGCATGCATCAGGTGTGGCAGTCGCAACACGCTGATGACCGGCTGGAAACCCGCATCTGGCCTGAGTTAGGACACGTGTTCTATCAGGAGCAACAAGAAGCGGTGTTCCAATGGCTGGATCGCTGGCTGGCATCTGCGCCGCGCTGAGTACAGTGAACCAACCCGGCGGGCTGTCAGGTCAATACAGCGGGAAGGCATCCCGCTGTCGGTTATGACAGTAGCCGAACCAGCTCGGCCAGTGCATCGGGTGTGCGTAACTGGCTGTGGCTGAGCGCCTCGTCAGCCGTCAGCCACGGCAGCAGGGTGAGTGTCTGGCGTAGCTTGGCGGTGACATCCGTTTTTACCGCAGCGGTTTGCTGCCAGGTGACTCTGGCATGAAAACATGACCCATCGTTCATCTGCATACTGACGTCATGGAAGCGGGCATCGGGGTTTTGCTCGTCCGGCGGTGCGCTCAGGTCTGCCTGACGTGACACTTTGCTTGCCAGTTCGGCAATACGCGGGTCGACCGGGCCTTCGGTAAAACGCTCCAGTCGCAACTGGCCTTCCAGCAGCGCAGCGGCAATCACGTACTCCAGGCTGAAGCGGCCTTCGACGCCGGTGGTGGCCCGCCGGATAAACGGCGCTGCGTCGCCACCCGGTGGGAATTGTACTGTGATGCTTTGAATGGCGTCGGGCAGGTCGTCAGGTGAATGTCCATCCTGCATGACCCACTGTTCCCGCAGGATAAATGCCGCTTCTGCCGCACTGTGGGTACCGCCGCAGGTGGGGTAACGCTTAAAGGTCAGCCCAGGTGACACCAGTCGCCAGGGCGCACCCCAGTGGGCGGTCAACGCGTCATCGTGATGCTTGCCGTCACCGTGGGCTGCGAGAAACGCTTCCAGCACGGTATCGTGGTTGCCGTGGAATCCCGCCAGTGCCAGTTGCGTGGCACTTAACCCGGCACGCGCGGCCAGCCCGGCATGCAGCGGCTTCATGGCAGAGCCAAACTGCGCACGCAGCCCGGCAGCTTGCGATGCCGCCAGTCCCAGCGCATTGGCGGTTTGATCTGACGTGGCACCCATCAGGCGACAGCTTGCCGCCGCGGCCGCAATGGCCCCCAGCGTTGCCGTATTATGGTAACCCTGGCTGTAGTGGCGTGGCCCTGCCGCCAGCCCCAGCCGTCCGGCAGCTTCTACACCGATAGCATAAGCGACAAGAAAATGCGTCTGCGTGAATGTTGGGTGTTCGCCAGCCAGAGCCAGCAAAGCGGGTAGGATAACCGTGCTGGGATGACCACGAAACCCAGAGTGAAAATCGTCAAAATCCAGCGCATGACCTGCATAACCCAGCAGCAAGCTTCTGCTCTGGCTATCGTTGCCGGGGTAGACCGATTTTAACGGCGCAAGCCCGCTGTCAGCGACCGCACCCTGCCAAACCGGCAGGGCGCAGGCGAGAAAATCCATGACGCCTTCGCGGGCGAGATCGATAACGGTGCTATCCGGTTCTGTGGTGACGATCAGGTGCGCCAACCGGGCGGTAATACGGGAATGGGCTGACATGGCGATATCTGTGCTGTGACGTAAATGTAAAGAAAGACAATGCCGCGAATGACGTGAGAAGCATAGCAATTTTTTCTGCTTTTAACGGCGATAATCTGTCATATCGGGGTGGTGACAGTGGGTTTGGCATTCGGCGGCAGTGGCGAATATTCTTTTTATTATCCTTATCGTTTCTATGGGCTAAGCGGTGGTTGATTTTGCCGCCAACTGCTATGCTGGCCTCAAGGCAGGAGGCTTGGCTTATGTCGTTTAACGCCCCCATCCTTGAGAAAACAGTACAGCTATAAAATATAAAAGCAGTACAGCTATAAAAGTGGCACAGGCATAAATGTTGCCTTAATGTAAACGAATTAACAAACGGTTCAAACTCTGATATGTTGGACAGGCTGGACCGGGCACTCTGACCTTACCTATCCAAACGCTGATAATCAGCCTAAAGCTGGAACTGAGCGCCGGGCATAATTAGACAATGAGAGCGAGGAGAACGTCGTGCTAGAAGATTATCGCAAGCACGTAGCCGAGCGGGCTGCACAAGGGATCGTCCCCAAACCGCTAGAGGCTTCGCAAATGGCGGCACTGGTGGAATTGCTTAAAAATCCCCCCGCCGGAGAAGAAGAGTTTTTAGTCGACCTGTTAGTCAATCGTGTTCCGCCGGGTGTTGATGAGGCGGCCTACGTCAAAGCCGGTTTCCTGGCTGCCATCACCAAAGGTGAGACGGTTTCTCCCCTGATCACCCCGGAAAAAGCCACTGAGCTGCTGGGTACCATGCAAGGCGGCTACAATATTCACCCGCTGATCGATGCGTTGGATAACCCCGCCCTGGCACCGGTTGCCGCCAAAGCCTTATCCCACACCCTGCTGATGTTCGATAATTTCTACGACGTGGAAGAAAAAGCCAAAGCTGGCAACGCCCACGCGCAGCAGGTTGTCAAATCCTGGGCTGAGGCCGAGTGGTTCCTGTCCCGTCCGCAGTTGGCGGAAAAAATTACCGTGACGGTATTCAAGGTAACTGGCGAAACCAATACCGATGATTTGTCTCCTGCGCAGGACGCCTGGTCACGCCCGGATATCCCGCTGCATGCGCTGGCCATGTTGAAAAACGCCCGTGATGGCATCGAGCCGGATCAGCCGGGTGCGGTCGGCCCAATCAAGCAAATCGAAGCACTGAACAATAAAGGCTTCCCGTTGGCGTATGTCGGTGACGTAGTCGGTACCGGTTCTTCCCGTAAATCCGCCACCAACTCGGTGCTGTGGTTCATGGGTGACGATATCCCGAACGTGCCGAACAAGCGTAGCGGTGGCGTGGTGCTGGGTGGCAAGATTGCGCCGATTTTCTTCAACACTATGGAAGATGCTGGGGCACTGCCGATTGAGGTTGACGTCACCAAGCTGAACATGGGTGATGTGATTGATGTTTATCCGTACAAGGGTGAAATCCGTCATCACGATAGCAATGAACTGCTGGCCAGCTTTGAACTGAAAACCGATGTGCTGCTGGACGAAGTCCGTGCGGGTGGTCGTATTCCGCTGATCATTGGTCGCGGTCTGACCAGCAAGGCGCGTGAATCGCTTGGTTTGCCGCACAGCGACGTATTCCGTCATGCTAAAGATGTGGCGGCGAGCAGCCGTGGCTTCTCGCTGGCGCAGAAGATGGTTGGCCGTGCCTGCGGTGTAGCCGGTATTCGTCCGGGCGCTTACTGCGAACCGAAGATGACCTCGGTGGGCTCTCAGGATACGACCGGGCCGATGACCCGTGACGAACTGAAAGACCTGGCTTGTCTGGGCTTCTCGGCTGATCTGGTGATGCAGTCTTTCTGTCACACGGCGGCCTATCCGAAGCCGGTTGACGTGAATACTCACCACACCCTGCCGGACTTCATCATGAACCGTGGCGGCGTGTCGCTGCGCCCGGGTGATGGTGTTATCCACTCCTGGTTAAACCGCATGCTGTTGCCGGATACCGTCGGCACCGGCGGTGACTCCCACACCCGTTTCCCGATTGGTATCTCATTCCCGGCAGGCTCTGGTCTGGTGGCGTTTGCCGCCGCGACCGGTGTGATGCCGCTGGATATGCCGGAATCAGTGCTGGTGCGTTTCAAAGGTCAGATGCAGCCGGGGATTACCCTGCGTGATCTGGTCCATGCGATCCCGTATTACGCTATCCAGCAGGGGCTGCTGACCGTTGAGAAGAAAGGCAAGAAAAACATCTTCTCCGGTCGCATTCTGGAAATCGAAGGGTTGCCGGATCTGAAAGTCGAGCAGGCATTCGAACTGACTGATGCCTCGGCAGAGCGCTCGGCAGCGGGCTGTACCATTAAGCTCAATAAAGAGCCGATCATCGAGTACCTGAACTCCAACATCGTTCTGCTCAAGTGGATGATTGCCGAAGGTTATGGTGATCGCCGCACGCTGGAACGCCGTATTCAGGGCATGGAAAAATGGCTGGCGGATCCGCAGTTGCTGGAAGCCGATGCCGATGCAGAATATGCCGCGGTTATCGATATCGATCTGAACGAGATCAAAGAGCCGATCCTGTGCGCACCGAACGATCCGGATGATGCACGTCTGCTTTCCACCGTGCAGGGCGACAAAATCGATGAAGTGTTCATCGGTTCTTGTATGACCAACATCGGTCACTTCCGTGCTGCCGGTAAGTTGCTGGATCAGAACAAAGGGTCATTGCCGACCCGTCTGTGGGTGGCTCCGCCGACCCGTATGGACGCCGCACAGTTGACCGAGGAAGGCTATTACAGCGTCTTCGGTAAGAGTGGGGCTCGTGTCGAAATCCCCGGCTGTTCACTGTGCATGGGTAACCAGGCGCGTGTGGCAGACGGTTCGACGGTGGTGTCGACCTCTACCCGTAACTTCCCGAACCGTCTGGGCACGGGTGCCAATGTCTATCTGGCCTCGGCAGAGCTGGCGGCGATAGCGGCGCTGCTGGGTCGTATTCCGACACCGGATGAGTACCAGCAGTATATGGCGCAGGTGGACAAAACCGCGGACGACACTTACCGTTATCTGAATTTTGACCAGTTGCAGCAGTACACCAACAAAGCGGATAAGGTGATCTTCCAGACCGCCGTATAAACCGCTATAGTTCATTGTAATAACAGGAAGGGAGGCCGAAAGGTCTCCCTTTTTTTACTGTTGTGGCACGCGATAGCGAATCAGGCAGAGGAGAACGATCATGGACTATGAGTTTTTGCATGATGTCACCGGGCAGGTGATGGTCCGGATGTCGATGGGCCATGAAGCAGTGGGGCACTGGCTAAATGAAGAGGTTAAAGGTCAGCAGGCCGTGTTGGATGAAGTAGAGGCAGCGGTGCGTGAACTGTCCGGCAGCGAGCGCCAGTGGGAACGTGCCGGTCATGAATACACGCTGCTGCTGGACAGTGAAGAGGTGATGGTGCGCGCTAATCAACTGGCGTTTGAAACCGACGAGCTGGAAGAGGGAATGAGTTATTACGACGAAGAAAGCCTGTCGCTCTGCGGTCTGGAGGACTTTCTGGAACTGTTGGAAAAATACCGGGCGTTCGTCGATAAAGGATGATGTAGATAAAGGATGATGTAGACAACGAATGATGCTGCGGCAAAGGATGGCGTATTGTGCGCCATACCAAACGCATTCGGGGGCAGGGAGGCGGTATCTCTTGCAACCTGAAAATATGACGGATATATAGCAATTGTCTCCAATTGTATTAATAGCGTGAGCCGATGCTTTTCCCTATCGATTATGATGCCAGTTTGACTTAGTATGAAATACAGATACGGCAGTCACTAAAACAGACAGTAAAAACTTATCCAGACAGGCTATTTTATTTGCCATTTTGGCGTTGGACAGCGTTCGGAATCTGCACGAATTGGTGTGTGTTGGATTCGTTTACGCTACCCAGGTTTAAATGAGCGGCGTCGATGATGTTTATTGGTATATGTGGTTAAGTTGGCATCGGGGGATACATGAAAAATACCATGACGGTAAAACGACAAATTGTAGTGGGTTTTATTATTCCTATATTAGTCAGTGTAGTGTTGGGTATTTCAGGTTTGATAACTATTCGGCACATCAGCAATATATTAACCGAAGTGAATGATGAAAATAGCGTTAAGCAATTCTATGCGGTGAATTTGCGTGGTAGTGTTCACGACCGCTCGATTGCTGTTCGGGATTTATTAATTGCCGACAAGCAAGAGCTTTCAGTTATTATCAACAATATCAATAAACTGGCAGAGATTTACCAACAGTCGGATGTTAAGCTCGACGCGATGTTGAACCAGTTGGCGATATCTGGTCACGAAAAAACCTTATACCAAAATATACAAAATTCGAATAATAAGACCAGCGCAATCATTGCCCGATTAATTGCATTACAAAATGCAGGCAATAGCGACGCTGCACGTACTCTCTTGCTGAGTGAAGGTCGCGGTGCATTTGTACAGTGGCTGGCGGATGTGAATGCGTTTATTAATTATGAGGCTGAACAGAATAATCAGTTGACGCATATCGCCAGAGAAACCGCAAGGTATTTTAGCGTGGCAATGCCGATTGTTTTAATCGTCGCCCTATTACTGGGTACATTGGCGATGTTTGCGACCCGTCGCCGAATTTTTCAGGCGCTGGGTGCCGAACCGGCCGTATTACTAACGATGACCCGTGCGATTGCCTCCGGTAATTTAACCGAGAAAACCCTCATTAATGATAGGCAGCAACACAGTGTGATGGCAGCGATTGAAACCATGCGCCAGTCATTAATTAATATTGTCGCTAATGTGTCGACGCATGCTGAAGGGGTGACGATTGCCAGCGAAAATATCAGCAAAAGTAGCGTAGCGTTGTCGCAGCGTACCGATATGCAGGTGTCGGCGTTGCAGCAAACCTCAGCGGCGATGGGGCAGGTGTCAGAGTCGGTGAAAGATAATGCCGCCAGTGCCAGACAGGCCAGTCAGTTATCTGAAAATGCGGCCAGCGAAACGCATCAGGGCAACCAACTGGTGAGTAAAATCGTGGATACGATGGAGAACATCAAACGGCATTCGGACAGCATTTCGTCTATCACCAAAGTGATTGAGGATATCGCCTTCCAGACCAATATCCTGGCAATTAATGCGGCGGTAGAAGCGGCGCGAGCAGGAGAGGTAGGGCGCGGTTTCTCGGTGGTGGCGGCTGAAATTCGTACCCTGTCGCAGAAAACCACGGCATCGGCGCATCAGATAAAGCACCTTATCGATGCGTCATCTGAGAAAATCGGCGAGGGCTACAGTGAAATCAGTCAGGCCTCTGAAGTGATGCAGAAAATTAATCAGGCAGTTGATTTGTCGAGCGAGTTTATCAGGAAGATTGCGGATACCTCGGCGGAGCAGTCCATCGCAACGCAGGAAATTGCCCGGTCGCTGGCTGAGATGGAGCGCACAACGCAACAGAATGCCGCGATGGTTGAGCAAACCACGACAGATACCGCCTATCTGGAAACGCATTCGCAGGAACTGAAGCAGTCCGTCAGTCGCTTTACGATTGCCGATTCGATGACCGCCAGCGCGATGACTGTCGATTCAATGATGATCAGCAAAACGCCGCGACTGGCATTGAGCGTCGCTAGCCGTTGAATGCTTGAATGCTTGAATGGATGAATGGATGAATGGATGAATGGATGAATGGATGAATGGATGCGTGAATCGGCCTGAGCTCCCGGCCACACGGCGTAGCGCGGTGTGGCCGGGTTAGCACTGACTGGCGTAACGGCGTTATAACGAGGCACCGCCGCATATAACCAGTTGTTGTCCGGTGATGGCGGCGGCGGAGGGGGACAGCAGGTACGCGACCAGATCGGCCACTTCCTGCGGTTGAATAAACCGGCCAATGGGCGGCAGTTTCGGCGGTGAACTTTGTCTTCCCGGCTGGTTGAGCATCGGTGTTTCGGTCGCTCCCGGTGCCACAATATTCACCGTGATGCCGCGTGGGGCCAGTTCGGCCGCCCAGCTTCGCACCATGCCGATCATCGCCGATTTGGTGGCGACGTACTGGCTACGCCCGGCAGCACCACTAGAGGTCCGGCTACCCAGCAGGATGATGCGCCCGCCTTGCGGCAGTTTGTTCACCAGTCTGTCGGCTAACACTTCCGCTACCTGAATATGCAGCTTCCACAACTGCTCGCTGTCGGCGTAGGACAAGGTGCCCAGTGTCGCTGCTTTCATCACCCCGGCGGCGTGGATCACTGCGTCGACAGTGGGCAGGCTGTCCAGCAGGGCACAGAGCGCAGGCGTATCGGTGATATCCAGTGGACAATGCCTGAAATTGGGGTGCTGATGCGCGCCCGGCTGACGTGACAGCCCGATGACCTTCCAGCCTGCCGCCAGCAAGGTGGCGGTAATGGCGGCACCGATACCGGAGCTGCTGCCGGTAATCACCGCCTGTTTCTGTGCTGACATACGCTTTACCCCTGTGTGTTCAGTTGTTCAACCGGTATCTTAAACACCGCTTTTTTCACCGGGGCTGGTTGGTCGTTGATGGCGCACAGCGCCTGATGGGGCTCACCGGGATAAAAGGTGACGAAATCCCCGGCGGCCAGTCGAATGGCGTGCGGTACCTGCGACTGTTCCAGAATAAACAGGTCCGGTTTACGTTCGGTAGCGGCGCGATCACTGGCGTCGTTCAGGTCGTAACCGATGATCTCTTCCCCTGCCAGAATCAGTTGAATATCGAGAAAACGGCGATGGAATTCGGTATGACGTTCGGCTTTCGGTGCGGTGGATACCGTGCCGATAGAATAGAACCAGTCCACGTTATCCGGCTGGTATTTCCCTTCCGGCAGCGCGTTTAGCTGCGCAAGCGTGAAGCCGGAAAGAATGCGCCACAGTGGTTCGGGCAAGGTGGCCAGTGACAGATGATTCAGATTACCTGCGATCATAAGCGGTTCCTTAGCAAGTAGACGGAAAGCGGCGAGAGCCCCTCCCTGCAAGAGGGAGGGGAGACAGGGTTAGCCTTTGACCCACTCTTCGCTGACGCAGACGTATTTAATCGCCTGACGGAAGTAGGTAAACGCGATGTGCAGTTTGCCGTCTGGCCCCTGTTTGATACTGGGGTAGGAGAACTCGCGGTTACGTTTATCCGTCGAGTTATTGGTCATGCAGTAACCGTCACCCACTTCCAGATTGCGCTGCCACGGCCAGGTTTTCCCACCATCTTCAGAAATCGCCAGCGTCATCGGCGCACGTGGCGCGCCCCAGAAGGCGCTGCGTCCGGTGGCGATTTCCGGCATTTTGGCATCGCTCTCTTCTTCGTCTTCGATTTCGTCATACAGCGACAGGCGACGTTCGGTCGCGCCGTCGGCATTCATGGCGTTGAACACCAGCGCCAGGTGGCCGTTGTCCAGCGTGGTCACCTGAATCGACGAGTTGTTGTTTGGCAGGTCTGTCGCCTCTGGCTCCGACCAGGTTTCCCCGCCGTCGGTCGAGTGGCTGCGGTAGATGAAATCGGCCCAGCGGCTGCGGAACAGCGCCAGTAAGGTGCCGTCTTTGAGCAGGGTGATATTCATGTGTACGCAGCCCGTGCTGTTCGGCACCACCGACTCACGCCAGGTTTGCCCGCGATCGCTTGAAATCTTCACCGCGCTGATGTCATCGTTGCCGACCCATTTTTCACCCGGCTGGATGCGGCAGTAGAACACTGGCAGCAGCCAGTCGCCGTTGGGCAGCACGGTAATCGGCTGGCGGATAAAGGTGCCGGGTTGTTCCAGCAGTACGCCAATCTCACCCCAGGTGTAGCCCTGATCCTGCGACTGGCGGTAACGCACGATGGCGGTGTCCTGATTGCCGGATTTCTGCGCGGTGTACAGTAACCACAGTACGCCGTCCGGTGCCAGAAACAGCACCGGGTTTTGTTCGGAACGGGTCGGGTCGTCGGAGAGTTTGACGGCAGGCGTCCATTGCCCGCTCCCGTTCACCAGTCGCGACAGGTAAATCGAGATGTCAGACACCCCTTCCTGGGTGCCGCCGAACCAGACGCACAGCACATCGCCGTTAGGCAGATGCAGCAGGTTAGACGCATGGTTCTGCGGGCATTCTGACGGAATGTACGCGTCAAGACGTTGGTTGTCAGCGTCAGCCGGGCGGACCAGGCCGTCGCGTTCGATGGTAATGGTTTCGGTCGTTTCGGTCGTCATGACTACTTAGGCTCCAGAATGAGGTACGGATGGTTCAACTTTCTGTCCGGCTTTGGCGGCTTTGTTGGGGATCAGACGGTCAATCACCATCACCACAGCCGGTGTTGCCAGTGCAATGTACATGTTGTCGATGCCGAACGGGTTACCCATGATGTACCAGACTGAGGTGACGACACAGGACAGAATTAGGCCCGCGTTGACGCCACGCGAACTGCTAAAGAACGGCAGGTAGAAGGCGACCATCGCCACCACGGAAATCGACAGACGAATGGCACGGGTAAAGAACGACAGTTTCAGCACTTCCGGCACCAGCAGCACGAACACCAGCGGCAGGAAGCCGATGATCAGCGAGAACACGCGGGTCATCTTGAATTCTTTTTCCGGTGTCGGTTTGCAGTACGGCACGTAGAAATCTTTCACGATCAGCGAGGCAATCGCCAGTGCAACCGTACTCACGCTGATGAAGATGGACGCCACCAGCGAGGTGGTGACAAGCCCTGCCAGCCACGGATTCATGTCCTGCAGGAAGATGGGCAACGCGTACAGGCTCTTGATTTCCGGGTGTACGAATTTGGCGGCGACACCGATGATGGCAATCGCAATGGCGATCGGCATACAGAACAGGAACGCAATCCAGGTCGCCCGTTTGGCGGATTTCTCATCTTTGGTGGAGGCTATAGCCTGAATCACAAACTGGGTACAGAAAATGGAGCCGATGGTACCGATAAGCCATGCGCCAATGGTGCTGGCACCGATACTGCCGTCCCAGGTCCAGTAGAATTCTGGCATCTTCTCGACCATCGGCGTGATGCCGCCGGTCATTTTCAGCGCCACGAACAGAATGACCATCACCCCGATGTATTTCATGCCGCTGTGGATCAGCGTGACGTAGGCAACGCCTTTGATGCCGCCGAAGTAGAAATAGAAGGTACTGACGATAGCGGTAATCAGCGCCGCCACCGGCAGGCTCACTTTCAGCACGGTGGAGATAGCCGCGGCGCCGCTGACGTAGTTACCTACGTTCACCAGCAACAGCGCGTAGATCATGATGATGGAGATAATGTTCTTGGTGGTGTTGCCATAACGTTCAGCGATAGCACCGGAAATGGTGATTTTCCCGGTGTTATAGATCTTCTTCACCAGAATCATGCCAAACAGCAGGAAGCCGATAGCCGCGCCAATCACCGACCAGGAGGCCGCGATACCACTCTCAAAGGCGGCCTGTGACGTACCGACGGTCGATTTGGCACCGATAAATTCGGTCATCAGCAGGATACCGACGATAAAGGCCGGCAGTGCGCGTGAGCCTTCCATGAACTCCGAGTTGGACTTACTGCGCAGGCGCAGGGTCAGCAAGGAGGTAAGCGCAATGTAGACGACAATTATCCCGACGATGATAAGTGTGTCTGTCAGATCAAAATGGTTCATGGTTTTCGATCCTGTAGGAGTAAGGGTAGGTTCTCATTCACTGTGAGAACGGTTTAATAATGGTGCGAATGGTCTCTTCGTCTTGTGCTGAGAACGCAATCGGGTAGCGGCTGACGCCGACGTCCTGCCCCATCAGTACCAGCGCTTTTTTCACCACGGCAGGTGAGAACGCCACCGCGTACAGCGTCTTACGCAGTTCGCTCACCTGCTCTTGTGCCTGGCGGGAGCCTTCGATGTCACCGGCGTGGAAACGGTGCCAGATTTCGCTGATGGCCTGTGGCGCCACGTTGGCCAGGCCTGAAATACAGGCGGAGCAACCGTCAACAAACCCCTGATGAATCAGCGAATCCGGGCCGTTGAGCACATCGCAGTTCGGCATATCTTTCACCGCCTGCAAGAAGCCGCTCAGGCTTTCGTAACTACCGGCGCTGTCCTTGATGCCAATAATGTTCGGGTGCTCGGCCAGCACGCGCACCGTTTCCGGTTGCAGCGTATTGCCGGTACGGGCCGGAATGTTGTACATGAACACCGGTACCGGCAGTGCGTCCGCCACCGCGCGGTAGTGGTCTATCAGTTCGCTTTGTTTGAGCGGCACGAAATACGGCGTGATGACGGAAACGGCATCCACGCCCAATGCGGCGATGCGCTTGCCGAGCTTGATGGTTTCACGGGTAGAGATTTCACCGATGTGTGCTACAACCGGTACTTTTCCGGCGGCTTCATCCACGCAGGTTTCGGTGACGGCCACTTTTTCGTCGGTGTGCAACACAAAGAATTCACCGTTGGTGCCGTTACAGAAAATGCCGTTGCCATAGCGCATCTGGCGTTGAACCTGCTGGCGCATGGCGGTGGGGCTGAATTCCCCCTGATGGTCAAAAGGCGTGACGATCGCCGTCAGTACGCCTGTAATCGCTTTAGTCATCGTTATTGTTCCTCGGTCTTTTTCATTATCCAGAGCGACGTTGTTAAAACGGATACGGTTGAATCACTCACTTATAATTTTTTAAAACAACAGGTTAGGCTGGTTGTTAAAACAACGTTGAATAAATGGCGTGGACATCCTGCGCCGTCACGGTAGTCGGGACATTTTTCATCAGTCGCTGTACCTGCAAGGCGGACTCCACCAGATATGGCAGGTGATCCGGGCTAATACCCAACTGTTGCAGCGACGACGGCAGATTCAGTCGTTTCACCAGCGCGGTGAAGTAATCCACCAGTGCAGCGGCTTTCTGTTCAGTGGAAAGCGACAGGTCGGCGTCTGGCAGCAGGTCATAAGCCTGCGCGAATTTTTCCGCCGCGGCGTGCTGGACGAAGCGCATGCACGGTGCCAGCAGAATGGCGTTCGCTACCCCATGAGGAATGTGGTACTTGCCGCCCAGCGGGTAAGACATGGCGTGGACCAGATGAGTACCGGAGTGGGCGATAGACGCGCCGCCGTAATAGGAAGCCCACAGCATGTTCAGGCGCGCTTCCAGATTAGAAGGTTCGTTCACCGCGGTTTCGATGTTGGCGAACAGTTTCTTCATGCCGATTAAGGCATAGTTGTCGGCCACCGGGTTGGCGATGGTGGCGGTAAAGCATTCGATCAGGTGACAGAGCGCATCAATGCCGGTTGAAGCAGCAATGTGCGCTGGCATGCTGGTGGTCAGTTCAGGTATCAGCGCCACATAATCCGGCAGCATTACCGGGGTGATAATCCCGACTTTGGTTTCTTTTTCCGGAATAGCCAGAATGGCGTTTGGCGTGGCTTCGGAACCGGTGCCCGCTGTTGTTGGGATCAGCAACGAGGTGGTGCGCCGTGTCGGTTTGCGACCTTCCAGCAGGCTATCAAGCGTGATGCCTTCTTCGCCGGCGCACAGCAGCGACAGCAGTTTGGCGACGTCCAGTACGCTACCGCCCCCGACACCGATCACCAGATCAGGCTGGGTGGCGGGCAATTGTTGCAAGACCGCCGCCACATCGTGCTGGCTGGGTTCGGCCGGCACGTTATCAATCAGGGAAAGGTGTGGCACGCTGTCCTTCAGTTGCGCGATCAGAGACTGAACCCCGGCCAGTCCCACGATGTTCCTGTCCGTCACCAACAGTACGTGCTGCCTGCCGCGCAGGAGGTAGCCCAGATCCTGGAGTGCCTGATAACCGCTGATGAGGGTGCTGTTGATATTCATACTGGTACCTTGTCTTTTTGCTGTGACTTCAGCTGGATAGGTCTGATTTTTTTCAATCACATTTCTATGCTGTGATGGAAAAAAATCGTTTTACTCGCATTGTGTGGGGTAATTTATAGGTGAAATTGGTTTTGAATAATTTGATGTTGCTCACATATAATCAATCATGATTCAATATAATCATTTTCAGGTAATCGAACTGATGGAGAGTGGGTATGCCGGACGGGCGTGATTTCACCCCAATCATGGTGGTGGCGGATGACTTCACTGGTGCGAACGATGCGGGCGTCGGTTTGGCGCTGCAGGGCGCGCGGGTGAATGTGATGTTTGACGTCACGGCTATCCATACCGGACAGACGGATGACGCGCTGGTGGTGAACACCGACAGCCGTGCTGTCACGGCTTCCGTGGCGGCGGAGCGTACCGCACAGGCGGTGGCGTTGTGGCGTAAAACCGGCGCACGCGGTTGGATCGTTAAAAAGCTGGATTCGACCCTGCGTGGTAACCCCGGCGCAGAAATAGAAGCGGCACTGAATGCGGCGGATCTGTCGCTGGCATTGATTGCGCCTGCTGCTCCAACGCTGGGGCGTGTCACCCGTGATGGGCAAGTGTGGGTACACGGCGTGTTGCTGACGGATACCGAATTTGCCAGCGACCCGAAAACGCCGGTACGTTCAGCATCCATCGGTAAACGACTGGCGGAGCAAACCCAACTGGCTCAGGCGGCGTTGTCGCTGGACGAGGTGCGTGGCGGCAATCTGGCGGCTCGACTGCAACAGCTCAGTGATAGCGGTGTGCGGCTGGTGGTGCTGGATGCCGAGAGTCAGCAGGATCTTGACCATATTGTTGCGGCCGCCGCTCAATTGGCAGAAAAACCGCTGCTGGTGGGGTCTGCCGGGTTGAGTGAAGCGCTGGCACAGTATCTGTCGTTTCCGGCACCGTGTCGGTCGTTGCTGGCGGTGATTGGTTCGATGAGTGAAATTGCTCAATTGCAGATTAAGGCGGCCGGTCAACGCCCCGACGTGCGGTTAATCGATATAGACATCGCCGGGTTACTGACGGCGGATGACGGTTTGCTAGTGCAAATCAGCCAGCAGGCGGTGGCTGTGTTGGCCGCAGGACAGCACTGCGTGCTGCGCACCTGCCGTGACGATAATCAGCGATTTGAAGTGGACAGTCTGTGCCAGCGCTACGGCATGAGCCGTCAGCAACTGGGGGAGACCATCAGTCGCCAGCTGGGTGAACTGACGCGGCGTATCGTGCAGCGTCAGCGACCGGGCGGGCTCTATTTATCCGGCGGGGATATCGCCATTGCGGCCGCGACCGCGTTACAGGCCAGCGGATTTCATATCAAAGGACAGATTGCTTCCTGCGTCCCCTGGGGACGTTTGCTCGACAGCCTGGTGGGTGACATTCCCGTCATGACGAAAGCGGGCGGGTTTGGCGATGAGGCCACCCTGCTGAATGTATTGCGTTTTATTGAGGAGAGCGTGTGTGAGTAAAATTATTGCGGTAACTATGGGCGACCCGGCGGGCATCGGCCCGGAAATCATCATCAAGTCGTTGGCCGAAGGCGAACTGTCCGGCGCACCGGCGGTGGTGGTGGGCTGCGTACAGACGCTGCGCCGTATTCTGGCGTTAGGCGTTGTGCCGCAGGTGGAGCTCAACGAAATCGAACGGCCTGCCGATGCGCATTTCGCTCCCGGCGTTATCAACGTGATCGACGAGCCGCTGGCTGACCCGCAGGGTCTCAAACAAGGCGTGGTACAGGCGCAGGCGGGCGATCTGGCGTACCGTTGCGTGAAACGCGCCACCGAGCTGGCGATGGCGGGTGAAGTCCATGCGATTGCCACCGCGCCGCTCAACAAAGAGGCGCTGCACTCTGCCGGTCACCTCTACCCGGGGCACACCGAGTTGCTGGCGAAGCTGACCCACAGCCGTGACTATGCGATGGTGTTGTACACCGATAAACTGAAAGTGATTCATGTCACGACCCATATTGCGTTGCGTAAATTCCTGGATACGCTTAACCGTGATCGGGTTGAAACCGTGATTGCGATGGCGGATACCTTCCTCAAACGTGTGGGCTATCAGGCGCCGCGCATTGCGGTTGCCGGGGTGAATCCGCATGCGGGTGAAAATGGCTTGTTCGGCGATGAAGAGATTACTATTGTCGGTCCGTCCATCGAGGCGATGAAAGCCAAAGGCATCGACGCGTACGGCCCGTGCCCGCCGGATACGGTGTACCTGCAGGCATACGAGGGGCAATACGACATGGTGGTGGCGATGTACCACGATCAGGGACATATTCCGCTTAAACTGCTGGGCTTTTATGATGGTGTGAATATCACCGCCGGGTTGCCGTTTATCCGCACCTCAGCGGACCACGGTACCGCGTTTGATATCGCCTGGACAGGTAAAGCGAAGTCTGACAGCATGGCGATCTCCATCAAACTGGCGATGCAACTGGCCTGATATAATCGCGGATATGGAGCCTGTTGAAGATGTCGTGGGGTGCAACATTGACTGATACGTTACGCGTAAATGGAGAGCGAGTGAGAGGACAAAGCCGTCTTGATCAGATTCTGGATTATCTGAAAAGCCATAATCTGGTGACGGTGGATGAACTTGTGACGGTCATTGATGCGTCCCCGGCGACCATTCGCCGCGATTTGATCAAGCTCGACGAGCAGGGCGTCATCAGCCGTAGCCACGGCGGGGTGACGCTCAACCGGTTT
This sequence comes from Dickeya parazeae Ech586, assembly GCF_000025065.1. Classification (NCBI taxonomy): domain Bacteria; kingdom Pseudomonadati; phylum Pseudomonadota; class Gammaproteobacteria; order Enterobacterales; family Pectobacteriaceae; genus Dickeya; species Dickeya parazeae. Next base: position 3,988,228 of record NC_013592.1, on the reverse strand, counting down.
ATCCCTTCTCAGCCGACAACCAATGAAAAGCTGCAGCGCAGCCTGGCGGAAAAGCAGGCCATCGCCCGGCAGGCGGCGACACTGGTGCAACCGGGAAATGCAGTGGTGCTGGATGCCGGTACCACCATGCTGGAACTGGCGCGTAACCTGACGCATTTGCCGCTGCGGGTGATCACCGCCGATTTGCAGATAGCGCTGTTTCTCTCTGAGTTCAAGCAGATAGAAGTGACGATTATTGGCGGGCGTATCGACGACAGCAGCCAGTCCTGCATTGGTGAGCACGGTCGTCGTTTGTTGCGCAGCGTCTATCCGGATATTGCCTTTATCAGCTGTAACTCGTGGAGCCTGGAGAAAGGCATCACCACCCCCACGGAAGAAAAAGCGGGCATCAAACAGGATCTAGGCATGAACGCCAGCCGTCGGGTGTTGCTGGCAGACAGCAGCAAATACGGCGCTTACTCGCTGTTTTGCGTATCTGCGTTGACTGAACTGACCGATATCATCACTGACAGCGGCCTGTCGCCAGAGGTGGAACGTCAGTTACGTGCGCAGCCGTTTACGCTGCAACTGGTGAGCGTGGCGAGCCGCTGAACGGCGGCTTCCCTTCTTGCTCTGTTCTCTTCACACGTTTTTCCTTTCGTATGCTTTAGCGTTTCGATGTCCTCCGGCTCATGCGTACGGCGACTTTGGTTAACGGAAATCGGCATATGTTCCGCCGTCATCGTGTGTCAGGATGCAGGTTTATACCGGCAATCTACAAGGAGATGACGATGGGGATTACCCGCCTGAATCACGCGGTGTTGTATGTGTCCGACGTGGAGAAAAGCACCGCATTTTATCGTGATACGTTAGGGTTTCGCCCCAAGCCGGGCGGCAGTCAGGCCGTATTTACCCAGGCAGCGGAATCGGATAACGATCATGACCTGGCGCTGTTCGCTAAAAATCTCGGTCAGCAGCGGGCTGGCGTGTTTCGCGCCCATGGCGAGCAACCTGGCGAACATGAGCCACCGGCGGGGTTGTATCATTTGGCGTGGGAGGTGGATACGTTGCACGAACTCAAGCGGATTCGTGACCGGCTGGCGCAGGACGGACGGCTGGGGCTGGAGGAAGATCACGGCGTACATAAAAGCGTATACGGCCACGATCCGGATGGCCTGCTGTTTGAGGTCACCTGGTTTATTCCTGCTGATCAACTGACACCTGCGGATCGTAACGCCCGAGGCATTCAGCCACTGGATTTCGACAAAGAACTGGCGCGTTTTGGCTAACCCGGTATAACGGGCATAGGCTGAGTCGTCTCAGCCTATTCAGCCTATGTGCCTATTATTTATCCCATTTAGCTTTGGGCGGCTGATAAGACAGCGCTTTATCCCACACCGCTTCGGGGCTGTCTGAGACGATCAGCATGTCGAGGTAATCCTGCTTCATGAAGCCATCGCGCACGGTGCGGGCGACAAAATCGATAAAGCCATCATAGTAGCTGTTGACGTTGAACAGGATGCAGGCTTTGTGGTGCAGACCCAACTGCGCCCAGGTCCACTGTTCGATAATTTCTTCCAGCGTACCGGCACCGCCCGGCAACGCGATGAAAACATCCGCCAGTTCAGCCATTTTCGCTTTGCGCTCATGCATGTCTTCGGTGATAACCAGTTCAGTGAGCGTCGGGTGCGCCAGCTCCTTGTTCACCAAATGCTTAGGAATAACCCCGGTTACCTGACCACCACAGGCCAGTGCCGTATCCGCCACCAGTCCCATCAGGCCCACTTTCCCACCACCGTAGACAATGCTGGCGTTTTGGCTGACCAGATAGCGGATGAGAGATTGCGTCTGTTGCTGATAAATCGCGTTGTTACCGGGAGCGGAACCGCAAAATACGCCGAACTTCAACATAGTATTCCTTCTGTGGCCTGAGTTGATCGATGCTGTCTGTCAGATGACGGCGGGAGCGAGTGTGCTATGCCTTCGCACGATGAACCGGAGCGTTATCGCGCTATCAGCATAATCGAAACCGGTATGAGGGGCTATCGGACGATAATCAGATTGGATAATAAGCAGATAGTGAGTGAGGTGCTGGCTGGTACGGTGACAAGAGGTACTTTCCGGGTTGCCCGGCGGTACCGGGCAACCTGATGACTACTTACTTACTCGCTTACTTCATGCCAGCCGCGATGGTATCGACATTGTGTTTGAACGCTGCTGTGTAGGTGGCGGCGGGGCCGTTGCTGTCAGTCAGCGCTTCAGGGTAAAGCTCACCACCCGGCTGTGCGCCGCTGGCATCGGCGATTTGTTTCACCAGTCGTGGGTCGGTCTGGTTCTCGATAAAGTACAGTTTCACGTGTTCTTTCTTGATCTGATTGATCAGTTTAGCCACGGTTTTACTGCTGGCTTCCGACTCGGTGGAGTAGCCCACCGGCGACAGGAAACGCACCCCGTAGGCGGCAGCGAAATAGCCAAACGCATCATGGCTGGTCAGCACTTTACGTTTCTCTTTCGGGATGGCGGCAAACGTCTGGGTGGCGTAGTTATCCAGTTGCTGCAACTGCTGGATGTAGCTGTCGCCTTGTTTACGGTAATCGTCGGCGTGTTCCGGGTCCGCTTTGACCAGGGCACTGACGATGTTGTGGGCATAGACGATGCCGTTTTTCATGCTGTTCCAGGCGTGCGGATCGGTGATGGTTTTCCCGTCTTCTTCCATTTTCAGTGTTTTGATGCCGTTGGACGCGGTAATCACCTCACCTTTGTAGCCCGAGGCTTTCACCAGACGGTCCAGCCAGCCTTCCAGCCCTAGCCCGCTGACAAAGACGACGTCCGCCTGTGACAGGGTTTTGCTGTCTTTCGGCGACGGTTCGAATTCATGCGGGTCACCATTCGGCTGCACCAGATCGGTGACGTGGACGTGTTGGCCGCCAATCTGGCTGACCATATCGCCCAGTACCGAGAAACTTGCCACCACATTCAACTCTTTTGCCATTGCCAGTGGACTCAGTAACAGGCTGGACAGTGTCATAACCAAAATGGAACGTTTCATCTTTTCCCCTTCATCTCGTTGCCATGCAAAACCATTACGTGTCAGCGACGTGTGCGTAACATGCCGCCATTAGAACCAAACAGTACCGAAAAGCAGAAAAATAGCGTGGTAGTAAGAATGACCGCCGGGCCAGCGGGCAAGTCAGCGTAATAAGACCAGGTCAACCCCACCAGGCTGGCGCAGGCACCAATGCCCACCGCCGCCAGCAGCATGATGGGCAGACGTTGACTCCAGAAGCGGGCGCAGGCAGCCGGTAGCATCATCATGCCAACGGCCATCAGCGTGCCGAGTAACTGGAAGCCCGCCACCAGATTGAGCACCACCAGCGACAAAAACAGACCGTGGATCAGCGCCCGCGACCGGCGTGACAGAATTTTCAGAAAGGTGACGTCAAACGACTCGATCACCAGCGCCCGGTAGATCAACGCCAGTACCAGCACCGAACAGGAACTGATGGTGCCGATGGTGATAAGCGCACTGGCATCGATAGCCAGAATCGAGCCGAACAGCACATGCAACAGGTCGACGCTGGAGCCGCGTAGCGATACCAGCGTGACGCCCAGCGCCAGCGAACCGAGGTAAAACCCGGCGAAACTGGCGTCCTCTTTCAGTTCGGTATGGCGACTGACCACGCCAGACAACATGGCCACCGCCAGCCCGGCGATGAAACCACCGACCCCCATCGCGACCAGCGACATGCCCGATATCAGGTAGCCGATCGCCACACCGGGCAAGACTGCGTGGGACAGCGCATCACCGATCAGGCTCATACGGCGCAGCAGTAAAAAGCAGCCGAGTGGCGCGGCGCTCAGAGTCAGTGCCAGACAACCCACCAGCGCCCGACGCATAAAACCGAAATCGCCAAATGGCTCGGTCAAAAGATGCAGTAACATCATGGCACCAGCCTCAGTTGCGGCGGCGTGACTACGGCCGTGGGGGTAGGCAAAACATCGGGACTATCACCCCAACGATGGCCTTCCGCACTGAGCATCAGTACGCGGGGAAAGTGGGCTTCCACCTGTTCCAGGTCATGCAGCACCGCCAGAATAGTACGTCCTTCCTGATGCAACTGCCGGATAACGGCCAGCAGGGTGCGGGTAGTCTGCGCGTCGATACCGGTAAAGGGTTCATCGAGCAGAATAACCGGCGACTGCATCACCAGCAGTCGGGCAAACAGTACGCGCTGTAACTGGCCGCCGGAAAGCGTGCCGATGTGCGCCGGTGCGAATTCCGCCATGCCGACGGTATCCAGCGCGTCGGTGGCTTTTTTTCGCCACTCACCGGAAATACGGCCGAACATCCCGCAGTGCGGGACACACCCCATCAACACCAGGTCGTTAACGCTCAGTGGAAACTGGCGATCAAATTCAGTCAGTTGGGGTAGGTAACCTAACTGGCGTCGTGCCTGCGGTGCCATACAGAAATGGCCGCCCAGTGGTGGCAACAGACCGGCCAGCGTTTTAAGCAAGGTGGATTTGCCTGCGCCATTCGCGCCGATAATGGCGGTCAACGAACCGCTGTCAAAGCAGCCGTCCAGCGTACCCAGCGGGGGCTGGCCAGAATAACCAAATGTCAGTGAATGTAATGCGATCATGCCAGTGCCACCGCCCAGGAAATCAAACCCCATAACAGCACCAGCAACACACCGGCGATACCCAGCCGGGCCACAGCGGAAAAAGCGTAAAGACTGGTCACAGTATCCTCCATCAGAATCGTTATAATATAACATAACGATTTTATGCCAGTCGATGAGAGGTAAGAAAATGTGTCAGGGCCTCTGCGGCGGCAGGGGACGATGCGTGTACAGCCGAGGAAGGTCTCAGATCCGCGTTTGAGTGGGGGCATGTCGCTGCTCGCTCTTCTTTTGCCTGTCGCGACAAGGTGGGTGAGTGACTCTGCGGGATTACATATTTTGTCGCATTTTATTTTTTCACTTTGCCATATTCAGGAGGATTTTCGTTGTGCATTTTTTTATATAGCGAATGGAGTGAGTGTGAGCAAGCGGATAACGTACTCGTGCGTCGCCGTGCTGGTGGCGACATTGTTGGCAGGCCAGACGGTACAGGCGCAGGATAAAATTCAGCTAACCTACGCCGGGTCGATGGGCGTGGTAATGGACAAGGCGTTGGGGCCGACGTTTGCCCAACAACAGCATCTGACCTATCAAGGGCAGGGGCAAGGGGCGTATGGTATGGCGCGCCTGCTGGCCAGTAAGAAGGTGGTGGCAGATGTGTTCGTGTCTATTACACCGGGGCCGATGCAGATCCTGAAAGAGGCCGGGCTGATTGACGAGGCGATACCGGTTGCCAGTACCCGCATGGTGATTGCCTATAACCCGAAAAGCCCGTTCGCTGCCAGACTGGCCGCCTCGGATAAGGCTCACAACAGCGACTGGCTGGCGGTGTTGCAGGACAAATCGCTAAAATTTGGCCGTACCGACCCGTATAACGACCCGCAGGGGCAGAATATCGTGTTCACCATGCTGCTGGCCGAGAAGTATTACCATCAGCCAGAGGCGGCGAAAAAAGCGCTCGGTGAGGTGCAGAATCCGGCGCAGGTCTTTATGGAGGGGGGATTGCTGACCCGGCTGGAGTCAGGCCAGATCGACGCCACCTCCGGTTATGAAAGCTCGGTACGCTCCGCCAAACTGCCATACGTGTCGCTGCCCGATGAAATCAACCTCAGTAACCCGGAGATGTCAAAACAGTGGTACGACACCGTGAGTTTCATCATCAAAGACAGTGCTGGCAAGGATCAGGTATTGCACACTCAGCCATTGGTGTTTTACGCCGCGGTGCTGAAGAACGCACCCGATGCGCCGCAGGCCCGACAATTCGTCAACTTCATGTTAAGCCCGCAGGGGCAGGCGCTATTTCACCAGAACGGCTATGACGTACCGAAAGGGACGGCGCTTTACGCCGCGAAATAGCCGACGATGACACTCTGGCTGGCGATACCCGCTTTGCTGCTGTTGGCGGTACCGTTTATCACGCTGCTCGGCATTACTCCCTGGCATCATTTTCAACTGGCATGGGGCGATGGCGATGCTATCGCCGTTTCCGTTGGCCTCGGTTTGCTGGCGATAGCGTTGGTTATCGTGCTGGGGTTACCGGTGGCGCTCTGGCTGGCACGCGCAAGCCGTTCTCGCCGTCGCTGGCTGGTGGAGCTGTTGGTGATGATTCCGTTGCTAACACCGCCGCTGGCGATGGGGATTCTGCTGGTCTCGGTATACGGGCCGTATAGCCCTATCGGCGTGCTGTTATCCCGCGTAGGGCTGGCGTTGGTCAATAATCCGGCGGCGTTCGTGGTCGCACAGCTATACGGCGCTTTGCCGTATTTCATTACTGCCGCCCGCTCTGCTTTTGCCAACATACCGCCCTCGGTGGACGAGGCCGGGCGTATCCTGGGGGCGAACGCCAGGCAACGCCTGATCTACCTGACCATACCGCAGGCCGCCTCTGGTCTGGCAGCCGCCGTTGCGATTGCCTGGGTTCGGGCGATGGGTGAGTTCGGTATCGTGATGATTTTCGCTTATTTTCCGCAGGGTATTCCGGTGAAGCTGTACATCAACCTGCAAAACGACGGGGTCGATGCGGTGTATGCGCTGGTGTGGCTGTTGCTGGCGATGACGTTACCGCTGCCGTTGCTGTGCCTGCGCTGGGCAAACCAGCGTCAGGCGCGAGATATACCGGTGTAACCGGTGGTATTGTAGTGCCAGAACTGGCATCAGGCATCACGAACGCATCAGGCATAGAGCGCGTAACCGTGCAGCGCAATCAGCCGTGCGCCGTCCAGTGCATCGCCGTCAGGGGGTGACAGCCGCTGTTGCCAGCTTTCCGTCAGCCAGGGACGAATATGCAACCCGATGCTACCCATCAGCGACAGGCGCGGCAGGTCATGGGTCGCCACGGCGGCCAGCAGCCCTTCCACCTCGCGGGCGGTCTGTTGCAGCAGGTTGATTGATAGCGCATCGCCCTGACGGGCGCAGTCAAACACCGGCCGGGCAAAACGGGCGTAGTCGCCCGGCCTGGCTTGATTCAGCCAGGTCGCTGCGTCCGCGTCGTTATCAAACGGCAGCGTCTGTTGCTGACTTAACGCCGATGGCGTAGCCCAGCCTTGTCTGACACCCCACAGGTGTTGCAGGGCCGCAAGCCCGAGACGCGCGCCGCTACCCTGATCGGAAATCGGAAATTCATGGCCGCCGTAGGCGGTGATGGTGCGTTGATGCCAGGCCAAACCGCAAGAGCCGGTACCGGCGATCACGACCCCGGCGTCGTTCCCCCGGTTCACCGCCAGACAGGCACCCAGCGCATCGGTATTGAGCACCTGTGCAGCATCAGGAGAAGGCAGTGCCAGAAACGCCTGATAAGCGCGGCGATGTTCGGCACCGGCCAGCGCCAGGCCGACGTGTAAACGCGCGCGATCCTGCGACGGTAGTCCGCTGTGCTCCAGCGCCTGCAACAACGCGTCATCCACCGCGTGACGTACCGTTTCCACGCCCAGTAACAGATTGGCGCGACCGCCGACACCCTGTCCGAGCGGCGTGCCGTCAGCCCGATAAATGCGCGCCCGACAACCGGTGCCGCCGCCGTCAACACCGGCATAAAGTGCTTCCCCGGTATAAGGTGTGGCGGTCATGAACGGGCCTCCTGAGTCAGGTAAGGCAGACACGCCGACGCCAGCGCACCGCTAAAGCAGAGCTGTTCCGGCGCGTGTTTCGCGATGTCTGGCATACGCAGCAGCAGCGCCAGCTCGTGGGCGCAGCGTTGTAACAACGCCTCAGCCAGCGGGTCGGTAGAGTGGGCGAGGATATCGGCCGCCAGCGTGGCGTAATCACTGGCCTGGGCCTGCTTTGACCACTCGACGACCTGCTCAATCTGGTGATTGAAACGGGCAAACAAGGTACTGACCAGCGGAGTGAGCGGTGTCATACCCTCGACGGCTTGCAGCATGGCTTGTACGCCCCACAGCCCGAGCCGCGCCTGACTGGCCGGGTCGCCCACGGGAAACAGGTTGCCGCCATAGTGCTGCAGCCGCCCCTGCCGCCAGCATAGCAGCCGGGTGAAGGTGCCGGTGACAACCAGAAAACGGTCTTCATCCGGCCACCGTTGCTGGCAGAACGTGTATTCCGTCTGCCAGTCAAACGGGACGTCGCCATTGAGCGGCAACGGAACCAGTGGATGTGTCATACCGTTACTGTGCTTTCTGTTGCTGCCGGTTGGCGGCAATAGTCTGGTTAAGCCGTTTCACGTCGTTTTCCGTCAGGCGTAGATACTCGTCGTAGGAAACCTGATTGTTCAGGTACTGCGTAAAGCGGGTCAGGATAATCGGATACAGTTCATTGCCGCCCAGACTTTCCATTTTTTCCCAGTCGAAGACATAAGCCGGGATGTTGGCGATTTCGGCACGAGCGGTGTTCAGGCCGTCGATCACGTGCTGATCCTTGGTCTGATAGTGCAGATCGGGAATATCAGCGCCGACGATAATATTAAAGCGCTCGGCGATTTCACGCTGAATGGCATCGCTGCCCAGCCACTCCATGAATTCCGCCACTTCTTTCGGATGCTTGCTGGTTTTGAACGGCATAATAAAGGTGGCACCGCCCATTGAAATGCATTTTTCCTTGCAGGGGGCGGGCAGCATTTTCCAGTCGAAACCGTTGCCGATTTGCTTGCTGAACTGGTTTAACTGCCAGTTGCCGGAGAAATAGGTGACGATGTTGCCGTTCACAAAGTCGTCCGCCATGCTCTTGTATTGGCCACCGCCTGCCGCTCCCCACATCTCACGCGGGAAAATCCCTTCGTCTGACCAGCGTTTCAGGTCTTTGATCCACGCCTGTGCGGCTGCGTCGGGGAAGTTAATCAGGCCATCTTTGTCGTAACGGGTACCGTAGGAATACGCCGGTCCGGAGAAACGAAAGCCGCTGCGGTCGATGGTAAAAGGAATGGTGACACCGGTTTTGGCTGCGACCTGTTTTGAGGCCTGCATCAGTTGTTCCATGGTGTAACCCGGTTGCGGCAGTGGCACACCGGCTTGCTGGAACAGCGTCACGTTAACGAACGGTAAGTCGGCCGTCCAGGAGGCGACAAAACCCGGCAGGGCGTTGTCTTTGTGCACCCCTTTGATACGCATGATTTTTTCAATACCAGCACCGTAGCGTTTTTCAAATCCGGCCGGGTCAGCCAGATAAGGGCGCAGGTCGAGGGTGTAGGAGAGCAGGCCCATCTGGGTGGTTTTGGCGATGTCCGGCCCCAGACCGGCGGCCAGTTGCATCGGCAACTGGGTTTGCAGCGCGTTATAGCCGGTGCTGACAAAATTCACGTCAATATGATCGTTATGTTGTGAAAACGTCTTCACCTTCTGTTCCATGAAATGGACCAGTTCCGGGTCGTCGTCGCTGTATAAAAAAGTAATCTGTGTTTTTTCAGCGAAGGCATGGCTGCTGGCAATGGCACCCAGCGTCATGAAGGAAAATAACAGTGCGTGCTGGTAGCGATTCATCATTCTCTCCCACCCATTATAAATAGCTGACCCGTCATGGGTCAGGTTGCAGGTGCATTGGCATTATTGGCCGATGATTCCAGGTATATTTCGACGACCCTAGAGCGTGAATGCAAATTTGCATGAATAAGCCATTCAGCGGCTAATCATGAACAAAAATGGTGTTCTTTTCTGTGAGGCATATTAAATATATTTCGATAGTACGCTGAGTCAACGTCTTTTTGCGATAAGAATCGCATATTGTTCACGCGATAATTTACTCTATAATGCAAAAATACGATGTTAAGTGCAAATTGCCTAATTATGCAAATTTGCATTAATTGCGTGCTTATACTGAGCCGGGTAGTAAAAACGTGTCGTAAACTGGCAGTGGAAAATAGCACTGCGCCAAATAACGGCAGCGGGGCGCACAGTAATAGTGCAAATAACCACAACAGTGCAAATAAATACCTTCAGGTATTTCTGGGTTATTAGTTTTTTCTTATTGAGTAATACGTTTTCGCTATTTCATTTATACCTTTGTGCGGTAACAAGGAATCGCCATGAATATCGGTTGGGTGTTAAAGAAAAATAGTGTGATTAACCGGTTTATGATTACCGAGCTGGAGGAGAGTGATTATCCTGCAGAACCGGATACGTTACCGGATAATGTTAACTATCGTTTTATTAATGGCTTTGTCGATGTCGGCGTATTGCCTTGTCGGGTGCGTTTTCTGCGGGAAACGGCCCCCCGTGCGGTCAGCCTGCCGGAGTCACTGCGTTTTCACGCGCTGTGGAGCGGTGGCGATGACAGCCAGTCTGTCAATTTCAGCGATTTCTGGCCGTGCCCCGCCCATGTGCAACGCTTCGCCCGTTGCTATGTGCATAGCGATAGCCTGCAATCGGCACCTTTCCAGCTGTCTACCTGCGGTGGCGTGACCGTATGGCTCAATGGCCAGCAGATTTGCCGTTTCACACCGTTTAGCCGTAACACCGAGCAGCAATGCGAACTGACGCTGCCCTTGCAATTGGGGCTGAATACGCTGGTGGTGCATGCCGAAGAACTGTGTGAGCGTGATACCGACTACCTGTTTAGCCTGCGCTATGTCGGTGAAAGGCCGCTGCGCTGGCAGGTTGCGCCGGATGCCGCCTGTAGCGAACGCATGTGGGCGTTGGATCGCTGGCTCAACAGTCTGTCGCTGGTCGATAACCTGACCGACGGTGATGTGCTGACCCTGCGTACCGACATACCGCTGCCGGAAACGGTGGAACTGCACCACCATCTGCTGTGCAACGTCAACGAATCGGTGCCTCCCTGGCAGCAGCAGTCAACACTGGCGGCGGGGAATACTGGCTGGCAGGTGACACTGCCGGATGGGCTGGTGGGGTATTACGATGTGGTATGCCGTGTCGTGTGCCACGGCATCACCCTGACGCGCAGCCTGAGCTTTGGCCGTTTGCCGACACAAACGATGTCGATGCACACCACGCCCGCGCTGTCGACACTGGCGGCCAGACGCGATCACCTGTTACGCCACATCGCCTTGCACGGTTTCGAGCGCATCGGTCGGGTGCTGGCCGCTTTTGCCACGGGCGAAGGGACGGACCAGATCATGCCTGCGCTCAATCAGGCGCTGCATAAAATCAGCCGCCGGGAAGACTGTGCCGATTTTCAACTGGTGCCGCTTATCTGGCTGTGGCAACGCTATCAGGGCCAGCGACTGGCGGCCCATGACTGGCGGCGCGTGCGCAGCGCGATTCTGGGCTTTCGTTACTGGATAGACGAACCGGGCAACGACACCATGTGGTTTTGGAGCGAAAACCACTGTCTGTGTTTCCATGTCGCGCAATATCTGGCCGGGCAAAACTTTCCTGATGCGGTGTTCGTGTGCAGCGGCCGTCGGGGGCGCGAACAGCAGGCTATCGCCCGTCAGCGACTGGACAAATGGTTTGACGCCATTCTGGAACACGGGCTGGTGGAGTGGAACTCCGCGGCGTATTACCCCATTGATCTGATTGGGCTGGTGGCATTAGCCGAACTGGCCAGCGATGACAGCCTGCGCACCCGCGCCCGCACAGTGGTTGACCGTATTATGCTGATGACCGCCTGGGTACACCAAAACGGTGTGGCGGTCGGCACCATGGGGCGGGCTTACGATAAAGAGCTGCGCTCAGGCATGCTGACCGAGTTGTCCGGGTTGTGTGCGCTGGTCTGGGGCGAAGGGTGGCTGATTCCGCATTGTGCGGCGCTGCCGCTGTTGTGCCTGAGCCAGTACCAACCGCCCGATGAAACGTACGCTATCGCCCAGTGGCAGTCACCGCAGGGCGCGCAGGCGCGCTGGGTGCAGGGGCTGAACCGCAGTGCCCGCGTCATTGCCTGGAAACAGCCGGATGTGGCGTTTTCTTCCGTGTTTGATCACCACCCCGGCCAGCCGGGGCATCAGCAGCATGTGCTGGATATTCGTCTGGGTCGTCATTACGCCGCCCGACTGTGGGTTAACCATCCCGGTGAAGATCGCCCCGATGGGGTGCACCGACCGTCGTACTGGGCGGGGAATGGCCGCCTGCCGCACGTGATGCAGCATCGCAATCGCGCCTGGATGATTTTCGACTTACAGCAGGATCTCCGCCGCTGGACCCACCTTTACCTGCCGCGCACCGCACTGGACGACGTGGTGGTGGAGTCGCACTGGTGCTTTGTGCGTGGTGGTAACGGCTACGCGGCGCTGCATAACCCGGCGGGGCTACAGACCCATACGCCGGATGGCGGGCAGCCGGATAGTGAACTGCGCGCCGTGGGTGAGCGCAACGTCTGGTACATCGCGGTGGACAGCGGCCAGGGCGCGGCGGATTTTCAGGCGTTTATCGACCGTTTCCGCCACCGTCAGGCGCAATGGGCGGATGACGGCAGTGTCGCGTTTGATGACCCGGAATACGGCCTGATGCACTGGCATCCCGCACAGGGTTTTACAGTTAATCATCATCCTTTCATCTTTCCCGACACGGTGTCGGTAATGCCTGAGCGTACCGAGGAGGATCGGTAACATGACAATACAATCAATCAACAGATCCGCTGGCAGTCAGCCGATCGATGCGCTGCTGGACAAGGTCGCACTGGCGTTCTGTCGCCTGAAGGCTATCAACAGCGTGACCGATGGCGCACCTACCGGCGATACGCTGACCATCCAGTTTGAAGAATGGGACTGGGAGGTGGGCGTCGGGCTGTATGGATTTTGGAAGCTGGCGCGCCAGCGGCAGGATACCGCCATGCTGGCGGCGCTCGAACAGTGGTATGAGCAAAAATTACAGGCCGGGTTGCCGCCACGGCAAATCAACTCCACGGCACCGATGCTGGTGCTGGCGTTGCTGTGTCGTGATAACCCCAAACCGCACTGGCTGGCAGCGGTGGAAGAGTGGGCCGACTGGCTGCTGCATTCCTTGCCGAAAACCGAAGACGGTGGTTTCCAGCACACGGTGAAAGAACGCCCCAATACCGGACAACTGTGGGATGACACGTTGTTCATGGCCGGGCTGTTTCTGGTGGTCAGCGCTGGGGTGCTCAAACGTCGTGAACTGCTGGAAGAAGCGGAATACCAACTGCTGACCCACGCCCGCTATCTGGCGGATGCCACCACCGGATTGTGGTACCACGGCTGGACGTTTTTGGGCCGCCATCATTACGCCGGGGCATTCTGGGGGCGTGGCAACGCCTGGGTCACGCTGGTGCTGCCGGAGATGTGCTGGTTGACGGATTCGCCATTATCGGCACCGGTACGCCGCACGCTGGAGGCGATCCTCACCCAGCAGACCCGTGCGCTGGCGCTCTGTCAGCACCAGTCCGGATTATGGCACACGCTGCTCAACGATCCAGACTCACCGCTGGAAACCTCCGCCAGCGCTGGTTTCATCGCCGGGATCCTGACCGCGCGTCAGCTTGGCATGCTGACAGACTTCCCGCAGGAGGTGCTGGATAACGGGCTGGCGGCGGTGATGGCGCAAATCGATGAGCAGGGTGTGGTGCAAGGGGTGTCAGACGGCACTGCGATGGGCCATGACCTGCAGTTTTATCGTGATATCCCCAATGTCGCGGTGCCTTACGGGCAGGCGCTGGCCATGCTGATGCTGCTGGCGCAGCGACATTCTGTTTGAAAAACAGAACTGGGTTTGAAAACAGAAACAGGTTGAGGAAACGGTGATGGCGAGTCTGGAACTGAAGAACGTCCATAAAAGCTATGGATCAATACAGATTATCAAAGGCGTGGACCTGACGATCCGCGACGGGGAATTCATGGTATTCGTCGGGCCGTCCGGTTGCGGCAAATCCACGCTATTACGGATGATCGCCGGTCTGGAGCCCATCACCGACGGCGATCTGTGGATTGGCGATCGCAGGGTTAACGATCTCAGCCCGGCGGAGCGGAAAATCGCGATGGTATTCCAGTCTTACGCACTGTACCCGCATCTGTCGGTGCGCAAGAACCTGGCGTTCGGGCTGGAAAACCTGCATTTCCCGAAAGATGAAATCGAGCGGCGCATTGAAGAGGCCGCCCGCATGCTTGGGCTGGAGCCGTATCTGGACCGCAAACCACGGGCGCTGTCCGGCGGGCAACAGCAGCGTGTCGCTATCGGCCGCGCCATTGTGCGTGACCCCGACCTGTTCCTGTTTGACGAACCCTTGTCCAACCTTGACGCCAAACTGCGGGTGCAAACCCGTGGCGAATTGACCCGACTGCACCAGAAGCTGCGCACCACCATGATCTACGTCACCCATGATCAGGTTGAGGCGATGACCATGGCGCAGCGCATCGTGGTGCTCAATGGCGGACGTATCGAACAGGTGGGGACGCCGCTGGAGCTGTTCAATCGGCCGAGAAACAAGTTTGTGGCGGGTTTTATCGGTTCGCCGCGCATGAATATGTTCCGCGCCACCATCAGCAGCGCCTCGGATGACGGCGTGGAGGTTCGCTGTCCCTCCGGCACGCTGTTGCGCCTGCCGTTTCGTGGCGAAGAGGGAAAAACGGTGGATCTGGGCATTCGGCCGTCGCATTGCCAACTGGTGAGCGAGCATGACGAGGGGGTGTCGTTGTGCATCGACCGCTGCGAAATGATGGGGCATGAAACCTTCATCTATGGCCGCTGCGCCGGTATTGAAGATGAGATCATCGTGCACCTGCCGGGGCATCACGAATTCCGTACGGCGGAACTGGTGTTTGTCCGCTTCCCAGAGGCCTATTGCCATCTGTTTGACGCCGAGAGTGGCCAGACACTGCCGCGTTTGACTGAACAACTCGCCTGATTGCAGGAGACAACCATGAACCGAAAATCGCTGATTCAGCCCGGCTCATCGCTGGTGGATACCCTGGTCACACCGGTGGAAAAGTCCGTCAACCTGCTGCAAAAATTCGGTGGCCGCCGGGTGATGCCGTGGTTTTTTATCGCACCGAACATGCTGCTGTTCGCCGTGTTCGTGTTTATTCCGATCCTGCTGGCGGTGTGCTACGCCTTCACCGGGGGGACCAATATCCTGCTGTGGGACCGGCCCTACGTCGGGTTGCAGAACTTTTCCACCCTGTTGAGCTGTGAGCAATATACAGTGCCGTCGACCTGCGAGCAGGACTTGTTCTGGACCGGCATTTACAACACGGTGTCGTTCACCTTTTTTAACGTGACCTGCACGCTCGGCGTGGCGCTGGTCACCGCGCTGATCCTCAATCGCAAGATCATCGCCCGTGGCTTTTTCCGTGCCATTTTCTTCTATCCGGTGTTGCTGTCACCGGTGGTGGTGGGGCTGGTGTGGCAGTGGTTTTTGAACCGTAACGGGTTGCTGAATCTGGTGTTGTCGTCACTGGGCGGCCAGCCGGTCACCTTTTTGCTGGAACCATCGCTGGCGCGGTTTTGGGTGGTGTTCGTGTCGGTGTGGTTTCATGTTGGCTTTTATACCCTGATTCTGCTGGCCGGGTTGCAGGCGATCCCTCGGGATATCTATGAAGCGGCGGCGGTGGACGGCACCTCACGCTGGCGCGGTTTCTATATTCTGACGTTACCGTTGCTGGCACCCAACATTCTGGTGGTGGTGATCCTGCTGACCATCAACAGCGTGCAGATTTTCGATGAGGCCTGGGTGCTGACCAACGGCGGCGGGCCAGGGACGGCCAACAACTTTATTGTGCAGTACATCTATCAGACCGCGTTTTCGTCTAATGCGTCACTGTATGGGCTGGCATCGGCGGCTTCGGTGTTGATGGGGCTGGTGCTGATGATCCTGACGGCGTTGCAGTTTCTGCTCACCCGCCGTCTGGAAGGCAAAAAATAACCGGGAGTCAGCGGCATGAAGATCATCTCGTTTCTTACCCGTACCCGTTATCCGGGGCGGATTCACATCACCGATATCATGAGCTGGGTGTGGTTGGTGGTCGGTACGTTGTTGGTGTTGATTCCGGTGATGTGGGCGGCGATGTCATCGCTGAAAACACCGGCGGAAATCAACCGTTTCCCGCCCAGTTTTCTGCCGGAGGCCGCCAGTACCGTTACGCTGCCAGACTACCCGAAACCACTGGAGCTGTGGCAGGCGAAGCAGGACGATGGCAGTAGCAAAACGCTGGCGATGGTACGGCGTATCGGTTTGCTGGCACAAATGGTGGACCCGAAAGCACCGCAAGAGGTGGTGCGGGTACCGGTGCAGAACCTGACACCGCAGAAAACCCTGCATCTGGAAACCGATAACTACACCACGCCGTTGTCGAAATTCCACTTCGCCACCTACCTGAAAAACACCGTGTTCGTGACGGTGATGGCAACGCTGCTGACGCTGCTGCTCAGTTCAATGGCGGCCTTCGCGCTGGCGAAATACGAGTTTCGTGGGCGTGGCACGGTATTAACGCTCTTTTTGTCCACCATGATGATCCCGCTGTCAGTGGTAATGGTACCGACCTTTCTGGTGGTGATCGGCCTGCGGATGGGCGATAACCTGTGGGGGGTGATCATCCCGACGATCGCCACGCCTACCGGGGTGTTCCTGCTGCGCCAGTACATGCTGACGATCCCGGATGAGCTGATCGAAGCGGCGCGTATCGACGCCGCCAGTGAATTTCGCATCTACTGGAAGATCATTTTGCCGCTGACCGCACCCGCGCTGGCGGTGCTGGCGATCTTCTCGGTGATCTGGCGCTGGAACGACTTCCTGTGGCCGCTGATTGTGCTGTCCAGCCAGGACAATTTTACGCTGCAAATCGGTCTGAATGCGTTTCAGGGGCAGTTCTCGGTGCAGTGGCACTATATTCTGGCGATGACGATGCTCTCGCTGTTGCCGGTGACGGCGGTGTTTGTGTTCCTGCAAAAATACATCACCACCGGTATTGCCAACACAGGAATGAAATAAATGACGACGCTCAAGGATATTGCCGAGCGCGCGGGCGTCTCGATCAGTACGGTGTCACGGGTGCTGAACGGGACCGCGCCCATTAGCGCCAGCGTGCGCCAGCAGATTATGGCGATTGCCACCGAACAAGGGTATCCGCTGCATAAGACGGGTAAAACGCTCGTGGCTCCAGACCCGCTACGCCATATTATGCTGGCTACACCGCGTAATCTAATGCTGGAAAGCGATATCAATCTGGTGTCGCTGACGTTAATCAACCGGCTAAAAACCCTGTGCCAGCAGCGCAACATCCAACTGAGTCCGTTTGTCGGCGAACCGGATAGCATCAACGAGCAACAACTGTTGCAGGCGCTGCGGGCTGGCAAGGCTAACGCAATCCTGATCGTCAATGACGACCACCCCACCTTGCTGAACGCGGTGGCGGAAAGTGGCGTACCGGCGGTACTGATCAACGGTGAAGACCCGACCATGCGGCTTAACACCGTGATGCCCGCGAACTACTATGCGGCGACGCAGGCGGTGCGCTATCTGATAGCTCAAGGACATCGCCGCATCCTGCACCTGACCTGGCCTTCACGCCAGACTATCCGCGAGCGCGAGCGTGGTTATCGCAGTGCGCTGGCGCAGGCTGACATCGCGCTGGATGAGCGCCTGATTCTGTCGCTGCCGGATTTTCAGCCATTGACTGCCCGTGACGCGCTGCTCGACTGGCTGGTGCGCCATCCAGACAGACTGGGCGTGACCGCTATCTTCTGCGCTGCCGACAATCAGGCCATCGGTGTGACCGATGCACTCAGCCAGCACGGCCTGCGGGTACCGCAGGATATCTCGGTGATGGGGATGGACGACATCCTGCCGCTCGACATGCTGCCGCTGTCGCTCACCACGGTGCACCTGCCATTTGAAGAGATGGCGCGTGCGGCGCTGCACCTGCTGACCCAACAACTGCTGCCCACACAGGCCCTTGGCATCGCCCAGCGCATCGAGCTGGCCGGTCACCTGGTTATCAGGGAGTCGGTGCGGGGGGTGACGTTGTAGGCCTGTCGTTATGCCTGTGTGGCCGTTTCTCTTTGGCGCGGGGCTGCTGGCATCACGGATTTCGATCCCGCCGGTTTTTCCGCACGCGTTGCAGCGTGGCGATGGCGACCACCACGGCGGCGAACAGCAGCAGGATCACGGTTTGGTATTGCTGCCAGTACGGATCCGCGACCAGCGCCAGCATTAGCGTTGCGGCAAACAGCACCACAAACCCCGCAAACCACAGTGATTCGGTCACCTTACGCACCGGGAACAGCCACAGGCTGACGACCCCGGTGATGACAATTCCCCAAAAGGTGATCAGCAGAATCAGACGCAGGACCCAGCGGTTAGGGCAGACAATGTCGATAACGGCATTGGCGACGGCCGCTATCTGCGCCAGCGGCGCGGGCAGGATGGTGCTGGGGTAATACGTGTGGCTGATGAGCTGCTGGCTGGTGTCGTTAAGCGGCAGCGGCCAGTAAGCCGCACTGAGGAAGTTCCAGCTACTGTAATGCACCAGTTCGGTCAGCTCCGTCGTTTGCTGGCGGTTGGTGTCGGTAATCAGGATAGGCACCATCTTGCGGTACAGGTCGGCAATACCGTCCTGTGGCTGCTGGCTTAATGCGTAGCGCAGATCGTTCAGTTGGTCGCGTGCCCGGCGCGGTTCGCTGACCCCATCGGGCGGATCCGATTGCAGGATAAACCGATCAACATACGGCAGCAGTTCACGCAGGTTATCCAGCGTATAGAACCCCTGTCGCTTCAACAGCAACTCCACCGGCACGATCAGGTTGATGGCGTAATGGGGCGGTGGGGTGAAGTGATGTCTGGTGGGGGTAAGCGCGTTGCGCAGCGCCTGTACAAAGCGAATAAAAGTCTGTTGACCGGCGCGGGTGGTCAGCCGCGTCAGGTCGATGTCCAGCGTGACGCCATCCGCCATGGTGTCGATGGTACCCAGACCCAGTGTCAGCCAGGGTTTCGCTCCATTAATCCAGTCCTCCAGTGGCGTTTGCACACTGGCGCTCAGGCGGGCAATCACCGAGGGGGTGAACAGGCTGACCAGCGTTGCCGATGGCAGTTTTCGTGGCGTGGAGACCACCAGGTCGACATTTGTGCGATAACGATGCGCCAGTCGGATAAAGTTGGAATACGGTTTGTTTTTCCGCCAGTTGGGTGGCAACACCAGTTGTGGTTCGCGTCCCCCCGGCAGGAGGGCGGCAGAGAAATACCCGATGCGGTCCAACTGGCGGAAATTCAGGCTTTGCCCTTCCGCCAGCGGTTGCCAGTAAGGATAAAAGCCGTAGAACGTGGCGTCATCGCCGTTAATGTTCGGGGCGCTGTCTTCACATCCGCAATCCGCCGATGCCCGCCACACCATCGGCGGCAGGGTGGCTGACGGCGCGCCGTCTTTGCGGGCTATCTCAATAATGTGCTGCCAGCTCTGGCGAGTGAGGCGGCCAAGCCCGGCCAGCTTCATCGCGACCGTCAGTTGGTAACGGTCGGCAAACGGTATGTTTTTCAGTGTTGCCAGTTGCGTCAGGGCATCCTTATCGACCGATACCAGGTTGAGATCGAGATAAGCCAGCTCCAGTGCATTCTGGTTGAGCGAGTAAGCCATCACCGTATTGGCATCGCTGGGTTGTGGCGTATCTGACGGGAGAGCTGGCGGGGTATCCGCGCTGTCGTCGCTGGCCTGCGCGCCAGGTGGCGTACCTTCGGGGGAGGTGGCAACAGGGGGCGTCTGAGCGCTGCCAGCGTTGACCGGTACGGCGTCGACAATTTGCCGCAAAATCTGCTCTTCATTACCGTGTAATTGACGGATTAACGGGCGTACCGCGTTGTTTAATTCTACCGGGCTGGTGAACTGGTGGCCTGTCAGTGCGTCCAGTTGACTCTGAATGGCGTTGCGTTCTGCCAGTTTACGCAGGTCGTCTTCTGTCAGCGCGTAGTACTCCACGGGTGCGACCTCCGTAGACGGTGTGCTCATTGCCTCCACCTGCGCGCTAAGAAACTCGATGGTTTTCTGCGTCGGCCACTGCAACAGCTCCGGCGCGCTCATCCGGCTGCGCCAGTAAGGAAACAGTTGATCCAACTCGGACACTTTAGCCAGCGACACCAGCAACGCCTCGACGAAGGTGTTGCGATTCGGCGCAGGCGTGATGTCGAATTCGCCACAAAACGTCGCCAGCCATTTGCGGGTTTTGGGGCCGAACACCCCATCGGCAAGGTAGTCCCCCGGCTGATGATAATCGCGCTGATAGTCGTCATTATCGTGGTAGATAATCGCCAGTTTATCCTGCGTGATGTGGGTAAACCGTCGGCTGTCCATCCGTTCCAGCACCTGAAGGCATTGGGCATAGGTGGGCGTGGCAGTGGGCGTGTCTGCTGGCAGAGACGACACCGCCTCCGGCTGTGCGGCAGAGGCCATCGGCGTGAGCGGTAATGCCAGTACACACAGGCAGGCCACTAACCCCAGCAAGACGCGCTGTGGTACGGGTATGGCACGATGCACGATAAAACGGTGAATCCTCATGACGGTGGTTTACTCCCTTAACAGGTGTCGATGGCAGGTGCCGACAGGACGGGGCGGCTCAACGCCAGACCACGTGCAGCGGCCGGTCCATCCAGGGATATTTGATGGTCGAATATCCCCACGGCAGTCGGTCGATAAGCATGTCGAACGGGCCGGGGTCCACTTCCAGTTTCCAGCTATCTGCCTGTCGCCACAGGGTGCCTTCGCGTTGCAAAAAGGTCTGACGCAGGCCCTCTACCGAGGTGTGACCTAACGCGTTCCAGTGTTGCAGGATGGCGGCCAGTAGCGTGTCCAGCGTGTCGCAGATGGCGGTGTCCGGTGTCATCGCCCGTGGTAGTGGCGCGTTGAGCGGCACACCGCACAGTAACTTGTTCAGCGCTAACTGGTATTCGGCATAGTCGGGCTGCGGGTTGACCAGATATTGCAGGCAGTAAATGGCCTGATAGCGGGCATCCAGTGCGGTAAATTCCCCGTCTTGCACCCACCCCAGCCGTGCCAGCAGACGAGGCAACCAGGGTGAGGCCAGCACCAGCCCGGCGTTGGCGACAGACAGCGGTTCGTCGGTGCGCAGGGCGTCATCACCCTGCCAGTCGCTGATAACCGGCGTGCGTGCGGGCGCTACCAGTGCAGGCAGCGGTGTATCCTCTGCATCGGAGGGGGCAGAGCAAGGCTCCTCTGCGCTGTGGTGTTCCGCGGGTTGCCCGGTATCGCTGTCATCGGTGATATCGGCAGGTGCAGCGGGTGGGGTGTCCTGATGCAGACCGGCGGTGGTGATGAGCTGTTGCAAACGCTCGACCAGTAGGCGGGTTGCCGGTAAGCACTCGGCCTGTGCCTGTTCCAGTAGAAAACGGTAGAACGCCGCCGGTGACGCCTGATGGCTGCGTGTTTGCCAGTCAGCCGCCAGTTGGTCAAGAAAATAGCGGATAAACGCGGCGATAGCCATCGGTGAGTCGGTGGCGAACAACGCGTGGTACAGCGCCCGCCTGAACAGTTTTTCCAGTACCGACGATGCCCTGTCGTTCGCTGGATCATAGTTCGCCGGATGGCGATAGCAGAGGTTGGTAACCAACCGGCCGTATGGGTACAGCGCCAGGAAATCGTGACGGCGCAACAGCAGCAGTAACGCGGTGTGCAGCGTGTCGGGGAGTCTGTCAGCCAGTTGTTCGCCAAGAGTCGATGAGCGCAGCGCCGGTAGCAGTAAACGGCGGATGGCCTCGGGCTGTGCAGGCAGCAGGCGTGCCAGTGCTGCCGGGAGCGCGCTCAGGTCGCTTTCGGTGACGGCGGCCGGGCCGTGATCCGCTATCCGCTGTAATAACGCCAGTGCGCTGGCTTCATCGATAGTACGTGGCGTCTGGGCGACGGTGGGGGGAGCCGGTTGCCGGGGTGTGGTCTCGCTGGTGGCTGGGTCAGCCTGGCTTACTGCATCACGGATTGCCAGCCAATCCGGTGTGCGGTTGGCTGCCAGCGTCTCGATCATCTGCCCGTAGAAGGCCTGCCGCTGGGCAAGGCTCAGGCGACGGGTGGCGGTGTCGAGTGTCGCCGACAGGTGGCGCAGATTGGCAGATGGCTGGCGCAGCATGATCAACAGCGCCAGTAACCGGGCCGCGTGTGACGGGCGCAGGGCGGCGCACAGCCGTAACCAACTGGCGGGATGGTGTGTGGAAACCGCCAGCCAGCGTTGGATCAATAACGGGTGGTGGCGCTGTAACTGTTGCAGGCAGTACAGCAGGTCGGCACCGGCAGGGGACGAGGCCGCATAACGGGTATCCGGTACCGCTTGCGTCGGTGTAAAACGACGTGCCGGTGAGCCGTCGATCAACACATCGTGCAGATATTGGTAACAGGCAGCATCGAGCAGCGGGTCGGCCGGGGGCGGAAAATCAGCCTCGATCGGGAATGTCTGCCCGGCGGATGGCTGAGGCTGTTTTGATGGTGACGGTGACGGTGACGGCGATAGTGACGGCGGCAGTGATGGTGCGCCCGGCTCACTGTCTTGCCAGCGGCTGAGCAGAGCCAGCAGCGACCGGCGTACCTCGCTGTCTGCGGTGGTATGGCGCAGGTGTTGCAACAATGCCTCAACCAGCGTCTGGCGTGACAGGTTATGGTGTGCCGCCAGTTGCCGCAGCAACGCTTCCAGATAGCTGTGGCGGTTGAACTCGCTGCCGCGCTCGACCAGCAGATAGCTGAAGGTGAGGCTCCACAGGCTGTGTGTCAGCAGTGGTTCGCCCGGCGCGTGGGCGGCGTGGGCGTTGATCGCCGACTGGCTGGCGCTGACCTCAGCCATCAGGTCACGAATAAACGGGGCCTCAGCCGGTTCCAGCAACGTTAGCAGGCGATAGCGCGCGGCAGCGGAAAAACGCACCGCCCAGCGCTGGCGCACCTGACTTTGCTGACCGCAGTGGATCAACAGTGGGCGTAACATCAGCAGCACAGTCGGCGCGCTGTGGCGCCATAGCCGATGGAACGCCGCTTCATCGGCCTGTTGCAGGGCATCCAGCCAGTGCTGTCGCCATTCGGGGGTGAAGGCCTCTGCGGTGGTTTGCCTTTGTGTGCCGCGTTCGTGGGTTGCCGCACGGTACTGTACCGGCTGAACGCCTGACAGGGGGACGGACAACAGTGGCAGTGACCGGGCAGGCGCGGCCATTTCTTCCCAGAGAGTGGTCAGTAACGACAACAGCGGCTGCTTCAGTGCTCGGTCGCCCGGCCAGGCCGCCAGATACAGGTACAGTGATTGCAGTACCTCGGTGCGCTCTCTATTGTGATGCGCCGCCAGACGGCCAATCAACCCGGCCATGTAGCGCTGTTTATTGAACTGACCGCCGCGCTGTACCAGCAGGTAATGCAGGGTGAATTCCCGCAACAGGTAGGGTGGTTCCGCCGGGGGGATGACGTCGTCAGGCTGGCGGAGCCACATCGGGTGGTTCAGTACCTGCTGGATGAACGGCTGTGCCTGCGGTGCCAGCAGGATTAGCAGGTCGTTGAAGGTGGTGTCATCCAACGCCTGTGCCATCGCGCGCACCACATCAGCGTGTTGCCCGCAGGCATACAGCGCCAGCAAAAAGCGGGGGCGCTGCTCGCTGAGTAGTGTTGACCAGACGGGGAGTAATTCCTGGCGCAGACGGTGCTGCTGCAACGCCTGATGGATGCGTTGGTGCCAGTGGCGATGCAGCCGCCCCCGCAACGCGGCGGGCATGTCCCGCTGCTGCGGCCGTTCTGCCAGACAGCGCAGCGCCATGTCTTGATGGGCCGGGGAGAGCTGTTCCAGCCAGCCATTGAGCGCGCTCAGCGGCAGTTGCGAAACCAGCCGGGCGAGCAGGCTTGCCGCGTGGGGGCTGGCGTTCAGTAACTGGTTGAGCTGTTTAGTGTGCAGACGCACCGCCTCAGCCAGCCAGTGACGGCGGTGGTTATCCACCCGCCACCCGCCTTGTCGACTGGGGTAATGCCAGGGCATCACGCCGTGTTGCAGGTAAAACGCCAACTGACGCCATTGGGCCGCCGGGCCATCCAGTAATTCTTGTTGTACTTCTTGTGGTACGGCTTGTCTGGCCGAAGCTCCCGCCTCGTGTCCGGCATGAAGTGTGTTCACGTTCCGTCGCTGCACGCGCAGCGCTTGTGTGAGCTGTTGTGTGAGCTGTTGTTGTAGTGCGGCCAGCAATGCAGAGGCCAGATCCGATGCCGGCAGTGCGCCCAAATCACAGTTCAGGTGGTCGATGACCCATAGTTGGTGCGGCGGCGAGTACTGATCAAACAGCTTGTCAATCAATGGCAACAACTGGTGCTGCACCAGATGTGGGGCCTCGCGCTCAAACCGCTCCGCCTCGGACGGATGGCAAAAGTCGAGCGTCAGGCTGGCGGTGTGGATCCGGTGTGGCTGCGTCATGCGTCCTGTCCTTCTGGTTGAGAAAACGGCGATGGGGTGTGCCAGTCGTGCAACAGCGCCGTCAGTCGGGCGCTGGCCTCGTCGCATAAGGGCTGACCGGGGGCGTGGCGTCGTGCATCAAGCCAGGTGAGCCAGGCGGTTTCGAAGCTGTGCATGGCATCGAGATCGAGCCAGTGGCAGCGTGGCAGCAGGTGCGCCGGGCACTGGCGGGCTATTAACGCTTCGGCTTGCCCTCGAAACAGCGGGTTGCCGCCCCGGGCGGTGTAGCCGGGCAGGATCAGGCTGAGCTGGCCGCGAAACGGGTTGGGGCGGTCATCTGCACAGCAGTGCGGCGGTGCCGGTTGCAGCAGCAGGTGCTCTACCACATACACCCCTTCGCACTGCTGGTTGAGCCGAATCAACCGACGGCGCAGTTGATTTACGAGGTGCACCAGTTGCGCCGGTCGGCTGCTGTCACCCAGATAGAGCCACAGTGCGCTGTGTGGCGGCGTGGTTGCTGGCGATAACCGGAACAGCGCCTGATAACGGCTACCGGTGCGTGGCGGTAAAATACGGTAATGCGCCAGCGTGACACCGTGCTGCAACAGCGTGACTGGCAAGGGATGGTCGCAGAGTGTCTGTATGTCGCGCACCGTCGCGGCTTCTTCCGCGCTCCCCGGCTCCGGCGCTTCCCGTAGCGGTACATCAAGCAAACTGTCGAGCGAGCGTTGATCCAACCATTGCAGGCGGGACTGCTCCTGCGCGCAGTGCAGCAGGGCATCGTTGGTGATGAACCGCCATCCCTGCCGGACCAGTGTCTGGCTATAGGGCCAGTCGTCGGCGTCGTCCATGCCGAGCAGTAGCGCCACACGGTGCGCGAATCCTCCCCGGTTTTCCCGGTGGGTCATCGGCTGGCACAGGTTGAAACCCGCACCCCGATCGCGCGTCAGGCGGTCGATGGCCTGAATAAACCGGCGTGGATATTCCAGTGACAAGGGGCGTTGCGCGCTGTCATCCAGCGCTTCGCCCGGCTGACGCCATAAACGGGTATCCAGCGTTTCGCCGTATAACGCCAACAGATAGTCGAATAACCGACCTTTGCGTTCCGGGTAGTGGTCGATACCGGCCAGCAGGTGCTGAAAGCGGGTCGCGGCGTCGTCAGGATAGAGGTCATCCACCCCACGAAACTGGCTGTCATTGAGCAAGCCAAAGGCATAACTGCGCCCAGTGTCGATAGACGGGGAAAACAGGTCGCGCAGGTTAGCCAGATTGGCGCAGAAGTTCGCCATCAGTTGTTCAAACAGCAGCAGATAGCCGCGAAATTGCTGTACCTGCCGGTGTTCCTGCGGGCGCATTGCGGCCGGAAAACGCGGTGCGTCCAGCTGGTAGACGCGGGGGAACAGCGACTGGAGAGAATGATACTCCGACAGCGCGCGCCAGGTGCCGTGTGGCACCGGGGTCAGGGTGTCGGTCTGGCGGCGGATTTGCTCGCCCAGCGAGCCAGCTTGTGCCTGCCGTCGCACCAGCCGGATACTCATGGCGCTGAAGTCAATCGGCACAGGGTAGCCCTGATGGGTAAACCGGAGGTGAATGTCATCGTGCTTTTTCGGCAGCAGGACCCAGTCGCCGGGGCTGAAGTGTTCGTGATCAGATCGGAGGTGATCAGCGCGAGCATCGGAGGCACCCTCCCGTTCAGGCTGCGGGATCAGGCGCAATTGTTGGATATGGCTAATCCCATCGATGCTGATGAGCCGGGTATAGAGCGATGAGAGGGCGCGGGTCGGGGCTATGGGGTCATTATCTGGTATCTCGTCGGCGCGGGTGTCGTCGCCGCGCAGCCACTGTTCGGCCTGAAAGTAAATGTCCGCTGCCAGCGCGTCGGCGTTATCGTGGCGTTGCAGCTCAATATCGGCGTACAGCCGCAGCCCGCGGCTGTCGATGATGCGTATCCCGGCGAGGTCTTCACACAGGTTGCGGTTGCGGTGGTAAACCTCGGTGACCGCCGTGATGAGGGTATCGCGCAGCGCCGGGTGGTGTTCACAACGCTGACGAGCCGACTCGGTGAGCAGCAGGTCGATGTGATAGTACTGCGGGCATTGGGCGTCCAGTGTCACCCAGACGCGCTCGACGTCATCGACGTTGTCTTGTATCGCACGCTGGTAATCTTCTCGGGTGCAGGGGCGTGCCGGGAAAATCTGTTCCGGCAGCATCAGCCCCTGTGCGGCGTAATCCAGCTGGCCGTCAGGCGTTGTCAGATAATCGGCAACGTCGAAATCGGTGCGATAGATAAGGTCCGTCAGCGCGAAACACAGCAGTTCCAACAGCGTGACGCCGGGGTCGTGCAGGTTGTAGTCGGTCCAGCGGTTGCCGCTGAGTGTCTGCACAAGTTTCAGCCCGTCGCGCAGCAGGCTGGCAACGTTGTCCGGGTCATCCGTTTGCCTTGGGATAAACGACGACGGCGCCATGCTCACTCCTCCTGCGCCGGTAACAGGCAGTCGTGCATGTAGGCGTCATGCCACAGCTGGGTGAGGTGGTAGCGAATGACGATGCCGTCGCCGTAACTGGTGTGGGTGCGAATCTGCAACCGGTAGGGGCGGATACCGTCATGACCGTGCGTCGGCGTATCGTCGCGCAGCCAGCGCAATGTCAGCTTGTCAGCCCGTGAATGGTAATAAGCATGGCGCGCGTTGATGCGGTTTTTGTGGCCGAAAAAGTTGAACAGAAAACCGCTGGGCGCGCAGGTATTCAGGGCGATAGCGTGGAGCAACGCGTAGCGCCCTGAATGGCGGATACCCACACCGGCTACCACTTCAAACGCCTGGCACCCTTCCAGTTTGGGGGTGATATCGTGCCACTGACCATCAGCCGGTAGTGTCTCTGCCCATTGAGCCCCAGCGCGACCTGGCGCGCCGATCACCCCGTTGACGTCAAGCGCATGGCGCGGCGCGCTGGTATTCACGCCCATTCGCCCTTCCGGGGTGAGCGTCAGCAAGGGGGCCTCGTCGTCCATCACCTCCTGCCCGTCGCTGAGGTGGCGGTCTATCTGTAAGCGGTCGCTGTCCGGTTGCAGGCCGACCGACCACAACTCACGGCTGGGGTCACTGTCGCGGTAAAACGTCATCAGTCTGGCGTGGGCATCCAGTGCGGCGACCTTCAGCCCGTGTTCCGGTGTTTTATCGAACCCTTCCTCGATTTTGTTGACTGACGAGTCGATCAGATCGGAAAAGTGCTCGGCGGACGGCATAGCGCCCTGACGGAAATAGTTTTTCAACGTGCCGCGATTTCGTTTTGCCACTGACCTACTCCTTTTGTCGCTGTCTCCCGTCTGGCGGCGTCGGGCGGGCCGCCATCACGGGTTAGCGGACGGTGAGAAAACTGTCGCCGATGACCAGATCGCCAATACCGATTTTTTCCGGCGCCAGCGGGCGCAGATCGGTACTGAGCCGCAACGCGTGTTGTTCAACCGGCAGGATAATATTCCAGGGATAGCGCGGACTTAGCCCGGTCAGATTCGGGGTGTTTGCGGCGGGAACGAGGGTGTTATCGTGCGACGGCGCAGCACTGTCAGATAACCGCCAGCCCGTGGTCGGGTCGTCGCACTCATCCGCAGTGTCCTGACGCAGGATGACCAGTGAAAACGCGGTCACGAAACGCACGTAGTCGAGGTGGGCGATGAATGACTCGATTTGATGCAGCGCCACGTGGGAACCAAAGCCCTGACTGACGCTGTCTTCGCGCCACGGGCAGAGGTAGGTGCAGATATCCCGGTTCAACGTCCGCAATGCCTGCCCCGGGTGCTGTCCCGGCTGAAACGCGACGCTACAGCGTACCTGAACCCGGTCGTACACCGGTGAACGCACCGCGATGTTGGCCCCCGGCGGTGCGACGGTTTGTAACCAGGTTTGTATCCGGTGTAGCAGCGCGGCGCTGGTGTGCCGCGCGTCGCAGGGGTGATGCTGACAGGCTGGATGACGTTGGCGCACCAAAAGCAGGACATGCCCCGGATGATGGCCCGGCACGCCGAAGCGGGTATGTGGAAAACAGCGCACCTGCTCGATATCCGCAAACTGTTGCAGCACCAGCCGTTCATAATCCCAGCCGGTCAATGCCCGTCCTTTGTGACGCAACTGTTCGCTGACGCGCTGGTGGAACTGGCGCAGGGACTCATGCGGCGCTTCACCCTGCACTGGCAGCATCAGGCTGACGCCGCCAAGCCCCGGCGGTGGCGACAGCACCTGCCAGCCTGAGGCGGTGGCGGGTGGCACGGGCGGGTTATCGTTTTCCTGCCCCGGCGTCCATTGCCGACGTGCCTGCACCACGTGGGTGGCGACATGCAGGCAGTTGGCGTACTCGCCGATGCCCTGCCGGGTGCTGACCTGCAACCAGTAGAGCCTATCTGGCATAACGGTGTGTCGATCGTTAATCTCTGTTGGGATCTCCAGCGTGATGATGCCGGAGGTGATAAAGCCGCAGGTGGTATCGGCGATGACCTGATGCGGCGGCAGAATGCGCCAGTCGTTATCCACCAGATAGCGCCACTGAAACGCCTGTCGATGGCGAATGGCGGTGGGGGTGGCCTGATCGTCGAGATGGAAAAACAGGTTCAACATGCCACCCGGTGATGAGGCCTGTAAGCCGATGAACAGGTTACCGTCATCCTCGTAGCGGGGGAAAAAGGTCACGCTACGGGTAGCCTCGTCGGTGGTACGCATCGGGGACAGCGCTTTATCGTCGGACAATACTTCATAGCCGAACAGCACTTCATAGCCGAAAGGATGTAAATGCAGCAGATGGCTGTCCGGCAGCGGTGTGTGGCCGGTGTGCCCTGTGTGGCTGGGTAAGCCGGGGGTGAGCCGGGAGCAGGCCCGGTAGCCGAGCGTCAGTCGGTTTATCGCCGGGGTATACGGCGGGTTGGGCAGCGGTAGTGGCGTGCGGTGTTTGGCATTGTGTATCAGCGTCTGGCTCAGCAGTGACGCGTACTGCTGGTGACCAAACGCGTGCTCCGGTTCGCACAACGACAGGCGAATCAGACCGTTGCGGCTGGTACTGTCGAAGCGAAAGGTATCGGCGTCGACGGCGTGGCGGCTCGGTTGAAACGCCTGCTTCAGCGAGGCATGAATCTGCCTGTCAGGGCGTAACCGATCGCTGCCTGCTTCGCCGTCAAACAGTGCGATATCGTGACTGACGACTTTCCATTCACCTTCACGCAGTACGGATAACTGCGCGTTAAAACGCGTGGTGGCGTAATCACCGGGATAAGCCTGATAGTGCTGGCGAAAGCCGTCGCTGCCGCCCGGCAGGTTGGCCCAGTCGATGCTCAGCGTGATGTCCTGTACCTGCTTTTGGGCGAGTTCATAGCAGGCGATCGTCAGTGAGGACTGGCTGACGGGTTGTGCGCCAAAGGGGTAAAACACCTTGCTGGCGTCGGCCTGGCCTTCTGGCGTGTAGACATGAATTGCCTGAACGCCGGAGACCTCTGTATTGATGATTAACGGGCCGAGCACGAAGTGGCGAAACACCGAATAGGGGAAAAAGGGGGTTTCCGGCTTCATAGTCACCTGCAACGCCGGGGCGTGGTAACACCACCTCTCACCGTGGATCGCCGGGTCACAGGGTATGACAGCCCCAAACCCCGGCGGCAGGGTAAAGGTCAGCCGAAAACCGTAGGGGCCATCATCGCCAGCACGCAGTGGATGGATACGGTACGTGGCGATAGGTTGCCAGCCACTGTCGGTGCTGATGCGTAGCGTGAATAATTCGCTGCACAGGCGGTAAAAGGTGGCTTGCCGGTTGCCGTTGAGTAACTCTGCCAGCGACAACTGGCTGTCTGCGGGCAGCAACTGGTGACTGCGGGCCACAATCCATTGCCGGTCGTCGTCATTCAGCCAGTCGGTCAGGCTCAGGCACTGGCGGCTGAACAGATGCCCCAGCGCACGACGATAGCAGGCCGGGTCGTCGGTCTGGCGCAATACGCCCAGTAACAGGTATTGGTACAGACGGCTGATGATGTGGTCGTCGCTGCCGTGTTGCAGTGCCTGTAGCTGGCGGGAAGATAACGCCTCCACCAGCGAGTGGATAGTGGCGGGGGCGCTGTCGTCAGGCAGCAGCGGTGTCATCGCGCGTGCCAGCGTGAGCAATAGCGTGGTCAGCCGATTTCGCAACAAGGCCGGATAAGGGGTATCGCGCAGCAGGTAAAGTTGTTGCGCCAGTAGCGAATGTTGCGCTTCGTGGAGATTAATGGTGAGGCTGACCCGACGCCGCCCTTCAGGCAGGTAGAGCACCGGGTCGATAATGGCGATGCCCGGTTCACAGGGCGACGGGTGGCGTTGTAACGCCGGTGTTTCGCCAAATAGCGTCAGCAGGGTGCGGGAGCGCGGCTGGTCATCGTGCCACGGCCACAGGCTGTCGCTGTGGATAGCGGTGACGAAATCCAACTCCCGTTCTGGTGACATCAACGGGTCGCGCCTGAGCAGCAGCGAGTGAACCTGTTTGACTTCAGCGTCGGTCACCAACACCGGGTGTTCGCTGTGGTAGAGCAGGTCGCGCAGTCGGTCATCCTGCCCGTGGCTAAAGGCGGTACCGCGCGCCAGTGATACGACAGGCGTCGTGGGATGTTCCAGCGTCAGTTTTAAAAAGACGGCGTCAGCGTTGAGCGGTTGTGGCTGCTGGCGCAGCACCTGCCGGTAGTAAAAATCGAGGTGTCGGGCGGTGAACCGGTTAAGCCGGGCCTGCGCTCTGGCGAATAAGCGCAGAAACGTCAGATACAGGGCGACTTCCGGGGCGTGATCGGCATGAGACAACGCCTGTTGCAGATGGCGGCGGCACTCGGCCTGCAACTGGCTGACAGCATTGATGGCGGCGGAAAAACACAACTGCAACTGCTCTTCCAGGATCGCCATGCCCGGTAATTGCTGTTGGAGCAACGGGTGCTGCTCACTGGCGACAAACCGGCCGTTGTCGTAGCCAATCCCCCACAACGGGTCGAGGGCGGTCAGGTTATCGTCCGCCAGCAGCGACTGGCGATAGTCCTCCAACGCCTGCGCCAGGATCACCACGTACTGAAAGGGGCGCACCAACTGTGTTTTCAGCACCGTCTGGATGGTCAGCTTGATGTGATCGGCACTGAGGGTCTGGACGGGAATAAAAGCCCGGTACCAGCGATCCAGATTGCCGTAGAGGGCGATCAAATACGCCAGCGTTTGATCCAGACCGCGTGACTGCGCCTGACGAAAACGGTTCTGCTCCAGCGTGGTGTCGAACGACAGCATGATAGCCATACCGGTGACTTCGCTTTTGGCAAACAGCGCCTGCCAGTTACCCGGCGGCGAGACTTCACCGGCATCGAACGACAGCTGGGCGGCGATGTCACTGGCCAGTACCAGCAGGGTTTCAAACGACATCTCGTCTGCCAGAAACGCGCCGTCCTCCAGTGCTGGCGGCAGGCGCTGGTGTTGTGAGGTGCCAGCGGGCGGCAATGGGGGGCTCCAGTGTGTAGTCATGATTCAGCGACCTTGGTTAATGGGTGTCCGTCAGAGGAAGAAGTGCGCGGCAGTCGGGGCCAGTTATGGCGTTGCGGTCAACGTGCCTTCCCGTAAATAGAACGGATACACCATGTTGCTGCGGGTATTGGTGGCAATCAGCGTGTAGTCGAGGTTAATCAGCAAGGTGCCGTCGGGGGCATGGCTACTGTCGATAGTGATCGCCTGTAGTTGAATCCGTGGCTCAAAAAACAAGATGGCCTGCTCAATACGGGTTTTCATGTCGGTCAGGGTGGAGAGCGTGAGGTCTTCAAACACCATGCCCTGAATATCGCAACCGTACCTGGGGGCCATAATGCGCTCGCCGGGGCGGGTGGAGAGCAATAGCGCCAGGCTTTGCCGGATATCCTCATCGCCACTGGCCATGCCGATACTGTGGGTCGCGGTATCGAACTGCGGCGGAAACCCCCAGCCGGTACCGAGAAACGCGTTGTCGTTATTCACGGTTATCCTCCTATCAACACAGTAAAATCGCCCAGCGCGATAGTGCCGCCATGGGCGGTGGTATCACCAATACGGGCCGCCGGTTTCCCGCCGATCAGCACCGTGGCGGAGCCTTTTACGATGGCATCCGGTGGCCCAACACAGACGCAGTTATCCCCCAGCACCGCCGCTGGCAGTTTGCCAATCAGCACCGTCGGCACGCCGGGGCCGATAACCGGCCCGCCGACATGAGGAATCGGCGGCAACCCCGGCGTCACCATCGGGCAAGCGTGTAAGTCAGTCAGGCGAGCAGCAGGTGGCATAAGGTGTTTCTCCTGATTTTTTGTAGATAACTAACAACGTTGTCTCGTTGTGTGCTGTACCAGTCTGGCGTTAAAACTGTGCTGAGGTGTGCGCTTCCGCTCTACCGCCCTCAATCAGTCAACCCTAGTTGATCATCACGATGCCGCCTTTCACGGTGGTTTGGCCGGAGGCCGACAGTTCGGCGGTGGCGTTGCCTTTGGCGGTCAGGCCGGTTTTGGCCGACAGGTTGACGTTCATCCCCTCGGCGGTGACGTCGGCTTTGGCGCTGATATCCACGGTGCGCCCGGCGCTGAGTTCGATTTTCCCTTTGGCACTGAGGGTGATGTTCTTCGGGCTGTCGAGCGTGATACCAGACGCATCCAGCGTGACGCTGTTGCCGTTCTGATCTTGTAACGTCACCGTTTTGTCTTTGTCGCTCAACATCACCTGATTGCCGCCGGGGGTCGTCAGGGTGATGGACTTGTCCTCTTCGTTGAACTGCAACGTTAACTGGCTGCGGGTCATCAGCGTTTTGAGGGTGTTTTTGGCTTCCGGTATGACCGGCGGTGGGTTCTTGCTGCTGTACAGGCTGCCGAGGATCACCGGGTCGGACGGGTTATTGTTGAAGTAACCCAGTATCACCTCGTCGCCCACCTCCGGCATAAACTGCGCCCCGATGCCGGATGAGGCGTAATAACTGGCCAGCCGCGCCCACAAGCCATCGTTTTCCGCCTGCGTCACCGGTAGCGATACCTGAACGCGGTGTTGCTGTTGTGGGTCGCCATCGAGCTTTTTGACGATGCCTATTTGCAAGCCATCCACGCCCGGCAGCAGACCGGCGGCAGGCGGCGGCGTGAGATCCCGGTGCTCGGCCGACCAGACCGGCGGCATACCGAAATCGATGTGGGTCAGCCACTGCCCATCCTGAATATGGTGGCGAACGCCGCTGACATAGAGGTGGCCGTTAAAACGCGTGCCGACGCCAGCCAGTTCAATCAGCGTGTTGATGCGTGCACGGGCGCTGCCCTGACAGGTCAGCGTGCCGCGCAGGCGGGAGAGGGCGGATTTTACCTGCTGGCCGCTCGCCCAGTCCCGCAGGGCGCTGGCTGGCAGTGGCGTGGCGCTTTGCAGCCGGAACGCGGTCAGCCCCAGTACGCGGGCCAACTCATCGGCACTGAGGTTGCCTTGCTGGCTGACGGACTGCGCGGCGGCGTTTTCCTGTATCGGCTGCTGGTTTTTGATATCCCAGCCAACGCCGGTGACCGAGCTGAACTGATAACGGGCGTCGATATCGGCGGTCAGTGACATCAGGTCGTCGCCGTAGGTGAGGGTCAACACCGGCGACGCGCTCAGACAGGGCGCGGTGACCGCTACCGTATTATCGTCGTTGCAGACCACCAGCCCGTTGGCTTCCGCTCGGGTCAGCAAAAAATCCCAGTCGGTGCAGTTGAACTGCACCAGCTCGTCGTGCTGGGTGGTTGTGGTGTCGACACGGGCGGTAAGCCCGGCGCAGCCGCCAATCAACTGGCGTAAGATGTCGCTGTCTTTCTTCTTGAGGTAGTTGTTGTTGCGGCGCGCGACCGTCATGCCGATAGCGCTGTCCCGGCATTCGATGATCAGCCGTGAATGACCCGCCCCACCGAGGCGGATGCCGTGGCGAATGATCATGCCCTCGAACAACACCTGTTCCTGGCTGGCGTAACCGGCGGCGATAGTCAGCGTGTTACCCGGTTTGAACAGCGAGCCGCTACTGAGCGGAAAGCGATTTTGCGGCATGTCGCCATCCTCAATCACCAGTTCTGCGCGGGCGATATGGTTCACCCGTTTACAGACATGGAGGGATAACACCTGGATAGCGTTACCGATCTCGGTGCCGTTGCTCTTGATGGTGTAGGTCACCACGCCGTCATGGTGTGTTGCCGGGGAGTCCGCCATATCGTGATTCCGTCAGGCCAGTGGGGGAAAATACAGGCGTGTGCCCGGTGCGATGTGCATCACGTTATTCAGGTTGTTGTAACGGGCGACCGCCACGTAATAGGCACTGTCCTGATAAATCGCATGACACAGTTGCGGCAAGGTATCGCCTTGTTTCACCACCACGCTGTGGGTGAGGTCCGGCGAGGAGCGATTGGCCCGCAACGCCTGCTCACTGCTGTCCAGATAGTTGTCGAAGCGCAACCCGAGGGTGGCGCGCAGTGGCGCACCGGCGGCGTCGAATAACGAGTAGCGAATATCAAGACGGGTCAGGCGTCCTTTGAACGATAGGGTGCCCCAGGTCAGTACCACCACGCTGGGTTCGTGCTTCTCGCCGACATAGCGGTACACTACGTTTTTCAACTGAGTGACCTGACTGGCGACATCGGGTTTTTGCGGCTGCTCGACCACGCCGGTGCCGTCAATCATCAACTCGAAACTGAGGCTCTCGCTCTGGTAGCTGGCGAAATCGAGCCGTGGTGCCAGACTGCCGAGTGTACGGTTGCCCGCCACCGCCCGGTTGGTGTAGTTGATGCCGTGCTCGTGACGGAGGCTGGCAGGGTTGAGCATCACGTCAAACTGCTGCTTTTTATCGAGGGTGCGGATAGTCAGCTTCTGCATGATAGCGCCTCCGGTTAGCGTTCCCGCGGCCTGCTGCTCAGGTGATGCAGTACCTGCGAGCCTGCGGGTGCGCTGTGTGCGGCATCTGGCCCACTGTTGTCCGCCGTGTTGTCTGTGTCGCTGTCGTGGCGGCCCGTGTCCTGCCGGGCGGCGTCCGGGTCATTCGTCTGGATAACCCGTGAGTAAATCGTCAGTTGTCGCACTTCTATTGCCATGATGGTGTGTCCTTCTGCGGTTACTGTTTACGTGTCGAACGACTAAAACACAGCACAATCTCTTCAATCGCCACCTCATTGCGGGTGGCGTGGAAGCGGTCAACCCGCCAACTGATGGGGTAGGCGTTATAAAACAGCCACACCCGTAACGGGTCGCCTTGTTCGTTCAGCAGGCTGACGCTGACCTCTTTGGTTTCCAGCGGGCCATTCAATTGCCCTTCAAAGCAACGCTTACACCAGCGCACCAGCGGCGAACTGGCCGAACCGAGGCCCCGGCGCAGCGTGAGTGGCCCGTGTATCACCGCCACCGGCAGGTGATACAGGTTGTTATTGCCACCCTCGCGGAAGGGTTCGGTTTCAATACGTGCCTCAATACCGGACACTTCCTGAAACGCTTGATCGTCGCCGCTGTTGTCGATGTTCACGCTGAAATAAAACGCGGGTAGCGGCCATTCACTGCTGGACGATGGTTTTTGCATCAGCATTACCGGGGCTGGTTATTGGCTACGCCAGATGAGCCTGATGACCGGGTTAATGCAGCGCTAACCTGCTGCATTAACCGGCCCTCACGCCGCGAATAGGCGATTACACCGCGACTTCCAGCCCTTCGTGCGCCAGTTCGATGGTTTCAACCGCCACTTCATTGCCGTCTGATTTCAAATCCGTCCCGCTGATTTTGGTCGGCCAGGCGTTTTTGAGCTTCCACGTCATAGCCGGGCTGCCGCTTTCATCGAGCAGGCTGATGGTGACGGCGGTGCGGGCGATGGTGTTCATCTTGATTTTCGAGAACCAGTCGTAGAAGTTGTTATCTTTGACGAAAATGCCTTTTTTCAGCGTCACATTGCCGGACTTGATAATTCCGGGCATTTTGATGGTGGAAAATACCGGGCTGTTGCCCGCGCGGTATTCAATAATCTGGGCTTCGATATCCAGGCCGCTAATTTCCTGAAACGACGCCACCATGCTGGCGCCCGCGCCGCCGTCCCATTTCACTTCAAAGTGAAATTTGGGCATCGGCCATACGGTGCTTGACTGAGCGGAACCGTCATCTGCCATGGGTGTTCTCCTTGAAGAGGGTGATAAAATCTGTGGTCGTCAAAAAACTCATTCGTCAAAAACCGATGGTCGTCAAAAACCTACGGTCGCTAAAACGTCATACCGTCAGCGTCAGGATTTCTGCATCTGCTGCTGGAAGGTGATTTCGATAAACTCAGCCGGACGGCTGATGGCTACCAGCACGGTGATACGCAGGATCCCTTCCAAAATGTCCTGCGGCGTCATGGTTTTGCCAAGGCCGACATCCACGCTGTAGGCGTCTTCCGGTGAGGCCCCTGCCAGCCCGCCGCGCTTCCAGATGCCGAACAGAAAGTTTTCGATCATGCTCTCCATCGACACCCAGGTATTGGCGGTATTGGGTTCGAACACGTAGGCTTTGGCCGCCTGTTTGATCGATTCCTCCAGCATGATCATGGTCCGGCGTACGTTGACGTAGCGCCAGTCGAGGCTGTTGCCATCCAGCGTGCGCGCGCCCCACACCAGCGTGCCTTCGCCGGTGAAGGTACGCAGCGCGTTGATCGATTTCCCCTGGGTGGTAACGTTCAGGTCTTCCTGCTCGTCGGCGCTGATATTCACGCTGGGTGACACCACCGCGTTCAGGCTGACGTTAGCCGGGGCTTTCCACACGCCACGGGCGTTATCCACCATGGTGTAGATCCCCGCCATCGACGCGGCGGGTGGCAGCAGGTTTTGCTGACGTCGGATGTTTTCCAGCACGCTTTTGTAAATGGGGCTGATAGAGAACAGAATTTTGTGCAGCAAGGTTTTTTCCGCTTCGCTCTGCTCCACCGTCAGCTTGGCGACTTCGTCCAGCATCTGTTGCTTTTTGGCCGCTTTGAGCTTGTTGCCGCCGCTGTTTAGCTGCTCAGCGTTCAGTGCGTCCAGTTCTTTGAAAGCGGAGGCGATTTCCGCGTTCAACACGGTAATCAGAATGTCCGGGTTGTTGACGTTGGCGAAGCTGATGTCATTGTCCTGAATGATTGAGGTGTTCAGCCACGGGTAGTACGCGGTGGCGTAATCCAGGTAGTTGATGCCCAGTTTGGAACGGAAGTTGGCGATACAGTCGCCGCTCGGGTCTTGTCGGTCTTTATACCCTTCCCAGACATCAAGAATGGCGATGCGGTTTTTCATGGTACCGCCGCAGTGGGCCAGCACGGCCTGCTGCACGTTGATGCAGTCGTCTTCTTTCAGGCATACCGCTTCCGGGGTCAGCACCATGGTGGGTTCCGGCTCTTTGAGCAGCGGTGTGATGCCGTTTTTCAGTGCATCAGCATCAATGGCGTCTTGATAGCTCCCCACCGAGATGATGTAACAGGGGCCGCCGCCATTCTGGAAAAAGAACAGCATGCTGTAGTACAGCAGGTAGCGGGTATTCGCCAGCGTCAGGGTATAGGCTTTACCTGCCTGACTGAAGGCGGCATCCCCCGGTACTTGATCGGTTTTTTCGACGATATCGAATTTATGCTGCGGTGCGCCACCAAAATAATGACGAAAATCCGACATCGAGGTAATTCGCCACGCTTTATTACGCAGTGATACGCCGCCATTTTCCGCCTTTTCGGTGTAACCAATAAAGGCCGGTACCGCAGTGGCGACTTCAACTACGGAATTGGGGAAGGCGTTCTTTTCAACAATATAAACGCCTGGGGTTTTCATCACGCCCATAGTGTGATTCCTTCTGATTAAGAGAGATAACCACCCCGCGCCCTTTCGATGACGAGAGTAAAAGGTACCTGCGCCGGTATGGCGGTATCGCTATTTTTTATTGCGCTATTTTTATTGCCCTGTCTTTCTTGTTATGTCAGTTAACAATGATTTCCGAGACAACGGTGGATGATTTATCCACCTGCAATCGACATTGATGCTGCGGCATGGCGACCGGTAATCGTTCAATGAATACGGTGTTGTCCTGATAAAGCTGAAAATAATAGTCTGACTTTTTTTGTATTCTTAATGGTTCACGGGAAATAAACGCCTGTGCCCGTTGGTCATTAGCCAGTATTTCCTCCCCCAGATAATCAAACTGATTATTCTGACGGTTATCCCGAATACGTGTATTCGTATTAACATACGGCGCGGTGAACAGATATTTCCAGCGCCGCCGTTGGCAGCGAAACGGCATAATAAAGACCGGTGCTGTTCGCCGGTTGAGAAATGCCGTTATTGCCGTTGGATTGATCTCAATATCAACCTGCCAGAGCCGCCCTTTGGCTGAGGGCAAACTGTTCGATGCCTCTGATGGCGTGTCGCTGCTCGTTTCCAGACGCACCTCGCCGGGTTCTGCGCCGCTCAGCGTGTAACAAAAGTACGGCGTCTTCGGTTCCAACAGCCCGCTGGTGCCGGTCGCACTGGTGTCGGTGTAGCTGAAAAAATTCGGCTCCCGGCTGCCAAACCACCACCGCAGCGTTACGTTCTCCACCGCCTGAAGGGCGGGATGGGTTCTATCCGCCAACACCAGCACCCCGTCAGCCTGCGGTTTGGTCAACAGCCCAATGCTTGTCGCCGCCTGTTGGCTACATGGCAGCCATTCGCCATAAAACGGCAGGCTGGTGCAGCCGGTAAAAAATTCATGTTCGATACGCAATTGAAATAACACGTCGTAATCGCTCATGGCGTTGTGCCCTTAGTCACGGTGGCAGGCAATTGTCTGACACTTTCGGTCTGCGACTGAATCGCCTGGCTATCGGCAATTTTCACCCGCACACGGTATACCGCAGACGGCAAATAACGGCTGCCTAACATCGTCCACATCGTGCTGAGCTCATGGCGCGGCAGGCTATCCATTTCCAGTAATAGTTGCTCAATTGCCTCGTCCATATCTGGGGCGTTATAACGGTTAAGCAAGGCATTTTTATGAAAGAACGCCATCGCATGGGCGATCATGTGTAATCCTTCCGCGTATTGCGCACCGCTAAAATTTGCCGCCACCACCAGCGAAATTCGTACAAATAACGGCGGTGTACTAACAGCAAAACGATTCCCAGGATTGGCGGCATTATTCCGATACGTCACGGTTTCTTTTTCAATGTTCGATAAAAATACCACCAGCTTATTCTTCGTGAGGGGAAACATCTTACCGTCGTCATCAGCCGGATTCGCTATAACCACAACGTCATCGTGCAGGTTCAGGGTATTTTTCAGGTATTGATTTAATTGCCGGGTCAGGTAATGGATAGAGGCGTGGATCATGGGGGTTCCTTTATTAATTATCCTCTGTAGAACTCGCTATAAATGAGGTGGCTGTAAGTCGTACAGCAAGTATTGCTGATAAAATTTATGCCGAAAAGATCATTCGTATTTATGACTGAATTAACCATGGTTTTTACTGGTTTTTGAAGCAATGTATTCATTTCTATTGCTTCTTTTTTATGTGACGTTTTTTACCTGCTTTTTTTAAACATATTTTGGCGCTTTTTTGTGATTGATTCTTATGATATTGTTACAAGATTATTGGGCCTGATCCTGCCGATTGACAGAAGTTTAAACCCTATTTTTGAGGTTTTTCTCGTCTTTCTTATTGATGATTTTATTATCTTTCTATTAGCTATTCGGAGGCTATACATGACCTTGGGGCGTTCTATCAGTCTACTTTTACCCCTTATTTTCCTTTCTTCACACGCTATTGGAGCGGCGAAGTCATTCGATGGTATAACTTGTAAGAGTGATATTCCCTCGGCATTAATCGGGCGCCATATGCCAAATGAGAGTACTGTGGCCACCGAAGAGCGTTACAAGAGTATTGATCTTAAAGATTTGGGGACTTACGGCATGGAAAGTGATGGTGATCCCTGGTCACTTGAGTCATGGCAAATATGCGGTCGGGAGTATTTCTTACTCGATCGTCGTGAAATCGTCAAAGATGTCCTCTCGTCACCTTCACCGAAAGAAAACCCTAAAGCACAAATCGTTTCGTGTGTAGTTGATGGTTCGAATTCCCACGATACGTTTGTTACGTTTATCCCCTCGGAGGAAAAACCATGGCCAAGGACGGTTGAACACGCCTGGCGCATCAATGATAAGACAGTCAAATTTACGAAGGTTGAAGGCAAGGAAATTGTTTGCAACCCATAGTCATTAGCATTTGGGATAACCAGCAGATGGTTGAACGGATCGGTACAAAACACCGTGCGGTCTGTTCATCTGTATTATGTAGGGCTTAAATCTATTTGTGTAATCTGGGTTATGCCCTTTGGTGGGTTCTGCCATGTTGCGATGCTGTTTCATGCCACTATTCCATACGGAGATAAATAGAAATGAAACTACTACTTGTCGGCGCAACCGGGTTGGTCGGCCATCAGGTGCTATTAAAGGCTCTGGCAGAGTCGCGTATTACGCAGGTGACGGCACCGGTACGGCGTGAATTACCCGCTCACGACAAACTGCTGGTACCGCAGGTGAGTTTTGAACACTTGCCGCCAGATGCCGACTGGTGGCAGGCCGATGCCGTGATCTGCACGCTGGGCTCCACCATTAAAACGGCAGGGAGCCAGGCGGCGTTCTACCGGGTCGATCATGACTACCCACTGGCGGTTGCACGTCTGGCTAAGCACCATGGCACGCCAACCTACGTGCTGAATTCAGCCAGAGGGGCGAGCGTTACGTCGCGGTTTTTCTACGACCGGGTGAAAGGTGACGTGGAACGCGATCTTGCTGGAGTGGGGTTTTCTTCGCTGACGCTGGTGCGCCCAGGATTGATTGGCGGCGAGCGACACGATCGGCGTGCTGGTGAATGGGCGGCACAACAGGTATTGCGTGTATTGCATCCGGTGCTACCACGGGCTTTGCGTATTAACCCTGCGGAAAACATTGCGGACGCGTTGCTGGCGGCGGCGTTGAATCCGGTTGGCGGTGTGCAGGTGATTGGCTCTGAGCATCTGGTGTAAAGTGATGGTCACTCTGTATAACGGAATAACGCAGGAGCCACTATGAATAGCGAAATTTCACCGGTTGAGCTGGCAAAAGCCTATCGACTGGTTAACCACGGGCCGACGGTGTTGGTGTCGGCCTGCCATAACGGGGTAGAGGATGTGATGGCGGCGGCCTGGTGCTGTGGGCTGGATTTTGTACCACCTAAACTGACCGTAGTGCTGGATAAGGCGACCAAAACACGTGAACTGCTGGAAAACAGCGGCTATTTCGCTGTTCAGGTACCCACCGTAGCTCAACTGCAATTAACCAATCAGGTCGGGAATATCAGCCTGCGTGATAACCCGGACAAGCTGGCGCACTGCCAGGTGGAACTGTTTCGCACCAGTGAGTCGGATGTGCCGCTGGTGGCCGGTTGCGCGGCCTGGCTACTGTGTAAGCTGATCCCTGAAGCTCACAACCAGCAAACCTACGATCTGTTTATCGGGGAGGTCATCGCTGCCTGGGCGGATTCACGAGTCTTTAGTGACGGTCACTGGCATTTTGAGAAGGCCGACCCGGCGTGGCGTAGCCTGCATCACGTGGCGGGTGGGCATTATTACGCCATC
Source organism: Dickeya parazeae Ech586 (assembly GCF_000025065.1). Classification (NCBI taxonomy): domain Bacteria; kingdom Pseudomonadati; phylum Pseudomonadota; class Gammaproteobacteria; order Enterobacterales; family Pectobacteriaceae; genus Dickeya; species Dickeya parazeae. The sequence goes on along the minus strand of NC_013592.1, from coordinate 3,946,326 downwards.
GGCGATGCGCTGTGTGCGGGGGAATAACGATATAAACGAACGCCCTGCAAGGGCAGGGCGTTGTAAGGGGATAATACCGGAACCCGTGTTGGCCCCGGCATTGATGATGCCAATCAGAACGGTTAGGTTTACCTGATGCATCACTACTGAATTTGTTTGTAATACTAAAAGGCTATATAAAGGGATGTGGGTGTCGCGACACCCAATAAAACACATAAAGTGTAATATTTTTTGTAAAATTTCTCATAACATTCCCTGTTAAACATTACATTGTTGTCAGCTGCTATTGAGTAGATGGAGCAGCCAAAAAACCAAGTTTGCATGGGGCAATTCTGTTTTCGTTAGATTGCCCGTTGCTTCTCAATCTCGGCCAGTAAGTGCTGGACTAACCCTGCAGCAAAACGCTGACGACCAACAAGCTCATCTTCGTCTTCGTTGTCTTTGCCGTGGAAGCGTGCGTAGGCAACAGGCCCCACCTTCTCATAGCCTTCACCATGCTCGTCGTCCCCAAAGCGCCTGCTGAGCGCCACTAGCCCGTCCTGCAAGGCTTCTGGGTGCTGCCCTGAACGAATACGCTGAACGAATAGAGCTGCGACTTCCTGTACCGAGCCTGAGTATCTGATCACGTGGATTAGGTCAGCAGCATCCTTCCGCTCCTGACGTTGATCCAGAGCCAGTGCTTTCAAAACGACAAATGCTGGCACGTCTGCAAATCGCACGATATCTACTGATAAGCCATCACCATCCAGAAGTTGGGCAGATATTTCCTTCTGCTGATACCAATCGTGAACAATTCGAGCATGCTTGATTGTGAGTGCTGATACTTTTTCCCCATCGACACTGATGGTCCGGCCTGGTTCCTCATCACCGGCATCCCGGAGAAGCTCAACGACTACCTCGATGTGGTCATTGACCTTGCGGCGCCAGCGCCAAGATGCAGACTTTCCCTCTTCGGACCATCGGGTGAAGCCCCGTGCTTTTAACTGCTGCGCAAGGCTAGCATATTCATTGCCAGCTGCCAGTACTTCCAGGTTTAACACAATGTCCACGTCAGAAGTCCCTGCATGCATAGGAACATCAGGCGGAGTCGCTGGCGTGAGATAACGAGGAACCAAGCCACCGACAAGTCTCAGGGTGTCCTTAAGATTCCCAAAGGCGCTCAGTAGTGTGAGCAATGTCCTCTCACACGCCGAAGTAACATCTTGATCGTATCCAGCCGCTGTACGAGGCTTCAGTCCTGTTGCCATAATGACTCCAATCGTTCTCTAATATGTTCCGCCAGTTCTTTGTTGCGGCCTCGACCATCCAATAAGTCTAAGTAAAGAATGTAAGGACTTGCGAAAAAGATAGGGTGGTCCGAGTGCATATCTCGGTAAAGCAAGCTCGCAGGTTCGCGTTCGATGAGAGTAACGTTCGCCCCTTTGCTCACTGGCTTCAGGCCTAACACATCAGCCATCCTCTCTGCGTAGCCCTTGGGGACAATGATTTCTGCCCCCTCAGTACTGGTCAGCAATGGGGCGTAAACATTAGCCGCAGCAGCACCTGTGAACGCCCACGGATAATCCACCTTCTGACGATCTATACGTTCCGCTAGGTGGGACAGCATATCCTTGGGATTTTCGACAAAGGTGTACCACTTTGACTTCTTTTCTTTACGCTCCTGCCACTGCTCAGACCAAGCGTCCAAAAGCTTACCAGGGCGAGTGAGCATTCTGCGCTTGCTCGGTCCTCCACCAGTAGACTCCACCCACTCACGCAACGTCAGTTCCTGCAACACGAGAGAGCAGGTGTATGGAGAAGTTTCGGCTTGTTCGGCCAGCTCTGTACCAGTTAACCACCCATGACTATTCATCAAAAGCGCGTGTATTACACTTTCACGAGCCTCAGTGAAAAGATCAATGCCCTGAGTGTTCTTTTTGGTACGGTGAGAAGGCTTTTCGATGTTGATGAGCCAGCCGTCATGCTTTAGGTAAAGGCTGCCTCCCAGCTCGAATGAGGCGATATTCTGTTCTCTAAGCTCCTGCTTAGCCCCGGGGCTCAATACGCCTGCAGCGAGCAGTCCAATAATAGCTTCGTGACGATGACGAGTTTCGTCAATGCCCCTGTGGAGCTGGTACACAGCATTCCTCAAGTCTCTTGGATAGACCTCCCTTTTGACTTCGACGAATACCTGCAGGGTTTTACCCGGAGCTTTGATCACGATCATGCCATCAAGCTCAACCCCAACCCCACGAAGCTCGTGTGAAGCATCGAGCACAGAGGCTTCGGAGCCGAATGCTTCAGCAAGAGCCTCCACCAGTGCATCCAGCATCTGCCTTTCGAATTCAAACCCTAAACTATGTGAGTAATGTCCCATAACATTAGCCTCCAATTCATTATTAGCTGCGCAGCAAAAAAAGCAATTTTAGCTAATATTAGGTGTTATTGTATCATTAGCTGCGCAGCTAACAAGCCAATTTAGGCTAACCTTTGTATTTCCTACCTTGTATTGACTAGCACGCCTGTATGGATGAGGTGTACGGCTCCTTCCTCCCTTGACTGTGATCCAGGACCTTCAGGATCACAAATACTGGGTGTATGGAGATAATATTCACCTGACACCAGCTAAATAGCTTCGCCAAATAGTAGATCACTTGGGGGGAACTCAGCCCGGATTGTGCGATCTGATCAATCGCCAAACATCACAAATCACCAACCGGACTGAGCGATGCCGATCATAGCAGCAATCCCTGATGAAGAACGACAACTGATGTGCAAAGAAGCCCAACAAACACGCGATAAAAATTATGCCAGACGACTCATTGCCATGCTGATGTTGCATCGGGGAATGACCGTCACCGAGGTCGCCAGATTGCTCTGTGCTGCGCGTTCATCCGTCGGAAGATGGATAAACTGGTTTACTTTACAGGGTGTTGATGGACTCAAGAGCCTCAGGCCCGGTCGTGCGCCTTGCTGGCCGGTCGCCGATATCCAGCGAGTGCTTCCCTTGCTGGTTCAACGGTCGCCGAAGGATTTCGGCTGGCTGCGCTCCCGTTGGAGTACGGAGTTACTGACCCGTATCGTCAACCGGCTTTTTGACGTGGCACTTCACCGTTCCACCCTGCACCGATACCTCAAACAGGCCGGTATGGTCTGGCGCAGAGCCGCACCGACGCTGAAAATCAGGGACCCATATTATGATGAAAAGCGGCTTGCCATCGAGCGGGCGCTGGCTCAGGGCTCAGTGGCTAATCCTGTGTTTTATCAGGATGAAGTCGATATCGACCTGAACCCGAAAATTGGTGCCGACTGGATGCCCAAAGGGCAGCAGAAGCGTATCGCCACGCCGGGACAGAACCAGGAACATTATCTGGCCGGCGCTCTGCATTCGGGGACGGGCCGAGTCTCACGTTAGTGGCAACAGCAAGAGTTATGATTTATTTATCAAACTGTTAGAGGCATTACGACGCATATACCGGCGGGCGAAAACCATTACGTTGGTGGTTGATAACTACATCATCCATAAAAGCCACAAAGTGGAGCGCTGGCTGGCGGAGAACAGCAAGTTCCGGCTGCTGTTTCTGCCGACCTATTCGCCGTGGCTGAATCCGATAGAGCGGCTGTGGCTATCGTTACACGAGACAATAACGCGAAACCATCAGTGCCAGTACCTGTGGCAGTTACTGAAACAGGTAACGCAATTTATGCGTACCGCTTCACCATTTCCCGGCAACCAACCTGGCTTGGCTAAAGTGGAGCAATAATATGAGAAGCTATTTAGAACCCAATACCTGACTCATAGCCTGATGAATCAGTTCGTTCAGATCTGACGGAGAGAGTGCTCTTACTGTTTCTGCTGCACCTGCTGCACCTGCTGCACCTGCTGCACTAGCGCGGCTTGATGCCCGCTCAACAGATTGCAACATTGCTTGACGATGAGCTTCGGAAATTCTTTGTAATTCAAATGAACGTGACATAGGCAGTATCCTCATCCTTTTCCTGACTTATGTGGTAACTGGGTTCATCCTTGAACCTGTACATCATACCGGAACCTGTGTTGCCCCGGCATTGATGATGCTTATCAGAACGGAATGTCGTCGTCAAAATCCATCGGCGGTTCGTTGCCCGGCATTGGGGCGCTTTGCTGAGGACGTGACTGGCCGCCACCGCTGAACTGGTTGGCTTGCTGCGGCTGTTGCGGTTGACCCCAACCACCTTGTGGTGCGTTACCACCACCCGTATTGCCACCCATGTTGCCACCAGCAGGTGCGCCGCCGCCGGTACGGCCGCCCAGCATTTGCATGCTGCCGGAGATATCGACCACCACTTCAGTGGTGTAGCGATCCTGGCCGCCCTGATCCTGCCATTTACGGGTACGCAACTGACCTTCGATATACACCTGAGAGCCTTTGCGCAGGTACTCACCGGCGATTTCCGCCAGCTTGCCGTAGAGTGCGACGCGGTGCCACTCAGTACGCTCTTTCTGCTCGCCGGTCTGCTTGTCGCGCCAGCTGTCCGACGTGGCCAGAGTCAGGTTAGCGACTGCGCCGCCATTCGGCATGTAACGGACTTCCGGGTCCTGACCCAGATTCCCGATAAGAATCACTTTGTTAACGCCTCTGCTGGCCATGTTGGTGTCTCCTGAACAATCACTTCTTTAAATTTTAAACGAAAAACTATATCACGCCATTGAGTCAGATAATACCCGCGAGGCGAACCGCATTCTTTTTTCCGCCGTTGCAGAAATTGCCATCATATACTGGATATTCATTCAGTTTTGTTTGTGCCATAATCGGCCGTTTCTACTGGTTTCCTTTCTTAGATAAAGGATAAAAAACAGCGTCTACTGCGGGAAAAGTGTGCATGGATAAGATCGAGATTCGTGGTGCCCGTACTCATAACCTGAAGAACATCAACCTGATTATTCCGCGTGATAAGCTTATCGTCGTGACGGGGTTATCCGGTTCGGGCAAATCCTCGCTGGCGTTCGATACGCTGTATGCCGAAGGGCAACGTCGTTATGTGGAGTCGCTATCGGCTTACGCGCGCCAGTTCCTGTCATTGATGGAAAAGCCGGATGTGGACCACATCGAAGGGTTGTCACCCGCCATTTCCATCGAGCAGAAATCTACGTCCCATAACCCGCGTTCTACCGTCGGCACCATCACTGAAATCCACGATTATCTGCGTTTGTTGTTCGCCCGCGTCGGTGAGCCGCGCTGTCCGGAACACGATATTCCGCTGGATGCCCAGACCGTCAGCCAGATGGTGGACAACGCCTTGTCCCAGCCGGAAGGCAAGCGGCTGATGCTGCTGGCCCCCATCGTGAAAGAGCGTAAAGGCGAACACACCAAGACGCTGGAGAACCTGGCGACGCAGGGCTATATCCGCGCGCGTATCGACGGTGAAGTGTGCGACCTGTCAGACCCGCCGAAACTGGAACTCCAGAAAAAGCACACCATTGAAGTGGTGGTAGACCGCTTTAAAGTGCGCAGCGATTTGGCGCAACGTCTGGCGGAGTCGTTCGAAACCGCGCTGGAGTTGTCCGGCGGCACCGCTGTGGTAGCGGATATGGATGACCCGAACGCGCCAGAGCTGTTATTTTCCGCCAACTTTGCCTGCCCGGTGTGTGGCTACAGCATGCATGAGCTGGAACCGCGGCTGTTTTCATTCAATAACCCAGCGGGTGCCTGCCCGACGTGCGACGGGCTGGGCGTACAGCAGTTTTTCGACCCGGCACGCGTGGTGCAAAACGGCGAACTGTCGCTGGCAGGCGGCGCGATCCGCGGCTGGGATCGCCGTAATTTCTACTATTTCCAGATGCTACGTTCACTGGCGGAGCACTATGAGTTCGATGTGGAAGCGCCGTTCGATAGCCTGAGTCCGGCGATTCAGAAGGTGATTCTGTACGGTTCCGGCAAAGAGAATATCGAGTTCAAATATATCAACGATCGCGGCGACACCTCGGTACGTCGTCATCCGTTCGAAGGGGTGCTCAACAATATGGAGCGCCGCTACAAAGAGACGGAATCGACCGCCGTGCGTGAGGAACTGGCGAAATTCATCAGTAACCGGCCGTGCGCCAGCTGTAACGGCACCCGGTTGCGTGAAGAAGCGCGTCACGTTTATGTCGAGCAGACGACGTTGCCACAGATTGCTGACATGAGCATCGGCCATGCGATGGAGTTTTTCCATAACATCAAGCTGAGTGGTCAACGGGCGAAAATCGCCGAAAAAGTACTGAAAGAGATTGGCGATCGGCTGCGTTTTCTGGTCAACGTCGGGTTGAATTACCTGTCGCTGTCGCGCTCGGCGGAAACCTTGTCGGGCGGCGAAGCGCAGCGTATTCGTCTGGCGAGCCAAATCGGTGCCGGTCTGGTCGGCGTGATGTACGTGCTGGACGAACCCTCTATCGGCCTGCATCAGCGTGATAACGAGCGCCTGCTGGAAACGTTGATCCACCTGCGTAACCTCGGTAACACAGTGATCGTGGTGGAACACGATGAAGACGCCATCCGTGCCGCTGACCACATTATTGATATTGGCCCCGGTGCTGGCGTACACGGCGGTCAGGTGATTGCCGAAGGCACGGCCACGCAGATTATGGCGGTGCCGGAATCACTGACCGGCCAGTACTTGAGTGGGGCACGCAAAATCGAGATCCCGGCGCAGCGCGTGCAGGCCGACCCGTCTAAAGTACTGAAACTGATTGGCGCGCGTGGCAACAACCTCAAAGACGTGACCCTGACGCTGCCAGTTGGGCTGTTCACCTGTATTACCGGGGTGTCCGGTTCCGGTAAATCGACGCTGATCAACGATACGCTGTTCCCGATTGCCCAGCGCCAGCTTAACGGTGGTGAACTGAACGAACCGGCACCGTACCGCGAGATCCAGGGGCTGGAACAATTCGATAAGGTGATCGACATCGATCAAAGCCCGATCGGTCGTACCCCTCGCTCGAACCCGGCCACCTACACCGGCGTGTTTACGCCGATCCGCGAATTATTCGCCGGTGTACCGGAAGCGCGCAGCCGCGGCTATAACCCCGGTCGGTTTAGTTTTAACGTGCGTGGCGGGCGTTGCGAAGCCTGTCAGGGCGACGGTGTTATCAAGGTGGAAATGCACTTCCTGCCGGATATTTATGTGCCCTGTGACCAGTGCAAAGGCAAACGCTATAACCGCGAAACGCTGGAGATTAAATACAAGGGCAAGAGCATCCATGAAGTGCTGGAGATGACCATCGAAGACGCCCGCGAGTTCTTTGATGCCATTCCGGCGCTGGCGCGTAAGCTGCAAACCCTGATCGATGTCGGTTTGTCTTACATCCGTTTGGGGCAGTCGGCCACCACCTTGTCCGGCGGTGAAGCGCAGCGCGTGAAGCTGGCGCGTGAGCTGTCGAAGCGTGGCACCGGGCAGACGTTGTATATTCTGGATGAGCCGACGACCGGCCTGCATTTTGCTGATATTCAGCAGTTGCTGGCGGTTTTGCACCAGTTGCGCGATCAGGGCAACACCATTGTGGTGATCGAGCACAATCTGGATGTGATCAAAACCGCTGACTGGATAGTCGATCTGGGCCCGGAAGGGGGCAGCGGCGGCGGCGAGATTCTGGTGTCCGGCACGCCGGAAACGGTAGCCCAGTGCGAGCAATCCCACACCGCCCGGTTCCTGAAACCGATTCTGGATCGGGGTTAGTCAGTTTAGGTTATTGATAAACCTTCCTATTTGACGGAAGTGGTTTTTCCAGCGTCAAAAACTGTGCTGAGGCTAGCGGATTCGCCGGGTGAGCCGTATGGACGCGGCGAAAGCCCGTGCCGTGCTGGGAGCACGTCACGGGCGGCCCGAACAGCGAAGACGCTTGCCGAAGGCACCGCGCCAGCGGCACAGTTTAGCTATCAAGCCAGTGGTCAAGGAGAGGCGGCGTTGAGCCTCTCCTTGTCGTGCGTGCGATGACGTTGCAAAAGAATCACCACTTTTACTACGCACGAAACTTTTTACCGTTCTGGCATAAATTCGCCTATAAAAAACAATAGCCTGTTTGTTTACAGCCTCATCGCGGCGTGCCGCGCTTTTTTATGGCATCCTCTGGCGATGGTTACCACCACAGGAGAGATGAAATGTGGAAACAATACGATATTCGGCTTAAACCCCGGTCCCGTGGTTTTCATTTGATCACCGATGAAGTGCTGGGGCAGGTGACGGATTTGCGTCAGGTTAAGGTCGGGTTGCTGCATGTGTTTATCTGCCACACGTCCGCGTCGCTGACGGTCAATGAAAATGCTGATCCCACGGTTCGCCAGGACTTCGAGAACTTCTTTAACCAGTTGGTGCCGGAAGACGAACCCTATTACCGCCATACCTATGAAGGCAGCGACGACATGCCAGCGCACCTGAAGAGCAGCCTGTTGGGCAGCAGCCTGATGCTACCGGTACGCAACGGTCGGTTGCATGTCGGCACCTGGCAGGGGATTTACCTGTGTGAACACCGTAACCACGGCGGCAGTCGCTCGCTGGTGGTAACCTTGCAGGGTGAATAACCGGCGTCAATCCAGTACCGGTATCGTACCGGTTGAGTACTGACGGCAACTCGGGGTGCCGCTTAGTGTTGTGCCAGTGAAATGTCGTCAGAGAGGTATTCCACCACCACCTGATTACGCCCGCCGTTTTTCGCTTTGTACAGCGCGTTATCTGCCGTTTTAATGGCGATATCCAGCGCGGATTTTTGCGGGTTAAAGGTGGTCACGCCGATGGAAATGGTGACCTGATGGTGCTGTGAACCCGGAACGTAGACTGTGTTGGCGACGTTATTACGCAGCCGTTCGGCTATCACCGTCGCGACATGGATATCGGCACCGGGCAGCAAAATAAGAAACTCTTCGCCGCCAATTCGGCAGACCAGATCGGTTTTGCGAAAGTTTTTACGGATTTGCTGGCTCAGTTTGCGAATGACCATATCGCCCACATCATGCCCAAAGGAATCGTTGATCGATTTGAAATGGTCGATATCGATGGCGATGACCGAGACTTTCTTATATTCACCCCGGATCTCTTCCATGCTTTCCAACATGCCCCGCCGGTTCAACATGCCGGAAAGCGGGTCGGTGTGCGCTTCTGAGCTAAGGCGACCGATACGTTTGTGCAACAGGACGGTCCCCATGAGCAGTACCCGCTTGAGCTGTTCTATCTCCTGATACCAGGCTTTGACCGCCCGGATTTTGCCAATCACGCCAGGCTGTTCCATGCTGCTGGCTGATTTGGCCAACTGACGTAGCGGCTTGGCGATGTAATAGACCAGAATGCTGAGTATCATTAGGGTGGCGATCCCCAGCGGCGTGCCTTGTTTCAGTACATCCAACATGACATTGTTCAGCGCTTCTTCGATGGAGTGAAACGATTGCTGGGTAATAATAATCCAGCCTGATTTTTGCGTGCGGATAAATGAAGCCGGTGAGGGGATCCCCTGTTCATCCGGCATCATAAAACTGCCTTTATCCTGATTGCTAATTACCGAGAAGAGGGTGGGGTCGGTAAATTTGGTACCGACTTGCGCGATATCGTGGTGGTAAATGATGGTACCTTCTTTATCAATGACATAAGTATTAAAACTGTCATTGCTGAACTGTGTATTCATGAATTCGTTCAGAACACGTCGGTTATTAAGATAAAGTGAACCACCGACATAACCGAGGTAATTTCCTGCATCATCAAGAATAGGTTGGGAAATAAAAATAATATAATTCCCACTCAGGGAGGTATAAGGCGAACTGATAAAGAAGCGCTTCCCTTTATTCGCAGCAATATGCTGGCGGGAATGTAATGTGAGGCCGGTCAAATTAAGTGACGTAGGTGATGACGCGATGATTTGCCCATTTTCCGTTACCACCAGCATGGAGTTAAACACATGACTTAACCGGTGAATGCGTTGCAATTCGGTTTGCAGCGTGTGTAAATTCCCCGACTGGATATGTGTGACGAGCAATCTGGCACCATATGACAATTGTTCTTCTGATATAGAGAAAAAATTATCCACGGTGGTGGATAATTTGGATGAATAACTTGAGTTGACTTTATTGGCTTGTTCAATAAGCAGTTTTTTTTGAACATGATAAAAAGTGAAGTAGCTGTTCAAAAGTGTAATAAACATACTGGCAAGAGAAATGAACAGGATTAAATGCAGAAGATTTATTCGTAGTAGGTTTTTTACTCGCATTTAGTTATCGTTACCGGGGTTATTACCATTTCTGGTTGCACAAAATGTGCAATTCATTTATTTTTCCGTTAAGTAAGGACACACAGCCAGCCTTAATAATTAAGTAGTAGTCAAGGATTAAAATAGTGTCAACCTGTGTGATGGGAAATTTTTTGGCGTAAATCAAAAATAAAAAAGAAACTGTGTTTTAATTAAAGTTATGGAATATAAAGAATAATATATTGTATTGAAATGAGTATCATAACCCCAGTCTGCTAATTGCTTAACTCGCTATTAATTTTCATCTTTAGTATCAGTCAGATTTACATTGACCACCAGCATGCCACACTGGCAGTGTTGGCTGTATCTGTATAATACTTCACAGTTGTTGATGTATCTGGTCAGGGTTAGGCACTCGGTTACGTTTACCGATAAAGACGTGTCTTCCCTTCTTTTTCTTACCTGATGTCTGTCGTTACGCACACTTCCTCTTCCTTGCTCCCTCACAACGTTAACCTTAACAACTGTGTGACTTTTTTGTTGCTATTTCCGATCAATAAATAAAATTCAATAGCTAATACCTATTTATAGTTGTTGTTTGAATGTTTTTATCGATCAAATCGTAAAGGTTGATAGAATGAAAAACCGATAGCGGGTCAGGGAGCAGACCAGAGTATGCTGAATGGCGACAGGTAATGATGATATCGAGTCCGGGTTCTTGGAATACTTTTAAATCTCTTTTTTTAATGTTTGTGTTTTACACACTGTGGAAAAGAAATGCTTTTTATCGCCGGAAAAAGGGGATGAGAAATATTTCATCGTGATGACTGGCTGAGATATTCGCCTGGTTGTTGCTTTTCTCTTATCACGATTAATGACAGTAACGGATGAGATACCTGTTTTAGCCGCAGTTCTGTGTTTGCCTCTGAAAAAGTCATGTTTATGAGATTGTGTTCTTAATAAAGGAATGAGGAGCGGAATATGCGTTTATCTGATTGGCGAATCGGGTATCGGCTCGGAGCCGGTTTTGCCGTCCTGGCGGTCATGCTGGTTTTTGTCGGCATGTTATCGATGGCGAAGCTGTCAACGTTTCATGATGATGCACGTAACATTGTACAAGAGATTTATCCCCAAACCGTTGATGCCAATGCCCTGATCGAAAATGTGAATGAAGGGGTGCGAATTTTCCAGCAATTACTGCTGGTCTCGGGTGATGATCGTATCAAAGCGGTATCCGATCAGATTGCCCCGGTATCAAAGGAAATTACCCGATTGATGGATGCGTTGGAAAGAGAAGCCAATGAATCCAATAACGCGAAAATTCAGCAACTGATTGGCGATATCCGGCGTATCCGGGCACAGTTTCTGGAGTCAGGACAAAAAATGGTTGCGCTGGTGAAAGCCAATAACCGTGAAGAAGCACTGGATGAATTTAATCAGCACCTGAATCCGGCACAGCGGGAATACCGTAATGCGGTACGCCAACTGGTGGATTATCAGGACAACGCCATGATGAGTACCGTGGATGCCATGTCTGCCTCGTATCACGATATCCGGCTGGTGTTGCTGACGATTCTGGGGGCCGGTGTGCTGCTGAGCATCTGGGTGGCGATGGCAATAACTCGCAGCGTGACCCAGCCCATTCAGCAGGCACTGCTGATGGCGGACCGCGTCTCGCAAGGCGACCTCACCGCACAGATTTCCACCACCCGTAAAGACGAAGCCGGGCTACTGTTGCAGGCGCTGGATCACATGAATGCCAGCCTGCGCCAGATTGTCGGCCAGGTGCGTGATGGCGCGGAGGCTATCTCCACCGCCGCGTCGCAAATCGCCGCCGGTAATCAGGACCTCTCTTCTCGCACCGAAGAGCAGGCCAGTTCGCTGGAACAAACGGCGGCCTCGGTGGAAGAGCTGGTCTCCACCATCAAAAACACCGCCGATAACACACAACAGGCCACCTCGATAGCCAATCTGGCATCCTCCGCCGCGCATCGCAGCGGCGAAGTGATGTTGTCTGTCACCCATAAAATGCGCGGGATTCGCGAATCTTCGATGCGCATGGCGGAGATCATCGGCGTTATCGACGGTATTGCCTTTCAGACCAACATTCTGGCGTTGAACGCGGCGGTGGAAGCCGCGCGTGCTGGCGAACAAGGGCGTGGGTTTGCCGTGGTCGCGGGCGAGGTGCGTTCTCTGGCGCAACGCAGTGCCACCGCCGCCAAAGAGATCAAAGAGCTGATCGATGATTCGGTCGACAAAGTGCAGGAAGGGATGGATCTGGTGGATAACGCCGAATCCACCCTGACTGACCTGACCAGCCACGTCAATGATGTGCATAGCATCATCAACGAGATCTCGCAGGCGAGCCATGAACAGAGCGACGGCATGAGCCAGATCAACATCGCCGTCGGGCAGATTGACACCACCACCCAGCAGAATGCCGCATTGGTGGAGGAGTCGGCCTCTGCCGCGCTGTCGTTGCAGTCTCAGGCTTCCTTGTTGGCGGAAGCTGTCAGCGCGTTTCGCCTGACGACGCAGGGCAACAGCGGTGCAACGTCGCCAGCCCGTCCGTCAGCGGTGTTATCTCCGGCGCTGCCGGAAAAACGGGCCGCGGCGGCAGCGGGTAGCCATAGTGATTGGACGTCGTTCTGACAGGTTGCCCTTTTCCTGGCGTTAGATAGTGAGGATTATCGGTAGAGTGAGGGTTTCGTGCGTGATTAACCGCATCACGCCGACACCGAAGGCGTGCCTGAAAGCGTGAAGGGTTTCGTGCGGGATAAACCGAGTCGCTTCTTTGCCACATCATCGCACGCACGACAAGGAGAGGTGCAAGCGCCACCTCTCCTTGACCACTGGCTTGATGGCTAAACTACGCCGCTAACGCGGTGCCTTCGGCGTTCGCCTTCGCTATTCGGACCGCCTGTGACGTGCTCCATGCACGGCACAGGCTTTCGCGGCGTCCTGCCGCTCATCCGGCGAAGTCGCCCACCTCAGCGTAGTTTTAACGCCAGTAAACCCGTCAACCACCGCTTGTACGGCAGTGAAAATCTAATTTAATCCCCTTAATCGCCAGAACTGTTTTCTAAGCTGCCTACTCGGCAGTGAACGCGATGCGTGATGCCTGCCCGTCTATCTATGCTTTCTAAGCTGCCTACGCGGCAGTGAACCCGGCTGTCGGGAAAGACCAGTCTGACATCTGTTTCTAAGCTGCCTACGCGGCAGTGAACCTGCGAGTTTGATCAGGACCAGTTTTCGTAGCTTTCTAAGCTGCCTACTCGGCAGTGAACGACAATTCTTATTAGTCAGAACTCGCTATTAATTTCTAAGCTGCCTACTCGGCAGTGAACATCGGGTCTGTTTATCTGGCTGAGGTTATAGCTTTCTAAGCTGCCTACTCGGCAGTGAACAGCCTGCATTGCCCGGTCATACCGTGCGCGCCTTTCTAAGCTGCCTACTCGGCAGTGAACTGATCTCTGGCCGGAAAAACGTAGCGGTGAACTTTCTAAGCTGCCTACTCGGCAGTGAACCGAACGCGTGCGCGGCATGTCGCTGGGTCAACTTTCTAAGCTGCCTACTCGGCAGTGAACAAAACATCTGAGAATCGAAGTCGCGCGCCAATTTTCTAAGCTGCCTACTCGGCAGTGAACAACTCGGCATTGACCATCCCGTTATGTGGATATTTCTAAGCTGCCTACTCGGCAGTGAACTTGACTCGATGAACAACATGCCGGTGTGTGTCTTTCTAAGCTGCCTACTCGGCAGTGAACCTGACCGCATGGGGTGTTCTGCCCAGCCGGGCTTTCTAAGCTGCCTACTCGGCAGTGAACTCAATAATTTCTTCGTAGCTGTAGTGATGCATTTTCTAAGCTGCCTACTCGGCAGTGAACGAGTTGCACTTTTCGGGGGTAATCTTGGCTAATTTCTAAGCTGCCTACTCGGCAGTGAACATACACCCGTTTCTACAATCGCAACAATCCAGTTTCTAAGCTGCCTACTCGGCAGTGAACAGAAGTAGACCGAGTTTCATTAACTGCCGTAATTTCTAAGCTGCCTACTCGGCAGTGAACCGATCAAGCACGCGCAGGCGGTACGCCTTATTTTTCTAAGCTGCCTACTCGGCAGTGAACTTGAAAAATCGTTCGCATACAAGTGCACGCAATTTCTAAGCTGCCTACTCGGCAGTGAACTGGTTGCGCTTAACCAGCATTTCATTGAGCTGTTTCTAAGCTGCCTACTCGGCAGTGAACCATTTTGGTCTGTGCGGCCCGGCGTAATGTTCTTTCTAAGCTGCCTACTCGGCAGTGAACACTGGCGCGCCCCGAACAAAGGCCCGCTGGCTTTTCTAAGCTGCCTACTCGGCAGTGAACATGTCGATCAGATAGCGTACTAATCCACCCCATTTCTAAGCTGCCTACTCGGCAGTGAACTCATAACTCGACGCGTCTTAACCCCGCATACTTTTCTAAGCTGCCTACTCGGCAGTGAACACGTGCAGGAATTTAAAGACGCATTTATCGCCTTTCTAAGCTGCCTACTCGGCAGTGAACGCACCGGCACGACATCGGGAACCGTTGCAGCTTTTCTAAGCTGCCTACTCGGCAGTGAACTTCCACCTCGTGGAAGGGTTGGGCAACGAAAATTTCTAAGCTGCCTACTCGGCAGTGAACTCTATGTACTCCTCGCTGACGAGTGCCGGGATTTTCTAAGCTGCCTACTCGGCAGTGAACGTCCATCATAATATTCAGCCCCAGCAGGTGGCTTTCTAAGCTGCCTACTCGGCAGTGAACTTATCTCAACTGACAGCGCCGACGGTCGTTGATTTCTAAGCTGCCTACTCGGCAGTGAACTGTAGCCCGTTGACTCTAACCCGTTGTATTTCAGCCTGCAATTGTCGATTTTCGCTGTCAGACCCTTTTTTTTCGGCTGTCGGTAACTTGTTGATTTTTCAATACCGAAAATAGCGGCTGAAAAAAAGGGTGCGGAAATAAGGAAAGTCTTTTCGGCGTCATTCACTTTCTCGCTTGGGTTGTGATAGGTTAATTCTCGTTACTTTCCAGTGTATTACGTGTTTTCCAATTAATTATTAGCCTGCGTGTTATTACGCGGGTGGGGTTGCTTTATCACGACAACAGAGAAACGGTTTTATGGATAACGTATTCAGCCCGTCGGATTTAAAAACCATTCTGCATTCCAAACGCGCCAATATTTATTACCTCCAGCATTGCCGTATTTTGGTCAATGGCGGGCGGGTGGAATATGTCACCGAAGAAGGGAATCAGTCGTTGTACTGGAATATCCCGATTGCTAATACCAGCGTGGTGATGCTCGGCACCGGTACTTCGGTCACGCAGGCGGCGATGCGGGAATTTGCCCGCGCCGGGGTGATGGTCGGGTTTTGTGGGGGGGGCGGTACGCCGCTGTTCGCGGCCAATGAGGCCGAAGTGGCGGTGTCATGGCTGTCGCCGCAAAGTGAATACCGCCCTACTGAATATTTGCAAGATTGGGTCAGCTTCTGGTTTAACGAAGAGCAGCGGCTGGCGGCGGCGATTGCCTTTCAGCAGGTGCGCATTGGCCAGATTCGCCAGCACTGGCTGGGCGGGCGGCTGGCGCGTGAGTCGCGTTTTGCTATCAAACCCGAGCATGTGGAAGCACTGCTTAACCGCTATCAGCAGGGGCTGACGGCGTGTCGCACCAGTAACGACGTATTGGTGCAGGAAGCGATGATGACCAAGGCGCTGTACCGGCTGGCGGCCAACGCGGTGAGTTACGGTGATTTTACCCGCGCCAAACGCGGTGGCGGTACCGACCTGGCGAACCGTTTTCTCGACCACGGTAATTATCTGGCTTATGGGTTAGCGGCGGTGGCGTTGTGGGTACTGGGCCTGCCGCACGGGCTGGCGGTGCTGCACGGCAAAACCCGGCGCGGCGGGCTGGTGTTCGATGTGGCGGACCTGATTAAAGACGCACTGATTCTGCCGCAGGCGTTTATCGCTGCCATGGAAGGGGAAGACGAGCAGGACTTTCGCCAGCGTTGCCTGACGTCGTTTCGTCAGGCCGAAGCGCTGGATGTAATGATCGACAGCCTGCAACAGGTGGCACAGCAATTAAGCCAGGTGGCGAAAACCGGGAGTCAGGGGGCGCAATGAACATCCTACTGATTTCCGAATGCAACAAGCGAGCGCTGGTGGAAACCCGCCGGGTGCTGGATCAGTTCGCCGAGCGCAAAGGGGAACGCACCTGGCAGACTGCCATCACCGAAGAGGGGTTAAAAACGCTGCGCACACTGCTGCGTAAAACCGCACGGCGCAACACAGCGGTGGCCTGCCACTGGATTCGTAGCGCCAATCACACCGAACTGTTGTGGATTGTCGGCAACCTGCGGCGTTTCAATCCGCAAGGCAGTGTGCCGACCAACCGTACCGAGCGCGATATTCTGCGCAGCCAGGATGAAAACCCGTGGCACAGTGCTGAAGCCTTCAGCCTGCTGGCGGCGATTGCCGGGCTGTTTCACGACATCGGCAAGGCCAATGCGCTGTTTCAGGCCGGGTTGCGGGGCAAAGGGCCGCGTAGCCAGCCGCTTCGCCACGAGTGGGTGTCGCTGCGGCTGTTTCAGGCGTTTGTTGGCGAGCAAGACGATACCGGCTGGTTGACGGCGCTGGCCGCTATCCGCGCGGAGGAGGAAGTGGCGTTGCTGGCACGCTTGCAACAGGATACGAAAATACTCAAGCCTTCGCCGTTTAACAGCCTGCCGCCGCTGGCGCAGGTGGTGGGCTGGCTGATTGTTTCGCACCACCGTTTGCCGATGTTTTGGGATGACAAGAGCGGCAATCCCAGCCCTGATCTCTCCTATATTGATGAATGGCTGACCACGCAGGTGTCACCCAACTGGAATGCCATTAATCACCTGCGCCCGGATATCAGTGCGCAGGAATGGCAACAGGTGTGGCAGTTCCCGCATGGCACGCCGCTGCAAAGCCGCGTCTGGTGTGAAAAGGCGCGCAAGTTCGCCACTCGTGCGCTGAAGTTACCCTCGTTGATGACCTTCGGCCAACTGGAGCAACGGTTGACGGTGCATCTGGCGCGGCTGTCGCTGATGCTGGCAGATCACCATTACTCCTCTTCCGATGCCACCCCCGGCTGGCAAGACCCGCGTTATACCGTATGGGCTAATACCGAGAAAAACGTGTTCAAACAGCGTCTGGACGAGCACTGCGTCGGCGTGGCGCAGAATGCGCTGCTGCTCGGGCGTAGCCTGCCGCACCTGCGCGACACGCTGCCAGCTATCACCCGCCACAAAGGCTTTCGCCAGCGCAGCACCGATGCGCGTTTTCGCTGGCAGGATAAAGCGTTTGATCAGGTCTGCGCGATACGTGAGCAGGCGGCTCGACACGGCTTTTTTGGCGTTAACATGGCGTCTACCGGGCGCGGCAAGACGCTGGCGAATGCCCGCATTATGTACGCGCTGGCAGATGAATCCGTCGGGTGCCGCTTTTCGGTAGCACTCGGCCTGCGCACCCTGACGCTACAAACCGGTGATGCCCTGCGCCAGCGCCTGACGTTAGATGAAGACGACCTGGCGGTGTTGATTGGATCGCAAGCGGTGCAGGAACTGCATGAGCTACGCCAGCAGGAGCAGGAAACGCGTGTGGTGCAAACCGGTAGCGAATCGGCTGAGTCGCTGTTTATCGAGCATCAGTACGTCAGTTACGACGGCTCGCTGGATGACGGACGGCTGAAAACCTGGCTGAAAAAATCGCCGACGCTGCATCAACTGCTGAGTGCGCCGGTGCTGGTTACCACCATCGACCACCTGATGCCCGCGACCGAAAGCCTGCGCGGCGGCCACCAGATTGCGCCGATGTTGCGGCTACTCACCTCGGATTTGGTGCTGGACGAGCCGGACGATTTTGGGCTGGAAGACCTGCCCGCGTTGTGTCGGCTGGTGAACTGGGTGGGGATGCTTGGTTCACGGGTATTACTGTCATCCGCCACGCTGCCACCGGCGTTGATCCGCGCACTGTTCGAAGCCTACCTGAAAGGCCGCGAAGCCTGGCAGCAGGCTTACGGTGAACCGGGTACGCCGCTGAGTATTTGCTGCGGTTGGTTTGATGAATTCGACAGCCAGTGCCATCAGCTTGCTGATACCGACGCTTTTGCCGCTCAACACAAGGCGTTTGTCGCCGGGCGCATCGACAAGCTGCAACAGCAGGAGCAGCGGCTGCGCTGGGCGGAGATTGAACCGGTGGCAAGCCCGACGCGAGAGGCGAGCGCGGTGTGCCGGGCGGTGGCGCAAACCCTGCACCAGCGGCTGTTTGCGCTGCATCAGCACCATCACCAGACGCATTCCGGCGGCAAAACCGTGTCGCTGGGGTTGATTCGCATGGCAAACATCAACCCGCTGGTGGCGGTGGCGCGTGCGCTGATGGAGATGCCCTCGCTGCCGGATTACTGCGTGCATTACTGCGTTTATCACAGCCAGCACCCGCTGGCGATGCGCTCCCACATCGAAGCGCGGCTGGATGCGGCACTGATGCGCAAAGACCCGCAGGCACTGTGGCAGGTGGCGGAAATTCGTGACGCCATCGCACAGCAGCCGCAACGGCATCACCTGTTTGTGGTGCTGGCCACCTCGGTGGCGGAAGTGGGGCGAGACCACGATTACGACTGGGCCATCGCCGAACCCAGCTCGATGCGTTCATTTATCCAGTTAGCCGGGCGTATTCTGCGCCACCGCCAGCGTGACGAGTATGTACCGACCTCTCCTAACTTTTATCTGCTAAGCCATAACGTGCGGGCGCTGCGTCATGGTCCGGCTGGTGATAAGCAAACGATTGCGTTTTGTCGCCCAGGTTTTGAATCAGAGCACGGTTTCACACTCGCCAGCCACGACCTGCGGGAGATCCTCAAACCGGAGGACTACCAGCACATCAGCGCTGCGCCGCGTATTACCGAGCCACCGTTAGATCTCAAAAAACTGACGCTAATCAGCCTCGAACACGCAGCATTAAGGTTAATGCTGTTGGGGAGGACAAAACCGCGGCCGACAGATAAACCCGCAGCGGTGTTGTGGTGGAAGGTTTCGTTGCACTGGAACGGCGAACTACAACGGCACACGCCGTTTCGCCGTTCAGACCCGCAGCAGCGCTACTGGCTGCGGTTGGAAGACGAAAGCGAAAAAACGCGTTTTATGTTGCAGGACGACGGCCCGAGCGGCTGGAAAGAAATCGATGTGATTCGCTCAGTGGAACAGGCCATGGCCGACGGCGTCAGCCTCTGGGTAGAGATGGATTACACCACGCTTTACCTGCAACTGGCCGAGGAAAAGCAGTGGGAACTCGCCAGAGTCAGCGACCGCTTTGGTGAAATCAGCATCAGCACCCGAGATAACCTGGCGTGGTGCTGGCATGAGTGGCTCGGGGTGTTTGGCGCACTCAAGTGAGTGCGCCGCTGCCTATGCGGCAGTTAATAATAATCATGCTAATAAATAGCGACTCTTGTTTCTAAGCTGTCTGATTCGACAGTGTCCGCATCATATATATGGAAATTGGATTATACAATGATTTCGATAAAGAGGGACTCTTGGGTGTTGATCGCTTGATTGGCATTGTGTAGCATGGCGTCACTGTCTTGATTGATTAGTGAGTCTAATGAAATGAAGCGCCATAACTCAACGTTGTTCTGTGTCGCGGTACTTTGTATTGTTGCCGGTCTGCTGATGAGGCCGGTATCTATGACTGTCAGTAACCCACCGGACACGTCAGTAAAGGCCCAGTGGTTCTCGGTTTTTTCTATAAATATTAACCGTAACTAATCGCAATTGATAACACGCTCAAGGAATCGACTATGAGTAGTGAGGGTTTGCAAGCGTTTATCCTGTCGTATATCGAAACCCGAAAGCAGGCCAAGCTGGATGCCTTCGATAAGGCCGCCGACAAGCAGCGAGCGGCGTTAAGCGGCGAAGCGCTGGCCGCAGCGGAAGTGACGCTTTTGCAGCAGCGGCGTGAGATTGAGCAGGCTTATGAGGTGCGCACCTGGCTGACGGATGCCGCCAGCCGCGCCGGGCAGATTAGCCTGGTGACCCACGCGCTGAAATTCACCCACAGTGATGCCAAAGGCAGCAGTGTGTTCAGCACTGAGCCTGCAACGGCTACGGATGTGCTCTCCACCGCATCACTGGCGCAACCAGCGATTGATGCGGTGGGCAACGCCGCAGCGCTGGATGTGGCTAAATTGCTGCAAACCGAGCATCAGGGTGATTCGCTGGTGGCGGCGCTGCAACGGGGCGACCACCGCGCACTGGAAGCGCTGGCGGAAAACGCAGAGCAGCTTACCCAGTGGCTGGCCGGGTTCGGGCAGGTGTTAAGTGATAAGCAACCCAGTTCCCACAAGCTGGCAAAGCAGATCTACTTCCCGGTGGGTGACGGCGAATACCACTTACTCAGTCCGCTTTATTCCTCTTCGCTGTCGCAGGCGCTGGATCAACGCCTGAACGCAGTGCGCTTTGGCGAGCAGGCTAAAGCCACCCGTGAGGCCCGGCGGCAAAAGCGTTGGCACGATGAGGTTGACGTCAGCTACCCCGGTATTGCGGTGCAGAATATGGGCGGCACCAAGCCGCAAAATATCTCCGCACTGAACAGCGCTCGTAGCGGTCGTTCCTATCTGCTCAATTGCGCGCCGCCACAGTGGCTCAGCCAAATTAAACCGCCGCTTGATAGTGACACCATCTTTCGCAACAACGGCGAGGTGGATGCACTGACCTATGTGGATCGCCGGGATATGCGGCAATTCCTGCTCAGCGTCAAAGACGTGGAAAACAACCGCGATATTCGCAATCAGCGTCGGCGCTACCTCGACCAGTTGATCGATACCTTGTTTGGCTATGTCGTCACGGTGCAAAACCTGCGCCCGGCAGGCTGGAGCAAGGACTCCCGCCTGAATGTTCCTCTGCAATTGTGGCTTGACCCATTTCGCTGTCGGCAGGATGACGCTTTCTGCTATGCACGCGAAGGGGGGGACTGGAAGGAACAGGTCGCTCGCGAGTTTGGCCTGTGGCTGAATGCGCGATTGCAGCATGAAAAACTGATTTTCGGCGAGGTGGAGCGCCGCGAGTGGTCCACCGCCGCACTGTTTAAGCAGCGGCTGCGGGAAAACGAGCGATGGCTGAAGGAGGAGCTGGCATGAGCAAGCTGATGATTCTGCGGCGTATTGTGGTGGAAAACGCCAACGCCATTGCTGGGCACACCTACGGCTTTCCCGCCATCAGTCATTTTCTCGGCTTTACCCATGCGTTGTCGCGCCAGTTGCAGGCATCCCACGGTTTGAGGCTGGAAGGCTGCGGTGTGGTGTGCCATCAGCATCAGGTTCACGCTTACGGCAATGGCTGGAACCGCAGCTTTGCGCTGACACGTAACCCGTTGACCAAAGAGGAAAAAACCGCTGCTTTTAACGAAGAGGGGCGGATGCACCTCACCGTGTCGCTGCTTATCGAATGCCACGGCATGTTGCCCGGTGAAGACGGGCGTGAGGCGCTTCGCCAGCAGGTGCGGCAACAGGCGCAACAGCAGCGGCTGGCGGGCGGGCTGACTGTAGATATCGAACAGGTGAGCTTCCATGACATACCCGCCAGGGGCGCAGCCACCCGCGGCCTGATGCGTCGTTTACTGCCGGGCTTTGTGCTGGTAGACCGCACGGCGCTGTTATCGTCGCATCTTGAAACCCGGCAACAGGCTGACGCGCAGGCGGACATGCTGGATGCCTGGCTCGATTTTGCTGCCCTGAAATATCAGGCGGTGCGATCTTCTGATGATGCGGTGAGCTGGCAGCCGCTGCCCAAGCCTGACAGAGGTTATCTGGTGCCGCTGATGACCGGCTACCGCGCTATTTCGCCGTTGTACAACCCCGGCGAGGTGGAGAAAACCCGCGACCCGTCCACCCCGTTCTGTTTTGCCGAAGCCATTTACGGCGTGGGTGAATGGCGCGGCGCGCACCGTATTGACGACATCAACCGTATTTTCTGGCGTTACCTCTATCAACACGACGATCAACACCACACCTACCGCTGCCTGCAAACCGGACAAGGTACAGACAGCGCCGCAGATGATTACGACGAATTCGAACTGAACGACTTTGAATAAGGATGAAGACCATGGCAAAAGCAGCAACCACGTTGAAAACCGCATCGGTACTGGCGTTTGAGCGCAAACTGGCGAATTCCGATGCGCTGATGCTGGCGGGCAACTGGCAGCAGGAGAACTGGCAGCCGGTGGTGATTCAGGAAAAATCGGTACGCGGCACCATCTCCAACCGGTTAAAAAACGCCATCAGCAGTGACCCGGCTAAACTGGATGCCGAAATTCAAAAACCCAACCTGCAAACGGTAGATGTGGCAGCGCTGCCGTTTGATGCCGACACGCTGAAAGTGGCCTTCACCCTGCGGGTGCTGGGTAATCTGGCGCTGCCGTCGGTCTGTAACGATCAGGATTATCAACAGGCGCTGACTGACCTGATTAACGGTTACGCCCGCGAGCAGGGCTTTGGCGTGCTCGCGGCACGTTACGCTGAGAATATCGCCAGTGGTCGTTTTTTGTGGCGCAACCGTATCGGCGCAGAAGCGGTGCAGGTGGTGGTGACGCACGACGATAAGCGCTGGGAATTTAACGGCGAAGACTACTCGCTGCGCCAGTTTAGCCAGCCTTCGGGGGCACTGGCCGAACTGGCCCACGCCATTGAGCAGGCGCTGGCGGGCAGCGATTCGGCGTTTTTCCGCGTGGAAGCGCAGGTGAAATTGGGCAACGGGCAGGAGGTGTTCCCGTCCCAAGAACTGGTGCTGGATGAGCGCGCCCGCAACGGCAAGAGCAAAATTCTGTATCAGGTTAACGGCGTGGCGGCGATGCACTCGCAGAAAATCGGCAATGCGTTGCGCACGGTGGATGACTGGCACCCGGAAGCGGCGGAAACCGGGCCGATTGCGGTTGAACCCTATGGCTCGGTCACCAGCCGTGGCCGTGCGTATCGCCAGCCGAAAGACAAGATGGATTTTTACACCCTGCTGGATAACTGGGTGATCAAGGGCAACGTGCCGGAGGTGGCGCAGCAGCACTACGTGATCGCCACACTGATTCGCGGCGGGGTGTTCGGCGAGAAAGGTGAGTAACCCTATGGACCACTATATCGAGATTCGGGTGTTGCCTGACCCGGAGTTCAGCGCGGTGCAGTTGCTGAGCGCGCTGTTTGCCAAGTTGCACCGGGCGCTGGGGCAGCGTGCGACTGGCGATATTGGCGTGAGCTTTCCGGATGCGGGCAAAACGCTGGGGGAACGGCTGCGGTTGCACGGCAGCGTGCAGGCGCTGGCGGCGCTGGAACAAACCGGCTGGTTGAAAGGGCTGCGCGACTATAGCACCATTACCGATGTATTAACGGTGCCAACGGGTGCGCAGTACCGCACCGTGCGCCGGGTGCAGGTAAAAAGCAGCGCTGAACGCCTGCGCCGCCGGGCGGTGAGTAAAGGCCGAATGACTGCGGATGAAGCCGCCGCCCGCATTCCCTATGCGGCGGAAAAACGCACCTCGCTGCCGTACCTGCCGCTGCGCAGCCTTTCCAGCGGACAAACGTTTTTACTGTTTGTCGAGCACGGCCCGTTGCAGGAGAAACCAGTCGCCGGGGTGTTCTCCAGCTACGGCTTAAGCGCCATCGCCACCATCCCGTGGTTTTGACCCTTTTTTTGCGGCCAGTTGTAACGTATTGATTTTTAATACAGCAATCTGGCCGCCAGAAAAAAGGGTTTTTCCGGGAAAACGGCTATTTCTCTTTAACAATCAGGTGATAAGCGATTATTCGCTACAGTTCACTGCCGCACAGGCAGCTTAGAAATGCATCAGCGCACCGGGAATATTGCCGGTCTCGTTCACTGCCGCACAGGCAGCTTAGAAAGTATACGGGCAGATCACCCGGCGCGCCGCCTGGTTCACTGCCGCACAGGCAGCTTAGAAATGGGAATGCTGAAGAACCGCACGGAGTTAACCGTTCACTGCCGCACAGGCAGCTTAGAAAAGCGTGTACAATCGTTGTCGCCTGCTGTATCAGTTCACTGCCGCACAGGCAGCTTAGAAACGGCAGGTCAACGGCCAAACCCGCATCAGCGCGTTCACTGCCGCGTAGGCAGCTTAGAAAAAAGCCAAAGAATCCCATCGGTTACATCCTCATGTTCACTGCTGTGTAGGCAGCTTAGAAATGATACGTGGGGCCATTGTGGAACGGGGCGATGTTCACTGCCGCACAGGCAGCTTAGAAAAGAATAAGCGCCTGCGCGCCGAAAATGATTCGGTTCACTGCCGCACAGGCAGCTTAGAAATCTGCATGTAGCGCATCCGGCAGTGCGGGGGCGTTCACTGCCGCACAGGCAGCTTAGAAAATTGAAAATGTGATTGTCCGGCTGGCGCACACGTTCACTGCCGTGTAGGCAGCTTAGAAATGCGGCGCACGATTGAAGCCGAAAGTGTCGGCGTTCACTGCCGTGTAGGCAGCTTAGAAGCCAGTGATTTGAGAAGGGCGCCTTCGGGTAATGTTCACTGCCGTGTAGGCAGCTTAGAAATCAAGAAATAAGGCAAAACCAATGACCGAATTGTTCACTGCCGCATAGGCAGCTTAGAAAAGTCAAAATAAGCTGGTCGGCTTCTTCGCGTGGTTCACTGCCGCATAGGCAGCTTAGAAACATGACTATCGCTATTCCGGCAAATTACGTTCGTTCACTGCCGCGTAGGCAGCTTAGAAATTACAATACGTGCTCACGTCGATATGAATATCGTTCACTGCCGCGTAGGCAGCTTAGAAAGCGCCCGGACAATCAACGCTGCTAAGGTGCCAGTTCACTGCCGAGTAGGCAGCTTAGAAATCTCGTAAGGGCTTTTGTCGTCAACATTAACAGTTCACTGCCGAGTAGGCAGAGGTTGACGGGTTTACTGGCGTTAAAACTACGCTGAGGTGGGCGACTTCGCCGGATGCACGGCATGGATGCCGTGCAAGCCCATTCCGCGTAAGGAACGCGTAATGGGCGGTCCGAACAGCGAAGGCGAACGCCGAAGGCACCGCGTCAGCGGCGTAGTTTAGCCATCAAGCCAGAGGTCAAGGAGAGGTGGCGCTTGCACCTCTCCTTGTCGTGCGTGCGATGAAATAGTAGAGAGGCGCGATTGTCTATCCCGCACGAAACCACCCACCGCCCAGCATAAATCAGGCCGCAATCCCCCGGCTGTTACCAGCACCCCATCCCCGGCGGGCATAGCCGTTTCCTGCAAGGAAAAAAATCCCCCAACCGTTACCGGCTGGGGGAAAGGGCGTAAAAAAAGTGAAAGGAATAACTTACTGTACGGCAGCGAAGGCAGCAGCGACGCGCTGTACGTTGTGATGGTTTAACCCGGCGATGCAAACACGGCCGCTGGCGATGAGATACACACCGAACTCTTCGCGCAGGCGGTCTACCTGTGCGGCGCTAAAGCCGGTGTAGCTGAACATGCCGCGTTGGGTTAGCAGGTAGTCAAAGTTACGTTCCGGTAGCGCTTTTTTCAGTTCGTCCACCAGCGTCTGGCGCATTTCATGAATACGCAGGCGCATCGCTTCCACTTCTGCGTGCCAGCTGGCGTTGAGCGTGCTGTCGTTCAGTACGCGCGAGACCACCTGGGCACCGAAGTTCGGTGGGCTGGAGTAGTTGCGGCGCACGGTGGCTTTCAACTGCCCCAGTACGCGGCTGGCGGCGTCCTGGTCTTCACATACGACGGACAACCCGCCGACGCGCTCGCCATACAGCGAGAAGATTTTAGAAAACGAGTTGCTGACCAGCGCTGGTAGGCCCGCACTGGCGATGGCGCGAATGGCGTAGGCATCGTCGTCCATGCCGCCACCAAAGCCCTGATAAGCGATATCCAGAAACGGCACCAGCTCGCCTTTGATCAGCACTTCGATGACGCGGTCCCACTCGGCGTGGGTCAGGTCTGAGCCGGTCGGGTTGTGGCAGCACGGGTGCAGCAGCACGATGCTGCGCGGCGGCAGCTGTTTCAGCGCGCTTATCATCTTTTCTACGTTGACGCCCAATGTGTCGGCGTCAAAGTACGGGTAGGTATGCACCTGAAAACCGGCACCGGAGAAAATCGCGATGTGGTTTTCCCAGGTCGGGTCGCTGACCCAGACTTCGGAGTCCGGGAAATAACGTTTGAGGAAATCGGCCCCCACTTTCAGCGCGCCGGAGCCGCCCAGGGTCTGGATGGTGGCGACACGCTGCGCGGTAAGCGCCGGGTGGTGCTCGCCGAACAGCAGCGTTTGTACCGCGCTGCGGTAAGCGGCCAGACCTTCCATCGGCAGGTAAACCGAGGCGTGTTGCGGCTCTGCCTGCAACTGGGTTTCTGCGGCGTTGACCGCCTGCAACTGAGGAATGACGCCTTGACCGTCGTAATACAACCCGATGCTGAGGTTGACTTTATCAGTACGGGGATCCTGCTTGAATTTTTCCATCAGGGACAGGATAGGGTCGCCAGCATAGGCGTCGACATTCTGGAACACGTTGGTCACTCTCCTCAGGTATAAAAAGTCAGGCTGTTCGCTAGGCGATATAACGGCCGGGGCGATGATTCATGGCAATAATCAGATTCAGCGCCGCCGCTCCTACTACCGATGCGATCAGCATGGGTATGCTTACCACGAACAGGGAAGCCAGCACAATGGTCACGTCTACCGCCATCTGGAATTTTCCGGCGCGGATTCCACTTTTATCCTGTAAATAGAGCGCCAGAATATTCACCCCACCCAGACTGGCGCGATGGCGAAACAGTACGATAAACCCCAGCCCCATGATCAGGTTGCCAAACAGCGTGGCGTAAACCGGTTGCAGGTGGTCAAAGTGGATGAAGAGCGGGTGCAGGTCGGAAAACAGCGAGACCATCGCTACCGCACAGAAGGTTTTAACGGTAAATGCCCAGCCCATGCGCCGAATAGCGAGGTAATAAAACGGCAGATTCAGCAGAAAGAACGCGGTGCCAAACGAGATATGGGTCGCGTAGTGCAACAAAAAAGCCATACCAGCCGTGCCGCCGGTGAGCGCGCCCGCCTGGCGCAGCAGAATCACCCCGAAAGAGACCATCAGGGTGCCGATAAGCAGTGCCAGAACGTCTTCCAGCAGCGTGTGTGAAACGGGTTGTGGTGTAATGACGTTATCCATGGAAACGTGCCTGATAAAAGAGGGAATACCTGTCTTTTCAAGCAAAAAGCACACCAGATGGTGTGGCGCATGTCGCCCAGGGTTGCTTTTTCACGCTGTAATCACGTTAACGTATTGAAAGCATTAAACGAAAATATTTACACGTATCGTGCATGATTGTCGTTATTTATGTGGATATCGTGCAATTTATGGTGGAGTGATGCAGGAGGTATGCCGCCCTGCACCATAATGAAGCACGGTGTGCACTGAATCAGAGCGCTGAGGCGGCTGGTGCCATTAACCCGTTCTCTTTCAGGCGGTTGAGCACCACGGAGGTTTTCAGGTGCGCCACGCTTTTATTGCGCGCCAGAATTTCGCTGATGAGCGCGCTCAGGCCGTGCAAATCCGCTACCGCCACTTTGAGCATGTAATCGGCATCACCAGTGGTTTTGTAGGCATCAATAATGGCGTCTACTTCGCCGAGCATCTGATGGAAGCTGTCTACGCATTCCTGAGTGTGATTGATCAGCCGCACTTCAATCAACCCCATCAACTCCAGCCCCACCGCATCGGGCGCCAGCCGGGCGTGATAGCCGAGAATCAGTTGCGCCTGTTCGAGGGCGATTCGACGACGGGAGCACTGTGAGGCAGACAACCCAACCAGATCGCTGAGCTCCTGATTAGTCAGGCGTCCGTTTGCCTGCAGCAATGTGAGGATCTTCAAATCAAAATCATCAATGTTGTACATAGCCCTGCCTTGCCAGAAGCATAAAGCCTACAGACTATCAGCTTTTTTCCCTTCCGGAAGTTCGTTGTTTGACATCTTATGCCGCCAGCACGTTTTTCCGGCTGAGCGCTTGCACCATTCTGGTTCGTTGTTGTGTATGACTAGCCGGTATTTTGTCTGTTGTATGCGATTTTTGTCTGTTTTTTACACTGAATAAACGCAATGGCTGTTTTGTTGCGAGAAGTGTGAATTCATGATTTTTTCTAAACTGATTCAGTTTGTTAAGTACCTTAAACACGCCTTGCGGGGAAACGGTGTGGAGGTTGGCCTGATAATTGCTCCTTGTGTGACGACAGACATAACAATTAACCCACTTTCTGGGAGACAGGGTGATGAACACACAACAAGACAGCCAGCTGAAGCGCGGGCTGAAGAACCGCCATATCCAGCTGATTGCGCTGGGTGGGGCGGTCGGGACCGGTTTGTTTCTTGGCATTGCACAGACAATTCGTATGGCAGGGCCGTCGGTGCTGCTGGGGTACGCCATTGCGGGCGTGATTGCTTTTTTTATTATGCGTCAGTTGGGGGAAATGGTGGTGGAAGAGCCGGTAGCCGGTTCGTTTAGTCATTTCGCTAACCATTACTGGGGGCATTTTGCCGGGTTTATGTCCGGCTGGAATTACTGGGTGTTGTACGTGCTGGTGAGCATGGCGGAACTGAGCGCGGTGGGCATCTACATTCAGTATTGGTGGCCGGGTGTGCCGACCTGGGTTTCGGCGGCGGTGTTTTTTGTCGCGATTAACGCCATCAACCTGAGCACGGTGAAGGTCTACGGCGAGCTGGAGTTTTGGTTTTCCATCATCAAGGTGGCGGCGATTATCGGCATGATCGTGTTTGGTGGCTATCTGCTGTTGAGCGGTACGGGCGGGCCGGATGCCAGTGTCGCCAACCTGTGGCAGCACGGTGGCTTCTTCCCGAACGGTGTCAGCGGCATGGTAATGGCGATGGCGGTGATCATGTTTTCCTTCGGCGGGCTGGAGCTGGTGGGGATTACTGCCGCCGAAGCGGACGACCCGCAACGCAGTATCCCACGTGCCACCAATCAGGTGATTTACCGCATCCTGCTGTTTTATGTGGGGGCGCTGGCGGTACTGCTGTCGCTGTATCCGTGGCAGAAAGTGGTGGAAGGCGGCAGCCCGTTCGTGCTGATTTTCCACGCGCTGGATAGCAATCTGGTGGCGAATGTGCTGAATCTGGTGGTGCTCTCCGCCGCGTTGTCGGTATACAACAGCTGTGTGTACTGCAATAGCCGCATGCTGTTCGGGCTGGCGCAGCAGGGCAACGCGCCGCGGGTGCTGCTTTCGGTCAACCGCCGTGGTATTCCGCTGGTGTCATTGGGGGTATCGGCGCTGGCGACGGCGTTGTGTGTGCTGCTCAACTACCTGATGCCGGGCAAAGCGTTTGAACTGCTGATGGCGCTGGTGGTGTCTGCACTGGTGATCAACTGGGCGATGATCAGCATTACCCATTTGAAATTCCGCCAGGCGAAACAGCGTGCGCATCAGGAAACCCGCTTCAAAAGCCTGGGCTACCCGCTGACCAACATTCTGTGCCTGCTGTTTCTGGCCGGGATTTTGGTGATCATGGCGATGACGCCGGGCATTCAGATTTCCGTGTGGCTGATTCCGTTCTGGCTGCTGGCGCTGGGGGCGGGTTATGCCATCAAACAGCGTAAAAAGGCGGTAGCGGTGTTGACGGTGGAGTAACGTTTTTGGGCTGTTGGTAAACAGCCGGGGTGCTTTGTTATTGACTGGCGAATGTATGTCAGGTTGGTGGGTGGTTTCGTGCGGGATAAACGGTGTCGATTCTTTGCCACATCATCGCACGCACGACAAGGAGAGGTGCAAGCGCCACCTCTCCTTGACCTCTGGCTGAGTGGCTAAACTACGCCGCTGACGCGGTGCCTTCGGCGTTCACCTTCGCTGTTCGGACCACCTGTGACGTGCTCCATGCACGGCACAGGTTTTCGCGGCGTCCTGCCGCTCATCCGGCGAAGTCGCCCACCTCAGCGTAGTTTTAACGCCAGTAACCCCACCACCGCTGCCTGTACGGCAGTTCACCTTCGATGGCGTCAATCAACTGGTTCCAGCTCTTTCTAAGCTGCCTACGCGGCAGTTCACCGTCTCAATTAGTGGAAGACGCTCCGTTATCGTTTCTAAGCTGCCTACACGGCAGTTCACTGACACGTATCTTGATGACGCAACCGCTGATTTTTCTAAGCTGCCTACACGGCAGTTCACACGCAGCAGGATTTTAATACGGAATTCGATAATTTCTAAGCTGCCTATGCGGCAGTTCACGGTTGGAGTCCCGGTCAGCGATGGGCTGCCTATTTCTAAGCTGCCTATGCGGCAGTTCACATCGCGGTTACCGGCCCATGCCTGATATCTCATTTCTAAGCTGCCTATGCGGCAGTTCACCTGACCAAGGTAATGACCGTGACGTACACCGTTTTCTAAGCTGCCTATGCGGCAGTTCACCTGGCGTGTGGCGTCATGCGATAACCGCCCATTTTCTAAGCTGCCTATGCGGCAGTTCACTTGTTTGCGGTCGAGCTTTTCTGTGTCATCAATTTCTAAGCTGCCTATGCGGCAGTTCACGCCAGTACCACCCCGGAATCGGGCCACGCCGTTTTCTAAGCTGCCTATGCGGCAGTTCACTATTTGGCTGAGGTTATAGCGGTGCTGATGCTTTTCTAAGCTGCCTATGCGGCAGTTCACGCTGATACACGGCAGGTGGCGATCTCGGTAGCTTTCTAAGCTGCCTATGCGGCAGTTCACTGTAGCAATTTATCGCTTATGGCTTGATGTTGAAAGGGAAAGTCGTGTTTTGGGTCGTGAAACCCTTTTTTAAAACCCACCTTTATCATCATTAAAAATCAACGAGTTATCACGGGGCGAAAAAAAGGGTCAAAAGCGATATTCGTGAATATGGCGTGCTACAGTGACGTTTTTGCCAGACAGGCGTGACGTGCAGGGATATTTCATGAAAAAACGGTTCTCATTGATGTTGTTATTGGGGCTGGCCGGTAGTGCCAGCGCGGCTTCTCATCTTGATCAGGTTCAGGAACGTGGGGTGCTGAAGGTCTGTACTACCGGGGACTATAAGCCGTATACCTCGCTGCGTGCGGATGGCAGTTACGAAGGTATCGATATTGCGATGGCGCAGTCGCTGGCGAAAAGCCTGGGCGTGAAGGTGGAATGGGTGAAAACCAGCTGGAAAACCCTGATGCCAGATTTTCAGTCTGACCAGTGTGATATCGCCATGGGCGGGATTTCCGTCACGCTGGAGCGCCAGAAGAAGGCCTTTTTCTCTAATACGCTGGATGTGGATGGCAAGATCCCGCTGGTGCGCTGTGACGATAAAGATAAGTACCAGACGGTAGCGCAGATTAATCAGCCCTCGGTGCGGGTGATCGAACCGGCGGGCGGCACCAACGAGGCGTTTGTGCATGCTCATTTACCGAATGCCCATCTGGCGTTGCACGACAATGTGACCATCTTCCAGCAACTGGTAGACAAGCAGGCGGATGTGATGATTACCGATGCGTCCGAAGCGTTGTACCAGCAGAAGCGTTATCCGCAACTGTGTGCGGTTAATCCTGCTTCACCGATGCAGTATGGCGAGAAAGCCTACATGCTGCCGCGTGACGACATGAGCTGGAAGTTATATGTGGACCAATGGCTGCACTTGTCTAAATCGACGGGTGAGTATCGGAATATCATTTCTGAATGGTTGGGTAAGGCAGAATAAAAGTTTGTGTATTCTGTGTAATATAACGTAAATCTATATTGTTTATCGTATTATTTGGGATAATAGACCGACATTGCGCACCATGAGATAGTTTTTGCTTATCTTTTGGTGCTTTTTTTCATTCAATTTCTTTGATTGATATCGGCAAATTAACCCGGTTTTAACAGACTGCTAACGGCGCTATCCTGCTTCACATCGAAGGCAAATGGCCTTCCCGACCCGAATAATGTGAAGAGGTTTATCATGAAATCAATCAAAACTGTTGTTGCTGCTGCCGTTCTGGCTACTGTCTCTTTCGGTTCTATGGCGGCGACTGAAGTTCAGTCAGCACAGAGCCGTGACATCGGGACCGTGTCTGTTACCGGTCGCACCCTGGATGATGTGCAGCATCAGCTGTCAGTAAAAGCAGATGCCGCCGGTGCCAAATCTTTCCGCATCATCTCTGCTACCGGTGATGACCAGATGCGCGCGGTTGCCGAACTGTATAACTAATCACTCGCTTGTGCGTGGCTGATGTTCTGCGGCTGACGCGTCATGAGTAAACGGTTCAGTATGATGTGAGAAAGCCCGAACCCAGGTTCATCCAGGGTTCGGGCTTTTTGCATAGCAGCGGATAGTGCTGATCGAGGATAGTACTGATCGAATAGTACTGATCGAATAATAGCACTGAGCGGGAAGGGCGATTAGCCGATGTGCTAGCCGATGTACTCCAGTTGAGTACGGGCGGTCAGACGGGTGATCAGCTCATAGGCGCTGATGCCGTTGTAGGCCGCGACGTTTTCTACCGGCAGCGGGCCGCCCCATAAAATCACTTCATCACCCACCTTGTCTTGTGCATCCGGCCCCAGGTCGACAGTGAGCATATCCATCGAAACCCGACCAGATAGCGGCACTTCACGGCCATTTACCCACACTGGCGTGCCGTTTTTGGCATCACGCGGATAGCCGTCGCCGTAGCCGATGGCGACCACCCCAAGGCGGGTGTCACGCGGGCTGACCCAGTTGCTGCCGTATCCCACCGGTTCACCGGCGTGGTGTTCGCGTACCGCAATCAGCTGTGAGGTCAAGGTCATTGCGGGTTTAAGCTGCCACTGGCTGGCATCGCCTTGCGCCAGCGGTGAAATGCCGTACTGGATAATGCCGGGGCGAATTTGATCCCGGTGCGCCTGTGGCCACAGCAGGATGCCACCAGAAGCGGCGATGGACTGACGGCCCGGCTTGCCTTGTACAAAGGCATCAAAGCAGTCGAGCTGGCGTTGGGTGGTATCGACCTCGGGTTCATCGGCGCGGCAAAAGTGACTCATGATGTTCACCGGCTGCACCACGTTAGTGCAGTTGCACAGCCGGGTATAAAACGCGTCGGCGTGTTCCGGTAATACGCCAAGGCGGTGCATGCCGGTGTCGAGCTTCATCCAGACCGTCAGCGGGTGCGGCAAGCGCGCCTGTTCCAGCGCCGCTAACTGCTCTTCACTGTGTACCGCGGTTTCCAACTGGTGTTCGGCCAGCAACGGTAACTCGTCAGCGTCAAAGAAGCCTTCCAGCAGCAGGATAGGTTTGGTGATTCCGGCGGCGCGCAGTACCAGCGCTTCGCTCAGGCGGGAGACGCCGTAACCGTCAGCGTCGGAAAAGGCGCGGGCGGCTTCCAGTGCGCCGTGCCCGTAGGCGTTGGCTTTGACGATGGCGATCAATCGGCTTTGTGGTGCCATCTGTCGGATACGTTGCAGATTGTGGCGCAAAGCCTGACGATCAATGACGGCAGTTGCCGTTTTCATGCTAAGTCCTTAGTGCGTTTATTCGTCATCATATTTATTCATCATCGTATTGTGGTCCGGCGTAATTGTCGAAACGTGACCACTGCCCGTTAAAGGTCAGGCGAACGGTACCGATCGGCCCGTTACGCTGCTTACCAATAATAATTTCCGCGATGCCTTTCAAATCGCTGTTTTCGTGATAGACCTCGTCACGATAGATAAACATGATCAGGTCGGCGTCCTGCTCGATGGAGCCGGATTCACGCAAGTCGGAGTTAACCGGGCGTTTATCCGCCCGCTGCTCCAGGCTACGGTTGAGCTGCGACAGCGCGATGACCGGTACTTGCAATTCTTTTGCCAACGCTTTGAGTGAACGGGAGATTTCGGCAATCTCCAGCGTTCGGTTGTCCGACAAGGAAGGAACCCGCATCAATTGCAGGTAGTCGATCATGATAAGGCTCAGGCCATCGTGCTCGCGGAATACCCGGCGGGCGCGGGAGCGTACTTCGGTAGGGGTCAGGCCGGATGAATCATCGATGTACATGTTGCGTTTTTCCAGCAACAACCCCATGGTGCTGGAAATGCGCGCCCAGTCCTCATCGTCGAGCTGACCGGTACGAATGCGGGTTTGGTCGACGCGCGACAGCGAGGCCAGCATACGCATCATGATCTGTTCGCCGGGCATCTCCAGACTGAAGATCAGTACCGGTTTTTCCTGTGTCATGGCGGCGTTTTCGCACAGGTTCATGGCGAAGGTGGTTTTCCCCATGGAAGGACGTGCCGCCACGATAATCAGGTCTGATTTCTGCAACCCGGCGGTTTTCTTGTCCAGGTCCTGATAGCCGCTGGAAACACCGGTGACGCCGTCGTGCGGGCGCTGATAAAGCTGCTCGATGCGCGACACGGTATCTTCCAAAATGCGGTCGATACTTTTGGGGCCTTCATCTTTACTGGCGCGGTTTTCTGCGATTTGAAACACGCGCGATTCGGCCAGATCCAGCAGGTCTTCGCTGCTGCGGCCTTGTGGATCATAGCCTGCGTCGGCGATTTCATTGGCGACGGCGATCATTTCTCGCACTACTGCACGTTCACGTACGATGTCGGCATAAGCGCCGATATTCGCCGCGCTGGGGGTGTTTTTCGCCATTTCCGCCAGGTAGGCGAACCCACCTGCGGATTCCAGCTCGCCTTTTTGCTCCAGCGACTCTGACAGGGTGATCAGGTCAATGGGCTTGCTCATCTCCAGCAGGCGCTGCATCTCGTTGAAGATGAGCCGATGGGCGCGGTTGAAAAAGTCGTTGGTACTGACGCGCTCGGCAACGTTGTCCCAACGCTCGTTATCGAGCATCAACCCCCCTAGCACCGACTGTTCCGCTTCGATGGAATGGGGCGGAAGTTTTAGCCCTTCTACCTGACGGTCGCGGGATTCTGCCGGTTTAGTTGATTTTTTTTCTGCCATGAAACGCGTTCTTTACGGGTTGATTTAGCTTAAGGAGTGGGAGCATTGTATATCACAGAATGACATATCGTCCGATGATATCTGCGGGCACACACGAGTAGATCGAGGAGATTCATCATGGCTAAACGTATTCAGTTCAGCGACCACGGCGGGCCGGGGGTGCTGGAGTATGTGGATTACACACCACGCGAGCCGGGTCTTAACGAGGTTCAGGTGGAAAACCACGCCATCGGCATCAACTTCATTGATACCTACTTTCGTGCCGGGTTGTACTCACCGCCGTCGTTCCCCTCGGGATTGGGGACTGAAGCGGCGGGCGTGGTGGTGAAGGCCGGGGCGAGCGTCACACACCTGAAGGTGGGCGATCGTGTGGTGTATGCCCAGTCGGCATTGGGGGCGTATAGCGAGCGGCATAACGTACCGGCGGACAAAGTCGCGCTGTTGCCGGATAACATCAGCTTCGAGCAGGCGGCGGCGTCATTCCTGAAAGGATTGACCGTACATTACCTGCTGCGTCAGACCTATGAAGTGAAACCGGGCGAGGTGTTTTTATTCCATGCGGCGGCGGGCGGCGTTGGGCTTATCGCCTGTCAGTGGGCGAAAGCCCTGGGCGCAAAATTAATCGGTACCGTCGGTTCTGACGAGAAGGCGGAACTGGCAAAACAGGCGGGGGCCTGGGCCACCATCAATTATCGCCGGGAAGATATCGTCCAGCGGGTGCTGGAATTAACGCACGAAGAGAAAGTGTCGGTGGTGTATGACTCGGTCGGCAAGGACACCTGGGAGGCATCGCTGAACTGCCTGAAACGGCGCGGGTTAATGGTGAGCTTCGGCAACGCGTCCGGCCCGGTGACCGGGGTCAATCTCGGTATCCTCAACCAGAAAGGGTCGCTGTATGTCACCCGTCCGTCGCTGTTTAGCTATATCACCAACCGCGAGGAGCTGGAGCTCGCCAGCCGTGAGCTGTTTGGGCTGATTGCCAGCGGTGCCATCAATGTGACGGTGCCGGAGAGCCAGAAATTTGCGCTGGAAGATGCGCAGTCCGCCCACCGTGCGCTGGAAAGTCGCACTACGCAAGGCTCATGCCTGCTGATTCCGGGTTACAGCGCGTAATCAGTGTGCTGTGGCAGGGCGCAGTACTTCCCCTGGCGTGTGAGGGCATAGGTGTTTGAGCGTGTCAGCGGGGGATTGATCAGGTAGTGCGATTCAGGCAGGACAAACACCGGCCCGGTAAGAGCCGGTGTTTGTGCACAGACCGTAAACGCCATAAGGCTAATTTCATCAGCTGTATGTAGGGTACAGCGGGTGATCGTCACGAAGGTGCCACTGAGCGGCTATTATTTTCCTGACGGCGATGAAATCGTGTCGTTGGCTTTTCCCTGAGTTATCAGGAAGACGCAGACAATACTCAGTATGCTAGCAGTTGCAGTGAGGAAAAAATATTTGCTGGCGCACAGTTTTGTATTCCCTGCGTTTTTATCTGCGATACGTCTATTCTGGTGTCTCTTTCTGTGTGTCGTTACCAGTCACCGCCGCCTCTGTGATAGCGCGAGTCGTATTTTTTCCGATACCGGCCATAGGGCGTACTGGCAGCACCTGGACCTTGATATCGACGCCACAGCCATACCACCACGATGGCCAGCAGCAACCACGGCAGGACTTTTATCGCCATCGTAAACAGCCCGGCAATCAGCATCACAATGGCGGCGGCAATCAGCGCCACCATGACGCCCAGTAGTGACACGCCGGTGACCACCAGCATGATAAAAAACCCCATAACGAAGAAAATCTCTAACATGGTGTGCTCCTTGGCCATTGAATCACGTCGTGCGCAGGAACCGCCGCATTCTGCGTGTGATGACGTATACAGGCTGAGTATTACAAGAAGCATGCCAGAATGAATTTCTGCTAACGCATTGATTTATAATGAGGTGATGACAAGGGGAAATACACTGTTGGTCAAAAAGACCAACAGTTGGTTTTTTTTAGGCGATGTTGACCAGGGATAACGCGTGTTCCACTACCGATGCGTCCGCACCCGGCTTATGGGCATTTTCACTCAGATAACGCCGCCACTGGCGTGCGCCGGGTATGCCCTGAAACAAACCGAGCATGTGCCGGGTGATATGGCCCAGTGCCGCACCACCAGAGAGTTCGCGTTCGATATACGGGTACATCGCCTGCACCACGGCCGCCTGATTCGGCACCACACTGGTGGCGTCAAACAGATCGCGGTCAACCTGCGCCAGCATACCGGGGTTTTGGTAGGCTTCCCGACCCACCATCACGCCATCCACGTGTTCCAGGTGCTGTTTCGCCTCCGCCAGCGTTTTGATGCCGCCGTTAATCGCCAGTGTCAGCGAGGGGAAATCGCGTTTAAGTTGGTAGACCCGTGGGTAATCCAGCGGCGGGATTTCGCGGTTTTCCTTCGGGCTTAAGCCGGAAAGCCAGGCTTTACGGGCATGCACGATAAAGGTGTCGCAGCCACCCTGTTCGGACACGGTGCGGATGAAATCGCATAAAAATTCGTAGCTGTCCTGATCGTCGATACCGATACGGGTTTTCACCGTCACCGGAATGCTGACGCGCTCGCGCATCGCTGTTACGCAATCCGCCACGAGCTGTGCTTCCGCCATCAGGCAGGCACCGAAACGGCCATTTTGCACCCGGTCGGACGGGCAGCCGACATTGAGGTTGATTTCGTCATAGCCGCGCTGTTCCGCCAGCACCGCGCACTGTGCCAGTGCTGTCGGGTCGCTGCCGCCGAGCTGCAACGCCAACGGATGTTCTTCGTCGCTATAGGCCAGATAATCGCCCTTGCCGTGCAAAATCGCACCGGTGGTCACCATCTCGGTGTACAGCAACGCGTTATGGCTCAGTAACCGGTGAAAGTAGCGGCAATGGCGGTCAGTCCAGTCCAACATCGGGGCAATCGAGAATCTCTGACGGTGGGCAGGCTTGCCGGGTGGGGTCTCAATGCCTGATTTCACGGGGTTTTCACTGATGGGTTTCTGAGTCATTTACGGGTGTTTCCAGACACGTGTTGATTAAATCATCTCCCTCGCAGCGCCAGAGCGGCGGCACGCCGCACGGTTGTGGTGTTCGGCGAGGATACAAAACATCACGCCGACACAGGCACAAAACGCGATGGCCTTACCGTCAGGGAATATACAGGCGAACGGGTAGTATAGCGGGAATCCCCTCTCTTTGGCAGACAGCGTGATAAGCGGAGAAAACATGTTGCGCCGTAGCTTCACGTTACCAACGCAACGGGAGGCTACGGCAGATTCAGAGTTTCAACGCATCGATGACCATTCTCAGTGCTGGTGACACATTACGGTGAGGATAATAAAGGTGTAATCCTGCCAGACGGTGGCTATAACGCTGTAGTACCCGGATAAGCGTTCCTTGTTCCAGATCGGGAGTCACCAGTTCCTCTGGAACATAAGCCAGCCCCAATCCAAGCCGTGCAGCCGCGGCTTCCATATAGCTGTCAGAGAACACCCATTGCCCTTGTGGTTTGTGCCTCAACGGTTTGCCATCCTGCCAGAGTTCCCACTGATAGAGGCTGCCGTCAGCGAACTGATAGGCAATGCAAGGATGTACCACCAAATCTGCGGGTGTCTGCGGAAAGCCGTAATGGCGAAAGTGATCCGGCGTCGCTACCACGACCATCTCCATATCCGGCGTGATCTGCACCGCAATCATGCCTTCATCGACTTCGGGGCCTAAGCGGATACCCGCATCGAACCGTTCGTCAATGATGTTCACAAAACGGCTCTCGCTGATGAGCTCCAGTCGAATATCTGGATAGTGCAGCCTGAATGTCGCCAGTTTCGGTAGCAGCACCTTGTCGATAGCGTGTTGGCTGGCATTAATACGCACCGTACCTGATGGGGTATCGCGGAAATGGGCGAGGGTGGCCAGGCCCAGATCAAGCGAATCGAAACCCGTCAACGTGGTACGGTACAGCTGCTCTCCTGCCTGTGTCAGCGACAGTTTGCGCGTGGTGCGGGTCAATAACTGTACACCCAGTCGAGTTTCCAGCTCTCGTATGGCCCGGCTGACCCCTGATTGTGTCAGCCCTAGTCGGGTAGCGGCCTTAGTGAAACTGCCTTCGCGCGCTACCAGCATAAACAGGTAGAGATCATTGTAGTTTTCTCGATTCGCCATCGTCATGCGCCTTTACGTGTGAGGGCGGTGGGTATCACTTGCCACCAGTCTGGTTGGGCTATTCATAACAAAAAATCATTAATGTTATCAAATAAAACCCTCTAATCATCACTACACGTACTAATTACAATGCTGCTCGTAGGCTAGAAAAACGCCAGTTACCCACCCGGACTGCAAAACAATTATTTGTTTTTAAGGAGCTTTTTCATGAATATCCTCCCAAGGAAAATGACGGCTATGGCCTCTGCCTTGTTGTTGGGCGCGGCATTGACCGGCGTTTCCGCTATGAGCTATGCCGACAGCACGAATCCGAATGAACCTGTTTCTATGGTGACGCAGTGGGATAAAACCTTTGCACAAAGCAGCAAGGTTGATCATCGCAAGGTCTCATTCCAAAACCGATATGGCATTACGTTGGTTGGCGATCTCTATCTCCCGAAAGACAGGGGGGAGCGCAAACTGGCCGCTATCGCGCTAAGCGGACCATTTGGTGCAGTGAAGGAGCAATCAAGCGGTTTGTACGCGCAAACCCTTGCCGAACGTGGCTTTGTCACGCTGGCGTTTGATCCGTCTTACACCGGTGAAAGCGGCGGTGAACCGCGTAATGTGGCGTCGCCAGATATCAACACCGAAGATTTCAGCGCCGCCGTTGATTTTCTCGGCCTGCAAAAAGAGGTCGACCGTAACCGCATCGGTTTGCTCGGCATCTGTGGCTTTGGTGGTATGGCGTTGAATGCGGCTGCGGGTGACACACGCGTGAAAGCGGTCGCGACCAGCGTGATGTACGACATGAGTCGTGCGATGGGCCATGGTGTTGGTAATGGTCAAGATCGTTACACCACCGCTGATCGTCGCGCGGTGCTGAGATACCTGAACGAACAACGCTGGAAAGACGCGCAAAGCGGTACGATTGCCCGTTCCAACCACGATATTTATGTCGATAAAGATGGCCGCGTTACCGCCGCCGAGCGCATCTTGCCGGAGACATTGCCAGCGAACCCTAACCCGGTACTGGTCGAGTTCTTTGATTACTACCGCGTGCCGCGCGGCTTCCATGAACGCTCAATTAACTCCAACGGTGCGTGGAATACCACCATGCCGCTGTCGTTTATGAATATGCCACTGCTGAGTTATGCCAGTGAAATCACCATTCCGACCTTGATAGTCACGGGTGAAAACGCCCACTCGCGTTATTTTGCTGAGGGGGCTTTCAAGGCCGTTGGCAGCAAGCAGAAAGAGTTGGTGGTGGTACCCGGTGCTAATCATGTGGACTTGTATGACAACCAGGCTGGCAAGATCCCGTTTGCCAGGTTTGAGCAGTTCTTTAACACCAATCTGAAGTAAGGGTGGTTCTGGGCGGCGGGTGAATTCCTGCCGCTTGGTTATCGCGTCCGACACCCGGTGTTGTGATCCTATTGCGGGAGTGACGGGGATGGCTGTATCTGCATGCAACACGACGGCGGCGTTCCTGTTGGCCATCGTCGCTCTGGTTACTGTGGTGGGGGCGAGCATCTGCTCATCTGAGGTAAACGCCAGCGTGTTAACCGCCGACGCAGGCTACCGTATCGAGAACCCGACGGTGAAAGGCACTATGAACATCAAGATGACTCTGGCAGGCGGGACCCTCATCGCCACACTGGACGATAGCCCGAGCGCCAGGGATTTTTTCTCTATGCTACCGCTGACGCTGAAGCTGGAGGACCATGCCGGTACCGAGAAGATTGCCTATCTGCCGCGAAAATTAACCACGCAAGGGGCACCTAAAGGCATCGACCCCGACGTCGGCTATCTGACGTATTACGCGCCATGGGGAAATCTGGCCATTTTTTATCAGGATTTCGGCTATTCAACCGGGCTGGTCAAGTTAGGGCGAATTGAATCAGGCATGACGTACCTGACTGCTCATCCTTCCGCGACCGTCATCATTGAGGCCGTCAAGTGACTCAATATTCAGAGTTATACCGTTTTTAGCTGTAGGTAATGTTATGACATCTCCTCACTTACTGCCGGATGCTCCCGGTTTTGTGGCGGCGAGCACCGGGCGGTGGTCCGCCGTTGGTGCTATGTCGCTGTGCGTGGCGTTATTGATTGCTGCCGAGTTCCTGCCTGTCAGCTTGCTGACACCGATTGCCGATGACCTGGGGGCCAGCGATGGTATGGCGGGCCTTGCTATCTCGATTTCCGGCCTGTTTGCTGTGCCAACGAGCCTGGTGATTGCCTCGCTTTGCCGCACATTGGACAGACGCCACGTACTGATGGGGTTAGCAACGCTGATGTTAATCTCGTTGGTGGTGATTGCTCTGAGCCCCAATTTTGCGGTGCTGATGGTGGCGAGGGCATTGCTTGGCATTGTCATCGGCGGGTTTTGGGCGCTGGCCGCGGCTACGATTATGCGTTTGGTTCCGGCCGAGTCTGTTCCTAAGGCTCTGGGTATTATGTATACCGGAAATGCGGTAGCGACGGCGTTTGCTGCGCCGATCGGCAGCTATTTGGGCGGCATCATTGGCTGGCGTGGGGTATTCTGGCTGTTGACACCGCTGGTGGTTGTCAACCTGTTGTGGATGGCGATCAGCGTGCCATCGATGCGTTCGACATCACGGCCAGAGAATCCATTTCGGCTGATGCAGCGCCCTAATGTGCTCTTTGCCATCGTGGGCGTGATGCTGACCTTCGCCGGTGCTTTTAGCGCTTTTACCTATTTCCGCCCTTTTCTGGAAAGTTACACCCACGTGAGCCTGCCACAGCTATCCTCGTTGTTGCTGGCGTTGGGCCTGGCTGGTTTTGTCGGTACCACGGCAGTCAGCCTGATGTTGAGCCTACACCTGTACCGGATGTTGCGCTGGTTGCCGTTGGTGCTGGCTATTATCACGCTTTGCCTGCTGGCGGTTGGGCACCTTTTCTGGAGCGCGGCACTGACGCTCATCCTCTGGGGGATGCTGAATTCAGCGATTCCGGTTGCCTGGTCGGCCTGGATTACTCAAGGGATGGAGGATTCCCCCGATAGTGGTGGTGGATTAATGATTGCCGCCATTCAGCTGGCAATTACGCTGGGCGCAGCGCTGGGGGGATGGCTGCTGGATACGCTTTCTATTAGCGCTACATTTATGGGGAGTGCCTTGTTGCTGGTCATTGCGTCACTGGTGGTCGGCAATGGTGCGCGGCTCAAGCCCGTTTAAATAATTCGTTGCTCCCATGCTGAGAATCCGAGGCGCTTTGCGCGCCATTCAACCTTTGTCGAGTGTTTGGCTCGTCAGTAAACGAAGAACCATGCCGACTATTGACGCCGGTTTACAGGAGATAATTTATGATCAAATCCGTGAAGGCATATGCTGCTACCTCGGCCAGTACGCCCCTGGTGTTTCATCCCATCACACGTCGCCAGAGGCGACCAGACGATGTGGAGATCGACATTCTTTATTGTGGCGTATGCCACTCAGATCTGCATACGGCACGCAATGACTGGGGATGGAGCAGCTATCCGATTGTGCCGGGCCATGAGATCATTGGTCAGGTTGTTGCCGTTGGCGAGCATGTCACCCGGTTTAAGGTCGGCGATCGCGTCGGTGTCGGGTGTATGGTGGACTCTTGTGGGCATTGCGAAGCCTGTCAAGAAGGCCACGAGCAGCATTGTGCTGAAACCGCCACGTACACCTACGGTGCCATTGACCGCATTGATGGTAGCATGACCCAAGGGGGGTATTCGGAAAAGGTTGTCGTCAAACAGGATTTCGTCGTGAGCATTCCTGATAACCTTGATCTCCGGGGCGCTGCACCCTTGCTGTGTGCTGGCATCACGACCTGGTCCCCACTCAAAAATGCCAAGGTTGGTCCCGGTAGCCGTGTCGCAGTGGTCGGGCTGGGAGGGCTTGGCCACATGGCGATTAAACTGGCCAAGGCTTTGGGAGCCGACGTCACCCTGTTTACCCGTTCATCAGGCAAAGAAGAGGACGCCTATCGTCTGGGAGCCGATCGCGTGGTGATATCGACTGACGCTGAGCAGATGGCTCAGGTCGCCGGCCATTTCCATCTCATCGTCGATACGGTGCCTTATGTACACGATGTTAACGCCTATATCCCCACTTTGCGTTTCAACGGCTCGCTGGTGCTGGTCGGGTATCTCGGCCCACTTGACCCGACGCTGAACACCATGCCGATGGTGATAGGGGGTAAGGCTGTCGCTGCATCGATGATCGGCGGGATCGCCGCAACACAAGAGATGCTCGATTTCTGTGGTGAACATAACATCGTGTCGGATGTGGAAGTGATTCGTATGCAGGACATCAACGAAGCGTACGAGCGAATGCTGAACAGCGATGTGAAATACCGTTTTGTGATAGATATGGCGTCTCTTAACGCACAGGATTAAGTCATCCCTGTCGGCGGGCCCTCGGTGTGAGGGCCCCATTTTTAGTGATACTGATTTTCTCACGCTCTGCCGACGGCTATGCCCGTTGAGTCAGGGCGTGTAGACATAATCATTCAGGGTGTGCAGTGGCACATGTAGCGCGTCGTCGTTGGCAAAGGCGGCCAGCAGATAGTCCGGGGCGGCGACCAATACCATGCCAAGTCGACAAATCGGACGCGATACCAGCCCAGAGTCTGCGATTTGCCCACCTCGAATCGCCAAATCGTAGCCGTCTTTGACCAGATCAATAACGCGGTCATCAAAGTCTACTTCTATCGTCCGGGAAGGGTAGCGCATCTGCAGTCCTGACAGTACCGGTAACAGATGGTCGTGGCCGAATTCTGCACTACACGAGAGACGTACATGACCACCAATTTCAGCACGTTGTTCGGCCAGCACATCGACAGCGGTGCAATATCTATCTGGTCGAAGGGTTACCGTTCCCTGCCGACGCCTGAGAACCCATATTGCTATCCATCTCTTTTATTTTCTAAGGAGTTACAATGAAAACGCTGGTAATCGTCTCTCACCCGTATCCTGAACAATCTTTTTGAGGCGATGGGGAAAAGCCAGAGCGAGCTTGGCGAATTCCAGCGTGCTTTTATCGACTGTCTCCATTCTCCGCTTGCTTCACGGCAATCGGTTTAAATTGACTTAACATCTTCCTGGCTAACGCGTCTGTAACCTTGGTATGAAAGGGAATACCTATTTCTCTGGTGGTAAGAGAGGTTTGGTATGATCTCTTTTGCTGCATATAAATGTGGGTGAATTAATTCATTCTCTCTGGTTTTTATTTTTTTTGAAAAATAATAAATATTTTCTTCTTGAAAAAATGATTATTCAG
Organism: Dickeya parazeae Ech586; assembly: GCF_000025065.1. Lineage (NCBI taxonomy): Bacteria > Pseudomonadati > Pseudomonadota > Gammaproteobacteria > Enterobacterales > Pectobacteriaceae > Dickeya > Dickeya parazeae. The sequence goes on along the minus strand of NC_013592.1, from coordinate 3,901,804 downwards.
GCCAGACTTATAACGAGTTTTAATTTATACCCATCGTATTTCTTTGTTGCAGGTGTGTTGACTGTTCTCATGTCTTTCGCATATATGTGCTGAGATGTGGTCGTTATTGGCTTACCTTCAGTTAGGATTGTTTTGGGTATATAGGTGGACGTAATCTGAATTTATTCAGATTACGGCATTTATTTCTCTGAAAATGATAGCTCTGTGAGGTCGTAATGAGAATCAAATATATGATGTTGATGGCTATTGGTGCAATGGTATCAGTGTCTTCATTTGCGGCAGTCAACGATGTGCCTAAAGGTGCACTGGTAGTGCGTTATGGCGCAGCCAATATGGATGAGAATTATAAAAATCAGGATGGTTATCCGGGAAAATTGCAAAACGTTTCCGCCCTGTGCTCTCAAGCGAATTCAGGCGTGGATAGCGCGAAAGTCAAAGCATTAATTATGACAGATACCAAACATCCCAACCCGTTGAATCAGGCCGGTGCCACCAATGCGTCAACACTGATCAATAAAAATGCGACAGTAACGAAAGATCCGCTTCCCGGTAATCCCAATCATTGCCTGATTAATAATATTGAGTTGAAAAATATCAAAGGTGCGTGGCAAATGTTTGCCAATCCGTTGAACTAATCACCTCATCTGAGATAAATCATTAATGGGGAGTGTTATTTACTCACCCCATGAACCACCGATAACCGGTTCATGGGGCTATTGTTTATCGCTGCCCTTCAGATGTCCTTCGCGTTTTTTCCTACGGCTTATGCTTGCACATCAATATACAGCGCATCGTAACGCCAATACTCGCAGTCACAGTCGATAATACGGTCATGCTGATCCCGGTTGATGCGGGTGATAAACAGCGACGGGCTGCCGGGGGCGAGCTTTAATACCGGTGCCGCCACCGGTGGCAGCGGCGAGGGCAGCATGATGAAGCGCACCCGGCCGTAGCGAATATCGTACTGTGACTGGTAAAGCTGGGTGAGCGAACGGGTCAGGTCGCTATTGAGCAGACCCGGAAACCAGACCGGATTCAGGTAGTGTTCCACGTACAACACCGCGCGCCCATCAAGGCGACGCAAACGGCGGATACGGTAGATCTCCGCGCCTTCCTCCAATTCCAGATGACCGGCAATGGTCGCATTTGCCGCAACGACAGTCGCTTCCAGTACTTCGGTAGCGGCTTTACGCCCCTGTTTTTCCGCCATTTCATGAAAGTGACTTCTGTGCAGCGGATTATAGCTAAGCCGCGGCGGTGAGATGAACCAGCCGCGCCGCAGTTCCCGGTAAATGATGCCTTGCGACTCCAGCAGCGTGAGGGCTTCGCGCAGGGTGATACGGGTGGTGGAAAACTGCTCGCTGAGCGCCCGTTCGGACGGCAGTCGGCCACTCGTGAACTCGCCACGATGCAGGCGCTCTCGTAGCGCGTCAGCAATCTGGATAACGGCGGTCGGTTGTATTTTCGTCATCGTAAAAAGCCTTGATATTGTGCAGCCTGCACCATAGCAGGGATTGTTGACTATCAGGTTGCCTGTCTGTCGGGGTGATGCAAATTGCACGCCGACAGGCATCCGATGCCGTCCACACGCGTTTACAGACCGGCGTTGAAACCTTCTCGTCATCTTGCCGACATGAAAACGTCATCGCCGTGTGCTGAATTGGCGTACTTATTGCTGGACTAGACCAGCAGAGTATCAGACCAACAGCGTATCACTCCCCTTGCTATGGAGCATCATGATGAAAAAATTGTTGTCTTCTGTGTTAATCAGCAGCGCGTTGTTTTCGAGTGCCGTTATGGCACAGGACCTGGCAGCGTTAGAGAAAGCCGCTCGTGCTGAAGGCGAAGTTAACAGCGTCGGCATGCCGGACAGCTGGGCCAACTGGAAAGATACCTGGAACGATTTAAGCACCAAATACGGCCTGAAACACAGTGATACCGATATGTCTTCCGCGCAGGAGATCGCCAAATTCGCCGCAGAGAAAGAGAACGCCAGTGCGGATATCGGCGACGTGGGCGTGGCTTTCGGCCCGGTTGCGGTGCAAAAAGGCGTGAGTCAGCCGTACAAGCCGACCACCTGGGACCAGGTGCCTGCCTGGGCGAAAGACAAGGACGGCCACTGGGCGATGGCCTACACCGGCACCATTGCGTTTATCGTCGATAAGCAGCAGGTGAAAGACATTCCGCATAGCTGGGCCGATCTGCAAAAAGGCAAGTATGTGGTGACCATCGGTGACGTCGGTACCGCGTCTCAGGCGTCAAGCGGGGTGCTGGCGGCCAACTTCGCATTGGGGGGTAACGAGAAAAACCTGAAGCCGGCGCTGGATTTCTTCGCCAAACTGGCTAAAGAAGGTCGCCTCGGCCTGACTAACCCGGCTATCGCCAATATCGAAAAAGGTGAAGTGCAGGTGGGCGTGGTGTGGGATTTCAACGGCCTGAACTACCGCGACACCATCGATAAAAGCCGTTTCGACGTGCTGATCCCGTCTGACGGTTCGGTTATCTCCGGCTATACCACCATCATCAACAAATACGCCAAACACCCGAACGCCGCCAAACTGGCGCGTGAATACATCTTCTCTGATGCCGGTCAGATCAATCTGGCACGTGGCTATGCCCGCCCGATCCGTGCGCAATACATTACCCTGCCGGATGACGTGAAAGCCAGGCTGCTGCCGCAGGAACAGTATAAAAATGCGCATCCGATCGCGGATGCTGACGCCTGGGATAAGAGCGTGAAAGCGCTGCCGCGTCTGTGGCAGGAAAACGTCATCATCAACATGAAGCAGTAAGCACGCGTTTTGGAGTTCGGGATGAAAACGATTCTGGTGATACTGGACGGGCTGAGCTTTCAGGTAGGTCGTGAGGCCATGGGTTACCTGCAGGCGGAGTGTGCTGCCGGGCGCGGTTACCTCTATCAGCTGGAGTGCGAGTTGCCCTCGCTGTCGCGCCCCTTGTATGAGTGCATTCTCACCGGTGTGACGCCGGTGAAAAGCGGCATTATCCACAACGGTGTCGACCGGCTAAGCCACGAGCGCAGTATTTTCCACTACGCTCGCGAGGCAGGGTTAACAACCGCAGCGGCGGCGTATCACTGGATCAGCGAGCTGTATAACCGTACGCCGTTTGAGGCAGCGCACGACCGTCATACCGTCGAGCCGTCGTTGCCGATTCAGTACGGCCACTTCTACCATGATGACGGTTATCCCGACTCCCATCTGTTTGAAGACGCGGAAAGTCTGCGCCTGCGTTACCAGCCGGACTTTCTGCTGATTCACCCGATGAATATTGACGATGCCGGGCATCGCCACGGGTTGTCCACCCCGCAGTACCGCAATCGGGCACGTATGGCGGACGGTTACCTGTCGCACTGGATGCCGCGCTGGCTCGATGAAGGCTACCAGGTGTTGGTGACTGCCGATCACGGCATGAATGACGACCGTAGCCACGGCGGCATCTTACCGGAAGAGCGCCAGGTGCCGTTGTACGTGTTCGGCGACGCATTCTCGTTGCGACCGGATGCCGCGCCACAACAAACCGAGTTATGCGGCACGGTGTGCCAATTGCTCGGTGTCGCACATGACAAGCCGGTCAGCCGCGATATGCTGGTGAAAAGCGGTGCGGAGGTGCGAGCGTGAAGAGGCGATGGCTGGCAGCGCTGGTGTTGCTGCCGTTTTTGGTGGTGTTTATCGCCTTTCAGATAGCCCCACTGGTATGGATGGCAGTCAACAGCTTCTACAGCGACACGGAAAGTGCCTGGGGGCTGGCTAACTATCAGGATTTACTGACCTCGCCGTTTTATTTGCAGGCGATGCGTTTTTCACTGGATATTTCATTCTGGTCAAGTCTGTACGGGCTGATTATCGCACTGGTTGGCGGTTATTCGCTGCAACAGCTGGGAGAAGGACGGTTGCGGCGTTTTGTGATGTCGTTTGCCAACATGACCAGCAATTTCGCCGGTGTACCGCTGGCGTTCGCTTTCGTGATCATGCTGGGGCTGAACGGTTTTATTACCCTGTTGCTGCGGCAAAACGGGTTGCTTGGTGACTTTACGCTGTATTCCCGTGACGGATTGATCCTGATTTATACCTATTTTCAGATACCGCTCGGCATTTTACTGCTCTATCCGGCGTTTGACGGGTTGCGCAGCGAATGGCAAGAGTCGGCCGCATTGTTGGGGGCCAGCCGCTGGCGTTACTGGCTGCATATTGGCATTCCGGTGCTGACGCCGGCATTGCTCGGCACCTTCGTCATCCTGCTGGCCAACGCGCTGGGGGCCTATGCCACCTTGTACGCGCTCACCACCGGCAATTTCAACGTGGTGCCGGTGCGCATTGCGGCGCTGGTGTCCGGCGATATCTCGCTGGACCCTAATCTGGGCAGTGCGCTTTCCATGCTGCTGGTCGTGTTGATGGCGCTGATTACCGCGATTCACCAATGGCTGCTACGCCGGAGTTACCTCCATGCTGCTCGCTAATTCTGTCACCGGAGGCTGCCATGTCCCAGGCTGAACGCCGTTACCATCTGCTGGTGGTGTGGCTGATATTACTGGTTCTGATGTTACCGCTGCTCGCCACGCTCGGTTACGCGCTGGCGACCGAGTGGGGGGCGACCATTTTGCCCAATGGGTTGACCCTGAAATGGTTTATCGAATTGTGGCGCGATGGCCGCTTTCTGGTCGCGCTGGGCCATTCACTGCTTATCTGTTTTGGCGCGTTGTTGTTTTCACTGCTGTTGGTGCTGCCAGCCATGTTTGTCATCGCCTGGGCTTTTCCGAAGCTCGACGGGCTGATGAACGTGCTGATTTTGCTGCCGTTTGCGGTACCGCCAGTGGTGTCGTCAGTCGGGTTACTACAGCTCTATTCCGCACCGCCGCTGGCGCTGACCGGCACTCCGTGGATCCTGATTGGCTGTTATTTCACGATTGCCCTACCGTTTATTTACCGCGCCATCGCCAACAATATACAGGCCATAAATTTGCAGGAACTGCTGGATGCGGCGCATTTGCTGGGTGCCAGCACCTGGCAGGCGGCGCTGTGGGTGGTGCTACCTAACCTGCGCAAAGGGGTGATGATCGCAGTGTTGCTGTCGTTTTCATTCCTGATTGGCGAGTTTGTGTTTGCCAACTTGCTGGCTGGCACCAACTACGAAACCTTACAGGTCTACCTCTATAACAGACGCAACGACAGCGGGCATTTCACCAGTGCATTGGTGATCTCCTATTTTCTGGTGGTGCTGTTGGTGACCTGGTTGGCCAATGCGCTGAATCGCCATCAATGAATGACGCAATGAGTAAAAAGGAACACGCTGAACATGGCCTACCTTGATGTCATCAATCTGAATAAACACTACGGGCCGACCAGAGTGTTTCAGGATATCCATTTTTCGGCCGACGAAGGCGAGTTCGTCACTTTGCTGGGGCCAAGTGGTTGCGGTAAATCGACGTTATTACGCTGTCTGGCCGGATTGACCTCGGTGGACAACGGCCAGATTCTGCTACAGGGGCGTGATATCGTGCCGCTGTCGCCACAACAGCGCGATATCGGTATGGTATTCCAGAACTATGCGCTGTTTCCCAATATGACCGTTGAAGGCAATGTGGCCTTCGGCCTGAAGATGCAGAAGCTGCCTGCTGCTGAGATTCACAACCGGGTCGAGGAGGTATTGGCACTGGTGGAACTGGGCGATTACGCCCGCCGCTACCCGCATCAGTTGTCTGGTGGGCAGTGTCAGCGCGTGGCGCTGGCGCGTTCACTGGTGACCCGCCCGCGGCTGCTATTGCTGGACGAGCCGTTATCCGCACTGGATGCGCGCATTCGCCGCCACCTGCGTGAGCAGATCCGACGCATCCAGCAGGAACTGACGCTGACGACGATTTTCGTCACCCACGATCAGGAAGAGGCGCTGACCTTGTCTGACCGAATCGTGCTGATGAATAAAGGTGAAATCGTACAAAACGGCGACGCGGAGTCGCTCTATACCCAGCCCGCCAGTCTGTTTGCCGCCGGGTTTATCGGCAGCTATAACCTGCTGAGCGCCGATGAGGCAATGCGCCTGACCGGTGGGCAGTTTGCTGGCCAGGTGGCGCTGCGCCCGGAGTCGGTGCGCTTGTGCGCGCCGGAACAGGGGCTGGCGGGGGACATTATCGGGCACAGCCTGTTGGGGAACGTGGTGCGTTATCGGATACGCGTCAGCGGGGTAGAGCTCTCGGTGGATGTGCTCAATCGCTCGGTCGAGGATTTACACGCCACCGGCAGCCGCGTCGGGGTGCAGATTGACCTGGGCGCGCTGCGTGAGGTGGCGTAATGGGGATTTGCTTGCCGTTCTTCTGCTATTCGACCGATGTAGGGTATGAAGATCAACTGAATGAGAAGCTGGTTGTACGTTGCCTTTCTGAAGCGTTAGTCCTTATCACGTTGTGGTTAGCACCTGTTTGGTAGGCCAATACCTTTCAGGGGCGATGTGTATTCAGGTGAGGTGTGACAGGGTTTTGTACCTGATCGGCGGCAATGTAAGGCTAGGATTGGTGCCACTCAATTGCCAAACGCGAGACACAAAAACCTACAGTTGGTAAATTTCTGACCTTTCAGAATTGTATAGCCCGTCGCTGTGCAAATTGTTGGCGGAAACGTGGCGAATACAGGGATGAGTCAGGGGAGGCTGGCTTCACTTATTATAAAGTGCTATAAGTATAGCTTGTTATTTATCCTCCCTAAATCATGGAATAGATATGGATAAGCGTCAGTTAATATTAAAATCAGGGCTTTCTTTAAGAGAAATTATTTCTTTAAGAAAAAAATACCTGGAGTTTAAAGGTAAGGCTTACAGAAAAGAAGAAAAAATAAAAGATATTGAATCCTTTTCGGATTACATCGCATTTGTTTCTCGGCTATGTTGGAAAGGAATGTATATGATAACTTTCTTCAGCCTTTCTTTCGCGATCTATGATTATTATATTTATGAAGAGATTGTCAGTGCAATGAAAGTGTTTCTTTTACTTTATGCAATCATGTTAGTTTGCGTTTTGAAAAATAATGGCGATTACTTTCATATCAAGATAGGTACGACATTTAAACTGATAATACTCAGAGTTATGTTGGTGTTTAATAAATAAAATCCTTTAATGATGCTATTTCATTTTCTAGATGATGACTATCTTCATATGAATAAATAATCATCATTTGATATGGCTCTTCTACTAATGTTATGTAATGTGGTTCAGTTCTTATCGTTGTGGATATAATTTTCATCTTTAAATTCTGCGTATAATTTATAACCAGAGTTACCGACCATATATAGCTTCATTGCCCGGCTTGCAGCTAAGAACTTTGAATTATAATCTTTGTTTAAAAAATAGAATAACCTATCTGTTCTGGCTTTATCAAAGCGTGATCTCGAAATCAGACGATTGGGGTTTTCTATGAGTACAGGCATGCGTAGTGATGCATATATTGTGAGAGAGATATCTCCCATACTATAAAAGAGATCTCCACGATCACTCTCGTAACCAAGCGTAGATGATAGATATCTATATATATTCCTTACTGGGCCGGATAAGGACTGGCCATTGTGAATTAATGGTGATATAGCTTCGTATGTATTATTAATCCCATGTGCCATCAGCGTAACACCAAGTGATTTGAAATACTTAATATTTAGTCCATTTCCGAATTTTGTTAATTTATATCCTGAGAATGTCTGGAATCCGCCTGAGACTACACCTGATGCAATTTTTGCATATTTTAGTACACCCTGATCTTCAAAGATGTCAGTGACAATATATTTTATATAATCGCCGGTTCTTAATTTCTGATACTCTTTTTCTGTGGACTCTCGTTCTTTTCTTATCTATTCTAAAATAGCATTCTTATCACTAAGCTCTAATGTGGAAGAGGTGATTTTTACGCGGAGTGCATTAATGAAATCATCTATTTCTTTAATGTACTCCATACGAATGGTTTTATCTTCAATGAAAAAAGAAGATGCAAGAAGAGCGATCCTTCTCAGTCGCTCACTCTCATCATAAAATCCATATAGTAAGGCTGCTGCTGTCATGTCAGTACTCTACATTATTCCATAATATATAAGAGCTGGTACGGGCAACAACGTGTTCCCACTCTATTGATGCAAATTTGAAAGAAACATTCTCCTGTGGCTGCATCTCATTATTCGTTAATGAATTTGGATAAAAAAAGCGAAGATCCGTAATGACAGCATCGCTCAGTTTAACTTTGAAATAAAGTTCATTACCACCAGATAGAGAAGTCCGGTAAAAGAGAAATTCACATTTCAGCTTTTCATTATCGTTCAGTGCCTGAGCCAGAAGTGGTGTGGATTTATCTACAGGCTTTCTGATTTCTACAGGGTGTAAAGAGACATTATCTACTCTTGTTACCTGATTTATCAGTTCATAGACGAAGATTTCGTCTTCGTGTGCCGACTGGTATTTATTACCGATAGAATCTGCAGTCGAACATCCGGCAGATATAAGCCCCTGCTTCTCACCTGTAAGCTTCAAATAAATAATATTTGCCATATCAATCCCTCGCTGTATCCATGCGTTTTCACAAAATCCATCACCGTGTGAGGGTAAGATTTCTACATATTTTATCAGGGGAGTCAACAGTAAGCATTTCTTAGCTGATTAACTGGATTGAATAATATTGAGCAGTCCGGAACGCATCATTACAGGAACAGGTATAAATCGGTACAGATAATTCTTGCACGTTTTCCCTATATATTTGATGTTAAGTTGAAAGTACGAAAGCGGTTTACCGCCGTCAAGCCTGTTTATATTAGGCTGATGCCGCCAGCACGCGCTGTAACCGGGTGGGGAAGCGCTCGGCGAAGGCGAGCAACTGTTCGGTGAATTGCGCCACCAGCGTCGACGCCGGGCGGTGCAGTGGGCGAATCAGGCTGACGGTAAACGGCACATCAATACTGAAACGGCGCACCACTACCGCGCCGCTACTGGCGTAATCCACCGCGGTAAGTGGATTGACTATCGATAATCCTACCCCGGCGCGCACCATCGCGCATACCGAGGCGGCGCTGTGGGTATCCAACACCAGCCGCCGCGCGACGTTTGCCTGCTCAAACTGCTGGTCGAGCAATTGCCGATAACTGTCGGTGCTGGACAGGCTGACGAACGGCTGGTCGCGGAAATCCTCTGGTGTCAGTACCGCCTTGCGTGCCAGTGGGTGACCACTGGGCAGCACACAGACTTCGTTCAACTCCATCAGGGTGCGCCGTTCGGTACCGGCGGGTGTATTCAAGTTTTCCGTTAGCCCCAGGTCGTGGCGCTGTGCGGAGAGCCACTCTTCCAGCAACGGCGATTCCTGTGGGATGACATGCAGGTTGAGTTCAGGGTAACGCGCCAGCAACGGCTGGCACACCTCGGGCAGTAATGACTGAGAGAACACCGGTAAACAGGCAACCGAGAGCGGGGCCTGACGAAACTGGCGGATATCCTGCGCCGCGTTGATGATGCGATCCAACCCATAATAGGAATGTTGTACTTCCTCGAATAACTGCAACCCTTGCGCGGTAGGGTGTAACCGCCCGCGAATGCGCTCGAACAGCGGCATCTGCACCAGGTGCTCGAAGCGTGCCAGCTCGCGGCTCACGGTGGGCTGTGAGGTGTTGAGCAGCGCGGCCGCTTCCGTCAGGTTGCCGGTGGTCATCACCGCGTGAAAAATCTCGATGTGGCGCAGGGAGACGGCGGTCATAGGCGGTTCATTCCATATCAAAAATGAATAGAGTCTTTGAAAAAGGATATTGGAATTATAGCTTGTGGGCCAGCACAATTCCGACATCTGATAACGTTTCGGTACTCTATTCATGCCACACGATCTGAATGACCTGTCTTATGCGTTGAACGCGCAGAGCCTGCGTGCGCTGCCTGCCCAATTTGGTTGCCCGTTGTGGGCCTATGACGCTGCTACCATCGTTGAGCGCATTGGTCAGTTGCGCCAGTTCGATACCATCCGTTTTGCGCAGAAAGCCTGCTCCAACCTGCATATTTTGGCGTTGATGCGCCAGCAGGGCGTGAAAGTGGATTCGGTTTCGTTGGGTGAAATCGAACGGGCACTGGCCGCCGGTTTTGAGCCGGGTACTGACGCGCATGAGATTGTGTTTACCGCCGATGTGCTCGATGACGCCACGCTGCAACGGGTGCATGAGCTGGCTATTCCGGTGAACGCCGGTTCCATCGACATGCTGCATCAACTGGGCGAGCGTTCGCCGGGTCACCCGGTGTGGCTGCGTATTAACCCCGGTTTTGGACATGGTCACAGCCAGAAGACCAACACCGGTGGCGAAAACAGTAAACACGGCATCTGGTATGCCGATTTACCGCAGGCGCTGGAAGCCTTAAGCCGTTACCACCTGAAATTGGTCGGCATCCATATGCATATTGGTTCCGGCGTTGATTACCGGCATCTGGAGCAGGTTTGCGAAGCGATGGTGCAGCAGGTGCTGGCCGTGGGGCAGGATCTGGAGGCAATTTCTGCGGGTGGCGGGTTGTCTATTCCCTATCACCACGGCGGCGAGCGCATTGATACCCAACACTATTATGGCCTGTGGAATCAGGCGCGGGAGCGGATTGCCGCACATCTGGGGCATCCGGTGGCGTTGGAAATCGAACCGGGGCGTTTTCTGGTGGCGGAGTCCGGCGTACTGGTGGCGCAGGTGCGTGCGGTGAAGGACATGGGCAGCCGTCATTTTGTGCTGGTGGATGCTGGATTCAGTGACCTGATGCGCCCGGCAATGTACGGCAGTTACCACCATATTACCCTGTTGCCGGGCGACGGGCGTGACCTGAGCCAGTCACCGCGGCGTGATACCGTGGTGGCAGGCCCGCTGTGTGAGTCTGGCGATGTGTTCACTCAGCAGGCCGGTGGCGGTGTGGAAACGATGGCGTTGCCATCGGCGCAAGTGGGTGACTATCTGGTGTTCCATGATACCGGCGCGTACGGTGCGTCGATGTCTTCCAACTACAACAGCCGTCCGCTGATAGCGGAAGTGCTGTTCGAACAGGGGCAGCCGCGACTGATTCGCCGCCGCCAAACGCTGGACGAATTGCTGGCGCTGGAGCGGGTGTAATCGTTTGCGCAGACTCAGTGCGCGTAGGGGCCTTTGACCACCGACGCGCGCAGTTTCAGCTCGCCGGTAAACGGCGCGATGGCAGTGACAGGGGACCCTTCGCTCAGTTTTAGCGCCTGCGAGATAGCGGCGCTAATCATCTCTTCAATCGGTAAATAGACGGTAGATAACGCGGGCGTCAGATAAGGGGCACTGGGGATATCGTCAAAACCGAACAGCGATACGTCTTGCGGCAGTCGTTTACCGGCTTCAAGCAGGGCTTTCATCGCACCAATGCACATATCATCGTTACTGGCGAACAGCGCGGAAAAACCGGCGTCATGCACCAGCAATTCGCGTGCAGCCTGATAACCGCCGGGGACCAGGCTATCACCATTGACCACCCGCAGCGGGTCGTAAGGAATGTGATGATGCTCCAGCGCCTGCCGGTAACCGGCCAGACGGGCGCGTGCCGTCGGCGTGTTGATGGGGCCGGTGATGCAGGCAATGTCGCGGTGCCCTTGCTGTACCAGATAATCGACCAGTTGGAACACTGCCTGTTGTTGTTCAAACCAGACGCAGTACTCAGGTGCCATCGGCAGATGACGATTGATGACCACGATGGGCACGCGGGAGTGATCCAGCAGTGCCATCAGGGCGGCGTCAGACATGTGGCGGGTATAGAGCACGATGGCATCACAGCGGCGATCGATCAGGAGCTGCACCGCCTGTTGCTCGTCTTCCGGCGTGTCGTGACCGTCGGTCACGATCAGGTGCTTGCCGCTGGTTTCGGTACGCTCAGCGGCACGGCGCAGCAGGCGGCCAAAATAGGGGCCGTCGAAGTTGGAGACTACCAACCCGAGGCTGTTTGAACTGCGTTGCGCCAGCGAGCGCGCCAGAAAATTAGGGCGATAGCCGAGATCTTCCATCGCCTTGAAGACGGCGTCACGCGTGCTTTGTTTTACCTGACCTGTACCGTTTAACACCCGTGATACCGTTGCTTTGGATACACCGGCGTGCTTTGCCACGTCAAGCATGGTCATCATCGTTTGCACCTTCCCTGTTTTATCGAAGTCAGTCACAGCGTTGTTATCAATATTAGTCACATACTAGCACACTGGAGCGACGTCAGTGGGTGAAGTGCGGCACGTTGCGCGGTCGGTGCCATCAGGCGTGGTGACCACCAAACAGTTCTTTGCGCAGTTGTACCATTTCTTCGGCCAGATCCCGGCAGAGCATGGCGGTCATCAGGTGATCCTGAGCGTGTACCATGATCAGATTAACCGGCACTTTGCCTTCGCCTTCGTCCAGCCCGATCAACCGAGTCTGGATCTGGTGGGCTGCTTTTGCCGCCTCCTGAGAAGCCAGCAGTTGCGCGTCGGCTTCCACCCAGTCCTGCGCTCGGGCGGCCTGAATCGCCATCATGGCGCAGGAACGCGCTTCGCCAGCGTTGATCAGCAATTCCATTACGGTCTGTTCCATATCCAATTCCATCGCGGTGTCCTCTTGGTATGCCAAATTTGCTTTTAAACATGTTATTGGAATTCCAATACTGACTTGTGAGAACAGTGTCACAGAAAAATTATTCGTTTGTTTTATTTTTTGGTATGCCAAACGCGAGAGCGCTGAACCTGCCGTCCATTCTCTTCCGCGCGTAACGGCCACTACGGGGGCGAGAGCCTCTGATAACAACAACCCCTGAAAACACAGGTAAATCAAAGAGGTGGAGTTATGTCATTCAAGGATAAGGCTATCGATTCATTAGGATCGTTCGCCAACCAGTTCAACAGCCTGAGATACATCATGGCGATCAAAGCCTCATTTATTACGTTGATGCCGGTGATCATCGTCGGGGCGTTCTCTGTGCTGATCTCCAACATGGTGCTGGATCCGAAGAACGGGCTGGCGAGTTTCGCTCTGTTTTCATTTCTGGCACCGTTAAAACCCATCATGAGCGGCATTAATTACGCCACGCTCAATTTCCTCACCATCGGCGCGGTGTTCCTGATAGGCATCGAGCTTGGGAAAATCAACGGCTCTCGTAGCCTGTTTCCCGGTTTGCTGGCGGTGATCTGCTTTATTTCCATTACCCCGACCACCATCGATATGGTGATCAACGGTCAGACATTACCGGTGAAGGATGTGCTGGCGCGGCAATTCTCCGACACCAAAAGTCTGTTCCTCGGCATGTTTATCGCCATTGCGTCGGTGGAAATCTATTCGAAGCTGGAATCGGTAGACCGGCTGCGCATCAAGATGCCAGATAGCGTGCCGCCGAATGTGTCCGCGTCGTTTTCGGCGTTGATCCCGGCGATCATCACCGTCACGCTGGTCGCGACCTTCGGGTTTACCTTCCAGAAAGTGACCGGCATGTACCTGTATGACGCCATCTATATGGTGGTGCAACAGCCGCTGGAGTCGGTAGTACAGAGCCTGCCGGGGCTGTTGATTCTGATGTTCGTGGCGCAACTGTTCTGGGTTATCGGTATTCACGGTAACCAGATGATCAAACCGATTCGCGAACCGCTGTTGCTGGGGGCGATTGCGGTGAACATGACCGCGTTTGAGCAGGGGCATGAAGTACCGAACATCATCACCATGCCGTTCTGGGACGTGTACATGAGTATCGGCGGGTCTGGGTTGACCATCGGGTTGCTGCTGGCGGTGATGATTGCCTCTAAACGTCGAGAAATGAAAGAGATCGCCAAAATTTCCTTCGGCCCAGGTGTCTTCAACATCAATGAACCGGTGATTTTCGGCATGCCTATCATGCTCAACCCGATTCTGGCTATCCCGTTCATCATCACGCCGCTGGTGACCGGCACCATCGGTTACTTCGCCACCAGCATGGGCTTTGCCGGTAAAGCGGTGGTGATGGTGCCCTGGACTACGCCGCCGTTGATTAACGCCTGGCTGTCTACCGCCGGTTCGATGGGGGCGGTTGCGACACAGGTGGTGTGCATCATCGTCGCCACCCTGATTTACCTGCCGTTCGTCAAAGTGGCGTCTCGTCGTGCTGAGCAGGCGCAGCGTGAGGCGGAGTTAGAGGCCGCGGCACAGGCCAATGCATTGAAATAATGAATGTATTGCAATACTGAATCTAAGGGAGACCGGTAATGAGCAAGGTATCAATGACCCTGCCTGAGGGCTTTATTCTGGGGGCGGCGGCGTCCGCCTGGCAGACCGAGGGGTGGTCAGGCAAGAAAAACGGGCAGGATTCCTATCTGGACCTGTGGTACAAGCGGGATCGTCAGGTGTGGCACAACGGCTACGGCCCGGCGATCGCCACCGATTTCTATAACCGCTACCGTGAAGACGTGGCGCTGATGAAGCAGACCGGGCTGACGCACTTTCGTACCTCGATTAACTGGTCGCGCTTCATGCTGGATTATGAAAACGGCGTGGTGGATGAAGAGTACGCCGCTTACATCGATAACCTGATCGACGAAATGCAGCGTGAAGGCATCGAACCGATGCTGTGCTTAGAACACTATGAGCTCCCGGCGGTGCTGTTCGAGAAATATCAGGGCTGGTCGTCAAAGCAGGTGGTGGAGTGGTTCGTGCAGTACGCCGACGCGGTATTTGCCCGCTACGCCGGTAAGGTCAAACGCTGGTTTACCTTTAATGAGCCGATTGTGGTGCAGACCCGCGTGTATCTGGATGCGGTGCGCTACCCTTATCAGCAGGATACTGGCACCTGGATGCAGTGGAACCACCATAAAAACCTGGCAACCGCCAAAGTGGTGCAACGGTTTCGCGACAAAGGTTACCACCTGCAAGGGGGCAGCATCGGGGTGATCCTGAACCCGGAAGTCACCTACCCGCGTTCCAGTGAGGCGCATGATGTTGAGGCGGCGCGCCTGTATGACCTGTTCTATAACCGGGTCTTTCTCGACCCGGCGCTGAAAGGCGAATACCCGGCAGAATTACTGGCGCTGCTGGAAAAACATCAGGTGAAGTGGGATTACGACGCGCAAGAGCTGGCTATCATCCGCGCGAACACCGTGGATGAGGTGGGTATTAATCTCTACTACCCGCACCGGGTCAAAGCCCCCAGCAGGGCCTGGAACAGCAACACGCCGTTCCACCCAGCTTACTATTACGAGCATTTCGAATTGCCCGGCCGCCGGATGAATAAGTCGCGCGGTTGGGAGATCAACCCCCGCATTATTTACGACATGGCGATGCGCCTGAAGGATGAATACGGCAACGTGCCCTGGTTTGTGTCGGAAAACGGTATGGGGATTGAAAATGAAGGCCAGTTCAAAGACAGCCACGGCGTGATACAGGACGACTACCGTATTGCGTTTATCGCCGAGCATCTTTACTGGACGCTAAAAGCACGCGAAGACGGTGCCAACTGCCAGGGTTATATGCTGTGGGCGTTTACTGACAATGTGTCGCCGATGAACGCCTTTAAAAACCGTTACGGCCTGATTGAAATCGATCTGGAACACGACCGGCAGCGCAGAGCGAAGAAATCAGCCGGCTGGTTCCGACAGGTACGGGACAGCGGCGTGCTGGCGTTCGAACTGGACGATGAAGAGAAATAGGGGGAAAGATGAAACGGATCGTACTGGCCTGCTCGGCAGGCATGTCTACCTCGCTGGTGGTGACCAAAATGGAAAAAGAAGCCGCGGCACGGGGTATGGAATATCAGATTTACGCTATCCCGGAACAGAACCTGCGTGATGAATTGCAGACTTACGGCAATGACATTATCGCCGTGCTGCTGGGGCCGCAGGTGCGCTTTAAGCTGGCGGAAAACAAAAAACTGACCGACGAGTATCACATTCCTATCGCCGTTATCGACTCGGTGGCCTACGGCACCCTGAACGGTGCAAAGGTACTCGATCAGGCGCTGAGTTTGGTAAACTGAGTCTGATTGCTGTAAATGCGAGCCGGTGTGGGAATAAACGCCGGTTCGTGTTTAGGCTGTGGACCTGACGAACGCGGTGTGAAGCCGCAGTGACGATGACGAAAGGAAGCAGCCTGGTATCCGGCCCCGTGTCGGGGCGGCAGCGGTGTTCAATTCTCGGCCGTTCAGGGTGGCATTGTGACGAAGGTTGTGGTTCTACAAGACAGAAAGCAATACCAGGAAATAGGGGGTGACCTGCGGGAGAAAATCCAGCGGGGGGAGTACCCGGTCGGGGCGCGTCTTCCGCCAGAGCGGAATATTGCGGAGACCTATGGTGTAAGCCGTACCATCGTGCGTGAAGCCTTGCTGATGCTGGAGCTGGAAGGAACGGTGGATATCCGCCAGGGTTCCGGGGTGTACGTGTTACGTGTGCCGTCGGCGGAAGAACCGTCTCCGAACGCGCAAAACCGTATCGGCGCGTTTGAAATGTTGCAGGCGCGCCAACTGCTGGAAAGCAATATTGCCGCGTTTGCCGCCCGGATGGCGACCCGCAATGATATTGATAGTTTGCGGCGCACGCTGGAGCAGGAACAGGCGGCTATCGCCGCCAACGATTACCGCAGCGATTTCGATAAAATCTTTCACTTGCAGGTAGCAGGGGCGACCCAAAACCAGATGCTGTTGGAAACCGTCAGCAATATCTGGTCTTGCCGGGACGAAAGCCCTATCTGGCAACAGCTTTACAGCCATGTGGGCAACCACGGTTACCGGCTGAAATGGCTGGCGGATCACCAGACGATACTGGCGGCGCTGCGTCGTCGCGACGTCAGCGGGTCGTATCAGGCGATGTGGCAGCATCTGGAAAACGTCAAAACCACACTGATGGAAATATCTGACGCCGAAGCGCCGGAGTTTGACGGCTACCTGTTCGATTCTGTGCCGATTTTTCAGGGAAAACTGGTCTGACGTATGACGACGATGGAAACTACGCCAACGATAGGATCTCCTGTCTCAATTGGCTATCTGGCGGATTACCCGCATTTCGAGACGCAGGTCGTCGACTGGCTGTGGCAGGCATTTGGCGACGGACTGAGTCGGGATTTTTTTGCCAGCGTGGTGCACCACAGCATGGACAAGCGCGCGCTGCCGCTGACGTTCGTGGCGCTGGCAGGCGACCAACTGGTCGGTACGGTCGGGCTGTGGCGTTGTGATTTGATAAGCCGTCAGGATTTAACCCCGTGGCTGGCGGCGCTGTATGTGGACGAACGCTACCGCGATCGCGGTCTGGGGGCGGACCTTCAGCGTTTTGTCATCGAATTCAGCCGCGAACGCGGTTTTGACTCTCTCTATCTGTACGCCAGTTTCAGCGGTTACTACGAGCGCCACGGCTGGCGTTACATCGGCGACGCACCCGAGTACCCCGATAAACAGGTACGGCTGTACCACCGCTCATTAAGGTAATCTGCGCTGTTTGCAAACAGCCTACTGCTTCGTGGATAGTGATTTTTATCCGGTCGGTGAATGGTTTCGTGCTGGATAACCAGTGTCATTTCTCTGCTATTTCGTCGCACGCACGACAAGGATAGGCTCAAACGCCGCCTCTCCTTGACCACTGGCTAGGGGCTAAACTGTGCCGCTAACGCGGTTCCTTCGGCATTCGTCTTCGCTGTTCGGGCCGCCCGTGACGTGGTTACTCGCCCCATCCCTGGGGCTCGCCCTTCGGGCCAGCGTAAACGCTGTTCAAAAACGTTCCCGACGTTTTTGTCCGGCACGGCACGGGTTTTCGCGGCGTCCTGCCGCTCACCCGGCGAAGTCGCCCGCCTCAGCACAGTTTTTGACGCCGTAAAACCATCACCTTCAGCTAAAGGGACTTACCAGTGTCTGCTGCGTCTTAATGCCTTACTAATTTTATTGCCCATTATTCAAACTGGTAACGGAGTGGCGGCGAATCAGCGTCGGGTGGAACAGGTTGATGGCGTTGGGTAGCGGCGTGTTGTTTGCCAGCGCCAGCGCAATTTGCGCAGCCTGCGTCGCCATGGCGGTAATCGGATAGCGGATGGTGGTCAGGCGCGGGCGCAGGTAACGCGACAGCAGCACATCGTCGAAGCCGATAAGCGACATGTCTCGCGGCACTTCGATGCCGTTATCACTCAACACTGCCAACGCACCGGCGGCCATCGGGTCGTTGTAGCAGGTCAGCGCCGTCACCGGGCGGCCGCGCTCCAGCAGCGTGGTCATCGCGGCTTCGCCGCCGCTTTCATCCGGTTCACCGTAGGCGATCAACTGCTCATCCAGTGCAATATCGTGTTCGGCCAGCGCGTCCCGGTAGCCCGCCAGGCGGTCATCGGCATCGGAAATCGCATGGTTGGAACACAAAATACCAATCTGGCGATGCCCTTGCAGGATCAGATGCCGGGTAGCCAGCCAGGCGCCGTAACGGTTATCCAACGCCACGCAGCGTGTCTCGTACCCCGGCAGAATACGGTTAATCAACACCATTCCTGGGATCTGTTCCATCAGTTGCGCCAGCTCTTCATCCGGCAGCATCTTGGCATGCACCACCAGCGCAGCGCAGCGATGGCGAATCAACTGTTCAATGGCCTGCCGCTCTTTGTGCGCGATGTGGTAGCCGTTGCCGATCAACAGAAAATTACCGGTACGGTAGGCTTCCTGCTCTACCGCTTTGACCATGGTGCCGAAAAACGGGTCGGACACGTCAGAGACCACCAGCCCCAGTGTTTCGGTGGACTGCTGGGCCAGCGCACGGGCGTTGGCGTTCGGATGGTATTGCAACTGTTGCATGGCCTGCAGAACGGCGCTGCGTGCGTGCTCACTGGCTTTAGGCGAATCGTTGATCACACGTGATACGGTGGCGACCGACACGCCTGCCAGCCTGGCGACATCCTTAATGGTGGCCATGAAGGTTTCCTGTTGTTACTAATATAAAAATGAGGCGTCGAATCAAGTGACTGCCTGAGTGTCACGGAATTAGGCCGTGGCCGCAAGAGGCGGGGATCGCAACTTTCATCGCTTTCACCCACCACGTTCATCGCGTTTACCGTTTGTACGCCATCGACCGTTCCCTTCCGGCAGCAATATTAGTGAAACGTAAGCGAGTTGTTTGACATATGTTGTGCCGATGTTTTTCCAACGTGTTATCTCCCGCGCTGGGTGCAGTACTCAGTTATGGGGGTAACTCACAGCCTCAGGGAAGGAAGTCTCTGTATGAAATATATCATTTTGCTGGTGTTTATTCTGGCGGTGGCCTATGTCCACTTCCGTGGTCGTATACGATATCCATTCTGGCGCCAACTGTCGGACCACTCGACCTTTACCGCGCCGCTCAACGTTTTTATGTACCTGTTTTCCCGTGTCCCGGTGACGCCGTATCTCAAACCTGAACATTTTCCCGAACTGGCGGCGCTACAGCAGAACTGGCAGACGATCCGCGAGGAAGGGGAAAGGCTACTGGCAATGCAGGAGATTAAAGCGTCGGATCGGTATAACGACGCGGGGTTTAACTCGTTTTTCAAGACCGGCTGGAAGCGCTTCTACCTGAAATGGTATGAGGCGTCTCATCCCTCGGCGGATGCCTTGTGCCCCAAGACTACCGCGCTGCTGCGTTCGGTGCCGTCGATAAAAGCCGCTATGTTCGCCACCTTGCCGGACGGAAGCCGACTGCCGCGCCACCGTGACCCCTATGCCGGTTCGCTGCGCTACCATCTGGGGCTGTCGACGCCGAACGATGACCGTTGTTTTATCGAGGTTGATGGCAAGCGTTATAGCTGGCGTGATGGCGAAGGCGTGCTGTTCGACGAAACCTATATCCACTATGCGGAAAATCAAAGTGGACAGAATCGCCTGATCCTGTTTTGCGACATTGAGCGACCGATGCGTTATCGCTGGGCGCAAGCGGTGAATTACTGGCTTGGGCGCCATCTGATGAGCGCGGCGGCGGCACCGAATAGCGAGGGGGATCGCACCGGCGGCATCAATCGGATTTTCAAATATCTCTACGCGGTACGCAAAGTGGGGAAACGGCTGAAAAGCTGGAACAAGCCGGTTTACTATCTGGTGAAATGGGCATTGTTCGGCGGGATCGCAGCAGCGATCTGGTGGGCACTGTAAGTCTGGATCCGGGCGTGTAAGTGGCAATGTTGCTGCGTTTTCACGCCTTTATTACAGCTCACCTGAGAATTTTACAGTTAGTTGCACTTCGAACGGTTATCTTTCGATTCAACGCTAGTGATTCAGGGGGACTGTCTTTAGAGTAACAAGTCCCAGAGGTATTGATGGGTGACAATCGATGTGTTCTCCACATTGAACCATTCAAATTTCACCAACCTACGCGGATGCGTAGGTTTTTTTTTGCCTGCGATCCGACATTTGCCCCGCTAACTCTGTCTTTCTGCCCCTCCTGAGCATCGCTAATGTTGCTATGGTTTATGGTATGGTGAACCCTTTGGCTGGCCGCCATGAACAATCCGTGGCATGTGGGGTCCAAACCGGGCAGAGTGACGGTTTACCTCAAGGTGACTATTACGTCAGTGTTACTGTTTAGACATAGGGAGGTGGGATGATTTATACCTTTTTACGCTGGGCGCTCAAGCACCTGTATCGCATTCAGATTACGGGTGATGAAAGCAGTTTCCGGCAATCGAAGATATTGATTACCCCCAATCACGTTTCCTTTCTCGATGGCGCGCTGATGGCGCTGTTCTTGCCGGTACAAAACAAACCGGTATTCGCCGTCTATTCCCGCATTGCCGATAGCTGGTTTATGCGCTGGCTGAAGCCCTATATCGATTTTCTGCCGTTGGACCCGACCAAGCCGTTGGCTATTAAGCAGTTAATTCGTCTGGTGGAGCAGGGGCGTCCGGTGGTGGTGTTCCCCGAAGGGCGCATTACCGTGACCGGCTCACTGATGAAAATCTACAGCGGTGCGGCGTTTGTGGCGGCCCGCTCAGGCGCGGCAGTGGTGCCGGTACGCATTGAAGGGCCTGAGTTTACGCACTTCGGCCGTCTGGGTGGGGTGTTGCGTCGTCGCCTGTTCCCACAAATTTCACTGCATTTCCTGCCGCCGACAACGCTCCCGATGCCAGTTGCCCCTTCCGCGCGTGAGCGCCGTGAGCTGGCCGGTGAAGCGCTGCATCGCATCATGATGGACGCACGTATGGCGGTGCGCCCACGTCATACGCTCTATCAGGCGTTTCTGGCCGCTTGCGATCGTTACGGTTACCACTCTGCCTGTATTGAAGACGTCAATCTGAAGGAAGACAGTTATCACGGCCTGCTGAAGAAATCACTCGGGGTAGCACGCATTCTGCAACGTTTTACCCAGGAACGTGAGCATGTCGGGTTGTTATTGCCCAATGCGACGGTGACGGCAGCGACGGTGCTTGGCGCGTCGCTCAGCAGCCGGGTGCCGGCGATGTTGAACTATACCGCTGGGGCGAAAGGCATTCAGAGCGCGATGAGCGCCGCGCGCATCAAAACCATCGTCACGTCGCGGCAGTTTCTGGAAAAAGGTAAGCTGACGCATCTGCCGCAGCAGGTGAAAGAGGCCAATTGGGTCTATCTGGAAGACCTGAAGGACACGGTGACATTGTCGGATAAGCTGTGGATCCTGTGCCACCTGCTGTTCCCGATGCGCGCCATGTGCCCGCAGCAGCCGGATGACGCGGCGGTAATTCTGTTTACGTCCGGCTCGGAAGGCAACCCGAAAGGGGTGGTGCATTCCCATAATAGCCTGATGGCCAACGTAGAACAGATCCGCACCGTGGCCGATTTTACCCCGCGCGATCGTTTCATGTCGGCCTTGCCGCTGTTCCATGCGTTTGGGTTGACGGTTGGGTTGCTGACGCCGTTGATGACCGGTGCGCGTATCTTCCTCTACCCCAGCCCGCTGCATTACCGCATTGTGCCGGAGCTGGTGTATGACCGTAACTGCACGGTGCTGTTCGGTACCTCGACCTTCCTCGGGCATTATGCCCGCTTTGCCCACCCGTATGATTTCGCCCGCCTGCGTTATGTGGTGGCCGGGGCGGAAAAACTCTCTGAACGGGTGCGGACGCAGTGGCAGGACAAATTTGGCATTCGTATTCTGGAAGGCTACGGCGTGACGGAGTGCGCGCCGGTGGTGGCTATCAACGTACCGATGGCCTGTAAACTGCATTCTGTCGGCCGATTATTGCCGGGTATTGAGTCACGGTTGATCCCGGTTGCGGGTATCCATCATGGCGCTCGTCTGCAACTGCGCGGACCGAATGTGATGAAGGGGTACTTGAGGGTGGAAAACCCTGGCGAGCTAGAATCCCCCGCCGCGGAAAACGAGCACGGGCAGCGTGAGGCGAACTGGTACGATACCGGCGATGTCGTTTTTCTGGATGAACAGGGTTTTTGTACCATCGTGGGCCGCGTAAAACGCTTTGCCAAGCTGGCCGGAGAAATGGTGTCGCTGGAGAGCGTGGAGCAACTGGCTAATCAGGCGTCGCCACACACCCAACATGCCGCCAGCGCCCGCAGCGACAGCAGTAAAGGGGAGGCGCTGGTGCTGTTTACTACCGATGCGGCGCTGACCCGCGATAGCCTGCTGACACTGGCGCGGGCGAGCGGCGTGCCGGAACTGGCGGTGCCGCGAGATATTCGTTACCTGAAAGAGTTGCCGCTATTGGGCAGCGGCAAACCGGATTTCGTCACGCTGCGGCAATGGGCGGAACAACCCGCCGTGGCCGTGGAAGATGCCACGCCTACCCCTTCGGAGCATGATGCATGAGCCAGACGACTTCCCCAACGTCGTCACTGTTTTCCCGCGGTATGAATGCGGTGATGGTGGCGCAGTTTTTCTCTGCTTTCGGCGATAACGCTCTGCTGTTCGCTACGCTGGCATTGGTGAAATCGCTGGCGTATCCCGACTGGAGCCAGCCCTTCCTGCAAATGGGGTTCGTCGCCGCCTATATCGTGCTGGCACCGTTTGTGGGGCAGTTTGCTGACAGTTTCGCCAAAGGGCGGGTGATGATGTTTGCCAACGCCCTGAAGCTGGCTGGCGCGTTATGGATTTGTCTGGGTGGGAACCCGTTTCTGGGGTATACGCTGGTGGGGCTGGGGGCGGCGGCCTATTCCCCGGCCAAATACGGCATTCTGGGGGAAATCACCCGTGGCGATCAGTTAGTGAAAGCCAACGGGTTGATGGAGGCTTCCACCATCGCCGCTATCCTTACCGGCTCGGTGGTCGGCGGTGTGCTGGCGGACTGGCATATCTACGGCGCGCTGGCGGTGTGTGCGCTGGCTTATGGTATCGCACTGGCCGCCAACCTGCTGATACCCAAACTGGCCCCAGCCCGCCCCGGTGTCTCCTGGCACCCGGCGCGCATGACCCGTTCGTTTTTCGATGCCTGCCAGGTTCTGTGGCGCAACGGCGAAACCCGCTTTTCGTTGGTGGGCACCGGCATGTTCTGGGGGGCCGGTGTGACGTTACGCTTCCTGCTGGTGCTGTGGGTACCGCTGGCATTGGGCATTAACGACAATTCTACGCCGACGTTACTCAACGCCATGGTCGCGGTCGGGATTGTGGTAGGGGCAGCGGCAGCCGGTAAACTGGTGACGTTGAAAACCGTGCGACGCTGCCTGCCTGCAGGTGTGTTGATCGGCGTGATGGTGGTGGTATTTACCCTGCAGCATAGCCTGATGAACGCTTACGCCTGCCTGCTGGTGCTGGGGGCGCTGGGGGGCTTTTTCATCGTGCCGCTCAATGCGTTGCTGCAAGAACGTGGCCGGGAAAGCGTTGGGGCAGGTAACGCCATTGCCGTGCAGAATCTGGGTGAAAACGGCGCGATGCTGCTGATGCTGGCGCTCTACTCGCTGGCGGTGAAGGTCGGTGTACCGGTACTGGCGATCGGTATCGGTTTCGGCACACTGTTTGCGCTGGCGATTGCCGGGTTGTGGTGCTGGGTGCAGGTAACCCAGTGGCGGCGTCGGCCAGCGTCTGCTGCCGCACCAACGTCTGATGAGCAGGAATAACGGGAGGGGCAATGAGTCTGATTTGGCATGACTGGGGGGTGAAAGACCTGAACCCGTATGCGTTGTATGACATTTTGCGCCTGCGTAGCCAGGTTTTTGTGGTTGAACAACAGTGCGCTTATCAGGACCTGGACGGTCTGGATCTGGTGGACGGTAACCGGCATGTTACAGCCTGGCAAAACGGCAGGCTGATCGCCTGTGCGCGCTTGCTGGCACCACATGACCGGCAAGAGGTGGTCACGATTGGCCGGGTCATTGTCTCCCCTGAAGCGCGAGGCCAACGGTTGGGGCATCAGTTGGTGATGCACGCTCAGGCCGTTTGTGCTCGTCACTGGCCGGGGCGGGCGCAATACCTCTCGGCTCAGGCGCATTTGCAGCACTTTTACCAGCAATTTGGCTTTGTGGTTTGTGGTGAAGGTTACGACGAGGACGGTATTCCTCACGTGCCGATGCGAACCGCGGGGTAAGAGCCTATCCCATTAGGGCTATTTCACTTGCCATTTTGGCCCTGGGCAGTGCTCGAAATCCTCACGTACTACGTGTACGCTCCGGGTTACTCGCTGCGCTCGCCCGTTGGGCCGGACAAAGTGCTTTGTCCGTTCAACATGCAACGCATGTTGTCTGCGCGGCTTCCCGTGTCCAAACTGGCCACGCCAGTAACGCCTACTGGGATAGGCTCTAAGTGTGGCGCTAAGACGTGACAGCGCAGCCCCGCACCTGTGCAGGCGGGGCGCTGGTATGGGCTGACGCCGGGTTAACTGGCGGAATGGGAAATAGTACTGCCGAGTTTCTGAACGTCCTGACCAAATCCGCGCGCGGTGTTGCATCCGCTCAATGTGGTCGCCATCACGAGTGTGGCAACCAGCAGGGCGATAGTTTTCATAGTGATTTACCTTTATATACCCGTCATACTTTATATCGCAGGTGTGTTGGTGTTATTACCCAGCCTGTTAGCGCTGCAACAAGCAGCGTATCAGTCTGCTTTTTGCAGCGTGGCCGCTCACTCCGGTTGCTGGCCCGGATAAGCGCCGTGCGTTCTTTTCGCGGCACGGTTCAATACGCCTGCCGGTTTTTCTGCAACGTGAATTATTTCGGGGATCGCAGCGCAAATCCAGACTGAGGTCATTTCTGCTTTCACTTTGTCATACTATCACGTAAGGATCCAACGTGATGTCAGCCAGTTAGCAGAGAATCAGTCAGTGTAGCGCAGGGGGTTTTGCCATAGTCCGGCTGACAGGGGTAGGTCGGTCGCCAGTTCGGTTTATTCAGTTACAGGGTTGGTCATGTCTGGTCTGTTTCACTGGTTAAAAATGTGCTGGTCAAAAAAGTCTCGGGAAAAGACGTCGTCTGCGGTGAGTGACGCACAGATTATGGCTGCCTGTAGTTCACTATTGATGAACGCGTCCACGCAGGCGGCGATCATTGCCACCGATTCAGCCAATCACATCACCTTGTTCAACTCGGGAGCCGAACGGTTGTTCGGCTTTCGCGCCTGTGAAGTTATCGGTCGCGATGCCACCACGGTAGTGCTGCGTCAGGGGGAAATGGGGCAGTTATCGCCACAGGCGCTGTTACGTCATTATCAGCCGTTTTCGGTCTGGTGTTATCGGAAAAAAGATGGCGGTATCTTTTGGGGCGAATTGAGTTTTCATGAGGTCCGTCTGCCGGACGAGCGCTTGTTGGGCTACCTCAGTGTGATTACGGATATCACCGCACGTGAGCGGTTGCTGGAGCAATTGCATCAACAGCAACACATGATGGATATGCTGTTACAGCATGCCCCGGCGGTGCTTTATACGTTTGTTGTTCATAGAGATACCGTTCATAGCGATACCGTTCGTGACGATGCAGGTAGTGGCGATACGGATCGTGGTAATGAATATCGCTTTGTTTACTGTAGCCCTGTCTCGACTCGGGTATTGGGCCTGACGCCGCAGGCCATGACCGCCGTACCGTTCGGCCCCGGTCACCCGCTGCGAGAGCGTATTCTGCCAGAAGATCGTGAGCGTATCGCACACTATTACGCTAATGGTGATTTTCATCGCCATAGCTGGCGCAGTGATTTTCGTATTTGCTCTGAAAACGGCGATGTTCGCTGGATCCATGCCGAAGCGATGGCGTCTTACCCTGAGGACGGCAACACCGTGTTTTACGGTTCGATGCTCGATATTACCGATCTCAAGCAGTCAGAAACCTTGTTGCAGGTGTTAGCGCAGACCGACTCGCTGACCGGCATCGCCAATCGCCGCCATTTCGATGAGCGCTATCAACAACTGTGGCGTCAGCACGAATCCATACAGATGCCGTTGTCGTTGCTGATGATCGATATCGATCGTTTCAAACGCTTTAACGATAGCTATGGGCATAGCAAAGGGGACGCCTGCATAAAGTCAGTCGTGGAAACGCTGGCGGGGCAACTGCCATCGTCAGAATGTCTGCTGGGGCGTTACGGTGGTGAGGAGTTTACGGTGGTGTTGCCGCAAACGGACTACCAACAGGCGTTGGCCTTGGCCGAACGCTGTCGTCAGGCGGTTGAGTCGATGGAGATCCCCCATACCAAGTCGCCGCAGGGGGTGGTGACGGTGAGTATCGGTGTGGCGGTCGCCAGACCGGGCGATGCCGGGAGCAGCATGACACAGTTGAGCAATGATGCCGATGATGCGCTGTACCGCGCTAAACATCTGGGCCGCAATCGGGTAGAAGCGGGTCCTGACCAGAATGCGGCACCTGCCTGACGGTAACGCCGTTGAGCGTTTCATCGCCCGCCATTGTGTATCGGCACAGCGGCGTGTGGGTATGACATAACTTACTGCAACCAAAAGCGTACTCTCACTCTTCCGTCAAAAAGAGCTCCAGCAGCGAATTAAGAAACAGTTTACCGTGCTCGGTGACCTGCCAGTGTTGTTCGGTTTCCGTCAGGTACCCTTGCGTCAGTGCGGCGTCCAGTTGTTCCCTGATAACACTTTCCGACAGGCCGGTATAAGCGGTGAAATCAGCGCGTGGCGCCGGTTCCAGCAACCGAAAGCGGTTCATGAAAAACTCGAATGGACGGTCAGCCAGCGCGACCTCGCTGCGTTGTTGCAGGTAATTCCCCTGCATATAACCGCGTGGGTGGCGGGTTTTCACCGTGCGCACGATCTCGCCGTCAGTGAAAGTGATCTTGCCGTGTGCGCCGCAGCCGATACCGAGATAATCGCCAAAGCGCCAGTAGTTGAGGTTGTGCCGACACTGGTAACCCGGTTTGGCGTAGGCCGAGGTTTCATACTGCTGGTACCCGGCGTTGCTCAATAAACGGTGGCCCTGCTCGAAAATATCCCATAGCGCATCGTCGTCTGGCAGCATCGGCGGGCGTGAGCCAAACAGGGTATTGGGTTCGATGGTCAACTGATACCAGGACAGGTGTGGCGGGTTAAGCGCTATCGCCTGACGTAAATCATCCAGCGCCTCATCCAGCGACTGCTCCGGCAGCCCGTGCATCAAATCCAGATTGAAACTGCGCAGCCCCAGACCGGCGGCGAGAACAGCGGCGCGTTTAGCCTCTTCCGGGCCGTGGATGCGGCCTAAACGCGTCAGTTTATCCGGGCTGAAACTTTGTACGCCGATGGAAATACGGTTCACCCCTGCACGTTGGTAACCGCTGAACCTGTCGGCTTCTACCGTACCGGGGTTGGCTTCCATGGTGATTTCCGCGTCCGGCACCAATGACAACCGGGCCCGCACCCCATCGAGCAACTGTTGCATCGCCTCGGCGCTGAGCAGGCTCGGTGTACCACCGCCGATAAAAATGCTGTGCAGCGGGCGGGCGACCGCCATCGGCAGGTCGGCATCCAGATCCGCCAGCAGGTGCGCCACATAATCGTCGTGCGGTACTTCGCCTTTGAGTGCGTGGGAGTTGAAGTCGCAATAAGGGCACTTCTGCACGCACCAGGGGATGTGGATGTACAGGCTCAGCGGCGGCAAATTAAGCATGTCGCAGCGCATCCAGCAATTGACGCAGCGCCTGTCCACGGTGGGAGTGGGCGTTTTTCTCTTCGCGGCTGAGTTCGGCGGCGGTTTTGCCGAGTTGCGGCACGAAAAAGACGGGATCGTAGCCAAAACCGCCTTCACCGACAGGCGCACGGGTGATGACGCCCTGCCAGCTACCATGGCACACCAACGGCGTCGGGTCATCAGCATGACGCAAATACACCAGCACACAGTGGAAGCTGGCCTGACGTTGTTCGTCTGGCACGTTGTCGAGCACCGCCAGCAGCTTGTCCAGATTCTGCTGGTCGCTGGCGTCTTCTCCGGCATAGCGGGCGGAATAGATGCCCGGTGCGCCGCCCAGCGCGTTGACCGCCAGCCCCGAATCATCTGCGATGGCGGGCAGGCCGGTGGCGCGTGCGGCGTGGCGCGCTTTCAGAATGGCGTTTTCGATAAAGGTCAAACCGGTTTCTTCGGCGGAGTCGACGCCCAGCGTGGTTTGTGCCACCACGTCAAGACCAAAATCCGCCAGCAGACCGGCGAGTTCACGCACTTTACCGGCGTTGCCGGTGGCTAAAACCACGTTTTGCATCTGTTGTTCCTGCAATCTGTCTGGGATGTTCTATTCAGGGAATCGGCTCAGGAAATGAGGCCCGCGACATCGGCCGGGATGGTTTGCGGGTTGACGATCCTAATCTGTTTGTGACGGCCAAGCTCCCCTTTTTCGATGGTGACCATGCCTTTGGCGACACGGAATTGCTTGGCAAGAAATTTGATCAGGTGGGCATTGGCCTGACCGTCTACCGGTGGTGCGGTGATGGCGACTTTGAGCTCGTCGCCATGCAACCCGACAATCTGATCCCGGCTGGCTTTCGGCTGAATATACAGCCGAATGACCAGCCCGTCTTCACAGCGACTGACAGCACTCACAACAGGAACCACAGCCCCGGGAAGAAATCCATGCCAAGGTAATTCAACACGTACAGCACCAGAATCACGATCATCGGCGAGAAATCCAGGCCGCCTGCCGAGGGAAGAATACGGCGAACCGGGCCCATCAACGGTTCGGTCAGTTGGTGCAGCATATAATCCACCGGGCTGCGGCCCTGGCTGACCCAGCTCATTAGCGAGCGAATGATCACTATCCAGAACACCAGATAACCAGCGGATTTGATCAGCGCCAGTAGCCCCACCAGCAAGTTGATCGGGCTTAGCGAGAGCGAGCCAACCTGAATCAGCAACAGCAACGGGTATTTCAGCGTGGTGAGCAGAAACGCCAGCAGCAGCGAGGCGCTGTCAATAGGCCCCAGCGAAGGGATAATACGACGCAACGGGCCGATAATCGGCTGAGTGAGTTTCACCACGAACTGCGCCAGTGGGTTGTAAAAATCACTGCGTGCCCATTGCATCCAGATACGCAGCAGCAACACCATCACGTACAGGTCAATCAGGGTTTTGACCAGAAAAGTCAGGGTCAGCATCAGAGGGTCATTCCTTCATTCAAAGTCATTTTTCAGGTGGTAATCAGAACAGCGATTCCATTTCCTTTGCCCGGTGCACAGCGGCCTGCATGGCATCTGCAACCGTCTGGCTCAACTGACGCTCGTTAAATACGCGCAGCGCCGCGGCGGTGGTGCCGCCCTTGGAAGTCACATTTTCCCGCAGAGTGGACAACGGGGTGTTCGGGCTGGCTTCCACCAGTGCCGCTGCACCGCTAGCCGCCTGCTGTACCAGCAAGCGAGCGGTGTCGGCGTCGAACCCCTGACGCATGGCCTCCTGCTGCATCGCTTCCATAAACAGGAAGAAATAGGCAGGTGCGCTACCGGCAGCGGCAATCACGCCGTTAATGTGCGACTCGTCGGCAACCCAGCACAGTTTACCGACACTGTGCATCAGGTCGGCGGCAAAGGCGCGATCGGCGTCGCTCACCTCGGCCGGTGCGTATAATCCGCTCATGCCCTGGCCTACCAGCGAGGGGGTATTTGGCATGATACGCACTATGTTGAGCGATGCGCCCAATAACTGGCGGAAGCGGGCGACGTTAACACCGGCGGCGATCGATAATACCAGCTTGCCGTTGAAATCCACCTGTTTTGCCAGTTCCCCGCAAACATCGGCCATCAGTTGCGGTTTAACCGCCAGCACCACCACATCGGCGTCACGGGCACAGGCGGCATTGTCGCTCAGGCTGGCAATGCCATAGCGGGTAGCCAGTTGATCCCGGTGGGTGGCGGACGGTGCGCTAACGCTGACTTGGTGGGCCGGATAACCGCCTGCCATCAAACCGGCGATGATCGCCTGTGCCATGTTGCCCGCGCCGATAAAGGCTATTTTACGGTGTTCCATCAGATTCTCGCTGTTCTCGTCTGTCCGTTAGGTTAACTGGTCGGCGAACTATAATCACGTGCGCCAAAAATTGCGGTACCGATGCGTACCATCGTGCTGCCAGCTTCAATGGCGGCCGCCATGTCGTCGGTCATCCCCATCGACAAGGTATCCAAGGTGCCATAATCCACTTTCAGTTGCAGAAAAAGTTCGGTCATTTGACGAAATACCGCCAGTTGCTGGGCGTGATCCGCCTGCGGCGCGGGAATTGCCATCAGTCCGCGCAATCGCAGATTCGGTAGTGTCGCCACGCTGGCGGCCAGCTCTGGCAGTTCGCTGACCAGAATGCCGGATTTGCTCGCTTCCTGACTGATGTTGACCTGCAACAGCACATTGAGCGGTGGCAGGTGCGCTGGGCGTTGCTCGCTCAGGCGCTGGGCGATACGCAGCCTATCGATGGTGTGGCACCAGTCGAAATGTTCTGCCACCAGACGGCTTTTATTCGACTGCAACGGCCCGATAAAGTGCCATTCCAGCGCGACATCGGGCAGGGCGGTCTGAAAATGACGAACCTTATCCACCCCTTCCTGTACATAGTTTTCGCCAAATGCCCGCTGCCCAGCCGCGATGGCTTCTTCGAGCGCGCTCACAGGTTTGGTTTTGCTGACGGCAAGCAGCGTAATCTCTTCTGGCGCGCGCCCGCAGCGTTGTGCCGCCGCCGAGATTTTCTGCCGGACGTCCTGTAGGTTTTGCTGAACTGTCGATATCGTCGCTACCGGTGTCATCGTCATAGTGATTCAGGAGGCCAATAAATGGATGTGAGTGAATGGGTGAACGCTAGTGTAAAACAGAATGTATCCGATCTGCACCTGTGCAGCGGTCATCCCCCGGTGTGGCGTATCGACGGCCAATTGGTGGCGGATGCCACCCAGCCGCCGTTACAGCACACCGACCTGGAACAGTGGTGCCAGAGCTGGCTGGACCCAGAGTGTGAGCAGCAGTTGCGTCGGTGTGGGCAAACCGATTGTGCGTTGACGCTGGCGGGAGGGCAGCGGTTGCGGGCCAATTTGTTTATGCAGCGCCACGGTTTGTCGGCGGCGCTACGCCTGATCCCACACCGTCAGCCGGATTTGCAGACGCTGGGGGCACCCGCGGTCGTCGCGGCATTGGCTGAGCGTACCGACGGATTGATTCTGGTGACCGGGGCGACCGGCAGCGGGAAATCGACCACCCTGGCGGCGATGATCGCGGTACTGAATCAGCGTTGTGCCCGCCATATTATTACGCTGGAAGATCCGATTGAATTCCTGCATACCAGTCAACGTAGCCTGATCCAACAGCGGGAAATCGGTCGGCACAGTGAAGGATTTGCCAGCGCTTTGCGGGCCGCATTGCGTGAAGACCCGGATGTGCTGTTACTGGGGGAACTGCGCGACAGCGAGACCATTCGGCTGGCGCTGACGGCAGCGGAGACCGGCCATTTGGTACTGGCGACGTTGCATACCCGACGGGCGGTGCAGGCGGTGGATAGGTTAGTGGATGTGTTCCCGGCCGAAGAGAAAGCCTTTGTGCGCACACAACTGGCAGCGAGTTTGCAGGCGGTAGTGGCACAGAAATTATTGCCGGGTGCGCAGGGTGGGCGTGTGGCGTTATTTGAGGTACTGCTTGCCACACCGGCAGTCAGTAACCTGATCCGCGAAGGTAAAACCCACCAGTTGCCGAGCCTGTTGCAAACCGGCAGCCAGGTGGGGATGCAAACCTTTGAACAGAGCTACCAACAGCGGTGTCAGGAAGGCCTGTTACCGGATGCCATGCTGACGACACCTGGCTCTGACATAGAATGAGGGATAATTACCGTCATGAATCGCCATTGCCGTAAATGCCTTCGGCTTACGCCGATTTTGTTTCTGTCGTATCGGTGGCGGCTTGCAGCATCGTCGTTAGCTCCGGGGCCGGGACCGGGCGTGAGAACAAAAAGCCCTGTGCATAGTCGCACCCAAGTCGGGTAAGAATGTCGCACTGGTGCTGCGTTTCAACCCCTTCGGCTACCACATTGAGGCCAAGGCTGTGAGCCATGGCGATAATCGCCACGCACAGTTCAAGCCCGATGCCATCGAGATCCTCAATAAAGGAGCGATCAATCTTCAGGCAATCAATGTTGAATTTCCTGAGGTAGGCCAGTGATGAATACCCGGTGCCGAAATCATCAATGGCAATTTGTATTCCGGCATCACGGAGCAGATGCAGATTGTTGTTCACCCGCAGTTCCGCATTCAACAGTAGCCCCTCGGTGATTTCGATGATCACGGCGTTGCCGTCCAGCCCGTATCGCGCCAGTTCCTGCACCCAGGTCATTTCAGTGAAATCTTTGCTGCGTAGTTGAATGGGGGACTGGTTGATGGCTATCTGAAAGTGCGGGTCGAGCGTGTTGCGCCATTGTGCTAACTGGATAATGGCCTGCTGCGCGACCCAGTCGCCGAGGGGAACGATAAGGCCGGTATCTTCCGCCAGCGGGATAAACTCAGCCGGACTGACCAGACCCCGTTCGGGATGATGCCAGCGTACCAGCGCTTCAGCCTTGGTTATCCGGTTGGTAGCCAGTTCGATAATCGGCTGGTAGTAAACCTCAAACTGAGCGGATTCAAGCGCCTGGCGCAGATCGTTAGTCAGGCGTAAACGGGCGCGCGCAGCCTGATGCAGGGCAGGCGTGAAATAATGGAAGCCGTTGCGCCCCGCGCTCTTGGCGGAATACATCGCCTGGTCGGCATGTTTGAACAGTTCTTCCAATGTGTCACTGTCGTTAGGGTAAAAGGCAATACCGATACTGGCGGAAACCAGCATGTTTTCCCCGTCGATATTGAACGGTTTTGCCAAACGCTGCAGCAATGTGTTGGCCAGACGTCCGCAGTCATCGGTTCGTAGCAGGTCAGACAGGATAATGGCAAATTCGTCGCCACCGATTCGGGCAATAGTATCGGCATTCTGAATACAGTCGGTAATACGGGTCGACACCGCAAACAGCAGCGCATCGCCTGCGCGGTGCCCCAGGCTGTCATTAACCGATTTGAAATGGTCCAGGTCTATAAGCATCAGCGCCATTGGGCGGCCGGTCTGCTTTGCGCGTTCAACCGCACGTTCAAGTTTATCCTGAAATCTGTGTCGGTTTGGCAGTGCAGTGACCGCGTCATAGTTGGCTTGTCGCCAGATTAATTCTTCTTGTTTTTTGCGCTGGGTAATATCGGAGAACACGCCAACATAGTTGATGGGGGTGCCTGCCGCGTCTTTGACCATATTAATAGTCAGTTCCCGGAGATAGTCGCTGCCGTCTTTCTTGCGATCCCACATTTCACCGACCCACAGCCCGTCCTCATTCACCGTGCGCCAGATGGCATTATAGAAAGCGATATCATGACGATCGGACTGGAATATGTTCGACGGTTTTCCCACGATGTCAGCTTCGCTATACCCGGTCAGGCGGGTAAAGGCGGGGTTGATGGAGATAATGTTTCGGTTGGTATCGATGACGATGATGGCTTCCTGGGTACTTTCGTAGACGGTAGCGGCAATCTTCATCTGCTCACGTGCTTTTTGGCGTTCGGTAATATCGAGGACGTACACCAGTCGGTCGGCTTTTTGCCCGTGCTGCGCGAAGGGGACGGATTCTGACCAGACTGTCAGGACCGCACCGTCATGACGGACGACCGTCCATTCCCCTCCCAGTTTGCCGCCTTCATCGAGAAACGACTGATGACGGGCCAGGACGGATGGCCGGGTAGACTCAGGAAAAACCATAGTAAAGGGATGATTAACCATCTCTTCCTGGGTGTAACCATAAATAGCGCTATAGGCAGGATTAACGGTGACATACTTTCCGTCGTAATTGATAACGGCAATGCCCACCGGGCAGCGGTCGAGGATGCCCTGAAACAAACTTTCTGAATTCCATGCAGAACCGGTCATCATTCACCTCATCATCGATACTGTTCTTCTTATGACAATCCGTGTTGATACGCGGTTAACGGCATTCTGATGGCGGGCCGTTTTTCGATGCAGGCGTTCGTCCGATTACTTCCTTTTAGTTCATTTTCGGGGAATTTTCCTGACAAAGGAATTATCGACCATCCGCGGCGACTTCTGAGGTGTTGGCAGGAAGTTTGATGAAAAAGGGTGACGACGGTATCACCCTTGCGTTTGTTGTGGCTATGTATTAACCGTGAACGCGGATTCATAACGAGTCCGGTGACGTTGTCAGACAGTTACGTTGTCGGATAAATCACGTGCTCGGGGGCGCGCTGCATGATGATTCGCCCGTGGCGGATAGACAACCGTGCTTTGGCCTGCCGCTGTAGTGCATCGTAGTCGTTTTGTGCATCCATAATCACCAGATTGGCCGGGCGACCGACAGCGATACCGTAGCGATCGCCCAAATGCAGGGCTTTGGCGCTATTATCAGTGACGAAATCGAGACAACGTTGCAGATCCTGATACCCCATCATGTGGCAAATATGCAGCCCGGCGTCGAGAATACGCAGAATGTTGCCGTTGCCGAGTGGGTACCACGGGTCTCTGATGGAGTCCTGTCCGAAGCAGACGTTCATACCAGCGCGGTCCAGTTCGGCAACGCGGGTCACACCACGGCGCTTAGGAAAGGTATCGAACCGTCCTTGCAGGTGGATGCTTTCCGTCGGACAGGAGACGAAGCTGATGCCTGAGCGGCGCAACAGGCGAAACAGCTTCGAGCAGTACGCGTTGTCATATGAGCCCATCGCTACCGTATGGCTGGCGGTGACGCGAGCCCCCATGTCTCGCACCCGCGCTTCTTCGGCCAGTACCTCCAGAAAGCGTGAATGCGGGTCATCGGTTTCATCGCAGTGCACGTCAACCAGACAACCGGTACGCTCTGCCAGATCCATCAAAAACTTCACTGAACTGACGCCCTGCTCGCGGGTATTTTCAAAATGAGGAATGCCGCCGACCACATCCGCTCCCAGCGCAATGGCGCGTTCCATCAACTGGCGACCATCTGGATACGATTCGATACCTTCCTGCGGGAAGGCGACGATTTGCAGGTCGATCAGGTCGCGCACCTCGTTTTTGAGTTTCAGCATGGCTTCCAGCGCCGCCAGCGAGGGATCGGTGACATCAACATGGGTACGGACATGCTGGATGCCGTGGTCGCGCAACAGGCCGATAGCGGTATGTGCCCGGCGTCGGGTATCGTCGTGGGTGATCGTCGCTTTACGTTGGCTCCAGCGTTCGATGCCCTCAAACAGTGTGCCGCTCATATTCCACTGCGGTTCACCTGCCGTCATAACCGCATCAAGATGAATATGCGGCTCTACCAGCGGCGGAATCACCAACTGCCCTGCGGCGTCGATGTCGTCTGGCATCGCGGGGCACTGGCCTGATTGGGCGTCGATGGCGGCAATCAGGCCGTTTTGCAGTTGCACGGTGTAGAGCCCGGGCTGATGGCGTAACACAGCGTTGATAATCTTCATAATCACTCCTGTGATGGGACCTTGAATGGCGACACTGCGCTTTCTGACGCTGGAAAGCCAGAAAGGCGCCCGATCATGAGCGCGACAGCGGCGCTAAGGCGAAACAGTGGGTCGTTCAGGGTGCCGCCTGATAATTGTTCAATGCGTTGCAGGCGCTGGTGCAGCGTATTGCGATGAATAGCCAGCCGTTCGGCCGCTTTGATCAGATTACTGTTTTCCTGCAATACCGCATCTAGCGTCTCAATCAATAGATAAGGCGACTTACGGTTATGCTCTACCAGATTGCCCAGCACGTTGTGCATAAACCGGGTCAGCAATGCTGGGTCGCTGACGGCGCCCAATAATTGCAGTATCCCCAGTTCAGTGTAGTCGCATAGCCCCTTTTCTGGCTGCAGGCTGACGACGGCGTCAAGTGCCTGTTGCGCTTCGTTCAGGCCCTGGCGGTACTGTGCTGCTGAGCTGATCGCACTGGATAGCCCGCCGTATAGCGTCAATGGAGCTATTTCGGCGTGGACGGCCTGGCGTAGTGCCACCAGCCGCTGATGCCCCGGCGGTTGCAGTAATGGGCTGTCTGTCGGCAACACCATTAGGCTGAGATCGCCCAGCGTAACCAACGGTGGGGGAGGGTGTGGCGCTGATACAGGATGCAGCGCCAACAGGGACTGTTGTAGCCGTTGTTGCAACACCAGGCGTGAGCGCTGCAATTGCGCCTCTGGATTGTGGCAATCCGGTGAAGCGAACAGGCTTGCCATGTTACCGATGCGCCAGGCTACCACCCGGTGTGGCACGTCCAGCGGCCATTGCAGGCGGTCGGCACGCTGATGAATCAGCGCCAGATCCGACGGGTCTGCGGTGAGGAGCGCCAGCAGAAAATCGCTACGCCATCCGTCCCACTGCTCTTCCGTATGGTCATGAGAACTGTCGCGATAAGACAGGCTGCGTTGATGCGATGCCGACATGATGATCCCTCCGGTTTTTTCCTTCTCTTCTCGTTTTGGGGAAACGACAATGTCAGTGATATTCAGTGTAGTGCGCGCTACAGCGTGTGCAGCAAAGAACGTGCCGGTTTTACTGTCGCTAACGCCTGAACAGGTCGTCAGGGAAGGTCGCCAGAGCATTGAGAATATGCCCTCTGTGCAGGCTGCATGGTTTGGCGCTAAAACATGGCGTAATGTGCCCGTTTACTGTGCAAGGTGCTGTGTGGTGCACTGAAAGCGTGAATCAACCACGCACGAGCTCACCTGCCGCGTGAACCAGCAGCCATAAAGCCAACAGGGCGAGTCAGTGAAAACGCAGTGGCCGTGACTGGCCACTGCCAAAGACAGAATCAGCGCGCTTGCAGCAGCGGCGTGTGGTCTTCGATACGGAACATGGACATAGCCTGCACCAGTTGGCGGGATTGCTCTTCCAGCGACTGGGTGGTATCGGTGGAGGCCTTGACCAGAGAGGCGTTCTGCTGTGCGACTTTATCTATCTGGGTGAAGGCGATGTTCACCTGTTCAATACCGCGATGTTGCTCCTGAGACGCGTAAGAAATCTCTTTCATCAGCGTGGTGATACGGTTGATTTCGTCTGCGACGTTATCCATGGTTTCACCGGCTTTGGCGGCTAAATCGAGCCCTTCCGAGACATGGGACTGTGAGTCCAGAATCAGCGTGCGGATCTCTTTGGCTGCCTGGGCGCTGTGTTGTGCCAGATTACGCACTTCACCGGCGACCACCGCAAAGCCTTTCCCTTGTTCACCCGCACGGGCCGCTTCCACCGCGGCGTTCAGCGCCAGAATGTTGGTCTGGAAGGCGATGCCGTCAATAACGCCGAGAATATCGCTGATGCGTTTGGCGCTGGCAGCGATTTCGCGCATTTTTTCCACCACGTAGTTGACGGATTCATTGCCGCGATCGGTGGTATCGGAAACCTGATTGGTCAACTGATGGGCCAGTTCGGCGTTATCGGCGTTGCGTTTAACGGTGGCGCTCAGTTCTTCCAGGCTGGCGGCGGTTTGCTCCAGCGCGGCGACCGATTCCTCGGTACGTTCCGCCAGATGGCGGTTGCCGCTAAACAGTTCGCGGCTTCCCTGATCGATTTGATGGCTGGCGTCACGTACCTGGCCGACGGAATCCAGTAGTGCCATTTGCATGCGCAAAATGGCGTCGCTCAGGCGACCCAGTTCATTGTCACCCCCGGTGGTAATGCGGTGGGTCAAATCGCCGGAGGCGACGTGTTCCAACTGCTCAATGGCGTGATCCAGCGGTTTGAGCAACATGTGGCGTAACGCCAGCCAGCCCAGCAAGACCAGTAACAGGGATAACAGACAGGCAAAGCCTATCAGCATCAGCATCAGTCGTTCGTTGCTATTTGCCTGTTGGATATGCTGTTCGGAGAGTTGCTGGGAGTAACTGCGGAAATTCTGGATGGATTTATCAAATGCGTCGCTCAGGGGCGTCAGGTTATTTTCCAGCAGGGTGTAGTACTCGTCGGTGTACTGTTTCCTCAGGGAGTCTAACATCGGTTTTAATCCCTGAGTCAGGTAGTCCTGATACGTTTTTAACACTTGCTGCGCCAGTTTCTGCTCCTGCTCGCTGGTGGTGCCGACGCTACTGAACTGGCGAATCTCTTTGTCGGACTGCTGTATATAACTATCCAGTTTATCCGTTTCTTTGGCGCCCACGTCCAGCAAACCAATTTCTATCTTGCGTACCGCCAGTGTCGCGGACGCTCTGGCCCGTAGCGTCAGGTTATAACCATTCATCAACGCGCCCAACTGCTCCCCCTGAATCTGGTTGAGCTGCGTCAGAGAGTCCCGGCTTTTGTTGATGGCCTGGATCCCCATACCGCTGACCAACAGTAATAACAGGGTGATGACAGCCAGCAAGGTTAACAGGCCGGTACGGATGGAGAGATTTTTCAAACGCATGGTCCATTTCCTAGTGTGTGCAGAATAAAAAACACTGGCAAAGCCTATCTCTGGCTTGCCATACGTTAACGTGCATGTAGGGCTATTTTTGTTCAGAACATAACAGATGAAACAGCGTGTTAGATAGCAAGATTCTCTTATGTTTTGTTAACAGAAATGCGTCAACTCGGCGAATTTTCCTTTAAGAAAGATCTCTGAGTACTAAA
This sequence comes from Dickeya parazeae Ech586, assembly GCF_000025065.1. Classification (NCBI taxonomy): domain Bacteria; kingdom Pseudomonadati; phylum Pseudomonadota; class Gammaproteobacteria; order Enterobacterales; family Pectobacteriaceae; genus Dickeya; species Dickeya parazeae. Next base: position 3,862,939 of record NC_013592.1, on the reverse strand, counting down.
TAAATTCGCCCGGCGCGGAGCACTGGTTTATCATCTGCTGATAAAAAATGAACATGATGTGTCTGGTGTCAGGATAACGAGCGCCATCCTGATTCTGGTTAGTGTTTTTGGGCAGTCAGGTGACTGTTCGGCAACGTACTCGATTGGAAAAGTACCCGAGGTTTCTGTGCAGTTAACAAGTTTTACGGATTATGGTTTGCGCGCGCTGATTTACATGGCGTCATTGCCGGAGGGCAAAATGACCAGCATTTCAGAAGTGACTGAAGTGTATGGCGTTTCACGCAATCATATGGTGAAGATTATCAATCAACTGAGTCGCGCCGGGTTGGTTATGGCTGTACGCGGCAAGAACGGTGGCATTCGGCTGGGCCGCGATCCGTCCACTATCCGCATTGGCGATGTGGTACGGGAACTGGAGCCGCTCTCTCTGGTTAACTGCAGTAAAGCGTTTTGTCATATTACCCCCGCCTGCCGACTCAAACAGGTATTGCAACAGGCCGTACAGAATTTCCTGAAAGAACTGGATAATTATACGCTCGCCGATATGGTGGAACAGAACCCACACCTCTATAAATTACTTCTGGTTGAATAAGCCTGCTCAGCTGCCTGCTGATGACAACGGAGGAACCGCAATGTCACAAGATCCGTTTCTGGAACGTGAAGCAGAAAAATACGAATTCCCTATCCCCAGCCGCGAGTACATTCTGGAGCACCTGGCCAAACGGGATACCCCTATCAGTCGTGAAGAACTGGCAAGCGATCTGCAACTGACCAGCGATGAACAACTGGAAGGGCTGCGCCGCCGGTTACGTGCGATGGAACGCGACGGGCAACTGGTGTTTACCCGTCGTCAGTGTTATGCCTTGCCGGAAAAGCTGGATTTACTGCGCGGTAAGGTGCTCGGCCATCGCGATGGTTATGGCTTTCTGCGGGTGGAAGGACGTAAAGACGATCTTTACCTGTCCGCTGAACAGATGAAAACGGTGATCCACGGTGATGTAGTGTTGGCCCAGCCGTTGGGTGAAGACCGCCGGGGGCGCCGTGAAGGACGCATTGTGCGCGTGCTGGAGCCGCGTACCAGCCAGATCGTCGGGCGTTATTTCACTGAAGCCGGTACCGGTTTTGTGGTGCCGGACGACAGCCGTCTGAGCTTTGATATCCTGATCCCACCGGAATGTATCGCTGGAGCACGCATGGGCTCGGTGGTGGTGGTGGAACTGACTCAACGTGGGACCCGTCGCACCAAGGCGATCGGTAAGATCGTAGAGATCCTCGGCGACAACATGGGGACCGGGCTGGCGGTAGACATCGCGCTGCGCACCCATGAAATCCCACACAGCTGGCCACCTAAGGTGGAAGAGCAGGTGAGTGACCTGGCCGAAGAGGTGCCGGAAAGCGCCAAGAAAGGTCGGGTTGATTTGCGTTCCCTGCCGCTGGTGACGATTGACGGCGAAGACGCCCGTGATTTTGACGATGCGGTGTACTGTGAGAAAAAACGCGGCGGCGGCTGGCGACTGTGGGTGGCGATAGCGGATGTCAGCTATTACGTGCGCCCCGGTACGGCGCTGGACCATGAGGCCCGCGCGCGCGGCACCTCGGTCTATTTCCCGTCGCAGGTGGTGCCGATGCTGCCGGAAGTGCTGTCCAACGGGCTGTGTTCACTGAACCCGCAGGTGGATCGCCTGTGTATGGTGTGTGAGATGACGGTCTCCACACAGGGCAAATTGTCCGGCTACAAGTTCTATGAAGCGGTGATGAGTTCACACGCCCGCCTCACCTACACCAAGGTGTGGAGCATTTTGCAGGGCGATGAGGCGTTGCGCGAACACTACCAGTCACTGGTGGAGCCGCTGGAAGAACTGCACCGGATGTACAAGGTGCTGGAACATGCGCGTGAGGTGCGTGGCGGTATCGCGTTTGAAACCGAAGAAGCCAAGTTTATCTTCAACGCAGAGCGCCGTATCGAACGGGTGGAAGCCGTCGTGCGTAATGATGCGCACAAGCTTATCGAAGAGTGCATGATTCTGGCCAACATCTCGGCGGCGAAGTTTGTCGAGAAGAGTGAAGAACCGGCATTGTTTCGCGTGCATGACCAACCCAGTGAAGACCATGTGCTGGCGTTGCGTAGCGTGCTAGGCGAGTTGGGGCTGACGCTCAAAGGCGGCATGAAGCCGCAACCGAAAGACTACGCTGAGTTGATGGATTCCATCGCTGATCGGCCGGATCATGAGATGCTGCAAACCATGTTGCTGCGATCCATGAAGCAGGCTATCTACGACCCGGAAAACCGCGGCCACTTTGGTCTGGCGTTGACCTCGTATGCGCATTTCACGTCACCGATCCGGCGTTATCCGGACTTGTCGTTGCACCGTGGTATCAAGTATCTGCTGAGCGACCGTAAAAACCGCTGGACGCAAAGCGGTGGCTGGCATGCCGATTTCAACGAAATGTTGCAACTGGGCGAACACTGCTCGATGACTGAGCGCCGTGCCGATGAAGCCACACGCGATGTGGCCGACTGGCTGAAGTGCGATTTCATGCAGGACCATGTGGGGGAAACCTTTACCGGGATTATCTCCAGTGTTACCGGTTTCGGCTTCTTCGTGCGGCTTAACGACCTGTTCATCGATGGTCTGGTGCATGTCTCCACGCTGGATAACGACTATTACCGCTACGACAATGTCGGCCAGCGGTTGATTGGCGAATCTCGTGGTCAGACTTACCGACTGGGCGACGAGGTGGAAATCCGCGTCGAAGCGGTACACATGGATGAGCGTAAAATTGATTTTGCGCTGATCTCGTCTACCCGTAAGGTGCGCGGCGAAGGTAAAACCTCGCGCGACCGGGCGAAGAGAGGGAGCGATACTGGTGCGAAGCCGCCGCGTCGTCGCCGTACCGGCCAGCGAGCCAACTTTGAGCCGGATAGCGCATTCCGCCCTGAGGGAGACGGTAAAAAACGTCAGCCTGCCAGCAAGGATAACGGTAAGGCGAAAACCGGCGGTAAAAAGAAGGCGGCAAAATCGCAAAAGAACGCTGAAAAAACGCGTAAAATTGCGGCAGCCACGCGAGCTAAACGCGCCAGCAAAAAGAATAAAACGGCAGAGTGACGAACAGCGTCTGACCGTGACATCGGTATTCTGGGCAGCCGACCGGCTGCCCTGTTAACCCGTCTCAAGCGTATGATTGAAGAGTAGTAATGAGCGAAATTATTTACGGCATCCATGCGGTGAAAGCGCTGCTGGAACAAGACCCTCAACGTTTTCTGGAAGTGTTCACCCTGAAAGGGCGTGAAGACCGTCGCCTGCAACCGCTGATAGCCGAGCTGGAAGCCAGCGGCATTGCGGTACAGGTCGCCAGTCGTCAGTGGCTGGATGACAAGGTGGAAGGCGCAGTCCATCAGGGGATCATCGCCCGGGTAAAAGAAGGGCGTCAGTATCAGGAAAACGACTTGCCGGGGTTGCTGGCATCACACGCGACGCCGTTCCTGTTGGTGTTGGATGGCGTGACAGACCCCCATAACCTGGGCGCTTGCCTGCGTAGCGCTGATGCCGCTGGCGTCCATGCGGTGATTGTGCCGCGAGATCGCTCCGCTCAGTTGAATGCGACCGCGAAGAAAGTCGCCTGCGGTGCGGCGGAAACCGTACCGCTGATCCGTGTAACCAATCTGGCACGCACGCTGCGTTTCCTGCAGGAACAGAATATCTGGATCGTCGGTACGGCGGGTGAAGCCGATCATACCTTGTACCAAAGCAAACTGACCGGCCCGCTGGCGCTGGTGATGGGGGCTGAAGGAGAGGGCATGCGCCGTCTGACGCGCGAACACTGTGATGAGCTGATCAGTATTCCGATGGCAGGAAGCGTGTCGTCGCTGAATGTCTCTGTTGCTACCGGCATTTGTCTGTTTGAAGCGGTACGCCAGCGCGCTGTGTGAGCCGTCGTGCAAGGTGGCGTGACGTCGTGTGACCGGGTGTGTGCTAACACGCTGCTGTGCGGTCATACGACAATACGGTCCCACGAAACGGTCATACGAAAATAAAAAATGCCGTCATACGATAAAAACGGCATGTTCCCGACAGACGGCATCTAACGATGGCATAACTGACCTGCCGGGAGGCGATGCGTTATTTCTTCAGGCTGGCGATTTTCTGTTCTACCGCCGCGCACCACAATACCGAATTGCGTGACGGCCAGGAGGAGGCAGGTAACCGGCTTTCTACCGCCTGCTGCCAAACCTGTGAGCCTACATCGACATCACCCAGCACGGCGCGCGTATTGACTATCGACTCTATCCACTCATTCCATTCCGTGCTGCGGCATGGATATTCTGAAGCCAGCGCGGTGCCACTCAGGCCGCTTGTCAGCAGTAACAGGGCGATGGCGGCAATCTTTGTTTTCATCCTTCATCCTCTTAACGTTCTTTAGGCTCTTATTGTGCCTGAATGGCTATGGGCGAGCGGCAGGCAAGGGACGATAGAAGACCGCATAGCCGTGCCAGTTGTCCTGTCGCACATGCTCGTCTTGCGTCAGGTTGACCACACGGTAGTAAGGCATGCCGCGTGCGTTGGCCTCACGGGCAATTTCTTCTACCGCATCATCGAGAGTACCGCGGACATTCACCGAGACAGAGCCGGTTTTTTCCAACAGGTAGCTTTGCTCTCTGGACACTTCTACTGCCTGCTGCGCCGGTGGCGGTGGTGGAACTGGCTTACCGGCCAGCATCGCACAGCTACTGAGCAGCATCGACAGCGCCGCACCCAGCCACACTCTGTGTAGCGGCGTCAGTCTGAATAACCATGACAGGCAAGTCATAACGCGGTGCTCCATTCAGTCCGATACGCGATAAATTCATCCGGCACACGTCAATAACACGGTGAATCAGCGTGTTGTAAGGGGTGAGAATTGTTGTACCGGGCGAGAATAGTGTAACGCCTTGAAGCAGGCAGGGATACCGTTGAGGTGTGTTGACGTGTAAACGGGGCAGGGGTGACGCGACCTTCGCCGTTCAGCGGCGAAGGTCATGACAGCATCAGTGATGAATGCGGAATACGCTGACCACATCGCTCAAGTGGTGACCCTTCTCACGTAGCCCCTGAGCCGTGCTTTCCGAGTTTTGTACCAACGAGGCGTTCTGGTGGATAGCCTGCCCGATCTGATTGATAGCCACATTGACCTGCTCGATGCCGAGAGCCTGTTCATGTGAGGCGATATCAATATCGCTGATGATGGTGCTGACCTGCTGAATACGTTGCAGTAAGTCATCCATCGCTGCACGGGTTTTTTCCGAGAAACGGTAACCGGTTTCGACCTGATGCAGTGACTCTGCAATCAGTGCTTCGATTTCTTTGACCGCTGAAGAGCTACGCTGGGCCAGCGAGCGGACTTCGGCGGCGACCACCGCAAAGCCTTTACCGTGTTCGCCTGCGCGTGAGGCTTCGACGGCGGCGTTGAGTGCCAGAATGTTGGTCTGAAAGGCGATCGACTGGATGGTGGTGGTGATGTCGGCAATTTTCTGCGATGAGCGTTTGATTTCGCTCATGGTCTCCACCGAGTCAGTGACCGTTTTGCTGCCATTCTGAGCGGCGCTGGCGCTTTGTGCCGCCAGACCTTTGACGGTAGAAACGTTGTCGGCATTCTGTTTTACCGTCGATGCCAGTTGTTCCATGGTGGCGGAGGTTTCCTCCACACTGCTGGCCTGACGGGAAATTTGCTCGCTGATGTTGCCGCTGTCTTCGGCCAACACATCCGTACCGACGACGATCTCTTCAGCGGCGTCGCGTACCTGAGATACCAGCCGGGTCAGGCCATGCCCCATGCCGTTGATGGCATCGACCAGCCGACCCACTTCATCCTGGCTCTGGGTCGTGAGCGTGGCCTGCAGATTCCCGGCTGCGAACTGCTCTGCGACTTTGACCACCTCGTCCAGTGGCCGACTTAACCAGCGACGGGTGAGGTAGACGAAGAACACGGCAAACAGCACTACCAGCGCAATACCACCGCCCAGGAACAGATTGCGGATGGCATTGATTTCCGCCAACAGACTGGCTTTGCTGATGGTACCGACGACAACCCATTTCCATTGCGGAACGCTGTGATACACCATCACCTGGGTGCGATCATCGCCGCTCAGGCTGCTGTCTTCGTATTCCAGCCTGCCGCTGTCATTTTTCAGCACCTGTTGCAGCGTATCGCCAGACCAGTTCGGTTTTTGTCCGCTGAGCGTTGGATGAACCAGATAGTTGCCTGCCGTCGCACCCGCGGTGCTGAGCGCAATAAAATGACCGCTATCGCCGATGCGTTTATCCAGGATGCGTTTTTGCATCAGGGCAAACTCTTTGCTGATATCAATCCCCACGAACAGAATGGCGATAACGTTACCGCTGGCGTCGGTGACCGGTTTGTACTGGGTGATGTATTGTTTGCCGAAGAGCACCGCCAGTCCACTGAACGATTTGTTGCTGGAAACGGGTGCGAACGCCGGGCTGGCACGGTCCAGCTTAGTGCCGATGGCACGTGAGCCGTCTTCCTTTTTTAACGAGGTGGTGATACGCACGAAATCGTCGCCATCGCGGACGAAAATAGTGGAAATCGCACCGGTACGGTTGAGAAATTCGTCAGTAACGGCGGTGTTCATGTTAAGAACGGTGTCGCCGGATTTCAGTGTCGGGGCTGTAGTCCCACCGACAGGCAGGCGGGCCTGATTATCGACGGTAAAACGAGAAGGTAGAAAGCTGGCAAACAGATTGGTATAGCTGTCGACACCTGACTGCAGGCTGGCGTCGTACATAGCTATCATATCGGTAATACCCGTAACCTGACTTTCCATGTCATGCATTGTCAATGATTCCAGTTTCTCACCGGCTGAGCGCGTCAGGCTGAGGCTGAATGTAATAAACAGCACAGCCACACTCAGGGAGGCAATGACCGAAAGTTTGACACCGAGGCTCCAGCGTCTAAAAGCAAGCTGCATGATAATTCTCTTTAGTATGATATGAGACGTGATTGGCGATTGATTACTGCCGTTAACGGCAAAAAAGTGCGAAATTTTACACTAATCGGTACTTTTGTAACTAATTTGATCAAGATCATTGCGATCTGTCTTTATGTGTATTGAGTGTTGCTGGCGGTTAAATGGCATACGAAATAATTGTAGGCGTTCTTGACGGTTTTACCTGTCAATCAATGAAGAAAAGGAGACGATAATGGTAGAAATGGGAAACGAGGATGTTTCAGGCATCGAGGTGCTGCATGCCTTTCCTTCCGGTGGCAGGACGCGGCCTTTACCCACCATTTTCTTCTTTCACGGCTACACCTCTTCTAAAGAGGTTTATTCGTATTTTGCGTACGCGCTGGCGAAGGCTGGCTTTCGGGTTATTGCGCCGGATGCACTGATGCATGGTGCACGCTTTGACGGTGATGAGGCGCGGCGCTGGCGCTGTTTTTGGGACATATTACTGACGAATGTGCAGGAGTTGCCCATCCACCTGGCCTGGTGTCGTGAGCACGGGTTGATTGACGGCGACAGAGTCGGGATTTGTGGTGCGTCGATGGGCGGCATGACGGCGCTGGCGGCAATGACGCAATACCCCTGGCTGAAATCAGCGGCCTGCTTTATGGGCGCAGGCTATTTTTCGTCGTTGTCGCAGACGCTGTTTCCGCCGGTGACGCCGGATGAGCCGGGAGCGCAGGCGCAGTTACAGGCGCTGGCGGAACGTGTGGCGCCTTATGACGTGGGGCATCAGTTGGATAAGGTGTCTGACCGACCGCTACTGCTCTGGCATGGCCTGGCCGATGAGCTGGTACCGGCATCACAGAGCGAACGGTTGTATCGGGAGCTGACCGCTTGTAACGCCAGTCAGCATGTGACCTACCTGACGGAGGTCGGTATTGGCCACAAGATTACCCCGACCGCCTTGCAGGCCGGTGCGGATTTCTTCGTGCGTTCACTCTGATTTCCCCTCTGGCTGCGCCGCTTTTCCCTTTGTGAGACTGTCTGGCGATATCGCTTGTTTTCCCATGAGGGCGTCATTATAATTACGCGTCATTTTTTTCAGCCGTACACACAATACGTTCCTTGCTTCCATGGGCCACGGCTGACCCTGACAGGAGGCTGAATAATCCGTAAGGAGCAATTCGATGCGTCATTACGAAATCGTTTTTATGGTTCATCCTGACCAGAGCGAACAGGTTCCGGGCATGATCGAGCGTTACACCGGTGCTATCACAGCAGCGGAAGGCAAGATCCACCGTCTGGAAGACTGGGGCCGTCGTCAGCTGGCTTACCCGATCAACAAACTGCACAAAGCTCACTACGTTCTGCTGAACGTTGAAGCGCCGCAGGAAGTGATCGATGAGCTGGAAACTAACTTCCGCTTCAACGACGCCGTTATCCGCAGCATGGTTATGCGCGTTAAGCACGCGGTAACTGAAGCATCTCCGATGGTGAAAGCGAAAGACGAACGCCGTGAGCGTCGTGACGAATACGCTGAAGCTGATGATGATGCTGAAGTTGGGGATTCTGAAGAGTAATTGTTGTGGTGACGGCCAATCGGCTGGTGTTGTCGGGCACGGTGTGCAAGACCCCCATTCGAAAAGTCAGTCCGTCAGGTATTCCTCACTGCCAGTTTGTGCTTGAGCACCGCTCAGTGCAGGAAGAAGCCGGACTCAGCCGACAAGCATGGTGCCGTATGCCCGTGATTGTCAGTGGACATCCGTCACAGGCATTTACCCACAGTATAACGGTCGGTATGCAACTCAGAGTTCAGGGGTTCATTAGTTGCCACCAAGGGCGCAATGGCCTCAGTAAGTTGGTGCTGCATGCCGAGCAGATTGAATTGATTGATTCTGGAGACTAGCCAAATGGCACGTTATTTCCGTCGTCGCAAGTTCTGCCGTTTCACCGCGGAAGGCGTTCAAGAGATTGACTATAAAGACATCGCAACGCTGAAAAACTACATCACTGAAAGTGGTAAAATTGTACCGAGCCGTATCACCGGCACCCGTGCAAAATACCAGCGTCAACTGGCCCGCGCTATCAAGCGTGCGCGCTACCTGTCTTTGTTGCCGTACACTGATCGTCATCAGTAATCGGCCACTGTCCATTAACGAGACTTTGAGAGGATAAGGTAATGCAAGTTATTCTGCTTGATAAAGTAGCAAACCTGGGCAGCCTGGGTGATCAGGTTAACGTTAAAGCGGGCTACGCTCGTAACTTCCTGGTTCCGCAGGGCAAAGCTGTGCCGGCAACCAAGAAAAACGTTGAGTTCTTCGAAGCCCGTCGCGCTGAACTGGAAGCTAAACTGGCTGACGTTCTGGCTGCTGCTGAAGCCCGCGCTGAGAAAGTCAACGCACTGGCTTCCGTAACCATCGCTTCTAAAGCGGGTGACGAAGGTAAACTGTTCGGTTCTATCGGTACTCGTGACATCGCTGATGCGGTGACCGCTGCCGGTGTTGAAGTAGCGAAAAGCGAAGTTCGTCTGCCGAACGGCGTTCTGCGCACACTGGGCGATCACGAAGTGAGCTTCCAGCTGCACGGCGACGTATTCGCTAAACTGAACGTTGTCGTTGTAGCTGAGTAATTTTTTACTCCGCTTCATGGCAACACGTAAAACGCTGGCCTTGTGCCAGCGTTTTGCATTTCAGGCGATCCATTTTATGGGTTGATCCTGATGTGAGTGATCTTACCGCGTTGGATCCTGTGCCAGACGTTCTTCAGCATCCCGGCACCGTGATCTTTGACAAGGCTGTGGTTATTCAATGATTTTTTATTTGATTGATATTTAACGTATTATTTCATCTGGTTTTTCGGTTTTCTCAATTAAGAAACTGTCTGTGATGCAATTCGCATATATTCCACCTGCCTGAGATCTTGCGATCGGATAAGTGTCAGGCATAGATAGTCATCACACTCCCTGTCGAAATTTTCATCGTTTTCTTGACACCCATAATCCCTTCATTAGAAAAATATGCAAACGTTCCTGCAAACGTTTTACATAATTTATTAAAAGTACCCTACATGAAGAAAAGAGGACGCTATGAAAAAAATCACGATAACGGCGGGGCAGCGCTACCGCAGTCCGTCTACGGAGAAAAGCAATCATGCTGATGGAGCGCGTCATGTATTACGCGCTAACGCACTGTGCGACAGATCTCGGGGGATAATACGTTGCGTGAGCAGGCATACGTTGCTGCAACGAGGAGTGCAACCGGTAACACAGGTGGTTATCGGGCGGTGAAATCGCCTGTGTGACTGTTACCGCGTGCTGAACATACCGGTAAGGGGAAATACGGAGAAAAGCCCCTGACTGGTCAGGCAATAGCACATCCTCACTAGCCTTTCTGGAGAAAAACGTATGTCTACGCATGACATGAGTGTCGGCACCATGAGTGGTGTCATCAGCACTGTCGCGACTGGAGGCACAACACAGGCTGAATTGGTGGCTCGCCTTGAGCGTATGCCAATCACCCGCCAGTTAATGACGATTCGTGTGGTTGTGGGTCTTTCCACATTCTTTGATGCTTATACCGTACTGGCAATCGCCTTTGCCATGCCGCAACTGGCGGCGGAATGGGGGTTAAATGCGACGGATATCGGCATGATTATTGCTGCCAGCTATGTCGGGCAATTGATCGGAGCGGTATTTTTTGGTTCTCTGGCAGAAAAGATTGGTCGTCTTGGTGTATTAAAAATCACGATTATCCTGTTTGTAGTCATGGATGCATCCTGTCTGTTTGCCTGGAGCGGTACATCCATGATGGTATTTCGCTTCCTGCAAGGTGTGGGGATCGGCGCTGAAGTTCCGGTCGCCAGTTCTTATATCAATGAATTCGTCGGAGCGAAAAAACGTGGGCGTTTCTTTTTGTTATATGAAGTGATTTTCCCGATAGGCATGATGTTTGCGGGGATAGCCGGGTATTTTCTGGTGCCGATTTATGGCTGGAAGGCGATGTTTATTGTGGGGTTGATTCCTTCCATCATTACGGTGCCTTTACGCTGGTTTATGCCCGAGTCACCACGCTGGCTGGCCTCAAAAGGGCGCTTATCTGAAGCCGATGCGGTGGTGAAAAGGCTGGAGGACGAAGTGATTCGCCACGGTGGCACGCTAGCAGAGCCGGTCATTCGCCAGACTGCGGATAAAACCGTTGCCTCGCAAGGGTGGCGTGAGCTGTTTTCGGGTATTTACCGTAAGCGGACGTTTACCATTTGGGCGTTGTGGGTATGCGGCTATACCATCAACAATGGTTTGGTGACCTGGTTGCCAACGCTATATAAAAAGGTATTTGGCTTGCCTATCGAAACGGCGCTGGCGTACGGCTGGATAACATCGGCATTTGGTGTTGTAGCCTCGATTATCTGTGCGCTGTTTATTGATAAAGTTGGGCGCAGGCGCTGGTATGCGGCTGCTTTTTTATTGGCAATTATTCCGCTTACTTCATTGACCGTATTAGGGGCGACCAGTCCAATACAGATTCTGGTCTGTGCAACGGTGGCATACGCCATATTGCAGACCATCACGTTTTCTCTCTACCTGTATTCTTCCGAACTTTATCCAACCAGGCTACGCGCTATTGGCACCGGATTGGGGAGTGCCTGGCTGCGTGCAGGTTCCGCCGTTGGCCCTATTTTGGTAGGCGTTATTGTCAGTGATTTTGGCATTCGCTATGTGTTTGTCGCTTTCGCCTTAATCGCCCTGATTGGGGGTGTGGTAACGCTGAGGTATGCTATTGAAACGAAAGGCAAGGTTTTGGAGGAACTCTCGCCATAGCGGTACCTGTGTATGGTTGGCTTGCCCTGCGAGTGTGGGGCAAGCATTAAATAATCACAGGCAGTGGTTTTCAGACGCTCGCCTCATCCGCTGAGAAATAATATGAAGAATAATTATTTATATATATTCAAAATAATTTGTGTGGCGTGTTGAACCATGCCACATACTGGCTGGTTAAGCCTGGGGGGATGAAATGGCTGAATCATGTAACTCATCCACGTATGACGTGAGGATACGTCAGGGGAATAGAAGAAATCCCCGGTTTTATGCATCACGTTGTCGGTTTTTATTTCAGCTAAGATGAAACAAATTTTTATTTAATGATGTGTATGGATTATTTGTTTTTAAGCTATTAATCTCGATGCTGTCAGTAATACCGTTTTATCAGGAGGTCATGGCGGTGTGAGGTTCGGCCGTAACAGATTAATCTATAATTATAAGTAGTAACTTGTTTGTGGTGTGCATCACACTTTAATGTTTCCTGGCGTTAAAATTATCAATTTGTCGAGTGTCAGACAAAATAATTACATCATCGTTAATATCTCGCAATCCGTACCGATACTGTAACAATGTGGTGTGGTTTTTCTTTCCGTCAAGGGTGGGGGTCAATATGGGGTTGGCTAATAACATAATGAATAAAATGAAAGTCTCACACAAGCTATACGGTGGTTTCTCGATAGTGCTTATTTTAGTGATCATCGCCTCAGGGTTTGCGGCGACGCGATTTTTCACTATTCGAGACCTTTATATCAAGACATCGATCATGAATGATATGAATCATTACCTTGATCAGTCTAAGATAGCGAGAATTAAATATTTCTTTTCTTTTGATGAGTCTAACCTCAACAACCTGGTGAGTTATAATAATCAGATTGTCGAGAGTATTAATAAAACCAAATCACTGTCGTGGGGAGACGAATATTCTGGTTATCTGAGCAGTCTGGATCAGGATATGAAACAGTACTGGCAGGATCTGGATACCGAGAAAGCAGCATTAAATAAAGTGAAAGAGACCAACAATGCGATTGATACGCTTGGTAGCGGAAATCAGCTGGCTCAGGCCTTGGGTAGCATAACGCTGAAGCCTGATGAAACCGTGTTGCTGGCAAAGCGTGATGCGATGTTGTTGGCCATTGTTAAGCTGACTAACAGTACGCAGACACTGCAGCGGACAGGCAGTGCGGAGGCATCGAAAGCGCAACTGCGTTATTACGATGAGGCGACAAAGGCGTATACCGACCTTGCCAGCGCACTCGATAGTGAACGAAAAGCCCGGCTGACGGATACCGCTGCTTATATCGACAATTATGGCCGTGTGGGCAAACAGTATTTTGATAACCTGACCAGCCTGAAGTCTACGGATGTGAAATTCCGCGCGACGGGGGATAAACTCACTGCGGATATTGCCAGCATCGTCGGGAGTATTGACGCAAAAAATAGCGCCATCATCAACAGCTCAGTCTTGCAGATGACAACCCTCGGAGGGATTGCGGTACTGTTCGGCTTGCTGATTTCCTGGGCGATAACCCGCCAGATAACCCAACCAATTATGTCGAACCTGAAACTGGCGGAAGCCATCGCGGATGGTGATTTATCCATGTCGGTGAAGATTGAGCGCAATGACGAGTTGGGGATGCTGACGCACGCCATGATGGATATGACATTGCGGCTGCGCAAGCTGGTGGCGGATATTCTTCACAGCGTTAATCGCGTCGCCGGGGCATCGAATGCAATCAGCGCAGGTAATAACGACCTGTCGGCAAGGACGGAGCAGCAGTCCAGCATGATTGTGGAAACGGCAGCCAGTATGGAGCAGTTGACCTCAACGGTGAAAAATAATGCCGATAACGCCCGCCATGCCAGTCAGATTACCGGTAAGGCGTCAGACATTGCTAATCAGGGGGGCGATATTATCCGGCGAGTGGTCAGTACCATGTCCGAGATTTCCGGTAGTTCTAAAAAGATTTCTGATATCACATCGGTCATCAACAGTATCGCGTTTCAGACCAATATTCTGGCGTTGAACGCCGCGGTGGAAGCGGCCCGAGCCGGGGAACAAGGCCGAGGGTTTGCGGTCGTTGCCAGCGAAGTGCGTAGTCTGGCGCAGCGTAGTTCTCAGGCAGCCAAAGAGATCGAAGCGCTGATTTCTGAGTCGGTTTCCCGTGTCGATGTCGGGGCGAATCTGGTGACGAAAGCCGGGACGACGATGGATGAAATCGTGGGGTCGGTCAACTCGGTCAACAACCTGATGGGGGAAATCGCCGTTGCTTCTGATGAGCAGAGCCGTGGTATTTCGCAGATCGGCAGTGCGGTGACAGAAATGGATTCGACCATCCAGCAAAACGCCTCGATGGTCAGCGAATCGTCTTCGGCGGCGCATGCGCTGGAAGAGCAGGTGGCACGTCTGGCTGAATTGGTTGCGGTCTTCCGTTTGCCGCAAGGCGATGATCTGCCCGAGGAGACCGGCTATGGTCGTCCATCGGCACTGGTATCACCGCATCGGCTGTTATCCTAAAAACGGTGGAAGTCGGCCGCTCTGATGAACAGGGCGGCCTTTTTTAGTGGTTAGCGTTTGTAGGGCGCGCTGGAGCTGCGTGGAATCAGGCTTGGGATAACCCGACTGATGGCGTTAGCGCCTTGTGGAGGCGAAAGCAAAAGGTCGACGGCCAGTGAGGCGACATGATCCAGCGGCACGTGGACTGATGAGAGCGGTACCGGCAGGCGCGCGACCAGCGGAATATCGTTATACCCTACCAGCGACAGGTCCTGACCAATTGTCAGGCCGACACGGTGCGCTGCCGCCATCACGCCTATCGCCAGATCATCATTGATCGCAAAAATGGCGCTGGGACGGTTTGCCGGTGTGAGCAGTGCCAACCCTTGTTGTTCCCCGGACTCAATCCCAAAACCAGACTCGCGGATCCATTCGGGTCGTATTGGCAACCCCGCCTCCTGCATCGCCCGCTGAAACCCCAGACGGCGATCACGCGCTCCCGAGGTGAAATTGGGGCCCGCAATCAGACCGATATCCCGATGACCTAAATCGATAAGATGACGAGTGGCCAGATAACCCCCTTGCTCATCATTACCAGTAGCTGAAGGGCTAATGCCATCGGTACGCAGCACCAGAGTATGGGGGATCTGCTGCTGGCGTAATTCCGCAGGCAGTTGGTCATCCAGTCGGCTGGTGGCCAGAATCAAACCGTCAACCCGGCGGTCAAGCAACGATTCTGCCGCCTGCTTTTCCTGCACCGGGTCATCACCGCAAGTGGCGACAATAGTGAAGTAACCGTGCCGTTCTGCGGCGCGGAAAATGGCTTCGTATAAAAGCGCCATGACCATATCGCTTAAACGCGGCACCAGCACACCGATAGTCCCTGTGCCACCACGACGCAGGCTGGATGCCATAATATCGCGGCGGTACCCCAGCTCCTGTGCGACCTCTCTGACCCGTTGAGCGGCTTTACTGCGCGATGGAGGCAGACGTTCGTCCAGTACGCGCGACACGGTAGAGACGCTGACGCCAGCCGCGGTTGCCACGTCCTGCAGTGTTACCGGTTTATTGCTCAGCTTCCGGTTGGCGCCAGGTGGCGAAAATGCGTTTGAGTCCATGTCATCCTTCGTCGTAATCAGTAGGGGAGCCTCCCCGATAAAACTCCGGTATTTAAGGCTATCCACGCTGTCCGGATGCCTTCAGCCGTCTGGAGTGTGTCTGTTTTATTGCTTGTTTTGCACGCTGTTATTATGTAGTGGCACCGGTGAATTAGCTATATTTTTGGTAATACACCGCAGATAGCGCTATGACGTGAATCAAGGCGTAGTGCCGACAGGGTATGGCGGTCGGTACGCGAGCAAATGTGGTGAAGGGAAGCACAAGGCCACGCAAACAGGGCGCGTCAGGTCAGAATGGCAGGGTGCCCGTACCCTGTGTAGGCGGGCACCCTGATAGTTGCGCTGATAGTTGCGCTGATAGTAGAGATGAGCGTCGAACGCATCAGCCAACGCGAGGAAGCTCCGCCATGCGGATGGCCGTCATAATTTCGTCTGCGGCACCAGGTTCCAACGGCATTAACGGGGAACGAACTGTCGCATGATCCAGGATCCCTCTTGCGACCAGCGCATGTTTCAATGCCACGGTGCCTTCCATGTGAGAACCACGGTGGTACACGCTTTTCGTCACCGGCAGCAGGCGATCGTGGATAGCGCGGGCGGCAGCATAATCTTTCGCCTTACCCGCTTTAATCATTTCAACCAACAGTTCGGGGGCAATGTTGCCATAACCGACCAGGAAGCCATCCACATCGAATACGGTTGATAGCAGGTATTCATCGTGGCAACTCAGGATTTGCAGGTCAGGGCGTTCGCGGCGGATGACAGGAATTTCAGTGTCCCAGCGGCGCATGTTTCTCACCCCATTTTTCATGGCGAATACGCCGGGTTGTGCCGCGATATCCAGCATCGTTTCCAGGTTGTAAGTACATTTGGTCGCATCGGGATACTGGAACAGAATGAGCGGCAGGCCACTTTCTTCATACACATGGCGGTATTTGTCCTGCGGCGCGCCTTTCTGATACCCGAAACGCAGCCAACCGTGGGACGGGTACAGCAACCCTGCTGATGCACCGGCTTTGATGGCGCGTTTGGCTTCTTCTGCCGCTACAGCGGTCCCTTCCAGCGTGATGCCAGCGATAATCGGAATCGCGCCGTTTACTGATTCGGCAAAGGCTTCAATCACTTTCATTTGTTCTTCTTGCGACAGGAAGGTGCCTTCCCCGGCGTGCCCTAACACGGTGAGGCTTTTCACACCGTCGATGCTAGCCAGCCAACTGCCTAGTTTTTTACAAGCCGCATAGTCGACGGCCCCGTCGCGGGTGAATGGGGTGATTGGTGCAGGGTTAAGACCACGTAAATCGATATTGATGTTTTTCATAACGTCCTCTTTTTTCTATAGGGTACTGTCGAGTGCAATTTATCAAAAACGTTTGCGGGAACGTTTGCAGTTTTTATCAAAGCGACCGATCCTGTCAAGAGGGATTTGCGAGAAATTGGATCTATTCAGCAGAGGATCATGTGTTAATGGTGGATACGCACGACGTGACGCTACCCCGCGAGTATGATCAACAGGCGAAATCAATTCAGTCAGAAGGAGGGGGGAATGACCTTGATACACCTGATGCGCGTCTATGACGTACATCAGCCGATGGAACCGGCGGCATTTCTGGTGGATAGGCTATGGCCACGCGGTGTGGCAAAAAGCCGTCTGGCTGGTGTTGTCTGGCTTAAAGACGTGGCACCCAGTCATGAATTGCGCCGCTGGTATCATGCCAACCCGGTCGAGTGGGATGTTTTTGTCGGGCTGTACCACGCGGAACTCTGTCAGCATTGCGCGTGGCAACCGTTGATAACGCTGTTGCGTCAAAACGAGCCGATAACGCTGCTGTATGGCAGCCGGGATACGCAGCGAAATCATG
The DNA here is from genome assembly GCF_000025065.1 of Dickeya parazeae Ech586. Taxonomy (NCBI): domain Bacteria; kingdom Pseudomonadati; phylum Pseudomonadota; class Gammaproteobacteria; order Enterobacterales; family Pectobacteriaceae; genus Dickeya; species Dickeya parazeae. The sequence continues at coordinate 3,845,706 of NC_013592.1, read as the reverse complement.
CCATGGTTTTGCGTGATTTTCTGGTTGAGCAAGTGCACGCTTAGCGAGCGCGAATAAAAGAGCCGTCTTGCTGCCGGGTGAACTGGACTTGTTGACCATCCGGGGTGTCGATTTCAAGCTGGCTCACCATCCCCTGTGTATTGAGTTGCAGGCGAACATTCTGCCCGGCCCGCAAATTACTGAGTGGCTTGTTCTGGCCCTCGACTTGCGCCATAGCAAACACATCATTGACGGGCAGGTTATTGTCGCGAAATAACTGCGCCAGCGTCTGACCGGAGGCGATTTGGTAGGACTGCCAGTGGGCACCAGATGTCGCCGGGCGCGACGCCTGGTTAGCGGTGGCGTTAGCGTTAGGGTCCACCAGTTGTGCCTGTATCGGCGCATTCTGCGAGCTAAGCGGTACGTCCACCTGATGGGAAGGCGCGGGTGCTGAAGGCGGGGTCGGCCACAGCAGTACCAGTAACAGCAAGCACAGCAGAATCAGAATACAACGACGGTGAAAATAGGGCAGTGGTTCCATCCAACTGAAATCATCCGGCAGGTGCCACACTGTCCGCAGCCAGGATGAGTAGTGTCTGCGATGCGGGTGGCGTGGCGCGGGATCCGGGGAAATCTCGGGTGCTTCCTCTGCACGTTCTTCCGGTTCATCTGGCATCGCCTTGTGTTGACGTCGCTGGGCCAGCCAGTTCAGGCAGGACCGCCATAACGTCAGGTGATTCCAGGTGGATTGTTCTTTCCGGGATTGATCTCTCCTGGATTGTTTTCTCCTGGGCGCGATTCTGCCCATGGTGACCTCTCTTAGAACCGTATAAAGGTAAAAACAGCCTATACCCGTCATACTTCAAGTTGCAGGTGTGTTGGCTGCGCTCGCTCACCCGAGTCACTTACTTGAGTAAGCTCATCGGGATTCGCTCTCTTGCCGCCTTCCCGCAACTCGAATTATTTTGGGTATAATTATATCGGTAATTGGTGACAGATAACCAGTTAAGGCCGCCATCATTGGAAACTGATGCCGTAAACATGAACGGTTTGACGCAAGGTCGAGCGACGGCGAAACAAGATAACGACAGAACGTTTTACCCTCAATCGACTCACTGCTATGCTGCACTTTCATATTTTTTAGATTAAAGGAACATTCATGACAACGCCTTCTTATGACAGCGTCGAAGCGCAGGCAAGCTACGGCATTGGCCTGCAGATTGGTCAACAACTGCAGGAATCCGGTCTGGAGGGGTTGATCCCCGATGCGCTGCTGGCAGGGCTGTGCGATGCGCTGGAAGGTAAAGCGCCTGCGGTGCCGGTTGATGTGGTACATCGCGCGTTGCGTGAAGTGCATGAGCGGGCGGATGCGGTGCGTCGTGAACGTCAGCGTGAACTAGCGGTTGAAGGCCAGCGTTTTCTGGATGCCAACGCCGCTAAAGACGGGGTGAGCAGCACAGAATCCGGCTTGCAGTTCCGTGTTCTGACTCAAGGCGACGGCGCGATTCCGGCCCGTCAGGATCGTGTGCGGGTTCACTACACTGGCCGCCTGATTGATGGCACCGTGTTCGACAGCTCGGTAGAGCGTGGCCAGCCGGCTGAATTCCCGGTTAGCGGCGTGATCCCAGGTTGGATCGAAGCGCTGACGCTGATGCCGGTTGGTTCTAAGTGGGAACTCTATATCCCTCAGAATCTGGCGTATGGCGAACGTGGCGCGGGTGCGTCCATTCCTCCGTTCAGTACCCTGATTTTTGAAGTGGAACTGCTGGAAATCCTGTAAGTGTTTTCTCTGCCGGGGACGTCGTGACCCGGCTGATTTCCCCTCGCAGGCGTTAGCTGTGAATGACGCCGACCTCATCGCTTTTCAATTGCTCATTTCCCATTGATCATGGTTCATGCCGCTGTGCAAATACGTCGTGGTGTAACCGATGGATACACCTGGTAAAGATGGGCTGACGATTCTTTTTTTATACTGGTATGCAGTCAACGGCGCCAGGCGTGAATTGCTTTCCTGAAGTTATTATTATTTAGCCATTTTCTGATAGCGACTGAAGGTGGCGCGCCGTATAAGTGACTCATCCGCCGCGTTGCGGTGAATCAGAGGTTAACAATATGATTAAGCCACTTTTACTGGGTGCCATCGTGACAGGCTTATTGCTGTCAGCAATGCCTGCCGCACAGGCTGATAGCCTGAGTCTGTCATTGCCTGGTGTGTCTTTGCACATCGGCGATCGTGATACTCGTGGCTATTACTGGGACGGTAATCGGTGGTGTGACCCGGATAGCTGGTACGCCCGTCGCCACCATCATGCCCGCCAGGTTTATTACGAATATTACGACTATGCACCGCCCCCGCCGCGCCGAGTTGTGGTGGTAGAAGCACCGCCTCCGCCGCCGGTCTACGTCGTCCCTGCCGGGCCGCGTGGTCCAGGATGGGGATGGGGGCCAGGCCCTCATCACGGTGGCCCGCGTTGGTAAACCGTGATTGATAGCGAACTTAAAATAAAAAACCGTGCTCTGGCAGAGCACGGTTTCTTTTAGCGGCTACATGGCGGGTAACGGCGATTATTCGCCCTTCAGCGCCCGTGGAAACAACTGGTTGTTCTCCAAATGGATATGTTCCATCAGGTCGTCGATAAATTCATTGATACCGGTGTATAGCGCACGCCAGGTAGTACAAGCGCCGACCGGCGGGGTCACGTTGTTGGTGAGGGCTTTGACCACTTCCAGCTGTTGACCGGCGTCGTCATGCTCATGTTCCATGACGGAAATCGGCCCAGTGGCTTGGGCACCCATACCGGACTGGATCATTGGGAACAGGATCCGCTCTTCTTTCATCATGTGCTGTGCCAGATCGTCGTGAATCAGCGTCAGTTGAGCCGTCAGTCCAATTGGGCAACCCGGCTTGTCGTGGTGTACGCGTTCGACTTTCTCCGCCATCCGAATCAGTTCCGGCAACTGTGCACGGTGACGATCATGGAAACGACTGATGATATGCACAATCATTTCGCCAAGAGAGGCCTGTTGCCAGTCTTTTTCCGTGGATGGCTGTGTCGACAGGTCGGCCAGACGCGATTCGAGCATATCGATGTCCAGCGCCCTCTTGGTGGCAGCACGCAGCAGCGTTTGTTTGCCGCCGCAACAAAAATCGAGATTGAATTCACGGAACAGTGCGGTAGCGCGAGGGATGGTGATGGCCAGCTCGCCTAATGATTGGTCGCGGTAGTGCATGGTGGGTACCCTCAGAACGGTGTTATTTATAAAATGTATTTTAAATACATCTTTAAAAATTAGCTATCCCTAAAAAGGATTACTGGGAGAAAGAGGGCGATGAAAACACCGCGCCTGTCGGCGCGGTATGGTGACGGGTTATTGTTGTAAATCCAGACGGTACACGGCGAAGCCGATATCATCGTTGCCCACTAGGGTGAGCGGGTATTGCGATTTTTCCTTGATGAATGCGGCGGCTTTCGGCGACGGTGAGGTTTCCACCCGGATATCCAGTGGTGTATCGCTGACAATCTTCGCCAGACGCCAGTTGTTGTCCGCCGACGGTTTCACCTCTCCGGATTTTTTCGTTTCAGTGCTGATGTAGGCAGCCAGTACCGCACGGTTTTCATCCGGCGAGGCGAATGCGACCTGTTTTTCACCGGTACCGGCAAATTTTTCGCCATACGCGCGGTAGTTATTGGTGGCGACAAGGAACGTGGCCTGCGGGTCGATAGGTTTGCCGTTAAAGGTCAGATCCTTGATGCGGTGTGCATTACCGTTGATCAATTGGCACTCGCCGTCGTAACGGGCGGGCTGGGTGACATCTATCTGATAGCTGACACCGTCAATCACGTCAAAATTGTAGGTGCGGAACCCTTCCCAGTTGATCAGCGATTGCGGCTCGCGTTTATGCACATCAATCTGGTTGAACTGACCGGCGGAGCATTCCAGCCATTCCCGTACCTGCTCGCCTTTGACTTTCACCACCACCAGCGTGTTGGGGTAGAGGTAAAGGTCGGCAGCGTTACGGAAGGTCAACTGGCCTTTTTCGACTTCCACATAGCTGGCCGGGTCGTTTTTGCGACCGCCAGCCTTAAATGGCGCGGCGGCGGAGAGCACCGGCAGGTCCGCCAGATCCGGGTCGCCCTGAATAAAGTGTTCGACGTAGGCTTTCTGCGCGTTGTTGACTATCTGTACGGTTGGGTCGTCCTGAATCAACGACAGGTAGCTGTACATGTTGTCGGAGGATTTACCGATAGGCTGGCTGACAAATTCACGGGTTTTTTGGTGGGCGTCCGCCAGTACGTTAACCAGTTGCGCATCTTCCGCCGCCAGTGATTTCTTCTGGGCTTTGTCGAAGATGGGGCGCGCTTCCGCTTTGCCCTCGGTCACTTTCCACTGACCACTGTCATTGTTCAAGACCAAATCGACCACCCCAAGGTGATCGCCCCACTGGCCGGGCATGACAGCCGGTACGCCATTGAGCGTGCCTTTAGCGATATCGGCACCGTGGATGCCAGCAAAATCTTTGCTCGGGAACACGGCGTGAGCGTGGCCGAACATAATGGCGTCAATACCGGGAATTTGGCTTAAGTAGTAGACTGAGTTTTCCGCCATGGCTTTGTATGGCTCAGCCGACAGGCCGGAATGCGGGATGGCAATCACCACATCCGCCCCTTGTTTGCGCAGCTCCGGTATCCATTTTTTCGCGGTTTCGGTGATATCCGCCACGGTGACTTTGCCGCTCAGGTTGGCTTTGTCCCACACCATGATTTGTGGCGGGACAAAACCGATGTAACCAATGCGCAGTTCATGAGGGTTACCGTCACGGTCTTTCACCGTTTTCTTTTCGATCAGGTAAGGTGTAAACAGTGGTTTGCCGGTGCTGGCATCCAGTACATTAGCGTTGATATAGGGGAAGTGGGCGCCAGACAAGGCTTTGTGCAGGTAGTCCAGCCCGTAGTTGAATTCGTGGTTGCCGATATTGCCGACAGCGTAATCCAGCGTATTCATCGCCAGATAGACCGGGTGTACATCGCCTTTTTGTAATCCTTTGGCCGCAATGTAGTCACCCAGTGGGCTGCCCTGAATAATATCGCCGTTGTCCACCAGCACGCTGTTGACGGCCTGCTGACGAGCGGACTGAATTAAACTGGCGGTACGGACCAGTCCGAATTTATCCGTTGGACTGTCTTTATAGTAGTCATAGTCCATCATGTTGCTGTGAAGATCGGTGGTTTCCAGCACCCGTAAATCGACGGTCGCCGCCTGGGTAGCGGTAGCGATAGCCATCGCAAGCAGGCTCAGCACCAGCTTATGCTTCATAAAGGTCGCTCCTGTGACGAGGTATGAATAGGGCTTCGCCGCCGGTCATTTGTCCGACGTCCTGGCGGCGAAGCCTGAATCTATATCGCAGATTTTGATGAATATAGTGTTAAATATCAGTCTGGAGTGTGAAGCATGACATATACCCGCCTTCCTGCAACGCGATTTATTAAAGGATAGAATGCCGGGGACAGACATAATAATGGCCTGTACAGATAACGAGGTGAAACGATGTTAGAACCGATCTGCCAACTGGCGCGTGAGGCGGGAGAGGCCATCATGCAGGTATATAACGGCCAGCAGCCGCTCAATGTAGCGCATAAAAAAGATGATTCGCCGGTGACGGCGGCTGACCTGGCGGCGCATAAGGTGATTGCGCGTGGGCTGGCGGAATTGCACCCTACTATCCCCATTCTCTCGGAAGAGGACCCGCAGGTGTGGTCCGAACGCCAGCACTGGCAGCGTTATTGGCTGGTGGACCCGTTGGATGGAACCAAGGAGTTTCTTAACCGCAACGGTGAGTTTACCGTCAATATCGCGTTGATTGATAACGGTAAACCGGTGTTGGGGGTGGTGTATGTGCCGGTAACGGGCGTGATGTATGCCGCCACACAGGGCAATGCCTGGAAAGAGGAAAAAGGATCGCGCCGTCCGATTCGGGTGAAAGACGCCAGGCCGCCGCTGGTGGTAGTGAGCCGCTCCCATGCCGACGCGGAGCTGGAGGATTATCTGCGCCAGTTAGGCGAGCACCAGACCGTTTCTATCGGTTCGTCGCTGAAGTTCTGTCTGGTCGCTGAAGGCAAAGCACAACTGTATCCGCGTTTTGGGCCGACGAATATTTGGGATACCGCTGCCGGGCATGCGGTAGCACTGGCCGCCGGTGCACAAGTGCATGACTGGCAGGGACGTGAACTTTCCTATGTGCCACGAGAGTCCTTCCTGAACCCCGGATTTCGCGTATCGCTGTTCTGAGGCGTATTTTCTACTGGTCGTGATGTGCCAGCCTGATTCTTCCCGCTGATATCGCAGCAGGCGACGCCCCTGCTGCGATATCTATCTTTACGTTGTCATCTTTAACATGAAGCACGACGTACTGTCGTTTTTTGGTCATATTCTCCCGGTAGATTGGCGGCCGTTAACGCGAGTGCGGCGGCATGCCCGAGTTTGCGGCATACCGCACACACGGTAATAACTTGAAGGTTTATACTGATTTAAAAATTATGGCATTAATCTATTCGGTAAAATTATGTAAATGCCATAAATAATTCTGCTGTTGCGGGAACTAACCACAGAATAGAGACACTAATCAGTAGTACATGATTGCCACGCAGGACATCTCCGGCCTGAATCAGGCATGGGGTGCGTGGTGAATAAAAACGGGAGGAGAGGAAGACGATGAGGATCTTCGAGCGTTACAATCCCCTGAAGGTCGCCAAGTATGTGAAAATCCTGTTTCGTGGAAGGCTCTACATTAACGGGATCGGCGCTTTTGAATTTGATCAGGGGCGCATCCTGCTGCCTAAGACGCAGGATAAACAGCATCTGGTGGTGATGTCTGAAGTGAACCGTCAGGTACTGAAATTGCAGGCTGAACTGGGTTGACGAACCCTCTTCAGCAATAGGAAAACGGCCCTTTGACGGGCCGTTGTTATTGGTAGCGACTGAACGGTGAAGGCTGGCTTAGGCCGGGGGCGTTTCGGGGTTAACCGTTGTTCTTTCTTCCAGCCGGGTCACCAGCAACTGGTCTATCTTGTTGCTGTCGATATCCACCACTTCAAATTTATACCCAGAGTAACGGACAAAATCAGTACGTTTGGGGATTTTGCGCAGCGTATACATCATGAACCCGCCGATGGTTTCGTAATTATCGGAGTGAGGGAACTCATCAATACTCAACGCGCGCATCACGTCTTCTATCGGTGTGCCCCCCTCGATAAGCCAGGAGTTCTCGTCACGGGCGACAATTTGCTCTTCCATCCCCTGTCCAACCAGGTCGCCCATCAGCGTCGTCATCACGTCGTTGAGGGTGATAATTCCTACTACCAGCGCGTACTCGTTGAGGATAACGGCAAAATCTTCTCCTGCCGTTTTAAAACTTTCCAGCGCTTCTGACAGCGTCAGGGCATCCGGTACCATCAGCGCCGGGCGAATCTGGACGCCGCTGGTCAGCTCCAGACTCTGGTTCCCCAACACCCGGTTCAGCAAGTCTTTGGAGTCCACATAGCCGACAATCTGGTCGATGGTGCCGTCGCATACCAGAAACTTGGAATGCGGCTGGTGGGCGATTTTCTCTTTGATTTGCGCTTCATCTTCGTGCAAATCGAAATAGACCACGCTTTCACGCGAGGTCATGGAGGACGGTACCGTACGGGACTCCAGTTCGAATACGTTTTCGATCAACTCGTGTTCCTGTTTGCGCAGCACGCCGGCCAGAGCTCCGGCTTCCACCACCGCATAGATATCATCCGGTGTAATGTCTTCTTTGCGCACCATCGGTAATTTGAACAGCCGAAAAATCAGGTTTGCCAGGCCGTTGAACAGCCACACCAGCGGGCGGAATACCAACAGACAGAAGCGCATGGGGTTGATGATCCGAATGGCAATCGCTTCCGGGGCAATCATACCAATGCGTTTCGGTGTCAGGTCGCCAAACAGGATGAACAGGCTGGTCACCAGCACAAACGAACAGGCGAAACTGGCCCGGGCGACCATGTCTTGCGGCAGAACGCGGGTAAACAGCATTTCGAAATACGGGGAGAATGCCGCGTCGCCGATGATACCGGCGAGGATAGCGACCGCATTGAGGCCTATCTGAATGACGGTGAAAAAGATGCCCGGCGTTTCCTGAAATTTCAGTACCAGCACGGCATTCAAGTCTCCCTCGTCGGCCATCAGCTTCAGTTTGATTTTGCGCGAAGCGGCCAGCGATATTTCCGATAGGGAAAAAAACGCACTAATAGCGATAAGACATAAAATAATTAACAGACTGTTTAACATAGTTTTTTCGCACAGTCGTCGCGGACGGCGAACCTCTGAAAGGGAATCACATTATGGGTGCTTCGGCACCGAAATAAGGGTGCAACGGCACCGCAAAAAGGACCGGAAACCGGTCCTGTGGACGCACAGTATAACAGGTGCGATGAAATCGTCGCCAGCCTTAGCCTTGCGGCGGTAAACACACGCCAATACCGCCCAGTCCGCAGTAGCCGTACGGATTTTTGTGCAGGTATTGCTGGTGCTCATCTTCGGCATAGTAAAACGGCCCGGCGGGTTGAATTTCGGTGGTAATGGCACGGTTATCGCCCGCTTCGCGCATGGCCTGCTGAAAGCGCTGGTAGCTGGCTTTGGCGGCGGCGTTCTGCTCTGGCGTTAACGTATAGATAGCGGAACGGTATTGCGTGCCGATGTCGTTGCCCTGTCGCATCCCTTGCGCGGGATTATGGTTTTCCCAAAACAGCTGCAACAACTGGGTATAACTCACCTCTGCCGGGTCAAACACCACCCGTACCGCTTCGGCATGGCCAGTTTTACCGGTGCACACTTCCCGATACGTCGGGTTGGGGGTATAACCGCCGCAATACCCTGACGCGGTGCTGTAAACGCCCGACTGTTGCCAGAACAGGCGCTCTACGCCCCAGAAACAGCCCATCGCGAAAATCGCCACCTCCATGTTGTCCGGAACGTGGGTCATGGAGTGCTGGTTGACCACGTGCAGGCGGGCGACTGGCATCGGCGTCGTGCGGCCTGGCAGGGCATCTGACTTGTCGAGCAACTGGGTCTTGTCAAAATTCACTATCACGTTTGGCTCCTGATTATCACCCTGTATTTCGTCATTTTCAGAGCATAACCGAGTTAATGCGCTCTGTCTTTATGGCGAAATAGCATAGGTATATGACAACGGTGTGGGTATCGACGGCGAGTGTGTCGCCAATACGTCGGCCCCTACCTGAAGTGTACGCATTGCCGGGCTATCGTGCCGGGTGTGGGCGGCTTTCAGGGTCATGGCGTTGTCGGCATGGCGACGACTATCTATAGTTAACAGTGGTAACTAATTCTATCGTTACTGAGATACCTGTCTGTTGTTGTTCAGAAAATACGTCGATTTTTCCGACGCTACTGGGAAGTTACGTGACAATTTTTATCAGGACAAAAAATAGATTTTGCCGCCGTAGCGCCGTGTTCTGCCGGGTGTTAAGCATAGCTTGCCTGCTGCTGATGGCGACGTCGGCATGGGCTGCATCGAATGTACGTCTTCAGCTTAGCGGGCTGGACGGGGAGTTGCAGAAAAATGTGCGGGCACGCCTTTCTACTATCACCCCGGATGAAGTCAATGCTGATGGGCGTTTCCGTGCCCGGGTTGATGAAGCTATCCGCAAGGGGCTTCGTGCGTTGGGGTACTACGACCCGGATATCCGCTTTGAATTTATTCCAGCGCAGGGGCGTGGCCGTCCGGTGTTGAAGGTCACGGTGACACCGGGAGAGCCGGTCAACATCGCCGGTTCCAGCATCGCCATTCGTGGTGGCGCACAACAGGATGAGGATTATCAAAAACTGGTGCAACAACGTCGGCCAGCAGTCGGTAGTCCGCTCAATCACGGTGATTACGATGCGTTCAAAGACGAACTCAATACGTTGTCGATGCGTAAAGGCTATTTCGACGGCCATTTCACTAAAAGCCAGTTAAGGGTGATGCCCTCTACCCATCAGGCCTGGTGGGACATCGATTATGACAGCGGCACCCGCTATCGCTTTGGTAAGGTGAACTTTCGAGGCTCTCAGATTCAGCAGGCGTATTTGCACAATCTGGTACCCTTTCGCGAGGGCGACGTTTACTCGGTGGAACAACTGGGGGAGTTTAACCGGCGCTTGTCTGCCACCGGCTGGTTTAACTCTGCGGTAGTCTCGCCGGATTTCGAACACGGTCGCCAGAGTAAAGTCCTGCCGCTAGAGGCGGTGGTGACGCCGCGTACCCGTAATAACGTGGAAACCGGGGTAGGGTATGCCACCGATGTCGGGCCGAGGCTGAAAACAACCTGGAAAAGACCCTGGGTGAACGATTATGGCCACAGTCTGGAAAGCAGCCTGAGCGTATCCGCACCGGAACAGCAACTGGATTTCAGCTACAAGATGCCGCTGCTGAAAAGCCCGCTAGAGCAATACTATCTGGCACAAGGTGGCTTTAAGCGAGAAGATCTCAACGATACCCAGTCTGACTCGACGACATTCAACCTGGCGCGTTACTGGGAGCTCACCAGCGGCTGGCAGCGTGCCGTGAATATGCGCTGGACGTTGGATCACTTTACTCAGGCCAACGTCACCAACACGACGATGCTGCTTTACCCCGGCGTCAGTTTCAACCGTACCCGACAACGAGGCGGGCTCATGCCCGACTGGGGGGATACCCAGCGTTACTCGGTGGATGTCTCCAATACCTTGTGGGGATCGGATATTGACTTTGCGGTGTTTCAGGCACAGAACGTCTGGATCCGGACGCTGGCGGAGAAACACCGTTTTGTGACTCGCGCCAATCTGGGCTGGATCGAAACCGGTAGCTTCTCGCGTGTTCCCCCCTCGTTGCGTTTCTTTGCCGGTGGCGATCGCAGCATTCGCGGTTATAAGTACAAATCCATTTCTCCACGCGATAGCGACGGCAAGCTCACCGGTGCCTCGAAGCTGGCAACAGGATCGCTGGAGTACCAGTACAACGTCACGGGGAAATGGTGGGGAGCCGTTTTCATCGACAGTGGCGAAGCCGTCAATGATCTGGCTCGCACCAACCTGAAAACGGGCGCGGGTATTGGTGTGCGCTGGGCTTCGCCGGTCGGGCCAGTCAAGCTGGATATCGCCCGGCCGATTGGTGATAACGATAAACGCGGATTGCAGTTTTATATCGGGCTGGGACCGGAATTATGAGCAGGATGAAAAAAGCCGGAATTGGCCTGATGGTGGGGATGCTGGCGTTATTGCTGGCGGTGATACTACTGGTGACCACCACGCCAGGGTTACATGTGTTACTTGGCGCGGCTACGCGCTGGGTGCCGGGGCTGGAAATGGGAGCCGTCGAAGGCGGCTGGCGGGATTTGACGCTCAATGCCATACGCTACCAGTCACCCGGCGTCACCGTGCAGGCAGAGCGCGTGCATGTGGCGTTGAAACCGGGATGCCTGTGGCGCAGTCAGTTGTGTCTGGATGACCTGTCGTTGCAGGGGCTGACGGTCGCTATCAATACTCAGGCATTGCCACCGGCCGAACCCGAACCACCGGTGAAAAGCGCACCGGTAACCGACATTCTTGCACCGGTGGCGATGGCGCTGAATCACATCAACCTCACCCATAGTCGCATTGTGATCGATGGCACCGATGTGTCATTGAACTCGCTGCAAACTGCGCTGAACTGGCAGGGACGTTCACTGACGTTGTTGCCGACACAGGTGTCAGGCCTCATTGTTTCGTTGCCTGCCACAGCGAAAGCGCCGTCTACACCGCCGGTGACGGCGGTTAAGCCGCCGCCGCTGGGAGAAACGCTACATGCGCTGTTTTCCGCACCGCTACTGCCGGCGATGCCGACATTTACCTTGCCGTTGGATCTCACCATTGCCGATCTGCAAGGGGAGTCATGGCAGGTTGTAGGGAGCCAGCCGGTAGCTATTTCACGCGTCCAATTGCAGGCAGCTATTCGACAGCAAACGCTGACGCTGCAGCAACTCACGGTGCAATCACCGCAGGGTGCACTGTATGCGCACGGCAACGCGACCTTATCGGGCGACTGGCCGGTCACGCTTAACCTCAACGGTATGCTAAATAGCGAGCTGCTCAAGGGGGAGCGCATACGGCTGACCGCTGACGGCAGCCTGCGTCAGCAGCTACGGCTGGCGATAAACCTGTCTGGCCCACAGCGGGCGCAGGTCGATATCCAGACCGCGTTGGCCGAACCCGGCCTGCCGCTGAATCTGAGCGTGCGCGCACCGCAACTGCGTTGGCCGCTGACCGGTGACGCGCTTTACCAGTTCAATGAAGTACAAGTGAATGTCAGCGGAAAAGTGACGGATTATTCACTGTCGCTACGCGGGGATATCCGTGGCAGTGAACTGCCGCCCGCTACCCTGGTGCTCGATGGTCAGGGCAGTGAACAACAGTTCTCGCTGGCGCGATTACGGCTGGCGGCGTTGCAGGGAACGGCGGACATAACCGGTCAACTGGACTGGCGTGATGCGATAACCTGGAACGGTAATCTGGCGCTCAAAGGCATCAATACCGCGCAGCAATGGCCACAGTGGCCAGCACGGCTGGACGGTGTATTCACTATTAACGGCAGCCTGACGGGGGAGTCATGGCGGTTTGATGTACCGCAACTGACGCTGGACGGGCAAATCCGGCAGAACAAACTGATCGCCAAAGGGGCATTGAGCGGTAATGCCGACGGTCAGTGGTCGATTCCGGGGATAACGCTTTCGCTGGGGCGTAACCAACTGACGTTACAGGGGGAATTGAAAGACCAATGGCGATTGAGCGGCGACATTAATGCGCCGTCGCTCAATGGGATACTGCCCGGTCTGGGTGGACAGATAACGGGGAAACTGCGGCTGGATGGCAAACGTGAGGCACCACAGTTGCAGACAGATATTTCCGCCACCGCGTTGCGCTGGCAGGAACTGAGCCTCGGTAAACTGACACTCAAGGGCGACGTGCAATCGGATAAACAGGTACACGGCACACTGACGTTACAGGCGCAGCAACTGACGCAGGGGGATGTGCGGCTGGCGTCGCTGAATGTCCGGGCGACCGGTGATGAGAGCCAGCACCAGCTACGCGTCATCCTGAACGGCGAGCCGGTAGGCGGCCAGCTGTTATTGAGCGGCCACTTCGACCGTGCACAGCAGCGCTGGCAGGGGGAGCTGAGCGATACGCGGTTTGACACCCCGGTTGGCGAATGGCGGCTGGCACCGTCGATGTCGCTGGTTTATCAGGTTGCGGCGCAGACCGTCACGATAGGAACGCATTGCTGGCGTAATCCTAATGCTGAATTGTGCGTACCTCAGCCGATTGAAGCGGGAGCCAGCGGTAAGGCAAGCGTGATGCTCAACCGGTTTAATCTGGCGATGCTGGCACCGTTTATCGGTCAGCAGACAGCGGTGAGTGGTACGGTGAACGGCAATGCGCAAGTCAGTTGGCAGGTCAACGGCGGTTTGCCGCAAGCCCGTGTCACGCTGGCGGGGCAGGGTGTCACCGTTCGCCAGCAGGTTGAAGGCGGCACGCTGCCGGTAGTGTTTGACACGCTGACCCTGGATGCCGGATTAGAGCACGGGCAGGCGCGCCTGGCGTGGCTGATGGGCATTCAGGGTAACGGTCGTTTCCGGGGCGATGTGAGTATTACCGATCCGCAGCATCGCCGTAATCTGAGTGGTACGGTGACGCTAAATGCGTTGTCACTCGACTTGCTGCGACCGATGCTGCGTCAAAACGAGAAAGCCGCTGGGGTCGTCAATGCTGATCTGCGGTTGGGCGGCGATCTGCAACGTCCGCAGGTGTTCGGGCAACTCACGCTGGATAACCTTGATGTGGACGGTAACTGGATGCCAGTGGATTTGACTAGCGGGCGGTTAGCGTTGCTGTTTAACGGTATGTCCTCGACATTGCAGGGCGTTTTCCGTACCACTCAAGGGCAGATAACCCTGACGGGGAACGCCGACTGGTCGGTATTCGATGCCTGGCGAGCACGGATTGCGGTTAACGGTGATCGTATGCGGGTGACAGTACCGCCAATGGCGCGGCTGGATGTGTCGCCGGATATCGTGTTCGAGGCGACGCCACAGCTACTGTCGCTAAACGGTACAGTGACGATCCCCTGGGCGCGGATTGTGGTGCACGATATGCCCGCCAGTGCGGTGGATGTCTCCTCGGATGAAGTGATTCTGGATGCGCGGCGTCAACCGGTTGCAACCGTTGCCCGTGGGATTCCCATCGCCAGCAACCTGATTGTCCGAGTGGGTGATGATGTCTGGCTGGATGCTTATGGGTTACGAGCCCGTCTTCATGGCGATTTGAAAGTCTCGCAGGATGAACAAGGGTTGGGGCTGAACGGGCAGATCTCGATGCAGGAAGGGCGCTTCAAGGCCTATGGACAGGATTTGCAAGTGCGTAAAGGGCTATTACTGTTTTCCGGGCCGCCGACGCTACCGGTGTTAAATATCGAGGCTATTCGCAACCCGGATAATACCGCAGACAGTGTGACGGTCGGCGTACGGGTCACCGGTACTGCCAGTGCGCCTAAGCTGGATGTGTTTTCCGAGCCGACGTTATCCCAGGAGGAAGCGCTGTCTTACCTGCTGCGTGGTCAGGGTTTGAACCGTAGCGGAGCAGATAGTTCGATGATGACATCAGCCCTGATTGGTTTAGGGGTTGCACAAAGTGGCCAAGTTGTGGGTAAAATCGGCGAGGCCTTTGGCGTAAGCCATTTAGCTCTGGATACACAGGGAGTTGGCGACAAATCGCAGGTTGTTGTCAGCGGTTACGTTCTTCCGGGCCTGCAGGTCAAATATGGTGTCGGCCTGTTCGATTCATTGGCAACGTTAACCTTACGTTACCGTTTAATGCCAAAACTATATCTGGAAGCGGTGTCTGGTGTGAGTCAGGCACTCGATGTGCTCTATCAGTTTGAGTTTTAGCAATGCGAATTATTGTCTACGGCAGTTTACGGCGCAAACAGGGAAACAGTCATTGGATGACCAACGCTCAGTGGTTAGGGGATCACCAGCTCGAAGGGTACGAGTTATACGATCTGGGACACTATCCGGCGGCGGTTGCAGGCGAAGGAGAGATTTACTGCGAAGTGTACCGCATCAGTTCGTCTATTCTGACCGAACTGGATGAACTGAAGCGGGGAGGCGGAGCTTACCAGCGTGAGTTGATTGCCACGCCTTATGGCAGCGCCTGGATTTACCTGTATCAGCGTCCGGTTACTGGCTTACGTCGTATCGTCAGCGGCGACTGGTTGAAGCGTAACGAAGAGCCATAACCTACCATCACGTCATACTCTACATAATCCCGGTAGCGAATAACGTTAACCGGGATTATTTATTTCCCCCAATAGTCACTTGTTCTTATTTATTCTTCTTTATTTGTTGTTTGTGTTTATTAATTCTTTCTTTGTAAAGAAATCTCGTTGATATTTTTTATATGTATTCTTGGTTTTTGAGTAAAAATTTTGTTGTTCTTGTGATGTTGTTTTGTTTTTTTATGATGCTTGACAGTATGGTGATTTTGATTCAATAATAAAATTTATTAACACTAATTCATTCTTATTTTCTTTTTTTGGTTAATTGTTATTTATTTTTGTTATGTTGCTTATTTGTGTGGAAAGAGAACCTTTCACCTGGGGTTGCTATTGTTATTTATATTAGGTGATTTTTTCTGCGTGTTATATTTATTTGCTATCGCAGGTGAAGGGTTAATATGGATAAGAGTAAAGGGAAAGGCATTGCACGCCATTTGTAATTCACTAACACAAGGACGAAAATGAAAAAATCACTGGTCAGGGATGTGATTAACAGTATGAAGCCCGCCTTCAGTTTTGCTTCCCGTTCAGAAGAACGAGGTATGGTTAATCTGCGAGATAACGAAAATCCGTTCGGTGGTCAGCAAAATCGTTACCCTGCGAATGTCTACCCAACACTCGCCAGCCGTTATCTTAATGCACTGGCAGAGATAGAGGGATATCAAGATAGTCAGGAATGGCATTTGGATTGGGTACTCATGACCCGTGGCGCATCTGATGGTCTGGATTTAATCTTTCGAACGTTCTTTGAACCGCGACAAGATAGTGTGATTGTCACCCCACCCAATTTCCGTTTGTTTGATGAACTGGCTACGGCCTATTCTGTTCGTGTTGAACCTATCCCGCTTTTAGGCGATGAGTTTAATCACCTTGATCTGGTCAGGATAAAGGCGAGTCAGGCGAAAGGCATATTGCTGTGTGACCCTAATAACCCCATTGGCAGTAGCTTGGTTATGGATGAGGTTATTCACCTGCTGGAGAATTTCTCAGGGTTGGTTGTCATTGATGAAGCCTATGTAGAATATGCCTCCCGACGTTCATTTCGTCATTTAATTCATGACTATCCGCAACTTATTGTGGTGCGTTCCTTGTCTAAAGCCATGGCGTTGGCTGGGTTACGTCTGGGGGCGGTATTGGCCCAGCCTGAACTGATTCAAGCCATGATGAAGGTACGACTTCCCTTTGCACTTCCTCAGCCGGTCATTGAGCAGGCGGAAGCCGCGCTCTCAAATATCGGGCAATTAAAACAACAAATTTTGCTTTTTATTCAGGAGCGCGAACGGGTAGCGCTACGGCTGAAAAATATTCCTGAAATTGAAAACGTGCTTGCCCATGCTGGTTTTATTACCATCAAAGCGCCCGAATCGATGGCAACCCGGTTACTGAATGCCGGATTTGATGTGCTACCGAATCCGATGGGGCTTATCGGTTATATTCGTATTTCACTGGCTGCACCCGAGGTAATGGATAATCTGCTGCGGGTGTTGGAATAACCGTGATTATTTGAATGTATTGATATGACATAATCTGTACCAACCTTTTTTATAAAAAATTTTTATGAACACGAATGAAAGGCCGTATGGCTAATCTTTGTGGTTTAACCGTTGTTGTCAATAAAACGAAATATAATAACTGTAATTACAAGGAGTCGTTGGATATGAATAAGGAACAACATGCCGTTACCCATGTTATTGCTCGTGAACAAATTCGTGCGATTACACATGTAGACATTAATGGTGAAAAACATTTGTTGGGGCAGCATCGTGATTTTCGTCGCAATGAAAATCTGGCTCATTTTATACCCGAGTCAGGTCGCTTGTCATTTGCCTGGGTGCGTTTAACCGATGGTGAGACACTGGATGTCCATCAACACCCGACAAAATCCATGATTATTGTCTGTAGTGGTTCGGTGCAATTAACGGGGGATGAACCTCGTCAATTATATGAGGGGGATATTGTTTGTGTAGAACCCTTCCGCAACCACGGCTTTACCACCCGTGAGGGCGAAACCTTTCATGGTTTGTCGATTCAATTTGAAGGTAAGGGATTATATGAGGATGAACAACAGGCAAGGGTAACGTTCAGCGATGCGCTGAATAACCTCTATCAGGTGAACGAAACGCTGGTGGGCCGTCACCAGGAAAATGCCTTGTTTCAGCTATTCTCCTCCGGCCGGTTACAGAAGGACGCGCAATTACGTCAACGCTTTGTGTCAGCCTTGTATGTCTGGTCACGTTATTTCCAGAAAATGGTGCTGGCTCGCCAGGCACTGAGCATCACCCCTGCTTTGCAGGAGGAGTATCAGCGTCACTTTATGGAAGAAGTGGGGCATGATGAATTGTTGCGGGTGCGTTATGAGATTAATGACGAGGTTTACGACCCAATTTTGGAAGCGGCCGGTAACTGGTTTGTCTCTCAGATGTACCAACAGGATGAAGCTGGGAAACTGGTCGTCGTGCATCTGGTCGTTGAGTCGAGCGGTCACGTGTTTGGCCTCGCCACCTCTGAAATATTCCATAAACCCGAGGTCGAAGGCGATTATTTTGATGTACATGCCGAAGCGGATGATGACCATCGGTCCATCGGTCAGGCTTATCTCCACAGCCTGCCCGCTGAAAAAATACAATCGCTGCTGCCGCTGTGCCGTCAGGCCTGGGACATGATGGATTTGGTACATGAGCGTATCGCCGCCTGGACATTGCAGGGCGCTTCATCATGACATCCTGTAGCCAACCTCCGCGAGGTTCATTGCATCCGCTGACGTTGCTCAGGCAACAGATCGCCGGTTTTTTTCAGGCGCGTGGCTATACCCCGATGGATGGACCAGAAATTGAAGCCGAATGGTTCAATTTCGATGTGCTGAATATGGCTGACGATCATTTTGCCCGTACCCCAGACAATACTTTTTATCTGATCCAGTCAGCCGCAGAGCAGTACGGCGAGTTAACGACCTCGGAACAACAGCCAGAACCACATCGGCCACGTTCCGGGTTGGTACTGCGGGCGCATACGTCGCCAGTACAGGCGCGTACCTTGCTGACGCAATCGCCGCCGTTATATCGCTTTCATATTGGTCGCACCTATCGGCCTGATGCGCTTGATGCCACACACAGTCCGGTCTTCAATCAACTGGAAGGGCTGGCGGTGGACCGCCATCTGACGATGGATAACCTCAAGCAATTGCTGGATGAACTGGCGCATTCGCTGTTTGGGCAAGGAGTGGTGACGCGGTTACGGTCTTATGAGTTTGCCTACGCGCAACCGGCAGCCGAAATCGACATTCAATGCAATCAGTGCCACGGGCAGTCGGCTACGTGCCCGACTTGTCAGGGTGAGGGGTGGATTGAATGGGGAGGCTGCGGCATGGTGCATCGGGATGTGCTGATCAATTGCGGTGTCGACCCTGACGCGTTTAGCGCTTTTTCATTCGGCATTGGAGTGGAACGTACGCTGATGCTCAGGGACGGTTTGCAAGATTTGCAGCCGATCGTGAATGGCGACCTGACCTATGCCAGCAGCAGGGCGATGGACTTGGCCACGGCAGAGGCCGAAAAATCAGGCACGCATGACATTGATAGCCAGACCGACTGGACGATGGCGACCGAGGGATGGGTACAGGTCTCGACCTTTCCGTTTACCTCTGTGCAGGCGTTGGCTTGCGTACAACCCGCTACCTTACCGGACTCGCTGGCTAATTACTGGCAACTGCGTGACCCGATAGAGGGTATTGAGCCGGTGATGCAGCCACTCTTGTTACCAGGGTTATTGACCCTGTGGCAGCAACAAGGCACCGCATTACCGCTGCATTACGGCGGTATTTTTGAACGTGCACGTGTGTTTTTACCTGCTCGATTGCCGCTTGCCCCGAGCGTGGCGACCGGCAGTGCGCCGTCTGACGAACACTTGGCACAGTTGTACTCGGCCATCCCCCTACAGCCATTCCATCTGGCAGCGTTGGGGCGCAGCAAAGAGCAATTGTTAGCGGCGATGCGGGCGGCGCTGGCGGCGCGAGGTGTTGTTGTCCACTGCCATGTGGATGACCAGGTTGCCTGGGCGGCATCGGGGGCAACCACACTGGTGACCGACGCGGGCGATATTGTCGGCCACGTCGGTCAACTGGCAACCCATGTACTGGCTGCATGGCGGCTATCCGAGCCGTTGGCAGCCGGTGAAATTACGATGGACATTACGCTTCAGGAGGAAAAACAATGACACCGGATCAGATTGCTAAAACGTACCTTGAATCACTGGAGAAAAGCGATCTTCGCGCCATTCTCGATCTCTATACCCTGGATGGGGTGGTCTTTTCACCGTTGTACGGCCCGAGAAAAGCGGTTGATTTCTATACCGCGTTATTCAAAGACACCGGGCGTGCGAAAATCAATCTGAAAGGGGTGACGAAAGGGTCGCAGGTTGATGGGCGACCGCTCATTACCATCTGGTTCAAATTCAGATGGACGTTGCCTTCCGGCGAGCCAGCGCATTTTGAGTGTGTCGATGTGTTGGAAATGAACAGTGAAGGGTTGATTGAAAAATTGCACATCATTTACGACACCGTCACGGCCCGGCCAGCGTATGAAGCGGAGTTTGGCGTTGGCAGCTCCTGGCGGCCTGCGTTTGACGAAGAGTAATACCGGTGATGGAGATTGTCGCTGAGGTATAAACAACAACACCGCCATCGGCGGTGTTGTTATTCAGGCGTTGCTGACTTTCTGTTGCTGGCTACTGGTCATGTGACTGTCGTAGCCAAAACGCGAAAGACATCATCACAGCGCCTTATTTGTTTTTAGCACGCTCGAAAGAAGACAGGATTTCGGCTTTCGCAGCGGCGGCATCAGCCCAACCTTCCACTTTAACCCACTTGCCTTTTTCCAGGTCTTTGTAGTGCTCAAAGAAATGACCGATCTGGGCACGCAGCAGTTCCGGCAGGTCGTTCACGTCTTTAATGTGGTCGTACTCTTTGCTCAGCTTGGTGTGCGGGACCGCAACGACTTTGGCATCTTCGCCAGACTCGTCGGTCATTTTCAGTACGCCAACCGGACGGCAGCGGATAACCGAACCCGGCTGCAGCGGATACGGCGTCGGCACCAGCACGTCAACCGGGTCACCGTCCAGTGACAGGGTGTGGTTGATGTAGCCGTAGTTGCACGGATAGAACATGGCGGTAGACATGAAACGGTCTACGAACAGGGCGCCGGTTTCTTTGTCCACTTCGTACTTGATCGGATCAGAGTTAGCCGGGATTTCGATCACTACATAAATATCTTCCGGAAGGTCTTTACCCGCCGGTACGCTATTCAAACTCATGTCGGTTTCCTTCTTCTTCAAACCAGAATGGAGTGGCGCTCATTATAGCCAACTGATGGCGAAAGTCGTGGTTTTTTAGGGTGGGCGCACGCGGTGTATGGCGTGCCTGTCAAAATGGATTCCACATAGTGCTAATTAATGGAAATTAAATAATTAATCTAATTAAAGAACAATTAGCTGTATTCCGATAAACGTCAGTCCTGAATCGTGTCACCAGACAGGCGCTGTGGCGTATCGTCAGGTGCGTCGGGCAACGAGGCGGGAGCGTTATTTCATTATTGGTTGTTTTTTTATGATGTTGAATTACAGGGGAGAGTACGGATGCTAAAGAGCATTACGGTCAGGCATGGCCTGTTGGCTGTGGGGGGCATTATGCTGGTATTGCTGGCAATTGTCGTGGGTATCGGCACCAGTGCAATTAGTCAGGGGAACCGGTCATTAGTGTCTATCGACAAAATTCAGGGCAAGGAACTCAGTGCTCTGTCGTCAAGTTATACCGCCGCGTTGCGGGCCAGAACGGCGGCGTCACAGGCCGCCAGACTCTATGAGGTAGGCTTGATTGACCAGGCACAGGATACCCTTCGGCGTGTCGAAGATTATGCCAACCAGTCGCGTCGGGAGATGGCGCGTTTTCTGGCGTATGGCACGGTGACCAAACGCGGTGCTGAACTGGCTGAACAGATCAAAGTGGCTTATGACGCCTATGACCGTCAGGGCATAACACCGTTGGTCGCCGCGTTAAAGAGCGACAATCTGGATACCTACTATTCCCTGATGCAGGATACCCTGCCGGCACTGAGTATCAACATGGATTCAGCCATCACCGATTTCCGCACTTTTGCGTTGCAGGTGGGGGAAACCCTGTTACTGCAGGCGGACGAGCTGGCTTATAGCCGACTGTGGACGATGGGGGTAATCTTTGCCATCGCGCTGTTGCTGGCCGGGGTAGCCTGGTGGGCTATCCGGCAGATAGTGTTGCGCCCGTTGGACGGTGCCGTACAGCAGCTTGAGGTTATTGCGCAGGGCGATCTGTCACGCACGATTGAGGATGGCGGTAACAATGAAATCGGCCGCTTGATCCGAGCGATGAAATCCATGCAGCAGTCGCTGGCTATTGCGGTGGGGCGTGTGCGCGACGCAGGTAGCCAGATTGATATTGGTACCAGCGAACTGGCATCTGGCAACAACCATTTAGCGGAGCGCACCGAAGAGTCAGCGGCCTCGCTGGAGGAGACGGCAGCCAGTATGGAACAGTTAGCGTCTACCGTGAAGTTGAATGCCGATAGCGCCGATCAGGCTTACCTGTTGGCACAGCAGGTCTCGGATATTGCAGGTAAAGGGCGTGAAGCCGCTGACCAGATGCTGGATAAAATGCAGATGATTTCCGCCACGGCGGCACGCGTGGCCGACATTCTGGCGATGATCGACGGTATCGCTTTTCAGACCAATATTCTGGCACTGAATGCGGCGGTAGAAGCGGCGCGAGCCGGGGAGCAGGGCCGTGGTTTTGCGGTGGTGGCTGGTGAGGTGCGCAATCTGGCACAACGCAGTGCCCAGTCCGCCAAAGAAATTAAAGTGCTGATGCAGGATTCGCAAGTTCAGGTTAACGAAGGGACGGATATCGCCCGTATTGCAGGGCAAACCATGAGTGAGGTGGCCTTGTCCGTATCCCAGGTGACAACGCTGATGCGTGAAATCTCTACGGCGACCCGTGAGCAAAGCAATGGTATCGAGCAGGTAAACCAGGCGGTATCGCAGATGGATTCGGTCGCACAGCAAAATGCATCGCTGGTGGAAGAGTCGGCAGCAGCGACCCGATCACTGGAAGAACAGGCACGTGAACTGGCGGCCAGCATGGCCCAGTTCCGGCTGGAGCCGCAGACGATGGCAGCATTAGGCCGTTACTAATTAACATGTTATTGATATAAAAGAAAAAGCGGTCAGATAGGCCGCTTTTTTTGCATTTCAGGATAGTTTTTGCATTTCAGGGATAGTCAGGATGCGTCGTGCTCATCAGGTGTATCATCCGCTGAATGGCGATTACGACGGAGCTTTTTCCAGATTTTGCCTTCCTGCCCACGCCACAGGCGCTGGATATTATCGTGATGGCGCATCAGGATAAGGCAAGAGAGCATGGCTACCGGGAAGGTAAACTGCGGCTTGAACCACCAGACATAAAACGGGGCTATCAGTGCGCTGACAATCGCACCCAGTGAGGAGTAGCCGCTTAACAGCACCGTCAGTAACCAGGTTCCGGTCATCAACCCCGTCAGATCCCAGCCGATAGGCGCGATGGCGCCAAATGCAGTAGCGACCCCTTTGCCCCCACGAAAGTGAAAGAATACCGGGTAGATATGTCCAAGACAGGCTGCAATCGCCGTCAGACCAAGATACAGCGGTGAACTGCCCAGCGCGTAAGCGCCCCATACTGGCAGCATCCCTTTGAGAATATCAAAAACCAATACCGCGGCAGCAGCAGCCTTACCACCGATACGCAGCACGTTGGTGGCGCCGGGGTTGCCGGAACCGTGTTCGCGCGGATCGGGCAACCCGGCGATACGACAAATCAGGATCGCACTGGAGATCGAGCCACACAGATACGCGACGAGAATCATTCCGGGCGCGATAACACTCATAAACGG
Source organism: Dickeya parazeae Ech586 (assembly GCF_000025065.1). Taxonomy (NCBI): domain Bacteria; kingdom Pseudomonadati; phylum Pseudomonadota; class Gammaproteobacteria; order Enterobacterales; family Pectobacteriaceae; genus Dickeya; species Dickeya parazeae. The sequence continues at coordinate 3,822,408 of NC_013592.1, read as the reverse complement.
CTTCCGTCCAATAAAGGTCGTTTTAACTTCAGCATCTGTGGATAATACGCACTTTCTGCCGGAAGTGGTATCCGGCGGCGCTAAAAACAGGGGATGACGTGATGGACATCGTGTTTATTGAAGAACTCAGCGTAATCACCACGATCGGTGCGTATGACTGGGAACAGACCATCCAGCAGAAATTGGTGTTCGATATCGAAATGGCCTGGGACAACCGCCCACCGGCTGCCAGTGATGAGGTAACGGATTGCCTGAATTATGCCGAAGTGAGTGAGTCCGTGATTGAATGGGTGGCAGGTGGGCGTTTTGCGCTGGTAGAACGTGTCGCAGAAGAAGTGGCGGCCGGGCTGATGCAGCGTTTTGGCATTCCCTGGCTACGGCTGAAAGTCAGCAAGCCCGGTGCGGTGGCGCAAGCGCGCAGCGTCGGCGTGGTCATTGAGCGCGGCGTTCGGCCGTCAGCGTGAACGGTTGGCGATTATTTCAGCATAAACACAGACCGTTCTTAAGGTAATTAAAAGATAATATCTTTACTTTAAGTTATGTCCTTAAGGGGACATCATTCGATGTGCGTTATACGTTGCGGCTTGCTGGTAGCAAGGCCGCTTTTTTATGTGGCAGGTAGGGAGTTAACGGTCGATGGCGGATCTGCATTCGTTGCTGGTGGCGTTCATTCTTGGGGTGGTGGAAGGGCTCACCGAGTTTCTACCGGTGTCATCCACCGGGCATATGATTATTGTCGGTCATTGGCTGGGGTTTGAGGGAGACACCGCCAAGACGTTTGAAGTCATTATTCAGTTGGGGTCGATTCTGGCCGTGGTGGTGGTGTTCTGGCGGCGGATGTTCGGCTTGATTGGCATCCATTTTGGTCAGCCACCCGAGCATGAAGGGCGTGGCAAAGGCCATCTGACGCTGGCACATATTATACTGGCGATGATCCCTGCCGTGGTGTTGGGGCTGGTATTGCATGACGCCATCAAATCGCTGTTCAATCCGGTGACGGTGACTTATGCGCTGGTGGCTGGCGGCGTACTACTGCTGCTGGCGGAGTGGCGCAAACCGAAAAAACCGACAGCGGAAGGGTTGGATGACATCAGCTATCTTCAGGCATTCCTGATTGGCTGTTTTCAGTGCCTGGCGTTATGGCCGGGTTTTTCTCGCTCTGGCGCGACCATTTCCGGTGGGATGCTGGTCGGTGTTAACCGTTATGCGGCGTCCGAGTTCTCCTTTATTCTCGCCGTGCCGATCATGCTGGGGGCGAGCGGGTTGGATTTGTACAAAAGCTGGCATTTCCTGTCGTTGTCCGACCTGCCGATGTTTGTAACCGGTTTTGTGACCGCGTTTGTGGTGGCGATGATCGCCATCAAAACCTTCCTGCAGTTAATTAAACGCGTTTCTTTTGTGCCGTTCGCGATTTACCGCTTTATTGTGGCGGCGGTGGTGTGGCTGGTACTGATGTAATATTAATGTCGTCGGGCGCAATCCATGTCCCCGACGACAGCATTCATTAATACAGGCGCTTTAATAAAGGCGCTATGCGCGTGGCCCGGTTGTGTTTTCTGCTCGCCGGGCTTTCCATTCTTCCAGTGCGTGATGCCGACGGCGCTGTAACTCTTCTCTGATCGCTGCATGCTGGAACCCGGCGGCTACCACCTCCGCACTGGTTATCTGGCTGACGACGGCAAAAGCGTCGCGCAGATAGTCGCCCTGCGGGTAAGGTTGCTGTTCAAGCCCGGCTCGCCCTCTGGCATCTGCTTCGCTGGCGAGGATCAATTGCTCCAGCCGCTGGGGTTTACGCCAGACGTCAATCGCGTCAAATAACTTAAGCAGTGTTTTGGGTTGCAGTATCTGCACGGTGTGGATCAGGTCATGGTACTCGGTTACCAGACAGGCCAGGTCGCGCAAGGCATTTGGCACCCGCAAGCGCTGGCATAACGCCTCAACCAGCGGTACACCTGCGACACCGTGGCCGTGATGGCGCGGCCAGAGTTCAGGCGGTGTCAGCCCTTTGCCAAGGTCGTGACACAGTGTGGCGAAGCGGACATCGAGCGCCGGGCTGAGGCGGGCGGCCATGGCCAGACTCATCATCACATGAATGCCGGTGTCGATTTCCGGGTGCCATTGGGCGGGAGCCGGCACGCCATACAACCTATCGATTTCGGGGAACAGGACAGCCAGCGCGCCACAATCGCGCAGTACCTGAAAATAGACCTGAGGATCCTGCGTGCCGAGGGCTTTTTCCGTTTCTTTCCAGACTCGCTCCGGCGTCAGGAAATCCAGTTCGCCGTTGCGGGTCATGGTTTGCATCAGATGCAGGGTTTCTTCGGCAATCTGAAAACCGAGGTGAGCGTAGCGGGCAGCAAAACGCGCAACCCGCAGCACCCGTAGCGGGTCTTCACTAAACGCCTGCGAGACATGGCGCAGAAGCCGGTTTTGCAGATCGCGCTGACCACCGTACGGGTCGATGAGCTGTCCGCTCTCCTCTTGCGCAATGGCATTGATGGTCAGGTCGCGTCGTAGCAGATCCTCTTCCAGGGTAATGTTCGGCGTCGCCTGACAAATAAACCCGGTATAGCCATTGCCGGATTTGCGTTCAGTACGCGCCAGTGCGTACTCTTCTTTGGTTTGCGGGTGCAGGAAAACTGGAAAATCACGGCCAACCTGTTGGTAGCCTTGCGCTAACAGCATCTCCGGGGTAGCGCCGACCACGACCCAATCACGCTCGGTGACCGGCCTGCCCAACAGGCCATCACGCACTGCACCCCCTACAAGGTAAATCTTCAAACCCGGCTCCCGATGTTTAGGCTGTGTCGATAAATGGAATACGCGTTAGCGGTAGCGACAAGGTAGCTAACGGTCATTTACGGTTATTGTGGTCATTTTAAGGTTATTGTTGATTAACCGCTTCCTGAACACAACGGTACATCGGTATGACTGGCGATCCGATGTGCAGGCGCTACCCCATCCAGCGGTCGTTTTTTTTGCGCCGGGGCAACAGATGCGGCAGCAACAATCCCAGCAGCAGCCCCCCACCGGCCACGCCACCACCGTACATGAACCACTGCATGATCAGCGTGCGCTGCTTATCGTCCAGTTGCAGATTGGCGACCTCGAGTTTTTTCTGCGCGACATTCAGTTGTGTTTTCAGCGTTTGGTTTTCCTGCTGTAGCGAGGCGAGGGTACTGTCGCTGCTCGCGACCTTCTGGCGCAGATCGGTGGTGCGCTGGTTCCAGTCCTGGTCAACGCTATTGAGTTTATCGGTCAGGCTTTTTACCTGATTCTCCAGTTCCGGCACTCGGGTTTTCAGGCTGGGGGTTTGGCTGAGTTGGTCGAGAGGAATCCAACTGGTGCGGCCTTTGTCATCGCGAATCTCGGCGTAATTCGCACCGTCGTTGACGCTAACCAGCGTGACGGCTTCACCGGCATTCAAGGTACCGATGATACGGTATTGATTGCCCGGCCCGCTGCGGGTGTAGGTCACCAGTTCGTCGGAGATATAGCGCTTTTCTTCCGCATGCAGGCTCAACGTCGTGGACAGGCCCAGCAGGGCAGTGAGGAAAAAGGATAATTTATTCATCATATTCAATATATTAAGTTCGCAGGGATTGTTTCTCAGGGAGTATAAAGTTAGCGGCCCAGTCTGACGATGACGTTGCCAAACCTGAATGGGAACTGTCTTAGAACCTATTCTGATGGGCACTGAATCAGGCGGTGTTATCCAGCCATTGTCGGTGGCAACCGGCCGCGAATGCACAGCGGTTGCACCGGCTTTGCGAGCGCCTTCGCAGGGTATGTGCGCTGCCATGCCGTAAAAGTGGCAACCTGCGATAAAATGTTATTTACTGGCGATATTTCCGTAACACCCGGGCAGTGCGAGACGATGAGCGAAGAGATTGAATTAAAATTTATTATTCACCCTGATGCGGCGGCATCGATCAGACAAGGGCTGAAAAGCTGGCAGAGCGATGTGGGGCACAGCAACCATCTGCATACGCATCAACTGGCCAATAGCTATTACGAAACGGCAGATGGCTATTTACGCCAGCATGGCATCGGGCTGCGTATTCGGGGTGAAAACGGCCGTTATGAGATGACGGTGAAAACCGCGGGAAAAGTGGTGGGGGGGTTACACCAACACCCGGAATACAACGTGAGTCTGCCGGGGCCGCACCTCGATATTCATCTGTTGCCGCCAGAGATTTGGCCTGAAGGCTGTGACATTGAAGCACTTTCTCAGGCGGTGCAGCCGCTGTTCAGTACGGATTTCCAACGCGAATCCTGGGTGGTGTCTCATCACCAGAGCCTGATCGAAATTGCCGTCGATCAGGGCGAGATCCGCGCCGGTGAGTGTAGCGAACCGTTGTGTGAACTGGAGCTGGAACTGAAAAACGGTCGTGTTGCGGATTTGCTGGCGTTCGCCAACGAATTGGCTGATCTCGGCGGCTTGCGGCAAGGTAGCTTGAGTAAAGCCGCGCGTGGTTATCATCTGGCGAAAGGTAATCCGGCCCGGCCGTGTCACGAACTGACGTTTCTGCCGGTCGAGCCAAAAATGACGCTCGATCAGGGTATCGCTGCCGGATTGGAGCATGCCTTTAGCCACTGGCAATACCATGAGGAGCTATGGGCGCGTGGTGATGCCACTGCCCGCCCGGCGTTGCTGGAAGCCGGTGCCATGATGCGTGAATTGCTGGTGCTGATAGGCGGTGTTGTGCCGCGTAAAGTGACTGCGGAGTTCCGTGCTGCGTTGGGCCATCTTGAAGAGGCGATCGAGCGTACGGAAACGGCGGATACGCTCTGCTATAGCGTCGATTACCTGAAGGATAAGCTGATCCTGACCTCGTGGCTGGTCAAGCAAGGATGGCGCAACTATATGGACAACCGTGAACTGATGCGCCTGCAGAGTTCCTGGAAGCGCTTTGCCGACATCATGATGAGTCGGGGGCTGGCTGAACTGAAAGCGGTATTCAGTCACTCACTGGATGCGTTGCATTACACCCAGCAACTGCCGCGTTTACAGCGTGGTGTGTATACCTTTTTGCTGCTGGGCGGAAGCTATCCGCAAGAGGAGGCGACGCGCTATTTGCAGCCGTGGCGTGAGCTGATGCAACTGATTGAGTCGCTGTCCGTCGGCCAGGTGGTGCCCGGAATGCTGGAAAACAGCCGCAAACAGGCCCTCGCCCAGCCACCGTTTTGGCTGCACAGCGGCCAATAGTCCAGACTATCGCCATTCGGGGCGTGCTGGTTCTGGATCCACCGCCCCGGTTACCCCGAATTGAGGCTGCCTGACGGGGCAGCTGTGCAAGGATATCGCCATGACCTGTCGTCCCGCATCATTATTTCCGCTCTCTGCATCCTTGACTGAACAGGCACGCCACGAGGTGGAGCGTGCGTTGAGTACCGCTCCCACGCCGATAGCCGATAGTGCGGCGGCAGTGCTGGCCTGTAGCGAGTTTGTCAGTGAGTCGCTGGCACGTTACCCGGACTGGCGAGAGGAGATAACCCGGCAGCCCCCTCAACCGCAGGAGTGGCAGCAGTATGCGCAGTGGTTGTCGCAAGCCCTGGGCGATGTCACGGACGAGGCGACGTTAATGACGGCGTTGCGCCTGTTCAGACGTCGTATGTTGACGCGCATTGCCTGGGGGCAATGGCTACAACTAAGCACCACGGACGAGACATTGCAACAACTGAGCGTACTGGCGGAGGTGTTGATCGTCGCTGCCCGACAGTGGCTGTATGACGCATGCTGTCGTGAGTGGGGGACGCCATGCAATGCGGCAGGTGAACCGCAACCGTTGTTGATTTTGGGCATGGGGAAATTGGGGGGCGGTGAGCTTAACTTTTCTTCGGATATCGACCTGATTTTCGCGTATCCCGAAAATGGCCAGACCCAGGGGGGCCGTCGTGAACTGGATAACGCCCAGTTTTTTACCCGCCTTGGGCAGCGGCTGATTAAAGCCCTGGACCAGCCGACGGTAGACGGGTTTGTGTATCGGGTCGATATGCGTCTGCGGCCGTTTGGCGACAGTGGCCCGCTGGTGATGAGCTTTGCCGCGCTGGAAGATTACTATCAGGAGCAAGGGCGTGACTGGGAACGCTATGCGATGGTCAAAGCCCGGCTGATGGGCGGCGATGATGACCACTACAGTCAGGAACTGATCCGTCTGTTACGGCCGTTTGTGTTCCGCCGTTATATTGATTTCAGTGTGATCCAGTCGCTGCGCAACATGAAGAGCATGATTGCCCGTGAAGTGCGCAGGCGCGATTTGCGTAACAACATTAAGTTGGGGGCGGGCGGCATCCGCGAAGTGGAATTCATCACTCAGGTATTCCAGTTGATTCGTGGTGGCCGTGAACCTGCGCTGCAAGGGCGTTCTTTGTTACCGACGCTGGAGCAAGTGGGCGCGCTAGGGTTATTGACCCCGGAGCAGGCGGCCCAGTTGCGCGAGGCTTATCTGTTTTTAAGGCGGCTGGAGAACCTGCTGCAATCGATCGCCGATGAGCAAACACAAACCTTGCCGGAAGACGCGCTGAATCAGGCGCGGCTGGCATGGGGAATGCGTTGTGACGACTGGCTGCAACTGAGTGAACGCTTACATCAGCAGATGCAGGCGGTACGTGCGGTGTTCCATGAATTGATTGGTGATGACGCGCCTGACGGCAGTGAAACCCCGGAGCATAGCCATTACAGCAGCCTGTGGCAGGATGGGCTGGAGAGTGCGGAACTGTCGGTGCTGTCACCGCAGCTGACCACCGACGTGTGTGAGCGTTTGCTGACTCGGGTGGCGGATTTTCGTGCCGATTTATCTCGCCGTACGATCGGGCCCCGCGGTCGTGACGTGTTGGATCAACTGATGCCCGCGTTGCTGGCGCAGGCCTGCGGTCATGCAAACGCTGATGTTATCGTGGCGCGTCTGACGCCGTTGCTGCTGGGTATTGTGACCCGCACGACCTATCTGGAGTTGTTGCTGGAGTCTCGAGCGGCATTGACGCAGTTGATCCGGCTGTGTGCTGTATCACCGATGATCGCAAGCCAACTGGCGCGCTATCCCTTGCTGCTGGATGAACTACTGGATCCCGCCAGTCTGTATCAACCCATTGCGCTGGATGCTTACGCTGATGAGCTGCGCCAATACCTGATGCGCGTACCGATAGACGATGAAGAGCAGCAACTGGAAGCATTGCGTCAGTTCAAACAAGCGCAGCATCTGCGTATTGCCGCGGCCGATATTGTCGGCGCGTTGCCGGTCATGAAAGTGAGCGATCACTTAACCTATCTGGCGGAGGCAATTATTGCGGCGGTCGTGCAGCAGGCATGGAGCCAGATGACGACCCGCTACGGCCAGCCGACCCACTTGCATGCTCAGTCCGGGCGGGGCTTCGCGGTTGTGGGGTATGGCAAACTGGGCGGGTGGGAACTGGGTTACAGTTCGGATCTGGACCTGGTGTTTCTGATCGATTGCCCTGATAACGTGATGACTGACGGTGAACGCAGTATTGATGGCCGCCAGTTCTACTTGCGTCTGGCCCAGCGTGTGATGCACCTCTTTAGCACCCGTACCTCGTCCGGTATTTTGTACGAGGTGGATGCGCGTTTAAGGCCTTCGGGGGCGGCGGGCATGCTGGTGAGTACCGTGACGGCGTTTGAAGACTATCAGTGTAACGAAGCCTGGACTTGGGAGCATCAGGCACTGGTCCGTGCTCGGGTTGTGTATGGCGAGCCTGCCATACAGCAGCAGTTCGAGCAGATCCGCCAGCGAATTTTATGTCGTGAGCGTGACGGCGACGCTTTGCGCACCGAAGTACGGGAAATGCGCGAAAAGATGCGTCAGCATCACGCCAGTAAGGACATGGGGTTCGATATTAAGGCGGACGCTGGCGGGATTACCGATATCGAATTTATCGCGCAGTATCTGGTGCTGCGCTATGCGGCGCAGGAGCCTCGATTAACACGTTGGTCCGATAACGTGCGGATTCTGGAACTACTGGCCCGCCACGGCGTGATGGAAGAAGCCGAAGCTGAGGCGCTGCGACTGGCTTACATCACCCTGCGCGATGAAATCCATCATCTGGCATTGCAGGAATTGCCCGGTCGGGTTGGGCAGGAGAGTTTCACTGCCGAGCGTCAGCAGGTGTTGCAGAGCTGGAAAACGTGGCTGGAGTAAAGCGCGTGCAAAACGCCCGCCAGGGCGGTGGCTACCCGGTGAGTGTGATAGCTGAGAGTGGGAGTTGTGGTAGTATAGCGCGCGTTAAAATGAACCCGTTTTTGGAGCCAGGGAATGAAAGTAACGCTACCTGATTTTCGCCACGCCGGTGTTCTGGTCGTGGGTGACGTAATGCTGGACCGCTACTGGTACGGCCCAACCAGCCGTATTTCGCCGGAAGCGCCGGTACCGGTGGTTAAGGTGGATACCATCGAAGAACGTCCCGGCGGCGCGGCTAACGTGGCGATGAATATCGCTGCATTGGGCGCAGGGTCGCGTTTGGTGGGGTTAACCGGTATTGATGATGCCGCCCGTGCCCTGAGCGCCAAATTGAACGAAGTCAACGTCAAATGTGATTTCGTTTCTGTTCCCACTCATCCGACTATCACCAAACTGCGCGTACTGTCGCGTAACCAGCAGTTGATCCGCCTCGATTTTGAAGAGGGGTTCGACAGTGTCGATCCGCAACCGATGATCGACCGCATCCAACAGGCATTGCCGAAAATCGGCGCGTTGGTGTTGTCTGATTACGCCAAAGGGGCGTTGGTGCATGTACAAACCATGATCCAAACCGCCAGAGCCGCCGGTGTGCCGGTGTTGATCGACCCGAAAGGTACCGATTTCAATCGTTATCGCGGAGCAACGCTGCTGACGCCGAACCTGTCGGAGTTCGAGGCGGTGGCCGGGCGCTGCAAAGATGAAAACGATCTGGTGGAACGGGGTGCGAAACTGCTGGCGGAGCTGGATCTGTCCGCGTTGCTGGTGACCCGCTCTGAGCAGGGCATGACGTTGCTGCAACCGGGTAAAGCGCCGTTGCATCTGCCGACGCAGGCGCAAGAAGTGTATGACGTGACCGGTGCGGGCGATACCGTGATTGGCGTACTGGCAGCGGCGCTGGCAGCGGGTAAACCGCTGGAGGAAGCCTGCTTCCTGGCTAACGCGGCGGCGGGGGTCGTCGTGGGTAAACTCGGTACCTCTACGGTTACGCCGATCGAACTGGAAAATGCCATCCGTGGCCGTGCCGATACCGGTTTTGGCGTGATGACCGAAGCACAGTTGAAAGACGCGGTGGCGCTGGCGCGCCAGCGTGGCGAAACGGTGGTAATGACCAACGGGTGTTTCGATATTTTGCACGCCGGGCATGTTTCCTATCTGGCAAATGCACGTCGTCTGGGCGACCGTCTGATCGTGGCGGTAAACAGCGATGATTCCACCAAACGTCTGAAAGGGCCGACTCGACCGGTTAATCCGTTGCCGCAACGGATGATCGTTCTGGGGGCGTTGGAGGCGGTGGACTGGGTCGTGCCGTTTGAAGAAGACACCCCACAGCGTCTGATTAGCGAAGTATTACCGGATATTTTGGTGAAGGGTGGCGATTACAAACCGGAAGATATCGCCGGGAGCAAAGAAGTCTGGGCCAATGGCGGTGAAGTGCGGGTGCTGAATTTTGAGGATGGTTGCTCGACCACCAATATTATCAACACCATCAAAGCCAGAGACTAACGGGCGCACTTATGCTGGAAAAAGAGTCGAAGACGGCCGACGATATCGCGGCTGTTGCCGCACAGGTTGAGGCGCTGCGCGCCCAACTGCGTTATCACGAATACAAATACCATGTCGAAGATGCGCCGGAGATTCCCGACGCAGAATACGACACGTTGATGAATACGCTGAAAGTGCTGGAGCAGGCGCACCCTGAACTGGTCACACCGGATTCGCCGACTCAGCGTGTGGGTGCCGCGCCGCTGGATGCGTTTGATACCGTCGCCCATGACGTGCCAATGCTGTCATTGGATAACGTCTTTGACGAGGCCAGCTTTCTGGCGTTTTGCAAACGTATCAACGACCGCTTGAAAAATGATGCTGAGCTGACGTTCTGCTGTGAATTGAAACTCGATGGGCTGGCCGTCAGCCTGTTGTATGAGCAGGGCGTGCTGGTTCGCGCCGCGACACGCGGCGATGGGACGACGGGTGAAAATATCACCGCTAATATCCGGACCATTGGTGCGATCCCGTTGCGTTTGCATGGCGATAACATCCCGACCCGGCTGGAAGTGCGCGGCGAAGTGTTCATGAAACACAAAGGGTTTGAAGCCCTGAATGAAGAAGCACGCCGTACTGGCGGTAAAGTGTTCGCCAACCCGCGCAATGCAGCAGCGGGGTCGTTGCGTCAGTTAGATCCTCGTATTACCGCTACGCGTCCGTTGACCTTCCTGTGTTATGGCGTTGGGCTGGTGGAAGGCGGTACCCTGCCGGATACCCACTGGCAGCGGCTGATGCAGTTCCGTGACTGGGGGCTGCCGGTCAGTGATCGCATTCGCCTGTGTACCGGTAGTGAGGCGGTGCTGAATTTCTATCGCCAGGTGGAGCAAGAGCGCGAAACGCTGGGATTTGATATCGATGGTGTGGTGATCAAAGTCAATGAGTTGGCCTTGCAGGAACGACTGGGCTTTGTGGCGAGAGCGCCACGCTGGGCGGTGGCCTTCAAGTTCCCGGCACAGGAGCAATTGACCTGGTTGCGCGATGTGGAGTTTCAGGTCGGGCGTACCGGTGCGATAACACCGGTTGCGCGGCTTGAGCCGGTGGCGGTGGCTGGGGTAGTCGTGAGTAACGCCACACTGCATAACGCTGATGAAATCGAACGTCTGGGGATTCAGATTGGCGATCGGGTGGCGGTGCGCCGTGCCGGTGACGTCATTCCACAGATAGTGAGCGTGGTGTTGTCCGAACGCCCATCGGATGCCCGGCCAATTGTCTTTCCTGAACACTGCCCGGTATGTGGTTCTGAGCTGGAGCGGGTAGAGGGGGAAGCGGTGACCCGCTGTACCGGCGGTTTATTCTGCGCCGCGCAGCGTAAAGAAGCGCTGAAGCACTTTGTTTCTCGCCGTGCGCTGGATGTGGAAGGCATGGGCGATAAAATTATCGACCAACTGGTCGAGAAAGAATACGTCAAAACACCGGCAGACCTGCTTCGGCTGGATATCGGTATCCTTACCCGGTTGGATCGCATGGGTCCGAAGTCGGCACAGAATCTGGTGAGTGCGCTGGATAAAGCGAAATCGACCACGTTTGCCCGTTTTCTGTACGCGTTAGGCATTCGCGATGTGGGCGAGGCGACGGCAGCGAATCTGGCATCGCACTTCGGTACGTTAGACGCGTTGCAGGCGGCCGATCTGGAAGCCTTGCAGCAGGTGCCGGATGTTGGCATCGTCGTGGCAACGCATGTGCGTCACTTTCTTGATGAAGCGCATAACCAGCAGGTAATCCAGGCGCTGATCAGCGATGAGGTCGGTATTCACTGGCCGGATCCGGTGAGAGTCGATGTTGAGGCGTCAACGAGCCCGTTTGCCGGAAAAACGGTGGTGTTGACCGGCTCGTTAAGCCAGTTGTCTCGCGATGAAGCCAAAGATCGTCTCACTGCGTTGGGAGCCAAGGTCAGCGGTAGTGTGTCGAAGAAAACCGATCTGGTTATTGCCGGTGAGGCAGCGGGGTCTAAACTTGCCAAAGCACAAGAGCTTGGCATTGCCGTCATCGACGAAGCGGAGATGATGCGTCTGCTGGGGTAAGTTCATATGGAAAAAGAGGATTTGCTGGCGATTGCCACTACACCGATGCCGTTTGGCAAATATAAAGGGCGTATGCTGGTCGATTTACCGGAAGAATATCTCTTGTGGTTCGCCCGCAAGGGCGAATTTCCAGCAGGACGTCTGGGTGAGCTGATGCAGATTACCCTTGCCATTAAGATAGAAGGATTGCAGGGGCTGATTAAGCCTTTGCGTCGTCCCGCCCCCTGATATCACTAACCTGACAGGTATTGATGGCGCTGGCAATTCGCCGGTGCTGACACCATTTTTAGTTTAGCAAATAAAAAGCATCATGAATCATCAGGATACATGATGCTTTTATTCATACCAGACAGTATTCAAACGGCAAAAAATCAGATGTAAATATTAACGCTGTTTTCATCTGTCGGCATGTTAACGCCTTCTTTGGGCGTGCTCGACTGGATGGCAGAAGCACCTGACTGCTGAGCCTGCTGCGATTTCTGCTGCTGCAATTGCTGGATTTGTGCCTGAAGCTGCTGGATTTGCGCCTGAATCATCTTTTGCTGTTGTTCCAGCAACTGGCGCTCTTCATCCGTTTTTGCTTCCGTCATCTGCTGAGAGAGCTTGGTCGCTTGTTTGGTCAGCGATTGAATTTCCTTGTTTAACTGGGAAATTTGCTGATCAACACTGGCGCTACTGCTGCTGCCTGATGACGCAGAGACGGCCGATGTTGCTGAGCCGATAGAACCTGCCATAAATTCCTCCTGAAAATAGCCATAATGGCTATACCGTTATCGGCATCACACTGCGATAGCCTTATAGGTTTTTCGATTTCCTGACGAAGTATATACAAATATACCCGCATGATAACCGTTTTCGCCGTGCTCCCTCAGCGAAATGCGTCGCAGCCAATCCATGGTCTTCGCCCGTCGGGTATGATGAAAACCGGTATAGCGGTAGCGTTTTGTATTACTGCTATTTCACTTTGGTATTAAAACGCAAAAGCCCGCTGGATGACAGCGGGCTAAGTTAAGCGATTTGGCTGGCAGACCGAATCAGATATAGATGTCGATCGCGTGTTCGGCAGAAGGGCGGTTAACACCCTCAACCGGCCGCACCATCGGCTTGCTTTCCTGCGGCGGTGGAACCTGCTGATTTTGCATCTGTGCAATTTGCCCTTGCATCACAACGATCTGGGCCTGCATCGACTGCTGTTGCCCGTTAATCGTTGTTTCCTGCTGCTTTTTGGTGCTTTCGCCTGATGTCTCCGCGGCTTTCAGGTTTTGCAAATTGCGATCGGAAACCTTCTGTTCCGTATTGGTTTCGACACTGGTGGATGCTGGCACCGGCATCACTGCAAACGCAGAGCTGGTAATTGGACTCAGCATACATCCTCCTGATTAGGTCGTCTTAGCAGGGGACTGTCCCTGCTATCTCTATTATCGGCACCTCGCGCGATCTTATGAGTGATTATTAACCAAAAAGTGACACCTGGCTACTCTTTGGGCGTGATGAGAGGTAAAGAATTGTATCTTTATGCCTGACATCATTTCCCGTAGACGTTAATGGCATCGGTTAATCGCAGCGCCTGTTGGCTGAGGTTAGCGGAGAATTCAGCGGATTGATCGACCATACCGGTATTGCCTACGGTCATCTGTTCAATCTGGGCGATAGAGCCGTTGATAAGCGACAGAGCCTCGGTTTGCTCCCGGGTGGCATTGCTGATTTCGCTAATCATCGCGGCAACCTGCTGCACGTCGTTAATGATATCGTGAATATGCTGACCGGCGTTATCCACCAGGGCGCTGCCGGTTTCAACGCTCGCCATATTGGCGTCGATCAACGTCTTAATTTCACGGGCAGCGGAAGCGGAGTGCTGTGCCAGATTGCGCACTTCCGCGGCCACAACGGCAAAGCCTCGCCCTTCTACGCCTGCCCGTGCCGCTTCTACTGCCGCGTTCAGCGCCAGAATATTGGTCTGAAAGGCGATGCTGTCGATAACGCCGATAATATCGACTATCTTGCGGCTGGCGTTGGAAATCGACTCCATCATGCTGACGGTTTCAGCCATGATGTCGCCACCTTTGCGGGCAGAGTGACTGGCGTTTTGCGCCATCTGCGTCGCTTGTGTGGCGGTATCTGCGCTTTGCTGCACCGCTACCGTAATTTGCTCGATAGCGGCGGCGGTCTGTTGCAGATTCGCGGCGGTCTCTTCGGTGCGTACACTCAGGTTGCTGTTGCTGTCGGCCAGTTGTTGGCTGATGTCGTTGATGCCAGAAACCTGTGTGCTGACATCGTTGACCAGAGAATGCAGGTTCAGCCCAAACTGGTTGACGACCCGCAGCAATAGCCCGATCTCATCCACCCGGTTGAGATGGATGCTATCCGCCCGGCGGCCAGACACCACCTGCTGTGCCTGACGCAGGATCAAACGCAATGGGCGAGCGATTTGTTGTTGCAAAAAGGAGTCCAGCATTATCATGAGCACTAATGTCGCGGCAATAGACGCGCTGGTGCCGATGCCCAGCAGAGTGAGAGCTAGTGGCATCAAGCCGCCAAACAATACCGCCAACCGCAATCGCCCACGTACCGATAAGCGCTGGAATAATGACAATACAGAGAATAGTCCGGTACGAACCACCAGTCCCTTATAAAAACGAAGGTGGCGGGCTTGCTTATTTTGTACCGCTTCATACAACGGTTCTGCCGCCTGAATTTCTGCCGTTTTGGGGGTATTGCGAACCGAAATATAGCCCGTCAGGTGGTTGTTATGATAAACCGGTGTGACATTAGCTCGTACCCAGTAGTGATCGCCGTTTTTACGACGGTTTTTTACCAGCCCGGTCCAACTGTCGCCCTGTTGCAGGGTGTACCACATGTCCGCAAAGGCTTCGACGGGCATATCAGGATGACGAACAAGATTGTGCGGCGCACCCATGAGTTCATTTTCATCAAATCCGCTTATACGTATAAATGCGGAATTGGCGTAAGTGATGTGGCTTTTAACATCCGTGGTCGACATTAATGTTGTGTCGTCATCCAACAGGTATTCCTGTTGTGTAATAGGTGTATTAACCCTCATTGGAAACCCCGATGCTGTGTGTCAGTAATATGTCATGAGAATAAAAGGGCCAACGTGTGAGTGTGGCCTGATTAATTACACCGGCTGAAAACCTGCTTTTCGGGCCTTTCTGTGCAGTCCGCGTGTTGTCTGGCTGCAACAAGGGCACCCGTCAGGAGAGATCATTAACGGTGTGTAAGATCATCATTTTTGTTTTTGATCATGGTTAGAAGGTACGAAAAAAAGGGCGCTTTAAACGAGAAAGCATCCCTAAGTAAAATTATTCCTTTTTTTGTAGGGAGGAATTTATGCTTTGGGTCTTTGTGTTGTCAATGAAATCATTTTTTGAACAGCACTTTTTTTATCTTCTTTGTGTTTATTAAATGTTGATCGATTTTTTCTTAAAGACGACATCACAATAAAAACGTTTTATTAACATGGGTAACGAAAAAATGCTTCCTAAAATGAAGGAAAATAGCGTTACTTATTTAGAGGTATTAATGGTGGGCCAAGGGAAAAGATGTGGCGTTATTTTCTTTCGAAAATAATTCACGTAACTGACACATTAAATTAATTTCAAGGTACGGCACACCGCTGGTGTGTTGAGAATATTCCCCCGGATGAGGCATCCGGGGGAATGGAGTTGATGGCATGATGGTGCGTATCAGGTAACCGGTGCCGGGTTAAACACCGACAGGGCGTTATGCAGACCCCATTGGTCAGACCAGGTTTTTTTCCTGCCGCTGGCAATATCCAAAATAAAGTGGAACAACTGCCAGCCCACATCCTCAATGGTGGCCTCGCCAGTCGCAATAGTACCGGCGTTAATATCCATCAGGTCATGCCAGCGCTCTGCCAGCGCTGAGCGGGTCGCCATCTTGATAACCGGCACGGCTTTGAGCCCGTAAGGTGTGCCACGCCCGGTGGTAAATACCTGCACCGTGATACCGGAAGCCAACTGCTGCGTACCACAGACGAAGTCGCTGGCGGGTGTGGCGGCATAAATCAGACCGCGTTTGGTCGGACGTTGGCCCGGCGATAGCACTTCCACAATCGCGCTGGTACCGGATTTAGCGATAGACCCCAGCGCTTTTTCCACCACATTGGCCAGGCCGCCTTTTTTGTTACCGGGCGATGGGTTGGCGCTGCGGTCGGTTTTACCGCTATCGAGGTAATCATCATACCAGGCCATTTCTTCCAGCAGTCGTTTACCGACTTCTTCGTTGATGGCCCGTGGCGTAAGTAGATGGATGGCGTCGCGGACTTCGGTGACTTCGGAAAACATCACCGTGGCGCCGCAGCGTACCAGCAAATCAGAGGCGAAGCCTACTGCCGGATTGGCGGTCACGCCGGAAAACGCATCGCTGCCGCCGCATTGCATACCGACCACCAGTTCAGAGGCCGGTACGATTTCACGCTGACGACGGTTGAGCTGTTGCAAGTGTTTATCCGCCATGGACAGGATATCGTCCACCATCGATTTGAAGCCGACATGGTGTTCATCCTGCAATCGCACAATACTGGTTTCATCGAGCGAAATCGCCTGCACATCCGGCGTTCCTTGCAGCAGTCGTTCCGGCTGCAGTTTCTCGCAACCCAACCCGACGACCAGTACTTCGCCGCCGAAATTTGGGTTTAACGCCAGATTATGGATGGTGCGAATTGGCACGACCGCCGCCGGAGCATTGATCGCCACACCGCAGCCGTACAGATGGTTCAACGCCACGACGCCGTCGACGTTAGGGTAGCGGGGCAGTAAATCGCGCTCTATCAGATTGACGACATAATCCACCACACCGGCGACGCAGTGAACGCTGGTAGTAATCCCAAGCAGGTTCTTGGTACCGACGCTACCGTCCGGGTTACGGTAGCCCTGGAAGGTAAAACCCTCCAGCGGCGGCAACGCAGGCGGAACCTTTGTTGCCAGCGGCAGTGTCTCCAGCGCTGGTGCGCTGGGTAATTCCACTAGCGATTCGTCTATCCAACTGCCACGGGTGATATCCCTGAGGGCATAGCCGATGATTTCGCCGTAACGAACGATCGGAGCCCCTTGGGCGATATCGCCTAACGCAACCTTGTGGCCTTGCGGTATATGTTCTTTCAGTTCCAGACCACAGCTGAACTGGGTACCGGCTTTCAGGCCATTATTGTTGACGACAATGGCGACATTGTCAGACTCATGGACCTTGATATAAAGCGGCCGCTCACTGTCCACACCCGTTGTTGTATTCTCTGACATGGCGCTAACCTTCATGAGTTATCAACTGGTTATAGTTATAACGCGCGGTTTATGTTCACTGTTGCTGCTAATAATAACTTTGCTCGGCATCAGTATAGGTGAGGTTTCCACCATCATGCATTATGCAATTGACTGACATCCCGACGCGTTGTGCTTAATTTCTCGGGCGAAGAAACAATAGGCAGTGAGACCTGTCACATTATTCCGTCTGTTGATTTATCCCTTCCTTATTCTGACTGTCGCGCTTTGTGACTGCGATGACAAAAAACGGTGTTTTCGTGAAATGACTCCCAACGAGTTGGGCGATTGCAATAATCCATTTTGGATATTGTGGTGATTGTTGTGCGCCTGTCCAGTGAGGTGCCCGGCGCTGCCCGTTATAATCGTTTCCAGAAGTCTAAGAGGTCCGTGGTTTATTTTTGCTGTTCTGTTTTTCCTTTGCTCAGGTTTCAAACCATTACCGACTCTTGATTTCATTCTGGTAACTCAACCCTACATTGTGTTGTTATTCGGAATGAATGAGCTAACCGCTATCTGAAAGTAGGAGTTCATCATGAATACCGTCAGCACAGCAGCAGGCGTACTACAAAAGAAAACCAACGCCCGTTACTGGATTGTCGTGATGCTGTTCAT
Organism: Dickeya parazeae Ech586; assembly: GCF_000025065.1. NCBI lineage: Bacteria > Pseudomonadati > Pseudomonadota > Gammaproteobacteria > Enterobacterales > Pectobacteriaceae > Dickeya > Dickeya parazeae. Next base: position 3,804,732 of record NC_013592.1, on the reverse strand, counting down.
TGTCACGTCATTCAACTATGGCGACCGAGCCACGATTTCTATCGCAGGCTCCGCCATGTCCAAAGAAATTGGTCTTGATGCCGTTGGCATGGGCTATATCTTCTCCGCGTTCTCCTGGGCTTATGTCATAGGTCAAATCCCCGGCGGCTGGCTGCTGGACCGTTTTGGTTCCAAGCGGGTTTACTTCTGGAGTATTTTCACCTGGTCGCTGTTTACCCTGCTGCAAGGGTTTGTGGATCTCTTCCACGGCTCGGCCATCGTCATTTCCCTGTTTATGTTGCGCTTCATGGTTGGGCTGTGTGAATCCCCGTCTTTCCCCGGTAACAGCCGTATTGTGGCGGCCTGGTTCCCGGCGCAAGAACGTGGTACCGCTGTCGCCATCTTCAACTCTGCGCAGTATTTCGCCACTGTTATCTTCGCCCCCATCATGGGCTGGCTGACGCACGAAGTGGGCTGGGCGCACGTGTTCTGGTTCATGGGCGGCTTGGGTATGGTTATCAGTTTCCTGTGGCTGAAAGTGATTCATGACCCGAAAGATCACCCAGGTGTGAATAAAGCCGAACTGGAGTACATCGAAGCCGGTGGCGCACTGGTCAACATGGATGCGTCAGCCGCGAAAAAAGACGTCGCTCGCGGTGAGAAGTGGCACCAGATTAAACAATTACTGACTTCCCGCATGATGATGGGCGTCTATCTTGGTCAATACTGCATCAATGCGCTGACCTACTTCTTCATTACCTGGTTCCCGGTGTATCTGGTCCAGGCTCGTGGTATGTCGATTCTGAAAGCCGGTTTTGTGGCATCGATCCCAGCCATTTGCGGGTTTGTCGGCGGCGTGCTGGGCGGCGTAATTTCCGATTACCTGATGCGCCGCACCCAATCGCTGACCCTCGCCCGTAAAACGCCGATCGTGCTGGGTATGATGCTTTCTATGTCGATGGTGATTTGTAACTACGTCACTACGGAATGGGTGGTGATCGCGGTGATGGCAGCGGCGTTTTTCGGCAAAGGCATCGGCGCGCTGGGCTGGGCGGTGATGGCGGATACAGCGCCGAAGGAAATCAGCGGCCTGAGCGGTGGTCTGTTCAACATGTTCGGCAATATCTCTGGCATCGTCACGCCGATTGCCATCGGTTATATCGTTGGCAGTACCGGCTCGTTCAACGGAGGCCTGATCTACGTCGGTATCCATGCGCTGGTGGCGATTCTGAGCTTCCTGTTCATTGTGCAGGACATCAAACGCATCGAACTGAAACCTTATAAACCCCACTGATGCCGGGTAAGGACGAGAAAATGAGCAGTACGCAAGATACCCCTGTTATTACCGAAATGACGGTCATCCCCGTCGCGGGCTATGACAGCATGTTACTCAATATTGGTGGTGCTCACGGGGCCTATTTCACTCGTAATATCGTGATTCTCAAAGACAACGCCGGTCACACCGGCGTCGGTGAAGCACCCGGCGGCGAGGTGATTTACAACACGCTGACGGCGATGACGTCACAGGTAGTGGGATCGCAGGTTGCGCGTATGAACCACCTGGTGCATCAGGTTCACAAAGGCAACCAGTCTTCGGATTTCGACTCGTTCGGCAAAGGCGCCTGGACGTTCGAATTGCGGGTCAACGCTGTCGCCGCACTGGAAGCCGCCCTGCTGGACCTGCTGGGGCAGCACCTGAATGTGCCTGTCGCCGAATTGCTGGGGCCGGGCAAGCAGCGCGACGAAGTCACGGTACTGGGCTACCTGTTCTATATCGGCGATCGCACTAAAACCGATTTGCCCTATCTGGAAGGCGAACAGGGTAAACACCCGTGGTATCACCTGCGCCATCAGAAGGCGATGGACAGCGCATCGGTGGTGCGGTTAGCGGAAGCGGCGGCCGATCGTTACGGTTTCAAAGACTTCAAACTAAAAGGCGGCGTGTTGCCGGGCGAGCTGGAAATCGACGCCGTGAAGGCGTTGAAAAAGCGCTTCCCCGATGCCCGTATCACGGTAGACCCGAACGGCGCCTGGCTGCTCGATGAAGCGATAGGCTTGTGCAAAGGCCTCAATGATGTGCTGACCTACGCAGAAGACCCCTGCGGCGCGGAGCAAGGTTTCTCTGGCCGTGAAGTGATGGCGGAGTTCCGTCGCGCCACCGGGCTGCCGGTCGCGACCAACATGATTGCGACCAACTGGCGTGAGATGAACCACGCAGTGATGTTGCAGGCGGTCGATATCCCGCTGGCAGACCCGCACTTCTGGACCATGCACGGTGCGGTACGGGTTGCACAACTGTGTGACGAGTGGGGGCTGACCTGGGGTTGTCACTCCAATAACCACTTCGATATTTCGCTGGCGATGTTTACCCATGTGGGGGCGGCGGTGCCGGGCAAACCGACCGCTATTGACACCCACTGGATCTGGCAGGAAGGCCAGCACCTGACCAAAGAGCCGCTGCAAATCATTAACGGCAAAATCAAGGTGCCGGAGCGGCCGGGGCTAGGCATTGAGCTGGATATGGCGCAGGTCATGAAAGCCCATGAGCTGCATAAAAAACTGCCGAGCGGCGCGCGTAATGACGCGGCGGCGATGCAGTACCTGATCCCCGGCTGGAAATTTGATCGCAAACGCCCGGTATTCGGACGCGAGTTACCCAAGAATTCTACGTTTTAACAGAAGGAAATTACCATGACGTCGCAAAGTTCTACCCCGGTTATTACCAGTATGCAGGTGATCCCTGTTGCCGGGCACGACAGCATGTTGCTGAACCTCAGCGGGGCGCACGCGCCGTACTTCACCCGTAATATCGTGATCATCAACGACAACGCGGGTCATACCGGCGTGGGGGAAATCCCGGGCGGCGAAAAGATCCGCCAGACGCTGGAAGACGCCGCGGCGCTGGTGGTGGGTAAAACGTTAGGCGAATACAAAAACGTGATGACGGCGGTACGCAACCAGTTTGCCGACCGCGATGCCTCCGGCCGTGGCCTGCAAACCTTCGACCTGCGTACCACCATTCATGTCGTCACCGGTATCGAAGCCGCCATGCTGGACCTGCTGGGGCAGTTCCTGAATGTACCGGTGGCAGCGTTGCTGGGCGACGGTCAGCAGCGTGACGCGGTAGAAATGCTCGGTTACCTGTTCTATATCGGCGATCGCAACAAAACCGACCTGCCGTACCAGAGCCAGCCGAATGACAAATGCGACTGGTATCGCCTGCGTCACGAAGAAGCGCTGACGCCGGAAACGGTGGTGCGTCTGGCGGAAGCCGCGTACGAGAAATACGGCTTCAACGATTTCAAACTCAAAGGCGGCGTGCTGGCGGGTAGTGAAGAAGCTGAAGCGGTGACGGCGCTGGCCAAACGATTCCCGCAGGCACGTATTACGCTCGATCCGAACGGTGCCTGGTCACTGGAAGAGGCGATTCGCCTCGGCAAACAACTGCGCGGTGTGCTGGCTTACGCGGAAGACCCCTGCGGTGCCGAGCAGGGCTTCTCCGGTCGTGAAGTGATGGCAGAGTTCCGTCGCGCCACCGGTTTACCTACCGCCACCAATATGATCGCCACCGACTGGCGGCAGATGGGGCACACCATTTCCCTGCAATCTGTGGATATCCCGTTGGCGGATCCGCATTTCTGGACCATGCAAGGGTCGGTACGCGTCGCTCAGATGTGCCATGAATGGGGCCTGACCTGGGGCTCTCACTCCAATAACCACTTTGATATTTCACTGGCGATGTTCACCCACGTGGCAGCGGCAGCACCGGGCCGTATCACCGCCATTGATACGCACTGGATTTGGCAGGAGGGCAACCAGCGCCTGACCAAAGAGCCGTTGCAGATTGTCGGCGGTATGGTGGAAGTACCGAAGAAACCGGGTCTGGGTGTCGAGCTGGATATGGAACAGGTCATGAAAGCACATGAGCTGTATAAAAACATGGGATTAGGCGCACGTAACGACGCCGTAGGCATGCAGTACCTGATCCCTAACTGGACGTTCGATAACAAACGTCCTTGTCTGGTCCGTTAATCCATCGCGGTTTGTTAATTATCGTAGGTTGTTAATGAAGAGCGCCGCGTCATCCGGGGCGGCGCGGTAAAGAGTAAGGACAAAACATGAAGACGCCACTGTTGCCTAACCCATTTCGCCAGGATTTACGTCAGGGAAATACCCTGATCGGTTGCTGGTGTGCGCTGGCTAATCCGATTTCCACCGAGGTATTGGGGCTGGCAGGGTTTGACTGGCTGGTACTGGACGGCGAGCACGCGCCGAACGACATCAACACCTTTATTCCGCAACTGATGGCGCTCAAAGGCAGCCACAGCGCGCCGGTGGTGCGTCCGCCCTGTAATGAACCGGTGATTATCAAGCGGTTGCTGGATATCGGTTTCTACAACTTCCTGATTCCTTTTGTGGAAACCGAAGAAGAAGCCATTCGCGCCGTCGCATCGACCCGTTACCCGCCCGCAGGGATTCGTGGTGTATCGGTCGGCCATCGCAGCAATGCTTACGGCACTGAGCCGGACTACTTTGCCACCATTAACGACAACATTACCGTGCTGGTGCAGATAGAAACGCAGGAAGGGGTGGACAATCTGGACGCGATTGCCGCCGTCGATGGCGTTGACGGTATCTTCGTCGGCCCCGGCGACCTGTCGGCCGCACTGGGGTATCTGGGTCAGCCGAATCACCCGGAAGTGCAGAAAGTCATTCGCCACATTTTTGAACGTGCGGCCGCCCACGGCAAACCGAGCGGTATTCTCGCGCCGGTGGAAGCAGACGCGCGTCGTTATCTGGAATGGGGTGCCCGTTTTGTTGCCGTCGGCAGCGACTTGGGTGTGTTCCGTGGCGCCACACAGGCACTGTGCGACAAATTCAAAAAGTAATTCGGATTAATCAGGGCCGCATCGGCCGTCAACATATCTGACCATGTCACTGAATGGACAACGAGGTTATCGCAATGAAAATTGGTTTTATTGGACTGGGTATCATGGGCAAACCGATGAGCAAAAACCTGATTAAAGCGGGTTATTCATTGGTGGTGCTGGACAGAAATAGTGAAGCCGTTGCCGAAGTGACCGCAGCGGGTGCTAGCGCGGCGGCAACGCCGAAAGCCATCGCCGAGCAGAGCGATATCATCATTACCATGCTGCCGAACTCGCCTCACGTAAAGGAGGTGGTACTGGGTGAGAACGGCGTGATCGAAGGCGCACGCAAAGGCGCTATCGTTATCGACATGAGTTCTATCGCACCGTTGGCCAGCCGTGAAATTGCCGTAGCGCTGGCGGAAAAAGGCGTCGAGATGCTGGATGCACCGGTCAGCGGCGGTGAGCCGAAAGCGATCGACGGTACGCTGTCGGTCATGGTGGGCGGCGATAAAGCGGTGTTTGAGCGCTGCTACGACGTGATGAAGGCGATGGCCGGTTCAGTGGTGCATACCGGTGATATCGGTGCCGGTAACGTCACCAAGCTGGCGAATCAGGTCATTGTGGCGCTGAATATCGCCGCCATGTCAGAAGCACTGGTGCTGGCAACCAAAGCGGGTGTCAATCCAGACCTGGTGTATCAGGCGATTCGTGGTGGTCTGGCGGGCAGTACTGTGCTGGATGCCAAAGCGCCCATGGTCATGGACCGCAACTTCAAACCCGGTTTCCGCATCGATCTGCATATCAAAGATTTGGCGAACGCGCTGGATACCTCTCATGGCGTTGGGGCGCAACTGCCGCTGACTGCTGCCGTGATGGAAATGATGCAGGCACTGAAAGCCGATGATCTGGGCGGTGCCGATCACAGTGCGCTGGCTCGTTATTATGAGAAGCTGGCGAAAGTGGAAGTCACTCGGTAGTTGACAAGGCGGCGTCGGTATCACGCACGCCGCCTGGTTGACGGAACATTTTGATTAGCGCCGGTTCTGCAGCGCGGGTAGTTGATGACGCGAGTCGTTTATGAAAATAGTTATCGCACCGGATTCTTACAAAGAGAGCTTATCCGCCCAGGAAGTGGCGACGCAGATTGAGGCCGGTTTTCGGGAAGTGTTCCCCGACGCCAGCTATGTGAAACTGCCGGTCGCCGATGGGGGAGAGGGAACCGTGGAGGCCATGGTGGCGGCAACCCGCGGTAAAATCATCAGAGTGAACGTCACTGGTCCGCTGGGCGATGATATCGAAGCCTTTTTTGGGCTGTCAGGGGATGAAAAAACGGCGTTCATCGAGATGGCGGCCGCCAGTGGGCTGGAGCGGGTACCGCCGCATCTGCGCAATCCGCTGCTGACCACCAGCTATGGCACCGGCGAGTTGATTCGCAGCGCGCTGGACCACGGTGTGCGTCACTGCATTATTGGTATCGGCGGCAGTGCCACCAACGATGGCGGCGCGGGGATGGTGCAGGCGTTGGGCGCGCAGTTGCTCGATGACGCGAAGCAGCCGATCGGCTTTGGCGGCGCGGAACTGGCCCGGCTGGCGTACATTGATACCCGTTCGCTTGACCCGCGTATTCAGCAGTGTCGTTTCGAAGTCGCGTGTGATGTCACCAATCCACTGACCGGCAAGCAAGGGGCTTCAGCGGTGTTCGGGCCGCAAAAAGGCGCCAGCGAAGCGATGGTAGAACAGCTGGATCAGGCATTGCAGCACTATGCTGGCGTTATCCGTCATGACCTGGATATCGATGTCGAGCAGGTGCCGGGTGCCGGTGCTGCCGGTGGCATGGGCGCGGCGTTACTGGCGTTCTGTGGCGCGGAGTTGCGCCGGGGCATTGAGATTGTGACTGAGGCACTGGGGCTGGATGAGCTGGTCAAAGATGCATCGCTGGTGATCACCGGTGAAGGCCGCATCGACAGCCAGACCATTCACGGAAAAGTGCCGATTGGCGTGGCGTCTGTCGCCAAGCGCTACCATAAACCGGTGATCGGCATTGCCGGTAGCCTGACGGCCGATGTGGGTGTGGTACACGATCATGGTCTTGATGCCGTATTCAGCGTGCTGTACACCATTTGCTCGCTGGAGGAGGCGTTGGATAATGCCGCCAACAATGTGCGTATGACGGCGCGCAATATCGCCGCCACCATCAAACTGGCACAGACGATAGCCTGAGCCACTGACTCATCTCGGGCCGTCAGTAGGACGGCTCATCAACCGGCAGGCGCTGCCTTTGTCTGCGACGCCTGCCTGATGGGAAGCCCGGCTGTTGAGCCTGATGACGCTTCCCGGTGAATAATTCAGGCAGAGATCTCAAGCCGTTTCCGTGCGGCCTTTTCCACATTGGTCATTTCATCCAGTAATTCCAGCCATTCCGGCTCCAGTTCATCAACGGGCAGGCCTTTGCGTAGCGACTGTTCAAGGTAGTGGCAAATCTGTTTGAGCCGCGGCACACCGCTATAACTGCAACTGCCGTGCAGTTTATGAATGATATCGACGAGATTATCCGGCGCGTTGCCATCCAGCACCGCGTTTATCTGCTCACGTACTTCGGGGAGAAAGTCGAGTAACATCGCCAGCAGGTCGCGTGCCAGATCCGGTTTGCTGGCGGCCTGCCGTAATGCCAGGTCCCAGTCCAGTGACAACGGCGATGGTGTGGTTATTGTTGATGGCAACACGGTCAATTCAGGCTCGGGCTTGTTGGTATGGTGTAGCAGTGTCTGGCGCAGCATCTGTTCATCAATCGGTTTGGACAGGTAATCATCCATACCGGCCTGCAATAGCACTTCACGCTCTCCACTCATGGTATGTGCCGTGACCGCTACAATTGGGGTGTGTGCGTGTTGCGGCAACCGCCGGATGTGTTCGCTGGCCTGTAACCCATCCATACCTGGCATCTGAATGTCCATCAGGATGATATCGAGGCGGTTTTCCTGGGCGCGGGCGATCGCATCCGCGCCGCTTTCACACAAAATGATGTTTTCTACCTGTTCTTCCAGCAATGCACCAATCAACTTCAGGTTGGCGGGGTTGTCATCGACCGCCATCACGCTGAGTGGTAAACGCTGGAACGATGTGGCAGGCGGCGGCAGGGCCTGCACCTCTTCGTGCTGATCCTGGCTAAACAGGTTGGTGTCTTGCAGCAGCGATAAGAGCCGTGGTGCGGTGATAGGCTTGCTCAAACTGGCATGAATGCCGAACGCTTTCAGTTGCTCGGCTTCTATTTCCGCCAGGCTGGGCAGCGCCAGAATGACACGGGAGGCCAGACGGCAGAAATCGCGAATTTGCGGCGTAAAATCCAGCAGTGTATTGCGATAATAGATCGGTACGCCTATCAGCAGGATATCGAAGGTGCGCTCCGGCAATTGCTCAGGCGTAGGGCTGTAGCTAACGGTAAGTGGCGTATGCACCAGAATGTCCAGCGTTGCCTGCGCCGCCGCCGGGTTGGTTTCCACGTAGGCCAGATGTTTACCCTGCAACGGCGCAAAGTGATAATCCGGTTCCAGCATGTGTGGATTCAACTGTAGGTTGACGGTGCACCAGAAGGTGGTGCCCTGATTGAGCTTACTGTGGAAGCTGATATCGCCACCCATCTCTCGAACCAGTCGCTGGGTGATCACCAGCCCCAAACCGGTGCCGCCGTGCTGGCGTGAAATGCTGGTGTCTGCCTGACGAAACGCCTGAAATAACTGGGTCTGCTGCGCTTCGGCGATACCGATGCCGGTATCTTTAATCTGGATTTCCAGTAATACCTGCAGGTTTTCCTGTTTGCGTTTCTCGATGCGGATATCGATGTTGCCCTGTTCGGTAAACTTGATGGCATTACCTAGCAAATTGGTAATGATTTGCTGCAAACGCAGCGGATCGCCGACAAACTGTTCCGGCACATCATGCTGAATGTTAAGTGTCAGTTCCAGACCTTTCTCATGGGCGGTGTGCGCCAATAGCATGATCACTTCATCGAGTGTGTTGTGCAGCGAAAACGGGATGTTCTCCAGCACCAGTTTTCCGGCTTCCAGCTTGGAGAAATCCAATACGTCGTTGATGATGTTGAGCAGATTGTTAGCAGAACGCTCAATGGTTTGCAGATAGTCCTTCTGGGTGGTCGTAAGCTGGGTTTTCAGCGTCTGCCGGGTAAAACCGATAACACCGTTGAGCGGTGTGCGCAGCTCGTGAGACATGTTAGCCAGAAATTCGGATTTGATGCGCGCGGCTTCCTGTGCCCGCTTTTTGGCCAAATCCAACTCGACGTTTTGAATCTCCATCTGTTCCAGCGTTTCGCGCAGGTCATACGTCGCCTGGTCGATGTTTTGCTGCATTTCCTCATGGTAGGCGGTCAGTGACATCGCCATCGAGTTGATGCCGTTTTTCAGCATGTCCAGTTCGCCCAGCATGTGGCCTTCTACCCGGCTGTCCAACTGGCCGCGACGGATACGGTCTACGGTTTCCACCATGTTGCGAATGGGCGCTGTCACGTCGCGCATCAGGCGATAGGCCAGCAACATGGCCACCCCCATGCAGAACAGCAACAACATTGCGGCCATGAACATCTCACGGTATTGCTGTAACCGTATCGTGTTTAAATCCAGTTCGACCGCCACATACCCCATGGGCGTTTGTCGACTGACCAGCGTATTGGCGGCAAGCGGGCCTTCGTTTTCGATAGGCATCTGCAACACCAGACTTTCGCCTTCGTCTTGTAATTGCAGCGTGGTCGGTATTGGGCTGCCTGACGGCACCTGCAACATCAATGCGTGTGGGTTGTTCGGATTACTGGTGACGATTAACTGGTTACGGGCGTCAAATACGCTGATGGCGCGCACAATGCCGGAGTGATGGCGGTGCAGCATGTTGACCAATTGTCGTAGCGATTCAGGCTGTCGTTGGGTCAACGCATAGGCGCTGTTGGCGGCCAACGGTTTAATGATGCTGGCACCCGCGTCGGCCAACTGTTCCTGCAACTGGTTATAACGGTGGATGACGAAAAAGCTACTGAGCAACAGCCCGATCAGCATGGTTGGGGCCAGAATCAGTATCATCATTCGTGCGCGCAGACTGTATTTGGTCATGGGGTTCCAATGTGGGACAATTAAGGTCGACTATTCCATTAAATCAATGACAGCACACTTATGGCGCAATTCTACTCTCCAAACCGGCGCGTGACGACCCGGCAAACCCTTACCGTGACGGTGGATGATCTCGATCCATTCGGACAGGGAGTCGCCCGTCATCAGGGAAAAACGGTGTTCATTCCCGGCGTCTTACCGGGAGAGCAAGCTGAGGTGCAGATAACGCAAGATAAACGCCAGTTTGCCCACGCTAAATTACGACGCTTGCTGACCACCAGCGAAGATCGCGTGACGCCGCGTTGCCCACATTTTTCCGTGTGCGGCGGTTGCCAGCAGCAGCATGCCAGCCAGCCATTACAGCATCGCAGTAAATCGGCCGCACTGAAACACCTGATGCAACGGGAAACCGGTGACACCGTGCCGGAGCCGGAGGTTATCGGTGCAGCGGCCTATGGCTACCGCCGCCGCGCACGCCTTGCATTATACTATCAGGCGAAAACACGCCAGTTGCAGATGGGCTATCGGCAGGCGGGGTCGCACGACCTGGTGGATATCCGCGCCTGTCCGATTTTGCATCCGGCGCTGGAAGCCTTACTGGTGCCGTTACGCGACTGTCTGGGCCAATTGCGAGCACAGCGGCGGCTCGGGCATGTGGAGCTGGTCTTGGCGGAGCAAGGGCCGCTGGTCGTTTTGCGTCATCTGGAGCCGTTGTGTGACGCTGACCGGCACGCGTTGACAGCGTTTGCGCAGGCTTGCGGTGCGTCGCTGTTTGCTGCGCCGCAAGCGGACACGCTGGAGTGTCTGCACGGCGACATGCCGTCTTATCGTATCGCCGGGTTATCGCTGGCGTTCAGTCCGCGTGATTTTATTCAGGTGAATGATGATATTAACCAACGTATGGTGGCGCAGGCGTTAACGTGGCTGGAACTGCAACCGCAGGACCGCGTGCTCGACCTGTTTTGCGGCATGGGCAATTTCACGTTACCGATGGCGCAGCACGCCGGTCGGGTGGTCGGTGTTGAGGGTGTCGCGGCGCTGGTAGAGAAAGGTCAGGAAAATGCCCAGCGTAATGGGCTGACCCAAGTCACATTTTATCATCATAATCTGGAAGAAGACGTTACCCGACAACCGTGGGCGTCAATGGGGTTTGATAAAGTATTGCTTGATCCGGCTCGCGCCGGTGCGCCGGGTGTGATGCCGCAGATTGTGAAACTGGCTCCCCGGCGGGTGGTGTATATATCCTGTAACCCCACCACGCTGGCGAGAGATAGCAAGGTACTGATGGCAGCCGGTTATCGTTTGGCCCGGTTGACCATGTTGGATATGTTTCCACATACCGGACATCTTGAGTCAATGGCACTGTTTTTGCTTGGTTCCGAAGGTTCGGTAAAGTAGGGAGAAATTATGGTTGCGGTAAGAAGTGCGCATTTGAATACCGAAGGCAAGTTCGTGCCGGACGCGTGGATTGCCTCCCTGGGTATCGCCAGTAAAACATCGTGCGAACGTCTCGCCGAGACCTGGCGTTACTGCGAAGAAAAAACGCAAGACCACCCGGATGCGATGTTGCTGTTGTGGCGCGGCATCGAAATGGTGGAAATCCTCTCCACCCTGAGTATGGATAACGACAGCATGCGCGCGGCGATGCTGTTCCCGTTGGCCGACGCTAACGTGGTGGAAGAAGACACGCTGAGGGAAACCTTCGGCAAGAATATCGTCAATCTGGTGCATGGCGTGCGCGATATGGATGCGATTCGCCAGCTTAAAGCCACCCAGCACGATTCGATGGCATCTGAACAGGTGGACAATATCCGCCGCATGCTGCTGGCGATGGTGGAAGATTTCCGCTGCGTGGTGATAAAGCTCGCTGAGCGTATCGCCCACCTGCGTGAAGTGAAAGACGCACCAGAAGAAGAACGCGTACTGGCGGCCAAAGAGTGTACCAATATCTATGCGCCGCTGGCGAACCGGCTGGGCATCGGGCAGCTCAAGTGGGAGCTTGAGGATTTCTGCTTCCGCTATCTGCACCCGGATGAGTACAAGCGCATCGCTAAATTGCTGCATGAACGGCGTATCGACCGTGAGCAGTACATTGACGACTTCGTTAAAAACCTGCGCGCCTCGATGGCAACCGAAGGGCTTAAAGCCGAGGTTTACGGCCGTCCCAAGCATATCTACAGCATCTGGCGCAAGATGCAGAAAAAATCGCTGTCGTTTGATGAGCTGTTTGACGTGCGGGCGGTGCGTATCGTGGTCGAGCGGTTGCAGGATTGCTACGCCGCGCTCGGGATTGTGCATACCCATTATCGCCACCTGCCGGATGAATTCGACGACTACGTCGCCAACCCTAAACCTAACGGTTATCAGTCGATCCACACCGTGGTGTTAGGGCCGGGCGGTAAAACGTTGGAAATTCAGATTCGGACCCGGCAGATGCACGAAGATGCCGAGCTGGGGGTTGCTGCGCACTGGAAATACAAAGAAGGTGCCACCACCAGTGGGCGCTCTGGCTATGAAGGGCGTATCGCCTGGCTGCGTAAACTGCTGGCCTGGCAGGAAGAAATGGCCGACTCGGACGAAATGCTCGACGAGGTACGCAGTCAGGTGTTCGACGACCGCGTGTACGTGTTTACGCCCAAAGGTGATGTGGTGGATTTACCCGCCGGTTCCACACCGCTGGATTTTGCCTATCACATCCACAGCGATATCGGTCACCGCTGCATCGGTGCCAAAGTGGGCGGGCGTATCGTGCCGTTCACCTATCAGTTGCAAATGGGGGACCAAATCGAGGTCATTACCCAGAAGCAACCGAACCCAAGCCGTGACTGGCTGAACCCCAATCTGGGGTATATCACCACCAGCCGCGGGCGCTCCAAAATCCACAACTGGTTCCGCAAGCAGGACAGGGACAAGAATATTCTCGCGGGTAAACAGATCCTGGATGATGAACTGGCGCATCTCGGTGTGAGCCTGAAGATGGCCGAAAAACTGCTGTTGCCGCGTTACAACATCAATTCGATGGATGAATTGCTGGCTGGCATCGGCGGTGGCGATATCCGCCTGAATCAGCTGGTGAACTTCCTGCAATCGAAGGTGAACCAGCCGAGTGCGGAAGAGCAGGATCGCGAAGCGCTACGCCAGTTGACGCAGAAATCCCAGCAACCGGCTCAGCGTGTCAGCACCAAGGACAATGGCCGGGTGGTGGTAGAAGGGGTTGGCAACCTGATGCACCACATTGCGCGTTGCTGTCAGCCGATTCCGGGAGATGACATCATCGGTTTCATCACCCGCGGGCGCGGCATTTCTATTCACCGTGCCGATTGCGAACAGCTCGATGACCTGCGCAGCCATGCGCCGGAACGTATTGTCGAAGCGGTGTGGGGGGAAAGCTACTCCAGCGGGTACTCGCTGGTCGTCAGGGTAACCGCCAACGACCGCAGCGGCTTGTTGCGTGATATCACCACCATTCTGGCCAACGAAAAGGTCAACGTGTTGGGGGTATCCAGCCGCAGCGACGTGAAACAGCAACTCGCGACTATCGACATGGATATCGAAATCTACAATCTGCAGGTGCTGGGCCGGGTACTGGCTAAGCTCAATCAACTGCCGGATGTGATTGACGCCCGTCGTTTACAGGGCAATTGATACTGTTTTAATACCGTAAGGCGGGCCGGTCCCGCCTTTGCCATTTTATTATCAGGATTATCATGAATTCATCTGCCATCGAACGCTTACTGCGCATCATGCAGCAACTGCGGGACCCGGAAAACGGTTGCCCCTGGGATCGCGAACAAACATTCGACACCATCGCCCCGTATACGCTGGAAGAAACCTACGAAGTGCTTGATGCCATCAGCCGTAAGGATTTTGACGACCTGCGCAGTGAACTGGGCGACCTGCTGTTTCAGGTGGTGTTTTACGCACACATGGCGCAAGAGCAAGGGTTGTTTGATTTCTCAGATGTGTGTGATGCCATCAGCGACAAGCTGGAGCGTCGTCATCCACATATTTTTGGTGACGCTACCCTGTCGAGCAGTGAAGCGGTGCTGGCTAACTGGGAGCAGACCAAAGCGCAAGAGCGGGCGGAAAAAGATCGCCATTCGCAACTCGACGATATTCCCCAGGCGCTGCCCGCGCTGATGCAGGCGCATAAAATCCAACAGCGCTGTGCCGCCGTCGGTTTCGACTGGACGACGTTGGGGCCAGTGGTCGATAAGCTCTATGAAGAGATCGATGAGGTGATGGCTGAGGCACAGCAGGCGGTGATCGACCCGGAAAAACTGGGTGAGGAGATAGGCGACATGCTGTTTGCGGCGGTCAATTTGTCCCGCCATCTTGGTCATAAAGCGGAAACGGCGTTGCAGCAGGCTAATCGCAAGTTCACCCGCCGTTTCCAGCAGGTCGAGCAACGGATTGCTGCCCAGGGCAAAACCTTGTCTGACGCGACGTTAGACGAAATGGAAATCGCCTGGCAACAGGTGAAAGCATCAGAAAAAAACGATTGAATTCATTTTCTGAGTAAAAGCCGTATTTTATACGCTTTTTCTTGCTATCCGGCTGATTGTAAACCCGAATATTGTCTACCGCCTGCTTGGGAAATACCTTACCAGCCGGAGCCTGTCAACGTCACAAAGGGTAAAACGATCATTTGTGGCGTCTCCCAGGTTCGGGTATACTACTTTCCCGTCCTGGTCTTTCCATCGTCCTTAAACCTAAACTTTCAGGTTCAGCATGACAACTAATTATATTTTTGTGACCGGCGGGGTCGTATCCTCTCTGGGTAAAGGCATTGCCGCAGCCTCCCTCGCGGCTATTCTCGAAGCCCGTGGCCTCAACGTGACCATCATGAAACTGGACCCGTATATCAATGTGGATCCGGGCACGATGAGCCCGACGCAGCACGGCGAAGTGTTTGTCACCGAAGATGGCGCTGAAACCGATCTCGACTTGGGTCACTACGAGCGTTTTATTCGTACAAAGATGACGCGCCGCAATAACTTCACCACCGGACGCATTTATTCTGACGTTCTGCGTAAGGAGCGTCGGGGTGATTATCTGGGGGCGACCATTCAGGTCATTCCGCACATCACCAACGCCATTAAAGAACGTATTATCGAAGGCGGCGAAGGCCATGATGTGGTGCTGGTAGAAATCGGCGGTACGGTTGGCGATATCGAGTCTCTGCCGTTTCTTGAAGCGATTCGGCAGATGGCGGTGGAAGTGGGGCGCGAGCACACCCTGTTTATGCACCTGACGCTGGTGCCGTACATGGCAGCGGCTGGTGAGGTGAAAACCAAGCCGACTCAGCATTCAGTGAAAGAATTGCTGTCCATCGGTATCCAGCCTGACGTGTTGATTTGCCGTTCTGACCGCACTGTACCGGCTAACGAGCGCGCAAAAATTGCGCTGTTCTGTAACGTGCCGGAGAAAGCGGTTATCTCGCTGAAGGACATTGATTCCATTTATAAAATTCCATCGCTATTGAAATCTCAGGGTCTGGACGATTATATTTGTAAACGATTCAGCTTGAACTGTCCGGAAGCAAACCTGTCAGAATGGGAGCAGGTGATTTACGAAGAAGCCAATCCGGTCGGTGAAGTGACCATCGGTATGGTCGGCAAGTATGTAGAACTGCCGGATGCGTATAAGTCCGTTGTTGAAGCGCTGAAGCATGGCGGTTTGAAAAACCGTCTGACGGTGAATATCAAGTTCATCGATTCGCAGGATGTAGAAACCCGCGGTGTCGATGTGCTGAAAGGTTTGGATGCGATACTGGTGCCAGGCGGGTTTGGTTACCGTGGGGTGGAAGGGAAAATCATGGCGGCGCGTTATGCCCGTGAGAACAACATCCCTTACCTCGGCATCTGTCTGGGCATGCAGGTGGCGCTGATAGAGTTCGCTCGCCATGTCGCGGGTATGGACGGCGCCAACTCCACCGAGTTTGTGCCAGACTGTAAGTACCCGGTGGTGGCGCTGATTACCGAATGGCGTGATGCGGATGGTAATCTTGAAGTGCGCACTGAAGATGGCGACCTTGGCGGCACCATGCGTGTTGGCGGGCAGCAGTGTCATCTGACAGAAGGCAGCCTGGTGCGTCAGATGTACGGTGAGCCGACGATTATTGAACGTCATCGCCACCGTTACGAAGTCAACAATATGTTGTTAAAACAGATTGAGGCGGCGGGATTGCGTGTTGCTGGTGTCTCCGCTGACCGCAAGCTGGTTGAGATTGTCGAAATTCCTGATCATCCGTGGTTCGTGGCGTGTCAGTTCCATCCGGAATTCACCTCCACGCCGCGTGACGGGCACCCGCTGTTCGCCGGCTTTGTTAAAGCCGCCGGGGCGTACCAGAAGCGTCAGGTGAAGTAAGGTTTTACCGGTGAAATGAGTTTTGCAGCAACGCGCGGTCTTCCGATCGCGCGTTGCCGTCTGAGGTTTTAGTTTAACTTGTACTGAGGAAAATCTGATGTCCAAAATCGTTAAAGTCATTGGCCGTGAAATCATCGACTCACGCGGAAACCCGACTGTTGAAGCGGAAGTACACCTGGAAGGTGGTTTCGTTGGTCTGGCTGCTGCACCGTCAGGCGCTTCTACTGGTTCCCGCGAAGCGCTGGAACTGCGTGACGGCGACAAATCCCGTTTCCTGGGCAAAGGCGTTACTAAAGCCGTTGCTGCGGTAAATGGTCCGATTGCACAGGCTGTTCTGGGCAAAGACGCTAAGGATCAGGCTGCTATCGACAAGATCATGATCGATCTGGACGGTACCGAGAATAAATCCAACTTCGGCGCTAACGCCATTCTGGCTGTTTCTCTGGCTAACGCCAAAGCCGCTGCCGCGTCTAAAGGTTTGCCGCTGTATGCTCACATCGCTGAACTGAACGGCACCCCGGGCAAATACTCCATGCCGTTGCCGATGATGAACATCATCAACGGTGGTGAGCACGCCGACAACAACGTCGACATCCAGGAATTCATGATTCAGCCAGTTGGCGCGAAAACTGTTAAAGAAGCCATCCGTATGGGTTCTGAAGTGTTCCACAACCTGGCGAAAGTACTGAAGTCCAAAGGCATGAACACCGCTGTGGGTGACGAAGGTGGCTATGCGCCGAACCTGGGCTCCAACGCGGAAGCGCTGGCCGTTATCGCTGAAGCGGTAAAAGCAGCCGGTTACGTGCTGGGCAAAGACATCACCCTGGCGATGGACTGTGCAGCATCTGAATTCTACAAAGACGGTAAATACGTTCTGGCTGGCGAAGGCAACAAAGCGTTCACTTCTGAAGAATTCACTCACTTCCTGGAAGACCTGACCAAACAGTACCCGATCGTTTCTATCGAAGACGGTCTGGACGAATCTGACTGGGACGGTTTTGCTTACCAGACCAAAGTGCTGGGCGACAAAATCCAGCTGGTGGGCGACGACCTGTTCGTCACCAACACCAAGATCCTGAAAGAAGGTATTGAGAAAGGCATCGCCAACTCCATCCTGATCAAATTCAACCAGATCGGTTCTCTGACTGAAACGCTGGCTGCTATCAAGATGGCGAAAGACGCAGGCTACACCGCCGTTATTTCTCACCGTTCTGGCGAAACTGAAGACGCTACCATCGCTGACCTGGCGGTAGGTACTGCGGCTGGCCAGATCAAAACTGGTTCTATGAGCCGTTCTGACCGTGTTGCTAAATACAACCAGCTGATTCGTATCGAAGAAGCGCTGGGTGATTCCGCACCGTTCAACGGTCTGAAAGAAGTGAAAGGTCAGGCGTAATCGCCTGCTCTCCGGCGGGTTGACTCGCCGGAAATCACCTCTGCTATCCGGAAGCGTTTTCGCTTCCGGATTTTTTTTGCCTGCTGCTCACGGTCCGCCGCCAACGGCATCATGACCTGTGCAGGCGATGGTGTTATCGCATCTTTTGACCTGCAAGGAGGGTGGTGGATGTCGTTGATGTATGAGCGCGCTTCCTGACTATTTTGGGAGTCCTGAACCTTGCGCTAACAAACAATGAACCCGATCCCAAATCTCTTCTTCGCCGCATGCGGCCTGCCTCACGACCCGGTAGAGTGATTTCAAACTACAGGTTCTTCTGATTCAAAATCCTATTTCGATAAGAAGTTTGAAGCCGATCGGTTGGTTCTTCCCGCGGATGCCAATAGCAATGAGGGGGTGGCAAACGTGCAAAGGTTTTTGCCTTGCCACCTCGTTACTTTAACGCTACGGCGGCAGCGATGTTTTTTAGGGCCGCTGCAACACCTTCATAAATACAATCAATGAGGAAGGATGGCGATGAAAACACGTAAGATTGGGCTGGCGAATTATCTGGCCTACGGTTCCGGCGATTTTCTCGGGGCCGGCACCACGGCGCTCACCGCTGGCTGGTTGCTCTATTTTTACACCACGTTTTGCGGCCTGACACCGATTGAGGCGACCTTTATTTTTGCTATGGCCAGGGTGCTGGATGCCGTCGTCAGCCCATTAATGGGTTTCCTGACCGATAACTTCGGTTCGACCTGGTTGGGTAAGCGCTTCGGGCGTCGCAAATTCTTTATTTTGCTTGGTATTCCTTGTGTCTTCAGCTACAGCCTGATGTGGGTCGGCCACATGGATTACTGGTATTACCTGCTAACCTACCTGCTGTTTGACGTGATCTACACCATGGTACTAGTGCCGTATGAAACGCTGGTGCCGGAAATGACGGATGACTTCAAACAAAAAACTAAGTTTTCCGGCGCGCGTATCGCGCTGGCACAGTTGTCAGCCATTCTGGCGGCGTTTTTGCCGGGCATTCTGCTGGGGCATTTCGGCAAAGATAACGCGGTGTCTTTTTTCTACGCCAGTCTGGTGTTCTCAGTCATTTGCGCGTGTGTACTGACATTGGTGTATCTGTTTACCTGGGAGCGGCCGCGCGACCAGATGTCTGAAGCCTCGTTACGGGCGGAAAAAGAACGTCAGTCACTGACACTCGGGCAGAGCCTCAAGCGCCTCAATATTGAACTGCTGTCGACGCTGCGCATTCGCATCTTCCGCCAGCATTTGGGGATGTATCTGGGCGGTTACATTGCGCAGGACGTATTTAATGCGGTGTTCACGTATTACGTGGTGTTCGTGTTGATGCAAAGCCCGACGGTGGCGTCAAACCTGATGGGGACGATGGCTATCCTGCAATTTATCTCGGTGATCGCGATGATCCCATTGTGCATCAAATTTGGTCCTGCACCATCTTACCGCATGGTGGTATGCCTGTTTGGTGTAAGCGCACTCTCGTATGGCTTCCTCTATTACAGCGGGATGCATTCGGCGTTTTCGCTGTTGTTGCTGGTATCTGGCCTGGCCGGTGTGGGTCGTGGCGGTATCAACTATGTCCCGTGGAATACCTATACCTACATTGCGGATGTGGACGAGGTGATCACCGCACAACGTCGTGAAGGGATCTTCGCCGGGATTATGACCTTGACCCGTAAAGCCTCTCAGGCGGGTGCGGTGATGCTGGTGGGGATCGTTTTACAGTTATCCGGTTTTGTTTCTGGTCAGAGCGTGCAGGCACCGGGCGTCAGCCACACCATTCTGACGGTGCTGTGCTTTGGGACTGTCGCTGTACTGGCATTGGGTTTTCTGGTGTCCCTGCGCTTTAAACTGAATCTGCAAACCCATGAAGTGTTGCGGCAGGAAACGGCGAAAATGCGCGAAGCAGGCCGTATCGTACCGGAAAAGATTACGCCTGAAGCGCGTGAGACGGTGGAGATGCTGGCGGGTATGCCTTATGAGTCGCTATGGGGGAACAACAACATTGGTTATCTCAACCGCCATAAAGCGCCGGCCCGGCCGATAGCCCGCGGAACGCCTCACCACGGCGTCCATTGAGTCTGTCGTTAAACTGACGTGCTATTGGCGCGACGCCATTGACTGTTAAGCCATCGATTGATGGGTAATAAAACTGGAACTGGATATCTGTTATGACCATTTTTCCTGTAAAGCATAGTGCGCTGTTGCGCCAGCCCGAATACGTTATCTCACGGGACGAGTTAAAGGCATTGATTTGCCGGGTGACCGACAACCTTGTCAATATTGAAGATAAAACCGGCGAATTCCTGCTGCGTCTGGATGACGGCCGGGTCATCGACACCAAAGGGTGGGCAGGTTGGGAATGGACGCACGGCATCGGGCTGTATGGCATCTACCAGTATTATCGCCAGACCGGCGATGAGCAGATGCGCGCTATCATCGATGACTGGTTTACTGCTCGACTGGAAGAGGGGACGCCGACCAAAAACGTCAACACGGTATGCCCGTTTTTGACGCTGGCCTACCGCTATGAAGAAACCGGCGACAGTCGTTGGGTGCCGTATCTTGAACGCTGGGCAGAATGGGTGATGTACGACATGCCGCGTACCCACAAGGACGGGTTGCAGCATATTGTCTATAACAGCGAAAACACCGATCAACTGTGGGACGATACCCTGATGATGAGCGTGTTGCCGCTGGCGAAGATCGGCAAGTTGCTTAATCGTCCTGAATTTGTGGAGGAAGCGACTTACCAGTTCCTGCTGCATGTGCAGTACCTGATGGATCGTCAAAGCGGCTTGTGGTTCCACGGTTGGACTTTTGACGGCAACCACAGTTTTGCCCAGGCGCGTTGGGCTCGCGGCAACAGTTGGCTGACCATCGTTATTCCGGAGTTTATCGAGCTGCTGGATTTGCCGGAAGGTAACGCCACCCGCCGTTTTCTGATTCAGGTGCTGGAGAGCCAGGTCGATGCTCTGGCGAAGTATCAGGATGACAGCGGTCTGTGGCATACCTTGCTCGATGACCCTAATTCCTATCTGGAAAGCTCGGCGACCGCCGGGTTTGCCTATGGCATCTTGAAAGCGGTACGCAAACGCTACATCGACCGTCGCTACGCCGAGGTGGCGGAAAAGGCGATGCGCGGCGTACTGGCAAATATCAGTGAGAGTGGCGAGTTGCTCAACGTCTCTTTCGGGACGGCGATGGGGAAAGATCTGGATTACTATCGCCAGATTCCGCTGACCTCCATGCCCTATGGTCAGGCGATGGCGATTTTGTGTCTGTCAGAGTACTTGCGCGTTTATCTGTAAAACGGCAGGAGATGAGAGGAAGAATGGGAAGCCCACCAGATTGTTTATAAATCCTTCTGGTTATTGGTTATGGGTTTTTACAGCGTCAAAAACTGTGCTGAGGTGTGGGACTTCGCCGGATGCGCGGCAGGGAAGCCGCGCAAGCCCGTGCCGTGTTGGGAACACGTCACGGGCGGTCCGAACAGCGAAGGCTAACGCCGAAGGGACCGCGCAGCGGCACAGTTTAGCCACCAGCCAGTGGTCAAGGAGAGGCGGCGTTTGAGCCTCTCATTGTCGTGCGTGCGATGACGCGGTAAATATATGACATCGTTTATCCCGCACGAAATCATTCACTGTTCTGACATAAATTCTCCAATAACAGCACAACAGGGCTTATATGACTCACAATCCCGACAGGCTGTAATTCACCGGTAACCAGCGATAACCGTTGGTTTTACCGCTGGCGTCATGCTGTACCGCTACATGACCAATACCGGGGAATGGCAGGTGCGCGCCAGCCACCCAATAGCCTTGTTTTACCGTCTCTTTCAGTAACGCATCGCGGGTACGAACCGCCTGATCGCTATCGGAGTCAAAGGCGATAGCGGTATCCGGTAGTGGCATTTGCACCGCTTCAGCATGGATGATATCTCCCCACAGCAGGATTTTCTGCCCGTCGCTGTTGACCAAAAATGCCGTATGGCCGGGGGTGTGACCCGGTGTCGGTACGGCAATGATATTGGCTGGCAGCGACTGGTGATCGGTAAATGTTCTGAGTTTGCCTGCCTCGCGGATATGGCGGAACACTTCCTGCACACGTTCAAATCCGGCTTTTTTATCTTTGGGCGCTTTTTTCAGATTATCCTGACTCAACCAGAAATCTGTGTCTTTCTGATTCACATAAATGACGGCATTGGGGTAAACCAGCTTGCCGTCGCTAACCAGCCCGCCGAAGTGATCGGCGTGCAGGTGGGTGACCAGCACGGTATCGACCTGCTCCGGTTTATAACCTGCGGCTTTCAGGTTGGTCAGGGTTTTACCGGTGGTTTTACCGCCCAAAGCCCCGGTGCCACTGTCGACCAGAATCAGGTTCTTGCCGGTGTTGATGAGAAAGGCATTGATGGAGGTTTCCACCTGTGGCTTCAGGTAACTGGCGTCCAGCAGGCTGACAATTTTCTCCCGTGGGGTGCGGGTGAGTAGCTTGTCCATTGGCATGGTGTTGGTGCCATCAGACAAGGCAGTAATTTCATATTGCCCGACCATGATACGGTAATAACCGGGTTGGGTTTTGACTTGCGCGACAGCTTCGGCATGGGCGAATGTCGACACCAGAGAAAGTGATAAACAGAAAACAGCCAGGGGCTTTAATAACGTCATCGTGCATTTCCTTATTTGAAGAAGTTCGGCCGGATATATGCTGCCTGTTGATTATTAACCGGGAAGCGGGAAGGTACAAATTTCCGACAATCGTCTTTTCTCCGGTAACCGTCTTTTTTCTGACAACCGTTTTCAGGTAACCGTATTCGGGTTACCGTTTCATTCAGCCGTTCGGTTGGGAAGCGCACCCGGCGGTTTGGCATGACATCCACTATCGGCGATAATAGTGGTTTAGCCAGAAGGAATACTCAAACACGATGCGTTACCCGATTAACGAAATGTTCCAGACCCTGCAGGGCGAAGGTTTTTTTACCGGCGTCCCGGCGGTGTTTATCCGTCTACAAGGGTGCCCGGTAGGGTGCAGTTGGTGTGATACCAAACACACCTGGGACACACTGCCAGAGCGGCAGATCTCACTGGCGGAGGTGCTGGTTAAGCGCGGGGAAAGTGATGCCTGGAGCAGTTCCAGTGTCGAGGCGCTGTTGCAACAGATAACGCAGCAGGGGTATAGCGCCAGACATGTGGTGATTACCGGCGGCGAGCCTTGTATTCATGATTTGACGCCGTTGACGCAGGCGTTGGAACAGCAGGGATTCAGTACCCAGATTGAAACCAGCGGCACCCATGAGGTGCGTTGCTCATCAGGCTGTTGGGTGACGGTGTCTCCCAAAGTGAATATGCGTGGCGGTTTGGCTGTGTTGGATCAGGCGTTGCAACGGGCAGATGAAATCAAACATCCGGTGGCGCGTGAGCGGGATATCGAGGCGCTGGAAGGGTTACTGGCGCGACTGGATGACGATAAGGTGCGGGTTGTAGCCTTACAACCCGTCAGCCAAAAAGAGGATGCCACCCGGCTGTGTATTGAAACCTGCATTGCCCGCAATTGGCGTTTATCGATGCAGACTCACAAATACCTGAATATCGCCTGACGAGCCGGGAAATAGCGCGCGGCGTCGGGTGTGGGGTTAGTCCTCTTCGCCGCGGTAGATGCACCCGGCGGTGCAGGTTTCCTTGACGGTCACAGCGCTGAGTAACGGCAGTGTCGGTTTAAGCTGCTGCCAAATCCAACGGGCCAGCACCTCGCTGGTGGGGTTTTCCAGCCCAGGGATCTCGTTGAGGTAGTGGTGATCCAACCGCTCCCAGGTCGGCTTGAACGCCGCTTTCAATTCAGCGAAATCCATCACCCAGCCGGTATAAGGATCGACCTCACCGGTAATTTCCAGACGAACCATGAACGAATGACCATGCAGGCGGCCGCATTTATGGCCGTCCGGTACATGGGGGAGCCGGTGCGCGGCTTCAAACTGGAAATCTTTAAACAGTGTGGTTGGCATGGTGATGCTCTCGTGTCATTCAAAAAACCGTCGCATACTACCGGAAAGTGCGGTGTGAAGCACGTTTCCTGACAACCCGACTATACCTTGTGTGAGGTCTATACCTTGTGTGAGGTCGCTATCCCTTGTGCCAGTCACTGTCGCTTGTGTTTGTTGCGCCAGTCCGAGGAGAGCGGCGCAATCAGGCGGTCAGGTTATTTGGCTGGTTCAATAATTACTCCGCCAGTTCAATAATCGCATTGTGGTTCCAGCCGACGGGCAACGGAGATGGGCGTTGCAGCGTCATGTTGTGCAATGTCAGCCCATTGATGCCGCGAGCAAACAGCGCAGGCATTCCTCCCGGATAAGCCTCCACGCCATAAGCACGCCCGGTATCGGGATTAACCAGATACGCATTATCCAGTCCCATGCCGGTGGGGCGGGCCGGGTTACAGGGCGGACGAACGTCGTACAGACCTTGTTCCGTACTATCGACTGATTGTTGTGTCAGTGTTATGTCCTCGAAATGAATATCGCGGACATAACCTGCTGGCGTACTGTGCAGATTGATAGCCCCTTCACTGACGCCGGTTATCCGCACAAAGCGAATCTGCTCAATAACCCCCGGTTCTATCGTTGGATCGCGGTAGCGTACCGAGATGAATATCGGATCTGCTTTCCCCCAATGACACGGCGGCGCAGTGACGCATTCGAGCGTGATATCGCTAAAACAAATTCGACGAAACGCGCCGCCATCACGTGAAATAAGGCCGATCCCCCGGTTGGAGTCGTAGAGGGTACAGTGGCTGACGTTCAGGTCTTCAATATCGGCAAAGGTTTCGGTACCAATTTTTAGTGCACAGCTGCGTGAGCGTAACCGGCAGTGGCTGACGCTCATACGCTGTGCTTTATATTGCATGGCAGGGGGCTTGGCCGTGGTTTTGATGCACAAGGCGTCATCGGCAGCGCTTAAATGGCAATCGTGGACGATGACATCCTGGCAACTGTCGAGATTGAGCGCATCGGTGTTGGCCATCGTCATGTCGTTATCCACCGTCAGGCGTTCAACGTTGACCTGACGGCAGCTCACCAGATGGATGGTCCACATCGGCGCGTGTTCGATAGTGATATCCTGTATCGTAATCTGCTCACAGTCCTCCAGCACCACAATACGCGGCCGATGCTGCGCGGGTAACCGATAGCCCTGCTCATCGGGCTGTGCCGAAAAATAGGCATCGGCGCTACCGGTGATTTTTCCTTTTCCACACAAGGTGATGTTGCGCTGCTGGCGAGCATACAAAAATGCACGATCGGAAAGCTCTGCCACGCTGAGCGTCGTGGTGTGGGCAAAATCGTCATAACAGGCGCTGGCGATAAGCTCCGCGCCTTCATCCAGTTGCAGGCAACAGTTCGAAGGAATCCGCAGGCCCCCTAGCAAATAACGTCCCGACTCGACCACCAGCGTGCCGCCGCCCTGTATGTCCAGGTCGTTGAGTGCTTGCTGGAAGCGTGCGGTATCCGGAGTAATGCCATCGGCGGCGGGCTGGTAGGTACGAAAAGATAGCGTCATGGTGGTGATCCTGTATCGGGCAGATGATGGGCTATTCCAGCACGGCTTTTTCTCGTCAGCAGCCGTAGCGCGACGGGAAATCATTGAAGGTTAGAGCGCCTTCACAGCCTGTCTGACGCCATCAGCCGGAATGTGATCGTGATAACGTCATACCCGCCACCGCCCGAGCGTAATGTGTGTTTCATCACACTTTAATCCCTTCCGATGTAGGCCAGCCGCATCAGTGACAGATTGTGTTTTGTTTTTGTTAAATAAGTGTGAAGCAGATCGCGCAAGATGTTTACTGTATGCGATGGGGTGTGAGGTAGCAGGAGTGCCGTACGATGAAGAGGGCACCCATGTCCATGAAATGAATGTTGTCAGGGCTGACGGTACACATTTTTTCAGCCTGCCCCGCATAACGCGTATCAGAGGCTTCCCCGGCACTGGTGAAGACAACAGCAATCTGCCTATCTTGTTTGCCAGCGGGAGGTGCTCTGTACCTGCCTGATTACCCTTCCGCCCTAAAATAACAACACCAAGAGGATCGGGGACATGATGAGATTACTGACAGGATTACTGTTGCTGGCATTGACCTTGCTGGGCCAGGTTCAGGCAGCGGAACAAGTAACATTGCGTATGGCCTGGTGGGGAGGCAACAGTCGCCATCAGGCGACTCTGGCAGCGATTGACGCGTTTCAGAAGAAATACCCAGGCATCACCGTTAAAGCAGAATATACCGGCTGGGACGGCTATCTTTCACGCCTGACGACGCAAATCGCCAGCGGGCAGGAACCGGATGTCATGCAGATCAACTGGAACTGGATCCCGATTTTTTCCCGCACCGGTACTGGCTTTTATGACCTCAATACACTGAAAGACACTCTGAAATTGCAGGATTTCCCTGCCGATGCGTTAACGACGGTCGATGGCAAGGTGAATGCTATCTCGACCTCACTGAACGGGCTGGTGATGTACTACAACGTCGATACCTGGAAAAAAGCCGGACTGGCGTATCCCACCACCTGGGAAGAGCTGTTTCAGGCTGGCAAGGTGTTCAAAGAAAAGCTCGGTGATAACTACTTCCCATTAGCGTCCCCGGCGCAAGACAGCGGGGAAGGGCTGCTGGAACTGCTCAACACCTATATGACGCAAAAATTCAATATTGGCATGATTGACGAGCAGAACAAGCGTTTTAATTACACCGAAGCACAGTGGCTGGAAGCGTTCCGTTTCTATAAACGGTTGGTGGATGAGCATGTTATTCCATCGACCAAGTACTACAACGCCTTTGGCAAGGCGGGAGTCTTTGAAACCCGGCCGTGGATTAACGGTGAGTACGGCGGGGCGCAATTGTGGGCCTCGGTAGTGAAAAAATACGCCGAGCCGTTAGCGCCGCCAGCCAAACTGGAACTGGGGCCGTACATAATGACGCCTGGCTCGGATAATCCTGGGCAGTTCTTCAAGCCCTCCATGCTGTTTGCCATCAGCAAAAACAGCGGGCACCCGAAAGAGGCGGCACTGTTGCTCAATTTCCTGATGAATGAACCGGAAGGCAGCCTCCTGATGGGGACCGAGCGCGGCGTACCGCTTAGCCGGGTGGCACGACAGGCACTACAGGATAACCAAAAACTGGACACGCAGGATCTGGCGGTGAAAGGGTTGATGCAGGCGCTGGAAAAACCCATGCAAACCCCGGTGTCCTCGTATATTGAAGACCCGCAACTGTCCAGCCTGATTCTGCAAACGGTCGAGCAACTGGATTACGGCAACAAGACGGTGGAGGTCTCCGCGAAGACGTTTAGCGAGGCCGGTAATCGCATTCTCAAGCGCGTGATCCGCTAATTGTCGGCCTGATGGCGCTACGCTTCATGACGTGGCGCTGTCGGGTGATGACCACCAATATCTTGCGTGAGCGCTGTCAACTGCTGTTGCAGACTGTCTGCCAGCGAGCGTGGGCGGTCAGCATCAAACATGACATGCATGCTGACCGGGTAATCCCGGTGTTGCAGGCTGAAATCATCCATTTCATGGGCTACGCCATAAAGCGCCTGAATATTGGTTTTGGCTATCTCACGCAGCGTCCAGTTATTTTCCACACGCTGGCAATAGTGCAACGTGAAAAAGGCTTTCTGTGCATGGACGAAAGCCCGGCAATAGAGCGCGAGCCCTCGCCATTCTTGCAGCCAGCGCTGACGTAGCGGCTCCGGCAGTTGGTGGTCGCGGACAAACTGCATGGCAACCTGCTGGCTTTGCTCGGCTAACTGCCAGGCGGTGTCTTTCTCCCGCACGATCTGGTACAGATTGTGGGAGGCCAGCTCAGTTTCCTGACGTTCAAAGGTGATGTCGCGACCGGAGCCGGGGAGCCAGTGATTGCGGTTAAGCTGACCGTACAGGCTCCACACCGCCTGACCATAACTGGACGGTAACAGACTATGGCGATGGAACACGTGGTGGCGGGCGTACAGCGATAACGACAGCGCCTGTTGGGCCTGTTCCAGCAACGTTCGCATGGTGTGACAAACCTGCTCATCCGGTTGCCATTGCCAGCATTCCGCCAGCCAGCGGCGAAAAAGTTCGCTTTCGTTAATCGGTGGCGCGTTGTCATTCAACAGGTGCGCGCAAGCAAACAGGGTGAATTCGCTCAGCGAGCCTAATACGCTGTGGTTATCGACGCCGTCCCAACTGATGCGACAGGCCGCGCTGACGATGGCCGGATTTTTCTCCCGACACCATAACAGCCGCCCTTGTACTTCGGTGTAGCGCAAAAACGGTAAATTTCCCCAGCCGACTTCTTCGCCAGCCAGATCCAACTCCACCCAGACTTCCCGATCCCCCAGTTCCAGCAGTGCTGGATTATTGGGAAATTCCGGCCAGAAGCGTTCCGGCGTCATTTTAATGGCGGCGGATACGCTAGTCGGCAGGCTGCGGATAGCGTCCAGTACATGAGACATATCCTGATGATTAGCGGGAAAAGCGCGTAATACCAGGTGACGCTGGTGGGCGTGGATAACGCGGGTAACGGCCGCGAACAATTGCCGGTAGACCGGCTCGCTGTCTGTGGCGGCGGGGACTGTGCCGCCACGCTGTATCTCTTCGCCGGGTGGTGGAGCGAAACGTATCAGGCTGTCGCTGTTGGAGATAGCCAGCATCAGCCCATGCAATCGTGGGATTTGCTGCATCAGTTGTTCGACTTTGGCGGCCAGATAATCACACCAGAAGTGGGTATCAATGCGGAACTGACGTGCATCGTCCAGTAAATGGGGATACTGCAATAGCAAGTCGGTGGGGAACGTCAGTTCTTTGCATTGCAGGTATAACGCTAACCCTTGCTCGCGACAATAAGCGGCAACCTGATTGAGATAGACGCAGCGTGAGCGTTGCTGACTGCTGATACGATCGTCAAAGCGGGTTGGCTGATAAGCCGGGGGCGTCACCAGCTTGTCCAGCAAGTCCGCCTGGCCTAGCACCAGCGTATTGAAACCGTAACGACGGGCATATTCCACCAACGTGATGACCCGCTGCCAGTGCCAGATATCTTGGGTATTGAGTTCCAGCGCGCGACGTTGCCACATTATCGGTATGCTCCCAGGGTCACGAAATAGGGTTCTGCCCCGGATTATTTAGGGTTTCACGTCTGTGCGATAGCGGAAAATAAACATCCCAATAATCAATGCAATAAATTGTGATCAATAACACTTAAAGCAATAAGTGTTATCAAAAAAACTATTTAGTCATTTTGGTTATTAAATATTGCCATCCTGTCTTTAATTGTTCAGGTAGGGATGGTTACCTTATATCCTATCTGACTTTCTATTTCATGATATTGGCTATGGCGGCAACCCGGCATTCGCGCCCGCAGCCAGAACAAGGATACCGACACCATAATGAGCATTCCGGCTTCTCCGACTCCGCAGCTCCCGTTGAGCGCGGAGCAACTTTCGCGTCTTCAGGCGGCGACCGGTGATCTTTCACCGGCGCAACTGGCCTGGCTGTCTGGCTATTTCTGGGGCGTGATTCAGCAGCAACCCGGTGCGCTCGCCGCACCGACCAGCGCGCTAGCTTCGTCAAACGCGGCACCGCCTGCCGCTATTACGCTGATTTCAGCCTCCCAGACTGGCAACGCGCGCCGTGTGGCGGAGCAGGTCCGCGACGAGCTGCTGGCAGCCAACCTGCCCGTGACGCTGGTGAATGCCGGTGATTATAAGTTCAAGCAGATAGCACAGGAAAAACTGTTGCTGATAGTCACCTCGACGCAGGGCGAGGGCGAGCCGCCAGAGGAAGCTGTGGCGCTACATAAGTACCTGTTCTCGAAAAAAGCGCCGTCGCTGGCGGGGCTGACATTCGCGGTATTTGGTTTGGGTGATACCTCTTACGAATTCTTCAGCAAGGCCGGTAAAGATTTTGACAGTCGCCTGGCGGAATTGGGCGCTGAGCGTCTTTTGGATCGTGTCGATGCTGATGTGGAGTTCCAGCCACTGGCAGTGCAGTGGCGACGCCAGGTGGCTGAGGCGCTGAAAGCGCGTTTCGCCAGCCAGACGGCGGTGGCGGTACAAACGGCTGCCAGTGGTCAGGTTAACGCGGTAACCACCAGCCCGTACCATAAAGAAGCACCTTATACCGCTTCGTTGGTAACTAATCAGAAGATTACCGGCCGCAACTCAGAGAAAGATGTCCGCCATATCGAAATCGACTTAGGGGATTCCGGTCTGCGTTATCAGCCTGGTGATGCGTTAGGGGTTTGGTATGAGAATGCCCCGGCGCTGGTACAGGAATTACTGGGTCTGTTGTGGTTAAAAGGCGATGAACCGGTCAGCGTCGGCGGCAACACCCTACCGCTGTCCGAGGCACTACAACGCCATTTCGAGCTGACGCAGAATACCGCACCGATCGTTGCCAACTATGCGGCGTTGTCCCGTAACGACACCTTGTTGGGGTTGGTGGCGGATAAGTCTGCCTTGCAACAGTACGCACAACGCACTCCGCTGGTGGATATGGTACGCGAAGCACCGGTGGAACTGACGCCGGAACAGCTCATCGGGTTGTTGCGTCCGTTGACGCCGCGTCTCTACTCTATTGCATCGTCACAGGACGATGTGGGCAGTGAAGTGCACATCACCGTCGGCGTCGTGCGCTATGAATATGAAGGGCGTGCGCGTAGCGGCGGCGCGTCAGGTTATCTGGCTGACCATCTGGAAGAAGAGGGCGAGGTCCGTGTGTTCATTGAACACAATGATAATTTCCGTCTGCCTGCCAACCCAGACACGCCGATTATTATGATTGGGCCCGGTACCGGTATTGCTCCGTTCCGCGCGTTTATGCAACAGCGTGAGGCTGAGGGGGCCGGGGGCAAAAACTGGCTGTTTTTCGGCAACCCACACTTTACTGAAGATTTCCTTTATCAGGTGGAGTGGCAGCGCTACGTCAAGGATGGGCTGCTGACCGACATTGACCTGGCATGGTCACGCGATCAAGCCCACAAAGTCTATGTGCAGGACAAGATTCGTGAAAAAGGCGCGCAGGTGTGGCGCTGGATTCAGGATGGCGCCCATATTTATGTGTGCGGCGATGCCAATCGCATGGCAAAAGATGTGGAACACGCGCTGCTGGACATAGTGGCTGAACAAGGTGGGATGGACGCCGAACAGGCGGATGAGTTTTTAAGCGAGCTGCGTCTTGAGCGGCGTTATCAGAGAGATGTGTACTAATGAGCGAAAGATATTCTGGTCCGCTGGTGGTCGAGGGTACGCTGGCTGACGCCGAACGTATGAAGCAGGAAAGCAATTACCTGCGCGGTACGATTACACAAGATTTAAACGACGGTCTGACTGGCGGTTTTAACGGCGATAACTTTCTGCTTATCCGCTTTCACGGCATGTACCAGCAAGACGATCGCGATATTCGTGCTGAACGCGCCGAGCAGAAACTGGAGCCGCGTCATGCCATGATGTTGCGCTGCCGTCTGCCGGGTGGGGTGATGACGCCGCAGCAGTGGCTCGCTATCGACAAGTTTGCGGGTGAAAAAACGCTGTACGGCAGTATCCGTATCACAAACCGCCAAACCTTCCAGTTTCACGGTATTTTGAAAAATGATCTGAAATCCGCTCATCAGTTGCTGCATGACGTTGGGCTGGATTCGTTGGCAACCGCCAATGACGTCAACCGTAACGTGCTCTGTACCTCCAATCCGGTCGAGTCGGTGCTGCATCAGCAGGCCTACGAGTGGGCGAAGAAAATTTCCGAACATCTGCTGCCGCGTACTCGCGCTTACGCTGAAGTGTGGCTGGATAAGGAAAAGGTTGCCACCACCGATGAAGAGCCGATTCTGGGGCCGACTTATCTGCCGCGTAAATTCAAGACCACGGTGGTGATCCCGCCGCAGAATGATGTGGATCTGCACGCCAATGATCTGAACTTTGTCGCTATTTCAGATAACGGCCAACTGGTGGGCTTTAACGTGCTGGTCGGTGGCGGCTTGTCTATCGCTCATGGCGACAAGACCACTTATCCGCGTACGGCCAGTGAGTTGGGGTACATTCCGTTGGCGCAGACGCTGGCGATAGCTGAAGCGGTGGTCACCACCCAACGTGACTGGGGCAACCGTACCAACCGTAAGAACGCCAAGACTAAATATACGCTGGAGCGGGTCGGCGTCGACACCTTTAAACAGGAAGTCGAGCGTCGTGCCGGTATTGCGTTTGAAGCGGTTCGGCCGTACGAGTTTACCGGTCGTGGCGATCGCATCGGTTGGGTGAAGGGGATCGATAATCACTGGCATCTGACGCTGTTCATTGAGAATGGCCGTATTCTGGATTACCCGGGGCGTCCGTTAAAAACCGGCATGGCGGAAATCGCTAAAATCCACAAAGGTGATTTCCGACTGACCGCGAATCAGAACCTGATCGTGGCGGGGGTTGCGGCGCGCGACAAAGCCAAAATCGAGGCACTGGCGCGTCAGCATGGCCTGATCGACGATAGCCTCACCGAGCAACGGCAGAACTCGATGGCCTGTGTTTCGCTGCCAACCTGCCCGCTGGCGATGGCGGAAGCAGAGCGCTTCCTGCCGGAGTTTGTCACGCAGGTAGAAGGCATTATGCAGAAACACGGTGTGGGTGATGACCATATCGTGTTGCGCGTAACGGGTTGCCCTAACGGCTGTGGCCGCGCCATGCTGGCGGAAATTGGCCTGGTGGGGAAAGCTATCGGTCGTTACAACCTGCATATCGGTGGTAATCGCGAAGGTACCCGCATTCCGCGGATGTACCGGGAGAACATTACCGAAAAAGAGATCCTGACGGAGATTGACCAATTGGTCGCGCGTTGGGCCAGCGAACGCGAAAGCGGCGAAGGGTTTGGCGATTTTGCCATCCGTGTCGGCATCATTAAACCGGTGCTGGATCCCGCTGTTGATTTTTACGACTGACAGGAGAACCTGATGTCCAGTCTGAATCTGGAGGCGCTGCGCGCCTTGTCTCAAACGGAGCAGACCGCCGCTCTGGCGGAGGTCAATCAATTGCTGGAAGGGTTGTCTGCCGAAGCGCGTGTGGGCTGGGCGCTGGAAAACCTGCCGGGAGAGTTTGCACTGTCCTCCAGTTTCGGCATTCAGGCCGCGGTGAGTTTGCATCTGGTGACCCGGCAACGGCCGGATATCCCGGTTATCCTCACCGATACCGGTTATCTGTTCCCGGAAACCTACCAGTTCATCGATCAATTAACCGAACAGCTGAACCTTAACCTGCATGTTTACCGTGCCCCCCAGTCTCCTGCCTGGCAGGAGGCGCGCTACGGCAAATTGTGGGAACAGGGGCTGGAAGGGCTTGAACAGTACAACCAGATCAATAAAGTCGAACCGATGAACCGGGCGTTGCAGGAGTTACAGGTCGGCACCTGGTTTGCTGGCTTGCGTCGTGAACAGTCAGGGAGTCGTGAAGGCTTGCCAGTGCTGGCTATCCGACGTGGGGTATTCAAGTTTTTGCCGATCATCGATTGGGATAACCGCACGGTGTATCAGTACCTGAAAGCCAATGGACTGGGCTACCATCCGCTGTGGGAGCAGGGTTATCTGTCCGTCGGCGATACCCACACTACCCGCAAGTGGGAGCCGGGTATGAGTGAGGAAGAAACCCGTTTCTTCGGCCTGAAACGCGAATGCGGGCTGCATGAGGGTTGATTCCTACTGGTTCAAACGGTTTGTCAGTCCTCTTCTTATCCATGAGCGTTGTCACCGGTGGCTATTCCGGCGGCAGGTGCACAACGCTATCACATCATCTGTGTGCTGATGTTCTCGCCTGCTTTTAGCAGGCTCAGGTGAACGTGAAGTGTAAAAATAGTCATGAAAAACCGTTATTAAGCGTTTTTATTCTTTCACGCGTAGTTTGTTATTCCATTACGGAACTAATCATACTAATTCGGCATTTCATAACCCTTCTCTTCACGTTTTATAGTCGCTTTATAGAATTTTTAGCTTAGTAAAGGCATCTGTGAACTATCTCCCTATATTCGCCGATCTCCGGCAACGCCCCGTGTTGGTGGTGGGAGGCGGTGAGGTGGCAACCCGCAAAATTGACTTGTTGCAACGTGCCGGTGCGGATGTCCGGGTCGTGGCGCGGTCATTGTGCGAGCCGCTTCAGGCTTTGCATCAGGCGGGACAACTGGCCTGGGTAGCGCAGGAGTTTGCGCCTGCGCTGCTGGATAACGTATTTCTGGTGATTGCCGCTACGGATGACGGGGCGCTCAATGCCACGGTGTTTGAGCAGGCCAATCAACGCCAGCTACTGGTTAACGTGGTAGACGATCAACCCAAATGCTCGTTCATTTTCCCGTCGCTGATTGACCGCTCGCCATTGGTGGTGGCGATTTCATCCGGTGGTCAGGCACCGGTGCTGGCGCGGTTATTGCGAGAGAAGCTCGAGGCGCTATTGCCTGCTCGTCTGGGACAAATGGCGGAACTGGCCGGGAAATGGCGCGGACGCATCAAGCAGCAACTGGCATCAATAACGGAACGCCGTCGGTTTTGGGAGCGTGTGTTTAGTGGCCGTTTTTCCAGTCTGGTGGCGGCCGGTCAACTGGCTCAGGCCGAGCAGGAACTGGAACAGCAACTGTCGCAGCCTGATGGGCAACAGGGCGAGGTGGCGTTGGTGGGGGCAGGTCCCGGCGATGCCGGTTTGCTAACACTGCGCGGCTTGCAGGTCATTCAGCAGGCGGATGTGGTGCTTTACGATCATCTGGTCAGTGACGACGTGCTGGATCTGGTGCGCCGTGATGCTGAGCGGATTTGTGTCGGTAAACGCGCCAGCGCGCACCTGCTGCCACAAGAAGAGATTAATGCGCTGTTGGTGAAACTGGCGCAAGAAGGGAAACGGGTCGTGCGGCTCAAAGGCGGCGATCCCTTTATTTTTGGCCGCGGTGGCGAAGAACTGCAACAGGTGGCGCAGGCAGGCATTCCGTTTCAGGTGGTGCCGGGAATTACGGCGGCGGCAGGTGCGACAGCCTACGCTGGCATTCCGTTGACACACCGGGATTACGCGCAGAGCGTGACATTCATCACCGGACATTGTCGGCCGGATGGCGATGCGCTGGACTGGTCGACGCTGGCGCGCGGCAGGCAGACATTGGCTATCTATATGGGCACGGTCAAATCGGCGGAAATCAGCCAGCAACTGATTGCGCATGGTCGGGCTGCACAGACGCCGGTGGCGGTCATCGGCCGTGGTACCCGGCAGGATCAAGTCGTGCTGACGGGAACGCTGGCGGAATTAGAAACGCTGGCGCAACAGGCTCCGACGCCTGCATTGCTGGTTATCGGCGAAGTGGTGGATTTGCATCAACACATCGCCTGGTTTGGTGAACAAGCGCGGATGACGCCGAATGATGGGCGCCCGGCCGTGGTGAATCTGGCTTAAGGTTAAGGTTATGGACGAGAAAAGACTCACGCATTTAAAACAGCTTGAAGCAGAAAGTATTCATATCATTCGTGAGGTGGCGGCCGAATTCAGCAACCCGGTGATGCTGTACTCCATCGGCAAGGACTCCTCCGTGATGTTGCATCTGGCCCGCAAGGCGTTCTTTCCGGGCACGTTGCCGTTTCCGCTCTTGCATGTGGATACCGGCTGGAAGTTTCGCGAAATGTACGAATTCCGCGATCGTACTGCCAAAGCTTATGGCTGTGAGTTGCTGGTGCACCGCAACCCGGAAGGGGTGGCGATGGGCATTAATCCCTTTGTGCACGGCAGCGCCAAGCATACCGACATCATGAAAACCGAAGGGCTAAAACAGGCATTGGATAAGTACGGTTTTGATGCCGCGTTTGGCGGCGCTCGCCGTGACGAGGAAAAATCCCGTGCTAAAGAGCGTATCTACTCTTTCCGCGATCGCGCCCACCGTTGGGATCCTAAAAATCAACGACCGGAATTGTGGAACAACTATAACGGCCAGATTAACAAAGGCGAAAGCATCCGCGTATTCCCGCTTTCCAACTGGACTGAGCTGGACATCTGGCAATACATCTATCTGGAAAATATCGATATTGTGCCGCTGTATCTGGCCGCTGAACGTCCGGTGCTGGAGCGTGACGGTATGCTGTTGATGGTGGATGATGATCGTATCGATCTGCAACCGGGTGAGGTTATCGCCAAGCGTATGGTGCGTTTTCGCACACTGGGTTGCTGGCCGCTGACCGGCGCGGTGGAATCACAGGCACAGACGTTACCGGAAATCATTGAAGAGATGCTGGTGTCCACCACCAGTGAACGTCAGGGACGGGTCATTGACCGTGATCAGGCCGGCTCCATGGAGCTTAAAAAGCGTCAAGGGTACTTCTGAGGAATCGTCAAATGAATCATAGCATTGCAAAACAGATTGCCGAGCAGGGCGGGGTTGAGGCTTACCTTCATGCACAGCAGAACAAAAGCCTGCTGCGTTTTTTGACCTGCGGCAGCGTTGACGATGGCAAAAGCACCCTGATTGGCCGATTGTTGCACGATACGCGTCAGATTTACGAAGATCAGCTCTCTACGCTGCACAATGACAGTAAACGTCTTGGTACACAGGGTGAAAAGCTGGATCTGGCGTTGCTGGTGGATGGCTTACAGGCTGAGCGCGAACAGGGCATCACCATTGATGTGGCCTATCGCTATTTTTCTACTGAAAAGCGCAAATTTATTATTGCCGATACGCCGGGGCATGAGCAGTACACCCGTAATATGGCGACCGGCGCGTCTACTTGCGAACTGGCGATTTTGTTGATCGATGCCCGTAAAGGCGTGCTGGATCAGACCCGGCGTCACAGCTTTATCGCTACGCTATTGGGGATTCGCCATCTGGTGGTGGCGGTTAACAAGATGGATTTGGTGGATTATCAGCAGGCGGTCTTTGAGCAGTTCAAGCGCGATTATCTGGACTTCGCTGGTCAGTTACCGGCGGATTTGGATATCACCTTTGTGCCGATTTCCGCGCTGGATGGCGATAATGTGGCAACGCCCAGTTCGTCTATGAGCTGGTATAGCGGCCCGACGCTGCTGGACGTGTTGGAAACCGTCAATGTTTCTGCCCGTAGCCTGAGCCAGCCGATGCGCTTCCCGGTACAGTATGTCAACCGCCCGAATCTTGATTTCCGTGGTTATGCCGGTACGGTCGCCTCAGGCACCGTGCAGGTTGGACAGCGGGTGAAAGTACTGCCCTCTGGTGTGGAGTCCAGCATCAGCCGTATCGTGACTTTCGATGGTGATCTACAGCAAGCGCAGGCGGGTGAAGCGGTGACGCTGGTGCTATCCAGCGAAGTCGACATCAGCCGGGGAGATTTGCTGGTCAGCAGTGAAGAAACACGTCAGGCGGTTCGCAGTGCCAATGTGGATGTGGTGTGGATGGCTGAGCAACCCTTAGTGCCAGGACAAAGCTACGATATCAAAATTGCCGGTAAGAAAACCCGCGCACGGGTGGAAAAGATTCACTATCAGGTGGACATCAACACCTTGACGCAGCGGGTTACCGAATCGTTGCCGCTTAACGGTATTGGTCTGGTGGAGCTCACCTTTGATGAACCGTTGGTGCTGGATAAGTACCAGCACAATCCAGTTACCGGCGGCATGATTTTTATCGATCGTCTGAGTAATGTGACGGTCGGTGCCGGGTTGGTGCGTGAGCCGGTGGCACAGACTGTCGCAGAGCGTGGTGATTACAGCGCGTTTGAGCTGGAGTTGAACGCCTTGATTCGTCGCCACTTCCCGCACTGGGGTGCGCGTGATCTGCTGGGAGGAAAATAAGGTGGCGCAAACGCATTCCAGACCGGTTGATGACAATAGACCGGTTGACAGCAATAGACCGGTTGATGCCAATGTGGTGTGGCATGACCATGCGGTGGCGCGTGAGGACCGGGAACGGCAACACGGCCATCGTGGCGTGGTGGTGTGGTTTACCGGGTTGTCCGGCTCCGGTAAGTCGACGTTAGCCGGTGCGCTGGAGCAGTCGCTGTTTGCCCGTGGCGTCAGTACTTATTTGCTTGATGGCGATAATGTTCGGCATGGCCTCTGCCGGGATCTGGGATTCAGCGACGATGACCGGCGGGAGAATATCCGCCGGGTGGGCGAGGTCGCCCGGTTGATGGTCGATGCGGGGCTGGTTGTATTAACCGCGTTTATCTCTCCGCATCGTGCTGAACGACAGATGGTACGCGAACTGCTTGATCAAGGGCAGTTTCTTGAAGTGTTCGTGGATACGCCGCTGTCGATTTGTGAAGCCCGTGACCCGAAAGGTCTGTACAAGAAAGCCCGCGCCGGTGAGCTGCGTAATTTCACCGGTATTGATGCCATTTATGAGGCACCGGAACAGCCTGAATTGCATCTGGATGGCCAACAATTGGTAACAAATTTAGTCGACGAATTATTAGATATGCTGCATGGTCGAGCTATCATCTAAGCCTCAGATGGCCCTTCACGAGGCTGTTCACCGCCGTGGCGTAGGTGTGTTTACGTTGTCGCGCTACGGGGTGTGCGAGTGAAGGGGCAGTCTTCAGGCCAACGGTTACCCGGTGATGGGGTAAGCAGGAACGATGATGCAGAGTGTGACGCCATTACCTGATAGTAGTACGCAAACCTGTAGTAGTGCGCAAAGCTATGGTAGTTCGCAAAGCTATAGCAGTTCGCAAAGCTATAGCAGTTCGCAAAGCTATAGCAGTTCGCAAACCTATAGTAGTGCGCGGACCTTTCATGGCGAGGAGGACGCGTCTCCTGCGTCGTCCTACAGTCCGCTGGTGGGCGCACTGGCCGGTTTTTGTTTCTACTGGCTGGCTTTTTCTCTGCCATTCGTGTTCTACGGCCTGAATTCCACGCTGCTATTGATGCTGTATACCTGGCCTTTCTTCCTGGCGCTGATGCCCCTGTCGGTTCTGATCGGCATGTTGTTCCGCGTGTTGTTGCCGAATCATGTGGGGTGGATGATGCTCTGCTGTGCGGTCAGCATTCCGGGCCTGTTCTGGCTGGTGTTCGTGTTAATCACCGGATGGTAGCCCTTCAGGCGTTATTCCCGCCACGATACCGATTTCAGACTATTTATTTCTTTGCTAAAACTATGTCCATGAGTGAGTAACTTTATCCGTCACCGACCGGTTACGCCTGACTTTTCCCTGCCAGAAACGAATGCTGCTGGCGGAGGTGGAGTCCTGACAAAAGTTATGGGATGATTAGGCGGCTTTTCAGGGGGCTGGATGGGAAAACTTTCGCTATTATTGTTGATTCTTCTCGGTTGGTTGCAATATTCGCTCTGGCTGGGGAAAAACGGTGTTCATGATTATGTGCGGGTGAAGGATGACGTGGCGGTGCAGCAGGCCAACAACGTTAAACTGAAATCCCGTAACGAACAGCTGTTCGCTGAAATCGACGACCTCAACGGCGGTCAGGAAGCCATTGAGGAGCGTGCGCGCAACGAGCTGGGTATGACCAAACCGGGTGAAAGTTTTTATCGTTTAGTGGCAGATCAAGCCGATCGCCGTGCGCGCAGTAGCTCGTCACCTGCGCCATCCTCCCCGACGTCTTCCACTTCATCATCGATGTCTCGCTAGGTATGTCTACTCCGAATCACGCTGTGGCTGAGGTGGTCGCTGTTTTGCCGGCGGCTGGTAACGGCAGCCGGATGCTCAGTGATCGCCCCAAACAGTATCTTTCCATCGGTACGAAAACCATTCTTGAACACACGGTCGCCGCGTTGCTACGCCAGCCGCGAATTCAACGGGTAATTATCGCTATTAGCGCCGATGACCCCTATTTTTCCGCGCTACCTCTGGCTTCGGATGCCCGTATTCAGGTGGTGAACGGCGGTCGCCAGCGTGCCGATTCGGTGCTGGCTGGGTTGCAACAGGTGCAGCAAGCTGATTGGGTGCTGGTGCATGATGCCGCTCGCCCTTGTTTGCATCAGGATGATTTATCAAGACTATTGCTCCTGACCGGGCAGAGTGAAGTCGGTGGCATTTTGGCGGCCCCGGTACGTGATACCATGAAGCGCAGCCGTGATGGACACATTGACCACACGGTAGAACGTGAAGCGCTGTGGCATGCACTGACGCCGCAACTGTTCCCGTTGGCGCTGCTGCGCTCGTGCCTGGAACGCGCGTTGCGTGAAGGGGCAACCATAACCGATGAGGCCTCGGCGCTGGAATATTGCGGTTATCAGCCGCAGATAGTTCCGGGGCGCGCAGACAATATCAAAGTCACACGTCCGGAGGATCTGGCTCTGGCGGAATTTTATTTGACGCGCAGTCTGGATCATCATTAACACGATAATAAAGGAGCCTGAGTGATGCGTATCGGTCACGGTTTTGATGTGCATAAATTTGGCGGGGAAGGCCCGTTGGTGATCGGTGGGGTGCGTATTCCCTATGAGCGCGGCTTGCTGGCGCATTCCGATGGTGATGTTGTGTTGCATGCGGTTACCGACGCGCTGCTGGGCGCGGCGGCAATGGGGGATATCGGCAAACTGTTTCCCGATACTGACCCGGCTTATCGCGGCATCGACAGCCGTGAATTGCTGCGTGAGGCCTGGCGTCGTATTACCGATAAAGGTTACGAGTTGGGTAACCTGGATGTCACTATCATTGCACAGGCCCCGAAGATGGCACCACACATCCCACAAATGCGCGTCAATATTGCTGAAGATCTGCAATCGCATATGGATGACGTCAATGTGAAGGCTACCACCACGGAGCAACTGGGTTTTACCGGTCGTGGCGAAGGGATTGCCTGTGAAGCGGTCGTTTTACTGGTCAGAAGTGACGCGGCGGGAGTCGTGGCATGGTAATGGCTTGCGAATCACTGTCTTGGTTGCATGGTGAACCTGTCGCAACAGGGAAACTCAAGGCGTCGCCGGATGATTTCTTTGTTGCCGAGGATTTGGGGTTTACCGCAGACGGTGACGGCGAACATGTGCTGGTACGTCTTCGTAAACGAGAGTGTAATACCATTTTTGTAGCGGAAGCACTGGCCAGGTTTGCAGGTATCCCGGCGCGTTCTGTCAGCTATGCCGGACTAAAAGATCGTCACGCGGTAACTGAGCAGTGGTTCTGTCTTCATTTGCCGGGCAAAGAGTCCCCGGAGTGGTCGACGTTTGCGCTCGATGGGTGTGAAATTCTTGAAGCACATCGCCATCGCCGTAAACTGCGTATTGGTGCGCTACGTGGCAATGCATTTCGACTGGTGTTGCGTGAGATCAGTGACCGTGCCGAGGTCGAAACCCGTTTGCAACAGGTCGCAGCCGGGGGCGTACCTAATTACTTTGGCAGTCAGCGTTTTGGTCGCGATGGTAATAATCTGGATCAGGCCCGTCGTTGGGCGAATGACGAGATTCGGGTTAAGGATCGCAGCAAACGGAGTTTCTACCTCTCGGCCGTTCGCAGTGAATTATTTAATCAGATAGCCAGCGCGCGGCTGGCGACATATGGCCCAACACAAGTATTGGTGGGTGATGCACTGCAACTGACCGGTCGCGGTAGCTGGTTTGTGGTGAAGCCGGAGGAGTTGGACGACGCGCAGTCACGTGTGAATGCTGGCGACGTACAAATTACCGCGGCCTTACCGGGACAAGGCGACCCTGGCGTGCAAGCGCTGGCGCTGTCGTTTGAGCAGCAATGTTTGCAGGAGCACACTCAGCTCTTATCATTGTTGACGCGCGAGCGGGTGGAGAGTGCTCGTCGCGCTATCATGTTGTATCCGCAAGAGATGCGCTGGTTGTGGCAAGATGATGCCACGCTGGAGTTACACTTTTGGCTGCCTGCGGGGTGCTTTGCCACCAGCGTGGTGCGGGAACTGCTGCTTCCTGTGCAACAGGAACAACAGGAAAATAGGTAATCGGTCTGATCCGCGGCGGGTTTTTCGGTCGCAAACGCCTGTGTTATGCCAGGACGGGCAGTCGGTTTCTTTGCTATCGGGGGACGGAGCGAGTTGATGAGGTGGGCTAACGCTGGAGCAGGCTGGGAATGGTGAACAAACGCGTGCAAACGCTGCTGGAACAGCTTCGCCAGCAGGGAATTCAGGATGAACGCCTGTTGCAGGCGATGGCTTCGGTTCCCCGTGAACGCTTTGTTGACGAGGCATTCGAGCATAAAGCCTATGATAATGTCGCCCTGCCAATCGGCTCCGGACAAACCATTTCTCAGCCATACACCGTCGCCAGAATGACGGAGTTGCTACGGCTGACGCCGGTATCTCGTGTGCTGGAAATTGGCACGGGGTCCGGCTATCAAACCGCCATCCTGGCACATCTGGTGCAGCATGTATTTTCAGTTGAGCGCATTAAAGGCCTGCAATGGCAGGCGAAAAGGCGTCTTAAGCAATTGGATCTGCATAATATTTCCACCCGCCATGGTGATGGCTGGCAAGGCTGGGCTTCTAAAGGGCCATTCGATGCCATTATTGTCACGGCGGCACCGCCGGAGATCCCCTCGGCGTTGATGGAGCAACTCGATGAAGGCGGCATTATGGTGTTGCCGGTAGGGGAGCAACAACAAACGTTACAGGTGGTGGTGCACCGTCATGGTGAATTTATCGTCCAGACGGTGGAAACAGTTCGGTTTGTTCCGCTGGTCAAAGGGGAACTGGCTTGATACCGTGGCACTCGCCGTCATCATCTTCAATGACATCGTCTTGATCGGTAAAACAGTATTCATTGATAAACAGTATTTATTGATAAACAGTATTCATCGGTAAAACATCCGTCTTTAAAATTTCAATACAACTGTCTTATGGTGATAACGGATTGATATTGATAGGCTGTGTGCCGTCGTTGTCCGTGTCTTGGCCCTGTTGGTACAGTATGGCTGCCAGGCAGAACTGTGTAGTGATTGCCTGTTTGTATCGACGAAGACGATGAATGGTGGCTGCGTTTTGCGTTGTTTGGCATGCTCACTACCCTTCATCAGGGTACCCCGGACAGGAGTAAACGCCGGGGCCGGGCAGATTTCGTCATTTTTGGTTATAGGGGGAATTTGGCGCATGGGAAGCCAAATCGTTAACTGGCGTCAGATCGCTGTGTGTTCGATTATTATTCTGGGATTGGCTGGTTGTGCAAATGACAATAATCAGGCCGCCCCGATCAGCAGCGTGGGAGGTAACGACGCAGGAAGCCGTTCGGGCAGTACGACCACCTATTCACCACCACCGCGTATTTCGAGCGCTGGCAGCAGCATGAGCAATAACTCGCAGCCTCTTCCTTCCGCGAGTATAAGCCGTCCTTCTAGCGAGGCGTCGCCAGCACCCGCAGCCGTCACCACGCGGGAAGGGAAGATTGTCTATAACCGTAGCTATAACAGCATTCCGAAAGGGAGCTATACCGGCAATAACTACACCGTCAAACGTGGGGACACCCTGTTTTATATTGCCTGGATTACCGGTAATGATTACCGCGAGCTGGCCCAGCGCAACAATATTCAGGAGCCTTATAGTCTGAATGTCGGCCAGACGTTGAGCCTTGGCAGCAACATGAATGCTTCAGGCGGTTCTCAGGGGATGGCGATCGCCGGTACGCCGACCATGACAACGACTCCTGCTCCTGCCGCCAGCAGCCCGTCTGACAGCGGCCATATGTTGCCAGAAAATGCGGCTAAAGCCTCTGGCGGTAGTCGTATGTTGTCGGGCAATAATAATACCGCGAACAGCAGCGGTCATATGCTGCCAGCCAACGCGGCGGCCGCTGCTACGGCGTCGCCATCGTCAACACAAATGCAATCCGCACAGGTTGATTCTCAACCAACTAATGCGTATTCTGAAGGTTCGGGTAAACAGAATGCGGGCGGTAAGATGCTGCCTGCGGCAGGGGCTGCAGCTACGTTGCCTGCCACCGAACCGACGCAAACCAACACGGCAATTGCCAGTTGGCGTTGGCCTACAGATGGG
Organism: Dickeya parazeae Ech586; assembly: GCF_000025065.1. Lineage (NCBI taxonomy): Bacteria > Pseudomonadati > Pseudomonadota > Gammaproteobacteria > Enterobacterales > Pectobacteriaceae > Dickeya > Dickeya parazeae. The sequence goes on along the minus strand of NC_013592.1, from coordinate 3,761,091 downwards.
AAAGTCATAGATAATTTCTCAGCCTCAGAGGGGGGAAATAAAGGGATTGATATCGCCGGCTCACGTGGGCAATCCGTTGTCGCTACCGCTTCCGGGCGCGTAGTGTATGCGGGTAACGCGTTACGCGGTTACGGTAATCTGATAATCATCAAACATAATGATGACTACCTGAGCGCCTATGCCCATAACGAAACCATGCTGGTCCGGGAACAACAAGAGGTAAAGGCGGGTCAACAAATTGCTACCATGGGTAGCACCGGAACCAGTTCAGTACGCTTGCACTTTGAAATTCGTTACAAGGGGAAATCCGTAAACCCGCTGCGTTTTCTTCCGCAGCGATAAATCGGGCAGGGTATGTTGGTATCCTGCCATGGGATCACGGGTAGGAGCCACTTATGAGCCAAAATACGCTGAAAGTTAACGAGTTGCATGAAGATGCTGAATTTGATGAGAACGGAGTCGATGTTTTTGACGACAAAGCGCTTGCGGAGGAAGAAACCAGCGATAGCGATCTACTCGATGAGGAATTGCTCTCGCAAGGAACTGCACAGCGCGTGCTGGACGCAACTCAGCTCTATCTGGGAGAAATCGGCTACTCACCTCTTCTGACGGCTGAGGAAGAAGTTTACTTTGCCCGTCGGGCACTACGCGGCGATGTCTCTTCTCGCCGCCGTATGATCGAGAGTAACCTGCGGCTGGTGGTGAAAATCGCCCGCCGCTACAACAATCGAGGACTGGCATTGCTGGACCTGATTGAAGAGGGAAACCTCGGTCTTATCCGCGCTGTTGAGAAATTTGACCCTGAACGCGGGTTCCGTTTTTCAACTTACGCCACCTGGTGGATCCGTCAAACGATTGAACGGGCCATCATGAATCAAACCCGAACTATCCGTTTACCTATCCATATCGTCAAAGAACTCAACGTTTATCTGCGTACGGCACGTGAGCTTTCCCACAAGCTGGATCATGAGCCGAGTGCGGAAGAGATTGCTGAACGGTTGGATAAGCCGGTGGATGACGTGAACCGTATGCTGCGCCTCAATGAGCGCATCACGTCGGTAGATACCCCATTGGGCGGAGATTCGGAGAAAGCGCTGCTGGATATTCTGGCCGATGAGAAAGATAACGGCCCGGAAGATACCACTCAGGATAACGATATGAAGCAGAATATCGTTAAGTGGTTGTTTGAACTGAACGCCAAACAGCGTGAGGTGCTGGCTCGTCGTTTTGGTCTGCTGGGATATGAAGCCGCTACACTGGAGGATGTCGGTCGTGAAATCGGTCTGACACGTGAACGGGTTCGTCAGATTCAGGTAGAAGGGTTGCGCCGTCTGCGTGAAATCCTGCAAGTGCAGGGTCTGGACATCGAAGAGCTGTTCCGCGAATAACCTGTACAATAATTAACATGGCACAAAAAATGGTGGGTTTCCCCACCATTTTTTATGTCCGACAGATCAGACGTTGTATGTCTGAGAGGCGGTTTGCCTTATCGGGCACATTGAGATAGCAAAAACTCAACGATATCGCCGGCTTTGATCATCTCTTTCTCACCTTTACGGCGGTGCTTATATTCGATCTCATCGTTGTCGAGGTTACGATCGCCAATCACGATAGTATGCGGAATCCCGATCAATTCCATATCGGCAAACATAACGCCAGGACGCTCTTTACGGTCATCCAGCAACACATCAATGCCGTTTGCACGTAACTGCTGATAGATGCCTTCGGCTACTTCCTGCACACGGAAGGATTTATGCATGTTCATCGGCAGAATCGCGACCTGGAACGGCGCAATGGCGTCAGGCCAGATAATACCGCGATCGTCGTGGTTCTGTTCAATGGCGGCGGCGATCACACGGGTGACACCGATGCCGTAGCATCCCATGGTCAGAGTCTGGTTACGACCGTCTTCACCTTGTACCGTGGCTTTCAACGCTTCGGAATATTTTTTACCCAACTGGAAGATGTGGCCCACTTCGATACCACGCTTGATAAGCAACGTGCCTTTACCGTCCGGGCTGCGATCACCTTCCACTACATTGCGGATATCCGCAATCTGCGGCAGTGTGATATCGCGTTCCCAGTTGATACCGAAGTAATGCTTACCATCAATGTTGGCACCCGCACTGAAGTCGCTCATGACGGCGACAGTCCGGTCAACGACAACCGGTACCGGCATATTGACTGGCCCCAGAGAACCAGGGCCTGCTTTTACAACCGCACGGATTTCATCTTCGGTCGCAAATGTCAGCGGGCTGGCAACCAGTTCCAGTTTTTCGGCTTTGACTTCGTTCAGTTCGTGATCGCCACGAACCAGCAGGGCAACCAGTTTATGGCCGCTTTCTTCAGTCGCTTTCACCAGCAGAGTCTTAACGGTTTTTTCTATTGGCAGAGTAAACTGTTCGACCAGTTCGGCGATGGTTTTAGCGTTCGGCGTATCTACCAGTGTCATAGGCTGAGTGGGTGCACTCAGGCCATGTTCCGGTGCAACGGCTTCCGCCAGCTCGATATTGGCAGCGTAATCCGACTCTGTAGAGAAGACGATGTCGTCTTCACCGCTGCTGGCCAGCACCTGGAATTCATGGGATGCATTGCCACCGATAGAACCTGTGTCGGCCTGTACCGGGCGGAAATCGAGGTCCATGCGACTGAAAATCTTGCCGTAGGCGGCATACATGGCGTCGTAAGTAACCTGCAGGGATTCTTGCGTAGTATGGAACGAATACGCATCCTTCATCAGGAATTCACGCGCACGCATGACGCCAAAACGCGGACGGACTTCATCACGGAATTTGGTCTGGATCTGGTAGAAGTTCAGCGGCAACTGTTTGTAGGAGCTGATTTCGTTACGGATCAAATCCGTAATCACTTCTTCATGCGTTGGGCCGAGTACAAACGGGCGGTCGCCACGGTCAACAAAGCGCAACAGTTCAGGACCATATTGCTCCCAGCGGCCGCTTTCCTGCCACAAGTCAGCGGGTTGGACCACCGGCATTGAAATCTCGATGGCACCGGCGTTATTCATTTCTTCACGCACGATGTTTTCGACTTTTTTCAGCACCCGCAATCCGGTTGGCAACCAGGTATAAAGGCCGGATGCCAGTTTACGAATCATCCCGGCACGCAGCATTAACTGATGGCTGATGACTTCGGCATCGGCAGGCGTCTCCTTCAGCGTGGAGAGCATGTATTGACTTGTACGCATGATGTTTGAGTTCCGTCAGAACAAATAAATAGCATTAACCACAGTGTGGTTTAGGCAGAAAAAGTGGTTTAGTTTACCAGTGCGGGCGGTTCCCCAAAAGTCGCCGCCGTGTTTTTTAACCGCCATCAAGGCTGATAACTTCCGTTTGACCGTCAATGACCTGCCATTTGACATTAAATTCCAACAGCCGTGCGGCATACACTTTGGTGTCATCCTCCCCTTTGCGGTAGGCTGGGCGAGGGTCTTGCGCCAGCACCTGGGTAATGAAACGCCGCAAATTAGGATGAATGTGCTGCTGCGTAGTCAGTTGCTGTTCCGCCAGCGCGGAAAAACGAACGGGCATCTCGGCGTCGGGGGCCAACTGTGCAAAGCCGGCTCGCGCCTGCGGCTGGCTTTCTGCGAATGGTAAATACGGTTTGATATCAACGATGGGGGTGCCATCGACCAGGTCCAGACTGCCCAGATCCAGTATTACGCCATCCCGCCCCGTGCGAACCGCTTTGAGTTCAACCAGTGACATGCCTATCGGGTTCGGACGAAACGTTGAACGGGTAGCGAATACGCCCATACGGGCATTGCCGCCCAAACGCGGCGGCCTGACCGTTGGGCGCCAGCCAGCGGAGGCTGTCTGGTGGAAGATAAACAGTAGCCACAGATGACTGAAATCCTCGAGCCCGCGAACGGCCTCGGGTTGATCATAAGGCGAGAGGAGATGTAACTCCCCACCGCCATCCTTAATCAGACCGGGTTGCCGGGGTACGGCGAATTTTTCTTTATAAGGGGAGCGGATAACACCGATCTGATTAAAGCAAAATTGGCTCATTGCGCGGAAACTTTCAATGCGGTGCCCTGGCAAACCGCCTGACGGTAGCATCCTGCGACATTGCTGATTATCTGGCAGTCATGCAGCAATACGGCGTTGGCTTTCATGGCGGTCGCGCGGTTTTGCATCTTTCTGCGGGCAGAGGGAATGCTAGGCGGTGTATCTTGTGCACTTGACTGGCAGGAGGAACCAGATACTTCGCCCATATCGCGGAATGGCTTGCCTACCAGTTCTTCGGCACTTTTATACAGCACTGCTGGCGCAGTGTGTACGACCGGCTTCGGCTTCGGCGGAGGTTCTACTGCCGCAGGGGGCTGAGGTTGTGGCGTAGGCGCAGCGGGTTTGTGCAGCAGGGAACACCCTGTTAGCGAAAGCGCCAACAACAGAACAGGTACAGCACGCATAAATTTTCCTCTGGCTTGGATAAAGTGCGGTTATTGAATCAAGCTATACAGAAAATAACAAGACGGGCTGGCGCCCGTCTTTCATCTCTTTTGTGCAAGAAAGTAAGTATTAACTTACCAGCCTTTCACTGCACCACCATTAAAGACTTTCAACGCCGCCTGATTCACTTCCTCAGACTGATAGGCCTTGACGAATTTTTTCACGTTTTCTGCGTCTTTGTTGTCTTCACGAGCAACCAGCAGGTTAACGTATGGTGAGTTTTTGTCTTCTACAAACAGGCCATCTTTAGCTGGGGTCAGATTGATTTGGCTGGCATAGGTGGTGTTGATGATAGCCAGCGCAATCTGGTCGTCATCCAAAGAACGCGGTAATTGCGGCGCTTCCAGTTCAACCAGTTTCAGGTTTTTCGGGTTTTCAACCACATCCAGCGCGGTCGGTAACAGGCCAACGTTGTCTTTGAGTTTGATTAAGCCGACTTTCTGCAGCAGCAACAGCGAGCGGCCCAGGTTTGTCGGGTCGTTAGGCAGTGCTATCTGGGCGCCATTTTGCAATTCGCTCAGCGATTTGATTTTTTTGGAATAGCCCGCGATCGGATACACAAAGGTGTTGCCGACGGAAACCAGCTTGTAACCGCGATCTTTAATTTGCTGGTCGAGGTACGGTTTGTGCTGGAAGGCATTCAGGTCGATATCGCCTTTGCTCAGCGCTTCGTTCGGCAGCACGTAATCATTAAAGGTCACCAGCTCAACATCCAGGCCGTATTTTTCTTTGGCGACTTTCTGTGCCACTTCCGCTACCTGTTGTTCTGCACCGACGATAACGCCCACTTTAATGTGGTTAGGGTTCTTCTGCTCCTGACCGCATCCGGCCAGCGCCAGTGCACCAATCAACGCACCTACTGCGGCGAGAGATTTCAATTTAATTGCCATTTTTTACCCCTATGTAATGTTTTTAACCTGCACTGAAGAAGATAAACGCGATACTAAAACTCAATTATTTATGAGTAACCGCGCGAACTGTTCTTTCACCAAAAAACTGAATGAGATAAACCAGTACCACCAGCAGAACCAGTACGGTATTCATCACGGTGGCGTTATAACCGACATAGCCATACTGATAGCCAATCTGCCCCAGACCACCCGCGCCGACTGCGCCACCCATCGCTGAGTAACCGACCAACGTAATCAGGGTAATCGTCGCCGCATTGATCAAACCGGGGAGTGCTTCAGGGAGCAGAATCTTACGGATAATCTGCATCGGTGTTGCGCCCATGGCGCGTGCCGCTTCAATCAATCCGGTTGGAATTTCCAGCAAGGCGTTTTCCACCATACGGGCGATAAACGGTGCGGCACCTACCGTCAACGGTACGATCGCTGCCTGTAAGCCAATCGCGGTTCCGACAATGATTCGGGTAAACGGGATCATCCACACCAACAAAATAATGAAGGGAATTGAGCGGAAGATGTTTACTAATGCGGAAATACTACTGTAGAGCTTGGGATTGGCGATAATTTGCCCGGGTCGGGTGATATACAACAGCACACCAATAGGCAACCCCAGTACAAAGCCAAAGAAACCGGACACAAATGTCATTACCACGGTTTCCCATACACCGCGGGCAAGCAACCAGATCATGGCTTCAGACATAACCCAATACCTCAATATTTACATGGTGTTGCTGCAGAAATGCGATAGCTGCCTGAGTATCGGTGTCTTGTCCGTGCATTTCTGCCAGCATGATGCCGAATTTAACGCCACCGGCGTAATCCATCTGCGCACTGATAATGTTGTTGTTAACGTTGAACGTGCGAGCCACTTCGGACAACAGCGGCGCATCAACCGACTGACCGGTGAATTCCATTCTCAGCAGCGGTACGTTCCCCTGACGGGGTGTTGGTGATAGCCGTTGCTGGTAGTCATCTGGAATATCCAGATGCAGGGTAGACTGAATAAATTTCTGTGCCAGCGGCGTTTTCGGGTGTGAGAACACCTCGCTGACCGTGTCCTGTTCAATCAGCTTGCCGTCACTGATCACCGCCACCTGATCACAAATACGTTTAACGACATCCATTTCATGCGTAATCAACAGAATGGTCAGACCCAGTCGGCGATTAATATCTTTTAGTAATTCAAGAATAGAACGGGTAGTGGCTGGGTCCAGTGCGCTGGTGGCTTCATCACACAGCAGTACTTTAGGATTACTTGCCAACGCACGGGCGATGGCGACACGCTGTTTTTGACCGCCAGACAGGTTGGCCGGGTAGGCATCATGTTTGTCCGACAGGCCGACCAAATCCAGAAGTTGATGTACCCGCTGCTTGATATCAGACGCGGGAGTATTATCCAGTTCCAGCGGTAACGCCACGTTGCCAAATACGGTACGGGAGGATAACAAATTGAAGTGCTGGAAAATCATGCCGATTTGACGGCGAGTGCGCGTCAGCTGGCTTTCCGACAGGCTCATCAGATCTTTCCCGTCGATCAACACTTTCCCTTGAGTCGGTCTTTCCAACAGATTCACGCAACGAATCAGTGTGCTTTTACCCGCACCTGATGCGCCGATTACGCCATAAATCTGGCCAGCGGGTACGCGTAATGTCACGTCGTCAAGTGCAGTGACGGCGCGCCCCTTTTGCTGAAAAACCTTTGTAATATTAATTAGTTCAATCATAAGTTTTATCAAAGATGCCGATAGCCGGATTAGAAACCATGATAATCCGGCCCAATGTGGAAGGGATGTTAAGGCGTCTAGACGTCCAAGTCAATCGAGATCCTATTGGGGATGTACTCTCTCTGATAATGAAAACATGCGATACTACGCACAATTTACGCCATCAGGAGCAAAGGTAAGTGGCAAATAGCGTTCCAGCAATTTTTCTCGACCGTGACGGTACTATTAATGTTGATCATGGTTATGTCCATGAAATCGATCAGTTTCAATTTATCGATGGGGTCATCGAGGCCTTGCATGAACTCAAAAAAATGGGGTTTGCCTTGGTGTTGGTGACCAATCAGTCGGGGATTGCCAGAGGCAAGTTTACTGAAGACCAGTTCATGCAGCTTACCGAATGGATGGACTGGTCGTTGGCCGATCGCGGTGTTGATTTGGATGGTATCTATTATTGTCCGCATCACCCTGATGCCGGTGAAGGGGAGTACCGCCAACAATGTGACTGTCGTAAGCCTCAGCCTGGCATGTTCCTCTCCGCGCAGCGTCATCTGCATATTGATATGGCGGCTTCCTATATGGTGGGTGACAAAATGGAAGATATGCAGGCGGCACAGGTGGCAGGAGTGGGAACCAAAGTTCTGGTGAAAACGGGTAAGCCGCTCACTGAAGAGGGCGAAAAATTGGCTGATTGGGTAATTGATAGCCTGGCAGACCTGCCTAAAACGATAAAACAGCATGGAAAATAGCCGTAAGGGTGGAAAAATGCGCGAACGGAAAAAAAGACTGAAAAAGTGGTTGTGTAACCCGTTCGGATCCCTATAATGCGACCCCACTGACACGGCAACAGCGGCAACGCAGCGCGGTGTCAGGAAGCGAAAACGAAAATAATCGTTGACACTTCATGAGGAAAGCGTAGTATACGCCACCTCGCGACAGCAGGCTCAGACCGGTCGCACTGCTCTTTAACAATCAATCAGACAATCTGTGTGGGCACTCGCAGGACGCTTCACTAAAAAATTAGTGAAAGTCTTGAAGAGTGACAACAGTTAATTCATTACGAATAAACAGTAAATTCTTTGAGCACCGTTTTCTTCGGAAAACACATCAAACTTTAAATTGAAGAGTTTGATCATGGCTCAGATTGAACGCTGGCGGCAGGCCTAACACATGCAAGTCGGGCGGTAGCACAAGGGAGCTTGCTCCCTGGGTGACGAGCGGCGGACGGGTGAGTAATGTCTGGGAAACTGCCTGATGGAGGGGGATAACTACTGGAAACGGTAGCTAATACCGCATAACGTCGCAAGACCAAAGAGGGGGACCTTCGGGCCTCTTGCCATCGGATGTGCCCAGATGGGATTAGCTAGTAGGTGAGGTAAAGGCTCACCTAGGCGACGATCCCTAGCTGGTCTGAGAGGATGACCAGCCACACTGGAACTGAGACACGGTCCAGACTCCTACGGGAGGCAGCAGTGGGGAATATTGCACAATGGGCGCAAGCCTGATGCAGCCATGCCGCGTGTGTGAAGAAGGCCTTCGGGTTGTAAAGCACTTTCAGCGGGGAGGAAGGGAGCAGGGTTAATAACCCTGTTCATTGACGTTACCCGCAGAAGAAGCACCGGCTAACTCCGTGCCAGCAGCCGCGGTAATACGGAGGGTGCAAGCGTTAATCGGAATGACTGGGCGTAAAGCGCACGCAGGCGGTCTGTTAAGTTGGATGTGAAATCCCCGGGCTTAACCTGGGAACTGCATTCAAAACTGACAGGCTAGAGTCTCGTAGAGGGGGGTAGAATTCCAGGTGTAGCGGTGAAATGCGTAGAGATCTGGAGGAATACCGGTGGCGAAGGCGGCCCCCTGGACGAAGACTGACGCTCAGGTGCGAAAGCGTGGGGAGCAAACAGGATTAGATACCCTGGTAGTCCACGCTGTAAACGATGTCGATTTGGAGGTTGTGGTCTTGAACCGTGGCTTCCGGAGCTAACGCGTTAAATCGACCGCCTGGGGAGTACGGCCGCAAGGTTAAAACTCAAATGAATTGACGGGGGCCCGCACAAGCGGTGGAGCATGTGGTTTAATTCGATGCAACGCGAAGAACCTTACCTACTCTTGACATCCAGAGAAGCCTGCAGAGATGCGGGTGTGCCTTCGGGAGCTCTGAGACAGGTGCTGCATGGCTGTCGTCAGCTCGTGTTGTGAAATGTTGGGTTAAGTCCCGCAACGAGCGCAACCCTTATCCTTTGTTGCCAGCACGTAATGGTGGGAACTCAAGGGAGACTGCCGGTGATAAACCGGAGGAAGGTGGGGATGACGTCAAGTCATCATGGCCCTTACGAGTAGGGCTACACACGTGCTACAATGGCGTATACAAAGAGAAGCGACCTCGCGAGAGCAAGCGGACCTCATAAAGTACGTCGTAGTCCGGATTGGAGTCTGCAACTCGACTCCATGAAGTCGGAATCGCTAGTAATCGTAGATCAGAATGCTACGGTGAATACGTTCCCGGGCCTTGTACACACCGCCCGTCACACCATGGGAGTGGGTTGCAAAAGAAGTAGGTAGCTTAACCTTCGGGAGGGCGCTTACCACTTTGTGATTCATGACTGGGGTGAAGTCGTAACAAGGTAACCGTAGGGGAACCTGCGGTTGGATCACCTCCTTACCGAGTAGAAGTGCCTGCGTGGGTGTCCACACAGATTGTCTGATGAAGAAGATGAGCAGTAAAACCTTATAGGCTTGTAGCTCAGGTGGTTAGAGCGCACCCCTGATAAGGGTGAGGTCGGTGGTTCAAGTCCACTCAGGCCTACCAACTCTACTTGTCCTTGAAACGTTCACGAACTGCGTTGACGATGTGCTTTTGCACGGAGCGCGACGGGGTATGCAGTGTTTCTGTGGCTAAGCGGGTTGAAAAGGTTGATGCATCTATGGGGCTATAGCTCAGCTGGGAGAGCGCCTGCTTTGCACGCAGGAGGTCTGCGGTTCGATCCCGCATAGCTCCACCATTTACGAATGACTTCAGAGTGTACTGGCAACAGTATGCTGCGAAGTATTCTGCTCTTTAACAATCCGGAACAAGCTGAATAATTTGAAACGACGGCATGTGAGTGTGAATTCATGTGTTGTTGGAGTCTCTCAAAATACTCATATCCCGAGACACTTTCGGGTTGTGAGGTTAAGCGACTAAGCGTACACGGTGGATGCCTAGGCAGTCAGAGGCGATGAAGGGCGTGCTAATCTGCGAAAAGCGTCGGCAAGGTGATATGAACCGTTATACCCGACGATACCCGAATGGGGAAACCCAGTGTGATTCGTCACACTATCACACACTGAATCCATAGGTGTGTGAGGCGAACCGGGGGAACTGAAACATCTCAGTACCCCGAGGAAAAGAAATCAACCGAGATTCCCCCAGTAGCGGCGAGCGAACGGGGAGGAGCCCAGAACCTGAATCGGCTTGTGTGTCAGTGGAAGCGTCTGGAAAGGCGCACGGTACAGGGTGACAGTCCCGTACACGAAGATGCACAGGTCGTGAGTTCGACGAGTAGGGCGGGACACGTGGTATCCTGTCTGAACATGGGGGGACCATCCTCCAAGGCTAAATACTCCTGACTGACCGATAGTGAACCAGTACCGTGAGGGAAAGGCGAAAAGAACCCCGGCGAGGGGAGTGAAATAGAACCTGAAACCGTGTACGTACAAGCAGTGGGAGCACCTTTAGGGTGTGACTGCGTACCTTTTGTATAATGGGTCAGCGACTTATATTCTGTAGCAAGGTTAACCGAATAGGGGAGCCGCAGGGAAACCGAGTCTTAACTGGGCGTCTAGTTGCAGGGTATAGACCCGAAACCCGGTGATCTAGCCATGGGCAGGTTGAAGGTTGGGTAACACTAACTGGAGGACCGAACCGACTAATGTTGAAAAATTAGCGGATGACTTGTGGCTGGGGGTGAAAGGCCAATCAAACCGGGAGATAGCTGGTTCTCCCCGAAAGCTATTTAGGTAGCGCCTCGTGAACTCATCTTCGGGGGTAGAGCACTGTTTCGGCTAGGGGGCCATCCCGGCTTACCAACCCGATGCAAACTGCGAATACCGAAGAATGTTATCACGGGAGACACACGGCGGGTGCTAACGTCCGTCGTGAAGAGGGAAACAACCCAGACCGCCAGCTAAGGTCCCAAAGTCATGGTTAAGTGGGAAACGATGTGGGAAGGCCCAGACAGCCAGGATGTTGGCTTAGAAGCAGCCATCATTTAAAGAAAGCGTAATAGCTCACTGGTCGAGTCGGCCTGCGCGGAAGATGTAACGGGGCTAAAACCATGCACCGAAGCTGCGGCAGCGACACAATGTGTTGTTGGGTAGGGGAGCGTTCTGTAAGCCTGTGAAGGTGGCCTGTGAGGGCTGCTGGAGGTATCAGAAGTGCGAATGCTGACATAAGTAACGATAATGCGGGTGAAAAACCCGCACGCCGGAAGACCAAGGGTTCCTGTCCAACGTTAATCGGGGCAGGGTGAGTCGACCCCTAAGGCGAGGCTGAAAAGCGTAGTCGATGGGAAACAGGTTAATATTCCTGTACTTGGTGTTACTGCGAAGGGGGGACGGAGAAGGCTATGTCATCCGGGCGACGGTTGTCCCGGTTTAAGCGTGAAGGTGGGTGGACCAGGCAAATCCGGTCTGCTGTTAACACTGAGGCGTGATGACGAGGCACTACGGTGCTGAAGTGACAGATGCCCTGCTTCCAGGAAAAGCCTCTAAGCATCAGGTAACATTAAATCGTACCCCAAACCGACACAGGTGGTCAGGTAGAGAATACTCAGGCGCTTGAGAGAACTCGGGTGAAGGAACTAGGCAAAATGGTGCCGTAACTTCGGGAGAAGGCACGCTCTTGTGGGTGAAGTCCCTTGCGGATGGAGCTGACGAGAGTCGCAGATACCAGCTGGCTGCAACTGTTTAATAAAAACACAGCACTGTGCAAACACGAAAGTGGACGTATACGGTGTGACGCCTGCCCGGTGCCGGAAGGTTAATTGATGGGGTTATCCTCAGGGAGAAGCTCTTGATCGAAGCCCCGGTAAACGGCGGCCGTAACTATAACGGTCCTAAGGTAGCGAAATTCCTTGTCGGGTAAGTTCCGACCTGCACGAATGGCGTAATGATGGCCAGGCTGTCTCCACCCGAGACTCAGTGAAATTGAACTCGCTGTGAAGATGCAGTGTACCCGCGGCAAGACGGAAAGACCCCGTGAACCTTTACTATAGCTTGACACTGAACCTTGAGCCTTGATGTGTAGGATAGGTGGGAGGCTTTGAAGTGTGGACGCCAGTCTGCATGGAGCCAACCTTGAAATACCACCCTTTAATGTTTGATGTTCTAACCTGGGCCCGTAATCCGGGCTGGGGACAGTGTCTGGTGGGTAGTTTGACTGGGGCGGTCTCCTCCCAAAGAGTAACGGAGGAGCACGAAGGTTAGCTAATCCTGGTCGGACATCAGGAGGTTAGTGCAAAGGCATAAGCTAGCTTGACTGCGAGAGTGACGGCTCGAGCAGGTGCGAAAGCAGGTCTTAGTGATCCGGTGGTTCTGAATGGAAGGGCCATCGCTCAACGGATAAAAGGTACTCCGGGGATAACAGGCTGATACCGCCCAAGAGTTCATATCGACGGCGGTGTTTGGCACCTCGATGTCGGCTCATCACATCCTGGGGCTGAAGTAGGTCCCAAGGGTATGGCTGTTCGCCATTTAAAGTGGTACGCGAGCTGGGTTTAGAACGTCGTGAGACAGTTCGGTCCCTATCTGCCGTGGGCGTTGGAAGATTGAGGGGGGTTGCTCCTAGTACGAGAGGACCGGAGTGAACGCACCGCTGGTGTTCGGGTTGTCATGCCAATGGCACTGCCCGGTAGCTACGTGCGGAAGAGATAACCGCTGAAAGCATCTAAGCGGGAAACTTGCCCCGAGATGAGTCTTCCCTGGGCCCTTGAGGCCCCTGAAGGGACGTTTAAGACGAAGACGTTGATAGGCTGGGTGTGTAAGCGTAGCGATACGTTGAGCTAACCAGTACTAATGACCCGAGAGGCTTAACCTTACAACACCGAAGGTGTTTTGGTGAGAGACTAAAAGTAGAATTTGGCTTGTTCGAGGATTGGATGGCGTGGTGTAGCGATACACGGCGGCATGAAAGGTTAGGATGTTGAAAGACATCAAAAGAATTTGCCTGGCGGCGAGAGCGCGGTGGTCCCACCTGACCCCATGCCGAACTCAGAAGTGAAACGCCGTAGCGCCGATGGTAGTGTGGGGTCTCCCCATGCGAGAGTAGGGAACTGCCAGGCATCAAATTTTGCGTGCTGATATGGCTCAGTTGGTAGAGCGCACCCTTGGTAAGGGTGAGGTCCCCAGTTCGACTCTGGGTATCAGCACCAGTTGTTTTAAGTTACGTTCGGCAAAATGAATAAAAGAATTTGTCTGGCGGCGAGAGCGCGGTGGTCCCACCTGACCCCATGCCGAACTCAGAAGTGAAACGCCGTAGCGCCGATGGTAGTGTGGGGTCTCCCCATGCGAGAGTAGGGAACTGCCAGACATCACATAAGACAAAAGGCCCGCTCTTTCGAACGGGCCTTTTGTTCATCCGTTGCTTGTGACCTATTGTTTGTCATCTGTCATCTGTCATCTGTCATCTGTCATCTGTCATCTGTCATCTGTCATCTGTCATCTGTCATCTGTCTACGATCGTTCCCGAAAACCGGAGCCTTGGTCGGTAGATCCTTTTCTTTGATCCCCATGTATCACGTATTCAGTCCACATCAGCCATTTCGTTTTACTGCGATTAGAAATAGCGCTCACATCCTGTTTCTGGCTTAAATAATTACATGGGCTGATTAGTCTTTGCCTGAATCCTCAAGCCTGTTTTATTGTGTCTGCTATATATAAAAGAATAATTAAATAACAGACAGAAAGGGTAAATCGTACATGGTGAATACAATAAAGCCACAGGATGGAATGATGGTCAGTAGCACGCGTCAACGCATTTGGGCAATTGTCGGCGCATCCTCGGGTAATTTGGTTGAGTGGTTTGATTTTTACGTCTATTCGTTTTGTTCTCTTTATTTCGCCCATATCTTCTTTCCAACCGGTAATACGACGACGCAGCTGTTACAAACAGCCGGTGTCTTTGCCGCTGGATTTTTGATGCGCCCCATCGGCGGTTGGTTGTTTGGCTATATTGCTGATAAATACGGTCGTAAAAAATCGATGCTGATATCGGTGTGCATGATGTGTCTGGGATCGTTGGTTATTGCCTGTTTACCCGGTTATGCCGCGATTGGGGTGTGGGCACCAATATTACTACTGATAGCGCGTTTATTTCAGGGGCTATCAGTAGGTGGCGAATATGGGACGAGTGCAACTTACATGAGTGAAGTGGCGCTGGAAGGACGTAAGGGGTTTTACGCATCTTTTCAGTATGTCACGCTGATTGGTGGTCAGTTGCTGGCGTTACTGGTGGTGGTCGTCCTGCAACACTTGCTTTCTGACGTGGAGTTACGCTCCTGGGGATGGCGTATCCCCTTTGCTCTGGGAGCGGCGTTGGCGGTGGTTGCCTTGTTTCTGCGTCGTTCACTCAATGAAACATTAAATAGCGAAACCCGTGCACGTAAAGATGCTGGATCGCTGCGCGGGCTGTGGCACAACCGCAAGGCGTTTATCATGGTGCTGGGTTTTACTGCGGGTGGCTCGCTAAGCTTTTATACCTACACAACTTACATGCAGAAATATCTGGTGAATACCGCCGGTATGAATGCCAAGTCGGCCAGCGGGCTGATGACACTGGCGCTGTTTGTCTTCATGTTACTGCAACCGTTGTTCGGCGCACTGTCTGATAAAATCGGCCGCCGTAGTTCAATGCTGTTTTTTGGGGCGTTGTCGGCATTGTTGACGGTACCAATTCTGTCTACTTTGCAGGGGGTGACCAACCCGGTTATCGCCTTCTCGCTGGTTATGCTAGCGTTGGTGATAGTGAGCTTTTATACCTCTATCAGTGGTATTTTGAAGGCGGAAATGTTTCCTCCGGAGGTCAGAGCACTGGGTGTCGGGTTATCTTACGCTGTAGCGAATGCCTTATTTGGCGGGTCTGCTGAGTATGTTGCTTTATCGTTGAAGTCGCTGGGGACGGAGGAGTCCTTCTTTTGGTACGTTTCACTGATGGGGGCGCTGGCGTTTCTGGTTTCATTAGGGCTGCATCATAAAGGGAAAGGTGAAACGCTTTCATGATAGGCAGCCAGCTACACGAAGCAGTAGCCGACGTATGTCGGCTACTTCCGATAAGGTCTTTCCTGTTTTATCTGTGTGAACAGTAAACACCACTGTGAGGTGGTGAAGGCAGGGTTACAGAATGCGGCTAATCAGGCGGTCAATACGGATTCGGCGCAGGCGACGGATGAGCTTGCGTACTTTTACCGGATATTGTGCAATACTCTGCAACTGCTGATAGTGCGTGATGACCTGGGTGTGAGCGCGAATGCATTCCAGCTCCTGCTGACGCTGGTCTTGCAGCACCTGTTCTGGGTCATGAATCAGGATGGCGTTTTCCAGATCCAGTCGCCAGGCACGGGGATTGAGGTTATTGCCCGTCAGTAATTGCCAGTGTTCATCTACCCACATGCCTTTAAGGTGGAAACTGTTGTCGCCATCCTTCCACAGGCGAACCACTAACTGGTTGCTGTCGATATATTTCTGCAAGCGGCTCAGGAAGCGACGCAGGTTGATTTCATACAGGTAAGGCAGGGCACCGATAATCCGAAATGGTTGGTCTTCCGGGATGAAAAAGTCGTTTGCCGTTTTATCGCCAATAATGATCTCAATCTGCTTGCCGTCACGTAGCAGGCGAATAATGTTGCGCACCAGCAGCGCAGGCAAATTGAAATACGGCGTACACATCACCAGACGCTGATCGGTGCAGTACATCAAATGGTGGATAGTCTGATTCAGCGGGCTCTGTTTTCCCAGTCCAACCAGCGGTGTGACCGTCAACTGATTGTTGTTGTCGCCGACGCCCGGTAGCAGATAGGTTGCTGAACGTAGCGACTGACGGAACTGACGGATATCATTTTTGATGTCGATGGTTTTGGGACGAGAAGAGGTGTCCAGGCGTTGTACGGCAGGGGACACCAGCAGGTCTTGTACATAACGCGCCATCACATCGGCCAGCACCGGGTTATGAATCAACTGATAGCGGTCATAGCGGTACTTTTCATGCTGATGGAGATAGACATCATTCAGACTGGCACCGCTATAGAGCACGGTGTCATCGATAATAAACCCTTTCAGGTGTAAGACACCCAATGCCTCACGGGTATTTACCGGGATGCCGTAAATCGGGAAAGCGGCGTCATCGTATCGTTGCGCCATCTCGTAGTACCAGTCGGCGTTTGTGCTATCGGCCGCGACGCCGATGCGACCGCGTTGTGCGCGGTGCCAGTCGACCAGTACGTTGATCTCCAGTTCCGGGCATTGACGCTTGGCCTGATAGAGTGCAGACAAAATACCTTCGCCGCCATCATCGTGTTCCAGATACAAAGCCACCACATAGATGCGTTTCCTGGCCTGCAGAATCCGCTCTGTCAGCGTGGTACGGAAATGCGCCGGGCTGTGAAGCGTCTGGACGTCATCGGCAGACTGAGGAATTTTAGGCAATTGTGCAAGGTGTTGTTGATATTTAGTCCGCTTTAATTTTGACAACATCACAGTGCGATTCTTCTCTCATCGTGGGATGACCACATGGTCATGAAATACATGTTAAGGCATAGCCGAATCGGGCGATGATACCACTACTTGGCAGGCGTGTGAGCAAGTTTTACTGCCGGTAGCGAGATCTCAACCACATCTACGCACGGGGTTATGGCTGCACTGGCGTACCCAGTGGCAGTTCCAGCGTGACAATACCGTCTTCCAGTTGCACGTCAACATTGAAGCCCAGTTTCTTCGCCAGCGAGACCATTCCCTGATTGTTCGGCATCGTAATACCGCTAAGACGATTCAGTCCGTGGAGGCTGGCGTAGTGGATCAATTTTTCCAACAGCTTCCTGCCTAATCCCAACCCTTTCAGATCAGAACGCACCAGTACCGCGAATTCTGCGCTGATATTGTCAGGGTCGGCAATGGCGCGTGTGACCCCGATAATTTCCGGCTCACCGGTGATATCAGCCCGGACAGCAATAAACGCCATTTCACGATCGTAGTCAATCTGGGTCATATTGGCTAAATCTTCATGAGTAAATTCATTGATTTCACTGAAATAGCGGTAGTACAGATCTTCACGCGTCACTTTGCCGATAAAACGGGCCAACAGCGGCTCGTCTTCAGGCAGAATAGGGCGGAACAGGCAGGATGAGCCATCCTTGAGCAAAACGCTCTCTTCCAGTTCCTGCGGATACGGACGAATCGATAAGCGCGATTGTGGGTCGCCGCTAAATGGGGCCAAATGTAAGGTCACATCCAGCAACGTAAACTCCTCGCCGGAAGCCAGCAGTGGGTGAATATCCAGACGCACAATCTCCGGGCAATCCAGAATCAGGTTGGAAACCTGCACCAGTAATCGGCTGAAGGCTGCAATATCTAATGGCTTGAGGGCATTTTGGCTACGGATCTTACCGCTTTTTAATGCCTGAACGATCAGGTAACGCGCCAGTGCCATGTTCAGCGGCGGCAAGGCCACCGCTGCCTGTGTTTCCCGGTTCCATTCCGTACCGCCTTCTCCCAGCATAATGATCGGGCCGAAGATAGCATCCTGTTCGACGGCGATGCGTAACTCCAGCGCACCGGTACGATTGGCCATGCCCTGCACCAGCAAACCGTGAACACGTGCCTGTGGGTTGGTATGCCTGACTCGTTCCAGCATCGCTTCTGCCGCCAGTTGTACTTCCTGGGCATTTTGCAGATACAACATAACGCCCTGAATTTCCGACTTGTGGGGAATATCTGGCGAGCGCAGTTTAAGTGCCACGGGATAGCCAATTTTTTCCGCGATGTACACCGCCTCGGTGCTATCGCTGGCAATCCAGGTCGGCAGGGTATTCAGGCCGTAGGCCTGTAGAATCGGCTGCACTTCATGGGTATCGAGCCGGGTGGCGCCTTCCAGCAATGCCTGACTGATTAACTGGTGCGCTTGTGCGGCATTGGCGGTGAGGTCGGAGGGCAGTGCCGGAGTTTCTTTTAGCTGCTTCTGGTTACGACGGTATTCAACGATATGCATGAATGCCGTGACCGTACCTTCCGGCGTGCGGTAGGTTGGGATCCCGGCCTCGTTGAACAGACGACGCGCTTCCTGCGAGGAGAACTCGCCGCACCAGTTGGTCAGCAATGTAATACGCTTGCCACGTGGGTGTTGCTGCAACAACTGAATCAGGCTTTCTGCACTTTCCGTCCCTGGGGCGGCGGCGCTGGGGGCGTGAATGAGTAGCAACGCATCATAATCGTCGCTATCGAGCAGCGCCGACAGCGTGGCCTGATAGCGTTGCGGAGTCGCGTCGTCGCGCAAATCGAGCGGATTGCCGATAGTGACATCGTCAGGTAATACGGCGCGTAACGCCTGTTGTGTCGCTTCACTCAACTTTGCCAGTTTGCCCTGGCGGGCAATCAACTGATCCAGCGCCTGGGCGGCAGGGGATGCGCCGTTGCTGACAATCAGCAAACGCTCGCCACGCAACGGGCGCAGGTGGCTGAGGGTTTCCACTGCCGAAAACAGTTCGTGGGTGTCTTGCACCCGCAGCAGCCCGGCGCGTTGGATTGCGGCGTCATAGGCGGCATCCAACCCATGCTGACCGCCATGCAGCAGTTGCTGCGCTTGTTGGCTGCGACCACTTTTGATCACCAGAATCGGTTTATTGCGGGAAGCACTGCGCGCGGCGGAAAGAAAACGTCGGGCGTCGCTGATGTGCTCCAGATGTAGCAAAATGGCGCTGGTTTTACCGTCACGAGCCAGAAAGTCCAACAGGTCATCAACGTCAATGTCCAGGCTGTCACCCAGCGCGATAAAGTAAGAGAAGCCAATGCCGCGTTGTTGCGCCCAGTCCAGTATTGTATTGGACACAGCTGCCGATTGAGAGATAAACGCCAGTTTGCCTTTTAAAATCGGCACCGGTGAAAAGCTGGCGTTAAGCCCCTGCCAGGGAGCCAGCAGACCGAGGCTATTCGGGCCTAACAGGCGCATAGCGTAGCGGGTGGCGCAGCTTTTCAACTCGGCGAATTGTGATGGCGGCGCGGAAAGCACGATGACGGTTTTACAGCCTCGTTGTCCCAACGCTTCTAACAGAGATAGATTACGATCTGAGCGTGTGCAGATAACCGCAAGGTCAGGTGTCATTGGCAGGCTGGCGACGTCGCGGTACGCCAGAACACCACATACCGCCTTGTATTTAGGGGTGACCGGCAGCACCGGTCCGTTGAATCCGCCGTCAAGCAGATTGCGCATCATCAGAAAACCCGCTCGTCCCGGTTTTTCCGACGCCCCGAGCACCGCAATTGAACGGGGCCGCAGTAGTGCTTCTAATCCACGCTGGCTCATCAGTTACTCCTGTTGGAATACACCTGATTGATCTTAAACGTCAGTTGCCGATTTTGCTGTGACAGTAGAAGAAATTTTCTTTTTCGCATGATGCGCTTTGCCTGCCAGATAGTGGCGGCGAAAACGGTCAAAGTGTGCGCCCAGTGCGTCGGCGGCCGTGTGGTCACCAGCCTGATGCAGCAAGGCGATGGCGATTTCCGCGGTGCAGTGCTGTCCGGCGCTACTGGCTTCCCGCAGTTGATAACAGGATAACGCGTCCACACTGAGCGACAGGATCGGTAATGAATCGAGGTACGGGCTTTTGCGGAACATTTTGCGCGCTTCCGGCCAGGTGCCGTCGAGCATCACAAACAACGGCGGTTTGTCATTGGCGGGTAACTGATGGCAAACCTGGCGTCCCTCTTCGTTGGCGTCAGCCAGAAATACTAGCCAGGGTTGATAGTCTGGGGTTTGTAACGCCTCGAGTAAGGCCGGGTCAGGTTCGGTGCGAGACCATAAAAAGGCATCCGTTTGCGGCAGGATGTCGGCAATCAGGCGACCGGTATTGCTGGGCTTTAGCGGTTCGGTGTCGAACATGACCAGACAGAAACGGCTGCGAGCGGTGCTGGGCGAGAGGGTATCGCACAGGCAATGAATTTCCGGCAGCAGACAGCGCTGGCAGCGGGTTACGCGGCAACCGCGGGCGCGAAACGGGCGCGTGGAGAGAGCAAGGCGTTGCTGGCGCAGACGCAGAACAGCGTTACCGGTCATGGTTTTCCGTTAAAAAGCGTCATTCTAAACGACCGGGCTGCTGACCTAAAGCCCCGTGTGGCAAACGGGGCCGATTGTTGGTGATGATGCGGGTCAGGGTGTACTTAGAGCGATTCGTTAAGCCAGCTCTCAAAAGGGGCTTTAGGCATCGCGCCGTTAAGCATATCGACCATTTTCCCTTGCTTGAAGAGCATGATAGTCGGGATACTGCGGATACGAAAGCGGGCACTCAGAGCCGGTTCTGCCTCAGTGTTCACTTTCACAAAGCGGATCTTGTCGGCATTTTCGTCGGCGACGCTTTCAAATACCGGTGCAAAGTTGACGCACGGGCCGCACCAGGGGGCCCAGAAGTCCACCACCACCGGCAGATCGTCCTGTAGTAATTTATCCAGCGTCTTTTCCGTGGCGTTAATCACCTCCCCATTAAACAGGGGATGACCGCAACGACCGCATTTGGCGCTCTGGTTTTCATTAATACGTTCTTCTGGCAGTCGATTCGTGGCGTTGCAGAATGCACATACCGTATTCATAAACGGGCCTCTGATAGAAAAAGGGCTGTAATCAAGTGTATTGTTGATGAAGATGCGTCCATTTGGTGCAAAAGGATCAACAACTGTGATGCGAAAACAGGATAAGTATGGATAGCCTGTGGAACACCAACAAGGCGTTTTACCCAATAGTTACAATAGTTAGTGACTTTTATGATCGGGCTGGTGGCTAACCCGGTGTACATAGGGTAATCTTCGCGCCCAGCGCGTAGGTGGAGAAGATCATGAGCGATACATTGAGTGGAAAGGGCGGCAAAGTCCGTGTCATGTACGTCCGCAGCGAGGACGGGGACGAGAAAAGCAGTAAGCCAAAACGAACATCGGATAAGCGTCGTGGTGACGGGGATAGCCATCGTAGTGATAGCAACCGTGGCGACAGCAACCGTGGCAGCCGTAAAGGGCGTGATGGTGCGCCGCGTGGCGGACGCGATCGGGACAATAAAGATAATAAAGACAGCGCCGGGCGTGGCGGTAAGTGGCGCGGTGAGTCGGCTGGGCGTGAGCGTCCGGTTCGCGGTGAATCGCCGGAATATGCTGATTCTCCCTGGAAAACGGTATCACGTGCGCCAGAAGAGACACCGGATCACGGCGGAATTAGCGGTAAAAGCCAGGTCGACCCGGAGCAGATTCGCCGCCAGCGTGCCGAGGAAACGCGGGTTTACGGAGAAAATGCCTGTCAGGCTCTGTTTTTGAGCCGTCCGGAAGCCATTGTGCGTGGCTGGTTTTTGCAGGAAGTCACACCGCGTTTTCGTGAGGCACTGCGTTGGATGGCGGCTAACCGCAAGGCTTACCACGTAGTGGAGGACGAAGAACTTGCTCGTGCATCCGGTACTGAACATCACGGCGGTGTGTGTTTTCTGATCAAGAAACGCCGTGGTCTGGATGTCACTGCCTACCTGCGTGAAGCCGGGGAAACTGACTGTGTGCTGGCGCTGGAAGATGTGGGTAATCCACATAATCTGGGCGGAATCATGCGCAGCTGCGCACATTTTGGTGTGAAAGGTGTGCTGGTCAATGATGCATCGCAGCTGGAATCCGGTGCCGCAGTGCGTACGGCTGAAGGTGGCGCCGAGCATGTGAAAGCCATCAGCGCTGAAGGTCTGGTTGATGCGCTGGCGCAGTTCCGTGCTGCGGGTTACACCATCGTGACGACGTCCAGCCATAAGGGCACCACCTTGTCGCAAGTCTCGCTGCCCGCGAAGACGGTGATTGTGTTGGGTCAGGAAGGCGATGGCTTGTCAGACAGTGCCTGGCAGCAGGGCGATGTCAAAGTATCGATTGATGGTACCGGCAATGTAGAAAGCCTGAATATCTCGGTTGCGACCGGGATCCTGCTGGCGGAGTGGTGGCGGCAGCATCACGGTTAAGTGATGTTCAGTTCGCCGATTGAGTGAATAAAAAAAGGTGGCCTGGCCATAATGCTTGTCAGTAAAGCCTTTGAAGGAGGCCGCAACGGATAACGTTGCGGCCTCTTTTTTCGTTTTTGATTCAGTGTCGTGCGGTATCCGATCAGTGTGCGCCACCTGCCGAGTGACTGCCAAATGGGGGTTTGGTAAACCAGACCAGCACGATTAGCGCGACAAACACTCCGGCCGACAGCCAGAAGATTTCGTTGGCGCTAATAATCAGCCCCTGTGCGGTAATCTGCTGGGCCAGATAGCTGGACACCTGCTGTTGGCTCATCCCCATCGCTTCCAGCTGTTGGTAGGTTTGCTGTGCCAGCGGATTGTAGGGATTGATCGCTTCCGTCAACTGGGCGTGATGCAGCGCTTCCCGGCGTTCCCACAATGTTGTCGTGATCGATGTACCGATAGACCCTGCCAGCGTACGAGCGAAGTTCGACAGGCTGGATGCGGCCGCCATACGTTCCGGCGGCAGACCGGAGAGCGTGATGGTGGTTAACGGCATAAAGAAGCAGGCGACGGCAAATCCTTGTACGAACTGTGGCCAGGCGGAAGCACCGAAATCCATGGCGGGTTCGAAAGTGTAAGCTCGCCAGTAGAAACAGATCGCATACATGATGAAGCTGAACGTTACCAGACGACGCATATCCAGCTTATGCATGAATTTGCCGATGATCGGCGAAAGGATTACCGGCATCAGCCCCACGGGGGCAGAAGCCAGCCCGGCCCAGGTGGCGGTATAGCCAAACACCTCTTGTAATAACTGCGGTAACAGCACAATGGCACCGAAATAGAGCATGAAGGCCAGGCTGGTACACAGGCACCCAAGAGTGAAGTTCCGCATTTTAAACAACGACAGGTCAACTACCGGATGCTCGTCTGTGAGCTCCCACACGATCAATATCGTTAGCGATACGACAGCGACGACCGTCAACGTCACGATTTCCGTCGAGTTAAACCAGTCCAGCTCTTTTCCGCGGTCCAGCATCATTTGCAGACTACCGATACCGGCTGCCAGTAAAACCAGCCCGACCGTATCGATAGGGCGGATCTCGGTTTTGGTCTCTCGCCCGCGTAAAGTTTGCAGGGTTATCAACACAACGATAATGCCTAGCGGTACGTTGATGAAGAAGATCCATCCCCAGTGGTAGTTGTCGCTGATAAAACCACCAAGGATTGGGCCGAAGATCGGGGCGACGACCACGGTCATTGACCACAGGGCCAGAGCGATACCCCGTTTGGCGGGCG
The DNA here is from genome assembly GCF_000025065.1 of Dickeya parazeae Ech586. Lineage (NCBI taxonomy): Bacteria > Pseudomonadati > Pseudomonadota > Gammaproteobacteria > Enterobacterales > Pectobacteriaceae > Dickeya > Dickeya parazeae. Next base: position 3,737,497 of record NC_013592.1, on the reverse strand, counting down.
GGTAGTTGTTCAGCAACAGGCTTTGGGACAACGGAATAATTGGACCCGCGACCAACCCCTGCAACATACGACAGACGATCAACATTTCGAGGCTGGTGGATATGCCACACAGCCAGGAGGCTAAGGTAAACAGGGCGGTGGCCCAGACGAACAAACGCACCTCACCGAATCGCTTTGCCAGCCAACCAGTAATCGGAATGGAAATGGCGTTGGCGACCCCGAAAGACGTGATGACCCAGGTACCCTGTGAGTTCGACGCACCTAAATTCCCGGCGATAGTCGGGATAGCGACGTTGGCAATGGTTGAATCCAGCACCTGCATGAACGTCGCCAGAGACAGGGCGAACGTCATCAGAGCCAGCGTCATGCCCTCAAGCGGTTTTCTTGTCACGCTGCTCTCCTTCTGAGGTTAGCCCGCGTTGGCGCTGATGATCTGATCGACCATCTGGTTGACTGGCGTCAGGTCGAGATCCAGTGCGTCACTCTGGTAAGCCGGTGTTGTGCGGCTCGCGTCGGAAAGCACTCTACCATCGGTATTCGCGGTATCCACGTTAACCAACATCGACAAACCAATGCGCAGCGGGTTATCAGCCAGCTGTTTCGGGTCTAACTCGATCCGGACCGGCAAACGCTGTACGACTTTGATCCAGTTACCGGTGGCGTTCTGGGCAGGTAGCAGCGAGAACGCACTACCTGTCCCCATATCCAGACCGACCACCTTACCTTTGTACACCACGTTATCGCCGTAAAGATCACTGGTGACGGTTGCAGGCTGGCCGATGCGCATGTTGGCTAACTGGGTTTCCTTAAAGTTCGCGTCAACCCACAGCGGCGCTGCCGGTACGACGGCCATCAGAGACGATGACGGGGTAATTCGGGCACCTAACTGCACGCTGCGACGAGAAACATAGCCATCAACAGGGCTGACGATATGGGTACGCTTCAGCGCCAGCCAGGCATTACGCAGGTCGGTCGCGGCTTGTGCAATAGCCGGTTGTTGCTCCAACGGCGTGTTGAGTACCAACGCCTGGGCAGCGGCATATTGCTGTTTAGTGGCTTCCAGCGAGGCCTTGGCGCTGGCGACCTGATCGCGGGCATGTTGCAAATCTTCCCGTCCGATAGCATTCGCCCGTCCCAGTGCTTCACGGCGGTTCAAGTCGCTGATGGCTTGATCCAGCGTAATCTGTTGCAGTTCGATATTGGCTTTATACTGACGAACGTTGATCATCTGCTGATGAACCTGACGCACGCTGTTCGCCAGCGTGGTCTGCGCGCGCTCAAAGGCCTGCTCAGAATCGGTTGGGTCAAGTTCAATCAGAACATCACCTTTTTTAACGAAGTCGGTGTTATCGACGTTGACGCGGGTGACGCTGCCGTTGACCTGCGACATAATTTGAACCTGGTTGCCGGCGACATAGGCGTCATCGGTTTCCTGATGGTGCCGCAATACCAGATACCAATAAGCGAACCACACACAGCCAATAAAGAAAAACAGAATCATCAGCAGGGTGAGAATTCCTTTACGCGTTTTTCTGGGCTTTGATGGCACGGTGGGTGGACTTTGCTTTTCCACGTTGGCACTCATAACTCTCTCCTAGTTAAATTTCTTTTTTTCGGCCTTTCATGGCCTTTGATTGCCGTTCATGGCGGTATTAGTGCGATGGCGATTTTTTTGAACGTACGACACCATCTGCAAACCCGAGGGTTTGCATAACAACGATGATGATGATGGTCTCTGTCAGGAATAGCGACGGGGGTTAAAAACCGTCCTGCTCCATTTCGTCAAGACGCAGTAACAACTTACGCATCAGCACTTCCAGTTGCTCTCTCTCACTGTCTTCAAGGACAGAACAGAGCGTATGCAGGCTGCGGTGCTGAGGCGGCAGCAATTCGTCCAGAAAGGCTTTACCTTTCTCGGTCATGTACAGGTACAGGCATCGGCGATCACTGTCGCTTTCGCGGCGTTCGATCCAGCCGCGTTTTTCCAGTTCATCCGCGATGCGGGTGGCGTTGGTGCGTGAAGAGCCTAGCGCCGCGCTCAACTCAGAAGGCTGGATACAGTAGTTTTCCTGCGATTCCAGCGTAATCAGCGCCATGAACAGGGTCTCGTTGATGTCCTGCTCTTTCAGCATGTGATTGCGGTGTTCCAGTATTTTAGTTTGCATGTGCATAAACAAACGCAGCAGCAAGACCTCCCGGTAAGGGAAATCTGGGCGGCGTGATGCCCGCATACGCAGCATGTCTTCGATTGGAGCGAACGAACTTTCCATAGATGTCAACCTCATTAATCACGACCTGCATAGTAACGAATGTTACTAATTAGGTAAATGCGAGAGACTTGTCGATTAGTGCTTATTTTATCACTGCTCGAACGGTGTGCAGGTGATGCGGTCTGTCGCCGCCTGATTTTTGCTGATAAAGGGCACGATGTGAGCCGGTGATACTCAGGCTATTGTCTAAACCCATTTAAATACGACGCCATAGCATAGCGCACCCAGCAGTGTCGACAGCACAATACTGCGGGTTTTGTAAAAACAAAGTGTTAGCAGGGCAAACCCCACCAGTGTCGGTAACTGTCTTTCCGGGTGCTGCATGATATCCGGCAGGGTGGAAACCACCAGCAGAGCACAAATGGAGGCAATACCGATACTGTCGAGCAATAGGGCGGTTTTGCCTCGCCGCAAATGACCTGGAGCCCGGCCAGCTCCCAGCCGTAACGGCAGGTACCGGAATAGGAAATTAACGGTTCCCACCAGTAGACCAATCAATAATACTGATGTATTCATGGCGTCTCTTCTGTTAATTGTGCCGGTTGGTACAGTGATGCCAGACATCCGCCGACAATACCGACCAGAATGGCGGCGGGAATAGACGATATCAGTAGCCCCAGGCTGGCGCCGCCTAGCGCGGTGGCGACCACCAGACTCTGACGACGCCTGAACGACGCAAGCAGAAAACTCAAAAAAAGTGCCGGTAGCATGAAGGATAATGCCGCCTCAACCGCAGGGTATCCGTTTAGCGGGCCATTGCCGAAGAGGGCGCCGAGTACTGTCCCGGCGACCCACGACAACCAGGCGTTTATCGCTACACCCAGCATCCATGACTCACTCCAGCGCCGGTTATCCCGTGACAATCGCACTGTAGCGGCGGCAAACACTTCGTCGGTGAGTCCAAAGGCCCACCAGACAGTCTTGCCGGTGGGGAGACGTTGCCGGATGCGGTGGCGCAATGACGGGCCGTACAAGACGTGGCGCACGTCCATTGCCATGACGGTAAGGGCCGCAACCCAGATAGACGCACCCGCACTCAGCAGCGCGGTGATGACAAACTGGCTGGCACCAGCGTAGATAATGCAGGAAAGGAAAATGGCTTCCAACGGCGTGAAGCCCAGTTTGACCGCGTTCAGACCAAACGCAAACGCGACCGGCACGTAGCCGATGACAATCGGCAGACTGTCGAACAGGCCTCTGGCAAACGAGGCCTCGGGGACGGTGCGTTCAGGCGTGTGCTCATCAGTCACGGTATTCACAGTATTGAGGTTATCCACGGGTTGAAAATATAGACTCATTAAAAAATAACATCATTGGCGTAAACCCGCGCCAGCAATGGTGTTCATCACCCAAATAATATTGGTCATCACACGAAGACATGGCCGTCAACGGGCCGCCGCGCGGTATTCTTTAGTCTGCTTCCGGTAACGATGACTCGTGATGATGGTTGCGCCACCACACCAGTAACCCTAGCAAACTCAACAGCCCTCCGGCACTCGACACACCTAGCCAGCCGAAATGTTGGTAGGCGTAGGCAGAGATCAGCGAACCGAGCGCACCGCCAATAAAATAGCTGGTCATGTACCCGGCGGTGAGACGGTTACGTGCCTCCGGGTGCATACGGTAAATCACGCTCTGATTGGTGACATGCGTTCCCTGCGCCGCCATATCCAGCACCACGATGCCGATGAGCAATGGCACCACGGCAGTGACGCCTGCGGCAATCGGCAACCATGATAACACCAGCAGCAACCAGCCAACGGTGGTGGTGAGCTTGGCTTTGCCCTTATCGACCAGTCGACCTGCCCGACTGGCGGATAGCGCACCCGCAGCGCCAGCCAGGCCAAAAAGGCCGATCACGCCTTCGCTATAGTGATAAGGCGCGGCTGCCAGCAGAAACGCCATGGACGTCCACATGATGCTGAAGTTGGAAAATGAAATCGCGCCCAGTATCGCGCGGGTACGCAGTACACGGGAACGGCCGAAGAGCTGGAAGATGGATGCCAGCAATTGCAGGTAATTCAGATCGGTGGAGGAGTGATACTGCGGCAGTGAACGCCACATCAATAACGCCATTCCCGTCATTAACGCGCTGGCGACCCAATATACCGTACGCCAGTCTCCCAGCGAGGCCAGTGCGCCTGCCAGTGTTCTTGCCAGCAGGATCCCCAGCAACAGGCCGCTCATGATAGTCCCAACGACCTTACCCCGGTTTTCCGGTGAGGCAAGCGTCGCCGCCAGCGGCACCAGAATTTGCGCCACTACCGAGAACAGCCCGGTGATAGCGGTACCCGCCACCATCAGCCATAGCGACGGCGCAGACGCGGTTATCAGCATGCCGCCTGCGGCCAGCAGTGTCATGATGACAATTAAGCTGCGGCGTTCGAACCGGTCGCCCAACGGCACCAGAAACATCAGGCCGCAGGCATAGCCCAGTTGGGCAGCGGTCACAATAAAACCTGCCTGATTGACCGATAAACTAAACGCATGGGCGATAGCATCCAGCAAAGGTTGGGCATAATAGTTGCTGGCGACCGCCAGGCCAGTGGCGGCGGACATTAATAACGTCATTGCCGGACTCAGGCCGACGGGCTTGGTAGAAGATACAGACATGGGGAGTGTTAACTTGATGTTGCATTAAGTGATGGTTCAGTATTGAACAGTCACACCTGAGAATCCAGCAATTTGTCTTATAAATTTCCTTGAAAATAATAAGGTTCTTTATCAGCCTTTCCTGAAAGGTTCGATGATGTTTGGCTACCGGGGAAACGAAAGGTGGCAGGATAACGGGTGGGGAAAGAGGAACTCACTCTGGTATGGCGGTGGGTGAAAAAACAGAGGATACCGGGGCGGGTATCCTCTGGGCACTCAGCGGGATGGCTTACAGTGGGATAGCTTATTGTGCGGCAGCGCGGGCCGTATTAATCCAACCGTCAAACTGTGCCTGATGCGCGTTAATCCAGCCGTTGACGTGGCGCTCGATATCTTCCTGAGAGGCTTCACCCTGATGCATTCGCAGGTTTTGGGCGTTAATGTCGGCCAGTGGTAACGTCATGATGGCGAACAGTTTTGCCGCCGCCGGGTTTTTCTGCGCCCACGACTTATTGGCGACAATGCGCATATTATTGACGGGGAAGCCATAATTCGCGCCGTTAGGCAGTTTGGTATCGGTCTCTTTTTGTTTGCCCGGTAACGATGAGAACGGTACCTGCAACCAGACAACGTCGCGCCCCGGCACCAGTACGTCACTCACCCAATACGGCGTCCAGGTGAAATACAGAATCGGTTTCCCCTGTTTGTAGCGGGCGATGGTGTCGGCGATCAGCGCTGCGTAGTTGCCCTGATTGTGATTGACGGTTCCACTCAGTCCATAGGCCTGAATCTGGTGATTAATCACGCTTTCGCAGCCCCAGCCGGGGTTACAGCCGGTCAGGTCCGCTTTGCCATCGCGATTGGTGTCGAACAGTGTGGCCAGTTTCGGATCTTTTAGCTGATCAAGACGGGTAATGTGGTACTGGTCGGCAGTTTTTTTATCGATCAGATACCCTTGCGCGGCACCTGAAACATAGGTCCCCTGACGGTAGAAGGCGGTGTCGCCCCCGGCGGCCTGATACATATCATCGTGCAACGGTTGCCAGTTGACGGCGGTAAAGGTGGCGTCCCCGTTGGCGATCGAGGTGTAGCCGACGTTGTAATCAACTTCACTGGGTTTATCGACGGTATAGCCCAGTTTTTCCAGCGCTTTACTGACCAACAGTGTCTGGAAGGTTTCTTCAGAGAGTGTACTTTGCACCGGCTTAACGGTGATGCCTTTGCCGGGAAGATTGTCGGCGGCAAACAGGCTGGTGCTGAGTATCGTCGTCACGGCAAGCGTTGCTATGCCAGTGACGAGGCGAAGAGTACGCATACGGATAGTCCTCATGTGGATAGTCCTCATGTTGTCATTCAATACGTGGTCTGGTGACGCTTGGGCTCTGGTCTTCGTGTGTGCGGCTAGTCGATGCCAGCCGCAATGTCAGACGCTATCGTCCGGTCAGGCCCGGGGGGCGATGAAGGGGCGAATCAATAGCCCCAGCGGCCCGCGGTGGGACCAGTGGCGGTTGCCGCGACTGCGGGCATCCTGCCCCAGTGATTGGGTCAGCCGGTCCAGTATGATGGCCAGTATCACGATGCCGACCCCGCCGATGGACGCCAGCCCCATGTCGAGACGACCAATGCCGCGCAGTACCATCTGTCCCAGCCCACCGACGGCGATCATTGATGCGATCACCACCATAGAGAGCGCCAGCATCAGTGTCTGGTTGATACCCGCCATGATGGTGGGCATCGCCAGCGGCAACTGGACCTTAAACAGCATTTGGCGCGGGCTGGCGCCGAAGGATTGTGCTGCTTCGACCAAATCTGCCGGTACCTGACGGATGCCGAGTAGGGTCAGACGGACGATCGGCGGCAGGGCGAAAATAATGGTGACCACGACGCCCGGCACATTACCGATGCCAAACAGCATCACTATGGGTACCAGATAGACAAACGCCGGTGTGGTCTGCATCGCATCCAGCAGGGGCCGTACAATACGAACTGCTCTGTTGCTGTTAGCCAGCCAGATGCCCAGTGGTAACCCGATGATGATGCAGAAGAACAAGGCGGTCAGCACCAGCGCCAGCGTCACCATCGCCTGCGACCAGGCACCAATAGCGCCGATAGCGATGAGCGACAGCAGTGTCGCCACGCCCATGCCGAAACTGGCGATTTGCCAGGCCAGCAATGAAAACACCAGAATGGCGATGGGGGCGGGCACACTGGTTAGCAGTTGCTGAAAACCGGTCAGGATCACATCCACCGGTACCCGGATCCCCTGAAACAGCGGGCGAAAATGCAGTACCAGCCAGTCGATGCCTTCTGTCACCCAGCGATCGAGCGGGATCCAGGCATGCTGGAACGGGTCCATCAGGCTAACATGCTCCTGCGCCGGGGCGGGGGTGTTGAGCCAGTCGCCCCCATTCTGGTGTACATCGCTGGCAGCAGGCGGTGGTGGTGCCGTGTTCCAGGGATCGGCGTTGGTGTCCTGCGCAGGGGGACTACCTGCTGATGAAGCGTCTGTCGGCGAGGATGCCGCCGCCCACGGGTCGGTAGAGGCCGGGTGGCCCGCGGTATGTGGAGTGGCCGACGTGGCCGTATTGGCCACCGCATCGGGTGTTTGGATTTCTTCCAGCGAATCGTGTGTGGTATCAGTCATTGAGCGTGTTCTCCTTATCCAGCGCCTGCAGCAACATCCCTTTAGAGATAATGCCGAGGTATTCATGGTGTTCACCCACAACCGGTACGGCGCAGGGGGCTTGTGCCACCTGAGATATCAGCTCATTGAGCGGCATATCTGCCGGAACCGGTGCCGGAGCCGACAGTAAGGCCTGCTCTAGCGACAACTGCTCACGCAGCGCCTGTTTGAGTGAATCAATGGAGACTACGCCGATAAACTTGCGGCCCCGCTCCAACACATAGCCATACTCACGATCTTCCTCTTGCAGGATCTTCAACGCTGAGCGCGGGCCGACACCTGGCGTCTTACGGATGATCGTCACCGGACGACGGCGTGCGATATCTTTGGCACTGAATACCTGGCTGATATCCACGCCGCGAAAGAAGGCGCGTACGTAGTCGTTCGCCGGGTTATTGAGGATTTCATCCGGCGTGCCGACCTGAATCACTTCGCCGCTGTGCATGATGGCGATGCGATCGCCGATGCGCATCGCTTCATCCAAATCGTGTGAGATAAACACGATAGTGCGTTGCTGACGGGCCTGTAGCTTAATCAGCTCATCTTGCATCTCGGTACGGATCAGCGGGTCGAGGGCGGAAAACGCTTCGTCCATCAACAGAATATCAGGGTCATTCGCCAACGCACGGGCCAGGCCGACGCGTTGGCGCATCCCGCCGGAGAGTTCGTCCGGATAGGCATTGGCGTATGCCTCCAGACCGACCTGTTGCAGGGCATTGTGCGCTTTTTGCTCGCGTTCCTCACGGGGAACTCCGGCGAGATCCAGGCCGAATGCGGTATTGTCGAGAATATTCAGATGTGGCATCAGTGCGAAAGACTGAAACACCATGCTGAGTTTCTTGCGACGTACCGCGCGCAATGCGCTATCCGGCAGGCGGGAAATATCCTCGCCATCGATCAGCACCTGGCCACGAGTGGGTTCAATCAGGCGATTGAGAAGGCGTACCAGGGTGGATTTACCGGAGCCGGATAATCCCATGATCACAAAAATCTCGCCTTCTTCAATGGCCAGACTGGCGTCTTTTACGCCAACCGTCAGACCGGTTTTCTCAAATATCTGGTCCTTTTTCATCCCTTGCTCCAGTAGCTTGAATGCCCGGTTGGGATGCTCACCAAATATTTTATACAGATGTCTTATTTCAATTTTAATTGCCATGTAATTCAGGGTTTCCTGTGTGGTTTGATTTTTTTATTTCTGCCTCATGATGAACAAAACTTTTTATACCCTAACCAGAAATGGATGGCGTGACAACCCTTTGGTTATACGGTGTGTGATGCCATGGTTCATGATGTCGCTATTTTATTGTTAATGTCTTACTGATTTTTTAGGTTTTATTGTTTCGCATGACTGTCTTTTTAGTGATTTAATTATCGTTTAAATTCAATGCATTGATTATATTAGTTGTTTGTTTTTACTGGTGTTTTTGTAAGATGGGATTTTATGTTGATAACAATAATTCCAGTGAGGTTTTTAAGACGATGAAATGTGTTGATTTAATCATGGTTTCATATTTTTGTGAGTGATGACGATTGCAGTGAATAGATTGTGGTTGTAGCCTGTTACCCGCTGATGGTAGAGGGTTGCAGGCGGGGAAGCTATCAGGCATTTGATTGCCATGAATGCCTGAATAATAGTAAATGGCGCAACGGAATAGATGAGAGAAATAATCGGATGATTCTGATTATTTATGAAAGAAATAAGTCATCGATGATGAGTATTTTCGTCAGGTAAATTGCGCCAGTCAAATAGTGTCTACTGCCGGGGGAAGGACCCGGCAGTAGACAATCTATATAGCTATCAAAAGAGAGGTCAAATCACCGTCTGATCTCTGGCCTGTTGTAGCAGATGCAACGTAATATTGCGCACCTCCGCTTTGCTATCAGCAATATGCTGCGTAAGGCGCTGACAGGCCTGGTCTGTATCCTGAGTGAAGATAGCTTGCAGGATGGCGGCATGCTCCTGATACGTTGCCTGAATCCGGTCCTGACGGGTGAAATCCAGCCGACGAATAATACGGATTTTCTCAGTAACATCACGGTGGACACGCGCCATTTCACGGTTGCCGACGGCAACGACTAAGGCCAGGTGAAAGGCTTCATCCTGCTGTGAAACCTGCTTGCCGTCTTCCTGTTGCGGTTCGTCTATCCAGTACTGACGCAGAGGCTGAAGCAGCGTGGTGCAGGTGTCTGGCGGTAGTGCGCACAGCCGTTGTACCGCTTCGCGTTCCAGTACGATGCGCAGGTCATACAACTCTTCGAAGTACGCGAAGTCGAACGGCTTAACCTGCCAGCCACTGCGGTAGTAAACACGCACAAACCCTTCGGTTTCCAGCCGAAACAATGCCTGACGGATCGGTGTGCGGCTGACTGACAGGCGTTCAGCCAGTTCGTGTTCCGTAAAGCGATCTCCCGGCAGTAACCGGAAATCGAAGATATCCTGTTTCAGCTGTAAATAAACCTGCTCTGCCAGGACCGGTGGTTTGCTTTGGCGACGCGTTGTCGGTGTGTCGGGTGCGGCGAATTGCATAAGGTTTCCTCCCAACGTCAGGTCGACGAACGCTGAGCGATAAAGGCACGCCAGCCGCCGAATACGGTAATGTCCTCGGCACCTTCCAGCGCTGACTGTTCACAGATGAACCCCTTGACCTGGCGTCCGTCTGCCAGAGTCAGCGTGCCGATACCGAGCGGTGGGGGGATCTCGGCAACGAATTCACCGAAACGTGCCAGCGGAATATCCCACAGTTCTACCGCAATGGGTTGCCCCTGGCCGGTGTTGACCAGTCCCGGTTTAGGGGGATGGGTATTCGCCAGTGCGTAAAGACGGTAGTCAGCGCTGGTGATGGTCTCTTCCACTTTGACGGCATCGCGGGTAGTCAATTGAAAATTAAGCGGCATCCCCGTTAAGTGAGCGCCCACTACAGCCAACCGTACATGGTGGGGCGACGGCACCTGTGGTGCAGACATTGGCGGCAGAGGCTGACCGGTGGCACCCAACGGCAGCGCCGTGGCAGATTGCCAGCGCTGACCAAACGCCGCCAACGCCGCGTCATGCCAGGCCGGTGCAATCAGCGTAATACCGGCGGGCAGGCCGTCTTCACGAAACGGTGCCGGTAATGCCAGCCCACACAAATCCGCCAGATTGGTGAAGTTGGTGTAGAAGCCGAACTGTGAGTTGTAGAGCACGGGTTGCTGTTTCATCTCTTCCTGTGTGCGAATGGTGGGGGCGGTAGGGACCACCAGCGCATCAAACTCACTCAGCGTGCCTGCTATCTGTCGTACCAGTTCCGCACGCAGGTATTCTGCGGCAAACACCTCACCAGCACGGTAATCGGAACCTTTAGCGATAATACCGCGTACCACTGGATCCATGGCTTCTGGCTGCTCATGCAGTAACGCGCCAACGGCCACGGTACGTTCTGCCACCCATGGCCCTTCATAGAGCTGGCGCGCCAGTTGTGTGAACGGGGTGAAGTCCACCGGCTCCAGCGTCGCACCCATCGCCTGCAAACCGGATAGCGCTTGTTGAAACGCGAGCTCCGCTTGCTGGTCGCCAAAAAACTCCAGTGGATGCGGTAGCGCCAGTCGTAACCGGGCGGAGACATTCGCTGGCGTGGTGCGTGGGTGGTGGCGCGAATACGCGTCATCCTCGTCATAACCGCCTGCCAGTGTGGTAACCAGCCAGGCATCCTGCACGGATAATGCAAACACTGACACACAATCATTCAGGCGGCAGGCAGGGACGACCCCACGCGTTGACAGCCAGCCTTTGGTGGGTTTAAGCCCGACGATATTATTGAAACCGGCGGGAACGCGGCCGGAACCTGCGGTGTCGGTACCCAGCGCGAACGGTACCAGCCCGCGCGCAACCACCGAGGCGGAACCGGAACTGGAGCCACCGCTGACATACTCAGGCTTGATGCTGTTAGGCACCGCACCAAACGGTGAGCGGGTACCCACCAACCCGGTAGCGAACTGGTCAAGGTTGGTTTTGCCAACCACGATCGCACCGGCGGCCTTTAGGCGTGCTACCACGGTGGCGTCCTGCGTGGCGGTGTAGGTAAACGCCGGGCAGGCCGCGCTGGTGGGCCAGCCTGCAACATCGATATTGTCTTTGACCGCAAACGGAACGCCATACAACGGCAAGTGTTTCGCGTCGGGTCGGCTAAGTAGGTCGGTGATTTGCTCGCGGACGTCGGCTTCGTTTGGCAGATAAATCCACGCCGGGTCTTCGGCGCGCAGTGAGCGCCAGACAGCCAGCAGCGTTTCAGTCACTGCGTCAGAAGCGTGCTGGTAGTGATGTTGCCACTGGGGGAGAGTCAGGCCGATATAAGGGGTGTGTGATGTCATCAATGCATTCCAGTTTGTATACAAGATGGAATGCAACATTCAAACCTTATGCCAATCTTTTAATTGTCTGTTTCCTTTGAGTTTATTGCTAAAGGGAGGGGCAGCTATCTGTGTAAAACGCACCGTCATAGCACAACCGAATGCAAGGCGAGGACGAAAATGGGGCAATACGGCAGGATAAAACACCGGATCGCAATATTCACTGCGATCCGGTGGTGGGGGATTATTCTTTACCCAGCACTAAACCTGACAGGCTGGCGGCCGCTGGCGTGCGGGCTTTTTCCCGGCGAGCCAGATAACGGTAGCTGCCTGCGCCTAAGCCAACACCGATAAACCAACTGAAGTTGGCAACCTCATGCCAGGCGGGTACAAAACTGATCACCAGCCCGATTGCGACCGATGGCAGCAGCGCCAGCACCGCATTCGGGTTAATGCCGTTACGGTACCAGTAGCGGCCGTTCGGGGTATCGTTGAATAGCGCGTCGACATCGATCTTGCCGCCTTTGATCAGGTAAAAGTCAGCCAGCAGAATGCCGAACAACGGACCGATAAATGCCCCCAGCACGTCGAGCGTGTAGTGGATCAGCTCCGGTGAATTGAACAGGTTCCACGGTGTCAGCAGCACTGAACCGACGGCGGCAATCATTCCACCGGTGCGGAAACTGATGCGTTGCGGTGCACAGTTGGAGAAGTCGAACGCCGGGGAAACGAAGTTGGCGACAATATTGATACCGATGGTCGCGACAATCATGGTCAGCAGGCCCAACGCAACCGCCACACTGTTGCCGACGCGGCTAACGGTTTCAATCGGGTCGGTAATCATTTGGCCGAACAGGGACTGGGTGCCGGAGACAATCACCACTGTGACGATGGAGAACAGCAGGAAGTTGAACGGCAGCCCCCAGCGGTTACCGCGGTGGATTTCCTGCATGCTTTTAGCGTAGCGGGAAAAGTCGCCAAAGTTCAGTAACGGACCAGAGAAATAGGACACCACCAACGCGGTCGCGGTGATCATCTGCCAGATCTGCTCGCCGCCGCTGAGCGATTTGCTGCTCAGGGTGAAAGAGATATTCTCCAGCCCAGTTTTGTATACAATCCACCCGGCCAGTGCCAGCATGACCACGTAAACCGCCGGACCGGCGACATCGATAAAGCGCTTGATGGCGCTCATGCCGTGCCAGAACACCATGGCCTGCAACAGCCACATCACACCAAAGCACAGCCAGCCCAGTGTCGACAGGCCCAGCCAGTGACTGGCGGTCAGCGAGGTAAGAGAAGGGGCGAATTTCAGCAACACCAGCATCAGCGCATTGGCTGCCAGATACGTCTGGATGCCGTACCAGGCGAAGGCGATCAATCCACGGATGACCGCAGGAATGTTGGCACCGAACACCCCGAAGGACTGACGACAAATCACTGCATAGGGCACGCCACTGAGCTGACTGGGTTTAGCCACTAAATTGGCACACAACTGCACGATGCAAATACCGGCCAGCAAACACAGCAGCACCTGCCAACTGGCCAGACCGAGTGTAAAGAAGCTGGCCGCGACCACGTAGCCGCCCATACTGTGAACATCCGACATCCAGAAGGAAAAAATATTGTACCAGGACCAGTTTTGCTCGCGTGTCGGTGCCAGGTCTTCGTTGCACAGTCTCGGGCTGTAGTGTGCCGGAGCGCTTCCGGCGGGCGTCATATTTTCTGGCATGGAATCTGCTCCTTTTTTGATGACGATGAAAAATAGAGGTGAATAACCTGTCCTGTGAGGTGTTGCAGGATTTGGGCCAGATCGGTGAATTTTGTATACAATAATTTTATTTTTTGTGTACGATCTGGTGGTGACGTGATGACGGAAGAAGCCAATGAACGATATTTATGGTCTCGGACAAGAGACATTTTTCGAGCAAAAAGATGACGTTATCTATCAGGCGCTGTTAAACGCGATTGTTGAGCATCAGTTATTGCCTGGGGCTCGTCTGCCGGAAGAAGCGTTGGCAGACGCGTTTGGGGTGAGCCGTACTGGGATCCGAAAGGTGTTACAGCGTCTGGCAACGGTGCAAATGATCACACTGTTGCCCAAACGTGGTGCACAGGTAGCGACACCGACGGTAGAAGAAGCGCGTGAGATCTTTCAAACCCGTAGCCTGATGGAGTGCGCTAACCTGCCTGCCGTGCTGGCTCACTGCCAGCCGCCGCACCTGGCGGCGCTGGAGAAACTGATGGAGGCAGAAGAAAAAGCCCATCAGGATCGTAATGGGCCGGAGGCGATCCACCTGTCGGCCGCTTTTCATATACAGCTGCAGGCGATTTCCGGTAACACTGTGCTGACCGGCATGGTGTCACAATTGACGCTCCGATCGTCGCTGGTGATCGCCGCGTATGGTGCGCCCTGGCAGCAAGGCTGCCGTTGTCATGATCATCAGGATTTACTGGCACTGTTGCGTAAAGGCAGTCTGCAGGCGCTGACTGCCGCCATGCAACAGCATTTCGACGACATCGTCGCCAGCCTGCGCTTTGGCGGCGACAGTGTGACCACACCGGATTTTTCACGGCTGTTCAGCCAGTTCAAATCGTCCGAACACCCTAACAAGGAGCAGGCCGAATGAGCCGATGCGTGATTCAGGTAATCAATCCTAATACCAGTCTGGCGATGACGGAAACCATCGGTGAGGCGGCACGGCGAGTGGCCTCGGCCGGTACGGAGATTCTGGCGGTGTGCCCGTCGCAGGGCGTGCCGTCGATTGAAGGGCATTTTGATGAAGCGGTGGCGACGCTGGGCGTGCTGGAACAGGTGCGGCTGGGGCGTGAGCAAGGGGTCAGCGGACATGTCATCGCCTGTTTCGGCGACCCCGGTCTGCTGGCGGCACGGGAGCTGGCAAGCGCGCCGGTGGTGGGGATAGCTGAGGCAGCGATGCATCTGGCAACGCTGGTGGCGACGCGTTTTTCCATCGTCACCACGCTGCCGCGCACGCTTATCATCGCCCGTCATCTGTTGCAGCGTTACGGTTTCGAGCACCACTGCGCCGCGCTGCACGCGATCGATTTGCCGGTGCTGGCACTGGAGGACGGGCAAGGGCTGGCACAACATAAAGTGCGGGAAATGTGTATACAAGCGAAGCGGCTGGATGGATCCGGTGCGATTGTGCTGGGCTGTGGCGGCATGGCCGATCTGGCACAGGCGCTGACGCAGGAGTTGGGGATCCCGGTGATCGATGGCGTCGGTGCAGCGGTGAAGATGGTGGAGTCGCTGGTTGGACTGGGACTGAGCACCAGTAAACACGGCGATCTCGACTACCCACTCGACAAGCCGTTAACCGGCGCATGTGCACCGTTGCGCTAAGTAATGAGCGCGCCGTTGCCGTCATCATTAAAGGAAAGAGACCATGACACTTTCTCAGCTCTGGGGTACAGACCCTGACTATCCGCGCGATCTGATTGGTTATGCCGGAAAACCGCCGCATGCCCGCTGGCCCGGACAGGCACGTATCGCGGTGCAATTTGTTCTGAATTATGAAGAAGGGTCCGAAAATCATGTGCTGCACGGCGATGCCGGTTCCGAGCAGTTTCTGTCCGATATTATCGGGGCAGCCAGTTACCCGGCGCGGCATATGTCGATGGATTCGCTCTATGAATACGGTTCTCGTGCCGGTTTTTGGCGTATTCATCAGGAGTTTCAACGCCGTGGCTTGCCGATGACGGTGTTTGGCGTGGCGATGGCGCTGGCGCGAAACCCGGCGGTGGTCGAGGCTATCAAGGCGGCGGACTACGACGTGGTCAGCCACGGTTGGCGCTGGATCCACTACCAGAATATGGATATCGATACCGAACGGGCGCATTTGCAACAGGCCATCGCCGTGCACACCGATTTATTCGGTCAGCCGCCGTTGGGTTGGTATACCGGCCGCGACAGCCCCCATACCCGACAGCTGGTGCTGGAGCAGGGCGGCTTCCTGTACGACAGCGACTATTATGGTGATGACCTGCCGTTTTGGTTGCCGGTGCGGCGCGCCGACGGCGAGGTGAAACCGCATCTGATCGTTCCCTACACGCTGGATGCCAACGACATGCGCTTTGCCTCACCACAGGGTTTTAACAGTGGCGAGCAGTTTTTCAACTACCTGAAGGACAGTTTTGACGTGCTGTATGCCGAAGGGGATGACGCGCCGAAAATGCTGTCGATTGGTATGCACTGTCGTTTGCTGGGGCGACCGGGACGATTCCGGGCGTTACAACGCTTCCTCGATTATATCCAACAGCATGAGCGGGTATGGGTCTGTCGCCGTCAGGATATCGCCGAGCACTGGTATCGGGTCCACCCTTATCAGGGCTGATGCGATAAGGCATTCATCGTACCGACGGCGTTACCCGTATGAGCCAGACAATGTGACCTGTAGGTTTCATTGTCTGGCTTTTTTGTCGGTGATAGCGCCAGGCTGTGTCACGACTGGGCTTGCTGGGGGCGGTGTTCCGGCTCCGACCTCTGGCGGGACGTCGGATAGCCGGTAACCGGTACCGTCGCTATCCGACATGGATGTGTTGGGGTTACACCATCAGACTCACATGGGCCGCCACGATGCGCCAGCCTTGCTCGGTACGCCGCCAGGTTTGCATCTGACGGCCGATTTTCTCGCTGCCTTCACGACGAAATTCGGTACTGGCGACCGCGGTATCACGGCCATAGGTGGTGATGACGGTGTTTTGCAACTGCCTGTCCAACCCGGCAGAGGGGCGTGCGGCACGAAATTCGCGGATCTGCTCGATGCCGTACAGATTTTCAGACGCGCCGTAACGCACTGTGCGTTCATCATGCCAGAACAACTGGTCCAGCACGTCAACATCGTTGCCGGTCAACGCCTTTTCGTAACGGTAAAAGGCGTCGGTGACCTCAGCCAGTACCTCGGGAATATTAATGTCAGACTGTGTGTTCTCGGATGTCATGCGGAAAGTCCTTGTGGGTAAAACGTTATAGGGGGCAGCGCCTGTGCGATGCCCTGTTGTTCAAGATGCCAGGCGGCGCGTAGCGCCACGTCTTCCCTCCAGGGGGCGGCGATCAACTGCACACCGATCGGCAGCCCGCTGGCGGTTACCAGCGGCACGGTGACGACTGGCAGGCCGACGAACGAAATGGGCTGGGTTAACATGCCCATGCTGGCGCGGATCGGTAAATCGGTGTGATTGATGCGCATGGTTTCCTGACCGATCGGGGTGGCCGGGCACGGGGTCGCTGGCGCAATCAGCAGATCGGTGTCGTTGAATAACGCCAGCACTTCACGGCGGAAATGATCGCGAAAGCGCTGAGCCTGTACATACCAGGCCGCCGGGATCATCGCGCCAGCCAACAGCCGTTCACGGGAAAGTGGCTCAAATTGCTCCGGTGTGGCCTGCAGCGCTGGCAGGTATTGATTACCGCCTTCGCTGGCGGAAAGAATAAATGCCGCAGTACGCGCCAGCACGGCGTTATCCAGTGTCACCTCGCTGTCGGCGTTTAAGGCGTCTGCTACTTGTCGCACAGCGGCGGCGGCCTGCTCATCGCACCATTGCGCGAAGTAGCCCCCCAATACCCGGCTGCGTAGCGGGGCAGTTTCAGACAACGACGGCACCGTAGATCGCAGCGATTGATCCGCCTGAAACCGATCGGCCGGATCGCGACCTTGCAGCACGTCATAGACCAGCGCCAGATCGTCTATGCTGCGTGCCAGCGGGCCGATGTGATCGAGGCTGCCGACAAACGGCTGTGTTCCCTGACGTGATAACCGCCCGAACGTCGGCTTTAGTCCGAAAATACCGCACAACGAAGCGGGAACCCGGATCGAACCGTTGGTATCACTGCCCAGCGAGAAATTCACCAGACCGGCGGCAACAGCGGCGGCTGAACCACCGGACGACCCTCCCGCGATACGGGTCACATCGTGCGGGTTGCAGGTTGCACCATAGTGCGTGTTTTCAGTTGTAAAGCCGTAAGCGTAGGCGTCCATATTCAGCAGGCCGGACAGCAGCGCACCTTGTGCCTGTAGCTGGCGCACCGCGAACGCATCCTGAGTAGCGGGAGCACGCTGGCTAAATAACCTGGCCCCGGCCAGGGTGGTTTCACCGGCGACATCAAACAGATTCTTCACCGCATAGGGTACTCCGGCCAGTGCGGGCAGCGGCTCGCCTAAGCGGCGTTTCAGGTCAATGCTGTTGGCTTCTGTCAGCATACGCTGTGCAGTGACGGCGGTGTACGCGTTGACCGCCGGGTTATGTTGCTCGATGCGCGCCAGGGTGTCGCGGGCAATGTCGGTGGCGGACAGGTGACCTGCCGCCAGTTCAGCCTGCAATGTGCGAATAGACAGTTGCGCGGGATTCATGGCTGGTAGACCCCCGCCACTTCCTGACGCTCATCCAACGTAAACGCCATCAGCGGTTGCGCCATAGCGGCGATGCGGCTGAACTGGACGTGCAATTCCTGACGGCGAGCCTCGTCCAGGTCCAGCCCCATCAGGGTTTCCATCTGTTGCAGGTACGCGGCCAGCGTGTCCTGATCGATATCCCTGTTTTTCATAATCAGCACCTTCATCGGGTTGAAAGATTAATAACCGGCTGCGCTGCCGTTGCTGCGCGGGTCGCTGGCACCTTCCAGCATGCCGTTGACGTGGCGGACTATGGCTCCCGCGTGACCGACGGTTTCGCTAAATCCGGTAAGCAGTTCCACATCGTGACCGAGGGTTCGCAACGCATCAATGGTAGCGGGCATGAACCGATCCTCCAGCTTGAGCGTATCGGTCGACTGCCCCCAGGTGCGCCCCAGCAACCAGCGTGGCGCCGTAATCGCCTGTTGCAACGGCATCCCTTGCATCACATGACGAATAAACAATGCGGCTTGTGTTTGCGGCTGGCCGTCACCGCCCATCGAACCATAAACCATCGTGCGCCCGTCAGACAGGCGTGCTGCCGCCGGGTTCAGCGTGTGAAAGGGTTGTTTACCCGGTTCCAGCGCCAGCAAGTGGTTCGGGTCCAGGCTGAAAGACGCGCCACGGTTTTGCCACAACACGCCAGTACCCGGCAGCACCATGCCGCTGCCGAATTCGTGATAAATACTCTGAATGAACGAGACCGACACCCCATGGCGATCGCACACACCCATCCAGACGGTATCGCCCGGCCCTTTGCCCTCGCCCCAGGGCGCGGCGGCGCGGGTGTTGACGGTATCGGCAAGCGCTTTCAGGTGGCTATCGGACAGCAGGGCCTGAATATCCTGGGTGATCAGTTTCGGATCGGTGATGTAGCTATCGCGTAGCCCAAACGCCAGTTTGGTGGCTTCCACCACCCGGTGAATGGTCTGGCTGTCGCTGAGATCGGCCATCCCCAGCCTGTCGGTAATGCCGAGAATCGCCAGCGAGACCAGCCCTTGCGTTGGCGGCGCGAGGTTGAAGACCTCGCCGTGGCTGTGTTTCAACACCAATGGCACGGTACGGCGGGCGCGGTAATTCGCCAGATCCTCCTGCGTGACCGGCATGCCCAGCGCCGCCATCTGTTTTGTCATGCGTGCTGCCAACGCACCGCGATAAAAGCTGTCCAGCCCATCTTGTGCCAGTTGTTGCAGCGTATCGGCCAGATCCGGCTGGGTGAAACGGCTGCCGGTACGGGGGATCGCACCCTGCGGCATAAAGACCCGGCAGAATTCGGAGAAATCGCGCAGTTCGTGCTGGCGACTGGTGAGCGCATCTTCCTGCGACTGGGTAACCGGGATGCCGTGGCGCGCATAGTGGATGGCATCGTCCAGTAACTGTGTCAGTGGCAGGGGAGCACCCAGATCCAGTTCTGCGGCGTAATTCAGCGCTTCCTGCCAGCCGCCTACCGTCCCGGCGACGGTCAGCGCGGCGTTGGGGCCACGGTGCGGAATGCGGCTTTCACCGGCGTAGCGTGCGCGGGTCGCCAGCGAACCGGCGGCACCACTGGCGTCAATGGCGATAGGCTGGCCTTGCGGTGGCACTATCAGCCAGAAACCATCGCCGCCTACGCTGTTCATGTGGGGATACACCACGGCAATAGCGGCGGCGGCGGCCACCATCGCTTCGATGGCATTGCCTCCTGCGCGTAACACGCGTTGTGCGCTGGCGCTGGCAAGATGATGCGGTGTGACCGCCATGCCCGATGGGGCAATATTACTTTGCATCATGAGGGTAAGGCTCTTGGTGGACAGTAGGGTGGTCGATGCTAAGCAAAAGCCGTTCCATCTTTTCTGCTTGCTGCCGACCGACGGTTGTATGCTATGTTCATCATAGCGTCGAAAAGATGAAACAAAAGTTACAGCGCTCAAACTTACAGCGCTCAAACTTAATGCGTTCAAACCCGGCGCGCTCAAACTGATAGCGTTTAGATGTTAGATAATGACAAGGGCAGGCATGAAGCAGATTGATGAACGGTTGCGCAGCCAGTACAGCGAACTGTCGCCGCAGGAGCAGCGTGTGGCGGAGTTTATCTTTGACCATCTGGATGACCTCATCAGCTATAACAGCGCTGAACTGGCGCGGCTGAGCGGCGTTTCCAAGGCCACGGTCAGTCGTCTGTTCCGCCGCCTCGGCTATCCCAGTTACCGCGAGATGCGTGACGAGCTGCGCACCCTGCGCCAGAGCGGGATGCCGTTGACCGATAACCGGGACGCGGTGCAGGGCAATACGTTGCTGGCGCGCCATTACAAGCAGGAGATGGCTAACCTGACGCAATGGGTCAACCAGATAGACCCGCAGCAGTTTGGCGCGGTCATCGCCGCGTTGCAGCAGGCACAGCGTGTCTGCATTCTTGGGCTGCGCAACAGCTACCCGGTGGCATTACACCTGCGTCAGCAACTGTTGCAAATCCGCCCGCAGGTACCGTTGCTGGCGCAGCCTGGCCAGACGCTGGCGGAAGAACTGGCGGACCTCGATGAGCGGGATGTGGTGATTGTGGTGGCGTTCCGCCGCCGTCCACGCCTGATTCAGCCCTTGCTGCAACAATTGCATGCCCGGCAGGTTCCGGTGTTGCTGCTGTGTGAGCCGCAAGTCCACGCGTTGCCGCCGCTGGCGTCCTGGGTGCTGAGCGCACCGCTGGATAGCGTGTCGGCGTTTGACAGCTATGCCGGGGCCATGAGTCTGGTCAACCTTATCAGTAACGCGTTGCTGCACCATATGCTGGCGGAAGGGCGTCAACGTATCCACGATATTGCCGATCTTTACCTGCAACTCGACGAGCTGGAACAGCGGTAGTTGCGCGCTCCACTGGTGCAAATGTTCTATTTTGGTGCAATCCATTCCCGTTTTAATGCCCTGTCATTGTGCGCTGCAGGTTGAAAGCCGGGCGCGTTTCCTGACGATGAAACTTGCCGTTATTCCCTGAGTCTGCCTGTGCTGCTCTCTTCGTGTCGCCGTGTCATGCCGGTTGATTATCTGGCATGCATTTTGCTTTTTAATCTGCAACAAAGGTTTCAATATTTTTATTGAAGAATCTTTGGTTTCAAATTAACTTAACCGGGGGCACAGCAATGAAGATCGGAAAACGTGTTTTGGCAGTAGTTGGTGCAGCGCTGTTGATGGTTCAGGCTGGACAAGCGATGGCGGATCAACTGCAGGATATCCAGAAGCGCGGCGTATTGCGTGTCGCGGTGCCGCAGGATTTCCCGCCGTTTGGCTCGGTCGGTACCGATTTGCAGCCGCAGGGTTACGACATCGACATGGCCCGTTATCTGGCCAGTGAGATGAAACTAAAGTTGCAGCTGGTGCCGGTGAGCAGTGCCAACCGTGTGCCGTATTTGCAAACCGACAAGGTGGATCTGGTGATTTCCAGCCTGGGTAAAAATGCGGAACGTGAAAAAGTGATCGACTTTAGCAGCGCTTACGCACCGTTCTTCCTGGGCGTGTTCGGCCCGAAAGACACGACGGTCACCTCGCCGGATGCCTTACAAGGCAAAACCGTGGGCGTAACCCGTGGCGCGGTGGAAGACATGGTGCTGACCGATATCGCGCCTAAAACCGCTGATATCAAGCGCTACGAAGACAACAACACCACGCTGTCGGCTTATATGTCCGGTCAGGTGCAGTATATCGCTACCGGTAACCTGGTAGTGGCGGCGATTGCCGAGAAGAACCCGGAGAAAGCGCCGGTCGCCAAATTCATGTTGAAAGACTCGCCTTGCTATATCGGTCTGAAAAAGGACGAGCCTGCGCTGAAAGCGAAAGTCAACGAACTGATTGAAAAAGCGCTCAAGGACAACACGCTTAACGGCCTGTCCGAAAAATGGCTGAAAGCGCCGCTGCCAGCCAATCTGGGTGCCTAAGGATACGCCATGACTTATCAGCTTCATTTCGCGGCGCTGTGGCCATACTGGCCGGAGTTACTGGCCGGTTTATGGGTCACTGTGCAATTGACGGTGATGGCAACACTGGGCGGGATTGCCATCGGTATTTGCGGTGCGGCATTACGCAGCGGTAAGCCAACCTTCGTCAGCCGCCTGTGGGGCCTGTACGTCGAAGCGATCCGCAACACGCCGTTTGTGGTGCAACTGTTTTTCATCGTGTTCGGTCTGCCGGGGTTGGGGCTCAAACTCACCGCCGGTCAGGCCGCCCTACTGGCGATGTTGGTGAACCTGGGCGCGTACAGCACGGAGATTATTCGTGCAGGCATCCAGGTGACACCGAAGGGCCAGTGGGAAGCAGCAAGGGTGCTGGGATTATCACGTACCCAGACCTTTACGCGGGTGATTTTGCCGCCCGCGCTGCAACGGATTTATCCGGCGCTGGTCAGTCAGTGCATCATCGTGATGCTCGGTTCCTCCGTGGTATCGCAGGTGTCGTATGAAGAGCTGACCTTTGCCGCCAACTTAATTCAGTCACGGACGTTCCTCAGTTTTGAGGTGTATCTGGTGACCACGCTCTGCTATCTGGTGCTGTCGATGCTGATGCGTCAGCTGCTGTTGCTGGTCGGGCGACGTTTTCTGGGGACAGCGCGCTGATGATGACATTTACTGACTGGGATATTGTGCGCAACCTGCTGCTGGCCGGGCGCTGGACGGTGTTGCTGTCGCTGGTGGCCTTTTTTGGCGGCGCGGTGGTGACGTTACCGTTGTTATTACTGCGCCTGACGAAACGCCGCTGGCCGATGCGCCTGACCCGGCTGTACGCCGATGTGTTTCAGGGCACGCCGCTGCTGATGCAACTGTTTCTGGCGTTTTTCGGGCTGGGGTTGTTTGGTATCGATGTGAGCCCGTGGACGGCGGCTTCACTGGCGCTGACGCTGTTTACCAGCGCGTTCTTGCTGGATATCTGGCACGGCAGCGTACAGGCGTTGCCGAAAGGGCAGTGGGAAGCCTGTCGTTGTCTGGGGTTGACCTTCACACAGACGTTGACCCGGGTGATCGCGCCTCAGGCGATGCGTATCGCCATTGCGCCGACGGTGGGGTTTTCGGTACAGGTGATTAAAGGCACCGCACTGGCGTCAATTATTGGTTTTGTTGACCTGACGAAAGCCGGCACCATGCTCAACAACGTCACGTATCAGCCGTTTAAGGTGTTCGGGCTGGTGGCGCTGGGTTATTTCCTGCTGTGTTATCCGTTGTCGTACTACAGCCGTTATCTGGAGAAGAAATTCAATGCCGCTCATCACCATTAATCAGGTTCATAAATATTACGGCCAGAACCACGTGCTGAAAGGGGTGGATCTGGATATTGATGCGGGCGAAGTTATCTCCATCATCGGCCGCAGCGGTTCCGGCAAAAGCACCCTGCTGCGTTGTATCAACGGGCTGGAAGGCTATCAGGACGGCAGTATCAAACTGGGCGGAATGACCGTCACCGACCGTGACTCGCAAGCGCGGGAGATCAGCCGCTCTATCGGCATGATTTTCCAGAACTTCAACCTGTTCCCGCATATGACCGCGTTGGAAAACGTGATGCTGGCACCCAAACTGGTGCTGGGGAAAAGCGCCGCCGAGTGCCGGGAGCTGGGGGTGAGGATGCTGGAGAAAGTCGGGCTGGGTGAACGTATCGATTACTACCCGTCGAATTTGTCCGGCGGCCAACAGCAGCGTGTGGCGATCGCCCGTGCGTTGGCGATGAACCCCAAAGTGCTGTTGTGCGATGAAATTACGTCCGCGCTGGACCCGGAGCTGGTGGGTGAAGTGCTGAAGGTGCTGGAGCAACTGGCGGCTGAAGGCATGACGCTGATTCTGGTCACCCACGAGATGAATTTTGCCCGCGAAGTGGGCGATCGGGTGGTGTTTATGCATCAGGGCACCGTGTGGGAACAAGGGAGCGGCGATGCGCTGTTTGCCAACCCACAGACCGCCGAACTGAAACAGTTTATCGCCTCGGTACGGCTGTAGCGCCGTGAGCGGTATCGGCTATTACGATTTTCATGTTATCAAGGACATCAGGAGTTCATCACATGCCTAACGACCTGTTTGCGCAGATCAATCCGCCCCATCGTTTGCTCATGGGGCCCGGCCCGATCAATGCCGACCCGCGTGTACTGCGCGCGATGGCCAGCCAACTGGTCGGGCAGTATGACCCGGCGATGACCGGGTACATGAATCAGGTGATGGCGCTGTACCGCCAACTGTTCCGTACCGACAACCGCTGGACCATGCTGGTGGACGGCACTTCCCGCGCCGGCATTGAGGCCATTCTGGTCTCGGCGATCCGCCCCGGCGACCGGGTGCTGGTGCCGGTGTTTGGCCGTTTCGGCCACTTGCTGTGCGAGATTGCCCGCCGCTGCCGCGCCGATGTTCACACCATCGAGGTGCCGTGGGGCGAAGTATTCACACCCGATCAAATAGAAGACGCCATCAAGCGGGTAAAACCCCGCCTGCTGCTCACCGTACAAGGCGATACCTCCACGACGATGCTGCAACCGCTGGCGGAGCTCGGGGAGATCTGCCGTCGCCATGATGTTCTGTTTTACTCCGATGCCACCGCCTCGTTCGGCGGTAACCCGTTGGAAGCCGATGCCTGGGGGCTGGATGCGGTCTCTGCCGGGTTGCAGAAGTGCCTGGGTGGCCCGTCCGGCAGCTCGCCGGTGACGCTTAGCTCACGTATGGAAGCGGTGATCCGCCAGCGTAAATGCGTAGAGCAGGGGATCCGCACCACCGACCATCAGGACGGTGACGACGAGATGATTTACTCCAACTATTTCGACCTCGGCATGATCATGGATTACTGGGGGCCGGAGCGGTTGAACCACCACACCGAAGCCACCAGCATGCTATTCGCCGCCCGTGAGTGCGCCCGCATTATCCTGGAAGAGGGGCTGGATACCTGTATCGCCCGTCACCAGCTGCACGGTAAGGCGCTGCTGGCTGGTATTGAAGGCATGGGGTTGCAGCCCTACGGCGACATCGCCAACAAAATGAGTAACGTACTGGGCGTGGTGATCCCGTCGGGTATTCACGGTGAGCAGGTGCGTAAGCTGTTGCTGGAAGATTTCGCCATCGAAATCGGCACGTCGTTCGGGCCATTGCAGGGCAAAATCTGGCGTATCGGCACCATGGGTTACAACGCGCGCAAAGACTGTGTGATGCAAACGCTGACCGCGCTGGAAGCGGTACTGAACCACCTTGGTTTCCGTTCTGTGCAAGGGGCGGCGTTGCAGGCGGCCTGGAATGTGTACGACGCCACGCAGGCGTCGACATGAGCGAGGTGCTGATGGAAGGCATGATGACGGATTTCGATGCGCAGGCGGCCGCCCGACGGGTAATGACGCGCTGTGATCAGCTGGCGGCCATCAGTGAAACCCCTGACCAGCTCACCCGCGTTTATCTGTCGGCACAGCATATGCAGGCCAACCAGCAAACCGGCGAGTGGATGCGTGACGCCGGGATGCAGGTGTGGCAGGACGGTGTGGGTAACATCTGCGGTCGCTATGAAGGCAGTACACCGGGGGCACCGGCGCTGCTGATGGGTTCACACCTGGATACGGTCCGTAACGCCGGGCGTTACGACGGTATGTTAGGGGTGCTGGCGGCGATTGAAACGGTGTCATTCCTGCATCAGCACGGTATTCGACTGCCGGTAGCGCTGGAGGTGGTAGGCTTTGGCGACGAAGAAGGCACCCGTTTTGATGTCACGCTGCTGGGCAGTCGTGGGTTAACCGGCACCTGGCCTGATGGCTGGCTGTCGCGCCCGGATGCCAACGGCGTTACCGTCGCGCAGGCGCTGACACAGGTTGGGCTGGATCCGGACGCTATCGCTCAGGCTGCCCGACCGGCCACGGATATTCTGGCCTACCTGGAATTGCATATCGAACAAGGTCCGTGTCTGGAACAGGCTGGACTGGCGTTGGGGGTGGTCACGGCCATTAACGGCGCCCGGCGGCTGAACTGCACGTTTACTGGTCACGCAGGTCATGCGGGAACCGTGCCGATGTCGCAACGTCAGGATGCCCTGGCGGCGGCGGCGGCTTGGATGACGCAGGCAGAGCAGATGACACGCGAGAGCGACCCTTATCTGGTGGCGACTTTCGGCACCTTGCAGTGCCTGCCCGGTGCCGCCAATGTAATTCCCGGTGAGGTACGCCTGACGCTGGACATTCGCGGGCCGGACGATACGCCGCTGGATGCCCTGCTGCAACGGCTGCTGACGCTGGCGCAGGACATCGCCATGCAACGCGGGTGTACCTTCGATGCGCAAGAGTACTACCGTATTGCTGCCACCCGCTGCGATGAGACGCTGCAACAGCGGCTGTCGGCGGCGGTGATGCAGGTACAAGGTGAGAACCTGTTGCTGCCAAGCGGTGCCGGACATGATGCTATCGCTATCGCTGAACGTTGGCCGGTGGGTATGCTGTTTATGCGTTGCAAGGGTGGTATCAGCCATCATCCCGATGAGGCGGTGTTGACCGAGGATGTGGCGCTGGCGTTGCAGGCGCTATTGCAAACGGTGTGGGGATACCGCTGAGACTGGCGATCCCCTCAGTATGACGGCGTGTCACTCGTCGCCGCATATACGCATGGCGGGCTCGTCCCGCCCTGCTTTACTCGTCATTATTCAATCTGACGCCACACCGTTTTGTTCATCACCCATCTGGTTAAATGCTTTTTCCACATTCATCGCTTGGTATTCTTCATCGTTTGGGGCAACTGTATCTAAATGCATTAATTCGTATCTCATTTCATCGATATTCTTTTTTTTATTTCCTCGTTTTTAAATAAGTGTTCCTTTTCTAATTTTATAAGACTAATGCTATTGATTTTTATTTTTTTAATAAATCTGCCTCAATAGGATCATTTGATTATTATTTTCGTGACATGAATCTGTTGCCTGTTGGCCAATAACATTGACTGGCGTGAATGGCTGTCATTGCTGTTCATGATGTTGTCAGTTTTTTAAATAAACGATTTTTATTTTTAGATCATGGGATGGCTTGGTTAAAGAGAGCTAACACGGTTTTTTCTTGAGGAAATACACTATGCGTTCTATTCAGTCCGTGTTTTTTGTTATCGTCGCCAGTCTGTTATTTTGGGTCGGCCATGTACAGGCGGCCGAGAACTGGAACCCCGCACATATTCTTGAAGCCTTTCAATATCCTTATGCCAATGGACAAACCACCGTGGGCATTATTGCGCACCGCGGTGTGGTTTCTGATGGCTGCCCTGAAAATTCGCAATGTTCGATTGATGCCACGGTAAATAATAATATTGAAGCCATTGAGCTGGATGTAAAACAGTCTTCTCAGGGGACGCCGTGGCTGTTTCATGATCAAAATGCCGGGAGAATGATTTATCATCTTCCTCTCTTTGATATCTTTCAGGATAGAACGCCACCCATAGGATGGGACCCGGATTTTCGCACCATGACGGATAATCAACTGTCACACAGTTATCTGCGTGACAGGAATTTCAGTGGTACTCGTTTTCATCCCCTGAGCGTACTGGAAGCATTACGCTATATAAAAGTAAAAGCGCCACAGTTATTGGTGGTGCTTGATATAAAAACAGCTGAGGCGGTTTCGCGTTGTGCTTCAATAGTCAAAGACCTGGGAATGGAAAATCAGGTGGTATTGAAAGCCAGTTCTTCTTTATATTCCAGCAATCCACCGCGATCTGAGGGTTCGCTGGCAGGCGTTCATTTTGTGCCGACAGTGTATGCCGGAAACCTTGACGATATCGCGGTGAATTTCACCAATGTTTATTGTGACGTTAGTGTCGAAGTACACCACTGCCGGGTGGAGGAGTGGCTAAAGGTGGCATATGACAATCCTGATATTCCCTGGGTCGAAATTGGCAACAAGAGCCCTGATTATCCTGACCCTACTTCCAGCTTTGTGGCACAGGCGAAACGTTATAAACATGCCATCGGCGCATTCGTGCCGGTGCCGGAATATAATTTGTCGCGTGGTAATGGTGCTTATTACGTTCGCTCCAATGCAACCTGTTGCGCCAGACTGTCGGATTATCTGACCAAAACCCGTTATTTTGGTAATGAAACGGTGGATCGACGGGAATCGCTCGATTTACAGTTAACGAGTGGTTTCACCAATATCATTACCGATAATCCGTTGCAGGCGATTAAGCTGACGTCAGACCGGGGAATGCGGCACACGGAGCGTTACGAGTAATCCCGCGATGAATTAAGGGTATGTCACACTGGTTACGGTGAAACGACGCCGGTTCTGTTTTCTTTTCTGTGTTACTTATCCCGCCCTACGGTGCAAGTCCGTCGGGCGGGATAATGTAGCATAGTGGGTTACACACTGAACTTATCGGCATCAAGCCAGGCAGGGAAGGCTTCACGGTAGCTTTGCAACGCTTCCAGCGACAGCTCGGCGTCAAGACGCGCAGGTTGGTGCTCAGGGGCTGAGGCCAGAATCGCGCCTTGTGCGTCGATAATCAGGCTGTCGCCCTGATAACTATGGCCGTTGCCGTCGGTACCGACACGGTTGCAGCCTGCCACATACGCCTGATTCTCAATCGCTCGGGCCGCCAGCAGGGTTTTCCAGTGCAACGCGCGCGGGGCTGGCCAGTTGGCGACGTACAGCGCCAGGTCGTAATCCTGACGATTGCGGGACCACACAGGAAAGCGCAGGTCATAGCAGATCAGCGGCAGAATGCGCCAGCCGCGCCATTCCACGACTTCTCGTGTCTGACCAGACTGATAATATTCATGCTCGCCCGCCATGCGGAACAGATGGCGTTTGTCGTACTGGTATACCCGGCCCTGTGGGTCAGCCAACAGAAAACGGTTAACCGCGCCCTTGCCGGTCTGCACCGCCACGCTGCCGCCGACCAGCGCATTGCTGCGCTGTGCCCACTGTTTCAGCCAGTCTTCTACCACCGCTTGTTCCAGGCTGCTTTTAGCGGCTTCCATCGCAAAGCCGGTGGTGAACATTTCTGGCAGTACAATCAGGTCGCGGCCGGTAATGTCGCCTAACAGGCTGTCAAAATGGCTGAGGTTAGCGGGGCCATCCATCCAGACCAGCGGTTGTTGTAGCAGGGTTATCTTTAAAGTTGACATAAACGCTCCGCAGCAGCATCCAGGGTTGATTCCTGTTTGGCAAAGCATAACCGAATCAGCGTGTGAGGGAAGGGGGCGTCACAGAAAACGGACAGTGGGATCGCCGCCACGCCGACATGCTCAGTCAGCCAGCGACAGAAACTGACGTCATCCTGGCTGGAAATGGCCCGGTAGTCCGCCAGCAGGAAATAGGTGCCTTCGCAGGGCAGGATCTCCAGCCGACTGGCCGCCAGCGCGTTAACAAACCGGTCGCGTTTAGCGCGATAAAAATCGGGCAGTTCGCGCCAGTGTTGCGGTTGTTGTTGCAACATATCGGCCAACGCCAGCTGTGCTGGCGTGTTGACGGAAAACGTCAGGTACTGATGCACTTTCCGCAATTCGGCGCTGATCGGTGCCGGGGCGACGCAATAGCCGACCTTCCAGCCGGTCATGTGGTAGGTTTTGCCGAACGAGGACACCGCGATAGCCCGCTGCCGCAGCTCCGGGTGCGCCAGTACGCTGGCGTGGCCGTCAGCGGCAAAGCAGATGTGCTCGTACACTTCATCGCTCAGCACGTAAATAGCGCGACTGGCGATGGCTTGCCAGAGCTGGCGGAAGTCCTCCTGCTGCCAGACAGTGGCGGACGGATTATGCGGCGTGTTGACGATCACCAACCGGGTGCGGTCGTTCAGTACGTCGCTAAACGCGGCCCAGTCGACGCGAAACGCCGGTGGTTGCAGCGCCATGCGCTTCAGCGTCCCGCCCGCCAACTGCACCGCCGGGGCGTAACTGTCATAACTGGGATCAAAGCAGACAACTTCATCGCCGGGGCGCACCAGCGCGCTGATGGCGGCAAACAACGCTTCAGTAGCACCGGCGGTGACCGTGACTTCACTGTCGGCGTCCGGCTGCCAGCCGTAGAGCGCGGCGGTTTTTTCCGCAATCGCCTGACGCAGCGGTGCCACGCCGGTCATCGGTGCGTATTGGTTTGCCCCCTGACTGACATGATAGGCCAGACGCTGTTTCAGGTAGTCGGGGCCGTCAAAATCCGGGAAGCCTTGCGACAGGTTAATCGCCTGATGTTGCTGCGCCAGGGCGCTCATCTGGGTAAAAATGGTGGTACCGAGAGAGGGGAGTTTACTGTCTGGAATCAGTGCGGCGCTCATGGCTGAAAAAGGACTCCTGCAAGGCTGTTATTGCTGCCACTATATACAGGATGCTAGTATTTGGCAATCAAGACGCTTGGACGTTTAAACGGCTAAATTCCGTAATTTGATAAGCTATTCCCAAAATAATTCGAGTTGCGGGAAGGCGGCAAGGGAGTGAATCCCGATGAGCTTACTCAGGTAAGTGATTCGGGTGAACGAGCGCAGCCAACACACCTGCAACTTGAAGTATAAAGGGCATAGAACTAAATATAATAAGCAGGCTCATTACCCGGTTTTATCCCTGAAGATAACCGGGTGGCAGCTTCACCTGTACAGGATGCGTTATGAGTGAAATTCCACAACTGGCCGCACTGGTGGCGGCCTGCCACTGGATCGGCGAAAAAGGCTGGTGCCCGGCGACGGGCGGTAATATGTCCGTGCGTCTGGATGAGCGGCAATGCCTGATTACCGAATCCGGTAAAGACAAAGGCAGCCTGAGCACGGAAGACTTCCTGTTGGTCGATATCGCCACCAACCATGTACCGAGCGGCCGCACACCGTCGGCGGAAACCGGGCTGCATACGCTGCTTTATCGCTTGTTCCCGACGGTAGGGGCGGTGCTGCATACCCATTCGGTCAACGCGACGGTGTTGTCGCGGGTGGAGAAAACCGAGGCGCTGGTGTTGCAGGGGTACGAAATGCAGAAGTCGCTAAGTGGCCAGCGTACTCATCTGGATGCGGTCGCCATTCCAATTTTCGATAATTCTCAGGATATTCCGGCACTGGCGGAGCAGGTTGCCGCCCACCATGCGAACTCGTCATTGCATTACGGTTTTCTGGTGCGTGGGCATGGTCTGTACTGCTGGGGACATAATGTAAAAGACGCTCGCCGTCATCTGGAAGGGTTAGAGTTCCTGTTCCAGTGTGAATTACAACGACGTTTACTGGAGGCCAAGTGATCAAGGCGATTGTCACGGATATTGAAGGCACGACCAGCGATATTCGCTTTGTGCACAACGTGTTGTTCCCGTATGCCCGCGCGCGTCTGGCCGAGGCGGTGGCACAGGCCGGGCATGACCCGGAGATCGCTGCCGCGCTGACGCTGACGCGCCAGGAACTGGGGCAACCGGAAGCCTCGCCCGCGCAACTGCTGGCCGCATTCAATCAGTTTATGGATGAGGACCGCA
The DNA here is from genome assembly GCF_000025065.1 of Dickeya parazeae Ech586. NCBI lineage: Bacteria > Pseudomonadati > Pseudomonadota > Gammaproteobacteria > Enterobacterales > Pectobacteriaceae > Dickeya > Dickeya parazeae. Next base: position 3,705,832 of record NC_013592.1, on the reverse strand, counting down.
AATCACCGGCGCTGAAGCTGTTGCAGGGCATTATCTGGCGCAGTGGTTACCACAACGGCGATTTTCGCGGCCATGTTTATGAGGATGTCGCCCCGCAATTACAGGCCTGGCGTGAACAGGGTATCGCGCTGTACGTCTATTCATCCGGGTCGGTGGAAGCACAGCGCCTGCTGTTTGGGCATAGCGACGCGGGGGATTTGACCGCGCTGTTTTCCGGCTATTTCGATACCGGCGTTGGTGCCAAGCGAGAGGTCGCGTCCTATCAGACTATCGCCGCTTCAATCGGCCTGACCGCGGATAAGGTGCTGTTTTTGTCCGATATTCGTCAGGAACTGGATGCGGCTGCACAAGCGGGCTGGCACACCTGCCAGTTGATCCGCGATGACGCCGATGTTGAAAGTCAGCATCGGCAGGTAAACCGTTTTGATCAGGTAGACCTGAATGCCTGTCAGAGCAACCAAACAGGAGAACCGTCATGAGTGCCTTAACTATCTTCAGTGATACGGATGCCCATCAGCCCGTCTGGCAAAGCCGCGACGCCGAGGCTATCGCCCAACAACTGAGTGCTATTAATGTGCGGTTTGAACGCTGGCGGGCTGACAGGGATTTAGGGGCCACCCCTTCCTCTGAAGAGGTGCTGGCGGCGTATCAGCATGAGATTGATAAACTGGTGGCGGAAAAGGGCTACCAGAGCTGGGATGTGGTCAGCATCCGTGCCGATAACCCGCAAAAAGAGGCGATGCGCAGCAAATTCCTGTCGGAGCATACCCACGGTGAAGATGAAGTGCGTTTCTTTGTGGAAGGGGCTGGGTTGTTCTGCCTGCACGTAAACGGCCAGATTTTCCAGATACTGTGCGAAAAGAACGATTTACTGTCGGTGCCTGCCGGGGTGCCGCATTGGTTTGATATGGGCTCTGAGCCGCATTTCACCGCCATTCGCCTGTTTAATAATCCGGATGGCTGGATTGCGCAGTTCACCGGCGATGCCATCGCTGACGCGTACCCGAAACTGGCGTAATGCTGTTACAGGCCGTGGCGGAATATACCCGCGCACGGCCTGTTCTCTGTGCTGCTTTTATTACCCGCGTCCTATCTCGCCTTATCCCGCCAGCGGTTGCTGAAAAATACCGGCGTTAACCTGCTCAGGGGTGACAACACCGCTATCCAGTACCCAGCCGCTAATCAGTGCTGCGGGGGTGACATCGAACGCCGGGTTGTACACCGGGGCGTTGTGCGGTGCCCACTGGCACTGGCCGAAGCTACCGGCTACCCCGGTGACTTCGCTGGCGGCACGCTGCTCGATGGGAATCGCGCTGCCATCCGGGCAGTGAGGGTCGTGGGTAGTGTGGGGAGCGGCGACGTAAAACGGAATACCGTGATAGTGTGCCAGCACCGCCAGGCTGTAGGTGCCGATTTTATTGGCGACATCGCCGTTAGCGGCGATGCGATCCGCTCCGACCCAGATAGCATCAACCTGGCCTTGCGCCATCAGTGACGCGGCCATCGAGTCGCAAATCAGGTGATAGGGGATACCCAGCTCGCCCAGTTCCCAGGCTGTCAGACGCCCGCCCTGCAACAGCGGACGGGTTTCATCCACCCAGACATTCTCCACCTTGCCTTGCTGGTGAGCGCGCAGGATGACGCCGATCGCCGTCCCCACGCCCGCCGTCGCCAACCCGCCGGTATTGCAGTGGGTCAACAGGCGGCTGCCCGGTTTTACCAGCCCGGCTCCGTTATCCGCGATGCGTTCGCACAGCGCTTTATCTTCTTCTATCAGTCGTAACGCTTCCTGCGCCATGGCGTTGACGAAATCGTCACTCGCCAGTGCCTGCTTCATGCGGTCCAGATTGTTCATCAGGTTAACGGCGGTCGGGCGGGATGCGCGTAACGTTTCCAACGCCTGTGCCAACTGCGGCCGCGACAGACCTTGCTCTGCCAGCAACGCCAGCAGCAGGCTGGCGGACAGCCCGATTAACGGTGCGCCACGTACCCGCAGAGCGCGAATGTGTTCGACCAGTGCGTCGACATCCGGGCAGGGGCACCAGATTTTTTCCTGCGGCAGTGCCTGCTGGTCAAGGATCCACAACTGATTATCAACGAGGTTGAGGCTGGTGGTGTTAACAGTCTGCATGGGTGGTTAAATCCGTGTTGCGTTATTGCATCAGAATTCTTATTCTGCCAATATGCTTTACAGAAGTATAGACGTCCAAACGCCTTTATGTCTATACCCTTCATACTTCAAGTTGCAGGTGTGTTGGCTGCCCTCTCTCACCCCAGTCACTTACTTGAGTAAGCTCCTGGGGATGAAATGAGAGACATCCTGTCTCTCACCGGAGGCCAGCCGTTGGCTGGTCAAATTCGTTCCCGACGAATTTGTCGCTCGGTTGCCGCCTTCCTGCAACTCGAATTATTTTGGGTATAAAGCTCGGCGTTGATAACAAGCAAACACATTCATCACACTAGGTAGATAAACGAGGTTGGCCATGTCACTTTACCGTACTTTTAACGCGGACGATGCCGTGCAGTACGCCCGTCAGTATGGCGGTGTTGCGGATCCGCAGTCGTTGATAACAGCCGATGAGATAGGCGACGGTAACCTGAATCTGGTGTTCAAGATCCGTGATACACAAGGCGTCAGCCGGGTGATCGTCAAGCAGGCGTTGCCCTACGTTCGCTGTGTCGGTGAGTCCTGGCCGTTAACGCTGGATCGCGCCCGTATTGAAGCGGAAACGCTGCTGGCACACGCACAGCATTGCCCGCAGCACACGGTAGCAGTGTTGCATCATGACCCGGTACTGGCGGTGATGGTGCAAGAAGACTTGTCTGATCATGAGATCTGGCGGCGTGAGCTGGTGAAGGGGCAGGATTATCCGCAGGCGGCGGCACAACTGGGTGAATATCTGGCGCAGGCGTTGTTCCACCATAGCGATTTCTACCAGTCTCCCCATGAGAAAAAAGCGGCGGTCAGTCGCTTCACCAACCCGGAGTTGTGTCAGATCACCGAAGATCTGTTCTTCACCGACCCGTACAGGGAACATGAACGTAATCAGTTTGACCCGGCGCTGCTGGCCGATGTGCTGGCATTACGGGATGATCGCCCGCTGCTGTGCGCCGTCGCGGCGCTTAAGCACGCTTTCCTCAGCAAGACGGAAGCCTTGTTGCACGGCGATATCCACAGTGGTTCTATTTTCGTGGCGGAAAACCGTCTGAAGGTGATCGATGCGGAATTCGGTTTTTACGGCCCGATAGGGTTTGATGTCGGTACGGTGCTGGGTAACCTGCTGCTGAATTACTGCGGGCTGCCGGGATTGTTGCCGCCACGTGAAGCTGTTGATGCGCGGGAACGCCGTCTGGAGGATATCGTGACGGTATGGCAGACCTTCGCTACACGTTTTGCGGCGTTGGCTCATGAAAAGAGCCGCGACCCGGCGCTGGCGGTGGATGGCTACGTTGAACAGTTTCTGCGACAGGTGTGGCAGGAAACGGTCGGTTACTGCGGCACCGAGTTGATTCGCCGTACCATCGGGCTGGCGCATGTCGCTGACCTTGATACCATTGCCGATGAGGCCGCCCGTCAGGCCTGCCAGCGCCATGCGATTCAGCTTGGCAAGACGCTGGTGTTGGCCGCCGCGCATATCGATGGCCCTGAAGCCTTGCTGGCGCGCGTGCGTCAGAGCGGTGCCTGAGAATAACGCATCAATCCGGCGCTTTTCCCCGATGTTTCAACCAGAAAAAGCGCCAGACCTGTCAGGCGGCGGTATCAGCATCAACCGGTACTCGTTGCCTGCTCTCCACCTTGTGTGCGCTTAGCGCGTCCGGGGAAAAGTCATCAACGTTGATAGAGCGCAGCCGACTGGCTTCCGCCTGCATCAATAGGTTGGCTTCTTCTGGCGTAATCACCCCTTCCGCCAGCCCGTGTTCCGCCAGTTTATCCAGTTGCATAAAGGGCAACGGGTAACCTGCCGATTGCGATAAACGTTGATAAATCGGCTCGGCAGCCAGAATATCGCGCAGCGCATGTTCCAGTTGTGCCGCCGGGTGATGAGCACCAGTATGCAGATACAGGCCACGTCCCAACCGGCTGCGGGTTGCGGACGGCACCTGTAACAGCCGCGCCAGCTGGTGATCTAACTGGTCGCTTGGGGCTTTGCTGACCTGTCCTAGCGGGAGAATCATCACACGCAGTAACCGCGCCACCAGTTTGTTGGGGAAATTGCGCAGCAGGTCGACGATGGCTTGTTCGGCCTGATGCAAACAGTCCTGAACGCCCCAACGCACCAGCGGTAAGTCAGCCTCCTGGCGACCTTCCTCGTCATAACGCTTGAGCGTGGCAGACGCCAGATAGAGCTGGCTTAGCACATCGCCCAGCCGGGCAGAAAGACGTTCGCGGCGCTTCAGGCTGCCACCCAGGACACCCATCGACACATCGGCCAGTAGTGCCAGATTGGCGCTCAGCCGGTTCAGGCGCTGGTAGTAGCGGCGGGTGACGTCGTTGACCGGGGCGCGACTGGTGCGCCCGTTGGTCAGGCCCAGCCACAAGCTACGCATGGCGTTGCTGGCGACGTGGCCCAGATGGCCGAACAGCGCCTGATCAAAGGCTTTCAGGTCATTATTCTGCGCTGCGTTCATCTCTTTGAGGATGTAAGGATGGCAGCGAATCGCGCCCTGCCCAAAGATGATCATGCTGCGGGTCAGAATATTGGCACCTTCGACGGTGATGGCGATTGGTGCCCCCTGATAGTGACGGGCGACAAAGTTAGACGGGCCCAGGCAAATGCCCTTACCGCCGGTGATGTCCATTGCATCGATGATGCCGCGCTGGCCGCGATGGGTACAGTGGTACTTGACGATAGCCGACAGCACCGATGGCCGCGCGCCGTGCATAATGCCGCTGGTAATGAGCGTCGCGGCGGCATCCATCACGTAGGCGTTGCCCGCTATGCGGGCCAGCGGTTCTTCAATCCCTTCCATTTTGCCGATCGGCAATTTGAACTGGCGGCGGATACGGGCGTAGGCACCGGTCGCCAGCGCCACGCTTTTCAGGCCGCCGGTCGCGTTGGATGGCAAGGTGATACCACGTCCGACGGACAGGCACTCCATCAGCATCCGCCAGCCCTGACCTGCCATACCCGGCCCACCAATGATGTAATCCAGCGGAACGAAAATGTTTTCACCCTGCGTCGGACCGTTCTGGAACGGGATATTAATGGGGAAATGACGGCGGCCGATTTTGACGCCGTCGGTCTGCGTGGGGATCAGGGCGCAGGTAATGCCGATGTCGTCCTGGGTGCCCAGCAGGTGATCCGGGTCGTACAGCCGGAATGCCAGCCCCAGTACAGTCGCGACAGGGGCCAGTGTGATATAGCGTTTGTTCCAGGTCAGCCGCATCCCCAGCACCTGTTGGCCTTGCCAGTGGCCGTAGCACACCACGCCAAGATCAGGGATAGCACCGGCATCGGACCCGGCTTCCGGGCTGGTCAGCGCGAAACAGGGGATCTCATCACCACGCGCCAGCCGGGGAAGGTAGTGGTTTTTCTGCTCGTCGGTGCCGTAGTGTTGCAGTAACTCACCGGGGCCGAGCGAATTGGGAACGCCGACGGTGATTGCCAGGATGCTGGAGACGCCCGCCAGTTTTTGCAACACCATCGCCTGCGCGTAAGCGGAAAATTCCAGCCCGCCGTACTCTTTTTTGATGATCAGCGCGAAGAAGCGATGTTGTTTCAGTAATGCCCACAGTTCCGGCGGTAAATCGGCGCGCTCATGGGTGATCTCAAAGTCGTTTGCCATGCGGCAGGCTTCTTCCACCGGCCCGTCCAGAAAGGCCTGTTCTTCCGGTGTGAGCGCCGGTCGGGGGTAAGCATGCAGGGTGCGCCAGTCTGGCGTGCCGCGAAACAATTCGCCTTCCCACCAGGTAGTACCGGCATCAATCGCCTCTTTTTCCGTTTTCGACATCGGCGGCATAACGCGGCGGAACGCCGCCAGCGCCGGTGCAGCTAACCATCGCCGCCGCCACGGTGTCGCCAGCAACGGCACGAGTACAAGAGCGAGTGGGAGCAGCAACCAGGCTGACCACACATGCAGCGACGCCATGACGACAACCCAGAGTACAAGTACCGCACTGCTCAGCCACAGTGAAGCCCGGTGGTAGAGCAGAGCGCCGATAAGCAGCAAGACGATCAGGACACTGACTGCAACCATAATTTATTCTCCAGTCCGCTTAATCCGTTTACGTTTGTGGTCTGACCTGTTGGTATAGTGTGGTTTTAGTTCAGTAAGGTGTTTTTATCAATTCATTTACAACGCAATTACAACTTAACTCACAAACTCGCTGCCGGATGAAACCTCGGGTGCGCGATGCCGTCGTTTGGCAATTGTCTGCTTCTCGTCGTTTGGGCGATCCGCTACACTGCACGGCAATACAGGTTGCGTCTCTTTATGGCGTGGAATGGCGGGCATCGCCCGGTAACAGGGTTCATCATGACCCGATGTTTCACCCCATGCCTCACCAGAGGCTCCGCCTACATATCATGATGTCATTGAATGAGAGGATTCCATGTACCAGGACTTAATCCGTAATGAGCTGAAAGAAGCGGCATCCACACTGAATACATTTTTAAGTGATGATGCCAATATTCAGGCAATTCAGGATGCGGCGGTTTTGCTGGCGGATGCCTTCAAGGCAGGCGGAAAGGTGCTCTCCTGCGGTAACGGCGGTTCTCATTGTGACGCTATGCATTTCGCTGAAGAACTCACCGGCCGCTACCGTGAAAACCGCCCTGGTTACCCGGCTATCGCCATTTCTGACCCAAGCCATCTGTCCTGTGTCAGTAACGATTTTGGCTATGACTTCGTGTTCTCCCGTTATGTCGAATCGCTGGGACGTGAAGGGGATGTCCTGCTGGGGATTTCCACTTCTGGTAATTCCGGCAACATCATCAAGGCTATCAGCGCGGCCCGTGCCAAGCGTATGAAGGTGATTACACTGACCGGCAAAGATGGTGGCAAAATGGCCGGTACCGCCGATGTGGAAATTCGCGTACCGCATTTCGGTTACGCTGACCGGATTCAGGAAGTGCACATCAAGGCTATCCATATTCTGATCCAGTTGATTGAAAAGGAAATGGCTGGCAACTGATTGCCTGCCATGAGGCGCCGTCGTCATACGCGCAGCAGTAGCAGCAGTAGTAGTGAAAGGAACCAGACATGTGTGAACTGCTTGGGATGAGTGCCAACGTCCCAACGGATATCTGTTTCAGTTTTACCGGCCTGATGCAGCGGGGCGGCCGTACCGGGCCGCACCGTGATGGCTGGGGGATTACGTTCTACGAAGGAAACGGCTGCCGTACCTTTAAAGACCCTCTACCCAGCTTTACCTCGCCGATTGCCGAATTGGTGCAGAACTATCCTATTAAATCCTGCGCGGTGGTTTCTCACATCCGTCAGGCCAACCGTGGCGCGGTCGCGCTGGAAAATACCCACCCGTTTACCCGCGAGTTGTGGGGCCGGAACTGGACGTTCGCCCATAATGGTCAGCTTAAGGGGTATCGGCGTTTGAAAACCGGCCATTTTCGTCCGGTTGGGGAAACGGATAGCGAGTACGCGTTTTGCTGGCTGTTGTACCAGTTGTCGCAACGCTACCCGCGTACGCCGTCTAACTGGCCTGCTGTGTTTCGCTACATCGCCACACTGGCGGAGCAGCTACGCAAAAAAGGAGTGTTTAACATGTTGCTGTCGGACGGGCAGTTCGTGATGGGATTTTGCTCGACGCACTTGCACTGGATCACCCGGCGAGCACCGTTTGGCAAAGCGACCTTACTGGATGACGATGTTGAGATAGACTTTCAGCAGCAGACCACACCTAACGATGTGGTCACTGTGCTGGCGACGCAACCGCTGACCGGCAACGAAACCTGGCATCGGATTCTGCCAGGCGAGTTCGCGTTATTTTGTTTTGGCGAGCGCGTAATGTGATTCTGGCTGACCAACGGGCGCGGACTGGTTAACCACGTACTGCCCGTTGAGCACCGACACCGCTGGCGGCTGATGCATGCGGTTGAAGTAAGCGTAGCCCGGCTGCAACTGACTCCAGAATTTATAGTAGTTGGAGCGGCTGTGGCGCTTCATGTTCTGCTCGGTCATGCGGAACGGATAAATCGCCAGCTCGACTTTCTGCTGCCCGTTGCGCAGTGCTTTCTCCACGTAAGTGTAAATCTCTTCGATGTATTTGTTGGTCATGGCGTAGCAGCCGATAGACACACACTCACCGTGAATCATCAGGTAACGACCGGAATAACCGTGCGCGCGGTCGTACTCGTTCGGAAAGCCGACATTAATGGCGCGATAATAGTGGCTGTCCGGTTTAAGCTGTTTTAAATCAACCTGATAAAACCCTTCCGGGCTTTTGAAGTCGCCTTCGGTCATTTTAGGACCCAGACCGCCGGAGTATTTACAAATCGGGTAACTCTGTACCAGTTTGTATTCGCCGCCAATCATGGCATAAAGCTCCAGCACCCGTTCTTCCTTGAAGATCTGAATATAAACCGGTGAACCAGCAACCTGCTGTTTGGTTTCTGTCGCTACCGGAGAGACCTGATTGGCGTAGCTATTGCTGATGGCGACGGAAGGTAAAATAAACAACATCGCAAGCGAAAACGCGACTTTGTGCATTGTTAATCCTGATTATTGGCACTGTGATTCTGTCTGATACGGCGTGTGGCGGTGATGCCCCCGTATTCCCTTATCTGTCAGGCTTGGTCCTGCCATTAGGCTATGCCCCATAGCGAGGGATAGCCTGATGTCAAGTCGCGCCACCACATTATCACCGTATCTGTTTTATTCAGGAAGGAAAAAAGAATAAAAAATCGGACTATTCCGGCTGATAGCGCCAGGCTAATCACGCTGCCGTATTGACTGGGTGGCATCACGTTAAGAGAAGATATTGCCTGTCGCAAAAATTAACTGTATATTTATCCAGTTAATTGGAGGGGCGATGCGCAAAATCATTCATGTTGATATGGATTGCTTTTACGCCGCAATAGAGATGCGGGATAATCCGCGCCTGCGTGATATCCCGCTGGCGATTGGCGGCAGTGCCGATCGCCGCGGTGTGATTTGTACCGCCAACTACCCAGCGCGCCGTTATGGCGTCCGCAGTGCGATGGCGACGGCTACCGCGTTGAGACTGTGCCCGCATTTGACCTTGTTGCCCGGCCGTATGGAGGTTTACAAAGCCACCTCCCTCCAGATCCGCGCGATATTTTCCCGCTATACCTCGTTGATTGAACCGCTGTCGCTGGATGAAGCCTACCTTGATGTGACGGATAGCCCGCACTGCGGGGGTTCCGCCACCCTGATGGCACAGGAAATTCGCCAGACGATTTTTGATGAACTGCATCTGACGGCATCGGCAGGTGTCGCACCCATCAAATTTCTCGCTAAGGTTGCTTCTGAACAGAACAAACCCAATGGGCAGTGTGTCATTGCCCCCACGCAGATGGAGGCGTTTCTGCTGGCGTTGCCGCTGGAAAAAATCCCCGGTGTCGGCAACGTGACCGCCCGACGGCTGGCAGAGTGCGGTTTACATACCTGTGCGGATGTCCGTCGTTACCCTCTGAGCGAACTATTGCGGGAATTCGGTAAATTCGGCCGGGTGTTGTGGGAGCGCTGCCACGGTATTGATGAGCGCCAGGTCTCGCCGGATCGCCTACGAAAATCCGTTGGCGTAGAAAAGACCCTGGCACGGGATATTCACGACTGGACTGCCTGCGAAGCGCTGATTGAACGATTGTACGACGAGCTGGAGCTACGCCTGCGACGTGTTCGTCCGGATCTGCATATCGCCCGCCAGGGGGTCAAACTGAAATTTGATGATTTTCGTCAGACCACGCAGGAGCATGTCTGGCCGGTACTCAATAAGCCGGATTTGCTAAGGCTGGCGCGTGAAAGTTGGGAGCAGCGGCGTGATGCCCGGGGCGTGAGGCTGGTGGGGTTGCATGTGTCGTTGATGGACCCACAGCTGGAACGGCAACTGCTCTTGCCGTGGGATTGACGTTTGGCAGTAAACGAACGTGTTTCGGTATCTGGCGGTGATGCCCGCATTAGCAGGCATCACCGGCGCAGATTAGGCGCGTTCCGGAATGGCTTTCAGCAACGCCGTCAGCAGCGTCCAGTACTGACCGACGCTGGCGATATGAACCCGTTCATCCGGTGAGTGTGGGCCTCTGATGGTTGGCCCGATGGAAACCATATCCATATCTGGATACGGTTTCTTGAACAAACCACACTCCAGACCGGCATGGATCACCATGATGTTGGGGGTTTTACCGAACAGCTTCTGGTACGTTTCGCGTACCAGATGCATCACAGGTGACTGTGCATCCGGCTGCCAGCCAGGGTAGCCGCCCTTGGCCTCGGTATCAGCACCCGCCAGTTCGCCCAGCGAAGTCAGCATGCTGACCACGTAGTCTTTACCGCTATCGACCAGCGAGCGGATCAGACAGTGAATGTCTGCCTGCGTCTCGGTCATACTGACGACGCCAACGTTTAGCGACGTTTCCACCACGCCTTTGATGTCGTCACTCATGCGGATAACGCCATTCGGTGTGCTGTTCAACAGCGCGATGAAACGATCCCGGCTGGCGGTAGTCAGCGCAGTCGTGGCGCTTTCTGTGGTTTCCAGCAGCAAGGTGATATTTTTTTCTACGGCGGCGAGCTCATGTTTGAGGACGGCCAGATAGGCTTGCGCGGCGTCTTTCAGGGCATCCACGTGATGAGCGGATACCGCCAGGGTCACCGCACCTTCACGCGGAATCGCGTTGCGCAGTGTGCCGCCGTGCAGGTCGATAACCCGCAGATCCAGCTCGGTGGCGTAGTGCGCCAGAAAACGCGCCAGCAGTTTATTGACGTTGCCAAGCCCCAGGTGAATGTCGCAACCGGAATGGCCGCCTTTCAGCCCCTTGATGACCAGTTTCAGCGTCTGGTAACCGGCTGGAACGGCTTCGCGCTGTAACGGCAGACGGGTCAGAAAATCGATACCGCCCGCACATCCCATGTAAACTTCGCCTTCTTCTTCCGAATCGGTATTGATCAGAATATCGCCCTGAAGCCAGTTGGGTTGCAGGCCGAACGCACCGTCCATACCGGCTTCTTCCGTCATGGTCAGCAGCACTTCCAGCGGCCCGTGCTCTACGCTGTCGTCAGACAACACCGCCAGTGCCGAAGCCATGCCGATGCCGTTGTCTGCGCCAAGCGTCGTACCGCGCGCTTTGATCCACTCGCCATCGACATAAGGCTGGATGGGGTCGGTAGTGAAGTCGTGTACCGTGTCGTTGTTTTTCTGCGGCACCATATCCAGATGCGCCTGGATCACTACCGGTTTACGATTTTCCATGCCGGGTGTCGCCGGTTTACGCAGCAGAATATTGCCAACCTGATCGCGTTCCGAGTGAAGGCCGCGCTCCTTTGCCCATGACAGAATATACGCAGCCAGTGCTTCTTCATGGTAAGACGGATGTGGAATAGAGCAGATTTTGGCAAAAATATCCCACAGCGGCTGTGGGGAGAGTTGAGACAAAGCAGACACTATTGAACCTCTCCAGTTAGGCATTCACGCGACAAACGGCGTGTGATGCCAGAGCAACATGGTTATTGATCGCCTGAAGACGCAGGCACGTCAGTACAGAATACCACTTTCCCACGGCGGGAGAGAATGTCCGCGGTATAAGGATTATGCATGGCTGACGGGGCGGAAGGTGGAAGACGGCGGAATACGTGAGCGCGAATTCAGGCAATACAATCCTGGGAAGAAAGTCCGGAGAAGAGGGGGAGCCCTCTTCCCGGTCTGCGTGATTAGTCGGTGTGGCGTGGCGAATCGGACGTAGCGTCATGCCGATGAATTACAATCGGGGTCAAAGCTGGTTGGCGTTGGCGCAACAAGCGCAAGCTGATGCTCAGTTCGAAGCAAATCACCGTCAGTATGGTGATAACAAAGAAAGGGGCGAACACATCCAGTTGTGCAAGGAGGAAACTGTCAAACATCGTCATGGCTATTCTCCTGGCTATTTTCTGTTCTCCTTGTTTGTAACGCATCTGTAACATCACGTCTAATAACTTTTTCACATTACGAACGGTTAATTAATTACGGTGAGTTACCAGTTGCCAGTGTGTGCATAAATACTGGTTTTTGTCTTCTCAGCTATCTATAATCTCGCGCAACCTTATTTTCCCCTTCTGATTCTGATTAAGCCGACCTCATCGTTGGCTGGGATATGTTTTATGAGTGAAAAGTACATCGTCACCTGGGATATGTTGCAAATCCATGCCCGTAAACTGGCTCAGCGCTTGCTGCCGGCCGAACAGTGGAAAGGCATTATTGCCGTGAGCCGTGGCGGTCTGGTCCCGGGGTCTTTACTGGCCCGTGAACTGGGTATTCGCAATGTCGATACTGTGTGTATCTCCAGCTACGATCATGACAACCAGCGTGAGCTGAAAGTGCTTAAACGCGCTGAAGGTGACGGTGAAGGTTACATCGTAATCGATGATTTGGTGGACACTGGCGGTACTGCCAAGGCGATCCGCGAAATGTACCCGAAAGCTCACTTCATCACTATTTTCGCCAAACCGGCGGGTAAACCGCTGGTAGACGACTACGAAGTCGATATCCCTCAGGATACCTGGATTGAACAGCCGTGGGACATGGGCGTGGTATTCGTACCGCCTTTGGTTGGCCGTTAATTCCATACCGCTGTTATCGTCGACGCGCCCGGTTATGCCGGGCGTGTTTGTTTTTGCAGGTTGACTGTTTTTGCTGGTTGATAGATTTTGTCGACAAGATGGTTTTTGTCGGCTGAATAGTGCGGTACCGCTATAGCCCGGTGCATGTTTGTTCGGTACACTTTTCCCACATACCCTCATCGTTCCGTCGTTGATTCGTCCATGGAGGCAGCTGTGGTTCAGGCCAACCTGTCCGAAACGCTATTTAAACCATCGGTAAGACATCAGGAAACCTCTACGCTTATTCAGCGCTCCCGCAATACGCCCGGCTCGGCCGAGATGCAGTCGGCGCTGGAAGGTGAAACCACCAACAACTGGTATCGGATGCTTAACCGGTTATTGTGGATCTGGCGTGGTGTGCACCCATGGGAAATTGAAGAGGTGCTATCACGCATTGCCGCCAGCCAGGCGACGCGCAGCGATGAGCAGCGGCTGGATACAGTGATTGGCTATCGCGGGGGTAACTGGATCTACGAGTGGGTATCACAGGGGATGCGCTGGCAACAACAGGCCAGTCAGCATCCGCAGAGCGAACAGGCGGGGCAATGCTGGCTGAACGCCGCCAACCTGTACAGTATCGCCGCCTATCCCCATCTTAAAGGGGATGAACTGGCCGAGCAGGCGCAGACGCTGGCGAATCGCGCTTATGAAGAAGCCGCTATTCATCTTCCCTACGAACTGAAAACCCTGACCTTTCCGGTAGACGGCGGCGGGCAGTTGACCGCCTTTTTGCACCTGCCCGCGCAGGGGAAGGCACCGTTTCCAACCGTACTGATCTGCGGCAGTCTGGATATGCTGCAATGTGATTATCACCGCCTGTTTCAGGATTATCTCGCCCCGGCGGGGTTCGCGATGCTGACGGTGGATATGCCGTCGGTCGGGTTCTCTTCACGCTGGAAACTGGATCAGGATTCCAGCTTTCTCCATCAACAGGTGCTGCGGGCGTTACCGGATGTGCCGTGGATTGATCATACTCGCGTCGGTGCCTTTGGTTTTCGCTTTGGAGCCAATATCGCGGTGCGACTGGCGTATCTGGAAGCCAACCGGCTACGGGCGGTCGCCTGTCTGGGGCCGATTGTGCACCACCTGCTGTCGGATGCTCAGCGTCAGCGGCAGGTGCCTGACATGTTTATGGATGTGCTCGCCAGTCGCCTTGGCATGACCTATTCCTCCGATGCGGCGTTGCTGGTAGAAATGGGGCGTTACTCCCTCAAAATGCAGGGGTTGCTGGGACGACGCTGCCCGACGCCGATGCTTTCTGGCTACTGGAAAGATGACCTGATTAGCCCGCCGGAAGAGTCGATGTTGATAGTTAACTCTTCGCAACAGGGGAAATTGCTGGCACTGAATTTCTCACCGGTGTACCAGACGTTCCATCTGGCGCTGCAACAGATGACCGACTGGTTACAGCGCCAGTTACGCTAACCTCTCGCATCTGTAGTGCTGTCACCCCGTTGCCGGGTGTAAAGGGCGACGGGTGTGGCGATGAATAAAAAATAACTGTGATTGATTAGTTTTTCTTATCAATATAGTCTGCATTTATCCGTATAGTGGGTGGCGGTGTGACACGGCTCGCGCCCTGAAACGACGGACGCAAAAAAACTTGAACCCGTGTCAGCAGTTCTGGCAGGTTGATTGACTCCGTCGCTGTGAATGCTTGGAAGTCTTCTGATTTTAAAGGAGGGTGTCATGGCAGTGAAAAGCAGGCTCATCAAGAAATTTGCCTCATTGGGGCCGTATTTGCGTGAAGATCAGTGCGAAGAAAAGCATTTTTTCTTTGATTGCCTGGCGGTTTGTGTCAATGTAAAACCTGCGCCGGAAAAGCGAGAGTTTTGGGGTTGGTGGCTTAATCTGGAATGGCAGGATCAAACCCTGTTTTATACCTACCGTATCGGTCTGTTTGATAAGGCGGGCGACTGGCGCGAAGAAACCATCAAAGATACTGAGGTACATGAGAAAGTGCTGGCTACCCGTGAAGATTTCCACACCCGCCTGCAGGCGCTGGTAGAACAACTCGACCCACCTTTTTCCCTCTCCGCACGACCATGATGCTCTCCGGCATCACGCCGGAGTCAGGGGTTTTCGCGTTGTGCTGGTTGGCATTGCGCGTTTCTCCTGTTACAACGTTTTTTTCATCCTTTTATTGTTTATTGTTCAACGCAACGGCAGAAAAATTATGAGTGGCAGCCAGACTTTGGTTGTAAAACTGGGTACCAGCGTGCTGACTGGCGGTTCACGCCGCCTCAACCGCGCCCATATCGTCGAACTGGTGCGCCAGTGCGCCCAGCAGCATGCCGCAGGGCATCGCATTGTGATTGTGACTTCTGGGGCGATTGCCGCCGGCCGCGAGCATCTGGGATACCCGGAACTGCCACCGACCATCGCCACCAAGCAGTTGCTGGCAGCCGTAGGGCAAAGCCGATTGATTCAACTGTGGGAACAACTGTTTTCCATCTATGGCATCCATGTGGGGCAGATGCTGCTGACCCGTGCCGACTTGGAAGACCGGGAACGTTTCCTTAATGCCCGCGATACCATGCGTGCGCTGCTGGATAACCGTATCGTACCGGTGATTAACGAGAACGATGCGGTGGCGACGGCAGAAATTAAAGTCGGCGATAACGACAATCTGTCGGCGTTGGCCGCCATGCTGGCGGATGCCGATAAGCTGCTGCTGCTGACCGACCAGACCGGGCTGTTTACCGCCGACCCGCGTACGAACCCGGACGCCGAGCTTATCCGTGAAGTACAGGGCGTGACCGACGAACTGCGTCAGATTGCCGGTGGCAGCGTTTCCGGCCTGGGGACGGGCGGTATGTCCACCAAATTGCAGGCTGCCGACGTGGCGTGCCGTTCCGGTATCGAGGTGGTGATTGCCGCAGGCAATCGCGCTGGCGTTATCGGTGATGTGATTAACGATGTCTCGGTCGGTACCCGTTTCCACGCCATGGAAACCCCGCTGGAAAGCCGCAAACGCTGGATCTTCGGCGCACCGCCTGCCGGTGAAATTACCGTGGATGACGGTGCGCTGGCCGCTATGCTGGAGCGCGGCAGTTCCCTGTTGCCCAAAGGCATTCGCGAGGTGGCGGGCAATTTCTCCCGTGGCGAGGTCATTCGCATTCGCAGCCTGAACGGCCGTGACCTGGCTCATGCCGTCACCCGTTACAACAGTGACGCGTTGCGCATGATAGCCGGTCATCACTCCCAGGAGATTGCGGAAATCCTGGGGTACGAATACGGCCCGGTTGCTGTCCACCGCGACGACATGATCATTATTTAAGGAGCAGGCGATGCTTGAGCAAATGGGTAAAGCGGCTAAAAAAGCCTCTTATCAGCTGGCGGCGCTGAGCACCAGCCAGAAAAACAAGGCGTTGATGACGATAGCGGATCTGCTGGAAGCCCAGCATGACGCTATTCTGAGCGCCAACGAGCAGGACCTGGCGCAGGCCAGAGAAAACGGCATGAGCGAGGCATTGCTGGATCGCTTGCAACTGACCCCGGCGCGCCTGACGGCGATTGCCGACGATGTGCGCCAGGTGTGCCGCCTGAATGACCCGGTCGGTGAAATCATCGACGGCCGTATTCTGGACAATGGCCTGAAACTGGAGCGCCGCCGGGTGCCGCTCGGTGTCGTCGGGGTGATTTATGAAGCCCGTCCGAACGTGACGGTGGATGTCGCCAGCCTGTGCCTGAAAACCGGCAACGCGGTGATACTGCGTGGCGGTAAAGAGACCTATCGCACCAACGCCGCCACGGTAAAGGTTATCCAGCAGGCGCTCACCGAGTGTGGTTTACCCGCCGCCGCGATTCAGGCGATTGAAAGCCCGGATCGTGAGCTGGTCAACCAACTGCTGAAGCTCGATCGCTACGTGGATATGCTGATCCCGCGCGGTGGTGCCGGGTTGCACAAATTGTGCCGCGAGCAGTCCACCATTCCGGTGATCACCGGTGGTATCGGGGTGTGCCATATTTACGTTGATGAGTCGATGGAGTTTGAACCGGCGCTGAACGTGATCGTTAACGCGAAAACCCAACGCCCCAGCACCTGTAACACGGTGGAAACCCTGCTGGTGCATCAGGGTATCGCGGCGACGTTCCTGCCTGCGCTGAGCGAGCGCATGAAGCAGGCAGGCGTCAGCCTGCATGCCTGCCCGGCCTCACTGCCGTTGTTAAGCGGTGGCCCGGCCAACGTCACGGCGGTAGAGGCCGCGAACTATGACGACGAGTGGCTTTCTCTGGATCTGAACGTCAAGCTGGTGACCGATATCGACGATGCCATCGACCACATTCGTGAACATGGTACCCAACACTCCGACGCTATCCTGACCCGTTCATTAAGCCGTGCTGAACAGTTCGTGCGCGAAGTGGATTCCTCGGCGGTGTACGTCAACGCCACCACCCGCTTTACCGACGGCGGCCAGTTTGGCCTTGGCGCGGAAGTAGCGGTCAGCACCCAGAAACTGCACGCCCGTGGCCCCATGGGGCTGGAAGCGCTCACCACCTACAAATGGATTGGTTACGGCGACGATCTGGTTCGTGCGTGATTTCCTTCCATGCCCGGCAGCCGCGAGAGCGCGCCTGTCGGGCAAGACGCTTAGAAAACCATCAGACGATACGTGTAAGTATTGACTTGCCGTAATGATTTGACTAGTTTGTCACACCGTAGTTCACGTCACGCACTCGCGGGACGATCTCAGGGCCGATATAGCTCAGTTGGTAGAGCAGCGCATTCGTAATGCGAAGGTCGTAGGTTCGACTCCTATTATCGGCACCATCTAAATCAATAACTTACCAAAATTTCCCGAATTGACTTTTACGCTGGGGTTACACCGGGGTTACGTTTCGCTGTGTGTTGATCCGTGTTTACCGGCATTGTGAACAGGCTCGAATCGCTATCGTGCCGGACGGGTTGTATGCGTTGATTCGCTGCCGAGGGTAGGCTTAACTCAGCGGCTTGAGCCTGAAAGGGATGCTGTTAAGCACCTGGGCGGGGTCAAGCGCCAGCAAACGAGCCAGTTGAACAAACTCCACCACATCCAGCCTGCGTTCCCCGTTTTCGACCTTGGCAATAAACGATTGCGGGCGTTCCAGCGCCTGCGCCAGCATTTCCTGTGTGATACCTTTGGCGATACGCGCT
This sequence comes from Dickeya parazeae Ech586, assembly GCF_000025065.1. Taxonomy (NCBI): domain Bacteria; kingdom Pseudomonadati; phylum Pseudomonadota; class Gammaproteobacteria; order Enterobacterales; family Pectobacteriaceae; genus Dickeya; species Dickeya parazeae. Next base: position 3,687,924 of record NC_013592.1, on the reverse strand, counting down.
TCACGCAGCGTTTTGATAACGAGTTGATATTCAGCGGTGTAGGTGGAAGCCATGCGTTGAGTCTCGAAAGCGGGTCTGGTTGTGTTGTTGGCATATGGCACAGGGAAGGCAAGGACAGCGATTGCACAAAGCTATAGCCGAAAAATACCACCGCAATACGCTGGCAGAGAAAGCAGAAAATCCCTTCAGTCAGGGCGAGTCCATAAGGACCCATCAAAAAGTCCTACTGGACGCGATTTGAAGTCTTAATCCCTTCAGTCAGGGAAGGTCCGTACGGACGATAGACGTTGAAATACATGTTAAAGAATTTGGGTCTTAATCCCTTCAGTCAGGGCGAGTCCGTAAGGACTAATGAAAATTTATAACCCATTGTTTTTGTTTGATCAAGCCAGCCTGCCTTTTTCTGTTTTTCCCGCCGCAAAAAACACGTTTTTAAGCAAAAGCGGTGCCACTACAAACGTTGTGGTGCTAATGGCTTGATGTGGCGTGAGTTGCGGTAAGCGCGATTTTATTTTTGTTGATTTTTTGTACGAAAAAATAGCCCGCCGGAGAGCGACGGGCGCAGCGAGGAAAATAAGCAACTTGCGTGCCGGTTGTGTGCTTAAAACACAAAATCATTCAGGCGCGGGTCGGTGTGAATGAGCAGGTAGTCAGAGCGCGGGCCGAGGTGAAAACTGCCGGGCGGCGTGTCAAATGGCAGGCAGAGCAGGCGGTCTTCCTGCGGGTCAATCAGGCGCTGCAGTTCCCGGCATAATGCCTGGCGCTCCGGCACGGTAAGTGCAAATAAAAACAGCGATTTCTGCAACGCCCAGCCTTGCGAGGCGCAGCGCCGCTGCATTTTGCGCAGCCGTTTCGGGCAGGCAATGTCATAACCAATCAGCCACAGCGGTTTAGGCATAGCGGGCCTCCCGCTCCAGCAGGCGGCGACATAACCGCGCCAGACGGCGCAGCCCACGACGCCGTTGCGCCAGCCAGCTAAACCAGTCGGTGTAGAAAATTTGCTGGCCCTGTGCGGTCAGCCGGCAGGCCGGGCCATCGTGGTGGAAGTGTTCGGCGGTGAGCGTGTGTTGTTGCCATAAATCCAGCACATGGTTTTCCAGCGTGGCGCGTGTCAGCTCTTTGATATCAAGCAGCAGGCTGTGACGGCGATAGCCGGTGCTTGTGGTGCAAGCCCAGATTGATATCAAAGCCTTCGGCGAGCAGCGGGCGAATCAGCGCCTGATCTTCAAGCGTGGAGGAGAGCGACAGCAAGGCGTTAATCGGGTCGCCCGGCGGCTGGCGCTGCCTGCCCTGAAAGCCGCTTTCCGGCAGGGCATGATGCCAGGCCTGCCAGTAATGGTGGCTCAGGTGGGCTTCATCGAGTGGGGCGTGTCGTGCGGCAACGGCGGCAACGGGGCCGCGTGCAAGCGCCGCAGCACCTGATTCTGCCCTTCCCGGCGGGCGCTGATGAGCCGCTTCACGAATTGCATTCGGCAGGCTTCCTGCAAGGTCAGCCGATACTGAAGCAGACGTAATGCATTAGGCGGTGTTTGCGGGTTGAACAGGTGAGCGCAACTGTGCCGCCCAACCGCAATCAGTTCAATATCATGCTCGGCCAGTTTCAGCAGCAGGTCACTGTTAAGGGTGATGCCGGCACCCATCACAATACGCTCCAGATCGCCCAGCGGCAGCAGGCGAACCTCCCGCTCCGGGTGAGACAGGTGCAGTAACCCTTGTTGCAGCATGAGGTGATAGTCGGGCCTGTCGAGTACCAGCGTGGTCATAGCCACCCCCGTTAATATGAAGTTTTTTTAACCATAAAGCGTAGCGGGCAGCCGGCTGACCGGTTGGGCGGGCGGGGATAAAACACGGGAAAAAGTGAGAAGTGTGACGGCGCTTATAAACCCGGCACATTGCGCTGTGCCGGGCAAATCCCTTCAGTCAGGGAAGGTCCGTACGGACATGAGATACTCAACGCGTATAACAGTGAGTTTGTGTCTTAATCCCTTCAGTCAGGGAACGTCCGTACGGACTTAACAACAGAGAGGAGACAACCAAGATGAACAGTCTTAATCCCTTCAGTCAGGGAAGGTCCGTACGGACTAATGAAAATTTATAACCCATTGTTTTTGTTTGATCAAGCAAGCCTGCTTTTTTCTGTTTTCCTCGCCGCAAAAAACACGTTTTTAAGCAAAAGCGGTGCCAGTGCAAACGTTGTGGCGTTAATGGCTTGATGTCATGTGGGTTGTTATCGGCATAATTTTATTTTTGCCGGTTTTTTGTACGAAAAAACGGCCCGCCGGTCGATGTCGGGCACAGTGGGGAAAATAAGCAAAATCTGTGCCTAAATGGGAACCCAGATGTCGCAGGAAAATTTATGGATAAGCGATATACCCGCCATACTTCAAGTTGCAGGTGCGTTAGCTTCCCTCGCTCACTCCAGTCACTTACTTGAGTAAGCTCCTGGGAATTCACTCGGTTGCCGCCTTCCTGCAACTCGAATTATTTAGGGTGTATACTTTCCCTCCGGGTGGATATTCATGAAATTAAAATCAGGAAGGGAATATGACTAATCAGGCAAAAGAGTTATCTAAAAAAGATGGTAAGAAATATTTGAAGAATGCATTTAAATTGCAACAGGAAGTGCTGAAAACTCAATTGTTACAGTCAAGAGCTGCAATTACTCATGAAGGTGTCAAAGGCGATGTCAATGAGGGTTATTTTTTAGATATAATTCGCCAGTATTTGCCAGAGCGATATTCGGTTGACCGGGGGATTGTAGTCAATTCAGCGGGGAGAACCAGCGACCAGATAGATGTGATAATTTTTGACCGGCATTATACACCGACATTATTAAATCAGCAGGGGCATCGTTTAATTCCGGCAGAAGCAGTGTATGCAGTCATGGAGGTTAAGCCAATAATAGATGCATCGAACCTGGATTATGCCGCCGATAAAGCAGCGTCTGTCAGGTCATTAGATCGTACCAATATGACTTTTCGCCATTCGGGGGGAGTAGGGCGGGGAAGGTTGTTTAATATCATCACTGGGATTATTGCCATTGATGTTGATTGGCGTGATGGGTTTAATAGCGATGCTTTTAAAAAGAAATTACAAAGCATAAACCAGAGTGAAGATAACGGGCATAAGAATTTGGATTGTGGGTTGGCATTAAGTGGTGGATGTTTTGACTTCTTTTCTAAAGAAGATGAAAAGATAAAGAAAGAAGAGGAAAGAAAAAAGAAAGAGGAAGAAGAAAAAAGAAATAGAGACCCCCAGAGTCAGTCTGAGATTAATGTTAAAGAAATTTTTAAAACCATTGAGAATACTCAAATGGAAAATTTAACGATTCGTAATAAAGAGGAAGGGGCATTGGCTTATTTTTTATTTCGCTTGTTGCGTGAATTACAGTGGCTGGGTACGGCGCCAGCGATTGACTGGAATGAGTATGTCAATATGTTGGATCATGACAATGAGCCGTCAACCTAACCCTCCACGCCGCCTGCAGGCGGCGTCAGACTGCTGACAAACGCATTAAGTACAGGATGAAGCATCTTTCCGGCGTCAAAAACTGTGCTGAGGTGGGCGGCTTCGCCGGGTGAGCGACAGGACGTCGCGAAAGCCCGTGCCGCTCTGGGAGAGCGTCACGGGCGGTCCGAACAGCGAAGGCGAACGCCGAAGGGACCGCGAAGCGGCACAGTTTAGCCACCAGCCAGAGGTCAAGGAGAGGTGGCGCTTGCACCTCTCCTTGTCGTGCGTGCAATGAAGCTGCAAAGAAATAACACCGTTTATCCCGCACGACATTCTTCACTGACCGGACAAATTTCATCATTCACAAGACAATATTGCTGTTTTTCAACAGCCTCACACCGCCCGCAGGCGGCGTTTTTTCTTCCTGGCGTTAGCGGGGAACCGTTAACGAGGAACCGCCTCTAACCGATAGCGCCCCAGCCCGAAGCTGCTGTTTTTGCCCACATGCAACCACTGGCCCAGCCACAGCCACGGCCACAGTGGCGTCAGCTCGCCGTGGAGCGTGACGTCACCGATAAACCCGCCGAGATTCATCTCCTGTTGCTGGCGGCTGGAGTAGCGTTGCCAGTTCATCCAGCGCAACTGGCCGGGTTGCAGCGTAACGGGCTGCGTGGTCATCGGCGGCGGCGGGGCAATACCCAGCGAGTCGGCCAGCGTGTGCAGGCGTCGCTCCAGCGCGGCCAGCAGGTCGTGCGCCTGAAGCTCACGCACCCGCACCAGTTGCCCCTGGCGCAACAGCCGGGTCGGGGTGGTGAAGTGCAGGCGCAGTGCGTCTGTCTCTGGCGGCGGTGGCGGTGTGTGCGTGGTGGCGTGCGGCAGGATAAACGGCTGGTCGTGACGCCAGATAGTCAGCCAGCGCGCTTCATGCGGTGTTGTATCGGGCTGCTCCACCTGCACCTGGCACAACTGTGCTGGCACCCGCTGGCTGCCAAACCCCTGAACGGCTGCCTGCATCCAGGCCAGAATGATCAGGCTCAGGTGCGGCAGCGCCGGGCCGTGCAGCACCACATCCACCGGCCAGATTTCCCCTGCGGCAAGCGCCCCCTGAACGGCCGCTGGCTCCAGCACATAAGGCGGAGCCGGTTGCGGCTGGCCGGGGGTGTGTTGCAGCAGGCGCGGCTCAAACAACAGCGGGTACTGGCAACCGGCCAGCAACGGGCAGCCGTCACACTGTTTCTGGCGGCTGATGCAACAGATGCGCCGCAGCGCATGGCCGAACGCGCCGCGCAGCATGGAGCCGCTAAACAGCGGCAGCGCCAGCGGTTCCCTGCTTTGAAAACAGAGGCGGTAACGCGCCAGATGGCAAGCCCATGTCATAACAGCTTATTCCTCAAGGCCGTGAGTTTTTTGTCTTTGCCGGGTTTGATGCCCCAATAGCTGAGGATGGCGTCAAACAGCGTACACAGATCGGCTTTCTCATCTGCCGAGCCTTCAGCGGCGACGCAACCCACACAGGTGGCTAACTGGCCACGCAGCGGGCCGTTGGGGTTTTTACGCTGAAACTGTTGCTCACTCGCCAGGCTTTCTGCCAGCGACATGATGGACTGGCGCGCCTGGCTCTGGCGGGCTTTGTCTGCCAGTCGCTGTGCTTCCTCTTCACGGGCTTTGGCCAGCCGCTGTGCCTCTTCCTCTCGCTCTTTGGCCAACTGTTGACGTTGTTGTTGCTCGGCCTGCCGTTGCTGGCGGTGGGCGTGCTGCTGTTGCTGATGGTCTGCCAGCCACTGTTGCTGCCGCTGGCACCAGTCCTGATGACTGGCGACAAACTCAGCCACCTCCGGCTGGTCAGGCCGGTGCAGCAGCACCCAGCCAAAGGGCAGCGCCTGCGTCAGCGCATCCGCCTGCGGCAGCGCCAGCGTGCAGGTGGTGACATCCGGGTGGTAGGTGGGGCGCGTGCCTTTTTTCCCGAGCCGGGCGATATGCCGCCAGCCCTCCACGGTTTTGCTGATGGCTCCGCCGTATTTGCCGACCCGCAGCAAAAGTGCCTCGCCGCGCTGTAGCGGGCCGTCTAACTGGCGCAGTAATTGTTGCATCTGCGCCACCCAGTTCTGGCCGGGGGCGTAAGCATCATCCGTGCCGATATGTTTTTCGGCCAGCCAGTCCAGCTCGTGATGGCATTGCGGCAGGGTTATCTGGTTCACCTGTTGCGCCAGTTGCGACACCTTGCCAAGCCACTGCTTCAGGCGCGGGTTTTTTATTGGGATAGCGGCGGGCGGCGTTTTCACGGTTATCTGGCAGCGCAACGGGCTTTGCCGGGGTTTGAGGCATTCAACCGGCGACAGTTCCATGTTGTCTGCCTTGTTATTCTGCTTCTCCGTGCCTTTGAGCGGTTGGCGGCGCACCAGCCAGTAATCCAGCATGGGCGGGTGCGCCGCCGGGCTTACGGCATCCCCCACCTGTAACCAGTGGAAAGGGTCATGTTTAATCCAGTCTTTGACGTTGCGCTTGGGAATCTTCAATAGCAGGTGTTCCGTATCCTGCGCCACCTTGTTGTTCAGCTTGTCTGTTTCCAATCGTTCGGCTTGCAGTGGCTGGCCTTGATTGAGCGCGCTGACCAGCGCGGTGCGGATAGCCCCTTTGAGCGTAGAGCCGGGAATATAAGGTGCGCCCAGTGCGGCACCGACGTGGCGCATCAGCTCTAGCTGGTTGAGCACCTGCTTTTTGTTTTTGGTGTCGTTCTGCATCACCTGCCCGAGCCGTGACTGGTAATAGTGGCTGATGCCGGGCAACAGCGGGCGCACCCGGCGGGCGGCGTATTTCAGTTTGCCCGCTTCCCGTGCCAGAAAGCGCTGCACGGTCAGCGGCAGAGCAGGATCATTGCTCTCCAGAATAGTGAGCAACTCGCTGCGCTGCGTCGCCGTGAGCGCCGGGCTCAGGCCGCCTTGCCCCAGTTCATACAGTGCGTTTTGGTCTATCAGGTATTCACCGGGGTTCAGGCTGTCGCCGGTGGCGACATGCACCGGTGACAGGCAGGTGAGGGTGAAGCATTGCATGTTGTCGCTGTCACAGGCGGTGTGGCGACGTGGCGTCTGGTCAGGGGTCATTGTGGCTGTGCCTTATGGTGAAAGCGCACCGGGATCACCGGCGCATAGCCCTGATGCACCGTTTGTGGCAGGGCGGTGGAAAGACGGCCATTGCCGCCTAACCCCTGGCCGACAAACGGGCGGTTATCCGGGGTGACGGGGGCCAGCACGGCGGCGCTGTCTGCCAGCAGCAGCGGGTTTTTAAACGGATGGCCCTGCACCACCAGCGCGGCACCGTGGCGGCCAACGCGCACCAGCGGCGAGAAGAAACTGTCGGCACTGTGCCAGTGGCCCTGCTGCGGCGCACAGGGGGCGAGCGTCAGGCGCAGCGGGTTGCCGTCAGGCGTGGGCAGCTCCGGCATCGGTTGTGGCGTGAGGTGAAAACGCCCTTTGCCGATGCTGGCATCTTTGCCGTACCCCAGCAGGCCGATGGCACACAGCGCGTCGGTCAGTTGCGCGGCGCTCAGGCGCTCATCATGCAGCAGGTAGAGATCCCAGGCGGTGTCCACATCAAACCAGTGCTGTTCACTGCCAAACGGGGCGAACGCGTCATCGCCACCGGTGGTGAGCGTCTGGCGGTTGATGCTGTTGTGCATCTGCACGTCGCTGCGGTGCCGGTGGCGCTCGGGTGCGGCGGTTACGTGCGCGCCCCACTCGGCCAGCGGCTGGTGAGCGAAGGCAAGCGGCAGCCAGCATTGCTGTTTCCGTTGTTTGCGGGCGCGGGCATCGGCGGCGGCAAAGCCCAGCAGGTGTTCGGGCAGGTGCGGGCGCGGCAGGTGGTCGGCCAGCATCGGGTCGCTGATCACCGCGAACGGGCGCTGGTCGTGGTAGCCTGCCAGTAGATCATTCAGGCCCGCCTCACCGAGGGATTCGCGCAAGTACCAGCATAACTGGCCAAACAGCGTATCGCCGCGCAGTGCGGTGGCAAAGGCGCTGTCGGGGAACAGCCGCAGGCGTAGCCATTGCCACGCGGCGGCGGGGGCAACGGGGGAGGGCATCATCCGGCTCCCTGCGTGGTGTGTTTAAACGGCTGTAACTGCTCAAAGCGCGGCTGGAGGTCTTCCCCGTCGAGGGTCAGCGTTTCAAAACGTACTTTGCCATACCCACGGGAAATGCTGCCGCCCAGCCCGTCCAGCTCCAGCATTTTCAGGCCCGCCAGCAGGGTGTCGAGCAGGTCGGGGCTGTCGCCATCAAGCTGGCGCACGGTGAGGCGAAAGTCAAAGCGGCTGCCGGCAGGCACGCGCTCGATAAAGCGCGGGTGCAGCGCCACGCCGCTGATGCGGTCAATACAGTTTTCCGCTTTCTCTTCGGTCTGGACGCGCCCGCCTTGCTGCGCCAGCCAGTGTTCGTCAAATTTACAGTCCCAGAAGGACAGGCGGGTCGGGCCAACCTGTTGGGCTTGTTCGGCGGAAAGTTTGTCGCCGCCGCTGACGCCAAACAGTTGCAGGATTTTCAGTGCCTGCGCCTGTTTTTGAGCGTCCTTCAGGTCCTGGTAGACCTGATGACTGAGCACCTTGCCCTTGGTATCGCCGACCACACCAGCGCGCCATTCGAGCAGGCTGCGCAGTTTGCCTTTCAGGCTGGAGCCGGGAATGTAAGGTTGCTGGGTCAACGGGTGGCGCACCACGGCGCTGTCGATGCCGCCAATCTGCAACGCGGTGTCGCCGCCGCCAATGTGTAACCCGGTTTCACACACCAGAGTGGCGCGTAACGTCTGGATATTGTTCAGTTGCATGAGATGTCCTTGTCAGTCGTGGCGTATGGCGCGTAAAAAACCGAGGGTGGCTTCAAAAAACAGCCGGCCGTTTTTCAGGTGCTGGCAGGTGTCGATGCTGCGAATCAGGTGTTGCATGGTCTTGCAAAACTCGTCAGAGATAAGCTCGCGCCCTTTGGCATACGCCAGATGGGCGCTGATCATGCGGATCTCCGGCAGGTAGAGAGCCAGTTTTTCCTCATCGCCATTGATGCGCTGCTCCAGTTGCTGTAACTGGTCGTAAAAGCGGCGCAACTGGGTGGGTTTGTTCAGAGACAGAGGCTTTCCTCTGTCATTAAGGATTAACAATGATTTGGCAAAGTCTTCGGCGTCTTTATCAAAAAACGTCGCCTCCGGCTTGTGCAGTTGGCGTTTAAAATCTGGCATTGTCATGCTGTGTCCTTGTCGTTGTGCGTTTTATTCGCCGCGCGGCACCGTGCGGTAGTGGTAGAGATGGCGTTGAAGCGCCACCCGGTAACGCTGGCGGTGCCGTTTCAGGTGCTGTTCCAGTATTGCGAACAAGGTCAAATAAAGCTGATGGCGGAACGCTGCCGGGTTCTCTTGTGCCGGGACTTTCACTTTATCCACCAGATTGCGGCGTAAAAAATAGGCCAGCCGGCTGCGCCACAGTGCCGCCTGCGGGGTTGCTGACTCCTTCGCCGACAGTTCACTGAGCGCCAGCAACCGGTAAAGCAGGCCGGAGGAGAGCGGGTAGCCGTCATGCTCGCGCCAGCGCGCCAGCTCCTCGCTGCACGTCAGTAACGCGTCATATTCCGGCCAGCCCATCACCTCGTTATACAGGCAGATGGCGTTCTTGCCGGGGTGTTGCTTGACCTGCTCCAGAGCGGCTTCGGCCTGAGCGGCCAGCGCCCGCACCGGGTAGCTGGGTTTGGCCTGCACCAGCCCGAGCGAGAAATGCAGCGCCGGGTTGTGGCCGCTGTAGCGCGCGAAGTGCTGCGCCATTGTTAGCGCCAGCGTCTGCTGGCTGCGCCACGGGCCAATCAAAAAGAAATCGTCGCCGCCGGCGAACACGGTGTAGGTGTTGGCAAAGCGCGAGTCTTGGCGGCACAGATGCGGCAGCCACAGGGTGAAAAACAGGTGTATCTGGCGCGACAGGCCGATGGTTTTGGCAAAACCCGGCTGCGGCAGGCCGCTGCGAAACAGGTAGCCGAGGTTGTCGATATCCCCTTTCAGCACGCCCAGCGCGCAGGTGCCGCGTAACTGCTGGTCGGCATCCTGATACAAATCTTCACAGCTCAGGTGATCAAAGGTTTTGATGTCGCCGTTAGCGAGCGCGTCTGCAACGCCGGGGTAGCACTCCGGCTGATACTCGCCCTGCGCCAGCGGCATCCAGCCGTTGATAAAACGGCGGGCATAACCCTGAAACAGGGGCACACCTTCCGGCGGCAGGCTGATGTCCCAGCAGCGGCGCAGGCTGCCGTTGTGCGCCAGTTCGCCGAACTCGCCGCTGTTCTCTTTCAGTCTGACGGCCACCACCTGATAGCCAAACAGCGTCAGGTGCAGGCAGCGGTTATCAGGGAAGGTGGCGGTGCTGTCACGCAGGATCAGCAGCCGGGCGTAACACTCGCTGTGGCTTATCCAGTGGCCGAGGGTTATCTGGTCTGCCGCCAGTCGGCTACAGTCAAGCCCGTTGAGGGTGGTTTCCACCGGGTGCAGGCCATTCACCGGGCAGGGTTCACCGCCTGTGCCCTGCGCGATGTGGTCCAGATAACCGTCAAATACCGGCGGGGGCGCATCACCGGCACACAGGGAGAAGCGCTGATATTTCTGTTGCTCCATCGCCTGCGCCAGCCGACTTTGCAGCGTGCCGTAAGCCTGCTCGCCGAGGAACTCAGCGCTGCCCGCCACCGTGCTGCACAGCCCGATGCCGGTTTGCGCGTAGGTGTGGGTTAAAAACCATTCATCAAGGCGCTGACGCAACCCGGCCAGCCGCTCGGCGGCATCCGGCAGATTCGGCGCGACAATGAGGCTTTTGCCGGCGGCGTTAATCAACTGGCACACCGGCGGCAGGTCAAAGGCTTCCAGCACCCGCAGCGCAGCGGCTTCCGCCAGCAGCGACACCTGCAACGAGCGCCCGCGCAGCAGTTTGGCGGCCATTTTTTGCGTCTGGTTGCCCTCGGCGAAAATCAGGTTTTGAATGCCGAACACATCGGCCTGGATCAGCAACAGGCGTGCATCGTCACCCGGCGTGAGCGGTATCTCCTGCTCCGGCGTGGCCTGACGGGCGTGGTGCTGCCACAGGGCGACGGCGAGCGCCGCCGTGGTTTTACCCTGATCGTACAGCGAGATACCGCTGTCCCCGTCGCCGTCTGGCAGCGCGTGGCAGGTGGTCATCCACAGGCTGTCGAGGTGGTCAAGCCACAGCGACGGTTGCAGGCGGTGGGCGGCGGGGATAGCCTCCAGCCCCTCTATCAATGCCTGATACACCTGCCGGTACGCCGCCTGCCGTTCGCTGGCAGGCAACGCGGCCGTCACCGGCATCAGCGAATCGACCCCCAGCGGGGCCAGCGGGCTGTAACAGCGCGCCGCCGGGGCGCTGTGGTTATCGTCTGCTAACAGGTGGGTGAGCGGTATCAGCCCGGTTTCGCCACGGCTTACGGGCGTCTCCGGCACGCCGCGCGCCAGTCTGGCGGCGAAATCCAATAGCGGGGTTAATGTATTTTCGTGCAGATCCACACGGTTTGAGAGGCTTTCCGGCAGCGGCGCAAACAGTTTGTTTGCCAGCGCCGGTGACGGGAAATCCTGAATGCCGGCACGCTGCGCCAGTGGTTTCAGGTTATGTAACAGCGCAAAGGCAGCCACATGGCAAGAGGCGGCAAGCCAGTTCATTGACATCTCCTTGTGCCAAAACGGGGCGCGCCACGTTGCCCGCCCGTAACGGGCTTAACCATACGAAATTTCAGCCGAAATGCCTATCAACGGATAAGGAAAATTTGAGAATGGGCGGAAAGCCGCCCGGTGGAGAGAAAATCCCTTCAGTCAGGGGAGTCCGTGAGGACAGAAGAGGAAGAAGAGGAAGAAGAGGAGGAGTTTTAATCCCTTCAGTCAGGGCGAGTCCATAAGGACTGGTATGAAACGGTTTGTCTTGAGTTTCACTGAGTCTTAATCCCTTTAGTCAGGGAAGGTCCTTACGGACCGATCGTGCTGATCATGCAAAACAAGTTCAAACGTCTTAATCCCTTCAGTTAGGGAAGGTCCGTACGGACTTTTTGGATTATCATCTTCGTCGGGTAGCTGAGTCTTAATCCCTTCAGTCAGGGAAGGTCCGTACGGACTAACAAAAATGTATAACCCATTGTTTTTATTTGTTCAAGCCAGTCTGATTTTTTCTGTTTTCCTCGTGGCAAAAATGCGTTTTTAAGCAAAAGCGGTGCCAGTGAAAATGTTTTGGCGCTAACGGCCTGATGGGGTTCGGTTTTTTATTTGCGTGGAGTTACGCCGTTTTCCCTGCTTGCCTGCCGGGGTTTTTTAGCGCTATAGTTTTGCCGCTGTCGCACAATCGGCAGCCGGGATTGGCGTCCTGATAAACTTCAAGGCGACTTAGACGCGCCATGCGTCTTTTTTATGTCGCAGCCTTGGCACACCTGCATCCGGTGCGGCACATTCTTTCATGCCGTTACCGCACTCAGATTATGGTGGCTCAGGCGGGGGCTTCTTCGGAAGCGCCGGTTTCCTTGAAGTCCGGTTACGCCAACCCCGTCTGGGCTACCACCCTGAAATTGGCGTTTCTGGTGGTAGCGATAACCGTTACTTCAAGGAGACTGCCTGATGGCTACCGCCCCAACCCTGTTACACCCGCAATTTACCTTTCTGTTTCTGGCCGTACACCGTGCCGGGCTTTCGCACCCTTGCCGCAAGGCGATGGTGGCCGCCGATGAACACAGCGCCCGCCGCCGTCTGGGGCCGGATTTTATTCTGGTGTTCGCCGGTCGCCTGCCGGTGCGGGAGGTGCGCCATGTTTGATTCCACCCCTCTGACCCCGGAAGAAATTACCGACCAGTGCCGCGCCCTGACCTATGCGGTGATTGAGCTGGAGAACCCGGCGGCCAAAGAAGCACTGTTGTTTGTGCTGGCCGAGCGGCTGGAAGTGCTGCTGGCGACGCTGGAGATGCCCGATGATAGCGACAGCGACACCCCGGAAAGCCCCGCACAGAGCGGCACCATGCACTAAAACGCTAACGCACCGCTGCCCGGCCACGGGCGGCGGTGACGCCGCATCGTTCACATCAGTCTGGTGTGGTGAAGACGTGTTTTGTCTGGCGAAGACGGCGGCGCGTGAGGTTGCCGCCTGTTTGATTGAGTGCTAAATTCAGTATCAAATTTCATACTGAAAGGAGTGTGATGATGCCTGTACAACCCATTCTGGCGAATGCTGCCGTTAGCATCAGCGAGTTTAAAAAATCCCCCAATGCGGCACTGAAAGCGGCACACGGCGAGCCTGTCGCGGTGTTAACCAATGGCCATATCTCGGGGTATTACGTTTCTCCCGAAATCTGGGAAACGCTGGCCGACTATCTGGAAGACAAAGAACTTGCCAGCATCGCCCGTTCACGCATGAAGGGGAAACGCGTCAAGGTCACACTGGATGAGTTATAAGCTGGAGTTTGAAGAGCACGCCCTGAAAGAGTTTAAGAAACTGGGTGCCCCGGTGCGGGAACAGTTCATCAAAAAGCTGAAAGAGGTGCTGCAAAACCCGCATATTCCCGCCAACCGGCTGCACGGCATGGCGGACTGCTACAAAATCAAACTGCGATCCGCAGGCTACCGGCTGGTGTATCACGTGCTTGAGCATGAGATTGTGGTGCTGGTTGTGGCGGTGGGCAAACGAGAGCGCTCGCAGGTGTATACATCAGCCAAAAGCCGGCTTTAACGCGGCACTGATGATAATACGGCACAGACGGTGGGTGCCGGTCAGATGTTCCTTTCGTTATTTCCCGCAATGATTCTTCACACCGCGCCCGATGCATATCACCTCGGGCGCGGCGGTTTTCTTTAGCTTATATCCCTTCAGTCAGGGAGAGTCTGTACGGACGATGTCAGAGATACCACTGCGTTCGTTCTTTCGGTCTTAATCCCTTTAGTCAGGGAAGGTCCTTACGGACATGGATAAGCCAGCATGGAGCGAAAATGATGTGTCTTAATCCCTTCAGTCAGGGAAGGTCCTTACGGACCGATTCGAAACAAAACAAAGGTTCACTTTGATATGTCTTAATCCCTTCAGTCAGGGAACGTCCGTACGGACGTTAATGCGTGTGACGCTGGACGCGAAGGTGAAGTCTTAATCCCTTCAGTCAGGGCGAGTCCGTAAGGACGAATGAAAATGTATAACCCATTGTTTTTGTTTGATCAAGCCAGTGCGATTTTTTCTGTTTTTCCCGCCGCAAAAAACACGTTTTTAAGCAAAAGTGGTGCCAGTGCAAACGTCACGGTGCTAATGGCTTGATGTCATGTGAATTGTTATCGGCATGATTTTATTTTTGCCGGTTTTTTGTACGAAAAAACAGCCTGCCGGAGAGCGACGGGCGCAGCGGGGAAAATAAGCAAGTTGCGTGCCTGAATTCATGACTGGCTGGGCACATTGTTGTGGTGATGCCCGGGCAAGGCGGGTTTTTAGCCTGTGTGTTGGCGTCAAGAAGCAGCACATTTGTAACAGTTCCCCTTACCTACGCAGCTGCAGCACCGTACCGAACACATCATCCAGCACAACCACAATCATAGCCTCTGCCTAATGTTACCGTTGTGTATCATACAACTGACTTGAAAGCCGATTACTTTCATTTTTCGGGGGCGGTGAGTGATGCCTGTTCTCTGTATCCAACAGAACTTACCCCACAGACAGGTTGGGTGGTGCGTTTTCGGCTATGGCACAGGCCGTCTATCTCAGGCAGGCTGAACCATGATGGTTAGCAACGTAAAAAGGGTTCCGATGCCTTTACGATCACTTCAGGCGCTGTGTTTAGTGAATTTTTTCATGGCTGATGTCAGAGATGGCCTCGGCCCTTTTTTGGGGATTTTTCTCACCGAGCATCACTGGAAAGCCGATGACATCGGCTGGATCATGACCGTCGGTGGTTTGGCGGGCCTGGTTGCCACTATGCCTTGCGGGCTGGCCGCGGATGCGTCGCGCAACAAACGGGCGGTGCTCGTTGCCTGCTGTGTGCTCATCACCGCCGCGACCTTGTTGCTTTGGTTTTTCCCGAATCGGTATGTTGTGGGGTTCTCTCAGGTGATAACCGGGGTATCCGCCACCTTTATTGCGCCCTTGTTGACCGGGATTACGCTGGGGTTGACGGGCCCGTCTGGTTTTAACCATCAGATGGGAAGGAACGAGGCGTTTAATCATGGCGGGAACATGAGCGCGGCGATGTTAGCGGGCGCGCTGGTGATTTACTGGGGAACCGATGTCGTCTTTATCCTGATGACCGGTATGGCGATATGCGCCACGATGGCGGTTTTGGCTATCCGGCATGGTGATATCGATAACCGTGTGGCCCGTGGGTTAAGCGGCGCTGACGATGCGGCCTCCGCCCCTAGACTTTCTGTCATTATCACGCACCCGGCGGTGGTGACGACTGGGGCAACACTGATGCTCTTTCACCTCGCCAACGCCGCCTTGCTGCCGATGCTCAGTATGCGGGTGGCCGCGATGCCTGATGGCGAAATGAGTGCGGGCGTGTATGCGGCGGCGACCGTCATTATTTCCCAGTTGGTGATGATCCCGGTGGCGTTATTTGCCGCCGCCAAAGCGGATAAATACGGTTACGCGGTGCTGATTACGTTGGCGTTAATCGTGTTGCCGCTGCGTGCCGCGCTGGCATCGGTATCCGCCGGGCCATTTTTTATGATACCGGTTCAGGTATTAGATGGTGTGGCGGCGGGGCTTCTGGGGGTGGCGGTTCCCGGTTATATCGTCAGGTTGCTGGAAGGCAGCGGGCATACCAATGCCGGGCTGAGCGTTGTCATGTTACTGCAAGGCATCGGGGCGTCATTCAGCCCCGCGCTTGCAGGGAATATTGCCGCGACCTACTCCTACCGCACGGCGTTTGCGGTACTTGGCGGCATCGCCTTACTGGCACTGCTCCTCTGGTGGCTTCGGCGTCTGCTGGCCTGGGACCGACAACGGCAGTACGATTAACGCCGCTGCGCTGGCTACTCATACCTTTCATACCTTGCGGATTCCCAGGCGTGTATCGCGTGTTTTCGGGTTTCTCCCCAGTGGTAGCCGCCGATTTTTCCACTTTGTTGGATGACGCGGTGGCAGGGGATTAAGAAGGCGACCGGATTGGCGCCAACCGCCAGTCCCACCGCTCTTGCCGCGTTGTGATGGCCGATGGCATCGGCCACCTGAGAATAGCTGACGACAGTGGCCGGGGGGATCTGTAACAGCGCTTTCCAGACGCTAATCTGAAAGTTGGTGCCGGTCACATGCAATGAAATCGGGCGATCCGGTGGTGTTTTCATGGCAAACAGTGTGTCTATCACCGTTTGTGTCCGTTGCGGATTTTCATGCATCACGGCATGTGGCCAGGTGTGATGCAATGCTGCCAGTGGTTCTCCGGCATCCTTGTTGTCCAGAAAGGAAAGGCTGCAAATGCCTCGGGGTGTCACGGCAATAAAGGCGTTACCGAACGGCGTAGGGTGAACGGCGTGTTCGATGATAAGGCCCGCACCTTGTTGCTTGTATTCCCCCGGCGTTACCGCTTCGAGATGAACGAAATGGTCGTACAACCGCGAGCTACTGCTTAACCCCACGGCGTCGGCCACATCAAGCAGCGGTCTTGACTCGCGCAGTAGCGCTTTGGCCCGTTCGAGGGTCAGCACCTGTAAGAAGCGCTTCGGCGTAACGCCAGCCCACCGGCTAAACAGCCGCTGAAAGTGGAAAGGGCTCAGGTGAACGTGCGCGGCAATCTCATCGAGAGTGGGCTGGCTGTTCACACTGTTGGCGATGAACGTGATGGCATCAGCGATGCGCGCATAGTCTGAATGTTCATCGTTTGAATGTGCCGCGTCTGAGTGTGTGTAGTCTGGCATCGTCATCTTCCATCCCTTTCGTGGTCGTTATTCAGGTGCGGCAGATGGAGGCGCCGCCGTCAGCCAGAAGAGCAATGCCGGTGGTGAAACTGGCGGCATCAGACGCAAGATAAAGGGCTGATGCGGCAATCTCTTCCGGCTGCGCCAGACGTTTTAGGGCATGAAGGCCCTGAACAAACGCCAGTGACTCCGGGTCACGGGTGAAGGCCTGTCCCATCGGTGTGTCCGTCCCGCCCGGTAGCAGTGCGTTTACCCGAATCCCCTGAGCGCCAAACTCCGCTGCAAGCACTCGTGTCAGGCCGATTAACCCAGACTTGCTCGCGGCATAAGCCGCCATCCCCGGCAAACCGAGGGTATAGCCTACGAAGGTTGACGTAAAAATGACCGACCCGCCACCCCGGCGGAGCATGGCCGGAATTTGGTGTTTAGCGCCAACAAAGGCGCTCGTCAAATTCGTGTGCAAGGTGTTTTCCCACTCGGCAAGACTCATGTCCAGTAAGCTGCCGGTTTCTCCGGTGGTTCCGGCATTGTTAACGGCGATATCCAGCCCGCCATAACAATCCATCGCCAGCTCAACCAGCGCTTTTGCGAAAGCCTCGCTTTTGACATCACCGGCTAAGGCTACCGCGTGACCGCCAGCCAGGGTTATCTCCTCAACCAGCGTGTTGAGCGCTTGCTGACGTCGGGCACCCACGATAACGCGAGCGCCTTCCTGAGCAAACCGTTTGGCCGTTGCATACCCAATGCCAGAGCTGGCACCGGTGATAATGGCTATTTTGTCAGACAAGTCAGGCATGATGAAAACCTCCGGATGTGTCATGTTCACGTTGATGGTGTGTGGCAGGTGTAGGCGAAGTATGGGGAGTGCAGCGCCTCCCGGCGACCCGGATCTTGCTGTCTTTACATCAGACCGAATTTGGGGATGTCTTAACGTCGACATGGTCGGATTTCGTGCGTTTGTTGATGCAGGATAATTCTGTCAGAGAAGGTGTGCACTTATCATAGGCGCGCAAATTCATCGGCGAGGTGAGGCGGCAGGTACTGCAATGAATGTGCGGTGACGTCAGTTCCCGAATGCTGCTGTCGATGCTTTTTTTGCGAAAGTGAAAGAGTCGGGATTATAAGGTTTTGGTGGTTATTTTCTGAGATGGTGGGCATGACGCGTTTATTTTGCTTGAATTTCATTTTTTATCATGATGTTAGTTAATATTTTTCTGCGGTTTGACAACGATTCGGTTTATTCAACAATGCCCTTCAGGCCCTGATACTACCGTGCTGAATCAAAACAAGGTCGTGCAAGTGCGAATGATAATGGTGCCTCTTCCTTCGCGTTTTAGCGTTCATTTCTGTGTGATATCAGTCTTGCCCGCTCAACCGTCTACACACTGTACATACCGTTACACAGCAACACTCATCATCGAAGATTAGCCTGGTATATAGTGTCATAAAAAAACAGTAATCGACGTCGTGTGAAGATAACAAATTTCAAACAAATTGAAGTCATATAGTTTTACTTTTATGAAGAAACTTAAAAATACTATCTGCCTACATCTCCTGATGGCGACGCTCGCCATTCTGGTTCTTAGCGTTCCCCCGTTGGTGACGAGCTTCGATCCGCCGCTGAATTTCCAGCCATTGATTAAAAGCCTGGACGGCACGCCCAAAGAGCTCAAGGAGAAAATGGCGACTATTTCTCATGCATTACAAGGGAATGCGATTTTCTTTATCGGTGCGTCGGAGGTCTCTACATCTGAAGATGAACATTACGCCGTCTATAATTACTTCAATAACCAGTTGCGTCGGCCGGTAGTCGCCTATGGCGATATTTATATCGATAATATTGCGCACTTTTTACTGCTCTCGCGTTTTAAAAACGACCTGAACGCGAACAGTAAGGTCGTGTTGCAATTGGCACCCGATAGTTTTTACGGTGATGGGGTACCGGGGGCTGTGTTTGCCGATAATTTCCCGCCCTCGATATTTAATCCCCTGATGGACGATCCTGAACCGCGCCGCTTTTTGGTGAGTTATTTACAGAATCTCAACATCGACGAGGTCAGCCATTTAACCTTCGCTCAGATGCGCGTTTATGGCTGGCATCCGCAAATTATCTGGCAGGAAGTGAGCTATCAGTTTGCCATTTTCTGCGAAATGATAAAAAAAGACTGGCTGGCAAGACTGGGGATTGAGCCTCAACCGGTACGGCCGTGGCCTGTTAAGCCCTCGCCTGACATTGTTCCTAACTGGGATAATGAATTGGCTAACGCCCATGAACTGAATAAATCTCGCCAGCAAAGTGCGGCGACATTCTGGATGGATAAATCTGTCTATGATGACGATCCGACACAGGATGTATGGGATGACGCGCCGCTATTTCCCGCACAAATGGACGCATTCCAGGCGACAATTAAGCTGCTCAAAGAGCGCCACGTTCAGGTGGTGGTGATTGTGGATGCGATTAATCCGTGGGCGATTAAAAACTCCGAGAAATTCCAGTCGATTGATAAACAAATCAGGTCGATGCTGGATGAGAATCAGGTTCCTTATCTTGATATGTACGCTATGCCTTATCAGAACGGCTGGAACTGGGACCGCCTGCATCCAACAGACCCGGCATGGGTGGTGATGGACCGTTTTATTGCTGAGAGTTTTAAATGATGAAATACGCGATTCGCCTTTTTTTTATTTATCTCTTGCTGGCGGTGACCATCGTGGCGTGGACCTCTGTTGATGACAGCATGAGTTTACAAGTGCATTTTGAATATCAAAAGTTCTGAAGGATGAATGATGTATAGCTCCGGAACATTTTTTTTCTGCCTGTTTGGATTAGCACTGTTGTTTGTGCTGATTAATCGGCTATGGCATTACCGGCTGACCTATTTATCCGCCATTTCCGCGCTGGTGTTGTTAGGCTGGGGATATATTTTCCAGGGTGATTATATTGTCCCCGTGGCAGTTTTCCTGAGCTTTTATATTATTGTCACGTTAAAAGAAAAAGGCTGGTTAAAGACCTGGCAGGCGGTAACGTTGACGCTGCTGCCGTTGTTTTTGGTGAAATTACACCTGAACAACCACTGGGGGATGATCGGCTTGTCGTTTATGACATTTCGCGCCGTTGACGTATTACTGTATCGCACCAAAAAAGACGGCCAGAATTTCCTGCATTATTTCTGCTATCTCTTTATGCCGCTGGTTATTTCTGCCGGGCCGATGTATCGCTGGCGAGCTTGGGTGACGGATAGTAATAAGCCATCCTTCGTTATCACTCGCGAGCAGTTTTTACCTGCCATGGAGCAGATTTTCATCGGTATTATCCAGAAATTCCTGTTCGCTACGCTGATCGATAACCTGGTCATTCAGTCGTGGAGTCATCGCCCGTTTACCTTAAGCGTCGGCGTTGTGATGTCGGTGGCTTACAGCGCGTACCTTTACTTTGATTTTGCCGGTTACAGCAATATGGCGATTGGGGCGGGGCGCCTATTTGGCCTCAACATCCCGGCGAACTTCAATATGCCGATCCTGGCTAAAAATCCGCAAGATTTCTGGCGTCGCTTCCACATTAGCTTGTCCGAATGGCTAAGGGATGTGGTTTTTATGCCGATTTATATGAATCTGATGAAGATCGATTTTTTCCGACAGAACAAAACGCTGGCACAAAATATTGGTATTTTTTGCACCCTGTTTTGTATGGGGGCATGGAACGGACTTGAACGACACTATATTATCAGCGGCGCGCTGTTTGGCGCCATTTCTGTTGCACACAATATGTTGCAGTGGTCAGCCAAACGTAGTCCAACGCTCAGCAACTGGTTACAACGTCCAGTCATTGCGTTCCTGGGGCGAATTCTGACGCTGGCAAGCGCCGCTGTCTCTCTTTACATCTTTAGCGGAATGTCACCTCTATGAACTATCACTCCGAGCTTAAGGAACTGCAAGATTTCTTGCATGCGGTACTACTCAAGCCCGCGAACCCACACCAGTTGGCGATTAGCGGTAGCGATGAGGCAATGACCTGGCAACAGCTCTCGGTCGCCGTTAGCGATTGGCAGCAGCGTTATCAGCATTGCCAGCAGCCTGCTGGTACACCGGTCGTGTTATACGGGCATCAACAGGCAGAATTTGCCGTGGCGATTTATAGTTGCCTGTTGCATAACATTCCCTACGTGCCGGTGGATTGCATCTACCCGCAGGAGCGTCTGCGGGAAATCTGCCAACAGGCGAAAGCCCCTTACTATTACGATGTGGCCACGAAGCAGTTCATCACTACTGGCGAGGAAGGGCAGGTGCTGGCCGAGCCGGAACTCGCTTACATCATGTTCACGTCAGGCAGTACCGGCAAACCGAAAGGTGTGCAGATTGGGCGTGAGAGCCTGTGGCACTTCATGCAATGGGTGCGTCAGGATTTTTCCCTGCCTGATGTGCCGGTATTGATGAACCATGCGGTATTCAGCTTTGATCTCTCGTTGATTCCGTTGCTGGCGAACCTAGCGACTGGTGGGCACATCGTCCTGAATGCGAAAGAGGATATCGCGGCGGAAAACTGGCTGGAGCGATTGAAAAACAACGGGGTGTCCGTATGGGTTTCCACGCCGTCTTTTGCCTATCAACGCTTGCTCTCCCCACAGTTCAACAGCGACTATTTGCCTGCACTGAGCGTCTTTGTGTTTATTGGCGAAGTGTTGAACAAAGCGCTGGTAAAACAGCTACGCCGTCGTTTCCCGCATGCCAAAATTCTCAACTCCTATGGCCCCACCGAAGCGACCATCGCCACCACGGTTATCGAAATTACCGATGAGATCCTGTGCAGTGAAAACGACGTACTGCCGGTCGGGGCGATGATGCCGGACTCCCACATGGAAATTACCGCCGAAGGTGAGCTGATTATCTGGGGTAAGAACGTGATGCGTGGCTACCTTGGCTTACCGCAGGAGAACGCGGCGAAATTGTTACATCGGGAGAGCGAGCAGTTCCGTGGCTATCGCACCGGCGATCTGGGCTATGAAGAAAACGGTATCCTGTATTGCCAGGGCCGCAACGACAGCCAGATCAAGCTGAACGGCTACCGTATCGAAATCAACGAGATTGAAAATCGCCTGCTGGCGATGCCTGATATTAGTGAAGCGGTGGTGCTGCCGCTAATGAAGTCGGGCGGTGGCGTGTTGCGTATTGCTGCGTTCTGCGTCACGAAACTGGCACCTGATGCGATCAAAACCTCGCTTTCGAAGGTGATTCCACCCTATATGGTGCCTTCTCAGATTATTATTAAAGATGCGTTGCCGCTGAATCCTAACGGCAAAATAGATCGTAAACTGCTGGATACTCATGCCCGCACTAATTGATTACACCAGGAAATGATGATGGAACAAGAGATACTCGCCCTGTTTGAAAAGGTCTTATCCCGCAAAGTGGGGTTTAATGATGAACTGATTGAGTCTGATATCCTCGACTCGATTCTGGCCGTCGATCTGGTGCTGGAAGTGCAGGACGTTTACGGCTGCATGATCCCGCCAACCGAAGTCGCCACCGTTCTGAAGACCCCGGCTGATTTGGCTCGTTACATTGAAGAGCATCGCGGTTAAGAAGTTCATCGCGGTTAAGCCTGGATAAACGGCGAATACTCGTTTCGTTTCAAGACCCCGGATGCTGTCATCCGGGGTCTTTTTTTTCAGCCTCTGGCATCGCTGTTTTATCGTTTCTTACCATCGCCCACTTGCGATATTGCACGGGCGTCATCCCCATCTGTTGCGAAAATGCGCGTCTGAATGCCGTGTCTTCACTGTAACCACAGGCCTGAGCCACCCGCTTGATGTTGGCTGCCGGGTTTTCGAGCAGCAGGCAGGCCATCTCGATCCGCACGCGCGTAATAAAGTTTTTAGGGCTTTCGTTGGTCAGCTCCTTAATCTTCCGGTGTAGCGTCCGGTCGCTGAAATTCAGCGCTCGCGCCAGTTCTTCTGCTGTCATGGCCGGGTTTTCGTATCGAACCAGATGTTCAGCACGCAGCAATAACGGGTCGACCGTATTCATAAATCCCTGTGGTGCATAAATACGCTGTGACAGCGGCTGACTATCGGCAACGGCAATGTCTGCTGCCATCCTGGCGATGTCAGGACCTGCCTGATGCCGAATAATATGCAGGGCAAGTTCAACCCAGGATAAGGGGCCACCGGTTGTAATGATGCCATCCTGCTCTTCCAGTGCCTTGCCCCATACCGGTTTTGCCTTCGGGTATTTTTGCTTGAAGGTGTGATAGAGCCACCAGGTGGTGCTGCAAAAGCGCCCATCCAGCAGTCCTGCTTCACCTAAAATAAAGCTGCCTGCACAAGCACCACCTATCAGGGAACCGTGCAGGTATTGCTGTTTTAGCCAGGCCGCTGATTCTCCAACGGATGTCGCGGCCAGTGGCAGTTTATCCGGGCCGAGCATCATGCCTGTGGCCAGCACAATGTCTGATTGACCGACCGCCTCAAACGAACTGTCGACATAGATGAGTCGGCCCTGAGCATCGCGCACCGGGTTGCCATCGGCACTGACAATCGCGGTTTCAAACGTCACGCCAGGGGGGCTGGCGGCGGCATTTCCTTGCGGGCGCGAGATCAGCGCCTGATTGACCATCCAGAACATATCGGCCAGCCCGGCGATGGCCGACGACATACTGCCCGGTAACGCCAGAATCGAGATACGCATGGTGATGTTTTCCTGTCGGAGAAGATTGGCGAATTTTGCATGAACTATGTCAACTTTGCCATCTTACTGCAAGCGTCCATGCTGGTTACACTTCACTCATCCCGTATCGCAAGGGGAGCAACACCAGGGAAAACCCAGCGATCATCATTCATTCATCTGCCAAAGGAACATCTATGACGAATTCCCGCACCGCCTGGCTACGCACACTGGCTATTGGGTTGGGGCTGCTTCTCTTTGCCGGTGTTCACTCTATTGCGGAGGCCGCGAAAATTAAAAATATTGTGTTGGTTCATGGCGCGTTCGCCGATGGTTCCAGTTGGTCGGCGGTGACGACCCGGTTGCAAGGCATGGGCTACCATGTCACTGCCGTGCAAAACCCCCTGACCTCGTTGGCGGATGATGTCAGTGCCACCGAGCGCGTGTTGCAAAGGCAGCAAGGTGATGTGCTGCTGGTGGGGCACTCGTGGGCTGGTGCTGTCGTTACCCAGGCGGGTAACGCGCCAAATGTGCGAGGGCTGGTCTATTTATCGGCGCTGGTGCCAGACAGTGGGGAATCCGTTGCTGATTTATTGCAGCGTCTGCATGCACCGATGGAAGGGATGACAGCGGATGCCAACGGGTTAATCTGGCTGGATAATCCTAAGCAGTATCAGGAAGTCATGGCCGGGGATGTACCGTTAAAAAAAGTACAGGAATTAACCGCGGTTCAACAGCCGATGGCAGCAAAAGCATTTGGCGATAACGTGCAGCACGCTGCATGGAAAGATAAACCGTCGTGGTATTTATTAACTGAAAATGACAACGCGTTACCGCATGCCGTTCAGGAAAAAATAGCCGGGCAGATTGGTGCCAAAGTAATGTCGATCGCATCCAGCCATATGTCTCTTATTTCACACCCTGATGCTGTCGCACATTTTATTGATGAGGCAGCCAAGGCCATTAAATGATGATGTCCGTCCTGTATTCAGGTTGATGGCGGCGAGTTGTTCTGATTCGTCTGTGGTGATGTGTTGATACATATAACAGCGCGTAATTCGGTTGCTGATGTTCTGATACCTGAATGATTTAACGTATGAATGATTTTTGCGCTTAAATATAAAGAGAGGTTGTCGTGAATATATTACATATAGATTCCAGTATTCTTGCTGATGGTTCAGTAACACGGCAGCTTTCCGCTGAGGTTATTGAACAATTGACCCACCGTTATCCGGATGCGGACTTGTCTTACCGCGATGTGGTGGCACAGGAAATACACCACCTTACCGGCCCGATTGTGGCGGGTTTTCGCCAGGTAGATAACGCGGCAGTGGACAACGCAACGTTGCAGGAGCACCAACTGTCAGAACAACTCGTGTCAGAGTTTCTGGCGAGTGATGTCATTGTTATTGGCGCGCCGATGTATAACTTTTCCGTTTCCAGTCAATTGAAAGCCTGGTTGGATAGAATTGCGCAGGCAGGGAGGACGTTTAAATATACTGAAACCGGACCCGTCGGATTATCCGCAGGAAGAAAAGTGATTATCGTTTCTGCCCGTGGCGGTTTTTATGGCAAGCCCCCTTTTGCCGGTCTGGATTTTCAGGAACGCTATCTTCAGGCCTTTTTCGGGTTTCTCGGTATTCATGATGTGTATTTTATTCGTGCGGAAGGAGCATCAAAAGGCGATGAAATAAAAAATCGTGAAATTGAGAATGCCAGGTCATCCATCCAGTTAGTGATTAACTCTCTCGCCGTTTAATTTATTATGAAGGTAACTGCTATGTTATATGCCATTACTCTTGAGTACTCCAGTCCGAAAGACGAACTTGAACAGCATATTGATGCGCACAAAAAATGGCTTGCCGATAATATCAAACTCGGGAATATCATTTTTGCCGGTCCATTAGAGAACGGACTGGGTGGATTTATTCTGGCCTACGGAACGGACTCATCGGCAGTCAATGTCGCGTTGTCAGATGATCCCTTCGTTAAGCTGGGCCTGGTCCGGGTAAATATCAGCGCTATTGAACCGGCGATTTGCTCCGGCAATTTCCACGCTGGCTGGGCCGGGAGCGCGAAAGTGTTGTAATACCCGTGTCGATTGAGGACGGACTTCCCATCCTTCTCTTGATGCAACTGTGTATTAATCCCCACCGTTTAATGGAGTAAAGGGTGGGGATAGTGTTTTGATGGGGGCTATCTCTTGTCACCTCCGTGCCCGCTGGCAAGACGACATGATGACTCGCCAGCGAGCGACGCAGGCGAGGTTACGACAGCGCCTCCTCCGGCTGGCAGATCTCCAGTATCGCCAGCAGATAGATGCGTACCGCATCGAGAAAATCGCTGATGTGAACGCGTTCATCCGGCATGGTGTTGAACTTGCCGCCGGGACCACACACGATACCCTCCATCCCAGCTAACTGATAAAAATGGGCGGCGTCGGTGCCGTAAAACGCGGGCGGCGTGATAGCACCGCTGGGCTGTGGTTCGCCGCGCACCTGTTGATAGGCACGGTTAACCGCCTGCACGATCGCTGACTCGCGGGACACTTCGAACGGCAGCATGGTGGGTTTATCCCGTACACCGTCGTCGAACAGTTCCGCCTTCAGGCCGGGGTGGCGGGCGCAGAGCGCATCCAGCAATGCCTGAATATCTGCCAGCACGCTGGCGACGCTCTGCCCCGGCGCGAAGCGGGCGGAGCCTTTGAGACGGGCGAAGTCCGCCACCTGCGGCGGCCGCCACTCTTCAAGATCGCGCCCCAGCGCACCGTGTACGGTGCCGACATGGCAACGGTTGATGCTGCGGTGTTCGTCGCTCTGTGCGCCGCTGAACGTCATGGCGTTCAACTGCGGGATCAGCTCCACGGCCGCGGCGATGGCATCCACCGCTTGCTCACGTTTGGAGAGATGACGGGTGTCACCGGTCAGTTCGATGGTGAACATCAGCGAACCGGCGTGCATGGTCAGCGCCTGGATATCGGTCGGTTCGGCGTTGATGAAATAGTCGGCGCGGATACCTTGCTCAATCGCGGCGATGGAGCCGATGCCGCCCTGCAACTCCCCGACCACGTAAGTCAGCACCACGTCGCCTTTCAGTTTGATGCCCGCGTCGATAAGCGTTTTCAGCGCACAGAAATAGGCCGCATCGCCGGATTTCATATTGGACACGCCGATACCGTAGATGAATTCGTCGTCGATTTTTCCTTCCCACGGATCCACCGTCCAGCCTTCCGTCACCGGGTTGGTGTCCAGATGGCCGTTGAACAGCAAACTGTGGCCGCCGCCGACGCCGCGCAACGTGCCGATGGCATTGAGCCGCCCGCCCGGCACCGGCGTGAGCTGGGTTTCCAGCCCGAGTTCGCGCATCCGCCCGGCCATGAATTCCGCCAGTTGACGCTCGCCGTCAGTGGCGCTGTAGCTTTTGTGTTGCACCATGTTTGCCAGAAAACGCAGACAAAATTCGGTATCGATACGCTGTAGTAACTGTTCTTTCGTCATGATGGTTTCATTCTGTGTATGAGTGTGAGGCAGGCGATAACTCACCGGGTGTCGGGATGGCGGACAGCAGCGCCCGCGTGTAAGAATGCTGTGCCTGAGACGCCATCGCATGGCCCGGCAGGATCTCCAGCACGTCGCCGCGATACATCACCGCAATACGATGGGCCACCTGCTGGATCAAATTAAGGTCATGGGTAATGAACAGGTAGGCAGTGCCGTAGCGTCGCCGCAGTTCCAGCAGCAATTCAATCACGGTCGCTTGCACCGAGACGTCCAATGCGGCGGTGATCTCGTCGCAAATCACCAGTTCTGGCGGGTGGGCGAAGGCGCGGGCGATCGCCACCCGCTGTTTTTGTCCACCTGACAGCTCATGAGGGTAGCGCGACGCCATCGACGCTGGCAGGCGGACTTCTTCCAGCAGTCGGGCGACGGCCTGTGTTTCGGTTTCGCCGTTGGGCAGACCATACAGCCGCAGCGGGCGGGCGATAATGTCGCCGATACGCATACGTGGATTGAGCGACGCGTCCGGGTGCTGGAAGATCATTTGCACCCGGCGGCGATAGTCCTTATCCATCTGCGCGCGGCCGAGCAGAGTGTAGCCGCGAAAATCCAGCTCGCCACTAAACGGCACCAGACCGGTGATGGCTTTGGCCAGTGTCGACTTGCCGGAGCCGGACTCACCGACAATCCCCAGAATCTCACCTTCATGCACGGTGAGCGATACCGCGTTAGCGGCGCGGGTTTGATGGGGCTGACGCTTGAGCAGTTTATCCAGCAACCGGTGGTGACCGTACTGGATAGTGATGTCACTCAGGGTCAGTAACGGTTGGGAGGACGGCGTAGCTTCATCCAGCAAGCGTACGGTTGGATTCGGCACGGCGGCGATCAACCGACGGGTGTAGGCGTGTTGTGGTGCGCTGAACAACGCCCCGGCATCCGCCTGTTCAACGATACGGCCTTTTTCCAACACACAGACGCGATCGGTAACACGGGAGACCAGTGCCAGATCGTGAGAGATATACAAGGCTGCTACACCGGTTTCTTCCCGCAGTCGTTC
This sequence comes from Dickeya parazeae Ech586, assembly GCF_000025065.1. Classification (NCBI taxonomy): domain Bacteria; kingdom Pseudomonadati; phylum Pseudomonadota; class Gammaproteobacteria; order Enterobacterales; family Pectobacteriaceae; genus Dickeya; species Dickeya parazeae. The sequence goes on along the minus strand of NC_013592.1, from coordinate 3,660,375 downwards.
AAACAACGCCAGTATCTGTGCAGAGCTGATCACGTCCAGCGCGGTGGTGGGTTCGTCGAAAATCAGGCAATCGGGCTGACAAGCGAAGGCGGTAGCGATCAGGATGCGCTGCTTTTCACCGCCGGAAACCTGATGCGGGTAGCGTTGCATCATCAGCGCCGGATGTTTCAGGTCAACGTCACGCAGCAGAGTTTCGCCGTATTCCTGTGCTTCCCGGGCATTGAGGTGACGGTGACGGCGCAGCACCTCGGTGACCTGTTCCCCCAGCGTCAGGGTAGGGTTGAGCGAGGCGCTGGGGTCCTGAAAAATCATCCCCAGTTTTCCGCCGCGCAGCGCGTGCAGTTTGTCCGTCGCCAACGTGCGCAGATTGAGCCCGCCGAGGTGAATCTCGCCGGCGCGCTCCCGTGCGTTACTGGCGAGCCAGCGCATAATGGCCCAGCCTAAGGTGGTTTTGCCGGAGCCGGATTCCCCCACCAGCCCTACCACGTCGCCGCGATTCACGTGCAGGGTAATGTCCCGCAGCACCGGCAGATGCGAACCGTCCGGCAGTGCGTAGTCCAGGCTGTAATCGTTAACCGCCAGCACGGGTGTGGATGTCGTCGTCAGGGTGGCGTTGTGTTTGTCCATCAGTGGCTCCTCGGATTCAGAACGTCGCGTAGCCCATCGCCAAGTAGGTTGAAACCGATCGCGACGATAGCGATCGCAAGCCCGGGGATCAGCATCATCCAGGGAGCGTTAAAGAAGTAGGCGCGGGCTTCGGATACCATCAGCCCCCATTCCGGTTGTGGCGGTTGTGCGCCCAGCCCAAGGAAGCTCAGGGTGGCGAACAGCATAATGGCGAACGACACGCGAATAGTAGATTCCACGATGATGGGTGCCACGATGTTAGGCAGCATCTCCCGCAGGATGATATAGCCGGAGGATTCGCCGCGGGCGATGGCGGCATAGACGTAATCCTGCTGGCGCGCGGCCAGCGCCACGCTACGGGCGATGCGTACCATGCCCGGTATAAAGGCGATGGTGATAGCCAGCACCGCATTCAGGCTACTCTGTCCTAGTGTGCTGACAATCAATAAAGCGAACAGCAGGCTGGGGATCGACATCACCGCATCCATGGTGCGCATGATGCCTTCATCCATCCTGCCACCCAGATACGCGCTGGCGGTACCGATAACCGAGCCTGCCACCATCGCCAGTGAGGTGGCTAGTAGCGAATAAAGAATGGTGGTGCGGGCACCGACCAGTACCCGGCTGAGGATGTCGCGCCCTAGCTGATCGGTACCGAACCAGTGCATGGCGCTCGGTGCTTTATAGCGCGCCAGAATCGAGATAGCCTCCGGGTCGGCGGGGGCCAGATGAACGCCCGCGCACACGGTAATCAACGCCAGTAGCAGGATGCCAAGCCCGGCGGCCCCTTGCGGGGTACGCAGTAGTTTTTTGAGTACGTCAAACATAGTGAATCCGCTTGTCTAGCGTGGCGTAGGCGAGGTCGGCCAGAAAATTGACGACCGCATAGGTGGAGGCCAGGATCATCACGCCGCCCTGAATGGTCGGGAGATCGCGCGCCTGCACTGCGACGATAAGCTCCCGGCCGATGCCGGGAATAGCGAAAATCTCTTCCACTACCACGATGCCGCCGAGCAGATAACCCACGTCCAATGCCACGATAGTGATGGTCGGCAACAGGCCGTTACGCAGCGCGTGGCGCCACAGGATACGGCGGCGCGGCAGTCCTTTCAGCCAGGCTGCCCGGATGTAGTCGGTATGCAGCACATCCACCATTTCCGATCGCACCATACGTGAGACATGCGCGACCAGAATCATCGCCACCGTCGCCGACGGCAGCACCAGATGGCGCACGCCGTCAATCAGGTTCTCGCTGAGCGGCACATAACCGGTCGCTGGCAGCAACTGCCAGATATCGGCGAACAGCAGCAACATCAGCGTGGCGGTGACGAACTCGGGAAAGGAAATACCGATGTAGGACAGCACGCTGACCAGCACATCCGCCAGTTTGCCTTTTCTGACCGCCGCCCAGACGCCGAGCGGCAGCGCCACCAGCAGCATCAGCGACAGGGCGCACGCCGCCAGCAGCAACGAGCGGGATAGGGCGGTGAGCAGTGTGGGCGCGACCGGCAGGTTGGTCCGCATGGAGACGCCGAAATCACCGTGCAACGCCGCCGCCAGCCAGTGCCAGTATTGCACCCAGGCGGGGGCGTCCAGCCCGAGGCGGGCTCTGACCGCCGCCAGCGCCTCCGGGGTGGCATGCTGGCCGAGCAGGGTGACCGCGGCGTCAGCGGGCAGCAACTGGGTAATACTGAATACCAGTACGGACACCACCAGCAGGGTGTAGATCACCAACAGCAGACGTTTTAACAGATAACTTGCGCTCACAGCCGCTCCTTACTCAGCTTCGGCGTGTCGACGCTTGCGCCGTCAGCCAGACATGATCGAGACGGAACACGGCGGCACGTGGATGCAGCGCGTAGCCGCGCACGGAATCCCGGCTGGCGGAGAGCAGGTTGAAGAAAGCTGGGATGACCGACGGCACCTGTTCATGCATCAACTGTTGCGCTTTACCGTAGAACTCCCGGCGTTTGGCGTCGTCGGTGGTGCCGCGCGCGCCAGCGACGGCGGCGTCAAAATCGGCATTGTTCCAGCGGGTTTCGTTCCACGCCGCATCGGAGGTGTAGAGCAGCGAGAACACGGCGTCCGGTGAAGGCTGCATATTGTAGAAGCCGACATAAAAATTGCCTTTCTTCCACACCTGATCGAGGTAGGTACTGTGGGCCATGGTCTGTACGTTGATACGAAAACCGGCAGGCTTGGCCATCTCGCGTACCGCGATCCCCAACTGGGTACGGGAGGCCGGTTTATCTGACGCGATCAAGGTTAAATCGAGTCCATCCGGGTAACCGGCTTCTGCCAGCAGCGCCTTGGCTTTGGCGTAGTCGGGCTGGCGCAGCGGCAGGTTGCGATACCACGGATACGAGGCGTTGATCGGCGTGTCGTTACCCGGTGTGCCGTAACTGTCAGCGACGAAATCGACCATCGCTTTGCGATCGATGCACAGCGCCAGCGCCTGGCGTACCCGTACGTCATTAAAGGGTTTCTGGTCGCAACCCATGTTGATGTTGAGGAACTGGCCTGATGGCACTCGCAGCGGCTGGATGCCCGAAGCGGCGGACAGGCGCTTGAACTCGCTGGGCTGTGCCGCCAGCATCAGGTCGGTATCACCGGCGATCAGCGCGGAGCTTTCGGCGATAGCATCGGGATACACCACGATCTCCACGGCATCCAGATACGGGCGGTTCGGGTCGTAGTAATACGGGTTGCGCTTCACCACGATTTTGCGTTCTGGCTCATACGACGACAGGATGAAAGGGCCCGCCCCCAGCGCTTCTTTGGACAGCCGCGCCAGTTGCCCCTGCGCGATGGCGGCGGGGACTATCCTGGCGTCCGGGTACGCCAGCATCACGGGCAGGTCGGCGTAAGGTACCTGGGTGATGATCACGACTTTGTCGTTGCCATCGGCATGCAACTCCTTGATTGGACCAATGTTACGCATCCCCGGCGAGGCGTTTTTGGGATCCAGAATGGCAGAGAGGCTGGCGACGACATCCTCGGCGGTCAACGGCGTACCGTCGCTGAACTTCAGGTTGGGGCGCAGGGTAAATGTCCACTGCGTCAGGTCAGCATTCGGCTGCCAGCTGATAGCCAAATCCGGTTCGGCCTTCATCTCCTGTGTCAGACGCGTCAGGCCGCTGTAGAGCAATTCAGCCAGCAGGTACTCGGGGTTGACGCGTGCCTGCTGGGGGTTGAGCATGTTGATAGCCTGATCGACGCTGATGCGCAGGGTGCCGCCTTTTTGTGGCGTACCGCCCGCCGTCATGACGCTGGCCTCAGCCGCGTTAGCATGGAATGACCACGGTAGCATGGCTGCGCCAGTCATCAGCGTGGTGTGAGTAATAAACTGCCGTCTGTTTATTCCTTTCATTGCACACATCGTGGTTTCCTCTCTGCTGTTTGCTAATTGTTATTTGCTACTTATTGTTTGTTATTGGTTTTTTTATGGCTTAATGACCCTGGGTTGGCGAAAAGTCCTCGGCCAGATAGGCCAAAATAGACTGGGATAAAGCGACGATGTCCGACATGGTGGTGTATTCATTGGCGGCGTGAATGTGGTTATCCGGCCGCACCAGACCGCCTAACAGAATTTCCTGAATGCCTGCCTGTTGTACCCATCCCATGTCGGAACTGCTGGAGGAACCCCAGGCGGCGAATTCGTCGGCGCGGAAACCAAATCCCATGCCCAGCGCTTGCTGCCAGCGCGGCCAGTGTGGCCCGGTCGGATCGCTGACCGGGGCCAGATGGCCGATCAGGTGGTATTCCGTACCCAGCGCGGCGGAGGAGGCCATGGATTGTGTGATGCAGTCGGTCAATTCTTGCCAGACCGCGTCGAACGACTCTTCGGGGGCGTAGCGACGGTTGACCAGCAACTCAAAACGTTCCGGCAAGGTGGAGCCTTTGCTACCACCTTGCGCCACCGCCAGCGTCAGGCGCGAGGTCAGCGGCTTGCCGGCAAAATGTGGCGGTGGCGGCATGGCGGAGGTGCGTTGCTCAACCTGCCGCTTCAGCGCCATCAGGGCGTTCATCAACGGCAGGCTCTCCTCAATGGCGTTGATGCCGTCTACCGAGTCGCCGGAATGCCCCGAGCGCCCCGTCACACGGATCACCACATCCAGACTGCCGAAACAACCGGCCCAGATGCGCGGCGCGGCACCGCCGTTGAAACTCAACATATGACCTTGGAAAAGCCGCTGTTCCGCCAGATAGCGAATGCCGGGGTACAACCCGCCTTCTTCGTCGGTACACAGCAACAGCACCGGGTTGAAACGCAGTTTGAGGCGATATTTTTGCGCTGCACGCAGCGCGGCCAGCGTGGCGACAATCGTTCCTTTCATGTCGGCGCTACCGCGGCCGATCAGCCGTTCACCGTCCTGACTCAGCGCTAACGGCGGGTAATGCCAGCCGTCGCCGGGGGGAACGGTATCAACGTGAAAATAGAGGTTGCAGTTCTCTACCGCGTCGCCGGGCAGCGTCGCCAGCAGGTTGACGCGCTCTCCGCGTGCGCTACCATCCGGTGAACGCCAGAGGGATTCGGGTACCGACACCCGCTGGAAGCGGAATCCCATCGGCGTTAGCAGTGACTCCATCAGATCGGCGAACGCACCATAACCCAGGCCGGGCGGGAAACTGGTATCCACCGCCAGCATGCTGCTCATATCCTGTACAATGGCGTCGGAATCATTCGCAATGGCGGCCAATGCCTGCTGAAAAAGGGATGTCACACTCATGTCGTGCTCACAGGGTTGTATTTCTATATAGTTTATAGATAATTCAGGTGAGCGAGTTGGTCAATAGGTAATCATTCATGATAATGAAAAGATCTGACGAGCAGGATGCCGTGAGTTTTGGGCGTCTTGATGAATTTGAAGGGGCCCCGCGTTACGAGGTAGTGAAACGCTATATCAGCGAGTCGATTCTGGTCGGCGAACTGGCTGCCGGTACGGTTCTGCCCAGCGAGAACGCGCTGGCGGCCGATTTTGGCGTTTCGGTGGGGACGGTGCGCAAAGCGCTGGCGGCGTTGACCGCCGAAGGGATGCTGATGCGTCGGCGTAAAACCGGCACGGTGGTCACCGGGTGGGCTCCGTTGCACAACCTGAGTCATTTCTTCCGCTATTTTCGCCTGCACGGCAAAGATGGCCGCTTGCTCAATTCGCAAACGATCTTGCTGGATTATCATCGGGCGCTGGCAACCGAGCAGGAAGTGGAAAAGCTGCAGTTGCAGCCGGGTGACAGCGTTATCTATCTCAAACGGTTACGAAAGATAGACGGTACGCCCGCGATGCATGAAACCATGGTGCTGCCGGAGGCCCGCCTGCCCGATTTTCCGGCGCAGGAGTCGGTGCCGTCGCTGCTGTATCGGTTTCTCATTGATTGCTATGACATTCGGGTGGCAGCAGTACGGGAGCAAATTACCGCCGAACTGGCTAGCGAGGAAGACCTGCGTTTGCTGGAGTTGCAGTCACCGCAGGCGATTATGGTGATTGACGAAGTCTCGTTCGATCAGAGCGCAAGGCCGGTGATCCTGGCCCATCACCGTTTCACCACCGGGAACTTCATGTACGTCAATGAAATCCGCTGAGCAATGCCGGTTGGCGACGTTAGCGTTGGTGTAGGTAGAAAAGCCTGAAGCTATGATAGCGGCGGGGATTTCTCACCCCTCGCTGACAACAGATTGCGCCAGTATGCAAATCAGTGAAACGCGTCAAGGTAACGCCGCGAGTTTGTGTTAGGGTATGCTCCTCGGGGGATCGTCCGATTCCCGGTTTTTTGCCCGTCTGAGTTTCTATCATGTATGAGTTCAAACTGGTTTTACTGTTGCTCCAGCAGATGTGCGTCTATCTGGTAATCGCGTATCTGCTCAGTAAAACGCCGCTGTTTATCCCGTTGATGCAGGTCACGGTCCGTTTACCGCATAAGCTGCTGTGTTATGCCATGTTTTCCATGTTCTGCATTATGGGCACCTATTTCGGGCTACATGTGCAGGATTCGATTGCCAATACGCGCGCGATTGGCGCGGTGCTCGGCGGGCTGCTGGGCGGCCCCGGTGTTGGCATTCTGGTGGGGATGACCGGCGGGTTGCACCGCTATTCGCTGGGTGGGATGACGGCATTCAGTTGTATGGTGTCGACCATTGTCGAGGGGCTGTTGGGGGGCATGGCGCACCGGTTGCTGATGCGCCGTGGCCGGGTTGACCGGTTGTTTAACCCGTTTACCGTAGCAGGGGTGACGTTTATCGCTGAACTGCTGCAAATGGCGATTATTCTGTTGCTGGCGCGGCCGTTTGATGATGCGTTGAAACTGGTGAAAGACATTGCGGCACCGATGATCGTCACCAACAGTATTGGCGCGGCGATGTTCATGCGTATTCTGCTGGACCGGCGCGCCATGTTTGAAAGATATACCTCGGCGTTTTCCGCCCGGGCGTTAAAAATCGCCGCCTGCACCGAAGGTATCCTGCATCAGGGGTTTAATGAAGAAAACAGTATGCGGGTGGCGCAGGTCATCTATCAGGAGATGGATATTGGTGCGGTGGCGATCACCGACCGTGAGAAGCTACTGGCTTTTATCGGCATCGGCGATGACCACCATCTTCCGGGGACGCCTATTGCCTCGGGTCATACCCGGCGCGCTATCGAGCATAACGAGGTGGTCTACGCCGACGGCAACGAGACGCCGTACCAATGCTCGCTGCAATCCACCTGTCGGCTGGGATCGACGCTGGTGATCCCGTTGTGTGGTGAAAATCAGCAGGTGATCGGCACCATCAAATTGTATGAAGCTAAAAACCGCCTGTTCAGTTCCATCAATCGCACGTTTGGCGAGGGGATCGCCAGCCTGCTGGCGGCTCAGATCCTGGCGGGACAGTATGAGCGCAGCAAGCAGTTGCTGACACAATCGGAAATCAAACTGCTGCATGCGCAGGTTAACCCGCATTTTCTGTTTAACGCCCTCAACACCTTACTGGCGGTGATCCGCCGTGATAGCGAACAGGCTGGCCAACTGGTGCAGTCGTTGTCGACGTTTTTTCGCAAAAATCTCAAACGCTCAGAGGAAGTTGTTACACTGGCCGACGAGATAGAGCATGTGAATGCCTATCTGCAAATTGAAAAAGCGCGCTTTCAGGAGCGTTTGCAGATCCGTTTTGACCTGCCATCGGCGTTGATGTCGATGCGGTTACCCGCGTTTTCGTTGCAACCGCTGGTGGAAAACGCGATTAAACACGGTACGGCGCATCTGCTGGGAACCGGAATTGTCACCATCAGTGCCAGTCGGCAGGGGGAGCGACTGTTGCTGAGTATTGAGGATAATGCCGGTTTGTACCAGCCGCGAACTAACTGCACCGGGCTTGGCATGAATCTGGTGGATAAGCGTATCCGCAGTCGCTACGGCAATGATTATGGCCTGAGCGTGGAATGTGAGCCGGACCGTTACACCCATATCCATCTGACGCTGCCCTGTGAGGAAAGCCAGTCATGCTAAGCGTGCTGATTGTTGATGATGAACCGCTGGCGCGGGATAACCTGCGCTGCTTGCTGGAACAGGATGACGGCCTTGAGCTGGTCGGTGAGTGTGCGAACGCGGTGGAAGCGATTAGCGCGATTCACCGCTTACGCCCCGACGTAGTGTTTCTGGATATTCAGATGCCGCGCATTAGCGGGCTGGAAATGATCGGCATGATCGATCCAGACAACATGCCCTATATCGTGTTCATTACCGCTTACGATGAGTATGCGATTAAAGCGTTTGAAGAGCAGGCGTTTGATTACCTGCTCAAGCCGATAGACCCGCAGCGGCTGGCGAAGACTTTGCGCAATCTGCACCGGGAACGCCCGGCGCAGAATATCGACAAACTGTCCGACCATCAGTCGGGCCTGGACTACATTCCCTGTACCGGACACAGCCGTATCTACCTGATGAAAAGCGCCGACGTGCAGTTTGCCAGTTCGCGTCAGAGCGGTGTGTATGTCACGGGGCCGCAAGGGGAAGAGTGCTTTACCGAATTGACCCTGAAAACGCTGGAAAGCCGTACCCCGTTGGTACGCTGTCATCGTCAGTATCTGGTCAATATGGCGCATCTGCGCGAAATCCGGCTGGAAGAGAGCGGGCACGCGGAGATCCTGCTGAAAAGCGGTCAGGCGTTGCCGGTCAGCCGCCGCTACCTGAAAACCCTCAAGCAACTGCTTGGCCTTAAGGGCTAATGCCGACCCGCGTGTGTGCGGGCGGCGCATTTCCTATTCCTTTCATCCTGTCCCTTGCGTTGGTCATGACACGGCAACGGCATCATTACTGCGGCTGAAACGTTGGCCGCAGGGCACGTTTTCGTCAATTTAAGTAAAAATCTGTCACCGCTTATTCCGGTATGCGACCGGTCATCCGCTTATCCGACCGCTGACCCAAATTCAACTATCACCTGACGAATAGCCTGACTACAGTCACCATACGTGACTACATCATAAGTAATTACACCAATAAGAAGAGTAAACGCTATGAAAGATAAACTTCTCAGGCATCTTCCCTGGGCGTTACTGGGGTTCATCGGGGCTTGCTGCCTTGGCGTGGTTGCACTGCGCCGCGGCGAACATGTCAGCGCCATGTGGATCGTGGTAGCGTCGGTGGCGGTCTATCTGGTCGCTTACCGTTACTACAGCTTGTACATCGCCCGCCAGGTGATGCAGCTTGACGCCAACCGCGCGACACCCGCAGTGGTAAACAACGACGGGCTCAATTACGTGCCGACCAACCGCAATGTGCTGTTCGGCCACCATTTTGCCGCTATCGCAGGCGCGGGCCCGCTGGTAGGGCCGGTACTGGCCGCCCAAATGGGCTATCTGCCCGGCACCCTGTGGCTGCTGGCCGGTGTTGTGCTGGCGGGCGCGGTACAGGACTTTATGGTGCTGTTCATGTCGACCCGCCGCAATGGGGTGTCGCTGGGTGAAATGATCAAAGAAGAAATGGGGCCGGTACCCGGCACCATCGCGCTGTTCGGCTGCTTCCTGATTATGATCATCATCCTGGCGGTACTGGCGTTGATCGTGGTGAAAGCACTGGCGGAAAGCCCGTGGGGCGTATTCACCGTGTGCTCTACCGTGCCGATCGCGCTGTTCATGGGCATCTATATGCGCTTCCTGCGCCCCGGTCGGGTGGGGGAGGTGTCGGTCATCGGTATCGTACTGTTGCTGCTGGCTATCTGGTTTGGCGGTGTTATCGCTCATGACCCGTACTGGGGCCCGGCGTTGACGTTCAAAGATACCACCATCACCTTTGCGTTAATCGGTTATGCGTTTATCTCGGCGCTGTTGCCGGTGTGGCTGATTCTGGCTCCGCGCGACTATCTGGCGACGTTCCTGAAAATCGGGGTGATCGTCGGTCTGGCGATCGGTATCGTCATCATCAACCCTGAGCTGAAAATGCCGTCCATGACGCAGTTTATCGACGGTACTGGCCCAGTGTGGAAAGGCGCGTTGTTCCCGTTCCTGTTTATTACCATCGCCTGTGGCGCTGTATCCGGCTTCCATGCGCTGATTGCTTCCGGCACCACTCCGAAGCTGCTGGCGAACGAAACCGATGCCCGCTTTATCGGTTACGGTGCTATGTTGATGGAATCGTTTGTCGCCATCATGGCACTGGTTGCGGCATCGATTATCGAACCGGGTTTGTATTTCGCCATGAACACCCCGCCGGTCGGTCTGGGCGTCACCATGCCGAACCTGCATGAGCTTGGCGGTGCCAATGCACCGGCGATCATGGCGCAGTTGCAGGGTGTTACCGCACAGGCGGCGGCAACGGTCAGTTCCTGGGGCTTTGTGATTTCACCGGAGCAGATCCTGCAAACCGCGAAAGATATCGGCGAACCGTCAGTACTGAACCGCGCAGGTGGCGCACCGACGCTGGCGGTGGGTATTGCTCATGTGTTCCATCAGATTATCCCAAGCGCCAACATGGGCTTCTGGTACCACTTCGGTATTCTGTTTGAAGCGCTGTTTATTCTGACTGCGCTGGATGCGGGCACGCGTTCTGGTCGCTTTATGCTGCAGGACCTGCTGGGTAACTTCGTCCCGTTCCTGAAGAAAACCGATTCGTTGATTGCTGGTATGGTCGGCACCGCAGGTTGCGTTGGCTTGTGGGGCTACCTGTTGTATCAGGGCGTGGTGGATCCGCTGGGCGGCGTCAAGAGCTTGTGGCCACTGTTCGGTATCTCCAACCAGATGCTGGCGGCGGTCGCGCTGGTGCTGGGTACGGTAGTGCTGATCAAGATGAAACGCACCCGTTATATTTGGGTCACGATGTTACCGGCAGTCTGGTTGCTGATTTGTACCACCTGGGCGCTGGGGCTGAAGCTGTTTAGTAATAATCCGCAGATGGAAGGTTTCCTGTATCTGGCGCGTGTTTACAAACAGCGCATTGCTGAAGGCACGGATTTGAGTGCGCAGCAGATTGCCAACATGCATCACATCGTGGTGAACAATTACACCAATGCGGTACTGAGCGTTTTGTTCCTGGTGGTGGTGTATAGCATAATCTTCTATGGTATTCGTACAGCTTTGCGGGAACGTAACCAGTCAGAACGCTCTGACCGTGAAACCCCGTATGTGCCGGTACCAGAAGGCGGCGTGAAGATCTCCTCCCATCATTAACCGACGGTGAGGACGATACCGCCGACAGGTGCCTGAATGGGCCTGTCGGCGTTCATATCTGTCGGCTCATGCGCCATCGGCGCTGATATCAAGAGAGGGCGATATGTTCGGAAACCTTGGGAAAGCAGGAAAATATCTGGGTCAGGCCGCCAGAATGCTGGTCGGCATCCCGGATTATGATAACTACGTGCAGCACATGCAGACCAACCACCCAGATCAGGACGTGATGAGCTACGAGGAGTTTTTCCGCGAACGCCAGCAGGCACGTTATGGCGGGAGTGGTAAAGGGGGTTTTCGGTGCTGTTGAGTTGTCAGCGTGACAAGGAGTTTTTTCGAGTATGACTCGTTCATTACCTGCAGAGGAATTACCCGTAGACGTATTACCCGCGACGATCCTCACCGGTTTTCTGGGGGCGGGTAAAACCACGTTACTGCGCCATCTGCTGTATGCCGATCACGGCGAGAAAATTGCCGTCATTGAAAATGAATTTGGCGCGGTGGCGATTGATGACTCGTTACTGGGCGATCGCGCGACCCGTATCACCACACTGAGCAACGGTTGTATCTGCTGTAGCAGCGCCAATGAATTGTCGAATGCGCTGCATGACTTGCTGGACGGTATCGATCGCGGCGAACTGGCGTTTGACCGGCTGGTGATCGAGTGCACCGGCATGGCCGATCCGGGGCCGGTGATTCAGACATTTTTTTCTGACGAGCGCCTGAGCCAACGCTTCCTGCTGGATGGTGTGATTGCGCTGGTCGACGCGGTACATGCCGATGAGCAACTGAGCCGACATACCGTGGCGCAGGCGCAGGTCGGTTATGCCGACCGCATTCTGCTGACCAAAACCGATCTGGCAGGCGAGACGCAGGCACTCGAAGAGAGACTGGCGCGTATCAATGCCCGAGCCAGCCTGTATCGGGTGGTGAATGGTCAGATTGATCACCGTCAGATCTTCGGCGTCGATGGTTTCATGCTAGACGATCGGCTACAGGTGTCGTTACCGCGTTTTCGACCGTTGATTGAACAGGATAACGCCATCACCTCGCTGGTGGTGCAACTGTCAAGGCCGGTAGACATGGCCGCGGTATCGGCAGTTATGGAGCAACTGTTGGTAGACTGTGCCGATAACCTGCTGCGCTACAAAGGGGTACTGGCAATCGAGGGTGATGATCGTCGGCTGTTATTTCAGGGGGTACAACGGCTCTACAGTGCCGACTGGGATCGCCCATGGAACGACGATGAACCACGCGAGAGCGTCATGGTGTTTATCGGTATTCGTCTGCCAGAAGACGATATCCGCCGCGCGTTTGATGCCCTGAATGCGTGATCCAGGCTTGCCGGGTGAACATCCGGCAATACCTGCCTTCCTTGATTCAGCTTACTGCTGCTTACGTCTCTCCCTGCCAGCGTAGTGATATGCAATAAAAAGCGCTCGTTGCCATCAGGGACGATATCTCTTGCTTGCGACTCTGGCGCTAATCGCTAATCACCAGCATTGCTTATCAATAATGTCTGGTTAAAACGAATCGTTATATCCAGTGATTTGATTTTAAATGGTATTTATATAATTATCTGACGGCTGTTTAATCTTATTCATAAGGATGTTGAATCGTGAAGAACGTGACAAAAATTTTAGTGGCTACGGCCTCGCTATTAGCCTCTTACTCAGCGATGGCGGGCTGGCAGCCGTATAAAACGGTGACACTGGATGGATATAACAATACTGTCCCCGGGGGAAGCGCTTACAATGAAACAACGATTGCATCGGGCGTTTACCGTTTTCGCATTGATCCGACTTCCGATGGTGTTGACTATGCAACAGGGCAGGGCGGTAATACCCGTTCAAAATCTGCGGCACTGATGGTGTATGATCGCACGAGTACTGCTGATAAGACGGCTGCTGTCAGCTACTACGGTCTGAATGATGATGGTATGCATGCCGCCGCGATCATTCACGCGTTTCCTCAAACTGGTGGTTTCGATCTGTATCTTCAGGACTGGCAACGCTCTGACAATTCGGGCACGGTGAAAGTCATCATTGAGAAATGGAAAGATTGATTAAATGAAACACTGGGCCGACGCGTGTCGGCCCATCCTACTCAGATTGATATTCATAACCACTGTACGCCCACTTCCCTTTTTATCCTGCTAATCGCGCTTTGAGCGTCACCGATGGCTTTTCATTGAACAGCCGCTGGTAATCCGTGGCGAACTGGCTCAGATGCCAGAAACCCCATTGCATGGCGGCATCCTGTACGGTGTGATGATGGGAGTAGGGGCTGACTAATTCGCGGCGTACTGCGTTGAGGCGGATCATCTTTAGCCAGGCGTTGGGACCGCATCCCATGACATCACAAAAGGCATTTTGCAGCGTGCGGCGGCTGACATGCAGGCGACGGCACAGGTCAAGTACCGTGACCGGTTCCGACTGCTGGCTGAGCACATATTCTCTGGCGCGACCGATCAGGCTGCGATAACCGATACGTTTGTTGGTATGGGATGGGCTGACATCGGCGGGCTGGGCGCTTTCCAGAAACGAAATCACGGTGGTCAGCAAGTTGTGTTTCAGTACCTTGGCCGCGTTGCTGTGCTGCAAACGTTGCGGTTCGTTGCAGCCATACCACAGCGCTTCACGTACAAACGACCAGAGGATTTCTCGCCTGTGGGGTTCTACCAGCAACGTCGTGCTTTGTGCCAGCAACCGCGTCAGCTGTTCCGGCTCTTCCAGCACATCGGTGTACTGCAACAGCTCGTCACGTGAGATAGCGACCCCCAGAATGGCGTAGTCATCTGGCGTATTCAGTTCGAACTCCTTCCCCCCTGGGCTGACCGCGATGGCGTTGTCGCTGATGGGGTGGGAGCCGATAAAGCCGGTCCCGGCATGGCGGGCCGGAATACCAAACCAGAAAGCGTCGGGCCATATCATGCAGGACTGGCGCAAGGCCAGATTGGTGTATTCGTGGCAAATCTGGATGCCGTCGAGCAGGATTTCGCGTAATTCCCCTTTGAAATGTCCCGGTGATACCTGATCGTAAATCTGCTGCCAGTCTGTAATGGTGCGGGATTGGGCGTAAACATCCTGTGTCTGGCGCTGGTGCACACTGTCATCCGGCGGCATCAGCGTTGTAGCTGGAAGCCGGTGCGCTGTATCCAGATGATGCAGGTTAACTGGATTGTGTTTCATCGTCAGCTCACCTCCTTGACAATGTCGGGCGGGGTCTGCCAGAGCGTGATGGTCACACCGTATCATGGTCACACCATATCGATGGATGAAGTATAGACAGACCAAAGCATTCCCCGTTATACGGTATTCAGCCGGGGAGGAACAGGCGCTAAAGCACACTTTCCCTGTTCTCTGGTACGACCTAATTTCCGGCGTCTCCCACCTCGGTACGGCTTATGCCCTCATCGCCTGACCCCTGTTTATCTCCTTAAGCGGCTGTTGCGTTGTGATTGCCGCTGGTCATGAACCAACGGCAACCGCGCGGCAAACCTGTTTGGATAATTCGCCATCGTCAGGCAATACGGAACATATCCACCAGCACACAGCGTCGCAGGCGCACAAAGGTGCGAGCAGAGGTGACACCTTCACCGGTCGGCGTCGAAATGGTCATCGATGTCCAACCTTCGCCACCCAGCCCCAACCCGGCGATACAAGGGCCATTTTTGACGAAAATACTGGTGTTGATGGCGTTAGCCATGCGATTTAAGTTCCTGATATTGGTGGAGTGCATCGCGGCGGTGTGGCGGCAGCCATTTTCCAGTTTGAGTGCCAGCGCAATAGCGTCATCCACGCTTTTCACCCGCACCACGGGTAGTACCGGCATCATCAGCTCGGTGACGGCAAACGGGTGGCTGGCGTCGGTTTCAGCCAGCAGTAAGCGGGTATATTCGTTGACCTCAAGCCCGATGGCTTCAGCCAGTTTCGTGGCATCACGGCCGACATAGTCGCGGTTGACGCGACCTTTACCCTGCTCGTCGATGTCGCTCAGCAGTGCTGGCAGCAGCTGTTCGGTTTGTGCTGGCGTGAGCAGCACGGCATGATTGCGTTGCATTTCTGCCAGTAGGGCATCGGCCACACTGTCCACCACGATCAGCACCTTCTCATCGGCACAGATAATGTTGTTGTCGAATGAGGCGCCTTTAACAATCGCGCGGGCTGCTTTCGGAATATCCGCCGTTTCATCCACCACCACTGGCGGGTTACCCGCTCCGGCGGCGATCAGCCGTTTGTCGGTATGTCTGCGCGCCGCTTCCACCACCGCTTCGCCGCCGGTGACAACCAGCAGCCCGATACCGGGGTAGCGAAACAGGCGTTGCGCGGTTTCGATGTTGGGGTCGGAAACGCTGACCAGCAGGTTCTCCGGGCCGCCGGTGGCGACGATGGCCTTATTGAGCAGGCTGATGGTACGCAGCGATACGTTTTTCGCTGACGGATGAGGGGCGAACACCACGCTGTTACCGGCTGCTATCATACTGATGGCGTTATTGATAACGGTTGCGGCCGGGTTGGTTGACGGGGTGACCGACGCAACCACACCCCAGGGGGCATTTTCAATCAGCGTCAGCCCATTATCACCGGTCAGTACTTCCGCCGACAGGCATTCGATCCCTGGTGTATGGCGCGCCTGTGACACGTTTTTGATGTACTTATCGACCACGCGGCCCATGCCGGTTTCGGCCACGGCCATTTCCGCCAGCACCTGGGCATAACGCTCGCCAGCGACCCGAATGGCTTTAATCACCTGTTGACGCAGCTCGACGCTGTTCAACTGTTGTTGCGCGTACACGGCGGCCTGAACGGCGTCGTCAAGCGAGTCGAAAATGCCGCTCGGTGCGTCAAACATCGCTGGCATGGGCATCGGTACAGTCGGTTCGATCACGGAGTGTTCCATAGGGCTTATCCTCTTGTTATGTCACCTGTTTAAACCACGTTGCTCACCGTCTTCAATCAGGTGAGCAGGCAGGTTGTGGTAAAAAACCATGTTGTGGTTAAAAGTACGGATGCGAATTCGGTGTCTTGTTCAGGTCGGGCTGGGGTCGGCTCGGTATGCACAGAGACGACTATCCCAGCATGAGGCGACAGACGGATTGTCTGTATTGCGCCAGGGGGAAATCTCATCCTTGAGAGAACCCTTCCATTCTTTCATGTCGCGCCTATTCTGACGGCGGCGGCCCGGTGCTTCCTGTGTTGACTTGCGGTTATTGTGGCAACGGCAGGTCAAAGCGAATAACAAAATTCGGCAAGTCGGCGTAAAGGTTGAAAGCGATCACGAAAAAAGAACCGTCGATTAACAGAAAAGACATCGTCGAGGAGGCGGGAGGCCCCAACGGAGAAACCGGCCCCGACCGTAGCCGGAGCCCGGTGTGAGCGCTGATTAGCCTTTGTTATGCAGCGCGGTGGCGATCACGCTGCCCAACGGGACAGGATTTTTATCGTTGCGGTGACTGACGGCATCGATGGCCCATTTTTCCAACGCGACCCGATCTTTTTGGAAGATCATCATGTGAGTCGAACCGCCGAACTCGAAGTGACCGATTTCGACGCCGCGGGTGATACTGACCGGCTCGGCACTCTCTTCAACGATAAACGTGCTGGGTTCGATCACGCAGCTGGACACTTCCACCATGCCGATGCAGATGAGCGCCACGTAGCCGCAGGTCTTGTGTCGGAAGATAAACACGGCGCGCGCGGCCACATGGCCGAGGTACGGTTGTGACTCGGTGCCTTCCCAGGTGCCCTGATTTTCGCCCTGTCCGGGACGTTGGGCAAAGTAAGTCCCCGGTTCAACCCAGGAACGTACCAGAAAACCATCCAGCGGCGCGTTCCAGCGATGATAGTGCGTCGCAGAAAGGAACCCTTGATAGAGTTGCCCGCCCTCGAACAGTTTGGCCCATTGCCGCTGACCGCCGAACAGATCGAGCAGCGAATAAGGGATGTCTTTGACCCAAAACCGGCTCTCCAGTTGCAACTGGTCGGCGTAGCGCCACGGTGTGGTTTCACAGCCGATGTCTATCTGGGTGTTCGGATCGCCTTTAAATGGGCGTGCACCGGGTACGAACTGGCGGATAAAGAAATCGTTCCAACTGGCGAAGCCGTAACCCTGCAGGTTGGGGTCGTGCTGCATTTGGTTCCAGACACCGGCCTGATACGCAGCTTTGGAAATCCAGGAGCCGGGTTTTTCCGGTTGTGCGATATCGAGTTTATCGAGTGAGGCGCTGCTTTTCAGGAAACTGTTCCAGGCATCCAGCACCTTGCGGAACTGCTGATTGAACGTCGCGTCGTGGAACAGTGCCACGCCCGCTTCTGTTCCCATCGCCACGGCCAAAAACGCATTCATCGGTGTCCCGACTTGTGCGGTAGTGTTGAATGATGGCGAGGTGGTAATGATTTCGTTGAGG
Organism: Dickeya parazeae Ech586; assembly: GCF_000025065.1. Taxonomy (NCBI): domain Bacteria; kingdom Pseudomonadati; phylum Pseudomonadota; class Gammaproteobacteria; order Enterobacterales; family Pectobacteriaceae; genus Dickeya; species Dickeya parazeae. The sequence goes on along the minus strand of NC_013592.1, from coordinate 3,642,705 downwards.
ATCTCAAAGAAGCTGTCGTAGCTGTCTATCCAGGTCGCGTCGCCATCGTCGCTGATCTCCTTGCGGGTGGATTCGGGCAGCGAAGCCACATAGGCGTTGGATTGTTCGATCATGCTATTGAGCCACATGCGGTAGACACTGTGGTTGGTCACCCAGTTTTTAAAATTCTGAAGCACCGGCTGCATGGGTGCCAGGGTATTGGTTCGCTTCTTGTTGGCGATATGCTCGCGCAGTGGCATCAGGAATTTGGCGGTGGCCCATACCCGGTTGGGCACCCAAAATCCCATCTGGATTGGCCCGGCGTTATCCAGAGTCAGCAGGCTGTGCCCGCTGCTTTCGTAATGTGGCGACTGTTCTGCTTCAGGCGTGCTTGCTGTGTGGCTTTTGGTGTGAGTCATGGCATTTCCTCTCGATAGAACGTGTCAATTCAATAGACGTGTCAATGTCGAACAATCAATGTGTCACCACCCGGAAAAACCGTTGCACAGGCTAACTGCCGTGCTGACGGTAGCCTCATCTCGTTATGTGCGAACAACGTACAACCTGGTGGTGTGGGGAAAGGAAAGCGAAGGGTGGCAAGGGGGAAAAGCGCTATGGGTATGAATGTCGGGTCATTGCCCGATGACAACTATGCGCGGCCCCTGTATTCAAACATAGGCGTATTCTGGCCGATGGCAAGTTTGCGTTGGGTTCAATGGTGCGAGAGGTGGTGTCAGACGAGTACAAACGTAGGGTGAGACGTTAGAGGCATCTCACACCTACGTTTGGGAGGCGTTGTGGTGTCGTTATCCGTGCGGAGCGACACGTTTGACCGGGGCGTTCTGGCGGTTTTCCCACAGTGCGGTCAGGCCGCGTTGCAAGGCGATGAACACAAACAGCAATATGCCGATGGCTATCTTGGTCCACCAGGAACTTAGCGTACCGTCAAAGTTGATGTAGGTCTGGATCAAGCCTTGGATCGCCACGCCGAACAGCGTTCCGAGTACGGTGCCGACACCGCCGCTCAGTAGCGTACCGCCGATCACCACCGAGGCAATGGCATCCAGCTCGACGCCGACCCCTGCCAGCGCATAACCCGCCGAGGTGTAAATGGAAAATACGATCCCGGCGAGGGTCGCCAGCCCGGTGGACAGCATATAAATGCGAAGGGTGGTGCTGCGGGTGGAAATGCCCATCAGGTTAGCGGAGGTGCTGTTGCCGCCGATGGCATAGACCTGGTTACCGAAGCGGGTATAGCGTGCCAGCACGATGCCGACGACGACCACCATCAGCATCAGTAGTCCCATGGCGCTAAGCCGACCACCGCCGGGAATCGTCCACGCCAGACTGGAGAGTGTTTCATAGATAGGGTGGTTGATAGGCAGCGATTCTTTCGACACCAGATAACTGGCACCACGCAGGAAGAACATCCCCGCCAGCGTGATGATAAACGCTGGGATTTTTAGCGCGTCGATGAGCAAGCCCATAAACGCGCCAAAGGCACATCCCATCAACAGAATCAGCGGGAACGCCACCAAGGGGGACAGCCCCCACACGCCGATAGCTTTGGCGAGAAACACACCGGTAAATGCGATTACCGACCCAACAGACAGGTCGATACCGCCGGAGAGAATCACAAAAGTCATGCCGACGGCGACAATACCCAGAAAGGCGTTATCGGTAAGAATGTTGCAGATGACACGCGTGGAGGCGAAACCTGGAAATTGCGTCAGGCAGTACAGATATCCGAGCACGAATACCGCCAGGGTGATCATCAGCGGCAAGTTACGCTTTATCATGGCGGCGAGCTCCTTTCAGCAAGGTCACAAAACGTGGCGACTGGACTATCAGTACGCACAATACTACGACGGCTTTCACCACTTGGTTTAGCTCCGGTGGAAAACCGGACAGCAGAATACCGGTGTTCATGCCCTGAATAATCAGCGCACCTAACACGGAAAGCACCATGTTGAAGCGGCCGCCCATCAGCGAACCGCCACCGATCACCACGGCGAGAATGGCATCCATCTCCAGCCACAGACCGGCGTTGTTGGCATCAGCCCCCCGAATATCGGCGGTGACGATAACCCCGGCGATGGCGGCACACAGCCCGCTCAGGATATACGTCATGGTCACCATGGCGCGGGTACTGACCCCGGCGTTTTTCGCCGCCCGGATATTGATCCCCACTGATTCAATAAACAACCCCAATGCGGTACGCCGCACCAGCAGCCAGAACAGAATCAACGTGACCAGCGCGATGATGATAGGCGTTGGGAAGTAGAACAGCGCACCGCTACCGAGCCAGGCCAGCGGCGGCGAGTTGAAGGTGACAATTTGCCCGGCGGTAATCAACTGCGCGATACCGCGACCGGCCACCATGAGGATGAGGGTGGCGACAAACGGCTGAATCTTCAAAATTGCAACCAGAATACCGTTCCACAGGCCCGCCAGCATGCCGACACCGAGTGCGGCCAGCAGTACCACCGTCAGGCTGTAGCCCTGCACGGTCAACGAGGCGGCCACGGCACCAGCAATCGCCATAATGGCCCCGACGGACAGATCGATACCGCCGGTAGCGATCACCAGCGTCATGCCGATCGCCAGCAAGGCTACCGGTGCAGCACGGTTAAGGATATCGATTGGACTACCGAACAGGCGACCATCCTGCACCACTATCTGGAAAAAGTGGCTGGATACCAGGCTGTCTACCAGCAACACCAGCACCAGCGCGGCTATCTGCGGCATGCCTTGTGAAAACCGCATCGATGGCCAACGGAACGGGCGCTTATCGGAGCCCGGTTTGATCAGTGATCGAGGCATCACCATGCCCTCCTTATGCCGCGATGGCATTCATGATGGCGGAAACGGATAGCTGGTCGAGCGGGATTTCCGCCACCTGCTGTCGGTCACGCATAATCAACACCCGGTCAGCGTACCCCACCAACTCCTCCAGTTCGGACGAGATGACCAGCAGCGCCAGCCCGTTGGCACACAGGCTTTCGATCAACCGGATGATCTCGGCGTGAGCGCCGACGTCGATGCCGCGTGTGGGTTCATCCAGGATCAGGAATTGCGGTTTGGTCAGTAGCCAGCGAGACAACAGCACTTTCTGTTGATTCCCGCCGGATAGAAATTCGATAGGTTGCTCGGTACTGGGGGTGCGGATACCCAACTGACGGATGAATCGCTCGGCAATCGCCATCTGCTCCTTGCGGGGGATCGGGCGCAGCCAGCCGCGTTGGGCCTGCAACGCCAGAATAATATTTTCCCGTACCGAGGCGGCAGCGATGATACCGTCGGTTTTACGGTCTTCCGGGCAAAAGCCGATGCCAAGGCAGGAGGCCTGATGTGGCGAGCGCAGCGTCTGGGATTTCCCTTTGATCACCGCTTCGCCCCGGTCGGCTGGTTTAATACCAAAAATCACCTCGGCGGTTTCTGTCCGCCCGGAGCCTAACAAGCCGGCGAGACCGACGATTTCACCCGGCCGTACCGCCAGTTCGAATGGCTCAATCACACCTTTTTTAGCGTACCCTTTGAATTCCACTACCGGCTTGTCGCTCAGTAGCGTACGTCCGGCACGTTGCAGCGCATTCTGCTCCAGCTCGCGGCCCAGCATCATTTTTACCAGTTCTATCTGTGGCAGCGAGGCGGTTTCGCAGGTACCGACGAAAGCACCGTTGCGCAGAACCGTGATGCGATCGGTCACCTGATAAACCTGCTCGAGAAAGTGGGTCACGAAGATCAGGCTGACGCCCTGATCGCGCAGCTGGCGCATCAGGGTGAAGAGCATTTCTACTTCCTGAGTATCAAGACTGGCGGTCGGCTCATCAAGGATCAACACCTTGGCAGACAGGTCGATGGCACGACAAATGGCAACGATTTGCTGCATCGCGACGGAAAAGCGGTTCAGTGGTTCGCGCACATCCAGTTCAAAACCGTAGGAAGACATCAACGCCGCCGCACGTTTTTCCATCTCGGTGCGTTGTAATAATCCGAAGCGTCTGGGTTCGCGGCCGATAAACAGGTTATCCGCCACCGATAAATTGGGTAGCAGGTTGACTTCCTGGTACACCGTGCCGATGCCCAGTTGTTGGGCGTGAGCCGTATTTTTAGGCGAGATAGACTGCCCTTCGAGATAAATAGCGCCCTCGTCACGTTGATACACCCCAGTGAGTGTTTTAATCAGCGTGGATTTTCCTGCACCATTTTCTCCCAGCAGCGCCATGATTTCCCCGCGCCTCAGGCTGAAATTGACCTTATCCAGCGCTTTAACCCCGGGAAAAATTTTGCTCAGCCCTTCCGTACGCAAGATTTCCTGGTTGTCGAAATCGTTCATGCGATTCTTCCTTACAAAACAGGTGATGTCCTGCCATGGTAGTGGTAGGTAACCATGGCAGGACGTGGGCTGACGATAAACGATCAATATCCCATGTTCTTTTTCTTATCGAGCTCGGCCTGTGCGCTGTCTGGTTTAAACAGGGTGGACGGTGTCAGAATCAGTTTGGCGGGCAGCGTGCCATCCTTTTTATATTTTTCCAGCGCGTCAAACGCCGGTCCGGCCATATTTGGCGTCAGTTCGACCGAGACATTTGCCTCGCCTGCCAGCATGGCACGGAAAATATCCGGCACACCGTCAATCGACCCGGTCAGAATATCTTTGCCCGGTTTTAACCCTGCTTCTTTAATGGCCTGAATGGCGCCGATCACCATGTCATCGTTATGGGCGAAAACCATGCAGATATTTTTGCCGTTATTTTCTGACTTGATAAAACTTTCCATAACCTGTTTGCCGCCGCTACGGGTAAAGTCGCCGGACTGGGAACGGATAATTTTAATAGTCGGCGTTTTGGCGATAGCGTCTTCAAACCCTTTTTTACGGTCAATAGCAACGCTTGCGCCGACGGTGCCTTCTAACTGAACAACATTACAGTTTTTGCCGTTTTCAGTTTTAATCAGCCACTCGCCAATTAATGCCCCTTCTTTAATATTATCGGCGCGTACCGTGGTCAGATACAGTGAGTCATCTTTGACGTCAATGCCGCGGTCCAGCAGGATAACGGGGATCTTGGCTTCTTTGGCTTCCTTCAATACCGGCTCCCAGCCAGTCGCCACCACAGGGGCGATGAAAATAGCGTCCACTCCCTGCGCGATGAAAGAACGCACGGCTTTGATTTGGTTTTCCTGTTTTTGTTGGGCGTCGGCAATTTTCAGGTTAATACCGCGCGCTTTGGCCTGTTCTTTGGCTACGGTCGTTTCAGCTGCGCGCCAGCCTGATTCCGAGCCGACTTGAGAAAACCCCACCGTTAATGGTGCGGCCAGCGCGACCGATGACAGGGACGCACACACAGCTGAAGCTAAAATGACGCGTTTCCACATAAAAGTGTCCTCTCTGGTAATCATTGGCTATCGGTTTTTCATTTTCAGGGACAACGGTGTTATTCGGTATTCAGGATTGCCCCCGTCTTGGGGTACGGCAGGCGTGATTATTTTTCCTCTTCCAGCGACTCATGACAAAACAGTAGTTTTTGCCGAGGGAAGAGGGTCAGGCCGTATTCGCTGATCTTATGGATAAAATCGCCATCAGCGGGGAATCTGTGACCCCACGCAAATATTGTTTTAGGTCATTTTTTCGGTATGGGTTAGATGAGTGCTGTATTCTGCTAGCGGCGTCATGTTTTTTTTAAATCGTGATATTTATCGGTTCTGGTGAGAAGTGGCGAGTTTTGGTGCCCTGACCGGGTGCTCATTTTCTGCTTCTGGTATGCGGCTGGGATATGGATATTTAAGGTGCCGTTTAGCTATGTTACACCGCGTTTAATAAAGGGGATAATTATGGCTTAGCGCTGTGCGAATTATTGGGGGGTAAATGTCATTCAGTATTAATCGATTTTAATTATTGTTATCAGAGCAATGAATTAATGGCGTGAATAGTGAGCGCTGACCATTTGAAAAGTATTGTCAGTCATATCACCGAAAAAATGACATTCTTTTTCTTCAGCAGGCATTGCTGACAATAAATATAGGTTTTTATTATTATCAATAAGATTCATTACACCAATAATATATATTCATGCGTATAATTCCGGACATGATGAAACCCGTGCCGCATACCGATAACACATTAAAAAATAATATTTTTTGGTGCGTCGTCATACCCGATTGACTACCGGTGGCTTAATCCGGTGCTGGAAAAAGCAAACGAGGTTGTTCTGTATGAGCACTTTCGTCCTGATCCGATTTCTTATCTATTAAAGAGACGTTAATGTTTGCTTAACGTTCGGCCGATAGAATCACTGTGTAGTGAGTGAACTTGTCGTCGAATGGTCGTTGAATCGTAGTTGAATGAATCTGTAGTGGAACCATGAGGTCGTTTTACATGCTGACGTAGGAGGTTGTTATGTTCGAACAAGTGACTGTTTATTTGGCGATACTGGCCGTTATCGTTGTACCGGGATTTCTGGCCGCGTTTCTGAGCCCCAAATGGGATGACTGAATAATGCTAACCCAGTCTGATATCACACGCCCCGCCTGAAGGTAGTATATTCGTGCGGGGCGTGTCATTTCTGTTGATGCGTGTTGGCTATTGTCCTTTCACTTCACCCCTGCCTAATGCCTGCACACTGTTGCCCAGTGCGTCGGTAGCATTCATATCCGCTCCCTTTTCCTGTAATGCCTTGAGGATCTCTGCGCGCTGAAATAGCGAAGCATACATGGCCGCAGTTTGTCCGGCGTTATTACGGGTATCCGGGCTACATTTTGCGTTCAGCAACAAGTTGGCAATCTTCAGCTCGCCTTTAAATACGGCGCCCATCAGTGCGGTATTGCCACGACTATCCTGCAAGCAGGGGTCAGCACCATGATTGAGCAACAATGAAACCGTGTCGTAGTGGCCGTGGTAAGCCGCCAGAATGACTGCCGTATAGCCTTTTTCATCACGGGTATTAAGGTTATAACCCGCGTTGATGAACTCCTGGAGTACGGCATCATTACCGGTACGGGCCGCATCCCACAGGTACTGATTAAGCTGGTTCTGCACTTGTCTTTCATCAGTTGCGTGTGCAGCCGGTGCTGCGACGACTGAATTTGACGGCTCTGTAATAGACACGGGCGGCTGTGCCTGTGCGGTTGTCTGAATGAGTGCCAGCAGGCAAACAAAGAGGCGAAATGATTTCATGATGACGATTCCCTGGTCGTTGGCGTCGCCCGCCGCGAAGCCGGGCGACGGCGTTCCGTTAATCAGCCAGTTTGCTGGCCAGTGACTGAACTTTGCTCAGATCGCCTTTGGCGACACTGGTCAGGCGGGTACCGTAGGTAGCATCAGCTTTATAGAAGTAGGAAAGCATGATGGTTTTACTGTCGGTATCAGCCATCGCCAGCGCAGACCCCAGGCTCTGAACCAGATCATCCTGATCTTTCTTACTGTAAGAGCGATACAGCTCGCCAGTCTGTTTGAAGTTCTGCTCTTTCTGGATTTTACGCTGCTGGGTAGTGCCGCTCAGCGGTGTCTGGCTGTAGCGAGCAGACACCAACTCTTCGCGTGGATACAACCGGCTTGGCTGGTAATTCACCCCGTTGTCTTGCGTGTGGCCGCTATTCAAACTGCCATCCTGATTGATGTTGTTGACCTTTTTCAGCGGAGTATTGATTGGCAGGCTCAGGCCGTTCGCGCCCAACCGGTACATCTGGGTATCGGCGTACGAGAACAGTCGGCCTTGTAACAGACGGTCTTCAGACGGCTCGATACCCGGAACCAGATTCGCCGGTGCCATGGCAACCTGCTCGGTTTCCTGGAAGTAGTTATCCGGGTTTTTGTTCAGTACCATCTGGCCGATTTTACGTTCGGGAACGCCAGGCCAGATTTTGGTGGCATCCAGTGGGTCGAAATCAAACTTAGCCAGGTCGCCCGGGGTCAGCACCTGAATGTAAAGATCCCATTTCGGATAGTCGCCACGGTTGATGGCAGCAACCAGATCGTTAGTCAGGTGGCTGTAATCCTTAGCCTGAACGTCCTCAACCTGTTTGGGGTCGAGATTTTTGATGCCCTGTAGTGTCTTCCAGTGGAATTTGACGTAATGCACTTCGCCTTTGGCGTTGACCAGCTTATAAGCATGAACGCTGTTGCCGTCCATGTTGCGGTAACTGGCCGGTGTGCCTTCGTTGGAATAGAGCAGGGTCAGGGTGCGGATCGATTCCGGAACGTGAGAAAAGAAATCAAACCGGCGTCCATCGTTATCCTGATTGGTCCGCGGATCGGGTTTGAACGCATGTACCATGTCCGGGAACTTGATCGCATCGCGGATAAAGAAGGTGGGGAAGTTGTTGCCTACCAGATCCCAGTTGCCTTGCGTGGTATAGAACTTGGTAGCGAAACCGCGTGGATCTCGCAAGGTTTCTGGGGAGTGGTTACCGTGTACGACGCTTGAAAAGCGTACAAATACCGGCGTTTGACTGCCTTTTTTGAATACCTCGGCGATGGTCAGGTCCGAAATGTCTTCGGTGGCGGTAAATGTGCCGTGTGCACCGGTACCGCGGGCGTGCACAACGCGTTCTGGAATGCGTTCACGGTCAAAGCGCTGTAGCTTTTGCAGTAACTGAACATCCTGCAATAAAACCGGGCCATTGGGGCCGGCAGTTTGCGAGTTTTGGTTATCACCCACCGGTGCGCCGTTATCACGCGTCAGCGTGGCTGACAGCGCCGGGTAGGCTATCAACAGTGAAGAGATGATGGCCAGTGGTGTTTTCCAGCCGGGAATACGATGTATGGCGGCATGATTGCTCATAACTTTCCTCATTTTCCGTATGATTATTATCAACAATAGGGTTTGGTTATTGCTGTGATTCCATTGCACTGCTTTAAGCTATCAGCAGAGAAAGTTCTCCATCAGAGGCAACGATAAGACTCATGCCCTGTTGGTGATTGCGGTTTATCTGTTTTCCCTGTTCCTGACCTGTCGTCATGACGGGTAAGAAATGGGGTTGTACTCATGGCTGACGGTGTGAATAACCGCCGTTGTTGCCGTGGCATGTGAATAACCCGCGGCTACCTGGCTACTTTACCTTTTTTGACAAAACGGATAATGGTAGTTGTTTCTATCGAATTAATAGGTATGCCCTGAGTAGGGATTTGTGAAAAGAGTGAAAGCGACCACAGACAGGATCAGGAATACAGATAGCGTCAGGAGATAGCAAGAAACGTGCTCTGTGCGTTTGGGGGCTCTGTGGGAGAACGCGGATAGTGGTGATGAGAAGAACACGCCTCGCCGTGTGACGAGGCGCAGTGGCGCTGAGTCAATCAGTTGAAGACCATACCACCATCAATCAACAGCGCCTGACCTGTCATATAGTCAGAATCAGGGCCAGCGAGATAGGAAACACAGGCGGCCACGTCTTCCGGTTCAGACAAACGGCCCAGCGTGATGCGTTTGGCGAACTCTGCCGTACCGTAACCGAGTGGCTTACCTGCTGCTTCGGAAATTTGGCGGTCAATCTCAGCCCACATGGGTGTTTTGACGATACCTGGGCAATACGCGTTAACGGTAATGCCGAGCGGCGCTAAATCGCGGGCGGCGGTCTGGGTCAGACCGCGTACGGCGAATTTACTGGAACTGTAAACCGCCAACTCCGGATTACCGACATGGCCTGCCTGAGAGGCAGCATTGATGATTTTGCCTCCCTGTCCCTGGGCTTTGAAGGCTTCTACCGCAGCCTGTATTCCCCAGATGACGCCTTTCACATTGATGTTGTAAACCTTATCAACGATTTCCGGCGTGATGTCTTCAATCAGCGTGGTAGGAGCGATACCGGCGTTATTGACGATAACGTGAAAACCACCCCATTGTTTGTGTGCGGTGCGAACCGCATTAAATACCTGGTCACGGTCTGAGACATCCGCGGTGAGTGCCATAGCGTTGCCGCCGAGTTGCTTGATTTCATGCGCTACCTGGCCTGCGGTATCGCCGTTGTAATCCACGACCGCTACGGCAAAACCATCTTTTGCCAGACGGATAGCGATGGCCCGGCCAATTCCCTGGCCCGCGCCAGTGACCAATGCGACTTTCTGTTTCATGGGTCTTTTCCTGTGTTGTGAATAAAAATACAGCCATGACAGGCAGGCTAGCGCGTGGCAATTGGAATGAAAACTTATAGTAAATATCGACAACTATCATTTTAATGGATTAACTTTTTTGCTTTTAATCTAACCGCATTGGTTTGCATCCTGATTTTTGCTTTTTTTCGATTTTTTATTCTGATGTTTCTGTGTGGGGGTATCGGCGCAGGTCACCTTTGGGGTGGTAAAGATTGGTGTGGAGAAGGCGATAAACACAGTGTACTCTGCGAAGAGCATCACCCGGGCCGTGCCCGCTGATATCTGTCTTGATGACTGTTTAAAAGCCGGTAACCATGAGCTACATCGATACCATCAAACACGAACTGGTTGGTTTCCTGAACGGGTTGCCAATCTACCATCCGCTAGAAGAGGTGGCGGATTCGCCTTGGGGTGAGGATGATTTTTCATGTACACCCGACAATTTGATTATTGGCGGCGGGGCGGGGGAGCATCCGGCGCTGGTTATCCATGAGCTGGGGGCGCTGGTGGCGTCCTACCTATTGTTATGCCTGCAAAAGCACAATGAATTTTTCCCTGAGCAGCCAGACCCGCTACCGATAGTCTCGGTCGACCGCCTGTACGAAATGGCGGAGCGACCTCGCGCGTTGGAGTTTTGTGGCTGGTCGATGAATCACGTCAGAGAGTTTGTCGATTTGGCTCACTCGCCATTGCACCCTAACCCGTTATCGGAAATGGGGAGTGCTGAAGAATGGATTGAGCACTCTATTGGCGAGTTTGTTTACTACTCGTTGCCGGAATTGAATCCGTTCGACACGGAGATGGCGCGACTGCCCGGTATGGAGGCGTGGTTTCCGGGATATTGGATGTGCAATGTCACCTGTCCGCCGCCAAATTATGTCAAAACACGAAAGCAGTCGTTACTATCTGGTTCATTTCAGGATCACGGCTTTTTCCGGTGGGATTACCGTTATCCACCGGAGGAGTGATCGTGGCGGCGGTGTACTGGCAGAGCGGATCGGACGTTAGTCTGCACTGACGTGGGTTCAGGCAGGTTTGGGACGTAAATAATCGTTTTATCTGACAGGCTGTGTGATTGAGGTGAGTCATGGTGAGTGTGTCCCAATGGTTACCGTTTGCTGCTATTGCGCTGGGGTTGGTGTTGACGCCAGGCCCTAATATGATTTATCTGCTTTCTCGCACCGTGTGTCAGGGGCGTCGGGCTGGTCTGGTATCGTTATCTGGCGTGGCATTGGGTTTTTTGTTCTATATGACCGCAGCGGCACTCGGTATTACGGCGATAGTCATGGCGGTGCCATTAGCTTACGATGCGCTGCGAATTGCTGGCGCACTCTATTTGCTATGGCTGGCCTGGCAGGCTGTACGGGGTGGCGCATTGCCTTTCCAGTTGAGACAACTTAAACCTGACAGTAATCGGCGCTTGTTCGTGATGGGGCTGGTCACCAACCTGCTTAATCCCAAAGCTGCCGTGCTTTATCTGTCCCTTCTACCGCAGTTCATCCGCCCGGAGCAAGGCAATGTACTGGGACAGTCGTTAACGCTCGGCATCACCCAGATACTCATCAGCATGACGGTTAATGCCTCGCTGGTGATGGTCGCGGGGTATATCGCCGCGTTTCTGGCTGAGCGCCCGTTGTGGCAACGAGTGCAACGCTGGCTGATGGGAACGGTACTGGCGGCGCTGGCGGTGAGAATGTTGGTAGACAGTCGGCGCTAATCAATACCCGCTAGTCAGACGTGCGGTCGGCGAGCGTCGGCCGTTTTTCATCTATCCCCTACACGACGTCTGCGTCCTTCTCCGATATACCCGGTAAAATGATGATATCCACGCCAAATTCGACTTACATCCTGCCAATCAACCTTACTGACCGATGACAGTTCTATACACTGCAACTGGTAATGTTTGTCTCAACCCTTGTTGATGTTGTGTTATTCATCCCTGTCAGAGAGTAGTAGTTTTTTCCCGCCTTCCATTAAGGCGGGATTTTTTTTGCCCATAAGATTTTTGGGTTTATCAAAAAGTCTTGCTACAGTGAGCGAAAAACTAATGTTGGCTTAATAGAGTGAAGCTAGGCTGTATACGTCCTATGTACACACACTGATTGTATGCTCAATACAGAGAAGGAATTCCATGAAGACCAAGTATCATTCATCTCAGATTCTGTTGCACTGGCTGGCGTTTCTGCTGGTGGTGGCGACCTATGCGGCGATGGAGCTGCGGGGTTTTGCTCCGCGCGGAAGTAGCGCAAGGGCGCTAATGTCGACGATCCATTACAGTTGCGGTGTATCCGTTTGGGTGTTGATGATCCTGCGTGTAGTGCAGCGTTTCCTTCATGCTACACCACCTATCACGCCGCAACCTGATCGCCTGATGGTGATTGCTTCCCATGCGGTGCATGGCTTTTTATATCTGATGTTTCTGGCGTTGCCGGTATTAGGCGTACTGGGGATGTACTATCGCGGTGATGCCTGGTCGATATTCGGTATTGCGATGCCGTTTGCGACCGATCCGAATGATGATATCAAGCACACATTGCTGAGCATTCATGAACTGATTGCTAATGCGGGGTATTTCCTGGTGGGGCTCCATGCCGTTGCCGCCCTGTATCATCACTATGTGGTGCGTGACAATACGCTTTTGAGAATGATGCCCAACAAGAAATGATGTCGTGGGTATAAAAATGACGGGCGGCTGGGGATTCCCTGCCGCCCGTTTTTTTATGCGTTCTGGTCAGAAGAGGTGGTGGTGTCTGGGTGCTCTGCCATCTGCTTAAAGCGTAGTAAGGTTTTGTGCAGCATCTCTTTAGGCAAAAGCTGGAATACCTGACTGAGTGCTCTTCCCAGAAAGCCGCCAGGTGGGTCAAACCGGATGCTGAGGGTAACTTCAGTATTCTCGCTGTTTGGGATAGGGCGAAAGACAAGGCACCCTTCATTGGGGATTTTGGCTCCAGGGAGTGAACGCCAGTAGATAAACTGACCGGGCTGTTCATCCTCAATACGAGCCCGCCATTCGATATATTGGCCGAACGGGGCTTTCATTCGCCACAGCGAGTCCGTGTGATTAATGATGTCGATGTGAGCGACATGGTTCATCAAGACCGGAAGTGTTTCGGGGTTGCGCCACAAATCAAACAGCACATCAGCCGATTGGCGAATAATCAGCGAACTGCTGAGCTGATCGGCATGGCTGTCCAGCATGCCTGGTCTGCGTGAGAATTTTGATGGCATAGTGTCTTCTCCCTTCAATGCCGCCCGGAACAGGCAATGTCCCGCAATTATTATGTCGACACCGGTAGTGACATTGCGGCCAACGCGGGCTGTAGAATACGGTGCATTATTTCTTTTGGCGAGTGTACGTGATGGCTGGGTGAACCTGCAAATTCGGTAAAATAAAAGTCTGCTTTTGCGATGTGGCTATCTCGGTACTCGACTGTGACTGGTTCGGTCGCTTAGCCGCGTAGTTCTGATACAGAGTTCGATGTCTTGCAGAGAGCCAAAGAGAATGCGTGCACTCACAAAATATGAAGAATAGTGGTCGATTTTTGGGCAGGTTTGCCGCTATCTGTTACACTTCAATTAGTGTTAATTGACTGCTGTGCCATGTTAGTAAAGTAAGAATTTTATTTTCGATGTTCATTCTCATTTAGCCCATCACCTGATGGGCTTTTTGTTTTCTGATAATAACGGTAAGAATTATTAGCTGCGTGTTTTTATTTTTAATATTTACGCCCGTTATAATTCGGGGGGCGTATTTCCCTGCAACTCGAATTATTTTGGGTATAGATGTTGTCAGCGTCACAGAAAAAATGGTTTTTATTTTTATTGTTAAGGTTGATTTAATCTCCTTAGTGTAATTTTGTTTTCAGTTAAAGACTTCTCCGCGCCAAAACACCAGGGTTTATCCATAATAATATAGCCTCTCTGCCCACCGTCAGGTGGGCTTTTTTTATGTTACTCATACCTCAGTCAGCAGATATGGTTGCCGTGTGTATTCATTTTCTTCCTCACTGTAGCTGAGCGGTCTCGGATATACTTTGTTGCATTGATTGCTGAAAAATAACAGGGGTTTTTCTGTATATGTATTTTTCCCCCATTGTTGAGAGAGAGGGGAATAATGGGTGTGGAAATTAATCTTTAAAAAATTATGTTTTTTTTGTTTTCCTAATGTTGGCTTAATCTTAATACCCTAGGATAGCTTTCAGGCGGAGGAAAACCGCCAACCTGTGTCTTCAGGATGCTTCATGCCAGAGAATAGTGTCATTTGCCCACCCTCGCGGTGGGCTTTTTTTTGCTTCAAAAACAGCGAGTTGTATTTTTGGTTTTTTTATTAATTTTTGCTGATTTCGAGGCGAAACTAAGGTTATTTTAAGAATAGTCAGGTAGATTTATTAACAGACAGTGGATGGATAACTGTCGTGCCAGTACTACGAAATCCTTGCTGTTGAAAAACCCAATAGCTTTGCCCACCTTTATGGTGGGCTTTTTTTATCCGTTATTAATGCTTCTTTACGTAAATATGATTTATCAGGGAATAGTCATGATGGAAATTAAAAATATTTTTTTGTCAGTATCATGTTGGCGTTTTTTCTTCCGATAAATAAAATGGGTGAGAGAGTAAGTTCGTTCTTTAATATGTGCTGCATGTGAAAAATGCAAAAAAAGAAAGGGGAAAGGTAGAGTGAGTGTATCGCGCTAAATACCCGCCAGGGATGAAAAAACAAGAATGAATAAGGTATCTATTATTGATTGCCAGCCGCATTGTCGCCATGTCGCAAGTCCTATTTCTGGTATAAAGACCATCAGAAATGAACTGGAGTCAGCGATGTTCCTGCAACCGGCAAGGCAGCAGTAATAGCATAACGTAGTCTGCTCGCTTGATGCGTTAATCCGCCATGTAGCCCACGGTGTTGCGTAGCAAGGGTGTTGATACCTTCCGGGATGCTATTCCCACCAGGCCTGTCAGCTGACAGGCCTGCATTATTTTAGGCCAGATATCGGTGTTGCTAATGCGCTTATCCGTGCAGTTCGACACGGTCACTGCGGCACCGTTTTCGAATGGCTTCTAATGCCCTGCCACACCAATAAAAAAGCCCCGAGGCGGGGCATGCATGTCATAAAACGCTATCGACGTTATTATTGTATGTGGAGCATATACCGAGACAGTGACAATACTACGACACTCTGCCGTACGATGTTGCGCGCGGCTTCGCATTCCTGTTATGTAAAAAGGTTTTCAAAGGAAAAATGCTACCCTGAAAAAGAAGGGGCCCCTTACTATTGGGCCGCGATGGATAAAACGGGATACCGTGATGACAGAAAAAGATGTATTGCAACTGAGCGCGCAGCTCGGAGAGCGACTGAAAGCGCGTCAGGCGAAGATAACCTGCGCTGAGTCCTGTACCGGTGGGTGGCTGGCGAAAGCGATCACGGATGTGGCTGGCAGTTCTGCATGGTTTGACTATGGCTTTGTGACTTACAGCAATCAGGCCAAGCAGTCGCTCATCGGCGTACAGGAAAATACGCTGGCACAATGTGGCGCAGTAAGCCGTGAGGTGGTGACGGAAATGGCCCGTGGGGCGCAGAGCCGTTCTGAAGCCGATTTTGCGGTATCCGTCAGCGGTATAGCAGGCCCTGACGGCGGGACGCCAGATAAACCAGTAGGAACCGTATGGTTCGGTTTTAGCGATAAAGCCGGCAATATCATCACTCAGCGGATGCAGTTTGACGGCGATCGTCACGAGGTTCGGTTGCAGGCCGTGGCTTTTGCTCTGCAAACGCTGCTGGAGAGATTTTTATAAAATAGGCTTGATGCTGTATGAGTATACAGTATAATGCGTCCATCGGTTCGGTGAATCATGAATAAGCAACAGCGTAGAAGCAGCGGCAGAGGCTGCGCGACAGGAGTAAAAATGGCTATTGATGAGAACAAACAAAAGGCACTGGCGGCAGCGCTGGGTCAGATCGAAAAACAATTCGGTAAAGGTTCTATCATGCGTTTGGGCGAGGATCGCTCAATGGATGTTGAAACGATCTCCACAGGTTCCTTGTCGCTTGATATCGCACTGGGTGTTGGTGGTTTGCCAATGGGCCGTATTGTTGAGATTTACGGTCCGGAGTCCTCTGGTAAAACGACCCTGACACTGCAGGTGATTGCCGCCGCGCAGCGTGAAGGTAAAACCTGTGCGTTCATCGATGCCGAACATGCGCTGGATCCGATCTACGCTAAAAAGTTGGGTGTTGATATCGATAATCTGCTTTGTTCCCAGCCGGATACCGGCGAGCAGGCACTGGAGATTTGTGATGCGCTGGCGCGTTCTGGTGCCGTTGATGTCATTATCGTGGACTCCGTTGCTGCGCTGACGCCGAAAGCAGAAATTGAAGGGGAAATCGGTGATTCTCACATGGGGCTGGCGGCTCGTATGATGAGTCAGGCTATGCGTAAGCTGGCCGGTAACCTGAAGCAATCCAATACACTGCTGATCTTTATCAACCAGATCCGTATGAAGATTGGTGTGATGTTCGGTAACCCCGAAACCACGACTGGTGGTAATGCGCTGAAATTCTATGCTTCTGTCCGTCTGGATATTCGCCGTATCGGCTCTATCAAAGAAGGTGAAGAAGTTGTTGGGAGTGAAACCCGCGTTAAAGTTGTGAAGAATAAGGTTGCGGCACCCTTCAAACAGGCTGAATTCCAGATTCTGTATGGCGAAGGGATTAATACCTTCGGTGAGTTGGTTGACCTTGGCGTGAAGTCCAAGCTGATTGAAAAAGCCGGTGCCTGGTACAGCTACAATGGTGACAAAATTGGTCAGGGTAAGGCGAATGCCTGTAATTTCCTGAAAGAGAATCCGGCCATCTCTGCCGAACTCGACAAGAAGCTGCGCGAATTGTTGCTGCATAAAGGTAACGAAGTAGTATCAGGTGGTGTCAGCAGTAGTGAAAGTGCCGAGTACAATGAGGAAGCCGCTGGCGAACTGAACGACGACTTTTAATGGGCGTCGTTACGCAGGCAGCATGCTCTCAGGATAACCGGTAATGCCTAACGTACTTCGCTATGCAATGAATGTGTTGGCTGTACGAGATCACAGTGAAATGGAATTACGCCGCAAGATTGCGGCGTATTTACAATCCAATCTTGAATGCGAGAATCTTGAATGCGAGAGTACAGAACGTTGCGCTGTACTTTCTGAATTCGATACCCAAGTCGAACAGGCAGTCGTTAGCTGTCGGCAGCAAGGCTGGTTGGATGATGAGCGCTATGCACAGCGTTATATCAGCAGCCGCAGCCGTAAGGGATACGGTACCCAGCGTATCTGCGCCGAGCTCAGTCAACGGGGCATCGACAAATCCATCCAGCGTGTAGCGCTGCAGTCCTGCGACATTGACTGGTATTTACAAGCTCAAGCAGTCGCTAACCGTAAATTTGGCTCACCATTACCAACGAGTTGGCAGGAACGAGCTAAAGTTCAACGTTATTTGCTGTATCGCGGCTTTTCCCACGATGAAATTCAGTCGATATATATGAATTTTTCCGATTGAACGCATACGGGATTTTACTTCCCCCCTAAGAAAATTTATCTTATTCCCACTTTTTGTTCGCGTTTGGCTCGGTCACGTCAGTATGTTGCACCCACCTTGCCCGCGACTGTTCTTTTAGCTTGATTTCAGGACAATTATGAGCAAGAGCACCGCTGAGATCCGTCAAGCGTTTCTCGACTTTTTCCATAGTAAAGGACATCAGATTGTCGCCAGCAGTTCGCTGGTGCCGAACAATGATCCCACACTGTTGTTTACCAATGCCGGGATGAACCAGTTCAAGGATGTTTTCCTTGGGTTGGACAAACGCAACTATGTACGAGCCACGACGTCTCAGCGTTGTGTCCGTGCTGGTGGTAAACATAACGATTTAGAGAACGTGGGCTATACGGCGCGTCATCACACGTTCTTCGAAATGCTGGGTAACTTTAGCTTCGGCGACTATTTCAAACGCGACGCCATTACTTATGCTTGGGAGCTGTTGACCAGTTCTCAATGGTTTGGCTTGCCCAAGGAAAAACTGTGGGTTACGGTCTATGCCTCCGATGATGAAGCCTATGACATTTGGGCTAACGAGGTAGGTGTACCGCGTGAGCGTATTATCCGCATCGGTGATAATAAAGGTGCGCCGTACGCATCAGATAACTTCTGGCAAATGGGTGATACCGGTCCTTGCGGCCCGTGCTCTGAAATTTTCTACGATCATGGCGATCATATCTGGGGGGGACCGCCGGGAAGTCCTGAAGAAGATGGCGATCGTTACATCGAAATCTGGAACCTGGTATTCATGCAGTTCAACCGACAGGCGGACGGTACGATGTTGCCGCTGCCGAAACCATCGGTAGATACCGGCATGGGGCTGGAGCGTATTTCCGCTGTTCTGCAACATGTGAATTCCAACTACGATATCGATTTATTCAAAACGTTGATCGCCGAAGCGGCCCGGGTAGTGGGAACCGACGATCTGAACAATAAATCGCTGCGCGTTATTGCCGACCATATTCGTTCCTGTGCATTTTTGATTGCCGATGGCGTGATGCCATCGAATGAAAACCGCGGTTATGTGTTGCGCCGCATTATTCGCCGTGCGATCCGCCACGGGAATATGCTGGGAGCGAAAGAAACATTCTTCTACAAGCTGGTAGGTACCTTGATTGAGGTGATGGGGGCGGCAGGCGAAGAGCTTAAACGTCAACAGAGCCTGGTTGAACAGGCGCTGAAGAATGAAGAAGAACAGTTTGCCCGTACGCTGGAACGTGGTTTGTTACTGCTGGATGAAGAAATCAAGCAGCTTAAAGGCGATACGCTGAGCGGTGAAGCGGCGTTCCGTCTTTATGACACCTATGGTTTCCCGGTTGATTTGACGGCGGATGTGTGCCGCGAGCGCAATCTGAAAGTAGACGAAGCTGGGTTTGAACGTGCCATGGAAGCGCAACGCCAACGAGCGCGTGATGCCAGCGGCTTTGGTGCTGATTATAACAGCCTGATCCGTGTGGATGCATCTACCTCGTTTTGTGGCTATGAACGTACCGAGCAGCAGTCGACAGTCGTCGCTATCTACCGTCAGGGTGAATCCGTGCAGGAAATTCAGGCGGGTGACGATGCGGTTGTGATTCTGAGCGAAACGCCATTCTACGGTGAGTCTGGCGGTCAGGTGGGGGATCAGGGTGAGCTGGTATCCGCTGCTGCCTGTTTCTCCGTCGCCGACGCACAGAAGTACGGCCAGGCAATCGGGCACATTGGTTCGTTGGCCCAAGGTGTCTTGCGGGTCAACGACAAGGTGAATGCGGTGGTGGATCATGTTCGCCGTGACCGCATTCGTCTGAACCACTCGGCGACTCACTTGCTGCATGCGGCTTTGCGCCAGGTCTTGGGTGAGCATGTCGCGCAGAAAGGTTCGCTGGTCAATGACAACTACCTGCGCTTTGACTTCTCTCATCCTGAAGCGATGAAACCTGAGCAGATCCGTCAGGTAGAAGACATCGTCAATACCCAGATCCGTCGCAATCTGTCGATTGATACGGATGTGATGGCGTTGGATGCTGCCAGAGCGAAAGGTGCGATGGCGCTGTTTGGTGAGAAATATGATGAGCATGTCCGCGTGCTGTCGATGGGCGATTTTTCCATTGAATTGTGCGGTGGTACACACGCTCGTCGTACTGGTGATATCGGTTTGTTCCGAATTGTCTCTGAATCGGGTACCGCGGCAGGTATCCGCCGCATTGAAGCCGTTACCGGTGAAAATGCAATAGTTGCCCTACATGAGCAGAGTGATGTGTTGCATGAGGTCACGCAGTTGGTGAAGGGGGATAGCAACACTCTGGCTGACAAAGTGCGTTCATTGCTGGAGCGTAACCGCGGGCTGGAAAAAGAGTTGCAGCAGTTGAAGGAACAGCAGGCCGCTCAGGAGAGTTCTTCACTGTCCAGTAAGGCGAAAGAGATCAACGGTGTGAAGTTACTTGTCACGCAATTGAACAACGTTGAGCCTAAGTTGCTACGGACTATGGTAGATGATCTGAAGAATCAACTGGGTTCTGCAGTGATCGTGCTGTCGACAGTCGCGGATGGTAAAGTCAGCCTGATCGCGGGTGTGACCAAAGAATTGACTAACCGTGTCAAAGCGGGTGAGTTGATTGGCTTTGTGGCAAATCAGGTCGGCGGTAAGGGCGGTGGTCGTCCGGATATGGCCCAGGCAGGTGGTAGTGATGTGGATGCGTTGCCATCAGCGTTGACCAGCGTTGAAGCCTGGGTGGTTGATAAGCTATAAATACTAAATACGTGTTATCCCGGCAAAAACGCCATGACTTTGAGTGGTTTTGGCGTTTTTGGCTTGCGGTAAGGATGGCCGTAAACAAGACTGATAAACAGGTCGTCTGTGGGGGTCCAGAGACGGCCTGTGAGGCCAGTTTTGGTTGTGATAACAAAAAGCGCAAGCTGTCTTATATCGACTAAACTGAACACTAGTAACAAACAATGAGTGCGATGATGAGACATTTTCGTCATCCAGGTTTACGTCTTCCCCAACCATGATGGATAATGACGGGAGAACGGAGAGACCTGACTCTTTATAATCTTTCAAGGAGCAAAGAATGCTTATTTTAACTCGTCGAGTTGGCGAAACCCTCATGATCGGCGATGAGGTTACGGTTACCGTACTAGGAGTAAAGGGCAATCAGGTTCGTATCGGTGTTAATGCGCCGAAAGAAGTGTCTGTACACCGTGAAGAGATCTACCAGCGTATTCAGGCAGAGAAATCTCAGCCTACCTCCTACTGATTGAATAGCGTCTCGTGTTGACGAGGCGCTGTTGTTGTTCGAATGTTTTTCGTTCTGCTCCCTGTGTTTCCTTATTTCCGTCAATAAATGGCTATTCGGTATTTGCTTTTCTGAATCGGAATAACTGGTTGTTTTATTGGCGATAAAGCATGCTTTTTGTTGTTAATCTGTTCTTGTTGGGTGCGAAGTGTTCAAACGGAACTGATATCGGAAAAATTGTTTGACTTATAAGACCGGGAAAGTAATATGTGCGCCACGCAGACAGGTGAGCGCTGAATGAAAACGAAATTCAGCGGTTATGTGTCGGTACGGTGAGGTGGCCGAGAGGCTGAAGGCGCTCCCCTGCTAAGGGAGTATGCGGTCAAAAGCTGCATCGAGGGTTCGAATCCCTCCCTCACCGCCATTAAATTGCATCCGTAGCTCAGCTGGATAGAGTACTCGGCTACGAACCGAGCGGTCGGAGGTTCGAATCCTCCCGGATGCACCATTTAATGGATGCGTTATGACAACAGCGTTGTCAGCAATACAATTTAAGAGAAGTTTTCAGTAAGTCTTGAAATGCATCCGTAGCTCAGCTGGATAGAGTACTCGGCTACGAACCGAGCGGTCGGAGGTTCGAATCCTCCCGGATGCACCATTCTCCTGATGCTGTTTCCTCTTGTTGTAAAATGTAGAATCTGATTAGTTTCCGAAATGCATCCGTAGCTCAGCTGGATAGAGTACTCGGCTACGAACCGAGCGGTCGGAGGTTCGAATCCTCCCGGATGCACCATCTCTTGATTTACCTTCTTTCTTCTCCCTGACGTTGCTTCTTTTATATCGCGTATCAAACGCATGTGGCTTTATGCCCTTGGCCATAGCCATTTCACTGTTTTTAATGGGGTTATTGAGTAAGCGACAATATTTTTACTTTGCGTTAAAGTAGTTCTCTCTTTTCGATAGGTACGGAATCATGATGTACGATCGCTATCAGGGCCTCATATTCGACATGGATGGCACCATCCTTGATACAGAGTCCACCCATAGCCGCGCATGGCAACAGGTGTTGGCGAAGTATGGTATGAGCTATGACGACGATGCGATGACGGCACTGAATGGGGCACCGACCTGGCGTATTGCTGAGGTTATTCTCCATCATCATCAATCAGACCTTGATCCGCATGTCCTGGCAGCGGAAAAGGCATCTCTGACTGAAACCATACTGATGGATACCGTGCAACCGTTACCACTTATTGAGGTTGTCAAGGCATATCATGGCCGCCGTCCGATGGCGGTGGGGACCGGCAGTACGCATGGTCTGGCTGAGCGTTTATTACGCCACCTGGGATTGCGTGATTATTTTACTGCGCTGGTAGGGGCCGACGATGTGCAACGACACAAGCCTTTTCCGGATACGTTTTTGCGGTGTGCGGCATTGATTCAGGTTGCTCCTGCGCATTGTGTTGTGTTTGAGGATGCTGATTTTGGCGTACAGGCAGCAATCAGCGCTGGCATGGCGGTCGTTGACGTAAGAACGTTGTGAGTGAGTTCTGTGCAGTCTTTTCCCTGTTCTGGAGTAGCTTTCTGAGTGCAACGCTGTTGCCGGGCAGCTCAGAAGTTGTATTGATCTCACTGTTATCGACCCACAGTGCTAGCCCGTTATGGCTCATTCTGGTTGCTTCTATCGGTAATACGCTCGGTGGTATCACCAATATTATTATCGGGCGTCTGGCTCCTGAGCTTAAACCGCAAAAAGGGCTGGAGACCGCGCGTCGTTGGCTGCAGCGTTATGGTACGGCAGCATTATTATTTAGCTGGGTGCCGATAGTCGGCGATATATTGTGTGTACTGGCAGGCTGGCTGAGGATGCCCTGGGTGGGCTCAGTCATGTGTATTTTTATCGGAAAAACGTTGCGCTACCTGATAATCGCTGGTGTGACGCTGCAATGGACGATGGGAGCCGGGTGAGTTGTAATCATGATTGTTGCCCCCATATACCATCCATTATTCTTATTAACACAACTACATCTTCATAGCGGGAGGTCGATTTGATCCCGGACGTATCAAAAGCGCTGTCCTGGCTGGAAAAACATCCTCAGTCGGTAATAGGGATCCAGCGTGGTATTGAGCGTGAAACATTGCGTGTGATGGCAAATGGGCATCTTGCGACGACAGGGCATCCAGAGAAACTCGGGGCGGCGCTGACTCACCCCTGGATTACGACGGATTTTGCCGAGGCGCTGCTGGAGTTCATAACGCCGGTTGACAAGGATATTGATCACCTTCTGGCCTTTTTGCGTGATATCCATCGGTATGTTGCCCGTCATCTGGGCGATGAGCGTATGTGGCCGTTGAGCATGCCTTGCTTTATTGAGGCAGGGCAGGACATTGAACTGGCACAATACGGGTCATCGAATATTGGTCGCTTCAAAACCCTGTATCGTGAAGGGTTAAAGAATCGCTATGGCGCGTTAATGCAGACCATTTCCGGTGTGCACTATAACTTTTCGCTGCCATTAGCATTCTGGCAGGCCCGTGAAGGGATTACCGATGTCGACAGCGGTAAGGAAGCGATTTCTGCCGGGTATTTCCAACTGATCCGTAATTACTACCGTTTTGGTTGGGTCATTCCCTATCTGTTTGGGGCCTCTCCGGCTATTTGTTCCTCTTTCCTGCAAGGGAAAGAAACCCATCTGCCGTTTGAGCGTTCAAAAGGCATGCTCTATCTGCCTTATGCGACATCATTGCGATTGAGCGACCTGGGGTATACCAATAAGTCGCAGAGCAATCTCGGTATTACCTTTAATAGTCTCGAAGGCTATGTATCGGCACTGAAAAAAGCTATCCGAACGCCTTCGCAAGAGTACGCCAATATTGGTCTTAAGAACGAGGGGCGTTATCTGCAACTGAATACCAACGTATTGCAGATTGAAAATGAATTGTACGCCCCGATTCGTCCCAAGCGTGTCACCCGTCCGGGAGAGTCACCTTCCGACGCGTTGCTGCGTGGCGGTATTGAGTATATTGAAGTGCGTTCGTTGGACATCAACCCGTTCTCGGCGACAGGTGTCAGCGAAGAGCAGGTTCGGTTCCTTGATCTGTTCCTGATCTGGTGCGCGCTGGCGGATGCGCCGGAAATGAGCGAGGCTGAATTGCTCTGTACACGCAAAAACTGGAATCAGGTTATCCTGGAAGGGCGTAAGCCGGGCCAAACAATCGGGATGGGATGTGACACGGCCCGTCAACCTATCGCTGAGGTTGGGCGTGCGTTGTTTGCTGATTTACGTCGTGTGGCGGAACTGTTGGATCAAGGTCAGTCTAAGCCGTACTATCGACAGGTCTGCGACCAACTGGTGGAAGGATTCGATGATCCCGATAAGACCTTCTCCGCGCGGATATTGGCGATGATGCTGGAGCAAGGGAGCGGTGGTGTGGGCCTTCAACTGTCCGCTCAATACCGTGAGCAATTATTGCAAGAGCCGCTGGAAATTTTGTCTGAAACCCAGTTTGCCTCAGAGTGTGAGCGCTCATGGCAGCATCAGCGTCAACTGGAGTCGGAAGATACGCTAAGCTTTGACGCTTATCTGGCCGGTCAGTAAGGTCTGGAAAAGAAAACGCCACCCGATTGTCATCGGGTGGCCAAAGAAACATCTCTGATAATAGGGATGATGATAATAAATGCGCGTCTTTCATATACTATGACTGGTATCGGTAAGAAAAGTTTCCTGGAAACGAGAAATAAATTTTTCATGAGGAGGTGGCAACATGCCATTACTGGATAGTTTTACTGTCGATCATACTCGTATGGCTGCACCTGCCGTTCGGGTAGCTAAAACCATGACAACCCCTCATGGTGATACGATTACCGTGTTTGATTTACGTTTCTGTCGCCCGAACCATGAGATCATGCCGGAGCGCGGTATCCATACTCTGGAGCACCTGTTCGCTGGATTTATGCGTGATCATCTGAACGGTGATGGTGTGGAAATTATCGATATCTCTCCAATGGGATGTCGCACCGGTTTCTACATGAGCCTGATTGGTACGCCGCAAGAGCAGCGTGTGGCTGATGCCTGGAAAGCGGCGATGGCGGATGTGCTCAAGGTTACAGATCAACGTAAGATCCCTGAGTTGAACGAATATCAATGCGGTACCTATGAGATGCATTCTCTGACCGAGGCACAGGATATTGCGCGTCATATTTTGGATCAGGGGGTTATCGTCAATAAGAACGACGATCTGGCGCTGCCGAAAGACAAGCTGGCCGAGTTGCATATCTGATCTATGTGAATCCTTCGCGTTGTAAACTCGTGTTGTAAAAAAAGAGAGCATTGCTCTCTTTTTTTATGCCTCATTACGCCCACCGTTTTCGGTAGGTCACAAGCGTCAGTGCGCCAGAAAGTTCTGGATGACCCGGCTGCCAAAGTAGGAAAGCGTCAGGAGTAATGCGCCAATAAGATTGAACCACACAACCCGGCGTCCGCGCCAACCTTCGTGGTAGTGACCCCAAAGCAGCAGAATATAGACAAACCATGCCAGCAAGGAGAACAGCGCCTTATGCAGGTTCTCTTTATTGCTGAGCAGATCATTCATGTAGATAAGCCCGGTACACAACGTGAGCGTCAGCAGAATGACACCGATCTGGGTAATGTGGAACATTTTTCGTTCGATACCCAGCAACGGTGGCATATCAGCGGTAAACCCCAGCCTCTTGGTTTTCAGCATATAGTCCAGCAGTGCCAGTTGTAATGCATACAACGCGGCAATCATCAGCGTGGCATACGCAAACAGCGCCAGACCGATATGTACCATCAGGCCTGGTTGTGCTTCGAGATGGGTAATAAATTCACCGGGCATGAAACTGGCAAAGGCCAGATTGATGAAGGCAAAGGTGTAGACGATGGGTAACAAAAACCAGCCACGATTACGTGACGCTACGATAGTCATCACGGTGCAGATAATCAGGCTTATTAGTGAGCCCATATTGAGCAGGCTCAGGTTTTGCCCAACCTGTACGTTGAAAATACGCTGATACAAGGCCACTGCATGGCAGATCAGGGCGATCGTGGCGGAGACGACGGCCAGACGGCGGTAGGCTCCGTTTTTCCGCACCAGACTCGGAATAATCAATCCCAGACTGAGGAAATAGGTCGCTAAAGCTACAATGGCGAAGACAGACATAGCAATGGGTTATTCGCTATCAACTAAGTAAAATGAAAGGTCAGTATAGCCGTAGTCGACACCGCCACCAACCAGTTATCCGTGCCGTTGCACGCAGATTGGTCTGGCTTTCGTGTTATACTTACCGCCATTCGCGTCGCGGTAGCGGCCAGTTTCACATTGAGCATGAGATATGTTTGAAAATTTAACCGATCGACTATCGCGCACTCTGCGCAATATCAGCGGCCGTGGGCGGCTGACGGAAGACAATATCAAGGATACGTTGCGTGAAGTCCGTATGGCCTTGCTGGAAGCGGATGTGGCGCTGCCAGTGGTGCGTGATTTCATTAACCGTGTCAAAGAGCAGGCGGTGGGCCATGAGGTCAATAAGAGCCTGACGCCGGGCCAGGAGTTCGTCAAAATTGTGCAAAACGAGCTGGTGGCCGCCATGGGCGAAGTCAACCAGGCGCTCAATTTGGCGGCTCAACCACCGGCTGTCGTGTTAATGGCCGGCCTGCAAGGGGCGGGTAAAACCACCAGCGTCGCTAAACTGGGTAAATTCCTGCGTGAAAAGCAGAAGAAGAAAGTTCTGGTTGTTTCGGCGGACGTGTATCGCCCGGCAGCTATCAAACAGTTGGAAACATTGGCACAGACCGTTGGTGTTGATTTCTTTCCTTCTGATGCGAATGAAAAACCCGTCGATATCGTTAATCGCGCCCTGCAGCATGCCAAACTGAAGTTCTATGATGTACTGCTAGTGGATACCGCCGGTCGTCTGCATGTCGATGACGCGATGATGGACGAAATTAAGCAGGTGCACGCGTCGATCAACCCGGTAGAAACGCTGTTCGTTGTTGACGCGATGACAGGGCAGGATGCAGCGAATACCGCCAAAGCCTTCAATGAAGCGTTGCCGTTGACTGGGGTGATATTGACCAAGATTGATGGTGATGCCCGCGGTGGTGCAGCGCTTTCTATCCGTCATATCACTGGCAAGCCCATCAAGTTCTTAGGTGTGGGCGAGAAGACCGACGCGCTGGAGCCTTTTTACCCCGACCGTATCGCCTCCCGTATTCTGGGGATGGGCGATGTACTCTCGTTAATCGAAGAGTTAGAAAGCAAGGTTGATCGCTCTCAGGCGGAAAAGCTGGCCAAAAAACTGAAAAAAGGTGATGGCTTTGACCTGACCGATTTTCTGGACCAACTCAAGCAGATGCGCAACATGGGCGGCATGGCCAGCATGATGAGCAAGCTGCCGGGCATGGGGCAGATTCCAGATAATGTAAAATCGCAGATGGATGACAAGGTACTGGTGCGGATGGAGGCTATTATCAACTCCATGACGCAACAAGAGCGTGCCAAACCGGAAATCATTAAAGGCTCGCGTAAGCGTCGCATTGCAATGGGATCCGGCATGCAGGTGCAGGACGTTAACCGTCTGCTGAAACAGTTTGACGATATGCAGCGCATGATGAAAAAGATGAAGAATGGCGGTTTGGCCAAGATGATGCGTGGCATGAAAGGTATGATGCCGCCGGGCTTTCCGGGCCGTTGAGTCGGATCGTATGACCCCGACAGATAAAGCCGATGGTGCGAACGCATGGTTTAGATTGCTTTTTGCACCAAAATGAGTAAAATCTTCGGGCTTTTTATATGACACTGGGCCCCGTTCCTCGATGGGGCCCGGCTGTTTTATTAACTAAAGAGGATGTTATGGTAACAATTCGTTTGGCACGTGGCGGCGCTAAAAAACGCCCGTTCTATCAAGTCGTTGTGACCGATAGCCGCAATGCGCGCGACGGTCGTTTCATTGAGCGCGTAGGTTTCTTCAACCCGATCGCTACCGGTAAAGCAGAAGCTCTGCGTCTGGATCTTGACCGTATCGAGCACTGGGTTGGCCAGGGCGCTACCGTTTCTGATCGCGTTTCTGCGCTGATCAAAGACGCGAAAAAAGCAGCATAATCTGTTGCGGTGGTGGTAATGAGCAAGCAACTCAGCCCGAAAGCCCCGGTTAACCCGGTCGTATTGGGAAAATTGGGGTCGACGTACGGCATTAAAGGTTGGCTCAGAGTGTTTTCATCCACCGAAGACACCGAAAGCATTTTTGATTATCAACCTTGGTTCATCCGGAATAAGGGGCTGTGGCAACCGATCGAGATCGAGAGCTGGCGGCACCATAATCAGGACCTGGTCATCAAGATTAAAGATATTGACGATCGGGAGGCAGCGAATTTACTGACCAATTGTGAAATTGTCGTGGATTCGGCTCAATTGCCTGAACTGGATGAGGGGGATTATTACTGGAAGGATCTTATTGGCTGCGACGTTGTCACCGTAGGTGGCTACGAACTGGGAAAAGTCATCGATATGATGGAAACCGGTTCTAATGACGTTTTGGTAGTGAGAGCCAACCTGAAAGATGCTTACGGAGTCAAGGAACGGTTGATTCCGTTTCTGACTGAACAGGTTATCAAGCATGTTGACCTGTCTACGCATCGTATTGAAGTAGACTGGGATCCTGGTTTTTGAACTCTATAGAGTCTGCAGTCAATGAGTGGAACGGTACTATGTGGATTGGGGTGATTAGCCTGTTTCCTGAGATGTTCCGCGCCATTACTGATTATGGAGTTACTGGCCGGGCAGTTAAAAATGGCCTGCTGAGCGTACAGTACTGGAGTCCTCGAGACTTCACTTACGATCGACACCGTACTGTGGACGATCGCCCTTATGGCGGTGGCCCCGGTATGTTGATGATGGTGCAACCTTTGCGGGATGCCATCCATGCAGCGAAAGCAGCGGCAGGCGAAGGGGCTCGGGTGATTTATCTGTCACCGCAGGGTCGCAAACTGGATCAGCAAGGCGTACGTCAACTCGCCGCACACCAGAAGATGATTCTGGTTTGTGGAAGGTACGAGGGCATTGATGAGCGAGTCATTCAAACCGAAATTGACGAAGAATGGTCAATCGGTGACTACGTTCTCAGTGGTGGCGAACTGCCAGCAATGACGCTGATTGATTCGGTCGCCCGGTTTATTCCCGGTGTTCTGGGTCATGAGGCATCGGCACAAGAAGATTCTTTCGCCGATGGATTGCTGGATTGTCCCCATTATACCCGTCCTGAAGTGTTGGAAGGTATGGATGTACCGGCGGTGTTGCTGTCGGGCAATCATGCTGAAATACGCCGCTGGCGTTTGAAGCAGTCGCTGGGCCGAACCTGGCTTAGAAGACCTGAACTTCTGAAAAGCCTAGCTCTGACTGACGAGCAAGCAACGTTGTTGACTGAATTTCAACGGGAATATCAGTCCGAACAACAATGAGTATTAGGGGGGCGTTGCGGCAGTGCCGGGCGAACCCAAATATCAGTTTACCTAGGGTAAGAGACATATTATGAGCAATATTATCAAGCAGCTTGAACAAGAGCAGATGAAGCAAGACGTACCTGCATTCCGTCCGGGTGACACCGTGGAAGTTAAGGTATGGGTCGTTGAAGGTTCTAAAAAACGTCTGCAGGCATTCGAGGGCGTGGTTATCGCAATTCGTAACCGCGGTCTGCATTCTGCATTCACTGTTCGCAAGATTTCCAACGGCGAAGGCGTAGAGCGCGTATTCCAGACGCACTCTCCGGTAGTGGATAGCATTACCGTTAAACGTCGTGGTGCTGTGCGTAAAGCCAAACTGTACTACCTGCGTGAGCGTGCTGGTAAGTCTGCTCGTATCAAAGAGCGTCTTAACTAAGCATCCGCTTTCGCAACATCCGAAAGCGATAAGGGGTGGCATTTGCCACCCCTTTTTCTTTGGTGCTTTCTCTGTGCTATGCCGCGCTTTCCATTTTCCGGGCGATAACGGTAGGGTATATAGACATGCGGTCATCGACAAAGCGTATGTCGTGAAACCCGGCGTTTTCCAACTGGCGTTGTGTCTGACGGTGGGTACGAAATGCCGTCCACTTTGCTTCCAGAATGCGTGAGAACAGCAAATGTTGTAAGGGAAGTAAGCGCTGCTCTTCCTCCGTGACTTTCCAGGGCGATTCCGACGACAACACCGGGGGCGGTGTCAGAAAACTGGTGATCAGTATACCGCCAGGTTTTAGCGCGTGATTGAATGCGCGATAAAGATCGGTGACTCGTTCATCATCCTGCTCATACACGTTGAGTCCGTTGCTGGTGAGAATATCTACCGGCTCAGGGAGTTGTAATGACCAGGCATCACTCTGCAACAATGTAATGTGATTATCACAATGCTGTTGTCTCGCTAGTGAATCCGCTGCTTCCAGCGCCTGATGATCCAAATCTACGCCGATTAACCGTACATTCTGATGGTGAGAATAGTCCAGCAACAGTAAATCACCCATCAGCCCACAAGGGACCGAGGCCAGAACCATTCCATCATGTAGCCGTGACTGCAACTGCTGGCGGAAAATGCTAAACCGTTCACGGGTGGCGAGTACGGCCGGTAACCGTTCATAGATCAATCGTTCCAGATCACTATGAGAAGGGAGCGTTACGCTGCTGGATGAGTAGGTGACCAGATGATGAGTCCAGTAGGCATTCAATCCCCTGTGCGCCAGTAAGAAACAACCCAAATCGAATGTCGATAGCTCTTCGGCGAGCGCGACTTGCTCTTCTACTGTAGCGCCGGGAAGATCCCCTGCCTCTTGTAGCCTGATTTTGACTGAATTAAGCGTCGCGTCGAGATCATCCTTTGTATGTAATTGATGTGACAGCAGTTGCCCTTGACCAGAATATAGCGACGTGTTTTTCATAATCAGATCCTGTTTGCCAGCTTATTGCGTGCATAAATGCGGTGGAGGTTCAGCCAGAGCAATGATGGCAAGACAAGGTAAACGTGTGTTTACTTCCATTTTGTGCGGGTTTTTATTGTGTTTGGTTATTATTTATAAGCGTTATTATAAATATGGTTTGTTTTTGTGGGGAGGCGATTTATCTGAAAGCCTGATGATGTGCTCATCAAACAGGCTGTATATCCAGATCCCCCTCGGCGTAACCCAAGGGGGCTATAATTCCGATGGAATAACTTTTTCTATAACAAGGTGTTATGCGAGGTGCTTGCGTTAGTGTGCAGAGCCGATGGCGAGTGGAAGGCTATCTGCCGCATGCTGCCAGACTTTTTTTAACGTTTCTACGTCATTGGCCCCGTCACAACTGGCAGGAAAGGGCTTGCCCGCTCGCCCCCAGGTTTCAACGTTACTGGTATTGCACCAGGCGTTCTGACCGGCCTGATATCCATCCAGATAAGCATGACGATCAACATCTGGGTTACCAAACCATTCTGACAGTGTTTCGTTATCCTTGACGATCAACCCACTACTTGCGTCGTTATACCCAGCCTCGTACCAGAAGCCATGCCCGTTTTTAGTCGGTGACGTTGATGGAGGGGGCTGACAGCCGGCAAGAAGCAATAACCCTGCTAGTACCATACCGTTTCTCATGATTGAACCCGTACTGTTTGCTGCTGGATAGATGAATACCACTAATATTACGCAATTCCCTGTTTTTCCTTTAATGATTTCAGATAGAGAACGGCTATTCGCAGCCCTTATCGCGGCTTTTTGCTGTCAGATTGAACACCTGAACGTCCCTTTCAGCCATGGTGCTAAAAGCGAGTGGGGGGTGTTGATGGCGTAAATAACCCGGTGTGTATAGAATTATTTACGGTTGTGATTTGTGTGTGCCGACCAGTTTCAACCAATAATCTTCGACAATATGTCCAGTAAACCAAACACGCTCAT
Source organism: Dickeya parazeae Ech586 (assembly GCF_000025065.1). NCBI lineage: Bacteria > Pseudomonadati > Pseudomonadota > Gammaproteobacteria > Enterobacterales > Pectobacteriaceae > Dickeya > Dickeya parazeae. Next base: position 3,610,937 of record NC_013592.1, on the reverse strand, counting down.
TCATCGTTGTTAGTGGAAATAGCGTATTTGACCTTTCATGTATTTATATTATTTTGTTTTTTCGGTGTTTTTTTTCATTTTTTGGTAAAAAAGAAATAATCCAGGTATGTTCCTTCATCCTTGGTTGGTTTTAGTGACAACGTATTCTGTTAACCCGCATTACCTGCTTCGTGATGCATGTATGATTTTCCACTAGTAACTTTAACTTTACACTTTTGGCTTGTGGTGTTTACGGCCTGTATGATAAGGTGTGGATCTGTTACTGATAATGACGACCGCTCCCCTCATACCAAAGGAATAAACAGGATCACCATCATGCAAAAAGACACGCTCAATAATATCCATATCAGCGCCGAACAGATTCTTATCACGCCTGACGAGCTGAAAGCCAAATTCCCGCTTAACGAGCCGGAACAACTGGCGATAGCGCAAGCGCGTAAAACCATCGCTGACATTATTCATGGCAATGATAAGCGTCTGCTGGTGGTGTGTGGTCCTTGTTCTATTCATGATACGGATGCCGCACTGGAATATGCCCGTCGTTTGCAATCTTTATCAGCCGAATTGAGCGATCGGCTGTATATCGTGATGCGTGTCTATTTTGAAAAACCTCGTACTACCGTTGGCTGGAAGGGGCTTATCAATGATCCTTACATGGATGGTTCCTTTGATATGGAGGCGGGGTTACATATCGCCCGTGACCTGTTGCTGAAACTGGTCAATATGGGGTTGCCGCTGGCGACCGAAGCATTGGATCCCAATAGCCCGCAATATTTGGGTGATCTATTTAGTTGGTCGGCGATCGGCGCCAGAACCACCGAATCCCAAACGCATCGTGAAATGGCATCCGGTCTGTCTATGCCTGTCGGGTTCAAGAACGGTACAGATGGTAGCCTGGGGACTGCTATCAATGCGATGAAGGCTGCTTCAATGCCACACCGTTTTGTTGGTATCAACCAGAGTGGGCAGGTGTGTCTGTTGCAAACGCAAGGTAACCCGGATGGGCACGTAATCCTGCGCGGCGGTAAAACGCCGAATTACAGTGCAGAAGACGTTGCTGAATGTGAAAAACAGATGCGCGATGCGGGACTGAATCCGGCGCTGATGATAGATTGTAGCCACGGTAACTCTAACAAGGATTACCGTCGGCAGCCGCTGGTGGTGGAATCCGTGATTGAACAGCTCAAGTCAGGCAACCGTTCTATCATCGGGTTGATGTTGGAAAGCCACATCCACGAAGGTAATCAGTCATCTGAGCAACCGCGAGCGAACATGCGCTATGGTGTGTCGGTGACTGATGCCTGCATCAGTTGGGAAAGCACAGAAACATTGTTGCGCTCGGTTCATAAGGAACTGGGTGTGATAAGCGCCAATCAGTAAGGAGAAGAACAAGATGGTCGCTGAACTGACCGCATTGCGTGATCAGATAGATGAGGTAGATAAAGCATTATTGGCGTTGTTGTCGCGCCGGTTGCGCCTGGTGGCGGAAGTCGGCGAGGTGAAAAGTCGTTATGGTTTGCCAATTTATGCACCTGATCGGGAAGCAGCAATGCTGAGTTCACGACGTAAAGAAGCCGAAACGTTAGGTGTTCCTCCTGATTTGATTGAAGATGTTCTACGTCGGGTGATGCGAGAGTCCTATGCCAGTGAGAATGACAAAGGGTTTAAAACACTTTCTCCGTCGCTGCGACCGATTGTGATCGTTGGGGGGCGTGGGCAGATGGGGCGTCTGTTTGACAGAATGTTGACGCTGTCTGGCTATCAGGTTCGTATTCTGGAGCAAGAAGATTGGCCACAGGCACAAGCCCTGCTGGCCGATGCTGGCATGGTTATTGTGAGCGTTCCGATCCATGTGACTGAACAGGTTATTGCTCGTCTTCCCCGACTACCTGATGATTGTATTCTGGTTGATCTGGCTTCGGTTAAAAATGGGCCTCTGCAGGCGATGTTGGCGGCACATCATGGTCCGGTTCTGGGGCTGCACCCCATGTTTGGTCCAGATACAGGTAGCCTGGCTAAACAGGTTGTTGTGTATTGCGATGGGCGTCAACCTGAAGCCTATCAATGGTTGCTGGAGCAAATTCAGGTATGGGGAGCCCGGTTACATCGCACCAGTGCAGTAGAGCATGACCAGAACATGGCGTTCATTCAGGCGTTGCGCCATTTCGCGACCTTTGCCTATGGGCTTCATCTGGCAGAAGAAAATGTGCAACTGGAACAATTGCTGGCACTCTCTTCGCCAATATACCGCCTTGAACTGGCGATGGTGGGGCGCTTGTTTGCACAAGACCCGCAACTCTATGCCGACATCATCATGTCTTCGGGCAATAATCTTGCGTTGATCAAACGCTACTACCAGCGTTTTGGTGAAGCGATTTCGTTGCTGGAGGCGGGGGACAAGGAGGCATTTGTCCGCAGTTTTGAGAAGGTTGAACATTGGTTCGGCGATTATTCCCGGCGATTCATGGCTGAAAGTCGCACACTGTTGCGCCAGGCGAACGATATCCGTCAGTAGTCAGTAATAGGCCTTCATAAAACCCCACCATCCTGAGATGGTGGGGTTTTTGCTGATAAAATCGCAGTGTGTGCTTGGCCTCACGCCGGTTATGACGGCTCTACTGGCACCACATTTTCACTGGGATAGCAGCCCAGAACCTTGAGTGAACGCGTAATCGCCGCCAGTCCCTGTAGTGCCTTACGGGTGGTGTCGTTGCGCAGATTCGCCTGCACATCAATATAAAACATCTCTTCCCACGGGTTGCCATTTATGGGGCGTGACTCGAGTTTTGTCATCACAATACCATGTTCACGTAGCACCAACAGGGCTTCCACCAGTGCACCGGATTGCTGTCCCGTCGCCATGATCAAGGTCGTTTTAGCGGGAACCTGCTCGGTGACCTCAATAGGTTTGCGCGCCAGAACGATGAATCGGGTGATGTTTTGCACCTGATTAGCCAGGTTATGCTCTAACACCTGCAATTGATAAAGCATTCCACCAGCTTCGCTGCCCAGCGCTGCGGCATGTGGGGAATTGAGTTCAGCGACTTTTGCCATGGCAGCCGCCGTACTTTCACAATACTCGATTTTCCAGTGCGGAAACCGGTTGATAAAATTACTGCACTGCTGGAACGGTTGTGGGTGGCTGTAAACGGTCTGGATTTGATCCAACTGTGTATCTACTGCCACCAACACACAATGGTCAATGGGAGTGCTCAGTTCGCCGACGATGGATAGCCCGGTATGTTGCAACAGGTCGTAAACATCGTTGATTGAACCGGAACTGGTGTTCTCTATCGGCAGCACGGCGTAATCTGCCTGCCCGGTTTCCACCAGGCTGACGATGTCCTGAAAACGTTGGCTGCCGCATTCAACGATCTGGTCAAAATGGCGTGCTGCATACTGGCGTGCAGCTAAATGGGAATAGGAACCTTTGGGACCGAGAAAAGCGATGCGGGCAGAGTGAGATTCGCCTGCATTCAGGTGCTGCTGCAGTAGCGCCTGCTGAGTCAGAACGGAGTCTTCGATAATCAGCTGGAACAGACGGGTAATATAATGGCCGTCAAGCTGCCGCTTTTTTCCCTCTTCAACCAACCGGGACAGTAAATCCCGCTCACGTTCTTTGTCGCGAATGGGGCGATGGGAATGCTGTTTGGCTCTCGCCACATCGAGCGCGAGTTCTCGCCGTTGCGCTAACAGGTCGAGTAGTTGTGTATCCAGCGCGGTAATACGCGCGCGCAGCGCCAGTAATGGATTATCGGTCATGGTGTGTACCTGTTTGCTGTCCAATAAAAAAGCCTCCTGGGTGAGGAGGCTTTTTTTGTTCGTCTTCGTATTTTTACTCACACGACAAATCGGCCCCCGCGCTGGGGAGAGTAAAGAAGAATACGAAGAAAAACAGTTTTGGCGTCATGTGACTATATCCTTATAGGGAATGCCGTTTAAGGTAACTGTTGCCTTTTCATCCTGTCAACACAAAATCACAAGGAGCGATGAACAATGCCGCGTGCCGTTCAGCAGTATCGACGCTGCCTGCATAAAAAACGCGCCTTACGGCGCGTTTCAGACAACGGAGAGAATCTGTCACTCAACATAAGGATACGGTAGTTTCTCCACCCGTTCCTGTTATTCCGCCGAAGCCTGTAAGTTTACATCTTTGATGCCAGCGTCTGCCCGGCGAGCTTCGCCTTTATGCTGGACTTTGTTTAGCTGCCGCTCCAGTTTGGCGATCAGTTCATTGATAGCAGCATACATATCTTCATGTTTGGCGCTGGCCACCAGTGGGCCATTTGGCGTACTAATGGTCGCATCAGCCACAAAACCCTGAGGCTCTTTGGACAGGATAATGTGCGGATTGATCAACTGGGCCTGCCATTTATCCAGTTTGGTGAGACGGTCTTCGACATGCTGACGTATTGCGGGGGTAATATCCATCTGTTTGCTGGTAATGTTGATAGTCATAAAAACTTACCTCTCTGCCTTTTCCGTCTTGGTGATTTCAGCATACCCCTAGACGATACAAAGTGGGTGATTTTGATCACTTTTTTTGGTCGCTTTTCCGTCATATGAATTGATTTGTGAGCGGCTTTGGGGAATCGGTGCGACGGGCTTGTCGCCTCATCAGGCGTGTGCCATTATTTATTGGATGTATTGACTGATTTTTGCAGGTAAATTGACGAGATTCGTCGATACGGTGGTAAAAAAACGGCAACCTAAGTTGCCGTGATAATGCGGATTCAGGTGTTCCTTCAGGCAGGATTGGCGGCAATAATCCTGGCCACCTTGTCTGCTTCTGCAGTCAGTCGCAATTCCCGATAGGCATTTTCCATCAGCGGTAGCGCAGTGCGTGTCGCCTGCGTGTCCGGATAGTCCTTCAGCATTTGCTCTACACGGTTAACCACCGCAACATAAGCGCCGCGTTTCGTGTAATACTGTGCGACAGAGAGTTCATACTTGGCCAAACGTTCTTTCAGGAATGCCAGACGTTTACTGGTGTCTGTTGCATACTGGCTGTTCGGATAGCCCTGGAGTAACTGGTTAAACGCCTTAAATGCCGCACGGGCATATTGAGGATCACGGTCTGAACGATCGACGCCGAAGAAACCTTGCAGCGCGCTGTCATCCTGCGCCATGTTGGTCAGCCCACGCATATAGAGGACGTAGTCCACGTTTGGATGTGTTGGGTTAAGGCGAATGAAACGATCAATCGACGCCTGAGCCAACGGCAACTCGGCGGATTTGTAATAGGCGTAAATCAGGTCTAGCTGGACCTGCTGGGAGTAAGGGCCGAATGGATAACGGTTATCCAACGCTTCCAACTGTGTGATGGCTGCTTTAAAGTTGCCGTCCTGCAGTTTTTCCTGGGCGGTGGCATACAGTTCTGAAGGTGGACGGTCGGGAACCGCATCTTTGGAATTGGAGCAACCAGCCAGCGTCAGGCTCAACGTGGCAGCGGCCACCAGGTATTTCATACGCGTCATGACGATTTGATTATCCTCAGAGTGTTTTTCCGGGAAACTGTCCGTTAAGCTCCCGATTAAGACCAGCTACAATGGTACATTATTTTAAACGGCATCGCCGTTAAAACCCAACGTTAATAAGAAGCAGCATACTATGTCCCAACAAGTACAACTCACCGCGACGGTGGCCGAATCTCAACTTGGACAACGTTTAGATCAGGCTTTGGCCGAATTGTTCCCTGATTATTCGCGTTCTCGCATAAAAACATGGATTTTGGAACAGCGGGTACAGATTAACGGCAATATGGTCGACAGACCAAAAGAGAAAGTGCTTGGTGGAGAGTCCGTTGCCATTGATGCCCTTATTGAGGAAGACGCGCGCTGGGAAGCCCAGCCGATTTCGCTGGATATTGTGTACGAAGACGACGATATCCTGGTGATTAATAAACCTCGCGATCTGGTCGTACACCCTGGTGCCGGCAACCCGGATGGTACGGTGCTGAATGCGTTGTTACATCACTATCCAGAGATTGCGGATGTGCCGCGTGCTGGTATTGTCCACCGATTAGACAAAGATACCACCGGACTGATGGTAGTCGCGAAGACGGTACCCGCACAGACCAGATTGGTCGAATCGCTGCAGGCGCGTGAAATCACCCGTGAATACGAAGCAGTAGCCATCGGTACGATGACGGCAGGCGGCACTGTCGATGAGCCAATCGCGCGCCATTCGACCAAGCGCACCCATATGGCGGTGCATCCGATGGGGAAACCAGCTGTCACGCACTACCGTATTATGGAGCATTTCCGCGCGCATACCCGCTTGCGTTTGCGGTTGGAAACGGGAAGAACCCACCAGATTCGTGTTCACATGGCGCACATCAATCACCCCTTGGTGGGAGACCCGTTGTATGGCGGTCGTCCGCGTCTGCCTAAAGGGGCGTCCGATGAGTTTATCGAGACGCTGCGCAATTTTGATCGCCAGGCGCTGCATGCCACTATGTTGCGGCTTTATCATCCTATCAGCGGCATTCAGATGGAGTGGCATGCGCCTTTGCCGCAGGATATGGTAGACCTGATCGCCGCACTGAAAGCGGATACCGAAGCGTTCAAAGATCAACTTGACTGGTGATGGCATGTCGCTTGACAGCATGATGTTAATACCGGACTGGCCTGCTCCGACACGGGTGCGGGCCTGCAGTACTACACGTTTGGGCGGGGTTAGTAGTGCTCCCTATGCTTCACTCAATCTGGGTAATCATGTGGGAGATTCTCCGCTGCACGTTCAGGGCAACCGACAACGTCTGCTCGCCACGGCCGGGTTGCCTGTTATGCCGCATTGGCTGGAGCAGGTGCATGGCACACAAGTGATTAATCTTGATCAGGTATCACCTGATTCACTGACTGGGGATGCAGCCTATACCACCCGTCAGGACCGGGTATGTGCTGTCATGACGGCAGACTGTTTGCCTGTTCTGTTCTGTTCCGCTAGTGGCGACGAGGTTGCGGCGGCACATGCAGGCTGGCGGGGGTTGCAGGCCGGTGTACTCGAAGAGACGCTGCGCCATTTTCGTGCTCGCCCGGCAGATATTCTGGCATGGATGGGGCCAGCTATCGGCCCGCAGCAATTTGAAGTCGGGGGGGAGGTTCGCGAGGCTTTTCTGCAAGTAGACCCCGTTGCCGATTGCGCTTTTGTTCCCCGCAATGGTAAATTCCTTGCCGATATTTATCAGCTGGCCTGTTTGCGTTTACAGGCTGCTGGCGTCACCCAGGTGTTCGGTGGCGAGTACTGTACCGTCAGCGATTCGGGCAGATTTTTCTCCTATCGGCGCGATGGTATGACCGGACGTATGGCAACTTTGATTTGGCTGATATAACCTATTGAATTAAGACGATCCGGAGGATTAACGTTTTTCCTTCTATTATTACTGGCAAAATAATCTTGAATTTTTGAGGAATGACCTCATTTAATCTCCAGTAGCAATTTTGACCAGTATGTATGGGAGGAGTTATGCGTCTGGATCGTCTTACCAACAAATTCCAGCTTGCCCTCGCTGATGCCCAATCTCTCGCCCTCGGACGAGATCATCAATTCATTGAACCGTTGCATTTGATGAGCGCCCTTCTGAATCAGGAAGGGGGGACTGTCGGCCCGTTGCTGACAGCCGCCGGTGCGAACGTCAGTCGCCTTAAAAATGAAATCGAGCAGGCAATCAGCCGTTTACCACAGGTGGAAGGCACCGATGGCGATGTTCAACCGTCCAGCGAGCTGGTACGGACGCTCAATATCTGCGACAAGCTGGCGCAGAAAAAGGGCGACACTTTCATTTCTTCAGAATTATTTGTGCTGGCGGTATTTGAATCACGCGGGACCCTTGGCGATCTGCTAAAGAACGCTGGAGCCACACAACAGAACGTGACTCACGCAATCGAGCAGGTTCGTGGTGGGCAGCAAGTAAACGATCAGAGTGCGGAAGATCAGCGTCAGGCGCTGAAAAAATTCACGATCGACCTTACCGAGCGAGCCGAGCAAGGCAAACTGGATCCGGTGATTGGCCGCGATGAGGAAATTCGCCGTACCATCCAGGTGTTACAACGAAGAACCAAGAACAACCCGGTTTTAATTGGTGAACCAGGCGTCGGTAAAACAGCGATTGTCGAGGGACTGGCACAGCGTATCGTCAATGGTGAAGTCCCCGAAGGTTTGAAGAATAAACGTGTGCTGTCACTTGACATGGGCGCACTGGTTGCCGGGGCCAAATACCGTGGTGAGTTTGAAGAGCGCCTAAAAGGCGTACTGAATGACCTGTCTAAACAGGAAGGTAGCGTCATTCTCTTCATCGACGAGTTGCACACCATGGTGGGTGCTGGCAAGGCTGATGGTGCGATGGATGCCGGTAACATGCTGAAGCCAGCGTTAGCGCGTGGCGAGCTGCACTGTGTAGGGGCCACCACACTGGACGAGTACCGCCAGTTTATTGAAAAAGATGCTGCGCTCGAACGTCGTTTCCAGAAGGTGTTTGTCGCGGAACCGACTGTTGAAGACACTATCGCGATTCTGCGTGGTCTGAAAGAGCGGTATGAGTTGCACCACCACGTGCAAATCACCGACCCTGCGATTGTCGCAGCGGCTATGTTGTCGCATCGGTATATTTCAGACCGAAAATTACCGGATAAGGCTATCGACTTGATTGATGAGGCCGCCTCCAGTATCCGTATGCAGATTGACTCGAAACCAGAACCGTTGGACCGCCTTGATCGCCGGATTATTCAGTTAAAACTGGAACAACAGGCCTTAAAGAAAGAGTCTGATGAGGCCAGCCTGAAACGTTTGGAGATCCTCAATAGTGAACTTGAGCAGAAAGAGCGCGAATACTCGAAACTGGAAGAAGAGTGGAAAGCGGAAAAAGCGTCGTTAACCGGCACGCAAAATATTAAAGCAGCGCTGGAACAGGCCAAAATCTCTTTGGAGCAGGCAAGACGCCAGGGGGATTTAGGGCGAATGTCCGAACTGCAGTATGGCAAAATCCCTGAACTGGAAAAACAGCTGGCGGCAGCCACGCAGGCTGAAGGTAAAACCATGCATCTGCTGCGCAATCGCGTAACCGATGCCGAGATTGCCGAGGTACTGGCCCGCTGGACCGGGATTCCAGTTTCACGGATGCTGGAAAGTGAACGGGAAAAACTGCTGCGTATGGAGCAAGAGCTACATCAGCGGGTCATTGGACAGAATGAAGCGGTGGAGGCCGTCGCTAACTCGATTCGTCGTAGCCGTGCCGGGTTGTCGGATCCCAATCGTCCTATCGGTTCATTTTTATTTCTCGGCCCGACCGGTGTGGGTAAAACCGAGTTATGCAAAACACTGGCGTCATTCTTGTTCGATAGTGATGACGCGATGGTGCGTATTGATATGTCCGAGTTTATGGAAAAGCATTCGGTTTCTCGGTTGGTCGGTGCTCCTCCAGGATATGTTGGCTATGAAGAGGGCGGATATCTGACCGAAGCGGTACGCCGTCGGCCTTATTCGGTTATCTTGCTGGATGAAGTGGAAAAAGCGCATCCTGATGTGTTTAACATTCTGCTTCAGGTGTTGGATGATGGGCGCCTGACCGACGGGCAAGGCCGTACGGTAGATTTCCGCAATACGGTAGTGATCATGACGTCTAACCTTGGGTCAGACCTCATTCAGGAACGATTCGGCGAAATGAATTATGCTCAGATGCGTGACATGGTGTTAGGCGTTGTCAGCCATCATTTCCGCCCTGAGTTCATCAACCGTATTGATGAGGTCGTGGTGTTCCATCCATTGGGACAAGCCCATATTACCTCGATTGCTCAGATCCAATTGCAGCGTCTTTATAAACGTATGGAAGAGCGGGGTTATACCGTGTCTATCTCCGATGCTGCGCTGGAGTTACTTGGTAAGTCAGGGTTTGACCCCGTCTACGGTGCACGTCCGCTGAAGCGAGCTATTCAGCAGATGATTGAGAACCCTCTGGCACAGCAAATATTGTCTGGGGCTTTGGTACCCGGAAAAGCGGTGACGCTGGATGTGGAAAACGACACCATCGTTGCCCGACAATAGTTGATCACGAAACGATAGTTGGTCACGAGTAATCGTTGGTGACGAATAGAAGAGATGTGCCTTTAAAACCCGAATACCAGTTTAATGCTGTGATTCGGGTTTTTTATCATCAATTTGTTTAATAAATATTCTCCCGATGACGTTTTTGGTTAAAAGGTGAGCTGTTGCGTTTTTTTGTGAAAATTACGCTTGTCAGGCCGGAATAACTCCCTATAATGCGCCTCCACTGACACGGCAACAGCGGCAACGCAGCGCGGTGTCAGGAAGCGGAAACGAAAATAATCGTTGACACTTCATGAGGAAAGCGTAGTATACGCCACCTCGCGACAGCAGGCTCAGGCCGGTCGCACTGCTCTTTAACAATCAATCAGACAATCTGTGTGGGCACTCGCAGGACGCTTCACTAAAAAATTAGTGAAAGTCTTGAAGAGTGACAACAGTTAATTCATTACGAATAAACAGTAAATTCTTTGAGCACCGTTTTCTTCGGAAAACACATCAAACTTTAAATTGAAGAGTTTGATCATGGCTCAGATTGAACGCTGGCGGCAGGCCTAACACATGCAAGTCGGGCGGTAGCACAAGGGAGCTTGCTCCCTGGGTGACGAGCGGCGGACGGGTGAGTAATGTCTGGGAAACTGCCTGATGGAGGGGGATAACTACTGGAAACGGTAGCTAATACCGCATAACGTCGCAAGACCAAAGAGGGGGACCTTCGGGCCTCTTGCCATCGGATGTGCCCAGATGGGATTAGCTAGTAGGTGGGGTAAAGGCTCACCTAGGCGACGATCCCTAGCTGGTCTGAGAGGATGACCAGCCACACTGGAACTGAGACACGGTCCAGACTCCTACGGGAGGCAGCAGTGGGGAATATTGCACAATGGGCGCAAGCCTGATGCAGCCATGCCGCGTGTGTGAAGAAGGCCTTCGGGTTGTAAAGCACTTTCAGCGGGGAGGAAGGGAGCAGGGTTAATAACCCTGTTCATTGACGTTACCCGCAGAAGAAGCACCGGCTAACTCCGTGCCAGCAGCCGCGGTAATACGGAGGGTGCAAGCGTTAATCGGAATGACTGGGCGTAAAGCGCACGCAGGCGGTCTGTTAAGTTGGATGTGAAATCCCCGGGCTTAACCTGGGAACTGCATTCAAAACTGACAGGCTAGAGTCTCGTAGAGGGGGGTAGAATTCCAGGTGTAGCGGTGAAATGCGTAGAGATCTGGAGGAATACCGGTGGCGAAGGCGGCCCCCTGGACGAAGACTGACGCTCAGGTGCGAAAGCGTGGGGAGCAAACAGGATTAGATACCCTGGTAGTCCACGCTGTAAACGATGTCGATTTGGAGGTTGTGGTCTTGAACCGTGGCTTCCGGAGCTAACGCGTTAAATCGACCGCCTGGGGAGTACGGCCGCAAGGTTAAAACTCAAATGAATTGACGGGGGCCCGCACAAGCGGTGGAGCATGTGGTTTAATTCGATGCAACGCGAAGAACCTTACCTACTCTTGACATCCAGAGAAGCCTGCAGAGATGCGGGTGTGCCTTCGGGAGCTCTGAGACAGGTGCTGCATGGCTGTCGTCAGCTCGTGTTGTGAAATGTTGGGTTAAGTCCCGCAACGAGCGCAACCCTTATCCTTTGTTGCCAGCACGTAATGGTGGGAACTCAAGGGAGACTGCCGGTGATAAACCGGAGGAAGGTGGGGATGACGTCAAGTCATCATGGCCCTTACGAGTAGGGCTACACACGTGCTACAATGGCGTATACAAAGAGAAGCGACCTCGCGAGAGCAAGCGGACCTCATAAAGTACGTCGTAGTCCGGATTGGAGTCTGCAACTCGACTCCATGAAGTCGGAATCGCTAGTAATCGTAGATCAGAATGCTACGGTGAATACGTTCCCGGGCCTTGTACACACCGCCCGTCACACCATGGGAGTGGGTTGCAAAAGAAGTAGGTAGCTTAACCTTCGGGAGGGCGCTTACCACTTTGTGATTCATGACTGGGGTGAAGTCGTAACAAGGTAACCGTAGGGGAACCTGCGGTTGGATCACCTCCTTACCGAGTAGAAGTGCCTGCGTGGTGTCCACACAGATTGTCTGATGATAAGAAAGAGTCAAAAGCGTCTTGCGAAGCTGACAAGTGATGTCCCCTTCGTCTAGAGGCCCAGGACACCGCCCTTTCACGGCGGTAACAGGGGTTCGAATCCCCTAGGGGACGCCAATGACTGACAGTGTGTGAAAGGCACGGTCAACGCTAACCTAAAACTGATTAGAGATAGTCAGGTTTATGTTATCTGCTCTTTAACAATCCGGAACAAGCTGAATAATTTGAAACGACAGCATGTGAATGAGAATTCATGTGTTGTTGGAGTCTCTAAAAATACTCATATCCCGAGACACTTTCGGGTTGTGAGGTTAAGCGACTAAGCGTACACGGTGGATGCCTAGGCAGTCAGAGGCGATGAAGGGCGTGCTAATCTGCGAAAAGCGTCGGCAAGGTGATATGAACCGTTATACCCGACGATACCCGAATGGGGAAACCCAGTGTGTTTCGACACACTATCACACACTGAATCCATAGGTGTGTGAGGCGAACCGGGGGAACTGAAACATCTCAGTACCCCGAGGAAAAGAAATCAACCGAGATTCCCCCAGTAGCGGCGAGCGAACGGGGAGGAGCCCAGAACCTGAATCGGCTTGTGTGTCAGTGGAAGCGTCTGGAAAGGCGCACGGTACAGGGTGACAGTCCCGTACACGAAGATGCACAGGCCGTGAGTTCGATGAGTAGGGCGGGACACGTGGTATCCTGTCTGAACATGGGGGGACCATCCTCCAAGGCTAAATACTCCTGACTGACCGATAGTGAACCAGTACCGTGAGGGAAAGGCGAAAAGAACCCCGGCGAGGGGAGTGAAATAGAACCTGAAACCGTGTACGTACAAGCAGTGGGAGCACCTTTAGGGTGTGACTGCGTACCTTTTGTATAATGGGTCAGCGACTTATATTCTGTAGCAAGGTTAACCGAATAGGGGAGCCGCAGGGAAACCGAGTCTTAACTGGGCGTCTAGTTGCAGGGTATAGACCCGAAACCCGGTGATCTAGCCATGGGCAGGTTGAAGGTTGGGTAACACTAACTGGAGGACCGAACCGACTAATGTTGAAAAATTAGCGGATGACTTGTGGCTGGGGGTGAAAGGCCAATCAAACCGGGAGATAGCTGGTTCTCCCCGAAAGCTATTTAGGTAGCGCCTCGTGAACTCATCTTCGGGGGTAGAGCACTGTTTCGGCTAGGGGGCCATCCCGGCTTACCAACCCGATGCAAACTGCGAATACCGAAGAATGTTATCACGGGAGACACACGGCGGGTGCTAACGTCCGTCGTGAAGAGGGAAACAACCCAGACCGCCAGCTAAGGTCCCAAAGTCATGGTTAAGTGGGAAACGATGTGGGAAGGCCCAGACAGCCAGGATGTTGGCTTAGAAGCAGCCATCATTTAAAGAAAGCGTAATAGCTCACTGGTCGAGTCGGCCTGCGCGGAAGATGTAACGGGGCTAAAACCATGCACCGAAGCTGCGGCAGCGACACAATGTGTTGTTGGGTAGGGGAGCGTTCTGTAAGCCTGTGAAGGTGGCCTGTGAGGGCTGCTGGAGGTATCAGAAGTGCGAATGCTGACATAAGTAACGATAATGCGGGTGAAAAACCCGCACGCCGGAAGACCAAGGGTTCCTGTCCAACGTTAATCGGGGCAGGGTGAGTCGACCCCTAAGGCGAGGCTGAAAAGCGTAGTCGATGGGAAACAGGTTAATATTCCTGTACTTGGTGTTACTGCGAAGGGGGGACGGAGAAGGCTATGTCATCCGGGCGACGGTTGTCCCGGTTTAAGCGTGAAGGTGGGTGGACCAGGCAAATCCGGTCTGCTGTTAACACTGAGGCGTGATGACGAGGCACTACGGTGCTGAAGTGACAGATGCCCTGCTTCCAGGAAAAGCCTCTAAGCATCAGGTAACATTGAATCGTACCCCAAACCGACACAGGTGGTCAGGTAGAGAATACTCAGGCGCTTGAGAGAACTCGGGTGAAGGAACTAGGCAAAATGGTGCCGTAACTTCGGGAGAAGGCACGCTCTTGTGGGTGAAGTCCCTTGCGGATGGAGCTGACGAGAGTCGCAGATACCAGCTGGCTGCAACTGTTTAATAAAAACACAGCACTGTGCAAACACGAAAGTGGACGTATACGGTGTGACGCCTGCCCGGTGCCGGAAGGTTAATTGATGGGGTTATCCGTAAGGAGAAGCTCTTGATCGAAGCCCCGGTAAACGGCGGCCGTAACTATAACGGTCCTAAGGTAGCGAAATTCCTTGTCGGGTAAGTTCCGACCTGCACGAATGGCGTAATGATGGCCAGGCTGTCTCCACCCGAGACTCAGTGAAATTGAACTCGCTGTGAAGATGCAGTGTACCCGCGGCAAGACGGAAAGACCCCGTGAACCTTTACTATAGCTTGACACTGAACCTTGAGCCTTGATGTGTAGGATAGGTGGGAGGCTTTGAAGTGTGGACGCCAGTCTGCATGGAGCCAACCTTGAAATACCACCCTTTAATGTTTGATGTTCTAACCTGGGCCCGTAATCCGGGCTGGGGACAGTGTCTGGTGGGTAGTTTGACTGGGGCGGTCTCCTCCCAAAGAGTAACGGAGGAGCACGAAGGTTAGCTAATCCTGGTCGGACATCAGGAGGTTAGTGCAAAGGCATAAGCTAGCTTGACTGCGAGAGTGACGGCTCGAGCAGGTGCGAAAGCAGGTCTTAGTGATCCGGTGGTTCTGAATGGAAGGGCCATCGCTCAACGGATAAAAGGTACTCCGGGGATAACAGGCTGATACCGCCCAAGAGTTCATATCGACGGCGGTGTTTGGCACCTCGATGTCGGCTCATCACATCCTGGGGCTGAAGTAGGTCCCAAGGGTATGGCTGTTCGCCATTTAAAGTGGTACGCGAGCTGGGTTTAGAACGTCGTGAGACAGTTCGGTCCCTATCTGCCGTGGGCGTTGGAAGATTGAGGGGGGTTGCTCCTAGTACGAGAGGACCGGAGTGAACGCACCGCTGGTGTTCGGGTTGTCATGCCAATGGCACTGCCCGGTAGCTACGTGCGGAAGAGATAACCGCTGAAAGCATCTAAGCGGGAAACTTGCCCCGAGATGAGTCTTCCCTGGGCCCTTGAGGCCCCTGAAGGGACGTTTAAGACGAAGACGTTGATAGGCTGGGTGTGTAAGCGTAGCGATACGTTGAGCTAACCAGTACTAATGACCCGAGAGGCTTAACCTTACAACACCGAAGGTGTTTTGGTGAGAGACTAAAAGTAGAATTTGGCTTGTTCGAGGATTGGATGGCGTGGTGTAGCGATACACGGCGGCATGAAGAATCAGGACGTTGAATAGACGTCGAAAGAATTTGCCTGGCGGCGAGAGCGCGGTGGTCCCACCTGACCCCATGCCGAACTCAGAAGTGAAACGCCGTAGCGCCGATGGTAGTGTGGGGTCTCCCCATGCGAGAGTAGGGAACTGCCAGGCATCAAATTGTGGTGTAAGTAAGACACCGGTTATCGGATTGACTCCTCTGATAACATACAGAATCGGTGGTGCGGTAGTTCAGTCGGTTAGAATACCGGCCTGTCACGCCGGGGGTCGCGGGTTCGAGTCCCGTCCGCACCGCCAACTTATAGAAGCCCTGAGCATGAGCTCAGGGCTTTTTGCTTTTATAAATCTATCCCTTCGGCAAAGAGAGCATCATTCCTTCCTTTCCGCCGTATTATCATGGCTTACTGTGTCGAATTTCTCATCTGACGGCTTATACCCATTGAAACGTGAAGGTAAAAACCCTATAACGATTAACAGTACACGGGTATAGCAGGAACAAAGTGCACAAGAAAACCTATGCGATGAGATATGTCGCCGGGCAACCGGTGGAGCGTATCTTTCAGCCTTCGGCAATGCATTATTTAAAACAGCAGCCGGCATCCTCAGGACCTCTGATGGTAACGGAGGATCCTCTACGGATAATGGTATGGAATATTTTCAAACAGCAGCGTACGAATTGGTTGTCCGTCCTGAAGCATTTTGGTGAACGCACACAGCTCATGCTATTGCAGGAAGCTCAATCCTCCCCCGAGCTGATTCGTTTTGCTACAACGCACTATCTTTCTGCCGAACAGGTACCCGCTTTTGTGCTTCCTACTCATCCTTCAGGCGTAATGACGTTATCTTCTGCTCAGCCTATGTATTGCTTTCCTCTGCGTGAACGAGAACCGTTAATTCGTCTGGCTAAATCAGCGTTGATCACTGTGTATTCGTTGAGTGATGCGCGATTGTTAATGGTCATTAATATCCATGCTGTCAATTTCAGCCTGGGAGTGGAGGCCTATACCAATCAACTTGAGACCATTGGGGAGCAATTGAAGCGTCACTCTGGGCCCGTGATCATGGCTGGAGACTTTAATGCATGGAGTCAGCCTAGGGTGAGTGCACTGTATCGGTTTGCGCATCGAATGGGGCTTTGTGAGGTGTCGTTTTCCAATGATCAGCGGCGCAGAGCGTTTGGCCGACCATTGGATTTCGTTTTCTATCGGGAACTGGCGGTGACTGATTCGTCGGTACTTGTTACAGATGCCTCTGATCACAATCCCTTACTGGTCGAGTTTGGTATTGCGTGAGCTCTGCTATATCACTACCAATAAAAAAACCGCCTAAGTGGCGGTTTTTTTTGTATCAGGAGTCGGGTGATTGTCTTCTGGTGACATAAAGTGTCAACCGATCACCTGGCTGAAGGTTGGCATCTTTAATGACCGTATTCCAGCGCATCACATCAGCAATGTTAACGCCGTGGCGTTTGGCAATGCTTGCCAGCGAATCACCTTTACGAACCTGATAAATGATCGAGTTCGACTTATTGCTTGCTACTACACCTGCCGTCACGGGTATGGTTGCCTTAGCAACCTGCAATGTCTGACCCACTTTTAGAGCACTGCCCTTGAGGTGGTTCCAGTTCTGCAGGTCCTGCGTACGGACATTCATTCGTTTAGCGATACTCGATAGGGTATCACCTGAACGAACTTTATATCCGGCAGAGCGAGTCGCCACGGTCGGCTGCGCAGTTTTGGTTGGCTGGATTGCAGCAATATCACCATCTGCCAATGAGCCTTTCAACTGTCCCACATGGGACTTGGGCACCATAATGTAATGTGGACCGTTAGGTGCGGTAACATCACGTGTGTAGCCCGTGTTGTAACTCTTTAGCTTAGTGACAGACAATCCCGCCAGCTCGGCAGCTTGCGTCAACTCCATCTGCTGGCCTAAATCAACGCGTGCCAGCGCACGATTTTCATTAGGTTTCGGCAGTTCAACTCCGTACTTTCTGCTGTGCTTGAGAATATCGCTTAGTGCCAACATTTTGGGCACATAGGTTGACGTTTCATACGGCAACGCCAGCGCCCAGTAATTTGTTGGACGACCTTTTGCTTTATTCGCTTTCACCGCTTGCATGATTCGCCCTTCACCTGCGTTATAGGCGGCTACGGTCAATAACCAGTCGCCGTCAAACATACGATTCAGGCGCTGCATCATATCCAGCGCAGCAGTCGTAGATGCAACAACATCACGACGTCCAGCGTACCACTGGGTGTGTTTCAACCCATAATTACGCCCTGTACCAGGAACAATCTGCCAAAGCCCTACGGCGTTGGATGATGATCTAGCGTTTGGGTCAAAAGCGCTCTCCACTATGGGTAGCAGTACCAGTTCCATCGGCATCTTACGTTCTTTAATCTGCCCGACTATCCAGTACATGTACGGCTCTGCCCGTAATGTTACATCGTGGAGATAGCTCTTATTTTTTAAGTAACGCTGTTTTTGCTCGCGGATCCGGGTATTTTCCGGAACCTCCATCTTCAGCTCGTCGCCAATGAAGTTCCACAGGTCTTGCTGCGCGATGCTTTCATCATCCAGCCATCGCGTACCGGTCTCTCGACCATCTGTGTACTTTCCTGCTTCACCTTGACCTGCCGAAGACAGACTCTGTGCATGCTGTCTGGGTTGAGAGGTGTCATTGGGTGGCACCTGGCAACCTGTCAACACGACTGAGGCGATGAATATCGCTTTAGTCTTCATATCTGTGTCAATAGTTGCTTAAAAGACAGACAATGATACTTTGATTGGCAATTCAGTACAACAAAAACCGTCAGAATTGGTCTTTCAATGCGCGTAAATGCGCAAAAATCTGCCAATCACCCTGGGTGTCCGAGTTAATGGACAATTTTCTTTTTAAATCAATGTCATGATAGCGTAAAAAAATATTTATTCTTCGTTCCCGACCCAGTGTAGAGGGGAGGGATGATTCTCCTTTTTCACGTAATTGCCTGATTTTTACAAGGTAATCATAAATATCTACATCTTCTGGCCAAACATGGTGAGCAAACGCCAGATTGGACAATGTGTACTCATGCGCACAACATACTTGGGTTTCATCGGGTAAATCAGCCAACTTGATCAATGATTCGAACATTTGTTGTGCTGTACCTTCAAAAATGCGACCGCACCCAGCAGAAAACAGCGTATCACCACAGAACAGATATGGGTGGCTATAGTACGCGATATGTCCTGCGGTGTGTCCTGGCACGAAAAAAATAGAAAATTCCGAACCTGCGACCGTAATCTTGTCTCCCTCTTGTACTGTGTGTGTCACGCCACAGCGTTTAGTTTCCTGTGGGCCGTAAATTTGTATATCAGGGTAATGAGCGGCCAATTGCTCGACACCACCGGTATGGTCATTGTGATGGTGGGTCAGCAGAATCGCGGCGGGAGATAGCCCGTGATGTTCCAGTGCCTGCAGTACGGGGGCGGCATCTCCCGGGTCCACAATCACACAGTCGTTTTCATCATTAGCCAGCAGCCAAATGTAGTTATCCTTGAAAGCCGGTACACTGATAAGATTCATGCTGCATCCTCGTTGTTGATGGTTAGCTTGTGGACGATTCTAAAACATGAAGCCAGCACAAACATCCCAGAAAATCGTGGCACCTGATAGTTGGGAAGCCATTCCCTGGGGAGAGAACTATCTTCACACCTTGAATACTGCGCTGGCCCCTTGGTGGAGCCGGATATTCGGATTCCATCTGCTGAAGATTGGTGGATTGAGCATCGCGATTGACAGTCAGACGTGCACTATCCCACATCAGGTGAATGTCAGTCGCGATCAGCAGGCGCATGTTATGGCTGATCCCTACCAACTTCCATTTATAGAGAAATCCGTGGATGCCTGTCTACTGACTCATGTTCTGGCTTACTCTGCCGATCCTCACCGTATCGTGCGTGAGGTAGACCGGGTTTTGATTAATGATGGATGGGTCATCATTAGTGGTTTCAACCCGGTTAGTCTGGTGGGAATGGGGCGTCTGGTACCGGGAATGCGCCGACGCCAGCCCTATTGTAGCCGTATGTTTAGCCAAATGCGGGTGATGGATTGGCTGAGTCTGCTGAACTACGAGATTGTGCATCATAATAGTTTGCTGGTACTACCGTGGCGTGAGCCAGGGCAGGGCAAATGGAACAATACGCTACCGCTATTGGGGTGCCTGAATCTGATCGTTGCACGCAAACGTACCATCCCACTGACAATGACGCCGAGCAAAAGCTTGTTAAGAAAATCACCGATGCATCGCCCGGTAGGGGCGACGAAAAGCTATCGGTATCGGCATGACTAATCACCCGCCAGGCGAGTGATAGTGCTGATTATTCCGGCTGATAGCCGGTGTCATCAAGGGTTGGCATATTAGCGGCTTGCCGGGCCAGTTCATCGCAGCGTTCGTTTTCTGGATGACCGGCGTGGCCTTTGACCCACATCCAATGCAGGGTATGGCGCTGAATCGCAACATCTAACCGCTGCCACAGGTCGATGTTCTTCACGGGTTTTTTCTCTGCGGTCTTCCAGCCGCGTTTTTTCCAGTTGTGGATCCAACTGGTAATCCCCTGGCGGACATATTGACTATCAGTACTGAGCGTCACCTCACAAGGCGAGGTCAGGCTTTCTAGTGCGACGATCGCCGCCATCAGTTCCATCCGGTTGTTAGTGGTTAGCCGGTAGCCTGCGCTCAGTGTTTTCTCGTGCTGCTTATAGCGCAAAAGCGCCCCGTAGCCACCCGGGCCAGGATTGCCGAGACAGGAGCCGTCGGTGAAAATCTCAACCTGTTTTAGCATCTCTGGTAGACTCTTATTCATGGTCAAAAGCATAAGTCTGACATAAACGAAACCGATGAGCACTGCAATTACACGACAAATCGTTCTTGATACGGAAACCACCGGTATGAATAAGCTGGGGGTGCACTATGAAGGGCACAAGATTATTGAGATTGGTGCGGTTGAGGTGGTGAATCGTCGCCTGACCGGGCGTCATTTCCATGTTTATCTTAGGCCGGACCGTCTGATAGACCCGGAAGCCTATAATGTTCATGGCATTAGCGATGAGTTTCTGGCTGATAAGCCGACTTACGCTGAGGTTGCCGATGATTTTATCGATTTTATCCGCGGTGCGGAGCTGGTGATCCATAACGCGTCGTTTGATATCGGCTTTATGGACTATGAGTTCCGGTTGCTGGGACGAGACATCCCCAAAACGGAAACCTTCTGTACTATCACCGACAGCCTGCTGATGGCTCGCCGGTTATTCCCCGGCAAGCGTAATAACCTGGACGCATTGTGCGACCGTTACCAGATAGATAACAGTAAGCGTACACTGCACGGCGCGTTACTGGATGCCGAGATTCTGGCTGAAGTCTATCTGGCGATGACTGGCGGCCAAACGTCACTGGCTTTTTCGATGGAAGGGGAGAGCCAGCAGCAGACAGTACAAGCCGAAACCATACAGCGTATTTCACGCCCTACATCGGCTTTGACGGTGTTGTATGCCAGTGATGATGAGTTGGTGGCGCATGAGCAACGGCTGGATTTAATTATGAAGAAAGGCGGCAGTTGCCTGTGGCGCAACTAAGACATGGTGCCTTGATCACAAAGACATCATTGCGCTGAAAATGTAAGCAAACAGAAGCAGTTAGTGATAAAAAACGTTGACGCAACCGGCATCGGACCGTAGTATTCACCTCGCTCACTGAGCATAGCGCGGTGCGGTAGTTCAGTCGGTTAGAATACCGGCCTGTCACGCCGGGGGTCGCGGGTTCGAGTCCCGTCCGCACCGCCAATCATTCCGAAGCCCTGAATCGTCTGATTCAGGGCTTCTTCGTTTTCAAAGCGCAAATACAGTGCTTTGCCTTTGCGCGGTGATGCGTACTTATGTCAGGAATAACGGGCGAGGATTTGCCGGAACCTGAGGGCATATGCCCTCAGGCGGATGATCATACGGTTGCGATGTTTCTGCCGTAATAGATTTCCTGCATCTCACGATACAGCAAGTCCGTGATACGTTTGCGCTCTTCGGCGCTCAGCTCTTCAGGGCTGACGTTAAACAGGTAGTGCTTCAGGTCGAAATCCTTCAGCAGCATTTTGGTGTGAAAAATATTTTCCTGGTAAACATTAACATCCATCAGATGATAGAGCGATTTCATGTCGTCAGACATGAAGTTCTGAATTGAGTTGATCTTATGGTCGATGAAATGCTTAACGCCGTTGATGTCGCGGGTAAAACCGCGTACACGGTAGTCAATGGTTACGATATCCGATTCCAGTTGATGGATCAGATAGTTCAGTGCCTTAAGCGGTGAAATGACGCCACAGGTCGACACTTCTATATCAGCGCGGAACGTACACAGGCCGCCACCAGGGTGGCTTTCCGGGTAGGTGTGCACACAGATGTGGCTTTTATCAAGGTGTGCGACGACGGAATTCGGCAAGGGGCCGGGATGTTCGGAGGTATCCACATCGCGCGGATCCATCGGTTCTTCGCTGACCAAAATGGTCACACTGGCACCTTGCGGCTCATAATCCTGGCGAGCAATGTTCAGAATATTGGCGCCAATGATGGAACAGGTTTCACTCAGGATTTCTGTCAGGCGGTTTGCGTTGTACTGCTCGTCGATATACGCGATGTAGCCATCGCGATCGGCGGGCGTTTTCGCATAACAGATATCGTAGATACAAAAACTCAGGCTTTTGGTCAGATTGTTAAAGCCATGTAGTTTCAGCTTTTGCAATTTAATTCACCCCCTTATGGATGCCTATGATCAGCGTGCCGCTGACAGGGCATTCAGTAAATATTGTGGCAGGGCAAAGCTGCCGATATGGATGGCTGGGTTGTAATAGCGGCAGACGATTTCCGCTGCCTCAAACCGTTGTTGCAGGCTCTGTTGGTCGATAGCCCGCAACGCAGGGTTATTGCTGGCCCAGGCAAAAGTCATGATCCCGCCATAATATGTGGGAATGGCTGTCTGATAAAAACTGACATCACTGAAATAGTGGCTCAGTTTCTGATGGCTGTTAACCGCCTCATCCTGCTGCAGGAAACAGACGCCATTTTGTGCCACGAAGATTCCGCCATCGTTCAGGCAACGCGCGCATCCTTGATAAAAATCTGAGGTGAACAGGCTTTCACCGGGGCCAATGGGGTCGGTACAGTCGGAAATGATGATATCGAACTTTTCCTGACAGGCATTGACGAAGTTAACACCGTCGTCAATCACCAGACGAAAACGTGGGTCATCGTAAGCGCCAGCGCTGTGATTGGGCAGGTACTGGCGGCAGAACGACACGACACCCGCGTCGATTTCGACCATTGTTATCTGCTCGATGTTACGGTGACGACAGACTTCACGCAGCATCCCGCCGTCACCGCCACCGATAATCAACACACGTTTGGCGTTGCCATGGGCGAGCAGCGGAACGTGGGTCATCATTTCGTGGTAGATGAACTCGTCGCGTTCGGTGGTCTGTACGACGCCATCTAACGCCATCACCCGACCTAGCGCCGCGTTTTCGAAGATGATCAGATCCTGATGGTCGGTTTTTTCATGATAGAGCACATGGTCTATTGAAAAGTACTGACCGAAGTTGGCATGCAGGGTCTCATACCAAATTTCTTTCCGGGACATGTTAGGGCTTCCTCCGCGATAACAGCCATGAAAATTGGCGCGCTATGATAGCTAACTCTCAGGGTGCTTGCACGGTCAAATTTCACGCAATGCGGAGGATTTTAGGCTTTACTGTGTAGTGGCGAGTAAACTGAGTGAGTTCCGGGCCAAAGACTGACACTTTTTCGGTGTGGGGATAGCGATGCCGCTGAGATCACGGTAGCTGGCTTCGCCAAGCGCAATCATGTCGAACTGGTTGTAATTGCTGAGATCCCAACGGTTTTGCTGGGCGAAGATAACCAGCGCTCGGCGAATCTGATCGTTGGGAAGGTCTTTATAGCCGCAGTTGTTTTTTAGATAAACGAAAATGGCGGTCAGATCGGCGAGGTCTTCTGCCTCGAAATCATTCAATGCCTTACTGGCGGAGGAGAAGCCCAACAATGAGAGCAGGAGCAGCACCAGCGCGGAGTGTTTCATAATTTAACCTGTTTCATCTTTCATTAGATGACGTTATCACAGTTACCGGCCCTGATTTCAAGTTTTATTCAGATCAGCGTGATATCCCGTAATCGGCTGCTGGGTGGGGTAAAACGAGGTGCTGTTTGTTCAATGGGATAATTACCGGCCATTTATCGGCGATTGATACCATGACGCCAGCGCCCGGCTTTGATATTAATAGTGCAGTTTAAATTTATTTTACCGATTTCTCATGACTTCAGGTATCTGGCGCATTAGTAGTGTGCTGTTGGCGGCGATCCTTCTGTTCCCGCTAGTGACTATCGTCGGTATGGCCTTTTTCGCCCCCGGCAACGCGGTATTGGCGTTATGGCAAGCTCTGCCCGTTTATGGGACGAACTCGCTGATGCTGGTGATCGGTTGCGTGCTATTCAGCTTGCTGTTTGCGCTACCTCTGGCCTGGCTTATGTCGCATTACCGCTTTACCGGTCAGGCATGGCTGCATCGGGCATTGCTGTTGCCGCTGGCGGTGCCCGGGTACCTGCTGGCGGCCGTATATGGCGATCTGTTCGGGTACGAGGGGCCGGTTAAACAGACGCTTTACGCTTTATCATTTACTTCAGACCGTGTACCCCAGACATTTGGGCATCAAGTCTGGATGGTAGGCTGTGCCAGTCTCAGTCTGGCGTTGGTGCTGTTTCCCTATATCTATCTGTTGGTGCGTACCGCATTGATGTCACAGTCCGCCAATCTGCGGCAGGCCGCCTTGTTGATGAATCATACCCGCGCTCAGGTTTTCTGGCGCGTAGTGTTTCCTATGGCGCGCCCGGCGATCGCTCTTGGCATGGTATTGATGGCTTCTGAGGCACTCGGTGATTACGGCATTTCCGCCTATTTCTCATTACGGACGGTGACGACCGCGGGTCTGGATTTGTGGCGTGACAAAGCGCAGCACGGGGCAGCCGCGTTATTGATGTCGTTATTGCTGCCGTTGGTCTTCCTGATATGGTTTCAGGCGCGTCGCAGTCGTTCACGTCAATTGCGTTATCAACAATTGGGGAGCGTTTGCCCGAAAGACCTGCCGGTTTTGCGTGGGTGGGCGCGCTTTCTGACGGTATTGCTCGGCGGTGGGCTGGTGGTGGTGGCGTTTGTCGTACCCGTTGGCCGCCTGGTGTGCTGGGCCGTGCTGTCTGAAGCACCGATCTGGAGCCTGCCATTCCTGCTGGCATTTACCAGCAGTGTGATGGCGGCGGCCTGCGCGACACTGCTGGTGATTGGACTGGCCGTTGTATGCACGTTTGATTTCAAGGCAACGGGTAACCCGGCTTACCGTAACCCGCTGCGCTGGGTCAACATCAACCGCTTGTTACCCTCGACGGCGCTAGGGATGGGGCTGTTGGTGCCGTTCCTCGGACTGGATGCCTTGCACGCTTCGCCCGGTGGCGTGGTGGATGACCCTTGGGCCGGGTCGGTACTGGTGCTGATCCTGGCTTACTGTATGCGCTTTAGCGGTTTATTGATCGATCGGCTGCAAATTCGAATCTCCCGTTTACCGGGCGCGATGAACCATGTCAGTCAGTCGCTGGGGTATACGCCTGTACAGCAAGTGCTGTGGGTTTATCTGCCGCAGTTACGCCACTGTCTGGTGGTCGGCGTGTTGTTGGTGTTTACCGAAAGCC
This sequence comes from Dickeya parazeae Ech586, assembly GCF_000025065.1. Lineage (NCBI taxonomy): Bacteria > Pseudomonadati > Pseudomonadota > Gammaproteobacteria > Enterobacterales > Pectobacteriaceae > Dickeya > Dickeya parazeae. The sequence goes on along the minus strand of NC_013592.1, from coordinate 3,585,710 downwards.
TGCGTGAGTTGAATGCATCGCTGCTGTTGCAGCCGTTTGAGGTGGAAACCATGGCGACTTATGTGTTTCGTTTCATCATGGATGAACGGTTGCCGTTGGTCGCCACACCTGCGTTGATGCTGGTCGGTGTGGGGATGATCCCGTTATTTGGGATCACCCGATTGATGCGAATGGAAGGATAGGAACGTTATGACGACTCCGGAGATTCTGACGATAACCTCGCTCAGTTGCGGCTACCCATCGGTTTCTGTATTAGAGAATGTGGGTTTTTCGGTACATGAGGGAGAGATGGTGTGTCTGCTGGGTGCCAGCGGCGATGGTAAAACCACGCTGCTGAAATCGATAGCGGGTCTGCTGTCGCCGGAAAAAGGCCGAATAGTTATTGCCGGTCAGAAGGTTGTTCCTCTCCAAACGCAACGTGCTGAAACCTCGCCAGGTGTAGTCGGGATGGTGTTTCAGGATGATGTGTTGTTTCCCCATCTGACGGTGATGGAAAACATTACTTTTGGGCTACGCGGTAAGTCATCCGAAGAAATCAGTACGCTGGCGATGGATGTGGTGGGGGTGATGCAACTGGAAACGTTTACCCGTTGCTATCCGCATGAACTTTCTCGCGAGCAGTATCAGCGTGCCGCCATTGCCCGGGCGTTGGCGTGTCAGCCTAAACTGTTGTTGCTGGATGAGCCTTTTTCTTCCATTGATAGTCAGCTTCGCTATCAGTTGATCAGCGAATTGCGTCAAATCCTGCGGCAGCGGCAGATTGCTACGCTATTTGCGACCGCTGACCGGGAGGATGCATTTGCGTTTGCCGATCATCTGATTCTGATCCATGACGGTGGTGTTGTGCAGCAGGGATTTTCCGCTGACCTGTACTACCGGCCGGTTAACCGCTACGTAGCGAGTTTTATGGGGAAAACCAACTACCTGCCAGTGAAGATTAGCGGTGACAGACAATGGCAGAGTTTTCTCGGCGAGCATCAGGCAACACGGGCGTTGAAGTTGCCGCATGGCGCACAATACGACTGGTTGGTTCGCCCGCAAGAGATAGCACTCGCCCTCGATGAGGATGGGCCAGGGGTGATTGAGGACCGCTTGTTCATGGGGAACAGCAATTTTTACCGTATTCGGGTTAATGAGCTGGCGCTTCAGGTGCAAAGTGGTAACTGGTTTGAGCCAGGACAACCGGTTCGACTCAGTATTCGCATTGATCAGCCGGTTTTGTTTCCGCCGCAATCTGCGGTAAGTGCTCAGGAATAGCGGGCCACAGGCCCGCATTGCCGTAGGAAGCAAGAGGCGGTTCATCACCGCTTAATATGGGAGCGGCCACCCTGCCGCTCCCTTCCCTATGCTGTCGCACTCTGGTCATTTGGCGGTTGCTGGTGCCACCGGCGCAGGATTCGGCTCTGGTGGCAGTTCTCTTACGCTGATGCTGACTTCATACGTTTTACCATTACCTTGGGGCACGTTAGCGACCAGTTTATTGGCGGCTAATACCGGGTCGCTCGCCTGTAATGACGCCTGATACAGTGCATGAACGGGGGGACGTAACGCAGGCGGTGGGGGCGGGAACCCGGGTGGCGGTGGCTGTATTTCCTGTCTGTCCGGTAACCGTGGATCCACATTCTCTGGATGCGCAGACGCTACAGACAAGCTCGAAAGCAGTGAAATACCGGCAATCCACGCTGCGGTACGGCAGGTTTTCGTGAGTACTGTCATGTTACACCTCGTTTCGGTTGGCCGACGTCCATCAGAAACCTTTCACCGACACCGTGCAATGCGCTTTACTCTGTTTTATGCCGTGATAACGGAATCTTCACATTCTTATACATGCACTGATATTCCCTCTGCCGTCATCGAGCCTGCCGGGCTTTACGGCTTCAGCGCCAGAAAGTCCTTTGCCAGAATATGCCAGGCACTGGGGTGTGCCTCAAAACCGATTTTGGGGTAATAATCCACGGCCAGCGGTGCGGCAATCAGAATCAGGCGACACTGTGGCTTGAGTTGCTGGACCGTGTGCTCGATAAGCTGGCGGCCGATGCCACCATGCTGACAGGCTTCATCCACCGCGAGATCCGACATATAGCAACAAAAGTGATAATCCGTCACGCTGCGGGCGACCCCCACAAGTTCCTCCCCACGCCATGCCGTCACCAACAGGTCGGCTTGCGTCAGCATGCCTGCGAGGGTATCGCGCTGTTCCAGCGGCCGTCTGGGGCCTAGCGAGGTTCGGTTAAGCAGATGGATAAATTGATCGACAGTGATGGGGTCATTCACTTTGTAGGTGATGACGTCTGGGGGGGTGAGGGTGTTGTCAGACGCTGAAGACGATAACGAGGTCATGTTCTCTCCTTGAGTGGGGGAAAGCTGGCTTTCTGTTATATACTGCGCGCCGTGATGAATGGCGGCATAGCCTGGCTGTGTGTCTGCCCTGGAGTATGGCCACAGTGGCCGATACTGGATATCTTTTTTGGGTGAGTAGTCAGTATGATGAAACATACGGTGGAAGTCATGATCTCCGAGCTTGAGGTCAAGGCGCGGGTGGCTGAGCTCGGACGCCAGATTAGCGAACATTACCGTGATAGCACCAGTGACATGGTGTTGGTGGGGTTACTGCGTGGATCCTTTGTGTTTATGGCCGACCTGTGCCGCGCCATCGACCATTCTCACGAAGTGGATTTCATGACCGCATCCAGTTATGGCAGTGGCATGAGCTCGAGCCGCGATGTGAAAATCCTCAAAGATCTGGATGAGGACATCCGTGGTAAAGATGTGCTGATTGTCGAAGACATCATTGATTCGGGTAATACGCTCAGTAAAGTGCGGGAAATTTTGCAGCTACGCGCCCCAAAATCGCTGGCGATCTGCACGTTGCTGGATAAGCCGTCGCGTCGCGAAGTCCCGGTACCGGTAGAGTGGGTTGGTTTTTCCATTCCGGACGAGTTTGTGGTGGGATACGGTATTGATTATGCGCAGCACTACCGTCATCTGCCGTTTATCGGTAAGGTGATTCCACAGTAAAGCGTGAAATCGCGCCCATACCGCATGGGCGCGATACGAATGATTACAGCAGCGACGAGACCGCCCGACGATAACGTTGTTCCAGCGTCTCGCGGCTGGTGGCGGTGACTTCCAGGTCGCGTAAACGTCCATCCTGAATCCCGTAAACCCAGCCGTGAATTGTCACTTTCTGACCGCGTTTCCAGGCCGACTGCATGATGGTCGAGTGACCCAAGTTGTACACTTGTTCTACTACATTGATTTCACAGAGTTTGTCAAATCGCTGTTCCGGTGGCAATTCTCCCAGTAATGAGCTGTGCTTATACCACAGGTCTCGAACGTGGAGCAGCCAGTTGTTGATCAACCCGAGTTCCGGGTTTTCAACCGCGGCCTGTACACCACCGCAACCATAGTGACCACAAATAATGATGTGTTCCACTTCCAGAACCTCAACCGCGTACTGAACGACGGACAGACAGTTAAGGTCGGTATGGATAACCAGGTTGGCCACGTTACGGTGCACAAACAGTTCACCCGGTTCCAGACTGGTCAGGCTTTCTGCAGGAACCCGGCTGTCTGAACAGCCGATCCACAGAAAACGGGGACGTTGAGATAGTGCCAACCGCTCAAAATAATCGGGGTCTTCTTTCACGATCGTTTCAGACCATTGCTGGTTATTGGCGATAAGCGTTTCTATTGTTTTCATGAAAGTAAATGACCTGTAACGACAAAAGGGCGGTGCAAGGTAATATAGAGCAATCATAGGGGTTTTGAAATCGAAAACTGGGTCCGACCAGGGCCCGCTTAACTGATAAGAAGGCATGCTTTCAGCTATGACATATGCACTTGAATTGTCGAATGTGACTAAGACATACCCTGGCGGCGTTCAGGCGCTGCGAGGTATTGATCTGCGTGTGGAAGCCGGGGATTTCTACGCCTTGCTGGGCCCGAATGGTGCAGGCAAGTCCACGACTATTGGCATCATTAGCTCTCTGGTCAATAAAACGGGCGGCAGGGTGCAGGTATTCGGCCACGATCTGGACCGGAATGTCGTGAATGCCAAACGGCAATTGGGATTGGTACCGCAGGAGTTCAACTTCAATCCGTTTGAGACCGTGATGCAAATCGTGGTTAATCAGGCCGGTTATTACGGCGTACCGCGGCATGAAGCGGTGCAACGCGCGGAGAAGTACCTCAATCAGCTTGATTTATGGGGTAAGCGTAACGAACGGGCACGTATGCTGTCTGGCGGCATGAAGCGTCGCCTGATGATCGCCCGGGCGTTGATGCATGAGCCCAAACTGCTGATTCTGGATGAACCGACCGCCGGGGTGGACATTGAATTACGCCGCTCAATGTGGGGATTTCTTAAAGAACTCAACGGGCAGGGGACGACGATTATCCTGACCACCCATTATCTGGAAGAGGCGGAAATGTTGTGCCGCAATATCGGCATCATCCAGTCTGGGCTATTGGTGGAAAACACCTCGATGAAGGCGTTGCTGGCCAAGCTGCAATCAGAAACCTTCATTTTCGATTTGGCGGCGAAAAGTGCATTGCCACGACTGGAGGGGTATCAACACCGTCTGGTGGACACCTCGACGCTGGAGGTGGATGTCAGAAGAGAGCAAGGGTTGAACGGCATTTTCAGCCAGCTTAGCGCTCAGGGGGTTCAGGTCCTTAGCATGCGTAACAAAGCCAATCGCCTGGAAGAACTGTTTGTCGCTCTGCTCAATAACAACGGAGATAAAGCATGATGGGGTTATATTGGGTGGCGTTGCAGAGTATCTGGACCAAAGAGGTCAACCGCTTCGCGAGGATCTGGATCCAGACGCTGGTGCCGCCGGTGATCACCATGTCATTGTATTTTATTATATTCGGTAATCTGATCGGTAACCGCATCGGCGAAATGAACGGTTTTAGCTATATGCAGTTCATCGTGCCGGGGTTGATCATGATGTCGGTGATTACCAATGCGTATGCGAATGTCGCTTCGTCATTTTTCAGCGCCAAATTCCAGCGCAATATCGAAGAGCTGCTGGTCGCGCCGGTACCGACGCATATTATTATCGCCGGTTATGTGGGGGGCGGTATGGCGCGCGGTATCTGCGTCGGCGTGCTGGTGACGGCGGTATCGCTATTCTTTGTGCCGTTACAGGTTCATGCCTGGTGGATGGTGGTGGTGACCTTGCTGCTGACCGCGATGTTATTTTCGCTGGCGGGGTTGATCAACGCCGTGTTTGCCAAAACGTTTGACGACATCAGCCTGATCCCTACCTTCGTGCTGACACCGCTTACCTATCTGGGGGGGGTGTTCTATTCGTTGTCATTGCTGTCGCCATTCTGGCAGGCGGTGTCCAAACTAAATCCGATCGTATACATGATAAGCGGCTTTCGCTTTGGGTTCCTGGGTATTCATGACGTGCCGTTGCCGCTGACGTTGGCAGTACTGCTGGCCTTCATCGTGGTGTTTTATGGCGTGAGCTGGTGGCTGATTGAGCGTGGGCGCGGGCTGCGCAGTTAAGACACGTTTCTGTTGGTCAAGGTGAAGCGAGGCGGTGTTGCTGCCTCGCTTTTTTTATCCGCGTTGATCCGCTCAGGCAATCTGTACGGGAATGGCTTTAGCCGTTCGCTGCAGTTCGTTATTATCGCCAAAATAGGCGACTTTAGGATGATGGGTGCGAGCCTGTTCATCCGGCATCTGCACATAGGAGCAGATAATCAGTTTATCGCCGACACAGGCGCAGCGTGCCGCCGCCCCATTGACGGAAATGATGCGGGAGCCGCGTTCTGCGGCAATCGCGTAGGTGGAAAAGCGGTGGCCGTTATCCACGTTGTAAATGTCGATCGCTTCGTATTCAAGAATACCGGCGGCATCCATAAAATCCTGATCGATGGCGCAGGACCCTTCATAATGTAAATCTGCCTGGGTTACTTTTACCCGGTGCAGCTTACCTTGCAGCATGGTTCGAATCATCGGTCTGTCACTCTGGTTGGAAAAATCAGGTGGTCAAATCCACCTGTTGGTTATCAATCAGGCGCGCCTTACCCAGCCAGGCAGCCATCAGCACCACGGCAGAAGTACTGTCGATGGTGAGCGGTTGCAGCGTTACTGCGTCGCGGATAAAGAGTTCGTCCGGCGTGAATCCGGCGTCTCGCAGCGCTTCTGATGCTCTGGCGAGCATATCATCAATTTGTCGGTCGCCATTGGATAATTGCGCCGTCACCTCGTTCATGATGCGATAGAGTTGCGGTGCTTGCTGGCGCTCTTCGGCAGTCAGGTAACCATTGCGTGAACTGAGCGCCAGGCCGTCTTTCGCCCGCACGATGGGGACGCCGACGATACTGATATCGTAATCCATATCAGCCACCATCTGACGAATCAGAGCCAGTTGCTGGTAGTCTTTTTCGCCAAAGCAGGCCACATCCGGCTGCACCAGATTAAACAGTTTGCTGACAACCGTGGCGACGCCACGAAAATGACCGGGGCGACTCGCACCTTCGAGCATCTGGGACAGCCCCGGTACTTCGACAAACGTCTGTTGCTGCAAACCGTTAGGGTAGAGGGTATCGGGTGCTGGTGAAAACACCAGGTCAACCCCACGACGAGTCAGTTTTTCGCAGTCTTCCTGCAGTGTTCGTGGGTAGCGAGCCAGGTCATCAGCCCGGTCGAACTGCAATGGGTTAACAAAAATGCTGACCACGACGATATCCGCCCGTGCGCGGGCCTCATCCACTAGCGTCAGGTGGCCGTCATGCAGGTTACCCATCGTCGGCACCAGCGCGATGCGTTTCCCATCCTGACGCCAGCGGCGGAGTTCACGGCGCAGCAGCACCGGCGTTTCAATAATCAACACACGCTTACTCCTGTGTTAAATAAAACTGTATTTCTCATCAGGAAAGGTTCCCTGTTCGACTTCCTGCGCGTACAGACGAATAGCCGCACGGATATCCGTCGCTTCCGCCATAAAGTTACGGGCGAATTTCGGCGTATGCCCGCCGGTTACGCCAAGCGCGTCGTGCATGACCAGAATCTGGCCATCGGTGACATTGCCTGCACCGATGCCGATAACCGGGATACTCAGCGCCTCGGTGACCCGCTGTGCCAGCGAAACCGGTACACACTCCAGCACCAGCAACTGCGCGCCTGCTTGTTCCAGCGCCAGAGCGTCTTCCAGCAGTTGGCTGGCAGCCGCTTCATCACGGCCCTGGACTTTATAACCGCCAAAGATATTCACTGACTGTGGCGTCAGCCCCAGGTGTCCACACACCGGGACGGCACGTTCAGTCAACATGCGCACGGTAGGTGCCAGCCAACTGCCACCTTCGATTTTGACCATATTGGCACCGGCACGCATCAGTTCTGCGGCGTGCTGGCAGGCTTGCTCTGGGGTAGCGGCACCCATAAAGGGCAGGTCGGATAGCAGCAGACAGTGTGGTGCACCGCGTCGGACGCAACGGGTGTGGTACACCATGTCATCAAGGGTAACGGGCAGGGTGGAGTCGTGACCCTGTACGGTCATACCGAGAGAATCTCCCACCAGCATCACGCGGATCCCCTGTTCATAAAACAGGTGGGCAAAGCTGGCGTCGTAAGCCGTCAGGGTGGCGAACTTTTTCTGTTCCTGTTTCCACTGGCGCAGGTGGGAAATCGTTGTCGCTTTCATGGCAACCTTCCTGAGTCAACTCAATGGCAATTCAAGGGGAAGTCATTCTAATGGAAGGCAGGCATCAGGAACAGCAGTCTGTTTCTATTTGTAAAACAGACGATTGACATCAAGCCCGAGCTGGATGCGCATCATGATCCACTGTGGTGAGGGGCGCAAGAGGGGGGGAGGGTGAAACAGTGCGTGTTAGTGTTCGTCCCACAGGCTTAAGCCGTTACGGGGGACGTGTTGCAAACGGGTTGCCAGGGCTTCGCCGTCGGGAAACACCAGTTCCGGCGCCAGTTCTGCCAGCGGGTAGAGCATGAATTCGCGATTTTTCATGTCATAGTGCGGTACGGTAAGCCGCTCGGTATGCAGCGTCAGGTTGCCAAACAACAGGATATCCAGGTCGAGGGTGCGCGGGCCCCAGCGATTTTCTTTGCGCACCCGACCTTGCTCCAGCTCAATGCGCTGGGTGTTATCCAACAGCGCTTCTGGCGATAATTCGGTCTGTAATTCGGCGACGGCGTTGAGGTAGTCGGGCTGATCCTGCGGGCCGAGCGGGCGGCTGCGATAAAATGACGAGCAACGCACCAGTCGGGTTTGCGTTATGGCGTCCAGCGCGCGCAGCGCCGCGTGTACCTGCTGCAATGGTTCGGACAGGTTGCTTCCCAACGCCAGATAAACGCAGGTCATCGGTTATTATCCCGGTGAATTGGACGTTTACGCGGACGACGAGAACGGCGATGCGGTGTCGGGCCGTCATCAAGTGTATTGAGCATCACTTGCTGGCGCGGCGGTGCCGCTACCTGAAACTCGCCCCACCACTGTGCCAGACGCTGTAATTCCTGATGGTTTTCAATTTCCGCACGCAAACACAGCAAGTCATACGCTGCCCGGAATTTCGGATGCTCCATCAGTTTAAACGCACGTTTGCCCTGACGGCGCGACAGGCGCAATTGCAATTGCCAGATATCGCGGACAAGCGAAGTAATCCGTTTAGGAATAGCCAGTGAGCGACACTGTTCGTCGAGAACGTCGTTCATGGCTAGCGCAAAGGCTTCGAAGTAAGCGAGCCCGCTTTCCTGCGTCAGTTTCTGTGCATGCTCCACCAGCGGATACCACAACATGGCGGAGAACAGAAATGCCGGGTTAACCCGCATATCGTTCTGGATGCGCTGATCGGTATTCTTCAAGACCTGCACGATCATCCGTTCCATTGTGCTTTCACCATTCGCGGTAAAATAACGGCTGATGAGCGGGAACAGGGGCTGGAACAACTGGTATTCGCACAGTAACTGGTAGGTGGGGTAACCGTGACCCGCCTGCAATAGCTTCAGTGATTCTTCAAATAACCGCGCTGGTGGGATGTCGTGCAGCAACGAGGCCAGACGAGGAATCGGCTCGGCGGTTTCAGCGCTGATGCGCATACCGAGTTTGGCGGCAAAGCGTACCGCACGGAGCATACGCACCGGGTCTTCACGGTAGCGGGTTTCCGGGTCGCCAATCAGGCGAATCAGCCCCTGACGCAGATCGTTCAGGCCGTTGGTGTAATCCCGCACGGTGAAGTCAGCAATGCTGTAATAGAGGCTGTTGATGGTGAAGTCGCGCCGTTGGGCGTCTTCTTCAATGGTGCCGAAAATGTTGTCACGCAGCAGCATACCGTTATGGCCTTGCTGGGCGGCATTCTTGGTTTCCTGCTCCTGATGCTGCTCATGGTGACCGCGGAATGTGGCGACTTCAATCACCTCCGGGCCAAACATCACATGCGCCAGACGAAAGCGTCGGCCCACCAATCGGCAATTACGGAACAATTTGCGAACCTGCTCCGGGGTGGCGTTGGTGGTAATATCGAAGTCTTTGGGCTTTTTGCCCAACAGCAGGTCGCGGACACCGCCGCCTACCAGATAAGCCTCATAGCCCGCTTTGCTCAGGCGATACAGTACTTTCAGCGCATTCTCACTAATGTCACTGCGTGAAATGGCATGCTGGTCGCGAGGAATGACGGTCATTGTCTGTGGTGGGTTGTCCACACTGACGGGCTCATTCTCACGATTCAGTACCTTGCGGCAAAAATTAGCTACCCGGGTAAAGATAATACACCTCGATAATCATTGAAAATTTAGCGGTACAACAAAAAATAGCGGCTAATCATAGCTCACCCTCAGCCCTTTGAGAATGCTGATGTTATTTCCGGCGATATTAGAGCGGCTTCGACAGGGACCACCGCCAGTGACCAATGCGCGATAGCCCAGGCGAGCAAGGCGTCCCTTTCAAGATCACGCCAGTGCGTCGGCAAAGGCTGGTGCAAAAAAGCCAGAGCCTGTACCAGTACCGCCCGAGGGTCGCCATCAGGTAACGCCGGTGCGTGATTCTGCTTGGAGAGCTTATTACCGTCGGTATTAAGCGCTAGCGGCAGATGCACATAGTCTGGTGCCGGATAATCCAACTGTTGGTACAACGATAGCTGCCGCACCGTCGGTTCAATCAAGTCTGCGCCACGTACGATTTCAGTAACCCCCTGATCATGGTCATCCACCACCACCGCCAGATTATAAGCAAACAAGCCATCACGACGATGGATGATAAAATCTTCTTTCGCCAGCATCGGGTCGGCATCAATCCGTCCACGCAGGCGATCGTGAAAGTGCAGGACGGGGTGTGTCTGGCGAAGACGTAATGCGGCGTTATCCGGCGCTAATCCACGATTGCGGCAGTGACCATCGTAGTAGCCGCCGTTTTGCTGGATACGCTGTCGGGTGCAGGTACAGTAATAGCATTTCCCCTGACGCTGCAATTCAGCCAGCACTGCCCGATAACGCTCATGGCGTTGAGACTGATACACCACTTCGCCGTCCCACAGCAGACCATACTGTTCCAGTTGACGCAGAATACGGGACGCGGCACCGGGTACTTCGCGCGGTGGGTCGATATCTTCGATACGCACCAGCCAGCGTCCCTGGCAGGCGCGAGCTTGCAGGTAACTGCCCAATGCGGCTATCAGGGAACCAAAATGGAGATCGCCAGAGGGTGAGGGCGCAAAGCGTCCGACATAAGGGAGAGATTCAGACATACGGCGATATCGTGCCGGTCAGGATGAAGGGTGACGGGCCATAATCAGTAAAGATCCGGCGGTAGGGCGGTAGGCTTTCCCGCCGGACGATATCATCCAGCCATCTGCTTTTCGCGGATTTCGGCCAGTGTTTTGCAGTCAATACACAGATCAGCGGTGGGACGCGCTTCCAGACGACGGATGCCGATTTCCACGCCGCAGGACTCACAATAGCCAAAGTCCTCGTCTTCGATTTTCTGCAGTGTTTTGGCAATCTTCTTGATCAGCTTACGTTCGCGATCACGGTTGCGCAGCTCAAGGCTGAATTCTTCTTCCTGAGCGGCACGGTCTACCGGGTCTGGAAAGTTAGCTGCTTCATCCTGCATGTGCGATACGGTTCTATCGACTTCATCCCTGAGTTGATTGCGCCATGCTTCAAGAATACGCCTGAAGTGAGCCAGCTGAGCGTCGTTCATGTATTCTTCGCCCGGCTTCTCCTGGTACGGCTCCACTCCGGCAATTGCGAGAATGCTCAGAGAGGATGTCTTACGGTTTTGCCCTTCTTGCATGTTGCTTCTCCTACATAACACGACACGCAGTATCGATCCCCCGGGGGGGAAAAACAGGCCGCTATAAATAACAGATGGAGGTGTGGTTGGCAATGATTCCCGACACTGGCCTGACAAAGTGTGAGGAACGACATAATCCCATCAGATAATACATAACGCGTGGCAGAATTAGCTCGCTGACGTCACGTTATTGAACGGCAACAGCCCTGTTAGCGTCATGCCATCCGGGCTGATATGGGTACCGTAACACAGAATTTCAACCCCCTGCTGCTGTGAGAGTTGTAATAATTCGGCGTAATGTCGGTCAATGTGTTGCGCCGCTGAAACCTGGCCGATGCCAGAGTGCAGTACGGCGAAACACAATACGGCGCGACAACCCTGTGATGCCATCTGTTGCAGTTCCCGCAAATGCTTCTGTCCCCTGAGGGTCACCGCATCGGGAAAGTAACCACATCCATGTTGCAATAATGTGACTGATTTGACTTCAATATAGCAGTCAGCGCGTTCTTCTGCCTGCAATAACAGATCTATCCTGCTGTTTTCTGAACCATAGCGCACTTCGGTACGGATAGTGGTGTAACCTGCTAAATCCGGAAGTTTGTCGGCTTGCAGCGCTTCAAGCACCAGTTGATTGGCACGTAAGGTGTTAACACCAATCCAGTGCCCTTGCGCGGTTTGCGTCAGCTCCCAGGTATGAGGATACTTGCGTTTAGGGTTGTCGGATGTGGAATACCAGATAGTATCGCCAGGCGTGCCACAGCCTGTCATCGCCCCGGTATTGGGGCAATGTAACGTCAGGGTGGTACCGTCGGGGGTGACCATATCAGCCAGAAATCGCTTGTAGCGTTTAAGTAGCGTGGCCGGGCGCAGCGGTGGGGAAAATTGCATGAATAGTCTCTCAGGCTGTCAGCAACGGCCAGTGGGCAAGCGGGCGATAATGAGTACGCCCGGCTTCAGTGGATGATTCATAAAGAAAAAATTGCTCGGCATGTACCGTCCAGTTAAATGTGGCGGCGGGAAGCGACAGCGGGCGGGTCGCGCCGCGCAGCAAGGTAATGTGCGGGTGGAACGGTTGCGCTGGCTGGTAGCAGCCATTGCGCGCCGCCTGCGAACGCAGCATATCGGCCAGTTGCAATAAGCCACGTGGTGCCTGGCGGCAGCCCAGCCATACCACGCCGGGGCGTGGCCAGTGTCCCGCATCGTTGATATTCAGGGTGAACGCTGGCTGGCGGATGCGACCTGCCAGTGTCATTAGTGCCTGCATTTTGGCATCACTCACTTCACCGAGAAAGGCCAGCGTCAGGTGCAGATTCGCTGCCGCCACCGGGCGTCCGGCATCGTGAGCAAACTGCGTTGCACGCCAGTGCACGATCTGCTGGCTGACCGCGTCTGGCAGCGAAAGGGCAAAAAACAGGCGGCGGGTTGGCGTCATGGCAATCTCTCTGTTCTGCGGGGTACCGATGCTACAATGCTTGCCGAATAAAGTTAATGCCCGCCGAATAAAGTTAAGGCGGCGCTTTGCCTCTTATCGTCATGCCCCGATGAGCGGCCGGGTGTTCTTTCTCTTTATTCATTGGTGGTGTGTTGAACACCACAGATAACAAATGATGATGATTACGTCAGTGAATGGGACTGAATGGTGACGGAGCGTTATGTGAATCTACCCCCTGTCAGCGCCGTTGTGGATGAGGTCATCCAGGCGTTGCATACCGCACCACAGGTGTTGCTGCATGCGCCGACCGGCGCAGGAAAATCGACCTGGTTACCGTTGCAGTTATTACAGCGGTGCGAGTTTCCCGGCCGCATTATTATGCTCGAACCTCGTCGGCTGGCCGCCAAAAGCGTGGCTTTCCGGCTGGCTGAGTGGCTGGGCGAAACGCCTGGGCAGACTGTCGGTTACCGCATGCGTTCAGAAAGTCGGGTGAGCAGCCAAACCCGGCTGGAAGTGGTGACAGAAGGTATCCTGACCCGAATGCTGCAACAGGATCCGGCGCTGGAGGGTGTTTCGCTGGTCATGTTGGATGAGTTTCATGAGCGCAGTTTGCAGGCGGATATGGCCTTGGCGCTGTTAGTGGATGTCCAGCAAGGGCTGCGTGATGACCTGAAACTGTTGATTATGTCTGCCACGCTCGACAATGCTCGCCTGGCCTCCTTACTACCTCAATCGCTCGGCGTATCGTCGCAAGGACGTTCATGGCCAGTTGAGCGACATTACCAACCGGTCGGCTCGCAGGAGCGGCTGGAAGATGCCACAGCCCGACTCGTTTATCGTTTGTTGCAGGACGAAGCCGGTTCGTTACTGGTATTTTTGCCGGGTGTGGCGGAAATCAAGCGGGTGCAGACACTGCTGGAAAACGCGCTATCGACCGGCGTGGCTTTTAATCAGATAGCTTTTAATCAGGTAGATGTGTGTCCATTGTATGGCGCGCTGACGCTGGCGGAACAACAAAAGGCGATTCTTCCGGCTGCCGTTGGGCGGCGCAAAGTGGTGCTGTCGACCAATATTGCCGAAACCAGTCTCACCATTGAGGGGATTCGGGTGGTGGTGGACTGCGGGCTGGAGCGAGTGGCATTGTTTGATGTTAAAACCGGCCTGACCCGGCTGACGACGCAGCGTATCAGCCAGGCATCCATGGTACAGCGGGCCGGGCGTGCCGGACGACTGGAGCCGGGCGTGTGCTGGCATCTGTTCACCCGCGAGCAGGCCGAACGTGCCGCGGCGCAAAGTGAGCCGGAAATCCTGCACAGCGACCTGTCCGGTTTGTGGCTGGATCTGCTGCAATGGGGCTGTCATGAGGTTGCTCAGCTCAACTGGCTGGATAGCCCGCCTCAACCGGCGTTGCTGGCGGCGGAGCGTTTACTACTGCAATTGGGTGTGTGCGATACGCAACAGCGTCTGACGGTTGATGGGCGTAAGATGGCCGCGTTGGGCTGCGATCCACGACTGGCGGCGATGCTGCATGCCGCCGGGCAGGATGACGATGCGCTGGCGACGGCGGCATTGCTGGCGGCGATTATCGAAGAACCACCACGCGCAGGCTCCCTGAATTTATTCGATGCCCTGCATCGCCCAGCCAACCACTGGCAACGTCGGGCGCAACAACTGGCGCGCCGTGTGGGCAAGGCGTCAGGTAAGGTGAATGAAGGGCTGGCGGCATGGCTACTCTCGATAGGGTTTGCGGATCGTCTCGCCCGACGACGTGGTCAGGAGGGACGTTATCAACTGGCGAACGGTACCGGTGCCAGTTTGCCGGTGGATGAGGCGCTGGCGGCGTCAGAATGGCTGCTGGCTCCGGTACTGATGCAAAGCCCGAACAGCGCGGATGCGCGTGTGTTACTGGCGTTGCCGGTGGATATCGACACGTTAGTACGGCAGCGGCCGGAACTGGTGGCTGAACAGAATCTGATGCACTGGGACGAAGAAAAAGGTACCCTGCGCGCCAGTCTGCGAACGCATATTGGCAGCCTGACGTTATCCTCCCGTCCGTTGGCAAAACCCTCGGACGAGGCGTTGCAGCAGGCGATGCTGAACTGGCTGCGCGAACAAGGGTTGTCGGTGTTGAACTGGGATGAACCGGCACAACAGTTGCGCCAGCGTCTGCTGTGCGCCCGCCAGTGGTTGCCAGAGGTGGCATGGCCTGCGGTGGATGATGCCGCTTTGCTGGCGTCGCTGGAACAGTGGTTGTTGCCGTCGTTGAGCGGTGTGCGGGATCGCCGTACGCTCAATCAGGTCAACCTGAGTGAAGCACTGTGGCGGCTGCTTGACTGGCCGCAACGTCAGCGGCTGGAGAGTGCGTTGCCCAGTCACTATACCGCGCCTGGCGGCAGCCGTTTACCGATCCGCTATGAGGCGGATCAAGCTCCGGTGCTGGCGGTTCGGTTGCAGGAAATGTTTGGTGAACAGGCCAGCCCGTTACTGGCAGAGGGGAGAGTCGCGCTGGTGCTCGAATTGCTTTCTCCGGCGATGCGGCCCTTGCAGATAACCCGTGATTTAGCGGCGTTTTGGAATGGGGCTTATCGCGAGGTGCAAAAAGAAATGAAAGGGCGCTACCCCAAACATGTCTGGCCGGATGATCCGGCGAATACGGCGCCAACGCGGCGTACCAGAAAATACCAGAACACCTAATTTCAGATGTTTCCCCCTTCCTTGTGCAGCGTGGGAGACACAGAGTAGACGGCCATGGTGAGTAATCCTGAGCCGTCAGTAACTGATGGAGATGTCACTGTAATGTCTCGGGATGACCGCGAACCTATCGGGCGCAAACGTAGTGCGTCACGACACACTCCCCCTCGCAGGCAAGCGACGCGCCGTCGCAGGGATGATGATTACGACGACGATTATGAAGACGAGTACGAAGACGACTATGACGAGGATGACGAGGAAGAGGTCATGAGCAAGCGGCCCCGTAAAAAGCGCCGCTGGTTGGGCTGGCTTATCCGGCTGTTCCTGATTTTCGTGGTGGTGATGTCGATTTACGGCGTGTACCTCGACGGAGAAATCCGCAGTCGTATCGACGGTAAGGTATGGCAACTGCCAGCGGCGGTGTATGGCCGCATGGTCAGCCTTGAGCCCGGCATGCCTTACAACAAGAAAGATATGATAGCGCTGCTGGAAGGCATGCAATACCGTGAAGTGAGCCGGATTACCCGTCCGGGTGAGTTTACGGTGCAGTCCAACAGCATTGAAATTCTGCGCCGCCCGTTCGACTTCCCAGACGGTAAAGAAGGCCAGATCCACGCCAAAATGATCTTCAGCAGCGATCGGCTGTCGCAGATCCAAAACATGGACAATCAGCGTAATTTCGGTTTCTTCCGGCTCGATCCGAAGCTGATTACCATGCTGCAATCGCCAAACGGCGAGCAGCGGCTGTTTGTTCAGCGTTCCGGCTTCCCCGACCTATTGGTGCAAACGCTGATCGCCACCGAAGACCGCCATTTCTACGAGCATGACGGTATCAGCTTCTACTCCATCGGCCGTGCGTTGATAGCCAACCTGACGGCGGGCCGGGCAGTGCAGGGCGGCAGTACGTTGACCCAGCAGCTGGTGAAAAACCTGTTTCTGACCAACGAGCGCTCGTTGTGGCGTAAAGCCAACGAAGCCTACATGGCGTTGATCATGGACTACCGCTACAGCAAGGATCGCATTCTGGAGTTGTATCTGAACGAGGTGTACCTCGGTCAGAGCGGTAACGATCAAATCCGTGGTTTCCCACTGGCTAGCCTTTACTATTTTGGGCGTCCGGTAGACGAGCTGAGTCTCGATCAGCAGGCGATGCTGGTGGGTATGGTAAAAGGGGCGTCGCTGTACAACCCGTGGCGTAACCCACAGGTCACGCTGGAGCGCCGTAATCTGGTGCTGAAGCTGTTGCAAAACCAGCAGGTTATCGACGAAGACCTGTATAACATGCTGAGTGCGCGTCCGTTAGGGGTGCAGCCGAAAGGCGGTGTGATAAGCCCACAACCGGCATTTATGCAGATGGTGCGCCAGGAATTGCAGCAGCGGCTGGGTGACAAAGCTAACGATCTGTCCGGCGTGAAAATCTTCACCACACTGGATCCGGTGTCGCAGGATGCGGCGGAAAAAGCGGTGGAAGACG
This sequence comes from Dickeya parazeae Ech586, assembly GCF_000025065.1. Taxonomy (NCBI): domain Bacteria; kingdom Pseudomonadati; phylum Pseudomonadota; class Gammaproteobacteria; order Enterobacterales; family Pectobacteriaceae; genus Dickeya; species Dickeya parazeae. The sequence continues at coordinate 3,568,849 of NC_013592.1, read as the reverse complement.
GCATCCCTGCACTGCGCGCCGCGCGTGGTGTTAAGGACCTGGAATCGGCGATGGTGATTGTCGATCGCTTCAGCGGCGAGGTCCGGGCGATGGTGGGCGGTTCCGATGCGCAGTTTGCCGGTTTTAACCGTGCCATGCAGGCGCGTCGTTCGGTTGGTTCACTGGCGAAGCCACCGACGTATCTGACCGCGCTCAGTATGCCGGATCGTTACCGTCTGAATACCATCCTGCCGGATGAACCGATTTCGCTTAAACAGCCGAACGGCACAGTTTGGGAGCCGAAAAACTACGATCGTGAATTCCGTGGCCGGGTGATGTTGGTGGATGCGCTAGCGAATTCACTCAACGTGCCAACGGTTAATCTGGGGATGGCTGTTGGACTGGACCAGATCAGCGATACGTTGCAGAAGCTGGGGATCCCGCAGAACCAGATTCAGCCAGTACCGGCGATGCTGCTGGGTGCGATCAGCCTGACACCGATGGAAGTCGCGCAGGAGTACCAGACTATCGCCAGCGGTGGCAGCCGCGCGCCGCTTTCGGCGCTGCGCTCGGTGATTGCTGAAGACGGTAAGGTGCTGTATCAGAGCTTCCCGCAGGCTGAACGGGTAGTGCCGTCACAGGCCGCCTACCTGACCTTATATGGCATGCAACAAGTGGTGGAGCGCGGGACTTCGCGTTCGCTGATGGTGAAATTCGGCAATTACCATCTGGCGGGGAAAACCGGTACCACGAACGACTTGCGTGATAGTTGGTTTGCGGGCGTCGATGGCAGAGAAGTGGTGATCACCTGGGTCGGGCGTGATAACAACGGCCCGGCGAAACTCACCGGGGCTAACGGTGCGTTGACCATCTATCGTCGCTATCTGGAAAATCAGACGCCGCTACCGTTGATGTTGACGCCGCCGGACGGCATTACCACCATGACGGTGGATAGCAGCGGCAACTTTATCTGTAATGGTAGCGCAGGCCGGGCATTGCCGGTGTGGACTGATAATCCGCAGGCGCTGTGTCAGGCCAGCCAGCAGCAGGTGGTACAGTCGCCAGCTGCGTCGTCGGGCAGTCAGAGTCAGCCGCAGCCAAGTCAGCCGGGTCAGCCAAATCAACCAAACCAACCAAACCAGCAACAAGATGGTGGCAGCGTTCCTGATTGGATCAAACAGATGTTCGGGCAGTAACGACCCGCAGCAGATAAGTTGATAATACGCCCGGCTTGCCGGGCGTATTTTTTTCTGGTGTTTGCTTATAGGGCGGCAAAACAGCGACGAGCGGCCGCTATCGTGTGTTCGATATCCTCTGGGCTGTGTGCCAGCGACATAAAGCCAGCTTCGAACGCGGACGGTGCCAGATAGACGCCCTCATCCAGCATCAGGTGGAAGAAGCGTTTGAATCGTTCCACATCACACTTCAGCGCATCCTGATAGCAGGTCACCTGTGGGGCATCGGTAAAGAAGATACCAAACATGGCACCGACATGGTTTACCACCAGTGGGATGTGTTGTGCTTTCGCGGCTGCCAGCAAACCTTCCGTCAGTTGTGTTGTCCGCTCGGTCAGTGTCTGGTGCACGCCGGGTTTAGCCACTTCGCTCAGGCAGGCGAAACCAGCCGCCATCGCGATCGGGTTGCCGGACAGGGTACCTGCCTGATAAACCGGGCCGGTCGGTGCCAGCGCTTCCATGACATCACGACGTCCGCCGAACGCGCCCACCGGCATCCCGCCGCCGATAATTTTGCCAAGGCAGGTCAGGTCAGGGCGTACGCCGTAATGCGCTTGTGCACCGCCCAGTGCTACGCGAAAACCAGTCATCACCTCGTCGATAATCAGCAGCGCGCCGAATTCGTCACACAGTGCTCTCAGCCCCGGCAGGAAGGCTGGCAGTGGTGGAATGCAGTTCATGTTGCCTGCTACTGGCTCGACGATAATGGCGGCGATATCCTGCAGATACTGTTCAAATGCCGCGCGCACCGAGTCCAGATCGTTGTAGGTGCAGGTCAGGGTGTGGCGGGCAAAATCAGCCGGTACACCGGGAGAGTTGGGTTGCCCCAGCGTCAGCGCACCGGAACCCGCCTTCACCAGCAGGCAGTCGGCATGGCCGTGATAGCAGCCTTCAAATTTGATGATTTTGTCACGGCCAGTGAAACCACGCGCCAGACGGATAGCACTCATGGTCGCTTCGGTGCCGGAGTTCACCATGCGTACCATTTCCATGCTCGGTACCAGCGAGGTCACCCGTTGCGCCATTTTCACTTCCATTTCGGTCGGCGCGCCAAAGCTCAGGCCGCGCTCAGCGGCTTCAATCACCGCCTGACGAATGGCTGGATGGTTGTGGCCCAGAATCATCGGCCCCCAGGATCCCACATAGTCGATATAGGATTTGCCATCCGCGTCGTAGAGTCTTGAGCCTTCCGCCCGTTCAATGAACAAGGGAACGCCTCCAACGCCGTTAAAGGCGCGCACCGGCGAGTTAACCCCACCGGGAATCAGTTGACGGGCGGCGGCGTACAGACTTTCAGATTTATTCATTGCGGCTTCCTGATTGGATTTGCATAGCGAGTGACGCCCATTCTAATCGTCTGTTTCGCGTTGTGAAATCGCCGGACACACTTTAGCGTTCCGCCATCTGTATTCCTGCTGGGCAAGTGCGTCGTTACATGACTAGAATGAGGCTCTTGTCCGCTATGTTAACGTTGATTTGCTGTCATGCTTTCTTCCTTTTCTTTGCCTGCGGCGGTACGTCGCGCTGCTATCAGACAACTTGTTCGCCGTGATAAAACCCCTGTCTACATCTTAGTGATGGCCGCGTTGACCGGCACGCTGGTTGGGTTGGTCGGGGTGGGGTTCAATCAGGCGGTCAATGCCGTGCAGCACTGGCGGTTGTCCTCGCTGTCGTCTTTGTCTGGCAGTGCCTGGGTGTGGCCGTTGAGTATCCTGATATCCGCTCTGCTGGCGGCGGCGGGTTACGGGCTGGTGCGGCGTTTTGCGCCGGAAGCCGGTGGCTCCGGTATCCCTGAAATCGAGGGGGCGTTAGAAGATTTGCGCCCGGTACGCTGGTGGCGGGTGCTGCCAGTGAAGTTCGTCGGTGGGATTGGATCGCTGGGAGCCGGTATGGTGCTGGGGCGTGAAGGGCCGACGGTACAACTGGGCGGAAACATTGGCGGTATGGTGGCGGCGTTGCTCCCGGCGCGTAAAGGGGATGTGCGGCATTCACTACTGGCGACCGGCGCGGCCGCTGGTTTGTCCGCCGCGTTCAATGCGCCACTGGCTGGGATCTTGTTCATTATTGAAGAGATGCGCCCGCAGTTTCGCTACAACCTGATTTCCATCAAAGCGGTATTTATCGGCGTGATTATGTCCAGCATCGTCTATCGGTTGCTGGAAGGCGATCACGCGGTGATCAATGTGGGCCAACTGCCGTCCGCACCCGTGGGAACACTGGGGTTATATCTGCTGCTTGGCATTCTGTTTGGTGCTGTCGGGGTGATATTCAATGCGTTGGTGCTGGGGGCGCAGGCGCGTTTTTTACGCTTTCACGGCCATTCGCTGCCACGATTTTTGCTCACCGGGCTGGTGGCGGGGGGAATATCCGGGTTGTTGACGCTGGCATTCAGCGATGCGACGGGCGGCGGTTTTACGCTGATCCCGGTTGCGGCGGCGGAGCACTATGGGGTAGGGATGCTGCTGGTGATTTTTCTGGCTCGGGTAGGGATGACCTTGCTCTGCTTTAGTTCCGGCGCGCCGGGGGGGATTTTTGCTCCCATGCTGTCGCTAGGTACGTTGCTGGGTGCCGCGTTTGGTATGGTATGCGCACATATTTTCCCCGACTGGGGGCTTGGGGCCGGAACCTTTGCCGTCGCGGGGATGGGGGCGTTGTTCGCGTCATCGGTTCGCGCGCCGCTGACCGGTATCGTGCTGGTTCTGGAGATGACGGACAACTATCAGCTGATTTTGCCGATGATCATTACGTGCCTTGGCGCGACGTTGGTGGCACAGTTTCTTGGCGGCAAGCCGCTTTACTCGAGTATTCTGGCCCGCACACTGGAGCGTCAGGCGCAGCAAGAAGCACTAACGGCCGAAACTGGCGCTGGTATCAAATCTTGAACGTTGTCGGGTGCTGTTGGATAATAAAACGATAATGAGGGCTGTTGAATTCCGCCCGGTATTGATTGGGAGTAAAAAAATGAGCGATGATGTAGCACTGCCCCTGCAGTTTACCGATGCGGCAGCTAATAAGGTGAAACTCCTGATTGCCGATGAAGAGAATCCGGAACTGAAACTTCGGGTTTACATCACTGGCGGCGGCTGCAGTGGCTTCCAGTATGGTTTCACCTTCGATGATAAGGTTAACGACGGTGATATGACCATTGAGAAACAAGGGGTCTCCCTGGTGGTCGACCCGATGAGTCTGCAATACCTGATCGGCGGCTCGGTGGATTACACCGAAGGGCTGGAAGGTTCGCGTTTTGTGGTAACGAACCCGAACGCCAAAACCACCTGTGGATGTGGTTCCTCTTTCAGTATCTGACAATAGCTCGTCTATAAGAAAAACCCGTGGCCTGACTGGCACACGGGTTTTTTTATGTCGGTACTCCAGCGGGTGTGGATGACAGTCAACCTTGTCGGGCAGCGAATTGCTGGCACAGCTGTTCTGCTGCCAACATTAGCCGTGGGCCTGTGCGGCTAAACCAGTCTTCGTTGACCGCAATGACGTCAGGGTTCAGCTGCGGTTGCCAGAAGGCTTTGACCTGCGCCACCGCAGCGGGTTGGCCGCTGATGACGACGACCTGAGGCTGCCGCCGAATCACCTGTTCGCGGCTGACCTGCGGCCAGGGCACCGGGCTGTCGGCAAATATATTGCTGCCACCGCACAGGCTGATTACCTGGCTTTGCAACGTTGCCTGCGATGACGTAAACAGCGGTTGACTGCCAAACTGCAAAAACACCCGTACCGGCGCACGGTGGTTATACTGCCGCGCCAGCGACTGTTGTTGCTGACGAAACCGCTGCGCGGCTTCATGCGCTTGTTCCGGATGCGGGCTGTACTGCGCCAGCATGTCTAACTGGCGTGGAATGTCATCGAGTGTGGCGGGGTCAAGGTACAGAATGTGGATACCGAATGATGCCAGTTGCTCTAGTGGGCGCTGGGCATTGCCTTCTCGCCATGCCAGAACCAAATCCGGCTTTAATGCCAGAATCCGCTCCAGATTGATGCCTTGCCAGTTGGCGACCTGTTCGATGTGTTCAGCCTCTGGCGGATAATTGGACCAGGCGCTGACGCCGACTAACCGTTCGCCAAGCCCGGCGGCAAACGCCATTTCGGTAGCATGCGGTGCCAGACTGACAACACGCTGTGCTACCGGCTCAGCCCGACAGGGTAACAACCATAACAGGGCGAACGGCCACAGGATGTGAAAATACCGTATGCGAGAATACCGTATGAGAGAATAAAAGGATGTCACGGCGCGGGTCTCGAAGATAAACGAACCGGGGCGGGTGGCCCCGGAGGCAGCAATTAATGGCTTTGCGCCAGTGCCTGTAGCATGGTTTCTACCATTTTGGTTGACTGCTGAGCGGCGGTAACCAGGAACTCGTCGAAACTGAGGTGTGATTCCTGATCGGCAACATCGGAAATGGCACGTACCACAACAAAAGGTACACCAAACTGGTGGCAAACGTGGCCGATGGCCGTGGCTTCCATTTCTACCGCGATGGCCTGTGGGAACGTGTGACGGATACGTTCCAGCGGCGCTTTACCGTTGATAAAGGCATCACCGCTGACGACCAGCCCGCGTACGGCATTTAGCTGTAACTGACTGATGGCGCTTTGCGCCAGCGTGATCAGCTTTTCATCGGCGACAAACGCAGCCGGGCAACCCGCCATCTGGCCGGGTTCGTAGCCGAACGCGGTGACATCTGCGTCGTGATAGCGCACTTCGTCGGAGACCACGATATCCCCCACCTTGAGTGATGACGCCAGGCCACCGGCGGAACCGGTATTAATCACCACATCCGGCTGGCAGTGTTCCAGCAGCAGCGTGGTTCCCAGCGCGGCGGATACTTTACCGATACCGGATTTCAGCAAGGCCACCTCCACGCCGTGCAACTGGCCGCTGTAAATTTCACAGCCCGCACGCTGGAAGGTCTGGCGGTTTTGGATCAGCTCTCTTAACAGGGTTACTTCTTGTTCCATCGCGCCGATAATGCCAACTTTCATAGGGTTCCCCACCAATTTGTCACAAGTCACAAAAGTTTAGTCTATCACGGCTTGAGGCGGGCAGCGATTGTACACCTGCCCGAGGACGTGCTATCACTGAGGTGATACCCGTGCCAACGCACGCCAGTGATACTCTGCGTGTTTGCAGGCCCCTCTGATCAGGGCATTACATGGAGAACAGTATGTCTGCTATCGATTTCTCAACCAAACTCAGTTTCCAGCGGCGCTTTGGCAGGAAAAGAGACAAAAAGGATGAATATGCCATTGTGCAGGAGTTTGAGAGCGATCGCGGGCGGATCATTAACTCTGCGGCTATTCGTCGATTACAGCAAAAAACGCAGGTCTTTCCGCTGGAGCGTAATGCCGCGGTGCGTTCCCGGCTGACACATTCCATGGAGGTGCAGCAGGTCGGGCGTTATATCGCCAAAGAGATTTTCCGCCAGTTGCGTAAAAGCGGGCAACTGGATGTGCTAGGGCTGGAGCCACTGGAAACGCCGTTCGAGAGCCTGGTGGAAATGGCGTGTCTGATGCATGACATCGGCAATCCACCGTTTGGACATTTCGGCGAGGCGGCGATCAATAACTGGTTCAGGCAACGGCTATCACCGGGAGAAAAACCGCGAGGTTCACAGCCAGATCCCTGTCTGGTGCCTTGTCTGAAATTCGATGAGCAAGATAGTGCAGAACTGAACGCACTGCGTGACCGTATCCGCCATGATCTCAGTAACTTTGAAGGCAATGCCCAGGCGATCCGGCTGGTGCACTCACTGCTGAAGCTCAATCTGACCTATGCCCAGATCGGCTGTATTTTGAAGTACACCAAACCGGCCTACCGGGCGCAGCCAACGCCTTCGCAATACAGTTATCTGACGAAAAAGGTCGGGTTTTACCTGTCGGAAGAGGCGTTCGTGCAGCAGTTACGCAGTGAACTGAATATGGCGGAGTTTCACCGTCACCCGCTGACCTACATCATGGAGGCGGCGGATGATATTTCTTACTGCATCGCCGATCTGGAAGATGCGGTAGAAAAGAAAATCATCACCTATCAGCAGCTTTATCACCGTCTGAAAGAGGCCTGGGGAGAACGGGCGGAAAAAGACGTCTTTAGCCGTACTGTCGATTTAGCCTATGAAGAGCGGCAACACTTGCCGGGGCGTAGCGAAAGTGACCAATTTTTCATGAAGTTGCGGGTCAACACCGTGAATACGATGGTACGTTATGCTACGTGGCGTTTTATCGATAATCTGCCCGCGATTTATGAGGGCAGTTTCAACCATTCGTTGCTGGAAGAAGAGAAGGACGACTACGGGCGATTATTAAAGATCTTTAAAGATGTCGCCAGAAAGTTCGTCTTTAATCATCATGAGGTCGAGCAACTTGAACTACAGGGCGATCGTATCATCAGCGGCTTGCTGGAGATTTATAGTCCACTGCTGAACATGCCGTATCGCGATTTTTGCCAGTTAGTCGCGGACGATACTCACAAGCGTTATCCCATCGAAACCCGGTTATACCACAAGCTCTCCAGCAAGCATTGTCATGCCTACCGTGAGGCGACGCGACCTCTGGCGGCATTATCCGATAAAGAGCAAGAGGTGTGGGAGTATTACTACCGTGCCCGGCTGATTCTCGATTACATCAGCGGGATGACCGATTTGTACGCTTACGATGAATATCGTCGCTTGATGGCGGTGGATTGACGCAGGTGAAGACGGCCGGAGTTTTGTAAATTTGGACAATATTTCCTTACCCTTCACCGTCTTGCACAGAACAGGCGCTGCTGCGCATAGTGGACTCACTGCTCCTGACCGCTTGAATGGCTGTCAGAGTTCTCTCGTTGACTGAATTGTGAGACATATCGCTATGAAACAAAAATCATTGGTGTTAAGCGCGTTAGCGCTGAGTCTGGCGATAGCGGTGGGGACGCTGCCAGCCACTGCTACTGCCGCTGAGTCGGTGTCATCGTCCAGCGGCCAGTTGCCGAGTCTGGCCCCCATGTTGTCGAAAGTGATGCCTTCGGTGGTGAATATCTCTGTACAAGGGCATACCACGGCCAGTCAGGGTGCCCAGGTGCCGCCGCAAATGCAGCCCTTCTTCGGTGATAATTCGCCTTTCTGTCAGGAGGGCTCACCTTTCCAGTCATCGCCGATGTGTCAGGGCAGCGATGATGACGATGACGGCAGCGCAGACAATGCACCACAGCAGCAGGAGTTCCAGGCATTAGGGGCGGGGGTCATTATTAATGCGGCCAAAGGCTATGTCGTCACCAATAACCACGTGGTGGAAAACGCCGATAAAATTCAGGTTCGCCTTAACGACGGCCGTAAGTACGACGCCAAAGTGATTGGTAAGGATCCACGTTCGGATGTGGCGCTGATTCAGTTAAAAGATTTCCGCAATCTGACGGAGATTAAGATGGCGGATTCTGATCAACTGCGTGTGGGGGATTATGCGGTTGCCATCGGTAACCCTTACGGCTTGGGGGAAACCGCGACATCCGGGATCATTTCCGCGCTGGGACGCAGTGGCCTGAATATTGAAAACTATGAAGACTTTATCCAGACCGACGCGGCTATCAACCGGGGTAACTCCGGTGGTGCGCTGGTCAACCTCAACGGGGAACTGATCGGTCTTAACACGGCGATCCTCGCGCCGGGCGGCGGCAATATCGGTATCGGTTTTGCTATCCCCAGTAATATCGTGAAGAACTTGGTTAGCCAGATAGTAGAATACGGTGAAGTGAAACGTGGCGAACTGGGGATTTTAGGCACCGAACTCAACTCCGATATTGCCAAAGCCATGAAGGTGGATGCGCAGCGCGGGGCCTTTGTCAGCCAGGTACAGCCAAATTCCGCCGCTGCCAAGGCTGGTATTAAAGCCGGGGATGTGGTCGTGTCGATGAACGGGAAAACCATCAGTAGCTTCTCTGCGCTACGCGCCCAGATTGGTTCATTGCCGGTAGGCAGCAAACTGACGTTGGGGCTGATTCGTGACGGGAAGCCGATCTCGGTAGACGTCACACTGCAGCAGAGCACGCAATCGCAGGTTGAGTCCGGTAATCTGAACTCCGCGATTGAAGGGGCCGAGTTGAGTAATACGCAGGTAGACGGGCAGAAAGGCGTGAAAGTCGAGAAGGTGAAACCGAATTCCGCCGCAGCGAAGATTGGCCTGAAACCTGATGACGTGATCCTCGGCGTGAACCAGCAGCCGGTCGAAAATATCGGTGAATTGCGCAAGATTATCGACAGCAAGCCGCCGGTACTGGCGCTGAACATTCGGCGTGGTGGCAGTGACCTGTATTTGTTGATTCAATAACCTGACCAGGAACATGGCCGGGTAATCGCCGCCCGGTCATGTTTTTTCCCAGCTGTTTTGTGAGTTATTCCACAGTTCCTGTGTGATCCCCCAGTTTTTGTTCATTTGCACAATGTCTGACGCTATATCCGGCGTTATGCTGGTGCGGTTGTCTCTATCCCTTGAGGTTGATATGGCGTCATACCACCTGAATGACAAACTGGCACAGGAGATTGTCGCACGCACCATGAAAATCATTGATAGTAATATCAATGTGATGGATGCGCGTGGGCGAATTATTGGCAGCGGTGATCGCGAGCGTATTGGGGAATTGCATGAAGGTGCGCTATTGGTGCTGTCGCAAGGTCGCGTGGTGGATATTGATGATGCGGTAGCGCGCCATTTGCATGGCGTCCGGCCTGGTATCAACCTGCCGCTGAAAATCGACGGTGAAATCGTCGGTGTGATTGGTCTGACGGGTAACCCTGGCCAGTTACGCCACTACGGCGAACTGGTGTGCATGACGGCCGAGATGATGCTGGAACAGGCGCGATTGCTGCACATGCTGGCGCAGGACAGCCGCTTACGGGAAGAACTGGTACTGAACCTGATTCGTACGGATGACCTCTCGCCTGCGTTGATGGAGTGGGCGCAACGTCTCGGCATCGATCTGAATCAGCCGCGTGTGGCGGCCGTGGTTGAGGTGGATAGCGGTCAGTTAGGGGTGGACAGTGCCATGGCGGAGTTGCAGCAATTGCAGACACTGCTGACGACGCCGGAACGTAACAATCTGATCGCGATAGTCTCCCTGACGGAAATGGTGGTGCTGAAACCTGCGCTCAACAACCATGGCCGCTGGGATGCTGAAGATCATCGACGCCGTGTCGATACGTTGTTGTCGCGCATGGAGGAAAGCAGTCGGTTACGGGTACGGGTGGCGTTGGGTAACTATTTTACTGGTCCGGGCAGTATTGCCCGTTCTTATCGAACCGCCCGCACCACCATGAGTGTCGGCAAGCAACGCATGCCAACCCAGCGCAGTTACTTCTATCAGGATCTAATGCTGCCGGTGTTACTTGATAGCCTGCGTGGCGGTTGGCAGGCCAACGAACTGGTTCGGCCGTTGGCCAGACTGAAGGCGATGGACAGCAATGGTTTACTGCGCCGTACGCTGAATGCCTGGTTTCGCAACAACGTACAGCCGGGGGCAACGGCCAAGGCGCTATTTGTACATCGCAATACGCTGGAGTATCGCCTCAATCGCATATCTGAACTGACCGGGTTGGATTTGGGTAACTTTGACGATCGGCTATTGCTGTATATTGCGCTGCAACTGGATGAAGAGCAGTAAGCCAGATACATCCTATTCATCCACTGGCGATGACCGGCGGCAGGCTATAGGCCTGTCGCTTACCTTAGATTCAAAAGCGCTGTTAAGCCCTCAATAATATAACCCGAGAGCATAAATTATCTCGAAACAGTATTTTTTCCCCTCAGCCTTATCCTCTATTGTCCCTCTCATAGATAACACTGGCCGCTGTGGTGCGGTCTGGCCGTTGTGCCGGTAGCAGGATAACCGTCAACGGGTCTCTGGGCTTTTTTGATCGCTCGCGCAAGCAACGGGCAGACTTTGAGGGGAATCATCATAATGTCAATGCGTCGTTTGGGATGGTCGCTGGCTACTGCCGCGTTGTTATTGTCGGGGGTAGCATCGGCTGCTACGGAATTGTTGAATGTGTCTTATGACCCGACTCGTGAGTTTTATCAGCAATATAACGCCGCATTTATCAAACACTGGAAAGAGACCACCGGTGAAACGATTACCGTGAAAAATTCCCACGGCGGTTCAGGTAAGCAGGCTCGCTCGGTGATTGACGGCTTGCAGGCGGATGTTGTGACGCTGGCGCTGGCTGGTGACATTGATGCGCTCAATTTGAATCAGCCGTTGATTGACTCGAAATGGCAGGCGCGTTTGCCGGATAACAGTACGCCTTACACTTCCACCATCGTCTTTCTGGTGCGTAAAGGTAACCCGAAACATATCAAAGACTGGGATGACCTGATTAAGCCGGATGTGCAGGTGATCACGCCGAACCCGAAAACCTCTGGCGGCGCGCGCTGGAACTTTCTGGCTGCCTGGGCCTATGCCAAACACTTGCCGGGCGGAACCGATGAAAGCGCGCAAAAATTCGTGACCGAACTGTATAAGCATGCACCGGTGCTGGATACCGGTGCGCGTGGCGCGACCATCAGCTTTGTGCAACGTCAGTTAGGCGATGTGCTGATTGCCTGGGAAAACGAGGCGTATTTGTCGCTCAAAGAGCAGGGTGGCGACCAGTTGGAAATCGTCACGCCGTCCCTGTCTATTCTGGCGGAGCCGCCGGTAGCCGTAGTCGATAAAGTGGTGGACCGCAAAGGAACGCGTAAACAGGCGGAGGCCTACCTGAACTACCTCTACAGCGACGAAGGGCAGCGTATCATCGCGCAGAATTTTTACCGCCCACGCAATGCGAAAATTGCCGAGGAGTTTACGTCCCAGTTTGCACCCGTGAAGTTGGTGACGATCGATGATGAATTTGGCGGCTGGAAAAATGCGCAGCCCAAGTTCTTCGATGATGGTGGGGTGTTCGACGCTATCTTCAAACAGATTAATAAATAAACGGTATGTTAACCGTCGAAACCGCCTCCGCTGGGGCGGTTTTGCCATGTTGGTTGTCTGAGTCGGCAATCCGTGTTTTTTTATTGAAAGGCTTGTTATGTCGCGACGTATTTCACCGGTAATTCCCGGTTTTGGTCTGACTCTGGGCTTTAGCCTTACCTATTTGGGGCTGCTTGTCCTGATTCCGTTGGCCGCCATGTTTTTGTATGCCAGTCAGCTGACACTTATCCAGTTTTGGGAGCTTATCACCAGCCGTCAGGTTCTTTTTTCTCTGCGCTTATCCTTCGGTTCTGCGCTGATAGCGGCCTTCGTCAACGGTATTCTGGGAACGCTGCTGGCCTGGGTGCTGGTGCGTTATACCTTTCCTGGCCGGAAAATCATCGACGCGATGATTGATATGCCGTTTGCCTTGCCTACTGCTGTCGCCGGGATTGCACTGACGTCGCTGTATGCGCCGCATGGTCTTATCGGTTCGCTATTTCCGTTTCGCATTGCTTATACCGGGATTGGTATTACGCTGGCGCTTATCTTCGTCACCTTACCGTTTGTGGTTCGCACCTTACAGCCGGTGCTGGCGGATATTCCTAAGGAAGTAGAAGAAGCATCAGCCTGCCTGGGCGCAAACCCGTGGCAGACCTTCCGCCATGTTCTGCTACCGGCCATTTTACCGGCCTGGCTGACCGGTTTTGCGTTGGCATTCGCACGAGGTGTGGGGGAGTACGGGTCGGTGGTGTTTATTGCCGGAAATATTCCGTTTAAGACAGAAATTCTGCCGTTGTTGATCGTCTCCAAACTGGACCAGTACGACTACAAAGGCGCGACCGGTATCGGCGTGTTCATGCTGGTGGTCTCTTTTATCATGCTGTTGCTGATTAACCTGTTGCAGCGGCGCATTCAACCCTCGTTATAGACGTATAAAGGATGAGCATGGATCACAGTATTTCTGCACCGGTGGCGGAGCGCCCGTCCACCGCTAAGCGTCCGACGACGTTTTATGTGCTGACGACGCTGGCCTGGTTGGTATTTGTTCTGATTCTGGTCTTGCCGCTGGTGATGGTGATTACTCAAGGGCTGCATAACGGTATCAGCGCGTTCTGGAATGCGATTACCGAGCCGGATGCGGTCTCGGCGCTCAAGCTGACCCTGCTGGCGACGGTGATTTCAGTACCGCTGAACATGGTTTTTGGGCTGGCCATCGCCTGGTGTGTAACGAAGTTTGCGTTCCGGGGTAAAGCGCTGCTGCTGGCGTTGCTGGATTTGCCATTTTCAGTGTCGCCGGTTGTGACTGGCCTGATGTATGTATTGCTGTTTGGTGCACAGAGCAAGCTATATCCATTCCTGACTGAGCATAATCTGGAAATTGTTTATGCCGTTCCCGGCATCGTGCTGGCAACGATGTTCGTCACCTTGCCATATGTGGCGCGTGAATTGATCCCACTGATGGAGCAGCAGGGGAGTCAGGAAGAGGAAGCAGCCAGATTGCTGGGTGCTAATGGCTGGCAGATGTTTTGGCATATCACGTTGCCGAATGTGAAATGGGCGTTGATCTACGGTGTGGTGCTGTGTACTGCCCGAGCCATGGGGGAATTTGGCGCGGTTTCCGTGGTATCGGGCCATATTCGTGGTCTGACCAACACTTTGCCGTTGCATATCGAGATTCTTTATAACGAGTACAACATTGTTGCTGCATTCAGCGTGGCGATTTTGCTACTGGCGATGTCGCTGGTGGTGCTGTTGCTGCGTCAGTGGAGTGAAGCGCATTTGTCGAAACAACAAGAGAAACAACAGGAGCTGGCCGGTAATGAGCATTGAAGTTCACAACGTTAACAAGCAGTTCGGTCAGTTCCGGGCCCTCAATCAGATCAATTTGTCGATTCAGAGTGGCGAGCTGGTGGCGCTATTGGGGCCATCGGGCTGCGGTAAAACTACACTACTGCGCATTATTGCTGGTCTGGAAACGCCGGACAGCGGCAATATTGTGTTCCACGGTGAGGACGTATCGGGGCACGATGTGCGTGATCGTAATGTCGGTTTCGTCTTCCAGCATTACGCGCTGTTTCGTCATATGACGGTGTTCGACAATGTAGCGTTTGGTTTGCGCATGAAACCGAAGGCGATACGGCCGTCAAAGCGCGATATCGATGCTAAAGTCCGCGAATTGCTCAATATGGTACAACTCGAGTGGCTGGCGGATCGCTACCCGGAACAGTTATCCGGTGGGCAGCGTCAGCGCATTGCACTGGCCCGGGCGTTGATTGTGGAGCCGCGCATTTTGCTGCTGGATGAACCATTTGGGGCGCTTGATGCAAAAGTACGAAAGGAACTGCGCCGTTGGTTATCGCGCTTGCATGAAGATATCAACCTGACATCGGTATTTGTGACCCATGATCAGGAAGAGGCAATGGAAGTGGCTGACCGCATTGTACTGATGAACAAAGGCGTGATTGAGCAGATTGGCACCCCTGATGAGGTGTATAACCGTCCGGCTACCGAATTTGTTTATAATTTCCTCGGGGACAGCAACCGGTTGAAACTCGCAGGTCATGACAAGGTGATTCAGTTCCGCCCGCATGAAGTGGCGCTGTCAAAACAGACGCAGGCTGATTTCCAGCCGGTGGTGGTGAAGGATATTCGCCCACTGGGAGCGTTGACGCGTCTGGTTCTGAAGGTCGATGGCAACAATGAACTGATTGAAGCGGAAGTGGCGCATGACGACGCGGTGTTGACCGACTTACACCGTGGCGATGTCGTACAGTTCAAGCCGAAGCGTTATAACTATGACTGGGAAATTTGAGTATAAAAAAACGCCCGTCAGGGCGTTTTTTTTCAGATAAATAAGTCAATTAACGGTAGTCTTCATTGGCGATTACGGAGTAACGGCCGCTACCCAGCAACATGATGACCAGGCTGCACAGGAAATAGAACGCTTCCCCTTCTAATCCCCACGCCCCCACATTGGTGATGGTGAACAATTTACCTAGCGTGACCAGCAGCGTCGCGACTAACAGGTTAAACGCAACCACGGCGGCAGAAAGGCGGGTCAATACGCCGAGAATAATCAGGATAGGAGCCAGTACTTCGCCGATATAGGCGCCGTAGGCAATAAAGCCCGGCAGGCCATGCTGTGCCAGCATTCCTGAGACCCAACCGACGCCGTTTTGGATTTTGGCAACGCCATGGAATAGCAACAGAATGCCGACGGTCAAACGCAACAACAGTTTGCCACCATCCTGATGGTTGGTTAAACCGGTAAAAAATTTATTGGCTTTCGCTATCATCGTCTTACCCTTAATTAGGAATAGGTTTTATTACGTCGCCTAGTGTCGTCTTTTGGTGACAGAATAAAAAACCAATACATTTGACGCTCCTTATCAAAAATTTTGCCTGATGATCCGCGCAGGTTGTAAAGGGTGGTGGAGCGCTTTTGAATAAATAAGGGAGAATGCTGGTTCTTGTGGGGATGATTTTTAGCCGGGAGACAGAGGATGCTGAGAGATATAAGAAACGTGGAGAAACGCAGAGAGCAAAACTGCGCAATGTTGCCCGACTCGAACCTGAACGCAGGTTCTCACCTGCACAACATCGTGTGCATATGATGCATCAGTGTGAATAATTGGGGAAGGTGATACATTTAGCGGTGGTGGGTCGTGCAGGATGACTCGGCCTATGGCCTCGCCCTTCGGGCCAGCGCGATGCGCTGTTGTCTCGCTTCGCTCGACTCGAACCTGAACGCAGGTTCTCACCTGCACAACATCGTGTGCGTATGAAGCGTCAGAGTGAATAATCGAGGAAGGTGATACATTTAGCGGTGGTGGGTCGTGCAGGATTCGAACCTGCGACCAATTGATTAAAAGTCAACTGCTCTACCGACTGAGCTAACGACCCGCAGAAGTGGTGGGTGATGACGGGATCGAACCGCCGACCCCCTCCTTGTAAGGGAGGTGCTCTCCCAGCTGAGCTAATCACCCACTTCTGTACTTCATCGTAAGAAGACAGCTGGTATGAGATTGGTGGGTGATGACGGGATCGAACCGCCGACCCCCTCCTTGTAAGGGAGGTGCTCTCCCAGCTGAGCTAATCACCCAATCTCAAATCTTCTTACTTTACACAGCGCGGCACTCTGATGAGTGGTGGGTGATGACGGGATCGAACCGCCGACCCCCTCCTTGTAAGGGAGGTGCTCTCCCAGCTGAGCTAATCACCCCCGCTGTGTGGAGTCGCATTATAGGGATAGTTGCCTATGAGTCAACGCTTTTTAAAACGAAAATGGTTGTTCGTTGTAAAATTAGTCGATATGCCGTGTTTCTGTGCGTTATCGTTGAATCCCTGCGCATTTTAGCGCGAAGAGACTGGCCTCGACGCGGTTATGGCGTTGAGGAATCGAGGGGGAGTGATAGAATATTGCCCACTTTAAGCAGGCTGTGTCTCGCGCTGACAGCGCGCACCCTTGATGGCGGGGCGCAGTCCGGAATCCTGGTTGGTGTTAACCGACCGTTGCTGTCTAATGAAGGCCGTAATCCCAATGAAAATCAAAACCCGCTTTGCGCCCAGCCCGACTGGTTATCTTCATGTTGGCGGTGCCCGTACCGCTCTGTATTCCTGGTTGTTTGCCCGTCATCATGGCGGCGAATTTGTTTTGCGTATTGAAGATACCGATCTGGAGCGTTCGACCAAAGAGGCGATTGACGCCATTATGGATGGCATGAACTGGTTGAATCTGGACTGGGATGAAGGCCCGTACTATCAGACCAAACGTTTTGATCGCTATAACGCGGTCATCGATCAGATGCTGGAAAACGGTACGGCTTACAAATGCTACTGCTCTAAAGAACGTCTGGAAACGCTGCGTGAACAGCAGATGGCTAACGGTGATAAGCCGCGCTATGACGGCTGCTGCCGCGATTCTCATGAACACCATGCTGATGATGAACCGCATGTGGTGCGTTTTCGCAACCCCCAGGATGGTTCGGTTATCTTTGATGACCGTATTCGCGGGCCGATTGAATTCAGCAACCTTGAGCTCGATGATCTGATCATCCGCCGTACCGATGGTTCACCGACCTATAACTTCTGTGTGGTTATCGACGACTGGGATATGGGGATCACCCACGTTATTCGTGGTGAGGACCATATCAATAATACGCCGCGTCAGATCAATATCCTCAAGGCGCTGGGTGCTCCCGTGCCGGAATACGCGCACGTTTCCATGATTTTGGGCGACGACGGTAAGAAGCTGTCCAAGCGCCACGGTGCAGTAGGTGTGATGCAGTACCGTGATGATGGCTATCTGCCTGAAGCACTGCTGAACTATCTGGTGCGTTTGGGATGGGCTCACGGCGATCAGGAAATTTTCTCTATTGATGAGATGAAGCAGTTGTTCTCACTGGATGCTGTCAGCAAATCCGCCAGTGCATTTAATACTGAAAAGCTACAGTGGCTGAATCACCACTATATTAACCATCTGCCGCCGGAATACGTGGCGACCCATCTGTCGTGGCATATCGAGCAGGCTGGTATTGATACCCGTACCGGTCCTCAGTTGAGCGAACTGGTGACGTTGTTGGGCGAGCGCTGCAAGACGCTGAAAGAAATTGCCGAATCCTGCCGCTACTTCTATGAAGAGTTTGCTGAGTTCGATGCCGATGCCGCGAAGAAACACTTGCGCCCGGTAGCGCGTCAGCCGCTGGAATTGGTTCGCAGCAAGCTGGCTGCCATCGCTGACTGGACACCAGAAAATATTCACCATGCTATCCAGGGCACTGCCGACGAATTGCAGCAGGGGATGGGGAAAGTAGGGATGCCGTTGCGTGTGGCGGTAACCGGCGCTGGTCAGTCTCCGGGTGTGGATGTGACGGTGCATGCTATCGGTCAGTCGCGTACACTGGCGCGTATCGATCGGGCACTGGCGTTTATCAGTGAGCGTGAAGCCCAGCAATAATCGTCTATTGTGGCGATTGTTTGTCGCGATCGTTGTTCATCGAAACCCTGGCTTGCCAGGGTTTTTTTACGTCCTGCTTCTACCCTCGCACTCGCCATCATTTTCAACATGATGGCAAGTGATCACAGAGATGAGGTCAGAGTATCAGGCATTGAGTGCCTGATTCAGGTCGTCTAGTAAATCTTCTATTGCTTCGATACCAACTGACAGGCGAATCATTTCCGGTTTAACTCCAGCCTTAGCCTGTTCTTCCGGTGTCATCTGGCGATGAGTGGTCGATGCTGGGTGGCAGGCTAATGATTTGGCATCACCAATATTGACCAGCCGTTTAAAAATTTTCAGGGCGTCATAGAAGCGTACACCCGCGTCATAACCGTCTTTGAGGCCGAACGACAAAATAGCGGACGGCGTACCTTTCATGTATTTCTGTGCCAGCGCGTAATGCGGGTGATCCGGCAATCCGGCATAGCTGACCCAGGCCACGCTGGGGTGCGATTGCAGGTATTCCGCCACTTTTTGGGCATTTTCTACATGTCGTTCCATGCGTAGCGACAGTGTTTCCAACCCCTGTAATAACAAGAAGGCATTCATGGGGGCGAGAGCTGAACCGGTGTTGCGCAGTGGAACGGTTCGGGCTCGGGCAATAAAAGCGGCGGGGCCGAATGTTTCGGTATAAACCACACCATGATAGGCCGGTTCAGGGAGATTCAGTCCCGGATATTTTTCAAGGTATTGTGACCAGGGGAATGTACCTGCATCCACAATGACACCGCCGAGTGAATTACCGTGACCACCAACGTATTTCGTGATCGAATGCACGACGATGTCTGCACCGAATGCAATGGGTTTGCACAGTACTGGCGAAGCAACGGTGTTATCCACGACCAGCGGTACACCATGCTGGTGGGCGACCTGTGCCAGCGCTTCGATATCGACGATATTGCCCGCCGGATTGCCGATACTTTCGCAGTAGACCAACCGGGTTTTCTCATCAATCAGTTCGGCAATAGCTTGCGGCGAGTCATCCGCTGCGAAACGGACCTCTACCCCGAAACTCGGCAACATGTGAGCAAACAGGGTATAGGTGCCGCCATATAATTGTGGCGTCGACACGATATTGTCACCCTGACGGGTCAGCGTTTGAATTGCATAAGTAATGGCGGCACTACCGGCAGAAACCACCAGCGCCGCAATTCCGCCTTCCAATGCGGCCAGACGTTGTTCCAGCACATCATTGGTAGGGTTCATAATCCGCGTATAGATATTGCCTGGGACAGCAAGGTTGAACAGATCCGCGCCGTGCTGTGCATTCTCGAATTCAAAGGCGACATTTTGGTAAATCGGCACGGCCACGGCTTTGGTGACGGGATCGGAGGTAAAACCATGGTGCAGAGCGAGTGTGGCATCTTTCATGTCTGGAAAACTCCGGTAGATGAAATAATGACGCATTGTTAAGGTTTTTGTGAAAAGTAAGAAAAACTTTTTTGTCATAAGCTAATAGCAAACGCGCTTGATTTGCAGCGTTTTTTGCCTTTGGGATAAAACGTGTATTATTGTGTGATACCACATTGCGCCCTGCGTTGACGGCTTTTTCAGCGGTTGATCGGATAAATGGATTTTGGCGTTGACAGGGGTAGGGGCGTTGCATATCATGCGACCCGTTCACACGATACTGTGTCGATACGGGGCTATAGCTCAGCTGGGAGAGCGCTTGCATGGCATGCAAGAGGTCAGCGGTTCGATCCCGCTTAGCTCCACCAAACCTTCATCCCATAAAGGTCTGGTTATCGATAGTATCATCAGGTGTGGGGCTATAGCTCAGCTGGGAGAGCGCTTGCATGGCATGCAAGAGGTCAGCGGTTCGATCCCGCTTAGCTCCACCATATTTCTTCGCAGTATTCCCTTGTTACTTCCTTTTATTTCCTTACGATTCAATCAATTTTTGCTTTTGTGCTTATGATTATGCGTCATTGCCTCTGACCAGCAAAGGCAATAACGAGCTCGCTATCAGACGGTTTCTGGTAAACGGGGCGTCCAGTCGATGGGCGAATCTCCCTGTTGCTCCAGCAACTGATTGGTTTTCGAGAAATGATGGCATCCTAAAAAACCACGATGCGCAGATAACGGCGACGGATGCGGTGCTTTCAGAACATGGTGCCGCTGTGTATCAATAATGCTGCCTTTCTTCTGCGCATGTGACCCCCACAACAGAAATACGATCCCTTCCCGGTGTGCGTTCAGATTCTCTATCACCTTGTCGGTGAACGTTTCCCAACCCAGATTCGCGTGAGAATGTGCTTTACCGGCTTCTACCGTCAGTACGGTATTCAGCAGCATTACACCTTGCTGTGCCCAGCTTTGTAAAAAGCCGTGGGAGGGGATCTCAAATCCAGGAATATCGTTGGCCAGCTCTTTATAGATATTGACTAATGAGGGGGGCGCTGGCACGCCCGGGCGTACCGAAAACGATAGCCCATGCGCCTGATTCGGGCCGTGGTACGGGTCCTGCCCCAGAATCACGACTTTGACGTCATGAAACTCAGTAAAGCGGAAGGCGTTAAAAACATCTTTTTGTGGCGGATAGATAACCTTGCCTGCCGCACGTTCCTGATGGACAAACGACAAGGTGTTAACAAAGTAAGGCTGTTCTTTCTCTTGGGCCAGCACATCGTGCCAGGTCAGGGAAGTGGTCATGGCAAGGCTCTTTGCTCAATCGGGTAAATGGCGACAACCTGGGTGCGCAGGTTCAGCCTGATTCATCAATCCAGGTGCCTAAGATTACCGTCAAACACGGCAGAGGGAAAATTATTCGCTGTCTTTTATTGCCGATAAATTGCGGCTTGCGCATTTTTTTTAAAATTTACAAAAATAATTGCATTAAGGGTTTTGGGGTAAATTGATATAAAACAATTAATTATGAATCATTCGCCAAGTGGTGGGTGGTTAAAATTGACCTGCATCAAAGAGTGGGTGGGAAAGGGCTGGTATACAGAGTGTCAGATTCGATTGGTTTTGCGCTGGCGTTAAGGTTGCTGGCACATTGTTATCAATCGTGGATTTTGTATTCGGTTCAATAGACGCCGCTTAACGGAGGCAATAATGGTTACAGGTATTCAAATCACCAAAGCAAATAACAATGCCCTGGTTAACTCTTTCTGGTTGTTGGATGAAGAGAAATCTCAGGCGCGTTGCGTGTGTGCCAAATCGGAGTTTAACGAAGATCAAATCGTGGCTATCAGTGATCTGGGGCAGTTCGAATATCGTGAAGTACCGCTGGAAATCAAACCGGAAGTGCGCGTTGAGGGTGGTCAGCATCTGAACGTGAACGTGTTGCGTCGTGAAACGCTGGAAGATGCGGTGAAGAACCCGGAAAAATACCCGCAGTTGACCATTCGTGTGTCGGGTTATGCCGTTCGTTTCAACTCGCTGACGCCTGAACAGCAGCGTGATGTTATCGCCCGTACCTTTACTGAAAGCCTGTAAGCGCGTCGGTAAGACAGAGAGTCAGGCGAAGAACGCTAGCTGTTACTTGAACAGCACTAGACAAGCTATCGTCATATAAACCATGCCGGTCACATAATGTGTCCGGCATGTTTTTTTATGGCATGTTTTTTATGAGATGGTTTTTATGGCGAGGGATAGCAGGTATCGATAGCCTGACGCTGGCTTTCAGTTGCCCTTAAAAACACAGGGAGCCATGTGGCTCCCTGTCTGGTTTCACGGGTAACAATTTTGCTTCAGGTATTATCCGCTGGTTTTTCTTTTGGTTGTTCCGCTGACGCTTTGGCGCTGGGCTGACGACGCTTACCGATATTTTTGCTATCGCGGTGGCGCACCTTGACCTTCACTTTCTGCTTTTCTTTCTCTTTTTCTTTCTGTTCTTTGCGCTTAGCCAGCACTTTTTTCGATGGCTTACCGTTAGATTTGGGGCTTGGCGCGCGGGTGCTCGGGCGTAATTCATCAATGACGCGCGCTTTCAATGGCTCGTTGAGATAACGACCAATTTTATCGAGCAGCAGATAGTCATGCGCTTCGACCAGCGAGATAGCACTGCCTTTACGGCCCGCTCGTCCGGTACGGCCAATGCGATGCAGATAAATGTCAGACGTGCGGGGTAAATCGAAGTTGAACACGTGGCTGACATCCTGAATATCCAGACCGCGTGCGGCGACATCTGTAGCAACCAGCACTTTCACCCGGCCTTCGCTCAACCGTTTGATGGCCTCATTGCGTTTGGCCTGCACCATTTCCCCTTCCAGGTAACAGGATTCGATGCCAGCAGATCGCAACCAGTCTACCAGTTCGTGCACCCGCTCACGTTTACGCACAAACACGATGGAACGCGTGACGTCCGGCTGCTTGAGCAGGTGGCTGAGTAGCGCTGTCTTGTGCTGAATGTCATCAGCACGGTAGTACCATTGCAGAATTTTTTTACGCTCACGCCTCGATGGATCGGCTTCCACTTCGGCAGGGTCGTTGAGCAGTCGCTCGGCAAAATCCTGAATAGCATCCCCTTCAAGCGTTGCAGAGAACAGCATGGTCTGCTTACGCCAGCGGGTTTCACCAGCAATATGCTCGATGTCCTGCGCAAACCCCATGTCCAGCATGCGGTCTGCTTCATCCAGAATCAGGGTTTCGACTGCACGACAGTCAAAATTCTCTTCTTTGATGTATTGCAATAAACGACCGGTCGTGGCGACAACCACATCCTGATTTTCGCTAAACACCTCAGCGTGGTTCATATAAGCCACCCCACCGGTGATGGTCGCAATGTCCAGATGAGTATGAGCCGCCAACGCCCGAGCCTGATCGGCCACCTGCATCGCCAGTTCCCGGGTCGGTGTCAGGATCAGGATCCGCGGCGGGCCGGATTTTTTACGTGGAAAATCCAGCAGGTGTTGTAAAACCGGCAGCAGATAGGCTGCGGTTTTGCCGGTTCCGGTTGGTGCGGAGCCCAGTACATCCCGCCCTTCCATCGCCGGAGGAATAGCTTCGGCCTGAATGGCGGTTGGACGGCTGAAGCCCATGTCGCGCAAGGCGTCAAGCAGGCTGTCATCAAGATCAAACTCGGAAAAATTGGTCGCAGTCATGGTCTACCTCTGTTCGGGGCGCTGATTATAGACGCATTGGCGGGCTTGTTCATCTGTTTAAGCGGCATTCGCCACTTTTCCCGGGCGGGCGTTTCTCCTATGCTAATCGCGGTTTGACAACAATATGGCATAAATACGGCATAGCAATGACCTTCCAGCAGCATACACCGGCTCCGCGCGCCGGAGGATTTACTTTTAAACAGTTTTTTGTCGCCCATGACCGCTGTGCGATGAAAGTAGGAACCGATGGCGTGTTGCTGGGCGCATGGACACCACTGCATCAGGAAACGCGGATACTTGATATCGGCTGTGGTTCCGGTTTATTGACGCTCATGTTGGCGCAACGCAGCGGTGGGCTGGTGCCCATCGACGGTGTAGAACTGGATGCTGCCGCCAGCGCGCAGGCGGCAGACAATGTGGCATTGTCACCCTGGGTTGACGCTATACGAATTTATCAGGCCGATATTCTGGCCTACGCTCGAGATACGGCTTCGCGCTACTCGTTGATCGTGAGCAACCCGCCTTATTTTTCCCCCGGTGTGGATTGCGCATCGACCCAGAGAGCGCAGGCGCGCTATACCACCACGTTGACGCACGACGCGTTATTGGATTGCGCCAGTCGGCTACTGGAGCCTGAGGGGCGATTTTGTGTCGTGTTGCCGGTAAGTGGGGCGGAAGATTTCTTAACGCTGGCGCAACAGTCGGCATGGCGTGCTGATATCCGCGTCGATGTGGCGGACAGTGCGAGCCGGCCGGTCAATCGGGTGCTGCTGTCACTGCGGCGTGCAGGCGAGTCAGAGATAAGCGCGATAGCGGTGAACCGAACGTCGTTAATCATCCGTGATGATGATCGCCAATACTCGTCATCTTTTCAGGCCTTGACGCGGGATTTTTATTTGTCGATGTGAAAAGGGATGCTGGAAGGATGCGGCTCTCCTGAGCAGCCCGTTTTTTGCCCGGTGTGAGGGGGCTCTGCCGGGGGAGACCCGGCAGAGGCACTGAGTTATGTATTAAGGATGAAGTATCGTGGGATGCGCGTTTGGCGAACGTTCTGGGTAATCGAGCGTGTAGTGCAACCCCCGGCTCTCTTTACGCTCCAGTGCACAGCGCACAATCAATTCCGCGACCTGAACCAGATTGCGTAGCTCCAGCAGATTGTTGGAGAGACGGAAGTGGGCGTAATACTCACTGATTTCCTGCTGTAGCAGCGTGATGCGCCGCAGTGCGCGCTCCAGTCTTTTGGTGGTGCGCACAATGCCGACGTAATCCCACATGAATAGCCGCAGTTCGTGCCAGTTATGTTGAATCACGACCCTTTCATCCGAGTTTTCTACCTGGCTTTCATCCCAGCGAGGCAGCGATTCCACCAGTGTTTTTTCGGGTAAGTGCTGCAAAATGTCTTCGGCGGCAGACCAGCCATATACCAGACATTCCAGCAGCGAGTTCGACGCCATACGGTTGGCACCATGTAAACCGGTGTAGCTGACTTCGCCAATGGCATACAGGCCGTCCAGATCGGTACGTCCCTGCTGGTCAACCACGACGCCGCCACAGGTATAATGGGCGGCGGGAACAATGGGGATGGGCTCCCGGGTCAGATCAATGCCCAGTGACAGTAACTTTTCGTAGATAGTTGGGAAGTGCTGCGTGATGAAGTCTGCGGGTTTATGACTGATATCCAGATACATGCAGTCTACGCCCAGACGTTTCATTTCATGATCGATGGCTCGGGCGACAATATCTCGCGGTGCCAGTTCTGCCCGTTTGTCAAAATCAGGCATGAAACGGCTACCATCTGGCCGGATTAACCAGGCACCTTCACCACGCAGCGCTTCGGTCAGCAAAAAATTGCGAGCCTGTGGGTGATACAAACACGTCGGGTGGAACTGGTTAAACTCCATATTGGCTACCCGACAGCCCGCTCGCCAGGCCATGGCGATACCGTCCCCGGAGGAAATATCGGGGTTGGTGGTGTACTGGTAAACTTTGGCAGCACCACCGGTGGCGAGTACTACGGCTTTGGCGCGGCAGGATTCAACATGCTCTTTTTCGCGGTTCCACAGATAAGCACCGACCACCCGTTTGTGACCCGGCAAGCCGAGTTTGCTGGAGGGAATCAAATCCACCGCATTGCAACGTTCCAGCAAGACAATATTGGGGTGTTGTTTCGCCTGGCTCACCAGCGTGGTTTCTACCGCCTTGCCCGTGGCGTCTGCTGCATGCAGGATACGGCGATGGCTATGGCCGCCCTCACGTGTCAGGTGGTAGCGTGCTTCACCATGCGGTGCGGTTTCGGTGTCGAATAACACGCCTTGATCGATAAGCCACTGCACGCAATGACGTGCGTTACGCGCAATAAACGAGACCGCTTCCCTGTCGCATAAACCGTCGCCAGCAATCAGGGTATCGTTAATATGGGCGTCAATGCTGTCGGTTTCATCAAAGACGGCGGCTATTCCGCCTTGTGCGTAGAAAGTAGCGCTTTCGCTAAGTGGGCCTTTACTCAGCACCATGACGCGAGCATGGGGCGCCAGACGTAGCGCCAGTGATAATCCCGCGGCTCCGCTGCCGATAATCAGCACATCACAGTGGTAGTCTGTAACTGAAGACATCATGATCGTTGTTTAATTTATAAAACGGTATTTTTGAATCTAGCACAATATTTATCTTAAATGCACGCGTGCGTTTAGTGTATTAAACATTGTGGGTGTAAAAAGGTGGAACGGGGTGCCAGCAACGGGCTTTTGACGTATGATTTGCCAATTGGCTGGGGAACGTCATGAGAATAAAACCCCACAGAGCAGCACGGTGACACGTAGCAAGTATCCGACAGGATGCAAAAAAAGCGTCGTGTAGTGGAACTTTATGACATTAAAAGACTCCAAGCCGATGCTTGCTCGATTTCAGATATATGGCTGGCAGTACATGACTTAGGCGTGGCGACACGGTTTTGGGGAGACATGATCTCGGATGAGCGAGCAGTTAGCGGATCAGGTGCTGGTTGAGCGGGTCCAGAACGGCGACAGAAAAGCGTTTAATTTACTGGTCGTTCGTTATCAGCATAAAGTGGCGAGCCTGGTATCGCGTTACGTTCCCTCTGGGGATGTACCCGATGTCGTGCAGGAGTCGTTTATCAAAGCCTATCGCGCGCTGGAGTCGTTTCGTGGCGAGAGTGCCTTTTACACCTGGTTGTACCGCATTGCCGTGAACACGGCGAAGAATTATCTGGTGGCTCAGGGGCGACGTCCTCCCTCCAGCGATGTGGATGCGAACGACGCTGAAAATTACGAAAGTGCCAGCGCGTTGAAAGAAATATCGAACCCTGAGAATTTAATGTTGTCTGAAGAGTTACGACGGATCGTTTTCCATACTATCGAGTCATTGCCCGAAGATTTACGTCTGGCAATTACGCTGCGTGAACTGGATGGGCTGAGTTATGAGGAGATCGCCGACATCATGGATTGCCCGGTCGGTACAGTTCGCTCGCGCATATTCCGCGCACGGGAAGCGATTGATAATAAAGTGCAACCGCTTATTCAGCGTTAGCTTGTTCTTAACGTTACTCATGACGGGTTTGACAAGGTAAGGTGAAGTTATGCAGAAAGAAAAACTTTCCGCTTTAATGGATGGTGAAGCAGTGGATAATGCGCTGCTGGGTGCCTTGTCCAAAGACGATGCATTGCAGCAAAGCTGGCAGCGTTACCATCTGGTACGCGACACGTTACGAGGGGATGTCAGCGAAACGCTGATGCAGGTTGATATCGCTTCGCGTGTGGCTGCCGCCCTCGAACAGGAACCGGTTCCGTTCAAGACGAAAACCATGCCGGAGTCTCAGCCGCATCCTCAGTCCTGGCAGGCGTTACCGTTCTGGCACAAAGTCCGTCCACTCGCCAGTCATCTGACACAAATTGGTGTGGCCGCGTGCGTTTCGCTGGCAGTGATTGTTGGTGTTCAGCACTACCAGCAAAGCAACGTCGTTAGCGACAATGTGGCGGAAAACACGCCGGTACTGGGCACATTGCCGGTGATGGGGGGTTCCGCTTCGCCAGTTAGCCTGAGCGTGCCTGCGGAAAATAGCGTGGCACATACCGGACAGCGTCAGATGCAGGCGCAGCATGAGCGCATTAATGCGCTGCTGCAGGATTACGAACTGCAGCGCCGTGTGCATTCTGATCAGCTCCAGTTGCAGCAGCAAGGGAGCCAGCAACAGGCCGCCGTACAGGTGCCTGGTACTCAGTCATTAGGAATTCAACCGCAGTAATGAAGCGCTTCTGGTTTGCCGCATGTGTATTGCTGGGCAGCCTGTCTTATTCCTCCCTCGCCCCGGCAAGTGATTCCGGGGCGTTGTTGCAGCAGATGAGCAGCGCCAGCCGATCATTAAATTACGAAATTTACTACATCAATGTTTCCCGTCAGGGCATTGAGTCATTGCGCTACCGGCATTCGGTACAAAATGGCGAAACGCTGGCTGAACTTATTCATCTTGATGGTCCGAAGCGCGAAGTGATTCAGCGTGGTGGCGACATTAGCTATTTCGAAGCGGATGCCGAACCGTTTACGTTGTCTGGCGATCATATCGTCGATTCACTGCCGGCACTGATTTTCGCCAACATTGAGCGTTTGTCTGCGTATTACGACTTTATTCCTACCGGTCGTATCCGTCTGGCGGACCGCCAGGGCGATGTGGTGAGGATTGTCTCGCGGGATGGCACGCGTTTCAGTTACATCGTCTGTCTTGATGCGGAATCTCGCCTGCCATTGCGGGTCGATCTGCTCGATCAGAATGGTGAGTTGCTAGAGCAGTTCCGGGCGATTTCCGTCATGGTGGACAAAAACGTGCAGCTAGCCATGAAACCGCTCGATAAAGTCAGTCAGCCGCCATCTCTCAGTATTTCTACGACGTCTGTTGCCGATTTTAACTGGACGCCGGAGTGGCTGCCGCTTGGTGTTGAGGAAGTGTCGCGCAGTCAGCGGCCGCTACCTGGGGTGACCGGTCTGACGGAATCTCGTCTTTATAGCGATGGTTTGTTCAGCTTTTCCGTTAATATCAGCCCGGTAGGGGAAAACCACCCCGACCAGAATGCCTCATTGGGGCGCAGAACTATCCATACCGAAGTACGGAATAACCGGGAAATCACGGTGATTGGTGAGTTGCCGTTGGCAACCGCCAAACGTATTGCGGATAACGTGCTCTTCAAGGCGCAGCCATGATTAAAGAATGGGCGACGGTGGTATCGTGGCAGGCGGGCGTCGCCGTGTTGCATTGCGAACAACGCTCCGGGTGTCAGAGTTGCCAGTCCCGTACATCGTGCGGCACCGGTGTGCTGAATCAGATTGGCGGTGCGGCAACGCACCAACTGACCGTTGCGTATTCGCAGCCTTTGTCTCCTGGTCAACGGGTGGAAATCGGTCTGGCGGAGTCCAGCTTGCTGCGCTCGGCAATGCTGGTTTATCTGCTTCCGTTGCTGGGGCTGATGCTGGGGGCCACGTTGATGCAATACTGGCTGGAGAGCGAACCGGCAACAGTCATCGGCGCCTTTGTCGGCGTGGCGGTGAGTTTCGCTCTGGTAAAGCGCTTATCTGCGAAAATTGGCAATAATCAGCGTTATCAGCCGGTCATTCTGCAGGTTTCTCTGCCTGAAAATCTACTGCGAACTGATATGACGCCGGAACGTTAAAACGCAGGCGGCCAGCAGGATGGCGGGCTGGTGGTCGGTTTGCTTTTTTCCCTTTAATGACTTTTTACCTCTGCTTTCATCTTCTCATCCATAACCTTGCCATAATCAAGAAATTGATTCGATGCGCCATGACTAGGTTTTCCTTTGCATGGCATGTAGAATGCTGCGATTCAGGTATATGACAGTAGCTATGGCTGTCATCACATTGCGCATGCCGTTCGGCAAGAATTTCAGAAATACCAAGGTAGAAAAACTTTTATAATGAAGCATATACGAAATTTCTCCATTATTGCTCACATCGACCACGGTAAGTCGACGCTCTCTGATCGCATCATCCAAATTTGTGGTGGCTTGTCCGAACGTGAAATGGAGGCGCAAGTGCTGGACTCCATGGATCTGGAGCGTGAGCGCGGTATTACCATCAAAGCTCAGAGTGTGACGCTGGATTACAAGGCTTCAGACGGCCAAACTTATCAGCTCAACTTTATCGATACCCCCGGACATGTCGACTTCTCCTATGAGGTTTCCCGCTCGCTGGCTGCTTGTGAAGGGGCATTGCTGGTAGTAGACGCCGGGCAAGGGGTTGAAGCGCAAACGCTGGCTAACTGCTACACCGCGCTTGAAATGGATCTGGAAGTGGTGCCGGTACTGAACAAGATTGACCTGCCAGCGGCCGATCCTGATCGCGTCAGCCAGGAAATCGAAGATATCGTGGGTATCGATGCAACCGATGCGGTGCGCTGTTCCGCTAAAACCGGCGTTGGTGTGCCGGATGTGCTGGAGCGTCTGGTGCGTGAGATTCCGCCGCCGGAAGGTGACCCGGAAGCGCCGTTGCAGGCACTGATTATCGACTCCTGGTTTGATAACTATTTGGGTGTGGTATCGCTGATCCGGATTAAAAACGGTACGTTGCGTAAAGGCGATAAAGTCAAAGTCATGAGCACCGGCCAGGTATATAACGCTGAGCGTTTAGGAATTTTCACCCCCAAACAGGTGGACCGCGATGCGTTGCAGTGCGGTGAAGTGGGCTGGCTGGTTTGTGCCATCAAAGATATTTTGGGTGCACCGGTGGGCGATACCCTGACGCTGGCGCGTAAACCGGCTGAAAAGCCGTTGCCGGGCTTTAAAAAGGTCAAACCGCAGGTCTATGCCGGTCTGTTCCCGATCAGCTCCGACGACTATGAGGCTTTCCGCGATGCATTGGGCAAACTCAGCCTGAATGATGCGTCTTTGTTCT
Source organism: Dickeya parazeae Ech586 (assembly GCF_000025065.1). Classification (NCBI taxonomy): domain Bacteria; kingdom Pseudomonadati; phylum Pseudomonadota; class Gammaproteobacteria; order Enterobacterales; family Pectobacteriaceae; genus Dickeya; species Dickeya parazeae. The sequence continues at coordinate 3,538,744 of NC_013592.1, read as the reverse complement.
ACGAACCGGAAAGTTCTACCGCGCTGGGCTTTGGTTTCCGCTGTGGTTTCCTGGGGCTGTTGCACATGGAGATCATTCAGGAACGTCTGGAGCGTGAATACGACCTTGATCTGATCACCACGGCACCGACGGTGGTGTACGAAGTGAAAACCACCAGTAACGAGGTTATCTATGTCGATAGCCCGTCTAAACTGCCGCCGGTTAATAACATCGAAGAACTGCGTGAGCCGATAGCCGAGTGTCATATGCTGTTGCCGCAGGAATATCTGGGTAATGTGATCACCTTGTGCGTGGAAAAACGCGGCGTGCAGACCAACATGGTCTATCACGGCAATCAGGTGGCGCTGACTTATGAAATTCCGATGGCCGAAGTGGTACTCGACTTCTTTGATCGCCTCAAGTCCACCTCACGTGGTTACGCATCGCTGGATTACGGCTTTAAGCGCTTCCAGGCATCGGACATGGTGCGTGTGGACGTGCTGATCAACAGCGAACGTGTAGACGCGCTGGCGCTGATCACCCACCGTGATAACTCAATGTACCGCGGTCGTGAGCTGGTGGAAAAAATGAAAGATTTGATTCCGCGCCAGCAGTTCGACATCGCGATTCAGGCGGCGATCGGCAACCACATTATTGCCCGTTCCACCGTAAAACAGCTGCGCAAGAACGTTCTGGCGAAATGTTACGGTGGTGACGTCAGCCGTAAGAAGAAACTGCTGCAGAAACAGAAGGAAGGGAAGAAACGCATGAAACAGGTAGGGAATGTCGAGCTGCCGCAGGAAGCGTTTTTGGCCATTCTACATGTTGGAAAAGAAAGCAAATAACCCTGAGGAGTTGGCATGGCCAATATGTTTGCCCTGATTTTGGCATTGGCAACGCTGGTGACCGGCGTTGTCTGGTGTCTGGAGCGGTTCAAATGGGCGCCAGCTCGGCGTGCCAAGATTTTGGCGTTGAGCCAGCAGGTTAATGGCGCGCTCGATGAGAAAACCCTGGCGAGCAACATTAAACAGCCGGGATGGGTGGAAACGTTCGCGTCAGTCTTTCCTGTGCTGGCATTGGTGTTTGTCGTGCGTTCATTCATCTTCGAACCGTTTCAGATCCCTTCTGGTTCGATGATGCCAACGTTGCTGATCGGGGATTTCATTCTGGTCGAAAAATTTGCTTACGGCCTCAAGGATCCGATAACGCAAACGACGTTGATTGAGACCGGGCATCCGAAACGTGGCGATATCGCGGTATTTAAATACCCGGAAAATCCGCGTCTGGACTACATCAAGCGCGTGGTAGGGTTACCGGGTGATCGCGTGAGTTATGACCCTATCGCCAAACAGGTCACCATCCAGCCGGGGTGTAGCGACAAGTCGAGCTGCACCAGTGCGTTACCGGTGACCTATAGCAACGTTGAACCCAGCGATTTTGTGCAGACGTTTAGCGGCAGCGGGCGTGAGATGACCAGCGGTTTCTATCAGATTCCGGTGGGCCAGAAAAGCGAAGGCATTCGCATGGCGACCCGCAAGGAAACGCTGGGCGATGTGACGCACAATATTCTCGCTGTACCCGGTGCTCAGGACCAACTGGGAATGTATTATCAGCAACCCCGTCAGCCCCTGGGCAGTTGGGTGGTGCCTGCTGGCCATTACTTCATGATGGGGGATAACCGCGATAACAGCGCCGACAGCCGTTATTGGGGATTCGTACCGGAGAGAAATCTGGTGGGTAAAGCAACGGCCATCTGGATGAGTTTTGAAAAACAGGAAGGTGAATGGCCCACAGGTGTGCGTTTAAGTCGCATCGGTGGTATTCATTAATCGAATGTAAATAAACTCGCAGCATATTTGCGACTTCCGTTGTAGAATATTTCTGAATAATAAATGCTGGCTCCCGGGCGGGAGCCACTGCAAACGAAACAGTTTTGACTTAAATGTAGTGGCAAGGCAGGGCTGTTCCGTATGCTGTTGTTTAAGAAGGCATTATAGATCTATTGGTAGCACATGAACCCCATCCTGATAAATCGTTTACAAAAAAAGCTGGGCTATACTTTCCAACAATATGACCTTTTATTGCAGGCACTGACCCACCGTAGCGCCAGCAGTAAACATAACGAGCGACTGGAGTTCCTAGGGGATTCCATTCTGAGTTTCGTTATTGCCAATGCGCTGTATCACCGTTTTCCCCGCGTGGACGAAGGTGATATGAGCCGGATGCGTGCAACGCTAGTGCGTGGTAATACACTGGCGGAAATTGCCCGAGAATTCGAATTGGGCGAATGCCTGCGCCTTGGTCCTGGTGAATTGAAAAGTGGTGGCTTCCGCCGTGAGTCGATTCTGGCGGATACCGTCGAAGCGTTAATCGGCGGTGTATTTCTGGACAGTAATATCCAGACCATCGAGCGGCTTATCCTGTCGTGGTATCAAACCCGACTCGATGAAATAAGCCCTGGAGACAAACAAAAAGATCCGAAAACCCGCCTGCAGGAGTTCCTGCAGGGACGTCACTTACCTTTACCGACCTATCTGGTGGTGCAGGTACGTGGCGAGGCGCACGATCAGGAATTTACGATTCATTGCCAGGTCAGCGGGTTTAGCGAGCCGGTAGTGGGTACTGGGTCTAGCCGTCGTAAAGCCGAACAGGCGGCGGCGGAACAGGCCCTGAAAAAGCTGGAGCTTGAATGAGCGAAGAACAGACCTACTGCGGCTTTGTCGCGATTGTTGGCCGACCGAACGTCGGTAAATCCACCCTACTGAACCAGTTATTGGGGCAGAAGGTGTCTATTACCTCGCGTAAGCCGCAGACGACGCGTCACCGTATTATGGGGATCCACACCGAAGGGCCGTATCAGGCTATCTACGTGGATACCCCAGGGCTGCATATCGAAGAAAAGCGGGCTATCAACCGCCTGATGAACCGTGCGGCCAGTAGTTCAATCGGTGATGTGGAACTGATCATCTTCGTGGTGGAAGGTACCCACTGGACTGACGATGATGAAATGGTAGTGAACAAGCTGCGCGATCAGAAAACGCCTGTACTGTTGGCTATCAATAAAGTGGATAACGTCACAGATAAAACGAAGCTGCTGCCGCATATCCAAATGCTGAGTGAAAAGATGAATTTCCTCGATGTGGTCCCCATCTCTGCGGAGAAAGGCACTAATGTCGATACCATCGCCGCGATTGTGCGTAAGCATCTGCCGCAGGCCATTCACCATTTCCCGGAAGACTATATCACTGACCGTTCACAACGTTTCATGGCATCGGAAATCATTCGCGAAAAACTAATGCGTTTTCTGGGTGAAGAACTGCCGTATTCGGTGACGGTGGAAATTGAGCGCTTTGTCGCCAATGAACGTGGTGGTTACGATATCAATGGCCTGATTCTGGTAGAACGTGAAGGCCAGAAAAAGATGGTGATTGGTAACAAGGGTACCAAGATTAAAACCATCGGTATTGAAGCGCGTCAGGATATGGAACAGATGTTTGATGCCAAGGTTCATCTGGAATTGTGGGTGAAGGTTAAATCTGGCTGGGCGGACGATGAGCGTGCGCTGCGTAGCCTGGGTTACATTGACGACCTGTAAGGCATACGCCGATGGAAGGCTGGCAGCGCGCGTTTGTCTTGCATGGGCGACCTTACAGTGAAACCAGCCTGTTGCTGGATCTGTTTTCTGAGAATGAAGGCCGTGTGCGGGTGCTGGCAAAAGGCGCCCGGGCGCGGCGTTCCAGCCTTAAAGGGGCGCTTCAACCCTTTACACCGTTGCTGGTGCGCTGGGGGGGGCGAGGCGAAGTCAAAACGCTTCGTAACGCTGAGCCTGTTTCTCTGGCGTTGCCATTAAGCGGCTCACTGCTCTATAGCGGTTTGTATGTGAACGAGCTGCTGACCCGCGTACTGGAATTAGAAACCAATTATTCCGCTCTGTTTTTCGATTATCTCCACTGTTTACAACAACTGGCTGGCACCAACGGATCGCCAGAACCGGCATTGCGTCGTTTTGAGTTGGCGTTGCTGGAGCATCTGGGGTATGGCGTCGATTTTCTACACTGTGCCGGTAGCGGCGAGCCCGTTGCTGATACCATGACCTATCGTTACCGTTCAGAGAAAGGCTTTATTGCCAGTCTGGTGGTGGATAATGTTAGCTTTACCGGGCGTGAATTGCAGGCGCTGGCGTCGAGAGAGTTTCCCGATACCGACACATTGCGTGCCGCCAAACGTTTTACTCGTATGGCGCTGAAACCTTATCTTGGCGGTAAGCCGCTGAAGAGCCGGGAGCTATTTCGTCAGTTCATGCCGAAGCCCTATAAAGCGGTACCGGATGAAAAGATCTAGAACCGGCCGGGTACCGCCAGTGTCGGCCGGGGTGTACACTGCGACGAAGACTTAATTATTGAAGGATGGATCATGGCTGAGTTGTTGTTGGGCGTAAATATCGATCATATTGCCACCCTGCGTAATGCTCGTGGTACCGCGTATCCCGATCCGATTCAGGCGGCATTTGTCGCAGAGCAGGCGGGAGCGGATGGCATTACCGTCCATTTGCGTGAAGATCGCCGCCATATTACCGATCGCGATGTGCGTTTATTACGTCAGACCATCCAGACTCGCATGAATCTGGAAATGGCGGTAACGGATGAAATGCTGGCGATAGCCTGTGAGTTGAAACCGCATTTTTGCTGCCTGGTGCCGGAAAAACGTCAGGAAGTGACGACAGAAGGCGGGCTGGATGTAGCAGGGCAGCTTGCGCGCATCACATCGGCGGTAACGCAATTACGTGAGGCGGGGATTCAGGTGTCGTTATTTATCGATGCTGATCGCACACAGATAGATGCCGCCGTTGCCAGTGGTGCGCCTTATATTGAAATTCATACCGGCGCTTATGCCGATGCGCAAGACGATGTGGCCCGGCAACAAGAGTTTGAACGCATCCGTGATGCGGTGGCCTATGCGGCGTCTCGTGGCATCAAGGTTAATGCCGGCCACGGTTTGACTTATCATAATGTCCTGCCGATTGCAGCGTTGCCGGAAATGCATGAGCTAAATATCGGTCACGCAATTATTGGGCGTGCGGTGATGAGTGGGTTGGCTCCGGCGGTGGCCGAGATGAAAACACTGATGCGGGAAGCTCGTCGCTAATGGCGATTTTGGGTCTCGGTACAGATATTGTTGAAATCGCCCGTATTGAAGCGATCGTCGGTCGTTCCGGCGATCGCCTGGCTCGGCGAGTGCTTAGTCCTCAGGAATGGGCGCAATATCAGTCTCACTCTCAACCCATTCGCTTTTTGGCTAAGCGCTTTGCAGTGAAAGAAGCTGCCGCAAAGGCGTTGGGCACCGGCATTCGCGACGGTCTGGCCTTTGCCCAGTTTGAAGTGGTAAATGATGCGTTGGGCAAACCCTGTTTACAGTTTCTGGCGCGCGCCGCTGAACTGGCGCAAGCCTTAGGGGGGCAGCGTGTGCATGTATCGCTGGCAGATGAGCGACACTACGCCTGTGCTACCGTGATTATCGAAGGGTAAAATTGAATGGCATTATGCTGAGCGGGTATTACAGCTGGTCGGCATGGTGCAACAGGACAAATTTTTCCCACAACTGCTCGTGATTTTCTGGGTGACTCGCGTCTTTAATAATGGTGTTGTCGATAGGGCAGACCTTTTGGCAGGTCGGCGTATCGTAATGCCCGACGCATTCGGTACAACGTAGCGGGTCAATCTCGTAGATCTCATCCCCCATCGATATGGCTTGATTGGGGCATTCCGGCTCACACATATCGCAGTTAATGCATTTCGCGGTAATCAGTAGCGCCATGTTTTCTTTCCTTTCATCAATCAGCCGCCGATTATACTCTTCTACGGGCCAGTTACACAGCGTGGTTATGGTATAAACAATGCCGCTAGAGAAGGGCTCAAAAAGCGAGTTTATTCGATTGATTGACGGACTATACGACAAAGACATTAATCACTATTATGCGATCGTAATGCATAATTTCTCATAGCTTTTTGATATAAAAAAACAAAAATTCCCATGCAATGTGTCCGTCATATTCGCTTTGTACTGTAACTTGCATTACAGTCAACCCAGATAAAGATTGTCGGGGTGAAGCCGATAAACTCATGCGTGCATGTGGTATACTTGATCTGTAAGCATCTCCTTCAATGGCGGAACACATAGTGCAGCAAAACAGTCACTTTAATCAGCCCGGCTCTGCAGCCTCTATCTCCGGGGAGGCACTGCTTACAGATGCTGATTACTGTCACGGCTGCCATCGGCGATACAGATTTCAGCCCATTTATCGTACGTCAGGTCGTTTAATGGGAATTGAGTTACTGACCGCTGTTTTTCATCCATCCATGCCGCAGACGTTTTTATCTCCTGAACAGTATTTTGCCCGCCTGAGCGTTGAAGAGCGCTTGCAAATCGTCATTGAACAGCTCCAGCTACTTAACCAGTGGCATGATCGCTTTGTTCGTGACGGGTTACGTGCCTCCGTCAATATTGATGGCCTTACTTTGCTGGCTTTGCAGGACAGTCGCGAGGCTAAAGCACTGCTGTCGACCATGCCCTGGCTACGTTTTGAGTTGGTTGAAAGTCTGGCTGTATTGCCCCATGACGTGCTGGCGTCGCTCCCCGAAGCAAATCAGCTTTGGCTGGATGATTTCGGTTGCGGTGTAGCGAATTTTTCCTCGTTGGCGCAAGTAAAATATGATTGCATCAAAATTGCCCGTGAACTTTTCATTATGCTGCTGCAAAGCGAAGAGGGCAGAAAGCTATTCCCATCGCTGGTCTCTTTGATGGCGACTTACTGTAATGATGTGGTGATTGAAGGGGTTGAAACGCAAGAAGAGTGGGAGATAGTCAGACAATCGAATGCTTCTGCTGCCCAGGGATATTTCCTGTCTCGACCTCAACCATTTGAAAATATGGAAGATCTCCGTTCAGAGCTGTAATTACGCCTTCTTAATATTCCTGAGTCACTACTGTTTATTTGATTAGAGTAAACCTTCCCGACGCCCACAAACCCAGACCCCGACCCATTAATCCCTTGAGGGTAAAAGAAAAATTCATCTTCCAAAAATATACCGTATAAAATAAATGATTAGATTGCTAGCCATGGATTTTTCATTTTTTATGCCTTGTTTTTTATATAAATATAGTGTTTTATGTGGCCGAGGCGCTGTTTTCTGAATAGGGAAACCGTGATGATAGCTGAAAAAATCAGCAATCATAAGAGAAAGAACTGGCTAATTTTAAAAGATATAACTGTTTGATTTATAAATACAAAAAAATAGATGTTTGCTATCAACGATCAAAAATCGTCTGGTGATAGTTTTTTTTGATTAAAATGATGTGACTTATCGGTATAATTGATTTGCTTACGAAAAATTGATAGTCAAAATACTGCGCTACGAAATCTGTAAAGGGCTGTATCAAAATATTAGCCAGGCTTATGTCTATAACGATCATTAATATAACTGATTAAGCTAATTCTCTTGATTTTATTATTTAGGTCTGCACACGGCGATATAATGGAGGCTTTATGCTGTCGTTTTTATGGCTATGAACCTGTCCTGCAGAGCTGGATAGTTTTTTCATTCATCCTTTCTACTCTCCGGAAATGTGCCAACCCTGAAAATCCATACGAGGGGAGTTATTACCGGGATTTTTCGTCTTCAGTGATGCGATTTGTTCGTTCAGGACCGCTCCGGGCCTGAGGAGAGTGTTATTGTGTATGAAATTATAATAACCCTATTAATAGTGCTCTTAGGGATTTCTACTGCAAGAAGCCGTAAATTCCAGGAAAAAGCCGACGCAGAACAAAAAAAGCAAGACTTCCTGAATATGGTGTTCTTCGCCGCTGAGTACAGCCCGTCATCCATTATGATCGCTAATGAAAGCTGTGAAATCGTGTATGTGAACCGGCAGTTCACCGTGATGTCGGGTTATGAAGCAGAAGAAGTGATTGGTCGTAAAACAAATATATTAAGCTCGGGTATGACCAACGCCAGCGTGTATGAAGAACTGTGGTCTACCCTCAATAAAGGCGAGATTTGGAACGGCGAGTTCGTCAACCGTAAGAAAAACGGTCAGTTATATTGGGAAAAAGCCAGCATCGTCAAAATATATAATAAAGCCAGCGATGCGCTTCAGTATGTCAGCATAAAAATGGATATCACTGAGCGTAAGACTCAGGAACACCATGACAACTCCTACAACCGTGCGCTGGAGTTGCTCTCGAGCGGCGCGCCGTTGAAAGATATCCTGGACGCTATCATCTTCAGCGTCGAGGAGAAAAACCCTGGGCGGATCGTGTGTTCCGTCCTGTTGGTTGATAAGGAGAAGAAATGTCTGACGCTAGGGTCTGCGCCCAGTTTGCCAGGTTTTTATAAGAATGCGATTCACAACGTGAAAATTGCCGATGGGGCGGCGTCGTTTGGTTCGGCGGCTTACTTTGGCAAACGTGTGATTGCCGAGGATATCTCCACGCATCCGCATTGGACGCTGTATAAAGGCTTGGCATTGTATGCTGGCCTGCGCTCTTGCTGGTCTGAGCCCATCTTCGGGCAGAACAAAGAGATTCTGGGGGTACTGAGTGTTTATCACCGCAAAGTCTATTCCCCAACGGAGGATGAAATCGCCTCTATTGAGAAATCAGCCCAGTTGGTGGCTGTCGCCATCGAACGTTATCGGGCGATTGATATGCTGCGTCGCAGTGAAGAGCACTACCGGCAACTGGCCCATTACGATTCTCTGACCTCGCTGGCTAACGGTCTGACGTTCGCTGAACAGATGGAGCAGGCTATCCAGTTGTCACGGCAGACAGGCCGGAAGATCGCATTAATGTTCCTCGATCTGGATAAATTTAAGCAGATTAACGATACCTTCGGCCATGCGACTGGGGATTTACTGCTCAAAGAGGCGGCGGCGCGTATGCGTGGTGCGGTACGTGAAACGGATACGGTTTACCGTCGTAGCGGTGACGAGTTTATTATTCTGCTGCAGGGGATCAAGGAAGTCGAGAATACGTTGTATGTCGCGGACAAGATTCACCATGCCCTTAACGAGCCTTTTTATATCGAGGGCAAGAAATTGGATATCTCATGCAGTATTGGGATTGCGCTGTACCCCGAACATGGAACCGATTCGCTGACATTAGCCATCAACGCAGATGCGGCAATGTATCAGGCGAAGGCATTAGGACGAAGCCAGACCCAGATTTACCATGACCTGAATACACATCAGTAGCGCCGAGGCGTTATCTCTCCCGCAAGGCTTCCATCCGAGCCTGTCGTATTGGCTTTAGCAGATAGCTGAGCAATGTTTTCCTGCCAGTAATAATACCCACATGAGCTACCATGCCGGGAAGGAGCAGTTGTGGCTTGTCGATAGTCCCCAGGTAGTTGCTCTGTGTGCGTAACTGAACCAGATAGAAGCTGTGACCGGCTGGGTCTGTCATGGCATCCTGGCTAATCTGCTCGATATACCCTTTCAGGCTGCCAAATGTGGCGTGATCATAGGCTGCGAAAGTGATTACCGCCTCCTGGCCTGGACGCAAGAACGCCATATCTTTCAACTGGACTCGGGCTTCTATCAGTAACTTGTCATCCAGCGGCGTGATTTCCACCAGCGTGCGGCCCGGTAAAACTTGCTTATTATTCGTATCAACCAAAATATGTTTGACCATACCCCGTACTGGCGATGCGACCAGTGACAGCTCATCTGAGGTATTTGCCGGCGCTTTTTCCTGCGATGAGCGGGTATCCAGCCGCATCAGTGGGTCGCCGATATTAACGATTTGTCCTTCACGGATGTATAACTCGTTCAATTCCCCTGTGGCTGTTGCCTGTACCCGGTATTGTGGTGATTGGCTGAGCGTCTTTCCCGTCGCACTGACGACTTCATCCACTTGTGCCATGTCGGCCCAGCCAATCAGGAACATGATGAAGGCCAGCATAATCCAGATTGATAACCGAATGAGGCGGGGCGTATCTTCCACCAGAGCCTCACCGACAGCGGGCAGCGCGTGTGAGTCCTGCTGGTGATGGCAGGATAAATAGCGAGTGAATTTAGCGAGACGCATTGATCTGCCCTTTTTTTAATGCATCCAGCACGATGGCTTTGGGACCGTCAGCGATAATACGGCCTTTATCCACGATAACCAGTCTATCCACCAGCGTCAGCATGGATATCCGGTGTGTCACCAGCAACAGTGTTTTGTTGGTAATAATGGCTTGCAGGGCCTGTTTAAAGTGGTCTTCACTGCTGTTGTCCATCGCACTGGTGGGCTCATCCATAAGCAGGATAGGGGGATTTAGCAATAGGGCACGGGCAATCGCTACCGCCTGCTTTTGACCACCCGACAGGTTCATCCCGCGTTCGCCAACCTGCAGGTTGTAGCCATCCGGGTGCAACCGGGCGAAATCATTGACACCAGCGATATCCGCGACTTTCAGCATGGCATCATCCTCAACGTAGCGGGCCCCACAAATCAGGTTATCCCGCAACGTACCACTGAAAAGATGAATATCCTGCGGCACGTAACCAATATGGTGGCGCAGATCGGCAACATCGAGCTGACGCGCATCGACACCATCAATCAACAGGTTACCGTGGGTGGGGTGGTAAAGGTTGACGATTAACTTTTCCAGCGAGCTCTTACCCGAGCCGGTTCGGCCTATGATGCCGACTTTTTCTCCTGGGCGAATAGACAGGTTAATATCGATCAGAGCACGGTTTTTCTGTTCGGGATAACTAAACGTGACATCGCGAAATTCGATACTGCCCTGAATGTTTTCTCGTTTTAGCGGATAGTGTTGCTCGCCACGTTCTTGCGGCAGCATCATCAATTCCTGAGTTTCTTCCAGCGTTAGCCTGGCATGCTGGTAGCGGATGACCCATTCGGATAACGGCCCCAGGGTCAGCAATACACGACTATTGAGCAGGTAACAGGCAAACAGCGTACCTAACGTCAATTGGGCGTTTTGCAGCAGGTAGACTCCGACGACTATCACGATGACGCTGGCGAGATGTTGGCAGGTTTGTGTCAGATGCAAAGCGCAGGCTGACAACGTTTTCACCCTTAAGGTGAGTCGGCTAATATCACCGCTGATGTGTTCCCATTGGCGCTGGCGTTCGCCTTCTGCGTTATTGATTTTAATGGCTTCCAGCCCACTCAGTGTCTCCGTCAACAGCGCCTGGCGTTCATCCGTTAGTTGGCGGGAAAGGGCTTGTGCTGCCAGTATGGGTTTTTGAAACAGCCAGTTAATCAACAATACCAGTGGTATTGTCAGTAATGGTACCCAAAGCAACTGGCCGCCTAAGACACCGAGTAAGATAATCATCAGTAGTGCGAAGGGAAAGTCTATCAGGCTACCCAGTGACTGCGACGATAAGGTATCACGCAAGACATGGAACTCCCGCACCCGATGCGCTATGGCGCCGACTCGTGCCGGGAAAGCGGAGCGCATCATGCCGGTCAGCCGTTCGAATAGCGTGGCAGAAAGAATCAAATCGGTTTTTTTACCTGCAATATCCAGACAGACGCTGCGCAATATGCGCAGAATAAGGTCGAATACCAGTGCAATACCGAGGCCGGAGGTCAGTACCCATAAGGTGGCTGTTGTTTGATTGGGGATCACCCGATCGTAGACCTGCATCACAAACAGCGGAATGAATAGCGCGATGATATTGATGAGCAGGCTGGCGGCTATTGCATCAAGATAAAGAGGGCGAGACAGTTTCAGTGTGTCACGCAGCCAGGCTTTGCTGCGTGCCAGCCGTGTCGCCGACGGGGCATCAAAACGATGAGCTGGCTGCGCGAACATGACCAATCCCAGATAGTTTTGCTGCAGCGTATTGTGGTCAACCATGATTTCGCCGCCTTCGGTTTCGCCAGTCATCAGCCGGGCATTGCCGTCTTCTGTCCAGCCCAGCAGGATGGCCGCCCGACCCTCACGCAGTAGCAACATCGCTGGCAGCGACATGCTGGGTATCGCGCTTAACGAGCGTTTGAGTATGCGGGCGCGCAAACCGGCACGCGCTGCGGCACGGGGTAGCAGACTGGCAGATAAACGCAGATCTTCCAGCGGTAATCCTGCTGTCAGTGTGGCGCGACTGGTCGGTTTCCCCTGCAATTGGCACAAGGCCAACAGACAATCCAGTAAGGGATCATCATGACGGGCGCGAGGATCCTGATGTTGTAGAGAATGCGGACATTCTCCGCCGCCTGGTGGCTGCTCATGGTGTGTATTCATGTCGCTGCTCATTCCTTAGCTATCGTGACTGCTTGCAGGCAAGGCGATCACCGATAAAAAATGACAATAAACAAAAGTGAGCAATATGGCCTGATTTTGTTGTTTTTTCTGGTGTTGACTGGCAAGCATTATTCATGGCGAACCTTACCAGACGCAACCTTTCATTTCAGTGGTATCAGCCAGTCTGGCGACGGGAGAACGCTGCCAGTCAGTTGATCTGCTCAAGTTTGAACACTCGGGTATTGGTCAATATAACTGACATTTTGATGCGATATAATACGTCGGTTAACTCTTGTATTGATCACCTTTTAGCGGGCTATCGACTCTACATGAAATGTGAATAGCGGACGGATAATCGTCTGGATAGCTTGCCGGGTGATGGCGAAAATGCCATTCTGATAGATGGTCTGACGGTGTGGCGATAGAAAATTGTAGTCACCTGGTCAGGTTTCGTCGCAGGGTATATCGCACGGGCGGCGTGACTAACTCCATCCGGCGGCGGTGTGTTATCCATTAATGCGGCAGCCTTGCTCGGGTGAAGACGATAGATTCTCGTGTCGGTATCCTCTGGCAAACACAGGCAATAAGGTGGGCTGGCAAGGTTGTGTTAGTGCGCAGCCTGGTACTGTGGGCGTGTGTTTGGGACCGTTATGTCTATCGGCTTGCAGCGCGGTAATAAAATGAAATCCTAATCAAGAGCGGAGGCTCCTCCTGTCGTTGGATTCTCTTCTATTGCTAATAAAAAGGGCTTGGTATGTTTTACATTTTGCGTGATAGCAACGGGCATCTTATCAGGGTAGAAAGATCGCCGTTTCCGGAAATGAATGGTGAGCTGCCGGATAATTCAGTTGAGGCAGCAGCATGGCTGCATAACCAGCGGGCTATTCTGGCTAAGATCGAGCGCTTGCGCAGCAGCGATCTGGAAATGGTACGTGTACTTGAAGACTTGATTCAGGTGCTGATCACCAAAGGGCAGATCAACATCACGGATTTTCCAGCGGCGGCGCAGCTTAAACTCATCAATCGTGCACGGGCGCGTGAAGAGCTGGGTAATCTGGAGTCACTGATCCGTGAGGATGAAGATAAAATCTTCTGATGCTGATAAGTTCCGACAAAACGGCTTGCCAGTTACCTTGCAAGCCGTTTTTTATTGGTCCGACAGACGGCAGAGTGATGAGTGCTTGCCGACGGCACGGAACAAACGGGTAATCAAGGTGGCTGATAATGGTAAACGATGAGAAAAGTATCGATTTCGGTACGCTGGTTTCAGAAACACGTCATCCTGCATCCATGAATTTGGATCAGTTATCCACGCTGGAAATGGTGTCCTTGTTCAATCAGGAAGATCACCGGGTGCCGGAAGCGGTGCGCAAGGTCCTCCCCGCTATTGCTCAGGCGGTGGATGCGGCTGCAGGTTGCCTGAAGGTGGGGGGACGAATTATTTATCAGGGAGCCGGTACCAGCGGCCGCCTTGGCGTGCTGGACGCATCCGAATGTCCACCGACCTTTGGCGTGCCGCATGGGGTGGTGGTGGGGTTGATTGCCGGTGGCCCCGGCGCGTTGCTAAAGGCGGTGGAAGGAGCGGAGGATGACCCTGCACTCGGCGAAGCGGATTTGGTCGCGCTGACACTCACTTCTCGCGATATCGTCATCGGCATTGCCGCCTCAGGGCGAACACCCTACGTGATTGGCGGCTTACGTTATGCCCGGACGCTGGGTTGTCGCACCGTCGCCATTTCCTGCAATCCCCATTCACCGATTGCACAAGAAGCGGAGATCGCGATCTCTCCGTTGGTGGGGCCAGAAGTGTTGACCGGCTCCACACGGCTGAAATCCGGCACAGCACAAAAACTGATATTAAATATGATATCCACCGGTGCGATGGTGAGACTGGGTAAGGTATATCAGAACCTGATGGTGGATGTGAAAGCCACCAACGTGAAATTGGTCGATCGAGCCTGCCGTATTTTGATGGAGGCCACTGGGGTTGAGCGGGAAACGGCGCAGCTGTGTCTGGCGCAAACCGATTATGACGTCAAACCGGCGATAGTCATGGTAGTAGCAGGATGTGATGCACAACAAGCCAGACAACGGTTAGCACAAAGCAATGGGTATCTGCGTGATGCGTTATATAAAGAAAATGCAAAAAACCAAGGGGAATAATGAGTAGTCCGATGGATGATGAGTTCTGGATGCGTCACGCCTTGTCGCTGGCACAACGAGCCTGGGACGAAGGTGAAGTACCGGTTGGCGCGGTACTGGTGCAAGGCGATCGGGTGATTGGCGAGGGCTGGAATCGACCGATCGGTCGCCATGATCCCACAGCCCATGCAGAAATCATGGCGTTGCAGCAAGGGGGGCAAGTGCTGCAGAACTATCGTCTGCTAGACACCACCCTGTATATTACGCTGGAACCCTGCGTGATGTGTGCCGGTGCCATGATTCATAGCCGCATCACTCGATTGGTGTACGGTGCGGCGGATGCCAAGACGGGAGCTGCCGGCTCGCTGGTGGATATTCTGCGCCATCCCGGAATGAACCATCAGATAGCCATTACCGACGGTGTGTTGGCGCAAGAGTGCTCCGAACTGTTGAGTCGTTTTTTCCGTATGCGCCGCCAGCAGCAGCGCGAAGCGCGCGCCGGACGTGATACGTCACATGATACTTCGGCCTGAATCGAGCGTTCAGAATAACGCCGCCCGAACCGCAGTAACTGAATCGTAGTGAGCCAAACCGCAGTGAACCAGTGGGGGATAGGTCAACGGGAACGCGTGGCGGTCAATTGCTCTGGTGGTACGGCGGGGTAGGCGCTGCCAGCCAGTTGCTGTTGTAACGCACGGCTTTCTTTCTCTGAAAGATACCCCACCAGGCTGACCATGTAGCGTCGGATATTTTCCACATAGTCGTAAGCCTCCTGACCACGCGCATAACCGTTGGCTGTCTGGGAGTAGTAGCGTTTCTGACTCAACATTGGCAGGCGTATTTTGACGTCTGCCCAACTGTCTGGATTTCCCTGCTGTTTTTCTGTCAACTTACGGGCATCCATCATATGCGCGTACCCCATATTATAGGCTGCCAGCGCAAACCAGATACGCTCATCTACCGGGATGGTGGCAGGTACCTGCTGCATCATTTGGCTTAAATATCTGGCACCGCCGCGAATGCTTTCCTCCGGATTGAGCCGGTTGACCACATCCAGACTTTCAGCGGTATTGCGCGTTAGCATCATCAAACCACGTACCCCGGTTGGCGAGGTTGCCAGCGGGTTCCAGTGCGATTCCTGATAAGAAATTGCCGCCAGCAGTTTCCAGTCTATTTCCCGGGCGTATTTCTCGAACAGCGGGCGTAAACCCGGCAATGTGTTGTCGATAGCGCTGAGGAATGTGGTGGTATCCACATAGTCGAATTCGCCGACGTGCCCCAGATACTTCTCCTCCAGACGGGCGAGGGTGCCGTCTTCCATCACCTGACTAAAGAAGTCGAGCAGTGCCGCAGATAGGCTGTCATCGCGGTTTTGCCGCATATACCAGGTAACCGGCTCTTCGTCGCTAAGATCGAATGACACCGCCAGCTGGGGGTGGATTCGTTGCATCAGACCAATGTTGATTGAATCAGCGATGGTGTAATCCAGCTTTCCATCCGCTACTTGTTTTAGGAGATCCAGCTCAGAGACATCGGTGGCGACTTCCCAACTCAGTTGCGGATATTTTTCGGCTTTGAGATCGCGCAAGGTAGCGGCATGTGCCGAGCCAGACAGTACGGTCAGTTTACCCTGCATTTTATCCAGTGAAGTGGGACGAGCGCTCCCCATACGGTAGACCAGTTGCTGTGACACCGAATAATAGGAAGGGCCTGCCTGGAAACGGTTCAGACGCTCCTGGTTATAGATGAGGCCTGCCGCCAACAGGTCGGCATTGTCGTTATCCAGATCGCTGAATAAATCGTCAACATTTTGACGCACGGAAACCACCAGCCGCACGCCGAGGTAGTCGGCGAATCGCTTGGCCAGTTCATAATCCAGCCCGGTGGGGGAACCGTTGCTGAGGGTATAGGTCAACGGAGAGGTCACGGTGCTGATGCGTAGCTCGCCACGTGAAAGGATTTGCCTTAACTGGACGTCCTGATGACTGCGCCAGGGAATATTTGGCCACAGTGCCAGCGTCAACAGCAAAGCGATTACCCCGATGAAAACATAATTTATCGTTAAACGCTTCAATGAGTTGTCTCTCGGCGGCCAGTTGGCCTGTCTGTCTGTAACGGCAGTTTCTTATTACGTCTGTCCCAGAGTCGGGGGGCATTTTGCTTAACAAACCGCCAGTGTGCAACTGTTATTCGTTTGTCTATTGTTTGACCACCGAACCTCTGCAATGTTTAACAATCGCTACGCAAACGGTTTCGTCACGCGCCACTATTCTCTATAATAGCCCGCGTTTCCCCCCTGTAGCGCCCTGACGCACTGTCTCCGGTGCCTCGAAGACGAGAGAAATTTAGATGATGGAAATACTGCGTGGTTCACCGGCCTTATCGGCTTTCCGTATCAATAAACTGTTGGCCCGGTGCAAGGAATACCAACTGCCCGTTAGCGACATTTATGCCGAATACGTCCACTTCGCCGATGTGAACGCTCCGCTAAACCATGAAGAACAGTCACGACTGAGCCGCCTGCTGAAGTACGGGCCTTCTCTCGCTGAGCATGAGCCTACCGGGCGGCTGATTCTGGTGACCCCGCGTCCGGGCACCATTTCTCCCTGGTCTTCCAAGGCTACCGACATTACGCACAATTGCGGCCTGCAGAAAATTCGTCGTCTGGAACGCGGCCTGGCGTTTTACATTCATGCGCCGACATTAAGTGATGCCCAGTGGAAAGAACTGTCTGCACTGCTCCATGATCGCATGATGGAAAGCGTCTTTGACGACCTGCAACAGGCTAACCTGCTGTTCTCTCAGCACCAGCCTGCACCACTGAAACGGGTGGAAATTTTGCTCCAGGGCCGCCCGGCGCTGGAGGAGGCCAACCTGCGTTTGGGGCTGGCGCTGGCTGATGATGAAATGGATTATCTGCTGGAAGCCTTTACTAAACTGGGGCGCAATCCAACCGATATCGAACTCTATATGTTTGCTCAGGCGAATTCTGAGCACTGCCGCCATAAAATCTTCAATGCCGATTGGGTCATCAATGGTGAAACACAGCCGAAGTCGCTGTTCAAGATGATCAAAAACACCTTTGAGCATACACCGGACTATGTGTTGTCTGCCTATAAGGACAATGCGGCAGTGATGGAAGGATCGGCGGTAGGCCGTTTCTTCCCTGACCCACAAGGCGCTTATGCCTACCATCAGGAAGACGCTCACATCTTGATGAAAGTGGAAACCCATAACCATCCGACGGCTATTTCACCGTGGCCGGGTGCCGCGACTGGTTCCGGTGGTGAAATCCGTGATGAAGGCGCAACTGGACGAGGCGCGAAACCGAAAGCCGGTCTGGTCGGGTTCTCGGTATCTAACCTGCGTATTCCCGGCTTTGTTCAGCCGTGGGAGCAGGATTTCGGTAAGCCGGACCGCATTGTCAGTGCGCTGGATATCATGACCGATGGCCCACTGGGTGGCGCTGCCTTTAATAACGAATTTGGCCGTCCGGCATTGACCGGCTATTTCCGTACCTATGAAGAAGCGGTAGACAGTCATAACGGCGTTGAAGTGCGCGGTTATCACAAACCTATCATGCTGGCGGGCGGGATCGGCAACATCCGTGCGGAACACGTCAAGAAAGGCGAAATTAGCATTGGTGCCAAATTGATCGTGCTGGGCGGGCCTGCAATGAATATTGGTCTGGGGGGCGGTGCTGCATCGTCCATGGCATCAGGCCAGTCTGACGCGGATCTGGATTTTGCCTCGGTGCAACGCGACAACCCGGAAATGGAGCGCCGTTGTCAGGAGGTTATCGATCGCTGCTGGCAGCTTGGCGAGCAAAACCCGATCCTGTTTATCCATGACGTCGGTGCCGGTGGCCTGTCCAACGCCATGCCGGAACTGGTCAGCGACGGTGGTCGCGGTGGTCGTTTCGAACTGCGCGATATTCTGAATGATGAACCTGGGATGAGCCCGTTGGAAGTCTGGTGTAACGAATCGCAGGAACGTTACGTGCTGGCGGTAGCGCCGGAACAACTGGCGCTGTTTGATGAAATTTGTCGTCGTGAGCGCGCGCCTTATGCCGTCATTGGTGAAGCGACGGAAGAACAGCACCTGACACTCAGCGATCGCCACTTCAACAATAAGCCGATCGACATGCCGCTGGACGTACTGCTGGGCAAAACGCCGAAAATGCTGCGTGATGTTGAGCGTAAAGACGTTGAAGGCACCCCACTGAATCGCGAAGGCATTTATCTGGCGGAAGCGGTTGAACGCGTGCTGCATTTGCCTGCGGTGGCTGAGAAAACCTTCCTTATTACCATTGGTGATCGTACGGTGACCGGGATGGTGGCACGTGACCAAATGGTTGGGCCGTGGCAGATACCGGTGGCAGATTGCGCCGTGACAACCGCCAGCCTGGATAGCTATTACGGTGAAGCGATGTCAATCGGCGAACGAGCGCCAGTGGCATTGCGTAACTTTGCTGCATCAGCGCGTCTGGCGGTAGGGGAAGCACTGACTAACATCGCCGCGACGCATATTGGCGACTTGAAGCGTGTGAAACTGTCTGCCAACTGGATGGCGGCAGCCGGGCATCCGGGTGAAGACGCGGGTTTGTACGAGGCGGTGAAGGCGGTTGGTGAAGAACTCTGTCCGGCACTGGGACTGACGATTCCGGTGGGTAAAGACTCCATGTCGATGAAAACCCGCTGGCAGGAAAATGGCGAAGATAAATCGGTAACTGCGCCGTTATCGCTGGTGATTTCTGCGTTTGCCCGCGTAGAAGATGTACGCCATACCGTTACACCGCAGTTGCGTACCGACAAAGACAACGTACTGCTGATGATCGATCTGGGTGCCGGACATCACGCATTGGGCGCGACAGCACTGGCTCAGGTTTATCGTCAACTGGGTCGTAAAACGGCGGATGTGCGTAATCCGGCACAGCTGGCTGGCTTCTTCAATGCCATGCAGACATTGGTGGCGAACAAGGCACTGCTGGCATACCACGACCGCTCAGACGGCGGTTTGCTGGTCACGTTGGCCGAAATGGCGTTTGCCGGCCATTGTGGCGTGAAAGTCGACATCAGTTCTATGGGTGAAGATGCGTTGGCTGTGCTGTTCAACGAAGAGCTGGGCGCTGTTATCCAGATAGAGGCCTCTCGCCGTGCCGAAGTCGAACAGGTGTTGGCTGAACACGGTCTGGCAGAGTGCGTGCACTATCTGGGACGGGCACAAGCGGGCAACCACTTCATCATTCACAGTGGTAACGATGTGGTGTACCACGAAAGCCGCACTACACTGCGTAACTGGTGGGCGGAGACGACCTGGCAAATGCAGCGTCTGCGTGATAACCCACAGTGCGCGGATCAGGAGCACCACGCGAAATCTGATGACAACGATCCGGGGCTGAATGTCGCATTGACTTTCGACCTGCGCGAAGACATTGCCGCACCATTTATCAGCCGTCAGGCGCGTCCGAAGGTGGCGGTCTTGCGTGAGCAAGGCGTCAACTCGCATGTAGAAATGGCGGCGGCGTTCCATCGCGCTGGGTTTGATGCCATTGATATTCATATGAGCGACCTGCTCGCCGGTCGTCGTAATCTGCAAGACTTCCAGGCGCTTGTCGCGTGTGGTGGCTTCTCTTATGGCGACGTCCTGGGCGCGGGTGAAGGCTGGGCGAAATCCATTCTATTCAACGATCGGGTGCGCGATGAATTCGCTGCATTCTTCCTGCGTCCGCAAACGCTGGCACTGGGGGTCTGTAACGGTTGTCAGATGATGTCCAACCTGCGTGAGCTGATCCCAGGGGCGGAGCATTGGCCGCGTTTTGTTCGTAATAAATCTGACCGGTTTGAAGCGCGTTTCAGCCTGGTAGAAGTGACCAGCAGCCCATCATTGTTCCTGCAGGATATGGCGGGTTCTCGTATGCCGATCGCTGTGTCGCATGGCGAAGGTCGTGTAGAAGTCCGTGACGACAGCCAGCTGTCTGCACTGGAACAGCATCAGCTGGTGGCACTGCGTTACGTGAATAATTATGGTCAGGCGACGGAAGATTACCCGGCTAACCCGAATGGCTCGCCGAATGGTATCACGGCGGTGACCAGCGTGAGTGGCCGTGCCACGGTGATGATGCCACACCCGGAACGAGTGTTCCGCACCGTGAGTAACTCATGGCACCCGGAAGAGTGGGGCGAAGATAGCCCGTGGATGCGTATGTTCCGTAATGCTCGCCGCCAGTTGGGGTGATGTATTCGAATACAGCGTTGATAAGAAAGGGGCTTCGGCCCCTTTCTTTTTTTGTCTCAAATCAGCGACAACAGCATGATTGAGTGTCTCCAAAAGGTGACATTTATTTTATTGATTCTAAAGAATTATTTTTAATGGGTATTAGGGTGTCTTTTTTTAGCGACAAAAAGCCCTGATTTCACCGAATAGCGGAGGAATCGCGGAAAGCGTTCAGGCTGTATTATTAATATCTTCGGCGTGTTATTTTTATTTTTCTTTTTATTTCAATGCATTGATTATTTAAGTTGAAAACTGGCACGATGAGTGCATAATAAGTGCGCTGCTCATTCAACTGGTTATGATAGCAATGTAAAAAACATGCTCATAACGCTCGGAATGATGCCAAAAGATAAGGTGCCTATCGTCCAGCATTATTGATAACTGCCCTCGGGCTTTATCACACATCGGGCGACACGTTGAGTGAGGCACCGCCTATTCAGAGACCCGGTCAGACAGTTACTGTGTGACCGGGTTTTGTTTTGGGGCATTCACCGAGTCACTCCCAGCGCCTGTTGCGCGTTCGTTCCTTTCTGACTACCGCAATTTGCAGGGTTGCATGGCATGATTGCGGCCGTCTTCCCAAGATACTGATGGTCTGCATTTGAGCTGATACTGATAACGCGTACAATGGCGGGCGAGGTATCAGACGGTGTCCTTTGGCAGGTAACGATATGATTTCGTTGAAACGTTGGCGTTTTTTTCCACGCTCTTTGCGGCAATTGGTCATTATGGCCTTCCTGTTGGTCTTGTTGCCGTTGCTGGTATTGGCTTATCAGGCCTATGAGAGTTTGGATCACCTCAGTGAACAGGCGGCGGGGATCAATAGCACCACACTGGCTGATGCACGGCGCAGCGAAGCCATGACCACTACGGCTATCAGCATGGAACGTAGCTATCGTCAGTTTTGCGTGCTGGGCGATCAGACCTTGTCGCAGCTGTATCAAAATCAGCGTAAGCAGTATTCCCAGATGCTGGACGTGCATGCGCCGATTTTGCCTGACCCGTCTTATTATCAAAATCTGCGGCAATACCTGACGGAACTGACCGATATCCGTTGTCAGAACAACGGCCCGGCAGCCGCGTCTATTACCGTACTGGATAACTTCTCTCGAACCAATGCCCAGATGGTGCAGGCCACACGTGAAGTGATTTTCTCGCGGGGGCAGCAGTTGCAGCAGGATATCGCTGAGCGTGGCCGCTTCTTCGGCTGGCAGGCACTGGTGTTGTTTCTGGTCAGTGTGCTGTTGGTGATGCTGTTTACTCGGATGATCATCGGGCCGGTGAAAGGCGTCGAGAGAATGATTAATCGGCTGGGGGAAGGTCGGCCGTTAGGCCAGCTCATCAATTTTAGGGGGCCGACGGAAATTCGCTCCCTGGCACAGCGGATCATTTGGCTAAGTGAGCGCCTTTCTTGGCTGGAAGCCCAGCGTCATGAATTTTTGCGCCACTTATCCCATGAGCTAAAAACGCCACTGGCGAGCCTGCGTGAAGGCGCGGCGTTGTTGGCTGATGAAGTGGTGGGCACGCTAACAGACGACCAGAAAGAGGTGGTCGCCATTCTGGATAATAGCAGCCGCCACTTGCAGCAACTGATCGAGCAGTTGCTCGACTATAACCGCAAGCTGGCGGATGCACCGGCCGGGCTTGAACAGGTAGATGTCAACGATATCGTCAATATGGTGGTTGCCGCGCATAGCCTGCCGGCTCGCAGCAAACTGATGCAAACGCATGTCGAACTGAATGCGAAGACGTGTCGTGCGGAAACCACATTGTTGATGCGGGTGATGGATAATCTCTATTCCAATGCGGTGCACTATGGTCAGGAATCCGGTAACATTTGGATCCGCAGCCGCCAGATAGAGAACCGGGTTCAGATTGACGTCGCTAACAGCGGCACTCCCATTTCTGAATCAGACAAAAGTATGATCTTTGAACCTTTTTATCAGGGTGCCCACCAGCGTAAAGGCGCGGTAAAAGGCAGTGGTCTGGGGTTAAGCATTGCACAGGACTGTATCCGCCGTATGCAGGGTGAACTGAATCTGGTGGCGGTGGAGTATGCCGATGTCTGTTTCCGTATTGAATTACCATTAAACACTGAGAATTAACCATGATTGCACGGTTGTTGAGCCTTCTGCCGTTACGAAGCCTGGTGGTGCTGTTACCCGGTCTGGAGGTGATTGCCGCGCTGAAAAAACTGCTGACTGGTTTGCCCTTGCTGTTTTTGCTTGCCGGTTGTGCTCAGGATAGTGATAACCCACCTGTTGGTCGGCGAGAGGCTGAAATCGTCAGCCCGCCTAAAGCACAAGTTGCAGACTATCGCACCATGTCATGTGAACAGTTATGGCCACTCCACAATGCCGACGCGATGAATAATGCGCTGTACTGGTTGCGCGTCATGGAGTGTGCTTCACGTATGACACCGATGCAGGCCCGGCAACAGACGCTGTTGGTCGGTGAAAATGACTGGAGTGGGTTATTCCGTCAGGCCATCTTGCTGGACAATGCCGAAACCACCCCGCAAGAACGTCAACAGATTATTGAACAACTGAATCGTCAGCGGTTGAATGTGCCACTGACGTTATTGCCGTTGTTTCAGGTCTGGCTGGATAAACAGAATCTGATATTGACCCTGGCGGATGAACGTCAGCGTTTTCAGCGTACGCTGGAAAACAGCGATAAACAGCTGGAAGCGATGCACGAGCAGCAGACGCAGTTACAGTCACAACTGGAAACCACGACGCGTAAACTGGAGAATTTGACCGATATTGAACGCCAACTGTCATCGCGTAAACCGACACAGGGGGATTTGCCTGATGGTGAAAGCCGTCGGGGGAAAAGCGCTGAGAGTGAAGCACCGCCGGCTGTGGCGAAAAAAGGAATGAAAAGCGAATGACCACCAGAAAATCCGCCACCCTGCTGTTGGTAGACGATGACCCCAGTCTGCTGAAATTACTGGGGATGCGCCTGACCAGCGAAGGATTTACCGTGATTACGGCAACCAGTGGTCAGGAAGCGCTACGATTGCTGTTGCGGGAAAAAATTGATCTGGTGATCAGCGACTTGCGCATGGATGAAATGGATGGATTGGCGTTGTTTGCTGAAATTCAGAAGAATCAGCCGGGCATGCCAGTGATCATTTTAACTGCTCACGGGTCTATTCCTGAGGCGGTGGCGGCAACACAGCAAGGGGTGTTCAGCTTTCTGACGAAACCGGTCGATCGTGATGCGCTGTATAAAGCGATTGATGATGCACTCAAACTTTCACCGCCGACCAGCGATGAAAGCTGGCGCGCCGCGGTGGTGACTCGCAGCCCAATTATGCAACGTCTGCTCGAACAGGCCAAAATGGTGGCGCAGTCAGATGTCAGCGTGCTGATTAACGGCCAGAGTGGTACGGGAAAAGAAGTCCTGGCACAGGCGATTCACGCTGCCAGCCCGCGTGCGGGACGGCCATTTATCGCCATCAACTGTGGCGCATTGCCGGAGCCGTTGCTGGAGTCAGAGCTGTTCGGCCATGCCAGAGGCGCTTTTACCGGTGCTGTCAGCCAGCGTGAAGGGTTATTTCAGGCGGCGGAAGGCGGGACGCTGTTTCTGGATGAAATCGGTGATATGCCGCTGGCATTGCAGGTGAAGCTGCTACGTGTGTTGCAAGAGCGCAAGGTCAGGCCGCTTGGGAGTAACCGGGATCAGGATATCAATGTACGGATCATCTCCGCTACGCATCGGGATTTGCCCAAGGCGATGGAAAAAGGCGAGTTCCGTGAGGATCTTTACTACCGCCTCAATGTGGTGAATCTCAAGCTTCCGGCATTGAATGAACGCGCAGAAGATATTCCATTGTTGGCGAACCATTTGCTGCGTGAAGCGGCGACCCGGCATAAGCCTTTTGTGCGCAGCTTTTCGACCGATGCCATGAAACGCTTGATGGCGGCCAGTTGGCCCGGCAATGTGCGGCAACTGGTCAATGTCATTGAGCAATGCGTCGCGCTGACCAGTGCGCCGGTCATTGGTGATGCACTGGTAGAGCAGGCGCTGGAAGGGGAAAATACGGCATTACCTACGTTTGCTGAAGCACGTAACCAATTTGAGCTCAATTATCTGCGAAAATTGCTGCAAATTGCGAAAGGCAACGTCACGCAGGCCGCACGTATGGCCGGGCGTAACCGTACCGAATTTTACAAATTGTTGGCGCGGCACGAACTGGACGCCAACGATTTTAAAGAATAGTGTTAAGTTATTGTGAATTGCATGGCCGATCATGATTTCGCCGTGCTGGCTCTTGCCGCTACATAGTGATGATTAGGATTTCACCATGAAAAAAATTGATGCAATTATTAAACCGTTCAAACTGGATGATGTACGCGAGGCGTTAGCTGAAGTCGGTATCACCGGGATGACCGTAACAGAAGTAAAAGGATTCGGGCGCCAGAAAGGCCATACCGAGCTGTACCGTGGCGCGGAATACATGGTGGATTTTCTGCCGAAAGTAAAAATTGAGATCGTGGTGTCTGACGATATCGTGGATACCTGTGTGGAAACGATCATGACTACTGCACAGACCGGTAAGATCGGTGATGGCAAGATCTTTGTATTTGATGTCGCCCGCGTGATCCGTATCCGTACCGGTGAAGAGGATGAAACCGCTATCTGACCGGTTACTTTCGGCACATCGAAAGTAAAACAGCCAGCCGTTATCGGCTGGCTGTTTGTTATCAGCAACACGGTAATCGGTCAGGGGAGTGTTGGCGTCCAGTCACCCAGTATTTTGCTTTGGGTGTATTCCGCTGCCTGCGTATCGGTCAACTGCCGACGCGCTGAGCTTTTTGCAGCACCGGCACCATAAGATTTGTACTCGAAGAAACGGGAATCTTCCGGATAGAACCAGATGGTATTGCCGTCTTTGTCTTTGCCGGACATCTTGTCCCAGCCGTAAATATGGTTATCCATGCTGGTGTTCAGGAATACCGTCTGTCCAATGGCGTTCGGGTCCGCGTAACGTCCATCAGAGAAGGTCGTTGTCGGATGCCAAGGGCGCCCCAGCCCATAGCTCTGCGCTGGAACCGAGTCGCTTTCTTTAATTACGCGGCTGTTGGTGATCACCAGACCATACTTCTGGTTGATGTTGGTGCTAGGTGCGGTCAGGTAGCCAGAAACGCCGCTTTTCACATCGGCACGGTAGCGTGATACCAGATCACAGTTATTGAACAGGGCTGTGCCGTCGCCAAAGATAAAGTCAACGGTGCCGCTGATTCGACAGTCAGAGAAGAAGCTGCGCCCACCAGACACATATAGCGTGTCCTGATAGCCGACCAGGCTCACATCGTTGAAGTAAGCGCGGTCGCCGCTTTTGGTCACGTAAAGCGCAACGGCCTGAGTATCCTTGATTTTAGTACTGTCACTGTCACTTTTGGCCTGGTTGGCCGGGAAGTCAAAATCATTGCGGATAGTCAGTGATTGGGCGCTGAAATCTTTGGCGCTGATGGTCACCGTGCTGCTGCCTGCGGTTCCCCATTTGCTGCCGTCCGACTTCAGTGTTCCTGCGGCTATCGCTGCGGCGATAACAGTGCCGTTACGGCTTTCCCCTTTCAGATGCAGGTTATTACGGGTAATGGTCAGGCGCTCGTTATAGACGCCATTTTTGATCAGAATGACAAACGACGAGCTACCGGCCGGTGCGCTGGCGATAGCATCGGCGATGGTTTTAAACGTTTTGCCGTCGCTGGCGGTTTTTGACACCACAGCATTATAGGTGGTGGCTGCCTGAGCCTGATGAACGCTGAGGGCGACCATCAACGACAGCGCAAGAGTTCCAGAGAGCGTTTTTAACATACACATATTCCTTTAGTGGTAGGTGACAGAAGTCCAGATGTTTTATGAACAGACAACATCCAATAAAACGTTGCTTTGCCTAAAACGTGATTTCTCCGCATTAGCGATCCGTTGCCTGCAGCTTACTGGCCAATTCCCGTAGCGAAGGGGTTGCTTTGATCTGGTCTGCGACTATCGCGGCGACCGCCTGCGCGCCCTTTTGCTGGAAGTGGGTGGTATCAGGTTGAGTCAGGCTGCCAGCCTGATCGCGGTAATAAGGGTAGCGCTCCGGATCGACGGCCAGCCAGTATTGTTGCCACTGCTGTCCATCACCCTGATTAGCCAGCGCTAGCGTTGCAGTTTCTA
The DNA here is from genome assembly GCF_000025065.1 of Dickeya parazeae Ech586. Classification (NCBI taxonomy): domain Bacteria; kingdom Pseudomonadati; phylum Pseudomonadota; class Gammaproteobacteria; order Enterobacterales; family Pectobacteriaceae; genus Dickeya; species Dickeya parazeae. Next base: position 3,511,916 of record NC_013592.1, on the reverse strand, counting down.
CATCCAATAGCGGCACCTTGTTCTTGCTGGCGGTATCGCGAATGGTCTGAGTGTAATCGCCAACAAAGGCATAGCCGCCTGCTTTGTTCTGTTTTGTCAGATGACTGTGAACAGCCGGTGTTCCATTTTTTCCGTCAGCGTTTTTGACGCGGGCTGTCGGGGTCAACAACACCGGTATCATACGATGTGCCCGTGCGTAACGGATGTAGCGTTCCAGCGAAATCTGGAACGACATATCCGGTTTGCCCTGCGGATATTGCGGCTTGCCATCCGCACTGTTGGGGTAGGTGCAAAGGTTGGCGACATCTGCAGCCCCGCGAACGGCTTTCTGGCTATCGCAGTTTTGATCGTTATGTCCCATACCGATAAACAGGTAATCACCTGGCCGCATGAATGGCTCCATCTGACGGAACCACCCTTCGTAATAAAAATCGCGTGAACTGCGTCCTGAACGAGCACCGTTGACGACGGCGAGATGGCTGTCTGGGCGTAACTGTTGTTCAAAGACCTGTCCCCAGCCCATACGCGGAAAACGCGCTTTCTCGTAGGTTGCTGCCGTCGAGTCGCTCACGATGAAAATACGGGTTCGAGCCTGTTCCAGTGCTTTGCGCTGCTGGCTGGCGCTGGCGAGATCTAACGGTTCATAACTGCCGGAGGCGTTTAATCCGACAATCGGGTGGAATCCGATGTCGGTTAGCACCGTATGGCCAGCCTCACCGCTATCATTGTGATAATTACGGGCATGGTTGGTCACCTGGAGGATCTTCGTAAAGGCCGGGGTCAGCGTATTCGGATAGGTTAATGGATCGAACTGGGTGGGGTCGGTAATACCCGCCTGTTTCAGTGCATCATCAAAACCGTTATGGAATTCACGATAAGCGGTTTCCCAGGCTGCGACGGACAAGGTGGGTAGCGTGGTGGCATTAAGTAGTTGCTGCGGTCCAATATAACCGGCTGATGTGGCGACGTCAGATAAAATACGATCGGTCAGCGGATTGATATTGATACGATTTTCATGGCCGTCGCGCAACTGCGGTACCAGTGCGCCCAGGCAAACGGCGCGAAGCTGATTACTCGTCAGGCAATGTTGTCCACCAGCTTCAATGACGGACAGACGCAGCGGTGTGACCATTGAAGAGACCTCGGCATAAAACCGCCCCTGGATATCGGTTTTCAGGCTGCGCTCTGTGCCACGTTGGTCTTTGATAAGCAAGGTGGCTGGAAAGCGTATGTCACGATACATCACCTGACCACTAATCAGCGTGTTGGGAGCCAGCGTCGCGACAGCCAATACCGGCTGTGTGGCGGAAGACGGTGTGTCCGAGGTGGTGCCTGCCGCCAGCACAACAGCAGAGGGCATACAACAAAACAGCGTGCTGAGGAAAAGCGTCCGTTGCCAGGTAGTGGTAAACATGGTGGCGACCTCTTCTGCCTGCGATTGATGTAATAAGCGGCCACTCGATGGAGTGGCCGCTGTTGTCGGCAGGGGAAATTACAGTTTGCCGTAGCCTGCGTTGTTGTTGATGCTGGTAGCCAGGCTGCTGGTCATAGTCTGAGCCGAATATTTGTACGGCAGAGTCGGTTTGTAAGCGGTGAGGCCACAAGTGTCCAGATTAGTGGTTGACGAGCCATTAACCAGTGAGCCTTTATCGGAGAAGACCTTGCTGTTGAATTGCTTCACGATGCTGCATTCCGGGTTCTTACCATCAATGCTCTTCAGGTTGGAGAGCGTGAAGGAGTTAGCTTCAGACAGGATGCTACCGCTGGTGCCCAGGCCGAAGCTGTACAGGTAAGGATAGACGCTGTGCTTCACGTCGCCCAGATATACGTTGTTGTAAGCGTGGATGCTACCGAAACGTACGCGTGGAGTACGTTCGGTTACGCGGTCAAACACGTTGTTGTGGAAGGTGACGCGCAGTTTGCCGGAATCCTGAGAGCCGTTACTGTCGCTGTGGCCGATCAGGATGGTTTTGTCGTGCAGTTCGAAGCGGCTGTAAGAAATAGTGACGTAGTCAGAGCCTTTCTTGATATCCAGTGCGCCGTCGTGTTGAACGTATTTTTCACCATCTTTGGTGGTGTATTTATCGTCAGTGAAGCTACCATCGCTGATGGTGACATGGTCAACCCAGACGTTGGTAGAGTTGTCGATAACGGCTGCATCCCACTCGGCGTTCCAGCCATCACCGGTTTCATAATGCGGCGCGACATCCACCGGGGTTTCGATATACAGGTTACGCAGGATAACGTTGCTCACGCCCTTGATAACCAGTGAACCGTTGGTGAATTTACCATTGCTACCAACACCGATAATGGTGGTATTGGACGGAATGCTGATCTGGCTGCGGGCCTTCTGGTCGTCAAAGCTGGTGTAGGCTTTGCCACCACTGATATCAATTGGTCCGGTTACTTTGATGATTTTGGGTGATGAGTCAGTTCCATTCAGGGCTTTTTTAAAGTCGCTAATGTTTTTTACTTCAACTGCTTTTGCTGCCTTCGCGCCACCGGTAGTGCCGCCGTTTTGCGTTGCCCAACCGGTTGTTGCGGCATCAGTTTCTACTGCTGCATAGGCAGAGGTAGCCATCAGTGCGGCTGTGACAATGGCAGCCAGTAAACTTTTTTTTCCTACTGAAGACACACGAGAGTTATTCATAGACCGTTTCCTTGCGCTGTAGGCGCTAATCCAAAGTGCATTGTTGAAAATCGAAAAACCGTTTGTGAAAAAATGAAATGCCATTTTGTCCTTCGGCAAGGCGGATTTTTAAGCATTTTTGATTGTATGTTTTGAGATCGAAATCTCGTTTTTTTTATGAGAGTTATTAATTTTTTCTAAAGTGTGATCGAGACCGGTAACTTTTGCTAATAGATGTTGAATTAAATTTTCTATTAAATTCAGCAATATAATTTGGTGTTTTTGTCTGTTGTAAATAATGTGGTTAACAATTGATTCGATTTTTATTAAATATAATTTTATTGATATGAGGGGCTTATGTCAGGTTAACCCCCCGGTGCTTATGGTGAAAAACGGACAGGCTTGCGAAAAACGCCGTTGTTGCAGAACTGAAACGCATCGGAGTGAGAAGAGTCGATATTCCTGTTGAGGCACTGTGATGGAAGTAGGTCAGGGAAGAGGGAAAATCATCGAGGCCACTGGTGATGGTTGCCTCGATGATTGAGCGGAGAATTACAGTTTGCCGTAACCCGCGTTGCTGCTGATGCTGTTTGCCAGGCTGGTCGTGATGGTCTGGGCGGAGTATTTGTAGGGGATTTTCGCGGTATAAGCGCTGAAACCAAAACCGCAGCCGTTTAGATTGTACGAGGCACCGTTGATGATTGAGCCTTTATCGGAGAAGATCTTGCCGTTAAACGCTTTGACCACGCTGCATTCTTTATCGCGACCACTGATCTTTTTGAGGTTATCAATGGTAAAGGCGTTGGATTCAGACAGCAGGTTACCGCTGGTGCCGATACCGAAGCTGTACTGATAACGATAGGCTTTGTGGTTAACGTCGCCGATGTAGACATTGTTGTAAGCATGCACGCTGCCGAAACGTACCCGAGGCGTTCGTTCACCGACGCGGTCAAACACGTTGTTGTGGAAGGTGACGCGCAGTTTACCGGCATCTTGTGAGCCGTTGTTGTCGCTGTGGCCGATCAGAATGGTTTTGTCATGCAGTTCGAAGCGACTGTTGGAAACGGTAACGTAGTCAGAGCCTTTCTTGATATCCAGCGCGCCGTCATGCTGGACATATTTTTCGCCATTTTTGGTGGTGTATTTATCATCGGTAAAGCTGCCATCGCTGATGGTCACGTGGTCGACCCAGACGTGATCCGAGTTATCGATCACGGCGGCATCCCACTCGGCGTTCCAGCCATCGCCGGTTTCATAATGCGGCGCAACGTCCACCGGCGTTTCGATATACAGATTACGCAGGATGACGTTGCTCACCCCTTTGATAACCAGCGAACCGTTGGTGAATTTACCTTGGTTGCCGATACCGATAATGGTGGTATTGGACGGAATACTGATCTGGCTGCGGGCCTTTTGGTCATCAAAGCTGGTGTAGGCTTTGCCACCGCTGATATCAATCGCGCCAGTTACCTGAATAATCTTGGGTGACGAATCGTTTCCATTTAACGCCGCTTTAAATTCGCTGATACTTTTCACCGCATAGATTTTGGCTGATGCCGCTTTAGCGCCGCCGGTGGTGCCGCCGCTTTGTGTCGCCCAGCCGGTAGAGGCGGTTTCTGTCGCTTTGGTGGTTTGCAGGCTGGCAGCGGAAGCGGTGGATACCATCAGCGCAGCGACGATGACGGCAGCTAACACGTTTTTCGTGGTGCCAAGTGCAGAACGTCCGGCTATTTTCTGTCTTGAAACAGAAGACATAGATAAGTTGTTCATCACGATTTTCCTTATTCCTTGTTCACGCAGTGAATGTTCCTAATGTGTCTATGGATTAACGGTGTCTCAGAAAACGGAATAGCATTTCATCTTTTGTTTTGGCGACTATTCGTGTGTTTTCAGTGTCTGTTTTGTGAACTGTTTCACGATGATGGTAATCGCTTTTGTTAACAAAAAATAATCTATTGACTAAATTTGTAACCTTGTGTTACGTGCGCGATTTTTATATTTCAAATAATATCAATGAGTTGATTGGGTGATTTTCGCTGTTTAGCGTGGGTATGATTAAATAAATTGCGTATTGGTGAGTGGGGGATACAACGCTGGTCTAACCGGCGTGGAAGGATAGGATAAGCGATGAAAAGCAAAAGTGGTGTAAAAACGGCTGCTGATGCAGCCGTTGAAAACGTGAATTCGTTGAAAACACGAAAAGGGAAATTACAGTTTGCCTGAGCCGGCTTTATCCGTAATGGATTGTGCCAGTGCAGCAGTCATTGGCTGAACGGTATAAACGTAAGGAATGGCACTGGTATAGGCGCTGAAACCACAACCCGATAGATCAACTGCGCTGCCGTTTAGTGTGGAACCGTTATCTGAAAAAATGGAGCCGTTGAATTTCTTCACAATCTTGCAGGCTTTGCTGGCGCTCAGATTCGCGATAGTGAAGCTATTGCCTTCCGATAACACGCTGCCGCTGGTACCGATACCAAAGCTGTACAAGTAGCGGTAAACCGGATCTTTTACGTCACCTTTGAAAACGTTATTGAAACTGTGAATGCTGCCGTAACGTACGCGAGGAGCGCGCTCGGTGACGCGGTTGAACACGTTATTAAACAGGGTGACGTGCAGCTTGCCTTTGTCCTGGGCGGAGTTGGTGTCGCTATGACCAATCAGCATGGTTTTGTCGTGCTGATCGATAAGGCTGTTGGAGATGGTCACGTAGTCGGAGCCACGTTTGATATCCAATGCGCCGTCATGCTGCACATAGGTTTCGCCATCTTTGGTGGTGTACATGTCATCAGTGAAGCTGCCGTCAGTGATGGTGACGTGATCAATCCACACATGGTGCGCGCCATTGGTGATATTCATGCCGTCCCACTCGGCATTCCAGCCATCACCTTTTTCGTAGTGCGGCTCGACATCAATCGGCGTCTGAATATAGACGTTACGAATGATGACGTTGTTGGTACCGTCAGTGCCATCAATAATCAGCGAACCATTGAGGAATTTTGCGTCGCTACCAATCCCGATAACGGTGGTATTGGCGGGAATCATAATCTGGCTGCGGGCTTTTTGATCGGCAAAGTCTTTGTAAGGTGTACCGCCGCTGATATCAATCGTCCCTTTTATCTGGATAATCTTTGCCGCGGTACCTGCACTTAATGCATTGGTGAATTCGCTGATATTCGTGACGATGTAGATATTGTCACTGCTTGCGGCCGCTCCGCCGGTGGTCGTGCCGTTTTGTGATGCCCAGCCGACAGAGGGAGCAGATTCCAGCGCGTTATTGTTAATCAGCTCAGCGGCGGACACACCAGAGGTCATCACGCTAGCTATCAAGGTGGCCAGCAGATAGGTTGAAGAGCGGGTAAAAGAACGTCCTGATGATGTGTTCATCATATTTTCCTTAGTTGACGCTTGTTTGAGTATTAAAAATTTCCATATATATCGAAAGGCATTTTTTATTTATTGCCCACCAAGACATCACGTCATGAATTTCACTATTTATTAACTTTCTTGCCTTAACAATAATGAATAGTTGTTTCTGATGTCGCTGAAGGGCTGCCAATGAATACGATCTATTTATTTATTTTTCAATTGAAACAAATAATGAAACAGTGTTTTAAATGTAACATTGTGTTTTTTATCTCCGATTAGAATAGATGGGTAGGGCTTTCTTTTTGTTCGGGAATAAGGTGTGGAAATGATAACTTACGTTATTTTTATTACGCCTTTTTATTTTTCCGTGTAGCGCGAAGGGGAATGAAAATGGCCTTAAAAAGCAGCGATGAGTTTATTTGGAAACCGGATTCCAGTATTTTCTTTTAGAAAATAAAACAGGCCGAATGGTCGGCCCGCTGACATTGTAGATGTAAAAATATCGTCGGTGTGAGCTATATCACTTTGTGTGGACCAAAACATTCGTAATGAATGTGTGATTCGGTAATTCCCGCTTCCAACAATTGCCGGGCAGCAAATTGCATAAAAGCCACCGGACCGCACAAATAGCACTGCAGGTCTGCCACCGGCAGTGGTGCTGGAAGGTCCTGCAACGCCATTAAGCCGTGAAAAACAGAAGTGCGTGATATCGCTTGTGGTGGGGTTTCCCGATACCAGATATAGGATTGCAACTGCGGTAACGCCGTGCCAAGGCTGGTGACTTCATCCGCGAAGGCATGTACTTCTGGGTTTTCCGCCGCATGCAGCCAGAAGATGTCACCCTGATGTTGCTGCTGTTTCAGGCTATGCAACATGCTGAGCATCGGTGTCTGGCCGACACCTGCGGAAATCAGCGCCACCGGTGTCGATGGCGCAACATCCAGAAAGAAATCGCCGTGTGGTGCAGCCAGTTCAATGACGTCACCTTCACGGGCAATCTCATGCAGGTAGCCCGATACACTGCCCATGGCTTCGCGTTTGACCGCAATACGGTAGTAGCGTCCGTTGGGCTCAGTGGTTAGTGAGTACTGACGAATTTCCTGATACTCAAAGCGTTTATCACGAATATAGACCGCCAGATACTGGCCCGGACGAAACGCAGCGATAGGGCCGCCATCCGTCGGCTCCAGCGTGAAGCTGGTAATCAGGCTACTCTGAGGCTGTTTTGATACGATACGAAACGGCCGTGTGCCGGACCACCCGCCATGTTGCTCAGCACTGTGCTGATAGATATCACTTTCCCGCTTGATAAAGACGTCTGCCAGTACGTTGTAGGCTTTGCCCCAGGCATCCAACACCGCCTGACCCGGCTTCAGCATTTCTTCAAGCGTAGCCAGCAGGTGAGTACCTACTATCTGATATTGCTCCGGGCGGATAGTAAAGCTGGCATGTTTCTGGGCGATTCGTTCGACGGCAGGCAGCAACGCAGGCAGGTTTTCAATATGCGTCGCATAGGCGCAAATCGCATTGAATAACGCTTCACGCTGATCGCCGTTACGCTGATTGCTCATATTGAAGATATCTTTCAGTTCCGGATTATGCTGAAACATCCGTTGGTAAAAGTGCGCAGTCAACGCTGGGCCAGTTTCAGCCAGTAACGGTATTGTGGATTTAATGGTGGCGATGGTTTGTTGATCCAGCATGGTGAACCTCTTCATTGTTGTCTTTTAAGTTGTATTTAAAATACATGTTATTGGAAAGGGCTCCGTCTGTAAATACCTGGCTGTGCGATAGGCAAAAGGGAAGGGTGAAGATGGTGTGTATGAAAAAAATGCAGGCGGCGGATGAGAAAAAATCAGCCAGAACGATAAATCCCGGCAGGATGGGAAGCCTTGTGTAGCCTGTAGCTAATCGTTTGCGTAAAAACCTCTGTCAAGCTCTATCATCCCCAGTCCAAAACGGTTTACACTATGCACCCACGGCCCCCCGGGGTGATTTTAATAAAGAAGCACGTTAGCTGAGTCAGGAGATGCGGATGTTAAAGCGTGAAATGAACATTGCCGATTACGATGCCGAGCTATGGCAAGCAATGCAGCAAGAAGTGGTGCGTCAGGAAGAGCACATTGAACTGATTGCGTCAGAAAACTATACCAGTCCACGCGTCATGCAGGCCCAGGGGTCTCAGCTGACTAACAAATATGCCGAAGGGTATCCGGGCAAACGCTACTACGGCGGTTGCGAATACGTCGACGTGGTTGAGCAACTGGCGATCGATCGCGCTAAAGAACTGTTCGGCGCTGATTATGCCAACGTTCAGCCGCACTCAGGTTCTCAGGCTAACTTTGCTGTCTACACCGCGTTACTGCAGCCGGGCGATACCATTCTGGGTATGAACCTGGCGCACGGTGGCCACCTGACTCACGGCTCCCCGGTTAACCTGTCGGGTAAGCTGTACAACGTCGTGCCTTACGGCATTGATGACAGCGGTAAGATCAACTATGACGAAATGGCTGAGCTGGCACGCACGCATAAGCCGAAGATGATCGTGGGTGGCTTCTCCGCCTACTCCGGTATCGTTGACTGGGCGAAAATGCGCGAAATCGCTGACAGCATCGGCGCTTACCTGTTCGTCGACATGGCGCACGTTGCGGGTCTGGTTGCGGCGGGTGTTTACCCGAACCCGGTTCCGCATGCGCACATCGTGACGACCACGACGCACAAAACCCTGGCGGGCCCGCGTGGTGGCCTGATCCTGGCGAAAGGCGGCGACGAAGACCTGTACAAGAAACTGAACTCCGCCGTGTTCCCTGGCGGACAGGGTGGCCCGCTGATGCATGTTATCGCCGGTAAAGCGGTAGCGCTGAAAGAAGCGATGGAGCCAGAGTTCAAGACTTACCAACAGCAGGTTGCGAAAAACGCCAAAGCGATGGTGGAAGTGTTCCTGTCTCGCGGTTTCAACGTGGTGTCTGGCGGTACCGACAACCACCTGTTCCTGCTGGATCTGGTCAGCAAGAATCTGACCGGTAAAGAGGCGGATGCTGCGCTGGGTCGTGCCAATATCACCGTCAACAAAAACAGCGTACCGAACGATCCGAAGAGCCCGTTCGTGACCTCTGGTATCCGTATCGGTACACCAGCGGCAACCCGTCGTGGCTTCAAAGAAGCGGAAGTCCGTGAACTGGCTGGTTGGATTTGCGATGTGCTGGACAATATCAATGACGAAGCGGTTATTGAGCGCGTCAAACAGAAAGTGCTGGACATCTGCGGCCGTTTCCCGGTTTACGCCTGATAGTCTTGCCTGATGTGCCCGACTTTGTCGGGTATGTTGCTCACGCCAGCCTTAGGGCTGGCGTTTGTTTTTCTGCTTCCCGTTGCGTCTGTTCTGGCTCTCTGACAGAGTAACCGACCGTAGAGGGGAGACAACATGGTTTTACAATCCACATATTGGCTGGCACTCAGCTATTTCACCTATTTCTTCAGCTATGGCATTTTTTTGCCTTTTTGGGGCGGCTGGCTCAACGGCGAAGGGCTATCCGCTGAGTCGATCGGTATCCTGCTGGGCGCTGGGCTGGTAGCCCGATTTATTGGCAGTCTGTTTATTACACCGCTGGTGAAAGATCCTGCCCGGTTGATTAGTGTATTGAGATTGTTGGCATTGCTGTCGGTGCTGACATTCATCGGGTTCTGGTTGGGCAGCGCCTGGCTCTGGCTCCTGATGGTCATGGCGGGGTTTAACCTATTTTTTGCACCCTTGATTCCACTGACGGACGCGCTGGCGGCGACCTGGCAAAAACAGATGCCGCTCGATTACGGCCGGGTGCGCGTCTGGGGGTCCATCGCATTTGTAATAGGCTCCGCCGTGACCGGGCAACTGGTTGCCGTCTGGGGGCATCAGGCGATTTTAGTCACTCTGGCAGCCGGGTTGCTCTCAATGCTGCTGGGGATGATGTTACGGCCACATGTGATGCCAGCCTCGGTAAAACGTCACCAGACACAAACCACCGCTACGCCATGGCGTGTTTTGCTGCGTGAGTCTGCGGTCTGGCGTTTCTTATTGTGTGTGTCTTTGTTGCAGGGGGCGCATGCCGCTTACTACGGCTTTAGTGTGATTTACTGGCAGCAGGCGGGGTATTCAGCGGCGGTTATCGGCTATCTGTGGTCGTTGGGTGTGGTCGCGGAAATCGTGGTTTTTGCACTGAGTAAACGCCTGTTTGGGCATTGGAGTGCATCCGGGTTGCTGATATTGTCCGCATTGTGCAGCGTGGTACGCTGGAGCCTGATGGGGGCGACGGTGTCGCTGCCATGGTTGATTGTGATGCAAATCTTGCACTGCGGCACCTTTACGGTTTGCCATCTGGCGGCGATGCGGTTTATCTCTTCCCGTCACGATGCTGACGTACTGCGCTTACAGGCGGCGTATTCCGCGTTGGGCACGGGGGGCGCGGTTGCGGTGATGACGGTAGTATCAGGGTTCCTGTTTGAGCATTTGCAAGGTAGGACCTTTTGGATAATGGCATTGCTGGTGTTACCTGCGTTCATGTTGCGTCCGCAGGTGAGTACTCGCTCGCGCTAAGTGAATGGGCATCGGTGTCAGGTGAAACGGTCAGGATAAACAATGTTACATTATAACAATTTAGGCTTTTCATTCCGTTGGGTAAGCTGCCTGTTATTGACACTGCTAGCGTTATCCGGCCCGGCATTGGCCCATCCACACAGTTTTATCGACATGAAAACGACGGTGGAAGGGAAAGACGACCTGATAACCGGATTGCGTATGAACTGGACTATGGATCCTATTACTTCCGCCGATTTGCTCTATGATGCCGGTAATGCGGCGAAAGATTCCGACGTGTGGAAAAAACTGGCGGCGGAAGTGATGGCGAATGTACTAGGACAGCATTACTTCACCGATGTTTATCGAAACGGAAAGCCTGTGAAATACCTGTCGCTGCCAACGGAATATCATCTCTCCCGAGCGGGCAATAAGGCGGTGCTGGAGTTCGTGTTGCCATTGGCTCACCCGCAACCGCTGGCAGGGGCACCGTTACTGATTTCCACCTATGATCCTTCCTACTTCGTGGATATGTCGTATAAAGACGATAAAGCGATTCAGATTAGTGCGGCGCTGGCTGCACGTTGTAAAACCACGCTGATGACGCCTAAACCCGATGCCTCGCTGCAGTCCTATGCGCTGTCGCTGGATAAAAACGCGAAACCCTCTCAGGACATGGACTTGGGAAAACAGTTTGCTCAACAGGTGACGTTGCAATGTCAGTAAACCACTCGCGAGTTTCCGCTAATTACCTGCGCTGGTGGCCGCTGGCGCTGTTTGTGCTGCTGATGGGGGTTGCCGTATGGCAGGCGTGGGTCTGGTGGCCATCGCTCTTGCTGCAAAGTGTTGAATGGCAGCGATCTTTGCATCAACAGATGTCGGATTTGATGGAGCAGGTGCATGCCAGACCTCAACAGGCTGGCTGGACGCTGGTGATGTTCAGTCTGGTCTACGGTGTGCTGCATGCTATTGGTCCCGGCCATGGCAAAGTGGTGATCGCCACTTACCTGGCGACGCACCCGTCCCGACTGAAAAGCAGCCTGCAACTGACCCTGGCGGCCGCGCTGTTACAGGGGCTGGTCGCGATTGTTTTGGTGACCGTCGTGCTGGCGGTGTTGCAGCTTTCCAGCCGGACTTTGCATATCAGCAGTTTCTGGATGGAAAAACTCAGCTTTGTGTTAGTGACAGGGCTTGGGGGATGGTTGTGTCTGCGTGCGCTGCGGCGCCTGCTGACGGTGTTGTTCCCCCAGTCTAAACCACGAATTCACGCATTAACGCCGCTGAACGCACCGGTGCCGGGTCGTCGGCTGACACCGCCTGCCACACGCCATCAGCATGACGCGCATTGCGGGTGTGGTCATCAGCATGTGCCGTCGGCAGACACGTTAAACCACAGTGATGGCTGGCGAACCCGCCTGATGGTCGTATTGGCGATGGGAATGCGCCCGTGTTCCGGTGCTGTCCTGGTGTTGTTATTCGCCAAAGTGCTGGATGTGTTTGTCTGGGGGGTGATCTCGGCTTTGACCATGGCGTTGGGAACGGCGCTGACGGTTTCGCTGTTAGGCGTGGCGGTATTGTTCTGCCGTCGTCAACTGGAGCGTTTAAGTCGTGATGGGACACCTTCCCGCTGGCAACCCTTTCTCTGGTCGGCCTTATCGCTAGCCGGTGGCATGATGCTGACCTTTGCCGGTATTGTACTTTATCTCACCAGCCAACCCGATGTGATGGGCGGCATTCGACCATTGATGGGGTAGGTACCGTTATCTCCCTTCGCATCGTCATCTGGCCCACAGTTTTCCAAATAGCAGTTCTCTAACGCTCAGTTTCCTAAAATTCTGTGCGTTAAGCGCATTGTCACTCTGTAAAGCAGAAGGGGGCGTTAACACCGCTCTATGTCGTCTGCCTGTCTGTATCCTCTGTTCATTTCCTGTCCACACAGTTACTTATCCTGTTCTTTTCCTGTGAAAAATATTGCTCCAAAGCCGAGGCAACTTTATTATTTATTTGAATGATAATCAGTATCATTATCTATTGAGTAATCAGGGAATAACAGAATGAAAAAGTGGTTGTGTGCCGTTGGCATGGTATTGGGGTTGGCGTCGGCCGTCAGGGCGGCACCGATAATGATTGAAGATGTCAGCGGCAGAACCGTTGAGATCAAATCTGAAGTCAAACGGGTGATTTTGGGGGAAGGGCGGCAGATTTATCTGCTCGCGGCTTTTGATACCGAAGCCCCGTTCCAGCGCGTGGTCGGCTGGCGGGATGACTTGCCGAAAGCAGACTATGACAGCTATCTGGCTTATGAGCAGAAGTATCCACAGATTAAACAGTTGCCGACCTTCGGTGGTGCTAAAGACGGTACTTTCAACGTAGAACAAGCCGTGAATCTGAAGCCGGATTTGGTGCTGATGAATCTGGAAGCGAAAGCCGCGACCGATGAGGCTAAGCTGATTGAAAAGCTCGGCGGTTTGGGCATCCCGGTGGTCTTTATCGACTTTCGGGAAAAGCCGTTTGAAAACGCAGAGAAAAGCATTCGCATCATGGGGAAACTGCTGGGTAAACCAGAGCGTGCTGAGGCCATTATCCAATTCCGTCGCCAGCAGATTGAGGTCGTGACCGAACGCCTCAAACAGTATCAGGGGCCACGTCCGAAAGTTATGATCGATCGCGCAGGCGGTTATGACGAAGAGTGCTGCATGTCATTCGGCAATGAGAACTTCGGGAAAATGGTGGAAGCCGCCGGTGGCGTGAATATCGCTAAAGGTATTATTCCAGGTACATTCGGTACGCTAAACCCGGAGCAGATCATCAGCGCGCGCCCGGATGTGGTGATCGTCACCGGTGCTAACTGGAAAAACTACAATACCGCCAACGGTTGGGTCGGTGTTGGTCCCGGTGCTGACAAGTCGCAGGCGTTGCAGCGTTTGCAGAAACTGATGGAGCGCCCTGCATTTAAAACCTTGCCAGTTGCCACCAACGGTAAGGCGCATGCCATCTGGCATCAGTTTTATGACAGCCCATATCAGTTTGTCGCGATTCAGGTGATAGCGAAGTGGCTGCATCCGGATTTATTTAAAGATATCGATCCCGATGCGACTTTCCGCACCTTCCATGAGAAATTCCTGCCGCTGCCGTATCAGCCAGGTTATTGGGTGACGCTACCGGCGAAATCCTGACAGACGACTGCTGCCTTCATCGGGCGGCTGACCGCTCAATAAAAAAGCCCCGAACCAGTAACTGTTCGGGGCTTTTTTCAGTGCTTATTAGACGGGTTAGCGGGTTCGCAGCGGGAATTTCACAGCCGAGGTTCAGTGACCAGCCCGTCGATCATCACTTGTGGAATACCGCGCGAGCAGCGTTCGATGCGGCCACGCACGCCATACACCTGAGCCAGACTGTCTTCACTGATCACGTTAGCAGGCTCGCCATCGGCGATCAGTTTGCCGTCTTTAAGCATCAACACATGGTCGCCATGACGCAGTGCGATATTAATGTCATGCACGACTACTACCGTCACAATATTGCGCTTACGGGTTTCCTGGCGGACCAGGTCCATGACGTGATACTGGTAGTTGAGATCCAATGCACTGAGTGGTTCATCAAGCAATAGCAGTGAAGGCTGGCGAATCAGTGATTGTGCCAGCCCGACCAACTGTTTCTGACCACCAGAGAGCTGATCCAGATAGCTCATTGCCAGATGCGAAATACCCAGTTGTCTGAGCAGCGCCAGCACTTCATCTTCGTTACTGTTGTGATGCAGCCCGCCGGATGCACGCTGGGCGACGATAATCGATTCCAGTACGTGGAGATGTACGCCTGCGGGCAATGATTGCGGCAGATACACCACTTTTTCCGCCCGTTTGGCGAAAGGTAACTGCATCAGGTTGACGTCATCCAGCAACAAATCGCCTTGTGCCTGCCCCAAACCGGCCAACGCGCGCAGCAGTGTCGATTTACCGCTACCATTTGGCCCCAACAATACCGTGATCTTACCGCGTGGCAGGAGTGGCACCGACAGGTCGTTAATGATGTTTCGTTTGGTGTAACCCGCAGAAAAACGCGAAATCGACAACCCATTGTGACTCATACGTTCCCCCGGTTACGCAGAATAATACTCAGGAAGAAAGGAACCCCTACCAGCGAGGTGACAATCCCAACCGGAATAATGACGCCGGGCAGCAGGTTTTTGGACGCGACCGATGCCAGCGACAATACCAACGCGCCCGTCAGGGCACTGGCCGGTAGATAAAAGCGGTGGTCTTCGCCGAAAATCATACGGGCAATATGGGGGGCGACCAGGCCGATAAAACCAATCGGCCCGACGAACGCGACCGACAGCGCTGACAGGAAACTGATACGCAGCAGCGTCGCCAGACGCAAACGACGCACGTTGATGCCAAAGCTGATGGCGCGATCTTCACCTAAACGCAGTGCGGTCAACTTCCATGAGCTCATCATGGACAGCGGCATCACCACGGCCAGAACGGCCAGCAGAATACCGAGTTTCTCCCAGGAGGAACGGGCCAGGCTACCCATCGTCCAAAACACCAGTCCTTGCAGCGTGTCTTCGTTGGCGACGAACTGCAAAATAGATACCAGCGCGTTAAACGTGAACACCAGTGCTATACCGAATAACACCACGCCAGAAGTCGCCACCTTCGTCCAGCGGGTAATACCATCCAACAACAGGGCCGCCAGTAGCGCAAACAGGAAGGCGTTAGCTGAAATGAACCATTGCGCCGGAACGCCGGGAATACCAATCCCCAGTACGATTGCCAGCGCCGCGCCAAACGCCGCCGCCGAAGAAACCCCCAGCGTGAATGGGCTGGCTAGCGGGTTATTCAAAATGGTTTGCATCTCTGCGCCAGCCAATCCCAGCGCCAAACCGACCACCACCGCCATTAGCGCGTAGGGCAGACGGATGTCCCAGACGATGACCCGGCTACCGGCATCCGCGTTAGCCGGGTCGGTCAGTGTCTGCCACAGCACATCCAGTGGCAGGCCGGAAGGGCCGAGCATAAAGTCCAGCAGCAGGGAGGCTACAATCGCGACTGCCATCACCGCCATGATCACCAGCCGATGGCGGATGACGGCATTGTAATGGGCTATCGCGCTGTTTTCAGCCGTGCTGACACGGCTGATGGAGGATTCGGTGGTTACACTCATGGGTTAATTAGCCAGTTTACGGGCAAACACAAAATTGTCGTCAGGTAAGGTGGTGAAATGGCGAACGATGTAGTGATAGGTCTCGTCCGGGTTCAGATTGCTGAACTGCTTCGGGTACACCGCTTTGGCCAGATATTCCATACCAACGATGTTGTACGGATGGTTATAGAAGTGGTGGTAAACCCCATAGACCTGACCCGCTTTAATCGCAGGAACCTGGTCAATACCGGTACGGCTCAGCAGTGCTTTGGCTTTTTCCTGGATATCGCTGTCGCTGGCACCATAGCCAAATGGCAGAATTTTGCTGGTACCGTTACCACGTTTGGAGCCGGTCATGATGTAGGTATCCGGTTTTTCACTGATCACTTTTTCCAGTGAGACAAAACCCGATGCGCCGGGCAGCAAACCGGAGCCGATATTTTTCGCGCCGATGGCTTCCAGCAGGCCACCCCAGCCATTGTGGCCGTGAGTGAAGCAGCACGCGTCAGTGTTGCCAGCGATAGGTTCGATAAATACGGTGGGTTTGGGGGTGATACTGGCGGTCACTTTCTGAATATCACTAAAGTGCTGGCGGTAAAAATCAGTGTAGGCTTTGGCGTTTTCTTCGCGGTTCAACACCTTGCCAAGCAGGTCAACGCTGGGAGCGGTGTTTTGGGCCGGGTTGATTTCATAGTCCACAAATACCAGCGGAATGTGCAACGCATTCAATTTGCTGATGACGCCATTTTCCATCAGCGCCGGTTTGGCGCGGAGTTGGGCGATCATCAAGTCTGGTTTTTTAGCCAGAATGCTTTCCAGTTCCACGTCGCCTTTGTCGCTGAACCCCATGTCGAGGATGCCTTCAGACTGTGGCCATTTGCTCTTCAACAGATCCCAGGTAGCGGTGTCTTGTTTCTTGGGCAGATTGTTCCAGGCAACCAGTCGGTGGAACGGATTATCGCGATCTAACAACGCCATCGACATGATGTCGCGGCCGTCCTGCAAGACAACGCGCTGCGGTTCCTGGTTGATGGTGACGTGCTGTCCATCGATATCGGTCACGGTGAGGGGATACTGGGTGGCTAAGCTGGCGAAGGAGGTGGTCAGTGTGGTAGCCAAAAGAAGAGAACGCCATGATTTCTTTAACATAACTTATCCTGTCATTAACCGCTGTGTGATAGGTCAATTCTGAATCGAGTGAATAGGAAATGAATGAGTTTAATAATTATTATCATATAAGGTTAAACTCTCACTCAATAGGACTGAGTTGTAAAGAAAAATAACAGAGAGAAATCATAGCGTGGGCATGGCTGATGACATGCCCACAGGAAGGGTTAGCGCTTAAGTGCGTCGCTTAACTGGTCGCGGATGGTGGACAGCAGGGATTTCACTACGCGCGGGTTACCCGCAACAATGTTACCGGAAGCGAGGTAGTTATGACCGCCAACGAAGTCGGTCACGATGCCGCCAGCTTCACGTACCAGCAGCTCACCGCCAGCGAAATCCCAGGGTTTCAGGCCGATCTCAAAGAAGCCATCTACGCGGCCTGCTGCCACATAGGCCAGATCGAGCGCAGCGGAACCGGTACGGCGGAAGTCGGCGCACTGGCTGAACAGGGCTTCCAGTATACGCAGATAGCTGGCGCTGTGCTGTTTGTGTTTGAACGGGAATCCGGTAGCAAGAATAGTGCCGTCCAGATCGCGGGCGTTGCTGCCGCGCAGGCGATAACCGTTTAACTGTGTGCCCTGACCACGGGTGGCGGTAAACAGTTCATTACGCATTGGATCGTAGACAACGGCGACTTCGGTGCGGCCTTTGACGCGAACGGCGATGGAAACAGCAAAATGGGGGAGACGTTTGATGAAGTTGGTCGTGCCATCCAGGGGATCGATAACCCATTGCACGTCCTGATCTTCACCCACCATTTCACCGCATTCTTCACTAATGATGGTGTGCTGCGGGTAGGCTTTACGGATTACCTCGATAATCAGGCGCTCTGCATCGCGATCAACGTTAGTGACAAAATCGTTACTGCCTTTCTGGCTGGCCTCAACGGCGTCAGGTGTTTCATAGTTTTTTGCGATCAAGTTGCCGCCTTTGCGCGCTGCGCGCACGGCGATGTTAAGCATCGGATGCATGGTATCGTCCACAAGAATGTTAAAGAACAGAAAGCGGCGCGAAGTATAGCAGATAGCAGGAGAAAGAGAAAACAGAGAAGTTTGTGTTAACATACGCCGGTTTTCCGTTTCGTATGACAGAGTCCGCATGTTACAGAATATACGCATTGTGCTGGTGGAGACGTCGCATACCGGCAATATGGGGTCAACGGCCAGGGCGATGAAAACCATGGGCCTGACTAATCTTTGGCTGGTTAATCCGCTGGTCAAACCCGATTCGCAGGCAATCTCCTTGTCTGCGGGTGCCAGTGATGTCATTGGCAACGCTACTATTGTTGATACTCTCGATCAGGCGCTGGAAGGATGCGGTCTGGTAGTGGGTACCAGCGCTCGTTCCCGCACGTTACCCTGGCCAATGCTGGAGCCGCGCGAATGCGGTGTGCTCAGTATTCAGGAAGCGCAGCACGCACCGGTGGCTATTGTGTTCGGTCGCGAACGCGTGGGGCTGACGAATGAGGAACTGCAAAAATGCCACTATCATGTGGCGATCCCCGCTAATCCTGAATACAGCTCGCTCAACCTGGCGATGGCTGTACAGATCCTGTCTTATGAGGTGCGCGTCGCCTGGCTGGACCGCCAGCAACAGGGCGAAGTGGCACACGAAGAGAGCCCTTATCCGCTGGTGGATGATCTGGAGCGCTTTTATCAGCACCTGGAAGATACCTTGCTGCATACCGGTTTCATCCGTCAGTCCCATCAGGGACAGGTGATGAACAAGTTGCGTCGGTTGTTTACCCGCGCCCGTCCGGAAACTCAGGAGCTCAATATTCTGCGCGGCATTCTGAGCGCCATCACCAAAACGACGCCATCGGATCCGTCGCAGAATAATCATTGAATAAGAATGGCTTGAGGGCGGCTATTGGGAATACGTGCTGTGCGGGTGTAATAGTTGAGTTATTTACTTGGTTAAATAGTTGACTGAAACACTCGGGAATGTCAGACTTATGACTGTGCTATGTATACTTGACTCATAATACTTGTCTTAATAATACATGTTTATCTTACGGATACCACTAACATGAGACTGACATCTAAAGGCCGCTACGCCGTTACCGCCATGCTTGATGTGGCGCTGCATTCAAAGGAAGGCCCGGTTCCGCTGGCGGATATCTCCGAGCGTCAGGGTATTTCGCTTTCTTATCTGGAACAGCTGTTCTCTCGCCTGCGCAAGCATGGGCTGGTCGCCAGCGTGCGTGGTCCAGGTGGTGGTTATCTGTTGGGGAAAGACTCCGCCGAAATCGCTGTCGGCTCGGTCATCTCGGCGGTGGATGAATCGGTTGATGCCACCCGCTGCCAGGGGAAAGAAGGATGTCAGGGCGGTGATCGCTGCCTGACCCACACGCTGTGGCGTGATTTGAGCGACCGCATTAGCGAGTTTCTCAATAACATCACCCTGGATGAATTGGTCAATAACAAAGAGATTCTGGACGTCGCGGATCGTCAGGATGCTGACGTGCGTCGTACCTCCAACGGACGCATACAAGAAACCATCAACGTCAACTTGCGTGCCTGAAAGAAAAAAGAACGAAACGCCTTGAACGTTTTGAAGTGATGTACGGAGTTTAAGAGCAATGAAGTTACCTATTTATCTGGATTATTCCGCTACTACGCCGGTCGATCCGCGTGTAGCCGAAAAAATGATGCAGTTTCTGACGCTGGACGGTACGTTCGGCAACCCGGCCTCACGCTCTCACCGTTTTGGTTGGCAGGCGGAAGAGGCGGTAGATATCGCCCGTAACCAGGTGGCTGAACTGGTTGGTGCGGACCCGCGCGAGATCGTTTTTACTTCTGGCGCTACCGAATCCGACAATCTGGCTATCAAGGGTGCGGCGAATTTCTACCAGAAAAAAGGCAAGCACATCATCACCAGCAAGACCGAGCATAAAGCCGTGCTGGATACCTGCCGTCAGCTTGAGCGCGAAGGGTTTGAAGTAACTTACCTGGCACCACAGCGCAACGGCATCATTGATTTGAAAGAGCTGGAAGCGGCTATGCGTGATGACACCATTGTTGTGTCCATCATGCATGTGAATAACGAAATCGGCGTGGTGCAGGACATCGCGACCATCGGCGAAATGTGTCGTAGCCGCGGCATCATTTTCCATGTCGACGCGACCCAAAGCGTAGGCAAACTGCCGATTGATCTCAGCCAACTGAAAGTTGACCTGATGTCTTTCACCGGTCACAAGATTTACGGCCCGAAAGGGATTGGCGCGCTGTATGTGCGTCGTAAGCCGCGTGTGCGTATCGAAGCGCAGATGCATGGCGGTGGCCACGAACGTGGTATGCGTTCTGGTACCCTGCCGGTTCATCAGATTGTCGGTATGGGTGAAGCCTATCGCATCGCGAAAGAAGAAATGGCTGAAGAGGCTATTCGCCAGCGTACTCTGCGTGATCGCCTGTGGAACGGCATCAACGATATCGAAGAAGTGTACCTGAACGGCGATTTGGAGCAGGGTGCACCGAATATCCTGAACGTCAGCTTCAACTATGTAGAAGGTGAGTCGCTGATCATGGCGCTGAAGGATCTGGCGGTGTCTTCCGGTTCGGCCTGTACTTCTGCCAGCCTTGAGCCTTCTTATGTGCTGCGTGCACTGGGGATGAACGATGAACTGGCACACAGTTCCATCCGCTTCTCTTTGGGTCGCTTCACGACTGAAGAAGAAATTGACTACACCATCGATCTGGTTCGTAAATCCATCGGCCGTCTGCGTGATTTGTCTCCGTTGTGGGACATGTTCAAGCAAGGCGTGGATATCAACAGCATCGAATGGGCGCACCATTAATTCGCAGGAATCAGGACGTATATTATGGCTTACAGCGAAAAAGTAATTGATCACTATGAAAATCCGCGCAATGTCGGCTCGTTCGATTCTTCTGATCCGAGCATCGGCAGCGGTATGGTGGGCGCACCGGCCTGTGGTGACGTGATGAAACTGCAAATTAAGGTCAATGAGCAGGGGATTATCGAAGATGCCCGCTTTAAAACCTACGGTTGTGGTTCCGCCATCGCCTCCAGCTCGCTGGTCACCGAGTGGGTGAAAGGCAAAAGTCTGACGGAAGCTGAATCGATCAAGAACACCCAAATCGCCGAAGAACTGGAATTGCCGCCGGTGAAAATTCACTGCTCTATTCTGGCTGAAGACGCTATCAAAGCCGCCATCGCCGATTACAAGAGCAAACGTAGCGACAAATAACAGGCAGATGAATTAGAGGTTTGCTATGTCGATTTCCCTGAGCGACAGTGCTGCACAACGTGTTAATGCTTTTATGGCTAACCGCGGCAAAGGTATCGGCTTGCGTCTGGGGGTGAGAACTTCCGGTTGCTCCGGTATGGCGTATGTGCTGGAATTTGTTGACGAACTGAACACCGATGATGTGGTGTTTGAAGACAAGGGCGTGAAGGTCATTATTGACGGTAAAAGCTTGGTCTACCTTGACGGCACCGAGTTGGATTTCGTCAAGGAAGGGCTGAACGAAGGTTTCAAGTTCAATAACCCTAACGTTTCCAGCGAATGCGGTTGCGGCGAAAGCTTTAATGTTTAATGTCTGACCGCTGGCCGGTCTGTTGACTGGCTCCCGCCGTGTGGTGTGCTTCGGCACAGAGCACGGCGGGCGTGCATGAATTGTCTGCGAACTCAGAGCACACTATGGATTACTTTGCTTTATTCGGGCTGCCGATTCGCTATAAGGTGGATGGCAGCCTGCTTGCTTCCCGGTTTCAGGAACTGCAGCGTCAGTTTCATCCTGACCGCTTTGCTGCCAGCCCGGAACGCGACCGTATGATGGCGCTACAACAGGCAGCCACCATCAATAATGCCTATCAGGCGCTAAAGCACCCACTGAAACGCGCCGAGTATATGCTATCTTTGCACGGCTTCGATTTGAGCAGCGAGCAGCATACGCTCCATGATACTGCATTCCTGATGGAGCAGATGGAGCTGCGCGAAGAGCTCGATGAGATTGAACGCCGACCGGATGCGGAAAGTGCGCTGGCGGCATTTGCACAGCGTCTGCAAGGGATGATCCGCCAGCGTAGCGAGCAAATGGTGAGCGAGCTGGATGCTGAATCCTGGTCGGATGCAGCGGATACCGTGCGTAAACTACGCTTTTTTGATCGACTCCGGCAGCAGGTCGAACAACTCGAAGAACAATTGCTGGAACGATAAGTCACATTCAATCCGGTAGGGCAATCATGACCTGATGTCAGGTTTGCCCGCCCGCCAATTGATGGAAGCTCAATATGGCCTTATTACAAATCAGCGAACCAGGACTGAGTGCAGCGCCGCATCAGCACCGTTTGGCTGTTGGCATTGATCTGGGAACCACCCATTCTCTGGTTGCCACGGTCCGAAGTGGCGAGGCACAGACACTGCCTGACCATAACGGGCGTCACCTGTTACCGTCTGTTGTGCATTATGATGCTGACGGGCACACCGTTGGTTGGGAGGCTCGTCAGCAGGCGGCCATTGACCCAGTTAACACCGTCAGCTCCGTCAAGCGCTTAATGGGACGGTCACTTTCCGACATCCGTCAGCGTTATCCTCATCTGCCTTATCAGTTTACCGCCAGCGAGAATGGTTTGCCGGTGTTGCAAACCGCTGGTGGTCCACGCAATCCGATTCAGATCTCGGCCGACATCCTATCTGCGCTGACTCGCCGTGCTGAAGAGGCGCTCAATGGGGTGCCTGACGGCGTGGTGATTACTGTGCCGGCTTATTTTGATGACGCTCAGCGTCAGGGCACCAAAGACGCCGCCCGTCTGGCGGGTCTGCATGTGCTGCGCCTGCTTAATGAACCCACGGCGGCGGCGATAGCCTATGGCCTGGATTCCGGTCAGGAAGGCGTTATCGCTGTATATGATCTGGGCGGCGGTACCTTTGATATTTCTATCCTGCGCCTTAGCCGTGGGGTATTTGAAGTGCTGGCGACCGGCGGTGACTCGGCCTTGGGGGGGGATGATTTTGACCACCTGCTGGTTGAGTGGATTCGCGGACAGGCCGGTATCGTCGTGCGTGATGATCATCAATTGCAACAGACGCTGCTCAATACCGCGGTACAGACTAAGATCGCCCTGAGTGAGTCGCAATCTGTGCCGGTATCGGTAGCGGGCTGGCAAGGTGAGATTACCCGTGAACAGTTCAATGCGTTGATTGCACCGCTGGTGAAACGCACGCTGTTGTCTTGTCGACGCTCGCTCAAAGACGCGGGTGTTGAGCTGGACGAGGTGAAAGAAGTCGTGATGGTTGGCGGATCGACCCGTGTACCGCTGGTACGTGAGCAGGTCGGCGAATTCTTTGGCCGCACGCCGTTGACCTCTATCGATCCGGATAAGGTGGTGGCTATCGGCGCGGCTATTCAGGCGGATATTCTGGTCGGTAACAAGCCCGACAGTGAAATGCTGTTGCTGGATGTGATCCCATTGTCGCTGGGACTGGAAACCATGGGGGGACTGGTCGAGAAAGTGATTCCGCGTAATACCACGATTCCGGTGGCGCGCGCGCAGGAGTTCACTACCTTCAAGGATGGCCAGACCGCGATGATGATTCACGTGTTGCAGGGTGAACGCGAGCTGGTACAGGATTGCCGTTCGCTTGGTTGTTTCACGCTGCGTGGTATTCCGGCAATGCCTGCTGGTGGTGCGCATATTCGGGTCACGTTCCAGGTGGATGCCGACGGATTGCTGAGCGTCACTGCGATGGAGAAATCCACCGGGGTGGAAGCCTCAATTCAGGTGAAGCCGTCTTATGGTTTGAGCGACGATGAAATCGCCACCATGATTACCGATTCTATGCAGAACGTGCAGAGTGATATTAGTGCGCGCAGGCTGGCAGAACAGCGGGTGGAAGCCACACGCGTGCTCGAAAGCCTCACTAGCGCACTGGCAGCGGATGCCGCGTTGCTCACCTCGCAAGAGCGGGCGGCGATAGACGCTGCCAGTCTTCATTTGCAGCAGGCTGCACAGGAAAACGATGCCTCAGCGATTGAGGCCGCGATTAAAAAATTAGATCAACAAACCCAGGAATTCGCTGCTCGCCGGATGGATGAATCTATTCGCCGTGCGCTGGCAGGCCATTCTGTGGACGAGGTATAACATGCCCAAGATTGTTTTTCTGCCGCATCAGGATTTATGTCCGGAAGGGGCGGTTTTAGAAGCGAACAGTGGTGAAACCATTCTGGACGTGGCATTGCGTAACGGTATCGAGATAGAGCATGCCTGCGAGAAATCCTGTGCTTGTACCACCTGTCACTGCATTGTTCGGGAAGGGTTTGATTCGTTGCCGGAAAGTACCGAAGACGAAGATGACATGCTGGACAAAGCCTGGGGACTGGAACCGGAAAGCCGTCTGGGGTGCCAGGCGCGTGTCACCGATGAAGATCTGGTGGTGGAAATTCCGCGTTATACCATTAACCATGCACGCGAACACTGATGGGGTAATTCATGGGACTGAAATGGACCGATAGCCGCGAAATCGGCGAAGCGTTGTACGATTTGTATCCAGATACTGACCCAAAAACTGTGCGTTTCACCGATCTACACCGCTGGATTTGCGAACTGGATGAGTTTGACGATGAACCTGATGCGTCGAACGAAAAAATTCTGGAAGCTATCCTGCTCGTGTGGCTGGATGAGGCCGAATAACTAAATTAGTCAACGGGCTACCTTGAGGTGGCCCGTTTTCTCTTTTTTCATCATGGCGAGAGTGGGCTAACAAGAGCAAGGCCCAATTAAATGAGAGCCAATTTGGAGTAGATGTATGACAACTGAAGCGATGCTGATTACCCTTTCCCATCAGCCAGCAGACTCACGCTGGGGTGAGAAAGCCTCGTTAACCGCCAATGAGCAGGGATTTACCATTCATCTGTCCGGCAGCAAGCCGCAGACTATTATTCAGCGAGCTGCCCGTAAAATCGATGGGCAGGGCATCAAACACGTCAAACTGGCTGGCGATGGCTGGGATCTGGAAAGCAGTTGGGCGTTCTGGCAGGGATACCGTGGGCCGAAGGGCAAACGTACGGTGGAGTGGGCCACGTTGCCCGAAGCGCAACAGCAGGAGCTGGAACGCCGTCTGAAAATCGTTGACTGGGTGCGAGATACCATCAACCTGCCAGCGGAAGATCTGGCGCCGGAGCAACTGGCCACCCGTGCTATCGATCTGCTGTGCAGCGTGGCGGGCGACGCTATCTCTTATCGCATTACCAAAGGCGAAGATCTGCGCCAGCAGAACTATGCTGGCCTGCACACCGTGGGTCGCGGTTCTGAACGTTCGCCGGTATTGCTGGCGCTGGATTACAACCCGACTGGCAACGCAGACGCGCCGGTGCTGGCCTGTCTGGTCGGTAAAGGCATCACCTTTGATAGCGGTGGTTACAGCCTGAAAGGCAGTAGCTTCATGGATTCCATGAAGTCGGACATGGGCGGTGCGGCTTTGGTAACCGGTGCACTGGCACTGGCGGCAGCCCGTGGCTTGCAACAGCGCGTAAAACTGTATCTGTGTTGCGCAGATAACATGGTCAGCGGCAACGCATTCCGTCTGGGTGACATTATTCGCTATCGTAATGGTAAAACCGTCGAAGTCATGAACACTGATGCGGAAGGGCGCCTGGTCCTGGCCGATGGACTGATTGATGCGTCTGAGCAGAATCCGCAGTGGATTGTGGATTGTGCGACCCTGACCGGTGCGGCTAAAACGGCGTTGGGGAATGACTATCACGCGCTGTTTAGCTTCGACGATGCGATGATTGATTCGCTGATGGAGAGTGCCCGTCGTGAAGACGAGCCGTTCTGGCGTTTGCCGTTGGAAGAGTTCCACCGCCAGCATTTACCGTCTAACTTCGCTGAACTGAATAATGTGGCGGGGGCGGCCCATACCGCCGGTGCCAGCACCGCGGCGGCGTTCCTGTCTCACTTTGTGAAGAACTACCAGCAGGGTTGGTTGCATATCGACTGTTCTGCCACTTACCGTAAGTCGGCGGTGGATCAATGGTCTGCTGGTGCAACCGGTTTAGGCGTGCGTACGCTGGCTGATTTCCTGCTACATAAAGCGGGTTAACCTGGTTCAGGCAATGTGAAGACGACAACAGGGAACCGATGTTCCCTGTTGTCGTTACTGTGCTTACCGCTCATGTTAAGCATTGAGGAGAGTTATGGAGTTTTCACCCCACAATCGGCTGGAAGAGGTGTTAAAGCTGGCCGCATCGGAACCGGCTCACCGTCCTGAGTTTTTCAGCGAATTGCTGGAAGCCACGGTGTATGTACTTGGTCACAGCGAAGAAAACGAAATATCCGGTGACGTTGTCTCGGCAGACAGCGGGTTGCAATTGCAGCATTGGGATAAACCGGATGGCGATTCCGCGATTCCGTTTTTTTCTTCGCTGGAAGCGTTACAACTGGCGGTGACCGATGAACAGGCGTTTCTGGCATTACCTGCCAGAACGCTGTTTGATATCACCCGCGGCGCCACGCTGTTTTTGAACCCGAAGTTACCGTATGGCAAAGAGTTTCTGCCGCAGGAAATTGAGCACCTGTTGTCCGCCGAGGGCAATGGTCTGGCGCAACAGCATGTTCTGGATGGTGATACCGAACTGAAAATCGGCATTCCGGCAGAGATGCCAACACAGATGATTGAGTCGCTGACCCAATTGTTCAGCAAACACCGTAATGTTAAGCGGGCGTTTCTGGCGCAGATTCAGGAACCCGATGAAGAACAACCGCATTTGCTGATTGGGCTGGATATCTATGGCGATGAGGTGGAGGAGCTGATTCAGGCTGCCGGTTCGGTGGCTACGGATACGCAGCCAGATGACCGTCCGATCGATATTTGTCTGGTGAACAATGAAGAACCCGGTATCAGTCATTTCCTGATTCGCCACACGACGCCGTTTTACGAGCGCAAATGGGGCAGCTTCCTGCGCGAATTCAAAAATGGCGTGCAGGCCTAGCGGGAATTCCGTGATAGCGGCTTCGCAGTAAACGCAGAGCACATAAAAACGGCATAGGCTGACAGGCCTGTGCCGTTTTTTTTTATGCATCGAATGTCTGTTTAGAAGGGTATCTTCGCTAGCCGGTAACGACCGGCACGTCATCGCGTGCACCCCATTCACTCCATGAACCGTCGTAGAGCGAAATGTGCGGCGCATTGAGTACAAACAATGCCAGCAACACGACCGATGCCGTCACACCGGAGCCGCAACTGGCGACAATCGGACGCTGGATGTCGACACCAGCCTGATGAAAGATGGCAGCCAGTTCATCAGCTGGTTTTAGCGTACCGTGGTCAACCAACAGGTTCCAGGGAACGTTGAAACTGCCAGGAATATGTCCACGGCGTAACCCTGGCCGGGGTTCATCCATTTCACCGAGAAAGCGCGGCGCAGGGCGAGCATCAACGATTTGTTCATTACCTGTGTGGCAAAGCTCCAGCACCTCAGCAAGCGAGCGGATAGCGCCTGCGGTTGGCATTGGGGCATGGAATACGTTGGCAACGGGCGACGCGTTCCCTTGTTCCAGAGCGAAGCCCTGCTGTTTCCATCCAGCCAGACCGCCACTGAGAATAGAAATGCGTGGAGCGCCCGCCAGTCGCAGCATCCACCAGGCCCGTGGTGCGGAAAACAGGTTACCTTCATCGTAAATCACCAGGTGCTGTTGCTCGCTCAGCCCCAGTTTGCCCAGTGCGTCAGCAAAGGTCGCGATGTCTGGCATCATGTGCGGCAGAGGAGTGTGGTGGTCAGAAAGGGACTCGATATCGAAAAACACCGCGCCCGGCACATGTTCTGCACGGTATTCGGCGGCGATATCGCGTGTATCGTTGCCTGGCGGCAACATGCGAGCGTCAATCAAGGCGATATCGGCATCGTGGCGATGCGTATTCAGCCAGGATGCGCTAACAAACAGCCCGGCGGCAGATGTAGACATAAAACCTCCCCGTATGGATCGGTTCACCGATCCTGCATGTGTCAATTGATGGCATTGTCAGTAATATTTCTGCTCTGAGCAAGGTGTCTGGTATCGCGGTATGGTCTGGGTCAGAGTTGTTATCGTCGTGCAGGTAGCATACCGACGAAGAGGCTAAATTTTTTTTACGAAAATGTTATTTTCCTGATGGGAAAGTCATGACAGTGCCTCTATAATCGGCGCCACTTTACACGGGCTGGTATTATAACTTTATCTATACCCGTCATACTTCATGTTGCAGATGCGTTGGCTTTCCTCGCTCACCCGGTCACTTACTTATGTAAGCTCCCAGGGATTCACTGCGTCGCCGCCTTCCTGCAACCCGAATTATTTAGGGTATGACCAGCTGTTATGACATGTTATTGGATGAGGCCACTATGACGGTAGAACGTACCTTCTCTATTATCAAACCAAACGCAGTTGCCAAAAACGCGATCGGCGCGATTTATGCCCGTTTCGAAAGCGCGGGTTTCACCATTATTGCCTCTAAAATGCTGCACCTGAGCCGCGAACAGGCAGAAGGGTTCTACGCTGAGCATAAAGGCAAACCGTTCTTTGACGGCCTGGTAGATTTTATGACTTCCGGCCCGATCATGGTGCAGGTGTTGCAGGCGGAAAACGCGGTACAGCGTAACCGCGATATCATGGGTGCTACCAACCCGGCCAACGCGCTGGCGGGTACCCTGCGTGCTGACTATGCTGACAGCTTCACCGCGAATGCGGTACATGGTTCAGATTCCGTAGAATCTGCCGAGCGTGAAATCGCTTATTTCTTCAGCGCTGACGAAATCTTCCCGCGTAGCTAACCGCTATAGTCGGCCAGACACGTGCTTCCCGGTGAAATAATCAGGCTGAGGTAGCGCGGGTGTTATAAAATTTGTACAATGCCGCGCCCTGGGTGAGCACGCGCTTAACCAGGGCGTTTCTTTATCCGTTTCCCTTTCGCGCCATAACGTGTAACAACGAGGCCATGAGTCAATTTATGTCTGAGCAAACCGTATCTTCCGCCGTTGCTGTATCCGACGCTATCGCCGTTGCCGCCAGCAGCAATGAAAAAATCAACCTGTTGGATTTCAATCGCCAGCAAATGCGCGCCTTTTTTGCACAGCTGGGTGAAAAACCGTTCCGTGCCGATCAGGTCATGAAATGGATGTATCATTACTGCTGTGATGATTTTAACCAGATGACCGATATTAATAAGGTTCTGCGCGGCAAGCTGCAGGCGATCGCGGAAATTCGGGCACCGGAAGTCGTGGACGAGCAACGCTCTTCTGACGGTACCATCAAGTGGGCGATTCTGGTTGACGGCCAGCGTGTGGAGACGGTGTACATCCCAGAAGATGACCGCGCCACGCTCTGTGTGTCCTCACAGGTGGGGTGTGCGCTGGAGTGCAAATTCTGTTCTACCGCGCAGCAGGGGTTTAACCGCAACCTGCGCGTATCTGAAATTATCGGGCAGGTATGGCGTGCGGCGAAAATTATCGGTGCCGCCAAAGTAACAGGTCAGCGT
Organism: Dickeya parazeae Ech586; assembly: GCF_000025065.1. NCBI lineage: Bacteria > Pseudomonadati > Pseudomonadota > Gammaproteobacteria > Enterobacterales > Pectobacteriaceae > Dickeya > Dickeya parazeae. The sequence continues at coordinate 3,482,579 of NC_013592.1, read as the reverse complement.
CCTATCACCAACGTGGTGATGATGGGGATGGGTGAACCGTTACTGAACCTGACCAATGTGGTGCCGGCGATGGAAATCATGCTGGATGATTTTGGTTTCGGTTTGTCTAAACGTCGGGTGACGTTGTCAACGTCTGGGGTTGTCCCTGCGCTGGATAAACTGGGCGATATGATTGACGTGGCGCTGGCGATTTCCCTGCATGCGCCAACGGATGAAATTCGTAACGAAATCATGCCGATTAATAAAAAGTATGATATCGAGACCTTTCTGGCCGCGGTACGACGTTATCTGGACAAATCCAACGCGAATCAGGGGCGTGTGACGGTGGAATACGTGATGTTGGATCACATCAACGATGGCACCGAGCATGCGCATCAGTTGGCGGAGTGCCTGAAAGACACGCCGTGCAAGATAAACCTGATCCCCTGGAACCCGTTCCCCGGCGCGCCTTATGGCCGTAGTTCCAACAGCCGGGTTGACCGCTTTTCCAAGGTGTTGATGGAGTATGGTTTTACGACTATCGTGCGTAAAACTCGCGGTGATGATATCGATGCGGCGTGCGGTCAGTTGGCGGGAGAAGTGGTGGATCGCACCAAGCGCACGTTGAAGAAAAAGATGGAACGCGACACGATTGCGGTAAAAACCGTCTGAAAATGATGTCAAATCAACCTGCTTTCTGAGGAAAGCAGGTGATAAATACGTTTTCGGGGCTTATCATACGGTGGGGTTATTGAAGGCCCGGCGACGGCTTCATACCGTTGTTGGTTGATGACAGGCTGTGGTGGGTCATCGATTGCGTTAATATGTCACAGAGGTGATGAGCCAGGATGGCTGCAAGGAGTATCAGGGATGAAACGGATGTTGCCGGGAAAGTGTGCGGCATTAGTCGCAGGTATTGGATTGCTGGCTGGGTGTTTGCACTCGCCGTCGAAGCAGGCTAATCCTGCAGCGGCACAAACGCGGTTGCAACTGGGGCTGGAATATCTGTCCCGGAATAATATTGATGCGGCGCGTGATAATCTGCAAAAAGCAGAGCAACTGGCACCGGATGATTACCGTACTCAGTTAGGTATGGCGCTGTACGAGCAGCGTATTGGCGAAAACCCGGCGGCTGAAAAACGCTATCGACGTCTGTTGCGACAGGCGCCCGCCAACGGCGGCGTGATGAATAATTACGGTGCGTTTCTCTGTGGTTTAGGGCAGTATGTAGCGGCGCAACAGCAATTTGCCGCTGCCGCGCAACTCCCTGATTACCATCAGGTTGCCGATGCGCTTGAGAACGCGGGGTATTGCTTTCTCAAAGCCGGGCAGTCAGATGAGGCAGGTCAGTGGCTCAGTCGTGCACTGAGATACGATCCTGCGAAAGGCAATCGGCTTCTGGCGGAGGCGGAGAATCGTTTCAACGCCGGTCGCCATGATCAGGCGCGATTGCTCCTGAGTATTTATCAGTCACAACTTGCGGCAAGCGCCGAAAGTGTGTGGCTACAGATTCGTTTCGCCGCGCTGGCGAATCATCATGACGAAGTAGAACGTTATGGCGGATTGCTGGCGCGAAGTTTTCCACAATCCAAACAGTACCAGCAGTTCTTAGCTAATGAATACTGAAGCCACTCAAGATAATACTGCAGCAACGATAATGACTCCTGGCGAACGTTTGCGTGAGGCGCGCGAGCAACTGGGATTGACGCAACAGGTTGTTGCTGAACGGTTATGCCTGAAACTATCGACCGTTCGTGAAATAGAAGATAACAATACGCCTGCTGGTCTTGCTCCTACTTTTCTTCGCGGTTACATCCGCTCCTATGCCCGACTGGTTCACCTCCCCGAAGATGAATTATTGCCGATGCTGGAAAAGCAGGTCATGCCAAGTCGCGTTTCCAATGTGGCACCGATGCAGCGTCTGGCATTAGGTAAGAGCCGCAAAAAGCGTGATGGCTGGTTGATGCTGTTCACCTGGCTGATTTTGATCGGCGTGTTGGGCCTGACCGTCGCCTGGTGGTGGCAGAATCATCAGGCTCAACAGCAGGAAATCAATTCAATGGTGGATCACGCCGCGGCTTCCCAGAATCGTAACGGCGGGCAGGCAAGCGATGTGAACACTGATCCGGAGCCGGTTGATACCGATGACAATACGGCGGTGAATAATACAGCGGTTAACAACGCGGCGATGAATAACGGGCAGCCTATTGCGCTGAATTCGTCGGCCGCAACGCCGTCTCAACCTGCTGCGTCGACGCCAGTTGCACCGAATAATACGCCTGTAGCGGCGGGTACGGCGTCTCAGGCTCCAGCGCCGTCTTCTGATCAGTCCTTGTTGAACCAGACCGCTACCGCACCGGCCAGTGCAGCGACAACGGCAGAAGCCCCAGGCGCTATCGTAATACGTTTTACGGCGGATTGCTGGCTGGAAGTGGTAGATGCAGCGGGCAAAAAACTGTTCAGCGGCGTACAGCGTAACGGCAATGTGTTGAATCTGACCGGCCAGGCGCCGTACCGGTTGAAAATCGGCGCGCCGGGTGCGGTACAGGTCGAGTTTCAGGGCAAACAGGTTGATTTGAGCCGGTTTGTCAAAAGCCATCAGGTGGCTCGTATTACGCTGACGGCAGAGTAATGGTGCCGTCGCACTGGCAATTGTGGAGAAGAAGTGATGCATAATCCCGCACCCATCAACCGCCGCAAATCAACCCGGATTTATGTCGGCAAGGTGCCTGTCGGTGACGGTGCACCGATTGCAGTGCAGTCGATGACCAATACCCGCACTACCGATGTCGACGCGACAGTCAGGCAGATTAAGTCGCTCGAGCGGGTTGGTGTGGATATCGTGCGCGTGTCGGTACCGACGATGGATGCTGCAGAGGCATTTCGTCTGATTAAACAACAAGTGGATGTACCGCTGGTGGCGGATATCCATTTTGACTACCGTATTGCGTTAAAAGTAGCGGAATACGGGGTTGATTGTCTGCGTATTAACCCTGGCAACATCGGCAGCGAAGAGCGTATTCGTTCGGTGGTGGATTGCGCGCGTGACAAAAATATTCCGATTCGTATCGGCGTCAATGCCGGTTCTCTGGAAAAAGACTTGCAGGAAAAATATGGCGAGCCGACGCCGGAAGCGTTGCTGGAATCCGCTATGCGCCATGTGGATATCCTCGATCGCCTTAATTTCCATTCGTTCAAGGTCAGCGTGAAAGCATCGGATGTCTTTTTAGCGGTGCAGTCCTATCGCTTGCTGGCGTCCCGTATTGATCAACCGCTGCATTTAGGCATCACAGAAGCGGGTGGGGCACGTAGCGGTGCGGTGAAGTCAGCTATTGGTCTTGGCTTACTGCTCTCTGAAGGTATCGGTGACACCCTGCGTGTGTCACTGGCGGCGGATCCGGTGGAAGAGGTTAAAGTCGGTTTTGATATCCTCAAGTCACTGCGTATTCGTTCACGCGGCATTAATTTTATTGCCTGCCCGACCTGCTCACGTCAGGAGTTTGATGTTATCGGCACGGTGAACGCGCTGGAGCAGCGACTGGAAGACATCATCACGCCGATGGATGTGTCGATTATCGGTTGCGTGGTCAACGGCCCAGGTGAGGCGCTGGTCTCGACGCTGGGTGTCACCGGCGGCAATAAGAAGAGCGGTTTTTACGAAGATGGCGTACGCCAGAAAGAGCGCTTTGACAACGACGATATGATCGATCAACTGGAAGCCAGGATCCGCGCCAAGGCGTCTATGCTGGATGAAAAACAGCGTATCGCCGTCAATATGGTGGATAAGTGATTCATCCGGCAAGTCTGGATGCGATCCGGTACGAATTCCTGAACTGAAGCACCCGATGATGGCGGCAGCGACATTGAAGACATTGCGTCGTTGCTTCTATAATCGGGTCTATTTTTTAACAGCGCATTACTTTCTGAAAACGCATAGAGAACTGACGTGGCAAAGAATATTCAAGCCATCCGTGGCATGAACGACTACCTGCCAGCCGAAACGGCACTGTGGCAGCGTATTGAAGATAGCCTGAAACAGGTACTCCGCGGGTACGGCTATAGCGAAATTCGTACACCGCTCGTCGAGCAGACTTCGTTGTTCAAACGTGCGATCGGCGAAGTGACCGATGTCGTTGAAAAGGAAATGTACACGTTTGAAGACCGCAACGGCGACAGCCTGACGTTGCGTCCTGAGGGGACTGCGGGGTGCGTTCGCGCCGGGATTGAACACGGTATCCTGTACAATCAGGAGCAGCGGTTGTGGTATACCGGCCCGATGTTTCGTCATGAGCGTCCGCAGAAAGGGCGCTATCGCCAGTTCCATCAACTGGGTTGCGAAGTGTTTGGCCTGAAAGGGCCGGATATCGATGCGGAAATGATCCTGATGACCGCCCGCTGGTGGCGTGTGTTGGGGATCGATCAGCATGTTAATCTGGAACTGAATTCCATTGGTTCATTGGATGCCCGCGCCCGTTATCGCGATGCGCTGATCGCGTTTCTGGAACAGCATAAAGATCAGTTGGATGAAGACTGCTTGCGCCGTATGTATACCAACCCGTTGCGGGTACTGGATTCCAAGAATGCGCAGGTGCAGGCGTTACTGAATAACGCGCCGACCCTGACCGACTATCTGGATGACGAGTCTCGTACGCATTTCGATGAATTGTGTGAACTTTTAACCCAGTCAGGTATCCCATATAAGGTTAATCCGCGGCTGGTTCGTGGGCTGGACTATTACAACCGCACTGTTTTCGAATGGGTCACCAGCAGTCTGGGATCACAGGGAACGGTGTGTGGCGGTGGTCGCTATGACGGTATGGTTGAGCAGCTTGGCGGTTCCAGTACCCCGGCGGTAGGTTTTGGCATGGGGCTAGAGCGTCTGGTGCTGCTGGTACAAACGGTCAATCCAGCGTTTGCGGTACAGCCTGGCGTAGATGCCTATCTGATTTCATCGGGTGCGGGTACGCAACATGCGGCGATTCGCCTGGCGGAAAAACTGCGTGACGCGCTGCCGCAACTGAAATTGATGACCAACTACGGTGGCGGTAACTTCAAAAAACAGTTTGCCCGTGCGGATAAGAGTGGGGCTCGTGTTGCGTTGGTGCTGGGTGAAACTGAAGTGGCGGCCGGGCAGGTCGTGCTGAAAAACCTGACCAACGGCGAGCAGGAAACTCTGTCTCAAGCGGATGTAGCGGCGCGCCTGGCGGCGTTACTGAATTAAGGAGAAAGGCAGCGTGGAAGTTTATACCACTGAAAACGAACAGGTTGAGGTAATTCGCCGCTTCTTTGTTGAAAACGGCAAGGCGCTGGCTATCGGCGTGGTGCTGGGTGTCGGTGCCCTGGTCGGTTGGCGCTTTTGGCAAAATCATCAGGAAAGTAGCGCGATGGCGGCTTCCGCTGCCTATCAGCAAGTCACCGAATCGCTGTCTGCCGGTACGGCGGAAGGCGTTGCTGGCGCTCAAAAATTTGTTGCCGGTGATCACGGCAATTATGCCGCGCTGACCGCACTGGCGCTGGCGCACCAGTTTGTTGAAAAAAATGATATCGCCAACGCTGAGCAGCAGCTCCGCCTGGCATTGAGCCAAACCAAAGATGGCGATCTACAGGCGCTGATTAACCTGCGTCTGGCTCGCGTATTATTGCAGCAGAAGAAGCCGGATGAAGCCTTGAAGACGCTGGATGCCATCAAGCTGGAAGGTTGGGCGGCGATGGTTGCTGACGTTCGCGGTGATGTGCTGGCGAGCAAAGGCGACAATCAGGGCGCTCGAGATGCTTACAGTAAAGGTATGGCGGCAAAACCTTCTCAGGGCCTGCAATCCCTGTTGCGTATCAAACTGAATAATCTGCCCAGCTAAGAGGGACTTCATGCAACTGCGTAAAACACTTTTGGTCGGACTGGTTTCTGTTACCCTGCTGAGCGGCTGTTCGCTGTTTGATCGTGAGGAGGACGTGGTCAAAATGTCCCCTCTGCCGCAGGTGACCAACCAGTTTACCCCCACCAAAGTCTGGAGTCGCTCCGTTGGGGACGGTACGGGGGAGTTCTACTCCAATCTGCATCCGACCTGGCAGGACAGCCATGTTTATGCCGCCGATCGCCACGGTACGGTGAAAGCCTTGGATCTTAATAGCGGTGAAGAGAAATGGCGCGCCGATCTGGCGGAGAAAACCGGCCTGCTGTCCAGCAATCGCCCTGCATTGCTGTCAGGCGGTGTTTCCGTATCGGGTAACCATGTTTATGTCGGCAGCGAACGGGCGCAGCTTTTTGCCCTGAATGCTGATGACGGCTCGTTGCAGTGGCAGACCAAAGTGGCGGGTGAAGTGTTATCCAGCCCGGTGGTCAGTGATGGTGTGGTCATTATTCATACCAGCAACGGCATGCTGCAGGCGCTTAGCGAGTCTGATGGCACCATCAAATGGACGGTAAATCTGGATATGCCGTCGCTGTCGTTGCGCGGTGAATCTGCGCCGACAACCGCGTTTGGCGCCGCTATTGTCGGTGGCGACAATGGACGCGTAAGCGCCGTCATGATTAATCAAGGTCAGTTGATCTGGCAGCAGCGTATCTCCCAACCTGGCGGCGCGACCGAAATCGCTCGTCTGAATGATGTCGATACCACACCGGTTGTGGCAGGTAACGTCGTGTATGCGCTGGGATATAATGGCAACCTGACAGCACTGGATCTGCGTTCTGGACAGATTACCTGGAAGCGTGAGATTGGGTCGGTAAACGATTTTATTGTTGATGGTGATCGCATTTATCTGGTGGATCAAGATGATCGCATCGTCGCGCTGAATACCAACGGCGGGGTGGTACTCTGGCGGCAGAGCGATCTGCTGCACCGCAATGTAACCGCACCTGCGTTGTATAACGGTTATCTGGTTGTCGGTGATGCCGAAGGTTATATGCACTGGGTGAATACCACTGACGGTCGTTTTGTGGTTCAGCAGAAAGTCGACGGCTCTGGCTTGCTGAGTAAACCGGTCGTTGCCAGCGACAAACTGTTGGTGCAAGCCAAAGGTGGCGAGGTTTACGCTTTTACCCGTTAACCGCTGCGCATGTTCGGGACAGATGGCGATGCCATCGTCCCTGTAACGGCTCCTGATGCTGTCAGGGGCCGTTTCGTCTTTTATCTTCAGCAGCGTTTTCTGCTGTAACGAATTGAACTATAAGCAATAGAGGTTGTAACAATGATACCTGTCGTCGCGCTGGTCGGGCGCCCGAATGTGGGGAAATCCACGCTGTTTAATCGCTTGACGCGTACCCGTGACGCATTGGTGGCGGATTTCCCTGGGCTGACGCGTGACCGCAAGTATGGTCGTGCCGAGGTAGAAGGAAATGAGTTCATCATCATTGATACCGGCGGTATTGACGGTACTGAAGATGGTGTGGAAACACGCATGGCTGAGCAGTCGCTGCTGGCGATCGAAGAAGCGGATATTGTGCTGTTTCTGGTGGATGCCCGCGACGGTTTGATGCCAGCGGATTATGCCATTGCCCAACACTTGCGCTCGCGTGAAAAAGACACGTTTCTGGTGGCCAACAAAGTCGATGGTATTGATATCGATACCGGCATTGCCGATTTCTATTCGCTTGGTCTGGGTGACGTCTATCCTATTGCCGCATCCCATGGCCGTGGCGTGACCTCGTTGCTGGAAAAAGTGCTGTTGCCGTTTGCCACCGAGCCGCTTCAGGAAGCGCGTGAGTTAACCGAAGAAGAAGCCAATGCGGCTTACTGGGCGGAACAACTTGGTGAAGGCGATGATGGCATTGAGGGTGACGATGTCGATGACGAAGCACCAAATTTCGAAGGACTGCCGATTAAACTGGCGATCGTGGGTCGTCCGAATGTCGGTAAATCGACACTGACCAACCGCATTCTCGGGGAAGATCGGGTGGTGGTGTATGACATGCCTGGCACCACACGCGACAGTATCTATATTCCGATGGAACGTGATGGCCGCGACTATGTGCTGATTGATACTGCCGGGGTGCGCAAACGCGGCAAAATTACCGATACTGTCGAAAAATTCTCGGTGATCAAGACATTGCAGGCAATTGAAGACGCTAACGTCGTGTTGCTGGTGATCGATGCTCGTGAAGGGATTTCTGATCAAGACTTGTCGCTGTTGGGCTTTATCCTCAACTCTGGCCGTTCACTGGTTATCGTGGTGAATAAGTGGGATGGGTTGACACAAGAGGTTAAGGATCAGGTAAAAGAAACCCTCGATCTGCGCCTTGGGTTTATCGATTTTGCTCGTATCCACTTTATTTCTGCATTGCACGGTAGCGGCGTGGGTAACCTGTTCGAATCCGTGAATGAAGCTTATGAGTGCTCAACCCGACGGGTAGGGACGGCAATGCTAACCCGTATCATGCAGATGGCCGTAGACGACCATCAGCCGCCATTAGTTCGTGGCCGTCGGGTGAAGCTGAAATATGCACATGCCGGGGGGTACAACCCGCCGATCGTGGTAATCCACGGTAATCAGGTCAAAGATTTGCCGGATTCCTATAAGCGCTATTTGATGAACTACTACCGGCGATCACTGGATGTGATGGGAACCCCCATCCGTATTCAGTTCAAGGAAGGGGAAAACCCGTTTGCCAACAAACGCAACACGTTGACGCCAAATCAGCTGCGTAAACGTAAACGCCTGATGCAGCATATCAAAAAAGGCAAATAAGCCGTGATGGCAAGGCGTTGTTAATCAACCGGGGTAGAAGCAATTCTGCCCCGTTTTTCATGCGAGGAACTGGAGGAAGGCGATGGACGCTTATTGTCCCGACTGTCAGCAACCGATGGTATGGCGCGCCAGCGATCGGCAGCAAGGCACTCAACACAGCGGCAACGACCAGTATTATTGTGAGGCGTGCCAGCGTGATTTTCTTCGTCTGGCGCTATGCCCAGAATGTGAACCGCCATTGCAGGTGCTACGTGCCTGTGGTGCAGAAAACTATCTGTGTACCAACGGACATGGCCTGATTTCGCGCTCTCGCGTGGTGGTACGTTACCAGCCGCAGTAGTGCAGTAGTACCGTGCTGTGGCAGTCAGGGGGCTTCGTCATCCAGCCCATTACGCCACAGGGCTTCCAACTCGGACGAGGCATGCCGTTCGGGGATCAGCAGTACCCAGTCTTCCTGGCGGCTATCCTGCGTATTGCAGTAGTGAATGTGAATTCGGTAATAGAACTGGTCACCGCGGCCAGGGGAACCAGGTTGACCTGGCTCCTGTGCTGCAGGCAGGGCGTCATGCAGCACGGCACGGATTTTTTCTTTTTGTGTGGCGGGTACTTCTGCCAGCGTAAAGCGACGCGGGCCAGCCAGTTTAGGGAGCCAGGCAAAACCGCCTTCGCGTGCCAGCTCAATAATCACATCATCCGTTAAATCGGGCAGGTTATTCCTGTTCGTGCTCATTGATGATTCCCGTATCAACCCCAACCTGATGCCAGGCTCGCAGCACGGCGTCAGCAACCGCTTCATTGAAGCTCCGTCTGGCGTGCTCTACGGTAAATCTGGCAAAGATGGAGAAATCGGCATTTTGCGGCAGCTCTTTGTCGCACACAGTGTCGTACCAGATTTGACCGGCTTTTTCCCAGGAATAACCTCCCAGTGCCATCGCTGCGAGGTAGAAAGCCCGACTGGGGATCCCTGAATTCAGGTGCACACCACCGTTATCTTCACGGGTGTTAACGAAATCACGCATATGGGCGGGTTGTGGGTCGGTACCTAGCAGCAGGTCGTCATAAGCGGTGCCGGGGCGGGACAGCGAGCGCAGCCCTTTTCCGTCAATGCCTTCGGCCAGCAGCCCTTCGCCAATAATCCAGTCCGCCTGCTGTACTTTCTGGTTGCGGTAGTATTGTTTGACCATCGAGCCAAACACGTCGGCGAGCGATTCGTTGAGTGCACCGGACTGGCGGAAGTACAGTAAATTGCATTCGCTTTCTACCACGCCGTGCGACAGTTCGTGGGCGATGACATCCAGTGCGATAGTGAACCGATTGAAAATCTTACCGTCGCCGTCGCCAAATACCATCTGTTGTCCGTTCCAGAAGGCATTTTGGTAATCCTTACCGTAGTGAACGCTGCCAGTCAGTGATAACCCTTTATTATCCAGTGAGTTGCGACCAAAGATTTTCCAGAAAAAGTCGTAGGTGATGCCCAGATAATTGTAGGCTTCGTCAGCCGCGACATCACCGTTTCCTGGTTGACCCTCGGCCCTAATCCGCTTGCCCGGTAATGTCTGTTGATGCTCGGCATCGTAGATGTCGCGCTGTACCTGACCAGCGGGGCGCTCCTCATGCTCATCAGGATGGACGACCGGAGCCACCATCAGGGATTGCACGTGCATCAGCGTGTGTTGCGCGCAACGACGCTCTTCATCTGATCCATTATTAATGATGCGATGCAGAATGTAGGGCGGAATGATGCTACGGGCGGATTGCATACTTCATCTCCTTATGCCTGACAGTATGGTGCAACATATGATTTACACTGATCTACCACAATTACGACACGATAAGTATAGCCTAATCACTGAATATTTTTCGGCTGACGTTTTGCACGTGGTTTAGTAGATTCTTTTTTGATTTCAGTTACCTGGCTCTCAACCCAGCCATCCTGTAACCGGGTTTTTAGTTTATCGCCCTTGGTGACCTGAACCGTTTGCTTCATGACCTTGCCATCTGAAGTGGTGGTGACACTGTAGCCACGGGCCAGCGTCGCCAGCGGGCTGACGGCTTCGAGATGAGAGCAGGCTTCGCCAAATTGTTGTTTATACTGGCTAAGTTGCTTTTCTAACGCATGGTGCATGCGGTAGCGTAGCTGCTGTATCTGCTGTTGCGCGCGATGCAACCGTGATTGCGGCTGGTGTTGCTGCAAACGTTGGGCGAGGCGTTCCTGACGACGTGTTTGTTGGCGTAGTTGCAATTGAATCGCGTCATCCAGACGTTGACGTAGCCGAATCAGTTGGGTTTGCTGGCGGGCCAGACGGAGTTGTGGATGCTGCTGATGTAACCGATGTTGTAATCGGACGAATTGCTGCTGGCGCTGTGCCAGATAATAATCCATCGCCATTTCCAGCCGTTGGCGCTGGGCACGAATTTGTCGCAGCAGTTCCAACTGGTTGCGGCTAACCAGTTCAGCGGCTGCCGAAGGCGTTGGCGCTCGCAGGTCCGCCACAAAGTCAGCGATGGTCACATCGGTTTCGTGGCCGACTGCGCTGACAATCGGGATACGGCTGGCGAAAATGGCCCGAGCCACCCGCTCGTCGTTGAAACTCCACAAATCTTCCAGTGAGCCGCCGCCACGACCGACAATCAGCACATCACACTCTTCGCGCAGGTTAGCCAGCTCAATAGCCCGCACAATCTGACCTGGTGCATCCACACCTTGTACCGCTGTCGGGTAGATAACGACCGGTAGTGACGGGTCACGGCGCTGCAGAATGTGCAAAATGTCGTGCAACGCCGCACCGCTGGCGGAGGTAATCACGCCGACCTGACGGGCGGGTTTGGGAAGTAACTGTTTGTAGTGTTGGTCAAATAACCCTTCAGCAGACAAACGCTGTTTTAGCTGCTCGAACTGTTGTTGCAGTAACCCATCGCCTGCCGGATGCATGCTTTCTGCCAGCAACTGGTAGTCGCCACGCGGCTCATACAGCGTGATGGTGGCGCGAATCAGCACCTGTTGTCCGTTTTGCGGCCGAAAGGTCACCCGACGATTGCTGGTGCGGAACATGGCGCATCGCACCTGAGCGCGCTCATCTTTGAGCGTGAAATACCAATGCCCCGAGGAAGGCTGAGAAAAGTTGGAAATTTCGCCGGAGAGCCAAACCTGGCCCATTTCACCTTCCAGCAACTGTTTTACTGTCTGATTAAGGCGGCTGACGGTAAATATGGCGGATGACGGCAATGAAGACATTGTGACCCGGATCAAATAGTAAAACAGAGAGTTAATCTATCAATACTACCGGTCAATGGGCCGTTCGCAAGCGTTTTTATAAAAAAATGCTGGAGGCAATCGATTTCGGCCTGTATAATGCCGCGGCAATATTTTATCTATTTCCCATCCTCAATCCCGGTGAGATATTGCCATGCTACGAATCGCTAAAGAAGCACTGACCTTCGATGATGTTCTCCTCGTTCCTGCCCATTCCACCGTTCTGCCCAACACGGCCGATCTGAGTACGCAACTGACTCAACGTATCCGTTTGAACATTCCTATGCTGTCTGCCGCGATGGACACCGTGACCGAATCCGGTCTGGCGATTGCGCTGGCACAGGAAGGCGGCCTTGGTTTCATTCATAAGAATATGTCCATTGAGCGTCAGGCGGAAGAAGTTAGCCGCGTGAAACGCCATGAAAGCGGCGTGGTGGTTGACCCGCAGACGGTAACGCCGGAAACGACGCTGCGTGAAGTGAAAGCGCTCACCGAACGTAACGGTTTCGCCGGTTATCCGGTGGTAACGACCGGTAACGAACTGGTTGGCATCATCACTGGTCGTGACGTTCGCTTCGTTACCGATCTGGACCGTCCGGTGAGTGCGGTAATGACCCCGAAAGAACGTCTGGTGACGGTCAAAGAAGGTGAAGCGCGCGACGTGGTGCTGCAAAAAATGCACGAGCGCCGTATCGAAAAAGCGCTGGTGGTGGATGCGCAGTTCCGTCTGGTTGGGATGATCACAGTAAAAGATTTCCAGAAAGCGGAACGTAAACCGAACGCGTGTAAAGATGAGCACGGCCGTCTGCGCGTTGGTGCGGCAGTCGGTGCGGGTGCTGGCAACGAAGAGCGTATTGATGCGTTGGTTGCCGCTGGCGTGGACGTCTTGCTGATTGACTCCTCGCACGGTCATTCTGAAGGGGTGTTGCAGCGTATTCGTGAAACCCGTGCCAAATACCCGGATTTGCAAATTATCGGTGGGAACGTCGCGACCGGTGCCGGTGCGCGTGCGCTGGCCGACGCTGGTGTCAGTGCCGTGAAAGTCGGGATTGGCCCCGGTTCTATTTGTACTACCCGTATCGTAACCGGTGTGGGCGTACCGCAGATTACGGCGATTGCCGACGCGGTCGACGCACTGGAAGGCACCGGCATTCCGGTCATTGCCGATGGTGGTATCCGTTTCTCTGGCGATATCGCCAAAGCGATCGCAGCGGGTGCCGCCTGCGTGATGGTTGGTTCCATGCTGGCGGGTACGGAAGAATCGCCGGGTGAAATCGAACTGTATCAGGGCCGTGCATTCAAATCTTACCGTGGCATGGGCTCGCTGGGTGCGATGTCTAAAGGCTCGTCCGACCGTTATTTCCAGTCTGACAATGCGGCTGACAAGCTGGTACCGGAAGGTATCGAAGGTCGCGTGGCTTATAAAGGCCGCCTGAAAGAGATCGTGCATCAACAGATGGGCGGTTTGCGCTCCTGCATGGGTCTGACCGGTTGTGCGACCATTGATGCGCTGCGTACCAAAGCTGAATTCGTGCGTATCAGCGGTGCCGGTATTCAGGAAAGCCATGTCCACGATGTGACCATTACCAAAGAGTCGCCGAACTATCGCATGGGCTAAGCGCTTACCGGCTGATTTACTGTTACGAACCCGGTAGACTTACCGGGTTCAATTTTTCTTTCGCTCCGTAGTGGAATACGCCTCTCATGACAGAAAACATTCATCAACATCGCATTCTTATTCTGGATTTCGGCTCGCAATACACGCAACTGGTGGCACGTCGCGTACGTGAACTGGGCGTATACTGCGAACTGTGGGCATGGGATGTCACCGAAGCGCAAATTCGCGAGTTCAACCCGAATGGCATCATCCTTTCCGGCGGCCCGGAAAGTACCACCGAGTTTAATAGCCCGCGTGCGCCGGAGTATGTTTTCCAGGCCGGTGTACCGGTACTGGGCGTCTGTTATGGCATGCAGACCATGGCGATGCAGTTGGGCGGCAAAGTCGAAGGCTCCAGCGAGCGTGAGTTTGGCTATGCTCAGGTTGAAGTCAAATCCAACAGTGCGTTGGTCCGCGACATTCAGGATGCCGTCAGCGACAGCGGTGCACCATTGTTAGACGTATGGATGAGCCACGGCGATAAAGTGACCGCTATTCCGGCGGATTTCGTTACTGTTGCCAGCACCGATACCTGCCCGTATGCCATCATGGCGAACGAAGAAAAACGCTTCTATGGCGTACAGTTCCACCCGGAAGTAACCCACACTCGTCAAGGTCAGCGTATGCTGGAGCGGTTTGTCCGTGATATTTGCCAGTGTGAAGCGCTGTGGACACCGGCCAAAATCATCGACGACGCCGTTGAGCGTATTCGTCAGCAGGTTGGTGGAGACAAGGTGATTCTTGGCCTGTCCGGTGGGGTCGACTCGTCGGTGACAGCGTTGCTGCTGCATCGTGCGATTGGTGATCGCCTGACCTGTGTGTTTGTGGACAACGGTCTGTTGCGTCTGAATGAAGCCGAGCAGGTGATGGAGATGTTTGGTGACGAGTTCGGCCTGAACATCGTACATGTTCAGGCGGAAAACCGTTTCCTGTCGGCGCTGGCGGGCATTGATGACCCGGAAGCCAAGCGTAAAACCATCGGTCGTGTCTTCGTTGACGTGTTCGATGAAGAAGCCGGTAAGCTGACCGATGTGAAATGGCTGGCGCAAGGCACCATCTATCCGGATGTGATCGAATCCGCGGCTTCTGCTACCGGTAAGGCGCATGTGATTAAATCGCATCACAACGTGGGCGGTTTGCCGGATGATATGGCGCTGGGTCTGGTTGAGCCGCTCAAAGAGCTGTTCAAAGACGAGGTGCGCAAGATTGGTCTGGAACTGGGCCTGCCGTATAACATGCTGTACCGTCATCCGTTCCCGGGTCCGGGTCTTGGCGTGCGTGTACTGGGCGAAGTGAAGAAAGAGTACTGCGACCTGCTGCGTCGCGCCGATGCCATCTTCATCGAAGAACTGCACAAGGCGGAACTGTATGACAAAGTCAGCCAGGCGTTCACGGTGTTCCTGCCGGTACGCTCCGTCGGCGTGATGGGCGACGGTCGTAAATATGACTGGGTTGTTTCGCTGCGCGCAGTCGAAACTATCGACTTCATGACCGCGCACTGGGCGCACCTGCCGTATGAATTCCTCGGCCGCGTTTCCAACCGTATCATCAACGAAGTCGACGGTATCTCCCGCGTGGTGTACGACGTTTCTGGTAAGCCGCCAGCAACGATTGAGTGGGAATGATCCCTGTCTCTCAAAAACGACTACCAACTGCCAAAAATTCGCCATAACGGTTTGATGCTTAATTAAATGGGTTATGGTGACTATCGGTAGTAACGGCCAGCAGGAGCTGCTGGCCGTTACGTTATTTAGCGCCGCCATCCTTTAGCACCACGATTATTCATCGCCTCAATCAGCAGATGCCCCTCCCGCCGATGAGAAGGTGCCTGTGACCAGTTGACCGTCATCAAACCGGAGCAACTGATCGGCCAGATGAAAGTAACGGTCATCATGGGTGATCACAATCACCAGTTTATTCTGCGCTTTCAGCCGGGGAATAATTTCGGTGTAAAACAGCCGACGAAATCTGGGGTCCTGATCCGCCGCCCACTCGTCAAAGACACAGATTGGTGTGTTTTCACAGTAGGACATGATCAGCGCCAGGCGTTTTTTCTGCCCGGAGGAGAGGTTTGTCGAGGACAACCGACCGTGGGAGACGCTCACTTTATTGTTCAATTCCAGATCAGTCAGATGTCGTTGGATCATGGCATCATCACCGGGATTACCCCATTCATCCAGCACGTGATCGAACAGGAAGAAATCCGCAAAAATCGTGGAAAACGCCTGCTGGTATTCGGTCAGTGGGATGGTGTCAGACACGATGTCATCATCCAGACTGATCTGGCCCTGATCCGGCTGGTACAACCCGACCAGCAGTTTTGCAAACGTCGATTTACCGCTGCCGTTGCCGCCGGTCAGAAAGACCGCTTCTCCGCGCCGGAACTGTGCATCGATCGGGCCGATACCAAAGCGGTACTGATCCTCCGCATCTGCCTGATAGTGAAAGGTGAGCTGGCAGACGTTAAGCGTCTGCCATGCCAGCCGTTCCGAGAGCGAATGGTGGCTTGATGGGGCCATGTCGACCTCGTCCCGGGCCAGCGGCAGCCCTTCGACGTTACGGTAGGAGACGGTAAATTCGCTGAAACGGGATAATGAACTGACGACGTTTTCCACCGGGTCGATCATATACAGGATCACCAGCGCGAAGCCGACGACCGAGTCGGTCGGGATGTCTTTGAAATACAGGCTGGAGCCGAATACCACCAGACCGACCAGAAAAAAAATCAACGTCGAGCCAATACTATTCAGCATCGTAAAGATCAACGATACCCGGACACTGAGATGGCGGATATCGCGGTAATTGGTTTTCAGAACCCGTTCATAAATGAAGTGACGCCGTCTGGCATTAATGCTCAGCTCCTGGCTGCCGTCGACCATCATCTGCATGCCCTGAAACAGCGTATCTTCATAGTGGCGCAGGTGCTTGAAATGGCGCAGCCCATAACGCAGGAAGACGCTAGCGATCAGTCCGAGCAGGATGATAAGCGCCGTTGAAACCAGAAACAGACGTCCGGAGAGATAACTCATGTAACTCAGACAGAGCACCACCGTGATCAGGCTGTAGATGAACTCCGGCAGGATCAGCAGGCCTTCCGACAGCTTGGCCGCATCGGTTTTTAGCGCGGCCAGAATGCGGTGCCCGCCGATGCGTTCAATGATGGCATAAGGCGTTGACAGCAGACGGCGGGTGAGTGAGTCCCTGAATTCATAAACGACGCGGGCCCCCAGCCTGGCCAGCAGATAGCGGGACATCAGGCCGAACAGCAATACCGCCGAGACCGCCAGTAAAAACCAGACAAAAGGTGTGACGCTGGCAGCGGACTGGCTGGTCATGGCACTGATCTGCAGGGTAATGATCTTTAGCATGCCGATACCGGACAGCGCGCTGATGGTACTCAGCACCGTGGCCAGCAGCACCAGCCATTTGAAACGGACAACGATAAATTTGAACATCCGTTTTTCCTGTTTTTCCTTGTTATTCAGTATAAAACCGCCGGTTGTGATAACCGGCGGGGGATGAACGACAGTACGATGGTTTATTTCCGCTGTACCCTGTCGGCAATAAACGTCACGTGCGGCATTTTCAGCAACCGGACATGGTTACCGGCGCCTCGCTGGAACTGTATGGCCGGGATAAGCGTCTGCCAGCCGGTCGTCCGGTTGACGTCTGCGTCCTGCGCCAGGATCAGTGACGGCGTGACCTCCGGCAGCGACGTCGGCAGGTATCCGGTGCGCAGGTTGGCGGCAAAAACCCGGAAGATGGCCGTCAAATCCTGCGCCTGGCTACTGGCCGACATCACACCGCGCTCGACCAGGCGCTGATGCAGGCACACCAGCCGCTGTGGTTGCGTCAATGTCGCCAGCTCAGGCTCCGTCAGTGCCAGTGCTGTACCTTGCATCTCAAACAGCGCGATCAGCCGCATGAATACCTGCAGGTCGGAATACTCTTTCGCCGCCTGAGGCACTCTGGAGTCCACCAGCGTCAGCGATGCCACCGGCGTGCCCTCCTGCTCCAGCCGTCGCGCCAGCTCCAGTGCACTCCAGCCGCCGAACGAATGGCCCAGCAGATGGAGTGGCCCGTTGAGCGACTGCGCCTTCAACGCCTCCAGATAATACTGGGCGGCAGCTTCGACCGAACTGTGAGGTGTGGTGCCTTCCAGCAAACCCTGCGGTTGCAGGCCCCATACCTGCCAGTCATCCGGCATGGCGGCAGTCAGCGCCATAAAACTCATGACGTTATCACCGGCACCGGGAATGCAGACCAGCACAGGCCCGGCCTGTCGGCCTGCTTGTAACGTTATCACCGGCGTCTGAGTATGCAGCATGGCTGTCGGCTCTGGCAGCCTGCGGGCCTGAATCGCCCGGGATATCTGCTGACCGACCGTGCCGACATGGGCCTCGGTAAACAGGCTCATGTGATCACCGGGTACCGGGGTCACGCGGATCGAGGACGGGGGTAAGATGCGGTCCCAGTGCAGGTACGGCTCTGACAGTGCCAGACTTTCACGGGCAGCCAGCAGGTCAATCTGAACTGGCAGTGGCTGTGGCCGGTACTCGGCATTCAGCAGATCCTGACGGTGTTGCAGCCAGCGGCAGAAATACGTCGGCGTCCAGTCAGATGGGATGACGCCCAGTCGGCAGGCCAGTGCATGGTATTCCTGCCATTTTTGACACTCCGCCAGCGCCGCGGTTGGCAGCGCTTCACCCCGCAGCGTCAGGACATCCTGAATCAGTGCCTGACTCATCTGCTCCAGCGAGTCCCCGCTATTCGATGAGACCTCGACCGGCGGGAAAGCCCAGGTATCGAGCAGCCCCAGGAATTCAACCGACTGGTTCAACCCGATCAGTTGCGCGGCAATTTCATACGCCAGCGTACCGCCCAGCGACCAGCCCAGTAGGCGATACGGCCCCTGTGGTTGTACCTCGCGGATGATGCTGACATAGCGGGCTGCCGCTCCTTGCAGCGTTTTGAAGCTCGGCAGATAGCGATCCGGCCCCAGCAGGCCGTACACCGGAATATCCGCATCAATGGCTGCCGTCAGTTGCGGGCCGTAAAGCAGCTCGCCGGTTGCCTCTGGCACTATGAACACGGGGCGTTGCGACCCGGATGAACGCAACGCTACCCAGGCTTTGCGTTGTATTTCAGCCGTTTCGAGCGCTGCTGCCAGTTCAAACAGGCGAGGGGATTCAAACAGGGTGGACAGGGAAAGTGTGAGTCCACGCCTGTGCATTTCACTCACCAGTTTTACCGCCAGTAATGAATGGCCGCCGAGTTCAAAGAAGTGATCCTGACGACCGACGCGCTCAACCCCCAGTAGCGTCTGCCACAGCTCCGCCAGCGTGTGTTCCATGGCACTACGCGGGGCTTCAAAGGTCTGTCGGATAAATGCACTGTCATCCGGTTGCGGCAGGGCTTTTTGGTCAATCTTGCCATTGGCTGTCAGCGGCAGCACGTCAACGGACACATAGACCGCTGGGGTCATGTAGGCGGGCAATTGCCCGGCGATGTGATCACGTAGCGCCTGCACGTCAGCGTCGCCGACATACCACGCCACCAGACGCGGCTCACCGTCCTGACCGGGGCGTGTCAGCACCACGGTATCCGTGACCTGCGCGTGGCGGCGCATTGCCGCTTCAATCTCACCCAGCTCGATACGGAAACCGCGTATTTTGACCTGATGATCGTTACGGCCCAGATAGTCGAGGGTGCCGTCGGCATTCCAGCGCGCCAGATCCCCGGTGCGGTACATCCGCGCAC
Source organism: Dickeya parazeae Ech586 (assembly GCF_000025065.1). NCBI lineage: Bacteria > Pseudomonadati > Pseudomonadota > Gammaproteobacteria > Enterobacterales > Pectobacteriaceae > Dickeya > Dickeya parazeae. The sequence continues at coordinate 3,463,245 of NC_013592.1, read as the reverse complement.
CGGTTTGTGCCGTGAACGGATCGTCGAGGAACCGTTCTGTAGTCAGTTCTGGCAGGTTCAGGTAACCGCGCGCGACACCGGCCCCGGCAACATACAGCTCGCCGATCACCCCGATTGGCACCGGCTGTTGCTGCGCATCCAGCAGGTAGGCGCGTAAATCCGGCAGGCGACGCCCGATCGGGCTGCCTGTGGCGGCGACATCCTCTGGCTGCAACGGCTGCCAGGTGACGTGTACCGTGGTTTCGGTAATGCCGTACATATTGATGAGCTGTGTGCGGTGATTGGCTGCGCGTGAATACCACGGTGCCAGGCTCGATGGATTCAGCGCTTCGCCGCCGAAAATCACATAGCGCAACGCGTGGTGCCCGGCATGGTCGGCCTGTGCCGCCATCAACTGTCGGAACGCGCTCGGCGTCTGGTTGAGCACCGTGACTGCTTGCTCACACAGCAACTGATAGAAGGCCTGTGGCGAGCGGCTGACCAGATACGGCACCACCACCAGACGACCCCCATTGAGCAGTGCCCCCCAGATTTCCCAGACGGAAAAGTCAAAGGCGTAGGAGTGGAACAGTGTCCAGACATCCCCGGCACCGAAGTGGAACAGCGGTTGCGAGGCGCGCAACAGCCGCACGACATTGTGATGCTCCACCAGCACGCCTTTCGGCAGCCCGGTGGAGCCGGAGGTGTAGATGACATAGGCCAGGTGATGGGGTGTCAGGCCCACTGCCACCGGGTTGAGATTATCCGCAGAGCAGGTGGCCCACGGCTGCGCCGGGTTATCCAGCACAATCACCGGGCTGTCAGTCGGCACGCTGGCACGCAGGGTGGTTGTGGTGATCAACGCGACCGGCTCACTGTCAAGCAGAATATAGTGCAACCGTTCTTCCGGATAGCCCGGGTCGAGCGGGACATAAGCCCCACCGGCTTTTAGCGTCGCCAGCAGCGCCACCACCAGGTCGACACTGCGCTCCAGGGCAATCGCCACCCGGTCATCCGGCCTGACGCCCTGTTTAATCAGCCAGTGCGCCAGCTGATTCGCACGGCGGTTCAGTTCGCTATAGCGCAGTGATTCGTTGTCGAAGACCACGGCAACGGCATCTGGCTGCCGGGCGGCCTGCTGTTCAAACAATTGATGAATGCAGATATCCGCCGGGAAGTGGGTCTCTATCTCATTGAAGTCGTACAGTACCTGCTGGCGTTCGGCGTCCGGCAACACCGTCAGGGCATGTACCGGTTGCGCTGGTGCATGCGCCAGTGCGTCGGCCAGCGCCGTCAGGGTGACCCGCATCATTTCGCCGACACGCGCTGCACCAATACCCGCGGTGACCTGAATATCCAGACTGAAACCTGCCGCACCCTGATCGTTCACCGACACGTTGACCGGGTAGTTGGTGCGCTCCTGACTGAACAGCACATCAATGCCTGTCAGTTCTGTCTGTACATCTGTTTGTTCGCTGCCGCCGTTATAGCGGTAGTTGAGCAGGCTGGTGAACAGCGGGCGTTGCGCGCCGACGCCGCTGTATTGCTGGACGTCGGCTAGCGCGGCGTGCTCGAAGTTCAGCAGTCCGGCCAGGCCGTCGTGCGTCTGGCGCAGCGCCTGCTCGACACTGACCTGACCCAGCGACAGGCGCAACGGCAGGGTGTTCAGGAACATGCCCAGCACCCGGTCAGCGCCCTCACCACCGGCCATACGGCCAAACAGCACGGTGCCGAACACGACATTGTCCTGCCCGGTGGTGGCCTGCACCACACGGCCCCAGGCGAGATGGAACAGGCTGGTGACGCTGATGCCGTGCCGTTGTGACAGTGTTCGCAGCCGTTGCCCCAGGGTGTCTGACAGTACCAGATGATGTTCGTCAATGTGCTGGCCGTTACCCTGGCTATCCAGCAGCCCGAACGGGGCGCAGGGTTCATCAATATCACCGAGCTGTGCGCGGAAATAGTCCTGCAGTGCCGATTGTTGTGCAGGTATAGCCGTCTGCTGACGGGCAAGGGCGACAAACTGCCGGAACGGCAGCGGGGCAGGCAGTTGGTCGGCACGGCCCTGCAGGTGCGCCTGCACCTCTTCGAGCAGCAGCTCCAGCGTGGTGTGGTCCATGCACAAATGGTGGTGCAACAGGCACAGCAGCCAGCGGTTATTCGCCGGGTCGGCGACCTGATAACTCTGGATCATCGGTGCCTGCGCGACGTTCATCTGCAATTGCGCCGGGGTGAAGCGCTGTTGCAGGGCGTCGGCGACATCGTCGGACTGGATAACCAGCGTTTCCACCGGCATCAGTGCCTCGCGCCAGACCACCTGCACGGCGTCGTCCAGCCCTTCCCAGACGACAGCTGTGCGCAGGATGTCGTGACGCTGAATGACGGCCTGCAAGGCGGCAATGAAATGATCCAGCCTGTCCTTTTCCTCAAAGCTCAGGATGGAGCGGGTGATATACGCATCCCCCACCGGCTGCAGCAGATGGTGGAACAGAATGCCGGTCTGCAACGGTGCCAGCGGGTAGATGTCCTGCACATTACGGGCAGCCCCCGGCACGGTCGCCACCACGGCATCAATCTGCGTCTGCGTCAGAGTAACCAGCGGCAGCATCTCCGGGGTGATGTGGGTGCTGTCGGCATGGATCCGGTTGGCCGGAATAGTCGCGGTTGCTTCACTGCCCGTCAGCGTGGTTGCCAGTGCAGCCAGCGTCGGTTGCCTGAACAGGTCGCTGACGGAGAGCGTATACCCCGCCCGGCGCAGGCGTTCGATAAGCTTAATCGCCAGCAGCGAATGACCACCGAGTTCGAAGAAGTGATCCTGCCGCCCGACGCGCTCAATCCCCAGCAGGTCCTGCCATATCGTGGCAATCGCCTGTTCGGTTGCGGTTTGCGGAGCCTCGTAGTCGGTGTGAACAAAGGCGCTGTCATCCGGGGCGGGTAAGGCGTTGCGATCGACTTTACCGTTTGGTGTGAGCGGCAGTGCGAGCATCTGTACACAGGCTGCCGGTACCATATGGACAGGCAGCCGCTCGGCGAGATGGCGGCGCAGGGCGTGCGCCTCGGCGTCACCGACATACCAGACGATCAGCCGCGGTTGGCCGTTATGATCCGCTCGCGCCAGCACCACTGCTTCGGTGACGTGAGGGCAGCCAAGTGCGCAGGACTCGATTTCACCCGGCTCGATACGAAAACCGCGGATCTTGACCTGACTGTCGTTACGGCCGAGGTATTCCAGCGTCCCGTCAGTCTGCCAGCGGCCCAGATCGCCGGTGCGGTACATCCGTGCTCCCGGCTCGTGAGCAAACGGATCATTCAGAAAACGCTCAGTCGTCAGATCGGGCCGGTTCAGATAGCCGCGCGCGACACCGACGCCGCCGATATAAATCTCACCGGTGACACCGACGGGGACCAACTGACCGTGACCGTCCAGCAGATAGATTTTGGTGTTTTCAACCGGGTAGCCGATCGGTGGCTGACCGGCATAAGGCTGATGCAGGGCAAAGGTGCTGGCCCAGATGGTGGCTTCGGTCGGGCCATAGGCGTTGTAGACCGCCCGGCCAGCACACCAGGGTGCAATCGCTTCACGGCTGATGGCGTCCCCGGCGGTCACCAGCACGGCCAGATCCGGCAGCGCCTGTGCCGGGTTGAGGCTGGAGAGTGCCGCCGGTGGCAATGTGGCATGACTGATACGCTGTTGCTGCATAAACTGCGTCAACGTCTCACCCAGCAGTCGGCCCCGCGGCAGGTACAGCGCTGCCCCAGAGCACAATGCCATCACGATATCGAACAGGCTGGCATCGAAACTGAGGGAGCTGAACTGGAGTACACGGCTGCCTGCCCCTGCGTTAAACAGACGAATTTGCGCCTGCGACAGATTACATAGGCCCCGGTGCTCGACCAGCACCCCTTTGGGCTGCCCGGTGGAGCCGGAGGTGTAAATCACATAGGCCAGATGACAGGGCGTCAGGCCCACCGCCGCCGGGCTGATGTTGTCGGCCGGGCAGGTGGCCCACGGTTGTTCCGGGGTATCCAGCGCAATTACCGGGCAGTCGGCTGCTATCTGGCTATTCAGCACGGTAGTGGTGATCAGCACCACCGGTGCGCTGTCGGCCAGCATGTACTGCTGGCGCTCTGGCGGGTAGGCTGGGTCGAGCGGGACATAGGCCCCACCGGCTTTCAGGGTGGCCAGCAGCGCCACTACCAGGTCGACACTGCGCTCCAGGGCAATCGCCACCCGGTTATCCGGCCTGACACCCTGTTCAATCAGCCAGTGCGCCAGCTGATTCGCCCGGCGGTTTAACTCGCCATAGCGCAGTGACTGACCGTCGAAGGCCACGGCGACGGCGTCCGGCTGGCGTGTGGCCTGCTGTTCAACCAATTGATGGATGCAGCTATCCGCCGGGAAGTCTGCCGCCGTGTCATTAAAGTCATGCAGCACCTGCTGGCGTTCGGCGTCCGGCAGCACCGTCAGGGCATGCACCGGTTGTGCCGGTGCATGCGCCAGCGCGTCGGCCAGTGCCGTCAGGGTGAGCAGCATCATTTCGCCGACACGCGCTGCACCAATACCCATGGCGACCTGAATATCCAGACTGAAGCCCGCCGCACCCTGATCGTTCACCGATACGTTGACCGGGTAGTTGGTGCGCTCCTGACTGAACAACACCTCGATGCCATCCAGTTCTGTTTGTACCGCCGTCTGCTCGCTGCCGCCGTTATAGCGGTAGTTGAGCAGGCTGGTGAACAGCGGGCTCTGAGCGTCAACGCCGCTGTATTGCTGGACGTCGGCCAGCGAGGCGTGCTCATGAGCCAGCAGCCCGGCCAGACTGTCGTGCGTCTGGCGCAGTGCCTGTTCAACACTGACCTGAGCCAGCGACAGACGCAACGGCAGGGTGTTCAGGAACATGCCCAGTACCCGGTCAGCGCCTTCACCACCGGCCATACGACCAAACAGCACGGTGCCGAACACGACGTTGTCCTGCCCGGTAGTGGCCTGCACCACGCGACCCCAGGCGAGATGGAACAGGCTGGTGACGCTGATACCTCGCTGCTGTGACAGTGTCCGCAGCCGTTGCCCCAGGGAGTCTGACAGCGGCAGATGGTGTTCGTCGATGTGTTGGCCGCTGCCCTGAACATCGAGCAGCCCGAACGGGGCGCAGGGCGCGTCAATATCCCCGAGTTGTGCCCGGAAATAGTCCTGCTGTGCCTGCGCATCGGTCTGCTGACGGGCGAGAGCGACAAACTGCCGGAACGGCAACGGGGCGGGTAGCTGGTCGGCCTTGCCTTCAAGGTGCGCCTGCACCTCTTCGAGCAGCAGCTCCAGCGTGGTGTGGTCCATGCACAGATGGTGGTGCAGCAGGCACAGCAGCCAGCGGTTATTCGCCGGGTCGGCAGCCTGCCAGGCTTGAATCATCGGTGCCTGAGTGATGTTCATCTGCAACTGCGCCGGGGTAAAGCGCTGCTGCAGGGCGTCGGCGACATCGTCGGACTCGATAACCAGCGTTTCCACCGGCATCACGGCCTCGCGCCAGACTACCTGCACGGCCTCGTCCAGCCCTTCCCAGACAATCGCCGTTCGCAGAATGTCGTGACGCTGGATTACCGCCTGCAAGGCAGAAATAAACTTATCCAGCCCGGTTTGTTTCTCAAAACTCAGGATGGAGCGGGTGATATACGCATCCCCCACCGGTTGTAGCAGATGGTGGAACAGAATACCGCTCTGCAACGGCGCCAGCGGGTAGATATCCTGCACATTGCGGGCACCGCCCGGCACGGTCGCTACCACCGCATCGATCTGCGCCTGCGTCAGTTCGACTAGCGGCAGCATAGCCGGAGTGATGTGGGTGCTGTCGGCATGGATCCGGTTGGCCGGTACTGTCATGGCGGTGTCACTGCCCGTCAGCGTAGCTGCCAGTGTGGCCAGCGTCGGCTGTCTGAACAGGTCGCTGACGGAGAGCGTATACCCCGCCTGCCGTAAGCGTTCAATCAGTTTAATCGCCAGCAGGGAATGACCACCGAGTTCGAAGAAGTGATCCTGCCGACCGACGCGTTCAATGCCCAGCAGGTCCTGCCATATCGTGGCAATCGCCTGCTCGGTCTCGCCCTGCGGGGCTTCGTAGCGGTGGCGGACAAAGGCACTGTCATCCGGGGCAGGCAGCGCCTTGCGGTCCACCTTGCCGTTGGGTGTCAGCGGGATCTGCGCCAGCCGCACATACGCCGACGGCACCATATGCGCAGGCAGGCGCTGTGTCAGTTGCGATTTCAGTTCGTCCGTCGTGACTTCACTGTCATTGCTGGTGTAATAGGCCACCAGTCGCTGATCGCCGGTTGCGGTGCGCTGTGCCACCACCACCGCCTCGCGTACACCGGTGCAGCCCTGCACTGCCGACTCAACCTCGCCGGGTTCAATACGGAAGCCACGGATCTTGACCTGGAAGTCATTACGGCCGAGGTAGTCAATGGTGCCGTCGGCATTCCAGCGACCCAGATCGCCGGTGCGATACATCCGCGCATTCGGCCCGGTTGAGAACGGATCTGTCAGGAAGCGTTCTGCGGTGAGGTCGGGGCGGTTCAGGTAACCACGTGCTACACCGACACCCCCGATATAGATTTCACCGGTCACCCCGACCGGCACCGGCTGGCGGTCAGCGTCCAGCAGGTAAACCCGGCGGTTGGCCATAGGGCGGCCGATATGCGGCCGGGCCATTTGCCCGGTAATACGCGTATGGGTACTGTCCACGGTACATTCGGTCGGGCCGTAGACGTTATGGAATGTGATGCCGTCCAGCGAGGCCAGCACCTGCCACTGCGCGGCACCGATGGCTTCGCCGCCGAGCAGGACCGTACGCAGTGACGGTGGTAACGGCCCGGCGGCCATCAGCAGCGCCAGCTGTGACGGTGTGCAGTCAAAGACGTCCAGCGCCTGCTGCGTCATCCACTCGCGCAGCTGTTCACCGTTCTGGCGTATTGCGTCGGGCACCATCACCAGCGTGCGGCCCGAGGCCAACTGCACCAGTTGCTGCACGGAGGCATCAAAGGACGGTGAGGCATTGAGGCTGACGCGTTGCAGGTCGGCTGACCCGTACACCGCCTGCTCCAGTCCGGCCCAGAGGTTGACCACGCTGTCGTGCCCGACCAGCACGCCCTTGGGTTGCCCGGTGGAGCCGGAGGTATAGATGACATAAGCGAGATGATGCGACGTCAGGCCGCGTGTTGCCGGGGGGATATTATCAGCAGAGCACGAGGCCCACGGTGGTGTCGGGTTATCCAGTTCAATCACCGGGCAGTCAGTGGAGAGTGTTGAGCGCAGCGCGGCGGTGGTGAGCAACGCTACCGGTGCACTGTCGGCCAGCATGTACTGCAGACGCGCTGTCGGGTAGGCCGGGTCGAGCGGGACATAGGCGCCACCGGCTTTTAGCGTCGCCAGCAGCGCCACCACCAGGTCGACACTGCGCTCCAGGGCAATCGCCACCCGCTCATCCGGCCTGACGCCCTGTTTAATCAGCCAGTGCGCCAGCTGATTCGAACAGCGGTTCAACTCGCCATAGCTCAGCGATTCGCCGTCAAAGACTACGGCAACGGCATCTGGTTGCCGGGCGGCCTGCTGTTCAAACAACTCGTGGATGCAGCTATCTGCCGGGAAGCGGGTTTCTGTCTCATTGAAGTCGTACAGCACCTGCTGGCGTTCGGCGTCCGGCAGCAGCGCTATCTGCGCCACCGGCCGGGCGCTGTCGGCCACCATGGCACGCAGCAGCGTCTGCCAGTAGGTCAGGAAACGCCGGATGGTGTGTGCTTCAAACAGCGCCGTGGCGTAGTTCAACTGGCCGCTCAGGCCGGTGTCGCTTTCCGTGATGTCCAGACTCAGGTCAAACTGGGCGGTGTCGCTGTCCGGTGTCAGCGGCGTCAGCGTCAGTCCGTCCAGCGCCAGCGTGGCGGACGGGGTGTTCTGGACACCGAATGTCACCTGGAAGAGCGGGCTGTGCGCCAGACTGCGGACGGGGGCGATGGCTTCGACAATCTGCTCGAACGGCAGGTCCTGATGGACCTGTGCGGCAATCACGGTCTCCCTGACCCGGGCCAGCAGGGTGGCGGTGTCGACCTGTCCGGACAAATCGATGCGCAGCGGCTGGGTATTGACGAACATGCCAATCAGTCCTTCCAGCTCGGTGCGGGTACGCCCGGCAACCGGGGTGCCGATAACGATATCGTCCTGCCCGGCGAGGCGGCCCAGCAGGGCGGCCCAGCCTGCCAGCAGGGTCATAAACAGCGTGCTGTTGTGACGACGGCCCAGCGCGTGCAGGGCGTTGGTCAGGTCGCGCTCCAGTGTGAAGGTCAGGGTGGCACCGTCGTAACGCTGTGTCGGCGGGCGCGGGTGGTCGGCGGGCAGGGTCAGGCGGTCCGGCGCGCCGCGAAGGTGGCTGACCCAGTACTGTTGCTGACGCTGCAGGACCTCGCCCTGCAGGTGCTGGCGCTGCCAGTCGGCATAGTCGCCATAACGGATGCGCAGGGGCGGCAGCGGGTCGGGCTGACCGGCGTTAAAGGCGGCGTACAGCGTACTGAGCTCGCTTATAAACAGGCTGACCGACCAGCCATCGGCAATGAGGTGGTGCAGGGCAATCTGCAACAGGTGGGTCTGTGCATCCACACAAAGCAGTTGCCCCTGCACCAGCGGGCCGGTGCGCAGGTCAAACACCGGGGTGAATGGCGGCAGGTCGTCGCCGGGTGCCACGGCTATTTGTTCTAACGGGAACGGGCACCGACCGGCGGGCGCGATGACCTGAACCGCATCGCCCTCTACCGGCTCAACGCGGGTGCGCAAGGGCGCATGACGGGCCATGATGCGGTCCAGCGCCCGGGTCAGTGCGGAGACGTTAAGCGCCCCCTGCAACTGCACCGCGCCCTGGATCACATAGGCGGCGCTGGCCGCTGGGTCGAGTTGGGTCAGGAGCCAGAGGCGCTGCTGGGCCAGAGAGAGGGGTGGCGTCACGTCATCGGGCAGCGGTGTGATAGCCGACAGGGTCTGTGGGGCTGCCTCCTGCAGTACCGCGGCCAGTGCCTGCAGCGTCGGGTGGGCAAACAGCTGCGTCAGCGGCAGTTCACGGTGGAGTGCGGAGCGGATATGGGAGACCAGCCGCACCGCCAGCAGGGAATGGCCGCCGAGTTCGAAGAAGTGATCCTGCCGACCGACGCGTTCAATGCCCAGCAGGTCCTGCCATATCGTGGCAATCGCCTGCTCGGTCTCGCCCTGCGGGGCTTCGTAGCTGTGGCGGACAAAGGCACTGTCATCCGGGGCAGGCAGCGCCTTGCGGTCCACCTTGCCGTTGGGTGTCAGCGGGATCTGTATCAGCCGCACGTATGCTGATGGCACCATATAGCCCGGCAGACGCTGCGCCAGTTCCTGTTTCAGTGCCTCAACGGTGAGTGCTTCATTCGACAGGGTGTAATAGGCCACCAGTCGGTGATCACCCGTTGCGGTGCGCTGTGCTACCACCACCGCTTCGCGCACACCGGCGCAGTCCTGCAACACCGATTCAACCTCACCGGGTTCAATACGAAAACCGCGGATTTTGACCTGAAAATCATTACGACCCAGATACTCAATGCTGCCGTCGGCCAGCCAGCGACCCATATCACCGGTGCGATACATCCGCGCATTCGGCTCGGTTGAGAACGGATCTGTCAGGAAGCGTTCGGCGGTGAGGTCGGGGCGGTTCAGGTAACCACGTGCCACACCGACACCCCCGATATAGATTTCACCGGCAATACCCTGCGGCACCGGCTGCTGATGCGCATCCAGAATGTAGAGGCGGCTATTGTCTATCGGGTAGCCAATCGGCGGCAGGCGCGGCCAGTCAGCAGCGTTGCCGGAACATTGATACTCCGTCACCACGTGGGTTTCTGCCGGGCCGTATTGGTTGTGCAGGCGGATTGGGCCGGAGCGTTGGCACAGGGCGCGGATTTCATTGCTTATCAGCAGCCGTTCGCCAGCGGTGATGATTTCTTTTACCGGCAATCCCTGCTGAGTTTGTGCGCAGGTCACGGCCAGTGTCTGCAACGCGGCGACCGGTAAAAAGACGCGCTCGATGGATTGCTTATCGATAACGTCCAGCAGCCGGTCCATTTGTAAGCGATCTTCACTGGCGATCATCACCAGTTTGCCGCCGCCGGTCAGGGCGCTGAGGATTTCCTGAAACGCGACATCAAAACCGAAGGAGGCAAATTGCAGTGTGGTCATGGCTGCCTGCTCTCTGGCCTGCCAGTGCAGCAGATTGACCAGCGGCGCATGCGGCATCGCCACCCCCTTGGGCTGCCCGGTAGAACCGGAGGTGTAGATGACATAGGCCAGATTATCCGGTGTCAGGCCGATTTCGTTGCGAGACGGGTTGTCGCTGTGGTGTGTTGCCCAGCGTTCGGCATCCCGTGTCAGATGCAGCACTGTTGCTGTACCGGTCAGGTTGTCTAACACCGCCTGTCCGAGCTGATCGACCAGAATAACGCCGGGGGCGCTGTCTTTGAGCATAAATGCCAGACGTGCGGAGGGGTATTCTGGGTCCAGCGGCACACAAGCGGCCCCGGCTTTCAGTGTGGCCAGCACACAGACGATCATCTCCGGGTGGCGCTCAGTACAGATAGCCACCCGATCATCGGCACCGATACCCAGCCCACGCAGATGGTGCGCCAGTTGGTTGGCGCGACGGTTCAGTTCGCCATAGCTTAGCGACTGGTCTGCAAAGACCAGCGCAATCCGTTCCGGATGCTGTGCCGCCTGCTGCTCGATACGTTCATGAACACAGATCCCGGTCGGGTAAGCCGTTTGAGTGCGATTGAACCCCGTTAGCACCTGATGCCGTTCAGCGTCCGGCAGAACGGACAACCGGTACAATGGCTGTTCAGGTGACCGCTCCAGCGCATCGATCAGTTGCGTCAGCACGTGCTGCATCATTTGTCCAATCCGTTCACCGCCCAGGCGGCGATCGGCCTGAACCTTGAGTGAGAAACCGGCGTTAAGCGCATCATCCACGGACAGCGTAAGCGGGTAATTGGTGCGTTCTTCCGCTTTCAGGAGTGTGATGCCGTGCCACGGGTCTTCGGCAACGCTGTCGTTTGCCTGCGTGACATCATGGCGATAGTTCAGCAACGCGCTGAACAGGGGTTGCGAGGCGGCAACGCCACTGCATTGCTGCGCCAGAGCCAGCGAGGCGTGTTCATGGGCCAGCAGGTCGGTCAGACGGCGGTGCGTCTGCTCAAGTGCGGCCCGGACAGTGACATCGGCCAGCGTCAGTCGCAGCGGCAGGGTGTTAATAAACAATCCCAGCGCCTGCTCGCTACCGTCTTGCAGGCGACCCAGCAGCACGGTGCCGAAGACCACATCATCACGACCGGACAGCGCACCGATAACGTGGCCCCAGGCCAGATGGAACAGACTGGCGGCACTGATGCCCTCATGTTGCGCCTGCCGACGAATGCGCCCGGCCAGTGTGTCCGGCAGCGGCAGGATGGCTTCATCCATATCGACCAGTTCGGTCAGGCCGCCGGGCAAGGTGGGTTCTTCCACATCCGCCAGTTGCTGGTGGAAAAACGCGTTATCGTCAGTGGTGGCGGCTCTGGCGAGTACCTGTGCGACGTGATGACGGAAAGGGATCGATGCTGGCAGTTGCTCCAGTTCACCGCGCTCGTCCGCGTGTATTTCGCTAAGCAGAATATCTAGCGTGGTGTGATCCAGACACAGGTGATGATGTTGCAGGCATAGCAGCCAGCGGTCATGGGTCTCATCGCTTGCCATCAGCAGGTTGAACAGCGGTGCCTGACGCAGATCCAGACGCCCCGGTTTCATGCCGAACAGCTGATCGGCGGCGTCGCCCGCTGCCGGATTCAGGTTCACCGGCGTTGCCGTCAGTTCGGCACGACGTAACACCACCTGTACCGGTTGCGGCAAGCCTTCCCAGCGCACGGCGGTGCGCAGAATATCGTGACGGGCAATCACGCGGTTCAGCGAGGTGATAAACGCTTTCAGTTGCTGTCGTGTGGCAAATGCCAGCAGTGAACTGTTCAGGTAAGGATCATGCGACTCTGTTCGGAGGTAGTGATACAACACGCCTTCCTGTAACGGAGTCAGCGGGTAGATATCCTGAATCTGGCGGACGCCACCGGGAACGCTGGACACAATCCTATCAATGTCCTCTTGAGTCAGTTCAAGTAACGGCAGCATGGCCGGTGTAATGTGCTGACTGTCGGTGGTGATCCGGTTTTCCGGCACCGCTGTCTGTTCAAAACGTCCAATCGTCGTGGCAAGCTCCGCCAGACTAGTGTGTTCAAATACCGCCCGCACCGGGACATTCAGGCCCTGACTCTGCAGTGCGGCAATCAGACGCACCACCAGCAGCGAATGGCCGCCGAGCGCGAAGAAGTGATCCTGCCGCCCGACGCGCTCAATCCCCAGCAGGTCTTGCCAGACCTGAGCGAGTATCTGCTCTGTCTGGCCCTGCGGTGCCTCATAGTCGGAGCGGACAAAGGCGTTGTCGTCCGGGGCTGGTAAGGCGTTGCGATCCACCTTGCCGTTGGGTGTCAGCGGGATCTGAGCCAGCATTACATAGGCCGCAGGTATCATATGTGCCGGCAGACGCTGGGCCAACTGCTGCTTCAAACCCTCAACGGTGAGCACCTCATCGGCGACGGTGTAATAGGCCACCAGTTGCTGGTTGGAACGAATCGTCACCACGGCGTCAGCGACACCAGTACACGCCAGCAGTGCGGAAGCGATTTCACCGGGTTCGACTCGCAAGCCGCGGATCTTGACCTGAAAGTCGTTACGGCCCAGATATTCAATGGTCCCGTCAGCCAGCCAGCGGCTTAAATCTCCGGTGCGGTACAGGCGTGCGGTCGGCTCGGTTGAGAACGGATCCGCCAGAAAACGTTCGGCAGTCAGATCGGGGCGGTTCAGGTAGCCGCGCGCCACCTGTACACCGCCTATATATAGCTCACCGACAACACCGACTGGCACCGGTTGGCCGCCTGCGTCCAGAATGTATATCCGGTTGTTGGCTTTCGGATAACCGATCCGCATGGTCTTGAGGTCGGCCGGGCAGGCCCAGCCGGTGACATCCACTGCCGCTTCAGTCGGGCCATACAGGTTGTGCAATGCGATGTGTGGCAGACGCTCATAGGTTCGCTGTACGGTGGTTGCAGGCAGGGCTTCACCGCTACAGAAAATCAGACGCAGGTTGGCACATTGCCCCGGCATCAGCACGGCGACAAAACTTTGCAACATCGGTGGAACGAAGTGCATGACGGTGACGCCGGTCTGCTCGATCAGCGTGCACAGATAGTACGGATCCTTGTGGCCCTCCGGCCGTGCCAGTACCAGTGTCGCTCCCACCCATAACGGCGCGAAAAATTCCCAGACCGAGACATCAAAACTGTACGGCGTTTTTTGCAACACCACATCGTCAGACGTCAGGTTGTAATCGTTAATCATCCAGTGCAGCCGGTTGTTAACGCCCCGATGCTCGTTCATCACGCCCTTGGGTTGCCCGGTAGAGCCGGAGGTATAGATGACATAAGCCAGATGATGCGACATCAGGCCGCGTGTTGCCGGGGGGATATTATCAGCAGAGCACGAGGCCCACGGTGGCGTCGGGTTATCCAGTTCAATCACCGGGCAGTCGGCAGCCATCCGGTTGTTTAGCGCAGCCGTCGTTATCAACACGACGGGCTCACTGTCGGCCAGCATGTACTGCAGACGCGCTGTCGGGTAGCCCGGATCGAGCGGGACATAAGCCCCACCGGCTTTCAGGGTGGCCAGCAGCGCCACCACCAGATCGACGCTGCGCTCCAGGGCAATCGCCACCCGCTCATCCGGTCTGACGCCAGCCTCTGTCAGCCAGTGCGCCAGCTGATTCGAACAGCGGTTCAACTCGCCATAGCTCAGCGATTCGTTGTCGAAGACCACGGCAACGGCATCTGGCTGCCGGGCGGCCTGCTGTTCAAATAACTGATGAATGCAGAGATCCGCCGGGAAGTCTGCTGCGGTGTCATTAAAGCTGTGTAGCACCTGCTGGCGTTCGGCGTCGGCCAGCAGCGCAATCTGCGCCACCGGCTGCTGGCTGTCGGCCACCATACCGCGCAGCAGCGTCTGCCAGTAGGTCAGGAAACGCCGGATGGTGTGTGCTTCAAACAGCGCCGTGGCGTAGTTCAACTGGCCGCTCAGGCCGGTGTCGCTTTCCGTGATGTCCAGACTCAGGTCAAACTGGGCGGTGTCGCTGTCCGGTGTCAGCGGCGTCAGCGTCAGTCCGTCCAGCGCCAGCGTGGCGGACGGGGTGTTCTGGACACCGAATGTCACCTGGAAGAGCGGGCTGTGCGCCAGACTGCGGACGGGGGCGACGGCTTCGACAATCTGCTCGAACGGCAGGTCCTGATGGGCCTGCGCGGCAATCACGGTCTCCCTGACCCGGGCCAGCAGGGTGGCGGTGTCGACCTGTCCGGACAAATCGATGCGCAGCGGCTGGGTATTGACGAACATGCCAATCAGTCCTTCCAGCTCGGTGCGGGTACGCCCGGCAACCGGGGTGCCGATAACGATATCGTCCTGCCCGGCGAGGCGGCCCAGCAGGGCGGCCCAGCCTGCCAGCAGGGTCATAAACAGCGTGCTGTTGTGACGACGGCCCAGCGCGTGCAGGGCGTTGGTCAGGTCGCGCTCCAGTGTGAAGGTCAGGGTGGCACCGTCGTAACGCTGTGTCGGCGGGCGCGGGTGGTCGGCGGGCAGGGTCAGGCAGTCCGGCGCGCCGCGAAGGTGGCTGACCCAGTACTGTTGCTGACGCTGCAGGACCTCGCCCTGCAGGTGCTGGCGCTGCCAGTCGGCATAGTCGCCATAACGGATGCGCAGGGGCGGCAGCGGGTCGGGCTGACCGGCGTTAAACGCGGCATACAGCGTACTGAGCTCGCTGATAAACAGGCTGACCGACCAGCCATCGGCAATGAGGTGGTGCAGGGCAATCTGCAACAGGTGGGTCTGTGCATCCACACAAAGCAGTTGCCCCTGCACCAGCGGGCCGGTGCGCAGGTCAAACACCGGGGTGAATGGCGGCAGGTCGTCGCCGGGTGCCACGGCTATTTGTTCTAACGGGAACGGGCGCCGACCGGCGGGCGCGATGACCTGAACCGCATCGCCCTCTACCGGCTCAACGCGGGTGCGCAGGGGGGCATGACGGGCCATGATGCGGTCCAGCGCCCGGGTCAGTGCGGAGACGTTAAGCGCCCCCTGCAACTGCACCGCGCCCTGGATCACATAGGCGGCGCTGGCCGCTGGGTCGAGCTGGGTCAGGAGCCAGAGGCGCTGCTGGGCCAGTGACAGCGGCGGGGTGACGTCATCGGGCAGCGGTGTGATAGCCGACAGGGTCTGTGGGGCCGCCTCCTGCAGTACCGCGGCCAGTGCCTGCAGCGTCGGGTGGGCAAACAGCTGCGTCAGCGGCAGTTCACGGTGGAGTGTGGAGCGGATATGGGAGACCAGCCGCACCGCCAGCAGGGAATGGCCGCCGAGTTCGAAGAAGTGATCCTGCCGACCGACGCGTTCAATCCCCAGCAGGTCCTGCCATATCGTGGCAATCGCCTGCTCGGTCTCGCCCCGCGGGGCTTCGTAGCTGTGGCGGACAAAGGCACTGTCATCCGGGGCAGGCAGCGCCTTGCGGTCCACCTTGCCGTTGGGTGTCAGCGGGATCTGTATCAGCCGCACATACGCCGACGGCACCATATGCGCAGGCAGGCGCTGTGTCAGCTGCGATTTCAGTTCGTCCGTCGTGACTTCACTGTCATTGCTGGTGTAATAGGCCACCAGTCGCTGATCACCCGTTGCGGTGCGCTGTGCTACCACCACCGCTTCGCGCACACCGGCGCAGTCCTGCAACACCGATTCAACCTCACCGGGTTCAATACGAAAACCGCGGATTTTGACCTGAAAATCATTACGACCCAGATACTCAATGCTGCCGTCGGCCAGCCAGCGACCCATATCACCGGTGCGATACATCCGCGCATTCGGCTCGGTTGAGAACGGATCTGTCAGGAAGCGTTCGGCGGTGAGCTCGGGGCGGTTCAGGTAACCACGTGCTACACCGACACCCCCGATATAGATTTCACCGGTCACCCCGACCGGCACCGGCTGGCGGTCAGCGTCCAGCAGGTAAACCCGGCGGTTGACCATAGGGCGGCCGATATGCGGCCGGGCCATTTGCCCGGTAATACGCGTATGGGTACTGTCCACGGTACATTCGGTCGGGCCGTAGACGTTATGGAATGTGATGCCGTCCAGCGAGGCCAGCACCTGCCACTGCGCGGTACCGATGGCTTCGCCGCCGAGCAGGACCGTACGCAGTGACGGTGGTAACGGCCCGGCGGCCATCAGCAGCGCCAGCTGTGACGGTGTGCAGTCAAAGACCGCCAGCGCCTGCTGCGTCATCCACTCGCGCAGCTGTTCACCGTTCTGGCGTATCGCCTCGGGCACCATCACCAGCGAGCGGCCCGAGGCCAACTGCACCAGTTGCTGCACGGAGGCATCAAAGGACGGTGAGGCATTGAGGCTGACGCGTTGCAGGTCGGCTGACCCGTACACCGCCTGCTCCAGTCCGGCCCAGAGGTTGACCACGCTGTCGTGCCCGACCAGCACGCCCTTGGGTTGCCCGGTGGAGCCGGAGGTATAGATGACATAAGCGAGATGATGCGACGTCAGGCCGAGCGTCACCGGGGCGATATTATCAGCAGAGCACGAGGCCCACGGTGGTGTCGGGTTATCCAGTTCAATCACCGGGCAGTCAGTGGAGAGTGTTGAGCGCAGCGCGGCGGTGGTGAGCAACGCTACCGGTGCACTGTCGGCCAGCATGTACTGCAGACGCGCTGTCGGGTAGCCCGGATCGAGCGGGACGTAAGCCCCACCGGCTTTCAGGGTGGCCAGCAGCGCCACCACCAGGTCGACACTGCGCTCCAGGGCAATCGCCACCCGCTGATCCGGCCTGACACCCTGTTCAATCAGCCAGTGTGCCAGTTGGTTGGCTTGTTCATTCAGTTCGCCATAGCTCAGCGATTCGCCGTCAAAGACTACGGCAACGGCATCTGGCTGTCGGGCTGCCTGCTGTTCAAATAACTGATGAATGCAGAGATCCGCCGGGAAGTCTGCTGCGGTGTCATTAAAGTCATGCAGCACCTGCTGGCGTTCGGCGTCCGGCAGCACCGTCAGGGCATGCACCGGTTGTGCCGGTGTATGCGCCAGCGCGTCAGCCAGTGCCGTCAGGGTGAGCAGCATCATTTCGCCGACACGCGCTGCACCAATACCCATGGCGACCTGAATATCCAGACTGAAGCCCGCCGCACCCTGATCGTTCACCGATACGTTGACCGGGTAGTTGGTGCGCTCCTGACTGAACAACACCTCGATGCCATCCAGTTCTGTTTGTACCGCCGTCTGCTCGCTGCCGCCGTTATAGCGGTAGTTGAGCAGGCTGGTGAACAGCGGGCTCTGAGCGTCAACGCCGCTGTATTGCTGGACGTCGGCCAGCGAGGCGTGCTCATGAGCCAGCAGCCCGGCCAGACTGTCGTGCGTCTGGCGCAGTGCCTGTTCAACACTGACCTGCCCCAGCGACAGGCGCAACGGCAGGGTGTTCAGGAACATGCCCAGTACCCGGTCAGCGCCTTCACCACCGGCCATACGACCAAACAGCACGGTGCCGAACACGACGTTGTCCTGCCCGGTAGTGGCCTGCACCACGCGACCCCAGGCGAGATGGAACAGGCTGGTGACGCTGATACCGCGCTGTTGTGACAGTGCCCGCAGCCGTTGCCCCAGGGTGTCTGACAGCGGCAGATGGTGTTCGTCGATGTGTTGGCCGCTGCCCTGAACATCGAGCAGCCCGAACGGGGCGCAGGGCGCGTCAATATCCCCGAGTTGTGCCCGGAAATAGTCCTGCTGTGCCTGCGCATCGGTCTGCTGACGGGCGAGAGCGACAAACTGCCGGAACGGCAGCGGGGCAGGCAGTTGGTCGGCACGGCCCTGCAGGTGCGCCTGCACCTCTTCGAGCAGCAGCTCCAGCGTGGTGTGGTCCATGCACAGATGGTGATGCAGCAGGCACAGCAGCCAGCGGTTATTCGTCGGGTCGGCAGCCTGCCAGGCTTGAATCATCGGTGCCTGAGCAATGTTCATGGATAACCGGGTTGGATCGAATTTTTGGTGTAGCGCGCCGATGACATCGTCGGAGGTGAGCACCAGGGTTTCCACCGGCATCACAGCCTCGCGCCAGACCACCTGAACGGCTTCATCCAGCCCTTCCCAGACAATCGCCGTGCGCAGAATGTCGTGGCGCTGGATCACCGCCTGCAAGGCGTTGAGGAATTCGGTCAGTCGGTTTTCATCGCTGAAACTCAACATCAGCGGAGAAATATAGGCATCGCCGACAGGGGTCAGCAGATGGTGAAACAGAATACCGGTCTGGAGTGGTGCCAGCGGGTAGATGTCCTGCACATTGCGCACGCCCCCCGGCACGGTTGCCACCACAGCATCGATCTGCGCCTGCGTTAATGCAACCAGCGGCAGCATGGCCGGGGTGATCTGTTCACAATGCAGGGGGATCTGATTGGCGGGTACGGCGTCGGTCGTGGTGGTGGCGGTCAACGTAGTCGCCAGTGCGGCCAGTGTCGGCTGTCTGAACAGTTCACTGACGGAAAGTGTATACCCCGCCCGGCGCAGGCGTTCAATCAGTTTAATCGCCAGCAGGGAATGACCACCGAGCTCGAAGAAATGATCCTGACGCCCGATACGTTCAATCCCCAGCAGCTCTTGCCATATCGTGGCAATCGCCTGTTCGGTTGCGGTTTGCGGTGCCTCGAAGTCGGTGCGGGCAAAGGCGTTGTCATCCGGGGCGGGTAAGGCTTTGCGATCGACCTTGCCGTTGGGTGTGAGCGGCAGTGCGCTGAGCTGCACATAGGCCGACGGCACCATATAAGCAGGCAGGTGCGCCGTTACATGCGCACGCAGTGTTTCAGCAGTAGCGTTACCGACATACCAGGCGATCAGACGCTGTTCACCTTGAGCGCTGCGGCGGATCATGACCACGGTGTCGCTTACACCAGCGTCCGCCCGCAGGCAGGTTTCTATTTCACCGAGTTCGACCCGGAAACCGCGGATCTTGACCTGATCATCGTTACGACCCAGATAATCGATGCGACCATCGGCATACCAGCAGCCCAGATCGCCGGTGCGGTACATGCGTGCGTTCGGCTCGGTTGCGAACGGGTCGTCCAGGAAGCGTTCGGCACTCAATTCCGGCTTGTTCAGGTAGCCTCGCGCCACTTGCACGCCGCCGATATAGAGTTCCCCTTCCACACCGACCGGTACCGGTTGTCCGGCTGCGTCAAGAATGTAGATTGCCATATTGGCCAGCGGCCGACCGATGGAAATCGCCGCCGTATCCTGCGGTTGAAAGCGCAGGGCGGTCGTATTCACCGTTGCTTCAGTCGGGCCGTAGAAGTTGAGCAGCGCCGGGCCCTCAGGGTAATTCTCAAACCAGCTCTGTACCGCCGCTTCCGGTGCGGCTTCACCACCGGTGCAGACAATTCGCAGTGTTTCAGGTAGCGCCAATCCGGCGTGACACAGTTGTTTCCAGAACTGGGTGGGGATATCCGCGTAGGTAATGCGGTACGCGCGGCAGTATTGCCAGAAGGCCTCCACGCTGCTTATCCAGTCATCGGTGCGCAGCACCAGCGTGGCACCGCAGCATAGCGAACCGAAAATATCGGCCACGGAATAGTCAAAGCCGATATTGGCAAACTGAACCACGCGGTCGTGCCGGGTCAGCGCGCAGTACTGCGCCTGAGACATCGCCAGATGCGCGACATGACGATGTTCGATCATCACACCTTTCGGTTTTCCGGTAGAGCCGGAGGTATAAATCACATAGGCCAGATGCGCCGGTGTCAGACCCAGTCGCGCCGGGGGGATATTATCGGTCGGATGGACAGTCTGACGCGGCGACTCCTGCTCCAGTTCAATCACGGCATGTGGTGTCGCCGTGTCGGCAGACAGGCAGGTCAGCTGTGCGCGCAAGGCGGATGTCGTGATCAGCGCCGTCGGTTCGCTGTCGTCCAGCATGTAGCCTAAACGCTCTGGCGGGTAGGTGATATCCAGTGGCACATAGGCTCCGCCCGCTTTTAATGTTGCCAGCAGGGCTACGATCAGTTCAGGGCTGCGCTCCAGGGCAATCGCTACGCGATTATCCGGCCGGACACCCCGTTCAACCAACCGATGCGCCAGTTGATTCGCTCGACGGTTCAGTTCGCCGTAACTCAATGACTGCTCGTTGAAAACCACCGCCGTGGTATCCGGTTGCTGTTCGACCTGCTGCTCAAACAATTCATGAACACACAGACCTGACGGGAATGCGGTATGGGTTGCATTGAAATCGTACAGCACCTGCTGGCGTTCCGTCTCCGGCAGCACCGGCAGTGTGTTGACTGTCTGCGTCGGGGTCTGTTCCAGCGAGTCGATCAGCGCGTTCAACGTCGTCAGTAGCATCTGACTAACCCGTTCGGCACCGATGCGCGGGTCGACCTGAACATCAAGGCTAAAGTGTTTGCCGCCGTGGTCATTGACCGAAAGATCGACCGGGTAATTGGAGCGTTCCTGACTGAACAGAATGTGCATACCGTTGATGCCAGACCGCTGCGTGGCATCCAGTTGCTGACTGCCGCCGTCGTAGCGGTAATTGAGCAGGCTGGTGAACAGCGGACTTTGGGCATCCACTCCACTGCATTGCTGGACCTCAGCGAGCGAGGCGTGTTCAAAACGCAGCAGTCCTGCCAGGTTGTCGTGCGTCTGGCGCAGCGCCTGTTCGACACTGACCTGTCCCAGCGACAGGCGCAACGGCAGGGTGTTCAGGAACATGCCCAGCACCCGGTCCGCGCCTTCGCCACCGGCCATACGACCAAACAGCACGGTGCCGAATACGACATTGTCCTGCCCGGTGGTGGCCTGCACCACGCGTCCCCAGGCGAGATGGAACAGGCTGGCTACGCTGACACCGTGCCGTTGTGACAGTGTGCGCAGCCGTTGTCCTAATCTGTCTGATAATGGCAGGTGATGTTCGTCAATGTGCTGACCGTCGCCCTGGCTATCCCGCAGCCCGAACGGGGCGCAGGGTTCGTCAATATCCCCGAGCTGTGTGCGGAAATACTCCTGCTGTGCCGATTGTTGTGCAGGTATAGCCGTCTGCTGACGGGCGAGTGCGACAAACTGCCGGAATGGCAGCGGGGCCGGTAACTGGTCGGCCTTGCCTTCAAGGTGTGCCTGCACTTCTTCGAGCAACAGCTCCAGCGTGGTGTGGTCCATGCACAGATGGTGGTGCAGCAGGCACAGCAGCCAGCGGTTATTCACCGGGTCGGCGACCTGATAACTCTGGATCATCGGTGCCTGCGCGACGTTCATCTGCAACTGCGACGGGGTAAAACGCTGTTGCAGGGCGTCGGCGACATCGTCGGATTGGATAACCCGCGTTTCCACCGGCATCAGTGCCTCGCGCCAGACCACCTGCACGGCCTCGTCCAGCCCTTCCCAGACGACCGCTGTGCGCAGAATGTCGTGACGCTGAATGACGGCCTGCAAGGCGGCAATGAAATGATCCAGCCCGTCCTTTTCCTCAAAGCTGAGGATGGAGCGGGTGATATAGGCATCCCCCACCGGTTGCAGCAGATGGTGGAACAGAATGCCGGTCTGGAGTGGTGCCAGCGGGTAGATATCCTGCACATTACGGGCACCGCCCGGTACGGTCGCCACCACGGCATCGATCTGCGCCTGCGTTAATGCAACCAGCGGCAGCATGGCCGGGGTGATCTGTTCACAATGCAGGGGGATCAGATTGGCCGGTACGCTGTCGGCCGTGGTGCTGGCTGTCAGTGTGGTGGCCAGTGCGGCCAGCGTCGGTTGTCTGAACAGCTCGCTGACGGAGAGGGTATACCCCGCCCGGCGCAGGCGTTCGATCAGTTTAATCGCCAGCAGGGAGTGGCCGCCGAGCTCGAAGAAGTGATCCTGACGACCGACGCGTTCAATCCCCAGCAGTTCTTGCCATATCGTAGCAATCGCCTGTTCGGTTGCGGTTTGCGGTGCCTCGTAGTGAGTACGGACAAAGGCGCTGTCATCCGGCGCGGGCAGCGCCTTGCGGTCCACCTTGCCATGCCGGGTCAGCGGTATCTGAGCCAGCGGCACATAGGCCGATGGCACCATAAAATCAGGCAGACGGCGCGCGAGCTGCTGTTTCAGTGCCTCAATGGAAACGGATGCCTCTGAAACGGATGTATCCGAGAGCGTGTAATAGGCCACCAGACGGTGATCGCCGGTATCGGTGTGTTGGGCGACGACCACCGCGTCACTGACCCCGTCGCATGACTGCAACGCCGATTCAACTTCGCCGGGCTCAATACGAAAGCCGCGAATTTTGACCTGAAAATCGTTACGGCCGAGGTAGTCAAGGGTGCCGTCAGCATTCCAGCGCGCGAGGTCACCAGCGCGGTACATCCGTGCACCCGGCTCGTGAGCAAACGGGTCATCCAGAAAACGCTCTGCTGTCAGGTCGGGGCGGTTCAGGTAGCCGCGTGCCACCCCCATCCCGCCGATATAGATTTCACCCACCACCCCAACTGGCACCGGCTGACGGTGTTCATCCAGAATATACATCCGGGTATTGGCGATCGGACGGCCGATCGGCACCGCACCGGTGCTGCACAAATCGCCCAGTGTATGCATACAACAGCCGACCACAGTCTCAGTCGGGCCGTATTCGTTCACGATGCGCACATCGGGCCGATGCTGCCGCCAGAAACTCACATGGCGCTCCAGCACGGCTTCCCCGCCGAGAATGAATTGCTGCAAACCGGGCAGCGTGGCGATGTCGACACCGTTTGGATCACTGATCAGCAGACGGCTTAATGCATCCAGATAGGAGGGTGTCAGCTTGATAAAGCTGAACGGCTCGCCGGACACCAGCGCATGGTACAGCGACGCGATTTCATCCTGACTATCAACGATATACAGCGTCTTACCGACCAGAATCGGTACAAATACACTGGTAATGGTGGCATCAAAACCGATGGATGAGTTCATCGGGACGCGATCACCGGCGGTGTCCGGGTAGGTTTGCAGGCTCCAGAACAGGTAGTTCATCAGGCTGCGATGTTCGATCATGACACCCTTGGGTCGCCCGGTGGAGCCGGAGGTGTAGATGATGTAGGCCAGATGACGCGGTGTCAGGCCGAGGGTCGCCGGTGCGATATTGTCAGTCGGGCAGGTTGCCCACGGCCGGGCGTCATTGTCCAGTTCGACAACCGTCAGGTCAGCGGAGGTCTGCGTGATGAGTGCAGTGCGTACCGTGCGGGTGGTAATCAGCGCCACTGGTGCACTGTCGGCCAGCATGTCGCTTAATCGTTGTGAGGTATAACCCGGGTCAATCGGCACATAGGCCCCACCGGCTTTCAGGGTCGCCAGCAGAGCTACGATAAGCTCAGGGCGGCGCTCCAGTGCAATCGCCACACGATTATCCGGTCTGACACCCAATTCAATCAGCCAGTGTGCCAGCTGGTTGGCTTGTTCATTTAGCTCGCGATAGCTCAGCGACTGCCCTTCGAAGACCACGGCGATGGCATCCGGCGAGCGCACGGCCTGCTGCTCAAACCGTTCATGGATGCACTGATCCGCCGGGAAGTCTGCCGTGGTGTCATTAAAGCCGTACAGCACCTGCTGGCGTTCTGCATCCGGCAGGATATTCAGCGCCGGTACACGCCGTTCCGGTGTTTGCTCCAGCGCGTCGGCCAGCTCTGCCAACGCTGCCAGCATCATCTGACCGGTGCGTTCTGCGCCAATGCGTTGGTCGACCTGAACATCCAGACTGAAGCCCACACCGCGGTGGTCATTGACCGAGATATTAACCGGGTAGTGGGTACGCTCCTGACTGAACAGGATGTGCATCCCCGTGATGCCGGACCGCTCCGTCGTGTCCAGTTGCTGACTGCCGCCGTCGTAACGGTAGTTGAGCAGGCTGGTGAACAGCGGGCTTTGGGCATCAACGCCACTGTATTGTTGAATTTCAGCCAGAGAGGCGTGCTCGACGTTCAGCAGGTCGGCCAGGCTGTCGTGCGTCTGACGCAGCGCCTGTTCGACACTGACCTGTCCCAGCGACAGGCGCAACGGCAGGGTATTCAGGAACATGCCCAGCACCCGATCAGCGCCTTCACCACCGGCCATACGACCGAACAGCACAGTGCCGAACACGACGTTATCCTGCCCGGTGGTGGCCTGCACCACGCGACCCCAGGCGAGATGGAACAGGCTGGCTACGGTGACGCCACGGTGTTGTGACTGCATCCGCAGCCGTTGTGCCAGTTCGCTTTCAAGCGGTAAATGACATTCTTCAATGCGCCCGACATCCTGACCGTTACCCTGAATATCGAACAGCCCGAACGGCGCACAGGGCACGTCAATATCCCCGAGTTGTGCCCGGAAATAGTCCTGCTGTACCTGCGCATCCGTCTGCTGACGGGCGAGAGCGACAAACTGCCGGAACGGCAGCGGGGTGGGTAACTGGTCGGCCTTGCCTTCAAGGTGCGCCTGCACTTCTTCCAGCAGCAGCTCCAGCGTGGTGTGGTCCATGCACAAATGGTGGTGCAACAGGCACAGCAGCCAGCGGTTATTGGCCGGGTCGGCGACCTGATACCCCTGGATCATCGGTGCCTGAGCAAGGTTCATGGATAGACGCGTCGGATCGAATTTTTGGTGCAACGCCGCGATGACATCGTCGGACTGGATAACCAGCGTTTCCACTGGCATCAGCGTCTCGCGCCAGACCACCTGCACGGCCTCGTCGAGCCCTTCCCAGACGACCGCTGTGCGCAGAATGTCGTGGCGCTGGATCACTGCCTGTAATGCCGAGACAAAGTTATCCAGACCGTCCTGTTCCTTAAAGCTCAGGATGGAACGGGTGATATAGGCATCCCCTACCGGTTGCAGCAGATGGTGGAACAGAATACCGGTCTGTAACGGTGCCAGTGGGTAGATATCCTGCACATTACGGTCACCGCCCGGCACGGTCGCTACCACCGCATCGATCTGCGCCTGCGTCAAGGCCACCAGCGGCAGCATGGCCGGGGTGATCTGTTCAGCATGCGGGGGGATCTGATTGGCCGGTACGGCGTCGGTCGTGGTGGTCTCGGTCAGTATGGTGGCGAGAGCGGCCAGTGTTGGCTGTTTGAACAACTGACTGACAGAGAGCGTATAACCGGCCCGGCGCAAATGTTCGAGCAAGGTAATCGCCAGCAGGGAATGGCCGCCCAGTGCGAAGAAATGATCCTGACGACCGACGTGGTCGATGCCAAGCAGATCCTGCCAGAGAGCAGCCAAAAGCTGTTCGCGCTCACCCTGTGGAACTTCGTATTCGGTGCGCACCACATCGTGTTCTGTGGGCTCCGGCAGGGCCTTGCGATCGACCTTACCATTTGGCGTCAACGGCAGAGTCTCGAGGTGAATATACGCGCCCGGCAACATGTGAACTGGTAACTGAGCGGCAAGATGTGCATGCAGCTCGGTTACCCCGGTATGACCGCTAAACCAGGCAATCAGCCGCGGCTGATGGTGTTGATCCGCTCGGGCCATGACGATGACGTCAGTAACACCGGCACAGTGGCGTGCGCAGGACTCAATTTCACCCAGTTCGATGCGAAAACCGCGGATCTTGACCTGAAAGTCGTTACGGCCAAGATAGTCAATGGTGCCATCGGCGTGCCAGCGCCCCAGATCACCTGTCTTATACAGGCGTGCGCCGGGTGTAGATGAAAACGGGTCGGGAATGAAACGTTCGGCACTCAGTTTTGGCCGGTTCAGGTAGCCGCGCGCCACCTGAACCCCGCCAATATGGAGTTCACCCACCACGCCGACAGGAACCGGGCGCCCCTGCGGGTCGAGAATATACATGCGGACATTGGCTTTGGGCCGACCGATGGAGACCAGCACGCTGTCGGTGTCATAGGCGCAGGCCCAGCCGGTGACGTCCACGGCGGCTTCCGTCGGCCCATAGAGGTTGTGCAGTTCAGTGTGGGGCAAATATCTACCCGTTTGCCTGATGGTGGCGGCAGGCAGGGCTTCCCCGCTACAGAATATCACTCGCAGACTGGGGCACTGGCCGGGGTTCAGCACGCTGAGAAAGTGGCTCAACATCGGCGGGACAAAGTGAGCGATGGTCACCCGTGCCCGTTCAATCAGTGTACTCAGATAATACGGGTCTTTATGACCTTCCGGTTTAGCCAGCAGCAGGGTTGCACCGACCCATAGCGGACAGAAAAACTCCCACACCGAGACATCAAAACTGAAGGGGGTTTTTTGCAGAATGATGTCTTGTGCGTCGAAGGCGTAGTCTTCAATCATCCAGGCCAGACGGTTGACCACGCCCCGGTGCTCATTCATTACCCCTTTGGGCTGACCGGTCGAGCCGGAGGTGTAGATAACATACGCCAGATGATGAGGTTTCAGTCCGATGTCGCCTGGGTTGATGTTGTCTGTCGGGCATTGCCGCCACGGTGTGGTTTCGCCATCCAGTTCAATCAGCTGGATCGCACTGGACTGTGCAGACAGGAGGCTGACCCGGGCGCGGACAGACTGACTGGTGATCAGCATCGCAGGCTGGCTGTCATCGATCATGTAGGACAGCCGATCCTCCGGATAATCCGGGTCCAGCGGCACGTAAGCGCCCCCGGCTTTCAAGGTTGCCAGCAGGGCGATAACCAGCTCATGACTGCGATCCAGCGCGACACCGACCCGATTGTCCGGCCCCACACCCTGTTGGCGTAGCCACCAGGCCAGCTGGTTGGCTCGGTGGTTCAGCTCACCGTAGCTGAGCGTCTTACCGTTAAGTGACAACGCTGTCGCGTCTGGCTGTTGACGTGCCTGCGCTTCAAACGGCAGGTGGATATAGTCGCTGACAGGACCGGCGAGCTGAGCGGCATTCCACTGCTCCAGAATGCGGGCTCGCTCGCCGGGGACAAACAGCTCCCGCTCGCCGACAGGCTGCTCCTGATGCTGGTCGGCTTCAGCGATAAAACAGAGCAGACGCTGGAGATGACTGTCCAGATCTGCGGTGCTGTACAAGGCCGCGTTGGCGTCCATGTAAAATTCAAGACCATGATCACCGAGGTCGGAGACGGTGACGGAAAGGTCGTCCACCGGGCCGAAGGCCAGATTATGCTCGGCGGTACTCAGGCCATCGAACGTCACCTCGCCTGACAGCGGCAGGAAGTTGAACGCGGTGGCATAAAATGTCCGGTTCTCTGTCGCCAGGCCGAGGTCGGTTCTTAACTGCTCGCCCCGGTAGCGTTGGTGGCGCAGCGCACTGCTTAAGCGGCCTTTCACCTGTTGCAGGCACTCGCTCAGGGTCAGGTCGGCTGACAGGGTTAAGCGCATCGGGACGATGTTGGACGACATGCCCGCCAGGCTTCGGTGCTGACGGGTCATCCTCGCCGTGACCGGCAGCCCCATGACCAGGTCGTTCTGGCCGGTCATCCGGTACAGATAAATGGCGGTCAGGGCGGTCAATAACTGCGCAAGGCTGGCATCGTGCTGGCGGGCGAGGTCACGAACGCGCTGGCTTTCCTGACGGCTCATAGCCCGCGCTCGTCTGACAATGTCAGCGCAACGTGCCTGCTGGTTGGCGAGACTGACGGGGGCCGGTGCGTCTTGCATCAACGTCAGCCAGTATTGACGGTCACGCTCAACATGGCTGGATGTGTGGTAATCCTGCTCCAGCGTCATCAGGTCCTGAATGCTGCCAAAGGAGTGCTCTGACACCGGCTGTCCCTGCATTAGTGCCGAGTAGATATCGGCAATGCGGCGTGTCATCAGGGTTCCACTGTAACCATCGATCACCACATGGTGAGCGCACTGGTAAAAGAAAAACCGGTCAGGCGCGATGCGCAGCAGGGAAAATGAAAAAAGTGGCCCCTGCTCAATATCAAAAGGCTGGTTCAGGTTTTCCCGCATCCATTGGATGGCACATTGCTCAGGGTACTGTTCGGTACTGAAATCCAGTGTTGGAAACGCCCAGCGTGGTGCTTCCAACACCCTCTGTACCGGTGTGGAGCCAGAGGCATCAATGACTGATCGGAACGATTCGGTCTCTTCAATTGCCTGAGCAATAGCCATCTTCAACATATCGGCATCTACCTGACCACCAATATCGGTATATTTGGAAACCTTGAATACATTAGCTTGGGCATTCTGATTCACTTCCTGTGCTAACCAGATGCCTTGCTGAGCGGTTGATAATGGAAACGAGGGAGAATAGTTTGATGAACGACGCTCTTTGTTATTACTCATATGAATTAGTCCCTATTTAATCTGACACATCCTTTTGAAAAATTCAGAGTTACCTGTTTTGATAAAGGCGCAGGAACGTAAATCAAAACAAAAAGCGGTAACGCTCGTGTTGCATACTAACAACCCCATTATTAAATACAACGTAGGTTTATTAAATATGACGGAATGATTAGGAATGATCCCTCATTCGTATAGAATGTATTAAAGTTTGTTTAACTAAGTTAAATTATCTCCAGGAAAAACAAAACGACTTACAGATATTACGTGAGTTATTATTTTCCTATTGGTAGTTAATTGTTTTTGGCTTGTTCTGATGATGGTGGTTCCTAAAGCCGTCAGGCATGGACTTAACCATGAAATGAAAAGTATCAATAAAAAGGTCGCAATATCGAACAGTAAAATTAACCCGGAGGGAAACGTGAAGGAATATTTTCGAAGGACTGTCTTATCTCTGCTTGCACTGATAGTAAATTGATAAACATTAAATACGCTAAAGTGGAATCTTATTTTTCAACAGAATTCTTTCCGGTGCATTGGTGTGATGCTCATGGGGGATAATTCACCCACAGGGTAATGATCTGCAAATCGTTCCATCCCTCACGCTTCAGTCGAAGAGATTGATATTGTGTTCTGGCAGGGACTGTCGCCTCCTCATGTACCCGCACCGATGACAGGTGACAGGAGGCAACACGCGCTATTACAACAACGCTAGCGCATTGGTTACCGCTTCAGGCATGGACGGGCGACCATGACTCAGACAGGTTGCCACAAATGTGGCTTCTGCATACGTGGTGCCATCAACCTTAATGTGTTGAACGAAGTTGACGCGGTTACGCTTCTCATTTTTTTCTAACTGGCAGGTAACCTCTAGCCGATCGCCTTTTTGCAGGCTTTTACGAAAGCGCAGGGAATACTCAAGTACCATGTAGACTTTCCCTTGCTTAAACTCCTCTTCGATATCAATACCCAACGATTCTTTCATGAACGCATGGCGTGTCCATTCCATATAGAATGGGTAATAGAGGCCATCGACGACGCCCTGGAAATCGATATGGCTATCTTCAACGTCATAGTATTTTGAAAACATGTCTCGTCTCATCCTGATCTGATAGTTACTTTGGTCGTCCCGTTGATATATCTCACTTCTACGGTTGAAGAAATGAGAAAGTGCATCGAATGATAAAAACAGTGATGTGATTGGGCCAGTACTGTGTGCTGCCAGCGCAGGGTGCCGTTCGGTGCGAACAGCGCTTGCGGGGTACCGTTCTGGCTGCTGGTGACAAAATCCGTTTCCCAGTCGCCGTCGAACAGGTTATATAGTATGGAAAACTGAGTAACAGAGATTAAGTTGCGATGGATAACTTATAGATAAAGTAGAACAAAAAGGAGCATCATGATCCCTTTTGTTTTAGTAATTAGTGTTGAGATAAATATTGATGAACCCGTTCATATCCAGCCACACCCATCACATTAAAACTATTATATTCCTCTTTATTAAGAGCCCTTATGTATTCATCGTATTGATATAAATTACCTGCACTCTGATAAATCCTGAACGTTTCTTTTTTTGTGTTAGCAGGATGTTTCCAATGATTACCTAATCACCATTTTTTATATTTTCTGGCGATAAAAATATAATGTTAAACTCTCCTCTTGAATTTTTAAATGTTAAGAATTTACTATCGTTTGGCATACTGCAATCAGCTTGAATTCCAATAACGCCAAAAGAAAATGCTTTCTTAAATCGACCTTTAAAGGCACATGCTATCTGACAGATAGCGGATTTTTCATTATTCATTGGGATGACGAATACATCCCCTTTATTATATTTTTTACTCATGTGTTCTCCCTTGTTATAGATAGCGCATCCTTTAATATTTCATTTCCCTATGATGAATTATCACCGGCAACTTTATAGCTTGCTGTATTAGGATTAGATGGACTATATGATCGAATTTTATTTAGTAGGTTAGTCAATGAATTCATATATTTTGCACCACCATGCATACCTATTAATTTTTCTTCTAAAAATTTCGCCTCTGCTTTTGTCAGATTGTTATCAAAAATAATTAATTGTTCTAGGTGTGACCTACCAGGGGTTGAGAATGAATATCCAATCTCGAAGGTGCATCTCCGCGACCGTGTTTTTTGTGATATTGATCTCTTTTGCGTGGCGGGAGCGCGTCGGGCTGGAGCCTTATTTGAACGCATAGGCCAGACCGGCACTGACGCCATAGTCCTCTTTTCGGGTATTACCGCCAAACTGGCTGGAATACTGCAACCAGGTATGCCATTGGGGGGTGATATCGACCGCGACCCCGGCATTGGCCGTGCCCCAGTTTTTCTCTGAAGCCGCACCTGGCATCGTGAAAGCACCGTTCATGGTGTTCAGCCCGGCCGTTATCTGCGGGGGATGGGTCATATAATCGTGATTCCAGGCCACGTCTGCAAAAGGGCTGATTCCTAAACCGGACAGGTTCCATAACGCCTGCACTCGCCAGCCAAGACTGGAAACCAGAGATTGACGATGTTGTGATGAAAACCACATGGCGGAGCTGTCATCACCGCGTTCACTGTAGCCATCGACCTTAACGAACTGACGTTCAAGGCGGACAAAGGGGCCGGTTTTGACGGGGCCCAGATTGAACCACCAGCCACCATCAATACCACCGCCAACATGATACCCGTCTACTGAGCCAGACTCCCGACGATTAGCCGGGCCAATATGAAGGGTGCGATAAGCATTATCGAAGCTGGAACGTCCGGTGTTGGCGAACGCACTCAGCCAGGCGTGCTCCTGATGATAAACCCCGTAAAGTGCGAGGCTGCCGTCATACAGTGTGTAGCCCGCGTCATCCCCGTTCGTGCGTTGGTGAGACTGGGTTACCACTACGCCAGTGTTAAGATTCTCGCTCCATTTCACGTCACCGCCGAGGGAGATAAAGCGATTATTTCCTGTGCTGGACGGTGAGGTACTACTTGATCCGGCATGATTGTCATCGCCACTCACAAATATCCGCGTGTCACTGGCATCGGTATCAGCCAGAATTTCATTGTGTAATAAACGGTACTGGGACGCTGTGGCGGCGAGTGGACCTTTACTCAGTAATGAAATTTTACCGGGTGCGGCAATTTCAGAGAGTACGATGCTGGCCAGCATCTTGTACCCCCCGGTTGTGGGATGGACTGTATCAGCAAAAAGATAGGTATTTTCCGTACCACTGGCGTAATCGCCAGGTTCACAGATAAGGGATGAGAGGGCGTTACACGCGCCACTACTGGTGTTGATAATGCCATAGGTTGACGGGTTGGCCATGATTTCAGCGAGAATGGCATAGGTATTGACCGGGATGATATTGAGCCCCCGTCGGCTTAATGTGGCTAGCCCGGCATTTAATGTCTGATTATATTGATTAACCACTTCACGATATTTATTTTGCAGGTTGTGACTGACGCCATCAGGTGTCGCGCCAAGATTGGGAAGGTTATACACCACGACATATCGCCCACCGGCTTCATAGAGATTATTCAGTAGTGACAGTTCAGCGTTGGCGACCGGGATAATTTCCGACGTGGCTGTCGAGGGGGCTGATTCATAAATGGCATAGATATCATTGGAGCCTCCCCACATTTGATAAAGGGTTGATGCGCTGGCTCGATTATTTTTCAGGTAACTGTCAACCTGAGATTGAATAGTCGGTGAGAAAAAAACACCCAACGAATAATTATTGAGAATACCCGCGCCACCCCAGGCATAATTACTCTCTCCCGAAGTGGAATCGGTTGCAGACAGGCCCAGCCCATCGGCAACGTACATCACTGTATTTTCACCGGGGTTGGTCGTAAATCGGGAAACACCAAGCCCTAACGCCTGCGAGAGGTTCCCCGCGTCGCTCAGGCTATCACCAAAAACCACCACACTATCGAACGGTTCTGCTTTCACTGCCAGGGTATAAACAAAGAGTAACGCCACGAGAGGGATAATCCCGCGGCGAATGACAGGCCGAGGGTGAGTTAACACAATGGCATAGGCTGTATAATATTTGCTGAAGACTTTTCGAGACAGTGACATATACATGATGCTCCTGGTATTAGCATGAAAATGCTGATAACTATCGTGTTAGTGGAGATAGTCGTGTTAATGGGTGTAACGAGTGAAAATAATTCCACTCATTTTTTTATAAAATTAAATGCGATAACAGGCGCTACGGGATTTATTCTGCTTTTTTATGTGTGTTTTTAATGGGTATCATTGATTGTCATAATGACAGTGATATGTCAGTGGTGATATATGAGATATATCCTACCGTTGTGTTATTCATCCTATGGTGTTGTTTTATCTGTCTGTCTCGTTTTTATATTTTTCATGAAACAATTAAATCGATAATAAAAGAAGGTTTGCTGGTGGGTGCGATTATTTAAAACGGCTTTTTTCAGGATGGGTGATTATATTTCGGTGTTTTTAATTTTGTATTTTTCTATGGATGACTATGAGGAAGAGGAAAGAGGGGAATTCATGCCCTGGGCCGGCAGGCCGCAGGGCAAGTTTACTGACTACCAGAGGGGTTATTCGAAATAAACGTGCGGGTTTTCAGCCAGCGAAACGAACGTCTTGCTGTTTTTATCCAGCGCGCGAATGACCCCGCTCTCAATGTCGTATACCCATCCATGCAGGCGTAGCGCGTTGTCACGCAGGCCGACAGCGACGGAAGGGTGAGTTTTGATGTTATTCAACTGTGCGATGACGTTTTCTTCCACCATCGCATTCACTTTATCGGTTTCATTATCCCAGGTTTTTTTCTCCACTACCGCTTTCGCGGCGTCCGAGTAACGTAACCAGTGTGCCACGGCGGGCATCGGGTCAAGGCACTGGCAGGAGGCGATGGCTTTCATCGCTCCACAGTTGGAATGACCACAGATGACGATATCGGTAACGCCCAGCGCGACAACCGCATACTCAATCGTAGCGGAAACCCCGCCGGGTTCCGGACCGAAAGAAGGCACGATGTTACCGGCATTACGGATAACGAACAGCTGTCCGGGTTCCTGCTGGGTAACCAGTTCTGGTACCAGACGGCTGTCGGAGCAGGAAATGAACAGCGCTTTAGGATTCTGGCTGGATGCCAGACTGCGGAAGAGTTCCTTGCGTTGAGGAAATATATCTTTTTGAAAGCTGAGGAAACCCTCAATGATATGTTGCATAGCACGTTCTCTTTTTTGGCAGTGATCACGACATCATATACTCGTCAGGTTTTAAATTGCAGGTGTTGTCGATAGTGTGACCGGACTCGTTTTCTGGCCGCCATGTATTGACGGCCAGGGACCTTCTTCTTGTTGATAATATGTTATTGATAAGTTTGTGATTGATAATCATGCGACCGCTAAACGCAATCCTAAGTCTTGCGGATAGGGGTCAAAATAGTTTTGTGTCAACAGGTAACTGTCAGGGTGTTCCGCCAGATAGTGCTTGAGCAGTGTAATCGGCGCGAGAATGGGCAGACGTCCTGCCCGATAGCCAATAATCACCTCGCGCAGCTCTGCGCGCTGGCGGTTATTAAGCTGTTTACGGAAGTAGCCCTGAATGTGCATCAGCACGTTGGTATGGTTTTTACGCGAAGCGGGTTGCCGGAGGATCGCCATCAGTTTGTAACGGTAGGCAATGAAAAACGCATCAAGGTCGTCCCACTCGTGGAGGCGGGCGACAAAAGGGCCTATCTCGCGGTAACCGGCCTGATGGTGCGCCAGCAACTGGAGTTTGTAGCGGCTGTGGAATGCCAGCAGGTTGTGGCGGGTTAATCCACCGGCACGCAACTGGTTAAGCTCATGCAACGCAAACAAACGCTCGACGAAGTTCTCGCGTAATACCGGGTCGTGCAGGCGACCATCTTCCTCGACAGGAAGCCAGGGGTAGGTTTTCATCAGGGCGGTGGTGAATAACCCGACGCCTGCTTTACGGCCACGGTGGCCTTGCTCATCGTACAGTCTTACCCGTTCCATGCCGCAACTGGGGGATTTGGCACAGACGATAAACCCGGCAAGATTCCCGATAGTCGGCAGATACCGGGCGGTGAAGTCGTCCATTTTTTCCGTCATGTCTTGCTGGGTGTCATGGCTCATACGCATGCGGATATCACCGCTGGTAGTCTGAATAAGGCGCAGCGCCGGACGAGGAACCGGCAGGCCGATAGACATTTCCGGGCAGACGGGCCTGAACGCTATCCACGGCGACAGTTCATCCATCACGAAACGCAGCCGTTTATGCCCGCCGTCAAAGCGTACCGTTGAGCCAGTCAGACAGCCGCTAATACCCAGAACGGGTTTGCTGTCGATGCTGCCTGTCATGGCATGATTATTTTCTGGGTGATTGTTCATGGCGTTGCCCCTTTACTGAAAAACAGGGTGACGTAACCTGCGGTGAGGCCGAATTTCGTCATTTCTGTTTTATTGAACAGGTGGCTGTCGTCTTGCTGGAACATCCAGTCATCAAAGTTGAGCAGCCAGGTTGCGCCGTCTGCCTTGACGTTCATGCTGTACTGCCAGTGAAAGGCATTGCCTGATGCCTGGCCGTAGGCAACCCCTTCAATATCTCCCGCAGTGCCTTCATACCGATCATCGCCCACCCGGCGGATATGCCAGACGCGTTGCTGGCGTTCACCGTCGTCATAGATAAATTGTTCGTTGAGTGTCAGCGTATCGCCCGCGACATCACCACGAATGGCGACGTGAAAGCGGCGTAGTTGTTTACCGTGGCGGTCCTGTACCATTCCCCAGGCTTGCGTCTGGCCCTGAAAATAGTGGAAGAGATCGAAGCGTGGCTGCTGGCTGCGGTAGTCGGTGATGTCTGTGCTACAACCGGTGAGCAGCATCGTCATCGTCAATACGAAGAGCAAAAAGCGTTTCATCGTTCACCCCCAAGTAATTGCTGGCGTAATTCGGGATAGTGGGTCTGTGGGCTCAGCCAGATGGACAGAAAACACGCGCTAAAAGCGGCGGATTGAACCGGGCCAAGCGGCATAAACTGGCCCTGCGACGATGAGGGGCGATACCAGAATTGCCCTTGCCGGTTGCTGGTCACAAAAGCCAGTTGCGACCCGTCATCCACACTGGGCCATAACTGCGCCAGCATGTGCAGCCACGCTTCGCTCTGCGGTTCTCTGTCCAGAATTCCCAGCGCCTGCCACTGTTCACGTGTGGCGTCGACCAGCGTTTCACTGTCAATATGCCGCTGATAGGTAATAATCAGCGCCTGATCCTGTTGCAGTCCGCTGTAGCGTCCATCTGGCGTACGCAACTGCGAGCGATATACCGAAAACGGGCCGAAGCGCAGCGTCGCGTCACCGACGTTGCGCCAGTGTGTCCAATCGGCAGCCTGTGCTGAGGTGAGATACAGCGCGGCAACCAGCCAGGCCAGCAAGGGCACGTGCTGTTTCGTCATTGCCTCCCTGCCCATCCGTAGCGCCTGCATGTCACACCCGCTCGGCGGTCAATTGCACCACGCTGATGGTGCGCGCGTTAAATCCAGCTTCGCAGTAGCCGAAGTAGTACAACCACATGCGACGAAACCGGGTGTCGAACCCCAGTCGTTCTATCTCCGGCCAGGCGTGCAGGAAGCGTTGTCGCCAGTGTGCCAACGTTTGGGCGTAGTGCGGCCCCATATCGAACAGGTTACGCAGTACAAAATCGGTATGGCGCGTCATCAGGGAACTGATGGCGGTGACGCTGGGTAAAAAGCCACCGGGGAAAATGTAGCGCTGAATGAAATCAACGCTTTTGCTGTAATCGTGATAGCGCTGATCCTGAATGGTGATGGCCTGAATCGCCATTTTCCCACCCGAACGCAGGCGTGCCTGACAGGTCTTGAAAAACTGTGGCAGAAACGCTTTGCCGACCGCTTCGATCATTTCGACTGACACCAGTTTGTCGAACTGACCGGTGAGATCGCGGTAATCGCACAACAGCACAGTCACCCTGTCTTGCAGGCCTGCCTGGGCAATACGTGTTAGCGCATAGTGATACTGCTCCTGAGAGAGCGTAGTGGTCGTGACCCGGCAGCCGTAATGACGTGCCGCGAACTCCGCCAGCGCCCCCCAGCCGGTGCCGATTTCAAGCAGGTGATCGTCCGACGTCAGTGCCAGCTCTTCGCATAAACGCCGCATTTTGGCTTGCTGCGCACTGGCGAGATCCGGCGTGTCGGGGGTGAATAACGCGCTGGAATAGAGCAGTCCCTCATCAAGAAACTGCTGGTAAAACGCATTGCCCAGATCGTAATGGGCGGCGATGTTCTCACGTGCCTGTTGGCGACGATTGCGACGCGTCCAGTGCCATAGTCGCTGAAAGGGTTGGCCCACAATACGAAAGCCATTTTCCAGCCGACTCAGCACGCTAGCATTCGCGGCCATGATCTGCAGTAGTTCGGTGAGCTGATCGGTTTCCCACTCACCCTCCATCCAGGACTCCGCCGCCGCGATGCTACCGCCGGTCAGCAGGCGTGCGTAAATACCGGGTGAAAGGATGTTGACCTCGGCACGCAGGGGTGAGGCGGTATCACCAAAATGGACGCTCTGGTTGCCTTCGTGGAGGGTCAGCGAACCTTGCTGTATACCCGCCAACAGGCGGAACAACAGCCAGCGTGCAAAGCGAATCGTTGCTGTGCGCGGCACATCGGACTCAAGCGCAAAAACGGGGTCAGTCATGAGCGTTCACTCCTGCTGGTGGGGTGGTTATGAATCGGCACACGCTTGAGCCACAACAACAGCGCCTGCCAGTAAATCGCCACCACAGTCTTCAGTGTCATGACGGGGATGCTAATTTGCATCTGGCGCAAGTGCAGGGGGGTTAATGGCTTACGCGATAGCGTCAGCGTGGCATCGAATATTTTTTCATCCTGCTGGTTTTCATCCACGGTTTGATGATTTTCGATATGCATATGCAGCGTTTTACCGGGGCAGTTAAACCGCCAGTGATAGACCATATCCATCGGGTTGAACGGAGAAACGTGAAACGCTTTGGCGATGGGGCGGGTCTCTTGCGCGTTAACCGCGTAATAGTGACGTTCATTCCACGGGGTGTTGCGCACTTCAGCCAGGATCCAGCACAGGGTTTCGCTGGCGTCAAAGCAGTAATAAAAGTTCACCGGGTTAAAATGAAAGCCCAGATAGCGCAACTGGGTTAACAGCATCACTTTGCCGTCAGGGCGTTCGCCGGTCAGGGCCGCCAGTCGGCTCAGGGCGTTTTCTTTGAGCGGCGTACCCAGCGGGTAGTCGCTGTCGTAAAAGGCGACGGTGGCAAATTGATTACGGCGGATGCCTAACGACGGCAGATTATCCAGGTCGTCAAGATCCAGATACGCCAGAAAGACGTCATAACAAAACTGATGCACGCGCGGCTGCCAACGCCGGTGGCGCAACACGCCGCGATAGAGACAGCTATTCATCGTTCCTCCCATCGGCGATGCCCTTAACTACATCCAGCGCGCTGCGTACCCCATCTTCGTGGAACCCGTTGTACCAGTAAGCCCCACAAAACCAGCTACGTCGCTGGCCGTTAATGTCGGCGCGCCGCGACTGCGCCCGCCAGCTTTTCGGCGTAAACAGTGGGTGCTCATAGACAAAACGCTGCCACACATCGCGCTCATCAATCGGGGAGTCAGGATTGAGGGTGACGCAGAACAAGGGGCTGCCTTCCGGCAACCCTTGTAAAATATTCATGTTGTAGGTGACACAGGCGCTGGCCTGATCGTCGTGAGGCAGGCGATAGTTCCAACTGGCCCAGGCGGCGGGCCGCACCGGTAGCCAGCGTTTATCGCTGTGCAACACCACCTCGTTACGTTGCCAGCCGATATCCCCCAGAATCTCTCTCTCTTCGCGGCTGGGTTCATCAAGCAGGGCAAGTGCCTGCCCGGAGTGGCAGGCGAAAATCACCTGATCGACGGTCATGGTGTTGTCCGCCAGGCTGATATCCACCCCCTGATCGTGGCGTACGACGCGTTGCACCGGCGAGTTGACGCAAAGCGTGAAGCGGTTTTCCAACTGGCTGAGCAGGGCGCGAACGTATTCCCGCGAGCCGCCGGGCACCACGTACCACTGCGGGCGCTGCGTAATATCCAGCAGCCCATGGTTTTCAAAAAAGCGCAAAAACAGGGCGAGTGGAAAACGGCGCATCTCCTGCAAGGAAGAGGACCAGATCGCCGCCCCCATCGGCAAAATATAGTGACGGGCGAAAAAGGCGCTAAATTTGTGGCGTGACAAAAAGGTGTGCAGTGTTTCGTCGTCACCGACCGGTTGCGCCACCGCCTGTTTCGCCAGACGATTGAACCGGACGATGTCTTTTAACAGCCCCCAAAATCGAGGGTTAACCAGATTGCTGCGCTGCGCAAACAGTGAGCGCAGTGAGTGGCCGTTATACTCAAGTCCACTCGTCGGGTTATGCACCGAAAAGCTCATCTCCGTTTTCTGTCCGCTGATACCCAGTTCGCTCAATAGCCCCATAAAACGCGGGTAGGTGCGATCGTTATAGACGATGAAACCGGTGTCGATGGCATAGGTACCAGAGGGCGTGGTGACATCCACCGTGGCGGTGTGACCACCAGGGGTGGGGCCTGCTTCCAGCATGATGACGTCATGATGCCCGGCCAGCCGCCATGCGCAGGTCAACCCGGCGATGCCACTGCCGATAATAGCGATTTTCATGGTCTTACCATCCTGCGCAGCAGTGCGCGTTGAGCGATACCGGGGAGCCACGACAGCAGACGCAGTAGTGCGCCAAACCCGGCTGGAAAGGCGATATGTGATTTCCCTGCCGTAATGCCGCGTCGTATCGCCGTTACTGCTTGTTCAACGGTGACGAGGCCTGGCATCGAAAAATCGTTCTTACGGGTAAGCGGGGTATCGACAAAACCTGGCGAAACGACGGTGACGGCGATGCCCTTGGGTTCCCAGTCCAGCCGCAGGCTTTCAGCAAACCAGCTCAGCGCGGCTTTCGACGCGCCGTATGCCTCTGCCCGCGGGAAGGGGAGCCAGTGCGCCATGGAACTGACCAGCACTACACGGCTGCCGGGAGCCAGTTGCCCTTGTAAGGCTGACAGGCAATTGATTGGGCCGATGAAATTGATGTTCATAACCCGTGATACCCGCTCCGGGTCGATAATACCGTGGTCGATATATTCACAGGTACCGGCGCAGAGCACAGCCAGATTGACGTGGCAGTCAGCCAGTGCCGCATGGCAAGCCTGACTATTTGTCATATCGAATTGACGAACGGTGATATGCGGACTGTACTGACACAGTGCAGTGAGGCGATCGATATCCCGGCCGCAGGCAATAACGGTGTGGCCATCATCGGCCCAGGATTTCGCCAGCGCTTCGCCAATCCCCGAACTGGCACCGGTAATAAGTACGGTTGTCATGATGAGCGAACCTTCTTCTTCACGTGGCGAAGAGCCCACCCCAGCACCGGAAGATGTTCGTAGAGCATTTCTCCGGCGTCGTAGTAATCACGCTGATATGTGATACGGGCTTGTTGTTGATGGTGGTGGTGATGGCTGTGTTGGTGTTGTACGTCGATGAGGGAGCAGCCTGCCAAAGACAGCATGTTTCCCCCCGCGATACGCGGGTGTGACCAGTGCATCGTCCAGCTCACGGCGAAGCGCCCGGTGTCGAAGAGTGGGGCATCAACGATGAAATAACAGTAGCGGGTATTTTCCAGCAGGTACGAGAAATAGCGCTGGATGGCTGGTAGCCCTTGATGCTGTCCAAATGGATCGGTCAGTACGGCATCCGGGTGATAGAGCGCAGACAGCCTCTCCAGAGGTTGGGCAGCCAGCGAGGCATAAAAGTCAGCAAACTCATCGAATACAGGTTGTAGTGTGCTCATGCGCGTTACCCTTATCTAGGGCAATCCTGAATCAACGTGGTATAGATATAAAACTTACACAAACTTAAATTTTTGTCTAAGTTTTTTCGAAGTTATTTTTTTTAATCACTTAAAATCAATGAATTAAATTTTAATCAGAATCGATGGTTTTGATGGGTAATGAGAGGTGACTATGAGAGGTGACTTGTCGGGGGATACCCTGTCCACGTGAGTCGTTAACCGTGAAACGCTGGCGGTAGACGAATGCGGCAGGGGTTTTCAGCACGGGTAAGGCAGCGTTTAGGCGACGGAAGTGGCCTGTAATAAGATAATCTCCAGTGACGCCACGTGTTCACGCCACTTGTCGATTTGCTTTTTTCGCGCCACGGTGAGCTTCCCGCTGGTGACCAGCAACCATTGTCTGTCCGGGAAAATTTCCGGTGCAGGCATGGCAGGAGAGATCGGCAGGACATGAATGCGGTGACCCTGTCCGGTGCGTTTTAGCGCTTCCAGCCAGATTTCGCACGGGTCAGTCAATTGCCAGCCGCCAATCAGGTAATTGTCGCCAGGCGCTTTTCTGTCACCTTCGAGGCAAAACGACGTGTAGGAAATAATCAGGCCATCGAGTATTTCGCGCAGCGTCATCATGGCGGGGGTATTGGCCGATACATGGCGTCGTAGCGGGCGTAGCACCTCATCGACCATTTCCGGCCTGGGGTATTCGCGGCCCGTGTCGTAGATAAGCTGGCGCAGCGATTCGATGCGTCCTTCTTTAAGGCGCAGGAGCATCGTTTCCTGCAAGATCGCCCAGTTATTGCTTCGCCGCGCTTGCGGGCGTTCCAGCAACGGTTTGACCTGGCTGACCGGAACCCCTTTTTTTACCCAGTCGAGGATTTTCAGCGCTTGTTGGACATCCGCATCGCTATATAACCGATGCCCACCTTCGGTGCGCAGCGGCTTGAGCAGACCGTAGCGACTCTGCCATGCCCTGAGTGTCGTGGCGTTAATACCGCAGAGTCTGGCAAATTCGCCGATGGAGTAGGACATAAAGGGCATCCGCTGAAAACTATTTTGTTTGATATATTACGAATATTTTAGCCCTGAATGAAACTGGGTAGGTGTGCAGTTTGTAAACCAAGGGTAACTGAGTGTATAAACCAGAAAGCGCCATAGCGGCGCTTTCTCAGGATAAGCTGTGCACGACGAACACATACCCAGACTCACAACGGCTCTGTGT
Organism: Dickeya parazeae Ech586; assembly: GCF_000025065.1. NCBI lineage: Bacteria > Pseudomonadati > Pseudomonadota > Gammaproteobacteria > Enterobacterales > Pectobacteriaceae > Dickeya > Dickeya parazeae. The sequence continues at coordinate 3,421,801 of NC_013592.1, read as the reverse complement.
CCGGAACGCCACGTACCCGTATCGGCTCTTTGACGGCGTTGACAGCGAGAAGACGCTGAAGAGCGGAAATCGCGGTGTCAGTGAGTTCATGGCCTTTGGTGAGCACCATTAAGTCGTTGGTGGTCCGGATGTCTTCATCCACCACCCAGCCGGGCTTCAATTCGCTAATGCGTGCGGAGCGAACGCCGGCCACGTTAGCACGAAAATTAGTCAGGGTTTTGATGATGTACTCGGGGATCGGCGGCTTTACCGCGCGCAGAATTTCCCCTGGGTGTTCCAGACCCAGTCCCCGGGCCGCGTGGCGTTCCAGCTCGAGAGCGGCACGCAAGAGGTGAGCACCGCGGATAACCTCTGTGGGTGCGGTGGACGGGGCCGTCTTGGCCTGGTGGCGGATAATCTGGGCTACCAGCTCAAGGCGGGGAATGTGTTCTACCAGACGACCGGCGACATCCGGGTGCTCCAGAAGGAGTTTTTTCTCGTCCTCCGATAGCTCGCGCTGAGCTGCATCGGCCTGGACGATGTCGATGGGGATACCAACGCAGCCGATTTGGCTCAATGAGGCGGCAATGGTGTATATCCAGCCATCGGGCCACTCTAGCTTGGGCAGTGCGTGGCGGACACAAGACTGGGCGAAAGCTGCCCGCTGGAAAGCCCATGGAGCAACCATAGCGAGTACGTCGGTCAGCGTTTTGACCGAGGCGGTAAGGGTGGTTTCCAATAATTCTTTTTCCGCGCAGATTAGGCGGTACTGGCTGACGGCGTCGTTAAGCGTTGAAACCAGATCCTCCTTGGGGCAAGGTTTGCAGAGGTAGCGGAAGATGGCCCCTTTGTTAATGGCCGCGATGGAGGATTCCACATCGGCCTGCCCGGTGAGAAGAATGCGCACGCTGTCGGGGGAGATTTCCCGCGCTTTGGATAGGAAAGTGGCACCGTCCATGCCAGGCATACGCATGTCGGACATGATCACGGCAAAACGCTTGCCCCAGCGAACGGCGTCCAGACCAGCTTCACCACTGTGAGCTACTACTACATCGAATTCGCCAAAGAGGTTACGTTCCATCGCGGCGAGTACATTGGGTTCATCGTCTACGCACAGCACCCGGGGCAAGGCAGTTTCAGTCATTGAGCGTTTCCTGCGTGTGGGCGAGCATGTTCTGCCACAAGGGCAGGTTGTTCAGCACGCCAGTTTGTTCTAGATAGTCCAGATCGAGGTCGCTGTTATTGGCAAGAGCGACCGCGACATGTACGGTACCAGCTACGCCGAAGGCGTTATTCGCGAAACGGGATGGCTGCTGGTGACACGCCACAGCTTCCACGATATCCATGGGTAACCCCCACAAAGCCAACAGATACGCGCTTGCCGCAGCCTGTACGGAGATATTGCCGCGAGTTGTGGTGTCTTGATGGTTGGGCTCCCTCAGTTCGGGGATCAGCAGCGCAATGTTGGCGAGTAAGGCGGCGGTCGCTTCTAGTCCCTGGTGGCCGGAAATGCGGGCGGCCAGGGTGGAGGCGAGCAGGGCGCGCTGTTGTAGCTGGTCTACATAAGGGGCCGTCTTCGCATCCGCCGGGACCTGAGAAGACAGGACAAGCAGCTTCACCTGATCCAGGCCCAGGTGGGTGATGGCGTTGCCGATATCGTTAATTTGACCGCCTCTGGAGAAATAGGCCGAGTTAGCAAGCTGCATAATCTTGGCGCTCAAGGCCGGATCACGGCCCAGAAGCTTGGCGACTTGCTGGGTATCGCTGCTTGGGTCAGCAAGGCGTCGGCACATTTCGGTGAACACGTTGGGTGCTGCAGGTAGTTGGCTGGTGCGGCCCACTATATCGACCAGATCTGGGTTCTGAAACCGGTCTCGCAGGGCCAGGGCGTTGCCTACCATCGCTTGCAGCACCGTGCTGTCGCAGGGTTTGGGTACAAAGCGATGGGCCACGTCCAGCATGCGCAAGGTGGCTTCAGGTTCGGAGTAGCCAGACAAGATGATACGTATTGTGCCGGGCCAGCGGTTGCGTACCTTAGAAAGCAGCTCTGCGCCATCCATGAAGGGCATGCGCATGTCGGATACCACCACGTCGGCCGGTTTTTCCTCTAGCATCGCAAGCGCTTCTTGCCCACTATTGGCGAAACGACATTCCCAGTCGGTGTCTTGCATCATGAGGGCCCGTTCAATACCGGAGAGCACCCGACTTTCGTCATCGACGAACATCACTTGCATGCAGGACAATCCTCTTTGTGGCAGTGAAGGGGAAGTTGCAGGATGAACGTTGTGCCTACACCTTCTTCCGACTCGCAGCGGATCCGCCCATCATGTTTGTCTACCACGGTCGAATAGACAATGGCCAGACCTTGGCCCGTACCTTTGCCTACCGCTTTGGTTGTGAAGAAGGGGTCAAAGATGCGGTCGCGGATCCCTGCCGGAATACCGCTGCCATCGTCTTTGATTCGGATCTCCATATGCTCGCCGTTCCGCGCCGCTGATAAGATGATCTGGCCTTTTTCTTTGACGCCTTCCTGGATGGTATCTGCGATGGCATGGGCGGCGTTTACTACCAGATTGAGAATGGCCTGACTAATCATGTCGCGCAGACACGGCAGTTGAGGCAAATCCTCCTCGAAGCGTGTCTCAAGTTCTGCTACGTATTTCCATTCATTGCGGGCGACGGTTACTGTTGTGTTGATGATTTCGCGCACATCCACCATTTCCTTCTCGTTATGAGACGGATGGGAGAATTCCTTCATGGCTGCCACTATCTTGGCTATATGACCCAGTCCTTCTAGTGATTCGTCTAAAGCGCTTGGGATCTGGCGGCGTAGAAACTCCACTTTAGTGCGCCTGAGGGCCGCGTCGAATGCCACCACCGTGGGGTCTTCATTCATTTTTTCTCGTGCCGTCTCGGCCAGAGCCAGAGCAGAGTCCAACAAGCTGAGCAGGGAAATGGTGGCGGTCTTAACGAACCCCACATTGTCACAGACGTATTGGGTTGGCGTGTTGATTTCGTGGGCGATGCCGGCGGCGAGTTGGCCTATCGACTCCATCTTCTGCGCCTGCAGTAACTGGGCCTGGGTGAAGCGCAACTCGGTCAAGGTTTTTTCTAACTCTTGCCGTTCGTTCTCCAACTCCAGGGTCTTGCGGGCGACCACCTTCTCCAGGCCCACGTTCTGCTCCAGGATGGCAAACGGTGTTGCGTGACTGTGCCTCACCTCTTGTGCGATGCGGCGCTTGAGTACGTCGATGGTTTTGTCCCGGGCGGCGAGCTTACGCTCGTATTCTGCGACGGACAGCCCCATCGTGGACGTTTCGGAAAATGTTTCTTCAGTCAACGTCTTGTCCTCCGATGGCGATGCCCGTGAATGTCTGGTTCACGTGCAATCCGTTATATTGCTCGCCGTAAGTGGAAAAACCCACTACCCGATTTTGCATCATGACGTCGCCAATCTGTTGTTCAAGTCCTTCCTGTTCGAACTGGAGGCGACGCAGGATGCAATCACAACCGATGATGACCGCAGGATCAGGGATGGTCTCGCGGACCTTGTCAAAAGCCGCTTTGAAGGTTTGGACTGGGTCCTCCGCTTTGCCGATGGCGATGATCAGCCCTTCTTCGATGGCGCAGTAACACGTGAGAGAGAGGTCTTCGTTCCACTTCTGGATGGAACGGACGTAGGGTTCATCGCCGAAAGAAAGCACCAGCGGGTTGCGGGAAAAGACGGTTGGTGTCAATTCGTTCACCGTGAGCCCCAAGGCCTCCGCGTAAACTTGAGCGGCAGGTTCGCCGTTTATCTCAAGGATGAGTCGCTTCTCCGGGTCGGCCTCGGTGATGATGAGTTCCACCTCGCTGGGTTCGAAGTGCTGGACCTTAAAGGTGGTGACGGGCGAGCTGGTCTCGATAACGGCGAAGACTGCTGCGTCGGAAATGAATTGTCCATTTCCATCATAGACGTGCGTCTTTTCGAAACGCAGGTCATCGCCAGCAGAGCCACCGATGATAGGAACGTTGCCTATCTGCTGGTAGAGATTTGCTGTCAGGCGCTCTTCAACCATAGAAAGGCCGTCTACCAGCAGTAGGCCGAAGCGATTTAGGTTCGGCCTGGCCTCCGTATCAAGGCGAATGGCTTCGGCAATATCGGCTATTACCGAGGTGTAATTGACCAACGGGTGAATCATGAAAAAGCGGGTACGAAAGCCTCCACCCAATCCGAGCCCCAACAGCCCGGAGTGCTGGAAGCCTTTGGTGCCAATCTGACCAGAGGATGTACAGCCTATACAGGGACAGGAGAATGCGTTCTTCAGCTCCCGGCCCAAAACGTCCAGGTCGTAGTCTGGAGAACAGAAGAAAATCACGGTATCAATGCCTTCGTGGCCAATCTGGCTGGCAAACTCGGCGACAGCCTCGACCGGATTCGGCAATTCGCTACTGGCATATTTGGGGTGGAAATTCATGACGAGTTCTCCTTGTATTAAGCAGAAACCTTCGCCTGCGTTCCTGCCTTCTTTGGTTATCCTCTGTCAGTATCCTTCTGTCCCTTATCCCTTTTCAGTGAGGGTAGGCGGTGGTGGTGCAAATAGCAAATATATAGAATTTTATCTTATTTATCGGAATTAGCAGGGCTACGCCTGCCATTGTTATGCTGTCACCCCCCCAGGGCGTACTGGCAGTCAGAAAACATCATATGAACAGGTAGATGAAAGGATTTCGTAAATGTAAGGACTGTCGGTCTGTGGCAAACCAATGTGTTTATTCACGGTATCGAAAATGAAAAATGATTATTATCTCTGAACAGAATGTGATTGGCATCTGAGCAACGCCGTGCAGGTATCACGCATGAATCTCTGGGGATGACCAAAGCGGTTTGGGTCAGGCCGCTTTGGCTCTGCTTACCATCACTGATGTCAGAAAGGCCGCTATCACCGGCACCAGCGATCCCCACAGCACGGCATTCCAACCAAAAAGGTTCAGCAATGCGCCGGAGGAGAAGGACCCGACGATCATGACGCCAAAGACGATGAAATCGTTAAACGACTGCACCTGCGTTTTTTCCTCCGGGCGGTGATAGTCGATGATTTTCGCCGACGCGCCGGTAAAACCAAAGTTCCAGCCAATGCCCAGTAAAATCAGTGACAGCCAGTAATGCATGACGTCGGTTCCGGCCAACCCTGCCATGACTGACAACCCGGTGATGAATAAACCCGCAGCACCAATACGTCTGGCTCCGAAGTGGTGGATCAATTTGCCGGTAAAAAAGCCTGGCGCATACATGGCAATCACATGCCATTGGATACCCAGATTCGAGGCGTGTTGGGAAATGTCGTGCATGTGCATGGAAAGCGGCGCTGCTGTCATCAGAAAATTCATCACCATATAAGAAACGGCACCGCTAAATACCGTGCGGGAAAAACCGGGTTGACGAACAATTTCACGCAGAGGACGGCCACCGGCTTGGGTGTGCGCTACGGGTTTGGGTGAGGTGACGCCAAGCAGCACCAGCGCGGATACGGCGGCAACCAGCGCTTGCGCGATGAAGGTGATGGCAAAGGTATGAGGGGGCCAGAAATTCATCGTGCTGGTGACCAGCATCGGGCCGATAACGCCAGCCAGCACACCCCCGCCCATGACCAGAGAAAGGGCACGTGCTTGCCGCTCTTTCGCCACGCCGTCCGTCGCCGCAAAACGAAACGAGAGCGCTACTGCGGCATAGGCTCCGCCCATAAATGCAGCCAGGCAAAACAGCAAAAAAGAACCCATGACCACCGCCAACGCGGCAGTCAGCCCCGTGGCGATACCGGCTCCTGTCCCCGCCATAAACACGGCTTTGCGGCCCTGCTTTTTAGCCAGCGCGCCGAACGGCAGAATGCAGGCGGCCATCCCCAAAACAAACACCGTTATCGGCAGGGTAGCCAGCGTGCGGTCAGGGGCAATGGCATTACCGACAATCGCACCCGTGGTGTAAAAAACAACTGAGTTGGCACCCGCCAGTGCCTGAGCGGTGGCAAGGCGGAGAATATTGCTATTTTGCTGGCTGGCGGATAACGCTATCTCAGTATTCATCAATGATTTTTCTCTTGGTTATTGGTGCCTGGCACTCTATGTTACCGCAATGATTGTTATCGCCATGACCATTGCACTCTTGCCCGTGCACTTGCCCGCCTGTTTCTGGAGAAAACCGCATCGATGAATTATCTCAAAGTATTGGGTTTCGTCTTTACCGCTGTCGTGGTGTTGTCGTTTGGGCGTAGCCTGGCGCAAGTTTCATGGAGCGAGGATAAGGCGCGTTTCTCCAGTCAGGGGGTTTGGACCGCTCGACGGGACTCTGCCGGTATCGCGCCGGATCCTGTGGCGTTGAGTCATATTGCCATTGTACAGGTCTATGCCGCGCCGACCTACGGCTGGCGCGGTCTGGTGGCGGTTCACCCCTGGGTCATCGTCAAAAAAGCCGGTGAAACCCGTTACCAGCGTTATGAAGTGATCGGTTGGGGTGGCGATGATGTCGTGCGTCGTAATGATTCCGTGCCTGACGGGTTTTGGTTCGGGTCAATGCCGCGGCTGCTGGTTGAACATCGTGGGGCGGGAGCGGCCGCGATGATCCCGAAAATAGAAGCGGCAATTAGCAGCTACCCCTGGCCGCATACTTATCACGCCTGGCCCGGCCCGAATAGTAATACCTTTATGGCGCATATCGGCCGGGAAGTCCCCGAGCTAAAACTCGATCTACCGGCCAATGCCATCGGTAAGGATTTTCGTGCGTTGACACACCCGGTTGGGTTACCGCCGTCGGGAAGGGGCATTCAGGTATCGTTACTGGGCGTACTCGGCCTGACGGTGGGAGCGGAAGAGGGTATTGAAATCAATATATTAAGTGCCAATCTGGGCGTGGAGTTCAACCCGCCAGCCTTGCGCCTGCCGTTTATCGGCCGCCTGGGGTACGACAAAGCGACAAAACATGAGGGGTGAGCGCTGACGCCGCCACATCTGCGCAGGTTGCTGTTCTCTGGCAATGGATTAAGGGGGTAGTGGCGGTGATGGCATGACGGTAGTGACCCAATAAAAAATCACTTTTAATGAATAAATAAGCAGTCATTTATAGATCTGGATCATCTTTTCTCGCTGTTAACGCGATTATGTTGGTACTTCCGCCTCGCGCCGGAGGCGAACGGGAGCGAAAAACCACAAAATTCAATCGCCAGAGGGAGGAAGTATGCTGGATCATCTGAGTATTCCGGTGTCTGATCTACGGCGTAGCCGACAGTTTTATGAACAGGCGTTAAAGCCACTCGGTTATGAGCAGGTCAAAGACATGAAATTCGCCGTGAGCTTCGGCGTGTTGATGGGATATGGACAGTCTTCCGATCCGGGTGGCGAATTCTGGATTTTTCAAGGTGAGCTGTCATCACCGCCGACAACGCATTTTGCTTTCAGTGCCGAATCACGAGCCGAGGTCGATGCCTTTTTTGCCGCTGCGGTAGCGGCGGGTGGGGTGGATAATGGCCAGCCCGGCGTGCGTGCTCAATATCATCCTGATTATTATGCCGCTTTTGTGCGTGACCCGGATGGCTACAACATCGAAGCGGTCTATCACCACGCCGTGTGAAACGGCGGGGTAGCGTTGTACCCCGCTGATGCAATGATGTGGTCAGCAGGCAACGTAACCGATACGGTAGCGCTGTGTGCTGTCATCCGCCGTGGTGGTAGCCGCAGACAAGGGTAAAAAATCCATCTGCAATTGACGCCAGTGGCTAACATCCCATGCTGTCAGCATCGTTTGCGTGTCGCCAGTCAGCCAGTCCGGCAGGTGGCTATAAGGCGGAATCGGCGTGATGACACGCTGGGCGATAGCCCCCGCTTTCACCTCGCTGGGTTGCGGTATTTTGCCCGCCAGCCAGCAATCGATCTGCGGCCAGCCAAAGTCTCGAGTCAGCGCGGCAAAACCGGGACTTTGCAAAAACGCCGCCATCCCCTGACTGTGTTTCCAGACATAAAGCGGTGCGTACAGGTTGGCGAGCGAAGGGATATCCGGATCGTTACGTTTTGCGTACAGGTAGGCTTTAAACAGTAATCCGGTAAACCCGTCCAGCCTGGCCCCATTCCTGGCAATGCGTTGTTCGATAGTTTCCATATCGTAGTCCGCTGGCAGGACAAAACTGTATTGCATGACGATCATCATGCCTCCTGTTGATACATGACGCCGCGGCTGAAACTCCAGTCGTCCGGCGTGGTGAACTGGATGATGACCATCACATCGTCGGGTGGCAGTGCGAGTTGCGTGTGCAGCAACTGTTGCAATCGCCGGTAAAAACCGCGTTTTTGCTCGCGGCTACGTGGTTTTCCTGCCGTAATGTGAAATAGCGTATAACGTTCGGAGCGCGTACCTGCCTGGTAATGCGATGCGTAATGCAACATCCCGGCGGGTCGCTCTTCGATAACCTGGAAGCGGTCATCGGCGGGAACGTCAAATTCTTCTACCAATGCCTGATGAAACAGGTCGGCAATCTGGTGCAGCTCATGCGTAGGACGGCCAGCCTGAACGATAATGCGGGTAAACGGCATGTATTATCCCTCCTGTGACAGGCATTCCAGCGCCGAGACAGCGGCAGGCCAGCCTGCATAAAACGCCAGATGCGTGATGGCTTCTACCAGTTCATCATGTTGCAAGCCATTGCGGCTGGCGAAATCAAAGTGCCAGGACAACTGATTCGGGCGGTTCAGCGCTATCAGCGCGGCGACGGTAATCAGGCTGCGGTCGCGTGCAGAAAGGTTCGGCCGCTGCCAGATGTCGTCAAACAAGACGTCGTTGCTGAGTTGTGCCAGTTTCGGGGCGACATGTTGCAGTGTTTCGCGGGTAAGCGGCTGTGACATAGCATTCTCCTGTGGTGTTCTGTTCATGGCGATGAAGGGATTGTGTCTTTGTGCTATAGTTTTTAAAATCGAAATATTTGGCATTAATCGTCCTGAAAATCGGGATTAAAACATGAGAAGACTCGTCACGTTGGATCTGGATGCGCTGCGCAGTTTTGTCGCTGGCGTGGAGTTAGGCAGCTTTGCGCTGGCCGCGCAGCAGCTTAGCCGTTCAACATCCGCAGTCAGCGCGCATCTGAAAAAGCTGGAGCAGCAATGTGATGCCACCTTGCTGCGTAAGGAGGGGCGTCACCTGAAGCTCACGGATAGCGGTGAGATTTTGTTGAATTACGCCCATAAAATTCTGGCGGTCAATGACGAGGCCATGCATGCCGTGCGCGGAGCCCGTGTTGAAGGGGAAGTACGGTTCGGTATGCAGGAAGATTTTGGTGAAAGTTTGATGCCGGATGTGCTCGGTCGTTTCGCCCGCGCCTATCCGGGGGTGCAGATCAGCGCCCGTATTGCCCGCAACCGCGAGCTGTGTGAGGCGATAAGCCAGCAACAGCTCGATTTGGCGTTAAGCTGGCTTGATGAGGAGAGTATGCCGGGTATCGGCGCGCTGGCGCATCTGCCGATGCGCTGGATTCGTCATCCCTCGTTTGAGATAGCCGACTATCTGGAGACCGGACGGCCGCTGCCACTGGTGATGTTTGAAACGCCGTGCCTGATGCGCCGACGGGGAACCGACGCACTGGATAAGGCCGGTATCCCCTGGCGGGTAGTGTTTGTCAGCCGCAGTCTTAGCGGCATCTGGGCGGCGGTGAATGCGGGATTGGGCGTTACGGTACGCTCTGCTGTCGGCATGCCGTCGTCTCTCACGGCGGCAGCCCATAACCGGTTGCCGCCATTGCCCGAAATAGGTGTTGCTTTGTTGCAGGCACCGGCCAGCTTGCCTGATGCCACGGCGCGTTTGAAACAACTGCTGGAGGAAGAACTATCGCACCAGTTGCCTCAGGCATTATCCGTATGAATCGCAAAGCCGCTGCCACCCGGCTGAATCTCCGGTTTTAGCGTTAGCGCCGGGTGACCGGTTTAAGGTGTTTTCGCTGCTATTTAGATTATTTCGGATGAATGATAGCTCGTATTATTAATAGCGTTATCGTTATTTTTTCGCTGTGAATATTCCCATCGTACGTGAGGTTGCGAGTAGGTTGGCTTCTCGCTTTTCCCGACCATTTACTGGTTATTATCCTGATAATGCACGCTCTTGCTGCCTTTCCTGTAACTGGAATTATTTTGGATGTAAATCGGTAATGTCGTAGGAATATTCTAATTATTAAGTTTTACCTGTCTGGCTAATTGATGGTGAAAAATGGTGACCTATTGTGAATTTAATTCGCTAATTGTGATTTTATTGGTTAAATGAATTACCTTTAAGTAAGGGTTGTTTCTAATATAGTCTCATTTATGATTGTTATCATTGTAATTAGTAGCTTGTTTTTGTAAATAACTCTTGTTGACACCTTTGATTTTGTAAATTACTATTTTTCGAAATTCTTTAATTTATAGTATTTTTTATTAGCTTTTTAAGTAATTTCACTCATATTTTTCTTGAGGTGAAAATATAGCTATCTTTTAGAAGGGGAATGATAACGGGTTGTATGATGCGGAAAATTAACAATTCTACGATGTTAGAATGATAATTTTATCCGGTGCCTATGCGGCCGAATATTGAGGTGGGTGAAAGGAATTTCATTTGAAAAGTTTTTATGATAGTAAAAATATCCAGTTCTGGAATGAGCTGGCACGCATTCACTCTGACCAATCAGATTATGATGTTAATAATTATGACCCGTGGCGATATCAACTTAAAGACATTGAGTTATCTGAATTAGGTGAGCTGCGAGGTAAAAGAGTACTACATCTGCAATGCCATATTGGGTTAGATAGTTTTGCTCTTGAGGTAATGGGAGCAGAGGTAAGCGCGATTGATTACTCTTCTGATGCTATTGATACCGCTAATTCGATAAAGAATAAATTTGGTCTTAACACTCAATTTTACTGTGCCAGTGTCTATGATATATCTGCATTAGCACTCGGTGAGTTCGATATTATCTTTACCTCCTACGGTGTTTTGGTCTGGTTGCAGCACCTGAATTTGTGGGCGAGCACGATTGCTTCTCACCTTAAATCTGGTGGTGATCTATTGTTGATTGACGAACATCCGATTGCGAGAATGTTCAGTAACCCCCTTCAGGATAATTCACCGTTTGATGGTAATTCATTATTCAATGTCACCCGAGCGGATGCACCTGTAAAAGCGAATTATAAATATTCGTATGCCAATGAACATCATCAGATAGAAAATCAGGAGCAATATGTCTGGTTTCATAGTCTGTCTGAAATTATCACCAGCCTGACTAGCAAAGGGTTGTGTATAACAGCCTTTCAGGAATTTGATAAGGGTTTTTATAAAGCATTCTCACAATTATCACTGCATGAAGATGGCTGGTGGCGTTTCAGTAATGGTATTTCATCGATTCCACTAACGTTTTTTCTGCGGGCAAGAAAATTTTAGAAAAAAGGATGGTTATGCAAGAGTTAATTTTAGCAGTTAATCTCCCAGTACTGGCTGATGGAACGGTAACCTACGATGGCAATGTGGTACTGGCTACCCGAGATAAAGTGATAACCGCAATCGCAGAAGAGCGCGTTTCCAGAAAGAAATACGATGGTCATGTCACTTGTGCGGTAAGGGAAATACTGCAACGTAATAAACTGACATTGAGTGATATTTCAGCTGTCTCTGTAGTGAGTTTTGGGCAGCCAATGAATGGAAAGGCAGGGCTTGACGGCAAGCTTAAACAAGAGATCGATACACTGTTTCCTGAGGTGGAGCACATTCACACTGTGACGTCACATCATTCGGCCCATGCATTAAGTGCGGTTAGCCAGACTGATATTCAGCGTGCCCTGGTCGTCGTTGCCGATCACACAGGAAATATTATTGGTGAACGGGTTGACGCCGATGTGCTGGAAAATAATGCGGCGGAACAGGTCAGTTATTATCTGTACGAAAATAATGATCTGATACTGCTCGCTCAGGATAATACACAACCTTGTGATCAGGGATATGGCCGGTTTTATGGTGATATTACCTGCTATTTGGGCTTTGATAGTTATCGTGAGTCAGGCAAAACCATGGGGCTGGCCTCTTTCGGTAATCCGACGATTTTTGCAGACTATTCGCCGTTTATTGAAACACCGCGGGGTGAACTTTCTGCTCTGAAAGATGAGCCTTATTCCGATGACTGTACCAAGGATCTTAAGCGTTGGTTTAAAAAGCAAGGGCTTGATATTTCCGAACGTCGCCGCAAAGGGGAAGTAATTCGTCCGTTTGATATGCATTTGGCTGCCTGGGCTCAGGATCAACTACAAAAATCAATCATTCGGCGAACGAAAGCACTGATTGAGCAACATCATATCGATGCGTTGTGTGTTGCAGGCGGCGTAGCCATGAATTCCGTGATGAATCGAAAACTGGAAGAAGAGTTAGGGATTACGGTATATGTGCCGCCGTCTCCAGGAGATGCCGGGTTGGCGTTAGGAGCTGCTGCCGAGTACTTCTGGAAAAAAGATCATCGTGTACCCAAATTTGACAGTTCTGCTTATCTGGGGCCGGTTTATACTGAAGAGGACATTACAGGTAGCCTACGTGCCTGTGAGAATGAATTCAGTATCCAACGCGTCAGCCAGCCAGAGCAATTAGCCGCCCGCTTTATTGCTGAAGGGAAAATTATCGGTTGGTTCCAGGATCGCAGTGAGTTCGGGCCTCGTGCATTGGGAAACCGGAGCATTCTGGCTTCACCAACCAATAGCTGGACAAAAGAAATCCTCAATAGCCAAATTAAACTACGTGAGTGGTTTCGCCCTTATGCACCTGTGGTATTGGAAGAGGCTGCTGATAAGTATTTCGATATGCTGTCGCCTGTTCCTTATATGATGAAAGTGGCCCCGGTGAAAACGCAGGCTAAAGTGGACATGCCTGCCTGTATTCATGTCGATGGCACCGCCAGATTGCAAACCGTTTCTATTGCATTGAATAAAAAATTCTACCAGTTGATTAAGGCATTGGAGAGCCTGACTGGCATGCCGGTAGTACTCAATACCAGTTTTAATCTCGCGGGAATGCCTATTGTTGAATCACCGGATGATGCGATCGAGTGTTTCAGGAGCGCCATCGGTATGGATGCCCTGTTTATCGGTCATTATTTGCTGGAAAAGAAGCAGAGCCTTTAACGCAAGGAGGTAAGCGATGACTATGTTGACGAATAATAATATTGTCAATTTGTTGCTGATAGGATTTGGCCCCCACGCCAAGAGAATTTATTACCCCTTGCTTGAAATATCTCATGAGGATCCGACATTAAATCTGTGTGCCGCAGTGGATTTTATTTCGGCCAGGCCAGCGATAGAAACTTATCTTGCAGGTAAACAATTACGACCTGAAGTAATTTATTTTAATGATAGCGATAATAGTCAGACTGAATTAAGCGTTGATGTCATAAAAAAACTCAATGATGTGGTGGACAGGTATGCAATTAATGGTGTGATTATCGCCACCGAACCGCTTGCCCATATGGCCTATGCTCGCTGGGCATTGGCATCTGGTTTGTCCATTTTGATGGATAAACCAATTTCATCTTATGAAGGTATTTCAACCTCAATTGAGAAGTCGATACAGATTGCGGAAGATTATTATGCATTGAATACCCTGTATCAAAAAAAACGGCGTGATAATCCTCGCCAGGTGTTTTCACTCATGGCCCAACGACGTTATCAGACGTCGTTTAATCTGATTAAACGTTATATTGCCGAGTGCTTTGCACAAACCCATTGTCCGGTCACCAATGTGCAAACCTTCCACTCGGACGGCCAGTGGCGTATGCCGACAGAAATAGTGGAACAGCATTATCACCCTTACCATCAGGGGTACGGGAAATGCTCGCATAGTGGTTATCACTATTTCGATATTGTACCTTTTGTCCTCGAGTCTGGTTTTGGCGAAGGCAAACAGTTCGATAACATTGATGTCTTTTCGATGGCGGTTAGGCCAGATGATGTGCTTAGCCAATTGGCGCTTGATGACTATCGTGCGCTTTTTGGGCGACGCCGTTTCGACGAAGCTAACCATTATGATGAAAAACAGTTAGGGCTGCTGCTGGGAACATTTGGCGAAGTGGATTGCAGCAGTAATATCTGTTTTAAATGCGGTGATAGAACGCTGACAGCGGTGTCGATTAACCTGTGCCATAATGGCTACTCGCAGAGAAATTGGGTAACGGCGGCAGGTAGAGACCTGTATAAAGGTAATGGCCGTGTTTCTCATGAATCGCATATATTTCAGCAAGGGCCATTCCAGTCGATCCATTTCCATTCCTATAAGTCGGATGCTTTGCCTGATGAGACATCAGAGGAAAGGCATCGCATCGGTACGAAAGAGCATCTGGAAATCTATATTTTCCGCAATGACAAAATGCTTGGTGGAAAACATGTGGAAGTGTTCGATATTGACGACATTATTGCGATGGAAGGCGGACGAAAAGGATTGAGAGGAAAATCCAAAGCCAAAGCCTTCTATGAATTTATCGCGGGCATGCGGGGCGAAATTGCCGTGGACGACATGGTATCTGATTTCAGTAAACATGAGGTGGGAGCGGCGCTGACATCGGCGATTTATCAGTCTATCAGCCATCGTTATCATCGGCTTAATCCATTGATTAATCGTTGTCTAAAAAGCCGGGAACCGGCTTTGCAGCCAGAGGCATTCATACTGTGATAAAGGTAGGAAAGGAGAATCTGGGGCGGATTGCTGGCCTGTTTCCATTAGTAGTCGCGGCGCCGTTAGGGTTGGATATCTGCCTTCCCGGCGTGCCGTCGATGTCCCATGAATTGGGTAGTATGCCGGGGATGACGCAATGGATCATCAGCGGATTTGTGCTGTGTTTGAGCCTCAGTCAGCTTTTCTTCGGTCCACTGGTCGACCGCGTTGGCGCACAACGTGTATTGCTAGGCGGTTGCGTGGTTTATGCGTTGAGTGCGCTGGGCGTCTACCTGACCAGCACCATTTCAGGGTTTATCGCACTACGATTGGTACAAGGGTGTGGGGCCGGAGCGATGGCGGTTGCCGCATCGGCCAGTGTGCCATTGCGCTTTCAGGGGGCAGCCATCGGGAAAGTGTTCAGCCTGCTTAACGGTGTGATCAGTCTGGTACCGGTGTTGGCACCCGTGATAGGGGGGGTACTGATTGTCCATTACGGCTGGCGTTCCAGTTTCTATGCGCTAGGTCTCTTCGCCTTACTGTGCGGTATGTTGGTCTTATGGAAACCGCTGCCCGCGGTATGCTGCGGCACCTCAGAGGGGAAGGGGCGGCTTTCTTCGGCTGCGCCGTTAAACGTTTTTTCCGGTTATCTCACCGTGTTCCGGCATCCCGAATTTCGTTTGGGATGCTTTGCCGCCAGTTTCGGTTTTGCTACCCAACTGATTTTCTTCTCCAGTTCGCCCATTGTATTGATAGAAACGCTGCATATCCCGGTAGATCAATTTGGATACTATTTTGCTGTTAATGCCCTGGCCATCACCACGGGTAGCCTGCTGACTGCCCGGTTGCTGGGGCGAGTGAAAGAAACGGTGATTTTACATGGTGGTGCAGTGTTGATATTACTGGCAATGGCTGGTTTTATTCTGACGATGCATGTGTTGACGGTGTCAGTATGGCCTTATCTGATTTCAGCTACGCTGGGGAGCCTGGGGTTCGCTGTACTGATTGCAACCGGCGCATCGATAGCATTGTCTCCATTCAAGTCTCTTGCTGGGCAGGCATCCGCCCTCATGGCCGCGATACAGATGTCGTTCTCCTCACTGGTTGCCTGGGGGGTCATGAACCATTGGCGCGACGATTGGTCGCCAATGATCGCCGCCTATTTCCTGTTGGCTGTCGCGTTGTTAGTGCAATTACAGGCTCACCGGCTGACGCGAATCAGACGGCACCAACCCGAGCCTGCGGTGTTTGAAAAGTCTTCACCGAATTCTGACTGACGGCGACGGATATTATAGACGTGGCATAGGGGCGTACTACATGGCTTGCCGTTTTGATGAGGTTATCGATTTTTCGCATTCCCATTTATTGAAGTGGGAATACCCGTCTCCCTATTTACCGCATTCCACCGCACAGGCACCGTTGCCTTTGTGGATTGCAGACATGGACTTTACGTGCCCGGATGAAGTGCAGCAGGCATTGCATGATGCCGTCAATCAAGGGGTTTTTGGCTACACACGCGCCAGTGACACGCTATTTGATGCGATTATCCAATGGCAGTCAGATCATCATGGCTGGAAAATCCATGAAGACTGGATTATGCAAAGTCCTGGTGTAGTGAATAGCCTGAGCATGATTGTGCAGACATTTACCCAGCCGGGGGAGGCGGTATTAATTCAACCGCCGGTTTATGGGCCGTTTTATCATAGTGTGACGATGAATGGGCGCCAGGTGGTGACGGCACCGCTTATTGAAATCGCCTCAGGATATACGTTCGATCCTGAGGCGTTTGAACGGGCGATTACACCGACGACACGGTTATTTTTTCTCTGTAATCCGCATAACCCGACTGGGCATGTGTGGCGTCGGGATGAATTACTGGCAATCGGGGAGATTTGCCAACGTCATGGCGTCATAGTGGTTGCCGATGAAATTCACCAGGATTTGATTATTAATCCAACGGCACGACATCAGCCATTTGCCAGCATTAACGATGAGTTTGCCGACAATAGCATTACCTGTACCTCGCCGAGTAAAACCTTTAATCTGGCGGGATTACAGACGTCAAATCTGTTTATTCCTAATAAGTCACTACGTGACAGGCTTAAACGCACTTATGCATGTTGCTCATTGCATATCCCAAATATGTTAGGGCTGGTGGCCTGTGAGGCAGCTTACCGTCATGGCGGTCCGTGGTTATCAGTGTTACTGGATTACTTACGCGGTAATCGGGCGTTGTTGCAGGCGAGTCTTGCTACCGGTGTCAGTGTTCGACTGTTCGATGCTGATGCGCTCTATCTTGGCTGGCTGGATTTTCGGGCCAGTGGTATTGCGCCGGTGGACTTACAGCCAACATTGCTCAAACAGGCTGGGGTGTGGCTGGATGATGGTGCGAAATTTGGCCCTGAGTACGCCGGGTTTGCCCGGATTAATTTCGCCTGTCGGCGTGAATTGTTGCGTTCTGCGCTGGCAAGAATAACTGATACATTTAAGATGCAGTAAAGGCAGGCGCGTTTATCTGTGTGGTTGATGATGAGAGAAGGTTATTCCACCATGATTAGTGACAGAATGCTTTCTTTAGTCAGCACGCCTAAGTTTTCGATATTTTTTAATTAAGGGAGCGAAAAATACCCTCCCCCTTAATTATGTGTGACTCATGTAATTTTTTAAAAAATTACAATTTCAGGTAAGCAGTGCTTGTGAACCATTACTTCATAAAATAGTTTGATTGATCTATATATACCCTTCATACTTCAAGTTGCAGGTGCGTTGGCTGCGTTACTTGGCCCACTTCATGGGCCTCGCCCCTTCGGGGCCGCTGCTAGCAGCGTTCAAATCGGCTTACGCCAATTTGTCACTCACCCCAGTCATTTACTTGTGTAAGCTCCTGGGGATTCGCTCGATTGCCGCGTTACAAGGCTCTAACGAGCCTTGCCCTAAAGGGCCAACGCATGGCGTTGTTCAACACGCGAGCGTGTTGTCCTGAAACTTGAATTATTTTGGGTATAGAGTGATGTTATTTACTCTTAACTAACTGTCGTTTAATTATTGATGTAATGCCATGATATTGGGTGTTAATTAATTGCTGCTTAAGAGTAAAGCGTAGCAACAGATGCACCTAATTTCTCTGCTAATTCTGATGCAGCATATCTTTCCATGACAATCTCAATATATGAGGCTTGATTACAAGATTCTGCTTCCCTCATCGCCTCATCTAACTCGTCACATGTACTGACTTTGCGGCAAAACCAGTCATTACACCCCAGTACTTTGGGGAGTTGTGCATAGCTCCACTGAGGTAAATCATTATAAATGGCTTCTGGGTCTTTACACAAAAGACGCTCAATAAGATAACCCTCGTTGTTAATTACAAATATAATGGGTTTTAAACCAAAGCGACCAAACTGACTAATTTCTTGTGCCGTCAATTGGTGAGCCCCTTCACCGGTAATTAATAGGGTACGGCGGTCAGGTAACGCCATCCCAGCGCCAAAGGCGGCTGGTGTGGCCCAACCTATTGATCCCCATAGGGTCTGGTTATGGAGTTGTGCTCCCTCAGGGAGTAGCGCAAAACCCAGCCCCATAGAAACTGTACCCGTTTCGGCGAAAATGATGTCATTTTTTCTGAAAAAACGCTCAAACCGTGGGTAAAGATATTGTGGGGTTATCTTCCCTTCAGCATTGGATACCGGCTTGCCAAGGCTGCCTGGTTTTGGAGTGGCAATTTCAGCATGAGGGAGTATTGATATCAGGGCCTGTAGTACATCTTTCATAGCGATGTTGTGAAATGTTTTATCGTCTACTGTTACCTGATGAGAGTCGATAGAGATAATTTTTTTTCTTTCGAGGGCGGAGGTAAAACATCCGGTATTAAAATCTGTTAGGGTCGCGCCGATCATTAATACGCAGTCACAGTTTTCGACAAACTGCTTCACGTCTGTGTTCATGAGATTGCCATTATACATACCGATATAATGTGGATCTGACTCTTCAATTACTGACTTGTCCATAAACATGGTGGCGAATGGAAAACCTGTGGTGCTGATTAACGTTTTGACATCACGGGTTAACCCTAATCTTGACGTTATAATCCCCGGTAATACACAGACCGATTTACTTTCAGTTAATTTTCCAACAATTGCTGCTATGGCTTCATCATGTGAAGCCGGGTCACTGATATCAGGCGTGATGACTCTCTCTTCATCAGGAAAAATAAGGGCTGACTCAGCATAATCAGAAGGCAAACCGATGTATACCGGGCGATGTTCTTTCATTGCAACATGAATTAACCGCTCCATTTCGTCTACACAATTCTCAGGCGTCAAAATGGCATGCGCGCATGCCAGACGCTGGCCCAGCTCATAAAAAAGCAGGAAATTTCCATCACCTAAAGTATGGTGTACCAGCCTGGATGATTGTTGAACATGACTGGCAGGCATTCCCACTAAATGGAACACCGTTAAGTTTTCAGCATAAGCACCTGCGACGCCATTGATAGCACTCAGCTCCCCAACACCGAATGTGGTGGATAGGGCTGCCATTCCTTTTATGCGAGCATAGCCGTCAGCAGCATACGAAGCGTTTAATTCATTACAGTTCCCAATCCACTGCAGGTTGTCACTTTTACAAGCGGCGTCTTCGATGGGGAATGCGTAGTCACCGGCTACCCCAAAGATGTGTTCTATCCCAAGCGCGGCCAGACGTTCAATCACATATTCCACTACGGTTAGTTGTTCTTTCATGATATTCATCTCCACTTTTGCTCTTAATCAAGTTTTTAAATTCAGCATTAAGCCTTTTTACTAATACGCTTGATTACCTTGCGTGGAAAATGGTTTATTATCATAGGGGGTATTCAATAATGTAATAGGGGCGTCTTCGTGGATATACGTGCCTTACGCTATTTTGTAAAAGTGGTACAAAGTAATGGCTTTAACAGAGCATCAAAGTCATTGTTTGTTACACAATCCGCCATTAGTCGCAGCATCCTCAGGCTGGAAGATGAACTCGGTTGTACCTTAATAAAACGTGAGCAAAGTGGGTTAACACTGACTGATGACGGTATGATTATTTTTGATCACGCAAAAATAATTTTGTCTCAGTTTGAATCTATGCATAACGCTCTACGTGAGAAATCTGGTCCCTTATCGGGGAATTTGAATATTGGATTGCCGCCAGTCATCGCTTCAACATTTTTTTCAGCCATCATTAAAGAATTCAGCTCATGCCATCCTCTGGTCGAGCTTAAGATATTCGAATTAAGCACAACGAATATTTACGATGCAATGCAGTCTGGTAAAATTGAGACGGCTGCTGTTCTGCTACCTTTTGATGATAATAACTTTGAACTGCAAAAGTTTGGCTCAGATCGGTTGGTGTTACTCGTTAATGAAAATCATCCCCTTGTAGATAAAGAAGAGGTTGATTTTATTGAGCTGATTGAACATAAGTTCGTTTTTTTCTCAGAAAATCTTAGGGTTAATGAGCTTATTCATAGCGCTTTTGGTGTTTATAATAAAAAGCCAGAGGTGGCTGGTAGTAGTAACCATCTTGATTTAATCATTGCTATGGTTGTTGCCGGGGTCGGAATAACGTTATTGCCTGAAAGTATGTGCCGTGCAAGGAAAATTGATGGGGTAGTGACGCTTCCCGTGTCTAATCCCATATTATCTTATGAATTAGCTCTCGTGAATTTCAAAGGCTACAAGAGCCGAAATGTTTTAGCCTGGAATGTGTTAGCCAGAAAAATGTTAGGTATCTCTTTGCCGACGGAAACAGAATAGATTATTAATTCCTTAAATAACACCTCGGCGCTTTTTTTGGGGCGTATCGCGCTACGGTGAGTCCAGGTGGGGCTGGTGCGAAGGGGGCCACATCGGTCATCGAGGGAATACGGATTATCCATGACGGCAGGCATCCTGCCATTGACCTTTTTACTCAATACTCCCAATAATAGCGTTCGTTGACTCGGGGTGCCCCTTTATGAAAAGCGGGGCTGAGAAATACCCGTATTACCTGAACTGGATAATGCCAGCGTAGGGAAGTCACGGTATCCCACCGGTACCGCCTTCTTCCACGCCGGTTGGGAGGTTTATGAACGCTCGACCTGTACTTTTCCCTGCCGCGTCTGTCGCGGACTCTCTCGATGCTTTCCGTTTGCGCGCACCGTTGGTGCATTGCCTCACCAATGAGGTGGTGCAAGGGTTTACCGCCAATGTGTTGCTGGCGTTAGGGGCTTCGCCCGCGATGGTGGTCGATGCCGGTGAAGCGGCACAGTTTAGTGCGTTGGCCGATGGGGTACTGATTAATCTGGGGACGCTTGAGGCTGACCGCGCGCAGGCGATGCGCGCCGCGGTAACCAGCGCCGTCAACGCCGGTACACCGTGGGTGCTGGACCCGGTCGCGGTCGGTGGCCTGCGTTTTCGCACTGAATTTGCCGTTGAATTACTGGCGATGAAGCCAACGGCTATCCGTGGTAACGCCTCCGAAGTGATGGCGCTGGCAGGCGAGCAGTCTGCCGGACGTGGCGTGGACAGCGGCAACGATGTGCTGGCTGCCTTGCCTTGCGCCATAGCACTGGCACAACGCTGGGCTACCTGTGTGGTGGTCACCGGCGAGGTGGATTATGTGACCGACGGCGATCGGGTGCTGGCGATACCCGGCGGCGATCCGCTGATGACCCGGGTGGTTGGCACCGGGTGCGCGCTGTCGGCAGTGGTCGCAGGCTTCTGTGCGCTGGAAGGTGACCGCCTCGGTCATGTGGCCGCCGCCTGTGCGGTGATGTCTCATTGCGGGCAACGGGCGGCGGCGCAGGCACGGGGGCCAGGGAGTTTTATTCCTGCGTTTCTGGATGCGCTCTATACCCTGACGCGGGAGGCGCTGGTATGAAACGTATCAACGCGCTGACGATCGCCGGTACTGACCCGAGCGGTGGTGCCGGTATTCAGGCTGACCTGAAAACCTTCTCGGCACTGGGAGCATACGGCACCAGTGTGATTACCGCGCTGGTGGCACAAAATACCCGCGGCGTGCAGTCGGTTTACCGCATTGAACCGACGTTTGTCGGTGCCCAACTGGATTCGGTACTGAGCGACGTTCGCATTGACAGCGCGAAAATCGGCATGCTGGCACAGACGGATATTGTGGAAACGGTGGCAGACCGGCTGTTGCGTTACCCGGTGCCCTATGTGGTGCTGGATACGGTGATGCTGGCCAAAAGCGGTGATCCGCTACTGGCGGCGGAGGCAGTGGAGGCGGTGCGTCAGTTGCTGTTGCCGCGGGTATCGTTGATCACGCCTAACCTGCCTGAAGCGGCGGCGCTGTTACAGTGCGCGCCTGCCGACGATGAATACGGGATGCGTCAGCAAGGCGAAGCGCTATTGGCGATGGGGTGTCAGGCGGTGCTGATGAAAGGCGGGCACCTGAGCGACCGGGAAAGTCCTGACTGGTTGTTCATGCCGCATGCTGAGCCCGTTCGGTCAAGCACGCCGCGTGTGAACACCCGACATACACACGGCACCGGTTGCACGCTGTCGGCGGCGCTGGCGGCGTTGCGACCGCGTTATGATAACTGGCTCGATACCCTCTCTGCCGCACGGGCCTATCTGCAAGGCGCGCTGGAACAGGCTGATTCGCTGGAGGTCGGTCACGGCATCGGTCCGGTGCATCATTTTCACCGCTGGTGGTAATGATGGCAGTCTGATCAAAGCGATAAGAAAATCAGATAAGTAGTAAAAAATATTGCATAGACAGCTCGCTGATGACCCGGTAGTTTTGTGATCTCCGTCAGGTTATTGCCAGATGGCGACACTGACGTCCCCCAGGTCTTCAGGGGCTGTTTTTTTGGGGCGTATTTTCTCTGAATCTAGCGTTGAGGAGAGGCTTATGGCGGGGTCTGCGCGTGCGATCATGATCGCCAGAGGATTACAGACGATACTCAATTTCGGCCTGCTGGTGCTGGCGGTGATTCTGGTGGTTTTTCTGGCGAAGGAAACCTGGCATTTGGCGACGGTACTGCTGGTCAGCAATGAAAAAGAGTCGTCGTATATGCTGATCGAAAGCTTGGTGATTTATTTCCTCTATTTTGAGTTTTTGGCGCTGATCGTGAAGTATTTTCTCTCCGGCTATCACTTCCCGCTGCGCTATTTCATCTACATCGGTATCACCGCGATTGTACGGCTGATTATCGTCGACCATAAAAATCCGGCGGATACCTTCACCTATGCCGGGGCGATCCTGATTTTGGTGATCACGCTCTATCTGGTGAACAGCCCACGTCTCAAGCGTGAATAGCGCGCAAAGAAAAAGCCAGCTCAAGGGAGATTGAGCTGGCCAAGGAGGTGGTTCCTAGTAGCATTACTACGCTTATTTTTCGTTTTGTATTTTCTCAGCGCTGCAATAATAACCAGTCACCTGGGCCATTGATGTGATCTGATTCTAAAAAATGTCACAATTGGCACGATAGTGTCACTTTTTTGCTATTTTGCATGCGGGTTACGGGTGGTTGTCCCCGACAGGTTGCGTAGCAGTAACGCGTATTCCAGGTCGATATCGTCCGGCACGGGCAGATACACGGTGTGGCCGTCACCCGGTGCCACCTCGATCGTCTGGCCTTTTTTATTGAGCAGGGTATCGATAGTGAACTGGACATTGCCGCCCGGCGTCATCATTTCCACGCTATCGCCGCGAGAGAATTTGTTCTTGACCGCCACTTCCGCCAGACCGTCTCGCCGCTCGCCGGTGAACTCCCCGACAAACTGCTGCTGGTCAGACACCGAGTAACCGTAGTCGTAATTCTGGTAATCCTCATGAACGTGGCGGCGCAGGAAGCCTTCGGTGTAACCACGGTGCGCGAGGCCTTCCAGCGTTTGCAGCAACGTTGGGTCAAACGGCTTACCGGCGACAGCATCGTCGATAGCGCGGCGGTACACCTGTGCGGTACGGGCACAGTAATAGAACGACTTGGTGCGGCCTTCGATTTTCAGCGAGGCGACTTGCATGTTGGTCAGGCGTTCTACGTGCTGAATGGCGCGCAGGTCGCGTGAGTTCATGATGTAGGTGCCGTGCTCGTCTTCAAACGCGCTCATGTATTCGCCCGGGCGCTGTTTTTCTTCCAGCATGAAGACTTTATCGGTCGGTGCGCCAATGCCTAGCGTGGGTTGCGGCTGAGCGCTGTCTATCTGGGTAACCGCAATCGGCTCGTGAATATGTACGATGTTGCCCACCGCGTCTTCTTTACCTTCCTGCACGTTGTATTCCCAGCGGCAGGCATTGGTGCAGGTGCCCTGATTCGGGTCGCGCTTATTGATGTAACCAGACAGCAGGCAGCGGCCGGAATAAGCCATACACAGTGCGCCGTGAACGAACACTTCCAGCTCCATTTCCGGCACCTGGTGGCGGATTTCCTCAATCTCTTCCAGCGACAGTTCGCGTGACAAAATCACCCGGCTGAGCCCCATTTGCTGCCAGAACTTCACCGTCGCCCAGTTGACCGCGTTGGCCTGTACCGACAGGTGGATAGGCATCTGGGGGAAGTTTTCCCGTACCAGCATGATCAACCCCGGATCAGACATGATCAACGCATCCGGGTTCATGTCGACCACCGGCTGCAGGTCACGCAGGAAGGTTTTCAGTTTGGCGTTATGGGGCGCGATGTTAACCACCACATAAAACTTTTTACCCAGCGCATGGGCTTCATTGATGGCTTGTGCCAGCGTCTGGTGGTTGAATTCGTTATTGCGCACACGCAGGCTGTAGCGAGGCTGGCCGGCATAAATTGCATCAGCGCCATAAGCAAAGGCGTAACGCATATTTTTCAGCGTACCGGCCGGAGAGAGTAATTCCGGTTTAAACATGGTGTTTTCTCAAGTCTGATCACAGGTCAGGCTGTTCCCGGGCGGGAACAGTAAAGGCGGCAGATTCTAACGCCAACGGCGGGAAAAATCAGTAGTCGGCTTATAGAAAGTGCGTCTATTGATGGGCATGATGCTTCACGGCCAGCGTTTCTCTGACCGTGAGCGAGGATTAGATTGTGCGGATACCGGCTGAGGGGCCAATCAATTCACGCTGGTGCGGGCGTTCGAAGTCCACGAGCGGCCCTTTTGCAATAATACCGGTCGGGTTGAGCCAGCGGATGCTGTAGTAACCGGCTTTGATGTCGTCCAACCTGACGGTGTCTTTGACCCCCGGCCATTGATACAGCTCACGCAGATAGCCGGAAAGGTGCGGATAATCTTCCAGTCGACGGATGTTGCATTTGAAGGCACCGTGGTAAGCCGCATCAAAACGCACCAGCGTCACGAACAGTCGCCAGTCCGCTTCGGTCAGGGTATCGCCCGCCAGATAGCGATGGTGTGCCAGGTGCGCTTCCACCGTATCCAGTGCTGCAAATAAGCTCGTTACCGCCTGATCGTAGTGCGCTTGTGTTTTGGCAAAGCCAGTCTTATACACGCCGTTATTGATGTTGTCGTAAATCAGGCTGTTCCAGCGGTCGATTTCCACTCGCAGATCCAGTGGGTAGAAATCCAGCCGGTTACCGGTCAAATCGTTAAAGTCATGGTTAAGCAGACGGATGATTTCCGACGACTCGTTATTGACGATACGACCTTCTTTGCGGTCCCACAGTACCGGAACCGAGACTTTCCCGGTGTAATGCGCGTCACTGGCGGTGTAGAGCTGGTGCAGATAGCGCACCGGCGCGACATGTTCGCCAGCATCCTGCGGAGTACTGAATTCCCAACCCTGTTCGCCGATACAGGGATTTGCAACCGACAAGGCAATCACATTGCCGAGACCTTTCAGGTTACGGTAAATCGTTGTGCGGGAGGCCCACGGGCAAAGATACGAGACAAATAGCTGATATCGTCCCGCCTCCGGCACCAGTTCGGTGGCTCGGAATCGGGTTTCCTGGCGATGGAAAGCCCCGCCTTTGATTTCTTCGGCCGCTACATCGCCATCGACCCATTTGCCATTAACTAATCCCGACATGTTTACCCTCATCATCATTTTGGTATGTGATTATGCTAGCAGCCGCGAGCCAATAGAAAATTGCAAATTTTTAACCGAGTCGAACAGTTTCTTTGACCGCGTGTCCGTCGGTGAACGCGGTCGTCTATATTTCCTGACTGGCGGCGGCTTCCCACCGGTAACCAATGCCATAAACCGTGCGGATGAACGACGTTTCCCGGTCAAACACTTCCAGCTTACGGCGCAGATTCTTGATGTGACTGTCGATGGTACGGTCAGTCACCACCCGGTAATCGTCGTACAGATGATCGAGCAACTGTTCGCGTGAAAAGACGCGTCCCGGTTCGGCTGAGAGGGTTTTCAGCAGCCGGAATTCGGCGGGCGTTAGTTCCAGATGACGGCCGAGGTAACTGGCCTGATAACGATTTTGGTCAATCAGCAACGCGGGCAGGACATCGTTTGGTAGCGGTTCATGCTGCCAGCGACAGCGGCGCAACAGGGTTTTCACCCGGGCGACGACTTCACGCGGGCTGTAGGGCTTACAGATGTAATCGTCGGCGCCGATTTCTAATCCAAGCAGCCGGTCAATTTCTTCGGTACGTGCGGTGACCATAATGATTGGCACATTGGAAAAACCGCGAATGGCGCGGCAAAGCGTCAGGCCGTCACGGCCCGGTAGCATCAGGTCTAACAGAATGAGCTGGCAGGGGTGTTCACGTACCCAGGGTTCGACCTCTTCTCCCTGGGTCAGCCAGTGGGTGCGATAACCTGATGCTTGCAGGTAATCCACCAGTAACTGGGCCAGTTTGGGCTCATCTT
Source organism: Dickeya parazeae Ech586 (assembly GCF_000025065.1). Taxonomy (NCBI): domain Bacteria; kingdom Pseudomonadati; phylum Pseudomonadota; class Gammaproteobacteria; order Enterobacterales; family Pectobacteriaceae; genus Dickeya; species Dickeya parazeae. The sequence continues at coordinate 3,395,373 of NC_013592.1, read as the reverse complement.
CAACGATCAGCACAGGCAAGTTTTCATCACCCACTGTTGCAGAAGAGGATGCGGTCATGTCGGTTCCTGTATCAGGATAGGTGCAACGGGAGCTCGACGGTGATTTGTACGCCGCCGAGCGCTGAATGATCAGCATACAGGCGTCCATCGTGCGCCTCAACGATCTTGGCGCAAATGGCTAACCCCAACCCGGAGCCGCCGCTGGCACGGTTGCGCGAGCTTTCCGCACGGTAGAAACGCTCGAAGATCAGCGCCAGTTGTTCATCGCTGATACCGGGGGCGCTATCGCGCCAGTGAATAATCAGCCGTTGCTGGCGTAGTTCGGTTTCCACTTGCAGTTGCCCGCCATCGTCCGTGTAACGCAGGCTATTTTCCATCAGGTTGTTAAACAACTGATTCAAGCGGTCCGGGTCGCCAAATACCACCGCTTCAGGATGAAGATGCGTGGTCAGTTGAATGCTTTTGTGTTGAAAACGCTCTCTGAACGCCGCCACAGATAACTGTAGCAATGCGCTGGCATTGACGGCCGACTTACGATAAGCCAGTGCACCCAGGTCAGATAACGAGAGTTGATGCAAGTCGTCCACCAGCTTGGTCAACAAGGCGACCTCTGCTTGCAGCGAGCTAAATGCGGCGCTATCGGGCCGTCGCACGCCATCCTGCAAGGCTTCCAGTTCACCACGTAACACCGCCAGCGGCGTGCGTAATTCATGGGAGACATCTGCCATAAACGCCCGGCGTGACTGCTCGTTTTTCTCCAGCGCTGAGGCTAACTGGTTAAAATCTTGCGACAGCCTATCCAGTTCATCGCGCCCGCTGGCGGTGACCCGGGTACTAAAGTCGCCGCCAGCCAGTTGGTGGATACCGTTGACCAGCCGTTTGACCGGCGCCAGCAGGCCACGGGACATCATCCAGGTCACTACGGCCGCCAACAGAGTAGTAAAGGCGACGATCAGCCAACTGGTGCGTTGTTGCTGGCGATCGAAACTGATATCGGCGCTACGGGTCAGCCCTTCTACCGGTGCCGCCACCAGCCAGCCAACGATGCGTTTTTTCGCCATCAGCGGCTGCCAGGTGCTGCCCGCAGGCATCGGGATCGGTGGGCCTATCAGGCGACGGCGGTTCTCATCCGTCACCCAAAAACGGGTACGCCAGCCTTGCATCGCCTCGTCGTTATTCTGCTCCATTGCTCGCAGCATCGGGAAAATACCGCGTTCGGTATTGTGCAGAAAATCCCAGTTGCCGTACTGCTGGTACTGATCTTCCAGCCAGCCACGAATTTGTATCACCCGCTGTTCGTTACCACGGCGGATATAGTCGATAAACCCTTTCTCAAAACTGAGCCGGACACCGAAATGCATGATGATCAGCACCAGCATACAGGTGGAGAAAATGGCCAGAAACAGTCTGGCGGTAATGCCGAATCTCATCATTCACCTCATGAAGGGCGCGTCAGCGTCGCCTGCTGAACGGTATCGGGCGGCACCCGGTTGAAAATCAGCGCCGGGAATGCCATCACCGCCACCATGCACAGATAGGTATACAGGAATACGGTGTGGGTTTCCGGTGTACCGCTCACCAGATGCTGATTGGCAAAAATGCCCAGCAGCAGACCGGCGATAGTCACCCCCATACTGGTGGATAGCTGCATTGACATCGATAGCAGGCTGTTACCGCCGCTGGCCAGGTCGTCCGGCAGATCTTTGAGCGTCAGGGTATTCATGGTGGAAAACCGAATGCCGTTGACCATACCGACCAACAGCAGCACCACCGGCGTCATCCAGTGCCAGTTCATCAGTGCGACCAGCGCGAACAGTAGCGTAGCCAGCGCCAGCGTCAATGTCGAAGCCATCAGCACCACACGGTAGCCAAACCGGTTAACTATCAGCACGACGATCCGTTTCATCCCCATGTTGCCCAGCACCAGCGGGATCATCATCATCCCGGCGTGAAACGGTGTGTAGCCCAGACCAATTTGTAAAAATACCGGCGTCATAAACGGCAACATGCCGCTGCCGATGCGCGCCAGCCAGCCGCCGAACAGGCCGATGCTGAAGCTGTGGGTATCAAATAAACGCAGATTGAACAGCGATTGCTCGTTGTCTCTGGCGTGCCACCAGTACCCCAACAGCGCCAGAACGCCGGTCAGCACCAGTGCGCTCAGCGCTAAGGCGGACAACCCCAGACTTTTCTGGCCGTCTAGCGCCAGTGTCAGGGTGCCCATGGCAATCACCAGACAAATAAAACCGAGCAGATCAAAGCGACGTGGTGGCATGGTGAAATTAGGCATTAGCCACCAGGTGGCGAAGGCACCAACCAGACCCACCGGGATATTAATCAGGAAAATCCAGTGCCAGCTGGCGTACTGGACGAGAAAACCGCCAAGTGTTGGCCCCATCAGTGGGCCTATCTGCCCCGGCAATGTCACGAAGGTCATTGCGGCCATGTATTGATCGCGTGGCACCAGCTTCATCACCGTCAGGCGTCCAATCGGCACCATCATGGCGCCGCCAATGCCCTGAATCACGCGGGAAAACAGCAACTCGTTGAGGGTGGTGGAGCGGGCGCAAAGCAGTGAGCCGAGGCTAAACAGCATAATGGCGGAGAAGAAAATATTGCGAACGCCAATCCGGTCTGCCAGCCAGCCGCTGGCAGGCAACAGCATGGCGACCGTCAAGACATAGGCGACGATCACAGCATGCATCCGTAGCGGGCTTTCATTCAGGCTGACCGCCATAGAAGGCAAGGCGGTGTTGACGATGGTGGTATCCAGCGCTTGCATAAAAAAGCCGAAGGCGACAATCCACAATTGCCAGCGAACGGAGGCGGGCTGATGGGTCATGCGTGGTATTACTCCCGGGAATATCCTGTCCCTTGCAGGCGCCGGGGCGAACCCTGGCGACGATTACAGATACAACAATGGCGACTGAAGCGGCATCAGGCTGACGGTTCTGTATGCGTGGTGGCGTCACTGCGTTCACGACGGCGCCAGCGCAGACTATCGAAGAACAGGTACACCACCGGCGTGGTATACAGTGTCAGTAACTGGCTCATCACCAGCCCGCCCACGATAGTGATACCCAGCGGCTGACGCAGCTCTGAGCCATCACCGCTACTGAGCACCAACGGTAACGCGCCGAACAACGCCGCCATGGTGGTCATCATGATGGGACGAAAACGCAGCATACAGGCGCGGAAAATCGCCTCATGCGCGGAGAGTTTCCCTTCCCGTTGCGCGACCAGCGCAAAGTCCACCATCATGATGGCGTTTTTCTTCACGATGCCTATCAACAGTAGAATGCCAATCAGTGCAATCAGACTGAACGGCTTATTGAACAACTCCAGCGCCAGTAACGCGCCGACCCCGGCGGAGGGCAGGGTAGAGAGAATGGTCAGCGGGTGGACGACATTCTCATACAGCATCCCCAACACGATGTAGACCGTTACGATCGCCGCAATAATCAGCACAACCTGCGAATGCTGCGACTGCTGGAACGCCAGTGCGGTACCGGCGAACTGACCTCGAATCGTGGGTGGCACACCCAGTGAGGTCATGGTGCGTTCAATCGCGGTGGTCGCCTCCGACAAGCTGGCACCTTCCGGCAGGTTGAACGAGATGGTCGCCGCAGCCGATAGCCCCTGATGGTTAACGGCCAGCGGTGCGTTGGCCGGTTGCCAGTGGGCAAAGAACGACAACGGTATCGGCTTGCCGTCGTTGTTGATAATGAACATTTTATCCAGCGAGCCAGGATCCTGGGTATAGGCCGGGTCAACCTCCATGACGACTTTATACTGGTTCATCGGCTGGTAAATGGTGGAGATCTGACGCTGCCCAAAGGCGTCGTTCAGTAGCGTGTTGGCGCTGGAAACATTGATACCGAGCCGTGCCATGGCATCACGATCATAGACCAGCCTCAGCTCAGCCCCTTTGTCCTGCTGGTCAGAACTGACATCCGCCAGTTGCGGTAACTTGCTCAACGCATCGCGGATCTTGGGCTCCCAGCTTCTCAGCACGGACAGATCGTCCGATAACAGTGAGAACTGATAGCCGGCATTAGCTTCACGGCCACCGATACGCACGTCCTGCACCGCCATCAGATACAGGTTGGCACCGGGCTCTTTCGCCAGTTTGGCGCGTAGCCGGGTAATGACCTGTTGCGCGTTGACGTCACGCTGGGCGAGCGGTTTCAGGCTGATGAACATCGAGCCGCTGTTGGTTCGCATCCCACCTGTGAAACCGGTGACGTTGTCCACCGCTGGGTCCGCACGCACGATGGTCATGAAATCCTGCAGTTTGCGTTTCATTGCCTGGAAGGAGATGCTCTGGTCGGCCTGAATAAATCCCATCAGTCGCCCGGTATCCTGCTCCGGGAAGAAGGTTTTGGGGATGCTGATATAAAGCCAGACGCTCAGGCCAATCGTCCCCAGCAGTACCATCATGACCCAACGTGAGTGATTCAGCACCCAGCGTAAAGTGCGACCATAACCTTGCTGCAATCCGAGCAGCAGTCGGTTGAAGCCACGCGCACGCGGCTGGCTGTGCGGGGCGTGAGGTCGTAGCAGTCGTGCACACATCATCGGTGTCAGGGTGATGGAGACCAGCAATGAAATCAGTATCGCTACCGACAGCGACACCGAGAACTCGCGGAACAGACGCCCGGGCAGTCCATCCATGAACAGCAGCGGTATAAACACCGCGATCAGCGAGAGGCTCATCGAGACGACGGTAAAGCCGACTTCCCGTACCCCTTGCAGTGCGGCCTGCAACGGCTTCATACCGGCTTCGACATGGCGGGAAATGTTCTCCAGCACCACGATGGCGTCATCCACCACAAAACCGGTAGCCACGGTTAAGGCCATCAATGACAAGTTGTTCAGACTAAAACCGCACAGGTACATAGCGGAGAACGTGCCAATCAACGATACCGGTACTGCGATGGCCGGGATAAGCGTGGCGCGACCGGAACGCAGGAACAGGAACACCACCAGAATCACCAGCGATACCGCGATAGCCAGCGATCGTTCCACATCACGCAATGAGGCTCGAATGGTGGGCGAGCGGTCCTGCGCGATATTCAGGTTGATTGAGGCGGGCAACATAGCCTGCAATTCAGGCATGGCGGCGCGGATTGCATCAACGGTGGAGATGATGTTGGCGTCCGGTGCACGGCGAATTAATACCAACACCGCGGGTTTGGCGTTGGTCATCCCGGCGTTGAGTACGTTCTGTACCGAGTCTTTTACCGTCGCCACATCGCTCAGGCGTACCGGTGCGCCATTGTTGTAGTGGATGATAAGCGAACGATAAACATCGGCGGTTTTCAGTTCGTCATTGGTCTGAATCTGGTAGTGAGTACTGCCACTGTCCACGCTGCCAAGCGGCTGGCGTACGTTAGCCTGGGCGATCGACTGGCGAACAGCGTCCAGCGACACGCCCTGATTAAACAGCGCCTGTGGGTTGAGCGCGACCCGTACTGCCGGTAATGAGCTGCCGCCGATGGTGACGTCGCCAACCCCATCAATTTGCGAAACACGCTGGGCAACCTGAGTCGAGGCGTAGTCGTACAACTGACCGGGGCCGTAGGTGTCCGACGTCAGCGTGATGATCATGATCGGCGCATCAGACGGGTTGACTTTACGGTAGTAAGGGCGGCTTGGCATATTGCTTGGCAACAGGCTCTGGGCGGCGTTGATCGCCGCCTGTACGTCACGGGCCGCGCCGTTGATGTCTCGATCCAACGCAAACTGCAAGATGATGCGAGTATTGCCCAGCGAACTCATCGAGGTCATTTCATTGATACCGGCGATACGGCCCAGTGAGCGCTCTAACGGCGTCGCTACCGATGACGCCATGGTTTCCGGTGATGCGCCGGGCATGGTGGCGGTGACCGAAATCACCGGGTAGTCCACCTGTGGCAACGGCGACACCGGCAGCAACTGATAGCCAAGTAGCCCGCACAGCGCTATCGCCAGCGCCAGCAACGTGGTGGCGACCGGCCGATGGATAAACAGCGCGAAGAACTTCACTGTGCTTCCCCTTCCTGCGGCTGGCGGCGGCGCAGGCGATGTGCCAGACGATCAAACAGCAGGTAGATAACAGGTGTCGTAAATAGCGTCAGCACCTGGCTCATCACCAGACCACCCACCATACAAATACCGAGCGGGCGGCGCAGTTCCGCACCGACGCCGGTACTGAACATCAGCGGAATGGCGCTGAGTAGCGCTGCCATGGTGGTCATCAGGATGGGGCGAAAACGCAGCAGACAGGCCTGATAAATCGCCTGATACGGCGTCATCCCTTGTTCACGTTCGGCAGCCAGCGCAAAGTCGATCATCATGATGGCGTTCTTCTTCACGATACCGATCAGCAAAATGATACCGATGATGGCGATGATGTTCAGATCGCTGCCTGCGGCCATGAGTGCCAGCAACGCGCCGACGCCCGCAGTCGGTAGCGTAGACAGGATGGTGACTGGGTGGATAAAACTTTCATACAGCACACCCAATACGATATACATCGCCACCACCGCAGCCACCACCAGCCAGATAGTGCTGGTTAGCGCCGACTGGAATGCCAGCGTACTGCCCTGGAAGCGGGTGATGATATCGCTGGGTAACTGCATGCTTTGCTGCGTTTGCTGAATGACTTTTACCGCATCACCCAACGCGTAGCCCGGCGCGACGTTAAAGGAAATGGTCGTCGACGGGAACTGATCGATATGGTTGATGGATAACGGCCCCTTGCGCTCTTCCACGGTCGCAATGCTGCTAAGCGGCACCACACCGCCGCTGGTGTTGATAAGCCGGATATCATTCAGTGACTCCAGCCCGTTGTTGTTGCCCTGATGCTGTTCCAGCACCACCCGATACTGGTTGGATTGCGTATAGATAGTGGAGATCAGCCGCTGACCAAATGCGTTGTACAGGGCGCTGTCCACCTGGGACATGGTGATCCCAAGGCGGCTGGCACTATCCCGATTAACCTTCACGTAGGCGACGGCACCACCGTCCTGCCAGTCACTGCTGACATCCTGCAATTGCGGCAGTTTCTGTAACTCGGCGATCAGTTTTGGCACCCAGGTGCTGAGTTCATCCAGCGACATGGTTTGCAGGGTGAACTGATATTGGGTACGACTGACCTGTGTATCGATGGTCAGATCCTGTACCGGCTGCAGATAGAGCTGGACGCCCGGTAGCGCGGAAGTGCGTTGCTGTAGCCGTGCAATCACGGCCTGGATACGGTCACTGCGCTCATCCAGCGGTTTGAGGTTGATTTGTAACCTGCCGCTGTTAAGTGATGGGTTAGTGCCATCCACGCCGATAAACGAGGTCACGCTTTCCACCGCCGGATCCTGCATGATAAGCGTGGTAGCTTGCTGTTGCTTGTCAGCCATGCCGGAGAAGGAGATGGTTTGTGACGCCTGCACCGTACCCTGAATAATGCCGTTATCCTGTATCGGGAAGAAACCTTTGGGGATGACGATATACAGCAAGACCGTGAGCACCAGCGTACTCAATGCGACGCTAAGGGTAATCCACGGATGACTCAAGACACGCGTTAGCCCACGGCCATACCAGGCGATGACGGTGTCAAAAAAGCGTTCGCTGGCACGGGTAAAGCGGTTTTGTTGGCTCAATGAATGGTGGCTTAGCAAGCGGGCGCACATCATTGGTGTGAGCGTCAACGACACCACGGCAGAGATAAGGATCGACACCGCCAGTGTCACGGCGAATTCACGGAACAGACGGCCGATGATATCCCCCATGAACAGCAAGGGGATCAAGACGGCAATCAGCGAGAACGTCAGCGAAATAATGGTAAAGCCGATTTCCCCTGCGCCTTTCAACGCGGCCTGTAGCGGTTTTTCGCCTTGCTCAATGTAGCGGGCGATGTTCTCGATAACGACGATGGCGTCATCAACCACGAAACCAGTGGCGATGGTGAGCGCCATCAGCGTCAGGTTGTTGACAGAAAAACCGAGAAAATACATGGCGGCAAAGGTACCCACCAGCGATAACGGCACGGCGATACTGGGGATAAGCGTCGCGACGGCGTTGCGCAGGAACAGGTAAATAACCATCACCACCAGCGCGATAGCCAGAATCAGTTCGAACTGCACATCCTCGACCGAGGCACGGATAGTGGTCGTGCGGTCGGTGAGCAGGGCGACATCCACCGATTTTGGCAGACTGGCTTTCAGCGATGGCAGCAGATTGCGGATATGGTCGGCGGTGGCTATCACATTCGCGCCTGGCTGGCGCTGAATGTTAAGCACAATAGCCTGATGTTGATTGGCCCAGGCGGCCAGATGGGTATTTTCTGCTGCCTGTTCCACCGTGGCGACATCCTGCAACCGTACTGGCGCATTATTTTTCCAGGAGATAATCAACTGGCGATAGTCGTCGAGTGAACGCATCTGGTCATTGGCGGAGAGTGTGACCGAACGCGCCGGGCCGTCAAAACTGCCTTTCGGGGTGTTGACGTTAGCGGCGGTAATCGCAGTACGCACGCTTTCGCTGCTCAAACCATAAGAGGCCAGTGCGCCAGGGTTGAGTTTAATGCGCACCGATGGCCGTTGCCCACCGGCCAGCGTCACCAGCCCGACGCCTTCCACCTGCGAGATTTTCTGCGCGATGCGCGTTTCAATCATGTCCTGCACCTGCGTCAGCGGCAGGGCAGTGGACGTTACCGCCAGCGTCATGATCGGTGGGTCCGCCGGGTTCACCTTGCTGTAAGTGGGGGGAAACGGCAGATCGGTGGGCAGCAGGTTGGTAGCGGCGTTAATCGCTGCCTGAACATCCTGCTCCGCCACATCCAGCGATAGCGATAACTGGAACTGCAATGTGATTACCGACGAGCCACCGGAGCTTTGGCTCGACATCTGCTTGAGGCCCGACATGCTGCCAAACTGATGCTCCAGCGGTGCGGTGACGGCTGAGGTCATTACATCCGGGCTGGCACCCGGGTACAGCGTCACGACCTGAATCGTCGGGTAGTCCACTTCCGGTAGCGCGGAAACCGGCAACGCTCGATAGCCTACAATCCCGGCCAGCAGAATCGCGATCATCAACAGGGTGGTGGCTATCGGCCGGAGAATAAACAGGCGCGACGGTCCACCACCTGTATTTAGCGCGGCATCCTGTAACGGCGTCGTTTCCTGCATCAGGATTTCTCCGCGTTATGCTGAGATTTTTCATGCTGGGGCTTCTCGGCACCGGCGGTAGATTTGCTATCCGCCGCAGCGGGCGCCAGTACCTCAACGCGAGCGCCTTCGGTCAGGCGGTCGATCCCGTCTGTTACCACTCGCTCGCCTGCATTCAGCCCGTTGGAAACCACAGTTTGCTGGCCGTATTGAATCCCCGTGGTGATGATGTGCTTGCTCACCTGATCTTTATCGTTCAATACCCAAATGAAGTGCCCTTCGTTACCCATCTGAATCGCAGCTGAAGGGGCGATCACCACATTTTGCAGGGTATCGACTTTCATCTTGATGTTGACGAACTGATTGGGGAACAACGCATCATCGGTGTTATCGAAGCGGGCTTTCAGTTTGATAGTGCCGGTGGTGGCGTCTATCTGGTTATCCATGCTCAGCAGGCGTCCCTGAGAGAGAATGCGCTGACTGCCCCGATCCCAGGCTTCCACCGGTACCGGTTGGCCGGATTTCTGTGCTTTCAGTACGGTGGCGATATCGCTTTCCGGTACGGTGAATATCACATCGATCGGATGGGTTTGCGTTAATACCAACAGGTTGTCAGTACTGGTCACGTAGTTGCCGATGTCAATCTGACGCAGGCCGACGCGGCCGTTGAACGGTGCGGTGATACGGCTGTAATCCAGTTGCAATTGTGCGCTGGCGACAGCGCCCTGATCGGATTTCACCGTCGCTTCATATTGGCGCACCAGCGATTCCTGCGTATCCAGTTGCTGGCCGGACACCAAATTGGTTTTGGACAACTGCTGGTAACGGACTAAGTCCTGGCGGGCATTGACCAGTAACGCCTGATCTTTGGCCAACTGCCCTTGTGCTTGTATCAGTGCTACCTGAAACGGGCGCGGGTCTATTTCTGCCAGCAACTCGCCTTCTTTGACTTGCTGCCCTTCCTGAAAGTGGATGGCCATCAACTGGCCGCTAACCCGGCTGTGAACCGTGACGGTATTGGCGGCGGTGACCGTCCCCAAACCAGATAGGTAATAGGGCACCGAAGAGGATGAGGATAGTGCGGCTTGCACAGGCGGTGGTGCGGTAGAACCCCGGCGTCCGCTGCCGCTACGATTTTGTCCTTGTCCTTGAGGTGATGCGTGCTGTGTGGTTGTTGCCTCGTTGGCAGAATCTGATTGTGAGGGGCGGAAATAACGCCAGGCGAAAAACGCCGCGGCAATGACAACAAGCAGTATCAAGAAACGAAATAAGCGTGCGGCGTTCATAGTTATGGACGGAACCTCCAATCAGCACAGGCCAAGATAAGCCCATGAAACACTGAATATAATAATACTAGTGTAAACAGCGAACGGAGGACAAAAATGGAGGAAATATGGAAGATATGTCAGGGTTTGTAGAAAAAGAATCCCCAGCGTAGTTAACACCGGGGAACTGTGCTGAGTATGTCAGCACAGTGTCATTATCAGGACAGGCGTGTTACAGCACCAGCCCGGCGATAGCGGCGGAAAGCAGGCTGACCAGGGTAGAACCATAAACCAGTTTCAGACCGAAGCGTGAAACCGTGTTGCCTTGTGCTTCATTCAACCCTTTGATAGCCCCGGCGACGATACCAATCGATGAGAAGTTGGCAAACGACACCAGGAAGACTGACAGAATACCTACGCTGCGTGGTGACAATTGACCGGCTACTTTCTGCAATTCCATCATGGCGACAAACTCGTTGGACACCAGTTTGGTGGCCATGATACTGCCTACCTGCAGTGCTTCAGCTTTAGGAATACCCATCACCCAGGCTAACGGGTAGAACACATAACCCAGAATTTCCTGGAAGCTCAGGCCAAATACTGCGCTGAACAGTGCGTTGATACCGGCGATCAGCGCGATGAAACCGATCAGCATCGCAGCAACGATAACCGCCACCTTGAAACCGGCCAGAATGTATTCACCCAGCATTTCAAAAAAGCTCTGGCCTTCATGCAGATTGCTCAGGTGCAGCTCTTTTTCTTCACTGGTGTCGTAAGGGTTAATGAGCGACAACACGATAAAGGTGCTGAACATGTTGAGCACCAGCGCCGCGACCACGTATTTTGCATCCAGCATCGACATGTAGGCACCGACGATTGACATGGATACCGTCGACATCGCGGTTGCTGCCATGGTGTACATACGTTTTTCAGACATCTGCCCCAGAATGTCTTTGTAAGCGATGAAGTTTTCAGACTGACCGAGAATCAGTGAGCTGACCGCGTTGAACGATTCCAGTTTGCCCATACCATTAACTTTGGACAGAACGGTACCAATCAGTCGGATAATGAACGGCAGTACTCTGATGTGCTGCAAAATACCGATCAGTGCGGAGATAAACACGATCGGGCACAGCACTTTGAGGAAGAACACAAAGCTGTTGTTACCGATATTGCCAAAGACGAAGGTGGTACCTTCACCTGCGAAGCCGAGCAGTTTGTCAAACAAGCTCGCAAACCCTTTCACAAAACCCAACCCTGCACTGGAGTAGAGGAAAAAATAGGCGAGTAGAATTTCAATGACTAAAAGTTGAACAATATACCTGACGCGAATGCTTTTGCGATCGCGGCACACCAGCAGTGACAGGCCGGCGACAACAATCAGGGCCAGGATAAATTGCAGAATGTTGGACATGTTTGCTCCAAATTATGATAGGGGCCGATTTTTGGTCGTCATTTTATGTAACGATTGCGCCTAAAATGCGACGTAAGACGCAAAACCGGAATTATATCGCGGAAAATAACCTAAACTAAAGCGTGGGTCTCATAGCATTCGCTTCTGTCTGGGAGATATCTCAATATTTCATCATGCCAGACCGAAAAATGCTGTGATGAAAGTTCCCTGCCAGCATGTTGGTTGTAGGGAAAATGTAAGCACAAGGAGATGACAATGCCTGCGTCTGATGCGTTACGTGAGTTGGGACAATCGGGAATTCGGGTGCCGTTACTGACCTTTGGCGGCAACGTATTTGGTTGGACTATTGATGAGCCAACCTCGTTTCGGGTACTGGATGCCTTGCTCAGTCAAGGTCTCTACTTTATTGATACCGCCGATGTGTATTCTGCCTGGGCTCCAGGTAATAAGGGCGGCGAATCGGAAAGCATAATCGGTAACTGGCTGAAACTGCGTGGAAACCGCGATCGCGTCATTATTGCCACCAAAGTCGGCAAGAATATGGGCGGTGTTCGGCACGGATTATCGGCGGCTTATATCCGCCGGGCGGTGGAAGATTCGCTGCGACGTCTGCAAACAGACTATATCGATCTCTATCAGTCGCATGAGGATGATAAGCACACCCCGCTGGAGGAAACCTTGTCGGCTTTCGATACGTTGATTCGCGAAGGCAAGGTGCGTGCTATCGGCGCTTCCAACTATGATGGTGAGCGTCTGGCTCAGGCGCTGCAAGTGAGCCAGGATAACCACCTGGCGCGTTATGAAACGCTGCAACCGGAATACAACCTGTATGATCGTCAGCACTATGAGACCACGCTTGAACCGGTAGTAAAAGCTAACGGGTTAGGGGTGATCGGTTATTACTCGCTGGCGAGCGGCTTTTTGTCGGGCAAATATCGCTCGGCCGCCGATTCGGTAAAAAGTGCCCGTGGTCAGGGCGTGATTGAACATTATCTCAATCCGCGCGGTCTGGCGATTTTGAACGCATTGGATCAGATTGCGGAGGCTCATCGCACCACTCCTGCTCAGGTTGCGTTGGCGTGGTTGATAGCGCGTCCCAGTGTGACGTCCCCGATAGTCAGTGCGACCTCGGTAGAGCAGGTTGCGGAGTTGGCCAGTGCCACCCGGCTGGCGTTAACGCCTTATGAGATTGAACAACTCAATAGTGCCAGTGCCTGAAGCCGAACATGGCTTGATGTGTACTAACCGCATAGCCATGGGCGATCTGGTAGTAAGCCAGATCGCCACCATCATGCTTGTGAACCATATTATTTACCGTGAGGTTAGCTTTATTTGTAGTCTACATTACCGAGGTTATGTTACCTCTTGTTTATATTTTACCCTACGGTGAAAGAACGCTAATGAAAATCGATTTGATGGCTTAGCTCGCAGTAAATACAATTTTTTCTGCGAGCTGATGAGGAATAAAAATATATTACTACTGCTATTTCAGTTTGTATTTTAATTGAGCGCGACCTGCTATTGGGGCCATGATATTTATCATTACAGTGATATTGGTTATGAAACCAGTCTGAACAATCCACCTATGCTTTTCATCCTCAGATGGTAAGAGCCAGCAAGGCTCTGCGAGCTATTCCCCTGGCAGCAGCGCTTGTCGTATGTGATGTGACATCGGTTTATTTATCATTGATGGTATTTTCTGTCGTGTTATTGGTCGCCATCGAATTACCCTTCATACTTCAAGTTGCAGGTGTGTTGGCTGCGTTCGTTCACCCGAATCACTTACCTCAGTAAGCTCATCGGGATTCACTCACTTGCCGCCTTCCTGCAACTCGAATTATTTTGGGTATATACCAATAAACTGATAGGTATGGCCGGAGAGATTTCGTATAGCTAGTGCAAGAGTTTATGAAGTGAGGGTAATTATATCCAGCAAGGCATTTATATTTATGACGACACGTGTGCTCATGAAAATATTTATAGCCATGAAAACACGAAAATAGGTCTACCCCAAATCATATGGGAGGGAGCATAAGCAGGAATGAAAAATACTGGATGGTGCCAATAAAAAACAGCCTCACATAAGCAGAGGCTGTTTTTCTGGCAGGGAAGAGCGGTAACGTAAATCTATAGAATTAACTATAGGGCTACCGCCTTTTCCACTAGCGTATGCTCAGTGGCAATTAAGCCTGAGGCTGAGTCACTACGTCTTTGATGCCTTTCACTTCGATCTCTACGCGACGATCCGGAGACAGACATTCGATCAGTGCTGCACGTGCTTTCACGTTAGCACAGGTAGAACCGGTAACCGGGTTGGCTTTACCCATACCACGAGCGGAGATCTTGTTCGACGGGATGCCTTTGTGAACCAGGTAATCCACAACAGTCTGTGCGCGTTTGGCAGACAGAGTCTGGTTGTACTGGTCGGAACCCAGACGGTCGGTGAAGCCCAGAACCACTACGGAACCGTCTTTCGGATCCAGGGTGCTCAGCTGAGTGTACAGCTGGTCCAGAGAACGCTGACCTTCCGGTTTCAGAGTTGCTTTGTTGAAGTTGAACAGAACGTCAGACTTCAGGGTGAAGCGTTTGGTCTGAACAACCGGAGCCGGAGCCGGGGTCGGAGCCGGTGCCGGAGCAATAACCGGAGCCGGAGCAGCAGTTTCCTGACCGAAACGGTAAGAAACACCCACGCTCAGCAGACCATTGTCAGGACGACCACCAACGGTAGCAGCGTCACCAATGTTGTTCACCCACTGGTAATCCAGACGGGTTGCCCAGTTTTTGGTGATTGCGTATTCAACACCCACAGCAGCCAGCGGAGAAACACCAGTGTCGTTATCGTTACGACCGGAGTTGTCATGGCTGTCAGCACGCCATACAAAACCACCCAGACGGGTGTAGACATCCAGATCGTCAACGATCGGGTAGCTCAGTTTAGCAGCCAGTTGGATACCCTGAGCTTTGAAACTACCCTGGTTGCCACCGTTATACTTCATACGGCCCAGCCAGTCATAGCCCATTTCAAAACCCAGATACTGGTTAGCCTGATAGCCACCGAATGCGCCGGCACCCAGCTGGTTCTGCGCAGCGTTGGTTGCGTTGTAACCATTGCCAGTCAGGTTGGTATCGTGGTACTGGGACCAGCCCAGTTTACCACCTGCGTACCAGGTGTTATCGTTCGGTGCGGCTTGTGCTACGGTAGCAAAGCCAGCCAGTGCCACTGCAATCGCGATAGCTGTTTTTTTCATTTTACGCCTCATTATCATCCAAATCGGCAATCAGCTCTGTAAGCTAATTAGCCTTTGGTTAAAATCCTTTCTCGGAGATATTGCCCTTGGTCTAATTACGTGCTGCCAGTGAACTGGCATTATGAAAGGGCAACTCCAGCGAGCTAAAGTCTACAACGTGGTGAGAAAGTTACAAGTATGATGTGACAGACGCCATGAAAAAACCAGTCGTTCATACATAATTACTAACAAATAATGGACGATTTTGTCAGATTACCCTGATCTCTTTTAATATTAGTACTTCGCAATAACACGTCCGGCGCTGTGTTTGCGCGGGCTACGGATAACACGCTACATCCCTGTAAGAAAAATCCTAATATTCATTCAATGATACAATCTTGAGTGAATTTTTAGTGTGGAAAAGGGTCTTGTGATTGTTTCTCCCTCTGGACGCATGATGAATCCATAGGTATTTCCATGCTGTGCCGCTCTTTGCAGCCGCATTTTTTGTTCATTATTCAGTTCGTCTGGCAGCCAGCACAGAACGACGCTGTAATTACCCGTCATTAACGCCTTCTCCATTGCATCAACGGTCGATACCGGATTGAGGCGATGAAGCTCGATCATCTTTTCCAACGGTAAGCCTGTCTGTTGTAGCCACAGGCGGCTCAGTTTTTGCTGTGGGGAAAGCCAAAGTAGCCAGCGTGATTGCGTACCCAATTGCTGCAACAAAGGCAGCAGTAACGGCGTCAGCATGGGATGGTCGTCACCATAGACGATTTCGCTGATGAAGCCGCTGGAAGCGGTTTGAGGCATCGCGTTATGACCCAGGCGTGACGTGTTGCAGACATGACGAGAACGGATGGTTTGAGTACGCATAGTTTCTTTACCTCACAGCTATACTGTATGGGTGTACAGTATCTTTTGTGTGGGCAAAGATCAACCGGAATTTCTGAAAGCGCTTCGCATAATCGTCATGTTATTGCCGGTATGACATGTTTTGTATTTGAAGACCGGGTTTTGCTGTGTTTAATTAATTGTTCCCGTTGCAGATGTCTTTGGTAAACAGGGAAAAACATTCAATACAAGGAATAAGTAATGAAAAAGCTATGTGAAAAAAGGATTTTACAGGCGAAAACCGTGTTTTCCTCATTGGGAACTATTTTCTCTCGCTCACAGTTCGGCGGTTACAGTATTGCGGCGGATGGAGTGATTTTCGCGCTGGTATCCGGTGGAGAACTCTATTTGCGGGCGGCTCGTCATAATGAAGCCTTTTTTCTCGAAGAGTGCGCGCCAAAACTCATCTATACCAAACGCGGTTTGCCGGTACCGCTCAATTATTATTTGGTTGGGGAGTCACTCTGGCAGGATGAGCCGGCACTGCTGGAGCTGGCGCGATTATCTTTGCAGGGTGCGCGACAGGATAAAGCAGCCAGAAAGCGTTGTATCAGGCTAAAAGACCTGCCAAATATCAATCATGATCTGGAGCGGTTACTCTGGAAGGTAGGCATTAGAAACATCGATGAGCTACACCGGCTTGGCGCAAAAACCAGCTACCTGAAACTGCGCACCATCAGCCAGAATTTGAGCGTTAATGTACTACTGGCATTGGCCGGTGCTATTTGTGGTGTACATCAGGCTGCGCTGCCGCAAGGCATACGCAGCGAATTGCTTGAGTGGTTCGAGAAGGCCAGTCCCCAAGCCTTGAGACCACCCAGACTGAATTAGTTAGTGGGCAGAGGTCTGTTGTCGATTCCGATGCATCGGTTCCTGTGGTCGATTTTCTTCAGCAATCATCTGGTTTTTCAGTTGCGTCAGTTCCGGCAACAGGCCGATTATCAGGTTAATCTGTTGTAATACCAACTGCTCCTGACTGTCCTGCTCCGGCGACAGGCTATGGATACGATGTTTCAGTGCTTCCAGTTCTTTATCCAACGTGGTCTGGTCGCGATTGTCCTGATGAAGCGCATCATCGACGTAACAAACGGCGTCGTTCAGCAATTGCAATGTTTCAGTCGACTGAATATGTTCCCGATGCGCTCCCAGCGTGGAGATATATCCCAACAAGGTATGGTTGAGACACATCAGCCGGAAGGCGTTTTCCAGTGAGCCCGGCCGGGCATGCGGCTCGGCCGACATATTGGACACCACCGAGGCCAGTTCCGCATCGCTATTGTGGGCGTCACGCCGGGCGATTCGGTAAGGCAGTCCGTTATCTTTGCCCTGATGATATTGCACCATAATGGCATCGAGGTAGCGGCAATTCATGTCCATGGCTTTATTGATCACCGCAGGCAGGCCGCGGAATCGCCAGTCTGGCCAGATAAAACTGACCGCTGCCCAGGCAATACCACAGCCCAGTAATGTGTCGACGACTCTGGGGATGGCGACTTCCAACCCTTCTCCCAGTAGATTAAAACACATCAGCACCAGCAAGGTGATAAACAGCGTGGCCTGAGCGTATTGCACCGTGCGAAACGCGAAGAACAGCACCCCGCTGATAACAATTAACGCCAGTTGTCCTTCCAGTGACGGCACGATGTATAGCAGCGGCACTCCGATCAGTACCCCGCCCAACGTTCCGAGGATACGCAGCGCCAGACGTCGGCGAGTGGCGTTATAGTTAGGCTGGCAGACAAACAGGCTGGTCAGCAGGATCCAGTAACCGTGGTGTAAACCGGTAAATTGAATAATCGCATAGCCGACACACAGCACCAGCGACATACGCACCGCGTGACGAAACAGTGAAGATTGCGGTGTGAGATGGCGACTGATACGCAACCGGATATCGCTCCAGCCGGTAATTTTATCGTCCGATAACCGACTTTCTACCGGCAGGCGATGATTGTGGCGTTCAAGCGTCTGCTCGGACTGGATATTGATGAGCTGGGCGTCAATCGCTTGCAGGTTATTGAGGAGATAGCGTAGCGCTTTGATGTATACGGTTTCCACACCCTGAGCCGCCAGCCTGTCGATAGCCGCGTCGAGGTGGGAAAAGGCCCGTTCGATTCGGTAATCATGCTGGTATTTCTGCCGCAATAAAATGGATTGCGACACCTGCTGGCAAGCGCGGGACAGCATAAACAACAGGCGTTGAAACCGGAAAGGCACATCGCTGTAGCGTAGCATATGCCGCAGTTGTTCATATTGAATGTGTACTGAGCTGGCCCGCTCATGAATGTCTTGCGCGACAAAATAATAATGGAGTGTGCGTCGGGTACCGCGCTGGCCGCGATCGCCGCGCAGACGGGTCAGCAACGACGCTTTGGCCCGATTGAGCATATCAACCAACTGGCCGTTAGCCATGGCAACGTCAATCAGCGGTTGGTCGTTGTCATCAAGGTCGGGGTCGAACAGATTGGATTTGATTTCCAGATAGTGGGCCAACTGCTGGTAGCATTGGGCCAGGTTGTCCTGCAAAGGACGAATGGGAAACAGCAGGTGACCGAGCAGCGTCAACAGGTTATACCACAGTGCCCCCAGCAACAGTAAAAACGGTTGCTGATACCAGTCGCTGTAAAGCGATATACCCAGCATGGTGTAGATGGCGATCAGCAGTGCGCCAAAGGCGATAGTGGCATAGCGCTGCCCCAGCGACCCTAGCAGGATAAAGCTCCAGGTTGAGCCTGCCAGCCCAATGGCGAATAACCAGGGATGTGGATAGAGCAGCTCTATCGATACGGATGCCACCAGAAAACAGGCGAGCGTAATGATCAGATTGAACAGACGACCGGATAAACGGTCATCAAGGTCAGTCAACGCCGCGGCCACGACGCCCAGCGTTAGCGGGATAGTGCTGGTCGAGACTCCGAGCCACCAGGGCACGATCGCCACACCGCTGAGTGCTATCAGAATCCGCAGGTTATACAGCCAACTACTGTTATAAATAACCCGCCGCAGACTGGTTGTGACGTTCTGTTGCACGATGATCATCCATCCTGATTACTGGTAACGCCGACGGGCGTTGGCTTCCCTTGCCGCTTGCGCTTCTTCTACCGAGACAACGCGGCGTCCCACTGGCCAAAGCGCAATGGCGGCAATTTTGAAATTGGCGATGCCAACCGGTATGCCGATGATCGTCACACATTGTGCAATGCCGCTGGCAATATGCGACAGGCACAGCCACCAGCCGAAAACGACCAGCCAGAACACATTGAGCAGTGTGCCGCTGGCATTCAGCAGTGAATTTTTTTGTTCCGGCCGTAGTTCGTCAATGTGGACGGCTTCATTGCCGTATGGCAGCAGCGATAATTTGGCGATTTCCCAGCATGAGCGAGTAAGCGGCAGGGTAAACACCAGTACTATGCTGACGACGGTAGCCAGCAACCAGGCGAGCGTGGTGAAAAAACCGCCCAGCACGAAATTCAGGATATTGAGTACGGCTCGCATGATAGGAATACCCTCGGTCAAACTCTCTGATGAGGAAAGAATTATCACATTATTCGCCGGGTTATTCTAACGCGTTTTTGTTGCTAGAGTGCGGAGTCGGATAGCGGTTACACTACAATTTGTGAACGATAACGTTGAACACGTCTTCTGAAAATGGCTCTGGGATCATGGAACTGAAATCGACCGCGTTAGGTAAGCATCTGGCACAGCATCCTTATAATCGTGTGCAATTACTGAATGCCGGCGTCAATGTTAGCGGCGACCGGCATGAGTATCTGATTCCATTCAATCAATTGCTGGCTATCCGCTGCAAAAAAGGGCTGATTTGGGGAGAACTGGAGTTCGAGTTGCCGGAAGATAAAGTCGTGCGTTTGCACGGTACCGAGTGGCAAGAAACCCAGCAGT
Organism: Dickeya parazeae Ech586; assembly: GCF_000025065.1. Lineage (NCBI taxonomy): Bacteria > Pseudomonadati > Pseudomonadota > Gammaproteobacteria > Enterobacterales > Pectobacteriaceae > Dickeya > Dickeya parazeae. The sequence goes on along the minus strand of NC_013592.1, from coordinate 3,375,530 downwards.
TTTTTCGTCATCTATTTATGGCCTGGCAAAGCTGGAGCCAGGAAATGAGCGAAGTTTGCAGCGCGGTGTTGCAACGACTGGTCAACGAGATTTCGGAACAGGAACACCGGGATGGGTGGTTTAGCCGTCAGGCGCTGGTGCGCGTCCAGCAAGAGATTCGTGCCGGGTTCGCCGCATTGCCGTTGCCGTTGGCGCGTCTGAATGAGTTTGATGTGTGTCGGGATAACTACCAGCAGTGCCTGCTCTGGTTGGAGCAAGGCGAAACGCGGCGTCAGCAGGCCAACCAGAACTGGACGCAAACAACGCTGGTTACGCAGAGCGCGTTTTTCAATACGGTGGAAAGCTCACCATTAAACCCCAGTCAGTGCCAGGCGGTGGTCAATGGTGAAAATGCCGTGTTGGTGCTGGCTGGTGCCGGTAGCGGCAAAACGTCGGTATTGGTGGCGCGTGCTGCCTGGTTATTGCATCGGGGGGAGGCGTCGCCACAACAGATTCTGTTGCTGGCGTTTGGCCGACAGGCGGCAGAGGAAATGAATAGCCGTATCCTGGAGCGGCTGCATACCGACGATGTGCAGGCAATGACTTTCCATGCGCTGGCGTTGCACATTATTCAGCAGTGCAGCCGCAAGGTACCGGTGATCAGTCGGCTGGAAACAGATGGGGCGTACCGGCGGGAATTTTTGAGTCGGCACTGGCAGCAGCAGTGTGATGAAAAGAAGACCCAGGCAAAAGGGTGGCGGCAGTGGCTGACGGAAGAGCTGGAGTGGACGTTGCCGGAGGGAAACTTTTGGCAGGATACCGCGCTTGCATCGAGGCTGGCAGGGCGACTGGAGCGCTGGCTGGGATTGATGCGGATGCAAGGCGGTACACAGAGTGAAATGTTGGCGTTGGCCGATGATGAAACGCGTCCAGTATTCCAGCAACGGTTGCGGTTAATGGCCCCGTTGCTAAAAGCCTGGAAAAAAGCCCTGAAAGACGAAGGCGCTGTAGATTTCTCCGGTTTGATTCATCAGGCCGTCAACTATCTGGATAAAGGCCGTTTTGTCAGTCCGTGGCGCCATATACTGGTGGATGAGTTTCAGGATATCTCGCCCCAGCGCGCCCGCTTGCTGGAGGCGCTGCGTCGCCAGTCGCCTGATAGCAGTCTGTTCGCGGTTGGCGATGACTGGCAGGCGATTTACCGCTTTAGCGGTGCTGAGTTGACGCTGACGACGGCGTTTGAGCGGCATTTTGGCGAAGGGGCGCAATGTGTTCTGGATACCACCTATCGCTTTAACCACCGCATCGGCGAGATTGCGAGTCGGTTTATTCAACAAAATCCGGCGCAGTTGAAAAAAACGCTCAACAGCCTGCGAGACGGTGATAAAAAATCAGTCGTGCTGCTGGAACAAGAACAGTTGGACGCGTTGCTGGACAAGATGAGCGGTTATGTGACGCCAGAGGCGCGCATTTTGATACTGGCGCGCTATCACCATTTACGCCCGGATGTGTTGGATAAGGCTCAGACTCGTTGGCCGAATTTACACCTTGATTTCATGACCATTCATGCCAGCAAAGGGCAACAGGCGGATTATGTGATTTTACTGGGGTTGCATGAAGGGCGTGATGGATTTCCTGCACCCGTGCGTGAATCGGTACTGGAAGCCGTATTATTGCCTCATCCGGAACCGTTCCCGGACGCAGAAGAGCGGCGATTGCTGTATGTGGCACTGACCCGGGCGAAACATCAGGTGTGGCTGTTGTACAGCCGTGATGAGCCGTCTGTATTTGTGGACGATTTACACCAGTTGGGCGTACCTATGCCGCGTAAACCGGGTTAAGCCTGGTTTTATTTGTGAGTTTTGCAGGAAAAACCGGCCGGTAATCACCGGCCAGTTACCACGAAAAATGCAGGCTTATCTCAGGCGCCCTTGAAGATAACGCTGATAATCCGGGATGGTGACGGAGACTTGTTGGCGGAATAGCGCGGAATTAATCAGAAAATCGGCCGTGGAGCGATTGGTCGCCACCGGGATATTCCATACCGTTGCCAGACGCAGCAGCGCCTTAACGTCTGGATCGTGCGGCACGGCATTGAGCGGATCCCAGAAGAAAATCAGCATGTCGATTTTGCCTTCGGATATCAGGGCTCCCACCTGCTGATCACCGCCCATCGGCCCACTCAGCATGCTTCTGACCGGCAAGCCGGTATGCAGTTGGATCAGGTTGCCTGTTGTGCCGGTAGCATACAAATGGTGTTCCGCCAGTTGGGTTTTGTTAGCGGTAACCCATTCCAGCAGCGATTCTTTACAGTGATCGTGCGCAACCAGTGCAATGTGCTTATGCACCTCGATTGTGCGGGTGGTGTACTCCATGGCGACATCCTTCGAACAGTATAATTTCGAACAGTATTGTTTTCACAGATTACGGAAACGCGGTTTCAGTGGAAAGTGGCAGACTGAAAAAATGCGAGCATCTTTCCAAAAACAGCCGTTTTTGCCTGTAAAATCAGCATGCTTACTGGCTTTCTCTGTCTCTTGCCCATTCCAGAAAACGCTGGCGTGTGTTTTTATCCGCCTGTTGAAACCAGTATTGCATGATGCTGAGTGGATCGAGCGGGTTGGCGGCGGCGTTGGGCGTGGTAGATGCCTTTGCTGACGGTAGCGGCGCGAACGCTATGGCGGCTGCCGGTTGACCTGAGCGGTTGTAGTCAGCCATGCGTTTTTCTATTTCGCCGGATAACTCGGCGTTACCGGTGGGTAGCACGTCGGTGCGAATAGGGATAGGCAGATTTTTGCTGTCTACCAGCTGATAGTCGGGGGACTGACTAAAACTCTGCCGAGCCGCAGGATCGTCCAGAGCAGGAAGCCGGATAGCGACTTCGCTCAGAGTGCGGGCGTCAAATACGGCGATCAGGCCGGGCGAACGGTAAGTCTGTTTGGTGCCAACTGAAGGGCCTACGGATTTCAATACCTGAAAGACAATTTGATGATAGCCTTTTTCCAGTTCCAGACTGTCGGCACCATTGATCAACGAACCCGGGACTTTTTTCCCATCCACCATCACTAACTCGATGTCAGGCCGGAGCTTGAGCGTCGTTGCCATCGCCAGAGAACTGAAGGTGATCAACCACAACGTGGCGGCGATAGCAGAAATGGTTTTCATACAAACCTCATCGTGGATCTCATCATCGTATTGTTCAGTAACAAGCAGAATGTGTCAAAATTTTAAAATTGAAATATTTGGTTATCAATAAGCGGCAGGAAAAGGGAGACAGTGCACGGTGTGCCAGCGGGCGGATTGAGCGGGCACACACATCACCATGGATATTCTGCGTTACACTGATACCAGGCAGTGCCTGACCTCCTTCATGCGAGCGTGGGCGTTTGTCGGATTAATCGTCACGGAGGCAACCATGCAAGATAACGACATAAAAAAGCTACTCACCGAGGTGAAGACTATCGCGCTGGTTGGCGCCAGCGATAATCCCTCACGGCCCAGTTATGGGGTCATGGCCTATCTGCTTGAGCAAGGCTATCGGGTGATTCCGGTTAATCCGGGACTGGCGGGGGAGACACTGTTGGGGCAACACGTCTATGCGTCGCTGACTGAGATTCCAGAGCCGGTAGATATGGTGGATGTCTTTCGCCAGTCGAATGCGGCGTTTGAAATCGCTCAGGAGGCGATTGCGATTGGGGCGCGGGTGTTGTGGCTGCAGATTGGCGTCATCAATGAAGCGGCGGCAGTGCTGGCGCATGACGCCGGTTTATCAGTCGTGATGGATCGTTGCCCTAAAATTGAAATTCCCCGCTTGGGGTTGGGAAAATAAGCCTCCCGCCTCAGGTTTCATTCCAGATAACTACCGACGGCAAGCGTGTGCTGCACATATCACATCACCTTCCATGGTTGATGGGGGTGATGTCAGTGCAGCAGATGCGGTGCGCGGCGTCGGATGGTGGCAGCCAGTTCATCCAGCGACGGGTGATCGGAAGGGTTGGGCCCTTCGTTGATCAGTTGTTCTTCCGCCAGATACGTGTGAATAGGGCGGCCATGCTCATCTTCCATCACCACGTGATACCACGGAGCCGTTCGCAAGGTGTCATTGACTGAAAGTTCTTCCCACTTGGGTTGTGCAAGGGAATACTCAGGATCAATATCAATGACGACGCCTGGGTACCCCAGCAGTTTATGACGAATCTGCTGTCCGATGGTGAATTTACAGTTAATCATATGACCTCCCGAGAAACGTATTACGAACCCTAAATGGGGGGACGGCGTGTGATTTTCAAGTCATCAGGCGTGGTGGTGATGTTCATTCAGGTAACAAGCCAGTCAGTCTTTCTGCTGTATTAATAATAGGCTGAATGAAGGTAAAAAGGCGTTAACCCTGATGCATTTTTACACAACATCGATGTGACGGAGGAGGAGGAAAAGATGTCGACAATGTCCATGATTGTGTGGGTTTACGGGATGGTTCAAGGCGTCGGTTTTCGCTACCACACCCAACTCCAGGCCCGACAGTTGGGTGTGTGTGGTTATGTCCGAAATTGTGATGACGGCAGTGTGGAAATCGTCGCCAGTGGTGAAGAGCGTGGCGTCGCGCAACTGCTGGCTTGGTTAAAGCAAGGGGGGCCGCGTCATGCACGGGTGGATAAGGTGCTGACTGAGCCCCACTCGGCACCCGATGAGCGGGATTTCTCTATCCGTTACTGACCCTGGGTCTGTCTGTTCGGTCTGAATGCTCAGATACATTTCACCGGCTTTGGCAGCCCGGCGATTTTGGTCGCCTGTTTGGCCGGGCCTTTGGGAAACAGACGATAAAGATAACGGCTGTTGCCTTTTTCCTCTCCGTATTTTTGGGCCATGGCTTTAACCAGCATACGGATGGCGGGGGATGTATTGAATTCGAGGTAAAACGCCCGGACAAAGCGCACCACTTCCCAGTGCGCCTCGGTGAGCGTGATGCTTTCCTGCTCTGCCAATAGGGGAGCCATGTCTTCCTGCCAGTCGCTGCTATCTTTCAGATATCCCTGGGCATCGGTTTCGATAACCCTGCCTTCAAACTCTAACATATTGCCTCGGTATCACGTGAAAACGGGCCTAGTCTAGCAAACTTTGCGACAGACGCAGAGAAGGTACATGCATCGAGGGCGGTGGGGAAACGGTGTACTTAGAGGTTACCCACGCCACCATCAACTTGCAGTTCAGTGCCGACGATAAAGCTGGACTCATCGCAAGCCAGGAATACCGCCGCCTTTGCCAATTCCCACGGCGTACCCAGACGACCAATGGGGACGAGATGTTTAATTTGTTCGCGTAAGGCGTCCTCTTCCTGTGGTGGAAGCCCCAGCTTGCCTAGTGCGGCCGTCTCAGTCGGGCCCGGACTTAATCCATTGACTCGAATGCCTCTGCCTGCAAGTTCGCCGGATAAGGTTCGGGCCAGCGAGAGCAATCCTGCCTTGCTGGCGGCATAGACGCTGCTCTGTGGCAAGCCAATATGCGCACTGACCGAACCACACAAAATGACGGAAGACGGATTTGCCAGCAAAGGTAGTAGGGACTGAATAAGAAAGAACGGGCCTTTGAGATTGGTATTCATGAGCCGGTCATACGTCGCTTCATCCCACTCTTGCAACGGGCGGTGCGTCACATCACCTGCATTGACGTACAGTACGTCAAGGCGTGGCCAATGTTGTGCAATCTGCCCAGCCAATGTGCGCTGGGCAGCCGTAACACCCGCGTCGCTCTGAAGTAGCAGCACGTTATTACCCAGTTCCCGACCGGCTGCCAACAGGCTTTCCTGGCTGCGTCCGGTGATGGCGACTATTGCGCCTTCTTTCAAAAATTGACGTGCAGTCTCCAGGCCGATGCCACTGGTCCCCCCTGTGATCAGCACATATTTATCTTGCAGTCTTGGCATGTCGTTATCCTTTTGGTGAGCTGAGAGCCAGATTATCTGACTAATGGTATACTTTGCATAGTAGGCACCTTTTGAATACTAATGGAGAAAAGGGATAGTTATGGCAATACTCAGGCAGGCGTCGGCAGATGTTCCGTCCACGGAACGATGCCCGATGGTGGACTTCGTGAACCTGATCTCCGGTAAGTGGGCTATTCCCATCCTGTATCGGCTGATCGTTATCGACAAACCCATGCGCTTTAGCGATCTACAACGTGCGGTGGCGCCCATCACTCAGAAAGAGCTCACCCGGCAATTGCGTTTGTTCGAATTGCGTGGGCTGGTTTGCCGTACGGTCTATGCCGAAGTGCCACCACGAGTGGAATATGAAATCACCGCATTGGGAAAGACGTTGCGTGGTACGCTGGACTCTTTGGCTGACTGGATGCGAGCTTATGGGGATAGGTTGATACGGGAGTGAGGAGCCTTCGGCGAAGTATCGACAGCACCTCACCATTTTTTGTTCCCCGGATGACTCAAAATGCGACAAGACACCCGAAGGTGCCTTGTCTGGTTGCCTGATGTCGGTCTGGGTTACTCGCTGCGGGACATACCTAACAGGCTCAGAAGGCTGACAAACAGGTTGTAGATGGAAACATACAGGCTGACGGTCGCACGAATGTAGTTCGTTTCGCCGCCGTGGATGATGTTACTGGTCTCCCACAAAATCGCGCCAGCGGAGAACAGGATAAACATCGCACTGATCGCCAGATGTAACCCCGGTAAATGCAGGAACAGGTTAGCGATAGTGGCCACCAGTAAGACGACGAAACCCGCCATTAGCATACCGGACAGGAAAGACATGTCCTTACGGGTGGTCAGCACGTAGGCGGAACAACAGAAGAACACCAGTGCGGTCCCCCCCAACGCCAGCATAATAATGTCACCAGCGCCTGCGGCAATCATCGCATTGAGCAATGGGCCGAGGGTATAACCCATAAAGCCGGTCAACGCGAATGTGGCCAGGATCCCCGCCGGGCGGTCAGCCAGCCGATAGGTCAGGAACATCAGGCCGTAAAAGCCGATAATCGTCAGCAGAAAACCTGGTGACGGCAAATTCAGCATGGTGCTAAGCGTGGCGGTGACAGCAGAGAAACCCAGCGTTAGCGACAGCAGGAAATAGGTATTACGCAGCACCTTGTGGGTACTGAGCAGCGATTGCTCACGCGTAGAGGAGGCAATGATACGATCCATAATAACGACTCTCTCTGTTAAGGGGGGCCATTGTGTCTGTAGAGAGAGTAAGTAGTTGCACTATGTTATTAAAGCCGTTTTACCCTTCTTTACTCACTTGAACTCACCTGACGGTAAAAGTTTGAGTCTGATGGCGATTTTGTATACTTTCAATCAGTTGTTGCCTGTTTTTCAGGCGATTGAACGTTATGTCACTTTACAATATCCGACACACTGTTTATAGTTCGCGTCGTTGCGGAGGAGTGGCCGAGTGGTTGAAGGCACCGGTCTTGAAAACCGGCGACGCGAAAGCGTTCTAGAGTTCGAATCTCTACTCCTCCGCCAAAATTCTAACGGGTCAGCATTATGCTGGCCCGTTTTCGTTTCTGCTATTCGCTCCGCCTGCTATTCCACGTTCCCCACACTCAGTTTTCTTTCATGCGATGTTTCCCTTCATGAATAATGTCTGCCTGCACGATAGCGCAGTATGATAGCGTTTTGCGCTATGCTTTCGGAGGTAGACATGCAGGTGTTAATCGTCATCGATATGCAAAATGGGGTGTTCGCTACGCCGCGCTATCAGCAGGAGAGTGTGACTGAGCGTATCAATCAGTTGATTGACGCCGCGGATCAGACCATTTTTATCCAACATACGGACGCCGACATGCTACCCGGCAGCGAAGCATGGCAGGTGCTGCCTTCACTACATCGGCCTGCCAATGCCATATCGGTGACTAAAACAGCCTGTGATGCGTTTTACCGTACCGAACTGGCGCAGATTCTGGACCGTCTTCAGGTGAGGCACTTTACGCTATGTGGCTGTGCGACGGACTATTGTGTTGATGCCACCATTAAAAATGCCGCCAGCCGTGGGTATGCGCAAACGGTGGCCGGTGATGCTCACACCACGGCGGACAGACGGGCAGTGAGTGCAGCACAACTGATCGACCAGCATAACGATGTCTGGCGCGACTTCATCATCCCCGGTAATACCTTGCTGGTGAAAGACACCGCGGCGATTTTGCAGGCGTGGCAGGCACAACGTTAAGGCGTATGGTGCAGTAGGTCGTTTTCAAGCCAGCGTAGAATAACATCAACAATGTAGCGCTGTTCGTCATCAGTGAGCGGGCGGTGTGGGCTTATCTGATGCCATTTCTCCAGACAGCCCCGGCAGCAGGTCGCGGTGGCGTGCTGAGCAATAAACACCGGATGACCGCGCATCGGGGTCTGTTTACCGTCGTTGGCCGGTTCTGCCGGTGCCAGTCTCCGGGCGATAAAATCGGCGGCATGAACCGCAATTTGCTCTTTGCCTTTGCTAAAGCAGTAGTCGCGCTCTTTAGCGCCCAGATGAAAACGCTGGCGGAAACGAGAGCGTGATAGCCGTAAGAACAGCGCATCAAGAGTTGTCATGCTTGCAGTCTGTGAGTCAGGGGCTGAACCCGGGCAAGACTACTCCCGTTACCGCAGGCAGGCAAGGTTGCAGATAACCCGTTGTATTCGCTTGTGGTTGTATCAGATTGTCCCTATCGGCACTAAACCTGGCCTCGCTTCACAAATACCTGAAAAACGATGTCGCACCGCGGCAAACGGGGCTACGCTTTGAGTATAGCGATGGCTGACTTAAGGACGTGATGATGTACAAGACCATTTTAGTGCCCGTGGATATTGATGAAGAAACGTTGACGCAAAAGGCATTGTCGCACGCGGTGGAACTGGCCAGGCAATCTGGCGCGACCGTTCACTTATTCTATGCGTTGCCTGACGCCTCGGCGTTTATGTCGGCTTACTCTTTTGGCATCAAAGAGTTTGAGAATGAAGCGGTGATCAAAGCGGATGAAAAACTGCATGCGCTGTTGAAAACCATCGACCTGCCAGCAGACAAACTGTCTCACAGCATCAGTTTTGGTATCCCGCGTGATGAAGTGCTGGAGCTGGCTCAGGAGATTGAAGCGGACCTGATTGTGATTGGTTCGCGGCGCCCGAATGTGAAAACGTACCTGCTGGGGTCAAACGCGGCGGCAATCGTCCGCCATGCCCAGACATCGGTGCTGGTCGTGCGGTGAATGGCGAATCAATGAGGTTGTAAGGCTTTTGGCGTGTCGTGATGTTAGTCAGGCAGATGTCGTGTGTCGTGTCGGCATCGACGCCCGTATTATTTTAGCGTAACTGGCTATCTTTACTGCCCCGCCGGTTATAACCGCTGTTAAGGGCGTGTTTTTTATCTCTCTTTTCCTGACACTGCACGCAAAAGCGGATACCCGGCAGTGCCTGACGGCGAGCCTGCGGGATGGCATCACCGCACTCTTCGCAATAGTCTGCGCTGTCACCCTGATGCAGCAGGCTACGGGCATGGGCGATGGCGTCATCCACTGTGGCGTCAATTTGATCCTGAACCGCTCCGTCATTAGACCAGCCGCTGGCCATAGTGCTACCTCTCTCGTCAACGTTCTCTCGTCAATATTGAGATGATGTATTGAGTATGGACTGAAATGCGCAGGCAGGCGCATAAAAAGAGCGCAACCACAGGGTGCTACGGCGCCAGGCGCAATGGCATGAGTCATACATCATGGTATCAACGGCATCAGCAATAACAGATGCTATTCGCGTTGGGGTGTCACGGCTGTTGGAGTGACTGTCGGGGCAACAGGCTGTGTGACACGTTGTTGCTGTATGTTCTGGTGGTGGAAAAACGCGCCGACGGCGGAATAGGCAAAACGACCAAGCAGAATAATAAAACTAATCATGAGTATAGTACGAGCGATGCGCGTACCGGATCGTCGTCGCTGACGAAGGGCGATGCGTCGTTTATGGGTCAGGGTTGTCATTGGTTTTCGGTTTCCATGTTATGGCGAACATTCGCTGTATTTTATTTAGGCACAAGCTGGCGGTATGGTCAACGTGAGTGGGGTAAAAAGCGTGGTGAAAGGGGTATCAGATGCGCGATTGGCTGTAATAGTGCGAACATTATCACAGAAAAAGCGGATTTGATAATAACAGGCCGGACAGCACAGCGGCCGCCGGCCTGAAAAACCATCAGACCGGCTCTTCTTCGATGTACAGTTTCCAGCCGCTGACGTCGTCCCAGTACAGTTGTTCTCGTTCCAAATCAAGTTGAATCAACATGTTCTGATTGAAGAACCCCTGCGGGAAGATCAGCGTCCATGCGGTTTCGCTGGCAATAAGGCGCAACGTTTTTGGCGTTGTGGTCGCCTGACGCTGGTTATTTAACAACGTAGCCAGACGCAGCAGTTGCACCATCGGCAGGTAGTGTTTCTTTTTGAACAGATTGAAGCGTGGCAATTCTTCGAGCTTCACCGCCTTACGATGTAACCGCACCATCAACGCCAGCAGTTGCTGCTGTTCCTGATTGAAACCGGGCAGATTGGTGTTTTGCAAAATGTAGGCGGAATGACGGTGCATACCGCTGTGGTTGATGCCGAGGCCCACCTCATGCAGCATCGCCGACCATTTCAGCAGTGCTTCCAGTTGTGGGTGTACCAGTGACGGATTCTGCTGTGCCCATTGTGTGTAAAGCTGTTCGGCGGTTTCCCGCACACGTTTTGCCTGTTCCCGGTCAATGTTGTAATGGCTGGCGAGGCTTTGCGCGGTGCGAATACGGATATCCTGATGGCGGAAGCGGCCCTCCATTTCATAGAGTACCCCTTCGCGCAATGCCCCATCTGACAAACGCAATTCCCTGATAGCGAGCGCGTCAAATACGCCGCACAGAATCGCGAAGCCCGGCACCAGCACGGTTTGACGATCCTCGGTCAGGCCGGGCAGGCTGAGCGCCCGGAAGTTTTTAAACTGTAGGATCCGCTCACGCAGCATTTCCAACCGTTCTGGGGTGATAAGACCGTCTTTTTCTCCCATCGCCACCAGAATTTCACAGGTGGCTTTGATGGTGCCAGAGGCGCCGAGTGCGTAATCCCAGCCATAGATACGGTATTCCCACGCCAGCGTTTCCAGTTTCTGGGCGGCGGCGAGGCGGGCGCGTTTGAAGTTGGTTTCACTGATTTCCCCATTGGGAAAAAATTGTTGGGCGAAACTGACGCACCCCATACGACGGCTTTCCACCAGCATCGGTTCGAAGTCTTCGCCGATAACCAGCTCGGTAGAACCACCACCGATATCGATAACCAGCTTGCGGCCTTTTTCCGGTTGGGTGTGTTCTACCCCCATGAAGATCAGACGCGCTTCTTCATTACCGGAAATAATCTCAATCGGGTAGGGGATAATTTTGGCGGCGCGACGCAGAAAATCCTGGGCGTTGACCGCCTGGCGTAGCGCATGGGTACCGACAATCGACACGTTGGTGGCGGGAAAACCCTGTAGCCGTTCGGCAAACAGCGCCAGACAGCTTAGCCCGCGCTGGATGGACTCCTCGCTAAGCCGGTTTTGGCTGTCCAGCCCGTCGGCCAGGTGTACGCGTTGCTTCAGGCGGCCCAATACTTGCAGCGCGCCGTTAACAACGCGGGCTATCACCATATGGAAACTGTTGGAGCCCAGGTCGATAGCCGCGAATTCCTGAGGTTGTTCGGTAGTGTGGTTCATTAAAGGCATTGGGTCAGGCCTGTTCTCCGGGTTGCTCGAGCGCCTTGATATAGTCATAGATGGCATTCTGGGCGCGCACTTTGCGCCTGTTACCGCGGGTGACGTAGCGATTGCTCAGCTCCTTGTCTACCACACGGGCTTTTACCGTATCGCTGAACAAGATATCCAGTATGTTCAGCACCCGTTCCTTCAGCCTGTCGTCAAGCACTTCCACCGCGACTTCGATACGGTAATCAATATTACGAGTCATCCAGTCAGCAGATGACAGGAATACCTTGTGGTCGCCACCGTTATGGAACACATAGACGCGATCGTGTTCCAGGTAGCGGTCAAGGAGACTAATAACCCGAATATTATCGCTGATCCCAGGGAGTTCTGGAATCAGTGAGCACATGCCACGAACCAGCAGGTTGATTTTTACTCCGGCGCCAGAGGCGGCATACAGCCTGTCCACCAGTCCCTTATCCACCAGATTGTTGATTTTAAGAGTTATTTTGGCTTCCTGTCCTGCCTGTGCATTGGCTATTTCCTGATCGATCATCTGATACAGACGGTCACGGGAATTTTGCGGCGACACCAGCAGATGGTGGAAGCTGACCGGGCGGTATGGGTTTTCAATGAAGTTGAACACCCGGCGTACTTCGTTGGTAATACGCTCATCGGCGGTCAGCAACGAATAGTCGGTATACAGGCGAGCGGTTTTCTCGTTGAAGTTACCGGTACCGATATGCGCATAACGCACGATGTTGTCCCCTTCCTTGCGGGAGATAAGGAACAACTTGGCGTGGATTTTAAGCCCCGGTACGGAGAAAATAACGTGAACACCCGCTTCCGTCAGCCGTTTGGCCCAGTGAATATTGGCTTCTTCATCAAAGCGTGCCTGCAATTCCACCACCACCGTGACTTTCTTCCCGTTGTGGGCCGCGTGGATCATGGAGTTGATGATGCGGGAATCTTTCGCCACACGATAAATATTAATGCGAATCGAAAGCACGCTGGGGTCGAAAGATGCCTGACGCAGTAATTCCAGTACATGCTCAAACGTATGGTACGGGTAGTAGAGCAGAACATCGCGGTGGCGAATGGCGTCAAACCCGTTGCGGAACTGGCTGAACCAGTGATGGCGTAGACGTGGCAGTGGTTTGTTGACCAGATTGGCGCGGCCGATATTCGGGAAGCCGATAAAATCTTTAAAGTTGTGATAACGCCCGCCAGGGATCACTGAATCATAAGAGGAGATCCCCAGTTTATGCAGCAGACATTCCACCATCGCATCTGGCATATCGCGTTGATAGACGAACCGTACCGGTTTGGCGGTCAGGCGTTGCTTCAGACTAGAGGACATCAATTCCAGCAGGCTTGATTCCATTTCCGTGACCAGATCGTATTCGGCGTCACGGGTCATTTTCATGGAGTAGGCGTTTAGCGCGTCGAAATCGAAAAAGCCACGGAAAATATCATCCAGACAGTAACGCAGGATGTTGTCGATGAGAATCATGGTCTTGCGACGATGTGGCGCTTCTGGCGGCAGGTCGACAAAGCGGGGCACCTTGTCAGACGGGATTTCCAGCAACGCATAGTCGGTTTTTTCGCCGCGAATGATTTCTACCGCCAGATAGGTGTAATCGTCTTTCAGGAATTCGACCAGATTGGTTTCCGGCAGAATCAAAATCGGCGTGATGTGTGGACGCAGATTCTGTCGGAAATACTCGCGCAGCCAGATTTGCTGATTGGAAGAAACCTGACGCTCGTTCACCAAAAAGATCTGATTACGGGCCATTTCCAGCAGCAACTCGTTGTACAGATTGTCAAACTGTTGGTCGGTTTTCAGCACCCGGGCCTGGATTTTGCCGAGTAATTGGCGCAGTTCGCCATCGGAGCCTTGTTCTTCATTGATCAGGATGCGGCGCTTCAGGTCAGCAAAACGAACTTTGTAGAACTCGTCCAGATTGCTGGAATAGATACCCAGGAATCGCATCCGTTCAATCAGTGGATTGGTTTTGTCCGAGGCTTCCTGCAACACACGTTCATTAAAGGATAACCAACTCAACTCTTTTTCTATGTAGAGTTTGTCCTGACTCATTGTCGCTCCGTTACACTATTTTTACTTAAGTGCAGCTACTATCCACGTTCATTATGGCGCGCAAATGACGATAAAAGCGAATGCGCGTATCGACTTACCATTGTCATATTACAGGTGTAAAGGCAACATATGTTACCCCGTCTGCGACGGGATATTTCATTTCCTCTTCTCAATGCAAGAAGATGGTCATATTTTCGACACAGCAGGAACAACGGCGACACATGGCAGACTCAGGCAATTTAGCGTATCGGGACAGGCAGCGGGCGTTCATCGACCGGCTGACGCGCCGGATTGTGGTGGGCAGTGGATGGCTGGTACTGCTGGCGTTGCTGACGATCTTTTTTTATCTGCTGTATGTGGTGATCCCGCTGTTTTCGTCCGCGTCAATTCGCCCGTTGGAGCCTGTAGCTGTCGATAGCCATGACCCGACGCTGGCGCTTGGCATTAATGATAGCGGCCGCTGGGCTTTTCGGGTTGATGCCGGGGGAAACGGCGAGTTTATCGATCTTGCGCGCGGGCAGGTTAACGCCAGTGTGTCGGTGGCGCCGTCGGTCGCCGTGGCGGCGATCAGTACTGGTGAGCACCCACTACTGGTGCTGGGGCAGGCTGACGGGGCACTGAGAGTGCTCCGCCCGGATTTGCCGTTGTCCAGCGCCGGTATACCCCAATGGCGCTATCCGCTGGGTGAGCATTCGCTTCGCCTGGCGGGGGCGACGCAGCCGCTGCGACAACTGGCGATTGCCGAGTCAGACGATATGTTGTGGATGGCGTTAATTGACGCGGAGAACCGTTTGCAGCTTTATGCGCTGTCGCTCGATACCCCGCCAGTAGACATGTTGACGCTCGCGGACCTGCAACCGGTGTCGCAGGTGCAACCCGACGAACCTGTGCAACAACTGCTGTTATCGCCGGATGGTCAGCAGCTCTATGCCTTGAGTGGCAACCGCCTGACGGTATGGCAACTGCGTGAGCAAGTGCTTACCGCCCGTGAAACGGTCACCTTGCCGGGAACGGCACCGCTGTCGTTATCGCTGCTGGCTGGTGGGCATTCGTTGCTGATCAAATCCGCTGATGGACGGGTCAGCCAATGGTTTGATACCCCGACGGCAACCGGGCCTCATTTGAGTGAAATTCGTATTTTCCCTACCGATGGACGGCAACTGAATCTGATTGTTGAGCCGCGCCGCCGTGTTTTTGCCACCCTTGACCCGCGAGGGCATTTCTCGTTGTTTGCCAGTAAGCAATCCGGCGAGCTGATGAGCGCGTTACTGGCGCCACAGGCCCGAATCGCGGCGTTTTCCCCGCGTGGGCGAGCACTGTTGCTGGAAACGGACACGGACTGGCGACCGTACCAACTCGATAATCCGTATCCGGATATTGGCTGGCGTGGGCTGTGGCAAAAGCTCTGGTATGAAAACTATCCAGAACCGGATTATGTCTGGCAACCGACCGCCGCAGACGACAGTTATCAGGCTAAATTCAGTCTGGTTCCGTTACTGAGCGGCACGTTCAAAGCGGCGCTCTATGCCATGTTGTTCGCGGCACCGTTGGCGCTGGCGGCAGCGATTTATACCGCCTGTTTCATGACGCCGACGCTACGGCGTTGGATCAAACCTGCCATGGAAATCATGGGGGCGCTGCCGACGGTGGTGATCGGCCTGATTGCCGCGTTGTGGCTGGCCCCCCGTATGGCGACGTACCTGACCGCCATCCTGTTGCTGCCGCTGCTATGGGGTGTGGCGGTGTTGGGATGTGGGTGGTTGCTCGAACAGTTGCCCGCCCGCTGGCGACGTGGCGTATCGGCTGGGTGGGATGCCTTGCTATTAATACCGGCGATGTTGCTGATGCTCGCGCTGGCGTGCTGGTTGGGGCCGTGGCTCGATTCACGTCTACTGGGGCAACCACTTTGGCAATGGATGGGGGATCGTTTTAGCCAGCGCAATACGCTGGTCGCGGGTGTCGCGCTGGGGTTTGCCTTGATCCCGCTGATCTTTTCGCTGGCGGAGGATGCGTTGTTCAGCGTACCGGCTCGCCTGAGTCAGGGGTCGCTGGCTCTGGGGGCTACCGCGTGGCAAACCTTGTGGCGGGTGGTGCTGCCATCAGCCAGTTCCGGCATTTTTGCTGCCCTGATGCTGAGTTTTGGCCGTGCGGTGGGAGAAACCATGATCGTGCTGATGGCGACCGGTAATACGCCGGTGATGGACAACAGCTTGTTTCAGGGGTTGCGATCGCTGGCGGCGAATATCGCGATTGAAATGCCGGAAGCGGCAATGTCCAGCGCGCACTATCGGGTGCTGTTTTTAGCCGCGTTGGTGCTGTTTCTCTTTACCTTTGTGGTGAATTCGCTGGCGGAAATCATTCGTCAGCGTTTGCGTCGCCGTTACCGCGACGAGGGAAAACTGTCATGATGCGTTGGTTTCGCACCGGAACACCTTGGGTATGGCTAACCGCGTCTGCGATTACGTTCAGCCTGATTGCGATTGTCGCGGTATTCGTGCTGCTGGTCGGGCAGAGCGCGCGCTACCTGTGGCCGCAGCCGGTATGGTCGTTTAACCTGCACGATGCGCAGGGCAATCCCCGTCAGTTGATCGGCGAGCGCTATGATGAACAACCGCTGACCCATCAGCAACTGACGGATGCCGGTGTCGTCAATGCGCCTACATCAGGTGCTACGCGCTATCTGCTTAAAACCGGGTGGCGAGAGTCTTACGGCCAGAGTTTCCAGACATTGCTGTCCACCTCGGTGACCCATGCCAGCCAGCCAGCGGATGTGTTGGCGGTGCGCCGCACCACCAACGGTATGGCGTATGGTTATCTTGATGGTATGACGGAAGACGGGCAGCCATTGGTGTCCGACAATCTGCCGTCAACACTACAGCAGCGGATTGCGCAGGTGCATCAATTGATGACGCATGCTCAGACGCTGCGCCTGGGGGAGATGAGCCGGGTGAACCAGCAGTTTGACGCACTGCGGTTGCAGGAAGAAAAACTGCGTCGGGAAAACCGGCTGAATGAGCAGGCACAGGCACGCCTGGGTGCTGAGCGAACCGCGCTGGAGCGTCATTTCAGTGCGCTTAATCAACAACTGATGGCGTTCAATGCCGATATCAACCGCACGGCGGTGTTGCTACGCGATGCGCAGGGGCAACTGCATACCATCCCGGTCAAAATGATTGAGCGAGCGTGGTACCCCAATGCGATGACCTTCAGTGAAAAGGCGCACCAGACGCTGCAGGTAATAGGGAGTCTGTTAAGCCGGTTTGAACCTGACGACAGTAGCCCCGGCCAGCTGTTTCCCGCCATTTTCGGCACCGTGCTGCTGGTTATTCTGATGTCGGTTATCGTGATGCCGCTAGGGGTGGTGGCGGCGGTTTATCTGCATGAATACGCTGATAACACCAGCCTGACCCGTTGGGTACGGGTTGCCGTGGCGAATCTGGCCGGGGTGCCATCCATCGTCTACGGTGTGTTTGGACTGGGCTTTTTTGTTTATTTGGTGGGCGGTACGCTGGATCGTCTGTTTTACGCTGAGTCACTCCCGAACCCGACCTTCGGTACACCGGGGTTGCTGTGGGCGTCGCTGACGCTGGCGTTATTAACGTTGCCGGTGGTGATAGTATCTACGGAAGAGGGGTTGTCGCGCATTCCGGTATCGGTGCGTCATGGCTCGCTGGCACTGGGGGCGACCCGGGCGGAAACCCTGTGGCGTGTGGTGCTACCGATGGCGGTCCCCGCGATGATGACCGGGCTGATTCTGGCGGTGGCCCGAGCCGCAGGTGAAACCGCGCCACTGATGCTGGTGGGGGTGGTGAAATCGGTACCCGTACTGCCGGTGGACGATATCTTTCCTTATCTGCATCTGGAGCGGAAATTCATGCACCTGGGGTTCCAGATTTATGATCTGGCGTTTCAAAGCCCGGATGTGGAAGCGGCTCGCCCATTGGTGTATACCACCGCGTTACTGCTGGTGTTGATTGTGGTGGCGTTGAATCTGGCGGCAATTGGCATTCGCCATGTGTTGCGTGAAAAATACCGAGCGATGTCACTCTAAGTGGCGGGAGAATAGTGATGGGTATGCCTAAACCACTGGAGCGACTCCCCGTGATGGACGTCCACCGGTTAACCGATGAACAAACCGCGTTGTCGGTTGACGGGCTGAATTTGTATTACGGCGATAAACAAGCGCTGTGTGATATTTCTTTGCGTATTCCGAAAAACCGTGTGACGGCGCTTATTGGGCCGTCGGGTTGCGGCAAATCTACCTTGCTGCGCTGTTTTAACCGCATGAACGATTTGATGGATAGCTGCCGTATTGATGGCGACATCCGTTTGCAGGGCATGTGCATCAACGATCCGTTGCTGGATGTCTCGACATTGCGCCGCCGGGTCGGCATGGTCTTTCAGCGTCCCAATCCCTTTCCTAAATCCATCTATGAAAACGTGATTTACGGCCTGCGCCTGCAGGGGGTGAAAGACCGACGTCTGTTGGATGAGTCGGTGGAAAGCGCGCTACGGGCGGCGGCATTGTGGCACGAAGTGAAAGACCGGCTCGGCGACAACGCGCTCACGCTGTCCAGCGGTCAGCAGCAACGGCTGGTGATCGCCCGTGCTATCGCCATCGAACCGGAAGTACTATTGCTGGATGAGCCGACATCGGCGCTCGATCCTATCTCGACATTGGTGATCGAAGAACTGATTGGCGCGCTCAAGCGCCGTTTCACACTGGTGCTGGTGACGCATAACATGCAGCAGGCGGCGAGGGTGTCTGATTACACGGCGTTTATTCATCATGGTCGGCTGATCGAGTACAACGAAACCGACTCGTTGTTTACCGCACCGGCCGAGCGGCGTACTGAGGATTACATTACTGGTCGTTTCGGGTAGTTGTTTTCATCGCATTTCATCGCACGCGGTGTGAACGCCGCGTGTGCTATGCGCACTGTCTCATCCATACTTTTTTCTTATGAAAAATTGACCTGTATCGAGAAACTGACGTTTAGTTGTTCGCCCATCGCTGTGATTGCAGCGAGTGATGATAAACTGCGCGCAACTTAGCGTGGGGGCAGATAGTGGCATTATGAGATTCAGTACCATGAGCGAAGGTGACATCATCACCGAGCTGTGTCGACGTATAAAAGACGCACGTATTCAGCAGCGGTTATCCCAGGTGGATCTGGCTGAGCGCGCCGGGCTTGGCATCGCGACCATCAAACGGGCAGAGATGGGGGAATCCATTACCCTGAGCAGCCTGCTGGCGATACTGCGTGGGTTGAACCGTCTGCATCAACTGGAAGGGGTGCTGTTTGATACCGAAGTGGAGAACTTCAATGCGCGGTTAAATGGCGGGCAGTCTCGTGCGCCGCTACGCATTCGTAAGAAAAATACTGACACGCCCGCCCCTGTCGCAGCAGCGGAATCCATGCCGAAACCCGTCGCCAGTGCACTTGACTGGTATGTGTCCGCAGCAGAAAACAACCTGATCTGGTCCTGGCCGGACAACGAGAAAAAACCATCCTGACAGCATACCGTTACTCGGCGGGCGCGGCGCTTAACGTACCGATTTTCAACATCTGTGATACTCAACACCCGTAATATTCGACTACGCGGCGAGTGAAAACATGGTGTTATCCAAAATACAGTATGACTAAAAATACACCGGGCTGATGTGGTTGCATCAGCCCGGTGGCTTATTGTTCCCTGGAAGTATCAGCGCGTTATGCTGCGGGTACTGTTGTTGGCGACTGGTGTTAGTAAAGGTTGTTGCTAGTGAGGCCAATTGCTAACGAAGTGCGCGCTCAGGCGCACCACGGGTTTATTCACATTGCACCACTTTAATCGCCAGGCCCCCACGGGATGTCTCGCGGTATTTGGCGTTCATGTCTTTGCCGGTTTCGTACATGGTTTCAATCACTTTATCCAGCGAAACTCGAGGTTCGCTGGAACGACGAATCGCCATGCGGGCGGCGTTGATCGCTTTAACAGATGCAATAGCGTTACGCTCAATGCAGGGTACCTGAACCTGACCGGCAACCGGGTCGCAGGTCAGTCCAAGATTGTGTTCCATACCGATTTCCGCCGCGATGCACACCTGCTCTGGGTTGGCACCCAGCAGTTCAGCCAAACCGGCTGCTGCCATCGAACAGGCAACACCCACTTCTCCCTGACAACCGACTTCTGCACCGGAAATCGACGCATTCATTTTAAACAGAATGCCGATGGCCCCGGCGGCCAGGAAATAACGCAGGTACGTGTCTGGCGTTACCGGTTGAATGAATCGGTCGTAGTAGGCCAACACGGCAGGAATAATGCCACACGCACCATTGGTCGGTGCTGTGACTACCCGGCCACCTGCGGCGTTCTCTTCTGATACCGCCATCGCGAACATGTTGACCCAATCCATGGCATCCATCGGGTCATTGGAAAAACGTCCGTTGGTGAATAATAACCGGTGTAACGCCGAGGCACGACGTGGCACGCGCAGCGGGCCGGGAAGTACGCCCTCGGTATTCATACCGCGATGAATAGCGTTTTGCATGGTTTGCCAGACACTGGCGAAATAGGTTTCCAGCGCATCACGGCCGTGCATGGCGATTTCATTTTTCATCACCACCGCTGACAGCGACAGGCAATTATCGTGACAATGCTGAAGCAGTTGTCGGGCGGAATAGAACGGCCAGGGAGCGCGCTCTTCTTGTGTCACAGGTTGACCGAAGTGTTCCTGATCAACGACAAACCCGCCGCCGATCGAATAATAGGTTTTGCTGTACAGCACGTTCTGGCTGGCATCGAGCGCACGGATTGTCATGCCGTTTTCGTGCAGCGGCAGGTTCTCCGGTTGGAAGCGCAGTGCGCTGTCCAGCGGGAAGTTGACCTCATAGCGCCCATTGAGCAACGGCAGACGGCCGCTGTGCTGTACTTGCTGAATAAAAGCCGGGATCGCGTCGATATCCACGCTGTCTGGCAAATTGCCCGCCAGTCCCATAATGATGGCGATATCGGTGTGGTGGCCCTTGCCGGTCAGAGCCAGCGAGCCATAAACATCAACGATAATAGCGTCAACCGATGAAATCAGAGACAGGTTGACCAGATCGTCGGTGAACATGTTGCCAGCTTTCATCGGGCCAACGGTATGCGAACTGGAAGGGCCGATACCAATTTTGAAAATATCAAATACGCTGACCATAGGGGGTTCCTTTCAGCTGACGCAGGCAGCAGCACCGCCTGCGTCGGGAGGGACAGAGGAATTACTCGAACAGGGTGTAAACGATGGCGGTGATGGCAATCAGGCCCAGCAGGGTGACGAACACGTTGCTCAGCGCGCCGCTGTACTGACGCATTGCCGGTACTTTACGGATAGCGTACATCGGCATCAGGAACAGCAGACAAGCGATAACCGGGCCGCCCATGGTTTCAATCATACCCAGAATACTCGGGTTCAGTGTGGCGACCAGCCAGGTGGTGACCAGCATGAACAGGGCAGTGATGCGGTTCAGTTTGGCGGTTGAAACTGTCTTACCGCGGCTGCGCAGCATTTTTGTCATCATGCCGTTCAGGCCTTCACCCGCACCCAGGTAGTGACCCAGGAACGATTTGGAAATGGCGATAGTGGCGATAACCGGTGCCAGATAGCCCATGACCGGGTTATTAAAGTGGTTAGCCAGATAGGACAGGATCGAGATGTTCTGAGCTTTCGCTTCCATCAGGTCAGACGGAGAGAGTGCCAGTACGCAACTGAATACGAAGAACATCACGGTCAGCACCATCATGATGTGGCTGCAAGCCAGGATACGGGAGCATTTTCTCTCGGCGTTATCGCCATATTCACGGCGCTTGGATACCGCAAAAGATGAAATAATCGGCGAGTGGTTGAAGGAAAATACCATAACCGGAATGGCCAGCCACAGCGTTGCCAGCAGGCCATTACCTGTGGTGCTGTTGGTCAGGGAAATATTATGGAAAACAGTCGTATTCCAGTGCGGAACTAAATACAGCGCCAGCATCATTAATACGGCCACAAACGGATAAACCAGCACGCTCATCGCTTTCACGATCATCGCTTCGCCAAAGCGAACGATAAACATCAGTCCCAAAATCAATATCAGAGACAGAATCGCTCGCGGCGGTGAAGGTAAATGCAACTGGTGAGTAATAAAGCTGTCAACGGTATTGGTAATAGCGACACTATAAACCAGCAGTATTGGATAAATAGCGAAGAAATAAAGCAGGGTGATTAATTTTCCCGCACCAGTACCAAAATGCTCTTCTACGACTTCGGTAATATCTTCACCACCTTTTTTACCGGATAAAACAAAACGGCATAATGCGCGGTGAGAGAAATAGGTCATCGGAAAAGCAATAATTGCCATGATAATCAACGGAATCAAACCGCCAATACCGGCATTGATGGGCAAAAACAGCACGCCCGCGCCGATGGCCGTGCCGTACAGGCCCAGCATCCAGACGGTATCGCTTTTACGCCAGCCTGAAGCGTTCTCCAGTACCTGACTGCTGTCTTGAATTGTGCTCATGCGAGTTTCTCCTTGGTGAACACAGAGTATAAAAAAATGCCGTACCGGCTACAGGCCAATACAGGGGTAATTCGCAGGTGTCACACGAGACATCATGTGAATCGGGGTAACCTTTTATTGTGGCGGCATTCTATATCCTGACCAGTGTGAAATAATAGTGAGGCGATCACACAAATGAATAAAGGTCAATTATTTTAACCCCAATTATTCAAAAATAAAATATCAGGATTGATGCGTTAAATAATTTATTTTGGGAGGTATCTTTTTTGATGCGTTAATTGATTTGAATTGGTGAATAATAAAGCGGAAATATTTCTCTTTCTGGATGTCCGTGAGTGAAATAAATAGCTGACACAAAGTATTTATTTTATTCGCGCTGAAGATAATAAACCCAATCGTCATAATGTCACGTAAAAATCGTACCGGCGATGAGACGCCCTAAATATTCCCGTTGTCAGAAAGCTAACCTGTCTGCAACGTCAAGCAAAACGGGTATCAGCGGGTCATGACTGACCTGCATGCACCGCTGACCCGTAGTCGACACCGGTTGCTTAATCAGCCAACCGGTGTTGTGCCCACGCCAGTCCAGAGTGATAAGCCTCCGGCAGCAGGGGCGCTAATGCCTGTAGTGTCTGGCTCAACCGCGCGTTATCGGGATGAGAGAGATTCAGGTGTCCGACTTTACGACCCGGACGTACCTCTTTTTCATACCAGTGCAGATGTACCAGCGGCAACGCCAGCCAGTCGATATTCACATCAGTGCCGATCAGATTGACCATCACCGCTGGGCTGGCAACCACCGGAGCGGGGAGTGGCAACGCGAGGATCGCGCGCAGATGCAGTTCGAACTGGCTGATGGAGGCACCGTTTTGCGTCCAGTGGCCGCTATTATGCACCCGTGGGGCTAGCTCGTTGATCAGCAGGCGATCGCCTACCACAAAACACTCCATGGCCATCACGCCCACGTAACCGAGACGATGCATGATAGCTGACAGCATCTGTTCCGCCTGCTGCTGCAGGTGGGGCTGTGGGGTCGGCAACGCGACACTGGTACGCAAAATACCGTCTTCGTGCAGATTGTGGGTCAGGGGGTAAAATACGCATTCGCCAGTCGCGCTGCGAGCACCAACCAGCGAAACTTCGCCAGAAAAGGCGATGCCTTGCTCAACAATACACTCACCGTAGCAGTCGGCTGGCAGGCTGTGCTCTTCGCCGGTGCGGATACGCCACTGGCCCCGACCGTCATAGCCACCGACGCGGCGTTTAACAATCGCCAGTTCGCCCAGTGAGGCGAAGACAGCTGGCCATTCTTGCGCTGAAGCCAGCAGTTGCCAGGGCGCAGTGGCCAGACCCAGCTCATCCAGCAGTTGCTTTTGGGTGTAGCGATCAGCCAGACGCGGGAAGATATCACGGTTAACGAAGGCGGCGTGCTGCGCCAACTGGCGGGTCAGCGCCGTTTCTGGCCATCGTTCGATTTCGGCGGTGATAACACTGTGTTGCACCGGAACGGATTCCGGTTCTGCATCCAGCCCGACAGGATAGACAGCGATGCCAAGCGGCTCGCCAGCCTGACGCAGCATACGGCCTAATTGGCCGTTACCCAGTACGCAAACCGGTTTCATACCTCTTCCCTCGGATCCGGATGGTTCAGTACCTCATCGGTTTGCGCCTGACGCCAGGCCGCCAGACGGGTTGCCAGTGCGCTATCGTGACGCGCCAGAATCTGGGCGGCCAGCAGCGCGGCGTTAGCTGCGCCCGCTTTACCGATAGCCAGCGTGCCGACAGGAATGCCGCGCGGCATCTGCACAATAGAGTAGAGGCTGTCTACGCCGCTTAGCGCAGCGCTCTGAACCGGAACGCCCAGCACCGGCACCAGCGTTTTGGCTGCCAGCATTCCCGGCAGGTGAGCAGCGCCGCCCGCGCCAGCGATAATAACGTCAAAGCCATTCTGGTCCGCCTGTTCGGCGAAGCTGAACAGTTTGTCTGGTGTGCGGTGCGCGGAGACCACTTCAACGTGATAAGGCAGATTCAGTGTAGTGAGGATCTCTGCAGCAAACTGCATGGTAGCCCAGTCACTCTTTGAACCCATAACAATAGCGATTTTCGCCGGGGCAGCGTTGGATGACATGCCTGTAATGCTCCTGTGGTTTGCATGGCGGTAGTAATTCATGTTGATGACGTGCAATGACAGTGAACGTTAATGATACGGTCATTGCGCGCTGCAACGGCGACCTGAAACCGGAGCCACAGGCCGCGAGGGCGTAGAGCATACCATGAGCCAGAAGGGAGGAAAACGGTTGCGTGGCGATGAAATGGGCCGTTAACAGGGAAAATCAGTGTAAACGGGGCGTTACAATGGAAACGAGTTCAGACGAACGTCATCCGCCGTTACCTGGAGCCACGATCCTTCCTGATGCCAGGCACCTAATACCGCGCGTTCAGCTTTTACACTGCCTTGATCGATAACGTGGATAGCCGGGCGGTGTGTATGCCCATGGATCATCAGGGTGGCACGGTGGTAGTGCAGACGGTTAATCACTTCATCGGCATTGACGTCCATGATCGTCATGGATTTATGCTGGTTGGCTCTCTGGCTGGCAGCACGCATACGTGTCGCAATGCGCAGGCGAAAAGACAAGGGCAACCACAGGAAAAGCCGCTGGATAAGCGGGTTATGCACTTTACGACGAAAATTTTGGTAGGCGTGATCGTCGGTGCACAGGGTATCGCCGTGCAATAACAGAGTGCGTCGGCCATAGAGGTCAAGCACGGTTTCTGTGGCGAGCAAGTGCAGGCCGCTCTGGTGAGCGAAACGCCTGCCGAGTAGAAAGTCGCGGTTGCCGTGTGCGAAATAGCAAGGCACGCCACTGTCGGTCAGTGACTTTAGCGCCTGTGCGACTATCTTGTGCAACGGGGCCGGGTCGTCATCGCCAATCCAGGCGTCGAACAGATCGCCGAGGATGTAGAGTGCGTCGGCGTTGGGGGCGTCTTCTTGCAGAAAACGCAGAAAACCGGCGGTGATCGCCGGTTCCTGTTCGCTCAAATGCAGATCGCTAATAAACAGCGTCGACATACCGCGGGCGTTACTCGCTAACGGTTACGCTAGTGACGATCACGTCTTCTTTCGGTACGTCCTGATGCATACCGCTGCGGCCGGTAGAGACGGCTTTGATCTTGTCAACCACATCCATGCCTTCTGCCACTTCAGCGAATACGCAGTAACCCCAGCCATTCACGGTTTCAGACTTGAAGTTCAGGAAGTCGTTGTCTACGACGTTAATAAAGAACTGTGCGGTTGCTGAATGCGGATCGTTGGTACGGGCCATGGCCAACGTGCCACGATTGTTGGCCAGACCGTTGTTCGCTTCGTTTTTGATCGGCGCATTGGTACTTTTCTGGCTCATGCCGGGTTCGAAACCACCACCCTGGATCATGAAACCGTTGATCACACGGTGAAAAATCGTGTTGTTGTAAAAACCGCTGCGGCAGTAGTTCAGGAAGTTTTCTACGGTAACCGGCGCTTTTTCCGGGAAGGTATTGATGACGATATCGCCGTGGTTGGTATGAAACGTAATCATAGATAAACCTTACTTAGCCATAATACACAGAATAATGAGAGATATTCACCGAGGCGCCAAGCCGCCAAGAGCGCTCTTATAACATAAGTGAATGGCTGAGTCAGCACAGGGCGTGGTGGGCGGCACAATGAGCACCGTGCGATGAATTCTATTTCAAATAAATTCATTAACATAAGTAAAATTAAGTGAATTAATTTGAAATATATTTTTCTTGCGCTAAATCAATAACTAGTATCATTTTGATATGTTTTTTTACTTTCTAAATTTATTCTTGTTGTAGTTGATAGTCACTCTCGTTAACACGTTGCTCACTCAATAATCATACAGGTAGGTAAATTATGTTAGACCGGATTAATCAGCTATTAGACAACCCGGATTTCGGTAAGCTGGTTCTGCGACTGTCATTCAGTATTTTGATGCTGTTCCACGGCGTTCATAAGCTGATCGGAGGTGTCGGCCCCATTCAGGGAATGCTGGCGGCTCATGGTCTGCCGGGCTTTATCGCCTATGGTGTGTTTATGGGCGAAGTGGTGACGCCGATCCTGATGATCCTCGGTATTTTGACACGTCCTGCCGCGCTTATTTTCTCCTCCACGATGATTGTTGCTTTGTTGCTGGCAGAGCCGGAAGCACTGTTCATGCTGGAAAAAACCGGTGCCTGGGGAGCAGAAGGCGTTGCCGTTTACTTCTTTGCCGGTATCGCCATTGCACTGCTGGGCAGTGGTAAATACTCCGTAATGAGCAACCCCCGCTTACGCTAAGCATGCAATAGCGCATATTCGTCTACATTGGCAGCGAGACAAACCCGGCGATATCGCCGGGTTTATGCGTTTTAGCCTGAGCAAAATGTGAAATGGCGGGGAAAGACGAATATTAAGTACGCCCGCTTGCAATAGGGCAGGGTTCAGGTTTCAATACGCAGCTACGTCCGAAAACCGGATAAAAACTGACTTTATTACGCGTACCGCAGACAACGATGTACATCTCCTGCGAACACCATGGAATGCCCTGATGCTAAAGATCTTTAATACCCTGAGTCGTCAAAAAGAGGAATTCAAACCCATTCACGCTGGCAAAGTTGGCATGTATGTGTGCGGGATAACTGTTTACGACCTGTGTCACATCGGTCATGGGCGTACTTTCGTGGCGTTTGACGTGGTGGCGCGTTACCTGCGCTATCTGGGATATGACGTTAAATACGTTCGCAATATCACCGATATTGACGACAAGATCATCAGGCGTGCGACGGAAAACGGTGAAACCATCGAGCAACTCACCAACCGTATGATCGATGAGATGCATACCGATTTTCGCGCGCTGAATATCCTCTCCCCGGATGAAGAGCCTCGTGCTACGCATTACATCGCGGAAATCATTGAACTGGTTGAAAAATTGATTGCCCGCCGTCATGCCTACGTGGCGGATAACGGCGACGTGATGTTTTCAGTGGATACCGCACCGGGCTATGGCGTGTTGTCCCGCCAGGACCTGGAGCAGCTCAAAGCCGGTGCGCGGGTGGAAATCACCGAAGTGAAACGCAACCCGATGGATTTCGTGTTGTGGAAAATGTCCAAGGCGGGTGAGCCGAGCTGGCCGTCGCCGTGGGGCAATGGTCGTCCCGGCTGGCATATTGAGTGCTCGGCGATGAACTGCAAGCAACTGGGTGAGCATTTCGATATTCATGGTGGTGGCTCAGATCTGATGTTCCCACACCATGAAAACGAGATTGCCCAGTCTACCTGCGCGCACGGTGGCGACTATGTCAATTACTGGATGCACTCCGGCATGGTCATGGTAGACCGGGAGAAAATGTCCAAATCCTTGAATAACTTCTTTACCGTTCGTGATGTGTTGTCTCACTATGATGCTGAAACTATTCGCTATTTTCTGATTTCTGGTCATTACCGCAGTCAGTTGAACTACACGGAAGAGAACTTAAAGCAGGCGCGTGCGTCACTGGAGCGCCTGTACACTGCGCTGCGTGGCACTGATGCGTCGGTACCAGCGGCAGGCGGTGAGGCGTTCGAGCACCGTTTCCGCGACGCGATGGACGACGACTTCAACACGCCGGAAGCCTATTCGGTGTTGTTCGATATGGCTCGCGAGGTCAATCGTCTGAAAGCGGATGATGCTGCGGCAGCCAGCGGTCTGGCGTCAGCGTTGCGCCAGTTGGCCGGTGTACTGGGCTTACTGGAGCATGACCCGGAATTATTCCTGCAAAGCGGTGCGCAGGCGGATGACAGTGAAGTACAAGAGATCGAAGCGCTGATCAAACAGCGTAACGATGCTCGTCAGTCTAAAGACTGGGCGCTGGCTGATGCGGCGCGTAATCGGCTGACGGAAATGGGCATCGTGCTGGAGGACGGCCCACAAGGTACCACCTGGCGCCGCAAATAATCGCGGCAGTCAGACAGTCAGAAGTGTTCTAGACAGTAAACGTTTTCGACCACAGTATAAAACCCACAGTATAAAAGTAAGGCCCGTTTTGCGGGCCTTTACTGTTGCTGGTGGTACTAAAAACCAGCGATTATGCCTGTACGGTTACCGATTCGCTGCCAAATTTCACTACCTGACCAGCAACGATTTTGCAGCGTTTGCGGGTTTCGGTCTGGCCGTCGACGGTGACTTCACCGTCGGCGATAACCTGCTTGGCGGCGGCGCCGCTTTCGCTCCAGCCTTGTAGTTTCAGTAAATCGCACAGTTCCACGTGCGGGTGTTTATCCAAATGGAATACGTTCATGAGGGTTATGCCTGTGCTGGAGTGTCGTGGTATTCCTCGCAAGCCTGCAAGGTGTTCTGGATGAGCGTAGCAACGGTCATCGGCCCGACGCCACCCGGTACCGGAGTGATATACGCCGCGCGCTCGGCAGCTTCATCAAACTTCACATCGCCCACGACTTTGCCATTTTCCAGCCGGTTAATGCCGACATCGATAACGATAGCGCCCGGTTTGATCCACTCACCCGGAATAAAGCCTGGTTTGCCGACCGCGACCACCAGCAGATCAGCGTGTTCAACGTGATGACGTAAATCTTTGGTGAAACGGTGGGTGACGGTGGTGGTGCATCCCGCCAGCAGCAGTTCCATGCTCATCGGGCGACCGACGATATTGGATGCGCCGACCACCACGGCGTTCAGGCCGAACATCTTGATGTCATAACGTTCCAGCAGCGTGACGATACCGCGTGGGGTACAAGGGCGCAGCAACGGCGCGCGCTGGCACAGCCGACCGACGTTATACGGGTGGAAGCCATCCACATCTTTGTCGGCGGCAATACGTTCAATCACCTTGGTGTTGTCAATGCCAGCCGGTAACGGTAATTGCACCAGAATACCATCAATGGCGGTATCGGCATTCAGTTCGTCGATCAGCGCCAGCAGTTCCGGTTCGGTGGTGGTGGCAGGCAAGTCGTAGGAGCGGGAAACGAAACCCACTTCCTCACACACTTTGCGCTTGCTGGCGACGTAAATCTGCGAGGCAGGGTTATCACCTACCAGCACGACGGCTAACCCC
This sequence comes from Dickeya parazeae Ech586, assembly GCF_000025065.1. Taxonomy (NCBI): domain Bacteria; kingdom Pseudomonadati; phylum Pseudomonadota; class Gammaproteobacteria; order Enterobacterales; family Pectobacteriaceae; genus Dickeya; species Dickeya parazeae. The sequence goes on along the minus strand of NC_013592.1, from coordinate 3,346,162 downwards.
GGTGCGCGTTTACCTTCAGCCAGTCGTTGTTTCACGCGCACGGCGACTTCGTCCTTCACCTGCTGCGCAATCGTTTTACCATCAATAATTTTTGCAACCATGTACAGAAAATCCATCATTTTCACTACGGGGGGATGCGCCTATTTTGGCAGAAGCGCCGCAGACTGTCAGGCGTTGTGTGTGGATTAATTGTGATAGCACGGTATTTATCTCTGCATACTGTTACCGCAGAGTAACAATACCTGTCATGCGAATACCTCATAAGGGGTAATTCTTCATCCCTGTAGGGAGTAATGGCAGCGTTTCTCACTGCGACGAGCTGCCACCCTGTGTTAGCCTGCCGGACGCCAAAATGTGTTAATCGTTTTAAACTGTTGTTGGGTTTTTCAATACGGTGTGGCAGGGAATGGGGCGATAAGAACTCGGTATTACTGATTTTTTTGTTTTTTGTCAAACATATCCCTTTAATGTAAATAAAGTTTCTACAATGATTGACGATGAAGTGAGTATCAGTCGATTGATTATCTCTGGTGTTTTTTGAGGGCCATTCGGGGGACATTTATGCTGCGATTATCCTCGCTTTCTATCCGTTACAAGTTCGCGCTGGCGCTGACGCCATTACTGATTGCGCTGTTGTGGTTCGCCACTAACGGCGTACTGGATCGGCGTCATACTGAGCAGGATATGGTGCAGTTTGCCCAGTTACTGACACTGGCGCAGCGAGCGGGCAATGCGGCACACGCCCTGCAACGCGAACGCGGTATGAGTTCAGGCTACATTGGCAGCAAGGGGCAGAAATTTGCCGACCCGTTACGCGAGCAGCGAGGCGAAACGGATAAAGCACTGGCGGCGTTGTGGGAAAGCCGGTCTGCGCTGGTGTTATCTGGCTCTGCTGGTGATATTGCACAGCGGCTAAGCCGCCTGCAAGAGCGCTTGCAAACATTGTCCTCACTGCGTTCCCAGGTTGATGGTTTCTCTCTGCCCACCACGCAAGTTGTCGGGTGGTACACCGCCAGTGTCAGCGACCTTATCGCGTTGGTCGGCGACATGAGCCACCTGGTTACCGAAGGTGGGTTGGTTAGCCGGGTTGCGGCGTATTACAACTTGCTGAATATTAAAGAACAGGCCGGCATCATGCGGGCATTGTTGTCCGAAGTGTTTGCAGTGGATCGCTTTGCTCCGGGGCAATACGAGCGTTTCAGCCAGTTAGTCGGTATGGAGAATGCTTACACCACAGCGTTTAATCAGTTCGCGGAACCGGCGCTCAGGCAGCAATTGCAGAGTTCGCTAAGCGATGCCGCGGCGCAAACCGCGCTGAAAATGCGTGATACTGCCTTTGCTAAAGCCGCTACCGGTGGATTCGGTATCGATGCTAACGAGTGGTTTAGCCAGCAAACCCAGCGTATCGATCGATTAAAAGTGGTGGAGGACGCCGCTTCTGCTGAATTGCTGAACTGGGCGAATCGACTGGAATCTCAGGCACGGATAAGCGGCTATGGTTATCTTGGCGGTGCGGTGGCGGCGGTGGTGTTGGCGCTATTACTGGCGGTGCTGGTGGCGCGCAACGTGTACCAGCAGTTGACCTCCACACTGAAAACCATTGATGAAATGGGTAACGATCTGACCTGTCGTTTGGCTGTGCCGGGTAAAGATGAGCTGTCGCAATTGAATCAGGCGTACAACCGGTCGCTGGAAAACATCGAGATGGTGGTGAGCACCATTAAGCAGGGCGCACAACTGGTGGAGCGCGCCAGTACCGAAATCGCGCAGGGTAATCAGGATTTGGCGCAGCGAACGGACGAACAAGCGGCCTCGCTGGTGGAAACCGCCAGCAGCATGGAGCAGATAGCCATTGCGGTGAAGCAGACGGCGGATTACGCCGGTCAGGCGTCCGGGCTGATGACGACGATGGAAGCGCAGATCAGTGCAGCCGATCTCGTCACCATGCAGGCCAGTGATGCGATGACGCAAATCCGGCAATCCAGTGAGCAGATGTCGCAAATCACCGCCGCCATCGACGCCATCGCGTTTCAGACCAACTTGCTGGCGCTGAACGCGTCGGTAGAGGCGGCCAGAGCGGGTGAGCAAGGGCGCGGATTTGCCGTGGTAGCGACGGAAGTGCGCAATCTGGCCCAGCGCAGTGCGAGTGAATCGCAACGTATCCGGGATTTGATCTCAGCCAGCATTGAGCAGGTGCATGCCGGTGTGACGCTGGTTGCTCGCAGCAGTGAGACCATGAAACAGATCATGGCCAGTACGTCTCAGGTGCGGGATTTTGTCAGCGATATCGCCACGGCGGCGCGGGAGCAGTCGCTTGGTGTGGATCAGGTGCATCTGGCACTGAATCAACTGGAACAAGTGACCCAGCAGAATGCGGTGCTGGTATCGGAAGCGGCCACGGCCAGCCAGTTGCTCGACAGGCAGGCCAGTGACATGAAAGAAACGGTCGATCGCTTTGTCGTCGCTGATAACGACGCTGATAATAACAATGCTGTCGCCAGCACAAGAATCGGCCTGCCTCGTTAATACACCGGCGGTCAGCGATGATACTGTCTGGCCGCCGCGTCCATGAAGGTGCGAACGATGCGTTCCAACATCGGCTGTAATGCCTGCGCCTTGTCCGGTTGCCAGGCGAAAGGAGCCTGCTCACTCATGTAGTTACACTGCGCCAGCTCCAGTTGCATCGCGTGTTGGTGTTGTTCTGGCTGGCCGTAAGCCCGGGTGATGTAGCCGCCACGGAAACGACCGTTCATAACCCAACTCCAGCGCTGTTGTGAGTGGCATGTCTCCAGCACCGCTGACTCAATAGCCGGTGCGCAGCTCAGGCCGCCGTTGGTGCCCAGGTTCAGGTCTGGCAATTGTCCATCAAACAAGCGTGGAATACGCGACGCAATAGAGTGCGCATCGAATAGCAACGCGTAACCGTGGCGCTGTTTGATGCGTGCCAGCTGCTGTTGGATCTGCTGGTGATAAGGATGCCAGATATCGCGCAGATAGCGGGCACGATCGGCGTCAGACGGCGCATTGCCGGGAGCAAATGCTGGCGTGCCATCGAACAAAATATCGGGGAACAGGCCGGTGGTGGCGGTGGTATACAGTGGCTGGTCGTCGGCCGGGCGGTTCAGGTCGATAACAAAACGTGAGTAGTTAGCCGCCAGTACGCTGGCACCGAGCCCGTGGGCAAAATCGTACAACTGCGGAATATGCCAGTCGGTATCTGATAGCGGGCGAGCGGCAGGCGTGAGCCGGTCCGCTACTTCCGGCGTAAGATCGGTACCCGCATGGGGAATGCTGAGCAACAGCGGGCTGTCGCCCTCCATCAAGGTAAATGGCGTCATGGACGGTGTTCTCCTCGAAAAATCGTTGTGCAGGGCAGTTGACCGCCCAACCAGTAAACCAGTTCTGCCGGACGCGCCAGCGGCCAGTGGACAAAATCGGCCACTTTACCGGCTTCCAGCGAACCGTGACTCTGTTCCAGCCCCAGAGCGCGGGCCGCGTGTAAGGTGACGCCAGTCAGTGCCTCTTCTGGTGTTAATCGGAACAAGGTGCAGGCCATGTTGAGCATCAGCCGCAGTGACAACGCGGGCGAGGTGCCAGGGTTGCAGTCGCTGGCGATAGCCATCGGTACACCGTAGCGGCGAAACAGTTCGATCGGCGGGCATTGTGTTTCGCGCAGCAGGTAATAGGCACCGGGCAACAGCACCGCGGTCGTGCCCGCGGCGGCCATCGCCGCGACATCCTGTTCGGTGGCGTATTCCAGATGATCGGCGGACAGCGCCTGAAAGCGAGCGGCTAGCGCACTGCCGTGTAGCGATGACAGTTGCTCGGCATGCAGTTTCACCGGCAGGTGAAGCGCCTGAGCGGCCTGAAACACACGTTCGACCTGCGCCGGGCTGAACGCCAGGTGTTCGCAGAAGGCATCAACGGCATCGGCCAATCCTTCGCTGACCACCGTGGGTAGCAGCTCCTGGCAGACCAGATCGAGCCACGCCTCCGGCTGCTGCCGGTATTCGGGGGGAATGGCGTGGGCGGCCAGACAGGTGGAAACAACCTGCACCGGCTGTTGTCGCCCCAATTCACGGATCACCCGCAGCATTTTCAGCTCACTGTCTAGCGCTAACCCATAACCGGATTTGATCTCAATCGTCGTCACCCCTTCGGCCAGTAAAGGTCTTAAACGGGCCAGTGCCGAGGTGAGCAGGCTATCGTGGCTCGCCTTGCGGGTGGCATTGACGGTAGAAAGAATGCCACCGCCGGCAGCGGCGATATCGGCATAGCTGACGCCATTGAGGCGTTGTTCGAATTCACCGCTGCGATCACCGCCAAACACCAGATGGGTATGGCAGTCGATCAAACCGGGTGTAATGATGCCGCCACCGAAATCGGTGACCTGCGACGGCGCGAAATCGGGCAATGCATGCCGTGCACCCAGCCAGACGATGCGCCCGGCGGTGACGGCCAGCGCTCCATCTTCAATCACGTGATAGCGGCCGCCACGCAGGGTGACCAGATCAGCACCCAGCCACAGGCTGTCGCACGGTATCGTCATCGTGTATTCCCTTGCTGTTATAATCTTGTATAGACAAGTTATACGCCACCACAGCATTTCAGCAAGCTGTGACGGAATAGGAATTTCTTATTCACTTTCTCCGTCACAGTACCGGCAGTGAACCCGCGTTGATGGCGGAATAAAAAAGCCTTATATCCCACGTCGCCAACTTTGGTGTATAGATATGTCTATACAATGTTACTGATGACAATCACCGACAGGATCTTGCTATGTCCGTTTATTTTGCCGAACGAGCGTTACTGCCACAGGGAATGGCGCGCCATGTGCGTCTGGAAGTGGATGAACAGGGGTATCTGCAATCCGTTACGCCGCAGGCGGAGCCAGAAGGCGCGCAGCGGCTAAGCGGCATCGTGCTGCCGACGATGGTTAACCTGCATTCACATGCTTTTCAACGTGCGATGGCCGGGCTGGCGGAAGTGGCGGGTCATCCGCAGGACAGTTTCTGGACCTGGCGCGACCTGATGTATCGCATGGTGTCGCACCTGACACCGGAACAGGTGGGGGCGATCGCCACCCGGTTGTATATCGATATGCTCAAGGGCGGCTACAGCCAGGTGGCGGAGTTTCATTATTTGCACCATGACCCGCACGGTAAACCCTACCGCCAGCATGACATGCTGCGCCATCTGCTGGCGGCGGCGCAGCAGGTCGGCATCGGTCAAACCATGCTGCCGGTGCTCTACCGCTACAGCGGCTTCGGCGCACAACTGCCGCAGCCGGGGCAGGCTCGTTTTATTCAGGATGTAGACCATTACCTGCGCCAGCAGGAAACGCTGGCCTCGCTGGTTCAGCCTTATCCGTTGCTCAATCACGGGTTGTGTTTTCATTCGTTACGGGCGGTCAGTCAGAATCAGATGGAGGATGTGCTGGAAGCCACTGACAGTAGCCTGCCGGTACATATCCATATCGCCGAGCAGCAAAAAGAAGTGGAGGATTGCCTGAACTGGAGCGCAGAACGCCCGGTACAGTGGTTGTTTAATCGGTTTGCGGTCGATGCCCGCTGGTGTCTGGTGCATGCCACCCATTTGGATGACTGGGAACTGAGTCGACTGGCCGACAGCCTGGCAGTGGCAGGGCTGTGCCCCACCACTGAAGCCAATCTCGGTGACGGTATTTTCCCGCTTGACCGCTATGTGGCCGCGGGAGGGCGCTGGGGCATCGGTTCTGATAGCCATGTGTCGTTGAATGTGGTGGAAGAGCTACGCTGGCTGGAATACGGGCAGCGGCTGCGTGATCGCCGCCGTAACCGGGTGGTCACTGTGCAGCAACCGGCGGTCGGCAGCCTGTTATACGCTCAGGCATTGCAGGGCGGTGCCCAGGCCTGCCGGGTGCCGGTCGGCGAATTAAGCGAAGGCTGGCGCGCCGACTGGCTGGTGTTGCGTGAAGACGCGTTGCTGAGTGCGGTGGCTGACGACAGCGTGCTCAACCGCTGGCTGTTTGCGGGTGGACGTCAGCAGATCCAGGAGGTGTGGGTGGCGGGTAAGCTGGTTATCGAAGATGGGCGGCATGCGCTGGACGACGAAGCCGACGCCCGGTTTATCGACGTCATGAAAACATTACAGGCGGTGCTGTGATGCACAAATTCAGTCTGGATAGGCTGGCGGTCAGCCGCTGGAAAAACGGCGGTGGTGACACCCGTGAGATTTGCCGGATAGCCTCTGATCAGCCCGATGGGGATTTTGCCTGGCGAGCCAGTATCGCCACCATCGAGAAAGACGGTGATTTTTCCCGTTTCCCCGGTGTCGATCGGGTGATCACGCTGTTGTCCGGGGAGGGGGTGGACCTGTGCGGTGAGGGCTGGCAACACCGGCTGACGCTGCATCAGCCGTTTGCCTTTACCGGCGAACAGGCTATCACCGCACGGCTGTGTGGCGACGTCAGTCTGGACTTCAATATTATGGTGGAAAGATGTGGTTACCGGGCAGACGTTTCGGTCATCAAGGGGGCGACGGTGCAAACGCCAGTTACCGACGGCATCGCCTATGTACTGGCAGGCCACTGGTGTGCGAACACACACCGACTGGCTGCCGGGGAGGGGGTATGGTGGCGGTCATCGGGAGTGTGCTGGACACCCGATGACGACAATGCTGTCTTACTTCTTGCCACGATTCACGCACGATAATCTGCTCTGTGCATCGTCCTGATGCACAATCATTAGGCACCGCCATTATGTGGTGCAAGCTGTAAATGCACGGTGCAACTTGCAAGTGTGCGATACCTCCCGCGAATGTGTTTCTCCGCTTATCGCGACTTCCTGTTCGCCGCTGCCGGGCGGGGTTGCCCGACATTATCCACCCGAATTTACCCATCGACTGAAATCATGGCCCGAATCTTGCTGCTTATTTGGTGTTGTATATACATGTAATTACTTTGAAGCGTAAACACCAGGGGGAAGACATGAAAAAGAGCAAGCTGGTTCAGTCTGTGATTGCCTTATGTGTAGTCAGCGTGTCGGCTGTCTTTTGCGCAGGTGCGCAGGCCAAAGAGTGGAGGTCGGTGACTATCGCAACGGAAGGCAGTTATGAACCCTGGAATCTGACCTTGCCCGGCGGCAAATTGGGCGGATTTGAACCAGAGTTGATGACTATCCTGTGCCAGCGAATGAACATCCAGTGCAAGCTGGTGGTGCAAAACTGGGACGGCATGATAGCGGGTCTGCAGGCTGGCAAGTTCGATGTGATGATGGATGCCATCGTGATTACCCCAGAGCGTAAGCAGGTGGTGGATTTTTCTGTTCCCTATGCGTCCACCCCGGCCAGTTTTATTACCGTCAAAGGTAAACTGGCGCTGCCGGTTGAAGCGGATAAGGCAATGATTAAGCTGACGAATGATCCTGAGCAGATTAAACCGGCGATAGCGGGTCTGCGCAGCGCGCTAAAAGGCAAAACCATCGGCATCGCTTCCGGCACTGTCTATACGCCTTTTATCGACACCTACTTCCGGGATGTCGCCACCGTGCGTGAATACACCGCATCCGCTGATGCCATTCTGGATTTGCAGGCAGGGCGCATTGATGCTGTGTTCGACGATGTCACCTTCGCCAATTCCATCCTCAGCAAGCCGGAAAATAGCAACCTGACGTTAGGTGGCCCGCAACTGGCTGGGCCTATTTGGGGAGAGGGCGAAGCGTTGGGCTTTCGCAAGAGCGACCCGGAACTGAAGGCAAAATTTGATGCCGCTATTAAAACCGCGCTGGCGGATGGAACGGTAAAAACGCTCAGCGAGAAGTGGTTCAAAACAGACGTCACCCCCTAAGAGTTAAGGAAACGGTATGCTGGCCCTGTTAGATTTCAGCGATCAGGGGTGGGGCGGACTGCTGGCGATGGCCGCGCTGACCACCTTATTCCTTACGATGGTTGCGCTGCTGATCGGCGCATTGGTCGGTGCTGCGGTTGCAGCGGCCAAACTGTCCACGCGCCGGTTCTGGCGCGTGGCCGGGGAGACGTATTCCATCGTGTTTCGTGGCATTCCGGAACTGCTGATCATCTACCTGTTTTATTTTGGTGGTTCCGGCGTGTTGACGCAGATTGGGCGCTGGTTCGGTGCCGAGGGATTTATCGAACTGCCGCCTTTCCTGATTGGCGCGTTGGCGATTGGGTTGATTTCCGCATCGTATCAGGGCGAGGTGTACCGCGCGGCGCGTCTGGCCGTGAGTAGCGGTGAACTTGAAGCGGCCAGCGCGATGGGGATGTCGCACTGGCGCATTGGATGGCGAATTCTGCTGCCGCAGGTGATGCGCTTTGCCCTGCCGGGTTTGTCCAATGTCTGGCAAATGAGCCTGAAGGATTCAGCGCTGGTGTCGGTCACCGGCATTATCGAGCTGATGCGCGCCAGCCAGATGGCCGCCGGTTCGACCCGCGACTATTTTCTGTTCTACCTCGCCGGTGCGGCCCTCTATCTGATCCTGACTGTGTTTTCCAATGCGGCGTTTGCCCGCCTGGAGCGGATGTTGTCTCAGCCTTATCGGCGTAAAGCGATGCAGGAGCCGTCATGATGGATATTGCTTTTCTGACTCAAACATTCCTGCGGTTACTGTCAGCGCTGCCGGTGACGCTGGGGCTGTTTTTTTCCTCATTTGTGGTGGGCGCTGCGCTTTCGGTACTGCTGGTAGCGATGCGGGTGAGCGCTATCTGGCCGCTGAGTGGGTTTGCCCGGTTGTATATGTTGATATTTCGCGGTACGCCGCTGCTGATCCAGCTATTTCTGGTCTATTACGGTTTGGGGCAATTCAGCGTGGTGCGTGACAGCCTGTTCTGGCCGGTACTGCGCGATCCGTTCAGTTGCGCTGTGATGGCATTAGCGCTGTGCACCGCCGGTTATACCGCGGAAATTCTGCGCGGTGCGCTGTTGTCTGTTCCCGCGGGGCAGATTGAGGCGGGGCTGGCGTGCGGCATGTCGCGCTGGCTACTGTTGCGCCGCATTATCGCGCCGGTGGCGTTGCGCCACGCGTTGCCTGCCTGGTCAACCGAGGCGATCTTGCTGATCAAGTCCACCGCACTGGCCAGTCTGGTCACGGTGTGGGATATCACCGGTGTCGCGCAACAGATAATCCAGCGCACGTATCGCACGCTGGAGGTGTTTGTCTGCGCGGCGCTGATTTACCTGCTACTGAACTTCATTATTGTCAGGGTGTTTGCCTGGCTGGAACGCGCGTTGTCGCCCAATCTGGCCGCGGTACCGACGTCTTTTGGGAGAGATCATGAATAAAACCGCCCCCATCACCTTATCGATGATCGATATCCGCAAGTCATTCGGTGCGCTTGAGGTGCTCAAAGGTATCTCATTGGATGCGCGCAAAGGCGAGGTGATTTCGCTGTTGGGTGCCAGTGGATCGGGCAAGAGTACCTTTTTGCGTTGCATCAACCTGCTGGAAACGCCAGATGACGGCACGGTCGCTGTCAGCGGTGAAATGATCCTGATGAAGCGTCACAAACTCGGCCATCAGGTCGCGGCTGACCGGCGTCAGGTGGAGCGGCTGCGTACCCGATTGGGGATGGTGTTCCAGAATTTCAATTTGTGGAGCCATATGACGGTGCTGCAAAACGTCATCGAAGGGCCGTTGCATATTCTCGGGCGCTCGCGCGTCGACTGTGTCGAAAAGGCGGAGGCGTTACTGGCGAAGGTCGGGCTGTATGAGCGGCGGCACTTTTATCCGGCGCAACTGTCCGGAGGCCAGCAGCAGCGAGTGGCAATTGCCAGGGCGTTGTCGATGGAGCCAGAGGTGATGCTGTTTGATGAGCCGACCTCGGCGCTGGATCCGGAACTGGTCGGCGACGTGCTGAAGGTGATGCGCGGGCTGGCCGAAGAGGGGCGCACCATGCTGGTGGTGACCCACGAAATGGGGTTTGCCCGCCACGTATCCAGTCGGGTGGTGTTCATGCATCAGGGGCGGATTGACTGCGAAGGCGCGCCAGAAGCCATGTTCGGTGGCGAAAGCTCGGCGCGTTTTCAGCAATTTATCGCCAGTCACCAGACCGTGTAAGGGGAACACTATGGTTACCGAGATTTGTTGGGGCGATGCGCCACTAACATGGCGTGAACTGGTGCAGGTGGCGCGTCATGGCGCACCGCTTAGCCTGAGTGAGGCGGCCTGGCAGCGCATGAACCAATCACGGCGTATCGTCGAACAGATTGTCGACAGCGAAACGCTGGCCTATGGCGTGAATACCGGTCTGGGCGCGTTATGTAATGTAACGTTACCGGTGGCGGATCTGGCGCGACTGTCGCGCAATACCTTGCTCAGTCACGCCTGTGGCGTCGGGCCGCGGCTGCCGGTCGAACAGACCCGCGCCATTCTGTGTGCGGCGATTGCCAATTACAGTCACGGCAGGTCGGGAATTCAGCCTGATATCGTACGGGCGCTGCTCGCGCTGCTCAATCAGGGCGTCACACCCTGCGTGCCATCGCAAGGCTCGGTGGGGTATCTCACCCATATGGCACATATCGGGCTGGCGTTGATTGGCGTCGGCGAGGTGGAATGGCAAGGTCAGGTATTGCCAGCATCGCAGGCGTTGCAACGTATTGGTGTGGCACCCGTGACGCTGGGCGCAAAAGACGGGCTGTCGCTGGTCAATGGCACGCCGTGCATGACCGGGCTGGCTTGTCTGGCGTTGGATGATGCGGCGCGTCAGCTGGACTGGGCAGATGTGACTGGTGCGATGAGCTTTGAGGCGTTGCGTGGGCAGATCGTGGCATTTGACCCCGAAGTGCTGGCATTGAAACCGAGTGCAGGCACTCAACGGGTCGGGCAGCGCTTGCGCGCCCTGTTGGCTGGGAGCCAGATTATCGCCCAGAGCGAAGGCATCCGGACGCAGGATGCACTAAGCCTGCGATCCATTCCGCAAATTCATGGTGCCTGCCGCGATCAATTTACCGCGTCGGCGCAGCGTATTGAGATGGAACTCAATGCTGCGACCGATAATCCACTGGTGCTGGGCACGCCGGAGCAGTGGCGGGTGATATCGCAGGCAAACCCGCATGGTGAAGCGGTGGCACTGGCGGCAGACAGTCTGGCGCTGGCGTTATGTGAACTGGCGGGCGTGGCGGAGCGTCGGCTGGACCGGCTGATCAACCCACTGGTGAGCGGGCTGCCACCGTTTTTGGTCGCCCAGCCGGGGGTAAATTCCGGCATGATGATCGCTCAGTATGTGGCCGCTTCACTCTGTGGTGAGAACCGCTTATTGGCCCAGCCAGCGGTGGTCGATAACTTTGTCACCTCCGGCTTGCAGGAAGACCATTTGAGCATGGGGACCCCGGCGGTGCTCAAGTTGCTGAAACTGAGTGAAAACGTCTGGCACGTGCTGGCTATCGAATACCTGCTGGCAGCACAGGCGTTGGATTTTCTCGGTCCGGATAACGCCGGTGTGGGAACACAACTGGCCTGGCGGCAGTTGCGTCGACAGGTTGGGGTCTGGCAGGAGGATCGCTGGCTGGCACCGGATATCGCCCGTGCAGTAGCCGTGTTACGGCATCAGGATCCTGACTGGGATGAGTTGTCCTACCCGAACAGGCAGGACGGTTCAGAAACAGACGAATAACGGCGAGCAGGAAGCGGGGCGCGCTGGCTAATTAAACGCCAGTCGGTAAAAACGTTGAGGCCGCCCGACGGTGCCGTGCTGAATGTGGGCTTCCAGCAATTTAATGTTTTTGCAGTACTCCAGATAGCGCCGGGCGGTAGACTTACTGATGCCAATCATATCGCTCAGGCTGTCGGCGGTGTGCTGCGTGTGCTCGCCGGAAAACGCCGCCCGTACCTGATTGAGCGTCAACTCGTCGATACCTTTTGGGTAGATAAACCCGGCAGGCACATGATGTGGAATGCTCTGACGTATGACCCGGTCGATCTCGTCTTGTTGCAGGTGCGATTTCTGGGCGACTTTTCTGTTGAACATCAGGTAGTTTTTCAGCGCTTCTTCCAGCCGCTCCAGTATGAACGGTTTGACCAGATAATCACTGGCACCATGCCGTATTGCTGCTTTGATCGTCTCGATGTCATTGGCTGCGGTAATAAAAATGACGTCGACCTCTGGTTGGGTGGCACGCAGATGCTTCATCATGTCGATGCCGGTGCCATCGGGCAGGTAGTTATCCAGCATCACGAGGTCGGGTTTTTGGGCAGCGATAGCTAATCGGGCATCTGCCAGCGTGTCTGCGCTGCCTAATAGCAGGAATTCAGGGTGTTTCCTGATGAAGCTTTCAATGAAGAAAGCCATGTCGTGATTGTCCTCAACCAAAAAGACGCTGATTGTGTTTGCCATAGCGTTAATCTTCTAACTATCGGTTAAACTTTGGGTATATAAACGGAAAATACCGCGCCGTCGTTATCGCCGTCTGTATCAACCAGACAAACGCCCTGTGCCTTTTGTACCAGCGACTGCACCAGATACAAACCGACACCATGATGGCGTCCTGATTTGCTGGTCGTGCCTTTCATAAACAGCTCTTCTATCGCCACCTGACCGAGCCCTGGGCCGTTATCCTGCACCGATAAGACGATTTCATCACTGCTGTCATTGAGATAAAGTTCGACAGATTGCGCATGGGCGGGCATTTTCACCGTGGCTTCCAGCGCGTTATCCAGCAGGTTGCCAATGATACAGGCCATTTCCTCGGCGCTCAGTGGTGCATCCGTTCCAGTGTAACAAGAGAGCGGGTCAATCTGCAGGTCGATGCCCAGTTCGCTCGCCCGCCCCAGTTTACCGAGTATCAACCCGGCAACACAGGGGCAGTGGAAAGACTGGATGATGGCGTCATAAAGTTGCTGTTGCTGGGCGTTTTCCTGCGCAACATACTGGCTGACGCGCTCATATTCCCCTAACTGGAGCAGGCCGTAGATAACCGCCAGCCGGTTTTTGAATTCGTGGCTGATAACCCGCAGCTCTTCGCTTTCATGCTTAATGTGGTTGACCTGTTTGCTCATCAGCGTTTCGTTGGTTCTTTCCCGCAGGCTGATGACAAAACCGGCAAACTCATCCTGCTGGTTGAGGATGATGGTGCGGTTGGCGATAAACGTCGAGCCGTTGAAGGTCACGTCTACATCATGGCATTCCTGACGTTCGCTGGATAAAAAGAAATCAGCCGGTACCACATAATCGGTAATGATGTGTCCGGTCAGCGGGCCGTTGGGATGGTCGATGGCGAGCATCTTTTTGGCCGCGTTATTGATGGCGATGATGCGGCCTTCCGGGCTGACGGCGATCACGCCATCGTAAATGGCGTGCAGAATGGCCCGGCGTACCTGGTATCTATAATTGATCATCTCCGGCGTCAGGCCGGACATCTGCTTTTTCAGCAGGCGGTAGGAAAAGACGCCACCTAGCAAAATCAGGATAAAGACGGCGATCAGCAAGCCGAAAAACGGCGAGAAGTAATCCTCCAGCAGGTTTTGGCGGTGCGCTTCCGTATACCCAACCGAAACATAGCCGATGAATTTACCGTCGAGCAGCAACGGGGCGCGGGTTTTGACCGAGGCACCGGAATAACCGGTATTGTTGACCGTGTAGCTTTTTCCGGTGCGCAGCAGCTCAAGGTTACCACTATCGTTGATGACCCGGTTTACCTGCGCCGGATCAGGATGGTAGAGGCGGATATTATCCGGGTCGCTGATGACAATAAAATCCGCATCACTGCGCGCGTAGCGTTGACTGATAAGATCACGCAGCATCGCCAGATCCCGATGCTGCACTGCCAGCTTGAGTGCCGTGTCCTGCGAGAGGATAAGCGCCAGATTCTTGGATTTATCCGCTACGTCGTTATACAGCAGATGACTGATAACGAGAAAAACAGCGCAGCCGGTCGCTACCACCACGGCCAGAGACGTGATGAAATAGTAGAGTATTATCTGATACTTATAGGAGCTGCTCGGCTCGCTGCCGGTGGTGATGGCCTCTGACATGGTGTATTCCGTCAGTCATGGGTTGTACAACAGATAAAGACTGCCGCATCCTGTGGCGTCGTCCGGGCAAACGATATCATCGCGTATCATCACAACGCGCGCAGGGGAATGCTGCGAAAAGTGGCAGCGTTTGCGAGCCACGGGAAACAGGATCGGGTGCTGCTATTTAAACAGACAAGCGGCCTGATTGCCTCAGGCCGCATCAATGTTTCTGGTGATAATTAGCGATTCAACAGTGACAACACGCTATGCAGCGAAAGGCCCAGCAACGTGAAATCGGTGGTTGAGTAGGTGGTCGGCGCATCGACACCCGCATCGTGGATCGGCTGGAAAATAAATGCCGAACCGGCGATAGAGATGATACCGCAGGCAACCGCGCCGATAACCGCGCCACGGATACCGCCGGTGGCATTGCCGATAATGCCTGCGCCGCCGCCACTGGCAAAGGTAAACAGCAGGCTGGGAACCATTGCCGGATAGCCGAATACCGGCAACAGAATCATGGTTAGGAAGCCACTGATAGTGCAGCAGATAAAACCGATGAAAACGGCGTTGTTGGAATAAGGAAACAGTGAATAGATTTCAATCGCCGGAATGGATTTCTTGATAATCTTATCACTGATGCCTTTAAACGCCGGAATCAGTTCTTCGATAAACATATGTACGCCGCGGGTCAGCATATAAACGCCTGCTGAAAATAACCCGGCTTGTTTGAGCAAAAACAGAAATATATTGATATGGCTGTGGTCTTTATGGCTGGCGTCAGCGATCGCTTGTACGTGTTCGGCACCGGCAACCAGTGAGGAGATAACGAAAAACAGCAGCATGACAAAGAAGGTTGAAACCTGCTTATCTTTTAAGAAGCCGATACTGGTCGGAATAGCCAGTTTCTCGGCATCGACGTCTTTATTACCGAATTTTTCGCCCAACCAGCCAGCCAGCATATAACTGGTGGAGCCAAATTGTCCGATAGAAAAATCACCGGACTGTCGCAACGCATCACAGTTTTCAATTTGTCGACAATAGCGCACCAGCAAGGCGGGAGAAATAACACACCACACTCCGGTAATAAGCGTCGCCAATATCGCCGAGCTGGAAACGGAGATACCGTGCAGCATGGCGATGATGGTCAAACAACTGACCATGAAGAACACATGGTGTCCGGAAAGGACGATGTATTTCAACGGCGTGATTTTAGCCAGCACAATATTGAAAAACATAGCGCCGATAAGCCCGGCAGCAATGGCGGAAGAGTACAGCTTACCGAGTTTTTCCATCGCGACAACAATCACCACTTCATTGTTAGGCACGATACCCTGAACGTGAAAAGCAGTCAGGAAAATTTTTGAAAAGTTACTCAATGCCGGCGAGATAAGCAAATCTGCGCTGGCGAACAGAATGATGAAGCCCAGATAGGTTCTCACTGTTGACGTAATGATGTCATTGATGTTTTTCTTTTGAATAATATTTCCCAACATGGTGAAAAGACTCACCAATATGGCGGCGTCTTTGAGTAATTCAATCAAAAATTGAAGCACGATATTCCCCTTTATTAATAAACTTCTACTCAGGGTAAAATAACGGTGTTCATATCGGTGAAAGTTGATCTGCGGTCACATTGGTGGATAAATTTAAAGCATTAAATGATTTTTATGCGCTTAATTATTATTTGGTTGATTTTGTTTTTTTGTTTCTTTACCGTCGGCAGCGTTGTTAAGCGTTACGTTTTACCCGCCTTATGTTAATGAATATCTCGGCGAATGTTAAGTGTGGTGATGAATTAATTGATGTATTTTAGTATTATTACTTATTCAGCCTGTATTATCTTTTAGTTTTTGTAAAAATACTGGGCGCTTTTTATTGAAATAAGTGAGTAGTGCTGGCGGGTATATCGTGGGGCGTCGGATGATGAATAAAATCTGGTCACGATGCGCCTTATCGTCACAAATAGCACATAAAAAGAGCAACACAGAATAAAAGCAGGTGGTTTCGGTATTGATGTGGAACTTGTCTCCCCTTGTGATGCAACGAGACCGCTTCCATCTGCTTTTCTCTATACCCTTCATACTTCAAGTTGCAGGTGTGTTGGCTGCGTTACTCGGCCCACTTCATGGGCCTCGCCCCTTCGGGGCCGCTGCTAGCAGCGTTCAAATCGGCTTACGCCAATTTGTCACTCACCCCAGTCACTTACTTGTGTAAGCTCCTGGGGACGAAATGAGAGACATCCTGTCTCTCACCGGAGGCCAGCCGTTGGCTGGTCAAATTCGTTCCCAACGAATTTGTCGCTCTCTTGCCGCGTTACAAGGCTCGAACGAGCCTTGCCCTAAAGGGCCAACGCGTGGCGTTGTTCAACACGCATGCGTGTTGTCCTGCAACTCGAATTATTTTGGGTATATACCGTCTATTCCCATTCAACACTAAGGTGCCGTTTTCCTGCCTGCTGACGGCTGGCACCAGAATAGCCGAATGGGATAGGCGCTTAGCCGCCGAACCGTCCAAACAATTGATAACGGGAACCGGGATAAAACAGCCGTGCGGCGGTAACGACCCGCGAGCCGTGCCAGGTCCGGCGGCGGATCAGCAGACAGGGTTCCTGTTCGTCCAGCGCCAGTAGCTCGCGCTGGCGTGGTTCAGCGGCAACCGCCTCTACCCGGTGTTCACCGGCGGTCAGTGGTGCCACGCGGCTCAGGTAACTGTGTGGCGTGACAACGGTAAAATCCTGCTGCAGATAATCCGGTGCCACCTGCGGGTTCACGTAGCGGATCTCCAACTGTACCGGCACGCCGTTTTCATAGTGCACAATTTGCGAATGAAACAGCGGTTGTCCAGGCGCGATATCCAGTTGTGCGGCTTGATCGCCGTCGGCACTGAGACGTTCCAGCACCAGCACCCGGCTGCTGTGGCGATGACCGCGCGCGGCAATTTCATCGGCGATGTTGTGAACTTCCAGCATCGCAGTATGGGCTTTCTGCTCTGCCACAAAGGTTCCCACCCCCTGCATCCGCACCAGAAAACCTTCGCTGGTCAGTTCCCGTAATGCCCGGTTGATGGTCATACGGCTCACGCCCAATTCGTTGACCAGCTCACTTTCCGACGGCACCCGTTGGTGCGATTGCCAGGCTCCGCTGCGAATCTGGTTGATGATGGCTTGCTTTACCCGCTGGTAGATGGGGGCCGGGGTATCACTCATGGCCGCGGCAAGTTGGGACGCGGTTTGCTGGTCGGTCAAGGCGTTATCCTCAAAAGGCGACAGATAAAGGCAGTGTAACGAACAACGCCCAGTCCTGTATAGACAACCTGTGATTCGAGGCAGTTTTCGTCGCACTGCCAGCCCACCGCATTTTGTAAATTTATCAAAATATCGATCCTTAACGTTATACTGACGTTATCTTTACGAAATCCTGATCATCAGGATGGTGTTCAGATGACGTCTTCAATCTTGTCGGGCTTATTCCTGATTTATGCATGTGGTGTCAATAAGAGTCGATCACCGATGAATACAACGTTTTCCTGTGTAGGATGCGGCAAATGCTGCATGGGCCATCATGTTCCCCTGACTCTGACTGAGGCGAAAGAATGGGCATCGGACGGTGGCCAAATTATCGTGCTGGTGGAGGGGTTTCTGCAAAATGGCATCGGCATACCCCCAGAGCAGCGACAGCATGCCCAGTCGCGCTCTTGTGATGTGATAAGTGGTGAGACCCGGGCATTTATCGCTATTACCTTTGCGGCTTACAGTCCTGGCCCGTGTCGGCATCTGGACGACGATTTACGTTGTCGAATCTACGCGCGTCGCCCGCTGGTGTGCCGGATTTACCCGATGGAGATCAACCCGCATATTCCACTGCGGCAGGTTAACAAGGATTGTCCGCCCGAGGCCTGGCAACACGGTGACGCGCTGATTGTTTCAGACCGGTTGGTGGACAGTGAAACCGAGGCGTTGATCGAACGTTCCCGCCAGGCGGATCGTGATGATATCCATATCAAAGCATCGGTTTGCCATTGGCTCGGGATCGCCACCAGTGCGCTGAAAGGCGATGGTTTCACGGCATACCTGCCGGATATGACGGCGTTTCTGTCGGCGCTGGAACTGGCCGGGCAGTTTAGCGCCAAAGAACATGCCGACGCCGCGCCGGGTCGTGCGTGGCAGTTCCATGTTTCCGGTGAGGACGTGCTGGAAACCCTGAAACAGGCCGGTGCTGACGCGGTCACCGGGCCGTCTCAGTCTTATGGTTTTATCGGTTTGCGCGCAGCCTGATCGCGTGGTAAACACGCCCTGCCGTTTGTCTGTTTGAACGTGCATGGTTGAAAACAGGGCAGGGTGCACCGTTATAGGGCGCTCTGCCTCCCTCCCTGTGGTGATTCTCTTCTTTTCTGTCGCTTCATCCCGCCATTTCCGTCGATTTGCCCGTGTTGCTGTACTGGCACGCCTCTTGCTTGTATAGACAAGATTATAACACTTGCGGTCCATCGCTTTTTCTTTTCCTGACAGGAGTAGAAACATGAGTACAGCACCAGGTCGTACCGGTTGGAAAATCTCGTTGATGGCCGTTTGTCTGGCTAGCGCCCTGAGCGCACAGGCGCAGGAAACGCCGGTGGCTATCGGTATTTCCGGCTGGACGGGCTTCGCCCCGCTGACACTGGCGGATAAGGCCGGTATTTTTCAACAGCATGGGCTGAAAGTGGATCTGAAAATGATCCCACAGAAAGACCGCCATCTGGCGGTGGCATCTGGTGCGATTCAGTGTGCCGCAACGACGGTGGAAACCTACGTTTCCTGGGCAGCCAGTGGTGTGATGCTCAAACAGATTGTCCAGCTCGACAAATCTTACGGCGCGGATGGACTGGCGGTACGCAATGGTGTGAACAGCGTGCATGACCTGAAAGGGAAAACCATCGGCGTTGATGCACCCGGTACTTCACCGTACTTCGCACTGGCGTGGATGCTGGATAAAAACGGCATGAGCCTGAAAGATGTTCACATTGCGACGCTGTCGCCGCAGGCGGCGGCTCAGGCGTTTGTTGCCGGGCAAAATGACGCGGCCATGAGCTATGAACCGTACCTGTCTACCATTCGTCAGCAGCCGGACAAGGGGAAAATTCTCGCCACGACACTCGATTACCCGATGGTGATGGACACGCTCGGTTGTACGCCGACGTTTTTGCAGCAACACCCGCAGGCAGCGAAAGCCTTGGTAGAAAGCTATTTTGACGCGCTGGAGATGATTAAAACGCAGCCGGATAAGTCATACGACATCATGGGCGCGGCGGTGAAAACCAGCGGTAAGGCGTTCGCCGAGTCAGCCCGTTATCTACGCTGGCAGGATCGGGAGCAAAATCGTGTCTTCTTTAGTGGCGAAATCGCCCGGTTCAGTGACGAAGCGTCAAAACTGTTGCTGGAGGCGAAAGTCATTCGCCAGCAACCGGATCTTTCCGCGCTGTATGACGCCAGCTATGTGAAATAACCGGGGAAGGATGCGGACATGGCGGACATCAATAGCCTCTCTCACACCACCACGCGTACACCTGCGGCACTGCCCGATGCGCCGGTGCGGGTGCATAACCCGTTGATGGTGCCGCTGCGACCGGTATCGATGCGCTTACGCTGGACGCTCGGCGTGGGGTTCTTCGTGCTGTTTATCGGCTTGTGGTCGCTGGTGACGTTCAGCGGTGTGGTTTCCGCCACATTTCTGGCTAACCCGCTGACGATGCTACACGAAGGGGTGCTGCTGTTTACTGATTATGATTTTCAGCAAGACATCGGCATGACGGTGATGCGCGTGGTGGCCGGTTTTCTGCTGGCTGCATTGATTGGTGTGCCGCTCGGCATCCTGATGGGGGCGTACAAGCTGGTGGAAGCCTTCTTCGAACCGTTTGTGTCATTCTGCCGTTATCTGCCCGCCTCGGCGTTCGTACCGTTGCTGATTTTGTGGGCCGGTATCGGTGAGATGCAGAAGATCCTGGTGATTTTTATCGGCTCGTTCTTCCAGATTGTGTTGATGGTGGCGGTCAGCGTCGGTACCGCACGGCGTGATCTGGTGGAAGCGGCTTATACGCTCGGGTGCTCCAGCCGCAGTGTGGTGACCCGGGTGTTGATCCCCGGCGCTGCACCGGGAATAGCCGAATTATTGCGGCTGGTACTCGGCTGGGCCTGGACTTACGTGATCGTTGCCGAGCTGATTGGTGCCTCAAGCGGTATCGGCCACATGATTGTCGATAGCCAGGCGCTGCTCAATACCGGACAAATCATCTTCGGCATTATTGTCATCGGCGTTATCGGGTTGCTGTCCGATTTCCTGTTTAAAGCCGTTAATCGCCGTTTATTCGCCTGGAGCCTGTCATGAAATACAGCAAACTGACCATTCGGCAGGTGGAGCGGGTGTTTACCGGCCCGCAGGGTGAGGCTATCCCGGCGTTGCAGCCCATCGATTATCAGGTCAATGAAAACGACTTCGTCACGATTTTAGGACCATCCGGTTGCGGTAAATCGACGTTACTGCGCATTATTGCCGGACTGGATACGCCAACCCGTGGCGAAGTCTGGCTGGATGGCGCGTTGGTGGACGGCCCCGGAGCCGATCGCGGCATGGTCTTTCAGAGCTATACCTTGTTTCCGTGGCTGACGGTGCGCGAGAACATCTGTTTTGGGTTGCAGGAGCGGGGCGTCAGTGCGGCGCAACAACGCGAACGCAGCGAGTATTATCTGCATCAGGTGGGGTTGAACGGGTTCGAGCATCATTACCCGCGCCAGCTCTCCGGTGGCATGCAACAGCGTACCGCCATTGCCCGCGCGCTGGCTAACGACCCGAAAGTTCTGTTGATGGATGAACCCTTCGGTGCGCTGGATAACCAGACCCGGGTCATGATGCAGGAGTTGCTGTTGTCGGTGTGGGAGTCGTCGCGCAAGACGGTGTTGTTCGTCACCCACGATATCGACGAAGCGATTTTCATGGCTAACAAAGTGGCGATTTTCAGCGCCCGGCCGGGTCGGATTAAAACTGAAGTGGCAGTGGATTTTCCATGGCCGAGAGACTATACCCTTAAAACCTCGCCAGAATTTATGGCGCTCAAGGCGCGGGTGACGGAAGAGATTCGTAGTGAAACCCGGCAGGCGCTGGCGCACTGAGCGTCGCGCCTGCTGTGGGGGTGCAGGATGAAACATACGCACCGGCTGGATAAAGGATGATGAACGCAGCCGGATTGGTTTAGCTTTACTTGTCTATACAGGATTAGATATATGTCACAAACCCGAAGCTATTGCCTGATGCCCGGCACGGTGGATCTCGCCACACTGCGCGCGATTTATCGGGGGAACGTCACCCTGACGCTGGCGGCACAGGCGCGTACGGCGGTGGCAGCCGCGCAGGAAACGGTGCAGAACATTGTGCGCCAGGACCGGGTGGTCTATGGCATCAACACCGGTTTTGGCAAGCTGGCCCAGACCCGTATCCCCGCCGACAGACTGGCGGAGCTACAGCGCAATCTGGTGTTGTCCCACAGCGTGGGTATCGGCGATCTGTTGCCGGATGATGTGGTGCGTCTGGTGATGGCGACCAAAGTCATTAGCCTGGCGCGCGGGCACTCCGGGGTGCGCTTGCAAGTCATCGACACCTTGCTGGCGCTGTTTAACGCCGGGGTCATGCCCTGTATTCCAGAAAAAGGCTCGGTGGGGGCTAGCGGCGATCTGGCACCGCTGGCGCATTTATCGCTGCTGCTGTTGGGAGAAGGGCAGGCGCGGGTTGACGGCGCGCTTATCCCGGCGGCCGACGGGCTGGCGCGGGCTGGCGTTGAGCCGTTGGTGCTGGGGCCGAAAGAGGGTCTGGCGCTGCTCAACGGGACTCAGGTGTCTACCGCGCTGGCGCTGCGCGGATTGTTTGAGGCTGAAAACGTGTTTGCCGCCGGGCTGGTGGCAGGGGCGCTATCACTGGAGGCCATCAAAGGTTCGGTGAAGCCGTTTGATGCCCGCATCCATCAGGCGCGTGGTCAGCATGGGCAGATAGTGGTCGCTGCGGCAGTCAGCGCCTTGCTGACCGACAGTGAGATTTTGCAGTCACACGTGCATTGTGGCCGGGTACAAGACCCGTATTCGATTCGCTGTGTACCGCAGGTGATGGGGGCTTGTCTGGACAATTTGCACCACGCCGCCCGCGTGCTGGGTATTGAAGCCAACGCCGCATCGGATAACCCGCTGGTGTTTCCCGATGCCGATGAGGTGATTTCGGGTGGCAATTTCCACGCGGAACCGGTGGCGTTCGCCGCTGACATCATCGCGCTGGCGGTAGCGGAAATCGGCGCGATTTCAGAACGGCGCATGGCGCTGTTGCTCGACAGTACATTGTCTGGGTTACCGCCGTTTCTGGTTCACGATGGCGGGGTGAATTCCGGATTTATGATAGCCCAGGTGACCGCCGCCGCGCTGGCGTCAGAAAACAAATCGCTGGCGCATCCTGGCAGTGTCGACAGTCTGCCGACCTCCGCCAATCAGGAAGACCATGTATCGATGGCGACCTACGCCGCCCGCCGTCTCGGCAGCATGTGCTTTAACACCGCGACGGTGGTGGGGATTGAAGCCATGGCGGCGGCGCAGGGCATCGACTTCCATCGTCCACTGAAAAGTTCGCCGTTGCTGGAGCATGAGCTGGCGCAGGTGCGTGAACAGGTGGCGTTTCTGGAGCGTGATCGTCTGATGGCGACCGATATTGAGCGGATGCGCCAGTGGGCCAGCCGTGATCATTGGCCGTCTGTTATCACCGCATTGTTACCCAGTTATGCCGCTGACCCGGCTTTTGCTTCTGTTTGATAAGGAATGTGCTATGACCTCCTCTTCGTCTGTGACGCCTGCGGGTGCCCGCGTTGTGCGTGCTCCGCACGGCACCGAACTGCATTGTGAAAACTGGCTGATAGAAGCCGCCTACCGCATGATCCAGAATAACCTTGACCCGGATGTAGCCGAACGCCCGGAAGATCTGGTGGTGTATGGCGGGATTGGCAAAGCCGCTCGCAACTGGGACTGCTTCGACGCGATTCTGAACAGTCTGCGTCAGTTGAAAGCGGATGAAACCCTGCTGGTGCAATCCGGTAAGCCGGTTGGGGTGTTTCGCACCCATGCCGATGCTCCCCGTGTGTTGATTGCCAACTCGAACCTGGTGCCGCATTGGGCCACCTGGGATCACTTCCATGAACTGGATAAAGCCGGGTTGATGATGTACGGCCAGATGACCGCCGGGTCATGGATTTACATCGGTGCGCAGGGCATTGTGCAGGGGACTTATGAAACCTTCGCCGAAGCGGGTCGTCAGCACTATCAGGGCGATCTGAGCGGTAAATGGATCCTCACCGCCGGACTTGGTGGTATGGGCGGCGCGCAGCCACTGGCCGGTGTGCTGGCCGGTGCCAGTGTGCTGGCGGTGGAGTGTCAGGAGTCTCGCATTGATTTTCGGCTGCGTACCCGTTATCTCGACTATAAAGCCAGCAATATTGACGAGGCACTGGCGATGATCGCCGAGGCCTGCGCGCAGAAAAAGGCCATTTCCGTCGGTCTGCTCGGTAACGCTGCCGAGGTGTTGCCGGAACTGGTGAAACGCGCCAAAGCCGGTGGCATGAAGCCGGATATCGTCACCGACCAGACTTCCGCCCACGACCCGCTCAACGGCTATCTGCCCGCTGGCTGGAGCGTGGCGCGCTGGGAACAGGAGCGCGTCAGTAATCCGCAGGCGGTGACCAAAGCGGCCTGTGCTTCGATGGCGGTACATGTGCAGGCGATGCTGGATTTTTGCCACATGGGTGTGCCTACCGTGGATTACGGCAACAATATTCGCCAGCGAGCGTTCGACGAAGGGGTCGCTAATGCCTTTGATTTCCCCGGCTTCGTCCCGGCGTATATCCGCCCGCTGTTTTGTGAAGGCAAAGGGCCGTTCCGTTGGGTGGCACTGTCCGGCGATCCGCAGGATATCTACAAAACCGATGCCAAACTCAAAGAACTGTTCCCGGATAATCACCACCTGCACCGCTGGCTGGATATGGCGCGCGAGCGCATCGCGTTTCAGGGGTTGCCGTCGCGCATTTGCTGGCTGGGGCTGGGCGAGCGTCATCTGGCCGGGCTGGCGTTTAACGAAATGGTGCGTAACGGTGAGCTGAAAGCGCCGATCGTTATCGGTCGTGACCACCTGGATTGC
The DNA here is from genome assembly GCF_000025065.1 of Dickeya parazeae Ech586. Lineage (NCBI taxonomy): Bacteria > Pseudomonadati > Pseudomonadota > Gammaproteobacteria > Enterobacterales > Pectobacteriaceae > Dickeya > Dickeya parazeae. The sequence goes on along the minus strand of NC_013592.1, from coordinate 3,322,023 downwards.
GGTTCGGTGGCGTCGCCCAACCGGGAAACGGAAGCGATGCAGGACGGCTCGGACGCGGTCTCAGACTGGCCGTTGCTCAACGCCCTGCTGAATACAGCGGGCGGCGCAACCTGGGTCAGTTTGCATCACGGCGGTGGCGTCGGCATGGGCTTTTCCCAGCATGCCGGGATGGTGATTGTCTGTGATGGCAGCGAGCAGGCGGATGCCCGCTTGGGGCGTGTGCTGTGGAACGACCCGGCTACCGGGGTGATGCGTCACGCGGATGCCGGTTATGACACCGCCAAAGCCTGTGCGGCAACGCATCAGTTGAATTTGCCGATGGTGAAATAGGCCGTCATGACGGTTGACATGAGCAGGGCCGCCGGGCGGCTCTGCTCATCCTCAGGCAGGATAAACCGGGTAGTGGGCTGACGGCAGTGACCGAATCAACATCGGCACGGTGTGGGGCGTCACCGGCTTAGGACAATTCAAACCAGTCCCGATTCTGTTCAGCAATCGGGGTAATCGAGTGGATCATCTCCTGTAAATGCCCGCTCATCGCGGCTTCCACCGCGTTAGCATCACGGGCTTTTAAGCCATTGAAAATCACATAATGCTGTTGAATCAGGCTGGCGGGCGGCGACACCTGGCTGAGGCTCAGGAAACGAACCCGGTCCATCGTGGCTTTGATCGATTCGATGGTTTCCCAGGCCAGTGGACATCGGGCTATCTGCGTCAGTAACTGATGAAAATCATCGTCCAGACTGAGAAATTCGCGTATTTGCTCGTTCTGTGCCGCCAGCTCCTGACGGCGCAAATTGTGTTCCAGCATCAGTAACTGTTCATCAGTAATGAACTCGACAGCCCGGCGTACAATCGCGCATTCCAGCGCCTGACGGATAAAACGGGCATCGGCCACGCGCTGCTCGGAAATCTTCATCACGAACGTGCCGCGCTGCGGCAGAATCTGTACCAGCCCGGCTTCCGCCAGTTTGATGAACGCTTCTCGTACCGGCTGACGGGAGACTGAGAAACGAGTCGAAATTTCCTTTTCAGACAAGAGTTTGCCGGGAGGGATCGTGCATTCCACAATGTCTTTGCGCAATACGCGATAGATCTGTTGATTAACAGGTTCGTTGCTGTTGATTTGGGCGTAGTTATCCATGCATCCGTGGTGTATTTAAGCTGTTTGTCATCATGATACATGGTTAGCCAACGCCTTATCCATAAGGCAGGTGATTTTCCCCGTAGGGGGTGAACGCACAGGCTGACGGGGCGGCCTGTGCGTGTCGGGCGATGATTATTGCATCAGCGCTTGTAGCGTGGTGTTGACGCCGTGATTGACCAGCGACAGATAATAGCGGGTGACGGTCTGGACAAAACGGCTATCAGCGGGCAGGTCGCGACCAAAAATGCTCTCTTGTGCCAGCAGGGCGTTGACACGCGCCTCGCCTTGTTCGCTGTGTTGGACAACCTGCGCCAGCACCTCTTTCAGCGGATCGCTTATCTCGATCGGCTGGCCTTGCTCGTCCACGCCGCCGACATAGCGCATCCAGCCCGCAACGCCCAACGCCAGCATGTCGAACCGGCTGTTATGGGCCAGATGCCAGCGAATGGAATCCAGCAGGCGCGGTGGTAATTTTTGCGAACCGTCCATGGCAATTTGCCAGGTGCGGTGTTTCAGCGCCGTATTGCGATAACGTTGCAGCAGCGCGTCGGCGTAGGCAATCCTGTCGACCCCAATGGTACGCAGTGTCGGTGCCTGCTCCTCTAGCATCAGGTGACGTGCGGCGGCGACCAGTACCGGGTCCTGCATACAGTCGCTGATATGCGCGTAGCCCGCCAGATAACCGAGGTAGGCCAGAAACGAATGGCTGCCATTGAGCATACGCAGTTTCATTTCTTCATAAGGTAAGACATCCGACACCAGTTCAGCGCCGCCTTTTTCCCATTCCGGTCGTCCATTGACGAAGTTATCTTCGATGACCCACTGGAAGAAGGGCTCGCAGGCGACACCCGCCGGGTCATCAACCCCCAGCATGGCGGTGATTTGTGCCCGTGTTTCCGCGGTGACCGCCGGTGCAATGCGGTCCACCATGGTTGACGGAAACGTCACGTTTTGTTCTATCCAGCCTGCCAGGCCGGGCTCCTGCACCTGCGCTAACTGGGTGATGACGTTGCGTGTCACATGGCCATTTTCCGGCATGTTATCGCACGACATGACGCTGAACGGCGGCAGGCCATGTTCTCTACGACGTCTGATGGCAGCCAGTATCACGCCCGGCAGGGAGCGTGGCTGTTGCGGGTGTTGAAGATCATGCGCGATCAATGGGTGGTCGGTGTTTAACTGCCCGGTAGCGGGATGATGGCAGTAGCCTTTTTCCGTCACGGTGATCGACACAATGGCTATTTCGGGTGCGCTGAGTGCCGCCAGAATACTTTCAATGCCGTCCAATTCGGCGTGCAATGCCTTTTTCGCCACACCGATGAGGCGACTACTCCAGTTATCGCCCGCCATTTCCGATACCGACCACAACAGATCCTGCTGGCGGATATCGTTGATCTGTTGCTCTCCGCCAATCAGGTTGATTTCACAATAGCCCCAATCGCTGCCGAATTGTGCGGCCAGTTTATCTGCGCACACCGCCTGGTGAGCGCGATGGAAGGCACCAAAGCCAATATGGGCGATGCGTGCCACCAGTTTGCTACGGTCATACTCAGGCTTTACCGCGTTTGCCTGTAACAGTGGAATGGTCATGACTTTTTTCCTAACGTGAATGCTTACCGGTGGTTTTTGACCACCGGCGTGACTGCTGAAATGTTATTCACCGACGTGAGTGATGGTTCGCGCCCGGTTGAGGGTGGGGGATTCGGTGTGTTGCCACAGGGTGTCGTAGGCATGCCCGGTCAGGTCTTCCACGATACGACGAGTCTCTGGCGTGACATCCTGCTTCCTGCCGTTCGCTTTCAGGCGTTCGACTTCATCGATAAGGACTTTGTGCGTTTGCTTGTTGAGGTGGAAGGTCAACGCCTGCCACAGCGCAATCAGCAATAACCCGGCGGTACCGATAAACATCAGCCCGGCGATGGTGTTAATCGCTTCCTGCGGTTGCACCTGACTGCCTTTTACGAATCCCCCCGATTGCAACAGCAAACCGACGACAAAGGTGGCGATGGCAACCGTGGTTTTGCGTGAGAAGGTCATTACCGCCGCGAACAGCCCTTCACGGCGCTGACGTGTGACCATCTCATCGATATCCGGAATAAACGGGAAGACATTCCAGGGGGTAAATTCCAGCACGCAACGGCCAACCTGATAGACACCCGCCAGCGCCACCAGTGCCACCGCCTTGTTATCCATCGGCATGCGGTAGACATAAAAGAAACCGGCGAGACACACCATCATCACCGTGTAGGCGAAGATGTACAAACGTGATGGACCGTATTTGATCATGGCAAGCCCTGCCAGCAACGTCACCGGTAACCCGACAATGCTCATGGAAAGCAGGCTGCCAGCAAAGGACGACGAAACGTTCAGGCAGTAGACGCAGAAGAACACGAACACGGTGTTATAGACGTCTTTGGCGGTAAACGAGAACAGGTAAATCGCCAGGTGCTTTCTAAAGGCACGCACACGCAGGGTAGAGGCATAATCCTTCAGCAGCCCGCCGAGCATCCGCAGTTTTTCCCATGCGGTGCCAGGGTGCCGTTTCGCTTCCAGTTCCGCCAGCATGTCGGGGGTGAGCTCACGCTCCCAGGTCACTTTCCATGAGATAAACACGCACAGCATAAAGGTCACGGCGAACATCACGCCATTCACCAGATACGCGTTGGCATCGTGCTCGCCATAGTGCTTAATCAGCAAACCGGGGATAAAGGTGGCAAGGAATGTCCCCAGTGCAGATAAAAACATACGGCAGGTAGAGAGCTTGGTGCGTGAGTTAAACCCTTTGGTCATTTCCGACGGTAGTGTTTCCCACGGGATGAGCACCATCGCGGCGATAATTTCGAATGCCAAATACACCGACAAATAAAACCAATAATTCATGCCGTTTATCCATAATAGGGAATAAACCAGCATCAGCGGTGCACCAATTAATAAAAAGAATCGGCGGCGGCCAAATTTTTTACCAAAATAATTTTTATAAAAATGATCGGTAAAGCTGCCCATAAATAAACTGACAATCGCATCGACAATACGAGCGATGGCGACAATAGACGCCGCCTCTACGGGGGTTAACCCCACAAAGGTGGTATAGAAAAAGAGTAACCAGGCCCCGATGACGGTAAAGGCACCGCCACCCATAATATCTGTCAGGCCATAACCAATACTGACAGGTATCGTGACTTTCTTGGTACCAGACATAATTTATCCTCATTGAAATGAGAGTAATAATCAGAATTTAAAATAGTGTAGGGCGTTATCGTGGCAAATATTTCTTACCATGCGTTGGAGAATGAGCGTGTCGGCAGGATAGTCGCCATTCTCAATCCACTGCCCGATTAATCCGCAGAGAATGCGTCGGAAATAATCATGCCGGGGATAAGAAACAAAACTGCGTGAGTCAGTCAGCATACCGACGAAATTCATCAGCAACCCTTGGTCTGCCAGGGTGTTGAGCTGGTTTTGCATACCACGACGGGTATCGTTAAACCACCAGCCTGAACCGAACTGTAACGGTGATTTAACGCCGTCTTCGCCAGATTGGAAATTGGCGATCGTCGAGGCCACAATATCGTTGTACGTTGCGTAGAGATTATAGAGAATGGTTTTCGGTAAGTGATTCTCCCTGGTCATGGCATTGAAAAAGGCATTCAGATTGCTGGCTAATAGATTCTGATCGGCAATGGAATCAAAGCCACTGTTAATGCCCACTTTTTCAAGCATTCTCTGGTTGTTATTACGAATTGCGCCGAAATGAATTTGCATGGCCCAATCATATTTTTTATAAAGCCTGGAAAGCGTAATTAATAATACACTCTGCCAGGTGATGTCTTCTGCGGGGGGTAATGTCTTGTTCTGTGTTTTTTTCAGGAATACCGCATCGGCTTCAGCAGGTGTGAATTTGCTAAACGTGAATTCTCCCAATCCGTGATCGGAAATACGACAGCCGACATCATGGAAATATTTCACTCGCGCTTCCAGTGCACGCTCAAAATCCGCCAGTTGGGTAATTTTTTCACCCGTTAATTCCGACAGGCGTGTCAGTGCAGTAAAAAATACCTGATGTTGCTGAGAAAAAAACTCATCCGGACGGAAGGTTGGCAATACGCGTGGCGTGAAGGTGTCGTCCTGTTTTAATAACTGGTGGTAGTGCAAGTCGTCCAGCGGCGAGTCGGTGGTGCAGATAACCTCCACCCGGGAGCGCGTCATCAGCGCGCGTGGCGTGAAAGCCTCGTCGCGGAGCTGGCGATTACAGGCCTCCATGATTTCACGCCAGTTACGGCTGCTGAGCGGTTCGTCAATGCCAAAGTACTGCTTGAGCTCCAGATGCGTCCAGTGATAAAGCGGATTGCCGAATGCCGCTTCCACGGTTTCTGCCCAGGCCTGAAACTTTTCTTCTGCGGTGGCATCGCCGGTGATTTTAGCTTCGGGGATGCCGTTGGCGCGCATTGCGCGCCATTTGTAGTGATCGCCTGCCAGCCAGAGCTCGGTTATGTTGCTGAACTGGCGGTTGTGGTAGATATCCCTGGCGTCCAGGTGACAGTGATAGTCAATGATAGGTAAGTCACGCGCGACCTGTTGGTAGAGCGTTATTCCCGTTGGGTTGCCTATCATGAAGTTGTCGTTAATCAAGCTCATGGCTTTCTCTCCTCACCCTGTCGTTGGTTTACCAGTTCCACAGCGTGCCATCTTCCAGACGGGCAACCGGCAGATAGGCGGGGTCGTAGGGGTATTTGGCCGCCAGTTTTTCGTCAAACTCGATCCCCAAACCGGGTTTGTCGCCGGGGTGCATATAACCGTCTTCAAACGTCCAGTTATGCGGGAAGACGTCCAGCATCTGTTCGGAATACCCCATGAATTCCTGAATACCGAAATTCGGCACCCAAAGATCGAAGTGCAATGCGGCGGCCATGCAGACCGGCGACAAGTCCGATGGGCCGTGCGAACCGGTACGAACCTGATACAGCGAGGCGAAATCGGCGATACGGCGCATCCCGGTAATGCCGCCGGCGTGCGTGATGGTGGTGCGGATGTAATCGATTAACTGCTCTTCGATCAGTTGTTTACAATCCCAGATGCTGTTGAAGACCTCGCCGACGGCAATCGGCGTGACGGTGTGCTGGCGAATCAGACGGAAGCAGGCCTGATTTTCGGCCGGTGTCGGGTCTTCCATCCAAAATAAACGGTATGGTTCCACGCTTTTACCGAAACGCGCCGCCTCAATCGGCGTCAGGCGGTGGTGCATGTCGTGTAGCAGGTGTTCGTTAAAGCCAAATTTGTTACGCACGGCTTCAAACAGGTTGGGGGTGAAGTCGAGGTACTTCTCCGTTGACCAGACTTGTTCTTCCGGCCAGTTGCCTTTGGTGGCCGGTTCATACGCCAGTCCTTTGCCTTTTGCCATGCCGTAGGTGGTTTTCATACCCGGAATGCCGCATTGCACACGAATCGCCTTGAAACCCTGCTCGCGGTGGCGGGCATAGTCATCCAGCACTTCGTCGATGGAGTGACCGGTGGTATGGCAATACACCATGACGCCACTGCGGGAAGCGCCGCCCAGTAACTGATAGAGCGGCATGTTCGCCACTTTGCCTTTGATATCCCACAACGCCATATCCACGGCGGAAATGGCCGACATGGTGACCGGACCGCGACGCCAGTAAGCACCTTTATAGAAATATTGCCAGATGTCTTCGATCTGCCGGGCGTCACGGCCGATCAGCTGCGGGCAAAGATGATCTTTAAGGTAAGACGCAACGGAGAGCTCCCGTCCGTTCAGCGTGGCATCGCCAAGACCAGTAACACCGCTGGCCGTGGTGATTTTCAGGGTAACGAAATTACGTCCCGGACAGGTGACAAACACTTCTGCGCTAACAATTTTCACGGTTTTGAGTCCTTTTCATGTCTTCTACGCTAACTACCATACAAGTATATATTCACACACACCATGCGCTGCCTCACAGTTATTCATCTGGCCGGGTGAAAAACCGCCTCACGCCATGCCGGAATCGCCGATGGCAACCTGTAGCGAAAAACAGCCGTTAAGTGGCATAGTGTTTGCTTAATGAATGGCGAGCTTTGTAAAACAGGGGGCAGTACCGAGCCCCGATAGACCATTAATTGCAATCAATGACAGCAAACAGGAACAGTAATAGAGATGACACAACAGGTTTTCTTTCCTGCCACCGTGTTACGTGGCGCCGGGGTCAGTCAACAGTTGGGAGCGATGTGCGCCCGGTTCGGCCGTCGGGTCTTGGTCGCTGGGGGGCATCAGGCGCTGGCAGCCGCACAAACCGTGATCATTGAGCAACTGCGGCAGGCTGGGGTGACGCTGACGGCGGTGGAGTGGTCCGGCGAGCAGTGCAGTGTCAGCCAGATAGAGCGGTTGTGTGCGCGGGTGCGTGAAACCGACAGCGATCTGATCCTGGCGGTCGGTGGCGGTAAAGCGCTGGATACCGGGAAAGCGGTGGCATTTCAGTGTGGCATTCCGGTAGTGACATTGCCGACTATTGCGGCCACCTGTGCGGCGGTGACACCGTTGTCGGTGCGTTACCATGATGATGGTCATTTCCACGATTTGTATCACCTGCCGGTAGCCCCCGCAGCCGTGGTGATAGACAGTGCGCTGCTGGTGCGTGCGCCGCTGCGCTGGCTGGCAGCCGGGCTGGGGGATACGCTCGCCAAGTGGTATGAGTTTCGCGCGATTGATAAGGGTGACAATAGCAACGGCTTTGCCGCGTCGTCGCGCGCTAACAGCGAGATCTGTTTTCGGTTGATAGCGCAGTACGGCGAGTCTGCCTGCCGTGCGGTGATGGAAGGGCAAGCCAATGACGCACTTGACCAGGTGCTGGATGCCATCTTCCTGTTTGCCGGGTTGACGTCGCTGATGGCCAGTGGCGCACATGCCGCCGCTTCCCATGCGCTGTATGAAGGGTTTACCGTTTGTGATAAAACCCGTGAATTTGGTCACGGCTTGCTGGTCGGCTTTGGCAATTTGTGTCTGCTGGCGCTGGAACAGCGTAGCGATGAGGAATTGCTGGAAGCGATTCGGCTGGCCCATGCCTGTGCGGTGCCGCTGACGTTGAATGCTATCTGCCCGGATCTGTCTGAAGATGAACTGGCGGCGATTATTCGTGCCTCGATTGACGCGCCGGATATGGCGAACATGCCGTTTAGCGTGACGGAATCGCAGTTGCATCAGGCGATACGCCGGGTTGAAGCGCTGGCGGTGTGCGTCACAGCCGGGTAACGCGCGAACCATTATAGAGTCGCCTCACCCAGCGGGTGGGGCGATAACAAAGACCGGGCGAGCCCGGTCTTTGTCTGATTGATACTTAATGGAAGCCCGCGTTGTGTTTCAAGCGGTCACATGACCCTGTCAGAGTTTGCTGACACCAGAACGACTTACCTTGCAGTTAGCGGTATCCCACTTCTCACCGTATTTTTCCGTTGAGCCCTGGCCTTTCACCACGCCTTTGAACTCTTCGCAGACGGGCGGTTTGCCTTCTTTGTAATTTTTGATTTTCAGGCCACTGATGGTGGCCACATCGCCGTAGTTACGGTTAACGCCAGCAATGCTGTCAATGGTGCCGTTAACGGTGGCGCTGGTGACGGTCAGGAAGCGTGGGCCGCCGTTGTTGGAGCAGTCACCGCAGGAGCGCCACAGCTTTCCGTGTTCACCGGTCAGGGTGAAGTTGCCTTTCACCACGGTGGTGCTGTTCTTGGAGTTGTGCTGCAGCACTTTATCCGGCTTACCGCCGTAACCGCCGCTGACGTTATGCGCTATCCCGCCAACGATGGTGAGGGTTTTACCGTTATTGGTTGCGGCATCTTCACAGATGTCCTCCCAGATGACGTTTTCAATGGTGCAGTCACCGCTGTCACAGTGAATACCATCCGCCCCGCCGGAAGCCGAAATACGCAGGTTTTTCACCGTGGCGTTTTTCAGGATGATCAGCGGCTTTTGTTTATCGCTGTCATTCGGACAGGATGTACCGATGGTTACGCCGCCGCAATCGACGGTGCGGTTTTCGAATGTGACGCCCGGTTTACACTCAGAGCTGGCTTTCGCTGCACGCAGCGGGCCGGTACTCGGTGTGGTGGTCACGACATTCGAAACGGTCTGGTTTTGATTGTCGCTGACGACATCCACCCAGTACCAGTAGTTGACGCCGCTATTGGTGTCGGCATCGTTAAAGGTACGGGTTTCTGCATCCAGTACGGCGATGCGTTCACGCAGGTCAGGATTGCTGGTGGTTCCACGATACACTTCCTGACGAACGACTTTACTGGCATCGGTAGACCAGCCCAGATAATTGACATCACTTTTCTGGGACAACATCAGTGTGGTTTGGGTCGCGAGCGACGGTGCCGCCAGCACGAGTGCACACAGGGGCAATACATACTTAAACATACAATCTCCTTGTAAATCCCACAGGTATTGACTCTCATTCAGTTGAGAGAAAGAAATAAATAAAAGCGGGTACTTCCTGAAAGTATCGAGACTACTATAGATCAAAAAATAAAAATCGTGAGAAAAATAAACCGCTGTTTTGAAAATTAACCAAAGGTGAAAGTAATCCGTTTTATTTTCTCATTCTGAAAAAAGAATTCGTTATGATAATTTGTGATTCACGAATGAAAAATATAAAAACGACTGTGATAGACATCAATTTTTTATTGTTGGTGAATTGATTTTTTACGGTGTTTACGAATGGAGATGGAGACATGTGAATAACAAGCGAATAGTAAAGCCCGTAGTTTATTCAGCCGTTATAGTGATCTCAATGAGATGTTGAGCGCTGCCACCGCAGGCTGGCCGCCAGATGATGACGATATCAAACACCAGGGGGTAAGGTAATTATCGGCCGATTTTTATTCGGATGACTATCCTGTTATTTCTTAACAATATAAAACATTGTAACGTAAAAATGGTGAATACATTCATATGTATGTCACATCGTTTTTTATTTATAGGGATTTATACTGATTATTGAAATAAGGATGTCTGTGGTGATGATGAAGAAGACCGTTTGGGGAACACAAGTTGCCATACTATGGAGTGTTGTAATGGGAGGGGTCACATTGCTGGCGGGATGTGGCGGCGGTGAACCAACAGAGCAGGAAATCAGGCAGGCCATTGATGAGAGCGTGATGCAAACCAATCAGGAAATAAAGCAGCGAGTCGGCTCGCTTTTTAATGACGAGATGTTAATTAAAATCAATTCATTAAAAAGGTTGGGTTGTATTAACGTTAAGATTAATACTTATCAATGCAATGTTGAACTCGATGTCACCCCACCGCAAGGTGGAAACAAAAAAGAAACCGTTGTGCTGGTTTTTATTCGTAAACATGACGGATGGAAGATAATAAAGTAAAGTGTTATTTCCATAAGTAGTATTTCTCCATGAGTGGTGTTATAGGGAAAGAATGCCACGATTATTTATTCTGCATGATTTCCCTATTTTCCTGAGTAGAGCGCATCGGTTTCCCAAAGGGGATCCACACCATACATCAGGTTGTAAGGGAGTCCGCTTTGTTACTCAGCCCATCCGTGGGCGTCACTCTGGCACAACACATTGTTGAGTGTCTCAATGCCCATCTATCCGTGCATATCTATCCATGCATATCTATCAATGTACATCGGGTACGGGCACGTCAGCGTTGATTCGCCGCCCAGTGGCGTCAAACACCAGACAGTGAGCGGCGTCGAAGCCGACAGTGATCGCCTGCCAGGGACGGAATTGTACGTCGCCGGGCAGCAGAATTTTAAAACCGTCGTGACCGTAGCACTGCCCGAACAGGTAGGTGTTATTACCCAGTCGTTCTACCACTTCGCACTGGAAATCCAGCGTCACCGGGTGCGAGGAGGGCTGAATACCGAGATGCTCCGGGCGAATACCCAGTGTAATCGCGTCGCCAGCGTCGAGCGGGGAGGTGGCGATAGCCAGCGTCAGCGTTTTATCTGCCGTCAACGCGACGGTTAACTGATGCGGCTGCCAGGCGATGACTGTCGATGGCAGAAAGTTCATCTTGGGTGAGCCGATAAAACCGGCGACAAAGCGGTTGACCGGATTGTAGTACAGCGCCATTGGCGAGCCGGTTTGCTCCACCTTGCCGTTATTCATCACCACGATTTTATCGGCCAGTGTCATCGCTTCCACCTGATCGTGGGTCACATACACCATCGTGGTTTTCAGTTCCTGATGCAGCCTGGCGATGTGCAAACGCATATCCACCCGCAGCTCTGCATCGAGGTTGGAGAGCGGTTCGTCGAACATAAATACTTTTGGGTTACGCACGATGGCACGGCCGATAGCAACGCGTTGGCGCTGTCCGCCGGACAGCTGTTTCGGTTTTCGGTCCAGCAAATGAGACAACTGTAGGGTTTTGGCGACCATCTCGACCTGATGGCGAATCTCCGCCTTCGGCACGTTGTTGACTTTCAGCCCATAGCCCATATTTTCCGCCACCGTCATGTGCGGATAGAGCGCGTAAGACTGAAACACCATCGCCACACCGCGGTGAGCCGGTGCAACGTCATTCATCACGTCGTCATCAATCAGAATCTTGCCATCGCTAATCTCCTCCAGACCGGCGATCATCCTCAGTAGCGTGGATTTGCCGCAGCCAGAAGGGCCGACAAACACCGCAAACTCACCCGCCTGGATATCCAGATTGATATTGTGCAGCGTTTCAGTGTTGCCAAAGCGTTTGGTGACATTTTGTAAGCATATGCTGGACATCCGCTTTTCCTCAAACGGGTTTATCAATACGGCGATGGCAAGATGCCGCCAGCGTCGCGTCAGTCAGTAAATGTACTACGTGTAACAAATTTTATCGGATAACCTGACCGCGTATTTACGTTGAAAAGACTATAACTGCCTTGTTTTTCGCACCCTATCGGCATGTTTCATTTCTGCAATTGTGATCACACAATAGCCACTTTTCTGTCGTCATGTCAGGATGCTTAGCGTAGCGTATAACATCATCATTAAATGATTCGTTTCGGTTTTAACCCCTTAATCATAAGGTGATGTCAGGTTTGCCAATGCGAAGTGCCATGTTTTTTTATTTAAAATGTTATACCTTCACATGAGGTCGATAATGAAAACCAAAACACTTACCGCCCTGCTACTCTCCACCACGGTGGTCGGCCACCTGTCGGCTTTTTCGGTGCATGCCGCGCCGTCGCTGACCGTTTGGGAAGACATCCGCAAGTCGGATGGCATTAAAGACGCCATCAGGGATTTCGAAAAACAGTTCAACGTCAGCGTGAACGTGCAGGAAATGCCGTATGCCCAGCAACTGGAGAAATTGCGTTTAGATGGCCCGGCGGGTATTGGTCCCGACGTACTGGTCATCCCCAATGACCAAGTGGGCGGGGCGGTGGTGCAGGGGTTGATTGCGCCGCTCAAACTCGACCAAACCGTGCAGGACAGCTTTACCGCGGCGTCGATTGCCGCATTTCGCATGAACAATCAGGTGTATGGCTGGCCGAAAGCAGTAGAAACCCTGGTACTGATTTACAACAAGGAACTGGTAAGCAAACCGCCAGCCAGCCTGCAGGAGTGGTATGACTTTTCCCGCCAACGGCAGGCGCAGGGGGCGTTTGGGCTGTTGGCGAAGTTTGATCAGATTTACTACAGCTGGGGTGCTATTGGGCCGATGGGCGGCTATATCTTCGGCAAGAATGATAAAGGCGGCCTCAACCCGTTGGACATCGGGCTCAATACACCGGGGGCGGTGGATGCCGTCATACTGCTGCGTAAATTTTACGCGGACAAGCTCTTTCCAGCAGGGATTATCGGTGATAACGGGTTAAACGCCATCGATTCGCTGTTCACTGAGAAGAAAGCCGTCGCCGTGATCAATGGCCCTTGGGCGTTCCAGCCCTATGAGGCGGCGGGTATTCATTACGGCGTGGCACCGCTACCGCTGCTGCCGGACGGTAAACCAATGAGCTCATTCCTTGGCGTGAAAGGCTATGTGGTATCGACCTGGAGCAAGGACAACGCGCTGGCACAACACTTTATCGAATTTATCAACCAGCCGCGCTACGTGAAGGTCCGCTACCAGCGTACCGGTGAGATCCCGCCGCAAAAAAGCATGATCGACGACCCGTTAATTAAGAACGACGAGAAAGCCAGCGCGGTTGCCATTCAGGCCGCCCGCGCGGTGCCAATGCCGGGTATTCCGGAAATGGGCGAAGTCTGGGGGCCGGCTAACGCGGCGCTGGAACTGAGCATGACCGGCAAGCAAGAACCGAAAGCGGCACTCGATAACGCGGTGAAGCAAATCAAAATGCAGGTTGAGGCGATGCAGGCCAGCAATCAGTAACCGCCGTTATTCATTGGCATCAGTCATATCGTGCGGGAGGGCTGCCTCCCGCGATAACAAGGAGTCGCGTGTGATTATCAGTTCTGGCGAACCCCTTTGTGGGGAAAAGCGTACCCGACGCCACGCCTGGGTTGCGGCAGGCTGCGCCGTGCTGCCTGGTGGCGGGCAGTTTTACCATCGTCAGTGGGCGAAGGGCATGATCTTTTTAGTGCTGCTCGGTAGTTACCTGGGGGTATTTCATGATTTTCTGCGTACCGGTCTGTGGGGCGTGTATACGCTGGGCGAGGAAGTCCCGCGTGATAACTCCATCTTCCTGCTGGCGGAAGGGATCATCAGCTTGCTGATCATCGCGTTTGGTGTGCTGATTTATGCCTGGTCTATTAACGATGCCTGGCGTAACGGCAAGCGTCGTGATGAGGGGCTGGCGCTTAATAGTGTGCGGCAGCAATACCGCCTGTTGTTAAGCGAGGGCTTCCCTTACCTGATGATTACGCCCGGGTTTATCCTGCTGGTGTTTGTGGTGATATTCCCGATTCTGTTTGGTTTCGCCATCGCCTTTACCAACTACAACCTGTACCACACACCGCCCGCCAAACTGGTGGAATGGGTCGGTCTGAAGAATTTCGTCAGTATTTTTACCCTCAGCATTTGGCGTTCGACATTTCTGGATGTGCTGCAATGGACGGTGGTGTGGACGCTGCTGGCGACGACGTTGCAGTGCTCGGTGGGGGTATTGCTGGCAATCCTGGTAAACCAGAAAGACCTGCGTTTTAAACCGCTGATTCGCACGATTTTCATTCTGCCGTGGGCGGTGCCGGGGTTCGTCACTATTCTGGTGTTCGCCGGTATGTTCAACGATTCGTTTGGCGTAATTAACAATGCCATTCTGGCGTCGTTAGGGGTGAGCCCCAAAGCCTGGTTGACCGATCCGTTTTGGACCAAAACGGCGTTGATCATGATGCAGACCTGGCTCGGTTTCCCGTTTGTGTTCGCCATGACCACCGGTGTGCTACAGGCCATTCCGGAGGATTTGTACGAGGCGGCCACGATGGATGGTGCCAGCCGCTGGACGCAACTGCGCACCATTACGCTGCCGCTGGTGCTGTACTCGATTGCGCCGATCATCATCACCCAGTACACCTTCAACTTTAACAATTTCAACATCATCTATCTGTTTAACAATGGCGGGCCTGCCGTGGCCGGCTCCAATGCTGGGGGCACCGATATTTTGGTGTCCTGGATTTACAAGCTGACGATGTCGTCGTCCCAGTATGCGATTGCCGCCACCATCACCATCCTGCTGTCGATTTTTGTCGTCGGCCTGGCGTTGTGGCAATTCCGGGCGACCCGGTCGTTCAAAAACGATGAGATGGCCTAAGGGGGCAATGATGGCGACGACTCAGCGTATTCAGCATCAACGCGTTAATCGGCAGGGTGTTAATCATCAAAGTATCAAACGTGAGAGGGCGATTCGGCTTTCGTTGTCCTGGCTGGTGATTATTGCGGTGTCCGTGGTGATCATTTATCCGCTGGTGTGGACGGTCGGAGCATCGCTCAATGCGGGCAACAGCCTGTTGAGCACCTCGATCATTCCGGATAACCCGTCCTTCCAGCACTATGCGGATCTGTTTAACGGCCAGGTCAATTATCTGACCTGGTACTGGAACTCGATGAAAATCAGCTTCCTGACCATGGTGCTGACGTTGTTAAGTGTCAGTTTCACCGCCTATGCCTTTTCCCGTTTCCGCTTCAAAGGGCGGCAAAACGGTCTGATGCTATTTTTGCTGTTGCAGATGATCCCGCAGTTTTCGGCGCTGATTGCCATTTTTGTGCTGTCGCAACTGCTGGGGTTGATCAATAGCCATCTGGCGCTGGTGCTGATTTATGTCGCTGGCATGATCCCGATGAACACCTACTTAATGAAAGGTTATCTGGACGCCATTCCCCGTGAGCTGGACGAATCAGCGCGCATGGACGGTGCAGGCAATTTTCGTATCTTCATTGAGATCATCCTTCCGTTATCCAAGCCCATTATCGCCGTGGTGGCGCTATTTTCCTTCACCGGCCCGCTGGGGGATTTCATCCTGTCCAGCACCATTTTGCGCACGCCGGATAAGTACACCCTGCCTATCGGCTTGTACAACCTGGTGGCGCAGAAAATGGGGGCCAGCTACACCACTTACGCGGCCGGTGCGGTGTTGATTGCCGTGCCGGTCGCGCTGCTTTACCTGATGCTACAAAAATATTTTGTCTCCGGTCTCACTTCAGGCAGTACCAAAGGATAATCACGATGAAAAAAATGATACCCGCTTTACTGGCTGTTTCCCTGTCGCTGGGCGCGATGCCGCTCATGGCGGCGGAGTCTGTCGTTATTAAACCGCTGCGCAATGCCCCGGCTGATTTTATCAAAGGGGCGGATATTTCCACCCTGCTGGAAGTGGAGCGTCAGGGCGCTGTGTTTTATGACGAGAACCACACGCGTGTCGACCCAGTCGCGCTGCTGAAAAAGAACGGCGTTAACTACATCCGGTTGCGGTTGTGGGTAGACCCAAAAGACAGCGCCGGGCACCCCTACGGCGGTGGCGATAATGATCTGGCGACGACGCTGGCGCTGGCTAAACGTGCCAAAGCCGCAGGGATGAAGCTGTTGCTGGATTTTCACTACAGCGATTTCTGGACTGACCCGGGTAAGCAATTCAAGCCGAAAGCCTGGGCTAACCTGTCCTACGATCAACTGAAAACCGTCATTCATGACTATACCCGTGACACCATCGCACGTTTTAAGCGGGAAGGGGTGTTGCCGGATATGGTGCAGATCGGTAACGAAGCCAACGGCGGTATCTTGTGGCCGGAAGGCAAAAGCTGGGGGCAGGGCGGCGGCGAATTCGACCGGTTGGCTGGCCTGCTGAATGCCGCGATTGCCGGTTTGCGCGAAAACCTCAGTTCGCCAGGGCAGGTGAAGATCATGCTGCATCTGGCTGAAGGCACCAAGAACGATACCTTCCGCTGGTGGTTTGATGAAATCACTAAGCGCGGTGTGCCGTTCGATGTGATTGGTCTGTCGATGTACACCTACTGGAACGGCCCCATCAGCGCCCTGAAAGCCAACATGGACGATATCAGCCAGCGCTACAACAAGGACGTTATCGTGGTAGAGGCCGCCTACGGCTATACCCTGGCGAACTGTGACAACGCCGAAAACAGCTTTGGCGAAAAAGAAGCAGCGGCGGGTGGCTACCCGGCTACAGTGCAAGGGCAGGCTGATTTCGTTCGTGACCTGATGCAAAGCGTGATTGATGTGCCGAAAAAACGCGGCAAAGGGGTGTTCTATTGGGAACCCGCCTGGATAACCCCGCCGGGAAATACCTGGGCCACCGAAGCCGGTATGACTTATATCAATGACCACTGGAAATTGGGCAACGCCCGTGAAAATCAGGCGTTATTTAATTGCCAGGGGGAGGTGTTGCCTTCGATAAAAGTCTTTAAATAAATACCCGTCATATTTCACGTGCAGGTGTGTTGGTGGTCTTCGATGCATGTCGGAGAGTAATGCGTTACCGCCCGCCTGCATATCAAAATAGTGCAACGATGCTGTTTGCCTATTCAGTATTAAGGATTGTTTTATGAAACGATTTCCGCCTTTGAATCCGAAGGTCGAAGGGTTATTACATGGCGCTGATTATAATCCGGAGCAATGGGAGAATTACCCCGGCATGATTGATGACGATATCGCCATGATGAAACAGGTGAAATGCAATGTCATGTCGGTGGGGATTTTTAGCTGGTCCAAACTGGAACCGCAGGAGGGGGTCTATCGGTTCGACTGGCTGGATGCGGTGATTGATAAATTATATCAGCAGGGCATTTCCGTGTTTCTGGCGACACCCAGCGGTGCGCGTCCGGCCTGGATGTCGCAGCGCTACCCGGAAGTATTGCGTGTCGGGCGTGACCGGGTGCCGGCCTTGCACGGTGGCCGCCACAATCATTGCCTGTCATCGCCGGTGTATCGGGATAAGGTCCAAAAAATCAATACGTTGCTGGCAGAACGCTACGGGCACCACCCGGCGGTCATCGGCTGGCATATTTCTAACGAATACAGCGGTGAGTGCCATTGTCCTCGCTGTCAGCAGGCCTTTCGTCACTGGTTGCAGGCACGTTACCAGACGCTGGAGAACCTCAATCACGCCTGGTGGAGTGATTTCTGGAGCCACACCTACAGCGACTGGTTACAGATTGAATCACCCGCGCCGCAAGGCGAGGTGTCCATTCATGGGTTGAACCTTGACTGGCGGCGCTTTAATACCGCACAGGCGAAAGACTTCTGCGCACAGGAAATTGCACCATTGAAGCGAGTCAATCCGGCTATTCCGGTCACCACCAACTTCATGGAGTATTTCTACGACTACGATTACTGGCAGTTGTCGCAGGTACTGGATGTTATTTCCTGGGACAGTTACCCGATGTGGCATCGGGATAAGGACGACGCCACGCTCGCCTGTTATATCGCCCTGTTCCATGACCTGATGCGCTCGCTCAAGCAGGGTAAACCGTTTGTGCTGATGGAATCGACCCCCAGCGTGACCAACTGGCAACCGCTCAGCAAGCTCAAAAAACCGGGTATGCATATTCTCTCCTCGCTACAGGCGGTGGCGCACGGTGCGGATGCGGTGCAGTATTTTCAGTGGCGTAAGAGCCGCGGTTCGGTGGAGAAATTTCACGGCGCGGTAGTGGATCACGTCGGCCATGTTGATACCCGCGTCGGTCGTGAAGTCGCCCAACTGGGGCAGATCTTATCGCAGCTCGCCGATGTGGCAGGCAGCCGGGTGGACGCACAGGTGGCGATTCTGTTTGACTGGGAAAGCCGCTGGGCGATGGATGATGCGCAGGGGCCGCGTAACCTGGGTCTGGAATATGAAAAAACGGTAGCGGAGCATTATCGTCCATTCTGGGAGCAGGGGATCGCGGTAGACGTCATCAACGCTGACTGTGATTTCAGCGGCTATCGGTTGCTGATTGCGCCGATGCTCTACATGGTCCGGTCGGGATTTGCCGAGCGTCTCGAGCAGTTTGTCCGGCAAGGTGGCCAGGTGGTGGTGACCTACTGGAGTGGTATCGTTAACGACAGTGACCTGTGTTATCTGGGCGGCTTTCCCGGCCCGCTGCGCCCGCTGTTGGGAATCTGGTCAGAAGAGATTGATTGCCTGGCGGACGGCGAATTTAACCGGATACTGGGGCTGTCAGACAATGACATTGGGCTGAAAGGGCCGTATCAGGCACGCCATCTGTGCGAGTTGATTCACCTTGAGGGGGCGACGGCGCTCGCCAGCTACTGTGACGATTTCTATGCCGGTCGACCTGCGGTAACGGTGAATCGCGTCGGCGACGGAAAAGCCTGGTACGTCACGTCGCGTAACGACCAGGCGTTTCAGCGCGATTTCTTTGCCGCTATCATTCGTGAGCTGAATCTGCCTCGGGCACTGGACATGCCATTCCCCGAGGCGGTAACAGCACACCGCCGCACCAACGGTGACGACGAGTTTATCTTCATTGAAAACTACAGCGCGTTGCCGCAGACGCTCCCACTGCCCGCCGGGTACCGCGATATGCTGACCGGTGCACCGCTGAGCGATGTTGTCCTTTCCGCCTGGGATTGCCGGGTGATCCGCCGCCGTTTGGTGTAACAGCTATCAAACCTGCGCCCATTGCTGTGTCGGCATGGGCGCTTTCTTTTGGGGTGATACCCACCGTGCCGATGGGCGTCGCCGTGTACCGAACGATACCTTCACAGGAGTATGCTCATGGTCAGTCTGCATTCTGTTATGCGTTATTTTTCACACCCGAAGCCGACGGCGGAATTAAGCGACGACGATAAACAGCAAATTCAGCGTCTGCTGCAGTTATTTGGTGGGCGGGAGAATATCGAGCAGGTCGATGCTTGTATTACCCGGCTGCGGGTGACGGTAAAAAACCTGAGTGTGGTTGATTCACAAGGATTACAGCAAGAAGGCGCGCTGGGCGTGATTATTTTGGGGCAGCAGGTTCATGCCATATTCGGTAAACAGTCGGATACATTGCGTAAATTACTGGAGGAACATTTTTCCCGGCAGGAATAACCGCACGCTATAAATAAAAAAGAGGATAACCCGGCTGGTTATCCTCAAAATATAGCGTTAAACATTCAGATAACAATGATGAAAAAACTACCGGAGAAGGGAATGTTTCGGGGGCCGGTTACCACCAGGCCTCCACCTGTACACCAACGTTCCAGGTGTTATTCGCCGTACCGTCTTTGAACGGCTTGCCATCCTGACTGTCGTTGAGATAAGAGGTATAAAGCCGTAATTCCGGCCGTGACATAAATGCCGGGCCTGCCGCCAGCGCCAGTGCCAGCGTATATTTCTCACCGCTCTGTTTAAATGCGGTGCCGTTCTTGAAATTGTCTTTCTGGGTAAACGCACCCACTTCACCAATACCGCGGACATAATCGGTAAACTGGTATTGCAAACGCCCTACCAACGACAGCAACCGGGTGGTATCCGTCGCTTCATTGATGTGGTTAGCCGAGCCCCAGGTCAATACATGGTTGAATGACAGCCGCTCGGTGAGCGGGATAAGACCTGTGTTGATCGCGCGATAACCGGTAGCGCTGTTAACCTGGTTCCACATGTCATACCAGCCGCCGCCCTGCGACACCATGTTTTGCGCCAGCCCTTTATTGGCATACTGCAACACCACCTTGTTATAGCCGCCCAGCATGTCCTGACTGATTTCACCGGTCAGCATGACGCCGTTGTCTGCATCGTACAATCCGCCGTAGTCTTTCTGTTTTTTGGTGGCATTGGGCATGGCATAGTCGATACCGAATTCGGTCCAGGCACCTTTCCAGGGTTTCAGCCCGGCATAGCGCACATCGGCATAATTGATGTTGACGTTACTGTTGCCGTTGATGCGGTCATCCACGGCGTTGGCGTCGCCGCGTAGCCAGGCAACGGACAGCGCCCCCGGGCCCAGCGTATAGTTTTCGATCCCGGCACCTGAGCCGGAAATATTCCAGTACTTGGTATCGATAATGTGGAGATCGTGACGCTGATAGTAGCGTTTCCCACCCCAGATCATCGCGTTAGGATCGCCGGGGACCAGCCCTTTAATTTGCAGATTCAGCTGACGCAGGCCGAACTGGGCATCATTGCCGACGGTGGTTTCGTTATCGTTAGAGCCATCTGACACCATACTGACCATGCTATCGACGTAGAAACTGACATCGTTTTTCTTGTACACCTCCGAGCCCAGTTCCACTTCGCCATAAGTATCGTTTTCGTTACCCAGACGACCGACTTTGTTTTTTTGCCATTGTGCCATGCCGCCATCATTGGATACTCCCACACCACCACGCAGGTAGCCGTGAAAATCGATGGGGACGCTGGTGGCTTCTGCTGCCAGCAAGGCTGGCGAGATCAACACGGCGGTGAGTGCGGTAGAGACAGTAAGGAGTGTGGTGTTCATGATGGCCTCTTGTTGTAATGTATTACGTTCACATTTATGGGTAAATAAAATGCTTAAGCGTAAAAGTGAGCAACGATTTCGTTGGTTTATTGTGATTTAATGCAAATAAATCATTTTGTTTTGTAATGATTGGTGAGGTCTGTCACGAGTTTTTGTTATGTGAACGTAATACTTTTATGTGGTTTGGCCAGAATGGCATTCCGGGCATGGTTTTTTCGTCGAGGCAGCTGTTACAATCCCGCTAAAACCACGACGGAAAACCCGATCATGAAGTCGAAAAGCGCTACGCTAGAGGATGTTGCCCGCCATGCGGGTGTTTCTTATCAGACGGTATCGCGGGTGCTAAATAAATCTGCGAATGTCTCCGAGTCCACGCGCCGCAAGGTGGAGCAGTCTATCGAGTTGCTGCGTTATGTACCTAACCGACTGGCTCAGCAACTGGTGGGTAAGCAAAGTATGACGGTGGGGCTGGTGACGACATCGCTGGCGCTGCACGCACCGTCACAGGTCGCTGCGGCGGTGAAAAGATACGCGAATATCGAAGGCTATCAGGTACTGATCTCGATGATTGATGAGAACGTCAATCATGGCATTCAGGATTCTATCAATGAACTCAAGTCACAGCGGGTTGATAAGGTTATCATCAACGTGCCGCTGGAAACGGAAGAAGCGGAGCGTATCGCTGCGGACAATGACGACGTTTTGTGCCTGTTTCTGGATGTGGACCCCTACAGTTCGGTGTTCAACGTGTCGTTTAACCCGGCGGATGGCACGCGCGCCAGCGTGAAGTATCTGTATGAACTGGGGCACCGTGATTTTGCTTTACTGGCGGGGCCAGCCGGCTCAGTTTCCGCAAGGCTGCGACTGAAAAACTGGCTGGAAACGCTGGAGGGATACGGCCTGACGCCGACAACGGTGATGCATGGCAACTGGGATGCACAGAGCGGTTACGCCAGCGCATTGCAGATGCTGCGTGAAACGCCGCAATTCAGCGCGGTTCTGGTCGCCAACGACCAGATGGCGCTCGGCGTATTGAGTGCCTTTCATCAAAACCAGTTGACTATTCCCGGTCAAAAATCAGTGATTGGTTATGACGGGACTTATGAAAGTTCGTTTTTCCACCCGGCGCTGACCACCGTCTCGCTGGATCTCGACCTGCAGGGCAAGGAAGCGGTTAACCGCCTGCTGAACGCTGGTGACAGCGATGCTCAACGTTCGTCCTCCATTCTGCCTGCCAAGTTGGTTATCCGTAACTCTACCGGCCCGCGTATTGATGAGCAGCGCGATTTGCAGCAAATCGCCGAAGAATTACGGTTGATTGCGCATCGCTTGAGTCGGTAAAAGGCGTTATAGAAACGAAGATAAAATCCGCTGGGAATAAAAACTGGTGGGAGCAAAACCCGGCAAGAATAAAAACCCGGCAAGTTGTGTGACCCGCCGGGTTTGTACAATCTGTCTTAACGGGAAATCTGTTGATGCATTCCTGATAAGACAACCGGGATTACGCGGTGGTGTTGATGTTGCGTCCGATCGCCGGATTGGCAGGTAATTGAGGGATAGACTGGACGAGGCTGGTCACGGTGTTTTTCTGATTATCCAGAGATTTTTTGAGAACAGCAGTACCGATCTCGCTGCTAAGCTGCATGTTATTCAGACCAGTGGAAAGCGATGCAATCTGTGATACATCCATTGTGGTTATCCTATGGTTGTGCTGGAAGAGGGCCGGTACAGCAATGAACTACTCTGCGTAAATGAACTGCTCTGCGTACCGACGTGGCGTCCATCAATACGGTATCCATTCGCATACCGATGCGCTGGTGCAATATCACACCAGCGTCTTTACGGTATCGGTCTTTTTTGCTCAAACTTTAGGCTAACAGGTTCTGGACATGACTGCCGCTCTTTTCGTCACATTAGTCGTCGTCTGCGATGTCGTCGTCGAAGAACCAGTAGCCCTGATTGATCAGTCCGGTTAATTCCGCCACGAAAGCCGGGTTGTGTAGCGCGTCACCCAGTTCTTTTTTACCGATAGTGGTGTAACGGCACAAGGCATCGGCTGCATCCGGGGCGACGGTATCCAGTTCTTCACTATTAATGAAAAAATGGTTCCCAATATGCAGTACCCGTAGTCCGTTTAAGCGGGTCAGTACTTCACCGGCCTGCAGGGCATCGGCAATTTCATCCGGTTCGTAGGGTGGTTCCGCTGGTGCGATATCCAACTCGTGGCGCGGCGTGCTCGCAAAGCGACCAAACCACTGTTTAAACGCTTCCGGCTGATTGATCACCTCAATCATCATGTTACGCAGGCGATCAAGTTCATACTCTTCCACCCGGCCTGGGTGTTCCCGGCAGGTTAAGTCTGGGTCGCTGTAGTGCTCGCTGCCGAGATCGTGTTCCAGCGCATAGTCTGCAAAGCTGCTGATCAAATCTCTACCGTTCGGCCCACGGAAACCAACCGAGTAGTTGAGTGTGGTTTCGAAGGTGAAGCCATCGTGCGGGAAACCCGGCGGAATATATAAGATGTCGCCCGGTTCAAGCTCTTCTTCAATAATTGGCGTGAACGGATCAACGTGCAGCAGTGCCGGATGCGGGCAGAACTGACGCATCGGTAATTTATCGCCGACCCGCCAGCGGCGGCGGCCCATCCCCTGAATAATAAACACATCGTACTGGTCGATATGCGGTCCAACGCCGCCACCCGGTACAGAAAAGGAGATCATCAAGTCGTCTAAACGCCAGTCCGGCAGTACGCGAAACGGGCGCACCAGCTCGGCAGACGGCGCATGCCAATGGTTAACCGCCTGCGCCAACAGTGACCAGCCGGTTTCCCCTAAGTGATCAAACTGCTCAAACGGCCCGTTCCATGCCTGCCATTGGTTATTCACATGGCTGACGATGCGGCTATCGACTTCCGGCTCCATAGCCAGACCCGCCAATTCATCCGGCGTAATCGGATCGACGAAACTCGGGAAGGCATTTTTTAACACAACAGGTTGTTTCTGCCAGTATTTTTCTAAAAATTCGGGCCAGTTAAGGTTAAGCTGATAAGCCATACATTCACACCAGTGAGAAGACAAACGGGCCTGATTATAAAGACGCTGGATGCCTGGTCGCCTTGTCATGGGTCAAGGTCGTGTGTTTGGGCGGTTATCATTGTGAATAGGTTGGTGAGGGCGTGACTGCTATCACGGCGTGCAACGTCATGACAGAAGGTCACCACGGTTGAAATCATAATAAATCAAACTATATTATATATAATTGTATATTGTTGAGGTGTCAGCTATGCTACAAACCGGCGATCAGACGTTACCCGACGACATGAGAAAGGCAGCTCAGGCGGCGGCGGATGTGCTGCGTGGGCTTGCTAACGATGACCGCTTACTGTTGATGTGCCAGCTTACCCGCGGGGAAGCCTGTGTGGCTCAGTTAGAGGAGCGATTGGGCATACACCAGCCTACGTTGTCGCAACAGTTAGGCGTGATGCGGCGCCTGAACCTGGTAGCGACGCGGCGGGAAGGCAAACAGATTTTTTACCGCATCGAAGATGAACGGGTGCTTTCACTGCTCAACACGCTATATACCCTGTACTGCCCACAGGCAGAGGATGAGTAAAACATCATGATCAATCTTGAACAATTCACGCCATTGCCCAGTTTAAGCGGCGGGTTGCTGATTGGTATCGCGGCCAGTTTACTGGTTCTTTTTTGTGGCAGAATCGCCGGTATCAGTGGGATTCTGGTCGGCGTGTTGCCCAAAAGAGGAAAAATAATCGAGAAATGGCGGCTGGCGTTTCTTGCCGGTCTCATCCTAGCCCCATTGTTGTATACCGCGTTCTTCCACCACCCAGACGTTACGCTCAGCACTTCTACGCCGGGATTACTGTTGGCCGGTTTTCTGGTGGGGGTGGGAACACGACTGGGTTCGGGATGCACCAGTGGGCACGGTGTCTGCGGATTGTCTCGTTTTTCCATTCGTTCGCTGGTCGCCACCCTCGTTTTTATGGTGGTGGGTTTCGCGACTGCCACACTAATCGGCTATTTTCAGTGGTAAGGATAAGACGATGACTCTTCTGGTGTCTTTTTTCTCCGGCCTGATCTTTGGACTTGGGTTAATTATTAGCGGAATGGCCGACCCGGAAAAGGTGTTGGGCTTTCTGAATTTATCCGCCACGTGGGATCCATCATTGCTGTTTGTAATGGTGGGGGCTATCGCCGTCGGTATTGTTGGTTTTTCGCTGGCAAAACGACGCAAGACGGCACTTCTCGGCATGGACATGGCCTTACCAAAAAGTAAAACAATTGACGGCCCGCTCATCACCGGCGCACTGCTTTTCGGCGCCGGGTGGGGGATTGCTGGCATTTGCCCCGGACCGGCGCTGGTACTGGTTGGCGCAGGTTATACCAAGGGGATGATTTTTACCCTGGCAATGTTGGGCGGCATGGGGTTTGTCGGGCTGATTAAGCGTTCTTGATGATGGGCTATTTTATAAAATATCCCGTGCTTTGGTGAGCCACCATATACCCACGTGCACATGTTATGTAGACAGCTGATTGTTTCGGCAGCTGAGTTATGTTTCATCAAAAACTTTTTTATCTTCCGTAAGAATATGTTCGATACAGAGCTCATAGACCAGAAACTGTGAAATAGCATCAAGCTCCAGATTTCCTCTTGAGAACAAGTCAACCAGATAATCTAATCGATCAATCAGGCTCTTGTGACGTTGATGGTGTTCATCTCTGCCTGGAGACGCTCTATCTGATGATATGGATTTTTCCTCAAGAATGAAGTGAGATAACATGGCTTCCCGCAGACGCGCAATATAATTCAGTAACTGTGCTTTATTGTAATCCCGGTGGGCATAAGTGGCCCATTCGTTAGTGAGATTGATGAGATTAACGTGGTCACCATCAATATCATTTAGCCCCGTTGATAATTTATCAGACCAAATAATTGCAGGTGCACCCTTTTCAAATTGAATCGGAGCATCAAATAATGCCTTATTTTTCCCTGTTATTTTCGCATCATACAAAGCACTGTCTGCACGATCAAACCAGCTACTCCATGTGTCCGTACTCAGACAAAGAGATAAACCAATACTTACACTCAGTGTTCTGTCAGGCAAAGACACCTCATGATTCACAGCATGACATAGGCGGTTGGCGATATCGTGCACCCCGGAAAGCCCAGTATTGGGGAATATGATCACCAGTTCTTCTCCGCCCCATCGCCCGATAATATCTGTATCCCGCAATTGAGCCCTGCACACGGCTGATATTTTAATTAATATCTGATCGCCCACAACATGCCCGTAGATATCGTTAACCTGTTTAAAATTATCAATATCGATGATCGCCAGCGCCACTGGTGTTCCATATCGCTTCAGACGGCCCATTTCATAAGTCGCGACTTCATCAATCTTACGCCGGTTCCAAAGGCCGGTTAACCCGTCTTTCAGGATTAACTCCATATTTAAGTAATCTGTCCGTTCCTTCGTCATAAGAACAAATCCAACGGAAAAACAAATCACTGTAATTAAAACCGAGACATATAGCACCATCTGCGATATATCTCCTGAATAAAGACCTTTTATATCTTGTGAGCGTAATAAAGCAAAAAAGACGCGATACGTCAGTATCAGCATATTAGTCAGAATAGAAATAAGGACCAAATATTTCCCTCGTCCTTTAATCTGACGCCAGAAGCGCAAGAGCGCATAGGTAGTCATTAGCTCAATGCAGACATAAGCCGATGAGTTATAAATAATGCGGGCATCTTTACTGTCTTTATAAAGAAATGAAACCAGCGTTACATACAAAACCAGGAGCAGTTGAATTTTTGATGGCGGCGGGATTTTTAGAAATTTATAAATCCCTGCCATCCACAAGGAAATACTGATTGCAATACAGGTTTCGCCTGCCCAAACGAACAGGCTACCGTAACTCGCGGCGGTAATGAACAGGAGATATCCAGTACCATGTGCGATATTAGCGAAAGAGACATGATATAACCCGGATTTTCGCTCTGAGGCTGATGCTAATGAAATTGTTATCCCAAAAGTGAAGTTAATGACAACAATAAGTAAAAAAATTGTTTTAACGTCCAGCATTAATCACGACCCTAATATTGAGGAAAGATTAATATTCATTAATTATTTTAATGTAATCTGTGGGTAAGATATTTCAGTCTATAAGTATTATCTGAAAATAACCATGAGTAGAAAGTAAAAGATTATTGCCATCAGGTATTACTTTTAGACGGGGTATCAAGACATAAAATCACAGCAGAAAAAATTTCGGGGGTTATGATAATACGCGTAAATAATTCTGTGTAGCTGCCACCTGGGTAGGTGAGTATTACGACGTATGGATGGGGGGGCAACTCGTCATCGAATAAAGAGAAGAGGGCGGTAATTTATTGAGATACTCGCCATGACACCGCTGGTGATTGCTAACCCTGACACCGCGAACAGCATACCTTGCTTATTGGCTCTCATCTCTGTTTGCTTTTTCTCATAAGGAATGAACTAAGCGCCTTACGGCGCTTAAGCGTACAAACACTATCTACCTGATACCATCCACTTGATACAACCTACCTGGTGTTAGCAACCATTAACAATACTGCGTCAAAAAATCACTGACGGTCTGCATGCACAATGACCGTTCTTCTACATGGGGCATATGGCTGGAGGATTCGAAAATGACCCATTGTGCACCGGTAATCTTGTCCATAAACGGCTGCACCACCTCGGGTGTTGCTTCATCATAGCGACCAGAAATCAGCAATGTGGGCACGCGGACTTGTGGCAAACGGTCGATAATCGTCCATTCTTTCATGCTGCCGATAACGTGGAATTCCGTCGGGCCGTTCATCGCGTGATATACCGTCGGGTCGGCGTCCATGGCGTCAAAGGTGCGCTGCACTTCCAACGGCCAGGGAGAGAGACGGCAGACATGGCGCTGGTAAAATACCTGGCTGGCCGCTTTGTATTCAGCGCTGTCCAGCGTGCCCGCCGCTTCGTGTGCCAGCAGTGTCTGCTGCACGTCTGGTGGAAGCTGCGCACGCAGTTTCGCCGCGCCTTCCAGCCACAGCGCCATTGAAGCCGGTGAGTTGGCGATAATCATCGCTTTCAACCCTTGCGGCTGGGTGACCGCGTGTTCGGCTGCCAGCATTCCGCCCCAGGATTGCCCCAGCAGCGCGTAGTTGTCGGCAATCTCCAGCGCTTGCAGTAGATGATTCAGTTCGTCGAGAAACAGCGAGGGCTGCCAGAAATCGGGGCTTTTCTCCGGCAGATGGGTGGAACGACCGTTACCCAGTTGATCATAGTGGATCACGGCACGCCCGGTTTCGGCGATATCTTTGAACGCATCGACATAATCGTGGGTGCAGCCGGGGCCACCGTGCGCGACCACCAACGGCGTCTGACCGTTGTGCAGATCACCGCAGATGCGAAACCAGGTCTGATATCCCCGGAAAGGGACATAGCCTTCTCGAATGGTGTACATGAGTGACGTTTACCCTGTTAAGTGAAGTGGCTTTCAGGTTAGAACGTCACTGCTTGCACTGAACACTAGCAAAAATGCTAGTTATTAACTGTCCAGCAAACGGTAATGCAACGCCCGGACAACAGCCTGCACGCGGTTGGTCGCGCCGAGCTTTTTCGCCGCTGTATTCAGGTGCAGTGTGACAGTCGCGACCGAGCGGTGCAGCTTGCGTGCAATCTCTTTCGCCGTCAGCCCTTCGGCGGACCACGCCAGACATTCGCGCTCGCGGTTGCTCAGTTTGACATGGCGGCAGGTAAGCATTGAGGCGTCAAACAGCGGGAACGCCGACTCCTGAAAGCGGTGCGCCAGAAAGGTCAACTGCGCCAGCGTTTCGCTGATATCCCGCTCTTCCCGCTGGTCGGTCACAATGCCGGTTAGCGTGACAAAACCGCCATTGGGCAGATGCAGCGGCACGGTGGCGCCGCAGGGCATATTGTTATCGCGCATGTAGTGCGTCACTTCTTGCGCGTGCTCATCCAGTCGCCCGTGCAATGCGCTGCGATCCGGACGTTGATAAGACCAGACGAACGGCGCGCAACTCTCCAGCGCAAAATGCTGAACCGGATCGACCTGATAGTAGCCACGCTCGCACCACAGCCGACGCATATCATCCGGTACATTGCGCATCTCCAGCAGCGACGGCGTAATCAGCGCGCCTTCCAGCGAACGCGGCACCGGCGTGTAGTCGTAAATCACCGCATCAAAACCCAACGCCTGCGTCCGGGCGAACAGCCCGGCAAAAGCCTCTTCAAGCCTGGTGGCGTTGGTTGCACCAGGGCTTTCGATATCAATGCGCATAATGAACTCCCCCAAGGTAAACGGTGCCATGCCACGGGTACAGTGTGTGCAATTTCCCCGAGGCCTCATAAAACATGCAATTCCGGTGCCGCCTTGTGGGAAGGGTAAAACTAGTATTTTTGCTAACTATCCAGACTTGAACGATGTCGTTAGCGTAAAGAAAACGCCCGATAAGGCTGACCAGGCGCAAATTGATGACACAGGGCTGCACTGTGGCGGAGCGATTTTTTAACCCTTCACCATTGTATGCACCATGGGAGTTCGCTGATGCATCGTTACCGTTTTCTATTATTTCGACCTTTGCAATTGCTGCCCGTACTGCTTGGGATCAGCATCATCACCTTCGCGATGGTACGGGCAATCCCCGGCGATCCGGCGCGCATTCTGCTTGGCGTACACAGTACGCCAGAAGCACTGGCGCGTATCCGTGCGCAGTTCGGTCTTGATGAACCGTTATGGGTGCAGTACGGCTACTTTCTGCGCAATTTATTACAGGGGGAGCTGGGCAAATCGATTGTCTACCGCGTTGATACCCTGAAGCTGATTAACTCACGTCTTGAACCGACATTGTGGCTAGTGTTTGGCAGCGTGCTGCTGGCAGTGATCCTGACCATTCCGCTGGCCTCGCTGGCGGCACGGCAGCGCGGGCGGTTGGCGGATCAACTGATCCGTCTGTTCACCACAGCCGGGTTAGGGTTTCCGGCGTTCTGGCTCGGCATCATGATGATCATTATTTTTAGCGTGGTGCTCGGTTGGTTCCCGGTCTCCGGTTACGGTAGCGGTTTTGCCGACCAACTGCACCATATGGTGCTGCCGTGCCTGACGGTAGCACTGGCACTGGCGGCAGTCCTGATTCGCAACCTGCGCGCCAGCCTGCTGATGGAGATGAGCAGTGATTATGTAGTGGCTGCCAGGGCGCGGGGGCAGCGCGAAAACCGTATCTTCTGGCGTCACGTGTTGCCCAACTCACTGGTACCGACCCTGAACCTGCTGGCGGTGAATATTGGCTGGCTGATCGGTAGCACCGTGGTGATTGAGAGTGTGTTTGCCATTCCGGGGCTGGGCCAGTTGCTGGTGAAGGCGATTTTTAGCCGCGACTACATGGTGGTGCAGGGCGTGGTGATGGTGTTTGCGCTGGCAACGGTGGTGGTCAATTTGCTGGCTGATGTGCTGACCGTGGCGCTGGATCCGAGGGTGAAATTATGAGTGCGCTCAGCGTGATTTCCGGGTTACGTCGCCGGGCGATCCCTCGCCAGCACGCATTGCGCGCCGGGATAGTGATTGTCGGACTGTGGCTGTGTATCGCCCTGTTTGCGCCGTGGCTGGCACCGTTTGATCCCATTACGCAGGACGCCACATCGAGCCTGCTTCCCCCCGGCGGCGCGCACCTGTTCGGTACCGATAACTTTGGCCGCGATATCTTCTCGCGCGTGCTGTGGGGGGCGCGGGTGGATCTGCAAATCTGCCTGCTGGGGGTTATCTTCCCGTTTTTGCTTGGCACTACACTCGGTGCGCTGTCCGGTTATCTCGGCGGCGTGGTGGATGCAGCCATTATGCGGCTGATTGACATCGTGCTGGCGTTTCCTTTTCTGGTACTGATGCTGGCGATCATCGCCATCCTCGGGCTGGGGCTGGGCAGTTTCTATATTGCGATGGCGATGGTCGGCTGGGTTTCTTACGCCCGTCTGGTGCGGGCGCAGGTGCTGACGCTAAAACAGCGGGATTTTATTGTCGCAGCACGCAGCCTTGGCTACAGCCACGCGCGCATTCTGTTCCGCCATCTGTTGCCGAACGCCATCACCGGCGCGCTGGTGTTCTCCATGTCTGACTGTGTGCTGGTGCTGCTGAATGGCGCGGCGGTCAGCTACCTTGGGCTGGGTGTGCAGCCACCCACGGCGGAGTGGGGCGTGATGGTGGCGGAAGGGCAGAGCTTTATCACTACTGCGTGGTGGATAACCACCTTTCCGGGGCTGGCGATTGTGCTGCTGGCGATGGGCTTCAGCCTGCTGGCCGATGGCCTTGGCGATAAACTGGGAGCGCGCGTATGACACTGCTGACAGTCTCAGAACTGATTATTACCCGCGAGCCGGATATCGCGCTGGTCGATAAAGTCTCATTTACGTTGAATGCCGGCGAGATGCTCGGCCTGGTCGGCGAGAGCGGCTCCGGGAAAACCGTGACCTGTCGGGCATTGATGCGGCTGTTGCCCGGCCAGGGGTTAGCCATTACCGGAGGCGAAGTGCTGCTGGGCGGCCGCGACCTGTTGTCGTTAAGCGACGCGCAAATGTCGGCGGTGCGTGGGCGCGAAATGGGGATGATTTTTCAAAACCCGGCCAGCCATCTCAACCCGGTGATGACTATCGGTGAGCAGATTGCTGAAAGCCGCCGCCGTCATTTCGGTGCGAGCCGCGCACAAGCTCGGGAAGATGCCAAAGAACTGCTGCGTCAGGTCGGTATCCCCGATCCACAAAACCGTATTCACAACTATCCGCACGAATTTTCCGGCGGCATGCGTCAGCGCGCGATGATCGCCGTGGCGTTGGCACCTGAGCCGTCGCTGCTGATTGCCGACGAGCCGACCACCGCGCTGGACGTTACTGTGCAAATGCAGATCCTGCGTCTGCTCAGCGACTTGCGACAGCAACTGGGGCTGGCGGTGATCATGATCACCCATGATCTCGGCGTGGTGGCACAAACCTGCGATCGCATCGCCGTCATGTATGGCGGGCGGCTGTGTGAAGTGGGCGGCAAGCGCGATGTGCTGGCGCAGCCGCTGCATCCCTACACCCGTGGATTAATTGATTGCCAGCCAGCCAGCGAAGGCGGGCAGGGGAGACTGATGACCATCAGCGGCCAGCCGCCGGTGGCGGATAACTTCCCGGCCGGTTGCCGTTTTCATCCCCGTTGTCAGCATGCCAGCGCGGCTTGTCAGCAGCAGCCTGCGCTGCGGCAGGGGCGCGACACACTGGCACATGCGGCGGCCTGCCATCACGCATTACAACCCCTTAGCCTGCGGGAGGGCGCATGACGACATCAGCAAACTGGCCTTTGTTAGAGGCGGACAATGTCAGCGTGACCTTTCCGGTTTCCGGCGGCCTGCCTGGCACCGGGCGGAGGGTGCACGCCGTTAATGACGTCACACTGAAAATTCACGCTGGGGAAACCCTCGGTCTGGTGGGCGAATCCGGCAGCGGCAAAAGTACGCTGGGTCGGGCGTTATTGCAGCTTGAGCGGGTGACGGCGGGCGAGGTGCGCTTCGATGGATACCGTATTACGCATGGACTGAAGAGTGACGTGGCGCGGTTGCGCCTGCAAACAGCGATGATTTTTCAGGATCCTTTCGCCTCGCTTAACCCGCGCCAGACCATCGGCGACAGCATCGCGGAAGTGCTGCGTGTACATCGGAAAGTACCGCGCAGTGGTGTGCATGCGCGAGTGGCTGAACTGTTGACGTTAGTCGGGCTACGCCCGGAGCAGGCGAAGTCTCGACCTGGCCAGCTTAGCGGCGGGCAGTGCCAGCGTGCCGGTATTGCACGTGCGCTGGCGATCGAACCCCGCTTGATTGTGGCAGATGAGTGCGTGGCGGCACTGGACGTTTCCATTCAGGGGCAGATCGTTAACCTGCTGATGGAACTGCGTGAAAAGATGGGGCTGGCGATTTTGTTTATCGCGCACGATCTGGCGATTGTGCGCCGCCTGTGCGATCGCGTGGCGGTGATGTATCTCGGGC
Organism: Dickeya parazeae Ech586; assembly: GCF_000025065.1. Lineage (NCBI taxonomy): Bacteria > Pseudomonadati > Pseudomonadota > Gammaproteobacteria > Enterobacterales > Pectobacteriaceae > Dickeya > Dickeya parazeae. The sequence continues at coordinate 3,288,970 of NC_013592.1, read as the reverse complement.
GCATTGTCGAAGAAGGCCCCTGCGAAGCGGTGTTCACGCAGCCGCGCCACCCCTATACCGCCGCGCTGGTGGCAGCTATCCCGGAAATTGACCCCGATAAACCGCTGCCTGCGGAGCCGCTTGGCGGCGAACCGCCCAGCCCGTTATCCATTCCACAAGGTTGCGCTTTCCATCCGCGCTGCCCCTATGCGCAAGTGCAGTGTCGCACGGGCGCGTTACCTCCAACCCGGCAGATTGCCGATCACGCATATTCCTGTGTGTTGACCCACACAGGCGATGAGACTGTTTTTCCTTTAACCAGGAGATCTTTTGATGAAGCACAAGCATGTTAAGTTGTTGGCGGCCAGCGTTTTTCTGGCGCTCAGTGTGGTCAGCGAAATGGCGCAGGCAGCAGGCGTATTAACCATTGGACGTCGTGAAGACAGCACCACGTTCGACCCGATCAAATCGGCGCAAAACGCCGACAACTGGGTGTTTTCCAACGTCTTTGATCCGCTGGTACGGGTGGATAAAACCGGCACCAAACTGGAGCCGGGCGTGGCGGAAAGCTGGACCGTTTCGCCGGACGGCAAGGTCTATACCTTTAAAATTCGCGACACCAAATTCTCTGACGGTACACCGCTGAGCGCCAGCGATGCCGCGTTCAGCCTGCTGCGTATTCGTGACGATGCCGGTTCACTGTGGCGCGATTCGTACAGCATTATCGATAAAGCCGAAGCGCCGGATGCACGCACGCTGATCGTCACGCTGAAATCGCCGTCGGCACCGTTCCTGTCACAACTGGCATTGCCGAATGCGTCGGTAATCTCGGAAAAAGCGCTGAAGGCCGAAGGCGCAGAGACGTTTGCCGAAAAACCGGTCGGTTCTGGCGCGTTTAGCGTGAAAGAGTGGGTGCGCGGCGAGAAAATTGTGCTGGTGAAGAACCCGAACTTCTGGCAGGCGAAGAACGTTAGCCTCGACGAAGTGGACTGGCTGACTATTCCTGATGACAACACCCGTATGCTGAAAGTGCAGGCCGGTGAGTTGGATGCCGCGCTAATGGTGCCGTTTTCGCGTATTGCCTCACTGCAAAAAGACAACAACCTGAAGGTGGAACTGGATCCATCAACCCGTGAAGATCATCTGTTGATCAACCACTCACACGGTGTGCTAGGTAAAGTGGAAGTGCGCCAGGCGCTGGACTTTGCCATCGACAAAGAGGCGATCGTGAAGACCGTGACCTTTGGTTACGGCCAGGTGGCGAACTCCTATATCCCGGCTGGCGCGCTGTATCACTACAGCGATAACCTGCGCCGCGCCTACGATCCAGAGAAAGCTAAGCAGATGTTAAAAGCCGCAGGGGCGTCTAACCTCACGCTGAATTATCTGGTGAATGCCGGTGATGAAGTCGATGAACAAATCGCTATCCTGCTGCAACAGCAACTGGCGAAAGCGGGTGTGAAAGTGAACCTGCAAAAAGTCGATCCGAGCCAAAGCTGGAATATGCTGATAGCGGGCGACTATGATATTTCGGTGATGTACTGGACCAATGATATTCTCGACCCGGATCAAAAAACCACCTTTGTACTGGGTCATGACACGAATATGAATTACATGACGCGTTATAATAATGACAAGGTGAAATCACTCGTGGCGGCTGCGCGGGTGGAAATGGATCCGAAAAAACGTGAGCAAATGTATATTGAATTGCAAAAAATGGCGAAAGCCGACGTGAACTGGATCGATCTCTATTATAGCTCTTATCGTAATGTCACTCGGAAAAACATCGACGGTTTCTACCAGAATCCGCTTGGCCGTTTCTTTCTCGAAGACACGGTAAAGAAATAATATACGCTTCAACATTGGTTCAAGCCGCTATATAACTATTTCATGCGGCTTGGACCAATCGCTATACAGGCATATCCAAACAAGGCGAGTTGCCCTGACTGTTACACTGATGCCATTAGCGGCGTACTCCCCCCTGGACATAAGGCCCAATAGCGGCAGGTGCCTGAGAAGTTGCAATTGCTGACATAGACCAACCTTATTAAAAGTCGCGTTATTTTTGACCGGAAAGTTCTGTTGTTCGACGTACCGCAGCCAGAACACTGCTTTGCAGGCCAGCAGCGAAATCACTTTTATTCAACTCGTATAAGCCATTAATGCCGACTCCCGCCGGAGAGTTATTAATATCCATCAGTTGGCGCGGATGGCATCCGGATAACTTAAGCATTTCAACCGCGCCGACCAGATTTTCCCACACCACCTGCGTTGACTGAGTACGGGTTAATCCGGCAAGAACACCGGCGTCAGCCAGCGCTTCGACAAAGTAATAGACATAGTTGACGCCAGCGACAGCAAAACCGGTGAAGACGTCAATCAGCCGTTCCTCCAGCACCATCACCTTGCCGAAACTTTCGAGGAATGGCATAACGGACGCGCTGTTGACATAAGCATTAAACGCCACGCCGCTGTAGCCCAGCCCGGTATCCGTCAGCGTATTCGGGATGATCCGCGTAATCGGGCGCGACTCGCCCAGCATGGCAGACAACTGAGCCAGCGTTACACCCGCAATAATAGAAATGACCGACGCCTTCGGTGCCGCATGCGCTTTAATCAGCTGTGCGACACCGGCAATATCATCCTGTGGGCGAACCCCTATCACGATGTGATCCGCTGCGGCCAGCCCGTTGGGCAAATCTTGTATATTGCTCAACCGATAGCGCGCTTTCAGCGTTTCAATTCGCTCAGGATCAATATCCGATAAGCTGACCTTATCCGGGGTTAATGTTCCGCGTTGTAAGGCGGCGCGCAGAATAGCTTCGGTCATTTGACCGGCACCAATAAAGTGGATATGACTCATAGTGAATCCTCGGAAGTAACAGAAACAGGGCCCAATGACCTCTCCACCAGCGATACCCAAAGACCGATGCCGGGTGCGATAAGTTGGTCATTAAAATCGTAATGCGGGTTATGTAATGTCGCGCCCGGCGTTGGGCCATCGGCCCCCAGCCACAGATAAGCGCCCGGACAGGCCTCCAGAAAATAGGCGAAATCTTCCGCTGCCATGGATGGCGATAACTGCGTGTGGACCTGCGTGATCCCGGGGACATGGCGTGCGGCATCCGCCAGTATTTTGGCCTGTTGCGCATGGTTGACAGTGACCGGGTAACCGTATTCCCAGCGAATGCTGCCAGTGACGCCAAACGGCTGGGCGAGCTGTTCGACATACTCTGCCATCAGGGTCTGGCAACGCGCTCTGGCGGCCTGGCTCAGGCAACGCAACGTGCCGGACACGTGCATTGTCTGCGGAACGACGTTTATCGCTTCTCCGGCCTGCAGTTGCGTCACGCTGATCACGGCGCTTTCCAGCGGAGAGAGGCGGCGTGTCATGATCGTTTGCAACGCGGTAATCAGGTGCGCACCAGCCAGCACCGGATCGGCTCCTTTTTCCGGCATCGCCGCATGGCATCCCACGCCAGTCAGCGTGATAAAAAAATTGTCCTGCGAAGCCATCATTGGGCCTGCGCTAACGGCCACTTCGCCTACCGGCAACCCCGGCCAGTTGTGCAGCGCATAAACCGCAGAAACAGGGAAGCGCGTAAAGATCCCTTCTTCCACCATCAAACGCCCACCGCCAGCATTCTCTTCCGCAGGCTGAAAAATAAAGTACACCGTACCGTTGAACGCTCTGGTCTGGCTGAGATAGCGCGCTGCACCCAGTAGAATGGCGGTATGCCCGTCGTGTCCACAGGCGTGCATCGTGCCTGGCGAGGTTGAGCACCAGGCAACGGCGTTATTTTCCTTGATGGGTAGAGCATCAATATCAGCGCGCAGGGCTATCGCCGGGCCCGCGCCATGGCGAAGCACACCAACCACGCCCGTGCCTGCAATATTGGTATGCACTTCAAGATCATATTCGCGCAGCAGGCTGCTGATTTTCGCGGAAGTATTAAACTCTTGTAAGCCAATCTCCGGGCGCGCGTGAATCTCACGCCGCCAGATAATCGCCTGTTGAATAATGTCTTCGGGAATGGCGCGCATATTTCCTCTGCATTTTCCCGGCACAATGCCGCAGCATGACGCTGTGAATGGATGACCAGAACGCATAATGCCTTCTGGTAGCGGATTACATTATTGTGTTTTTTTAACGAAAAAGAGTGGCTCAGGGTTTGCCAAAATAGATTCTGGCCAGCCCCTCCTTTGTCACTTCAACCGCGTGCTCGGCGCTCAAAGCAATATGTTGCTCAATCAGCACCACGCCTTTTTCTATATCCCGCTGACGTAACGCCGCGATAATGTCGACATGTTCGTCATAAGCATTATTTCTGCGCACGGGCGTTTCGAGATCGATACGCCGGAAAAAACGGCTGAGCGAATTCAGGCTATCGAGCATTTCATAGAGCCGACCGTTATGGGAAATACGGGCTATCTCCATGTGGAAACGTTCGTCGATTTCCGCGATCTTCGCCCAGTCCTGCTCGGTTTGCGCCGGGCGATGCTGGCTTACTTCCTCCCAGATAGCGGTGGTCGCGGCGATCTCTTCATCGGTTGCCCGCAGGCAGGCGAAACGAAAGGTGGATTGTTCTATCACCATTCGCACTTCATACAGCTCACGGACACCCTCCGGCGTCAGGTCGCGGGAGTAAAAACCCCGGTTGGGTACAAAGTTCATAAAGCCATCTTTTGCCAGACGGTTCAGCGCTTCCCGTACCGGGGTGCGCGAGACGCCCAGTTGTGCCGCAAGCTCAACTTCATTCACCCGTTCGCCGGGACGAAAGTGGTAATCAATCGCCAGGCCTTTCACTTTCTCGTAGACCTTTTCCACACTGTCAGCGCTACGGGATTTCTTTTTAATAGTAACCACATTATCCCCTTAATTTACCGCACACTCAGCATGAAGATAAAAATGCTGCACAGGTTGTTTCACGTAATGTTTTTTATTGATAGCACAGCGAAAAAAACAACTCAACACAAAAGTGAATACACTTCTGTTTTATTTAAAAACACTGATTTATAAGTGTTTTATATCTTATTTCTTTTGCTAATGACTTTTCCGCACCATTTTACGGCAGCATTGCACCAAAATGAATCAACGTGACTTCACTTTTGTATGCAGACTTTTTTATCAATCACGGTAAAAAAAGAAAGTGAAAGTTTTACTAGGCGATTTTTATTATTTTAGATTTCCTTGTATTTATTCGGGAATTTGCATTCGCCTCACCTGAAATAAGCATGTGCTGTCGGGAACAGCCTGGCTTTCTGGCATCGTCTTTGCTTAATGCATAAGTGTATGCACTTATATATTCACTTTGGTGCGCACTTTTTTGGCATGACCAGGCAGGCTTGTGCACGTTTGCACAGGCGACACAACACCGGCCTCAGAAGTCGGTAACAGCAAACCGGAGAACCAACATGAAAAATCGTTTTGGGCAGGGTATGACGCTGTCAATACTGGCAGGTATGACATTGTTAGGTCTGGCGCACACGGCGCAGGCCGATGTGAATATTGGTGCGATTTTGCCCCTAACTGGCACCAGCGCCAGCATTGGCGAAGATCAGCGTCGTGGTATTGAACTGGCGGTTGAACAGGTTAATGCCCAGGGCGGCGTCAACGGTCAGCCATTACATGTGATCGTGGAAGATTCCGCTGAAAGCCCGGTAACCGGCCTGAATGCCGTACGCAAGCTAACTCAGGTTAACCATGTGCCGTTAGTGGTGGGCAGTTTTTCCTCCAGCGTCACCATTCCGGTTGGGCAATATCTGGTGAAGAACAATTTGCTGCACATCAATATTTCCGGCACCAGCACCGATATCCGCAAAATCGGCGCGACGTCCTGGAGCGTTATTGGCCTGGATTCCCTTTCCGCGAGCTTCTCGGCACAAGATGTGCGCCAGCTCGGTTACAGCAGCGTCGCCTTTATCGCACCGGATGGGGCGTACGGGCAGGGGATGGCGGAGCAGTTCACCAAAGCGTTTGAAAAAGCAGGTGGCAAAGTGGTCGCCAAAGTGCTCTATACCAGCGGTCAGCCTTCTTATCGCCGCGAGCTGGAACAAATCTCCCGCGCTCATCCACAAGCCTATGTCTATACCAGTTACGGACAGGATGCCATTGTGCTCAACCGTGAGGCCTGGGAACTGGGGCTGAATAAAACGCCCTGGTATGGCATGTATTTAACTATGGCCATTGAAGGTTCTCCGGCGCAGTACACCAATGGACAGGTGGGTATGGAAGTCGCGGGTATTGACCAGCAAGCGGCGAGCGGCAACGGCGCAAATTATGCTGAGCTGTACCAGAAAAAATTCCATGAGAAGCCTCGCTCTGTGTACGGCAGCTATGCCTGGGATAGCGTGATGCTGGCCGCGGCAGCGATTGATAAAGCACACAGTGCCGATCCGGCAGCGATGATCGCAGCAATGAAAACCGTTGCGCCTGGCTTTACGGGCATTACCGGCACATTAAATCTGGATGCCGATAACCAGCGTCAGTCCCAGCCATACCTGAAAGTGAACGCGTTTAATGGCGTACCGGTTCCCCGGTAACGAGCCGCTTTATCTTGCCAGTTCACGCTACATCATCGGGGAAACACCATGCTGCAGTTTTTGATTGATACATTGATTCGCACGGCGGATTTGTCGCTGGTCGCGCTGGGATTAAGCCTGGTATACGGGCTGGTACGGTTTGCCAATATCGCCCATATGCAATATGCCATGGTCGGTTCATTTATTACCGCTGCCGGGCTTCGTCTTGGCATGCCGTTGTCTATGGCAATCGTGTTTTCGGCAATGGTCTGCGGCATGCTTTCCATGATGTTGCATCACTGGGTGTACCAGCCGCTGCTAAAACGCGGCACCGCTAACGCCATGATTGGCTCGCTGGCGGTATCGATGGTGCTGATTGCACTGGTTCTCGGGGTTGAAGGATCGGCCCCGGTTAATTATTCACTGCCAGTGGGCGAACTCTTGCTGGTGGGGGACACACGTATCTCGACCGACGAACTCTGGAGTCTTGGCGTCACGATTTCGTTGGTGGTGATGTTCAGCCTGCTGCTGTTTCGCACACCGCAAGGTCGCGCTATCCGTGCGCTGGCCAGTAACCGGGATCTGGCGGCGGCCTCCGGGTTGAATGCCAGTGCCATTATCCACAACGTCAATCTGGTGGCCGGCATGCTGGCCGCTGTGGGAGGCAGCATGCTGGCGATGAACGCCAGCGCATGGGTTAATCAGGGCAATGATCTGATGTTGCCGGTACTCGCTGCCGCCATTCTCGGCGGGCTGGGAAACCCAATGGGCGCTATTTTTGGCGCACTTCTTATCGCGGCAACCGAAACCCTCGTTACCAACATCGACTGGAGCTGGCTGTTCGGCGGCGACTTACTGTTTATCCCGGTCACCTGGGTGAATGCCTCATCGTTTGTGATTTTGCTGCTGGCGCTGTTGCTGCGTCCTTATGGCCTGTTTAACCGGGAGGTCCGCCGTGTCTGAGTTTTTACTGCATATCCTTTGCCTTGGCGGGATCTATGCCATCGTCGCACTTGCCCTGAATTTACAGGCAGGTTACGCCGGTTTGCTGAATTTCGGTCATATCGTGTTTGTCGGAACCGGCGCTTATGCCATCGGTCTGGGAAGCCATTTTGGGTTGCCGCTGTGGCTGGTGATCCCGGGCGGGTTACTGTGCGCCCTTGTTATCAGCGTGCTGATGACGTTGCTGGGCCGTCAGCTCACGGCGGATTACTGGGGCATCGCCACGCTGGCGCTGGCTGAAATCATCCGTATTGCGGTCGTCAATGAAGACCGTCTGACGGGTGGCGCGCAGGGGATTGGCGGGCTGTCCGCACCCTGGTCAACCGGCGATACCGTCGCCGATACGCGCATCTTTGCGGTCATTATCCTGCTTTGCGTCATCATCGCTACGCTTGCCAGCCTGCGGATCGGCACCAGCCGGTTTGGCCGGGCGCTACGCCTGATGCGCGAGCAACCTCAATTGGCTATCTGTATGGGCTATGCGCTGCTATGGCTGAAATGCCGGGCGTTAATGAGTAGCGCGGTGATGTGTTGTCTGGCCGGTATGTTACTGGCCTGGTACACCGACTATGTCAGCCCGGATTATTTGCTCTCTTCGGAAACCTTTCTTATCTGGAGCATGGTGATGATCGGCGGCATTGGCAATGTGCGTGGCGTGCTGCTGGGCGTGTTGTTGGTAGAAGGGTTGTATAACTTTATCCCCTTCGCAAAAGATTATTTCCAGATCAGCTCAGACCTGACTGGCGCTCTGCGCCTGGGGTTGGTAGGTCTGGCTTTATTACTCTGTCTGCTCACCCGGCCGGGCGGCCTGTTACCGGAAAAATTAAGGACGTTATCATGAGCCGTTTGCTTGAAGTGGCTGATGTCAGCAAAGCCTTTGGCGGCAACCAGGTACTGACATCCGTATCATTTACGCTGGAAAAGGGCGAAATTCTTGGCCTGCTGGGGCCGAATGGTTCCGGTAAAAGCACGCTGCTCAACACCATTTCCGGTTTTACCCGACCGGATGGCGGTAGCATCACATTTGATGGCCGCGCTATTGCTTGTCAGCCCAGTCACCGGATTATCCAGGCAGGCATTGCGCGCACCTTCCAGCTTCCCGTCATGCCGGAAAAAATGAGCGTGATGGAAGTCGTGATGGCGGCGGGTACTCGTCAGCACGGGTTATTCAACGGTCTGCTGGGGCTGGCTTCCGGGCGTAAAGTCGAGCAGGAAGACAGAGCCCGTGCCCGTGAATTACTCGATATCTTGTTATTAACCAAAGTGAAAGACCTGCCTGCCGCAGCGCTTTCCGGCGGACAGAAAAAATTACTGGGCATTGCCTGCGCGTTGATGGGCAAACCGACGCTGCTGATGCTGGATGAACCTATGGCGGGCGTGCACCCGAAATTACGCCAGGAACTGGTGGAAACACTGGTCAATCTGAGTCGTCAGGGCATTTCACTTTTGGTTATCGAGCACGACATGCACTTTATTAACACCTTGTGTCAGCGCTGCATTGTGTTGGATCGCGGGCAGATTGTCGCCAGTTGCCGCCCGAACGAACTGGCACAGAACCAGCAGGTACTGGAAGCCTACCTCGGGCACAGCACCGCAACATTGCAGGAGGCGGTATGATTACCCTCGAAAACGTGGTTGCCGGTTATACCCCGGGGATTGATATTCTGCATGGTATTTCATTGCATGTTAAACAGGCGGAAATTGTGACGCTGCTGGGGCCAAATGGCTGCGGCAAATCCACCTTGCTGAAATCGATTGCCGGTTTTGTCTCCCCGCGCGAAGGACGGGTTGAAATCAATGGACAGGACACGGCCAAAATTCCGGTGCACCGGAAAATCCGTGAATGCGCACTCGGGTTTGTCCCGCAACTGGACAACGTCTTCAACACTCTGACCGTGGCAGAAAACCTGCAAACCGGGGGACAGTTTTTAGCGCCCGGCCAGCGTAAGCAGCGGATGGCGCAACTGGCGGAACATTACCCGGTGTTACATAAAAAGTGGCAATCCCCCGCGTCCGCGCTTTCCGGTGGCGAGCGACAAATACTCGCGCTCGCCCGCGCACTGATGCCTGAACCGGCGGTACTGCTGCTTGATGAACCGTCGGCCGGGCTGTCACCGAAAATGCTGACGGAAGTGTTTAGCGCCATACAAACTATTCGCCGCAAGGAAAAAGTGACCATTTTGATGGTTGAGCAGAACGCCATGGAGGCACTGCACATTTCCGACCGGGCTTATGTGCTGGCGCTGGGGAAAGTAGCGATGGAGGGCAGTGCGCGGGAGCTGCTGGACGACTCTCGTATGCGCGAGCTCTATTTTGGCGGTCGTGCCGCCTGACAGGATCAATAAAAAGAACAGAAGGAATACACCATGCCGATTACCCCGGTTATCGATCACGCGGTGATTAATGTCGATGAAGAGCTGGATCAGGCGCAATGCCTGTTTCAGCGGATGGGATTTCAGCTCAGTACGCGGGGACATCATTCGATGGGCTCCAGCAACCATCTGGCCATATTTGCCGATAACTATCTGGAGCTTTTAGGCTATGAGCCCGCCAGGCAGACAGACTCGCGAGGTTTATGGAACGTTGCTCCAGGCCTTGCCGGGCTGGTCTGGAAAACCCGGGATGCGCATGCGGTATGGCAGCACCTCCAGCAATGTCAACTCGATGGCGAACCGCCGACCCGCTTCTTTCGCCCGGTGATACTGCCAGACGGCAGTCAGACTGAGGCCCGGTTCTGTATCTCGCGGATCCGCGCCAGCGCCGTGGAGTACGGATTCAGTTTTTTCTGTGAACATCAGACGCCGCAAGCCGTCTGGCAGCCCGCCTGGCAAGTACATCCGAATGGCGTGCAGGCGCTGTCCGCATTCGTTATCGCTTCGCCTCAACCTGAACAGACACTGGCGCTGTATCGTCAGTTATTCAGTACAGAGGCTCGCGCGGAGGACAACGGTGGCTATGTGCTTGATTCAGGATCCTGCTGCCTGCGCATTATCACGCATCAACAGGCAAGCCTGGAGTTCGCGCTGCCACCTGTCGCTGCGCAGGCACCAGCGAAAATGGTGGCACTCTGTTTTCAGGTGGCCTCACTGGAGCAGCTCAGGCGCTGCCTTAGTCAGGGCGATATTCAGTGGCGTGAGCAGGACAGCCAGGTGCTAGTGATGCAGCAGCAGGCACAATGGCTGGCGATGCGTTTTGCGGAAAAAGGATAGAGGGGAGAGCTGAAAACGAAGGAAGAGCAGGGTGTGGAGTGAATATTCGCCCGCCGATTTTCTTCAGTCATCACCGATTTTAGCCCGGCTGCACGCTCTGGCAGCCGGCCGATCCCGCTACAAATTCAGAGGGCACCATCCACTTCAGAGGACACTATCCACGATGGCGCTGGCCTGCCCAACTTTTGGCGATTCGCTGTCACCGAGGCGAAGCTGAAGGGTTGTACAGGGAAAACGATAAAACCGTGGCCAGTTTTAGTTGACCACTACAGTTGATGTAACTGATGGGTTTGAATGGCCCTACAGGACTCGAACATAATTAATAATTATATGATAAATATGAATTAAAATGTGTTCGATAAAATTTATACCAACGTTTATACCAACATTATGTTTTGTATCTTTATTGCAGGAATGGGGATGGCGGAGAACACTTCTGCCAGGTAGCCCCATCCTGCATCCATTTACGTAAAAAGCAATCACCAGTCGAAATGCTCTACTCCAGGCAACACATCACCAGCCGCATCGAAATAGATGGAGGTGATCGCATACTGGTGACATAACGCCAGGATCAATCGACGACACGCTTTCGAGAGGCCAAGTCGTTTCAACCGAAGCACCGGGTATTGCCAGGCATCGAGCCGAATTAAATATCCCGTCCCCGTGAAATGTACCCACTCTGCATCACCATACTCTGCCATGTCATGTGAGAGTTGATACAGGCGTTCGTTGTCCTGGTCCGTTATGTGCGCAGTGCTGCACTGTATGCCGGTAAAGATACAGTGCAGCGGAAGTGCTGGAGTCATTAGCATCATCCCCTTCCCTCCTTAATGTCTGGTTTTGCATAAGCGACTTTTAGCCCCGTCGCGTGCCTTGCCCGTAGAATTTCCAATGTGGTTAAAAACGGCGACTGTTCCATCCATGCGAATCCATGCCTGTCGATGCGAACCAGTTCATACCGTTCAACCAGAAAGTTCACCGCATCGACCAGCGAGATTCCAGCCTCGATATGTTCATCAATAACGTTGCTGTCATGGAAAGGTGTATCATTCAGGGTGAGTCCGTAATGTTTATTCAGCAGATAAGTCAGTAAGGTCTGCCATACCTGCACAGGCGACAGGCACGGGGACACCAGCACCGTGGCCGGTGCAGTGATGTGTTTCATACGTAATCCTCGTGGAATTAATGTCAAAAGGGTCAGCGTGTCGGGTCAACCGTACAGCATCCGGGCAACCACAAACGTGCTGTTACTGGCTTCGAACCAGGTCCAGATATCCAGGACCGGCGTACCGGCAGGGAAATGAATAAATGCGTCACGGATAACTAGGGTGCCTTCTTCCTCAGTGACGGCGATGCTCTCCAGTTCCCGCCATAAGCCATTCAGGCGTTCAATGGGAACAAGCATGTCTGCCTGCCTTATGCTGGCGGTGGAGCCGGATAAACAGAAACGTAAACATAACCACAGCTTCCCCGCGTATCGGCCTCGCAAATCAGACCGTCCTTTTCCCGTCTGAGAGCGTGTGCCTTATGCGGGTCCAGTTCGCCGGAACGCAGCGCGGCTTCCATCTGTCGGATAAATGCTGGAAAGCTGCGGTCCAGCGCACGTAACTGCATGGCGGAGAACGTGCCGTAGAGCCCGGCCCTGTCCCCCAGGTAATGCAGTCGTTTTCCCTCCTGGACCAGGCGGGCACCAAAGCATGGCGTGACATCACGCCGAAGGCCCCACTGAAGGGGCTCGGTTGTAATCATATTGTTTTCTCTCTTAATGACTGAATGAGGTCAGCGCACTGGCGGCATTATTCCAGGCGCCTGTAATTGCGGCATATATACGCGGGATGGGATAAGTGGGATTATCTGTATTCAGGTACCGATAAAATGCCTGGACATATGTGCCTGGAAGGAAATCACTGAGACTGTAGAAATCTCAGTTGGTCTGCATCCGGATTTCCGATTAACAGCTTTTTACCCCCATTACTGTAGAGGCCCACGAAGGCTTTCAGGTTGGGTTGGTAAAGATATGCAATATAGTGTTCCCCGCAATTATGCTGTTCGCAGGAAGATGAACGTAACCAGGTCACGCCCGAAATGGCCACTGGCTCCAGAGGTGTCTGGGGCCCACGAAGAATTCCTTCATTTTCCCATAGCTTACCCAAGCCAGCCTTCTCCATTGCACGGCTGACCGTTTTTCTGAATGACTCATCGGCTTTTTCAACGTCCAATGGATAGGGGCATGCATCACCGGTCCCGGGGGTAGCAGCTGTATTACAGTTCATCGCCTGCTCAGCCGTGACGATATTACTGTCTGCATAGCCATATCCACTGATGAGCAGCAGAGAAAAAATGGTTCTCCTAGTTAAATTATTTATACATAGATTCATAAATTTTCACCATTAATCAATGAGTTATCTTTAACTTGAATAGCAACAACGTAAAAATCCATCACATCAATCCGTGCTCGGCAAAGGATAAAACATCGTGAGTGCCGATAATGAAATGATCAAGCACCCGTATTTCCAGTAGCGCCAGTGCCTGAATGACCTTGCGGGTAATTGCCTTATCAGACTCACTGGGTGCCGTGTATCCGGATGGGTGATTGTGAGCCAGAATGACGGCAGCAGCGTTATGACGTAGAGCTCCTTTAACGATTTCACGTGGGTGAATTTCTGTGTGATTAACCGTTCCCAGAAAAAGTATTTCTTTATCAAGAAACCGGTTCTGGTTGTCGAGGTAAAGCACGGTGAATACCTCACGATCCAGGTTCGCAAACTGCAGACGAACCCAGTCTTTGGCATAATCCGACGTCGTGAATGCCTCTCCTGTTTTCCTTAAATATTTCTCCAGCGTCCGGACTGCACAATCAATAATTCGCCGTTCAGAACTTGTGAACGGCGAAGATGAAGCGAAACAAATATCAGACATAGCAAACTCCCGAAAATAATAAAGAGTCCTGCCAGCGAATGCTGGCAGGACTCTGGTGATATGAATGTGGAAGACATGAGCGAAGTGCTCAGGGACATAAAGACAGACTCAACTTTGACGCGGCAGTCTTGAGGGGAATCTTATGGCTTTATGAAGAGTGTTTATAACGGAAGATTTCCTTTCCCTGGTACAGACCGACGAGATCGTCATAATCGGGATGTGTACTGTTGGGTTGAAACATCACAACCGTGCCGGGACGACATAAGTCCTTAACCGTTACACCAAATTTTTGGTCTGGGGTGATTGTAAAGCCAAGGGATGGTTCATTCCGGTAGATACTGATGAAACCCCATAATCCACCTTCACAGTGTTCTGTGGGCGCAGAATGCACAATCACCATCATTCCTGGTTGATCTGCTTCCGTGACTGTACATTTGCGAGTCATCTGCAGATGAGCGTCACACCAGAAACGGTTATCGGTCTTGTAATTAACCGCTGCAGGCAGTATTCCGCGAAAAGGCTGAGCCAGAGCGTTACCTGCATTTATCATTAGTGAACCTGCAGCGAGCAGGATACAAATCATTAATCTCATAAAGTCACCTTTGTAGTTTCCCGCAACGAAAGCGGAAGTAAATAGATACGCGTTGGTTAAGACGATGGCGGAGTGCCTGTAAAAGCTTTTTTGATCGGTAATGAACAGTTCTATCGCAAGAAATTATTTTAACGAGGGAGTCGGACAGGGTATGGACACTAGAACAAAAATATTTTTAAGCTGAATAATAAAGTAATTACAAGAGGTTATGTTATAAGTAACATATCTGTATTGCGAAGTACTTTGGCAGATTGACAGGTTTTGTCTGCATGAAATAAACACCCCTCTCTATAGGCAATCACGACCATAAATATAGATAGTCACAGCAATAATATATATCCGAGATTATTTTAAAATGAAAACATTACCACTTTAATTGCTCAACTGCAGTATATAAAAAACATTTATTTTATAGATAACTACAGCCTTTTCAGAATGTATTATATTAAACAGCAAGGATAGAGAGTATCTTAGATAATTAATGAATAAAATAACGTGAGCAAAAAATAAAAATGCCAGCAATGAAGTACATATAGTTTTAACTGTGATATATCAAGCCACTTTAGGTGCAAATGAGAGCATCAAATAAGGTAAATCTTTCAGGAGAGATAGGTGTAATTGTGAATATATTTATAATTTTTGATGCTAGATTCCTAATTGCAATTCCTATTATAACAACAAGACTTTAATTGCACCATTGATTTACTGGAAGTCACATTGCATTTAATAATTTATTCACTGAAGGTAAATTAGAGGAATAAAAATCAAGCCAACATCTCTTATTGGCATTAATTTAATTAGGAATCAAATCAAATTAATACACACTGTTTACACTATATTCCCAACGATAACACATGCAATAATTTTATTATAAAGTGATAACTTGTTATGGAAATTTTAAGTAAAAGAACATGCTAAATATATATTGCATATTAGCGAAAGATGAGTTTGAATGAGTATAATTTTTCTTCAAGTGGCTAATTTTACTGTAAATTCATACAGGGAAAAGAGTAAAAATGGTAACAATCGAAGCTAGTTCGAAAATCGCAGCTTTCATTTATCAGATAGAACGTGCTCTATACCGCATTTTCGCGAGCGAACACAACCATGTCATGGTTGGTATAGAAACAGCTGATGATGTCGTTGAAGAAATACGTTTTGAAAACGGAAATATTCAGATAAAGTTTGAACAAGATAAACACTCAGTCGATGAGACAGGCCAACCCTACCAAGATAGTAGCAAAAATCTTTGGCATACTTTGCATATCTGGCTTAATTCTATGAATGAAGTAAAATCCCAATATGATGAAATTTTTTATTGCCTCGTCACTAATAAATCTGTTGGTTCTAATACTTTAGCATCATTAATTTCAGGCGCAAAAAACGACCATGAAATAAAAGAAGCCGTCCAGAAACTAAAATCTCATGGCGCAACTATTTCAGGAAAGGTAAAAAAAACCGTTGATATGGTCTTAAATTATTCTGATGAAGATCTTTACTTTCTGATAAAGAGAACTGAGTTATTGGGAGAACATGCAACTAATTCAGGCTTATCTCCGAAGGAAGCAACTATTACATTGATGCACTTACCCACAGAAATATCACATCATTCAGAGCTTATTTACAGCTTGATATTTGGCAATATAGTATCCTATTGTCAAGAGCATTGGAAAGAAAGGAAGCAAGTAGTAATTAAAAAATCAATGATTTCAAAATTACTTTTCGATATAAAAAGAAAGTACATGAATGAAAGGCTGTCTGAGAAATCATTTAGAGAAACATCTTATATAGAGTACATGAAGTTAAATTCATTTAATAATTTTCTATTTATTGGGCAATTAAAAACATTAGGCTTTGATGATGAAGCATGCGAACATGCTTTAAAAAATTATTGGGCATTTTATTCTGAAAAAATTAGACTGCAAGAAATGGGAGAGATTCCACTTAGTGCATGGGAGAATAGAGATAATGCCCTTTATGACCGGTGGAAACAGGTTACTTTTAACACATTATCAAAAGAAAAAAATGATTCATATTATTGTAAAATTTATCAAGACACAGTGGATATTAATTTTCTAGCTCCACTAAACGGATATCCTACAACTCATAACTATTTTACTACTGGTAATTATCATGCGCTTGCTGATGAACCAGACAACGAGAATTTTATTTATTGGCATGATGTTTTCAAGAAATACAGGTCATAAAATTAACGGGGTAATTTATTATGTTTTATGTTGACAAAAACATTATAAACAATAGTGTGTTAGCTTGTTTTTTACTCACAACTTTTATAGCAGAGTTCGAAAAAAATACACTGAACAATAGAAACACTGACATAGCTTTATTATTACTAGTGCTTCCTCTTCTTTGGCACGAGACATCCAGAATCGCAATAAGGAACAAGAAAAAAAACACTCTTCTCAGTACAATAATCGTTGATAATCCTTTAATACAATATTCAATTAAAGACAGAATAACAAATTTTTCAGGCGCAACATTACAAGGTCTCAATCTCGCAGTAGCATCTGGATTGCTTGAAAAATTGGAAATTGATCACAACATTTATTTCAAATGCACTAAGAAGAAAATCCCCAAAGATATAAAAAATGAATTACCTGATGATATGCAAAAATGTATTCCGCGTATTGCTTTTTGGTTTTCTCAGCTAGATACCGCGGAAATATTTAGTTTAATTTTAGGTGAAAAATAATGAAATTTTTAATCGAAAAAATAATTCTCTGGCCTGTAAATTCTAAAAATGCACTAAGAACAATCGAATTTGCACAAGATAAACTCAATATCATTCATGGTATCAGCGGGACAGGGAAATCGTCAATAATATCGATTGTAGACTACTGCTTAGGTTCAAGTAAATGCGCCATCCCCGTAGGTATAATTCGTGAATCGGTTGAATGGTTTGGACTACAAGTCGAAATTAAAGGCACAAAATGCCTTATTTGCAGGAAATCTCCAAATCAAAAAAATGCAGGTAAAGAATTTTATCTATCCCGACTGCAAGGTGAACTACCAGAAATAATTGAAAAAGCGACACATAATTTTTCAAGTTTTAAAGAGACACTAAATCAACTGGTTAAACTAAGCAACTTGGCTATTGATGATGAAAAAGAAAAAATTGGCTTTGATGGCAGAACATCTTATCGGGATATGGCAGCATTCAATTTCCTCCCACAGCATATTGTTGCAAACCCTTATACACTTTTCTTCAAAGCTGATTCTTATCAAAATAAAGAAAGATTAAAGAGGGTAATGCCATTTGCGCTAGGTATAATTGACCGTGAATACATGATAAAAGAAAAAGAATTAATTGACCTTTACAAACGACATGACTCGCTCTTAAGACAACAAGAAATAAATAATAAAGCTCTTTCCGGATGGAAAAATGATATATCGCATTTATGGTATCAAGCAATCGAACTAGGCCTTCTACATGCAAATCAAGAGAATATCAATGAAAGTACGGATAAACTTCTTGACCTACAATTTATAAATAAGAAATACACTGAAGGATCGCTTAGCGATTTATTAGTTAATCCAAATTATACTTACACTAATGAAGCGCTTAAAAAACTAATATTTGAAGGCGAAAAAATTCAAAGAAAAATAGATGATACTCGTTTAAAAATAAGAAATTATGAACAACTTTTTGCCCAAGGGCAGGCTTTTTCAAATGCAATAAAATCAGAGAAAAATCATACAAATGGATTCGAATGGCTGAAGAGAAATCTATCACCAGATGGTAAATGTATTGCCTGCGGTAATAAGACTACGATTACCTCGAATATAATTAATAATCTTGAGAAGAAAATATCAAAATTAAATTCAATATCTGAAGGATTATTTGACACACCAATTGCAGATAAAGAATTAGATAAACTAAAGAAAACGCTTAGAGATTATCAAGAAACACTGCACTCAATAAGAAAGCAAAAAATTCAACTTGAGAGATTAGACAAATCAACCAGCGACTCATTACAAAAAGTATATGTTTTAATTGGAAGAATTCAAGAAAACCTAGTATCTTTAGACAAAATTAAAAACACAGGTGATTTAAGTGAGCAAATTAAAGAGCTAAAAAAAACAATCGAACCCTTAAGCGAATACTTTAAAACTACCAATATAAAAAGTAAAGAAAGTGTCACGTATAGTAAAATTAACAGCCTGATAGAGGAATACTCTGACATGCTTAACCTTGAACGTAGAGGCAAGATATTTCTCGACAAAAACGAATTAACACTGAGCTTCAAAGAAAGCGAATATTCAAAAAGTGAATATCTTTGGGAAGTCGGTAGTGGTGCCAACTGGATGGGGTATCATCTTTCAACGTTCCTTGCCCTGCATGAGTTCTTATCTTCGCCGGGAAATGAAAACCTCCCTCCATTTAGTTTCTTAATTATCGATCAACCGAGCCAAGTGTATTTCCCCAGCGCTGCATCCGGGGAAAATATCCTTGATGAAATGAATAGCAACAATCAATTAATGACTGCCAGGGAAAATGACATTTTGGCAACAAAGAAAATATTTGAGATGCTTTCATCAGCAATAGAGTTAAATGCTTTTAAATTTCAGGTGATTGTTCTTGAACATGCAGATCAAACTATTTGGGGTGAGGTTCCTCATACCTATGAAGCAGCACAATGGAAGTCTGAAAAAGATGGCCTAATTCCGAAAGAATGGGTATAACTGACAATTAATACTCGTGCTATTTTCAGAATCTCAGATGCCTATAGAAAAAGCATAAATTACCAATAATTATTAGCAGAGCTATCCCATGGAGGGATAGCTCATATTTTTTATAATATCAAAATAGAACTTTCACACTGGCCTGTCCGTTATAACCCTCAGCACTGTTACCGCTAAGGCTTCTGGTATAGCCACCCTGAATACCCAGCGTCACATTTTCCCGGATTTGCGCTGATAGACCAGCCAGCAACTCAGCCGACGTACCGTCCTGCGACGGGCTGAACGTGACATTACTGCCTGGTGTTGCCGTTCCCATATTCAGGTCGCCCTGTGAGCTGAATGTCCGGACCACCGACGGCCGGACCCACCAGCTTACCGGCAGCTCGCTGATGCTGTGCTTCATACTGCGCTCATGGCCCGGGAGTGTGGATGAGCCCTGACCGAAGGTCATTTCAGACTGGTTGCCAAAACGCAGACCGGCACGGACATGCTGTGCGCTGCCGTGACCAAAATCCACATAACCACCATCGTCATGACCGTTGTTCAGACTGAGCCCCTGCCAGACATACTGCAGTTGTGGCTCCAGTACCAGCCCCTGGCTGACACTCAGTGGCAGGCCGGTCTCCAGCGAACCGAGCCAGCCCTGTCCATGGGTATCGAAGTTGTTGTTATCAGACTGCGCTTTCAGGGAATGCCGTGACCCCTGCGCCACCACATCCGCCCATAAACCTGATGGCTGGTGTACGGCTGTCAGGTATCCGCCGAGGCTGTATACCGTGTCTCGTGCGGTACCGGCAGCAGAGCGGTCATCATTTTTCACGTCTGAACGGGACTCACCTGCCGCACCGTAAATTCCCGCCGTCAGTGATACCGGACCGGTCTGCGCGTTCACCAGGTCGCCCCCGAGCTGCACAAAACCGTAGCTGCCGCTGCTTTCAGGCGTTGCACCCTGTGCAATACCGCTGCGGTCCCCGTGACCGGTATGCCCGCCCTGAACACGTCCCCACATCCCTCTGGCTTCCTGCGCCGTGCTGCGCTGACTGTATGTGCCTGCCAGTGCCCGGTCATAGTCCATACTCTGTGCATACAGCGAGGCATAGAGGGCGACTTCGGACCGGTAAACAGCTTCACTGCTGAGATACCAGTTTTCATCCGTTGTACCGTGGTTCAGGGTGTAGTTATAGGCCCCGGCCTGCAGTTTATGCCCCAGCGCAAAGGCATCACCGGTGGTCGTAGCCCCGTTCACAGCATCCACCACTTTAATACCGTTGCCGGTGGTGGCCAGGCCCAGTCCGCTGTTCCCGATGCTGGTGAAGTTCAGCCAGGTTTTCCCGGTCGCCTGACCGCCGTCAATCGCCAGCCTGTCGGTCGGGAAGGTCGGGTCATCCAGGCGGATAAACATACTGATACTCCCGCCGCGACCGGTGAGATTTTTCACCGTCAGGGTGGCAGGCACAAAGTTACCCTGAGGGGCTGAGAAACTGATGGCCCCGGCGTTAGTGAGCGTGTCGAGCACGGAAGCCACAGAGGCATGACGGTCAATATTCCAGGAGGCACCGCTGTCCAGAGTGACATCTGTCGGGTCAATGGCCCCGCTCATCACGGTACTGCCGGTCAGCGTCAGTGACGTGCCGGACTGTGCGATGATGTCCGTGCTGACCTGTGCATTATCCAGTATCAGCGAACCCTGATTCAGGTTCACGGCTGACTGCGTGAGGGTGCCGTTGCTGACCGTCAGGGTTCCGCCACCGTCTTTGAGCAACTGACCACTGCCGCCCAGCGAACCGGAGATAAGTGCCACTGTTCCCGTCGCGGTGGTGACCTGTACCCGGTCATTGCTGATGGCATTGCCGCTGAGTGTGGCACTGTCCGTCAGCGTGGTGGTCCCGCTCAGCATACCTCCCTGACTGACATTCAGTGTGCCGCCGCTGCTGACAGTGGTGTTGTCCGCCACGCCGTTTGCCCGCACGCTGAACATACTGCCGTTACCGAGATGCAGGTTACTGGCCCTGCCGGTAGCCGCATCAATACCAAAGGTACCCGCAGTGTTCGTCCCGCTGACTGTTGAACCACTGTCCGCAATCAGCACACCGCCCTCATTCATCACGATATGCTGTGCCACACCACCGGTGGCCACCGCCAGCACACCGCCATTGCTGACGGTGGTGGTATCCGCCGAACCACCGGAGAGCACATCGAGACGACCACCGTTTTCCAGCAGAACGTTAGTGGCGCTGGCCGTGGCCGCATCCACATTAAAACCGCCGAGACTGTTGATACCGGAGACCGTGGCCGCCGTACTGGTCACCAGTGCACCACCGGCATTGAGGGTGACGTTACTGGCGGTGCCGCCTGCGGACACGCTGAGTTTACCGTCACGGTTCACCGTGGTGGCGTCTGCAGTCCCGGACTGCTGTACCACCTGCCAGCCCCCGGCATTCACCGTCGTACCGGTGGCCAGGGCTCCGGCGTGGACATACTGATTACCGCCGTCCAGCGTGGTGCTCTGTGCCTGACCGTGTACGCTCTGGTCGCCACCTGCCTGAATAGTGGTGCCGGTCGATGAGCCACCCGCCGCCACAATCTGCCGTCCGCCTGCATGAATGAGTGTGTCCGTTGCGATGCCACTGACAAACATCCCGTCACTGTTCTCCGCATCCGGTCCGCCTTCTGCCCCGGTATTCACCACCGTGCCGCTGGCCTGTGCACCGTTTTTCACCAGCTGATACCCCCCGGCACTGATGACGGTACCGGTGGTGCTGCCACCACTCTGCACCCACTGTTCACCGCCGTTCAGCACGCTGTCCGTTGCCTGTCCGTGCACACTCTGACCGCCACCGGCATTAATCGTCGTGCGGGTGGCGGAGCCACCGGACAGGACCGCCTGCAGGCCGTTGCGGTTCACTGTGGTGTTATCTGCCACGCCACCGGACTGCACAAACTGTCCGCCGGTGTTCGCATCGTCGTTATCACCGTATTCCTGGCCGGTATTCACCACCGTGCCGGTGGCGCTGCCCCAGACCTGTTGGGTGTCGTGGTTGCTGATAACCGCGCCGTCCACCGTCTGTCCGGCGGGAACCGTGGTATTACCGGCAGCCAGAGCGGCAGTGCTCATCAGCCCGGCCACGGCAATGGCCAGTACGGTGCTGCTGCGTTTACCCCGGGCTGTGGCCAGCTCAGAGACCACCACAAATGCACCCAGAACATCATTCCATACCAGCCGGTAGCTGGTGTTCAGGTTTCGTTTCACTGGAGTAACCTTATTGAGTTTTAGATAAAAAAAGGCCTGCGCCTGCAGATGCGGGGCAGACCGGTAAGAAACAGAGCTACGGGGAAGAAAGAACATCCAGGGACTGCCGGATACAGCGAAAATGCGGCAGGGCCTGAACGAAGCCGGGGTTTTCCGACAGCCGGTACAGCTGTTCATTCCATCTGAACGTTTCGGCAGTCGGCTGCACGACCTGAATGTCATCGAGCCTGAACACCGCGGGCTGTCCGTTGTGTTCCGCCACCAGATACCAGGCACCCTCCTGCGCCACCAGCCGGTAAGGTGACAGATACTCCGTGCGCTGGCATTCCGTCTGCAGCCCGACCTGCTGACGTGCCGTTATGGCTTTAATCAGACGGTAAAAAGACAGTGCCAGCGCCGGTGAACTGCCGGAAGGCACCGGCCAGACCAGGCAGGGCGAGGCTTCGCTTTCCAGCAGGGTACTGACCAGACGCCGGTCCAGCCCGGGGAACAGGTCCGCCAGACCGGAACGGTGGGCAAACGTCAGAATGTCCAGCTCACGCTGCGTACCACTGACACCGGAACGCAGACGGCAGATGCCGTTGCGGTACTCCAGGTCCATGTACATCAGCCGTTCGCGAAAATCCCGGCGCAGGGTGCGGGGAGAAACGGCAAACTCAGCGGCCAGCTTTTGCACGCTCAGGGTCTCCCCGGCAAGCAGACGGCTGATAATGATGGAGAGCCGGACAGCCAGCCGGTCATGGCGGCGTTCTGTCTGAACCATTGGATACGCTCCGTGGCAGTTAACTGACTGAAATGAATGTGATTACTTTAAAGAGGGGGCAGGACAGGGTATGGACACACCGGGAATTATTTTTTCAGGAAAAGGAAGTGAGTCAGGACGCGGGCTGACCACGCACAGGGACATTTTCAGGCCCCCGGGCGGCCCCCTGACGGACAGGAGATGTCCGTTTATAACATTCCGGCAACAGACTGAATTTGACCGGAATTTCTCCCTAACCTAAACTGCACCGGCAGGAGCCGCTGTCAGCCCAGTTTTTCCAGCAGTGTTTCCGCCATTACCCACAGTGCCCGGTTGAGCTTCACGTCACCGTCGATACCCTTCACGGCCCGGGTGTGCATGCGGTTCCCTTTTGTATTGCGTCCGTATAACCCGCCCTTAATCAGGTTCTCCTGCACCCGCTGGTACGTCGTCCACAGGTCGCTGCTTTCATCCTGCCAGCGACGGGGGGACAGCACCTGCGCTTCGGTCACCGGCTGGTGGTCTTCACCAAAGCGGTAGGTGATGGCCGCCCGGGCCAGAGCTTCCTGTGCCGGGGGCAGCAGCAACAGCGACTGCATCGCCTCGCGCTTTTCTTCCACCCGGTCAAAAATGCCCAGCACCTCATACGCCCCTTCGATGACTTTGCCCACCACATCCCCCTTGTGCGGAACACGCACCTCCCCGAACGATTCGCCGCAGATAAGGCCGTTCTGGCAGACAGCCCGGAAAAGTCCCGGCAGCATCTGATACGAGCTGGAGCCGTCATGGCTGTTGAGCAGGATAATTTCCGGCACCTGATGGCCGGTGATGTGCCCTTCACGGCGCAGGCGCAGCATATGTTTTGTGTGCTCACGTTTGCCTTCATCCCGTACCCGCGTCTGGCAGGCAAAAAAGGGACGAAAACCTTCCTGTTGCAGGTTATCCAGCAGGGTGATGGTCGGGATGTATGTGTAACGGTCACTGCGTGAAGCATGTTTGTCTTCGCTGAACACACTCGGTACCGTGCGGAGCAGCTCTTCACGGGTCAGCGGGCGGTCACGGCGGATAAGATTTGTTGCGCCAAAGCGCGAGGCCAGACGGGTCATGGTGAACTCCTGAAATAGCGTGAAAATAAAAAAGCCCCGTCGCGGTGGCGACAGGGCTCAGGGAGAAGTAGCGGATTAACGGCTCAGAAGAAAAAATCCCACACGGCGCGGGCCACAGACACGACCGCATCGCGGACACAGCGTATCAGTGTGCTGACAGGGGCAGGAGTAAAGGGGCCTTCGGCCACTGTGTCCAGTGAGCGTCCCACCGCCTCACCGAACCCGTACCGGGCCCGGGACTTTACCTGCTCAGTACGAACCTCCTCACGTAGTTGCGTGGATACAGGACTGCCCGCCTGTGCCGGTAAATGTTTCATCATGGCTTCCGCCATCGCGGTCAGTCCCCATCCGGTCCGGGCGGAGATGGCCACCACTGGTGCTGCAGGGGAAAACAGCTTACCGATATCGATAAGTCTGCTCTGGATATTGAGGTACTGCATCGCGGACGGACTCCCTGTGAGCGAGTCCCATTCATGACAGGGTTCAATTTTATCGGCCTGGTTAACCACAAACAGCACCTTGTGCCGGTGTGCTTCACCAATCACCTGACGGTAGAATTGCTCATCAATGGAGAGCGCCCGGTCATCGGCTTTTATCACCCAGAGGACCAGGTCCAGCCTGGGGAGCCACTCCTGATAGAGTTGCCGGTATTCCCGGTCACGGGTGAGGCTTTCCCCGACACCGGGCAAATCCACCAGCGTGAGGCTGTGCCGTCCGACTGAAATCCGGAGCCGCAACGGTTCACGGGTACAGGCCGAGACATCGCTGACCGCCGAAACGTCACCCTTAAAAAGGGCATTGCACAGCGACGATTTCCCCGCACCGGTTTTACCGATGATACCGATGACGGGTTCGTAATCGGTGAGCTTGCGGATGTGGTTCAGGATATGTCTGCGTATGGTGACAGGAAGAGCGGACAGGGAATGTTCAATAACGGTAAAGCCATTGTTTTCTTGCATGATGGTTTCCTTGAGGGGAAAGAAAGCGGGCTCTGATGAGTCCGCTTTCAGGAATAGTCATGCTGATAACATCTGTCTGATTTTATTTATAACGAGGGTGTTTTTTATTATGCCATGCAAACTGTATTGCATGCTCAATTACACGGGCATTTGAGATGCCCTCAGATATGGCAATATCTCTCATTTTGTCATAAAACTCTTCTGCTATATGCACATTAAGCTGTTTGGCCCTGGATGCATTTTTCTTTGCTCTTGCCTTTTGGGTACTGAAAGCACTTTTGAACTTATTCTTAAAATTGGTTTCAATTACACCGTCGTGTCTGTTTTGCTCACACCAGATAAAATAAGATGCATAACAATACGCGAGTTTTTCTTCGATAATGGAACCACATTGATAGTTCGCAAGAGTGATATTATTATCTTTCAGATAACCGATCAGCCAGTCAATGCTTACACCTGATGGACTGTTGACATCTTTAAAAATATCCCGAAATCCCAGATTACCTTCCCATTCATTATTCAGATCGCGCAAATATTCTCTTGGGGTTAATATGCCACCCTGATTACGGATTTTATCCTTTATGTAATCAACCCGAAGATTATGATTCGGAGGGGTGTCATTTTTCTTCGTTCCGAGTTCATCAAGCAAGCTATTACCGGTAACGATTAGGTCACTCAGAGAATTTATATCATCAGCATGGTCCAGTTTGCACATCAGCCAAAAGCTTGCCCGAGGATCATCCATAAACCAATTAAGTTCGTTCTCTGTAGGGGTCCTTTGTCTGTACCGTTCCAGGGTCTGAGTAAAAAAGGTATCAATCTCTTCAGCAAGACGCCCTTTCCTAATTAAAAAATCTCTGGCCTTGCTTTGATATCGATGAATATTCCTTTCAGTTGCTTCCGGAGGGAAAGTAATCCCCTTAGCGGCAAGAGCGTTAGACAAAAAAAGAACAGCATCTCTATCCTCAATAAGCTTTACCATAACTTGCCTCTATGAATCACTACGTGATTTTATGTACATAAAGGCAGAGCTAACCACAAAAGTCAACGACTTTTCATGTGAATATATGTACAGGATAAAGGTGATTTTACTTTCTAAGCCCATAGCAGGCATGCCTGCTATGTACCTTTTCTCTGAAACAACGAAAGCAGGACCTTACCCCCAGAAGCAAAGGCGGGACACTACACAGTAGCTCAGTTTCACCTCGGTGCACTTGTGCAGCAACTTGCGAACTTGCCATTTAACTTCAGAGTAATATCACAGTTTTTATACCGTTATAACCTGCATGAGCTCTGCCTTTCATTAAAAAAAGGCTGTATGTTTTGTATTATATACATCTCATATGTATCTCTTTTTAAATCTTTACAAATTCATCATATAACCATTTGCATTAAGCAATGCGAATAAAAAACAGATGTACCTCTTGTTATGGAATATACAACCATGACAGTATCAGAGGCGATAACATGCTTAGCTCATTAAGTCTTAATTATGCTCATGCACCTTTCAATAAACACTATATTCATCGGATAACGCAAGTCGTAGCCAAATCACTGAGTCATTATCCAAGGACGACTGTGGTGATGCTAATTTTACGACTACCGGAGTACAGAGATAATGGAGATTCGATTTCCGCATTGGTGAATCTCGATGACGGATTAATGTCGCGATTTATTAACTCCATAAGACAAAAGGTAATAGCTCAAACCAGGCATAAAGAAAAGAATGGTATCAGAGTACATCCTACAACATTGCGTTACCTTTGGGTCAGGGAAGTTTGCAAAAATGGTAAAATACATTATCACGTTGCTTTACTGGTAAATACTCAGAGATTTCACTCTCTGGGAAATTTTAATCAGAAGGCCGGTAATCTCGGCTCATTTATTGAAGAGGCGTGGCTAAGCGCCTTAGATTTAGGGGGGTATCCAGAATATCGTACGCTAGTGCATTTCCTGAAAAATTCACCTTATTATATTAATGCAAAAGCCCCTGATTTCCATGAAAAATTTCAGAGATTAATGTTTCGACTTAGTTATTTTGCAAAAGAGGACAGTAAATATTACAGCAAAGAAGAGAGGTCATTTGGTTGCAGCCAATCCTAACACCGTACCCCCCCTTTTTCACAGCACCACCAGTAGCTATGGCTGGCCAATATAACCAAAGAGCCGCCTTCTTCTTTCCATTCACAGGCAGTTTACGGAATGCACCATTGAGAGCGGTGTGCTTCGGCTGCCTGTAATCCAGAATCTAAGGTATTCCACAATGATAACGACACCCTTACTTAACCATTATCAGGCCTGGCTTGACGATTTTACCCGGGCGAATCTTGCCCATGGCTTATGTCAGCCGGACATAAAACGCTGGCATACACTGGCGATGACAACCTGCAGGCCACTTAATGGACTTCCGTCATCTCTGGTCATTCCCCACTTTCTGCTGAGTGTGACGCAAACCCCCGTTACAGATAATCCAACTGAGCAGACCCAAATTACAAAATACGCCGATTACCCCCTCCTTCCCGGGGTATTACTCAGTGAATGTGCCCGTCTGGGATTGCTAAGTCTGGCTAAACAACTGAAATCTGCATTCTGGCTAAATACTGCTTTCGGTATGCGGGAGTCCCTTACCCTGTTGTGCTGGTGCGAACTGGTGAAAAACAGCGATGCCTCTGGATGGTGTATTCCCTGTCTGCAACCTGAGGGGGTGCAACAGTGGCTCTGCGACAGCCAGGAAAAACACCCTGGGCTGAGCAGGCTAACAGGTGCGTATCTCCACGCCATTAGACCGTACTGAGGGGGCACCATGTCAGTTTCAAAATGTTATATGGCGCGGGATGAAAAAGGCACGACAGTCGCAGCCCGGGATGTCCATTCCACCATGAACCAACACTGGTCGTGTCACCACTGCAAGTGCCCACTGATATTTCATTTACCCACCCTGACTTCGCCGCCGTGGTTTGAGCATGACATCACGCGCGGAGATCCGGTGAGTTTCCTGCACTGCCCTTACCTGGCCCCGGAATCAGGTCGAACCGACAGAGTGGGAAGGTTTAAAAGGCTGTTAAACCAATTACCAGCAGTACACACGGCAACCCGTTGGCACTGCACGATGTGCGGGCGACACTACGAAGGAACGAAATTCTGCTCTTTATGTAAAACAGGCATCTACAGCAAAGAGACGAGATAAAAACAAACAGGGCCAGCCCGCATATAGGCTGGCCTAAACCCACATACTAGAGAAGCTATAGCCCGGACGAGATCGACTACAGAGGCAACCCTTATATTTTTTACATGACGACCCGTTGCTATGCCGGAGAGGACAGCAACAACCATCAACAGAGCTCCGGTTTCCATAACGCAACCGGAGACATTCATGATGACGACCAAACCAACCTTGCTCGAAGACCAATTTGTCAATATGGCTTTTATTACTCGCCTGACGGGATTAACCGATAAATGGTTTTATAAGCTCATCAAAGACGGGGAGTTTCCGAAACCCATTAAACTGGGACGTAGCTCACGCTGGCTGCAAAGCGAAGTGGAAGCCTGGTTACAGGAACGTATTACACGCTCCCGCGCCTAATACCATAACCCGTGCTTTTATCTTTAACAGCCACTCTGACATGTTCCCATGTGGATTTAAAAAGCCAAGATGTAATCAATGCTTTTTAGTTGTAAGAACAACCGCACGCTTACTCTTCACGCTGACAGCGCTTGCCGCAGCACCGATGTCCTATTCCGTCAGTAGGCTTTAATGTTGACCGGTCTGGTAACGCTGTTGTAATAAGCCTTATAAACCCTAGCGCACATCCGAGCTGGCATTCATAACCTTTTCAATCACCGGGACAAGACAACTGCAGTATATGCACTAAATTGCAACCTCACCTACCGCTGCTCATCAAGCGATATTCGTCCCCCTTTAAGGCTGCTATTGTGGCATAATTGCGTGAGTACCGTACGGTATAGTTATGTTTAAGCATGACTTTTTAACAAGCTAAGGGTTCAACATGAAAGTACTAACGCAGGCGCGCCGTGATGCGATCGTGGCTGCCGCCGCTGAGGTGTTCCTTGAGATTGGGTACGAACGTACTTCCATGGATGAAGTGGCCAGACGCGCCGGTGGCTCCAAGGCCACGCTCTATAAATACTTCTCATCAAAAGAAACGCTGTTTGAAACGGTGGTGCGCAATTACAGCGCCCGGTTCCTCACCGAAGCAGCAAACGGGTTAACACAACCGGAATACCAGCACCTGACACTGGAACAAAAGCTCACCCGTTTTGGCGAAGATATGCTGCGGGTGGTGACCTGCGACAACCAGGCATTACAGATTTACCGCGTGGTGCTGGGGGAAGCCGGGCATTCTGATATCGGGCAACTGTTCCTGGAATCCGGTATCCGGCAGAGCATGGCGGCGCTGGCGCAGGAAATGAGTGCCGCAATGGAACGGGGTGAACTGGCACCGGCAAATCCGATGCTCCGAGCCATCCAGTTTACGACGCTTGTCAAAGCGGAAACTGAGGCCCTGTTTTTTCTGCGCGAACTACCTGATTTTTCAGAGGAAAAGGTCAGTGAAATGGTCGCCAATGGCCTGCAACTCTTTCTGAATGGTGCAGTGAAAAAAACGGAGTAACTCTCTTGTGCAACAGAGTATAAAAAATCGGGTTCGCCGCATCAAACCCGGATTTTCTGCGTCAGGTCAGTTAAGGTGACACGTATCCCTGCCCTTCGTCACCCAGTCAGTCGCGACCTGCCCTATCTGGATTGACAGGCGCTTCACCACCTGCTGCCCGGCGCTAAATATCTGCGCAGGATCACCGGCAACCGGTTGTGTAATGTTGCTTCTGCACACCAGCCGCCGGTTTTTTCCTTCCTGCTGAATGGATAAACTCCACTCAGCGTACAGACTGACGGCGTTGCCGGGCCAGTTGTCAAAACGCCGAACCTGTATCAGCACTCGTACCACCGGTTTGCGATTATCCCGCGCCAGCCCTGCCACATCCACGGTGTTAAGCTGCTGCGTCATGCCCAGAGACAGTGCGGTTTGCAACTCATCACCTAATGGACTTAACCAGCGGTCGTCATCCAGAACCACCATACGACTGTTGCTCTGGCGAACCACCACCTGTTGGCTATCCAGTTGTGCCGGAACGCCAACAGGCAGCAGGTCGATCACAAACTCAGGTGGTGTAACCATGTGGGAAACGGAGTCATAACTGACCAGGGTGTGGTAACGCACATGCGGTGAGGAACACCCGGCCAGCACACTGGTAACACCGAGGATCAGCGATAAAACGACTTTCATGGCTGCTCTCCTTGCTTAAGTGAAAGACCGTCATCCAGTGCCGCATCCGCTGCGCGTCCCTGTATTAATGATTCCGGGTGCCTGTCCAGTTGGTTTGTCAGGCTGCGCACGGTCCGCAGCGTTCGCGTTGCTTCCTGTAAAGACCGCAGGAGAGTCACCATCAGCGGGGAATCTTCTACCAGCAAATTTTGCACGTCCTGCGTTGTGAACTGCGCCTGTTGGATCAGGCGGTTGGCTGCGGGCAGGGTCCGGGCGTTGACCATGCGTAGCGTTTTAGTCAGTTCTACCAGCGAGGTATTCATGTTGCTCCCAATTTCATCGAGCGGCATTTTATTGATTTTGCGGGTGATATCCGTGATTTGATCCTGGAGAATGGACAGTCCGCTATTAATGGTGGGGAGTTCTACCGGGCGTTTTGTCACATCAAACTTCACTTTGGGCGCATCCGGTATGAAATCGAGAGAGATGTACAATTGCCCTGTCAGCAGGCTACTGGATGTGGCCTGCGCCCGTAATCCATTAGCGATCATCTCACGGGTGAAAATAGCGGTGTTGAGGTCAACGTCACCCGTTGGTTTCGGGAGTTTTTCGAGCACCTTGCCCATTCGCGAAGGATAAACATCAATGCCCACCACAATCGGAAAGCGATACCCTTCGGCATTGTAGTCGAGCTCGATGGAGGCAACACGCCCAATACGCACGCTGGAAAACTCTACTGGTGCCCCCACATTCAGGCCATGCAGTGTGTGTTCAAAACGCAACTGAAAGCGCACCGGTGGGCCGTCCGCAGGAGCCATCGCGGTCTCTTCATCCGGAGCCAGTTTGTAACGTGCTTGCTTATAGAGCACACCATGAGAAGGTCCCTCCGGCGTGGAGAACGCAATCCCCCCGGCCATGATGGCAGCAACGGTCTGGGTTTTTAGTTGAAAACCGTCGCTGCCCACGGAAAGATCTACGCCACTTACATTCCAGAACCGTGAGTCTGCGGTGACCAGGCGGTCGTAAGGGGCATCAATAAAGATGTCCAGATCGATTCCCTTGCCGTCTTTACGTAGCTGATAAGAGGTAATCCGCCCGACCGGGATGCGGCGATAGTAAATCGGCGAGTTAATATCCAGGGACCCGAGGTCGTCCGCTTCCAGCAGAAACTGGCTGCCTTCCATATCGTTAACGATGGACGGAGGCGTTTCCAGGCCAGTGAACCGGTACTGGCTCTCATCAGACAGCCCTCTGTCCACGCCTATGTACGCCCCGGACAGCAGCGTATCGATACCGCTGACGCCGTTCATTCCCACTCGCGGCCTGACCACCCAAAATCGGGTGTCGCTGCGCGCCAGATTCTGCGCACTTTTGCCAAGCGAAACCCGCACCAGTACCTGCGTGTTATCGGGGCTGAGGGTGATCTCCTTCACCAGCCCGACATTGACATCTTTGTATTTCACGGCAGTTTTACCCGCTTCCAGACCGGCGGCGCTGCGAAACGCGATAACCACTTCCGGCCCGACGGATAAGCGCGCCTGGATGACCATTGATACCGCAATCACCAGCGCGACAATCGGAAGTAGCCAGATGACGGCATTGCGCCAGCGCCCATGATGTAAAAGAGGAATACCCGAAATAGGACGCATCATTGCTTATCTTCCCATAATGTTTTTGGTTCAAAACTCAGCGCGCAGAGCATGGTCAGGATGACCACAAAGCCGAAGAAAAAAATGCCGGCCCGGGGTTCAGCCTCACTGAGCTTATGAAACCGGAGCAGGCCACACACCACGGCTACCACCACGACATCCAGCATTGACCAGCAGCCAATCCATTCCATTACGCGGTACAGCCGGGCTCGTTCGCGTCTGGCCCAGCGGCTCTTACGGCTCGTTGAGAACAGCAGCACACTCAGTGAGAGAAACTTCAGACAAGGAACCACCACGCTGGCAACAAAGATGATCGCCGCGATGCCCCACGACCCGCTTCGCCAGAAGGCCACGACACCGGAAAGAATAGTGCTGTCACTACCCTGGCCGAGCAGCGTGGTGGACATCACCGGGAACAGATTGGCGGGCACATAGAATATCATCGCGGTGAACAATAGCGCCCAGCTCAGCTGTTGACGGCTATGCGGTTGATGGGGCAACAGCGTATGGCAGCGAGGGCATTTACCCTCCACACCGGGTGCCCTGTCATCGGAACACACCAGCCCACATAAGGAGCAGCGACACACGCGCATCTCACGGGCAAACGGCACATCAATAGTCACGGCCCTTCTCCCCAACAGAAAGCAGATCCCACAGCGGGCGTAAATCGTGACTGTTGATGAGAACAACCAGCACGCAGGAAATAGCCAGCGCCCAACCGCCTGGTCCCACAGAAACGTCCAGTAGTGACGAGAGTTTTATCCCCGCCACGAGAAAGCCCAGCACGCCCACTTCGACCATGCTCCAGGGATGAAGCGATTTAAGTACTTTCATGATG
Organism: Dickeya parazeae Ech586; assembly: GCF_000025065.1. Taxonomy (NCBI): domain Bacteria; kingdom Pseudomonadati; phylum Pseudomonadota; class Gammaproteobacteria; order Enterobacterales; family Pectobacteriaceae; genus Dickeya; species Dickeya parazeae. Next base: position 3,256,217 of record NC_013592.1, on the reverse strand, counting down.
AAGACAAACGCCGGTGCCGCACGCCCGAAATGTGCAAAGCTCAGCAGCCAGGCTGTCAGTGTTATCTTCAGAAAAGGCGCGACAATGAGCAGGAAGACGGTACAGACCGCCATCATAGAGTTGCTATCATCTGCTGCAAGCGCCCATGCCGCATTCCAGAGAGTGATGTCATTCGCCATACCGTAAAATTCAACGGACATTATCGGAAAGAGACAGGCGAGGAATAAGGTAATGGCCGCCGTCAATATCAGGGGGAGCACATGACCGGGCACCCGATGATGACCATGCCATAAAACGGCGTAGCACCGTTGACAGAGCGCGATATCGCCCGGCGCGCAGGGCAACGTCTGGTAAACACTGTCGCAATGCGGGCAGATAGTCAGATGCGGGAATGTCTTCATAAAGCCGGTTCACCAGGAAGTAATGCACGAGGAAAATCACAGCCGGTACCGGTTAAGGCATCCGGCTGTACGTAGGGTGAAGACGGCTACTGGAGCATCTCCGCCAGTTCTTCCGCCCCTTTTTCAATACCCACCTCAGCAGCACTCAGCGAGCCGATACTGGCAGAGATGTTCATGGCATTCGGGTACTGGTGAGCAACGTAAGCCATCAGTAGTTCGTGACTGCTGGCGTCATAAATTTCAACGACGTAATCCACCGAACCACTCATCAGTCCTCTCCCACCACGTACCGACTGCACAATGTTGTAGGGGCCGCCCGCCAGGTCGAACTTGGTGACGGTACCCACCACCTGTGGCGTGGTATCTGCACCCGTCAGCGTCAGTTTCAGGCGCAAAGTTCGGATAGCAGGTGTACTGACCGTTTTAAAGCGTGTGCTTAATGCTTTGCTGAACGCATTCTGCATATGAGTGGCAAGAGCCTGCCGGTCGGCCTGTGCTATGTCGTCAAACTGCCCGTCGCTACCCTGATAAATCTTCACCGGGTCAATAATGATGCTGTCGTACTTGCGCCAGTCGACCTGAGTTGAATACCGCCACGGCATGCGTTCGGCATTATCATTGGTGTTTGCAGAAAGCTTTGCAGCCGAGTCGATGCTGCTGTAGCGCACCGGTTGATTACCTGCACAGCCTGCCAGCAGTAAAGCAGCACAGACGACCACCAGCCCACTGACCTGTCTTAACATCTTCATGAGTACATCCTTTCGTTTTGGCTAGGGGCCGCGCGTACCGCCATGCCCTCAGCAAGAAGCATCAAATTTGCGCACATGTGAACTGTACAGTTTAGTTTTGATCGCATTACTGAAACCTGTCAACGAAATTGTTCGATAAGACGTTTGTGATGAGACTCAGAAGCACATTGATTGTTTTAGAAATACTGTCGATGTCCACATTTAGAGAGGGAATTTGGAAATAGTGGATGATGACATATAGCGATTTTGTGCCTGAACTCTCATGGAAAAAATCGATAGTCGGTTCCCATGCACTATTTGCGCTCGGATTTGCACGCTCATCCACCAACTGACGGGCCACTTCCGGTTAAATATGCAATCTGCGCAAGATGTTCCGGGATTAACCAAAGCCCCGAAAGTTAAGGCTGTGGGGCTGAAAAATATAGAAAATGAACCGAAGCGGCTCATATGCAGACGGAGCGAACATTGTTACTCTCCAGTTTCATACGAGGTACAGCAGGCTTCGTTTACTGAAGTCGTATCCCCCAACCATGCGTAATGACTACAGACGTAAACTGAGCAGCACCGGATAACACAGTTGCCAGGACAAACGCCGGTGTAGTGACGATTGTCGCTATCACCTTAAAAAGCCATCAGCAGAGCTGCAACTGTGCTGCATACCGAGACCAGATTGTGCTGGTCGTTGACGGTCTGTATGAAAGAGAACTACCCGTTACACTGGATACCACATCCAATACAACACTATTTCAAGAAGCTTTTAAAAGTTCACACCTATGTGCCATTATGGCGGTAATAATAGGCTTTCGCCTTTATCTAACTGATGTACTTTTTAGTTACCTGCTTTCCTGTCAACTGTCTCGATCGCAGCAAGCTCGTGCGGTGCGCAAACTGATACACGGAAACACCATCTCGATGGGGCTTGGTTATAAACATAATCCACTACGGAAATTCAATATGCTGCAGTCTTCATCTGTTCGCTTCAGGTGTGGGGTTATTCTCCTAGCCTGCATGGCACTCACCGCAGCAGCTATAGTGGCCATCAATGCAGGTTCCCCGCTGGGCACATCCCGTGAAATCATGTCCAGTCCGGGGTTATATATTGATATTTTCTTCCTGATGCTCCTGATTTTTACCTTGTGGAATGTTACCTGTGTTTTCGTTGACGGGCGCCCCCTGAGCGGGGCGATTACCGGCCTTATACTCTGGATTGCTGCAGGTGCATTCGATGTGATGGATGAAATAGTCAGCCAACCGCAATGGGTAGGCTACTTCTGCGAAGATTTGTTAAAGCTGTCTGGAATGCTTCTCACCGTTATTAGCGTCTACCGCATCATCCTGCGGATGAATTCCCGTTTTTCAGTGGCGCAGACCAGCGCCCTGTATGATGAACTCACCCGGCTTCCGAACAGGCGTTATTTTGTGGAAACCCTCAGCAACACGACCAATAAAAAAATGTCCATGATGATCATCGATATTGATTTTTTTAAGCACATCAATGACAGCAGGGGACATGATGTCGGTGACGAGGTTTTGTCCAGATTCGGCGATCAGCTGAAGGATATCAGTGTGACAGCACTGAAAGTTTTCCGTATCGGGGGAGAGGAATTTGCGGTGATCGGCGAGGGACTTTCCCGGTATGAGGTGATTCGTTATGCAGAAGCCATCTGCAGGGATGCCAGAAACATCAGGTTGGATGATGGTCAAGGTATCTCCGTCAGCATCGGGGTTGGTTTCCGAAAAGTTGGGGAAAGCCAGCAGTCGTTAATAAAAAAAACCGACAAGGCGCTCTACCGGGCAAAGGAAAACGGACGAAACAGAATTGAGTTGGCCGACAATTAAAGGCCTGTATTGTAACAACCACAAAGGCTCTTAAAAGCTGATTTTTGGTTTTAGTTTAGTAGCACCTCTACATAGTTTGGCGGCCATTAACCATCCCCCCATTAACAATAGCGTCGCATTATCCGTGACGATTCAATTGGCTCAGAGCATACATGGCTTCAGAATCTTTACCATGCCCCCTTAATTGTACGCACCGCAAAAATCCCCCGAGCGCGTTTCTGTCGTATCCCCAGTAAAACAGCCTCCTAAAAAGTACGCCAGAAATCGTCTGCCGCAGACCAAAGCATCATGCATAAAGTCTATCGAGCAGCTCTAGTTAAGTACCTCCGGTATCACTGGTTGTGACGGGTTACGTACTGGCAAACGCTGCTTTACTTTACGGCGTAAACTCTGTTTCAGCATGCAGTAAATCCGGTGAGCCCTCTTATGGTTCCAGACGTTACAGTGCCTGCGAAGTATATGGAAAAGTTTATTAAATGCATACCGTGGCTATAGCTCAGCCGCCTCAATCACTGGCTCATCACGCCGCGTAACTACTGTTTACAGATAAGTACATTAATCATCCTGGAAATTTTTTCTGAGCACCCTGTCCCCTCAGCGCTGAACGTTCCTATCCCCATCAATTAACATCATTTAGTTGTTAATCATTCAACTAATTAGTGGATAGTTGGATGTCAATAAAATGAGTAAAGTTATGTCATAACCGGACATAGACAGGAAATATCATGAACAGATTGTTTACATCGATAGCTTGCAATCTAAAAGTTAACCGCAACGCGTCAGTTACAAGACACCTGCGCCAATGGGCAATGGTCGCTGTGGCTGGCGTCGTCCTCTCTGCTTGTGTCGGAGGAGCAACATCTGGAGTGGCCAAGCAGCCCCTTCCGCAAGTGCTTACTCCGCCAGCCACTGGTACTCCGATGAGTGCCACGGTTGAGCCATTGCAGCAACGTGGTTTCGTTGAATCCGAGCTGTTTATCAAAGGTCAGGCAGGTCGTTACCGCATCAAGGATGCGATGAAGGATGCGCAGCGTATTGATGGAAGCAATCCTTATACCACCCGAGCGCTGGTACGCCGACCTGCAGATCCGGCACGTTTCAACGGTACTGTTGTCGTCGAGTGGCTAAACGTGACACTGGATCAGGATATCGATTTTGTATTTGGTGCCACGCGCGAGCTGATGTTGCGTGAAGGATATGCCTGGATTGGGGTCAGTGCACAACATAATGGTATAGATGCAATGAAGCGCTGGAATCCATCACGCTATGGTGCACTTAACGTTACGGCTTCAAATGTTGACCCTGCCGATGGCAGTTTGATTGATCCACAAAATCCTCTCATTATGGCAAAGGGGGGGGATGTACTGGCATGGGATATTTTCTCCCAAGTTGGCGCACTGGCGAAAACGAGTAATACCGACCTGTTGGGTGGGTTGAAAGTCAAAAAAGTGATCGCCGCTGCCGAGTCCCAATCCACACTCAAAGTTTCTACTTACTATAATAGTATTCAGCCGTTGCACCATGTGTATGATGGTTTCCTCTTCTACGATCGCAGTGCGACATTACGATCGGATGTCGATGCTAAATCGATCGCGATTGGTACAGAAATCTTCACTGCCTTAATGAAGTCTGCGCCTCAGCCAGATACCGACCATCAACGCTGGTGGGAAATTAATGGAGCTTCACATTTCTCGCTGGATGAAATCGCAAACTATGTTGACCCGATGATTAAGCGCGATGCGGCTTTCCGCGACGCCCAGGGTAAAGCAATGAGTCTTTCTGAGATCACAGCAAAAAATGGCCCCTGCACCCCTCCGACCATTTACAGTCGAGTACCGAATGGTGATGTGATGAAAGCGGCGTTGAAAGCTCTCAACACCTGGATTAAAGGTGGACCAGCTCCTGCGAAAATGCCTCGATTTGTCGTCAATAACCAGACACCTCCTCAATATGTCCGTAATGCGAATAATCAAATCATTGGTGGGATTCGCACTGCAGCACAAGACGCACCTTTGGCACGTAATGCCGGTATCGGTAAGGGCCCCTGGTTCTGTGGGCCATCCGGTAACCATGTGGACTTTACTGCTGCCGAGCTTTGTAAGCGTTATGGCAGCCACGACACCTATGTTGAACAGGTAAAAGCGGTTGTCGCTTCAAATGTACGGCAAGGTGTCCTGTTGCCAGAAGAAGCCAATAAGACAATCGAACAAGCACAGGCACTGACTTTTGCCTGTCCCGTAAACTAAACAGTCTCTTTCATTCACTATCAGGAGCAAACAGACCATGACTATGACCCTAGAACAAAGAATTCAAAAACTGGAAGATCAGGCGGCTATCAAACGCCTGGTAGATACGTTTGCCAATATGGCCGATCAGATGGATATCGCTAACCAGATGTATCTGTTCACCGAAGATGCAACGGTAACAACATATTTTGGCGACACGCTGTTTGCTTCCATGCAGGGCCGTGAGCAGATCGCGGAGGTCTTCTCCAGCTTTATCGCCAATTTCACTACGATGTACCACATGAACGGCCACCTGGTAGTAGATATTGATGGTGATCGCGCCTCATCAACTCACTATTGCTTAGTGACACTGATATCGGAACAACAGGGCAAACAATACAAAAACATGAACGGAATTATTTATCAGGACGAGTATGTGCGCCAAGACGGGCAATGGTTGATTGCTAAACGCGATGCCCGATTCAACTGGCGTGATACCAGCGAGCTTATCGCTGAATTAGGCTAGAACGCCACATACACAGCCGGGCCTATCGCAATACCGATAGGCCTAGTAATATGGTGACGTGTTATTCAACATGTTGAGTGTTTGAGCCTATCCTAGCAGGTGTTATTGACGCAGCAAGTAGATTAGCCCCATAGATCACCAGACACTTCGCCTCTCTTAAAATAAGAGGTAGTCTTGGAACTATGTTTAACACCCGTCAGAATAACAAGATGGTTGAAGTGTTATCGGGACCTGAGCGGCGTCGGCGTCGTACACCGCAGGAAAAAATTGCCATTATTCAGCAGACTATGGAACCCGGTATGACCGTGTCTCATGTCGCCCGCCTGCATGGCATCAATCCTAATCAGATTTTCAAATGGCGCAGGCAATATGAAGACGGTTCCCTGACTGCCGTGGCTTCTGGCCAAGAGGTCGTACCCGCCTCTGAACTTGCTGCGGCTAATAAGCAAATCCGCGAGCTCCAGCGCCTTCTGGGCAAAAAGACGATGGAAGCCGAAATACTGAAAGAGACCGTGGAGTTCGGTCGGGCAAAAAAATGGATTGCGCATGCGCCCTTGTTGCACGGGGACGACGACTAACCGACGTCTGCCGGAGTATTGGTGTATCGCGTGCGCAACTGAGCATCAGAGTTCACCGGCCGCCTGACTGGCAGGATAGCAGATGGCAGTCCCGTTCTGACGATATCTCCGTGTTATCCCGGATAAACACGGCTGTGGCTGACCTGCCGACGTATGGTTATCACCGCGTGTGGGCGCTGGTGCTCAGATGGCTTCGAGTTCCGCTGCGACAATGGCGAAAAGCTGCGGGTGACCTTCGCACAGGTCTGCAGTAATAGGGTGATCATTGACCTGGCAGCGAGCACCGGAGGCTATGACAAAGAAACGGTGCAGGATGTGATGCTGGGTGCAGTGGAAAAACGGTTTGGAAGACAGTTGCCAACAGAGTCGCTGGAGTGGCTGACGGATAACGGTTCAGCCTACTCGGCTCATGAAACGCAGGCGTTCGTCCGGTTGCTGGGACTGGAACCTTGCACGACAGCTGTGCGAAGTCCGGAAAGCAACGGCATAGCAGAAAGCTTCGTGAAGATGATAAAGCGGGATTACATCAGCATCATGCCTAAACCGGAAAGCCAGATGGCGATAATAAATCTGGCAGTAGCGTTCAGTCATGACAATGAACATCATCCGCACAGCGCGCTGGGATATCGTTCGCCGCGGGAATTTATGCGCAGAAAATTATCGCAACCCTAAGAGAAAAAATGCGTCTGGATATATAGGGTCAAATCCATGCGCATTCTGTGAAGCACCACTCTGGCGCTGTTTCACTGGCGGGTGAAAAATGCGCTGTTTCGGCTAGGAAAGTAGATCATGTTGATGGAATAGCCATCAAAAACGTGTCATGCATAAAATTCAACGACCAGCCCCATTAGTGTACAAAGTGACTCGCATAGGGGCCGGTTTTTAACGCTCTAACAGTTTTTTCCTTTCCTGCTGTCGATGATGTGATTGCCTCATCACTTTTTGCCTTTTCTTGTCAGATCAGTACAGATTTAAGCCTTTCTCCAACATACTTCTGACCTGCTCCCCGTTGATTAATACACCGCGATGTTAGTAATGTCTTCATAAGCCACATGAGGACAACCCCATGAAGAAGCGTTTTTCCGACGAACAGATCATCAGTATCCTCCGCGAGGCTGAAGCCGGGGTTTCTGCCCGTGAGCTCTGCCGTAAGCACGCCATTTCCGACGCCACCTTTTACATCTATGGACTACCTCCGTTTTGCAAGTACTGAATCTGGTTTTGGGTTGTTGCTTACATCTATCCGGCATCAGGAAAATCTGTGCCCAAATGGGTAATCCGCACACAATCGCCTCAACAACTGGACGGCCTCTGGGGCCAGTATAAAAATCAGGCTCCGATTGTGTAGGTGCAACCTGTCACCATTTCTCAGTACGCTGCAACTTTTGCTGGCAGGGTATTAATTTCACACTACCTGATACTCGGTCTCATTTCTCAGCATCGACCAGATTATTCTCGCGTTTTTGTTAGCGACCGCCACGGTCGTTTTATTAAATCCGCGCCGTTCCTTTAACTGGTTAACCCACTGATTCATATAACCCTCATTGTTATTCGTGGCAACCCTGACGACAGCGCGGGCGCCATGAATAAAAAGTGTCCGTAGATGCTTGTCGCCTTTTTTCGTCATATTCATCAGCACTTGCCTGTCGCCACTCGAGTGCTGGCGTGGAACCAGACCCAGCCATGCAGCAAAGTGACGGCCATTCTTAAATTCAGTTCCTTTGCCAATAGCAGCAACAACGGCCGTGGCCGTTTTCGGACCAATGCCTTTCACTTTGGCGATACGCTGACAGGTTTCTGATTGTCTGAATACTGTTTCAATTTCCTTATCAAAAAAATGGATCCGACGCTCGAGATCATTAAAGAGATCATAGAGTTCTGCAATTGTTCTGCGCATACGGGGGCTCAGACCGTTTTCTGCATCTTCAAGGATAAGAGGAATAGCCCGGCGAGCTCTGGAGACAGCACTGCCAATGGGGATCCCCCGGTCAAGTAACAGCCCTCTTATTTGACAGACTGTCGCAGTGCGGTGATTAACAATACGCTGCCTTGCCCGGTGTAAAGCCTGGATATCCTGCTGTTCCGGGCTTTTTGGCGGTACGAACTGCATTGTCGGTTGCATCAGAGCCACTGCGATAGCCTGTGCATCATTACCGTCATTTTTTTGCCCGCGGACAAAGGGTTTTACATACTGAGGACTGATGACCTTTACTTTGTGCCCCAGTTTCTCAAACTCACGCTGCCAGTAAAATGCCCCGGTGGACGCTTCGATCCCAATCAGACAGGCTGGAATATTTGCCAGCGTCTGGAGTAATTCTTTTCGGCCAGTGCGTTTCGTATAAACCGGTTTGCCGGCCTGGTTTAATCCGCAAAGCTGGAAAACATTTTTTGCCAGGTCGATGCCCATAAATACGATGTTCATAGTCACACTCCTGCTGGATGAATTCTGTTCAGTCAAGCGCAGAGGGAAGAGGTAGTCCATCCCATTACCTGGCGCAAGAAGTATGGCGGTATGGAGGTGCCCGAGGTTAAGCGTCTGAAGTCGCTTGAGGAAGAGAACGCCAGACTCAAGAAGCTGCTTGCCGAAGCCATGCTGGATAAGGAGGCGCTTCAGGTGGCTCTGGGGCGAAAGTACTGACGACAGGCCAGAAGCGGGAAGCCGTTGAGTTTATGTGTGATGCGACCGGTCTGTCGCAACGTCGTGCCTGCAGGCTTACAGGTTTGTCCCTGTCGACCTGCCGCTATGAGGCTCAGCGTCCGGCAGCTGATGCGCATTTATCAGAGCGCATTATTGAGCTGGCACTGGAGCGCAGGCGTTTTGGCTACCGCCGCATCTGGCAATTACTGCGCCGTAAAAGCCTTCAGGTTAATCACAAGCGCGTGTACCGTCTTTATCATCTCAGCGGGCTGAGCGTAAAACGCAGACGACGTCGTAAAGGACTGGCAACGGAACGTCTGCCGCTGCTCCGCCCGGAAGCGCCCAACCTGACCTGGTCGATGGATTTCGTCATGGACGCACTGGCCACCAGTCGCAGGATAAAGTGCCTGACCTGTGTGGACGACTTCACGAAGGAGTGCCTGACAATTAGCACAGCATTCGGGATTTCAGGCGTTCAGGTCACGCGTATACTGGACAGCATTGCACTGTTTCGAGGCTATCCGGCGACAATAAGAACTGACCAGGGGCCGGAGTTCACCTGCCGCGTACTGGATCAATGGGCCTTTGAGCATGGTGTTGAGTTGCGCTTAATCCAGCCGGGCAAGCCAACGCAGAACGGATTTATTGAGAGCTTTAACGGACGATTTCGCGATGAATGTCTGAATGAGCACTGGTTCAGCGATATCGTTCACGCCAGGAAAATCATTAATGACTGGCGGCAGGATTATAACGAGTGTCGTCCACATTCGGCACTGAATTATCAGACGCCATCAGAGTTTGCAGCACGGTGGCGAAATGAAAAATATGAAGATAAACAAACCGACATTACTAACTGACGGTTGTATCTAATACTGGGGGCAGGTCAGTGCATCTGAAAAACCTCCGGCTATGCCGGAGGATATTTATTCTGAAAACACAGCAAATCGCATCTTAGAATTACTAAGCATTTCTATGTTTTTCACAGGCAAAATTATTATTCCGGAAGGCTATGACAAAGCAACTCATCATGACTTTGCTAACCCTTTTATACCACACGAAATAAAGCTTTTGGATTCATTCTCAGTTACTAACTGACTATGAAATGTTGTGTTTGTTGCGCATCAACGACTGTGTTACCAAAACGTAGCGTTATCAAGCCTGTTTCAACTGATTTACCACGATTCATGAGTAAAGCTCATAAGGGCAAGCTTCCGCGCTAGCTTAAACCGGACCTTTCTAACCACTATTCTTAATAAATTGCCGAAAAGCGAGGTGGCCGATTATCTGCTGTCATTCACTCAAATAAGGCAACAACTTGTATATAGAGAGGATAAAAATGAAAGACGTAATCGTTGTCATTGGAAGCGGTTCTATTGCACAGGCTATAGCGCGACGCGTCAGCGTCGGAAAACATATTCTCCTTGCTGATATCAAAGCTGAAAATGCCGAAGAGGCCGAAAAAACTCTCTCTCGTGCTGGTTTTGATGTCAGTACTACAAGTGTAGATGTTCGTTCACGTCAGTCGATACAGGCACTCGTAAATACGGCGTGTAACCTGGGAGAGGTGAAAGGAGTTATCCACACAGCAGGACTATCGCCGTCTCAGGCAAAGGCTCAGGATCTAATTCGCGTAGATTTATACGGTAGCGCCGTGCTGTTTGAAGAATTTGGCAAGGTTATTGCGGAAGGTGGATCCTGTGTTGTTATTGGCTCGCAGTCGAGTCATCGCTTAGCCGTTGATGCTTTGACGCAGGCTCAGGCTGATGCTTTGGCAACATTGTCGCCAGAGGAGCTTCTCGAAATGCCTCTGGTAAAAGAAATTGAAGACAGCCTTTATGGTTACCAGATTTCCAAACGGTGTAATGCGCTTCGAGTGATGTCAGAAGCTGTTAAATGGGGTAAGCGCGGTGCGCGAATTAACTGCATTAGCGCGGGTATCATCTTTACCCCGCTTGCTTATGACGAACTTAACAGCGTAGAGCGTGGGGCATTCTATAGAAATATGCTGGATAAATCTCCTGCAGGCCGTGGAGGTACGCCGGATGAAATAGGTGCACTAGCTGAATTTCTTTTTGGTCCAAACGGAACTTACGTCACCGGGAGCGATTTACTGATTGATGGCGGCGCAACAGCATCTTATAAATATGGTGAATTACGTCCTCAATAATCTCTCCTGACTACTCAGCGATGCGATATTAATAGTATTAATATCGCATCCATCTGACCCTGTCATTGATTTCCCTGCATCTCTATCACTTCAAATTTATCCTGAATTTAGTTAAACTTTATATCAAGACTGCTTTAGCACTAAATACTAATATCTATTACCTCCTAATTTTTTGCAATCATTGCCATTGGCTGACTTATCATCCTGTGATGCGCTTATGATATTAAATATATTGTTTGGTTACGTATTTTTAAAAACGCTATTGAACATATTTTTTGACTTATTTTTTATTAGTTATGACATGAGGTGAGTCGGGGTAATGTTTTTATACATGCCAAACCATCTCCGGAGGAGATGGTTTTTCTGAACATATTACATATTGATAAATTAATTACAGAAGTGTATTATAATGTGTATCATCGACCAGTTCAAGCCATTCAGTAGAGGCTCCTTCAGCAGGTACTTCTACTGCGATATGAGAAAACCAACTATCTTTTGCCGCGCCATGCCAATGTTTTGTTCCTGCAGGTATATTCACTACATCCCCTGAGTTAAGCAAGCGTGCCGGTTTGTTCCATTCCTGATACCAGCCCCGACCGCCAGTAACTAGTAAAATTTGCCCACCTTGATGATGAATATGCCAGTTATTACGACAGCCAGGTTCAAATACTACATTACCGATTTTGACGCCTTCTATGGATAGCATATTAAGATAACTAGTGCCCTGGAAGTATTGCGCATAGGCTTCATTTTTGGGACCTTTAGGAAAAACACCATTGCCATCAAATTTATCGTTCATAATAACTCCACGCTTTATTATCACTAATTATTATCGATATCCGAAAGTTGTGTCAGTATTTCCCGTGCACAATCTGCCGAAATATCCCCACATTCTGTTTCCAGTATGTCTACAAAATGATGAAGTTGCTGAATAGTCAGTCCACTATTCAGACTGATCACATAATGGCTTCTTAGTTGACTACTTACGCCGGACATAGCAGCCAGCGCTGATATTGTTACCAGTTCTCTGGTTGACCAATCCAGCACGTCACGCTGGAACATGTCTCCGAAAAGATGAGATTTAAGAAACTGATCGATAGCAGGTGCAAACTCAAATATTGCCCCGGTTACTGGTTTTCCAACAAGTTGAGTCTGATTTTCTGTACCGCCTATCAGACTATTCCAGCCTTGTAGTACTGGAGAGGGTTCTCTGCCAGCTTCATCCCTAATCCCCTGGAGATGGCGGTTTTCCAGAACAGTCATCAGTGTAGAAATAGCATTCAGACTTCTGGGAAAACCACAATAAGCATAAATATGTACCAGTATTTCTTTAAGCTCATTTATGGTTATCCCGGCATTCAAAGCCTTATGTAGAACTGAATTTAACTTATCTACTTCGCCGATAGCAGCATATGCGGCAACAGGGATTATAGTTTGTTGTTTCTCATCGAGCTGTGTTTGCATTTAAAATCCTCCGGCTGTACTGGTTAGTTTCTATTTCTGATTTATGTCAGTTGGCAATCATGGTTAGATCATCAATAACGCATAGAGGCTCAGAAGAGAGGTGCATATTATCGATATCCAGTATGCCGTCATTGTGCATAACAGAATCCTGACGCAATGCAGAAAATAGAGGAGTAAGATCCTGCTGTTCATCTCCATATTCTGCTACTAATTCCAGCGTCTTATTTGTAGCCTCGTCATCCGTTAATGCACTAACCAATACCCGGGCAATTTGTTGGCGGGCAATGACACCATCAGCAGGTGTCCCCGAGTGACGTTTGTCACCCTGTAGCATGACAATTTTTTGTTGACCTGATTTGTTATAGTCAAACCACCCGGGTCTGACAATCGTATAGGGATGACCGCTGGCACGAACGAGACGCTCTGCGCGTCGTTTCCAGTCATGCGCCTCCGTCCTGCGATTATAGGCTCCGTCTCTGTCAGTGACCCCGATAGCTGTCATTAATACTATCCTTACAGAACGTTGCTTGAGGGTTTGAAGAATATTACGCACGCCACCATAATCAATGGCCCTTGCGCCAATACGGCCCTGGCCATCAGATCCCAGCGTGAAAATGACAGCATCAATATCATCACATATTCCCGCCAGTGTTTCTGGCATGGAAACATCCCCGTGAACAATCTCAACACCTTGTGGCAGTAATTTGCTTTTCTGTGGATTTCGTAAAAGTGCCTTTAGCTCATGCCCCATTTTTAAGGATCTTGCAACAACGTGGCGACCTATGCTGCCGGTAGCACCCACGATCAATATTTTCATAATAGAACTCTCACTTAATCGAATAAAAATTATCTGGGGTTAAGTGTATCAACCGTGATTAATAAGAGTTACGGGGGTAGAATGATTGTGTCTATGAAACTGTCTCATGATTAAATTAATAGTCCAATCTACTGAGGGAAAGAGACGTGCTTAAAGAAAACTTCAATGAACTCCAGCTTTTTCTGGCTGTGGCCAGGGAGCGAAGCTTTACCCGGGCGGCAGCTAAACTTGGTATATCTCAGTCAGCGCTGAGTCATGCCATGAAGGCGCTGGAGAGCAGATTGAATATACGTCTTTTAACCCGTACTACCCGCAGTGTGGCACCGACTGAGGCGGGGGAACGAATTATCACTTGTCTGGAGCCTCGCCTGGCAGAGCTGGAACAGGAACTGGAACAACTGGTGCAGCTTAACGGTATTGCGGCAGGGAATATCCGTATTTCGGCGGGAGAGCATGCGGCAAAAAGCCTGGTATGGCCGAAGCTCAAGCCTTTCCTGCGCGAATATTCTGAAATTAATGTTGAATTAGTCGTCGATAATGGCTTTATAGATATTGTAGAAGGCCGCTTTGATGCGGGCGTCCGGTTGGGAGAAAGTCTGGATAAGGACATGGTAGCGGTTCGTATTGGGCCAGACCTGCGACTTGTTGTCGTTGGCTCTCCCGATTATTTTGCTCGTTATGGCGTTCCCGATACTCCACACGACCTTCAACACCACCGTTGCATTAATATGCGACTCCCCACGATGGGGGGGTTATATCATTGGGAATTTGAAAAAGATGGCAAACCGTTACAGGTAAAAGTTGATGGGCAATTGACCTTTAATCACTTATCTGAACGTATTGATGCCGCAGAGTCAGGATTTGGGCTGTCCTTTGTTCCGGAAGATACCGTTCAGTCACAGCTTGAATCGGGGACGTTGATCGAGGTATTGCACGAATGGAGTCCGTTATTCCCGGGCTATTACCTATACTATCCAAGCAGAAAACAACATCCACCTGCGTTTGCACTGCTGATAGATGCTTTACGTTATTCTGCCTAAAGTAAAAGCGCCGGAGCATGACTGCTCCGGCGACAAAGTTAATTACTCATCATATTCTCTAACACGTTTTCCGTTAAAACGGCGCCGGACGACAACAAAGAAAACGGGTACAAAATAGATAGCCAGCAGTGTAGCGGCGATCATCCCACCGATGACGCCAGTACCCACAGCATTTTGCGCCCCCGAGCCCGCTCCTCTGCTCAGGGCCAATGGTAGTACACCCAGAATAAAAGCCAGTGAAGTCATCAGAATCGGACGCAGGCGCATATGTGCTGCTTCAAGCGTCGCTTCAATTAACCCTTTGCCTTCTTTCACCATCATGTCGTTGGCAAATTCAACGATCAGGATAGCATTCTTCGCTGACAGGCCGATTGTCGTCAGCAGGCCTACAACGAAATAGACGTCATTATTTAGCCCACGTATCGTAGTTGCGAGAAGTGCGCCAACGACGCCCAGAGGGACAACCAGCATCACCGCGAAAGGAATTGACCAGCTTTCATACAGCGCAGCCAGACACAAGAAAACAACAATCAAAGACAGGGCATAGAGAGCCGGAGCTTGCTGGCCGCTAAGTCGTTCCTGGTAAGACATTCCTGTCCAATCATAACCGATTCCCTTTGGTAACTGAGAGGCCAGTTGTTCCATCAAGGCCATCGCCTCACCTGAACTTCGACCTGGCGCGGGTTGACCAAGAATTTCAAGCGATGACAGTCCATTGAAGCGCTCAAGTCGCGGCGACCCGAAAATCCACTGCGCATCAGCGAAGCTTGCGAAAGGCACCATCTTGCCATTCCCGGCGCGGACATACCAGTTATTGAGATCGTCAGGCATCATGCGCCATGCAGCATCGCTCATTACATAGACTTTTTTGACTCTGCCACGGTCCATAAAGTCATTCACATAGCTTCCCGCCCATGCTGTGCTCAGTGTTGTGTTGATATCATCTAAAGATACCCCTAATGCCGAGGCCTTCTGCTGATCGATATTGATCTTATACTGCGGCGTATCTTCCATACCGTTCGGTCGAACGGCCATCAGCACATCAGGATGCTTTTGAGCCATTTGCAACAATGTATTACGGGCTTCCAGCAGTTTTTCGTGACCTAAACCGGCCTGATCAACCAGCTCAAAGTCAAAGCCTGTGGCATTACCAAGTGCAATAATGGGTGGCAGGTTGAACGCCGCTATCTGTGCATCAATCAGCTTTGAAAAAGCTTGGTTGGCGCGGGCTGCGATGGCGTCAACGCTGTTTTCAGCGCCATTACGTTCAGCCCAGTCTTTCAGGCCGATAAACGCAATACCAATATTTTGCCCGCGACCGGCAAAACCAAAGCCGTTAACGGTCAACACATTGGCCACGTTTTTCTTCTCATCGTTAAGATACCAGTCGTTGATCTGATCCAGAATTTGCTGAGATCGCTCCTGCGTGGCACCAGCAGGTAGAACGGCCTGGGTAGCCAGGACGCCCTGATCTTCTGATGGCAGGAATGCGGTCGGTAGACGTGCAAAGAGTAATGCCATGCCGAGTACAATCACGCCGTAAATGATTAAGTAGCGTCCGGTTCCGTTCAGCATACTTGCAACGGCACGTGCGTAATGGGAGCTGCTGGCATCAAAGCGACGGTTAAACCAGCCAAACAGCCCACGATTTTTGGCATGTTCACCCGGTTTAACAGGTTTAAGAAGGGTGGCACAGAGCGCAGGCGTCAGGGTGAGTGCAACAAGCACTGATAACACCATGGCTGAAACAATGGTAATGGAGAACTGCCGATAAATAACGCCCGTACTACCGCCAAAAAAGGCCATCGGAATAAATACCGCTGATAGCACCAGCGCTATCCCTACTAATGCGCCCTGGATCTGATCCATCGATTTTCGCGTTGCGGCTCGGGGCTTAAGCCCTTCCTCCGCCATGACGCGTTCAACGTTTTCCACGACCACAATCGCATCATCGACCAGCAAACCGATGGCGAGCACCATTCCGAACATTGTCAGAGTGTTGATGGAGTAACCTAACGCACTCAGTGTGCCAAATGTACCCAATAAAACGACCGGTACTGCGATAGTCGGGATGAGCGTTGCGCGGAGGCTTTGCAGGAACAGATACATTACCAGGAAGACGAGAACTATCGCCTCAAACAGCGTCTTCACGACTTCGTTAATCGATATACTGATAAATGGTGTGGTGTCATAGGGGTAAACCACCTTTAACCCCTGCGGATAATATGGTTCCAGTTCTGACAGTTTGGCGCGAATAGCCTTTGCTGTATCCATGGCATTAGCTCCGCTGGCAAGCTGGATGCCCAGTGCGGAAGCGGCTTTACCGTTGATTTTTACTACAAACTGATAGTTCTCGCCGCCGCGTTCAATCCGCGCCACATCATGCAATTTAACCTGTGAGCCATCGCTGTTGACCTTCAACAAAATATCACCAAACTCTTCGGGCGACGTAAGACGGGTTTGTGCAATGATTGAGGCGTTTAACTGCTGGCCTTTTATCGCAGGCGCACCGCCCAACTGACCAGCAGCGATCTGTGCGTTTTGTACCTTAAGCGCATTGCTGACATCAACGGGGGTCAACTGATAGTTGTTGAGTTTGTTGGGATCAAGCCAGATGCGCATAGCATACTGAGAACCAAACAACGTCGTGTCGCCAACGCCGTCAATCCGGCTGATCGGATCTTTAATAGTCGACGCCACGAAGTCAGCGATATCTTCCATGCTCATTCGTCCACTTTCGTCAACAAAGCCGGGGACCAGGAAGAACGTACTGGAGGACTTCATCACAGTAATTCCCTGCTGCTGTACTTCCTGAGGTAGCAGAGGGGTGGCAACCTGCAATTTATTCTGCACCTGAACCTGCGCGATATCGGGATTGGTCCCATTTTTAAAGGAGAGGGTCAGTTGCAGCGTCCCGGATGAATCACTGGTTGAGGACATGTACATCAGGCCATTCAGCCCCGTCATGTTCTGTTCAATCACTTGAGTGACGCTGTTTTGCAGCGTTGTAGCATCAGCGCCAGGATAGTTCACGCGGATCTGTACCGCCGTAGGTGCGACATTTGGGTATTGCTCTACGGGTAACCCCAGAATTGCAATCCCCCCTGCTATCATCACAATAATGGCTAATACCCAGGCAAAAATAGGGCGGTCAATAAAAAATTTAGACATCAATAATTATTCCTGTGAAGACGAACCGGAGAGAGTGGTGCGCTCATGAGGGATCACAATTTCTCCTGGTTTAGCGCGCTGGCTACCTGAGACAATAATGCGTTCACCAATCTGAAGGCCCTCAGTAACCCGCCAGCGATCACCAAATGTCCCCATAACAGTGACAGTGCGTGAATGTACCCGGTTTTCTTTATCCACAACGAGCGTTGTGGCTTCGCCACGCGGTGTGCGGGTTACAGCCTGCTGGGCAACCAGCAGTGCCTCCGGCACAACGCCTTCTTCAATGCGTGCGCGAACAAACATACCGGGTAAAAGTTGATGCTGCGGGTTGGGAATAATCGCGCGCAAGGTAATCGATCCAGTTGTCTGGTCGACGGTGACATCAGAGAATGCCATCGTTCCACTCAGTGGGTACTGACTCCCGTCCTGCATAAGCACGTGCACGGGTACTTTGCCGTTCTCCTGCTTAATCTGGCCGCTAGCCAATGCTCTTTGCAGCTGCAGCCATACCTCACTGGGCTGGGTGATATCAACGTAGATTGGATCTAACTGCTGCACGGTTGCCAGAGCAGCACTTTGACCGTTCTGTACCAGTGCTCCCTCCGTCACGTTTGACAGTCCAATACGACCATCCAGCGGTGACGTAACCGTGCTGTGAGCCAGATCGATTTCGGCAGTTCGAAGTGCCGCGCTGGCTGAATCAATAGCCGCACGAGACTGACGGGCTGTTGCCTGAGCCTGATCAAGATCCTGGCGGCTGATATAATCCTGTTGACTCAGCGCGTGATAACGGGAGAGCGTCGCTTTTGCGAGCTGTGACTGGGCGTTTGCCTGCTTGACTGCTGCATTGGCGTTATCGACCGCTGCCTTGAATGTTGCCGGGTCGATGTGATAGAGCGCCTGTCCTGCTTTAACATCGCTTCCTTCAGTAAAATCTTTGGACAGTATAATCCCTGAAACCTGCGGGCGAATTTCCGCAATACGGGATGCTACAGTGCGTCCAGGAAGATCGCTGTTCAGGGCGACAGGAGTTGCCTTTACTGTCTCAATGATAACATTGGGATGAATATCTTTGCTGGCAGAAGAAACATTCTTATTGTCGCATCCTGTCAACCCTGTCGTCATTGCAAAAAGGCATAGCACAGCCAGAGGCGAATAAGCCGCTGAACTTTTCATAATATTTGACTCTTATTATCAATCCACTTTAAAAATATTTTCCGGTATACAGTCGACGATATTTCTGAGGTGGAATACTGTATTTTTTTGAGAATGATCGGGTGAAGGACTGCTGGGAATCAAAACCGTACCGGAAACCGATATCCAGAACTCTGTCCTTGCTTTCGACGAGGTCGTATGCCGCCAGAGCCAGCTTTTTATCCCTAATATACGCCGCAATGTTTTTACCATTTTTCTGAAAGAAAACACGCTGAAGATGCCATTTGGAGTATCCAGAACGTGCAGCAACATCATCAATGCTTAATTGCTGGTGGATATTGTCATCTATCCATTGGATAATTTCAGTAATCAGTTCCTCGAGTTTAATCATCATCGGTCTCACTATGTCAACAAAACGGTAAGAGGATTAAATGATCACATTAAGTAAGTTGTGCACAAAAAATCCTTTGAATGATTATTTATAAACTTCTGCTACACCATGCATTTTGTTATTGCCTGTTACGGAAAGGATTTTAAAAGAGGAAGCACCCTGTTTATCTGCCTGTGATGAGAGTTTTGTAACCAATTCATCAAGAGTCGCGGCATCACTTGCGGAAACAACACCAACTTTTTCTTTACCTATATCATTGGGGACAACTTGTGCGGAAAATGCACTGTCAATGCTAAACAGAGATAACAGAATAGAGAGTGTAAAACCGATGCTTTTCATAGATAACCTCGTAAGTTAAATTTTCAACAATATAACGGAACGAATACATGATAACGGGGAAAGTGTGGTTCATTAAGATAGTCTGGCTGCAAGTGCTTATGAATAAAAAACATGAATGAGACGTTTAAAAAGGGAGTTGCACATCATTTAGTGATAACCATCACTAAAAGTGCGTTTATTATTATCGTGATTTAATAAGTGTGGTGTTGGTATGCCCAAGTAGCTATGGTGAGAAACATGCAGCCCTAAGGCTGCATAACATTATTTCAACGTCTTGATATCCACGACAAAACGATATTTTACATCGCCTTTTTCCAGCCTATTGAACGCATCATTTATCTGGCTGGCGTCAATCAGTTCGATATCAGCAGTAATATTGTTTTTTGCGCAGAAATCAAGCATCTCCTGTGTTTCAGCAATGCCGCCAATATTTGAACCTGAGAAACTTCGGCGCCCTTTAACAACGTTAAATGGCGAAATTTCAATGGGCTCCGGAGGCAATCCGACAAGTACAATGGAACCATCAATTTTTAATAGTTTCAGGTACTCATTGACGTCATGTTTTGCAGAAACTGTGTCTAAAATAAGATCCAGTTTACCGGCAAATTTTGCCATTTTGTCAGCATCGGAGGAGAGTACTGCTTCGTGAGCCCCTAAACGATGTGCATCTGCAACTTTAGCCTTTGATGTTGTAAAAACAACGACATGAGAGCCCATGGCTTTAGCTATTTTAATCGCAACATGCCCAAGTCCACCAATCCCCAGGATCCCCACAACTTTACCTGCACCAGCATGCCAGTGTTTGAGCGGAGAATAGACAGTAATACCAGCGCAAAGTAGTGGCGCAGCGGCTGCGAGATCTAAATTCTCAGGCATTTTAAGAGTATAACTTTCCCGGCAAACGTAGGTTTGTGAGAATCCACCGTAGGTCATGCCCCCCAGATGCTTGTCTGGTGTATTAAACGACAGTGTCGTACCGGACTCACAGAACTGTTCCAGATCATGACGACAGGCAGGGCATTCACCACATGAATCGACAATACAGCCCACTGCGGCAAAATCACCAGGTTTGAATTTTGTTACATTCTCACCCACAGCAATTACGCGGCCGACGATTTCGTGCCCCGGAATCACTGGAAAATGCGTACCGCCAAAGTCATTTCTTATTTGATGTAAATCAGAATGGCAAATACCGCAGTAAAGAATTTCTATTTCCACATCATCATGTAATAGGCCACGGCGCTTAATACTGAATTCTCTAAGAGAATTTGTTGCCGCATCCGTACCCATGGCTTTGACTGTCTTAATCATATTTAACCTTTTTATAGAGCAGAAAATCAGCGAAAATTAATTTGCTTGTTTTCTTATAAAATAGATTCAACGGCCCACACGTGCTTGCAATGAGGCCGGATAACGATCACCGACAATTCTGACTGTATCAAGGGCTACTGTTATTCTCAGCAACTCTTCCTGAGAGAGCGATATATCTGCAGAGGCCATGTTTTCTTCTAAACGATGACGTTTCGTTGTGCCGGGAATAGGGACTATCCAGGGCTTTTGCGCGAGCAGCCATGCAAGCGCAATTTGTGCCGGGCTGACGCCTTTTTCTACGGCAATAACACTTAAAAGAGTAATGAGTTGCTCATTGGCTTCCAGCGCTTCAGCCGCGAAACGAGGCACTTTACGGCGGAAATCATCCTCTGCAAAGGTGGTTATTGATGTTATGGCCCCTGTCAGGAATCCTTTACCCAAGGGGCTGAAGGGGACAAAACCTATACCAAGCTCTTCCAGCAGCGGCAGGATCTCTTGTTCAGGGTCGCGCCACCACAGAGAATATTCGCTCTGCAGCGCGGTGACCGGCTGTACTGCGTGTGCACGACGAATAGTCTGAACGCCAGCTTCTGAAAGGCCGAAATGTTTTACTTTGCCTTCGGTGATAAGGTCTTTCACCGTTCCCGCGACATCTTCAATAGGGATATCCGGATCGACACGGTGTTGATAAAGTAGGTCAATGACATCCGTCTTAAGACGCCGTAATGACCCTTCAACAGCTTCACGGATATGCTCCGGGCGACTGTTTAAAATCTGCTGTTTGTTGTCATCGCCAAAAGTAAAACCAAATTTAGTGGCTATGACCACGTGATCACGAAAGGGCTTTAATGCTTCACCCACAACTTCTTCATTGAGATAAGGGCCATACACTTCAGCAGTATCGAAGAACGTAACGCCACGTTCAAACGCGGCGCGAATGAGTTCAATAGCCTGACGGAGATCTGTTGCCGGGCCGTAGGCGTAGCTGAGTCCCATACAACCGAGCCCAAGCGCTGACACTTCAAGGCCTGATTTACCCAGATATCGTTTTTCCATTAAATGAATACCTCTTTTATCGCGGCTTAAACATCAAGTTTGCGGCCAGTCAGCCATTCCACCATTGCTGGATCGCGGTGAGAAAAGAATGCGCTGGTTGCGGTATCAAGGGCTGCAATGCGTAGCATATCTTCGGAACTGAGTTCAAAATCGAGAATGTTGATGTTCTCTTCCATTCGTTCTTTTCGTACTGTTTTCGCTAGCGAAACGATGCCTCGCTGGAAGATCCACCGAAGAACCACCTGGCCAACGCTTTTGCCGTACTTCTGACCAAGTGCGGTTAAAACAGGGTGCTGGAACAGACCATTTTTACCTTCTGCGAATGGTGCCCAGGCCTCTGGCTGTATGCCACGGCTTTGCATCCACGGAACGGCATGTAACTGCTGGTTGAACGGGTTTACTTCAATCTGGTTTACCGCAGGCGTAACTTTTTTGTAGGCGATAAGATCAGCCAATCTGTCAGGATGGAAGTTACTCACGCCAATGGCGCGAATTTTGCCAGCCTGTAAGAGTTCTTCCATGGCATCCCAGGCACCATGAATATCACCGTAAGGCTGATGAATCAGGTACAGGTCTACGTAGTCCAGTTGCAGTCGATTTAGAGAGCGTTCGAACTGTGCTTTAGCACCTTCGTAGTTTGTATCCTGTAGCCAGAGTTTCGTTGTTACAAAAAGCTCGTTACGAGCGATATCAGTCTGTTTCAGTGCGTTCCCTACTTGGGCTTCATTCTGATAAGATGCAGCGGTATCGATCAGGCGGTATCCCGTGTCAATGGCAGCAAGAACGGATCTTTCGCATTCAGCGGCATCAGACATCTGAAACACACCAAAGCCCAGCAGGGGCATCTCAATACCATTGTTCAGTTTTACTGTTTGCATGACTTTTTCCTTCAGCTGTTGTGTAGAAAAAGCATAACGCAAAGTTATTTATCCGATTAGGTAGTGTAATCAGCTAAGGTTTATTATATTTGTTCATTAATGATGTCATTGCCTGGACCTATAAAAACTTCCCCAAGGTCTGCTAATAAAGTAAGGCAGTGTAAAATGATGGCTTGGTATATAAACGTGATACTAAACATTTCCTGAGTAGCCTGACGCTCAATCTGTCACTATTAACTCTTTAAATTCATAATCGTTGTTCGTGTGAGCAGTCCATATCGGACTGCTCACACGACAGTATCCAATCACTGAAGTTTTTTATCTTTAATGAACTGACTAACCAGGTCAGCTATCTGGATGTTATTCAAATCAGCGAAGGGGAAGTGAGTGTTACCTCTGATCCCAATTTCTGGCAAGTGTATAACAGTAACATCGCCACCGTATTTGTTGACCACATCGCGCCATTTTCTGGCCATTTCCAGGCGTACTCGCCAGCTGTCTTGTGCTGGCATGGCAACGGGTTTATCAGGAATGTTATCACCATAAATGATCAGAATCGGAATTTTGGTCAAGGTCTTAAATTGTTCCAGTGGAACAGACTCACCTTTTAGCGTACCGAACGAGCTTGGCATTGGTGCGGGTAATTCTTTCTCCGGAAATACAAAACTGCTACCCGGTTCGAAGGCAACAATGGCTTTTACCTTGTGGTTTTTCATTGCTGTGTACCAGCCCAGCCCGCCTCCCTGAGAATGCGTAAAAAGAATCGCCGGGCCGGATTTATCGACAACCGCAGACATGGCGTTAGCTATCACATTGATGTCAAACGGCCCTGTGTTCGGCGTCATTTGCCGAAAATACTGATTGAGAGCTTCTTTATTGTGAGAGAACTGAACACCTTTAAAATAATCGGGCCATACGCCCACCCTAAACTGATTAAACCACATCTGTTCATCGGGATTAGGTGTGATGGTATTTTCTACCGTACTACGCCCTGCATTTCCACGACGTGGTTGATCGACGAGATAGGTTGAGAAACCGCGACGCAGGAAAATGTTCTGGAATCCCTCACGGCCATCCGGCGTACTTTCCCAGGTTCGTGAGGATTGACCTGCACCATGCAGCATAATGATTGGGTATTTGTGGGGATTGTCAGGGATTTGGTAGAACACCGATGCGTGATCGCCATGATAAGTTTGGCCCGCGGAATTCAGAGGCTCAGTTGCGTCAAATTTTCCTGGCGCAGTGATGATGGTGCCACCAGCGGAAAAGCTTCCCTGTTCCTGAATGACTAATGACTCTGCATTGGCGAGCTGAACCACCTGAGAACTCGCCATCAGGCAAATGAACAGCGTTTTTAAAAATGTTTCCAAGACTATGCCCTCGGTTATGTTCGTGGTTCAATCATATCTTTGTTTTCAGAAAGGATTATTGAATAGTCCTGATTGCCCTTATTTATCATATTCATGAATACAGTTGTTACCTTTGTCGGTGCCGCCATAGGTAATTAGAATAGTGAGTGATGTAACCGCAAACCTTTACTTAAGTACGGAATTCACGATGAAATCGAAAAAGATGAAATGATATTATCAATCTTTTAATCCTTATTGCTATGGTTCTATCTTAAGAGCCCTAAATATAAACAACCAAAGCAAAAAACGGGTAGCTAATGAAAACAAAATGATAATGGAAAAATAGCGAGAGTAGTAAATAAATGCAGATTCATCATAGTCAAAAAAGGAGAAATCAACAGCCATCAGTAAATAAGAAAGGTAGTCTGTGGACAGAAACCAGTACAGACCAAGTACCGATATTGCCGAAAATACGCAAGGTATAATGATATTCGCAAAATAGGAATGTTCGGGGATTTTTAGAACGAGACAGAAAAATTTAGCGAGCATTTTCCAGTGCAGACCGATATGTATAGCTATTATGATCATACCCCAATAGACTGCCGTCATATGTAGTTTTCTAATCCATGTACTCGGGTTATGAAATGAAAAGTCTGAAAAGATATGGCGCGAGAGCATTACTCCAGAGACGATGGCTATTAGGATAACCATTAGTGTTACGATATTTATTACTCTGTTGATAAAACGCATAGCTGAAGGGAGTGTTGGTGGCAGAGTCCAGAGTCGATGTCTGTTCAGATACAAATGGAAAAAAATCATCAATGTGAGGAGTATTCCAGACCATTCATGTATAATCTCCCCATGAAGATGAAACCCCATTAGTACTAGTAACAATAAGGCCATTCCCACATCAAGGATTACCTGAAGAAAATAAATTTTTTTCATGGCTGGATATTAATATTGTGGATTAACTTGTTGAACCCATTCCTTTACCTGTTTCGGTATTTCAGGGTTTGATATATCATTACGTGATATAGACAATGCGCGAGTAACTAATTTTGCCTGTGGTTGCATACGCGCGATTTCTCGTAAGGAATCTGCCAATTGGCTGCCACCATGAGTGGTAAAAGGAATGACTGTTTTCCCGGAAAAATTATTTTGCTCAAAAAGGGTATATATTACCATGGGCATGGTATACCACCAAATGGGATATCCGACATAGACAGTATCATAATTACTTAGATCCGGGAGCGGCGTTTTGAATGAGGGTCTGGCTTTTTCTTGTTGTTCCTTTTCAGCAGTTCGCAACAGTGCATCATGTTGGCGGGGATAGGGTATTGTTGTTTCAATACGAAACAGATCACCTTGCGTCTGTTTCTGAATAAGCTGTGCAATGTACTGGGTACTACCGGTTTCTGGCATAGTTTTCTGAAGCACACTGGCTCCAGTAAAACCGTCAACGGTATCAGACATCATTTCCTCTGGTTGAGAGAAATAGACAATGAGTATATGGTGTGATGAAGCGATATTCTCTGATGCGAAAGCTGCCTGCACTGTAAAGCATAAAAAAATCTTCACTACTATTCTGCATAGAATGCTTATTTTTCCCACTTTTATTCCCTCACTAAAAATAGCTACTTATACCCGTCACATCTCATTTTTAGGCGTATCATCTTTTCTCTTCTGCCTAATGCCTGACGTGAGTTGATCCTTGCGAACTTGCTAAGTTATACCTTCCTGTACTTGAATAATTCAGGCTGGAACCCTTTTCTTAACATGGGTGGTCATTCCTATAATTGTGCTGGTCAGTATAAATAAAGTGATAATCCAGCCCATAGCCCATGCCGTTCCATCATTGAATAGAGCCAGAAGTAACGATGAAATAATGCCGCTACCATATTGGAGGGAACCAATCAGCGCCGAAGCTGAACCAGATGCATCTGGTGCGGCATCAAGTGCAGAAGCCGTTGCAGTAGCCGCAATGATACCATTCATTGAAAACATCACAAATATTGCGACAACAATCAGGGATATTCCGCCTACATTAAATTTTGTCGCAAATGCAAGCACGATTGAAGCAGCAGCGGCAACAAGAAGAGCCCTCTTTAGCAACACCTCAAGAGAATAGCGTTGTACCAAATGGCGGTTAATCGTGCTCAGCCCCATAACACCCAGGATATTGATGGCGAATAACCATCCATAATGCTGTGCTGCAACATGAAAGTGAGTAATATATACAAAGGGGGAACCCACGATAAAAGCATAAAGCGCCATATAATAAAATGTTAAGCAGAGCGTAACTTTCATAAAGTTTGCATTACCGAATAATCGGTAATATGTTTGAAAGGCTCCAGTGAATGAAGCTTTCACTCTTCGCTCAACGGGTAATGTTTCTGGTAGCCAGTATAGTGACAGCAACATTAATACCCCAATGGCAGTCAACAACCAGAAGATGGCATGCCAGGATGTAAATTTAATCACCTGTCCACCTAATAGTGGGCCCACAATTGGCGCTATCGCCATGACAACCGTTAGTGTTGACAGCATTTGGGCGGCGCGGGTTCGGCTAAATAGATCTCGTATCATTGCGCGAGCCAGCATAGGCCCTGTGCATGCTCCCAGAGCCTGAAATACTCGCCAGAAAATAATTTGAGTAATGTCATTAGAGAGGGCACAACCAGCAGAGCCCACAATAAACAGAGCCATCCCTATCATCAAAGGAGTGCGTCTACCCAAATGATCGCTGATGGGGCCCCAGATGAGTTGAGCTAAGCAAAAACCGATCAAAAACCCAGTAATGGTTAACTCTGCATTTCCTCCCAAATCTTTTGCCATGACGGGCATAGCCGGAAGATAGATATCTGTTGATAGAGAGGTAAAAGCCATAAGGGCGCTTAAAATAATGATGAAAAGCAACCCTGTTGTCTTAACCGATGATGAATGATTCATGAAAGCCTGCAAGCCAGTGATAATTCACTCTAGGATAGCGATAGTATGGTTAACAATAATCCCATTAAACCAGATAAGCTTTATGAGTTGTTTTCATTAATGTTGTAAAAAAACTAATCAGCAACCATTATTATACATTCATTAATAATGCGTAAGGAGTATAAAATGAAGTGTTGTCATTTGGAGTGTAATGGATTAACCGTCTCAGTGTTTAGGAAATTAATTTTGGCAGGCATATTTAATTTCGGACCTAATTAATAAAGGTCTGGCACCTTATTTTTAGACCAAATAAGGAGCTGTGTTAGTTAATTAAGTTCGGTGATAGCAGCGACTATAGGCATGGTCAATAAGGCCGCTATGGTGGTCAGAGCTGCCCCTTTGAGTGCCAGCGGATAGGCGTTTTTATTCAACGCTTGCGCCAGCAAGGGTACCCCAGCCCCTGCGGGAGTGGACACTGCGGCCAGCAGTACGCCCAACAGTAGACGATTATCGACGAACTGCTTCATTATCAACATGATAACAACGGGAATCACAACCATCTTGATAAAGGTATAGAGCCAGATTTTCTTATCGCCAATCGCTTCGCGCCAGTCCATATCCAGCAGGAAGGATCCAATCAACATCATGGACATTGGCCCGGTGACGGCACCTAAAAGGTGGAGTGGTTGCGCGAGTAGGTAGGGGAGCTGGATGTGAGCAAGGTAGAGAAGCAGTGCCAGCAAACAGGCGACAATGCCTGGATTAAGGAACTGCCGTAGCTTCTGCCAATAGCCACCTGATTGTTGAGCGCTTTTACCTCTCATCCAGCGATAGCCAAAGGAAAAGAACAAAACATTATACGGCAAAAGGAAGGCTGTCATGTAAATCATGGCATCGGTGCCGAACAACGAATAGATCATTGGCACTCCCATCATGGAGATGTTGGTAAAAGTTGTCATGACGATAATGACGCCCTCATATTCACGACCATAATTGAGTACGCGCGCCAAAATTCTGCTGCTCAGGATCAGCAATGTGATGGTAGCTGCGACGACGACAAATACCTCAGCAAGTTCACGTCCGGCTATATGCTGTGCATTACCTGTGATACCTGAAAGAATAATTGCTGGCATGGTGATGTTTAATACCAGAGCCGTTAGCTGTGGCGTATTTTCTTTGGTGATAATTTGTTTTTTCCGGGCGATAGCCCCAACAATGATGAGTAATGAAAAAATAATCATCTGTTGCAGTATTGCCATAATCATTCTCTTGTTATGACTGAAAATTAACCGACCCAATTAGAGGTTTTATTCACGCTGGCGTGCATTTGCTATAAAGCGGCCCGGTAGCTGGCACCAAGACAGGACGAATAAAACTTGATCGTTGAGCGGAGCCTGGACTTCAACCAACGGCTCTTTTGTTAATGAAGGGGGCATTCCGCCAGATAGTGTCACTCCGTCATTGTGTATATCGCGCACTACGGGGCTAAAGCCCCGTGACGTGTTATAGTGCCAGCCTGAGGATAGTGGCCAGCACCTCTTCAGTGTAAGTCTCTGCCAGACCAAACCAGCGTGCGTTACCCTCTAGGTTATCGAGGATAGCGGGCAGATCTGTCGCCTTGATACCGAGTTGGGAAAGGCGGGTTGGCGTACCAATCTTGTCAAACCATTTCTCCAGGGCGGCAATGCCCTCTTCGGCAGTGTTCAAACCGAACAAATGTTGAGCAAAGCGCTCGAACTGAGCTGTATTCTGGCTGTGGAACCACTTCATCCAGGCAGGCATTATGACCGACAAGCCCGCACCATGGGGCACATTGAATAGGGCGGATAGAGCGTGCTCGATCATGTGGTTGGGATAACCAAAACCTGAAGTGCCCGCATAAGTTAAGCCATTCAATGCCAGGGTTGCAGCCCACGCGAATTCGGCGCGTGCATTATAATCGGCAGAATCTGCCAGCAACTGCTCTGTGGTTTCCAGTACAGTGGCAATAACGGATTCAACCAGGCGTGACTGTATTTTGGGTTGTATCGTAGCGGTGAAGTAACCCTCTATAGAGTGAGCGATGATGTCAGCCGCCGAGTAAACCAAATAGTCGCGAGAGACTGTCTGCATGAGTGCCGGGTTGACGATGGAGACCTTCGGGAAGATATGCACTGAGTTGATGGCAAACTTCTCCTTCGTGTCGTCGTTGGTGACTACGGCCCCGCTATTCATCTCACTGCCGGTGGCGGCCAGAGTTAGGATTGCAAATACTGGTAGAGCCGCATCAATCTGGCCTTTTCCGATGAACAGATCCCATACATCCCCCTGATAGAGACTCCCAGCGGCAATCGCTTTGGCACTGTCGAGCACAGATCCACCACCGACACTGAGGATCGCATCGACGTTCTGTTCTTTTGCTACTGTGATAGCGTCACGAACTTTTGATATAAGCGGGTTACTGATGATGCCGCCGCATTCGATGAGCGTGATGCCATGTCTATTCAGGCTGTCGCTGACTGTGACGAAGAGACCATTATCCTTAATGCGTTCGCTACCATAGCTCAGTAGAACCTTCTTGATGCCGTGCGAGGCCATGATCTCGCCGATGAGCTGCTCCTTCCCAGCACCAAATTCTATCCTGGTTGGGTTGTAAAAACTGAAGTTGTCCATATTGCTCGTCTCTCTGTATGCATTCATGTCAGGAAGATTGTCGATACCGTGACTATAAGCCTGCATAAAACATCGAACTAGACAGTAAACGGATGAATCAGTTACAACTAAATAATGTAAATTGCCAGGATAAATCATGATCAGTGAATTGCGTTCCATCACAACGTTCGTAAGTACGGTGGAATTAGGCAGTCTCAGCAAGGCGGCTGAGGCTCAACAGATCTCTCCTCAGGCCGCCAGCAAGGCATTAAAACAATTGGAGACTTATTTGGGTGTGCGCTTGTTCCACCGTACAACTCGAAGCATGTCATTGACTGAAGAGGGGCAACGCTTTTTAGAGGCTGCACAACCCGCCTTGATCGGTTTACAGCAAGCCCTGTCAGCGGCGAAACAAACCCGTGAGGCCTTTGCAGGCGCATTGCGGATCGTGGGACCACGGTCGGTCGGTCAGATGATAATCGGGAATGTATTGGACGAATACTGCCGACTCTATCCGGAAGTCCAACCGGATGTGCAGCTCGATGACCGCATCGGCAACTGGGTTGAGGAGCGAGTTGATGTGGGGCTTCGGATTAGCGTCTCACCACAAGATGGTTTGATCGCGCGCCGCTTATTTCCCTTGCAGCTCATCATCTGTGCATCCCCGACCTATCTGCGCAAATATGGTATTCCATTGACTTTGAATGATCTCAGCATACACCGTTGCAGCGTCTTTCGTCATGCAGGCACCGGGCATGTTATCCCATGGCATGTGAAGGTCGGAGAAAATATGCAGGAACAGCTAGTACGTCCGGCGATATCTACCAATGATGAGACGGTAGAACTGGGGGTTGTACTAGCAGGAGAGGCCATCGGTCAGCTCGCCGGGCCAACGGCGGCGGCGCACATTCGGGCAGGTCGTTTGGTTCCCCTGTTGCTTGAACACATGAGTCAGATACACAGCCTTTTCCTCTATTATGGCAGCCGTACTGCCCAACCTGCACGAGTTCGCCGCTTCATAGACCTCGCGGTTGAACGACTTACTGACAGTCAGGAATTTGTTCTTAGTGCCGAGGAACTAGAGCTTGCTTATATCAAAGGGAAATCTTCTTTAGGTTAACATTTCGTTGGTATTTCGACAGCAATACCATAAGCTCTAAACCCACTCTATTTAAATTTACATGCGTGTTAAGAGCCTATCTGATTGCATGCCTGCTATTTTTGTGAAACTTGTTGGATTTAACCCTATATATCCGAACCGAAATTCCGCTTCATTGACGGTCATTGTGAGTTCTTTGTCTACGCCAATTTGATTGACGAAAAACACAACCAGGCCTTGCTGATTGAAGTTGGTGCTGCGTTTGCTTGCCAGGACTATAGCTTAAAGTTGATCAGTTCCACTGCTTCATCGAACAGTTTGAGTAACTGCCGCTGCCCATCCGTAGCTACCCATGAACGGATGACCACCCTCAATATCGAAAAAATAACTGCCGGATAAAGTTCAACGGCAAGTGATGTTGTTTCTGAAAAAGCAGCTCGACCAGAGAGAACCTGAGACACTTTTTCTCCCAGTGCCGCCGACATCTCATGCTTACGGGCACTGATTCCAGATGATGAAGCAATCACTCGCTCGATTGTGAGATAAAAATCGGCGCGTTCCTGATACAATTTCAAAAGTTCACGTGCACATGCAAGAAGACTTAAATGAGCCGGTTCATCCGTTGGTCGTTTATGAAGGCAAGACAAGAAAATTGCCATGCCGTCTTCAACCCAGCTAACGATCACGTCTTCCTTTGTCGGAAAGTAGCGCAAAACAGTTCTTGGCGAAATATCGACGGCAGCTGCAATTTGATTAATGGTAGTGTCTTCGAACCCCTGGCGACCAATCAATACAAGTGCCGCTTCCAATATCTGACGACGCGTTTGATCTTTCTTTCTTTCTCTTAAACCCATCGGTATTCCCTGGAAAGCTGTTATGTCTTTTTTGCACAAGCAACTGAATTGTCATATCCAAAAACGACGTTAAGGGTATGCAATTTCAGCAACCCAGTCATTATAAGGGGCACAGTATAGTTGCCAAAATGCTTGTGCAACACCCATGCTCCAAGCTGTATCAGTTCCATTTGAAGCCGACGCAGTGACCGTACCAATATGTATTCCTTGTCTTTTTAAGTCATCAAATAATCCTATTGCAAGCGATCTTATCCCTGCTTTACCAACACTTAGAGAAATATATTCAGGTGCAGGCATAACGCCAAATCTGCCACCAGTCAGCAGTATCGTTCCTTTTCCCTGAGCCAGCATCAAGGGGAGAACACTCTGAATAGCAACCATAGCTCCAACAATGTTGACCGAGAGATCAGATAGAAAAGTGTTCGTGGGCTGCTCTGCAATGTTTGATTTTCGCAACGATGCGGCATTGTAGTGCAGAACATCGATAGAGCCGTACTGTTGAAATACTCTTGTTAGCAACTGTTGGATACGCACGGGATCAGAGGCATCAACTCCCAACGCCGCGCTGACTCGTCCCTCACTTTGAAATTTTCGCACATACTTTCCCAACTGCTCAGGATTACGAGAACTGAGTACAATATTAAAATCTTCGGTAGAAAAACGATCCGCAGTGGCAAGGCCAATGCCAGGCCCAGTACCAATACTCAAGAATGTTTTCATGATTATCTCGGTTCTATAGAGTAATAAGGCCAGCTTAAAAGGCTGGCCATGTTGACGTCGACATAATTACACTGCAACAAAAGAATCAGCAGCGATCCCACTGCGATTAAGGGCGCGGTGAAGCTCTGTCAAGCAGTGCAAACTCCTCATCGCTCAACACAACACTGGCACCAGCAACATTCTCTTCAAGATGGGCAACCTTGCTCGTCCCCGGAATTGGCAGCATTACCGGGCTGCGTTTAAGCATCCATGCGAGTGCGATTTGGCTTGGCGTCACTCCTTTAGCTTTGGCTATCGTATCGACAACACCACCTGGCTTGGCAAGCTCACCTGAAGCGAGCGGGAACCATGGAATGAAACCGATGTTATTCTCTTCACAATAATCCAGCACATCTTCATCATCCCGAGTGACCAGATTGTACATATTTTGAACCGTCGCGACCGGGAAGTATTTCTGAGCTTCTTTAATCTGAGCGACTGTTACCTGGCTTAAACCGGCATGACGAATAAAACCTTGATCAATCATATCTTTAATAAAACCAAACTGATCCGCCTCCGGAACTTTTGGATCAACCCGATGCAACTGCCACAAGTCAATACGTTCAACTTTCAAGCGACGTATACTCATGCGAACGGCCTGACCAAGATAGGCCGGATCACCAATAATTGGCCACTGCCCTTCCGTCAGCCCAGGACGGACAAGACCACCTTTAGTCGCAATAATCAGGTCTTTTTTGAAGGGATAAAGCGCCTCAGCAATTAATTCTTCGCTGACAAAAGGACCATAGCAATCAGCGGTATCAATAAAATTAATACCCAGTTCTGGCGCACGTTTAAGGACACGCAGCGCTTCATCACGATCTTCGGGCTCCCCATAAAAACCCGGCCCGGTAATACGCATTGCACCATAACCCAATCGGTTAATGGTCATATCTCCGCCGATACTGAATTGACCGGAAACACTTGCATCAATTTTTTGCATTTTCAAAATCCTGCTCATAGTGGTTTTCTGACATTAGGTTGGATAAGGCTCAGGCATGATTCGTGAATTTAGTCACCAAATAGGCATCGATACCTTCGATCCCATTCTCACTACCGTAGCCGCTTTGTTTTACGCCGCCAAATGGCCCTTCAGGCATACCAAAATAGAAGGTGTTTATCCCAACCATGCCACTCTCAATGTTATCGGCGAGTAAATGTGCGCGAGCCATGCTACGAGTAAACGCATACGCCCCCAGACCGAAAGGCAAAC
The DNA here is from genome assembly GCF_000025065.1 of Dickeya parazeae Ech586. NCBI lineage: Bacteria > Pseudomonadati > Pseudomonadota > Gammaproteobacteria > Enterobacterales > Pectobacteriaceae > Dickeya > Dickeya parazeae. The sequence continues at coordinate 3,222,639 of NC_013592.1, read as the reverse complement.
GATTAGCGCTGGTAATCGCTTCATCCAGTTCTGAGAAGTGACAGATAGTTGCTACCGGGCCAAACGGTTCTTCATTCATGATCAAGGCCGTTTCCGGAACATCAACAAGCACCGTTGGTTCCCACAACAGACCTGAGTCACCGATACGCTTGCCGCCAGTCGTCAGTTTAGCTCCTTTATTTACAGCATCACTGATAAGGCGTTGCATGGAACTCAGGCGACGTGCATTAGCCAGCGGTCCCATTTGCGTTGACTCATCCTGACCATTCCCTACTCGAATTGCTTTTGCCGCTGCGGTGAATTTAGTGACAAATTCTTCAAAAACAGTTTTTTGCACATAGAAACGAGTCGGTGCAATACAGCTTGCCCCCGCATTAAAAAATTTGTTTTGCACTGAAGCCGCCACAGTTGCATCAATATCTGCATCATCACAGACAATGACCGGCGCATGTCCGCCAAGCTCCATCGTAATGGGGGTGATATTCTCTACTGCCAGTTTAGCCAACTGTTTCCCCACTGCTTCCGGGCCGGTAAACGATACCTTGCGGATAATTTTCGATTTAATTAGCGTTTCAGAGATAAAAGCTGGCTCGCCCAGCACAACATTCAAAACGCCAGCAGGTAGACCGGCATCAGCAAAGGCCTCCGCAATCATCAAACAAGTTGCCGGCGTTTCTTCTGAGGGCTTGATAATTATTGAGCAACCTGCGGCAAGTGCTGCGGCAATTTTACGGCCAGTCAACAATGCCGGTCCGTTCCAGGGTGCAAACGCTGCAACCGGACCAATCGGTTCGCGTGAGACAATCGCGCGACCATTCGGAATACGTGCTTCCAATGTGCGACCATAAATACGCTTGGCCTCTTCTGCACACCAGCTCATTGATTCAAATGTTAAATTGAGTTCCATGCGAGATTCAGAGAGTGGTTTGCCGACTTCCAACGTCAACGCATATGCCAGGGCATCTACACGTTCGTGCAACAGCGAAACCGCCTTTTCAATAACTGCAGCGCGTTGCCATGCAGGTACTTTACGCCACACTTTGAAAGCCCTTTCACTTGATTCAAGCGAATCCTGAAGGTCGCTGGACGTCGCATGCGGCATTTCACCAAGTACGCTGCCATCAAATGGGTTGATTACAGCACTGACCTGACGCCCTTCTCCAGACAGCTTTTGTCCATTAATCCATTGATATAAAAGTGGGTAAGTCGATAAGCTCATAAATGTTTTCCATGTTGATTTAAGCATCAGGAAAAGCATCTATTCATGAGACGGGTACGATTCCTGAGGCAGCCAGTGAGTACATTGCCACATCGATAATCTGTCACTCTATGACATTTGTTAATTGATGACATAATTATTTTTTGTCTTGCCAACTAAGGAAACCAGGCCCACCTTTAATCATAAAAAATGATTTGAACTTATTTAAACCGCAAAATATGATTATCATCATATTTCGTAAAGCATCATACCGACTATGAGATCGTTAACTAAGAAAGAAGCAACAAGGCAACGCATTCTGGAGACAGCATCAAAGATCATCAGACGAGATGGTTTTGATGCGCTAGTAATTGTCGATGTCATGAAACAAGCAGGGTTAACTCATGGTGGTTTTTACGCGCACTTTCCAAACCGTGATGCACTTGTGGCTGAGGCATTAGCTTATGCACAAAGCTCAGGGGCAGATACAATGGCACTTGGAATCATGCATCAACTTGAACAAGGCGTTACGGGGATTGCTGCGTATATCGATGTTTATTTGTCAGAATCCCACCTTGAAGCCTATCGTTTAGGGGCCGGCTGCCCAATTGCCGCATTAGGTTCAGAATTTTTACGGCAAAATGTTGATGCAAAAAGAGAAGCCTGCAGAGCGATAGACGCTTTTATCGAAAATTTAATCAACCTAAGCAGCAAGACACTGAAGCGGGAAGATGCATTTTTTTTGACAAGCGCCCTGGTTGGCGTGCTGCAACTTGCACGGAATCTGACAAACAGCGAAGACATTACCTCATACCTAGCAAGCAGCAAACAGCGCCTACTGAGTATGTTTACTTAAAAGACCTACTTAACAGACGGAATAAGCTCTGTTTTTTCAATCAAAAATATGATGACCATCATATTTTATCTACTAAGAGGCAAATCGATGAAACTTGAAAATGCAGTCGTATTAATTACCGGAGCAAACAGAGGGCTTGGTTTAGCATTTGCAAAAGCAGCACTGGAACGAGGTGCACGCAAAGTCTATGCAACTGCAAGAAATCCAGAGAATATTACGCTTGATGGTGTCATCCCCGTCAAATTAGATGTAACCAACCCAGAAGATATCTCGCGTGTAGCAAAAGATTATAGCGATGTTACTCTGTTGATTAATAATGCGGGTGTAAGCACACCCGTTTTAGTTCCATGCACTTTTTGAGATATCCGGTTTTTCAGTCATCAGCCGGTATTCTTCCGGCGTCAGGTTATTCAGGGATTCATGAGGCCGCTCGCTGTTGTATTCCGTCAGCCAGCGCTCTGTGATTTCCCGTGCTTCATTCAATGTTCTGAACAGATAAAAATCCAGTATCTCTGTCCGGTATGTCCGGTTAAAACGTTCGATGAAGGCATTTTGCGTGGGTTTTCCCGGTTTGATAAATTCCAGCATCACGCCATGCTCTTCAGCCCACTGCGCCAGAGTCAGTGATATTAGCTCTGGGCCATTGTCCATCCGCAGTTTCAGCGGATAACCACGGTTTGCCACGATCCTGTCCAGTACTCTGACTACCTGCTGCGCCGGGATATTCAGGTCGATTTCTATCGCGAGAGCCTCGCGGTTAAAGTCATCTACCACATTAAAGGTCCGAAAGCGCCTGCCACAGACCAGCGCATCATGCATAAAATCTATCGACCAGCTCTGGTTAAGTGCTTCCGGCGTCACCAGCGGTGCGGGGTTACGCACCGGCAGACGTTGCTTTCCCTTACGGCGAAAATTCAGTTTCAGCAGGCAGTAAATCCGGTGAACTCTTTTATGGTTCCAGATATTGCCCTGCCTGCGAAGCACCTGAAAAAGCTTTTTAAATCCATATCGCGGATAGCGTTCAGCTGCTGCGGTCAGTGCCATAATCACCGGCTCATCACGTTGCGTATCCGGCTGATAACGAAATACCGTCCTGCTCAGCGATAACGTCCTGCATGCCTGGCGTATGCTCATCGTAAACTGCGCGGTCAGATAACTGACGAGCTCACGCTTTATCGCTGGTTTTAAAGCTTTTTTTCGATGACGTCTTTTAATGCCCGATTCTCAAGGCTCAGATCGGCAAACATCTGTTTCAGACGCCGGTTTTCGTCCTCCAGCTCTTTCATCTTTTTGATATCAGAGGCTTCCATACCGCCAAACTTCGCTTTCCAGTTGTAATAGCTGGCTTCAGAAATACCGGCTTCACGGCAGACATCCTTAACGGTACGTCCGGCTTCGACGGACTTCAGAACGGCAATGATCTGGTGTTCGGTGAATCGGGCTTTACGCATGGCGATCTCCTCAACGGGACATAATCAGTATGTCGGAAGATCTCTAAAAGTGAATGGTTCGGTTTACCGGGATACTTACACGGGCATTGCTCAGATCGGTGGAATCCTAAGTGATAATGCAGAAGAAATTCTTCGTCACCAAATGGAAACTAACGTATACGGACCAATTAGATTATCACAAGCGTTAGCACCGACATTAGCTGCTAATGGTGGCGGTGGAATTATTAATGTGCTATCCATAGCCAGTTGGATAACAAGCCCCATACTGGCAACGTATTCTGTCACAAAATCTGCCGCATGGTCAGTAACTAATGCATTACGACAGGAACTAGAGCAGCAAAAAACACAGGTTCTTGGTCTCCATGTGGGTTTTATTGATACCGATCTAACCAGTGGGTTTGATGTGCCCAAAACAGCCCCCGATGTTGTGGTCGCCCGAACATTTGATGCCCTAGAACAAGATGCGCATCAGGTTTTAGCTGATGAAGCGACTCAAAAAGTACATCAAGCGCTTTCTACATACCCTGATATTTATTTACAGGCAATAGAATAATAATAGACAGTTATATAGGGAGTGATTGCTCCCTATCAACTATCAAAGATGAGCTTCTCCCTGTTTATTAAAATATGGCAATTGTTGATATGCCTTTAATTTCTGACCGTTAATAGCTCATAGCAAACCTGATTACCTTAATTAATACATTGCGCTTTACTAGAGTGACTTGTGATAACATAACTTTTAATTTTCTTCCAAGATATAAAGTATCTGTATTTTCAGTAACAAAAATAGCCAGCCCAATCCCTTCATCAGCCAGTCAGCGCCAGACAGCTTCAATAACGATTGGTATATGAAGCTAACCAGATACTAGTTGAATATCAGCATCAGTATTGGCAACGGCTTGGAAACACCGAGATCATCCGTGTCAATTCTATATTACACTTGATAAGTGTAATAATATATTTTTTAATGTTTAACCAGCGGGAAAGCGTTTTTTTGCAGAAAAATATAAAAAAGAAAGCCTGCACAATTTTTGCGCAGGTTCCTTTTCTTCTACGCCTCTTTTCTGCGAGGTAACGAAGAGCCGTTTGTTAATGATTCTAGATAATCAGCATACCACTGCAGCATCCCTCTCCTGTTCTCTAAATGTTGTGCATGGTTATAAGTCCCACGAATAGTATTTTTATCCACATGCGCGAGCTGAAGTTCAATCCACGCCGTGTTAAATCCTTCCTCATGAAGAATCGTACTCATCGTATGCCTGAACCCATGTCCAGTAGCTTTTCCATGATAACCAATCCGTTTTAGTACCTGATTTATGCTGGCTTCACTTATTGGTTTAGTAATGTCGTTACGACCAGGAAAAACCAGATTATACCTGCCAGTTATCATCTGGAGTTCACGCAGTGCCTCTATAACCTGATCAGATAAAGGCACCAAGTGAGGTCGTCGCATCTTCATCCTTTCGACTGGAACCTCCCAAACTCGCTTGTCAAAATCAAACTCTTTCCATTCAGCCAGACGAAGTTCAATGGTACGAACCCCTGTTAGCATCAAAATGCGCGTCGCAAGGCGTGTTATAGGGCTACCAGAATAAGCTTCTAAAGCTTTCAAGAAAGCTGGCAACTGATCAGCCAGAAGATGAGGATAGTGAGTTGATTTCGCCGTAGTCAGGGCGCTGGCAAGTTCGGCAAAAGGGTTGGTTTTTGCTCTACCCGTAACGATGGCATAAGTGCAAACCTGTTTGCAGGCCTGACGAACCTTCCTCAATTTATCGAGTACGCCACGCTTTTCAAGTTTGCGTAGCGTGGTGAGAGCCTCTAACGGTTCAATCTCTGCTATTGGTCGTTTGCCGATATCAGGAAAAATATCGTTCTCAAACGCCTCCATCAGATCTTCGGCATATCCCTTTGACCAATTGGGTCGCTTATATTCATGCCATTCCAGTGCAACAGATTTGAACGTATTTTCTACAGCGACTTTACGAGCCTGCTTCTCTACCTTTTTCTTTTCACTGGGATCAATGGAATTAGTCACTTGCCGTTTTGCTTCATCTCTGCGCTGCCGGGCCTCGGACAATGAGATTTCCGGGTAAACACCGAGTGCTAACATCTTTTGTTTACCATCGAAACGATACTGCAATCGCCAGTATTTAGACCCATTGGGATGGACCATCAGATGCATCCCTTCCCCATCAGTAAGCTTATAAGGCTTGTCCATTGGCTTTGCACTTCTTACCTTCACATCGGTTAATGCCATTTGAGGCCCCCATGCTGGCTGTTGGTACAAGATTTTATCGAACAAGGTGATACCATCACATATACCAACAAATACTACTTGATGTAGGTTGATACGAGTAGAGTTCAGTAGAATAGCGACGCGCTAAATTCAGCCAATACATTGAATTTTAGGCATAAAAACAGACGTCGGTTGACGTCTGTTTACTTGAAAATGGTACGCCCTACAGGATTCGAACCTGTGACCTACGGCTTAGAAGGCCGTTGCTCTATCCAACTGAGCTAAGGGCGCCTTGATGGGATACAGTCGCTTGGCGATGTGGGCTGGATTATACCGGGCATCACTGATGAGTCAATGAATTGGCGCGCTATTCGGGTCGGTCGGCGAATCCCTGAACAACTGTTGCATTATTCCTTGTTATTGTTGCAAATCACGTCAGCATATCGGAAGCGGTCTCGCACGTTGAGCAGTTTCGGCGATATCTGTTTGAGTTTTACCTTCATTGCTGAGTAAGTTAGTAGCCACCTGCCTGCAGAGTGACGTGGGTTTTTATTTTATAGGCAGCCGGTATGGGGTGTGCTGTACCGGCTGACGACAGTATCAAGGGTACATTGAGTGTATGCGTAAAAGGTTATTCGGGGTTTACGGAGTGATGCTGCTGATGGCGTTGTTTGCCTTCAGTTCAGTGAGTATGGCGGCGACAGACCCGGTATCGGATGGGCAAGGGGATGCCGTAGAAAAAGTGAATGTGGATACCGAACTGGTGAAGTTGCAAAAACAGCTCGATGGTATCAAACAACAGGTCTCCGGCACGACCACTGACGCTAAGCTCAACGCGCTCAACGATACCACGCTGGAATTGGTGGCCAGTGCGGATAAGCTCGCGGGTGTCATTGCACCGATGCGTGCGCAGCTACAGGCCCAACTGGACGTATTAGGGCCTGCGCCTGCGCCACAGGCCGCGGTGAGTGAAACGGCGGAGGTGACGCGTAAACGCACTTCGCTTAATCAACAAAAACAAAAGCTGGATACACAGGCCAATCAGGTTCAGTCGATAAAAACGGGTGCTGAGAACCTGTCGACGCAGATTCTGGCATTACGTCGCAATGTGCTGAAAAGTCAGCTGGCGCTCAATTCCGGCAGTATTCTGGGCAGCCGGTTTTGGTCACCCATTATCAAGCCGCTGCAGGAAGACGTGGAGCGTTTATCCGACTTGAGAGATGACCTGGGCGAGGCGTTTAGCGCCGCCTGGCAACCTGAGTGGCGTTATGGTTCGGCATTTTTCCTGTTTCTGGCGATAGCGCTGGGTACGGTCGGTCGAAAGCTGCTGGAGAAATATCTGGCGCGGGCGGGGATTCATCTTTTGCCGGAAGGCCGCCTGAGACGCAGTTTCCTGGCTATCGCAGTGGTGTTTTCCACGGTGCTGACGATGGGGCTGGCCATTCTGTTGGTGGATTATGTGTTCACCCGTCATGGCGATGTGACCGATCGTGCTGAAGGATTCCTGGAAGGATTGGTGCGGCTGGTTGTGTTCTGCTCGATGATTTCCGCGCTCGGACGGGCTTTTCTTTCCAATAAACGCCCATCGTGGCGATTACCGGCGATGGCTAACCCGGTGGCGAAGGCGATGGAGCCATTCTCGATTATTGCCACCAGCTTTATCGTTATTTTTGGTGTGATTGAGCAGATTAACACCGTTAGCGGTATTTCTGTGGGAGTGACGGTCGTAGGCAACGGCCTGTCGTCACTGTTTCTGGCGCTGGCGTTTGGAGCCATTGCCTTACGCAGCGATCAGATTCGGCGGCGTATGGTAGAGGCTGGCGAAACGCCAGAAGCTCGCTCTACGCTGGCAGGATTGATTCATCTGGCTGTGTTGTTAACGACGCTGGCGGTGCTGGTGTCGCTGTTGATTGGCTATATTTCGCTGGCTCGCTTCCTGACGTATGAACTGGTCTGGGTTGGCATGGTGTTATCGCTGTTGTATCTGACAACGATCTTTGTGGAAGATGTGTGCGAGAGCGTGTTTTCACCCGCATTCGCCTGTGGCCGACAGATTAAGCGAACACTGAATCTGGACGATCGCCATCTGGATCAGGCCGCGACTATTTTGTCAGCCGGGTTGAAAGTCATGCTGATTTTGATGGCGATTGTGGCATTGATGAATGGCACCTTTGGCTCCACGACACCGGTTGAACTGGTGCAAAAAGTCGTTGAAATCTGGGGCGGCAAAGGCCTGGAGTCTATCAGCATCGTACCTGCCCACCTGGTCAATGCCATTATCTTGCTGGTGATTGGTATTTATAGCCTGCGCGTGTCTCGCCGTTGGCTGGAGCATGATTTTTTCCCGAAAACGATGCTGGAAGCCGGTATCAAGGCCTCACTGGTGACGTTGTATTCCAATATCGGCTACATCCTGATTATTCTGCTGACGCTGGCGACGCTTGGCATCGAATGGAGCAAGCTGGCTTGGATTGTCAGTGCCCTGTCTGTCGGTATCGGGTTTGGTTTGCAGGAAATCGTGAAGAACTTTATTTCCGGGTTGATCCTGCTGACGGAGCGGCCGGTTAAAGTGGGGGATTTGGTCAACATCAGTGGCGTTGAAGGGGACATTCGACGTATTAATGTGCGTGCGACGGAAATTCAGTTGGGAGATCGTTCCACCGTGATTGTGCCTAACTCCCAGTTTATTTCGCAGAATGTACGCAATATTACGATGGGTAATCCACACGGCGTGGCAACGCTGGCACTCACTTTCCCGCTGGATATCGATCCGGAAATGGTCAGGAATATTCTGCTGGAGGCCTACCACGAACATGAAAAAATTCTGGACACCCCGGCACCATCTGTGATGTTTAGCCAGTTGACGCCAAACGGTATGGTACTCAGTGTCACCGGGTATGTTGGTAGTCCACGCATGGTATCGTCAGCTAAGAGTGACCTGTTGTTCGACATCATCAAGCGCCTGAGAACCGAAAATATTCCACTGGCCGTGCCGCAAAAAATGGTACTGGAAAGCAACGTGGATATTTCCTCGTTACAAACAGAAGCGTTACCGTTACCCAGACAGTAAAGCGGCGAGCGGCAGGAAAACAGTCAGGAAAATAATAGAGAGACGGTATCGCACCATCGTCGCCTTGTTGTCATCGTGACAAACCGGTTCCCCGCTTCAGTAGGGGGCCGGTTTGTCAGACGAATAGGGGGCTGTTAACGGGTTTGGGCGTGCGCCATCGCGATGTAGATGTCACGCAGGCGGCGAGTGACAGGCCCTGGCTTGCCGTCGCCAACCTGCCGACCATCGATGTTCACCACCGGTAACACGAAGGACGTGGCTGAGGTGATAAAAATTTCCCGCGCCTGCCAGGCTTCTTCCGGTGTGAATGGCCGTTCTTCTACCTTGATCTGCTGCTGCTCTGCCAGCGCAAGCAGTGACTGGCGAGTAATACCGTGCAGGATATCGTGACTCAACGGACGAGTGACCACGGTATTGTCATCCAGCACGATGTAACAGTTGCAGGAGGTGCCTTCGGTGACGAAGCCGTTTTCGACGAGCAGGGCATCATCTGCCTGATGGGCATGTGCATACTCTTTAGCCATACAGGCTGCCAGTAAACTGACGGTTTTAATGTCGCGGCGATGCCAGCGAATATCCGGGCAGGTCACCACCGAGAGCCCGGTTTCCGCTTTGGGGTGGGCAATAATGGGGCGAGCCTGGCTGAATAACACCAGCGTTGGTTTGACATCCGCCGATGGAAAGTAGAAATCGCGATCACCACCATTGCCACGGCTGAGCTGAAGGTAAATCGAACCTTCCTGTAGGTGATTTCGCTCAATTAACTGTTGGTGGATGGTTTTCAGGTCATCATTCGACACGGGCAGTGACAGGGAAAGCTCACGACAGGAACGCTGTAGTCGCATCAGGTGTGCGTCCAGGTCGACCAGTCCGCCGTTAATAACCGATGTCACTTCATATACCGCATCAGCAAACAGAAAGCCGCGATCGAACACCGAAATGGTGGCCTGGGATTCCGGCAGATACTGACCATCAACATAAACCATACGCTGCATGACAACACTCCTTAATGGTGTCGGGCAAAATCAATCATGTCATAACGCCGTATTGCCGTACTGGAGACACGACAGCTTCAGGCGTGTGGGAAAATTTCAGGAATCGGACGGGCAGTTCTGCCAGCGGCAGTCAGAGGCATCAGGAGCAAAGATTGTCGCGCGTCGTAACCGCGCATAAAGATACTGATTTCCCTGACCGGGTGAAAGTGCGTTGCGGCAGTCTTTCATAGGAAAAAGATATACTGTTGGTGTCGGATGGCGTTGGTGCGTCCCATCTTTGCCAGTGATAATTATCGTAGAAATGGGGGGTGTTGAACGGTTGTTGTTGAACGGTTATTGCTGAACGGTTGTAGGCGGTAACATCGCCGGATAAACCACTCCTGTGCCGGGAAAAAAATAATTATCTGCTGCTATCGACAGCATAGGTTAACTGGGATAGAGTGAGTAACGGCCCTTCTCACGGGCCAGGCGTCGCTCGGACGGTCCGGGCGCTCACGTTATCCTGAGGATTCTATGGCTGAATTTACTTCTCAGCGCCATTTTGCGCGCATCGATCGTCTCCCGCCTTACGTTTTTAATATTACAGCTGAATTGAAAATGGCTGCGCGTCGTCGCGGCGAGGACATTATTGATTTCAGTATGGGCAATCCAGATGGCCCCACGCCACCGCATATTGTTGAGAAACTGTGCACGGTGGCCCAGCGCGAAGATACCCACGGTTATTCCACATCACGTGGTATCCCGCGGTTGCGTCGGGCGATTTCCAACTGGTATGCCGAGCGTTATCAGGTCGAGATTGATCCCGAAAGTGAAGCGATAGTCACAATCGGTTCCAAAGAAGGTCTGGCGCATTTGATGCTGGCGACACTGGATCACGGTGACACCGTGCTGGTGCCGAACCCCAGTTATCCGATTCATATTTATGGTGCGGTTATTGCCGGTGCGCAGGTTCGCTCAGTGCCGTTGATCGAGGGTATCGATTTCTTCAACGAGCTGGAGCGTGCAATTCGTGAAAGTATTCCTAAACCTAAAATGATGATTTTAGGTTTTCCGTCTAACCCGACGGCGCAGTGTGTCGAGCTGGATTTCTTTGAGCGGGTTGTGGCGTTGGCCAAACAGTATGGGGTGCTGGTGGTACACGATCTGGCGTATGCCGATATCGTTTACGATGGCTGGAAAGCACCGTCGATCATGCAGGTTCCCGGAGCCAAAGAGATAGCGGTAGAGTTCTTTACGCTATCAAAAAGCTACAACATGGCAGGCTGGCGTATCGGTTTCATGGTGGGTAACCCGGAGCTGGTGAGTGCACTGGCGCGAATCAAGAGTTATCACGACTATGGCACGTTCACGCCGTTACAGGTGGCGGCAATCGCCGCGTTGGAAGGCGATCAGCAATGTGTGCGCGATATTGCCGAGCAGTATCGTCAGCGCCGCAATGTGCTTGTGCGTGGTCTGCATGAAGCGGGTTGGATGGTGGATGAGCCGAAAGCCTCAATGTATGTCTGGGCGAAAATCCCGGATGCTTACGCACATTTAGGATCGCTGGAGTTCGCCAAGCGACTACTGGCAGAGGCGAAAGTGTGTGTCTCTCCCGGTATCGGGTTCGGTGATTACGGCGACACGCACGTGCGTTTTGCCTTGATCGAAAATCAGGACCGTATTCGTCAGGCGGTGCGTGGCATCAAAGCCATGTTCCGTGCCGATGGCATATTGCCTGCCGCTAACGCGTTGTCCGGCAATAAGAAAGGAGGATAAGCCTGTCGGCCAGGCTTGCAGAAATATTTTTCTGATGGTTTGATCACGCCGTCCTTTGTCGCCGCTTGTGGCGACAAAGGGATAATGGTTTGCTAGGTGGATGCCCATGTCGGGCATCCCAGAGATGGAACTTAATCAATAAGACGAGTTGAGTCATGCATGTATCTTCGTTAAAAGTGGTGCTTTTCGGTGTCTGTTGTCTGAGTCTGGCGGCCTGTCAAACGTCCGCGCCGGTGAAAAACACGGCGTCTCGCAGCACAACCAGTCTGTCGGTTAATGAACAAGTCAGCCAACTGGCATCATTGGTGGCGGCCAGTAAATACCTGCGTGTGCAGTGTGAGCGTAGCGATTTGCCGGATGACAGCGTGATTCTGAAAACGGCAATGAAGGTGGCGGCGCAAAAAGGCTGGGATACGACCCGCTATCAAACCTTGCCGCAACTGAGTGAAAACCTGTATCAAGGGCTGCTGAAAGACGGTACGCCTAAAGCCACACAGTGCTCGTCGTTCAATCGCACGATGACGCCATTCCTTGACACTATGCGCACCGTCCGCTGATGAGGCAAGCAACTGCCTGACGTGCAGTTGCTGCATTATTTTTTCGTGGTTCTGATGGTTTTTTCCGGTTTCGACGTTGTTTTCGGCATCGCGTCTTCTCCGGCGTCGCTCCCTGGTTTTCCGCCCGGCCAATCCTGTAATGAATCCAGAATAAACGGCTCGCCATCGAAGCTGAAGATCACCATATCCTGTTCAATTTGCTCGATAATCAGCCCAGGATACGGGCTGTCGCCTTCCCGATAACGCTCTCCGTTCAGGGTGACGCTGCGTTTGTCTGGGTCAGAAGTATAGACGTGGGCGCTGAAGGCGATAGAGGGTAATTCGCCGGGTTGAGCGGTTTGCCAATGGGCTGGCGATTTTTGTGCTTTCGCTTCTCCTGCGGTATCTGTCGGTTCAGCCGAGGTGTCCTGATGATTCACGGCTGTCTGTGTCGGAAGCGACGCGGTAGCCTCGGTCGGCTTGTCATGGGGAGGCGTTGCAAGAACCGGTGAAGGCGCTGGCGAAGCGGCGATCGCTGCGATGGGTGTTGCTGGCGAGTGAATGTCCGCCCAGTGCAGATGACCAAACCACCCCAGCGTGAACAGCAGCAGCGCGTAAACCACCAGCAAATAACCGGGAATACGGTAGCCTGTTTGGGTCGATGTGGCCTGGGTCGATGATGTTACTTCCGGTGTATTTTTCACGTCTTACCTCAACGGTTATGCAGCCTGACGCTCTTTTGTGAATCCGTCTGACAGACCTTGGCAGGAATGTGGATGCCTTATTTTCCCGGGAATGAAAAGGAATAATCAACGCTTCATCCCAGTTATGTGACCTGAATGCCATTTCAACAACATTCTATTACGCTGCTCATTAATGCCGGTAAAAATTTGAGGCTGGTCGCAAAAAAAAAGCAGGAATATGTTTTAATGAAACGGCGTTTTACTATCATGTTTGTGTTGTTTCTTTTTTTGTACATAAAAGAATCACAGGCAGCGGATACAGTATAGGAAACCTAAATGACGTCAGGTGATTAAATAATCCGACGTATTTTGGGATGGCCTGATGGCAGGGAGCAAGCCGGGGGGCAATAGGGTGGTTCATCAACTGCTTAGCGGAAGATATATCTCTTAGACGATCGTTTTTTTAGATAACAGACGAGACGTCATTGGCGATAAAAGTCATCTTCTGCAGGAAAATTGTATTTTTGTATCAGTCAGCAATCTTAGTCACGACATGAAATGAGTATGTCAATAAAATACGATTCTTTTACAAGACAGAATATTTCTACGTGTTTAAGAAACTTCGGTAATACTTGTATGACCAATGATATCGAGTAGTGACTGGAACAGGGTAGGAAAATGGTTGCTGACTGGAGGATTGTCTTGTCATTAACCTGGGTTATATTGTTGAAGGTTTTAGCGCGACCCGGCATGACGGTACGGCGTGTCACTCGCCTGGCATAACAGGAAACAGGATGCCTGTCAGCCAGCAACATGACTGTAGACAGGTGTCGCATAAGCACGGTGTGATGACGAAAAACGCGAAAAAAATGCGCAAAACATGAATGTCATAAAGCATGAATGTCATCATGTGGGCGTGTCGCCTTTCCGGCAAACCAGTTTGAACACATATCATTACCTGTATCGGTGATATCTGGCCTGCAGGTATTAAAACGACAACCAACGCAGAAGCGCTGTTTTTCAGAAGTAGCATCCATTTCAAATGGGTGCCATGCCGTTAAACATGGCGCTGTATGGCCCTTATTCCACGTTTACGAACGTGGCAAGGATAATCGGCGAACACATAGGGATAATGTTTGCAGATGAATATCTCGACACTGCCACCGTTATCTCCGTCTGCTATCAGACGGATTTTGTTTTATCTGTTGATGCTGCTCTTTTGTCAGCAACTGGCGATGATTTTCTGGCGCATTGGTTTGCCGGAGAATACGCCGGTTGCCAGTGTGCAGATCACCCCGGCTCAAGCCCGGCAGCAGCCTGTTACCCTGAATGACTTCACGCTGTTCGGCGTTTCTCCTGAAAAAAATCGCTCGGGCGCATTGGATGCGTCGCAAATGAGCAATCTTCCGCCCTCTACGCTGAATCTTTCGCTGACTGGCGTGATGGCAGGCGACGATGCGTCCCGCTCGATCGCCATCATTAGCAAAGACAATGAGCAGTTTAGTCGCGGTGTTAATGAAGAGGTCCCCGGCTATAACGCCAAAATCGTGTCAATCCAGCCGGATAAAGTGGTGTTGCAGTACCAGGGACGTTATGAGGTGCTGGGGTTGTATGGTCAGGAGGAGAGCGGTGCGGACGGTGTACCCGGTGCGCAGGTGAATGAGCAGCTTCAGCAGCGTGCTTCCACCGCCATGAGTGATTACGTGTCGTTCTCTCCGGTGATGAATAGTAACAAACTGCAAGGATACCGGTTGAATCCCGGACCGAAGAGTGACTCGTTCTACCGTGTCGGACTTCAGGATAACGATATGGCAGTTGCCCTGAATGGATTGGATTTGCGTGATGAAGAGCAGGCTAAAAAGGCCATGGAACGTATGGCCGATGTGCATAACTTTACCCTGACGATTGAGCGGGATGGGCAGCGTCAGGATATTTATATGGAATTTGGGGGAGACGAGTAACGTGCTTGGCAAAGGGATAAAAAAAAGCTTGGGGTGGCTGGGGCTAACCGTTCTCCTGCTTGGCTCGCCGTGTGGCTGGGCCGCTGAATTTTCAGCCAGTTTTAAAGGAACCGATATTCAGGAGTTCATCAATACGGTCAGTAAGAACCTGAACAAAACGGTGATTATTGACCCAACGGTGCGTGGCACGATCAGTGTGCGCAGTTATGACATGATGAACGAAGATCAGTACTACCAGTTTTTCCTCAGTGTACTGGATGTTTATGGTTTTTCTGTCGTGCCGATGGATAACGGCGTGTTGAAAGTCATCCGTTCTAAAGATGCCAAATCGTCGTCCATTCCGCTGGCGAATAACGAACAGCCCGGGGTGGGTGATGAACTGGTAACCCGTGTGGTACCGCTCAATAATGTGGCCGCCCGCGATTTGGCGCCATTACTGCGTCAACTTAACGATAACGCCGGTGCCGGTACGGTGGTGCATTATGAACCTTCCAACGTACTGCTGATGACCGGACGTGCGGCGGTTATCAAACGGTTGGTGGATATCGTCAATACCGTGGATAAAACCGGCGATCGTGAAATGATCACCGTGCCGTTGACCTACGCATCAGCGGACGATGTAGCCAAACTGGTGAACGATCTCAACAAAACGGATGAGAAAAATTCGTTACCCAGCACCATGTTGGCGAATGTGGTGGCAGATAGCCGTACCAACTCGGTGGTGGTCAGTGGTGAAGAGAATGCCCGTCAGCGCGCGGTAGAGATGATCCGACAACTGGATCGCAAGCAGGTGGTGCAGGGTGGCACCAAAGTTATCTACCTCAAGTACGCTAAGGCGTTAGATCTGATCGAAGTGCTGGCCGGTAACGGAACCAGCGGCAACCGTAATTCATCGTCGCCCAATTCGTCTTCTTCGCGTTCAGGCAGCAGCACCAACAGCAACGGTACTCTCAGTTCGTCTAATAATTCCTCCAATTCGTCATCTTCCTCTTCGTCGTCGTCTTCATCCAGCTCCAGTATGGGGTTTGGTTCTGCGTTTGGTTCAACCAACAGTTCTGGTGGTCGCACGATCATGATTCAGGGCAAAGAGGTGACGGTGCGTGCCCATGATCAGACCAACTCACTGATCATCACCGCGCCGCCCGATATCATGCGAGACCTGGAACAGGTGATTAACCAATTGGATATTCGTCGGCCTCAGGTACTGGTAGAGGCGATCATCGCTGAGATTCAGGATGCCGACGGATTGAACCTGGGGATCCAGTGGGCCAATAATCGCGCCGGGATGACCCAATTCACCAATACCGGCATACCGATTTCAACGGCGGTGATCGGCACCGATCAGTTCCGTAAAGATGGAACCCTGACCACGGCCTATGCCAGCGCACTCGGTAGCTTCAACGGTATTACCGCCGGTTTCTATCGTGGTAACTGGTCGATGCTGATGACTGCATTGTCCAGCGACAGTAAAAACGATGTGCTGGCGACGCCAAGCATTGTGACGCTGGATAACATGGAAGCGACCTTCAATGTCGGTCAGGAAGTGCCGGTATTGACTGGGTCGCAAACCACGGTTGGTTCAGGAAACAACATTTTTAATACCGTGGAACGTAAGACCGTCGGTATCAAACTGCGTGTCAAACCGCAGATCAACGAAGGCGATTCGGTGTTGCTGCAAATTGAGCAGGAAGTCTCCAGCGTGGCAGACAGCAATAGCAGCGCCAACAGTTCACTGGGGGTCACCTTTAATACCCGAACGGTGAATAACGCGGTCATGGTCAGTAATGGCGAAACGGTGGTCGTAGGGGGCCTGCTCGATAAATCGACTGATGAAAACAACAGCAAAGTGCCGTTGTTGGGGGATATTCCGGTGCTGGGCAATCTGTTCCGTTCGAAGAGCCAGAGTGTGAAAAAACGCAATCTGATGCTGTTTTTACGACCGACTATCATCCGCGACCCGAAACAATTCCAGGATGCGTCGATCAGCAAATACCGCAGCTTTAACAACGAACAGCAGCAGCAACGTGGTGAAGGCAGCAGTGTGCTGGATAGCAACACGGTGCGTTTACCCGGTGGCAACACCTACACCTTCCGACAGGTGCAGTCATCTATCGCCGCGTTTTATCAGCCGGAGGGGCGATGAGCGCTCAGCCCGCCCACACGTCTGAATTACGACCTGTACTGCCGTTTGCGTTTGCCCGGTCACAGCAAATTCTGTTGCTGCAAGATGAGTCGGCAACCGTCGCAGAGGCGGTTTGTGTACCCGGCACCTCAGCACTGGCGTTACTGGAAGCTCGCCGGGTCGCCGGGGTGGCGTTGGCAGTGAGCCAGGTCAGTCCGGAAGAGTTTGAGCGGCAACTGGTTATGCGTTATCAGCGCGATTCTGAAGAAGCGCGACGCCTGATGGAAGACATCGGTAACGATATCGATTTCTACACGTTGGCCGAAGAGTTGCCGGACAGCGATGACTTACTCGATGCCGACGACGACGCACCGATTATTCGGTTGATCAACGCCATGCTCACGGAGGCCATCAAACACAAGGCGTCGGATATTCACATCGAAACCTTTGAGCGCCACCTGCTGATCCGCTTTCGTATTGATGGTGTGTTGCGGGAGATTTTGCGCCCGCAACGCCAACTGGCGTCATTACTGGTATCGCGTATCAAAGTCATGGCCAAGCTGGATATTGCCGAAAAGCGCGTCCCGCAGGATGGCCGTATGGCATTGCGTATTGGCGGCCGTGCCATTGATGTGCGTGTCTCGACCCTGCCTTCTAACTATGGCGAGCGCGTGGTGCTGCGTTTGCTCGATAAAAACAGCGTCCGACTGGATCTGGAAACGTTGGGGATGGCCGAGCACAACCGTCGCCAGTTGGATACGCTGATCCACCGTCCACACGGCATCATTCTGGTTACCGGCCCTACCGGCTCGGGAAAAAGTACCACCCTGTATGCCGCCTTGAGCCGACTCAACTCTGCCGAACGCAACATCATGACGGTGGAAGACCCGATTGAATATGAACTGGAAGGCATTGGTCAGACTCAGGTGAACCCCAAGGTTGATATGACGTTCGCCCGTGGTTTGCGCGCTATTTTGCGTCAGGACCCGGACGTGGTGCTGGTGGGGGAAATTCGTGACGGTGAAACGGCACAAATTGCGGTGCAAGCGTCACTAACCGGTCATCTGGTGTTATCCACCTTGCATACCAATAGCGCGCTGGGGGCGTTGTCCCGCTTGCAGGATATGGGGATCGAACCGTTTCTGCTGTCAACGTCGTTACTGGGCGTGCTGGCGCAGCGGCTGGTGCGCACACTCTGCCCGTCATGCCGTCAGCCGTATAACGTCGATGAGGAACAGGCAAAACAGACCGGGCTGGCGGTGGGAACCACGCTGTACCATCCCGGTGGTTGCGAGAAGTGTAGCTACAGTGGTTATCGCGGTCGTACCGGTATCCATGAGCTGTTGCTGATTGATGATACGGTGCGCACGGCGATCCATCGCGGCGAAAGTGAATTGGGGATTGCCCGGATGCTGGGCGATGAGCGAATCACGATTCGTCAGGATGGGATGGATAAAGTGCTGGCGGGCATCACCACCTGGGAAGAAGTGGTGCGTGTAACGAAAGAGGAATGACATGGCGCTGTTCCAGTATCAGGCATTAAACGCCCAGGGAAAGAGAAGTCAGGGCATGCAGGAGGCGGACTCTGCGCGTCACGCACGCCAGTTGCTGCGTGAGAAAGGGCTGGTGCCGGTCAAAATTGAGGAGCAGCGCGGCGAAGCCGCTCCCCGCAGCGGTTTTTCTCTGTCGCTGCGCCGTTCCCACCGTATTAGCGCCAGCGATCTGGCGTTGCTGACCCGGCAATTGGCGACGCTGGTCGCGGCGGCGTTACCGCTTGAAGAAGCACTCGACGCGGTGGCGAAACAGAGTGAAAAACCGAAGCTCAGCGCCCTGATGGCGGCGGTGCGCGCCAAAGTGGTGGAAGGGCATTCATTGGCTGAAGCGATGGGGAACTTCCCCGGCAGCTTTGAACGGTTGTACTGCGCCATGGTGGCAGCGGGCGAAGCCTCGGGCCATCTGGATGCGGTGTTAAATCGACTGGCGGATTACACCGAGCAGCGTCAACAGATGCGTAGCCGTATTCAGCAGGCGATGATTTATCCCTGTGTGTTGACCCTGGTGGCGATTTCGGTGGTGTCTATCCTGTTGTCTGCCGTGGTACCTAAAGTGGTCGAGCAGTTTATTCACATGAAACAGACGCTACCGTTATCAACCCGTTTACTGATGAGCGTCAGCGACGCGGTGAGAACGTATGGGCCGTGGGTGGTGCTATTGCTGATACTGGCTGTCATGGGGCTGCGCGTATTGCTGCGCCATGAGAAGCATCGTCTGGCGTTCCACCGGCGTTTACTGTTTTTGCCTGTCATTGGGCGGGTTGCCCGTGGTCTTAACACCGCCCGCTACGCCCGCACATTAAGTATTTTGAATTCCAGCGCCGTGCCGCTATTGCAGGCGATGCGTATCAGCGGTGATGTCCTGACCAACGATTATGCCCGTTTTCGGCTGGGGCAGGCGACCGACGCCGTACGTGAAGGCGTGAGCCTGCACAAAGCGTTGGAGCAGACATCGCTGTTCCCACCGATGATGCGCCACATGATCGCCAGCGGTGAACGCAGCGGTGAACTCGACGGCATGCTGACTCGTGCCGCGGATAACCAGGATCGCGAATTCAGCGCCCAGATGACATTGGCGCTGGGGCTGTTTGAGCCGCTGCTGGTGGTGAGTATGGCGGGCATTGTGCTGTTCATCGTGCTGGCTATCCTCCAGCCGATTTTGCAACTGAATACCCTAATGAGTATGTAGCGAAGATTGATACGTTAATGAGGTAACAAAGAGATGGAACGACGTCAGCGAGGTTTTACCCTGTTGGAAATCATGGTGGTCATCGTCATTCTTGGCGTACTGGCCAGTCTGGTTGTCCCTAACCTGATGGGCAACAAAGAAAAAGCCGACAAGCAGAAAGCCGTCAGCGACATAGTGGCGCTGGAGAGCGCGCTGGACATGTACAAACTGGATAACAGTCGTTACCCGACAACTGAACAAGGGCTGGGGGCGTTGGTGAAAAAGCCGACTACGCCGCCGGAACCTCGAAACTATCCGCAGGATGGGTATATTCGCCGTTTACCACAAGACCCATGGGGCGCGGAATACCAACTGGTCAGCCCTGGCCGTCACGGTAAGATAGACGTGTTCTCCTACGGCCCGGATGGCATGCCGGATACCGATGACGACATTGGCAACTGGAATGTCGGCAATGGTGCGCACAATAACGGTAACAACGGCAACGGGAACCCCTGATTGTGCGCCAGCGGGGATTCACGCTGCTGGAAATCATGCTGGTGGTATTGCTGGCCGGTATTGCCGCCACACTGGTCATGATGGCGATCCCTGCGCCCAAGCAGCAGGACAGCGGCTGGCAGATAGCCCGCTTTAAAGCACAACTGCAATACGCGGTGGAGGACAGTCAGATGAATGACCATATTCTGGGGATTTATCTGCAACCTCACCGCTGGCAATACGCACTGTTGCAGCGTCAGGTCGTGGAGAATTCGCCCGAAGATCAACAACGTCTGCGCTATGTCTGGGTACCGTGGCAGCCGTACCGCCTGTCTTCACCCAGCGAACTACCGGCTAGCTTTCAAATTGAACTGTCTACGCAGACAGTGGCGGCGGGCGGCGGTGCCGGTTTTTCGCCGGGCAATGGCGACCCGCATATCCTGATTCTGCCGGGCGGCGAAGTGACGCCTTTTCGTCTGACGTTGCGTAACGGTAATGACTCTGCCTGGCTACAGGTCGATACCAACGGTCAGCTACATACGTCGTCGGAAGCGGAGCGCTAAGGGATGAAACAGCAGGGAATGACGTTGCTCGAAGTGATGGTGGCGTTGGTTATTTTCGCGCTGGCGGGGTTGACGGTGCTGAAAACAACTGCGCAGCAGGCAAATAGCCTGGGGCGTCTGGAAGAGAAGACGTTTGCGCTCTGGATTGCGGAAAACCAACAGGCGGTGATGCGGTTGGAAAAACAGTGGCCGCAAACCCAATGGGTGACGGGGGAGGTTACTTTTGCCGGTTCACAGTGGTTTTGGCGCATTCAAGGGGTAGCCACGGCGGATCCGCAGGTACGCGCCATCGATGTTGAAGTGCGCCATGATCGTGACAGCCGGGCTGCCGATGCCGTATTGCGCAGTTATCAGGTTCAGCCGGGAGACCCTGCGCAGTGAAACGTCCAGAAAGAGTGAAACGGCCAGAGAGCGGCTTTACCTTGCTGGAAATGATGCTGGCGCTGGCGATTTTCGCGGCGTTGAGTCTGGCTGCCTCGCAGGTGATGAATGGCGTGATGCGTAACGACGAGACGTCAGCGCGCAAAGAAGCCCGACTGGCAGAACTGCAACGGGGCTTTTCCCTGATGGAGCGAGATTTTTCACAAATCGTTCCTCGCCGTAGCCAAGGCTATGAACTGGGGTTTTACACTGAGCGTTATCAATTAGGCAGCGCCGACTGGGCGGTTAGCTTCATCCGCAATGGTTGGCTCAATCCGCTGGGCATTATGCCGCGTTCGGAACTACAGCGGGTCGGATACCGGCTGCGCGGCGATACGCTGGAGCGGTTGTTTTATGATTCCTCCGAACCACTGTCGACGCAGGAACCGGCGATACGGGCGGTGTTAACCGGTGTGAGCGGTTTCGTCTTGCGCTTTTTCGGCAAGGATGGCTGGCAGGATCGCTGGGATGATACGACTCATCTGCCGCGAGGTATCGCCATCGTCGTGACCCTGCGGGATTACGGCGACATTACCCGCGTGTTTATGGTGACGCCGCGCTACGTGGCGACGCAAAGTCAAAATAAGGCAGGGCAAAACGGCGATAACCGCGACGACGATAAGAACGTGAGCAGTCAGGAACAACAGTCGCAGGACAATACCGATGGCCAGCAGAACCAGCAGGCCGCCCCGGATGATAACAGCGGGGGGGATTCATGAGCCGTCGTCAACGTGGTGTCGCCCTGCTGATCGTAATGTTGATGCTGGCATTGATGGTTACTATCGCCGCGTCGATTACGGAGCGCAGCGGCAAAGCCTGGCAACGTACCAGCAATTTACTCAACCGTTCTCAGGCCCGCTGGTATGCCCTGGGCGCGGAGGCGCTGATTTCCAGTGTGTTACAGCGTGATGCGAAGGCCTCACCCCAAAGTACCTTTATCGGCCAGCCCTGGTCTAAGGTGGACCACCAGATAATGTCTGACGGCAGTGAAATTCGTGCACAGGTACAGGATGGTCAGGCTTGTCTTAATCTGAATGCGTTGAGTCCAGCGAAAAAAACATTAGCTACAGGCACATCCGGCAACGATACGAATAGCAGCAACACGAGTAACAGCAGCAGTAGCAGCAATAGCGGTAGCTCCGCCAGCGCGAGTAATAGCAGCAACAATAGCAGCAGCCAGTCCTCGTCCGCCAACAACGGTAACCCTGAGCAAGGGCCTTATGCCGCGCGGGTTTTTCGCCAGCTATTGATTGTGTTGGGGGAAGAGCCTAAGCAGGCGGAACATATTACCGATGCGGTGCGCGATTGGATCGATGAGGATAGCGAGCCGCTGATGAACGGGGCGGAAGACGACAGCTATGTCAATTTTCATCCCGGTAATCAGCGTATGGCGGATGTTTCAGAGCTGCGGGCGGTCATGGGGGTGGATGCGGGGTTATATCGCCGGTTATTGCCTTATGTCTGCGTTTTGCCGGTGGATAAGCTGGCTATCAATGTGAATACGCTGACACCAGACAGCGCGCCGCTGCTATCGGCGTTATTCATGGGCGAAATCAATCGGGATATCGCTGAGCGCATATTGCAGCAGCGGCCACCGCAAGGGTGGCGCAATCTTAATGATTTTATGGGGATGCTGACCCTGTCGGGAAATGGTAAGACTGGCGCTCGCCAGGCGCTGGTGATAAAGAGCGACTGGTTTTTTGCCGACATTCAGATACGGGTGGACGACAGTGAATTCTATCAACGCAGCCTGTTTCACCGTGGTAAACAGACTGAGGTAGTACAGCGTCAGTACGGGGGATATAGGACGGTGAACCCATGAATAAGGCCGAAAATATCAGCGGCAAACAACAACTGATTTTGCGGTTACCGACAGAGGCCTCCGGCAGTCTGGAGT
Organism: Dickeya parazeae Ech586; assembly: GCF_000025065.1. NCBI lineage: Bacteria > Pseudomonadati > Pseudomonadota > Gammaproteobacteria > Enterobacterales > Pectobacteriaceae > Dickeya > Dickeya parazeae. The sequence continues at coordinate 3,199,680 of NC_013592.1, read as the reverse complement.
GGCTTATCTGGTCTGTCAGCCGCCACCAGGCGTTATCCAGAGGTATGGGCACGCTGGAGAACCTCCAGTCGGCGTTGGTGGATTATCCGGTCATGTCAGTACGGGCGCTGGTGCCGTCCACGGATGTGACGCTGCATAACCTGTCACTACCACGCCAGTCGCGTCGGCAACTGTTACAGGCGATTCCATTTATGTTGGAAGAGCAGGTAGCAAGCGATATTGACCAGTTGCATTTTGCCGTTATGGACATGCAAGGGGATACCGCGACGGTGGCGGTGGTGCAAAAGTCACGTTTGCAGGCGTGGCTGACGCTGTGCGAAGCGCTGGGCGTGCCGCTAGAAACCATCATGCCGGATGTGATGGCATTGCCGCGTGCCGATAGTGCCTGGAGCGCCATTAGCCACCAGAATCTGTGGTTATTTCGTCAGGATACCGGTGTTGGCATGGCTGCGGAGGAAAGCTGGTATCAATCGTTGCTGTCCAGCTTTCAGCCATTACCTGCCGTACACTGCTACAGCCCGGTACCAGCGTCGGCACTCACCTGGCAACCACAACCGGTAACCGATTTACTGACACTGGCAGCACAAGCGGCCTTGCCAATGAGTATGGATTTGCGGCAGGGGGAGTATGCGCCGGTGAAGCCCTGGAAACAGGCGTTGTTGCCGTGGCGCAATGTGCTGATTGCCTTGTCTGCCTGGTTGCTGCTGGTGTTGGGCGAATCTGTCTGGACCCATTATCAATTGTATCGCCAGGCGGACTACTGGCGTCAGGAAAGCGTGCGGGTATACCGCAAATTGTTCCCGGATGAAAAACAGGTGGTTAACCCGCGTGCGCAGATGCAACGCCATTTGCAGGAGGTACGCACGGGGGGCAGCGGCTTTGCCTTGACCGAGCAGATGAACCGGTTGCAGCAACTGGTGGCGCAGAATGACGGCGTGTCGTTGCAGTCGTTGTCGTACGATCGGAGCCGCGATGAGTTACGGCTCAGCCTGCGTGCCACGTCCTATGCGCAGATGGAGCAGTTCCGTCAGCAGGCTCAGGCGTATTTCCAGATCCCGCCGGGGGAAATGAAGCAGGAAAAAGATCATGTTGAAGGCCAGTTAACCCTGAGGAGTCAGCCATGAATGAATTACGTCGTCGCTGGCAGATAATGAGCCAGCGTGAGCGGATGATGATGCTGGCGTGTGGCGGTTTGGTGGTACTTTGCCTGCTGTATTACCTGATCTGGTCACCCTGGCAGGAGAGTGCGCGACAATGGCAGATGACTATCGATCGTGAGCGTCAGACCGTGCGTTGGATGCAACAACAAGCGCCACGGTTACCGCCGCCGGAAGGCGCACGGCGACAAATCGCCGGTCGTGACATCAGCCTGACGGTGCTGGTGCCGCAAAGCGCCGCCCGTTTCGGCATTACCGTACTGCGTATGCAGCCGCAGGAGTCGCAGGTATCGGTAACGTTGGCCCGTAGCGACTTCAATAACCTGCTGCACTGGCTGGCTGAACTGGAGCAGAAAAACGGTGTGATTACCCAAGGGATGGATGTGACCGCAGTACCCAACAGTCCTGGCATCGTGGAAGTGACCCGTTTGTCGCTGGAGCGGGTATTGTAACTGGAGTGGGTACTGTAACGGTTCAATCCCCGAGTCAGCCGTTCTGCGTGTTAGTGCGCAAAAAATGATGTCCGGCGTCCAACTGTCTAGGCGGCGCCAGTAGCGTGTGTCAGCATACCGGCCATCAGGGAATAGGAGAACAACATGGATCTGGTCGCCTTCGCCAATACTAGCCCACGTATCTGGCTGGGGATGCTGTTAGTGCTGGGGCTGGTCATCGGCAGTTTCCTCAACGTGGTTATCCATCGGTTACCTGTCATGCTGGAGCGGCGCTGGCAGCAGGAGGCGCGTTTCCACCTGGGGTTGCCCGTTGGTGCGCCGCCTTCTCGCTATGATCTGTGCTGGCCGCCGTCTTCCTGCCCACACTGCCATCAACGCTTACGTGTGCGTGACAATATCCCAGTGCTGAGCTGGTTATGGCTGCGTGGGCGCGCCCACTGTTGCGGTGGCGAGGTATCCTGGCGTTATCCGCTGATTGAATTGCTGTCAGGGGGCGCTTTTTTGCTGGCCGGTTTACTCTGGCAACCGGGGATGGCGCTGCTGGGGGCACTGCTGTGTATTAGCATGTTGCTGGCGCTGGCAGTGATTGACGCGCGAACCCAATTATTACCGGATGTGATGACATTGCCGCTATTATGGTGCGGGTTGTTGTTCAATCTGGCCGATACGTTTGTACCGCTTGAACAGGCGGTTATCGGTGCCATGGCGGGGTACCTGTCGCTGTGGCTGATTTACTGGGGATTTCGCCTGTTGAGTGGACGTGAGGCGTTGGGGTACGGTGACTTCAAACTGTTGGCTGCGCTGGGAGCCTGGCTTGGCTGGCAGGCGCTCCCTAATCTGGTGCTGATCGCGTCGTTAACCGGGCTGGTGGCAACACTGTTGTGGCGGCGCATCCGGCGAATCAATATGCAGCAACCGCTGGCGTTCGGCCCCTGGCTGGCGGTGAGTGGCGCAATCGGTCTGGTGTTGAATGTGCTTGGCGGCTGGAGTCACTAACGAGCCGGATACCGTCTTGCGGCCGGTCTTTTTTCGCTGTACGCCTAAAAGAAACAGGCTGGCAGAATGGCTGCCAGCCTGTCGTTTATTCGTCTTTCGTGTACTGATAATAATTTTTTGTTGTCGCTTCAACAGGAGCCTTCTGTTGAAGTGGATGAGGAAAAACCGTCAGGGTTATTCCAGCATCAGTAAAAAAGTGCCTACCCATAAAAATAAAATAAACGAAACGCCCATGAATAAGTACTTCACTGATTTTTCTCCAGCACTATTACGCTAGCAATAATTCCTACGCCAGCAATAATTCCGATTGTGCGTTTAGCTTCAGGAGCCGCCTGTATTAAGACGATCCCCAGTCACTGCCGCCTGGGCGGGCAGATGAGGGAATCGGCGCTAATCTACGCCGGGTCAGGGGCGAAATTCAAGAGGAATGTTTAACGTCGGCTCATTGACGTGCTCAGTTGTCCTCAATAGTGACGATGATCGTCGTATCGCCAGTCCCAGTGAATGGACATTCTCTCGTCAGACGGGGTAAGCCAGCAGGTTATATGGCGGCAAGTGCCAGACATAAAAAGAAAAAATCGTTTTTTTGGTGAATCGGGCCAGCATGTAAATTGCTGTACTGAATCAGGATACAAATCAGGAATCCCGTGGTAGGCTGTAAGCCGGTACTGATATTGTTATCAGATTGTAATGGAAAGGATGTAAGGATGGCGAAGTCGTCAATGCTGTCTGTGTCATCCTGACGGACAATCAACAGGGAGACACAGAACCTGATGCAGACAACAGAAGTAGACCAGCGGCTGAGAGAGCTCGACTCGCGCTTAACGATGGTGCTGGTGCCGGGATTACGTGACAGTGACGAAGACCACTGGCAGAGCTACTGGGAACGCCGGTTTCCCTTCTGGCGGCGTATCCGTCAGAAAGAATGGTATCAGGCAGATCTGGATCGCTGGGTGTTGGCTATCCGCCGCGAACTGGCGACCTGTGATCGCCCTGCGGTGCTGATAGGCCACAGTTTTGGCGCGCTGGCTGCCTGCCATGTGGTCCAGCAGGGCATGGAAGGGATTGCCGGTGTGATGCTGGTGGCACCTGCAGAACCCATGCGTTTTGAGATTGAAGACCGAATTCTACCCGAGCAACTGGCGGTACCCAGCCTGGCATTTGCCAGCCACAACGACCCGCTGATGACCTTTTCCCGTGCTGAGTACTGGGCGAAAGTCTGGGGAAGTAGCCTGGTGGATGTGGGCGAAGGCGGGCATATCAATGCTGAAGCTGGGTTTGGTAAATGGGAGTATGGGCTGCAACGTCTGGCGGCGTTTGGTGAGCACCTGTCGCCTGCCGGTTGATACGGCGGTTCACACACAGGCCGGTGTGCTGTGTGGTTATCCTTACCTATCTTCGTCATTGATAGGCTACCAACGCGTTGGTTTGCTTATCTGATCTATACCCCAAATAATTCGAGTTGCAGGAAGGCGGCAAGTGAGTGAATCCCGATGAGCTTACTCAGGTAAGTGATTCGGGTGAATGAACGCAGCCAACACACCTGCAACTTGAAGTATGACGGGTATATATTGGCCTGTCGCCCGATGGGCCAATACACCCTGTGTTAACCCAGTGGATTCTTCGCCCGCCACCTGGCGTACTCAGCGTGTATATAACCTGATGCGTCGTCATTAGCACCGAATGGTATGGCGGCTGTTCCTGCAATAAGGTATATCCCTTGTCCTGAGCCGTTACCAATAACGTCATTTTTACTGATCGTTTTTACTGATCGTTATTATTGGGTATTCGGCTATCGGATGATCGTTCTGCTATCACATTGCTGTTCGCTAACAACATGAGGCGGCGGGGCGTAATTGCCCGTATCGACCGCCAACAAATAAGGAAAACGCTATGTCAGGTTTGTTTGATCCTATTCATATTGGTGCTATTCAGGCTGAAAACCGTATTGTCATGGCACCGCTGACCCGCATGCGTGCTTTTGATCAGCGTATCCCAAGCGCGCTGTCGCAGGAGTATTACGTTCAGCGTGCCAGTGCCGGGATGATCCTGACGGAGGCGACCGCCGTTACCCCACAGGGTGTCGGTTACCCCAATACCCCAGGCATCTGGTCGGAGGAACACATTGAAGGCTGGCGTCGCATCAATGCGGCGGTCCACGCGGCAGGCGGCAAAATGGTGTTGCAGATGTGGCATGTGGGTCGCATTTCAGACCCCGTCTATCTGGACGGCGAGTTACCGGTGGCTCCCAGCGCCATTGCGGCAGAGGGGCATGTGGCGACGATTCGCCCATACAAACCCTATGTGGTGCCACGCGCGCTGGAAACGGATGAAATCCCAGGGATTGTTGAAGACTTTCGTCAGGCGGCGGAAAACGCCAAACGCGCTGGGTTTGATGGGGTGGAAATCCATGCGGCCAATGGTTACCTGTTCGATCAATTTCTGCATGATGGCTCAAACCAGCGCACCGATCAGTACGGCGGCTCGATTGCCAATCGGGCGCGTTTCCTGTTGGAAACCGTCGATGCTGTGTTGACCGTCTGGCCAGCGGATCGGGTCGGCGTGCACCTGAATACCATGTCTAACACCCATTCTATGCAGGACGCCGATCCGCAAGCGCTGTTCGGCTATGTAGCAGAACAACTGGACAGTCGTGAACTGGCCTTCATCTTTGTGCGTGAAGCGTTGGATACCCCACAGCGTATTCTGCCGCTGATCCGTAAAACCTTCCGTGGCGTAGTGATCGCCAATGATGGCCTGACCCGTGACACGGCCGAACAATTGTTAGCGGATGGCGAGGCGGATGCGGTGTCGTTTGGGAGAATGTATATCGCCAACCCGGATCTGGTTGAGCGCCTGCGTCGCGGTGCACCGCTGAATGAACTCAACGGCAGCACGATCTATGGTGCGGGGGCGGAAGGCTATACCGATTACCCGGTATTGGCGGAATAAAACTCCCCAGGAGGCCATCGGCCTCCTTTTTTACGACTCTACGTATTTACGACCGCTACGGTTGAATCACCGCGGTGGTTAGCCGGGCAATGCAGCAGCGCCGCTGGCGTTCGTCCACTATTTCTACCTGCCAGACTTGTGTCTGGCGGCCCAGATGCAGTGGCTGGCAGATTCCCCGTACCTCTCCTTGTATCACCGCCCGTAGATGACTGGCGTTAATTTCTACGCCGACCACGCTGGCACCTGGTTCGGTGCACAGCCAGCCCGCCACTGAGCCGAGAGATTCGGCCAGCACCACCGAAGCACCGCCATGCAACAGGCCAAATGGCTGTCGGGTGCGGGCGTCTACCGGCATCAGCGCTTCCAGACTGTTGTCCGTCATGTGGACAAAACGGATCCCCAGATGCGACAACATGCAGTCTTCACTCATCTGGTTGAGCATGTCCAGCGTGGTGACGCGTTTCCAGATCAAGGTGTGTTTCTCCTGTTTTCCATCAAGAGCCCGTGCCGGGGTCATGCGCCCAGCGTAGCACCACCGTCGATGACCACATCCTGTAACGTCACGTGGCCTGCCAAATCAGACGCCAGAAACAGCACTGTGTCGGTAATGTCGCGCGGACGGGCGATTTTGCCGAGCGGAATGCCCAGTTTGAACTGTTCCGGAAAACCGGTAATGGTGTGTTGTTCTGCATCGGGGGCGTGCCACAGGCTGCGCTGCATCGGGGTATCGGTGGAGCCGGGTGAGACCAGATTGCAGCGCACGCCATACGGCGCCAATTCGAGACCGACGGTCAGGCACAGGCTGCGTAAGGCCGCCTTGGAAGCGCAATAGGCGGCCATGCCGACGCGCGGCACATGCGCGGCGTTGGAGCCGATAGACACGATAGCACCGCGGCGTTGCCGCTGAAATTGTGGGAGCACGGCCTGAAACAGATGAAACGCACCGCCAGCGTTGACGTTTAGGCAATCCTGCCAGTCTTGCTGACTGAGCGTTTCGGTGTGGCCCATTCGCAGGATCCCGGCACCGTTAATCAGCACATCCAGATGCGGCGTCTGTGCCAGTTGTCTGGCACAGGTGGCAGCAACAGCCGCTGCATCGCTGACATCCAGCTCGATGGCGTGAAACGGCAAATCGTCTGAGGAAAAGGCACGGTCAAACCCGGTGACGGTCGCCCCCGCCTCGGTAAAACGGCAGGCGATGTCATAACCGATGCCGCGTCCGGCACCGGTTACCCACACCTGCTTACCGCTGAAATCCAGCGCGACGCTCATGCTTCCTCCGCCTGACGCTGGCTGAGCAACTGATGCCAGTGACGCAACGTAGGCTTTTTCACTAATGCCACGAAGTCTAGGTCATGCCCTTGCTGACGCCAGCGGGTAACCAGCGACATGATGCGTACTGAATCCAACCCATAATCCAGCAGGTTGTCGTCGTCGCCGATGTCGTCATCGTCATCCAGCAACGGCAGCAGTTCGGCGCGCAGGCGCGTCAGGCCGTCGTCCGTATGTGGCGTGAGCGCATCCAGCAGTTGTTCGCAGGTCAGCACCCGGCCGCAGCGACCGGCGGTATAACGCAGTGCCATCAGGTGTTCTTCCTGGGAAAAATCTGCCAGCGCATCGGCTACCATGAACGGTTTGATGTCACGCATAAACGCATCGGTAGCGGTCGTCAGGCAACCGATATGCGCGTATACCCCACAGATAATCAACTGGTCACGGCCGGATGATTTCAAGCGCTGTTCCAGATCAGAACGGTGGAAGGCGCTGTAGCGCCATTTCACCAGCACGGTATCGCTGTCTTCCGGCGTCAGGGCGGCGGCGATGCGCTGTTGTTCCGGGTGGCGATTGAGTCCCGGTCCCCACATGTCGTTGAGCAGCGCCCGGTCAGCGTCGCTTTGCTGATTGGGCTGGGCGGTATAAAACACCGGGATACCCTGCTGACGGCATGCCTGTCGAAGGCGTGCGACGTTGGCGATCAACTGTTCGGTCAGCGGGCTGTTTTCTCCCCAGAAATTGAGGAAGTAGTTTTGCATGTCATGAATCAGCAAGGCCGCGCGAGAGGCGTCAACCGGCCAGTTCACCTTATTGACTGGCAGGTGCTCTGCGCTGGGAAGTGGGTAGGCGTTCAGTTTTGGAATAGCCATGATTTATTCTCCTGCAGCGGCCGTTGCGACGTGCTGTTGCGCCAGCTGGCGTAGCCGCTGTTTATCGACTTTGCCCACTGCGGTTTCCGGCAGGGTGGGCAGTTGTTCAAATCGGTCCGGTAATTTGTAGTCGGCGATACCCTGTTCACGCAGGTGGCGACGTAATGTCACCGCTTTGAGTGGCTCGCGGGTGACCAGAAAAGCGCAGCTTTTCTCACCCATCATCGGGTCGGGCACCGCCACCAGCGCGGCGTTGATCACGGCGGGGTGGCGAAGCAGCAGGTTTTCGATCTCTTCAGCGGCAATCTTTTCCCCGCCACGGTTGATCTGGTCTTTTTCACGCCCGACCACTTGCAGGTAGCCATCGGCCTGTTGGATCACCACATCGCCGGAGCAGTAGAACCCTTGCGCGTTGAACACCTGGCGGTTGTAGGCCGGGCTGCGGTAGTAACCACGGAAGGTGTAGGGGCCACGCGTCATCAGACGGCCCGGTGTACCGTGCGGCAATGGGTTGCCGTCGGCATCGGCTACCCAGACCTCGTCATCGTCGCTGATCGGGCAGCCCTGCGTGGTAAAGCAGTGGACATCGTCATCGTCCAGCCGGGTGTAATTCACCAGCCCTTCGGCCATGCCGAACACTTGCTGTAACTGGCAACCCAGCTCTGTTGGTATGCGCCGTGCCAGCGATTCGCTTAACCGAGCACCACCGACCTGCAGTACGCGCAGGCTTGCCAGCGCGTGGCGATCGCCGGATAACGCCACCGCTTCCAGCCACAGTGTGACAGCTGGGGGGACCAGCGCGGTGAGGGTGATGCGGTGCTGCGCAATCAACGGGAAACAGCAGGCTGGGCTGGGGTCGCTTGCCAGCACGACCGTGCCCCCGGCATAAAACACACCCAGTGCGCCCGGCGAACTGAGCGGGTAGTTGTGGGCGGCGGGCAGGGCGCACAGGAAACGGGTATGTGCGTCAACCCGGCAAATCTCCACGCTGCCGCGGATGCTGTAGTAGTAATCGTTGTGGGTACGAGGAATCAGTTTCGGGGTGCCGGTGCTACCGCCGGAAAGCTGGAAGAATGCCACCTGATCGGCGGGTGTCGGGGTTGCTGGTGCGAAGGCTTCCGCTTCCAGCAGCAACTGTGACAAATCCTGAGACGTGTCGCCATCACCACGCAGCAGAACGTGCTGTAACGTGGGGCAGCGTTGGCGTAGTTCGTTGATAAAATCATCGCTGGCAAACAATGCGTGGCTGCGATCGGCTATCAGCAGCGTTGGCGCAATCTGGTCGGCATAGGCGCACAGCTCGCTGCGCTGATGGCTGAACAGGGCGTTGACCGGCACGATACCGGCACGCAGCAGCGCGAAGTACGTCAGGTAGAACTCGGCGATATTGCCTAGTTGTACCAGCGCCGTTTGCCCTGGGGTGATGCCCTGGCGTTGCAGTGAGCCAGCTAATTGCGCCACCAGTTGGTTCATCTGGCGGTAGCTGAGCGTGCGTTCGCCATCGATCAGGGCGATGGCGTCATTATCAGCATGACGGGTGAGGATGTCGCCCAGCGGGAGATCCAGCCAGTAGCCCCGCTCGCGATAACGCTGCTCCAGCTCGGGCGGCCAGCGGGTGAATTCAACCATCATGCTGCACACTCCTGATCCTGACGAAGACCAAATGCACGCAGCATGGTGCTCAATTTAACGCCGGTTTCGTGCCATTCAGACACGGGCTGAGAGTCTGGTACGATGCCTGCACCGGCAAACAGCCGTACCCGGTTTTGCCGTACCTCGCCACAGCGAATGGTTACCACCCACTGGCCGTTGCCTTCATCGTCGCACCAGCCGACGATACCGCCGAATAGCCCACGGTTGAACGGTTCCAGTTGAGCGATACGGTCCCGAGCCGCTTCAAACGGTACGCCGCACAGCGCCGGGGTGGGGTGTAGCAGGCAGGCAATCGACAGGGCGTTTTCCTGGGCGTTCAACACTTCACCCTGAACACGGGTCGCCAGATGCCACAGCACCGGTGTGCTCAGCAGCTCGGGGGTGTCCGGAATGCTCAGTGTCCGACAACGTGCTGCCAGTACCCGACGAATATCATCGGTGACCAGTCGGTGTTCGTGGCGATCTTTCGCGGAGGCCAGTAGCGTACGGCGCAGGCGCTGATCTTCCACCGGGTCGTCGCTACGGCGGGCGGAACCGGCCAGCGGCTGGGACACAATCTGGTTACCCTGCTTATGCAGTAGCAGTTCCGGGCTAGCACCCAGCAGTGCACCTTGTTCCAGCGGTACGTGGAAGTTGTAGCTCCAGGGGTTTTGCTGGTTGAGTTGTCGCAACAGGCGGATTGAGTCCAGCGGTTGTTCGGTGTCGATATCCAGCAGGCGAGACAGCACGATTTTATTCAAATCGCCGTTACGGGTGGCCTCAACGCCTGCGCTGACCATCTGGCAAAACGCATCGTGTCCCGGTACTTCACGTATCTGGCGTGCGCTTATTGGCGTAGAGGGCAGAATATCGTGTTGTAGGGTGTCCCGTGAGAACCAGTGCGACTGTTGCGGCACAAACAGTCGTGCAGGCTGGCGTTTGTCAAACGGGATAGCGCCCACCAGCAGCGGCCGGGCGATACCATCCTGCCGGGCGCGGGCAAACAGGGCGCTGACCTGCTGCTGAACATCGCCCTGGAGGTGCTCGCCCCCTGCCACGGCCGTCGACAAGGCGGCGTAACATCCACGGGCATGCAGGCTGTTGTCGGGAGACAGAAACAGAAAATCATCGTGCTGAAGCGTGCGGACATCCAGCGATGAAGAGGTAGCTGCGAGCGTTGACACGGGGGGTATCCTTATGTCGAGAGTGGAACAAAATGGTGGCGCGCAGGCGTCACCGCAGGGCGGGAAAACCCGCCCTGCCGCGTATTACCAGCTGTAGCTGACCGTCGCGACGACAGTACGCCCGCTGCCGTAGAAGCAGGCAGTATCGCCACCGCATGACGCCACATAGCGCTTGTCGGTCAGGTTGTTGACGTTCAGTTGCACCGTTGTGCCTTTCAACTGCGAAGAGAGCGAACCTAACTCGTAGCGCGCCATCGCGTCGTACAGGGTATAAGCCGGGACTTTGAAGCTCTCGGCGTTATCGCCGTAGCTTGAGCCGACATAACGCACCCCGGTACCCAGCGTGACACCACGCAGCGGGCCGTTCTGGAAGCTGTAGCTGCCCCAGGTGGACGCGGAGTGACGCGGAATCGCCGATGGCGTTTTGTTCACCTGGCTGGCGGTGTAGCTGTCTTTGGTGACCGCATCGGTATAGGTGTAGGCCGCCATCAGGCTGATTTCCGGCGTCAGTTGCGTGTGCACTTCCGCTTCCGCGCCTTTGGATTTCACTTTGCCGATCTGTTCGTTGTACTGGGTCACGCTGTTGTACGAGGTGATGTTTTTCTGCGTGATATCAAACAGCGATAAGGTCAGCAGGGTATTGCTGCCTTTAGGCTGGAATTTGATACCCACCTCGGATTGTTCACCGGTGGTCGGTTTAAACGCAGGCGTGCCGGGGGCGCCGGAGTCCAGGTTGGGTTCAAACGAGGTGCTGTAGCTGACATACGGCGAAATACCGTTATCGAACGCGTAGAGCAGGCCAGTACGACCCGTGAATTTACTGTCGTCTTGCTGTGTTGAGGTACTGGTGGTGTGGTCTTGCGTGCGTATTTGGCTCCAGTCATGGCGACCGGACAGCAGCAGGTTCCACTGATTCCATTCCATCTGGTCTTGCAGATAAACGCCGACCTGATCGAGTTTTTTCTTGTAAGACTGGTTCAACGAGAGCTGGCTGTCGCTGACCAGATAAGAACCACCGTAGCTGGGGTTCGCCCAGTCAAAGTTGTATCCCGAACCGCTGTTGCGCCAGTAGTTGTAATCGCGATCCTGCCATTTGTAATCCACCCCACTGAGTACAGTGTGTTGGACATCGCCGGTTTCCAGCTTGACCTTCATCTGGTTATCCAGACCGATTTCGTCGGCGTTCAGCTCTTCACGCACCTGACGGCGGGACAGCGACGTATCAGAGATCTCCGGGTTACTCCAGGTATACACCAGATACTTGTAACGTTCTCTTAGCTGGGAATAGCGGAAGTTTTGCTGGAAAGAGACGTTATCGTTGAAGGAGTGGTCGAAAATATAACCGATGCCGATCTGCTCGCGTTTTGAACGATTGTAGTTAGGGTCGCTGACGTCCAGATCACGCGGAATATAGCCTGCGCTGGCTTCGGTCACGGTACCTATCTTGGGCAGGAAGTTGCGGTAACCGGCCTTAGGGTCGTTCTGGTAACTGGTCAGCAGCGTAAAGCTGGTATCGCTGTTCGGCAACCAGGTAATGGCTGGCGCGATAGCAACGCGCTTCTCTTTGTAATCCTTGACGAATTCATCACGGGTGCTGGCGATACCGTTGAGGCGGTAAAGCAGGGTTTTATCGTCATTGAGTGCGCCGCCGAAATCAAACGCCGCTTCACCCAGATGCTGATTACCCGCGCTGAATTCCACTTTGTGGATATCTTCTGCCGTTGGGCGTTTGCTGGTCATGCTGATGAGCCCGCCGGGGTTGACCTGTCCATACAGGACGGAGGCAGGACCGTGCACTAGCTCTACTCGTTCCAGTAACCAGGGGTCTATTTTCCCCAGCGCAGCACCCTGGCCGCTCAGGCCATAGCTCAGGCCATCAAGGAATTTCGGCGCGTAGCGGAAACCACGGGCAATCACTTCATCGTTGCGGTTAGACGAACCGCGGTAGTTGCTGACCACGCCGCTGGAATAGTTCAGAGCGTCGGATACGGAAGAAACCGCTTGTGCGTCCATCTGGTCGCGGGTGACCACGGTGACGGATTGCGGGGTTTTGATGAGCGGCGTGCTGGTTTTGGTGCCGGACGCACTTTCCTTCGCCACGATGCCTTTCAGCGGTGCAGTCACGCTTTCAGCGGCGGTTGCCGACACCACCATGGTATCGGTACTGGTCGTGGTGTCCGCTGCCTGTGCATGCGCAGCCACCAGCAAGGTGGAAGCCAGCATGGCTGGCATGGCGTTTTTATTTTTCTGCCAAGACTTTAGTTTTGTTAATTGTTTCTTCCTGGTGCTACGCATCAGAGATCCCCTCCTGTAAAAGACCTTATTTTTTATGTGCGTCAGGCTGTGTACTCACCGGCCTTGCCATTCTTTGCATTAAAAAATCGAATTAACTTTGAATTCATGTGGTTAATTTGTTTTTTAGCGATATGTGACCAGATGGCGAGTTTTTAAATCCCAGTAAACTTTGGGAATTGCATCTTATTGCAAATGAAAATGTTTCTCAATATTATTCTCGTTGTCTAAATAAATGTAAATTCACAAATCGACACATTAGTTCTGTTAACTGAATGTAAGTGAAACGTAAAGGGTTGACCCAGGAGGTTTTGATGTCGGCAGTACAGCCGTCAGGTTTCGCCGCCACGCTGTTGTCATCACCCCAGGCCGGGGATGACGCGTGGTGGCAACAGATCGCCCGCGTGGGTACGCCGCTGGTGGAAACGCAGGATAGCGAGCGGGTTCGCATGACCTTTCTCTGGCGTGACCCGAACGGCGATGAGCATCACTCCGCTATCCAACGGGTGTATGCCGATATCAACGGCGTGACCGATCACCACAGTACTGATCCGCAGAGCCTGGCGCGCCTGCCCGGCACCGATGTCTGGCATTGGTCGATGGTAATTGAACACGACTGGCGTGGCAGTTATTCCCTGATCCCGATTGCGGCGGCGCAACTGCCACCGGCATTCAGCGACGATGAACAACAGCGTGATGATCAGCAGCGGGCGTGGTGGTGTTCGCTGTTTCCCTGCGCGATGGCTGACCCGTTCAACCTGAGCCGACCGTGGGGAGCGCAATTGTCAGCGGCGCATATGCCGGGGGCGCCATCACAGCAGGCCTGGTGTGCGGTGGATCAAGGGACAGCGAGTGGCGCAGACCCAGCCAGGCTGACGGTGTTTGACTGGCAGAGCGAGCAGCTTGGCAACCAGCGTCGCATTTGGCTGTACACCACCGGGGAGAGCGACGCTCCGGCACAACGGCCGCTCTGTCTCATTCTGGATGGGCAGCGGTGGGCTGACGACACACCGCTGTTTAATGCTCTGGATACGGAAACCGCACAGGGCAATATTCCGCCCGCCGTTTGGTTATTTATTGACGCGATTGATGGGGAAACCCGTTGTCGGGAACTGCCGTGCGATGCCGCGTTCTGGCTGGCGGTACAGCAGGAATTGCTGCCGCAGGCAGCGCGCCTGACGCCGTTTAGTGACGATCCGGACCGTACCGTCGTAGCCGGGCAGAGTTATGGCGGACTGGCGGCGCTGTACGCCGGTTTGCACTGGCCGCAGCGTTTTGGCCGCGTACTCACGCAATCTGGCTCGTTCTGGTGGCCGAATCTGCAATTCATCACCGATTTTGATCAGCACGCGACGCTGGAGCCCGGCGTGTTGGTGACCCAGGTGCGGCAGGGTGGTCGGACGGCATCGCCGCTGGTGATTTTTCAGGAAGCGGGACGGCGTGAGGCAGATATCGCCTTCGTCAATCAACAGATGCATGAGGCGCTGATAGCTGCAGGGCATCAGGTTTACCAGCGTGTGTATGCCGGTGGGCATGACACCTTGTGCTGGCGTGGCGGGTTGATGGACGGATGTCGTTGGTTGTTAAACCACAGCCATATCCGATAACGCGCGGCACCCCTTATCACATGAGGTAATAACAATGAGTCAGGAACAAGTAAATCCGTTTGACGATGATCGTCTGACATTTCTGGTCGTCACCAACGAGCAACAGCAATACAGCCTGTGGCCAGAGTTTGCCGTCGTACCGGCGGGCTGGCAGGTGGTCTACGGGCCGCAGTCCCGCGAGGCGTGCATCGCCTATACCGAAACCCACTGGCAGGACATGCGTCCGGCGAGCCTGCGGGCTGAAAACGCCTAACCGGCATGACCAGTCGGGACTGTTTCCGTTGACGGAGTAAGGAAAACAACGTGTCAGAGCTACTTAACGAAACACAATTATCTACCCAGCAATCATCATCGACAAAGAAACCATCATCGACCCAGCAGCCATCATCCGCTGAAGCGTCATCGTCTCATCCCCACGTCTCCTTCTCCCCGGCGGGAGCGTCCGGGCAGCCGGTTTCTGCTCACGACGTCACGTCGGCACAGTCGGTGAATGTGTTGGAACTGCCGCTGGTGGCGGCCCAACCCGGTATCTGGATGGCCGATCACATCGCCAGTCAGTCGAATGCGTTCACGGTGGCGCATGCGCTGGAGTTGAACGGCCCGGTTGACCCGGACTGTCTGCTGGCGGCCATCCGTCAGGGGCTGTCGGAAGCGGATACGGTGCAGGCGCGCTTTGGCTTCAATGATCTTGGCGAACCGGTACAGTGGCTACCTTCTGCACCGGGTATAGCGGCGATTCATGAACCGGAATGGCTGGATTTTCGCGACCTAGCGCAAGGCGAGCAGGCTGCCTGGGCGCTGATGCAAGCGGATTTAGCCGCGCCGCTGCCGGTTGATGGTGGGCAACCGCTGTATCGTCAGGTACTGATGCAGGTATCGGCACAGCCGGAACGCTGGTTCTGGTATCAGCGCTTTCATCATCTGATGGTGGATGGTTTCAGTTTCGATGCTCTGACCCGGCGTATTGTGGCGATTTACAACGCCCTTAGCGCCGGTAAAACGCCGGACGCCTCGCCGTTTACACCGTTTGCTGATGTGGTGACGGAATACCAAGAGTGGGAACGTTCGTCGGCCTATCAGCAGTCGGCTACGTTCTGGCGCGAGCATGCCAGCGAATTGCCGACGCCGGTGTCGCTGGCGGCAGACGTTTGTGAGGCCTCGCCGCAGGGCATCCGCACCTTACAACAACGGGTCACCTTACCCGCTGCACCTTTTGTCGCACTGGCGGAGCAACGGTTTGGCGCTCAGCTACAACCGGCGGAAATTGCGATGGCGGCACTGGCGGTGTACCTCTACCGCATGAGTGGCGAGTCGCGTTTGTCGGTAGGCTTTCCGTTTATGCGGCGCATGGGGTCGGCAGCATTGTGTGCGTGTGGGCCGGTAGTGAACGTACTGCCGCTTCAACTCACGCTGCAACCCGAGATGACCCTCATCGATGCCACGCAGAGGTTGCAGAAGGAAATCAAGGCGGTACGACGTCATCAGCGTTATGAAGCGGAACAGTTACGACGGGATCTGGGGCTGGTCGGTGGCAGTGAGGGCTTGTACGGGCCAGTGATCAATTTCAAGGTGTATAACGCCGAACTGACACTGGGCAATACGCCGGTCACCACCCATGTGCTGGCGATGGGGCCGGTGGACGATATGGAGTTTACCCTTGGCGTGCAGGAGGGCGAGCTGCAACTGGAACTGGTCGCCAATCCGGCGCGCTATGATGCCCCAGCGTTGCAAGGGCATGCGCAGCGTCTGCAACACCTGCTGACGCAACTGATACAACAACCGGAGCAGGCTATCGGCGAATTAAGCCTGTTGAGTGACGACGAATGGCGGCGTATTGACGGCTGGGGCAGTGGCCCGCGCCTGACGATACCCACGACGTTGCACTCGGTGCTGGATTGCCTGCAACAGCAGGTACAGCAACAACCCGATGCATTGGCTGTGACCTGCGGCCGCGAGCAACTCAGCTACCGCCAGTTATCGGCGCAGGTCATGCAACTGGCCCGTCGGCTGATGGCGCAGGGCATCGGTGCCGGTGATGTGGTGGCGATCGGCGTACCGCGTTCGGTCTCGTCGGTGGTGGCGATGTTTGGGGTACTGGCCAGCGGTGCGGCTTATATGCCGTTGGATCTGGATTACCCACGCGAACGTCTGGCGTTGATGTGTGACGATGCGCGTCCGGTCCTGCTGCTGACCCACAGCACGGTACGTGAGTCTATGCCGACACTGCCGCAGGTGCTGTGTCTGGACGATGCCACGTTACGGGCCGAGTGCGCCCGCTTGCCTGCCCACCCGGTAACGGACGCGGAGCGACGAGAGCCGTTACGGGCTGAACATCTGGCGTACATGATCTACACCTCTGGTTCTACCGGGAAGCCGAAAGGGGTGATGAGTACCCATGCCGGTTTGCTCAACCTGATGATGTCACATTCGAGCTTCCTGTTTGGCCCGGTGATAGATCGCTTTTCACGGCAAAATGGTCGCCGTTTACGTGCCGGACACACGGCGTCATTCTCCTTCGATTCCTCCTGGGAACCGCTGTTTTGCATGATGATGGGCAGCGAATTACACATTTTCGATGAAGAGCTGCGTAAAGATGCCTGGGCGCTGGTTCAACACTTTACTCAGACGCCTATCGATTTGCTGGACATCACCCCGTCGTTTTTCACCCAGATGATCGACAGCGGCTTGCTGGAGCCGGATAACCATCAGCCCGCTTTCATCATGATTGGCGGTGAAGCGGCCACACCTCGGCTGTGGCAACTGATGCGCCAGCACCCGCAGATGGAAATTCATAACTATTACGGGCCGTCGGAATACACCATCGATACGCTGGGTGCCCGGGTCACGGTGGCGGACCAGCCGGTTATCGGCCAACCGGTCGCCAATACCCGTGTGTGGCTGCTGGATAACCACCTGCGACCGGTGCCGGTAGGCGTCCCCGGTGAGCTGTATATCGCCGGGCCGGGGCTGGCGCGTGGTTACCTGCGCCGCCCGGATCTCACGGCGACGCGCTTTGTCGCCTGTCCGTTCATAGCGGGGGCGGTGATGTACCGCACCGGCGACCTGATGCGCTGGCGTCACGACGGCCAATTGGCCTTTATCGGCCGCGTTGACCATCAGATCAAAGTGCGCGGCTTTCGCGTGGAGCTGGGCGAAGTAGAAAATGCGCTGGTGGCGTTGGATGAGGTCAGTACCGCGGTGGTGATCGCCGAACCACTGGGTGCGACGCACCGGCTCATCGGTTATTGCTCGGTGCCGAACGAGAACGTCCGCGAACAACCGGATTGCGCTGCCCGTTTGCTGGCACAACTGGCTGAGCAACTGCCGGATTACATGGTCCCGGCGGTGCTGATGGTGATGGCGGAACTGCCGCTGACCGTCAACGGTAAAATTGACCGTCAGGCACTGCCAAAACCGCAGCAAGCAGAAGCCGTGGCGGGACGTGAACCCGCCACCGATGAAGAACGGCTGATTTGCCAGTCCATCGCCAGCCTGCTGAAACTGGACGCGGTCAGCGCGGAAGCGGATTTCTTTGCACTCGGCGGCGACAGTATTTCCGCCATGGGGCTGGGCACGCTGTTGCGACGCGCCGGTTGGCAACTGCGGCCGAAAACCATTTTCGCCGAGCGCACGCCAGCGCGGATGGCGCAGGCGATGCAGCCGCTGACGACGACAGCCACGCCGTCACGCACCATGCGCTACGGTGTGGTGGACGGGCTGCCTATCGTACACAGTTTCGCCCAACTGGCGGGCATCAACCAACGGTTTGCGCACGGCGTATTCCTGTCGGTGCCTGAAACATTGCAACCGGCACACCTGATGCAGGCGTTGAGCGCACTGGTGCAGGCCCACCCGGCGTTAACCGCACAGACCTGTGACGACCATCTGATCATTCATCAGACGTCATCGACGGCCGTGCCGCTACAGTGTGACACGCTAAGCGCACAAGAGCCGGTTGAGGTGGCGGCAGAACGGGCATTTGAGGCAGCGGTAGCACGTCTTGACCCGGCAGCCGGTCAGATGATGCAGGCCGTACTATTGCAACGCGATGGTCGTGCTTGTGGGCTGGTGCTGGTGGCCCATCATCTGGTGGTGGACGGCGTGTCGTGGCGTGTGCTGTTACCCGAGCTGCGTCAGGCTGCTGAAGCGGCGATGGGGGGGCAGCCGGTCGTGTTAGCGGCTGAAGAGTGCTCGCTATACGACTGGTCTGCCAGCCTGAAAGGGCAGGTAGCCGCGCGCCGTGCTGAGTTACCATTCTGGCAATCAGTGCTGGCGACGCCACTGCCTCGGCTGGGGCGTCGAGCGCTTAACCCGTCCTGCGATCAGGAGCAGACCCGGCAACAATCACGTCGGGTGCTGGATACCCGGTTGACGCAGGCGGTGCTGACGCGCTTACCGGAATGCTATCAGGCGCGGGTGGACGAGATTCTGCTGGGCGCGTTGGTTCAGGCTTGCCACCACCGTTTTGGCGTGCAACCGCTGCGACTGGCACTGGAATCTCACGGGCGTATCGAAACGCCGGAAGGGGTGGATCTCGCCCGTACCGTCGGCTGGCTGACCGCCGAATACCCGGTGTGCATCGCGGCACCGACGGCACAGGCCGATACGCCCTGGGCTATTTTACGTTCGGTGAAAAGTGCGCTGCGGGCGGTGCCGGATCGCGGCGTCGGCTACGGCGTGCTGCGCTATCTGGATACACAGAGTGCCGAGACCCTGGCGTCGTTGCACACCCATGCACCGGAAATCCTGTTTAACTATTTGGGGCGCTTCGAGTCGGGCGAGGGCCACTGGTCACCTCGTCGCAGCGATCGCCACTTCCGCGATACCTTTGCCGTACTACAGGCACCGACGATACCGCTCAGCCACCCGCTGGATATCAATATCTTTGTTGATGAACAGGGCGAACAGCCGCAACTGGCCATCCACTGGGGATGGGCGCATGGCGTGTTCGATGAGGATGATATCGACGCGTTGCATCAGGGAATGGCGCAAGCGATCGACGCGTGGCGGCAACAGGCGGATTACCCGCCGTTGTCGGATACGCTGGTCTGTGCTGACGTCGCGCAGGATGCGGTCACCGACGAGACGCTGGATTGCCTGCGTCAACATTACGGGCCATTGTCAGCAGTGTTGCCGGTGCTGCCATTACAGCAAGGGTTGCTGTTCCACGCGCAACTGGCGCAGACCTCCGGGAGTTATAACTCGCTGACCCGGCTGTCGTTGCACGGCCCGCTGTCGGTGGCACAACTGAGTCAGGCATTAGAAGCGGTGGTTCGTCACCATCCACAACTGGCGGCGCGTTTTGATACCGAACAGACGTCGGTGCCGTTGCAGGTGTTGCCGGTGCTGCGTGACGACCAGTGCTACTGGCCGTTGGAGAGTCAGACGTTACCGGCGATGCCAGCAGACGAAGAGGCCGCTGCGCTGCTGGCGCTGGAAAAAGCTGAACTGGCGCGCGACCTGTTTCACCAGCCCTCATCCATGTTGCACGCCTTGCTGGTCAGCCATGCGGGCACTGAGCGTCACACACTGTTTCTGAATGCGCATCATCTGGTGGTGGATGGCTGGTCGACCCCGGTATGCCTGCGTGACCTGTTCACCACGTTGTATCAGGGGCGCTCGGCACTCACGCCGCACAGCGTGCCGTATGCCGACATCGTTCGGCAACTGGCGGCCCGCGACGCGCAGGCGTCACGTCAGCGCTGGCGTGACGTGCTGACGGGTGCCCGCCCGACCCTGCTATTTGGTGACGGACCGCATCATGGCGATGGTTCGTATCATGATGAAGTGCGCGAGCTGGAGTTACTGCCGGAACCGCAACTGGAACACGGGTTACTGGCGCTGTGTAAACAGTATGGCCTGACGCTCAACAGCGTAATGCAGGGCATCTGGGGGATGTTGCTGTGCGCCAGTAGCGGCGCGGACGATGTGCTGTTCGGCTCGCCGGTGTCCGGCCGCTTCGGGCAGATCGACGGCATCAGCCAGCAGGTCGGGTTATTCAGCAATACGTTACCGGTGCGGGTACGGTTGGATGCATCACGGCCGTTGCCGCCGCAGTTGGCTGAGCTACAGGCGCTGCAAATTCAACTGATTGAACACGATGACGTAGGCCTGGGGGAAATCCAGCAACTGGCGGGTACCGGCACGCTGTTCGACACCTTGCTGGTGGTGGAGAACTACCCGGATGGCGATGAGCTGAGTCAGGCCGGGCAGGCGCTGCGCTGTGAGGCGGTCAACAATCGGGGTTATACCCACTATCCGCTGACGCTGCTGGTGCTGCCGGGCAAACGGCTGCGGCTGCTGATGGAATACCGCGACAGCGTGGCGCAGCCGCAGCGGCTGGCGCAGCGCTTATTACTGTTACTGCAACAACTGGTGGCAGACCCGGAGCGCCCGCTGTCGGCCTGGAATCTGCAACTGCCGCAAGAGCAGGCGCTGCTGGCGGCGGTCAATCGTACCGAACAGCCAGTACCGCCGGGTACGTTGCATCAGGCGTTGGCAGCACAGGCACAACGCACGCCGGAGCGTATCGCGCTGGTGGATAGTCAGCATCAGTTGACCTACCGTCAGGTTCAACGCCAGACCCGTCTGCTGGCCGACCGGCTGATCGACGCCGGTGTGCGCCCCGGCGACATCGTGGCGGTGGCGCTGCCGCGCTCGGTGCGCTTGAGCCTGGCGTTATATGCCATTCTGGAGGCGGGTGCGGCCTGGCTGCCGCTGGATACCGGTTACCCAGATGAGCGGCTGGCGCTGATGGTGGAGGATGCGCAACCTCGCCTGCTGATCACCGAAAGCCGTTTGCAATCGCGTTTTGCGGGCATGGCCGATGTACTGTTGCTCGATACGCTGGCGGATGAACGCCAGTCGCCGCGTCACTCGTCGCCGCCGGTCGCCGATCAGCAGGCCGCTTACGTGATTTACACCTCCGGTTCTACTGGCCGCCCGAAAGGGGTGGTGGTCGGCCATCAGGCTATCGTCAACCGTTTGTGGTGGATGCAGCATCAATACCCGTTAGTGGCGGATGACGTGGTGCTACAGAAAACACCGTGCAGCTTCGATGTGTCGGTGTGGGAGTTCTTCTGGCCGCTGATGGTCGGTGCCCGTCTGGTGATGGCACCGCCGGATGCGCACCGTGACCCGGAGGCACTGGTACAGTTGATCAACGATTACGCGGTGACCACCTTGCACTTCGTGCCGTCGATGCTGGCGGCCTGGGTGAGTGCGCTGGAGACGCATCCGCGTGACGAGATCGGCTGTGGCAGCCTGCGGCGAGTGTTCTGTAGTGGTGAAGCGCTGTCGCGCGAACTGGCGCTGGATTATCAGTCGCTCATCGCGGCACCGCTGCACAACTTGTACGGCCCGACCGAAGCCGCAGTGGATGTCACCTGGCAACCGGCCTCTGGCGAGGCGCTGGAACGCTGTCAGTTGCCGGGCATTCCTATCGGCCTGCCGGTGTGGAATACCCAACTGCGTATTCTGGACGGCGCGTTGCGGCCGGTACCGGTCGGCGTAGCGGGCGATCTGTATTTGTGCGGTATCCAACTGGCGCAGGGGTACCTGCGGCGACCGGATTTGACTGCCAGCCGTTTTGTGGCGGACCCGTTTGCCCACGGTGAACGGATGTACCGTACCGGCGATATCGCACGCTGGCTGGAAGACGGCACGGTAGACTACCTGGGGCGTAGCGATGACCAGTTGAAAATCCGTGGTCAGCGCATCGAACTGGGCGAAATTGAGCAGGTGCTGCTGGCACAGCCCGGCGTGGCGCAAGCGGTGGTCGGTGCGCGTGAGTTGGGTGGAAAAGCAACCCGACTGCACGGTGCCGATGCCCGACAGCTGGTGGCCTGGCTGGTGGCGCAGGCCGGTGTCTCGCTGGATGTTGACCAGTTGCAACAGTCGCTGTCGCAGCAATTGCCAGCCCATATGGTGCCAGTGAGTTATGTGCTGATGGCGTCATTCCCGCTGAGTGCGAATGGCAAACTGGATCGTAAGGCGTTACCGGCACCTGCCGGACAGCACGCTGACGGGCGCGCTCCGCAAACGGACATCGAACGCACGGTCGCGGCCCTGTTTGTTGATTTACTGGCCTGCGAGACAGTATCGGTGGATGACGATTTCTTTGCACTGGGCGGTCACTCGTTGCTGGCCATGCGACTGGCCGCCGAGATTCGCCGTCAGCTGCAACACTCGCTGACGGTGGGGCAGATTATGGCGGCACGCAGCGTAGCCCGCATTGCAGCGCTGGTAGAAGGCGATGCGGACAGCCAGCATCTGGACGGTAATGGCGATATGCTGCCGTTACGGACGGGAACCGGGCCGGTGCTGTTCTGCCTGCATCCGGCATCGGGCTTTGCCTGGCAGTATGCGGGTCTGTTGCAGTATCTGGACGGGGAGTACCCGATCGTCGGGTTGCAATCACCACGACCGGACGGGGTGATTGCCGCGTGTGAATCGGTGGACGCGATGTGTGAGCGCCATCTGGCGACCATCCGGCGTATTCAGCCGCAGGGGCCGTATTTCCTGCTGGGTTACTCGCTCGGCGGTACGCTGGCGCACGGTATCGCTGCACGGTTGCAACAGGCGGGCGAAACGGTGTCGTTCCTCGGTTTGTTGGATACCTATCCGCCGGAAGGGCAGGACTGGACCGCCCCGGATGAAGCCGACGCCCGCGAGGAAGTCGAGCGTGAACAGGCCGGGTTTATGGCCGACACGCAGGCGGAGGACGACCCGCAACTGCGCGCAGAACGGGAGGCGATGTTTGGCAATATCGTCGCTAACTATCAGGATGCGGTACGGCTGTTGTCATCGGCCCGTTCACAGCGTTACGACGGTGAAGCCACGTTGTTTGTGGCAACCCGCACCCTGCCAGCAGGGATGGACGTTGACGCAACCTGGGCACCGTATGTCGGTACACTGACGCAGTATCCGCAGTATTGTGAGCACGCGGATATTCTGTCGCCCGCATCGCTGGAAAACCTGGGGCCGTTGCTGAATAAGCTGCTACACCGGTGAATGAGAACATGGCCGACAGCAGTCGGCCATGGAGGCTGTAGACAACCATCTTAATCGTCAGCAATGGGTCTTTCTGGCGTCAAAAACTGTGCCGAGGTGTTCGTCTTCGCCGGGTGAGCCGCATGGACGCGGCGAAAGACCGTGCCGCGTCTGGAACGCGTCACGGGCGGCCCGAACAGCGAAGGCGAACGCCGAGGGGACCGCGCCAGCGGCACAGTTTAGCCACCAGCCAGTGGTCAAGGAGAGGCGGCGCTGAGCCTCTCCTTGTCGTGCGTGCGATGATGTCGCAAAGGGATAACGGATGCCATCAAGCACGAAACCTCTCGTAACTCCAACAGAAATCACCAATAACAAAACAACAGCGCTGTTTGTCAACAGCGTCAAGGGGCTGGGTGATGGCGGCCGCAGGGGACGATAAGGGGTGTGTGGGAAACCGGGTCGTCGATGATGACGCAGGCCATGCCGAACACTGCCTGCACCAGTTCGGCGGTGATGACATCGGCGGGGGCACCCTGCGCCATGACGGTGCCTGCGCGCATCACGATAAGGTGATCGGCGTAGCGGCAGGCCTGATTGAGGTCGTGCAGTACCGCCACCAGTGTGCGGTCATGCTGCTGGTTCAGTTCCCGAAACAGATCGAGCAGGTCAATTTGATGGGCGATATCCAGCCAGGTGGTCGGTTCATCCAGCAATAACAGCGGCGTTTGTTGTGCCAGCACCATCGCAATCCACACCCGTTGACGCTGGCCGCCAGACAGTTCATCGACGCTGCGTTCTGCCAGTTCGCTGACGTTAGTCGCCACCATCGCCTGTTCCACCGCCACTTGATCCGCCTCACTCCACTGACGCAGTAGCGTTTGATGCGGGTAGCGGCCGCGCGCGACCAAATCCATCACGGTGATGTTATCCGGCACGATAGCGTGCTGTGGCAGCAGACCCAACTGCCGTGCCAGCGTTTTGGTGGGAATGCGGTGGATGCTGGTACCGTCCAGCAACACGTCGCCCGCCATCGGTTTGAGCAGGCGGCATAGCGCTCGCAGCAGGGTGGATTTGCCACAGGCGTTGGGGCCGATGATGACGCTGAATTTTCCTGCCGGGATCGCCACGCTCAAATTGCGGGCGATAATGTTGTTGTCGTAGCCCAGCGTTAACTGCTCGGCGTGTAAAAGCTGTGTCATCCGAATCACTCTTTACAGGCAAATTACAGGTAAATTAAAGGGGCGGATTAGCGACGCGATTCACGGATCAGCAACCCGATCAGATACAGCCCGCCAATGCTGACCGTCACCGAACCGACAGGCAATTGCCGACCGGTAAACAGATGCTGAGCGACAATATCCGCTGCCAGTAGCAGCACGCTCCCCACCAGTGCGGCGGCGCACAGCGGCATAGTGCTGGCACGAGTCAGGCGGCGTGCTATCTGCGGTGCGGCCAGTGCGATAAAGGAAACCGGCCCGGCACTGGCCGTGACCACCGCAATCAATACGATGCCGCACAGCATCAGCCACAATCGGCTGGCCTGTGCATTGACCCCCAGCGCTCTGGCGCTGTCATCGCCCATTTCCAGCAATTGCAAGCGCCGCGCCAGCAGTAGCGTTGCCAGCACGGTCAGTGGCATTACCAGTAACGCTGGCATGGCTTTGGCCCAGGTCATACCGTTCAACGAGCCAGCTCCCCACAAGGCGGCGCTCATCACCGTTTCCAGCGCGCCGGTGATCATCAACCAGGTATTGAACGCCGACAACACGGCACTGACCGCGATCCCGACGATAATCAACCGAAAACCGCTGATACCCTGCCGCCAGGCCAGCAGATACACCAGTAACGCGGTCGCCAGACCACCCAACATGGCACCACCGGCAATCTGGTAATAGCTGCCGTGCAGCACAATGATCGTGACCAGCGCACCGGTATAGGCACCGGTGTTAAAGCCCACGACGTCCGGGCTACCCAATGGGTTGCGCGTCAGGGACTGGAAGATAGCACCGCTGATACCAAGACAGGCACCGCACAGTAACGCCATGATCGCCCGAGGGGCGCGCCATTGGGTGACCACGGTCACGGTACCGGCATCACCGTGGTGAGCCAGCGCCTGCCAGACGGTGACGGCTGACAGCGGCAGGGTGCCGAGGCTGACTGCCAGCGTCAGCAGGGCAATGCAGACCAACAGCAGCGAGAGGTTGATCCACAATGCACGCAACGGCAACCGACCGCTAATCAAACCAGAAGCCGTGCGCAGGAACAGAGTTCGGGTAGACATAACGTGTTTCCTAAAACTTGCGCTGGCGTACCAGCCAGATCAGCACCGGCGCACCGATAAAGGCGGTGACAATAGAAACCCGCAATTCACCCGCTACCAACAGGCGGCCGACAATATCAGCGCAGAGCAACAGTATGGGGGCGAACAGCAGGGAATAGAGCAGAATCCAGCGTTGATCCGGACCGGCCCAGCCGCGAGCGATATGGGGGATCATCAGGCCGACAAAGCCAATCGGGCCGGTCAGCGCGGTAGCGGAGCCACACAACAGCATCACCGACAGCATCGCCATCACACGAATGACCCCCACACGGGTGCCGAGTGCCGTCGCGAGGTCATCCCCCATACTAAGCGTATTCAATGAACGAGCGGCCAAAAAAGCCAGTGCGCAGCCCAGCAGTACGATGGGCGTGACCCAGGCAATGTTGCTCAGCGAACGGATATCCAGCGTACCGGCTTCCCACAGACGCAACTGATCAAAGGCGTGTGGATTGAGCAGCGACAGTGATGAGGTAAACCCCGACAACACGGCGCTCAGCGCCACACCGGCCAGCGTCAGGCGTATTGGATTAACCCGACCGCCGCTCAGTGTACCGATGATCCACACCATCAGGCTGGCTGCCAACACGCCGAGCCAGGCAAACCCCAGCCACGACGCCATACCGGTAATCCCGAATACGCTGATGCCGAGCACGATGGCGAAACTGGCTCCGGCGTTAACGCCGAGGATGCCGGGGTCGGCCAGCGGGTTGCGGGTCAGCGCCTGCATCACCGCACCGGAGGCACCGAGCGCCATGCCCACCAGAATACCGGCCAGTGTGCGCGGCAGCCGCGCCTGTAAAACGATGATGCTGTCCGGACCTTGTGTATGACCGGCCAGACTCTGCCAGACGACCTCCGGCGCGATGGCGCGGGCACCCAGCATCAGGCTGGCGAGACACACCAAAGCTAGCAACAGCAGACAAGGCAGTACGCCACCAAGCCGACGCCCGGTTAACGATGACAGTGTGTACGGCAGGACGGTTGCCTGACTACAAAGAGATGAACGCATTGATAAGAACTGCTTTATTAAATAATGCATATGATTATTATTATCATTAATGTTATGGCATGACTAGGGTAACATTGAGGTTTTGGTAAAGACATTGACCTGAAGCCGGGTTAGGGGCGTTTACCACAGGATTAACGTCTCGCACCTTGCCGGGTATGCCGTTTTTCAGGTCGCTACTGGCGGCGCTGCTGTGCGGCCGAAGCCGCATTTTGACTAAAGACAGGAATTCAACCAACACTCATGGCTAAATCTTCTTTTTTTCTCGACTTCAGTCTGCTCAGGCAGAATGCGCATTTTCGCGCCATTTTTGTGGCCCGCATGTTATCGGTGTTTGCTCTTGGTATGTTGACCGTAGGTGTACCGGTGCAGATTCAGGCGATGACCGGTTCAACGTTACAGGTCGGTATGGCGGTGGCATTGGATGGCATCGGCATGTTTATCGGGCTGATGTTGGGCGGGGTACTGGCGGATCGCTTTGATCGCCGCAAACTGATTTTGTTTGCCCGCGGCACCTGTGGGATAGGGTTTGTGGCACTGAGCCTGAACGCGTTTTCCGGCACGCCGTCATTGCTGGCGCTGTACGTGCTGGCGGCCTGGGACGGCTTTTTCGGCGCACTGGGGATGACCGCGCTGATGGCGGTCATCCCGTTGTTGGTCGGTCGGGAAAATTTACCGGCTGCCGGGGCGCTGACCATGTTGACGGTACGACTGGGTGCCATTTTGTCACCCGCGCTGGGTGGGGTGATTATTGTCGCTGGTGGCGTAGGCTGGAATTTCGCGGTGGCTGCCGCCGGTACGCTGGCGACCTTGATCCCCTTGGTGCGACTGCCGACCATGAAACCGGCACCGGGCAAACCGGAGCACCCATTACAGGCGCTGGCGGGCGGGGTGCGTTTTGTTTGTGCGCACCCGGTGGTGGGATGTGTGGTGCTACTGGGTATGCTGGTGAGCGTGGTGGGTGCCATGCGGGTGCTGTTCCCGGCGCTGGCGGGTGACGCGTACCACGCCGGGCCGTCGGCGGTGGGATTAATGTATTCCGCCGTACCGCTGGGTGCCATGCTGGGGGCGTTTACCAGTGGCTGGGTATCGGGTGTAGAGCGGCCGGGGCGCATTCTGCTGGGCTGTGCGACAGGGGCGTTTCTGGCGGTGGGGTCGCTGGGGCTGTTTAGCCATTTGCTGCCAGCGCTGCTGGCGTTAGTCTGTTATGGCTATTTCAATGCGATCACCTCGTTGTTGCAGTTCACCCTGATTCAGAGTCACACGCCGGATCACCTGTTGGGCCGGGTCAATAGTCTCGGTACCGCGCAGGATGTCACCGGTGATTCCGTTGGCGCGCTGATTCTGGGGCTGATGGGCAAACTCCTGGTGCCTGCGACCAGCATTCTGGCGTTCGGTGCGGCGGCGACCGCGCTGGGGGCACTGATGGCATTGCTGGTACGTCCGCTACGACAATGCCGTTTTGGCGAGCCGCCGGAAACGCAGACCGAAGAGGAAACCGGCGACGTGTTACAGGAAGGATAACGCGTCGCCGTGTGATCAATGCTGTCGGTCAGTGAGCCGCTGGCCGACGAAAACGGTGTTCGATCCGGTCCAGCATGTTGCTGGCGCTGTAATAATCGAGCCGGAAGGTGTCCGGGCCCATCGCCCAAACGCGGTGTTGCACGACCGGTTCGAGGTGACTGAGGAACGGGTTATCGATAACCCGCTTCACGGTATCCTCGTCAGTGGCGAACAGCAGTAGTGACTGGCCGTTGAGGCTGGCAGCCATATTCTCGCCGGAAATCTGCACAATATCTTGCCGTTTGCCCATTCGCGTTTCGGTAGGCAGGTTGTCCGGCAGCGAAGCTAACTGGAACCCGAGTTCATGGAGCAATTGTCCCTGTGCGGACGAGGGTGTCCATAGGTTAACTCCCCGACCGTCTTCGTAATACACCAGTGCCGACACGGGTTGTGGCGGCAGCTCAATCGCCTGTTTCACCGCCTGCACCCGCTGTTCGAAACGCTCAATGACCTGGCGGGCATCGGTTTCGTGACCGATAGCTTCACCCAGATAGTCAGCCAGTTGTTGCCAGCTTTTGTCGCCGTAATCCACCACCAGCGTCGGCGCGATGGCCGAAAGTTGCTCATACAGCTTCAGGGCGGAGTCACCGCCAGTGGCGGCAATAATGATCATGTCCGGTGCGGCCGCGGCAATCGCTTCTGCATTCGGTTCGGTGATATAGAGCGGTTTGACGTGGCGGTCTTTTGCTTCGGCACTCCACTGACGAAAGAACCCTTGCTCGTCAGCCACGACGGTATCAGGGCTGGTGGCACCGGAGCCAACCAGCGGCGCATTGATAGCCAGTAGTGTACCGCTGAGGGTGACACTGGTGGAAACGATGCGTTGTGGTGGGTGCGTGAGTGTGAGCGGCCCTTTCGGCGTTGGTACCGTACGGGGCCAGCCCACGGACGCTGACGCCGAGGTTGTTGGCGTTGGGGTGGCGGCGTTGTCGCAACCGACCAGCAGCATTGCCAGTAACCCCAGTAGCCAGGGTAGGTAACCCTGTTGTTTATTCCCTGATGGCACGCTTTGCGCGCACGTCCCTGATCCCACCATACGTTTACCTGTTGAGCATGAAAATGTGCCGCAAGGTTATCGATAATGCGAATCATATTCAATACGCTTTAGTGGGATGGTTAATATCTCTTAATGATTGCCTGGGGTGAAAATGATCAGTTAACCATGCTGATTTTTTGGTGTCAGACATGTTCATCGTTTTTTCAAAGTAAAACACACAGCGGCTATGTCATGTTTTGTTAATCATGATTCATCACTGTGTATCGAAAGCATAATAAGTGTAATAAAGTTAATGTGTCGTTCCGTTGCGAGCGGCAACATTCTTTATTTATACCAAACAGGTCATGAAGGCCTTAAGGCTGCCTTTGACGTCCGATGTCAGGAGGCTTGCTTTCCTTTTCATTGGATCGTGAGAAGGCGTACTTATTCATTATCATGCTCGGAAAACGGACTTATGTCGCAGATAAAAAAGCATATTTCTCTGGGGCGCTGCTTGTTTGTTGCAGGTAGCTTATTGGCGGCGAACGCCGCTTATGCCGATGAAACCTGTGTGGCAGGCAACTGGCGAGTCAGTAACGTCAGCGATATGCCCGCAGTGCAGTATCAAACCGAACACTTCGCGTTTCGCTGGAACAGTAATCAGGTTAAACAGGCCGACGTCGTTGCCGCCGGTAAGCAACTGGAGTTGATTTGGGATAAGTTCATCAACCAGATCAAATTCCCGCAGCCGTATTGCAACGCCACCACCAAGTACAAGGCGAATATTCATATCGATCCGTCCTTTGGTCTGACCGGCGGTGTTGCGGATGGCGGCACGATGGGGGTTTGGATCGGCCCCGACGCACTGCTTGACCATTGGGGGCTGGCGCATGAATTCACCCATGCGTTGCAAGGGCAGACCGGCAGCTTCCAGTCTTACGGTAATCAAAACTTTGTCGGCTGGATCTGGGAATCCCACGCGAACTGGATGTCGCATCAGTTGGATGAATACCGCGGCACTTCCGCACATTGCTCCGATATGCTGGTGAACTATCCGCACCTGTATCTGGGGTCGACCCGCGATCGTTACTGTAACTGGCAGTTCATGGAACACCTAAAGAACCGCTATGGCTACAGCGCAGTGAACGACATCTGGGCTAAAGCGCCGAAGGCGGGTAGTGCCGAGCAAAACACGACCGACCCGTTCAGTGTGCTGAAGAGCAATATGGGCTGGAGCCAATCCGAACTGAACGATTTCTTCGGCGACTGGGCGATGCACAACGTCAACTGGGACTATACCGATCCTGACGGTTACGATCGTGGTAGTTTCTATCGCCGGACTTACGGTGGATATGGTGCGTTGACGCCATCTCAGGATAACGCCGACCAGTTGTTGCGAACGACGGCGCTGGAGTCGGTCAGTGCTTCTGGTGCCAGACGATTTGCCGTCCCGTTTGATCAGGCACCGCAACGCTGGGGTTACAACATCGTTCGCCTGATCCCGGATAGCGGTGCCACCAAGGTAACGGTGTCGTTTCAGGGCGTGGTGCAAAGTGCACCGGCGGTTAACCGCCTGCCAGGCTTAAAGAACGATCCGGTTTCGTTCACCCAGCCGGATTCCGATTGGCGTTGGGGCCTGGTGGCGATCGACTCCGCCGGTAAGAGCCGTTACAGCGCGCTGCAACGTGGCGCTTCAGCTCAAATCAGTAACTTTGCGGTGAAATCCAATGATAAAGGGCTGTATCTGGTGGTGATGGGGACACCGTCGCAAATGCATCAGATCACCTGGGATCAGGCGTATTACTCGTTGTACCGCTATCCGTGGACGGTGGACCTGACTAACGCTTGGGCGGAAGGCTCACAGCCAAACGCGCCGACACCGACTGCCAAGGGCCGTCGCCATAGTAACGGCGGTGGTTGGGTGGCGAATGGTGCGCAAGTGGCATCGACTGCGTATGTCGGGCCGTATGCCCGCGTGATTGGTGGCAAGGTGCTGGATTATGCCCGTATCGAAGATCATGCGACGGTGTTAAGCGGCACGGTCTCGGGCAATGCGCGTGTGGGTGGCCTCACCGTCGTGCAGGGCGATACGGTCATCAAAGACAATGCGCAGGTGAATACCGTGTTCAAAGGACCGGGGGCGTTTGAGCGTGGCGTGGTGGTGTCCGGCTCAGCGCAACTGCGCGGTGATGCGGAAATTCGTGGGGTTTCTGTCTCTCAAGGGGTGTTCTACGGCTTCATTGATGACAATGAGGTGCGGGACAATCAGGCCGGTGCCAGCCTGAGCGACGCGGTACCTGAAGTGACCGAACGCCCGGCTTACGCCAAATAAGCCGCAGACGGAATCGCGGTATGTGATCGGTGAGTCGATAACATCCGTGGTTGTCGATGTGAGTGTTTGTCGACGTGAGTGTTTGTCGACTCGGGTGAATAAACAACGGGGCAGACGCCCCGTTGTTGTTGACCAATGCGCTGTAATCCGGATTACTGACCGTTCCAGACACGCATTTGTTGGCTGCGTACCTGTAACTTTTGTTCTGGTGTCAGCGCGTTATAGTTGCTGCTAAGGCCGCTTTCCCAGTCGCCGTAAAGCGGGTTAGGCAATACGATGAACTGTGTGCCGAATTTCGCCCGGTTTGCACTGACAAACGCACGGCGTTCATCGTTCAGCTTGTGGTACGTTGCTGCGCCGAAATCATTGAGGTTATCGCCGACATACAGCACGATCTGGTTGCCTTTCGCGCTGATTTCATCAAAGCGGGCTTGTTTATTGCTGCTCCCTTTGCTCAGCCACAGTGTCTGGCTGTTCACGTCCGGGAAACCAAGTTTTAGCATGTTCTCGCGGGTATCCGTGGCTTCGCTTTCCAGCCGGTTCGAGACATAAAACACCTGCCCGCCATGGCTATTGACATACCGCGCAAATTCCACCGCGCCGGGTACTGCCAGAGCCTGACGGGCATGTGACCAGCGGCTCCAGCTTGTCGGACTAAAAGGCTGGTGTTCTTTGGCCTGCCAGCCGCTGTAGGCGCTGTTATCCAGCATGGTTTCATCCAGGTCAACCACAACAACTTTTTTCTTACCGGCAGTCACGGGAGCGGCATCGAATGCCACGCGAGCCGAGTTGAATGCCTGATAACACAATGCCTGATATTCACCCGACTGCTGGAACCAGTTCAGAGCCAGCACCGACTGGTTAGAGAGCGTCGTCTGGGCTTGTTGTGACGGTGTGCTGCAACCGGTTAACGCCAGCATTACCATCAGAGCACCTGCGCTGAAAGTCAGCTTTTTCATGTGTTTTCCTTTCTTGTTTGGGCCAGGCAGGGTAAGTGCACCGCGCCGAAGTCATGGAGTACGTGCATCAACGTATCGAAACAGCAATGTATCAGAGAGTAAATACGCCGGTTTTATTTGTACGTACTTTTTTAAGTGCTGTCACGAATCTGTATGTGGACGAAGACGGGCTTCAGAATGCGCCACCACGATGTGAGGGGGCAGGGGAGTGAAGAACCTGTCTCATCAGGCGATAAAAGAAATGCAGTGAAAAACAAAGGACGATAATAATAAGAAAAATAACAGCGAATTAAGTGTGAATAATTAATAGGAGAGGGTTATCTCGGTTTTATTTATTTTAAAACAGAAAAGAAAATGAATATTAAAGAGGTAATATAAGTTTGTTTCTCCGGGTAATCGTTGGTTGCTGGCTGAAAGATAGCTATGATAATTGCCGGAAGACCGTTTTCTTATCTGTTTTTGTCATAGGGCTGAAATAGATAGCTGATGGTTTTTCTTATTATGGTTTTACTGAATAACGATTTGCTGATTAAAGGATTACGCGTTAACCGTAATCCCTATCTTTATTTTTAAAAACACGAATGGGCATGACGCCTAAGCAAAATAGAAACAGGAGATACTATGTTTTTAAAGAAGAAAGTGATTCTGGCAACTCTCCCTCTCTGGGCCGTATTTACAGCGCATGCTGATGATTTCGACAAACTGGATCAGGCATTGCCTTCCGGTGTTAACGCGGCGTCGATTGCGCCGGTATTTGATTTCGATAGCGATGGCTGCTTGCCCAGTGCCGGAATCAGTCGTAGCGGTCAGCAAAATGGTGGCCTCAATCCGACCGGTAGCCTGACAGGTGGTTGCCGCTGGACGACGTTTCTCGATAAATCCAATACGCTACATCGATACGCCTGCGTTAATAGCAGCGGTAACCGCTACTGTGGCCATTTTTATGCGCTCTATTTCCTGAAAGATCAGATTGTGGCGGGCGTCAAAAGCGGCCACCGGAATGACTGGGAATATGCGGCAGTCTGGACCAAAAACGGCACGGTAACGCATGGTAGCTACAGCGCCCACGGCAAGCTGACGACGGCTGCCGCCTCCAGCCTGGATAAGCAAAATGGCCACCTGAAGTTTGTCTATCACAAAGATGGCGCGCTGACCCACGCATTTCGTTTTGCCAAATCAGGCGAGCAGGCGGAAAACCCTTATAACACCTTTGTCACGCCGGATATTATCAGCTGGTATGCCGTGCATGGTGATGGCGTCAGCAATCAGGACATGCGTAATAAGATGAATTCGTTCGATTATGGCTCGGCAGATATTCCGATGAAGGACAGCAATTTTCTGTCTAACCTGAACGCGGGCAAACCGGGTGATTACCCGAGCTTCACGCAAGCCAGCGTGGACAGCGCTAAATAATGTACCGGCCGGGCCTGACAGTCCGGCTAACGTCATTTTTATGATTTGTGTTTGTTTTTAAAGGATTTTTAGACTTTTTGAGAAGGTGTTAGGCGGGTCGATGGCGTCCCCGACAGGAATCGAACCTGTAACTAGCCCTTAGGAGGGGCTCGTTATATCCATTTAACTACGGGGACCGCGTTGGCGTCGCATTATACCTGATTTAGCAGTCTTCATAAGCACTTGCCGGTGCGTTTGCTCAATCTGCCACCAGTTTTGAGCGGTATACCGGTCTTAATCATGCTATCTTCCGTTATCCGAATCGCCCTGATACGGGGATGACTGTATAGCAAGTCACTGAATTCGGTTGCGATCGCACAATGGGTGCTGGAATTTTGCGGGCGGCTAACGCAGGATCTGCACTCTGCTACGGTTGACCATCGCGTCGGCGACGGTGGCGAACCGATGAGCGTCTTTGTTCATCGTACCAGGTAAGAACCGGACAATTCCGAAGCATTGATGAGAGCTGCGTCACGTCTGGTGTTGCGATCAGGCGATTGCCATTTTCCGATATGCCGCGACAGGGCGGCACGGGCAAACCAAAGCCCGGTGTATTAAAATGATAACATGTGGCCTTGTGCGCTGACGGCCCAGTGGCAGGTCGTGCGGACCGCATGAAAGTTCAGCAGGGAGATACGTTATGAATTTTCGTCTGGGTGGTGTGGTACTGGCGAGTGTGGTGCTTGCCGGCTGTGCCAGCTCTAAAACCTCAGCGCCGGAGCAACGTTCGGATCCGCTGGAAGGATTCAACCGTACCATGTTCGGGTTCAACTACAATGTGTTGGATCCCTATGTCGTTCGTCCGGCTGCGGTAGTCTGGCGTGACTACATGCCACAGCCTGCACGTAACGGGCTAACCAATTTCTTTGTCAACCTGTCTGAACCTGCCACGATGGTGAACTATTTCGCTGAGGGGAAACCCTATCAGGCGATGATTCACCTTAACCGTTTCTTCCTCAATACCTTACTGGGTATGGGTGGCCTGATTGATGTGGCTTCGATGGCGAATCCGAAGCTGGCGAAAGAAGAACCACATCGTTTCGGCAGTACCTTGGGTTATTACCATGTGGGCTAC
The DNA here is from genome assembly GCF_000025065.1 of Dickeya parazeae Ech586. Classification (NCBI taxonomy): domain Bacteria; kingdom Pseudomonadati; phylum Pseudomonadota; class Gammaproteobacteria; order Enterobacterales; family Pectobacteriaceae; genus Dickeya; species Dickeya parazeae. The sequence continues at coordinate 3,164,590 of NC_013592.1, read as the reverse complement.
GGGCCTTATCTGGTGTTACCGGGGTATGGCAGTGCGACATTACGTGAAGACGGTGGGGGTGTCGTGGATACGCTCTATCCACCATTGAGTTACCTCACGTTCTGGATGTCGGCGGGTAAATGGGTGGTGGAAGGGTTGGAAACCCGAGCCAGCCTGCTGGATTCCGACGGGTTGCTGCGTAATTCGTCTGATCCATACCTGATGGTGCGTGATGCTTACTTCCAGCGCCATGATTTCCTGGCGAACGGCGGTAAATCCGTTCCGGTGGTCAACCCGAATGCTAAGGCGATTGAAGGCAGTCTGGACGAAATTGATTCAAATAAATAAGCCTTGTTGTAGTGTTATACAGGCACCTGCGGGTGCCTTTTGTAACTAATTTTCCCGTCAAACCCCTTCTGTTACAGCCAATTGGTTGTTTGTGAAGCGTTATTTTATTGTTAATCGTTTATTTAATTACATAAATTCATTTTTATCGTTTATGTAACAATAATAACAGACGGTTAGGAAAGGTAACGATTCAGCTGTCCTGGGCAGGCAATCCGCATGTTGCGTAACCTGTTTTTATCTCCGTCTGTCGTCATCCGGCTTTATGTCGTATCGACATCATAAAGGCAGGTTTGACTACCACGGTTTGCCACTGTTTCCCCCATGGCTCATCGCTTTTGTATCGTTATCTCGCTAATCGGGAATCACCCTTGTTCACCTGCAGGGATGACACACTGACATAACGGGACATAAATATGAAAAAGTTACTGGTTACCACCTTGTGTCTGGGCACAATAGGGCTGGCACAGCCTGCCATGGCGGAGGAACAGCACGCTGTGGATGTGGTGCTGATTGGCGGCGGAGTCATGAGTGCCACACTGGGGACATATTTACAGGCTCTGGAGCCGAACTGGACCATCAGTATGGTTGAGCGGCTGGACAACGTCGCGCAAGAGAGTTCCAACGGCTGGAATAACGCTGGCACCGGCCACTCGGCATTTATGGAACTGAACTACACGCCGGAAAAAGCCGATGGCTCGATTGATATCAGCAAAGCGGTTGAAATCAGCGAAGCGTTCGAGGTTTCCCGCCAGTTCTGGTCTTATCAAATTTCCCATGATGTGATGAAAGACCCGTCGTCGTTCATCAACAGCGTACCGCACATGAGCTTCGTGTGGGGGGACGAGAACGTCAATTATCTGCACAAACGCTATCAGGCGTTGCAGCACAGCACCTTATTCCGCGGCATGGCGTTCTCGGATAATCCGGAACAGATAAAACAGTGGATTCCACTGGTGATGGAAGGGCGAGACTCACAGCAGAAAGTTGCCGCTACCCGCATGCCGATTGGTACCGATGTCAACTACGGCGAAGTAACCCGCCAGTTGGTGAATGGGTTGCAACAGCATTCGACTTTCAACCTGAAACTGAACAATGAAGTGCGTGATATCAAACGTAACCCGGATAAAACCTGGCGCGTTGTGGTCGCTGACCTGAAAAACGGTGGGAAAGAAAGCGCGATTAACGCGAAGTTTGTGTTTATCGGCGCGGGCGGTGCGGCACTGCAATTGTTGCAGAAATCCGGTATTCCGGAAGCGAATAACTACGGCGGCTTTCCGGTCGGTGGTGAGTTTTTGGTGACGGATAATCCGGATATCGTAAAACGCCATCTTGCCAAGGTGTATGGTAAGGCGTCGGTTGGCGCGCCACCGATGTCAGTTCCTCATCTGGATACTCGTATCTTTGATGGTAAACCGGTGCTGCTGTTTGGCCCGTTTGCAACTTTTTCCAGCAAGTTCCTGAAAAACGGCTCATTGTGGGATCTTATCTCGTCAATGAACACCTCCAATGTGATACCGATGATGGATGTGGGGATCGATAATTTCGACCTGGTGAAATACCTGATCGGGCAGCTGATGATGAATGATGATGACCGTTTTGCCGCGCTGAAAGAGTATTTTCCGCAGGCCAAACCGTCTGACTGGCGCCTGGCGGTAGCGGGGCAGCGTGTTCAGGTCATCAAAAAAGACAAAGAGCAAGGCGGCGTACTCAAACTGGGTACCGAGATTGTCAGCGACAAAGACGGAACCATTGCCGCACTGCTGGGGGCTTCGCCGGGTGCATCCACCGCCGCGCCTATCATGCTGAGCCTGTTGCAAACGGTGTTTAAAGATAAAGTCGCCACGCCACAATGGCAGACGAAGCTAAAAGAAATCATCCCGTCTTACGGCCAGAAACTGGAAGGCAACATCGAGCTGACGAATACGATTCGCCGTTACACCAGCAGTACGCTGAAGCTGGATTACATGGAAGTGAAACCGGAGTAATCACCGCATCAGTCATCGCTATGCAGGAAAGCAAAAGGCCGCAATCGCGGCCTTTTTTACGCACACAGACGGTGTCAGAAGCTGTAGTTAAAGTTCACACCGTACAACCACGCCTGCCCTTTAGAGGTAAAGGTGTAGGAAGGCACGCTCTGGGAAATGCCCGGCTCGTGGATAGTCACTTTCTGGCCATGCATGTAAGACACACCCACATCGACCGACGCGTCTTTATTGAAGGCGTAAGTGGTACCGGCGCTCAGCCACAGACGATCCTGATCCGGAATGGAGATAGTGCGTTTGTCAGCCGGAACCGGGCTATCGTCAAACGCGATACCTGCACGGAAAGTCCAGTTGTTGTCGTAGTAGTAGGTTGTTCCCAACGCGATACGGTAGGCGTCGTGGAAGCTCTCGTCTTTTTGGAACAACTGCTGGCCGTTGCTGCCGGTAGCGCGCAGTTCCTGGAATGCGCTCCAGCTGGTGTAGGCCAAGCTGTAGTGAACGGCCCATTGCGGTGCCACACGGTGGTACGCGGAGAATTCCCACATTTCCGGCAGGTTGAGCGTCAGCTTACCGGGGATGGTGGTACCGCTGGTGCCGCGTGGCGCTGCCAGGTCACTTCGGAACGAACCGTTAAAGTCGATATCAACTTTGGAACGGTAGCTCAGGCCAAAACGGTTATTTTTATCCAGCTCGTACAAGAGACCGGCGTTCCAGCCATAACCCCATTCTTTACCGTCCAGATGTGTTATCTCAGCGGTTGGGTTCACGCGCAGCGCCGGGCCGATTTCACCGGCATTACGCACAATTTTGGCATCGGCGTATACGGCGTTAACACCCAGACCAAAGCTGAAATGCTGGTTGAGGCGATAGGCGGCGCTCAGGTTCAGGTTGGTCGTTTTCAGGTCGGTTTTGCCCGCAATGGAACCAGCACTGTAATTATCACTGAATTCGGTCGCCAGACCGAAGTTGGTGGTGGCAAAAGCACCTACCGCCCACTGATCGTTCAGCGGCATGATGAAATGCAGGTTAGGTACCCAGGCGTTGGGCGCGATGTTATCGGCGCTGGCGTCACGGCCGCTGCTGCTGGTGCCGTGCAGGTTGATGTCTGGGTCAATATAGGTGACACCGCCAGAAAACGACGGGCGATCAAACATCGTCATCGTGGCTGGGTTGCGGCTGCCGGAGCTGGCGTTATCTGCAATGGCACTTTCACCGGAGAAAGCACGCCCGAGACCCGATGAAGAGAATTCATTCAACTGGAAACCCGCTGCGGTTGCATTGGATGCCATGAGCGCCAGCGCCACAGCAAGTGATGTTTTCTTTAACAGGACTTTCTGGCTCATGACCGAAACCTCACTGATATTGGCTATTTTTGTTAGCGTGTAACAAGGGACGCGCATTGTAGGGGGGCTTACTGGGCTGACAAATCAGACCAGTTACGAAAAATATAGAATTAACACTATGAAATGTTTTCTTAAAGTTCCATGTATGTTGCAAAAATGATTCAAGAATTTGGATCTGGTTAACAAATGTTATGGTTGTGTTTAGGATTTTTAGCTTATTTCATTGAAAAATAACGCTAATGCGTGATCTGTGTCACGCAATGCCCCTTTAGTTGGTAAGTGCTAGTGATAGGCCGTCCGTGTGAGTAAAATGAGAGCCAGATTACATTGATGGCCCGCTTCCGCTTGAGGAAGCGCCTGTCACCGCAGAGGAGTTTTGCCATGACAAACGCGATTAACAAATGTAGCGCAGAAGAAACCGCCGCCTGTTGCTGTGTGGATGTGGGAACCGTAATGGATAACACCGACTGCACGGCGTCTTACAGCCACATTTTTACCAGCCGTAGCGATGCAGAGCAGATGCAGACACAATTAACGGAAAAAGCCCGTTCAGTTGAATCTGAACCTTGCGTGATTGATGCCCGCCTGTCTGAGGTGGACACAGGGGTCAAACTGGATATGGATTTCACCTTCAGTTGCCAGGCGGAAACGCTGATTTTCCAACTGGGTCTGCGTTAATTCTCCGCTGTGCCAACAGCCCTGCGCGGGATCTAACCTGCGCTAACAGCGGCCCAGAACGGGTCGGGATTCCCGCGCACTCTGCCTCGTTTTGTGTCTGACACGGAGCGAGGCGGTATTTCTTCGCTATCATCTCGTCATTATTTCTGTCATTCCTGCCATTTTCATTTCTGCGTTTTTGCTGTCTTGTGCCGTGTCGTTTTTCGTCTGGTTATGCCCTGTCGTATCGCTATATCTACTGTATCGGCGTACCGGGAAGCGTGGCGGGGTTCGCTGTTTGGTATCGGCTTGTTTGCATAATGTAATCTTCAGGTTAACAATGATTTCAAACCTCCTCGACCTCTGAAAAGGGATGAACCTCATGGTTATGCGCGAAGTCACGCCGTTGCTCACCCGGCGCGGCGATCGGATTGCGATTGTCAGTGGATTGAGAACCCCGTTTGCCCGGCAGGCGACGGTATACCATGGCGTTCCGGCGCTGGAGTTGGGGAAGCTGGTGGTTAATGAGTTACTGCTGCGTAGCGGTGTTGAACCAGAACAGGTGGATCAACTGGTCTTCGGACAGGTGATTCAGATGCCTGAAGCCCCCAATATTGCGCGTGAAATTGTGCTGGGCAGCGGCATGAGTGTGCATACTGATGCTTACAGTGTTTCCCGCGCCTGCGCGACCAGTTTTCAGGCGGTGGCTAACGTGGCGGAAAGTATTCTGGCTGGCACTATCGGCATCGGTATTGCTGGTGGCGCGGACTCAGCATCGGTGCTGCCGATTGGCGTTAGCAAAGCGCTGGCGCACACCCTGGTGTCTCTGTCGCGTGCCAAAACACTCAGCCAGCGGCTGGCGTTGCTGGCCCGATTGCGCCCCCGGGATTTACTGCCGGTAGCACCGGCCGTCGCGGAGTATTCCACCGGCTTGCGAATGGGGGATACCGCTGAACAGATGGCGAAAGACTACCGTATCAGTCGCGACGTGCAGGACGCGTTCGCTCACCGTTCCCATCAACGGGCGGCACAGGCCTGGGCTGACGGTGTGTTACGTGATGAAGTGATGACGGCCTGGGTGCCGCCGTATAAGCAGGCCATCAGCGAAGACAACGCCATTCGGCGTGACAGCGCGCCAGAACAGTATTCCCGCCTTAACCCCGCCTTTGACCGTCGCTACGGTAGTGTGACCGCGGCTAACAGTTCGCCGTTGACCGATGGCGCCGCGGCGGTGTTGCTGATGAGCGAATCCCGGGCCAGCGAACTGCGCTTGACCCCGCTCGGTTACCTGCGCAGTTATGCCTTTAGCGCGATTCCGGTACAGCAAGACATGTTGGCCGGGCCTGCGTACGCCACGCCACTGGCTCTTGACAGGGCAGGCATCCGGCTTGATGACCTGACGCTGATTGACATGCATGAAGCCTTTGCCGCTCAAACGCTGGCCAATCTTCACCTGTTCGCCAGTGCGGCATTCGCCCGCGACAAACTTGGTCGTAGCACACCGTTAGGGGAAGTGGATGAGGCGCGTTTTAATGTCCGCGGTGGTTCGATTGCTTATGGGCATCCGTTTGCGGCAACCGGCGCACGAATGATCACCCAAACGTTGCATGAATTGCGTCGACGGGGCGGTGGGTTAGGCTTGGTGACCGCCTGTGCGGCGGGTGGTCTGGGAGCTGCGATGGTGGTGGAGGTGGCGCAATGACGGAGCAGTTAGGGATGGATCAAACGGATGAGCGCGGCACCCACGCCGCTTTCCAACTGACATTTCGCCCTGACCACATCGGGGTTATTACCGTGGATGTCCCCGGTGAAAAAGTGAATACCCTGAAAGCGGAGTTTGCTGAGCAGATGCAAGCCGTGCTGTCACAAGCCCGGCAGTACAACGGCTTGCAGGGGCTCATTATCCTGTCAGGAAAACCCGCGTCGTTTATTGCGGGCGCGGATATCGGCATGTTGGATGCCTGTGCCGATGTAGCCAGCGCGCAGAAGCTAGCCGAAACCGGCCAGCACACGCTGGAGGCGATCGCTCATCTGCCGTTCCCGGTGGTGGCGGCTATTCACGGTACCTGTCTGGGTGGTGGTCTGGAACTGGCGCTGGCTTGCGACTATCGGCTCTGTACCGCCGATGACAGCACCCGCCTCGGATTACCGGAGGTGCAACTGGGGCTATTACCGGGGGCTGGCGGTACTCAACGCCTTCCACGACTGATAGGCGTAGATCGTGCATTGGAGTTAATACTTACCGGGCGACAACTGCGGGCTGCGCAGGCACGGCGTATCGGGCTGGTTGATGAAGTGGTGGCGCCAGCCGTCTTGCTGGAGGCGGCGCTAGGTTTTATTCGTCGAGGTAAACGGCAGGTGACCTCACCCGGCTGGCGACACCGGTTACTGATGCTGCCGTATGTTCGCCGTTGGCTGTTCGAGCGGGTGCGGCGACAGACGCTGGCAAAAACCCAGGGCAACTATCCGGCGGCGACGCGCATCATTGAGGTAGTGCGCTGTGGTCTGGAACAGGGGCGTCAGGCCGGTTATCAGGCGGAGGCCCGCGCTTTCGGGCAATTGGTGATGTCACCGGAATCCGTGGCATTGCGGCGGTTGTTTTTTACCACCACAGCATTGAAAAAAGATTTTGGTGCGCCGGTAGCACCCGGCCCATTACGCCGTGTCGGCGTGCTGGGCGGCGGGCTAATGGGGGGCGGTATCGCCAGTGTGACGGCGCTGAATGGTCAGTTGCCGGTAAGGATTAAGGATATTCAAGAGCAGGGGATCACCCAGGCGTTACACAGTAGTTGGCAACGGCTAAACAAGCAGGTGGCCCGTCGGCGTATGACACCAGCAGAACAGCGGCGACAGATGAGCCTGCTCTCCGGTGGCACCGATTATCGGGGGTTTGAGCATGTTGATGTGGTGGTGGAAGCGGTATTTGAGGATATCGCGCTCAAACAGCAGATGGTTCGGGAAATCGAGGCAGTCACGCCACCCCATACCGTGTTTGCCACCAATACGTCATCGTTACCCATTCATCAGATTGCCGCGGGTGCCAGCCGTCCAGCGCAGGTGATCGGCCTGCACTACTTTAGCCCAGTGGATAAGATGCCGCTGGTTGAGGTCATTCCCCATGCCGGAACCGATGAGGTGACGTTAGCCACTACGGTGGCGTTGGCGAGAAAGCAGGGCAGAACGGCGATTGTTGTGGCGGATAAAGCCGGGTTTTACGTCAATCGCATTCTGGCACCTTACCTGAATGAAGCGGCCCGCTGCCTGCTGGAAGGGGAACCGGTAGAGTCGATTGACCGGGCGCTGGTACGTTTTGGTTTTCCTGTCGGCCCGTTTACCTTGCTGGATGAAGTGGGGATTGATGTGGCGATGAAAATTGTACCCGTGCTGGTCGCCGAACTGGGAGATCGATTCTGCGCGCCTCCGGCACTGGAGGCGATAGCCAGGGATAACCGCAAAGGGCGTAAGAACGGGCGGGGTTTTTATCGCTACGATCTGTCTCGATATGAGCGGTTGTGCAACCGATGGCGTCGACAGCATAAAGTCTCTGATAGCCGTATCTATCGCTTGCTGGATGTCACGCCAACCGCGCATCTGGACCCGGCGTTGATGGCGCAGCGCTGCGTCATGATGATGCTCAATGAAGCGGTACGTTGTCTGGATGAAGGGGTGATTCGTCGCCCAGGGGAGGGGGACATCGGCGCAGTAATGGGGATTGGGTTTCCACCGTTTCTGGGCGGGCCGTTTCATTATATGAATCAATTGGGTATCACGACGGTGGTCGGTACGCTGCGGTCATTGCAAAAGCAGTACGGCGATCGGTTTGCCCCTGCTGAAGGGCTGCTCCGGCGGCAGTCTGAACAGTCCGGTTTTACCGATGACACGATGAGTTAAGAACTTAAGAACCTGTTCCGTTAGGGCTAATTTACTTGCCGTTTTGGTATAGGCACCACAGGGTAAAGGCAGAGTCTGCCCCACTTTGCGTTACCTTGTTTATTCTTCCCCCGATAGGATGAATAAAGACGGTAATGTATTAGAAACAGGTTTTTTGAATGACTCGACCCGATCTTGTTTAAAAAATATCATTATTTTATGACGAGAAAGGCCTTCGCTGAATTTAATTTTTGGTTAAGGCCTTTAATTAATAAACGCATTAAATATAAAGACGAATTTTTTGAGGGTTTCTATTTTATCTTTTTGAAAAATAGTGTTTTTAATTGGGTGCTTTATAGTCTTCCGTTACCCTGAATAACGATTCCCTGAGTGCTGGGCATAATACCGCGCTGAACTATTTAAATATGTTGTATTCGTTGCCAGTGCTGCCTGTGTTTACTATGAGTGAGGCTGCGTCTTTTTTCCAGCGTTTCCCATGTTAATAAGATGAAAAAGTGTAAAAGTGTCATAAAAATAAAACCTGTGTCGGTTTGTTCTGTATTATCAGGATTGATAATTTTTTTATCTGAATAAAAATTATATTACAGTTTAAAATTCCGCTAACTGAGAGGGAATTGATGACGGGTAGCATATTATGATGCAGCTATACTGATTTTCCCCTGATAAAAGCAAGGTTAATTGCCTGAAAATACGGGATGTTGGCGGTGTCGACGCTAACCTAATGGGAGGGTGGCATGGTGATGGCGGTGCTCCACGCAGGGGATTGGTTGCGATTCCCTGACAATTGGGGTAAAAAAATGCGCTTTGCGTCGGTCAAAACACCATCAGCAAGACGAGGGTGGTATCCGACACCAGGCTGTGACCTGTCGCAAAACGGCGTTGTGCCGATTCAGTTAATCTACAGCTATCCCCAGGGATTTATTGCCCTTTTTTCATTAATATAGCGGTGTAATATGCAAGTTTTGATCATGCGTCATGGTGATGCCGTACCTGACGCTGCCAGTGATGCACTCCGGCCGTTAAGCCGTCGGGGAGATGAAGAATCGCGTCAGATGGCAGCCTGGCTTAACGATCAGGCGATTGACATTGAGCGGGTACTGGTGAGTCCCTATGTGCGGGCTCAACAGACGTTACAGGTAGTAGCAGAAATCATGCCATTACCGGAAGAAAGTGAATGCCTGCCGGAATTGACACCGGGCGGTAATGCCGAATTAGTGTGTGACTACCTGCTGGCGCTGGCAAAAGAAGGCACCAGCGCCGTGCTGGTAATATCTCATCTGCCGCTGGTGGGGTATCTGGTCGCTGGGTTGTGCCCGGCTGAGAATGCGCCCATGTTTGCCACCTCGGCCATTGCCTGCGTCGAACTGGATGATGCATCTGGAACCGGCGTTTATCACTGGCAGGTTTCCCCTTCTCAGTTAGCCGCTAAAGCAGCCAAAGCAGCCAAACTCTGAATCGTCAATGCCCCGAGCGGTGAGCTGCATCGGGGTGAAGGTGGCTATAGCTGACAAGATGCGTCGACGATCAGTGGTTATTCATCGTCAGCGCTTTCTTGTGCCACCAGTACCAGCAAGGCGGCATCACCGCCAAATTCTTTCGGTGCCTGATGGAATGCCAGCACATCCGGGTGCTGTGCCAGCCACAGCGGCGTTTGTTGTTTGAGAATATGTTTACCATGACCGTGCATCACGCAGGCACAGTAAACATGTTCGCGCTGACAGGCGGCCAACAACGCCCCTAGCTCCTGTTTGGCCTCCAGTTGCGTCAGTCCGTGTAAATCCAGAAACAGCTCCGGTGAGTAATCTCCGCGGCGCAATTTCTTCAACTCATAATGGCTGGCACCGGGACGGATATAACGTGTTGGCCCGTCGTTTTCCAGTTGCGGTTGAAATTCATCCGAAAAATAGAAACTGGCGTCCACCTGTTCCTGAATCATTCGCCGGGGCGGCAGTACGCCGGGTTTATGACGAACCGGACGGTGGACATAGGTATCCTGACGCAACCGGGTGGCACCCGCTACCGACGTGCGGAAAAGCGCCTGTTCCTCGTCATCAAGCATGAATTTTTTTTTCATTAGTGCGTTACTCTGTCTCGTCGCCGTTCTGTTTCAGAATAGAAATACGGTATCGGTATAGAAATACGGTATCAATGTAGTCTACCTGTTCCGTGTCGGTGGCTAAACAAAACCTTATCATTCCTTGTCCATTCCCCCGACTGTTTCCCCGGCCCGCGCCGTCTGGCGGTGATATCTGCTGATTTGTCGCCGTCTTCATGGCAAACTATCGCTATCACAGAAACATGCGATCACAGAAACAGTCGTTTGCGGAGAACAAACTTGGACAAAATTTTCGTCGATGAGGCGGTCAACGATTTGCATACCATTCAGGATATGCTGCGCTGGGCGGTGAGCCGGTTTAATGCCGCCAATGTCTACTATGGCCACGGTACCGATAATCCCTGGGATGAAGCGTTACAGTTGGTGCTGCCCTCGTTGTTTCTGCCGGTCGATATTCCCGAAGACATGTACCACGCCCGGCTGACCTCCAGCGAGCGTCATCGTATCGTTGAGCGCGTGATTCGCCGCGTCAACGAGCGTATTCCGGTGGCGTATCTGACGAATAAAGCCTGGTTCTGCGGACTGGAGTTTTACGTTGATGAGCGCGTGTTAGTCCCCCGTTCACCGATTGGCGAGCTGATTAACCAGCGCTTCGTCTCGCTGTTGCCGACTGCCCCGCGCCATATTCTCGATTTGTGTACCGGTAGCGGGTGTATCGCCATTGCCTGTGCGCAGGCTTTCCCTGAGGCGGAAGTGGACGCGGTGGATATTTCCGCCGATGCACTGGCCGTCACCGAGCAGAATATTCAGCAGCACGGTATGGAATATAACGTGACGCCGATTCGCTCTGATCTGTTCCGCGAGCTGCCTGCGATTCACTATGATCTGATTGTGACCAACCCGCCGTATGTCGATGAAGAAGACATGGCCGACCTGCCACAGGAGTACCGCTTTGAGCCGGAACTGGGGCTGGCGGCAGGCAGCGACGGCCTGACACTGGTGCGTCGGATTATGGCGTGCGCGCCGGACTACCTGGCTGAAGACGGGGTGCTGATTTGCGAAGTCGGCAATAGCATGGTGCATCTGATGGATCAGTATCCAGACATTCCGTTCACCTGGCTGGAGTTCGACAATGGCGGTGATGGCGTGTTCATGCTGACCCGCTCTCAATTGCTGGATTGTCAGGCGCATTTCAGCGCTTACCGGGATTAATTATTCTGCAGGACGGCGCGCGCGGTGTGTTCCCGTCTGCCGTCTTGATGTTTTTTCAATGCTAAGGAGCCGTGATGGCAGGAAACAGTATTGGTCAGTTTTTCCGTGTCACCACCTTTGGTGAATCCCACGGTATTGCGTTGGGATGTGTGGTGGATGGCGTACCGCCGGGTATTCCGTTAACCGAGGCCGATTTGCAGCACGACCTGGACCGTCGTCGTCCGGGGACGTCCCGTTATACCACCCAGCGCCGTGAGCCGGATCAGGTTCGCATTCTGTCTGGGGTGTTTGAAGGGGTGACGACGGGCACCAGTATCGGATTGCTGATTGAAAATACCGATCAGCGTTCGCAGGATTATAGCGCCATTAAGGACGTATTCCGTCCGGGTCATGCCGATTACACCTATGAGCAGAAATACGGTATCCGCGATTACCGTGGTGGTGGCCGTTCTTCTGCCCGTGAAACGGCGATGCGTGTGGCTGCTGGGGCTATCGCCAAGAAATACCTGCAACAACAGTATGGCGTGGCGATCCGTGGCTATCTGGCGCAGATGGGCGATGTGGTGTGCGAACTGAAAGACTGGGAGCAGGTAGAGCAGAACCCGTTTTTCTGTCCGGATCCAGATAAGCTGGAGGCGCTGGACGAGCTGATGCGTGCACTGAAAAAAGACGGTGATTCTATCGGCGCGAAGGTGACGGTGGTGGCTGAGTCCGTCCCGCCGGGACTGGGTGAGCCAGTGTTTGACCGTCTTGATGCCGATCTCGCCCATGCGCTGATGAGCATCAATGCAGTTAAAGGTGTGGAGATTGGCGACGGCTTTGCCGTGGTCAACCGTCGCGGCAGTGAAAACCGTGATGAAATCACCCCGGACGGTTTTCAGAGCAACCATGCCGGCGGCATTCTTGGCGGTATCAGTAGCGGCCAAACCATTAGCGCGCATCTGGCGTTGAAACCGACATCCAGCATTACTGTGCCGGGTCGCACCATTACCCGCGACGGTGAAGCCACGGAAATGATCACCCGTGGTCGACACGACCCTTGCGTGGGCATCCGTGCGGTACCGATTGCCGAAGCGATGATGGCGATCGTGTTGATGGATCACCTGTTGCGCCAACGGGCGCAGTGTGCCGATGTGATCTGTCAGGTACCGCGCTGGTAAGGCGGTCGTACACCGTTCTCGCAGGCGATAACGAACGACAAAAATAGATCGAATGACGACAATAGATCGAATGACGGCAATAGAATGAAAACAAACTGGATTGGGATGGCTGCGCTGCTGTTTTGCAGCGCCGTGCTGGCGAAAACACCGTGGCAGGAAATAACGCATCCGGTGGCAGGCCAGCCTCAGGCTATCGGCGCGTTTGCCAATGGCTGCATCGTTGGGGCACAGCCGCTGGCGTTGCAGTCGCCTGATTATCAGGTGATGCGTGCTGATCAACGGCGCTATTTTGGTCACCCAGACCTGCTGGCGTTCATCCATCGGCTTAGCGCCACGGTCCATCGCACCACCGGTGGTACGGTGTTGATCGGTGATATGGGGATGCCAGCTGGTGGGCGTTTTAGCAGCGGCCATGCCAGTCATCAGTCAGGTCTGGATGTGGATATCTGGTTACAGCTGCCCCGCCAGCGCTGGAGCCAGCAACAACTGTTGCAACCACAACCGCTGGACCTGGTCCTGGCGGATGGTAAAAACGTCAACCCGCGCGTCTGGTCGCCAGATGTACTGAAACTGGTGAAAACCGCGGCGCAGGATAACGACGTCACGCGTATTTTTGTGAACCCGGCTATCAAAAAGCAACTGTGTCTGGAAGCGGGTAGCGATCGCAACTGGTTGCACAAGGTGCGACCGTGGTTTGCCCATCGTGCCCATATGCATGTGCGCCTGCGTTGTCCGCCGGAAAGTCTGGAGTGTCAGGAGCAGGACGCACCGCCAGCGGGCGATGGGTGCGGTGCCGAACTGAACAGTTGGTTCCAGCCGCGTCAACCGGGTACACAAGCGCCGGTGAAAACAACACCGCCGCCGTTACCGCCATCCTGTCAGGCATTACTTGATCGTCATTTGATTGCGGACTAATTCATGGAATGGTTTGTTGTCGGGCCAGATATTCTGGCCTTGTTGTTTTTGGCCAGCGTGATTGCCGGCTTTGTCGATTCAATCGCCGGTGGCGGTGGGTTGTTGTCTATTCCGGTGTTGCTGGCGGCGGGGCTATCCCCGGCACAGGTACTGGCGACCAATAAATTACAGGCGGTGGGCGGATCGTTTTCCGCCAGCCTGTATTTCATGCGCCGCAAAGCGGTGGATATGAAAATACTCAGGTTGACTGTGCCGCTGACGTTTCTGGGCGCGGTATTCGGTGCCTGGCTTATTCAGCAGATTCATGCTGACTTCCTGCGTAAATTGCTGCCGGTGCTGGTGATTGGCATCGGGCTCTATTTTTTGCTGATGCCGAAAGTCGGTGGCGAAGATCGGCATGCCCGTCTGTCATTGCTGCCGTTCTCCCTGTTAGGTGGAGCCTGCGTCGGGTTTTACGACGGCTTCTTTGGTCCGGGGGCCGGGTCGTTTTACGCGTTGGCCTATGTCACCCTGCTGGGGTTCAATCTGGCCAAAGCCACCGCGCACGCCAAAGTACTCAACTTCACCTCCAATTTTGGCAGCCTGCTGTTTTTCATGTTGGGCGGTCAGGTGGTGTGGGGCGTGGGTCTGGTGATGCTGGTGGGGCAAATTATCGGTGCTCGTCTGGGTGCCAGAATGGTGCTCACCAAAGGGCAAAAACTGATTCGCCCGATGTTGGTTGTCATGTCCGCCCTGATGAGTATTAAATTGATTCACGACAACCACGGCAGCGAGATTGCTCGCTGGCTGGGACAGCTATTTTGATGACGATGTTGACTGATACTGAAAGTACTCACCATTACGAGCAGTTGATCACTATTTTCAACCGGTGTTTTAGTGAGCAATACAATACCCGTCTGGTGAAAGGCGATGACGAGCCCATCTACCTGCCGGCCGACGAACAGGCGCCGTATCACCGCATTGTGTTTGCGCATGGGTTTTATGCCAGCGCGATGCACGAAATTTCGCACTGGTGTATTGCCGGTGAAGAACGGCGCAAATTGGTGGATTTTGGTTACTGGTACTGCCCGGATGGGCGTGATGCCGAGACGCAGAGCCAGTTCGAAGTGGTGGAAATCAAACCACAGGCGCTGGAATGGATGTTTTGCGTCGCGGCCGGGTTCCCGTTTAATGTTAGCTGCGACAACCTCAGTGGCGATGTCGACCCAGACCGTATCGCCTTTCAGCGCCGGGTACACGCACAAGTGATGGTCTATCTGCAACAGGGCGTACCCAGTCGGCCTGCGCGTTTTATCGAGGCGTTGCAGGACTATTACCACACCGCGCCGCAAACCGCGGCGGACTTTCCTTATCCAGCCGATCTGTGATGTTCGGCAACGACTCCAATAATTAAGGACTATGAATGATCGCAGAATTCGAGGCGCGCATCCTGACGCTGATTGACAATCTGGTGGAGCACGGCAGTGATGATGAGCTGTTTGCCAGCGGTTACCTGCGTGGTCACCTGACGCTGGCGGTGGCGCAAGTCGAAGCGCATGACGAACAGACAGCACAGGCGCTACATGCACGGGTTCAGGAAAGCCTGGACCAGGCGATTAAAAACGGTGAGTTGTCGCCGCCTGATCAGGCGCTGGTCGCCCAGGTGTGGGAAGCGCTTTACCAGCAGGCGCAACTGCCTTAATACCGCTCAGGCCGACATGGGCGACGCCTGTTTCGGCCTGCCAACGCGTTTTTACGCTGTGTCGATTAGCCGTGCTTTTGCCTTAACCGAAACAGTAACGCCTGCCGGGCATGGGCGACACGTGGCTGACGCAGCGCACTCGGTTGCCAGAGTAAATAGTAACTTCTGCTGGCCCGTGCCACCGGCGCGGGAATTTCAGCCAGCTCTCCTCGCTCGATATACGGTGTGCAGAGGTAAGCCGGGAGCGCGCTCCAGCCAAACCCCTGGCACAATAAACTGCACAGCGCCCGTAAGTCCTGCCCGACCATAGCCGGAAGAATGGCGGGTGCCTGTACCCGATTAGCAGCAAACCAGTTATCGATAAGCGGCAGTGTCAGGCTGTAGGCCAGTACCGGCTCGGTTTGCATGGCCGCCAGGGTATCCGGCGTATTCACCAGGCGTTTGACCACCTGCGGTGCGGCGACCGCCATGATTTCATCGGTCAGCATCAGTTCGCTTTTTAAGCGCCCGTCATTTGCCGGGGCCGCTGAGATCCCTAGGTCGCAATACCCTTCGATAAGGCTTTGGGTAATCACGTCATAATCTCCGGTTTGCATTCGGATGCGTACCCCCACCTCCAGCAACGGCAACAGCTGTTTAGCCACGACTTCGGCCAGAAAATCCGCATGACCAATAATTTGTAGCGCCCCAGCCAGTTCCAGCGAACGCGCCTTTGCCGACGCCAGTGCGTTTTCCGCCTCATCCAGCCGGTCGCCAATATCCGCTGCCAGTTCGTCAGCAACCGAAGTCGGGACGACCCCGCGCGTTTGGCGCGCAAACAACGGATGCCCCAGCGATGCTTCCAGACCGGCAATGTGCTGCGATACCGCAGGCTGTGTCAGGTTCAGCGTGCGGGCGGCACCACTAATGGAACGCTGTCGGTATACCTCAATAAAGGTTCTTAGCCGAACGAGAGACATAGATTATCCATAAAATTTTTTATACCTATACCTAAATATGCTAGTTGGTCACAGCACGTTAACATCAGTAAAGTGCGCTCTATCAAAGCATAACTGTCTTTTGTCAGAAAATCGCCTTGCGAAGAGCAAAGAAAATTTATACCAGCGGCAGGGCGAAAAAGACGGCATCCCATTTTTAAGGAGCGACTACGGTGTCATTAGTACAAACAAGCAACGACTTAAAAGCGATACTGCAGACCATGAAGAATGCCCATATCGCCAATGGGCCTGCCGATGCGGCGTTGCGTCGTGACCGGTTGGTACGCAGCGCCCAACTGATCCGGGAGAATTATGAATCGCTCAGCAAGGCGATGAGTGCGGATTTTGGTCATCGCAGCCGCTATCAGTCGCTGGTGGCGGATATGGCGACAACGGTAAAAACGCTGGATCATTCCGCAGAGCACGTTGCGCAGTGGATGCAACCGGAGTTTGTCGACAGCCCGATGCCGGGGATGCAAAGTTGGATACAGCATCAGCCACTGGGCGTTGTTGGGGTGATCAGTCCGTGGAATTTTCCCATCAATCTGGCGTTTGGTCCGCTGGCTGGTGTCTTTGCCGCCGGTAACACCGCTATGCTCAAGCCGTCCGAGCTAACACCCGCCACATCCGAACTGCTGGCTGAGCTTATCGCACGCTACTTTGACCCACTGGAACTGGAAGTGGTGCTGGGAGATGCCGCTATCGGCGCGGCGTTCAGTAGCCTGCCGTTTGATCACCTGGTCTTTACCGGCAGTTCTGCTGTTGGGCGTCATGTTATGCGTGCTGCCGCAGAAAATCTGGTGCCGGTGACGCTGGAACTGGGGGGCAAATCGCCAGTGGTTATCGACCATGACGCCGATATCAGTCTGGCCGCGCAGCGTACCCTGACAGTGAAGACCTTCAATGCCGGGCAGATTTGCCTGTCTCCGGATTATGTCCTGTTGCAGGACGCGCAGGTTGACGCCTTTGTTCATGCCAGCAAAGCGTTTATGACGCAGGCATTTCCGACGCTTCAACACAACCCGGACTATACCGCCATCATCTCGTCGCGGCACTATGAACGCCTGATCGCGCTGTTAGCTGATGCGGCAAGCAAGGGGGCGACACTGGTGAGCCTCGCGCCGTCGGGTGAACCGGACACGGATGCCGCGTCGCGCAAAATCGCGCCACATCTGGTACTGAATGCTACCGATGATATGCACATCATGCAGGAAGAAATTTTCGGACCGCTGCTGCCGATACGCACCTGTGCGTCGCAGGAGGAGGCGATAGCGTATATCAATGCCCATCCTCGTCCGTTAGCGGCGTATTACTTTGGTCAACAGGCTGATCGGCAAGCCACATTCGCAGAGCGTACCACCTCCGGCGCACTGGTGATTAACGATGTCATGACGCATGCCAGTATCGACGCGCTGCCGTTTGGTGGCGTTGGGGCTTCCGGTATGGGGGCGTACCACGGTATTCACGGTTTTCGCCGTTTTAGCCACGACAAGCCGATTGTGGTCCAGAATGAAGAGGGGACATCTAGTCTGCGCCTACGGGCACCCTACAGCGATAAATTGTCTCAGCTTGAAGCGTTTCTGAAGGGCCAATTCTGAACGGTTCATGTATTTAAACGGTTCATGCATTTGAACGATCAATGTTTTTTAACGCTTACTGTATTTAACGTTTAATGTAAACGCGCCCGGCAAGTGAAGGGTGATGTGAGGAGAATGACAATGAAAGTATTGATGGTATTAACATCCCACGACCAACTGGGAAATACCGGTAAAAAAACCGGTTTCTGGCTCGAAGAGTTTGCTGCGCCTTACTATGTGTTTAAAGACGCCGGTGCCGAAATTGTACTGGCATCGCCCGCGGGTGGGCAACCGCCGCTGGATCCGAAAAGTGATTTGCCGGACTTTCAAACCGAACTGACCCATCGTTTCAAAGCTGACCCCGCGGCTCAGCAGGCACTGGCGTCGACGGTAACACTCGACAGCGTCGGTATGGAAGATTTCGACACGGTATTTTATCCGGGTGGACATGGTCCGTTGTGGGATCTGGCCGAGTCAGCCACCTCGATTGCGCTTATTGAAGCGTTTGAACGGGCGGGGAAACCTATCGGCTTCGTGTGTCATGCGCCTGGCGTATTGCGCCATGTTAAAGCCGCCAATGGTGAACCGCTGATCAAAGGCCGTCGGGTAACCGGGTTTACCAATTCGGAAGAAGCCGCGGTGGAATTAACCGATGTGGTTCCGTTCTTAATTGAAGATGAGTTTAAAAAACTGGGCGGCGAATATAGCAAAGGCCCTGACTGGCACCCCTATCTGGTGGAAGACGGTAAGTTGGTCACCGGTCAGAACCCGGCCAGCTCGGAAGCGGTCGCCCACGCATTGTTAAAACAACTGGCTTAATTGGCTAAACGTAATTAGCTAAAAAGGAAACCGGCAACATGGTCATAAAGCTACATCATCTGAATGAATCGCGTTCTATGCGTATCCTCTGGTTGCTTGAAGAGGCGCAGCTTCCTTATGAGTTGATCCGCTATCAACGTAATCCGCAGACGCAACTGGCACCGGAAGAACTGAAGGCGATTCATCCGCTGGGCAAATCACCGGTGGTTGAGATTGATGGCAAGGTGGTTGCCGAGTCAGGGGCGATTGTTGAGTACATCATTCGTCGATACGCGACACATCTGGCACCTGACGAACAGGACGCGAGCTATGTCGACTATCTGCAATGGATCCATTTTGCGGAAAGCTCCGCCATGCTGCCGGTGTTACTGAAAGTCTTTAACCAGTTTGAGAAGAAAAGCGGTCAGACACTGCATTTTCTGGATGACTATGCTGACACGGAATTCAGAAAAGTATTTTCTTATCTGGACGACTACCTTGCTTCACGCGAGTTTATTGTCGGGCAGCGCCTGACTGGGGCAGACTTTATGCTGGGGTTCGTGGTGCAATTGGTCATCGAGCGGTTTAATTTGGGGCAGCAGTATCCCCATATTGCCCGTTATGTGACGCGTCTTGCCGACACACCTGGCTGGCAGCGGGCAAAACATCTGGATTCCACCCCGGCATAACGTGCCATCGCCGGGAGGCTGTCAGGGTCTCCCGTCGACGATGCGCTAAGTGAGTAGGGCTCCCTGGAAAACCGTCGGCCTGATAATGCTGATGGCTGACGGTTCTTCGTGGTGATAGCGCTTATAGATGACGTTCTGCTCCATCTAGTAAAAGCGTTCCACCTCAGACAATGTTCGGATATTGATGAGCAGGTTTTCAAACAGCCGTAACGCAATACCAATACTGTTGATGTTGTAATAGAGCGCGGCATCGTGCCGCTGCAAATAATGCTCGAATGTCGGTTTAGTGAGCATTTTGCTGATCGCAATCTGCCGTAAGCTCACGTGGCGGCAATTGTTGAGATAACTCTCGAATGATCGGTAATCGCTGTTGAGCAATTGCGCCAGCAAGGTCGTGAGCTGTTCAAATTCATCAACCAGTAATGCATGGTTGTCCCGGTTTTCCCTGTCGTGTTCGTCGCAGTGCATATTGTCTTTGTCGCAATGCATAATGGTTGTTTTCCTTATTGTGTTATAGAACCTTATCCCAATAAGCAATTTTCTCGCCATCTTGCCTCTGGCCGGTGTATTAACCTCCGCGCACTTAACCGTTATGAATGGCGCGTACATGTGGTACTGATTACACCGGTTGGGAGCGGTTCTTAACCGGTTATCTGCGGTGGATACCGGTACATCGCACCAGAGCAGGCTCTGATGCGATGGATTTCAGGCTGGTAGAAGCCTATTTTTAATCGAAACGTTAAGCGAAACGTTGATAGCAGAAAGCGTCGGTTATCAGAAACTTTCCCAACTTGTTTCCCCGGCGGTGGCGACACGCTTTTTGGTCGGTGACAGAAGGCGTGGCGCGGGGGCCGATGGTGCTGATGGCGTGCCGGTGGCTGCCAGTGCCGCCGCCGCATGATGACCAACGGTAAACTGCCCTACCAGTTGGTTTAAGATCAGCGCTTGTTCCTGCAAGGATTGCGATGCCGCCGAGGCTTCTTCCACCAGCGAGGCGTTTTGTTGCGTGACATCATCCATCTGATTGACGGCCTGATGCACCTGGTCAATCCCTTTGCTTTGCTCTTCGGTGGCAGCGGAGATTTCACTCATCAGGTCGGTGACTTGCTGAATGGCCTCTTTCATGGATGACATTTTTTTGCCCACATCGCCTGCCTGCTCGGCACCGGTCAGGATCAGCGCGTTGGAGGTATCAATCAAGTCCTTGATTTCACGAGCCGCGGTAGAGGAGCGCTGCGCCAGCGTGCGCACTTCACCGGCCACAACCGCGAACCCACGCCCTTGTTCCCCGGCACGAGCGGCTTCCACGGCGGCGTTCAATGCCAGAATATTGGTTTGAAACGCGATGCCTTCAATCAGGGCGATAATATCGGTGACTTTACTGCCGCTGGTGCGGATCTTATCCATGGTATCGAGCATGGTCGCGACCGCGTCGGCGCTGTTGACGGAGATCTGGCTGGCATTGCCTGCCAGCATGCTGGCTTGTTGCGTGTTTTCCGCATTCTGACGCACGGTTTCGCTGATTTCCGTCATGCTGGCGGCGGTTTCTTCGAGTGAAGCGGCCTGCTGCTCCGTGCGGGAAGAAAGGTCTTCGTTACCCGCTGCGATTTGCGTTGCGGCGCTGCCAACCGATTGCGCAGAAACACTGACGGAAGCCAGTGTACTGGCGACCCGCTGCATCAGCGCATTAAACGCCCGTGCGGTGATGCCGATTTCATCTTTGCGCTGGTCGTCCGCTTTGAGCGTCAGATCGAGGGTGGTACTGGCGGTCTCCATCACCTGGCTCATATTGCTGAGGCTTCTGCGAATGCTCGAGATCGTTTTGATCGCCAGGAAGCTGGTCAGCAATATCGTCAACACTGCACCAATTAATAAGCTCATCCAGCTCTGGTTATAGATGCGTGTGTTAGTCTGGCGCAGTTCATCGCCGATTTTAACATTCAAATCGAACTGTTTACGGTAGGTGCTGATCATGTCGCGCAGGGCTTCACCCACTCCCCCTGTGCCTTGCAGCAGGTTCAGTGAAAGTTCTTTCTGGTTGGATTTTACGGCAGTCAGAAAAGCCGGTAACACCGATTGTAATTTTTTGGTATTGTCGATTGACGCAAGGGTCAGATTTTTATCTTCCTCGTTGGAAACATCGTTCTTCATATAATTGTCATTGAGTGACTTGATATCCTCAATAGCTTGATTAATGCTTTGTTCTATCTCGGGTAATTTACTGCTGTCTGGCGTGGTTTGGTAGCGGTAGAAAAAAAGCCCCAGGGCGTTGCTTTTATCCACGGCGTTATTCAGGTCCTTAATACTGGCGACGGTATTATCCTGTACATAATCGGCGCGAGATTGAAAGCCGGATAGCAGTGACAGGGTAATCACAACCAGTGCGATAAGTGCCAGAGATAACAGTGAAAACGTCAGTAACAGGCGTTGCGTAATATTCATAACCTCTCCGTTTTATTCCTGTGATGCGTCAGATTGCAGGTGTACTGGCTTTATTATTCTGCCCCTTTACGGGCTGCGCCCTATGGGGTCGTGGTTCGCGCTGCTCAATATTGTTGCTATGGACAGACCGCGTTGCTTTTTCTCGTCGTTCGATTGACGTTATTTCCAGAAGGGCTACCTAGCCACCACGTTGTAAGGATCATCACGGGCCCCGGTCTGAAAGCTTAGTGTGGGAGCCGCGGTGAAAATGCCAGAGTGGGTCCTACAACCCGAACTTTCGGGATACAGCTCATGGTGTAAAGCGCGTGCTGAATCGTGATGTGCCCGCGCCGGATAAGCCGCCGACAACACGCGATTCATTAGCTGTTATCGGCATTGAAACCGGTGTCTTGATAATTTTGATCGAAAAAACCATTCAATATGAAATGATTGATAGTATTACTATATTAATACAGTGTTATTGATCGTCAAAAACATTCGTAACCTCCATCATCATGCTGCAGTGAAGAAAACGTTTGCTTAACTAACCGGATGAAAAGAAAAATAAAACACCCGTGAGCATCCGTATGCCATGCAATACAAATGGTAGGAGATCTTATGAGTGGTGGTGGAGTAATAAGGTCCACCGAATGCAGACACTCATTGTGCTATACATCAATGATGCTACATATCGATGGGTAATCACATCCGAGCTGTTGCGCGAGATAATCGGGCGGTGTTTTCCTTCCGGCTAACGACAGCCCGTGTCTTGGTATCGCTTAGCGTCTGTCCCAGTAGGCCCAGATGGTAAGTGTAATAGCCCGAATGGGATAGCTCTGATTCTGTACTAACGGGTGTGTGGGCTTCTGCCTTTGAGTAATTTTCTCACCCAGAAACGATTGGGGTGCAGCGCCGCCAGCGTATCACTTGCCAGCGGCAACGGTTCGCCAAACAGTTGCGAGGCCAGGATCTCGGCTGCTAACGGTGCTGAGCATAAGCCGCGCGACCCTAATGCGCCAATCAGATAGAGATTCGGCCAGGATGGCGCCGTTTTCACCGCAGAGCCAGCAGCAAGCTGTCCCGGCAGGTTCTGATAGTCCGCCAACGTTTGATGATAATCCGGCACCTGACCGAGCAGTGGCAGATGATCACGGATGGCGCAGCGCACGCCACATCGTGCCTGTTGCCCGGAGATGTCTATCGACGTCGGCCAGTCACAGTCAGGCAGGCAGTCAATCAGCCGCTGGCGATTCTGCTGTTGATCGGTTTCGCGGTAGTCGATATCCGTGTCACCACGGTGATAACTGGCACCGATACAGTGTGTCTGGTGGTGCGGGCTAACCGGCGTCAGGTAACCGTCATAACACAGCACCTGACGCAACGCAGACAGCGCCAGGGTATCAGGAATGTGGCTGACCTGACCACGAACCGCGTAGACGGGCAGGTGCTGCGTTTGTTCCCAGTCGTTTATCTGATGACCGTTTGCCAGTACTACCGTGGCATGTTGCACCCGACGCCCGTCTGCCAGCGTTAACTGCCAGCCGTTGTCAGTAGGCGTGAGTGCCGTTACGCCGGTCGATAAATGAACCTGAAGTCCCTGCCGACAAGCCATCGCGCAGGCGGACTCCGTCAGTTCGGACGGGCATAGCCAGCCGCCTTGTGGGTAGGTGATACCGTGGGTGTGCAATGCGACACCCGCCTGCTCGGTCAGATGGTGGGCATCGACCGGTCGCACCAACGTATCGGGCCAGTTGCCTGCCAGAATCTGTGTTATCTTACGCGTGCTTTTTTCATCGTAGGCCAGTTGGCTGACGCCACACCAGTCATGTTCAAACGCCACGCCTTGTGCCGCGAGGTTGTCATAGCAGCGACGGGCGAAGCCGAACGCAGCGGCGAAGAACCCTGACAAGGCATCCTGCTTGTCGTTCAACAGCGGATAGAGTGCTCCCTGGCGATTGCCGGAGGCGCGTAGCCCTACCTGATCGTCGGCGCAATACAGTGTGACCCGTGCGCCTCGTCGCAGCAGGGCGAGCGCGGTGAGTACGGCGGCAATGCCACCGCCGACAATGGCCACGTCCTGCGGGTTGGTGGCCGCTGGGCGTTCGTACCAGGGCGCAGGGTGTAACGGTTCAGTACTGTGTGACACGGTGCCGCACAGCATTTCCCGCTTCTGCCCGAATCCTTTTATTTTACTGACCTGAAAACCGGCCTGTTGCAGACCCCGGCGAACAAAACCGGCGGCGGTGAAGGTGGCGAAGGTTCCTCCCGTTCGGCACAGACGCGCCATTGCGCTAAACAACGCATCGGTCCACATGTCCGGGTTTTTGGCCGGTGCAAAACCATCCAAAAACCAGGCGTCGACACGGCGTGTCAGGCTGTGGTCCAGCGTCGGCAGTAGTGTGTTGACATCACCGAACCACAAATCCAGCGTGATGCGCCCCTGCGCCAGAATCAGCCGGTGGCAGCCGGGCAGCGCCAGTGGCCAGTGCTGGCGTAATTCCTCGGCGAAAGACGCCAGTTCCGGCCAACTGGCGTGCGCGGCGGCAAGGTCCGACTGGCGTAGCGGAAATTTCTCGAAGCTGATGAAGTGCAGGCGTTGTACTACGGCCTCCGGCTGTTGCTGGCAAAATTGCATGAATGCCTGCCACAACGTCAGGAAATTTAACCCCGTACCGAAACCTGTTTCCGCCACGGTAACGACCTGGCCTGCGTTTTCCAGGAAACGCTGTGGAAACCCATTGCCCTGTAAAAAGACATAGCGGGTTTCCGCCAGACCGTCCTGGTTGGAAAAATAGACGTCATCAAATTGTTGCGATACAGGTGTACCCTGAGCGTTCCAGTTAAGGTCCGCATGCTGGATGGAAGGGCTTGTCACGACAACTAACTCATTATTCAGGCGATGGCGGGATTCTAGCGAGTGGTTTATTAAGTCGCAAATTTGAGAAAAGTTAGTCTGATCGGACTTGTTCAGCTTACAACTGTACGCTAAAGTGCGGAGCTAAATCCAAACTCTACAAGCGGAAGAGGTATTGCATGAAACGTGCGGTGATTACGGGTCTGGGGATCCTGTCCAGTATCGGTAATAACAAAGAAGAAGTGCTGGCATCCCTGCGTGAAGGCCGTTCTGGCATCACATTCTCTCAAGAGCTGAAAGATTCCGGCATGCGCAGTCACGTCTGGGGTAATGTCAAGTTAGATACAGCAGGCCTGATTGAGCGTAAGATCGTGCGTTTCATGAGCGATGCTTCCATTTACGCTTATTTGTGCATGGAAGAAGCTGTCAAGGATTCCGGTCTGGCTGAGGAAACTTATCAGAACAACCCGCGTGTGGGGCTGATCGTCGGTTCTGGCGGTGGCTCTCCGCGTTTCCAGGTGTTTGGCGCTGACGCTATGCGTAGCCCGCGCGGCCTGAAAGCAGTGGGTCCATATGTGGTAACCAAGGCGATGGCCTCCGGTGTTTCCGCCTGTCTGGCAACGCCGTTCAAAATCCACGGCGTGAACTATTCCATCAGTTCTGCTTGTGCGACCTCCGCACATTGTATCGGCAACGCCGTTGAGCAGATTCAGATGGGCAAACAGGACATCGTATTTGCCGGTGGTGGCGAAGAGCTGTGCTGGGAACTGGCGTGCGAGTTTGACGCCATGGGCGCGTTGTCCACGAAGTACAACGAAACGCCGACACGCGCTTCCCGTACTTATGACGCTGATCGCGATGGTTTCGTGATTGCTGGCGGCGGCGGTATGGTGGTGGTGGAAGAGCTGGAACACGCGCTGGCGCGTGGGGCGCACATCTACGCTGAAGTGGTTGGCTACGGTGCCACCTCCGACGGCGCTGACATGGTCGCACCATCAGGCGAAGGCGCGGTACGCTGCATGAAGCTGGCGCTACAGGATGTCGATACGCCGGTGGATTACATCAATACCCACGGTACTTCAACGCCGGTGGGTGATGTCAAAGAACTGTGGGCTATCCGCCAGGTGTTCGGCGACAACGTGCCGCCTATCTCTTCTACCAAAGCGATGACCGGTCACTCGCTGGGTGCTGCCGGTGTTCAGGAAGCCATTTATTCACTGCTGATGCTGGAGCACGGTTTCATCGCGCCAAGCATTAACGTTGAAACACTCGACGAGCAGGCCGTGGGCATGAACGTGGTGACCGAGCCGACTGAGCGCGAGCTGACGACAGTGATGTCCAACGGCTTCGGCTTCGGTGGTACCAACGCCGTGCTGGTGATGCGTAAATACGCACAATAAACCGACAGAACCTTGTCATTGCGTAAAAATACCGGGCTTGCCCGGTATTTTTTTGCCTGAAGCAGGCTGACCGCCTATCCCGAACGCCTGCCTTGCTTTGGATTTGCGAAGCGTCAGAGCAATACCCACATCAACAACGCCACGACCACTACGGCGACTAACGCCAGACCGATAGGTTTATTGACCAGCGCCCGCCACTCCTGTGGTAACGCCATGATCAGCGGGTTGATAAACGGCTGCATCGGTGTGGTGGTGGCGTCTTGTATCTGTTGCAACCGCCGCCGGTACAGAAAGGCCACCACATCGCTAACCTGCGAGGGGGTGAGCGGCATTTGCGGCATGAGGTTCAGGGTATTACGGGTGAAATCCTGCAACAGCTGCTGCTCTTGTTGGTCGAGCGGTTGCTTTAGCGCCGCCTGTAACGTCTGCAATGTGGTCGGGGTGTGCTGCTGTAGCAGCGTGCTTTGTGTATTAATGAACTGACTTAACACGTGAAAATTCTTCGCCGGTATCGGGTCGCCGATTTTTAACCCCTGCATGTCCATCAGTGTATGCCAGACTTTAGCGGGCGATTCACCGCTCAGGGCAACCAGTTTGGCAACCAACTGGTTGAGCTGGTTGTGTTCTGCGGGTAACAAGGCGCGGTCCAGCAAGGCGGCTGTTGAGGTATTGGCACCCAACCCGCCTGGTGCCACGCCAGCTTGTAACATCGCCGCCAGTTGCTGGGATGTTTGCGGCAAGGGGGAGGGGATCGTGGTTGCGGTAGGCGTTTGTGCGAACGGGAGTGTTTGCCCGTTAGCCGTTTGACCAAGTGACACCGTGGCGTTAGCGTCCGTAGACAACAGTGTGGCGGCCTGAGGCAACTGGCCATTTTGCAGCAGCGTCACCACCAGTTTCAGTTGTGAAGGCGTCAGTGAGCTTAACACGGTGTGACCAAACTGCTGGCGGATAAAGTCGCTGGCCGCCTGTCGGTTATTCCCCTGAGATAGCAGGCTAGTCAATTGTTGCAGCAACTGGCGGGTATCCTGTGAACCTTGTACCGTGCTTAGCCGGTTTTGCAAACTCTGTTCGGCGGCCGGAAACTGGCTGGCGAGCAGTTCGGCATTATTTTTGTTACCCAATTCTGCGCGCACTGTTGCCCAGACTTCTGCTGGTTTGGCTCCGCTCAGGGTGGCAATCTGCGTTACCAGCTTTTCCAGCGTGGTACGTTGTGCCAGCGTCAGCGGTAAATCATCCGTCTGGGATGTCGCGGTTTTTGACAGCGTGGGGTCCAGCGTTTTTTCTCCCGGCAGGGAAACATTACCGGGATTACTGATCGGTTGCATGCTGCTCTCCTTACCGTAGACGCGTGACGGATTTCGCCTCAGCCCGATGACGTTATCACCATGATAGGTGTCATCTGCATGTTTATTGTCATCACAGCTATTGTGATCATAACTATTGTCATCATAACAACGGTGCGGTATTCCCGATAGTCGTGGAGTATGAACAGGTTAATATTTCGTTAAACAGGGCAAAAAGGCGAGAAAACGCAGAATGGGCGTGACATCAGCGCTCCTTGCGGGCAACGCAGCACGCGGGGTAAAGCACCCGCGTGCGCGTGATGAGACGGGCGGCGGTGTTATGTGCGCGGGACGGACTGAAGCTGAGTACGGCGATGTCGCCAGCGTTTCAATACCGGCGGTACCACCAGAATCAGCACCGCCATCCCCAGTAACGTCTGGCTGATGTGTCCTTCCCACAGGATGGATAACCCGCCGTTGCTGATGGACAACGCGCGGCGCAGGTTCTGCTCTAGCATCTCACCCAGCACAAAGCCGAGGATCAGCGGCGACATCGGGAAGTGCATTTTGCGCAGCAGATAGCCGAACACTCCCAGCCCGACCATCAGCAACAGGTCAAAGGTGGTGCTGTGTACGGCGTAGACGCCAACCGCGGAAATCGCAGCAATCGTCGGTACCAGAAACCACATCGGAATCGCCAGCATACGGGTAAACAGGCCAATCATCGGCAGGTTGAGCAATAACAGCATCAGGTTACCGATCAGCATGGCGGCGATAAGCCCCCAGACGATATCCGGCTGCTCGGTAAACATGGCAGGCCCCGGCGTTATATTGTACAGCGTCAGTGCGCCCATCATCACTGCGGTGGTACCAGAACCGGGAACACCCAGCGTCAGCATCGGGATAAATGAACCACAGGCGGAGGCGTTGTTAGCCGCTTCCGGTGCCGCCACGCCGCGAATGTCACCTTTACCAAAACTGTCACTGTTGCCGCTGATTTTCTTCTCCGTCATCCAGGCCATCGCGCTGGCGATAGTGGCACCCGCGCCCGGCAGGATGCCGACAAAGAACCCCAGCAATGAGGAGCGTAATGTCGCCCCGATGCACTGCATACCTTCCCGGGCGTTAAACAGCATGCGCCCGGTCGCTCTGGTCAGCTTTTGTCCGCTACCGGTTTGTTCCAGCATCAGCAGGATTTCGCTAACGGAAAACAGGCCAATGACCACCACCACAAACTGAATCCCGTCGGACAGATGGACACTGTCGAAGGTGAAGCGGTAGACGCCGGTATTGGCGTCCACACCGACTGTCGCCATCGACAAGCCGATCAGCGCTGCCAGAAACGATTTCAGCGGGTTGTGACTCATCATGCTGCCAAGGCAGGCGATGGCGAACACCATCAGCGCGAAGTATTCCGCCGGGCCGAATGCCAGTGACCAGTTAGCCAATAGTGGCGCAAACAAAATGATACCGAGGATCGCGATACTGGAACCGACAAACGAACTGACGGCGGAAATCGACAGCGCTACGCCTGCTTTCCCTTGTTGCGCCATCGGGTAGCCGTCAAGGGCGGTCATGATTGCCCCGGCATCGCCCGGAACGTTAAGTAGAATGGAAGATATACGCCCGCCGTATTCACAACCGAGGTAAACAGTAGCCAGCAGAATCAACGCCGATTCCGCCGGGAGTTTCAACGCGAAAGCCAGCGGCATCAGAATCGCCACACCGTTAATCGGGCCCAAACCGGGCAACAGCCCGACAACGGTACCGATAAAGCAGCCGATCAGCGCAATCATCAGGTTTTGCGGCGTCATCGCCACAGCAAAACCTTGCATCAGAAAAGACCAGATATCCATGAACCTGCCTCCCGGTTAGAGCCACGCGCCAGCTGGCAGCGTGACGTCGAGCAGTTTATCGAAGGCGTAAAACAGCGAGATGCCCATGACCGCACCGGATAACGCCGCCATCCACCACACTGCGCCAAATAACATACCGATACCGCAACCCAGCAGCGCGGTGGTCAGCGGAAAGCCCAAGGGTTCAAACAGCCAGGCGTACAGTGTCAGCATGATGACCAGCAACAACAAGCGCCGACGAACCACGGCGGAAGGCCAGGCGAGGGCATCGGGTTTACGCAGCAGCATCAGAACGGCACACATCGCCATCAACCCCAGAATCGTGACGGGAAACGGGCGTGGGCCAACCGGTTCGTAGCTGTATTCGCTCTGGATTTCCCAGCCAATCACCAGGCCAATCAGGCACAGTAACAACCAGACCCCGGCAAACAGACGATCGCTTATCATGTGTTTCTCCTCTATTTAGCGATGGATATTTAGCTATTTAGCCAGCCCAAACAGCTTCGCCTGCTCGCGGTAATCCGCGACCTGCTTTTTGATGTAGGCATCCAGCGCCTGTCCGGTCAGGTTGAACTCGAACAGGCCACGCAGGTCGCGTTGTTTTTTGAATTCGTCGGTGGTGGCGATGTGCCTGAACGCGTGTTCCCACCACTGGTAGCTGGCCTCGCTCACTTTGGGGCCGAGATAAAAGCCGCGAATGATTGGCCAGACTAAATCGACCCCTTGCTCTTTGGCGGTGGGGATGCTCGCCAGCGGTTCCGGCAGGCGTTGCTCGGAAAATACCGCCAATACCCGAATTTTGCCGCCTTGCAGGTGAGGCACCATTTCGCTGATATCGCCGGAAACCGCCTGCACATGTCCACCCAGCATGGCGGTCAGCGGTTCACCGCCGCCTTCAAACGCCACGTAGCGCATGTCACGCGGGCTGATACCGGCATGACGCGCCAGCATCGCGGTTTTCATCCAGTCCTGGCTGCCGATGGAAGCCCCGGCCCCGACCACCACCTGACTGGGGTTTTTCTGCATAGCACCGAGCAGGTCTTTCAGCGTCTGATAAGGGGAATCGGCCCGCACGGCGATCATGCCGTAATCAGTGCCGACCGCCGCCAGCCATTTCACGTCATCGACGCCGTAACGTCCGAATTTACCCTGCGCCAGATTGAGCAGCGAACCGCCGGAAAAGGCGACCACGGTGCCGGGTTCGTCTGGTCGTTGCGCCACAATCGCGTTGTACGCCACCGCGCCGACACCGCCCGGCATGTAGGTGACGCGCATCGGACTGGTGAGCGTGCCAGTTTCCTGTAGCGATATCTGTAGCAATTTACAGGTCAAATCAAATCCGCCGCCTGGCTTGGCGGGGGCGATGCACTCGGTTCGTGTCGGTGCGGTTGCCGGGTTGGTCGCAGCGGTGGCAACCGAACCGCATAGCAGCAGGGAAAGGGCGAGGTATTTTTTCATTGTCATTTCTTCCTGTTTTTATTATTCCCGGAACGGGACTGTTGGAGGATTGTTAATGATGTAATCTTTCAGTTACCTTTCGGTTAGTGAAAATGTGTTCAGGATGTGATTACCGTCGCTTAAAAAAACGGCCGGTCTTGAGGGAGAATGGTCACCAGCAGGTGATGAAAGGAGAAATCAATGTGGATAAAGGCTGACGGCGATGCGACTTTTACTGGTTGAGGATCATCCTGAGCTGGCGCACTGGCTGAAAAAAGCCCTGGGCGAGGCGGGATTCGCGGTAGATCTGGTCGGCGATGGTGTGGCGGCGGATCACCTGTTGCAGCAGGAAGCCTACACGCTGGTGGTGCTGGATGTGTCATTGCCGCGCATGGATGGCCTGGCGTTACTGGCGCGGTTGCGTAAACGCGGGCAGAACTTGCCGGTGCTGCTGCTGACGGCCCGCGCCAGTGTGGCGGACAGGGTTAAAGGGCTGAATCTGGGCGCGGATGATTATCTGACCAAGCCGTTTGAACTGGCCGAACTGGAAGCGCGGTTGCGCGCATTATTGCGGCGTAGCCAGGGGCAGGTACAGGATGTGCAGCGCTTGGGCAATCTCAGCTGGCACGATGAAGGCTACTTTCTGCTACAGGACAAACCGCTGGCGCTGACGCCGCGTGAGCAGGCGGTGCTGCATACACTGATGCAACGCCGGGGGCGACCGGTTTCACGGCAGTATCTGTATGAGCAGGTGTTTACCCTGGCCGATGAGGCCAGCACAGATAGCCTCGATCTGTACGTGCACCGTATTCGCAAAAAGCTGGCGGGCAGCGATGTCATGATTGTCACGCTGCGTGGGTTGGGATACAGCCTGGAATGCCAGCATGCTGAAAGTTAATTCGCTGCGCGGCCAGCTGATGCTCTACCTCGGTGTGCCGATGGCGCTGCTGTGGGCGTTGTCGGTGTGGAGCCACTACCACAGCGCCAAAGCGGCGGCGACGCAGGCCTATGATCGCACGCTGTTGGCGTCGGCACGCACCGTGGCTGAGCGATTGACGGTACGCAACGGACAACTGGCGGTGGATGTGCCCTGGGTGGTGCTGGATAGCTTTGAGCGCAACATGAACGATCAACTGTATTATCAGATACTGACCCCGCAGGGGAATACGCTCTCTGGCTATGACGACCTGCCACCGTTGCCGCGCACTATTCCCTTGTCCCGGCATTATCCGGCGCTGGCGCATTTCTATGATGCGCATTATCACGGCCGGGCTATCCGGGTCGTGGCGTTATGGCAACCGGTCAATGAGTCTGGTGTGGAGGGGATGGTGTTGATTCTGGTGGCGGAAACACTGCGCTCCCGCGAGGCCTTTGCGCACCAGCAATGGCTGATTGCCTTGATTAGCCAAAGCGCATTGGTGTTGCTCGCGTTGTTGCTGGTGCTGCTGCTGTTTCGTAAATTGCTGCGGCCGTTGCGCCAGTTGTCTGGTGTGATGGCGCGCCGTGAACCCGGTGATTTGACGCCGTTGCCCCCGCTATTACCTTGGTCCGAAATGCAGCCATTACTGGTGGCGTTCAACCGCTATATGGCAAGGCTTAGAGGCGTACTTCAACGGCAGGAGCGTTTTGGCGCTGATGCCGCGCATCAGCTCAGAACACCGCTGGCGGTGCTGAAAACGCAGGTGGGAGTGGCGCTCAATAGCCCCCAGCCTGCGCAGTGGCGTGACAGCCTGACCGGCATGCGCGCCACGCTGGACGATACCATCCAACTGACCGATCGTTTGTTGCAACTGTCGCGCCTGAGAGCGCAAGATAGCAAAGAACACATCTGGCAAACCGTGGATTTGGCTGAACTGGTGCGGGATGCCTGCTTTTCCCGCCTGCCACAGGCGCGCAGCCGACAGATCGATCTGGGATACGAAGGCGATGAACATTGCCTGATTCGCGGTGAACCGCTACTGCTGGCGGAATTGTGCGCCAACTTGCTGGATAATGCGCTGAAATACACACCGCAAGGCGGCGTGGTGACGGCTCGGGTACAGGCACAGCAACTGGAAATCGACGACAGCGGCCCAGGGATTCCGACGGCGGAACGCGCGCAGGCGATGAGGCCATTCCACCGGCTGGATAGCCATCACGGCTTACCGGGTGCCGGGCTGGGGTTGGCGCTGGTCAGGGATATCGCGCTCTGGCATCACGCCCGGCTTCAATTGTTGGATTGTCCGTCACTGGGCGGACTGCGGGTACGCATCGCTTTTGGGGAGGCAGCCTCCTGACGCCGATATCTTATATCCGGTCATGAACCAATCCCGCTCGTCTGTGTTACCGTCAGTCGGTTTATGGCAGAATAACGCCCTTCTTTTTGTCGCGGCGACGCGGGTGTCGTCAGCGGTCTATCAGGAAAGCCAACGTGAAAATCCTTGTTGATGAAAATATGCCTTATGCCCAGACGCTGTTCAGCCGCCTTGGCGAGGTAACGGCGGTACCGGGCCGACCGATTCCGACAGAGGCCCTGAACGGGGCGGATGCCCTGATGGTGCGTTCGGTCACGAAAGTGAATGCCGAGCTGCTGACCGGCAAAGCGGTAAAGTTTGTCGGAACGGCGACAGCGGGCACTGACCATGTTGATGAAGCGTTTCTGCGTCAACAGGGGATAGCATTTTCCGCTGCCCCCGGCTGCAATGCGATTGCGGTGGTCGAGTATGTGTTTTCCGCGCTGTTAATGTTGGCAGAACGCGATGGCTTCGCGTTGACGGACCGTACCGTTGGGATCGTCGGGGTAGGGAACGTGGGGTCTCGCCTCAATGATCGGTTGACGGCGCTGGGCGTGCGGACGCTGCTGTGTGACCCGCCGCGGGCGGATCGCGGTGATGAAGGACCGTTTTTGTCGCTGGACGAGGTGGTGGAGCAGGCTGATGTGCTGACGTTCCACACGCCGCTATTGAAAGCGGGGCCTTATGCTACCTGGCATTGTGTGGATGACGCACTGCTGGCGCGCCTGAAAGCAGGCACCATCCTGATTAATGCCTGTCGCGGACCGGTGGTGGACAACGCTGCCTTGTTGGCTGCCCTTAAACGTGGCCAACACCTTAGCGTGGTGCTGGATGTGTGGGAACCCGAGCCTGAGCTATCTCTCGAACTGCTTGAGCGGGTCGACATTGGTACTGCTCACATCGCTGGTTATACGCTGGAAGGTAAGGCGCGCGGCACCACGCAGGTGTTCGAAGCCTGGAGCCGTTTTATCGGTCAACCGCAACAGGTCGCCTTGTCATCGTTGTTGCCAACGCCGGAACTGGCTCAGGTGAGCCTGACGGTGCCGCTGGATGAGTATCAACTCAAACGACTGGTGCATCTGGTGTATGATGTGCGCCGCGATGATGCCTTATTGCGCCAGGTCGCACAGATACCTGGTGAATTCGATCGGTTGCGTAAGTGCTATCAGGAGCGGCGCGAGTGGTCATCGTTGCATGTTGTCTGCGCTGATCGCGAAAGCGCTGAGCAACTGAACCGGTTAGGTTTCACCGCGTCGGTGAACGAACGCTAATTTCCTGTATCAAAATCAGATTAATCCGGGCGGTGTCACCATCGTCCGGTGTGTTTTATTCATTATTCTTGGGGAGTACAACCACATGTCCAATGGCTGGAATATCGCGTTGCTGGGAGCGACCGGCGCTGTCGGCACCGCGTTGCTGGAGCTATTGCAGGAGCGTGAGTTTCCCGTGGGTGAGCTCTATGCGCTGGCGAGTGAAAACAGTGCCGGTGAGAGTTTGCGTTTTAACGGCCGTTCGCTGCGGGTAGAAGACGCGGCCGATTTCGACTGGTCGCAGGCGCAACTGGCCTTTTTCGTCGCCGGTGTGGAAGCCAGTGCTCGCTATGCACAAGCCGCAGGCGACGCCGGGTGTCTGGTGATTGACAGTAGCGGCCTGTTTGCGCTGGAGCCAGATGTCCCGCTGGTGGTGCCAGGGGTGAATCCGCATGTGCTGGGGGATTACCGTAATCGCAATATCGTGGCGGTGGCGGATAGCCTGACCAGCCAGTTACTGACCGCGATCAAACCGCTGACGGAACAGGCTGGGTTGTCGCGTCTGCACGTCAGCAACCTGTTATCGGTGTCGGCGTATGGTAAAGCGGCAGTCGATGATTTGGCGGGCCAAAGTGCGCGTCTGCTCAACGGTATTCCGGCTGAAACGAGCTTGTTCCCGAAACAACTGGCGTTCAATGTGTTGCCGCTGCTGGCCGATGGCGAAGGCAGTGTCCGTGAGGAGCGTCGGCTGGTCGATCAGGTGCGCAAGGTATTGCAGGATGACGGCCTGCCGATATCGGTCAGTTGCGTGCAGTCGCCGGTGTTTTACGGTCATGCGCAGGTGGTGCATTTGGAAGCGTTGCGCCCGTTGTCTGCCGACGAAGCGCGTGATGTGCTGGCGCAGGCCGGTGATATCACGTTGAGCGAGGAAGACGACTATCCGACGCAGGTGGAAGATGCCTCCGGCAATGTACAACTGAGTATTGGCTGTTTGCGTAACGATTACGGCATGCCTGAGCTGTTGCAGTTCTGGTCGGTGGCCGACAACATCCGCTTCGGCGGCGCGTTGATGGCGATAGAAACCGCGGAACGACTGATTGAGGAGTACCTGGGGTAATGACGGCGTTGCAGCACGCGGACGATGAGGCGCCGCTGAAAATCGCCTTGGGGATTGAATATGACGGTAGTCGCTATTATGGCTGGCAGCGTCAGGCAGAGGTAGGCAGCGTTCAGGGGTGCCTGGAGGCTGCATTGTCTCAGGTGGCGAACGAGCGTATCGATGTGTTTTGCGCCGGTCGTACCGATGCCGGGGTGCATGCAACCGGACAGGTGGTGCATTTCACGACCAACGCCGTGCGCAAAGACGCCGCCTGGACGATGGGGGTTAATGCCAACCTGCCGCCGGATATCGCCGTGCGTTGGGTAAAAACGGTGGATGAGGCGTTTCACGCCCGTTTTAGCGCCACGGCGCGCCGTTATCGCTACGTGATTTATAACCGGCGTTTTCGGCCGGCCATCCTGTCGCACGGGGTGACGCATTATTACCTGCCACTGGATGCCGATCGCATGCATCGAGCTGGTCAGTGCCTGTTGGGGGAGAACGACTTTACCTCGTTTCGGGCGGTGCAATGCCAGTCACGTACCCCCTGGCGCAACCTGATGCACCTGCGGGTAACGCGTCTGGGCGATTACGTGGTGGTAGACATCAAAGCCAACGCCTTTGTGCATCATATGGTGCGTAATATTGTTGGCAGCCTGATGGAGATCGGGTGCGGCAACCAGCCAGAAAACTGGATGGACGAACTGCTGGCGGCGAAAGATCGCACGTTGGCTGCCGCGACGGCAAAGGCGGATGGATTGTATCTGGTTGCTGTGGACTATCCACCGCATTTCGGGATTCCATGCGCGTCGATGGGGCCGATCTTTTTGCCTGATGAGATAAGTGACACCGGCGTGACGGCGATAAACGGCGAAGCCGACATTGATATGAATTGAGTCGGTATTGAACTGAATAAGGACGCGATTATGCTCGATATTATACGGTTTATGATTGATTTTATCTTGCACATTGATGTGCACCTGGCTGAGCTGGTGGCGCAGTATGGCATATGGGTTTACGCCATTTTGTTCCTGATTTTGTTTTGTGAAACCGGGTTGGTAGTGACGCCGTTCCTGCCGGGTGATTCGTTGCTGTTTGTCGCGGGGGCGCTGGCTTCGCTGCCGACCAACGACCTGAATGTCCACACCATGGTAGCGCTGATGTTGGTCGCAGCAGTGCTGGGCGATGCGGTGAATTACACTATCGGTCGATTGTTCGGTGAGAAATTGTTCCGCAATCCTCACTCGCGTATTTTCCGCCGCAGCTACCTGGATCGCACCCATGCGTTTTACGAACGTCACGGTGGCAAGACAATAATTCTGGCGCGATTTGTGCCGATTGTGAGAACATTTGCGCCCTTTGTCGCCGGGATGGGGCATATGCGTTATCGCGAGTTCGCGCTGTATAACGTGACCGGGGCCGTGTTGTGGGTGTTGTTATTCACCTATGCCGGTTACCTGTTTGGCGACTTGCCGGTGGTGCAGGAGAACCTGAAGTTATTGATCGTGGCGATCATCTTCATCTCCATTTTGCCGGGGTTGATCGAGTTCTGGCGGCATAAGCGCGCCATGACGCGGCAAAATATGAAATAAGTGGAAAATTATTTTAACATCCGGTTTGACCAGTTTTTTATCCACACGCCCGGATCGTTATGGTTTAATGAGCAGCATTTACGGCTGTGTTTGTATTAACAAGCCTTAATACCTATGTCTTGCCCCGGCTTGCCGGGATGGGACATCGCTTTATCGGCGGCGTTGCCAGGGATTGGGCAACGTGTAGCAGCGTACTGGCTGGTGCCAGGTTCAAGCAGAAAGGTTATCAATGAGCTGGATTGAACGAATTCTCAATAAAAGTAATGTCACACCTACCCGTAAGGCGAATATTCCTGAGGGGGTTTGGACGAAATGTGACAGTTGCGGTCAGGTGCTTTATCGCGCTGAGCTGGAACGTAATCTGGAAGTGTGCCCGAAATGTGATCACCACATGCGGTTATCTGCCCGGGCTCGTCTCCATGCGTTTCTGGACAAGGAAGGTATGGTCGAACTGGGCAGCGAACTGGAGCCCAAGGACATCCTGAAGTTCAGAGACTCGAAGAAGTACAAAGACCGTATTGCTTCAGCGCAGAAACAGTCTGATGAAAAAGACGCGCTGGTGGTGATGAAAGGGACCTTGTACGACATGCCGGTGGTTGCCGCATCGTTCGAGTTTTCTTTCATGGGCGGTTCCATGGCGTCGGTCGTGGGTGCACGCTTCGTTCGTGCCGTGGAACAAGCGCTGGAAGATAACTGCCCGCTGGTTTGCTTCTCTGCCAGTGGTGGTGCCCGTATGCAGGAAGCGCTGATGTCGCTGATGCAGATGGCGAAAACCAGTGCGGCGCTGGCGAAAATGCGCGAGCGCGGTTTGCCGTATATTTCGGTACTGACCGACCCGACCATGGGCGGCGTATCCGCCAGTCTGGCGATGCTGGGCGACCTGAATATCGCCGAGCCGAAAGCGTTGATCGGTTTTGCCGGTCCGCGCGTTATTGAGCAGACCGTTCGTGAAAAACTGCCGCCGGGCTTCCAGCGTAGTGAATTCCTGCTGGAAAAAGGCGCTATCGACATGATCGTTCGTCGTGCGGATATGCGCCACAAACTGGCCAGTATCCTGTCCCGGTTGACTAACCGTCCGGAACCGCAGGAACCCGCTGTGGTGCGGTTGTCCGCCTCGCACGAATCACAGAGTGATGCCTAATCAATGATGAACCGGGAGCTGGGCGGCGTTGTTGCCGTGTTCCCGGCAGTAATCAACCGTAAGTCAGTGAACGGGACTCATGGACAATCTTCAGACACCTCAAGCCACGTCGCCTTTGGCCACGTGGCTTCACTATCTTGAACATCTGCACAGTCAGGCCATTGATCTGGGTCTGGATCGCATCCGGCATGTCGCGGAATGCTTGCAGCTACAACAACCCGCACCCCGCGTATTTACCGTAGCGGGAACCAACGGCAAAGGCACAACCTGCTGCACGCTGGAGTCCATTCTGAGCGCTGCCGGGTTACGTGTTGGTGTTTACAGTTCGCCACATTTGCTGCGTTACACCGAGCGCGTGCGCATTCAGGGCCAGGAATTAGCAGAATCACTGCATGCTGAAGCCTTTGCGGCTGTCGAAGCGGGTCGCGGCGGTACGTCGCTGACCTATTTTGAATTCGGTACGCTGGCGGCATTGTGGTTGTTTAAACAGGCACAACTGGATGTGGTGATACTGGAGGTGGGTCTGGGTGGTCGCCTGGATGCCACTAACATTGTGGATGCCGATGTGGCGGTGGTAACCAGCATCGCGCTCGATCATACCGACTGGCTGGGCAACGACCGTGACAGCATCGGTCGGGAAAAAGCAGGGATCTTCCGTGGCAACCGACCGGCAGTGGTGGGCGAGCCGGACATGCCAGTATCCATCGCCGCCGTTGCGCAGGAAAAAGGCGCCCTGCTGTTTCGCCGGGGTGCAGATTGGCAGTTTTCATTGCAGGATGGCGGCTGGCGTTGGCAGAGCGGCGACGTGTGCTATGAGGCGCTGCCCATCCCCTCCGTGCCGTTGGCCAATGCAGCCACCGCGCTGGCAGCGCTGCAGGTTTCTGACATTGCACTGAGTGTCAATGTGATTCGCCAGGGATTGCGTCAGGCGCAGCTGCCGGGCCGTTTCCAGATTGTGAGCGAAAAACCGTTGTTGATTCTGGATGTCGCGCATAATCCTCATGCAGCCGCTTATCTGGCTGCCCGGCTGGCTGATTTGCCGCGTACCGGTCAGGTACGGGCGGTGGTCGGTATGCTGGCCGATAAAGATATTCCTGGTACGTTGGCGCATCTTAAGCCGCAGGTCGATGTCTGGTACTGCGCGCCGCTGGAAGGCCCGCGCGGTGCCAGTGCCGATCAATTGGCTGAGCATCTGGCGCTCTGTACCCGGTATTCGGATGTGGCGACAGCCTGGCGTCAGGCGATGCAGGACGCTGGAGAAAATGATGTGGTGATTGTTTGTGGTTCTTTCCATACTGTCGCGCATGTGATGGAAGCGTTGGACGGGAGCGGAATGCATGGCGAGTAAGTTTCAGAATCGCCTGGTGGGAACCGTTGTGCTGGTGGCGCTGGGTGTCATCGTGCTGCCTGGGCTGTTGGATGGCAAAAAAAAGCATTACGAAGACGAGTTTGCCGCCATCCCGCTGGTTCCCAAGCCGGGCGATACGCTGGAGGCGGAGTCGATGCCGCCTGTCAATCAGTCGTTGCCTGCCCAGCCGCCTGAAGGCGCTGAAGCTGCAATGCAAAACAAAAATAACGCTGATGCCGAAACGGTACCTGAACCGACTCCGGCACCCGCTGTACCGGAACGTCGTGGGGCATCGCCGTCGTCTGCCCATCCGGCGACGCCTGTCGCCCCGCTGGTGACAGAACCGCGTCAGCCAGTGCTGCAACTGGCTCCACCCGCGATGAAAGCGCAGCCAGCGAAACCGGAACCGAAAAAGCCGGAAACGAAAGCGGATACCCGGCCTAAGCCCGACGTGAAAACAGCAGAAAGCAAAACGGCAGAAAGCAAAACGGCTGATAACAAGTCATCTGACAGCAAGCCGAGCGAAAAACCGGTAGCGGAAGCAAGAACCGACACCCGAGCAACAGAAAACCGATCCACAGAAAACAAGCCGACGGACGCTAAAGCGGCATCGCAGGAGCAGGCTCCGGCAGGTCAGGCTTTTGTGGTGCAGTTAGGTGCATTGAAGAACGCTGACAAGGTCAATGAGATTGTCGCGAAGTTGCGCTTGTCGGGATATCGCGCCTATACCGTGCCATCGGCACCGGTAGCCGGGCAGATTACCCGTATCTATGTCGGGCCGGATGCATCGAAGCAGAAACTGCAGTCAGCATTGGGAGACTTGCAGCAACTGAGCGGGTTGAGCGGACAGGTTCGGTCGTACAGCGCGCGCTGAGTCGGCCGACCGTCAGTCAGTACATTGAGGGGTGGGGGAGCGTAGCGACCTTGCCCCTTGTGTTTTGTGGGACGAAGCAAGACGGCGGGTAGCGAACAACAGGCGCTATTTGTCTGGCGGCAGACGGTTTTTTTAATTTCTTCGCCTATCGAAAAAATCGGCAGGAAATACGCTACGCAAACGTTTTCTTTTTCTGTTAGAATGCGCCGCGAACAGGATGAGCGGCGCTATGATTGTCATCGTTCATTATTAGGATAGTTCATGGTTTGGGTTGATTACGTCATTATCGGTATTGTCGGATTCTCGGCTCTGGTCAGTCTCATCCGGGGGTTTGTACGTGAAGCGCTGTCGCTGGTGACCTGGGGGGCGGCGTTCTTTATCGCCAGCCACTACTATGCCTATCTCGCGGTCTATTTCACGCGGTTTACTGATGAGCTGGTGCGCAACGGTATCGCTATTGCCATTCTGTTTATTGCGACGTTGATTGTGGGTGCTATCGTCAATTATGTGATCGGTTCGTTGGTTGAACGCACCGGATTATCGGGCACTGATCGGGTACTGGGCATTTGTTTTGGTGCCTTGCGTGGTGTGTTGATAGTCTCTGCGTTACTGTTTTTTCTCGATACCTTCACCGGTTTTTCACAGAGTGCTGACTGGAAGCAGTCCCATCTGATCCCGCAATTCAGTTATATCATCAGGTGGTTTTTTGACTACCTGCAAAGCACGTCGAGTTTCTTGCCGCGGCACATCTAGCCGCGGTAGCGCTGATGAGGAAAAGACCACATGTGCGGTATTGTCGGTATCGCCGGTTTTACACCGGTCAACCAGTCGATTTATGACGCGTTAACGGTGTTACAGCACCGTGGGCAGGATGCCGCAGGCATCGTCACCATTAATGAAACCAATTGCTTTCGCCTGCGAAAAGCAAACGGTTTGGTGAAGGATGTGTTTGAAGCCCGGCACATGCAACGGTTGCAGGGCAACATGGGGATCGGCCACGTGCGCTATCCCACCGCGGGCAGCTCCAGCGCCTCAGAGGCCCAGCCTTTCTATGTCAACTCCCCGTTCGGCATTACGCTGGCTCACAACGGCAACCTGACCAACGCCCATGAACTGCGTCAAAAGCTGTTTGAAGAAGGCCGTCGTCATGTCA
Organism: Dickeya parazeae Ech586; assembly: GCF_000025065.1. Lineage (NCBI taxonomy): Bacteria > Pseudomonadati > Pseudomonadota > Gammaproteobacteria > Enterobacterales > Pectobacteriaceae > Dickeya > Dickeya parazeae. The sequence continues at coordinate 3,123,344 of NC_013592.1, read as the reverse complement.
ATACCACGTCGGACTCCGAAATTCTGCTGAACGTCTTTGCCAAAGAGCTGGACCGTTTTCAGCACTATCCGCTGGAAGCGGATAACATTTTTGCGGCGGTGGCAGCCGTGCATCAGCAGATTCGTGGTGCTTACGCCTGCATTGGCATGATTATCGGCCACGGCATGGTGGCTTTCCGCGATCCAAACGGTATTCGTCCGCTGGTGATCGGCAAGCGTGAACTGGAAGATGGGCGTAACGAGTATATCGTGGCGTCGGAGAGTGTCGCGCTGGATACGCTGGGCTTTGAATTTCTGCGTGATGTGGCACCGGGCGAGGCGGTATACATTACCGAAAACGGTCAGCTGTTTACCCGCCAGTGTGCGGAAAATCCGAAAAGCCACCCGTGCCTGTTCGAGTATGTCTATTTCGCACGTCCTGACTCCTTCATCGACAAAATTTCAGTCTACAGCGCGCGTGTGCGGATGGGGCAGAAGCTGGGTGAGAAAATTGCCCGCCAGTGGGAAGAACTGGATATCGATGTTGTGATTCCGATTCCAGAGACCTCCTGCGATATCGCGCTGGAAATCGCTCGTATCATCAATAAACCATACCGTCAGGGGTTTGTGAAAAACCGCTATGTCGGCCGTACTTTTATCATGCCGGGTCAGCAAACCCGCATTAAATCCGTGCGCCGTAAGCTGAACGCTAACCGGGCAGAATTCCGCGGTAAAAACGTCCTGCTGGTGGATGACTCTATCGTGCGCGGCACCACGTCTCAGCAGATTGTGGAGATGGCGCGTGAAGCGGGCGCCCGCCGGGTTTATCTGGCTTCTGCGGCACCGGAAATCCGCTTCCCGAATGTGTATGGCATTGATATGCCAAGCGTTAACGAGCTGATTGCCCACGGCCGTGAAGTGGAAGAAATTCGTAAGATTATTGGTGCCGATGCCCTGATTTTCCAGGACCTGACCGATTTGATCGAGGCGGTGCGGGAAGATAATCCGGAAATCGTCCAGTTCGAATGTTCAGTGTTCAACGGTGTGTATGTCACCAAAGATGTGAATCAGGATTATCTCGACTATCTGGAAGCGTTGCGCAATGACGATGCCAAAGCGATGCGTAGCCAGAATGAAGTCGAAGACCTGGAACTGCACAACGAAGGTTAAGTATCGTCAGCTATCGACCGATAACGATACAGGGAGCGCAAGCTCCCTTTTTTGTCGCTGTTATTCTTGCCAATCTGTAGGTGATGCGGCAAAGTCAGCGCACAAGTTGTGAGTACCGCTGCGGCGGTGGCCCGTGAGGTGAAAATGAAACGACTGATTGTCGGTATTTCTGGCGCCAGCGGCGTGATATATGGGGTGCGGTTGTTGCAGGTGCTGCAACCGGTAAGCGGGGTTGAAACCCATTTGGTGATGAGCCCGGCAGCCCGGCAAACGCTGGCGCTGGAAACCGATCTGACCGTGCGCGATGTGCAGTCGCTGGCTGACGTCGTGCATGATTCCCGTGATATTGCCGCCAGCATTTCATCCGGTTCGTTTAAAACCGCAGGGATGGTGATTCTGCCGTGTTCTATCAAAACTTTGTCGGGTATTACGCACAGCTATACCGATAGTTTGCTGACTCGTGCGGCAGACGTGGTGCTGAAAGAGCGCCGCCCGCTGGTGTTGTGTGTGCGGGAAACGCCGCTTCACATCGGCCATTTGCGGTTGATGAATGCCGCCGCAGAAATGGGGGCGGTCATCATGCCGCCGGTGCCTGCGTTTTACCATCGCCCACAAACTGTGCAAGATATCGTCGATCAGACCGTTAATCGGGTACTTGATCAATTTGATATCGAATTGCCGCAAGAGCTCTTTACACGCTGGCAGGGCGCGTAAGCCTCCCATGTGATATCCCTTCACGGCGCTATTACCGCGTCAGGCTGCCTGATGATAGTGTCATGAACTGCACTATTTTGATGCATATTATTTTTATGGTGCACATCGATGCACCATGGTTGTGCGCATCATGCGGGGCCGTGTTGCGCCATCCCCTCCCTCTGTCGCTGATACCGGGATAATTTATTGATTATATTGATGTGATTGTCATGGTCACGGGATCTGACTTTATGCAGAGTGGCATGTTTTTTATGGCATAAAATTTGCTATATTTTGCCAAACAGCACATAAATTAATGCACACAGCAAACGTATTCATCACAACGGTTTTGCGTTCGCAGTCAACATCACTTAGGCATAGACAATCATAAAATAAGGGTAATGCAATGAAAAAAATGTTGAAACTTTTGCCCCTTGCACTGGTATTCGCGGCAGGCAGTGCGTTCGCCGAGGTTCCGAAAAATATCAAGATTGGTACCGACCCGACGTATGCGCCGTTCGAATCCAAAGATGCCAGTGGCCAACTGGTTGGGTTTGATATCGACCTGGCAAAAGATTTGTGCCAACGCATTAAGGCCAATTGCACCTTCGTTGAGAGTGATTTCGACGCGTTGATCCCATCACTGAAAGCGAAAAAGATCGATGCCATCATCTCCTCCCTCTCTATCACTGAAAAACGTCAGCAGGAAATTGCGTTTACCGACAAACTGTACGCCGCGAATGCTCGCCTGATCGCGAAAAAAGGCTCGCCGATTGTGCCGGCATTGGACGCACTGAAGGGCAAACGTGTCGGCGTATTGCAGGCATCCACGCAGGAGGCTTACGCCAACCAGTACTGGCAGCCGAAAGGGGTGGATGTGGTGGCCTACCAGAACCAGGATCTGATCTATGCCGACCTGACCTCCGGGCGCATCGACGCGGCCTTCCAGGATGAAGTGGCAGGCAGCGAAGGTTTCCTCAAGCAGGCTGCAGGTAAAGATTATGCGTTTGCCGGCCCGGCGGTGAAAGACGACAAGCTGTTCGGCGTTGGTACCGGTATGGGGCTGCGTAAAGATGAAACCGATCTGAAAGTGGCGCTGGACAAAGCATTTGCTGATATGCGTAAAGACGGTACCTACGACAAACTGGCGAAGAAGTACTTTGACTTCAACGTGTACGGTGATTAAGCCTTCCTGATTAACCCCTGCCTGGCGCAGGCAGGGGCATGTCTTTTCTGAGCGGATTGATGTAATGCTTTATGGCTATTCCGAGTTAATCATGGATGGCGCGCGCATGACGTTGCAACTGGCGTTGTGCTCACTGGTGCTGTCACTGCTGATTGGTCTGATGGGCGCTGCGGCGAAGCTCTCATCCAGTCGATTGTTGTCCGGCTTTTTTTCTGGCTATACCACCCTGATTCGCGGCGTACCAGACCTGGTGCTGATGCTGCTGATTTTTTATGGGTTGCAGATGGTACTTAACAGCATCACCGAAACGCTGGGCGTGGATCAAATCGACATCGATCCGATGGGTGCCGGGATTATTACAGTGGGATTCATCTACGGCGCGTACTTCACTGAAACCTTCCGTGGGGCCTATCTGGCGGTACCGCGTGGCCAGATTGAAGCCGCTGTGGCGTTTGGCTTTACACCGATGAAGGTGTTTCGCCGCATTATGTTTCCGTCGATGATGCGATTTGCGCTGCCGGGCATCGGCAACAACTGGCAGGTTATCCTGAAGGCGACGGCGCTGGTGTCGCTGCTGGGGCTGAGCGATGTGATCAAAGCGACGCAATTAGCCGGGAAAGGCACGCACCATCCGTTCTTTTTCGCCATTGTCGCCGGTGTGCTGTATCTGGTTTTTACCACCCTTTCCAACGGGGTGCTGTGGTGGCTGGAAAAACGCTACTCGCAGGGAGTCCGGAAAGTAAATTATGAGTGAGATTCTACAACAATATTGGCAGGCACTGCTGTGGAGCGACGGCTATCGCCTTACCGGGCTGGCGATGACACTGTGGCTGCTGATTATCTCGGTAACCATCGGGGGGCTGATGGCGGTTCCGTTGGCGGTGGCCCGTGTTTCGCCGCGTCGTCGTTACTGGTTGCCGGTATGGGTTTTTACCTACGTGTTTCGCGGTACACCGCTCTACGTGCAACTGCTGGTATTTTATTCTGGCGTGTACAGTCTGGAGATTGTGCGCGGTACTGATTTGCTGAATGCTTTTTTTCGCAGCGGTCTGAATTGCGCTATTCTGGCGCTGGCGCTCAACACCTGTGCTTATACCACGGAGATTTTTGCCGGGGCCATTCGCTCGGTGCCGCATGGTGAAATCGAAGCGGCTCGTGCCTATGGTTTTTCGCGTTTCAAACAGTATCGCTGCATCATTTTGCCGGGTGCGTTGCGCATCGCCTTACCGGCTTACAGCAACGAAGTCATCCTGATGCTGCATTCTACTGCGTTGGCCTTTACCGTCACGGTGCCGGACTTGCTGAAGGTGGCGCGTGATATTAACGCCGCCACCTATCAACCGTTTTACGCCTTTGGCATTGCAGGCGCGATGTACCTGGCGATATCGTTCGTACTGATTGCGTTGTTCAGGAAGGCCGAACGCCGCTGGTTACGGCATCTTCACACCCGTTCATCCCATTAACCGTTCATTCCATTAAATTGTGCAGGAACAGATAAAGCATGCAGAATAATAAGCTGATGGTGACGGAATTGCGTAAGCGTTATGGTCAGCATGAGGTGCTGAAAGGCATTTCATTACAGGCTAAAGCCGGGGACGTTATTTCGATTATTGGATCATCGGGGTCGGGGAAGAGCACCTTATTACGGTGTATCAACTTTCTGGAGAAACCGTGCGAAGGGTCTATCCATGTGAATGGACAGGAAATCCACATGGTGCGGGACAAGGACGGCCAGCTCAAGGTTTTTGACAAAAAGCAGCTACAATTGCTGCGTACCCGGTTGACGATGGTGTTTCAGCATTTCAACTTGTGGAGCTTCATGACGGCGTTGGAAAACGTCATGGAAGCGCCGGTACAGGTGTTGGGGCTGAGTAAGGCGGAAGCCCGTAAACGTGCGGAGTTCTATCTGAATAAGGTCGGGATCACCGGGGCGTCACAGGAGAAGTACCCCTCTGATTTGTCTGGTGGTCAACAGCAGCGCGTTTCTATTGCCCGCGCATTGGCGATGGAGCCGGATGTGTTACTGTTTGATGAGCCGACTTCCGCGCTGGACCCAGAACTGGTGGGCGAAGTGCTGCGCATCATGCAGCAACTGGCAGAAGAGGGCAAAACCATGGTGGTGGTGACCCATGAAATGGAGTTTGCCCGGCATGTGTCGAGCCACGTGATTTTCCTGCATCAGGGCGTAGTGGAAGAAGAGGGCCCGCCGGAGGCGCTATTCGGCAACCCGCAAAGCCCTCGTTTACAGCAGTTCCTGTCTGGTGCGCTGAAGTAACGTTCACCTCACCGTAGACGTCTCGTTGCTCACATCACGCACTCCTCGCGCGGGTTGAAATCACTCAGCTGGCGCGAGGGTGCAACAAGTCGTTCAAGGCTTCTTCAAGTTCGAAAAAGCGGAAACCGAACCCAGCTTTCTCCAATTGCTGGGGAATGGCACGCTGCCCGCCCAGTAACAGTGTCGCGGCTTCCCCCATCAGTATTCTGAGTGCCCAGCCAGGCGTGCGCATAAAGCCGGGACGATCCAGCACATTCGCCAGCATGGCGGAGAATTTCTCGTTACGCACCGGATAAGGCGACACCATGTTGAAGGGACCGTTCAGCATGGGGGTATCCAGCAGGTATAAAATCGCGTTGGTCATATCATCGATATGAATCCACGGCAGGTATTGCCTGCCGGAGCCTATCGGGCCACCTAACCCGAGGCGGAAAACTGGCATCATTTTTGCCAGCGCGCCGCCTTCTGCCGATAGCACCACCCCGGTACGCATCAGGCATACACGGGTCTTATCGCTTTCTGCCTCCAACGCCAGCGCTTCCCAACGGGCGCAGAGCTCATGGGTAAAGTCATCGTGAGGCGGCTCATCTTCGGTCACCAGCGCCTGTCCCTGATCGCCGTAATAGCCAACGGCTGAACCGGACAAAAACACCGCAGGCGGCGTCTGGCTGTGGCGGATCAACTGTGCCAGTTGCCGGGTGATGTCCCAGCGGCTATGGCACAACCGGGCTTTCTGGGCTTTGGTCCAGCGCTTATCGGCGATAGGCTCTCCTGCCAGATTGATGACGCCATCAAAGCCATCCAACGAAGTTTTATCTTCCAGCCCATGCCAGTAAGTCACCTTATCGCCCAAGAGTCGCCGTGCACGTTCCGGCGAGCGGGAAACGACGGTGACCTGATGTGACAGGGACAACAAACGCGCAATCAGATGACGCCCAATAAGGCCGGTTCCTCCGGTAATCAGTAGCTTCATATGCTGGCCTCGCTTTGTGTATCAGGTTATTCCCCTGGGGCTGACGGTGGTGCTTTATACGCTGGAATCGCGTTGACTCACTCTGATTTCAGCATAGATGATTCATCTGTACCTGCCGGTGATATTACCCACATCTCAGGGAATTTTTATCAGCGGAACAAGCACTTTTCCGCTTAGCTGAAACAGCATAGCGTGATGGGATAACAACAGAAAGCGTCGCGATAATCCGCGAGATGATAATCGAGAGTGAAGGGATGGTGTACAGGAAGGGATCACGCCCGGTTAACCGGGCGTGGGGCTTCTCATTCGGTGTTTGTCAGGCTTTTGCGGCCAGTTGATAGGCTCGCTCTGTAGCCGGACGTTCGCGGATGCGTTCAAACCAGCTTTTCACCGCCGGGAAGTCGTTAAGATCAATGCGCTGGCGTTCATGCGACACCACCCAGGGATAGGTGGCGATATCGGCAATACTGTACGCATTGCCGGCCAGCCAGGTGTGCTCGGACAACTGCTTGTTCAACACACCGTATAGCCGTTCCGTTTCTTTCTGATAGCGCTCGATAGCATAGGGTACCGGCTGCGGAGCAAAGTGATTGAAATGATGGTTTTGTCCCAGCATTGGGCCAAAGCCTGCCATTTGCCAGAATAACCATTGCAGGGTGGTAGCGCGCTCCCGCATGTCGGTACTCAATAGTTTGCCGGTTTTTTCCGCCAGATAGAGCAAGATAGCCCCAGATTCAAACAGGCTGAGCGGAGCACCCTGATCTGCCGGTTGGTTATCCACAATCGCGGGGATTTTGTTATTCGGGGAAATTGCCAGGAACGCCGGTTTAAACTGGTCGCCAGCACTGATATCGACCCTGTGCAATTGGTAAGGTAATTGTGCTTCTTCCAGGAACAGGGTGATTTTGTGACCGTTAGGCGTCGGGGCATAATACAAATCAATCATGAATCATCTCTCCAGTGGGGGAATCATTGCCTTGAGGCTGAGGACTCCGAAAAGCAGTTTGCAGACAAAAGCCTAGCACCTTAGTGGATAAAACATAAATAACCGTTATGGCTATTCTTTTTCTTTCATACAGATAGCGCGGCGTTATCGTGGTTGAATGAAAAGCGTCAGGGCTGATAATTTTGCCTGTGATGACATGGGTTTTTGGTACTATAGCGAGACTGAATGTATTCACACATCGGGATAGAACCATGAAACTGATGTTTGCCTCTGACTTGCATGGCTCACTGTCAGCTACTGAAACCCTGTTGGACCGTTTTGAACAAAGCGGCGCCGATTGGCTGATTCTGCTGGGCGATTTTCTTAATCACGGCCCCCGTAACCCGTTGCCGGATCGCTATCAACCTGCGGATGTGGCGAGTTTATTGAATCGTTATGCGTCGCAGATTATGGCGGTGCGGGGAAATTGTGACAGCGAGGTTGACCAGATGCTGCTGCAATTCCCCATTACTGCCCCCTGGCAGCAGGTGCTGTTACCAGGCAACCGCTTATTTTTAACCCACGGGCACCTTTATCATCCGGAAAAACGACCACCGTTGCACGCCGGTGATGTGCTGGTGTTTGGTCACACTCATATCCCGGTAGCCGAGCGACGTGATGATATTTTTTGCTTCAACCCCGGCTCCGTCAGCCTGCCGAAGGGCGGTTACCCTGCCAGTTATGGCTTACTGGAAAACGGCGTGTTGCAGGTTGTGCCATTACAAGGCGGGGAGACTATTGCGCAGGTTGCGATTAGCCACTAATTTAGACGCTACTACTCTCAGGTTACATCGATAATTCCAATATTTCTAAAAACTGATGCGCATCAGCGCGTGATGACGAAAGGGTTTCAGAGGATGGTGGAACAAACACAGACGGCAGGTACAGAGTGGGTCGACATCGTTGATGAGAACAACGAGGTGATTGCCCAGTCGAGCCGCCAACAGATGCGTGCTCAGCATCTGCGACACCGCGCTACCTATATTGTCGTACATGATGGCATGGGCAAGATTCTGGTCCAGCGCCGTACCGAAACCAAAGATTTTTACCCCGGCTGGCTGGATGCGACTGCAGGCGGCGTGGTGCAAACGGGTGAAAATCTGCTGGAGTCGGCGCGCCGTGAGGCGGAAGAGGAATTGGGTATCGCGGGTGTTCCGTTTGCCGAACACGGCCTGTTTTATTATGAAAGCGATGATTGTCGGGTGTGGGGCGCGTTGTTCAGTTGCGTCATGCATGGCCCGTTTGCCTTGCAAGCCGAAGAAATTGACGAGGTGAGCTGGCTGACACCGGAGGAGATTACCGCGCGCTGTGATGAGTTCACCCCGGACTCACTCAAAGCGTTGTCGCTTTGGCTAAGCCGCAACAGCGGCAGCAACAATGATTACATCAAGCCGACACGTGTGACGGCGCGCGCTCAAAACGAGGAGCCGAGCGGAACACAAGACCATGATGCCGTAGAAGAAGAGCATTAATTGCCGTTACGGTGAGAATGGGTCGCATAAAAAACGCCAGCGGATGCTGGCGTTTGTGTTTCTGTCGTAGCGACGTATCAGTTGATGCGCCGCTACACCCTTATCAGGCAATCTGAGTAGCCTGAATAGCGGTCAGGGCTACGGTATAGACGATGTCGTCTACCAGTGCACCACGGGACAGGTCGTTAACCGGTTTACGCATGCCTTGCAGCATCGGCCCGATGGAAATCAGGTCGGCAGAACGCTGTACCGCTTTGTAAGTGGTGTTACCGGTGTTGAGGTCCGGGAACACGAACACGGTGGCTTTACCAGCAACCGGTGAGTTCGGTGCTTTGGACTGTGCAACGTCAGCCATGATAGCCGCGTCGTACTGCAGCGGGCCATCGATGACCAGATCCGGGCGTTTTTCCTGCGCCAGACGGGTTGCTTCACGAACTTTATCGACATCGCTGCCCGCACCGGAGTTACCGGTGGAGTAGGAGATCATCGCCACACGCGGGTCGATGCCGAAAGCGGCAGCCGAGTCGGCGGACTGGATAGCGATTTCAGCCAGCTGTTCAGCCGTCGGGTCCGGGTTGATGGCGCAGTCGCCATACACCAGTACCTGTTCTGGCAGCAGCATGAAGAACACGGAAGACACCAGTGAGCTGCCCGGTGCGGTTTTGATCAACTGCAACGGCGGACGAATGGTGTTAGCGGTGGTGTGAACGGCACCAGAGACCAGACCGTCAACTTCGCCTTGTTCCAGCATCAGGGTACCCAGTACCACGTTGTCTTCGAGCTGTTCGCGGGCGACCACTTCGGTCATGCCTTTGCTCTTACGCAGTTCAACCAGACGCGGGACATAGCGTTCGCGGGCTTCAACCGGGTCGATAATCTCGATACCTTTGCCCAGTTCCACACCCTGTGCAGCGGCGACACGCTGGATTTCATCCGGGTTGCCCAACAGCACGCACTGTGCGATACCGCGTTCGGCACAGATGGAAGCGGCTTTAACGGTACGCGGTTCGTCGCCTTCCGGCAGTACGATGCGTTTGCCAGCCTGACGTGCCAGTTCGGTCAACTGATAACGGAACGCTGGCGGAGACAGGCGACGTGAACGCTCAGAGGTGGCGGTCAGGGAGTCAATCCACTGGGCATCGATGTGACGAGCCACGTATTCCTGCACTTTTTCCACACGCTCATGGTCGTCCGGCGGCAGTTCCAGATTGAAGCTTTGCAGGTTCAGTGAGGTCTGCCAGGTATTGGTCTTGACCATGAACACCGGCAGGCCGGTCTGGAAGGCACGTTCGCACAGCTTGCTGATAGCCGGGTCGATTTCGTAACCGCCGGTCAGCAGCAGGGCACCGATTTCAACACCGTTCATGGCAGCCAGACAGGCAGCAACCAGTACATCCGGACGGTCAGCTGAGGTCACCAACAGTGACCCCGGGCGGAAATGCTCCAGCATGTGCGGAATGCTGCGGGCGCAGAACGTTACCGATTTCACGCGACGGGTCTGAATGTCGCCGGTGTTGATAACACGAGCGTTCAGGTGGTTGGCCATGTCGATGGCGCGGGTGGCGATCAGATCGAAGCTCCAGGGTACACAACCCAGAATCGGCAGCGGGCTGTTGGCAAACAGCAGCTTCGGATCGATGTTGGCAACGCTGGCTTTGGTCGAATCGTCAAAGATCTCAGACAGATCAGGACGGGTACGGCCCTGTTCATCGACCGGCGCATTCAGTTTGTTGATGATAACGCCGGTGATGTTTTTGTTCTTGCTGCCGCCGAAGCTGGAGCGGGCGATATCGATACGCTCTTTCAACTGTGCCGGGGAGTCATTACCCAGCGCCAGTACGAAGACGATTTCCGCGTTCAGCGTTTTGGCGATTTCATAGTTCAGCGCGTTGGCGAACTGGTGTTTACGGGTCGGTACCAGACCTTCAACCAACACGACTTCTGCGTCTTTGGTGTTTTCGTGGTAGCGAGCGATGATCTCTTCCAGCAGAACGTCCTGCTGGTTGCTGCTCAGCATGGATTCCACGTAGTTCATTGCCAGCGGTTCAGCGGCTGGAATGGCGGATGTGGCGCGAACGATAGTGGTGGTCTGATCCAGTGTGCTATCACCGGAACGTGGCTGGGCGATAGGCTTGAATACGCTCAGACGCACGCCTTTTTGTTCCATGGAACGAATGACACCCAGGCTGACGCTGGTCAGGCCCACGCTGGTGCCAGTAGGAATCAACATGATTGTACGGGACACGGCTTAACCTCTGTTTGCGGTTGCTCGTTGTTCAAAAACGATGCTGCTAAAACAACTCCGTCAGCCTGGGCTGACGGAGTGGGGGAGACTTAGGCGGTCAGGCTCAGTGCATCCTGAGCGATGACCAGTTCTTCGTTGGTCGGGATAACCAATGCCGGACGGGTACCGTCTTTAGCGATGTTGCCGCCTTTGCCGAAGCGGGCAGCCAGGTTACGCTCGTGGTCAACTTCGAAGCCCAGCAGACCCAGTTGCTTCAGCGTCAGCTCACGGACCATGGCGGCGTTCTCACCGATACCACCGGTGAAGATAACCGCATCCAGACGGCCTTCCATCAGTGCGGAGTAAGAACCGATGTACTTCGCCAGACGGTGGCAGTACACGTTCATCGCGCGCTTGGCGTCTTCTTTGGTTTCGTAGTTATCTTCCACGTAACGGCAGTCGCTGGTCACTTCAGTCAGGCCCAGCAGGCCGGATTCTTTGGTCAGCAGTTTATTGATGCTGTCTACGCTCATACCCAGCGAATCGTGCAGGTGGAAAACCACCGCCGGGTCGATGTCACCACTGCGGGTACCCATCACCAGACCTTCCAGCGGCGTCAGACCCATAGAGGTATCAACGCATTTGCCGTTGCGAATCGCGCTAACGGAACCGCCGTTGCCCAGATGGCAGGTAATGACGTTCAGTTCGTCTACCGGCTTGTTCAGGACTTTTGCCGCTTCACGGGAAACAAAGTAGTGGCTGGTACCGTGAGCGCCGTAACGACGGATGTGATGTTCTTTGTATAATTTGTACGGCAGGGCATACAGGTAGGCTTCTTCCGGCATAGTCTGATGGAACGCGGTGTCGAAAACAGCGACGTTCTTGTCTTTCAGGTGCGGGAATTCTTTCAGTGCTTCTTCGATGCCGATCAGGTGAGCCGGGTTATGCAGCGGTGCGAATGGAACCGCATCTTTGATACCCTGCAACACTTCGTCGTTGATCACAGCGGACTGGGTGAACTTCTCGCCGCCATGTACGATACGATGACCAATCGCTACCAGTTGAGCGGAGAGTTCCGGCTTCTGGCTGAGGATGGTGTTAACGATAAAACTCAGTGCTTCACTGTGGGCGGCACCGGCACCCAGTGCGGCTTCCTGTTTGCCGCCATCGATTTTCCATTTGATGCGCGCTTCTGGCAGATTGAAACACTCGGCCAGACCAGACAGGTATTCATCTCCGTTTACCGCATCAATGATGGCGAACTTCAGAGAAGAACTACCGCAGTTAAGAACCAGTACTAACTTACTCGACATGGAAGTACCTACTTGTTATACATGGTTAAAAAAATGTCATACAACGACTAGCGTAGCGCAGAAGACGGTTGACATTTATGATTAACATCATGGCCGGGTCAACTTTCCAGACATGACAACGGAAAACACCGATGTTGATCGACTGGCGGCGTATGAACGCCCTGACGAGGTGACATCGGCGCAGCAAAAAACGGCGACAGCAAATACCCGTGAGGGGGGCTGCGCGCTAAATCAACAATGGCCCGACTCGCTGAGTGACAGGCTAAAACGCTGTCTGAAAACACACAGACACTACAGTGACACGACAGCGAATACCAGACGGTGTCAGACGGCTTTTATCGCGGCCAAAAGGCTATTTTAGGATACCGATAGCAATCATTAAACACAAAATATATTTTAAGTTTGTCAATTGCAGTTGGTGATTTATACGAATTTTTTATTTTTTATACATGAAATTGAGGTTAAGCGTGACGACGAAACCCTCCGGTAAAACAGGATGGCTACAACTGTTCCGTCTTGGTCAGCACTATATGAAAACCTGGCCTGCGGATAAGCGTCTGGCGCCGGTGTTTCCTGAAAATCGTGTGGTGCGAGCCACGCGGTTTGCCATTCGCATCATGCCGCCATTGGCCGTATTTACCCTGACCTGGCAAATTGGATTGGGCGGGCAATTAGGTCCGTGCGTGGCAACCGCTCTGTTTGCGCTTAGCCTGCCAATGCAGGGGCTATGGTGGCTGGGGCGTCGTTCGGTGACACCGTTGCCGCCTTCTTTATTACACTGGTTTCATGAAATTCGTAATAAGCTGCTGGCGTCGGGGATGGCGCTGACACCGGTGGAAGGGGAGCCCACTTATCAGATGCTGGCGGATGTGCTGAATCGTGCCTTCAGACAACTTGATAAGACATTCCTGGACTCTCTTTGATGTAAACCCGGTTTTTAGCCAAAGACGCTGAGTTTTTTTCCATTCGATTCTGTTTTAAATCAAGAAACGACTGCCAGTCAGTGTGCGATTCTGCTGTCAATATCCCTTTCGTCGGAATCAGATTCAGGAGTGCACCATGGAAATGACCAATGCTCAAAGACTTATCCTGTCTAACCAGTACAAAATGATGTCGATGCTGGATCCCGATAACGCAGAGCGTTACCGTCGTCTGCAAACCATTATTGAACGAGGATATGGGCTGCAAATGCGGGAGCTGGATCGCGATTTTGGCGATTTGAGTGAAGATGTGTGCCGTACCCTTATCAATGTCATGGAAATGCACCATGCGTTGCAGGTGTCCTGGGCCAACCTGAAAGAAAAACCGGATATGGATGAGCGCCGCCTGGCGTTTCTGGGTTTCGATGCGGCAACGGAAGCACGCTACCTGGGTTACGTACGCTTTATGGTACATGTGGAAGGCCGTTATCCTCATTTTGATTCCGGCACACATGGCTTTAACTCACAGACCAAAATGTGGGATAAATACGTCCGCATGCTGGCGATTTGGCAATCCTGCCCGCGTCAGTATCACCTGAGTGCGGTGGAGATCGCACAAATCATCAATGCCTGATTCGGTTCAGGGGCAGATAAGTAAAGAAGGGGCTTTTTGTGGAGTGTAAAGGTTTTCTGTTTGATCTTGACGGCACGCTGGTGGATTCATTGCCCGCGGTGGAGCGGGCCTGGAGTAACTGGGCACGAGATCATGATATTGCGCCGCAAACGGTCCTGGATTTTATTCATGGTAAACAAGCTATTACCTCGTTGCGTCATTTTCTGGCAGGTGCCAGCGAAGAGACTATCCAACGAGAGTTTGTTGCGCTGGAGCAGGTTGAGGCGACGGATACGGCAGGTATTGTCGCTATGCCAGGCGCACAGGCGTTGCTGACTCGTCTGGATGAACTGGATATCCCGTGGGCGATAGTGACGTCAGGAACGGTGCCGATTGCCCATGCCCGCCATCGCGAGGCGGGGTTGTCTGCTCCGCGTGAGTTTATTACCGCAGAGCAGGTAGCACGGGGTAAACCCAACCCGGATGCTTACCTGCTGGGTGCCGAACGATTGGGGCTGTCGCCGGCAGAGTGTGTCGTCGTGGAGGATGCACCAGCCGGTGTGCTGTCAGGTCTGGCGGCCGGGTGCAAGGTTATCGCGGTGAAGGCACCAGCCGATACGCCACGTCTGGATGAGGTAGATGCCGCATTATCTTCTCTTGAGCAATTGCAGATTTCGCGTACAGCAGATGGCTGGGTGAACATCACCCTGAAATGATGGCGCAAACCCCGCTAAACATGATCAAGACCCTGCTTTGTCAGGGTTTTTTTATGGCATTCTGGGCTTAAGCGGCTCCTTTGGAAGAACCACTTCTGACCGGAGTGCCGCCTGATGAATAAGGACTGTTAACGTCAGGAGGAGGCATGTTGAGCAGTTCGCTAGTCTGGGTCGTCATTCTGTTATCGATTGCCATTGTGTTGTTTGCCACCGGTAAGCTGCGCATGGATGTGATCGCGTTGCTGGTAATCGTCGCGTTTGTCTTGAGCGGTACGCTAACGCTACAGGAGGCACTGATTGGCTTCAGCGATCCAAACGTATTCCTGATAGCGGCATTGTTTGTGATTGGTGAAGGTCTGGTGCGAACGGGCGTCGCTTATCAGGTCGGCGACTGGTTGATGCGTGTGGCCGGGCAGAGTGAAACCCGCATGCTGATTCTGCTGATGTGTACGGTAGCGCTGCTCGGGGCTTTCATGAGTTCGACCGGCGTGGTGGCTATTTTTATTCCCGTGGTGCTGAATGTTGCCGCACGAATGAAAACGACGCCAGCTCGTCTGATGATGCCGCTGGCTTTCGCTGGCCTTATCAGTGGGATGATGACGTTGGTGGCGACGCCACCCAATATGGTTGTCAGCAGTGAGTTGATACGAACCGGAATGGCCGGGTTCAGTTTTTTTAGCGTCACGCCTATCGGTGCCGTCGTTCTGTTGACCGGGATTGTATATATGCTGGTTGCCCGTTTCTGGCTGACCACAACAGATAGCGATGGCCAAAAAGACGGGTGGAAGCGTAAAACGTTTCGGGATCTGATTCGGGAATATCGGCTGACCGGGCGGGCGCGTCGACTGGCGATCCGAACCGGATCACCGCTCATCGGTCAGCGTCTGGACGATCTGCAATTACGTCAGCATTATGGTGCCAATGTGGTCGGGATTGAACGCTGGCAAAAGTTCCGACGCATTATGGTGAGCGTGAGTGGTAATAGCGAGTTACGGCTCAATGATGTGCTGCTGGTCGATATGTCGGCATCGGAAGTTGACCTGCGTGAGTTTTGCGCCACCCAACGGCTGGAGCCGATGGTGCTACGCGGCGAATATTTCTCTGAGCAGGCGCGCGATGTCGGTATGGCGGAGGTCTCGCTTATCCCGGATTCCGGGCTCTTGGGCAAAACGTTGCAAGAGGTCGCATTTCGCAGTCGCTATGGGTTGACGGTCGTCGGTATTCGCCGGGATGGTGAGGCGATGGAAGGGACGCTGGCTGACGAAGCGTTAAAGCTGGGCGATATCCTGCTGGTTATCGGCGACTGGAAAAACATCCGTCTGCTGCATCAGCATAAGCGTCATTTTATTGTGCTCAATTTACCGGCGGAAGTGGATGAGGTCGCCCCCGCCAGTAATCAGGCTCCACATGCGTTATTTTGTCTGGCGCTGATGGTGGCGATGATGCTCACCGACGAAATTCCTAATGCGATTGCCGCGTTGATTGCGTGTCTGTTGATGGGGCAGTTCCGCTGTATCAACATGGAAAGCGCCTACCGTGCGGTGCACTGGCCGAGCCTGATTCTTATCGTTGGAATGATGCCGTTTGCGCTGGCATTGCAGCAAACCGGTGGGGTCGCGCTGATTGTAAAAGGGCTGATGGAAATTGGCGGCGATGCTGGGCCGCATGTGATGCTGGTATGCCTGTTTCTACTGTGCGCGCTGACGGGGTTGTTTATTTCCAACACGGCGACAGCGGTCCTGATGGCGCCGATTGCGATTGCCGCGGCAGAACAGATGCAGGTTTCGCCTTACCCGTTTGCAATGATCATTGCGATTGCCGCTTCGGCTGCATTTATGACACCGGTTTCCTCGCCAGTGAATACGCTGGTGCTGGCACCTGGCGGATACCGCTTCAGCGATTTTGTTCGGGTCGGCGTACCGTTCACCCTGGTGGTGATGGTCGTTAGCGTGGTGATGGTGCCCTGGTTATACCCATTCTGACCGTAAAACCGTAAAACCGTAAAACCGTAAAACCGTAAAACCGTAAAACCGTAAATAAGGAAAACAGCCTGAGGGGCATGATTCAGGCTGTTTGAGTTGGCCTGCTGGAGCGATTACAGCGGCGATTCCTGGCTGATTTCGTCCAGCGACAGGCTAAAACTCGGAATAAACACCGTCATGAAGTAATCCATTTCTGGGCTATGGCGTTGCTGGAGTGTTTTTTCCAGTCGCGCTTTGGCCAGCAGAAACTCATTATTCCCTGCTGATAGTTCTTCCAGACACTTCAGGTACGCGCAAAGTGCATCCGCCTGTTTAACCATCGCATGTTCTTCTTCACTGATGTGAGATTCGTCCAGCAGCGGGCTGAAGTCCTGTTGCAGTTCGGCAGGTAACATGGCGATCAGGTTCTGGCGGGCGATTTTTTCGATTTTCTTATATTCGTGGGCAATCTGTGCGTTGTAATACTTAATCGGTGTGGGCATGTCGCCGGTCAACACTTCGCTGGCGTCATGGTACATGGCCAGCAGGGCAATACGGCCAACATTGATATTGCCGTTGAATTTACGGTTTTTGATCACAGCAAGCGCGTGCGCGACAAAGGCGACCTGCAGACTGTGTTCGGAGACATTTTCTGTCCGGACATTGCGCATCAGCGGCCAGCGGCTAATGAGTTTCAGGCGGGATAAATGAGCGAAGAAGTGACTCTGGACCATGAACATCTCTCGGCGTAAGGCAATAGAGGTTTATTGTGGCGGCTCTGACATCAAGAAGCAAATCAGGGCCAGCCTGAAAAAAGCCGATGTGGTGAAAGGATCAGGAGAAGATAAAGGTTCAGAATAAAAGGAAGGTGCGTCCGGCACCGTGCAGAGCCGGACGCAACGCATTACTGGTGATACCCTTCCAGGAAACGGCCCAGTTTGTTGATTGCCATGTCCAGATCATCAACACGCGGCAGCGTCACGATACGCAGGTGGTCCGGTTCCGGCCAGTTAAACGCGGTGCCTTGCACCAGCAGCACTTTTTCCTGCAGCAGCAAGTCCAGTACCAATTTCTGGTCGTCGTGGATATTGAACCGTTTGGCGTCAATGCGGGGGAACATGTACAGCGCGCCATTCGGTTTAACACAGGAAACACCGGGGATCTGGTTAATCAGTTCCCAGGCACGATTGCGCTGTTCATACAAACGCCCGCCCGGATGGATGAATTCACTGATACTCTGGTAACCGCCCAGCGCGGTCTGGATAGCATGCTGCATCGGCACGTTAGCGCATAAGCGCATGGATGCCAGCATTTCCAGGCCTTCAATATAACCGCGGGCGTGTTTTTTCGGGCCATTGAGCACCATCCACCCCTGGCGGAACCCGGCGACGCGATAGGTTTTGGACAGGCCGTTGAAGGTCACCGTCAGCAAATCCGGTGCCAGTGCGGCAATAGAATGATGCTGTGCGTCGTCATAAAGGATTTTGTCGTAAATCTCGTCGGCAAAAATGATCAGGTTGTGCTGACGCGCGATTTCAACCACTTCCAGTAGCAGTTCTTTGCTGTATACCGCTCCGGTCGGGTTGTTCGGGTTGATAATGACGATCCCGCGGGTACGGGGGGTGATTTTGCTACGAATATCATCCAGATCCGGGAACCAGTCGGACTCTTCGTCACAGCGGTAGTGCACAGCGTTGCCGCTGGAAAGCGAAACCGCGGCGGTCCACAGTGGATAGTCCGGTGCAGGCACCAGCATTTCGTCACCGGTATTCAGCAACGCCTGCATTGACTGGACAATCAGCTCGGATACGCCATTACCGATGTAGACGTCTTCCAACGTGACATCACGCATATCGCGCGCCTGATAGTGCTGTACGATAGCCTTACGGGCAGAGTACAACCCTTTTGAATCACAGTAACCTTGCGCGGTTGGCAAATTGCGGATGACATCCACCAGAATTTCATCCGGGGCATCAAACCCGAAAGGCGCCGGGTTGCCGATATTCAGCTTAAGCACCTTGTTGCCTTCTTCTTCCAGTCGTTTTGCTTCTTTTAGTACTGGGCCACGAATATCGTAACAAACGTTTTCCAGTTTTTTCGATTTTTCTATCGGTGACATTTAACAAGCCTTTTACAGGATCCTATTCCTGATGAGTAATCGCCTAACGACACTAATGTACTCTTCTCGTTGTGTGTTTTGAAGAATCATTACTATGGCTGTGACGATGCTTCCAGATTAGTGATTATCGGCATGGCGGCGATAAATAGCATTTTCTGTTAACGGAATGTTCTGAAATTGTGGCTGTGTTTTTATTTTTCGACCACATTCCGACGTCGATGATCAGAACAGAACCATCTGGCTTCGTTCGATAATTCGAGCTGGCTCGCATAACGACGCGTTAATCATCTTATGGTGAGGGTCTGGGGAATATTTCGGTCACTTATTGACGTAATTGAGATACCTGTTTTCAGCGCTGAAACCGGTATCATAAAATGGCGGATGAGTTCTGGTGCCATAAAAACCATTTTTAAAATAGGGTAATAACAGAAGAGCAAGCAAATGTTTCTCTGTAGAGCAGCACGGAATGTTTCCTTATTGGTGATAAAATAAAAAGTGTCCAAGGTGCTGATAATAAAAAACCAGACTATTTAATCGAATAGCGTAAATGACCGTGCAGGAATAATAAAGAACAGGCATCTCCTACAGTAAATACGATAATTATTTTCTCGTTGGAATTCTCAGCGCATAACTTCATGAAAGTTTATGTTACACATGACATTTTTGTGTATTTTTTGATTATTTTACAAAAAAGAAATAATCTTTACATAAAAAATGTGTCACAGACTGATAGTAACTCACTGTATTAGTTGTGATTGTGTCCGGAGGCTGCAGAGCGCTTACGGATGGCAGGTTAGTGACAAAAGCATCGACAGAAGCAGATTCATCAGGCTGATTGATGGGTTCTGCGATGGGATTAAATCGCGATTTTAAACGGAATAGTGTGATTTGAAAGCCTGCTGATGTTTTGTGCGTAATGTCTTTTTCAAGCAAACAGACAATCAATGATGCACAAAGTATGCGTCAAAAGTGAAAAATAAGAGATGTCGTATATTTTGCTGGCAGCGGCTCGTAAAGTAAGCGCAATCAGAATCTTATATCTGCTGACAGTAAATTGTGGCGCAGTGAGATAGCTGGTGTTTTTTTCATTTTTATTTTACTATCTAAAATAATAAAAGGGTTCTTCTTGATGGTCTGATTCCGTAATAAGATGCTTAAATAAGGAGGGTGGGGGAGAGAGGTGATTCGGGGAAAGGAATATAGTAGCGATAGCCTTTTGCCGTAACCGTTCGTCTGCGATACTGTTCGTCTTTTATTGTGCATCCGACCGTTGTCGGGGCATCAACATCAACACCAGGTATGTTTGTTAAAAATTAAAATAGATAAGTGAAGAGCCGTATGACAAATACAAGTCGCCCTGTCCTCAACCTGGATCTCGATCTGTTGAGAACGTTCGTCGCTGTTGCAGATTTGAATACGTTTGCGGCAGCCGCTGTCGCTGTGTGTCGAACACAGTCGGCAGTAAGCCAGCAGATGCAGCGTCTGGAACAGTTAATTGGTAAGGAGCTGTTTGCCCGCCACGGGCGAAACAAGCTGCTCACTGAGCATGGCATCCAGTTTCTCGGGTATGCCAGAAAAATTCTGCAGTTTAATGATGAGGCATGCGCCTCACTGATGTATAGCGATATTCAGGGTACGCTGACTATCGGTGCCTCTGATGATACGGCGGATACTATTCTGCCTTTCATCCTGCAGCGTGTGACAACCGTATTTCCGAAATTGTCGATTGCGGTCAGTATCAAACGCAGCGCAGAAATGGCAGATATGCTGCAACAGGGGAAAATTGATCTGGTCATTACTACGTCTAATGCCGAGGATTTACCCCATGTGTTGCTGCGTACGTCACCGACGTTGTGGTATTGCGCTGCCGACTATCAGTATCAGCCGGGAGAGACCGTTTCTCTGGTGGTATTGGATGAGCCGAGTCCGTTCCGTACGTTGGCGCTCGAGCAATTGACCGCGGCGGGTATCCCGTGGAAAATTTCCTATGTTGCTTCTACGTTGTCTGCGGTGCGTGCGGCGGTGAAAGCAGGTCTGGGGATTACGGTTCGTTCAGTCGAAATGATGAGTCCGGAGCTGCGCGTGTTGGGTGAAGAAGAAGGGTTGCCTAAGCTGCCTGATACGCGTTACTACCTGTGCAAAAATCCGGATCATGACAATGAACTGACGAACGCCATTTTCGGCGCTATCGAGTCTGGTACACGCTCTCATCTGCTGCCGGTGAGTGCTGGATCAGAAAGCGATATGCGCGAGCCACCCAACGACTGATCTGTTACGCGATATTATCGATATCACGACATAGCGGGGCGACAAGCCCCACTATGTTCTGTCTTTTTGTTCCGTTTTTTTGCCCTGCCGACGCATTCCCCGCTTTGCACCTTGCAGAGGGAGTATCATCACATTTTCCAGTCGCTTATCGTCATT
This sequence comes from Dickeya parazeae Ech586, assembly GCF_000025065.1. Classification (NCBI taxonomy): domain Bacteria; kingdom Pseudomonadati; phylum Pseudomonadota; class Gammaproteobacteria; order Enterobacterales; family Pectobacteriaceae; genus Dickeya; species Dickeya parazeae. Next base: position 3,102,322 of record NC_013592.1, on the reverse strand, counting down.
TAGCACCGTCGTTGTGTTCCCGTTTTATTAAAACTGCTTTTCTTTTTTTTTAAAGCTATGTTGACCGAATGAAAAGGTTAATGGCTGAGCAACTGGCGCAATTTTTTTACTAACATAAATGAAAAAAGTGTGTTCTGGATCAAAAAATACCCCTATTAACCCTATGGGGGAACAGGAATTCTTGTCGAAAATGGTATAGTCACCCAGCCTCTTAAGGGCTTTTTGCAGGAGGAATCGTTAACGTGGGGCGATTGACTGACTCGATTTAGTTACCGTGTTACACACAAAATGTTAACGAAACCACGTGCATGTAAAGTAATGTGCTGTTATTTTTAGTGGCGTTGAAAATAAGGTTACATAACAGGGAATCAGACCGCATTAAAGCGCTTCTTAACCTTATACGTTGTGGCGTTTTTGTGGCGAAAAATCCTTCCTTTTAATCGATGTGGCGACAAACTGCCGGGTAAAGAGCAGGTGTCTGATCACTTTTGATGAGTAAGCAAGAGTATGTCAACAACTACTGAAGTCCTCGCCCATCACTGGGCCTTTGCGCTATTCGTTATCATTGCTGTAGGTCTCTGCGGCTTTATGTTACTCGGCGGCTTCCTGCTAGGAGGCAGAGCCCGGGCTCGACACAAAAACATTCCTTATGAATCAGGTATCGCTTCCGTTGGCTCAGCGCGGTTGCGGCTTTCTGCCAAGTTTTACCTGGTTGCTATGTTTTTCGTTATTTTCGACGTTGAAGCTCTCTACCTTTACGCCTGGTCAGTTTCTGTCCGGGAAAGTGGGTGGATAGGCTTCGTCGAGGCTACAATTTTCATTTTGGTGCTGTTGGCTGGTTTGGTCTATCTGGTGCGCATCGGCGCGTTGGACTGGACGCCTGTGCGTTCCAAAAGACAAGTCGTGAAATCCAATGTCGTGACCCAGACCACTAACACTCATCAGCAGTAATAGCGAGGCATTTAGAAGATGGATTATACGCTCACCCGCATTGACCCGGACGGTGAGAACGACCGTTACCCCCTCCAGAAGCAAGAGATTGTCAGCGATCCGCTTGAGCAGCATGTCAATCGCAGCGTTTTCATGGGCAACCTGGAACAGTCGCTGCACAGCATGGTCAACTGGGGGCGCAGCAATTCCTTGTGGCCTTATAACTTTGGTCTTTCCTGTTGCTATGTAGAAATGGCGACATCTTTTACCTCTGTGCACGATGTGGCGCGCTTTGGTTCCGAAGTTATCCGTGCTTCACCACGTCAGGCGGATTTTATGGTCGTGGCCGGTACGCCGTTCTTAAAAATGGCGCCGGTCATTCAGCGTTTATACGACCAGATGTTGGCACCTAAATGGGTTATATCCATGGGAGCTTGTGCGAATTCCGGCGGTATGTACGATATTTACTCCGTAGTGCAGGGGGTTGATAAGTTCCTGCCGGTCGATGTGTACATCCCTGGATGCCCGCCACGTCCGGAAGCCTACATGCAGGCACTGTTGCTGCTGAAAGAGTCTATTGGTAAGGAACGCCGTCCTCTGTCATGGGTGGTAGGCGATCAGGGGGTTTACCGCGCGAACATGCAATCCGAGCGTGAACGTAAACGAGGCGAGCGCATTGCGGTAACCAACCTGCGTTCTCCTGATGAGATTTGACCCCTGTGAGTGAAGGCTGTAGTGGCTACGTAAGATCACGGTAAATTCATATCACGATAAACGTGTGTAGCCATCATCAGTCACAGAAATAGCACATTACTGTGGTGACATAATTTATGACAGATTTAACGACGCACGATGTCGCTCTGCCTGCATGGCAAACCCGTGATCATAGGGATGATCCGGTCGTTGGCGAGCTGTGTAACCGTTTTGGGCCGGAAGCGTTCACCATCCAGGCAACCCGTACCGGTCTGCCGGTAGTTTGGGTGAAACGCGAGCAATTGCTGGATGTAGTGGTTTTCCTGAAAAAACAGCCTAAACCCTATGTGATGTTGCTTGACCTGCATGGTGTGGACGAACGTTTGCGTACCCACCGCCAAGGGTTACCAGATGCCGATTTTACCGTTTTCTACCACTTTATTTCGATTGAGCGTAACCGCGATATCATGCTGAAAGTGGCACTGTCTGAAAACGATCTCAACATGCCTACCCTGACCAAACTGTTCCCTAACGCCAACTGGTATGAGCGTGAAGTGTGGGACATGTTTGGCATCACCTTCAAAGGCCATCCTCACCTGACGCGCATCATGATGCCGCAGACCTGGCAGGGTCACCCGCTGCGTAAGGATTTTCCGGCGCGAGCTACCGAATTCGATCCTTTCGTGCTGACCAAACAGCGCGAGGACATGGAGATGGAGTCCCTGACCTTCAAACCAGAAGAGTGGGGGATGAAGCGCGGTACGAATAACGAAGACTTCATGTTCCTGAACCTGGGGCCGAACCACCCGTCTGCGCATGGTGCCTTCCGTATCATCCTGCAGCTCGACGGTGAAGAGATTGTCGATTGTATCCCCGATATCGGCTATCACCACCGTGGTGCGGAAAAAATGGGTGAGCGCCAGTCCTGGCACAGTTATATCCCTTACACCGACCGTATCGAATACCTCGGCGGTTGTGTAAATGAAATGCCTTATGTGCTGGCGGTGGAAAAACTGGCGGGTATCGAGGTGCCGGAACGCGTGAAGGTGATTCGCGTCATGCTGTCCGAACTGTTCCGTATCAACAGCCACCTGCTGTACATCAGTACCTTTATTCAGGACGTCGGCGCCATGACACCGGTGTTCTTCGCGTTTACCGATCGTCAGAAAATCTACGATTTGGTCGAAGCGATTACCGGCTACCGTATGCATCCGGCCTGGTTCCGTATCGGCGGCGTTGCACATGACTTGCCGCGTGGCTGGGAGCGTCTGCTGCGTGAATTCCTTGACTGGATGCCGGCTCGTCTGGACACCTACATCAAAGCCGCGCTGCAAAACAGTATTCTGAAAGGGCGTTCACAGGGTGTTGCCGCTTACAACGCTAAAGAAGCGTTGGAATGGGGCGTAACTGGCGCAGGCCTGCGTGCTACCGGCATTGCGTTCGATGTGCGTAAAGCCCGTCCTTACTCTGGCTATGAAAACTTCGACTTTGAGATACCGGTGGGTGATGGCGTTAGCGATTGCTACAGCCGCGTAATGCTGAAAGTGGAAGAGCTGCGTCAGAGTCTGCGTATTCTGGAACAGTGCCTTAAGAACATGCCGGAAGGTCCGTTCAAGGCTGATCATCCGCTGACTACGCCGCCACCGAAAGAACGCACGCTGCAACATATTGAGACGCTGATTAACCACTTCCTGCAGGTTTCCTGGGGCCCGGTGATGCCGGCTAACGAATCATTCCAGATGATCGAAGCGACCAAGGGAATCAACAGTTATTACCTGACCAGCGACGGCAGCACCATGAGTTACCGAACCCGTATTCGCACGCCGAGCTTTGCGCACCTGCAACAGATCCCGGCGGTGATTCGTGGCTGTCTGGTATCCGACTTGATCGTATACCTCGGTAGTATTGATTTTGTCATGTCAGATGTGGACCGCTAATTATGCACGACCATAACAACACTCAGGATTCTATCGATGCTCCGGCGCAGGCCGCCAGCGATGTTTTTGTGTTAAGTGACACAGAGCGTGATGCTATCGAGCATGAAAAACACCACTACGAAGATGCGCGCGCGGCGTCTATCGAAGCGCTGAAAATTGTACAGAAACAGCGCGGGTGGGTACCGGATGGCGCGATTAATGCTATTGCCGATGTGCTTGGTATCCCAGCCAGCGACGTAGAAGGCGTAGCGACGTTTTATAGCCAGATTTACCGTCAGCCGGTAGGGCGCCATGTTATCCGCTACTGTGACAGTGTCGTGTGCCATATCACGGGCTACCAAGGCATTCAGGCTGCGCTGGAGAAAAAGCTGAATATCAAGCCGGGTCAGACGACATTTGATGGTCGTTTTACATTATTGCCGACCTGCTGTCTGGGGAACTGCGACAAGGGGCCGACGATGATGATCGATGAGGACACCCATAGTCAGTTGAAGCCTGATGATCTCGATTCGTTACTGGAGCAGTATCAATGAGTAAAAACATTGTTCTGACGGCTGAACAGCATCCCTTGACCTGGCGCTTGCGTGCAGACAAGCAGCCGGTATGGTTGGACGAATACCGCAGCAAAAATGGTTATGCCGGTGCTAAAAAAGCGCTGACCGGTATGGCACAGGATGAAGTCGTCACCCTGGTTAAAGATGCTGGTTTGCGTGGTCGCGGCGGTGCAGGTTTCTCCACGGGTCTTAAGTGGAGCCTGATGCCGAAAGACGAAAGCATGAATATCCGCTACCTGCTGTGCAACGCGGATGAGATGGAACCGGGTACCTACAAAGACCGCCTGTTGATGGAGCAGATGCCGCATCTGCTGGTGGAAGGCATGTTGATCGGTGCGTATGCGCTGAAAGCCTATCGCGGTTATATCTTCCTGCGCGGCGAATACGTTGAGGCGGCGGCCAATTTGCGCCGTGCTATCGCTGAGGCGACAGAAGCCGGGCTGCTTGGCAAAAACATCATGGGCACCGGCTTTGATTTTGAGCTGTTTGTCCATACCGGCGCGGGTCGTTACATTTGCGGTGAAGAAACGGCGCTCATCAACTCGCTGGAAGGTCGTCGCGCCAACCCGCGCTCTAAACCACCGTTCCCGGCTTCTGCCGGGGCGTGGGGTAAGCCCACCTGCGTTAATAACGTAGAAACGCTGTGCAACGTACCTGCCATTATCGAGCATGGCGTTGAGTGGTATCAGGGGCTGTCGGCTGGCAAGAGCAAAGATGCCGGCACCAAACTGATGGGCTTCTCCGGCCGTGTGAAAAATCCAGGTCTGTGGGAACTGCCGTTTGGCACTACTGCCCGTGAAATCCTGGAAGACTATGCCGGTGGTATGCGCGATGGTCTGACCTTAAAAGCGTGGCAGCCTGGCGGAGCGGGTACCGATTTTCTGACCGATGCCCATCTCGACTTACCGATGGACTTCGAAAACATCGGTAAGGCCGGTAGCCGTCTGGGTACGGCGCTGGCGATGGCGGTCGATAATGAGATCAACATGGTATCGCTGACCCGCAATCTGGAAGAGTTTTTCGCCCGTGAGTCCTGTGGCTGGTGTACGCCTTGCCGTGACGGCTTGCCGTGGAGTGTGAAGATTTTGCGTGCGCTGGAGCGTGGTGAAGGGCAACCCGGCGATATTGAAACGCTGGAGCAATTGTGCCGCTTCCTGGGGCCGGGCAACACCTTCTGCGCCCATGCGCCAGGTGCGGTCGAACCGTTGCAGAGCGCCATTAAATATTTCCGGGACGAATTCGAGGCAGGCATCGCCAGACAGGTGGTCAGTAACGCCAAACCGATTGGCGGCATTCAGCCCAACCTGCTGAAACAGCGCTGGTAATCACGTTGCCCGGTGTGTTGAGCATCATGCCGGGAATAAACGTCGATTCATCCCGCAGACAGAATTTTTGATTAGTGCCCGCCTGAGGTGGGCTGTTATGGAAGCATGCTGACTATGGCAACGATTCATGTAGACGGCAAAGAATATGAAGTGGACGGAGCGGATAACCTGCTGCAGGCTTGTCTGTCTTTGGGACTTGATATTCCTTACTTTTGCTGGCATCCGGCGCTGGGGAGCGTCGGTGCTTGCCGCCTGTGTGCGGTCAAGCAGTATCAGAACGCGGAAGATACCCGTGGTCGTCTGGTAATGTCCTGTATGACGCCAGCGTCGGATGGCGCTTATATCGCTATTGACGATGACGAAGCAAAGCAGTTCCGCAAAACCATTGTGGAATTTCTGATGACCAACCACCCGCACGACTGTCCGGTCTGTGAAGAGGGGGGGAACTGTCATCTGCAGGATATGACCGTAATGACGGGCCATAACTTCCGTCGTTACCGTTTCACCAAGCGTACGCATCACAACCAGGATCTTGGCCCGTTCATCTCCCACGAGATGAACCGTTGTATCGCTTGTTACCGTTGCGTGCGGTATTACAAGGATTACGCCGACGGTAAAGATTTGGGTGTTTACGGTGCGCATGACAACGTCTATTTCGGTCGTCCGGAAGACGGCGTGTTGGAAAGCGAGTTTTCCGGCAACCTGGTGGAAGTGTGCCCGACTGGGGTATTCACCGACAAAACCCATTCTGAACGTTACAACCGTAAGTGGGATATGCAGTTCGCGCCGAGCATTTGTCAGCAGTGCAGCGTGGGATGTAACACCAGTCCTGGCGAACGTTATGGCGAATTGCGCCGTATCGAAAACCGCTATAACGGCAGCGTGAACCATTATTTCCTGTGCGACCGCGGTCGTTTCGGTTATGGCTACGTCAACCTGAAAGATCGTCCTCGTCAGCCGTTGCAACGTCGCGGTGATGACTGGATTGCCCTGAATGCCGAGCAGGCATTGCAAGGTGCTGCCGATGTGTTGCGTCAGGCTAAACGTGTCATCGGTATCGGGTCGCCGCGCGCCAGCGTAGAAAGCAACTTCGCGTTGCGTGAGCTGGTCGGTGCCGACAACTTCTACACCGGTGTATCGCAGACTGAGCAAAACCGTCTGCAACTGATGCTGAAAGTGTTGAAGGAGAGTGGTGTCCGTACGCCTTCTCTGCGTGAAATCGAAAGCTATGACGCTGTGCTGGTGCTGGGTGAAGATTTGACCCAAACCGGGGCGCGTATTGCGCTGGCGGTCCGTCAGGCGGTGAAAGGCAAAGCGCGTGAGCTGGCGGCAGCCCAGAAAGTCGCCGACTGGCAGATTGCAGCTATCCTGAATATCGGTCAGCACGCCAAACACCCGCTGTTTGTCACTAACGTCGATAGCACCCGTCTGGATGATATCGCGGCATGGAATTACCGTGCACCGGTAGCAGAACAGGCTCGTCTGGGCTTCGCGATTGCCCATGCACTCGACAATGCCGCCCCGGCCGTTAGCGATTTACCTGCTGATCTTACCCAGAAAGTGGACGTCATCGTTCAGGCGCTGGCTGGCGCTCGCAAACCGTTGATTATCTCCGGCACCAATGCCGGTAGCGACGACGTGATCGCGGCAGCAGCTAACGTTGCCAAAGCGCTCAAAGCTCGTGGTTCCGACGTCGGCATCACGTTTGTCGCCGCCGCTGCCAACAGCATGGGTGTGGCCATGATGGGTGGTGGTTCGCTGGATGATGCACTGTCTCAGTTGGAAACCGGCGAAGCCGACAGTGTGGTGGTGTTGGAAAACGATCTGTATCGCCATGCGCCTGCAGCGCGTGTCGATGCGGCGTTGGCAAAAGCAACCAATCTGATTGTGCTGGATCACCAGCGCACTGCGATTATGGATAAAGCCAGTCTGGTGCTGTCTTCCGCCAGCTTTGCAGAAAGCGACGGTACGCTCATCAGTCAGGAAGGTCGTGCGCAGCGCTTCTTCCAGGTCTACGATCCGACCTACTACGACAGCAAGGTGATTATGCTGGAAAGCTGGCGTTGGCTGCATTCCCTGTATATCACCTATAACAGCCGTCAGGTGGACTGGACACAACTGGACCATGTTATTGACGCCTGTGTCAGCGCGCTGCCGCAACTGGCAGCAATTAAGGACGCCGCACCGGATGCTTCATTCCGCATTCATGGTCAGAAGTTGGCACGTGAGCCACATCGTTACAGTGGCCGCACCGCGATGCGTGCTAACATCAGCGTGCATGAGCCGCGTCAGCCGCAGGACCGCGACACCATGTTCGCCTTCTCAATGGAAGGGAACAACAGCCCGTTGGCTGAGCGTCAGCAGGTGCCGTTTGCCTGGGCGCCAGGCTGGAACTCACCGCAAGCGTGGAACAAGTTCCAGGATGAAGTGGGCGGACATTTGCGTCACGGCGATCCGGGCGTGCGCCTTATCGAAGCCGGTGAGGGTTCGCTGCCATACTTCAGCCAGATCCCCGCGCCGTTTGCTCCTCAACAAGGGCAGTGGCAGGTTGCACCTTACTACAATCTGTTTGGTAGCGACGAGTTGTCACAGCGCTCTGGTGTGATTCAGCAGCGTATGCCGCAGGCTTGTGCGGTAGTCAGTCAGGCTGATGCCGCGTTGCTGGGGGTTAATGCCGGAGCGTTGCTGGACATCACCTGTGGTGGTCAGACGCTGCGCCTGCCGGTGCGGTTAAGCGCAGAACTGCGTCAGGGCCAGATTGGTTTGCCGCTGGGCTTCCCGGGCATTGCTCCGGTGCTGGCGGGTGCGACCGTTGAAATGCTGCGGGAGGCTGCACAATGAGTTGGTTGACTCCGGATGTACTGGATATTCTGGCTACTGTCGGCAAAGCAGTCGTGATTCTGCTGGTCGTAGTCAGCTGCGGTGCGCTGATGAGTATGGGGGAGCGCCGTTTGCTGGCGCTGTTCCAGGGGCGTTACGGACCTAACCGGGTTGGCTGGGGCGGTTCGTTGCAACTGGTCTCGGACATGCTCAAGATGTTCTTCAAAGAGGACTGGACGCCGCCGTTTGCCGACAAGGTGATTTTCATCCTCGCACCAGTGATTGCGTTTACGTCGCTGCTGCTGTCGTTCGCTATCGTACCGGTTAGTCCAACCTGGCAGGTTGCCAACCTGAACATCGGGGTGTTGTTCTTCCTGATGATGGCGGGGCTGGCGGTTTACGCCGTACTGTTTGCCGGTTGGTCGAGTAACAACAAATACTCGCTGTTGGGTGCGGTACGTGCGTCGGCGCAAACACTGAGCTATGAAGTATTCCTCGGGTTGTCGCTGATGGGCGTGGTCGCGCAGGCGGGTTCGTTCAACATGGCGGATATCGTTAACGCGCAGTCCACGGTGTGGAACGTCATCCCGCAGTTCTTCGGCTTCATCACTTTTGCGATTGCGGGTGTGGCGGTGTGTCACCGCCATCCGTTTGACCAACCGGAAGCGGAGCAGGAACTGGCGGACGGCTACCATATCGAGTACGCCGGGATGAAATTCGGCCTGTTCTTCGTCGGTGAATACATCGGTATCGTGACGGTTTCTGCGCTTATCGTCACATTGTTCTTCGGCGGCTGGCATGGTCCTTTCCTGCCTCCGTTCGTCTGGTTTGCGTTGAAAACGGCGTTTTTCATGATGATGTTCATCCTGATTCGTGCGTCGTTGCCACGTCCGCGTTATGACCAGGTGATGGCATTCGGCTGGCGCGTATGTTTGCCGCTGACGCTACTGAACCTGCTGGTGACCGCTGCGGTCATTCTGTACAACGCTTGATAGGGGTGAATAAACCATGACACTGAAAGAACTTTTGATTGGTTTCGGCACCCAGGTACGCAGTATCTGCATGGTGGGTTCCAACGCGTTTAAAAAGCGTGAAACCAAAATGTATCCGGAAGAGCCGGTGAATCCACCGCCGCGCTTCCGTGGTCGTATTGTACTGACCCGTGATCCGGACGGGCAGGAGCGTTGCGTAGCCTGTAACCTGTGCGCTGTGGCCTGCCCGGTAGGCTGTATCTCTTTGCAGAAGGCGGAAATGAAGGATGGCCGTTGGTATCCGGAGTTTTTCCGCATCAACTTCTCCCGCTGTATTTTCTGCGGCATGTGTGAAGAGGCCTGCCCAACGACGGCAATTCAGCTGACCCCTGATTTTGAAATGGGTGAGTTCAAGCGCCAGGATCTGGTGTACGAAAAAGAAGATCTGCTGATCTCGGGGCCGGGTAAATATCCGGAATACAACTTCTACCGGATGGCCGGTATGGCTGTTGATGGGAAAGAGAAGGGCGAAGCCGAAAACGAAGCCAAACCCATTGACGTCAAAGGCCTGCTGCCCTAAGGAGCCAAGCATGGAATTCGCTTTTTATGCGACTGCGATTATTGCGGTACTGGCAACACTACGTGTCATTACCCATACCAATCCAGTACATGCATTACTTTATCTGATTATTTCGTTACTGGCGGTTGCCGGTGTGTTCTTCTCGCTGGGGGCGTATTTCGCCGGGGCGCTGGAGATAATCGTCTACGCTGGCGCCATCATGGTGTTGTTCGTCTTCGTGGTCATGATGCTGAACCTCGGTAATTCGGTGGATGAACAGGAAAAACTGTGGCTGAAACCTGCTGTATGGATAGGGCCGGGGGCGCTTTCTCTGATTCTGCTGGCGGTGATCGTCAAAGGGATTACCAGCATCACCGACCAGAATATCGTCGGTAATATGGTTGATGCGAAAGCGGTGGGTATCAGTCTGTTCGGGCCGTATGTACTGGCGGTTGAACTGGCGTCGATGCTGTTGCTGGCTGGTCTGGTGGTTGCTTTCCACATTGGCCGTGAAGATAAGCGCGGAGATCTGGTTGCCAAAGATCAGGATGCCGATAAGAAAATAACGGAGGAACGCGCATGATTCCGCTTCAACATGGTTTGCTGTTGGCGGCCATCCTCTTTGTACTGGGGCTGACCGGGCTTGTGATCCGTCGCAATCTGCTGTTTATGCTGATTTGTCTGGAAATCATGATTAATGCTGCGGCGCTGGCTTTTGTGGTTGCAGGAAGCTACTGGGGACAATCGGATGGTCAGGTGATGTATATCCTGGCTATTACGCTGGCCGCAGCGGAGGCCAGTATTGGTCTGGCGTTGCTGCTTCAGCTGTATCGTCGCCGTCAGACCCTGAATATTGATACTGTCAGTGAGATGCGCGGATGAACTTACTCTACTTAACTATTCTGTTTCCGCTGATCGGATTCTTGTTACTGGCTTTCTCTCGTGGACGCTGGTCGGAAAATGTTTCCGCGACCGTCGGGGTGGGGTCGATTGGTCTGGCCGCGCTGGTTACCGGCGGAGTGGTGATGGATTTTCTCAGCCAGCAACAGCCTGGCGGGGTGACCTTCTTCAGTCAACACCTGTGGAGCTGGATGACGGTAGGCAAGTTTGACATCAGCGTTACGCTGGCGTTGGACGGCCTGTCGTTGACCATGCTGTCGGTGGTGACTGGCGTGGGTTTCTTCATCCACCTGTTTGCTTCCTGGTATATGCGCGGTGAGGAGGGGTATTCCCGCTTCTTTGCCTACACCAACCTGTTCATCGCCAGCATGGTTGTGCTGGTGCTGTCAGACAACCTGCTGCTGATGTACCTCGGCTGGGAAGGGGTGGGGCTGTGCAGTTACCTGCTGATAGGCTTCTACTACACTAACCCGAATAACGGCGCGGCGGCGATGAAAGCCTTCATCGTTACCCGTGTGGGTGACGTGTTCCTGGCGATTGCGCTGTTCATCCTGTATCGCGAACTGGGTACATTGAACTTCCGTGACCTGATGGTACTGGCACCGCAGCATTTTGCTGAAGGCTCACCGGCTATCACCTGGGCAACGCTGATGCTGTTGGGTGGTGCGGTAGGTAAATCGGCTCAGTTGCCGTTGCAAACCTGGCTGGCGGACGCGATGGCCGGTCCGACACCGGTTTCCGCGTTGATTCACGCGGCAACCATGGTGACCGCTGGCGTGTATCTGATCGCTCGTACCCACGGCCTGTTCCTGCTGGCACCGGATGTGTTGCATCTGGTGGCCAATGTCGGCGCGATTACCTTGTTGCTGGCGGGTTTCGCCGCACTGGTGCAGACCGACATCAAGCGTGTGTTGGCCTACTCCACCATGAGCCAGATTGGTTATATGTTCCTGGCGCTGGGTGTTCAGGCGTGGGACGCTGCCATCTTCCATCTGATGACGCATGCGTTCTTCAAAGCACTGCTGTTCCTGTCGTCCGGTTCAGTCATTCTGGCCTGCCATCATGAACAAAACATCTTCAAGATGGGTGGCCTGCGTAAAACCATTCCGCTGGTATACGCCTGTTTCCTGGTGGGTGGCGCGGCGCTGTCGGCATTGCCGATGGTAACGGCCGGTTTCTTCAGTAAGGACGAAATCCTGGCCGGTGCCTGGGCCAACGGTCATATCAATCTGGTCGTTGCCGGTCTGGTGGGCGCGTTCATGACGTCGCTGTATACCTTCCGGATGATTTTTATCGTGTTCCATGGTGAAGCAAAAACCAAAGCCCACGCAGGTAAGGGAATCTCCCATCACTTACCGTTGCTGGTGCTGCTGGTGCTGTCCACCTTCGTTGGCGCTCAGATTGCGCTGCCGCTGCATGGCGTACTGCCAGCTACGACCGAACTTGAGCATGGTCAGGTCATGACGCTGGAAATCGCCTCTGGTGTGGTCGCTATCGCCGGTATTTTGCTGGCAGCCGCACTGTGGCTGGGCAAACGCCAGTTGGTGACCCGTGTCGCTAACAGTGCACCGGGTCGCTTCTTCTCAACATGGTGGTTCCATGCATGGGGATTCGACTGGCTGTACGACAAGGTGTTCGTCAAACCGTATCTGGCTATTGCGACATTGCTGCAGCGTGACCCGCTGAATGCGTTGATGAATATTCCAGCCATTATCACCCGTTGGGGTAACCGTGCGCTGGTCGTCAGCGAAAACGGGCAGGTGCGCTGGTATGCCGCTTCAATGGGCATCGGCGCTGTGGTGGTACTGGCGCTGCTGTTGCTGGTTTAAGCGATGCGGTAATGCAGAGGGGCGGGGGCGCGTAACATTGCGTGGCCCCGCAGGCAGCAAGTTTTTCGTTTTCTTTAATTTAGGGACACAAAACGCCATGCTACTACCTTGGCTGATTCTTATCCCCTTTATCGGCGGCCTGCTGTGCTGGCAGCTCGAGCGTTTCGGCACGCGTGTGCCGCGCTGGATCGCGCTGATCTCAATGGGGTTAACACTGGCGCTGTCATTGCAGTTGTGGCTGCAAGGCGGCTTCTCGCTGGCGACACCGACGGGCATTCCGCAGTGGCAGTCGGAGTTCATCCTGAACTGGATACCGCGTTTTGGTATCTCTATTCACCTGGCGCTTGATGGTCTGTCATTGCTGATGGTGGTGCTGACCGGCCTGCTGGGTGTGCTGGCGATCCTCTGTTCCTGGCGTGAGATTCAACGTTATCAGGGCTTTTTCCACCTGAACTTGCTGTGGATCCTCGGCGGGGTGATTGGTGTCTTCCTGGCCATCGACATGTTCCTGTTCTTCTTCTTCTGGGAAATGATGTTGGTGCCGATGTACTTCCTGATCGCGCTGTGGGGGCACAAAGGGTCTGACGGTAAAACGCGTATCGCCGCTGCGACTAAATTCTTTATTTATACGCAGGCGAGTGGTCTGGTGATGCTGATAGCCATTCTGGCGTTGGTGTTCGTTCATCATAACGCCACTGGCGAATGGACCTTTGACTATTCACGTCTGCTGAAGACCCCGATGTCTTATGGGCTGGAATACGCACTGATGCTGGGTTTCTTCATCGCTTTCGCGGTGAAAATGCCGGTAGTGCCGTTGCATGGTTGGTTGCCGGATGCGCACAGCCAGGCACCGACCGCAGGTTCCGTTGACCTGGCGGGTATCCTGCTGAAAACGGCGGCTTACGGTTTATTGCGATTCAGCCTGCCGCTGTTCCCGAATGCTTCCCATGATTTTGCGCCTATCGCGATGTGGTTGGGGATTATCGGTATTTTCTACGGCGCCTGGATGGCCTTTAAACAAACCGATATCAAACGCCTTATTGCCTATACCTCGGTATCGCACATGGGCTTTGTGATGATTGCCATTTACTCCGGCAGTCAACTGGCTTATCAGGGTGCGGTGGTGCAGATGATTGCACACGGCCTGTCAGCAGCGGGTCTGTTCATTATCTGTGGTCAGATGTATGAACGTCTGCACACGCGCGATTTGCGTCAGATGGGCGGATTGTGGGGCCGTATTCGTTACTTGCCTGCACTGTCGCTGTTCTTTGCAGTGGCTACCCTCGGGATGCCGGGTACCGGTAACTTTGTTGGCGAATTCATGATCCTGTTCGGCAGTTATCCTGTCGTGCCGGTGATTACGGTGATTTCAACGTTTGGTCTGGTGTTTGCTTCTGTGTATTCGCTGGTGATGATGCAACGTGCATTCTACGGTGCCGCCAAATCGGATGAGCCGCTGCAGGGTATGACCGCACGTGAACTGTCACTCATTCTGCTGCTGGTGGTACTGCTGGTGTTGTTAGGTGTTTATCCGCAGCCGATTCTGGACACATCCAGTGCGGCGATGGCAAATATCCAGCACTGGTTTACGTCAGCGGTTCAGAGTTCAACAATTTCAACGACAGGGCTGTAATTCGCCATGACAATAACTCCTCAACAACTGATCGCGATGTCGCCACTGTTAATCGTCGGATTGACAGTTGTGGTTGTGATGCTGTGCATTGCGTGGCGACGCAACCATTTTATCAACGCTACACTGACGGTCATCGGCCTGAACATTGCGCTGTTATCGTTGTATCTGGTCGGCCAGGTTGGGCCGACCGATGTGACCCCGCTTATCCGGGTCGATGGTTTCTCGATGTTCTATACCGGTCTGGTGCTGGCGGCGAGCCTGGCGACCAGTACCTTCGCGTACCCGTGGCTGGAAGGTTTCCCGGACAATAAAGACGAGTTTTACCTGATGGTGCTGATTGCGGCGCTGGGCGGTATTCTGCTGGCGAGCGCAAACCATCTGGCTGCGTTCTTCATCGGTATTGAGCTTATCTCCCTGCCGTTGTTCGGTATGGTGGGGTATGCCTTCCGTCAGAAGCGTTCGCTGGAAGCGGCGATTAAGTACATGCTGCTGTCTGCCGCTGCATCCTCATTCCTGCTGTTTGGTATGGCGCTGGTGTATGCCGATTCCGGCAGCCTGAGCTTCGCCAGTCTTGGCAAGAGCCTCGGTGATCACCAACTGCACGCACCGTTGCTGCTGGCTGGTCTGGGTATGATGCTGGTCGGTCTGGGCTTCAAGCTGTCGCTGGTACCGTTCCATCTGTGGACTCCCGATGTTTATCAGGGTGCTCCGGCTCCGGTGTCTACCTTCCTGGCGACCGCCAGTAAAATCGCTATCTTTGGTGCGGTAATGCGTTTGTTCTTGTACGCACCGCTGGTTGATAGCGAGTCGGTACGCACTACGCTGGGTATCATTGCTTTCGCATCGATCCTGTTTGGTAACCTGATGGCGGTGGCGCAGAGCAACATCAAGCGTCTGCTGGGGTATTCCTCCATTGCGCACCTGGGTTATCTGCTGGTGGCGTTGATTGCTGTGCAGACGCATCAGCTGGCACTGGAAACCATCGGTGTGTATCTGGCGGGTTACCTGTTCAGTAGTCTGGGCGCGTTTGGCGTGGTCAGCCTGATGTCCAGCCCGTACCGTGGCCCGGATGCGGATTCGCTGTTCTCTTACCGTGGGTTGTTCTGGCATAAGCCGATTCTGTCTGCGGTAATGACGGTGATGATGCTGTCACTGGCGGGTATTCCGATGACGCTGGGCTTCTTCGGTAAATTCTATGTTCTGGCGGTAGGCGTTAACGCTCACTTGTGGTGGTTGAGTGCCGCTGTCGTGGTAGGCAGTGCCATTGGCCTGTATTACTACCTGCGCGTACTGATCAGTTTGTACCTGAGTGCACCGCAGACACTGAACCGTGATACGCCGAACAACTGGGCGTTGACTGCGGGCGGTGTTGTCGTGCTGATTTCATCGGTGCTGGTGCTGCTGTTGGGGCTCTACCCACAGCCGCTGATTTCGCTGGTACAACTGGCGCAGCCACTGATGTAATCCCGTCCTCTGTGATAATGAAAGCCGCGCATGTCGCGGCTTTTTTTATACAGATGTCGTTAGTTCTTTGCTACTAAAGTGGTTTGTATGCGTTTACTGAAGTGCATCAGGCAAAGGCAGAAGAGCGTCGATGACAGACAGAGCGAAATGCGCTGGTGTAAGATAAGAACGGAAAACCGGATGACTATGCTAGAAACTAAAATCAGAAAAGGCTTGGATCAGAAAAAGCTTGAGGAAAACTAAAACCAGAAAGGAAATCGGGAATACGGCAAGGGAAATACCAGGAAGGGATAAAAACTAAAGCCGCCTGATCGAAGTGGGCGGCTTTTAGTCTGCGGCGTTCATCTTAAAACGGGCTGATGATAGAGCCGATACGTTCGCAGTAGCTCACGTAGATGTCGCCGAGTTTTTTGAAGAAGCTGATGAATGCGTTCATGTTGTATCTCCATTATTGTCGTTGGTGTTTTATGTGATGTTCATCACGGTTTTGATAATAATGGATAAGAAACGGCATTTCAACTTTTTCGTGATAAAAGTCACATTATTTTTACGAGTGTCGTGTGTGACGGTGAATAACGAGCCGCCAGCGGCAGGCTCGTCGTCAGATGGGTAACGTCAGAAAGCGGGTATCAGAGGGTGAGGTGCCCGTCAATCAAGGTGTTGCTGTAACCGCCAATCCATGGTTGGCCATCTATGTAGGATACGTTGACCCGGCCGTCACGGTACAGCATGGTGCCTTGACGTACCTGATAACCAAGCCGATGGTCTGCCTGTTCCGGTAACGGGCTGTGCTGAATCACCCGGGCAATACAGGCGTTGGCGCTACCGGTTACCGGGTCTTCCACTACAGCATCATTCAGCATAAAGAAGGCGCGCACTTCATAGTCAGTGGGCGTGCTATCGTCATGTGGTCCATAGATTGCCACGCCATCGGTCTGGGCGAGTTGCTGCAAGCGTTGCAGATGAACGGCGTCCGGACGAGCATTCAGGCAGGCTCGTGCACTTTCCATCCGTACCGTCAGCCAGCGTATCCCCATGTGGACATTGACAGGTCGGTTGTCTGCATGGTGTAAATGGCTACCGATGGCGGCGTCGAGTAATCCGTCATGCTGAGGGTCGAGTTCGGTCATGGTGGCTTCTGGTGCACGAAACGCAAGTTGACCGTCATCGCTTATCGCAACAGGTACCAGACCAACGCCACACTGCTGGATAAGCTGATGAGGGACATGTGGCGTCAGGCCAGACTCCAGTAATGCGTGCGCGGTGCCAAGCGTAGGGTGACCCGCGAAGGGCAGCTCGTCTTGCGGGGTGAAGATCCGTACCCGATAATCGGCCACAGGGTCATCCGGCGCCAGCACAAACGTGGTTTCCGACAAATTAGTCCAGCGGGCAATCGCTTGCATTTGCTCGTCGCTAAGCCCATCGGCGTCCAGAATGACAGCGAGCGGATTTCCTTTAGCAGGATGCTGGCTGAATACATCGACTTGTTTGAAACGGCGTGATGACGGCATCTGATTTTTCCTTGTGCAAGCTGGGTCAGCATCCATTATGTACGCCCGGTTACGCGCTGTCGTGCCTGTTTTCAATTAGCGTTTGGTCTGCCGGGGGCCGATGGCGGCTATTTCCCCTCCATCTGATTAAAAAATGTGCTTTAATCGCCGGGATTCTGGGTCTCGCTTGTGGCATAATGCGCGCCAAATCACATTCCGAATCGAGTAAGTGCTGTGCTGGTAACCAATAATATTACGATGCAATTCGGCAGTAAGCCGTTGTTTGAAAACATTTCTGTCAAATTTGGCGGCGGTAATCGCTATGGTCTGATCGGCGCCAATGGGTGTGGCAAATCGACGTTTATGAAGATCCTTGGCGGCGATCTGGCACCGAGTGCGGGTAACGTCGCTATCGATCCGAATGAGCGGATCGGTAAATTGCGTCAGGATCAGTTCGCGTTTGAACAATATACCGTGCTGGATACGGTCATCATGGGTCACGTCGAGCTGTGGGAAGTGAAGGAAGAGCGTGACCGCATCTATGCGCTGAGCGAAATGAGCGAGGAAGACGGTTACCGGGTGGCCGATCTGGAAGTCAAATACGGCGAAATGGATGGCTATAGCGCCGAGTCACGTGCAGGTGAACTGCTGTTGGGCGTGGGTATTCCTCTGGAGCAGCACTATGGACTGATGAGCGAAGTCGCACCCGGCTGGAAACTGCGTGTGTTGCTGGCACAGGCACTGTTTTCCAACCCGGATATTCTGTTACTGGACGAACCGACCAACAACCTGGACATTGATACCATCCGCTGGTTGGAACAGGTGCTGAACGAACGCGATAGCACCATGATCATCATTTCCCATGACCGTCACTTCCTGAATATGGTGTGCACCCACATGGCGGACCTGGATTATGGCGAACTGCGAATTTATCCGGGCAATTACGATGAGTACATGACCGCGGCAACGCAGGCGCGTGAACGTCTGCTCTCGGATAACGCCAAGAAGAAAGCACAGATTGCCGAGTTGCAGTCGTTTGTCAGCCGCTTTAGCGCTAACGCGTCCAAATCACGTCAGGCAACATCCCGTGCGCGCCAGATAGAAAAAATCCAGTTGGAAGAGGTGAAAGCCTCCAGCCGTCAAAACCCCTTTATTCGTTTCGAGCAGGATAAGAAACTGTTCCGTAACGCGCTGGAAATCGACAGCCTGACCAAGGGTTTTGATAATGGGCCACTATTCAGCCAGCTAAAAATGCTGGTGGAAGTCGGGGAAAAAGTCGCGATTCTGGGTACCAACGGGATCGGTAAATCTACCTTGCTGAAAACACTGGTGGGTGAACTGGAGCCGGAATCCGGCTTGGTGAAGTGGTCGGAAAACGCGCGTATTGGCTATTATGCGCAGGACCACGAGTACGAGTTTGACGATGAGCTGACGGTATTTGACTGGATGAGTCAGTGGAAGCAAGAAAACGATGACGAGCAGGCGGTACGCAGCGTGCTGGGGCGTCTGCTGTTTTCTCAGGACGATATCCGTAAAAAAGTCAAAGTGCTGTCCGGTGGGGAAAAAGGGCGGATGCTGTTCGGCAAGCTGATGATGCAAAAACCGAACGTGCTGGTGATGGACGAACCGACCAACCACCTGGATATGGAATCCATCGAGTCGCTGAATATGGCGCTGGAGCTCTATCAGGGGACGTTGCTGTTCGTGTCGCATGACCGTGAATTCGTCAGCTCACTGGCCACTCGAATTGTCGAGATCATGCCGGGTAAAGTGGTTGATTTCAGCGGCAACTACGAAGACTATCTGCGCAGTCGCGGAATCGAATAACATTCAGCGTATTGACGAGAAGCAGCCATTACCGGCTGCTTTTTTTATTGCGTGAAATGTTAAAACGCCGCGCAGCAGAATCATGACAGCGGTGAGATAATCAAAATCCTGAATAAAAAACCACCACAGGGCATACTTTTATCTTTGCGACTGGCAGCAATATTATCCTGCAATTACACTTTTAAAAGTAAAATAGCTAAAGTAACCGATTGAAGCGAAAGTGAGTGATAAAGATAAATCAATAATTAAAGAATGAAATCAAATAAAAACACGATTTAATAAAATGATTTAAAATCAATATCATGACAATTTTATTATAACTGATATAAGACGTAGTTAAATCGATTAAGCTATTCTGGATCACAAAAAAATATGTGTTTGTCACGCATTGAGATATTTTCTCATTTAATCTCAGTCCGGTGCTTTTAAAAAAGGAATGTCGCGAAGAACTTCACAGAAGACGCATAAATAGAATGGTTATTCCCCGGCCGATTGATAGAGATCAAGTCGGTGACGTTATTCTCCTCATTATTCTATGCCGACACGGAAATGTGTTACTCCGACTTGGCTACAGGAGAATAATAAAGAATGAATGGGGAAAATATGATGCTTTCCCATCACGGTATCAATCGCCGTGATTTTATGAAGCTATGTGCAGCACTTGCCGCCACCATGGGGTTAAAAGAGGCCGCTGCCGCAGAGATGGCACAGTCACTGACGTCTCCCCAGCGTCCGCCGGTGATCTGGATTGGCGCTCAGGAATGTACCGGGTGTACCGAATCCCTGTTACGTGCTACCCACCCGACCATTGAAAATCTGCTACTAAACACCATTTCGCTGGAATACCACGAAGTCCTCTCTGCCGCATTTGGCGAACAGGCTGAGGAGAACAAGCACCGGGCTATCGAACAGTACAAAGGTAAATATGTTCTGGTGGTAGACGGTTCCATCCCGCTGAAAGATGGCGGCATCTATTGCATGGTGGCCGGTAAGCCGATTGTCGAGCATATTCGCGCCGCCGCTGAGCATGCTGCTGCTATCGTCGCTATTGGGTCTTGTTCTGCCTGGGGCGGGGTACCCGCCAGCGGTTCTAACCCAACGGGAGCCGTCAGCTTGCAAGCGGTGCTACCGGGTAAAACCGTTATCAACATTCCCGGTTGTCCACCCAACCCGCATAACTTCCTGGCGACCGTGGCGCACATCATTACCTATCAGCGTGCACCCGCACTCGACAGCCAGAATCGTCCCACCTTTGCTTATGCCCGCCTGATTCACGAGAACTGCGAACGTCGTCCGCATTTCGACGCAGGTCGGTTTGCCAAAGAGTTTGGCGATGAAGGGCACCGGCAGGGATGGTGCCTCTATCATCTTGGTTGCAAAGGGCCGGAAACCTACGGCAACTGCCCGACGCTGGAGTTTTGTGACGTGGGCGGCGGCATTTGGCCGGTGGGGATCGGGCATCCATGCTACGGCTGCAACGAGCAGGGCATCGGTTTTACCAAGGGTATTTTCCAACTGGCGAATGTGGAAAATCCGACGCCACGTGTTGAAAAACCGTCGGTGACCAGCCCGGAAGGCGGCAACAGCTCCGCTACCGCGACAGGGCTTATCGGCGGCGTGCTGGGGGCGGTAGCCGGTGTCAGCCTGATGGCAGTACGCGAATTGGGTCGGCAGCAAAAACAGCAGGACGCCGGCAACGCATCCCGGGAGGGTTAAGCCGTGAACAGACGCAATTTTTTCAAGCTGGCGTCCGCGGGAGCACTGCTGGCGGGGACGCCGCTTGCCAGTCAGGCGCAGGCCACCAACCGGCCGCCAATTCCTGGCGCGCTCGGCATGCTGTACGACTCGACGCTGTGTGTGGGCTGTCAGGCATGCGTAAGTAAATGCCAACAGGTCAACAAGCTGGAGTATAAACCGGATAGCACGGTCTATTCTGGTGGTGCGGCGACCTGGTCTAACAATGACAAGCTCAGCCCTTACACCAACAACATCATCCAGGTGTGGCGTAGCGGCGACGGCAAGAACAAAGATCAGGAAAAAGACGGCTACGCCTACATCAAGAAGCAGTGCATGCACTGCGTCGATCCCAACTGTGTGTCGGTGTGTCCGGTATCGGCGTTGAAAAAAGACCCGAAAACCGGCGTGGTGCATTACGACGCCAGCATCTGTACCGGGTGTCGTTATTGCATGGTGGCGTGCCCGTTCGATGTGCCGAAGTACGACTATGAAAACCCTCTGGGCAAAATCCACAAATGCGAGCTGTGCAACCAGCCTGAGCTGGCCAGACTCGACAAAGGCGGCATGCCGGGGTGTGTGGAAGTCTGCCCGACGGGTGCGGTGATTTACGGTACCCGTGAGCAACTGCTGGAGGAAGCAAAACGTCGGCTGGCGCTGAAACCGGGTGATGAATACGCCTATCCACGCCAAACGTTGGACAGGAAAGACACCTACCAGCACACCGTGCCACGCTACGAACGCTATGTCTATGGCGAGAAGGAAGCGGGCGGGACGCAAGTGCTGGTGTTGTCTGGGGTGCCGTACTCAAACCTGGAAATGCCCGCGTTGGATTCGCTGTCTACCGGTGCACGCTCAGAGCACATCCAGCACACGTTGTACAAAGGTATGGTGTTACCGCTGGCGGTACTGGCCGGGTTATCCGTACTGGTGCATCGCAATACCCGTGCTGAGCGCGAGGAGACGCACGACGACTCACAGGAGAAACCTCATGACGGCGCATAAAGCAAGTCCGTTGGGCGGTCGGCTGGTGAGCTGGCCGGTGATGCTGCTGGCCCCGCTGGTGGCAATTTGCGCGATCCTCATCGTGAAACGTCTGTTTCTGGGGATAGGCTCCGTTGCCGATCTGAACGGCGGCTACCCGTGGGGGATCTGGATCGCGTTTGACCTGTTGGTCGGTACCGGTTTTGCCTGCGGCGGTTGGGCGTTGGCCTGGGCGGTTTATGTATTCAACCGTGGCGAATACCACCCGTTAGTACGTCCGGCGTTACTCGCCAGTCTGTTTGGCTATTCGCTGGGTGGATTGTCAATCACCATCGACGTCGGCCGTTACTGGAACCTGCCGTATTTTTATATCCCCGGTTATTTCAATACCAACTCGGTACTGTTTGAAACCGCTGTGTGTATGACTATCTACATCGGGGTGATGGCGCTGGAGTTCGCGCCGGTCGTGCTGGAACGCTTTGGCTGGAAGGTGTCGCTGAAACGACTCAACAAGGTGATGTTTTTCATCATTGCGTTGGGGGCGTTACTGCCGACGATGCACCAGTCATCGATGGGATCGCTGATGATTTCCGCTGGTTATAAAGTGCATCCGCTGTGGCAAAGCTATGAGTTGTTGCCGCTGTTGTCGCTGCTGACCGCGTTCATCATGGGCTTTTCGATCGTGATTTTTGAAGGCTCGCTGGTACAGGCTGGGCTGAAAGGGCGTGGTCCGGACGAACAGGCGTTGTTCCGCAAATTGACCGGACTGGCCCATGTGCTGGTGCTGCTGTTTGTGGTGCTGCGCTTCGGTGAAATCATCTGGCATCAGAAAACCGCACTGTTGTTTGCCGGTGACCGGTTTGCTGTCATGTTCTGGTGCGAAGCCGCTTTGATGGTCTTGCCGCTGATCCTGCTGCGCTTGAAACGCTGCCGTCAGGATGCTCGCTGGCTGTTCGTCAGCGCGCTGTGCATGCTGTTTGGCGCGGCCCTGTGGCGACTGAGCTATTCGCTGTTGGCGTTCAACCCGGGCAACGGCTACCACTACTTTCCTAAAGCGCAGGAGATCCTGATTTCCATTGGCTTCGTCGCCATTGAGGTCTGCGCCTACATCTTGTTAATCCGCCTGCTGCCGGTACTGCCCGCGCTGAAAGGCGAACATACGCATCATCAGGCTGAGGTAAAGCATGAGCCAACGCATCACCATTGATCCCATTACCCGTATCGAAGGGCATCTGCGCATTGATTGCGAAATTGAAAACGGCAAGGTCACCAAAGCCTGGTCATCCGGCACTATGTGGCGTGGCATGGAAGAGATTGTCAAAGGGCGTGACCCGCGTGATGCCTGGATGATCGTGCAGCGTATCTGCGGCGTGTGCACCACCGTGCATGCTATCGCCTCCGTGCGTGCGGTAGAGAATGGGCTGGGCCTGAATGTGCCGGTCAACGCTCAGTATATCCGCAACCTGATTCTGGCCGCACACAGTATCCATGACCATATTGTGCATTTCTACCAGTTGTCGGCGCTTGACTGGGTGGATGTGACCTCCGCGTTGAAAGCCGATCCGCAGAAAGCGGCGACGCTGCTTAACGGGTTATCCACGTGGCCGCTGAATACCGCTGCCGAGTTCACCAAGGTGCAGCAGAAGCTCAAAGATCTGGTTGCCAGCGGTCAGCTAGGTATTTTCGCCAACGGCTACTGGGGCCACCCGGCGATGTCGCTGCCGCCGGAAGTGAACCTGATTGCCGTCGCTCACTATCTGCAGGCGCTGGAATGCCAGCGTGATGCTAACCGTATCGTGGCGATCCTGGGCGGGAAATCACCACACATTCAAAACCTGGCGGTTGGCGGTGTGGCTAACCCTATCAATCTGGATGCCCCAAGCGTACTCAATCTGGAACGGTTGATGTATGTGAAGAGCTTTATCGACCGGTTGGGGGATTTTATTGAGCAAGTCTACAAAGTGGACTGCGCGGTGATTGCTGCCCATTACCCACAATGGTTGTCGCTGGGACGCGGTGCCGATCATTACCTGAGCGTGCCGGAACTGCCGACCGACAACAAGAATGGCAGCTTCCTGCTGGCGGGTGGGTATATCGAAAACAGCGATCTGTCGACGTACCGACCGATCACCAGCCACAGCGATAAGTTCCTGATCGAGGGTATCCGTGAGAGCGGTAAACACGCCTGGTATCAGGACGATCAGCCGCTGGCTCCGTGGGAAGGGCTGACCCGACCGAAGTACACCGGCTGGCATGAAGACGGCAAATACTCCTGGGTGAAATCGCCGACTTTCTACGGCAAAACCGTGGAAGTGGGGCCGCTGGCTTGGTTGCTGTGCGGCCTGGCTGCGAAGCATAAAGACACGTTGACCCATTTCTCTCAGGTTAAAGCCGCTTATCAGACGCTCAGTGGGCACCAACTGGAAGAGAAACATTTGCACTCCACGTTGGGTCGGGTGATTGGCCGTACGGTGCACTGTTGCGTACTGAAAGATACGCTGGCGCAGCAATGGCAGGCGCTGGTGGACAACATCGGTAAAGGCGATCATCAGACCTTCATCAAACCGGACTTTTCACCCGATACCGAGTTTCACGGTGTGGGCTTCGGGGAAATGCCGCGCGGTATGCTGTCGCACTGGGTGGTGTTTAAAAACGGCAAAATCACTAACTATCAGGCGGTAGTGCCGTCGACCTGGACATCCTGCCCACGTAACGGTGAAGACAAGCCCGGCCCGTACGAGCAGTCGCTGGTCGGTACACCGGTGGCGGACCCGCATAAGCCGTTGGAAGTGGTACGTACCATCCACTCCTTCGACCCTTGTATGTCTTGTGCGGTGCACGTAGTGGATACCGTGAATGGCAATGAAGTGACGCGGGTGAAGGTGCTGTGATGAATATACTGGTGTTGGGGATCGGCAATATTTTGCTGAGTGATGAAGGGGTTGGGGTGCGTCTGGTGGAACAACTGGAGCAGTGCTTTGACTGCACACCCGCCATTGATGTGGTGGACGGTGGCACCTGCGGCATGGAGCTGATGGAATGCATGGCCGGGCGCGATCACCTGATCGTTGCCGATGCGGTACTGACTGGCAAGGCACCGGGCAGTGTGACGGTGCTGCGTGACCGTGAAGTCCCGGCGTTGTTTACCCGCAAGATCTCCCCGCACCAGTTAGGTCTGGCCGACGTGCTGATGGCGCTGCAACTGACCGGCGAATTTCCCCGCCAACTGACACTGGTTGGCGTGGAGCCGGAAGCGCTCGATTCTGGTATCGGCTTGTCCGATACCGTGACCCGGGCGCTGGAACCGGCGTTACAGCACATGATTGCCGCGCTGCGTCAAAGTGGCGTGACGGTGACGGAGAAAACCGCGCAGGAGGTGTGTGGTGACTGATATTTTTTCTGCTTCGCCACGCGACGGCGGTAATAATCCGTCGGTAATACCCGATGAGCGCAAAGAATTGGCGTGGATTGCGGGGCATGATCAGAGTCCGGTGGCCTGGCTGGAAGCCGAGTTCAACCGTATTGCGCAAGAACGCATGCGGTTGTTGCCGTTTTATCGTGACGGTATTCCGGTGCGGGCCTGTGGATTTACCCTGTTTGAACAGCAGTGGTTCGGTTGCCTGTTGACGCCGTGGATGTTGAGTCTGCTGGTGCTGCCGGGGCCGGGGCAACAATGGCCCCGACGTGAGCTGTCCACCCGACTGGCATTAGCGCTGCCGTGCGGCAGCATGAAGTTCGTGGTCAGCGAAAGCGATGACGGGCAGCAGTATCTGTCCTGTTCACTGATGTCGCCGCTGGACTCGGCACTCGGTGCGGACCAGGCGTTACAGTTGGCGCAGCAAAGCGCACGTATGGCCTTGTCATTGCCGGTACAGGATGCCGATGCGCCAGAGAACCTGAGTCGCCGCGCGCTGTTCAGCCGTTATCGGAGTCAGCGGCATGCATGAAGTGTCCTTGTGCTACAACGCACTGGAGTTGATTGAACAGCAGGCGCGTCAGCATGGCGCCCGCCGGGTTACCGGCGTGTGGCTGGAAATCGGCGCGCTGTCTTGCATTGAAGAAAGTGCGTTGCAGTTCTGCTTTGAGTCGGTCTGCCGGGAAACCATGGCAGAAGGCTGCCAGTTGCATGTGTCGGTGCGTCCGGCACAGGCCTGGTGCTGGGAGTGTAGCCAGCCAGTGGAAGTGACCCACCACGACAGCGGCTGTCCGCATTGCGGCAGCCATAGCCTGCGAGTTGAAAGCGGAGGCGATAGCCTGCAACTAAAGCAATTGGCGGTTGAATAACACGTTGCTGTCATGCGGCGTGTCGTCAGTAAAAGACGGTCAGATTGACCGGAGGAGTCGTATCAATGTGTACCACATGCGGTTGTGGCGAAGGAGAACGCCGGATAGAGGGCGATGAACCTGCGCATTCACACCACCATCCCCATACGCACGATCACCACCACGAACATAGCCACAGTCATGATCATGCGCATTCGCATCCTCACCATCATGACCACGATCACGGGCATGACCATCATCATGACGACGTAGCGGCCGCGCCCAGTGTGATTATTCATCATCACCATTATTACTATCACCACGGCGACGTACACCATCACTATCATGGCACATCACGTCCGCTGGCCGTGCGCCACGCGCATGAGCATCATGCCCATACGCACGATTCGCATGACCACCATGATCACGACAACCATGATCACGACAACCATGATCACCACCATGAGCATGCTCATCACAGCCATGCTCATCATGGTCATGACCATCACGCGCATTCACACGAACACCGTCAGCAGGAAGAGCGGTTCCAGCCGGTAGAGCAGGAAAACCATCTGCACTATGGGCAGGGCGCGGCAGGCACCCATGCGCCGGGTGTCGGTCAGCAACGACTGCTGCAGATAGAAATGGATGTGCTGAGTAAAAACAACCAACTGGCAGCGCATAACCGCGAGCATTTCGATGCCGACCAGATTCTGGCGTTGAATCTGGTGTCCAGCCCCGGTTCCGGGAAAACCACGCTGCTGACCAATACCTTGCACTTGCTGCGTGAGCGCGTGCCGTGCGCAGTGATCGAAGGCGACCAGCAAACCACCAACGACGCCGAACGTATTCGGGCTACCGGCGTACCGGCGATTCAGGTTAATACCGGCAAAGGCTGTCATCTGGATGCACAGATGGTGCATGACGCCATGCACCGACTGCAACTGCCAAATCAGAGCCTGCTGTTTATCGAAAATGTTGGCAACCTGGTGTGTCCGGCCGGTTTCGATTTGGGGGAACGGCACAAAATTGCGGTCTTGTCGGTCACCGAAGGCGAAGACAAACCACTTAAGTATCCGCACATGTTTGCCGCTGCTTCGCTGATGATCATCAACAAGATCGATCTGCTGCCGTATCTGGATTTCGATCTCGACGCTTGTGTTGCTAATGCGCGTCGCGTTAACCCGCAGATCGAGGTAATTGCGCTGTCGGCTCGCACCGGCGAAGGGATGGAAGCCTGGTTGACCTGGCTGGAAGCCCAGCTTTTGGGGGCACAAACGCCGTCACAACCGTCACTGCTGTCAGGAGTCTAACCATGTGTTTGGGCGTTCCCGGTAAAGTGGTCGCTGTCGGGCTGGATTTACATTATCCGGCACGGGTGGATGTGTGTGGTGTACAGCGCGAAGTCAATATTGCGCTGGTATGCGAAGGCGACCCGGTAGAGTTGGTAGGGCAGTGGGTACTGGTGCATGTCGGTTTCGCCATGAGTCTGCTCGATGAGCAGGAAGCGCAGGAAACGCTGGCGGCGCTGCAATCCATGCAGGCGGTTGGACTGGAGCTGGATGAAGTCAGGCAAACCGGAGCCATTTATGCAGTACGTTGATGAATTTCGTGATCCCGAACTGGCGAAATCGTTGTTACAGCGCATTCAGGCGCTGGTTGACGATATGCCGCATTTAAAGGCGCGCTCGTTGCAACTGATGGAAGTGTGCGGCGGGCATACCCATGCCATTTTTAAGTTCGGTATCGACCGGCTATTGCCGCCGGAAATTGAGTTTGTGCACGGACCGGGCTGCCCAGTGTGCGTGTTGCCGATGGGGCGGATCGATGCCTGTCTGGAGATAGCCGCTCGCCCTGACGTGATCTTTTGTACTTTCGGCGACGCCATGCGGGTGCCGGGTCGTAACGGGTCGTTGCAGGATGCCCGACGCCACGGCGCTGATGTTCGGGTGGTTTATTCCCCGCTGGATGCGCTGGCGCTGGCGGAGCAACACCCTGATCGACAGGTGGTGTTTTTCGGACTGGGATTTGAAACCACCATGCCGAGCACCGCACTGACCCTGCAACAGGCCAAACGTCGTGGTATCGATAACTTTTCGCTGTTTTGCCAGCACATTACTATCATTCCCACGCTGAGAAGCCTGCTGGAGCAACCCGATTTGCGTATCGACGGGTTCCTGGCACCGGGACATGTCAGCATGGTGATTGGCGCGTATCCTTATCAGCCGCTGTGCGAGCAGTTCCATAAACCGTTTGTGGTCACCGGTTTTGAGCCGTTGGATATCCTGCAGGCGCTGTTAATGCTGGTGCAACAACTGCATGATGAACGCTGCGAAGTGGAAAACCAGTACCGTCGTATCGTGCCAGACAGTGGCAATACGCTGGCGCAGCAGGCGATGGCCGAGGTATTTGAAACCAAGGCCAGCAGTGAATGGCGTGGGTTGGGTGAAATTGCCAATTCCGGTATGCAGTTGCGGGCAGAGTATGCGGCATTTGATGCTGAACGCCGTTTCAAACCGCAGCAGCAACAGGTGGCAGATGAGCCGCTGTCACGTTGCGGCGATGTGCTCACCGGGCGCTGCAAGCCGGGTGATTGCCCACTGTTTGGGCAGCGTTGTACGCCGCAAAATGCTATCGGCGCGCTGATGGTGTCCTCAGAAGGTGCCTGTGCCGCTTATTACCAGTATCGACGGGAGTGCGCCTGATGAAGAATACCTTATTGCCAAAAGAGATTACCCTAGCGCATGGCAGCGGTGGGCAGGCGATGCAGCAGTTGATCGAAGGCCTGTTCCTGCAGGCGTTCGATAACCCATTATTAGCGGAACGTGAGGATCAGGCGCGTTTATCGCTGGCGGAGCTGAATGCCGAAGGCGATCGGCTGGCGTTTACCACCGACAGCTATGTTATCGACCCGATCGAATTTCCCGGCGGTAATATCGGCAAGCTGGCGGTATGCGGTACGGCTAACGATCTGGCGGTCAGTGGTGCTGTGCCGCGTTACCTCTCCTGCGGTTTTATTCTGGAGGAAGGGCTGGCGGGAGAAACGCTGCTGCGCATCGTCAGTTCGATGGCGCAAACTGCCCGCGAGGCCGGTATCCAGATCGTCACCGGTGATACCAAAGTGGTGCCGCGCGGCGCGGCGGACAAAATTTTCATCAATACCGCCGGTATTGGCGTGATTCCACCACATGTGCAGTGGGGCACCGGTGAAATTCGCCCCGGTGACCGTTTGATCGTCAGTGGTACGTTGGGGGATCACGGTGCCACCATCCTGAATTTGCGTGAAAAGCTGGGGCTGGAGGCCGAATTGACCAGCGATTGCGCGGTACTGGCACCGTTGATTGCGCCGCTGCGCGAGATTAATGGCGTACGTGCTCTGCGCGACGCTACCCGTGGCGGGGTGACGGCAATCCTGCACGAATTCGCGCAAGCCAGTGGTTGCGGCATGGAAATACAGGAAAGTGCGTTACCGGTCAAAACGGCGGTGCGTGGTATCTGTGAACTGCTGGGTCTGGAAGCGCTCAATTTCGCCAATGAAGGTAAACTGGTGCTGGCGGTGTCGCCAGAAGCGGAAAGCCGGGTCCTGGATGTTTTACAATCTCACCCATTGGGGCGCGATGCCGCGGTCATCGGCAGCGTCACCGACAAAAAACAGGTACGCCTGTGCGGCGTATTCGGCACCTCCCGCCTGCTGGACTTGCCCCACAGCGAGCCGATGCCGAGGATTTGCTGACAAGCAGTTGTTGATAAACAGCCGAACTGTTTTTATCGACAAGATAGTGAGGGATTTCGTGCGCGATAAGCCATATGGTTTCTCTGTTATTTCGTCGCACGCACGACAAGGAGAGGCTCAAACGCCGCCTCTCCTTGACCACTGGCTGGTAGCTAAACTGTGCCGCTGCGCGGTGCCTTCGGCGTTCGCCTTCGCTGTTCGGGCCGCCCGTGACGCGTTCCCGACGCGGCACGGGCTTTCGCCGCATCCATGCGGCTCACCCGGCGAAGCCGCCCACCTCAGCACAGTTTTTGACGCAGAAAAGACGAACATTCGTGTCTTTGCTGTAGAAACTTCATCCTATAGATCCCAAGTATAGGTTCTTACCTATGTCAGCAATTAATGTACAGACGACATCAGGCGTTGAAATTCGCGTTAAAGGCAAAGTGCAGGGGGTGGGGTTTCGGCCTTATGTCTGGCAAATTGCTCACCGGCTTGGTGCTAAAGGCAGTGTGCTAAATGACGGCGCGGGGGTGTTAGTCCGGCTGTGGCCTGCGAGCGCCGAGGTGGATTTCATTGCCGCGCTATACGCCGAATGCCCGCCGCTGGCGCAGATTGACCAGGTCACCTGTCAGCCTTATCGCTGGGCAACACTGCCGGACGATTTCACCATTGAACACAGCGGTGCCGGGCAGATGGATACCCACATTGTGCCGGATGCGGCGACCTGTGATGCCTGCCGTCAGGAGCTGTTTGATCCGCGCGATCGTCGCTACCGTTATCCGTTTATCAACTGCACCCATTGTGGCCCGCGTTTTACTATCATCCGCCAGATGCCATACGACCGCCCGAATACGGCGATGGCGACGTTCCCGTTTTGCCCCACCTGTCAGCAGGAATACCAACATCCGGCGGATCGGCGCTTTCATGCTCAACCCAACGCCTGCCCAACCTGCGGGCCGCAGGTGTGGCTGAGTGATGCCTCGGGTGTCGTAGTGCGTGGCGATGACGCTATTATGCAAGCGGCCACCGCATTATGCGCCGGGCAAATCGTGGCAGTAAAAGGGCTGGGTGGGTTTCATCTGGCTTGTGACGCCACCCATGCGCAGGCGGTGACACGACTGCGTGAGCGTAAACACCGCCCGGCCAAGCCGCTGGCGGTGATGTTGCCGGGTGCTGACTGGCTCGCACAGTGCAGCTGTGTGGAGAATTCTGCGCCCGCGTTGCGTCTGATGCAAAGCCCGGCGGCGCCTGTCGTACTGCTACCGCTGCGCCACGATGGCGTACTGGCAGCGGGCATTGCCCCCGGTCTGGATGAAGTGGGATTGATGCTGCCTGCCAACCCATTGCAGCACATGCTGTTGGCGGCGGTGGGTCGACCGCTGGTGATGACCTCTGGCAATGCCAGTGGTAAACCGCCCGCGCTGGATAACACGCAGGCGCTGGCTGAGCTGGCGGCTATCGCTGACCTATGGCTGCTGCATGACCGCGATATTGTGCAGCGGGCCGATGACTCGGTGGTGAGAATACAGGGCGATCGGGCGGAGATGCTGCGGCGCGCGCGCGGCTATGTGCCGGATGCCCTGCCGCTGCCGCCGGGGTTTAGCCAACAGCCCGCGTTACTCGCCATGGGGGCTGACCTCAAAAATACCTTCTGCCTGCTGCGTGATGGCTCTGCCATCGTCAGCCAGCACCTGGGCGATCTGGCTGATGACGAGGTGGAACAGCAGTACCAGCAGGCGCAAAGGCTGTTTGCTGATATCTACCGGTTTACCCCGCAGGCCATCGCGGTGGATGCTCATCCGGGGTATGTCAGCCGTCGTTTAGGGCAGCAACAGGCGCAACAGTTGGGTATCCCTTGTATTGAGGTGCTGCACCATCACGCACATATCGTTGCCTGTCTGGCGGAACATCGCTGGCCGTGCGACGCCGGGCCGGTCATCGGGCTGGCGTTGGATGGTATCGGCTATGGCGGTGATAACCGCTGGTGGGGCGGTGAGTGTTTGTTGGTGGATTACAGTCAGTGCCAGCATCTGGGGGGGCTGCCGGCGGTGGCACTGCCGGGCGGCGATCTGGCGGCACGCCAGCCGTGGCGTAATCTACTGGCACAGTTTCTGGCATTTGTACCGGATTGGGCGTCACTGCCGCAAGCGGGTGTGATTCCTGTCGCTGCGTGGCCGTTGCTGACGCGCGCTATTGAGCGTGGCCTCAACGCCCCGCTGGCCTCATCCGCTGGCCGGTTGTTTGATGCCGTCGCAGCCGCCTGTGGGTTTGGCGGCGAACAAAGCTGGGAAGGAGAGGCGGCCTGCTGGCTGGAAGCGCTGGCCCGGCAACATCAACAGACCCGACCGCCGGTGACGCTACCGTTATCCGGCTACCAGTTGGATCTGGCTACGTTCTGGCGGCAGTTTCTGGCATATCGCGCACCAGTGGCCGATCGTGCGTTTGCGTTTCATGTGGCGCTGGCGGATGGGCTGGCAGCACTGGTTCGTCAGGTATCACGGGAGTATGGGCTGAATACGGTGGTATGCTCAGGTGGGGTGATGCATAACCGTTTGCTGGTAGCGCTGCTGCGCGAACGGCTGGCGGATGTGACGTTACTGATGCCCTCACGTTTACCGGCGGGTGACGGTGGGCTGGCGTTGGGGCAGGCGTTGATTGCTGCCAGCCGTCTGTCAACACAAGGGTAACTGTTATAGCTTTTTTTCACCGGACTGTATCTGTTCTGATAAAGTACGCCGTGCTACCGTTGCGCACCAATACGCAGCGGCAGAGGTGTCGGTATGGACGAAGTGAAACGTATTCTGAATGAAGAAATCGAACGTCTGAATCGTGAGGAGCGGCGCGATAATCGCATCCGTTTCAGTCGCCGCTTTATGGTAACCCACCCTTATTTATTCGGCGGCATGCTGGCGAGTTATGTGCCGGTGGCGTTGATTCTGTGGTACGCACCCTATTTCGGCCTGCCTTATGTGGTGGGGTTTACGTTGTTTCTGGCAGTGATGTCGCTGGCGATGTCGATGGACATTAATCCACGCTATCACTTTGAAGATATCGACACGCTGGATCTGCGGGTGTGCTACAACGGCGAGTGGTATAACAGTCGGCATGTGTCGGCACAGACGCTGGAAGCGCTGCTGCATAATCCGCAGGTCGCCGCCGCGGTAAAAGAGGGGATCGCCCGTTTGTTGCAAACCAAAGGGTATCTCTATTTCTACGATGTGTTTTCTCTGGCCTACCGTTCAACTGCTGCGCGTTGAGGGATTATCGCTGTGAATAAAAATCAACGGTATGAAGCGATGACAGGGCGCGTCCTGCGTGATAGGTTCAAAACTCATCTTGTTTACCGTTCTTTGAGGCCAGAGACGCGCTATGACGATGCGAAACGCAGATTGTCCCTCCTCATCACGTTCTCCTTCTTTACTCATCGTCCAGATGGGGGAACCCCCTGAGCCTATCGCGCAGGCTGTCGGCCAACAGGCTGACTGGTTTTGCAGCGCGCTGGCGGCGCAAGGCGTGCAGCTGCATGTGGTGCGGCCGTATAGCGGCGATACTCTGCCTTCTCCTGATGAGCACGATGCCGCCATTATCAGCGGCTCCTGGTCGATGGTGACCGACCGGCTGGACTGGAGCGAGCGTACCGCTGAGTGGCTACGCCAGAGCGTGCAGGTCGGGTTGCCGGTGCTGGGCGTGTGCTACGGCCATCAGTTATTGGCGCATGCACTAGGCGGCACGGTAGCGGATAACCCGAATGGACGTGAGATGGGGCTTAAGACGGTAACGCTGCATGACCATGCCGCGGATGACGCGTTGCTGACGGCGATACCGACGCAGTTTAGCGCTTACCTCAGCCATCTTCAGTCTGTGGTGACGCCCCCACCGGGTGCACAGGTGCTGGCGGCGTCAGAACAGGATGGATGCCAGATTATTCGTTACACGCCGCATACCTTGTCATTCCAGTTCCACCCCGAGATGGATGCCGCGGTGATGAACGCCTGCCTGCGACACTGCGCCTTGCCGGAAATAACCCATAGCGCTGAGCCAGTGTGGGCGCGGCGGTTGCTGCTGGATTTTGTCCGGCAGGCGTTGTCCCGCTAAGGAGCATGGCTCTGGCTAAGTTCGAACAACTGGCTGACCAGATGCGCGAGCAGTTACAGTCGGGTATCTGGCAACCGGGGGAAAAACTGCCGTCGTTGCGCGAAAAGGCGGTGCATTCCGGCCTGAGTCTGATGACGGTGCTGCATGCCTATCAGCTACTGGAAAGTCAGGGCTGGATTGTGTCGCGCCCGCAATCGGGCTATTACGCCGCACCGCGTATTGAGCGGCCGTCCACGCCAGCGAGCGATGGCGAAGCGGTGCATCTGACGGAAAACGTTGACGTTAACCGCTTCATTTTTGATGTGCTGCACGCCAGCCGTTCGCCCGGCGTGGTGCCGTTTGGTTCTGCTTTTCCCGATCCCCGGTTGTTTCCTCAGCGCCAGTTAACCCGTTCACTGGCGACGGTAGCACGCCGTATGCAACCGGAAAGTGCGCTGGATAACCTGCCACCCGGCAATGAGCGCTTACGCAAGCAGATAGCCCAGCGCTATGCGTTGCAAGGTATCGCCGTCTCGCCGGATGAGATAGTCATCACCAGCGGTGCCATGGAGTCACTGAACCTCAGCCTGCAGATGTTGACCCGCCCGGGCGATTATGTGGTGGTGGAGTCGCCGTCGTTTTACGGTGCATTGCAGGCTATCGAACGTTTGCAGTTGAAGGCGATTGCTATCGCCACCCATCCGCATACCGGCATTGATCTGGCGGCATTGCGACAGGCATTGCAGGACTATCCGATCCGCGCCTGCTGGCTGATGACTAATTTTCATAACCCGCTTGGTTGTACGCTGGCATGGGAGAAAAAGCAGCAACTGGCCGCGCTGTTGAGCGAACATCAGGTACCGTTGATTGAAGATGATGTCTACAGTGAGCTGTACGCCGGTCCTCATCGTCCGCTGCCGGTCAAAGCGTTGGATACGCAAGGGCAGGTATTGCACTGCTCTTCGTTTTCAAAAAATCTGGTCGCCGGATTTCGTGTTGGCTGGGTGGCGGCAGGCCGCTTTGCGCAAGGCATCCAGCGGCTGCAACTGATGAGCACGCTGTCTGCCAGTGCACCGATGCAATTGGCGGTGGCCGATTATCTGGCGACCAGTAGTTACGATAGTCATCTGCGGCGTCTGCGGCGAACGCTTGAGCAACGCAAACACCGCTTGTACCAGGCAATGAAAGCGCACTTCCCGGCCGGTGTGGATATTTACTACGCCGATGGCGGCTATTTTCTGTGGCTGGGGTTGCCGGATGGCATCAACAGTATTGACCTGTATCAGCAGGCACTGGCTCTGAATATCAGTATCGCGCCGGGCCGCATGTTCACGACCAGCGATAAGTTTGACCGCTACTTTCGTATCAATACCTCTTTCGAATGGCAGGAGAAAACGGAAAACGCCATTATCGCGTTGGCGACATTGTTGAAAAACGCACTCTCCTCGTCCTGATCGGTAACCCGCGTTATTTATCGTTTTCCATCAAAAATAATCGATTCACGGTCATATCATGTCGGGCGTTATTTATTTTACGTCGTCTGCGTTATTTATTTTTTTATCGTCAGACGGGTATTCCTCTTTATCCGTCGAAGCAACAGATACTCTGTTTTTTTATAAAGAAAATTTTAATTATTTCTCATTGGTATAACGTAGTGAAGGGCACTTGCCTGCAATCGATATGTAAAAAAATATATAGCGATACAATAGCTTGGCTCTCTTGATAATGAGAATGATTATTCTTAACTGCGTGATAACGTTAAAAAACAGCCGCGCCACGACGAATTGTGACTTATTTGTTGTTATTGAGATAATTAATTGGCGCTTTTTATTCGTCGGTACATAATACATATGTTTGATAGGGGTTTATGCACACTCCCTGTCAGCATTCATTCATATTAATAAAGCATTAATACATAAAATACGATATTACCCCCAGTAATCAGAGTTGCGGGACAACGTGTTGAACAACGCCGCGCGTTGCCTTTTCAGGGTAGGGCTCAGGTGAGCCTGATAGCATAGCCGATGGACCTGCAATTCGACGTATGACGGGTATATACCCCAAATAATTCGAGTTGCAGGAAGGCGGCAATCGAGCGAATCCCCAGGAGCTTACACAAGTAAGTGACTGGGGTGAGTGAGGGCAGCCAACACACCTGCAACTTGAAGTATGAAGGGTATAGTTCTGAGTGATGTCGTGCGAGGAATCTCCCATGCAGGTCAGCAGAAGGCAGTTCTTTAAAATATGCGCAGGCGGTATGGCCGGAACGACGGTCACCGCTCTGGGGTTCTCGCCCAGTGCGGCGTTGGCCGAAACGCGGCAATACAAGTTATTGCGAGCCAAAGAAACCCGGAATAATTGCACTTACTGTTCAGTCGGGTGCGGTATTCTGATGTACAGCCTGGGCGATGGGGCCAAAAACGCCAACGCCTCTATTTACCACATTGAAGGGGATCCGGATCATCCGGTGAGCCGTGGTTCGTTGTGCCCGAAAGGGGCCGGTCTGGTCGATTTTATCCATAGCGATCAGCGCCTGAAATACCCGGAATACCGAGCGCCGGGCTCGGACAAATGGCAGCGCATCAGTTGGGAAGAGGCGTTCGATCGCATCGCCACATTGATGAAAAAAGATCGCGACGCCAATTTCGTTGAGAAAAACGCCGCCGGTGTGACGGTTAACCGTTGGCTGACTACCGGGATGCTGTGTTCCTCCGCCGCCAGTAATGAAACCGGAATACTGGATCAAAAATTTGCCCGCGCACTGGGTATGATCGGCATCGATACGCAAGCGCGTCTGTGTCATGGCCCAACGGTCGCGGCACTGGCACCGACCTTTGGTCGCGGTGCGATGACCAATAACTGGGTCGACATCAAGAACGCCAATGTGATTTTGGTGATGGGGGGCAACCCGGCAGAAGCGCACCCGGTCGGATTCAAATGGGCCGTAGAGGCCAAGATTCACAACGGTGCCAAACTGATAGTCGTCGATCCGCGTTTTAACCGCTCGGCCGCCGTTGCTGACATGTACTCACCGATTCGCGCCGGGTCCGATATCACCTTCCTGCTGGGTGTTGTCAATTATCTGCTCATCCACAGCAAGGTGCAGATGCCGTATGTGAAGGCGTATACCAACGCCAGTCTGATCGTACGTGATGATTACCACTTTGATGAAGGTCTCTTCAGCGGTTACGACGAGAAAGAGCGTAAGTACGACCGCACCAGCTGGCAGTATGCGCTGGATGAAAACGGCTTTGCCAAACGTGATGACACGCTCAGTGATCCGCGCTGCGTCTGGAACCTGCTCAAAGAGCACGTCAGCCGTTATACGCCGGACCTGGTAACCAATGTGTGCGGCACGCCGAAGCAGGATTTTCTGACCATTTGTGAGCAACTGGCCTCGACCTGCGTACCGGATCGCACCGCGACCATCATGTATGCCCTTGGCTGGACACAGCACACCGCAGGCGCACAAATTATCCGTACCGCGGCCATGGTGCAGTTGCTGCTGGGTAACGTCGGTATGGCTGGTGGCGGTGTGAACGCACTGCGCGGTCACTCGAACATTCAGGGCTACACCGATTTGGGGTTGTTGTCGCTGAACCTGCCGGGGTACATGCCGCTGCCATCGGAAAAACAAACCTCGCTGGCGATGTATCTGGATCAGATAACACCGAAAGCGCTGCTGCCGGATCAGGTTAACTATTGGAAGAATACGCCGAAGTTCTTTATCAGCATGCTGAAAAGTTTCTGGGGCGATAAAGCGACCAAAGAGAATGACTGGGGTTATGACTGGTTGCCGAAGTGGGACAAGAGCTACGATGCGTTGGCGTATTCCCGCATGATGCTGGACGGCAAGGTCAACGGCTATATCGTGCAGGGGTTCAACCCGATGGCGGCCTTCGCGGACTCCAACCGCGCTCGTGATGCACTGAAGAAACTGAAATATCTGGTGATCATTGACCCGCTGGCGACCGAAACCTCCAACTTCTGGCAGAACCACGGTGAGCTGAACGATGTCGACCCCAGTAAGATTCAGACTGAGGTGTTCCGCCTGCCGTCGAGCTGTTTTGCCGAGGAAAACGGCTCCATCGTTAACTCCGGCCGCTGGCTGCAATGGCACTATCAGGGCGCTGAGCCGCCAGGTGAGGCGCGCCACGACGGGGTGATTATCGCTGGCCTGTTCCTGCGTCTGCGTGAGTTGTATGCCAAAGAAGGTGGCGCTAATCCTGAGCCCGTGTTGAACATGAGCTGGAATTACTTGCAGCCGGAAGACCCGTCCGCCGAGGAAATTACCAAAGAAGCCAACGGTCGCGCGCTGGCGGATCTGTACGACGATAAAGGCAACCTGTTGTTGAAGAAAGGGCAACTGCTGCCTGACTTCTCGGTGCTGCGCGATGACGGCAGCACGGCCAGCTTCTGCTGGATTTACGCCGGTTCGTGGACCGAGGCAGGTAACCAGATGGCGCGTCGCGACAACGCCGACCCGTCAGGTTTGGGCTGTACGCCGGGCTGGGCCTGGTGCTGGCCGCAAAACCGTCGCATTCTTTACAACCGTGCGTCGGCTGACGAACAAGGCCGCCCGTGGGATCCAAAACGTGAACTGATTCGCTGGAACGGCCAGAAGTGGACGGGGATAGATGTGCCCGATTTCGCCGCTACCGTGCCGCCGGGTAGCGCTGCCGGTCCGTTTATTATGAACGCCGAAGGGCTGGGGCGTCTGTTCGCTCTCGACAAGATGGCCGAAGGGCCGTTCCCGGCACACTATGAGCCGCTGGAATCGCCGCTGAAAACCAACCCGGTTTACAGCAAAGTTCAGGTTAACCCGGCTGCCCGTATTCTGCCTGCCGACCGCCCGTATATGGGAACGGTGGAAGAATTCCCGTTTGTTGCCACGACCTACTCGATTACCGAGTTGTTCCGCCACTGGACGAAACATGCGCGTCTTAACGCCATCGTTCAGCCGGAGCAGTTTGTGGAAATCGGCGAAGGGCTGGCGAAGCAGAAGGGTATCCAGGCCGGCGATGTGGTGAAAGTCAGCAGTAAACGAGGATATATCAAGGCGAAGGCAGTCGTTACCAAGCGTATCCGTACCCTGATGATTCAGGGCAAACCGGTGGAAACCATCGGCGTGCCTTGTCACTGGGGCTTTGAAGGCACCACCCAGAAAGGCTTTATGGCGAATATCCTGACGCCGCATGTCGGTGACGCCAACAGTCAGACGCCGGAATACAAGGCGTTTCTGGTTAATGTGGAAAAAGCGTAGTCGCGGAGAAACATTATGGCAATGCAATCACAAGATATTATCCGTCGCTCCGCGACTAACTCACTGACGCCACCGCCGCAGGCCCGCAACCACAAAGAGCAGGTGGCCAAACTGATCGATGTGACCACCTGTATCGGCTGTAAAGCCTGTCAGGTGGCCTGTTCCGAGTGGAACGACATCCGTGACGAGGTGGGGCATAACGTAGGGGTGTACGACAACCCGACCGACTTGAGCGCTAAGTCCTGGACGGTCATGAAGTTTGCCGAGTTCGAAGAAAACGGCAAGCTGGAGTGGCTTATCCGTAAGGATGGCTGCATGCACTGTGCCGACCCAGGCTGCCTGAAGGCGTGCCCGTCGGAAGGCGCGATTATCCAGTACGCTAACGGCATCGTCGATTTCCAGTCCGAGCACTGCATCGGTTGTGGCTACTGTATCGCTGGCTGTCCGTTCAATGTGCCGCGCATGAATAAGGACGATAACAAGGTGTACAAGTGCACCTTGTGTGTCGATCGTGTGGAAGTCGGCCAGGAACCGTCGTGCGTGAAAACCTGCCCGACCGGCGCGATTCATTTCGGTACCAAAGACGAGATGAAAGTGCTGGCGGCCGAACGGGTGAAAGACCTGAACAGCCGCGGTTATCAGAATGCCGGTCTGTACGACCCGGCAGGCGTGGGTGGAACGCACGTAATGTACGTGCTGCACCATGCAGACCGGCCAGAGCTGTATAACGGTCTGCCCGCTAACCCGACCATCAGCCCGGCGGTCACCTTCTGGAAAGGCATCTGGAAGCCGCTGGCGGCCATCGGTTTTGCCGCCACCTTCGCGGCCAGCGTATTCCACTACGTGGGTATCGGCCCGAACCGGGTAGAAGACGATGACGAAGCGCACCACGAGGGCAAGCAGCATGAAAAAGAGTAATCGAATTCAGCGTTACAGCGCCCCCGAGCGCATTAATCACTGGATTGTGGCGTTCTGCTTTGTGTTTGCCGCACTCAGCGGATTAGGGTTTTTCTTCCCGTCGCTCAACTGGCTGATGAGTGTGCTGGGCACGCCGCAACTGGCGCGTATCCTGCACCCGTTTGTCGGCGTGGTGATGTTTGTCGCCTTCCTGCTGATGTTTTTACGCTACTGGAAACACAACCTGATTGAGCGCAGCGATTTGGAGTGGGCGAAAAACATCCACAAAATCGCTCGCAACGAAGAGGTTGGTGATACCGGTCGGTACAACTTCGGTCAGAAGTGCGTGTTTTGGCTGGCGATTCTCTGTCTGCTGCTGTTGCTGGCAAGCGGGATTGTGATTTGGCGGCCTTACTTTGCGCCGTCATTCTCCATCCCGGTGATCCGCGCCGCATTGGTCGTGCACTCGGTATCCGCAGTCGGTTTGATCCTGACCATCATGGTGCACGTGTACGCCGCGCTGTGGGTGAAGGGCACTATCACCGCGATGGTGGAAGGCTGGGTATCCAGCGGTTGGGCGAAGAAACACCATCCGCGCTGGTATCGTGAGCTGCAATCCAAAGGGCAGGATAAGCACTGACTCCTCATCGC
Source organism: Dickeya parazeae Ech586 (assembly GCF_000025065.1). NCBI lineage: Bacteria > Pseudomonadati > Pseudomonadota > Gammaproteobacteria > Enterobacterales > Pectobacteriaceae > Dickeya > Dickeya parazeae. The sequence continues at coordinate 3,061,809 of NC_013592.1, read as the reverse complement.
AAACCGATTGAGCCAATGGTCAAGGAGAGGCGGCATTGAGCCTCTCCTTGTCGTGCGTATGATGAGGTAACAAAGAAACGACACCGTTTATCTCGCACGAAACTCTTCCCTGATCAGACAAACTTACTCGTTCACAAAGCAACATGGCTGTTTGCCTACAGCCTAACTCACCTATTTACCAGTTTTGCCGGTAGCGCCACTACCAACAGCGAACTGAGCAACAGGCAGAAAGCAAAGAACCACAGCGCGCCATTACCGCTACCGGTTAGCTCCATCGCAAAACCCATGATGGAGTTACTCACCAGACCGGCGATATTCGCCAGCGAACAGGCCAGCGCAAAGCCGGTGGCCGCGGCAGTGCCGGTAAGAAAGGTCGCAGGCAGGCTGAAGAACACCGGCACGGTGCCAATGATGGCGGCCTGTGCTACCGAGAACAGCAACACCGTCATCACGATATTGTGGGTGAAGAAGGTACTGGCTGCCATGGCCGCCGCACCGAGCCAAAATGGCACAATGATATGCCAGCGCCGTTCGCGTAGCCGGTCGGAACTGGCTCCCAGCAGCACCATACCTGCCAACGCCGCGATACTGGGAAGAGCGGTCAGTACGCCAATCTGTCCGATGTCAGCCACACCGGCCTGTTTAATGAACGTCGGGAGCCAGAATCCCATCGCATAAGCGCACAACAAAATCGAAAAGTCGATGCCGCCGAGCATCCAGACTTTCAGGTTCAGAAAACCGTCGCGGAAATGGTGTTTCAGGTGCGGCGCTTCACGGGAGTCAATGGCTAGATCGGCACGCACCTGCATTTTTTCTGCTTTATTCAACCAGTGCGCCTGCTCAATGCTTTCCGGCAGGAGCCAGAAGGTCAGTACACCCAGTAGTACACTTGGCAGCCCTTCCAGCAGGAACATCCACTGCCAGCCGTGTAGCCCATAAGCGGAATCAAAATGCGACATGATAAAACCAGACAGCGGTGCGCCCACCACGCTGGAGAGCGGCAGGCCAATCATGAACAGGGAAATAATGCGACCGCGCCGCCAGGAAGGGAACCAACGAGTCAGGTAAAACAGCACACCGGGGAGAAAACCGGCTTCAGCGGCACCCAGCAGAAAACGCAGGACATAGAACTGGCCCGGCGTGGTGACAAACAGGGTTCCGGCGGATAGCAGCCCCCAGCTTATCATGATGCGTGCAATCCATAGTCGAGCGCCGACACGTTGCAAAATCAGATTGCTGGGCACCTCAAACAAAATATAGCCGACGAAGAATAGCCCGGCACCCAGACCGAAGGCGATGTCGCTGAGCGCCAGTTGGTTTGCCATCTGGAGTTTCGCCAGCCCGATATTGATGCGATCAAGGTAGGCGGCGAGATAGCACAGACACAAAAAGGGAATCAGTCGCCAGGCAATTTTGCGGTAAACCCGAGTGGTGCCCGATGGAGGCGTATGAGAATCAACGGCAGTCATGGATGTCGTTTCCAGCATGTAGACAGAATTATCGCGATACCTATCGACAGTGCTGCTTCGACATCATGCTTACCTCAAGACAACATGAACGAAAGCGAAAGCAGACTGACGGTCAGCAACCACAGTCGTTCCATTGTGCGGTTGATGACCCGTTGTGTCCATCTTGTTTCGTTGATGTATCCACTCCGGGGTAGGCGGCGGAAAATCCTGCTGATTGTGGGGAATAACCTGCTAACATGAGGACATCAGAACGGGGCCTTCGCCGCGAGCGCCACGTCTCGTCAACATAGATAAACAGGAAGCATCACCTGATGAGTATTCGTATTGTGCCGCAGGAGCAACTGGCTGACAGTGAGAAAACCTCAACCATCGGCGTCATTCCTCCTTTACTGTTCGCCAACCTAAAGAGCTTGTACCGTGGCCGTGCCGAGCGCTTGCGTCAACTGGCGCAGGACCATCCGCTGGCGGATTACCTGCTGTTTGCCGCAGGTGTGGTAGAGGCGCAGGACAAAGTGCGTCATGACCATCCGTTGGAGAAAGAGCTCTCTGGGTTGCTACACTGCGGTGATTTACACGATAACGTCGCCGCGCGCCCGCCGCTGCATATCACCACCCTAACCCGCGACCCACACTGGCATCGGTTATTGCAGGCGTTGATCGAAGAACTCAAGCCTGCGGCTAGCGGTCAGGTGCTTGCCACGCTGGAAAATCTGGAAAAAATGTCAGCCCAGCAGTGGGATTCACTGGCGGATGCCCTGCTCAGCCAGCAGTTCACAGCGGAAAATAACGATAAAGCCCCGTTTGTCTGGGCGGCGTTGTCGCTGTACTGGGCACAGATGGCCACGCAGTTACCGGGCCGAGCGCAGGCTGAGCAGGGTGAGCATCGTCAATTCTGCCCGGTATGCGGTAGCATGCCGGTCTCTGGGGTGGTACAGATTGGCACCACCAGCGGCCTGCGTTATTTACACTGCAATCTGTGTGAAACCGAGTGGCACATGGTGCGCGTCAAGTGCAGCAATTGCGAGCAGGCAGGCAAACTGCACTACTGGTCGCTTGATGATGAGAACGCGGCTATCAAAGTGGAAAGCTGCGACGACTGTGGGACGTACCTGAAGCTGCTGTATCAGGAAAAAGATCATCGGGTGGAAGCGGTGGCGGATGACCTGGCCTCGCTGGTACTGGATGTGAAAATGGAAGAAGAAGGTTTTTCCCGCAGCAGCATCAACCCGTTTCTGTTCCCGGACAGTAACCAATAGGCGGGATAACTCAGCCTGTTGGCATGCACTGTACTGGTATTCTGGAGTCAGCGCCTGTGTCAGGCGTTGGCGTTGTATCAGTGACCCTGCTTCGCCGCGTTACAATAATCATGTGCCAACGCGCTGTGTTGTCCAAAACGCAGCGCGTTTTATTCTGCAACTTAAGTTATTTAGGATATATTCTTTTAAATTCCACTTTCATGAATTAATTACATTTGTAATTAATTTATTCTAAAAATAAGACCATAAATAAAGATAGGCGACGTTATTTTTTTTGTTATCTCTTTTTTATTTTTCTTTTTTATAATAAATCGTTTTCTTTCCAATATATTGGCGTTCTTCCCCCTACCAACGAACCAGCCTGATTTTTTTATATTTTGAATGGCAAGTATAGTGGCGTTGTTCAAAGGTATTATCTGAATATGTCGTCATATTTAACTTTCCACTACATCGGTATGATGGCTCGGTTTATTTTACGTCTTTTTATTTTCGCTGTTATTTTGTATTGATAAATTGATTTTTATTTTCCTTGCCGTAAAAAATCGATGTATTGCGTTATTCAACGCGCAATTCGGTTGTTCTTCGGAAAATAGTGAGATATGACCATCAGGAATTATCGCCTTACAGGTGATTGCGAAGTATTTTCTCTAAATTATTTAAGGACTCATATATTATGGCTAACTCAACGAATGTTAATAATCTGATGGGATATACTAAAGGCGCACAGGTTATTCGTGTTAAACCCGTACGCCAACAAATTGATGCGCTTAATGATATCGTTTATTCCCAGATTAAAAGTACACAAAGAGTACAGCAGTTGGAAATGTCGTTGCTTGTCCCACGTACGACGACACTTAAACCGGCGATTGTCTATTTCCCCGGTGGTGGTTTCGCTTCCGCTGCGTATGCCAAATACATTGATGTGCGTATGGCGCTTGCGGAAGCTGGTTTTGTCGTCGCGGCGGCGGAATATCGTGTGGTGGCCGACAAATACCCGGCACTGATTGAGGATGCCAAATCGGCAGTGCGTTACTTGCGTGAACACGCAGCGGAATACGGCATTGACCCGAACCGAATTGGTGTATTGGGTGATTCCGCCGGTGGTTATGTCGCGCAAATGACCGGTGCGACGAATGGGCTGCGTAGCTTTGATAAAGGGCGCTTTCTGGATAAATCGTCGGATGTTCAGGCAGTGGTTTCGGCGTACGGTATTTCCAATTTGTTGAGCATTGGCGAAGGCCTTCCAGAAAACCTGCTCGTAGTGCATGATTCGCCGGCGGTAACGGAAGCGTTGTTGGTCAATGGCACGGCATTTGGGGATTTTCCCGGCGCCACCATTACCAGCGACCCGGTCAAAGCGCTTAATGCCAGCCCGATGGGGCATCTCAACGGGAAAAAACCGCCGTATCTCATCATGCACGGCAGTGCGGATACTGTCGTTTCACCGTTGCAGAGCAAACAACTGTATGAAGCGCTGGTAGCTGGCGGCAACAAAGCGGAGTACGTGCTGCTGGAGGGGGCTGGTCATGGCGATATTAACTGGTTCCAGCCGGTGATCATCAATAAAATCGTGAATTGGTTCAAACAAACGCTGGGTGAACCTATCACGCAAACGGCTCCAACGGGGGGCGGTAACGACACCGGCGGTCAGCTGTAATAATCAACCCAGTCTACAGGTTATGCGGCCTGGGTTCTGGTAAAGAAAGATCACCTTCACGGGGCCTACCCGTGAAGGTTGATGTCTTTCACGTATTCTTCTTTTGCCTTTTTTCCGCTAACGCTTTTTGGGCGAGCGGTTGCGGTGATAACAACAGATAGGCGGTAACCGCCAGCAGATAGCACCCCAAAATCACTAGCGCCATCGATAACGCGCTGGTGTTCCCGCCCAGCCCGGTAAACGGCACGCTCAGTGCACCAAACATGAACATGTTCAGACCAATCAGTGCCGAAGCGCTGCCCGCTTTGTCGCCTTGGCTCTGCATCGCCAGCGATGACGCACAAGGGCCGACAATCCCTATCATGGCGATGGCAAAAAACAACGGGATAAGAATGCCGATGAGTGGCGCATGTAACAAACCTGCCACCGTCAACGCCAGTGCCGCAGTCACCGCGATAGTCAGCCCGGCGCGCAGGACGCGTTGTTCGCCAAAACGCAGGCTAAAGTGGGCAGCCAGTTGCCCGGCGGCGATAAGCCCGATGCCGTTGACCGCAAAACACACGCTGAACGCCTGCGGGCTCAAACCGTAGACCTCTTGCAGCACGAACGGCGAGGCACCGATGTAGGCGAACATGCCGGCACCGCACAGCCCTTGAGCCAAACACAAGCCCATGAATGTCCGTTCCCGCAGCAGGCTTCCCAATGATGACAGCATCGAACCGACACCCCCGGTGATGCGTCGCTCGGCAGGCAGCGTTTCATTGAGCCGCAGCGCGCTCATCGTCAGCAGCAAGCAGGCAATCACCGCCAGCAATGCAAAAATACCGCGCCAACTGGTGATACTCAGCAACAGCCCACCGAATACCGGCGAGAGGATGGGGGCCAGGCCGTTGATCAACATCAGCAGTGAGAAAAAGCGCGTTAATGCATGGCCGATGTACAGATCCCGTGCGATAGCCCTGGAGAGTACTGCGCCACCCGCACCGGCGATGCCTTGCAATAAGCGGGCAACGATCAACTGACCAATATCCTGCGCTAGCGCACACCAGATGGAGGTCAACAGCAGCATGGCCAGCGAGAGCAGCAGCGGCAGGCGTCTGCCGAGCTTGTCGCTCAACGGCCCGAAGACCAACTGACCCGCGCCCAGCCCGAGTAAACCGGCGGTCAGGCTGAGTTGGGTGACGGAGGTCGAGGTGGCAAATGCATTCGCCATCTGCGGCAGCGCAGGCAGATAGAGGTCGATACACAGCGGGCCGAGAGCGGCCAGTGACCCCAGAATCAGGGCGTACTCAAGCTGCGAACGGGATGATTTTTCAGTCATGGTGCTTTCTCTGGGAATAACGAATCAATCAGGGTGTGATACAGCCGCTCCAGCACCGCAACCGGAGCGTGTTGCGGAATTAAGCTGCGAAACGTCGTGCCTTCGCACAATACCGCTATTAGTTCGGTTCGGGCGGCGATGTCTTCATCCGGAAAATGCGGAAAGCGTTTTTTTATCAATGAACTGGTGTGGGAAAACATTTTCTGCTCGGCATCCCGCATGATGTCGGCTACGCGTGGGTTACGGGTTGCCTCGGATGCCACCTCCAGCATCAGCAGGTCGTCATCGTCGTCGCCAGGATTAACCGGCAACTGGCGGCGGGCCAGCAGCGGGATAAAGCGCTGAGGGTCGCCATTTTCGGGCGTCATGCGTTGGAGCCGAATATCGACGATACGGCGCACGATCTCTTCGATGATGTCGTCTTTATTGACGAAGTAACGGTAAATCTGCCCGACGCTGAGCTGCGCCTGCCCGGCTATCTCCGCCATGCTGGCGCCGTGAAAGCCCGAGCGACGAAAGCACAGGCGGGCAGCAGCGACTATCTGGTCACGCCGGGCCTGGGTTTTCTCTTCATGATGGGGTGATGACATAACATTGCTCCAATGCCTGGACAACCTTGTTAACGTTATCCTTGCAAATTTTATAAGAAGTCTGACGTCAAATTTTTTATATTGAGAATGAACGTTCATTCTCAATATTAGGACAGGGACTGATGAGAGGTAAGAGCTTTATTGTAACAGCCGGTATGCTCACCGTGCTGCTGACCGGATGTGAGCGCAACACCGCTTCATCAGAGGCGATACAACCGGTGGCGGTCACCGTGCAGACGCTGCATAGCGCCCCCGTGACATTGCACAGCGAACTGACTGGCCGCGTAACAGCGGCGATGGTGTCTGAGGTTCGCCCACAGGTCGATGGCATTATCCAGCAACGGCTGTTTACCGAAGGGAGCGAAGTCAAAGCCGGGCAGGTGTTGTATCAGATAGACCCAGCCAGTTATCAGGCGGCGGTCGATCAGGCGGCGGCAGCGTTGAAAAATGCCCAGTCCACCGTGCGATCGGCCAAACTGAAAGCCGAACGTTATGCTCGCTTATTGAAAGACGAGGGCGTATCCCAGCAGGATGCGGATGACGCCCAGGCCACGTATGAACAGGATGTCGCCAGTGTGGCAGAGAAAGCCGCCGCACTGAAAACCGCACAAATCAACCTGGCGTACACGCGGATTACCGCACCGATATCCGGTCGTATCGGCATTTCATCGGTCACGCCGGGTGCGCTGGTCACCGCCAGTCAGAGCACCGCGTTGGCGACCATTCGCCAGTTGGATCCGATCTATGTTGATCTCACCCAGTCAAGCAGCCAGCGACTGGCGATGCTGGGACATCAGAAACAGCAGCAGGCGGCGGTGGCGCTGACGCTGGAAAACGGCCAGCCTTACGACCAGACCGGCAGGCTGAAACTGGCAGAAGTGGCGGTAGACACGTCCACCGGCTCGGTAACGTTGCGCGCTGAGTTCCCCAACGCGGGCCATATGCTGCTGCCGGGCATGTTTGTGCGTGCGGCGGTGGAGACCGCTAACGTGCCTGATGCCATTCTGGCACCACAACAAGGCATCCTGCGGGATACCAAAGGTAATGCCTACGCGCTGGTGGTCAATAACCAGCAGGTGGTGGAACGGCGGGAAGTGGAAACCGGCGAGGCTATTGGTAGCCGTTGGCTGATAACCCGAGGGTTAACAGCAGGGGAGCGCGTGGTGACAGAGGGGACCGACAAGATTCGCGAAGGCGATAAGGTCACCGCCGTTGAGGCGACGAGCCAGCCTGCGTCGACAACGTCAGGCACGGCGGAGGCCCACTAATCATGTTCTCCCGTTTCTTTATTCATCGGCCGGTGTTTGCCTGGGTTATCGCTATCGTGATTATGCTGGCAGGGGCGCTGTCAATAGAGTCGCTGCCGGTGGCGCAATACCCGGATGTGGCACCGCCGTCTATCGCTATCAAAGCCAGTTACCCCGGTGCTTCCGCCGATTCGCTGGAAAACAGCGTGACCCAGGTGATTGAACAGCAGCTCACCGGGCTCGATGGGTTGCTCTATTTTTCGTCATCCAGTGATTCGAGTGGTGATGTCCGCATCACCGCCACCTTTACGCAGGGCACCAACCCGGATACCGCACAGGTGCAGGTACAAAATAAAGTACAGCAAGCCACCTCGCGTCTGCCTACGGAAGTGCAGCAACAAGGCATTACGGTGACCAAATCCCAGCAGGATTTCCTGCTGATTATGGCGTTGTACGACACAACCGACAAAAGCACCGCCGCCGATATCGCTGACTATATGGTCAGCAACCTACAGGATCCGCTCTCCCGGGTGGAAGGGGTGGGCAGCATACAAGTGTTTGGTTCCCAGTATGCGATGCGGATCTGGATGGACCCGACCAAACTGGCGGCGTACAGCCTGATGCCATCTGATATTTCCTCCGCGATAGAAGCGCAAAACACCCAGGTTTCCGCCGGGAAAATCGGTGCGCAGCCCGCCAGTCGCGATCAGCAACTGACCGCTACGGTCACAGCGCAATCGCGGTTGAAAACCCCGGAGCAGTTTCGCGACATCATCGTGAAAAGTGAATCCAGCGGTGCGCTGGTACATCTTGGCGATGTGGCGCGGGTTGAGCTGGGTAATGAGGATTACACCACCACTACACGGTTGAACGGTCACCCGGCTGCCGGTATCGCCGTGATGCTGTCGTCCGGCGCCAACGCGCTGGCAACGGCGGAGCGAGTGAAGGCCAAGGTGGAGGAATTCACCGCACAGATGCCGAAAGGCTATGAGGTGTCTTACCCGAAAGACAGCACCGATTTTATCAAGGTATCGGTGGAAGAGGTGGTGCGCACCTTGTTTGAGGCCATCCTGCTGGTGGTGCTGGTGATGTTTTTGTTCCTGCAAAACCTGCGCGCCACGTTGATCCCCGCCGTGGCAGTACCGGTCGTATTGCTGGGTACCTTCGGCGTACTGGCGGTGTTTGGGTATTCCATCAATACCCTGACGCTGTTCGGGATGGTGTTGGCGATAGGTCTGTTGGTGGATGATGCCATCGTGGTGGTGGAGAACGTCGAGCGGTTAATGCGCGACAAGGGGTTATCGCCGGTGGCGGCCACGGAACAGTCGATGCGCGAGATTTCCAGTGCGCTGGTGGGGGTGGCGCTGGTATTGAGCGCGGTGTTCCTGCCGATGGCGTTCTTCGGCGGTTCGACCGGGGTTATCTACCGGCAGTTCTCCATCACCATTGTCTCCTCGATGTTACTGTCGGTCGTTGTGGCCCTGACACTGACACCGGCACTCTGTGCTGCGTTGCTCAAACCGGTGGCGCATGCGCCGTCGAACGCTAACGGCTTTTTTGCCCGTTTCAACCGGGGCTATGAAAATGTACAGCAGCGCTATACCGGACGGGTGACGCATGTGATAACCGGCCCGTGGCGTTATCTGGCGCTGTACGGCGTAGTGATTGTGGTGATGGGGGTACTGTTCGTGCGGCTGCCGGGCGGCTTTCTGCCTAATGAAGACCAGGGCGACGTGATGGTGCAGTTTACGCTACCGGCAGGTGCCACCGAAGCCCGTACCAGCAAAGTCGGGGAGAGCATTGAGCACTATTTTCTCAATGAAGAGAAAAACAATGTTGAGGCTATTTTCGTGATTTCCGGCTTTAACTTCAGCGGCAGTGGACAGAATGCCGGGATGGCGTTCGTGGCGCTAAAAAACTGGAGCCAGCGCCCCGGTCAGGCGAACAGCTCCACCGCGATAGCCCAACGCGCCATGCAAGCGTTGTCTGCCATTCGTGACGCACAGGTATTCACCATGTCGCCACCGGCGGTACAGGGGCTGGGGCAGTCCGACGGGTTTACCTTTGAATTGCAGGCGACCGGTAATACGGATCGCGGCCGCCTGCTGGCGCTACGCGATCAACTGCTGGCCGCGGCGGCGAAAAACCCACGGCTGATGGCGGTACGTCCTAACGATTTGACGCAGATGCCGCAACTGCAGGTGGACCTTGATTACGCCAGAGTGCGAGCGCTGGGGCTGTCGATAAGTGATGTCACCAGTACGCTAAGCAGCGCCTGGGGCGGGACTTACGTCAATGACTTTATCGATCGAGGCCGGGTAAAAAAAGTCTATATCCAGGGCGACGCTGAGTCCCGCGGCCAGCCATCGGACCTCGATAAATGGTTTGTCCGTGGTACCGATAGCAGTGGCAACACGGTGATGACGCCGTTTTCCTCGTTTGCGTCTACCCGCTGGAGTTATGGTCCGGAAAGCCTGTCGCGCTATAACGGCCTGGCGTCCTACGAAATTCAGGGTATCGGTGCGCCCGGTGTCAGTTCCGGTAAGGCGATGGATGAAATGGAAGCACTGGCTCGTGCACTGCCCGCCGGTACGACCTTTGCCTGGAGTGAACTTTCCTATCAGGAGCGGCTGGCCAGCGGGCAGGCGATGTCGCTTTATGTCATGTCGATACTGGTGGTGTTTTTGTGTCTGGCAGCGCTGTATGAAAGCTGGAGTATCCCTTTCTCGGTGATGCTGGTGATCCCGCTGGGTGTGGTAGGCGCAGTGCTGGCGGCGACAGTGCGTGGGCTGGAAAACGATGTGTATTTCCAGGTGGCGCTGCTCACCACTATCGGGTTGTCAGCCAAAAACGCCATTTTGATTGTGGAATTCGCCGAAGCCGCTTACCAGCGGGGTGCCACCCTGTATGAAGCAGCACTGGAAGGGGCAAGCACGCGTCTGCGGCCGGTACTGATGACGTCGATGGCGTTTATCGCCGGAGTGTTCCCATTGGCGATAGCGACCGGTGCCGGTGCCAACAGCCGCATCTCTATTGGTAGCGGTATTGTCGGCGGTACGCTGACGGCCACCGTACTGGCGATTTTTCTGGTACCGATGTTCTTTGTGATGGTCAGACGGGCCTTCCCCGGTCGCCGCACGCCAGCAGCATCGTTAACGGTAGAGCCTACCTCTACACAGGGAGAAAACTGATGCGCGTTATCATGATGGTATTGGGCGGCAGCCTGCTGTTATCCGGTTGTTCACTGGATCCGCACTATCAACGGCCCTCCGCACCGGTGCCTGCCGCCTGGCCGCAAGGCGCATCCTATCCGGCGACAGCGCAGGCACCCCAACCCGCAGAGGATATTCCCTGGCGAGAGGTGGTGGTGGATGACAAATTGCGCCAGGTGGTGGAGATGGCGTTATCGGATAACCGGGATTTGCGTAAAGCGATTGCCGATGTGGAGGCGGCACGGGCGCAGCTTGGCGAACAACGGGCAACATTGTTGCCGACGATTAACGCCGGTATGAACGGTGATCGCAGCCGGTCACTCATCAGTGGCAGTGACAGCACCGTGCTAAGCAGCAGTTATGGTGCCAGCTTATCTACCAGCGCGTTTACGCTTGATCTGTTTGGGAAAAACCGCAGCCTGACGGGTGCGGCGCGGGAAGCGTATTTGTCCAGTGCCGCGACCGCCACCAGTACCCGCCTGACGCTGATTGCCGATACGGCGACAGCCTGGGTGGCGCTGGCAACGGCCCGCAGCAATCTGGCGCTGGCACGACAGACGATGGAGAGTGCCGGGCAATCGCTGGCGGTAACCCGCAGCCGATTGCGTAATGGTGTGGTATCGGCAGTGGATGTGGCGCAAGCAGAAACCGTCTATCAACAGGCACGGGCCGATGTCGCCAGCGCGCTAACCACCGAAGCGCAGGATAAAAATGCGCTCGATTTGTTAGCCGGACGGTCGGTGCCAGAGGCGTTATTGCCAACGGATGTGGCGTCGCTGTCGCAGGCGGTGAAACCGGTCGCCGCCGGTATTTCGTCTGCCGTGTTGTTGCGCCGCCCGGATGTACAGGCCGCAGAACATACGCTGAAATCGGCCAATGCCAATATCGGCGCGGCGCGTGCGGCGTTTTTCCCCAGTATTACCCTGACCGCCAGCAACGGTTTGAGTAGCGAGGCGTTGTCATCGTTGTTCAGTGGTGGCGCTCACGTGTGGTCGCTGGCGCCTTCCGTCAGTCTGCCTCTCTTTGACGGGGGGTCCAATCTGTCGGCGTTACGCTATGCCGAAGCAGAAAAGCAGGGTTATGTCGCCAGTTACGAGAAAACGGTGCAGACCGCATTTCGCGAAGTGGCCGATGCGCTGGCGCGTAAAGGCACGATTGATGAGCAGCAGGCGGCACAGCGAGATTACGTGACAGCGGCCGAACGTAGCTATCAATTGGCCAGCAACCGCTACCAGGCTGGGGTAGATACCTACCTCAATGTGCTGGATGCCCAGCGTACCTTGTACAGTGCCCGTCAGTCGTTATTCAGCCTGGAGCAGTCGCGGCTGGATAATCTGATCACGCTGTATAATGTGTTGGGCGGCGGGGGAAAATAGTACGTTCTGACAGAGCCGGTATGATTGACCGGCTCTGTCTTTTAGATGTCGCTGTTGTAGTGGTGTGACGGATATAGCGAGTCACACTCACCATGTCACATTCACAACGTCACTCTCACCAATAGCCCAGAAAATCGCTTTTCGTTGTCTATACCCTCTGAGAACTGACCGTAAGAACTGACCTTAGTAAACCCTCGTCGTAACAGCAGCATGGCGTAGGGTTTGCATGGCGATACTAGTGCATGGTTTTATGACGGGATAGTTTATAACAGGGCGGTTTTATAACAGAATGGTTGTATAACAAGACAGTTGTATAACAGGACGTTGTATAACAGCGCATGGATGTATAACGGCGCATGGATGTCTCACCGCCGTGTGGAGAGAAGAGAGAATGATAGCGGACCCTTCAACGACAATTCGTTTTCTGATGGCATCGCGCCAGTGTGAGCTGAACAGCCTGCGCGGTTTGCTGCAAAGCGGCGAACTGGTGGGGCGCATCAGTCAACTGGTGCATATGCTACAGCGTGAGCGTGGAACCGCTAACCTGTTCCTGTGCTCGGACGGGCGGTTATGTGCCGATGAGTTGTCGCAACGCGAGCAGGATGTGCAGCAGGCCGAATTGCAGTTTATGGCGCAACTCGACGATCTGGCGCAGCGTGCCAGCCTGTTGCCGCAGGCCAGCCGACTGTTCAGCCGTGCTGCCAGCGTGGTGTATACCCTGGGATTATTGCCATCGATGCGCGAGCACATGCGCCAGCGTACGCTTGCGCAGTCAGCGGTGATGACGCTATTTAACGATAGTATTCGTCATTTGCTGACGCTGGTATTTGAAGTGTCGGATACCGCGGCGGAACCGGTTATCGCCCGCGCGCTGGTGGCGATGTTTAGTTTCATGCAAGGGAAGGAGCTGGCTGGGCAGGAGCGGGCGGTTGGCGCGGCGGCGTTTGCCGCTGGCGAGTTTCCGGTCAACGTTCAGCAAACGTTGATGGATTTGATCGACCGTCAGGAGCGGTGCTTTGATACCTTCGCCACCTTTGCCGATGATGCCAACCGGGAGAGTTGGCAATCGTTGGTCACCGACCGGGAGTTTGAGCGGTTACGCCGCGTCGCCTGTACCCGTGCGCCGGAGAACTTACCGCCGGAAGGCGGTTTGCAATGGTTTGCCCTGGCAACGGCACGTATTGATGCCATGAAGCAGATTGAAGACCGTTTGTCGCAGACGCTGATGCACCTGTGCCGTGAGCGTATTGCCGCCGCGGAGCAAGCCTGCCTCGACCAGCAAGCTGATGTCGCCAGCCTGATGGCGCAGCAGCAAGGTGATGACCACAGTTATTCGGTGTTTATCGCTCGTTCCGAGATGGAGCAGAGCAGTACCGGGCAAAGCGGCTGGCTTGATAGCGACGGTGTGCGGCCGCAATTGGGGCGTTCGCTGTTGTCACTGGTACAGCAGCAGGCGCGGCGCTTGCAGGCGCTGGACCATGAACTGGCGGCGATGCGGGCAACGCTGGATGAGCGCCGTCAAATCGACCGGGCTAAAGGGTTGTTGATGCAACATCGTGGATTGAGCGAGGAAGAGGCTTACAAAACCCTGCGCCGCATGGCGATGAACCAGAACAAAAAACTCATCGAGATTGCTACCGCGATGCTGGCGGTGGCGGATGTTTTTCAGGATATGCCCTGACGGTTGCACTGCGATAAGCGGTGATACGGGTGTTGAATGCACATAAAATGTGCGCAACGTGCCAGATAACGGTGCAGCTCAGGGTAATATTTGCCGTGCAGGCCCCGCGTTTACTGAGGCTGATAACGGTTTTTCAATCTCTCGGATATCCCTGCTGAATTGATCCAGCTCAATATTTGCTATGCCACTGACGAGCAGAATAGCGTCATCGGGACTCGTCAGCTATCCGGCGCGGCACAAATGAGTTATTCAATGTGCCGTCAGGTTATAGGGATATCTGACAGATTGGCACACACCTTGCTTCATCTCCGGTAACAATTCACTGCGACTTTTCCGTGCTAATGGCGGTACGGAAAAGCGCTGGGCAAAGGCGCCCATAAGCGTGCGATTTTCGCATGGCTTATGGGCGCCTTTTTGTTTTTGCCGTCGAAGGGCGGGTTGCCGAGGTGTCGTTAATGAGTGATTCCACAACCGATAAGAAAACCAGTAACCAAACACAGGCGTTTTCCCGTCGCCAGTTTTTGGTAGGGAGTGCCGCACTGGGCGGTGCCATGTTGCTACCGGGAATGCCGGGAATAATGAACAGCGCCTGGGCGGCTGGTTCCGACGCCCCAGAGAAGAACGAAGTGCGTGTCGGCTTTATTCCATTGACTGATTGCGCCTCGGTGGTGATGGCCTCGGTCAAAGGGTTTGACAAGAAATACGGCATTACCCTTGTGCCGAGTAAGGAAGCGAGCTGGGCCGCGGTACGTGACAAGCTGGTATCGGGCGAACTGGATGCTGCCCATGTGCTGTATGGGTTGTTGTACGGCTTGCAAGCCGGTGCGTCAGGGCCGCAGCACGATATGGCGGCGTTGATGACCATCAACAACAACGGCCAGGCGATCACCTTGTCCAACGCCTTGCGTCAGGCAGGGGTGACGGATGCCGCCAGCCTGAAAAAATTCATCTCAGCCAGCCCAGCGGGGACGTATACCTTCGCCCAGACGTTTCCCACCGGCACCCATGCCATGTGGCTCTATTACTGGCTGGGTGCCGCCGGCATCAACCCGTTTGATGACGTGCGCACGGTGGTGGTACCGCCACCGCAGATGGTGGTGAACATGAAGATCGGCAACATGAGCGGTTTTTGTGTCGGTGAGCCCTGGAACCAGCGTGCGATTACCGATGGACTTGGCTTTACCGCCGTGACGTCGCAGGAGATTTGGGCGGACCACCCGGAGAAAGTGCTCGGTACCAGTGCCAACTGGGTAAACGCTAACCCTAACACCGCACGGGCATTGACGGCGGCGGTACTGGACGCGTCGCGTTGGATAGACAGCTCGGACGATAACCGACGTGAAACTGCCCGCGTGATCGCCGGGCGGGCCTACGTCAATACCCAGGAGGAGACGCTTGTCGGTCGCATGCAGGGGCAATACGACAACGGTGCCGGTAAACAATGGCAGGACGCGCACGCGATGCGCTTCTACCACGACGGCGAAGTGAACTTCCCGTATCTGTCGGACGGCATGTGGTTTCTCACCCAGCACAAGCGCTGGGGTTTGCTGACGCAGGAGCCGGATTATCAGGCGTTAGCCCGTCAGGTCAACCGCATCGATATCTACAAACAGGCGGCCAGCATGGTCGGCAATGTACCGCTGCCGTCCAGTGAGATGCGCAGCAGCGTATTGATTGACGGTAAGCGGTGGGACGGCAGCGATCCGGCCGGTTATGCCAACAGCTTCAGCGTGAAAAAGTAACGGAGAGCGACCATGAAAACGCAAGCCCAGATTCTTTCGATCGTCCCTGACGCTGAGTCGGAAAACACGACTACCGCCGATGCTGTGGTTATCACGCTGCCTGATGCCGCCACCGTAGCGCCACCGGAGGAACCGGTAGTGGCGACGCCGCGCCCTGTCTGGCGACAGCGTCTGAGTAACGGGCTGTCCCGGTTGTTGCCGGGAGGACTCGGTATGTTGCTGCTGCTGGCGGTATGGCAGATGGCGGCACTGAGCAGCAAAGGTTTCCCGACGCCGTGGCAAACCTGGCTGGCGGCGCAGAGCATTTTTGCCGACCCCTTTTACGTGGCAGGCCCTAACGATCAGGGCATTGGCTGGAATGTGCTGGCGTCGCTCAAACGCGTCGGTATCGGGTTCGGTCTGGCGGCGCTGGTGGGCATTCCCGCCGGTTTCCTGATTGGCCGTTTTCGGTTTATTGCCGCGATGTTCAACCCGATTATTTCGCTGTTGCGTCCGGTCAGCCCGCTGGCGTGGCTACCCATCGGCTTGCTGTTGTTCCAGCGTGCCGAACCGGCATCCAGTTGGACGATTTTCATCTGCTCTATCTGGCCGATGATCCTCAACACCGCGGAAGGGGTACGCCAAATCCCGCAGGATTACCTGAATGTGGCGCGGGTGTTGAAGCTGTCTGAGTTCGCCATCATGCGCACTATTTTGCTACCGGCGGTACTGCCGAGTGTGCTGACCGGGGTTCGGTTGTCTATCGGTATCGCCTGGCTGGTGATCGTGGCAGCAGAAATGCTGACTGGCGGTATCGGCATCGGTTTTTGGATTTGGAACGAGTGGAACAACCTCAACGTGCCCAACATCATCACCGCTATTTTGGTGATTGGCGTGGTCGGGTTGTTACTTGAGCAAGGGCTGATGTTGCTGGCCAAACGCTTTAGCTATGAAACCCGTTAAGGAGAAGCCGATGCGCCATCAACCGATTATTCGTATTCAGCAGGTTAGCCAGCGTTTCTCCACCGCCAGCGGTTCGTTCGTGGCGCTTGATAACGTGAGCTTTGATATTCATGCCGGGGAAACCCTGAGTCTGATTGGGCATTCCGGCTGCGGTAAATCAACACTGCTTAACCTGATTGCCGGGCTGACGCTGCCGACGCACGGTGGTCTGTTGTGCGACAACCGTGAAATCGACGGACCGGGGCCGGAGCGGGCGGTGGTATTCCAGAACCATTCACTGCTGCCGTGGCTCACCACCTACGACAACGTGGCGCTGGCGGTAAAACAGGTGTTTCGCGGTCAGATGACCAAGGCGGAAATGCACGAGTGGATTGTCCACAACCTGGAACTGGTGCACATGGGGCACGCCCTGAACAAGCGGCCACATGAAATTTCCGGTGGGATGAAACAGCGGGTGGGCATCGCCCGGGCGCTGGCGATGAAACCCAAAGTGTTGCTGATGGATGAGCCCTTCGGTGCGCTGGATGCGCTGACCCGTGCTCATTTGCAGGATGCGGTGATGGATATTCAGCAGCAACTGAATACCACCATCGTGCTGATCACCCATGACGTGGATGAAGCAGTGCTGCTGTCCGACCGGGTGCTGATGATGACTAATGGCCCGGCCGCCACCGTGGGGGAAATCATGACGGTAGCGCTGGAACGTCCGCGTTCTCGCGTCGCGCTGGCGGACGACCCGCGTTATCACCAGTACCGCCAACAGGTACTGCATTTCCTCTACGAGAAGCAGCCGCACGCGGCCTGACGGGAGGGAGCGATGAGAGCGCATCTGGTTGTCATCGGTAACGGCCTGTCCAGCGCCCGGCTGGTAAAAAAACTGGGGCAGCTTGCAGCGCAACGCTACCGCATCACCCTCATCGATCGTGAGCCGCGTGCCAGTTATAACCGCGTGCTGCTCTCGTCGGTGTTGGGGGGTGAAAAAACGTTTGAGGAAACGCAGTTGGAGCCGGTACCCGAGTCGATGGACGTCACCGTCCTGACCGGTGAGTCGGTACTGTGTATCGACAGGGCCGCGCGGGAGGTGGTCACCGACCGCCGCCGTCTGGCGTATGACCACCTGGTTCTGGCGACGGGGTCCCGTCCGTTTATGCCGCCATGGCCGGGCATCAACCTGTCAGGTGTGACAGGGTTTCGCACTCTGGATGATGTCGAGCGGATGTGGGCGGCGGTACGGCAAAAAACGCCAGTGGTGGTGATAGGTGGCGGGGTATTGGGGATTGAGGCCGCCGCCGCATTGCGCCTGCACGGTGCCGAGGTGACGTTAGTACATCGCCACACCCGGCTGATGGAGCGCCAGCTTGATGATGTCGCCAGCGATTTACTGGCTACCCGGTTGCGAGAGCGTGGCATCCGTTGCCTGACCGGTGTGCAGATCCAGTCGTTTATCGGTAATGAAAAGCGCGGGAGCGGCCAGGTTGAGGCGGTGGATCTGGCAGACGGCACACGCCTTCCTGCCGGTCTGGTGGTGGTAGCGACCGGCGTACAGCCGGTATGTGAGCTGGCTCGCGACAGCGGCCTGCCATGCGGACGCGGCATTGTGGTGGATGGCCAGTTGCGTACCACCGACGAGGCTATCAGCGCGCTCGGCGAATGCGCTGAAATTAATGGGGAGACGGTGGGGCTGGTGGCCCCCTGTCTGGCGCAGGCCGATGTGCTGGCGGCCAGACTGGCCGGGCAGCCGGTAGCGGATTACGTGCCGACGCCGCTGGCCACGCGCCTGAAGGTAACCGGGATTGACGTAGTGAGTGCAGGAGAATTGCATCCGCAGGCGGGCGATCAGACTCACTCACTGTCAGACCCACTCGGCGGTCACTACCGCCGTCTGATATTCCGCGACGATCGGTTGTGCGGTGCGCTGCTGTTCGGTCATGTCAACGACAGCCCGCAACTGCTGGCGGCCATGGAGACCAGGCTGCCATCGGCACCGTCATCGCTTTTATTTGGTCTTTCTTTTCCTGAAATAGACATACGGCCTGAAGCCGTAAGGATTTCTGTTATGAGTAAACCCGTATTGGTGGTAGTGGGGCACGGCATGGTCGGTCACCACTTTCTGGAGCAACTGGTGGAACGCGGCCTGCACCAGGAATATCACGTGGTGGTGTTTGGCGAAGAACGCTACCCGGCCTATGACCGGGTACATTTGTCCGAGTATTTTGCCGGACGTAGCGCCGAGTCGCTGTCGATGGTCAGTGACGGTTTTTTCGAGCAGAGCGGTATTGAGCTGCGTACCGGCTGTCAGGTGATGGCCATCGATCGCCAGCGCCGCTGTGTGCGCGATGCGAATGGTCAGGAAACGCCTTACGATCGTCTGGTGCTGGCCACTGGTTCCTATGCGTTTGTACCGCCAATCAAAGGCAATGATCGCCCCGGCTGTCTGGTCTATCGCACATTGGACAATCTGGATGCGATTGCCGCCGAAGCACGCGAATCACGCAGTGGCGTCGTCGTGGGCGGCGGACTGCTGGGGCTGGAAGCCGCTAACGCACTGCGCCAACTGGGGCTGGAGACCCATGTGGTGGAGTTCGCGCCCCGGCTGATGGCGGTGCAACTGGATGATGGCGGCGCGCAGTTGCTGCGGCGCAAAATCGAAGCGTTGGGTCTGCATGTACACACCAGCAAAGAAACGCTCGCCATTACGGCAGGCGAGCAGGCGCGTCACCGCATGAACTTTGCCGATGGCACGTCGCTGGAAACCGATCTGATACTGTTTTCCGCCGGTATTCGTCCACGCGTTCGGCTGGCGAGTGAAGCCGGGCTGGCGATAGGTACGCGTGGTGGTATCGTGATTGACGATCATTGCCAGACGTCGGATGACGCTATCTTCGCTATCGGCGAGTGTGCGGTATGGCAAGGGCAGATATTCGGACTGGTGGCCCCGGGCTACCAGATGGCGCGCACCGTTGCCGCCCAACTGGCCCGATCGGCGCAGCAGGAACAGCAGCAACAGGCTTTCACCGGCGCTGACATGAGCACCAAGCTCAAGCTGCTAGGGGTTGATGTCGCGTCAATCGGCGATGCCCACGGCAACACCGAAGGCAGCCAGAGTTATCAGTGGAACGACGAGCCGAATCAGGTCTACAAAAAAATCATTGTCTCGGCAGACGGCAAGCGACTGCTGGGGGCGGTGCTGGTCGGCGACAGCAGCGATTACAGCACACTGCTGCAAATGAAACTCAACGACATGACGTTACCCGATCATCCGGAAAGCCTGATTCTGCCCGCATTGGATGGGGCGGTACCGAAAGGGCTGGGGGTGGCGGCATTGCCGGACAGCGCGCAGATTTGCTCCTGCCACAACGTCAGCAAAGCGGACATTTTCGCGGCGGTAGACAACGGTTGTACCGATCTGGCGTCACTGAAAGCCTGCACCAAGGCCGGGACGGGGTGTGGCGGTTGTGTGCCGTTACTCAAGCAGGTGATGGAATACCGGTTGCAGCAGTCAGGCATTGAGGTGAAAAAAGACATCTGCGAGCACTTTGCCTGGTCGCGTCAGGAACTGTACCACCTGATCCGCGTCAACCGTATCCACAGTTTCGGCGAGTTGATCGCCCGTCACGGCCACGGGCTGGGGTGTGAAATTTGTAAACCGCTGGTGGGGTCGATGCTGGCATCGTGCTGGAACGACTATGTGCTGAAACCCGAACACGTGCCGTTGCAGGATACCAATGACCGTTTTCTGGCCAACATCCAAAAAGACGGTACCTACTCGGTGGTACCGCGTATCCCCGGTGGGGAGATCACCCCTAAAGGGTTGATTGCCATCGGTCAGGTGGCGGAACGCTACCACTTGTACACCAAAATTACCGGTGGTCAGCGCGTTGACTTGTTCGGGGCGCGGCTGGAACAACTGCCTGCTATCTGGCAGGAACTGATCGACGCCGGTTTTGAAACCGGTCATGCCTACGGCAAGTCGCTGCGTACCGTGAAATCCTGCGTGGGGTCAACCTGGTGTCGCTATGGCGTGCAGGATTCGACTGGGCTGGCGATTGCGCTGGAGCATCGTTACAAAGGGTTGCGCTCGCCGCATAAGCTCAAGATGGCGGTTTCCGGTTGTACCCGTGAGTGCGCCGAAGCGCAGGGTAAAGACATCGGTGTGATTGCCACCGACAAAGGCTGGAACCTGTACGTGTGCGGTAATGGCGGTATGAAACCGCGTCATGCCGACCTGTTTGCCAGCGATCTGGATACCGAGATGCTGTTCCGGTTTATCGACCGCCTGCTGATGTTTTACATCCGTACCGCAGACCGGCTCCAGCGTACCAGTGTGTGGCTGGATAATCTGGAAGGCGGCGTTGATTACCTGCGTCAGGTGGTGATCGACGACAGCCTGGGGATTGCCGATGAGCTGGAAAGCGAGATGCGCCATGTTATCGACAGCTACCAGTGCGAGTGGCAGACTACACTGGCGCATGACGAAAACCGGGCATTGTTCCGCGCCTTCCTCAACAGCGACACCCCGGATGAGGCGGTGGTGATGGTCCCCGAACGTGGTCAGATTCGCCCGGCGCGCCCGGAAGAGAAAAAACCGATCACCGTATCCGAGACCCTCGGGGCCGATGGCTGGCAGTGCGTCGGTTTCCTCAGCGATATCCCGGCGAATGCAGGGATGGCAGCGCGGGTCGGGCATCGGCAGGTGGCGTTGTTCCATCTCCCGGCGTCGCAACCGGGGCAGGCGGCACGCGTGTTCGCGCTCGATAACCTGGAGCCGGGAAGCGGTGCTAACGTGCTATCGCGCGGCATTGTCGGCGACGTGGCCGGTGAGCCGGTGGTGATTTCGCCGCTGTACAAAAAACGTTTGCGCTTGTGTGACGGTGTCAGCCCGGATGACAGTCAGTTGCGGGTACGCGTCTGGCCGGTACGTGTCGTTCAGGATCGTATCTGGGTGGCTGATGAACCGATGACGGTGGTAGCGACCGACATGGCGGAGGCGTTATGACCGACTGTCGCACCACTTGTCCTTATTGCGGCGTGGGTTGCGGCGTGATTGCCACGGCGCAACCGGACGGGAGGGTGACCATAAAAGGCGACAGCCAGCACCCGGCCAATCAGGGACGGTTGTGCGTCAAAGGTTCAGCGCTCGGCGACACGCTGAGTCTACAAGGGCGGTTGTTATGGCCGCTGGTAGACGGGCAGCGAGTCAGTTGGGATCAGGCGCTGGACCGGGTCGCGCAATCGCTCGGCGATATTATCGCGCAGCACGGCCCGCAGGCGGTGGCGTTTTACGGTTCGGGACAATTACTGACCGAAGACTATTACGTCGCCAACAAGCTGATGAAAGGATTCATTGGCAGCGCCAACATGGATACCAATTCCCGGCTGTGCATGGCCTCAGCGGTCATTGGTTACAAACGGGCGCTGGGTGCCGATGCGGTGCCGGGTAACTATGAGGACATCGAACAGGCGGATCTGGTGGTGCTGGTCGGCTCCAATACCGCCTGGGCGCACCCGGTGGTGTATCAGCGGCTGATGCAGGCCAAACAACAGCGTCCGCACATGAAAGTCGTGGTGGTGGACCCGCGTCATACCGCCACCTGCGATGCGGCGGATTTACACCTGCCGCTGGCACCCGGCAGTGATGCCGGGTTGTTCAACGGACTGCTGCACTGGCTGGCGCAGCAGTCCGCGCCGCTGCCCGACGCACTTAGCGGTGTGGAGGCGGCACTGGCGGCGGCCGATGAGTGGACGGTAGAACAGGTGGCGGAATTCTGCCGGTTACGACACGAGGACATCACCCGCTTTTACCAGTGGTTCAGTGAGACCGGCAAGGTAGTCACGCTCTACTCGCAGGGCATTAACCAGTCTGCTTCAGGTAGCGACAAATGCAACG
Organism: Dickeya parazeae Ech586; assembly: GCF_000025065.1. Taxonomy (NCBI): domain Bacteria; kingdom Pseudomonadati; phylum Pseudomonadota; class Gammaproteobacteria; order Enterobacterales; family Pectobacteriaceae; genus Dickeya; species Dickeya parazeae. Next base: position 3,039,429 of record NC_013592.1, on the reverse strand, counting down.
CGATTATCAACGTGCATCTGTTCAGTGGCCGTATCGGCCGGGTTGGGTGCGGCCCGTTTTCGATTACCGGTCAGCCGAATGCGATGGGGGGCCGGGAAGTGGGCGGGCTGGCGAATCAACTGGCGGCGCACATGGGGTTCAGCCCGCAAGAGGTGGCGCGGGTCGGTCGCTTCTGGGGCAGTGATCGGGTGGCCTCGGCTCCAGGGCTGATGGCGGTGGATCTGTTTCGTGCCATCGAAGCCGGGCAGGTGAAGGCGGTATGGATAATGGGCACCAACCCGGTGGTGTCAATGCCGGAGGCGGATCGGGTGCGGCAGGCGTTGTTGCGCTGCTCGCTGGTGATTGTCTCTGATGTGATGCGCCATACCGATACCACCGAATGCGCCGATATTCTGTTACCCGCATTGGCATGGGGAGAAAAAGACGGCACGGTCACCAACTCCGAACGGCGTATTTCCCGTCAACGTGCGTTTTTGCCAGCACCGGGCGAGGCGAAGGCAGACTGGTGGATTGTGTCGCAGGTCGCGACGCGTATGGGGTTTGGCGAGGCGTTTGATTACCGCCACCCGGCGCAAATTTTCCGTGAACATGCCGCGTTATCCGGGTTTGAGAATCAGGGGCAGCGTGCCTTCAACATCAGCGCGCTGGCAACGCTCAGCGATGAGCAATGGCAGCAACTTGCCCCGGTACAATGGCCGGTGACCCCTCATGCCAATAGCGGTACCGCGCGCTTATATGCCGATGGCCGCTGCTGGCATTCGGACGGTAAGGCGAGGCTGCTGGCAATCACCCCGCAATTGCCGGTCAATCCACCGTCCCCGGCGTATCCACTGGTGCTCAATACTGGTCGGGTGCGTGACCAGTGGCACACCATGACCCGCACCGGCAAGGCGGCGCGTCTGATGCAGCATCTGCCGGAGCCCTACTGCGATCTGCACCCGCAGGATGCGCTTAACGCCGGTGTGCACGATGGCGAACTGGTGCGTATCAGCGCCGGGTCAGGCTGGATGCTGGTGCGGGCGCAGGTTCAGCGTGGTCAGCAACCCGGCAGCATTTTTGTCCCCATGCACTGGAACCGGCAATTCAGCGCACAGGCGCGCGTCGATAGCCTGGTCGCGGCGGTGACTGACCCTTACTCCGGTCAGCCGGAAAGCAAGCAGGCGCGAGTACGCATCCAACGCTGGCCCGCCGTCTGGTTCGGCGAGCTGTTTGTCCGCGGCGATGTCGCCGTACCGGACTGTGGCTACTGGAGCCGGATTACTGCTGACGGGGTGTCGCATTACGTGATCGCCGACGAGCGTACACCAGAGCACTGGCTCGACTGGCTGACCCGGCAATATGACCTGAGCGACGTTGAATTTCAGCAGACTCAGGGGGACGACCGACTGTTTCATGCGATTGGCTGGCGAGGCACACAGGTCGCTGTGGCGCTTTATGTCGGCGCGCATCGTCCGCAACTGGCGCGTGAAGCGGTGCTGGCGGCATTTGCCGTGCCGCCACAGCAGTCGTCTGATCGACTGGCGTTGCTGGCGGGGTGTGCCCCACAGGGGGAAACACCGCAAGGCGCGACCATTTGCAGCTGTTTCGCGGTTGGTGAGCAGCGCATTATCGACGCTATCCGTCAGGGGTACCACAGCGTGGCGCAACTGGGTGAACAGCTACAGTGCGGGACCAACTGCGGATCCTGCGTGCCGGAACTGAAGGCGTTGCTGCAACAGTATGCGACGCCAGACACATTACGCCGGGCGGGCTGAGCCGCGCCCGGAAAAAGGAGTCATCCTATGAACCTTACTCTGAATAAGCTGATGGCGCAGGGCCATCAGCGCCAGCCGTTACTGGCAGGCGACGTCTGGCTGGTGGGTGCCGGTCCCGGCGATGCCGAGCTGCTGACGATCAAAGCACTGCGAGTGATTCAGCAGGCGGATGTGGTCGTGCATGACCGGCTGGTTTCCGCCGATATTATGGCGTTAATTCAGCGCGACACCTTGCGCATCGATGTTGGTAAACAGCAGGGCAACCACGCACTGCCGCAACCGCAAATTAATCAACTGTTGATGGAGCTGGCGCAAGCCGGGCAGCGTGTCGTGCGCTTAAAAGGCGGTGACCCGTTTATTTTCGGGCGTGGCGGTGAGGAAATGGATTACCTGCATCAACAGGGTGTGCGTTGCCATGTTGTACCGGGGATTACTGCCGCTACCGGTTGTGCGGCAGCGGTAGGGTTGCCGTTGACACACCGGGATTGTGCTCAATCGGTACGGTTTATTACCGGCCATGCCCGTGATGGCGAGCCGCAACTGGACTGGGAAACCCTGGGGGCAGGCCAGCAAACGTTGGTGTTTTATATGGGGTTGAGTCATGCCAGCCGTCTGTGCCAGAAGTTAATAGCACACGGCCTGCCTGCCAGTACGCCGCTGGCGATTATTGAGCGCGGCACGCAGCCGGAGCAACGCGTGATGACCGCGACGCTTGCGACCTTGCCCGCACTGATGGCGCGTTATCAGCCGCAGTCGCCCAGCTTGCTAGTGGTCGGGGAAGTGGTGCGTTTTTGTCGCCATCCGGCACTGACGGTGGCCAGCGAAGCGATGATGAAGGTGGGAACGGTGGCGGCATAAGCGACGACTGCCGCCCGACAGCGGGCGGTAGCCTGATGAAAGGATGTGTTATCTTCTGAGCCCGATCTCATCGACAAGCGCATTCATTTGCTCGGCAATCAGAACGGTAATGTTTTCATCTTTCAGGTTGCCCTGATCGTCGAAACCACCGGCAAAGGCGTTAGCGAAGACTTCCGGCTTGTTCAGCACATGAACATTCAGGTAGACGCAACTCTGGCGCAAATGATACTGCGCTCGAGAGGTGCCCATACCGCCGCCCGCGCCCATCAAGGCTGCCGGTTTACCGCTTAAAATGGTGGTATCCGGCAGGCGGGATAACCAGTCCAGAATATTTTTCAGCGCCGGTGCCATCGAATAGTTGTATTCGGTGCAGGCAAACACAAACCCATCCGCCTCACTGGCCTGACGGGCGATGCGCTGTACGGATTCCGGTACCTCAGTCAAATCAGCGTTATAAAACGGTACATCCAGCAGGTCGGCAATGTCCAGCGTGGCATAAGCGGGCAGTACCGACTGCGCGGCACGCAGCAATCCCCGGTTGGCAGAGGCTTTACGCAGGCTACCACCAATACCTAACAACTTGATTTGATTCATGGTGTTGTCCTTTTTGTGTGAAAAAATCACCAGGATAACGTCGGCGCGCATCGCGTCATCGTTTTCCCTGACTCGTCATAGCATAGAGCGTGGGGAGAAAATTGCCATCGAGTAGTGTGGACTATTCCGTGAGGATATTGGCGTTTTTGTACTTTACTCTGAAGATATTAGGCACCGTAATAGCGGTCCATCAGCGGACGGTCGTTATCCAGCAGGTAGTGGTTGAAACGCTGGTAGAGATCGCTTAACTGTGAAGGATTATCGCCAATCACATCCATGCCCTGATCGTCGTAGGGGAAAAGCTGCACCATCAATGACCTGTATAGTCTTCTATTTTTTTGATTACGATGCTTAATCTATTTCCGTTATAGTATCAGCTCTCTTTCTTATCTGTTTATTTAATATGAAATTATTAACATTAGCCTCAAGGATAGTGGTGCTGGGTTTCGTTTGTCTGGCCGGGGTAGTTCAGGCTGACGATGATTTTCCCGTTTATCGCGGCACTATAGGCAATACCACCATTGTGGTGGAGCTGTATAACGCCCCCGGTCAGCCAGAGAACCAAAGTATTAATGGGCGTTATTTTTATACTAAATACCGCAAAGACATTGGATTATCCGGCTCACAGGATGTACAGGGCAATCTGGTGCTGTCGGAAGGCGATGATTCGATGGATGAGCAACAAGCACTGGCTGGCAAAGATCCGATACCGGTGATGGTGCTGCGTAGCCGCGATCAGAACACCTTGCAGGGCGAATGGCGCAACGGCAAAGGGAAATCCTATCCGGTGGTGCTGTCTCTGGTTACCGAATTGCCTGCGACAGCCTCACCGTTTATGCAACAGGCTTATCAGCATTCACGTTATGAATACCTGCGGCATGAAAGAGCTGAGCCAGTTATGACAAAGCAGGAAACGGTGAATGGGTATGATGTGGAATGGTGGCGGGATCCATTATCTGGCATGACGACATTTCAGTTACGCAGCGGCTATCCGGCAGAACAATTGTCGGGGTTGAATACGGTGTTGCGCAAGGAACTGTGGCAGGAGGTATTAAATTACTACCGTTGTATGCAAGGGACAGATAAAGGCTCCTATACTGAGCAAGTAAACATCAACCAGTTACTACCTTGGGTAGTGAGTTACTCTATCGCTGGCAGTGAAAGCTGTGGCAATGGTTATAACTCTGGTGTTAGAAGTGAAAGCCTATATGCTAGCGATGCTAGTCATATGGAGTTAAAGGATTTGTTCTGGGTTGGCGAGCAGCCAGCACCAGATAATACGTTGGAACCGAAAGATTACAATGATGGAATACTCCCACATTGGCTGGCTGAGCAATTCTCTGTGATGTATCCAGCAAGAATGGCTAATACGGTAAATAGTGGTGGAGGTAATACTCTGTGTGATTATCGGCGGCCTGAGGTCTGGATGTTTCCAACATGGAGCCTGACTGCTCAGGGCATTCTTTTCCACCCGACTTTCCCGACGAGTGACAGCGTTTGTGATGATGCTCCCTGGGCCATCGTACCGTGGAGTGTCGTGAAGCAACATCCTGGTCGTTTGAAGAATTTGCCGCTACCTTAATATGCACGACGAATGTCCCGGTTTGCGTGTATCCAGACCGGGGTACTCATTGTGATTCCCTGTATATACCCATCTTTCTGCAACTCGAATTATTTGGGATAGGATCAGAATACTGTATGGTTTTTGATTACGATGCTTAATCTATTTCCGTTATAGTATCAGCTCTCTTTCTTATCTGTTTATTTAATATGAAATTATTAACATTAGCCTCAAGGATAGTGGTGCTGGGTTTCGTTTTTCTGGTGGGGATGGCTCAGGCCAAGACTGTAATATATAACGGCACGCTGGGGACAACGCCGGTAGTGATGGAGTTGGATGTTAACGTAGATGGGCGTGTGGAGAGTCGCTATTTCACTACCCCAGAGCGAGTGACTCACCATATTAATGGTCAGCGCAGCAAACAAGGGCAGTTGACGCTGAATGTCGATGTAGATGCGTTGGAGAATGATGACGAGGCCGATGCTGAGGCAAAGCCCACCAACAGCCCGGTTATCACGTTACAACCTGCCGATAATAACGGCTGGCAGGGCGAGTGGCGTCAGGGGCAGGGGGCACCGCTCACCGTGGTACTGTCGCCAGTAGCACCGATAGCTACCGCCGGATTGTCGCCCTTTATGCAGTCACTCTACCAAGTCTCGCCTTATGACTATCTGCTGCGTGCAACGGCTGAGCCGGTGATGGTCAAACAAGGTGTCGTCAATGGTTATAACGTGGAGTGGTGGCAGGAACCGAACGCTAAAATATCGATGTTCCAGTTAACCTCGGGTTATCCGGCAGAAAGACTTGTTGCATTGAATACCGCACTACGAGACAGCTTCTGGCGCTCAGTCTTGGCTGTTGCACAGTGTGAACACTCGGACGACAAGGTGAAAATTAGTCTGTTGTCAGAGACGCTGATCAGCTACGTGGTGTCCGATGTCAGAGACTGCGGCGGTGCGCATAGCTATATGGACGTGTCACCCCATATTTTACAAGTCTCAAATGCGAGCTGGCTGACACTCTCTGATCTGATGTGGGTAGACACGTCGCCAGTACCTGATGCCTCAGCTATCCCTGATGCGTATTTGCAGGACACTTTACCGACATGGCTGGCGGCTGAGTTTGCCCGGCTTTATCCGAAACAGACCGCGGCGACGGATGATGAAAGTGACGATGTCTGTGATTACAGTTCATCGGAAGTGTGGGCGAACGCGCCCTGGAGCCTGACACCCAAAGGCATCTATTTTCAGACCATGGCCTCTAATTTTACGTCGCTGTGTAAAGGTTCCGGCTGGGAAATCCTGCCTTGGGATATCGTCAAACAACATCCCGGACGGTTGAAAGATTTGCCGTTGCCGTAACAGGCATCTTTCCGCGTTTGGTTTGTTAAATGCAATAAGGCCCGCATATATGATGCGGGCCTTATCATGTTATAGCTGTCTTTCAGTGCATGAGTCGGTGATAACGTTTGTTATTGCACCCGTACGTCGAAACCGGGGAAGTATTGTTTCGCCAGTTTCTCGACGGTGCCATCGTCTTTCACTTGTTTGATAGCCTTGTCCAGTTCGGCTTTCAAAGTCTCATCACCTTTACGCAGGCCAAAACCGATGCCGCTGCCCAGAATCGAGGTGTCTTCTACCGGCCCGCCGATAAAGGCGTAGCCTTTACCTTCTGGCTTATCCAGGAAACCGGACTGACCTGCCGCCGCCATTACCAGCGTGCCGTCCAGACGGCCTGCCGCCAGATCGTCGTATGCCAGGTTTTGATCTTTATAGCTTGTCACCGTCACACCTTTCGGCTCCCAGTGCGCCTTGGCATACACTTCCTGAATAGACCCCTGCAACACACCGATATTTTTGCCTTTTAGCGCTTCGGCCGTCGGGGCCAGACCGGTATTGGGTTTGCCGACTAATTGTGTCGGAATACGGTAAATCGGCTGGGTGAAGTCGATCGCTTCTTTACGTTTTTCCGTGATGTTCATGGCAGAGTTGATAGCGTCGAATTTTTTGGCCTGCAGTGCCGGGATCAGGGCATCAAAGGAGGTTTCTACCCAACTGCATTTGAAGTTACCGGCCTTACAAATGGCGTTGCCCAGATCGATATCGAACCCTTCCAGTTGCCCTTTGGCGTTTTTACTCTCAAACGGCGGGTATTCTGCTTCAAGACCGAAACGCAATTCAGTTTGCGCCAGTGCAACGGAAGAGGACAACAACCCCAGTGACAACATCAGTATGCTTAGTTTTTTCATAGTGGGAACGATCTCCGGTGAATCAGTAAGTAGTGTTCAAATCATGATTAAACAACGGTGCCCTTCAGGTAACAGCCAGGTACGGCGACCTATTAACGACCTGTTACCTTACACAAGGCTTTTGCACCCGCCAGTAGCGTAGCGTCATCCTTAGAGAAGGAAAGACGAATTAATTTATTATCCGTACCATCGGTGTAAAACGCCGAGAGCGGAATAGTCGCCACGCCGTGCTCGACAATCAGTCGTTTGACCATATCGCTGTCGCTCTCATCGCTGAAATGCGCGAAGCTGGCCAGTATGAAGAAGGATCCGGCGGAAGGCAGCAGTTCAAAGGGGCTAGCTTGCAACGCCTGCGTGAGCAGATCGCGTTTTTGTTGATAGAACAGCCCCAACGACAAATAGGTAGCGGGGTCTGCCATGTACTCGGCAAAGGCATACTGCATCGGCGTGTCGGCGGAGAACATCATAAACTGGTGGATTTTGAGGATCTCATCCATCAGCGCTGCCGGGGCCAGACAGTAACCGACGCGCCAGCCCGTGACGTGAAACGTCTTGCCAAACGATGAGACAATTACACTGCGTGCCGCCAGCTCGCTGTGGGTTGCCATGCTGTGGTGTTGCTGCCCGTCAAAGACCACGTGTTCGTAGACTTCATCAGACAGGATCACGATATCAGTGTTGCGCGTCAGGCGTGCCAGTTGCGCCAGATCGTCAGCACTCAGCACCTGACCACTCGGGTTATGGGGCGAGTTGATGATAATCATGCGGGTGCGTGACGTGATGGCGGCCTGCACTTCATCCCAATTAATGCTAAAACCCGGTAACGCCAGTTTCAGTGCAACCGGTGTCGCGCCTTGCAGCCGCACAATTGGCGCGTAGCTGTCAAAGGAGGGTTCGAAATAAATGACTTCATCGCCCGGGTGTACCAGCGCAGAAATAGCGGAGTAGAGCCCTTCGCTGGCACTGGCGGTGATCGTGACTTCCTGCCCGGCGTCATAATGCTGGCCGTACAAACGCCGCACTTTTTCCGCCACCACCTCTTTGAGCGACACCAGCCCGGACATCGATGCGTATTGATTATGACCAGCGGTCATGGCGCGCGTCACCCCGGCGATCAACTCGGGAGAGCACGGAAAACTGGGTGCGCCTTGTGACAGGTTAATGGCGTTATGCTGGCTGGATAACTGACCAATGACGGTGAAGATAGTGGTTCCTACATCCGGTAATTTGGAACTAAAGCGCACCGGGGTGTGAATCGGCATACGTGATCTCCGTGGGTTGCCGTTAATACTCGTACGTTAGTAACACGAGACGTTAATAACACAGTACGTCGAAACGTAATAAATGAATAACTATTCATGCATTAGACGTTGCCGGTAGTAGTACCACAATCGAATTGTTGTCATAATAGCCATGAGAAAAATGCATGGCTTGAGGCCTTTCCTGGTGCTTTTATCCTCTGTCAACGATAAGTTGCTGTGATGATGAGCCGCATACTTGATGAAATGAGCGGCCATTAGCACCAGTGATGCAGGATTAACAGGTCAGTGGCAGTGCCGTTTTTTCTGCATAGTTATGTAATCAATTTACTTATGGCTACTGGCCAAAGGGCATTGCTGAACATGAATAAACGTATTCCGCCACTCAATGCGCTACACGCGTTTGTGGTCACCGCTCGCCATCTCAATTTCACTCGGGCGGCAGAGGAACTGTTTGTGACCCAGGGGGCGGTAAGCCGTCAAATCGCTTCACTGGAAGCGTGGCTGGGGTTTGCACTGTTTCAGCGTCATGCGCGCGGTTTGCGGCTCACCCCGCAGGGCAGCCAGCTACTGCCAGACGTCCGTGAGGTGTTCGAGCAACTGTTTCGGGTCACCGATCAGGTGCGTGAAGGGCGCTCGATCCGCATGAAAGCGCCGACCTGCGCCATGCGCTGGCTGGTGTCACACCTGATGATGCTGGAGCAGTCACGACCGGATATCCATGTTGCCTTGACCACCACCACCGAGCACGGGGTTGATTTTCGCCATGAAGATTTCGATGTGGCGGTGGTGTTTGCGCCACATACGGCACCGACGCAACACGATGGCAAGCTGTTCGACGAGGTACTCTCGCCAGTGCTGGCACCGCACTTGTTGTCAGCCGGGCAGACAACACTGATGCCGGAGCAACTGTCCCGGTTGACGTTACTGCATCCCACCCAGGATCAGCGCGACTGGAAATTGTGGCTCAAAACGCAGGGCATCAGCGAGCAGATGATACGTCGCCATCAGCAGTTCGATACGATGGATTTAGCGATCAGTGCCGCGATTCAAGGGTTTGGGATTGCGATTGCCGATGTGACGCTGGTAGAAGACGATCTCCGCCGCCAGCGGTTGGTGATGCCCTTCAGCAGTACAGTGAAGACGGGGGCAGCCTATTATCTGGTGCACCGGCCCGGCACACAACCGGAATGGCTGACGGATTTTCTGACCAGCTTCACCGCGTGTTTATCGATGGGTCAGGGCTGATGTAGCCAGGGTTCACACAGCCTGACCTGGCCTGCGTCGAAATCGACACTGACCTGTACCCCGAGTGGCATTGTTAACATCGGGTGGGTATGGCAGCAGTCGAAATCCGCCAGTACCGGCAACGGTTGTCCCTTAAGCACCTCGCGCAATACGGTTAACGAATCACGGCCGCTGCCTTTGTCATCGAACAATTCGTGTTTACCCAGGATCACTGCGGCGACCCGGTCAAACACACCGCATAGCTTCAGGTGTACAAAGGCGCGTTCTACGGTGGCGATGTCCTTGAGTGAGTCTTCCAGCAGCAGAATGTCGCCGTCATTAATGGTCGGCATAAACGGGCTGCCCCAAATCCCGGCCATGGTGTTGAGATTGCCACCGATAAGCCGCCCCTGATACGAACCGCTGCCCTCAAAACGCCACTGGTTGGTATAGGTGGTTTTGGCGCGTGACTGCTGGTTCCAGTCCACCCGTTCGTCGGTCCAGCGTGATGGCTGAGCATATGTTTGGCTGGGCTGCACTGTGCTGGTCAGTGCGACGAAACTGGCAAAGGTCTCGTCTACCAACGGTGGGAATTCGCCAAACGAAGCCACCAGCGCGGGGCCGTAAAACGTCACCAGTCCGGTACGGGCATAAATACCCAGTAATAACGCGGTCACGTCGGAGTAACCGATAATGATTTTAGGGGCCCGGTGTAGTGCGTCGTAGTCGAGATAGGGCAGCAGTGCGTTGCTGTTGTTACCCCCGATAGTCGACATGATGCAGCGTACCGCCGGATCGCGAATCAGCGTATTCAGCTCGTCGGCACGAGCGGCAATACTGCCGGAGCGGTAGTAATCGCTTTTACCGGTCAGCGAACCGGCATGCAGGCGGTAACCGTGCTGTTGGAGAAAGGATTTCGCCCGCTCAAAACGGGCCGGAGCGAAGTGCGTTGCCGGTGAAGAGGGGGAGAAAAAACCGATGGTGTCGCCCGGATGCAACGGTGGGGGCAGTAACAGGGTATGCGACATGAATTCCTTTCTCCGAACAGGTGCCATAGGGTGGCTATCAATCATAAGCGTTTCTTTTTAATTGCCGATCACTATAAAAAATAATTTCCGACGTTTTTTATAAATGGTGGCCTTCAATAACATAAGTAACATTTACCGTGCTGAAAAGCGGTAATAGCTATGCAGTTCTGCTTGTGAAATGCCATTTCATTCTATTTTATTCGCCGGGTGCGAAAATTGATAACCTTCTGTCATTACAAGGTTTTATATATAGTTCACCTCTTGTTTTCGCGTCACCTCGCAGAAAAACATTTCCCCGACTTGATAGGTACGGGATAGCCGTATGGTCAATGAAGACATAACAACAGACGACATTACACAGCACAGGCTTCGCAACAATGAAAATTTCGACACGATTATGGAGTTTCACCGGGATGCTATCGTTGGGCATCCTGATCATGGGCGCTATCGGCATGTTTACCGCTGAAAAGGCCAATCAATCACTTAAGACCGTGTATGAAGACCGCACGGTGGTACTGGCCCAACTGGAAAAAATGGAATGGCTGATGCAGCGTAACCGGATATTGCTGATGGATATGCTGTTATTACCGGACGCGACCAATAAACAACAACGCGTTGAAGAACTCAATCAGAATACGACCCGGATCGATCAGGTGTGGCGTGAGTACCGTGCAACATATTTGACACCGGATGAAACGCGTCTGGCGGATCAATTCGCTGGGAATTTGCAACGCTATAACCGCGAGGGGATACAGCCTACTGATTCGGCGATCCGTGCCGGACAAATGGAACAGGCAATGCGTCTTTATGACAGCAAAGTCAGCCCGCTGGAAAAACAAAGCCATGCCATACTCAGCCAACTGGTGACGTTGCAGGTTGATGTGGCTAAAGAGGAATACACCGACTCTGTGCAGCGTTACCAGTGGCTAAAAACGCTGGCTATTCTGGCGGTGCTGGCCGGTATTAGCGGCGCGGTGGTATTTGGCTGGTTGATGGTGCGTGGCATCGTCCGCAGTCTGCTGCAGGCACAATCAGCCGCCGAAGCGGTTGCGAATGGCGATTTAACCTACCCGATCACCGTCCGTGGACGTGATGAAATTACCGTCGTACTCAATACGTTGTCGCATATGCAGGAAAGTCTGGGGCGCATTGTCACGCAGGTGCGTCATGGTGCTGAATCGGTGAGGATGGCCAGCGGTGAAATCGCGCACGGCAACCATGATTTGTCCGCACGTACGGAATCCCAGGCTAGCGCGCTGGAGCAGACGGCCGCGTCGATGGAGCAACTATCCGCGACGGTGAAACAGAATGCGGATAATGCTCGTCAGGCAAATCAGCTGGCCCAGACGGCTAGTCAGGTGGCGGAGCAGGGCGGAAGCGTGGTCACTGAGGTGGTGGACACCATGCGGGAGATCAATGATAGCGCCCAGCGTATTGCCGACATCATCAGTGTTATCGACGGTATCGCGTTTCAAACCAACATTCTGGCGCTGAATGCGGCGGTGGAAGCGGCCCGTGCCGGTGAACAAGGTCGCGGATTTTCGGTGGTGGCGGGTGAGGTGCGGGCGCTGGCGCAGCGCAGCGCAGAGTCAGCCCGTGAGATCAAAGCGCTGATTTCCAGCAGTGTCGAGCGCATTGAAAGCGGCAGCACGCTGGCTGATAAAGCCGGTAGTACCATGCATGATGTGGTCAATAGTATCCGCCGGGTGACCGACATTATGGGGGAAATCAGCTCAGCCAGCCATGAACAGAGTAGTGGCGTATCGCAGATTGGCGAGGCGGTGGTGAGCATGGAGCGTACTACCCAGCAAAACGCGGCGCTGGTTGAAGAGATGGCGGCAGCAGCGGGAAGTTTGAGTGGTCAGGCAGAAGAACTGGTGCAGGCCGTAGGGGTATTTCGACTCTCGGAGCGGGCGCCCGGCGTGGTACCGGACACCCGTAGTGCAGAACAAGCTACAGAACAAGCGTGGTTACCGAGTTATCAGTAACCGATAGCGGCGCCGGCGGGTCGGCGTGAATCGTTGGCGCCGTACAGATACCCTTCACGAACCTTGCCAGACACGGCTGAGTCGTTGCCGGAGTTAGCAGGGATGACCCCTTCCACACCGGGCAGACCGACCATGATAAGCTCGGTGGCGCCCCAGGGGGTCTGTTCCACCATCTTATAGCCGCGTTCTTTTAGCAGCTTGAGGGTATCGGCAGACAGACCACGTTGTTCGTAGTACACCTCATCGGGTAACCACTGGTGGTGGATGCGTGGTGCATCCACCGCTTCTTGCGGCAGCATGCTAAAATCAAGAATATTCAGCGCGCTTTGCAGCGTAATGCTGATAATCCGCGACCCTCCCGGTGAACCCAGTACCAGGAAGATTTTGCCGTCTTTGGTCACCAGTGACGGGCTCATTGACGACAGCGGGCGTTTACCCGGGGCAATGGCGTTGCGTTCTCCTTGTACCAGACCATACAGGTTCTTCTCACCGACTTTGACGGTGAAGTCATCCATCTCGTCGTTCAGGAAGAAACCCGTGCCGGGCGCGATAACGACCGCACCGAAGCGACCGTTCACCGTATAAGTGGTAGAGACGGCATTCCCCAGATTATCGACGATCGAGTAATGGGTGGTTTCCGGTTTTTCATGCGGTTCCATGCCGGGTTTGACCTGTTCAGACGGCGTGGCGTTGGTCTCGTCGATTTTTTTGCGGATTTGAGCCGCATAGTCTTTGCTCAACAGCCGCTCCGTGGGGTTTTTAACGAATGCCGGGTCACCCAGATAGGTGTTGCGGTCCATGTAAGCGTGTCGCATGGCTTCGGTCATCACATGGATAGCTTGCGCTGAGTTAAATCCCATACTCTTAAGGTCGTAGCCTTCGAGAATATTGAGCGTTTCACACATCGTGATCCCACCGGAGCTGGGCGGTGGTGATGAGATGAACTGATAACCGCGATAGCTACAGGTGATAGGTTTGGTTTCTGTCACCCGATAGTTGGCGAAATCAGCCGCTGTCAGAATACCACCCCCTTTTTTCGCCGCCTCTTCGATAACCTGAGGAAGGGTGCCGTGGTAGAACGCATCAGGGCCTTTGTCGGATATCGCCTGTAATGTGTTGGCTAAGTCAGTCTGTACCAGTCGGTCGCCCGGTTGTAAGGCGGAGCCGTCCGGGCGCAGAAAAATGCGTGCAGATTCGGGGTCTTGTTTAAACCGTTTGACAGTCGTGTCGAGGATATCGGTATCGCCGCGTGTCAAAACAAAACCTTCTCGCGCCAGTTTGATAGCCGGTGCCATGACCTGCGCGCGGGTCAGCTTGCCGTATTTTTCGCGGGCCGTTTCCAGCCCCAGTACCGTACCGGGAACACCCGCTGCCAGATAGCCATACAGACTGGCATCCTTTTTAACGTTGCCGTTCGCATCCAGATACATATTGGCGGAAGCGGCGGCAGGCGCTGTTTCACGGAAATTAATAAACGTATCCTGACCATCCGCCAGATGGATTGTCATAAACCCACCGCCGCCGATGTTGCCGCAGCAGGGATTGACGACGGCCTGCGCATAACCGACCGCTACCGCCGCATCAATGGCGTTCCCCCCCATTTTCAGAATATCGACACCAACTTGTGATGCGAGGTACTGTGAGGTGACCACCATACCGTTTTTCGCTTCCACTGCCGGTATGGAAACCGCGTGGACTGCACCGCTGACCAGTAACGCCGTCAGACTTAACGGTAGCAGCCATTTTCCCGATGCCATAAAACCCCCTTGTAACCGGATTGATGTTGTTGTCTTTACGTACCGTTGTGATTGTGTCTCTGTAATGCATGCCGCGTGCCACTTTAGCTCTGACACCATGCCGTTTTCAGTGTAGCTGTGACGGCATGCAATACACGGAAAATCATCAGGAATGTTATCGATTTGTGATGTCTTCGCCTGATGAGGTGTAAGTCCGAAGGTGTATCAGTAGAGCATGACCCGAAGAGGGATTAACCTGGGGATGAATGGGATTTTGCGGTATGCCTGGCATAGGCATCGCATACCGTTGTGACGATTTGCTCACCGATAACCGGCCCAGGAAGGCATTGCTGGCGAATGCGCTGGCAATTTTCGGCAATCTCGGGGTCGTCCAGTAGCTGGCATAACGTATCCTCGAACCTGTCGATCTCGTTGTCTTTAAGCCAGGTACCACACTTCATGGCCGTCACCCGACGTGCGTTATCGAACTGATCAAAGGCACTGGGAATCACCAATTGAGGGATTCCGGCGGCGAAGGATTGCGCCATCGTACCGATACCGCCGTGATGGATAATGGCCGCACACCGATGCAAGTAGTGGTTCAGATTGACATGGCGTTCGATACGAATACCGGTATCGTTTGCTAAGTCATCATTGGGCTTGCCAACGATTAAACATTGATAACCACGTCGACGAATTTTTTTTACCAGAGAAACCATCAATGCCTGTTTGCTACTGAGCGCCCAGCTCGGCATAAACATTACGGTCGGCCGATGTGCGATGAACTGTGCCAGAGAGTCATCTTGCTGATTATCCAGTAGGTTAAACAACGGAAACCCTACCTGGCGGATATGAGGCGGCCAGTCTGGTAAGGGAGAGGCGAACCACTCCGGAAACAAGCACAGTAACGTCGAGTCAGTACGATGCGCCCAGGATGTCAGTACGCGTTCGATATGCGGTAATTGCAGTTGATTTCTAAAGCGATTGATAGAAGGCGCCAGTGTTCTGTCAATCAGGTATTTCTCGGCGAGATGCAAAAACAGGCGGCGCAGGCGAATCGGTAACCGACGGCCCCAGGCCAGTTGGCGGTGATAGGGAGGATCGTAGCTGGAAATGAATGTTGATGGCGTGACGCGTACCGGGATAACGCAGCAGCCACGGGTTTCGCTGAACATTTTGGCGGAGAACGACCAAAGCGAGGTGAGGATGACCGAGGTACTGTCGACCCACGGTTCCAGCGCATCATAAGCGGCTTGCTGTTGGGCATTCATATACATCACCATTTCATTGAATGCGGATTTTTGATTCCATAAGCGCTGTGAGTTAACGGCACGTAAATATTCCTCACTGCTACCAACCGGGATAAACTGCAATCCTCTTTCTTTTGCCGTTTTTTCAAAATAAGGATTGGTACAAAGGTAAACTTCCAGTCCGGCATTCTTTAATGCTTCACCTATTATAATGAATGGATAAACATCTCCGGCAGATCCCAGCGTGGATAAAAATATCCTCATGACTCCCTCCTGTGTGCACCAGAATTCTCTGGTGTAATTTCATCCTTGTGATTTATTACGGTAATTAATAGTGGTGTGGAAAATAACCTCTTAGCTGGCTTTCATTGCCTATTATTCCTTACCCGATGCGTGCACGGCACTGAAGGTAGGATGTCTTACCGCTCTTTTTGCATAAGGCTGTGATAGTCAATATCGGCTGGCTGGTAGCGTGTTATCGCGAGTATAGGGGAGGGAATATAAGTCTGTACAGGTATTATTCTCGTGCCGGTTTATTGACTTTTGTATCAAATTTTATTCTAAGTAAAGAATAAAATAGCAACAGGAAAATAACAATAATTGATTGTCACACTGGTTTTTTATTGTGGATAGATAGTTGAGGTTAATTAATTAACATGGGCTGATTATCACGGTCTACCTGGCTGATCATTAATAATGATCTGACTTTATACCCGATTAATTCATCCGCGGTGATAACGCTGATATGACAGCATGGCGATGACATAGCGGGGTGTCGGGCCATACAAAAAAAAACGCCTCGCAGTTCTTTATGAATTGCAAGGCGTTGAATTTGGCTCCTCTGACTGGGATCGCCTTTGCCAATAACTGGCTGATACTTAACCTAAATAATAATTACCTTCCTGTCAAGACCACCAGAATGACCACCAATCGAAGCGGTTATATAAACTGATTTGAGCGGTCTCATGCATTTGATGATCGTTACTATGGTCATATCTACAAGGGTTGTCTGCTCTGTGTCCAGGCTGTGTGAAAACGATTTAAGCTTGGGACATAGACGCAAAAGAGGCCGACGCCAGCGCTTTTACGTAAAATCTGCATCATATTTCTATGCAAATTTTCTAAGAAATCGTCTAAACGCGTGACCTTCTGTCAGCAATCAGAGTTTTCACACAGCCTGAGCCAGAAGCGGACATACCTGACTGGGTTCTGAATCTGAATCCCGGCTTAATTCACACAGGCCTTTTCCGTACATATTGCTCACTGGTTCAGCCATTCAGCAGAATACATCTGCAGTTCATCTGTCGTCAGAGTCAGTTCCCGGTTGTCCGTCAGTCGTTCAACGGCGAGCTCGATAAATTTTCTGACCCTCAGTGGCTGCGCTTTGCGACTCCCGTAGTAAGCGTACAGATGAAGGTGGCTGGCCACATGCTCCGTCAGTAAGGGCACAAGACGGCCTTCACGTATCAGCGCAGCTGAGGACAATGATGAGAGCTGTGCAATAACCTGCCCGGTAAGCGTGGCCTCAGCTTCTATGTCTGTGCTGTTTGTTGCCACGGTTGGTGGAAACTCTCGTGTCTGGATTTCTCCCCCAATATTTACGTACCAGGGAAATATTGCATCCGTTCCCGGATGGCGAAAAACGCTACAACGATGGTACGCCAGCTCCTCCAGCGAACGGGGTACACCGTGTGTGCGCAGGTATGCCGGTGAAGCACAAATAATCAGTTGCGCGCGAAACAACGGGCGTGCGATAAGTCCCTCTGTAGGCTGAGAACCAAACCGAAACCCCACATCCACGCGATCAAGAACCCAGTCCCCCACGTTATCATCAAGCTGAACTTCTGGCTGAATGTCCGGGTATCGACGACAGTATTCGTCAATGACTGGCCATAAAACCGGGGGGAAGGCCGAGCGGGGACCAATAATACGCAACGGACCTGAAATTTCGTCTTTTACCTGCCGTGCACGCGCAAAGGCGCGGTCTAGTACCGCCAGTGCCGGTTGTGTGGCTTCCAACAGTTGCTTGCCCTCCTCTGTCAGAGAGAGGCTGCGTGTTGTTCGGTGCAGAAGGCGCACACCTAATGATTCTTCAAGTTGAGCGAGTGCCTGGCTGGCGGCCTGTGATGTCACCCCTTTTGAGATAGCTGCCTGGCGTAGACTGCCCAGCTCCACAGCTTTCGCTAATATGTCTAATGCGCGAATGTCTTTTGTCAGCATGATGCCTTTCCCGATCAGGATAACTGACATCATTATCAATCTATACTTGCAACAGCTTCAATGATTTTCTATCTATTCACTTGATAATTGACTCCCTATAGTACCTACACTTCCCGGCACCTTTGGCCGGGATCAACCGGGAGCAAAGAATGTACGTAACCAAAGCTTATGCGGCCGCATCCGCAATATCCCCACTTGCACCGCTATCAATCCCGCGTCGTGACCCAAATGAGCACGATGTCCAGATTGATATTCTTTTCTGCGGGGTTTGCCACTCTGATATTCACCATGTGCGTGATGAGTTCGGCAGCGCTATGCCAACCATCTACCCGATTGTTCCGGGTCATGAAATTGTGGGTCGGGTTATCTCGGTGGGCGCGGCGGTGACAAAACACAAGGCTGGCGATATTGTCGCAGTGGGTTGCCTGGTCGATGCCAATCCGACCTGTCCTCACTGTAAAGCAAATCGCGAGCAGTATTCCCCCACCAAAGTGCTGACATATAACTCACCGGATAATCACGGTACTGCACCGGTGACCTACGGAGGTTATGCCGAAAGCATTGTGGTGGATGAGCATTTTGTCCTTCAGGTACCGGAAAATCTCGACCTGGCAGGTGTTGCACCGCTGGTATGTGCGGGTATCACTGCGTATTCGCCCGTCCGTCGCTGGGGTGTAAAGGCTGGTCAGAAAGTTGGCATCGTGGGTCTGGGCGGGCTTGGTCATATGGGCGTGAAATTTGCCCGCGCTCTGGGCGCACATGTGATTCTTTTCACCACGTCCCCATCCAAAAAAGAAGATGCACTCCGTGTAGGTGCCCACGAAGTGGTGGTGTCGCGCAACCCCGAAGAGATGCAGGCACACGTCGGTACGTTTGATTTTATTCTCGATACCGTGTCCGCCCCGCACGATCTGAATGTTTACCTCAACCTGCTGCAACCGGAAGGCAACCTGACGCTGGTTGGTGCTTCTGCTGACAAAATCGATATCTCAGCCTACAGCCTTATTTTTGGTGGCCGTAGCTTGTCCGGCTCACTGATTGGCGGGATTGCTGAAACACAGGAAATGCTCGACTTCTGCGGTCAGCACAACATCACATCGGATGTGGAGGTCATCGGGATTCAGGAGATTAACGACGCTTATGTCCGCCTGGAAAATGGTGACGTTAAATATCGGTTCTCTATTGACATGTCCACGCTGAAAAATGCCTGAGGAGCCTCGAATGCTGAAACATATTTTCATCGGCAAAACATATCCGGGTAAGACTGAGGCCGAGCTATCTGCTGTAGTGGACATCCTTCGCCATCTACCTACCATCGTCCCGTGGATCAAAGCCTTCAGCGTTGAAAAGACACTCGACTGGTCAGAAACCCAGGCAGTGGTGTTGATTGCCGAGTTTGACACCCCGGAGGACTGGGCGCGTTACATGAACGACCCTGATCACCTGGCGCTCGGAGAGAAAATTAAAGGCACCATCGATCTCTCCTGCATGAGCGTCGTGCAGACGGTCGCGTAAGCAGCCTATAATGCAAACAAAGGAAAATCTATGTCGGTTCAAACGTTAAAAGGTAAGGTGGCACTGGTAACGGGCGGCGGAACGGGACTCGGTCTAGGTGGCGCAAAGCGTCTGGCTGAAGAAGGGGCTTTTGTCTATATCGTGGGTCGCCGTCAGAATGTCCTGAATGAGGCGATTAAACAGATTGGCCCGAACGCCCGCGCCATCGTTGCCGATGTCTCCCGTAAAGAGGAGATGGTAAATGTCGCCTCTGTCATTCAGCAGGAAAAAGGTCATCTGGACATCATTTTCTCTAATGCCGGCTATTGCATTGGCAAGAAACTGGAGGAGGTGAGTGAAGAATTTTTCGACAACATGCTGAACGTCAACCTTAAGGGGCAGTTATTCACCGTTCAGGCCATGCTGCCCATTATGAATGCTGGCGGATCAATCATTCTGACGTCCTCCATGACCGCCTTTATTGGTCTGCCAGAATACACTACTTACGCCGCGTCCAAAGCGGCAGTTATCGGCATGGCACGAGTCTGGACCACTGAGCTCAAGTCACGCAATATCCGCGTGAATGTGATTAGTCCTGGGGCTATCCCGACTGAAGGCTATGAAACCATACAGGGTATGACCCCAGAGCAGGTTGAAGCCTTCGCAAGTAAATGTGCCGCTGAAATCCCAGTCGGACGTGTTGGCCGTGCTGATGAGATCGGGGACGGCGTCGTGTTCCTGGCCTCTGATGCCAGCAGCTTTATCAACGGCATTAATCTGACCATCGACGGTGGCCAAACACAGGTTTACGCCGGGAATCTGTCATAACCCGCTCATACCATGCTAACGGCTCCTCACTGGAGCCGTTTTTCTTCATACGTCGCCACGACGTACCCACAGACAGGAATCGGGCATTCCTGTATCAGGGGAATCTGAATAAAAATGTAAAAAAATAATACAGTGGCTGGCCTCCTCTCTCATGCTCCACCTGGCTGCAGGGATGCTTCCGGGGATTGCGGGCGCGGATAAGTCACGTAAACCGCTCACAATTCAACATACGCTGTTCGCTCACAACAGACCTTGCGCTATATGAGGTAGCTTGCTTCATGATGCGAGTTCAATCAACAGGAAGACAGTCAAAGGAATGCGGCAGCAAAAGAAGCTGCAAGGGTAAAAGCGGCAGGTAGGTGTGGCATATACGCACATCTGAGGACATGGCTTGGCGCACCTTGATGGCCCGCAGCTACGGGTTATAATCACGAACAAGGTGATTGGGTCAGGAAAGATGGCTGGATATGTCAATGGTCGTTTCTGTGTGCTGAGCTTCACGGCAAGCGCAAGCGCGCAGACTCGGGTCTGGAAGCCGGTCGGTAGGCGTCATGGATGTGGAAGTATGGCGATAGCCAATCCTCTTATGGATGAGTAGACAGCGAACCTAGAGCAGCACGATCTGCAAAGCGGAGACGCAAGGATTTATTTCGTCTATTATCCATTTGTATAAATGATTGCTTTCGGCCAAAACGGTTGAACTGTGTTCACTATTGTGGGTGATTCAATCGAAATATTGCTTTTACCCTGGACTTTAGAGAACAGCATAAAGTGACAATAAATATAGCAGATTACCTGCCAAT
Source organism: Dickeya parazeae Ech586 (assembly GCF_000025065.1). Taxonomy (NCBI): domain Bacteria; kingdom Pseudomonadati; phylum Pseudomonadota; class Gammaproteobacteria; order Enterobacterales; family Pectobacteriaceae; genus Dickeya; species Dickeya parazeae. The sequence continues at coordinate 3,018,581 of NC_013592.1, read as the reverse complement.
AACTGCTATTAAGCATAGCGCTGAGGTATTAGCAAGTTTCGCATGTATTGTCTTGATTGGCTGAGCTGATGTCCGATTTCTGCAAATCTTCTCGCAATGCAAGGATGTCATGATGAGTATTACTAGCTTATCCGATGCAGGAGGGCCTGCGGCAAGGCAAGGCTTCAAGTATCAAGATCACGTAGCCGTCAGTTTCATCTTCAAGATGCTCTGGGATAGCAACTACTCCCAAGTGGAGTGCGAGACAGCGGATGATATCGTGGCTGTATTCCAATGTGCGGGGCAGCTCATAAACGAATACATTCAGGTCAAGACTACCGAAAGTGACAGCAAATGGAACTTGAAAGAGATAACAGCATTAGATGGCACCAAGGCCAATTCTTCTCTGCTGCATAAATCGCTGAAATGCGACGTGCGTCCCGGCTTTGCCCGCTTTCGAATTGTGACAAAGCGGGACGTCGCAAAAGTTCTAGAAGGATTCAAAAAAGAGATAGATACACGAGTTTTGCCTGATATAACTACGGCCCGAGGCGTAGCACTGCGCAAGAAGTTTAAAACGGTTGTCTCGCCTCAAAAACGAGACTTCTTGTACTGGGCAGAAAACTTTGTCTGGCAAGTGTACGGCGATATCGAGGCGCTGGAGGCCGTTAATATAAAGGCTTTGTCCCAGCTTGCGGAGAGGCTTGGAAATCGCCCTAACTTCACACAACTGCAGGCAATTTACGATGAATTCTTAGAAATTGCTGACAAGGCGGCCACGGCCAGCGTGAAGACAACTGTAGCATCCAAGATCATCCTCCGAGATGAGACGCTGGCTTACCTCAAGAAGTTATTAGACGAGGCTGATGATAAGTCAATGGCCACATCAAAACCTTATAAAAAGCGTCCGGATCCGTTCTTGAATGAATTTCACGCCAACACTAAAGAGGGCTTGTTGCACTCATTTTCTGGTTTTGACGTGCGCTATGCGCTTAAGAAATGGCGGCATGAACATTTTGCAAAGCATCTCATCGAATGGTTACCAGAATTTTCCCTCAAGGCCAGCGAAATTGTAAATATCCTTGCGCATAATGCCGAAGCAACCTTGGCACGGTCAATCAGTACCTTTAGCGACAGTGAGCTTCCGCGCGACAGGCTCATCGCGGAACTGATTCTCCATTCGATCCTGCGCAGTCGCCAAAATAGCGAGCCCGTTGCGTGCAAAGTCTTCTACAAATCCGCCGACAAGCTTTCGGAGTTTGGCAACGCTCACGTCGTTCAGATACCTGGTCAGGAAGATCAGTTATGGTTAGGTCTTGCTCGCCTGATCAAAGCAAACGACCTGGATACAACGATGGAGCATATCCGCGCAATCCTTGACGAAACGATCTCAGAAACGGTGCTGTCGGCAGAACGTGAAATCATTATTTCTCTACGCGAACCCTTACATCACCAGCCAAAAGCAGATGCCTTCAACCAGGCTCTACATCGTAATTCGCCGGTCGATGACATGCTGAATATCCTCTGTTTCCCCATTTTGTTAACCTACGACAGTGAAGCGCTTTCGTCAGGCTGGCTCGCTGATTACGTAGACAACCTCAAGACAGAGATCGAGACCCACTTTAGCACGTTCACCTCGAAACTGCCGGAGAACATCAAACAAATGAAGGTGATAGTCTTTCTGGTGCCAATGGAAAGCATCGAGCATCTGACTAAGGCTTTCAACGCCCGCTGCGAAAAACTGGAAGAGTTACAGGCATAACTGACACCTGCTCTGCGATTTGCAGAGCAGAAGGTACACGAGGATGAAGATATTCCAAGCAGGTCACTCTTTCGTGGATATCTTAAGGAACGATGCGGTCATGAACTACGAAACGATCAAGTATAATCTGGCGAAACTCGGTGAAGAGAGAGCATCAACGGTCGATGTGCTGCTCGCCATCAACACCATCGTCAACAGAAGTAGTTCAGAATGGGAGGGACGCGATTTGGTAATTCGAGCTCTCGACAAATTTAAGCTTTTCGACTCAGTCGAACAATCGCTTCTGCTTAACATGGTACGAGCTGTCGGACTATTCCCCTACATCACGCCTCACCTCAGTACCATGGCGCTTTCTGACCGCTTGGCTTACGAAGCTCACAGGGTTGAGGGGGTAGAACAGGGCATGGTGTTTCATCATTTGCAGGCCCATGTTTTCAGCTTGATCATGCAAGGCCGAAACGTGGTGCTCAGTGCTTCTACAAGCGTCGGAAAAAGCCTCATCATTGATGCTGTGTTGGCACAGCGACGATTCAAAAAGATGGTAGTGATCGTTCCGACCATTGCGCTGATCGACGAGACCCGTCGTCGCCTAGTCAAGCGCTTTAAGGACTTCAACCTGATCACGCATCCTAGTCAGGAAGCAGTGCCCGACACAACCAATGTCTACCTTCTCACCCAGGAGCGAGTCATCCAGCGACCTGATCTTGCTGATGTTGAATTCTTCGTCTTGGACGAGTTCTACAAAATCGACTTGGGTAACATAACAGATGAAAGTACACGCGCTGTAGATCTAAGTTTGGCTTTCCACAAGCTTGCAAAGACTGGAGCTCAGTTCTACATGCTCGGACCGCACATCCAAAAGATCTCTGGTTTGGATGATTACGAATACCACTTCATCCCATCCGACTACAGTACTGTCGCGGTCGACATCCAGAATTTCAATCTGGAGATGCGTTCCGAAGAGCGAAAGGAAAAATTGCTTGAGTTGGTCACAACTCTGAACTCGCCCACCCTAATCTACTGCCAGGCACCACCTAGTGCGAACAGGGTCGCCGAATATTTGATTCAGGAAGCTGGACTGACGCCAGTACCGGAGACGCAGGAAATCGCCGAATGGATCTCTAAGCACTACCACCCTGAATGGAACGTTGCCAAGGCAATCTCTCTGGGTATCGGAATTCACCATGGAGGAGTGCCGCGTGCACTGCAGCAGTACATCGTCAAGTTGTTCAACGAGGGCACCATCAAGCGAATCATCTGTACATCTACGATGATCGAAGGCGTCAACACGTCGGCAGAGAATGTGATCATTTACGACCGTCGTCTGAAAAACTCAACGTTCGATTACTTCACTTACAAGAATATTTCCGGTCGTGCTGGCCGCATGAATAAGTACTTTATTGGCAAAGTATTCATGCTCGAAGTGCCTCCGCTTGAGCAGGGCCTCACAGTCGAGTACCCCATCGGGCATCAGGATGAAAACTCCCCGATGGGGCTCCTTATGCAACTGGAGAACGAATACCTTACTGATATTTCACGTGGTCGGCTTCAAGATGCATACGCCAACCCGGTACTGTCGCCGACAACCCTAACCGAGAACCGGCACGTTCCGATTGAGCGGCAAGTCGAGGTAGCAGAAACGATAATTCGTGACCTGCCGCTCAGCAACAAACTTCTGGACTGGAAAGGCATCCCTGAGCCAAACCAGCTCAATTACCTATGTGAGCTGGTCTACAGCCTGGAGGGTGGTAACCTGATGGACTATGGGATATCGTCCAGCTCGCAATTGGTGTGGCACATCAATGCGCTCCGAATTCAGAAAAACCTGCCTGCATACCTAAGAGATGCGGTAGATAATCGGCGACAGGAACATACACCTAGTGAAGCGATCAATCTACGCCTGAAATTCATCAGAAACATGGTGTGCTTCAGATTGCCTCGGGACATCATGGCCGTAAATAAAATTCAGGCCGACGTGCTGGCGAAAGAAGGGATTGAGCCGGGCGATTTCAGCTTCTTTGCTGAGCAGCTTGAAAATATGTTCCTTGACCCGCTACTCACTGCGTTGGACGAATACGGAATTCCCACTCAGATCTCGACCCAGATCAAGAATCTTATCTTGCCATCGGAGCATTTGAACGACCTGCTGGCGAAACTTCGGGCCCTGGCTCCCAGAGTAGAACGCCTTCAACTGACTGATTTTGAAAAAAGCTTAATGCGTTGGGCTGTGTCCGAAATGTAGAGTGCTTGGCTGTGAGCAGCACCCTAAATAGCTAGCTAGTACTTTCTAAACCCATTTCACCACTGCGGAGCAAGGGGCGCTACGCCCGCCTATGCAGGGGCAGGTTTTTCTCCTGTGCGCTTTCCGTTCTCCATATCTGCTTCCGGTTAATCGTTTCCCAACACAACCCGTCCCGCAAGGGTAAATAGCACGCATGCTGCGCCCTTGCTGGCCAGAACGATGTCGGGAAAGCGAACCGTCAGGCGATACGAAGACGAAAATCACACACTGACGGAGAAAAAACCATGACGATTTCCCTGCATACCACCCGGACAAGCGCCCCTAACACCGCAGCGGCGACCAGCGTATCCCCGCTGGACCCGTCAGGCTCCTCAAAAACGAAATTTTCTAGAACCAGAAAGGATATTTATCAGACCGTTACCGACAACATCATTGCAGCGCTGGAAGCCGGTGTTAAACCCTGGTCCTGCCCGTGGCAGCGTGTCTCTGGCATGTCTGGTCTGCCTTCAAATTACGCCACCGGCGTAGCCTACAGTGGCATGAATATCATGTTGCTGTGGAGTAGTGCATCAAAACAGGGGTTTAGCGATTCACGCTGGTTGACCTACAAACAGGCACAGGCTGCAGGTGGACAGGTTCGCACGCGTGAACGTGGCACAACAGCCATTTTCTACACCACACTGGAGAAGGAAAACGACGCCGGAGAAGTTGAACATATCCCGATGCTGAAAACCTTCACCGTGTTTAACGTTCAGCAAATCGACGGCCTGGCCCTGACAACGGAAACCGTCAGCCCGGAAGCAACCTTTGACCCGTTGCCACTGGCTGAAAACCTGTTCAGGAAGAGCGGCGCAAACATCATTGAGAAAGGACAAAATGCTTTTTTCAGTCCATCAACAGATGAAGTCTGTCTACCGGAGCGCCATCTGTTTTCGGATGCGGCTAACTTCTACGCTACCGGCCTGCATGAGCTTGTCCACTGGAGCGGGGGTAAAAAACGGCTGAACCGTGAAATGAAAGGGAAGTTTGGCAGTGCGGATTATGCAGAGGAAGAATTGGTGGCGGAACTGGGAAGTGCTTTTTTGATGGCGGATCTGGGGATTGAGGGAGAGGTACAACATGAAAGCTACATTGCTTCCTGGCTGAAAGCGCTGAAAAACGACAAGCGCTATATTTTCAAAGCGGCCAGCGCAGCCTCTAAAGCGCATCGTTATCTGATGGATAAACTCTGAGGACGGAGCCAGACAACCGCAAGGGAATGCGATTACATGAGATTTACCGGCAACGCAGCAAGACGCAGAGTGAGGCGGAACGCAGCACAGCGAGTACCGAACAGTCTGTGTCTGGTTGTGGGATAAAATAATCGCCCGGCCTGGCGAGTGTTGCCGCCAGGCCGGTGGGGACATCACGATGTCCTGAGTAAAATCTTACGTATAGCTGTCTAGTGACAGGCGTTTCAGTTCATCAAGGGTATAAATGCGAAACACCCGACGGTGACGTTCTTCCAGCGGGACGTGTTGATGGTTGATGATGACATGCCTGATGCTATCAAACAGCAGCTCAAGCGCCTGCTTTTTCTGTGAGTCAGGCATGACATAAAAAACATAAATCCACTGTTTACGGGTTCGGGCCAGAAGGTGGCTGGCAATAATCGACTGGTATCGGGCTCGGGTTTTCAGGCGACGCTCGGTTTCAATGGCAATAACGTTACCGTCGGGCAGCGTCAGTAATCCGTCCGGGCGATGTTTTACCTGATACTGGCTGAGAAAGCTGGCTCGGTCGCAGTTAATCCATCCCGAAGCGCCTTTCTTCTCCAGAATAAGCCTGGCGGCCTGATTATCAAGATGGTGCTCCAGCGTCCAGCCGGTAATTCTGGACGGTTCAAACCGCGCAGGAAAGATTTTATCATTCGGGGTTAACACCACCGCCAGCCCGTCGCTGGTGATCCCCCATAATGAAATATTCATTGTCCGTGATTCAAGCACATGCTTCTGGATTAACCCCATTTGCTCTGTTTTTGCCAGCAGCGAATAAAGCGACTTATGATCCCGGAAACCAAATAACATCATCAGCGTTTTAAAATCACTGTAGGTTTCTTCTTTCAGAAAATTCAGCAGTTGTTTTATTTTTTCTCTGTTGCGTGTCTGGCGCTCTTGATATGTCGAAATCAGCATAAGTGCTCCTTAAAAATCAAGCGGGGAGAGGTGTTCTTCATCATCAGGTTTCGGCTTTACCGGTTTTACTTCGTTTTCGTCGATGGAAAGAGCCGGGTGTGTTGTCATCACATCCGACATGGCTGGTTTATCATCCTCGCAAAAATCCAGCATGATCTTCACTGGGGCTGCCGCTGCGGCAATATCAGGGGAAACCGAAAAGATTTTTAGCTGACGCTTTCTGACCTTTATCGGCGAGATCAGTGAGGCAGAAGGTAGCGTTTTTGTCGTAAAGATAAAGCTGACAAAATCGGGCAGGTTCAGGATCATATTGCTGTCAATAAAGAAACGTTCGGCCTGGCGGATTGTGCGCTCACTGTCGATGGTCTCCGTCAGCATATTATCCGTTTTAGCTTTACGGAGTTCGTCATCCACCAGAATCGTGCCTGACATTCTTGCCACCCATTCCGCCGTATCCGGGTCCATAACCCGGTAAACCAGCTTGAATTTTGCATTTTCTACCACAGCGCCGACAACCGCCTCGCCTTTTAAATCTGCCGGGCAGTCTTTTAAATCGGCAATGGACTGGTGATCCATAATAATATGTACGCCTTTATCCCGCGCCGCACCTAATCCCTCCAGTGCTGGCCTGGATAAAAGGTATTTCAGTTCGGAAAGATAAATAGCAATGGGGCGCGGTACGTCTGTTACACGGTCGCGCCTTTCTGCTAACTGGTACAGGCGAACCAGTAACATGCGCTGGGCTGTAATAATTTTGCTGTTTCGCATGGAACCGATAACATAACAGCAGCCACCTTTATCAAATATTTTTTTGAGTGAAAAACCCTCCGGTGAGTTAATGGCATTGAGTAACGCCAGTTCCTCAATCTTCCCAAAGAACGCTTTGATTTTTTCGGCAATACCCTGAACGTAATCACCGTTATAAACATCACGGAGAGTTGCCGATGGGTTATCACTGACAAATTGCGCGGCCATACGGGCGGCTTTTCGGTCATCAATACGATAGAAGTCCGATTCCTGCCCTTTTTCTGCCAGGCTGAAACCGGCAACAAACAATTCTTCCAGTTCATTGGGCGTGATATCTTCAATCAGGTTTAACTGGTATTGCTGTTTTCGCAGGTCAATTAAGGCAAAGGGTTTTCCTGCATCCTCGCAGGATTTCCGGTAAAGATGCGGTGCCCATTCATCATCCTTGGGGTCCATAACAAACACACCTTCACCGGCCAGAATACTTTGATAAAGCAAAATACCAGCGGCAACCCCTTTACCGGCTCCGGTGGTACCGATAATATCCGCGTGTTGTTTCTGCCAGTCTTTTAACGGGAGATAAATCGGTTCATTTGCCCTGCCCATGCCAGTAAAAATGCCTTTATTCAGGTCGATATAATCCAGCGGGTTATAATGCAGAGTTTTCGGCAGCAGTGATTTTACGGTGCGGACATCAGTGCGCAGTTTCCGTTCAAGTGTGGTTTTTTTTACAAGGCTTTTCTTTATCCTGTCCAGTTTCGGCGTGAATACCCGGCGAAACATAATATGAAAAATCATCCCGGTTACAGTGAAAGCAATCCGTACTGACCAGGCCAGTACCGTATTATCGCTGGTGAGTCTGGTCTTATACAGCCACTGAAAAAAGCCGATAATGACCGGGGCTAGTGTGCCAGAGAAAAAACACAGCATGGAAAAAGCGATAATCAGCTTTTTCCATAACGGGGCTTTCTGTCGTTCATCGCTTTTCATCGACGCGAAAAACGGCATCGTCAGTCCCGCTAATAATGCCAGCATCAGTTGTTGCTGTTGCATAAAAGCGAGCAGTGCCAGCATCCCGTTCACTATCGGCGACAGTGAAGCGGCCAGCTTATTCAAAATCACGGTGCCTCCTTCGTCAGCTATTCGCCCCATGACATCGCCCCATCAGTTCTCCCCGCGGTGTCGGGCGAACTGATGGGGCGAACGTCAGGGGCAAAGAAGGTGGCCGCGTTGCGGCCATGTGCAGGGAAGCATGCTTCCCTGCACGAAACGGCGTGCGCCAGTACATGCTGGCTGGACGCCCTTATGTAATGTCACATGGGGGTAATGTTCCGGCTGGACGCCGCGCCAAAACCCCCAACGTCAACGGCGGCACACCGTCGCCCGCTACGCGCGACCAACCCCTTTAAGACGCGCGTTTCGCCTGTTTTTTCTCGCAAGCTCCAAAAAACGGGAACGCTGCTTTAAAGGGGTTGGTCGCGCCTGATCGGTGATATTCCCCGCTGGGGCGGGAAATATCACCTGGCTTGACGGTGTGCGGGGCAAGCCCCCCAAATAAACCGCTGTCGTGGGCGACAGCTTTTCGCTCGCTGGGGCGGCGAAATTTATTCGGCTCCCCCCGGCCTGCTCAATTCGCTTTGGGCGAATGTTCGCAGGTGGGCGCGGTGCCTGAAAATTAGCAATTTCTGCGAAATTGAATTTCCTGTCCGCGCTCCACGTGCTTATTTTACGGCTTAACAATTTCTCCGAAATTGAAGCCAGAAATAAGCACGCCTGAAACCCGCCGTCTGTCAGTCTGTGGCGTCATTCGATACATTATCAATGTTTGTGATTCACATCTGTTCGCGGGCTATTTCAGCTAGGCATTCCCGTTCAGCGTTTAATGCCGCATGGTACGTTTCATCATCGATTTTCGTTCCCTGACTTTCGGCATACCGCCTGAGCTTCTCTGCGTCCGATTCATTAAGCTGTGATAAATGATGTCGCAATAAACCGATAAATCTGCTCTCAAATATTTCGTAATAAAGCCCGCATCCCTGATGTGCTTTTTTTGACAGAGAATCATAGATACACGTGACAGATATTCTGTCGTGATGCGTTGAGTGAATATTGGAAATAAACAGGTTTTCTTTATCCACTTTTGTTTCTCCATGCAGAAAGTATATTAAGATAACGGCCAGTGTTGTATTACCCTCTGGCCCTGCCAAACCTGGACAGGATTTTATTCACCGCCTCCGGGTCAGCACTGGCGCATTCCCCCAGAAAATCTTTTCTGGCATTCAGTGTGTGGTTGGGTAAAAAAACGTGTTTATTCTTTTTAATGATATTGAAGAAAGCACGCTCCGCAGAACGGCATTCGCTTCCTCCACTGTTTCCGGTTGCTTTACCGTACATACAAAGCACCACTTCGCACGGGTCAGCAGCGAAAGAATAAACAGGCGTCCCGGCAGTAATGCACAGCACTGCCGCCGCAATAACGGAATATTTCATGATGACGTCCTTACGGTAAGGTGAGTTTAAGAGGGGCGGAAGTATTTAATGCGAGAAATAAATACGGGTGTCGCTGCATGTCAGGCAGTCAGAGACAGGCTGATATTCAATAACGCCTTTTGAACCATGCTGGTGAAGCAAGCTTTTTGCCTTAAAGAAGGCCGAACCTGATGGTGCAGCAACAACAATACGCGCAAAGTGGGCGACCGCGTAAAATACGGCGGGCGTCCAACGTGTCTCATTAAAATTCCGTGCGTGAATGGATAATAACCATTTATCGTTAACCACCGGAGAAGGAATGATAACCGGGTTGTCTCGCCATTGCGGTAAACCGGTATTGACTGACTGGCCCGGTTTATCCCATTCAACAGGAACCGGTGGCGGGGGTGAAGAACAGCCGGAAAGTACCAGCGAAAATAGCAGCATATTGATAACCTTCATCATGCTTTCATCTCCTCAAAAAAGGCGCTGCGGTGCAGTGGCCGGAAATAAATATCATTCATCCGGCGCACATTACCGTCCAGGTCGATACTCACGATAACGTCCAGACTGTCCAGTACCTTGCGTAACATAAAGGTGTAAGGGAGTCGGGCGCATTGCGGGTTTTCATAACAGCGGGTAATAAACCCGTCTACCGCTTCCATTGCTGAACCGGCATGGATAGAGGTCATACTGCCTTCATGGCCGGAGCCGGTTATCTTGAGAAAATCCCAGGCCTCACCGCCACGCACTTCGGTTAATAGTATGCGGTCGGGATTCATACGGTAATTCCAGCGCAGCAGGCTGGCGGGCGTCACAATTGACCCTTTTTCATCTGCCGATTCCGACGGATAAAAAAGGTGGACGTAGTTTTTATGGATAAATAGGGTGATTTCCGGGTTATCTTCAATGGTCGTAATACGCAGATGAGGAGGGATATAATCAATCAGCATCTTCATATAGGTGGTTTTCCCGGTACTGGTTTCCCCGGCCACCGCAATGGTTTTACCGTATTCCACACATTTCTCCATAAAGCGCGGAATGTCTTTTGCGTCATATAAAGCCAGTAATTCCTGATCGTGCGTCTGCGTTTTTTCCGTGCCCGTCACCCGGTTATAAAACCCGGCGGCGATATAGTCCTGATGCGGGATTTGCACCTGTGAGGGTTTACGCAGGGTTATGGACACCGTGTTACGCTCGCAGGCCGGGGGTACAATAACCTGACAACGTTCGCCGGATTCCAGCGTGGCTGACAGCCCCGGCTTGATATCTTCGATATTGTCGCCGTGATGCTTCGCTAGGCATCTGGCAAAGTTGTAGCAGCCCTCATAATCCAGCGGGACAGTATGCTGTTCCCAGATGCCATCAATTTTGGTGAATAGCTCACCCGGGCGGTTGACGGCGATCTCTGTCAGTCCTCGGCGATCCAGAAAATCGCCAAAAAATCGCTGCTTATAGCGGTCGAGAGAGATGTTTTTCATGTGATATCCTTGGATCGGATAAATGTGTGGAGGGAGCATGTCGAAGACGAAGGTACTGTTCGCTTATTGCCATGAGCTGGGGCGCTGCTTGTCTATTGATGAAGCGCGAACGGAATTTTTTTCCAGAAAGCCGGAAGAAAGAAAGCGGTTCACTTTTTCCTGTAGCGATCGCAACTGTAATGTCACCATCAGTGGCGTTAACTATCACGTCAAAGCTGAAGATGGTGAAAAATTCAAGGCCGCACACTTCCGTTCACCCCATCCTCACAGGTTCGGATGTGAATGGGTCGAGTTCACCGAAGATGCCGATCAGGACAGACGTCCGGACGAATCAGAAGCTGATTTCACGGAAAGAAAAGCCAAGCAAAAGCTGACGGACTATATCAACTGCTTTGATCCTTCAATTGATGATCCTGATGGTGAGCCAGCCGATCCCGCTAAGCTTGCTACTCCTGCATATGTAAAAAAACCTGACGGGGATGATGATAAGCCCGGTACAGGTGAAGAGCCCCGTTGGAGCCGCTATACGCGAACTAACCAGCTTCAGCGACTTATCGACACATGGCAGGAAGCGAAAGAAACGCTGCCTCAGGATGAGTTCAGGGCGTTGAGACTCAGGATCATGCACCACAATCAGGTCTATCTTCATGAATATATAACGCATATTCAGCGAGGATTGACTAACCCGTACGCGGGCGTCATCTATGGTGGCGGGACGCTAATGCATCGGTATGGACGGGGTTTTCTTTTTAATTTCTTTGATAAACATGAGGGTAAACCTGTTCGCCTGTACGTCAGTAAAGATCTGATGGCGAAAGGCCGGTTTGGTCATTATATCGATGAAATTCTGGACACAGAGAACGTCAGATATTTCCGTGTGTTTCTGCTCAACCCGGTTGTTTCTGAACGGGAAAATAGCGCAGGAAAAAGCGTTATCAACCTTGAAATATCAAAGCTGCGTCAACTGGCGATTTACTACGAGCTGAACTCCAGCAAGGCAGATGATTCTCCATCAACGGAGAAGGATGGGGATAGTCCGGCATAGCGGGCTAATGTCGTCACAAGAATGATAATATCGGTGACGTCAGGCAGCGATATCTGCTTATGTGCCAGCCGGATATCGTCTGAGGAAACAGGTGGTGCATCCAGAGGACCTTCACAGATGGTGAGGCAGAAAGTTTGTCCTTCTCCTGAGTCAATCATGAGCTCTGTCAATGCGCCCCCGGCACGATAACATGTCATGACTATTCTCCTGATCCCGCTAAGATGTGACATTACGTCGTTGACTACGGCATTGTTGTAATCGTCCCTAACGATGACGTCTGTCGCGGTGACGCCAAACAGAAATTTTCGATTATTCACTCTTCATCCTCAGCGTATAGATGCCGGAAAAATCAATATCCTGTCCAGTGATCAGATTGATGATCTCACCCTGATTTTTGTAGAGGGTCGGTGGGATATTGATGCTGTTTTCCAGCGTGGTTCGCGCCATATCTGCCATCGCCTGACGACTGTTTTCGGTATAGTCCGTATTACGATCTTTCTGACCGACGCTGTTGGATGCCCATGCCCCAATATCAGGGATCATACCAACCAGTAATGCGCCGCCGAATCGCTCCCTGAAATGCGTGTCGATCCAGCCGTCAACGCCAGCCTCGCCGAGCCCTCCGGCAGCGCGGGTATCGACCAGCGGAATATCAAGATAAGGGGGCTGGCGAGTACGCAGCTTTGTGATGATGAGAAAGGCGCGTCCCTGTCCGTGCGTCATCCCGGTTTCCGCACCCGTCTGGTAAATGCCCGTTGCGGTGGTCCCTTTTTCAATCAGTTTGGTATTACCGCTGGCACTCCAGATATCGTCGGCGATCGTGCAGCGGATTTCCCCCGCCCGATCCGAAACAAAGCGGTAATCCAGTGAGCAGGGAATAGCGGTATTTTCCGGGACGTACAGGTCCGGATTGTAAGGAATACGCCGAACTGCTGCAGGGGAGGGTTCCGGTGGTGGCGCGGTGGTGTTTTGCTGATCAGTGGATGACGTTCCTGACTGTTGCATGTCAGAGGTTGCCTGCGACATCTCCTGCTGCCGGGTCCGTACCGGGTTTTGGGCCGCAGCGGCTGAACCATCGCGCCGAACCAAAAAATGGGCTTTATCAAGTTGAGGCGGCATCTCAGGCTCCGGGGCTGTCGTCATGTGCGGGCTGTTTTCTGCCGGTTCCGATGCTTCGGCTCCGGTATCTTGCGTACCCAGATCGGTACGCTGCCGGTAATCGCTCCTGTTCGGCTGTGGCTTAGCATCCTGCCGCTTCTCTTCACCGGGTTGCCAGAGCAGATTGCGGTATACCCAGTTGCCCGCCCATGCCAGCGCAATCAGCGCAACGGCGGCGATCGCCAGAAACGCGGTGGCTTTCCCGCGCCTGCGCTTTTTCAGTTTGTTGACGGCGGGTTGTAGCGGATCGTCCTCTTCATCGTCCTGCGCGGTGAGAAGCGCCGTTTCCCGCCTTGCTCGGGCCTCGCGCTCCAGCGTGGCAATATCATTATCTCGTTGTGCCGGAGAAGGCACTGAGCCATCAGGCACCGGATGCGGGTGTTCATCGTTCATCTGCATGACTCCTAAGTTGTCAATGGGTTGCGGGCTTTTCCACCCGTTCGACATACGGTGAAACCGTGGCACCATCAGCGGCCTGGACCTTACCGAAACCACGATTTTCCAGACCGACCACGGCGTTACCGGAACGCAGGACCAGACGGGGCGTGACCTCCTGAATAACCAATACGGTGAAGTTGCCTTTTCTGCGGATACTGCTGTTAACCACATGCTCCTGGCCGTTCAGCTCCTTTGTCACGGAGGGAATAGATTTGGCCGGGGAGAAGCCCACGAACGTAAAGCGGCCATCGTCATACGCGAAATCCGGCACGATACGGGTGCTGTCGCGCCCCGGATATTTGAGGTAGTCCCAGTTGCGTGGCGTCTGTGCGGCATTCAGGGCCTGCTGAATGTCAGCCTGCTGCTGTTTTTGCTCCTGCTCCCGCATTCTGGCCGCTGTCTCACGGCTGGCCTTTTCCTGTGCTTCACCCGGATAACGGTAACTCACCTGGAAAGCGGGCTGCTGCGGTGACTTATCATCGATGACGTTCAGCTCGACGTTGTAGAGCCGACGGGTGGTGACGATCAGCAGGTTGGTATGCCAGTCCTGGCTGTTAGGGGGGATCACCACCTGCGTGGTGTTACCGTCCGCGCCGGGCGCGCCCTGAACGAGCGCCACCGGGCGGACGTTGACCCGGTTGGCGTCCGGTGTGGCTTCCCACGCTTCTTCAAAACCGGGTCTGGCGCTGATAACCGCTTCGTCGCTGTCAAAGACCAGCGTGGTCATGAAGCCGGGCCGGGTGCTGACGACAGTAACGTTCAGTGGGTTATAGACAACCTGCTGAACGCGGGCATCATAGCGGCTGGCCTGCGGGATGGCCGCGCACCATGCCGTGCCACACATCATGAGCGCCAGCGGGATAAGAGTGATGCTTTTCATTATTCACCTCCCCGGATTTCACGGTCTGCCTGCCAACTGGTCACGGTAAAACCGAACGGGTTAACCTCCCGCTCCGTATCGCTCATTTCTCTGCCGGGGTCGGAGTGAAATGTCAGGCGGGCATCCCAGTATTCGGTGCGGGTGCTGTTGTCTGCGAGGCGGCGGATGGTCTTTTTGTAACGGAGGGTGGCAACTTTATCGGGATCCGTGCCTGAGGTGATCTGGTTTGACAGAATGTCGATCCGTACGGTATTTGTCCCATTCTGGTACACCTTGTCCGGGGCATCTTTTCCGGCATACAGCGCCAGATAGTCATCGTTGACCTGAGGGCTGTTATAAACCTGTACCGTGGCGTAATCGTCCTGCAGAGAAGGGTAAACATAGCGTTCACGCAGCCTGACGTAACCGGACGTCATCGCCTTCTGATAAGCCGCCTCCGCCGTCAGACTGGTTTTCGATGCACGGGTGACGTGCTCGACTCGTCCGGTATGATTATCCACAGTGTACAGTTCAACGACCGTCTGTTTCAGGGGCAGCATCAGCACCACGGCGGTAAGCGCCATTACGGCGGTGAGCAGGCCCGCACCGCCCACCATAAACCCGGCTTTTGTGGCACGTTTGTCCCGCTCAATCATCTGCTGTTCAAAGGTGCGGGAATCCGCAATGAGGGTCTGTTCACTCATGACTGTTTAACTCCGCCATTATCTGAGGGGTGTTCACCGGGATGCCTTGACCACCAAAAGCTGGGGGACGGGAAGATTGCGTGCAGCCGAAAAGCGCGCACAGCAAAACCAGCGCAATCAAGCGTTTCATGGGGTGTTTCCTTAGTGAGATGAAAACAGGGTTATGTTTTCGTCGGAGGGATTAACGGGAGTATTTCAGCAGGGATGACAGGTTTAACGATGGAATTTCTGAACGGCCGTTTCTCTTGATCGCGCCAGTCTTCGGGCTTCGTTGCGGGCAATCATCTGCTCAATCGCATTCTTACGTGCCTGAGCTGCGCTGTATCCCGGACCGCTGCCGGGTTTACCCGCACTGGCATCCCTCCAGCCCTGGATATTATCCTGAAGGGTGCGGGTAGTCTGCTTACCGGCTCCTGCTGCCACTTTCCCGGCACCAAACGCCGCCGCGCCGATACCCACCGCCGCCAGCCCCTGCATGGACACGGTTGCACTGGCCCCGGCCAGCGCGCTGGCCAGTTTTGCGGAGAGGTAGACCAGTATTGCAGCACAGACACCGGCCAGACAGACCTGTGCGCCTAGCTCTACAATGTTGGATTGTGCAGACAGTTGTGTTGCAATATCTAACCGCGAGTTTAAATAATTAACGACAATACGTAGCGACAACGCAGAAAACAGAACCGTTAATATGGCGGCGAAAACATTCTGCAGCCAGTTGTTAAACATGGGGCGTAAAAAGCCATACAGCAGACAAAAGATAAACACGGGGGCGGTAATACTCAGCAGTAAAACCATGACTTCCGCGATCATCGAAATAAAGGCGGTGATAATCATTAAAACGAATATGCCGAGCCAGACATAAAATTGAGCCGTCATACCCTCATCTTTTACATAGGTTGAGTTATCCATGTCGTGTAACGTTTTACCCAATACCTTCGCTTTACCCCATAAGCTATCCAGTAACTGCCAGATATTATCGCTGCCGGAAAATCCCTCCTTCAGGCCATTAATGGCATCTATCACCCCATCGAGATAACCGCTGACATTTGCCACAAAAGACAGGATGATTGCCATCCTCATGATGTCCCACGTGACATCCTCCATTGGTGTGGACAACTTACCTGCCAGGATCTGGTATCCACGCCACATGATATAGAGCGTGGCTGACGTTGCCGCCAGCCCCACCATCATGGAGGAGTATGACATCATCAGTCCCTTTGTGGCGTCAGTAACTCCTCCTATCAGGTGTTTTTCAACACCGATAAATACACCACCGGGCATATTAACCTCACTATGAGTTCAGGTCGGGAGTGGGGGCATTTAACTGCTGAATTTGATAATGGGCTTCATTGGCGTTTTTACAGTTATCTGAGGCATCGCCGGTTTTCTGGCATTTTTCATACACTGCTTTTAGCTCATCGGGATGATCTTTGTACCACTGAGTGGTTTTGGCTTCTTCTTTGCAGCCACTGATGATGAGTAATAAGGACAGGAAAGAGAGGGTTAATAAACGCATGTGAGACTCCTTTAGCCGTTTAAATCAGGGGTTGGCGAAGTTAACTGTTGCTGATTCCACTGTTTAATACGCACATCTTCAAGGACTTTTTCGCGCTTTTCTGCTGCCTTCACGCTCATTTCCCACTGGTCAGTGAGCGTGTTCAGCATCACTGATTTTAGCTGAATACTGTTGGCAAGGTCCTGAGACTCCTTTGAGTCTTTGGATAGTGCGATACGGTTCGAGAGGCCGTTAATCTCGCCCAGCGTCTGGCTGACCTGATCCTGGATCTCGTCAGTCTGCTCAAGCTGGATCGCCTTATTGATGACCAGCTGTTTGCAGGTATCAGCATAGCGTCCTGACTGTTCGGCATTGCAGGTATCGAAAACCCGGTACTTCGCGTACAGCGCATCGAACTGTCCTGAGGTGCCGCCGGAAAGTAGCAGGTCATTGAGTGTCTGGCCGGGTTTGCGCATTTTTTCCAGATCCGATTTCAGACTCTTCGCCTGATCCACAAAGTCTGCAACATCCCGGACGCCGGTGGCCGTCGCTAACTGATTTTTATAGGCCTGGATCTGGCTTTGATAATGTTGCGCGGTCTGCATCCAGCGCTGCGTTTCTTTCAGCCATTCGAGCTCACGCAGCGGGTCAGCATCAACAAGGACAGGAATACCGGCATGTGCCAGCGGGCTGGCAATGACGCACGCGAAAATCAGGGCATGAAAACGCCTTTTCATCATGGATCTCCTTTGGGTTATCAGAGTGCCTGAGCCAGGTAGGGTTCCAGCCATTCATGGGGCTGCATCCCTTCACGGTACAGGGAATCAAAGATTTCGAGGTTATCGGCGCTGCCGCTCATCACTCGGGTGTATCTGCCGACACCGGAGAGGTCGAGCGTCACGCGTGCAGCAAAACGTTTTGTGTCGCCACGCCTGAACTGATTTTTCACTACCACATACTGGCGGGCCTGCGGATCCAGGTTTTTCACCACATCGAACACTTCCGGTTCAAACTTCATCCCGTCAACATAGTGCGCCCGGTCGGCACTGGGGTTGGCTGCCAGGATCTGCGTGCCGCACTGCTCAATAACGGCGGGCGCAATCTCATCTCTGATGATCTCCGCCGGGGACTGGGTGCCCACAACCAGCATCCCGTTGAGTTTACGGATGGTTTTCAGTCGGTTATAGGCGAAATCCTTAAAGATCGGATCCCGCAGCCATTTCCAGAACTCATCCATGAAGATAACCAGTCGTCTTCCGTCGAGCAGCGTGGTGATGCGATACAGCAGGTAAAAGGAGATCGGCGCACAGACATTGGCATCATCGAGAAACTCTGTGCCGTCAATGCCAAAGTTATCGCAACGGCTGATATCGAAAGTGTCTGAGGCGTTATCAAACACCCAACCAAACTCGCCACCCTGCGCCCACTGCGACAGGCGAATACTCAGGCCATTCTCCTGTGCCTCCCGGGTGGCAGGCTCAGGTAAATTCTCCAGTAAACGGGTGATCCCATAGATGCGATATTGTGGTTCATTACTCATCACCGCCATCACGGCGTCATTCAGGCGGCGTTCATCACGGGGCGTGATGGTCGCGCCGTTACGTGTACACAGCAGTTTCATCAACTGACTGATGAAACTGATATTGCGTTTGGTGGGCAACAGCGAAAACGGGTTCCAACCCGTGGGGTCGCCATGCGTGATGCGATAGTAACGACCTCCCAGCGCCCGGATATTCATTTCCGCGCCCCGATCTTTGTCCAGATAAACGGTGGTCAGTCGTTTGGTTTTTGCATCAGGAGAAAAACTGTCCGTACGGCCGTATTTCTGCTGCATGTTTTCAAGGAACGTCATCAGCATGGTTTTACCCGAACCGTTGGTGCCGAGAATGCAGGTACTGGCCGGGTTCTTCTCGTTGAACTCGTCCTTGTCCGCCAGCGTGTTATGCAGGTTCAGATAGTAGCCATCCCCTGACGGGGTGCGCAGCAAGGCCATCGCATCCCCCCAGGGCGCGTTATCGCGCTTTCCGGGATAGAAATTGTGCAGTGCGGCCAGCTCAACAAAGTTCTGACTGCTCAGCTCTCCCTTCCGGGGTCGCAGGTGATAATTGCCGGGCAGTTGTGCCATATACGCAGCTGAAAGAGAAAGCGCGGCGGGAACCGGTGTAATGCCGAGGTTGTTCAGGGCATTGCTGATTTCACTGGTATCGGCCACCAGGCTGTCCAGCGAGCGGGAAAACACCATGATGGAGAAATGGTGTTTTCCATAGGCGATTTTCCCCGAGGTCAGCAGGTCGAGCGCCACATCCAGATCCAGTCGCTGTGACACTGCATCGTCATCTGAACTCATTAACAGACGTCGGGTACGTTTGATGGCCTTGCGGGCTTCTTCACGTGACATGCAGGTGTACGACTGTGTAATTATATAATCGCAGGGGGCGTACAGCAGCGAGTCCATCATCCCTGTCGCGGTCTCCTCCGGGAACTCCTTCACCTCCAGCCCCCGGAAATACTGTGTGCCGCTGGCGTGGTTTATCTGCCCGGACTCGCCAGAAAAGAACAGCGCCGCCGACCCCATCATTGAATACGCCGGAGCGCGGGTGACGCGTACCCTGCGCCACTGGTGCGTCAACAGGTACTCATAAAAGGATAACTGGGAGGAGAATACCGCGTGATCTTCGGTAAACGTGCCAAGAGGACGTGCGGCGTAGCGTGACAGTGCGGTATCGAGCGATTCTTTGATTTCCAGCATTTCCCGCAGTGCAGCGTCAAGCTCTTTCAGTTTCTTGCCGTCATTCATGCGTCTGCGCCCGGCTTTTTCCAGACTGACAAATGGACGGTAACAGACGGTCAGGAACAGGCGGTTACGGCGAAATGGGTCCGCCGCCAGCGAGGCATAATACAGACGGCTGATTTCATCGGCGTAAGGGTTGTCGGATGTCTTATGCAGCGAATCGGTAAACGGCTCCCGCACATTATGGATATAAAAGGTGACCGGCATCCCCTCGAATGAGCGGATGAGTCCGTGCAGCTGGTTGCGGTCAATATTGAGGGTTTCTTCTGATTCGCAATCGAACGGGGTCCCCGTCAGTTCCCAGGTGCAGTAGAGATCACTGTGTGGTGAGCGAACAACATGCTGATGAATATGCGATGAATACGGAATGTACTTCCTGAGCGTGGCACATTGATTCAGTTTCATGGCGTTGAGAAACTCCGTGATATCAACAGCATCATGCTTGACGGGCATAAATACTGTTGCGCCAAACAGCCGGTTTGCTGCCGGTTTTCCTCTTGCCCTGAGCCAGACGGCAATCAGGCTGAACCGCATGGGTTCATTCCGGGTGACAGACTTCATTACCAGAAATTCAACCGGGAGCAGGGCAAGGAAAGCGACGGAAGTCCAGACAGCGGCGATGATGGTGATACCGGTGACACCCAGCAGGGGCACCATCGGCACTCCCCACAGTGCCGCCGGGCGCTTCATTGCTTTGAGCAGCTTTGCCATAGATGACCTCTCAGCTCATCAGCAGTGCGCCGATCTCACTGCCTCCACCAATCAGGATCCCGCCAATAATGATGTAGGCGCACTGGGACAGGCTTTCGCCTTTCCAGAGCGTCTTGTAACCCACCCAGATCACGGCCACGGTGATGGTGATGGCCGCCAGACCATGAAGACCGGTGGAGACTTTCTCCATCACGGTGTTTGCGCGAGTGAAACCATCGGCAAACGCCGGGGTAGTAGAAAAAACCATGAGCACACCTGCGGAAACAGCACTGACAGCGGTCTTTAGCTTGCGAAAAAGTATCATTATTCTTCCTCACGGGGTGACTGGGAGAGGCTCCGGCGCACTGACGGCGCGGAGGTTTGTGCGATGGCGGTTTTCCCCTGACGGAGTTTTGCGGGGACGCCCCGAACAACGGTCCCCGGCCAGATCAGACGGGGAGGGGATGGCTTATCAACAGGGATGGCTTCGAGGGGAGTCGGCGTTGTGGATTTATCCGCGCGGGTGCCCGGTACGGCATAACGGGGAGATGCCGAAACATAACCTATCCGCTGCACGTAGCTGGTCCCGGAAAATGCCGCTTCAGGTTGTTGTCCGGTACGGAAATTGCCGGAGTAATAGCAGCTCAGCGCCCTTTTCAGGGAACCGCCACGTTGGTAGCAGTCGCTGAGAATGCGTTCAAAAACGGACAAATTGGTGCAGGGATCAAGCAGGTCAGAGGCCGTCACGCCGTAATGATGGAAATTGGTGCTGGTGATTTGCATCAGCCCCACAGAGTAACGGCGTCCCTGTGCCATAAGGCGGCGAATAATATGCTCAGCTTTTTCCCGGCTGGCGGGCTGATGGGAGATAACATTGTTATCTCCGAGGGAGCGAGTGGCCTTCGGAATAATTTCGGCGATGGCATAAGGGTTAAAACCGGATTCCACCCGTGCCACGTCGAGTGCAGTGGACGGATGAATGCTGGCGGCACACTGCATGGCCGCCGCCAGAAAGGCAGTGGTGGAAAGCATGATGGCCTCGGAATTGAAGGCAGTGTGTCAGTCAGTCGACCCGGCACGCTGCGGAGTAAGGAGTAATAAAGAAGGGTTAAAGCGCCGTTTCGCCGGGTTCCGCACTCTGTGGAAGATTGCTATCCTCCCGTGGCTCAAGCAGGACCAGTTTGCCGGAAACCGCAATACCGGGTGTCAGGACAATATTCAGGCCGGGTTTGCCATTATGGGCAAATGCCACACCAACCCTTGTCCAGTAGGTGTTTTTTTCGCCCTGCATATCAGGCGGGACTTCCTGGGTGACAAATACGTGGTAGATGGGTTTTCTCATGAATTATCCTCTCATCAGAATGACAACGAATGAAATAAACGGGTCACATCCCGATTCTGCATTCCGGTTTTAACGGGTCAGCGAGAACATTCAGCGGCACCCTGAATTGTGGTTGTGTGACAGCCCGACTCACATTGTTAAAGAGCAATACTCGGCCCGGACGAATAAACGTCCATCAAGCTCGTCAGTGGAAGGTGACGCGATTAGCGTGCGATATCAGTGTTAGGAGGGGAATGCTAAAATCAAAATGGGAATGAGAGATAAAATAAATAGTGTGTTAATTATTTGTACGGGTGGGTTGTCTCAACTTAAATTTGATCAGGAACTGTTGTACGTCATGGACAAAACTAATCAGGTAAACAGGTAAATGGATTTTTGAAAAGAAGCCGTAGTCGGCGAAATCAGAAAACGGCCTTAATAGCTTTATTCAGAAAAAGATCGTTACCAAAAGCCGTTTCTCATATTATTAACATGTTCGATAAATCAAGTGGTTCTGCCACGTTGGGGCAGTGCACTTACAATGACGGCTACAACTATCACGCTACCGCCAAGTAATGTTCTGGTATCTGGCGCAGTGCCAAACCACACGATACTGAACGTAATCGCCCAAACAGGTTCAAGAGATATAATAACCGCAGCTTTTCCTGCATCCACATAACGTAGAACATACGTCAGCATGCTGTAAGCCACTCCAGTGCAAACCACGCCAATAAAGATGATGTGAAGAAGGGATGAAAAATCCGCCTGCATAATCCCTCCTGCGCCCATTGGGGTTACCACTATGGCGCAAAACATACACTGAATAAAGGATGACTGCAGAGGGGTTCCACTCGTTTTCGCATGGTTATTATACAGAACAATAATGGCATAGGAGGCCCCGGCCGCTAGTGCCCAGAGCAGCGCATTGCGGTCGCTTCCTCCTACCACGATATTCGGAGAAATAACAATAAGTCCGGCTGCAATCAGAAACATTGCCAGCACATCACGCCATCCGACATATGAACGGAAAATGCACCATCCAAATACTGAAACAAAGATAGGAAAACAGGCGAATCCAAGTGTGCCAACAGCAACACCTCCTCGTTCAACCCCGGTGAAAAAACACACCCAGTGTAAGGCAAGCAGTACACCATTCATCAGGTAATGAAACCAATCTTTTCGCGTCAGACTATTGAGGGTATATGATCTGGTACAAACCAATACAAGCAGTAGCGTGAGGGTCGCAAAAAAGGCTCGCCCAGCAACAATGGACGATGCAGAAACAGTAAGTTGTTTAGCGAGAACAGCCGATAAGCCGAACAGCATGGTGCAAAGATGAACACCGGCAGATAATTTAATTTTTTCCAATGGTACTACCTCCTAGTGCCAAATTAACATTGAATGATTCCGCAAAAAAACGAATAATTTGGCAACTAACCATTCGATAAACAGATAGGTAAGGCATTTATGAACGATGGAGATTTGGAAATCCAATGGTTGCGAACCTTCCTTACTGTGGTTAAAAAGGGCTCAATGACAGTTGCTGCAGAACAGCTTTGTCGCTCTCAGTCCGCTATCAGCATGCATATTCGCAAACTTGAGGATGTTCTTGCCGTCAGATTATTCAGCCGGGATTCGAAGAAACTTTCATTAACAACTGCCGGGTACGAGTTACTAAGCTATGCAGAAAAACTACTTCTTCTTCATTCTCAGACGAAATCTGCAATAAGGCGTTCTGAACTTTGCGGTAAGGTCAGCTTTGGCATACCTGATGATTACGCCTCCGCATATCTGTCTGAGATTCTCACGTTCTTCTCACAACATTATCCTGCTGTTGAGCTTAACCTGTTATGTGAACCTTCATCTTTGCTGTTGCCCAAAATTGATGCCGGGACGCTGGATGTGGCCATCATTACCCGCGACGTCCCAGACCGAGGTCATTTTCTGTCCCACGAACCGCTTGTATGGGTCGGCTATTTTCCCGAGGACGCGATCGATGATGCCCCGCTGCCTGTAGCAATGTATGAATTCGGTAGTGAGGCCAGAAAAAAAATCATAAGCAGTCTTGAACAGGTGACGCAGGGATGCCGAATTATGTACAACAGTCCGTACATTGCAGGCCAGATAGCTGTTGCCAAAAGTGGGCTTGCTTTAGCCATTCTTACTCAGTGCAGTGTTCCGGAGGGTATGAAAATCATCAATAGCGAGAAACTGCCAAAATTACCAGTACTGGATGTCGCAATCGTCAAAGGTCACCACTGTTTAGATGACCATCCTGCCAGCCGCCTGACTGATGTAGTGATCGATATGTTCAGATAAGAAAAATGTTACTGATTGCTGGTGATGGTCCGTTTTTCGCTCGCAGCTGATTGTAAGGTCTTATCTAAATAACTTTGCATATTACCACTCCACAATATGCATAATGATTTATTAAAATAATGAAAACGTGCAGATAATATAACGTTTCTGCACGTGTATTTTCATATTATCAGTATTAGCGACGTTCAAGAATGGTTTGGCATTCTGTGCAGGTTGTCACGCCCGGAAGAGTTTCCCTCCGCTTTTCGGAAATGGGTTCACCGCACAATCGGCAATAATGTAATGAGGGCGTGGTTGCTGGTTTGAAACGACTCTGTTCAATCATTTCCTCCAGACGCTGCTCATTAAACTCCTGATCACGGTCTATCTCATCTGGCATGCGATGTCCTCCTGTTCAGTGCTTCTTTCTCACAAAGGGTGATGTGGTTCCAGACGGCGGTGAGGGAAGGCCCTTTTTCCCGCGAGGACAATGATTCAGTGACCTGCATCATCGCTTCCAGCGCTTCAGAAGTATCAAGGTTTTCATGACGGTTCTTTTGCCATGACAGCCAGATTTCGGCATCGATAGTTTCATCAGGGATAGGCGTTCGGCCATAAGGGATGGTGACACCCAGCAACCGGCGACGAGTACAGATCTCATTTGAGGTGAGGCCGAAAAAGTGATTCAGGAGCGCAATAGACCCTCTCAATTTTATGGCCCGATTAATCTGTTGCTGATGGTGTGCCTCCTCACGTGAAAACGTCAGGATCTGTTGTAAAGTTTCGTGATGGACAGAGAACGACATAAACTGTGTGGATGCACGGATGACGATGAATAGTTCGTCGAGGGACAGCTGATTGAGGGTATTCAATTCGTCGAATGTGAATCCTAACGTTTCACAATAACGAAAGTTGCCTTCCTTGAGGGCGGCAAGGGCATTTGTTAATACTGCATAATTCAGTGAGGGGAACATAGGTACGCCTCCCTTCAACGCGTTAAGCGGTTAGCTAACTTGAGGTTAATCCATCCGTCAATTTCAGATTCGAGCCAGGCTACGCTAGCAGGCCCAATCTTTATTGAAGAAGGAAAGGTTCCCTCTTTCATGTACAGGTAGATTTGTGAGCGCTTTAGTCCGGTTTTTACTTCCACTTGTTTCAGCCGTAATAACTGATGAGATGTCATAAATACCTCCAGTGCAGAAATGGGATATGCCCGGAGTGGGTAAAAAAACACAGATAGGGGAGGAGGGAAAGTTGATGAGCCCGCATTACGGACACCACAATCCTTAATACGGGTTTTTAGATTGAAGTATGTAGTTTCATTTTAACTGGGCCCTAAATGGACGTAGGAGAACCGCGTTCAAGCGCCGTTTTTAACGTATCGCCGCTGAACCGGTCGGTCATGCCTTCGGCTGATGCCCACTGTTCAAAGATGGATAGAAGTTTATAAGGTTGTCTTATTAGTGGTCTTATAGACTCATTATTTTTACAGGCAAGCCAAAACAGTCTAGATAATGGTGTAGATATACGCGTCGAGGATGTTTCGGAAATATCGTTTTTGGCATGTATACTAAGTAATTTGTCAAACTCGGCCTGTCTGATGACAAAACAAGCATCTTCTGGTAAATCATGAATCGGGAAATATTCACTATGGCTGTATTGATTCGTTTTTTGGTATGGTTTTTTTTCAGTAACATGCAATGCAATATTCTTAGGGAGTTTCATGAGTTGCAGTCTTATCCTTTCACGATATCTGATTTTTTCAAATATTTGAAAATGGCAATCGTCAATGTTGACGGTAAGGCCATAGTTAATATTATTTTCTCCGACTACCGGTAGTGGGATACCGAGGGACCTAGCCAATAAACGTTGAATTAGTATGTATTCATATCCGACAAGCGTGGTATCAATTACTTTTTGCTTGAAGTGAATATATTCTCCTCCGGTAATGACGATTAATCTTCTATTATTGATAAAGCAGTTTTTTTCTAGAATGCATAGCTGGTTAATCAGGTTGCTTCCTATAGTTTTAAGTTTTACTTTAGCATTTGAAAACTTTATTTCTCGTAAGATTACTTGAGATTGAAAATAGATAGAAAGGTTGATGTATCCATATAAAGCATAGCGATAAATGTCAGCTTCTGTTAATTGTGATTTTCTTGTCTTCGTCGCTATAACTATTGCCTCTGGTATCGTAATCCAGTTGTGATTATTTTTCGTGATATTTATTTTTCTATTTTTTATTGTCATGATCAATCTCCATTTATATGACGGCAATCTATTACCTGAAGATCCTTTCTCTTTTTAGTATTTTATGGCATATGTTAGTCTCCAATAAATTTCCGGATAGGTGATCGGTTTTGATAGTCATAGTTGTATTTTTCGATAAATTATTTAATTATATTTTTTCTTGTGATTTTTATTTCATGAGTGAGTTTTTTGCCTGCTCATGTGCTATTTCACAATAAATCTAGACGTGGTGATCCTGTTTTTATAAATTGGCTACAGTGCTGTTGATTATTT
Organism: Dickeya parazeae Ech586; assembly: GCF_000025065.1. Lineage (NCBI taxonomy): Bacteria > Pseudomonadati > Pseudomonadota > Gammaproteobacteria > Enterobacterales > Pectobacteriaceae > Dickeya > Dickeya parazeae. The sequence goes on along the minus strand of NC_013592.1, from coordinate 2,992,408 downwards.
TAAAATCCCCTTCGTTAACTTTCCATCGAGGGGTGTAAATTAGCAAGTTCAACGAATTTTTGGAACTTATTTAATTTTTTTAGGCTGGCTGAGTTCATGATGGAGTTAGGAAATACAGGCGACCCTCGTCAGTGAAGATTTGGAAGCCATTCTGGATATCATCATTTTACATCTATATCTGAAATATACTGATGTTGTTTAGTGTAGTGATGCGCTGATACTGAAAACCAAATATCCGTATTCTGAGGATAAACGTCACGCTTTCGAGCCATTACTGGCTCAAGGGCGCTTAAAATTCTAAGTCCTATTAAGATGGAACTGACAATAATCTAAACACCAAAATCTCTCGACTTGGGTCAGTTAGTATGTAGCTGATATCTATCTACACATTGGGGTGCCCCATTTTTATTTGCTTGAGGAATATTTCCTTAATTTTTTCATATCTCGGAGCGGAGGTGAGCCAAACAGTCGGGTATATTCACGGCTGAACTGGGATGCGCTTTCATATCCGACACGAACGGCAGCGCTGCTTGCATCAAGACTTTCGTTCATCATCAACTGTCGAGCTTCCTGTAATCGCAAGTTCTTTAAATATTGCAAGGGACTCATATCTGTCAGCGATCGGAAGTGCTGGCGAAAGGCCGAAGGGCTCATATATGCTTTGGCGGCCAATTCCTCCATCGATAAGTCCTGGGTGAAATTTAGCTTCAGCCATGACAGAACTTTGGCAATTTGCTGCCCGGGTGATCCCTGTGTGACTAGATGTCGCAATGTTGGGCCATGTTGTCCGTGTAGTAACCGCGCGGTTATCTCCTGCTGAATTAAAGGGGCGATGTGAGGAAGTAACGTATGGTCATTCAATAGTCGAATAAGCCGACAGATGGCTTCCAAAAGGCTCTCATCAAGTTCAACTACCGATATTGCACTGGTGCTACACGTTTTTGCTGTATGGGAAAAATCCATATCGGCCACTAATTGGGAGATAAGCCGGGCATCCAGATTCAGACGAATTCCCAGATAGGGCTCATCTGTACTGGCTTTGGTAACATGGGAGACAACCGGCAAATCGACAGAGGTGACAAGGGATTGACCTGGCCCATAGTCGAAGATTTTATCCCCCAGAGTTACCCGTTTCCCACCTTGAACGGTAATGCCTAGCCCCAGCCCGTAGATACAAGGCATGGGTGCGGTGGCGGCGCTTCTGCGATAAAGTGAGAGTGCAGGGATTGCTGTTTCGTAATCACCATCGATAGTTGCCATCTTGGCTACCAATAGTGCCAATCTTTCACTGCCGTTTTGAGCTAGCATCTGCTCCTCCCCTTTTAGTGAGATTTTCCGATATGTTCAGTAATGAAAAGTCTAACATTGTTCTGTAAATATATTGCCGATATTGATAGCGGTTAATCGAATTAGGCAAAAAATCAATCATATCTGGCAAGCGTGAGTTTCACTCACCGAGCCATACTATCTGCCTACAAATGCTGTCTTTCGCACGTCTCTTAAGGCAATCAAACGCAGGAAACATTATGAAGAACGTATTGATCATCAACGCACATCAGTTCTATGAAGGCATTTCGTCAGGGAGTTTAAACAAGGCGTTAATTAGCGTGATTCAAGAGGCAATGGAAAAGCGCGGTTACACGGTGAAACTCACCGATATAGAACGAGGCTATGATATTAATGAAGAGGTTGAAAAACATCTTTGGGCTGACATTATTATCACCCAATCTCCCGTGTACTGGTTCAGCACACCTTGGATTTATAAAAAGTATGTCGATGAAGTCTTTACTGCTGGTCTTATGCAACAGTGTTTCCTGGTGGATGATGGCAGAACGCGGCAAGATCCAAGTCGGCAATATGGTTCGGGGGGGAAAATGCAAGGTAAACAGTACATGCTTTCGCTGACGTGGAATGCCCCGAAAGAGGCCTTTGATGACAAAGAACAGATCTTATTTTCCGGAAAATCGGTGGATGATGTGTTCGCTTACAATACGGTCAATTACAAGTTTTGCGGTGTCGAACCAGTGCCGTCATTTTCGTGTTTTGATGTAATGAAAGCTCCTGAGATCGAGAAAGATATCGAAAGACTGAAAGAACATTTGGCATATGTTTTTTCCTAAAATAGATATCTGGTTGATTACCATCCGTTATGTTTTAAAAGAGCTAAAAAACCTAGACGGTACAATTCTTAAATTTATTAATAGCTATTTTAAATAAATGGATATATCTGGTTTTAATCTATAATGTCGTCTCCTCGTGATTAAGCAGTGTTAATCGAGGAGATAATATTAATATCTCTTTAGTCAGTAATCTTTTGTGCCAATTCTTACAGTAACCCATTATTTATTGATAAATAGAAATTAATTGACTCAATATACTCTGATAGCAGAATTCCTGCTAAATATTTAATGTTATCGAAAAGGATAAAAAGATGACAAAAATTCTGCATATTGATGCCAGTGCGCGCCCGGGTTTAGGCGGAATTGATTTACATGGTTCTTACAGCCGCCGCTTGACCCACGATTTCGTAAAGTATTGGTTATCACGTCAGCCTGATGCTGCCGTTCGTTATCGTGATGTGGGGCTGCAACCACCCGATCATATAAACCATTCCTGGATTGAGGCTGGATTCGGTTCGGGTCTTGAGCCGGTAGAAGTCGATCGCGTATTGGGAAAAAGTAATGAACTCGTCGATGAATTACTCTGGGCCGATGTGTTGGTTCTGGGGGTTCCTATGTACAATTTTGGTATGCCATCTAGCCTGAAAGCGTGGATAGATAACATTGTTCGGTTGGGGCGGACACTGTTTTATACTCCCGATGTTCCTGGACATCCTTTCACTGGTGCCTTTTCTGAACGGCCACTACCGGTTGTACTTTTATCTTCACGCGGTGATCATGGAATGGATCCGGGGGGAGAATATGCACATATGAATCATCTTGACCCTGCGATAAAGACAGCTCTGGGTTTTATTGGCATCAATGAGATCCATTGCATTGCTGTTGAACATCAATCTGAGGGGGGAGACGCTTTATCCCATTCCCTACAGAGTGCCCTGTCGCGCACTGCTGATCTGGCGAATAACCTATTGGCGGCACGCGGGGTATGAAGGGACTGAAATTATCTCTTCGCCGAGAGCATGGAGATAAACGTATTTTCAGCATGATACAAACAATTTGGCCGCAAAATCTGTTGCGGCCAAATTGTTTTACTATATTTTGAAGGTACCGCGACTTTACAGACCTACCATTTTCATTCCACTTTCTGGCAGACGTTCTCCGACAACTGATATTGTTGATAATGCTTCATCGATTTCGATCTTGTTTTCAGCAGAAAGTTCAACGTTGACCGAGCCCAGATTTTCTTCCAGCCTATGTGGCTTTGTAGTGCCGGGTATAGGAACAATCCATGGTTTTTGAGCAAGCAACCAAGCTAGCGATAATTGGGCTGGCGTTATCCCTTTACGCTGTGAAAGCGTTTTTAAAACGTCCACTAGAGTGGCGTTAGCTTTGCGGGCTTCAGATGAAAAACGAGGAACCGCAACGCGAAAATCTGAGTTTTCAAATGCCGTATTCTCATCGATCTTTCCTGTGAGAAAACCTGCGCCCAATGGACTGAAAGGAACGAAACCAATGCCGAGTTCTTCAAGGACTGGTAATATTTCATTTTCAACACCCCGATAAAACAGTGAATACTCACTCTGAACCGCAGCTACAGGATAGACAGCATGGGCGCGACGGATTGTTCGGACCCCGGGTTCAGAAAGGCCAAAATGTTTGACCTTTCCTTCAATAACCAGATCTTTAACTGTGCCAGCGACATCTTCTATCGGTACGTTTGGATCAACGCGATGCTGATAAAGTAGATCAATGCTATCGGTTTTCAGTCGCTTTAAAGATGCTTCAACAACGAGCCTGATGTGTTCGGGGCGGCTGTTTAGTGTACCGTGGCGATAGCCCGTATCTTGATCAATATCGAAACCGAATTTGGTTGCAATTACGACGCTGTCACGGATTGGCGCAAGCGCTTCACCGACGAGCACCTCATTAGTGAATGGTCCATAAACCTCCGCCGTATCGAAGAAGGTGACACCTTGATCGAATGCACTTCGGATGAGGCTGATGGCCTGTTGCTTATCTATTGCTGTTCCGTAAGCATGGTTTAACCCCATGCAGCCTAGCCCTAAGGTAGACACTTCCAGCCCATTTTTGCCCAATAAACGTTTTTTCATTTTTCACCATTTTACTATGTCGCGGGTAGTTTTTACGTTAAACCAATCATGTTATTCGTAGATAATCGATGTGTATCATCTTGGCTCAATTTGAAAGGTAAAACTAGATAGAGAATATTGCATTCTGTTATAAATCCTATTTATAAATCCGATTTATTAAAATTAATATCTCTCTTAATCTTTGCTATCGCTGGCATCATTGTAGTTGCGAACTGAAAAATAAAAAGCATTCTCAAATCCCTTATCACAGTAATGATTGGATTAGGCAATTAATGTGACATATTAGGCAATAATTTTTGGTGTGGTCCACGTATGGTTATGTATTTAAGGATGAGGGTGAGAAACATTACATGAAAGCATATCGTTTAGATAATTTCACAAGTATTGATGACCTGCATGTACAACAGGAGAGCATCCCACAACCACAACAAGGTGAGGTATTAGTTCGCATTCATGCTGTATCACTGAATTTTAGAGATATCGCAATCCTTCGCGGTCAGTATCCCGCTCCTCATTTAAAGGGATTGATCCCAACAAGCGATGGAGCCGGTGAAGTTATTGCCATTGGGGAGGGGGTTGATTATTTTAACGTCGGAGATCGGGTAATGGGGACGTTCCACCCTCGTTGGTTCGCAGGGCATATGCCGACTAATCTCTTCCATTATGGTTATGGCAGTGTGTCTGATGGTTGGCTGGTTGAGCAGAAAGTCGTCAACCAGGAATCACTCGTTCGTATACCAAATAATCTTTCCTATGAAGAGGCTGCTACATTGCCTTGTGCTGCATTAACAGCATGGAGCGCACTTACCGACGGTTCTCCTATTCGCTGTGGTGATACAGTCTTGATTCAAGGAACAGGTGGTGTCTCTATCTTTGCGCTTCAGCTTGCTAAGGCTGCTGGCGCTTCTGTTATTGCGACGACATCCAGTACGGAGAAAGCTAAACGTTTACGTGAGCTTGGAGCCGATCAGGTTATTAACTACCGTGAAGAACCGCGCTGGGGAGATCGTGTGCGGGATTTGTTTAACGGGCAAGGTGTGGATCGTATTGTGGAAGTGGGTGGGCCAGGCACAATAGCGGAAAGTCTACGTGCAATCCGTCCCGGCGGCGAAATAGCCCTTGTTGGTTTCGTGAGTTCTGGGGGCGCGGGCGTAGACTACATCAATATGTTTATGAGCGGTGCGACATTACGGCATATTTCAGTTGGTAGCCGTGAAGCATTTAAGGATCTCGTGCGTGTGATCGAGATGGCCGGTATTAAACCAGTTATCGACCGCATTTTTGATTTTGAGGAAGCTAAGAAGGCTTTTGTTCATCTTGACAGCAGAGCACATTTCGGAAAAGTCGTCATAAGATGTTCTTAGAAGCAGACCGACGTAGAGCGGCAAAACTATTCCACTGATCGTTCACGCTGCTGTGTACTGGTTGTTGCAAATCGGTTTATCACCTATCAGTTTCGCAGATTAACCCGTTAGTCTGTGCCTATATAGAGGTAAGCAAGGTGAGCTGGAAGAAAAGCATGTTTGTTTATGCAGCGGTGTTGGCCTTGGTTGTTGGGAGTATCCCTTTTATCGTTATGGTCGTAAAGGATCGGACTTATGTTCCAAGCCCTGTTTATGCGCCTGCTGGGGAATCAAATCGTGCCGTTGCAGTCGTCTACTATTCTCGTTCAGGGCATTCTGAGGCTGTGGCGCGTGAAATTGCCCAGACATTTAATGCCCCGATTGCTCGTATATATGCTGAATATACTCTCGATATGGCAGGGCAAAGAAATGCTGTATCGGATGCAAGTAAGGAAATTCTCCCCAAAATCGTTGTGGAATCTATCGGGTTAGCGCCAGTTAAGCGAATTTTTCTGGTTGCACCGACCTGGATGTTCCGCCCTGCAACACCTCTCTGGGCTTATGTTGAGCAGACAGATCTTACGGGAAAACAAGTTGTGCTTGTTACCACGGGTAATAGCCGATTCAAACAAGAAGAGACGGATGCTTTTGCGGCGCGGGTGGCGGCTCACGGCGGTCATCTCGTGCACCATATCTTCCTGCGTCGCGGACGTATTTATTGGCAGAAGAGTCGTGAAGAATTGATTGAGGACGTCAGAGATCAGATACGTGAATACCAGCATGCCACATCACTGTAATTATTCGCTTCCTCTCTGCGGATGAACATCCCTTTTTTAAGTTATAAAACGTTACGCTGCATTTACTATTTTCATGAATGGACTTATTAATTTAGGAAATAATCGGTTTTTTACAGCGTATTTTATCGTACTTATATGATGCGAAAATATTATCATCTGTGCAGATATCAGGTGGTATTTAAAATAAGGCGATGATCACGAATGATATCAGTGTACAGTCATTCGAGGAAATGAATTGGTGGGATTATAGGACCGAGAATAATCTATTTTTAACAGGTAATCCGATGAATAATAACTTCCATAAAATATTTGAACCCTTCGTTTTCCCCAACGGAATTACTCTACGTAACCGTATGGTGATGGCTCCCATGACAACGTGGGCCGGTAATACCGATGGAAGCATCTCTGATGAAGAGATTACATACTATCGTCGCAGGGTAAATGGAGTTGGCCTTGTCATTACCGGCTGTACTCACGTTCAGGAAAACGGTATTGGTTTCACCAATGAATTTGCTTCTTACGACGATCGTTTTATTCCGAGTTTGAAGCGGTTGGCTGACGCGGGGAAGAGCGGTGGAGCGCCCATGATTTTGCAATTATTTCATGCGGGAAACAAAGCTATACCTGAGTTGATACCTAACGGTGATGTTGTCAGTGCTAGCGCGGTCAATACTGAGGCTGGGCCTTTCGGCGTGCCGGCGCTTACGCCGCGTCAACTTACGCACGATGAGATCAAAGAGACCATCAGGGCCTTTGGCGATGCCACTCGTCGTGCCATCGAAGCCGGTTTTGATGGTGTTGAACTGCATGGTGCTCATAGTTTTCTGATTCAGAATTTCTTTTCACCAAAATTTAACCGCCGGACGGATGAATGGGGCGGATCGCTTGAGAATCGCCTGCGTTTCCCGCTGGCCGTGGTGCAGGAAGTAAAACGTGCCATCAAGACTTATGCTACTAGACCGTTTATTCTTGGCTACAGGCTTTCACCGGAAGAACCGGATAGGGAGGGACTGAGAATTGACGATACCTATGTACTTATCGATGAGCTAATTAACCACGGTATTGGCTATATTCACGTTTCACTCACAAATATCCTTGAAACCTTGCCTATAGATAGTGCTGAAGACAAAACGATAGCGATGCTACTTCTCGAGCGCATCAATGGACGTGCCCCTGTCATTGCCGCTGGGCAGATTAAAACCCCCAATCACGCTGCTGAGGCCCTTGAGCTTGGCTTGCCACTTGTGGCGATCGGCAAAACTCTTGTCGTTAATCCCGATTGGATAGAGCTGGCAGAAAAGGGACATTCTGAAGAAATAGACATCGCTTTAGACCAGTCAAAAATCGCGTACAGCGATATCCCGAGTAAGTTGTGGGACGTGATTGACGCTACTCCTGGTTGGTTCGACATTAAAAACGCAAAGTAGAATATTTAGGCAATAGATGCACGATCGATTAATTAAATATCGACACTCCCATTCGCTTTGCGGCTGGCGCTGATGCTGTACAGGCTTTTGAGAATAAGGCCCAGATGCTTCTCGATCAGGCTGATGTTCACCGCAAGCTATCTTCATCGCTTTCGCATGGTGATGTTTAACGCTCTGTTTCATAATTCACTGAGGATATATTCATGACATCAACACTTAACGGTACCGTCGCCCTTGTGACGGGGGCGAGTAGTGGAATCGGTCATGCCACTGCTTTGGTTCTTGCTGCACAGGGAGCATCAGTTGCACTGGTTGCCCGCCGACAAGAAAGGTTGGAAGCGCTTGTTAGACAGATTGAAGAGGTTGGTGGGACTGCATTTGCCATTCCTGCAGATATAACTGACCGTGGACAAGCAGAAGCGGCGGTCCAACAGGTGATCGATCGATTTGGACATCTGGATATTTTGGTCAACAATGCAGGGCTGATGTTGCTCGGCCCTATTGTTGGTGCAGATCCTGATGAATGGGAGCGTATGATCGCCATTAACCAGAAGGGTTTGCTCTATATGACGCATGCGGCTTTGCCTCATTTGTTAGAAGCTGCGGAGAACGGCCTCCGCCGCGTTGCCGATATTGTAAATATCTCCTCAATTGCTGGCCGTGTAGCATGGGCGAATTACGGTGTTTACAACATGACAAAGTTCGGTGTTAACGGGTTCACCGAGTCGTTGCGCCAAGAGATCACCAAAAAACATGTTCGAGTTGGTGTGCTTGAACCAGGCGGTGTCGATACAGAATTAGGCTCGCACAATAGTGGGCCGATGCGCGAAAGCATCGATACGTTCTATAAGACTACCGAGGTTCTGCAATCGGAAGATATAGCCGAAGGCGTCGCTTATATGGTTACACGACCACGCCATACATCTGTCAGTGAGCTGTGGATCATGCCTACCGATCAAGCCTAACTCTTTCTTATAGGAACTATCCAAATGAGTAATCCACCGTTCAAAGATGATGAAGATAAGGATGTGGGTAATATCGCGGGATATGAGCGCCGCACATTCATTAATATGGGGCTCATTGTAACTGCGGCGGCACTGTTACTTGGCTTTGTAGATAGTGCCGTTGCTGCCCCACAAAGCACGAAACAGAATGTTCTTGTGATCAACGCACATCAAAAATATCCCGGTATTAGCGAGGGAAAGCTTAATAATACGTTCACGGCCTTGATCAAGGATGAGATGAAGAACAAGGGGTACGAGGTACGGGAAACTTATATCGAGCAGGGTTACAATATTGATGAGGAAGTGCAAAAGCATCTTTGGGCAGATATTGTTATTACTCAGTCACCGATGTTCTGGTTCGGAGCGCCTTGGATCTATAAAAAGTATGTCGATGAAGTGTTCACCGCAGGTATGATACAGCAAAGTTTTATATCGGGGGATGGGCGGACATCAGATGATCCGAGTAGGCAGTACGGTAGCGGTGGGAAATTGCAGGGTAAAAAATTCCTGTTATCCTTGACAATGAATTCGCCAAAAGAAGCATTTAACGACAAGAATCAAAAGTTGCATGCAGGGCGCTCTCTCGAGGATCTATTTTCTGCGACCACATCCGTTTATAAATTTTGCGGTTTTGAAATTCTGCCTATATTCGGCTCTTATGATGTAATGAGAGCTCCGCAAGTTAGCCGTGATATGGAACAATTGAAAAAGCAGTTGGCGACCTTGTAGTTTTATGTGTCAAAATAAGCCTGTTTTTTTAGAGTAAAAAATCAAGTCACTGACAAAATCAGTGACTTGATATTATATCTTTTTTTTCGCGATTTAATACTGTTGTGTAACATATTCCAAGAAGGTATATCCTTCCATTATTATCCTCCTGTAGGCTTTTCTCTAAACAAAAATAGCCATAATAAATATCTTGTCAGGTAAGAGAAAAAAATGATGACAGCAAAAAAATCCCAATAAAATATTGCTTTCGACTCTTCAAAGTTGAAGAAGGCAAAATCCACCTGAATCAATAAATATGGCAACATGTCTCGATAAATAAAGGTATAAAGGCCGTATATTGATATCACAATAAAAATAAGTGGCATTATTTTTGTGGCGAATAATGAAATAGGTGAAATACTCCATATCTTGCAGAAAAAATTAGCTAACATTTTCCAATGCAAACCTAAATGCAGGGCAATAATAACCTGCCCCCAATGTACACTGGTCATGTGTATTTTCCTGACAAGATCTGATGTGCTATGGATCGGCAAGTCAGGTAAGACATGCCGTGATAGCATTATTCCACTCAGTATTGCGGAAAGTAAAATCAACATTAAGAGAATATTCACCGATACTTGTAGGAAACGGAGTGCCGAATATTCCCCTTGAAAGAGTTTTTGGAACCAATGGCTATTTAAACCGTTATGCAATAAAATAATAAAGAAAAAAATAACACCAAGCCATTCATGTATATTTTCACCCCATAAATGAAACCCCATCAGTGATAACAAAATTAACAGCATCACCGTATCTTGAATGACCTGGAATTTATATTTTGCTTTCATTTACTACCCTGCGATTTCTGTTATTGAGGCAACTTATCCAGCCAATTGGTAACGTCTGTTACTGTCTCATCATCCGTCACATCGTTTCTTGAAATCGTGAGTCCTTGAGTAATGAGTTTGGCATTCGGTTGAAGGCGTGCAATTTCACTAAGTGAGTCTGAGAAACGGCTACCGCCATGCGTTGTAAAGGGAATGATGGTTTTTCCACGTAGGTCGTGTTGTTCTAAGAAGCTGTATAACACCATCGGCATTTTGTACCACCAAATGGGGTAACCAATAAATACCGTGTCATAATTATTAAGATTTTCAATCTTTGCTTTCATTGCTGGACGTGCATTTTCTTTTTGTTCTTTTTCAGCATATTGTAATAAAGGGTCATGCTGCAAAGGGTAAGGATTCACTGTTTCGATACGAAATAGGTCTCCGCCAGTTTGCTTTTGAATGAGCTGAGCAATATATTGCGTGCTACCGAGTTTCTCGTTATTTTTCTGTAATACGCTAGCCCCAGACACGCCATCAACGCCTTCTAACTTGACATCTTCAGGCTGAGAAAAATAGACTACTAAAATACGCTTTCCTTCCTGACTCTGTGGGGCGGCGATAGCCGTTAAACTGCTGACGCACATTGCCAGAAAAATAAATAACCGTACGGTAATGAGTCGCAAAGTGGAATTTCTCATACAGTAATCCTCATAGTATGCATGGAATTTGCGTTGATACTTATGTGCTGCGCCCACTGGAGTGTAGACAGTGGGCGGTTTTTTCCTGGTGTGGCAATGTTCAATTTACGCTAAATATTTTTGGTAAAAGGCCGTCAACTTTGTGACAGCTGGTGTAACGTATTGTGGTTTATCATACATATCAATATGGCTTGCCCCCGGAACGAGGAAGAGTTCCTTAGGTTCCTGCGTTTTCTGATAAGCAAGCTCGCTAAAATACAGGCTATCTGCTTTGTCACCAGCGATCATCAGCGCGGGGCGTGGTGAAATCGTTTCAAGTTGTTCAAATGCGTAATATGCCATCTGGGCGGGAAGGCTTGAGAACACGGAACGAGCTGGCGCATTCGGGTGTTGGGCCCGCGCTGTACGGTAGTATTCATAGCCCTCTTTGTACATAACAGGTGTGCTGTCAGTGAAATCTTTTGTTGATTCCGGCACTGCTGCGGTAAGGCGGATAGGTTCTCCCCGTGCTTCGCGAGTTCTTTGCTCTGAGGCTTCTTTCAGAAGTTTCATGCGTTGCTCGTAGGTGCGGGAATTTGCAAGACCGTTTCGCCGTAGATCGCCAATGTCAGCGGCGCTGACAGTAGCAACTGCTTTGACGCGTTGTTCAGTCTGAGCCGCGTTTAATACATATCCGCCGCCGCCGCATATACCGAGTGAACCGATACGATCTGCATCAACATAGGGAAGGGTGCTGAGAAAATCGATGGAACAACTGATGTCGTCCACACGGGCGGATGGTAATTCCATCAGATAGGGTTCACCACCGCTCTCTCCCTGATAGGAAGCATCGTACGCGAGTGTGACAAAGCCCTGTTCGGCCAATTTTTGGGCATAAAGGCCGGCAGTTTGTTCTTTTACTCCGCCGATCGGGTGAGTAACAACAATGGCTGCGTATCTTTTATTCTTATCAAAATCAGCAGGTTTGAATAGATTCGCAACGATATTTGTCTGTGTATTTCTGTTGGAATAAGTAACACGATCGATGGTAAGACCTTTCTCGTTGGCGTATCCAATCACGGTAGGCACTGTTACTGTCGCACGTGGGGAAGCTGAGGCCGTAGATTTTGCGGATGCAGCTGAGGCTAAAGAAGGCATCAACATGCTTCCCCCCATTGCAACGCCAGAGACTACCAGCGCGGATGTACCCAGAAACTTACGTCTTTGCTCGTTAAATGCTTTATCGTTCATAGTAAACTCCGTTGTACAATATTCGTAAATTTGATCGCATTATTACCTTGGTAACTGTATTCGGTAGAAGAGCGATGAATGCGCCCCCCATGAATTAATGGTAATCCATTGATAGGGTCGAGATGCTGACATTTGGCTGACATAGCTGTCAGAATTTATACTGATAAGCGATTTTATAAAAAAATAATATTTTTTCTTCCTGACAAAAATGTTATCGGATGGTCATACGTATGTCAGGTACGCGATCATATTATGGCTGCGTTAAATAGGTTTTCTTGGAATAGTGAATTTATTAAGGTGGTTATATGAATCGTATTAAATGTATCCTTTCTGCATGTGTCATTCTCTCTATTTCAACCAGTGCCTTTGCTGCTAAGAGCGTGACCTCGGATGAGGGCTTAACAAAGATTGGCGTTGTTTCAGTGCGTAGCGCTTCTACGCTGGATGATCTGGAGAATAAAGTTGCTGATAAAGCAAGTAAGGCTGGGGCTAGTGCTTACAGAATTATTTCTGCCCATGGCGATAATAGACTATATGGCGTGGCAGTCATTTATCGATAGTTCGTATATCTCTATTAAAAATGTATAATATAAAGGCGATGACATTAGTTATCGCCTTTATATTGTTGGTGCTTACAATGTAAAATCTCTTTTACTTCTCTTTTTCGTGTGGAGCAATGGATAGAGAAAAACCGAATGTATTGATGCCATCTTTGCTTTTAGCAAATACATCCCCGTGATGCATTAACGAGATAGCGCGGACGATCGAGAGGCCCAGTCCATGATGCATATCGCTGCGCGAACGGGAGGCGTCTACACGATAAAAACGTTCAAACAGACGTTTCAAATGCGTATCTGCAATAGGCTCGCCTACGTTAGCGACGGCTATATAAGCCAACTCACCAATCTTTTCAATTGTTACTGTTACTTCGCTGTTTTCTGGAGCGTGCCGTGCGCTATTTTCTAATAAATTGGCGAGGGAACGATGAAAAAGTCTACGATCGACTTGAACCAATACGTCACCATCAATACGGAGGGTGAGTGCTTTTTCGGCAAAGGAAGGTTCCACGTATTCCGCAGTTTTTAACGTTTCCTCGCGTAGAGATATTTTAGTTAATTGCTTCGCAAACTGGCCAGCCTGAGCATGAGAAAGAAATAGCATGTCATTGACAATCGAGGTCATTCGCTCAAGTTCTTCGAGGTTAGACTGGAGTAAATCCTCCCACTCGCGGGAGGTACGCTCTCGCGATAGTCCAAGTTGAGTTTGGCCAATAAGATTGGTTAGTGGTGTCCGTAATTCGTGGGCGACATCAGCGTTAAAACTTTCTAGCTGTTTCCAGGCTACCTCCTGACGGGCAAGAACACCGTTGAATGAGGTTGCGAGTTTTTGCAGTTCAACTGGGAGAGCTACGGTATCAAGGCGACGGCTATTGTCTCCAGGGGCAAGGGTATGTGCCTGTCTGCTTAGGTAGTTAACTGGCCGCATGCCAATACGCGCAATAACGAAACCCAACACCGCAACTAACAGTACACCTACCACGGTGATAATGATTAATACTCGAGTAAATTCGTTTAGCGTACCCAAGTAAGGGGTGGAATCAATCGCTACTGCGGAACGCAGAGCTGGACGTTCATCACGCGAGGGGATATCGGTAATCAATAGGTAAAATGAGCGGGTATCTTCGTTGTCGGGCATTTTGGTAAAACCACTTTTTAATTGTGCCCAATTGACGCCACTTGGGAGTGGGGAACCTATGCGATAGCGGGGATCCTCACTGAGGATCCAATATTGTGCTTTCCCACCTTCGACTTGAATGAGATTGTCGAATTTAGCCTGAATCATTTGCCAGTCTTTTGGCGTGGTTAGCGAGGTTAAATAGGGGGCGATTAGCGAGTGGCGAAATTGCAACTCTTTATGCATTTGGTTACGCAACGATTCATGCAAAGAGTTGTGGAGTAGGACGGCGTAGCCGGAAACGATCACCATAGCAGCCAAGGCGAACATCAGCGCTAGGCGGATGGATATAGAGAGTTTCGTCATGGTGTAGCTCATTGATCAGCTTGAGGCGTGGGGCGATTTTCTAACACATAGCCCATTCCCCTGACGGTATGGAGCAGTTTCACTGTATAGGGGGTGTCCACTTTGGCTCTTAGTCGCTTGACAGCCACCTCTACCACATTGGCATCGCTATCGAAATTCATATCCCATACCTGCTCGGCAATCATCATTTTCGACAGTATCTCGCCTTGATGTCGTGCTAGCAGGCTCAGTAACGCGAATTCTTTAGCTGTCAGTTCCAGACGTTGCCCTGCACGAGTTACGCGTCTTGCCAGAAGATCGAGATGCATATCATCGATATGTAGCTGTGTGACATCTGCACCGTCACTGACTCGGCGACGCAGTAGCGCCTGAATCCGAGCGACAAGCTCAATTAAAGAAAAGGGCTTTGACAAATAATCGTCAGCCCCATGCCGTAATCCTTTCACGCGCTCATCGACTGAGCCGCGAGCTGATAGCATTAGCACTGGTGTTTGTTTATGGAGGCGTAATCCTTCCAGTACTGAGTATCCATCTTTTCCCGGCAGCATAACGTCCAGAATTATGGCGTCATAGTCGTACTGAACCGCGAGATGTAAACCTTCTATCCCGTCGGCAGCTATATCGACCATATAGCCTAGTTCGCTTAGCGCTCGGTAGATATAAGATGAGGTTTTCTCCTCATCTTCAACCAGTAGTAATCGCATGTTACCTGTCTCTATCATGTTATTTTTGCACCTATCTGCGTTTTTCCACAGTATAAATGCCTCAATCCAACGCCAGCCTGACTGTCCCCTGACATTTATGACAGCCAGGTTAAGATGTACCCAATTCAAGTAAAGGTAAGAGGGTGACTTCCTGTTGCAGGCAGATAATGATTTGCTCTGAAACGAGAGAATATTCAGTAGCTGATGATGTAACAGTATGCGGTGATAAAAAGGAATCGCATTGCCAGATTTGATTTAATTATTGCCTATTTCAACAGAACCTAGTGAATCATGAGAATAATGAAAAGAGATAAAACCAATCTTTTAGATGATTGATTATAATGTCTTTTCTATGAGCCTATTTATTTTTGAATGCAATTGAGAATATGGCACAATTTACAATAAAATATACAAAATTTGATATACCTAAAAATTTTGTTTCAGTGTAGATCATCATGTCGGCTTACTGAGGTAGGATGTTTCAATGAAAAAAGGTGATTTTAGTGATTTTGCCGTCTTTATTGCTGTAGCTGAAGAGGGTAGCTTTACGCGAGCAGCTGCAAAACTTGGACTGTCACAGTCGGCACTGAGCTACACAGTACGCATGCTTGAGCAGCGTCTTGATACACGCCTACTCTCCCGAACCACCCGTAGCTTATCGCTAACGGATGCAGGGGAGCGACTACTCCATGCGTTAAAACCAGCATTTGAACATATCAACCATGAAATTGCGGCCCTCAGTTCCCAGCGAGGCAAGCCCGCAGGGACTATCCGTATCACCACGTTTCGACATGCCGCCAGAACGGTACTCCTGCCAGCACTGACTCCATTCTTACACGATTACCCAGATATCATGGTCGAGATCAGTGTTAACGAAGGTCTGACTGATATTGTTGCTGGTCGGTTTGACGCTGGTATTCGCATGGGAGAGCAGGTGCACAAAGACATGATCGCAGTCAAGATCAGCCCTGATATTCGTATGGCCGTTGTTGGTTCTGCGTCCTACTTTGCTGCACGAAATACCCCCAAGACGCCACGTGAGTTGAGTGAGCACCGCTGCATCAGCTACCGGCAGAGTTCAGGCGGCGGTATTTATGCTTGGGAGTTTGAGAAGGAGGGGGATGCGCTGGAGGTGCGGGTTAATGGGCCGTTGATTATCAACGATAACGAAATGTTGGAAGATGCGGCGCTAAGCGGATTGGGTCTCGTTTACACTTTCGAAAGCCATGTTATTCAGCATATTACTGCGGGGCGTTTAATCCGAGTATTGGAAGACTGGTGTCCACCTGTCTCAGGTTACCATCTTTACTACCCCAGCAGAAAACAACATACACCAGCCTTCGCCCTTCTGATTGATACACTTCGCTACAAAGGCTAGTAGAGTATGAACTCTCAGTTAACTAGGTTGTGAATCTGCGTACTGTGGCCTATTCATAAAATTCCTTTCTAAGTGCATGCAAATTATTGCCTCTAATCGAGCCGATTTTTTCCGGTTATTCTCTCCTCAATTTACGACTACCGACGACCTATTTTCGTCGCATCAATAACCACACTGGGGAGTTTATATAATGAAAAAATGTTTTATCGGTGCGATTGCTGCTATGAGTTTGGTATTTTCTGCCATGGGACACGCACAAGAGATTCAACCACGCGGATATATGATCGCAAATTATGATATTAAAGATCAGGCTGGTTTCCAGAAGTATATGGATGCAGCCGGATCGTTGGCACCGAAATATAATGGTACCGTGACTGTCTTTAATTTAAATGCAATCGCTGTGGAAGGGCATCCAAAATCAGTCATGGCCATTGCTGAATTCCCGAGTCTTGCAGATGCACAGCGCTTTTATAATTCCCCTGAATATACCGCAGCCAAGAAATTTCGCATTGCATCGACGGAAGGTTCCGTAATCCTTACTGAAGGATTCGTGCCGCCGAAACAATAGAAGGCAATTGCCTCCATGGTTTAACGGCAACTCACGTTTAGATAGGAAATAAGGAGACTAACATGCGTCATAATAACGATACCAAAACTGTACAGGAACAGTCCCTTTTACAAAGTCGTCGACAGATGTTGAAAACGGGTCTGTCTCTTGCTGCACTTCCGATTGTTGCTGCAGTCTCTTCGGGGGTGATGGCTGCGAGTGCTTCTGCAGCCACCACCGCAACGACTACGAATGACGCTACGGCCGATACTGCATCCGATGCATTTATCAACGGATTGGCTGACTTAATGGCGCACTCGACTCGTACGCCTATTTTGAGATGGCCAAACGAATATGGTATGGAATTTGAGGAAATATTTTTCCCTGCCATCGATGGTGTCACAGTCGAAGGTTGGTTCATTCCCGCTAACTCGAATAAACTTATCATCTGTAACCACCCTATGCCGTGTAATCGTTATGGCTATCCTGGGCACTTAGAACCCTGGACCAATTTTGGCGGTTTCGAGGTGAATTTCCTGCCAGAATATAAAGTGTTACACGATGCAGGCTATAACATCATTGCTTATGATATCCGTAATCATGGGCGTAGCGGGTTGGGAAGCGGTGGTGTTAATGGGCATGGTGTACTGGAATATCGTGATGTGATTGGTTCTTTACGCTATGCGAAAACGCGTTCTGAAACGAAAAAAATGAAAACAGCGCTTTACAGCCGTTGCTTGGGCGCAAATGCCACGATTGTGGGGATGCACAAGCACCCGAAAGAGTTTGCACACGTTAAAGCATTATTTGCTTTGCAACCTGTGACGCCGAGGGTGTTTGTTGAGAAAGCAGTGGAGGCACAACACATTGTTAATGGCGTAGAGAAATTTGATACCGCGTTCCACAGAAGAACCGGCTATCATCTGGCTGATGTCTGGCCGATGGAATATGCTAAAGCAGTCACGGTGCCAACGTTGGTTGCGCAGGTTCGCAATGATTTTCTGACTAAGCCCTCCAATGTGCAGGAAATTTATGACACGATCTCTGCCACGGATAAAAAGTTGTTCTGGATAGAAGGAACCGATCAGCGTTTTCAGGGCTATAACTATTTCGGTAAAAATCCAGAAGTGATGCTTGATTGGTTTAATAGTCATATCTGAATAAGTAACAGGATTTAAGTTCAGCGCAAAATCATTAATAGCCTGTGCTAATTTAATTAGCTAGGTGAATTTTGGTTTTCGCGCTGGCCCTGTTCAATATAGAGTTATATTATTCCTGATTAAGGAAAGTTAACTGATGAGGTATCTATGGGTGGCATTAGTATCACGCAGCTATTAATTATCGCGGCAATTATTATTTTACTCTTTGGGACGAAAAAATTAAGCAGTTTGGGTGCTGATTTAGGGGCATCGATTAAAGGTTTTAAAAAAGCAATGGATGAGGAAAATGAAAAAGCTACGTCTGCTGATGAAAGTAGCAAGCTCCCCCCATCTTTGAGCAATCATCATGTTAACGATCAGCCGGACGAAATTCATAAAAAAGACAAGTGAGAAGCACTTTCACTTGTTAATCTGCGAAGTCGGTAATGGCCCGATTCGTAAACGATTAAGATTCGCCCGAGTGAATGCCGGATTAAAACAGGGTGAGCTCGCTTGTCTTGCTGGACTGGATAAAGAAACGTCGAGTTCCCGTTAAGCCCATATGCACGGGAAGTCAGCTCCCCTGGTTTTGGTCTGGTTTGCCGGTTTGCGGCGGTGCTGGATGCGCCGGAAGCGTATTTCTATGCTGTCGATGAGGATCTCGCAACGCTAATCTTGCAGTACCATCGTTACAAGAAAGTAACCCTAATTCTATGTTGTTGATTACCCCACATTAGACCTTCATTCACGTATCCAGTCTGAGCAATTTACTGACATTTCTCGACTTTTTGTGAAATGCTGAGGCAAGATTTTCTCTCCGTCTTAGAAGCAGATCCTTTTTTATCAGGACCTGCTCTTAAGAGCACTATCGATCAGGCTGCTCCAGCCGTTTCATGTTGTTGAGCATAAATGTATGGCGCAACATATTCTTCCCGGTTGGTATCCAGATAATCCGACCACCATTGCATCATCGCTTTACGGGCATCGAGATATTCTGCTTTATGGATATAAGCCGCTCGAACGCTATTGCGTTCCTGATGACTCATCTGCCGTTCAACCGCATCCTGCGCCCACAGCCCAGATTCCATCAGCGCACTGCAGGCCATTGCTCTGAATCCGTGACCGCAGATGTCGCTTTTTGTGTCGTAGCCCATCAGGCGCAGTGCCTTGTTGATCGTGTTTTCGCACATCGGCTTATACGGATTATGATCACCGGGAAATACCAGCTCCTGATGCCCGGATATTTCCCGTATCTGTTTCAGAATAGTGATGGACTGACTGGAGAGAGGAACGATATGCGGTGTGCGCATTTTAGCGCCACGCCCGGAATAGCGAACACCGGGGATAGCCTCGCGATTGGCAGGAATAGTCCAGATATTGTTTTTGAAATCGATCTCAGACCAATGGGCAAAACGCAGTTCGCTGGAACGGATGAACAGGTGCAGGGTGAGTGAGACTGCCAGGCGGGTCAATTCTCGTCCTTGCTTATAGTCCCCGATACGAGTCAACAGCTCCGATAGTCGCTCCAGCGGAAGGGCTGGGTAGTGGCGTTTAACCGGAGGGGCGATGATACCGTCCAGATTTGCCGCCGGATTGTTATCTATCAACTCCTGATGCACGGCATGGCGCATGATGTTGCACATATGCTGCCGGGAACGTGCCGCCACTTCCAGCAGGCCTTTTTTCTCAATCCCTTTCAGCAGGTCGATAAAATGACGTGGTTTTAGTTCAGAGACAGGTAGATGCCCAATGATCGGAAAAATATGGTTATTCATGCTGGCGAGCAGACGGACGGCATGATTTTCAGACCATGCTTTGTTGCTTTTATGCCAGCTCAGTGCAACAGACTTGAAGGTTTCTTCGGGCAACGCAGTGGCTCTTTCAGCGGAGCGCTGTTGTGCTGGATTGATATTCTGCACCAGTAGCTTACGGATACCGTCACGCTGTTGACGAGCATCAGCCAGAGAGACATCAGGATAGGCACCTAAGCCGAGGCGGGATTCTTTTTTATTGATACGATATTTGAGATACCAGAGACGTGAACCGCCTGGATTAACCAGCAGATACAGACCATGAGAATCGGAAACTTTGAAGGGTTTAACGGATGGTTTTAAGTTGCGGATTTTTGAGTCGTTAAGAGACATTTGGGGGTCACTCCGTCATCGAACCAACTTGACCCCAAATCTGACCACCAAATTCTCCCGATGCGGAGGGAAAACTGAAAATGCATCGGGAAGACTTTTCACGCTAACTTATTGAATCTGAATCACATAGGGATTCGCAAAGCGGCATGAAAACAAGAATTTGGCTCCTCTGACTGGACTCGAACCAGTGACATACGGATTAACAGTCCGCCGTTCTACCGACTGAACTACAGAGGAATCGTTGGAACGGGGCGCATAATAACGGGGTCCGTCGCGCATGTCAAAGGTGTAAACCACATTTTTGATGCGTTTGGCGAGGGAATGCGCAATATGCCGTTTTTTTCACACCATTGCGGTGGCAAAGCCACATTTTCGTTGCATGGCGATGGAAAAACAGCGGGCTGGCAGCAATAGAATGCTGCCAGCCCGCTGGGTTGAGAGGGATAAAATTACCGTAACCGCAATTGCAACTGGTAGCGGTAACGAGGGGCTGTCAGCAGGAAGTCTGGGGCAACGCTAGGGCTCCAGGAATCGTCACCACCAACGCCCATGTGGAAACCATCCAGATTAAGCCAGGTGCCGGCTTCCGGTTGCAGCAGATGGTGATGGGTGCATGACATCAGTTGTTGCTGGCTGTAGCAGCCGATGCCGAAGTGGAAATCCCCTTCGATAAGCCAGTTGCCGTAGCGCAATTCCTGGGTGTGGCAGCGCAGGCCGTTTTCCGATGGGAAAATATATGGCGTGTGCATTGACTCCAGCGGCTGCTGCCAGCGGCCGTGTAGCGCGGCAAGGCGGCGGTCAGGGTAGTTTTCATGCGGGCCTAGCCCCAGCCAGCTGACTTGCGGGTTGACTGCCGCCAGTTGAACGGAAAGGCCGATGCGAGCTGGCGAGGGCAGGTGGCGAGCCATCTCGACCTCGACATTCACCCTCAATACGCCGCAGGCGTCGATTTGCCACTGTTTGCGACTGATGAATAACACCTGTTGCTGATAGTGGCTGATGTGCTCGGTGGTGATCAGTACACTATCGCTGAGGGTGTCGGCGTGGATGTGCTGACAATCGGTGTCGTACTGGTACAGCCCGGCCAGTTTCCAGCGCTCTACCCACGCATTCGGGTCAATACGGTCGACTTCACTGATGCCGATGTCGTTATCCAGTGCTGCGCGTGTCACATTATCCTGCAATGGGCTGAGTAACTGGGGTTGCCCATCACGCCACCACTGTGTCAGTAAGCCGCTGTGACGGTTAAATACCCAGCGCTGCTGGCCCTGTGTGACTTCGAATTGCTCATCGGTTTGGCTCAATGATGGAGACTTGCCATCGTGAACAGGTGGCAGTGAACGTGCCAGCGGCATCGGTAACTGCCATTGATTCCAGGCGCAGCGATGACCCGCTGGTGACCAGTCGGTCGCCTTCGGCTGAATCACCTCTACGGTCAGCCACATGTCGGCGTGGTGCTGTGGCGCTGGCACCTGTTCCAGCAACGTGAGCGTCTGACTCCCCTGGGGGGCGATATCGAGCGGTACCCGGCCTGATGCCAGTTGCACGTCATCCTGCATGATGCGCCAGTGCAGTTCTTCATTATCACTGTGGCGGAACAGGTATTCACTGGTGACATTCAGCGTCAGCGGGGCGTCGTCATGGTGGCTGAACTGGAAAAATTGCTGGGCGCGCTGGGCTTCGTACAGCGCCGGGTGCGGTGTACGGTCAGGGAATACCAGACCATTGAGACAGAACTGACGGTCGTTCGGTTTATCACCAAAGTCACCGCCATAGGCCCAGTGTGTTTTGCCGTCTTGTTCACGTACCAGCGCTTGGTCCACCCAATCCCAGACAAAGCCGCCTTGCAGACGCGGGTACTGGCGGAATGCCTGCCAGTAACGGTCAAATCCGCCAAAACTGTTGCCCATCGCGTGCGCGTATTCACACAAAATCAGCGGACGATGTTCGCCCGGCAGGCCAATCCATTTTTTGATTGACCATTTCGGGACGGCGGGGAAGGGCTGGTCTTGATCGACGCGGGCATACATCGGGCACAGAATATCGGTCGCTGGCGTATTGGCACCGCCGCCCTCGTATTGCACCGGTCGGGTGGGATCATGTTGTTTCACCCATTGATAAAGCGCGCTATGGGTGTGGCCGTAACCCGATTCATTTCCCAGCGACCAGATAATAATGCAGGGGTGATTGCGGTCGCGTTGCACCATGCGAGTGACGCGTTCGGCGTAAGCGGGTAACCAGCGCGGGTCGTCGGACAGGCGGCTCATCGGCTGCATGCCGTGGGTTTCGATATTGGCTTCATCGACCACGTATAAGCCATAGCGGTCGCACAGCCGATACCACAACGGATGATTGGGGTAGTGGGAGCAGCGTACCGCGTTGAAGTTGTGCTGTTTCATCAGCAGGATATCCTGCCGCATGGTCGCTTCATCGATCGCTTGACCGTGCTGCGGGTGGTGCTCATGGCGGTTAGCACCGCGGATCAGCAGCGGTTGACCGTTGAGCAGCAACAAGCCGTTACGGATGGTGACCTCACGAAAACCGACGTCATAGGCTTCTGCTTCCACCAGCGAGCCGTTGCACTCCAGTGCCACTACCGCCCGGTATAGATTGGGCTCTTCCGCGCTCCACAACGCGGGCTGCGCCACTTCCAGTTGCAGACTCAGCCTGTCGTGATAGGCGCCGCGCTCATCTATCGCCGGGGTGCCGAGCGGTTTGCGTTGTTCTCCCACCAGGTGTTCGCCCCGCCATAACTGTACCGCCAGTTGCCAGTGTTCAGCCTGGTCTTCCGGCAGGTTGGCCAGGGCAGTGACGCACAATGTCCCCTGAGTGTAGCTGTGTCGCAGCGGCGTGGTGAGTTGCACGTCACGCAGGTGTACCACCGGTTTATGCAGCAGGTAGACATCACGATAAATGCCGCTCATGCGCCACATATCCTGATCTTCCAGATAGGTGCCGTCAGACCAATGCAACACCATCACTGCCAGTCGGTTTTCGCCCACGTGCAGGCAAGGTGTCAGGTCGAACTCCGCTGGCAGGCGGCTATCCTGAGAATAACCGACCCATTGACCGTTGCACCACAGGTGAAACGCAGAGTTAACGCCGTCGAATACGATGCGGGTCTGCCCTTGTGCCAGCCAATCAGGGGTGACTGAAAATGTGAGCGAGTAACACCCGGTAGGGTTGTCTTCTGGTACGAATGGCGGGTTGACGGGAATAGGGTACTTAACGTTAGTGTAAATCGGCGCGTCGTATCCTGCTAACTGCCAGTTAGAGGGAACGGTAATCCGTTCGGCATCGTTTAAATCCTGTGTCAGCCACTGTTCCGGTACCGCTTGCGGACGATCAAAATAGCTGAAGGTCCATTCGCCATTCAGTAACTGACGCCGGTCAGAAGGCTTATCGTCGCGTGCCGCGTTAAGGTCACGCCAGCTGGAAAAAGGCGGATGGGCATCCAGACGACGGATGTGCGGGCAGGCCGGGTTTTCCCAGTCGCGTCTGGCCAGAATATCCGCCAGCGAGATGTCGGATAGCGGAACATAAGCGGAAACAGTGGACATAAAGCAGGCTTTCCTTTATTGGCTGAGTTGGCTGCAAATGAATGGCTGAAAACAGTTGATGAGAGGATAAATGAAATTGTTATCCGCTCACAATTTTATTGTCAGGATCGCGGCTTGCCGGGTATGAGTAAAGTGCAGCGATGCCGGAAAGTGGTATCGATCACAAAACCGGTATCCGCAGGGAACGGTTAACGCTGTAACTGCCGTGCCAGGCTAATCAACTGCTGGGCGACATCCTGCGGAGACAGAGTAGAAGGGCGCCAGACCGCCGTGGTCTGACGTGGTATCAGGGTCGTTTTTAACCGCAGTGGCGCTGGCGTGTGCGGATGTTGCAGACACTCCAGTAGCCGATTGACGCTTTCCCGGCCCAGTTGTCTGAAATCCTGACGGATGGTGGTTAACGGCGGCTGGAAATAGGCGCTGTCGCGGGTATCGTCAAAACCGATGACCGAAATCTGCTCCGGTACACGCAAGCCGTATTCATGAATCGCCCGCAGAACGCCCAACGCCATCTGGTCGTTGGTAACGGCGATTGCGGTGGGGCGGATTGAATGTGCCAGCAGTAAATGTGCCTGCTGATACCCTGAACTGGCGCTCCAGTCGCCTTCGGCGATGGCACAAGGGGTTAACAGGTTGGCGGCTAGCGCTTTCTGCCAGCCCTCGTAACGCAAACGTGCCGACACCGAGCTTTGCGGACCGGTCAGCAGGGCGATTCGACGGTGCCCCATTTCTACCAGATGGTCGATAGCCAGCTTCGCGCCCTGTTGCGGGTCGAACATTACGCTTGGCAGGTTGGCGCTGGGGGCGGTGTCGAGAAACAGCGCCGGTGTGGCAGCACACAACTGATAGATGTGCTCGGCCTCCTCTTGCTCCAGCGGCACGTTGATGATCACGCCATCTACCCGCTGTGACAGTAATTCGCTAACGGCACGCTGGACGTCATTACCATCGGCAGCGCGCAACATGGAGATCACCACTGTGAACCCCAATTCGCTGGCGGTTGTTTTGATGGCGGCGGCGATTTGGGATGGCGCATGCAGCGATAGATCAATTGTCGCCAACCCAATAGTCGTGGCACTGCGGCGCGCCAGTTGTTGTGCGACCCGGTTGGGGATGTAGTGGAGCGCAGCCATCGCCTGCTCCACCTTTTCCCGCGTGCGTATCGATACATGAGGTGCTTGATTCAGCACCCGGGAAACGGTTTGGTATGACACACCGGCGTAAGCTGCTACGTCATTGAGCGTTACTGGTTTTGCTTTCATGATGCTCTGTTAGTCGGTCTCTGCATTGTCACCTGACGTTATCATAACAAATGCTGGACATACCGTGGTCAACAGAGAAAAATTACGCCGCAACGGGGGAATGCGTTACCTGCCGGTAATACCAGGCGATGGTTTGTTTGATCAGCGCATCGGTGGCATCCAGGTAGGCATCGGGTGTGGCGCTCACTTCTGCCTCCAGAATCAGCGGTAACTCGGTGCAACCCAGAATGATTTTCTCTACCCCTTGCTGGCGCAGCGAGTCGACGACCGGCAGCAGTAGTGCGCGAGACTGGCTGAAATCGCCTGCTTTATAAGCATAGATACTGTTCATGACCGCCTGCTGTTGTGCATCGTCAGGCAGGGTGCTGCGCACCTGCTGACCACTGAGCGCATGCTGGTAGATATTGCCACGCACGGTCGCGGTCGTTGCCAAAATACCGACGTGATGGACGCGCTGTTCAGCAACCTGCTGGCAGGCGGCATCAATAATGCTGATCATGTCTACCTGAGTATGCCGCTTCAAATCCTCGAACCAGTAGTGCGCGGTATTGCAAGGAATGATGATGCAGGTGGCTCCGGCGTTTTCCAGAATTCTCATGTACTCAATCATCTTTTTCAGCGGCGACGGGCTGTGATTAAGAATGCACTGGGTACGGTCCGGAATATCCGGGATAGACACGGCGATCATTGGAATATGTTCCTGATCCTTACGCGCCGGGGTCTGCCGGATAAGTTTTTGCATGGCGTCTACGGTGGCACCCGGCCCCATGCCGCCAAGAATTCCGATTACAGGGTTCACGTTTCCCGCCTCACTACGAATAGTCTGGAGTGGAAAAATCATCGCACAGCGCCCGGAAATGTGAATTGCGAAATTCCCATCCTCTATGTATTTTTTGCATAACACGACCAGTATTATGCGTATAATGAGTTTTCAAAACGGCGGTTGATGATGCTAAACAATATTGAAACCAAATGGTTATATGATTTCATTGCGCTGGAGGAACACCGCAGCTTTACCCTGGCGGCGGAGACACGGAACATCTCTCAGTCGTCGTTTAGCCGACGCATTCGGGCGTTGGAAGAGGCCGTAGGATTTGACCTTTTTGATCGCAGCGCACAGCCGTTGCAACTGACCGAGCAGGGGAAGATTTTTCATGCCCATATCCGCAATACCCTCGACGATCTGGAGTATCAGATTCATAAATTGCACGGCGGCAGTCACTATAAAAATAAGATAACGATTGCCGCAGCGCATTCGTTGTCGGTGTTTGTGATGCCGGAATTGCTGAAAGCCGTGCCGGATGTGCAAGAGAAAATCTTCTATGTCGAATCCATCGATGTCGATGATGCGGTTCTCAACCTTAAAGAGGGGCGCAGTGACTTCATTTTCTCTTTTTATAACGAGGAATTGATGTCAGAACCGTTTCGTCATACCCGCATTATGGATTCCACGTTATATCCGGTTTGCGCCTGCGACGCGCTCGGTAAACCGCGGTTTGATGCGCGTGCCGCCACATTGCCGTTACTCAATTATACCGATACCAGTTATATGGGCCGTCAGGTCAATCGCTACCTCTCCACGCTGACTCCTGAGCGTTTTACCGTGAGTTTTGTCTCCTCAATGAGTGATTTACTCAAACGCATGGTCAAGCAAGGTCACGGCATTGCCTGGTTGCCGGATTATTCGATCCGTGATGAGTTGGCGAACAAAGAGCTGACCGTGTTGAAGCTGGATAATGCGGTGATGAAGATGCAGGTGTATCTGTATCGATTGGATGCGCGGCTGAATGTGGCGTCGGAATCGTTCTGGCGGGCAATGACGGCACTTCGTCCGGCGCCATAAAAAACAGCGGCCGAATGGCCGCTGTCTGTGTGGTATACGCGTGATGGTATGGCGTGGATCAGGCCTCTTGTCTGGCCTGCTGCAATACCACTTCCGGCTCGGTTTCTTCTTCGTCGTCGGTGATGTCTTTTTCCAGACTGGCTACCACGGCGGTAGAGATACTGTTGCCGATAACGTTGGTCGCGGTGCGACCCATATCCAGGAACTGGTCGATGCCCAGAATCAGCAGGATACCGGCTTCCGGCAGGTTGAACATTGGCAGGGTAGCGGCAACCACCACCACAGAAGCACGTGCGACACCCGCCATCCCTTTACTGGTGATCATTAGCGTCAGCAGGATCAGGATTTGCTGGGTCATGCTCAGATCAATATTGTAGGCCTGAGCGATGAACAGGATGGCAAATGACTGGTACATCATAGAGCCATCAAGGTTGAAGGAGTAACCCAGCGGCAGCACGAAGCTGGTGATTTTCTTCGGTACACCGAAACGGGTCAGCGCCTCCATGGTTTTCGGATAGGCGGACTCGCTGCTGGCGGTAGCGAAGGCCAGCATGGTGGGTTCACGAATCAGGCGCGCCAGTACGGCAATAGAGCGGCCGAGGAAGGCGTAACCCACCAGGAACAACACCGCCCACAGCAGTGCCAGGCCCAGGTAAAACTCACCAATCAGCTTACCGAAGTCATAGATCAGCCCCAGACCCTGAGTGGTGATGGCGGAACCGATAGCGGCAAAGACGGCGATAGGTGCCAGCGCCATCACGTAATCGGTGACGCGGAACATCACTTTAGCCAGCTCTTCGATGGTAGACAGAATGAAGTTGGCCTGTTTGTTGTGGTGCTTGACGTAAGCCAGCGCCGAACCGAAGAACAGCGAGAACACCAGAATTTGCAGGATCTCGTTGTTGGCCATCGCTTCCACAATGCTTTTCGGGAAGATATGGCTGATGAAGTTCTTCAGTGTGAAACCATCGGTATTCAGACCGGTAGTGACGTGGCTGGCCGAGGCCACCAGGTTCATGCCGGTGCCCGGCTGGAAGAAGTTCGCCAGCATCATACCTATCAGCAATGACAGGAAAGACGCGGTAACAAACCAGGTCATGGCTTTGAGACCAACGCGACCTACGGCAGAAGAGTTACCCATACTGGCCAGGCCGGAAACCAGGGTAGCGAATACCAGCGGTGCAATGATCATCTTGATCAGACGCAGGAAAATATCGGTAACCATATTAAAGTACGACGCCACTTCTTTGGCGCGGGCGCCATCCAGATAAGTGTGGCATGCCCAGCCAATCAGAATACCGAGCACGATCGCCAGCATTATCTGTATTAATAACTTCTGCCTTTGCATATAAACCTCATGTTGATGAATGTACCCAGACAACACCAGTGTTATTGCAGCGTAGCGGTCAGATATGCCGTAAGACATACGTGGGCCGGTACCCTGATTTGTTTGTGGGGTGCTGTGTCTGCCGCGCCGAATATTACAACGAATTGCGAGCTTTTCCCTTTTTTTCTGCGAATAAAATGAAACGCATCACTTAATCGGGCCCAAAATACGTTATTTTCCCGTTATTCATCACGAAAAGTCTAACTGGCTGTTATTGGTAAATCGCCAATAAAGTCATTATTTTCAATGTATTATGATTAATTCTTTTTGTGGGGAATGGTGATTTTTGTACTAATCATAACTTTTTCTTATATCTTGGCTGGAGTCAGCAATATCACCAATAATGACCGGGGGATTTATTGATAAGGGAGGATGCACCTTTTATTGATTGATAACGTGTTGGATTAATAAACAGGAATTACCCTTCGTATTTATAAAAATATAATCGGACCCAGGACGAAGAGTGATGTTGACCATGAAATAAAAATGACAGTAATTTTAATCACCTGCCTGTATTGCGTAAAAATGGAACACAAATGTTGTTTTCATTCCCTGCATGTAATTGGAATGTTGCGGCCGGGTTTTAATGTGGTGGAATTTTATGCGATTGGGAAGAGAAGAGAAAACGCGCAAACGCACTTGCCGCCATGAGGGAAGGTGATGATAATCACATCATTCGCACCCTTAATTATAAATAATTCTTATTATTATCCATCTGACCATTGATCTCCGCTCATCAGGTAACCGGTTGTTGCTCGCTAACCCCGGTTTAGCACGATTCAGATCAAGCTATTGGTGAGGTGACGTGTCATTTCACCAGTGAAGCACTTACACTATTTCCCCACACTATCTATGGAGATTGGATTACAGTGGTTATGGCGACACGACTGACAGACTCCCCGTCCCGGCTGTCTATTCTCTGGCAGGATGCCTTGCTGAAAATTTCTCAGTCGCTGTTGCAACAGCGCACCCTACCCGATCTGCTGCAGTGCCTGGACGGTGTGTCGTTCTCGGTGGTGCGGTTTGGTCGCGTTAATGTGATCCTGCTTGACCCATTACGTAACCAGATGCATTTCTACCGCCACGATCGTGATTCCGGGCGGACGCTGTGCAGCGAAGAGGCGATTTTACTGGCCAATGGCCCCGGCGGGGTCGTGTGGAGCACCCAAACCGTGCTGCACTGTGACCGGACACACTTTCAGCGCGATTTTCCCCATCTGACCGATCTGCCCGCCTACGCCGGATTAAGCGACTATTGCCAGTTGCCGCTGCGTGGCACCCAGCGTGTACTGGGCGGGGTCGAGTTTCTCAAGACCGACGGCAGCCGCTTTACTGACAGCGAACTGGATTTCTTTCAGGCGCTGGCAGGCGTGGTTGCACTGGTGGTGGAAAATATTCGTGAGCGTGAGCAAGTGTTGCAGGAAGAAGAGCGATTGCGCCACGAGCGGGATCACCTGCGTATTCTGGTGGATGTCACCAATACCGTGATTTCCAAACTGGAGCTGAAAGCGCTGGCGCTGGAAGTGTCGCGCGAGATCCACCGCTTCTTCGGTATTGATTTTATCGCACTGGTGCTGAAAGACGGCGAAGAGCAAGGCAACCCACTGAAGTATCTTGCCACGGTGTATCCGACTTCCGGCGCGCCGAAAACGGTACAAGGCGAGGTGGATCGAGCGCAAACGCTGGCTGACGGCGTGATGGCGCAACATCAGCCGCAACTGGTAGAGGTGCCGACTTGTCTGGCGGCCGAAGACCCGCGTCCGCTTTGTCAGTGGTTTGACCGTGAGTTGTCTCATGTGTGTTTGTTGCCGCTGGTATTCGGGAACCGCACGCTCGGTGTGCTGGAGCTGGCTCATCGCACCGCGCTTGCCGTGAGCGAGGCGGACCTGCGGCTGCTGCGGCAGATTGCCGCCCGCATCGCCATTGCGTTGGATAACGCACTGGCCTATGAGCAGATTACCCGGCTGAAGGATTCGTTAATCCATGAAAACTTCTACCTGACCGAGCAACTGACTGAACACATTCATCAGCGTAGCGGTGATGAGTTTGGCGAGATCATCGGCCGTAGCGCGGCGATTCGACAGGTACTGGAACAGGTAGCGATGGTCGCCGCCAGTGACAGCACGGTGTTGATTCTGGGGGAAACGGGCACCGGTAAAGAGTTGATTGCCCGCGCTATTCATAGCCTGAGCCAGCGCAAATCACAACGTATGGTGAAAATGAATTGCGCGGCTATTCCTTCTGGCCTGTTGGAAAGCGACCTGTTCGGGCATGAAAAAGGGGCGTTCACCGGCGCGACCAGCCTGCGGCAGGGGCGCTTTGAGCTGGCGGATAACAGCACGTTATTTTTAGATGAGGTCGGGGATATTCCGCTGGAGTTGCAGCCTAAGTTACTGCGGGTGTTACAGGAGCGGGAAATAGAGCGGTTGGGCGGCAGTAAGATCATCCCGGTGAATGTGCGGTTGATTGCCGCGACTAACCGTGACCTAAAACAAATGGTGGCGGACCGTGAATACCGTAGCGATCTTTACTATCGCCTCAATGTGTTCCCCATCGTTATTCCGCCGTTGCGTGAGCGGCCGGAGGACATTCCGCTGTTGGTGAAGTTTTTTACCCGCAAGATAGCCCGTCGTATGAACCGTACTATCGACAGTATCCCTTCCGATATGCTGCGTCAGTTGAGTCGCTTGCCGTGGCCCGGCAACGTGCGGGAACTGGAAAATGTGGTGGAGCGGGCGGTGATCCTGACACGCGGCACCACGCTCAACTTGCATATGGATGAACTCCAGCACCATTTGTCGCCGCTGGATGTGCCCAAGCCCTCGCACCACGATATCATGCCGATGGTTGACCCTACGCCTGGGCCGCTGGAAGCCGATGACGAGTCAGAACGCGAGCGCATCATCCGGGTTTTACGGGAAACCAATGGGATTGTCGCAGGCCCGAAAGGTGCGGCGGCACGCCTTGGCCTTAAACGCACCACATTATTGTCGCGTATGCAGCGTATGGGGATTTCCGCCCGGGAAATTGAAGGGATTTCGTAACGACGACGGTGATAGCGGAGAAGACGGTGACAGCAGAAAGGGAAGGGGCGTAATAGCAGCCCCCTCCGGATGGAGAGGGCTGAGAGGGATTAACCCGCTACTTCGGCTTCTTTACGCAGACGGGCTTTCAAGGCGCTGTATTCCTGTCTGACATAGTTTTCCGCCCAGTTCTGGTCGGCGATCGGTTCCAGTTTCACCGCACAGTGTTTGTACTCTGGGGTTTTGGCGATCGGGTCAACTTCATCCAGTGTCAGTTCGTTACAGGCACCAATCCACCACTGATAAGTCATGTAAACTGCACCCTTATTGATGCGTTCACTGACCATCGCCCGGCTGATGACTTTGCCGCGGCGTGATGCTACCCAGGTGAGTTGCTGATCTCGGATGCCCAGTTTAGCGGCGTCTTCCGGGTTCATCTGCACGTAACCCGGTTCGTCCGCCAGTGTTTGCAGCGCGGTACAGTTACCGGTCATGGAACGGCAAGAGTAGTGGCCCACTTCACGCACGGTGGAGAGCACCAGCGGGTAATCGGCGTCGGTTTGCTCCATCGGCGGGTGCCATTCTGTTGCAAACAATAGCCCTTTGCCGTTCGGGCGGTCGAACTTGTTACCGGCATACAGCCACGGTGTGCCGGGACTATCCTCGGTCAGGCACGGCCACGGAATATAACCCAGTCCGGCCATTTTCTCGTAGGTGGCGCCGTAGTAA
Source organism: Dickeya parazeae Ech586 (assembly GCF_000025065.1). Lineage (NCBI taxonomy): Bacteria > Pseudomonadati > Pseudomonadota > Gammaproteobacteria > Enterobacterales > Pectobacteriaceae > Dickeya > Dickeya parazeae. The sequence continues at coordinate 2,960,384 of NC_013592.1, read as the reverse complement.
AGCGGGCACAGGTTGCGCAACTCATCCCAGATTTCCTGGGTGTTGTTGTAATGCATCGGATAGCCCATGGCGGTAGCCATCAGACTGATGATTTCCCAATCCGGCTTCACATTGCCTTTCGGTTCCACCGCTTTATAGAAGCGCTGGAAGCCGCGGTCAGCCGCAGAATACACCCCTTCATGCTCGCCCCAGGAGGTCGCCGGGAAGATGACATCCGCCACAGCGGCGGTTTTGGTCATGAAGATATCCTGAACGATCAACAATTCCAGTTGGTTGAAGGTTTCGCGCACCACCGACAAGTCTGGCTCGGTTTGCAGCGGGTCTTCCCCCATCAGGTAATTGGCTTTGATTTTGCCTTCTTTGATCATGTGCGGAACATCGGTCAGCGAGTAGCCGATGCGGTCAGGCAGCGATGGCACGCCCCAGGCTTTGGCGAATTTCTCACGCACATCTGCTTCGGTGACTTTTTGGTAGCCGGGGAACTGGTTTGGCAGCGCCCCCATATCGCAGGCACCCTGAACGTTGTTTTGTCCACGAACTGGGCCAACGCCGACATTCGGGCGACCGAGGTTACCGGTCAGCAGTGCCAGGCCAGACAGGCCTTTCACCACGTCGACCCCTTGTGTCCACTGGGTGACACCCATGCCCCACAGGATGGTGGCTGACGGTGCTGCAGCATACATCCGAATCGCATCACGGATTAACTGCGGGTCAAGGCCGGTGATATCTGCCACGTATTCCGGGGTGTATTTCGCCACGATGGCGCGATATTCATCGAACCCTTCGGTGTGCTGTGCCACGAAATTCGAGTTATACAACCCTTCGTTGATCAGTACGTTGGCAAACGCGTTGACCAGTGCCATGTTGGAGCCGTTCTTCAGCGGCAGCCACAGGTCGGCGATACGGGCAGTTTCGATATGGCGAGGGTCACAAACGATAACTTTGGCACCGCGTTCTTTGGCTTTGATGATGCGGCGCGCCACGATCGGGTGAGAGTCGGCGGCGTTGTAACCGAAGACTAAAATGCAGTCGGTTTTTTCGATTTCGCAAATCGAGTTACTCATTGCCCCGTTACCCAACGTAACCTGCAACCCGGAAACTGACGGGCCGTGGCAGACGCGGGCGCAACAGTCGATGTTGTTGGTGCCGGTCACCGCGCGGGCGAATTTTTGCATCACGTAGTTGGTTTCGTTACCCGGACCACGGGATGAACCGGTGTGCATGATGGCGTCCGGGCCGTATTTTTCTTTGATGGCTTTCAGGCGAGAACTGGCGAAGTCGATGGCTTCTTCCCAGGACACGACCTCAAACGGCGCGCCTTTCTGGCGGCGGATCATCGGTTGTTTGAGGCGTGGGGTTAACAGTTTGGTGTCGTTAAGAAAATCCCAACCGTAATAGCCTTTTAAGCACAGCTCACCTTCGTTGGTCAGGCCGTTGGCGCCTTCTGCACCGACGACTTTGCCATTTTCCACCAACAGGTTAATTTTGCAGCCTGACCCACAATATGGGCAGACGGTAATCACTTTCTGCATGACATTGCTCTCCTTCATCGTACCGACGGCACGCTCAGAATTTCATTTCCGCGGCTTCATCCAGTGCTGCGCGCCGCTGTTTACGTTGGATCATCTCCTGAATGTCGTCTCTGCTTATCAGGTGCAGGGCTTTGGTGGGGCAGACTTCGACACAAGCCGGACCGTTGGCGCGTCCTTCACACAGGTCGCACTTGTGCGCTTCCGCCTTGATGCAGTTGCCCAGCGCCTGATAATGGCTGATACGCGCTACCGGTTTACTGATCACCGTCATGGCACCGTAGGGGCATGCCACTACGCAGGTTTTGCAACCGATGCATTTTTCTTGCTGCACCCGGATATGATCGCCGGCATGGACGATCGCCCCGTTAGGGCAAACATTCGCACAGGGTGCATCTTCACAATGACGGCACTGAATCGTGGTGCTGACATTCAGCCCCTTCACCACTTTCAGTCGCGGTGCGAAATGCTCTGCAGACAGCGATGACGGGTTACCATCACTGTGGGCCAGCACACAGGCGATTTCGCAGGTGCGGCAGCCAATACATTTCTTGGGGTCTGCTAAAACGAACCGGTTCATGACAGGGTCTCCTTCCGCGGCTCTGGTTGACTAAAGGTTATGTCGACGGTATGGCACCGACACATCGCCATACACAAAGCAGGGTTTATGCCAGAATGAATGCTTATGATTTAGTGTTTTGATTTATAAAAGATTAAAGACGGATGATTGATGAATGTCGGTGTGATGAATGGGCGGATGTCGAGTGTCGACGTCCGCCTTCGGCAGATTTGACGATGTATACCTGACGTCGGATAGAGCGGGGGACTGGGCACTTGTTTGTAATACGCATTCCAGATCTGAATATTCTCTATCGAGGTGAGACCATCCGGCATTTATTGTGGCATCTGCACCATAACGGTTGTGATGGACGCGTTTTGCGGTGAGCAGTGTTGTGGTGATCAATAGCGCGTTCGTTTGCCGCGACAATTTCCGGAGAAAGTTAATCCGGAGAAAGTTAAAAGGGCCTCCACAGGAGGAGAACTGAAAAGAGTAATAAACAGAGTATTGAAAAAGAGGGTTGTATCCCATGGGATACGGGAGTACTCTGTTGACGGACAAGGAGTGTTAATGCCTGAGATTGACAGACTGGCAGGGTTAATCTTCCATTTGTACTTTTACGATGATGAGCGGTACCACTTGCCGCAGTGCATGTCTGCTACGGTAATCATGAACTTATCATCAGTATTCGTACCGGAGCCGAGATAGAAGGATATTTGCCAAATAACAAACGTAAGCTGGCGATTGCACATATCATGACCCATCGTGAGCAACTGTTGAGTATGTGGGCACAGGCGGTCATCGGGAAGAATCCGGGAAAATTGTGAGGTGGTTATGCATAAGATTGTGGATGTTGACGTGATTGGCGATTTTTCGCTGCGCCTGACTTATGACGACGGCCTGATATGCGATGTCAACCTGTATCACTATGCTTCACATCCTGTGTTTTCGAATGCCAGTCTGTTTGTCCGGTTCGGGTTATTACCTGATGGTTCGTTGGAATGGCCGGATATCACGATTTCCTCGTCCGTATTACGGGAAAAGGGGGAAAATGTTGGCCATACGCTGGCGGTGCGGGAGCGAAATTTTGCCGATATTATCTCCCGAGCCTTCTATGATGCCGTAATTGAGAACCGGCCAGAAATTCTGCAGGCGGCATTGAAAATCGCAGTAGATAAACATGGCAACAGTACGGTGGCCAAAGAAGCGGGAGCCAAAAGTCGTACCAGCTTGTATAAGTCGCTGAATAAAAATACCAATGTCAGCCTGGCGACGGTGGTTAGCCTGGCCCACACGGTGTTGCAGTTGGAAGAGAAATAGGCGAGCGGTTTCGGGGCAGAGACAGAATCCGATCTGCCTGCTGCCCCCTTGGGAGGTCAGCGGTATAGCTTGTTAATGTGCGGGCATGTCACGCCAGCACCTCAAAACCACCGTTCCCTTCCCAGCCTTCAAGGCGTTGGTATAGCTGCTCCACCGCTCGGGTAACTTCCGGACTAATCGGGAAATAAAACGCCACCAGTGCTGGCTGAATACCGACAAAAATCACTTCGGGAATATCTTCCTTCAGGCTGTCGATCAGATAGTTCAGCGGCAGGCTGTGGGTATTCATCAGCATGTCTTCGGCGATGCGGTCCGGGTCGACGATACGGATTTCACCTGGAGCCAGCCCCATATCGGTGGCATCCACCACCAGCAGGCGACGAGGTTTTAGTTCCCGCAGTGTGTGTGCCGCATTTTCCGGAATGGCTCCGCCGTCGATGGCTGACCAGCCCGCCACCGGATGCTGGTTCATTTGCTCTGCCAACAGCGGGCCTGCGCCATCATCCCCCATCAGGGTATTGCCGACCGCCAGCACGATATTTTCGATATACAGTGGCGCTTCATTGTGCAGATGTTCAGTCATCGATACGTTTCACCATCAGATAAAGAGCCGGTTCCCGTTGCATCGCGGCAAGATACTCCATCAATGTCGCGGTCCATTCCGGGTGAGTGTCGTGTTGAGCCAATGCGCTGAAAGCACCGCCCAGCAGGGCGGTGTGGGTATGATCGATGGTGATTTCACCAAAGCGTAACAGGCCCAGCATTTTGTGGCGGGCTTCGTCATCGCTCAACTGGCCGACCCAACCTTCGAAGTCCGCCAGCGGGCACTGCAATACCTGCTTCAGGCAGTCGATGACGCCAACGTGATGACCAATCGCCAGCGAGTAGTACATCACCTGTTGCGCCTGCTCCGGTATTTTGTCGCGGCTGTCGAGAAATTTGCGGTTCAGGGCATAGAAACGCACACTGCTCATCACAGGATCTCCCCATTCAACATGGCATGGTAAATGCGCAGCAACCGGCCGGCGATTTCGTTCAGCCGTGGGTCGTTGTGCTGATCAAGCCAGCCGGTAACGCGCTGTTCGAACCCCTCCAGCGGCTGGTTTTCCAGCAGCCCAAGGAAACGATCGCTGATTTCCCGCCCCTGACGGTACCCCGCCATCAGGCGGGCTTCCCGTTCTACCTGCACGCGTAAATCCAGCGGCAGTGCCGGATGAATCAGTGCGGCTTTCTCATTGTCGCCCTGCTGGTGGTCGCTGCCGTGCAGTTTTTGCTCCAGCAGCCCCAATGCGACCGCAAAACCGTAAATCGTCGCGGCGGGCGTCGGCGGGCAGCCGGGGATATACACATCGATCGGCACAATTTTGTCGCTACCGCCCCATACGCAGTACAGGTCGTGGAAGATGCCGCCGCCGCAACCGCAGGCACCGTACGAAATACAGATTTTTGGGTCTGGTGCGGACTCATAGGCACGTAACGCCGGTGTGCGCATCGCGCGGGTGACTGCGCCGGTGAACAGCAGAATATCGGCATGGCGTGGTGACGCCACCACCTTGATACCGAAACGTTCGGCGTCGAACAGCGGCGTAATCGCAGAGAAAATCTCTATCTCGCAACCGTTGCAGCCGCCGCAGTCCACACGGTAAACATAGGCGGAACGCTTGATATCTTTCAGCAGCGTTTTTTTCAACTGCTGAGCGTGTTCGTCCAGCGTAATCGGGGTGGTCTGGTAATGGTCGACCCCATTGGGCAGCATACTCATTGTGCATTCCCCTTGTGAGTGGACGGGGTGGACAGGTGCTGGCTGAGCTGCACATTGCCCTGATGGTTCATGTTCTGTTTGCGTTTGCAGTCTGGACAGGTTTCAAACTGGTGGCGGCGTGCTTCCACCTCATTTTCCGGTACCCCAGCGTGTGCCAGCAGCGCCATGGCGTACTCCACTTCTTTTTGCGGGGCGAACGGCTGTTGGCAGACATGGCAGTTCAGTAGCCGGAAGGTGGCACGCTGATACAAGTCGGCCTTGTTGGCGACCGCCATTTCAAACTCTTGCGACAACACGATGGCGCGGGTCGGGCACACTTCTTCACAACGGCCGCAGAAAATGCAGCGGCCGAGGAACAGTTGCCAGGTACGGGTGCCGCTGTCCAGATCGTTGGCCATGGTCAGGGCATTCGCCGGGCAGGCCATGGTACAAGCAGCACAACCGATACACTGCTCCGGGTCATACTCCGGTTTGCCGCGAAATCCGGTGGGTACCGCCAGCGGCGCGAACGGGTATTTCACCGTACTGTTGCCTGCCTTGAGGATGGTTTTAAACAATTTAATCATGGGGCCTCCCTCATTTCAGCGGCGAGCGGGTACGTTCCAGCCCGTAGCGTTCGATCTCTTTATACGGCACGGTGGTGATTTTCTTTTTACGGACATCCACCAGTGTGACGCGGTCGGTACAGGAGTAGCAGGGATCAAGGCTGCCGATGATCAACGGCGCATCCGAGATGGTGTTGCCGCGTAACATAAAGCGCAGCACCGGCCAGTTGGCGTAGGTGGCGGCACGGCAGCGCCAGCGGAACAGCTTCTGGTTATCGCCGGTCATACTCCAGTGGATATCTTCGCCGCGTGGCGCTTCGGTAAAGCCCAGCGCAAACTTATGCGGTTGATAGTTGATGTGCTCGTTGAGGATTGGCCCTTCCGGCATGTTGTCCAGCCCGAATTCAATCATCGCCAGCGAGGTGAACACTTCGCGTACCCGCACCAGTACACGGGAGTAGACGTCGCCGCCATCCAGATGATGCAGTTCCATTGGCAGGTCCAGGTAGCCGGAGAACGGATGGTCGACACGCACATCGCGCTGGAAGCCGCTGGCGCGAATCATCGGGCCTACCGGGCTGTAGTCACGCGCGATCTGACGGTCCAGCACGCCGATACCCTGGGTACGTTGCGTCATGTTGGCGGTGCCCAGCAGCATGTCCGTCAGTTGTGTAACCTCTTCGCGCATTTCACGAATCAGTTTGATGGTTTTCAGCCGGTCTTCTTTCAGGATGTCGCGGCGAATACCACCAATCAGATTCAGGCCGTAGGTTTTACGTGCACCGGTCAGCATTTCGGCGATTTGCATCGATTTCTCACGCACCCGGAAGAACTGCATGAAGCCGGTGTCAAAACCCACAAAGTGGCTGGACAAGCCGATGTTCAGCAGGTGACTGTGCAGACGCTCTACCTCCAGCAGAATACTGCGGATCGTGTGGGCGCGGGCGGGTACTATCACGCCTAACGCATTCTCGATAGATGAGGTATAGGCCACGCTGTGGGTGAAACCACAGATGCCGCACACCCGGTCGGACAGGAACGTCACTTCGTTGTAACCCATGCGGGTTTCCGCCAGCTTTTCCATACCGCGATGCACGTAGAACAGGCGGTAATCCGCATCAATGATTTGCTCGCCGTCGACGAACAACCGGAAATGCCCCGGTTCGTCGGAAGTAATGTGCATGGGGCCGATAGGCACGACACGGGTGTCGCCGGTGGCTTCATTAATGAAGGTGTAGGATTCGTCATCGCGGGTGGGAGCTGGGCGCTGGCGGTAATCCATGGCGTCTTTGCGCAACGGGTAGAGTTCATCTGGCCAGTCATCTGGCAGCACCAGTCGGCGCTCATCCGGCAGGCCGACCGGAATCAGCCCGTACATATCACGCACTTCGCGCTCGCCCCATACGGCAGCAGGCACACGCGGTGTCACTGAGGGGAATTCCGGCACAGTCGGGTTAACCAGCGCTTTCACCACCACCCAGCACTTCTCACCCTGTTCCATCGACAGCACATAGTAGATAGCGAAGTGGCCGTTGAGGGTGCGCTCGTCGTTACCAAACAGGACGGACAACCAACCGCCGTGCTGGTAGTAAAGGTATTCGACGACTTCCGGCAACTGATGCAGTTTGACGGTGATCGTCAACTGGTTGGCGGTTTGCCGTTCTTCTTCCAGAATCGCCGTCGGGAATTGCTGTCTGACATGAGCGACATAATTCGCGCCCAGGTTTTCGGCGTTGGTCGCGTTGGATGAATTAATCACGGTACATCTCCTGACGGGAAGGGGTTAACGATGAAGCAGGTGCGGTATTCGCTGGGGTAGTTTCCAGCGCGGTCGTGCGTGCGCTTAGCGCGGGCCAGCCCATGCTGGGTTGTCCCTGTTCACCGGCTTGATTGCCGTTCAACGCATTACCGTTCAGCACAATGGCTGTAGCACGCTCGAGTAAATGGGTGACCGGCTGCGGAATGCGGGTACCCATGACCAGCATTAATACCAGCAGGATCAGCATCGGCGCGGTGGTGAGCCAGCCCAGCTCGCCTTTACTGACCGCTTCCGGTTTGCTACCCAGCACACTGGTGGCGATCATGCGTACCAGCCCGGCGAGCACGACGGTCAACAGCACCAGTAACACCAGCACCAACGGTAAATGGCCTGCATGGATACCGGCGGTTACCGTCATAAATTCGCTCAGGAACACGTTGAATGGCGGCATGCCGCCAAGCGCCAGTGCGCCACCGGCCAGCAGTGCGCCGGTAATCGGCGCAACACGTAGGATGCCTTTCACCGCATCCATATCGCGGGTGCCGTATTTCAGCAGTACGTTACCGGAACCGCAGAACAGCAGGGTTTTCGCCAGGCTGTGATTCAGGGTATGCAACAGCGCTGCCAGAATGCCGAGCGGGCCACCGATGCCGAGGGCGACGGCGATCAATCCCATGTTTTCCACACTGGAATAGGCCAGCAGGCGTTTCATGTCGCGCTGCACCAAAATCAGGAATGCCGCGACAGCTACCGACAGCAGACCGAAGACCAGCAACAGCCGTTGCGGGAATTCCGGGCCGATGGCCGCACTGATCAGGATGGTGTAGCGCACGATAACCAACAGTGCGCAGTTGAGCAGTACCGCAGAGAGCAGGGCACTGGTCGGGCTTGGCGCTTCACTGTGGGCATCCGGTAGCCAGGCATGCATCGGGAACAGGCCGGTCTTGGTACCGAACCCGATCAGAATAAAGATAAATGCCAGGTGCATCAGCGTGCTGTCCAGCTCACCGGCATGCTTGAGCACTTCCGTCCAGAAAATAGCATTGCCCGGTTCCGCCATCACGTTGGCGGCGTTGGCATACACCAGCACCGTACCGTAAAGACCGAACGCGACGCCGACGGTACAAATAATGATGTATTTCCAGGCCGCTTCCAGCGAGGAACGCTGACCGTACAGTCCCACCAGAAACGCTGAGCTCAAGGTAGTGGCTTCAATCGCCGCCCACATCAGGATCAGGTTATTACTGGTGATCACCAGCAACATGGTGAACAGGAACAGATGGAAGAAGCCGTAGTAGTGGCACAGCGTGGTAACGCTGACTTCGCCGCTGTCGACTTCGTGGCGCATGTACCCCATTGAGTAGAGGCCGGTAAGAAAGCCGATGACGCCAAGAATGGCCAGGAATAGCGCACTCAGGCTGTCGAGGTGCAGCCAGCGATGTGCTGCCAGTAATTCACCTTGCTGGTAGACAGTCCAGACTATCAGTAATGCCACCAGCAGCAGGGCGCTGATGCCTGCCAGATGAATCAGGCTCACCAGCGAGCGTGCCGCCGAGCCAGTAAAGCGGCAGGCGAACGCCAGCAGGGCGACGACAAACGGCACACCCAGCAGCAGGGAAAAAAGATCCAAAGTCGTCATGGTTTCATCCTTTCAACGCAGTCAGTTGCTGAACATCCAGCGTGTGCAGCGTGCGGTGGATTTTGCGTGCCATCAGCGCCATCACAATGACGGCGAAGATAGCGTCGGTCGCGATGCCGATTTCCACCAGTTCAGGCGCACGATAAGCCAGTAGCGCCAGCGTCAGGTGAGCGCCGTTCTCCATTAAGCAGTAACCAAACACCTGTTTGAGGATGTTGCGCTGGCTGACGATGCACAGCAGGCCAATCAGGAAGTGGCCGAGTGAGACCGCCAGCACCGGCTTGAGGTCATTGACCATCGGCAGTTTCACCGGTGAGACGGCAAAGTAGCTCAGTAGCACAATCAAGGTGGCGATCAGTATCAATGTGGCGGTGCCAATCACACCGCCATCGGCTTTCGGGTCGGCCAGTCGGCAGAAAGCAAAGCTCATAATGGCGGGGACCATCACCACCTTGGTGATAAAGGCGGTCAGTGACCACAGATACAGCTCATGCGAGCCGAGTAGTCCACCCAGCGAGATAAAGATAAGCACCAGCACCAGCGACTGTAATGCATACAGCGCGGCGGATACCGTGGGTTTTCTGGCCGCGATCACCAGCAACGAGGTGATGATCAGCAAACCTGCCAGATTATTGACGAGAAGTGATCCAGTCATGGGAGTTCCTTATTTCAGCCAGAGTGCGGCGATAACGCTGGAGCACAGCGACATCACTATCAGCACCAGCAGCACCAGGTTCATCGACATCGGCACGGGCGTTGCGGATGCCACCTCCTCGGAAGGCTCGCCCGGCACGGTGCGGCCAAACCAGTAGAGGAACCAGGCAAAGCTGGCGACCGACTCCACCAGTACGACTATCATCAACGGCAGTAACCACCAGATGTCGTTGGAAAGCGCAAACCCGGCGGCAAACAGCGGAAACTTGCTGAAAAAGCCGTTGAACGGGGGAACGCCGGTGATCGCCAACGCCGCGACACAAAAGCCGATACCCAGTAGCGGCAGGCGGGCCATCATGCCGCGTAACTGTGGCAGCATGCGGGTACCACAGCTGTAGCTGAGCGCACCAGCCACCAGGAAGAACAGGCTCTTGGCGTAAGCATGGTTGAAGATGTAGGCCATACCGGCGTCAAAGGCCATGCGCGAACCGAAGATGGACAGCGACAGCGCCAGGAAAATGTAAGCCAGCTGGGTGATGGTGGAGTACGCCAGCAGTCGCTTCATGTCTTTTTGCGGCAGATACATCAGGAAGCCGTACACCAGCGTGATCGTCGCCATGATGACGCCGACCACACCGATAACATGTGGCACCTCAACGGCGGACAAAATCGCGCGGGCGAAGATATACACGCCGACTTTCACCATCGAGGCGGCGTGCAGGTACGCACTCACCGGTGTTGGCGCTTCCATCGCATCCGGCAGCCAGACATGCAGCGGCAACTGGGCTGACTTGCCCCATGCCGCGAACAGAATGCCGCTGAAGACGATGATTTTGCTGCTGTTGTCCAGTTGCGCAATAGCGCTGAGCGCGAAGGTACCGGTGGTGGCGAACAACCAGGCTGCCGCCAGATACAAGCCAACGGACGCGACATGGGTCACCAGCAGCGCTTTGAGCGCAGAACGCAGCGACTTCGGTTTTTGGTAGTAGCCGATCAACGCCCAGGAACAGCCGCCGGTAATTTCAAAGAACAGCAATTGACCAAGAATGGTGGATGACAGTGTTAACCCGGCCATCGCACCGATGAACACCAGCAAAAACGCGTAATAGCGATTGCTGCCGTCGTGCGGGTGTTCGCGGTTGCCCAGCGTCAGGTAGCCACAGGAATAGAGGCTAACCAGGAAACCGAGCGAGACCACCGCAAAGCCTATCAACAGGCTGATGCGGTCGAACACGAAACCGAATAAATCTGCCTGGCCGTAACGATAAAGCGGCACGACCAAATCGGTTTTTCCGCCATCGAAATAGCGCCAGGCCAGCAGCGCCATACCGAGCGTCGCCAGCAGGGCGAACAGCGTACATAACCCTTTGGCCAGGCGCTGCGGCGCAAATGCTATCAGCAGCGCGCCGAGAAACGGCAGCAGTAGGGTGGCAAGAGCAATATTCTCCATGATGGATGTCGACTCCTTATAATCCAGTCAGGTAGAAAACGAACGCCAGCGCCGCGACACCGAAGCCGAGCCAGGTGACCCGGCCGGTCAGCAGGAAGCGCCCGCGCGCCAGACTATTCTCGATAGCCGCGGCGATGACAAACACCACCACCAGCTTGATGAACAGCGCCAGCGCACCCCACAGCAGGCAGGCGACAGACAGCGTCTCTGCTTTGCCGAACGGCACGAAAATAGACAGAAACAGCGTGGCGACCACCACTTGTTTGAGGCTGATGCCCCATTTCACCAACGCCAGCCCGGCACCGGCGTATTCGGTCAGCGGCCCTTCCTGCAGTTCCTGTTCGGCTTCCGCGACATCGAACGGGATTTTGCCCATTTCAATGAAGGTAGCGAACGCGCAGGCCAGTAAAGCCAGCACGGTGGCGGTAGGGGAGACCCAGTGACCGCTTGCCAGTTTGATGCTGATGTTGCCGATATTGGTGGAACCGGCCACCAGTGCTACCACCAGCAGCGCGAGCATCAGGATAGGCTCTACCAGAATACCGAGCGTCAGCTCGCGGCTGGCACCGATACCGGCGAAGGTACTGCCAGAATCCAGACCAGACAGTGAAAAGAAAAAGCGAAATACTGCAAACAGGTACAGCAGGGTGATGACATCCCCCGCCGCGCCGAACGGCGACGCGTCGGTCATTGCGGGCAGCGTCATCGCCACCAACAGCATGGTGCCGAGTAGGATGAATGGCATCAGGCGAAAGACGCCGCCGCTGTGCTGGGGCGCCACTTCCTGGCGTCGCAGCAGTTTGACGATGTCACGATAATCCTGCAGCAGCCCCGGTCCCTGTCGGGAGTGCATTTTGGCGCGCAGAACGCGCGACAGACCGGACAGCAGCGGTGCTACCGCCATCAGCAGTACGGCTTGCAACAGCCCGCATAGCAGCGGAAATATGAGTGAAACGTGAGTCATGTTCCGTCTCCTTAAACCAGAGTGACCAGCAGCAGGGCCACCAGCGCCGCCACCACATACAGGCAGTACACCCGGAAATCACCGTGCTGAATCCATTGCACCGCCCGGCTGATGCGTTGCACGATGCTAACGATCGGCATGACCACATGGTCATCCCAGACGGGTTCGACACGCGCTGCCGCTTGCGTGGTTTTCTCCAGCGCCTGCTGCATGGCCGGGGCCGGGTTGAGGGTTTTACGCACGCGATAGAGTGGGGCGAACATCACCCGCAACGGCTGGGTAAAGCTACCGGCAGAAGCTGACATGGCTTGTTCGTAGCCATAGCCGCAGGCCCAGGGGGTGCCTTTCTGGCGAAAGTCGAGGCGAGAACCGCGCAGCAGGCTGTAAATCATCAGCGGCAACAACGGCAGCCCCAGCAGCAGAATGAAGATCAGCGGGGTGTTGAGGCTGGTCTGCTGGCTGTCGCCGGGGAACACGCCCAGTCCTTGCGCCATGGCGACCGTCGGGGTGTGTGCCAGGTCGGCAGCGATACGGGTAATGACCGGTGCCACCACACTGGCACCGATGCCAAGCAGGATGCACAGCAGTGCCAGCAGCAGCATGGCGAGTGTCATCGGCCAGGGCACTTCACGGGCGTGCGAGGCTTTTTCGCTGCGCGGTGCGCCACAGAAGCTGATGCCATACACTTTGACGAAACACATCGCTGCCAGCGCACCGGTGATGGCCAGCATCACGATGGCAATCGGGGCGACCAGTCGCAGACCCATGCCGCCGTTATGGCTGAGGGTGAACAGCGACTGGTAGGTAAACCACTCGCTGACGAAGCCATTGAGAGGCGGCAGGGCGGATATCGCCATACAACCCACCAGAAACGCCAGCGCGGTTTTTGGCATCAACCGTGCCAGTCCGCCCATTTTTTCCATGTCTTTGGTGTGGACGCGGTAGATAACCGCACCAGCACCGAGGAACAGCAATCCCTTGAACACCGCATGGTTGAGCAGGTGATACAAGCCACCCAGCAGGCCAAGCAACGCCAGCAGCGGATGATGGGTGGCGATACCGATCATGCCGACGCCGACACCCATCAAAATGATGCCGATATTTTCTACCGTGTGGTACGCCAGCAGACGCTTGATGTCATGTTCGGCCAGCGCGTACAGCACACCCAGCACTGACGAAACCGCGCCGAATGCCAGTACGACGACACCCCACCAGGTCTCTGTCGCCCCGAGTAAATCGATACCGACTTTGATGATACCGAACACCCCTATCTTCACCATCACACCAGACATGAGTGCAGAGGCGTGCGATGGTGCGGCCGGGTGCGCGCGGGGCAGCCAGCCGTGTAACGGTAGCATCCCGGCTTTGGCGCCGAAGCCGAAAAACGCCAGCAGGAATACCACGGAGGCCTGAGGTGTCGACAGCGATGCGTGGCGGAAATCCGCGAAGTCGAGGCTGGCGCTGTGGCGATAGAGCAGGAAGAACGCCGCCATAATCAGCACGGAACCGGCGTGGGCAATTAGGAAGTAGAGCAGCCCGGCGCTGACGGCTTCGTCATCCTGATCGGCAATGACCAGGAAGTAGGAGCTGAGCGACATCACCTCGAACAGCACAATGAAGTAGAACGCGTTATCCACGATCACCAGCGCGACCATTGAGGCGACAAACAGGTTCATGAAGAACCCCATCGCCCAGGCACCGCGCCCGCGATACTCTTCCAGATAGGCCAGTGAATACAGCGCACATACCGCTACCAGTAGCGAAATCACTAACGTCATAAACGCCGCGAGCGTGTCGAAACGCAGTGTCAGATGAGCGAATGCGTCAAACGGCCCCGCGAATACGGCGGTCAGCACATCGCCGCCGAGCAGTACAGGGGCGGCGGCCAGGACGCCGGCACACCCTCCTGCCAGCGCACACAGCCCGCTTAAGCGGATAGCCAGCGACTCCTGACGGCAGCACAGCAATGAAAACACTGCTCCTGCCAGATACAGCGCTAACGACAGTCCCAACCATTGCAGTGGCGTGAATAATTGCAATGAGGTCATCATAGGTTTTGCTCCCTGTCAGCCCCTGTGGGAGGGAAAGGGACGTTGCCCTGCGGCCATTGTGCGGCCTGACGGCGTTTAGCGGCGATAGCATCGTCCAGCGTGGTGTCATCTACCAGATACAACGCGTGGGTCGGGCAGACGCGTACGCATTCTGGCCCTTGTTCGCGAAAATCACACAGGTCGCATTTCACCGCGATGCTGCGAACCCCGGCGTTCCACGACAGCATCGGATGCACTGACGGCAAGCTGACGGGGACATCGGACAGCAATGTCAGCGGGATATGTTGGTCAAACGCAGTCGGTGTCGCCAGCGGGGCACTGCCAGATGGCGTGATAGCACCAAACGGGCAGGCGATGGCGCAGAGTTTGCAGCCGATACAGGTGTTTTCATCCAGCAACACGGCGTTGTCCTGATGCGTGATGGCATTGACCGGACAAACTTTCGCGCAGGGCGCGTCTTCACAATGGCGACACAGCACTGGGGCGGTGCCTCCGGCGTCACGCTCAACGGTCAGTCTCGGATGAGACTGCAACCCAGCCTGTCGGTGCACTTGTGTACAGGCCGCCATGCAAGTGTTGCATCCGATACAACGTGTTGGCTCCGCAATGACGAAGCGGTTCATAGCCATACCCTCCGGGGTGATAGAAATGTTTACTGCGCCCCAAGCATATTCCATGCCATAAGAAAAATATGGGTATAATGGCTTTAATAATCATATTGTTATGATTTTCGTGTAATGAAATTCATCCCTGATGACTGTTGCCGTTCGACATTAGTGACGATGTTTTCCGACGAACCACCAGGCGACTGTCGTCACCCTCGACAGTGCGTTAGCTCCGTCGGTAGGGAGGTCATTGCCGACAGATTTGACGAGTAGCCCGGTGTGTAGCGGCCTGACGGCCAGGTGAGAGACAACTGACAGTGGTTCGATTTCGCGACAGCGCCCAGGCTGCGCAGGATCATGTCAGCTGGCATCAAATTTGCTTAAGCTGTCAGGGAGAAAGGTGACTAACGAACAGGATGGGTGTTATGTGTCTGGGAATTCCGGGGCAGGTGGTGGAGTGGGCATCATCGGATCATCAACTGGCATGGGTTGATGTTTGTGGCGTACGCCGTGAAGTGAATGTGACACTGGTGCAGGACGAGGGGCAATCGCCTGCCACGTTAATAGGCCAGTGGGTGCTGGTACACGTCGGTTTTGCCATGAGTCGGCTGGATGAACAAGAAGCGCGCGACACGCTGGATGCGTTGCGGCAGATGGAAGAAGTCGAGTCAGATGTGAGCGATTTTTTGACCCGATCGATTTGAAGGATCAGAGCCATAACTGACATTATGGCTCTGACATCTTGCTTATTTAGCTCGACATACGGACTGTAATGTTCCGTTGCTATCCCGATTAAAATCTACTTTTGCATCATTTTTGGGGTGATGCGCAATATAGTCATCGTTATAAATGTGCTCTATGGTGTAGCCCATATGTATTATAAATGATAACAGTTCTTGTTTTTTCTCGGCGAACCAATGGGTATTCCAGGCTTCAAATGAGAAGGGCGGAAAATTGTTATGCTCCAGAAAACCGACAGCACCTTTTAGTACGTCTAATTCCAGACCTTCTACGTCTATTTTTACAAAACGAGTTTTTTCGTTAAACAGAAGATCGTCGAGCTTGATGACCTGCACGAAATGCGTTTCTTTCGACATGCATCCGCTTATGCCATTACGCTCTCTATACTCATCCACCATTGAAAATGCACCGGCATTGGCCATTTTCTGGTAATCAGGAATAGGGATTTCAATGACTCCATCCTCACTGCCAACGGCCTTATTGAGCGCAGTGACGTTACTCAGCCGGTTTAAGAAGATGTTGCCGCATAGCTGGTAATACACAAATTTCTGCGGTTCGAACGAATAAACAACGCCACCTTGTTTCTCTATTTCGTTTGCGACCGGTACGGTATAAGCACCCAGATTAGCACCAATGTCAAAAATAACCGGGGAATCGAATTCCGAGGTAAATTCATTAGTGACGAGACATAGCCATTTTTCCCATTCATCCTTGGTTGTGAGATGTTGTGTTATCAGATCCTGGCCTAGTGTTAAAAAACTTCCTTGCGATGAATTAACTAAATGAACCCTCGGTAACATAAAGCCGCCTTAGTTAAATAAGCGTAAAGTAAGAGATAACTCGGCATAAGCTTAGTAAAGGTTGGCGAGAATGCCACCACGATGACAGATTACAAATTGTGTGGATTGTACTGTGTAGTTTTGGCGTCTTAATTCACCATGCTTTCGTTTACAACGCTTTTTTCCTGTCGAGTAGAAAGGGGAATCATGCGTGCTGTTATAGCTCAAAAAATTATAAATAGTAATTTTTCCTTATTTGTATGGAATAACAATACTTCGTATGAATAGTGCTAACAACAGAAGTGACAAGGGACAAGGCGTGAACTTTCAACAATTGAAGATCATCCGCGAATCGGCGCGATGCAACTATAACCTGACCGAGGTTGCCAATACCCTGTTCACCTCCCAGTCTGGAGTAAGCCGTCATATTCGCGAACTGGAAGAAGAACTGGGGATTGAGATATTTATCCGTCGCGGTAAACGCTTACTGGGGATGACGGAACCGGGTAAAGAGCTGCTGGTGATGGCCGAGCGTATCCTTAATGACGCCAACCACATCCGTCGGCTGGCGAACCTTTTTAGCGATAACGATGTCGGGCAACTGGTTATCGCCACGACCCATACTCAGGCACGCTACAGCTTACCGGGGGTCATCAAAGCATTCCGCGCGCTTTATCCGCAGGTTCAAGTGGTGCTGAATCAGGGAACGCCGGATGAGATCGTCGCGATGCTGGAATCCGGTGAAGCGGATATCGGGATAGCCACTGAACAACTGATCAATGTTACCTCGCTGGCCGCATTTCCCTGGTACCGCTGGCATCACGCTATTCTGTTGCCGGAAGGGCATGCACTGGCACAAGAGCCGGTCATAACGCTCGATAAACTGAGCGCAGTACCGTTGATTACCTACCGTCAGGGCATTACCGGCCGCTCACGCATTGACCGGGCGTTCACTGCCGCTGGCCTGACACCGCATATCTCTATCAGCGCACAAGACTCTGATGTGATCAAAACCTATGTTGAACTGGGGTTAGGCGTGGGGATTGTGGCGGATATGTCGTTCGACGCCACGCGTGATCCCGGTCTGGTTCGGTTGGATGCCCGCCACCTGTTTGAAGCCAACACCGTCTGGCTTGGTCTTAAACGCGGTCAATTGCAGCGCAACTACACGTGGAAGTTTATTCAGTTATGTAACCCGGAACTGACGCCGGATGAGATTAAAGCACGGGTGTTTGCCGAGGAGAACGAGGTGGCGATCGATTATCAGATCTAATCGCTGATTGATGCCCGAACGGTGGGCTACACTGCGTTTTGCCTCGATTTGCATGAGCCAAATTGGGCTTATACCGGCGTTCGACGGTGTTCAATAGACAGTGACGAAACGCATAATTATGAAAACTACCCCGAACGTAGCGCTTGATCTCACGGGAGGGGGATAGTAACATGCCTCGGCATAACAACAGGTTATGCCTTTTTTATTTTCTTTTGCGATACAAATAGTTGCGCAATTTTAATGAATAACTATTTGATTACGCATTCTGTTTTGGTGAGTCACGCATTTGCCTGTGGGTCACGAGTTTTTGCAAAAATAACCTTCAAACCTCCCCCTTCATCTGTAGCAGTTCAGCATACGCTGGAGCGTTCGATGGCCGTGTTATAGCCATCGGCAAGTAGTCGCAGGGAGCACAGACAATGGATTCGTATTATGAAAAAACAGAAAGTTAGCCTTGCCTGGCAAATCCTCATCGCATTGATTGTCGGTATTGCCGTCGGTGCCTGGTTGCATGAAAACCCGGCCAATAAACTGTGGTTGGTGACCAACGTGTTAAGTCCGGCCGGGGATATCTTCATCCGGTTGATCAAAATGATTGTGGTGCCGATCGTTATCACCACGCTGGTGGTGGGTATTGCCGGGGTTGGCGATGCGAAAAAACTGGGACGTATCGGTTTTAAAACCATCGTTTACTTTGAGGTCATTACCACGCTGGCGATTGTGATTGGTATTACGCTGGCCAACCTGTTTCATCCGGGGCATGGCATTGATATGTCGATGCTTACCCGGGTGGATATTTCTCAGTATGAGAAAACCACCGAACAGGTGCAAAGCGGCTCGCACAGCCTGGTGGGCACGATTCTCTCGCTGATTCCGCCCAACATTTTTGCCGCGCTGGCCAAGGGTGACATGCTGCCGGTGATCTTCTTCGCCGTATTGTTCGGCCTTGGGCTGTCATCTCTGCCGCGTGAGCAGCGTGACCCGCTGTTGAATGTGTTTCGCAGTGCCTCGGAAACCATGTTCCGCGTTACCAATATGATTATGCGGTATGCCCCGGTTGGGGTATTTGCGCTGATTGCGGTGACCGTCGCCAATTTCGGGTTCGCTTCGCTGTGGCCGCTCGCCAAGCTGGTCATAATGGTCTATGCCGCGATTCTGTTCTTTGCGTTGGTGGTACTGGGCGCGGTAGCGCGTCTGTGTCGGTTACGGATCATGACGTTGATCCGTATCCTGAAAGACGAGCTGATTCTGGCCTATTCCACCGCCAGTTCTGAAACGGTGCTGCCGCGTATCATCCAAAAGATGGAGGCCTACGGTGCGCCGAAGGCGATAACCAGTTTCGTGGTGCCGACCGGATACTCGTTTAATCTGGATGGCTCGACGTTGTATCAAAGTATCGCGGCTATTTTTATTGCCCAACTTTACGGTATCGATTTGAGCCTGTGGCAGGAGTTGGTGCTGGTGTTGACGCTGATGATTACCTCCAAAGGGATTGCCGGCGTACCGGGTGTTTCCTTCGTGGTATTGCTGGCGACCCTGGGCAGTGTGGGGATCCCACTCGAAGGTCTGGCGTTTATCGCCGGGGTTGACCGTATTCTGGATATGGCGCGTACGGCACTGAACGTGGTGGGTAACGCACTGGCGGTGCTGGTGATTTCCAAGTGGGAAGGGCAGTTTGACGAAGAAAAAGCGCGAGCCTACGAACTGGAGCAGGCAACAATGGCAGTTCGTCCCGCCGCCAGTCAGGAGTAATCCTGCACGGTGACAACAGGCCATCGGGCATTGTCCGGTTATGAGCTTCTCACCCTCACCCTGCGAGCGTTATGTTGGCAGGGTGTTTTTTTATATCGCGTCATATTGGTATGTTAAGTCCTGTTCCGCTAATCCGTTTTGGAGTCTGAGGCATGAAGATAGCGTTGGTTGGGTCGGGGAAGATTGTTGCTACCTGTCTTGAGGTGCTGGCAACTATGGAGGGGATAGAACTGTGTGCGTTGTGTGTCCGGCAAGGGAGCCGGTCAAAAGGTGAAACGCTCGCCCGCGAATATGCTATCCGTTCGTTGTATACCGATTACGATGCCATGCTGCGCGATGAGCATGTCGATGTT
Source organism: Dickeya parazeae Ech586 (assembly GCF_000025065.1). NCBI lineage: Bacteria > Pseudomonadati > Pseudomonadota > Gammaproteobacteria > Enterobacterales > Pectobacteriaceae > Dickeya > Dickeya parazeae. The sequence goes on along the minus strand of NC_013592.1, from coordinate 2,940,649 downwards.
GTTTACCTCGGGATACCCAATCATCTGCATTACGCGTATTCCCACCGGGCATTATCTGCCGGGAAGCATGTTGTCTGTGAAAAGCCGTTTACGTCCAGTTATGCGCAATTACTGAGTTTGGTTACGCTGGCTAAATCCAAAAAGCGCTGTTTGTTCGAAGCGATAACCGCGATTCACACGCCGGGATTCCATTATCTGAAGCAAAACATCGCTGAGATTGGCGACATTAAAATGGTACAGGCGAATTACTCGCAGTATTCGAGTCGCTATGATGATTATGTCAATGGGATCGTACACCCGGCATTTGACCCGGCGGCGTCGGGCGGTGCGCTTTACGACATCAATTTATATAACATTTACCACGCCTGTGCGTTATTCGGCGCGCCGGAGAGCGTGAACTATCTGTGCAATAAAGGGCATAACGGTATCGATACGTCGGGTGTTCTCGTCATGAGTTATCGGACGTTTATTGTGGTGTGTATTGGGGCCAAAGATTCAGCCAGCCCTGCTTATTTCACCGTGCAGGGGACGGCGGGCTATGTGAAGGTTAACGATGCGCCCGGCGTATGCAAGCATGTCGAGTGTGTGAAGCAAGGACAGCTCGCCACATTTGACGACACAATGGATAACCACCACATGAAGTACGAGTTTGAGGTATTCAGAGATATTGTCAGCGCCCAGGATCTTTCCCGCTGCTATCAGTTGCTGGATATTGCATTGATCGTTGCTCGCGTGCTGGAACAGGCCAGAGCGTGTTGCGATATTGATTTCCCTCTTATTCAAGAATAACCGCCCGACGGCTGGGACCGAGCGGGCGGTTGAGGGAGAAACCGACATGCGCCAGAAGAGCGGTCTGGCGCAATGGCTAACTCAGTAACATTAACTCAGTAGTACCCGTACATGGCGGCGAACACCCAACCGAATACGCTGGAGGTGATGACGCCAATCAGGCCGGGCAGAATGAAGCTGTGGTTAATAACAAACCGGCCGATGTGGGTCGTACCAGAGCGGTCGAACTGGATAGCGGCCAGGTCGCTGGGGTAAGTCGGCAGAATGTAGTAACCATAGCAAGCCGGTGCAGATGCCACGATATACGCCGGATCGACACCAATCGCCAGTGCGACCGGTACGATAGCGGCCAGCGCGGCAGCCTGCGAGTTAACGAACTTGGAGACCAGCAGCAGGATCAGCGCATAAGCCCAGGGGTACTCTTTAACCAACGCCCCCAGCGTATCTTTGATCTGTCCGAGGTGAGCACCGAACATGGTTTCCGCCATCCAGGCGATACCGTACACCGCGACAATCGCAATCATCCCGGAACGGAACACCTCATTTTTCGAAATCGACCCCGGATTGGTTTTGGTGGCGATAATAATGATGGCACCAGACAGCAGCATGAACATCTGGATTACCAGCACCATGGACAGCGGTTTGCCGCCGAAGGTCGGACGCAGGCTTTCGACTGCACCCAGCAGAGCTACCGCCGCGATGGTGGCAAGGAAGATCCACATGGCGACCCAGTTGCTGCGTGGCAGTTTGCGATCCAGCAGGGTGGCGGTGTCACCATAGACGTACTCACGGTTTTCCGGTACGGAAATGAATTTCTGGAAATCCGGGTCTTTATCCAGATCTTTACCCCTGAACCAACTGAAAATCCCGATGGCCAGAATACCCAACAGGGTAGAGGGAATCGTGATTGCCAGTAAGTCCAGAAACTCGAGGTGTTTACCGTGGAAGGTAAATTTACTGAGCATGGCGACCAGTGATACCACCGCCACGGATACCGGGCTTGCGATAATCCCCATTTGCGCACCGATCGAGCTGGCTGCCATGGGGCGTTCCGGGCGGATGTTATTCTTGATAGCGACGTCGTAAATAATCGGCAGAATGGTATACACCACATGGCCGGTACCGCACAGGATCGTCAATATACAGGTGACGAACGGTGCAATAATTGACACATATTTCGGGTTACGCCGCAGCATTTTTTCTGCTACCTGCAGCATAACGTCCAAACCGCCGGAAGCTTGCAATGTCGCCGATGCAGCGACTACGGAAATGATGACCAGCATCACGTCCACCGGTGGTTTCCCAGGTTCTAGTTTGAAAATGAAAACCAGAATGACGAGTCCGATACCCCCTAATAATCCGAGCGCGATACCGCCTTTTCGCGCACCGTAAAACAGGCAGATCAGGACTATGACAAGTTGAATGATAAAGTCCATAGATTCCCCATTACTCAGCATGACGAGTTAATTAATTGAGATTGGATTACTGTCGTCGGAACTACTATAGGGATTATTCCGTCTATTTTTTCTTGATCTAAGTCTACAATTTCCATTGTTTCTTGCCTGTAGGACAAATTAAATGGCGTGTTGGCGAAGATAAAGAAATCGTAGTTTTTTTAGTTTATTAACTATAAGATTAATTTTATAACCTTTAATAAAGATATGTCTTCACGCGTTTGTTTAATTATTTTCGGTGTTTCGATTTTTTGTTTTGGTATGTGTTTTATTTTTGTTGTAGTGGTGTTTTTTTATGGTTTATTTTTTGCCTCAATTTGGTGAGGGGCGTGAAATAACGTTATATTGAAAAATGTACTGTTAGTGATTTTTATTTTTATGTTATTGATTTTTAATGGTTAAAATTTATGGTGATTTGCTGATTTATTCTGTTTTTTCTATGTCAATCATCTGCGGGTTAGTCGGGAATAAATGATAATAATTTTCGGGTCGTCTGGGGCGTTATTTTATAAATCTATCGGTGGTGTCACATTGCTGTACTCGTGAGAAAATAAATATAGTACGCCGTGCCTAATAGTATATAGAGTTATTAAAATAATGCGGCAATGACGGTTTTTTCATCGTGCTCTGTGTCACGCCGCATTATCAAACCCAACCCTAAACCTGTTGCGCGAGACAGTATTAGTCAGCGCTTATTCTGCCTGTCGTGCGCTGACCAACGCGGCCATTGCCGGGCAACCCTGTTCACGTTGTAATCCATCAATCACGCCCTGGCGGTCTGCCGGGGTTCTGTTCTGGCTCACTTTCCATTTTCCTTCCAGTGCCGTAATCGGGATTTCCAGCCCGATGGTGCCGTTCAGTTGGGCAACAATTACGCACCGTACTTATACCGTTGTGTCAGGGCATTCATGGTGTGATGTGAATGCGTGATATGTGATGTCAGTAATCCCTTTGCTGGTTGATATCGGTTCCCGGTCATTCTCCTTTTGGTGGTGGCTCAGCTACGCTTTAACGATAGCGAATACACGCGTTTTCACACATTGATTCACTATGAGGTGCGCGATGACGAACCCGCGCAGGGTGAACAGGTCGAGAAGATGGCAGGTATTTTGCTAGATGATTGCCATAGGGTACGTCTATAGCTATCGCTTCAGGGGAGCAGGGTATGCACGACAATTTGCTGATTGACATGTTGATTGACGGAAAACGGGTGCTGGGCAATGGAGCGCCTTACACGGTGCACAACCCGGCCACGGGAGAGGCCATCATCACGATGGCGCAGGCGGATCTGGCACAGGTGGATGCAGCCGTAATGGCGGCAGAGGCGGCGTTTGCCCACTGGGGGCAGACAACGCCCAAAACACGCGCCACGCTGTTGCTGAAGCTGGCGGACTGCATTGAACAGCACGGTGAAGCGCTGGCCCGACTGGAATCGCTGAACTGTGGCAAGCCCTACCATGCGGTATTCAATGACGAGATACCCGCGGTAGCGGATGTGTTTCGCTTTTTTGCCGGTGCCGCCCGCTGCCTGAATGGCTCGGCGGCGGGCGAATATCTGGAAGGGCATACCTCGATGATCCGCCGTGATCCGGTGGGGGTGGTTGCTTCCATTGCTCCCTGGAATTATCCGTTGATGATGGCTGCCTGGAAGCTGGCTCCGGCGTTGGCGGCAGGTAACTGTGTGGTGCTGAAACCCGCAGAGCAAACGCCGTTAACAGCATTGTACTTGGCCAGCCTGCTGGCTGACCTGTTCCCGCCGGGCGTCGTCAATATCCTGTTCGGGCAGGGGCGGGAAATCGGCGATGCGCTGACCGGCCATGAGCGGGTGCGCATGGTGTCACTGACCGGCTCTATTGCCACCGGGTCGCATATTATTGGCAACGCGGCGGCCAGTGTAAAACGTACCCACATGGAACTGGGCGGCAAGGCACCGGTTATCGTGTTCGATGATGCGGATCTGGAACAGGTGGCAGACGGTATTCGTAGTTTTGGCTTCTATAATGCCGGGCAGGATTGCACCGCGGCCTGCCGTCTCTACGTGCAGCGCCCCATCTATGACCAACTGGTGGAAAAGCTCGGTAAGGCGGTTGCGTCGATCAAAATCGGCACGCCCGACGACCCGACCACGGAGCTGGGGCCGCTGATCACAGCAGAGCAACTGGAACGGGTGGCTGGGTTTGTCGAGCGTGCCCGTGCACAACCCCACATCCGGCTTATCACCGGGGGAGAACGGGTGCCCGGTGGGGGGTACTATTTTCAACCCACCGTACTGGCTGATGCCCGGCAGGAAGACGAGATAGTCCAGCGTGAAGTCTTTGGTCCGGTGATATCCATTACGCCGTTTGATGATGAAGCACAAGTGGTGGCGTGGGCCAACGACTCCCGCTATGGGCTGGCGTCTTCGGTATGGACGCGGGATATCGGCCGTGCGCATCGCGTTGCCGCCTGTCTGGAATACGGTTGTACCTGGGTGAACACCCACTTCATGCTGGTCAGCGAGATGCCGCACGGCGGGCAGAAACTCTCTGGTTACGGTAAGGATATGTCGGTCTATGGTCTGGAAGATTACACCATCGTGCGGCATGTGATGATTCGCCATTAACCGTAGCGCGATAACCGATGGGCGGTGAAAAAATGCCCAACTGTAGGGCGAACTGCACATAAACAGTGCGTTCGCCTTGTTTTTTGGACGATTTTTATTCTTTATCCGGTTAGTAATAGCAGAATGTGACAATAAATGAGCAGTTCTGTCTATAATCTGTTGTAAAAATAAGCAGGAAAGGGACGAAATCGTGATTTTCTGATTAGGCGGGCGGAGTGGTGCGTTCTATGCATTACTTAAATTGGTATCACGTGATACCTCACCCCCAAGGAGCACATTTTGTCCAGACAACCGTCACATTTCAACCCGCTAGAGTGTTCTCAGCAGGCACTTGATTTAATTATGAGCGATACCCTTACCGCCGACGCGATGGCGGCGCTCAATCGTGAAACGCTCAATGCATTTCGTGAGTACGTCAATCCCGGTTTTCTGGAGTACAGAAAATCCGTCACCTCCGGTGGCAGCTTCGGTGCGGTAGAATGGCGCGCCAGCGGCCCCAATACGCTGCTTGATACACAGGGTAACGAATACCTCGATTGTCTCGGCGGTTATGGCATTTTCAATGTCGGTCATCGCAACCCCACCGTCGTGGCCGCCGTGGAAAAGCAACTTTCCAAACAGCCGTTGCACAGTCAGGAACTGCTCGATCCGCTGCGTGCCATGCTGGCAAAAACGCTGGCGGCCATTACACCGGGTACGCTGAAGTACAGTTTCTTTTGCAATAGCGGCACCGAGTCGGTGGAAGCGGCGATCAAGCTGGCGAAAGCCTACCAGTCACCGCGTGGTAAGTTCAGCTTCATCGCTACCCACGGTGCATTCCACGGTAAATCGCTGGGCGCGTTATCCGCAACCGCCAAACCGGTATTTCGTCGTCCATTCATGCCATTATTGCCCGGTTTTCACCATGTGCCGTTTGGTGATATCCAGGCGATGCGACAGAAAATCGAGCAGTGCCAGCGCAACGGCGAAGGCATCGCAGCGGTGATTCTGGAGCCGATTCAGGGTGAAGGTGGGGTCATTGTGCCGCCGGATCAGTATCTGCCTGCGGTTCGTGCATTGTGCGATGAGACCGGCGCGTTGCTGATCCTTGATGAAGTACAAACCGGCATGGGGCGTACCGGCAAGATGTTTGCCTGTGAGCACTATGGCGTGCAGCCCGATATCCTGTGTCTGGCGAAAGCGCTCGGCGGCGGCGTGATGCCGATTGGTGCCACGGTCGCGACCGAAGAGGTCTTTTCGGTACTGTTTGACAACCCGTTCCTGCACACCACCACCTTTGGCGGTAACCCATTGGCGTGTGCGGCGGCGCTGGCCACCATCAACGTACTGCTGCGTGATAATCTGGCGGAGCAGGCGGCGCGTCAGGGGGCATTTTTGCTGACCGGGCTGCAACGACTGGCTGCCGCGTATCCTGATTTGATTGTGGAAGCGCGTGGCAAAGGCCTGCTACAGGCGATTGAATTCAGAGAAAACGCGATCGGCTATGCGTTTGCCAGCGAACTGTTCCAGCGCCGGGTGCTGGTGGCAGGCACGCTGAATAATGCCAAATCGATTCGTATTGAACCGCCGTTAACCATTACCCCAGAGCAATGTCAGCACGTGCTGCAAGAGGCAGAACGGGCGCTGGCGAGGCTACGGGCAACCGGTGTGGACGACGACGCCAAACCTAAACCTGCTAATAAGGAACTCGCACTTCAGTGAACACCCACCCAGCAGCGTTCAGCCCTGTGCTGAGCCGATACATAAAGCCAGTCTGATTCGTCGACTGGCTTTTTTTGGGGGGGGGGGTAACAGTCGGTCTCGAAGAGAAATTAAAAATCATATTCGCTGAGTTTATTCTCTATCGGCTGATTTCCTTTATATTTATGTCTGAGTTCATCCTGCTGTTTTTTCGCCGCTTTACAGTACTTATTGGCTTCCCGCTCAATTTCCCGCTGGCGTGGTTTAGGCAGTGTGCTATCCCATTCTCCGGAGAAATACTGGCATTCTTCCGCGTTATTTAAGAAGCGTTGTACGTCATCAGGTAAATGAACGTTATTCGCTAACGTAACCTGCCACGGTAGCAGGAAAAAGAGGCGGGTGATTCTTGATGTGTTGTCACGTGTTCTTTGCATTTTATTCATTTATATTGGGAGAGGTATAGAAAATAACAGTGGTATAGTTATGCGACTAAGTTGATAGTCAATAAAAAACAGGAGGTTAAAAATATGAGCAGGCGTTTATGCAGGGATAACCGCACAAAAATACGAAATATCCCCCGTCGTATAAGGTCACTTAACCGTTGGGCTGAAACCTTTCATAACCCAGATCGCGCAGATTTCGCTGAGGATCAACATTACTGGAATTACAAGATACCCGTAGAAATTAATCTTATTCAAGGAAAACACAGTAAACAAAAAACTAAGGCAGCCTGCGCGCAGGCCATGATTAATGCCTGTTACAACCTGATGCTCGCCACAGCAGATTGTGATGACGTTCCTCGAATAACTACCGTAATTTGCCTCCCGGATATGTTTACAAGTGAGGTCTGTTTATTTCGCTCGGAGGAATACTTTCAGAGTTTCATTACAGAGGGGCGTTCTGAAAATGGTTCATCGGTACTCATCAGAGAACGAAGCCTTGCCCAGGAGTGGGGGCTAATTCTTCCAGATGGGGTGCAAGAATTAGGAATTACACTTGATTACTATGGCAGTGACGACCCGGATGAGTGGTTTTCAGGTGAGCGCTGGTATTATGGGCAGTTATAGTGACTTTACCATATAGAAGAACGATCGCTGAACGCTGCACAAAGGGACATAGTGGATGGCTAATAAGTGTTAGGTCATGGGTAGACATCTCAAATTCCAGATAAAATGATAGCCCGCCGCCATAAAAGGTGGCGGGCTTGATGAATGGTAAATCTTATTTTGGTGGCTTAGATTGAAACGCCGCCGTCGATGATGATTTCTGAACCCACGGTCCAAGCAGACGCATCAGATGCGAAGTAAAGTACCGCTTGCGCTACTTCCTGGGGCTTACCAAAACGACCAGCAGGGATGGTTGCAACGATATCTTTCATCACTTGATCATGATATTCCACTGGAATTCCCGCCTTATCGTAAAGCGGCGTGTCAACCGGGCCTGGGCTCACTGCGTTGATACGAATTCCACGAGAAAGTAACTCGTTAGAAAGTGTTTTTGACATGTTCAGTAATGCCGCTTTGGTTGAGCCATAAACGGAAGAGTTCACTGGCCCCGTGTGCGCATTTACAGATGTATTAAAGACCACTGATGCGGAGCTTGCGAATACCGGCAGCAGTGCCTGCATCAGGAAGTAAGGGCCTTTGACGTTGATATCATAAATACGGTCGAACATCTCTTCTGTCCACACCTCGATTGGCATATACATTGATATACCCGCATTCAGGAAAGCGATATCCAGTTCACCAAAGTGTTGCTTAACCGTTTGAGCCAGAGCTTTCTGTGCATTCACATCAGCGGAGTCGGCGCTTACGACTAACACATCATTACCCAGTTCTACTTTTGCCTTTGCGATAGAATCAGGGTTAACACCAGTAACAATTACGCGCGCACCTTCTGCAACAAACAGCTTCGCTGTTTCAAGACCGATACCACTTGTTCCACCCGTAATCAGTGCGCGTTTACCTTGTAATCTGGACATGAAAAAATCTCCTTTTGGTTTTAACAACTGATCGGCGAATGACCGATTTGATAGCCACTGTATGCTCATGCCCAGATAGTGATAAGATTGTATTTTTAAATATGTTTCATGCATTAAAAGCATAAATGGGTTTAAGGATGGATAGATTACTTTTGATGACATGCTTTGTCCGTACCGCTGAAACAGGCAGTTTTTCCGCAGCCGGTAGGGATTTAGGCTTGGGGCAACCGAACGTGAGTCGTCATGTTGCAACCCTCGAAGAGCATTTGCAGACCAGATTACTTCACAGATCAACCCGCAAGCTTTCCCTGACTCCTGAAGGAGAACGTTATTATTTGGAAGCAAGGCGTATTCTGGAAGCCGTCGAAGAGTCGGAGTCTTCTTTCAGAGAAAATGTTACACCCACAGGGCTATTACGCGTTGCTTGCCCCACAGCATTGGCTCACACATTCTTAGTCCCGCACATCCCAGATTTTTTAGAACGCTACCCTGAGCTAACACTCGATCTACAGATTAATGACCGCTATATCAATCTCATTGATGAAGGGGCTGAGCTGGCAATCCGCATTGGACACTTAGAGGACAGTGCTATGCGTGCCCGCAGACTTGGCATGTTTGAGCGAGTCTGTGTTGCCAGTAACAAGTACTTAGCTAAACACGGAACCCCTAATATCCCAGAGGATTTAAAAAAACATGATTGTTTGATCTATACCTTGCTAACAACAGGAGCTACCTGGAGATTTCAGGATATCAATGTTCCTGTTTCTGGTCGGCTCAGGGTCAATTCACCCGAAGCAGTGCAGAAATTTGTCAATGCTGGGGTTGGGATCGCACAGGGCCCAGAATGGTTGTTCGAGGAGGGACTGGCAAATGGCAACTTACAATTATTACTGACGGATTACACTGCACCTCCCGTTCCCATTCAAGCCGTTTATGTTGCAAATCGACTTTTACCAAAACGGGCGATTGTGTTCATGGATTTTGTTGCTGAGATTTTTGAAAAAAATCCCGGCTTCAAAGTTTACAACTCAATGAAATGAGCCTGAGATAACGAACATATCTGAATCATTAATAAAATTTAGTCAATCTTAGACTGTATTAATCGCCACGGATAATCTAGACACTTCCGAGCTGTTGATAATATTGGTTTTCATATTTCGCCGGTGGCATTTGATTAGCGACTCCCGCTCCTGACACAAAGCCACCCATCAGATGAAACATAGCCCTAAACCGCAACATGTCAGCTCAAATCTGAGCGAATAAACGTTCCACATTCATCACACGCCTTTCTATTAATAACTCAACCCACGTCACCACCTGTCCTTTTTCCTTCACTATTTCGTCATCCGTGCTTCGCCAGCCTGTCACACAGTGTTGTCAACATAACCACCAATTCCCTGACTGAGACGTCAACTCTGCCGATGGCTGGTTGCATTCCGGCTCGGTGTCGGGGTTAAGCAAAATCCGTATGCCGGTTGGGATACGGAGTCGAATCCTGCGAGCAGGAGTTTTTTATGGACAGGTTATCTAGACATCCTACCACTGTGTATCAGGCCATCGCCGCCCGGCTGGAAGAAGAGCTGCGCACTGTATATCGCTGTGGCGATTACCTGCCGTCCGAACAGCAACTGGCGGCACGTTATGACGTCAATCGCCATACGCTGCGCCGGGCAGTGGATGAACTGGTCAATAAAGGGCTGGTTCAGCGTCGGCGTGGCATCGGCATTCTGGTGCTGATGCGTCCTTATGATTACCCGTTACACGCGCAAACACGTTTTAGCCAGAACCTGCTGGAGCAGGGGAGCCACCCCACCAGCGAACGGCTACTGGCGGTGCTGCGACCGGCTAATGCATCTGTGGCGGCGGCGCTGGGGCGCGAAGAGGGCGATGAGGTGATTCATCTGCGTACTCTGCGCCGGGTTAACGGCGTACCGGTATCACTGATAGATCACTACCTGCCGAATCTCGACTGGTGGCCCGTGCTACAGCGTTTCACCAGCGGGTCGTTGCACGAATTTCTGGCGCGTGAGCTACAGCAGTCACTCACCCGCCGCCAAACCCGCATCAGCGCACGGGCATCACAGGCGAAAGAGGCGCAACTGCTGGAAGTGGCGCTGCAAACCCCGTTGATGTGTATCCGCACGCTCAATACCTGTAACGGCAGCGACCGGGTGGCGGAGTATTCCGTCAGTCTGGCACGCGCTGACATGATCGAATTGACCATGGAGCACTGAATGACAACCCAAACCCCACGGCAGCGCTGGCTCTCGGTACTGGCGCACAGTGATGCGGAGCAACTGCGGCGTCACTGGCTATCGCTGGCATTACAGCCGTCCTGGCAGTCGCTGCGTGCACCAGAAATCGGTTTAACCCGCTTGCAGGCACGCATGGGCGCAACCGGCAATCGCTTCGTGCTGGGCGATGTCACCGTCACGCGGGCGGTGGTCCGGCTGGATGACGGTACCTGTGGCTACAGCTATGTGATGGGGCGTAATAAACCCCATGCCGAACTCTGCGCATTGATTGATGGCTTGCTGCAACAGCAAGGTACCCAAAGCGCGCTTTACCAACAACTGATCGTGCCGTTGGCGGCGACCCATGACGAGTTGCGTCAGCAACGCGCACGGGAAATCGCCAGCAGCAAGGTCGATTTCTTTACGCTGGTGCGGGGAGATAACGCATGACGTTACTGGCAGGCTTTTCCCATCCGTGGCGCGATGCGCAGTACGCCTTTCGCCGCATTTTGAAAGCGATGAGCGAACCGGGCGTGGTGGTATCGCTGGACCATGACAACGGCTGGGAGGGTTTATCGTCTTCTGCTACCGCTGTGGTCTTGACGCTGATGGACCGTGAAACACCGCTCTGGCTGGACCCCGCGTTATCGCAAGAGGTGCTGTTGTCTAACCTGCGGTTTCACACTGGGGTGAAACTGGTCGAACGTGAGGCTGCTGCCTTCGCTTTGCTGCCGGTCAGCCGGGAGCTGTCGCTGGAAGGGTTTGCGGCCGGTGATGAAATGGCACCGGAAAACAGCACCACGCTGGTGCTGGAAGTGCCTGCACTGGGTGGCGGTCGCGCATTGCGCCTGACCGGGCCGGGTATTGCCGAAGCGCGGATGATTGCGCCGCAGTTACCCGCCAGTGTGCTGGATTACCTCGAACAGCGCCCGCATGTGTTTCCCGCCGGGCTGGACTTTCTGTTTACCTGCGGCAACTCGCTGATGGCGTTACCGCGTACCAGTCATGTGGAGGTGTGCTGATGTATGTCGCGGTGAAAGGGGGTGAGAAAGCCATTGAGGCCGCCCATCAGTTACAGGCGAACCTGCGGCGTGGCGATACCCGGCTGGCCGAAGTGCAGACCGTGCAGATTGAACAGCAACTGGGGCTGGCGGTAGACCGGGTGATGACCGAAGGCGGCATTTACGACCGGGAGCTGGCGGCGCTGGCTATCAAACAGGCGAGCGGTGATCTGGTCGAAGCAATTTTTTTACTGCGCGCTTATCGCACCACGCTGCCCCGGCTGGCGGATAGCCTGCCGCTGGATACCGGGCGGATGCAACTGGAGCGGCGTATCTCGGCGGTCTACAAGGACTTGCCCGGCGGACAGGTGCTAGGCCCGACGTATGACTATACCCATCGGTTGTTGGATTTCGCCTTGCTGGCGGAAGGTGAAACACCGCGTGCGCCCAAGGCCGAAGAACCACTGGCAGAACACTGCCCGCATATGTTCGACATGATGACGGCGGAAGGGCTGGCGGCGGTCGAGGACGATGATGGCAGCGAGCCGCTGGATATCACGCGCGATCCACCAACATACCCGATGCCGCGCAGTGCCCGCTTGCAGCAACTGGCGCGCGGCGACGAAGGCTTCCTGCTGGCGTTGGGGTATTCCACCCAGCGTGGCTATGGCCGCAACCATCCGTTTGCCGGTGAGATTCGTACCGGTTACGTCACGGTGGAGATAGAGCCGGAAGAGCTGGGGTTTGCGCTGGAAATCGGCGACATCCTGTTGACCGAATGCGAAATGGTTAACGGTTTTACGGTGCCGGAAGAGGATCCACCGCATTTTACCCGTGGTTACGGGCTGGTGTTTGGTCGCGCGGAACGCAAAGCGATGGCGATGGCGCTGGTGGACCGGGCGCTACAGGCCCCTGCCTATCAGGAACCTGTCAGCAGCCCGGCGCAGGACGAAGAGTTTGTGTTGTCGCATGCCGATAACGTAGAGGCCGCGGGTTTCGTTTCTCACCTCAAATTACCGCATTACGTCGACTTTCAGGCCGAACTGGCGCTGCTGCGTCAGTTACGCCAGCCACTGCAGGAGGAGCGCGATGAACACGCTGAGCGGGTATAACCCCGGTTATCTGGACGAACAGAGTAAACGCACGATTCGGCGCGCCATTCTTAAAGCGGTGGCGATCCCCGGTTATCAGGTACCGTTTGGTGGCCGGGAGATGCCCATGCCCTACGGTTGGGGCACCGGCGGCATCCAGCTCACCGCCAGCCTGATTGGCGATGACGATGTATTAAAAGTCATTGATCAGGGCGCGGACGATACCACCAACGCGGTGTCTATCCGCCGCTTCTTTCAGCGGGTCAGCGAAGCGGCGACCACCGAGCGCACCGTCGAGGCGACACTGATTCAAACTCGTCACCGCATTCCGGAAACACCGCTGCGTGAAGATCAGATCCTGATTTATCAGGTGCCGATTCCTGAACCGCTGCGCTTTATCGAACCGCGCGAAACGGAAACGCGCAAAATGCACGCGCTGGAGGAGTACGGCATCATGCAGGTGAAACTGTATGAAGATATCGCCCGCTTCGGGCATATCGCCACCACCTACGCGTACCCGGTGAAAGTGAACGGTCGCTACATTATGGACCCGTCACCCATTCCCAAGTTCGACAACCCGAAAATGCATCAGATGCCAGCGCTGCAACTGTTTGGGGCCGGGCGTGAAAAGCGGATTTATGCGCTGCCGCCTTACACCAACGTGGAAAGCCTCGACTTTGATGACCACCCGTTCAGCGTCCAACGCTGGGATCAACCCTGTGCACTGTGCGGATCGCACGACAGTTATCTCGATGAAGTGGTGATGGACGATCAGGGCACCCGGCTGTACGTCTGTTCCGATACCGATTATTGCCGTGAACGTCAGGAGGCGGGGCACCATGAATCACATTGATCACGCGGCGGTGGAGCAGGCGGGCAGGCTCATCGAGGAAACCGGTGATGACGCACCGTTGTTGCAGGTGCGTAATCTGACCCACCTGTACGCCCCCGGTAAAGGGTTTAGCGAGGTGTCGTTCGATCTCTATCCCGGTGAGGTGCTGGGGATTGTCGGTGAATCCGGCTCCGGTAAAACCACGCTATTACGGGCGATTTCCGCCCGGCTGACACCGCAGGCTGGGCAGATTGATTATCAGGGCCGCTCGTTATACGCCATGAGCGAAAGCGACCGCCGCCGCCTGTTACGCACCGAGTGGGGGGTGGTGCACCAGCACCCGATGGACGGACTGCGACCCCGCGTGTCAGCGGGCGGCAACATCGGCGAGCGGCTGATGGCAGTCGGCGCTCGCCACTACGGCGATATTCGCCGTCAGGCCGGGCAATGGCTACAGGACGTGGAAATCCCGCTGTCGCGGCTTGATGACCTGCCCACCACCTTTTCCGGTGGAATGCAGCAACGGCTACAGATTGCCCGCAATCTGGTGACCCACCCGAAGCTGGTGTTTATGGATGAACCGACCGGCGGGTTGGATGTGTCAGTACAAGCGCGGTTGCTGGACCTGCTGCGCACGCTGGTACGCGACCTGGGGCTGGCGGTGGTGATTGTGACCCATGACCTCGGTGTGGCGCGTCTGCTGGCGCATCGGCTGTTGGTGATGCGTGAGGGCAAGGTCGTGGAAAACGGCCTGACCGACCGGGTGCTGGATGATCCACATCATCCTTATACCCAGTTACTGGTGTCGTCGGTGTTGGGATAAGCGCGACTGGCGATGAGGTTAACTATGACAACCGAAGGCACATCCATGACCATTCTGCGCGTGGAAAATTTGAGTAAAACCTTTGTTCTGCATAACCAGCATGCCGCCCGGCTGCCGGTGTTACATCAGGCCAGCCTGACGGTATCGGCGGGGGAGTGTGTGGTGTTGCATGGGCACTCCGGCAGTGGCAAGTCCACGCTGTTGCGCTCTTTATACGCCAACTACCAGCCGGATAGCGGGCAGGTGTGGGTACGCCATCGTCATACGTGGGTGGACCTGGTAACAGCACCAGCCCGGCAGATACTGGCGGTACGACGCGACACCATCGGCTGGGTCAGCCAGTTCCTGCGGGTGATCCCCCGTATTTCGACGTTAGAGGTGGTCATGCAGCCGCTGCTGGAGCGCGGTGAAGACCGTGCCGTGTGTGAAGCACGCGCCAGTGCACTGCTGACCCGCCTTAACGTCCCGCGCCGGTTATGGACGCTGGCCCCCGCCACCTTTTCCGGTGGTGAGCAGCAGCGGGTCAACATCGCCCGTGGCTTTATCGCCGACTATCCCGTGCTGTTGCTCGATGAACCGACTGCCTCGCTGGATGCCGCCAACCGCGATGCGGTGGTGGGGTTAATAGAAGAAGCGCGTGCGCGTGGCGCCGCCGTGGTCGGTATTTTCCACGATGCAGACGTGCGTGCCCGCGTGGCGGACCGTCTGCACTACATGGCACCCGTCACGCAGGAGCTTACGGCATGAGTGCGACGACTCAGGTAACCAATACAACCCAGATAATCAATAATGTCCAACTGGTGTTGGCAAACGAGGTGGTCAGCGGATCGCTGGCCTGGCGTGATGGCGTGATTGAAGACTTTTCTTCTACGCCCAGCCAACTGCCGCAAGCGCTGGACGGTGAGGGCGGCTGGCTGTTACCCGGATTAGTCGAGCTGCACACCGACAATCTGGACAAGTTTTTTATGCCGCGCCC
This sequence comes from Dickeya parazeae Ech586, assembly GCF_000025065.1. Taxonomy (NCBI): domain Bacteria; kingdom Pseudomonadati; phylum Pseudomonadota; class Gammaproteobacteria; order Enterobacterales; family Pectobacteriaceae; genus Dickeya; species Dickeya parazeae. The sequence continues at coordinate 2,925,186 of NC_013592.1, read as the reverse complement.
GAAAGTTGACTGGCCAGCGTATTCGGCGATGAGCAGCCACGATGCGCTGATTGTCTCCAGCGGTATTACCACGGTGCTGGATGCGGTGGCGATAGGGGATGTGCGCGATGGCGGCCATCGGCTCGATAACCTGCAGCGCATGATTGATGCCGTGGTGCATAGCCAGCAGCAGGGGGTGAACCGGGCACAGCATCTGCTGCATCTGCGCTGTGAATTACCGCACGACACCACCCTGCCGCTGTTTGAAGCGCTGATGGATATTCCGGAAGTGGCGCTGGTATCGCTGATGGACCACTCACCGGGGCAACGGCAGTTTGCGACACCCGAGAAATACCGCGAGTACTATCAGGGGAAATACCGGCTGAACAATGCCGAGATGGATGCGTTTGAAACCGAGCAGCGCATGCTATCCAAACGCTGGTCAACGCCAAACCGACTGGCGATTGCCGCTCACTGCCGCAAGCGGGGGATTGCGCTCGCCAGTCATGATGACGCCACCGAGGCCCATGTGCATGAATCGCTGGCGCTGGGTAGCGTGATTGCCGAGTTTCCTACCACGGAAATCGCGGCGCAGGCCTCGCACACCCGCGGCATGAAAGTGCTGATGGGGGCACCCAATATCGTGCGTGGTGGTTCTCACTCCGGCAACGTGGCGGCGTCTCATCTGGCGGAGCAGGGGCTGCTGGATATTCTGTCATCCGACTATTACCCCGCCAGTTTGCTGGATGCGGCGTTTCGCCTCGCTGACGATGAGCGCAATAGCTTTACCTTGCCGCAGACGGTAGCGATGGTCAGCGACAATCCGGCGCAGGCGGTCGGGCTCGTCGACCGGGGGCGGATAGCCGAGGGACGGCGTGCCGATCTGGTGCTGGCGCACCATACCCACGGGCAGGTACGAGTCCGTCATGTCTGGGCTCAGGGGCGGCAGGTGTTCTGATGGCGCGGCTCATCTGGCTGACCGGGGCGTCCGGCTCCGGCAAAGACACGCTGCTGGATGCCCTGCGGCAGACCGAGCCAGTGCGCCTGCTGGTGGCGCATCGGTATATCACCCGCCCGGCACAGGCGGGGGGCGAGAACCACATCGCGCTGAGCGAAGCCGAGTTTGCCTATCGGCGTGAGCACAACCTGTTCGCGTTGCACTGGCAGGCACACCAGTATCAGTACGGTATCGGCATTGAAGTCGATCACTGGTTATCCGCCGGGCTGGATGTGGTGGTCAACGGCTCCCGCTCTCACCACCAGCAAGCACAGCAGCGTTATGGCAGCCGGTTATTACCGGTGTGTTTGCAGGTGTCTGCGGCGGTGCTGGCACAGCGATTACGCCAGCGTGGGCGGGAAGACGAAGCGCAGATAGCGCTGCGGCTGCAACGGGCTGATGCGATGGATATCCTCCCGGCGACGTGCCGACGGCTGAACAACGACGGACCACTGGCGCAGACGCTACAGGCGTTCCACACCCTGCTGGCGGCTGAAAAATCAGATTTCTGGCAAATATCCCTTTGAGCTTGAGCGTGTGGTTTTTTCCGGCGTCCAAAACTGTGCTGAGGTGAGCGACTTCGCCGGGTGAGCGGCATGGACGCCGCGAAAGCCTGTGCCGCGCCGGACAAAAACGTCGGGAACGTTTTTGAACAGCGTTTACGCTGGCCCGAAGGGCGAGCCCCAAGGATGGGGCGAGTAACCACGTCACAGGCGGCCCGAATAGCGAAGGCGAGCGCCGAAGGGACCGCGCCAGCGGCATAGTTTAGCCACCAGCCAGAGGTCAAGGAGAGGCGGCGTTGAGCCTCTCCTTGTCGGGCGTGCGATGAAGTTGCAAGGGACCATCGTGGTTATCACGCACGAAACATTTCATTGTGTTGATATCTATTCGCCAGTAACAAAACAACACGGCTGTTTGTCAACAGCCATTAAAAATGGACGTGATGCTATGGGGCTAATGTTATGGAACTAATGTTTATGGGCACCGGTGACGCACAGCAGGTGCCGTTGACCGGTTGTGAGTGTATCGCCTGCGAACGTGCGCGTCGGGATCCCCGTTTTCGGCGTGGGCCAAGCAGCCTGATGATTCGGTGTGATGGCGAGGTGACCTTGCTGGATGCAGGCGTGACGCAACTGGAGCAGCGCTTTGGCGTGAATGAAATCCGCCGTATTCTGCTGACGCATTACCACGTCGACCATGTTCAGGGGCTGTTTTCGTTGCGTTGGGGCATCGGCGATCGGATCCCGGTATTCGGCCCACCGGATGAACAGGGCTGCGATGATTTGTATAAACATCCTCGACGGCTGGATTTTCAACCGGCGATGACGCCGTTTCAGACGGTGGCGATGGGCGCGTTACGGGTGACGGCACTGCCGCTGAATCATTCCAAACCCACCTTTGGTTATCTGTTGGAGACCGGTCGCCATGCCGTGGCGTACTTAACCGACACCTGCGGCCTGCCGGATGACACCCTGGCGTTTTTGCGTGGTAAGCGGCTTGAGCATATGGTGATGGACTGCACCCAGCCGCCGCGCGACACACCACCGCTCAATCACAGTGACCTGAACACCGTATTGCAGGTCCGTGAGTGGTTACGTCCGGAACACACCTGGCTGACCCACCTCAGCCATGAAACCGACGCCTGGCTGATGCAAAACACGCTGCCGGAGGGCGTACAGGCCGCTGCTGATGGGGTGTGGATTGTTGTGTAAGCCATCGTGTCACTACTGTGGGCAGCGGGTCTGTCGACGCTGCTCACCTGCTGGCGTTTTCACCCGTGTGCGTTGGTAAGTAGGGATGTCGACTTGCCAACGTGCACGTTGCTGTCGCGCCTTTGTGCTGTCGTTCTTCTGTAATGTTCATTTTCTAATCACACAGCTGTCATCAAGTGTTCATCTGCACTGCGCTTAATAGCGTCCATAGTGTTGACTAACCGTAAACGATGACGAAAACCATGGCACAGGCACTGTTAGCATCTGAAAGCGCGATTGAACTGCGCACCTATCAACCCCAGACGCAATCACAGTCTCCCATTCTGTCAGTACGGCAGCTGTGCAAAGCCTACTCCGGGCAGCAGAAACGGGTGCTGGAGAACCTCAATTTTGATCTGCACGCCGGTGAAATGGTGGCGGTGATTGGTCGTTCTGGTGCAGGTAAATCGACCTTGTTGCACGTGATGAACGGCACGATCCCGGCCAGCGAAGGGCAAATCCTGAGCTATACGCAGCCGCAGGTCAGTGAACACGGCGAGACGCAGGATGTACTGCAATTCAGTCGCCGTCAGATGCGCCAGTGGCGCAGCGAGTGCGGCATGATCTTTCAGGATTTCTGCCTGGTGCCGCGACTGGATGTGCTGACCAACGTACTGCTGGGTCGCCTGAGCCAAACCTCGACCCTGAAATCATTCTTCAAGCTGTTTTCCGACGAAGACCGCGCCCATGCCATTGGGCTGCTGCAATGGATGAATCTGTTGCCGCATGCGTTGCAACGGGCGGAAAACCTGTCTGGCGGCCAGATGCAGCGTGTCGCTATCTGCCGCGCATTGATGCAGAACCCTAAAATCTTGCTGGCCGACGAGCCGGTCGCCTCCCTCGACCCGAAAAACACCCGCCGCATCATGGACGTGTTGCGACAGGTGAGTGACAACGGCATCACCGTGGTCGTCAACCTGCACTCGGTCGAGCTGGTGAAAGAGTATTGCACCCGGGCAATTGGCATCGCACAAGGGCGCATTGTGTTTGACGGTTCGCCGTCAGCGTTGACCGACGGGTTGTTGCGTACCTTGTATGGCGACGACCTGCAACCGGTTCATTAATTCCCTGTTTGGCATCACCCGTGCTCCGTTGGTTTTAACAATGATGTTTAACGATGACGTTTGAGCAAGGATGCACTAGCGCTGATGCGGGGCTTTTCGACTATCACATCACCTTGGCATAACGACAAAATAGGCAAATCGATGAAAAAAACTTTTACGTTGACCACGTTGCTGGCCGGTGCGGTAGTGTCCGCCAGCGTCTTCGCCGCGGAAACACCGAAAACCCTGAACCTGGGCATTTTGGGCGGGCAGAATGCCACCCAGCAAATCGGCGATAACCAGTGCGTCAAACAGTTTCTGGATAAAGAGCTGAACGTGGACACGCAAATGCGTAACTCGTCCGATTACGCCGGTGTCATCCAGGGGCTGTTGGGTAAGAAGATTGATCTGGTGCTGAGCATGTCGCCCTCATCGTATGCGTCGGTGTACATCAAAGATCCAAACGCGGTGGATATCGTCGGTATCGTGGTGGATGACGCAGACCAGTCGCGTGGTTACCACTCGGTGGTAGTCGTCAAAGCCGACAGCCCTTATCAGAAGCTGGAAGACCTGAAAGGCAAAGCGTTCGGTTTCGCCGACCCGGATTCCACCTCCGGCTACCTGATTCCTAATCAGGCATTTAAACAGCAGTTCGGCGGTAATGCGGATAACAAGTACAACAATTTTTTCTCCAGCGTGACCTTCTCCGGCGGCCACGAGCAGGACATCCTCGGTGTGCTGAACGGCCAGTTTGATGGTGCGGTGACCTGGGCATCGATGATCGGTGACTACAACACCGGTTATACCAGCGGCGCGTTTGGCCGCCTGATCCGTATGGACCATCCGGATCTGATGAAGCAGATTCGTATTATTTGGCAATCGCCGTTGATCCCGAACGGTCCTGTTCTGGTGAGCAACGCCTTGCCTGCGCCGTTTAAAGCCAAGTTGATCGCCGCGGTGAATAAGCTGGATAAAGAAGACCACGAGTGCTTCATCAAAGCGGTCGGTGGCAAACAGCATATTGGCCCGGCCAGCGTGGATGACTATAAAACCATCATCGAGATGAAACGCGAGCTGACTAAAGGCAACCGTTAAGCACGCTTAGCGGTGCTGCGCCGGGCTATCGCTCCCGGCGCGTCCCTGAATCCGCGGTGCATCATGGCGCGATATTGAGGACGGTAACACAGGCAGGATGCCTTTCTCGCTTAATGGCGACGCCGACCCGCTCATCTGTTTTCCACCATCCAGACTAAACGCATGCTGAACCCTGATTTTGAACGCTACTACCAGCGCATACGCACGCAGCAAAAGCGCGAGTCACTGACATGGGCGCTGGTGCTGGCCGTGCTGTATATCGGCGCGGGCAAATTGTCCGAATTTAATCTGAACACCCTGTGGACGTCGTTCCCCCATTTTTTTGACTACCTGTCGGAAACGATGCCGGTATTGCACTGGCATCTGCTATTGGCGGATGGTCATACCGAAGGGTCACTGGCTTACTGGGGATACCGCCTGCCTATCCAGTTACCGTTGATTTGGGAAACGCTCAACCTGGCGCTGGCGGCCACCTTATTCTCGGTGGCGGCATCGGTGGTGCTGGGCTTTCTGGCTGCCGGGAATACCCAGAGCCCGCCAGGGGTGCGTTTTACTATCCGTGCGTTGGTGGCGTTTTTGCGCACCATGCCGGAACTGGCGTGGGCGGTGATGTTTGTGATGGCCTTTGGTATCGGTGTCATCCCCGGTTTTCTGGCGCTGGCGTTACACACCATTGGTAGCCTGACCAAGCTGTTTTATGAAGCGATCGAAACCGCCTCGGAACGGCCGGTACGCGGGCTGGCCGCCTGTGGTGCCAGCGTATTACAGCGCATGCGCTTCGGGTTGTGGCCACAGGTCAAACCGATTGTGCTCTCCTACAGCTTTATGCGGCTGGAGATCAACTTCCGCCAGTCGACCATCCTTGGGCTGGTGGGGGCCGGGGGCATCGGTCAGGAACTGATGACCAATATCAAACTGGACCGCTACGACCAGGTCAGCATCACCATGCTGCTGATTATTGTGGTGGTTTCAATGCTGGATGCGCTGTCCGGATGGTTGCGACAGCGGGTAGTGGAGGGCAGCAAATGAACATGACCTCGCTGGCGTCGACGGATATCGCCGTCATCAAACAGCAACACCCCGAGCTATTCAGCCAGCAGCGCCGTTATCTGTGGCGTGTCTGGCTGACGGGGGCCGCCGTACTGCTTTACTATGTGGTGTTTCTGGTGTTTTTCGGCATCAGCATCGAGCAGTGGGTGCGCGGCTTCGGTGAATTAGGGCGCTATTTTATGCGCATGTTTGTGTGGCACGATTTTGCCAACTGGCCGTTTGGCTACTACCTGTCACAGATATTTATCACCATCGCGATTGTATTCGCCGGTACGCTGACGGCGACGCTGGTGGCGTTACCCCTGTCATTTCTGGCGGCCCGTAACGTGATGCACGCGCCGATATTGCGACCGGTCGCGTTGCTGGTGCGTCGTTTGCTGGATGTGCTACGCGGCATCGACATGGCGATATGGGGGCTTATTTTTGTGCGAGCAGTAGGCATGGGGCCGCTATCCGGTGCGCTGGCTATTTTGATGCAGGATGCCGGTTTGCTCGGCAAGCTGTACGCCGAAGGGCATGAAGCGGTAGAACGTTCGCCGAGCCGTGGGCTGAGTGCGGTGGGGGCTAATAGCCTGCAAAAACACCGCTTCGGTATTTTTACCCAATCGTTCCCCACCTTTCTGGCGCTCAGCCTCTACCAAATGGAGTCGAACGTGCGCTCCGCCGCCGTGCTGGGGTTTGTCGGCGCGGGCGGTATCGGGTTGGTGTATGCCGAAAATATGCGGCTATGGAACTGGGATGTGGTGATGTTCATCACCCTGATTCTGGTGGTGGTGGTGATGCTGATGGATGTGTTATCCGCCCATCTGCGCCAGCGGTATATCATCGGCAAACCGTTGCCGTTGTTTGAGCCGGAATCGTCGTCACACTAATTCATCGCCGCACTCATTATCGTCACACTCATCATCAGTCATACTGAGCTGACTGACTTATCTATTTGTTATAACGCCGGTTTTCTATACGGGAACCGGCGTTTTTATTATCCCATCCTACAATTCCCCTTGCGGGATATCGCAGCGATACACCCGAATACTCCCCAATCGCTTACTGTGATATTCATCACAAAAATGAGTTCATGTTCGGCCTGCTCGCCTCATGTATTTTGCCCCCGTTTTGCCGCAAAAAACCCTCTTGCCACCTGAGCTTAGTTAGCATTCCGTCAGTGTTTGTAAGGATTTGGTTATGAAAACTGTCATTTAAATAACACTTGAGTATCACTATTCTTAATGATAATTATTGTCATTATCAATATCACGGAGGGTGAAGGCGATGTCAGAGACACAGTGGGCGGTAATGGATGCGGCGGTCGTGGAGAGTGGGCAGAGAACCAATGCCGATTATCTGGAGCGCCAAAGACGGTTTGAATCCAATGTGCGTAGTTATCCGCGCAAGTTACCGCTGGTCATTCAGCAAGCACAGGGTGTGTGGGTGACGGATGTGGACGGCAACCGGTATCTGGATTGTCTGGCAGGGGCGGGGACGCTGGCGCTGGGACATAACCACCCGGAGGTCGTCGCCAGTATTCAGGCATTTCTGGCATCGGGCCTGCCGATGCACACGCTGGATCTCACCACACCGCTAAAAGATGCCTTCTGTGAAACCTTGCTGGCGCTGTTGCCGGGCGGTGAAAGCCAGTACTGCCTGCAATTTTGCGGCCCCTCGGGGGCGGACGCGGTGGAAGCGGCGCTGAAACTGGCGAAAACCTACACCGGTCGGGGCGGTATTATCAGCTTCTCCGGCGGTTATCATGGCATGACTCACGGTGCTCTGGCCGTGACCGGAAATATCGGCCCGAAAGAGGCCGTACAGAATCTCATGCCCGGGGTTCAATTCCTGCCGTATCCCCATGAGTACCGCTGCCCGCTGGGGATTGGCGGTGACGCGGGCGTTGAGGCACTCAGTCGCTACTTCACTGCGTTTATCGATGATGTCGAGCGCGGTATGCCACTGCCAGCGGCGGTTATCGTCGAAGCGGTGCAGGGCGAGGGGGGCGTTAACCCGGCACCGGCTCGCTGGCTGCAAACGCTGCGCGAGGTGACGCGCCGCCACGGCATCCTACTGATCGTGGATGAAGTACAGGCTGGGTTTGCCCGCACCGGCAGTATGTTCGCCTTTGAACAGGCGGGTATTGAGCCGGATATCGTCGTGATGTCGAAAGCGGTGGGCGGTGGTTTACCGATGGCGGTGCTGGGCATTCGACGCGAGTTTGATGTCTGGAAACCTGGCACCCACACCGGCACCTTCCGTGGCAACCAGATGGCGATGGCGACCGGGAAAACCACCATTGATATTTTGCTACGCGACAAGCTGGCAGCGCAGGCGGCGGCACGCGGCGAGTGGCTCAAACAGCAGTTTATGCAGATGCAGTCACGATTCCCTTGTCTGGGGCAGGTGCGCGGTCGTGGCCTGATGCTGGGTATCGAAATTGTGGATGAGCGTCAGCCCGTGCAGGCCGGTGGTTGCTACCCGCTGGATGCTGAACTGGCCGCTGCTATCCAACAGCACTGTTTCCGTCAGGGGCTGCTGCTGGAGCGGGGGGGCCGACAGGGTAATGTGGTCAGGTTGCTGCCACCCCTGATTATTACCGAAGAACAGTGTCGCAGCGTTGTGGCACGTTTCGAGCAGGCGTTAACTGACGCGGTAGCGCAAATCCGTCATCGGTAATTCAGCGTGAATCGCCCGTCATGACCCCAAAAACGAAATAATAAAAGCCAACCGTTGGTGGCGTTATTACGGACATCACTTTGGGCTGAACAAATTATTTAATGACATGTGCTGGTGGGAACATCAGCGTTTTATTGACTGGGAAAATAATAATGAGGTTGCAGGAATGAAGGTTCGGGCATTATATGCGTTGACGCCATTACTTTTATTTACACAGGCTGACGCAGCAGATAATACAAATAAAAACGACAGCGAAATGGTGGTCACGGCGTCCCGAACGGATACCGAAAAAAAAGATTCGCCTCAGGTTGTAACCATTATTACCAAAGAACAGATTGAACAGCAGCGACAAATTACCAGTGATTCTTCCCAGATATTAAGTAATTTATTACCGGCAATGGCGCCGAGCCGTCAGAAAATGAGTGGTAGCGGCGAAACATTCCGTGGTCGCGCACCGTTGATTCTGGTCGATGGCATTCCGCAGTCGAACCCGTTGCGCCCCACCGGGCGCGAAATGCACACCATTGATTTCTCGATGGTAGACCACATCGAAGTGATTCACGGTGCCAGCGCCAGCAACGGTATTGGTGCGACCGGCGGCGTTATCAATATTATTACCCGCCGCCCGGAGCCGGGTTCGTTTAACCAGCACTTCAGCGTGGAAACCACCTCGCCGACGAAAGTCAGCTCAGACACCATGAGCTACAAAACCACCTACGGTTTCAGTGGCCGCGAAGAGTATCTGGATTACCTGTTCTCCGTCAGTTATGAAGATCAGGGGTTGTTTCTGGACGGAAAAGATCGCCCGATTGGGGTGGATAATACCCAGGGCGACCTGATGGATTCACGTGCCTATGACGTGATAGCGAAGGTCGGCTACTGGCTGGATGATGACCAGCGAGTCCAGTTCAGCCTCAACCGTTATCAGATCAAAGGCAAGATGAACTATCTGGGCATTGCTGGCGATCGCGACAAGGGTATCCCAACAACCTCGATCTCTGGGCGTCCGGTCGGCGATGCGCCGATGAACAGCGTCTGGACCACCAGCGCTACCTACGATAATTACAATCTGGCGGGCATGAAGCTGAACTCGCTGGTGTATTACCAGAATTACGAGTCGTTGTTCGGCGCAGATAACTCCGCCTCTTTCCAGGATGTCCGCATTGCGCCGCTGAATAAGCTCTATGACCAGTCTCGGGTAACCTCTGACCGTTATGGCAGCAAAGTGGCGCTGACCAAAGACGATATCTGGGATGACTACCTGAAAGCGACCGTTGGGTTCGATACCCTGTTTGATACCGGTAAACAAGACTTCTGGCTGACCAAGCGCATCTATGCGCCACAGATGAAATACACCGACCTGTCGCCGTTTATGCAGTGGGATATTCAGCCGGTCGATTCACTGAAAATTACCACCGGGGTGCGCTATGAGTACGCCCGACTGGACATCGACAGTTTCCGGACGGTGGCAGCCAGTACCGCCAAAGCGCCGAATAACAGTGTGGATGTGCAGGGCGGTCGGCTGAGTTTCAACAAGACGCTGTATAACGTGGGCGCGGTCTGGACTACGCCGTATAAGCCAGTGAGCCTGTTCGCCAACTATTCACAAGGCTTTGGTATTCCTGACGTAGGCCGCACGCTGCGTGGCATTAAAACCGCCAATCAGTCGGTCAATATGCTGCCGCTGGAACCGATTGTCACGGATAACGTTGAAACCGGTTTTCGTATCGATAAAGACCCGGTGACGTTTGAGATGAGTTACTACCGCTCGACCTCTAAGCTGGGCGAACGTGTGGTGGATGTCAACGGCACCTTCCAGAGTGAGCGCCAGAAAACCCGCATTGACGGTATTGAAACCTCACTGGGCTATAAAGTGAATGACGACCATAGCCTGAAGTTCGGTTATTCCCACATTCAGGGATGGTATGACAGTGATGGCAACGGCAGCCTGGACAGCAAGCTGGACGGCTTGAATATTCCGCCGGATCGCCTGACCGCCAGCTGGTCTGCCAACTGGACGCCGCAGTGGTCTTCCTTTATTCAGGCCAATTACGCCTTCGACAGAATTATGGATAACCGTCAGCAGGACTTTAACGGTTATTTACTGGTGGATGCCGCCGTCGGTTATAAATTGCCGAAAGGCAGAATTAATCTGGCGGTCTCCAATTTGTTTGATAAGGAGTACATCACGTATTACTCGCAAAGCGCGATTGTGAACTCCCTGCGTTATTTCTCCGGTCGGGGAAGAACCGTGACGTTAGGATATAGCGTTGACTTTTAATTCATGTCCCGTCGAAAGGCGGGGCTATTTCCCGTGCGTTAATCAGGATAGTTAACCGTCGCCACGACATCACCGGCCGATTGTTATTCTTATGGAGCAGAGATGAACAACCTTAATCATGATGCTTTGTCCAGAATGATAAGCGAAAAAGCAGCCCTGCATGGGTTACTCAATTGCCTTATCAAAGAGTTCGCTATACCGGAAGGGTATGTGCGATATGAATGGCCAGACGAAATGAAAGGGATCCCGCCGGGGGCCTATTTTGATGGCGCGGACTGGAAAGGTATTCCGATGGTTATCGGTTTGCCCGACTCACTGCAATTATTTGTCATGGTGGACCGCCGTGATACGTTCGGCAGTCAGCACTATCTGTCTGATGTCTATTTGCGTCAGTCACAAGGTGACTGGCACTGCCCCGATTTTGAACGTGTGATCGCCCGTGTGCTGGCGGCCTGCGAACACATCGCCGGGAGAAAAAACCCGGAACTTTACGAACAGATTCTTCAGAGCAGGCAATTGGTCGGCGCGATTGTCAGCCACAACCAGCGCCAGCAAACGGACGCACCGCTACAGCACTACCTGCATAGCGAGCAAGGGTTGTGGTTCGGCCACCCCAGCCACCCTGCGCCCAAGGCGCGCCTGTGGCCCGCGCATCTCGGTCAGGAACAGTGGGCACCGGAATTTCAGGCCAGAGCGGCGTTGCATCAGTTCGAGGTGCCAACAGAAGGTTTACACATCGGTGCCAACGGCCTGACGCCGCAACAGGTGCTGGAGGGGTTTGCTGATCAAGGCCCAGCGGCACCGGGGCGCGCCATCATCTGTATGCACCCGGTGCAGGCGCAACTGTTTATGCAGGATGTCCGCGTACAGCAGTTATTACAAAACGAGGTGATCCGCGATCTGGGACAAAGCGGACGCGTCGCCAGCCCGACGGCTTCTATCCGCACCTGGTTTATCGAAAACCATGATTACTTTATCAAAGGTTCGCTGAACGTGCGCATCACCAACTGTGTGCGTAAAAACGCCTGGTACGAGCTGGAAAGCACGGTGTTGATCGACCGGTTATTCCGCCAGTTACTGGCGCAGCAGGCCGATACGCTGGGCGGTCTGACGGCGGCGGCCGAACCGGGTGTGGTGAGCTGGAGCCCGGTTGGTGTTAGCGAATCGGACCAATACTGGTTTCGCGAGCAAACCGGCGGCATTTTGCGTGAGAACTTCTGTCGCCGCACTGGTGCTGAGCACAGCATCATGGCCGGTACGCTGTTTGCCCGTGGCGTCGATTTACAGCCGATGATTCATACTTTCCTGCGCACACACTACGGTGCTGTGCTGGATGACAACGCGTTGTTGTACTGGTTTGACGACTATCAGACGCGGTTACTGCGACCGGTATTGTCACTGTTCTTCAATCACGGTGTGGTGATGGAACCGCATCTGCAAAACAGCGTGCTGGTGCATCAACAAGGGCGACCACATCAGGTGTTGCTGCGCGATTTCGAAGGGGTGAAGCTGACCGACGATCTCGGTATCCACGCGATTCCTGACGATATACACCCCCGCGTGCGCCAGTCGTTGCTGTATTCCCGCGAGCAGGGCTGGAACCGCATCATGTACTGCCTGTTCATCAACCACCTGTCAGAAGCCATTCTGGCGTTGAGTCATGGTCATGCCCATCTGGCACCGCTGATGTGGCAACGGGTCCGACAGCAGCTACGTGCGATTCAGGCGGAACTGCGCCAACCGGCACCGGAGCTGGAAGCGTTGATCGCCGGTGAGCCGGTGGCATGCAAAACCAACCTCAAGGTGCGGCTGGCGGCCGAGGCCGATCGTCAGGCCAGCTACGTCCAGTTACCGTCCCCCTGGGGTGATACCGCACACCAGAGTGGGGCGGCAGGCTACGGCGAAGCGTGGCATACCGGGGGACGGCGGCATGATTCGCTCGCGCAGAGCGAGGCGCAGCATACAGTACGGCATGAGGTGCAGCATGGTTAAGCTGCCACAGCCTGTTCGCCATCTGATGGTTCGCCTGCAACAGCAGCACCGCGACCCGCTGGCTGCATTCGTCTATGACCTGGCGGCGTTGCGTCAACACGTCAGCGAGGTGATGGCAGCGTTGCCACCCGGCGTCGAACTCTATTACGCCATCAAGGCCAACAGCGAAAAACCGATTCTGGATGCCATCGCACCGCTGGTTCATGGGTTTGAGATTTCCTCCGGCGGGGAAATCGACCGTGTGGCCGGGTGCGCCACCGCGAAACCGTTTGTGTTCTCCGGGCCGGGCAAGCTGGATTCTGATTTTGATCTGGCGCTGGAACACGGGGTGGAGGCGGTCCATGTGGAGAGCCGCCATGAGATAGCCCGCCTGCAACAGCGAGCGCAGCAACACGGCGTGGTTCAGCCGGTGTTCATCCGTATCAACCCGGAGCTGGCGTCGTCGCTGACCAGCAAACTGGCGATGGCCGGTACGCCGACACCGTTCGGCATGGATGAGGCAGACCTGCCGGATGCGGTGCGTGACGTGGATAACGCCAGCCACCTGCAACTCAAAGGGTTCCACGTGCATGCCATGTCGCACCAGATGAGTGTGGAGCGGCACCAGCAACTGCTGGATCTGTACCTGACGCGCTGGCCGCAGTGGAAAGCGTTGTCTGCCCATCCACAACAGATTACTCACCTGAATGTCGGCGGTGGCATTGGGGTGCCGTACCTGACGCCGGAGCGTTTCGACTGGTCAGCATTGTGTGACTACCTGCGTGTGCGGCTGGCGCAACAGCCAGATGTGCCGGTGGTTCGCTTTGAGCCGGGGCGGTTTATCAGCGCGTATTGCGGCTATTACGCCATCGAAGTGTTGGATAAGAAACGCAGCCACGGTAAGCATTTTCTGGTGTGTCGCGGCGGTACCCATCAGTTCCGACTGCCAGTGGCGCAAGGGCATGACCACCCCATCATCCATCTGCCGTTAGCACCCGCGCAGCCAGCAGGGGAAACGCGCGACTGGACGGTCGTCGGCCAGCTCTGTACGCCCAAAGATGTACTCAGCCGTGACCAGCGCCTGACGGATGTAAATATCGGTGACCTGCTGGTGCTGCCGCTGGCAGGGGCCTATGGCTACAACATTTCGCATGCCGATTTTCTGTGTCACCCCCGTCCTGCGCAGTATTTCATCACCGACGCTGGGGTTATCACGGCGGACGGGACGAACGTAGACGTAACCGGAGCGGTGGACCGTGTCGACTAGTGCTGTTCCACGCTGGCTGGTGGTGGTGAATGTATTGCTCGGCACCACGACGGTCAGCCTGAATAACAGCTCGCTGAACCCGGCACTGCCCGCGTTCATCGAGGTGTTTCACATTGGGCCACTGCTCGCTACCTGGATCGTGGCAGCGTTCATGGTCAGCATGGGGATGACGATGCCGTTGACCGGCTATCTCGGGCACCGGCTGGGCAACAAACCGCTCTATCTGCTGGGGGTGGCGCTGTTTATCAGCGGCTCGGTGCTGGGGATGCTGGCGGATTCCATCTCGCTGGTGATAGCCGCTCGCACGGTGCAGGGCATTGCCAGTGGGCTGATGATCCCGCTGTCGCTGACGCTGATTTTTTCGGTATACCCCAAACAGGAACGTGGCGGTATTACCGGTATCTGGGGCGCTATCGTGATGCTGGCTCCGGCGCTGGGGCCGCTGTGCGGCGGCATTCTGCTGACGTGGTTTAGCTGGCGCTCGCTGTTTGCCATGAATATTCCCATCGGCGCACTGGCGCTATTGATGGGGCTGGTGGTGTTGCCGAAAACCACGCCCGGTGAGCGCAAGCCGTTTGATATGACCGGTTATCTGTTGGTGTCCGCCGGTATTGGTTTGCTGATGGTAGCCGCCGGGCGATTACATCATGCATCGGCGCTGGCGAATCCACTCAACCTGCTGATGCTGCTGGTGGCAGCGGCCTGTCTGGTGGCCTTTGTTCGCGTCGAACTGCGTAAACGCGAGCCGCTGCTGAACCTGCGTATTTTTCAACTGCACGGCTATCGACTGAGTGTGGTGATTGCGGTGGTGCAGTCGGTCGGGATGTTCGAATGTCTGGTGTTATTACCGATGCTGGTCCAAATGGTGATGGGTTACAGCGCCATCTGGACCGGGCTGGCGCTGCTGTGTACCGCACTGTTCGCCAGCCTGTTCGGTAAGCTCGGCGGCAACCTGCTCGACCGCCACGGCCCGGCGCGGATTGTGGCTACCGGGGTGTTACTGACCGCGCTGGCGACCATCGGGTTAGGCATGGTGGGGGCGCAGTCATCCATTGGTGTGGTGTTCGGCTGGATGATACTGCGCGGCATCGGGCTGGGGTTGTCCTACATGCCGGTCACCACCGCCGGGTTGAATGTACTGCCGGAAACGCTGGTCACGCAGGGGGCGGCGATGAACAACATTTCACGGCGTCTGGTGTCATCGCTGGCGATCGTGGTGGCGTCGTTGTACCTCGAATTCCGGCTGGCGGGCAGCGGGTTGGCACAGGAGGCTGCGCGTGCCGCCGCCATCAGCGAGACCTTTATGGCTACCGGCATACTGATCGTGCTGGCGCTGCCCTGTGCCTTGCGTTTCCCCTCGGGCAGTGACGAAACAGCGGCCAACGCACTGTTGGCCGGGGCTTCACCACCCCACATCGGGACACGTGAGATGCGCTGAGGCACACAGGTACTGGGTTGACGACTGTCACGCTATTTTGACTACCACGTTATTTGGGCTGACAACGTTATTTTTACTGACAAGGTTAAGAGACTGTATGGAAACATTATCCCCCGTCGTATTGCAGGGTATCGCCTGTGACTGGCTGTTGCAGATGGATGCGCAGCGTTATCAGCTGGTAGAACAGCGTGTGGTCGGGCAACTGTTACAGACGTTGCTGTACGAAGAGGTGTTGCCTTATCACTGCACGGACATAGGCGAGGGCCACAGCCAGTTTGTGATAACCGGCCGTGATGCGCAGCAACAGCCGGTGGAATACCGCTGTAATGGGTTATTGAGCGACAGCTTTGCGCTGATTCGTCTGGATTACGCCAGTGTGCAGCGCGTTGATGCTAACGGCAATGCGCAGTCCCCCAACCTGCACCTGATGCTGGAAGAACTGCTGGGCGAGCAGGAGAGTAACCCGTTTCTGACGCGTTTTGTGCAGGAACTGGAGCAGACGCAACTCAAAGATTTGCAGTCGCGCGCACAGGATTATCGCCCCGGTAAGCCAGCACATCAGCTCAGTTTCGATGAGCTGGAGCGCCATTTTATGGATGCGCACAGCTATCACGCCTGCTACAAGTCGCGCATCGGCTTTAGCCTGCAGGATAACGTCCAGTGGGGGCCGGAGTTCGGTCAGCCTTTCGCTATCGTCTGGCTGGCGTTGTCGAAGCAACGCGCCTCAGCCAACCATTCGATCAAACTGAATCTGGATGATTTCCTGCTCACTGAGTTTGGTGAAGCGCGCTGGCAGGCGTTTAGCGAGCAACTGGCGCGTCAGGGGCGCAAAGCGCAGGACTATCAACTGATACCGGTGCACCCGTGGCAGTGGAAAAACGTGATTGCGCCGGTGTTTTACCCGGAGTTGGTCAGCGGCGAGCTGATTTACCTCGGTGATTCTGACGACCGCTGGCAGGCGCAACAGTCGATTCGCACGTTGGCGAACGTGACCGAAAAAACACGGCCGTACGTCAAGCTGGCGATGAGTATGACCAACACCTCCAGCACCCGTATTCTGGCACGGCACACGGTGATGAACGGGCCAATCATCACCGACTGGCTGCAACAGTTGATCGATACCGACCAGACTGCCCGCAACCTGAAGTTTGTGATCCTCGGCGAAGTCGCTGGGGTGAGCTTTGACACCCAGAATTTACCCGCCACCCGCATGGCGCAAGCCTATGGCGTGATGGGGGCTATCTGGCGTGAAAGCATCCATCAGTATCTGCAACCGGGTGAGCAGGCGGTGCCGTTTAACGGCTTAAGCCATGTTGAACACCGCTACGACGGCGGCGAACAGGCCCCGTTTATCGATGCATGGATTCGTCAGTACGGGCTGGAAGCCTGGACTCGCCAACTGCTGGACGTGACGGTTTCCCCCATCATTCACATGTTGTACGCCGAAGGCATCGGCATGGAGTCGCACGGCCAGAATATCGTGCTGGTGGTGCGTGATGGCTGGCCGCAGCGCATCGCACTGAAAGATTTCCACGACGGGGTGCGCTATTCGCCGGACCATCTGGCACGCCCGGCGATGCGCCCGGATCTGGTGCCGTTACCGGCCAGCCACGCCAAAATCAACCGTAACTCTTTCATCCTGACTGATGACGTTGAAGCAGTGCGCGATTTCACCTGCGATTCGTTCTTCTTTATTTGTCTGGCAGAAATGGCGGTATTCCTGCGTCAGCACTATCAGCTGCCGGAAGCGCGTTTCTGGGAAATGACGGCGGACGTGGTGCTGGGTTATCAGGCCGCACACCCACAGCACCGTGCGCGTTACGCGCTGTTTGACGTGTTTGCACCGACCTACGAGGTAGAAGAACTGACGAAACGCCGGTTACTGGGCGACGGTGAACGCCGATTTAAATCGGTGCCGAACCCCCTGCATCCGTTCAGGCCGTCGTCATGCTAAGAACCAACCATCTTAAGCGCAAGCTGGCGGCCGGTACGCCGGTCTATGGGTTAATCGCCTCGATTCCCTCGCCGGTATCGGTGGAGTTGATCGCCGAAGCCGGGTTCGATTTCGTGATTATCGATACCGAACACGTGCTGATTAACCCGGAAACGGTGGAAAACATGATCCGGGTGGCGGAGAGCTATGCGCTCACGCCGCTGGTGCGGGTGGCAGACGCCAACCCTAAAACCATGCTGCGGCTGCTGGATGGCGGCGCGCAGGGCATTGTGCTGCCGATGGTGGAGCAGACTGAGCAGGTGCAGGCGGCGGTCCGTGCCTGCTATTACCACCCGCAGGGCGAGCGCAGTCTCAACAGCGGCCGCCCCGGTGCTTTTGGTAAGCACAGCCTGGCGGAATACGTCACGCTGGCGAACCGGGAAATCCTGCTGGTGGCGATGATTGAAAGCGCCGAGGGCGTGCGTCAGGCAAAGGCTATCGCCGCAGTACCGGGGCTGGACATGATACTGGAGGGCGCGGCGGATCTCTCTCAGTCGCTGGGCATGCCGTGGCAGACCGCGGCCGCCCCGGTGCAGGCCGCGCTGGCCGAGGTGCGTTTTGCCGCCGAGGCGCAGGGTGTGTGCTATTGCGCCATCCCCCGCCAACCTGACGATCATGCCCGCTGGCGTGAGCAAGGTGTGCGCGCATTTGTTTTGGGCGACGAGCGCGGCATCGCGTTTCGCGCGTTACAGGCCAGACTGGCCGCAACGATTTCAGCAGAAGGACAGTAATCCAATGGAAAGTCATGTGATGAAAAATACGTCTCACTACAAGGATGCCAGCGACAGCGTGATGCAGGATCTGGTGGATTGCCTGTTGGCCGAAGAATTTTTTGGTGCCCAGCCGTTGGCATTGTATACCGCCGATGAATGGCACCAGCAGTATGGGCAGTCGTCACCGTTCGGTGCGCTGGAAGGTTCTGTTCGCCTGTGGCGCTGGTGCAGCGATGAGCGTGAACAACGTCATCTGGTGGTGGCGCTGCGCCCTGGCATTACCCAGCGCTGGGAAAAAGTACCGGACACGGTGGTGTATGCCTGGCAGCAGGGCGGTAACGACTGGCAGGCGCTGGAACCGGAAAGTTTCATGCATCTGGTCTTCGCCGGGCAGCACAGTGACGAAGACAATACTAAAGGGCAGGCGCTGTTTCTGGATGTGCTCAACACCAGCGTGGAGCAGACCGCGCTGTCACGCGAGCACCGTATTGATACTGACGAGTTGCTCGCACGCGGCAACGCTGATTTCTTCCACGTGATGGAGCAGTGGGCTTCGCTGCGCGACCGGCCGTATCACCCGACGGCGAAAGCCAAACAGGGGCTGAGTGCCGAAGAGTACCGTCGCTATGTGGCGGAGTTCGCCGCGCCAGTGGCGCTGAACTGGGTGGCGGTGGCAAAAGACAAGCTGCAATGTGGCGATGGTATTCACGACACGGCTGACCAGTACCCGGCACATTACCTGTTGCCGCAGGCGGAACAGGCGGCGTTACAACAGGAACTGGTGACACGCGGCATT
The DNA here is from genome assembly GCF_000025065.1 of Dickeya parazeae Ech586. NCBI lineage: Bacteria > Pseudomonadati > Pseudomonadota > Gammaproteobacteria > Enterobacterales > Pectobacteriaceae > Dickeya > Dickeya parazeae. Next base: position 2,906,148 of record NC_013592.1, on the reverse strand, counting down.
GCCGACACTCACATTGCTTTGCCGGTGCACCCGTGGCAGTTCGACCATATTCTGGAAACCCAGTTGGGCGAGGCGTTTCGCAACGGTGACTGCCAGCGGTTGGATTTCCGTGCCGCTCGCTACCTGCCGACCTCGTCATTGCGTTCCATGACCCCGTGTTTCGCCAGCGCGGACTACCTCAAGCTGCCGATGGCGGTGTATTCGCTGGGGGCGTCACGCTATCTACCGGCAGTGAAAATGATCAACGGCGGGTTAAGTGAAGCGTTGTTGCGACAGGCGCGCGACAAAGACGCGGTATTACAGCAGCGGCTTTATCTGTGTGATGAAGGCAAATGGTGGGCGTTTATGCCGCCGCAGGCCACCCTGTTTGATGAAGCGCCGCGCCACCTGTCGGCGATGGTGCGCAGTTATCCCCGTGAACTGTTTGATGACCCGGATTACCGCCTGCTGCCGATGGCGGCGCTAGGTACACCGTTGCCGGGTAGTCGTCGTCACTTCTTTGACGACTGGCTGGCGTATCGAGGTTTAGCGTCGAACGCTGATGCAGTGTTGACACTGTTTGCCGAGCTTTGTCATTGTTTCTTCGACATTAATTTCCGCATGTTCCGCTTAGGGATGCTGGGTGAGATCCACGGGCAGAACGCGGTGCTGGTGTGGAAAGCCGGTCAGGCCCACGGCCTGTTGCTGCGTGACCACGATTCACTGCGTATTCATGTGCCGACGCTGGAACAAAACGGTATGCAGGACCCGGTGTACCGCATCAAACAAGGCCATGCCAATACGCTTTACCACGAACGTCTGGACGACCTGCTGTTCTGGCTGCAAACGCTGGGGATTCAGGTCAACATGCGGGCGATCATTGACACGTTATCGCTAACCTACGATCTGGATGCCGCAACGTTGTGGGGTGTGATGCGCACTGAAATCAATGGGGCGATTGACCGTGCCGGTTTCGCAGCTGATACGCAAGCGATGCTGAAAACCCGCTTGTTTGACGCACCCAACTGGCCGCAGAAACTGCTGATCACCCCGATGATCGCCCGCGCCGGTGGGCCGGGGAGCATGCCGTTCGGCAAGGGAGAAGTGATTAACCCGTTTCAGGCAATCATTGGTAAATAGATTGTTAACGAACAATAGAGCGTCGTTATCGGGTTCATGTAAAGACAGAGAGATATTTCGTGCGGGATAGACGGCATTGCTTCTTTGCTATTTCATCGCACGCACGACAAGGAGAGGTTCAGCGCCACCTCTCCTTGACCACTGGCTGGTGGCTAAACTATGCCGCTACGCGGTACCTTCGGCGTTCGTCTTCGCTGTTCGGGCCGCCCGTGACGCGCTCCCTGCGCGGCACGGGCTTTCGCCGCGTCCATGCGGCTCACCCGGCGAAGACGAACACCTCAGCACAGTTTTTGACGCCAGAGATCGCTCTTCTGAACGTAATGAGTTGGTCATCACTATGGAAAAGGCAGATCACATCAAATCGTGAATGAGTATTTAGTGTCGCGCCGCCGATTGCTGCGGTGGTCGTTAAGCCTGTTGCCGCTGGGGCTTTCCCGGCCTGCGCTGGCCCAGTCGTTGTTAGTGCCGCAACGGGTCATCACCCTGTTTCAGGGCGCGACGGATACCGCTGTAGCGCTGGGGGTGACACCCGCCGGGGTGGTGGATTCGTGGAGCGAGAAACCGATGTACCGCTACCTGCGTCCGGCGCTGGCCGGAGTGCCGCATGTGGGGCTGGAAACCCAACCCAGTCTGGAAGACATCGTGCTGTTAAAGCCCGATACCATCGTCGCTTCGCGCTTTCGTCACCAGCGGCTGGAACCGCTGCTGTCGCAGATTGCACCGGTGGTGATGCTCGATGAAATCTACCAGTTCAAAAAAACGGTGCAGGTAATGGGGCAGGCGCTGGGACGTCAGGCAGTGGCCGACACATTGTTGCAGCAATGGCAGCAGCGGGTGGACAGGCTGCGTGAGCAGTTGCAACGCCGCTTTGGCAGCGGCTGGCCGCCCACCGTATCAATACTGGATATCCGCGAAGATCATATCCGCAGCTATTTGCCCAGCAGCTTTCCCGGCTCGGTATTGAGCGAACTGGGGTTTGGCTGGAGTGATGCCAGCCGCGCTCAGCCGGGGGTGTCACTCAAGCTGACCAGCAAAGAGAGCATCCCGGTGGTGGATGCCGATATTTTTTTCATTTTTCTGCGCTCTGAGAGTCCCGCCGTGCAACGCAACTATGAATCGCTGATTCGTCATCCGTTGTGGCAGCGACTGCGTGCGCCACAGCGACAGCAAGTGTGGGTGGTCAATGGCGTCACCTGGAGCCTGTCCGGCGGTATTCTGGGGGCCAACATGATGCTTGATGATATCGCCCGGGTGACCGGTATCGCCGGAGGGGTGTCATGAGCCAGGTCGTGAAAATCCACATGAAGCGGATGGCACCCGGTCAGGTGCTGGCGGGCGGTGCGGTGTGCCTGCTGGCGCTGGCGTTGTTGAGCCTGATGGTCGGGCCGATAGCGATTGCGCCATCGCAGGTGTTCGGGGCGTTGTGGCATGCGGATCCGCTGAATGTGAACCATATTCTGGTCACCTCGACGCGCCTGTCGCGCACGCTGATAGCTATCGTGGTCGGGGCCAGTCTGGCGGTGGCGGGGGCCTTGATGCAGGTGCTGACCCGTAATCCACTGGCATCGCCGGGGCTGTTCGGTATTAACGCTGGGGCGATGTTTTGCCTGATTGTCTGTGTGTCGCTGTTTCCCAAGGTGGCGATGTCGGTGTGGCTGTGGTCGGCGTTTGCCGGTGCGGCGCTGGCTGGTTGTCTGGTATGGCTGATTGGCACCATGGGCAAAGGCAGTCTGAACCCGTTGCGTATGGTGCTGGCGGGGGCGGCTATCACCGCTATGTTCGCGGCCTTTAGTCAGGGAATGCTGGTGGTCAATCAGGAAGGACTGGATACGGTGTTGTTCTGGCTGGCCGGTTCGGTGGCCGATCGCGAGCTGGCGACGGTATTGCCGTTGATGGGGTATTGTCTGGCGGCGTTGGTCGCCAGCCTGTTGCTGGCAGGGCAGGTTAACGTGCTGAACGCCGGTGAAGCTATCGCCCGTGGTTTGGGGCAACGTACCGGGCGCATCCGACTGTTGATGAGTCTGCTGGTGATTGTGCTGGCGGGGGGCGCGGTGGCGATGGCGGGCAGCATCGGCTTTATTGGTCTGATTGTGCCGCATATGGCGCGAAAACTGTTGCCTGCCGACCACCGTTGGCTGCTGCCCGGTTGCGCGCTATTAGGAGCGGCGTTATTGCTACTGGCGGATATTCTGGCGCGGGTGGTGATTGTGCCGCAGGAAGTGCCAGTCGGGGTGATGACGGCGCTGTTCGGTGCGCCGTTCTTTATTGTGCTGCTGCGGCGCGGAGGTCGGCATGGATAAGCGCGAAGGTCGGGATGCGGTGCTGGTGTGGCGACAAGGGCCGTTTTCCCGCCAGATTAACCTGACTAGCGTTGGACGCATCGCACTGGCGCTGGTACTGATGCTGGTGGTGATAGTGATATCACTTGGTATCGGCAAGCTGATGTTGTCACCGTGGGAGGTGCTGCGGGCATTGTTCTCGTCACAGTCAGAGGGCGCGACGCTTATCGTACAGCAATTACGCTTGCCGCGGGTGGTGCTGGCGGCGCTGGTCGGTGGTGCACTGGCGGTGTCCGGGCTGATTTTACAGGCGATGATCCGTAACCCGCTGGCATCGCCAGATATTCTGGGTATTACCAGCGGTGCCAGCGCCGCGGCGGTGTTCTACCTGTCGTTTCTTACCGGCACGCTGGGCGCGCACTACCTGCCGCTGGCGGCGATGATCGGGGCGGGGGTGGCTGCGCTGGCGGTGTATTGGCTGGCGTGGCAATCGGGTGTATCGCCACAGCGGTTGGTGTTGACCGGCGTGGGGGTATCGGCACTGTTGATGGCGGCGACCACCTTTATGCTGGTGTTCAGCCCGCTGACCACCACGCTCTCGGCGTATGTCTGGCTGACCGGCAGCGTCTACGGTGCCAGTTGGCGTGAAACCCGTGAACTGGGTGTCTGGCTGCTGCTGATGCTGCCGTGGCTGGTGTGGCTGGCGCGTCAGGTACAGGTGCAGCAACTGGATGATGGGCTGGCGCAGGGCATCGGTGTGCGGGTGCAGGGGCTGCGCCTGGCGCTGTTGCTGCTCAGTGTGGCGCTGGCCGGTGCGGCGATCGCCTGGGGTGGGGCGATGGCGTTCGTCGGGCTTATCGCCCCCCACATTGCTAAACGGCTGGTGGCACCGACCTTTGCCGGGCAGGCGACGATGGCGTTTCTGTGTGGCGCTGTACTGGTGATGGTGGCGGATCTGTGCGGACGTACGCTGTTTTTACCGCTGGATCTGCCCGCCGGGATTTTCGTTTCGGCGCTGGGCGCGCCGTTCTTTTTATATTTACTGATCAAACAACGTCATTAAGGAAACGGATGATGACCGCCATTACCAGCCGGGAGCTGACCCTCGGCTATGCCAGCCAGACGATTATCGACAATCTGGATATACAGTTGCCGAAGGGCAAAGTGTCGGTACTGATAGGCAGCAACGGGTGCGGCAAAAGCACACTGCTTAAGTCTTTCGCCCGTTTGCTTAAACCACTGAGTGGCTCGGTCATCCTCAATGGTGAGGATATTCACCGTCAGTCGACCGCCGAGGTGGCGCGAGCGCTGGCGATTTTACCGCAGATGCCGGATGCGCCGGAAGGCATTACCGTGAAGCAGTTGGTCAGCCTGGGGCGCTATCCCTACCAGAACTGGTTACAGCAGTGGTCACAGGAAGACGAGCGGATGGTAAACCGTGCGCTGGTGCAAACCGGCACCGACGGGCTGGCGGACCGACCGGTAGATGCGTTATCCGGCGGTCAACGCCAACGGGTGTGGATCGCTATGACGCTGGCACAGGATACCGAGGTGGTTCTGCTGGATGAACCCACCACCTTTCTCGACCTGGCGCACCAGATTGAAGTGCTGGATTTGCTGCGTGAGTTGAACCGTCAACACGGGAAAACCATCATCATGGTACTGCACGATCTCAATCTGGCGTGCCGTTACGCCGACCATATGGTGGCGGTGCATAATCGCACCGCCTTCGCACAGGGAGCACCGGCGGAAATTCTGGACGAAGCGCTGGTGAAAACCGTGTTTAATCTGGACTGCCGTATTATTGCTGATCCGTTTTTCCACACACCGTTATGCATTCCATTTGGCCGTGAAAAACCGCATGAAATAGTAGCAGACAGTGGCCCGTCGGATGACTGGCATGGGCAGGTGGCAGGATGAATTATCATATTCTTCCCCGCGTCTCGCCGCTTAGCGATGAACTGCTGGCTGGCTATCGCCATGTCAGCACCTCCACACTGGGACATTTGACGGAACAGGGGTATTTGCCGGGTATCCGGCCGCTACTGGCGGATGTGCAGATGATCGGCAACGTGGTGACGGTTAAACTGTGCCCGCCGGATGGTGGCGTACTGCGTGAGGCATTGTTACTGAGCCAGCCCGGCGATGTGCTGGTGATTGATGCGTCGGATGAAGAAGAACGCGCCTGCTGGGGGGAACTGCGCACGCTGGCGGCGAAAGTGAAAGGGCTGGCGGGGGTTGTCGTAGCCGGTGCCGTGACGGATTCGCGTGCGCTACGCAAGCTGGGCCTGCCGGTGTTCTGTAAAGGCATCAGTGCCATTACCACCCGCACACTGGGATGCGCTGGGGCTGTCAACGTACCGGTTACGATCGCTGGGGTGACGGTGTATCCCGGCGATATGGCGATAGGTGATGACGACGGCGTGTTTATCTTGAATCCGTCTGCTGCCCGCGACTGGCTGGCGGTGGCGCAACACAAAGAACTCGCGGATGCAGAACGGCGGGAGGCGCTGCGGCAAAAATTACCGGGGGCTTTCTGATATCGGTGCAAACAAAAAACCTGCCGAAGCAGGTTTCTGAATAAAGGTCAGCGCAGGGATGACATCCGCTCTAATGCCGCCTGGGCAAGAAACCCCGAGCGGCTTTTAAATTCTGGGTTACTTGCTACGCAACAGTCGATACGGTCGAACAGTGATTTAGGCAGCGTGACGTTATCTTAAATACTCTCTCTATGCTCCCTTCCGGGAGTGAAGGGGTTAACCTTATTCTACACTCCAGCGTACTGAGGTAATATTCTCGTACCCACTGATTCTGGACATAATTATATTCATATTTTTTCGATAATCGGCGCCGCTAATAAGCTCCGCGCGGATTTCTATGTGGTCTTCTTCTTTCGCACAAACAGACCCGAACCCCTGCAGACTGAGCGCCAATTCATCTACCGTATCAAGTAATAGCTGGCGGACAGTATTTTCATATTCATTGTTGCAGGTGACCTTCAGGATATAGCATTTTTCCTCTTCCAATGTATTGGGGAATTGATTAATCCGTTGTGCAGCCTCGCGTAGTAAAATATTAGCACAGAGGATAACCAGTGTTGCCGCGGCTGCATTCCAGAACTGCCCCAGTCCACACAACACACCAATACCTGCTGAACACCAAAGCGTTGCTGCAGTATTCAAACCGTGAATATTCATGCCTTCACGCATGATCACTCCTGCACCGAGAAAGCCAATACCGGAGACAATCTGCGCCGCAATACGGCCTGGGCTGTCAGGAGAGGTAAACACTGAACTAAGAATAAAAACCGCGGCACCCGTTGCGACCAATGCATTCGTGCGCAGACCTGCCATACGCTGGCGCCATTGTCTTTCCGCACCAATGAGCGCCCCCAGCAGCATCGCTGCGAGCAAATTTGAGATATAAGGAAGCATCAACATACTTTCCTCCATTTTGCTGGAAGAATTAAATACGTGTTTTATTTAGCACACGATAAGATTATCACCCGCAAGGGTGATCAGTACCGTATCGCCGGTGGGGGAAATAATGAATTTTTAAACATGAACATGACGATTTCTCTCACGTTAATAAGCGATTTTTACAGTATATACCCAAAATAATTCGAGTTGCAGGAAGGCGGCAATCGAGTGAATCCCCAGGAGCTTACACAAGTAAGTGACTGGGGTGAGTGAGAGCAGCCAACACACCTGCAACTTGAAGTATGAAGGGTATAGGGATGCAATCGTCATAATGAGGGGATTGCTGCCCGCCGGTTCGGCAAGCAGCGCAGGAGGTATGCGTTAGCTTGCCTTGATAGTTATTATGTAAGGGTGACAGTCCAACATAGTGCTCCTATGAAAATTTGGCCTGATTATAGTCATCTAATAAATTATGTAAAGCCCAAAAGCTACCCATTGCGTATTTATTGGATTTTTCCTGCGGTTGTTTAGTTTCTGTTTGGAAAACTATCTGGATAGACATGAATTATCCGTCGCATTTAAACAGTGGAATGAGGATATATACTCCACGAAAGTGGAGTGCGCTACTTTATGACAATGTGGTTATTTACTGATGGTAAGTTGAGGTGTTAATAATCTGGAGAATAAAAATTTTCTGGTCATTATCTAATGCGTATCTTCAGTGATTTCATTAATGTAATTAATGTGGCGTGTCGTTGTTTTTTTGTAAAGATAAACCTATCCTAAACAAATGTGAGAATTCGCTTCTTCCAACTAAACTGATTATCTATATTAGCTGTGTAATAAATTGCAGTATCTCGTTTGGCGAGGCTCCTATACAAACATAGGTTACTGATCTGACGACATCGAGAGATGCCCAAGGTTAAGACAGGCTTTATCGGATTAAGGTTCAGCCCAAGGTAACTTCTGATTAATTAGATACGTTGTATAGTGCTAAAACCTGGACGTGGAGATTAGATAATCTGTACTCCCTCTCTGGTTAGCGCCCCTATACGATTCACTGTTGAAATTTAAACAGAAATAGGGACTAATAATGGAAAAAATACGTCTAAAATATTCATGTGAATCGTCAGCCGGTTTTGAGTTTTCTGATAAGATTTCGGTGGCGAATTATATGAGATCTGATTTCATCACCATTCCTTACAATCTGTGCGTTGAGGAAGCAAGACAATATTTTCTGGCTCAGTTAAAAACCGATGAAATTCCTCCTTTAATCTTTATCACCGAGGGAGATTATCATCTGCGGGGTACTCTCTCGGTAAAAAAGCTACTGCAATGTGTCGAGAGCGATAGCGCCGTTGGGTTAATGATGGACCCGATATATTTTCAGGTTTCACCTGATGATATCCGCAATGATGTCGCGCATTTACTGATGGAAAACAACCCGGAAGTGGTACCTGTGGTGGTGGCACACCATACGTTAGTGGGCGTATTGGGCGAGCGTGAAATTGCGCAACTGATTGAAGACGAAAATACTGCGGATGCCCAACGTCAGGGAGCTACCATACCATTGGACAAACCTTACATGGATACCAGTCCATGGGAGTTATGGCGTAAAAGAGCACCGTGGCTGCTGATGCTTTTTGCCGCTGAAGCCTACACTGGTAATGTGCTAAAGGCTTTTGAAGAGCAACTGGAAGCAGCGATTGCGCTGGCATTTTTTATCCCGTTACTGATTGGTTCCGGTGGTAACAGCGGTACTCAGATTACTTCAACGCTAGTACGTGCCATGGCGCTGGGTGAGGTTAGCCTGTCAAAGCTACATGTAGTCCTTCGCAAGGAGCTGTCTACCTCACTGCTTATTGCGTTAACCATCGGCATCGCGGCATGGATACGGGCGTGGGTTATGGGCGTTGGGGTAGAGGTCACCCTGGTGGTCAGTCTGGCACTGGTTGCAATTACGGTATGGAGTGCGATTGTGTCATCAGTGATCCCGATGCTATTGAAACGGATTGATATTGATCCTGCTGTTGTTTCAGCCCCTTTCATTGCAACGTTTATTGATGGAACAGGATTAATCATTTATTTCAAAATAGCGCAGTATGTCATGGGGATTTAGATAACCTTCTGAACATGCTATTAAGTCCGGAGCTTAGGCCTGCAAGCCACTTCGCATCAGAAGTGGCACAATAAGCCGCCTCTCTCACGGACCTGTGTACCGATTAAGGAAGGCTCTGTCTGGCTGTTGTGCCTGGCCCGTGATGCAGGACATCGTCTTTATCTGAGGGGACGCGATACTGTCCCCACCTCAGTTATCCCCCACCTCAGTTATTCCGCATCCTGTACCGCGTTTCTGGCGATAGGCCGTGATGGCAGGGCATCAATGTTTTTCTCCCACCACATCGGTGTGGTCGTGGGTGTCCCCAGCGTGACCACTTCACCCAGCATCGGTGTCAGCATCGGTATGTGCCGCGCTTGTGCTAACTGGCTGCTGTGTTGCACCGGGTCGGCCCAGTCGTGAAACGCCAGCGCAAACATCCCCCAATGGATGGGCATGAACTGGCGGGCTTGCACGTCTTGTACCGCCTGTATGGTCTGTTCCGGATGCATGTGTGAGTCTGGCCAGCGTTCGTTGTACTGGCCGTTTTCCATGAAGGCGAGATCAAACGGACCAAAGCGTTCACCAATTTCACGGAAATGTTCGCCGTAACCAGAATCACCACTAAAAAAGAGTCGCTCCTGTTGTCCTTCGATCACCCAGGATGCCCATAGCGTGGTGTTACGATCAGACATACTGCGGCCAGAAAAATGGTGCGACGGTGTGGCGGTAAAGCGAATACCGTGAAACGTATGAGATTGATACCAATCCAGTTCCTGGATGCGGCTGGCGTCGATCCCCCATTTTTGCAGGCGTTGACCCACTTTCAGCGGGGCGATAAACCGGGTTGTGGTGTCACGAAAGGCGCGGATGGTTTGCTCGTCGAGATGATCGTAATGGTCGTGCGATAGCAGGATGAGGTCGATATCCGGCAGGGCTTCACGTGCCAGCACGGGGGGCTGAAAGCGGCGGAACATAAAACTGAATGGTGAGACGCTGGCGGAAAAGACCGGGTCTATCAGGATGCGGGTATCATCCAGATTAAGCAGCAAAGTGGAGTGCCCGAACCAGATAAATTTGAGGCGCTCATCGGCGGCAAGGAACGCGGTCAGGTTGGGGGATAGCGTCGGTAACCGTTTAGCTGGTACACGCCCTTTGCGCTGAAAACCCAGCCGCCACAGCAGTGACAGGCTTTGCCACAGACTCATCCTCGGAGCCGTCGACGGGCGCGGATTGAAAAAACGCCCGGTTTGCCGGTTATAGTGCGGGGTGTCATGTGACGTGATGGTCGTTGGCATAGGTGCTCCTGACGTGCAGTATAGAGGGGATACGCTGACAACAACGGATGAGGCTATCCGTGCCGACATGATTACGGATAGCATGCCGTGCCGTACCTGTCATCGCATATGATGCGGTGCGTGAATTGAACGGCACCGCTCAGAGAGTGCCACCCGCTCGGTATTTACAGGTTAAACTTGCCGATCCAGGGGCTGTTTTTCTCGTTAGACCACAGATGCATCAACATATCTTTAAAGCGCTCCGCCGCCGGACTCAACGTGGAGTCTTTGCGCTGTACCACCCCGAGCGTTCGGCGCACGACGGGTTCTATCAGCGGTTTACTCACTAACACGTGGTGCTCGTCGCGCGGCATCGCCAGACTGGGCACCGCCGCAATCCCTAAACCGGCTTCTACCATACCCAGTGAGGTGGAGAGGTGGCGTACTTCATAAAACCAATTCGGTTTCCAGGCGCTGTTTTCCAGTGCCTGTTCAATCAATAACCGGTTGCCGCTGGAGCGTCTTACGCCAATCAGCGGGTAATCTGCCAGCTCTTCCCACATCACCAGTGACTTCTCTGCCAGCGGGTGGTCGCGTCGGCAGGCCAGTACAAAAGGCTCATTCACCAGCGGTATGAACTCCACATTAAAGTGTGTGACGTTGATCATATTAATACCAAAATCCGCGTCCCCGTTGAGCACGGCATCCAGACAGTCGCTTGCGCTGTGTTCCAGTATACGAATGCGTATATTCGGGTAGTGTTCGTTGTAATTACGAATCACCGCGGGCAGGAAATAAAAGGCGGCGGTTGGAATACATGACAACGTGACAAAGCCGGTTTGGTGTGACGCCATCTCCTGAATATTCAGGATCGAGTTTTCATAAAAATCAATGAGGTTTCTTGCGTTAGGCAAAAAACTTTTGCCGACGGCGGTCAGGCTGACCCGGCGAGTCGAACGTTCAAACAGCGCAGTTCCCAGGCTCTCTTCCAGTTTTTTTATCCGCCGCGTCAACGCGGGTTGAGAAATATGCAACAACTCTGAGGCTTTGGTAAAACAGCCGGTATCCGCAATTTTCACAAATGCCTTAATGCCCTGAAGCTCATGCTGCATGGGGGTTCTCTCCTGTTGACGGGGTACTGACAAGATAATCTGTACCGGTCTCTTGATTAATGCAAGAAATGAATTAATCGGTATTTTTTTGACATTAGATTCATTGATAGTGCTATGGAATGCTTGTGCCATCAGAAGCAGTTACAGCGTGAGAGAACGTGATGGTAAAGATTCCCTGTGTATTAATGCGCGGTGGTACATCGAAAGGCCCGGTGATTCTGGCCAGTGATTTACCGCAAGATAGCCAACAGCGTGACGAGGTGTTGCTGGCCTTGATGGGCTCCGGTCATGAGCTGGAGATCGATGGCATTGGCGGTGGTGCGCCGCAGACCAGTAAAGTCGCCATTGTTAGCAAATCCACCCACCCGCAAGCGGATGTCGATTACCTGTTTGCACAGGTGATGGTCAAAGAGCGCCGGGTTGATACCACACCCAACTGCGGCAATATGCTGTGCGCGGTGGGGCCGTTCGCGATTGAACATGGGCTGGTGAGCGCCCGGCATCCTACCACACGGGTACGCATTCGTAACCTGAATACCGGGACGATGGTGGATGCCGACATCCACACGCCGCAACAATGCGTAGAGTACGACGGCGAAACGACAATCGACGGTGTACCCGGCAGCGCGGCACCGGTCGGTCTGACTTTTCTGAATTCCGCTGGCAGCAAAACCGGCAAACTGTTTCCCACCGGCAACGTACGCGATGTGTTTGATGGCGTCGCGGTGACCTGTATCGATATGGCGATGCCGATGGTGCTGATCGATGCCCGCTCACTGGATAAAACCGGTAGCGAGTCGCCGCAGGCACTGGAAACGGATCAGGCGTTTATGCAACGACTGGAACATATCCGTTTGCAAGCCGGGCAGGCGATGGGGCTGGGGGATGTCAGCAATAAAGTGATTCCCAAACCCGTATTACTCAGCCCGCCGAATGCCGGTGGCACTATTCAGGTGCGCTACTTTATGCCGCACAACTGCCATCGTTCGCTGGCGATTACCGGGTCTATTGGTATTTCCACCGCCTGTGTGGTTGAAGGCAGCGTGGCACAAGATGTGCTGTCAGAAAAAGACAGAACGGCTTTCCTGGAAAACGTCAATATTGAACACCCTAGCGGAAAAATAGCCGTGTCGCTGATGAAAAATGGTGAGCGTCACGAAGATATCCGTGCTTCGGTTATTCGAACGGCAAGAAAGTTATTTGTCGGTAATGTTTATGTTCCTTCATACGCTCTGGAAACGGAAGATATTTAAAAATAATTAATGTAATAAAACGTTGTTTTATTTCCCCCTGTATCCCTAAAACTATATTGTGAGGTTATTATGAGTGCAATTAAGGCGCCTACATCACAAAGTCAGGAAGCATCCGTGAATATTACGCAATACATGCGTGTCATTTTCGCACTGGCCTTTTCCGGCCTGGCTGAACTGGCCTCTTTATTTTTTATTCAGCCATTACTCCCTGTATTGGCTAAAGATTATGACATTCCAGTCAGCCAGGTCAGTATTATTCTGTCAGCAGAAACCGCCATGCTGGCTATCGGGTTGTTGTTTACCGGTACATTAGCCGACCGTTACGGACGTAAACGTCTGATTGTGGTATCGCTGCTGCTGGGCGGTCTGCTGACGCTGATTTGCCCGCTGGTGAAGTCCTGGGCATTGCTGGTGATGGTCCGTGGTGTGATTGGTCTGTCATTAAGTGGTATCGCGGCAGCCGCCACCGCGTATATCAGCGAAGAAGTCGCACCGGTAGTCGCCGGGGTGGTGACCGGGTATTTTGTCTTTGGTAACTCGATTGGCGGTATGTCTGGTCGCGTGGTTGCCAGCCAGTTGATTGGGCATGTGTCTATTGATGTCATTTTCTATGGTTTTGCCCTGACGCTGATGTTTGCCGCACTGCTGGTTGCTAGGGTTCTGCCTGCATCGAAAAACTTCAAAGCCAGTACCAGCCTGAATTTTTCTTACATCGTTAAAGGCGCACAGGCACATTTCAAAAATAAAAAGTTATCACTGATGTATGTGGTTAGCTTCATTATTTTTGGTGTGTTCACTTCACTGTATAATTATCTGGCCTTCTATTTGGCACGCGAGCCTTTCAATGTGTCTCATGCTAATGCCGGATTGATTTCCTTCAGTTTTATCATGAGCTTTTTTACTGCACCGCAAGCAGGGCGTTTGTCACAAAAATACGGCGCGCTGAAAGTGTTGTCCGCATTATTCATGATTATGATCGGCGGTATGTTACTGACGTTAACCGCTAATCTGCCGGCGTTTGTGATTGGTGCCATTCTGTTTACCGGTTGTTTCTTCGGTTGCCACTCGATTGGATTAAGCTGGGTCAGTAAAAATGCTACCCATGCCCGTGGTCAGGCAACGGCACTGTATCTGTTCTTCTATTATATGGGCGGTTCCGTCGTCGGTTATTGCAACGGACTTATCTTCTCGGCCGCAGGCTGGCTGGGTATGACCGCATTTATCATTACGTTGCTGATTGGCGGTATTTTGGTGGCGACGTACCTCAATGGTATTCAACGGGTGAATTTAGTCGCGGCACAAAGTAATAAATAACCCTCTGTAATGAATCATCGGGTAAGTCATTACCCGATAATCCACATGCCAGAAAAGTCTGAGAAATAAAAAAGGGATACCGTTGCTGAAGCGTGTTTTCCAGCCGGTACAGAATTGCTATTGCACTCACACCAGGTGTAATCATGAAACTTGCAAGTTATCGCCATCAGGGCAAAAACAGTTACGGGATCCACACACCGGCGGGTCTGATCGATTTGGGCAGCCGTCTCGGTGACCGCTACGCCGACCTGAAAGCCCTGCTGGCCGGTCAGGCGCTGCACGAGGCCGCCGCCTTCCAGACCGACACCCCGGATGTCGCCGTCGCCGACGTCACCTTCCTGCCGGTGATTGTCGCGCCGTCCAAAATCCTCTGCGTCGGCATGAACTACGCCGACAAGCGCAAGGAGTTTAACGAGCTGAACCCCGCACCGACCCTGTTCGTGCGCTTCGCCGACTCCCAGACCGGCCACGGCACCCCGGTGCTCAAGCCCCACTACTCCAGCGAGTTCGACTATGAAGGCGAGCTGGCGGTCATCATCGGCAAAAACGGCCAGAACATCCACCGTGACGACGCACTGTCGTTTGTCGCCGGGTACAGCTGCTACATGGACGGCTCCGCCCGCGACTGGCAGCACAGCTGGTTCACCGCCGGCAAGAACTGGCAGAAGACCGGCGCCTTCGGCCCGTACCTCACCACCCGCGACGAAATCCCCGACCCGCACGCTCTGGCCATCCGTACCTTCCTCAACGGCCGCATGGTGCAGGACGACAACACCGCCAGCATGATCCACAAGGTGGCGGACCTGATTGAATACATCAGCACCTTCACCGCGCTCAGCGCCGGTGATGTCATCATCACCGGCTCGCCGGGCGGCGTCGGCAAGAAGCGCACCCCGCCGCTGTTCCTCAAGCCGGGCGACAGCATCGAGGTGGAGATCGAGAAGGTCGGCCACCTGCGCAACACCATCGGCGAGGCCGTCCGGCCGGTGACCGCCCCGCGTGCCGCGTCCGTGGCGGCCGGGCACTGAATCGTTCCCGCCGCCGGGTGACCGGCGGCGTCAGCCCCGCGGTGACGGGGCCCAGTAACAAGCAGGATAACCGTTATGTACGCCGATGACGACGAGAGTGTTACGTTTGCCACGCTGGATGCGCGCGTCCCGTCCCCCACGCTGGTGGAGATAACCGCGCTGCTGGCGCGCTGCCAGCTGGACCGGGACCAGGATGTCGAGTTTTTTGTGGCCGGCACGCATCACGGGCGGCTGGTGGCCTGTGCCGGGCTGTGCGCCAGCACCATCAAGTGCGTGGCGGTGGACCCCGACTTTCGCGAGCTCAGCCTGGGGGCGAAGGTGGTCAACGAGGTGGTGCAGCTGGCGGCCGAGCGCGGCCTGTTCCACCTGTTTCTCTACACCCGTCCCTGCAACGTCACGGCGTTCCGCGGCTGCGGCTTCTACCCGATTGCCTGCTATGACGACCAGGCGGTGCTGATGGAGAACACGCCGCTCGGCATCCGGCAGTACTGCCAGTCACTGGCGGCCGAGGTACGGCCGGGGCGGGACATCGGGGCCATCGTGATGAACGCCAACCCGTTCACGCTGGGGCACCGCTACCTGGCCGAGCAGGCCGCGCGGGCCTGCGACTGGCTGCACATCTTCGTGGTGCGCGAGGACGTCTCCTTCTTCCCGTTCGCCGAGCGGCTGGAGATGGTGCGCCAGGGGGTGGCGGACATCCCCAACCTGACGGTGCACGCCGGGTCGGAGTACCTGATTTCCAAGGCCACCTTTCCGGGCTATTTCCTGAAGGAAGAGTCGCTGATAAGCCAGGCGCACGCGGCGCTGGACCTCATCATCTTCCGCCAGTACATCGCCCCGGCGCTCGGCATCACCCGGCGCTTTGTCGGCACCGAGCCGTTCTGCCCGGTGACGCACCAGTACAACCAGGACATGCACCACTGGCTGGAGCAGGACGGGCGGGTGCCCGCCCCGGCCCTGACGGTGGTGGAAATCGAACGCACGCGCGAGCACGACGGTCAGGCGATATCCGCCTCGGCGGTACGGCGGCTGCTGCGGCAGCGCCAGTTCGACGCCATCCGCCAGATTGTGCCGGCGACGACGTTTGCGCATTTACAACGCTATGGCGAGCTCGCCTGCGCGTGACGTGTTTTTAATGTATCAGGCAGGAAAACCAACATGAAAATTATCAAGGAAGCCCTGGCGGGCACCTTCGAGTCCAGCGACCTGCTGGTCCGGGTGTCCCCGGCGCAAGGCCCGCTGACGGTGGTGATAAACAGTGAGGTCATCAAGCAGTTTGGCGACCAGATCACCCGGGTGGTGAACGACACGCTGAGTGCGCTGGGCGTCGAGTCCGGCACCGTGGTGGTGGAAGACAAGGGGGCGCTGGACTGCGTCATTCGTGCCCGGGTGCAGAGCGCCGTGCTGCGTGCCGCCGAGGTGGAACAGATTGACTGGGAGACACTGTGATGAGCACCACGCAACCGAAAAAACTGCGCCGCAGCATGCTGTTCCTGCCGGGCGCCAATGCCGCCATGCTGTCCAACGCCTTCATCTACCAGCCGGACTCCATCATGTTCGACCTGGAGGACGCGGTGTCGCTGCGCGAGAAAGATACCGCGCGCCTGCTGGTGTTCCATGCGCTGCAACACCCGATGTACCGGGACATTGAAACCGTGGTGCGCATCAACCAGCTCAACACCCCGTTCGGGCTCAAGGACCTGGAAGCGGCGGTGCGTGGCGGGGTGGATGTCATCCGCCTGCCGAAGACCGACTCCACCGACGACGTCGACGAACTGGAGCACCACCTGGCGCGCATCGAGAAGGCCTGTGGCCGGGAAGTCGGCTCCACCCGCATCATGGCGGCCATCGAGTCGGCGGTCGGGGTGATCAACGCGGTGTCCATCGCCCGCTCGTCCGAGCGCATGATTGGCATCGCGCTGGCGGCGTTCGACTACGTGATGGACATGCAGACCGAGCGCGGGGACGGCACCGAGCTGTTCTACGCCCGCTGTGCGGTGCTGCATGCCGCCCGTGCCGCCGGTATCGACGCGTTTGACGTGGTGTACTCCAACGTCAACGACGAGGAGGGGTTCCTGAAGGAAGTGGAGCTGATCCGCAAACTGGGCTTCAACGGCAAGTCGCTGATCAACCCGCGGCAGATTGAACTGCTGCACAACGCCTACGCGCCGACCCAGGACGAGGTGGACTACGCCCACCTGGTGATTAAGGCGGCGGAAGAGGGCGAGCGCGCCGGCCTGGGGGTCATCTCGCTGAACGGAAAAATGATCGACGGCCCGATTATCAACCACGCCCGCCAGGTGGTGGAGCGTGCACGGGCCTCCGGCGTGCGCCAGTAGGCACGGCCCGGTTAACCGACAGATTCTGCACGGGCCGGCCGGTGGCGGGAGCACGCCCCGGCGGGCCGTCGCAATGACAGGATGAGAGCATGAGTAACTTTATTGAAGCACTGCAGAAGCAATACCCGGAACAACGTCCGCTGCACCCGTTCGTCAGTGCCAACCACCGTACCCCCTGGCTGGATGACGTCACCGAAAAACACCGGCGCAAGCTGTGTGCCGACCTGGAGGAGGCCATCCGCAAGAGCGGGCTGCAGGACGGGATGACGATTTCGTTCCACCACGCGTTCCGTGAAGGGGACAAGGTGATCAACCACGTGGTGGACACGCTGGCCCGGCTGGGCTTTAAGGACCTGACGCTGGCGTCGAGCTCGCTGATGACCTGCAACGCGCCGCTGATAGAGCATATCCGCAACGGGGTGATTAGCCGTATCTACACCTCCGGCATGCGCGGCAAGCTGGCGGACGCGATTTCGCACGGGCTGATGAAAGAGCCGGTACACATCCACTCGCACGGCGGGCGGGTGCACCTGCTGCAGAGCGGGGAGCTGACGATAGACGTGGCGTTCCTCGGGGTGCCGAGCAGCGACGAATTCGGCAACGCCAACGGCACGTCGGGGAAATCGCGCTGCGGGTCGCTGGGTTACGCGATGGTGGACGCGCACTACGCGAAGACGGTGGTGCTGCTGACGGAAAGCCTGGTGCCGTTCCCGAACCTGCCGGCCAGCATCGTGCAGGACCAGGTGGACTTCGTGGTGCCGGTGGAGGAAGTGGGCGACCCGGCGAAGATCAGCGTGGGGGCGGCGCGCGTGACCAGCAACCCGCGTGAACTGCTGATAGCGCGCCGGGCGGCGGACGTGATAGCCCATTCCGGCTACTTCAAACCGGGTTTTTCCATCCAGACCGGCTCCGGCGCGGCGTCGACCGCCTGTACCCGCTTTCTGGAAGACCGGATGCAGAAACAGGGGGTGACGGCGCGTTTTGCGCTTGGCGGCATTACCGGCAGCATTGTCGACCTGCACGAGAAGGGGCTGATAGAGACGCTGCTGGACACCCAGTGCTTTGACGCCAACGCGGCGGCATCGCTGGCGAAAAACCCGAAACACGTGGAAATCTCGACCAACGTGTACGCCAACCCGAGCGCCAAGGCGGCGTGCTGCGACCAGCTGGACGTGGTGATTTTGAGTGCGCTGGAAATCGACACCCAGTTCAACGTGAACGTGATAACCGGGTCGGACGGGGTGATGCGCGGGGCGTCGGGCGGGCACTGCGACGTGGCGACGGCGGCGAACCTGACCATCGTGGTGGCGCCGCTGATCCGCAGCCGTATCCCGACGGTGGTGCGTCAGGTGACCACCTGCGTGACACCGGGCAGCGCGATAGACGTGCTGGTGACGGACCACGGTATCGCGGTGAACCCGGCGCGCCCGGAAGTGGCCGCACGGCTGACCGAGGCCGGGCTGAGCGTGATGCCTATCGAAGAACTGTACCAGCGGGCGATAGCGCTGGTGGGCGAACCGAAGGCGATTGAATTCCACGACCGCATCGTGGGGGTGATCCGCTACCGTGACGGCAGCGTGATCGACGTGGTGCGTCAGGTGAAAGAGGACAACGCGTGAGCGAGGCAGCGACAGGCTCTGCGGTCAGCGTCTCACTGAACAGTCTGCTGGCGGCGAAGGATCGCCGCCATGCACGCCAGCAGCAGCTGCTGGCGTTGCACCGTGCGACGGTGGTGTCGCTGACGCTGGTGACGCCGGGCGCGGTGAAGGACTCGGCGCTGTACCGTCGGGGTATGGGGGCCGCGGTGGCGGCGTTCAACGACCTGTGTCTGGCCCGGGGATGGGGGGTGCCGGAGCAGCAGCTGCACTGGCTGGAGACGGGGGCGGAGGCGTTCTGGGTGATAACCAAGGATGCGCTGAGCGTGAAGGCGGCGGCGATTGCGCTGGAAGAGCAGCATCCGCTGGGTCGGCTGTGGGATTTTGACGTGTTCTGCCCGCAGGCCGGGTCGGTCAGCCGAACGTTGCTGGCGCACGAACCTCGTCGGTGTCTGCTGTGTGATGAACCGGCTCATGTGTGTTCCCGTGGACAGCGTCATACGCTGACGGCGGTGGTAGGGCGTATCGACGACATGCTACATGGCTGGTTTGACGCACGCTGATCAGAGGGTTATTCACCAGCGGATAGTGTCGGCTTTGGTGGTAATAAATACTGATGCTGAAATTGTGTCTGGTTGGCTTGGGTGAACCCGTAATAAGGGAGCGCCGCTATTTCAGTTCAGTATTTGCAGGCCAGTATTGCGGCACTGACTTTCTTTGTTTGATGTTTGCTCGTTATTTATTTTCCGGGCTTAGGACCGCATGTCTGACTGAAAATGACATACCCAAAATAACTCGAATAACGTGAAGTATGACGGGTATAAAAATGATATCGCCAATTGTTATGTCAATACTCTGAACCCAAATCTGTTTTTATTTTGGCGTTAATTACGCATTAATTACCATTGCCATGGTAAGAGGAGTTGTCATGTTAGAACAGTATAATGCCCATATTGCAGAACGACGTGAAATGGGCATTCCGCCCAAGCCGTTAACTGCACAACAGGCGACAGAGCTGGTCGCTCAATTATCTGCCAGAGAAAATCAGTCATCTGGCGATATTCCGACGTGGCTTGACCTGCTGACATACCATATTTCCCCCGGCGTTGATGATGCGGCACAAGTGAAAGCCGACTTTCTGGGGAAAATAGTGCGTGGTGAGCTAACTATTGCAGCAATTTCTCCGATTGCCGCTGTGCGTTTATTGGCGACGATGCAGGGTGGCTATAATATTCAGCCATTAATTGATGCACTCGATAATAATGAGCTAGCCGAAGAAGCAGTAAAGGCACTCAGCCATACACTGCTGATATTTGATTATTTTGGTGAGATTGAAAAGAAAGCCGGGCAGGGGAATGTTGCTGCACAGCGGGTATTACAGTCCTGGGCTGATGCCGAATGGTTTAGTGCTCGTCCGGCTCTGGCGGAAAAAATCACGCTGACGGTATTTAAAGTCGCGGGTGAAACCAACACTGATGACCTGTCTCCGGCACCGGAAGCCTGGTCACGTCCAGATATCCCGCTGCATGCGCTGTGCATGCTGAGCGTGCCTCGTGATGGTGTCACGCCGGATAAACCGGGGTCTATCGGCCCGGTGGCGCAGATGCAAGCCCTGAAAGCGCAGGGGCATCCGCTGGTGTATGTCGGCGATGTGGTGGGCACCGGTTCGTCACGTAAATCTGCCACTAACTCGATTCTGTGGCATATCGGGCAGGATATTCCGTTCGTACCGAATAAACGTGCCGGTGGGGTGGTGCTGGCCGGGAAAATCGCGCCGATTTTCTTTAACACACTGGAAGACTCCGGTGCGCTGCCAATCGAGATGGATGTGACCGCGCTGTCGACGGGTGATGTGATCGATGTGTATCCCTATCAGGGTGAAGTGCGTCGCCATGATGACAATACCCTGATCACCCGCTTTAGCCTGAAAACCGACGTGTTGTTGGATGAAGTGCACGCAGGTGGCCGTATTGCGCTGATCGTTGGCCGCAGCCTGACTGCACGTGCCCGTCAGTCGTTGGGGCTGGCCACAAGCACGGCATTCCGTCTGCCCCAGGCACCTGCTGAGTCATCACGCGGCTATACGCTGGCGCAGAAAATCGTGGGTAAGGCGTGTGGCGTTGCCGGTGTTCGTCCGGGGCAGTATTGCGAGCCGCGGATGACTACGGTGGGCTCGCAGGATACCACTGGCGGCATGACACGTGATGAACTGAAAGATTTGGCCTGTCTGCAATTCTCTGCCGATCTGGTGATGCAGTCGTTCTGCCATACGTCGGCTTACCCGAAACCGGTTGACGTCAATCTGCATAAGACCCTGCCGGATTTTATCACCCAGCGTAATGGGGTATCGCTGCGTCCGGGTGATGGCATCATCCACTCCTGGCTCAACCGGATGCTGGTGCCGGATACCGTCGGCACCGGTGCAGATTCCCACACTCGTTTTCCGATTGGTCTGTCTTTCCCCGGCGGTTCCGGTCTGGTGGCGTTCGCGGCGGCAACCGGCATCATGCCGCTGGATATGCCAGAGTCGGTACTGGTGCGCTTTAAAGGGCAGATGCAGCCGGGCATTACGCTGCGTGACCTGGTCCATGCCATCCCTTACTTTGCTATCCAGCAAGGGTTGTTGACTGTGGCCAAGCAGGGTAAGAAAAACATCTTCTCCGGCCGTATTCTGGAAATTGAAGGTCTGGCGGGGTTGAGCGTCGAGCAGGCGTTTGAATTGGCGGATGCCTCGGCCGAGCGCTCGGCGGCAGCCTGTACCATCAAGCTCGAACAGACGGAAGTGGAAACCTATTTGCGCTCGAATGTGGCGTTGCTGCGCACCATGATAGAAGAGGGATATCAGGATGCGCCGACGCTAGCACGGCGCGTTGAACGCATGGAACAGTGGCTGGATGACCCACAGTTGCTGGAAGCCGACGCTGACGCCGACTATGCCGCTGTTATCGAGATCGATCTGGCAACCATCAACGAGCCGATTCTGTGCGTTCCCAATGACCCGGATGATGTGAAGACCCTCTCCGACGTGGCGGGAAACCGTATTGACGAGGTGTTCATCGGTTCATGCATGACCAATATTGGGCATTTCCGTGCGGCAGGTAAACTGATGTCGCAACATCAAGGGGATATCGCCGCCCGGCTTTGGCTGGCACCGCCCACACGTATGGATGCCCACCAACTCAGCGACGAGGGCTATTTTAGCCAGTTCATTAAATCAGGCGTGCGTATTGAACCGGCTGGATGCTCGCTATGTATGGGGAATCAGGCCCGCGTGAAAGCCGGTAGCCATGTGGTTTCCACCTCGACGCGTAATTTCCCGCATCGTCTGGGGACGGACGCCAGTGTCTATCTGGCATCGGCTGAGCTGAGTACGGTAGCGGCGATACTGGGTCGGTTACCTACGGCGGCGGAGTATTTGCAGCAGGTGGCGGTTCTGTCCCAGTCTGCGTCAGATATTTACCGCTATTTGAACTTTGCTGCACCGGCAGACCCGTCGGCAGGAAAGCGTATTCCGGTACAGGCGGTTTGATCATGCTGGCCCGCATTGATGCGGGCCATTTTTAATGCCGGTGTGTCCGGCATGACCCCCACTGTTACCTCCGCTTCCATTATCCGCCTTCATCACCTTGCTTTTATGGTGTTGCTGACATGTTGCAACACGACACCGCATCGATTTATTCGTCTGCTCGTTATCGCGTTGGGTTGTTAATGCCTCGGTAACGGCAGGTTGCCGGAATGAAATGAGGCTGACACGACGAGACATGACAAGCGGCGGATATCGCTATGTATTTACATGTATAGCGAAAGTCTGAGCATAAATACCCATAAAGGGGGTGAATGTACTATTAAAACCGTAATTCTTGATTTTGCTCAAAATCTCCTCGTGGCGTGTTGTTAGATTCCTCGCAACAAAAAAGACACATAAAATGATAGGGAAAAACATGCAAGTTAATCGAAGGGGCTTTTTTAAAGTCTGCGCCGGGGGAATGGCAGGGACTACACTCGCTGTTTTAGGATTTACACCCACAGAGGCGATGGCCTCGGTCCGTCAGTACAAACTGCTGCGCTCAAAAGAAACCCGCAACAACTGCACATATTGCTCTGTGGGCTGCGGGCTGCTGATGTACAGCCTGGGCGACGGGGCAAAAAACGCCAAACCCGCCATCTTTCACATCGAAGGGGACCCGGATCACCCGGTCAGCCGTGGCTCGTTGTGCCCGAAAGGTGCCGGTCTGGTGGATTACATCCACAGCGAAGGCCGCCTGAAATACCCGGAATACCGTGCGCCAGGTTCAGACAAGTGGCAGCGTATCAGTTGGGATGAGGCGATTGACCGTATCGCCCGGCTGATGAAAAAAGACCGTGACGCCAACTTCGAGCGCGTCAACGCCAAAGGTGCGTTGGTCAACCGTTGGCTGACCACCGGGATGCTGTGCTCGTCTGCTGCCAGCAATGAAACCGGTATTCTCGACCAGAAGTTTGCCCGCTCGCTGGGTATGGTGGCTATCGATTGCCAGGCGCGCCTGTGCCACGGCCCGACCGTTGCCGCGCTGGCACCGACGTTCGGCCGTGGGGCGATGACCAACAACTGGGTGGACATTAAAAACGCCAACGTGATCATCGTGATGGGTGGCAACGCGGCGGAAGCACATCCGGTTGGCTTCAAATGGGCGGTGGAAGCCAAAACCCACAATGACGCCAAACTGATTGTGGTTGACCCACGTTTTAACCGTTCTGCCGCCGTTGCTGACCTGTACGCGCCGATCCGCGCCGGGTCGGATGCCGCTTTCCTGCTCGGTGTCGTCAACTACCTGATCACCCACGACAAGATTCACCACGAGTATGTGAAGTCTTACACCAACGCCAGCCTGATCGTGCGTGAGGATTTCAGCTTCGACGAGGGGCTGTTCAGCGGTTATAACAGCCAGACGCACCAGTACGACAAGAGCAGCTGGCAGTACGAGCTGGGAGCGGACGGTTTCGCCAAACGGGACATGACGTTAAGCCATCCGCGTTGCGTGTGGAACCTGCTGAAAAAACATGTTTCCCGTTATACGCCGGAGATGGTGACCTCACTGTGTGGCACACCGGCGAAAGCCTATGAAGAGATTTGCCAGTCGCTGGCCAGCACCTGCGTGCCGAACAAAACCGCGACCTTCATGTATGCACTGGGCTGGACGCATCACACCAACGGCGCGCAGATCATCCGCTCGGCGGCCATGATCCAACTGCTGCTCGGCAACATCGGTATGGCGGGCGGCGGCATCAATGCGCTGCGTGGACACTCCAACATTCAGGGGTATACCGACCTGGGGCTGCTGAGCCTCAACCTGCCGGGTTACATGCCGCTGCCGTCTGAAAAACATGGTGACCTGAAAACCTACCTCAGCCAGATAACACCGGACGCCCTGTTGGCGGATCAGGTTAACTACTGGAAGAATACGCCGAAGTTTTTTATCAGCATGATGAAGAGCTTCTGGGGTGATAACGCGCAAGCCTCCAACAACTGGGGTTATGACTGGCTGCCGAAGTGGGACCGCAGCTATGACGTGATGGCCCAAACCGAACTGATGCTGGACGGCAAAATGAACGGCTACATCGTTCAGGGCTTCAACCCGCTGGCGGCGTTCTCCAACAAGAACAAGGCTACCGCCGCGTTATCGAAACTGAAATACATGGTGGTGATCGACCCGCTGGCGACCGAAACCTCCACTTTCTGGCAGAACCACGGCGAGTTTAATGACGTGAATTCGGCTGAGATTCAGACCGAAGTATTCCGTCTGCCGTCGAGCTGTTTTGCTGAAGAAAACGGTTCTATCGCCAACTCCGGGCGCTGGCTGCAATGGCACTGGGCGGCGGCCGAGCCACCGGCTGAAGCGCTGCACGACGCGAAGATCCTCGGTCGCCTGATGATGCGCCTGCGTGAACTGTACCGGGAAGAGGGCGGTGTGTGCCCGGAACCGGTGTTGAACATCAACTGGAACTATCAGGACCCGGAAGACCCGACGCCGGAAGAAATCGCCCGCGAATCCAACGGCATGGCGCTGGCGGATGTGTTCGACGAGAAAGGCAATCTGCTGCTGAAAAAAGGTCAGCAACTGGCGGATTTCTCGCAGTTGCGTGACGACGGCACCACCACCAGCTTCTGCTGGATTTACGCCGGGAGCTGGACCGAAGCCGGTAACCAGATGGCGAACCGTGATAACACCGATGTGGGTCTGGGCTGTACGCCGGGTTGGGCCTGGTGCTGGCCGCAGAACCGCCGCATCTTGTATAACCGCGCCTCGGCGGATTTGCAGGGTAAACCCTGGGACAGCAAACGCAAACTGCTGGAATGGACCGGCCAGAAATGGAAAGGCATCGACGTGCCGGACTTTGCTGCCACGGTAGCGCCGGGCAAAGACACCATGCCGTTCATCATGTTACCGGAAGGCGTCGCACGGTTGTTCTCAATGGATAAGCTGGCGGATGGCCCGTTCCCGGAACACTACGAACCGATAGAAAGCCCGATCGGCACCAACCCGTTGCACCCGTCGGTGGTATCGAACCCGGCGACACGCCTGTTTGCGCGTGATGCGAAAACCATGGGCAAGGCGAGCGATTTCCCGTATGTCGCTACCACCTATTCCATCACCGAGCTATTCCGTCACTGGACCAAGCATGCGCGTATGAATGCGATCATCCAGCCGGAGCAGTTTGTCGAAATCGGCGAGAACCTGGCGAAAAGCAAAGGTATTCAGGCGGGCGATATGGTGAAGGTCTCCTGCCAACGCGGTTACATCAAAGCCAAAGCGGTGGTGACCAAGCGTATCAAAACATTGACCGTGGCCGGAAAAGCGATTGAAACCGTCGGCATTCCCTGTCACTGGGGATTCGAAGGGACGACGCGCAAGGGATTCCTGGCGAATACCCTGACGCCTAGCGTCGGCGATGCCAACTCGCAAACGCCGGAGTACAAGGCGTTTCTGGTCAATGTGGAAAAGGTGTAAGGGTAAAACGTTATGTCAATGCAATCTCAGGATATTATCCAGCGTTCGGCCACCAGTAGCCTGACGCCGCCGCCACAGGTTCGGGATGATAAAAGCGAAGTCGCCAAACTTATCGATGTCACCACCTGTATCGGCTGTAAAGCCTGTCAGGCGGCCTGTTCCGAGTGGAACGACATTCGTGATGACGTCGGTCACAACGTGGGAGTGTACGACAACCCCACCGATCTGAGCGCGAAATCCTGGACGGTGATGCGCTTTTCTGAAGTGGAGAGCGAAGACCGTCTGGAATGGTTGATCCGCAAGGACGGCTGTATGCACTGTGCCGAGCCGGGCTGCCTGAAAGCCTGCCCGTCGGCCGGTGCCATTATTCAGTACGCCAACGGTATCGTCGATTTTCAGTCTGAACACTGCATCGGCTGTGGCTACTGTATCGCCGGGTGTCCGTTCAATGTTCCGCGCTTAAACAAGCAGGATAACCGCGTCTACAAATGTACGCTGTGTGTCGATCGCGTCAGTACCGGTCAGGAACCGGCTTGCGTGAAAACCTGCCCGACCGGCGCGATTCATTTCGGTACCAAAGAAGAAATGAAGAACGTGGCGGCCGAACGTATCGCGCATCTGAAAAAACGCGGTTACGCCAACGCCGGTCTGTATGACCCTGAGGGCGTTGGCGGTACGCATGTGATGTATGTGTTGCATCATGCGGATAAACCGTCGCTGTACCACAACCTGCCGGACAATCCGAAAATTTCGACGCCGGTTAATCTGTGGAAAGGTATTCTCAAGCCGTTATCCACGCTGGGCTTTGTCGCCACCTTCGCCGGGTTGATGTTCCACTACATCGGTATTGGCCCGAACACGGAGGAGATAGCGCATTCGGATGACGCACATTCGGATAAAGAACAGGCGCATGAAGGAGACGATAAGCATGAGTAACCCAAAAATGATTGTGCGCACGAAGTTCGCCGACCGCGTTTGCCACTGGATTGTGGTGATCAGTTTCTTTCTGGTGGCGCTGTCGGGTATCGCGCTGTTTTTCCCGACGCTGCAATGGCTGACGCAAACCTTCGGTACGCCGCAGATGGGGCGCATCATGCACCCGTTCTTCGGTATTCTGATTGTGGTGTGTCTGGTGCCGATGTTTATCCGTTTTGTCGGTCATAACATCCCGAAACGTCAGGATGTGCCGTGGTTCCTGAATATTATTGAGGTACTTAAGGGCAACGAGCATGAAGTGGCGGATGTGGGTAAATACAACCCCGGCCAGAAACTGATGTTCTGGAGTATCATGGGCTTAACGCTGGTGCTGTTGATTACCGGTGTCATCATGTGGCGGCCGTACTTCGCCCATTTGTTCCCGATAGACCTGGTGCGATACGCTATTTTGCTGCATGCCACCGCGGCCATTGTGCTGATCCACGCTATTTTGATTCACCTGTACATGGCGTTTTGGGTCCGTGGTTCGATCAAAGGCATGATCGAAGGTAAGGTCTCGGAGAAGTGGGCGCTGAAACACCACCCGCGCTGGGCGCGTGATGTGATCAGCAAAGCCAACAAAGACAAGAAGTAGCCCTCCCTGCTGGCGGTTCCCGTTTGGAGCGGGAACCGCCAGGCTGTTGACAAAACATCCCGCTGTTTGTCAACAGCCTCTCGCATCCCCCCCTTGCCGTGATTTGTGGTAGTCTGGCCCGTAACAGAGTTCAGGGTGAATGGTGCGCATGTCACTGAAACAGATTGCAAAAACGTTGGGATTATCGGTCACCACCGTTAGCCGGGCGCTCAATGGCTACGATGACGTGGCGGCTCGAACGCGCCTGCGGGTGGAAGAAGAAGCCCGGCGTCTTGGTTATCGGCCCAATACGTTTGCCCGCCGACTGAAAATGGGGCGTATTGACGCGGTAGGGCTGGTGTTTCCGATGCAGCCCGCACCGCTCAGTAATACCACCTTTATGGAGATGGTGGCGGAAATCAGCCACGAGCTGGCGAAGCAGGAGATTGATCTGCTGTTGATTGCCGACAAGGAGCAGGCCGATCACCATGCGTTTTTACGCATGATAGAAAGCCGCCGGGTGGATGCGTTGATCGTCGCGCATACGTTGCAACAAGACCCCCGACTGCAATACCTGCAATCGGTCGGCTTTCCGTTTTTAGCGCTCGGGCGCAGTGATCTGCCATTGCCTTATGCCTGGTTCGATTTTGACAGTCAGGCTGGTGCGGCGCTCGCTACCCGGCATTTGATCTCGCTCGGTCACCGTCACATCGCTTTTCTTGGCGAACATCACCCGCAATCCTTTATCGCCCAACGTCGCGCTGGTTATCTGGAGACGCTGGCGGCAGCCGGTATCACTCCGCGTGATGAACTGTTGCGGCAGGTGGCACCATCACGCCGGGAAGGGTATCAGGCAACGTTGCAATGGCTGGCGTTGCCGCAGCCACCTACCGCTATCGTTATCGATGGCAGCACGCAAGGGGAGGGGGCGGCGCTAGCGTTGCGTGACAGCGGCCGTCTGCAAGGGGAACGCGCGGTATCGCTGATCGTCTATGATGGCCTGCCCGCCGACTCGTTGCTGGAGATACCGGTCACCGCCATCACACAGGCTACCCGTTCGCAGGTGGGCCAGCAGATAGCCCAGATGGTGTCGCGTTTGTTGATGGGGGAGGCGCCATCCTCGCTACAGGTGTTATGGCAACCACAATTGCGCGCCGGACAGACGGATAACCCGCCGCCAGCAACGAAATAACCCGCCTGCGTCCGCCATTTTCGGCATCGTTTTCCACCCTCGTTTCTGCGTTCGTTTTTTAACCCGATCACAAAACCGAAACGTTTCGGTTTTTATCCGAAACGTTTCGGAATACAACTAACCTCATCAACCATTCAGGAGGATGAGGATGGAAACGACGCTAATTCGTCTGACCAGTTCGGTGACGGATGTGATTGTGCGCTGCCGACCGGCGGCGGAAATACTGTATTGGGGGTCACATCTGGCGACGTTTTCGCCACAGGATGTGCAGAGTCTGTCACGACCGGTGGCGAATGGTCGACTGGACGTGGACGTGCCGGTGACGCTGGCGGCGGAAACCGGACGTGGGCTGTTTGGCTCGCCGGGCATTGAAGGGCACCGTAACGGTCTTGACGCCTTTGCGGTGCTGACGACCGTTTCGGTAGAACAACCGAGCCCGCAACACCTGATCATTGAAGCGGAAGACCGTCAGGCAGGCTTGCGCCTGAGGAGCGAATTCAAGCTGCACGCCGACAGCGGGGTGCTGCAACTGCGTCATTGTCTGACCAACCTGCATCCGGGTGACTGGCAGGTGCAGCGGCTGGCGGTCACGCTGCCGCTGCCGGAATCAGCGGCGGAGGTGATGGCGTTTCACGGGCGCTGGGTGCGGGAGTTTCAGCCACACCGTACGCTACTGTCGCACGGCAGTCTGGTTCAGGAAAACCGCCGTGGGCGTACCTCGCATGAGTATTTCCCGGCGATGGTGAGCGGCGAGCCGGGATTTTCCGAGCAACAGGGCCGGGTATGGGGGGCGCACCTCGGCTGGAGCGGCAACCATCGGTTGCGCGCGGAGGTGAAAACCGATGGACGACGGCTGGTGCAGGCGGAAGCGCTGTATTTGCCCGGCGAAATCGCGCTGGCGCAGGGGGAGTCCCTGACCACGCCGTGGCTGTACGCCGCCTGCTCTGAGCAGGGGCTCAACGGTATGAGCCAACAGTTTCACCGCTTTTTGCGCCAGGAAATTATCCGCTTTCCTCGCGCCAATGCCCGCCCAGTGCATCTCAATACCTGGGAAGGCATCTATTTTAAACACGACCCGGACTACATCATGCAGATGGCGACGCAGGCGGCTGCGCTGGGCGTCGAGCGTTTTATTATCGATGACGGCTGGTTTCGCGGGCGCGACCATGACCGTGCTGCTCTCGGCGACTGGTACGTGGACGTGGAGAAATACCCGCAAGGGCTGATGCCGGTGATAAACCATGTGCGGGCGCTGGGCATGGAGTTCGGCATCTGGGTGGAGCCAGAAATGGTTAACCCGAATTCCGATTTGTATCGCGCGCATCCGGATTGGTTGCTGGCCGTGCCCGGTTACGAACAGCCGACCGGGCGTTATCAGTATGCGCTCGATCTGGCGAACCCTGAGGTATTCGATTATCTGCTGGCGCGCCTGAGCTGGCTGCTGGGTGAACACCCTATCGATTACGTGAAGTGGGACATGAACCGCGAACTGGTGCAACCGGCCCATCAGGGGCAGGCGGCCGCCGATCGCCAAACCAAGGCGTTTTATCGCCTGCTTGATGTACTGGGCGAACGGTTCCCGCAGGTGGAGTTTGAGTCCTGTGCCTCGGGCGGTGGGCGTATCGACTACGAGGTGCTACGGCGTAGTCACCGCTTCTGGGCGTCTGACAATAACGACGCGCTGGAGCGGCAGACGATTCAGCGCGGCATGAGTTATTTCTTCCCACCCGAAGTGATGGGCGCACACATCGGCCACTATCGCTGTCACGCCACCGGACGTCAACACAGCATTGCCTTTCGTGGCCTGACGGCGTTGTTTGGTCACATGGGTATCGAGCTGGATCCGGTACGTGCCGACGCGCAGGAACAGGCCGGTTTTCGCCATTACGTGGCGTTGCACCGCCAGTACCGCACGCTATTGCACACCGGCCGCCTGTGGCGGGTCGACATGCCGGATGCCACCACGCAGGTGCAGGGGGTGGTCAGCGAGGATAGCCGACAGGCGCTGTTTCTGGTCGCGCAACTGGCCATGCCGGATTACGCGCTGGCCGGGGTGCTGCGTTTCCCCGGGCTGGACGCGCAAGCCCGTTATCGCTTAACCGTGGTGGACCACCCAGACCTGAAGCCGGTTATCGAAGGTGGCAGCACCATGCGCCAGTTACCGTCCTGGATGGCGACACCGGCGCAATACAGCGGCGAATGGTTGATGAAAGCCGGGTTGCGTCTGCCCATTCTTAACCCGGAAACGGCGCTGTTACTGGAATTAGAACGTCTGTAATACAGCGGGAGAGGGCGACCTCTCCCCCGACTGGCCTTTTTTAAGGATAGATATATGGACATCAGTCAACCGACCCTACACACGACAACACATAAACATAACCGTAATTTCTGGATTTTCGGCCTGTTCTTCTTTCTGTATTTCTTCATCATGGCGACCTGTTTTCCGTTTCTGCCGGTCTGGCTGGCGGAGGTGATTGGTTTGAACAAAACCCAGACTGGCGTGGTGTTCTCCGCCATTTCTCTGTTCGCCATTCTGTTCCAGCCGTTGATGGGGGTACTGTCAGACCGGTTGGGATTGAAAAAACACTTGCTGTGGGTCATCGCCATCCTGCTGTTTTTGTTCGCGCCGTTCTTTTTGTATGTGTTTGCGCCGTTGTTAAAGGTGAATAGCCTGTTAGGGGCGGTCACGGGCGGTGTTTACATCGGGCTGGTGTTTTCCGCAGGCTCTGCGGCGGTGGAAGCCTACATTGAGCGCGTCAGTCGCCAGAGCGGTTTTGAGTACGGCAAGGCGCGTATGTTTGGCTGCCTGGGATGGGGATTGTGTGCCTCCACTGCGGGTATCCTGTTTAACGTTAACCCGGAACTGGTGTTTTGGATGGGGTCGGGCGCGGCGGTGCTGCTGCTCGTGTTGCTGCTGATAGCCCGACCGGAAGCTCACCCGACGGCGCAGGTGATGGACGCATTAGGTGCCAATCAGCCGCAGGTGACGCTAAAAATGGCAGGCCGGGTGTTCGGCGATCGCAAGCTGTGGATGTTCATCTTGTACGTGGTGGGCGTCGCCTGCGTATACGACGTGTTTGACCAACAGTTCGCCAACTTCTTTAAATCGTTTTTCGCCACACCGCAGCGGGGCAATGAGGTATTTGGATTTGCCACCACGCTCGGCGAACTGGCGAATGCAGTCATCATGTTTTGCTCGCCGTGGATAATTAATCGCATCGGTGCGAAAAACACGCTGCTGGTGGCGGGGATTATCATGACGGTGCGTATCGTCGGGTCGGCGTTTGCGACCAGCGTGGAGGAAGTGGTGGCGCTGAAAATGCTGCATGCGCTGGAAGTCCCGTTCCTGCTGGTAGGAGCGTTCAAATATATCACCACCACCTTTGACACCCGTTTGTCTGCCACCATCTACCTGATTGGTTTTCAGTTTGCCAAACAGTCGGCGGCGATTTTCCTGTCGGCGATGGCCGGAAATCTGTATGACCGCATTGGCTTTCAGCACACCTATTGGATTCTCGGGGCGATTGCCCTGACGGTGACGCTGATCTCCGCTTTCACGCTATCCGGCGCGCGTAGCGCCCCGCAACCGACCTATCGAACCACGGTGTCTTAACGGCGTTTACTCCTGGGTCGGCCGCCGCTGATTGCGGCCGACGTTGTTTTTAAGAGCGCTAACTGTTAACTACACTAGCTTTTAACGGTATTAATAGCCCAGATATCTTGCGCCAACCGGTGGTCGAGCAGATAGGCGTAAGGCATATAGAAATAGCCGTTCTCTCCCACGTTTTTTCCCCATGAATTGCGGAATTTAAAGAGCTGTGTGGCGTTGTCATACCCGACACACAGAACGGCATGGCCACCTTCCGGTTTATCTTTGCCGCAGGGCAGCGGTACCACCACCGGCAGGTTTTTCAGGTCCATCCAACTGGAATAGACCGTAAAACCGAACACAAACGGAAAGCCGCAGGCCAGACAGCCTTGTAAGTGTGACAAATCCTGGGATAGACGCTGGTAGTTGGTGATGGTGTATTTCAATGCGTCTTGATAACAGCGTTCCGGTGGTCTGGTCGCCGCCGGGGCACCGGGAGGAAATTCACCGCCTTCTTCCTGTGCGGGGGTCGCCACATAGGGCCACTCTTCTTCCGGACAGACTCCCAGTTTATGCAGGGTTTTGATGCCATCGCGCAGCGTAGCGCCCGCATCATACTTGATATCGCCTTCAATGGTGCGCTCGTTGTAGTAGATGAACAGCCGTGACGGTATAAAGTTAGGTCGCTCACCAATTTTTAATCGTTCAAACTGCACCGCGCCTGCCAGCGCGTTGGCGGTACACGAGCCGATAGGGCCCTGATCGTAGACCTCAAACGTTGGCGTCAGGTCCACTTTGGCCGGGAGCACTTTCAGCACGCTGGGGTCAGGGGTGTAGTGATGGTCGCGAATGTCTGGGGTATCGGGAATGTAGCCCAGTCGGGATTTACGTCTTTTGGTTAACATAGCATCGCTCTCCTGATGGTAGGGTTCCTGCCCATTGTTGGCGATGGGGTTTATTCAGCTATCGGAATGGGTTGAGAGAGGATGACTGGCCGATGATCATCTGTTGCAGGATGTGAGTGCGACGGCGTCGCTACCGACGTCCAATCCGCCGCCGACGGCACGACAGGTGATTTTCGCCGGTAACACCGTGCTTTGTTTGGTTACATCCTGTCGAAGACGCATCGGCCGTGCATCCCTCCCTCATCGCTGTACGATATCCACCTTATGTGACTGGCCGTCATCGACCAGCGGGATTCGGTCACCCGGTAGTACGTTGCCGTCCAGCGTGACGCAATAGTCATCGTCGCCACGCGTCACCGTTATCTGATAATGGCTATTGCCATGCTGATAGCGCAGGCTGACCGATGGCCAGTTCTGGGGGAGCAAAGGATGGACGGCAATCGTTGTGCCGTGCCGTTTGACACCCAGCAGCGCCTCGACGATCAACCGGTATGCCCAACCTGCCGAGCCGGTATACCAGCTCCAGCCCCCGCGCCCGGTATGGGGCTCGACGCTGTAGACGTCTGCCGCCATGACATAGGGCTCCACTTTATAGCGTTCGACCGCGTCGGCGTTCAGGGCGTGGTTGATGGGGTTGATGAGTGACCAGAGTTGCCACGCGCGTGCCGTATCTCCCCGGTGTGCAAACGCCATCACTGCCCAGAGGGCACCGTGAGTATATTGTCCGCCGTTTTCTCGCACGCCGGGCGGGTAACCCTGAATATAGCCCGGACTGGGGCCACGGCCGTCAAACGGCGGTGTGAGCAGCTTTATCAACCCCGCGTCATCATCCACCAGTTGCTGATCCAGCGCCTGCATGGCCTGCGCGCAATGCTCCGGGCTGCCCGCACCAGACAAGACGGCCCAGCTTTGGGCGATGGCGTCTATCTGACACTCCGGCGAGGTTTTAGATCCCAGCGGTTCCCCTCGGTCAAAATAGCCCCGGCGATACCAGTTGCCGTCCCAGCCTGCGGTTTCGAGGCTGGTTTGCAAACGCGCCGCTTGCGTACGGCACAGCGCGACGATGTCGTGTTCCTGTTTCTGTTCGGCCAGCCGTGCAAAGCGTTGTAACACGTCGTAGAGGAAAAAACCGAGCCAGACGCTTTCTCCCAATCCGGCCAGCCCGACCCGGTTCATGCCGTCGTTCCAGTCGCCACTCCCCATCAGCGGCAGGCCGTGCCGACCGAAGCGCAAACCATATCGGATCGCCTTTACACCATGTTGCCATAGTGTTTCCTCAAGAGTGCTGACGGTGGGTTGTTCGTAGAGCGACTCTTCACCGGGTTGGAGTTGTCGGCCTTCGAGGTACGGCTGCCGTTGTTCGAGAATGGCGGCATCGCCGGTGGTTTCCACGTAATGGCACAGGGCGAACGGTAGCCAGAGGTAATCGTCCGAGCAGTGGGTTCGCACACCGTTACCCAGCGGCGGGTGCCACCAATGCTGAACATCTCCTTCGATAAACTGCCGTGACGCGCAGAGTAGGATCTGTTCGCGCAGCCGCTCGGGGGCGGCATGGCTCAGTGCCAGAGCGTCTTGCAACTGGTCACGGAACCCGAATGCACCGCCGGACTGATAGTAGCCGCTGCGCGCCATGATGCGGCTGGCGAGGGTCTGATAGAGTAGCCAGCCATTAGCCAACAGGTTGACGGCGGGATCGGGGGTGTCGACTACGATGTTATCGAGCAGGTTTCGCCAATAGCGATGCACGCAGGCCAGTTCAACACGGGCGGCGTCTTCGCTGAGGTACTGCGCGATCATCAACTCCGCGTGCTGGTGACGCTGCCCGACGCCCAGCACGAAGACGAATGTACGCTGATCGCCATCGATGAGCTTGGTGGTCGACTGCACGGCGGCGCACGGGTCCAGCCCTGCACCGGTGTTATCCGACAGGGTGCGCTGCGTCATTGCCGCTGGCTCGCGCCGGGAGCCGTTGCGGCCAAGAAATTCCCGTCGATCGCCGGTCACTGAACAGTGAACACCGGTGACAGCGAAGAACGCGGTTCGTTCCGAGCCATTACTGCGGTAAAAGTTATGTGCCAGTACGCCGCAGCCGTTGGTGACCGCGGCGGGGCTGGTCACCACGTGCATGGCAGAGTGGGTGCGGGATTCACCCAGCGTCCATTCCACATAGCCGGTGGCGGAAATCCTGCGAGTACGCCCCGAGTTGTTGCTAAGCGTAAGGATCGCGAATTTAACCGGGGCGTGCTCGGCTACCAGCACCGTCAGCTCACTGTCGATGCCGGTCTCACGGTGGGTGAAGACGCTGTAGCCAAAGCCATGGCGGGTCAGGTAGTGTCCGCTGCCGCGTACCGGTAGTGGCGTCGGTGACCAGACCGCACCGCTTTCTTCGTCGCGTAGATAGAATGCCTCTCCGGCGTTGTCGCTGACAGGGTCATTTTCCCAGGGCGTCAGTCGGTATTCGTGTGCGTTTTCATACCAGGTATAGGCCTGTCCTGCTTCAGAAATGACGGTGCCGAACTGGGCGTTGGCCAGCACGTTTGACCACGGTGCCGGGGTCGGGGCGTTGTCCGCCAGCGTAATCTGGTATTCGCGCCCATTCGCAGAGAATCCGCCGTAACCGTTGAAAAACAGCAGGTCACGGGTGTCCGGCTGCCAGGGTTCATGCTGATTCACCGGTAGCCCGGTATGCGGAATCAACGTCGGCTGCATGGCGACAGTGGCCTGAACGCGCTGATTAAGCTGCTCTTTTAGACCGCCTGCCCGGTCGTCAAGCAGAATGTGTGCAACGCTCAGCAACAGCAGACGATCGTCCGCCGACAGCAGTTCGCCATTGCGTACAAAAATACCGCCGGGTTTGTCCATCTGACTGGTGGCGGAAACGGTGCCGATCAGATCCATAATCTGGTGGTACAGCTCCTGCTGGTAGCCGCCCTGACTGTCATTGAGGATCACCAGATCAACCGATAGCCCTTTCTGACGCCAATAGTGATGTGCCTGGATCAGCGTGGCTATCTCCGCAAGACTGTCGTTGCGGGTGACGTTAAGGATGACAATAGGGA
Organism: Dickeya parazeae Ech586; assembly: GCF_000025065.1. Classification (NCBI taxonomy): domain Bacteria; kingdom Pseudomonadati; phylum Pseudomonadota; class Gammaproteobacteria; order Enterobacterales; family Pectobacteriaceae; genus Dickeya; species Dickeya parazeae. The sequence goes on along the minus strand of NC_013592.1, from coordinate 2,870,032 downwards.
GATCGCCGGAAATCGCCCACCCCCACAGGCCGGGCTGTCCGCGACGATTGCGACTGATGATGGATGCGTCGGCGCGCAGTTCCGGGCCGGGGAACAGTAGCGCACTGGCGAGGCGGTTAAACAGTGTGGCGTCGTCTTCGTTGGCGTTGATTTGCCGCAACATGACCTGACTGTGTGACCACGCGAGTTCAAAGACACGTTCGGCGATCGGGTGATCGCGGTATTTTTCCAGTAGTGCCTGACTGCGCTGGCGGTTGTCCGCGACGCCATACACCATATCGACGATGACCGGCTTGCCCGGCTGCAACACAACCGACTGACGGATGGCGAAGATCGGGTCCAGCACCGGCCCGGCAGTATTACTGAGTGGGCCGTTTTGCCTCAGTGCCAGAGCGTTGGCGGTGGTTCGCCCACGGCCGAGGAATCGTGCTCGGTCCGTTTCGAACGACGTTTTTTGCTCTGGGGTTTGTCCGCGCACGACCATCATGTGGAATAACCACACACAGGGGTCATCGGGCGAACGGGGGCGGCGATGGCATAGGATCGTGTCCTGCTCGGGTATCAGTTCTGTCTGCACGAACAGCTTGCTAAACGCCGGGTGCGCCAGATCGCTGGCGGCATAAGCCAGCACGACTTCGGCGTAGGTCGTCAGTTCAAGCGTTCTCGGCTGGCGACCGCGGTGCAGCAGGGTTACGCGGCGCAGTTCGATATCGTCTTCCGGCGAGACCACGATTTCCGTTTTGATACTGAGCGTGCCTTCCGTGCGCCTGAATTCCGCACTGGCGTCGGTGAATATCACGTGATATTGGCTGACTGGCCCACCGAGTGGTTGCCAGGCGTTGCTCCAGACATCGCCGGTTTTCGGGTCGCTGATATAGCAGAACGTACCCTGGTCATCACAGGTGGTATCGCTGCGCCACCGGGTCAGCGCCAGATCGTTCCAGTGGCTGTAGCCGCCGCCAGACTGGGTTACCATCAGGTGGTAACGGGTGTTGGACAGTAGCTGAACCTCGGGGGGCAGATTGCCGACGCCGGTGAATTCACGCGCTTCATAGCGTGCAGACGGCAACGCCCCTTCATGCGATTCAAAGTGGCGGCGCGGGCTGTAAAGCTCAATGGCGTCCGGCGTGCGTTCCTGTAACAGCAGACGTGCCGACTGAAAGGCCGGGCAGGACATAAATCGGTCCACCATCGGGGCATTAAGTAGCAGGTGGGATAGCGCCTGAAACGCCATGCCTTGATGATGCGCCATCCATGAGCGAACCACGGCGTACTGCTGGCCGTTAGCCAGTCGGGACGGTGTGTAGTCCAGCGCTTCGTAGAAACCATACTCACCACGGGCACCGATTTTTTCCAGATTGACCAGATTTTCGTAGGCTTTTTGCGGCACCACCATTAGCGCCATCAGCGTGGCGTAAGGCGCGATCACCATGTCGTCTGCCAGACCGCGCCGTAGGCCGAGGCCCGGTACGCCGAATGCGTGGTACTGATAGTTTTGCTGCGCGTCAAAGGCGTAATAACCCGATTCCGAAATCCCCCACGGCACACCGCGCGCTTTACCCCAATCGATCTGGCGGTTGACCGCCGAGTGGTTCATCGCCTCCAACAGGCTCCCTGGATAGGTAGGCATCACCAGACTGGGCATCAGGTACTCGAACATCGAGCCGCTCCAGGACATCAGTGCCGTTTCGTTATTGATAGTGGTGAACAGGCGACCGAGTGCAAACCAGCTTTTGAGCGGTAACTGGTTGGTGGTGATCGCCAGAAAACTGGTCAGGCGGATTTCCGAAGGCAGCAAATCATAATAACTCGTGTCCAGCTTTTGGTGGTCGCTGTGATAGCCGATGCTGAGCAGGCTGGTCACCGGGTTGTAGAGGAAGGTGAAATCCATGCGTGCGTGCGCATTGAGGCGTAGCTCCAGCTCGGTGATGATGTTTAATCGCCGACGGGCTCGCCCGATTGCTGCTGGTGAAGGTGCGCCTTCGGCGTCCGGTGTTGCCTGCGCCAGCCAGGTCAGCGATGGTAGCGTGGCGGCACGCCAGTCCGGTGTGATCCAGCCCAGAAGTGACGACCATTCCCGACAGAACCGCGCCAGTTGATGTCTGAGATGATCGACCCAGCGGCGAATACGGCTGTCTTCACGGTTACACAACGCGTGCAGGCGGCGGCACTGGGCGCGCATGTTGTTGAGTTCGGCGAACAACAAGGCGGGGGGCAGCGTGGCGGCGCGGGTACAGTGCTTATGCAACTGGCGTAGCGACGTGGGCGCGTTCCGACCCCAGGCGGTTTCCAGCAGACACAGGGTGTCTTCCAGGCCTGCCAGCATCTGTGAGCTGTTCAGGATAGGCTGGTGGCGTGACAGGGTTAACCCGGCGCTGAGTGTGAGGAGATGGCTGGCCATATTGCCGCTGTCCACGCTGGATATGTAGCGTGGATTGAGCGGTGCCAGCGTGCGGGTGTCGTACCAGTTGTATAAATGGCCGCGGTAATGCGCCATTTTATCCAACGTATCCAGCGTATGTGTGACGCGCCGCAATACGTCGCTGAGTGGAATGTAGCCGAAGTCCCATGCCGTCAGGTTGGCCATTAGCGCGAGACCGATATTGGTCGGCGACGTGCGATGGGCGAGCATCGCACGCGGTATTTCCTGATAGTTATCTGGCGGAAGCCAGTTGTCTTTCGCCGTAGCGAAGGTGTCAAAAAACGCCCAGATCTCGCGGCTGGTTTGCCGCAGAAAACGGGTTTGTCCAATGCTTATCGTGGGGGGACGACGTCGTGGCGGGCGGCTCAGCCAGCTTAACAACAGCGGTGCCAGACACCACAGCGTGCCGATGGGTAAGGCGAAAAGCAGCCACATCGGCGCGAATTGTGCCGTCAAAGCGATCAGTGCCAGGCCGGAGACCACATTGAGCCACATCGTCTGGTAAAAGCGCCACGGCGATGCCTCCTCGCCGTCGGCACATTGATCGATGCTGGCCCACTGATGGAGGTTGCGGTGGCTGATACCCAGCCGCCAGAGTGTCGTCAGGATGGCATACAGGGAATAACCGGCTTTATGTGGCAGGGTGGCGAAATCCAGCCCGATACGTATCAGACGTTTGACAACGCCGGAGGATACCAGAATCAGGTGTGGCCAGAACGGTCGCCGCATGGGTTTATTGACCAGATCCAGCGTTACGGCCAGTAGCGTGGGGAGCAGCAGCGTCATGGCGAGTATTCCCAGCCAGTAAAACGGATTGGGCACCAGCAGCAGGGCGCAGAACAGCAGCCCCCACAGCGACGGGGCTACCAGACTGCGGCGTAGATTATCCAACAGCTTCCAGTAGGAAAGCGCACTCAACGGGTTTTTAACCCAAGAACCGTCCGCGGTTTTGACGCGTGGTGTGAGCCAGTTGAGTAACTGCCAGTCGCCACGGATCCAGCGACTATGCCGGGCGACGTCGGTCAGGTAATTATTCGGATAGTGTTCGTACAGCAGGACCTCGCTCAGCAGACCTGAACGGGCATAGCACCCTTCGAGCAGATCGTGACTTAATACCAGATTTTCAGGGCAGGTGTTGTGTGTCGCCTCAACGAAGGTATCGACGTCGTAAATGCCTTTACCGACGAATGACCCTTCGCCAAACAAATCCTGATAGACATCGGATGACATCATCGAGTAGGGGTTGTTACCTGCCACACTGCTGCATATCGCGGCGTAGCGCCCCTGACCGTTTCGTGGGATCTCTTCCGCCAGCCCCGGTTGTAAAATACCGTACCCTGTCACCACCCGTCGTTTAGTCGGGTCATAGACCGGATGATTCAACGGGTGTGCCAGCGTAGCGACCAGCTTATGCGCTGTATCGCGCGGCAGCACCGTATCGCTGTCCAGCGTAATGACATACTTCACCCGCTCAGGCAGGCCTTGCTCATCCCCCACCACAGTGGAAAATTGCGCGCCAGGCTGACGCAACCAACTGTTTAGCATCGACAGCTTGCCACGTTTGCGCTCATAGCCCATCCACACGCCTTGCTGCGGGTTCCACTGGGGTGAACGGTGCAGCAGGTAGAACAAGGGGCGGGAACCCTTTGCGTAGCGGTGATTCAGATTTTGTATTTGTGACCCGACCCAGCTCAGTAGCACACGGTTTTCCGGTGTGTTTTCTGTCGGTGAGTCGGTGAAGTCCGTCAGGAGTGCGAAGTAAAGATTCGCACTGTTATTGCCGAGATAGCAGACCTCCAGACTGTTGATCAGCCGGTCTGTGCTCTCGCGGTGCGTCAGCAGGCAGGGGATGACGACCATTGCACTGAATTGCGGCGGAATGCCGGTGGAGAAGTCCATGCGAGGCAGTGGCAGCGGGGTACGCCAGCGGGTGACGGCCTCGCTCAGCAGATGACTCGCTAACTGGCTGATGACGACTGCCAGTGGCAATGCCATCAGCCACAGCGGCCAGTGCATACCTTGCTCATGGGTTTTCAGCACCATGTCGGCGGTTAAGGTGAGGGTCAGCAGGCTTAAACTACCCAGCCATGACAGTAGGGAAACCTGATTGAAGCCCTGCCTCAGCCGAGTGATCCACGAGGTGTTCACGGCTAACTGCCGTTCGAGTTCGGGCCTGCCTGCACCAATCAGGTAATAGCCGACGTGATATCCGGGCGTTGCGGTGTTCGCCGCCTGCGCCTGCGTCAGAATGTGGCGGGCAATATCCAGTTCGCTGTGACGGCTGTGCCGTGCCAGCGTTTCAATGCTATGCCGGTAGTTGTCCCGGGTATCGAAGTGCATATCGGGATACACCCCGGCGGGATCCTGGCGCAGCGTCTGTTCGACCAGGCTCATCGCCTCGGCAAAATCAGTCCAGTTGGTTTCACTCAATTGCCGCAGACCTGCGATGCTGTTACTGACAGAAAGCTGGCTGGCAGCAAGTTGCTGATTGAAGCGTCGGATCAGGACGTCAGTGGTGATGCCGCTTTCGGCCAGACGTTGTTCCACCCAGGTGAGGGGTAAGGCCAGCATAGCGCCGCGTCCTTGCAGCCGCCGCACCATCTCCGCCACAAACGCGCTGCTTAACGGTGGGCGGGAGCGGGCCAGATCAGCAATGACCATAATTACATCCACCGGGGTGTTTTCCGCACACTCCAGAATGCGTGTCACCCAGGCATCGGCCAGATTGCGCGCTTTCTGCGCGTTAGCGACTTCAATGCTGATACGCCGCAAATTCTCGATGATTGCCAGGCGTAGCATCCCTGGTAGCGCCCAAAGTTCGCCCAGGCTTAGCGGCGTGACCTGTTGATAAGCAGCGATATAGCCGGTGAGACTGGTGGTGTCCCAGCGCCCGTCACCATGGGCAATCGCTTCGGAAGCAATATCATAAATTCGTGGGCAGTCATGCGGCGGGGCCAGTACCGGAAGGCCTTTGCCAAAATTCTTTGGCAGATGGTGCCGGACCATGCGGATCTGTTCTTCGATAAGATAATAATTATCCAGCAGCCATTCCCCCTCCGGCGTAATGCTGGACTGAGCGGCGGCATTCAGCACATAGCAGTTGCGGGTAATCATCGCTTCGTTATCTTTCAGACGCTGCAATAAATAATAGGGTTGCCTGGTGGGGGAGAGCTTGTGCGAGTGCGCCAGTTTCTGGCCATAACGTTCCATTTGTGCACGTGAAAATAATTCTGCCTTGATAGCAAGATCGTAGGCGGACGCATTGTCTTTCCACACCGGCTTTTCCGGCTGGGCTTTTTCTGGCTTATGTGCAGTAAGCCACTGTTTAATATTCGTTTTCATGACGGTGCTCATCAGGCGTAGTGAACGCGCAGGAGCAGTTGTTTAATCGAGTCAGAAACGTTCTCTCAGGATGATGTGTAACGGCATCGGGGATTTAACAGCTGCAAGAGTGATTTCCGATCTATTTCGCTGTCTCGCAAACAAACAGCGATTTACATTGCGGGCAAAGCATTGTTTGCTTTCGGCGGATTTTGGTCGTGAGCTGGAGGGCCTGATGCCCGCATATCGGGCACGTGATGGTCGAGTGCGTTAAGCTACCGATGTGTTTCATTGCGTAATCGAAGAAGGACATAGTGATTAACCTTTCAATGAATGAGATTCACCCTACCACTGATAGATTAAAAAATATACAATAATGCATGAAATGTGATGGGACAGCGTCGCCCGGGAAACGCATCGGCATCAGCAAACTGGTGATGGTGTAAACCTGAGTGGCATCAAGGTCAGCACCGATTTGACTCTGGCGTAAAACCGGTTTTTCTATTCAAGCCGACCGGGGGAAACAAACACCATCGCCTTTTCGTATAACTTTCGTTCATCGACAGACGCGTTTGCTCTCGAAATACGAATAAAATCCCGCATAATTTCCTGAGCGATCGTATCCTGGTTAACGATGCCATGACAGTTGATGACGCGTTCGACGGCAGCGCCGATGATTTCGTGCTGGTTTTTCATGGTGTTCTCTCGATGGCAGATGTTCACTGAAGACATCAAAAGCCTCAGCATGACGCCAGGCTTTTCTGGATGGAGGAGGGAGACGTTACATTCTTCCGTTGATGCGCTGATTATCCCGAAGCACATCGATTGCCGTTTGCATAGCAACTTTATTGTCACGTCGCTTTTGACTCCTCTGCATGACCTGCAAATACTCAAGCAACGTCCTGGTGTTAATCGGACGACCCAGTTTTCCGACCTCAAGTACCGCATTACCCAGGATGATTTTTACAGGAGGAAGTTGTGCCGGATACCAGTCAAGTGTGTCTTCAGATTTCATGATGAAAATTCTCCGGGAAGGGTATCGTACCACTATGTAGCGGTGCACACCTCATGCCGATCGTTTCTTGTTCGATGTTATGGTAAATTAAGGCTCATTCTTCAAGAGAGTAAGCTCCATGCCATCCCCCCTCGAACATGCGATCAGGCGTATCAGCAACGCCAATTGCGTTACCGTCAGTTGCCCAATTTGCGGACATAAATCACGCCAGGTAAAGACGAAGGTCATGCGTGAAATGACGCTTATCTGCCCACGCTGCAAGACCCTGTTTGTCATTCATCGCTAAGATGCCGTTCTTGAGTCCACTGCCTCTGGACAGTTTTTACTGACACACACTGACCCTGTGGCAGAAGGAACGTCATCGAATGACGGTGACGTAAGATAGCGGCGCAATCTCCCTCGCAGACGTACTTCGGTAGCCGGTAGCCTCGCAGATCTATGAGATGAGTCGAAACAAGGCTAATCTACTGTCCTACATCATATTCTACGTTTTATGTGGCTCTTGCGAATTTCTCGGCATAAGCATTTTTTTATTATTTAAGGGATATAGAGGAACAACATGCCTGCACCGATCAGATATGTTCAGGACAGTAGACAGTTGCCGGATCAGGCAGACGTGGTGGTGATTGGCGCGGGTATTGCTGGCGTGGCGGCAGCCTATGAGCTGGCGAAAAAAGGCGTCAGCGTGTTGCTGTTGGAAAAAGGGCTGGTGGGTGGCGAGCAATCCAGCCGCAACTGGGGATGGTGCCGACAGCAAAATCGCGATGAACGCGAATTACCGCTGATCATCTACGCGTTGCGCCGCTGGGAAGCGCTGCAACAGGAGACCGGTGAGGATCTGGGCTTTCACCGTTCCGGGCTGCTGTACACCACGGTGGATCAGGCGGAAATCGATGCCTGGGACAACTGGGGCAAGATGGCGAAGGCCTACGGTGTACGCAGCGATATTCTCAATGCCGAGCAGGCCAAAGTAATGACGCCAGGCAGTACCACCGCGTGGCTGGGGGGCGTCTCGTCGCCGACTGATGGTCATGCCGAACCCGCGCTGGCTTGCGCCGGGTTAGCTATCGCCGCGCAACGTCTTGGTGCCAGTGTTATCCAACAATGTGCGGTGCGCGGGCTGGATATCAGCGGTGGACGGGTCAGCGGCGTGTGGACTGAGCGTGGCCGGGTCAAAACCTCCACCGTGATTTGTGCTGGCGGTGTCTGGAGCTCGCTGTTCTGCCGTCGTCACGGTATCGAACTGCCGTTGGGCAATGTGATTGGTACGGCGTTTCGTACCGCGCCGATCGAGCAGGTGATTAGCCTGCCGTTTTACACTGCGGGGTTTGCCTGCCGCCCGCAGTCAGACGGCAGCTATACCGTGTCGGTATCCGGGCGCGGCCGACTGGAGCCAGGCTTCCAGAGCCTGCGCTATGCCCGACAGTTTTATCCGACCTTCCGGGCACGGCGTAAAAATTTGTCGTTCCGTCCGGGTATTAAACCCTTCCTGTGCGGGCCGGAGTCACGGGCGGCCTGGTCATTCGACGGTCTGTCGCCGTTTGAGAAAACCCGTATTCTCGACCCGTTACCGGATATGGCGATAGTGAGCGACGGGCTGGCGGCGATGCGGCGTGAATACCCGGCGCTGGCCACTATCCGCGCTGTACAGGCGTGGGGCGGGATGATCGACAGCACGCCGGACGCGATTCCGGTCATTTCACCAGTGGAGAGCCTGCCGGGGCTGGTGCTGTCTGCCGGATACAGCGCGCATGGCTTCGGTATCGGGCCGGGAGCCGGTCGACTGGCGGCAGATCTGGTGACGGGGGATACCCCGATTGTGGATCCAACCCCGTTCCGCTACGCCCGACTGGTAGACGGTTCCGGGTTGAAAGCGCCGGGCATGATGTGAGGAGCATGACATGACGATAACGTTACGTGCCATGACGGCAGCGGATGCTGATTTTGGCTGGTCGTTAACCCAGCAGACGAACTGGCCGCACCGGCTGCAGGACTGGCAGGACGCGTTGCGGCTGGGGGAGGGGATGCTGGCGGAAGAAGACGGGCAACCGCTGGGAACCGCGGTGTGCTGGCGCTGGGGTGACCGTTGGGCCACTATTGGCCTGGTCGTGGTGGAGAAACAGCAGCAAGGGCGTGGCATCGGCCGGTTGCTGATGGAAGGGTTACTGGCCGGTCTTGACGGTTATCAGGTGCGGCTGCACGCCACTGCGGCAGGGCAGGGGTTGTATGCCCAGTTGGGATTTACGGCGGTGGGTGAAATCCATCAGTATCAGTGCCCGCAGTTACCGGCAATCGCTGCGCCCACGCTGGATGATGGGCTGCAACTGCGAGCCGCTATGCTGGCGGATGCTCACCACCTGTCGATGTTGGATCAACAGGCGCATGGGTTGGCACGCCCGGCGCTAATCGCCTGGCTGTTGCGTCATTCAACGTCGATGCGGGTACTGGAGCAGCATGGTCGTATCGCTGGGTTTGCCGCGGTGCGACCTTTTGGCCGTGGGTATGTTATCGGCCCGGTGATTGCCGACAGCGCCGAACATGCCCGTTTGTTGATCAGTGCGTTGATGACTGAGCTTGGCGGCGAGTTTGTTCGTATCGACACTGACGCTGCTCTCGGACTGGGGAACTGGCTGGCGGAGTGCGGGCTGCAACGGGTCGATGCGCCTATCACCATGATCCGGGGCACACCGTGGCAGCCAGAAGCGGGCGGTATGCAGGCCTGGACGCTGATGACGCAGGCGATGGCGTAATCAGGCTGGGTCTGTACACCGATAGCGCATATCGGCCAGTTGGCACTGGCCGTGATGGCGACAGTTGGGCGGCATGGGCCTGTGTGCCCGGTCTTATCGTGACTGGCGGGGTGGTTTATTTGCCCATCATGTCGGCCAGTTGCTTTTCATCGGGCAGGCCGACGACCTGTTGCAGGGCGTTGTCGGCATTCATGTAGTAGATAGCCGGTGTCACGTTAGCGCCCAGTTCGTCAAGCAACTGCTGGTTGAATTGCAGCTTCTTCACGACATCGGGCGGTGTAGCGTCCGGGAACGGTGGCACGGTTTTCCCGTTTGACAGTTCAAAGTCGTGCCAGGCTTGTGCGGGGTTTTTCGCACTGAGGATCGCAGCGGCGTACCGGCCGCTGTCCGGGCGGATAATCCCAACCAGTAATGTGTGTATCTGCACCTTACCGGATGCCACCCAGGGTTGAGCCTTTTCCCAGAACTGCTTGCAGTAGGGGCAGAATGGGTCAGCGAATACCACGATGGTGCGGGGAGCATCAGCCTTACCTTCAGCAATCCACGGCGCGCGCTCCAGTTTTTTCCACATTTCTCGCCCGGCGGGCAGGTAGAGTTCCTTGTCAATCAACTGTTCGCTCAGATTGTTGCCTTGCGCGTCGTACATGTAGCCAGATATCGCGTGTTTGCCATCGGGCGTCAGATAAATGGTGACGCCCATTTTTTGATATTCACCCAGCCAGCCTTGCACGCCACCGGGTGCAGAAAACGGTTTGATAATTCTGATACCCTGCTTTTCAAGCTGTTTTACCGCAGGCGGTATGGCGGTGTCGGCCTGTGCCGATACCGCAGCAAGCAGGGAGCAGAGCAGTAAATAACGGTATTTCATCCTGATGTCCCGATACGTTTTTATGTGTAGCGTGCCATGTGGTGAGCGTCGGTAGGCCGAAGGGCAGCTACCGGGCGAGGTATCACCGACGCGCTTTTCAGCGATTATTCATTTACTGAATAGTACGGTTACGCCCTTCACGCTTGGCGGTATAGAGGTTTTTATCTGCCAGCGGAAATAGCTCATGTACTGTATCCACCAGGTGTTTACCCGCTACCTGTGCATGGGCAATGCCAATGCTGACGGTGACCGGCACGTGCTGTTGGTTGAACAGAAATACGGTGTGCTGGATAGTTTGACGCAGTTCGTCGGCCAGCCGGTAAAACGCGGGCGGACTGTAATTAAAGCATACGACGGCAAACTCTTCCCCGCCGATACGACTAACCAGCCCCTGTGCAGAAACCGTCCGTTGTATCACATTGGCGACCTGTCGCAGGATTTCATCGCCGCAGTCATGCCCGAAGCTGTCGTTGATGTTTTTGAAGTTATCGATGTCGATCAGCATGATGTTGACCGCATCCTGTTGTGATTTGATGTTCTGATCGTGCGTGGACAGCGCTTCGGTAAACCCGTAGCGCGACAAGGTGTTGGTCAAAAAGTCATGGCTGGCCTGTCGCAGCAGGCGGGCGTTTAGCTGGCGGATGGTTCGTGCGTTGGTTGCCATCATCAGCGGGCTGAAGATGGTGGCGGCAATGCCGATGCGCGCAATCACGACCTGATGCAGAAACATCGGGTCTTGTGGGTTATAGAGCGCGTAAACATGCTCGGCGGTCATGATTAACTCTGTCGCACCGACGCACAAGGTGATAAGCCGAATCAACCATAACGGGTAGACAATCGCGCACCAGGTTAATGCTGGTAAGGGGAACGCCAGAATCGCGACCGGGCCGAGCAGCGGGGCGATGCAGATAGACAGCAACAGTAACAATAATGGCAGGGCATCCGCCATTTGCAGCGACGCCGGGAGATGCAGCGGGATCCGGCTTTGCAGGGTTAACAACAGCGGCAGGAACAGCACCGCTGTGTAGAACTGGTCGCTAAACCAATTGAGAAAATTACTGCGAAATATCGCCGCCGGGAAGGTGGGCCAGGGCTGCTGCGCCAGAGCCCCTACAAAACCGCAGGCCAGAGCGGCAATCATACACGCGGCAAACACATACAGTGAGCTGATCATGTCGGTTTCCCGGCGTGTCAGGAGCCCCGGCCAGTTGAGCAACTGGGTGAGCACAACGATAAACGCGATGTTGGCGGAGTTGATGGTCAACGCACTCACACCCCAACCATAGAACATCGTATCTTGCAGAATCATCGCGGCGTAGGCGACGAGGTAATACCAGGGATTATTCAGGTATCGGCAGCGGTAAAACAAGGCCGCGATGATAATGTTCACCGGCCAGAATACGGATAAATCAATGTTGGATAACCGGGCATGCGCGCCGATATTACAACCCACCAGCGTCACCATGAAGACATTCAAACTGTTCAGCCCGGTGCTGCCGTTTTTAAATAAAGCCACGTTCAGATGCATGCCGTCGGTCCACTTTCAGGTTTCAGAACCTTCCCCTGGTGCTAATCGTTGTGACGTTGTCGCTATCTGGCTACAACGGTTCACACGTAGAGCCGGTATAATACAGTGTTATCGATAAATAATATGAAAAAAGCCCATTCCGCACTGTTTCTCTTTTATTCTATTTCTTTCAATTCGTTACGAACAGAGGTGGGCAATCAACATTGATCTGCCGTTGCCATGGGTGTTGGCCGCTATCCCGTCGTCGCCGATTTCAGAGGCTTAGGATAGCCTGAAACCGGTGCCAGGATAATCCATATCTGCTTATGTGGCCGTCCCTTGAGTCAGCATGACGACACAAGAGACAGCTTGATGGCGGGGAAAACGGGGTATCAGACGTAAGAATCGTCGTCGTCGTAGGAGTCGTCGGCAGAGAAATCGTCGTAGTCGTTACCCTGCGGGTCGCTGCTGACATTACTCCACTGGTCGTTGTTGCCTGTACCGTTGAAGGTATCCAGATTATCCGCGCTGAAATCGCGGAAATTATCGCTGGCATTGCCCAACGGATTGTCGTTAATCATCGGTGTTTCATTGATGATATTGACGATTTCCTCTGGCTGTGAACGATGGAACATGCCGGTCAGCATATCCGCCAGCACGACGCCGCCTGCCACGCCAGCCGCAGTTTGCAGCGCACCACTCAGGAAACCGCCCGCGCGGGAAGGGGCTGGCTGGGCATAACCCGGCGCAGGCTGGCCGTAACCTGCTGGCGGCGGAGTGTATCCCATCGGCTGGCCGTAACCGGCAGGTTGGCCATAGCCCGCAGGCTGCTGACCATAACCCGCCGGTTGTGAAGGTTGAGCCGGTTGTTGTGGCGCGCTGCTACGGCTGCCGCCGCCAAACAGACTGGACAGAAAACCACCGCTGCTTTGCTGTGGGCGCACAGCGGCTTCTTGTCTGAGCCGGTTAACCTCGGCTTCCAGCTCTTTCACACGCTGATCCAGTTGTTTGAGCGCCGCTTCCTGAATAATCATCGCCTGCGCCATGTAATAAGGTGCGGCGGGCTGCTGGCGAATATAGTCGTTGATTTGCTGTTCTGCCTTGAGATCCCGAGGGCCCGTGTTGGTCTCGGCTGTCTTCAGTCGGCTAAACAGACCATCAATAAGGCGTTGTTCTTCAGATTGCATAGGATTACCTCAAGAGATATTGGATTGCAGACCGGGCACACGGTGGGCGGTCCTGCGGCTGTTTTATCACACCCTTCGCCGTCATCCTACTGTGTTCCCGTCGGCGAATACATGGATTGTCAGGTAAAGCTGCTTACAAATTTGTTACCAATTACAGCAAATCGGCGTCCGTGGTTGTGCCGATTTTTGTCTTACCTTTGCCGCTATTGATATTTTACCTGCGTGGGGAAATCGGGATTAATACCTCTCAGCCGTTATCTGTCGCTACGGTTTGATGGCGTCATGTTTTGGGTTCGTTTTACGAACCGGTTTTCCGATTATCGACCATGAGGAATCACCATGTCCCCTTCGTCTTGTTGCGGTTGCTCCATGTTGAATGTCACGACATCTCTACATTTCATTACTGGAGTTAGCCATGAGTCACACCGAAACCTTGCCCGTACTCGATTTTTCGCTGCTTGAAGGCAATGCCCGGCAACGCGCCGAGTTCCTGCAACGCCTGAATCACGCCGCACGTGAAACCGGCTTCTTTTATCTCACCCACCATGGCGTCTCGCCGGAATTGCAACAACGCGTTCAGCGCGTATCGCGAGCTTTTTTCTCTCTGCCGGATGATGAAAAACAGCACGTGGCGATGATTCGCTCTCCCCATTTTCGGGGGTATACCCTGGCAGGTGCCGAGCGAACCCGCAGCGCGCCGGACTGGCGTGAGCAGTTTGATATTGGGGCAGAGCGCCCGGCGTTGCGCCTGCTGTCGGGCGATCCGGCCTGGCGGCGACTGCAGGGGCCGAATCAGTGGCCTGAATCGCTACCTGCGCTGAAAAGTACACTGCTGGAATGGCAGCAAACCCTGACCCGAATTTCACTGCGCCTGTTGCGTGCTTTCGCTGAGCTTCTGGGGTTGCCGGTCACCGCGTTTGATGCGTTGTACGGTAATAAACCCAACGAGCATATCAAGCTGATTCGCTATCCCGGGCAACCGGTGGTAGGCAGCCAGCAAGGGGTTGGCGCGCACAAAGACTCCGGTTTTCTGACGCTGCTGTTGCAAGATGATCAGCCCGGCTTGCAGGTGGAGCTTGAACCGGATAGTTGGGTCGACGCGCGTCCATTGCCGGGTTCATTTGTGGTCAACATCGGCGAGTTGCTGGAACTGGCGACCGATGGCTATCTACGTGCCACGGTGCACCGGGTGGTGTCGCCGCCGCCAGATCAGGAGCGCTTATCCATCGCGTTCTTTCTTGGTGCACAACTGGATGCAGTGGTGCCGGTATTTCCTCTGTCGCCCACGCTGGCAAAACTGGCGCGCGGACCCGCCAGCGACCCGAACAACCCGTTGCTGCGTGACGTCGGCTGGAATTACCTGAAAGGGCGCTTACGTTCCCACCCAGAGGTGGCGAAGCGTTATTACGGCGATGTGTTGCAGGCGCAACAACAGGCAGAGACCGTCTGAGACGTAAAATAATTACCATTAATAAGGAATAACAACATGAAAAATAATAAATTTTTTGCTCTGACAGCATTGGCATTGGCAATGGGATTATCGGTATCGGCTCAGGCGGCTGATGCCTTGCGGGTGGCGGCGGACCCGGTGCCGCATGCAGAAATTCTGGCCCAGATTCAAAAGACGGATCCGTCGCTGAAACTGAAGGTGGTGGAACTGAGCGGTAACGTAAACGCCAATGAGTTACTGGCCAGCGGCGATGTTGACGCTAACTACTTTCAGCACGTGCCTTATCTGCGCGATCAGGAAAAAGCGTTGGGCAAAAAATTCGTGGTGGTAGCCACTGTGCATATCGAACCGCTGGGGATCTATTCCCGCAAATACAAATCGCTTAACGAGGTGAAGGAGAATGCCACCGTGGCGGTGCCAAATAACGCCACGAACCTCAGTCGGGCGCTGTACCTGCTGCAAGGGCAGGGGTTAATCAAACTCAAGGCGGGTTATAACGACCCGGCGAAAGATCAGGCGACACCGAAAGATATCGCCGACAACCCGAAAAAACTGAAGATTAAAGAGATCGAAGCGGCACAAATCCCCCGCTCGCTGGATGACGTCGACCTGGCGGTGATCAATGGTAACTACGCACTGGAAGCAGGGTTGGTGCCATCCCGTGATGCGCTGGGGCTGGAGAGCGCCAGCCATAACCCGTACGCCAACATTCTGGTGACGACACCTGCGTTGCAAGACGATCCGCGCATTAAACAACTGGCGAAGGATTTGGAGTCTAAAGCGACGGCGGATTTCATCAGCCAGCGTTATAAAGGGTCGGTGATTGCGGTGGCGGGGCAATAACGCATGATTCGCATCGAACGGTTGGGAAAACGCTATCCGGGCTGTGCACAACCTGCGTTGGAGAATGTGTCGCTGACGATTCCCTCAGGGGCGGTGTACGGCATTCTCGGGCGTAGTGGTGCGGGCAAGAGTACGTTGATCCGTTGTCTCAATCTACTGGAACGGCCCACCTCGGGCCGTATTCTGATAGATGAGTGTGATATCGCCAGCCTGTCGCCGCGTGAACTACGCCAGCAACGCCAGCGCACCGGAATGATTTTCCAGCATTTTAATTTACTGCATGCCCGTACTGTGCGGGATAACGTGGCAGTACCGCTGGAAATTGCCGGGGTTGGCAAGCTCGAGCGTGAGGAACGGGTAACGGAATTGTTGGCGTTGGTGGGGTTAAGCGACAAGGCGCAGTCTTATCCATCGCAGTTGTCCGGTGGTCAGAAACAGCGAGTCGGCATTGCTCGCGCGCTGGCGGCGCGACCGCGTTATCTGCTGTGTGATGAAGCCACCAGTGCGCTTGACCCGGAGACGACCGCGTCAATACTGGCGTTGCTGGCGGAGATCAACCAACAACTGGGCCTGACGATAGTGCTGATTACCCATGAGTTGGAGGTGGTGAAAGCTATCTGCGACCATGCCGCGTTGCTGGAGCAAGGGCGTGTGGCGGAAAGTGGTGCGTTACGGACCTTACTGGCGGATCCGACTTCCCGTTTGCGACACGCGCTGCTGCCGGATTTAGCCGCTGAACGCGCGTTTCTACGGCGTCATGGCATTGAGGAGAACGGATTATGCAAAGTCGCCTGAGCTGGGACGAGTTTTTCCCGATCATGCTGAACGCGACGCTGGAAACGCTCTATATGGTAGGGTTGGCGGCGCTGTTTACCGTGCTGATCGGTTTGCCGACCGGGGTGTTGCTGTTTATCAGTCGACAGTCCGGTGTTTTGCCGTTGCCGCGTGTCAACGCGGTGCTGGGAAGCGTAATCAACGTTGGACGCTCGCTGCCATTTGTCGTGTTGTTGATTGCCCTGATCCCGTTTACCCGCTGGGTGGTCGGTACCACGTTGGGCAGTACGGCGGCGGTAGTACCCATTGCCGTTGGTGCGTTTCCGTTCTTCGCCCGCATTGTGGAAAATGCGCTGGCCGAGGTGGATAGCGGCCGGATCGAGGCCATTGAATCGATGGGCGGCACCGTCTGGCATGTGATCACCAAAGCGCTATTGCCGGAAGCGCTGCCGTCGATTCTGGCAGGCGTGACGTTGACGGTAGTGATGCTCATCGGTTTTTCGTCAATGGCGGGGGTGATTGGCGGCGGCGGTCTGGGGGATTTGGCTATACGCTACGGTTATCAGCGTTTTAATCAACAAGTGATGGCGGGCACGGTGATCGTACTAGTGTTGCTGGTGCAACTGGTGCAGTCGCTGGGCGACAGGCTGGTACGTCGGCTGGCCTACCGACGATAATTTTTTTATCTTATCCACGATATTGCTGGTATCCAATCGATTGGCTATGAATAACCCTGAACCCGGTAGCCAGTTTATCCACTGCGTGAGAGCAAGAGTTACATAAAACAAACAAAGCACACGGTATTTATTCTGGCTGGGAGGAGAATATAAAATAATCAGGTCGGATGAGTCAGGTAATTTCTAGGAGTATTCCATATTCTTTTTATTTCCAGCTTTGCTTTAATCACTCACGAGGCGGTTACCTGAACGCTTCAGTTATTAACCAGAATATAAAACGTTATGTCTGGTTAATCGCAAATGACTTGTTAAAGGAAATTCATAATGAATATGAAACCTCTGTTTTTAGGCGTTATCCTGGTTGCTTCTTACGCTCACGCTGCATCCACTGAAGTGAGCGCCAAACCGGTAACCGGAACGGCCACCAGCGCGGAAGTGAAAACCACGCCCGTCGCAGACGCTACAGCGAGTCAGGAGGCGAATAACAAAACGCTAACGGCGCAGCAAACGGCTACGGACAAATCGCTCAATAAGCATAGCGATAAAAAAGTGATGCATAAAAAAATCACGACAGAGGAAAAAGAAAAGGCGGCGGCAGAAAAAGTAGGAAAAGAAAAAACAGCGGAACATAAAATAACCGCAGAGAAAAAGAAAAATACCACAGATGAGAAAAAAGAAACGACACCGACAACATCAAGCCCAGCTAAAACAGAATAGTTTTTATTAATTAGAAAAGCATTATGCCAGCCACTGAAGGGAGTCAGTCGTAGCTTAAACGGATAGCTTAAACGGTATTATCGGGCTGGCCCCCTTATTCCCCGGCTGGTCATCGTCTGTTTTTTGCCTGATGCAGAGAACAGGTGCGATGCCCGGCCGGGATTTATTAAAGGGGACTATTTATGCGGCGTATCCGGCTTCACCATAACAATAGCTCCAGATTTACTGCGCCAGCGCGCAGCTCACATCCAGAATTTCTTCCGCTGAACCCCGATTGAACATACCGATGAAGTCACGCCGTACTGCCAGCAGGATCAATTCACCTTGTGCGTTGGCGGTGAGTGCCAGACCGTAGTTTTCCATTTTGTCCCCACGGGCCTGTACATATTGATTGAGCAACTTGAACGGGTCGGCGCGTGTCAGGTCGCTGCCGTTGAGCTTGGTAGCCAGATAGTCGTGCTCCAGTAGCGGCTGGCCGAGGGCAACCCAGTCGTAGCCGATGTGTGCATTTTGGGCACGCAGCGTTTGGTAGACCTCGGGTTTCAGGCAGGAAATATGAATATGCAACTGGCCTTGTGTGCGGCCATACAGCGAATTGACAGCCAACCCCAGCTTATCGTCGCTGATTGGTTTACCCATCTGGCTCGATAGTCTGTCGCGGTAGCTCCAGGCAGCGGCAAAATAAGCGGGTGTGCCGGGTTGCAACAGCAACGGGCTTTCAATACCGCTGATACGGTCGGTCGGGATCAGCAGATTGTGATACGGGCCGCGCCGGTCTTTGAACAGGGCGTAATGACCTTGCAGATTGACATCCAGACAAGGGGCGGGCGAGTGGTTGTTCTGCTGGTTGGGAACGCACTGTTGACTGACGAACTGCCACAAGGCATTACCATTACCGCGCCGGGCGAAAGGTTGCCAGAAATAGAGCAGCAGGGCGACCAACAATAACGTAACGATCAAACCGATAAGGTACTTTTTACGTATCATAACGTTGCGTGTCATAGCGCGATTCCATCAAAGGGGGCTGTCGGGGTATGGGTGACAGTGCCATTGTCGCAAGGCGAGCGTTTTCACGGCTATCCGTTATCAAGATAAATCGTTTCAAGATAAGTCGTTGCCAGGTGGTTCATCGTGTGACGGCTGGTCACATCGTGCCGCGTACAGATGGCGCTATGATGACAACCGCTATAGGGACGACACAGCTTATGCGCTCTCGTTGATCAAGGTGCGGATAGCGCCAACGACCTCCTCAACCAGCAGACTGCGGGCATGCTGGGGCGGGAAAATCGCCATGTAGGCGACGTCGATTTTGGGTTCAAACGGTTTGATCAAAAGTCTGGCTTCGCTGGTGCGGGCGGTAATGGCATCGACAATGCCGACCCCCAACCCGGTACCTGCCATGACACAACAGTGGCGCAGCGAGGTTTCGATTGGGCTTTGCAATACGATGTCTTGCGCGGTGATGGCCTGCGCCAGTTGCTCCCGTAACACGGTTTTGCGCCCAGGCAGTATCGAACGGTGGTAGTTTAGGTCGTCCAGAATAATGCCGGTACGTTCCGCCAGTGGGTGGCCGGGTGCGACAACGGCAACCGCCTGCGCAACGCCCAGCAGTTCAGCCTGCAAGCCTTTGATGGCCGGTGTACTGTTGATAAAGCCAATGTCGTATTGATTACTGAGCACCATTTCGGTGATCGATAATGTACTTTCCACGTCCATCGATAGCGCCACGTCTGGGTATTTTTTCAGCATCGAGGGGAAAATACGTTCGGTACACAGATTGGCAAGCGCGGATACCGCGCCGATGCGCAGGACACTGCCTTTGGCGTGTCGGATATCGTCCGCCACCCGCAGAATGTGGTCCAGCCCCAGATACAGTCGTTCTATTTCACGGAAAAGCTTAAGGGCCTCTTCTCGGGGTTCCAACCCCCGGCCATCCCTGTCAAACAGCTTGAGTTTAACCGCGTATTCAAAATCCTTAATCAGGCGGCTGACCGCCGGTTGGGTAATATTCATGATGTTGGCGGCTTGTGTGATGCCGCCGGTCAAAATCACTTTATGGAATGCTTCAACCTGCCTTAAGTTGATACGGCTCATAGATGTTACCAACCATAATGTTTATTTATGTATTCGGTACAAAATGCGATTTTTAATTATTTTAATCACCACGTAGACTCCATCTACAAGGTTACAGTTTGTCATAGGTTTGAGCAAAACGTGATAAATACGAATGCGAGATGGATCTGAATCTAAAGGAGTAACCATGAAAGGAATGTTGTTTGCCGCCAGTTTGATGACGCTGATGATGCCCATCGCGCAGGCGGCAGATTTGACGATTGGACTCGCGTCATCCACGACCTCGATGGATCCGCAGTTTTATGTCGGCGGTGCGAACAGCGCCATGGCCCGTAATCTATTTGATGGGCTGGTTAACCAAAACGAAAAACAACAGATTGTTCCTGCTCTGGCGGTATCGTGGAAAGCCATTGACGATACGACCTGGCAGTTTGCATTGCGACCCAACGTCAAATTTCACGACGGCACCGATTTTAGCGCCCGGGATGTGGTCGCCAGTGTGAAACGCGTCGCGTTAGCGGCAAAAAATAGCCCCAGTGCCTATACGCCTTACGTGGCGGATATCAGCGAGGTCCGTGAAATCAATCCGCTGACGGTAGAAATCAAAACCAAAGGCCCGGCGGCGCTGTTGCTCAACAATTTAAGCCGTATCGCTATTCTACCGGCTCGTCTGGCTGAGCAGCCGACGGAGGTATTGAACAGCGGTAAAGACGTGATTGGCACCGGCCCATTCAAATTTGTTTCCTACACCCCGGATGACAAGGTGGTGTTGAGCCGAAACGATCATTACTGGGGCGGCAAAGCCGAGTGGGACACCGTTACGCTGCGCGTCATTAAAAACAGCAGTGCCCGTATCGCCGCGTTGCTCTCCGGTGATGTGGACATGATAGAAAGCGTGCCAACGGCGGATCGCGCCACCATTGCCCGTCAACAGGCATTTGTTACGGAGTCGGTGCCGGGTAACCGTATTTTGTATCTGCATCCGGATCAGGACAGAGAGGTATCGCCGTTTGCCAAAGGTGATGACGGTAAAAACCCGTTGCGAAATGTGGCGGTGCGTCAGGCGATGTCGCTGGCTATCAACCGTGATGCACTGGTAGAGCGCATTCTTGACGGTCAGGGGCTGGCGTCGTCACAACTGGTGCCGAAAGGGTATCCGGGTTATTCCGCCAACATACCCGCGCCGGTTTATGACCTGAAGCAGGCAAAACAAAAACTGGCGGTGGCAGGCTACCCGAACGGGTTTACCCTGACGTTCCATGCTTCAAACGACCGTTACCCTAACGACGCCAAAATTGCACAGGCGTTAGGGCAGATGTTCACGCAGGCGGGTATCAAGACCGAGGTGGTCACCATGCCCGGCAACGTCTACTTCGCCAAGGCGGCGCAGCGTGAGTTCAGCCTGGTGATGGGCGGGGCGGCGATCGAAACCGGCGAGGCGTCCGGTGTGTTGGGGCCGTTGCTGGAAACCTTTGGCCCGAATGCCGGGCAGGGGAATCGGGGGCGCTATTCCAATCCTGAATTTGACAAGCTGCTGAGTCAGGCACGCGCCACGCTGAATGAACAGCAACGCGATGCACTGCTGCAGCAGGCAAGTGAATTGGCGATGAAAGAGCAAGGGGTGATCCCACTGCTGTTTCTTTCCAATACCTGGGCAATGAAAAAAGGCTATAGCTACGTGGGCCGCACAGACGGCTACACATTGCCCTATTTTGTTCACAAACAGTAAACGGTGAGTGTTTCACCCGATACTGGTGGTGGATAGAAAAATGTAGTGCGATTTTTACGTTAACACCAGGGTTCTCCCATCAGGCCGTGTCCCGCCGCATTCGTGGTGGGACACCCAGCCTGCAACCTTCAGGATCACTCCATGAGCGGATTCTTCGGCGTATTTCCCTATCTGGTTTCACCGATAAAAGCGAATGGCGAGGTGGACCGCGTCGTCCTCGCTGAACTGGTCGAACACCTTATCAATAGTGGCGTACACGGGTTGACGCCGCTTGGTAGCACCGGTGAGTTCGCGTATCTGACGGAAAAGCAACGCGTTGATGTTGTGAGTACCGTGATGGATACCGCGCGCGGCCGGGTGCCGGTGGTAGCCGGTGTGGCAGCGACAACGATTCAGGATGCGGTCGCCCAGACTCATACCTACCTGAGTCTGGGCGTTGACGGCATTCTGGCGATACTGGAAGCCTATTTCCCGCTGACCGATGCCGGGGTAGAGAGCTACTTCCGGGCCATTGCCGCCGCGGCGCATCCCACGCCGGTGGTGTTGTACACCAACCCGCAATTTCAACGTACCGACCTGAGCCTTCCCGTGATTGAGCGTTTAAGCCATGTGGATAACATTCGCTACATTAAGGATGCCTCCACCAATACTGGCCGGTTGCTCTCGATCATTGAGCGTACCGGTGGTCGCATGCAGGTTTTCTCCGCCTCTGCCCATATTCCCGCCTGCGTGATGCTGATTGGTGGCGTCGGCTGGATGGCCGGTCCAGCCTGTATCGTGCCGCGACAAAGCCTGGCCTTGTATGACGCGGCTAAACAGGGCGACTGGCAGCGGGCGATGGAACTGCAACGTCCGTTGTGGCGGGTAAACGAGATTTTTGCCAAATACTCCGTGGCCGCTTGTATCAAGGCGGCGCTGGAAATGCAGGGTTTTGCCGTTGGCAATCCGATCGCCCCGCAACAGCCGTTAACGCATCACGCCCGCGATGAGATAGCCAGCGTGTTAAAAGAGGTGGGCGCATTGTGAGGTCCATTCCCGTTATTATCGATTGTGATCCCGGTATTGACGACGCGCTGGCACTATTGAGTGCGTTTGTCGCCCCGCAGCTGGCGATTCAAGGCATTACGGTAGTGAATGGCAATCAGCCGTTACCCAACACGCTGCGCAATGCGTTGCAGATAGTTGAACTGGGCGGACGCACCGATATTCCGGTGTTTGCCGGTTGCTGGCAGCCTTTATTACGCGAGCCTATCCACGGTCAGTTTCATGGACAGCATGGTCTGGGCGACAGTGATTTCCCTGCGCCGCGTAAAACCGAGGAACCACAGCATGCGGTTAACTTTCTGATAGCCCGTTGCCGGGCGGCAGCGCAGTGCGGTGAGCGAATTACGCTGTGTTCGCTGGGGCCAATGACGAATCTGGCCAGCGCGTTCAGCATCGCGCCCGATATCGCCGCAGGTATTGAGCGGATTGTATCGATGGGCGGTGCCTGCCGTGAGTTGGGTAACCGAACTATGACATCAGAGTTTAACCTGCTGGCTGACCCGCACGCGGCACACATCGTTTTTTCTCAGGACGTGCCGATGACGCTGTTACCACTGGATGCCACCCATCAGGTGATCCTGACGCCGGAACGTGTCCATGAACTGGTGGCCCATGCCGGACGATTACGCGGCCCGCTGAGTCAACTGATGGCCTTTTGGGATCGTAATGACATCAAACGTTACGGCTCGCGCGGCGGACCGTTGCATGACCCGCTGGTGATTGCCTGGTTACTGCGCCCCGATCTGTTTCGCACTGAACGGGCACGGATACTGGTGGAGCATCAAAGTGAACTGTGCATGGGGCAGAGCGTGATGGATCTTTACGGCAAATCTGGCCTGACACCGAATGTCGACGTGGTGACGGGTGTAGAGGTTGAAGAGGTCATCCGCTTGTTCTGCCAGTTGTTTTCAGTTTATGAAACGTTTTCAGCGTATGACACGTCTTCAATGTATGACGTATCTTCAGCCAATAACAGCCCTTCAACCGATAACAGGCATTCAGCTCATGGAACCACGCGATGACACGCCAGCGAATCATCATTGATACCGACCCCGGCGTCGATGACGCGATTGCGTTGTGGCTGGCGTTGGCCTCGCCGGAGCTGGACGTGCTGGGTATCACCGTAGTGGCTGGTAATGTGGCATTAGAACATGCGCTGGCGAACGCCCGGCGGATCGTGGCGTTGTCTGGTCGTATCGATGTGCCGGTCTTCGCCGGTGCGACAAAGCCGCTGGTTGGTCCACAGCGTTACGGCAAGTATGTTCATATCGGCGCGTTCAGCGATGCGCTGGTACCGGCGGGCGAGTGTCAGGCCATGATGCAGGAACACGCAGTGGAGTTTATCGTGCGTACCGCGCGTCAGGCGGCACAGGAACACAACCCGATTACCTTTTGCGCCATCGGGCCGATGACCAATCTGGCGCTGGCGTTGGTCCAACACCCAGATGTGGCGCGCGGTATCCGCCAGGTGGTGACCATGAGCTGTGCATTTAGCGCACTCGGTCACCGCATGCCGTGGGCGGAATTCAATGTGTATGCCGATCCCCACGCCGCCAGCCGGGTATTTAGCAGCGGTATACCGCTGGTTGTCATGCCGCTAGATATGACCTTTCAGGCGCTGATCACCCAGCAGGAAATCGCCCAATTGCAACGTGATGCCGGGTTACCGGGGCAGGCTATCGCGCGTCTGCTGGAGGCATTTGACCGCAGTGATGTAACGCGCTTCGGGCGCGAAGGCGGCCCGATACATGATGCAACGACGGTGGCGTGGTTACTGCAACCGTCGCTGTTCGCTGGTTGTGAAGCGCGGGTTGGGGTGACGGTTGCTGGTGAAACCGCCGGACACACCTGGGCGGATTTTTATGGCAAGCTGTCGCAGGCACCCAATGCGCAGGTCATGCAGTCGGTCGATGAGCCCGGCTTTTTGTCGTTGCTGGTGCGGGTGCTCAGTCGTTATGGCCGGGCGGATACCCCGTAGCTTCCTGTGTAATCTTCACTGCTAACCACAAGGACTTGTTATGGCTCGTTTTTTACTCAGCCGTTTTTTGCAAACCTTGATAACGCTGGCGGTCATGTCGGTGTTGGTGTTCGCTGGTGTGTATCTGGTTGGTAACCCGGTGGATTTGTTACTGGGCAGCAACGCGACGCCCGCCGAGCGCGACGCGGTGATCCGTGCCTTCGGGCTGGATAAAACCCTGTGGCAGCAGTACCTGCTGTTTGTTACCCATGCCTTGCAGGGTGATTTGGGCAACTCCTTTATTTTTAACCAACCCGCATTACACCTGATTTTGCAACGGATGCCCGCCACGCTGGAGTTGGCACTGGTGGCGTTTTTGCTGTCGCTGCTGGTGGGTATTCCATTGGGGGTGTTCGCCGGTCTGCGACCGGACAGTCTGGCGGCAAAATCGGTGATGACGGTCTCCATTCTGGGGTTTAGCCTGCCAACATTTTGGATTGGCATGATGATGATCATGCTGTTTAGCGTGAAGCTCGGCTGGCTGCCGTCGTCAGGGCGGGGCGAGACGGTAACGGTAGCAGGCGTTCCCCTGAGTCTGCTGACGCTGGATGGCTGGCAACATCTGCTGTTGCCAGCACTGAATCTGGCGCTATTCAAGATTTCACTGATTATTCGTCTGACCCGCGCAGGTGTGCGGGAATGCCTGCAACAGGATTATGTGCGTTTTGCCCGCGCCAAAGGGTTGTCTGAAAGCCGTATCCTATTTGTTCATGTGCTGAAAAACACCCTGATACCGCTGATTACGGTAATTGGTCTGGAATTGGGGTCGTTGATTGCTTTTGCGGTCGTGACCGAAACGATTTACGCCTGGCCGGGGATGGGCAAACTGATTATCGACGCCATCGCCGTGTTGGATCGCCCGGTGATTCTGGCTTACCTGATGATGACGGTGGTGATGTTTAGCCTGATCAACCTGCTGGTGGATGTGCTGTACGCCGTGGTGGATCCGCGTATCCGCTTAGGGGGTGAGTAATGAGCTTGCCAGAGCGTTCGGTGCATACGACGTCTACCCTGCCGGTATCACATTCGGCACTGAGCCGCAGGGTCTTGATACTGTGGCAAGACCGGCTGGCGCGGCTGGGGCTATTTGTGCTGGCGTTGATTGTGGCGCTGTCGCTGCTCGCCCCGTGGATTGCGCCGCAAAACCCCTATGACTTATCGCAGTTGATGATCATGGATAACCGCCTGCCGCCAGGTTCAAGCGGTATGAGCGGGTTAACGTATTGGCTCGGCAGTGATGATCAGGGTCGTGATGTGCTCAGCGCTATTCTCTATGGCACCCGCACCAGCCTGATAGTGGGTGTCAGCAGTGCACTGGTGGCGTTGTGTATCGGTATGGTCGTCGGCTTGTTGAGTGCCTGGCTGGGAGGCAAAACCGATGCGTTGTTGATGCGTATTGTTGATATCCAGCTTAGCTTCCCGCCGATACTGATAGCCCTGATCCTGTTGGCGGTGCTCGGGCAAGGGGTGGATAAAATTATTCTGGCGCTGGTGATCACCCAGTGGGCCTATTACGCCCGTACCCTTCGTGCCTCTGCGCTGTTGGAAAATCGCCGCAACTATGTGGATGCGGCGCGCGGTATGGCCTTTTCCGCCCCACGCATTCTGTTTCGCCATGTGTTGCCCAACTGCCTGCCGCCGCTGATCGTGGTCGCCACGATGCGTATTGCTTACGCCATCATGCTGGAAGCGACGCTGTCGTTTCTCGGCATCGGCCTGCCGATTACCGAACCGTCGCTGGGGCTATTGATAGCTAACGGTTTTGACTATCTGCTGTCTGGTGATTACTGGATTAGCCTGTTTCCCGGCGTGATGCTGCTGTTGCTGATTGTGGCCATCAACCTGATCGGCGACGCCTTGCGTGATGCGCTCAATACCAGACAGGAGGAGTGAGGGGTGAATCAGCCGGTACTGCGCGTTGAACAACTGAATACCGCTTTTCGGGTGAACGGTGAGTGGCTGAAGGTGGTGCAGGATTTGTCATTTGAAATTGGCGAGCGGGAAACCG
This sequence comes from Dickeya parazeae Ech586, assembly GCF_000025065.1. Taxonomy (NCBI): domain Bacteria; kingdom Pseudomonadati; phylum Pseudomonadota; class Gammaproteobacteria; order Enterobacterales; family Pectobacteriaceae; genus Dickeya; species Dickeya parazeae. The sequence continues at coordinate 2,843,630 of NC_013592.1, read as the reverse complement.
TGGCGCTGGTGGGGGAATCCGGCTCTGGCAAGAGTGTCACCGCGCTGTCCATCATGCGTTTGCTGGCAGGACCACAGGTGCAAACCCGTGGGCGGGTGCTGTTCGAGGGGCGTGATTTGCTGGCATTACCCGCCCGTGAGATGCAGCGCATTCGTGGCAACCGCATCGGCATGGTGTTTCAGGAACCGATGACCAGCCTCAATCCGGTACTGAAAATCGGCACCCAGATAACGGAAGTGCTGCAACGCCATCGGGGGATGGACCACGCCAGTGCCCGTGCCGAAGCGGTACGCCTGCTGGAAAAAGTGCGTATTCCTGCGGCGCAGGCACGGCTGGATGAGTATCCCCTGAGCTTTTCCGGCGGTATGCGACAGCGGGTGGTGATCGCCATCGCGCTGGCATGCAATCCTCGATTGTTGATTGTCGATGAGCCGACGACGGCGCTGGATGTCACCATTCAGGCGCAGATTCTGTCGTTGATCCAGACGTTGCAGGACGAAGAGGGCATGTCGATTCTGTTCATCACCCACGATATGGGGGTGGTGGCGGAGGTCGCCGATCGCACCATAGTGATGTATCGCGGTGAAGGGGTGGAAATGGCTGAGACCCGCCAGTTATTTCAGGCACCGCAGCATCCTTACAGCAAAACGTTATTTTCTGCCGTACCGCGACTGGGTGACATGGCTGAGAGTCCGCTGCCGCAACGCTTCGCGTTATTCGGGCAACCGACCACGAGCGAACCGCTGCAAGACACCGTCATCGCGGGCGCACCGGTGCTGGCGGTGCGTGATCTGATCAAACGGTTTGAGGTGAAAAACGGCTGGTTGCGGCGGGTGACCGGCCGGGTACACGCGGTGGAGAACGTGTCTTTCAGTCTGCAAGCCGGAGAAACGCTATCGCTGGTGGGCGAGTCCGGCTGTGGCAAATCTACTACCGGGCGCGCTATCTTGCGATTGCTGGAGCCGGATGGCGGTACGGTATCGCTGTGCGGTGAGAACATGCTGAGCGCTGATAAGCCCGCGCTGGCCGCGCTACGGATGCGGGCGCAGATGATTTTTCAGGACCCGTATGACAGCCTCAACCCACGGCTGACCATCGGGCGCGCGATTGCCGAGCCCATGGTCAGTCACGGTCTGGCATCCACCCGGCAGGCACCGCAGAAAGTGGCAGAACTGCTGGAGAGGGTCGGATTACAGGCCGACATGGCGGAGCGCTATCCGCACCAGTTTTCTGGCGGGCAGCGCCAACGGTTATGCATTGCACGGGCGCTGGCACTCAATCCGCAGTTGATCATCGCCGATGAGGCGGTGTCGGCGCTGGACATGACGGTTAAAGCGCAAATCGTCAATCTGTTGCTCGATTTGCAACAACAACTGGGGCTGGCGTATCTGTTTATTTCTCACGACATGGCGGTGGTGGAGCGCATCAGCCATCGTGTGGCGGTGATGTATCAAGGGGAGATTGTGGAGATTGGCCCGCGTCAGGCGGTATTCAACCACCCCCAACATCCGTATACCCGACGCCTGCTGGCTGCTGTGCCGGTGCCTGACCCGCAAAGGCGGGTATACCGCTCACTGCTGGCGGACGAGTTGCATAGCCCGTTGCGTCCTGTGGGTTACCAGCCGCCGGTACGCCGTTATCGGCAGGTAGGCGACGACCATCTGGTGTTATTGTCTTGAAAAAACCGGTCACCCAAGCCGTGATCGTATCGCTTCAGATGTAAAGAGGGCGGCCAGTGATGAATCGCAGAGGATTTCTTACCGCTATATCGACGGCTACCGTGCTCCTGACAGCTGGCCGGGTATTGGGGGTATCATTGGCTGCGCCACGCCCGCGTATCAACCTGTGGGGCAACACCCCGCCGGGCGGCGGTGGCCCCTTTGACCCGCCTCACGTGAGTGCACGAGGTGCGCTTAGCCACATCGCCAACCCATATCTTGAGGTGTTTGCACCGGAAAACCCCAATGGTCAGGCTATCCTGGTGGCGGCGGGTGGCGGTTATCAGCGCATCGAAATGGGCAAAGAGGCCTGGCCTGCCGCCGCCTGGCTGGCAGCGCAGGGGTATACGGCCTATGTTCTGGCGTATCGTCTGCCCGGTGAAGGCTGGCATGACGGCAACCGGGTGGCGTTGCAGGACGCGCAGCGTGCATTACGGGTGATTCGCCACCGGGAACGCCGGGTGGGGGTATTGGGTTTTTCAGCCGGAGGGCACTTGTTGGGCATGGCAGCGCTCAGGCATGAGGCGCTCTATCCCCCTCAGGATGAACTGGATGCGTTGCCGATTCAGGCTGACCATGCTGCGCTGATTTATCCGGTGATTACGCTGGAAAAACCTTATCAGCATACGGCGACGCACCGGGTCTTGGTAGGGCGCGGTGCCAGCGCTGCCATGGAGGCTGAGTGGTCGGTGCAATCCTATGTCTCACAGCACTCGCCCCCCTTTTTTCTGGTGCAGGCAGACGATGATTCGGTGTCCGATCCGCATAATACGTTGATCATGGCGCAGGCCTGCCAGCGCGCTAACGTGCCGGTGGTGATGCAACGTTATCCCGTTGGCGGACACGGTTTTGGACTGGGGGAGCCGGGCTCGCCGGTCGCGGCCTGGCCGTCGGTATACCTGAACTGGCTGCGTCATCAGCATCCCGTCACGCTATTTTAGAAGGAGTATTACGCATGAGTATCATGATGCCGAAGCGCATGACCCGATGGGCCGTAGGCGCACTGGTTGCCGGTGTGATGGCTTCAGTACAGGCGGGAACCACGCAGGCTGACAGCCGGTTGTGTCTGGCGGCGAGCGCACCCTCGGCAGCCGCACTGCTGTCGACCGTTTCCCATCCGCCGTCAGCACAGCCGCAGGCTATCCCGGTTATGCATACCGAAGGAACGCTCCCCCATCAGGGGATTTATGATATTTCAAATGCCGCCCGACGCGATTTTAGCTATATGCGTGATTTGGCGCTGGCGTGGTATCGGGCCGGGGATGCGACATCGCTATCCCGATTGGCAACCTATCTTGATGCCTGGACGACAACTTATCGTCTGAGCTTTAACCCTATCGATGAAACCAGTCTGGATGGACTGATTGATGCGTATCAACTGACTGGTGATGCGTTGCCGGAGGCGACACGGACGCGTACCCGACGTTTTCTTAACGAGATGACCACCGGTTACCTGCAACAGATGCAGGCGCATCAGCAGGATAAGCGCGGGACCTGGAGTAATAATTGGCAAAGCCACCGCGTTAAGCTCTTGACGATGGGGGCGGCCGTACTGGGGGATGTCCACCTGATGGCGGCGGCGCAAGAGGCGTTTATTCGCCAGTTGAATGCCAACATCCGCCCTGATGGTGAAGTGTTGGATTTCAGCCAGCGTGATGCGCTGCATTATGTGGTGTATGACCTTGAACCATTGGTACGTGCCGCCCTGTCGGCGCGAACACAAGGGCATGACTGGCTTGATCTGAAAGGCGCGGAAAGGCAAAGCCTGCGTGGGGCGCTGGCGTGGCTTACCCCGTATGCCGAGGGGGTGAAAACTCACCAGGAATTTGCCCGTACCACGGTGAAATTTGACATCGCACGGCGACAAGCGGGGGTGTCTGGGTTTGATGGTATCTGGCCTGCCAAAACGGCGGCGGCCCTGTACTGGTCAGCCAGTTTGCTGGATACCCGTTATCTGGAGACGGCTCGCAAGCTGAACGCCACGCCGCCCCGATGGTTATGGGCGGCGGTATCGTGCCGGTAAGCGGTACCTGGCGGTTTACCCCGCCAGTAACTGGCCGTAGCGGGCCAGATCAAGGTTGCCGCCACTGACGATAATACCGACACGTTTCCCCCGCAGTTCGTGCTGGCTGGCACGGGCTGCGGCGAAGCCGAGACAGCCGGTCGGCTCGACCACCATCTTCATCCGCTCGGCAAAAAAACGCATCGCTGTGACCAGTTCATCATCACTGACGGTTAAGATGTCATCCACATGCTTGCGAATCAACGCGAAGGTGTATTGACCCAGATGCTGCGTCTGAGCGCCGTCGGCGAGGGTGTTGGGCGTATCGATATGTACGATGTGGCCGCAACGAAAAGACTGCTGACCATCGTTACCGGCTTCAGGCTCGACGCCGTATACCCGACAACCGGGTGACAGTTGACGTGCCGACAGCGCTGAACCGGATAGCAACCCACCGCCACCCATACAAACGAACAGGGCATCCAGCTCACCGACCTCCTCGAACAGCTCTTTAGCTGCCGTTCCTTGCCCGGCAATAATATGTGGATGGTCAAAGGGCGGAATCAACGTCATGCCATGCTGTTGCGCCAGTTCACGCCCGATAGCTTCACGGTCTTGCGTGTAACGATCGAAGGTCACCACCTGTGCGCCGTACCCTTTGGTGGCGGCTATCTTGGCCGCGGGTGCATCCTGCGGCATGACGATGGTAGCGGGTATCCCCAGCAGTGTTGCCGACATGGCGATCGCCTGCGCGTGGTTACCGGAGGAGAACGCCACCACACCGGCCACTTTTTGCTCAGGGGTAAATTGCAACAGCGCGTTCATCGCGCCGCGAAATTTAAACGCCCCCATGCGCTGGAAGTTTTCGCATTTGAAGTAAATCTCTGCGCCGAGCGCGTCGTTGGCGGTACGGGAGGTGAGAACCGGCGTGCGGTGGGCATATCCGGCAATCCGCTCACTGGCGGCGGCGACGTCGTCATAACTAGGCAGAACAAGCTGGCTCATGGCGGTTCCTTTATATAAACGATTTATCCAGTTTTAAACAAAATGTCTTATTTTTATAGCCGGTATTGTAGCCATTGCCAACCGTTTTTCGCAGGCAGTCAGGCTTTTCTGTCTGAATGCCACACTGGCCTGGTTTGACATAACGTCTATTTATAAATAATTTATCCAGCAATAAAAGGTGAAGGAGAAACAGGGTGACGCATCTGCCAGACTCGATACTGCTTGAGCAGCTCAATACCATTGCAGAAGGACTGGGGGAGACCTTTGCACCGTTTTGCGAGGTGGTGATCCATGACCTGAAAAACCCGGAGCACTCGATTCTGGCGATTTACAACAATTTGTCCGGGCGGGAAATCGGTCAGTCAGCTACCGAGCTGGGGTTGGCGCGTATCGCGTCGCCGGAATTTCCCGGTGTTGTGGCTAATTATGCCAATCAGTTTGCCGATGGCCGCCCGGTAAAAAGCACCTCGATAGGCATCAAGGACGCCAGCGGCGAGTATGTCGCTTCTTTGTGCCTGAATGTGGATATGACACTGTTTCGCGGCATCCAGCACGCCTTCGCGCATTTTAATCAGGTCAATAGCGGCGTGCTTAACGAAAGTCTGGAACCGTCCGGTGCCGAAGCGATCCGTCAACGTATCGACCAATTTGCGGCGCGTCTGGCGACCACACCGCGCGCACTGAAGGCACCGGAGCGGCGTCTGCTGATGCAGGAACTGCGCGAAAGCGGTTTACTCGACGTGAAAAAATCGATGGAGACGATTGCGCAGCATCTGGGTATTTCACGCGCTTCCGTTTATAGCTATGCCCGCTAGCCCTGGCTGGAACAGGCCATCGTCGCGGTAGCCGTGAACCTGCGTCATGCTGCTCGAATAATGTAAGGTACAGCGAGCTAATCCTCATCAGAAGAAAGATCATTTTCTTATGATCTTCTTATTATTCTATTGATTATTTCTGTTAACTCTCACGCCTCAGTCATTTTAAATCGGTACCTATTTATACCCTAAATAATTCGAGTTGCAGGAAGGCGGCAAGAGAGTGAATCCCGATGAGCTTACACAGGTAAGTGATTCGGGTGAACGAACGCCGCCAACACACCTGCAACTTGCAGTATGACGGGTATATATAGGCAGGTAATAACAACACACATAATCAAATCTGCCATTCATCACAGGATGCAGAACATTTGCTGCGGGAATATGGTGGAGAAATGACCGGTGGTCTATGCTTTTCAAAACAGGAAGATGCAGCAGATGACGTGAGACACATATTTTTCTTTTTAATGCTGTATAAGAAGTAAGAGTTATTTGAAGCGCGTCAGCGATCGCGTAGAGTGGGGTAAGGCCACCGGCCTGATTTACCTGCATGACTGATGTTGCCTTGTAACCATACATTAATAATTATTTGCATTGAGGACAGAATGGATAAATTTCAAAAAGAGATTGAGGAGAGAACTAATCTTACCTCGTCCAACAAGTTTGAATTGTTATTGTTCCGTTTGGGATCGGCCACCGGTGAAGGGCCATCCGAGCTGTTCGGTATCAATGTGTTCAAGCTTCGTGAAATCGTTCCGATGCCAACCTTGACCAAGGCTGCGGGTATGACACCACCGATGCTTGGTATGATTAATATTCGCGGGCAGATTATTCCCGTTATCGATCTTCCGGCCGTGGTGGGGTGTGCTGCAAGTACCGGGCGCAACATCCTGCTGGTGACGGAATATGCACGCAGCACCCAGGCATTTGCCGTTGAATCGGTTGACGATATTGTCCGTCTTGACTGGAGTCAGGTAAATACCGCTGAGGCGGGCGTCAGCAATAGCTATATCACCAGTATCGCGCGTCTGGACAGCGATCCGGCGAGCAACCGTCTGGCGCTGGTGTTGGATGTGGAGCAGATTCTGCACGATATTATTCCTACCGCGCGTGAAATTAAGATTGAAAGTGTGGAAGAGAAAACGTTCCACCTGAAACCCGGTGCAGTAGCGATTGTGGCTGAAGACTCCAAAGTCGCGCGCACGATGCTCGAAACGGGGCTGAAGGTGATGAACATTCCCTACATCATGCATATCACCGGATTGGAAGCCTGGAATAAGATCAAATCCATGGCGGAGGAAGCGAAGGCGGAAGGTCGACCCATTTCAGATAAGATTGCCTTTGTGTTGACCGACCTGGAAATGCCAGAGATGGATGGATTTACGCTGACACGTAATATCAAGCGTGATGAGGCGCTTAAGCACATTCCCGTTATCATCCACTCTTCACTGTCCGGCTCAGCCAACGAAGATCATGTACGCAATGTCGGTGCTGATTCGTATGTGGCGAAATTTGAAATCAATGAATTGGCCGCCGCTATCCACAAGGTTGTGGATCGTGTAAAACCGAAATAAGGCCAATGGCATTAACACAATGACATGAACACAATGGTATTAACACAATAGCATTAGCCAAATTGTGTCGGCTAAATGGTATTAATCCAGGATGGTGTTAATCCAATAATGTAAGTAATTCCGTTCGGCCCTGTGCTGCTAGCATGGGGCCGATGCGTATACGGCACCGGGTTCCTGCCGATATTCCTGTCTCCCGCACTGATTTCCCCGTTTTGTTTTCCCGCTCTTACCTCATTGTGATTAACGATACCGATGCGCAAAGCGCAGGGCTGATCACAATTCGCGCGATGTAAGGGGAGTGATGGAAACCCGCACGCCACGCGGGCTGGCATGGCAATCACGGTCAGCGTGCCAGTTATCTTTACTCTAAAGCTAATGATTGCGATGGCTGCTTGATTGAAGCCGCTTCAGCCAGAGAACATACTTTCCCCAGACCAAGGCAAATCAAAATGATGAGCTGAATCAGGAGGTTAACAATGTTGTCTGGGCAAACGTCACCGCGGGTCTGGAATACGCGCCGCAGTGAAAAACAACGACGCAAAGCGTCGATACCCGTTTCGGGCAAGGTGCTGCCTACCGAACATCTGGCCGCGATGCTGGAAAAACTGATCGCTCCCGGCGATAAGGTCGTGCTGGAAGGTAATAACCAAAAGCAGGCCGATTTCCTCTCCCGCACCCTGTCAGAAGTCAACCCGCAGGTAGTGCATGACCTGCACATGATCATGCCAAGCGTTGGGCGTAGCGAGCATCTGGATATCTTCGAGAAAGGCATCGCCCATAAGCTCGATTTCTCTTTCTCCGGTACACAGAGTCTGCGTATTTCTCAGCTACTGGAAGACGGCGCGCTGGAAGTGGGCGCGATTCATACCTATATCGAACTCTATTCCCGCCTGTATGTTGACTTGATCCCGAATGTGGCTCTGGTGGCAGGGTATAAAGCTGACCGCAAAGGCAACCTGTACACCGGCCCCAGCACCGAAGATACCCCGGCGCTGGTTGAAGCCGCTGCATTCCATGACGGCATCGTTATCGCGCAGGTGAATGAACTGGTGGATGACGAAACCGATTTGCCACGCGTCGATATTCCCGGCTCCTGGATTGATTATGTCGTTGTCGCAGATAAGCCGTTCTTTATCGAGCCGCTGTTTACCCGCGATCCGCGGCTGATCAAACAAGAACACATTCTGATGGCGATGATGGCCATCAAGGGCATCTATGCCGAGCATCAGGTGCAGTCACTCAACCACGGGATCGGTTTTAACACCGCCGCGATTGAGCTGCTGCTGCCGACCTATGGCGAGCGCCTGGGGCTGAAAGGCAAGATCTGTAAACACTGGACACTGAACCCGCATCCCACGCTGATCCCGGCGATCGAAAGCGGCTGGGTCGAGAGTATCCACTGCTTCGGTGGTGAACTGGGGATGGAAGCCTATATCGCCGCGCGGCCGGATGTGTTCTTCACCGGTGCCGATGGGTCGATGCGCTCTAACCGTGCATTTTGCCAGCTGGCGGGACAATACGCTGTCGATATGTTTATCGGTTCGACCTTGCAGGTCGACGGGTTGGGTAACTCCTCTACCGTCACCAAAGGTCGCCTTGCCGGGTTCGGCGGCGCGCCCAACATGGGGCACGACCCACATGGACGTCGTCACGCCACCCCGGCCTGGCTCGCCATGATCAACGAGCCTGACCCAATGCAGCGCGGGCGCAAGCTGGTGGTGCAAATGGTGGAGACTTTCCAAGCCGGCGTTAAACCGACGTTTGTGGAAAAACTCGATGCAGTCGATGTGGCGAAAGCTACCGGTATGCCGCTGGCACCGGTGATGATTTATGGCGACGACGTGACCCACGTGCTGACCGAAGAGGGGATTGCCTATCTCTATCGCGCTAACAGCCTGGAAGAGCGGCGGGCGATGGTCGCAGCGGTTGCCGGGATCACCGATATCGGGTTGGGTGTGGACGCGCAACGTGTGGCGGAGTTCCGCCGCAGCGGCAAGGTGGCCTACCCGGAAGATTTGGGGATCCGCCGTACCGAAGCGACCCGTTCTTTGTTGGCCGCAGGCAGCGTAGCCGACCTGGTGGAATGGTCAGGCGGCTTGTACAACCCGCCAGCCAAATTCCGGAGCTGGTAAATGAAAACGCAGCGACAGTCCGATGCCCACGACTACGCCCACTGGCTGGCCGACACCGCAACGCATTGCCTGATTGAGGAGGCGCGACTGAGCCCCAAACCGGGTCTGGTTGATAGCCGTGGCAGCGGTGCGCATCAGGATTTGACGCTCGCACTGATGGAACGCTCCGCTCACAGCTTGACCGCGACCTTTCATGTGCTGGCGCTTCAGAGCTGGCAACGCCCGGCGGATGCCGCATTACGGCAGACAGTGGGGCGGGTGGGGCGCGAAGGCGAACAGCAGATGATGCTGGCGACCGACGGTGTGAATACGCACCGCGGAGCCATCTGGGCATTGGGACTGTTGGTGAGCGCCGCAGCAATGCTCGGCGGTCTCGGCAGCGCTCAGGCCATCGCCGATACCGCGGCGCGGCTGGCTCGTTTGCCGGATAGCGCTGCGCCGACAGTGTTCAGCAAAGGGCGGCTGGCGACACAGCGTTATCAGGTACCGGGGGCGCGTGAAGAAGCGCAGCAAGGCTTTCCACATATTACCCGACTGGCGTTGCCGCAACTGCGACGCAGTCGGCGTCAGGGCGCGAGCGAGAACGACGCACGGCTGGATGCGCTGATGGCGGTCATGACGTCGCTAAGCGATACCTGTGTGTTGTCGCGCGCCGGGCTCGACGGGTTGCAGGCCATGCAGCAGGGCGCACAAGCGGTACTGGCGGCGGGAGGCGTGTCTTGCCCTGCCGGTCGACAGGCGCTGGCGCAATTAGATACACGCATGCTGGCGCTGAACGCGTCGCCCGGCGGCGCGGCCGACCTGCTGGCCGCCACGCTATTGCTTGATGGTATCGCACAACCATCTTTATACGATTAAGAGGGTGTTATGGAACACATTACATTGTCATTCCCGGCTACCCGCACGGCCAGCGGCAACGCACTGGCGGGCGTGGTGGGATCCGGTGATATGGAAGTGCTGTTGACGGCGGATGCCGGACAGACGCTTACCATCGACATCACCACGTCGGTGGATAACAGCCGGGCGCGCTGGCAGGCGCTGTTTTCCCGGTTAAGTTCGCTTGGCAGCCTGACGGCCGGCACCATGACCATCCATGATTTCGGTGCCACGCCCGGTGTGGCACGCATCCGTATCGAACAGGTTTTTGAAGGGGTGAGTTATGCGTGACGACCGCAGTTTTATCGAACTTAAAGCGCGGGAACGCGCCCACGCACTGCTCGATGAAGGCAGCTACCGCGAGTTGCTCGGCCCGTTTGACGGTATGGTGTCGCCGTGGCTGGGGCAGCAAGGGATCGTGGTGCAGTCTGACGACGGCATGGTAGTCGCGAAAGGCACGTTGCAGGGCAAACCGACCGTCGTCATCGCGATTGAAGGGGCATTTCAGGGCGGCAGTATGGGGGAAGTCTCCGGGGCCAAGATGGCTGCGGCGCTGGAACTGGCGGCTGAGGACCAGCGTAACGGCATTCCGACGCAGGCGATTCTGTGTCTGGAAACGGGCGGGGTACGGTTGCAGGAAGCCAATCTGGGCCTGGCGGCGATCGCTGATATCCATGCGGCGATTGTCGACTTGCGTCGTTACACGCCGGTTATCGGCATCATCGCCGGGACGGTGGGTTGCTTTGGCGGCATGTCGATCGCCGCGGCGCTGTGCAGCCACCTGATTGTTACCCGCGAGGCACGTCTGGGTCTGAATGGTCCGCAGGTGATTGAACAGGAAGCCGGCGTCGCCGAGTACGACTCGCGCGATCGTCCGTTCATCTGGAGTATGACCGGCGGTGAGATTCGTCACCACAGCGGTCTGGCCGACAGTCTGGTGGCCGATGGCATTAACGCCGTCAAACACGCGGTGAATGATGCCCTTGCCCACGGCGTACCGGCGCAACACCGTTCGGATAAGTATGCGTGGTATCTGACACGTCTGACTGACGCCGATACCCGCATACAGGCCGACACGCAACAGATCCAACAGCTTTTCGGGGAGGTAAAACCATGAGTCAGGTAGCACATCGCGGCGCGCTATGGTTAGACGCGCTGGCACCCGGAAAACCACGCCTGAGCGAGCTGTGCCCGTCGGTACAGGTGGCAGACGGCGATATCGCCGGTGAGCCGGTACGTTTTATCGCCGTGGTTCCCGACGCGAATAACCACTACCCGCGTGCGGTAAAAGGCGAAGTTGGCTTGCTGGAAGGCTGGACGCTGGCGAAGGTGGTGCATGAAACGATCGCGGCCGATCGCAACAGCGAGAAGAAACGCCCGATCGTAGCGGTAATTGATGTGCCCAGTCAGGCGTATGGTCGCCGGGAAGAAGCCTTCGGCATCCATCAGGCGCTGGCGGCGTCGGCCGGGGCCTATGCCCAGGCGCGCCTTGCCGGTCACCCGGTTATTGGGTTGATCGTCGGCAAAGCGATGTCTGGGGCATTTCTGGCTCATGGCTATCAGGCTAACCGACTGATCGCCTTTAATGACCCGGAAGTCCAAATTCACGCCATGGGCAAAGCCTCAGCGGCGCGTATCACGCTCAGAAGTGTGGAAGACCTGGAGAAGCTGGCTGCGACCATCCCGCCGATGGCGTATGACATTCGCAACTACGCCACGCTGGGGTTGTTATCAACGCTGCTGGATATCGCTAACCCGGATGCGCCGTCCGCCGACGATTTGTCGCAGGTGAGCGCGGCACTGCAACAGGCGGTGGCCGATGCCCGCCGTGATCCGTCGCTGAAAACGCGGCTGGGTGCGGACAACCGGCGCAGTTCTTCCCTCGTTCGTGAGCGTATGAGGGCGCAGTGGTAAGCGTGCTCAACCACGTTTACAGCTAAGTCACACACCGGTGGCTGGTTCGTGTTGAACCACGACGGCCACCTATTATCGGTAAGCCAATAAAGAGACCTGCCAGATAACAGGGCAAGGTGCCATTAAGCGCCTGCAGGAGTCCTTTTGTCTGAAAAAACGGCCGTCTGAACATCGACAGACATTGCGCCCGCCACTGTGCGGACACAAGCCAAACCATCGTGCTGGAACTGATACTCTTTTTATTACAGGTGAATACGATATGACTTATGTAATTGTTCATGCCCTCGCGCCCATTTTTATCATCATGCTGCTGGGATTCTGGGCGGGCAAAGCCAAGCTGGTGGATAACAAGAACGTCGCGCTGCTCAATATTTTCGTGATGGATTTTGCTTTGCCAGCGGCGTTGTTTAGCGCCACCGTGCAAACGCCCTGGTCCGGTATTGTCCAGCAGTCTCCGCTGATCGTGGTGTTGACGTTGGCGATGTGGATAACCTATGCCGCTATCTACTTTCTGGCCGTCAAGGTATTCCATAAAACGCCGCAGGATGCCGCGGTGCTGACACTGACCGTTGCGCTGCCCAATTACGCGGCACTCGGTTTGCCGATCCTCGGCAGTGTGCTGGGCGACGGCTCATCGACATCACTTTCCGTGGCGGTCTCTATTGCCTGTGGTTCGGTATTAATGACGCCGTTCTGCCTGCTGATTCTGGAGCGTGAGAAGGCACTGGCGTCTGGCGGCAATCAGACCTCTACGCTGTCGATGCTGCCGGTGTTGATGTGGCGTTCGCTGAAAAAACCGATCGTGTTAGGGCCGCTGCTGGGTGTCGTGTTGTCCGCCATCGGTATCCGTATGCCAGAACTGTTGTTGTCGGCGATCAAACCGCTGGGGTTATCCGCCACTGCGACTGCGCTCTTCCTGACCGGGGTTATTCTGTCTGCACGCCAGTTAAAACTGAATTCGATGGTCACCACTGCGGTATTGACCAAGTTGCTGATTCAACCAGCGTTGGCATGGGGTATCGTACTGGTACTGGGATTACACGGCTCGGTGGCGATCACCGCGATTCTGATGATTGCGCTGTCCGCCGGGTTTTTCGGGGTGGTGTTCGGTAACCGCTTTGGCGTGCAATCGCCGGATGCGGAAGCCGTGCTGCTGTTAAGCTCCGTTCTCTGTATCCTGTCGCTGCCGCTGTTTATCACGCTAACGTCAGGTATTTGAACGACATCAGGAGTCTGAATCATGGTAACGACACGTCCGCACGATCTGTTATGGCTTGCCTCCCGCGATACGCTGGAGGGCATTGATGCCCCTTGGGTAGCGAGCCAATGGCAACCGGCGCTGCCGGTGGTGGTGCGGCGTGACGTTGACCCGGCCGGGCGTATTCCGGTGGGTGTGCGCGGCCTGCGCCGCGACCAGCGTGCTGCCGGGTGGGTAGCAGCAGCGCAGATTGTTCGGGTGGTTACGCCGGAGAGTCTGAGCAACCTGTCATCGCTATTGCATTCATCGTTTGTCTCTCAGCCACCGGTACAGCTTGCGATTCAACTGGCGCAACAGCACTGGCCGTGGCAATGGGGCATCACCGGTGCTACCGCCTACGCGCTGGCAACGCAAGTGCCGGTACTGCATACCGCCAGCGACCTGGACCTGCTGATTCGCGCGCCACAGGCGCTGGAGCGTGACGCGCTGGAAAACTGGCAGCGGCTGCTATCCGCATCGCCGCTGTGCCGGGCTGATACGCAAATTGAAACGCCCAACGGGGGCTTTGCGCTGGCTGAATGGTTACGCGATGGACAGGTGCTGTTAAAAACCAACCACGGCCCGAAGCGGGTCAGCGACCCGTGGGCAATGGAGCCGTAAAATGAAAATTCTGTTTACCTTCCCCGGACAGGGCGCCCAGTACGCCGGCATGTTGCAGCAATTGCCTGCCGAGACGAGTGTGTTGGATGAGGCGGTTGCCGTGTTGGGGGATGAGGTTTACCAACTGGATACCCCGCAGGCATTACGACACACCCGCGCGGTGCAACTGTGCCTGTTGATAACCGGGGTGGCCTGGGCCAGAGCGCTGATGGCGCGTGACCTGATGCCGGACATGGTCAGCGGTTTATCGATTGGCGCGTTTCCGGCGGCGGTGATAGCCGGGGTGCTGCGTTTTGACGATGCGTTACGGCTGGTGGCGTTGCGCGGTGATCTGATGGAACAGGCATACCCGCAAGGCTACGGATTGACCGCGATTATGGGCTTAAGCCAGTCCGAAGTGGAAGCCTTGCTGCCCGGCAGCGGGGCGTATATCGCCAACCTGAATGCTGAACGGCAAATTGTGATTGCCGGTAGCGATGAAAGCATGGCACAGGTGGCGGAACAGGCACTGCAACGCGGTGCCAGCCGGGCGCAACGCCTGCACGTTAGCGTGCCGTCGCACTGTGCTCTGCTCGATGCGCCCGCCAGGCAACTGGCGGCGGCGATGGCGTCAGTATCCTTTTCTCCTCCCCGCTGCTGTTACCTCAGTGGCAGCTCCGCCCGCGCTATCTGGCAACCGGAGCGTATTGCAGACGATCTGGCGATGAACATGGCGCGCACCGTGCGCTGGCATGAGGCGATGGTGGCGGCGGAAGAGCGCGATGTCGGGCTGGCGATTGAGATGCCACCGGGTGGCGTGCTGACCTGTCTGGCGAAACAGGCGTTTAGTCGCAGCGAGGCATTTTCACTGGAGCGCAGCGGTAGCGATGTGGTCATCCACCGCACGGCGCAACTTAGGGCGCAGAGGTAGTATTCAGGCTGCGGGCGTACATGCGGCCTTCGGCCACCAGCGCCAGCAGATTCGGGTCGTGCTCGCGATTGCGAGCGAAGACGATGGCGATAAGCTGGCGCATCTGATAAGGCGCTGCCAGTGGTAGCAGTTGCACATCGTTCTCGTATACCTTTTTCATCCGCTCGGGGATCAGGGTAAAGCCGACGCCAGCCTGCACCAGACTCAGCATGGAAAAGATATCACCCACCCGCGTGACGATCTCCGGTTCAAAGCCTGCAATGTGAAACGCCTCCTGAAAACCGGCATAGGTGGCAAACCCTTCAGACAGTGAAACGAACCGCTGGTGATGAAAATCCCGCAGGTCGGCCGGTTGGTGGGTATCGAGCTGCGCGCTGGCCGGTGCCGCCAGACAAATATTATCCTCAAACAACGGCAGACACTCTAACCGGTTACGATCAATCGTGTCGTCGGACAGCGAGATAAGGATCGCGTCAAGCTGTTGGTCATCCAGCATGGCGAGCAGACGCTGATTCGACCCCATGGTCAAATCCAGCTCCAGATCGGGACGGCGCAGTTTGACGCCCATAATCAGGCGCGGCACCGTTTCCAGTGTTAGCGAATACAGTGTGCCGATACGCAGTCGCCCCTGACCGACGCCTGCGGTCTTGCGGGTCTCTTCCAGCCCCCGTTCCATCAGCAACATCGCTTCCTGGCTGTATTCCAGCAGTGTATGTGCCGCAGGTAGCGCCACCAGATTGCGACCTTTATGGATAAACAGCGGGCAGCGCACGCCTTCTTCCAGCGTATGCAACGCCCGGTGCACGCTGACACCGCTCAACCCAAGGCGTTCCGCGGTGCGGGTGATGGTGCCGGTTTCCATGAAAGTCTTGAAAATCTCAAGTTTACGGAAGGTGATGTCGCTGTCTGTTAGCATGTTGGGCTCATAATATGTGGTGGGGCGGTGGATACCAATCGCTAAACCGTGGCGAGAATTGTACCTGCAATGCGTGATAAAAGGGGAGATCGGTATTGTTTGTTGTGATATCTGATAGGGGGCGGAGCCTTTATCGGCCAGCGGAGAGTACACGCGCGTGTTGCTACTAGCGACGCAACGTGAATCCTGACCGCCAATTAAAAGGGGCGTTTCCTTTTCTGGTGTATCAGCGCTATTGTTTTAGGCATTAGAGTGTTGCTGCAGGAATGTCGACGATGAATGAGCTGTTCACTATTGGTGATGATCACGTGAGTTTCACCGCCCCCGAAGTCGTTTTGCCGCTGGGGTATCAGGCCATTGCTCATCGTTTTTTTCGCCACACCATTCCATCCGCTTATGAAGTCGAGATGGCGATTGCCACCATTGAAGATGTGCTTCAGGCGACATCGGCACTACGTCAGGTCGCGCAACAGGCTTCATGCGCCGACCCTTACCTTAAAGAGATTGCCCGCATCACGGGCAGCCATGACATGCTGACCCAGCCGCAGATCGAGGATGTATTCAACCGGGTAGCGGATGTGATTTCCGGCAGTCCCAAACGCGACGGCGAATTCCCGGATGAAACCGGGTTTATCAGCTATCTGGTTATTATGCGTGAGCTGTCGCACCATCTGAATATTCAACAGATAATACTGGTATAGCAGAGTGCTTTGTGAGCGGTATACGTTATTGTTCTTGCCCGGCAAAAATTGAAACGGCTGGGGCAGATAAAAGGATGGTGTATACGAATAAAATCGAAGGCTACTAGCCGTTGTAGTAGCCAGCAGAACGATTATGCATTTAAAAATGCACATTTGATCGAGCCAAACCCATTTCTCTTAATCTATGTCTATAGTTAAAAGTCTTCTCTTATAGGCTCAATTAATTGCGGGGTGATATTATAAAAAAGCTAATTATTGCGTGTTTTTCTTTATTAATTGCAAGCGGTGCTTTTGCAAAAGGCGGTGGGCACCACTCATATACAGGAAGTGGTTATAGTGCACCGAAGACATATGGTTATGGAACAGGGAGCAGCTCGAGTCATGAAAAGGTAACTGGGTATATTAAAAATAATGGAACATATGTTCCCCCATATCAAAGGACATCAAAAGACTCCACGCAATATAATAATTTTAGTACTAAGGGTAATTATAATCCATATACAAACACGTATGGCACTAAAAAAGCAACACACTGATTTTCTGAGAGTGGTGTTCTCAGTAGAACACCATTTTTATATTCATAACTGAGGTGTGAAGTAGTGATGTATTTAATGCTTATTAGGCTTGTGATGGTTTTTTATAATTTTCTGGAAAATTAAAGTATTCGGCATGACCGATATACAGCAATTCATTTTTTTGGCGCTATTATGCGCCAACCTCAGATGGCTTATCACCAATACAACCCAGGCCTCGCAGTGTCATGTGAACCGCTTCATCAAGAGGGGTATGCGGCTCTGCACCTAAAAACTTAACGAGTTTGGCATTGTGCAGGCGTACTGGCTGGCGCCACAGGTAGCGCATTTCTAACAGCTCACGCAAGGTCACATTGAAAAGGGCTGCCATATAAATGAACCACCAGGGAAATGGCTGTATTTTGGCAACGCCACCATAGCTGGCGGTGACCCGCTGAATCGCGGTTACCATGTCGGTACCGTCGTGATCCCAATGACCTTGCATGTGGAAGCAGGCAAACGGTTCAAGCTCCGCCCGGCGAGCCAGTAGCGCAGCAATTGTTTCGGCAATATCAGGTAAATAGGCCCACTGATGGCCGATTCCGGCCGAACCGGGATTGTTAATCACATCCGGACGTTTACCCGGCTTGATCAGCCCTTGCGAAAACCAGTTATTACCGGCCAGCGGGCCAAAAAAGTCCCCCGTACGGACGATTAACACCCGGCCACCACGCTGTGAGTAGGCCAGCAGCTCTTTCTCCATTTGAACTCTGATAGCGCCTTTTCTTGTCACCGGCATCTGGCTGGCGTCTTCGCGTAATAGCGGAAAGGCATCGGGTCCATAGTTGTAAACGGAGCCGGGGAGCACAATTAAGGCTCCGCTTTGTTCTGCTGCGTTTATCGTGTTACGCAGCATGGGCAATACCAGACTTTTCCAGTTGCGGTAGCCGGGCGGGTTGACAGCGTGAACGATCACACTGCATCCCGCTGCGGCTGTCGCGACCTGTTGTGCATCAAGAGCATCCCCCGTCACCCACTGGATGCCATCATTCTGCGTGCTGACCGGTAACCCACGTTTCAGTGCCCGTACGCTCCACTTTTCCTGAATGAGCCGCCGCGTCACCTCACCGCCAAGGCCGCCAGTCGCCCCCAGTATGAGCACATTGCCTTTGGTTTCCATGTCTTTCACCTCTTAATCGATTGATGCTTGACAGCGTACTCCTGGTCCATGTCCAATGAAATTGCATATCTTTATTGAGCGGCTATACATTTTTGTATGACAACATCTATTCCATGGGAGTGGTACCGAACATTTCTGGCTGTGCTGAGGGAAGGGTCGCTATCGGGTGCATCACGTACGCTTGAGATTACGCAGCCAACGGCGGGGCGCCACGTTGCCGGGCTGGAGTCAGCCCTCGGTCAGGTGTTATTCACACGTTCCCAGACCGGCTTGCTGGCGACTGATGCTGCGCTGGCGCTAAAGGCACATGCAGAAACCATGGAGAGCACTGCTAACGCGCTTTTGCGAACCGCAGCCAACTTGAGTATGGACAGCGCAGCCATACGTGGGGTAGTGCGCGTTTCTGCCAGTGAAGTGATTGGGGCTGAGGTACTACCGCCACTCATTACCCGGATCAGGCAGGCCTACCCGAAAATAGCGATCGAGTTAGTGCTGTCAAACCGGTTTCAGGATGTTCTTCACCGGGAAGCCGATATTGCCGTACGCATGGTGCCACCATTACAGGAGCAGCTTGTCGCACGTTGCCTGGGCAGGATCGAACTCGGTCTGCACGCGTCTGAGGCATATCTTGCGCGACAGGGAGCACCCGAAAGTATCGATGATTTGCTGACGCATGCTCTGATCGGTTTTGATCAGAGCACGCCCCTTATCCGCAAGGCATTAAAACAGTACCCTCAGTTCCAGCGCGATGTCTTTTCTATGCGTACAGACAGCGACCTGGCACAGCTGAATCTGATTCGCGCCAGTGCAGGTATCGGCATCTGTCAGGTACAACTTGCCGATGGGGGTATTCCACTTCAGCGGGTACTCCCTGATTTTTTTTCGCTGCACCTGGATACATGGGTAGTCATGCACGAAGACTTGCGCCATAGCCCGTGCTGCAAACGGGTTTTCGATATGCTGGCAGAGGGATTACAGGAATACATCCATCGGGCACATAAACGGTGAACGTTTCGTTTAACGGGCAGTGCGCGATAAATCGCGCATGCTGTCAGAAACGAGCAAAGCGATACGGCGTTGGGTCAATCAGCGGCGTATGGCCTGATACCAGGTCAGCAGCCAACTGCCCAGCGGCTGGCGATGTACCGAAACCGTGGCCGGAGAAACCGGTTGCCAGCGTCAGGCCCCTCAGTGCCGCGACATCCCCTATCACCGGATTGGAATCTGGCGTTACATCGATCACGCCAGCCCATGCCTGTGCCACTTTCGCCTGCTCAAATACCGGCCAGGCTGCACACAGGTTACGCATCGCTTCCTGATTCAGCGCTGGATTCGCCGCAGGGTCAAGCGTGCGAATGCGCTCGAACGGCGAGAGGCTATCACTGCGCCAGCGGCGGGCCAGCGCCAAATCTTTAACAAAGTATTTGCCAAGTGAAATGCGCAGGTTGTCACGCGCCTGGCGCAGTTGCGGTAGATAACGCATCCCAATCAGCAGGTGGTCGAGTGTCAACGGTGCATCCAGTGCGCCACGCTGAGTAATAATAAAACCGCCATCCTGATGTTGACGAAATGAGAAGTCCGGTGCACCGACAGCGATGGTGGTTGGCCCTTCCAGCGGCTGAGTACGCAACACCGAACAAATCAGCGGCAGCGTGGGTAACGCAATACCCAGATTGCCAAGAAAACGCCGCGACCAGGCACCTGCCGCCAGCAGTACGTGCTCGCAGCGAATTTCACCTCGCTCGGTGACTACACCACTCACCTTGCCACCACTTGTCTCCAGCGTGCGCACGGCACACTGTTCAACGATGATCGCGCCTTTGGCGATAGCCGCACGAGCAATCGCGCTCGCCGCCAGTGTCGGCTCTGCACGGCCATCGGAAGCGGTAAAAATCCCCCCAGCCCATGTACCTTTCCCACCCGGTACTCGCTCGGCGATGTCTGCTTTACTCAGCAGTAGGGTATCCAGCGCAAGCGGCGCGACCGCTTTATACCAGCTTTCGTGTAGCGCCATCTGTGCTTCACTGCGGGCAATGAACATAATGCCTGCCTGACGATAACCCACATCACAGCCAACGCGTGCTGCCATTTCAGCCCACAGGCGATCAGCCGCCTGCGCCAGAGGGATGTCATCGGCGGCACGGCTGGTTTTACGAATCCAGCCCAGATTGCGCGATGACTGCTCACCCGCAATGCGTCCTTTCTCCAGCACCACTACCGGAATATTGCGCTCTGCCAGCGTCAGCGCAGCGGTTAAACCGACAATGCCACCGCCAATAATGACGACAGTGGTGGATTCAGGAAAATCAGATGATGTGGTAACGGGGGTAATTTCTGGTGACATCGTGCGCCTCCTTGTTGCGCCTTACCGCGCAACGGTGATTTCCTGAACGTCAGCACTGGCGGCCCCACGGTACGCAGTGACCTCCAATTCCACTTTGTAAACCGTCGAGCCCAACGGTGGACAGGTCACCGTGGTGGCAGGATTGATACCCCGAAACTTATCCCCGATGATGGCCATGACTGTTGGTACATCGTCTGGATCCTGAATAAACACCCGCGAGAACACGATATCTTTCAGCGAGGCATCAATGGCTGCCAGCGCCGTTTCAATATTGGCGAACACTTGCAACGTCTGTTCACTCACATCAGCCGGGATTTCCTGGCTGACCGGATTGCGACCCGCGGTATTCGAGACATAAATCCAGTTATCCACCGCGACAATGCGTGAGTAGCTGCCCATTTCTTCAAATTTCGAGCCCGTTTTTACTTTGATGATAGTTGTCATGCTGATTGCCCTTAATTAGCTCAGTACCGGGGTTTCCCACAGGTTTAATTTCACGCCGATGTCATTAGCCAGCGCATTGCGATATATCACGGTTCCCCAGGCCACATCTTCCACTGGCATGCCACCCACCGACATGATGATAATTTCGTCGTCGTTCTGACGCCCCGGCGCATCACCGGCCACGATCTTACCGATATCTTCCAGTTGCTCTGTCGTCAGTTTCCCTTCGGCAATCATGTCCATAAAACGCACGCCAATCACCGGAATCGTTTTATGTGCAGGTTTTGGGACTTCTTCAAACCAGGCCTGATAGAGGCCGGTGTTATCGAGTACTTTACGCACATCGCTCTGCTCCATTCCGGCGTCGATGTTGCACAGCGCGGGCATGGCAAGGAAGGCACCGGGTTTTACCCATTCGCGTTTCACCAGCGGATAGCTGTCAGGATTGCCGACTTCGCCAGAGCTGCAATACGTGACGATATCTGAATCTCGCACCACGGCTTCCAACGTGTCGACGACATCGATATGTTTGATTTGCGGGTAAGTGGTGTTTACCCAGGTGATGAAATGATCGAGGCTACGCTGACCACGCCCCTTCACTTTGATGGTATCAATCAGCGGACAGACAGCGATAAACGCCGACACGGAGGTTTTCCCCATCACGCCTGGCCCCAGCAAGCCAATCACCCGTGAATCTTTGCGCGCCAGATGACGTGCCCCAACGCCGGGCACCGCACCGGTACGATAGGCCGAGAGCAGGTTGGCAGACATATGCGCCAGCGGTGCGCCGGTATCGGCATCGCTGAGCGTGAACATCAGAATGGATCGCGGTAGCCCCTTTTCGCGGTTGGCGATATTCGAGCCATACCACTTCACCCCGGCGGTGCCAAAACTGCCGCCAAGATAGGCGGGCATCGCCATTAAACGGCGATCGGCCGTTGGCTTTGGCATGGTGGGGAACGGCGAGTTTTCCGGGAAGGTCACCATCGCGCCATGTGAATCGTTATTCGCGCCAGCCATGCGGTAGTCCCCCCGATAAAGCAAACCAAACATCTCCTCCATGGTGTCGACGCAAGCGGGCATGTCGGTAACCCCCGCACGGATCATGTCCTGCTCCGACAGGTAGATAAAATCAATCCGGGTTGAATCAGTCATGGTCTGGCCTCTTTCTGTTTTATTTTCAGTATCGCCGTCGCCACAGTGCGACCGGCGTGCAGGTGAATGACCATAGAAATACGTGACGGCAGTCGGCCTGTATTGAATATTTGCGACATCAGCGTGGCACAGGGTTTGCATTATCTGGCGATAGGTTTAGTCCATATCGGAGCGTGTCATGTCTGAACATTCCCTTTGTCGCCCTGCGGGAAGTTTTCTCCCGGAACAGCCGTGGTTTGTGCTCAATTCAGCGCCGCATTACTCGGTGACCGCCTCAGAAAACCCGGCAATTTCACATTTTTACAGCTTCGATGTAGCGCAAACGGCAGGGATGACGCTGGCGGTGCCTGACGGTTGTGTTGATATCGTTTTTGATTGCGATCCGCTCAATCCTAAAGGTCGTGTGTGTGGTACCACGCTAGAAGCACGTGGTGCCGACATGCTGCACAACCATCATTATTTCGGCGTGCGTTTTGCGCCGGGTGTTATTCCTGATTTTCTTGATGTGATGGCCGAAGAGATCGCCAACCGTGAATTCAGCTTTCTTGACGTGGTGCCAGATGCCCGGTTGGCGTTTGAGCAAATTGTGCAGGAGCGTAATTTTTCGCGGCAAATCTCATTATTTAATGCCCATTTCATGCCAAGGCTGGTGCGTAAGTCCTCATCCGTCACCACCTCAATTATTCGGGCGATGGTGCAGCAAAAGGGGAATATCCGTATCGATCAACTGGAAACATTGACCGGCTATACATGCCGGACTATTCAACGACAGTTCCGCCAGGACACCGGGTTATCACCGAAAGCATTTAGTCGTATTCTGCGCGGCCAGTCCGCACTGCACCGCATTCATTCACAAGAAGATATTTCCTTTAGCAACCTGGCGTTTGACCTTGGTTTTAGCGACCAGTCGCACTTTCTGCGCGAATTTAAGAAGTTCGTCAGTATTACACCGTGCGATTATCAGCGACACATTGCAGACGATGCGTTACTCCATCGCCTGCGCTACCACTAAGCACCACAACGGTGCAGGCCTGCACCGTTGCTCTGTCCGATTTTTTCTATCCGCGTACACGGAGAAATGATGCAGTGAAGTTACCTGCTTCAGGCAACGCAGATTGTCTGAAAAATTTCACTCTCTTTCACGGAGACGCTAACGATGAATAACAATCATGGTTTACGCAAAAATACGTTGGGCTTATTTTCCCTGGTCTTTTTTGTAGTCGCGGCCGCATCGCCTTTGACTGGCGTGGTCGGTGGCCTGCCGATAGCGATTATTTCCGGCAACGGCGGCGGCATTCCGGTGTTTTATATCCTGTCGTGCGTTATTTTGATGACGTTTGCGGTGGGTTTTATCGCCATGAGCCGCTACGTCAATAATGCCGGTGCGTTCTACACCTATATCTCCAAGGGGTTAGGCGACCACTGGGGGGCATCAGCCTCTGTGCTGGCGTTGATGGCTTACGCCTCTATCCAGGTGGCGATTATTGCCATGCTCGGCTTTTTTACCCAGCTGTTTTTGGAAGAACATGTCAGTTTGCATCTTCCCTGGTGGACGCTGAGCATGGTATTCACGGTGATTGCCTGGGTGCTGGGCATCAAGCGGGTTGAGGTGGGGGGCAAGCTGCTGGGCGTGCTGATGCTGGCTGAAGTTGCCATCGTACTGTTGACTGACGTCATGCTGCTGGTAAAGAAAGCCGGTTCCTACACCGTCGAGTCGTTTGAACCTTCGGTGTTCATGCACGGTAACCTTGGAATCGCCTTCATTTTTACTATCGCTTCCTTTATCGGTTTTGAATCAACAGCCATTTACGCTGAAGAGTGCCGTGACCCGCAGAAAACCGTACCACGTGCCACCCTCTGCGCCTTGCTGCTGATCACCGCTTTTTTCTGTTTCACCAGTTGGTCGCTGGTGCAGGCGTATGGCTTCAATGACATTGTCGCCATTGCCAGCAAAGACCCCGGTAATTTTGTCTTCAATATTACTCGCCAGTATGTCGGACAGTGGGCGGTCGATAGTATGTCAGTGCTGTTGATCACCAGCCTGTTCGCTGCTTCTCTGGCCTTTCACAACAACATTTCGCGTTACATCTTTAGCATCAGCCGTGATGGACTTATCTGGAAAGCGCTGAGCAAAACCCACCTGACCAACGGCACTCCGCATAATGCCAGCCATCTGCACAGCGTTATCCTGTTGATATTGCTGCTTGGAATCGGGATAGCAGGCTTGGATCCGATGGTGCATATCTTTGCCATCGGTTCAGCAGTGGCGACCCTATGCATTCTGATTTTGCAATTGGGCGTATCGGCTGCGGTGGTGATGTTCTTCCGCCGTATGTCCACCGACGATAGCCGCCTGCAGGTCTTCTGGGCCCCACTGCTATCGGTTATTTTCATGTCCATCACCATTATTCTGGTCGTCAACAATCTGCAGTCCTTGAGCGGCAGTGATTCCGTGGTGGTGAAGACGATTCCGTGGGTTATTGCTGCCTGTGCGCTGGCGGGGTATTACATGTCATCACTGCGTACCGTGAGAATCTAAGACAGAAGACGTTCTGTCTTAGCAACGAAAAAGGCGCGCCCTCACGTTGTGTGGGGAGCGCCTTTTACTGTTTTTTTAGACGCCAACTGGATGGGTTAACTCAGCGCGTTAATCGGGGGGATGTATTTCGCCCACGGTTTCACGCGCTCTAGCCCGGCGGCGAGTGACAACAGTGTTTGCTCATCACCAAAGCGGGCGCAAAGTGTGAACCAAGAGGTAACCCTTCCGGCGTCCAGTAAAGCGGGACAGACATGGCGGATTGGCCAGTAGCGTTAAATAATGCGGTAAACGGACAATAATGATGAAACCCTTCAATAACATCGCGCAGGCTCAGCGTATCATCGAAGGCATCCAGTTGGCCGATAAGCGGCGGGGCCTGTGTCAGCGTCGGTGTAAGAATCAGGTCGTATTGCGTCATGAAATGGGCGAAGCGACGTCCCAGCGCGTGTATGGCATTCACGGCCATCACATAGTCAGTGCCGTGTATTCGACCACTCTCAAGCCTGGGGGGATTACTCTGGGGGAACGTTACGTGGGGAGGGGCATGACTTTCACGCTATTACGCTAAATAAAAAGCAAAAAAGCAAATGCCTTGCGACATCTGCTTTTCCTGAATTTGGCTCCTCTGACTGGACTCGAACCAGTGACATACGGATTAACAGTCCGCCGTTCTACCGACTGAACTACAGAGGAATCGTTGGAACGGGGCGAATCTTATCTGTGGTGCCCTGTGCTGTCAACGGGCAAAACCGACATTCCGTACTGACTGCTTGGCTTATGTACAATCCGCAGAGTTCATCATCATTATGGTGATAAATCAGTCGGCTGGCGGTATTGCCTGCCAGCGTTGCAAGCGCTCCAGCGGGTCCTGACGATAAAAGCCGCAAAAATTCCGGTATACCTCCGGGAAACGTTCCACCAGCAAGTCAGGCGCGCTGAAGAAATATTCAGACAGCACAGCGAAACACTCGGCGGGGTCGGTGGCGGCGTAAGGATCCATGCTGGCAGCGTCTTCTCCTACCAGCTCGATTTCTTCGCGCAATGCCTCCATGGCAGCGTGCAGGGTTTGTTCCCAATGCGCGATGTCGCGTAGCGGCATCGCCGGTACGCCAGAAGGGCGTTCATTGCCACGTTTGTCTAGCTTGTGTGCCACTTCATGGATAATCAGATTGAACCCGGAAAGATCAAACGAGTCCTGAATCTCCAGCCAGTTCAGTACGATTGGTCCCTGATCCCAGCTTTGGCCGGACTGAACGTTGGGGCCGCTATGCACCAGACCGAACTCATCCATCCACTCGCCATCTACCATGAAAGGTGCGGGGTGGATCAGCACATCATGAAAGCCATCAAGCCATTCAATACCGAGTTCCAGCACCGGCAGTGAGAATAGCAATGCGATGCGTTGCGCCATCAGCTCGGTGAGCGTTAACCCCTGTAACGGCACCAGGCGTTTTTGACGTAAAAATTGTCTGGCCACCATCGCTATCTGTTGTCGCTCCGGTTCTGCCAGTGGCGTTAACAGCGGGATTGATAGCGCCTCTTGCCAGTCTGAAAACGCATCGGGTGTAGGGGATTTCCATTGCCACTTCATCATGGTGTTGCTCGCTAAGTCATCACTTGAATTCAAAGGCGTCGGTTTGTTCTTGTTAACATGCCATAAAACAGGGCATTATAGGCACCAATTTCGTGGAGAGATGCCGGAGCGGCTGAACGGACCGGTCTCGAAAACCGGAGTAGGGGCAACTCTACCGGGGGTTCAAATCCCCCTCTCTCCGCCACTCATTTCTTTTCGCTGTTCACTCTATCCTGCATTTTTTCGTCGATGTATCCCTCATCAGCGCATGGCGTAGCCTAACATCCGATGGTGGCTGTTTCTGGCAGAGCCGTCATGAAATTACCATTCTTATACCATAAGTTATTGTCATTGATATCCAGGTCCAGGTCCAGGGCTCATGGAGCTATCGTTATGCCGTCTCACTTTATTGTTTGTTAATAATGAAGGTGCAGCATCCAGCGCTGTTGTTTCTGGTTGATGGCACAACAATGAACGCGAGAAGTGTGGTGTTCAATCCCTTTATGATAATGACCGAAGCGATACGTTTTCGAAAGAGCCTATTTTCTACTGAACTGGTGAAAATAGATTTTATTCATTGTCTAAATAAGGCTGATTGAAATGACTGAAGAAGATATCTATCCACTGTTGGGTAAATTGGCGTATGGCCGTGTTTATGCTTATGCCGTGCCCTGCTGTGACTATCATGCGCCACACCAGAAACATCCATTTATTCTTTTTTCACTGAGTCAGGAAAATAATTATAACGGCTCTCAGCAGTTGGCCAGCCAGAAGGTCACGGTCAGTGCAGACTGTTATGCGCATACCGTAGCTGAAGCCCGCGCGTTGCGTGAACAGGTACGAACGGCGCTGTCAGTATTGCAGCCGAATAAGACCATCGAATATAACGACTTTGATGTGGAGTACGAAAAATTCCGTATGACACTGGAAGTTGACATCTCTCGTTAATTATTCGGATTTAGATTTATTGTCAACACTCACTTTGTGTTTTGTTGGCCTGCTTTTGACCGTTTCATGCAATAAAGGAATGATGTTATGTGGTATAAATCAGGTAGTTTGTCTTTATTTTCTGGCAGCAAAGTCGTCTTGGGTGAAAATACTCTGTGGGCAGATAAGAATAATGGCGTTAGTGCCGGCAGCATGTTGCTGATTTTTGCTGATTGCGGCATTAAGATTTATGAAATTGCCTCCGTCGTGTCGGACACCGAGCTGATGCTGGCCAGTGAATATAGCGGTTGTACCGCTAATGGTGTGCATTACGCTATTCCCGTGTTTGGCAGTAACGATACCTTCGATCACGCTGCTTATGTGGCGCAGATTGCGGCGATGTTGGCAGGTTACCAGTCCCAACTGACTCAGTGGAAACAAGTGCTGACCGAGCGCGGCCAGGTGACACTGACGGATAATAGCGGCCAGAGTGTGGTGGTGAAAACGCTGCCAGATTTGACTGATGCCGTGAGCCGCATGATGGATAAAACCCTCAATGGTGCGGATATTCCGGATAAAGCGCAGTTTGTCGCTAATCTGGGATTAAGTGACGTAGTGCATAAGTCCGATCTGGCAAACCACACCCATACCGCCTCGCAAATTACCGACTTCACTGACGCGGTGCGTAAAGTTCTGGTGGCGACCCTGGCAGCCGGACAAGGTGTTTCCCTGAATTACGATACAACCAACAATCAGTTGGTTGTCAGTGCGACAGGTAGTAATAGCGGGGGCGGAAACAATGGCGGTAGTGGTTATACCGTAGTAACGCGTAGTGGTGCGACGGCGAATCAGGTATTCACCTTTCCGTTCAGCACTACCGGTTCTATGGATTACAGTTTCGAGGCTTTTGCGTTAAAAGAGGAAGCGGCGGCTGCCAGTCCGGTTGTTGTGAACAGTTTTGATAATGGCACTGGCATGATTGCAACTGATGGTTTGGTGTTTAATGGCGTCATGAAGCCATACATTGGTGGTGATATAACACTCAATTCCGTGGGTGAAATTTACGAGGCATCACTCCCTGAAATTCCTGTCAGTGACATACAGATTTCTACCTACGCATCGATTATTCCTATTTTAACATCAAACACTTCAGCATCAGGGATAACTGTGTCTGCAAGCAGCGTCCATGAAATTAACTACCCATGGAAGGCATTTGATGGCAATGCGGGGACTTGCTGGAAACCGCCCATCGGCCCAGCAAACATTAGTGTAGCGTTTCAAAACAAAACTACTATCGATAGCTTTTATCTCAATGCTAGCTTTGTTGGAACGTGGAGCTTCCAGGGTAGTAATGATAATGGTACATGGGATACGTTAGATACTGGCAACGGTGGTGAATTTAAATTAACAAGAACACTACAATCTTCAGTTTCATATTCTTATTATCGTCTACTCTCGAATGCCGGATGTAATATATATGAGTTACGCCTTATCAAAAATAGTCAATACGTACTAATTCAGGCCAGCGATAAC
This sequence comes from Dickeya parazeae Ech586, assembly GCF_000025065.1. Taxonomy (NCBI): domain Bacteria; kingdom Pseudomonadati; phylum Pseudomonadota; class Gammaproteobacteria; order Enterobacterales; family Pectobacteriaceae; genus Dickeya; species Dickeya parazeae. Next base: position 2,815,002 of record NC_013592.1, on the reverse strand, counting down.
AATTACTACACTGCTTCTGGAGGTGCTCTTAAACAGGTTTCAGTACCATCAGTTGCATCTGATATCTCTGCGACTGGTTTCGCTACGTCTGGAAAAATAACGAATGTTATTGTAAAAAAACTAATCTCAAATCAGGATGGAAAATTAAATGTTGTTGTGTCACCAGCGCCACAGATTGCTAAAACAGCAAGCCTGAAAAATATTAAATCCTATAGCTTATTATCCACAGTGACAGCTACAGTAACGCAAACAGGTGCAGGTGCAGTAAAAATGGCTGTGTCGCGAGATGGGAATGAATGGTTTACATGGAATGGTAGTGCGTTTATTTCTATTGGCACATTAACTATTGACCGTAACGGCGCAGATAAATTAAATACCCAAGGTGTGTCAGTTTCAGCACTGAATGCTTTAACTAGTACTCAATGGGCACTGTTATATGCGAATACACAGGGGGTACCTGATAATATTGCTTTTGCGTTTGGTTTCTCTGTGCCTAATGGTGCTACTGATGATGCACAGGTAGACCAGATTATACTATCAGCGGTGTCTTCTGCCTGGAAAAAACAAACTGAAGCTGAAGTGGAAATACGGTGGTATCCCGATAAAGTGACGTTTAAAACCGTTGCGGCGGGTAACTACAAGCTGGCCTATCAGCAACCGTAATCTCTGACCTATACGCATCAATAGACTGGCGGGCTGATACTCTCAGCCCGCCTTTTATCTATAGAACGTCCAGAGAAGGATCTATAGACAAAAAAATGCCCGGTTAAACCGGGCATATGAATAGCTAAAGTAAACACTATTAACCGTGCAGGCGGCGGGTAATCTCCGCAACACGTGCGCCGTACAGTTTAGCGGTTTCCAGGTCGCCTGCCGGGATGGCATCCGCACCAGCGTCAGACGGAGACTGAATCAGTGCACCGGCAGAACCACCGAGGTTGTTGGCATCGTTACGGGTGGAAGCCAGCGCGTTAGCTGGAGCTTGTCCCAGGCTAACCCAGATACCGCCGTGCTGTGCCGCCAGCGTCTGCAGATAAATCAGGGTAACTTGCTTGTCGCCGTTCAGGCTGGCGCTGTTGGCGAAACCGCCAAATACTTTGTCCTGCCAGCCACGGGTAAACCAGATTTTGGAGCTGGCATCAGCAAATTTTTTGAACTGCCACGGTACGTTGCCCATGTAGGTCGGCGCACCGAAAATGATGCCATTTGCGGCGTTCAGTGTTTCCCAGTCGGCGTCGGTGATATCGCCGTTGCTATCAATAGCGATCAGGCTTGCCTGTGCACTCTCTGCAACCAGTTCAGCGATATGTTTGGTGTGGCCGTAGCCGGAATAGTAGACAACCGCGAGCTTACTCATAGTATTTCCTCATGTATGGACGCATAAAAGCGTTGGTAAAACCATAAACCCTATTCAACGATGTCGGCATATTATCGCGTCCCATTTTTATAAACAATGAATTACCCGAAAGTACCTAAGTTACCCTGTGGTAACCCGAGGTTGATAATTTGAATGAAAATAATCAAATACGAACTAATAGCGTATTTCTTTTCTATGATATGAATAAAATGAATAAGACAGATATCCACCAGACATGCTGAGGATATCTGTACCCGACGCTTTAATGAACCAGCCGCTGGATGCCGTCACGCGCTAACGCGTAACTACCGCATTTTTGGTAAAATTCCAGGGCCTGCTGCTTCATGCCGACACATTCCAAAATAACGCCGATATTGTAGTTGGCTTTATAGGAGTTGACGCCTTCTTTATTCCCTATCGGCATGTTTGTACATTGTACGAATAAATCGACGGCATTCTGCAACTGGCCATTATTCATCAGAATAAGCGCTTTTAAAAAAATAAAATCCGTCGATGAAAAGTGGGATTCATAATGAATGATATCCATCGCTTCTGCATATTTTCCGGCATTGATTAGCGCATAGCCATAAGTTTCAATCAGGTCTTCGGTGTATTCGTAAGTAAAATTGGTCTCGAAGCGTATTGCCTGTTGAAAATAGTGAATGGCTGTCGGATAGTCGCGTTTCAGATAATAACTTTTGCCTAGTTGGAACAGCAGGTATGGGTCATCTTTCTGCGTTGTGAGCGCCTGCTTCAGTAACGTGATATTGCGTGAAACCTTATCGGTATCCTGTAAGACTTCCTTTCTATATCCCACGTGATTGAGCCGGATTGGCGCCATAAATGGCTGCGCCAGGGGCGTTGTAGTGTCTCGTGGTGTCACTTGCTCGTGAATAATACCGCTGTAGTGATACCTATCTTTGCGGAATAGTCGATTGATGGATTCACGAACGGTGGTGGTATCGTTTCCTTCGTCCAGGTAATTGATGCGTTCTACGCGGCCTATCGAGTGCGGATGCGCTTTTATCAGAGCGTGCAATGCGTCAATATCAACCGAGTCGACCTCTTCATCGGCATCAACCACAAGAACCCAATCGTAACGCGCATAATCCAGAGACGCATTACGGGCTGCGGAGAAATCGGCGACCCAGGCGAAGTCATAAACATGAGGGGTGAACTGGCGGGCAATGGCTTTGGAATCATCGGTAGAACCTGTATCGACAACGATAATATCGTCAAAATGCGCCGCGATAGAGGCCAGTGTGCTGGCAAGATGCCTGGCTTCGTTTTTCATTATCATACAGACGGAAATCATTATATTTACCCGCCAGAGGAAAAGAGTTCGCCGATATCATGTCACCAGAAGACATCATTGGTGCAATTATCGTGCACTATTATGCATCGCAACACCGATGCGTCCGCCATCAGAATAGCGGAACTGGGCGTCCTTCGTCATTGACTGCCACAAAATTGAACTGACCGGTAATCACTTTGGTGCGCCCTTCGGCGTACATCTGCTCCAGATAGACCGACACATCCACGGTCAGGCTGGTGCGTCCGACCCGGCTGACCTGCCCGACCAGCTCCACAATCGTGCCTGATGGGATGGGCGTCGTGAAATTGATCTTTTCAGTAGAAACGGTGACCAGGGGTTTATGGCAAAAACGGGTGGCAGTAATAAAAGAGATCTCATCCATCCATGCCAGTGCGGTGCCGCCAAACAACGTGGAATGGTGGTTGATAGTGGTAGGAAAGACGACTTTGGCGACCCGGGTGATGGATTGCTGAATGCGCTCTTCCGCGGTTAATGCTTGTGTCATGATACGACGACCTTATGGGTAACAGGAACGAGGCTATCTTACACTAATTCCGTTACAGCGGTCTGGCCGTTGGTCGATTAAAGTCGTCTAACGGCCGTTTAGGGAAGATGTCTGAGGCTGTGGCGACCGTGTCGTGTTCTTTCGTCAGGATTCGCACCACGCCAGCAGTTTCTGTTTCTGCTGGAGCCGACGGTCAGGTCGCCTGCCCACAGGTGTCACAGTCCGGATTCTTCGATAAGCGCATTTCGCGAAATTGCATCGTCATCGCATCAAACAGCAGCAATTTACCCGCCAACGGTTGGCCGTAGTGCGCCAGCAACTTGATGGTTTCCAGCGCCTGCAATGACCCTATCACACCAACCAGCGGCGCCATCACGCCCGCTTCGACACAGGTGAGCGCACTGTCGCCAAACAAACGGCTAAGGCAGCGGTAGCAAGGCTCCTGCGGTTGATAGGTAAAAACGCTGATTTGTCCTTCCATGCGGATCGCCGCACCGGAGACCAGCGGTATTTTCTGCAGAAAACAGAGGTGGTTAAGCCGCTCACGGATGGACACATTGTCGGTGCAATCCACCACGACATCGTGTTGCATCACGACGGCCTGTAGCGCGTCATCGTCCAGATTATCCTGAATCGGTGTTATCTGAACGTGTGGGTTGATGCGCTGCAAGGTCTGACGTGCAGACTCGACTTTGGGCATGCCAATGCGATCATCGCGATGTAATACCTGACGTTGCAGGTTGGACAGTGACACGGTATCAAAATCCAGCAGGGTGAGTTGGCCGACACCGGCTGATGCCAGATACTGAGAGGCGGCACAACCCAGCCCACCTAACCCGACAATCAATACCCGAGCGGCTTTCAAGCGCTCCTGTGCGTCAAAATCAAACCCGCGCAGGACGATTTGCCGGTTATAACGCAGGGTTTCTTCATCAGTCAGTTCAGGCAGCATCAGTAGTGGCTCTGTAGCAGTGAGTTGAAGGGTTCGACTTCCACCCATTCGCCCGCGTCAACACGGCCGCGCTCTGCTTCTAATACGATGAAACAGTTACCGAGACTGAAAGAACTGAACACATGCGAGCCTTGATGCCCGGTGGTACGCACTTCCAGGTCGCCCTGTTCGTTGCGGGTTAACACGCCGCGTTGGAAATCCAGTCGGCCGGGTGATTTTTTCAGCGGCGTTGCTGTTTTTACCCGGAAACGCGCCGGTAACGACCACCCGCTATGGCCGGACAACTGTGCCAGCAGAGGCTGTACGAGCTGGTAAAACGTCACCGCGGCGGAGACCGGATTACCCGGCAACCCGCAGAACCAGGCGTGGCTCAGCTTGCCGAAGGCAAACGGCTTACCGGGTTTGATGGCCAGTTTCCAGAAGCGGATATCTCCCAGCGCTTCCAGCATCTGTTTGGTGTAATCCGCTTCTCCTACTGATACGCCACCGCTGCTGATCACCACATCGGCAGACTGATCCGCCTGCTGAAAGACTTCACGCAGTGCTGTGGGGTCATCGCGCACGATGCCAAGGTCTATCACCTCATGGCCCAGTTGTTCGAGCATCAGTCGTACCGCAAAGCGGTTGGTATCGTAAATTTGCCCTGATTGCAACGGCTCGCCAACGGGTTGTAGCTCGTCGCCGGTGGAAAATAGCGCCACTCGCAGGCGACGTATTACCGATATGCTGGCAATACCCAGTGATGCCAGTAACGGCAATTCGGCCGTCCCTAGTCGCGTACCCGCAGGCAGAACCTGCGCCTGCTGCTGGATGTCCTCACCGATACGGCGGATATTCTGGCCCGGTTTCACCGCATGGGTGAAACGAATCCGGCCATCGGCCTCGCTTTGCGTTTCCTCCTGCATGACCACCGCGTCGGCACCGGCGGGAATCGCCGCACCGGTCATAATGCGGATACAACTGCCTGCAGGCCAATCCGTGTCAAACGGCGCGCCAGCAAATGCTTTACCTGCTACTGGCAACGGCTGGGCGGTGAGCTCATGACACCGCACGGCATAGCCGTCCATCGCCGAATTGTCGAATGGCGGCACATTGATAGGCGAGGTCACCGCGGTGGCGGTAATACGACCGGCAGCCTGATAGATAGAAACGGTTTCTGTGGCGGTAAGTGCGGAAACTTGCGTCAGCATGGCGTGCCGCGCTTGTTCCAGAGAGAGTAAACCCGAAGTATCCATGGCAGCTCCACACACCCGTTCGTTGCATGGCAGGGCAGGCAAAACAGGTATGACATTGATGTATCGATAGCGTGCCATTATGGCAGAAATCGACGGGGGGGAGAATGATGAGTATCAGAAGGGAAAAGGATAAAAAAACGCGGCCGAAGCCGCGTCTGAAAACGTGATTGCCCTGCAATCAGGGCAATCGGCACGCACTATCAGAACGAGGTGCGCTTGTAGGTACGGTACTGCGGATGCCAGAAGTTATGCGCAATCGCTTTGACCAGCGCATCTTCAGACGTCACTTCCGCCACACCCTGCAACTGGGCGGCTTTAGCCACTTCCAGCGCGATGTGTTTGGATACTTCCTGAATGGTGTCGACATCTGGCAGCAGTGCGCCTTCACCCTGATTCGCCAGCGGAGAGCAGTCAGCCAGCGCACGGCTGGATGCCATCAGCATGCCATCAGTAATACGTTTCGCGCCACTGGCCAACACACCCAGACCGATACCTGGGAAAATGTAGGAGTTGTTGCACTGCGCGATCGGGTAAACCTTGTCTTTGTGTTTTACCGGGGAGAACGGGCTACCGGTCGCGACCAGTGCGGCACCGTCGGTCCAGCGGATGATATCTTCCGGACGCGCTTCCACACGAGATGTCGGGTTAGACAACGGCATCACGATTGGGCGAGCGCAATTGCGGTGCATTTCACGGATGATTTCTTCCGTGAACAGGCCCGGCTGACCTGATACGCCGATCAGGATAGTCGGCTTGGCGTTACGCATCACATCCATCAACGAGATGGCGTCACGGGTGACGTCCCACTGAGCCAGTTTGTCGCTTTTCTGCACCAGCTTGCTCTGGAAGTCGAGCAGGTTAGGCAGTTTGTCGGTCAACAGGCCAAAACGGTCTACCATGAATACGCGGGCGCGGGCTTCTTCGTCGCTCAGGCCTTCAGACTTCATCTGTGCGATAATCTGCTCGGCGATACCGCAACCGGCGGAACCAGCACCCAGGAAAGCCACGGTCTGATCACGTAACTGGCTGCCTGCAGCACGGCTGGCGGCGATCAGGCTGCCCAGTGCTACGGCGGCGGTGCCTTGAATGTCGTCGTTGAAGCTACAGATTTCATCACGGTAGCGGTTCAGCAACGGCATGGCGTTGTTCTGTGCGAAGTCTTCGAACTGCAGCAGAACGTTCGGCCAGCGACGTTTCACCGCCTGAATGAATTCGTTCACGAATTCATAGTATTCGTCACCGGTAATACGCGGGTGACGCCAGCCCATGTACAGCGGGTCGTTGAGCAGTTGCGGGTTGTTGGTACCGACATCCAGTACTACCGGCAGGGTATACGCTGGGCTGATGCCGCCGCACGCGGTGTACAATGACAGCTTACCGATCGGAATCCCCATACCGCCGATACCCTGGTCGCCCAGACCCAGAATACGCTCGCCGTCCGTCACCACGATGACTTTTACGTTCTGTTTGGTGGCGTTTTGCAGCATATCGTCGATATGCTCACGGTTAGGATAGGAGATGAACAGACCACGGGCACGACGATAAATGTCGGAGAAGTGCTCACAAGCGGCACCAACCGTCGGCGTGTAAATGATCGGCATCATTTCGCTCAGGTGGTTTTCCAGCAGGCGGTAGAACAGGGTTTCGTTCGTGTCCTGGATATTACGCAGGTACACGTGTTTTTCCATATCGTTCTTGAATTCCTGATACTGCCGCCAGGCGCGTTCTGCTTGTTCTTCAATGGTTTCTACCGCTTCAGGCAGCAGACCGTGCAGGTTGAAGTGACCACGTTCTTCTTCGGTAAAGGCGCTGCCTTTGTTCAGAAGGGGAAACTCGAGCAGGAGAGGACCAGCATAAGGGATGTAGAGCGGACGTTTACTTTCGTATTCCAATTCCATGACTTTTTCGACTCTTTGGTAGCTGAAACCGGTTCGGGAGAACCAGCGGGAAGCGATCGATACCGGGATCTTAAAGTACCCAGCAAATATGTACAGGGATTGTTAATTAAAATAATTACAGATGACTTGCATATAAAAAATATGTGGGGGAAGTCACATAGATACAGCTTTCAGCGACCAACATAGACAGCCTCAAGGTGAGGATGCCGCCATCTCATTATTCCCACGATATTCTCACGATGAATAAGACGGCGGCGTCATGTCTTAATCGGCCAGCGCGCGATGCAGCGAAGTGCACCCTAACGAGGCCAGCAACGGTTGGGCCAGACTCCACTGACTGAGTGTGGCATGGCTTGATTCCACCAAAACCGCATGCTGAATGTCGCTGAATGCTTCGCCAGCCAGATTGACCAGATTCAGCGCGGCCTGTAACGGGGGCAGGCTGGGGTTGAACGCGGCGTTTTCCGCGTAGCGACCGGTATAGCGGTGGCCTTGCCGCGTCTCCAGCGCGATGCCGCTAAACGCTTTACTGTACGGCGCATGGCTGCGGTTGGCGGCGGCTAGCGCTAACTGACACAGCGTGTCATCCGTTGCCAGTGTTAATCCATTATCGATGGTATCCATCAACAGGGTGTTGATCGCCAGGTCTCGTGGGCCAAAGGCATCCGGCAGGTAATGGCCGAGCGGGGCCGCCGCGCGTCCCGGCAGACAAATACGCAATTCAGGTGCACTGTTCAGTTCATTCATGAACTGGCGGCAGTGACCACAGGGCGTGTAATTGACGGTCACCGCGCGCAACGCGGGTTCATCGCGCAACCAGGCGTGGCTAATCGCGCTTTGTTCGGCATGGATAGTCTGCTGTAACGGCAGGCCGTCAAACTCCATATTGGCGCCCCAGTAGAATGCGCCACTGACACCTTGTGCGATGGCACCGACGTGAAAATCAGACACTGGCGTCAGCGCGCAGGCGGCAGCCAGCGGCAGCAGGGCAAAGGCCAGCCCATCGGCGTCGAGATGGCAGTGGGCGCAAATCTGGCGGACGTCGTCAGCGGTTAGCATGGCGGCGAAATCGTCACGCGCCAGTATGGGTGCCAGTGCGGTTTGTAGCGTTGCAGGCAATTGCGTGAAGGCGTCATGAAAGCGTGCTTGCATGGTGGTTTCTCTTTCCCGGTTTACAAGGCGTACTGACCCAAGTGTGGACAGTGATACAGCTAATATTTGTGATTATTATCACTTTTAGAATGAAATGAATGAAAAAGAAATTACAAATGCGAGATATCTCGCAGGTTTTAAGCCAGTTGCAAGCAGGAAAAACAGACTGAAGGGGGGCGTTATGCCCCCATCAGACGGACGATCACCGGAAATAGGAATGGCGCGATCAGTGAAGTGATGATGCCGCAGATAACAAGAGCCAGCGAGCTGAAGGCACCCTCTTGAAAATCGACTTCCGCGCAGCGGGCGGTACCGAGTGCGTGTGACGCTGTTCCCATTGCCAGTCCGCGGGCAGATTTGGCGCGAATATTTAACCGATTTAATAACGCGTGGCCCATGACTGCGCCGACAATACCAACAAGAATCACACACAGAGCGCTGACGGCGGGAATGCCGCCGATAGCACTGGCAACAGCCATAGCGATTGGTGTGGTGACCGACTTTGGCAGCACGGAGGCGGCGATTTCCCGCGAAGCACCGAGCCACAAGGCAATCACGGTGCCGGAAATAATGGCGGTGACGCTACCGATAAAACAAACACTGATGATGGATTTCCAGCGCGCGCGGATTTGATGTAGCTGTTCATATAATGGAAAAGCCAGCGCCACCACCGCGGGTTGCAGTAGGCTGTTGAGGATGGCGCTGCCGCTAAAATAGTGACTGTAAGGGATATCCAGAACCAGCAGCAGCGGGATGATCACCAGCATCGAGACCAGCAACGGGTTCAGTAATGGCATTTTCAACGTTAACGCTACGTGACGGGCGCCAAAGAAAACCACCAGCGTCAGCGGTAGTGACCACCACAGATAATTCAGCATTATTTCTCTTCCTTCGTGTCTGTGGTGTTCCGGTCTGGTGCTACCCGATCACGGTGCATCATCTGGGTGGTGTAACCCACAACTGTCATGACCACAAATGTGCTGACCAGACAGGAAACGACGATGGGGCCGAACTGATCGCGCACAACGCCATAATAATTCATCACCCCCACCCCGATAGGCACGAACAGCAGTGCCATGTAGCGGATCAGTAACTGGCAACCCGGCTTGACCCAGCGCGACGGCAGAATTTGCGATGCCAGCAAGGCAAACAGCACCAACATGCCGAGAATGCTGCCGGGAATGGTAATCGGGAGTAGCGCGGATATCGCATTGCCAATAAACAGACACAGATAAATCAATGCGAAAGCGCGTAAATACTGCCAGCACAGTGTGATGGTATTGCGCATAGAGGAAAATCCTGAAGAACCGTTAAGATGATGATAACGCTAATGTCGCTAGTGTGCTACGAATCACAAAAATGAGAGGGGAGTTTCACCTCTGCCGTTCGGCTTTTCATGAATGACAGCAGATTGACTGGGGCGTGGATAGATTCAGATTGGCTGGGGGGAACAAGTCGCCGCCATGACGCCGGGGACGCCGGGACGACTTGTGTACCATTACGTTTGTTACGTTCGCTCCATCACATTGGTTCCATGCCATGGACTAAATAGCATGGAACCGTGACGGCGGCTCAGTGAGGCAGGCCATAACCGAATGGGAACAGCGGTTTTGCGCTGTCATAAGGCAGATCGGGCTGCTGGTTGCGCACCGCCGACATAGACGACGGCAGTTCAAACGGCAATTTTGCCGTATAAGCCGCGCCTGACATCAGCCGGTTGAGCAATACGCTATCGCTAACGCCAAAGTTGGCGACCACCGCACGGGTTTTATCCACCACATTGGTCAGGATGGCGGGGCGTTCCATATAGACGGTCACCAGCGTTGGCACTTTAGCGCTGGCGCGCACGATAGCCTGATAGTCCGGGTTGTCGTTGCGAAACGCCAGTGACCCCTCATGATGGCGGCTGCCGAAGAAAAAGTTCTTGTGTGGCTGTTCGTATGGCGTGTGGGTGCGGATCAGCGCTACGTCGGCCTGTTCTGGCGTATTCACGACGATAAAGCCAACCTCCTGTGCCGCGTTTGCCGCAATACCGTGCAGCCAGACCCGGCTGCCTTTACGCAGTGGTAACAGATTATTGTTTTGCAACAGGACCAGTGAGCGGGCCTGGGTGTCATCTGCCAGTTGTTGCCAGTCTGCTCTGCCGACGATGTCGTTGGCTTGTGTGGCATTAACGTAGGGGCGTTCGAATAATCCGGTCTGGAATTTCTGTTTCAGTATGCGGTTGACGGAGGTATCAAGGCGAGCTTCGCTCAGTTTGCCGTCCTGTACCGCCTGCACCAGCAGCGCTGAGTCGGTGACGCCGCCGAACTGATCAACCCCGGCATTCACGGCTTTGACGAAGCGCTCGGCGGGTGTCAGTTTCTCCACACCCCATGGCATACCGCGCGGCACTGGTTTTTCCCCCGGCTTCACGCCAGTCAGGCAATCGCCTTTGCAGTCGTTGGTGATAAGCCAGTCGCTGAGGATGACGCCATCAAAACCATACTGACCGCGCAGCAGGTCAGTGAGCAGGAAGCGATTGAACCCGGCCCCGACCTGTTCAATGGGTTTGCCGTGCCAGCTCGCGTTTCGCAAGATGGAGTAAGTCGGCATGATACCCGCCGCATGGGCTTCAAACGCTCCGGTAAACGGGTCGATGTGCCATTGCAGGTTGTTTTGCCGGAATTGCGCGTACTTGCCGTAAACATTGTGACTGTCCCAACCGTCTTTCGCCGCACCGTAACCGACCCAGTGTTTTACTATCGAAATGACGCTTTGTGCGTTGAGACCATTTTTACCGTTCTGCATACCGGTGACATAACCGCGCACCATTTTTTTCGTCAGGTCAGGGTCTTCGCCAAAGGTGCCATCAATACGTGGCCAGCGTGGTTCGGTGGCGAGGTCTGCCTGCGGTGATAACGCTTCGGTGATGCCGACGGCGCGGTATTCCTGGCGCACAATATCGGCAAAGCGTCTGACCAGTTCTTCGTCGCCAATTGCTGCCAGTCCAAGCGTTTCCGGCCATTTGCTGAATTTACCCACCGACACGCTGACGCCGACCAGTGACTGGAACGAACTGCGCGGGTCGGTACTGATAGTGAGAGGGATCCCCAGCCGGGTGGCTTCGGCTAGTTGCTGTAATTTATTGTTTTCCTCGGCCATCTGGGCCGGATTATCGCCGGAAAGCCGGGTAATAAAGCTGTTGACGTAGCGATCGGCAATCATGGTCTTTGCCGCATTGAGATCATACTGAGTACCGGCACCGGTGACGCTGCCTGCCGTTGGCGCGGAACCGTGCATCATCACCCCGGCTTTTTCCGCCAGCGTCATGCGTGAGACCAGGTCCGCCGCCCGCTCTGCCGCAGGTAAACGCCAGTCTTCGTACGGGTTGAGTTTTCCGTCGCGGTTCAGATCTTTAAATGTCAGCCCGTTGACCGTGATCAACGGTGCGCCACGGGTATCGAGCACGGCCTGTTGTACTGCGCTTGCCAGAGGGGAAAACAGTAAGGGAAGCGCGATGAGAAGCGCCTTTTGTCGTGTCGCACTTTTTTCCATGTGTAGATTTCTCGTTATTTGAGGTGGTACAGCGGTTGCAGACAACAGCAATACCGCTTCACAGCGCATGTGGGAGAGCGCTCGCCGTTGTCCTGCCAGAGAGGTCGTTCACATTAACAATTCACATCAATAGTCCACATCAACACTAGTGCAGCCTTCAGGTGGCCTTCAAGTCAGCGGGATAAAATTCTGGATAGAGTTCAAAGAAATAGTGGTGACCTGTGCGCTGCCACCGGAGGGAGGTGGCAGCAATCATTGCGCTGTGCGTAATAAGAGGAGGGAATGAATCTGGCTGGGTTTAGTGGATAAATGAGGTGATGCTCAGCAGACTCATCGTCAACTGGTTATGCAATAACATCGCCAGCAAAATCAGACTGGTTGACCCCATTTGGGTTAACACCGCACGGTGCAGTCGGGAGGTATGCAATAACCAGCTGGGTTCACCAGGAGCGGTGGTGTCGAGTGCGGTCGTGGCCGGGTCACGCCATTTTTTTTCGGCGATAGAGTCGATGACGAAAAACGCCACACTCAGGACAAACCATAACTGGAATAAGCGGTGCCAGTCATCCAGCCACAGCATGACGGCCCCGCTTATCATCAGCAGCCAGCCTGCCACGTTGTAAAATCTGTCGGTAATGGTTAATCCACTCAGCAACAGTTGCTTTTCAGGGGTCTGTTGGCAGGATTGCAACCGCCATGAAAGCCAGGGAGCAAACAGTAACGGGCCAGTGGCAGCCACTGCCGCCAGCGCATGCATCAATTTCATCAGGTTATATTCCAGCATGGGTCATTTCCTTTTTTATCGTGAATCGTGTTTTATCGTAAATCGTAGTGTGCTTACGGTAACGCAGCACAATCTAAGCGGGAATGCTCGATAAAGTCATGATATCGAATGAAAGTGACAATTCGCGTAAGTGAGGCGATACGGTCATCGGTGTTCTGGTAACACAGAACACCAATGTCAGTCGCCGTGGATGCGGGTGGAGAGGGTTTGTAGACTCAGGGCGCGGGGGAATTTTGTGTATTGAGGTGCCTGCGAGCATGGCTAGGGCTGTTGCCGGTCATGCGGCGAAACCAGTGCCCAAAAGAGTCGCTGGATGAAAACCCTAGCTGGATAGCCAGGTCATCATTGGATTTATTGTCGGCCAGTCCGCGCCAGGCTTCGGATAATAACAGGCGGTTATGCCATTCGGTGAAGCGTAGCCCGGTATGGCGCACAAACAGTCTGGCTAGCGTACGTTCCGTCGCCCCCACCAGTTTTCCCCATTCGGCGAGGCTGCGGCGTAATGCCGGTGTGGCGATGAGACAGTCGGTGATTTTTTTCAGGCGGTGATCGCCGGGTAAAGGCAGGGAGAGGTTGCTGGAGGGCATTTCCTCAATTTCTTCGAAGAGCAGTTGCAGGATGCGATCGCGGCGTTCATCGCTCAGTGCGGTGTGAGCAAAGGCCAGGCGTTCGCACAAGCCGACGATAAATGTGGACGCATCCAACAGTTTTATCTCACTCGACGAGCAGTGGCACAGCGATGGGGCAACATACAGTACGGTTAAATCAACCCGATGTAAGGCATGCCCCCAATGCACCACATTCGGCGGTATCCACACCGCCATGCCCGGTTTAATCAGCCAGTTTCGAAATGCCGTGTGACCGTACAGTATTCCCTGACGCACCAGAACAAACTGTCCCTGAGTGTGCTGGTGCGGTACATTTTCAGATACGGAAACCGAATCAAGAATACGTTCTGTAAAAAAAGCGTCATGCTGGTGGATCACGTCGTCCATTATGCATCCGTCAGTGTTGCCCGTTACTGTCAGGATTTTTGATAGTAATTGGGGATAAGGAAACAAAAAATTAGGCCTACCAGCATACTTCCCCCCAATAACGCGAAACAAGTCTGATATGTATTTCCTGTTTGAATATGCTGTTGCAGCGTCGCCAACAGGTTGACGCCAACGGCTGCGCCAATATTGCGTAAAAACTGGATGGTTGAGGTCCAGGCACCCAGACGCTCTGGCGGTGCGCTGTTTTGGGCCAGCACCAGTGTTGTGGTGGCGGTAAAACCCATCCCCAGACCAATCATGACCAGTGCCAACGCGATAACCAACGTGTGATTAAGCGTCAGCGCAGCATTCATCACCATACAGCCGATAGCCAGTAACGCCATACCGGCACCCGCCATGGTCCGATATCCCCGTTTGGCGAGCAGGTTGCCGCACACGGCGGAGCCGACGACCCAGCCTAACGCGGCCAGCATAATCAGCAGCCCACCCGATAACAGCGTGCCACCAGACTGACTGAGCGCCAGGGGGAGCAGTGTGACGGAAGCATAGAGACCCGCACTGGAGAGCATGACCAATACAATGACCGAGAACAGCGCACCGTGGCGGAAAAACTCGACGGGAATCGGGCTGCTGAGCGGTTGTTTTTGCAAGCGAAAGGCCAGGAGCGCGGCACTGATCAGCACCAGTGCGACAGGGGCAAACCAAGGCACCATCAGGCGTGATGAGCTGGTCATCAGCCACATCAGCACACTGGCCAGCACGATGAGCGCTAACTGTGCAGTCATATCGAGGCGGACCGTGTTTTGTCGTTTACCCACCGTCGGCGTAAACACCAGCAACAGCAACGCACCCAGCCCGACGGGCAGGTTAAACCAGAAAATGGAGCGCCACCCGAACCAATGGGTTAACACGCTGCCGCACAGTGGGCCAATAATAGCGGCAAGCCCCCAGACGGCGCTGAGCATGCCTTGCATTTTGCCACGCTGGCTGGCGTCAAACAGGCTGGCGAGTAACGCGTAGGTCAATACAATCAGGCCGCCAGCGCTACACCCTTGCAAGACACGTGCGGCAATCAGCCAGCCCATCGTCGGGCTGACCGCCGCCAGAACCGAGGCGGCCAGAAAGATGATCAGGCTGGTTTTCAGCGTGATGGAAACACCGAGGCGGTCAGCGCAGGCACCGGCCAGCGGAGCAATCAATGCCACGGGCAGTAAGAAGCCGGACATGATCCAGGGCCAGAGTTCAGCGTGACCCAACTCATCACGCATGGCTGGCAGGGCGGTACTGACAATGGTGCTATCCACTGCGGCAAGAAACAGGGTGGCGACAATCGCCACCACACCTAAACGTGTTTTAGGTTGCGGCATTGCTGCCGCATTCAGAGCGTGTTCTTTCATGCGAAAGGACCCCAGCTATGTATATGAGAGGATTTGGAGAAATTAACGACCAGCGCTTGTGTCTCTTCGTCCATGTGATCATCCACTTTGCGGATCATCTCGCCGGACTGCACGATGTCCCGAAAACGCAACGTCATGGCCAGCTGCGTTTCCGCCGCATCATTGCCTTCGGTGTAATCGATATCGAACGCGGATTTCACCGTCTCGGCCGATGCTTTAGCCAGTTCGGTATTCAATCGTTCAGTTTCGGTCACCAACTGGTGCATGCGGGTACGCTGTTGGGCGGTGAAACTCGGGATCAGATGGTCGAAAATAGCGTGATCACACTGAATATGGCGCGCTTCATCCAGGCCATGAAAATGCAGCAGTCGGGTCAAAAAGCCATGCTGCATCGGGTCCAGCACTTTCAGCCGACGTTCGAACACGGTAATCACGGTTTCGCCGACATACGCGGTGGCGCACAGCGCTGCCAGTTTGATCAGCGGATCGTCATTATCGTTATAGAGCGCAATCCGCTGCTGGTGCAGGTTATTGCTCAGTTTGATATCACGGCCGGAAAGATGGCGCACATACTGATAGAAGCTATTGGCATGATTGACTTCTTCAGAAGCAAAACATGACAACGCATGATAAAGACCATCGCCTGCCAGTACGCTGGGGTTATCCGACTGCAGTTCGCACAAAATGCGTGTCATCACCGTGGAAACATGCATTTCGATTTCCGCTAATTGTGACAGCTCCTTATACAGATAAGCGATGGCTTTTGGCTGCTGTTCATGTTGCCCAACCAGCGCCCACGACAGAAAGGTTAACTCCTTGTCGGTGGCGGCTTCTTCCCAGGGCATCCGGTTGGGATGCAGGTTATTAAGATGAGCGTATTGGTTAATAGATTTGAACGCATCCATGACGTTTTCGGTACGCATCAATTCCCTTACTCCTTGATTCCTGAATAGTGAGATGATTCCGGCTGTGCAGTGTCGTTATACGTAAGACAGGGCATTGAAGATGGTTCTGTCTTTGTCTTCGATGCGACGACGACCATGCATGACACGGGTATTGTCAATCAGCACGATATCGCCTTGCTGCCAGCCCACATCAAAGGTCAGGCTTTCGCACAGGTCATCCATTTCGGCCAGCAGCGTATCCGGGATAGGGTTGCCGTCAGCGAAGGTAATAACCGGTGTTTCATAGTTATTCGATGGCCCGAAAATGCTGTTGGCGAAGTTATGTGTTTCCTTCGTATTCAGACGGCTGCCAATAATTGCCGGAGTCTGGAACGAATAACGGATCGCACCGTCATCAAGTTTGTCAATGCGCATACCGACATCGCTTTGTGCGACGGAGTACAGGTGCTCCAGCGTGATGTCGTCAATCGAGGTCGGCGCGCCCGGTTGACCGGCCAGCGCATGCAGCGCATAGGTTTTCCACTTCTTCTCATCCACACGTCGTGAATAAACGATATCCTGTGATGTGAAGGCGGCACGCTGGGCGGCGTTCATTTTTTCATAGACGGCTTTACCATCGCAGACGGTGGTTTGTGACCCCTGCGTCGGCGCTTTCTGGCAATAGAACCAGCACAGATCCGGCCAGAAAGGGCTATTCCCGTTTTCACAATGCAGGCCGACCTTGTCATAACCTGCGTCTACCTTCTGTGCGGTGTCGCCATCAAAACTGCGGGCTGGGTCCAGGCTGATGCGGCTGCTGGTACTGCGCACGCGTTCGGAGAAATCGGCAATACTGTGGCGGAAACCCCTCAGAATCAGATAGCCGTGGGTACGGAGCTGATTGAGTAAGTAGTCCGATGTCAGTGCGGTAACATCGCCTTCGTCCAGTGAAGTAATAATCAACCCAGCATAGGATGTGTGAGCCATTTCCTTGATATTCATTCGACATTAACCTCATTGTGTGCAAGAAAGTCAGCAACGGCATTACGGCGTGGCCGACCGGTAACGGTGAACAGTTGTTCCATGATGTCTGGATGGTGGGGGAGCAGGATCGGGTTGCTGATATGCTCCAGTTCATTCAAATGCTGGCGGGCATAGTCCCCAATCGCCTGGCGGATCGTGTCCGCTTTGCTGGTGTCGTTCACGATAAATATGCCGCTAAGAAACTGCTGCTTGTCGCCAAACACAATCGCGGCCAAAACCCCGGGCACCGAGCGATAAGCCGTTTCCAGCCATTCGGGGGAAATATTTCTGCCGTTGGCGGTGATGATCATGGTTTTCTTACGACCAATGATGGAGATAAAACCGTCATCATCCAGCCGGGCGATGTCTCCGGTATGCAACCAGCCATCTTCATCAACATGGCAACTGCTGGGGTCTTCGCCTGCATAGCCAGCAAATAATGAGGAACTGCGTAAGCACAACTCACCATCGTCGGCCAGACGGACTTCTACATGTGACAGCGGTTGGCCAACGGTGCCGATGCGATGTGCACCACGGCAATTCCAACTGGCCACCGAGCTGTTTTCACTCAGGCCGTACCCTTCGTAAACCGGAATACCGAGCTGATTAAGACCGTGCAGGATGTCGCTGTCTACCGGGGCACCGCCGACTGCCAACAGGGGCAGGCGATCGTGTCCAAAGAGTGTCTGCAACCGGTTTTCCGGCGTACAGCCCCAGGCTTTTTCGGCCAGCGCTTCCACCAATGCCGGGGTTAGTGTCATGGCAGTCGGGCGGGCTGAGGCGATCAGCGGTAAACGGTCGACGGCCTGAACGCCTGGGCTCCCTAATGGCGGTAACGTGACCGGTGGCAACACGATGGCACCGCCAGAAGTTAGCGGCATATAAATCGCGGTGACCTGTTCTATCAACAGACTCAGTGGGACCAGACATAAATAGCGGTGGTAATCACCTTGGGCGGCGCGTTGCCATAACGCATCGACCAGTGCATCCAGACCATGACGGCGGATTTGCACCCCTTTCGGCTGGCTGGTGGTGCCGGAGGTATGGATGACCTTGATGATCGTATCCTGCGTTACGTCAGGCAGATCACCGGCGTTTGCAGATAATCCCGACAGATCGGAAAGCGAAATCGGGATCAGTTTGGCATCCAGCGATAACCCGCGTTGACGCCACACATCCAGTTGTTGCTGGCCGATTTCATCCATCAAAATGACATCGCAGTCGCGCAGCAACCAGGCGGCCTGTTCTGCTGAGAACGCCAGCGGTACGGGGACTTCGACCCGGTTGGCATACAGCAGGGCTAAATCCGCCACCACCCACTCCGCACTGTTGCCCATAATCAGGCCGACAGGTTTTGGCTGCGCGTCGCCGGATTGTGAGGTTTCCTGAGCGAGAATGTCTGCCGCCAGCTTACGGACGTCGTGCAGTAGGGACGAATAACTGTAGTGGGCTTCATCGCCCGCGTTTTGCAACTGGATGATGGCCGGGGCATCCGGAGTCTGGCTGGCCTGTTCGACAATGCGACTAAGGATATTCATGCCGCCACCTTTGATTCCCGAATCAGGTTATTAAAATCCGCCATCATCAGACGACCAGAAAAGTGCTCGAACAGGTGGCCGCACTGAGAAAGCCGAATAATGCCGGTCTGGGGCGATTGGTCGTAATAGCTCCCCCAGATTTGCCGCTCTTGCTCTGACAGCGCCAACGCAGATGCATCGGTGATCGGCTCAAAGGGGATGTGGTAATAACTCAGTAATTTTCTTAACCGCCGGGTGGATGTACACAAAATAGCCGTTGCTCCCATGAACCAGGAAAGAATCGGCAGGGTACGAATAAGGTCAGCAGACGCATTCGGGTTATCGGAAGCCAGCGCGCCTATCTCAACCAATTGATGGCGGTATATCGGCTGGGTGGCGTTCCGATTTATCAATGCTTCCAGTGAGTCGGGTAAATAACGCTCGGAAAATAGCTTGTCATGTTGTGCGGCGAACGTGATGCCAGCACTGGCGACAATTTTTTTGTCACTGGCATTTCGGCTACAAATAATGATGTCAGGTGAGGGCGAAATTGTCGCTTTATACGTCTTGAGATAAATATCAGCGATGTATTTTTTTACCTCAATAGCCACTTCATCAGTAGGGTAAATAATATCGAGTTGTGTATCAGGGCCGCAAACATCCATGTTTTTGTGGATCAGACGGGTCATCTTGGTCTCCTCCTTAAGGTTTGTGTATGGCACGAATACTAGAGGAGTTACCGTCGGTGAAGAATGACCATTCAGGACATGATGTCGATTAGAACAGACATAAATATGACGAAATGGTAAAAGCTAATAACAAGGTTTGTTACTGTTCTATTACGGAAAAACATTTGTCTTTTTTGTCTTTTAATTAATAACCGGGTGGGAATGCTATGCCGGTAATTACTTTTAACACTATGGATATACCCGAGGTAATTTAGCCTCTTTTGTGGGTAAAAAATAAACAGAAAAATATTTTACCAACACGCTGATAATTATTCCTTAAGGGGGATTGCCTGGCGTTTAAATAGCCAGGCATGCAGAAAGTATGGTTCAGTGGAAAAACGAGGGATGGGCACCACTCACGGCGTCCGCGATAGCGTGGGTTAATTGTGCTAATGCCTGCGGTTCAATGATAAACGGTGGCATCAGATAAATCAGTTTGCCAAAGGGGCGAATCCATACTCCCCGTTCGACAAAGAACCGCTGCAGGTTCGCCATATTGACGGGGTGACGGGTTTCCACTACGCCGATAGCGCCCAATACCCGCACATCGGCAACCGCCGGTGCATCACTGAGCGGCAGCAATGCCTGACGCAGTTGCTCTTCGATGGCCGCCACCTGCGCCTGCCAGTGATTTTCCGCCAGCAGCGTCAGGCTGGCGTGGGCCACAGCGCATGCCAGCGGGTTCCCCATAAAGGTCGGGCCGTGCATAAAACAACCGGCCTCGCCATTGCTGATCGTATCGGCGACTGCGCGGGTGGTCAGTGTAGCGGACAGTGTCATGTAGCCACCGGTTAGCGCCTTGCCAAGACACAGGATATCCGGCGTGACGTCGGCGTGTTCGCAGGCAAACAGACGCCCGGTGCGGCCAAATCCGGTGGCGATTTCATCGGCGATCAACAAGATGCCATGCTTATCGCATAACTGGCGGACTTGCCGCAGGTACTCGGGATGATAAAAGCGCATACCGCCCGCACCCTGCACGATAGGTTCCAGAATGACGGCGGCGATTTCACGCTGATGCTGTTGCAGCAATGCGCTGAACGCCGAGATATCTTCCTGTTGCCACGGCTGGTCAAACCCGCCGCGCGGCGCATCGGCAAACAGATGTGGTGGCAGATATCCCTGATAAAGACTGTGCATCGAGTTGTCCGGGTCGCACACCGACATCGCACCGAAGGTATCGCCATGATAGCCGTGGCGCAGCGTCAGAAAACGCTGACGACGTTCCCCGCGTGCCTGCCAGTATTGCAACGCCATCTTCATCGCCACTTCTACCGCCACCGAGCCAGAGTCGGCCAAAAACACACACTCGAGTGCCGCCGGGGTGATCGCCACTAACTGGCGGCACAGTGCCACCGCCGCCGGATGGGTGATGCCGCCAAACATGACATGCGACATCTGTGCCAGTTGTGCTTGCAGCGCCTGATTCAATCGCGGGTGATTGTAGCCATGAATCGCCGCCCACCAGGACGACATGCCATCCACCAACTGGCGGCCATCAGCCAACTGCAACTGGTAGCCGCTGGCAGCGGTGACCGGATAACAGGGCAGTGGGGCCGTCATAGAGGTGTAAGGGTGCCAGATATGGCGCAGGTCGAACTCCAGGTCATCCTGATTCATACTGTTGTCAACTAATCTGATCTCAATTTGGTTGACAGTATACCCACATAAATTACACTGGCGAGACTTTTTTACCCGGAGCAATGACGATGACCGAACGCGTAAACTGGACACTGGAACAGGCGCAAGCCTTGTTTGATAAGCCGTTTCTGGAACTGATGTTTGAGGCACAGCAGGTGCATCGCCAGCACTTTGATCCCCGTCAGGTGCAGGTCAGCACACTGTTATCCATCAAAACCGGCGCGTGCCCGGAAGATTGCAAATATTGTCCGCAAAGCGCCCGTTACCGCACCGGCATTGAAACCGAAAGGCTGATGCAGGTTGAGCAGGTACTGGAGTCCGCCCGTCAGGCAAAAGCAGCCGGCTCGACCCGATTCTGTATGGGCGCGGCGTGGAAAAATCCTCACGAGCGCGATATGCCGTATCTCGAATCAATGGTGCGCGGCGTGAAAGAGATGGGTATGGAAACCTGCATGACGCTGGGTACGCTGCATGGCGATCAGGCCCAACGGCTGGCGGCCGCTGGGCTTGATTTCTACAACCACAATCTGGACACCTCGCCGGAGTTTTACGGCAACATCATCACTACCCGTACCTATCAGGAACGGCTCGATACGCTGGATAAGGTACGTGGCGCCGGTATCAAAGTCTGCTCCGGCGGGATTGTCGGGCTGGGGGAAACGGTGCGTGACCGTGCTGGCCTGTTGGTGCAACTGGCCAATCTGCCGACGCCGCCGGAGAGTGTCCCCATCAACATGTTGGTGAAAGTGAAGGGCACGCCGCTGGCGGAAAACGACGATGTGGACCCGTTCGATTTTATCCGCACCATCGCGGTGGCGCGCATCATGATGCCGACGTCTTATGTGCGGCTGTCCGCCGGTCGTGAACAGATGAGCGAACAGACACAGGCGATGTGTTTTATGGCGGGTGCCAATTCCATTTTCTATGGCTGCAAACTGCTGACGACGCCAAACCCGAAAGAAGATAAGGACCTGTTGCTGTTTCGCAAACTGGGGCTTAACCCGCAGCAAACCCAAACCGAATATGGCGATAACCAGCAACAGCAGCATCTGACCGAGCAATTGCTGCATACCGATACTGAGCAATATTACAACGCGGCGGTATAAATGAGCTGGCAGCAACGGATCGATCAGGCGCTGGCACAGCGGCAGGCGCAAGACGCTTATCGGGTGCGTCTGGCCAATGACGGCGGCAGCGGTCGCTGGCTGGTGCGCGAGCAACAACGCTATCTCAATTTTTCCTGTAATGATTATCTGGGGTTGAGTCAGCATCCGGCGATAGTGCGCGCCTGGCAGCAGGGGGCGCAGCAGTTCGGTGTGGGCAGCGGCGGCTCCGGCCACGTGACCGGGTATACCACCGCACACCAGCAACTGGAGCAACAGTTGGCGGACTGGCTGGGATATGACCGGGCTGTGCTGATGATCTCCGGTTTTGCGGCGAATCAGGCGGTGATAACCGCACTGATGGCAGAGGGCGACCGCATTCTGGCGGATCGCCTCAGCCATGCCTCGTTACTGGAGGCCGCCAGCCTGTCGCCTGCGACGCTACGCCGCTTTCACCATAATCAGCCGGAGTCACTGCAACAATTGCTGGAAAAACCGGTTGGCGGGCAGACGCTGGTGGTCACCGAAGGGGTATTCAGCATGGATGGTGATACGGCACCGCTGGCGGCATTGCACCAGTGCTGTCACGCACATCGCGCCTGGCTGATGGTGGATGATGCCCACGGTATCGGCACGCTGGGGGCGCAAGGGCGCGGCTGTTGCGCTCAACAAGGGGTGAAACCTGAGTTGCTGATCGTCACCTTCGGCAAAGCCTTTGGTGTCAGCGGCGCGGCGGTGCTGTGTAGTCAGTCGATTGCAGAATACTTGCTACAGTTTGCCCGCCATCTGATATACAGCACTGCCATGCCACCGGCGCAAGCCTGTGCGCTGTCAGCGGCGCTGGCAGTGATTCGCGGCGATGATGGAGAGGCCCGGCGTGATTCGCTGGCGCAGAATGTCCGACGTTTTCGTGAGGGGGCTGCTGGCCTGCCGTTTCGCCTGTTGGCATCAGAAAGCGCCATTCAACCGTTGATTGTCGGTGATAATGCCTGGTCGCTGGCGCTGTCGCAGCAATTGCGCTCCGCGGGGCTGTGGGTCAACGCCATACGGCCGCCCACCGTGCCTCCGGGTACGGCACGCTTGCGCATTACCCTGACAGCCAGTCATCAGCCTGACGACATCAACAGACTGCTGGAGGTGTTGCATGACGCAGGTTGACGGGGTGTTGAACGTGGCGTCCCCCCATAAGCAGGCGATCGCTCGTGCTTTCGGTCGGGCGGCTTCACGGTATGACCGCTTTGCCGCGCTACAACGTGAAAGCGGTGAACACCTGATCGCGCTGGTCGGTGAACATCGCGGCGGCGAACTGCTGGATGCCGGTTGTGGTACTGGCTATTTCAGTGCGCGCTGGCAGGCGAGCGGAAAACGGGTGACGGCGCTGGACCTGTCCGTGGATATGCTGGCGATGGCGCGTCAGCGTCAGGCGGCGACACACTACCTTCAGGGGGATATCGAGCACTTGCCGCTGGCGGATGGCAGCGTGGATATCAGTTTTAGCAATATGGCGATGCAATGGTGTGATGACTTTGCCGCTGGTCTGGCCGAGCTTTATCGGGTCACCCGGCCCGGCGGGGTGATTGCCTTTTGTACGCTGGCTCAGGGGACGCTGGCCGAGCTGGATGACGCCTGGCAGCGACTGGATGGTTCCCGGCGTATTAATCGATTCTTGTCGCTGGAAGCCATTGTTTCAGCCTGTCGTCGTTACCACGCCGATATCTCGCCAGCCCCCGCGACATGCTATTTCCCCGACGTACTGGACCTGATGCGCTCCGTCAAAGGCGTAGGGGCGACCTGGCTGCGGGAAGGGCGGGAGCCGCGCGGCTTGAGCCGTCGGCAACTGACCGCGTTGGCTGCGCATTATAGCCGTCATCCACAAGGCTATCCGCTCACCTATCAACGCATTTTTGGAGTGATTCACCGTGACTGAGCGCTGGTTTGTCACCGGAACCGATACCGAAGTGGGGAAAACCGTTGCCAGTGTGGCACTGTTGCAGGCTGCCCGTCGTGCCGGATACCGTACCGCAGGTTATAAGCCAGTGGCGTCCGGGTGTGAACTAACTCCACACGGCATCCGCAATAGCGATGCCTTGCAGCTACAGGCCAACAGCACGCTGGCACTGCCCTATGAAGCGGTTAATCCGTTGGCGTTTATGGAGCCGACGTCGCCCCATATCGTCAGTGCAGAGGAAAATCGACCGATTGCCTTTTCTACCCTCAGCGACGGCCTGCGCCACCTTGAGCGTCAGGCGAACTGGGTCTTGGTAGAGGGCGCTGGCGGCTGGTTTACGCCGCTTGCCGGGCGGCAAACCTTTGCCGACTGGGTGCAGGCAGAATCGCTACCGGTGATTTTGGTCGTCGGCGTCAAACTGGGGTGCATCAATCACGCCATGCTCACCGCGCAGGCAGTACAGCACGCCGGTGTCAGGCTGGCGGGGTGGATTGCCAATGCCGTGCAGCCGCCAGGGCGTTATCACGGGGCCTATTTGCAGACGTTGCAGGATAACCTTCCGGCTCCCCTGTTAGGCGAAATCCCGTATTTATCCGAGCCGTTTCAGCAGGATATTGGCGATTACTTAAACATCACTTTACTAAGAGGTTAACGAAGTTAGGTGAATGTTGCATGAGTCGTGGTTTTATCCCTGTTTCTAATTGAAATTGATAGAAAAAACCATCTTGAAAACTGCTGTCCGCACCATTGGGCCAGCAGTTTTTCTTTTTGCTAAGTCTGTGTCATTTAGCACTTTTTTTTATAATAAGCGGCACGTCAAACACGGAAATTTTGTTTAAAAGTCGTTTGCCGGTCTCTAACGGACCAAGGTAACGAAAGACGCCAATACAGGAGGCGCGGGCGCTTGTGGGAGTTATCCACTATTTCTGTGGATAACTGTGTGTATTAGGGTTAGAAAAAACGCGCCAGCCAAGAGCTGGCGCGGGTTGCACCGGGTTTGGTGCTAAACTCCGCTTTTTTATGAAGTACT
Organism: Dickeya parazeae Ech586; assembly: GCF_000025065.1. Lineage (NCBI taxonomy): Bacteria > Pseudomonadati > Pseudomonadota > Gammaproteobacteria > Enterobacterales > Pectobacteriaceae > Dickeya > Dickeya parazeae. Next base: position 2,790,001 of record NC_013592.1, on the reverse strand, counting down.
TTAAAATCAGTAAATTAATTAAAATCAAGTCACTTTTATGTCAGAGCGGCAGAGCTGAATAAATTACCGGCACTGGTCGTAGCAGATAATTTGAGAAACAGTATTTCTGGGGATAAATGCGAGATTTTTTGCTGGATAGCAACATCACTCTGTGCTAGTCAACGAGGGCACGTGCTGGTGTGTGGTCAATGGTTAAGAATTACTTGATGCTGTTTTTATATCCAGTAATATGAGGCTGGCAAATCTGGCTGGGGGTTTTCATACTAGACGTATCCCTTTCCTGTCGATGATGCGGGTCATGCCGACTCGTCTCTGATGCGTGATTCCAACCGTTTTTTATCCGGGTGTCTTGTTCATGAGTAAAGCGTTCAAACTGCATTCTGCCTTTAAGCCCGCAGGCGACCAACCTGAAGCGATACGTCGTCTGAAAGAGGGGCTGGAAGACGGCCTGGCGCATCAGACGTTGCTGGGGGTAACGGGTTCCGGCAAGACGTTTACCATCGCTAACGTGATTGCGGACCTCAACCGGCCGACCATGGTGCTGGCGCCGAATAAAACCCTGGCCGCGCAGTTGTATGGCGAAATGAAGGAGTTTTTTCCGGACAACGCGGTGGAGTATTTCGTGTCCTACTACGATTACTACCAGCCTGAAGCCTACGTGCCGAGCTCCGATACCTTTATCGAGAAGGACGCCTCGGTTAACGAACATATCGAGCAGATGCGGTTGTCTGCGACTAAGGCCTTGCTGGAGCGGCGTGACGTGGTGGTGGTGGCGTCGGTATCGGCCATTTACGGTCTGGGCGATCCGGACCTCTACCTGAAGATGATGTTGCACCTGACGCAAGGCATGCTGATTGATCAGCGCGCTATTTTGCGTCGGCTGGCGGAGTTGCAATATTCCCGTAACGATCAGGCCTTTAGCCGTGGCACCTTCCGGGTTCGCGGTGAGGTCATCGATATTTTTCCGGCGGAATCCGATGAGATAGCGCTGCGGGTCGAGTTGTTTGACGAAGAAGTGGAGCGGCTGTCGCTGTTTGACCCGCTCACCGGCCACATCGTGCAAACCGTACCGCGTTACACCATTTACCCGAAAACCCACTATGTGACGCCACGCGAACGCATTTTGCAGGCGATGGAAGAGATCAAGGTCGAACTGGCAGAACGCCGTCAGGTGTTGCTGGCCAACAATAAACTGTTGGAAGAGCAGCGGCTGGCGCAGCGCACCACCTTCGATTTGGAAATGATGAATGAGCTGGGGTATTGCTCCGGCATTGAAAACTACTCCCGCTTTCTGTCTGGACGCGGCCCCGGCGAACCGCCGCCAACCTTGTTTGATTACCTGCCCGCCGATGGGCTGCTGGTGATTGACGAATCCCACGTGACTATCCCGCAACTGGGGGGCATGTATCGTGGTGACCGGGCGCGTAAAGAAACGCTGGTGGAATACGGGTTTCGCTTACCCTCGGCGCTGGATAACCGGCCGATGAAGTTTGAGGAATTCGAAGCGCTGGCACCGCAGACCATTTATGTCTCAGCGACGCCGGGTAATTACGAACTGGAAAAATCTGGCGGCGAGATAATCGATCAGGTGGTGCGGCCGACCGGCCTGCTGGACCCGGTGCTGGAAGTGCGCCCGGTCACCACGCAGGTGGACGATTTACTGTCGGAAATCCGCAAGCGGGCGGTCATTAACGAGCGAGTGCTGGTCACCACCCTGACTAAACGTATGGCGGAGGACCTGACCGAGTATCTGGAAGAGCACGGCGAGCGGGTACGCTACCTGCACTCGGATATCGATACCGTGGAGCGGGTAGAAATCATCCGTGATTTGCGACTGGGCGAATTCGACGTGTTGGTGGGGATCAACCTGCTGCGTGAAGGGCTGGACATGCCGGAAGTGTCGCTGGTGGCGATTCTGGACGCCGACAAAGAAGGCTTCCTGCGCTCGGAGCGGTCGCTGATTCAGACCATTGGCCGTGCGGCACGTAACCTTAACGGCAAGGCGATTTTGTACGCCGACAGGATTACGCCGTCGATGGAGCGCGCCATCAATGAAACCCAACGCCGCCGTGAGAAACAGCAGGCCTACAATGAGCAGCATGGCATTGTGCCGCAGGGGCTGAACAAGAAGATTGGCGACATTTTGCAGATTGGTCAGTCTGTTAACGGCAAGGGCAAAGGTCGCGGCAAGAAAGCGGCGGAACCGGCGGCCCGGTATCAGCAACTGTCGCCGAAAGCGTTGGATCAGAAAATCCGTGAGCTGGAAAGCCAGATGCTGACCCATGCACAGAATCTGGAGTTTGAAGAGGCCGCCCGTCTGCGCGACGAAATCCATGCGCTGCGCGAACAGTTTATTGCGGCATCCTGACTGCGTTGGTGCTGTTGGCATGCGTTGCCAGCGGCGTGACGCGATACTGCTGAATACAAGAGTGATAGCGTGATGAAAAATACGATCCCCGATGTGCCGCTTTCTGGTGTCGATGTCCTGTTCGTCGCTGGCTTTGGGCCAATAACGGTGTCGGTGCCGACCAGTCAGACGTTCTATCAGACCTTGTTGAATCTGCCGATAAAACCGATGGAAGGTAATGACGCCTACCTGACCTGCGATACGTTGGACGGTGTGAAGCACTTTGCATTATGGCCGCTGGCACAGGCGAGCCAGTCCTGCTTTGGTACCGACAGCTGGCCGTCAACCTATCCGATTCCGCAAGGCTGGATGGAACTGGAAGTGGCGGATATCGGGGCGGCGACCGAGGCAATCAAACAACAGGGTTACCCATTGCTGGTGGATAACCGACTGGAACCCTGGGGGCAGACGGTCACCCGCTTCCTCAGCCCTGAGGGGCTGCTAGTGGGGGTGACCCATACGCCGTGGCTGAGGGTTGAACCTTAAGCCGGACATAGCCCCAACGCTTGCACGGCCTGCTCTAACGCGGCCTGCAGCAATTGGCGATCGTGGTGGTGAGGGACATCGTGTGCCCCCAGCGGCTGTCGGATAATCAGGCGGTCGTTCACGCCGTGGGTATCGGTTTGGGGAGCGACAACAACGGCATCGATGATGCGCCGGTTGATCTTGCTTTCGATGAGTTGCAGCTTTTGGGCCAGTGTCAGACGGGTGGCTATCTGGCTTTGTTCAGTCCCCAGATTACCGATATAGACCACCGGCGCACGTGCGTTGTGCAGCGATTGAGCCAGATCGGTCAGCAGTAAAGGCGGCATCAGGCTGGTGAGAAAGCTGCCGGGCCCAATCAGGATCAGGTCTGCTTCGGCTATCGCTGTCAACGCTTCCTGTGTGGCCGGTGCGCTCGGATAGAGCATCAGGTCTTGCGGCAGTGCGGCGAGTTGATCGACCGCCACTTCGCCGTACACCGGGTTGCCTTGCGCATCAATCGCCATCAGGTCAACCGGCTGCTCTGACATTGGGATCAAGAGCGCGTCGACGTTAAGCAGATTGCGTATCAGGTTGATGGCTTCCAGTGGACGCACGCTGAGGTGATCCATCGCTTTGAGCATCAAATTACCCAGGTTGTGGCCGGATAGCTCGCCGTTGCCGTTGAAGCGGTATTCAAACATGGCGGAGGCGACACTGGGGGTGGTGATCAGCTGATTAAGGCAGTTACGGGTGTCGCCCCAGGCAATACCGCCTTCCGAGCGGCGAATGCGCCCGGTAGAGCCGCCATTGTCGGTGGTGGTGACAATGCCTGTCAGCCGCGAGCCGAGAAAAGAGAGCGATGACATCACGCGCCCCAGTCCATGGCCGCCACCCAGCGCGACCACGCTACCCAGCTCCGCCAACGTGCGATTGCCCATACCTGCCCTTATATTCCGGTTATCTACCCTAAAAAGTAGCGGTTATATACCACATCTTTGCCCAAAGCTGCATAAGCGCCAACAGAAAATTTCAGCGCTGGTTATCAACAGGGTAAAGGGCATCTGCCCGGCTCGCGGCAAACCGTACCGCGAATACTGCAACGTCTGGTGGTGAACAGGCTGGCTGGACATCAGACAGGCAACGATACCGAAGGGGGAATATATTCTTTCCTGATTTAATTTGTAATAAATTATTCTGTTATATCTCTATCGATATTTACCATTCATTTGTTTTCAAAGGACTTTAAAAATTATCATTTGATTTTATTGTTGATTGATAATGAAATAATTCAATGATGTTCAAACTGTTATAGTCTAAATAACGCAGACTGTTTATACCCATTCACTCCTGCCCATTTTAAGATCAGTGCCGGTGGTATCTCGCCTCGGCGCGATATTTCCCGCGCGTATATCATCGGCGCACGTCGGCGCTGTTTCCTGATTCTGGCCTGCGTGCCAGCCGACAAGTAAAACGATAGCAGGGCTGATAACAGTCCAGGGGTAAGGCATGTTTGGACTCGATGCATTTCATCTGGCAAGGATACAGTTTGCGTTCACGGTATCCTTCCATATCATTTTTCCCGCCATCACTATTGGGCTGGCCAGTTTTCTGGCTGTGCTGGAAGGGTTGTGGCTGAAAACCAGAAACCGCGACTACCGTGATCTCTACCATTTCTGGTCGAAAATCTTTGCCGTTAACTTTGGTATGGGTGTGGTGTCCGGTCTGGTGATGGCCTACCAGTTTGGTACCAACTGGAGCGGTTTTTCGCAGTTTGCTGGCAGCATTACCGGCCCATTGTTGACCTACGAGGTGCTGACCGCATTCTTTTTGGAAGCCGGTTTTCTCGGCGTCATGTTGTTTGGCTGGCAGCGGGTCGGGCCGGGGTTGCACTTTTTCGCGACGTGCATGGTGGCACTCGGTACGATCATGTCCACGTTCTGGATCCTCGCCTCCAACAGTTGGATGCAGACCCCGCAGGGGCACGAAATTCATAACGGTGTGGTGGTGCCGGTAGACTGGCTGGCGGTTATTTTCAATCCCTCTTTCCCGTACCGACTGATGCATATGGCGACGGCGGCATTTCTTGCCAGCGCCTTTTTTGTCGGTGCGTCTGCCGCCTGGCATTTGTTGCGGCACAACGATACCCCGGCGATTCGCAAAATGTTGTCGATGGCGCTCTGGATGGCGTTGATTGTCGCCCCCGTTCAGGCGTTGCTGGGCGATATGCATGGTCTGAATACACTGAAATACCAGCCCGCTAAAATTGCCGCGATTGAAGGCCACTGGGATAACCCACCCGGCGAACCGACGCCGCTGATTTTGGTGGGCTGGCCGGATATGGAACGTGAAACCACCCGCTATGCGCTGGAAATTCCTTATCTGGGGAGCCTGATCCTGACCCACAGTCTGGATAAACAGGTCCCGGCATTGAAGAGCTTCCCTAAAGACGAACGGCCCAACTCGCCGGTGGTGTTTTGGTCGTTTCGCATCATGGTCGGTTTGGGAATGCTGATGATCCTGCTGGGTGTTCTGGGGTTGTGGCTGCGCTGGCGTCAGCGTTTGTATCAGTCGCGGCCGTTTTTGTGGTTCACCCTGCTGATGGGGCCGTCGGGGTTAGTCGCCATTCTGGCCGGTTGGTTCACTACCGAAGTCGGCCGCCAGCCGTGGGTGGTTTACGGCCTGCAACGCACCCGTGAGGCGGTATCGGCACACGGCGACCTGCAGATGAGTGTGAGTTTGCTGCTATTTATTGTGGTGTACCTGTCGGTATTTGGCGTGGGGTATGCCTATCTGGTGCGCTTGATTAAAAAAGGACCGCGACCGGGAGAGGGTGCGCCCAACGGTGAACCGGGACTGGCGCAGACACCAGCGCGACCGTTATCGGCGGCGCAGGATTTGTTGGGAGAGGGGAAATAACATGGGTATTGAGCTTTCTGTTGTCTGGTTCGCCATCATTATTTTCGCCACCCTGATGTATATCGTGATGGACGGTTTTGATCTGGGTATCGGCATTTTATTTCTGACTCACCGGAACCCAGCTGACCGGGATGTGATGGTGAATACCGTCGCCCCGGTGTGGGATGGCAACGAAACCTGGCTGGTGCTCGGCGGGGCGGGGTTGTTTGGTGCCTTTCCACTGGCTTACGCGGTGATCGTCGATGCGCTGACCATCCCGTTGACGTTGATGCTGGTGGGGCTGATTTTTCGCGGCGTGGCCTTCGAGTTTCGCTTCAAAGCGACGCCGTCACACCGTCCGTTTTGGGACCGCGCCTTCCTGTGGGGATCGGTGGTGGCGACCTTTTTTCAGGGGGTGACCGTCGGGGCGGTGCTCAATGGCTTTGAGGTGACCGATCGCCATTTCTCCGGCCCGGTATTCGGCTGGCTGACACCGTTTTCGCTGTTTTGCGGCGTCGGGCTGGTGGTGGCGTATGCGCTGCTGGGCTGTACCTGGCTTATCATGAAAACCGGGCAGTCGCTGCATAGCCGTATGTCAGCGTTGGCACCGTCGCTGGTGGCGCTGTTGCTGGTGGTTATTGGCGTCATCAGCGTGTGGACGCCGCTGGCTCATCCTGCCATTGCGCAGCGCTGGTTTTCGCTGCCCAATCTGTTTTGGTTCCTGCCGGTTCCGATTTTGGTGGTGTTGTGTGCGGCAGGTATTGTGCGTGGCGTTCGCCGCCAGGCACATTACGCGCCTTTCCTGTTGACGTTGGGGCTTATCTTCCTCGGTTTCACCGGGCTGGGTATCAGCCTGTGGCCGATGATCATTCCACCGCGATTGACCCTGTGGGACGCGGCTGCGCCACCGCAGAGCCAGGGATTTATGCTGTTTGGCGCACTGCTGATCATCCCGGTTATTCTGGGGTATACCTTCTGGAGTTACTACGTTTTCCGGGGAAAGGTACGGCCGGAGGAGGGATACCACTGATGGCGGGGACAAACGCGCCATCGCTATGGCGGCGGCTGTTATGGATGGTCGTGTTATGGGGAGCCAGTGTGCTCGCACTCGGTGTGGTCGCAACGGTATTTCGCCTGCTGATGACGGCTGCCGGGCTGAAAACCCACTAACCATGAGTCACATGCCTTAATTGGCATTGGTCTCAGCATGATCACAAGACGCCCGCGGTAGCATCGCGGGCGTCTTGTGTTAACTGGACAACCTGTCGCCATTGGGAGGCGGTTTACTCCGATGGGAGTAGAGGATATCGGTCATACCATGATACAGGTCAGAAAAATTGATCGGATTTCCGCTATGCTGAGCGTGAAAATAGTGAATGAAATCCGCTATATACAAGATTATATACCGCATTTTCAGTGACGGATGGCTTGATTTGGCGATAGACTTCATGAAGTAATCACGGTTATCCGACATCGGTGTTCGATGCCGGGAAATCAAACTCCTAGCCTTGGAACCTACGTTCGAGAGTCAGCGCGAATAGGGTTCCCTGGCCGTGACCTGAGGGTCACCAGGGTGCAGGGTAGAAATGCCCGCATCTCCCGTATTTGGAAAGGTGTTTATGGTGAGTCAACTGACCGATGCGTTTGCGCGCAAGTTTTACTATTTGCGTCTGTCGATAACGGATGTCTGTAATTTCCGCTGCACTTATTGTCTGCCGGACGGCTATCAGCCCAATGGCGCGACCCCTCATCGTTTTTTGTCGTTGAATGAAATCCGCCGTGTTGGCCGGGCGTTTGCCGAACTGGGCACAGAAAAGGTACGCCTGACCGGTGGCGAACCCTCTTTACGACGGGATTTTGTCGACATTATCGCTGCGATTCGTGAAAACCCGGCTATCCGTACGCTGGCGGTGACCACTAATGGCTACCGGCTGGCGCGGGATGTGGCGAGCTGGCGCGACGCCGGACTGACGGCGCTCAATGTCAGTGTCGACAGTCTGGATGCCCGGGCGTTTCACGCCATTACCGGGCAGGACAAATTCCGTCAGGTGATGGACGGCATCGATGCGGCTTTCGCTAACGGATTCCAGCGGGTGAAAATCAACACCGTACTGATGCGTGATGTTAACGACAACAGCCTGCACACCTTTCTGGAATGGATCCGCACCCGGCCTATCCAACTGCGCTTTATCGAACTGATGGAAACCGGTGAAGGGCGGGAGATGTTCCGCCGTCACCACGTTTCCGGGCAGGTGATTCGCGAGCGTTTGTTGCAGCAGGGCTGGCAACAGCAGGCTCGCTCGCGCAGCGATGGCCCGGCGCAGGTGTTTTCGCACCCGGACTATCAGGGTGAGGTGGGGCTAATCATGCCGTATGAAAAAGACTTTTGTCAGAGCTGCAATCGCCTGCGGGTCTCGGCCATCGGCAACCTGCACCTGTGCCTGTTCGGCGAGCAGGGCATTCCACTGCGCGATTTGCTGATGGATGACGAGCAACTGGAGGCGCTGAAATTGCGTATTTCCGGCGGTCTTGGCAGCAAGCGACAGTCGCATTTTCTGCATGATGGCGACAGCGGCATTACCCCGAATCTTTCCTTTATTGGCGGCTAAGCGGCCGAGCAATACGGTATCACGCATACCGTTACGGAGTATTTATGAGCAAGGTCAGCAGTGAGTTTATTCCTCTGCGTGTGGCGGTGATGACGATATCCTCCCGCCGTACGGCCGACGACGACACGTCTGGCGATTATCTGCGCGAAGCATTGCAGCATGATGGGCACCATCTGGCGGGCAGCGCGATTGTCAGTGAGAACCTCTATCACATCCGTGCACAGGTATCTGCCTGGATAGCCCGCGAGGATGTGCAGGTGATTCTGATTAACGGTGGTACCGGCTTTACCACTGGCGATCTCGCGCCGGAAGCTATCCGCGTGTTGTTTGACTGCGAAATCGAAGGATTTGGCGAACTGTTCCGCATGGTGTCCTATGAAGAGATCGGCACCGCGACTATCCAGTCGCGTGCCATTGCCGGTATGGCTAACCAGACGGCGATTTTTGCGATGCCAGGGTCGACCAAAGCCTGTCGTACCGCCTGGGAGCGGATTATTCGCGAGCAACTGGATGCGCGCCAGAAACCCTGTAACCTCTATCCTCACCTGAAAAAGTAAGCTGTTATGTCACAACTGACCCACATTAATGCCGCCGGTGAAGCGGCGATGGTGGATGTTTCCGACAAGGCAGAGACCGTGCGTGAAGCGCGTGCCGAAGCCTTTGTGGAAATGGCGCCGCATACGCTGTCGATGATTATCGACGGCAAGCATCATAAAGGCGATGTTTTCGCCACCGCCCGTATCGCCGGCATTCAGGCTGCCAAACGCACCTGGGAGTTAATCCCACTGTGCCACCCGCTATTGCTCAGTAAAGTTGCCGTTGAATTGGAAGCGCAGCCGGAACATAACCGGGTGCGTATCGAGTCCCTGTGCCGGTTAACGGGTAAGACCGGGGTGGAGATGGAAGCACTGACTGCTGCCTCGGTTGCGGCGTTGACCATCTACGATATGTGTAAAGCGGTGCAGAAAGACATGGTGATAGGGCCGGTACGGCTGTTGGCGAAAAGCGGGGGTAAATCCGGTGACTTTAAGGCGGAGGCATCATGATTACGGTGTTATTTTTCGCGCAGGTGCGCGAGCTCACCGGTATTGACCGGTTATCCCTGCCTGCCGACTATCAGGATGTGGCATCGCTGCGTCAGGCGCTGTGTGAACGTGGCGACCGCTGGGCGCTGGCGCTGGAAGACGGCAAACTACTGGCGGCGGTTAACCAGTCGCTGGTGGCGATGACGCATCCGCTGACCGATGGCGACGAAGTGGCGTTTTTCCCGCCGGTTACCGGAGGCTGACATGGACACACGTATTCGGGTAGGACAGGAACCGTTCAGCGTAGGCGACGAGTACAGCTGGCTGGCAACCAACGATACAGACGGTGCCGTCGTCACGTTCACCGGCAAAGTGCGTAACCACAATCTGGGGGATAACGTCAGTGCGCTAACCCTGGAACATTATCCGGGGATGACGGAAAAAGCGCTGGCTGAGATTGTCGAGGTGGCACGTGAGCGCTGGCCGATTCAGCGTGTCAGCCTGATCCACCGTGTCGGTGCGCTTTTCCCCGGTGACGAGATAGTGTTTGTCGGCGTCAGCGGTGCCCACCGTCAGGCGTCGTTTGATGCAGCGCAATTCATCATGGATTACCTCAAAACGCGTGCACCGTTCTGGAAACGGGAAGCCACGCAGGATGGCGACCGTTGGGTCGATGCCCGTGATAGCGATCGACAGGCGGCAGAACGCTGGTCGTAAGTGGTGGCAGCGGAGGATTGATTGCCGCCGCTACACCATTGCCCGCGATATGATTTCACCACTGGAATAAAAATGATAAAAAGCAGCCGCTTATAAATGTTGCATCACCGTAGTGTTCGAATAATAATTAATAAGAATCATTTTTATTTCTATTTTTATGCAACGATAATGAGCCGCGGCGATTTTTCGCCTGATTCGCTTTTATTGTCATACAGTTAATTGCCATACAGTGAAAAAGGATAATGGTATGAAACGGCGTATAGCTTCCCTGTTCCCCGCCACATTGCTGGCGTCTTCCCTGATGATGGGACTGTCCTTCGGCGTACAGGCGGAGGAGGCAGGTATTGTGATTTACAACGCACAGCATGAAAACCTGGTGAAATCCTGGGTAGATGGCTTCACTCAGGATACCGGTATTAAAGTGACGCTGCGTAACGGCGGCGACAGCGAGTTGGGTAACCAGCTGGTGCAGGAAGGCAGTGCGTCACCGGCTGACGTATTTTTGACGGAAAACTCGCCGTCGATGGTGCTGGTGGATAACGCGAACCTGTTCGCTCCGCTGGATGCCGACACGCTGGCGCAGGTGGAGCCGCAGTATCGCCCATCCCACGGACGTTGGATTGGTATCGCTGCCCGTTCGACGGTATTTGTTTACAACCCGGAAAAACTGACCGAAGCACAATTACCGAAATCATTGATGGATCTGGCGAAACCAGAATGGAAAGGGCGCTGGGCGGCGTCTCCGTCGGGCGCGGACTTTCAGGCGATTGTCAGCGCGATGCTGGAGCTAAAAGGCGAGAAAGCAACGCTGGACTGGCTGAAGGCGATGAAAACCAACTTCACGGCCTATAAAGGCAACAGCACGGTGATGAAAGCGGTGAATGCCGGTCAGGTAGACAGCGGCGTTATCTATCATTACTACCCGTTTGTCGATGGCGCGAAAACCGGCGAAAACAGTAAAAATATCCGTTTGTACTACTTCAAGCATCAGGATCCGGGGGCGTTCGTCAGCATCTCTGGCGGCGGTGTGCTGGCATCGAGCAAGCATAAAGAACAAGCTCAGGCATTCATGAAGTGGATTACCGGCAAGAAAGGTCAGGAAGTGCTGCGCACCAATACCGCGTTTGAATACGCTGTGGGCGTCAATGCCGCTTCCAACCCGAAACTGGTTCCGCTGAAAGACTTGCAGGCTCCCGCCGTGGACGCTGCCAAACTCAACGGCAAGAAAGTGGTTGAGCTGATGACCGAAGCCGGTCTGCTGTAATACGTCAGTATAGGGCGGGAGTCCAATAAGACCGATGGCCGATGTGGAATGGAAAGTCGCTGGTGTGGGAATGCCACAACCAGCGCGTTCGGGGGCGAAGCCGTACCGGATAGCGGGCGGCAGTATGGCGCTGATGGCACTACTGTTGTCACTGCTGGCGTTATTGCCGTTGGGTTTCGTCGTGGGGGTAACCTTTACTACGGGCTGGGAAACAGTAAAGACGCTGGTGTTCCGGCCCCGGGTTGGGGAACTGCTGCTCAATACCGTGTTGCTGGTGGCGGTTACGTTGCCGCTGTGCACGTTGTTTGGGGTAGCGTTAGCCTGGTTGACCGAACGTACCACGTTGCCGGGGCGTCGGGTGTGGTCGCTGTTACTGACCGCACCACTGGCGGTGCCCGCCTTTGTCCAGAGTTACGCCTGGATCAGCCTGCTGCCTGGCATGAATGGCCTGGCGGCAGGCGTGTTTCTGTCGGTGCTCGCCTATTTCCCGTTTATTTATCTGCCGGCGGCAGCGGTACTGCGTCGGCTTGATCCCAGTCTGGAAGATGTGGCGACCTCGCTGGGTGCCAGACCCTGGCGCGTTTTTTTTCGTGTGGTGCTGCCGCAACTGCGGCTGGCGATATGGGGCGGCTCGCTGCTGATTGCGTTACACCTGCTGGCGGAATACGGCCTGTACGCCATGATCCGCTTTGACACCTTCACCACCGCGATTTTCGAGCAGTTCCAGTCGACGTTTAACGGCCTGGCGGCAAACATGCTGGCGGGCGTGCTGGTGCTGTGCTGTCTGGGACTGTTATCACTGGAAGCCCTGACGCGTGGGCGTGCGCGCTATGCGCGCGTGGGTTCCGGTAGCGCCCGCAGTCAGACCCCCTGGCGGCTGTCGTCCTCGGCGGCGTTGATGTACGGATTACTGCCGCTGGCGTTAACCACGCTGGCGCTGGGTGTCCCCTTGATGACGCTGGCCCGCTGGCTGTGGCTTGGCGGCATAGAGGTATGGCGTAATGACGAACTGTGGCCCGCGCTGCGTCAGACTCTGTGGCTGGGTGTCAGCGGTGCTGTGTTGGTCACGCTGTGCGCATTCCCGATGGCCTGGCTGTCGGTTCGTTATCCCTCACGACTGTATCGCCTGCTGGAAGGGTGTAATTACGTGACCAGCGCGTTGCCGGGCATTGTCGTCGCACTGGCGCTGGTGACGGTCACCATCCATACGTTGCGGCCACTGTATCAGACCGAGTTTACCCTGCTGCTTGCCTATGTGTTGATGTTCATGCCACGGGCGTTGATCAACCTGCGCGCGGGCATTGCGCAAGCGCCGGTTGAGCTGGAGAACGTGGCGCGCAGTCTGGGATGTTCACCGGGGCGTGCATTGTGGCGCATTACGCTCAGGCTGGCGGCACCGGGTGCGGCGGCCGGGGCGGCGCTGGTGTTTCTGGCGGTGACCAACGAATTGACCGCCACCTTGCTACTGGCACCTAACGGTACCCGCACGCTGGCGACCGGTTTCTGGGCGTTGACCAGTGAAATTGATTATATGGCGGCCGCACCTTATGCGCTGATTATGGTGGTGCTGTCGCTCCCTCTGACCTGGTTGCTTTATTCCCAATCGAAACGCACGGCAGGCTTATGAATACGCTCGAACTTTATGGCATCGGTAAATCGTTTAACGCCGTTACGGTGCTCGACGGCATCGACTTGCAGGTCGCACCGGGCAGCCGCACGGCGATTGTCGGCCCTTCTGGTTCCGGTAAAACCACGCTGCTGCGTATCATCGCCGGTTTTGAAGCGCCCGATAAAGGCACCGTGCGTTTGCAAACACGCGTTGTGGCCGATGCGGATCAGTGGGTGCCTGCGCACCTGCGTGGTATCGGCTTTGTGCCACAGGATGGCGCGCTGTTTCCGCATTTTACCGTGGCGCAGAATATTGGTTTCGGACTTGAAGGCAGTAAGCAGGACAAACAGCGGCGTATTGATGAGCTGATGGAAATGGTGTCGCTGGACTCACGGCTGGCGGCGTTGTGGCCACATGAACTGTCCGGCGGTCAGCAACAGCGGGTTGCGTTGGCGCGCGCCTTGTCGCAACGCCCGGCATTGATGCTACTGGATGAACCGTTTTCCGCGTTGGATACCGGCCTGCGCGCCGCTACCCGTCAGGCGGTGTCGGCGCTGCTGGCGGAGGCCGGTGTAGCGTCCATTCTGGTCACCCATGATCAGGCCGAGGCGTTGTCGTTTGCCGATCAGGTCGCGGTAATGCGTCAGGGACGGTTGGTGCAGGTAGGGTCGCCGCAGTCGCTGTACCTGCGCCCGGCGGATGAAGGTATCGCCGCGTTTCTGGGCGATACGCTGGTGTTGCCCGCACAGCTTAATGGGGGGCGTGCCGCCTGTGCGTTGGGAGATGTGGCGGTAGATGATAATCAGTCTGCCGGGGTGGCGCGTATCATGTTGCGCCCGGAACAGATTCAGGTCACGCTGGCTGAGCCTCATGCAATGCCGCAGGCGGTGGTGACCGGCATTGAGTTTGCCGGATTTGTCTCTACGCTACGTCTGCGCATGACGCAAGGCGAACAGGTAATCGAGCTGAAAAGCGTGAGTCGGGAAGAGATTGCTGTGGGCTGTGGTGTCAATCTGACGGTGGCAGGACGGGCGCATCGGCTCGACTAACCGCAGCCTGTGGGAAACCGGTGTGTCAGGCGGGCGTGCTGACGGTCGTGCGAATGCTTGCCGTGCAGTGTCCCGTTTTGCAGGAATTACGATCTTTGTTGAGAAAGTGTTACCCGTCGTGCGCGTGGTTTTGTGTTAAGCTGAAAGTCAGGTGGGCGTAAGCCTGTTGTGTTTCACTTCTCATGCAAAGGTTGCATCATGGATCGATTTCCACGTTCTAACGGTTCCATTGTTCAACAAGCCAGCACGGGTCTGCAAACCTATATGGCGCAGGTCTATGGCTGGATGACCTGTGGTTTGCTGCTGACGGCGTTTGTCTCTTGGTATGCCGCCAATACCCCGGCGGTGTTGCAGCTGGTGTTTTCCAGCAAAATTACTTTTTATGGACTGGTGATCGCCCAACTGGGGCTAGTGTTTGTGCTGTCCGGCATGGTGCATCGCCTGAGCGGTGGTGTCGCTACCACGTTGTTCATGCTGTACTCCGCACTGACGGGCCTGACGCTATCCAGTATTTTCATCGTGTATTCCGGTGAGTCTATTGCCAGTACGTTTGTGATAACGGCCGGGATGTTCGGTGCCATGAGTCTGTACGGGTATGTCACCAAGCGTGACCTGACCGGTCTGGGTAGCATGCTGTTTATGGCGCTGATTGGTATCCTGTTGGCGACCCTGGTGAATTTCTGGCTGAAGAGTGAAGGACTGCAACTTGCCATCACTTACATCGGTGTGCTGGTGTTTGTCGGCCTGACGGCGTATGACACACAGAAACTGAAAAACATCGGTGAAGAGCTGTCGGTTGATGACAAGGATAACTTCCGTAAGTACTCGATCATGGGTGCGCTGACGCTGTATCTGGATTTCATCAACCTGTTCCTGATGCTGTTGCGTTTGTTCGGTAGCCGTCGTTGAGGTTGTTAACAAACAACCGGATTGTTTTATGAACGGTGAAGTTTGTCTGGTCAGTGAATGATTTCGTGCGGGATAAACGGAGTGGTTTCTTTGCCACTTCACCGCACGCACGACAATGAGAGGCTCAAGCGCCGCCTCTCCTTGACCACTGGCTGGTGGGCTAAACTATGAACCCTGACGGGTTCACCCTTGCGGGCCAGCGCAAGCGCTGTTCCATTTTGCGTTGCAAAATGGTGTGCCGCTACGCGGTTCCTTCGGCATTCGACTTCGCTGTTCGGACCGCCCGTGACGCGTTCCATACGCGGCACGGGCTTGCGCGGCTTCCCTGCCGCGCATCCGGCGAAGTCGCCCGCCTCAGCACAGTTTTTACGCCAGAAAAACCCTTGTCTGATATACAACTCTTGTCTGATATTTAAAAGGTATCAGTAGTCCAACGGGGCAAATTGCTCTGTTAGTGTTTTTCATTTCTTTTCGCTGTCATCCGCCGATGTGTGTCCCACCTGAGTTAACTGTGGGCTATGCGCCGGTAACCAGCCGACCATTGATGGGAAGCGTTTCAAAAAATGGAACACCACCACGTTTTTCAACACTTGCCAGGACGAGCGCGCCGGTAGCTGTGTCGGGTCAACCTGCACACAGTCTTCATGTATCAACTGGTGCAGATTATCGCGTAATTGCTGGTTGAACCCCCGATCGTTGATGAACAGATTCGCCTCCAGATTGAGCGCCAGACTGAGCGGGTCGAGATTGCTGGAACCGATGGTGGACCAATACTCATCTTGCAACGCCACTTTGCTGTGCAATGGCTGGCGGCGGTATTCGTAAATATCCACCCCGGCCTTCACCAGCCAGGGGTAGAGCAAGCGCGCGCCGAACAGCACGATAGGCATGTCTGGTTGCCCCTGAATAATCAACCGTACCCGCACATGCCGCCGTGCGGCTTTGCGCATCGCCCGCAGTAACCGATAACCGGGGAAAAAGTAGGCATTGGCAATCACCACTTCGCGTTTGGCACGCCGCAGCATCAGCAAATATTGTCGTTCGACATCGCGGCGATGCAGGCCATTGTCGCGCCAGACAAACAGCGCTTGTGCGTTACCGGGATGTGGGTTACGCACCGGGCGGCGAAAACGTCGCCGCCACCAGAGATATGGTTCTTCATCATGGACCAGTGCCGCCAGCATAAAACGGTAGATGTCATCCACCACTGGGCCTCGTACTTTCACCGCGTAGTCTTGTTTAGCTTCCGGGCCGTAATCACTCAGGTGGTCGGCGGAATAATTGATGCCGCCTATCCAGGCGGTGTGACCGTCCACCACCACCAGCTTGCGGTGTAGCCGACGGAACAGATTGGTGCGCATCAGGCCGAACAGGCGGGGGCGCGGGTCGTAAAAATGAAAACGCACCCCGGCTTCTACCATCGGCGCCAGAAAATCGGGCGACAGGTCGTGTGAACCGTAGCCATCGGCGGTGGCGTCCACGCTGACACCGCGTTGCGCTGCGGCAATCAGTACCTCCCGTAATGCGTAGCCTACTTTGTCTTCAAACCAGATAAATGTCTCCAGCACGACCCGATTGCGGGCCTGGCGGATAGCCTCAAACACACTGGGGTAGTATTCGTCACCATTTACCAGCAATTCAATGTGATTACCGTCGCGCCATTCGGTTCTCACAAATGGATCTCCACCGCCAGCGGCGCATGGTCGGATAAATGCGCCCAGGGTTTGGACGGCAGTAGCTTGGGTACACTGGTCTTGGCGTTACGCACGTAGATACGGTCAAGTCGCAGCAGCGGGAAACGGGCAGGGAAGGTGCGGGGCGGTTTGCCAAAATGTTGACTGAACACCTCCTCCAGCCCGGCGCGGCGCTTGAGTATGGCGCTGGCTTTCATCTGCCAGTCATTGAAGTCCCCGGCGACAATCAACGGCGCGTCAGCAGGCAGGGTGGCAAGCAGGTCACACAGCAGCGAGAGTTGCTGCCGCCGGTGTGAGGCGGTCAGCCCCAGGTGTACACACACGACATGGATATGCACATCCCGGTTGGGTACTTTCAGCACACAATGCAGAATACCGCGTTTGGCCTTATCTGATACCGATACGTCCAGATTGCGGTAGCTAAAAATGGGGAAGTGGGACAACACAGCGTTACCGTGATCGCCTTCCGGGTAGATAGCGTTGCGGCCATAGGCGTAATCATTCCACATGGTTTCCGCCAGAAATTCGTAGTGTGGGGTATCCGGCCAATGCTCCACTTGTAGCGGATGGGTAGAGTGGCGGCCTAACACCTCTTGCAAGCACACGATATCGGCGGACACCGAACGTACGGCATCACGCAGTTCAGGCAAAATAAAACGGCGATTGAGTGCGCTGAACCCTTTATGGGTATTGATAGTGAGGACAGTGAAAGAAATCCCCAATGGCGATTGCGAAACGGTACCCATGGCTTTCCCTCGTTCCCAAGTAGCTGAAAATCAGTGTAGTCAGGATTTGGCAAGTCGTCGCTGACGCCAGAGGCAAACGATTCGCTCACCGCTATCCTATCTTGTGCCTGAATAACGCATAAGCCGCGCTGCCCGTGGTCGCAGTAATGGTCAGTAGCGGCCATAAACCATGCCAGATGATGCTCAGGCTGGCGTTTTTCAGATAGATCTGTTTGGTGATGTCGGTGAAGTGGCGCACCGGGTTGGCCCAGGTGAGCTGTTGCAGCCATATCGGCATGTTCTCAACCGGAGAGACATAGCCGGAGAGCAGGATAGCTGGCATCACGAAAACAAATACGCCGATGAAGGCCTGCTGTTGGGTCGAGCAGAGCGCGGAAATCAACAGCCCAAACCCCACCAGCGATAACCCGTATACCAACATGCTGAGATAGAACAACAAGAGCGAACCGGAAAACGGAATGCGGTAAGCCAGGATACCGGCAGCCAGCACGATACTGGCCTGCACGGTGGCGACAATCAGCGCCGGTACCGCTTTACCAACAAAAATTTGCCCGGTAGAAAGTGGTGACACCAGCAACTGCTCCAGCGTCCCTTGTTCCCGCTCACGGGCCACCGACAGCGCGGTGACGATCAGGACGCCAATGGTGGTGATCAACGCCACCAGCGATGGTACTACAAACCACTTGTAGTCCAGATTCGGGTTATACCAGTGACGGATCACCAGGTGACTTTGGTGCGTCAGCGTCGGGGCGTTAATAAGCTCCTGCTGGTAGTCCTGCACGATTTGTTGAATATAGCGGGCAGCAATTTGGGCACTGTTGGAGTGGCGTCCGTCAAGTAACAGTTGGAGGCTGGTCGGCGAACCGTTTGCCAGTTGGCGTGAGAAATCAGCGGGAAAGCGCACCAGCAGCAGAGCTCGCTGGTCATCAAGCGTGGGGGCGATTGCCTGCGGGCTGTGCAACAGGATGACCTGCGAAAACGCGCTGGCGCTGGCGAAACGCTGCGTCAGCTCGACGGAAGCAGCGCCGTTATCTTCGCTGTAAATGGCGATGGTGGCGTCGGTGACGTCCAGCGTAGCGGCGAACGGGAACAACAGCACCTGTAACAGTACCGGTAATACCAAAATGGCGCGAGTCTGTGGTTCGCGCAGTAATGATTGAAGCTCTTTGCGGATTAGCGTCCACAGGCGATGCAACATACGCTTTTCCCTCCGTGCTGCTCTGGGCGTCACTGTCCCTGGTTGTGCGTCGGATCTAATCGAGCCGACGTCGGGTTTTCCAGGCGGTCAGTCCGATGAAAAACACCGCCGATGTCATCAAAAACAACAGATTCATCAGCAATACACTGCCGATGTTCCCGGCTAAAAACAGGGTTTGCAGTGTGCTGACGAAATAGCGTGCGGGGATCAGGTACGATACCGCCTGTACCAGCACCGGCATGCTGTGAATTTCAAAGATAAACCCGGACAGCATCACCGCGGGCAAAAACGCCGCGTTAAGCGCCACCATCGCGGCATTAAACTGGTTGCGTGTCAGCGTGGAAATCAGCAACCCCATACCCAGCGTGCTGGCGAGAAACAAACTGCTCATGCCAAACAGTAGCCACAGCGAACCACGATACGGTACGCCGAGTACAAATACCGCCACCACCACGCACAGCACCATGGCAATCATGCCCAGCACGTAGTAGGGGAGCAATTTGGTGAGCAGCAATTCGGCGCGGGTGACCTGGGTTGATAATAATGCCTCCATGGTGCCCCGTTCCCACTCGCGGGCGATCACCAGTGAGGTCAGAATAGCGCCGATCACCGTCATGATGATGGTGATGGCACCGGGAATGATGAAATGGCGGCTGATGGCGGCAGCGTTGAACCAATAGCGTGTCTGTACGTCAATCAGCGGTTGGTAATGGCTGCCGTTGTCTTGCGCGTATTGCTGCTGCCAAAGTTGCCATACCCCCTGGGCGTAGCCCTGTACGAACTGCGCCGTATTAGGTTCGCTGCCATCGGTGATCACCTGAATCGGGGCCGAGTCTTGTGGCCGCGCCAGACGAGTAGCGAAGTCGGCAGGGATCACGATTAAGCCGCGAATTTGCCCGGCTTGCATCTTCTCTATCAGCGCCGGGCGGTTGTCGCTCAGGGTGACGGCCAAAAAGGGTGAACCGGTAAAGGCGCGCGCCAGACTATTGGCTTCGGCGCTGTGCTGCTCCATCAACACGCCGACGTTCAAACGGCTGGAGTCGAGGTTGATGCCATAACCGAAAATAAACAGCAGCAACAAAGGAATGACGAAGGCAATCAGTGCGCTGCTGGGGTCGCGCAGGATCTGGCGGGTTTCTTTCAGACACAGCGCGCGCAGCCGTCGCCAGGAAAAACGTTGATCGTTAAGGCGTTTTTTATCACGGTGCTGGTTATCAAGGTGCTGTTCATCAAGGTCTTGCGGCATGCGTCACCTCCCGGTCGTAAGCCTGTACCAGCGTGATAAACGCCTGTTCCATGGTTGGCTCCGGCGTGTCGTCGCAGGCCGCCTGCTGCTTGAGATCGTCCGGTGTGCCGCTGGCAATAAGCCGTCCCCGGTATACCAACCCGATACGGTCGCAGTATTCGGCTTCATCCATAAAATGGGTGGTGACCATGACGGTCACGCCTTTGTCCACCATGCCGTTGATATGCTGCCAGAACTCCCGTCGGGTGAACGGGTCGACGCCGGAGGTGGGTTCGTCAAGAAACAGGATATCCGGTTCGTGCATTAACGCGCAGGCCAGCGCCAGCCGCTGGCGAAAACCCAGCGGCAGCGAATCGGGTGTTTGCTGGAAAATGGGATGGAAATTGAACGCCTGCGCCATGCTGTTCACTTTTTCCTGCTGACGTCGGCCGCTCAGGCCGTAGACACCGGAGAAAAAGCGCAGGTTCTGTTCTACCGTCAGGTTGCCGTAGAGCGAAAATTTTTGCGCCATATAACCGAGGTGCTGGCGTGCTCGCCCGGAGCCAGTTTTGAGATCCATACCCAGCACCAGCGCCTGACCATCGGTGGGTGTCAGCAGGCCGCACATCATACGAAAGGTGGTGGATTTACCGGCACCGTTTGGCCCCAGCAAACCGAAGATTTCACCACGACGAACCTGAAAATTCACCTGGTCGGTGGCGGCAAAATCACCGAATTTTTTTGTCAGGTTGCGCGCTTCGATCACCGTTTCCCGGCGATGGGTATCCAGTTGCGGCAAAATCGCCGCCAGTGACGAGGTGGCGCTGGGGCCGCCTCCCAGCAGGTCAATAAAGGCATCCTCAAAACGTGGCGCGGTATTTTGTACCCGATCAGGTGGCAGGCTGAGGGCATGCAGTAAGGCGTCGCGGTCTGCCTGTGGTTTGAGAATCAGCCGCACGTAGCGCCCCTGAATCACCCCATCGCTCACCTGTGGCTGGCGCAATGCCTGTTGCAGCAGGCGACGGTGGTTACTGTCCGGCTGGTCAAGCAGAATGCAGCGGCCCGCCATCTGTTGCGTCAGGTCGGCGGGCGCACCCCGGTAGAGCAGTTCGCCGTCGTTGAGTAGCAGTACATCGCGGCACTGTTCCGCCTCATCCAGATAAGAGGTGCTCCACAGAATCAGCATGCCATCATCCGCCAGCTCGTGCACCATGCGCCACAGCTCGCGACGGGAGATGGGGTCGACACCGACGCCTGGCTCATCCAGCAGCAGCACGTTGGGTTGCCCCAACAGCGTGCAGGCCAACCCGAGCTTTTGCTTCATACCACCAGAGAGTTTGCCAGCCAGCCGGGTGGTAAAACGGGTGAGATCGGTAAACTGCAACAGACGCTCAAACGTGGCACGCCGGATATCACCGGTAATGCCCCGCAGGTCGGCGTACAGCGTCAGGTTTTCCATCACCGTGAGGTCTTCGTACAGACCAAATTTCTGCGGCATGTAGCCCAGTCGGGCGTGTAGCTGGCGATCATCGGCTATCGGGTCGAGTCCCATCACCCGAATAGTGCCTGCGCTGGGCGTCAGCAACCCGGCCAGCATGCGCAATAGCGTGGTTTTTCCCGCCCCGTCTGGCCCCACCAGCCCGGTGACCGCCCCGGCGCGAATATCCGCACTCAGTTGCGCCAGCGCTGGTTTTTCCCGGCCAGCGAAGCGTTTTTCCAGCGCATCAAGGTGGATAAGCGGTACATCACTGGTCATGTGAGGCGTTATCCTGTTCCAGCGTGAGTGTGACCGGCATTCCCTGACGCAAGCCGTCGTCTGCATCGTTCACGATAATACGCAGCCGGTATACCAGATCGGTGCGAAGTGCCGTGGTTTCAACACTCTTGGGCGTAAATTCAGCACTGGGTGAGACGAAGCCGATACGGCCATGATAAGGGCGTCCCGGACGGCTGTCGGTGTAAATCAGCACGTTTGCCCCCGGTGCGGCACGCCCTAACTGCGGTTCACTGACGTAAGCGCGAATCCACACCGGGTGGGTCAGCGATAGAGTAAAGACGGTGCTGCCCGCATTCAGCATACTGCCGACTTCGGCTGCACGGGTGAGGATCACGCCGGGGGAGGGCGCATACAGATGGGTATCCTGCACATTGAGTTGTGCCTGTGCTTCGGCGGCTTGCGCTTGCGCCAGTGCGGCCTCGGCGGCAGCAATTTCCTGCGGTCGGTTACCACGTTGATACTGGCTGAGTTTTTCTCGCGCAGCCTGTAATGTCGCCTGAGCCTGATTGCGTGTCGAGCGGGCGTCTTCCAGTGCGTTGTCGGCGAGGGTGTGTTGCTTCCACAATCCCTGCTGTCGCTGGTAGAAACGGTTGGCGTAGTCGTAGGCGGCTTGTGCCTGCTCTACCTGAGAGCGTACCTGCGCGATTTCTTCGCTGCGGTAGCCTGCCTGTAATAGCGCCAGTTGCGCTTGTGCGTTGGCGACGCTGGCTTTCGCCTGTTGCAGCGCGTTTTGCAACGGCGCGCTGTCCAGCCTGGCTAATTGTTGTCCGGGCTGAACGACATCACCCTCATCCACATTGAGTGCCGCCAGGCGTCCACCCACCCTGAAACCGAGATTAACACTGCGGATATCCACATTGCCGTACAGCGTTAACGGCGTATTTTGCTGATGACGATGCTGCACCAGACCGTAACCGACGGCTGCGATACTCACGACCGCCAGTGCCAGCCACAGCCCTGTTTTCTTATTCATAGCGCTCCCGATGTGCTCTTGCGTCCTGAGTGTGCCCATCGAGCGCGGGATGGCCTCTCCCACTGGACGATGGCATCACTGTAAGAATAATCGCTCATTCAACCGTTTGCCGCATGCTGACTGCCGACGGGGCGGTTTGATACCCCCTTCACGGACGCTACGGTGGATGAATGGGCTTTATAATCAGTAACTAATTGATATCCATAAAGAGCAAAACTATTTTGCGCACAATGCAGAGGATAAAATGTGATCGACAGATAAAAATTCCTCAGACAAGCGATTTCCTGTTACAATCGCAGGCAGTCATGCACCGTAGTTTGTGCCCATTCATCTGGAGTCGGCGTTGTGCGGCATACAAGCCGAAGCGACGCGGAACCCATCTGTCATCACCCTAAAAACTGCACCGGTAGATACCGGGTAGGGTGACTCTGGAGTTGTTCTCGTTATGTCTTTTCAATCCCTCGGTCTGAGTGCCGATATTTTGCGCGCTGTGGAAGAGCAGGGCTACCGTGAGCCGACGCCGGTTCAGAGTCAGGCGATTCCGGTTGTGCTGGAAGGGCGCGATCTGATGGCTAGCGCCCAGACCGGTACCGGTAAAACCGCCGGTTTCACCCTGCCGCTGCTGCAACTGCTGAACGAAAGCCCGGTACTGGCGAAAGGCCGTCGCCCGGTGCGGGCGCTGATCCTGACGCCAACCCGTGAGCTGGCGGCGCAGATCGGCGAAAACGTTCAGGCGTACAGCAAATATCTGCGCTTGCGCTCACTGGTGGTATTCGGCGGCGTCAGCATTAATCCGCAGATGATGAAGCTGCGCGGCGGCGTCGATATTCTGATCGCCACCCCTGGGCGTCTGCTGGATTTGGAGCACCAGAACGCGGTTGACCTGTCGCAGGTAGAGATTCTGGTACTGGATGAAGCCGACCGTATGCTGGATATGGGCTTTATCCATGATATTCGCCGTGTACTGGCGAAGTTACCGCCTAAACGGCAGAATCTGCTGTTTTCGGCGACTTTTTCCGACGAGATTAAGGAACTGGCTGGCAAGCTGCTTACCAATCCGGCCTCAGTGGAAGTGGTGCGTCGCAATACCCCGTCTGAGTTGGTGACGCAACACGTGCATTTTGTTGATAAGAAACGCAAACGTGAGCTGTTGTCGCACCTGATCGGCAAGCACAACTGGCAGCAGGTACTGGTATTTACCCGTACCAAGCACGGTGCTAACCATCTGGCGGAACTGCTGAATAAAGACGGCATCACCGCTGCGGCTATCCACGGCAACAAGAGCCAGGGGGCGCGTACCCGTGCTCTGGCGAATTTCAAAGACGGCGACATCCGTGTGTTGGTGGCGACCGATATCGCCGCGCGTGGGCTGGATATCGATCAGTTGCCGCACGTGGTGAACTACGAACTGCCGAATGTACCGGAAGATTATGTGCACCGCATTGGTCGTACCGGGCGAGCGGCATCGACTGGCGAAGCGTTGTCGCTGGTGTGCGTCGATGAACACAAGCTGCTGCGCGATATCGAACGTCTGCTGAAGCGGGAGATCCCGCGCATCGCCATCCCGGGTTACGAACCGGACCCAACCATCAAGGCTGAGCCGATCCAGAACGGCCGTCAGGGTGGCCGGGGCGGCGCACCACGCCAGGGGGATCGCCCACAAGGTGAAAGAGCGACTGCTCGTCCACAAGGCGATCGTCCGCTTCAGCCACGTCGTGACGGCGGAGCTCGCCCGGCAGGCCGTCCGGAAGGGCAACCTGCTCGCCGTCGCCCACCGCGTAATAAGCCTGCCAACGCGCAATAATCGACTAGATGGCAGTTTTTGCCTCCGGCTGTGGCCGGGGGCGATAAAACATCACTGCATTGCCCGCCAGAATCAGCAATAACCCCAGCACCGCATTACTGTGCCACACGTATCCTTCGTACAGCGTGGAGACCGAAAGCGCCACCAACGGAAACAGCAAGGTCGCATACGCCGCCTGACTGGCACCGATCCGCCCGACCAGCGCAAAGTAAGCGCCAAACCCAATCACCGAACCAAACAGCGACAGGTAAAACAGCGAGCCGAGATATTGCAGCGAGAATTCCGGCGTGAAGCGGTAACCTAGCATCAACGCTATCAGCCCCATCGCCAGCGCCCCGTACAACATTCCCCAGGCGTTGGTCGTCATAATGTCCCGGCCGCTGTGCTGATGACGGGCACTGATCATATTGCCAAGAGAGAAACCGTACGTCCCCAGCAGACTCAAACCGACGCCCCATAGCAGTTGTGGGCTGCTGTTAAGACGCAACAGATCGTGCCAGAACAGCAGGAGAATACCGGCCAGCCCCAGCGGGGCAGCGATCATCACATTACGGCTGAGCCGGGTGCCGAAAAACAGCCGACTGTTGAAGGCGTTAAACAGCACCGCCATCGAAAAAATCACCGATTCCAACCCGCTCGGGATCCAGGCGACGGCATGATAAAAACAGAAGAAATTAAGGCCGAAGACGGTCGCCCCCTGCGCCATGCACAATACATGCGCACGTCCACTCAACGGACGCAGGCGACGCGTCAGGATCAACAGTGCCATCAGCAGCGTCGAGGCGCTGGCAAAACGCCAGAAAATCGACACTTCTGGTGGTACGTTACCATGCTGCAAACTGATGGCTATCCAGGTAGTCCCCCAGATCAGCACGACGGCGCTATAAAGCAGGCTATTCATTGTTATACTCCAGACCCTACACAGGCGCTCATTATCCGGCATTGCCGAGAGGCTGGCTGTCAGCAGGTTGCGGTGAGTAGCAGAATCCTGCGGTTTTTTATTTTGTGCAGACGACGGTGTTGGCTTATCTCGATGAGTAGTCCATTCATATATCAGCAGAACGTAGTGGTGAGGTGGTAAGAGATGTTCGTACCTGGTGCTTTCATGCTGTCCATTCGCGGCTACGGTGCGCTGGAGTCGCCCCATCGTCACGAACATGCGCAGTTAGTTTTACCGCTGTCAGGTTCGCTGAATATCGATATCTCAGGACAAAGTGCGCAGTTGGATCGCCGACTGGCCGCCTATGTTGACAGAGATTTCCCTCATGCACAGCAAAGCCATGGGGAAAACCAGTTCTTGATTGTGGATCTTGAGTCCAGTCATCTGGAGCCTTGGGTAGAGGATTATCTGGCATCATGCCGGTTCCTGAAGCTCGCCCCGGAAGCTAACCATCTGATCGACTATATGGGCGGTATGCTGGTCAAGGGGAGGGTGCCGATATCGCGGATTCAACTGTGGACGCCGTTGTTGTTAGATGCGCTGACTGGTCAGGGGTTGCCGCCGCGCTCACGGTTGGCAGGATTGATATCGGCTATTGACAGCGACCCCTTTCTGGACTGGACCATCGAGTTCATGGCGCAACAGGTGGGGATGAGCGTCAGTCGACTGCATGCTGTATTCCGAAACGAGCTGGATAACACGCCACATGCCTGGCTGGCGCATGTACGGCTGGGCAGGGTGCAGCATTGGCTGGCGACAACTAATCTGCCCATCGCTGAGATTGCCTACCGCGGCGGTTATGCTGACCAAAGCGCCTTGACCCGGGCTATGCGTAAAGCGACAGGGTTGACGCCGGCAGTGTTTCGGCAGCAGTTGCAGGAGTCTGGGCCTAAAGTACGCGAGTCTTAGTCAAGCATTGCGGTATACCTTGAGCGATACTCTCTCGTCAGCAATAGGGGAGAGAGCGGTAGAGTGGATAGCAAAAAAACAGTAGCAGGTGTGGCGTGTGGCATGGGAGCTGGCGCGCTATGGGGACTGGTTTTTCTGGCACCGGAACTGGTGCGTACGTTTAGTCCGTTGCAGATAGCCATCGGCCGCTATGCCGCGTATGGAGTGATTTCGTTGATATTACTGGTCCCGCGCTGGTCGTCTCTGGTGCGGCGACTGACACGCCGTGAATGGGTCGCACTGGGTTGGCTGTCAATGGCGGGTAACACCCTGTATTACATTCTTCTGTCCAGCGCGGTGCAGATGGCAGGTATCGCCATCACGTCTTTGGTGATCGGCTTTATGCCGGTGGTGGTGACGCTGATCGGTAGCCGCGATCAGGGTGCGGTTCCACTGCGCAGACTATTACCGTCTTTGCTGATGTGTGCAGCCGGTGCCCTGTGCATCGGTTGGCAAGCACTGGGGCCATCGGTGTCCACCGCGCGGGGATCGCAAGTGGTCGGTCTGTTGTGCGCACTGGGCGCGTTGGTATCGTGGAGTAGCTTCGCGGTAGGTAACAGTCGCTGGCTGACACGGGTGGCACCAGTTTCGGGTCACGACTGGAATCTGTTGATGGGTATTGTTACCGGCGTGCAGTCGCTGGTCTTGATACCCGTCGCCATCATCCTTAACACCAGTAACCATAGCAATATCGACTGGGCGCAGTTCGCTGGCGTATCTATCGGAGTGGCGGTGTTGGCCTCGATTGTCGGTAATCTGTTCTGGAATCAGATGAGCCGTTTATTGCCGCTCACGCTGGTTGGTCAGATGATTTTGTTTGAAACCCTGTTCGCGTTAATTTACGGCTTTTTGTGGGAACAACGTCTGCCCACGTACCTGGAGGCCGCGGCCTTTACGCTGGTCGTTTGTAGCGTAATATCCTGCATCAGCGTACACCGAAAGCCTACACATCGCGATGATGAAGACCGGTTAACCCTATCGTTATGACGTCATGATATGAGGCGTCGCGCCTGCCCGTATCGGGTCTGTTATTCTGGACATCCGCGTTTAGGACAAAAAAGACATGCGAGGCGTATCGACACGGAAAGATCCATTCCTAATCGTGAACGCTTGTTTTACTCTGTTAGCCAGAGAGGGATGTTTTTCAGGGTGACAGATGAGCCAGTACGACGCGTTTGAGGTGTTACAACATTATAAAACCCGGTTGCAGGAAACCGTGACGCTGGAGAATCAGGTGCAACTGGCGGTCTGGCAGAATAGTCACGATCGGGTCACGCTGGAAAATACCCGTCATCACACCTTCAGTATGTACGTGCAAGATGGGTACGAAAGCTACCACAAGCGTCCGGATGGGTGGTTTAACGGTGGTGCGCCGGGACGTTTTTGCCTGATGCCACAAGAGAGTCAGTCCACCTGGGATATTCGCGGTAGCCTGCGTTTTGCCCACTTTTACTGTACCGATCAGCACCTGCGCCAACTGGCGGAACAGACCTGGGATCGCAGCCCGGCGTCTATCCAACTGGATGAGCGCATTTTTGTCGCCGACCCGGCACTGGAAGCACTGTATCGCCATTTTTTGCTGACCGGTAACTGGGATGACCCCGCCAGTCAGATGATGCTGAGTTCTGCATCAACGATGGTGATGCTGCATATGTTGCGTCAATACAGTCAGTTGCAGTGGCAGACGCCGGGCAGTCGCGGTGGGCTGGCACCAGCGGTGTTACGGCGGGTAAAAGCACGGATTGACGCCCAACTGGGGGAACCGCTCACCCTGGCGGATTTGGCGATGGAAGCCGGGCTGAGCGAGTTTCACTTCTCACGCATGTTCCGCCAGAGTGAGGGGATGGCACCGCATCAGTATGTGATGAAACGCCGTCTGGCGCAGGCGGAACAGTGGCTGCGTCACAGCCGCCGTTCGATTACCGATATCGCGCTGGCCTGCGGGTTTAGCTCCGCCAGTCATTTCAGCCAGCGTTTTCGCGCTGAATACGGCATCACGCCGTCGGCGCTACGTCAGCACAACTCAGACTGATGGCTGTTGTGCGGCAAGCTGGCATAGCGTCAATGCCACCTGATACGATTTAACGAACGACGGCACCGGCAGAAACTCGAAGCGTGAGTGAAAGTTGTGCGCGCCGGTAAAAAAGTTTGGTGTCAGAATGCCTTTGGCCGACAGTGCCGCGCCGTCGGTGCCGCCGCGCATCGGAATCACGTTCGGGGTAATCGACAGTGCGCTCATGGCGGCGAACAGCAGGTCAAGCGCCCGCCGGTCATCCCCTAACGCGTTGCTGATGTTGCTGTAGATATCAGCGATGGTGCAGTTGACCTGACCGGCTGGATAGCGGGCGGTAATCTCTGCCGTGACATCGCGTATCTGCTGTTTGCGTTGTGCAAACCCGGTCAGATCGAAATCACGGATCGAGGCTTTCAGCACCGCTTCGTTGGCGTTGGCGTGAATGTCGTTAAACCAGACGTATCCCTCCCGCCCTTCGGTGTGTTCCGGGGCCTGCTGGCGATCAAACTGGCTGATGAAATCGTGCGCCATCAGAATAGGGTTAACCAGCACGCCTTTGGCCGACATCGGGTGGGCGGTCACACCGGTAAAGCGGATTTCCGCCGACGCCGCATTAAAATTCTCGTACACCACTTCGCCCAATTCGCAGCAATCAATGGTGTAGGCGAAATCGACGTTGAAACGCGTCAGATCCAGCGCTTTAGCGCCCCGCAAACCAATTTCTTCGTCCGGCACGAACGCGACGACAATGTCACCATGTGGCTGGTCATCAGGCAGATTTTCCAGCAGTGTCATCACCACGGTAACGGCGGCTTTGTTGTCCGCTCCCAGCACACTGGTGCCGTCGCTGAAAATAATGTCCTGATCGCGATAGGGCAGAATCTCCGGGTGCTCGCCAACGCGCAACCAAATATCCTGTTCCGGGTTCAGGCACAGGTCCTCGCCGGTAAAACGTAAGGTTTGCGGGTGAATATCCGGTGACAGGCCGACATCTACGGTATCAATATGGGTAATAAAACCAATGCGTGGCGCAGATGGGGTATTGCCCGGTTTCACCGCAGTGACGATGGCATGCTCGTCGCACTCTATCTGGCTCAGCCCCAGTGTGTGCAGCTCGTCTGCCAGCAACTGGGCCATCGCCATTTGGCCTGACGTGCTCGGCAGCGTGGTCGCGGCGGCGTTGCTCTGGCTGGTGACAGCCAGATAGCGGTAGAAACGGTCGGTCAACTGACGCGTCAGGTTATCGTTCATAACGGATCCTTATTGGTAAACCCCATGGAAGGTTCGGTATTGTTTTCAACCATAATCAAAGGCTTCGTTGTACTCAGCGAGCTACCTGGAAGTCAATAAAAAGCGAGGATGGGGATGAAAAACACACTCACACGCATCGCACTGGCGGCGATGACGCTGACGGTGACACAGATGGCATGCGCCAAAACCCTGGTGTACTGCTCAGAAGGTTCACCGGAGAACTTTAACCCGCAGTTGTATACCTCCGGGACCAGCGTGGATGCCAGCGCGGTGCCGATTTATAACCGGCTGGTGGATTTCAAGGTCGGCACCACTGAACTGGTGCCGAGTCTGGCGGAAAGCTGGGAAGTAAGCCCGGATGGCACGCAATACATCTTTCATCTGCGTAAAGGGGTGAAATTCCATCACAACGCCCAGTTTACCCCGAGTCGTGATTTCAACGCCGACGACGTGATTTTCTCTTTTCAACGCCAGCGTGATCCCAATAACCCTTACCACAAGGTGTCCGGCGGCACCTATGCCAACTTCGAAAGCCTGTCGTTTCGCAGCCTGATTACTGCTATCGACAAGCTCGATGACCACACGGTACGTTTTACCTTAAGCCATGCGGAGGCACCGTTTTTGGCCGATCTGGCCTGGTATTTCGCCTCAATCCTGTCTGCTGAATACGCCGAGCAGATGCTGAAAGTCGGTACACCAGAGAAAGTGGATCTGGAGCCTATCGGCACCGGCCCGTTCCAACTGGTGCAGTACCAGAAAGATTCCCGCATTCTGTATCAGGCATTTGCGGACTACTGGCAGGGTAAAGCTAAACTGGACAGGCTGGTTTTTAGCATCACACCGGATGCCTCGGTGCGTTATGCCAAGCTGCGTAAGAATGAATGTCAGGTGATGCCGTTTCCCAACCCGGCTGAACTGGCAGACATGAAGAGCAATAAAGACATTACCCTGATGCAAAAAGCCGGGCTGAACATCGGTTTTTTGGCATTTAATACCCAAAAACCACCGCTGGATAACCTCAAAGTACGTCAGGCATTGACGATGGCTATCAACAAACCAGCGATTATCGAGGCGGTATTCCAGGGCACCGGGACGGCGGCGAAAAATTTGCTGCCGCCTGGCGTATGGAGCGCCGCGTCTGATCTTGAGGATTACCCATACGACCCGGAAAAAGCCAGAGCGCTGCTAAAAGAAGCCGGTATGGCGCAAGGCACCACTATCGACCTGTGGGCGATGCCGGTACAGCGGCCGTATAACCCGAACGCACGCCGCATGGCGGAAATGATTCAGGCCGACTGGGCGCAGGTGGGGGTGAAAGCGAATATCGTCAGTTACGAGTGGGGCGAATACCTGAAGCGGGTGAAAAGCGGTGAGCATCAGGCGGCGCTGATGGGCTGGACTACCGCGACCGGCGACCCGGATAATTTCTTCGGCCCGCTATTTACCTGTCCTTCCGCCAATGGTGGGTCGAACTCATCTAAGTGGTGTTACCCGCCGTTTGATACCTTGATTACCGAAGCGCGTGCCGAGCAGGATCACCAGAAACGCGTGGCGTTATACCGTCAGGCGCAGTTCATGATGCATGAGCAGGCACCGGCGGTGATGATTGCGCACTCGACGATCTTTGAGCCGGTGCGCAACACGGTAAGCGGATACGAAATCGACCCGTTCGGTAAACACATTTTTTATCAGGTCGATATCCGCCAGTAATGCCAGTACTACAGCAATACTAACACCATAGCGGGAGGGTTCCGGCTTTCCCGCTCGTTCAATCACCCCGCTGTGACACCGTTTTTCCTGTCGATGCTTTCTCCCCGTCGACAGTTTCTCCCGCCGACAGTACCATGACGTGCCTTTTTTATGATGAGTCGAGTTATGCGCGTTTTACTGGCCCCGATGGAAGGGGTGCTGGATTCCCTGGTGCGGGAATTACTCACCGAAGTGAATGATTACGATCTGTGCATCACCGAATTTTTGCGGGTGGTGGATAGCCGCCTGCCGGTAAAAGCGTTTTATCGCCTGTGCCCGGAATTGCGCCACGGTAGTCGTACCCCATCCGGCACCCGGGTACGGGTACAACTGCTCGGTCAGTACCCGCAGTGGCTGGCAGAAAATGCCGCCCGGGCGGTGGAACTCGGTTCCTGGGGGGTTGATCTCAACTGTGGTTGCCCATCGAAACTGGTTAACGGCAGTGGCGGCGGAGCCACCTTGCTCAAAGACCCCGAGCTGATCTACCAGGCTGCCAAAGCGATGCGTGACGCGGTGCCGCTATCGCTGCCGGTGACGGTAAAAGTGCGCTTAGGCTGGGATTCTGGCGAGCGCCAGTTCGAGATTGCCGATGCGGTAGCACAGGCGGGGGCCAGTGAGCTGGTGGTGCATGGGCGCACGAAAGAGGATGGGTATCGGGCAGAGCGCATCAACTGGGCGGCGATAGGAGAAATCCGCCAACGTCTGCGTATTCCCGTTATCGCCAACGGAGAAATCTGGGACTGGCAAAGCGCACAGGATTGTATGGCCGTGACCGGTTGTGATGCGGTGATGATTGGCCGTGGCGCGCTCAATGTGCCTAACCTGAGCCGGGTCATCAAGTATCGCGAGGCACGTATGCCGTGGGCGGAAGTGGTGCAATTGCTACAGAAATACGTGCGACTGGAGAAACAAGGCGACACCGGTTTGTATCACGTTGCGCGAATCAAGCAGTGGCTGGGCTATCTGCGTAAAGAGTATGACGACGCCAGCGAGCTGTTTAGCCAGATTCGTGCGCTGACGACCTCGGCCGATATCGCACGGGTTATCGACAGCATCCGCTAAAGGATGCCTTGCTGTGCCATCCTGAGCGTCGTAACCTGTGTGCCTTACCTGCTCGTTTATGCATTGGCCTGAAAGGCGCGAGGTTGTTGATGTTATCCGGATTCAATCATTTGACATTATCGGTGTGCGATTTACCGCGCAGCCTGGCGTTCTACCACCATTTGCTGGGGTTGCGACTGGAGGCCGAGTGGGCTACGGGCGCGTATCTGTCATTACCGGGATTATGGCTTTGCTTGTCACTGGAACCGACACGTGGCGATATCGCCGCGGGCTATACCCACTATGCATTCAGCCTTTCTGCCGATAATTTTTCGTTGTTTTGCCAGCGTCTGCGTGATGCGGGCGTTACAGAGTGGAAAGATAACCGCAGTGAAGGCGACTCGCTCTATTTTCTCGACCCTGACGGTCACCAACTGGAGGCGCATGTTGGTGATTTGGCGTCACGGCTGGCGCGCTGCCGTCAGGCCCCTTACCACGCGATGACGTTTTATTCGTGAAGCCGGGCTGTGAAAAGAAAATTTACAACAATATCTCTTCCTGATCGGCAAAATGCGTGATGGCAGATTGAATTATTATGCTTTCGTATCTATACATGAGTATCAAAAAGCAAGATTTGTAATAATGACGGGGTGAAATAGAGAAAATAGTGATGAAAAATACGACGATCCACATTCCACATGGGAGGGTGACAGGATTCATGGTTACGTGGGGTAAGTGAAAACAGCGACTGGTTTTTATCGTTACGATAACCGGTAACGGTAGATCGTCTGACGCAATGAGATTCATTTTGCCAGCCAGCCATGATGGAAAATGGAAGACTGGTTTTTCTGGTAAGGAATAGATGGCGTTTCTGTTTAATCCGTTCTCTTTTTTCAGCATGGTGAACGCACACTGTGCTTTTTGCTTGTGGTGCTTATTTCAGCACATCATGCCAATGAAGGCTGGCGCAACTCACGCGTCGTTATCCGGAGCAATATCCAGGTGATACGATTCCAGATAGGTAGAGTGCAGGGCGGTTGGCGGCGTGATAATTGAGAACCATTAGCTATACCGCTGACAGCCTGAATAAAAGTTAGCATAATAATCTATCTGATGATTAATATTACATAAGCTGATCGTCTGTTGTCCTGCTTGTAGGTATTTGCCAAATAAGGAGACGATCAGAGAGAACCGATAAGCGGAGAAAAAAAGTGCACGAGCATTTTAGAGGGAAATATGAAGTTGAATTGAAATTTCGCATTCAGGATATTATCGCTTTTCGTGAAAAATTATTCAGTCATCATCCTGAATCGTTCGTATTCGAAAATAAGGAACATGATATTTATTATGATTCAGCGGAAAAGAAGCTAGGTCAGCAAAATATCAGTATGCTGTTACGCCGTATGGCACCATCCGGGATTAAGCTATGGATTGTGAAAGGTCCGCGTACTGGCCGTTGTGAAGCCGTCAACGTAGAATCATTCGATATGACAGACAGTATGCTGAGAACGCTGGGTTTTTTGCCTATATTTGAAGTGAATAAAACCCGTAGCATCTATTTTCTCGACCGGTTTCACATCACGCTGGATTATATTGAGTCGTTGGGTCATTTCGTCGAAATATCCTGCATGACGGAAGACGAAACAGAACTCGATATTCTGGGTGAACATTGCCAGGATTGCGCATTACGGCTGGGGTTACAGATGGACAGCATCGAAACCCGCTCCTACCGTCAACTACTGGGATATTAAGTGGCGTCACCCAATAGAGCGTGACACCACCTGTTCCACGAGCCGGGGCTATCAGCCCCTATCGCCCTGGTCTTTATCGGCGGTGGCGTCGTTGTCGGAGGCCGCGTTGTCGCCGTAATACAGCGTACCGATGCGGATGATATCGCGGCCCTGCGCCTTGCGGTGTTTATTGGTATCACGCAGCGAGTAGATACACCCACAGTATTCCTGCTGGTAGAAACGCTCGCGTTTGCTGATGTCAATCATGCGGGCTGAGCCACCGCCTTTACGCCAGTTGTAGTCCCAGTAGGTCATGCCCGGATAGCGACTGGCGGCGGTGACACCGCACTGATTGATCTGTTGCATGTTCTTCCAGCGGGAAATACCTAACGAGCTGGAAATAACCGAAAAGCCGTGCTCGTGTGCGTACAACGCGGTGCGCTCAAAACGCATGTCGAAACATAGGGTGCAGCGAATACCACGTTCTGGTTCCCATTCCATGCCTTTAGCGCGTTCAAACCAGTTATCGCTGTCGTAATCCGCATCGACAAACGGAATACCTTGTTTTTCGGCAAAACGCATGTTTTCTTCCTTGCGGATCAGATATTCGCGCTGCGGGTGAATATTCGGGTTATAAAAGAAAATAGTGTACTGGATACCAGACGCGGTGATAGCTTCCATCACTTCGCCTGAACACGGCGCACAGCAGGAGTGCAGCAACAATTTGTCAGCCTGATTAGGCAGTGTCAGCACTGGGCGTTGAAAGCCGGTGCGCGGTTCATTGCCGGTGGAGTGTTCCTTATGGGTGGAGTGTTCCTTTTGGGGTAAGAGTTCCTTGTCAGACACGGCGCCATCCTTATCTTCATGGAGTCATCAGCGGTGGGCAGTATCGGTTATCCACTTATCGATGACAACCGGGCACCCGTTGGGATACGGCTGTCAAACTTTGTCACAAAGCTTTTAAGACAGGCGGAGTGCGTGCGATCCGTCGGCGCATTATAATGCGTCGTTCTTTTTTTTCAGTTAACAGTACACTGTTTAAGCTATTGAATAATGAATAAAAAATTTCGGCTTTCCGTTGTAAGCCTGCTGTTGCTTTCCGCCCCTGTGTGTTTTGCAGCACAGGCCGTGGCTAAAACACCTGTGACACAGCATGCCCCATCCCGTCAGGAGATTGCCTCCGGCAGTGCGATGGTGGTGGATATGCGTAATAACGAGGTGCTCTATTCCAGTAATCCGGATGTGGTCGTACCGATTGCCTCTGTGACGAAACTGATGACCGCCATGGTGGTTCTGGATGCCAATCAACCGCTGGACGAGCTGATTTCCGTTGATATCAGCCATACCAAAGAGATGCAAGGGGTGTATTCCCGCGTGCGTCTGGGCAGTGAAATCAGCCGCCACGATATGCTGTTGCTGGCGTTGATGTCGTCGGAAAACCGTGCTGCTGCTAGCCTGGCGCATCACTACCGTGGCGGGTATCAAGCGTTTATCACTGCGATGAACGCCAAAGCGCGTTCGCTTGGCATGATGCATACCTACTATGTGGAACCGACCGGGCTCTCAACCAGTAATGTGTCTACCGCACGTGATTTGACCAAGTTGCTGATTGCGTCCAAACAGTATCCGCTGTTAAGCCAACTCAGTACCACGCATGAAAAAACCGCCGTGTTTACCCACCCGTCTTACACACTGCCGTTTCGTAACACCAACCATCTGATTTATCGTCCGGACTGGAATATTCAGTTGACCAAGACCGGTTTTACCAATCAGGCAGGCCACTGTCTGGTGATGCGTACGGTGATCGGTGGACGCCCGGTGTCGCTGGTGGTATTGGATGCGTTTGGCAAATTCACCCATTTTGCTGATGCCAATCGCCTGCGTAACTGGCTGGAAACGGGGAAAGTGAGCCCGGTTCCGGAAGCGGCGCTGAGCTACAAGCAGCAGAAGTCACTGGCGTCACGCCAGCCGCATGGCAGCGGAGCTGGCGTCACTGCTGAGGTAGATGAATAACCGTCGGATAAGGGCGGTGTTACGACGCCGCCCGTTGGTCCTGAACTATCCGGCCTGATGCCGCGATTTCCTCTTCGTGGCCGGGTTCGCGCCAGGTTTCTGCCAGTGCCTGCTGGTACCATAACTGCATCGCCGGTTGTGCCAGCATGTGGCTGGCATACTGTGCCGCCGCGCCCGTCAGTGGCAGTGCATAGGTTTGTGCCCGGAAGACTACTGGGGCGAAAAACGCGTCAACGGCACTGAACTGCGCTCCTGCCAGAAATGGCCCGCCAAATCGCTGTATACCTTCCTGCCACAACTGATTGAGCCGGTCGACATCGCGTTGCAATTCCGGGGTGATGGTATGAAGTTCCACCCGTACGCCGCAACTCATCGAGCACTGGTTACGCAAGGCGTTAAAGCCGGAATGCATTTCCGCCGCCGCGCTGCGCGCCCAGGCACGGGCCGCCTTGTCTTGCGGCCATACCGCTGGGAAATCTTCCGCCAGATATTCGGTAATGGACAGCGAATCCCAAACGGTGATGCCATCGTCAACCAGACAAGGGACTTTGCCGGTCGGTGAGAATGTTTTGAATGCCGTCTGGACGGGGGCGGGGGTAAACGGGGTCAGGATCTCTTCAAACGGGATATCCAACGTTTTCAGCAGGATCCACGGGCGCAGCGACCAGGACGAATAGTTTTTATTGGCGATGTGCAACTGATACATGTTTTCCTCCGTGGGAGATATAACGATGGGCGGTGTCGTTTTAGATGTATCACGAAATCAGCAACATGGCACTGACCGATTAGCTCGTCCCTCGGTTCAGGCCAACAGCACGTGAGCGCAAACCGCCTGCAATGCCGGGAAGTCGGCATGACTACTGCTGCCACTGTCGGTAATCAGCAGGTCGATATCCGTGGGAGCGGCGTAGATAACACGGCTGGTAACGCCAATCTTGCTGTGATCCGCCAGCATGATGCGTTGTCTGGCATTGCGAGACATCGCTCCGGCAATCGCTGCTTCATGGTGGGAAAAGCTGCTGGCGCCAGACTTGCTGGCAATACCGACCGGCGAGAGCAGCGCGATATCAGCGCGATAACGTTGGATTTCCGTCACTGTCAGGGCACCGCTGGTGGCCTGTGCGGCTGCGCCCATGTGGCCGCCGAGCAGGATAACCTCATGTGGCGCATGCTCGTCGGTTTCTGCGGCGGTGAGCGTCAGCGCGACGTTCAGACTATTGGTGATGATGGTCATGCCGGGAAGCACCAGCAATTCTGCAGCCAGCAAGGTGGTGGTGCTGCCGGCATCAATAAATAATGTCTGGCCTGCTTTCACCTGCTGCGCCGCCAGTTGGGCAATCGCCCGTTTCTCCAGCTCCCTCACCGTGTTGCGAACGGATAGCGGCGGCTCCGGCTCGACATTCGTCGCGACGATACCACCATGAACCCGGCGCAATACTCCCTGAGCTTCCAGCTTGAGCACATCACGCCGCACGGTTTCCCGCGACACACCAAGGTGCTGAATGATGTAGTCGGTACTGACCCGGTTGAGGGACGACAGCAGCAGGCGGATACGATGCAGACGGGTTTCTTCAAGCATTAGCAGGCATTCTCTCAGTCAGGATGACAGTCGCCGTCATTATAACGATAAGACGGCAGACTGGCAGGAACAACACAGGGTTGGTCTTTTTGTGTTATTTTGTGCATTTAAGCATAGCAGGTGTCACCGTGTTGGCAATGGTCTGCTGGAAAAACGAGATGAACGCATATATTTATTTGTTTTTGATTGATTAAATTGCTTTTCATGCGAAGGAATATATCGCGTGATAACGCGCTGAATCACGGGTTTTTTTGAGGAGAGAAGAGTCGATTTTATAGTGCGTATTTTTGTATTTGTGTATTTTGTTGCTTTTGGTGTAGGGTAGTGTTCATCAGGCGGCACCGGAGAGCCGGTCGCCATCACGCGTTGGCACACTACTTTTAATCGGGAGTCATCATGGCGACACGTTCAACCATCATGGATACCAACAGCTTCCGGGCTGAGCACGCCGCGGCACTGAGCGACAATATCCGCACGCTGACCGAAAAACGCGGCAGGGTACTGGGGGAGTCTTACCGACTGTTCTACCGCAACCCGGTGCATCTGGTGCGTGGTGAGAAGCAATACCTGTGGGATGCGGCGGGTAACCAGTATCTGGATGTATACAACAACGTTGCCAGTATCGGCCATTGCCATCCGGCGGTCATTGCGGCGGTACACGCGCAGATGTGCCAGCTCAATACGCACACCCGCTATCTGCACGACCGCATTCTGGATTACACCGAAGAGTTGCTGACGCTGGTGCCGACGGCTATCACCAAGGCGATGTACATGTGTACCGGCTCGGAAGCCAACGATCTGGCGATTCGCGTCGCGCGCGCTTACAGCGGTGGCACCGGGATTATCGTGACCCGTGAAGCGTATCATGGCACCAGTGAACTTACGTCCGGTGCATCGCCAGCGTTGGGTAGCGGCCAGCCGATTGCGGCAACGACACGTCTGGTCCCCGCGCCGGATCGCTATCGTGTCGAAGCGCCGGATTTGGGGGCCTGGTTTGCCAATGAAATTCAGAAACAGATCGATGACATGGCCGCGCACGGCATCAAGTTTGCCGGTTTTCTCGCCGATTCGATTTTCTCCTCTGACGGCGTGTTGCCGGGGCCAGCCGGTTACCTGCAAGCCGCTATCGATGTGGTCCATGCCAACGGCGGCATCTTTATCGCCGACGAAGTACAACCCGGCTTCGCCCGTACCGGTGACGCGTTCTGGGGATTTGCCCGCCACGGCATCGTGCCGGATATCATCACGATGGGCAAACCGATGGGAAATGGTATTCCGGTCTCGGCGCTGCTGGCGAAACCCGATGTGCTGGCGGCATTCAGTGATGAGATTCCCTATTTCAATACCTTTGGCGGTAATCCGGTATCGATGGCGGCGGCACAAGCCGTACTGACGGTGATCCGTGAAGAGAAATTGCAGGAGCACAGCAAGGTCGTCGGTGCCCAGTTACTGAAAGAGCTGGCAGGGTTGGCGGATCGTCATGCCTGTGTGGGCGATGTTCGCGGTGCCGGGTTGTTTATCGGTTTTGAGCTGGTGAGCGATCGTGATAGCAAAACGCCGGACAAAACGCGCGCGTTGAACGTGATAGAACAGTTGCGTGAACAGCGCGTACTAACCTCGGTCGCTGGTCCGCACGGCAACGTGCTGAAATTACGGCCAACGCTGGCGTTTCAGGCGCATGATATCGACTGGCTGGTCGGCGCGCTGGATAAGGCGTTGAGCGCCACCGGCTCCTGATTGTTTCGACGTGCGATGAGCAGTCGTCTGACGATAACTAGCCTGAACGGTGTTTGATTCCTCCCCAGCCCTTGTGTTGTGTCACACCGTCGGCGGGAAAATGTGTGATAGCCATTTTTCCGCTGGCGGTTTTGTGGCACATTAGCCGCCTTGTTAACCACACACTCATCGGGCAGCGTGTCGCACCCTAACTGGCAACTGCACAAGGAATTCGCAATAACAATGAAATGGTTTACTCCACTGGCGCTTGCGGTCGGTTTGGCCTGTAGCCCGCTTTGGGCGCAAACGCCTCTGCAACAGACAGCTGCGCCACAGGCAACGCCCGCTCACCAGCAACAGCGCGATGCTTTCGTTAACGACTTAATGAAAAAAATGACGCTGGATGAAAAGATTGGCCAGC
Source organism: Dickeya parazeae Ech586 (assembly GCF_000025065.1). NCBI lineage: Bacteria > Pseudomonadati > Pseudomonadota > Gammaproteobacteria > Enterobacterales > Pectobacteriaceae > Dickeya > Dickeya parazeae. The sequence continues at coordinate 2,750,233 of NC_013592.1, read as the reverse complement.
TTCGTTTGATCAGTGTCGGTCCGGATAACCCGAAACAGGCCATCCGCGAAATGATCCACAACGGTCAGGTCGGTGGGATTTTCAACACCGTCACCCGGCAGGATATTCGCGTGATGCAGGATCAGGTGATGCAGTTAAGCCGCCTGAAGATTCCGCTGTTTTTCGCCTATGACGTGGTGCACGGTCAGCGTACCGTTTTCCCGATTGGGTTGGGCTTGGCTTCCAGTTGGGACATGAATGCCGTCGAGCTGTCGGCAAAGATAGCGGCGTATGAAGCCACCGAAGACGGCCTGAACATGACCTGGGCGCCGATGGTGGATATCACCCGCGATCCGCGCTGGGGCCGTGTTTCCGAAGGTTTCGGTGAAGATACCTATCTGACCAGTGAAATCGCGCGCATGATGGTAAAAGGTTTTCAGGGGGATGACCTGACCGGTCGTCACTCGCTGATGACCAGCGTCAAACATTATGCGTTGTATGGCGCGGCAGAAGGCGGGCGTGATTACAACACCGTCGACATGAGCCCGCAGCGCATGTTCCAGGAGTATATGCCGCCGTACAAAGCCGCGATTGATGCCGGCAGCTACGGTGTGATGGCCTCGCTCAACTCTATCAACGGTGTACCGGCGACCGCCAACCGCTGGTTGCTCAAAGATGTGTTACGTGACCAGTGGCATTTCAAAGGCATTACCATCAGCGACCACGGTGCTATCAAAGAACTGATCAAGCATGGCGTGGCGGCAGACCCGAGTGATGCTTCGCGTATCGCGGTGCAATCCGGTATCGGTATGAGTATGAGCGACGAGTATTTTGCGCGTTACCTGCCGGATCTGGTGAAGCGCGGCGTGGTCAGCATGAAAGATATCGATGATGCCTGCCGCCAGGTGCTGAACATGAAATACGACATGGGCCTGTTCGAAGACCCGTATCGTCACCTTGGCCCGGCTGGTTCCGACCCGGTGGATACCAATGCCGAAAGCCGGTTACACCGTGAAGAAGCGCGTGATGTGGCGCGTCGCAGCCTGGTGCTGCTGAAAAACCGTCTGGATATTCTGCCGCTGAAAAAATCCGGCACGATCGCGGTTGTCGGCCCGCTGGCCGATAGCCAGCGCGATATTATCGGCAGTTGGTCTGCCGCCGGACGTAAGGCGCAGGCAGTCACCGTATATGAAGGCATCCGTAAAGCCGTCGGGTATAACGCCCGGGTTTACTACGCTAAAGGCTCGAACATCACCAATCATCCGGGGTTGATCAAATTCCTGAATGAATATGATGAATCCGTGGTGGTCGACCCGCGCTCACCGCAGGCAATGATTGATGAAGCGGTCGACGTGGCGAAGAAATCTGACGTGGTGATCGCGGTCGTGGGGGAATCTCAGGGGATGGCACATGAAGCCTCCAGTCGGGCCAAAATCACTATTCCGCCGGAGCAGAAAGCGCTGATCGCCGCGTTGAAAGCAACCGGTAAACCACTGGTACTGGTGCTGATGAATGGCCGTCCGCTGGATCTGAGCCGTGAAGATCAGCAGGCGAACGCGATACTGGAAACCTGGTTTAGTGGTACCGAAGGCGGCAATGCCATCGCCGATGTGCTGTTTGGTGATTACAACCCATCGGGTAAATTGCCGATGACCTTCCCGCGTTCAGTGGGTCAGATCCCGATGTACTACAGCCACTTGCCAACCGGTCGTCCGTATTCAGCCGACGCGCCCAACAAATACACGTCGCACTATTTTGACGAGGCCAACGGGCCACTGTATGCGTTCGGTTATGGCTTAAGTTACACCACCTTTGCGGTATCCGATGTGAAGCTCTCCAGCCCGACGATGAAACGTAACGGCAGTATTACCGCGTCGGTGACGATCACCAACACCGGTAAACGGGCTGGCGAAACCGTAGCACAGCTGTATCTGCATGATGTAGTGGCGTCGGTTAGCCGTCCGGTGAAAGAACTGCGTGGTTTCCAGAAGGTGATGTTGATGCCGGGTGAAAGCCGCACCGTGACATTTACCCTGTCGCCGAAAGATCTGATGTTCTACAACGCACAGATGCAGCAGGTGGTGGAACCGGGCAAGTTTGACGTGATGATTGGGCTGGATTCCCAGCGTGTGAAAACCAGCAGCTTTACCTTGCTGTAAAGACGGTGGGTTGAGCCCGTTAAGGGTGATAAACAAAAGCCCCTGCGATATTGGCAGGGGCCTGACAGGAAAACCGGCTGCACGGCAACAGGCGGCCGGGACTGACCGGTTCGGTGTTAGCCGCCGTGCACGATAATAATATACCCCACCAGCATCACACCGCCGATGCCGCCTAACGCGCACAACGCAAACAGGCTGACGACCCCCAGTTTTTTGATATTCATCCGGTTATCCTTTTGTTACGCCCCGGTAATGGTGACGTTCCGGCGATTATAGAGACTCCGCCATCGGATACAAGCCAGCCGCACGTGTTGCTATTAATCCGTTACAGGGCTGATAAATGTGACAACGTCACAATATCAAGATGGCAAAACTGTGCTTGCTGACGTTGCCGTTGGTCTGTGGGACAATACCCGCCAGATTGAACGACAGTGAGATGGCATGACCCTGACCCCCGCGTTAAAGCAGCAGATTGGCGAATGGTATAAAGCGCTGCAACAGCAAATTCCTGATTTTGTCTCCCGTGCGCCGCAGCGTCAGATGATCGCCGAGGTAGCCAAAGCGCTGGCAGGGGACTACCCGCGTCATCTGGTGATTGAAGCGCCGACCGGTGTGGGTAAAACCCTGTCGTATCTGATCCCCGGCATTGCTGTTGGCCGCGTTGAGCTGAAAACGCTGGTCATCAGCACCGCCAACGTGGCGTTGCAGGACCAGATCTTCAACAAAGATTTGCCGCTGTTGCGCCAGTTCATTCCTGAGCTGAAATTCACGGCGGCGTTTGGTCGCGGGCGCTATGTGTGCACACGCAATCTGGCGGCGATGGCAACCGAGGCTTCAGCACAGGGCGATTTGATGTTGTTTATGGATGATCACTTGCCATCCAGCCGTGAAGAGCAAACCACCAGCGCCCGGTTGCAACAGGCATTGCAAAGCTACGCCTGGGATGGGTTGCGTGACCATTGCCAGGAGTCTATCGACGATGGATTATGGCAACGCCTGAGTACCGACAAAGCCAACTGTCTGGGGCGTAATTGCCATTATTATCGCGAGTGCCCGTTCTTTCTCGCCCGCCGGGAAATTGAAGACGCCGATGTGGTGGTGACGAATCACGCGCTGGTGATGGCGGCGATGGAGAGCGATTCCGTATTACCGCAGGCAAAGAACATGCTACTGGTACTGGATGAAGGTCACCATGTGCCGGATGTGGCGCGCGATGCGCTGGAGATGTCCGGCGAGGTGACAGTCAGCGCGGTGCAACATCAGATGGATCAATTGATTCAGCAGGTAGGGATGTGTCTGGCGCAGTTCCCGCCCAAGTCGTCACCCAGACTGATGCAACCGGATAGGCTGGGTGAGTATTGCGGTGAAATTCGTGAACAGTTGCAATTGTTCGATCGCCTGAGCAGCCTGTTTCTGCCTGCCGCCCAACCCGATGCCGACTACCGTTTCCCGATGGGGGAATTGCCAGACGAGATGCGCGAGTGCTGCAATCGGTTATTCAAACTGACGGATAGCTTGCGCGGTCTGGCGGAGTATCTGTTAAACGACCTGGCGGAAAAAACCGGTAAGCATGACGTCGTGAAGTTACACCAGGCAATGCTGCGTATCAGTCGACTCAATGGTTATTGGGAGGCGCAAAGTAAGTTATGGCGGCTGGCGGCGCTGGAGAAATCCTCTAACGCGCCGGTGTCGAAATGGTTGCAACGGGAACGGCGTGACAACCAGTTGCACCTCTATTTCCACTGCGCGGGTATTCGCGTGTGCGACCAGTTGGATCGATTACTGTGGCGTAATGTGTCACATGTAGTGATCACCTCGGCGACCTTGCGCTCGCTCAACAGCTTTTCCCGCCTGAAAGAGCTATCCGGGTTGGATGAAGAGGAGGGCGATACTTTTATCGCGCTGGATTCACCGTTTAATCACCGCGAACAGGGTAAGTTGGTGATCCCGCAGATGCGTCATGAACCGCTGATTACCCAGGAAGCGGAACATCTCGCCGAGATGGCGCGTTTTTTCCGTGCGCAACTGCAGCGCGACGTGCATAAGGGCATGCTGATGCTGTTTGCCAGCCAGCGTGCCATGCAGCAATTTCTGACCGAGGTGCCGGACCTGCGGCTGATGTTGCTGGTGCAGGGCGATCAACCGCGTTACCGGCTGGTGGAATTGCATCGCCAGCGGGTACAGCAAGGGCAGACCAGCGTGTTGATTGGCTTGCAGTCTTTCGCCGAAGGGTTGGATCTCAAGGGCGAATTGCTCTCGCAGGTACACATCCACAAGATTGCCTTTCCGCCGATCGACAGCCCGCTCATCCTGACGGAAGGTGAGTGGCTGAAAAGTCTCAAACGCCATCCTTTTGTGGTGCAAAGTTTGCCCAGTGCGTCCTTTAGCCTGATTCAACAGGTCGGGCGATTGATTCGTAGCCACGACTGTTTTGGTGAAATCGTCATCTACGATCGTCGCCTGCTGACCAAAGGCTACGGGGCCCAGTTACTGGCGGCGTTACCCGTTTTTCCTATCGAACAGCGTGCGATGCCAGATGAGATGCCTGATGATAAGTAGCTCGCGGTTTCAACGTGCGCTATCAGCCGCATCAACAGTAAACAGCAACAGTTGACCCGCTTTCCTTGCTGCTCCCATCGGGAGCGGCAACGGTGATTTCACACTTCCCCTCAGACCAATTCATGCTATGTTTCCAGTGTGTTATCCCACATAACCGGGGCTACCCACTCGCCCGTTCGAGGGCATCGTTTAACCATCGCTTTACCAGTGAGAGCAGATCATGGATTACACCCACATCATTAAAGAGGTTGGTCGCGGCAAAAATCATGCGCGCGATCTGAACCAGGACACGGCGTATCAACTGTATGGTCATATACTCAATGATCAGGTACCGGAGCTGGAGCTGGGTGGGCTGTTGATTGCATTTCGCATTAAAGGCGAGTCTGAAGCCGAAATGCGGGGCTTTTATCAGGCGATGCGCGAGCAGACGCTACACCTGTCTGTACCGGCCAACAGGCCGATGCCGGTGGTGATCCCCAGTTATAACGGCGCACGCAAACAAGCTAACTTAACGCCATTGCTGGCGATGTTGCTGCACCGCCTGGGGCTGCCGGTGGTGGTGCACGGTGTGAGCCACGACCCAACCCGCGTGACCAGCGAGGCCATTTTTCGTGAACTGGGCCTGATGCCGGTGAGTGATGCCCAGTCGGCACAGCAACGGCTTGATGAGGGCGAGCCGGTGTTTATGCCGGTGTCGCTGTTGTGCCCGGCCATCGAGCATCAGTTGGATTTGCGCTGGCGTATGGGGGTGCGTAATAGCGCGCATACGCTGGCCAAGCTGGCTACGCCGTTTGATGAAGGTGCGGCGTTGCGTCTGGCAAGCGTGTCGCACCCGGAATACGTCGGCCGGGTGGGTACCTTTTTTCAGGACATCAACGGCCGTGCGTTATTGATGCACGGCACGGAAGGCGAGGTGTACGCTAACCCGCAGCGCTGCCCGGAAATGTATTTCATCCGTGAACAGCGCAACGACCTTTTGCAGGTTCGTCAGGATATCGCCGTCGATCGCTCAGCACTACCTGCTGATAAAGACGCGGTGACGACGGCCCGCTGGACACAAGCCTGTCTGGCCGGGGAACAACCGATACCGCAAGCGATTCGGCTGCAACTGGCGTGCTGTCTGGTCGGGACCGGCGAAGCCGCGTCGATGGAGCAGGCGGTGTCGACAATACGAAAACGACTGGGTTGAACATAACGATTAACGATAAGGAACAACCACATGCAACAGGCTAAGGCGTATTTTGACGCCCTGAACCGTGATTATCTGGCGGTGCATCAAACGAAAGAAGATCTTTTCTGGCAATGTTACATGGGGACTGGCGACGAGACTGTTGCCACCCGTTTTGCCGAAGCGGAAAGTGCCTGGAAACGCTTTATTGCACAATCCTCACGGCTGGCCGAATTGCGCCAACACATGGCGACGGTTGAGGCTGAGCCTGCCAGTGAAGCGCGTGACGCGCTGTTGCATGGGTTACGCGGCTGGTATCGTTTTTTTGACTGCAATGTGATTGAAGACCCGAAGGCGCAGGCGCTAATGGATGAGCTGATTGCCGCTGAGCATGCGTTGTTCGCCCGCCGCAAAACCTATCAGCCCATGCATGTTGACGAGCAAGGGGAACTGGTTGCTGCGTCGCTTGGCGAGTTGCTGACCAACCAGGCCACCAATGATAACGAGGCGCATCGCCGCAGCTCGCAACAAGCGCTGCGTGATTTAGAACAGTGGCTGGTCAAGCACGGATTTCCAGAGCTGGTCAGCCTGCGTAACCGCTTTGCGCGCCAGATGGGGTATCGCAACTACTTTGACTACAAGGTCAACAAGACCGAGCGCATGACGCCGGAGCAGTTATTCGCCATTCTTGACCGCTTCGAAGAACAGACCCGGGAGGCCAACCTGCGTAGTCTGCGTCAACTGGCGGCGGAGAAAGGCGAGGACGCATTAACACCGTGGAACGTGCGCTATGCCAGTACCGGTGATGTGACCCGGCAGATGGACCCGTACTTTCCATTTTCAGCGTCGTTGTCCCGCTGGGTCGATAGCTTCAAACGTCTGCATATTGGCTTTAGTGGGGCACAAATGCAGCTCGATTTGCTGGTACGCAAAGGGAAATATGAAAACGGTTTTATGCACCAGCCGGTGCCGCCGTTTGTCGACCAAGGCCGGTGGTTGCCTGCGCGCATCAACTTCACCAGTCTGGCGCAGCCAGATCAGGTCGGCAGTGGTGCCAACGGTATCAACACGTTGTTCCATGAAGGGGGCCATGCGGCGCATTTCGCCAATATCCGCCAGAATGCGCCCTGTTTTGCTCAGGAGTTCCCGCCGACATCAATGGCTTACGCCGAAACGCAGTCGATGTTTTGCGACAGCCTGTTGCAGGATGCCGACTGGCTCAAGCGCTATGCCTATAACGCACAAGGCGAGGTGATCCCCGATGCGTTGATTCAGGCGGATATCCGCGCCCGCCAGCCGATGCGGGCGTTCAACGAACGCCACATTTTGCTGGTGCCGTATTTCGAATGGCAGTTGTACTGCATGGAGGATGAGGCGCGCACGCCCGAGGCGATTTTGCAGCTGGCCCGCGATACCGAGCAACGTATTCTCGGCATTAGCGGCAGTCCGCGCCCGACGATGGCGATCCCCCATTTGTTGTCGATGGAGTCAGCCTGCTCCTATCAGGGCTACCTGTTGGCGACGATGGCAGTAGAGCAAACGCGGCACTTCTTCCGTCAGCGTGATGGCTATTTGACGGATAACCCGGCGATTGGCCCGGATTTGACGCGCCATTACTGGCAACCCGGCAATAGCCTGAGCCACGATGAAACGCTACGCAGCCTGACGGGCGAAGGATTCAATCCAGACTATCTGGCCCATGAGTGCAACCTGACGGTTGAGCAGGTGTGGCAGCAGGCACAGGTCACCATCGCCGCGGCGATGGCGCGCCCGCAACCCGCGGCGGATTTCCCCCTCAACGCCCATATCCAGGTGGTGGATGGTGATACGGTGCTGGCAGATAATCAGGACGGCGATGACCTCATGTGTCAGGCATTCGCTCGTGTGATTGAGGAAACTTATCTGCTTCATGCTTGAGTATGTACAGGCGCTGTGGTGAACCACAGCGTCTGTCTCACCGCGCCATCTCTTGCGTTCCCATAACCCTTTTATATCGCTAAACCGGTGCGGCTCTCTCGCGCCATCACAAACCCCTGCCTATACTGGTCTGGTGGTTATTTGCAATCAATTTGCAATGAAAGTGCCTGTTATTAAAAAAGTTTCACTGAACTGTCATCAGCAGCGCTTAGGCTGATGCTGTTTCTGTCTTTGACGATATCCGTGACAATAAAAAAGGACATATCATGCGCTATTCTTACGTGTTTATGGCGGTGGTTTGCTCACTGGCGACAGCCCAGGCGCAAGCCGCTTCCCGTAGTGACACCCAGTTGCCGCAGATAAGCCTGCTGCAAACTACCACCGAGGCCAGCAATAGCGCGCCGGTGATTGAAATGCAGCAACGGGTGCAGCAGTACCTGCAAAAAGCCCTACAGGGAACCGCGCCAAAGCTGACTCGCGCCGTGCTGGATAAAGCGCCGGATCAGGGGGAACCGCAGGGTGATATGAAATGGTTGAAAGCCACCGGTTACGTGTTCAACCCGAAGGACCAGCAGCAGGCCAGCGTGAAATTGCTGGAAGGGTTCAGAACCCTGCCAGCCGAGGTGTTAGCGAAAAACCTGGCAACCGTTGAGCGCATTAATCTGGAAGCGACGCTGCCATTGCGGCAGAAAGCGCTGATTGATGCTGAAAATACCCGCTATCTGTATGCGCTGGCAGAAGCGCTGGGGCCGAAATTGGGCAAGGCGTTTCTTGCTGTCTACCAGAAAGGTGAAATCGGCAAAGCCGCTGCGTTGATTAAAGCCACTAACGTCAGTACCTCTGCGGCGAAAAACGCGTTTAACTACCCGCGTCCGTTCAAACACGAGGGTAACAGCATCCATCTGGTGCCGGATACCGCTGTCGTGGCGGACAATGCGCTTTACACCGCATCGGGTGGTTCATTCCCGAGCGGGCATACCAATGGCGGCTATAACGATGCACTGCTATTGGCGCAGATGCTGCCAGAGCGTTTTGTGCCGCTCCTCGACCGCGCCGCCACCTACGGATATTCCCGCTTGGTGTTGGGGGTGCATTACCCGCTGGATGTCATCGGTGGACGTATGACTGCCGAGCGTAGCGTGGCGCATTTCCTCAATGACCCGAAATACCGTGTGTTGTTCAACGAGGCGAAAGCCCAGTTGCGGGCCGCGCTGGAAAAAGCCTGTGGCACGACAGTGGCGGAATGTGCCAAACCGCAGGGTAAAAACGACCCTTACACCGACCCGGCGATGAAGTCATTCTACCGTTACACCATGACGTACAACCTGCCGATGGCGAAGGTGAAAGCCCAGCCGGTCAAGGTACCGGAAGGCGCTGAGGTGTTGCTGGAAGGGCCGTTGCCTAAGTTGAGCGCTGCCCAACGTCGTGCCTTGATGGTAAAAACCGCCATTGCCGACGGCTATCCGTTGTCCTCCGGTGGACCGGACGCCAATTTCTGGCAGCGCCTGAACCTGCATGACGCGGTGGAAGCTGCGAAGAAATAAAGAATTCCCTCTTCACTGAGGGAAATCATGGTGAGCGATGAAGAGAGGCGAAATTCACGCCTCTCTTTTTTTGTGGCTATACCCAACTGCAACGGGGCGGCTAGCGCTCAATACTCACGTTATCGAAACTGACTTTCCCGCTGTTATGGCGTGACGAGAGTACCAGCCCGACGTACAGCGTATCGTTCATATTTTGATTGATGACTTTATTGAGCGTAGTCCAGCTCTGCCCATCGCTGGATACCTCAGAGATAAAGGCGTTGCCATCACGAGTTAATCGTAACCAGGTCGGCTGACTGCCATTTTCAGATTTGGCAAACCGTCCCCTGCTACCCGTGGCGCTGGCCTCTTTACTGCGCCATTGCGACATCGCGCCGGATGAGGCGATATAGCCAGTCAGCATGTAAGCACTGCTGTCGGATAGGGTATTACGCATCATCACACCGGCTTTGGCGTAAGGGTCGCTATAGCGCAGGTCTATCAATCGTGCGGTAATGCTGCCGTCGCCCTTCAGTTTTTGATACACAAAATGGACACTGTCAGACTCTGCCCACATATCGCCGTTATGCGCTTGCAAAGCGATCACGTCATGATCTTCGCTGGCGGAGCCGGGCGTGTCGGCTTTCCCGATATCCTGCTGCGTCCAGTTGCCGCTGAGTGCCGCGTCGGGTGGAGTGGTGACCGTGACCACGTTGGAGTAGGCGGAATCCCCAGCTTGATTGTAGGCTTTGACCCGAAAGGCGTAAGTCGTGTTGGGCTCCAGCGTCCCGACCTCGATTGAGGTGGCGTTCGGCCCCAGCGATTTGGCACTGGTATAGACTGCACCAGCGTCATAGTGATGGGGCGTAGTGTCATAGGACCCTTCGCCGAAAGTACCAGCATACGAATATTCAACGACGAAGCCGCGTTCGTTGTCCGAGCAATCATTCCAGTCCAGTTGTACCACCGAGCTGGAGATAACGCCTGCCGTCAGACTATCGGGCGAGGCGGGGGGCTTATCTGCGCCGGTATAGGGATCCAACGAGATACCGTCGCGTAGCGTGGCGGCGTTAATGCGATAGCGCGTTGCCGCCAGTCGGTTATTCACCTCGGCCAACGTCAGCGGTGTGATACTGATATCGTAATCCACCGGGCCTTCGCGCTGGGTAAGGGTCGCGGTGCCGTCCAGATAGAAAATCTCGTTGAGCCACAGACTGGGCATGATTTCACCGTTACCGGCCGCTGCGCCGACGGAGAAAGGCACCAGAGGATTGCCGGTGCTGGTTTGGATACCGGCGTTCCACAGCGCAGAGCGACCGGGTGCGCCATCAAAGGGGTAATCTGGCGCGTAACGGCCGGTTAACGCCACTTTTTTGATGAAACCCTGCGAGGTGGTCACCAGTGGTGCATTTTCTGCCAGCAAGGTGCCGCCATGATTGAAATAGTTCAGTTCCCAGTGCATCAGAAAATACCCCTGGCCGGTCAAAGTCAGGTGCTCTCCGGCGTGTAGTAACAGGTACTTTCCTTCTTTTGAGCCTTTAACCGGTTCAACGTACTTATTGGCTTCACCGTCGTTGTCGCCGACCAGCGTGACGCCACTGGTCGCTGGTCGTTGGTACAGGCCGTTGATCTTCGGATAGGACAGATCCTGACTGCCTTTATCGAATGCGGAATTATTGAGCGTGGAAGTACTAAACGTGGAAGTACTGGATGAGGCGACGGTGTCAGCACTGCGTTGCGTATCGACCGTGGGCGGCGTGTCGTCCGCGAGTCCATATGCGCTGAAAAACAATCCGCCCAGCAGGGCGCTGAATCGGCGTCGGGAAAGGCGAGAACGGGGAGTTTTCATGCGTACATCCTGGTGAACTGATAACGTATTGATTTAAAAGTGATATGAATAATGCGTGACAAACGTTTCGTGCAGCGTATCGGAATCAGGAAAAAATGCCAAATCCGGTAGCATCAATCTCGGAATAGTCGGACATCGTGTGGTGATAATAGCAGCAACAGTGAAGGGCAGTCAGAAGGGGTCAGAAGTCAGTACTGACGGCAGCCTGGTCAAGGCCGCCGTCACTGCGCTATCAGGATACGTGTTGCAGGAACTCACGCAGACGATCGCTGGGCGGATTGGAAATCAACTCATCCGGGTGACCATCTTCGGCGATGCGGCCTTTATCGATGAAGATCAGGCGGGAGGCCACTTTCTGGGCGAATCCCACTTCATGGGTCACGATCACCATGGTCATGCCTTCTTCAGCCAGATCCTTCATTACGTTCAGGACTTCGTGACGCAGCTCTGGGTCCAGCGCCGAGGTGGGCTCATCAAACAGCATCAGTTTCGGTTTAACCGCCAATGCACGGGCGATAGCCACACGCTGCTGTTGACCGCCAGAGAGCTCGGAAGGGTAGTGGTGCGCACGTTCTGCCAGACCCACTTTACCCAATAGCTCGCGTGCCAGTTTTTCCGCGTCGGCTTTGCTGGCGCCACGAACCCGAATCGGGCCGAAGGCCACGTTTTCGAGTGCCGTCAGGTGTGGGAACAGGTAGAACTGCTGGAACACCATACCCGCTTCCTGACGAATCAGCCGTTCGTCCACTTTCGGGCTGTTGACAGTCAGACCATCCACCACCAGCTCACCGCTGGTAATCTCTTCGAGCTTGTTGATACAGCGCAGCAGGGTGGACTTACCCGACCCTGACGGCCCGATAATCACGACGACTTCACCCTGTTTAATTTGCAGGTTGATATCGTGCAGCACCTGCGTCTGGCCGTAGTGTTTCGATACGTTTTTAAATTCAATCATATAATTTTCAGTCTTGTTTCCAGCCAGCGTAAAACGGCACTCAACACCAGCGTTATCACCAGATAGATGATGGCGACTGCACTCCAGATTTCCAGTGCGCGGAAGTTACCGGCAATGATTTCCTGTCCCTGACGGGTCAGCTCTGCAACGCCGATGACGATAAATAATGAGGTGTCTTTAATACTGATGATCCATTGGTTGCCCAGTGGCGGCAGCATGCGACGCAACGCCAGCGGCGCGATAACATGACGCAGGGTGTCACGACGGGACAACCCCAGTGCCAGACCCGCTTCAGTAAAGCCTTTGTGGATAGACAACACCGAGCCACGGGTGATTTCCGCGATATAAGCGCCCGAGTTGATCATAATGGTGACCACAGCCGCGCTAAACGGGTCGATGCGTATCGAAGTCAGCAGCATCGGCAGCGCGAAATAGATAAACATCACCTGTACGACGATCGGCGTACCACGGATGATTTCGATAAATACCAGCGCGATACGGTTGGACAGCCAGCCGCCGTAAACACGGGCAAACCCTGCCAGTACGCCAATTATCAGCCCCCCCAGCAGACCCAACACCGAAATCAGCAGGGTCATTTTCGCCCCTTCCAGCAGAAGCGGGATGGACGGCCAGATGGCACTCCAGTCAAACTGCATGAACATTCTCCAGCAATAATCATTCTGTAATAGCAAGGTGCCGAACGGCCTGGCCGACGGCACCCTAAATGCTATTAAGCGGATACGTTACTCAACCTGGTACATCGTTAACCAGGTAACACGCATGCTCAGCACGCGTGTTGTGTTTCCGCTGGTTATTTCGGGTCAGTACCGAACCATTTCTTGTAGATAGTGGCGTAGGTGCCGTTGTCACGCAGGGTTTTCAGCGCCGCGTTCACCTTGTTGCGCAGGTCGTCGCTGCCTTTCGGGAACGCCACACCGTACTGCTGTGCTTTGATGGAATCGCCTACCGCTTTAAACTTGCCATTGCCTGCGGTTTTGATGAAGTAAAGGATATTCGGCGTGTCGTGCAGCACGGCATCGGCGCGGTTGGTGCCGAGTTCCAGATAGGCGTTGTCGATGTTCGGGAACTGACGCAGCTCTTTGGTTTTGATGTTGGCTTTCGCGTAGTCGACAGAACCGGTGCCGCTCTTCACTGCCACGACTTTACCGGCCAGATCCTGCTCGCCTTTGATGTCCTGATTGTCGGCACGCACCATCACCAGCAGGCCGCTGTTGTAGTAACCGTCCGAGAAATCGATTGCGTGCTTACGCTCTTCAGTAATAGTTATGCCAGCCAGCGCCAGATCCACATTGCGGGTTTGCAGTGCCGGGATGATCCCGCTGAAATCCATCGGTTTCAAGGTATAGGTCAGGTTCAGCTGTTTAGCGATGGCATCCCACAGGTCGATATCAAAACCGACATATTTGTCGCCTTGCTTGAATTCAAACGGTACGAATGCTGTATCGGTTGCTACGATGAGCGGTTTCTCGGCGGCCTGACCGGACAGGCTGAAGGCCAGCGCTAATGCGGCCAGTGAAGATTTAAATAACGATTTCATCAAAACGTCCTTCCTCTCGTTGGTTATATATTCCACTGTCTCACCGCACCTCACAGGTGTGTTGCACCCGCTCCGGCATGTCGGTATGACGCTGATGGCACGGCATCGGCTAGGGTCGCCCGCCGTGCTGCCGTTGACGGTGCGGCGGAGAAAACAGGGGGAGTCGTTGCCAAAACAGGACGGGTAGACCCGCTAATAATTATGGTGCTTCCATCAGAAACGCCTATGGAACGCGCTGCTATGAATAACTGAATTGCGCAGGGGACACAACCGTTGATTACGTTCAAAGGGCAATATTGCTAACAAGCGCTAATTTTTTGTACATTTTTTGGCTACCATACATGCATTTTGAGTAGTGATGCAAAAAAAATGCATATTATTTCATGACGTCTGATGATGTCAGAATCGTGGAAAATGGGGCAGAGAGAACAACGGTGAAGGGGAAGTGCTGATAACAGTCGGGGAAACCCGGCGGCAGAGCCGCCGGCAGTGATTGATGAATTATTCGATGTTAGCTTCGATAAACCACAGGTACTGATCCAGATCGCGGGAGGCAGCAGTAAGCATGTCGGCGGTATCTTCGTCCTGCGCCTGACTGATGGCTTTACGAACCGCATTGGCAACAACGGCATAGCGATCCGCCAGCGCTTTCAGATGGTCTTGCACGCTGTGGAGCGTCAGTGGGTAGCTGGCTAACGCCGTATTCTGATGGATGACCTGTACTGTGCCGGTTGCTACGCCGCCCAACTGCACTACGCGTTCGGCGAAGGTATCCAGATGGGTCACCAGCGATGTGCGGAAGGTATCCAGCATTTCATGTACGGCGATGAAATTGGCGCCACGCATATTCCAGTGCGCCTGTTTGGTAATAAGCGACAGATCGGTAAAGTCCACGACCAGCTGGTTGAGCAGGGCGATGGTCGAGGCTTTAACGTTATCGTCCAGATCGTTACGGGTGAAAATAAGGTCAGCAGATGCTGCTTTTACCAGTTTGGCTGTACGCATAGTGTTATCCTCTTTATTTCTTCTGTTGCTGATAGTGATTCTGGCTTTCAACAAAAAGAATTATAACAGCCGATATCAGTCGGGGATGCTCAGTTCGGTCTATTACAGGAATAGCTTCAGTCAGTGAGAAATAACGCGCCGTTGGCATGTTATTTATCGCTCACATCACTCGCTAAAAAAGCGAAAGCAGATCGGAGAAGGAGGGCGAGTGATTTATGTTGCCAGCCTGATGACGAAAACAAGAAGGTTAACTTCACATTTAGTGCTATTGGAATAATCCACTGATTTTCTGAATACGGTGGTTAATAACACATCAGCGAAGAATGACACTCGCGACTGACGGCAGTGAAGATAACCAACGCACTATTTCCCAGCCGGATGACCGGTGGGAAATTATTTTTCAGCCAGGGTTACACCGTAATGATGGGTCAGTATCGCAGACCAATACTGACAACTGATGTTTTAGGATGTGGCAGAGGCGCTACGTGTTTTTACGCTGAGCGTGGTGCCCAGAGACGCAATAATAATGAATGCCAGCGCCAGCCACTGCGTGAGGGTCAGGTGCTCATTCAAAAACAGTATGCCGGATAAGGCTGCTACCGCAGGCTCCAGACTCATCAATGTGCTGAAGGTGCGCGTTGGCAGCCGGGTCAACGCCATCATTTCTAATGTGTAGGGTAAGGCGGTAGACAGTACCGCTACGGCAATTCCGATGGGTAAGATGCTCATCGACAATAAGCTGCTGATATCGGAAAACAGCAGCCCAATCGGGCAATACACCAGCGCGGCGATAAGCGAGCCCATCGCGACAGTACTGGCCCCGTGGCTGGCACCTGCCTTTTGGCCGAACAGGATATAGCCTGCCCAGCAGGCCCCTGCGCCCACAGCGAAAGCCGCACCGGCGAGATCGACATTATTGACGTGCTGGCCGAGCGGTAACAGCAGCCACAGCCCAGCGGCGGCCAGCGCTATCCACACGAAATCCAACACCCGGCGCGAGGCCAGTATTGCTACCGCCAGTGGCCCGGTGAATTCCAGCGCTACTGCAATACCCAGCGGTACGGTGCGCACCGCCAGATAAAACAGATAGTTCATGCCGCCCAGCGTGATGCCATAAATCAGCAATGGCAACCGGTTGGAACCCGCGCGTAGTCGCCAGGGTTTGAACGCTATCAGTAAAATCAGCGAGCCTATCGCCAGACGCAGCACCGTCATGCCGGATGCGCCGATCAGTGGAAAGACAGTTTTGGCCAGCGCGGCCCCCGTCTGGATGGACAGCATGGCGATGATGAGCAGTAATACTGGCAACAGAACGGAGTTTTTTAATGCGGAAATCAAGGTCATTGCAGGGCCTTAACATTCAGTGGGGCAATCGGGGAAAAGCAGGCAATAAATGAACAAATTATTCTCGCTTAGTTTACTCTTGTTGACCTTAATTTACTCTCACTTTGAAAATCTTTTTTTTGATATAAAATCAGCCTGAAAATTAATCAAAAAATTAAGAAAACTCTGTATCAAAGAACAGCCTGTTATTATTTTTTTCATGCAAAAATGAACTTTGTTTTTTGTTTTAAAACAGTCGATTACCTTGATATTGAAAAAATTTGTTACATGTTTATCCTAATTGAAAAATAATAACCAGGCAGCATGCGCCCTAATTTTTTGTTATATTTACCTCGCTTAAATCTTCTTTGGTAAGATAAATTCGAGGCATATTATGAAAAAAATCGCGTGTCTTTCCGCTTTAGCTTGCGTTTTGGCTGTAAGCGCTGGTTCTGCTGTCGCTGGTGAAAGTACTGTTACTCTGGGTTATGCTCAGGGCGACGCTCAGAGCGTGCAGAACAAACTGCCGGGCTTCAACCTGAAGTACCGTTACGAGTTCGATAATAGCCAACTGGGCGTGGTAGGTTCTTTCACTTACCTGCAAGACAGCCAGACTATTGACTCCACCTACAACAAGAACCAGTACTACGGTTTCAGCGCAGGTCCGTCTTTCCGCTTCAATGACTGGGCAAGCATCTACGGTCTGGTGGGTGTGAGCGCAGGCAAGTTCACCTTCAACCAAACTGACGGTTCTTCCAACAACCGCACCAGCGATGCTGGCTTTGTGTATGGTGCTGGTCTGCAGTTCAACCCGGTTCAGAACGTTGCCTTTGATGTTGGCTACGAACAGAGCCGCATCCGTAGCGTTGACGTGGGCAGCTGGAACGTTGGCGTAGGCTACCGTTTCTAATCGCACCCAGTGCGACAGGTGCGGTGTAACCACCGTACGCTTAAAAATCCGCCCGTCCGGGCGGATTTTTTATTGCGGTGGCAATCCTGCCAGTAATTTTTTGAGCAACACATTCAGCTGTTGCTGTTCGTCTGCATCCAGTGATGCCAGTAGTTGCCGTTCGTTATCAATATGCAGCCTCAGCAGCGCCTCCACCTGTTCTCGCCCTTTTTCTGTCAACCTCACCAGGGTGCCGCGTCGGTCTTGCGGGTTACTTTGACGCACGACCCATTGTGCCTGCTCCAGCCGGTCGATACGGTTAGTCATACCGCCTGATGACATCATCAGCGCTTCGTACAGTTGCGTGGGGGTCAGGGCGTAAGGTGCGCCACTACGTCGCAATGTGGCCAGTACATCAAATTCACCGGGACGCAGACCGAACTGCGCAAACAGCGGATTGAGATGATCCCGTTCCAGCCGCAACGAGGCTTCAAACAGCCTTCCCACCAGTTGCATCGGGAACGGATCAATATCCGGTCTTTCCCGCTGCCATTGCTCATATGCGTTATCTGCTCGATCAGTCATACGTGTAATTTATCTTGACGTTAAGATTCTTTTTGTGAAGATATTCTATGGGTAAAATGTATCGTTGCTCAAGTATCAGGAGCCACAGGGAGCGCTATGTCACACGCAATTCGTGCCAAATCACTATGTTTTGTCGTTATTACCGTCATGTTACTGGGACTTAACCTCCGTCCGGTGCTGGCCGGTATTGGGCCACTGTTGTCACGGATTCAGGCGGATACCGGCATGGGGGATACGCAGGCGGGTCTGCTGACAACGTTGCCGGTGTTCGCTATGGGAATCTGTGCCTTGTATGGTGGGTGGTTGCAGGCCAGGGTGGGTGAATACCGGGGGATCGGGATCGGTATTGTCGGCATTGCGGTTGCCAGCCTGCTACGCTGTTGGTTAACTGGCACCGCCGGGTTACTGCTGACCGCGGCGTTAGCGGGTATCGGTATTGCGTTGATTCAGGCGTTGATGCCGTCGTTTTTACGTCGTAGCTTCAGTCAACAAAGCAGCCGCCTGATGGGGTTGTACACCACCGCGATTATGGCGGGTGCCGCGCTGGCGGCCGCCAGTGTCTCGCCGCTGGCCGATGTGATGGATTGGGACGGTGCGCTGGCAATATGGGGCGGTCTGGCGACGCTGGCTGCCATGGCCTGGATGATCACCGTGTCGCTCAATCCAATGCCGAATAACGCACCGCACTCGAAGGCGGTTACCACATTGTCGCGTAGCCGGGCGTGGGCGTTGATGATCTTTTTTGGTATCGGCACCGCGGCCTATACCCTGGTGCTGGCCTGGTTGCCGCCGTACTACACCCAGCTTGGCTGGAGTTCGGCCCATAGTGGCCTGCTCCTGGGCGGGCTGACGCTGACAGAAGTGGTGGCCGGGTTGCTGGTGTCGTGGCTTATCAACCATGTTCCTGACCGGCGCTATCTGTTGCTGCCGGTGTTGCTGTTGCTGTTGCTGGGCATGGCGGGCCTGATACTGGCACCGCTGACGCTGGTGCTGCCGATTATGATTGCTCTGGGGCTTGGGATCGGTGCGTTGTTTCCGCTATCGCTGATTATCGCGCTGGATCAGGTGGACGACCCACGTCAGGCCGGGGCATTGATGGGGTTTGTGCAAGGCGGTGGTTACCTGATAGCCAGCCTGATGCCACTGCTGGCTGGATTCATCCGGCAGCATACCAGCGGGTTGAATCAAGCCTGGCTGATTATGGCGGCAGGTGTTGTCGTCTTGATCCTGATGGCGTTGCGTTTTGGTCCACGCCGTCCGGTTCCGGCATCAGCCTAACGGCGTGAAAACGCCAACTGAGGCGTCAGGAACAGATTACGGAAATATTCCCGAACCGCCTGCATGGCCGGGGTAAACTCGGCGTCACGGTACCAGGCTAGCCCGACGCTCATCGGGTGAACCTTGTCTTTTAGCGAACGGGTCTCGATACGCCGCCCCTCAAGCGACCAGGGGCGGTACACCAGATCAGACAGTATCGCCACACCTAACCCATTCGCCACCATGCTGCGCACCGCTTCCACTGAGCTGGTGCGTAACATCACCTTCGGGCGGTGTCCGCTGGATTCCCAGTAACGCATCGCACTGTGGTCCGCCTCATCGACGGTCAGCATGATAAAAGGCTCGTCGGCAACATCCGCCAGGCTCACTTCCGCTTTATCACACAAAGGATGCCGACTGGGCAGCCATAAACGTCGCTCGGAATTAAACAGGGTTTCTGAGGTGATTTCCGGATGCGTGAGGTTAGCCGTCAGCACTAACGATAGATCCAACGAGCGGTCCAATAACCCCAATTCGATATCCTGCCGCTCACGTTCGTTGAGATGCAAGGTGACGTGTGGAAAACCGTCAGACAGCCGTTGCAGGTGAAAGGGCAGGAAGTAGCCCATGACCGTGTAGCTGGCGGCGATATTCAGTGAGCCGCTGATCCGGTTGTCAGTTAACGGGATGTTCATGGCGTCGTTCACACTGCGCAGCACCGCATAAGCGTGATTAAGGAAGTAACTGCCGTTTTCCGTCAGCGTCATACCGTGTACCGAGCGTAGGAACAGCGGTTTCCCCAGCAGGTGTTCCAGCTCCTGAATAGCGGTCGTAACCGCCGACTGCGAAATGTTGAGATGAATCGCCGCCTGTGAGATTTGG
The DNA here is from genome assembly GCF_000025065.1 of Dickeya parazeae Ech586. NCBI lineage: Bacteria > Pseudomonadati > Pseudomonadota > Gammaproteobacteria > Enterobacterales > Pectobacteriaceae > Dickeya > Dickeya parazeae. The sequence goes on along the minus strand of NC_013592.1, from coordinate 2,730,625 downwards.
CCCATCTCGGCAGTGGCGATGAAGTAGCGGATCTGACGCAATGTGACCATGACCGGTTCCTTATCGATGAGCGTTCTGTTTTTCAGATAGTAAGTGTTCTGAAAATACGTCTTTCCGAATGGAAAATTGTAGTTCTATATTATTTTTAAACAAAACCATCACAAATAAGAAATAACTATGAAATATGAAATCGATCTGAATTCCGACATGGGCGAAAACTTCGGTCCCTGGAAAATAGGCGATAACGTTGACCAGGAAATTATGCCTTATATCAGTTCGGCCAATATTGCCGCCGGATTTCACGCAGGCGATCCTTCAACGATATGTCAAACCATTGAATGGGCTAAGGCGTGTGGCGTGGCGGTGGGTGCTCATCCCGGATTTCGCGATCTGGTTGGTTTTGGTCGTCGGCATATTCATAGCCAGCCACAGGAAGTGGTGAATGACATTTTGTATCAGCTTGGGGCGGTGCGGGAATTTACCCGACTGCACCAATTACCGTTGCAGCATGTGAAACCACATGGCGCATTGTATATGCATCTGGCCCGCGATCAGGTTTGCGCGCAACAGTTTGTGGAAGCACTACACCGGCTGGACCCGGAATTACGGTTATTTTGCCTGCACGGCTCCCTGGTGTGGCAGGAGGCGAAAAAACTGCAACACCCTGTTATTTGCGAGTTTTATGGTGACAGGGAATACGACATCAGCGGTTCTATCGTATTTACCCGCCGTGTTGGTGCGCTCGACCCGACGGCGGTGGCGGCGAAGGTCGTGCGCGCGTGTGTTGAGGGCAAGGTCACGACGGTTGACGGCGAGGATATCGCTGTCGAGTTTGATTCTATCTGTATTCATAGTGATACCCCCGGTGCGCTGTCATTAATTAAAGCCACGCGAGAAGCATTGAATGACGCCAATATTCAGGTGCGATCGCCATTGAAAAATAGTTTCAATCATCGGTAATCAGTCAATAAATATAAGGGTTAAAGATAATGAAAACATATGAAGTGTGTTCCCCTTTGCCGGGTATTTTCTATCGTCAGCCTGCCCCGGATACCCCTGTGTTTATTGAAGAAAATACCCCGGTGATGGCGAATAGCGTTATTGGCCTGGTTGAAGTGATGAAACAGTTCAGTGAGATTTATGCCGAGCAGGCAGGGGTATTAGTCTCGTTTTGTGTGAATAACGGTGATGCGCTGGAACCGGGGCAGGTTATAGCCATCATAAAAATCGATGAATAACGGTAAATCTACCCTATAAACCTCATTATTACGCCATCAGGAGGACCACAACGATGCGTCAGCCGATCAAAAAATTGCTTATCGCCAACCGTGGGGAGATTGCCGTACGCATTATTCATGCCGCCCGCAGTCTGGGGATCACGTCGGTCGCTGCCTGCAGCGAAGCCGACATCGATTCATTGCCCGCGCGTCTGGCGGATGAAACGGTATTGTTAGGTCCGGCGCGTGCCGATCAAAGTTACCTGAATCAGGCCGCGTTGCTCAACGCCGCCCGGGATTGCGCCGCCGATGCGGTCCACCCGGGATACGGTTTCCTGTCGGAGAATGCGGCATTTGCCGACGCGGTGGAACAGGCCGGGCTGGTGTTTGTCGGCCCTACGGCGGACACCATTCGCCTGATGGGGGACAAAGCGGCGGCGCGGCGCACGGCACAGGCTGCCGGGGTGCCGGTCGTTCCCGGTTCCGGGGTGCTGTCATCATTGGAAGCGGCGTTGCAGGCGGCGACGGAGATTGGCTATCCATTGTTGATTAAAGCCGCCGCCGGTGGCGGTGGGCGCGGCATTCGGGTTGTGAATAACGAGGATGACCTGAAACGAGAATTACCGATCGCCCAAAGTGAAGCGAAAGCGGCATTTGGATGTGGCGATGTCTATCTGGAGCTGTTTATTCGTCATGCCCGCCACATTGAAGTGCAAATTCTGGGGGATGGCGAACGGGCGGTGCATTTGTATGAGCGTGAATGCTCGCTGCAACGCCGACGTCAGAAAGTCTTTGAGGAAGCGCCTTCATCGGCGTTATCACCAGAACAGCGTGACGCGCTGTGCCGTAGCGCATTGCAGTTGGCACAGCAGTTGCGCTATCGCAGCGCCGGTACGCTGGAATACCTGTTTGATACCGAGCGAGAGCAGTTCTATTTTATCGAAATGAATACCCGCATTCAGGTCGAACACCCGGTTACCGAGCGGGTAACCGGCGTTGATCTGGTGCAGTGGATGTTGCGTATCGCCAGTGGTGAACCCCTTGCGCTGAGTCAGGAGGACATCGCCTTACGCGGGCATGCCTGCGAAATGCGAATTAATGCGGAAGACCCAGCGCGGAATTTCTTTCCTTGCCCCGGCGTGGTGACCTCGCTGACCTGGCCGCAGGGCCCCGGCATTCGTATCGACAGCCATGTGTTCAGTGGTTACCGGATTCCACCGTATTACGACTCGCTGCTGGCGAAAGTGGTGGTGTCAGGAGCGGATCGCTCACAAGCACTGGCCCGTGCCGAACAGGCGTTGCGTCAGTTGCGGATCGATGGCATCACGACCACGCAATCGTTACACCAGTGGCTGTTGGCTGACCCCCGCGTGCGGGCTGGGCGCTTTGATACCACTTCGTTGGAAAACTGGCTACAGGAGCGGGAAGCGACTCATGCGCTACCGCTGACCAAGGAGGCCTGAGATGACGTTCCCTGAAATCAGGTACACCTTTGGTGGCGATGAGCACTTATTTGCTGAAATTGATGAAGCGATGTCGTTGGGGGCGTTCTTCCGTGGATTGGCGATGACCCGTGCACTCGAACAGCAGGCGTTGCCCGGCGTACTGGATATTTGCCTTGCCAACGCATCGTTTCAGGTGCGTTTTAATCCAGACGTCATCGCACCGCAGGCGCTGCTGGAACAGGTGCGGCAAACCGAGAGTCAGGCGCAAACGATGACGGTGCTCGACACACGCATCATCGAAATTCCGGTGTTGTACAACGACCCCTGGACGCACGAGACCCTGATGCGGTTTCGCGATCGTCATCAGGACCCCGGCGCTACTGATCTGGAGTACGCCGCTCGCATCAACGGTTATCAGGATGTGGCGGCGTTTATTGCCGCGCACAGCGGTACACCGTGGTTTGTGTCGATGGTGGGGTTCGTGGCGGGATTACCGTTCATGTTCCAAATGGCAGAGCAGGCACAACAGCTTCAGGTACCGAAATACCTGCGCCCGCGTACCGATACCCCCAAGCTGTCGCTGGGGCACGGCGGCTGTTTCGGCTGCATCTACTCGGTTCGTGGGGCAGGCGGCTATCAGTTGTTTGGCGTAACGCCCGCGCCGATTTACGACCCGGAACAGCGGCTGGACTATTTGCAATCGTCGATGGTGTTTTTCCGTGCGGGCGACATCGTGCAGTTCAAGCCAATCGATCTGGCTCGTTACGAACAAGACGTGCAGGCGGTGGAAGCTGGTCGTTTCAGTCTGCGTATTCGCCCAGTCACGTTTGAGCTGGATAAATTCCTCGCCGACCCGGTGGGTTATAAACACTATCTTCAGGGGGTGCTGTATGCAGCGCAATAGTGGGCAGCTATCGGGTGGGCGAGTCAACGTTATCCGGCCAGGGCTTGCCACCTCGGTACAGGATACCGGGCGCGAGGGGTATTACCATCTCGGTATCCCGCCGTCCGGTGGGTTAGACCAGTATTCACTGCGGCTGGCCAACCTGCTGGTGGGGAATCCGGCACAGGCGGCAGTGTTGGAAATGACGCTGTTAGGGCCGGAATTACAGTTTGAAGGCGATGCTGTGGTGGCGGTGTGTGGCGCGTGTATGTCGCCATTGCTGGACGGCGAAGCCATGCCGATGAATACCACGTTCGCGGTGCGGGCCGGTCAGGTGTTGCGATTTGCACCGACGACGGCAGGCTGTCGTGCCTATCTGGCGGTAGCCGGGGGAATTGCGGTACCGGAAGTGTTGGATAGCCGTTCGACCTATGCGTTGGGCGCGCTGGGAGGTTATCAGGGGCGGCGGCTGGTGGCCAATGATGTCTTACCGATAGGGGTACCGACCCGTCAGGTGAACCCCGGTGTGACGGTGCCTGCAGATTGCCTTCAGCCGCTCGATAAGCAGGTGACGCTGCGCATGGTCACCGGGTTGTATATCCATCGGCTGACTCCCGCCGCCGTCGAGCAGTTTTTTGCTGATGACTGGCGGGTTGGCACCGAGGCGGATCGTATCGGGTACCGACTGAAAGGCGGCGCGCCGTTGGCGTTTGAGCCGCGCACACCACCGTTTGGTGCCGGATCAGATCCCTCTAATATCGTCGATGCCTGTTATCCCATCGGTTCGGTACAGGTGCCGGGCGGGTTGGAGCCGATTATTTTGCTGCGAGACGCGGTATCCGGCGGGGGGTACATGACGTTGGGAACGGTGATCAGCAGTGATCTCGACCTCATCGGACAGTTGCAGCCCCATTACGGCGTTCGCTTTACGCCGGTATCGCTGGAGGAGGCGCTTCTTGCCCGCCAGCACTATCGCCACCGCCTTGAGCGGCTGGAACATCTGTTAGCGCACTGATTTCAGACAGCCCCGCCAAATCTCACCCCGCGCCAACGCCAGGGCAACGGTGGCGGCGGGGCATGTCTGATTATACCGAATACATCATTGACCGTGCGGTTATTACCGCCACGGCGGGTGTGTTCGGCCTTAAAACCTGCATCAGCAGGTTCATTAACGTCAACTTTATTAACGTTAACAACGATACATCAATGACAGGTCTGTGGAGGGTGTATGGCTGAAATATCCGGAGTACAAGGGGAGGTGGTAACGCCTGCCGATACCGTGTCTGACGCAGAGCGCATGGGCAAACTCTCGCTGACCATGGCCTGGTGGGCGGTGTGCAGCGCGATTTTTTACATTGTGGTCGGTGCATCGCTGGCGCTGAACTACGGTGCGCGCAATGCCATTATTGGCATGGTGCTCTCTGTGGTGTGTTACGGCGTGATCAATGCGGTGATTAGTCGTTTTGCCATCCGCAGCGGCCTGTCGGTGGCGGCGTTTTCTGGCCAGTTATTCGGTCAGGCGGGGTCAGCACTGGCGACGCTGATTTTTTTCTCTACTGCGATTTATTACGCCGTGTTTGAAGGCTCGGTAATCGCGTTTGCTATCAATCACCTGTTTCCCTCGCTGGATTATCGTTGGGCGGCATTACTGGTGGTGCTCTACAGCGTACCGTTGATTTTCGGCAGCGTGCAGCACTGGCTGGATAAATTCAATGGCGTACTGTTGCCGTTTTATCTGTTAGGTCTGGCGCTGACGGTTGCGGTATCTATCCAGCATTATGGCTATCAGCCGCAATGGCTGTCGTTTGGCCCGGCGTCGCCACCTGCCAATGGTTGGTGGAACTGTTTTACCTACTATATGGGGGTGTGGATCCTGATGATGTACACCTTTGATTACGCCCGCTTCGGCCGTCAGGAAGACAGTCAGTATCATGCGCGCATTAACTTCGGTATGCCGTTCTATCTGATTACTTTCCTGCTCAATGGCGCGGTAGGTATCTATCTGGTCAGTAGTTTTGCCCAGCAAAATGGCGTCAGTGAAACCGCCGTCGTGGTTAATATCCTTAATCTGCTCGGTTTCTGGGGATTACTGTTTGTGTGGGTGACACAAACACGTATCAATACCGCCAACTATTATCTGGCTACCGTCAACATGCAGGTGTTTTTTGACCGACTGTTTCGGTTGCGCCATCGCAAGATTGTCTGGGCCTGTGTGGTGGGCGCGGCGGTATATGGCCTGATGCTGGCGGATGTCTTCGCCTATATTTTGCAGGCGCTGGCCTATCAGGGGGTGTTTGTGGTGGCGTGGGTCGGCGTGGCGCTGGCGCATATTCTTGGTCGCCGTTCTCTACCGACCACAACAGCGGTTCGTGCATTTAATCCGACCGGCCTTATCGCCTGGCTGCTGAGCGTGATTGCCGGGGTAGCGTTAATGCATGGCAGCGCGCTGTTGCAGTCATTTTCCGCGCCGGTGACCTTTGTGGTGGCGCTGGCGCTATACCGGGTGCTACCGGATAGCCATCGCGTCCGTGGGTAACGGTGGCGTTTGGTGACAGCCGCAACGCCGTAATTGTGTAAGACAGCACTGACCGGGCAGGGACGCCCACCGTTTTCCGCTGGTCGATTTCTTGACCCATCCCCTTGAAAAAATCAGATACGGATCTATATGAAGAAGTGAAAGCAAGACAATACTGTTGCCTTGCGGTTTGCACTTTTGAATGTGTGTCTCGATATATTCAGGAGGTTAACCATGGCATTCAAAACGGTGTCTTTATTTCCGGCGTTTACCGATTCACTGTTTTCTGATCGTTTCAACCGCATCGACAGGCTTTTCAGCCAGTTGACGGGGGATACGCCGCTTAGTGCGACACCATCCTATGATATCCGTCGTCTTGACGACACCCATTACGGCATTACGGTGAGTGTGCCGGGTTGGCGCGAAGAGGAATTAGAGATCAATACACAGGGTGGTCAGCTCACCATTAGCGGCAAACACAGTGAAGACGTACCGGAAACGTCGCAAAATCAGGAAGGCTGGCTCTACCGTGGGATCAACCGCACGGATTTCAGCATCAGTTATTCGCTACCGGAGCATGTCAAGGTGGAAGGCGCACACCTGGAAAACGGGTTGCTGACCGTCAACCTCCGGCAGGATATCCCGGAAAGCGAAAAACCGAAGAAAATCGCCATTGAAAACCGTAATCCGCAGGCGTCTAAGGCGCTGGAGCACGCCCACTAACCGGTATTTTCCGCCATCGTTACAGAGTGTAGCCCCGAGAGTCTCGGGGCTTTTTACTTTGCAATCATTCATGATGTTGCCGTGCGTTTTGCGGGCGGTTTTGAGAAAAATAGCGCGCCTCCTGTTTTTGCGCGGCTTTTCTGTTAGATATAGCAATAGCTGCCGGGTAGTAAGGGCGGAAAGGGCGGACGTGTGACGTGCCGAATAGCAAACCGATAACCGAACATCATCAATATGGCCTTACTGATAAAAGCGGCGCTTGGCGCACTTGTGGTGGTTTTGATTGGCCTGTTGGCCAAAACCCGTAATTACTACATTGCCGGGTTGGTGCCACTGTTTCCGACCTTTGCGTTGATTGCGCACTACATCGTGGGAACGGAGCGTGGTGTGGAAGCGTTGCGCGCCACGATTCTGTTTGGTATTTGGGCGGTGATCCCTTATCTGGTGTACCTGATATCGCTCTATTACTTTACCGGTGTGATGCGCCTGCCACCGGCTTTGTTACTGGCGGTGGTATGCTGGAGCCTTTCGGCCGCGGTATTGGTCAAAGTCTGGAGTGACTATCATGTTGGATAAACCCACATGTTGGATAAACCCACATGTTGGATAAACCAGCATGCCGGATAAACCCGTGTGATAGCCGTGTTGCTGCGAGAAGAGCCCGGCGCCGAGCGCCGGGATGGTGATATTACAGGTCGTCTTTGGTGATGCCCCGGCTGGCCGGTGCCGCCGTCGGGCCGGCGCTGACACTGTTTTCAGCGTTATACACCAGGTAGATATTCTTCTGGCTATCGATACCGTTATCGAACACCAGCGTAATCGTGTTCTTGTCGAACCGGGCGGTGACGCGGGTATTGGGCTTGTTCATGAAGGTATCCACATCGTTGGCTGACAGTGGTGTCGTCATGCCGTATTTGCTTTTTAACCCTTCGACGACGCTTGGCAGATCGGCCATTGTGATAGAGATAGCCATACGGTTGAATTTGTCATTGTTGAAACTGAATATCGCCTGGGTTTTCTTATCGGCAAAATTGAAATCAGGGCAGATGTATACCGTCTGGCCCATGATCATCTCCGGGCCGCGCAGTGAACAATTCGCCTGTTGCCGGATAGTGGCGGCGGAAGACCCAAATTTCAGGTTTTTGTAGCCATCGGCGGCGGACGCCGTCAGCGACAGCAGCGACAAGGCAATCGCCAGCAAAGGGGTATGTGGCTTGTTCATGTGAACCCTCGTGATTGTGTTGCTATGGTAATGAGCCTTGCACCTGACGAACCGTATGGGCCTGGCGGTAATAATAAAACCTATCTTACGTCGACAGACGGATTCTCTGAACGATTTATTTGCTTATGGCGCAATGCCGGTGGCATGACTCAACGGTGATCCCAAGGGATCAGCAATAACAGCAGTTCAATCACCACGACAACAATCAGCAAAGCAATCAGTTTTTTGCGCCATAACCCGTCATCAAACCTCATGGTGTTTCCTGTGTTATACCTCATTGGCTTAATCTAGCGCTTTTCGCCCCATGATACGACTGCTTGTGGTGAGCCTTTCCCGTGCTTCATCGCTACTACGGTATGGGGCAGGGGAGGGATGTGGTGCTATTTACGGTGGGTAACCCTGTCGCACAGAAAGCCGAATAAATGGTGGGTGGGGGAATACGCAGTGTTTTGCGATAACAGCCGTCAGGGGCGAGGCTGGTAAATAAAGTGGGCGAGCACCCTGACGGCAAACGTACCTTACTTCACGGTCACCTTAATAACCGTTTCCTTATCATCCGGTTGAGGTTGTTTTTCCCACGGGCGCGAATAAGAGAGGTCAATATCGCCAACACCGGCTTTTACTGCCTTGAAGTGGAACATTTCATGACCACCACAGCCGACTTTATCGTGGCACTCCGCGCCGGGCTTGTAAGACTTGCCCGTCAACACCACCACGTCGGGCAGTTTCTTGATAGCCCAGGTATAGCCCGTGCTAGGGTTCGCTGGCAGCGTCACCTCAAACTGCTCGCCAACTTTCACTTCTTTGTGCTGATTCTCTACGGCGGTAGCGGCCATAGCACTCAGCGGAAACAATAAACCAACTGCAAACATAAATTTTTTCATGAATCTCTCCAGAGATAAGCGTGAATATAAAATATGGCTTGAATAGGGCAATTACGGCCAGTGTTTTCGCATTAGCAGGCAGTCATATCCGCCATGAAAACCAGTGTGATGAAAGAAATGAACAGTAGGCTCCAATAAGATACAAGTCAGAAAGTTAAGCAGGTGATAATTCATCACAGATGACATGGTATATACCTCTTTTATAGTGATTTTATTGTGTTTTATAAAAGATGGCACAGGATCTTGAAATAGCAATAAAGCATTTTTTGGATATAGTGATCAGGCTATGAATATTGATGGGTGAACATCTTACTTGAATTAATTATATGGTTTAATTATGTTTTTATAGGGGTTATGTAGTGGTATCGGTTTTCCATGGCACTATTCTAAATTTTATTTAAGTATGCTGTTCATGGTATTTTTAAATAATAATTGTGCTATGCCATTGTTATTTATCTGGCTCCCATTCTAATTCTTTATATGTTTTTTTATCATGCGCAGGGAAGTTAGTTTTATATTTACCCCAGTTGCGAAATTCATAGTATTTGGTCATTGCTTCAAAATAACAGTCAGCCTCACACGTCCAGATTAATTTATAGTCGGGTTCAAGAAGGCTACGTGCATCATCACCCATTTTACCCGCCAGGCAAAATAAATCCAGACCTTCTTCGTTCGTCCATAGTTCATGTTTCATAGTTCTATCCTATTAATTTTAAATGATATCCATTCATCCCAGACATGTTCAGGGGATATATCATGATATCCTCTTTCGGCGGCCATACTGATTGCGACGTCTTCAGGTAAATTTATTGCGGTGGCGTTATCCCGAATGGTTTCTACTTCTTCTCTTGTTAGTGGCCTTCCTGCCTCGTCTTCTCGCATCATTAGTAGTGAAATTAATGCGGGTATAAAAACAATTGTCATCTTTCCACCATCATCATCTAACACGCTCATTTTTTCATTTCACTGACAAGGATCTCAACGAAATCTCTTCGCTTTTTTTCTGCCCATGTCGGGTTTACTGATTTAAGCAATTCATATTGTTTTTTAAAATATAGTCGTCTGAATTCACCGTTAGGGAGGCATTCGCTGGCAGCCAGGCTGGAGGCAATGGCACTGACGCTTGATTCGACAAACCAATAAAGTATTTCATCTTCACTTGAGGTGATTTTTCGAGAAAACTCCACACCTCTTTCACAGACAACATAATGGTATTTATCATCATGAATTTCGAGATGAGGCGTTGCCATGCCATCGGGTGCATCAGGAATAATAAAATGCCCATTTGGACGAACCCCTTCACCCAATTTCTCGCCAATTTCGATAAGCTGCTGACGTAATTCTTCGAGCGTCTTCATGATGCCATCTGAGAGAGTTGAAATAATGTTCAATTTTACCAATGATGCTAATTGATTGTATCATAAAAGAAAAGTGGGATTTGTTATTGGCATGTAGTGTCGATCCGCTTCATATAAAGGTGATTGACTAGATTACATAGTTGCCATAACAAACATATCTGTTTTAACCTATGTAAATGTGCTTTGGGGAGGATTTCATGACTATGTTGACCCCGCTGGAACTGTTTAAGGCGTTGTCGGATGAAACCCGCCTTTCGATTGTGTTATTGCTGCGAGAAGCGGGCGAGTTATGTGTGTGCGATTTGTGTGAGGGGTTACAGGAGCCTCAACCCAAGATTTCCCGTCACCTTGCGCTGTTACGCGATGCCGGGCTGTTAGTGGATCGTCGTCAGGGGAAATGGATTCATTATCGGCTTTCACCGCATGTTCCCGCCTGGTGTGCCGCGATTATTGAGCAGGCATGGCTAAGCCAGCGGCATACCGTTACAAGCGTGGTAAGCCGACTCGGGCATCAGCGGGTTTGCGGATAAAAATTTATCTCTATATATTCGTTATTTCATATGTGTTGATGGGAGCATGGCATGGTACTGGCTGGAGCCGTTTTTATACTGACGCTGATCCTGGTCATCTGGCAACCTCGCGGGTTGGGGATTGGCTGGAGCGCGTCGTTCGGGGCTGTGTTGGCCTGGGCTACCGGGGTGATTCACATAGACGATATTCCCGTGGTATGGCATATCGTCTGGAATGCGACTATCACGTTTATTGCGATCATTATTATCAGCTTACTGCTCGATAAGTCCGGTTTTTTCGAGTGGGCCGCGCTGCACATGGCACGCAAAGGACACGGGCGAGGCAAACGCCTGTTCTCCTTGATGATTGTGCTGGGGGCGCTGGTTGCTGCACTGTTCGCGAATGATGGTGCAGCACTGATCCTGACGCCGATTGTGGTGGCGATGTTGACCGCGCTGGGCTTTAGTCGTGGCGCAACACTGGCCTTCGTGATGGCCGCCGGATTTATTGCCGATACCTCCAGCCTGCCGCTGGTGGTATCCAATCTGGTTAATATCGTTACGGCGGATTATTTCCGCATCGGTTTCAATACCTATGCGCGGGTGATGATTCCAGTCAATATCGCCGCTGTTGTTGCCACATTGGGCGTTTTGCATCTGTTTTTCCGCCGGGAGATTCCGGCCGATTACGATTTGGACAAACTGAAAGATCCTGCTGCGGCTATTCGTGACAGGCAAACGTTTAAGGCAGGATGGTGGGTATTGGCACTGTTGTTAAGCGGCTTTTTTGTACTGGAGCCACATGGGGTGCCTGTCAGCGTGGTTGCGACGATTGCTGCCGTGATCCTCTGGCTGGTCGCCCGGCGAGGGAACGTGATTGATACCACCAGTGTACTGCGCGGCGCGCCCTGGCAGATTGTGGTGTTTTCACTGGGCATGTATCTGGTGGTATATGGTCTGCGTAATGCCGGGCTGACTAATTACCTGTCCCATGTGCTGAATTATTTTGCTGCTCAAGGGCTGTGGATGGCGACGATAGGCACCGGTTTCCTCACGGCGGTGTTGTCATCGGTGATGAACAATATGCCGACGGTGCTCATCGGCGCATTGTCGATTGATGCATCTGCGGCTAATGGTGTAATCCGTGAGGCCATGACGTACGCCAATATTATTGGCTGCGATTTAGGCCCCAAACTGACTCCCATCGGCAGTCTTGCCACATTGCTGTGGCTGCATGTACTGGCGCAAAAAGATATCCGCATCAGTTGGGGATATTACTTCCGTGTTGGTGTGGTGATGACGTTGCCGGTGTTATTCGTGACGCTGGTAGCGTTGGCGCTACATCTTTCTATTTAACCCATGCGGCTTTCAGCATCAGCTTTTCAAAGAGAATAGGGCAATGACAGAGATAACTATTTACCACAACCCAGCGTGCGGCACATCGCGTAATACACTGGCGCTGATTCGCAATAGCGGTGTTGAACCCACCGTTATTCATTACCTTGATACGCCTCCCTCTAAAGCGGAGCTTGAGGAGCTGATTCGTGCGATGGGTATCACCCCACGCATGTTGCTGCGTCAAAACGTTGAACCTTACACCGCGTTAGGTCTGGCCGACGATAGCTTCAGCGATGAACAGTTGATCGCCTTTATGCTGGCTCACCCCATATTGATTAATCGCCCGATTGTGGTCACGCCACTTGGCACCCGGCTATGTCGCCCATCAGAAGTGGTGCTGGATATTTTGCCTGATGCACAACAAGGCGAATTCATTAAAGAAGATGGCGAGCGAGTAATTGATGCGTCGGGAAAGCGTGTTAAGAGTTAGCTGCATACAACGGCGGTGCTGGACTTTTTGTGGGGCAAAGTCAGGTATGCAGCCCATATTTCACCACGATGCGGGGTGACCCAGCCCTTTATCCATGCGACTGGCAATTGTGTTATGAAAAAGCAGTCTGATGGAACTGGTAGGCCTGCAACTATATGATGTTTGCGTGACGATACTCAAAGATGAGGTCGCAGCACTATGCCGTTAAATCAGAGCGCTTATGGCTTGAAAAGCGGTCAGTAAAAGAGCGGTATAGAGCGAAATTTGGGCATGGCGACTTTCCAATCAGTGAAAGCAGTACACTCAAATAAAGCCACTCCTGATAAGTCACTGTGTTAATGTATGAAGGTAAGAAAACAACGGTAACCGTTGTGCAAAATTACTATCTGAACTGTGTGCAGGGGATGTTATGGGCGTTGAGTTTCATATAACAAGAGCTGATTTTTGGGCAGATAATGACGAAGCTCAAATAACCTCTGATGAATGGCTTTCCTATATTCATAGTGATGATGAATTAAGCATAGACGTTAAAAACGGCGATTATTATGCGTTGTGGTCAGGTTTTTCACTGCATGATGAGCCATGGCTTGACTGGAGTGCAGGTAATATTTACACCAAGTGGCCAGACACGCACTTGTATAGAAAAATGCTGAAAATTGCCAAATACTTCAATGCGCAAGTGATGGATGACGATGGTTCGGTTTACCATGACGAATCAGACTGGGAATACGATCCTTTATCGTCTTATTAACTTCCGTTTCTGGTACAGCATGTTGTTATCGTCTCCGACAACCCAGATGCCACAATTATTGGCGTTAGTAATGTTTAAGCAATAATTACATTTTCTCAGGGAAGATATGTCGCATCATATAGATCGTCTGGAACAATCTCTTTGGTGTTTCGGGTTACCTGTCCTTTGGTACAGTATTTCAATTTTTACGGGGATTTTGCTGTATCGTGGCATAGCGATTAATCCAGCTTATTCGTTAGTCTTTTTTACATTACTGGCCTTTATTATCATTGTGCCATTCTGGTTTTGGTACACAAAACGGTATGGATTGCTTTCTCTTGGGCCTTTTTCCTATCGTCTGATGCGTAAACTCACCGTTGTGCTGTTGCTCATTTTGATGCTGACAGGTTTGATAATGTCGAGAGAAGAGCGCTGGATGCAGCAGGTGACTGATTTTTCAAAACAAGGGTGGCTGAGTGTTGTGTTGGCGCTGGTTCTGCTCAGTCCTATCGTTGAAGAGATAGTATTCCGGGGTTTTTTGCTGCAGGGGCTTCTTACGTGGTTGCCTAATAATAGGTTGGCTTGCTGTATTCTGGTTTCGCTGTTATTTGCAGGTGCGCATACACAATATTCATCCACTGTAAGCCTCACTGAGTTAGTAGCAATATCATTGCTGCTGTGTTACGCGCGCCTGACCAGCAAAGGTCTGCTGATGCCGGTGTTAACACATATACTGGCTAATTCAGTCGTTTTGTTGTTCAGGTATGTCAGCGCAGCTTGATTTCACTTAATACTTGGATGCGAAGCGTGGTTGACTCGGACTCAAAATCAGCTTAGTGATAAATCAAATATTTTCGTTTTAGTGTTCTGCCCGTGGGGCAGTCGCCTCTTTCTCTATTGTAATAACAATCCGACACTGAGACACTACCTGCCAGTACGAAGCGACTGCGGGGGAATACCTTAACCGTGAATAAACACTTCCCGCATATGCCTCTGATCCACATCACTGGATGACAGCGGTGTATGCGTACCCATCCCAGAGTTGGCTACTGTGTGGGGAGACAGCGTTGCCTGCTGTGTATCTCTCTGACGGGTTGCCATGATTGCAACGTGAGTGATGGATTAGCAGTACGACCAACCAGCCGTGGACGAAGAAACTATCTTTTCTTTTTCAAAAGCCTTCCGATCAAGGACGCCAGGGCAAAAGCGAAAACAGACGATACGATGATCCTGATAATCAAGACTGAAAAGTAGAAATCATCCATCGCCTCTTCACCATCACCGCTGATAGCCAGGTGATTCATAACGATATCCTCAACTACATGCTCAGACAGAAGACATATTGTTAAGAAGAAAAAAAACAATATTACTCTGGCTATTTTTAGTACCTCAGCCCGCAATAACCTTACTCATGTTGATACCCGTAACACCAAATCCACTGTTCTCGTAGATATGTCGGGCACGGACATTATCACCAGCAACACGTAGTCTGATTTCTTTAAAACCGTTCTCCCGTAGATTTTCTTCAAAAGCGCGAAGAGTTCGTTTACCAAGCCCTATTCCCTGGCAGGAGTTGAAGATATGAAAATCGTAGATAAAAACACTACCCATAGCCGTATCTGGTTTATACCAGATATAGCCGATATGTCTGTCGGTTTGATCTGACCGTTCAAAAAGACACCATAGTACGTGCCTATGAGTATTCACTCCCCCAGTTAGTGTTTCCGATATTTCCTTAGTCGCTCTTACAAGAGAATCAGTTGGGGAAAGTCTATAGTTTGACCGTATCTCATCAGCATAATCAGGAATAAAATATTCAAGAAAAGCTGGATACTCTTCTTCAGTCATCGAACGGAACGAGATCATCCATTACTCCTTAGCGATAGTTCCTACAGCAAATCGGACAATATTAGTAACGTTGGTGGTTCCAGTGCGTCAATATAATTCGTTTTTTATACTTGGTTTCTACTGATGGTGCCTTGATATCTGATTGGGCAGCAGAGCCGGATGTAGAATACCGGGGCATGCCTATACCAATTCTTACAAATATTTTGCAGAGATTTGTTGGAATAATAGTGCCGTCGTCGTAACGACCGCTATTCTTGCCTAAGTCAGCATTTGCGAATGCAAGCAAACGAGATTCGTTCATTTCTAACGTTTCTCTGCTCGTAACCTTCGAGAATTGCTCTAATTTTTCTATATCAAAGGAGGGAATTCGTTCAAGTGCAAACTCTGGCTCTAAGCTGCCCGATAAATCGGACTATCTCACATAATAAAGATAACGACTGTTCTGGCATGGGGCAGTATAGGTCAAGTCATCCCACACTTTTGCAGATGGTCCTCGCTCGGTTCCGTTTTGCGCCTTGTTGACCCAATAACAAACCGAACCTCCACACCGGGCGAAACAGAAAATACGCAGACAGAAGCTAACGGCCCTGTGGGGGATAGTGGCGTCATTGCTTAATTTCCTTATTGCTCTGTTTCTCCTAACTTTTGAAACAGTTTATCCATTTCATCCGCCGCAACAAAATCGCCTGCATGGGCTTCTTTGATTGCCTGTTCAATTTCAGCAATCTGCCGGTATTCCCGCGCGAGATTCTCTTCAATAGACTCCTGTTCTACCAGAAAGGTGTGTACCCGTTCGGTCGCCGTTACTGGCGCGACTAATTGGGCAGAAGAATGGTCATTCAGGTGAACTGGCATAGCATCCATGATGAAACCTCACAGAAATGGTTATCTTGCATCTATTGTGGTTTCTGTAACGGAAGAGGGCAAGGTGACGAGAAAATAATGGGTAGTGGCGTATGTTTTCGGCTCTGCTTACGAGACTGAATCTTCAGGCTGTAAACGGGGTATCCCGGCAGATAACAGGCAACAAAAAACCCGCAAACTCAGAGAGGATGCGGGTTTCTGTGGGGTTTCCGTCAGTAACCGGTACTTCACGAGAGAAATTGAATTTTCAATGCAAGATAATGTTTTTATTTAATTTTATATGGTTTTATTTTTTCTTGTATAACTAAACGTATAACTAAAGCGAAAAGTCATCCTGAAAAATGGCGGTAGAGAGTTTGATTTTTCATTGCTTGATAATCTGCCCGACATGTCCCTCAGAACCAACAGGGGCAGTAAGGCGATGGCCCTTATCGAAAGTTGACCGGCGGTGTAATCGCTCTTGACCGACTCCCAGTCCGTCTTTGCCATGTTTGCTACTCCGTTATAACCATTAAAAAAGCCACCAGATGGTGGCCTTTGTGATGGCGATAAAAACTGCCCCAGTAGGTGGTTAAAGTTTCACTCGCTATCGTCTGTGTATGAATCCCTTACCGTTCCGAGCTTCGTGGAACCATGCGCTGAACTACCATCCCCCAAGAGAATGTCACAATCAAAGCCAGGATAAATTTTCTTGAAATGCCCTTCTTTCCACTCCTTGACGGTCATGTCATTTTTAGATGCGTTCTTCCGTGAGTACTGCGGCATATCTTTTTTATCACCGCGAACATTAGTCCCATCTGGATATTTAAAATCCACATCGAACCCCTGAACATCCCAAATCTTCTTTTCTACATTTTTTACCTGAGCCATGCTTTATCCTTTACATTACTAGTTTTTCATAAATGAATTTAATGTATCGGATGATTTGCAAGTATCTTTAGCAATTTTAATGCACTTGCATCATCTTGTTTTTTACCTCCCAAATTGCCGCCAGTTGCCCGTTTGCCTGATCAATCGCAGACACTAACGGATTAATCCAATAAACCGCCAGCGCCTATACAGTCTGCAACTGGAGGTAGTAGTACTATCACTCGCTTTACACCTCAACCAGCAAAGCCGATACATTCCGATACAGCAAACCTTAACATTTCTATACATCGTACTGGTCGCATAAATTGACACTTTCTCGCCCTTCGAATCAACGCAAACCCAATCCGTTGAGTGGCTTTCGCACGACAGAGCACAGGCCAGTAGAAAGCCCAATAAAGCACAAACCCAGTATTCACAAGGCTTTCAGCCATATCGGCCAATTGATTTCAATTGACGGGCAATTTGATTTTCAATTGATGAAATTGATTTTGAGGGTTGCGAATCTGTCCGACCGTCCAGTTTTCCGACCGTTTTGGAGGTTGGACACTTTACAGTGTGGTTTGTGTTATCAATGGCGTGAGGTGTGTAAGGTAACATGCTGATTATATTAATTATCAAGGATGTTTAGCCTTGAGGTGTACGCCGATTGGTGTCCGGCATCCTGCCGATGGCATATATAAATCTCTATAACGGTCGCTTTACACGTCAGGGCGTTCTTGACGCTGTCACGGTTAGACTGATGATAAACCCGATATTTCTGTACATCCCGGCGTAATGCCGATTTCAACAGCGTCCATAACTGCTAAGATTTTGCCTTTCACCTGGATGGCGGTTTATATGTTGTTGCCTTGCCGTAAGCACAACGCTGATAACCCCTGAGGACTCCAGTCAGCCTCATCATCAGGAATATGGAATGCGACATAGAAAAGCTCTGTCCGCAAAAAAGTGATCGCCGCATCCACACAGTCTTTATCGTAGAATTCGTGCCGTGCGCTGCCATCCATGTACAGAGCAATCATGGACTCCTGCGCATCGTATTGACTGCTATCAACGTCATAGCCCAATTCCTCGGCAGCAGCGATCAGGCGAGTTAGGCGAGCGGTGTAATTATCCTCATCGGGCTCCTTGCTATCGTGTTGCCTCACCCATTCAGCGGTCTGTTTCCACGTCATTTCGACAGTGCGATGCGGCCACGGTGAGGCATCGGCGTTACTGGTGCTGGCACGTTGTTGTTCCGTTGCGGACACATCGATTTTCGCACCAGAAAGCACCACGTCACCTTTTTTCACCCAGTCATACACTGTCTGGCGGCTGACACCGCAATGCCGGGCATATTCGGCCTTACTCATTAACATGGTTATTCCTCATGTTCTGTTGGTGGCGTTGATTGTATTCAGAAGGGGCCTGTGTTGATCACCTCCCCAGGGCATAAGACTGTTGCCAGCGCTTGGCCGTTTCACCAATTGCCGCGGCGGCTGCGTCTTTCATTTGTTGTTCATTCAGACCCGCGCCGGATATGTTGAACTCGTTTTGCTGGTTGACGACCATTCCGCCGCCAGCGCTTCCACCCTGCCCAATAACGGGTAGCGCCGCAGGTGTTGGCACGGATCCGGCTCTGTAACCGTAGTCACCCAGATAGTTCGCCATGTCTTCCTGTGACCTTTTAGGCTGCGCATAGGGAGACGACGGCAGGGAGGCCCATACACCACCCAGCCCATTTGTCGCCGACATAAAATCACCGTTGACGACGTTATCCAGCTGCCCGGCACGCTGGATTAGCCATAAAGCGGCCATGTCCTGACTACGGGGTGAAAAGTCGGTCAGGCCCAGAGCGGATGCCGCTTCATCCCACGATTTTTGAGTGAACTGGTAGCGCCCGGCGGCGGACGTTTTATTTTGGACTCCGTCCGTCTGCGTGAATGGCTTCATAATCCGGGGGTGGTCGGACATATTGGCAAACTGTTCACCGCCAAACAGGGTGTTATAGCCATTGTTCATGTATCCCGCCGTCCCTTCGGCTTTTGAGATAGCGTCCAGATATGCACGAGCGTTGGGATTGTCTACCAATTTTCCTATTTCACCGCTCGTCTGGCGCTGGTATGCCTCGCGCGGACTCACCCCGCCGCCAGACCCACCACGATTCAACAGGGGATTGCTCATGGCTCTGGCTTCATCGGTCGATGTAAAGATATTCCCCGGTGTAAAAGCTGCTGCGGCTTCGAGAGTCAGGGGATTAAAGAGCAGGCGAGACAGCAAGCCTCTGCTGGCGGTGGGAGCCAGCCCTTTGGGTGGGGTGGGTCGGAGGAGCCGCTTTAATATGCCGCTGCCTGCGACAACACTTCCCACCCCTGCCGTTGCCAGCACCCCGGCTGCTGCTCCCGGGTTTTCCTGAATAAATTTGTTGGCGGCTTTCAGCAGGTCGTTAACGACGGGAATAATCCCTTTTCCGAGCGAAATCGCTAACGCATCAAGATTGTTTTTGAACTGGGCCATTTCATCGTTAAACACCTGCGCATTCTTTAGCAATTCGTTATCAATCGGAAACGGCATGTTGCCTGCCATCTTCATGGATTCATCAAGAAAACCGCTGCCTTTTTCCGACAGCCTGATAAGTGGTGAGTCCTGGCCGGTTTCTGCCCCCTGACGTAAAAACGTTCTCTGGTCATAATTCATCTTGCTGTAGGCATTGATGAAGTATTTCAACCCATTCATGGCGCCCATACTGGCAAACTCGGTGGGGTTAAATGCCGCGCCCCAGTATGCCTTATCGCCCAACTGACCAAACCGCGCCTTTAATTGCAGGGCGGGGATCATCTTGGCAATGTCCTGCGCCGCTTCCGGGTTGATTTTAAGCCGGTTCATCGCCATTTCCAGCCCCTGAATCTGGCGAATGGTAAACCCGGTATTATCTGCAACGCGCTTCATTTCAAGCGCCGTCTGAGCCACACCAGACGTTAGCGCCCTGAGCCCCATGCCGGTACCGGCAACGGCAGCCAACTGGAGGACTTTGTCACTCACGCCTTTAATCGCATCGTTGGCCGCCTGAAAGGATTTGGCATCCATTTTCAGGCCAAGCGAAATCAGCAGTTCATCAATGGTCTGTGACATGCAACACCCCGATATCGTGTAATGCCTTATCCATCAGGCTGCGTGCGATAGCGTGTACCGTGGGCGCAATCCCCAGCGGTGACTGGCGGCGCTCCTGCTCCTGAATACGGCGGAGTGCCTCCACCTGATGCCTGCTGAGTAAAACCGGTTTGACCTTGCCGCCCGCCTCCATACATCCCCCTTGGCCTGATATTTATACAGTAATCATTATTTCATAAAATGAAATGATATCAATGTGTGTTGCGTAAATAGGGATAATGGCGCGTAGCCGGTTCATCGGACTACGGCTCTCTGCTTTTTTACCCCGCCACATTCCCCTATAGATCAGCAGAAAGATGTCGGTTCAGTTGGTTCAGTTGGTTCACGGGCCGTCAGGCCGCGCCAGCACTGGATGTGTGTGAACCAACACCGCGTCGGTTTCGTTGGTTCAGACGTGCTTTTTGTTGGTTCACGCAGCCCGCCAGCCAGAAAGTAACCGGGTACGTCGCCGTGTTGGTTCAAAACGCCCGGTTGTTGGTTCAGTGTTGGTTCAAAATGGAAAATATTTTCCTTACATAACAATCATCTTTACACATTGAACCAACTGAACTGACTGAACCAACACACCTTCTACGTGTGTGAAAGTCTCCTATTCTGGCGAGTCGTCCTCCGGTCGGTACTGAAGCACGTAGACGTTTATCTGTCGCCCATCAATGCGTGGTGACTTACGTTGATAGCCGCGCCCGCTGGTAGGGGGCGTCAACATGCCCGCACAGCGCAAGATTTCGGCAAACTGCCTGACGTTAAACCCCCTGGCGATTTCGCCCTCAAAGGTGGCCGGGAAGGTGTAGAACATCATCGGAGCGGCATCGTGCTTGCCCCTGTCCCTGTATCCGGCAAGGTCACGTATAGGCAGGTCTTGCGGGTTATAGGGCAGCGGGGCAAACCGGCTCAGGCCGTGGGCGTTCAGGAACGCTTCGCACTGCTCGATAATCTGCTGGTGCTCCTTGTTGCCGGTACCGAATTCGCGCACCCAGGCATTAAAGCTGTGCTGTATCGCATCCCGGCCAGCCTGTTCATCCCAGCCGGTAATGACCCGGCCCAGTGACAGCGCCGCGTCCATCACGGCAAAGCGGGCGGCCACCCGGTGAACCTGTTCGCCATAGTCGGCAGGAATGAGGCTGCGCCAGCGGGTTTCAGCGGCTCTCACGGCCTCGATAGCCTGTTGCGGGTGGTCGGCAAGGTGCTTAATCCACGCCCGGCCTGCGGCACCGTGGTACTGCTGGCAGGCGTCTTTCAGTGCGTCGGCGTGCTGTTTGCCGTTGGCGTGTTCATGAAAGCGTGCCGTTTTGCTTAACGGGATGTTCAGCAGCCGTACCAACTGGCCCGCCTTGGTCTTTCTGCCCACGCTGGCAATGAACGTTTCCAAATCCATTTCGCCGGTGCTGATTGCCACCGTGCGCCAGCGCTTTAACTCCCGGTTACCGCCTTCTTTGGCTCCCTGCAATTTGCCGACGCCGTTAAACAGTGCATAGGCGGCCTGTGCCACGCTCACCGGGTCAGCGCCCTGACCGACTTCATCCAGCGGCATCAGCGCGTCGTTGTGGGCGGCGGCTTCGTTCGCCAGCCCCAGCGCGGTGCCGTACCACGTCAGGCGCAGTAACTCCGGGTTACCGTACAGGCTGGTGGCAACGCTGGCGGTGGTGGTTTTCCCGGCGCTTGATTGCTCATAGAAATGGATGCCGAACCCGTCAGCGCCCACCAGGCCGATTAACGGGGCGGCCAGTGCCGCCGCCATACCGGTCATCATGGCGTAATTGCCCCCGGCAAGGCGGGCCACGGTGTCGCGCCAGCCTGCTGCCGTGCCGCTGACGGTGTAGCCTGCGGCGGCTGCGCTGCGCCCGCTGAACAGTACCGGCCTGTCGGGGGTGCCGATGATTTCCCCGTCCGGCATGAGGTAAGCCCCACACTGCCAGCCGGTCGCGTGGGCGATATGCCAGATATCCCGTGCGGCACTGCGCTGGAGCCAGTCGGCCAGAATGGCACGCAGGCTGTTTTTGGTGGTGACGTTCACGCCGCCGTTTTTCAGCGTTCGCCAGCCCTCGCGCTCGCCGATATCCGCCAGCGGAATGGCCTGTGTGGTGTCGGTCTTCGCGCCGATGGGCCGCCAGCGCATTATCAGATACTGGTCTTTGTCGTCCCGGCCAATGCCCACCACTGCCAGCGAGGAGCACAGCCAGCTTTCATTGTTGATAATCTCGCCGCTGTCTTTATCCACTTTGGGGGTTATCCAGAACACGCCATCCCGGCGGCTTTGCACATGTGGCTTTAACGGGTCGCTATGCGTTGGCCTGCTGTCGTCCGGTTCATCCGCTGGCGGCGAATACAGTGAGGCGGCAAACGCCTGCGTGGCGGCCATCAGCCCGTATTGCTGGCGGTAATCGTCCCAGTCGGCCTTGGTATCGGTGGGCGGCAGGGCCACCTGGCCGTTCACCGCACGGGCAGCTTTCTCCGCCCAGTCTTTCCCTGCGTTCGGCGTATCCGGTTTGATGTCGTTATCGGCGGCCAGAATGATACGAACGCGGGCATACCGGGTGCGCATGGCCTTTGCCACCGGTACCATGTTGCCCGCATCGATAGCGGCGAGGGTCAGCGCCTCCGGGCACATCTGGTGAACGCTTAATGCTGTCGCCAGCCCTTCGGCGATAATCACCGTATCGGGCTGTGCGGGCGCATTCACCGCGTGATACGCGCCGCGTTTCGCTGAATCTGCCACCTGCCGCTTGCGGCCATCGGGGCTAATCGTCTGTGCGGCGGCGGTGGTGCCGCTGGCGTCCTGTAACGTCAGCAGCAGGGTGCCATCGGGCAGCAGCGGATACGACAACCCGGTTAAGCCCTTTCCGGCCAGATAGGCAGACTCCCCCGGCTGTGCCTGTGCGATCAGTTTTTTCAGCCGGGCGGCAAAGCGTCGGGCTTTTTCTGCGGTACGGGCCTGCTCGTCGGCAGACGATGATTGCCGGGTATCATGCTGGCGCGTGTCCGGCGCTGGCGCACCGGCTGGCATTCCCAGCACGTCGGCCACCAGACGGGCGGCGTCTGCCGCATTACACTGGCGAACGTTCATCACCAGCGCCAGCCCGTCACCGGCTTCCGGCTCACAGTGGCGGCAATGCCAGGTGCCGCGCCCGTCCAGATTATCGAACTGGAAGCGGTCTTTACCCCCGCACGCCGGGCAGGGGGTGAGCGTGGTGGGGTGGCGGGGAACCTCAATACCCAGCAGGGCCAGCACATCAGGCCAGCAGCCCACCGCCGAGCGGGTCACTTCACGGATAAAATCGATATTGCGCATTCCATTGCCCTCAGTGCGTTGCCGGTGGCGGCAGCACGCTATCCAGCGCGAAGAGCTGTAACGCCTGGTCATGCAGGGTCGCCATCACACTGCGCCCGGTTTCGGTCAGCTCACCGGCCACCGGCCCCACCATAGCGACATAGAGCGCCAGCGCATTGCGCCGCCCGTCTTCCTCCCCGTATGTGGCTGTCATGGCCCCTTCGACCGCATCGGCAAGGGTTGCACGCTCTGCGGCAGGGAAAACGGGTAATTCACCGTACTGGCTGCGGTACAGTGCGGCGGGTGTCGGGTGGCCGCTGTCGTCCGTCACGGTGACGCAGCCGTTTATCGCTTCCTGTTCAAGCACGAATTTCACCGACACAAACCAGCGGAACAGGATCAGTTTTTGCCGGTCATCCGGCCTGAAATGGCCCTGTAGCATGGCATCGGTCAGCGCCCGCACCACCTGAACGCCGGTCAATAACGCCCGGTCATATTCATTGCTGTCCAGACGGGAAACGGCCTCATTAAAGGTCAGTAAGCAGGGTTCATCTGGCACGGCGGCGTTCTCATATGTGATTCGGATACCGTCGGGCCACAGGTCAACGTGACTACCGGCGC
The DNA here is from genome assembly GCF_000025065.1 of Dickeya parazeae Ech586. Classification (NCBI taxonomy): domain Bacteria; kingdom Pseudomonadati; phylum Pseudomonadota; class Gammaproteobacteria; order Enterobacterales; family Pectobacteriaceae; genus Dickeya; species Dickeya parazeae. The sequence goes on along the minus strand of NC_013592.1, from coordinate 2,706,693 downwards.
ATTGCGCCGCCAGCATGGAAAGGGGGCGTTGTTTGTTCACTGTGGCTCTCCCGTTGGCGCAACAACCTGCCAGCCCGCCAGCCGGGCCAGCTCCAGAAAGGCATCCAGACAGGCGACGTGTTCATCATCGAATAACCGGCGGTCGCTGGAGGCTCTGCCGTTCTCCACATACACCAGCACGCGCCCGGTAAAGTCAGGCGGCACGCTCAGTGTGGCGTTGAGGGTGGGGAGCTGGTCATGCATGGGACACCTCCGCTTGTTCAGGCTCTTTCTGGCTGGCGCGATACAGGTGGTCGATACGCTCTTGCAGGACAAACAGCAGGATTTCACGCGCCTGCGATTCATCCGTGTTGACGGCGGCATAGGCCAGCGCCCGGCACTGGTCGATAATTTCATCCAGTTCTAACGGGGTGTTATCAAACATGGCGCACCGCCTTAACCGGCAGGCGGCCCGCGAAAAAGCAGAGGTGATCGCCAGCCAGTGTGCGGCGGGCTTCGTGTTCAGAAACGGCGGGGATACGATGAATGACCGGTTTTTGTGTGAGACAGTCGCGGCGGATTGCGGCAATAAGCCAGATAAATTGCGGTTTGGGGGTAGGGGTAGTAGCCAGCATGTGGCAGCCTCCTTGATCGGTGAAAACTTTTCACCACCGGAAACGCCAATTTCACTGGTGGTGAGCTGAACAGGGTTGGCGTAACCGGTGATCAAGGAACCCGGCGCATCTTTCGATGCCCCCATCCAGCCCACCATTACTTTGTGAGCGGCACGGATTATACCCGCAGCGCTGAAAAAAGGGTGAGTCAGATTAACGACACAAAAAAAGACGCTCGGCGCGTCATGTGTCGCCTCGATCATAGTCAGGACGCCAATCCCGGCACCAGATTTTGCTGGTGCCTGTTGAAAATAGCCCATCTGTGAAGCAAACGGCAAGCGATTTTTGCGTACCCTGCGGGCAACGTCGCGTAAGTTACGCATGATTCACCCCCAGCCGTTTTGCCATCCAGCGTTGAGACAGCCGGGTTAATTCGGCTTTGCGCTGGGGGTAGTCCTGCCCCAGTTCAATCAGCGTGATGTTGGTCTGCTCAAGGTAGGACAGGTGCTCCAGTTGGTCGGCGCTCATGCTGTCACGGGGTTCACCGGCCACATTGTTGACCTGCGCCCAGCCTTTTGCCGTCAGGCCGCCCAGTACCAGGCGGGCGATCATGTTGCTTTCGGTGGTGTAGTGGTGCGGCAGGGTTTTCTTGCCCAGCTCAGAACGGGCGATTTCCAGTGCGGCGCACATCGGTTTGAAGTAATTCGCGGCGGTCAGGCGGGCCTTCAACTGGCGGCGAAAACGGGCGGCCACTTCCGGCGCACTGCGGTGTAAGGCTTCCTCGCACTGGATGAAGTAACGACGAACGGCGCGGCCCTGCTCGTTGCGCTCAACCATTGCCAGCTCTTTTGCCATGTTAAGTGATAAGACATAATCCTTTTCAGGGCGTCCACGTTTGGTAATTACTGCCCGTTTTGGCAATAATTGCTCATAATTTGCACTTTGATTCACCAATTCAGGGGAATCAAAAGTTATGAAATCGACACCCTCCACAAAGCCGTATTCTTCTACCCTTCCCTTTATCCAGTTGGCAAAAAATCGCCCTACACCCAGCGCAATATGCAGGGATTTGGCGCTCACAATATTGGTTTCGCGTTCGCCTATCCGGCCAGAAATCACCGGGATTAATTCGGCAAAGCCATGACTGGAAATATCGCTCTGGCTGTTTTCAGGGTGAGCGAGTCCCTGACCGTGAAGGTCATTATTTTTTGATGTCATAAAATCAGGCTCCGTTAGCGGGCGGCGTAATCCGGGTACAGGCTTAGAATATGGCTGATTTCCTGCCGGGTAAGCGGCGGGTGGCCGTTAATCTCTGCGTTGCTATTGACCAGTCGAATGACGCGGGAAATATCATCACGCGTTGCAAACCGATAACGGTAATGACAGCCGATCCCGTCAACGTTAGGTTCGTCAATACGCACTAACCGAATATCAAGCAGGCGCTCTAATTCCGTGGCGTAATTCCGGCCAGAAGAAAGGCGGCAGTGGTGGAGAATGTCATTCTCGGTAAAACCACCCGCGCCGGAACGCAGCATGAAAACCCGTGCGCGATGCTTCTTAGGGACTGGTCTTATCCGCGCTGGCTGGTTATTATGTCCGCCAGCAATATGCATTTGCGTAGCAGGTCTATTTTGTTCACATTGACGCCCGGTAGCGCGGGCGTTTTTTGTTTGTGACATGTCACACCCCCGTCATCTGGTCGCGTTCTGCGATGCGCTGATTCAGCCAGGTATTAACGTCATCCTCAAACCAACCCACACGGCGCAGGCCGATGCGAAAGCCTTTGGGGAATTCCCCTGCATTGATCATGTCCTGAAAAGCGCTATCAGACTTCAGGCGCAAGATCGCTTTAACTTCTTTCTTCAGTAGGATTTTTCTTTCTGCTGGTGCCATTTCATCTATCTCCAACGATACCGGTAGATTCCGGCGATATGGGGATGTTGGCATAGGCGATTAGTGTCAGGGCAACATCATTTAGGGTAATGGTAATCTACCGTGAGGGTTGAGGGTGTTTACCCTCACGGTAGACTTTAAGCAGATTTAGACGGGTTACGGTCAATGGGGCAGGCGACTTTTTCAATAGCTTTGGCTGTGATTTCAACAAACCCATAATTGGTTCTCAGATCTGTGATTATGGCCTGCTGGTTTACTCTGGTATCGCTATTTTTAGGGTCATAGTTTACCCATTCGGTGTTTCTTATTCTGATAGCCTGAAATAGAGGGTCGTTATCGGCACCTCCGACAAATGATCCAATGTGGCAAGGGAGGAATTTCTTTAACTCTTGGATGTCCTTTTCCAGTTCGGTTATTTTGTTTTTCAGAGCGGCTATTGATTCTTTTGATTCCTCTGCGATTTCTGGTGATATTGGCTCTTGCTTGTGGTGTTGGCGACCTCCTTCAGAAAATGAATCTTCTGATAGTTCTTTTTCTGCCCAAGGCCATATATCAGATGCAAGAAAATCAGCATTGGTTATATAAGTATTAATATTTATTTCATGTGGTTCTAAAATGGTTTCGTCATTTATAAAACCGTTAAATGATGCAGGAAGTGGGGCAAGCACTTTAATAGGGGTTATTTCTTTTAGCTTTATGGCCTGTAAAATTGACTCTTTATAAATTTTGGCTTCTCTCCAGAATGTGTAGTTATTATTTTCTGCATCTATGATACTTTCAGCTTCGGAAGAGACTCCAGCCATTACAAGTGCCACTAGTTCCGCACTGACGATTCTCAATCGCCGAATATGTCGTGGAATATTTAACACTGAATCAGTCATCTACGCCCCTCGCATAGCCCTATGTGATAGAAGCCAGCGCCAGCCCGTAGGGATCGGGCGTTCGGGAGCTACCCTAGACGTGGCTTTATTCGGTTATCATTGGTATACACCGGAATCGTAGCGCGTATAGGGGAGGTGTGGGAAGACCCCCACTGTGATTTTATCCACTACTCTCCAACCACCCTCAAACCTCGTGCCCCGTCGGATGCTAACGCTTTCCCGGTGGCGGCGGTTTCAACAAACTCACCCCACCAGCACATCAGTACCTTGCGTTGCTCCAGATAGGTGGAACGGTTGTAGGCGCGGCGCACTTCATTGGTGTCAACGTGAGCTAGCGCGGCTTCGATGACGTCCGGCGGGAAGCCTGCTTCGTTGGCGGCGGTACTGAAGATAGCGCGCAAACCGTGGGACACCAGCACGCCTTTGTAACCCATGCGACGCAATGCGGCGTTAGCGGTTTGGCTGTTCATCGGCTGTTTCGGGTCTTTAGCGGAAGGGAACAGATATTCCCGGTGCCCGCTGATTGGCTTCATGGCGTCCAGAATGGCTAACGCTTGTGAGGGCAGGGGAATGACGTGCTCGCGGCGCATCTTCATGCGGCCAGCCGGGATTGTCCAGGTGTTCTCCGTAAGGTCTAGCTCGCTCCAGCGGGTTTCTGCGGCTTCAGCCGGGCGGGCAACGGTCAGCAATTGCCATTCAATCAATAACCGGGTTTGTAGCTCGATGCTGGCGACCGATAGTGTTTTCATCAGGCCAGGCAATGCCTCTGGCCGGATGGTCGGCATATGGGTTTTCACCGGTGTCTGAAATGCTTTGCGGATTTTCGCCGCCGGGTTAGCCGGTATCAGGCCGGAGTTAACGGCATAGTCCATCACTTCGTTAATACGCTGGCTAACCCGTTTAACGGTTTCCAGTTTGCCACTGGCCTGTATCGGTTCCAGCGCAGTGATGAAATGGCGGGCGGTAAGCTGGCTGATAGGCTGATTTGCGATGAACGGGAACACGTATTTTTCCAATGAGCGCCAGATATCTTTAATCGTGTTTGCAGCCAGCGGTTGAGATTTTTTCACTTCGTACCAGTCGGCGGCGACTTTGGCGAACGTGTTCTGGTTGATGGCTTGTTCTTGTTCGCGCTGCTGTTGCTGGTGGAATTGCGGATCGATGCCTTTGCTTATCAGGGCTTTTGCTGATTCACGCCGTTGCCTGGCTTCAGCCAAAGAAACCGCAGGGAATGCGCCAAAGCTGATTAACGCTCGTTTCTTTGTATCAGGGCGGTAATAGTTAAAGCGCCAGATTTTAGAACCGCTCGGTTTCACCAACAGATACAACCCATCCCCGTCTTGTAGCGTGTATTCCTTCTCGGCAGGTTTGGCGGCTTTGATCTCGGTATTGGTCAGCGGGGTAGTTATACGGGCCATCGTAGTTATACGGTTTTGTAGTTATATGGGGCGGTATAACTAAGCGTATAACTAAATTTTCCGGCTGTAAACGGGGTATCCCGATAGATAACAGGCAACAAAAAACCCGCAAACTCAGAGAGGATGCGGGTTTCTGTGGGGTTTCCGTCAGTAACCGGTACTTACGGAAGGTGTATTTGGTCGGCACGAGAGGATTTGAACCTCCGACCCCCGACACCCCATGACGGTGCGCTACCAGGCTGCGCTACGTGCCGATGCTATGGGCCGCTATACTACCGTTTCCTGACCCGATTGCAATAGCCGCCCTAAACGACTGCTTTAGATTTAGGCAGTTAGTTGGCAATAAATCGCCGTTCAGTCGTCAGCACCTGCAAGAGCAACCCTAACTGCGGTTTTTCATCCGGTAATAAGTGGCCATTGGCGTCGTAAGCCCGGTAACTGCCGTTGCGACCGAGCTGAATGACCTGCTGCGGTGTGATGATGGTCAGCGAATTGCTGTCACCGTTGAGCAGCCAGTTGGTGCGTCGTTCAGCGCTGAACAAGTCCTCTCCCTGCGAGTAATCTTCCGTCGCCGTTTTCACATGCAGCAAGCGTTGCATCAGCGTGGTCATCACATCTTTCGGGTCAGTCATTTTGCTTATGGTCTGTGCCGGGGTTTCAGGCCAGTGAACGACCAGCGGCACTTGGCGGTGTTCCCGGTTCATTGGCGACGGGTCGTCGTCTTTGAGGCGTTCGGCACTGCTTTGTTCGGCGGTAATCACCACCACCGTTTTATCGAGCAGGTTTTTCTCCCGCAGCGTCGTGATGATGCGGTCGATTTGTTCATCAATACTGGCGGTATCCTGACGGTAGCGACGCTGTTGTTCGCCAGCGGCAAGCGGGCGGCCATTACTGCCTGCGGTCGCGTGGTTGAACTCGATGAACGAGAACCAGGGCGAACGGGTACCGGTATTGTTGTCCAGCCACTTGACCCACTGTGTGGTGATAGCGTCATCGCTTTGCGGTTGGGGCGGTGGCAGTGAGAAGTCGGATAACAGTGCCTGACGGTATAATGGACTGTTAAATCCGCTGGCGGAGAACAGACCAAACTGGTAACCCTGCTGACTCAGGGCATCGATCAGCGCAGACGGTTTGCTGCTGCCGAGTATGCCGTCCATGTAGGTGGTGGAGATGCCATAAAACAGGTTAAACAGACCACCATCTTGCTGAGTACCGGCGCTGAAATAGTTGCTGAAGCGAACGTTTTCTTCGGCGAAGCGCGCCAGATTAGGCATGGAATGCGGTGTGTCCTGATCCGGCACGCTGTCCATCACCACCAGCAACAGGTTATAGCCACTGCCTGCGTCGCGAAAACGGATGTCGCTGAGCGGGTATTCGACCGAGACCGCGTCCGGGTTGCCCTGCAATGCCAGACGGCGCTCATATTCTTGCGCATTGAGCAGGCCATGTTTCTCCAGAAAACGGCGGGCCGTCATCGGGTAGGAGAGGGGCAGGTTGGCGCGTTGCATGGTGATCGGGCGGTAGAAATTGGCATCCGCCCAGATGTACATCAGGTGAGACAGGCAAAACGCCACAATGAAGACGGCCGCCATCGGTCTGGCGAAATGACGCCGGTTAAGGCTGCGTAGCTTTTGCCAGCACCAGGTGCCGAATAGCATCTCCACCATGAAAATGACCGGCACACTGATGAACAGTAGCTGCCAGTCGCGCACCATTTCGCTTTGGTCCGGGTTGGTCACCAAATCCCAGACCGTCATATTCAGGTGGAGATGAAAACGGCTGAATACCGAGGCATCAACGATCAGCAGTGTCTGACCGGTGGTGGCGAGTGCCGCAGACAGGAAGCGCAGCAATCGCTGCGACATCACAATAAATGTCAGCGGGAAAATGATCAGCAGGTAGGTAGAAAAACCGATAAAGCTGAAATGCCCCAGCCAGCTTACCAGCGAATACAGCCGTCCAGGCAGTGACGATGGCCAGTCGGCAACGAACAGATAACGGCTACCCAACCCCAGTGCGAGTAGAATGTTGAACAGGGCGAACCAGTGCCCCCAGCTTATCATCTGGGAGACTTTTTCACGGTAGCGCGGACGGTTGGTTACCATAAACGGGCCGGTATCAATGGATGTCGTTGGTTTTTATAGACGCTTGCAACGCGTCGGCAAAAGAACCCGCCAACGCCTCGCGCTGTTTCGGATTCGCGATGCTGGTATTGAGCAGATTGGTGACCATGTTGCCGAGCACCATCAGTGCAAGATCGGTCGGAGTGTGGTGCTTTTCCAATACATTGACCAGATCAGTCAGCAGTTGTTCGATTTGTTCGTCACTATAACGGGATGATTGCGGCATAAAATCGTGTATCTCTGGTGGTGAAAGGCAAATATATTACCGTATAGGGGCGTGGTTTTCCGCACTTTTATCAATACTGCCCGCGAGAATCGAGGTGCTTTTGAGTTGCATGCCGGAACACCTGGTGTTTGAATACGCGCCTTACTAGAAGGAGAGTTTACCATGAGTCTGGATATCGACCAGATTGCCCTGCACCAGTTGATCAAACGTGACGAGCAGTCGCTGGAAATGGTGCTGCGCGATTCGTTATTGACCGTGAATGGCGCGGTCAGCGATATGATGGCGGAGCTACATCGCGTCTACAGCGCTAAAAGCAAGGCGTATGGCCTGTTTAATGAAGAGAGCGAACTGGCGGCGGCATTGCGTTCCTGCCGTAAAGGCGATGATGACTTTCTGGCTTTCTCGCGTGCGGCGACGGGCCGGTTACGTGACGAACTGGCGAAATACCCCTTCGCGGAAGGCGGCGTGGTGCTGTTTTGTCAGTACCGTTATCTGGCAGTCGAGTACCTGCTGATTGCGGTGCTGAACAGCTGTAATAGCATGCGGGTCAACGAACAGTTGGATATCAGCAGCACCCATTATCTGGATATCCACCATGCGGATATCGTGGCGCGCATCGATCTGACCGAATGGGAAACCAGCCCGGAATCCACCCGTTACCTGACGTTTCTTAAAGGTCGCGTTGGCCGTAAGGTGTCTGATTTCTTTATGGATTTCCTGGCGGCGGCTGAAGGACTGGATACCAAGGCGCAAAATAAAGGGCTGCTGAAGGCGGTAGATGATTACTGCTCGGATGCACAACTGGATAAAAACGAGCGTCAGCAATACCGTCAGCAGGTGTACAGCTACTGCAATGAACAGTTGCAGGCTGGGGAGGAAATCGAACTGGAGGCGCTGTCAAACGAACTGCCGCCACTGGGCGAGAAAACCTTCCAGGCGTTTACCGCCGAGCAAGGGTATGAGCTGGAAGAGAGTTTCCCGGCGGATCGCAGCACGTTACGCCAGTTGACCAAATTCGCCGGTAGCGGCGGTGGGCTTAGCATTAATTTCGATGCACTGCTGTTAGGCGAACGTATTTTCTGGGATCCGGCTACTGATACCTTGACCATCAAAGGTACACCACCTAATCTGCGCGACCAGTTGCAGCGTCGGTTCGGCGGCGGCAATCGCTGATTTTTCCCTTTCCTTCGCATTCTTCGCAGGCCTCCCACCGTGGGGGCCTGTTCAGGCAGAAATATCTCTGATGGCAAACGGGTTTGGCAGTGCTTGCCCCTTGTTTTATGATGGGTATTCGGCTGTATAGGTGGTGAGATTCCCGTGCGTTCTATCTTTGACATGGTGCTGGCGGTATATGACCGTGCGGCGCTGATGCTTATTTGCCTGTTTTTCCTGACCCGAACACGACATTTTCGTCAGCTACTTCAGCAGGATGAGCATTCACGCTTTGACCTGGCGGTGGTTACTGCCATCTTTTCGCTATTTGCGTTATTCAGTACCTGGTCTGGCATCAATGTGGAAGGGTCACTGGTGAATGTGCGGGTGGTCGCGGTGATGTCTGGCGGTATCCTGTTTGGGCCGTGGGTGGGCATTACCACAGGGGTGATCGCCGGGGTGCATCGCTACTTGATCGATATGCACGGCATTACCTCGGTCCCTTGCCTTATCACCAGCATTATCGCCGGGTTTATGTCTGCCTGGATTCACCACCGCATCCCGCGTGATCGCCACTGGAGTGTGGGGATTGTCGGCGGCATGTTGTGTGAGTCGCTGACTATGTTGCTGGTGGTACTGTGGGCTCGGCCGTTTTCACTGGGGCTGGACATTGTCGCGCATATCGCAATTCCGATGATTTTGGGGGCGGTCAGTATCGGTTTGATCGTGCTGCTGGTGCGTAGCGTGGAAGGGGAAAAAGAGGCGGTTGCTGCGCGGCAGGCCAAGCTGGCGCTGGATATCGCCAATAAAACGCTACCGCTGTTTCGCCATATCAATAGCCAGTCGCTCAGTACGATCTGCGATATTATCCGTCGCGATATCGATGCCGATGCGGTGGCGATCACTAATACCTCGCAGGTGCTGGCCTACGTGGGGGTCGGGGAAGAGAACTACCACAGCGGTGATCGTGACCTGAGCCCGACGACGCAACTGGCGCTCAAGAGCGGAAAGATTATCATCAAAAACAATGATGAGGCCTACCGCACTCCGGAAATCCATTCGATGATCGTCATCCCGCTGTGGGAAAAAGGCGAAGTGACTGGCGCGCTAAAAATCTATTACCAGCGGGCGCACCGCATCACCTGGTCGCTCAAAGAGATGGCTGTCGGGTTGTCGCAAATCATCTCCACCCAGCTTGAGGTGTCACGCGCTGAGCAACTGCGTGATATGGCAAACCGTGCGGAGCTGCGGGCGCTGCAAAGCAAGATCAATCCACATTTCTTGTTTAACGCGCTGAATGCCATTTCCACCTCTATCCGGCTTAACCCGGATACCGCGCGCCAGCTTATTATCAATTTGTCGCGTTATCTGCGCTACAACCTGGAGCGCAATGACGAGGAACTGATTGATATAAAAAGCGAGCTTTATCAGATAAAAGATTACATCGCTATTGAGCAGGCGCGCTTTGGCGATAAGCTGACGGTGATTTACGAGATTGATGAGGACGTCAGTTGCCTGATTCCCGGTCTGCTGATTCAACCGTTGGTTGAAAATGCGATTGTGCACGGTATCCGTTCTTGCAAAGGCAAAGGGGTGGTGACGTTGAGTATCCGGGAGCAGGGCGATCGTATCCGGGTGGCGGTGCGTGATACCGGTATTGGCATCAGCGATGAGGTGATTGCCCGCGTGGAGCGCAATGAGTTACCGGGTAATAAGATTGGTCTGCTCAATGTACATCATCGGATCAGACTGCTGTATGGGGAGGGGCTGCACATCAGTCGCCTTAACCCTGGGACGGAAATCGAATTTTTTATTACCCGTGACAACACTGAGCGTGTGGATAACGCGGTGGCGTTTCCCTCAGAGCAGGGCCGGTGACAGGAGAATAACGTGAAGGCGATCATTGTCGAAGATGAATTTCTGGCACAGCAGGAGTTGAGCTGGCTTATCAAACAACACAGCCAGATCGACGTGGATGCGGTGTTTGATGATGGCCTCGATGTGCTGAAATACCTGCAGGATAACCGGGTGGACGTCATCTTCCTTGATATCAACATCCCTTCGCTGGATGGGGTGATGCTGGCGAAAAACATCAGCCAGTTTGCGCATAAACCGCTGATTGTTTTCATTACCGCTTATAAAAATCATGCGGTAGAGGCGTTTGAGCTGGAAGCGTTCGATTATATTCTCAAGCCGTATCATGAAACCCGCATAGTCGGCATGCTGCAAAAACTTGAAGCGGCGTGGCAGCAACAGCAATTACCGGCGCATCCCAGCAGCGACAGCACCCGTCCGGCACCGATGACCATCAATCTGGTCAAAGATAAGCGGATTATCGTCACCAACATCCACGATATCTATTACGCCGAATCCCACGAAAAACTGACCTTTGTGTACACCCGGCGTGATGAGTTCGTCATGTCGATGAACATTACCGAGTTTTGCAGCCGCTTGCCGGAGGCCTACTTCTTTCGCTGCCACCGTTCGTATTGCGTAAATTTGAGCAAGATCCGTGAGATAGAACCCTGGTTCAACAATACCTATATCCTCAAACTGAGCGATCTGGATTTTCAGGTGCCAGTGAGTCGTAGCAAAGTGCGGGAATTCCGTCAACTGATGCGTCTGTAGTGGTTAGGAGGTCAGACGTCAGACATGAGAAGATAGATTTACTGTCATTAATACCGCTCTGGATGCATTTCATTCCCTGATTCATGCCGTTCATGCCGTTCTTTAATCCGTGGTTGTGACCCCTCCTTATACTGGTGCCATTCGCAGGCCGTTTTGCCTGCTTTGTCTTCACACCAGAAAAATCGAGGCTACCGTTATGAACGGAAAACCAGTAAATCGCGGCGTTATTGTTGCCGGAACCATCCTGTCTCAAATGGGGTTGGGAACCATCTACACCTGGAGTCTTTACAACCAACCATTGGTTGATAAATTTCACTGGCCGCTCAGTTCGGTTGCCACAACGTTTTCCCTTACCAGCTTTTTCCTGGCTTTCGCGACCTTGTTTGCTGGCCGCATTCAGGAGCGTATCGGTATCCGCAAGCTGACATTGATTGCCGGTCTGGTGTTGGGTGTGGCGTTGATGGCGACATCCATGGTGTCGTCATTGCCGATGCTGTGGTTGCTGGTCGGGCTCGTGGTCGGGTTTGCCGACGGTACGGCATACATCACCACGTTATCCAATCTGATCAAGTGGTTCCCGAATCGCAAAGGTGTGATTGCCGGGGTGTCCGTCGGCGCATATGGCACCGGGAGTCTGGTGTTTAAATACGTCAATAGCGCGTTGCTGATGCATGTTGGTGTGTCCCAGACGTTTTTCTGGTGGGGAGCCATGGCGTTAGTGATGATCACCGGCGGCGCGATGCTGCTGAAAGACGCACCGGCACAGCCGGTCCAGACGGCGGCTCAGGGTGGCAACGTTAACTTCACCGTCAGTGAAATGCTGCGTCGCAAAGAAGCCTGGTTGTTGTTTGTGGTGTTCTTCACCTCCTGCATGAGTGGGTTGTACTTGATCGGCATCGTGAAGGATATCGGCGTCAAAATGGCTGGGCTGGATGTGGTCACGGCTGCCAGCGCCGTATCAGCGATTGCCATTTGCAACACAGCCGGTCGCCTGATTCTGGGGTATCTGTCTGATAAAGTCGGTCGCTTGCGGGTGCTGAACTTCACGCTGCTGGTCACTGCATTGGCGGTCACAGTGATGGCGTTCCTGCCGCTCAATGCGATGACGTTCTTCCTGTGCACCGGGGCGGTAGCCTTCTGCTTCGGCGGAAATATCACGGTCTACCCGGCGATTGTGGCTGATTTCTTTGGCCTCAAACACCACAGTAAAAACTATGGCCTGATTTATCAGGGGTTTGGCTTAGGCCCATTAGCCGGTTCCTTTATCGCCGCCGCACTGGGCGGGTTCCACAGCACCTTTATCGCTATTGCGCTGCTGTCGGTGGTTTCGCTGGTGATTACCCTGTTTATCCAGCCGCCGAAAGCGCCGCGTGAGCGTGATATCCCGCTGGTTGCCCAAGGTAGCCACGCCTGATAATCACCGTTTTCGTGTAGCCAAACGCCATCGCCAACTGCGGTGGCGTTTTTTTATCTGGAGACTGATGTTGTGTGGGTATGGCAGAGAGCAACATGGCAGGGAGAAGTCGCGAGAAGGCACAAACAAAAACGCCGCACAGTTGTGCGGCGTTTTTGCTGGCTCGTCGAAACGTTGTAGTGTAATTACACGCGAACGAAATCGATGTGAGTCAGTTTCGGCTTGAACGGATGACGCTGAACAGCCTGGATTTTTGCTTTAGTTTCTTTGCCATCGATAACCAGGACGATTTCACCGTACAGGCCTTCGCTGTTACGATCTTCCAGGTTTTTAACGATATCGTGGTCCAGTTCGATGGAAACCGGCGCTTCGCTGCCACCGTAAACGATAGCGGGGAATTTACCGGTAGTGCGCAGGCGGCGGCTCGCACCCTTACCCTGCTCTTTACGTACTTCTGCGTTGATAGTAATCATTGCTTTCTCTACTTAATAAAATGACCCTGTTACAGGCGACCCAGCAACAGGCAGGATAATCCGCTTTGTTCAAATAACAATGTTGATATTCGAAATAAAAGCGGGCGAGATTCTAGCGGAATATGGTCGTGCGGGCAAATAAAACCGCCTAAAGCTAGCCGCGCAGTTCGTTTGCCCGGCGATAGCGGCCCTGATAATCGAAGATTTTTTCCCGCACCTGCCAGTATTTTCCCTGCAGACGTGCCACCACGAAGTCCGGTGCCCGCAGCAACGCCTGCTGGGCCACCACGTCGTCGGCGCGTTGCCACTGGAACGGGACGCCGGGCGCACGCTGATGCACCCGCAGAAACACATGGTTAAACGCGTTACGCTGGGCTGATGTATGCAGGCGAAAGCGCTCGCTGACATCGGCACCGTCTTCGTCGTGATAGGTGATACGCAGCCATTCGCCTTTGGCATCGGTACCGTGTTGCAGTTGCATCCCGCTACAGCGTAGCACCAGTGCATCTTTAAGCTTCAACGCGGCTTTCAGCATGTCATCCGGGTCGACCAATAGCGCATCGCAGGTCTGGCAGCGTCGGGCGGCGATATCATTTTCCGCGCCGCAATGCGGGCAGCTCTTGAAGCGAAAACGGTAGTCGCACTGTTGGCGTTTGCCGTGTTCGTCCTCCTGCCAGCCCTGACAGCGGCGGCCGTAATGTTCTATTACGCTACCGTCATCGGTGCATTTCCCCCAGAACAGGTTGGCGAAACCGCATTGCGGACAGAATACCTGCACAGGTTGGCTGTCACTGTGTGGTTTGCTGTTGCCGACTTCCGGCGTGTAGAGGTCAAAGGGATTACCAGCATAATCGAGTATCAGGCAGTCGGTTTTCCCGGGAAACAGACGCAAGCCACGCCCGATGATTTGCTGATAGAGGCTGACGGATTCCGTCGGGCGTAAAATGGCGATAGCGTCGACATGCGGTGCGTCAAAACCGGTCGTCAATACCGACACGTTCACCAGATAACGCAATTGCTGCTGTTTGAAGGCGCTGATGAGCGCGTCCCGCTGTGGGGTAGGGGTTTCCCCGCTGATAAGCGCCGCTTCACCAGGCGGTAACAAGCCTTCTATTTCCCGGGCATGCTCCACTGTGGCGGCGAAAATCATCACGCCGCGCCGATCGGCGGTGTACTCGATAATTTGGCGGACTATCTGTGGCGTGACCCGCTGCTGACGTTTTACTTCCCGGTTTAAGTCCACCTCGCTGAACAAGCCATGACTGCGGGCGGCTAACTGGCTGAAATCGTACTGCACCACTGGCATATCGAGTCGCTCCGGTGGCACCAGAAAACCATGGCGTATCATGTAACGCAGCGGCAATTCGTAGATACAGTCGCGGAACAAACAGCTTTCGTCACCACGGATCATGCCATGGTAATGGTATTGATAGATCCACCCCCGACCCATGCGGTAAGGCGTTGCCGTTAACCCCAGTAGCCGTAACCGGGGATTGGCCTGCTGCAAGTGCTGAATAATTTGCTGATACTGGCTGTTTTCATCGTCGCTAATGCGGTGACACTCATCGATAATCAGCAGCGAAAACGCATCGTCGAATTGGTCAGGATGGCGAGCGACCGACTGCACACTGCCGAACACCACTTTGCCCGTGCTGTCACGCTGGTTGAGCCCGGCGGCGAAAATGTCCGCCGGTAAACCCAACGCGCAATATTTCGCGTGATTCTGCTCAACCAGTTCTTTGACATGCGCCAGTACCAATACCCGCCCACGCGCCAGCCGCGCCAGTTCGGCAATCACCAGGCTTTTGCCTGCGCCGGTGGGTAAGACGATCACCGCCGGAGCGGTGTGCTGGCGAAAATAGGCAAGGGTAGCGTCAACCGCTTCTTGCTGGTACGGGCGCAGTGTAAATGACATCAGTGGCGGCAGATTTTGCTTTCGTGGGTCGTAAAGCCGTTATCTTGCGCAATGAATTTGCCTTTGTCAGCCAGAAATTGCACCAGCCCGGCGGCGGTCATGTCGCTGGCAGAGCAGGTATGAAAGCGGGCATCGCGGCCAAAGCGCGCCTCGATGGCGGCAATCAGTTCATCAGTGGTAAAGGATCTGTTGGCGGTCACCATCATATGTAATACTTCATGACCGTGAATCGATGACATAATAGGTCTCCTGATAATTATCGGGCGATTTATCGCCGTATGACGGCGAAGCATCGCTATAGACTTTACATGCAGTGCCGGCCGATAGCGGCAGGATGGCAACGTGGTAAAGTTGCTTTTATTATGCTTTTTTAAACGATACAGAGAGGCGGTCTGCATCAATATCTTTTCTGAAAGAGGATATTCGGTGTGAAAGACAACGCCTTATTCCTGTCAGGTGACGTTACGTCCGTACCTGACCGGCAATTCGTGATCACCATAGGCAGTCATTCATTAATGCGATTGGATAAATTTCTTTCCCAGCAGTTGGGAATCAGCCGTTCTCTGATAGTGCGCGAACTGCGTGCACAGCGTGTGACAGTAAACGGTGAGGTAGTAAAAAGCGGGGCATTCAAACTGTTGCCAGAGCATGAAGTGGCGTTCGACGGCAATGTGCTCGAGCAGCAAAATGGGCCGCGGTATTTCATGCTCAATAAACCGCAGGGTTATGTGTGCTCAACCGACGATCCTGACCACCCGACGATTTTGTATTTCATTGACGAACCGGTCGCGCACAAGTTGCATGCTGCCGGGCGGCTGGATATCGACACCAGCGGTTTAGTGCTGCTGACCGATGATGGGCAGTGGTCACACCGGATTACCTCGCCAAAGCACCATTGTGAAAAAACCTATCTGGTGACGCTGGAGCAGCCACTGGCGGCCGATACGGCGGAAAAATTTCAGGCAGGTGTTCAACTGCATAATGAGAAGAACCTAACCCGCCCGGCCACCCTGGAGGTGCTGTCTGAACATCAGGTCCGTCTGACTATCACTGAAGGGCGTTACCATCAGGTGAAACGTATGTTTGCGGCGATCGGCAACCACGTGGTGGCGCTGCATCGTGAACGTATTGGTGCCATTACATTGGATGACACGCTGGAGCCGGGTGAATACCGGCCGTTGACACAGGAAGAAGTCGACAGTTTCGGGCAGTAACCAACGCGTTGTCGTCGGTCTGTCCTTATCTGGCTGGAGGTTTTTGATCTGGCCTGACGTTTTT
This sequence comes from Dickeya parazeae Ech586, assembly GCF_000025065.1. Classification (NCBI taxonomy): domain Bacteria; kingdom Pseudomonadati; phylum Pseudomonadota; class Gammaproteobacteria; order Enterobacterales; family Pectobacteriaceae; genus Dickeya; species Dickeya parazeae. The sequence goes on along the minus strand of NC_013592.1, from coordinate 2,690,699 downwards.
GCCCCGCTGCTGTGGCGGCGGGAACTGTTCTTCTGTCTGGAGAAATGTTTGTCGTGCAACCACCCTCATCTTCGCGCGTCGGTCTGATTTTTATCCTGGGGTTGATATCGATGCTGATGCCTATCGCCATCGATATGTATCTGCCTGCCTTGCCCGTGATTGCAAAAGAATTTTCTGTTGATCCCGGCCGGGTGCAGATGACCCTCAGTTCGTATGTGCTCGGCTTTGCGATAGGGCAGGTGTTTTACGGCCCGATGTCGGACAGCATCGGTCGTAAGCCGGTGATTCTGGGTGGCGTACTGATTTTTACGCTAGCTGCCGCGGCCTGCGCACTGTCGCAAACGGTCGAACAACTGATTCATATGCGTTTTCTGCACGGTCTGTCCGCTGCTTCGGCCAGCGTGGTGATCAACGCGTTGCTGCGTGACCGATTCTCGAAAGATGAATTTTCGCGCATGATGTCGTTTGTGATTCTGGTCATGACGGTAGCGCCGCTGCTGGCCCCGATTATCGGCGGCGCGTTGCTATTCTGGCTGAGCTGGCATGCCATTTTCTGGACAATTGCGGCGGCCTCGCTGGTGGCGACAGTTTTGGTATGGCTATGTGTGCATGAAACCTTGCCGGTAGAGCGACGGCAGCGTTTTCGCCTGCGTACCACGCTGAGGAATTTTTTCCAGTTGGTTCGTCATCGTCGCGTTTTCAGCTATATGTTCGCCAGTGGGTTGTCGTTTTCCGGCATGTTTGCTTTTCTCAGCGCCGGGCCGTTTGTCTACATCGACCTGAACGGGGTGTCACCTCAACATTTTGGCTACTACTTTGCGCTGAATATCGTGTTCCTGTTTCTGATGACATTGCTCAACAGCCGTATCGTGTCGCGCATGGGGGCGATGTTCATGTTCCGGCTGGGATTGATCATCCAGTTTGTGATGGGAATATGGCTGGTGGCGGTTTGCAGTTTCCATCTGGGTTTTTTCCCGCTGGTACTGGGCGTGGCGGTGTTCGTGGGCTGTGTGGCTACCGTGGCGTCTAACGCCATGGCGGTGATCCTTGATGACTTCCCTCACATGGCTGGTACGGCGTCGTCACTGGCCGGGACGCTACGTTTCGGGCTGGGGTCGCTGATGGGTACGGTGTTGTCACTGGCAACCGCTCAAAGCGCCTGGCCGATGGTGAGCGCCATGGCCGTGTGCTCGGTTGCTGCCCTCGGTTTATTTGTGTACGCCAGTCGGCGTTAATACTCCCTTTCTGTCTTTTTTCTGATAAGACTGCCAGCGCATCGCTGGCAGTTCACCCGCCAGCCGTTCCTGAATTGTGAAAATTTTGAACCAAAAGTGAACAACTAGAAGAAATGGGTTGAGATATTGGGAATAAAAGGTTACATATAGCGCAAAATCGATCAGGAACGTGATCTTGTTAACGTTTTGACCAGTGACCACATTGAGCGCCATGCGTCTGGGTTGGCCTCATTATGAAGATATGTTGATTTTTTGTATCTAAATCGTGGTAAAAGAAAGATGTCTGGCAAAAAATCCTATGAGTTTATGTTATAATTTTGTGAATTTATGGCAGCTTAGCTGAGGAAGACGCTGTGAATACTCTCCAACTTTCGGTAGTCCATCGCTTGCCGCAAAGTTATCGATGGTCATCGGGTTTTACTGGTGTCAAAGTTGAACCGATTCCGCTTTGCGGCCTGGATGACGACAGTTATCTGATTGGTTTTAAACTACTCAGCCATGACGGCGATGAAGCCCGTCAGATCATGCGGCATCTCAACCAGTCGCTGGATGAGATCCAACTGCAATGTGCCGTGGTGGAGTGGGAAGGCGAGCCCTGCCTGTTTTTATATCGTCAGGACGAGAGTGCGGCGATGTGTCGTTTGAAAGATGTGGGTGTGGCGATCGCCGAGTCGGTTTGCGCGCAATACCCATTCTGAACCGGCAGCATCGGTATCGATGCTGCCTGATTTCTGTTCTCATGTCCGTCTGACATGTACTTCTGAATCGTGGTTAGGCTGACAGCTGTAATAGCGCTCGGGTGTAATCCTGCTGCGGATGTTCAAAGATTTGTCGGCAGTCACCTTGCTCGACCACCTCACCATGGCGCAGTACGATGACCTGATGGCAAAGTGCGCGTACGACGTGTAAGTCGTGGCTGATGAACAGATACGCGAGCTGGTGGGTCTGTTGCAGGGTTTTCAGCAGAGTCAGAATCTGTGCCTGAACCGTGCGATCGAGCGATGAGGTCGGCTCGTCGAGAATCAGCAATTCCGGTTGCAGTATCAAGGCTCGGGCGATAGCAATACGCTGACGCTGACCGCCAGAAAACTCTGATGGGTAGCGGTGACGGCTATCCGGATCCAACCCGACTTCCTGCATGGCCTGAATAACCCGCTGTGTCTGTTCTGTCGCGCTCAGTCGGTGATGAACCCGTAGCCCTTCCGCGATAATTTGCTCCACATTCAGTCGTGGGTTCAATGAGCCGTTGGGATCCTGAAAGACGACCTGAATGCGGCGACGAAACGGCAGCATTTGCTTGCGGTTAAATTGATGCAACGGCTGGCCATCAAACCAGATCTCGCCCTGACTGCGCAGTAACCGCAGCAACGCCAGCCCGGTAGTGCTTTTCCCTGACCCCGACTCACCCACCAGCCCGATGCTTTCGCCACGGCGCAGACAGAAGCTCAGCGCCTGCAATACCGACTTTTCCCCCACCGTACGGCGTAGCAAACCGCGTCTGATAGGGAAGTTGACACCCAGCCCCCGGACATCCAGCAGGGCTGACGTATCCGAGGTGAGCGGTAAGGCTTCCCCGGTTGGCTCGGCATCCAGCAATTGTCGGGTATAAGGATGTTGTGGCGCACTGAACAGCGCATGAGTGAGGTTCTGCTCGACGCAGCGCCCTGCCTGCATGACAGCCACCCGGTCAGCCAACCGACGCACAATGTTCAGGTTGTGCGTAATAAACAGCAGGCTCATGTTCAGTTCCTGCTTGAGTTCGTTCAGCAGGTCGAGAATTTGCGCCTGTACGGTAACATCCAGCGCAGTGGTCGGTTCATCCGCAATCAACAGGCGGGGTTGAGTCAGCAATGCCATGGCAATCATTACCCGCTGGCGTTCACCACCGGAAAGCTGATGAGGGAAATCCGCCAGCCGTCGTGCCGCCTGACGAATACCAACACGTTCAAGACAACGGATGATTTCGTCACGGGCGGCCTCACGACGCATGCCCCGGTGCAGCGAGAGCACTTCCGCCAGCTGTTTTTCAATGGTGTGTAGCGGGTTAAGCGACACCATCGGTTCCTGAAAGATCATGGCAATCTGGTTGCCGCGCACCTGGCGTAGTTGCTGTTCACTGGCGTGTAGCAACGACTCACCGGCAAACAGAATATCGCCCTGAGGGTAGACCACAGGCGGCGAAGGTAACAGGCGCAACACCGATAACGCGGTGATGCTTTTGCCGGAGCCGGATTCCCCCACCAGCGCCAGTGTTTCTCCGGCGGCAATACGCAGTGAGACGTTTTCGACCACACACCGTTGCTGGTCGCCGCTGCGAAACGCGATACTCAGGTCACGAATGTCAAGTAAAGGTTGTTCGGACATATCAATGCGCCTTGCTCGGGTCAAAGGCGTCGCGAACGGCTTCGCCGATAAAAATAAGTAGTGACAGCACCACCGCCAGCACGATGAAGACGGTGATACCCAGCCACGGTGCCTGTAGGTTGTTTTTCCCTTCCAGCAATAAACCGCCGAGTGACGCCGAGCCCATCGGTAAACCGAACCCCAGAAAATCGAGCGAGGTCAGGGTGGTAATGGAGCCACACAAAATAAACGGCAGGTAGGTGAGGGTAGCGACCATCGCGTTGGGCAGCATGCAGCGGAACATGATGGAGCGATCGCTAACGCCCATGGCCTGTGCGGCGCGAATATAGTCGAAATTGCGGGTGCGCAGGAATTCCGCTCGCACCACGCCGACCAGCGCCATCCAGCCAAACAGTACCGTAATGCCCAGCAGCCACCAGAAGTTTGGCTGAATCACACTGGAGAGCAGGATAATCAGGAACAGCGTCGGCATACCGGACCAGACCTCGATAACGCGCTGTCCCCACAAATCGATACGCCCGCCGTAATACCCCTGACAGGCTCCGACCACAATGCCAATCAGGCTGGACAGCAGCGTCAGTGCGAGCCCAAACAGAATGGAAATACGAAAACCATACAGGATTTGCGCCAGCACATCACGCCCCTGGCTGTCTGTACCGAGCCAATTCTGGCGTGAAGGCGGTGAAGGAAATGCATGCTGAGTGGCGTAATTGATGGTGTCATAGCGGTAGTGAATCAGCGGCCACACCACCCAACCGCCTTGTTCCAGCCGCTTAGCCAACCACGGGTCGCGGTAATCGGCCGCTGTCGCCAGTTGGCCGCCGAACGTGGTTTCACTGTAATCCACGATAAACGGTGTGTACCACTGCCCGTTGTAATGCACCAATAACGGCTTATCGTTAGCGATTAACTCCGAGCAGAGTGTCACCAGAAACAGCGCCAGAAAAACCCATAACGACCAGTAACCTCGGCGATTAGCGCGAAAACGTGCCCAGCGCGCCTGATTAATCGGGCTTAGACGACTCATTGGCGCTCCTCGAAGTCGATACGCGGGTCAACCAGCGTATAAGTCATGTCGCTGAGAATATTCAGCAACAGGCCGATGAGCGTAAAAATGTACAAGGTGCCGAACATCACCGGGTAATCACGCTGCAAAGTGGCGTCGTACCCCAGCAGACCGAGGCCATTAAGGGAGAACATCACCTCAATCAGCAGTGAACCGGTAAAGAACATGCTGATGAACGTGGCGGGAAAACCGGCTATCACCAGCAGCATGGCGTTGCGAAACACGTGACGGTAGAGGATCTGTTTCTCTTCCAGGCCTTTGGCGCGAGCGGTGATCACGTACTGTTTGCGGATTTCGTCCAGAAATGAGTTCTTGGTTAGCATGGTCAGCGTAGCGAAGCCGCCAATCACGGTCGCCAACACCGGTAACGTAATGTGCCACAGGTAATCGATGACCTTGTCGAACGCGGAGAGGCTATCAAAATGCGGGGATACCAGACCGCGTAGCGGGAACCAATCCAGATAACTGCCACCCGCGAACACGACAATCAGCAAAATAGCGAACAGAAACGCGGGAATGGCGTAACCGATAATAATCAGCGTACTACTCCAGACGTCAAACGCCGAGCCATTACGCACCGCCTTGTTTATACCCAGAGGAATCGATACCAGATAGATAATCAGCGTGCTCCATAACCCAAGGGATATCGAAACAGGCATGCTCTCTTTAATCAATGCAATCACGGACGAACCGCGAAACAGGCTGTTGCCGAAGTCAAAACGGACATAATCCCACAACAGCTTGAGGTAACGTTCATGCAGCGGTTTATCAAACCCGTAGCGTTTGGTGATTTCAGCGATCACTTCCGGGTCCAGACCGCGTGCACCACGATAGGTGTTTTCCACCGAAGGTTTGCCCCCCGGCCCACGAGCCAGCCCACCGCCGTCGTTGCCACCCATGCTAAAACCTGTGCCCTGGCCCATTTCAATGGACGCAATCGCCTGATCGACCGGGCCACCCGGCGCGATTTGCACAATAAAAAAGTTGATGGTGATGATGGCCCACAGCGTGGGGATCACCAGCAGTAATCGGCGTAACAGGTAAGTTCCCACATCGGCTCCTTATCGACGCGCTGCCGGCAGGGTGGCGGCTTTATTGGCGTCATACCACCAACTGTCGAGACCCAGCGAATAGGCCGGGCGGTTTGCCGGCATGGCGAATTTGTTCCAGTAGGCGAAACGGTCGTGGTTGGAATACCACATCGGGATCGCAAACTGGTTCCAGGTGAGTACCCGGTCCAACGCCGGGCCCAATGACAGCAACGCGGCTTTATCACCTTGATGACGAACAATATCGTCAATCAACTGGTCGATAGCCGCGTCTTGGACACCCGGCGAGTTGTAGGACGAGTTGATGTAGGCGGAGCTCCAACTGATCGCCAGATCGGAACTGGGGTAGGGCATCGCCGGATACAGTTTCGGGATCATGTCGAAATCACGCTTGCGAAACCGATTATTGAATTGCGGACTGTCGACGCTGCGTACTTCCATACGGATGCCGAGCCGAGCCAGATTGTGTTGGAACGGCAACACATAGATAGCGTTTGAGGCACTGGGTAGCAGCAACTCAAAACGAAAAGGCTGGCCGGTGTTCTTATTGACCAGCACCTGATTTTTCAATTCCCAACCCGCTTGCTGCAACAGGTGTAATGCCTTAAGCAGACCCGCGCGATCATAACCACTGCCATCGGATTCCTCCGGGCGGTATGCCGGGCCGAAAACCTCGGTGGGAAGACGGTCTTTCAGCGGCGTCAGCCAGGCCAGTTCGGCAGCAGATGGCATTCCCTGCGCGGCGTACTCGGTGTTCTGGAAAAAACTGTAGGGGCGTTGGTAGCTACTAAAAAACAGGGCCTTGTTCATCCAGTTAAAATCAAAGGCGAGTGCCAGCGCCTGACGCACCCGGCGATCGCTAAACTGTGGGCGTTGGATGTTAAACACCAGCCAGCGGGTATCCTGCGCCGCCTGATTAGTTTCATCTTTCTTCAGAATATAACCCCGTGCGAAGTTACCGCCTTCATACTGGGTTGCCCAGTGTTTGGGTGAACCTTCGATGCGCAGATCGAAGGCACCTGCCTTGAAGGCTTCCAGCGCGACACTGTCATCCAGATAGTAGTCGTAACGCAACTGGTTAAAGTTGTAGCGCCCCCGGTTGACCGGCAGGTCGGCAGCCCAGTAGTCGGTGACACGGGAATAAATCACGTATTGCCCCATGCGATAATCGGAGATGCGATAGGGGCCACTGGCTAACGGTGGGGTGCTTAACGGGTCGCTGAGTTTGTGGTCGCGCCAGAATTTTTCTGGCATAACCGGTAGCGTTAGCATCCCCAGCATTTTTTCTTTGTCAGGCTCGGCGAAGGTAAAGCGCACCCGGTGCGGGTTAATCACACTGACTTCAGTGCCTTTGTAATAAAGACGAAACTGCGGCACACCCTGTGTCATAAACATCGTGAACGTGAACGCCACATCAGACGCGGTAATCGGCGAGCCATCGTGGAAACGGGCGGCCGGGTTCATGTCTATCTCTATCCAACTGTAGTCGCTGGCATAGCGGGCGTTAAGCGCAATCAGCGGGTAATAACTGCCCGGTTCGTCTTCCGAACTGACGTAGAGCGAATCGTAAAGGCTTTCAGTACGAGCGGCAGCCAGGCCACGCAACGCAAAGCGGTTAAAGTTATCGAAGGTGCCCAGCGCGCTGTACGTTACGTTGCCGCCCTTGGGGGCCGCCGGGTTGGTATAGTCGTAATGGGTGAACCCCTGTGGGTATTTCGGCTCACCCAGGGTGGCGAACGCGTAGGTCTGCAGCGTGGTGGGTTCGGCATACGCCAGCCAAGCGCAGGTGGACAGTAAGGCGGCGATAATCGCACGTGTAAACATCGAAAGGGCTGACTCCTGATAACCTCATGTTTCTCCGTATGAAAGCAGACTGAACGGAGAAAAAGCCTGAAATTCCTGGCAATCGCGATGCCGGACGCTATGGCGTTCTGTTTTACCACGAAATAACACGTCGAACCTACTGTTAATCACCCCGGATGATGATCGGGAGGCAACCGACAGGTAATAAAAAAACGCCGCTGTTTGGCAGGCGGCGTTTTCTGATTGTCTGGACTATATCAAGGGAAAAGTAAATCAGCTGTGCGGCGCTTGTTCCAGCACCCGGCGAGCTTCACGGTAGCGAGGCCTCCAGTAGCTGTCATCCATACTGGAAATAGTCACACCAATACTGGTGGAAGCATGAACGAACTGCTGGTTACCGAGGTAGATACCCATGTGACGGCCGGTTGACCCCGCATGGAAGACAACCAGATCACCGGGACGCAGCTTGTTGCGCTGAATCTGAACACCGATGTCTTGTTGCTCATAGCTGGAGCGCGGCAAGTCTATACCAAACTGTTCGCGGAAAGTGCGTTGAACGAAACTGGAGCAGTCGATGCCTTTACGGCTGTCGCCCCCGAGACGATAACGTACGCCCTTCCAATTAGCGTATTGTTCAAGCAACTTGGATTTGACTTCCACGTTGCGAACCATCGCTTCGAATTCATCCTGAGAGGCTTGTAGTGAAGGGTCACCACCGTTAACCACACGCCTATCAGTTTGATTATTAACATTTGCATTGTTGCTGGTACAGGCAGAAAGCGCTATCGCTACTGCCACGGCAGGTAAAACCCGCCAGATATATCTCAGAGTCGGTTGAGATTTGACCATTGTTGTTATGTTCCCTTGATGTCCTTAACGATTCAATCGTTATGCTGTGTTTATAAACACTGTTATCTATGCCAAACAAAACGAGTGTCAGACTAAAGCACTACTTTTCATGGGACAATTATTCGTCTGTTAATTTGTGCAACACCGCACATTATTATTGGTGTCGCAACATCTATTTAACTGGCCGGATGTCTGCCCATGAATCTCGGACCTCGACGACCATACCTTAACGAAAACCAGATTGCGAGTTTTTTTGTCTTTTTTGTTTATATGATTTCGTGATGAAATATCCCACGTCAGCCCGATAAAACACTGCGATAGGCATACAGAACGAGAAATAAAAGGGAGTATGGCGTTCTGACAGACATCCCGACTTCCGTATAACGCTGGCTGCATGCGCTACCGGTTGTGCTTACCTCTCGCGGCAATCTAACAGCTGTTTTTGCAGCGTGTTCCATTCAGCCTCAGAGTCATTAATGATTTCGATACGGCTGTCGGGCGGTGATGCTGGCTGCGTTTCAATGCGCAGGTCGAATCCCTGACGGTTGACCACCAGCGTACCTTCGGCAATACGCATCACACCTTTAACACGGCTTACCGGTGCCAACCGCACCCAGTCGAGCAGACGAGCGGTGTTGAATTGAGTCTCGCCATCAAAAATCCAGCCGCAGGCGTAATACCCCTGGCCCTGATTTAGCGCACGACGCCAGCTTTCGCGACCCGTCAGTTTGAGTGCCGCCAGCCCGGTTTTAGCCGGAGCGTCATGATGGTGGTGGCGGGCATCCGGCAACGCGGTGTGATTGTCCCGCGGCAGGTCCAGTAGGGTGGTATCGACCTGCCCCTGAGACAAGGTGATCAGTCGACGATCCTGACCCTGCTGTTGATGCCAGCGTTGCAGTGCATCACGGTCGCTCTGCTGCCAGGTGTCTTCTTTATTAGCGATGATGACATCCGCGGCAGCAAGCTGATCGCGGAAGTTTTCATTGTCGGTATAACGGCTGTCGCCAAGCTGGCGTGGATCCAGCAAACACAAAGTGGCCTGTAGCTGAAGCCATGGCTGATAGGCTTCGGAGGTCAGCAGTGTCAGAATCTGTTTCGGGTGACCCAGGCCGGTCGGTTCAATCAGTAACCGATGCGGTTTTTTCTGCAACAGCATGTTGAGTCCTACCTGCATCGGCAGGCCGTTGACACAGCACATGCAACCGCCGGGGATTTCTTTGAGCAGTGCGCCGGTGTCGCTTAACAACGCACCGTCAATACCGATTTCACCAAACTCATTAACCAGCACCGCCCAGGTTTCACCTTCGGGTTTATGAGAGAGCAGGTGCCTGATGGTGGTGGTTTTGCCGCTACCGAGGAAGCCGGTAATCAGGTTTACTTTCGTCAACACGGGAGTCTCCTTGCGTATGTGCGGGAAGCGTCTGACATAGTCTGTCAGACGCGGAGAAGGGTGGTGTGAGCTTGGGTTAGCTTAGCGAATTAGTCCGCACGACCCATATAGCGGCGCTCAGGGATGTGAATACGGATTTTTTCACCCGCACTCAGGTATTCCGGCACCTGAATCACCAGACCGGTAGTCAGTGTGGCCGGTTTGTTGCGGGCGCTGGCTGAAGCCCCTTTGATGCCCGGTGCGGTTTCGACGATTTCCAGATCGACAGTCTGCGGCAGTTCCAGCGCCAGCAACTGACCATCCATTGTCAATACCTGAATACCCGGCATACCGCCTTCCGGGATAAACAGCAGTTCGTCTTCAATCTGCTCTTTTTTGAAGGTATACGGGGTGTAATCTTCCTCGTCCATAAAGATGTATTCGTCGCCATCAATATAAGAGAAGGTGACCGAGCGACGGGTCAGGGTGATGGTATCCAGAATGTCATCACCTTTGAAGCGTTCTTCTACTTTCAGTCCGGTGCGAACGTCAGCGAAACGCATTTTGTACAGCGTGCTGGCACCACGGGCGCTGGGGCTTTGAATATCAATGTCTTTTACCAGCAGCAGTTTACCGTTGTAGTTAACGGCCATGCCGCGTTTGATCTCATTCGCTCTTGCCATGAAATGTACCTTAAATAAAGAAGAGAAATTTTTGTGGCGACACGTTACTCGTCAGGATGGGTTCAGGCAAGAGGGATTTGTGGCTGTCTGACATCAGACAAACGGCCCGTGGGATAAAACACGGCAGGAATGATAACGATGCCAAACACCGGCCATGAATGCCGCCAATAACTGCTGGCGATAAATGTTGGTAATAGAGTAGTAGTAGCCTTGCGGCCACCAGCCTGTTAGGCTCTGCGGCCTGCACTAGCGACGGAAATCCCCGGAGGTCACTGATGGAATGCCGTTCTGATTGCGGTGCCTGCTGTATCGCACCGTCTATCTCCAGCCCGATTCCCGGCATGCCGCAGGGAAAACCCGCCAATACGCCCTGTATTCATCTTGATGAGCGTATGCGTTGCGGCCTGTTCTTTTCGCCTTTACGTCCGGCAGTGTGTCGTGGTTTACAACCGAATCGTGACATGTGTCGCAACAGTCGTGATGAGGCGATGCTGTACCTTATCGAACTGGAAGACGCCACCGCGCCCTGAGCGCATCAAACGTCGCGGATGCGCCACATGCAGACGGCAGCGCCAGCCAGCATCGCGATAGCGATGACAAAGCCGGCATGATAACTCCAGACCTCGGCTACCATCCCAGCCAGTGAGCCGGAAATGATCCAGCCGACCCGGGTGGTATTGGTAAATAGCGTCGTGGCGGCACCGGCCTGACCCGGCATCAGATCCTGAAAATACAGCATACCCATTCCGGCCAGAATACCGATGAAAATCGCATTCAGCAGTTGCAGCGCCAGCAATGCCCAGTCATTGTTCAGCAACGTCAGGCCAGTATAGAAAACCAACCCAGCTATCACCGCTAAACGCATCAGCAGACGTTTGCCTAATCGACTGGCCAGATACCCTGCCAGCAGCATCACCGGAATTTCCAGCGCGGCGGCGGTACCCATCATCACCCCGGCCAGTTTCTCCGGTAACTGCAATTCATGCACCAGATATAACGGCATATTGATGAGATAAATGCCGTTGCAGGTCCACATCAGGGTGCAGGCGCTAAACAGCAGTAGCGTATCGCGCCGGTTTTGCCGCGGCGATTCCAGTGTTGCTGCGGATTTAACCCGGGTCTTCGGCATGGAGGGCAGTAACAGCCATACCAGTAATCCGCATAAGACGAACACCGCGGCTGCCGTCAGGTACATCACCGGGAACCCGAATCCCAACACTAACGCGAAAGCAACCGGCGGCCCGATAACCCACGATAGCGAAATCTGAGCTCGCATCACGGAGCTGAACATGGCCGCGCCCCGGCCGGTGCGATCAGCATGTTCCCTTGCCAGCGCAAATAATTGCGGGTTGGCGGTGGAACCAAAGCTCGACAGTAATACGCCGATGAACAGCAAAACAAAGTAGTTGCGGTTCCAGGCATACAGCAGGCAGGAGAGCGCACCCAGCAGGCAGCATTGCAGGATCAGCGTTTTGCGGTCGCCCTGGCGGTCGGAATAGGTTGCTAAAACCTGGCTGACGACGATACCGATCACCGCGCTGCCGGTATAAAACAACCCCACCATAACGGGGCGGACCTGTACTTCCGTTGACAAAAACAGGCTGAGAGTGGGGAGTTGCAACGCACCGGCAATCCCGGTCAGGAAGGCAATCATCAGGAATGCCGAGGATGTCAGGTCGGGCAGACGCCGGGCTATACGGGTGGAAGACAATGTCATGCTGAATTCAGGTTAAAAAAAGAACAGAGAGAAAACTGAACGCGCTATCTTACGCTGATAGGGTAGAAACGAAAGCCTGTTTCAACTTTTTTTCTTCAGCACCCATTCAGCACAAATGTGACAACCTGTTAATGCGCACTGAATTTTCGGGTGAAAATGTGCGTGACCTCTAAGATCTGTCATTTCATCCATGCAGAATGCTTGCATAGCCATAATGAAAAACGCAGAATTTTTGAAACGTTTCAGCGAGGTTTTGCTGAAATTACCCTGAGCGAGTCAGCAAATTATTTCTCATAAAAGCTGAAACGATTCAAGTTCAGCAAGAGAGGAGCATTATGTTTCAGTTGTCACAGCACGACATTCATTTAGGTGCTTCCGCCGGTACGAAAGAGGAGGCCATCCGTCAGGTGGCCGCCGCTCTGACCGAAGCGGGTTGCGTGAGCGAAGGCTATGTCGCGGGGATGCTGCAGCGTGAGCAGCAGACATCGACTTATCTTGGCAGCGGTATCGCCATCCCGCATGGCACGACCGATACGCGAGATCTGGTGAAGAAAACCGGTGTTCAGGTATTCCAGTTCCCGCAGGGCATTGCGTGGGGGGAAGACCAGACTGCTTATGTGGTGCTGGGCATTGCCGCCCGTTCTGACGAACACTTGGCGCTGTTACGTCAACTGACCCATGTGCTGAGCGATGACCGCGTTGCAGCCCGTCTGGCCAGCACCACCTCCGCCGATGAACTGCGTGGGTTGCTGATGGGCGAACAACTGGCGGGCGCGTTCCGCTTCGATACGTCGCTGATTAACCTGAATGTGGCAACGGATAACCTGATGACTTTGCAGGCGCTGAACGCCGGTCGTTTACAGCAGATTGGCGCAGTTGACGCCAGTTTCGTCAGCCATGTCGTCGCCACTAAACCGACCCATCTGGGGCAGGGCATTTGGCTGAACGATAGCCTGAATGGCAACCTGGTAAGTGCACTGGCGGTGAGTCGCCCGGCAGAGCCGTTCGCGCTAGACGGCGAAACCGTTGCGCTGTTACTGACCGTATCGGCCGCTGACGAGCAGGTATTCGCGTCGCTGGATTATCTCAGCAAGTTGTTGATTGTCGGCAAAGCTGACAGCCTGCTGTCTGCTGACGAAACCACGTTACTGGCGTTGCTGACCAGTGACGAGGCAACCGAAGGTGAAGCCGAGAGCGACGCTCTGGAAGCCGAATTTACTGTCCGCAATGAGCATGGTCTGCATGCCCGTCCCGGCGCGATGCTGGTCAACGTGATTAAACAGTTCTCCAGCGAGATAACGGTGACGAATCTTGACGGCACCGGCAAACCCGCCAACGGCCGCAGTCTGATGAAAGTGGTCGCTCTGGGTGTGAAAAGTGGCCACCGTCTGCGCTTTACCGCCCGTGGCGAAGATGCTGAAGCTGCGCTGAAGGCTATCGGCGAGGCAATTCAGTCTGGTCTTGGGGAGGGTGCAGCATGAGCAGACGCGTTGCCACCATTACCCTGAATCCCGCCTATGATTTAGTAGGGTATTGCCCGGAAATCGAACGAGGCGAGGTGAATCTGGTCCAGACTACGGGGCTGCATGCGGCAGGTAAAGGCATCAACGTTGCCAAGGTACTCAAAGATCTGGGTATTGATGTCACCGTCGGTGGGTTCATGGGCAAAGACAATCAGGACGGTTTTCAACAGTTGTTCAGCGAGTTGGGCATCGCTAACCGTTTCCAGGTAGTTTCGGGACGTACGCGTATTAATGTCAAACTCACCGAGCAGAATGGCGATGTGACCGATCTGAATTTCTCCGGTTTTGAGGTGACCCAGCAAGACTGGCAGCGTTTCGTTAACGATTCGCTGAGCTGGTTGGGGCAGTTTGACATGGTGGCTGTCAGTGGCAGTTTGCCGAGTGGTGTTGACCCGGATGCGTTTACCGACTGGATGTCGCGTCTGCGTAGCCAGTGTCCGTGTATTATTTTCGACAGCAGCCGCGAAGCGCTGGTAGCAGGCCTGAAAGCCTCGCCGTGGTTGGTAAAACCCAACCGCCGTGAGCTGGAAATTTGGGCTGGGCGTAAATTACCTACGCTGGCGGATGTGGTAGATGCAGCGCATGCGTTGCGTGAACAGGGTATTGCTCATGTCGTGATTTCGCTGGGAGCGGAAGGCGCGCTGTGGGTCAATGCGTCCGGTGCCTGGCGAGCGATGCCGCCAGCCTGTGAAGTGATCAGTACGGTAGGTGCGGGTGACTCCATGGTGGGGGGATTGATTTATGGCTTATTGATGCGTGAGTCCAGTGAACATACGTTGCGTCTGGCCACTGCGGTGGCAGCGCTGGCCGTTAGCCAGAGTAACGTAGGCATTAGCGATCGTCCGCAGCTGGCTGCGATGATGGCGCGTGTTGATCTACAACCCTTTAATTGACAGCAGGAGATAAACAATGAAAACGCTGCTGATACTCGATAAATCACTGGGGCTGGCTAAAAGCCGTCTGGTGAAGAATTTGCTCGGTGCTGCCGCAGCTAACGCAGGACTTACCCTCACTGAGCAACTTGCTGATGCGGAACTGGCGATCGTGCTGGGTGCTTCCGTACAGGCAGACAGTGGATTGAATGGCAAGAACGTGTTTGCCGGGGATGTCGAGTTGGCGTTGAGTCAGCCGGCTCAGTTCCTGGAGAAAGCGAAAGCTGACGCGAAGCCGTATCAGGCTCCGGTTGCTACGGCTCCAGCGGCAGCGCCGACTGCGGCCAAACGTATTGTGGCGGTGACCGCCTGTCCGACAGGGGTAGCGCACACCTTCATGGCGGCTGAGGCTATCGAAAGCGAAGCGAAAAAACGTGGCTGGTGGGTGAAAGTGGAAACCCGCGGCTCCGTAGGTGCAGGTAACCCGATTAGCCCGGAAGAAGTAGAACAGGCGGATTTGGTTATCGTGGCGGCGGACATTGAAGTCGACCTTAGCAAGTTCGCCGGTAAAAAAATGTACCGTACCTCGACTGGTCTGGCATTGAAGAAGACGGCGCAAGAGCTTGATAAAGCGCTGTCTGAAGCGGTGGTCTTCCAGCCATCTGCCCAAAGTGGTGCGGCGGCGGCTGACTCGGCCAAAAAAGGCGGCGCAGGTCCGTATCGTCACCTGCTGACCGGTGTGTCGTACATGTTGCCAGTGGTGGTAGCAGGCGGTCTGTGTATTGCCTTGTCGTTCGTATTCGGGATTACCGCGTTCAAGGAAGAAGGAACGCTGGCAGCTGCGCTGATGAAGATCGGCGGCGGTTCGGCGTTTGCACTGATGGTGCCAGTATTGGCGGGTTACATTGCGTTCTCCATTGCTGACCGTCCGGGTCTGACACCGGGTCTGGTTGGCGGTATGCTGGCTGTCAGCACCGGTGCGGGTTTCCTTGGTGGTATCATCGCCGGGTTCCTGGCGGGTTATCTGGCGCGTGCTATCAGCAACCATGTGACGTTGCCGCAGAGTATGTCGGCGCTAAAACCGATTTTGATTATTCCGCTGTTCGCGACGCTGATAACCGGTCTTATCATGATTTACGTCGTCGGTACTCCAGTTGCGAAAATCCTGACTGGCCTGACTGGCTGGCTGCAATCCATGGGTACGGCGAATGCGGTCATTCTGGGTGCCATTCTGGGCGGCATGATGTGTACCGATATGGGTGGCCCGGTAAACAAAGTGGCGTATGTATTCGGTACTACGCTGCTCAGTAGCCAGGTGTATGCGCCAATGGCTGCCGTTATGGCTGCTGGTATGGTGCCGCCGCTGGCGATGGGTCTGGCAACATTCATTGCCGCGAAGAAATTCACAGCTACCGAACGTGAAGGTGGTAAAGCGGCGGTGGTACTGGGGCTGTGCTTCATCTCCGAAGGGGCCATTCCTTACGCTGCCCGTGACCCGATGCGTGTACTGCCGTGCTGTATCCTGGGTGGCGCGCTGACAGGCGCCATTTCTATGGCGATTGGCGCTAAGCTGATGGCTCCGCACGGTGGTCTGTTCGTACTGCTGATTCCAGGTGCGATCACACCGGTAGTGGGCTACCTGCTTTCCATCATAGCGGGTACGGTCGTGGCTGGCGTGCTGTACGCTGTGCTGAAACGTCCGGAAGAGCAACTGGCTAAAGCCTGACGCTTAATGATAATGCAGTGATAAAAACGCCGGTGCGATGTACCGGCGTTTTTTTTACGTTTTTTCCGCGAGGTGCTGCACTCAACAGCGGTATGATTTCGTCATGCTAGGGTCGCTGAGAAGGAGAATGCCATGCCGCGTCATTATGCCAGCCGGGGGATTTTGGTGCTGGAGTCGCCCTGGGAGCTGGATGCGCTTGATGCCAACCGCTCATCCGTCGTGCCGTTTATTGAGGGTATTGCCAAGGTCGCCGGTGACACCGAGGTGTATTGCGCCAATTTCTACGACAAGACCAGTTTTCGCACCGCGTTACAGTGTTTGTGCAAGATTCCTTTTAAAAACATCATTATTTATGTCGCCGCGCACGGTCAGGGGAAACGATTGGGGGGGACGCACATTCGGGATGTGCTGGTACCTATCGGCGAATTGTCGCATCAGTTCAATATTACCGGGTTGCTGCTCGGTGCCTGCTTCGTGGGGGCTCATACCGAGTTAATCGAAACTTTTACTCGCGGTAATCAGTTACGCTGGTGTGCCGGGTATGCCTGTGAAACCGAATGGCTCACCGGTACGTTGATCGACTGCGCTATCATCAATCAGATGTTGTCGGTAAAGAAAAACGCCTTTTCTTATCGCGACACGATTATTGATAATCTGGCGCTGGCGATTTCGCCCTTTCACGATAAATACGCCATCGGGCGTGATGAGCAGGGAAAAGCGATGCAACTGCGTGATGCATTTCAGTGCGTTGTGCAACCGGACGGACAAGGGAATAAACCGCGCACGGTATCAAACCGAATATTCGAGCGGGCAGCGCAATTACGGCGGGAGGAAACGGCCTGATGAGACGGTGTAGCGGCCAGTGACTGGCCGCTGTCGCTGTCTCGGTGTGCTATCAGAGGAGGCTGGCTGGCGATTGCTGTGACTTTAACCAGGCGATTTCCTGCGCCCAGATATCCGGGTTGATGGTTTCCAGAATCAGTGGAATGCCGTCAAAGCGCGAGTCGCGCATAATATAGCTGAACACGGTTTTACCGATGTTGCCTTCGCCCAGACTGTGGTGACGGTCCACCCGACTATTAAACTCGCTTTTCGCGTCATTCAGGTGCATACCGCGTAAATAGCTGAAACCGACGATACGCTCCAGTTCAGCAAAGGTACGTTCGCAGTCAGCCTCGGTGCGCAGGTCATAACCGCCAGCGAACGCATGGCAGGTATCGATACAGACGCCGACCCGACTTTTGTCTTCCACCTGACTGATGATTTCCGCCAGATGTTCAAACCGAAACCCCAGGTTGCTCCCTTGACCGGCGGTGTTTTCTATCACTGCGGTGACACCGCTGGTCGCTTCCAACGCCAGATTGATGGACTGGGCGATACGGCGCAGACAGGTGCTTTCGTCTATCTGACGCAGGTGGCTACCGGGATGAAAATTCAGCAATGTCAGCCCCAGTTGCTGGCAACGCATCATTTCGTCGACAAATGCCGCCTGGGATTTGCCTAAAGCCTCGTCATCGGGATGCCCCAGATTGATCAGATAGCTGTCGTGCGGCAGTATTTGCGCCGGGGTGAAGTGATACCGGGCGCAGGCAGCCTGAAAACGGTCAATCACCTCCGCCGTTAATGGCGCGGCCTGCCATTGGCGCTGGTTTTTGGTAAACAACGCGAACGCGGTGGCGCCGATGTCGTGGGCGCGGGCAACCGCCTGATCCACGCCGCCAGATGCACTGACGTGGGCTCCGACATATTTCATGGTTTTCTCCTTTTTATGCCCGCACATTATGACATCACCACGTCACGGTCTGTAGCCCCGTGTTTCACCCAGGCGTTATTTCACCCTGGGAGATTCATTCAGGCAAAAAGATGCTGTATCCCCAGATTGATGGCAGCACCGCCTGCCACTAACCAGATGAACAATACTGCCGCCAGCAGTAAGGGTTTAACCCCCGCCTGTCGCAACGTGCTTAGGCGGGTGGCTATCCCCAGCGCTACCATCGCCATCGTCAACAGTACGTTATCCAGTTGCGTGAGTAAGGCGACCCAGCGAGTGGGTAGCCAGTTCAGCGAATTGAAACCACACATCAATACAAAGCCCAGCGCAAACCACGGATAACCCGCAGTAGCGGACGTCGCAGTCTGGTGAGCAGGCTGGCGTTGCTTGACCCACAAGCCAAGCAGGAACAAAAACGGGGCCAGCATCATGACGCGTAACATTTTACCGATGACTGCCGTATTCTCCGTCTCTGGGCTGATAGCGTGACCCGCGGCGACCACTTGCGCCACTTCGTGTACGGTGGAACCGAGGTAGAGTCCGAAAGTCTGCGGGGTAAATAACCAGCCGCTATACTGGATAAAATGTTGGTACATCCATGGGTAAAGAAACATGGCGGTAGTACCGAACAAAACGACGGTGGATACCGCGACCGCGACTTTATCGGCGGTACTTTTCAGTACCGGGGCGGTGGCCAGTACCGCTGCGGCGCCGCAAATACTGCTGCCTGCGCCAATCAGCAAAGCGGTATGTCCGTCCAGTTGGAACCAGCGCCGTCCCAGCCAATAGGCGAGCAACAGGGTAGAGGTCAGCGTCAGTACATCGATAACCAGACCGGCGCTACCGACGGCGGTGAGTTGTTGGAAGCTCAGTCTGAAGCCGTACAGGATGATGCCCCAGCGCAGCAGGTAATGCCGGGACCACTGGACACCGGCGTCACACCAGGGTTGCAGGTGCGAATAAGCCGTATTGCCCAGCACCATGCCAACCAGTATCGCCAACGTTAGGGAACCGAGTCCCAATCCGGCAATGGTCGGCAGGCCGGATAACCATAAGATGCCACGGGTCAGCAGGCCAATCAGGATGATGCCAGTCAGCAGATGGCCCACTGTGGAGAAAGGGGAAAGTCGTTGTACCCTGGAAGAAAATGAAAACATAGCCATACCCGCTATCAATGTAAGGTTGAGGGCACAGCCTATGATCAGCGCGCTTAAAATAGAAATTGATTATATATTTATAACCTATAGATATTTACGATAAGAGCCCCTATGCACATTACGTTACGTCAACTGGAAGTGTTTACCGAAGTCCTGAAAAGCGGTTCAACCACACAGGCATCGGTGGTGTTGTCGCTGTCACAGTCCGCCGTCAGCGCCGCGTTGGCTGATCTTGAAAGTCAACTGGGGGTACAGCTGTTCGATCGTGTGGGTAAACGACTGGTGGTCAACGAACACGGTCGGCTGTTGTACCCTAAAGCGCTGGCGTTGCTGGAGCAGTCGGCGGAAATTGAACAGCTTTTCCGGCGTGATAACGGCGCGCTGCGTATTTATGCCAGCAGTACCATCGGTAATTATCTGATGCCGGCGATGATTGCCCGCTATCGTCAGGATTTTCCCGCCATCCCACTGGAGCTGTATGTGGGGAACACGCTGGATGTGGTCAATGCCGTGTCTGAATTTCGGGTTGATTTGGGCCTGATAGAAGGGCCGTGCCATCATCCGGATTTGCTCACCCAGCCCTGGCGGGAAGACGAACTGGTGGTGTTTTGCGCCCCCGGTAATCCGCTGATTGGCAATGATTTTACGTTACCCATGCTGGCGGATGCGCCGTGGATCCTGCGTGAGCACGGGTCAGGTACACGTGAAGTGCTGGATCATTTGCTGCTGGCACGTCTGCCACATTTCCGGTTGGTGATGGAGCTTGGCAACTCAGAGGCTATCAAGCACGCGGTGCGTCATGGCATCGGTATCAGTTGCCTGTCGCGTCATGTGGTCGCCGAGCAGCTCGCCACCGGCGTGTTGGTGGAGTTACCGGTTCCTTTACCCCGACTGAGCCGCACGTTATATCTGGTACACCATCGCCAAAAACACTTATCTGGCGTGCTGCAATGCTTTCTGGAATATTGCCGGGAAGGCGACCACCCCTAACAGCCTGGCAACATCAGCATTACAAACCCGGCGTGTATTCCAGAGGGATTACTTATGATGCCGGGTGAGTTATGAAGGTCTCTTATAATCCGCGCTATGCGCTATCCAGCAGGTAGCAGATTGCCTACAATCCGCCCTCAAATTTTCAAGGGCATGGATAGTAATGGCTCAACATGATACTGACCTCGCGCAATCGCGGGGAACCACGCTACGCCGTGAGCTGAAAGCGCGGCATTTGACGATGATCGCCATTGGCGGTTCGATCGGTACCGGGTTATTTGTCGCTTCGGGTGCCACGGTGTCGCAAGCCGGGCCGGGTGGGGCACTGTTGTCGTATGCGTTGATCGGCCTGATGGTCTATTTCCTGATGACCAGTCTTGGCGAGCTGGCGGCATTTATGCCGGTGTCTGGTTCGTTCTCCACCTATGGCGCACGCTATGTGGAAGAGGGATTCGGTTTCGCGCTGGGCTGGAACTATTGGTACAACTGGGCGGTTACCATCGCCGTTGACCTGGTGGCGGCACAACTGGTCATGGGGTACTGGTTCCCATCAGTGCCTGGCTGGGTCTGGAGTGCGTTGTTCCTGTCGCTGATGTTTTTGCTGAACTACATTTCGGTGAAAGGCTTTGGTGAAGCGGAATACTGGTTCTCGCTGATTAAGGTGATCACCGTGGTTCTGTTCATCGCCATTGGGGTGCTGATGATTATCGGTATTCTGCGCGGTGGTGAACATGCGGGCTGGCATAACTGGCAGATTGGCGATGCGCCGTTTGCTGGCGGATTTTCCGCGATGATCGGTGTCGCCATGATCGTCGGCTTCTCGTTTCAGGGCACCGAATTGATTGGTGTGGCGGCTGGGGAGTCCCAAGATCCGCAGACTAACATTCCGCGTGCTATTCGTCAGGTATTCTGGCGTATCCTGCTGTTTTATATCTTCGCGATTCTGATTATCAGCCTGCTGGTTCCTTATACCGACCCTAACCTGCTGCGTAACGATGTGAAAGATATCAGCGTCAGCCCGTTCACGCTGGTGTTTGAGAATGCTGGCTTACTGTCGGCTGCGGCAGTCATGAATGCGGTTATCCTGACGGCGGTGTTGTCGGCAGGTAACTCCGGTATGTATGCCTCCACCCGTATGTTGTTCACGCTGGCGCAGGAAGGTAAGGCACCGGCGTGTTTCGGCAAACTTTCTCAAGGTGGGGTACCACGTAATGCGTTGTACGCTACCACGGTGGTCGCAGGTCTGTGTTTCCTGTCGTCGATGTTTGGCAATCAGACAGTGTATCTGTGGTTGCTGAATACCTCCGGTATGACCGGGTTTATCGCCTGGCTGGGTATTGCCATCAGCCACTACCGTTTTCGCCGTGGTTATGTCGCGCAAGGGCATGACTTGAAGGCACTGCCGTACCGTTCCGGCTTTTTCCCGTTAGGGCCTATCTTTGCTTTTATACTCTGCCTGGTCATTACCTTGGGGCAGAACTATCAGGCGTTTCTGGCTGATAAGATTGACTGGTATGCGGTGACGGCGACGTACATCGGTATTCCGCTGTTTCTGGTGATTTGGCTGGGCTATCGTCTGGTGAGAAAATCACGGGTAGTGAAATACAGCGAGATGACCTTCCCGGAATACAAATAACGGTCCTCTAAACCAAAAAGCCAGCCGGATTACCGACTGGCTTTTTTTACGCCCAAAAGACGTCGTACTCAGATGCGGGAATGCACCAGTCGCACACTGCGATAAACCGTGAGCAGCAGGGCAACCAGCGCAAACAGCACCAGCGGTGCGCCGATATAACCGATTTTATCCATGCCCAGATGCAGACTCACCTGGCTCCCCAACAGTGCGCCACCGCCGATACCAAGATTGAACAAGCCGGAGAAAATCGACATGGCGACATCGCTGGCATCAGGCGCCAGTGACAGGACTTTGGCTTGCATCGCCAGGCCAATCGCCATCATTGCCAGTCCCCAGACCAGACACAGCAACGTCAGGCTGAAGGGGTGGGCAGACAGCGGCATCAGCAATGTCAGACAGCCTAACAACAACAGCATGGCTGTCACCAGAAACGCCAGCGGGAAACGCTCGCTGTAGCGGCTGTAGAGCATACTGCCCACAATACCGGCGCACCCGAATAGCAACAGAATCAGGGTGGTGAAATTTTCCGGCAGACCGGCCACAGTCTGGATAAAGGGTTCAATGTAGCTGTAAGCCGTGAAGTGCGCCGTCACGACCACGACGGTCAACAGGTAGATACCGACCAACGCCGGGCGGCGGAACAGTTTCGGCACACTGGACAAGGAGCCGGAATGCTCGCTCGGCAGTAATGGCAGCAAACGTGCCAGCAGGATCATGGCAATGGTCGCGCCTGCGGCGATAGTCAGAAAGGTGATTCGCCAGCCGAGGTATTGGCCAATAACCCGCCCCAGCGGCAGCCCCAGTACCATCGCCAGTGACGAGCCGGTGGCGATGAGCCCCAATGCCTGTGCCCGCTTGCCGTGGGGAGCCATACGAATCGCCAGTGAGGCGGTAATAGACCAGAATACCGAGTGCGTCAGTGCGACACCGGCTCGGGAAATGACCAGCACGGTAAAGTTCCAGGCGACGGCAGACAGCAAATGGCTGAGGATAAACAGGCTGAACAGCCCGATCAGTAATTTACGGCGTTCAATACCGCTGGTCAGCAACATGCAGATCAGCGAGGCGAGCGCCACTATCCAGGCATAAATGGTGATCATCAGCCCAACATCTTCGGTTTTCATGGCAAAGGTATTGGCGATGTCACTGAGCAGCCCCACCGGAATAAACTCCGTGGTGTTAAAAATAAATGCGGCCACGGCCAGCGTCACCACGCGTAACCAGGCGGTGGCGCGTGAAGGGGAAGCGGATGTCATAGCAGGATCCTGAACGGGTGTGACGAGCGTGCTATTGTAGTTAATTGTGGGTGAAAATGCGATTACGATCACATTTCAGTCAGAAGACAGCATCGTGCAGCGCAGGAGCGCCTTGTGATAACGCACTGGCCGCGCATCATGCAGACACTGTGGTAAAAATAGTCTGGTTTTATTATAGGCAGAATTTTTCCTCCAATAATTCAGCGCCAAAACTATATAATATAATAAATATCACTGGCTTATTTCTATCGCTCATTTTTAGATAAGCTACATAAAGAAGTGTTTTTTGTTTATTTTGGTGGCTGGTTATTTAAGTGGTGTTATTGTGGCGCGCTGAAAATACTTTTTATGAATAATCTTTGCTTCGAATATATGACACTTTTTTTACGTCTTATATTTTTAACCGGAATGCCAGTGGTGTTTGGGAAGGTTATAACGTTATATCGGGCATTCACGGTACTCCATTTTATGGAGTTGTGACTGTTTTTGGCGTTATTGGTTATGATATGTGGACTTATCCCGTCATCACTACGTTGTCAGCGTGGGCGGTTATTATCATCCTTACGGGATTACTGGTTAATTCAACAAAACGTTAACATGGAAAAAAGAAATTGGCATATCTAAAAATTACCCTGGTAATAATTATTTTCCCTCAGTGATGGAATAGATAAGATGGGGTAATTTTTTATAATGGTAATTGAATTTGTAGTTGCAAAACAAAAACGAGTATGAGACCTTTGTCACAAGCTTCGATGAGGGAACAGATATGAGCGTATATATTAATGCGGTGGAAACCCATTTGCCTGGTCCGATTATTAGCAATCAGGAATTGGGGAATAAGATTGGATTTAAGCCTGAGTTAATTAAAAAACTCTTCGGAAATACTGGCCGACATTTTGCTGTTAATATGAATACCGGTAAATCCATTGCGTCATCAGCAGAGTTAATTACTATCGTCATCAAGAAACTGCTTGCCAGTGCTGGCATAAATAAAGAACGTATCGATTTTATTATCGTAGCCTCTGCTACGCCGGATACGCTTTTGCCAAGTAGTGTCAATCAGGCATGCCATGCCATGAATTTTGGGCCGATTGAAACCTACCAGATTGTTTCGGGGTGTTCCGGTGCGGTGCAGGCGCTCAAACTGGCTCGCGAGCTGGTGGCAACGCCAGACAATGGTTTGGAAAACGGCCTGGTTATCGGGGTTGAGACGGCTTATAAGTTCCTGAATTTCTTCGAGGAACATTCTGGTAAGAAAGATACCAAGGAACTGGTGAATTACACGCTGTTTGGTGACGGCGTTGGAGGATGTCTGGTCTCCAGCCAGTCAACCGCATCCAGCATTGAGATTGAACACATCTCTTTTAAATATCTCGGTGTTGATGAAGCGGTCGGGCAATTGGCGAGTTGGCGTGGCTCCCGTAATGACATCGATTACGGCGCCTTGCTCAATGAAGAATATAAATTAATTGAAAAGCTGGTCCCGGTTATTACCCAGGATACGCTCAATGCATTAACAGATAAATTAGGTGGTCGGCCAAACTGGCTGCTTCCACCACAACTCTCCGGTTCCATGCTGGAAAAGATTTTATCTGACATCGGCTACACAGGGGATGAGATATTCAGCCTGGTGGATAAAATTGGTAACACCGCCAATGCTGCGCTGTTTTTCCAGATAAAAGAATTTAGTGATATCTCACTTGCCAATGAATGTGCCATCGGTATATCTGTTGAATCGTCACGCTGGCTGGCAGGTGGTCTTATTCTAAGAAATAAGAAAGGTCTTTTGTAATATCAGATAAAAAGACGTTTATTGATACTCCCCAAAGTAAAATTGCAGAGTGTTCGGCCTTTTTATTACGCACCGCAATACGTTTGCTTTTCAAGACAAGGCTCATCACGGGCCTTGTCGCATGACAGCCGCGTGAATGTTCTGGTCATGATCTCCGTAATGGCCCGGAGGCGAGCCAACACGCCCGCCAGTCAGGGGCTGTCAGGTGGTATCAGGCATGGCCAGGCAGGAGGAATAGGCAGGTCACGTCGCGAGTGGGGGCCTCTGCAATCTGACAGGGACAAGGAGAATAAGGATATTTATGAAACAGGATAATGCATTGAGCCGTATTGCCGCCTCGAAAAAAATAACGGCGGAAGGAAAGCACATCGTTAATATAGCCACATTCAGTAACTTCAATCACAAAGCATTGAATGACCTGATTACGTTTAACCTGAATGCTCTGGGTTGTTATCCTTCTTTTTATGATGGTATTTACAGCGACTATTTTCCCCATGTGTTGGGGAATGCTGCTGACATCAAAGCGTTCGGGGCACAGTTTCATTTCTACGTTCTGGATACGTCTTTTATCGAAAACGACATCGGTTCTCTGCTGGCGGTGGACGATATCCGTGAAAATATCCACGAGCAAAAAAAACGACTGGCGTATCTGCTGAATTTTTCTACTGCCAGTTGTGATGCCCGCCTGGTGCTGAACACCATCCATATTGGTGAGTCGCAACTCAAACAGATCATCGCACAAGATCAGCGAGCGGTGGTGAAACAGTTGATCAACGAGTTCAACGACCATCTCCTGACGCTGGAACAGACAGAAGACCGCGTGACGGTGGTTTCTTTACAGGAAGCCGGTGGAACGGTGGAGGACCCCGCCACCAGCCGGACGGCGCAACTGCTGGGGCTGGGCGTCGGTCTGGACGCGTTGGACGCCATTGCACGCGTTGGTGTCGGTGCTATCCGACAAGCGCTAGGGAAAACGCTGAAATGCGTGGTCAGCGATCTGGATAATACCTTGTGGAAGGGCATTCTGGCAGACGACGGCGTTGACGGCATTCTGATGGCCGATAAACATATCGGCACTGGGCATCTGCGTTATCAGGAGTACCTGCGCAACCTGTACGATCAGGGTGTCATTCTGGCGATTTGTAGCAAAAACAACCTGGAGAATGTGGAAGAGGCGTTTAAACGCCGAGCCGACGAGATGCGCATTTCGCTGGATAAGTTTTCCGTGGTCTGCGCCAATTGGCAGGCGAAAAGCGGCAACATTCTGAGTATTGCCAGCGAGTTAAACATTTCTCCGGAACACATGCTGTTTATCGATGACTCGGCGTTCGAATGCGCGGAAGTCAAAGCCCGCATTCCGGACATCACCGTGATGGATTTTTCCGGCGATGCGGCAGAGAACGTCGCCACGCTGATCGCGGCCGACTATTTCCTGCGTCCAACCATCAGTAGTGATGACCGCATGCGCAATCTGAGCTACGCGCAGAACAAGCGTCGTACTGAACTGCAAAAAGAGTTTGAAGACGACCACGCCTTTCTGAGCAGTCTGGAGATGACGCTGACTATCCAGCCGGTGGATGAGTCCACGTTGGATCGCGTATCACAACTGACGCTGCGCACCAACCAGTTCAACATGACGACACAACGAATGAGCTCACAGGATGTGGCGGGTTATCTGGCTCGGGAAGGGTATCAGGCGTTTACGCTGGCGTGCCGCGACCGCATCGGCGACTACGGCACTATCGGCGCGATATTCCTGCGTTTCGACAGCGATGGCTGTCATATCGATAACTTCATCATGAGCTGCCGTATCTTCGGGCGTCAAATCGAGTTCGCGGCGATGCGCTGGTTGTTCGGCGTGTGCCAGGCGCGGGGTGTTAATCGCGTTACCGCGGTGTACGGCCCGACCGAAAAAAATAAAAAATTCCAGCGTTTTTATCCGGATTGTGGATTCACCGAAACCGCAAGCAATGTGTTCAACGTTATCGACCCGGTACCCGCGTTGCTGGCCGAGAGCAGCAATAGCGTCACTGTTAAAGAAGGGGAATGAGCATGAAACTGGCCGACTTTATTAGTCTGATCAACACCAAAACTGGTATGGCACTGGCGATTGAACAGGCGCAGGAAGATTTAACTACTCTCCCGGAATGGGACTCGTTGACCTTCGTCTATCTGTTGATGGAAATCGAAAAACAACAAAACGTCAAAATCGATGTTGAACAGGTATTGCAGTGCACCACGCTGAATGACATTTACAAGGTTGTGAGCCATGAAGTTACTGAAAGTGTCTAGGGAAAGACGCCAGACGCTCTCTTTTCTGGCGATATCCCGAGGTATTCCGGCGATTACTATCATGCGCGAGATAGATGTCTCGCGTATTGTGGCAGCTGGGATGCAACGCAATATGACGGCGATTACCATCAAGGCGATCAGCGAAGCGTTGAACCAATTTCCGCAACTGAATGCGATGATCAAATTCGGTAGCGACAGTACGCTGATTTGTCCGGATGACATCAGCACCCGGGTCACGCTGGAAAAGACGCTAAACGGTGTATCCGGGGTCTATTCCCGGGTCATCAAGCATACCGAAAAGCTGTCTGTTGCCGAGATTGGGCGGGCGCTGCAACAGTTCAAGCAAGAGGATGCGGCGACCAGCGAGCATTACAAGAAAATTCGTTTTATTCAGCGTTTGCCGACGTGGCTCGCCGGTTTACTGCTGCGTTTGGCCATGTTGTCGCCAAAACTGCAGGCGGAAACCTGGGGGAGCTTTACCGTGACATCGCTGGGGAAAAACGGCCCTGATGCCTGTATTCCGATTTCTGGTTCCACGTTCACCTTCACGGTGGGAGTGATCAACGAAAGGGTGTCGCGGTCTTCACATGACATGGTTCTGTCACACGTGGTGAACCTGACCATGGTTTTCGACCACCGGGTACTGGACGGCAGACTGGCATCAGAATTTCTGACACGGATAAAAAGCAACATGGAAGGTTTTGCACTGGAGTCATCATCATGATGCTTGATGAACTCAAAAATTTTGTGCTGCTACATAGCTATGTGTTGAACGTCGGCGCGGAAACTCGCGCCATTCTGCCGGATATTCATCATCTGGGGGATGATGCGCCGCATAGCTGGAGCCAGATGTTTTACTATCAGGCGCAACAGTATGAAAAGCAAGGCGAGTGGCTCAAGGCCTGTTCGCTTTACAATCTGGCGCGTTTCCCCTATCCAGAAACACCACTTCAGCATGAATGCAACCAGCATTGCCAGCGGTTGTTTCATCAGCAGTATATCGAGAGCGGTGCGGTAACGCGGGTCAGCCTGTCGCAGGGACGGCAGGTGTGCTACGTCAGGAAAAAGAACACCAATAACGTCATCATCATCAACGGGGGCATCATCTCGTTAAAAGAGCAGTGGGTGAATCTGGTGGGGCTGTTCGAGCGGTTTGACGTGACCGTGGTGCTGACAGAAATGCCGGGGGTGGGGGAAAACCAACTGCCGTATAACGAACAGTCTTTTCGCATGTACAGCGATGTGCTGGATTATCTCGCACAGGATCGCGCGGACATACGCTGCCATATTTTCGGCCTGAGCTTCAGTGGGTTTATCGCCTACAAGAACAGCCTGACCGACAACCGTATCGTGGGCATCACCATGGCTGGCACACCGCTGGATTCGTTGTACCACGACAGGGAGGTCTACCGGCGGTTGCCGTACGTGACACGGTTGGTCATCGGGCACAACGTGGGGAAAACACATCCGGAACTCGATGATGACGACAAGATATTTCAGTATCTCGATAGCACCTTCGTGATGCACCCGGGGGACATCAACCACGGGGTCAGGCTGTATTACGTTCAGAGCCTGCGTGATGAGGTGATCCCGAATATGGAAGCAGACACTATCCGACGCTTATCCAACAGAACGCATATTCTGTCGCTGGATGATGTCCATGGTTCACCCAGTTACGGCAAAACCGTGCGGGTATATCTACTGTGGTCACTGCTGAATTCACTGAATCTGTCCCAACTGCTGTCCGGCGTCGCCAGGCTGGGGTTCAGTGTTCTGCGGCGTTTGAAGCGTTAGACGATGTCTGGCTACACAGTGCGTTAGCGTGTAAACGATTTAGCCCTTTGCCTTTTTGGGGCGGTGATCCCCGCCCCATTTTTTTTATATGCAGCGCTGTGGTGCCTCACAGCGTGAGGGAAGAACGTGACCGATACCAGCGTCAGCGTCCATGAGCTACAAGCGTTAGCGTTTATGAAAATAAGTCATCGCCAGCGCCAGTGCCAGTACTAACCCTTTGATGATATCCATCGCGTAGTAGGGTACGGATAGCATGACCAGCCCGTTTTGCAATACACCGAGGATCACCGCACCTACCAGCGTACCCAATGCATTCGGTTTACCGGAGCCAGCCAGCGAAAAGCCAATATAAGCAGCAGCGACGGCGTCCATCAGATAACCGCCCCCCGCGTTGACCTGCGATGAACCGATACGCGATGCCAGCAGAATGCCGCCCAGTGCCGCTAACAGTGATGAAAGCAGATACGCCAGCACCCGGTAACGCGCGGTGCGGATCCCTGCCAGTCGCGCCGCTTCCGGGTTGCCCCCAATAGCGTACATACGTCGACCGTGTTTGGTGAGTGACATATACAACTGCACCAGAATGGTCACGACCAGCATGATTATTACAATTACCGGTACATGGCCGAGTGTAGAGAACACCTCGGGGATCACGCCTTCTGCCATCTCGCCGCTTGGCAACAGCATATTCTGGGTGATGGAGCCACCGTAACTGTACGTCATGGCGACCCCCTGAATCACAAAGAGGCTCGCCAGCGTTGCCAGCATGTCCGGAATACGCAGAATCACGATTAAAAAGGCATTAAACAGCCCGACTAACAAACACAAGGCCAGCGTCAGAACGATAGCGCCGGTGGTACTAAAGCCATGCCAGACGAACAGCGATATCACCAGCGCATTCGCCAGCGAGGCGGTCGACCCGACCGATAGATCAAATCCACCCACTGACAGCGAAATGGATACCGCTATCGCTATCACCGTGACGATGGCGATAGAACGCAGGATGTTGATGATGTTGTTCGGATCCAGAAAGTTGTCCGATGCCAGCCCAAACAAGGCAATCAACAAGACGACGGTAATCAGCATTCCCCATTTATAAAACAGGTCGAACAGACGATGGTGAAAGGGGATCGCGTCCTTCGGGGCGCTGTTGGATACGATTGGCTGACTCACGCGGGAGTTCCTCCGGTTGAATAAAGTAACAACGTTTCTTCGTCGGCATCGGCACCGTCGAGCTCAGCGACGATGCGTCCATCCCACAGTACACAAATGCGATCGCACAGCCCCACCAGTTCGGAGAACTCACCGGAAGCATAAATCACGCCTTTACCCTGTCGGGCCAGGGAGTCGATCAGGGTGAACAAATCCTGTTTGGCTTTGATATCCACGCCTTTAGTGGGCTCATCCAAAATCAACACTTGCATGTCGCTGCGTAACCATTTGCCGATAGCGACCTTTTGCTGGTTGCCGCCGGACAGGCGCCGCAAGCGCTGTTGCGGCCCGCTGGTGCGGATGGTCAGACGCTGGATCAGGGACCGGGCCCAGGCCAGCGCCTGACCATGCCCGAATAGCCCGTAACGGGAAAAACTGTCGCAGTCGCTGATGCTGAGATTCATGGTAACGGAATCGTCAATAAAAATGCCTTCTTTACGCCGTTCTTCTGGTACCAGCGCAATCCCCTGTTGCACCGCGTCGGCCGGTGAGGTAGGGCGCCAGGGTTTCCCCAGATAGCGCCCGCCATCAACCCGACTACGAGTTGCACCAAACAGCGCTTTACACAGTTCCGTTTTGCCTGCACCGGCAAGACCGGCAATGCCAAGGATTTCTCCCTTGCGTAGCCGCAGTGAAATGTTGTGCAGCAGTGTGTCATCGTGCAGGCCGTCTACCTGCAACAGCACATGACCATCATGCTGCTGGCGACGTGGTGGGAAAATGTCATCCAACTGATGGCCCAGCATGCGTTCAACAATTTCTTCACCGCTGAGCCCTTGCATCGTTCCGCTGCTGACGAACTGCCCGTCACGCAGTACCGTCAATGTGTCGCAGATAGCGCTCAGCTCATGAATGCGATGTGAAATGAAGACGATGCCGATACCGTCTTGTTGCAGGCGACGAACGACCGCAAACAAACGGGCGCTTTCTTCCTGATCAAGCGGTGCTGTGGGTTCATCAAGAATTAAAAAGCGGCAACGATGAGAGAGGGCACGTGCCAGCAGGATTTGCTGCTTTTCCGCCAGCGTGCAGCGTTCCAGTCGCTGGCGGACGTTGATGCTGACCCCTAACTGTGTCAACAATGCCTGTGCCTGCTGATAGAGCGCAGGCCAGTTGAGAACATGGCCGCTTTGCGCCAACTGGTCCAGCATAATGTTTTCCGCGACCGACAGCGTCGGCACCAGCGCGGCGTCCACTTCTTGCTGTACCAGATGAATACCGTGGCGTTTAGCGTCTCGCGGAGAATGAATTGCGACTTTTTCGCCATCCAGCAGAATATCTCCACTGTAATGGTCATAAGCGCCAGAAAGAATCGCCATCAGTGTGGATTTTCCCGCGCCGTTAGCGCCAGTCAACGCATGGATAGAACCGCCTTCCAGCGTGAAATTCACTTGTCTGAGGGCCGGAAATCCGGCAAAAGAGATGGAAATGTAGCGCATTTCCAGACGCGAGCGCGGGTTTATGGACATAATTGACAACAACGTGTTCTTAATAGCGATAATGACGAGATGTCGACGTTGAAAAATATCACATTAACCGCAGAATGGAATGCCTGAATGGCGCTCCAGACGTCTTAAGACAGAAATGAAAAAGCATAACTTAAGCAAAAACGTTATTAACACCGCGATCCGTTATGCCTAAATATGGTTTTCAATGTGGTGTTTCCGCACAGGGTTTCCGGTTAAACCGGAGGTTTATCCCCTCACTAGTTGAACAGGAACATATCCGTAATGAGTACAACTGATATCCGCGTCCAGGTAGGGCCGGCCAACTATTTTTCTTTTCCAGGGGCGATTGACCAACTGAGCGAATTTTATCCACCCGAGATATTGTCGCGTGCATTTTGGATTCACGGTGAGCGTGCACTGGCGGCAGCCCGGCCTTATTTGCCCCCGGCATTTTCCGCGCCGACGGCCCGCACGGCCTGCTTTTCCGCGCATTGCAGTGAAAATGAAGTTGCACGATTAATCGCGGCAGCGGGCGATGATCGCACGGTGGTGATTGGCGTGGGGGGGGGAGCGGTGTTAGATACCGCCAAGGTGGTGGCGCGTCGTCTGGGCTTGCCGCTGGTGGCGATACCGACTATCGCGGCGACCTGTGCCGCCTGGACGCCGCTGTCTGTCTGGTATAACGAAGCCGGGCAGGCTCTGCGGTTTGAGATTTTTACTGATGCTAATCATCTGGTACTGGTGGAACCACGTATTCTGTTGGCCGCACCGGTGGCGTACCTGCTGGCAGGTATTGGTGACACGCTGGCCAAATGGTATGAGGCGGTGGTGCTCAGCCCCGAGCCACAGGCGTTATCACTGACAGTGCGGCTCGGGTTGCAAACCGCGCAGGACATCCGTGATGTGCTGCTGCGCCAGAGTGAATCCGCACTGAAGGCGGTGGGTGCTACCACGTTGAATCAGGATTTTCTGGATGTGATTGACGCGATTATTGCCGGTGGCGGCATGGTTGGGGGGCTGGGTGAGCGTTATACCCGAGTGGCGGCGGCGCATGCGGTGCACAATGGGCTGACGGTATTACCGCAAACAGAGCCGTTTCTGCATGGGACCAAGGTGGCATACGGTATTTTGGTGCAATGCGCGTTGTTAGGGCAGTCTGATACGTTGCGCCAGTTGAAAACGGCATTCCAGGTGTTCGGGTTGCCGGTGTCGCTGGCTGAGTTGGGGGTAGATATTGAAGATACCGCATCAATCCAGGCGGTGATTGCGCGGACGTTGCAGGCAGGAGAATCCATTCATTATTTGCCCGGTGCGATAGACGCTGGAAGGCTGCTGGCGGCGTTTCGGTCGGTAGAACAGACGGGCGTGTGATAAAACAACGGGGCGGTTTACAACATCGCCCCGTTGGTGTGGTATCGGGCAGGGTTACTGCAGCTTGTCATACGGAAAGGAGTTTCTGATGTAACGTGCGTAGTAGCGTGCTTTGGCATTAGATGCCATCAGCTCTTCATAAATCATCAGTGCCACGTTTTTGTACTGATACAGACTACCGTTTAGTAATTCTACTTCTAATATGCGGTTTTCCGAATCGTACCCCACGGCAAACAGCTCGGTGGAAGATACTCGCTTGCGTTCCAAAACAAATTACTCCCTGTTAGTGGTTGCAATACAACGTTGAATACAACGTTAATGTTACACGCTGTGGTGTTTTGATCAGTTCCGACCTCCAGAGGGCCGGTACGCACCATAAAAACAGACAAAGAATGAGAAAAACATTTCCCTGGCTTTTTTTAATCCGCACGCCGACAAACACACAGTAGCCGAGGATGCCACGGCTACAGGAATCTATCCCGCCGTCAATCATTGCCCGTCAGGGCAGATTCCCATCATCAGTGGCGATCTCACAGGTTAAATGCTACACCGACACAGACCGTGACAGCCCATGATGGACCGTCCCGTGCTGTGAGGTGATGTTATTAAACAACTCCGTTTAGTTTTCATGCAAGTGTTTTGCATGAAAACGCAGATGATCTTCAATAAAACTCGCGATGAAATAATAACTATGGTCGTAATCTGGCTGTATACGCAGCGTCAACGGCCACTGCCGGGCTTTGGCGATAGTTTCCAGTTGCTCAGGCTGGAGCTGCAGGTGCAAGAAGCTGTCGCTATCGCCTTGATCGATAAGCGTCGGTAGCGGCGAGCCGCTATGGGCGAGTAAGTAGCAACTGTCATAGTCCAACCAATGCTGCGGGTCATCCCCCAGATAGGCGCTGAAGGCTTTTTGCCCCCAGGGTACCTGCGTCGGATTGACGATAGGGGCAAAGGCCGACACTGAACGAAACCGGCCGGGATGGCGCAGAGCCATCATCAATGCGCCGTGTCCACCCATCGAATGGCCGCTAATCGAAAGCCGGTCGCTGGCACTGATGTGTTGACGCACTAATGCAGGTAGTTCATCGCTGATATAGTCGAACATACGGAAGTGCCGATCCCAGGGCGCCTGGGTAGCATTGACGTAAAAGCCTGCGCCCTTGCCCAGATCGTACTGCGCATCGTCCGGTACGTCATCGCCGCGGGGGCTGGTGTCCGGCATTATCAGCACCAACCCCAGTTCGGCTGCGAAGCGCTGAGCACCGGACTTGGTGGTAAAGTTCTCGTCGTTGCAGGTTAACCCCGACAGCCAGTACAACACGGGCGGTGGGGGATCTCCGGCCACAGGCGGATAAAACACGCTGAAGGTCATGTCACAATTCAGCGTGCTAGACGCATGGCGATAGCGCCGTTGCCAGCCGCCGAACAACCGGTGTTCGTCCAGCAATTCCAGTGACGTCGTCATGGCGAGTGGGTTCTCCGTCATCAGTTGAAATGCACCACAGAACGAATGGATTTGCCCTCGTGCATCAGATCAAATGCCTCATTAATTTGCTCAAGTGGCATGGTGTGAGTGATAAAGTCGTTGAGCTGGAACTCGCCATCCAGATAGCGCTGGACGATCCCCGGCAGTTGGCTGCGACCTTTGACGCCGCCAAACGCGGAGCCGCGCCAGACACGCCCGGTCACCAGTTGGAAGGGGCGGGTGGCGATCTCTTCGCCTGCGCCGGCCACACCGATAATCACCGATTCCCCCCAGCCTTTATGACAACACTCCAGTGCGGAACGCATCACGTTGACATTACCGATACACTCGAAAGAGAAATCCACGCCGCCGTCGGTCATTTCTACAATCACTTCCTGAATCGGTTTGTCGTAATCTTTCGGGTTGATGAGGTCGGTCGCGCCCAGCTTGCGTGCCAGCTCAAATTTGCTGGTGTTGATATCGATACCGATAATGCGACCGGCTCCGGCCATTTTGGCGCCAATAATCGCAGACAGCCCGATGCCCCCGAGACCAAATACCGCTACCGTATCACCGGCTTTCACTTTAGCGGTATTGGTCACCGCACCCATCCCGGTCGTGACGCCGCAACCTAACAGACAGACTTCTTCCAGCGGAGCGTCTTTACTGATTTTTGCCACTGAGATTTCCGCCACGACGGTACGTTCTGCAAACGTTGAGGTCCCCATGTAGTGGAAAATCGGTTTGCCGTCTTTAAAGAAACGGTGGGTGCCGTCTGGCATCAGGCCTTTACCCTGTGTGGCGCGAATAGCCTGACACAGGTTGGTTTTACCTGATCGGCAGAATTTGCATTCCCCGCACTCAGGGGTATAAAGCGGGATGACGTGGTCACCGACTGCGACGCTGGTGACGCCTTCTCCCACCGCTTCGACGATACCGGCACCCTCATGACCGAGGATCACCGGGAATACGCCTTCCGGGTCTTTGCCGGATAACGTGTAGGCGTCGGTATGGCAGACACCGCTGGCGAGGATACGCACCAGGACTTCGCCTTTCTGCGGCGGCATCAGGTCCACTTCTTCGATTGACAGTGGTTGGTTGGGGCCCCAGGCGACAGCGGCACGGGTTTTGATCATTTGCATGGTGAAGCTCCTTTTATGCAGTCAGGTATAGTGAGGTATAGAGATAATTTTCGGTATTCGCGAGTTGATACGGCCTGTTGACAGCGAGGCATCAGGTGCCGAGTTCAATCATCAGTTTTTTCAGTGCCTCGACGTTGGGGCCAAACGCATCCCTCCGCCAGATAAGCCAGGTGGTGACCGACGCCACGTCTCCCGGTAATTGGTGGGGCTGAACCTGCTGCCCGGCAGGCAGCGCGTTCAGAACGTCGATCGGTACCATCGCCACGCCACTTCCTGCTGCAACGCCTGCCAGCAGCGCGCTATAAGATGGCATTTCTACGATAGCGGCCGGGGTGATGCCTTGCCCACGAAACCAGCCTTCCAGTCGCTGTCGGTAGCCGCACCCGGCGGAGAATGTCAGCAAAGGCAGGTGTTTGACCTGTGAGGCCTGGGACACTGGCGGAATGCCTGCCGCGGTAATCAGCACTAAATGCTGTGAAAAAATGCGGCAACTGTTGATGGCATCATGGGTGACCGGGCCGGTGACCAGCGCCGTTGCCAGCTCACCCGCATTCACGGCTTCCAGCAATGCGCCGCAGGTATCGCTACGCAGCGACACCTGAACCTGGGGGTAACGGCGATGGTATAGCGCCAGTAGTTCAGGTAGTGCTGTGGTAAGCAGGCTTTCTACCGCTCCCAGCGCAAACAGACCGGCAGGTTCACTGGTGTGCGCCATGGCTAGCGCTTCATCACTGAGTGACAAAATACGTTGGGCATAACACAGAAAATTATGGCCTGCCGGTGAAAGACGGACTCGCTGGCGTTCACGAATAAATAGATCGGTACCCAGTTCTTGTTCCAACTGGCGCAGTCGGGTGGTGAGGTTAGACGGCACGCGTCCAAGCTGGGCAGCGGCACGCACCAGAGAGCCAGTTTCCGCCACCAGACAGAACATACGCAGTTGAGTCAGGTCCATGCATTCTCTTTTCGTGAATAAGTTTTGTTTAGTTGTTTATTTTTATTGAGTGTAGCGGTTGTGAAGGCTGCTGACAACCCGGGTACATGCCGGTCTACTGATATAAAAAGCGGCATCGCACACCGTATCGTTTTATTGGAATAGATTCTGCGGGCTCGGCATATTTTTAATAACGTAGGTGATTACCTGATTAATATCCCTGACATAGAGAGGGTAAATAATCGATGCGAGGCACTCATATTTATTTTTTGTGACATTTAAATGAGCCGCAATGTAACAGGACGGCTTTTTTTTTATCACAAAGTGAGGATAAGATGAGATTCGGGTTTTGGCATGTAGCCTGGTTATCGCTCTTTATTTCTTATGACATCCTATACCCAAATAATTCAAGTTGCGGGAAGGCGGCAAGTGAGTGAATCCCGATGAGCTTACTTAGGTAAGTGATTCGGGTGAGCGAACGTAGCCAATACACCTGCAACTTGAAGGATGACGGGTATGTGGGCGGCATTGGCAGTCAGTATTGATTGCTCTCCTACCCGTTATACCCACCCTATTTCAGGTCGCAGATTCATGATGTAGTCCTGGCTACTTACCCATGTAAGTGACTGGAAAGTCATGCAATCACTGGCTTTATGCGACCCGGATTATCCAAGGGAAATACCTTATCCATATTCGCGCCATCGCGTTTTTCCGCGTTGTGGATAGGTCATTATTCAAACTACACATAATTATCTGGATATCATGATGAGCATTTTAAAAAATATCACCATCAGGGCTATGTTATTAATCATACTCACCGGATTTACTTTAATCTGGGGAGGCAGTGCGATTACGACGATCATGTCGCTCAATAAAGTCGAATCATTATTGGACACGAATCAGACTGAGAAAAAAAACTACACTATTCTGGCTAATGGTCGGGAGGCTTTTACCCAGTCAATCGCGTTACTTAATCGCAGTACATTATTCCAACAACGAGGAGATACGGCGCAGGCTCAGGCTTTATTGCAAAAGGTGCAGAGTAATCTCGATACGACCCGCTCGCTGCTGAGTACTTTCCGTGCCGCCAGTCAGGACGGAATCGACCCGACACTGGCGGGAAAAATCACTGATTCCTGGGAAAACGCGATTTCCCAGGCGCTGATTCCGATGCTCAATGCCAGTCAGGCAGGGCACTTTGACGAATATCAACATGACTATCTGGATGTTTATCCCGCGCTGGCGCTGGCGTTTGGCAACAATGTGGCGCAGTACGGCGAAATGATACAGGTTGATAACTCATTAGAGAAAGCGAACCATTTGGCCGCTATCAGTCGAAATGTACTCAGTGCGGCACTGGTGTTGGGGGTTCTGATGTTGCTGTTGTGCGATCGTTATTTGGTTAACTATCTGGTTAAGCCGATAGGCGACATCAAACGTCATATGACTGCATTGACGCAGGGGCGTCTTGGCGTTGAGTTGCAAGAGTTCGGCCGTAATTGTATCGGGCAATTGATCCCATACATTCATCATATGCAAAGCAATCTGCGCGACACGGTGAGCGTTATTCGTGATAACTCGGCGGCATTGCATGTGGGGGCAAGTGAAATCAAAAGCGGTAACGATGAACTTGCCAGCCGGACAGAGCAACAGGCTGCTTCATTACAGCAAACGGCAGCCAGCATGGAGCAACTGAGCGCTACCGTTATTCACAACGCGGATAACCTGAAACAAGCCAGCCAACTGGCACAGGATGCGACGAAACGAGCTGTTACCGGTGGTGAGGTTGGAAAAGCGCTGGAGGCGATGATGGCAGGAATATCCAGCAGTTCCCGCCAGATTAGCGACATCATTACCCTGATTAACGGTATCGCTTTTCAGACCAATATTCTGGCGCTCAATGCGGCGGTGGAAGCCGCTCGGGCTGGTGAGTCTGGTCGAGGGTTTGCTGTGGTGGCGGGGGAAGTGCGTAACCTGGCGCAACGTAGTGCTCAGGCCGCCAAAGACATCAGTGCGCTTATCAGCGATTCCGTTCAGCGTGTGGAGGATGGATCTGTCCAACTGGCGCAGGCCGGAGCGGCGATGGGCGATATCATCAGCGGTATTATGGGTGTGGATGCGTTGATCCGGGATATTGCTTCGGCATCGGAAGAGCAAAAGCGTGGCATTATGCAAATCGGTCAGGCCGTGACGGAAATGGACAGCGTGACGCAGCAGAATGCCTCACTGGTGGAAGAGGCGGCATCGGCCGCTGCCTCACTGGAGCAGCAGGCTGGGCAACTGGCTGATGCCGTCGCCGTATTCAGCCTGTCAGAAGAGGATGGTCACTCGTATCACGCAAACCAGAGGCTGTCGTCATCACCCCTGGCATTAGGAGCGCTGTCATCCCGCTAAACGTGCAGTAACAGCCATCACCGCGTTGTGCGGTGATGGCTGGCCTATGTGTCGTCATTACACGTCACCCGTTTCTTTTCGCATCGCCCGTTTCTCTTCATATTCTTGTGGTAGTTATTTTACAGCCTGCTCGATTTTCTCTCTCTTTGTCACAGCATCACAGTCGATGATGGCGTTCTCATGAGCTTTAATTTAAAGGAAATAGCAATTGCAGTAATCGGTATAGCCGATGAAAGGAAAACAGCCAATGATCTTAATAAGATAACAAAAGAATACCGGTCAAAACTACCATTCTTTATGTTGGTGATGACTGGTGTTAAGGCTAGCTTAATTTTCGCTGTTTACTCTCGACGTGAAAATTGTCGAGATTCGAATTATTTTTTCGGGTGACAAAATAGATAAGTCAGACTTTTTATTTGTCTCATTGGCAATGATTCATAAAAGAGCGGTAAATGTTATGGCCGATAATAACGCCATTGTTATCCACTCTATCAGGGGTTTTCTTGTCACTATGCGAGTGCAAATAATTTGTGCTGAAGGTTTTATGATGGCATTCAGTATAGCTAGCGTGGGTGATGATGAAAATACGTGCTGAGCGCAAAAATAATTCGGAGCCTGCTATGATGTTTTTGAAAAATATTACCGTCAGAAGAATGATGTTAATCATTCTTGCCTTATTCAGTATTGTATGGGGAATTGCCTCTTCTTTTACGTTATATTCGTTAGGTAATGTCAGTCGATTATTAGACGATAATCAGGATCAGAAAAGAAGCTATTCCATTCTGGTCAGAGGGAATGATCAATATTCCCGTGCAGTAACGCGCATGTCGCGTGTGCCGGAGTTTATTCAGCAAGGTGATACGGATAGTGCACAAAAAACTTTGGTAAGTGCGGCAGAGGCGCTTAAAAATACCCAAGAGGCGTTGGCGCAATTTAAGAATAGTCGGCAGATAGGCGTTGGCGATGAGCAGGTTCAGAAATTGGTGACTTCGTGGGAGCAGATTCTTGCTAATGCGGTAGAGCCGATGATGGCCGCGTTGCAAGCGGGGCGACTGGACGAATTTAAACGAATTTATCTGAAGCAATATCCGCCAATGAGTGTGGAACTCAGTGAGTTGACGGAAAAATATGCTGCTGCCATTCAGTCCGACAATACTATCGTAGATGTCGAGCGTTACATCGCCATGAGCAAAAGTACGCTGCTGGTTGCATTGATCATTGGCATTGCCGTGCTGCTTTTGAGCGACCGTTATCTGGTGAACTATCTGGTGAAACCGATTGGTCAAATCAAGCGTCATCTGGAACTGCTGACCAGCGGCAAGTTAGGCGTCGAACTGGAAGAATTCGGCCGTAACTGTGCCGGTCAGTTGATCCCCTATATTCGGGCGATGCAGCACAACCTGCGTGATACGGTGCAGACCATTCACGCCAGCTCGACGGTGATTTATACCGGTACCAGCGAAATCCGCCAGGGGAATGACGAACTGTCACGCCGTACCGACCAGCAGGCCGCTGCGCTGCAGGAAACCGCCGCCAGCATGGAAGAACTGACCTCGACGGTAAAAAATAACGCGGATAACGTGCGTCAGGCCCGTCAAATTTCGGAAGAAGCCCAGCAGATGGCCAGACAGGGCGGTAACATTACCGACAACGTGGTGACCACCATGCAGAGCATCTCCGACAGCTCCCGCAGGATAGCGGATATCACCAGCGTGATAAACGGCATCGCTTTTCAGACCAATATTCTGGCACTGAACGCGGCGGTGGAAGCGGCGCGGGCCGGTGAGCAGGGTCGTGGATTCGCGGTGGTGGCGGGTGAAGTGAGAAACCTGGCGCAGCGCAGTGCGCAGGCGGCGAAAGAGATTGAAACGCTGATTGGCGAATCGGTCAGCCGGGTAGATACGGGTTCGACACTGGTACGTGAGGCAGGCAGCGCGATGGAGGGGATTATCTCCTCGGTCTCGCGAGTGCATGACCTGATGGGTGAGATTTCGGCGGCGTCTGATGAACAGAGCCGGGGTATCGAGCAAATCGGTCAGGCGGTGACGGAAATGGATGGCGTGACGCAGCAGAACGCGGCGCTGGTGCAGGAAGCGTCAGCGGCAGCGGCTTCGCTGGATGAGCAGGCGCAGAGCCTGGCGGCAGCGGTGGCGTCGTTTGACCTGGGGTCGTCGTCAATGTTACACGCGCCACGTACCGCCACACCGGCACTGAAACGACCGGCGCCGAAAACGGCGGCGTTGCCAGCCCGGTCATCGCATGGGGACTGGGAAACCTTCTGAGTCTGGGCAGACGTTCATGTTTTACACGAAAATGCACCGGTTGCCGGTGCATTCTGCTATCGGCGAGAGCCAAATAAGACAGGATAATGTCGCAAGCATTAAAATTCAAAGAACAGTAACGTAGGAAATTAAAAATAAAACGGTTGAAGGTGAGATAACGTGATCACTGTCATTTTTATATCTTAAATTTAAGGCTCACTTAATTTTTGTTCTGTAGCTTTAACGATGAAAACACAGTGAACGTGTTGGCAGACGTGGTAGAATAAATGTGATGTATAAAAAGGAAACGCGGTTTTATTTAACCGTACTGTATGCCGGAATTAAAAAGTGTTATTCATTTTTTGAACGTTTTAGCCAAGGTTTTTCTTGCCACGATATATGTCAGGTGTACAGTTTTAAATTTGCACATTATTTGAACTGGGGAATAACCAAACACCGGTGGCCATGACTACGCAAGCGCTAAAGGCGCGACTAATTATCCGGAGTCCATTATGAATATTTTAAGACACATCACCGTCAGAAGAATGCTGTTAATTATCCTGACGCTGTTTACCGTTATCTGGGGAATGGCCTCTGTCTTCACACTGAGTTCATTTGGTGACATGAATGATCTGCTGAATGACAACATGTCACAAAAAAGAAGTTACTCCATGCTGGTCAAAGGTAATGACCAGTATTTTCGCACCGTCACCCGAATGCTGCGTGCGGTGGACTACTTGCAGACGGGTGATACAGAGAATGCTCAGAAGACATTGAGTTCCGCCGATACCGCTTTGAAAAACAGCAAAGACGCGCTGGACCAGTTTAAGGGCAGCGAGCACATCGGGGTCGACAAACAGGTCGTACAACAAATGACCGAGGTGTGGGGCAGATTACTGCAAAGCGCGGTGGAGCCGATGCTGACAGCGATTAAAGACGGTCGCATGGAGGATTTCCGCCAGTTGTTCCGCAAACAGTACCCTCCGTTGAGCCTGGAATTCGGCGCTATCGCGGAGAAATATGCCACGGCTATCCAGTCTGACGATGGCATCATCCAGGTCGAAAGACACATTACCGTGAATAAAAATCTGTTGCTGGCGGCACTGATTCTGGGGGTTATCGTACTGTTCCTGAGCGACCGTTATCTGGTGAACTATCTGGTGAAACCGATTGGTCAAATCAAGCGTCATCTGGAACTGCTGACCAGCGGCAAACTGGGTGTGGAGCTCGACGAGTTCGGCCGTAACTGTGCCGGTCAGTTGATCCCCTATATTCGGGCGATGCAGCACAACCTGCGTGATACGGTGCAGACCATTCACGCCAGCTCGACGGTGATTTATACCGGTACCAGCGAAATCCGCCAGGGGAATGACGAACTGTCACGCCGTACCGACCAGCAGGCCGCTGCGCTGCAGGAAACCGCCGCCAGCATGGAAGAGCTGACCTCGACGGTAAAAAATAACGCGGATAACGTGCGTCAGGCCCGTCAAATTTCGGAAGAAGCCCAGCAGATGGCCAGACAGGGCGGTAACATTACCGACAACGTGGTGACCACCATGCAGAGTATCTCCGACAGCTCCCGCAGGATAGCGGATATCACCAGCGTGATAAACGGTATCGCTTTCCAGACCAACATTCTGGCACTGAACGCGGCGGTGGAAGCGGCGCGGGCCGGTGAGCAGGGTCGTGGATTCGCAGTGGTGGCGGGTGAAGTGAGAAACCTGGCGCAGCGCAGTGCGCAGGCGGCGAAAGAGATTGAAACGCTGATTGGCGAATCGGTAAGCCGGGTAGATACGGGTTCGACACTGGTACGTGAGGCAGGCAGCGCGATGGAGGGGATTATCTCCTCGGTCTCGCGAGTGCATGACCTGATGGGTGAGATTTCGGCGGCGTCTGATGAACAAAGCCGGGGTATCGAGCAAATCGGTCAGGCGGTGACGGAAATGGACGGCGTGACGCAGCAGAACGCGGCGCTGGTGCAGGAAGCGTCAGCGGCAGCGGCTTCGCTGGATGAGCAGGCGCAGAGCCTGGCGGCAGCGGTGGCGTCGTTTGACCTGGGGTCGTCGTCAATGTTACACGCGCCACGTACCGCCACACCGGCACTGAAACGACCGGCGCCGAAAACGGCGGCGTTGCCAGCCCGGTCATCGCATGGGGACTGGGAAACCTTCTGAGTCTGGGCCGACGTTCATGTTTTACACGAAAATGCACCGGTTAGCCGGTGCATTTTTTATTGGGTATTCCGACATAACGGGAGTGTGACAGTCGCGTGATATTGCCGTTTTTCTGACGTGGTTTTTATACGAATAACCGGTTGCGTCATCTCATTTTTTCTATCCCTGCCTATACTTGCTGATAAATCAGAGCGTGCGCGTTCACAGAGTGATCATCCTGCTTATAACTACCAATCGGTATCATTTGCGCTATATGAAGAACCGTTGGTGGTATTTGGCGCAGTGCGTTCTGAT
The DNA here is from genome assembly GCF_000025065.1 of Dickeya parazeae Ech586. Classification (NCBI taxonomy): domain Bacteria; kingdom Pseudomonadati; phylum Pseudomonadota; class Gammaproteobacteria; order Enterobacterales; family Pectobacteriaceae; genus Dickeya; species Dickeya parazeae. Next base: position 2,647,060 of record NC_013592.1, on the reverse strand, counting down.
GGGGTGACTGTTGTATTAAGGGGTAAAGGACACTCTGCTGCTCAGCAAATCCTGGAAAACGTCAAATAACATTCGGGAGTTAATTATGTCTTTTCTAAGAAATATCAGTATAAGAGTCATGATGTTATTTATTATGGGATTTTTTGTGGTGCTCTGGGGGAGTGTATCCGGCTACAGCCTGTATTCGTTAAAGCAGGTCACGCTACTGTTAAATGATAACTCGACCCAAAGTAAAACCCAGAGTTATCTCACCTATGGTAATGACCAATACTTCCGTTCCGTCACCCGAATGGCGCGTGTGATGGATTATCTGCAATTTAGCGATGCAGAGAATGCTAAAAAGACATTAGATATGGCGCTGACAGCTATTAATAATACCAAAGATGCACTGGGAAAATTTAAGGCAGCACCACAAATTGGTGTAGATAAAAAAATTACCGATGAAATGGTATCAAGCTGGTCGGCATTGCTTTCGACGGCGATCGATCCCATGTATTCTGCGCTGCAGAAAAACGATCTGGAGGCGTTTCGCAGCGTATTTCGTAAAGTGTATCCACCTGCCAGTTGGGCATTTGGTGATGCGGCGCAGAAATACACCGCGGCGGTGACGAATGCTGACTTTTTGGGGGCAGTGAATACCCATAACGACTGGACCCGAAATACTTTAATACTGGCGCTGATTGTCAGTGTGATCATCTTCCTGGTCAGTGAACGCTATCTGACCAAGTATCTGGTAAACCCTATCTCTGTAATTCAGGCGCACCTTGGGAAACTGATCGCGGGTCGGCTTGATCAGCATCTGGATGAATTCGGCCGTAACTGTGCCGGGCGTATGATTCCCGACATCAAAAAACTGCAACTGAGCTTGAAAGATACCGTCTCGTTGATTCGTGATACCGCCGAGGCGATTTATCAGGGGGCGACCGAAATCCGGCAAGGTAATAATGATCTCTCCGGACGAACCGAGCAGCAGGCATCAGCGTTGCAGGAAACCGCCGCCAGCATGGAGCAACTGAGCTCTACCGTGCAGCACAATGCAGAAAACGTCCATCAGGCCACCAAACTGGCGCAGGAGGCCTCCGACGCCGCGATACAAGGCGGGAAAATCACCAATACTGTGGTGGACACGATGGACAGTATTACCGCCAGCTCCCGCAAGATTGCCGATATTACCTCGGTTATTAACGGTATTGCCTTCCAGACTAATATTCTGGCGCTGAACGCGGCGGTGGAAGCGGCCCGTGCCGGTGAACAGGGCAGGGGGTTTGCTGTGGTCGCAGGCGAAGTGCGCAGCCTGGCGCAACGCAGCGCTCAGGCGGCCAAAGAGATTGAAGGCTTGATTGCGGAGTCGGTATCCCGGGTGGATGTGGGGTCAACGCAGGTCAAGCAGGCCGGGGAGGCGATGCGGACGATTATCGACACGGTATCGCACGTCAGTAATTTGATTGGGGAGATTGCCTCTGCGTCAGACGAACAGAGTCGGGGGATTTCGCAAATCGGTCAGGCTGTCAATGAAATGGATGGCGTGACCCAGCAGAATGCGACCCTGGTACAACAGGCAATGGCGGCGATAGCCTCACTGGAAGAGCAGGCGCGGCAACTGACGCAGGCGGTGGAAGTGTTCCATCTTGGTACCGAGTACCGTTCGGCGACGGGGAATCGGGGACAGACCGACAACCTGGCGCTTAAACGCCCATCACTTAAAGGAACGACGCCCGCTTTGCCACCAGCCGGTAAAACCGGTGGACAGGGTAACTGGGAGAAATTCTAACGCCGCCATCTATTAACGTATCTATGTCTAACGTATTAACGTCCGCCGCATTCATCTGTGTGAATGCGGCAGGGCATATTACGATGGCAGGAGAGTGTGATGGCATGATGGCAAGCTCGTAATGGCAAGTTGAAGTCTTTTCATCAGCCATGACACACAATCACTGGATAATCATCAGGCACTCCATTAGAGTTGTGGCCGACGTTGGCTCTGGGCAACGTTAGAGTGAGAACACCTGCTGGAGAAAAACATGTCGGCTGTATTAACAAAAGAAGCGGCCCTGGTTCACGAAGCGTTACTGGCACGTGGACTGGAAACCCCTCTGCGCGGCGAAATGCTGGAGCGTGAAACCCGTAAGCGCCTGATTGCTGAGCACATGACGGAAATCATGAACCTGCTGAACCTCGATCTGGAGGATGATAGTCTGGCTGAGACCCCTCACCGCATCGCCAAAATGTATGTGGAAGAGATCTTTTCCGGACTGGATTATGCCAATTTTCCGAAGATCACTATCATCGAAAATAAGATGAAAGTTGATGAAATGGTGACGGTACGTGACATCACGCTGACCAGCACATGCGAGCACCATTTTGTGACTATCGATGGCAAAGCCACTGTGGCATACATCCCGAAAGACGGTGTGATTGGGCTGTCTAAGATAAACCGGATCGTACAGTTTTTCTCCCAGCGTCCGCAGGTTCAGGAACGTTTGACGCAGCAAATTCTGGTCGCGTTGCAGACGCTGCTTGGCACGAATAATGTGGCGGTATCGATTGACGCGGTACATTATTGCGTTAAAGCACGCGGAATTCGTGATGCCACCAGTGCCACTACGACAACCTCGTTGGGTGGTCTGTTTAAATCCAGTCAGAATACCCGTCAGGAATTTCTGCGCGCTGTGCGCCACCATCATAATTGATCGGCATTGCCGATGTTTTTCTGGCGGTTAATCGCCATCGCCAGAAAAGCATGGGCATTTGTTGTCCCAGTCACTACAATTCGCGGACACGTCCCGGTATTTGCTGAAAACCATGTCACCAACGCCGCCTTCCTCATCTCGTATTCCTATGCTGGACTTCGCCCGTGGGTTGGCGATGCTTGGCATTCTATTGATGAATATTGTGTCATTCGGTTTGCCGCATGCCGCCTATCTCAACCCGGCGTGGCAGGGGCCGCCTTCTGCGGCTGATGCCTGGGCGTGGGCGTTGATGGACATGGTGGCGCAGGGAAAATTTCTCACGGTATTTGCCCTGTTATTTGGTGCTGGATTGCAACTGCTACTAAGACGCGGTAAGCGCTGGATTCATGCCAGACTGTTTTGGCTGATGGTTTTCGGCCTGCTGCATGCGATTTTCCTGTGGGATGGCGACATTCTGCTGGATTATGGCCTGATTGGGCTGGTGTGTTACGGCATGCTGCGTCATGCCGACAGTACCCGCATGCTGTTGCGTACCGGAGTGGTGCTGTACCTGATGGGGCTGGCGATGCTGGTGGTCTTGAGTCAGGTGCTGAGTCAGGATGGTGGCAGTTTCTGGCAACCCGGACTTGCCGAGGTGAATTATGAAGCCTGGTGGTTAACGCAGGGCGGGCCGGAGGCCTGGCGAAATCGCTTGTCATTATTGAACGAAAGCCTGTTGTCGCTGGGGGTTCAGTATGGCTGGTTGCTGGCTGGATCGATGTTGCTGGGTGCCTCGTTGATGCGTAGCGGTTGGTTGCGAGGCCAGTTTAGCCTGCGACATTATCGGCGCGTTGCACTGTGGTTGCTGCCGTTGGCGCTGTTGATTAATGGCGCAGGCGTTATCGCCCAGTGGCAACTGCAGTGGGACTATCGCTGGTGCGGTCTGTTGCTACAAATTCCGCGAGAGACTGGCGCGCCGCTACAGGCGGTTGGCTATCTGGCGTTGTGCTACGGATATTGGCCGACGTTGACGAACTGGCGGCTTACCCGTTGGATAGCCAGCGTCGGGCGTATGGCGCTCAGTAGCTATTTGCTGCAAACCCTGATTTGTACCACGCTGTTCAACCGCCTGGGCGGGTTCATGCAATTTGATCGCTGGCAGTTACTGCTGGTTGTGCCGCCAGTCTGGTTGTGCAATCTTCTGGTCGCGCGCCTTTGGTTGGGCGCGTTCCGACAAGGGCCGATTGAGTGGTTATGGCACTGGCTGACGGCTAAAGTCGCCGGTCCGGTTTCAGCGCAGTCAGCCAATGAGTCATGACTAGCGGGACGGAGGTGCCGCTGGCTTCTGGCGTAGCGGCGGCTCTACTACTCTGGGCTCCTGATCGGTCATGAATTCTGGCGGCACCGCCGGGTAGCTGGGTTCGTCATGCGAAATTTTGTATTCGGACGGAATCGGAACTTGTGGCCCCAGGAAGCGGGGTTCACGTTTTAGAATATACAAATCAAACAACGTGCCAAGCCGGGCACCAAATTCCCGTAATCGTACCTGCCAGATATCCTTAGGCGAGGGGACCGCAAAACATTGCGCCTGAATCCCCTTGTGCAGCGCGATAAATAGCGCGCGCTCGCAATGGAAGCGCTGAGTAATAATCGTGAAATCGTTGGTATCGAATACCTTGCGGGTCCTGACGATAGAGTCCAGCGTCCTAAACCCGGCATAATCCAGCACGATGCTGGCGGGCGGGACCCCGGCCGCGATCAGGTCGCGCCGCATGGTCATCGGTTCGTTATAGCTTTGCTGGGCATTGTCGCCGCTCAGTAGCAAGTAACTGACTTTGCCGCTGTTAAAAGCATTGAGCGCACCCTGAATACGAAACAGGTAATACTGGTTGATAACACCAGCGCGATAGTACTTAGCGGTACCCAAGACCACCCCAACCTGACGCGGCGGCAAATCCTCCACGTCCTCGTAGATGTAAGGGGCTGTGCGCCAGCTGATACAGCGATCAAGCAGAAAAGCACTGCAGGCTAACACCAAAATGGTGGCGAAAAGACCGAATATCAGGCGTTTCCACATGCTGCTGCCTTCGTCCGTATGGAGTAGAGAGTCATTATGGCGTCGGTAATCATCAGGCAAGGCTACTTGAGGTACTGAAACGACGCAAGGCGAACTGTCTGGAAGCGGCAAGTGACGCTGTTTTTTTGAGCATAATCAAGGCGGGATGAATCACTGGCCGAGTGATCATCGGCCAGTGTCGTGACGATCAGACCAGTGAACCCCACAGGTCGTATTCATCGGCATGCTCAATTTTGACCGTCACCAGATCGCCCACCTTGACCCGGTTTTCACCGTTCAGATAGACCGCTCCGTCGATCTCCGGCGCATCTGCCATGCTGCGACCGATAGCGCCTTCTTCATCGACCTCATCGATCAACACTTTCAATTCCCGGCCGACTTTGGCCAGCAGACGTTGGCTGGAAATCTGCTGCTGTACCTGCATGAAACGATGGTAACGGTCTTCTTTCACGTCTTCCGGTACCTGATCCGGCAGATCGTTCGCGGCGGCACCCTCAACCGGGCTATACCGGAAACAGCCCACGCGATCCAACTGTGCTTCTTGCAGGAAGTCCAACAGCATCTGGAAGTCCTCTTCCGTTTCACCGGGGAAGCCAACGATAAACGTTGAACGCAAGGTGAGATCCGGGCAGATCTCGCGCCAGCGTTTGATGCGCTCCAGCGTTCGCTCTACCGCGCCGGGGCGCTTCATCAGCTTGAGGATTTTCGGGCTGGCGTGCTGCAGCGGGATATCCAGATACGGCAACACTTTGCCCGCTGCCATTAGTGGGATCACATCATCCACGTGCGGATAGGGATACACATAATGCAGGCGGACCCACAGCCCCAGCGTCGATAATTGCTCACACAGACTGACCATACTGGTTTTCACCGGCTGACCGTTCCAGAATCCGGTGCGGTGTTTGACGTCAGCGCCGTAGGCAGAGGTGTCTTGCGAGATGACCAGCAGTTCTTTCACACCGGCTTCTGCCAGCCGTTTGGCTTCATCCAGCACCGAACCGATAGGGCGGCTATCCAAATCGCCACGCATCGACGGGATAATACAGAAGGTGCAACGATGATCGCAGCCTTCGGAAATTTTCAGGTAAGCGTAGTGGCGTGGCGTCAGTTTGACACCCTGAGCCGGTATCAGACTGGTAAACGGGTCATGTTCTGGTTTGGGAACATAATGATGCACGTGGCTGAGCACCTGCTCGTAGCTATGCGGGCCGGTGATTTCCAATACTTTGGGGTGCACCTCGCGGATCTGATTCTCTTTCGCGCCCAGACAGCCGGTCACGATGACCTTGCCGTTTTCATTGAGCGCTTCGCCAATGGCTTCCAGCGACTCCTGTACTGCGCTATCGATGAAGCCACAGGTATTGACGATAACCAGATCGGCATCGTTGTAGCTCGGCACCACCTGATACCCTTCGGTACGCAGCTCGGTCAGAATTCGCTCCGAATCCACCAGATTTTTCGGGCAACCGAGGCTGACAAAGCCAATTTTGCGTGACAGATCTTTGCTGACGTCAGCGGATTGATCGTTTAGCGCTTTTTGCGGTGCCGACAGTGTGGTGGTTTGTGAAGGATCGAAAGTGTTAACAGTCATAGCGTCTCATACATCGGGTTGGGGCGGAAAAATGCGGCGGATTATACCTGAATCGCCGTCAGGAAACAGTCCTGTGTGATTATAAAACAATCAGTGCACGGGGGGGCCCAGTCGTGGGGGCGATGATGGGCAGGATGCAAATTTGAGTAAATTCTGCCTGATGGCTGAGGCCTGCATGCTATTAATTTACCGTCTGCTAATTTTACCGTCCGCATCGTTTTTCATGTGGCTAGCGTCTTGCCACCACCAATAACAGGGAGAACCAGGCATGTCGTTTCCCCGCTTTCATTTTTTTACCTTGCCGGTATTGGCGGCGAGCTGGCTGTTTTCTGCGGGGCTGTTTGCCGCGCCGACCGTCGCCGTGTTGCAGGCGAATCTTGATCATCCCTGGTCGCTGGCATTTTTGCCGGACGATCAAGGGCTGTTGCTGACGGAGCGTTCAGGTCAGTTGCGGCGCTGGCATGCCGGTAAGGGGCTTTCTGCACCAATAGGCGGTGTTCCGGCTGTGTTTGCTCATTCGCAAGGTGGTTTGCTGGATGTGGTGTTGTCGCCGAATTTTCGTCAGGATCGTCGGGTCTACCTGAGTTATGCCGAAGCCGGGCCGGAGGGGCTGGCCGGAACTGCAGTAGGGTTTGGCGTGCTGTCAGATGATATGCAGCGGTTGAATCATTTTACGGTGATCTTCAGGCAACTGCCGAAACGCTCGACCGGTGCCCATTTTGGCGGGCGAATGGTATTCGATAAACAAGGACATTTGTTTATCGCACTCGGTGAAAACCAGCAACGGATGCTGGCCCAGGATTTGGGAAGCCTGCAAGGTAAACTGGTACGCCTTACGCCGGATGGGGGTGTTCCCATCGATAATCCTTTCGTGAATCACACGGGTGCCCGGCCGGAAATCTGGGCCTACGGATTGCGAAATCCACAAGGGCTGGCGCTGAATCCGTGGTCTGGCGATGTGTGGGAAAGTGAACACGGCCCGCGTGGCGGCGATGAGATCAATATCCCCCAACCGGGAGAGAATGACGGTTGGCCACTGGCGACCTATGGTATCGACTACTCCGGGCAAAAGATTCCGGAGTTTCAGGGTGCGGAAGTGGCTGGCACGACCCAACCTGTCTATTACTGGAAAGTCTCGCCTGCTATCAGCGGGATGGCATTTTATAACAGCAGTCGTTTTCCTGCCTGGCGCCACTCGCTATTTATCGGTGCACTGGCGGGGACCAGCCTGATTCGTTTATCGCTGGAAGGCGACCGTATTGTCTCGCAAGAACGTCTACTGACGGAACTGGGGGAACGTATCCGTGACGTGCGGGTAGGGCCAGACGGCTATCTCTATGTGCTGACCGATCAGGATAATGGCAAGTTGCTAAAGGTGGGGCTGTCAGATTCGTGACCGCTGGTGAGAATGTGCGCCCGGTGTGGGGCGCACGGCAAGCGATGACGTTGGGTGAGATGTTAAGAAAAGAGGTTACGTTAACGGTAGCATGACGGTCTGGCGGAAGGCTTCCCGCTCAGTCAGTTGCTGATACCAGCGCTCCAGATGGGGCCGAGGCTGGCGTTCAATCGGCAGATTGAACCAGCTATACGCGATGCACCCGGTCGGGATGTCGCCGATGCCGAACTCTTCGCCGGAAAGCCAGCGCTGTGTCGCCAGTACGCTATCAGCAATAGCAAATAACTTTTCACAACCGGCGATACCGGCTTCGACAGCTTGCCTGTTGCTTTTTTCCGGCGCAGTACGCACCAGGTTGATAAATACCTGTTTGTAGGGCTCGGAGAACCCTGCTGCCCAGTCCAGCCATTTGTCGATGCCAGCCTGAGTTTTCGCATTGGCATGATAAAAACGCCCCTGGCCGTACTGTGCCGCCAGATAACGCACGATGGCGTGCGACTCCCACAGCACCAAATCGTCGTCCTGCAGGCAGGGTACCAGCCCGTTAGGATTCATGGCCAGATAATCCGGGTCATGGTTGCGACCGAATTGCCCGCCTGCCAGAACCAGCTCATAGGCCAGTCCAAGTTCTGCCGCGCACCAGCGTGCTTTTTTCACATTGGTCGAGTTTTCACGACCCCAGATTTTCAACATGGCACTACTCCTTTGAGTTGATTTTTGGCGCAATAAAGCAGGTGGTGGGATGGCACACGCTGCTCATACCAATGTCAGACTGTTGCCACTATATCCACAGCAAGGGTTTGATGTCACCGATTGTTCTAAGGTCTGTGGTTCTAAGGTCGGTGGTTCTAAAGCAGTGGTGCTAACGTCAGGCGATGGGGGGAACAGGCGCTAAAAATGCAGGAATATCAGCGATAGGAGCGATAAGTTAGTACTGTTTGATAATCAGCTCAGTGATTAGGCTGCTGGCAGTTATCCAGCAGCCTGACGGCGATAACGATTATGCGAAAAACGAGATTATTTTCTCTGCAACTTGTTTTGCCGCTTTCCTGTTTTCAAGGTCGAGGAAGTGGCCCGCTTCGGGAATGGTACTGAATTCACAGCTATGAATGTACTGTCCCATTTTTTTGATATCGTCAGCGGTAGTGTACTCGTCATTTTCGCCATTCAAGAAAAGTATATCAGCGTTAATATCCTTGAATATTTCGATATAATTCTCTTCTTTCAGTGTGAGCACTTGATCTATATGGAAGTTAACCTGTTGAAAGGCGAATTCACTCATCGAAGAGATGTGTTTTAAATTAATGTGCTTTAATAAAGGTGGTAAAAATTTACCTACTTCATTATTGAGTAACTCCGCCGCTCTTTCGAATTCTTTTGAGTGAATATAATACCTGGCGCGTTGGATATAATCGCGCATTTTATCGTTAAGATGTGCCGAAAATGATGCGATCACGGCCTTCTTGATATGCTTGGGTTTGTTTGACAAAGCCAACATCGAAGACAGCCCGCCCCATGATATCGACAGTATGTGGTCTGGTTCAAAGGTATCGATGAGGTGGAGCAGGATGTTGACCTCATCGTTTTTGGTTATGACTCTGTCCAGCGTGTTGTGCGGCAATGATTCACCAATAAACGGTAAATCAAAAAGAATGATATTAAACCTGCCAGACAGATTCTTGACGGTGTTTTTGAACGCTGCCGTTGTCGATAGTGCTCCGTTAACCATAATGATGGTTTCATGTGCAGGATCGGAAATATGCCTTTCAACATATATTTTCCATGAGTCATATGTGACAATGCATTTTTCTATTGACATGATAAAGTCCCTTTTGTTTGCCCGACAGGGCATGGCGCTATCGTTAGATTGTTTTTCGTCGTGAAATTTAACCGAATTAATAACGCTCCCGCTTAAAAAAGCCGAAGAAATCTTCCTTCCATCGTTTTTGTTAATATATTGACATGATTAATTTAACACATTATTTGGGATGAGATAAATGCCAGTTAATTTATTTGCACTATTAAACTTTCGAAGTGGAAATAACAGAATGAAAATGTTGGCCTAAGTAGTATGCGAAGACTATTTTATAAAAAATTTTAATCATTTCGATAGATATGCGGGACGACTGAGTCATCGGTGGTGTAATCAAGGGGTTTTTCCCCTTTTTGCAGTGGCTGTGACTGAGCCTGTCGACAGATTCCGCTGATTTTTTCTTTTTCTTTGATGAACTTTACAGTGTGGTCGGTTTTATTCTCAGATATGTCAGGCTACCTTGTACCCGTTAGGCCCAGTAAACTGTTTGATACTCCTCATTTTTAACAATTTATGGACAGCGCGCATGAAGATAGTGACACCTCGCATTTCCTGGCGACGCATCGTTGCCGCCGCTACCGGGATATTGATGGCGGTTTCGCCGGTACTTCAGGCCGAGCAGATGCCGCCTCCGCCACAAATTGACGCCAAAGCGTTTATCCTGATCGATTACGGCAGCGGCCGGGTGCTGGCCGAGTCGAATGCAGACACCAGACTCGATCCCGCCAGCTTGACCAAGATCATGTCGAGTTACGTGATTGGTCAGGCCATCAAAGTGGGTAAGATCACGCCAGAAGATAAAGTGACGGTTGGAAAAGACGCCTGGGCTGGCGGCAATCCGACGTTACGTGGGTCGTCACTGATGTTTCTTAAACCGGGCGATCAGATTTCGGTGTCCGATCTTAATAAAGGGATAGTGATTCAGTCAGGTAATGATGCCAGCATCGCACTGGCGGATTATGTCGCCGGGAGCCAGAATGCGTTTGTTAGTCTGATGAACCAGTACGCGGCGACGCTGGGGCTGACGAACACCCATTTTCTGACGGTACATGGTCTGGATACACCAGGACAATACAGTACGGCCCGTGACATGGCGCGTCTGACACAGGCGTTGATTCGCGATGTACCGAGCGAATACGCATTACACAGCGAGAAAGAGTTCACCTTCAATAATATCCGCCAGCCAAACCGTAACCGTTTGTTGTGGAGCAGCAACTTGCGTGTCGATGGGGTGAAAACCGGCTATACCGATGGGGCGGGTCATAGTCTGGTGGCTTCGGCTGTCGATGGTGACATGCGGCTCATTTCGGTGGTATTGGGTGCGCCTTCCGACACGATACGTTTCCGGGAAAGTGAAAAATTACTGACCTGGGGGTTCCGTTTCTTCGAAACCGCGACGCTGATACGCAGCGATACCCCATTTACGACCCAACGGGTATGGCTTGGCAGCGAAAAACAGGTCAGATTAGGGGTAGCGCAGGATGCCGCGATGACGGTGCTGAAAGGGCAGGCGAAGAACCTGAAAGCCAGCTTTACGTTGGCGCAACGGCAGTTGCAAGCGCCGCTGAAAAAAGGGCAGGTTGTCGGCACGATTGATTTCCAACTCGATGGCAACAGCATCGGCCAACGCCCACTGGTGGTGATGGATGATATACCGCAAGCAGGCTTTTTTGGCCGGTTGTGGGATTCCGTGTTGATGACGCTGTCCGGCTGGTTTGGCGGATTATTTGGCTGACAGGAATAAGGCGCTGCAGTAGGGCTTAAAACGCCGACTGCAGCGAGGGGGCTAAGGGGTCAATAACTCAATGTTGTTGGCTTTGAGGTAGTGGAGGGCGTCACTATCCGGCACGCGGTTAGTGATAATCGTATCAAAGAGCGTCAGCGCACCAATACGGGCGGGTTTACGTTTGCCGAACTTGCTGCTGTCCGCTGCCAGAATGACCCGTTGAGACAGCGCCATGGCGCGATGCTTTATCGCCAGCTCGGCGAAGCTAAAGCAGGTGGCTCCGGCTTGTGTGTCAATGCCGCCTGCTGAAATAAAGGCCTTGGTTGGACAGATCTGATCCAACTCGTGCTGGTGCCCCAGCGGGGTAAAAATAGCATTATCGGGATGAAACTCCCCGCCGCACAAAATCACCCGACCATTCGGTTTGTCCTGCAATGCCATAAACGTATTGAGCGAATAACAAATCGCGGTAAACGGCAGGTCGTCTGGAATGGCGGCAATAATAAACGGGATGGTCGTGCCACAGTCGAAGAAAATCGTATCGTTGGGTTCGATGCAGGCAGCCGCCAGTTCACCCACGATGTTCTTTTCTACCACGTGTTTGGTCTGCTGGTCGGAGACAAAATAGCTGGTAGCACCGTTGTTTTTCGGGTCACAAACGACATAGCCACCCAGCAACACAACGGACGCATCGGGGCGTGCGTTCAGGTCACGCCGGACCGTCATTTCAGAGACGCCGAGCAGTTGTGCCGCATCCTTCAGGTGCAGTTTATCGGCCTTTTTTAAAGCCTGAGCCAGTTTGTTGAGCCTTGCTGCGCGACGCGTTTCCATGTTTTCCTCAATAAGACCGGTCAAACGCGTTCCAATGCAGGATCACCCCACACTGTGCCATCTTTTATGGCTACACCTGAATCAGGATAAAAATGGGGTAAAAGGAAATGCACCGGGAATGGTTAACCGCAGGCAATGTGTGCTGATTGCTCAGCAGACGGAGCATTAATATAACCTTCATGAAATACAAGGCGCAAATCTATCGTGCAAATGTTATAACGCGGCGGCGCTTATTAGGCTGGCTTATTAACGTAACGCTCTGTTGTTTACAGCGGGTGCGAAGGTAAAAGGATAAGACAGGAAGCATCAGGGCTGCGTATGTGACGTAAGGTGTAGAAGGACTCTTGGGCCACACATAACGGGGCATACCTAAAAGAAAATGCCCGTCGTTCTTGAACCTAACCGGCGTGAACGACGGGCTCCTCAATTCAGGGATATCAAAGAAAAGCAGTGGCATTAACTCAGACTTTACCCCTGGAAAAAAGTTCTGCGTAATTTGAAAAAAAATTGACGTTGCTTTACAAAATCACTCAGCCGGGCAATTGCGGCCAGATAACCACAATCAACGAACCGGCCAGGGTCAGCAGTACGTTGGCGATGGCATAGGTTCCGGCATAGCCCAACGCCGGGATATTACTGCGGGCGGTATCGCTGATAATTTCCATGGCCGGTGCACAGGTGCGCGCGCCCATGATGGCACCGAATAACAATGCCCGATTCATGCGCAGCACATAGGCACCAAACAGGAAACAGACCACTACCGGCAGCAGGCTGACAATCAACCCGGACAGCACCATCTGGATGCCGACATCGCCAAAGCTGTGATTGATGGTGCTGCCCGCGCTGAGTCCTACCCCAGCCATGAACACCATCAGCCCAAACTCTTTCACCATATTCAATGCGCCCTGAGGGATATAACCGAACGTCGGATGGTTGGCGCGTAAAAAACCGAGCATGATGCCGGAAAACAGTAAACCGGCGGCGTTACCGATGCCGAAAGAAAAATTGCGGAACTGGAAGGTAATCAACCCGACCATAATACCGATGATGAAAAAGGCGCAAAATGCCAGCAGGTCGGTGACCTGACTGTGGATAGAAATAAAGCCAATGCGATCCGCAATGCTTTTTACCCGGCGAGCGTCGCCGCTGACTTGCAGGACATCGCCTTTGTTCAGCACCACGCCGTCATCGATTGGCATTTCGATTTGGCTGCGGACGATGCGGTTGAGGAAGCAGCCGTGATCGGTCAGTTTTAACTGGCTTAGGCGCTTACCCACGGCGTTGTGGTTTTTCACCACAATCTCCTCGGTCACGATCCGCATATCCAGCAGCTCGCGCTCGAACACTTCTTTGCCGTCGCGGAAGTTGGGGTTCAGGCGGGCGTGCGCGTCGGGATATCCCACCAGTGCGATTTCATCCCCTAATTGCAGTACTGCGTCGCCGTCCGGCGTTGCCAGAATGCCATTGCGCCGGATACGTTCGATATAACATCCCGTCTGGCGATAAATGCCCAGCTCACGCAGGTTTTTACCATCGGCCCAGGCCACCAGTTCAGGGCCAACCCGATAGGCACGAATGATCGGCAGATAAATTTTGCGCTGGCTGTCGGTGTCCAGCCCGCGTTCACGGGCAATTTGCTGGGCACTGGTCGGCAAATCCTGATGCTGCAATTTAGGCAGATAACGTGCGCCGAATATCAGGCTGACCAGACCAATCAGATAGGTCAAGGCGTAACCGAGGCTCAACTGCTCTTGCGTTATCGACAGCTGTGGCCCAAGGCTAATGGTGTTACGCAGCGCATCGCCAGCCCCCACCAGCACGGGGGTTGAGGTCATGGCACCGGCCAGCATACCGGCGGTCAGGCCGATTCCCCAACCGAATACCTTACCCAGCACCAGTGCTATCAGCAATGCACTACTGACCATCACCATCGCCAGCATCAGGTAATTTTTACCATCCCGGAAAAAAATCGAGAAAAAGTTGGGACCGGCTTCAACACCGACGCAAAAGATAAACAGCATAAAACCGAGGTTCAGCGCCTCGGTATTTATAGCGAAATGTTGTTGTCCCAGTAACAGCGACACCACCAGAACGCCAATAGAATTGCCGAGTTGAACCGAGCCGAGCCGCAATTTCCCCAGACAAAGACCTAAACAGAGAACGACGAATAACAGCAGAATGTAATTCCCGTTTAACAAATCAGCGACGTTTATATTCATGGAATGTAACTTGTTGTTTACTGGTAAATTATTGATATAAAAAATAATTTAGACTAAATTTACCCCATTAAAGGGGCGCTGACCATGTCTGGACGACACTATGATGATAAGAAAGGAGCGGACCCCATTATTTTTTATCTGGCAACGTCTCAAAAGACGGGAAATACCGTCTGGCATGACGCGGCTATTTTAGTGATTTCTCCGACGGACAACCAGCCGGTGATGCTGATAAATCACCACGAAGCTGGCTTTTCGTCCCATCAGGGATACCTGCTGCGCATGATAGTGGTGGGCGACGACCGTTGCTCCGTCATGCGCAGGTTTAGTCTATTTCGGGGAGGCTCACATGACAGGCAATAGAGGGTGGCTGGGTGTAGTCAGCTGTTTTGTCTTGTTTACGTTAGTATTTTTAAGTCAAAAGATGCGTATCGTGGGGACATCGCTGGAAGACGGCTTTCATGGTGATCCGGGGATGCTGTTGTTTTTACTGCCTGGAATGGTATCAAGCTACTTGTCGCGTAACCGGCGATTGCGTTATCCCCTCATGGGCGCGGTGGTGGCGATGCCGGTTTGTCTGTTGGTGTTGCAACTATGGTATTTTCCCAGCTTGTCGTTCTGGCAGGAACTGGCTTATCTCAGCAGCGCGGTGTTCTGGTGTCTGATGGGGGCGTTGGCGTTTCTATTTTTACGGGCGGTGAGTCTGCATTACTTACGCTAAACACCAAAAAATCACCAAGGTACGCTTGGTGCCTTGGTGATGAGCAGATAAACGGCGCGGGATTAATTGAACAGATGCTCTCTGGCATAGGCTTCAAAGTCGGTGCAGCCGCCAATGTGTTTTTCATCCAGGAAAATCTGAGGTACGGTTTCTACCGGTTTGCCCACCGTTTTAGACAAATCAGCTTTGCTGATGCCTTCTGCATGGATATCAACGTAACGGTAATTGAAATCGTCGCGCTCTTCGGTCAATTTTTCAGCCAGTTCTTTGGCTCGGACACAATAAGGACAACCAGGACGACCAAAAATAACTGCGTACATGTAAACTCCTTAACATCTCTATGTTATCTGGGTATCTCTGCTATCAGGACCTACCCATAATTGTAAACGGTTTTAGCCAACCGCGTTACTATGCCCGCAATCTGCGGTGATCTGAAGTAGTCATTGCCTGTTATAACGATTAGCGTCATCTATGTCTTGCTCTGTTTGTCCGTATTCATGTTGTGTCGTGGGTTGTCGCATCTATTGATAACGGTTGACTAAAATCGCTTGCAACGTTGGTCTACCGGCTGGTCTGACATATACTCACTGATGTGCTTGGTGGCGTGAGGCTGCGGTGGTGTCGGGGCATAGCCTATTGATGAGTGACATTGATGGGCAGTATGGGTGGACAATGCAATAAAGAAAGCCAACGTCTGTGCAACGTGGCGTATGGCTAATACAGGTCGTTTATCGCCAAACGACAAGCCCCAAAGCCCTATAATTTGTACAGCCCACGTCGTCAGAGTGTGTCATCTCACCATCGTTCTTCAGGGATATTCAACGTGACGCCAACCATTTCACTGTTACGCCAACATCGTTCCATCCGATCATTTACCGACCAGCCGCTTAGCGATGAGCAGCGGACCGCGATTATTGCCGCCGCGCAAAGTGCGTCGACGTCCAGCTTTCTGCAGTGCAGTTCGATAATTCGTATTACTGACCAGGCGTTGCGCTCGCAACTGGTACACCTGACCGGCGAACAACCGTGGGTGGGGCAGGCCGCGGAGTTTTGGGTATTCTGCGCCGATTTTTATCGGCATCAGCAAATCTACCCGCAGGCCGAGCTGGGCCTGGCCGAACAATTGCTGCTTGGCAGCGTTGATACGGCGCTGATGGGACAAAACGCGCTGGTGGCAGCAGAATCGCTGGGGCTGGGCGGTGTCTTCATTGGCGGCATCCGTAATCAGATTGCTGAAGTGACGCGCCTGCTGGCGATACCACAGCAGGTTTTGCCGCTATTTGGACTGTGCCTTGGATATCCGGCCGTGCAGCCGGACCTCAAACCGCGTTTACCGGCAGCGCTGGTCGTGCATGAAAACCGCTATCAGCCGTTGGATAGCGAGCTACTGGCGCAATACGATCAGCATATTGTTGAGTATTATCGCCATCGCGACAGCAATCAGCGAATGGAGAGCTGGAGCGACCAAATTCGGCGCACCCTGAGCAAAGAGCGCCGTCCGTTCATGCTGGACTACCTGCACCAGCAAGGTTGGGCCACCCGGTAGTACTGGAGCGCTATGAAAATCGCCATTCTGTCACAGGACGGTTCTCTCTATTCTTGCAAGCGATTATGTGAGGCGGCGGAAGAGCGGCAGCATGATATCGAGGTGCTCAACCCGCTGTCGTGTTACATGAACATTAACTCTGCCGCACCGTCAGTGCATTACCGCGGGCGTCATCTCGGGCACTATGACGCCGTGATCCCGCGTATCGGCGCCGCCATTACTTTTTATGGCACTGCGGTGTTACGCCAGTTCGAAATGCTGGGCAGCATGGTGCTGAATAATGCGATGTCGGTCATCCGTGCCCGCGACAAACTGCACTCATTGCAACTGTTGGCCCGCCAGGGTATTGACTTACCGATCACCGGATTTGCTCATTCACCGGATGACACCGCGGATCTGATCAAAATGGTCGGTGGCGCACCGCTGGTGGTGAAGCTGGTGGAAGGCACGCAGGGTATTGGCGTGGTGCTGGCGGAAACCCAGCAGGCGGCGGAAAGCGTCATTGATGCTTTTCGGGGCCTTAATGCGCATATTCTGGTACAGGAATATGTGCGTGAGGCTCAAGGGAAAGATATTCGTTGTCTGGTGATCGGCGATCGCGTGGTCGCGGCTATCGAGCGGCAGGCTAAACCGGGTGATTTTCGCTCCAACCTGCACCGGGGCGGAACGGCCAGCCGGGTACGCATCACGCCGCAAGAGCGTGCAACTGCGGTAAAGGCCGCAAAAACATTGGGACTGAATGTGGCGGGTGTTGATATACTGCGTTCGGCGCGAGGGCCTCTGGTGATGGAGGTCAACGCCTCACCCGGGCTGGAAGGTATCGAAACCGCTACCGGGCTGGATATCGCAGGGATGATGATCGAATATATTGAACAACATCATCGTTCTGTATCTCGGGTAGCCAGAACAGGGTGAGTGTGTTGCGGATGACTGTGCTGCGAATAACTGTTTTGCACCCATTCGGTTTTTAGCGCGTCGACGCGCCGTGATGGCCAGTTCGTGATGACGATTGGTCGGCTATTCCTGAGTTAGGCATTGCGTAGGTCAGGTTTTTATCTCCATGAAATATGAGGCGGTCAAGATGGATTCAATCATCGTCCCTGATTTGAATTTGCTTCGGCGGTGGCTGGATCAACTGGGCATTATTTACTTCGAATGTGACTCTTGTCAGGCGTTGCATTTGCCGCACATGCAGAATTTTGACGGGGTGTTTGACGCCAAGGTTGATATGGCGGACAGCGTCATCCTGTTTTCCGCGCTGGCGGAAGTGAAACCCACCGCCCTGATCCCGTTGATGAGTAATCTGAGCCAGATCAACGCCAGCTCGCTGACGGCTAAAGCGTTTCTTGATATTCAGGACGATAACCTGCCCAAATTGATCGTCTGCCAGACATTCAGCGCAGGTGCGGGGATGACACTGGAACAGTTCCGCCATTTCATGGAGCAGGCTGAGCAGCAGGTTTCCATGGTTATTATGGAAGCCAGTGCCAATAATCTGCTGTTTTTGGGTGATGAGGAAGAGAGCCCTGCTGAACGTTTCAACACCTCCAGCCTGCATTGATTACGTTATGGATCAATAGCTGGTCATCAGCTTTGCTTATTTATTCAAACCGCATTTAATGCGGTTTTTTATTATCTAAACCAGATGTTTTTCTGCCTTTGCCGTTTCAGGGCGTAGCACATAGATAAATTGTGAATAAATAATCGATAAAACCTGTTTTTTACTTTCTGGTATGGTACGGGCGGAATAGTGCGGTTATGCTTTATTTCTGTGTGGTTCAGATAATAACGTCATAGCGGATTGCGTATTAACGATGAAAAACGCGGGTGCATAGCCATGCATCATCGTTGTTATTCTGAGCCTGTTGTTATTCTGAGCATGAAGAAACACAGAACGGTGTCATTTGCTGACACTGTGCATTCACCCCCCTGTATTTACCCCTGGTATGGAGGAAGGAACGGATGTTCACCCAACGTAAAAAATGGCTTTCGGGTGTTTTAGCCGGCTTAATGGTGGCCGCGTCCGTCACCGCATCGGCGGAAGAGAAAACGCTGCACGTCTATAACTGGTCTGATTATATTGCGCCTGACACGCTGGAAAACTTCCAGAAAGAGAGCGGCATTAAAGTCGTGTATGACGTGTTTGACTCCAACGAGGTGCTGGAAGGCAAACTGATGGCCGGCAGCACAGGGTTCGACTTGGTGGTGCCGTCTGCCAGCTTCCTGGGGCGCCAGATCAGCGCCGGTGTCTTCCAGCCACTGGATAAGAGCAAACTGCCGAACTACAAAAATCTTGATCCTGAGCTGATGAAGCTCATCGAAGAACACGATCCGGGCCATAAATACGCGGTGCCGTATCTGTGGGCAACCACCGGTATTGGTTATAACGTCGACAAGGTTAAGGCCGTGCTGGGTAAAGATGCGCCGGTGAACAGCTGGGATCTGGTGTTGAAACCGGAGAACCTGGAGAAGCTCAAGAGCTGTGGCGTATCCTTCCTTGACGCACCGGCTGAGATTTATGCCACGGTGCTGAACTATCAGGGTAAAAACCCAAACAGTACCAATGAGTCGGATTACACCAAAGACGCCACGGATTTACTGCTGAAACTGCGTCCGAACATCCGCTATTTCCATTCCTCCCAGTATATTAACGATCTGGCCAACGGCGATATTTGCGTGGCGATCGGCTGGGCTGGCGACGTCATGCAGGCAGCCAACCGGGCGAAAGAGGCGAAAAATGGCGTGAATATCAGCTATAGCATTCCGAAGGAAGGCGCGCTGGCATTCTTTGACGTCTTCGCCATTCCGAAAGATGCCAAGAACCTGGATTCAGCCTATCAGTTCCTCAACTATCTGCTGAAACCGGAGGTGATTGCCAACATCAGTAACCATGTGTATTACGCCAACCCCAATAAAGAGGCGACTGCACTGGTGAAAGATGACGTGCGTAATAACCCGAATATTTATCCGCCAGCGGATATTCGCGCCAAGTTGTTTACGCTTAAGGTGCAATCGCCCAAGATTGACCGCGTGATTACACGCTCGTGGACCAAGGTAAAAAGCGGGAAATAATCGCTGTCCTTGACTCCACTTTCATGCAACAGGCGGCTTACCCCGCCTGTTTGTGCTATTTGTGTCGCAGTCATGTGGCTGCGATTTTGTTCTGCTTTTGCCGGAGAGCAAATTAAGTGAACGAAGCGATCCCCCGCCCCAAACCCCAGAAAGCGGCCATGCCGTTGCTGGAAGTGCGTAACCTGACCAAAGCGTATGATGGTCAGTTTGCGGTTGATGACGTCAGCCTGACCATCTATAAAGGCGAAATTTTCGCCCTGTTGGGGGCTTCAGGGTGTGGTAAATCCACGCTGCTGCGCATGCTGGCGGGTTTTGAGCAACCTACCCAGGGACAAATTGTGCTGGATGGACAGGACCTGTCGTTGGTACCGCCTTACCAGCGCCCGATCAACATGATGTTTCAGTCCTATGCGTTATTTCCGCACATGACAGTGGAGAAAAATATCGCTTTCGGCCTGAAGCAGGACAAGTTATCGCGCGGTGAAATCAACGATCGCGTCGAAGAGATGCTGACGCTGGTGCATATGCAGGAATTCGCCGGGCGTAAACCGCATCAGCTTTCTGGCGGTCAGCGTCAGCGTGTGGCGCTGGCGCGCAGTCTGGCGAAACGTCCGAAACTGCTGTTGCTGGACGAACCGATGGGCGCGTTGGATAAAAAATTGCGCGATCGCATGCAACTGGAAGTGGTCGACATTTTGGAGCGAGTGGGGGTGACTTGTGTGATGGTGACCCACGATCAGGAAGAAGCCATGACCATGGCGGGCCGCATCGCTATCATGAATCGCGGCAAATTTGTGCAGATTGGCGAGCCGGAAGAAATATACGAAAACCCGAATACGCGCTTTAGTGCTGAATTCATCGGTTCAGTCAATATGTTCGAAGGGCTGTTGAAAGAGCGTCAGGACGATGCGCTTATTGTGCAAAGCCCGGGGTTGGTGCATCCGCTGAAGGTCAATTCTGATGTATCCGTGGTGGATGGCGTGCCGGTTTATATTGCGCTGCGCCCGGAAAAAATCATGTTATGCGACGAGGTGCCAGCAGATGGATGTAACTTTGCCGTGGGCGAAGTGGTGCACATCGCCTATTTGGGTGATCTCTCTATTTACCATGTCCGGTTAACCAGTGGGCAGACGATCAGCGCCCAGTTGCAAAACGCCGACCGTTTCCGCAAAGGCTCGCCCACCTGGGGAGATGAAGTGCGCCTGTGCTGGGATGCGGACAGTTGCGTGGTGTTGACGGTATAACGGGAGAAGACGCAATGGCGATGTTATCTGAACAACATGAACCGCCGGGCCAGCCGATGAGCCCGCTGCGTGCGACGCTGGCGCGGCTGCGTCTGGCGCATGGCCGCAAACTGGTGATCGCCCTGCCTTATCTGTGGCTGTTATGCCTGTTTATGCTGCCGTTTCTGATCGTCTTCAAGATCAGTTTTGCCGAAATGGCGCGTACGGTGCCGCCGTATACGGATCTGATCGCATGGGCGGAAGATCGGCTGCAAATCAGCCTGAATATCGGCAACTATCTGCAATTATTGTCTGACCCGTTATATATCGATGCCTACCTGCAATCGCTGAAAGTCGCGGCGGTCTCTACGTTGTGTTGTCTGGTGGTCGGGTATCCGATGGCCTGGGCGGTGGCACACAGTAAGCCGTCCACCCGCAACATTCTGCTGCTGCTGGTGATCCTGCCGTCATGGACCTCGTTCCTGATCCGTGTGTACGCGTGGATGGGGATTTTGAAAGATAACGGTATCCTGAATAATTTCCTGCTTTGGCTTGGGGTCATCGATCAGCCGCTGGTGATTTTGCACACCAATCTGGCCGTGTATATCGGTGTGGTCTATTCGTATTTACCGTTTATGGTGTTGCCGATTTATACCGCGCTGACCCGACTGGATTATTCGCTGGTGGAAGCCTCGCTGGATTTGGGGGCGCGGCCGGTCAAAACCTTCTTTAGCGTCATTGTGCCGCTGACCAAAGGCGGCATTATTGCCGGGTCGATGCTGGTGTTTATCCCGACCGTCGGGGAATACGTGATCCCTGAGCTGTTAGGCGGGCCGGATAGCATCATGATTGGCCGTATTCTGTGGCAGGAGTTTTTCAATAACCGCGACTGGCCGGTCGCGTCGGCGGTAGCGATGGTGATGCTGTTCCTGCTGATTATTCCGATCATCTGGTTCCATAAACATCAGAATAAAGTCGCGGAGGATCAGTCATGAACAATTTACCAGTCGTGCGTTCACCGTGGCGGACGCTGATTTTGGTGCTGGGATACAGTTTTCTGTATGCCCCGATGCTGATGCTGGTTATCTACTCTTTCAACAGTTCCCGGCTGGTGACGGTGTGGGCAGGGTGGTCTACCCAGTGGTACAGCGCGCTGTTTGAAGACTCTGCCATGATAAGCGCGGTGGCGCTTAGCCTGACTATCGCGGCGGCCTCGGCGACCATGGCGGTGGTATTGGGCACGCTGGCGGCGGTAGTGATGGTGCGTTTTGGTAATTTCCGCGGTTCTAACGGGTTTGCGTTTATGCTGACCGCACCGCTGGTGATGCCGGACGTTATCACCGGGTTGTCGTTACTACTGCTGTTTGTGTCGCTGGCGCAGGCTATTGGCTGGCCTGCAGAGCGCGGCATGCTGACCATCTGGCTGGCGCATGTCACCTTCTGTTCGGCGTATGTCACCGTGGTGATCAGTGCCCGCTTGCGCGAGTTGGATCATTCGATTGAAGAAGCGGCAATGGATTTAGGTGCGACACCGCTGAAAGTCTTTTTCATTATTACCGTACCGATGATTGCTCCGGCGCTGGTGTCTGGCTGGTTGCTGGCTTTTACCCTGTCACTGGATGATTTGGTGATTGCCAGCTTTGTTTCCGGCCCCGGTGCTACGACCCTGCCGATGCTGGTGTTTTCCAGCGTAAGAATGGGCGTTAACCCGCAGATTAACGCACTGGCATCTCTGATATTGTTGGTGGTAGGCATTATCGGTTTGATTGCCTGGTGGTTTATGGCTCGGGCGGAAAAGCAACGCCAGCGTGATTTGCAAAAAGCGAGGCGCGGCTGACAGCGTTTTGCCTTCCCCCGAACTTGCCAATTCTCACCACGCCGCCATACTTTTGGTGGCGTGGTCATTTCAGGGGGAATGCAATCATACTGTACGGCAAACGGGAACTGCTACAGCGTGGCGTATTCGCACCTGTGGCGGTGATGGTGGCGGGATGGGCGATTATCGCCACCCGGTGTCTGGGCATCGTCCTGACCATCAGTGAACTGGGGTGGAGCGGCTTTGGTGGCTGGCTCAGCAGTAGCGCAAAGCAGTGGGACAGTACGCTGGTACTGCTGGCTGCACTGCTGGTGGTATGCCTTGAAATCCGCTGTGGGTTCGCGGTTCTCAGCGGGATCAACTGGGGGCGTTGGTGTTTTCTGATAACCCAGTGTCTGGTCACGGTGTATATGCTAACGGCGTCGTTAGTGGAATTTTTGCCACCGATTTTTCACGTCAGCGGCGATGGCGTCGGTGAAATCCTTCACCATTTGTTGATGCAGCGATTGCCGGATTTTCTGCTGATTTTGCTGTTGTTCCTGCCCCGGCGTAGCCAGCGTTTTTTTACTCGCCATCCCTAACTTTCCCGCGTGGGGGTGATACAATCGGCCCCCCTTGATGTTAACGACAGATTTCAGATTTTCCATGCAATGTTCCCGCTATACCGACGGTTCGTGCCGTTCCTGCCAATGGCTGGAAACCGACTACCCACAGCAGATCATCGATAAGCAACAGCACTTGTCTAAGCTGCTGGCCGATCACCCGGTCCAGCGCTGGCTGACGCCGTTCACCTCGCCACAGACCGCGTTTCGCAATAAAGCCAAGATGGTGGTCAGCGGCAGTGTGGAACGTCCGCTATTGGGGATGTTGCACCGTGACGGTTCGGCGGTTGATCTGTGTGACTGCCCGCTCTATCCCGACAGTTTTGCACCGGTGTTTAGCGTGTTAAAAGTCTTTATCGCCCGCGCAGGTTTGACGCCTTATAACGTCGCCCGGCGTCGGGGAGAGCTGAAATACCTGCTACTGACGCAAAGTACCCTCAGCGGTTGTTTTATGCTGCGGCTGGTTTTACGTTCCGAAACGAAACTGGCACAACTGCGCGCTGCATTACCGTGGTTACAGCAGCAGTTGCCGCAGTTGACGGTGATATCGGCGAATATCCAGCCTGTTCATCAGGCGATACTGGAAGGGGATCAGGAGATTCCGCTGACGCCAGCGCAGGCGTTGGAGGAGCGTTTTAACCAGGTGCCGCTGTATATTCGACCGCAAAGTTTCTTTCAGACTAACCCGGTGGTTGCCGCCGCATTGTATGACACGGCCCGCCAGTGGGTGTCGACGTTACCGATACGCAGCCTGTGGGATCTCTTTTGTGGCGTGGGTGGATTCGGTTTGCATTGCGCCGGGCCGGATAGAGTGCTCACCGGTATTGAAATTAGCCCAGAGGCGATTGCCTGTGCGCAACACTCAGCGACACTGCTGGGGCTTGAGAATGTCAGCTTTGCTGCGCTGGATTCCACTCGCTTTGCGGTTGGCGAAATGCAGACGCCGGATCTGGTGATCGTTAATCCACCCCGGCGAGGGATTGGCGCTGAACTGTGCGACTACCTGAGTCGTATGGCACCACCGTATCTGTTGTATTCCAGTTGTAATGCCGAAAGTATGGCGAAAGATATTGCACGCTTGCCTGCCTACCAGATACAGCAGGTGCAGTTGTTCGATATGTTCCCGCATACCGCGCATTATGAGGTGCTGACATTGCTACAACGGCGTGTCTAATCCGGGAGATACGTCAGTGATGGGCGTTTTCAGATGTAAGTTGTCTTTAGTCCCGTCCCTCTTCACCGTCTTTTCCATCAGTACGCTGCCGGTAGCCACCGGCAGCGTGAAGGTCACATATTTTACTGCTGCGGGAACCACTTGTCGTTGATGGCTTTGTAGGTGCCATTAGCCTTGATGGCATTCAGCGCACCATTCAGTTTTTCCAGTAACGCCTGATTATCCGGGCGAACGGCAATGCCTAACCCAATGCCGAAATAGGTTGGATCAGTGATCTTCTCGCCGACGGTGGCTAAGTCCGGATTGTTCTTCAGCCATTCGTTGACCACGGCAGTATCGCCGAATACGCCGTCAAGGCGGCCGTTTTTCAGGTCGATCAGCGCATTCTGGTAACTGTCATACGGGACGGTTGTCACTTCCGGGTGTTTTTCCTGCAGAAATTTCTGGTGGGTTGTTCCATTTTCCATACCGATGCGCTTACCTTTCAGGTCAGCCAGTGAATGGAACTTGCCTTTCTGGGCGATGACGATAGCCGAGTTAGCGTAGTAAGGCTGGGTAAACGCCACCTGTTTGCTGCGTTCTGGGGTGATATCCATACCGGAAATAATCGCGTCGTACCGACGGAATTTCAGCGCCGGAATCAGGCTGTCAAATGCCTGATTGGTGAAGCTACAGGTCGCCTGTAATTGTTTACACAGCGCATTGGCGAGGTCGATATCAAACCCGACGATCTGGTTGTCGGCATCCAGCGATTCGAACGGCGGATAGGTGGCCGATGCAGCAAAACGAATGGTTTCTGTTGCCAGTGCGCTAAAGGTGGTGCTGGCCAGCAGTGCGGCAAGAATAAGCTTTCTCATGGGGTACTCCAGATTATTTTATATATACCAACCTAATAGCCGTTGGTAAGGATGCCAATACCATGCCATCAAATGTATTTATATGCAAATAATATGACTATAAATTCATTTTATTTTGCACGTTACTGGCCTGAATGCCCTGATGTCAGGCTAATATGAGTAAAAATAAAGCATAATTTACGATGTTTTTTCCGTGGAGAGATGGGTTTCTCGCATAAAAAAACGCCAGCATAAAAGCTGGCGTGATCAGTCATTACGTTATATTTACTGATGATTCAGGTGTTGCGCTGTTCAAACCGCAGTGCGCGTCGTTCGATCAAGCGCATCAATAGCGTCAGCAGGCCATTGACGCACAGATAGACGATGCCTGCCGCGCCAAACACCAATACATCGTAAGTGCGACCATACAGCAACTGGCCGTAGCCCATCACTTCCATCAGGGTGATGGTGTAAGCCAGCGATGTCCCCTTGAATACCAACACCACTTCGTTGGAATACGAGGAGAGCGCGCGTTTAAACGCAAACGGCAGCAGGATACGCAACGTTTGACGCTGATTCATCCCCAGCGCGGCACAAGACTGCCATTGGCCGGATGGAATCGCCCGCACGGCACCATAAAACAGCTGTGTGGTATACGCGGCG
Organism: Dickeya parazeae Ech586; assembly: GCF_000025065.1. NCBI lineage: Bacteria > Pseudomonadati > Pseudomonadota > Gammaproteobacteria > Enterobacterales > Pectobacteriaceae > Dickeya > Dickeya parazeae. The sequence goes on along the minus strand of NC_013592.1, from coordinate 2,621,088 downwards.
CTGTTCAACGCCAGCGCGCTGACCGCACACAACCACGGCTGCGATAACAGATTCCATAGCCAGTCTATACGGCGAATCGACTCAAACTGACCCGGACCGTAATAAATCAGGAATATCTGCACCAGCAGCGGGGTACCGGTAAACAAGGTGATATAGCCTTTAGCCAGAACGGACAGTACCGGGGTTTTTAGTGTCAGAATAACCGTCAGCACTAGCGAGAGCACTAACGCCAGCAGTAACGACGCTAGCGTCAGCATCAGACTGGTGTGCAACCCTTTAAGCAGTTCGGGAATGTAACCCAGCATCAGGACGGCCTCCGTTCAAAGCGTGTGGCGCGTGTTTCAATTTTCTTCAGGATCACCTGGCTGAACAGCGTAATGGCGAGATAGATAGCGGCTGCAATCATGTACCAGGTAAAGGGTTCCTGCGTGCGGGTGGCGATACTTTTGGTTTGCAGCATCAGGTCATTAACGCTGATAAGCGACACCAGCGCGGTGTCTTTGAGCAGCACCAGCCACTGGTTGCCTAAACCGGGCAGGGCATGACGCCACATCTGTGGCATGATCAGTCGGCGGAAAATCACGCCTTTGCTCATGCCCAGTGCCTGACCAGACTCCCATTGCCCTTGTGGCACCGCTTTCAGTGCGCCACGCAGCGTTTGCGACGCATAAGCGGCATACAGCAGCGACAAGGCAATTACGCCACACAGAAACGGGCTGACTTCAAAGTTATCTATCGCCAGCTTAACGGGGATCTGTATCACACCGAGATTGAGCGTAAAGCCATCTGACAGCATCAGCATCAATTGCGATGAGCCGAAATAGATAAACAGCACCACCAGGATTTCCGGCAAACCGCGCAGTAACGTGACGACGGCGGTGCCGCAGGCGCTGATAACTTTCCAGCGCGCGGTTTCCCACAGGGCAAACAGCATAGCCAGCAGTAGCCCGAGCACCAGAGCGCAAACGGCAAGGCCGACGGTCATCCCGGCGGCGCTTGCTAGAGGTTGAAATTCAATCATTGATTTTCTATCGGATTACTGCTGGAACCATTTCTTGTAGATGGTCTGGTAGGTGCCATCCTGCTTGATGTTGTTCAGCGCATCGTTGAATTTTTTCACCAGTTCATCATTGTTCTGGCGAACCGCAATACCCAAACCGATACCGAAGTAGTCTTTATCGGTCACTTTAGTTCCGACGGATGCCAGGTTCGGGTTCTCTTTCAGCCACTCGTTCACAACGGCAGTGTCACCAAAGACGGCGTCCAGGCGACCATTTTTCAGATCCAGCACGGCATTCTGATAGCTGTCATACGGCACAACGGTGATGTCTTTATGCTTATCCAGCAGGTATTTCTGGTGTGTGGTGCCATTCTGCACGCCGACGCGTTTGCCTTTGAGCGCGGCGATATCAGCCAGTTTGTCTTTCTGAGCGATGAACAGCGCTGAGTTTTCATAATATGGCTGGGTAAATGACACCTGCTGCTGGCGTTCCGGGGTGATGTCCATACCGGCGATGACTGCATCGTAGCGACGGAATTTCAGACCGGGGATCAGACTATCGAATGCCTGATTGCTGAAGGTACAGGTAGCCTGAATCTGTTTACACAGTGCGTTAGCAAGATCGATATCAAAACCGACGATCTGGTTGCTGGCGTCTACCGACTCAAACGGAGGGTAGGAGGCTTCCGTGGCAAAACGAATGGTCTCAGCTGCGCCGACGGAAAGACTTAAGCCGCCGAGCAGGGCGGCAACGAGCAGTTTCTTCATGTTATTATCCTTATCTATCAGTGAGATAAATAGCCAGCAAACTCGGGTGTTTGTGGTTGGGAAAAGTGTGAGGCGTCGCCATGTTCCACAATGCGGCCATTTTCCATATACACCACGCGGCTGGCGGTTTTACGTGCGAAGTCGACTTCATGGGTGACGATGACCTGAGTAATACCGGTTTCGCTCAATTCTTTAATGATACTCACCACCTGAGCGGTGATTTCCGGGTCGAGGGCCGCGGTCGGTTCGTCAAACAAGAGTACCTGCGGTTCCATCATTAGCGCGCGGGCAATGGCAACACGCTGCTGCTGGCCACCCGAAAGGTGGAGCGGGTAGCGGTCGGCAAAGTCGCTCAGTCGCAGGCGGCTCAACAGTTTTTTCGCCCGGGTATGTGCTTCCTGACGGTTGAGGCCCAGTACACGGCAGGGGGCTTCGACCAGATTTTGCTGCACAGTGAGGTGCGGCCACAAATTATACTGCTGGAACACCATGCCGACATTGCGGCGCAGTTCACGGATCGCGTTCTCACCGGGTGTCTGGCTAAAATCAAACGTCGTACCGCCGATGCTCAGGGTGCCGGAGCGAGGCGTTTCCAACAGGTTCAGTACCCGTAATAATGAACTTTTGCCAGCCCCACTGGGGCCGAGCAATACCAGCGTTTCGCCGGATGGACAATCAAGGGTGACATCGAACAGCGCTTGGTGTGCGCCATAGAAACAGTTAATGCTGTTTAGTTGAATACTCATGCGCAAGAATTGAATAGACATTGATGCCGCAAATGGTAGCCTCGGCAGAATAGTTATGCAATCGCCACGGGTTAAAATTTGCGAATACACGACTTATTGTCGCTATTTTAGCACAAAATATTGCTTTGCCGCGATGGTGGTGGATTTGTCAAGGCAATCGCCGTACTGTGGCACACAATCTTCAGCTATAAGGTGGCCCGGTTTTGGCGCAGTTCGTTGTTAAAACAGGTGATTGATGACGTCTGTGTTGTAAAATGCATTGTTAATGGCGGAAATTGCTATAAAAGCGTAAGAAGACTGTGAAAAACACGGTTGGTCATGAAAGTGAACATCGGATGCGAGGAGGCATGATGCTGTTATCGACAACACCCACGCTGGAAGGACAGGTTATTGAAACCTATTGCGGTGTGGTGACGGGAGAAGCCATTCTTGGTGCCAACATCTTTCGGGATTTCTTTGCCGGTATTCGAGACATTGTTGGTGGCCGCTCCGGTGCTTATGAAAAAGAGTTGTGCCATGCCCGGCAAATCGCCTTTCGTGAACTGCAACAGCAAGCTGAGGAACTGGGGGCGAATGCTATCGTCGGTATCGATATTGATTATGAAACCGTGGGGAAAAACGGCAGCATGCTAATGGTGTCCGTCAGCGGCACGGCGGTTGTGGTTCGTGGTTCATGACAAGAAAAGCGATTCGGTTGGTGTGGCGAAGCGCAGTGCTGATGGCGGTGATCGTGCTGGCAGGCTGTCAGACGCGTGAGCGGTATGTCGATGAAGGCGATTACCAGCTAGATCTGTCGTCGAAGGCGGTTAGTCGCGGTGAACGAGTCCGTTTTCTGGTGCTGCACTACACAGCCGAAGATCTGGATTCGTCGCTGGAAACACTCACCGCTGAGCAAGTCAGCGCACATTATCTGGTCCCCGCTTATCCTCCGCGAGTAAACGGTAAACCCGTGGCGTGGAAACTGGTGCCAGAATCACAGGCTGCCTGGCATGCGGGCGCCAGTTACTGGCGCGGCTACAGTCAGTTAAACGCAACCTCCGTCGGCATCGAGCAGGAAAACCCTGGCTGGCGTCAGACGGCGTCTGGCACGCATTGGTGGCAACCCTACACACCGCAGCAAATTGCACTGGTCACTTCTCTGGCGCGTGACATTATCGCACGCCATCACATTGCCCCACAGGATGTGGTGGGCCACAGCGATATAGCACCTCAGCGCAAGGTTGACCCAGGCCCGTTGTTCCCCTGGCGGCAACTGGCAGCGTCGGGGATTGGTGCCTGGCCGGACGCGGCACGGGTGCGTTTCTATATGGGTGACAGAGGGAAAACGATGCCGGTCGACAGAACCGTGTTGCTCACCAAATTGGCGTGTTATGGCTATGAGGTCAAAGAGGGAATGAGCGAACGTCAGCAGAAACGGGTCGTGGCGGCATTCCAGATGCATTTCCGGCAGCAGCGCTACGACGGTGAGGCTGATGCGGAAACCGAAGCGATTGCTGATGCCCTGTTGGAAAAATACGGCGTGGCATCGTGTAAGGGCGCGGCATGAGGTTTTGCCTGCTTATCGTCTGTGACGCGAACGGTATGGATCTGCACCGCACGGTGTGAAACCTGCCTTGTTGCCCAAGGCAGGTGTGCGGTAGAGGCTGGTTCAGTCGTGATGAGAGAGACGATGGATATCCCGTTGTTCCGCTTCCTGTGCCAGCGCTGCGATACGGCGTGCCATGCCACGGAATATGAACAAATGTGCGGGCATCATCAGGAACCAATAGCCTAATCCGTTGCAACCTGCCGGATGCCACCAGGCCCGAACATCCAGCACCCGGTAAGTGCCGCGCTCGTCAATAGAAAACGCCAGTCGCCCAAGCCCGGGTGCTTTCATGCCAAACAACAGCACCAACTGCCGCAGCGGTTTCAGCCGAATGACTTTCCAGCCATTGATAAGGTCGCCTTCCATCAATTCTGACCGTTCCGGACGGTTATAACTCACCTGATTGCCGCACAAGTCATCTATTTTGGCCCGAATTGTCCATAACGGATTGGCGTAAAAATAACCGTGTTGACCGCCGACTTGCTGCACGATGTTCCACAGTGCCTGACTGCTGGCGTTGGTCTTGTAGCTGCAACCGGCTTGTTTCGGGTAGAAGGCGTAATCAGGGCGCCAGCGTGCCTGTACATCTGGATCAAAGGCCCAGTCAGGGTGCTGTGCGGCGGCTTTTTCGTCATCCAGCGTGGCCCGTACCGCGTCGTCAAAGGTCAATAACCGCTGCGGAATCAGACGCCGCAGTTCGCTATCGTCCATGGGTAAGTCATGCCGCAGCCCTTGCACCAGCGCCCGGGCGGTGGAACTGGAAACCGAGGTTATCAGGTTGAGAAACCAGGCTGAGATCAACGCGGTCGGTACGGGAACCGGAAGCAACAGACGGCGTTTACCGGTCAGGTGAATAAATCGTTCGAATAGGGTTTGATAGCTGAGGTATTCCGGACCGGCGGCATCGAAAATGCGGTGCTGTTCGGCTGGGTGGTGCCGTATTTCCGTCAGGTAGGTGAGCAGGTTTTCCAGCGCGATCGGTGAGGATTTCGAGCGCACCCAGCGTGGTGGCGTCAGCACCGGCAAATTGTTGACCATATCACGCATGATTTCGAATGCAGCGGAGCCCGGCCCGACGATGATCCCCGCACGCAGTTCGGTGACCGGGATACCGCTACTGCGCAGAATATCGCCGGTTAGTTTACGTGCCTGCATGTGGGTGGATGGGTGCTTGTCGGTTTGTGCTGACCCCAGATAGATAATCTGTCGGATCCGGCTGGTGCGTAACACCTGTCGCAGGTTTTGCGCCGATTGATATTCCCGCTCCAGAAAATCGGCACCATCGCCCATGCTGTGCGCCAGATAATAGAGCGTCTCTGCCTGCCATAGCCCTTCAGGCAGTGTATAGGGCTTCATTAAATCGATGTGTTCACAGCGCACACCAGAAAGGTTGAGCGCCGCCAGCGAGTCGATATGGCGTGAGGCGGCAATCAGCGGTTGATCTTGTTGACTCAGTCGTGTGAGGAGGTGTCGGCCAATATAGCCACTGGCACCAAGGATAAGAATCGGGGCGGGTTTGACGGTCATCATGTATTTTTTGCTCCTGCCACAACAACGCAACTTAAAACGGCAGCGGTGTCCCTGTCGATATTTACGTCCGCCATGCAGACCCTAAGAAACGATAGATTATGTAAAAAACAGATTATGTAAAAATGGGTTATGTAAAAATAGGCTATGTAAAAATCAGCTATTCAAATGTAGCCTAAAAACAGGCAGTCAGCGTATGGCATGCCATAGCGCGGTGATTGCGCCCCGCACCGGGCGTGTACCGCCTAATATAGCGGTAAGCTGAAAGGGGAAAAACCCCGCCTTAATGGTTTTGTAACGAAAATGCGGGGTAGGTCCAGAGGCTGATGGAGCCGTAGGTGGGTAGGTACGGGAAATCAGGCTAGCTCGACGTCCCCTTGTAGCTGGCAACTGCAGGCCAGTACATAGCCGTTTTCAATTTCTTCCGGCGTCAACGTCATGGTGCTGCTGGTGGTGTAGTGGCCGCTGAGAATTCGTGTTTTGCAGCTACCGCATACGCCAGCGCGACAGGCGGCATTCACCGGTAACTGATGACTTTCCAGTGCCGCCAGCAGGCTGATACCGACCGGAACTTTCACTTGTTGTAATGAATGGCGAATAGTCATCGTGAGTTGTTCGCCGTCATCATCCCCCGCCATATCCGGGGCACCGAACTGCTCTTTAAATATACGATCGCGTGGCACACCGGCCTGTAAGCAGAACGTTTCTACCTGCTGCATATACGGCTGCGGACCGCAGGTCATTACGGTACGGCGGGTGATATCGGGTACTTGCTGTTGTAGCACCGATTCTGTCAGACGTCCGCTGAGGAAACCGGCGTTTGCCTGTTGCTCTGCCATCAGCGTGAGTTGCAGTTGCTGCGGGTAACGCTGACAGAGCGTTTGCCACTCCGAAGCAAAAATCACGTGTTGCGGGTCGCGGACGTTGAAAATGACCTGAATGTCGGTGTGTGGGTGATTCGCCAGCAGCCAGCGGGTCATCGACATAATCGGTGTTACACCACAACCAGCAGCCAGCATCAGGTAACGGTCACTGACGGCGTTGCAGGTGAATTCGCCTTGTGCGTCGGAGATCCACAAATAATCACCGGGTTTTACCTGCTCTGTCAGCCAGCGTGAACCAACGCCGTTTTCCAGCCGCCGTACGGTGAACGTGATAAAGGGGCTGACTCCCGGTGATGAAGACAAGGTATAGGCACGCAGCGTTTCGCTACTGTTGGCGATGCTGACCAGTGCGTACTGGCCGGGTTGCCAGGGATAAAAATCGTGGTTAATCAGCGAAATCGTCCAGACATCCGGCGTTTCCTGATGAAGAGAGTGCACCTGCATGCGGTTAGGGCATTGCGGGGTAGGCATAGTCATGGGGAGTCTCCATAACAGCCTTCCGCCGGGTTGCGGCGGAAGGTGAAGGTCAACAAACCGATCAGGCGGTGAGGATATCGTTCAGGTCTTGCTCAACGGTCGTGATAGAGCGCATACCGAATTTCTCGTTCAGGATGGCCAGCAGCGACGGTGTCAGGAAGCCCGGTGCGGTAGGGCCGGTGTAGATATTTTTCACACCCAGCGCCAGCAGTGTCAGCAGGATAACAATCGCTTTCTGTTCAAACCATGACAGCACCAGACTCAGCGGCAAATCGTTGACGCCGCAACCCAGTTTTTCCGCCAGATTGACCGCCAGCATGATGGCTGAGTAGGCGTCGTTACACTGACCGACATCCAGCAGACGCGGTAAGCCTTCCAGTGTGCCGAAATCCAGCTTGTTGAAGCGGTATTTACCGCACGCCAGCGTCATGATCAGGCAGTCTTGCGGTACGCTACGGGCGAAATCGGTGTAGTAGCTACGTTCGGTACGGCTACCGTCGCAACCGCCAACCAAAAAGACATGGCGCAGTTTTTTGCTGGCGACCAGATCAATCACCGTATCTGCCGCATTCAGCAGCGTCTGGCGACCAAATCCGACGGTAATCAGATGCTCAATCTCACTGTACGGGAAGCCCGGTAGTTGCTGTGCCTGGGCGATGACTGCGCTGAAATCATCCCCTTCGAGATGTTGAGCACCCGGCCAGCCGACGATACTACGGGTCCAGATACGGTCGGTATACTGGCCTACGTTAGGGTCGATGATGCAGTTGGAGGTCATCAGGATCGGGCCGGGGAATTTGGCGAATTCGGTTTGCTGGTTCTGCCAGCCGCTGCCGTAATTACCGACCAGATGGGAGAATTTTTTCAATTCCGGGTAACCGTGCGCTGGCAGCATTTCACCGTGGGTATAAATATTGATCCCGGTCCCTTCGGTTTGTTCCAGCAGCATGCGCAGGTCTTTCAGGTCGTGGCCGGAGATCAGGATGGCTTTGCCTGCCACCGGACGGACGTTAACCTGAGTCGGTTGCGGATGGCCGTAGGCGGAGGTTTCACCCTGATCCAGAATCGCCATCACGTTGAAGTTCATTTTGCCGATAGCCATTGCATTGCCGAGCAGCGTATCGACATCGGTAGGCGCGGTGCCAAGCCAGGCCATAAATGCATGGTAGTCGGCGTATAAGGCGTCATCATGTTGCCCCAGTACGTGGGCGTGTTCCATGTAGGCCGCCGCGCCTTTCAGGCCATACAGGCACAGCATGCGTAGCCCGTGGATATCGTCGCCAATCGCGGCTTTATCTTTGTTCAGCGCAAACTCGGCAGACTGCTGTAACAGGGTCGGGATGTCGTCGCCCGCCAGTTGCAGTTCCGCCATCGGGTGGTCGACGGTAACACTGGCGTCTTTCAGACGGCAACGGGTTGCCAGACCTTCGCGCAGGCTAATGGCTTCGCGGGCATAACCGATGATGCGCGGCGAGTCAAAGTTTACGTTGGTCAGGGTAGAGAAGAAGGCGCGAGGAGCAAAGCTGTCGATGTCGTGATCGATAATGCCCAGCGCGCGTGCCTGCAACGCCCAGGCCGACAATCCCTGGAGAACAGCAACCAGCAGGTCTTGCAGGTCAGAGGTTTCAGCGGTTTTACCGCACATGCCTTGCGCGTAGGCGCAGCCATTGCTGGCCGGGGTTCGGATGGTCTGTTCACATTGCACACAATACATGATGGCTTCCTTTATTAAAGTTGCATTTATAATGCCTGTTATGAGAATAGAACGGTTGCGGGTGTCTAAAAAGGCTTTTTATATGCAATTTAAGGTGAACTTGATTTAGCGCAATTTTCATGTGTGGATGAAAATCACTCGCATCTGTGGGGCATTTTTATGCGTCGCGAGGCAGATCCGAGGCATAGGGCTTGACCCTGTTGTGCTTTTATCGTCATGCTCATCAGGAAAGCACAGCACTGGAGGCACGGATGTATCTGGAAAGAGTCGAGATTGTTGGATTCCGGGGCATTAACCGACTGTCGCTAACACTGGATGAGAATACGGTTCTGATCGGTGAAAACGCTTGGGGAAAGTCCAGCCTGTTGGATGCGCTTTCGCTGCTGTTGACACCGTCGCCGCCGCTTTATCACTTCGATCTGCAGGATTTTCATTTTACACCCGGCGATGAAACCAGCCGGGAACGTCACTTGCAGGTGATCTTTACGTTTTGTGAGTCTGCCCCGGGTCACCACCTGGCTCCCCGTTACCGCTCTCTATCACCGGTCTGGATTAAAGGTGAAGGACGATTGCACCGTATTTTTTATCGTCTGGAAGGGGAAATGGATGAAAGTCAGGCGATTTTTACCTGGCGCAGTTTTCTGGACGCCAATGGACAGGCGTTGGCGTTGGACAATATCGACTGGCTGGCTAGCGAAATCGTGCGCCTGCATCCGGTGCTGCGGCTGCGCGACGCCCGTTTTATCCGCCGCTTCCGCACCGGTACATTGATGCCGCAAGTCGATGATAATGAGCTGTTATCACGCCAGTTCGAAACACTGGTGCGAGAATTGGCGCAGAATCCCAATCGGCTGACAAATCAGGAGCTGCGCCAGGGGTTGGTGGCGATGCGCCAACTGGTGGAGCACTATTTTTCTGAGCAGGGTGCTGACCCGAACGACAGGCGCCATCATCGTCATGCGCGGGCTGGTAATGGCCGGGCCTGGCGCTCGCTGGATAACATCAACCGTATGATTTCCGGCTCTCACAATCGCAGCCGCCGCATTATTCTGCTGGAGCTGTTTTCTACGTTGTTGCAGGCCAAAGGTTCCGCTGTGTTAGACCCACACGCCAGACCCCTGCTGTTGATAGAAGACCCGGAAACCCGCTTGCATCCGATCATGCTGTCGGTGGCATGGGGGCTGCTGACGCAATTGCCATTACAGAAAATCACTACCACGAATTCCGGCGAGCTGCTGTCACTGGTGCCGGTAGAGCAGGTGTGCCGTTTGGTACGCGAGTCGGCGAAGGTGGCGACCTATCGTATCGGTCGGCAGGGCATGACGCAGGAAGACAGCCGCCGCATTACCTTCCACATTCGATTTAATCGCCCGACATCGCTGTTTGCGCGCTGCTGGTTGCTGGTAGAGGGCGAAACCGAGGTCTGGATGCTTAGCGAACTGGCGCGCCAGTGCGGGCACCATTTTGAAGCGGAAGGGGTGCGAGTGATCGAATTTGCGCAGGCAGGGCTAAGACCGCTACTGAAATTCGCCTATCGCATGGGGATCGAATGGCATGTGCTGGTGGATGGCGATGACGCCGGGAAAAAATACGCGGCTACCGCTCGTAGCCTGTTGCAGTCGCAAGGGGAATCCGAGCGCGATCACCTGACGATGTTGCCAGCCCTGGATATGGAACATTTTATGTATCGCAATGGGTTTAGCCAGGTCTATCACCGGGTGGCGCAATTACCGGAACCGGTGCCGCTGTCAGCGGCTAAAATCATTACCAAGGCAATTCATCGGACGTCGAAGCCGGATCTGGCGATTGAGGTCGCGATAGAGGCCGCATCGCTGGGGGAATCGGCAATCCCGCCGCTGATTCGCAGCATGTTTTCTCGAGTGTTATGGCTCGCGCGCGGACGGGCGGATTAAGAACCTATCCGAGTCCAAACTGGCTGCGCCAATAACGCCTACTGGGATAGGCTCTAAAAATACCAGCCGCCCGACGGCGGCCGGTATTGGAGTCGTTTGACCTGGTCTCAGGAATTAAAGGAGAAAGACCGGAAAGCGTAAGGTGAGCATTCAGGCGACCGTTTCACCGGCGACTGGTACGATCAGACTGGCGTGATTTCCTTTTGGTCCCTGGTGCACGGTAAATTGCACGACCTGACCTGCTTTCAGCGTCCTGTAGCCGTCCATCTGAATGGTTGAATAGTGGGCGAAAATATCTTCACCACCGCTTTCGGGGCAAATAAAGCCAAAGCCTTTGGCGTTATTAAACCATTTAACAGTACCTGTCTCCATACATCTTCATCCTTCGCTAGAGTGTTCTCTAAGGTGAGGTTATTGGGTTAAGGCAAACCGAATTGATTAAAACATCATCAATCCCACCCTACACTCTATTGAAATCGTCTTTGCCGTCAAGCGCTCGGCTCGGACACTTTGCAGCAGGTTTGTGAAAATTTGATACAGGTAACGCTATCGACAGGTTTTATTGCCGTTAATATCAGGAAGGGAGTTTGTGGGGCCAGAGCGATTTTGAGCAGGCGGTGATACAATAAAAATCAGGCATGCTGCTGTAATGACAGCCAGCGATTAAGTATCAGAACTGATTTTGGGTAGAAGATGGGAAATCATAGCACTGGGCCACAGACCGACGACCTGACTAAAGAGCATTATACTGAAGCCTTGCAACCGCCATCGATGTATAAAGTGATACTTAACAATGACGATTACACGCCGATGGAATTTGTTATTGACGTTCTGCAAAAGTTCTTTTCTTATGATATTGAACGTGCAACGCAACTGATGCTTACGGTTCACTATCAGGGCAAGGCCATCTGCGGTGTGTATAGCGCCGAAGTGGCTGAAACCAAGGTAGCGCAAGTGAACCGCTATGCCAGGGAGAACGAGCATCCGTTGCTCTGTACGCTGGAAAAAGCCTGAATAGGGCAATTTATTGGGGGAGGTGCCTATGCTCAATCAAGAACTGGAACTCAGTCTCAACATGGCTTTCGCCAGAGCGCGTGAGCACCGGCATGAGTTTATGACCGTGGAGCATCTGTTGCTGGCGTTGCTCAGTAACCCCTCCGCACGAGAGGCCCTGGAGGCCTGTACTGTCGATCTGGCGGTTCTGCGTCAGGAACTGGAAACCTTTATCGAACAAACCACGCCTACACTGCCACAAAACGATGAAGAGCGTGATACACAACCCACACTGAGCTTTCAGCGCGTGTTGCAACGCGCTGTATTCCACGTGCAATCGTCGGGGCGCAGTGAGGTGTCGGGTGCCAACGTTCTGGTCGCCATCTTCAGTGAGCAGGAGTCACAGGCCGCCTATCTGCTGCGTAAACACGACGTCAGCCGGTTGGATGTAGTGAATTTTATTTCCCATGGTACGCGCAAAGAAGAGTCCGGTCCGGCTGCAAATCCGGAGAATCCGGTTAACGAAGAACAGGCTGGCGGGGAGGAGCGTATGGAAAACTTCACTACAAATCTCAACCAGCTTGCCCGAGTGGGGGGCATCGACCCGTTGATTGGCCGTGACAGCGAGTTGGAGCGCACCATTCAGGTATTGTGCCGCCGTCGTAAAAACAACCCCTTGTTGGTAGGTGAATCCGGTGTAGGGAAAACCGCCATCGCCGAAGGGTTGGCCTGGCGCATTGTGCAGGGCGACGTACCGGAGGTGATGGCCGGGTGCACGATCTACTCGCTGGATATTGGCTCTTTACTGGCCGGTACCAAATACCGAGGGGATTTTGAGAAGCGCTTTAAATCGTTGCTCAAACAACTGGAGCAGGATCAGAGCAGCATTCTGTTTATCGATGAAATCCATACGATTATCGGTGCAGGTGCCGCCTCCGGCGGTCAGGTGGATGCAGCTAATTTGATTAAACCGCTGCTGTCTAGCGGCAAGATTCGTGTGGTAGGCTCCACTACTTATCAGGAATTCAGCAATATCTTTGAAAAGGATCGTGCGCTAGCCCGCCGCTTCCAGAAGATCGATATCACTGAGCCGAGTGTGGAAGAAACGGTACAGATCATTAACGGTCTGAAGACGAAATACGAAGCGCACCATGATGTGCGGTATACCGCTAAAGCGATTCGCGCCGCAGTAGAACTGGCGGTGAAATACATCAACGATCGTCATTTGCCGGATAAGGCCATTGACGTTATCGATGAGGCGGGTGCGCGCTGCCGTCTGTTGCCAGCCAGCAAACGCAAGAAAACCGTCAATGTGGCGGATATTGAATCGGTGGTTGCCCGTATCGCCCGTATTCCGGAGAAAACGGTCTCCGCCAGTGATCGTGATGTGCTGCGTAGTCTGAGTGACCGTCTGAAAATGCTGGTCTTCGGGCAGGATAAAGCTATCGAAGCGCTGACCGAAGCCATCAAGATGAGCCGTGCGGGACTGGGTCATGAGCGTAAACCTGTTGGGTCGTTCCTGTTCGCCGGGCCTACGGGGGTGGGGAAAACCGAAGTCACGGTGCAACTGGCGAAAGCGCTGGATATCGAGTTGTTACGCTTCGATATGTCGGAGTACATGGAACGCCATACGGTCAGTCGTCTGATCGGTGCTCCTCCGGGTTATGTCGGCTACGATCAGGGTGGTTTGCTTACCGACGCGGTCATCAAACACCCGCATTCGGTATTGTTGCTTGATGAAATCGAGAAGGCGCACCCGGATGTATTCAACCTGCTGTTGCAGGTGATGGATAACGGGACGCTGACTGATAACAATGGTCGCAAAGCGGATTTCCGTAATGTGATCGTCGTGATGACGACTAACGCCGGGGTGCGTGAAACCCAGCGTAAGTCGATTGGCCTCATCCAGCAGGATAACAGCAGCGATGCGATGGAAGAGATCAAGAAGGTCTTTACGCCGGAATTCCGCAACCGTCTTGATGGCATCATCTGGTTCAACCATCTGTCAGCAGAGGTGATTCAGCAGGTTGTCGACAAGTTCATCGTCGAACTGCAGGCACAACTGGATGCCAAAGGAGTATCGTTGGAAGTCAGTGAAGAAGCACGCAACTGGCTGGCAGAGAAAGGCTACGACAAAGCGATGGGTGCCCGGCCGATGGCGCGAGTCATTCAGGAAAACCTCAAGAAACCGTTGGCGAATGAGTTACTGTTTGGCTCGCTGGTGGACGGCGGCTCTGTGAAGGTGGAACTGGATAACGCCGCCCAACAACTGACCTACCGTTTCCTGAGCGCCCAGAAAACTAAGACTGAAGGTGCGGTTCACTGAGTGGGGTTAACGGAGTGTGTGGCGGTGAGGCAAGCACACTACTCCTCAAACCCAACGAAAATAAAAATATAGAGGGCATCGTCAGATGCCCTTTTTCATGGCGGTATGACCGTCTTATGTGCTTACTGCATCCGAGTCGTTTGAATTAATAGGTGGGTAAGTAACGTGCCGCCTTAAAATGCAAACGCCCTCGCCAGAGGCAAGGGCTGAAAGGTAAACATACCGACTATCGTTTCAGACGATAGTGCGGTTGTTAACGGCTACGGAAGACAATGCGGCCTTTGCTCAGGTCGTACGGGGTCAGTTCCACAGTCACTTTGTCACCCGTCAGGATGCGGATATAGTTTTTACGCATTTTACCGGAGATATGAGCGGTAACCACGTGCCCGTTTTCCAGCTCAACGCGGAACATGGTGTTGGGCAGCGTATCCAGCACGGTGCCTTGCATTTCAATATTGTCTTCTTTGGCCATCGAGTCCTCTAGGTGTAATTACCTTAGTTTTTAACCGGCAAGATAATGCCGAAAAACCCTCATTATGTAAAGGCGCGTGAGCAGCCGCCGTTCATTTATCCCCCACGGATGTCGCCCCAACAATCGGAGAGGGCAGTGCCTGCGGGTGCCAGCATCCGTCGAGTAAGACCTTATGCTGCAACTGTTGCAGCCAGTGCAGAAACTCGCGTCTGGGGATATCCGTCGCCCCCAGAGAGGCTGTGTGGTCGTTAAGTACCTGACAGTCAATCAATTGGCCGCCGTGATGCACAAAGTGCTGTAGAAACGTCGTCAGAGCGTATTTTGAGGCATTGTTCACCCTGCTGAACATGGACTCGCCACAAAACAGCGCACCTTGAGCGATGCCGTATAACCCACCGACCAGGTGTTCGCCGTGCCAGACCTCAACCGAATGGGCCACACCTGCTGAATGCAACTGGCAATAGGTACGAATAATCTCTTCACCAATCCAGGTGCCTTCTTCGCGTTCACTGGCACACGCGGAGATTACAGCCTCAAACGCCTGATTGAGCGTGACGCGATAATCAGCGCGGCGCATGAACTTTCTCATGCTGCGGCTGAGGTGGAATTGCGCCGGAAACAGCACCGCCCGTGGGTCTGGACACCACCATAGAATGGGGTCGTCCTGAGAAAACCACGGGAAAATGCCTTGCCGATAGGCACTTAAAACCCGTTCTGGCGACAAATCGCCGCCGTAAGCCAGCAGACCGTTAGGGTCGCGCAGTGCAGTTTGTGGATCGGGAAACTGCAGTGAGAACGGGGAGAGTTCACACAGTAACATGCTCACCTCGGCCTACAGGTGTTGATGAAATTGCCAGTAGCGCCCCTGTAACGCCATCAGGCTGTGATGTGACCCCTGTTCTAGTAGTTTCCCGCCATCCATCACGAACAACCTGTCCATGCTTTCCAATCCGTTAAGACGGTGGGTAATGACGATCAGGGTCTTACCAAGGCAGTGTTGCCGCAACAATTGCAGTATACGCTGTTCGGTGTCGGCATCGAGCCCTTCGGTGGGTTCATCCAGTAACACCAAAGGGGCTGGGTGGAGTAAGGCTCGCGCCACGCCAATACGGCGTTGTTCGCCGCCGGAGAGTTGGCGTCCCCCTTCGCCCAGCCAGGCGTTCAGCCCCTGGTCATCCAGCAATTTTTCCAGCCCGACCTGCGTGAGCACGGCGCTGAGCTGCTCATCGCTGGCAGACGGTGCCGCCAGACGCAGGTTTTCCCGTAAGGTGGCACTGAAAATATGTACCCGCTGCGGCACTACGCTCATGGCATCACGCAATGTGGATTCCGGAAATGCCGCAAGCGGGGTGCCATTCAGGCGAACTTCGCCCGTGCTGCAATCCCATGCACGGGTCAGTAACTGCAATAGGGTTGATTTGCCACAGCCTGTACGCCCAAGCAGCGCGACATGCTCGCCTGGTGTCAGCGTGAGTGACACATCGCTCAGCGCCGGTTGGCTCTGCTCTGGGTAGGTAAAACTCACGCTATCCAAAGCAAGCTGAACCTGTTTTAACCGTTCAGGCCCTTGGGTGGGGAAGGTGACTGATGGGCGTAATGTCAGTAACTGGTTGACCCGTGCGGCGGACGCCACCACATGGCCAATGTGTTGAAATGCCCCCGCTACAGGGGCCAGTGTTTCAAATGCGGCAAGGGCGGTAAACACAAATAGCGCAATGAGCGCTCCCGGTTGACTATCACCACCTACGCCGCCAGCAGCCAGCCATAACAGCAAGGTGGCGGTCAGGCCGCTGGCCGCAATCAGGATAGCTTGCGACAGTGCACTGAGTCCGGCTTGTTGGCGTTGTCGTTCAAACCAGCGCAGTTCCAGCATTTCCAACTGCCGACGAAAATGTGTCAACGCGCCGAAGACAGCCAGTTCTGCCTGCCCTTGAATCCAGGTTGTCAATTGCACCCGGTAATGCGCACGCAACACGGTCAAATCAGTACCTATAGGCTGTCCGGCACGATAAAAAACCAACGGTAGCACCACCAGCAACGCCAGCATGATGGCTGCCAGTGTCAACGCCAGCGAGCTATCGAGGAAGCTGAGCCCATAGGCCAGCGCCACAATCACCACCAGTGCGCTGATCAGCGGTGAAATGACGCGCAGGTAGAGGTGGTCCAGCGTATCCACGTCCGCTACCAGTCGGTTGAGCAGTTCTGCCTGGCGAAAACGAACCAACCCACCAGGTGATAACGGCAGAATGCGGCTAAAGGTGAACACTCTAAGATGCAGCAAAACGCGAAACGTCGCGTCGTGGCTTACCAGTCGCTCAAAGTAACGGCTGACGGTACGCAGGATGGCCGCGCCACGTACACCCGCCGCAGGCAGCATATAGTTGAACGTGGCTAATCCGGCCAGCCCAGCCAGCGCTGACGCGGCCAGAAACCAACCTGACAGTGTTAACAGACCGATACTGGCCAGCAACGTAAGAATCGCCAATATGATGCCCAGTCCGAGCCGAAAAAAATGGCGGCGATACAACGCCAAAAAGGGTTTAAGTACCTGCATCACGTGAATTTTTTCCATCTTACAGTTCCCCCCGGCGGTGCGTCAGTAGCGTGGCGAAGGGGCCGGCTACCTGACTCAGCGTGAGGTAATCGCCTTGCTGGACTAACTGCCCGTCGACCATCACCCAGACGGCGTCGTAGTCGCGAATTTCGCTGAGCTGGTGTGTCACCAGCAGTGTAGTCTGCGAACGTGAGGCATCGTTTAGCGCACTCATCACCCGTTGCTCACTGTGGGCATCCAGACTGGCGGAAGGTTCATCCAACAGCAGCAATCGACATGGATGAAGCAGCGCACGCGCCAGCGCGACCCGCTGTGCCTGACCCACCGATAGTCGGGCGGCACCGTCGCCCAGGGGCGTATCCAGACCTTGCGCTAACTGTGGCAAAAATTCGTGGACATAAGCGCGCTCAAGCGCCTGTTGCAGCGCCTGCTCCGAGGCATCCGGTCGTCCCAGCAACACATTCTGACGTAAAGTCGATTCGGGCAAATGCGGATTTTGTCCCACCCAACTCAGGTGTTGTCGCCATGACGTGGGCGATAGGGTGTGCAATTCTTCACCGTTGACAGTGATTGAGCCGCGATACGGCAGGAAACCTAACAGCAGATTCAGCAGCGAGCTTTTCCCTGCACCACTCGGGCCGACCAGTGCGACGCGTTGACCGGCTTCCAGCCTGAAGCTCAGCGGTCCTGCCAGCGTCTTGCCTTCAGGTGACAAGATAATGAGTTTATCGGCGGTGAGCGTGACAGGGGTATCACTGTGAAAAAGGTGCGTACCGCTTCCGGTTTCTTCGCTAGCGGCCATCATAAAGCGGTGCAACGCTTCTGCGGCACCAATCGCCTGCGCTTTGGCATGGTAGAAGGTGCCAAGGTCGCGTAACGGCTGAAAGAATTCCGGTGCCAGAATCAGTACCAGGAAACCGGCAAATAAGGTGACTCCGGTACCGTAACTGCCGAAATGTAACTCGCCAAGGTAGGAAAAACCAAAATAGACGGCGACTACCGCTATGGAGATGGAAGCGAAAAACTCCAGCACGCCGGAAGAGAGGAAGGCCATACGCAGCACTTCCATGGTCCGGCTGCGGAACTGCTCAGATGCCTGACGAATCTGTTCGATCTCTGCTTCGCCGCGATGGAACAGGCGCAGCGTGTCCAGACCGCGTAATCGATCAAGAAAGTTACCGCTCAGTCTGGCCAGTGCCTGAAAATTGCGCCGGTTGGCGTCGGCTGCACCCATACCAACCATCGCCATGAACAGCGGAATCAATGGCGCGGTTGTCAGCAGGATTAACCCCGCCGCCCAGTTCACCGGAAACACAACAATCAGTATCAGTACCGGGATGATCACGGCCAGATACATTTGCGGCAGGTAGCGAGCATAGTAATCATGCATGTCGTCGACCTGCTCCAGAATCAGCGTCGCCCAACTTCCCGCCGGTTTGCCTTGAATCCAGGCTGGCCCCAGTTGCTGCAGGCGATCCAATACCTGCTGACGGATATGCTGGCGAATGGTTTGTCCGCAGCGAAAACCAACGCGCTCACGTACCCAACTGACTAAGGCACGGAATACGAAAGTGGCCGCCAGTAGCAGGAATGTCATCACTAATTGATGTCGCGGGGTATGGGCGATAATCAGGGCGTGCAGCAGTGATGCCAATAGCCATGCCTGCGCCATAATCAGCAGGCCGCTTACCATGCCCAGCAGGAGAGACAGTCGTAGCCAGCGATGTGCCAGGCGGCTTTGCTGTTTCAGCCAGTGGGTCAGTTCTCGTTGTCGGGTGTCTTTCATCAGGTGCCGGTCGGTTCCAGTTGCTACATGAAAATAACGCTTATGTAGCCGTTACTTAACACAATCATGTGTGTAATGGCTGTTGTGGCGTCATGTTACCTCGGTGTTGGGGTTGTGCAAATGAAAAGCCGATGCCGGGATGGGGGAGCGATCAATTTTTATCTCGGCGACAGGCAATAAAAAACCCGGTCATGATCACGACCGGGTCTGGAAGGCGGGCAAGGCCAGTAATGGTTACTTGGCGAGCGCGTCTAAGTAGCGTTCGGCATCCAATGCCGCCATGCAGCCGGTACCGGCAGAGGTAATGGCCTGACGATAAATATGATCCATCACATCACCAGCGGCGAAGACACCGGGAATACTGGTTTGCGTGGCGTTACCGTGAATACCGGATTGCACCTTGATATAGCCGTTTTCCAATGCCAACTGGTCGCCAAAAATCGCGGTATTCGGGCTGTGGCCGATGGCGATAAATACCCCGGCGACATCCAGCTGTTCGACTGCTTCGCCAGCCGCCTCGCGCAGGCGTACACCGGTTACACCCATATCGTCACCCAGTACTTCATCCAGCGTGCGATTGGTGTGCAGAACGATATTACCGCTGCTGACCTTGGCCATCAGACGGTCGATCAGAATTTTTTCTGCACGGAAACTGTCGCGGCGGTGAATCAGGTGAACTTCAGCGGCGATATTGGACAGGTACAGCGCTTCTTCGACGGCGGTGTTACCACCGCCGACGACCGCTACTTTTTGGTTGCGATAGAAGAAACCGTCACAGGTAGCACAGGCGGATACGCCTTTGCCTTTGAAGGCGTCTTCGGATGGCAGGCCAAGATAACGGGCGGATGCGCCGGTCGCGATGATCAGGGCATCACAGGTGTACTCGTCGCTGTCGCCAAACAGGCGAAACGGGCGAGTTTGTAGATCAACGCGTGTGATGTGATCAAACACGATTTCGGTATTGAACTTGACTGCATGGGCGTGCATGCGCTCCATGAGCAACGGACCGGTGAGGTCATCCGCGTCACCGGGCCAGTTTTCCACTTCAGTGGTGGTCGTCAACTGACCGCCTTTTTCCATCCCGGTGATCAGCAGTGGACTTAGGTTTGCCCGCGCGGCATAGACCGCGGCGGTATAGCCTGCCGGGCCTGAACCCAGAATCAATAGTTTACGATGTTTGGCAGTGCTCATGAGTTCCTCATTTCACTCGAACGGACGATGTAGCCGATTGTAAGGAAATTACCTGCGTAAAAAAAGTGTGGAGAAATGTTGTTGGCTATTGGTTCAATCGTTACGAAATATCGGCAGGCGCGGGTAACGCGTCTATCTTGACGGCAGACGACGCATGAAAACGCTGCACTACTGGGGTGCAGAGGCTGAATCTGGCACTTTCTTCTGATTTTAATTGTTTTACTTTGACAATCGGCTGCGCTTTTGCGAAAACATCCTTGGAAGAGGAAATATTTTGTATGTGAATAGTTGAATGCTCCAGCTTTTATGCGTTTAGGGTCTGAATCGGCGGCGTCGGCCCGGTTATTGATAACCGGTATCTTTATAACGTTTCCGTAAACGTGGTTGGAACAGAGCAGGACCACATTACAAAAGGCAGGGGTCTTCTTTAGGGGTGGCTCTGGTACATTGAAGTTGGTCAGAGACAGCGGTTTAACAGGGAAGGGTGAAGAGAGACAATAAGAATGGTAGACACGAAAAAGCGTCCGGGAAAAGATCTTGATCGTATCGATCGCAACATCCTGAACGAATTGCAAAAAGACGGGCGTATCTCCAATGTGGAACTTTCCAAACGGGTCGGCCTTTCGCCAACCCCGTGTCTGGAGCGCGTTCGGCGTCTGGAACGACAGGGTTTTATTAATGGCTATACCGCACTGCTAAATCCGCATTATCTCGATGCGTCGTTGTTGGTGTTCGTTGAGATCACCCTCAACCGCGGTGCACCGGATGTGTTTGAACAGTTCAACGCAGCCGTGCAAAAACTTGAGGAAATTCAGGAGTGTCATCTGGTTTCCGGGGATTTCGACTATTTGCTCAAAACCCGTGTACCGGATATGTCGGCATACCGTAAGTTGCTGGGAGAAACGCTGTTGCGTCTGCCGGGCGTGAACGATACCCGTACCTATGTGGTGATGGAAGAAGTGAAGCAAAGCAACCGGCTGGTCATCAAGACTCGCTGACGGCAAGGGTGCATAACCTGATAAATTCAGCTACACTCCTGTGAATCTGTACAGTATGGCGCCGGGTGATACTCGGCGCTTTATCATGAAACATTTACAGGGAACCTGGAGAGACGCTTGAGCCAGGAATACACAGAAGATAAAGACATCACGCTGAAAAAACTCAGCGCGGGTCGACGTTTACTGGAAGCGATGTTAATCGTCGTGGTGCTTTTTGCCATTTATCTGGCAGTAGCGCTACTGAGTTTCAGCCCTTCGGATCCCAGTTGGTCACAGACTGCCTGGCATGAGCCGATTCATAATCTGGGGGGCGGGGTAGGGGCCTGGCTGGCAGATACCTTGTTTTTCGTTTTTGGCGTGCTGGCGTATGCCATTCCTGTGGTGATGGTCTCGTTGTGCTGGGTTGTTCATCGCCAGCGTGGGCAACGCGCCACATTGGATTATTTTGCTCTCTCATTGCGCCTTATCGGCACACTGGCTTTGATACTGACTTCCTGTGGGCTGGCGGCGCTTAACGTAGACGACATTTACTATTTCGCCTCTGGCGGCGTACTAGGCAGCCTGCTCAGCAGCTCAATGATTCCGCGCTTCAACAATATTGGTGGCACCATGATTTTGTTGTGTGTGTGGGCGGCAGGGTTGACCCTGTTCACGGGCTGGTCCTGGTTGACGATTGCGGAAAAGATCGGTGCCGGTGTCATGGGATGCCTGACACTCTTTTCCGGCCGTCGTCGTGAAGATGACTACCTTTACGATGACGATGATGTCGATGAGCAATCCGTAGACGCGAAACACGAATCCTCCCGTCATGATAGTTTGCGTGAAGAGCACGCGCATGACGTCGTACATGCCGATAAAGGCGATGTGCTAATTGCGTCTGCACCGCCCTCGGCAGACGAGGATGAGGATGACGTGCTGTTTTCCGCACCCGCCGTGACGGCCATATCGGCAGTGGCGGCTGCATCAGTACAGGCGGATATGCCAGCCACCCCAGTCGCTGGCACCGCAGTGGCAGCAGTGGATGTGCAGAGGGAAAATCAAAGTCAGAACACGGCGGCGATGCCTGATGCGGAGCCGGTGCTGAAGCCACATCCTGAACCGATAGCAATGACGCCGTTGCCAGAACCGACCGCGTACTCGGTGCCATCGTCAGTGAAACTCGCATCGGAAGCTGCTCCGCGAGCGGATGTTCCTCCGGTGACGACCGCGAATCCTCCGTCGTCAGTCTCTGGCGGCGTAATGTCTTCATCGTTCGGCTCTGCGCCATCATTACCGGAGTCCATGCCGGACTGGCAACCGCTGACATTACAGGTAGACGATCGTATTGGCCGAACAGCCGCAACAGTGACAACCGTGGCCGCCGTTACCAATACTGTCGCTGCAGTAGTGAATGAACCGGAGCCGAAGAGTGCGACGCCGTTTATGCCGGCATTCACCACAGATGAAGAGAATAATCCGCAGGTGAAACGCGGTATGGGGCCGGAATTGCCGCGACCCAATCCGGTACGCATTCCTACCCGGCGTGAGTTGGCATCTTATGGTATCAAACTGCCTTCGCAGCGGCTGGCTGAACAGCAGGCTCGTGAGGCAGAACGAGCGCAGGCATCCCATGCAGAGCAGCCGACAATCGATTCAACTACGCAAAATGAGCTAACCGCACCCGAGGGGCTGCTGGCACAGGATGGTGTCACGCCATCGGATACGGTGGCGGCATTGGCTGCTCAATCATCGCTGCATTCTGCGCAACCGTCACCGACAGGTTTTGCTGACGAGGATCAGGAGGCGTTGGCCCAGGAAGCAGCATTGCGGCAAGCCTTTGCTGACCAGCAACGTGAGCGCTACGGCGAAACCTACCCGGACCACGAAGAGGCGCAAGATGCGCTATTGCAGGCGCAACTGGCGCGTGATTTCGCTGCCATGCAGCACTCCCGTTACGGTGAAATCCATGAGCCAGAACCGCAAGAGATGGATGTGCCGCGTGCCGTCGTGGCTGAACCACCCGTAGACACAGGCAGTTATGTCTCTGGCAATGTGCTGAAAACCGAAGCACCACGCCAGCCAGCAGTACATCAGTCAACAGTACATCAGGCGGAAGCACCTCAGACAGAAGTGCCCAAGACAAAAGACAGCGTTTTTGCCATTTCGCCGTTTGCCGACCTTGTGGATGATGGCCCATCGGAGCCGCTGTTTACCCTCTCGGCCCAGGCGTCGTTCCCGGATGATGAGCCTGCCTCTGTGTCGGTTGAGCCTAAATCTGCGGAAATGGAATCATCGCCGTCGATTATGGATAGCCTGATCCATCCCTTCCTGATGCGAAATGATCAACCGCTGCAAAAGCCGACAACGCCATTGCCGTCGTTGGATCTGCTAACGCCTCCGTCGATGAATGACGCGCCGGTTGATCGCGTTGCACTCGATGAGATGGCGCGTTTGATTGAAACCAGACTGGCGGATTACCGCGTCAAGGCAACGGTGGTGGATTACCATCCCGGGCCGGTGATTACCCGATTCGAGCTGGATTTAGCCCCTGGCGTCAAGGCCGCCCGTATTTCCAATTTGGCGCGTGATCTGGCGCGTTCGTTGTCGGTGGTCGCGGTGCGTATTGTCGAGGTTATCCCCGGCAAGCCTTACGTGGGGCTTGAACTGCCTAACCGCCACCGTCAGACCGTTTTCCTGCGAGAAGTGCTGGATTGCGACCGATTCCGTGATAATGCGTCGCCGCTTGCTGTGGTATTGGGCAAAGATATCTCTGGTCAGCCAGTCGTTGCCGATCTGGCGAAAATGCCGCACTTACTGGTGGCCGGTACCACCGGTTCCGGGAAATCGGTTGGTGTGAACGCCATGATCATCAGCATGCTGTATAAAGCGACGCCAGCGGATGTTCGCTTTATCATGATCGACCCGAAAATGCTGGAATTGTCGGTATACGAGGGTATCCCACACTTGCTGACTGAAGTAGTGACCGACATGAAGGACGCCGCTAACGCGCTGCGTTGGTGTGTGGGTGAGATGGAGCGTCGCTATAAACTGATGTCAGCACTGGGCGTGCGTAATCTCAGCGGTTATAACGAACGTGTGATGCAGGCGGAATCGATGGGGCGCCCGATCCCGGATCCGTTCTGGAAACCGGGCGACAGTATGGATACCCAACCGCCAGTGTTGGAGAAACTGCCTTATATCGTGGTGATGGTTGACGAGTTTGCTGACCTGATGATGGCAGTGGGCAAGAAGGTGGAAGAGCTGATCGCTCGTCTGGCGCAGAAGGCCCGTGCTGCTGGGATACATCTGGTGCTGGCAACGCAGCGTCCGTCGGTCGACGTGATTACTGGCCTTATTAAGGCCAACATCCCGACCCGAATTGCCTTTACCGTATCAAGCAAGATTGACTCTCGTACTATCCTCGATCAGGGCGGCGCAGAATCGTTGCTGGGCATGGGGGATATGCTGTATATGGCGCCCAACTCGTCGATCCCGATTCGTGTTCACGGCGCGTTTGTCCGTGATCAGGAAGTGCATGCGGTGGTTCAGGATTGGAAAGCGCGTGGCCGTCCTGAGTATATCGATAGCATTATTAGCGGTGATGACGATGGCGAGGGCGGTAGCCTGGGCTTTGACGGAGACGAAGAATTGGATCCGTTGTTCGATCAGGCGGTAGCGTTCGTGGTGGAAAAACGGCGGGCTTCAATTTCTGGGGTACAGCGCCAGTTCCGCATCGGTTATAACCGCGCAGCGCGTATCGTCGAGCAGATGGAAATGCAGGGGATAGTCAGCAGCCCCGGCCATAATGGCAACCGTGAGGTGCTGGCTCCACCACCGATGGAGTAATGTTCAGTGGTGATGTCGCTTCCTGCACCCGTCCTGCAAAGAAGCGTAAAATGTCGTAGATAACAGATAATTCGCCTGTCATGCCGCTTCCGGCTGGGATACAGTAGCGCCCAGCCGAGTCGCGTTCGGTTGAGCGCGACGCCTGTGGTTAGCCGCAGTCGCGGTAAGAACACGCAAAGGATTTTTTGTATGATAAAAATAGGGTTGATAACGGGCTGTTTGCTCACCAGTCTGGTTTCCAGCGCAGTCTATGCTGATGCTGCCAGTGATTTGCAGAGCCGTCTTAGCAAAGTGAATAGCTTTCATGCCAGCTTTGCGCAGAAAGTCACGACGGATGATGGTGAGGCAGTGCAAGAAGGGGCCGGTGAACTATGGGTAAAACGCCCGAATCTGTTCAACTGGAAAACCACGTCGCCGGATGAAAGCACGCTGGTGTCTGACGGCAAAACGTTATGGTTTTATAACCCTTTCGTGGAACAAGTCACCGCAACCTGGGTGAAAGACGCGACAGGTAATACACCGTTTATTCTGATTACTCGTAACGACCCGAAAGACTGGGGCAAATATAACGTGAGTCAGAAAGGGGATGAGTTTGATCTGACCCCCCGGGTGGCGAGCGGTAACCTCAAGCGGTTTTCTATCAACGTGAGCAGCGATGGCACGATTCATGGTTTTACCGCCACCGAACAGGATGGGCAGCGCAGTGCCTATACGCTGAAGAACCAGCAGAATGGCGATGTGGATGCCGCGAAGTTTCGTTTTACGCCGCCGAAAGGCGTAGCGGTGGACGACCAGCGTCAGTGAGGCGTGTGTGAGTAACCTGTCCCTCGACTTTTCCAGCCAACAGTTTCAGCCACTGGCCGCAAGAATGCGGCCAGTTACTCTGGCGCAGTATATTGGCCAGCAGCACCTGTTGGGGCCAGGCAAACCGTTGCCGCGTGCGATTGAAGCCGGGCAGCTTCACTCCATGATTCTGTGGGGACCGCCCGGTACCGGTAAGACGACGCTGGCTGAGTTGATTGGTCATTACGGTCAGGCCGATGTCGAGCGTATTTCTGCGGTAACGTCGGGTATCAAGGAAATTCGCGAGGCGATCGAGCGGGCTCGTCAGAACCGTGATGCTGGACGGCGTACTATCCTGTTTGTGGATGAAGTGCACCGGTTTAACAAAAGTCAGCAGGATGCGTTTTTACCGCATATCGAAGATGGCACCATCACATTTATTGGCGCTACCACGGAAAACCCATCGTTCGAACTCAATTCGGCGTTATTGTCGCGCGCACGTGTTTATCTGCTCAAGGCATTGAGTGTCGACGATATTGAGCAGGTACTGTTGCAGGCATTACAGGACAAAGAACGTGGGTTGGGGGAGCAGCAGATTGTGTTGCCGGATGAAACCCGCCGCTTGCTGGCTGAACTGGTTAACGGCGACGCGCGCCGTTCGTTGAATCTGCTGGAAATGATGGCTGATATGGCTGAAGTCGACGCCACCGGCCGTCGCCTGCTGACGCTGGAATTACTGAAAGAAGTTTCTGGCGAACGCAGCGCCCGCTTTGACAACAAAGGCGATCGTTATTACGACCTGATTTCGGCATTGCATAAATCGGTTCGTGGTTCGGCACCGGATGCCGCGTTGTATTGGTATGCCCGTATTATCACTGCTGGGGGCGATCCGCTATACGTTGCCCGGCGTCTTTTGGCGATTGCTTCCGAGGATGTCGGTAATGCCGACCCGCGGGCAATGCAGGTGGCGATAGCCGCCTGGGATTGTTTCACTCGGGTCGGCCCGGCGGAGGGCGAGCGGGCTATCGCCCAGGCGATAGTGTATCTGGCGTGTGCGCCGAAAAGTAACGCCGTGTATACCGCGTTTAAATCGGCGATGCGTGATGCCCGAGAAAAACCGGATTACGATGTGCCGGAGCATTTACGCAATGCGCCCACCCGCCTGATGAAAGAGATGGGGCTGGGGGCAGAGTACCGCTACGCGCATGATGAAGTTAACGCTTACGCCGCTGGCGAAGTGTATTTTCCCCCTGAAATGGCAGAAACACGCTATTACCAGCCGACTTCTCGTGGTTTAGAGGGCAAGATTGGTGAAAAGCTGGCCTGGCTCGCTGCTCAGGATCAAAATAGCCCGACAAAACGCTACCGCTAGCATTAACGTTGCGGTAAGGTTATTGCGAGATTTTCTGCTGCAGGGGGCCGCCACCGGCACCCTGCATTATCTATATCCCCTTAATAATACAAGCACAGGACTAGCATGCTCGATCCCAACTTGCTGCGTAATGAGCTAGACGCAGTTGCCGAAAAATTACTGGCTCGCCGAAATTTTAAACTGGATGTGGAAGCACTGCGTAAACTAGAAGAACGCCGCAAAGTGCTTCAGGTCGAAACAGAAAATTTGCAGGCAGAACGTAACTCCCGATCGAAAGAGATCGGAGCGGCCAAGTCGCGTGGGGAAGATATTGAGCCATTGCGCCGAGAAGTGAATACGCTGGGTGAAAGACTGGATGCTGCTAAAGTTGAGCTGGAACAGATTCAGAATGAGATCCAGAGTATTGCACTGACTATTCCCAATATGCCGGATGACTGTGTACCGTTGGGTAAAGATGATTCTGAAAATCAGGAAGTTATGCGTTGGGGTGAACCACGTCAGTTTGATTTTCCAGTGCGTGACCATGTCGATTTAGGGGAGCTGACCGGCGGCCTGAGCATGGCGCTCGGGGTAAAACTGACGGGGTCTCGTTTTTCGGTGATGAGGGGTCAGATTGCCCGGTTACATCGTGCGCTAGCGCAGTTCATGCTCAACTTGCATACCGCTGAACATGGCTATGAAGAAGCGTATGTTCCTTATCTGGTTAACCATGCCACGTTGTATGGCACGGGGCAGTTGCCTAAGTTTAAAGAGGATTTGTTCCATACTCGCCCGCTGGAAGAAGAAGCGGACAGCAGCAACTATGCGTTGATCCCAACCGCGGAAGTCCCGCTGACCAACCTGGTGCGTGATGAGATTCTGGATGAAGAATCTCTGCCGATCAAAATGACCGCACATACACCGTGTTTCCGCTCTGAGGCCGGGTCGTATGGCCGGGATATGCGTGGTCTGATACGTGTACACCAGTTTGATAAAGTGGAAATGGTGCAGATTGTCCGCCCCGAAGACTCTATGCAGGCGCTGGAAGAACTGACTGGTCATGCAGAGAAAGTGCTGCAACTGCTGAAACTTCCTTACCGCAAAGTATTGCTGTGTAGCGGCGACATGGGCTTTGGTGCTTGCAAAACCTACGATCTGGAAGTCTGGCTGCCTGCGCAGAATACTTACCGTGAAATTTCCTCCTGTTCCAACTGTGGGGATTTTCAGGCCCGCCGTATGCTAGCGCGTTGCCGCAGCAAAGGTGATAAGAAAACCCGGCTGGTACATACCCTGAACGGCTCTGGTCTGGCGGTTGGGCGTGCGCTGGTGGCGGTGCTGGAAAATTATCAGCAAGCCGACGGCCGGATCGAAGTGCCAGAAGTGCTGCGTCCGTACATGAACGGTGCGCAGTTTATTGGCTAACCCTCGCCTATTTCAACGTTCTCGTTAAAGCGCCCTTCGGGGCGCTTTTTTTATCTTTTGAAATTCATCCTGGCATGATGACGCGGTGTGGAATTGTCTGATTCCGTGCCGATCACGACGTTGATAAGAGGATTCAGGCATCCTCTTATGGAGCTCTGGCTCATCGGGTTCTAAGTTTTTTGTCATTGTAATGACCGAGCCGTTTTCACAAGAAGAAAGGCAAGGGCAGCACGATGAGAACAAGGGGAAAACTCCTGAGGATTGAGCCAGCGAGGTGATTTATGCCACAACATATTGTTAGTCTGACCGGGCGCTTATTGGGCGCGCTACTCTATTACGCACCTGATGATGAACACAATGTCGCGTTGATTGAACGGCTGAGGCACTCCGCGTGGCAGCAGACATGGCCGTGTGGTAACCAGGCCGATATTGCCATTGTTGCCCGACAAATTCATAGCGGGTTACAACCCGGTTACGATGAGCGGTTATCGCTTGCCTGGAAGCGATGGCTCAGTGGTGATGAAGGCATGCCCGTACCCCCCTGGGGGTCGGTATACCTTGACAGGCAAAACGTGTTGTTTGGTGATTCGACACTGGCGCTGCGGCGCTGGCTGCGGGAGTTGGGGATTGAGCCGCGTTGTGATCGCCATGAACCGGAAGATCACATTGGGTTGATGCTGATGCTGGCAGCGTGGTGTGCGGAAAATCAGCCGGACAGCCTGCCGGAACTGCTTAGCGAACATTTGCTACCGTGGTCGATGCGTTATCTGGATTTACTGGAACGCCATTGCTGCCATCCGTTCTATCAGGGGGTGGCTCGGTTAACACACATTACCCTACAGGACTGGCAGTGGCGTTTTCAGTTAATCCAGACGGAGAAGGCGCTTTTTTATTAATCCGTATTGAATCATACCCCCCGACCACTGTCTGTGAACAGGGGGGGATTGATGTGTGTGGTGTCTGGTGAATGCTTTAGCCGTATCGTGCAGCTCGTTGCCAGGCCGGTCGAGCCCGCATTGCTTCCAGTAAACGCCACAGATGAGGGCGGGAAGGTGAGAGCCAACCGCGTTGAGCGGCGATATCTAACGGGAATCCCATCATGATATCCGCTGCTGAGAAAGCATCACCGGCCAGCCAGCGGGAGGTTGCCGCTTCTTGTTCCAGAAAATCGTAATGCAGGTTGCATTGGGTGTTGACCATATTACGGATTGGCCAGCCGAACGGACCCATCTTGTAAGCCACCAGTTTGAGTAACATGGCCGACATTAACGAGCCCTCAGCGTAGTGCATCCAGTACCGGTAACGCCAGAAATCCGGGCTATCAGGGGAAGGCGCCAGATACGGGCCAAATGTCGCAACCAGATATTCCAGAATCAGTCCCGTTTCTGCCAGAACGTTACCATTGTGTTCAATGACCGGCGCTTTCCCCAGCGGATGAATATCACGTAACGAGGCTGGTGCGCGCATCGTGGCTTTATTACGCTGGTAATTGATCACCTCATACGGGACATCCAACTCTTCCAGAAGCCATAAAATCCGCTGCGAGCGCGAGGTATTGAGATGATGAACTCGAATCATGAGGGTCGCCCTGTGTGCTTTTCTGATGAAAGGACTACCATCCCATATCGTGCCCGGCGAAAAAAGAAAAATCAGATGCCTCGCCTGGGCTGGGGCAACCCGCTGTTTCTGATGGCATTGGTCATGAAATAGCGGGTTGAAGGTGGGCTACTGATTTTCTTCCACCAGTTTGAGCAGGTAGTTATGCCAGTCGTCTGCTCGTCCCAGCCAGGGCGCGATATTCAACGTGGTAAAAATATCGTCTACTGCGAAAACGATGGTGGGGAAACCGGCACCGCCTGATTGGGTTAGCCACTGGCGGCTTTCCTCAATGTGTTTACGGGTGGGTAAACCACGCCAGTGTATGCAGGCGTTTTCAAAGTCTTCCAGCGGCAAACCGATTTCCACCGCCATTTTCAGTAGTACCGATGTTTCGGAGATGCAAAGTCCTTCAACATAATGGGCACGCTGTAAACGCTCAAGTAAATCAATCCCCCGGCCACCGAGCTCCTCGGCTGCCAGAATCGCCGTTGTGGGGGGTTCTGAATCCAGCGTTGCGGTGACATCCCACAGTAGTCCATTGAAATAACCATCACCGAATGGCTGTCCGCTCATCTGAGCAATGCGACGATCGTGCGGCTGAACGTAATCCCGCCATTCCGGTGTGATGCGCCGCCGGTTCGGTCCGGTCATCATACCACCAGCATGCAGCACAACAGGCAGCCCTTCAATTTTGCGAGCTGCATGGATTAACGGCGCTGCGGCGTAACACCAACCGCACAGAGGATCGAAGATGTAGTGTAGCCTGTTCATTCATACGCTCCGTATGTTGCCCGATAGGTAGGGCACATCAGCAAAGGGAAAGAGACTGGTTATCGCGCCACAAACCTTCCCGAGCAATTGCCAGAGTGGCCTGCTATGACTACCTGTGTGACGCTCTATCTTAATTATTGTCTATTTCCTGAGAGTTAGCAGGCGGTGGCGTCATTTTATCCTTCCGGTTCTGCGATCATAGATCGCAAACCTGAAAGAAAAGTCCCCCACCGCCGGCACTAAGGCAAGCCGTGTCGCGGCAACCACGGATACTATCAGGTGAATATTAAGGCCATTGCATTTCGCCTTTGATGACCTTGGCGCTCAGTTCCAGCGATGCTGCTTCACCAAGGTCCGGGTAAGCACCTTTCATTGCATCAACCAGCGCAGTGCTATTTGCTGACAATGGAATGTTTTTCTCGAAGGTTTTCAGGTAATTCCGGGTAAAACTCACATTCTGTAGTGACCAGGGCGATGTGCCATCTTTGTTAGGCAGGTAGTGGCCTGGTACTACCGTGGTTGGTTTGAGCTTATCGATAGTATCCAGATCGCTCAACCACGCCTGACGTGAGGCGATAGTTTGGGTATCTGCGACCCATACATGAATATTGGCCGAGGTTTGCACGCCGCCGACGACTGCCTTCAGTGACGGAACCCAGACAAAGGTTCGGTCCGGCGTTGCGCCTTTCAGACCCATGATATCGATATTGCTGCCTTCAAGCGTCAGGTGATCGGTGGTCAGGGCCTGTGGAATGACGACCTGCTTCGGTGCATTTTCTTTCAGGATGGGGCCCCAGTAAGCCACTTTCTTGTCTTTGGTCGCATTGATGGCCGCGATAGTTTGTGGTGTGGCCACAATCTGTGCATCAGGGAAGGCCGCTTTCAAGACATCCAGACCAAAATAGAAATCCGGATCATGATGGCTGATGTAGATGGTCTTCAGTTTTTTTCCGGTAGCGCGGATTTTTGCCACCAGGTTTTCGGCGTCGTTACGTTGGAACTGGGCATCAATAAGTAAGGCGTCATGTTCCCCGGTGATGATTTCAGACGACACTGGGAAAAGGGATTTTTCTCCGGGGTTATAGACTTCCATTTTTAGTGCGGCGGAAGCGGAAAACGCCATAGACGCTAACAGCGTGGCAAGCAGGGTGCGTTTTAACATGGGTAATATTCCTTTCTGAATGAGAGGGCGCCATGATAAGTTTCATTTTTATAAAGAAAAATCCTCACTTTCAGTCAGCTTTGTTGCATAAATCGGACAAATAATGGATAGAATCACCGCCGCTCAGGTATTTGTCACCATCACTGAACAAGGGAGCCTGACTGGGGCTGCCGACGCGTTGGAGATGTCCCGCGCGATGGTGACCCGCTACCTGGCTGAAATGGAACGTTGGGCAGAAGCTCGATTATTGCATCGCAGTACCCGGCAACTGAGCCTGACCCATGAGGGCGAAACGGTGTTGCAGCACTGCCGTGAGTTGTTGGCTGTATCGCACAAACTCGATATGCCAGCCAAAGGCAGGAAGGAGCCTGCGGGTTTACTGCGATTGACCTGTTCTCCGTCACTGGCGCAGGCGACGTTGGTTGCAGCTATTACGACTTATCTGCTGCGTTATCCCAAAACGGCGGTTGACCTGCAGGTCGCAAGCCATACTCTGAATCTTATTGAAGAACGCATCGACCTGGCGATTCGCATTACCAATCAGTTAGATTCCGGGTTAATTGCCCGTCGGTTGGGAGGCTGCCCGTCGGTCGTGTGTGCGTCACCTTCGTATCTGGCTACGCACGGTACGCCCCAGCGCGTGGAAGATCTGGCCGTACATAATTGCCTGACCTATTCGTTCTTCGGTAAGAGCCTGTGGCAGTTTACCCGTAAAGGCGATGCGATAGCGGTACCGGTCAGCGGTAGTTTCAGTGCCAATGATTCGCTGGTGCTGCTGGAAGCAGCGTTAAATGGTGCCGGAGTGAGTTTACAACCGGTCTATTCCGTTACCGACCTGATCGCCAGTAAACGGCTGATTGCACTATTCCCGGAATCACAGCCGCAAGAGTTGGATATTTACGCCGTGTATCACTCGCGTGAGAGAATGTCGCCAGCGTTACGAGCATTGGTAGATTTTCTGGCGGAGTGGTTCGGTAATAACCTGGAATGGAAACGAGTCGCACGGCGTTGATATGCCTGTAAAGGTGCAGCATTGGCTGCGAATCGGGTGGCATGGACAAAATGTGCGACAGCCGGTGAGAAGGCAATTGACTTTGCCATTGTCAGTGGCATGATGCGCCCAAAATATCCTCTCTTTTCGGTTCGCCTTTCCATGTCAACCTATACACGCCCGGTTCTGCTGTTGCTCTGTGGGCTGTTGCTGCTTACTGTTTGCCTGGCAGTGTTAAATACGCTGGTGCCGTTATGGCTTAATGATCGTCAATTGCCGGTCTGGCAGGTAGGCGTTGTAGGGTCAGCCTATTTCAGTGGGAATTTGGTCGGTACGTTGGTGGCAGGCAGGCTAATTCGATACGGCGGTTTTAATCGCAGTTACTATCTGGCCGTACTGATGTTTGGCGGTGCGACGGCGGCGTTAGCATTATCGCCGGACATCGGGAGCTGGATTCTGTGGCGCTTTGTTGCCGGGATTGCCTGTGCGCTGATTTGGGTCGTAGTAGAAAGCGCGCTGCTGTGCAGCGGTAATGCGCTCAATCGAGGGCAACTGCTGGCTGCGTACATGATGGCCTACTATTTGGGCAGCGTTGTTGGGCAGTTGCTCCTGAGCATGGTGTCTACCGCACTGTTCAGTATTCTGCCCTGGCTGGTGGCGTTGGTGCTGCTGGCTGCACTGCCATTACTGTTTGCCCGCATCCCACCCCCTCAGCCCGTTACGCACCGTGTCAACGTCTGGCGGATGTTACGTTATCGTACCGCCCGGCTGGGGATTCAAGGGTGTGTCATTTCCGGGATCATTCTGGGATCGTTGTACGGCTTGATGCCGCTGTATCTGGCTCATCAGGGGATGAGTGATGCCAGCGTCGGTTACTGGATGGCGTTATTAATCAGCGCGGGCATTCTCGGGCAGTGGCCCGTCGGGCGGATGGCGGATCGCTACGGTAGATTGCTGGTGCTGCGGGTGCTGGTGTTTGCCGTGATCCTCGGCTCGCTGGCGATACTGCTTCCGGGGCGATATAGCATGGCGTCGTCACTGTTTTTGCTTGGCGCTGCCGGGTTTACCCTTTATCCGGTGGCGATGTCTTGGGCTTGCGAGAAGGTGGCGCCCAATGAACTGGTCGCCATGAATCAGGCATTATTGCTCAGTTACACCATTGGCAGCCTGTGCGGACCGAGTCTTGCCGCCATGCTGATGCAGACCTATTCCGACCAGCTACTGTTTGTGCTGATTGCAGCGGTATCGCTGGGGTATTTGATTATTCTGCTGAAAAAAGCCGACCATCACCCCCGACCGCTGGCGGTATGAGGTAACTCCCGTGCTGACTGACTTACTGTCGGCGTCGACGATATGCTGGCGAGAGTCGCCCGATTTCGGCAATGTTGTTCCACAGGACTTCAGCCACCGGGCTTAACCGCTGTCTGGCGTTGCGCACCAGATAAAAAATACTGTTAAGTTGCAGGTTTTCCGGCGCAATGGCCGTCAGCACGCCTTCCTGTACCCAGCGTGAGGCATAATGGTCCGGAAGAAAACCCACGTGGGTGCCGGCTAAAATCAGTAGCATGCAACCTTCCTCGCTACAGGCAATGTTTTGTTGTCCTTGTTTAGCCACGGCTCCAAGTTGTTTGCAAATATCGTTCATGGCATAGCCGCCAACCAATAACCGCTTCGGATTAAGGGTGCCGTCACGCCATTCCTGTTCAATGCGTTCAGCGTGTTCCGCAGCAGCATAAAATGAGCTGTGTTCAATAAAGGCTGGCTGGAAGAAAATATCGGGTAGCACATCGTCTGGCAGGACGGTCAACACGACATCCAGTTCACCGTTGCGCAGCCGTTCCATCAGCGACTGATGGTCGCTAACGTAGAGGTTCATTGATGCATCGGGGCTCAACTCAAGTAAGCGGCGTATGGCCAGCGGAACGGCTTGCTCTGGATGAGAGACAATATTATCCAGACAGCCCAGTCGCACCTCACCAATCAGCTCATGTTTGATACGAGCCAGTCGGTTGGCAAAATCATCTAGTGTTGCGATAACCGAACGCGCTTCCTGATAAACCAGTTCGCCTTCTGTGGTGAGCGAAAACCCACCACGGCCGCGCTCACACAGAATGAGCCCTAGTGTATCTTCTAGTCGTGACAGGTAGTGACTTAGTACCGGCTGACTCAGACCAGTGGCGTCCTGTGCATTGGTGATACCTTTATTCTCAACAATCTTACAGAATAGTTTCAACCAACGAATTTCCAGTTTATCGAGCCGCATAGTGTGTCCCTGAAACACAAATACCCAGCGTAATTCAGGTTGCAGACGTACTGGCGGTATCACTTTATTCTCGCGTCGTGCGAGCATCGATGTGGGCCAGCGCTTGTCCTGGGGTGTGATTACTTTGGGTATAAGCTGGTTCAATTCGCATTGAACGCAGTCCATTGTGTTCAATGTCTTTTTTCTGTGGTGTATACCTCCCGCTTTATCAGTAGCGAGTAGACGCCCCACAGTGTGATGATGCACGGTGCCCTGAGTTTCTCCAGATTGTCTCATTGAGTGGCGCGCTGCTCTCTGTCACATGGTCGTTATCATGCTTTATTTTTATAGCGCGCGCTTGCTTCGGATTGTGACACGTGATTGTAAGCACACCCGTTTTAGTTCCATGCACTTTTTGAGATATCCGGTTTTTCAGTCATCAGCCGGTATTCTTCCGGCGTCAGGTTATTCAGGGATTCATGAGGCCGCTCGCTGTTGTATTCCGTCAGCCAGCGCTCTGTGATTTCCCGTGCTTCATTCAATGTTCTGAACAGATAAAAATCCAGTATCTCTGTCCGGTATGTCCGGTTAAAACGTTCGATGAAGGCATTTTGCGTGGGTTTTCCCGGTTTGATAAATTCCAGCATCACGCCATGCTCTTCAGCCCACTGCGCCAGAGTCAGTGATATTAGCTCTGGGCCATTGTCCATCCGCAGTTTCAGCGGATAACCACGGTTTGCCACGATCCTGTCCAGTACTCTGACTACCTGCTGCGCCGGGATATTCAGGTCGATTTCTATCGCGAGAGCCTCGCGGTTAAAGTCATCTACCACATTAAAGGTCCGAAAGCGCCTGCCACAGACCAGCGCATCATGCATAAAATCTATCGACCAGCTCTGGTTAAGTGCTTCCGGCGTCACCAGCGGTGCGGGGTTACGCACCGGCAGACGTTGCTTTCCCTTACGGCGAAAATTCAGTTTCAGCAGGCAGTAAATCCGGTGAACTCTTTTATGGTTCCAGATATTGCCCTGCCTGCGAAGCACCTGAAAAAGCTTTTTAAATCCATATCGCGGATAGCGTTCAGCTGCTGCGGTCAGTGCCATAATCACCGGCTCATCACGTTGCGTATCCGGCTGATAACGAAATACCGTCCTGCTCAGCGATAACGTCCTGCATGCCTGGCGTATGCTCATCGTAAACTGCGCGGTCAGATAACTGACGAGCTCACGCTTTATCGCTGGTTTTAAAGCTTTTTTTCGATGACGTCTTTTAATGCCCGATTCTCAAGGCTCAGATCGGCAAACATCTGTTTCAGACGCCGGTTTTCGTCCTCCAGCTCTTTCATCTTTTTGATATCAGAGGCTTCCATACCGCCAAACTTCGCTTTCCAGTTGTAATAGCTGGCTTCAGAAATACCGGCTTCACGGCAGACATCCTTAACGGTACGTCCGGCTTCGACGGACTTCAGAACGGCAATGATCTGGTGTTCGGTGAATCGGGCTTTACGCATGGCGATCTCCTCAACGGGACATAATCAGTATGTCGGAAGATCTCTAAAAGTGAATGGTTCGGTTTACCGGGATACTTACATGATGAGCGAGGAATATTGCGGTGCTTGCTGGCGATGCAAGCTGGATAGGTCAGCGAATGGGGAAAGAGGGACATGGTGGCGATTGCCAGCCAGAGTGAGTCAGCAGATGACGCACTCTGGCTGGTCAGCAAGGCAGGATGGTTATCCCTGTCTTGAACGGTGGTGTTTACCGATTAATACACCACCTTGTGGCCGTAACTGGTCAGAATGGACTTCACGCGATCCATTGTGTCGGCTTTAGGTGGCTTCACGCCATCCAGCTTGTATTCCTCGCCCATCGCTGTCCATTTGTGCTTGCCTAATTCGTGGTAGGGCAATAGCTCGATCTTCTCGATATTACTCATTCCTTGGGTAAACTCGCCCAGCAAATGAGCGGAGGCATCGTCATCACTCCAGCCAGGTACCACCACATAACGAATCCAGGTACGTTGGTTGCGTTTAGCAAGATAGCGAGCGAAATCCAGAGTACGGTGATTGGATACCCCTACCAGATTTTGGTGTATTTCGTCGTTAAGCTGCTTGAGATCCAACATAACCAGGTCGGTGGCATCCAGCAGTTCGTCAATCACCGGGTCGTAGCGCCGCACAAAACCGTTGGTATCCAGACAGGTATTAATCCCTTGCTCATGACAGGCACGGAACCAGTCGCGCACGAATTCAGCCTGCAGAATAGCCTCACCGCCTGATGCCGTTACTCCACCGCCGGACGCATTCATAAAATGGCGATAGGTCACCACTTCCTTCATCAACTCTTCCACCGTGATTTCCTTACCGCCGTGGGTATCCCAGGTATCACGATTGTGACAGTAGAGGCAACGCATCAAACACCCCTGGAAAAAGGTGATGAAGCGAATACCGGGGCCGTCTACGGTGCCACAGGATTCGAAAGAGTGAATGCGACCAATAACTGACATGCGAGGTTTCTCCAGGTTGGGCCGGGAAATAACGGCCTGCAATGAGCGCAGTAACAACAGGGTAGCACGGAGGGCTACACCACGCTGTTCGGCGTCGAATCTGTTTTGTCAGCCTGCCAGCCGATGAGAGCAGGCTGACAAAACAGGTTCTGATTTATTTCGGCAGGAGTGGTGAAAAAATTTCCGGAAGAAATCTTTAGCGCCGCTGCGGCGGCCCACAAAGAAAGCGAGCTGGATACCCGTTATAAAAAGGCCCCACCGATGTGGAGCCTTTAGTTTACGCCTTTTCAGACAGACATGTAATTACATGGACTGAGTGAAAGTACGGGTAATAACGTCTTGCTGCTGTTCTTTAGTCAGCGAGTTAAAGCGAACGGCGTAACCTGATACACGGATGGTCAACTGCGGATATTTTTCCGGGTTTTCCATCGCGTCGAGCAGCATTTCACGGTTCATCACGTTGACGTTCAGGTGCTGACCACCTTCGATAGACGCTTCGTGGTGGAAGTAACCATCCATCAAACCTGCCAGGTTGGTTTTACGCACGTCATCGTCTTTACCCAGTGCGTTCGGCACGATAGAGAAGGTATAAGAGATACCATCTTTTGCGTAGGCGAACGGCAGTTTAGCGACTGAAGTCAGAGAGGCAACGGCACCTTTCTGGTCACGACCGTGCATCGGGTTAGCACCCGGTCCGAACGGTGCACCAGCGCGACGACCATCCGGAGTGTTACCGGTTTTCTTACCGTATACCACGTTGGAGGTGATGGTCAGTACGGACTGAGTCGGGGTAGCGCCACGGTAGGTATTCAGTTTCTGAATTTTCTTCATGAAACGTTCAACCAGGTCACAAGCCAGGTCATCAACACGCGGGTCGTTGTTACCGAACTGCGGGTATTCGCCTTCGATGTTAAAGTCTACAGCCAGACCATTTTCGTCACGAACCGGTTTGACTTTGGCATATTTGATGGCAGACAGGGAGTCAGCTGCAACAGACAGACCTGCGATACCACATGCCATAGTACGGAACACGTCACGGTCATGCAGAGCCATCAGCGATGCTTCGTAGCTGTATTTGTCGTGCATGTAGTGGATGATGTTCAGCGCGGTAACGTACTGTTTAGCCAGCCAGTCCATGAAGTGATCCATACGTTCCATCACTTCGTCAAAGTTCAGCACATCGCTTTTGATCGGTTCGGATTTCGGGCCAACCTGCATTTTCAGTTTTTCGTCGACACCGCCGTTGATAGCGTACAGCATGGTTTTCGCCAGGTTAGCGCGAGCACCGAAGAACTGCATTTGTTTACCGACAACCATCGGGCTTACACAGCAAGCGATAGCGTAATCGTCGTTGTTGAAGTCCGGACGCATCAGATCATCGTTCTCGTACTGCAGAGAAGAGGTATCGATAGACACTTTAGCGGCGAATTTCTTGAAGTTCAGCGGCAGTTTTTCAGACCACAGGATGGTCATGTTCGGTTCCGGAGACGGCCCCATGGTGTACAGGGTGTTCAGGAAACGGAAGCTGTTTTTGGTAACCAGCGTACGGCCATCCAGACCCATACCAGCCAGAGATTCCGTTGCCCAAATCGGGTCGCCGGAGAACAGTTCATCGTATTCCGGGGTACGCAGGAAACGCACCATACGCAGTTTCATCACCAGGTGGTCGACCAGTTCCTGGGCTTCCTGTTCGGTGATTTTACCTGCTTTCAGATCGCGCTCGATGTAGACATCCAGGAATGTGGATACACGACCGAAGGACATTGCTGCGCCGTTCTGAGATTTAACCGCAGCCAGATAACCGAAGTAGGTCCACTGTACGGCTTCCTGAGCGTTTGTTGCCGGACCGGAAATGTCGCAACCGTATTTGGCAGCCATTTCTTTGATCTGACCCAGTGCGCGGTGCTGGTCGGCAATTTCTTCACGCAGACGGATGGTCGCTTCCAGATCTTCACCGTTTTCCAGTTTGGATTGCAGAGAAGTGAACTGGGCGAATTTGTCTGCCATCAGGTAGTCGATACCGTACAGCGCAACACGGCGGTAGTCACCGATGATACGACCACGGCCGTATGCGTCAGGCAGACCGGTCAATACACCGGATTTACGGCAGCGCAGGATGTCCGGAGTATAAACGTCGAACACACCCTGGTTGTGGGTTTTGCGGTAGTCAGTGAAGATTTTTTTCAGTTGCGGATCCAGTTTACGACCGTAAACTTCACAGGAACCTTCAACCATTTTGATACCACCGAACGGGATAATCGCACGTTTCAGCGGAGCATCAGTCTGCAGACCAACGATTTTTTCCAGGCCTTTATTGATATAGCCGGCATCGTGAGAAGTGATGGTGGCAGCAACGTCGGTATCGAAATCAACCGGCGCATGGGTACGGTTTTCCTGCTTGATGCCTTCCATTACCTTGTCCCACAGGGAGCTGGTTGCCGGGGTAGCACCGGCCAGGAAGGTTTCGTCACCTTCATACGGCGTGTAGTTTTTCTGAATGAAGTCACGTACGTTGACGCCATTCTGCCATTCGCCTTTGCTAAAACCTTCCCAAGCCTGGGCGAGTTTCTGATTAAGTTCGGTCATATTACACCTACCTTTGATTTGGATTTTTATAACCCGACGTTGCGGCCGACAGCAGCTTAGTGCTGATCCCCACCGCGCAAATAAATGACCCAATAGGTCAAGCCTACCAGCAGTCCACCACCAATAATGTTGCCGATCGTGACAGGAATCAGGTTGTCGACAATAAAGTTGCTGATGGTCAAGTGTTCAAACTGGCCCGGCGTCATGCTGATGGCGTGCCAGAAAGTTTCTGGAGCGAAATTCTTAACCACAATCCCCATCGGGATCATGAACATGTTGGCGATACTGTGCTCGAAACCGCTGGCGACGAACATCGCGACAGGCAGAATCATTGCCAGCATTTTGTCAGTCAGCGTACGGCCAGAATAGCTCATCCAAACAGCCAGGCAGACCATCAGGTTTGCCAGTATCCCAAGACATAACGCTTCAACAAACGTATGTTCCAGTTTGTGGTTAGCTGTTTGCAGTACATTCAGGCCCCAGGCACCATTTGCCACCATGTGCTCACCGGAAAACCACATCAACGCAACGAAAAACAACGCGCCAATCAGGTTGCCGACATAGACATTGAGCCAATTTAATCCTAGCTGTTTCCAGGTAATACGCCCGCTAGCTTTAGCGATAACAATCAGCACTGTCGATGTGAACAAATCAGCACCGCAGACAACCACTAGCATCAACCCTAGGGAGAAGCAGATGCCTCCTACCAGTTTAGCCATCCCATACGGCATGGATGAGGAACCGGTGGTAGCCGTGATATAAAAGACGAAGGCGATTGAAATAAATACGCCAGCAGTGATCGCCAGAAAAAACGTAGTAAGCGGTTGTTTTGTTGCTTTATACACACCGGCATCTTCTGCGACTTTCGCCATCGCCGGTGGTAATAACAAGGTGAAGGGGTTGTCAGCTTTCACACTAACTCTCTCTTAAAAATTATCTACGGTGAGATACTAACAAAGGGTTATTCGCCATAATTTGACGTGGATCATACCGCTGGAATTTATTAGGCTGATCAGGAGGAGGTTTTGGAGTGATTTAACGCATATCATATTGTTTTTTATGCAGAAAATTTTTTTTAAAAATTATCAAAACAGTTGAATTATGGGTTGAAATTAGCCCGTATGACGTTAAATAAAATAAGTCTTTGTAGTGATATCATATTTCAAGTTTATATTATTTAATTTGCCATTTACCATTCGATAACAATAACGAATTTATAAAAGTCATTTCGGTGCACTTCAAATTAACCATAAAAAATATGTGGTTAATCGGTATATTGGGCGACTATAGATTGGCAGGGCAGATGAACTGGCATAAAAATAGGTCATATCCCTGTCATTCCGCACGTTGCAACGGTGTTGGCGCGCTTACTTGCCTATCAATAGGCTTCGATTTGCATACCAGTTCGTGGTGTTGTTCAACATGTGAGTGCGTTATTTTGCAAGTCAACTTGTGGGTGTAAACGCATAGCCTGTCTGATACGTTGTGGCCTGTGTCGCAAACAGCAACCGGATAACGATAGCGTCATCCGGTCTGCTGCGATAATGCTTACTTCACCTGCCAGTGTGCACGTTTAGCGCGCTGCAATTTTTCATAGGCTGCCAGCAGCGACTGATGAGCGGGCAGTGCTTTCAAATCGGCATCAACGGTGAACAAGCCATAGAAGCATTGCTCGCCGGCAATCGCCGCACTGGCAGCATCGACGGCATCCTGGCCGTACATACGGACAAAGGCATCGTAGTATTGAGCAGGGTCTCGTTCAGGTTCCAGAGCCAGTTGCAGCAATGTTTGCAGGCAACGGTAAT
Source organism: Dickeya parazeae Ech586 (assembly GCF_000025065.1). Classification (NCBI taxonomy): domain Bacteria; kingdom Pseudomonadati; phylum Pseudomonadota; class Gammaproteobacteria; order Enterobacterales; family Pectobacteriaceae; genus Dickeya; species Dickeya parazeae. Next base: position 2,579,109 of record NC_013592.1, on the reverse strand, counting down.
AATTACCGCGCGCCGCAGAGAAGACCGACTGGTTGAAATCCAGTGACCATTCGGCCCAGCTCAGTGCTTGCTCCAGATCGCCGCCTGCCAGTGCCAGCATGGATTTCAGCTCGCCAATACGCAATGTGAACCAGCCGTTGTCTTTACCGGTTGCTATGCCTAGCAATTCGCGCACACGGGTAAAATCATCCAGGCCTTCATCGTCAAACTGCTGCAGTAATGCCAGATAGTCTTCTTTTTCCCACTGGCTATCCGGCAAGGACAGTAGTGTTTCGCGCAGATGCACACCCATACTGTTGTTTGCCAGCAGCAGATCTTCTGCCGGATAGATATCCGACATGCCCGGCACCAGAATACGGCAGGCATACACTGAGAGATGTTCATAATCCGCGATATACACTTCTTTATCTTCTTTGTTGAAGATGGCCATCAGTGTCGCGAATTCTTGTTCGGTAGTGCCGCTGAAATCCCAGTCGGCGAAGTCATAATCTGATTGATTTTTAAACAAATCCCAGGAGATAAGACCGCTGGAATCGATAAAATGGGTTTCCAGATTGGTGTGTTCGGCAACTTCCTCATTATCGAATGTCGGCGGCGTGAACACGTCCAGATCTTTCAGCCCACGGCCCTGCAGCAATTCGGTCACGGTCCTCTCAAGCGCTACGCCAAAATCTGGGTGTGCGCCGAATGACGCAAAGCAGGTGCCATTAGCCGGGTTGAACAGCACGACGCAGATAACCGGATACTGACCGCCGAGTGAGGCATCATAGGCAAATATTGGAAAGCCTTCCTGTTCCAGTGTGGCAATGGCTTCCACGACGCCAGGGTAACGTGATAACACTTCAGCCGGGATCGATGGCAGGCTGATGGACTCGGCGATAATACGGTTCTTCACATAACGTTCGAATACTTCTGACAACCCCTGAACACGTGCTTCATTGCGGGTATTGCCTGCCGACATACCGTTCGACACGTACAAATTACCGATGATGTTCATCGGGATGTAAACCGTCTGCTGGTCAGACTGGCGGGTAAATGGCAGGGCGCAGATACCACGATCGTGGTTGCCGGATTGCAGATCGATAAGATCGCTGGCGACCAGTTGCTGCTCCGGGTCGTAGAAAGCGTGTAACCGCTCATCCAGAATGCCTTCCGGCAGGCTGTCATCTTCAGGAAGCGGAAACCACTTCTCGTCGGGGTAATGTACGAAGTCACCTTTGGCGATGTGCTGTCCCAGATAGAAATCAGCAAAAAAGTAGTTGGTGGACAGACGTTCGAAGTACTCACCCAATGCGGAAGCCAGCGCCGCTTTTCGGGTAGCGCCTTTGCCATTGGTGAAGCACAGTGCGCAGTCGCGGTCGCGGATATGTACCGACCAGACGTTGGGCACCGGGTTCAGCCAGGAGGCTTCTTCGATGTTAAACCCCAGGTCGAGGAGTTGTTGTTGAAAACGGGCGATGGAATCTTCCAGGGCGGCGTCTTTGCCTGGGATAAACGTTTGGGTCATGGTTCGAACCTGAATATGTGATGAGGAGGCTGCATCATACGTGGTTTTGTGTACTGACTCTATCCCGCATGTTGTGTATTGCGCGGCGCTTCCCGGTGACGATGCAACGTTGACATAACATAAACGGTAACTGGCGGGGGAGTACGCAAGTTTTCAGACATCAGGGCAATAAGCGTTGCAGGCAAGAAAGACGAATGATAAAACCGATAGCAAGGTAAACTGATGCGACGTAGACAGGTCGCTATTGATATGTGGTGAAGGGAAATGACTCAGGTTTTTAATTTTAGTGCTGGTCCGGCCATGTTACCGGTAGAAGTATTACGTCGAGCAGAACAAGAACTGTGCAACTGGCGCGGTTTGGGTACCTCGGTGATGGAGATCAGCCACCGCAGCAAAGAATTCATGCAGGTGGCCAGCGAATCTGAACAGGATTTGCGTGATTTGCTGAAAATCCCCTCGAATTACAAGGTCTTGTTCTGTCATGGTGGTGCCCGTGCCCAGTTTGCGGCGGTTCCGCTCAACCTGCTGGGAGAGAAAACCCACGCGGATTATATTGATGGCGGGTACTGGGCGCACAGCGCGGTTAAAGAAGCTGAGAAATATCTCACACCGACCGTTATTGACGTGAAAACCCGCGTTGATGGTCTGCGCGGTGTTAAACCGATGAGCGAATGGGCGCTGTCGGATGATGCCGCTTACGTGCACTACTGCCCGAATGAAACTATCGACGGTCTGGCCATCGAAGAAGAGCCGGATTTTGGCGATAAAATTGTGGTGGCGGACTACTCTTCCAGTATTTTGTCGCGTCCGCTGGATGTGAGCCGTTACGGCGTCATTTATGCTGGTGCACAGAAAAACGTAGGGCCAGCTGGCCTGACGCTGGTTATTGTGCGGGATGACCTGCTCGGCAAGGCTCGCCGTGAATTGCCGTCGATTCTGGATTACAAAATTCTGGCTGATAACGACTCCATGTTTAACACGCCGCCGACATTTGCCTGGTATCTATCCGGCATGGTGTTCAAGTGGCTGAAAGAGCAGGGTGGCCTTTTGGAGATGGAAAAACGCAATCAGGCGAAGGCCGATCTGCTGTATTCCGCCATTGATGGCAGCGATTTTTATCGTAATGATGTTGTCCCGGGCAGCCGTTCGCGTATGAACGTGCCATTTCAGTTGGCCGATGCCGCGTTGGATCCGGTATTCCTGCAGGAAGCTCAGGCTGCCGGGTTGCATGCGCTGAAAGGCCATCGTGTTGTGGGCGGTATGCGTGCATCTATCTACAATGCTATGCCGCTGAGTGGTGTAGAAGCACTGACGGAGTTCATGGCAGACTTCGAGCGCCGTCACGGCTGATAACGTGATAAAACGTAATAAATAGAGCGCGATAGCGTGCTGTTTTTTATTTAAAACCCCGGTTATCTGGCCGGGGTTTTTATGTAAACTTTTGGAGAACATGTTTCACATGCAGGAATCCCTGACCCTACAACCGATCTCATTAATTGACGGCACTATTAATTTGCCGGGTTCTAAAAGTGTGTCTAACCGCGCTTTGCTGTTAGCGGCGTTGGCGAAAGGGACAACGCGGCTGACTAATCTGCTGGATAGCGATGATGTGCGCCATATGCTCAATGCCCTGAGTGCTCTGGGCGTTGAATATCATTTGTCTGCCAGTCGTACGGAGTGTGACATTGTGGGACTGGGCGGTGCGTTCACTGCGTCTGCACCACTGGAGTTGTTTTTGGGAAATGCCGGAACGGCGATGCGTCCACTGGCGGCAGCGCTATGCCTGACAGATGGCGATATCGTGCTGACTGGTGAGCCGCGCATGAAAGAGCGACCGATCGGCCATTTGGTGGATGCGTTACGCCAGGGCGGCGCTCGTATCGATTATCTGGAGCAGGAAAACTACCCGCCGTTGCGTTTGCGGGGGGGCTTTCAGGGCGGCGAAATTAGCGTAGATGGTTCTGTATCAAGCCAGTTTCTGACTGCACTGCTGATGACAGCACCGCTGGCAGTACAGGATACGCAGATCACCATCAAGGGCGATCTGGTTTCCAAACCCTATATCGACATTACCCTGCATATGATGCAAACCTTTGGTATTACGGTTACCAATAATAATTACCAGACGTTTGTGGTTGCCGGTAATCAGCATTACCAATCACCAGGGCATTATCTGGTGGAAGGTGATGCCTCGTCTGCTTCCTATTTCCTGGCGGCTGCCGCTATTCGGGGCGGAACGGTACGTGTGACTGGCGTTGGTCGCAACAGTGTGCAAGGGGACATCCGTTTTGCCGATGTGCTGGAGAAAATGGGCGCGCAGGTTCGTTGGGGGGATGCCTATATCGAATGCCAGCGTGGTGAGTTGCATGCGATTGATATGGACATGAACCATATTCCGGATGCGGCGATGACCATTGCTACCGCTGCGTTGTTCGCTGAAGGGGGAACAACGACGCTGCGCAATATCTACAACTGGCGCGTAAAAGAAACGGATCGTCTGGCGGCGATGGCGACAGAACTGCGTAAAGTCGGTGCCGAAGTGGAAGAGGGGCATGATTACATTCGTATTACGCCGCCGAAGCAGCTAAAGGCCGCAGAAATCGGGACCTACAATGACCACCGCATGGCGATGTGCTTCTCTCTGGTGGCGTTATCAGATACGCCTGTCACTATCCTTGACCCTAAATGCACCGCCAAAACGTTCCCGGATTATTTCCAGCAACTGGAACGTTTGAGCCAACACGGCTAATGCGTTAACGCACGGAGTGGCTGGACTGATCTGCCAGTAGAGCTCTGTGCGTTATTATTTAGCGTTATACTCTGGGTATCACAATATTTGCCCGATTTTCTGCAGTAATAAGCCTTTAATCTCACGCTTGCTGCCACAGCAAGGTATAATGGCGACATGTATTATCTGTATGAATGTTGTCTGCAATGACAGGCGATTTCCCGGTTTTAAAGGAGTGAGAAATGGCGGTGACTGCACCGGTAATTACGGTCGACGGACCCGGTGGTGCTGGCAAGGGGACCTTGTGTAAAGCGCTGGCTAATGCACTGCAATGGAATCTGCTGGATTCCGGCGCGATTTATCGCGTGCTGGCGTTGGCGGCGTTGCACCACCAGGTTGATATCACGTCTGAAGAGGCGTTAGTGCCGATAGCATCGCACCTGGATGTGCAATTTGTGCCGGAAGATGGGCAACTTAAAGTGATTCTTGAAGGCGAAGATGTCAGCAATGAGATCCGCACTCAGGAGGTTGGCAATACAGCGTCGCAGGCGGCGGTATTCCCACGAGTACGTGAAGCGTTATTACGCCGCCAGCGCGCGTTTCGTGATTCGCCAGGGCTGATTGCTGATGGCCGCGACATGGGAACAGTGGTTTTTCCTGATGCGCCGGTGAAGATATTTCTGGATGCCAGTGCAGAGGAACGCGCTAAACGTCGCATGCTCCAGTTGCAGGCGAAAGGCTTTAATGTTAACTTTGAACGTCTTTTGTCCGAGATTAAAGAGCGTGATGATCGCGATCGTAACCGTTCGGTTGCACCGTTGGTGCCGGCACCGGATGCACTGGTGCTCGATTCCACGCACATGACGTTGGACGAAGTGGTCAAGCAGGCTCTGGCGTATGTTCGTCAGGTATTGCCTCAATTGTCCTGATTATATTTCTTACCCCGCCGCAAGGATGCCTCGGGGATGTGAAACAACCCCATCGGGCAGGATGTCAGGTGGACGTTAAATTTGAAAACCCAAAGATTATCAACATGACTGAATCTTTTGCTCAACTCTTTGAAGAATCCCTGAAAGAAATCGAAACCCGTCCGGGTTCCATCGTTCGTGGCGTTGTCGTTGCTATTGACAAGGACGTAGTCCTGGTTGATGCCGGCCTGAAATCTGAATCTGCCATTCCGGTAGAACAGTTTAAAAACGCCCAGGGTGAAATTGAAATCCAGGTTGGTGATGAAGTTGACGTAGCTCTGGATGCGGTAGAAGACGGCTTCGGTGAAACCCTGCTGTCCCGTGAAAAAGCTAAACGTCACGAAGCATGGCTGATGCTGGAAAAAGCTTACGAAGAAGCGGCCACTGTTACCGGTGTTATCAACGGTAAAGTAAAAGGCGGCTTCACTGTCGAGCTGAACGGTATTCGTGCGTTCCTGCCAGGTTCTCTGGTTGATGTTCGCCCGGTACGTGACACCCTGCATCTGGAAGGCAAAGAGCTTGAGTTCAAAGTGATCAAGCTGGACCAGAAACGCAATAACGTCGTCGTTTCGCGTCGTGCTGTTATCGAGTCTGAAAACAGTGCTGAACGTGATCAACTGCTGGAAAACCTGCAGGAAGGCATGGAAGTCAAAGGTATCGTTAAGAACCTCACTGACTACGGCGCATTCGTTGACCTGGGCGGCGTTGACGGCCTGCTGCACATCACAGATATGGCGTGGAAACGCGTTAAGCACCCGAGCGAAATCGTCAATGTGGGCGACGAAATCACTGTTAAAGTGCTGAAGTTCGACCGCGAACGTACTCGCGTTTCTCTGGGCCTGAAACAACTGGGCGAAGATCCGTGGGTCGCTATCGCTAAACGTTATCCGGAAGGCACCAAGCTGACCGGTCGTGTAACCAACCTGACTGATTATGGCTGCTTCGTAGAAATCGAAGAAGGCGTTGAAGGTCTGGTACACGTATCCGAAATGGATTGGACCAACAAGAACATCCATCCGTCCAAAGTGGTTAACGTGGGCGACGTGGTGGAAGTTATGGTTCTGGATATTGACGAAGAACGTCGTCGTATCTCTCTGGGCCTGAAACAGTGCAAAGCCAACCCGTGGCAGCAGTTCGCTGAAACCCATAACAAGGGTGACCGCGTAGAAGGCAAGATCAAGTCCATCACTGATTTCGGTATCTTCATCGGTCTGGACGGCGGCATCGATGGTCTGGTGCACCTGTCTGACATTTCCTGGAACGTGGCTGGCGAAGAAGCCGTTCGCGAATACAAGAAAGGTGACGAAATCGCCGCTGTTGTTCTGCAGGTTGATGCAGAGCGTGAGCGTATCTCCCTGGGCGTGAAACAACTGGCTGAAGACCCGTTCAACAACTACCTGTCTGTTAACAAGAAAGGTGCGATTGTTACAGGTAAAGTCACTGCAGTTGATGCCAAAGGTGCTACAGTTGAATTAGCTGACGGCGTTGAAGGTTACCTGCGTGCTTCTGAAGCCTCTCGTGACCGTATCGAAGACGCTACCCTGGTTCTGAACGTGGGTGATGAGATCGAAGCCAAATACACTGGCGTTGATCGTAAAAACCGCGTTGTTAGCCTGTCCATCCGTGCTAAGGATGAAGCTGACGAGAAAGATGCCATCGCTTCTGTTAACAACAAACAGGAAGAAGGTAACTTCTCTAACGCCATGGCTGAAGCGTTCAAAGCTGCAAAAGGCGAGTAATGACGGTGGGTTGGGCAGCCGACTTGCTGCCTGACCTCAAACGGTAGTAAGTTAACGTGGCATTTACTGACCACATGCTTGGAGGAATCATGACCAAGTCTGAACTTATCGAAAGACTTGCTGGACAGCAATCTCATATCCCGGCCAAGGTGGTTGAGGATGCCGTGAAGGAGATGCTGGAACAGATGGCCACAACACTGGCCAGCGGTGATCGCATCGAAATCCGTGGGTTTGGCAGTTTTTCACTCCACTACCGTGCACCGCGTGTGGGGCGTAATCCGAAAACGGGTGAGAAAGTGGAACTGGAAGGCAAATATGTTCCTCATTTCAAACCGGGTAAGGAATTGCGCGATCGCGCTAACATTTATGGCTGAGTAGTCAGTCGTAACGCCTGTTTGATAGATAGCACCCAATTAATTGGGTGCTATTTTTTTGTCTAATGAAACAGCCTGTTGCTGTTATTTGCGCCTGTAGCTTGAAGAGGAATACTAAAGCTCTCACTGACCACTATGGGACGTTACTTTCCCTCAGGGAGTGCGCTTGATATGCCTTATTTCGTCAGTAATACATAAGCGATAATCGGGGTTACACTCTTTTGCTTCAGGTAATTGTTGAATACATTACCCAGCCCCATACCTTGGTATTCCTTGTCGCATTCACCGCTGGCTACGGCTGCCTTACCTTTTTCACCTAAAATAAAGCTGCCACCACCTTCTTGTTTGACAGGGCAATGATGGCGTGTGACAAAGTTTTCATAGAGCCATCCTTCTTTCGGTGTACTGAATTGAATCAGAATACCGGCTTTTTCTTTGGATAACGATTTCTGGGTATAAGAGTACTCCAGCGTCAGCTTGCAATCCGTATATTGCTGTGTGCAAGGTAACGCGGTTAATCCGTTGGCTTCAAAGGTGCGATATTCCGCTAGTGGCATGGCGTGATACCAGTATTTGGCGGTACGGGTTGTACTCTGTGGCGTCTCGACTACCGCCTTATTGACCAGTGTCAGTGTGTGAAGCTGTGTATCTTCTTTTACGCTTAACTCACCATTACGGTAAAGCGTCATAATTTGTGTGTTGTCTAATCCATTGCGTTTAAGTACGTTTTCCACCTCAGATGAGGTGGCCTGTGACGGCTGAGAGGACAGTACCACTGTTGTCGCCAGAATACTTAACGGTTTAACGCGGCTATTGGTAAATTTCATCGTTTGCCCTTATGAGTCAGTGATATAAACAGAATCCTCACACCACAGGGCTTGTCGTCATCGCCTTGTGGTGTGAAGTGCACATTAAGGGCAGGGTAAATAAAGTGAGCTTGAGGATACTTGGCTGAATTGCGGGTAGATGCCGTCAGAAGCGGCGATGCCAGAGGAATGAGGAGAAGCCCGTTTTAATAACGCTAAAACGGGCTGGGAAGATTACTTGGTATGGCGCTCTTTTAAGCGCTGGATAATGGTTCCTAAATCCAGTTCTTGATCCTGCAACAGCACCAGCAGGTGATAGATCAGATCAGAGGCTTCGTTGGTCAATTCTTCGCGGTCGTGCACCGTGGCTGCCAGCGCGGTTTCCAGTCCTTCCTCACCGACCTTCTGGGCGATGCGCTTAGTGCCGCTGGCGTAAAGCCTGGCGGTATAGGAACTGGTCGGGTCTGCATGCTTACGCTCTGCCAACAGCTGCTCCAACTGGTACAAGAATTGCCACTGTGTCTCAGCCGGATGGAAGCAACTGGTGTTGCCGAGATGGCAGGTCGGGCCGACCGGATTGACCAGAATTAACAGCGTATCGTTGTCGCAATCCGGCGTGATCGAGACCACGTTGAGAAAGTGACCGGACGATTCCCCTTTGGTCCACAAACGCTGCTTGGTGCGGGAGTAGAAGGTGACGTGACCGGTCTCTTGCGTAACCTGCAGCGCATCCTGGGTCATGTAACCCAGCATCAGTACTTCGCCGGAAACGGCATGCTGTACGATGGCAGGCATCATGCCATCGGTTTTTTGCCAGTCGAGCTGGCTTTGTTGTTGTTCGGTTAACACACCCGGATCTCCACGCCTTGTTGCTTAAGGAACTGCTTGAGTTCGCCAATATTGATAATTTGCTTATGGAATACCGATGCTGCCAATGCGCCATCCACCCCGGCATCCTGAAATGCATCAAGAAAATGCTGCCAGGTACCGGCACCGCCAGAGGCGATTAACGGTACCTGGCAGACATCGCGCACCTGCCGCAGTTGCGTCAGGTCATAACCGTTGCGCACCCCATCCTGATTCATCATATTCAGCACGATCTCACCAGCACCGCGTTTCTGCACTTCTTGCACCCAGTCAAGGGTTTCCCATTGCGTGACGCGGGTGCGCTTTTCATCGCCGGTGTATTGATTGACATGATAACGGCCGGTTTCGGCATCATGCCAGGTATCGATGCCGACGACGATGCATTGTACGCCATAACGGTCGGCCAGACGTGAAATTAGCGCTGGGTCTGCCAATGCGGGTGAGTTGATAGAGATTTTATCCGCACCAAAAGACAGAATTTGCCCGGCATCTTCGACACTTTTGATACCACCCGCAACGCAAAATGGAATATCGATCACTTCCGCCACGCGAGAAACCCAGCTTTTATCCACCACTCGGCCGTCTGATGACGCGGTGATATCATAAAACACCAGTTCATCTGCGCCTTCTTGTGCGTAGCGTTGAGCCAGGGGCACGATATCACCAATAATCTCATGATTGCGAAACTGTACGCCTTTGACGACCTGGCCGTCACGCACGTCCAGACAGGGGATTATCCGTTTTGCCAGCATGAAATCGCCTCCGTCACGTTGAATTTACCTTCCAGCAAGGCGCGGCCGACGATAACACCACGCACGCCACTAGCACGCAGCGCAGCAATATCTGACAGTGAACCGATACCGCCAGACGCCTGAAAAGCGACCTGTGGATAGCGAGCACTGATTTCGCGATAGAGCTCGACGTTAGAGCCCTGCAATGTGCCATCGCGGGAGATATCAGTACAGAGCACGTGTTTCAGACCGAAGGGCAGGTAGCGTTCCACCGTTTGCTCCAGCGTGATGCCGGAGTTTTCCTGCCAGCCGCTGATGGCGATGTTTTTCACACCATTGATGTCAATGCGCACATCCAGCGCCAGTACCAGTGCGTCAGCACCGTAGCGGGCGAACCATTGCTGCACTAGCTCAGGCTGCTTTACCGCTGTTGAGCCGATAACCACACGACTGGCACCTGCCGCCAACAGCGCTTCTACATCTTGTTCAGTACGAATGCCGCCACCAACTTGTACCGGTACAGAAACCCCGGCCAGCAGTGTTTTCAGCAATGGGATCTGACGTGCCGCTGGGTCTTTGGCTCCGGTCAAATCCACCAGATGCAATACCTGCGCCCCTTGCTGTTGGTAGTCTTGCAGGCGGGGAAGCGGGTCGCTGCCGTACTGACGCTGCTGACCATAATCACCCTGATGCAAACGGACCACCTGTCCATCAATCAGGTCTAATGCGGGAATAATCATGTCCGTTTACATCTCCAGAAAATTCTTCAGTAGCTGGGCACCTGCTGCACCAGAGCGTTCCGGGTGGAACTGAACGCCGTAGAAGTTATCCTTCTGTACTGCTGCGGTGAAGGCATCACCATAGTGCGATTGGGCAATAGTATTGGCGCAAACCGGCATGGCGTAACTGTGTACAAAATAAAAGTACGAGCCATCTGGAATATCGCGGAACAGGCGGTGACCAGCTTGCGATGTCACCTGATTCCAGCCCATATGCGGCAAAGGCAGACCGTGATCTGCCATCTGCACGACCGGCGTGTCGATAATGCCCAGTGTGTCGGTACCGCCGGTTTCGTCGCTACGGCTACCCAGTAATTGCATGCCGAGGCAGATACCCAGTACCGGTTGGGTACAGGCTTTAATCAGAGCAATTAACTGGCGTTCAGCCAGTTGGTCCATTGCGGCTTGTGCGGTACCCACCCCCGGTAGAAACAGCTTATCGGCGCGTAATACCACCTCCGGCTCGCGGCTGACCTGTGGCTCATAGCCCAGACGCTTGACCGCATACATCACGGACGACAGGTTGGCGCAGCCAGTATCCAGGATCACCACATTCATCACAGCACTCCTTTGGAGCTGGGCAGCGTATCGCCTTCCACCCGGATAGCCTGGCGCAGTGCACGGCCGAAGACTTTGAACAGGCTTTCGACGCGATGGTGATCGTTACGACCTTTGGTTTTCAGGTGCAAGGTGCAGCCCATCGCGTAAGAGAGCGAGCGGAAGAAGTGCTCGACCATTTCGGTACTGAGATCCCCAACACGTTGGTAGTTAAACTCTGCTTTGTATTCCAGATGCGGACGGCCGGAGATATCGAGCGCACAGCGCGCCAGGCATTCATCCATCGGCAACACAAACCCGAAACGGGCAATGCCGCGTTTGTCACCCAGCGCCTTGTTCAGTGCTTCACCTAGTGCCAGCCCGGTATCTTCCACGGTATGGTGATCGTCAATGTACAGGTCGCCTTTTACGTCGATATTGAGACGAAAACCGCCGTGGGTGGCAATCTGGTCCAGCATGTGGTCAAAAAAGCCGACACCGGTGTGGATCTTGCTGCCGCCTTCGCGATCCAGCCACACGTTGACATCAATAGCGGTTTCACGGGTAACACGGTTCACGTGGGCGTGACGATCGCGCTGGGTTAACTGGGTGGTGATCGCCTGCCAGTTGAGACCATCGCGCTGATAGCGCAGGCCGGTAATGCCCATGTTGTGCGCCAGTTGAACATCGGTTTCACGGTCGCCAATCACGAAGCTGTTGGTGCTATCCATCACGTTGTCTTTCAAAAACGCATCGACCAGCGCGGTTTTGGGTTTACGACAGTCACAGTTATCGCCAGGGAAGTGTGGGCAAATCAATACCCGTTCGAAGCGAATACCTTGCGACGTGAAAATTTGCATCATCAGGTTGTGCGGCGGATCGAAATCTTCCTGCGGGAAGCTGCTGGTGCCTAAACCATCCTGATTGGTGATCATCACCAGTTTGAAACCGGCTTTTTGCAGGGTGAGCAGTGACGGAATAACATCCGGTTCTAAAGCCAGCTTATCCAGCCGATCAACCTGGTAATCCTCGGGCGGCTCGGCAATCAGCGTGCCGTCACGGTCGATGAAAAGATACTTTAATCCCACGGTGATTCCTCAAATTATGCTGTTTTGCCCGACAGTGCCTGCAACGCGTTGATGACGCGCTCGCATTCGTAGCGGGTGCCGATAGAAATACGCAGACAACCCGCCAGACCCGGCTGTTTGTTCTGGTCACGTAAAATAATGCCCTGATCCCATAAGGATTTGAAGACGGCGGGTGAATCGGTAAAGCGCACCAGCAGATAGTTGCTTTCACTGGCGTACACCGTTTCCACGTTCGGCAGCGTTTGCAACGAGTCGCTTAGCCAGCGGCGATTCTCACTGAGTTCGGCTACGTTGCGTCGCATGGTCGCGATGCCGTCTTCACTCAGGGCCTGTGCGGCGATATCCGCTACCGGCAGCGCCAGCGGGTAGGGGGCGATCACTTTCAGCAGCAGTTGGATAACCTCGGCACTGGCGAGAGTAAAACCGCAGCGTAGACCAGCCAGCGCGAAAGCCTTGGACAGTGTGCGCAACACTACCTGGTGCGGGTATTGTGCGAGCCAGCCAGCCGTTGTCGCCTGTGGACAAAACTCGATATAGGCTTCGTCGATAGCGACGATAGCGCGGCCGCGCGCCAGTTCAAGCAACTGACGCAAATCGTTCGGGTTGATCAGATTGCCGGTCGGATTGTTAGGCGAACAGACGTAAATCACTTTGACGTTGTCCAGCGCATCCGCAATAGCGGCTAAATCCAGTTGCCAGTCGGTGGTTGCAGGCACGATACGACGTTCCACCCCCAGCGTTTCTGCGCTGACAGCGTACATACCGTACGTCGGCGGGCAGAACAATACCGCGTCTTTACCCGGTTCGCAGAACGCACGGATTAACAGCTCGATACCTTCATCAGCACCGCGGCTGACCAGTACCTGCTCCGGTGCAACACCGGCGTACGCCGCATAACGTTCAATGACTTGTGCGGGCTGACATTCCGGGTAACGGTTGAGTGTTTGCAATGTCAGTTGGTACTGCGGCGCTTGTGGGTACTCATTGGCATTGAGCCACACGTCACCTTTTCCCCCCAGGCGGCGAGCGGACTGATATGGGGTCAGGCGGCGGACATTGTCACGAGCCAGATTCTCAATACTCATGCTTGCTCCTTAAGGGTGCTGACGCGCAGGGTAACGGCGTTCTTGTGGGCAGTCAGTTGTTCGGCCTGCGCCATGATTTCAATGGTTGAGGCCAGTCCCAGCAACCCTTGCGGCGACAACTGTTGTACTGTCATACGCTTCTGGAAATCCGCCAGTCCCAGGCTGGAGTAGGTGGCGGTGTAGCCGTAGGTCGGCAACACATGATTGGTACCAGAGGCATAATCACCGGCAGATTCCGGTGACCAGTCACCTAAAAATACCGACCCGGCGCTGGTGATGCGATCGACCAGTGTTTCGGCGTTACGCGTCTGAATAATCAGGTGCTCCGGGCCATACTGATTGCTGATGTCGATACACTGATCGAGATCGCGCGCGATGATCACCCGGCTGCTGGCTAGCGCCTGACGGGCGATGTCTGCGCGAGACAGCGTTGCCAACTGACGCTCTACTGCATTGATTACCGCTTGTGCCATCGCGGCATCGGGTGTTAATAGAATCACTTGCGAATCGGGGCCATGCTCGGCTTGTGATAGCAGGTCGGAGGCAACGAAATCTGGCGTGGCACCGCTATCGGCAATCACCAACACTTCGGACGGACCTGCTGGCATATCAATGGCCGTACCGTCGAGCGACTGGCTTACCTGACGCTTGGCTTCGGTGACATAAGCGTTGCCCGGGCCAAAAATTTTATCGACCTTCGGTACGCTATCGGTGCCGAACGCCATCGCTGCGATTGCTTGTGCGCCACCCAGTTGGAACACTTCCTGCACGCCGCACAGTTTTGCCGCATACAAAATCTCATCGGCAATCGGTGGCGGAGAGCACAGAATCACACGCTGACATCCAGCGATGCGAGCAGGGGTTGCCAGCATCAGTACGGTGGAGAGCAGCGGGGCGGACCCCCCCGGAATATACAACCCGACGCTGGCGATGGGGCGAGTGACCTGTTGGCAACGTACGCCGGGTTGGGTTTCTACGCTGATTGGCGGCAGCTTTTGTGCGTTGTGAAAGGTTTCAATGTTGCGTACGGCGTTCGCCATCGCCTGTTTGATATCATCGCCCAATCGTGCAACGGCGGCATCAATCGCCTCGGCGGATACGCGCAGGCTGTCGACCTGAACTTTGTCGAAACGGGCGCTGTAGTCGCGCAACGCAGTGTCGCCATCTTTACGCACGGCAGCCAGAATCTCGCCCACAATCGTGCTGATACGGTCAGAGGCAGAGATTGCCGGGCGAGTCAGTAACCGGCGCTGTTCTTCTTGCGTACAGGCTTGCCAGTCAATCAAGGTATCGAAGCGGTTGCTCATGGCATTACTCCATCATCTTCTCAATCGGCAATACCAGAATAGAGCTGGCGCCCAGCACTTTCAGTTTTTCCATGGTTTCCCAGAACAGTGTTTCGCTGCTAACCATGTGCATGGCGACGCGGTTCTGGTCACCAGCCAGTGGCAGGATGGTGGGACGTTCAGCACCCGGCAGCAGTGCGATCACTTCATCCAGACGTTCGCTAGGCGCGTGCAGCATGATGTATTTGGATTCACGCGCCTGAATAACGCCTTGCATGCGAGTTAACAGTTTGTCGATCAACTGCTGTTTCTCTGCGGGCATCTCGCCGTCACGCTGAATCAGACAGGCTTTGGAGCGATAAATGACTTCGACTTCACGCAGACCATTGGCTTCCAGCGTCGCACCCGTTGAAACCAGGTCACAAATAGCATCAGCCAGACCCGCACGCGGCGCGACCTCTACCGAGCCATTCAGCAGACAGGATTTGAAGTTAACACCTTGTTTATCCAGGTATTGCTTGAGCAAGTGTGGATAAGAGGTGGCGATACGTTTGTTTTGCAGACATTGCGGACCGGTGTATTCCTCATCAAGCGGCATCGCCAGTGACAGGCGGCAACCACCAAAGTCCAGACGGCGCAGGGTGAAATAGCGCGGGTCTTCCCCTTGAGCACGGCGATTGAGCAACTCTTCTTCCAGCACGTTTTCGCCGATAATCCCCAGGTCAACCACGCCATCCATTACCAGCCCAGGGATGTCGTCGTCGCGTACACGCAAAATATCGATAGGCATGTTTTCGGCAAAGGCGATCAGACGTTGCTGATGCAGGTTGATTTTGATACCGCAGCGGGCCAGTAATTCTCGGGAATCATCGCTCAGGCGGCCTGATTTCTGCATCGCAATACGCAAACGTGTTTTATCCAGCATGTGAACCTCAATTTATCCTGTCTGTGATGCCTGTTAAGCAGGCTTTTTTAAAAAATTCCGGCCAAAAAAAAGCCCCCGGAATCGATCTTCCGGGGGCTTTTTACGCGTCTACCGCCACTGGAAGATTTGAGTGTCTTCCAGCACCTATCGCCTGAAAGACTAGTCAGGGTGATGGTGATGATGGTGGTTGAAATTAACGCGTAACATAAATTCGTCTCTATTTTTGTAAACGTAGAGTGGTGTTGTCTGTTGGTTAACCTAAACCATGTTGATGTGATAGCGCAACATTTTTTTACCTGCAGCGTATAAATCACATTGCCGCCAGATGGGCAATAAGGGTACATAATGAAAAACGCAGAGTATTCATCCGAAGAACAACGCCGGGAAGTCAGGAGAACGACGATGAAAAAGATAGCGATAATCGGGCTTGGCTGGCTGGGTATGCCACTGGCGCTGGCGCTACAGAGCCGGGGATATCGGGTGGTGGGGAGCAAAAGCACCGATGATGGCGTAACAGCAGCACGCTTGTCCGGTGTGGAGTGTTATCGCCTGTGCCTGACGCCCGATCTGGTGTGTGAGCCGGACGAACTGGACGCACTCTTGAACGTAGATGCACTCATCATCACCTTGCCACCGGGCCGGGTTGAGCGTGCGGGCGGCGCTTATTTGCAGGCGGTGCAGCAGGTGGTCGATAGCGCTCTGGCTCATGGCGTACCACGCATTATGTATACCAGCTCTATTTCTGTTTACGGTACAGTTAGCGGCAGGGTGAGAGAAAACAGTCCATTACAGCCGGAAACCGGAACCGGTAAGGTGCTACAGGAACTGGAGCAATGGCTGCATGCGTTGCCTCATACCGAAGTGGATATTTTACGATTGGCTGGATTGGTGGGGAATCATCGCCATCCTGGGCGCTTCCTTGCCGGTCGGCATGATCTGCCTGATGGCAGTCATGGGGTCAATCTGGTCCATCTGGAGGATGTCATTGGGGCCATCATGCTGCTGTTGCAGCGCCCGCATGGTGGACACCTCTATAACCTGTGCGCGCCGGGACACCCCGCGAAGCAGGACTTCTACCCGGAACAGGCGCGTCGCATGGGGCTGGAGCCGCCAGAGTTTTTATCAGGCGATCCGCTGAAAGCGAGACTGGTCGACGGACAACGAATTTGCAGTGAACTGGGGTTCGAATATCAATATCCAGACCCGATGACGATGGTGTTTTAATGTAAGTCAGATTGTCGTTTGCTTCGAAAATGGTTAGCTGTTGCTGGATGTATACCGTGGCACCATAAAGAAAGCGGCCCGCCAGAGGCGGGCCTGTTGTGTTCATCAGCGTAATTGCTATCCGAGCGTGAGGAACTTAGAAGGAAGTCCAGTCATCCTGATGACTTTTAGCGGCAGGTTTTGCTGAGGCTTTGGCAGTAGCAGGCAGCGCCTGCAACGGACGACGTGGATTATTCAACGCCGCGGCAGGGCGTGATGACGGTACTGCCGCGTTGGACAACCGGAAGGTGGCCATCAGTTTTTCCAGCAACACGGCTTGTTCTTCCAGCGCATTGGCTGCGGAAGACGACTGCGAAACCAGCGCGGCGTTTTGCTGCGTCGTGCTATCCAGCTCGGTAATGGCACGGGAGATTTGTTCAATACCCCGACTTTGCTCTTCCGACGCGGAAGAGATTTCACCCATAATATCGTTAACACGAGATACCGATTTAACGATGCTATCCATGGTGTGTCCTGCTTCGGCGACCAGTGTACTGCCCGCGTTTGTGCGCTCTACAGACTCGGCAATCAGGGCGGCGATATCTTTCGCTGCCTGAGAGCTACGCTGAGAAAGGCTACGCACTTCGCCAGCCACGACGGCAAAGCCACGGCCTTGTTCACCAGCACGGGCAGCTTCCACCGCCGCGTTTAATGCCAGGATATTGGTCTGGAACGCAATGCTATTGATGACAGCGGTAATATCGGCAATTTTCCGTGAACTGGCAGCGATATCGTCCATCGTTTTCACTACGTTTTGCACCACTTCACCGCCTTTATGCGCATTTTGGGAGGCATCCGACGCAATCTGGCTGGCATGGCGGGCGTTTTCCGTATTGTTCTTCACCGTTGAGGTCAATTCTTCCATGCTGGCGGCGGTTTGCACCACTGCAGCAGATTGCTGCTCAGTTCGGTAGGCAAGATCACTGTTGCCAGCGGCGATATCGGCGGCTGAATGGGTCACACGCGCCACACTGTCGCGTACATCGGAAATCATGTGGCGCAGACGATCATTCATGGCTGCCATCGCAGCGGTTAACTTGCCCAGTTCGTCGTGGCGGTCCACCTCAATGGTTGCTGTCAGGTCACCACTGGCGATACGTTCTGCCAGTGTCAGGTTATGCAGAACCGGGCGGGTAATCTGGCGAATGATATAAACCGCGATCAGAATCCCGATGATGACTGCTATCACGCCAATCAATAACGTCGCGCTGGCTGAACCGTACGCCAACGCGTCATTCTGGTTTTTCACGACAGTAATCAGAGATTTGATCACCGCGCTGCTTTTGTCTCCGCCGGTTTTCACCGCATTTTCCGCTTTTTTCAAATCACCCCAGACGCGGGCGTAATCTTGATTCAGCGTGGCGTATTGCGAGGTGTATTTCCAGAGTGATTCCGCCAGTTTCTGTGTGTCGCCGGTTAATGTTGGCTGCAGGTCTTGATACGTTTTTTGTACTTCTGCATAGCGACTGGCGAAGGCTTTAGCTGCATCATCGGTACCAGCAAGCTGCAATTCGTAAGAGAGGTTTTTCAGTGATTCGGTGGCGTAAGCCAGTTCCTCGACACGCTGGTATAACGTGTTATCCAGTTGCTGGTTTTGCAGACCGTCACGGAAACTTTTGACCGCGTTTTGTGTATTCATCGCACTGATTTGTTTTCTTAGTGCGACAACCTGCTGTGTGGAGGACGACATATCAGCGACTGCTTTTTGGAAATCCACCATGATCTTATCCAGATCATTGATATAACCCAGTTCATCGTTGCGCCATGACAGCGTATGGGCGCTTTGAGTCAGTTCGGCGGCGTGTTTAACGAAGCCGGTTAACACAGTCTGCGTGCTGTCATCTGGTGTATAGAAGTATTTGAGGCGGTTAATTTTGGCCTGAAAAACCTCAATATTGATGTTGTAAATTAGATTGGTTTTTTCGTAGATATCTCGAATGTCACGAAAACGCATGGCGCTGAGCGTTGAGGCAATCACTACCAGCAATAATACTATGCCGAATCCCAGGTAGAGTTTGTGAGAGATTTTTGTGTTTTTTATTGCACTGCTGAACCCCATTGCCATGCTCCTTAAAATAGATTACCTGAGTGTTGTTATTGATTTGGTGCGGTGAAGGTTGGTGGTTTATCTGAGTATGCGATTTACAGTACCGGGCAGTGTGTTATCGGCGGTTATAATACGGAGGTTTAGTTGTACTTGTACTGTGTGATCGTTTTTGTGACATCTGGCCATTTATCTGGTGAATTGCCAAAAAAAGTTAGGCAGTTGACTAAATGATACGATTTAGCCTTAAAGGCGGTGACTAGCGTACGGGGTACGCCAGCACGCGGTGGCCATAGGGGCTTAACGCCTGTCGGCATCGGGCACGGGAGCCTCATTTTTAAGACGATCCCCGTCAACTGGCGATGGTGCCATACCCGCGAAATGCGGGTGCAGGCAGAAGTAAACCACAGGATTCAATCGAGGTGTTTTTTACGGTAAAGGCGGCGTGGGTGCCCAATCTTGCCATAACGCATTTCTACATCCAGAAACTGATTTTCCAGCCCATATTCCAGATAACGTCGGGCCGTTGTTTTGCTGAGTCCGGTTTTTTCCACCACCTCATCGACAGAGAACAAGGTTTCCGGTTGATCCTGAAAGATCTGTTTGACCAGATTGAGGGTATTTTCTTCAATGCCTTTGCTGCCAGGCCCATTAGGTACGGTTGATGCCTGCAACTGGTAGAGAACGTCCACATTCTGCTGATCGACGACTTTGTAAGTATGCTGGGTTTTGACAAACTGGATGAACCGCTCAAGCGACGAGCGTAGCCGCGGGTAGGACACCGGTTTGATGATGTAATCAAAAGCACCGCAGCGAATGGCCTGTGCGCAGGTGTTCATGTCGCTGGCGGCAGTAATAAAAATCACCGAACAGTTGATGCTACGCATCAGTTCGCTTTCAATCAGCTGAACGCCTTCGCCGTCTGGCAGGTAATTATCCAGCAACATCAGCCGGGGTTTGTATTGCTGCAACATACGCCGGGCTTCGTTCAGGGTTGACGCCGTACCTATCACTCGCAGCGCGAAATTCTTTTCGATAAATTCCGCGTGGATATTTGCCAGCTTTCTCTCGTCTTCAACGATCAGTACGTCGAAATTTTCAATCGTTCGTTCAGTTGGCATGGTGCTCGCAATCGGCATGGTACTCGTTTTCCCTGTTATTGGTAGTTTTTGGAATGAAGATAGAAAAAATAGCGCCGTGAGGCGAATTGTCAGAAACTTCGATCACACCCTGTGCCTGACTGACATAACTGGCAACCAGGTGCAGACCCAAACCGTGATCGCCTTCTTTTTTGCTGGTGACACCCATCTCAAATACCCGATCTGCAATTGTGGGGTCAATCCCTGTCCCTTGATCTGCGACTTCAATGACCAATTCCTGCTCACCGTCGTAGATATACACTTCGACAGGGTAGTAACTCGAGGTGCAGGCCAGTGTCGCTTCCACCGCATTATCAATTAAATTCCCAATAATTGACATCAGCTCTGTTTCAGTGAGAGAGGCCGGTATGCCGTTAAGCTGGCAGCGTGGGTCAAAACGCAGCTCAATGCCTTTCTCGCGGGCGCTGGCGAATTTACCCAGCAACAGCCCGCAAAGTGCCGGCGAACAGAAACGACTGGAGATAAAATCCAACACCACCTGCGCCCCTTCGGACTGGGCTTCAATATAACGCACGGCTTCATCATAGCGGCGCAAATGCAACAATCCGGCCAGCGTGGCCGTCCAATTCAATTGTTCATGGCGCAGAATACGCAGGCTGTTGGCATAACGTTTGACCTGACTGAGTTGCATGCTTAGGGTGTGGATGTCGTTTTTGTCACGAAAACTGATTACCCAGCCTTGCAATTCATCTTCCAGCATAATGCGCACACGGCTGGCGATAACCGTGATCTGATTAAAACGGCAAATCTCATCATGAGTATCGGTTATCCAAATATCTTCATTAGAGAAAAATGGCACGGGGGTAATAATGTCGTCGATTGGTTTGCCGCGTAATTGATACGAAGGCATCGTCAGGCCCAGCAAATCTTTGGCGGCGTGGTTGATCACCGCAATATTGCGTTGCTTGTCGATGGCGATCACACCTTCATAAATAGATTCCAGCAAGGCTTTTTGTTGCCTGACCAATAGCCGGATTTCCAGCGGCTCCAGCCCAAACATCTGCTTTTTCAGGTTGCGGGAGAACCACCAGGAAAAGAAAAACAACGCAACCAGCATCGCAACGATAGGGAGCCCGACATGGGCTACTTTGCTGAATGTCAGGTTATCGATACGCTTTTTCAAATACCCGACCGACACGATGCCGATAACCTGATCTCCATCCATGATCGGTGCTTTGCTACGCAGTGAAATACCAATCGCGCCGCGCCGTAGCGTGATAGAGCTTTGTCCTTCCAGCACTTCTTTATTGTCGCCACCTATCATTTCTGTGCCAAGCAGCGATGGTTCCTCAGAATGATACAAGTGGGTTGCGTTGCGATCGCCGATGACGATAAAGCTGGCGTCGCTGCGGGCTTTGATTTGATCGACCAGATTGTCGATGGTGGCGGTATCTTTATATTTCACCGCCTCGATGAGCGAGGGAATAATCGCGATTTCTCGTGCCTGAATTTGCGCCCGGCTACCCAACTCGTCATAGAGCTGCCGATCGACGGCGCGATAGTAGTAAAGCCCTGCGGTGATCAACAACAGAGAAAAAAAGATCATCAGGTAGATGAACAGCTTGAGATGGAACGAGAGCCTGACCGTCATAATGTGCTAATCACCGAGAAAACGCGCAAACGAAGGTGGCTAATTTATCATGAAAGGCGTAAAAGAAAGGGACTAAAAAATAGTCTTGTGAAGCGTTTCGCGCAGATTGTGAAAATAGTATTTTTGTTTCAGTTGTTTTAAATAAGACGTAAATTGCCTGTCACCGAGAGTGGACATTTTAATTACTTTTTCACAACATATTATTTCTTTCTCGAAATAAGGACCATTTCAACCATACAAACCATAAAAACCACATCAAAACTCCCCGCAATCTGAAAATTCAATCATTTGATTTTTAATGAAAAAATAATAAAAACCATAAAAACCATAAATGCCATTAAAACTCATTTTTTAATTTGATGATTATCACATAATAACGTGTGTTGACCTCTTAATATGCACGGGAAAATAACAAGGGGAGAAGGTTATGAGTACCACTGATGATTCTTATATCGTTGTAAAAGATGAGGCCTCTGGGAAGGTTTCATTAAAAGAAAAATGGTGGCACATTCTGGATAACTACAAAATTGGTGTTATTCCGGTGCCGCTGTTTATCCTGGCTGGGCTATTAATTGCGTTGGATTGCCTGGACGGCAAGTTGCCCAGTGACATCGTGGTGATGGTTGCCACGCTGGCGTTTTTCGGTTTCGCCTGTGGTGAGTTCGGTAAGCGCTTACCTTTTATCGGTAAGATGGGAGCAGCGGCGATTTGCGCTACGTTTATTCCGTCTGCACTGGTTTACTACGGTTTGTTGCCGCATGTGGTTGTGGATGCGACCACCAAGTTCTACAAATCCACCAACATTCTGTACCTCTATATCTGCTGCATCATTGTCGGCAGCATCATGAGCATGAACCGCCAGACGCTGATTCAGGGTTTCCTGCGCATTTTCTTCCCCATGCTGTGTGGTGAAATTGTGGGCATGTTGGTTGGTATGGGCGTGGGCATTATGCTGGGCCTGGATCCGTTCCAGATCTTCTTCTTCCTGGTACTGCCGATTATGGCTGGCGGTGTGGGTGAAGGGGCGATTCCTCTTTCTATCGGTTACGCCACCTTGCTGCATATGGAGCAAGGCGTTGCACTGGGTCGTATCCTGCCTATCGTTATGCTGGGTAGCCTGACTGCCATCGTCCTGGCCGGTGTGCTGAACCAACTGGGTAAACGCTACCCGCACCTGACCGGTGAAGGTGACCTGATGCCGAATAAAGCCAATAGCATTGAGACGGCACCGGCTTCGCTGACCAGTTCTTTGAGCGGCAAGATGGATCCAACCAATCTGGCTGCAGGCGCACTGCTGGCTATCCTGCTGTATATGATCGGGATGCTGGGCTACAAACTGATTGGTTTACCGGCTCCAGTGGGCATGCTGTTTGCCGCTGTAATCGTGAAACTGATTAATGGCGCGTCTCCGCGTTTGCTGGAAGGTTCTCAGGTTGTTTACAAGTTCTTCCAGACTTCGGTGACCTATCCGATTCTGTTTGCTGTTGGCGTGGCGATCACCCCTTGGGAAGAGCTGGTCCATGCTTTCACAATAACCAACCTGCTGGTGATTGTGTCCACTGTCGTGGCGCTGGTTACCACTGGTTTCTTCGTTGGCAAGAAAATCGGTATGCACCCGATTGACGTTGCCATCATCTCCTGCTGCCAGAGCGGGCAGGGCGGTACCGGCGACGTGGCGATTCTCACCGCTGGTAACCGTATGGTGCTGATGCCGTTCGCTCAGATTGCTACCCGTATCGGTGGTGCAATCAACGTCTCCGTGGCCTTGCTGGTACTCGGCAAGTTCCTGGTGTGACGGTTGTATGACAAAAAAACAAATAACGCCGCGATAGCTCGCGGCCTTATTTAAACGGGAAAGATTATGAAACTTGCAAGTTATCGCCATCAGGGCAAAAACAGTTACGGGATCCACACACCGGCGGGTCTGATCGATTTGGGCAGCCGTCTCGGTGACCGCTACCCCGACCTGAAGGCCCTGCTGGCCGGTCAGGCGCTGCACGAGGCCGCCGCCTTCCAGACCGACACGCCGGATGTCGCCGTCGCCGACGTCACCTTCCTGCCGGTGATTGTCGCGCCGTCCAAAATCCTCTGCGTCGGCATGAACTACGCCGACAAGCGCAAGGAGTTTAACGAGCTGAACCCCGCGCCGACCCTGTTCGTGCGCTTCGCCGACTCCCAGACCGGCCACGGCACCCCGGTGCTCAAGCCCCACTACTCCAGCGAGTTCGACTATGAAGGCGAGCTGGCGGTCATCATCGGTAAAAACGGCCAGAACATCCACCGTGACGACGCGCTGTCCTTTGTCGCCGGGTACAGCTGCTACATGGACGGCTCCGCCCGCGACTGGCAGCACAGCTGGTTCACCGCCGGCAAGAACTGGCAGAAGACCGGCGCCTTCGGCCCGTACCTCACCACCCGCGACGAAATCCCCGACCCGCACGCCCTGGCCATCCGCACCTTCCTCAACGGCCGCATGGTGCAGGACGACAACACCGCCAGCATGATCCACAAGGTGGCGGACCTGATTGAATACATCAGCACCTTCACCGCGCTCAGCGCCGGTGACGTCATCATCACCGGCTCGCCGGGTGGTGTCGGCAAGAAACGCACCCCGCCGCTGTTCCTCAAGCCGGGCGACAGCATCGAGGTGGAGATCGAGAAGGTCGGCCACCTGCGCAACACCATCGGCGAGGCCGTCCGGCCGGTGACCGCCCCGCGTGCCGCGTCCGTGGCGGCCGGGCACTGAATCGTTCCCGCTGCCGGGTGACCGGCGGCGTCAGCCCCGCGGTGACGGGGCCCAGTAACAAGCAGGATAACCGTTATGTACGCCGATGACGACGAGAGTGTTACGTTTGCCACGCTGGATGCGCGCAGCCCGTCCCCCGCACTGGTGGAGATAACCGCGCTGCTGGCGCGCTGCCAGCTGGACATGGACCGGGACGTCGAGTTTTTTGTGGCCGGCACGCATCACGGGCGGCTGGTGGCCTGTGCCGGGCTGTGCGCCAGCACCATCAAGTGTGTGGCGGTGGACCCCGACTTTCGCGAGCTCAGCCTGGGGGCGAAGGTGGTCAACGAGGTGGTGCAGCTGGCGGCCGAGCGCGGCCTGTTCCACCTGTTTCTCTACACCCGTCCCTGCAACGTCACGGCGTTCCGCGGCTGCGGTTTCTACCCGATTGCCTGCTATGACGACCAGGCGGTGCTGATGGAGAACACGCCGCTCGGCATCCGGCAGTACTGCCAGTCGCTGGCGGCCGAAGTCAGACCGGGGCGGGACATCGGCGCCATCGTGATGAACGCCAACCCGTTCACGCTGGGGCACCGCTACCTGGCCGAGCAGGCCGCGCGGGCCTGCGACTGGCTGCACATCTTCGTGGTGCGCGAGGACGTCTCCTTCTTCCCGTTCGCCGAGCGGCTGGAGATGGTGCGCCAGGGGGTGGCGGACATCCCCAACCTGACGGTGCACGCCGGGTCGGAATATTTGATATCCAAGGCCACCTTTCCGGGCTATTTCCTGAAGGAAGAGTCGCTGATAAGCCAGGCGCACGCGGCGCTGGACCTCATCATCTTCCGCCAGTACATCGCCCCGGCGCTCGGCATCACCCGGCGCTTTGTCGGCACCGAGCCGTTCTGCCCGGTGACGCACCAGTACAACCAGGACATGCACCACTGGCTGGAGCAGGACGGGCGGGTGCCCGCCCCGGCCCTGACGGTGGTGGAAATCGAACGCACGCGCGAGCACGACGGTCAGGCGATATCCGCCTCGGCGGTACGGCGGCTGCTGCGGCAGCGCCAGTTCGACGCCATCCGCCAGATTGTGCCGGCGACGACGTTTGCGCATTTACAACGCTATGGCGAGCTCGCCTGCGCGTGACGTGTTTTTAATGTATCAGGCAGGAAAACCAACATGAAAATTATCAAGGAAGCCCTGGCGGGCACCTTCGAGTCCAGCGACCTGCTGGTCCGGGTGTCCCCGGCGCAAGGCCCGCTGACGGTGGTGATAAACAGTGAGGTCATCAAGCAGTTTGGCGACCAGATCACCCGGGTGGTGAACGACACGCTGAGTGCGCTGGGCGTCGAGTCCGGCACCGTGGTGGTGGAAGACAAGGGGGCGCTGGACTGCGTCATCCGGGCCCGGGTGCAGAGCGCCGTGCTGCGTGCCGCCGAGGTGGAACAGATTGACTGGGAGAGACTGTGATGAGCACCACGCAACCGAAAAAACTGCGCCGCAGCATGCTGTTCCTGCCGGGCGCCAATGCCGCCATGCTGTCCAACGCCTTCATCTACCAGCCGGACTCCATCATGTTCGACCTGGAGGACGCGGTGTCGCTGCGCGAGAAAGATACCGCGCGGCTGCTGGTGTTCCATGCGCTGCAGCACCCGATGTACCGGGACATTGAAACCGTGGTGCGCATCAACCAGCTCAACACCCCGTTCGGGCTCAAGGACCTGGAAGCGGCGGTGCGCGGCGGGGTGGATGTCATCCGCCTGCCGAAGACCGACTCCACCGACGACGTCGACGAACTGGAGCACCACCTGGCGCGCATCGAGAAGGCCTGCGGCCGGGAAGTCGGCTCCACCCGCATCATGGCGGCCATCGAGTCGGCGGTCGGGGTGATTAACGCCGTGTCCATCGCCCGCTCGTCCGAGCGCATGATTGGCATCGCGCTGGCGGCGTTCGACTACGTGATGGACATGCAGACCGAGCGCGGGGACGGCACCGAGCTGTTCTACGCCCGCTGTGCGGTGCTGCATGCCGCCCGTGCCGCCGGTATCGACGCGTTTGACGTGGTGTACTCCAACGTCAACGACGAGGAGGGGTTCCTGAAGGAAGTGGAGCTGATCCGCAAACTGGGCTTCAACGGCAAGTCGCTGATCAACCCGCGGCAGATTGAACTGCTGCACAACGCCTACGCGCCGACCCAGGACGAGGTGGATTACGCCCACCTGGTGATCAGGGCGGCGGAAGAGGGCGAGCGCGCCGGCCTGGGGGTCATCTCGCTGAACGGAAAAATGATCGACGGCCCGATTATCAACCACGCCCGCCAGGTGGTGGAGCGTGCACGGGCCTCCGGCGTGCGCCAGTAGGCACGGCCCGGTTAACCGACAGATTCTGCACGGGCCGGCCGGTGGCGGGAGAGCGCCCCGGCGGGCCGTCGCAATGACAGGATGAGAGCATGAGTAACTTTATTGAAGCACTGCAGAAGCAATACCCGGAACAACGTCCGCTGCACCCGTTCGTCAGTGCCAACCACCGTACCCCCTGGCTGGATGACGTCACCGAAAAACACCGGCGCAAGCTGTGCGCCGACCTGGAAGACGCCATCCGCAAAAGCGGGCTGCGGGACGGCATGACCATCTCCTTCCACCACGCGTTCCGTGAAGGGGACAAGGTGATCAACCACGTGGTGGACACGCTGGCCCGGCTGGGCTTTAAGGACCTGACGCTGGCGTCGAGCTCGCTGATGACCTGCAACGCGCCGCTGATAGAGCATATCCGCAACGGGGTGATTAGCCGTATCTACACCTCCGGCATGCGTGGCAAGCTGGCGGACGCGATTTCGCACGGGCTGATGACCGAGCCGGTGCAGATCCACTCGCACGGCGGGCGGGTGCACCTGCTGCAGAGCGGGGAGCTGACGATAGACGTGGCGTTCCTCGGGGTGCCGAGCAGCGACGAATTCGGCAACGCCAACGGCACGTCGGGGAAATCGCGCTGCGGGTCGCTGGGTTACGCGATGGTGGACGCGCACTACGCGAAGACGGTGGTGCTGCTGACGGAAAGCCTGGTGCCGTTCCCGAACCTGCCGGCCAGCATCGTGCAGGACCAGGTGGACTTCGTGGTGCCGGTGGAGGAAGTGGGCGACCCGGCGAAAATCAGCGTGGGGGCGGCGCGCGTGACCAGCAACCCGCGGGAGCTGCTGATAGCGCGCCGGGCGGCGGACGTGATAGCCCATTCCGGCTACTTCAAACCGGGCTTTTCCATCCAGACCGGCTCCGGTGCGGCCTCGACCGCCTGTACCCGTTTTCTGGAAGACCGGATGCAGAAACAGGGGGTGACGGCGCGTTTTGCGCTCGGCGGCATTACCGGCAGCATTGTCGACCTGCACGAGAAGGGGCTGATAGAGACGCTGCTGGACACCCAGTGCTTTGACGCCAACGCGGCGGCATCGCTGGCGAAAAACCCGAAACACGTGGAAATCTCGACCAACGTGTACGCCAACCCGAGCGCCAAGGCGGCGTGCTGCGACCAGCTGGACGTGGTGATTTTGAGTGCGCTGGAAATCGACACCCGGTTCAACGTGAACGTGATAACCGGGTCGGACGGGGTGATGCGCGGGGCGTCGGGCGGGCACTGCGACGTGGCGACGGCGGCGAACCTGACCATCGTGGTGGCGCCGCTGATCCGCAGCCGTATCCCGACGGTGGTGCGTCAGGTGACCACCTGCGTGACGCCGGGCAGCGCGATAGACGTGCTGGTGACGGACCACGGTATCGCGGTGAACCCGGCGCGCCCGGAGGTGGCGGCGCGGCTGACCGAGGCCGGGCTGAGCGTGATGCCTATCGAAGAACTGTACCAGCGGGCGATAGCGCTGGTGGGCGAACCGAAGGCGATTGAATTCCACGACCGCATCGTGGGGGTGATCCGCTACCGTGACGGCAGCGTGATCGACGTGGTGCGTCAGGTGAAAGAGGACAACGCGTGAGCGAGGCAGCGACAGGCACTGCGGTCAGCGTCTCACTGAACAGTCTGCTGGCGGCGAAGGATCGCCGCCATGCACGCCAGCAGCAGCTGCTGGCGTTGCACCAGTCGACGGTGGTGTCGCTGACGCTGGTGACGCCGGGTGCGGTGAAGGACTCGGCGCTGTACCGTCGGGGTATGGGGGCCGCGGTGGCGGCGTTCAACGACCTGTGTCTGGCCCGGGGATGGGGGGTGCCGGAGCAGCAGCTGCACTGGCTGGAGACGGGGGCGGAGGCATTCTGGGTGATAACCAAGGATGCGCTGAGCGTGAAGGCGGCGGCGATTGCGCTGGAAGAGCAGCATCCGCTGGGTCGGCTGTGGGATTTTGACGTGTTCTGCCCGCAGGAAGGGTCGGTGAGTCGAACGTTGCTGGCGCACGAACCTCGTCGGTGTATACTCTGTGAGGAATCCGCTCATGCCTGCGCGCGTTCGCGCCGCCATGCATTACCGGATGTGATTGAAAAAATCGAGAGTATCCTCCATGCCTGGTTTAACGCCCACTGAATCAGTTGTTGCTTCTCCATTACTGACTGCGCTATTTCCCGATGCCACCGGTGCGCTGGTGGCCTTTCCTGATATTCACCAACGTGTGGTCGCTGCATTGACGGTTGAAGTGATGTTGACGCCAAAACCCGGTCTGGTGGATAGGGATAATAATGGCGCGCATCGCGATATGGATGTGCCGTTATTTCAGGCCAGTATCGCTGCCCTCAGTCCGTGGTTTGCCCGTTTTACCGAAGCCGGAATGGCTCACAGTATGTTGCCGATAACCCAGCTCTTATCCCAGGTGCGGCCGATTGGTATTGCTGCGGAACAGGCAATGCTGGCGGCGACAGGCGGCGTAAATACCCACAAAGGCGGTATCTTTGCCTTTGGGCTGCTGTGCAGTGCAGCGGGTTGGTTGGCTGGGCGCCGACAACCGTTGACGCAGGACTCCCTATGTCAGGGCGTGGCGCAGATGAGTGCCGATTTGGTTCGCAATGAGTTGGAGAACAGTCAGCATACGGCGACAGCGGGTGAGTTTTTGTTTCGGCGCCACGGTTTGACCGGCGCACGTGGCGAGGCTGCCAGCGGGTTTGCTACTGCACGTCAGCATGCGTTACCCGCTTACCTCCGTGCTCGTGCACAGGGTAAAGACGATGAAACCGCTTTATTGCAGGCACTGGTGGTGTTAATGGCCAACAACCCGGATACCAATGTCGTTTCCCGTGGAGGAATGGATGGATTGGCATTCGTACAGGCATATGCACGCACGTTACTGTCTGACGGTGTAACGCATCAGGGCTTACGGGAAATGAACCGTGCGTTGGTTGAGCGTAACATCAGCCCAGGCGGTAGCGCTGACCTACTCGCGCTGACCTGGTTACTTTCACACTATCCTGCCGCCTAAACCTCGTCTATTATTGACTAACAGTCCCTCCTGTTTTTCATGAATGTGTGCCTCTCATGAAATGTGCCTCGCGCTGGCGGGGCATTGTGCGTGCCGGAGATTCCGTGTCCGCCATATATATTTCACTATTTGTGTTTCAGAACATTGGCGGTTTTTGCAGTTATTGAATAACTGATAGGTGAATAACAGGTGTTGAATAACGGCTTGCTGAATAGCTGATTATTGAATGACTGTGTGCGTTGACCCCTGAACAGTTTTATGGAAAGACGTGAGAAACCGGACTGACGTATCGGCAACGCGATAGAGGGTGGGTATATAAGCTAATGAATTGATAAAACACTAAAGTTGACGAGAACCATGTCGATACTAGTGCCATGTCGTATCCAGGGGGTCTGGGACACTGAATAACGGATTAACCATTCAATTGACGGTGGGGATGGATGTAGTGGATGACAATATGAAAGAACAGTACGCCAGGCGCGGCAAAATGGCTATTTGCGCCACATTGCGCGGACTGCAAAAGCAGGACGCCACTGTAATGGTGTATCACACACATGGCCAATTCATCAGTAAGATCCTTGAGGTCGATTCGGACGAGGAAGAGTTCCTGTTTGACCTTGGCGCGCTGGAGCGTGAAAACAGCCGGGCGCTGTTTGCTGGCGAACTTGGTTTTGTGGCGGAAACGGCTGGTGCCAAAGTTGAATTTCGTACTGCGATTATCCGCACAGTTGAACATGACGACTTGCCTGCTTTCTGCGCGGCGATACCTGACGTGCTGTACTATATCCAGCGCCGTAATTTTTTCCGCATTAATTCGCCAGCCTGGCCACCGATGGTTTGCCGTGGGGAATTACCTGACAGTACCTATTTTGAATTTAACCTGAAGGATCTGTCATTGGGTGGTCTGTGCATGTACACCGATGAACAAAGCCTGGTAAGGCTGTTTGAGCCGGGGATGATATTGAAGAACGTCGATGTCGATCTTGCCAGTTACGGGCAGTTTTGTCTGGACATGGAGTTTGTCAACCATGCCACCACAAAAGTGGTCGACAGCAAAGGCGAGGTCAAGCAAATAGAGCGCCTGAGCTTCAAATTCCCGACGTTAAGTGCGGTGCAGGAGCGTGGATTACAGCAGGTTATTACTGAGCTGGAGTTGGATCAGAACGAAAAACGCAAACGCCTGCGTTGATTAATCCACATCAAGACTGGTACGAGTGCGTAAGTCGCGCTCGATTGAACGAACAGGTCTTGTCTCAAATTGCTAGCTGGGGCAAAATACGCGCCCTGAAAAACCGACGCACCGTTATCGCGTCGGTTATTTTTTTGTATTTCATCAAGAGGCCGGCGCTGTTGATGGTTCCGGATAGATATCAGTAACACGCATGCCATACAGGCTGCGCAGAGTGAATAGAGAGAGACAATGGGGCAATCAGTTGTTTTTGAGCCGGTGCCCGCCGGCTGGTGCTGTAAACGCAGCGGCAAAGATGCTATCTGGGCAGACTTTGTACCGGGCGGCGTGTCTGCTGCTCATGCTCACCTCGGTTACAGCGACCTCGTTCGCGCGACCACGTCCAGTTACCTGAAACATCGTTGTGCTACGTTGCCATTGGCGATGAATTCATGGGTGATGGCGGCTATCGGTAAAGGAGGTTTGCGTAATGACAACTGATTCCACGGTTTCCACATCGCGCGTACAACTGCGTAAAACCCTGACGCTGGTGCCAGTGGTAATGATGGGACTGGCTTACATGCAACCGATGACGCTGTTTGATACCTTCGGCATCGTCTCTGGGTTGACGGATGGTCATGTCGCAACTGCCTATGCGTTTGCCCTGATAGCTATCCTGTTTACCGCCCTCAGCTATGGCAAACTGGTGCGTCGTTTCCCCTCTGCCGGTTCGGCCTATACCTATGCCCAGAAAGCCATTAGCCCAACAGTGGGCTTCATGGTGGGCTGGTCATCGTTGCTGGACTATTTGTTCATGCCGATGATCAATATCCTGCTGGCAAAAATCTATTTTGAAACGTTGATCCCCAGTATCCCATCGTGGATCTTTGTCGTGTTGCTGGTAGGGTTCATGACGTTATCCAACCTGCGTGGCATCAAAACCGTCGCCAACTTCAACAGCCTGATAGTGGTACTGCAGGTTGCCGTGATGGTGGTCATCACGGGGATGGTGATTTACGGTGTGTCTCAGGGGGAAGGGGCCGGTACGTTGGCCAGCAGCCGTCCGTTCTGGTCAGATAACGCTCACGTAGTCCCGATGATTACGGGGGCGACGATTCTGTGTTTTTCATTCCTCGGCTTCGATGGGATTAGCTCGTTGTCTGAAGAAACCAAAGATGCCGGTCGCGTGATTCCGAAAGCGATTTTCCTGACAGCCCTGTTGGGTGGGGTGATCTTTGTTGTGGTGTCTTACTTCCTGCAACTCTACTTTCCGGATATCTCGCGTTTTCAGCACCCGGATGCTTCGCAGCCTGAAATCATGCTGTATGTGGCAGGTAAAGCCTTCCAGTTCGGTATTCTGATTTTTTCCTGTGTGACTGTGCTGGCATCCGGCATGGCAGCACATGCTGGTGTTTCACGCCTGATGTACGTGATGGGGCGTGATGGCGTGTTCCCGGAGCGTTTCTTCGGTTACGTGCATCCTCGTTGGCGTACCCCGTCATTGAACGTATTGCTGGTTGGCGTGATTGCGCTGTCGGCAATTTCGTTTGATCTGGTTACCGCGACGGCGTTGATTAACTTCGGCGCGCTGGTAGCGTTCACCTTTGTGAACCTGTCGGTGATTTCCCAATTCTACATCCGTGAGCGCCGTAATAAGACGCTGAAGGATACGGTGAACTATCTGGTTCTTCCGGTAATGGGGGCGCTGACGGTAGGCGCGTTGTGGTTGAATCTGGAGCGTACATCCATGACGCTTGGACTGGTGTGGGCGGCGATTGGCCTGCTCTATCTGGCATTCGTAACACGCCGTTTCAGCCAGCCGGTACCGCAGTACAACGAAGACTTGGCGTAATTCCTGGTGATGAGAACGGGCTCCTGCGGGAGCCTGTTTTTGGTCTATAGAAAACCCAGCCAGGCTAGGGGTTCCGTTTACATACTCGATAATGGGTTTTGTGTTGCTGATTCATACCGGCATCAGGCTAGCAGTTGTTGTGCATAGGCAAACAGTGCCTTTAGCTGCGTAGTTTTCTTTTCGTCGCCATCGTGCTGTTGGTAGAGCTGATCAAGCGTATCGAAATAGTTTTGTAACCGCTCTGCGGTAAATACCTCTCGACGATGTGCCAGCCAGCGTTGTTGCTCCTGTTCGTCCAGCGTACCGGGGAAGTTGCGCGCCCGATAGCGAAACAGTAACTCCTCCACCCGACGATCGGCAAATTGGAGATTCAGTGCAGGGAGATGTTGAGCATCGGTTTTACGGATAATGGCCATCGCGGCGCGATCGGCGTCACTAAAAAAGCCATCGTAAAGTTGCAGGTCGACGTCCTTAGCGGCCTCAAACGGCGGTGCATCGGCAAATAGCGCCACGACTTTCTCTCTTACGCTACTATTCTGACGCAACAACTGTAAATTATTCAGACAATGCTGACGGTCGATGCCCAGCCGCTCAGCGTCTTCTGGTCGCAGTGTACTGGCTGGTGCCAGCACAGGACATTTATTGATATGCACCAGTTTGATAGGGACAGGCGATTCATCTTCAGCCAGCAGCTCGCGGCGGGTATAAAGTCGGGTACGCAGTTCATCCGCATCCAGAGCCAGTAATGGCTGAATATCTCCCGCCAGATCGCAAACAATGACCGCGTTGCGGTTATCCGGATGCCAGGCCAGCGGTACAATCCAACTGGTATTACCCCGTGCGGCACCAAACATACCGGAAACATGTACCAGTGGTTTCATTTGCGGGATATCGATTAACGCGCTGACTTTATTTTTGTTCCGTAACGCATAGAGATAATCGAACAGTTTAGGTTGTGCCTGTTTAAGCAGCCGCGCCATCGCAATGGTGGCATAGACATCGGACATCGCATCATGCGCCTGCGTGTGCTCAACGCCATTGGCACGAGTCAGATGCTCCAGCTTGAAACTGGGAAAACCGTCGTCGTTTTCCGGCCAGACAATGCCATCAGGGCGCAAGGCATAGCATGCCCGCAACATGTCCAGCAAATCCCAGCGAGAATTGCCCTGTTGCCAACTGTAGGCATAGGGGTCGAAGAAGTTACGATAGAACAGGTTACGGCTGACTTCGTCATCAAAGCGGATATTGTTGTATCCCATGATGCAGGTGCCTGGCACGCTGAACGCCTCATGGATGTGGTTGGCAAACTCGGCTTCGCGTACTCCCCGTTTTTGTGCTACTTGCGGCGTGATGCCGGTAATCATTACCGCTTCCGGGTCGGGCAGGTAGTCATCGGCTGGCTGGCAGTAGATCACGACTGGTTCGCCAATCACGGTAAAATTCAAATCAGTACGGACGCCTGCGAACTGTGCCGGGCGATCTTTGGCTGGGTGTTTGCCAAAAGTCTCATAATCGTGGATAAAAAAAGTGGGTTCGATGTGTTGGTTTTGCACGGTTTCTCTCTGTTCAGCCTGACGTCGGCGCGCGTTATAAAATACTCATACCGCCGCGAAGCGTGTTTGTCATCGCCGGTTTTAGCTAGCCTTAGAACCATGCGCAATGGTTCGCCAGCGCAACGGCAACGTATTACTCTTTCAGTAAAAAGGGTGACGGACAACACAAGGTCGCCATGGTAAACCATCCTGTCGTCTGACTAAAGTCGACCGCAGCGATGTTATGCTGTGTTGAATCGAGTCAGGTGCAATCTGCTCGCGGGAGTGATAGGGTGCACAGAAAGGCAACGATTGCATCAGCGATGTGAATAAACCACCTTGTCGACGATAGCGGCTAACCTGTATGGTTAACGCAGAGCGGTTTCCGCGTGACGAATCTTAATCGTTAAGTAAGGGTAGAGAAATGGATAAGGGTAACACTAAGCCATGTTTCCAGGATGTGCTGGAATTCGTGCGTATGTTCCGTCGTAAAAACAAGCTGCAGCGTGAAATTGCAGATAACGAAAAGAAAATCCGCGATAACCAGAAGCGTGTACTGCTGCTGGATAACCTGAGTGAGTACATCAAGCCGGGTATGTCGATTGAAGACATCCAGAACATTATTGCTAACATGCGTAGCGACTATGAAGACCGTGTTGATGAATACATCATCAAGAACGCGGAGCTGTCGAAAGAGCGTCGCGAGTTGTCCCGCAAAATTAAAGAAATGGGTGAAATTAAACCGCCGGTAGAGGCGAAGTAATTTCACTGATTCAGGGCCGGGTTTCCGGCCCTGATGCATTTGGGCTGCACTGCATTTGATGGGATGCCAGCCGTTTGCCAGACCTAGGACTGACTCATCACGATTTCCGGTGCCAGTGCATTTTTCCCTTTCATACAGTCGCGCCAGGCACTGCCGGGGTTGCCTTTATCAACTGATGCAGCATTGATGGCAGGAAGCTCTCGTACCTGAGTATCGACAACTCTGCTGCCATTTATCTCAGCCGTCTGATTTTTAATGTAATATCGGGTTATTATCTGGTATTTCCCACCGAACTGCTTCACCTGTGCCAGTATATCGGTAGTACATTCATTGGCGGCGTTTGCCACCTTTTGAATCGGGTTATCAACAGGCTGGCTCTGGGGGGCAACCGAGCAGGCCGATAACGTCAATGAACCGAGCAGCAAAGCCCCTACTGACAAAATGCCGTGTCTATCAGCCATACGTGAGGTCTCCCTTTTCAATAGTCATCCCTGCATTCGTTGTTTATACAGATTGGCGTGCATAACGTTTACACAATCTCCCGTTATTTACGCAATCTCCCGTTATTTACGCAATCTCCCATTATTTACACAACCCGCATTTCTACACCTGCATATCTAAGCGGTGGTGCGATCGCGATAGACGATTGACCAGGACAGGGTTGATTGTCAACAGCGGTGCCTGGGGCGTGTTGGTACATTCATCGCGCCTCGCAGTCTCAATGTAATGGTGTGCAACTATTGCGGTTGTTTGCGTAGCAGATTCCTGATGTGTCATTTCGGTCTACTACCGGGGATGATGAGCTGGCAGACTGCATCCGAAAGGAGGATTGCCAGAACATCGGCGACAACGGGTAAGGGATGCACTATCAGAATTTCATTGAACCAACTGGCGACAGCATTGACTGTGGGGCCGTTGTTGTTGCTGATCATGCCGAAGATGCCAGATACCTGTGTGCTGTGGTGGGGGCTACCCGCATTGTGGCTATTGAGATCACGTTTTTGTCTATTCGGATGGGTGGTGATTGGCGTGCTCTGGAGCTTCTACAGTGGTCGCCTGATGCTGGATCAGGTGGAACGGTATACCCGGCAGCCGCTGACCACGAAGGTCAGCGTGAGCAGTGTTCGATTTGCACAAGCAGATGCCGATCAGGTTGTGGTGCGTTTGTTGCAGATTAACGGGCGTTGGGTATTTCCGCCGCTCTATGCCAGATTGGATGCACAACCGCAGATGAGTAACTGGTGTGGTGGGCAGCAGTGGAACCTTCGATTACGGCTGCGTCCTGTACATAGCCGGTTAAATGAAGGGGGATTTGATCGCCAGCGCTGGGCGCTGGCGAAAGCCCAACCGTTTACCGGGCGGATCATGGCTGCGGAGGTTGAGACATCAGAGTGTGGTTTGCGCCAGCGACTGGTTGGTGTACTGGAACAGCAAACTCTGTCGCTACCGTGGCGCTCAATCATATTGGCACTGGCGGTTGGGGAAATGGCCACGGTGGACGCCGGGGTGCTCGATGTGCTGCGACAGACAGGAATTATGCACCTGATGGCGATATCGGGGTTGCATATTGCACTAGCGGCGCTGCTGGGTTGGAGTCTGGTACGTGCGGCGCAATACTTGCTGCCAGCCCATCTGGTTGGGCATCGTATCCCGTTGTGGTGTGGTCTGTGTTTTGCCTGGGTGTATGTCTGGCTGGCCGGAGGAAACCCGCCTGCAGTAAGAGCGGCGCTGGCTTTGTCGTGCTGGACACTGATCAGATTGCGTGGTCTGTCAGTGTCATCATGGCAGGTGTGGTTGTGGTGTGTGGCCGTAATTCTGGTCAGTGATCCACTGAGCGTTCTTTCAGACAGTTTCTGGCTCTCGGCACTGGCAGTCGCCGCTTTAATTTTCTGGTATCAATGGGCACCTTTGTCGCCGCACATGCAACACGCATGGCGATGGGTATGGCTGCGCGGATTACACATGCAGGCTGGCGTCACACTGCTGCTGATGCCACTGCAGGTGTTGATCTTTCATGGTGTTAGCCTGAGTTCGCTACCTGCCAACTTGTGGGCGGTACCGCTGGTTTCATTTGTGACGACGCCGCTGATTCTGCTGGCGTTACCGCTAATGGGGATTCCGCTGGTGGCACAAGGTCTCTGGTGGTTGGCTGATCGATCGCTGGCACTGGTTTTCCTGCCGTTGCAGGCTATGCCGCCGGGCTGGTTACCACTTGGAGAACATCTCGTGCCGTACAGCGTAGCAGGATGGCTGGCGGTTATTGTCTGGCGCTTTGGCTGGTGGAGAACATACCCGTTCAGTCTGCTGGCGTTGGTTCTTTTCATGGTGCTGCGTCCTAAACCCCCGGCGCCGTTGTGGCGCATTGATATGCTGGATGTCGGGCATGGGCTAGCGGTAGTGATTGAACAGCAAGGCAAAGCCTGGCTGTACGATACTGGGCCCGGCTGGGAAGGTGGTAATAGTGCCGAGCGTGAAATCCTGCCTTATCTTAAATGGCGAGGGCTACAGTTGGAAGGCATTATCCTGAGTCACAGCCATTTGGATCACCGCGGTGGGCTGAAGACATTACAGAGCGCGTTTCCATCGGTGCCGATATACAGTTCGTTGCTTGAGCCGAGCCACCATCCTTGTGTTCAGGGGGAACAATGGCGTTGGCAGGGGCTGACATTTAGCGTTATCTGGCCGCCGCTACGGGTTCGTGAAGCTGGCAATCACGATTCCTGTGTGGTTCGGGTCGATGATGGGCATTATCGGGTATTGCTGACTGGCGATGTAGAGCGCGAAGATGAGGCTGTATTATTGCGCACACAACCGGGCGAATTAGCGGCGGATATTCTGCAAGTACCGCATCATGGCAGCACCACATCGTCATCACCACCGTTTTTACGGGCTGTGGGGGCGAAAGCCGTATTGTCGTCCAATTCCCGATACAATCCGTGGCGCTTGCCAGCGGTCAGCGTGGTAAGGCGTTACCTTCAAATGGGGTATCGCTGGCGTGATACAGCCAGCAGCGGGCAATTGAGTGTGCATTTTTTCGACGAAAGCATCGAAATGTTGCGCTACCGGGGTGAAATATCACCTCGCTGGTATCATCAGTGGTTTGGCGCTGGCCGGGATAATGAGTAATAATAGACGGCTATTTATCAAAGGCTCAGGTTTATTGCATGATTAATGATAAAGATCTCTCCACATGGCAGACGTTTCGTCGCCTATGGCCGATGATCTCCCCCTATAAAGCCGGGCTGGCCGTTGCGGCTGTGGCGCTGGTGGTCAACGCCGCAGGCGATACGCTGATGCTGTCCCTGCTCAAGCCGTTGCTGGATGACGGATTCGGCAAGGCTGATCGCAGTGTACTGGTGTGGATGCCGTTGGCTATCATCGGGTTGATGATTATGCGCGGCATCTCCAGTTATGTGTCCAGTTATTGTGTGGCCTGGGTATCGGGCAAGGTGGTGATGAACATGCGTCGTCGGCTGTTCAGCCACATCATGGGGATGCCGGTGTCCTTTTTTGATCAGCAATCTACCGGCACATTGCTATCGCGTATCACCTATGATTCCGAGCAGGTGGCCTCCTCATCGTCAAACGCGCTGGTAACCGTAGTACGTGAAGGGGCGTCGATCATTGGCCTGTTTGTGCTGATGTTCTGGTACAGCTGGCAGTTATCGCTGATTTTGGTGCTGATTGCACCGTTCGTTTCCTACAGCATGCGGGTGGTGTCAAAGCGTTTTCGTAGTATCAGCAAAAATATGCAAAACACCATGGGGCAGGTTACGACCAGCGCTGAGCAGATGCTGAAAGGGCACAAAGAAGTGCTGATTTTTGGCGGGCAGTCCGTCGAAGCGGAGCGTTTCGATGCCGTCAGCAATCGCATGCGTCAGCAGGGCATGAAAATGGTATCCGCGTCTTCCATTTCTGACCCGGTGGTGCAGTTGATTGCTTCTCTGGCGCTGGCATTCGTGTTATATGCCGCCAGTTTCCCGTCGGTGATGGAAACGTTAACGGCCGGTACCATCACGGTAGTGTTCTCCTCCATGTTTACGCTGATGCGGCCATTGAAGTCGCTCACTAACGTCAATGCGCAGTTTCAGCGTGGTATGGCCGCCTGCCAGACCCTGTTTACCATTCTGGATATGGAGCAGGAGAAAGACACCGGTACTCGTGTACTGGAGCACGCTAAAGGCAATATCGAATTCCGTGATGTCAACTTCGCCTATCCTGGTAAAGAAACGCTGGCGTTAAAAAATATTAGCCTGCATATCCTGCCCGGAAAAACTGTGGCGCTGGTAGGGCGCTCAGGTTCTGGCAAGTCGACCATCGCCAATCTCATTACCCGTTTTTACGATATCCAGTCTGGCGAAATTCTGTTGGATGGATGCGATTTACGCGATTATACGCTGCCATCATTACGCAGCCAGGTGGCGTTGGTATCGCAGAATGTTCACCTGTTTAACGATACCATTGCCAACAATATTGCCTATGCCTGCGGCGATCGCTACAGCCGTGAGGATATCGAGCGGGCGGCCAAAATGGCCCACGCGATGGATTTCATCGGCAAGCTGGATCAGGGGTTGGATACCGTCATCGGTGAGAACGGGGTGTTACTGTCTGGCGGTCAACGTCAGCGTATCGCTATTGCCCGTGCGCTGTTGCGGGATTGCCCGATTCTGGTTCTGGATGAGGCGACATCGGCGTTGGATACCGAGTCAGAGCGCGCTATTCAGGCGGCATTGGACGAATTGCAAAAGAACCGTACTGCGCTGGTTATTGCCCACCGTTTGTCCACGATTGAAAATGCGGATGAAATTCTGGTGGTAGAGGATGGGCAGATCATCGAGCGTGGTCAGCATGCTGAGTTGCTGGCGCGAAACGGGGCCTATGCCCAGCTCCACAAATTGCAGTTTGGCGCATGATTGAACGCATCTGGTCGGGGCGCTCTGCACTGTATCTGGTGTTGCTACCGCTGTCGTTGCTCTATGGGCTGGTGAGTCATCTTATACGGCTGAGTTATCAGTATGGCTGGCGCAAGGTGTGGCGTGCGCCAGTACCGGTCGTGGTCGTTGGAAATCTGACGGCGGGCGGCAATGGTAAAACACCTATTGTTATCTGGCTGGTGGAGCAATTGCAGCAGCGGGGTTATCGCGTTGGTGTGGTGTCGCGTGGCTATGGTGGTAAAGCGGAACACTATCCGCTACGGGTGACTGATGAGGTGACTACTGCACAGGCCGGTGATGAACCGCTACTGATTTACCAGCGTACCGGTGTGCCGGTTGCTGTTGCCCCCAAGCGCTGTGACGCGGTGAAAGCATTGCTGGCTCAGCACCTACTGGATGTGATTGTAACAGATGACGGTTTGCAACATTACGCGCTGGCTCGGGATATGGAACTGGTGGTGGTAGACGGCATTCGTCGTTTTGGGAATGGCTGGTGGTTGCCTGCCGGACCGATGCGGGAGCGGGCCTCGCGCTTGCGGACTGTTGACGCAGTCATTGTGAATGGCGGTGACGCTCGACCGGGCGAAATTGCCATGCAACTGACGGCGGGCGATGCCGTGAATTTGCTGACCGGAGAACGCCGGGCGGTAGCGACGTTGCCGCCATTGGTCGCAATGGCGGGAATCGGCCATCCACCGCGTTTTTTTGCTACGCTGAAAGCGCTGGGAAGCACGCTGGTGCGTGAAGTGGCGTTCGCCGACCATCAACACTGGCAAGCTGAAGAATTACAGCGGCTGACTGCCTCTGACCAGCAGCCCCTGATGATGACGGAAAAAGATGCGGTGAAATGCCGCGCTTTTGCGCGTGCCAACTGGTGGTATCTGCCGGTTGATGCCGTATTGTCGGCACCGGAGTCGACGTTACTATTACAGCGTCTGACGCAACTGATTGATACGCACAGTATGTCGCGCCAGACGAAAACCGGGTGACCGGCTATTTTTGATAATCGCTTCTTGATGGGAGGAAGCATGGATCATCGTTTGCTTGAAATCGTGGCTTGCCCGGTGTGTAACGGGCGGTTAGTTTTTGACAAAGAGAAACAGGAACTGATTTGCAAAGTCGACGGGCTGGCTTACCCGGTACGGGATGGTATTCCCGTACTGTTGGAAAATGAAGCTCGTTCACTGGCGCCGGATGAGATTGCACAATGACGTTTACCGCAATTATTCCCGCTCGCTATGCATCCACCCGGTTGCCAGGTAAACCGCTGGCGGATATTCATGGCAAACCTATGGTGATACACGTCATGGAGCGTGCCCGTGAGTCGGGTGCCAGTCGTGTTGTGGTGGCGACCGATCATGCCGATGTGGCTCGTGCCATTGAGCTGGCGGGGGGCGAAGTCTGTCTGACCAGCCCGGACCACAACTCCGGTACCGAGCGGCTGGCTGAAGTGATCGACCGTTATGGGTTTGCCGATGACGAAATCATCGTCAACGTGCAGGGTGATGAACCGTTGATTCCGCCGGTGATCATTCGTCAGGTAGCAGATAATCTGGCGGGCAGCCGTGCTGGTATGGCAACGCTGGCTGTGCCGATCACGACCTGTGAGGAAGCGTTTAACCCGAACGCGGTGAAAGTGGTAACCGATGCAGAAGGGTATGCGCTTTACTTCTCGCGCGCCACAATCCCGTGGGAACGCGACCGCTTTGCCGAATCCCAGGAGACTATCGGTGATCATTTCCTGAGACATATTGGGATTTATGCGTATCGTGCCGGATTTATTCGTCGCTATGTTGGCTGGGCGCCCAGCCAGCTGGAAAAAATCGAAATGCTGGAGCAACTGCGTGTGCTCTGGTACGGCGAGAAGATCCATGTTGCGGTAGCCAAAGAAGTGCCGAGCGTCGGCGTTGATACCCCTGAAGATCTGGCTCGTGTCAGAGCGGTCATGATGGCTAACTGACGTCGGTTTCGGTATACCGCCTCGCAAGCGCATGTGCTAACAACACATGCGCTTTTTTTATCCCACCTTTTTTTATCACACACAGTGCCGTTATCGGTACCAGCCGTTCAGCATCATTCGCATAATGCCTGCCAGTGGCCTCGCTGGTCAGTTCTGCCTGAAGACTTGTCAGCTTTGCCTGAGGAGAGGTAATCCTGTCATGAATAAATCCGGTGTCTGAGAAGGCC
Organism: Dickeya parazeae Ech586; assembly: GCF_000025065.1. Classification (NCBI taxonomy): domain Bacteria; kingdom Pseudomonadati; phylum Pseudomonadota; class Gammaproteobacteria; order Enterobacterales; family Pectobacteriaceae; genus Dickeya; species Dickeya parazeae. The sequence goes on along the minus strand of NC_013592.1, from coordinate 2,537,066 downwards.
GATTTTTATTATTGGCAGGAATAATGAAGCAGAGGAATGAAAAAAAGGAATGAAAAAATAATGAAAAAGAGATCGGAATAATAAAAACCGATGACGCAGATGCACAATGATTAACCATGGCTTATTATTGGATGGCATTCATCCCATTATGATGAATGTATTAATTTTTTACTTAAGGATGGAGTAACAATGAATATGAATAAAAAACTTTTACCCATAATCATGGGATGCGTACTGACTGGGACTGCCGCACAAGCTCTGGCGGCAGAATACTATCTGGCACCGAACGGCAGTGATTCAGGCAACGGCGGTAAAAGCGCTCCCTGGAAATCGTTCGCCCGCGCACAACAAACCCTCTCCCCCGGCGATCGCCTGTGGGTTCGTGGTGGTACCTATACCTTTACCGCTGGGCTTAACAGCTGCGCCAGTCAGACGGATATCGTGAATGCGATTACTCTCAACAAGAGTGGCACCTCCGGCAAACGCATTGAATATGTCGCCTATACCGGTGAAACCCCGGTGTTTGATTTCAGCCAGATGAAAGATGATTGCCGCGTTAAAGGATTTAACGTCGTCGCAGACTGGATAACCCTGAAAGGGCTCGAAATAAAAGGCGTGCCGCAAAACAATAATAAAAACCACGAGTCATGGGGGGTATGGATAAAAGGCAGCAACAATCGGTTTGAGCAGCTCGATATCCATCACATCATGGGTACGGGGTTATTCTTGCAAAATGGTGCGAATAACACCGTACTTAATTCTGACTCGCACCATAACTATGATCCGTTGACATCTAATGGCGCCGGACAGAGTGGTGATGGTTTCGGTGCGCATATCGCCGCTAACATGCCAGGCAATATTTTCAGCGGCTGCCGTGCCTGGTCTAATTCGGATGATGGTTTTGATCTTATCAACGCGTATTCCTCGGTCACTATCGAGAACTCCTGGGCCTGGTCTCACGGCTATCTGCCCGGTACCACGACATCCCTGGCTGCCGGTAACGGCAACGGCTTCAAGGCGGGTGGCTATGGCGCCAAATATATCAGCAATGCGCCGAAACACATTGTGCGAAATTCGGTGGCCTTTCTGAATAAAGCCGCCGGTTTTTATGCTAACCACCATCCGGTCGCGAACGATTTCTTCAACAATACGTCGTACAGAAATGCGGTTAACTTCAGCATGCGTGGCATTGATGAAAACGGTAACGCGATAGCATTGGGTACCCTGCGCAACAATATTTCCTATGCGGCGAAGTCGCAATCACTGGCCTATACCGATGGCGCGAATATGCGCTACAACTCCTGGAATTACAGCAACGTGATTTCTGATGCGGAATTCCAGAGTGTATCGACCACCGGTTGGGACGCGCCACGTCAGGCTGATGGCAGCTTGCCGGTGCTCAAACACCTGCGTCTGGCGACAGATAGCTGGATGATCGATAAGGGCGGTGACGTGAAGATTGCGTATCAAGGTGCCGCGCCGGATCTGGGGGCGTTTGAGCTGAAATAAGGTGAGTTGAAAATAAGTCGAGGTGTGGCCGCTATCCGGAAGGATAGATGACGATACCACCGGATATCTCACTAATGCCCGCTTCGGCGGGCTTTTTTTGCCGGTAAACCAGCGACAGTGGGGGATGGCCGTTCTGCGGGGGACTGAATACTGTCTATCGTCAATCAGTTGCACCGTTGTATATCCCGCTTTCTTTGATCTGCATTGGGGAAATTGTTATGTGCTACTCGCATGATAAGTGCATGTGACAATGACACGCGATCGCACCACACACGAGCACTACCGTACGTGATGAGTAAAGTGCGAGGTGAGTACGACTGTGATCAGTACGACGCGAGTCTGCAACCGCGAGATAGGTCGCTTATGGAACTCTTGAAAGCTGAATTGAGTACGGTGCTGGGGGAATCACTCAGTCGCCTTGAACGCATCAGTGAACAACCTTACGCGCACTTGTATGCTCTGTACGATCACGCGGGCAATGCGATGCCACTGCTGGCGAAAAGTTATATTTGCCAGGGCGTTGCCGCACAGGAAGCGTATAAGCTGACCATGCTGTCCCGCGAAGGTGAAGTCAGGCTACCCACTGTTTACGGGATGGTGATGACGCATCAGGCACCTTATAAGGAGTTGCTGCTCATCGAACGCTTGCGTGGCGTATCGGTAGAAGCACCGTCCCGCTCGCCCCAGCGCTGGACATTACTGATGGATCAAATTGTCGAGAACATGCTGGCGTGGCACCGCATCGACAGTCATGGCTGCGTCGGCACGGTAGACAGTACACAAGATAATAGCTGGGCAAACTGGTATCGCCAGCGACTGGAGGTGCTATGGGCCACGCTGATGAATGTCAATGCTACGCAACTGACCCAGCAGGATCGCACCGTGCTGTACCGCTCACGACAAAGTCTGCCCAGATTGTTTGAGGACTTTGATGACAATTGCGTACTGGTGCATGGCAATCTGACCTTGCGCAGCATGCTCAAAGACCCCCGCAGCGATCAATTGCTGGCGATGATCAACCCCGGCATGATGCTGTGGGCCCCGAGAGAGTATGACCTGTTCCGTTTGTGCGAAGAGCCGGGTATGCCGCAGCAGTTGTTTTATCACTATCTGAAACAGGCACCGTTGGCAGAATCCTTTGTTTGCCGCCGCTGGCTGTACATCCTGTGGGCGGCGGTTTCCCGTTATATCCACACCGGCCAGTTGGATCGCCCCTTATTTGATACCGCAACTCGGGAATTACTGCCCTGGCTTGAATAATCAGCAACGCGGGTGATGTGTGGGTCTCCCGCGTGGCCGTTATCAATCTATCCGGCATTAGTCTATCCGCCATCAGTCGGTCGGCTATCAGGATTCCGGCTGTGGGGTGACCCCTTTCATTTGTTGCCAGATAAGCCCCAGTCCTTCATACCAGGCGCGTTCACTGTGAGACAGATAGAGCGCGGAGGGGAATACCCGTTCCCAGGGGTTTAACGGCGAGGTGATAGCCAATTGATTGGCGGGCGCAGGAATGGGATGCAGCCCGCGAGCCTGAAAAAAGCGAATCGCGCGTGGCAGGTGGTTGGCGGAGGTGACCAGCAGGAATGGTTGCTTGCCGATCAGGGCCTCAGTTCCCGCCGCTTCTTCTTCCGTATCGCGCGCCTTATCCACCAGCAGGATATCTTGTGCGGGCACACCCAGACTTTCCGCGACCCGCGCCGCAGTGCTGGCGCTGGTAACGGGATTTCCCTGTGCCGCAGCACCGGTAAAAATGAGTTTGGCGCCAGGGTTAGCACGCCAGAGCCGAATACCTTCGGTGACCCGGGCAAGGCTGTTGTTGATAAGATTGGCGCTGGGGGGCCAGTCCGGATTAAAGGTATACCCGCCACCCAACACCACGATGTAATTCACTTTAGGAAAATCCGGCGTCCAGGTCGGGTAACGGGATTCCAATGGCAGCAGCAGCCTGTCAGCCACGGGTTGCAGGCTCAACAATAACAGGACCAGCCAGCCGCCGGTCAGCATGATGCGAGCGGTTTTTTGCCAGCGCGAAAACCACAACAGGGCGAGCGCGATACCCAGTACCAGCATTAACAACGGCAGTGGCAGTAACAGACTACCGATGTATTTTTTGACGGCAAACAGCATAAAATAGCGTCCCTTTTGAATGAAAAAACATCATACGGGCGAAATTAGCGTGTTCAAACCATTTATTCCAGGCCAGCCTGTGACAGAATGTCAGGTTCAGAGAAAAACCAGTTGTTTAGGTAGTACAGTCACCCATCATGCAGAACCGTGGAATGCAGGATCGTAATTTTAACGATATCGCTGACAAATTTGCCCGCAACATTTATGGCACCACCAAAGGGCGGTTACGTCAGGCGGTATTGTGGCAGGATCTTGAAACCCTGTTGACACGCCTGCCGTCACAACCGCTGCGTATTCTGGATGCGGGCGGTGGCGAAGGGCCGATGTCCCGCCGTCTGGCGGCGTTGGGCCATCAGGTGTTGTTGTGCGATCTCTCCGATGAGATGATTACGCGCGCCCATGAAGCGGCGCGTGAACAGGGTGTGGCGGATAACATGCGTTTCGTGCGCTGTGCTGCGCAGGATGTCGGTGCACATTTATCGCAACCGGTCGATCTGGTGTTGTTTCACGCCGTGTTGGAGTGGGTCGCACAGCCGCAACACGCGTTGCGTGCGTTGACCGATTGTCTGGCACCGGGCGGTGCGCTATCGCTGATGTTTTACAACCACCAGGCGCTGGTAATGCGCAATATGGTGCTGGGTAACTTTGGTTATGTTGAAGCCGGTATGCCCAAGCGCAAGCGGCGTTCGCTGTCACCGGACCACCCGTTGGACCCGCCGCAGGTCTATCAGTGGCTTGCTGAACTGGGGCTGCAATTGAGCGGTAAGACCGGCATCCGGGTGTTTCATGACTACCTGCAGAATAAGCAACAACAGATTGATGATTTTGACCTGCTGCTGGCGCTGGAGCAGCGCTATTGTCGGCAGGAGCCCTTTGTCAGCCTGGGGCGCTACATTCATGTTATGGCGCATAAGCCCCCTATGAAGGATGCATTATGAGTGATTTTTCCCAGACCGTACCCGAACTGGTTGCCTGGGCGAGAAAAAATGACTTTGCCATTACGCTGCCCACTGAGCGTCTGGCGTTTTTGCTGGCTATCGCCACCTTAAACGGTGAGCGTATGGATGGCGAAATGAGCGAAGGGGAACTGGTGGATGCGTTTCGTCATGTCAGTAAAGGCTTTGAACAAACCCATGAAACCATTCCGGTACGTGCCAATAATGCGATCAACGATTTGGTGCGCCAGCGTTTGATCAACCGATTCACCAGTGAGCTGGCGGATGGCAACGCAATTTACCGGCTGACGCCGTTGGGTATCGGTATCACCGACTATTACATTCGTCAGCGTGAATTCTCCGCACTGCGTCTGTCAATGCAGTTGTCGATCGTGGCGCAGGAGCTGGGGCGCGCGGCTGAGGCTGCGGAAGAGGGGGGCGACGAGTTTCACTGGCACCGCAATGTGTTCGCACCGCTCAAGTATTCGGTGGCGGAAATTTTCGACAGTATCGACCTGTCGCAGCGCGTGATGGATGAGCAGCAGCATGGGGTGAAAGAGAATATCGCCGGGCTGCTCAATCAGGACTGGCGTGCGGCGATTTCCAGTTGTGAAAAACTGTTGACCGAAACGTCCGATACCTTGCGTGAATTGCAGGACACGCTGGAAGCGGCGGGTGACAAGTTACAAACCAGCCTGCTGCGTATTCAGGATGCGACGCTCGGCCATGCTGAACTGGCGTTTGTCGACAATTTGGTTTTTGACCTGCAGGGTAAACTTGACCGCATTATCAGCTGGGGCCAGCAAAGCATTGACCTGTGGATCGGTTACGACCGCCATGTTCACAAGTTTATCCGTACCGCCATCGATATGGATAAGAATCGCGTCTTTGCCCAGCGGTTGCGTCAGTCGGTACAAAGCTATTTCGAGGCGCCATGGGCGCTGACCTACGCCAACGCCGATCGCCTGCTGGACATGCGCGATGAAGAGCTGGCGTTGCGTTCTGAAGAGGTCACCGGTGAGTTGCCGCCGGATCTGGAGTATGAAGCCTTCAGTGAAATTCGTGAGCAGATCGCCGCTATGATCGAGCAGGCGCTGCAGAAATACAAACAGCAACAAATACCGCTTAATCTGGGTGACGTTGTGCGGGAATACCTGACACAGTACCCGCGCTCGCAGCATTTTGATGTTGCCCGAATCGTGGTCGACCAGGCAGTTCGCCTGGGCGTGGCCGAAGCTGATTTCACCGGATTGCCTGCGCTGTGGCAGGCAATCAATGATTACGGAGCCAAGGTACAGGCCCATGTCATCGACAAATATTGATCAACACGTTTCCGCCCGGCTGATGACCGCGCTCTCCAACACCTTATTTCCGGCGCTGGACAGCCAACTGCGCGCCGGTCGCCACATTGGCGTGGAAGAGCTGGAAAATCACGTTTTCCTGATGGATTTTCAGGATGAGCTGGAGCAGTTCTACGGCCGTTATAACGTGGAGCTGATTCGCGCTCCCGAGGGATTTTTCTACCTGCGACCGCGCTCCACCACGCTTATCCCGCGTTCGGTGTTGTCCGAGCTGGATATGATGGTGGGCAAAATTCTCTGTTATCTCTACCTCAGCCCCGAGCGGCTGGCGCATGAGGGCATTTTCAGCCAACAGGAACTGTATGAAGAACTGCTGAGCCTGGCGGATGAGAACAAATTGTTGAAGCTGGTAAACCAGCGTTCCACCGGCTCGGACCTTGACCGGCAGAAATTGCAGGAGAAGGTGCGCACCTCGCTTAACCGGTTACGTCGTCTTGGCATGATCTATTTTATGGGTGTCGACAGCAGCAAATTCCGTATCACCGAAGCGGTGTTTCGTTTTGGTGCCGATGTGCGTAGTGGTGATGACCCACGTGAAGCGCAATTGCGGATGATCCGTGATGGAGAAGCCATGCCGATAGACGGCAGCCTGTCGCTGGACGATAGCGATGAGGGGACTGGCGATAACGCCTCCGGTGATGATCAACGTGCTGAGGATGAACAGGAATGATTGAACGCGGTAAATTTCGCTCACTGACGCTGGTTAACTGGAACGGCTTCTTTGCCCGCACGTTTGATCTGGACGAACTGGTAACCACTTTGTCCGGAGGCAACGGCGCTGGGAAATCCACCACCATGGCGGCGTTTATCACTGCGCTGATCCCCGATCTGACGCTGTTGCACTTCCGTAACACCACAGAAGCGGGTGCCACCAGCGGTTCTCGTGATAAAGGGCTGCACGGTAAGCTACGTGCCGGAGTGTGTTACTCGGTGCTCGATGTCGTCAACTCTCGTCATCAACGTGTGCTGGTCGGGGTCCGCCTGCAGCAGGTCGCCGGGCGTGACCGTAAGGTCGATATTAAACCCTTTACCATTCAGGGCCTGCCGATTGCCGTTTCCCCGACGCAGATCCTCACCCAGACGGTGGGCGAGCGGCAGGCACGCGTGCTGTCGTTGCAGGATGTCAAAGACCGGCTTGACGAGTACGAAGGCGTTCAGTTCAAGCAGTTCAATTCCATCACCGATTACCATTCGTTGATGTTTGATCTGGGCGTAGTGCCCAGACGCCTGCGTTCGGCATCGGACCGCAGTAAGTTTTATCGCCTGATCGAAGCCTCGCTGTACGGCGGGATTTCCAGTGCCATTACCCGCTCGCTGCGCGATTACCTGTTGCCGGAAAACAGCGGCGTGCGTAAAGCCTTCCAGGATATGGAAGCGGCACTGCGTGAAAACCGCATGACGCTTGAAGCTATCCGCGTTACCCAGTCGGACCGCGACTTGTTTAAGCACCTGATCTCTGAAGCGACCTCGTACGTGGCGGCCGACTACATGCGCCACGCCAATGAGCGACGTGTGCATCTGGATGGCGCGCTGGCGCTGCGTCGTGAGTTGTTCGCCAGCCGTAAACAGTTGATCACCGAGCAAACCCGCCATGTGGAAATGGCGCGTGAACTGCAAGAACAGAGCGGTGCTGAAAGCGATCTCGAAACCGATTATCAGGCTGCCAGCGATCACCTCAATCTGGTGCAGACTGCGATGCGCCAGCAGGAGAAAATCGAGCGTTACAACGCCGACCTGGAAGAGCTGAGTTACCGGCTGGAAGAACAAAACGAGGTGGTGGAAGAAGCGCGCGATCAACTGGAAGAGAATGAAGCCCGCGCTGACGCCGCCGAGCAGGAAGTAGACGAGCTGAAGAGCCAATTGGCCGATTACCAGCAGGCGCTGGATGTGCAGCAGACGCGTGCGATTCAGTACCAGCAGGCACAGCAGGCGCTGGAGCGTGCCCGCAGCTTGTGTCAGGTGCCTGAACTGACAGCGGATAACGCCGATGAGTGGCTCGACAGCTTCCAGGCCAAAGAGCAGGAAGCGACAGAATTGCTGCTGATGCTGGAGCAAAAGCTGAGCGTGGCAGATGCCGCCAACAGCCAGTTCGAGCAGGCTTATCAGTTGGTGTGCCGCATTGCCGGTGCCGTCAGTCGCAGTGAAGCCTGGGATGTTGCGCGCGAGCTCTTGCGCGACAGCTCTTCCCAGCGTTATCTGGCTGAGCAGGTGCAACCGCTGCGTATGCGGGTGTCGGAACTTGAACAGCGTCGGCGCGAACAACAAGACGCCGAGCGTTTGTTGCAGGAATTCATCAAGCGTAGTGGCCAGGATTATCAGCCGGAAGACCTCGACGACCTGCAACAGGAACTGGAAGCGCGTATCGAAGATTTATCCGTCCGAGTGTCGGAGGCTGGCGAGCATCGTCTGGCACTGCGTCAGGAACTGGAACAGATCCAGCAACGAATCGCGCAACTGACCACTCGCGCACCGGTATGGCTGGCGGCGCAGGAAGCGCTGACCCAGTTAGGTGAACAGAGCGGCGAGCATTTTGCTGATAGCCAGCAAGTCACCGAATTCATGCAGCAATTGCTGGAGCGCGAACGTGAAACCACGGTGGAGCGCGACAGTGTAGCGGCTCGTAAGCAGCACATTGACGCACAGATTGAACGCCTGAGCCAACCGGGCGGCTCTGAAGACCCGCGGCTTAACGCACTGGCGGAGCGGTTTGGCGGTGTGCTGCTGTCTGAAATTTATGATGATGTGACGCTGGATGACGCGCCGTACTTCTCCGCGTTATACGGCCCGTCGCGTCACGCCATCGTGGTGGCGGACTTGTCACTGGTGCGCGATCAACTGGCCGGTCTGGACGATTGCCCGGAAGACCTCTATTTGATTGAAGGGGATCCGCAGTCGTTTGACGATAGCGTGTTTGAAGTCGAAGAGCTGGAAAAAGCGGTGGTGGTGAAAATCGCCGATCGTCAGTGGCGTTATTCTCGCTTCCCCGAGGTACCACTGTTTGGTCGTGCGGCCCGTGAACAGCGTCTGGAAAGCCTGCGTGAAGAACGCGAGCAACTGGCGGAACAGTACGCCACGCTGTCGTTTGACGTCCAGAAAATCCAGCGTCTGCATCAGGCGTTCAGTCGCTTTATCGGTAGCCATTTAGCGGTGGCATTTGACGCGGATCCGGAAGCGGAAATCCGCCAGATCAGTAGCCGACGCAGCGAGCTGGATCGCGCTATCAGTAATTTCGATAACGAAAATCAGCAGCAGCGTCAGCAATATGAGCAAGCGAAAGAGCAGGTCGGTATGCTAAACCGCCTGATCCCGCGTATCAGCCTGCTGTGTGATGATGCGTTGGCCGATCGGGTGGAAGAACTTCGTGAAGAGCTGGACGAAGCCGAAGACGCGGCGCGTTTTATCCAGCAGCATGGTGCTGCGCTGGTGAAACTGGAACCGCTGGCGGCGGTGTTGCAAAACGACCCGCAGCAGCATGAGCAAATGCGTGAAGATTATGCGCAGGCGCAGGCGGCGCAACGTACTGCCAAACAGCAGGCGTTCGCCCTGACCGAAGTGGTGCAGCGTCGCGCACACTTCAGCTATACCGACTCGGCGGGCATGCTCAATGCCAATGCCGATCTTAATGATAAATTGCGTCAGCGGCTGGAGCAGGCTGAGCAGGAGCGTACCCGTGCCCGCGAGCAACTGCGACAGCATCAGGCGCAACTGACCCAATACAGCCAGTTGCAGGCATCGCTGAAGAGTTCTTATGACGCTAAACGCGACATGCTCAAGGAATTGACGCAAGAGCTGTCGGATATCGGTGTTCGTGCAGATGCTGATGCAGAAGCGCGTGCCCGGACACGTCGTGATGAACTGCATGCGGCGTTAAGTGCCAACCGTTCTCGCCGTAACCAGTTGGAAAAACAGATAACCTTCTGTGAAGCGGAAATGGATAGCTTGCAGAAGAAGCTGCGTAAGCTGGAGCGTGATTACCATGTCATGCGCGAGCAGGTGGTGACCGCCAAGGCGGGCTGGTGCGCAGTGATGCGCTTGGTGAAAGACAATGGCGTAGAGCGTCGTTTGCACCGCCGTGAACTGGCGTACATGAGTGGCGACGAACTGCGCTCGATGTCGGATAAGGCACTGGGGGCGTTGCGTCAGGCGGTAGCGGATAACGAACACCTGCGTGACGTGCTGCGCATGTCGGAAGATCCGAAACGACCGGAGCGCAAAGTTCAGTTCTACATTGCGGTGTATCAGCATCTGCGCGAGCGCATCCGTCAGGATATCATCCGTACCGATGACCCGGTGGAAGCCATCGAACAGATGGAGATAGAACTGAACCGGCTGACGGAAGAACTCACCGCCCGCGAGAAAACGCTGGCGATCAGTTCCCGCAGTGTGGCGAACATCATCCGCAAGACCATCCAGCGCGAACAAAACCGTATCCGCATGCTCAACCAGGGATTGCAGTCGGTGGCATTCGGTCAGGTTAAGAGTGTGCGGTTGAATGTGAACGTGCGCGAAACCCATACCACGCTGCTTAATGTCTTATCCGAGCAGCAGGAACTGCATCAGGACCTGTTCAACAGCACCCGACTGACCTTCTCTGAAGCATTGGCGAAGCTGTACCAGCGCCTGAACCCAGAAATCGACATGGGGCAGCGTACGCCGCAGACCATCGGCGAAGAGCTGCTGGACTACCGAAACTATCTGGAGATGGAAGTGGAGGTTAACCGTGGTGCCGATGGTTGGTTGCGTGCTGAGAGTGGGGCGTTGTCCACGGGGGAGGCCATCGGTACCGGGATGTCGATTCTGGTGATGGTGGTACAGAGCTGGGAAGAAGAGTCCCGCCGTTTGCGTGGCAAGGATATTTCGCCGTGCCGTCTGCTGTTCCTCGACGAAGCGGCGCGTCTGGATGCGAAATCCATCGCGACCTTGTTCGAGCTGTGTGAACGGTTGGAAATGCAGCTGATTATCGCCGCGCCGGAAAACATCAGCCCGGAAAAAGGCACCACCTACAAACTGGTGCGAAAAGTATTCCAGAACCACGAGCATGTTCATGTGGTGGGGCTACGCGGGTTTGGTGCCGAAACGAAAGAGAACCTGCCGACGCCGTAATCTCCCCTTCGTAATTCTCATTTGAGCAACAATGCGCCATATCGTCGGTTATGGCGCATTGTCCCCGCGATCCCTGTCTTTTCACCGGCGCGGCGTTTTCGTCTGTGTCCGCCGGGTTTTCATCCGAATGCGATTTTCCCCTTGTCAGGCACGGCGTTTCGCCGAGTCATCCTGACCTACATGACGTAATTTTTCGGTGGGCGCCAGCGTGGTGATGGCGCGGCGATTGTTGTTCCCTCACCGCGCTGGCAATGCTATTCCGATATGCAGACTCATGGAGATGAACATGGTAGATAGACTAACACCCTATAAGCTGGCGCCGCTGGCGGATGAGGCGGTAGTGGCGAATTACGTTAAAAACGTCAGCAATTATGTGATGACCAATAACCTGAGCGCCGAAGGGTATAACGCCCTGAACAAGTCGGGCATTCTGCTACAGACGCATGAAACGAAACTATTTGGTCACAATGCGATCTCCGCAGGCAAAGTCATCGGCACGATTCTGATCATTTCCAATCAACTAATGAGCGGGCTGGCGACCATGAAGGCGTGGGCGAAGACGCTGAGTGACGCCACAACATCGGATGCAGTGAAATTCCAGAACGTCGAATGGCTGATCCATCTGCACCTGAATTCACCCTTGATGACCGATTGGGTTATCACGACGGGAGCCGCGAATCTGATCAAGGAGCTGGATACGCAGGGAAAAGGAGCGGTAAAAATCCGTTTTGCCATTGATTGCAGCGCCTGGTTGATGAACCGGGAGCGTGGGAAGCTGGACAATGCCGCCGCGCCTGCCGATGCGGACGCATCGATAGTGAAAGGTAAACTGTCATCGCGGAAGAACAGGCTGAAAACCATACCCTATGGACTGCTGCGATCGTTCGGTTTGCACAAAGCTCTGCTGTTGAACCAGCATCCCCTGAATGCTAGCGACCGTTACCTGATTGTCGATGTGGAACCGGGCGAAGCGCTAATGCCTTATGCAGATACGCCGGATAAAGATATGGTTAGCAACCGAGCGAAGTGTTTTCTTGCTACCTGGGATAAGCTGAAGACTAGCAAAGTGGTCTATAACCGGTTGCAGTGGTTGCCGCATTATGCTGGTACCATGACATCGGAATGGTACAACATGAAATACCCTGATGGTGCACCGATGGATACCGTGAATGGCAAAGATATCCGAATCATCAAGAGCAATGACACCAAACTGAAAGTCGAGCTGGCGGTGAAAGCCTGCATGGATCAACTGACCGCATTTCTGAATACCGCTGGTGCTGCCAGCACTTATCCCAGCGAACCTTTGCTGGGGTTCAGCATAAATGATTATGTGTCTCCGCAGGTGATAACGGTGATGGCGGGAACGACGGCTAAATCGAAGGTGGCGGCTGAGCGGGAGTTCATGCTGGATGGCAAGGCGGTGGCCTATGTGGAGGTGTGCAATGTGATGGGGATCGGCTCCGGTGAAGGACGGTCCCTGGCAGATAATCTATTGGGTAAGAATACGGTCGTGGTCAATGCTGGCACCCGGATTTGGACCTCCTCATGGGGGGCGTTGAAGGATATTGTCACCAGTAAGCTATATTTGGAACGGGTAGAGTCCGGCGGTACGGTCAGCTATGAGGCCAAAGCACGGATAACCATAGGGGATCTGCAGAGGATGGGCGGGGTTTCTGTGGGCGAGGATCCAGAAGAAAAGGTCATCGTTGAGTTCTGAGTGACGCCTGCCGTCGGCGGGGCGGTATAATATTGAGAACAAACCTGTTTGGGCTGTGCGATACAGCCCGTTTTATTTTTTATCGTCGGTTAGTCTGACAAGCGGAACCAGCCGTTCGGGGCGTGTGCTGCTTGGGTACTTTTCAACAGGCAGCAGGGGGAGCACAATTCTACGGTTCAACTGGCCGATAATATCGCTGGTTACATCAAGCAGCAGGGAATAGACGGCGCGCTTCCCGATGTTACTGTATACAGTGGACTGCATTGTTAAAATGTCCTGTACTCATCGCTGAAACAACCGTGTTCATTGTGAAAGCGGTTAAGAGCTTCCAGCGCTTCGTTATTTTCCTTCTGCTACTTCGTTTGCCGGAAGCGGAACGACTCTAGTTGCGGCGCAGGCGGAGGGATACAGCTTTACAGGTGTGGAGATGACTTCACATTACTCTGATCTTGCAAGAGCGCGGCTCAGCAACTGGCGGCCTTGTGGGCAGTCGCTGTTCAACCACATAGCAAAACGCCGCCTCCGTGCAGCGCTTTGCTGACTGAATAGCTTCCCGACTACCCACCTGAACGCGCCGCCCCGCTCGCCTTCATCTCGCAGTGGGTCGCGGCCGTGCGCCTCACTCGTCGGTCGGCGCCAGTTCCCACCCAGCGTTTTCACCGCCGGTGGAGAGCGGATTGTCCTCGTCGGCAGCGGTGGGCAGGTCGGCCGGAGCGAGGGTGTAGCTAAACAGCTCGTGCAGCACCTGCTGCATCGGCGTGTAGTAGATGAAGGCACGGCCGTTAGGCTCGCCGGAGGAGATGATCCCGATCAGATGCCGGTCGTAGGTGACGACTGGTCCGCCGGAGTCGCCTCTGTCGATGCTATTGAACTCGTCCCCGTCGGCGGCCTCGATGTGCTCATAACTCGGTCTCCAAATTCCCGGCGCGAGAGACATGCCTCGCCACACGCAGCGGACGCCGGTGCGCCAACCGCTTGTGCAGAACCGTTCATCCGGCGCGTTCGACCACCCGGTAACAGCAAGTCGCGCTTCCCGCCCGGCACGCAGCATGAAGACCTGATTGTTTGCACGGGGGGTGTAGGTCTGGATCGGATTGCAGAACGCCGCGCTGTGGTGGGTGGCGCAGTACAGCGCCATCGGATTCGGCTGGGGCGAAACCCGCACAAGCTCAATGTCTGAGGCGGCCGACTGCCACACGACGTTGCCGATGGCAGTGGAGGTACCACCCAGGTGGATAGTCGCGTACATCGGCGCACAGTGCTTGGCCAGCACGATCCATCGTGTGGCACGTTGGTACGGCGTCAGTCTGGAGAAGATGCCCGTGGGCACCAAAACCGCCCCTACGGTGCATGATCCAGAGGGAACGCCGACCTTCGAGCCGGAGATGACCGGCAGGGTGCCGCGGTCGGGGTTGCGAGGCGGCACGACGGGCGGGGTTTGCGCCGTGGCGACCGAGGATGCGAGGGTGGCGACAATGGCTATTGCGATGGCTGCCATACGTTTTTGCAGTTGTCGGGTTTTCATCAGGGGGCGACTCCTCTCAGGGATGTTGGGATCGGGGAAGTGGTGGTTTCCGGGATAGCAGGATCTCATCAAGGATATCGACCTCCAGACCGCGGCGCTTCTGGCGGTAGTGGTCGATGGTGTCGCGGGTTACAGCGGCCGGGCTCGCGCCCTTGTTGAATATGCCCATAGTTACTGCCCCCCTTTCTTCCCTTCCGAAGAAGGAGTCTGGCAGCTCACTCGGCAAGGTCTTGTTGACCGGAACGAGCCGCGACATGTTGGGTTCTTGCGGTGGTTTCGGCGCTGTAATACATCCCGCCAAGGCACTGACCGCTACGAGCATTGCTACCGCTAACAGAGAACTTCTCCTGTACTCACGGGAGGGAAATGGTATTTCATTGAAATTGCACTTTCAATGATTTGACATCTTCCCCGCCCTAAAGGGAGAGGATTCCTACAACGTTCAGACCGGAGTCTGATTCGCCTCGGCGGACTCCTGCTTCATCGAGCGGCTTAAAGCTGCCATCTCTCCACAGGTTAACGAGGCATGCCCTGCTGCTCAGGGTTTACGCACTAAAATGAACTGGCGATAATTCATTATACTCAAAACATAAATTCGTAAATTTAGTGGAAAGTATTTTGATGAAAGGACTGATTCAGTCATTTGCTGATTTCCCTGATCCCCGACGTCACGGACAAATACAGCATTGATTCATCGATATGTTAATCATTGCGTTCTGTGCTGTTATCGCCGGTGCTGACTCCTGGACAGATATCGCCAACTATGGACGCTCAAAAGGGGGGGGGAATCCAATTAGTAGAAATAGGTGTACAATAAGACCTTTTGAGATGACTTATGGCCAGCATTAATGTTCATTGCCCCGCTGTGATTCTGCTCTGGTTTATCGTCATGGTAAAAATCCGGCAGGTCAGGAACGTTTCCGGTGTCGTGAATGTCACCGCGTATTCCAACTAACTTACACTTATCAGGCTTGAAAACCCGGCGTTAGAGACCAGATTGTTGACATGGCTTTCAACAGTGCTGGCGTTCGCGATACGGCAAGAACACTCAACGTTGGCATCAATACTGTCATCCGCACATTAAAAAACTCACACCAAAGCGAATAACGTCTTCGCCAGTTGCTCATGCCGATGTGTCACTTATCTGCGAGCTTGATGAACAATGGCGTTTTGTTGGCAGTAAAGCCCACCGGTACTGGCTTTGGTATGCATACAACACCAAAACAGGCGGTATTCTGGCGTATATTTTCGGTCCCCGAACTGATGAAGTTCTGCCGTGAATTATTAGCGTTACTTACACCGTTTTCGCTATTGGCATGATAACCAGCAACGACTGGGACAGCTACGATGATGAAATGTGCCGGTGAAAGAGCCAATTGCACGCCGCAATTGGCTGTGGGCGGGTATGCTGTACAGAGAACGGTTTTAAATAGGAGAATAATTTGAACATCAATGCATTACCACTGGATGCCAACACCAATGGCTGGTCGGCGATGTTGTCGTCGCGAGAAAGCCTACCGGCGTTGCGCCAGTCGATCATCGCCGACTGGCTGGTGATTGGCGCGGGTTACGCCGGGTTGGCGTTCGCCCGCCGGATAGCGGAGAACCGCCCACATGAGCAGGTGGTGGTGGTGGATGCCGTTGATATTGATGACAGCGCGTCCGCGCGGAATTCCGGGTTTGCCATTGACCTGCCACACAACATCGGCAGTTCCACCGCAGAGCTGGAAAAAGCCGCCAGTTATCGGCGTCTGTTGCAGGCAGGGCTGGCGCAACTGGAGGCGCTGATCACCCGTTATGGTATTGCATGTGACTGGAACCGTAGCGGTAAGTATCACTGTATTGTCCGCCCTGAGCTGGGGACATTGCTGGACCAGTATGCTCACGAATTACAGTCGCTGTCAGAACCTTATCAGTTATTACAAGGCGAGAACCTGGCCCGCCAATTAGGCACGCCTTATTACCACGCGGCTATCTATACGCCGAATTGTGTCTTGCTCAATCCGGCGGCGCTGGTGCGGGGGCTGGCGGATAACCTGCCTGATAATGTCACGCTGTATGAGCGCTCGCCGGTACTGGAGATCCAACCCGGCACAACGGTGCGGGTGCGAACCCCTTACGGGAGCGTACAGGCCCGGCAGGTGATGGTGGCGACGAACGGTTGTGCCCGACAATTGCCGATGTTTTCCCATCAGGTGGCAGGATTATCGACATTCGCTACGTTGACTGAGCCACTGACGGCGGAGCAGCAACAGCGCATCGGGAATATTGGTGAATGGGGGATGACGCCTGCAAATGCCATCGCCGGGGCAACGTTGCGTTACACCCGTGATCACCGTTTTTTGATTCGCCAGCATGTCACCTACGTACCGGGTTACACTGTCACGGCAAAATACACGGCAGATATCACGCGGCGGCATCAGGCGATCTTTTTATCCCGTTTCCCACAACTGGCGGATGTGGCTATCGCGCATAGCTGGTCTGGGATGATCGGTGTGACACGCAATGGGGCGCCGACGTGGGGGCAATACGGCGATAACCTGTATGCCGCTTTGGGGTGCAATGGTGCCGGTATCTCGAAGCAAACCATTGCTGGCAGCACGCTGGCGGATCTGGCAAGCGGCGTCGACAATCCGCTGATTAGTGAAATGCAATTACTGGGTAAACCGAATTGGATTCCACCACGTCCGTTGCTGGATATCGGCATTCGTGGCAGCATTCTGAAAGAACGCTGGTTGGGACGAAAGGAATACTAACGAAAGGAATACTACGTTGAACCCCGTCAGGCGTGACGGGGTTTTAGAGCCTATCCCTGTCGGTAATCATAAATTAATAAGACAGGCTGTTTTCCTGTTGAATTTGTAGCAGAATTCTCCTGTAAAGATCTTTCACGCGTTCCCGTTGCTCGTAACCTGAGGCGGCGTAATTATCTAAACCCGGGGCCGCATTAATTTCGATAATATTCCATCGTTGTGCAGCGGCATCCTGACATAAATCACGACATATAATATCAACGCCAGCAACACGCAGCCCTAATGATGCGGTGGCGTTGATGGCTAAAGCAGCAAAACTTTCATGGATGTTTCTGGTAATATCCGATGAGGTGCCGCCGGTGGAGAGATTGGCGTTATCCAGAAGAAATACCTTTTTCCCGAAAGGCAGAACCGTTTCGCGATGTAAACCCAATTGAGTCAGCTTGAGATCAATACGTAGGTCATCAGGATCAATCTCGCTATTGGGACGCCCATGCAGAGGAAGTGTTTGCTGGGCATCGGCCAGCAACTGTTGGATAGTACGGGTGCCATCACCAGAAACAGCCAGTGGAAAGCGTTCGTATGCCGATATTACGGTCTCCCCCAGCACCACAACCCGATAATCACGTCCCAGGCACGGTTGCTCTACCAGCAGTACATCCGTACGAGAAAAAATATTTTCACTGATCATCGCCATTGCCGCTATATCATAAACTTTGGTTACCCATTCTCCCTGGCTAAGATTGTTGGGTTTGACAAAAACGGGAAACCCGAGCTCTTTGGCAAATTGTTTCGCTTCAGCAATGCCTCTTCGCTTTTCCTGTGGCAGTTTTTTATTTAGCTTTTCAGAAAAAAAGGTTTTTCCCCGTGGGACATTAAGTCCTTTTTTTTGCAAAAAATAATTTGTGTAGAATTTATCTTTGGCAATATCTGATGATGCAGAGAGATTAAGGTTGAGATTTCTGTTTTTGAATAGATGTTTCTTTCCGTCAGGGAATGTAATTTCGCCGACAAAGCCGAATTCTGGTTCAAAATCTATCTGAATACCTAATGTGGGTGCTATTTCTGATAGTAACGCAGAAACAAAGGAGTCACTCATTTTATCTCGCTATCGATGATATCTTGCCGATGTTGGCCGGTTGGAAAAACATTATTGCAATGAGATATGAAGGAAAAAATATATCAGAAGAAAATCAGAGTGGTCTTAATCAAAAGTGATACAGAACGTAAAAACGGGTTGGTAAATAAAATTACTTTCGTTGTTAGTAAAATATATATTCATTATTACAGTGACGGGTTCAGCGGTTGTCGGGGCATGTTCACTGCATGGCAGTACGTGATCGAAGTAAAACACGAGTGAAGTAGAACACGATGGAAGCAAAACGCCATTGAAGTAAAAAAGCTTGACCTTCCTGTTACTGGAAGGTGCAGTCTGCCAGTCATTATCACCATTTTTTTGAATGATAACTGACTGGAGGAGAGTGGTATGCGTCGCCGTGAGTTTATCAAATTGAGCGCTATGCTGGGGGCATCCAGCCTGTTGCCCTGGTGGAGCCGTTCCGCATGGGCTGATGAGCGCCCGAGCCTGCCGGTGCCACCACTGCTGGCACCGGATGCGGCAGGCAACATCGCACTGACACTGCAAACGGGCAGTATGCGTTGGCTGGCGGGAATGGAAACCGCTACCTGGGGCATCAATGGCGGATTTTTGGGGCCAGCACTGCAACTGGAGCAAGGCAAGACGGTGACGATGAATGTCACCAATACCTTGCCTGAAACCACCACTCTGCACTGGCATGGCATGGAAATTCCGGGTGATGCCGATGGGGGCCCACAGGCGGAGATCGCACCGGGTGGAACATGGACGGCGACATTCCGGGTTGAACAGCCGGCTGCGACAGCGTGGTTTCATCCACACACCCATGGCGTGACCGGGCGACAAGTGGCGATGGGGCTGGGTGGGCTTATCCTGATTCAGGATGCCGTCAGCCGTGCATTGCCGTTACCTGCTCAATGGGGTGTGGATGATATTCCATTGGTTCTGCAAGACAAGCGGTTGGATGCCAAAGGGCAGATTGACTATCAACTGGATGTGATGTCGGCAGCGGTTGGCTGGTTTGGCGACTTGATGCTGACCAATGGCGCTCGCTATCCGCAGCATACTGCGCCACGCGGTTGGTTACGCTTGCGTATTCTTAACGGATGTAACGCACGTTCGCTAACGCTGGCGGCCAGTGACAGTCGCCCGTTGTATGTAATTGCCAGTGATGGTGGGCTGCTGGCTGAACCAGTGCAGGTGAGTAACCTGACGGTGTTGATGGGTGAGCGGTTTGAAGTTCTGGTCGATGCGCGTGACGGCAAAGCGTTCGATATGGTGACATTGCCGGTGACACAGATGGGGATGCGCCTGCCGCCGTTTGACCAACCCTTACCGGTGTTGCGTATCCAGCCTTCCGCTCAACCGGGGGCGGGCAAGCTGCCAGAAACACTGGCACCATTACCGGCACTGCCATCAACGGCGGGCCTGAAAACGCGCCAGCTACAACTGTCAATGGACCCACGGCTCGACATGCTGGGTATGCAGGCGCTCATGGTGCGTTATGGCATGCAGGCGATGTCAGGGATGGACATGAACGCGCACGGCTCGATGCAAGGGATGTCGCATGATGCTGGCATGTCTATGCCATCGGGCATGGGGCAGCAAGGCATGAGTATGAATCACGGCAGTATGAATCATGGCGCGATGAGTAACGGCAGCATGGATCATGGCAACATGAAGCATAACGGTATGAACCCCGGCGATATGAATCACGGGGCAATGGACCCACAAGCCGGACTCGCACCGCTGGATCTGTTGTCGGCCAATCGTATCAATGGTGTCGCGTTTCAGATGGGGCAGCCGATGTTTGATGTGAAACGCGGCGAGCTTGAAGTCTGGAGTATTTCCGGGCAAGGCGACATGATGCTGCATCCTTTCCATATTCATGGCACCCGTTTTCGCATTCTGTCCGAAAATGGCAAACCGCCTGCTGCGCACCGGCGTGGCTGGAAGGACATTGTGCATGTGGAAGGCGCACGCAGCGAGGTGCTGGTGCAGTTTAGTCACCCGGCACCGAAGGAACGGGCATTCATGGCGCACTGTCATCTGCTGGAACATGAGGACACCGGCATGATGATGTCGTTTACGGTGTCCTGATACCTGAGGAAAAGCGAGGTTCGCTGCGCAACCGCCTCAGGCCTGCGCGTCGGACATCGCTTGTTCCTGTTCAGTGAGCCGTTGATCAAAACGCTCGCGAGCCTGCGCTACTTGCGGCAGATGTTCGACCGTCCAGCGGTACAGCGCCTGAAAGGGTTCTTTCAGTGTGTGGCCCAATGGCGTGATATGGTATTCCACCGCAATAGGCGAAAATGCCAGTACCCGTCGTTCCACAATACCGTTGCGTTCCAGTTTGCGCAGACATTGCGTCAGGGCCTTTTGCGTAATGCCTTCCAGACTGCGCTTGAGATCGTTAAAGCGCAGCGGTTTCTCACATAATGCCCCAAGCACCAGTACCGACCATTTGTCGGCGATTTGTTCCAGCAAAAAGCGGCTGGGGCAGTTAGCGTGGGAGTAAGGGGCGGCGCAAGATTTCAGCATGGTGGTTTCCTTGAGGCTACCTGGTAGCATGAATGTGCCTGATTGACACCAGGTTTACATTGTATACCATCACGGGTTCATGCCCAAGGAGATGATTACATGGCCAATACTGATGTGCTGTTCCGTCCTTTTACGCTGAAAACACTGAAATTAAAAAATCGTATCGTGATGGCGCCGATGACCCGCTGTTTCGCCACTGATGGTATTCCGGGCGATGATATTGCCGCTTACTATCGCCACCGTGCGGAAGGTGAAGTCGGGTTGATTTTGTCGGAAGGTACGGTGGTGGATCGCCCCGGTTCACGTAACCACCCCGGGATCCCGTTTTTTCATGGTGAGCGTGCGTTAGCGGGCTGGCAGAACGTGATTAACGAGGTACACGCGGCTGGCGGCAAGATGGGGCCGCAAATATGGCATGTCGGCTCAGCACCGCTTAATGGTGTTGAGTGGGAACCGGATTACATTGAAAGCCCGTCAGGACTGTTCTCGCCAGAGGTCGAGCGTGGGCATGCCATGACGGAAGAAGACATTGCCGATACCATTTCCGCCTTCGCCCGCGCAGCCGCTGACGCGAAGCGCTTGGGGTTTGATACGCTGGAATTGCATGGTGCGCACGGATACCTGATCGATCAGTTCTTTTGGGGGGAAACCAACCTGCGTACCGATGCCTTTGGTGGCGCAACGGTTAAACAGCGTGCGCATTTTGCCGCCGAGGTGGTGAAAAGCGTCCGTGAAGCGGTCGGACCGGATTTCCCGTTGATTTTACGCGTCAGTCAGTGGAAGCAGCAGGACTACAGTGCACGTCTGGCACCGACGCCGTTGGCACTGGAGGATTGGCTGGCACCGCTGGTGTCTGCTGGCGTGGACATCCTGCATTGCTCGCAGCGTCGTTTCTGGGAACCGGAATTCCCGGATGTAGACGGTGAAAACGGCCTGAACTTCGCCGGCTGGGCGAAGAAAGTCACCGGGGCGGCGACCATTAGCGTGGGGTCTGTCGGCTTGTCTGATGATTTCTTCGGTGCGTTTGCCGGGCAAGGGTCTGGCCCGGCGGGCTTGAATAGACTGCTGGAGCGAATGGAACGCGATGAGTTTGATTTAATCGCGGTAGGGCGGGCACTGCTGACTGACGCTCACTGGGCGGCGAAAGTGCATCGTCAGGAGTTGGATAGCCTTAAAGGGTTCGAACCGGCCTCGCTGGGTCAGCTGGCCTAAATGCCGTCAGACCCCGATCTGTCGGGGTCTGACAGTTGAGTTTGCGGGCATGGCCTTATCGTTATCATCGTGCCGTCATAACATGCAGATGGCGGCATTCACCACGAAACGACTTTCTTCACTGATGGGACAATCCTCCGGGATATCGGACGGTTGACGCACGATTTGCCAGGCATCGTGTTCGGTTTCGTTCAGGCAAACCTCTTCTTGCATCACGTCAACCAGAAAGTTCCACTGGCGAACTTTTTCGTTACTCGGCACCAGATAATCGAAAAAACCCAGATAATGACGGATATAACGCAAACGCAGGCCGGTTTCTTCCTGCAATTCTCTCATCAGTGTGGCGAGCAGATTGTGATCGCCAGGTTCGCGGCCACCGCCGGGGATTTCCCAGTATCCGGGTAACATCGGATCATTCGCACTGCGGCGCACCAGGAGTATCCCGCCCCGGAATACCACCGCGGCGGCCATGGTTTGACGAGTAATCCCTTCTTGTTGTGCCTGAAATTCAAATTGGCACAACATCCTGGTGTAGGTGCTGTCCTGCGGGGAAAACAAAAACATGCTCTCATACCTGCACTGGGGTGAATGAATATGTCCGACCGGACATGCTAGAGACCTAGCGTGACAGTGATATTTCACAAACAGAATAAATACAATGGAAAACTTTACAAAAGTAATTATTGTTATTCGTTGTTTCTACATTACTTGACATAGCCCGCACACGTGGCGGGCTAAAGGCGTCATGTAACAGGCGTGCATCTGCGCCAGCATGGGGATTAGCGCACGTTAGGCACGCGGATGTTGCCATCACGACACTGGGTTTTTACCGATTTACCGCAGGACTGGAAATTCAGATTTTTGTCCATGCACACCCGAATTTCAGACAATTCCGGGCCGCTACAAACGGCGGCGATCCCATCCTGTGGGATTGATGGGTTGCTCTGGCGGAATGCGGCCAGAATCTGCTCGGCGGTCATTTGCAGCGGCTTAGCCGGTGCATTGAAGCTGGCGGGGATCTTCACATTGGTTACGGCTTTATCCGCTGCCTGCAAATAGCCATTAGCGCCCAGCCCGCTACAGGTACCGTGTTTTTCCCACTCATGCGTCAGCAGCGCATCGGTTGGGAACAGGGTATTGCCGTATTTACGTTCCTGCGCGGTAAGCGCTTTAATCGGTGGGCAGTCTTGCGGCCAGCCACCGTTGGCATATTGCGGCCACAGGCCGTGCAGCACAAAACCATACCCTTTGGTGCATTGCTCATTACTGGCGTGTGTCAGACAAAACGTGGGGGACCAGGATAACGTCAATAGATAGAAATCAAACACACCGGCCTGACCCTTTGCGGGCACAGCAGGGCTTACCGTCAGGCCGACGGTGAATACCAAACCAGCCAGCAACGAATATATTTTTTTCATAATTTTCTCCTGTCGGATTTTTTAGAGCCTATCCCATTAGGGCTATTTCACTTGCCATTTTGGCCCTGGGCAGTGCTCGAACTCCTCACGTACTCCGTGTACGCTCCGGGTTACTCGCTGCGCTCGCCCGTTGGGCCGGACAAAGTATTTTGTCCGTTCAACATGCGTTGCATGTTGTCTCCGCGCTGTCCGTGTCCAAACTGGCTGCGCCAATAACGCCTACTGGGATAGGCTCTTCGTTTTTCACGGATACGTGTTTGCCCTATCCCATAGGGCGGACAAAAATAACAAGTAAAAACTTTGCGATGGATCTTATTTTTTAGATCATAAATGCTGGGTGAAAAATAACCGCAACATGTGCGTGATGCCAGTATAGCAGCTGTATTCTGTATGCGTAAAAAATCACGAAATGTCAAATTATGGTGTAATAAATATTAATGTCGTTTAAATATCAGTTAGTTAAATTATTTTGAGAAAGGAGAAAAATAGGCCGTTATTTTATGGGAAATAATAGTGATCATGAATTACTCGTCTGGTTATTTTGTAAAAACATCGAATGGAAAATAACCGGTGCATACCCTAAATAATTATTAGATGAGGAAGGTGTCTCTTTTGACGATGATGTATGGTGCGGCGAGCCTTTGCACTCGCCGAAAACCGGGTTAGTGATTAATCTGGCAACCCCTCAAAC
Source organism: Dickeya parazeae Ech586 (assembly GCF_000025065.1). NCBI lineage: Bacteria > Pseudomonadati > Pseudomonadota > Gammaproteobacteria > Enterobacterales > Pectobacteriaceae > Dickeya > Dickeya parazeae. Next base: position 2,513,078 of record NC_013592.1, on the reverse strand, counting down.
GGTAGCGCACGATGCAACGCGACGTGCTGCACCAGCATGATGGTTTTGGCATCCATAATGGTACCTTCGGCAATCGCGGCCAATGCTTGCGGTAGCGTCATTTCCAGGGTTTCCACATCTTCACCTTCATCTTCAATGCCACCTCCCGTGCCGATACGCGAACTATCGTCATATTCCCCCAGAAAGAAATAGAGTTTCTCCGTTACCGAACCGGGGCTCATGTAGGCTTCCATCACCTTACGAACATTGAATACCCGATAACCGGTTTCTTCTTCCGCTTCGGCACGGATCCGCACTTCGGGGTCGGCATGATCGAGCAAACCGGCTGCGGCTTCAATTAGCATCCCGTCGTGCCCATTGACGAAGACCGGAAAGCGGAACTGGCGCGTTAGCAACAATGTTTGCTTGTGGCGATGATACAGCAGGATAACCGCGCCATTGCCGCGATCATAGGTTTCACGGTTTTGCCGCTGCCAGGTGCCGTCCCGACGTAAAAAATCAAAGGTGTTTTTCTTCAGCACATACCAATCGTCAGACAGTACAACGCTGTCGACAATACGAACGCGATCGCGTGTGGTGAGCATTATTACTCTCCTGAACAAGGAATGAGCACTCATCCTAGCGCGAGGTTTCGTGCATGCTCAAGTTATTTCGTGCAATTTCGTGCGAAATTGGTTGCCTGAAATACTGATAAAAAGAATAAACGTGCAAATTCAGGCATAATCAAGTAAATAAAGGTAGGCACAACATACTGGGGGAACACCATGCTGACGACACAACGCAAACAGCGAATTCTGGAACAACTGGCGGCTGAAGGGCAGGTGCTGGCAAAGCAACTGAGCGATGCCTTTGGCGTGTCGGAAGATACCATTCGGCGTGACTTACGTGAGCTGGCCAGTGAAGGGCGATTACAGCGAGTACATGGCGGTGCCTTGCCTGCGTCAGAAACGGTAGTCAGTTTTGATGCCCGCAGCCGGATAGCGATAGGAGCCAAACATCAACTGGCGCAGGCCGCTGCATCGCTGATTCTGCCGGGGCAGGTCGTCATGATTGATGGCGGCACGACCAGTGGTGAACTGGTGACGTGCCTGCCACTTTCGCTGACGGCGACAGTGGTAACGCATAGCCCGAGTGTGGCGGTGGCGTTGGTAAACCACCCCGGTATTGATGTGGTGCTGATTGGTGGTCGCCTTTACAAGCATTCACTGGTCGCGGTAGGTGCGGCGGCGGTGGAAGCACTGGCGACGATCCGCGCCGATATCTTTTTTATGGGCGTCACCGGAGTGCATCCGCAAGCGGGTTTCAGCACCGGCGATCTGGAAGAGGCGTATATCAAACGGGCGCTGGCAGCACGTGCGGCGGAAACCGTTGTCATGGCGACACAGGATAAACTGAATGTCGCCTCCCGCTATGCAATCGGCGAGCTCACCATGGCCAGCACGCTGATTGTGGAATCCGCGGTGCCTGATGAAGTGACGGCACCTTTTGCGCAGGCGGGGGTGAGTTTGGTTCGGGCTTGAAGTTGTGGGTGGTGGGGTTATGGATTGGATGGGGTTCTTTTAATGAAAGTCGATTTCAGCGAACCCCAGTGAGAAGACGAATAAAGTTAATCAATGTCATTTACGCCGACGGGCATCGATTTCTTCGGCATAGAGTTTCCGGGTTTTACCAGCAACTGAACTTAGTAATGATCCGAGCGTAATGTTAGCGGTTCGAATCTGCTCTTCTGTTATTGTGTGACCATTGATTGGATGAATAACCAGATCATTAATGCTACCCATACCACCAAATGACGATAAAATTCCTTCAATGCCTCTGAAGTCAGAGCCGCGTATTAATTCAGCATTTTTCTCAAACCAATGAGCCCAATGCTTCTCATTCACGGATAGTAGAAAGTCTATAAATACCTGAAGATCTTTGGATAACGCTTCAATATCTGGATGCATGTAATACCTAACTAACTGTATCAAATAGTAAATTCTGGTATGATAACTCAGCCGGAATTGATGTTTTTTTGATGTTCCAATGTCGAGCAAAGAGTCCTTAGTCCTTCCGGGGGAGTTATCGCCACTGCGGTTCTCTGGTGTTTGCTATCGGAGGTCAGCTCAGAATAGTTAGGCGACGTAGTTTTAACTAGAATAATCACCCCTGATCGAAACTCAGATAATTCAGGTGGATATTGTCGCGCCACACAACACACCACGAATTCACGTCACTTTCGTTGGAAAAAAAGATTTCATGGCGTTTATCTGCAATATCTTGGAATTTGAGCTTCTGATTGTTGATAAACGTGAAGCAGTGATTTTCAATCGATCTTTCAGCCTTTATTAGCCACAAAAACGCTTCTTCCCAGGTGGGGTTGCTAGCCACTTCGCTAACTTGCTTGAGGCGAAGGGCCTTAGCTATTGCAGGCCAGTCTGATTCGACATACAAGCAACGAATACCCAGGCAATCATTGATTCCTGAGCCTCCGGCATAGAAATTCAAGGAGTAATCTAAATCAGTTGTTAAAGGTCGAAAACCAAGGATGTTTGCAATGACCCCGATGGTTTTTTCCCTTTCAGGTTCAGTTCCGTTGTATTGATAGTCAATTCCGTCGTAAGAGCGCATGTTGGATTTGCTTTGCCGTCCTAAAAATCATGATATGGAATGCTTTCACATCATGACAATCCTGCTGTTCTACATATTCTTCTATGATCGCGGATCACGCGCGGCCACTTGTGATTATTTTATATTTGCGAAAGTGTTGTCCATTCTTTACGGCTAAAAGGACATGAATCAGCCTATAGCCGATATAGCAGGAGAGCGATGTAGCCCCGGTCGGGATTGACTCGCGCGTTGCGCTCGCCCTGCGGGCCGCCTGCGGCGGTCCAAAACGGCAAGCCGTTTTGTCGAACCCTGTCGAGGCTTCTCATCCATCCCGTCACCGGTTAAAAACAAAAACCCCAGACTTTCGTCTGGGGTTTTTGTTTTTAACCTGGCGGTGAGGGAGGGATTCGAACCCTCGATACGTTTTCACGTATACACACTTTCCAGGCGTGCTCCTTCAGCCACTCGGACACCTCACCGGATCGTCGCCAGCAGGGGCAACGGGGCGCTACTCTAGGGAAAATCCGCAGCAGCGTCAACACACTTCTTTCATAAAAGCGTGCGTTTAGCCAAACTTAGCGCAATTTGCTGCTTTAGTCGCCATTTCAGTCTGTCAGCTCTCCGGCGCGATGGGGGGAAATCGTGCATGTTTCATTTCTGTTAATTTGTCGTTATCCCATCATTGCCTCGGCTGTGCCAGTGCGGGATAAATGGTATGCTTGCTTATCAATGCCGAGTCAGGAGAAACCATGTACCCCGTCGATTTACACATGCACACCGTCGCCAGTACCCACGCTTACAGCACCCTGCATGACTACGTGGCAGAAGCCAAAACCAAACAGATCCGCCTGTTCGCTATTACCGATCACGGCCCGGATATGGCGGATGCACCGCATCACTGGCATTTCATCAATATGCGTGTCTGGCCGCGGGTGGTGGAGGGGATCGGTATCCTGCGTGGTATTGAGGCGAATATTAAGAATCTGGCAGGCGACATCGACTGCACCGGGCCGATGCTGGAGTGTATGGACGTGGTTATCGCTGGTTTTCATGAGCCGGTGTTTCCCCCCTCAAACCGTGATATCCACACCGAAGCGATGATTGCCGCGATGGCGCAAGGGTCAGTACATATCATTAGTCATCCCGGTAACCCGAAATTCCCGATTGATATTCAGGCGGTTGCTCAGGCGGCCGCGAAATATAACGTGGCGCTGGAATTGAATAATTCCTCGTTTACCCATTCCCGCAAAGGCAGTGAGGCGAATTGCCGGGCAGTAGCTGAAGCGGTGCGCGACGCGGGGGGGTATCTGGCGTTGGGATCAGATTCACATATCGCCTGGTCGCTGGGTGAGTTTCCACACTGTGAGCGTATTATGCGGGACGTTGATTTTCCGCAGGATCGCGTGTTGAATGTCAGCCCGCGCCGGGTGCTGGATTTTCTGGAACTACGCGGGAGACCGGCCATCCCGGAGTTTGCCGATCTGTGACGTTGTCACTAATCGCGCTGTCATGTCTTTTTACAGGTTGATGAGATGAATGAATTTTCCGTGGTGTGCCGTATTCTCGGCACGCTGTTTAACCGCTCGCCACAGGATCCGCTGCTGGCGCCGTTGTTTACCCTGATTGAGCAGGGCAAGCTGGCACAGCAATGGCCGTTAGAGCAGGATGCGTTGATGGCGCGCTGGCAGCGCAGTGTCGATTTACCGGCGATGAGTGTGGATTACGAGGCCTTGTTCGGCGCGGAACCCTCAGTGTCGCCGTGGCGTTCCAGTTGGGAGCCCGACGCGCCGCAAACTGAAATCCGGGAGTTTTTACAACAGCGCGGTATGCCATTAGGCGAAGGGCCGGTCGATCACTTTGGCGCATTGCTGCTGGCCGCATCCTGGCTGGAAGATCAGGCGCAGGAAGATGAAACGGCAGCGCAGTCAGCGTTTTTCGATAACTATTTGTTGCCGTGGAGCGATCGTTTTCTGGGCAAGGTGGAAAGCCATGCCACGACGGCGTTTTATCGTACGCTGGCGATTATTTGCCGCGAAGCGCTGGACGCGATGCGTGACGAACTGGCGGAAGCAGAAGGCGACGAAACGGATGATGAGTCGTCTGAAGAATGAAAAACGGGTGGCACATGCCACCCGATTTTTTGTCTATAGAAAACCCCAGCCAGGCTGGGCGTTTCCCATTTAATCGGTCAACATGATAACCAGTTGACCGGGTTTTACCTCGATACCTTTAGCCAACTTTTTCGCCAGTGCCTCTTTGTTACTGTGCTCCGGGTTTAGCACATAGGCAGGCTTCTGGTCGAAGTAGCTTTTCAACGATTGGTTCAGGTAGGGCGCCAGCGTTTGCATCACCGTTTGTAACTTCTCTGGCTGAACGCTGTAATCCACCAGCTCCATATCTCTCAGGTAGATAGCACCTTCATCCTTGTTGAATACCGGCTGGGCTTTGAGCGTCAGCTTCATATCCGCCTGCTGTTTTCCCAGCAGGGAACTGATATCCACTTTCGCGTTGCCGCTCAGCGTGACTTTGCCGGGTTCTGTGCGACCAATCTGGCTGGCCAGGTCAGTCAGCGTAATGTGTGCGTCCACCACACCGGGAACACCCAGTTGCTTCTGGTAGTCATTATGCTGTTGCAAATACTGATTGATTTCCTGCTCGCTCAGGCTGTATTGCGCCAACTGGTTGCAACCGCTGATGAGTAACGTCCCCAACAGCGCCAGAGCGGCCAGTCCCGATTTTCTCATTGTTATAACCTCTTGTTTTTCGTGATTACCCCGCCGTGCGAGGCCTGTCGGCAGGGTGCGTTATTCCGCTGATATCGCCAATCGGAATACACCTAAACGCCGCCGTCGGGCGGCGGCGATAGGGGTTATTGTGCCTGTTCGATCAGCAGATCGATGTTGGCAAGCTGAGACATCGTATCGCAGTAGGTGGCGATAGCCGCCGGGACATTGACGTCAGCAACGATAGTCAGCGAACGCAGCAAGGGGAACAGGTTGATATCATCCAGTGACAGTGTGCCATTGCAAGCCTGTGATGAGACAATCAATGGGGCCAGTGCCTGCAGATCACTTTCCAGCTGTTTTGTCAGAGTATCAGTCTGGCTAAAGTGGGTCGCAAAGCTGCCGATTTGTCCCTCTTTCTTGTTGATGAAGTAATTACGGCCGGCTTCTGTCGCGAATTCCTCAAAGTCGGCCTGGGAGAAACGGGGAATCAGCAGACGCGGCGCGTAGTCGTACACGCCACGAATCCAGGCATCAATCGCCGGATTAGTAGTACCGGTCAATACCGGTTTACCGTCCAGCTCATCAACGTATTTCACGATATCCAGACTTTCCGGCATATAGCTGCCGTCCTCTTTTTGCAGAATCGGCACCATTTTCTGACCGACCATCGAAATCGGCGTGGTTTCGTCATCGTTGGATAACACGCACAGTTCCACCGGTAACTGCTTCAGACCGAAAATCATGCGTGCCTTCACGCAGAAAGGACAATGTTCATAAATAAACAGTTTCATACCGGAACTCCTTGGGTTGAGCAGCGTCGTATCGGACGCAACTGTGATGATGGTGTCGAAGGGGATTATCTATTGTCAGCGTCGGCTCGTCCATGCGCAATGTGTGCGGCAACAGCTGGAAATTGAAGACAAAAAACGGGGCGATGTGACGCCCCGTTCGGGATGTTAAACCAACCTGCGATCAATGCTCGCTTAGCATGGCCGGTTCGATACGTCTTAAGTGGAACTGCCAGTAGAGGGCCGCCAGAGTCAGCATGCCGATGATACCCAGCATGCACCAGGGTAAAGCTGGCTGGCCGAGCGCCTTTCCGGTATCAAACAACCAGCCGCCGCCGCTGTAACCCAGCGCGCCGCCCAGCGCCAGCCCCATACGGCTAAACCCCATATAGCTGCCGCGGGCACGGGCATCAGCCAGTGATGCTCCCAGCGTTTCCCGTGCCGGTTCCGCGATGATAGAGCCAATGTAAAACAGGGCGATTAACCCCAGCAGCCATTGCAGGCTGGTGACCATCCCCATCGGAATCAGGCTCAGGGTCATGATGAACAGCCCAAACATTAGTCGTTGTTCCAGACGAAAGCGCTTTTCGCTCCAGCGGGCAACGGGGTAAAGCAGCGTCAGCGATAGCACGGCTTCGATCGCATACATCCATTTTACCGCAGACGGCGAACCAGCCAGTTCATTGACCATGATCGGCATCATCAACAGTACCTGCACGCCTAGCATGAAATAGCCGGTCAGCGTCAGTACATAGACCACAAAACGCCGGTCGCGCATGACCCGCATCATGCCTTCGCGGATCGGAGTGCGGGTGGTAGAAATACGATAGGCGGGTAACAGCCAGGCGTTCAGTAAGGCCACCAATACAAATACGCTTGCGCCGACCCAGCACACCACGGAAAAGTTGTATTGCATCAGCCAACTGCCGATCAGCGCGCCGATCACCGCACCAGCGTTATCCTGCATCATTAACAAGGAGAAGAAGCGGCTACGCTCATGTGGACGCGTCAGCTTAATCACCATGGCATTACGGGGTGGTTCGAACAACGTCCCCCCGAGTGCAGAGAGCACGCAGGAGAGCATCAACATCAGCGGTGTCGTCGCCAGCGCCATGAACGCAAAGCCAGAGGCACGCAGCAGCATGCCGGTGACGATCATCGGTTTGGCACCGAAACGATCGGCGATCGCGCCGCCGAAAATACCGAGTCCCTGTTGGGTGAACTGACGCAGGCCGAGCGCAATCCCGACGGTGAGCGCAGCCCAGCCAAGTTGATCGACAAAACGGATGGAAATGAGCGGGAACACCACGAAGAAACCCAGTATCACCAGCATGTTATCCAGCAACAGAAAATATTTACCCAGGCTGCGAGCCTGTGCCATCAACGACATGTTTCACCACGAGGCAGAAAGAGAGGAAGGTAAAAAATAACCATTCCATTCTCTCGCTGATTGCGTGATGGCGATAGGGGATCCTGCTAATAAATTTTTTTATCGTTCAACTGTTATCTGACGAACAATTTAAGAAAAAAAGGCATTACGGCGTATCGATTGTGCAATAACTCAGCGGTCATGATTTTACGCTATGGAATTTATGTGGTTATAGTAAGCGCTATGGGTTGTTTATCCTGTGACGACGTTCGTTGGCGTTGATCACATTAATAAAAGTTATTCATCGATAATCCGTCACCTGAGGGGGAAGGCATGTTTGGCTATCGCTCAACGACACCCAGAGTCCGTCTGACTACGGAACGGCTGGTGGTCCGTCTGGCGCACGAACGCGATGCCTGGCGTCTGGCTGAGTATTACGCGGAAAACCGTGATTTTTTGAAACCCTGGGAGCCGGTGCGCGATGCCAGCCATTGTTATCCTTCCGGTTGGCAGGCGCGGCTAAGCGTGATTTGCGATATGCACAAACAGGGCAGCGCCTACTACTTTTTGCTGCTGGACCCGGATGAAAACGAGGTACGTGGCGTCGCGAACTTCAGCAATGTGCTGCGCGGCTCTTTTCACGCCTGTTACCTCGGCTATTCGCTGGGCCAAAAGTGGCAGGGACAAGGAATGATGTATGAGGCGCTGCAATCTGCGCTGCGTTACATGCAACGCCAGCAACATATGCACCGTATTATGGCTAACTACATGCCGCATAATCAGCGTAGCGGTAACCTGTTGGCTCGTCTGGGGTTCGAGAAGGAAGGTTACGCCAAGAATTACCTGTTGATTGATGGTAAATGGCAAGATCACGTGCTGACTGCCCTGACTAATAATGAATGGACGCCGATGCGTTAAGTGCACGCCGCTACGGATCCTAATGAGGATGAACCCATGAAATACCAACTGACGCCCCGCGAAGCGCGGATTATTGGCTGCCTGCTGGAAAAGCAGGTGACCACCCCGGAACAGTATCCGATGTCCCTCAATGGACTGACCGCTGCCTGTAATCAGAAAACCAACCGAGAGCCGGTCGTGGATCTGAGCGAAAGCGAGGTACAACAAACGCTGGATTTGCTGGTGAAGCGGCATTTTCTGCGTACCGTCAGCGGTTTTGGCAACCGGGTGATGAAATATGAACACCGCTTCTGTAACTCCGAATTTGGTGACCTGAAGTTTTCAACCGCTGAAGTGGCACTGGTCACGACCTTGCTGTTGCGGGGCGCTCAGACGCCGGGCGAACTTCGTACCCGTGCGGCTCGTTTGTACGAGTTTGCCGATATGGACGAGGTGGAGAACGTCCTACAGCACCTGCAACAGCGGGAAGACGGGCCGTTTGTCGTGCGGCTGGCGCGGGAACCCGGTAAACGTGAAAGCCGGTTTATGCATCTGTTTAGCGGCGAGGTTGACGAGGCGGTGTCGTCTTTTGTGTCGGACGAGACGTCTGCATCGGTAGATGCCTCGCTGGCCGCACGGGTGTGTGCGCTGGAAAATGAGGTGGCTGAACTGCGTGCGCAACTGGCTGCGTTACAGGCACGCCTTGCCTGATACCACTCAGATAAGCGGGAAGGCGGGAGAATAGCATGACACTTTTGCGTATTGGTGTGGTGGGGTTAGGGGATATTGCCCGTAAAGCCTATTTACCGATTTTGTCTCAGGCTACCGACTGGCAACTTGTGGGGGCCTGGTCGCCGGGTCAGGCGCGAGCCCGACAGGTATGCCAACAGTACCGCATAACCTGCTTTTCTTCTCTGGCTGAGTTGGGTCGCCAGTGTGACGCAGTATTTGTTCATAGCAGTACCGCCAGCCACTACGAGGTGGTGAAAACACTGCTACTGGCCGGAAAACACGTTTATGTGGATAAACCGCTGGCAGAAACGCTGGCGCAGGCGGAAGATCTGGTCGCGTTGGCTGCCAGTCGTAATCTGCTGCTGATGGTAGGGTTCAATCGTCGCTTTGCGCCGCTCTACCAACGGCTGAGACAGGTGCAGGCGTTGCCGGATAGCCTGCGCATGGAAAAGCATCGTGTTGATAATGTTGGCCCGCAGCTGCTGGCGTTTACGCTGCTGGATGACTATTTGCATGTGGTGGATACCGCACTGTGGCTGGCACAAACACCGGATACGACCGCCATCTTGTGCGCTGGCCGGATACGGTGTAACCCGCAAGGGCAGATGGTGTACGCCGAACACCAGTTTCAGACCGCGCATACCCTGATCACCACCAGCATGCATCGCCAGGCGGGTAGCCAGCGAGAAAGCGTTCAGTTGATCAATGACGGCGGCTGGTATCAGGTGGATAACCTTCGGGAATGGCGTGAAGAGCGTGAGGGGGTGGTGGTAGTTCGTCCTGCACCCTCCTGGCAGAGCACGCTGGAGCAACGTGGTTTTACCGGCGCTGTCCGACATTTCATTGAGGCGGTGGTTTCACAGACGCCGCCGTTGACCTCAGGCGATCAGGCGTTGTATGCACAGAGGCTGATCGACTCGCTGCTGAGAGAGTGCTGAAAAAAGCAGCGACCATCGGGTGTCCATGTGGCTATTGACGGTACAATCGACTAGGCTGTGTGCCGCGATAGCCGTACCTGACCGTCAGTGTTGTTGCTGTTGGTATGACGTATCGCGGGCGGTTTGACCGTCGTGGACATGGCGGCTGAGCCGGTTTTGCCCTGCCATCTCTCTCTTTCCCATAGTCAGAACAACTGAATGAATCTACTGAAATCATTGGCTGCGGTCAGTTCCATGACCATGCTTTCCCGTGTGTTGGGCTTTGTGCGTGATGCCATCGTCGCTCGCGTGTTTGGTGCCGGTATGGCGACCGACGCCTTTTTTGTGGCGTTCAAACTGCCTAATCTGTTGCGACGTATTTTTGCCGAAGGCGCGTTTTCCCAAGCGTTTGTGCCGATTCTGGCGGAGTACAAGAGCCAGCAAGGCGAAGAGGCAACCCGTACCTTTTTGGCGTATGTTGCCGGTATGCTGACGCTGATTCTGGCGCTGGTCACGGTCGCTGGGATGATTGCCGCGCCTTGGGTCATCATGGTGACGGCACCGGGTTTTGCCTCCACACCGGAGCGTTTCGAGCTGACATCGGCACTGTTGCGGGTAACCTTTCCTTATATTCTGCTGATTTCACTGACGTCGATGGTCGGGTCGGTTCTCAATACCTGGAACCGTTTTTCCGTTCCAGCGTTTGCACCGACCTTATTGAACGTCAGCATGATCGGTTTTGCGTTGCTGGGTGTGCGTTGGTTTAATCCGCCGGTGATGGCGTTAGGCTGGGCGGTGGTGGTCGGCGGGGTACTGCAACTGGGCTATCAACTACCGCATCTGAAAAAAATCGGCATGCTGGTATTGCCTCGCATCAAGTTTCGCGACCCCAGTGTCAGCCGGGTAATGAAGTTGATGGCACCCGCCATTCTTGGCGTCTCAGTCAGCCAGATCTCTCTGATCATCAATACCATTTTTGCCTCATTCCTGAGCCAGGGCGCGGTTTCCTGGATGTATTACGCTGACCGGTTGATGGAGTTCCCATCTGGTGTGCTGGGCGTGGCGCTGGGGACGATTTTGTTGCCCTCGCTGTCGAAAAGTGTCGCCAGCGGCGATCACCAGGAATATTCCCGGTTACTGGATTGGGGGCTGCGGCTTTGCTTTCTGCTGGCATTGCCCGCCACCGTCGCGTTGGGGTTGCTGGCTAAACCGTTGACCGTTGCGTTATTTCAGTACGGTAAATTCAGTGCCTTTGACGCCATGATGACCCAGCGGGCGCTGGTGGCTTACTCCATCGGGTTGATGGGGTTGATCCTGGTGAAAGTGCTGGTGCCCGGATTTTACGCCCGGCAGGACATTAAAACGCCGGTAAAAATTGGTATTGCAACACTGGTGATGACCCAACTGATGAACCTGATGTTTATCGGCCCGTTGCAACATGCCGGGTTGTCGCTGTCGATTGGTCTGGCATCCTGCATCAATGCCGGGTTGCTGTTCTGGCAATTGCGCCGTCAGCGCCTGTTTGCACCGCAGCCCGGCTGGACGATGTTTCTGGTTAAAATGGTCACGGCCGTTGTTGTCATGTCGCTGGTGCTGCTAGCGCTGAACCTGTGGATGCCCCCCTGGGCGCAAGGCAACATGACGGAGCGCCTGCTGCGCTTGCTGTTTGTGGTAGTAGTGGGGGCTGGCAGCTACTTTGCTTCACTGGCTTTATTGGGGTTCCGCCCGAAAGATTTTTCTCGCCGCAGTCTCTGATCTTTCTCTTTTTCTTGCTCTCTCTTGCGTTCTGCAGGTGGTCTGACCCGCCGCCTGCAGAGAATTCCTGCCTTTTAGGGTTCCATTTTTATTCTGACGTTTCCTAAAAAAATAGCACATCAACTGACTTTTAGCGTTTTGTTTAGTTTTTCTGATCAGTTAAGCCGAAAGCTTCACAAATAACCTATTCAGTAAAGATCAGGTTTTAATCGCTCTTCGTTGAAGGAATGTTTTTTATATTACTGTTTTGTAAGTCGATTCCTTTAATGGTGTAACACTTGTTGCCGATAATGAGTTATCAGTGCAACACGGCTGATGCTTTAAATAAAAACACGATAACCTTTAGTAAACAAAGGAAAAAAAGATGACAATTTTCCAAAAGCTAGCGATAGCTATCATGATTTTCGTACTGGCGCTCATTGGGGTGGGTGGGTACGGCATTAAGGCACTCGGGGATTCGAAAGATAGGGTGGAATACGTGACAGGGAATACGCTACCCAGCCTGACATTATTATCTAATTCGAATATTAATGTGCGTGAAATTCGGGTCGCGCTCGCGTCGCTGAGAGACATTGATGATCAGACGCAGCGTGCAGCCCAGTTAAAATCCACGCTGGACAGGCTGGCAAATGTGGATAAGTTCATGGCGGATTATAAGCAGAACTACATTGCCGATAGTCGCGATGCACAGATGACGGATACTACGATTCAACTGTTGGCATCTTACCGTCAGTCCATCGATAACCTTTATAAAGAGGGAAATAATCAGAAAAATACCGATACGGCAGCGGAAAGCGCTAAAAAGCAAACAGAGCAGGCTTTGATCAAATCCTTGCAGGATCAGCGTGAATACAATCTGACGCTGGCTTCGGCTCAGGAAAAAGCTAATAAGGAGAGCTATAACAGCACGTTGTATACGCTTATCGGCTTGATTGTTGTTTCGGTCGCGGTAGCGGGCACGCTGGCGTTGATGATCCTGCTTTATGTCCGGCGTAGCCTCAATCACTTGCAGCACACGCTGTTGACGATCAGCGACAGTCTGGACCTGACATTGCAGGCAGATGATAGTCGTCACGATGAAATCGGTAAAACGGCACAGGCGCTTAACAGCCTGACCGAGCGTTTTGCGACTGTGCTGGCAGACGTGCGTACGGCTAGCGAGAGCGTGGCAACTGCATCTAACGAAATCGCCGCAGCAAATATCGATCTTTCTGCACGTACTGAAGAGCAGGCGGCATCACTGGCGCAAACCGCCGCCAGCATGCACGAAATTTCTTCTACTGTAGAAAGTAACGTCGAAAATGCCCGTCAGGCCAATAGTCTTGGTCAGCAAGCCGCAGATGCCGTCGCTCATGGTGATGACTCGGTGGAACGCATGATGCAGGCGATGAAGGCGATTGCTTCCGGCTCTGAAAAGGTCGCTGAGATTACCACGCTGATCGAAGGTATCGCTTTTCAGACGAACATTCTGGCGCTTAATGCCGCGGTGGAAGCGGCACGTGCCGGTGAGCATGGCCGGGGTTTCGCCGTGGTAGCAGGCGAAGTCCGCACATTGTCGCAGCGCTCATCTTCTGCAGCCAGAGAAATCAAAACGCTCATCGATAATGCTATTGGGGCAGTGAAAAACGGGTCGCAGCAGGCAGATGATGTGCGCGATGCCATCAGCAATGTCAAAACCTTGATCACCAATGCATCATCGCTGGTAGGGGAGATGTCACTAGCATCGGAAGAGCAAAGCCGCGGTATCAGCCAGATCAACGTGGCGATTAACCAGATGGAAGCTGTCACGCAGCAAAACGCCGCTATGGTGGAACAGGCATCGTCAGCGGCAGAGTCACTCAACGATCAGGCGGCGCGGTTGCGTCAATTGGTAGAGATCTTTCGGTTGAATGCAGGCGGGGAACGTCAACAGTTTGGCGAGGTATCCGCACCCCGGCTGTCTGTTGGGATGAGGTAACGGTTAACGACAATCGAATCATTGACTGAGACTGGCCGACATCACGTAGTGGATGTCGGCTAGGGTTCGGATAATTACATCTTCTCAACGGTCTGGATACCGAGCGTATCCAGGCCGGTTTTCAGCGTTTTGGCTGTCAGCAGTGCCAGTTTGAGACGGCTTTGGCGGGTGCTGTCGTTGTCAGCATTGAGAATCGGACAGTTCTCGTAAAAACCGGAGAACAACCCAGCCAGATCGTAGAGATAAGCACACATCACATGCGGTGTACCGTCGCGGGCTACGGTCGTTACGGTCTCTTCGAATTGCAGCAAGCGAGTCGCCAGCGCCTGCTCATGTTCAGCCGTCAGGACGATAGGCTGCGTCAGGCTGCTTTCTTCCACGCCAGCACGTTTGAAAATAGACGACACGCGAGTGTAAGCGTACTGCATATACGGCGCGGTGTTGCCTTCGAACGCCAGCATGTTATCCCAGTCGAAGATGTAGTCAGTGGTGCGGTTTTTCGACAAGTCAGCGTATTTGACCGCGCCGATAGAGACCACTTGCGCCAGTTGTTCCAGCTCGGTACGTTCCATTTCCGGATTTTTACCGGCAATCAGCGTCAGTGCACGTTCGTAGGCTTCATCCAGCAGTTCGGACAATTTGATGGTGCCACCAGCACGGGTTTTAAACGGTTTGCCGTCTTTACCCAGCATCATGCCGAACATGTGGTGTTCCAGGCTGACGGATTCCGGCACGTAACCGGCTTTGCGTACGATGCTCCAGGCCTGCATCAGGTGCTGGTGCTGGCGAGAATCGATGTAATACAGCACACGATTGGCACCCAGTTTTTCGTAGCGGTACTTGGCGCAGGCAATATCGGTGGTGGTGTAGAGGTAGCCGCCATCCTTTTTCTGGATGATGACGCCCATCGGTTCGCCTTCCTTGTTTTTGTATTCATCCAGATAGACGACGATGGCACCTTCACTTTCTTCTGCCAGCCCTTTGGCTTTCAGGTCCGCGACGATGTCAGGCAGCATGGCGTTATAGAGGCTTTCCCCCATGACATTTTCTGGCGTCAATGACACATTCAGGCGGTCATAACTGCGCTGGTTCTGCACCATGGTGATGTCGACCAGTTTGCGCCACATTGAACGGCAGTACTCGTCGCCGCCTTGCAGTTTTACCACATAACCACGCGCCCGCTCAGCGAAGACTTCATCGTCGTCGTACTGTTTTTTCGCTTCGCGGTAGAAGGCTTCCAGGTCAGCCAGCTCCAGGTCTTGGGTACTGTCATTTTGGACATCTTCCAGATGCGCGATCAGCATGCCAAATTGTGTACCCCAGTCGCCGACATGGTTGGCACGGATAACATGGTGGCCGAGGAACTCCAGTGTACGCACGGCCGCATCACCGATGATGGTGGAGCGCAGGTTGCCGACGTGCATCTCTTTCGCCACGTTGGGAGCAGAATAGTCAACGACGATAGTTTGCGGTTCAACCGGTGAAACACCGAGTTTCGGTGCCGCTAGCGCGTGCTCCAGTTGGGCAGACAACCACTGGGAATCGAGGAAGATATTGATGAAACCGGGACCGGCAATTTCTGTCTTGGCTGCAATGCCATCCAATTGCAGCGTGTTAACGACTTTTTCGGCTAACTGGCGCGGTGGCATGCCTAATTTTTTGGCGGCAGCCATGATACCGTTTGCCTGATAATCACCAAATTGCGCTTTTGCTGACTGGCGAACCATTGCTTCGCTGTCAGCGGGCGCGCCCGCCGCAATCATTGCCTGATGGACTTTTTCTGAAAGAAGAGCCTGAATATTCACCGGTTTACCCTAAATGACGAATCAAGCCTTTCTTTATACCATATTTGGGTGGTGTAGTCAGCAGAGCAGCATAACAAGCGCCCCGGGCGGGGCGGCAATAAAATAAATACAGTGCCTGATAATGCGGCAAGATACTTGCTGTCATTATCGATGATCAGAATTAAGGTAAAACACACGGCTTACCGACAAGCCGGAATAATGAAGGGAGGGAATTATAAAAAAAAACTTAGCGCCGTCTGTGTCGGCGATCCGTACTCAGGCGTGTGCTCTGTATCGTTTTGAAATGACGGAACAGAGAATAGCCAGCAATGACAACCAGCATAGAGAACGTTATTAGTAACATGATGAATGCCCTTCAGTCATTTAGTGGAGAGTGGGTAGTTTCGAAGTTATCTGCTTTTTGTT
The DNA here is from genome assembly GCF_000025065.1 of Dickeya parazeae Ech586. Classification (NCBI taxonomy): domain Bacteria; kingdom Pseudomonadati; phylum Pseudomonadota; class Gammaproteobacteria; order Enterobacterales; family Pectobacteriaceae; genus Dickeya; species Dickeya parazeae. The sequence goes on along the minus strand of NC_013592.1, from coordinate 2,497,138 downwards.
TATTTCTCAATGTTACAGAGAATATTTAAGAATACTCTCATCTGGTTTTTAAAATCATTTAAAATCAATGAATTGTAATTTATATTATATTTCTTTCATTTTGTTAATAGTGCCTGTTGGTATTATTGTTTGATTGAAATGAAGTTTGTCCAACATTGTCAATGATGACATGAAAAGACAAGAATAGGGGGCTAATGTCAGCATTGTTTGATACAAAAAGCATAAAAAAGATGGCGGTTATTCTGCCTATGTTAAATTATACTGAATAAACATTTTATTCAGGTTAATGAGGAAATAATGACCGCTCTGTTACCGTCGACGCTTCCCCCCTCCTTAATGAATGATCTTTCCCGCTTTACGACAGAACTCCAGCAACTCGCGCAACAGCTTGAGCTTGATCTGGCTGCGTTTGAAGCCGACCACATATCCCTGCGTTGTCATCAAAACAGTACCGCTGAGCACTGGCGTACCGCATTACTGGCTTGTGGTACCTTGTTATCGGAAAACGTGATTAATGGCCGAACAATCTGCCTGTTCACGCTGCACCAGCCATTAACCGTTGGGCCGTGGCAGATTGATTGCGTGGAGTTACCCTGGCCAGGCAATCGGCATTACCCGCATGAAGGGTGGGAGCATGTGGAATTGGTATTGCCCGGCGACCCGGCGACATTTCATCCCCGCGCACTGGCCTGTTTGTCTGATGCAGCCCTGACGGCGCCCGGGATTAAACTGAAATTCAGTCATCCCCAGGGTGAGCATGAACGATTGCCCAACCCGACGCTGGCAGTGACCAATGGTCGCATCACGTTAAAATTCCATCCCTATCGCATTCAGGACATCGTGGCCAGCGAACACTCCACCAGCCAGTAGGTTAAGTCCCGTTAAGCGCCATACAACTCACCACGCCACATATAACAAATGGTATGCCATCAATGACATGCTATTGGTGGCCGGTAAATGGTCGGTAAACTGTGTGGCGCGTCATATTCCACGTGTAAATGCTGTCACCAGTGTGACATGCCTCTCTTCGCCACCTGCGAGGTGATGCCAGTATTAGGCCGTGTTCCATACGGCCAACTCATGATGAGCGGGCAATTGTTTCGGAAAGTCTGGCGTTTTTCCGGTTTGGTTATTTTTTCGAAGGAGGGGGTATGCCGATGTTGGAGGTCTGCTGTTACAGCCTGGACTGCGCACTGACGGCACAGCAGGCAGGTGCGGATCGAATAGAGCTCTGTGCTGCACAGCGTGAGGGGGGCTTAACGCCAGGGTACGGTGTGCTGCGTTGCTCACGGGAAATGCTGTCTATTCCAGTACATCCGATGGTTCGACCGCGTGGGGGAGATTTTTGCTACAGCCAGCAGGAATTCAACGCCATGCTGTATGACATTGATCAGATTAAGGCAATGGGGTTTCCCGGGTTAGTTGTAGGCGTTTTGGATGAAGAAGGGCACATTGATATTGCACGTATGCGGCAGGTTATGGCCCGGTGTGACGGGCTGGCGGTCACGTTTCATCGTGCATTTGATCTGTGCCTGAATCCGCGTCTGGCGCTGAATCAACTGACGGATTTAGGGATTGCCCGGGTGCTGACATCCGGACAACAGCAAAGTGCCGAAAATGGTTTAACGCTATTACGGGAACTTAATGAGGCCAGTTGTGGTCCAATCATTATGGCTGGAGCTGGGGTGCGTCTGACTAATTTGCACAAGTTTCGTGCCTGCGGCATTCAGGAGTTACATACGTCCGCAGGCCAGTGGTTACCCTCGCCGATGCGTTATCGCAAATTAGGCGTCACGCTCTGCTCTGAAACTGAAATGGATGAGTTCCAGCATTACTGTGTTGATGGCGATGTCGTCGCGGCCATGAAAAACGCGTTGAGCCCGCAAACGGCTCCCTCTGCGACATCCGCTTCCTAGATGGTATCCCGTGGGGTGGGCTCCATCAGGTATTCTTCCGATGCCCTTTGCCGCGCAGCATTCCCTTTATCGGTCTGCTTGCGAGTACCAGGCCCCGGCGCTTTGTCGGGGCTTTTTTTCTGCTATAACGGGGCTTTTTTCTGCTATACATTGTGGTCCAGCCGTTTGCGTAATACAGGGTTGGTGCAGCGATTATTCCGTTATCGAACGTGATCCATACCCAAAAATGCACTGAATTGTTATGCGCTTATCTTTTATCATTCTAAGCCGGTGATATGCTGCTTACTATCTCAACAGTCAAAAGGAATCCTGTTATGCGTGGAGTCGTTGTGCATCATGAGCATCGCATTGGTCTCATCGTTATCCGCGATCCTGAAGAGCGGTTTATCGTTGCCAAATTGCTGGATATTTATGAGGTGGAAAGGGGAGACACGGTAACCGGTGATTTTCATACCGTTGGTAATACGACGCTTTTTAATGAAACCAGCAATCAGGACATTCAGGTCGAGATCCAAAGTACCGATATGACCGAAGAAGCGGCCATTGATATGATCGTCAAGCATCGCAACTGAACATTCTGTGCAGTGGGGCGGCGAGATCATGCCAGTCGCTATCTATCAGCTGGCATGTCGCGCCGCTCTGTTTTTGCCTGTCGGGTTGCCCGGTCAGGGCTTGCGTGCAACCAGTACCGCACGTAACGGCGCAGGATAGCCTTCGATTGTCTTGCTGCGGTCATGTGGATCAAGAAAGTCCGCCAGCGACGCTGTCGTCATCCAGTCGGTGCGGCGTTGCTCTTCCAACGTCGTCACGCATTGATCCACGATACGGATGTCGACAAAACCACATTTTTCCAGCCAGCGGGCGAGTGCGGTAGCCGAAGGCAGGAAATAGATATTACGCATTTGAGCGTAACGTTCGCCCGGCAGCAGCACCGTATTCTCATCACCTTCTACCACCAGTGTTTCCAGCACCAGTTCTCCGTCGGTAACCAACTGATTTTTGAGCTGCCAGAGATGGTCGAGCGGTGAACGCCGGTGGTACAACACGCCCATCGAGAAGACGGTATCAAACGCCGCCAGTGCCGGGAGTTGTTCAATGCCCAACGGCAGCAGGTGTGCACGTTGATCGTCACCCAGCAACTTGCGTACCGCCTCAAACTGGCACAGGAACAGTTGCATGGGGTCGATTCCGACGGCCAGTTTGGCACCAGCACCGACCATGCGCCACAAGTGATAACCGCTGCCGCAGCCCACATCCAGAATCAGCCGATCCTGTAGCGGGCTGATATGCGGCATGACGCGATCCCACTTCCAGTCAGAACGCCATTCGGTGTCGATAGTCACGCCGTAGAGCGAGAACGGACCTTTGCGCCAGGGCATCAGATTGCGTAACAGGCGTTCAATACCCGCTTGCTGACGCACCGACAACGGTGTGTCCAGACTGGCGGTCACGCTATGGGTGAGGTCGAGCTGGTCGGGCGTCAGAGACGGCAAATGTGCAACGCTATTGAACCAGTGTTTGAATTCGCCGTGCAACGACTCCTGCTGCCATTGACTGATCTGGGGCGGCAGCGTATTGAGCCAGTGGCTAAGCGGCCCTTTGGCGATCAATTGATAGAAATTACCGAAATCGATCATGGTTGCGGCTCCGCTTTTAGTGCCAGCAAAGAGCCGAAGTTGAAGCACTGAAACCACACGTCGCTGTGTGCAAAGCCTGCCTCACGCAGCCGGGCCTTATGGGTATCAACCGAATCGGTGAGCATCACGTTTTCCAGCATGCTTCGCTTCTGGCTGATTTCTAGCTCGCTGTAGCCGTTGGCACGTTTGAAATCCAGATGCATATTGAAGAGCAATTCGCCGATAGAAGCATCGTCAAAACTGAATTTCTCCGATAGCACCAGCGCGCCACCGGGACGTAACCCTTGGCAGATACGTTTTAGTAGCAGCAAGCGCTGTTCAGGCGGGATAAATTGCAACGTAAAATTGAGCACAACCAGTGACGCATTTTCGATGTCGATATCCAGAATATCCGCTTCGCGAACGTCTACGGGGGTCTCGGCACGGAACGCTTCAATATGGCGGCGGCAACGTGCCACCATCGCCGACGAATTATCCACAGCGATGATACGGCAACCGGGGACATGAATGTTGCGACGCATCGACAAGGTGGCCGCCCCCAGAGAACAGCCAAGATCATAGACCTGGGTGTTCGCCTGGACAAAGCGCTCCGCCAGCATGCCGATCATGGAAATAATATTCGAATAGCCAGGAACAGAGCGCTGAATCATGTCTGGAAACACTTCAGCGACGCGTTCATCAAACGTCCAGTCGCCCAGATTGGCGATGGGCGCGGAAAAAAGCATATCGCGGTTTGACATAGCAGGAAATATACATACAGGGAAGAACAGGGGCGCATTCTAGCAGAAAGATGGCACAAAGATGTATGAGAGAAAGGCGGTAAGACATCACTATAAGCGGGCGGGGATGCCTTACCGTGAATAATGAATGGGGTTAACGCAGGGTCAGTATCAACTCCCAGGGCAGATAATAGAGATTGAACAGGATCATCAGCAGCAATGAAACATAAGTGGCCATCATGCCGGAACGTCGCCAGTTCAACTCGCGGTGGCGCAGGCCATAATAGTGGCACAGCCGACCGAGCAACAGCATGATACCGCACAGATGAATCATCGCGTTCATGGCTCCGTTCATCTCCATCAGTACCAACAGCAAGCCACCGATGGGGATGTACTCGACTGCGTTACCGTGAACGCGAATGGCAGTCTGCAACTCGTAAAACCCGCCGTCGCCGTAAGCCACCCGGTATTGCATCCGCAGTTTTACGACATCAACCGATAATTTCACTAACAACAATGCGCTGAGCACCACATAAAGCGCGCTTACCATTTTTTACTCCATTGCCTGACCATAAACGGCGGCTGTTATCATAGCTTGTCTGTTGACCGCATAACACGAAGATATTGTAGGTAAAATTGTCGGATATCCAATGCTGTTAATAAGAAATTGTGATAGAAGCCAATGACAGTAAACAAGGGCCCGCATGCCGAAATAATGCGCTAAAACAGTCTCTTCAATGCATCATCTTCAAAAAACATTTTCAATACGCGCTTTTTAAACCGATATGCGTTAAGCGACAGCTATTTAAAATAGCGAGGTCTGTTGCGGCCAGTCGGGACAGGGCGGCATGCTCGGAATGACAGCGCTCAGAAGCGGCCACAGCCGTTGCGCCAGCTCAGGGGCGCTGGCGGTGCCTGCCGTGTGGATGAACAGATAAGGCGAGTGTGATTGCCACTGCGCCAGTTTGTCTATCCACGGTGTGAACCAGCGGAGATTGTCGTCAGCGTCTTCATTGCCAATAAATCGAATTAAGGGGGCATCGGCGGTGCGCACGACGTGCAGTGGTACCTTGGGTTTTTTGCGTTGAGCATCGCGTATTACATCGCTGGTCGGTGCGGCATGGTGCACTGGCCGACTGTCCATAATCACCCGGTTCAGGCCACGTTGATGCAACCCTTGGTTGATGCGGCGTTCATCGTCACCCTTAGCGAAAAACAGAGGGTGGCGCACCTCGACCCCGTAGCAAAACCCTGTGGGCAGTGCATCCAGGAACTGCCACAACGTTTCTTCCTGGTCGGGGCCAAATGCGGACGGCAACTGTAACCACAGTTGCCCCAGACGAGGGTGGAGTGGCTCAAGGCAGCGGAAAAACTCCGCTACCTGCTGTTGGCAATGGCGTAAACCAGCCTGATGGCTAATGGCAGAGGGAAATTTGAAACAGAAGCGAAAATCGTCGTGGGTCATGTCGTGCCAGCGCAATACCGATTCGGCCGACGGCAACGCATAAAAGGTGGTGTTTCCTTCCACGCAGTTGAAATAGCGGGCGTAATCCGCCAGATCGCGCAGGCCCAGCCGGGTCCAACCCGGATGCTGCCACTGCGGTAAACCAATATACATAAGCCCTTGTCCTGATAGGTTTCTCTGCGAGCCAATACCCTGAGGCTATCCACTTTTATGACGATGGATGTAACAGGGTTTTAGCATAATACCCCGCAATTGTGTAACCAGCAGGCAAATGCACGGTAAAAAACAAAAAAGAGTATGCGGGGCGGCCCGCAGACCGCTACCATCATACTTATCGTTGTGGGGAAATTCCTTTATAATGCCCCCCTTTTTTCATTGGACTGTAATCCAGAAAAACCATGCCGACCGGTTCACCGATTCTTATCGTTGCCATCTGGCAAGCGAAACAGAGCACCGGCGGCGGTGTAAAAGGACATCGTAATGCGTACTGAATATTGCGGGCTGTTGAATTCGTCCCATGTGGGCCAGGAAGTGACGTTGTGCGGTTGGGTCAATCGCCGCCGCGATCTGGGTGGGTTGATTTTTATTGATATGCGCGACCGCGAAGGTCTGGTGCAGGTGTTCTTCGACCCGGACCGTCAGGAGGCATTCAATCTGGCTTCCGAGCTGCGCAACGAATTCTGCATCCAACTGACTGGTGTAGTGCGTGCCCGTCCGGACACTCAAATCAACAAAGACATGGCGACCGGTGAAGTAGAAGTACTGGCGACAGCACTGACCATCATCAACCGTGCTGAACCGCTGCCACTGGACTCTAACCAGAACAATACCGAAGAAGCGCGCCTGAAATACCGCTACCTTGACCTGCGCCGCCCTGAGATGGCTCAGCGTCTGAAAACCCGCGCCCGCATTACCAGCTTTGTACGCCGCTTCATGGACAGCCACGGATTCCTCGATATCGAAACGCCAATGCTGACCAAAGCCACACCGGAAGGCGCTCGCGACTATCTGGTGCCAAGCCGTGTGCACAAGGGGAAATTTTACGCGTTGCCGCAGTCGCCGCAGTTGTTTAAACAGCTGCTAATGATGTCTGGGTTTGACCGTTATTATCAGATAGTCAAATGCTTCCGTGACGAAGACCTGCGTGCCGACCGTCAGCCAGAATTCACCCAGATCGATGTGGAAACGTCGTTTATGACCGCGCCACAAGTGCGTGAAGTGATGGAAAAACTGGTGCGTGAACTGTGGCTGGGGGTGAAAGGGGTGGATCTGGGCGATTTCCCGATCATGACCTTCGCAGAAGCCATGCGCCGTTTCGGTTCTGACAAACCAGACCTGCGTAACCCGCTGGAGCTGGTGGATGTGGCTGACCTGCTTAAAGATGTCGATTTCAAAGTCTTTTCCGGTCCGGCCAACGACCCCAAAGGCCGCGTAGCCGCGATTCGTGTGCCGGGTGGCGCACAGTTAAGCCGTAAGCAAATAGATGAATATGCCAAATTTATCGAAATCTACGGCGCTAAAGGGCTGGCTTACATCAAGGTTAACGAGAAGGCTAACGGGCTTGAGGGTATCCAGAGTCCGGTGGCCAAGTTCCTGAACGACGGCATTCTGGCCGCCTTGCTGGAACGTACCGCTGCTGATGACGGCGATATTCTGTTCTTCGGCGCCGATAGCGCGAAAGTGGTCACGGACGCACTGGGCGCGCTGCGCCTGAAGCTGGGCCGTGATCTGAAAATCACCAATGAAAACAGCTGGCAGCCGCTGTGGGTCATCGACTTCCCGATGTTTGAAGATGACGGCGAAGGCGGTCTGGCCGCGATGCATCACCCGTTCACGGCACCGCGTGATATGTCCCCGTCGGAACTGAAAGCCAACCCGACAGCCGCTATCGCCAACGCTTACGACATGGTGCTGAACGGTTATGAAGTCGGCGGTGGTTCTGTGCGTATCCACAACGGTGAGATGCAGCAGACGGTGTTCCGTATTCTCGGTATCGACGAACAGCAACAGCGCGAAAAATTTGGCTTCCTGCTGGATGCCCTGAAATTTGGTACGCCGCCGCATGCTGGTCTGGCGTTCGGGCTTGATCGTCTGGTGATGCTGCTGACCGGTACCGACAATATCCGTGACGTGATCGCTTTCCCGAAAACCACAGCAGCAGCCTGCCTGATGACCGAAGCACCGAGCTTCGCAAACCCGTCAGCGCTGGAGGAATTATCCATTGCGGTGGTAGGTAAGGGCAAAGCCGCACAGGATGCAGAGAATCAGTAAGATGAACTATAAGCGACCTGTCTCGGTGCTGGTGGTGATTTATGCCCAGAACACGGGGCGGGTGCTCATGCTTCAGCGGCGTGATGATCCGGATTTCTGGCAGTCGGTAACCGGCAGCCTGGAAGAGGATGAAAGCGCGCGATGTGCCGCACAGCGTGAAGTGAAAGAAGAAGTTAACATCGACATCGCCGCTGAGGCGTTGTCGTTGGTTGACTGTCAACGCAGTGTGGAATTCGAGCTTTTTGCTCATTTGAGACGTCGCTATGCCCCAGGCGTGACGCATAACCTGGAACACTGGTTCTGTCTGGCGTTGCCCGATGAGCGTCAGATAGAAATCAGTGAGCATCTGGCTTACCAATGGCTGGATGCACCCGATGCGGCGCGGTTGACCAAATCCTGGAGCAACCGGCAGGCGATTGAAGAATTTGTTATTTGCCCAGCCAGGCCTTAACCGCTTTTGGAGCGCTGCAGCGCGGCGACCCGATAACGTTAGGGAATAACAGGCTTTTTTCGGAGATTTTTATGGCAGGTCATAGTAAGTGGGCCAACACTAAACATCGCAAAGCGGCACAGGACGCTAAACGCGGTAAAATTTTCACCAAGATTATCCGCGAACTGGTTACCGCGGCCCGTTTAGGCGGCGGCGATCCCGGTTCTAACCCGCGCCTGCGTGCTGCTGTCGATAAAGCGCTGTCCAATAACATGACGCGCGACACCCTGAACCGTGCGATCGCACGTGGTGTGGGTGGCGATGAAGACGCCAACATGGAAACCATCATTTATGAAGGTTACGGCCCTGGCGGTACAGCGGTGATGGTGGAATGCCTGAGTGACAACCGCAATCGTACCGTGTCTGAGGTGCGTCATGCCTTTACCAAATGCGGTGGCAACCTGGGAACTGACGGCTCGGTGTCCTATCTGTTCTCCAAGAAAGGCGTGATTTCTTATGCTCCGGGTCTGGATGAAGATACGGTAATGGATGCAGCGCTGGAAGCCGGTGCTGATGACGTGGTGTCCTATGATGATGGCGCCATCGACGTGTTTACGCCGTGGGAAATCTTCGGTCAGGTAAAAGATGCGTTGGACGCCGCTGGTCTGGTGTCTGAGGCAGCTGAAGTATCGATGATTCCGTCTACCAAAGCCGATATGGATGCAGAAACGGCACCGAAATTGATGCGTTTGATCGACATGCTGGAAGATTGCGATGACGTTCAGGAGGTTTATCACAACGGTGAGATCTCCGACGAGGTAGCGGCACTGCTGTAATGGCAGTCCCTTCCTTTCAACGGGTGACTGGGGAAGAGCGATGAGTATTATTCTCGGTATCGACCCCGGTTCCCGTGTGACCGGCTACGGTATTGTCCGCCAGCAGGGACGGCAGATAACCTATCTCGGCAGTGGATGCATTCGCACAGGGGTAGATGATCTGCCTACACGTCTTAAGCTGATTTATGCCGGTGTCAGCGAAATCATCACCCAGTTTCAACCTGACTATTTCGCCATTGAGCAGGTATTTATGGCTCGCAATGCTGATTCGGCGCTAAAGCTGGGTCAGGCGCGCGGTGCGGCCATTGTTGCAGCGGTAAATCAGTCACTGCCGGTATTTGAATATGCGGCCCGGCAGGTAAAGCAAACGGTGGTCGGCACGGGGGCGGCGGAAAAAAGCCAGGTACAACACATGGTGAAAACACTGCTTAAACTGTCGGCTAACCCGCAGGCAGATGCTGCCGATGCACTGGCGATTGCTATTACACACTGTCATATCAGTCAGAATGCCCTGCAGGTGAGTAGCACGAGGCTCAACCTCGCTCGCGGTCGGTTACGCTAAAATGCGCCGGGAAACCGGCGTTTTTTTACAGCAGCGATCGGATCTTCTGTTCGTCTTCTTCATGCGATGGCAACCCACACAACGAGGGTTGCTAGCTGATCTGCGTGATGTGGCGTATTACGCCCATTCCTGAAGTGCGCACGCGTTTTTCGTATATTCGGCTGGATATCTATCCAGCCTTTTTTTATGATACAGAATTACACCTTAGCCCATACCGCAGGAGCATCACGTGATAGGTAGACTCAGAGGCATCATTGTAGAAAAACAACCCCCGCAGGTACTGCTGGAAGTAGGGGGGGTGGGTTATGAAGTGCATATGCCGATGACCTGCTTTTACGAGTTGCCGGATCTCGGTCAGGAAGCGGTGATTTTTACCCATTTTGTGGTGCGTGAAGACGCGCAACTGTTGTTTGGGTTTAACAATAAACAAGAGCGCTCTTTGTTTCGTGAACTGATTAAAGTCAATGGCGTGGGGCCGAAGCTGGCATTGGCGATTCTGTCAGGCATGTCGGCTCAGCAGTTTGTCAGCGCGGTGGAACGCCAGGAAATTAACGCACTGGTGAAATTGCCAGGAGTCGGCAAGAAAACTGCAGAGCGGCTGGTTGTGGAAATGAAAGATCGCTTTAAAGGCCTGAATGGCGATTTGTTTAATGCTGCCAGTGATATTGCCTTGCCGGCGGCGACCGGGAATACAACACCGGAAACGGACCCGCTGGCTGAGGCTGAAGCTGCGTTGGTCGCGCTCGGTTATAAACCACAGGAAGCGGGCAGGATGGTGAGTAAAGTGTCTCGACCGGGCGCTGACTGCGAAACCCTGATCAGGGATGCGCTACGCGCTGCGTTGTGAGGTATATATGATTGAAGCCGATCGTCTGATTTCACCTGCGGCAGCCTCTGATGAAGAGATACTGGATCGCGCTATTCGTCCTAAGCTGCTGTCAGAGTATGTCGGGCAGCCGGTGGTGCGGGAACAGATGGAGATTTTTATCGAGGCGGCCCGCAAGCGAGGTGATGCGCTTGACCATCTGTTGATTTTCGGCCCGCCGGGGTTGGGGAAAACCACACTGGCGAATATTGTCGCTAACGAGATGGGCGTCAATCTGCGTACGACCTCTGGACCTGTGCTGGAAAAAGCAGGCGATCTAGCGGCGCTGCTGACTAACCTTGAACCACATGATGTGCTGTTTATCGACGAAATTCATCGACTGTCACCGGTGGTGGAGGAGGTGCTCTATCCGGCGATGGAAGATTATCAGTTGGATATCATGATCGGTGAAGGGCCAGCGGCACGTTCCATCAAGCTGGATTTGCCGCCTTTCACGCTGATCGGTGCGACAACCCGCGCGGGCTCGCTGACATCACCGCTACGAGACCGTTTTGGTATTGTGCAGCGCCTCGAGTTCTATCAGGTGGCTGATTTACAGCATATCGTGCAACGCAGTGCGCAATGTCTGGGGTTGGATATGACGGGTGACGGTGCGCTGGAGATAGCTCGCCGGTCACGCGGTACGCCACGTATCGCCAACCGACTGCTGCGCCGGGTGCGAGATTTCTCCGAAGTGAAATCAGACGGTGCAATTTCAGCGGACGTCGCTGTGCAGGCGTTGGATATGCTGGCGGTCGACTCCGAGGGTTTTGATTATATGGACCGCAAACTGCTGCTGGCGGTTATCGATAAATTTATGGGTGGTCCGGTGGGGTTGGACAATCTGGCGGCGGCTATCGGCGAAGAGCGCGAAACGATTGAGGATGTGTTGGAGCCTTATCTGATTCAGCAGGGTTTTCTGCAACGCACGCCACGGGGGCGCATTGCGACGCAGCATGCCTATCGCCATTTCGGGCTAACTCGTGAACACGGCGAGTAAACAGGACAAGACGATATCGTCAGCCACATCTATCCGTTATTGCCGCCAGTTTATAAGCTGGCGGCAACTCTGGTTCTTGCAACTGGTGGGTATTGTTTTACCGTAGCGTGATACGCCAGGTCAGGCGGCCTGCTTTTTTAGCAGACTGAGAATGAACAGCAGTGATGCGCATAGCACAACGGAAGGGCCCGCTGGTGTATTCGCTTCTGCCGAGAAGGCAAGCCCACCGGTGACAGCCAGAATACCCGCGCCCATCGCGCAGAGTGCCATCTGTTCTGGTGTGCGGGAAAATCGGCGCGCGGTAGCGGCAGGGATAATCAACAGTGAAGTGATGATCAGTGCGCCGACAAATTTCATCGCCAGTCCGATGGTTAATGCTGTGACCAGCATCAGAATCAGTTTGGTGCGGGCGATAGCTACACCGTCGACGTGCGCCAGCTCGGGACTGACCGTCATGGAGAGTAGCGCCTGCCATTGCCACCCCAACACAGCGAGCACCAGCAGTACACCCGGCCCTATCAGCCACAAATCCTCACTGGTGACGGCCAGCAGGTCGCCAAACAAATACGCCATCAGGTCGACGCGGACATTATTCATCAGACTAACTACCACCAGACCTAATGACAATGCGCTGTGTGCCATGATGCCGAGCAGGGTATCGATGGCCAGTCCGGGGCGTCGCTCCAGCCAGACCAGACCCACCGCCAGCAACAGGGTAATGGCTATCACCGCATAGAACAGGTTAACGCCCAACAATAACCCTATCGCGACGCCGAGTAATGAAGCATGGGCGAGAGTATCGCCAAAATAGGACATACGGCGCCACACGACAAAAGAACCAAGCGGACCTGCCGCCACAGCCAGACATACCCCTGCCAGCCAGCCGGGCAACAACAACTCAATCATGCGTTATTACCATCCTGTCGTTTTAAGATAATTTTCCCGTTCAGATCGTGACGGTGATTGTGATGATGGCGGTAAATAGCCAGCTGTCCGGCACCACGGTGGCCGAACATGGCTAAAAATTCCGGGTGCAGCGACACGACTTCCGGCGTGCCTGAACAACAAATATGTTGATTGAGACACAGAACTTCATCGGTTTTCGCCATCACCAGATGTAGGTCGTGGGAAACCATTAACACACCGCATTGGTATTCTTGCCGCAACTGATTAATCAGCTCGTACAACGCCAACTGTCCATTGACGTCGACCCCCTGAGTGGGTTCATCCAGTACCAGCAACTGTGGACGGGCGAGGATCGCGCGCGCCAACAAAACGCGCTGGGTTTCGCCACCTGAAAGTTTTTGCATCGGTTGTTCAAGCAGATGGCCTGCTTGCACACGCTTTAATGCAGGCATAATGTCTTGCGTCTTCACCCCTGGGCGTAATTGCATAAAGCGTTTTACCGTTAAGGGCAGGGTAGGGTCCAGATGCAGTTTTTGCGGCACATACCCAATGCAAAGACCCGCAGACCGCGTCATTGTACCGCGGGTGGGATGTTGCAAACCCAGTACCACCCGTACCAGCGTGGATTTCCCCGCGCCATTTGGCCCAAGCAACGTCAAAATACGACCAGCCTGTAATGTAAAAGAAATATCATTGAGTACAGATTTGTTGCCAAACTGCACGCCAATATTTTCCAGTGAAACCAGCGTTGACATAGAATTCTGTTTGCAGAGGATGTGTGACGTTATAATATAACGGGTTATTGTTAATAAATCGACGGATGATTAGGTATGTTGCGAGTAACTCATTATAAATGGCTAAACGCCGCGCTGGCCACTGGTGCATTATTGGCTGCCTTGGCTAGTGCGTCGACGGCCTGTGCTGCCGTGGTCACCTCTATCCGCCCGCTGGCATTTATTGCCGCCGCTATCGCCGAAGGTGTGACACCAACGGAAGTGCTGCTCCCGGACGGCGCATCGCCGCATGATTATGCACTACGTCCGTCTGATGTACAGCGCCTTAAATCGGCGCAACTGGTTATCTGGGTCGGTCCAGAAATGGAAGCCTTTCTGTCTAAAACGTTACAGCCGTTACCCGCAGAGCGGCAAATCGCCTTAAGCCAGCAACCAGCAATCCGCACGCTATTGTTACAAGAATCACATCCTGAACAGGCGGCAGCAGAAAATGATGCGCATCATGACGCTGATCATGACAATCACGCCAGCCTCGAGCATGATCACGGTAATGAGCCTGAAAATCATCAGGATAGCGATGATGATGGGCATCATCACGGTGAGTTTAATATGCATATCTGGCTGTCGCCGGAAATGGCGCAGGCGTCTGCCATTGCGATTCATGCAAAATTAGTGGAACTCATGCCGCAGAATAAAGACAAACTGGATGCAAATCTGCGTAAATTCACTGAGAAACTTGCACAGGCAGATAAAAATATTGTTAATATGCTGACGCCTGTGCGCGGCAAAGGGTATTTCGTGTTCCACGATGCCTATGGCTACTTCGAACAGCATTACGGGTTGACCCCGCTGGGGCATTTTACTATCAACCCGGCTATTGCACCCGGCGCACAGCGTTTAAACCAGATACGAACACAGTTGGTTGAGCATAAAGCGGTTTGCTTTTTTGCTGAACCACAATTCAGGCCAGCGGTCATCAATGCTGTCGCCAAGGGAACTGACGTGCGCATCGGCGTGCTGGACCCATTGGGAAGTGACATTGCACTGGATCAGGACAGCTATATGCGTTTTCTGTCGCAACTGTCTGATCAGTATTTGAGCTGCCTGAAGGAAAAATCATGAGGATAGGAATAAGTGCAGCAGATAGTCCGAACTATCGCTCTGGCGTATAACAGCCTGCCCCGACCTCACCGTGTGATGTTGGGGTCACTGACTGTTGTTACACTGGCCGCCGCTGTCTGGCGGCCAATGACATATCCACCAGTCAATGACGCACCTGTTATCGTAAGAGACGCGGAAAGCGAAAAAACGCAAACACACACCCAGAGCCAGGCTCTGAATCCCCCAGCCAGTGAACCACTGGACAGTAATCCGTTGCCGCCTGTTGCTGCCCAGCAAACGACTGCCCCTGCACCAACGACGGATGTTTCTGAAGCTAACAGCGAACCGCTGGATCAACCCTCAACAACCAATGGTATTGCCAGCGACGAGTTGGACGACAAAGACTCTGATAATACGCATGAGTACGTTGTTTCTACCGGTGACACACTAAGCAGCATTCTGACCCAATATGGCATCGATATGTCCGATATTGCTGCACTGGCGGACAAGAATGCGGCGCTGCGGAATTTGAAAATTGGTCAGCAGTTGAGCTGGACGCTGGATGCTGATGGCGCACTACAAACCCTGACCTGGCAAGTCTCCCGACGTGAAAGCCGCACTTATACCCGCAGCGGCGACATATTCCGTGAGGAAATCGAAAACGTTGAGGGCGACTGGCAAAACAAGGTGCTGACCGGACGTCTCGACGGCAGCTTTGCCAGCAGCGCGCAGGCTGCCGGGTTGACCAGTAGCGAAGTGCGTGAAGTGATTCGTGCGTTACAATGGCAATTGGATTTCCGCAAGTTGCGTAAAGACGATAGCTTTGCTGTGCTGATTTCCCGCGAGATCCTGGATGGTCACAGCGAACAAAGTGAATTGCAGGGCGTTCGCTTGCGTACCGGCGGGAAAAATTACTATGCGTTCCGCGCTGAAGACGGCAAATTCTACGACCGGGAAGGTTCAGGTCTGACGCGTGGATTCCTGCGCTTTCCCACCATGAAGCAGTTCAAGGTGTCCTCTAATTTCAATCCACGTCGTCTCAATCCGGTCACCGGTCGCATTGCGCCGCACCGTGGCGTCGACTTTTCTATGCCGGTAGGCACCCCGGTGCTGGCGGTGGGTGATGGTGAAGTGGTTGTGGCTGAGCGTGATAGCGAAGCCGGTAATTTCGTCGCCTTGCGTCACGGGCGTCAGTATACCACCCGCTATATGCATATGACCCGCTTGCTGGTGAAGCCGGGGCAGAAGGTGAAACGCGGCGATCGAATTGGGTTATCTGGCAATACCGGACGCTCAACCGGCCCACATCTGCATTATGAACTGTGGATTAACCAGCAGGCGGTTAACCCGCTCACAGCGAAATTGCCACGCTCTGAGGGCTTGATGGGTAAAGAACGTCGTGATTATCTGGCGCATGTACGCGAAGTTCTACCTCAGTTGCAACTGGACTGAGTGTCGTTGTGGATAATCGACAGCCGGCAGTCAACGCTGCCGGCTGTTTTTTTATCACGTACGGGCAAATGTCAGGCCAGTGCGTGTTCAATTGCAAAACATCGGGTAGCGATTATCATTAACCCGATTTTGTAATGAAGAGTGGTTGCATGGAACAAGAGAAAAAAGAACGAAAAACCAACGCTGAATTCATCCCACAGTTTACGTCGGCTTTTTTGCACCCGCGTTACTGGGGAATTTGGCTGGTGGTAGGGGTGATGGCGCTACTGGTATGTATTCCAGCTCGTCTGCGCGATCCTATTCTGGGTACGTTAGGTCGGTGGGTAGGGCGATTGTCTAAAGGCGCCAGACGGCGCGCACGCATCAATTTGTTGCTATGCATGCCGCAACTGACGGAAAACGAACGCGAGCATATTATCGATCAAATGTTTGCGACCGCGCCGCAAGCGATGTTGATGATGGTGGAACTGGCGATATTACCAGCCAGCCGCGCTTATCGTCGCGTTCGCTGGCATGGTATGGAGATTGTCGATGCGCTGCGGGAGCAGCAGCGTAATATTATTTTCATGGTGCCACATGGCTGGGCTGTCGATATCCCGGCGATGCTGATGAGCTGGCAAGGTCAGAAAATGGCGGCCATGATGCATAACCAGAAAAACCCGCTACAGGATTATTTGTGGAATACCTTGCGCCGTCGTTTTGGCGGTCGTTTGCATACCCGCAATGATGGTATCAAGCCCTTTATTGGCTCGGTTCGCGAAGGGTATTGGGGGTATTATCTGCCGGATCAGGATCATGGCGCGGAGCATAGCGAGTTCGTCGGCTTCTTTGCGACCTATAAAGCGACACTACCGGCGATTGGCCGTTTGATGAAGGTCTGCCGGGCTGAAATCGTACCGCTGTTTCCTGTTTATAACGGCAAAACGTCACAACTGGATATCTATATCCGCCCGCCAATGAGCGACATCAATGGCGCAGACGATAATACTATCGCCCGTCGTATGAATGAAGAAGTCGAGCATCTGGTGGCGCCTAATCCGGAGCAGTACACTTGGATTCTGAAGCTGTTGAAAACCCGCAAACCGGGGGAAACAGAGCCCTACTTGCGAAAGGATTTGTACCCGCGCAAGAAATAAGTCACCCGAGGGTTAGGAGCACAACCAATAAGGGCGATACCACAGGTATCGCCCTTATGTTTCCAGCGGGGTACCGGTTGCCTTATTTGCGTTTTTAGGACGTCGTTTTCTGCGCTATGTACCCACTACTTGGTACCCTTGCACATAAGAGTTGAGAGATAATACATAATCTGTAACAGTTAATGTCTGCTTAATTTAATAACCGCTGGAACTTATAAAAAAATTTAAAAATAGCGTTGAGTGCCGCCCTTTTTTTCTCAGACTATTCCATATTCTTTTTATTATCGCTTTTGATTTAATAACCCCCGAAGCCGCTCTGTTATGACTTCAACCGTTAGCCACCATAAATAATGCGAGATTGCTTATTTAATTCCGGCTAATAAAAAATTTCTGCTGAAGGATTTCAACCATGAATCTGAAACCACTGTTTTTAGGCGTTTTACTGGCAACGACTTATGCAACTGCCAACGCAGCGACCACCACGGTGGAAAAAAGCGCAACTAACGCCACGGCAGCCAGTACGACACCCGCATCGGCGGAGTCTGCACTGGGTAAGGCGGTGGATAAAGCTAACACGGATGCTGCCAAACGGTCAGAGCTTGACGCATCGGCCGTGAAAGCCAATGCCAGTGGGGATGCAACCATAAAGCCTGAAAAGGCCACGGCACAAACACAAACGAAAACTGAAGAGAAGTCAGCGAAGAAGGTGGTGAAAAAACATCATACTGATAGCGCTAATACCAGGGAAAAAACCAAAGCCAGCACCGGAGAAAAACAGGACGACATAAAAAATACCACCACGAATGCCCAATAAAACCGTCCGTTAGTCAATAAACAATAAGATGAACATCGCGCAGTAATAAAAGGAATAGTAGCATTCGCGCAGATGGCAATAATTTACCGGTCAGGAAATAGCGATAAGTGTGATGGCAATGAAGTCCAATTTGTCAGATAACACAACCGCTATTCCTGACCGGCACTATAACGGTATATCCTTTTTGGATGAAAGGTCGAGTTTTATGAATAAATCGCTTTTATATCTTGCGTTACTGACTGCACATATTCCTTTTTCCCAGGCGCAGAGCTGTCGCGCCAATCTGTCTGGTGGTCAGGATTGTCGTTATGACGACGGCTCTACATCGACCAGTCGCACTAATCTATTGGGGGGATTTGATACCCACTATAGTGATGGGCGAAGTAGTACCAGCCGGGCTAATCTGGCAGGTGGCTACGATACTCATTTTAGTGACGGTACCAGTAGCACCAGTCGTGTAAACCGGTCCGGCGGGTTGGATACCCATTACAGTGATGGTTCAAGCAGTACCAGTCGTACTAACCTTTCTGGTGGTTATGACGTTGATTACAGCAATGGACAAGCCAGCCGCAGTCGCGCCAATCTGTCCGGCGGGCTGGATAGTGAGTCTGTAGTAAAGGTGCACTAATCAGGCATGAATCAGGCAAGAAAGCTGAAAGCAGCACGCAGGTCGTACCACTGATGAATAACAAGGGGGCAGTGTTAGCAGCCCCCTTGTTATCACCCATGATGCGCGATATGTGATTACCGGGTATCACAGGAATTGCCTGTCTGGCGGTTATTCAACCCGCAGCACACGCACTGTATTGGTGGTACCGACCGTTCCCATGACATCCCCTTGGGTTACGATAACCAGATCGCCGGAGACCAGGAAGCCTTTGTCACGCAGCAGCAGTACGGCATCATTAGCTGCAGCGACGCCATCGGTATAGCTGGTGAACTGCACCGGAGTGACACCACGGTACAAGGCAGTCAGGTTAAGGGTATGCTCATGACGCGACATAGCGAAAATCGGCAGGCCTGAACTGATACGAGACATCATCAGTGCGGTGCGGCCGGATTCGGTCATGGCGATAATCGCGGTAACACCGTTAAGGTGGTTGGCCGCATACATTGCGGACATGGCGATTGACTCCTCCACGTTATCGAACTGCACGTCAAGGCGATGTTTGGAGACATTGATGCTGGGGATCTTTTCTGCGCCCAGACACACTTTAGCCATCGCGGCAACTGTTTCTGCCGGGTACTGACCCGCCGCAGTTTCTGCAGAGAGCATCACGGCATCGGTGCCGTCGAGTACGGCGTTGGCGACGTCCATCACTTCCGCGCGGGTTGGCATCGGATTGGTGATCATCGACTCCATCATCTGCGTTGCCGTAATAACGGAACGGTTCAATTGACGAGCACGGCGAATCAGTTTTTTCTGGATACCGACCAGTTCCGGGTCGCCGATTTCCACACCCAGATCACCGCGAGCCACCATGACCACATCAGAAGCAAGGATAATGTCATCCATTGCTTCATCCGTTGATACGGCTTCTGCACGTTCTACTTTCGACACAATTTTGGCGTTGCTGCCAGCTTCGCGAGCCAGACGACGGGCATAGTGCAGGTCTTCGCCAGTACGAGGGAAAGAGACCGCCAGGAAATCTACACCGATTTTGGCTGCGGTAACGATGTCCGCTTTATCTTTTTCTGTTAACGCTTCCGCCGACAGGCCGCCACCGAGTTTGTTGATGCCTTTGTTGTTAGACAACGGACCGCCGACAGTGACTTCGGTGAACACTTTCATGCCATCGACTGCCAGTACTTTTAACTGCACACGGCCATCATCCAGCAGCAGAATATCGCCTGGAACCACATCGTTGGGTAATCCTTTATAGTCGATACCCACTCTCTCTTTGTCGCCTTCGCCTTTTTCCAGATTGGCATCCAGCAGGAACTTGTCGCCGACATTCAGGAAAATTTTCCCTTCTTTGAAGGTCGATACACGAATCTTGGGCCCCTGAAGATCACCCAGAATGGCAACATGGCGGCCAAGTTTAGCTGCGATTTCGCGAACTTTATCGGCCCGCAGAAGATGGTCTTCCGGCGTACCGTGAGAAAAGTTCAGGCGGACTACGTTTGCGCCTGCGGCAATGATCTTTTCCAGATTATTGTCGCGGTCCGTAGCCGGCCCCAGCGTGGTAACGATTTTGGTTCTTCTGAGCCGTCTGGACATGTATAACTCCGTTGACTGGTGAAGCTGTTGTAATGTGGTAATGCCGTCAGGCGAGGGCACGGTATAGCGCCGTTTTTGCCGCTCTGCACTGTCCGGATGCCGCGCCTGTAGTTATGATTGGGCGACAGGTTGGTCTTATCATCGATATCACACCTTGCCACCCGATGTTGATGTTATAGCATAATTAGTTGAACGGGTTGCTGAATCGTTCTTCCTTATCAAATCTCGATTCACGTAATGCTTCCTTGACCCGCTTCAAGTTATCGCGGAATTTTGCACCGCGCCGCAGAGTAAAACCGGTTGCCAGCACATCGATCAGCGTTAACTGCGCGATACGCGACACCATCGGCATATAAACATCGGTATCTTCCGGGACATCAACCTGCAAGACCAGAGAGGCTTCGCGAGAAAGCGGCGAGCCTTCCGAGGTAATGGCGATCACAGTCGCGTCGTTTTCCCGCGCCAGCCGTGCCATCCCCACCAGGCTCTTCGTGCGTCCGGTATGTGAAATCAGCACCACCACGTCGCCCTCACCGGAGTTCATGCAGCTCATGCGCTGCATAACCAGGTCGTCAAAGTAAACCACGGGGATATTGAAGCGAAAAAACTTGTTCATTGCATCGTGGGCTACCGCTGCCGAGGCACCAAACCCGAAGAAGGAAATTTTGCGCGCCTGGGTAAGCAGGTCCACCGCGCGGTTGATGGCCTGAATATCCAGAGATGATTTCACCTGTTCCAACGCAGCCATGGTGGATTCGAAAATCTTGCTGGTGTAAGACTCTACCGAGTCGTCTTCCTCTACGTTGCGGTTCACGTAAGGCGTACCATTGGCCAGACTTTGCGCCAGATGCAGTTTAAAATCGGGAAAGCCTTTGGTGTCCAGACGACGGCAGAAGCGGTTAACGGTAGGCTCGCTGACCTCAGCCATACCGGCCAGAGTGGCGATACTGGAGTGGATGGCTGTCTGTGGTGAGGCAAGAATAACCTCCGCCACCTTTCGTTCCGACTTGCTCAACAGCTCCAGATGACTCTGGATTTTTTCCAGCATATTCATATGACAACGACCATCTATGGTATTTTGGATTTCAGCCAAAGGTGAAACCGATGCGGATTTTGTGAAATATACTACGAGCCCGCTACGGTTGGCAGAGGTGGACACACCCAGTCATCGGCTTTTTTTGTCAGAACATGATGTGTGTCTAACTTTCAGAACGGTAACTGACTGTCAGAAACGATGGAAAATTTCTCTTTTAGGCGGATGCCAGACTCGTTTCCTTCATCGGCACAATAGGTTCTGAGGCCTTATGGTATCAGAATCAGTCGATAATGTGGTTTTCTTACGGGTTTACTGGCTTGCGTCAAAAAGAGTACATTATTGATGTAATAAAATTACAGCGTCCTGCAATGAGGAGATTGAAAATGGCGGTAACGTCAACAGCCCAGGCGTGTGACCTGGTTATTTTCGGTGCGAAGGGCGATCTTGCGCGCCGTAAATTGCTGCCTTCACTGTATCAACTGGAAAAAGCAGGCCATATTCATCCAGAAACCCGCATTATCGGTGTCGGGCGTGCGGCGTGGGACCGCGACACGTATGTCGGCGTGGTGCGCGAAGCGCTGGAAACCTTTCTCAAAGAGCCGCTTGATGCGGCGCTATGGGCAACATTGAGCAGCCGCCTCGACTTCTGCAACCTTGATGTGGAAGACACCGAGGGGTTCAATCGTCTGGGAACGATGCTCGATCAGCAAAATCGTACCACCATCAACTATTTCGCCATGCCGCCCAGCACATTCGGTGCCATCTGCCGTGGTTTGGGGAAAGCCGGTCTTAACAAAGAACCCGCCCGTGTGGTGATGGAAAAGCCGCTGGGTACCGATCTGGCATCCTCCCGGGTTATTAACAACCAGGTGGCAGAGTTCTTTAACGAGTGCCAGGTCTACCGTATCGACCACTACCTTGGCAAAGAAACCGTGCTGAATTTGCTGGCGCTGCGTTTTGCCAACTCCCTGTTTGCCAACAATTGGGATAACCGCACTATCGATCACGTACAGATTACCGTGGCGGAAGAAGTGGGGATTGAAGGGCGCTGGGGGTATTTCGATCAGGCAGGACAGATGCGTGACATGATCCAAAACCATCTGTTGCAAATTCTGACCATGATTGCCATGTCGCCGCCAGCGGACCTGAGCACCGATCGTATTCGCGATGAAAAGGTGAAGGTGTTGCGCTCGTTGCGCCGTATCGATCGCTCTAATGTGCATGACGTAACCGTCCGTGGTCAGTACACCGGCGGCTTTGTGCAGGGCAAAAAAGTACCTGGCTACCTGGAAGAAGAGGGTGCCAACAAGGCTAGCAACACCGAAACATTTGTGGCGATTCGTGTCGATATCGACGACTGGCGTTGGTCCGGCGTACCGTTTTACTTGCGCACCGGCAAGCGTTTGCCGTCGAAATGCTCGGAAGTGGTGGTTTACTTTAAAAACCCAGCCCTCAATTTGTTCCATGATTCCTACCAGCAGTTACCTCAGAACAAGTTGATCATCCGCCTGCAGCCGGACGAAGGGGTCGAAATCCAGATCCTCAACAAGATCCCTGGCCTGGACCACAAACATCGGTTGCAGACTACCAAACTCGACCTGAGTTTCTCCGAAACGTTTAATCAGCAACATCTGGCGGATGCTTATGAGCGATTGTTGCTGGAAAGCATGCGCGGCATTCAGGCGCTGTTCGTGCGTCGTGACGAGGTGGAAGAAGCCTGGAAGTGGGTGGACTCCATTATGGATGCCTGGGCAATGGACAATGATTCTCCCAAGCCTTATCAGGCCGGGACCTGGGGACCGGTGGCGTCTGTCGCCATGATTACCCGTGATGGGCGTTCCTGGAACGAAGTGGAATAAAGCGGTTTTGCACTGCCGAAAGGTGGAGTGAGGCCGTTAGCGTTTTTTTGGCTGACGGTGCGGTCGGACATCCGTGGGTAACTGCGGATCCCTGTGGCAGGGGCGCGCCAGATATTAATCAATGCCCGTTGGGCATGACTGGAGATTACCCTCGATGAAAAACTGGAAAACCAGTGCGGAACAGATTCTGACAGCCGGTCCGGTTGTTCCTGTTATTGTGATTAACAAACTGGAACACGCGGTACCGATGGCGAAAGCCCTGGTAGCGGGTGGCGTTCGTGTCCTGGAGTTGACGTTGCGTACCGACTGCGCGGTAGAGGCTATTCGCCTGATCGCACAGGAAGTGCCGGACGCTATCGTTGGCGCAGGTACCGTTACCAACCCACAGCAGCTGGCGGAAGTGACCGCAGCGGGTGCGCAGTTTGCCATCAGCCCCGGCCTGACCGAACCGTTATTGAAAGCAGCAACAGAAGGCACTATTCCGTTGATCCCAGGGATCAGCACCGTGTCCGAGCTGATGTTGGGGATGGACTACGGATTACGTGAGTTTAAATTCTTCCCGGCTGAAGCAAATGGCGGTGTGAAGGCATTGCAGGCGATTGCCGGTCCGTTTGGCAAAATTCGTTTCTGTCCAACCGGCGGTATCTCACTGAAGAATTATCGTGACTATCTGGCGCTGAAAAGCGTGCTGTGTGTTGGCGGTTCCTGGCTGGTGCCTGCTGATGCGCTGGAAAGCGGTGACTACGATCGTATTACCGCGCTGGCGCGTGAAGCGGTTGCTGGCGCAACAGCCTGATAGCGTTATCCCTTTCTTCATATCAAAAAGCCCGCATGCGGGCTTTTTTTGCATTCTGAATCGACGAGCCGACAGGCCCGTCTTATACAGGATATCAGCCGTTTACGCTGACGGCAGACGCGCAGGATTTCGCCAGCTCTACTGCTGCCTCTGTATTGTCGGCCGTCGCCAACGCGACCCCCATACGGCGGCGCCCACTGATGTCTGGCTTGCCGAAGAGGCGAATCTGGGTATGCGGTTTCAGAGCCTGTTCCAGACCTTGATAGCGCACATCGTTGCTGGTTAGCTCCGGCAAGATAACCGCCGAGGCGGATGGTCCATACTGGCGAATTGCGCCGATCGGCAAGCCGAGAAACGCGCGGACATGCAAAGCAAACTCGGACAGGTCTTGTGAAATGAGTGTCACCATACCGGTATCATGCGGGCGTGGCGACACTTCACTGAAGATGACGTCATCGCCGCAAATAAACAGCTCCACGCCAAACAAACCGAACCCACCCAGCGCTTTTACTACGTTGCCGGCAATCTCTTTAGCCCGCGCCAACGCCAGGTCGCTCATGTGTTGCGGCTGCCAGGATTCACGGTAATCGCCGTCTTCCTGACGGTGGCCGATAGGGTCACAGAAGTGCAGGCCGTCGGCGGCGTGGATAGTCAATAATGTGATTTCGAAATCGAACTTCACCAGACCTTCGACAATCACTTTTCCACCACCGGCCCGGCCGCCCTCCTGTGCGTAGCGCCAGGCGTGATCCAATTGCTCCGGTGAACGGATAAGGCTCTGGCCTTTCCCTGACGAACTCATGACGGGTTTGACGATGCAGGGAAAACCTAATTCCTGAGCAGCCTGACGAAATGCGGCTTCGTCGGCGGCAAAGCGATAACTGGATGTGGGTAACCCCAGCGTTTCCGCAGCCAACCGACGGATACCTTCACGATTCATGGTTAGACGGGTAGCTTCAGCGCAAGGCACAACTCGTTGTCCTTGCTGTTCCAGAGCGACCAGCATATCGGTAGCGATAGCTTCAATCTCCGGCACGATATAGTCCGGGCGCTCCTGCAATACCAGCTGTTTTAATGCGTCGCTGTCCAGCATATTGATGACATGGCTGCGGTGAGCGACTTGCATCGCCGGGGCATCAGCATAGCGATCAACCGCAATCACCTCGATTCCCAAACGCTGACACTCAATCGCTACTTCTTTTCCCAGTTCACCGGAACCTAGCAGCATAACGCGAGTGGCGCCGGGACGCAGGGCTGTTCCCATTGTTAACATAACCTGATACCTGATGGTGTTGTGAAAAGAGGGGGGTAAAAACGGGCGGACTATGGCCCGAACGTGGCCACAGTATAAACGAAAACGTTTGCGTTTGGCATCACTCGCGTACTGGTACGCAAAAGCGAGTGAAAATCCGTGCAGATCTCGGTACAAGCTGGATTCCCCTGCTGATTCATGACAGGCTTTGGGCATTTGCCGTTGCGCCATGGCTGGTTTGCCAGTGTGGGGCAGCGGTAAGGCAGAGTCTGACAAATGAATGGAAAGGAGTGATGTGCATGAGCGCGCCGCAAGCCGAAAAACGCCCGCATAGGATGACGATGCATGGCGATACCCGTATCGATAATTACTATTGGCTGCGGGACGATGAACGCAACAGTCCGGATGTGCTGGCCTGGCTACAGGAAGAGAATCGCTATTGCGAACAGGTGATGGCGCCTCATGAAGCACTGCGTCGTACCCTGTACGAGGAAATGGTGGCGCGGATCCCCGGTGAAGATGTTTCGGTGCCTTATGTGAAACGCGGCTACCGCTACCAAAGTCGTTACGAGCCCGGCAAAGATTACGCTATTTATCAGCGCCAGCCGGAGCAGGAAACGGAACATGATACCTGGCAGGTATTGCTGGATGGCAATCAACGGGCGGCTGGCAGCGAGTTCTACAGCCTTGGTGCGTTGGGGGTAAGCCCTGATAATCGACTGATGAGCGTGGCAGAAGACTTGCTCTCCCGTCGGCAGTATGTGGTGACGTTTCGAGACCTGACCAGCGGCGAATGGCTGGAGGACCGGCTGGAGAATGTGTCTGCCGGTAGTGAATGGGCGGCAGATTCCTGCACCCTCTATTATGTGCGTAAACATCCGCAGACGTTGCTGCCTTATCAGGTGTATCGCCATCGTCTGGGGGATGATCCGCAGCAGGATGCGCTGGTGTATGAGGAAACAGATGATACGTTTTATCTCAGCCTTGATAAAACCACGTCCGAGCGTTATATCCTGCTCTATCTGGAAAGTACCACCAGTACAGAAATTCTGTTGCTGGATGCGACTGACCCACAGGCAAAACCGCAGGTGTTTTTACCGAGGCGGGCGGATCACGAGTATGTAATTGACCATTTTCGTGATGATTTTTACGTTCGTTCCAACAAAGACGGCAAAACCTTCGGCTTTTATCGTGCTCACGATGCCAACGAATCAACCTGGCAGCCATTGATCACCCCACGCCCGGACTGTGTGCTAGAAGGGTTCGCACTGTTTGATGAGTGGTACGTGGTTGAAGAGCGTGAGCGCGGGTTGACCCAGATTCGCTATATTCACTGGCAAACGGCGGTTTCGCGCCAGATTGCGTTTAATGACCCAGCCTACGTGAGTTGGCTGAGCTATAACCCAACGCCCGAGAGCACACAACTGCGCTACGGTTACTCTTCAATGACCACGCCGATGACCATCTATGAACTGGATATGGCAACCGGTGTGCAGGCGGTACTCAAACAATCCGCGGTAAAAAATTTTGATGCCGACAATTACCGCAGCGAACGAGTCTGGATAACCGCCCGTGATGGTGAATCGGTACCGGTATCGCTGGTGTATCGCAAAGACTGCAAACTGGCGCAGAGCCCATTGCTGGTTTACGGCTACGGCGCTTATGGCAGCAGTATGGATCCAGAGTTCAGTAGCAGTCGTTTAAGTCTGCTGGATCGTGGTTTCGTGTATGCGCTGGCGCATATTCGTGGCGGTGGGGAATTGGGACAGCAATGGCACGATCAGGGCCGGTTGTTCAACAAGATGAACACCTTTACCGACTTCATCGATGTTACGCAAGCGTTGCTGGCGCAAGGCTATGGTGACCCGAAAAAAACCTTCGCCATGGGGGGTAGCGCCGGTGGGTTACTGATGGGAGCCGTTATAAACATGGCGCCTTCGCTGTTTTATGGGGTGGTGGCGCAGGTGCCGTTTGTCGATGTACTCACGACCATGTTGGATGAGTCCATTCCGCTCACCACTGGCGAATATGATGAGTGGGGTAATCCGAATAACGCGGCTGATTACCAGTACATCAAGCAATATAGTCCTTATGATCGCGTCTCGGCGCAGTGTTATCCCCACTTGCTGGTGACGACTGGCCTGCACGATTCACAAGTTCAGTACTGGGAACCGGCCAAATGGGTCGCGAAACTGCGTGAACTGAAAACCGACGATCATCTGTTGTTGTTGCACACTGATATGGGGGCTGGCCATGGCGGTAAATCTGGCCGTTTGGCCCAGTTTGAAGACATTGCCCAGGAGTTCACCTTCCTGTTAATGCTGCTTGAAAGCCAGACTTTGTCGGGGTAGTACCCCGGACGGGGGGAGCGGGGTAAGACAAGCAACCTGGTTTGTCGAGCCCTAACGTCAGAAAAGGCCGTGCCAGAAAAATGGTACCCAAAAAGAGTACAAGAAAAGCGAGAAGCCAGACGCGAAGCGTTGGAACTGCGATCACCAGGTGTCAGGAGGCAGAGGGTGATCGCAGGATGTTGCCTTAATGGTGCTCGGTTAGGTGAACAACGAAATTTGTGGCAACGCGGTTAGTTTCAGTTAATTTCAGGCTGTGGTTGAGCCCGTTTGGCCCGCTTCTCCGCCCGTTTCTGCTCGGCGGTTTTCAGCGGTTTTTTCTTGGCGTTTTTCTTGCTGTCCATTCCTTTACTCATCTTGTGCCTCGCTAGGTAAAAGGTTGGTTGCCTATCCATTAACCCCCTGTTTGTGGACAGATGCAAGCGAAAAAGTGCTTTTGTGGTCATTAAAACGACGGCGCTGACTAGAAAAAACGGCGGAAATCGGTGTGGGCGGACGGGTAATCAGGCGCTATCCGTTTGTATTGGATAGCGTCGCTGTGAACTTGTACTGATGAATGGAGCCGTTATTTACTGTTTGGGTTGTACGGTAAGGTGGAGAACTGGTGGGATAGTTCCCGGTAGTAACTAACCCTTTCGCGAAAATAAGGGCGCAGATGTGCGGGTTGTTGCTGTTCGACTTCATCCATGATCACCGGCATATTATAGCGTTCGCGAAACGTTACGCCGGATGCCGCCAAATCCACATTGACCTTTTCCATTTCTTCATAAGGCAGGTCGGCCAGATTGTATCCCATGATTGCCTCCTCTTTGTTGCGCCACAAAAGTAAAGCAGAAGTGCGGAATTGGCAAATCCTGTTACTTTCCGGACTCTCGACAAGGCGGTGGGCGGCCCGTATCCTTGCCGTTGTTTTGCGTTAACTGAACGCAACAGAAAATGATTAGAAGGGATAAGAACATGTTGAAGCGTACATTTTTTCCGGTGATGAATGCAGTACTGTTAGTGGGAAGCCTTTTTATCTCTCAGGCTGCACTGGCGCATGCCCATCTCAAAAGCCAGATTCCGGCGGCAGACAAGGTGATCGCAAAACAAACAGCACCGTCTTCTCTGACGCTGCTTTTTTCTGAAGATATCGAACCCGCGTTCAGTGGTGTGGAGTTGACGCTGGCGGGGCAGGTGGTGTCGGTAGGCAAGGCGACGGTAGAAAATGATCATCATAATGTAATGGTGGTGCCGATTGAAAAGCCGTTAGCCAGTGGTAGCTATCAGGTTTCCTGGCATGTGTTGTCTGTCGATGGTCATAAAACGCAGGGAAGCTATCGTTTTGACGTTAAATAATACGGCAGTGATTGGCTGATGCTGCTGGAAGCGCTATACGCCGTATTGCGTATCGGACATTTTTCCAGCCTCATGCTGCTGGTAGGGACAACCTGCTATTGTCGGTTACTGTCACCCCGGACCTATCGTGCGCAGTTGGCGTTACGGTTGTATGGGGTGATGGTGTTCAGCAGCATCGTAGCCGTGTTGACCGCTGTTGGTATCCTGGCGGCTCAGACCGGATTGATGAGCGGTGACTGGCGTAATATCGGTGATGTCAGTACCTGGTATGCCGTACTGGGTACCCGTTTCGGGATGCT
Source organism: Dickeya parazeae Ech586 (assembly GCF_000025065.1). Lineage (NCBI taxonomy): Bacteria > Pseudomonadati > Pseudomonadota > Gammaproteobacteria > Enterobacterales > Pectobacteriaceae > Dickeya > Dickeya parazeae. Next base: position 2,468,145 of record NC_013592.1, on the reverse strand, counting down.
ATGGATCTGGCAACCGGTGCTGGCGTTAATCACGTGTGCGGCGGTGTTCTGGCACCGCAGTGGATGGTTAACGGGCATGCTGGTGTCTGGCGTAGCCCAGCTCTGTGGTATGGCGTGGGTAGGTCACGCGGCGATGTTGGAGGGATGGCCCGGGATAGTGCATGGCTTGAGTCAGGCGGTGCACTTGTTATCGGTGACATTTTGGGTCGGCGGACTGTCTCCTTTATTGCCGGTATTACGGGATGCGCAGCGGGTGTCGGCACGTGACGATGCCATCCTGACGATGATGCGCTTTTCTCGTTTCGGTCATCTGGCGGTTGCGCTGGCAATCCTGACTGGTTTGGTGAATGCCCGATTGATTCTCGGCTGGCCGTTGCCGCCGTTCGGGGTGTATAGCGCGTTGTTGGCGGTGAAGGTTTTGCTGGTTGCTGCCATGGTGCTGCTGGCGTTATTCAATCGCTACTGGGTAGTACCGCGCTTTCAGCGTGCTGGTGCGACCGCTTATGGTTATTTTCTGCGATTGACGATTGTAGAACTGTCATTATCTGTTCTGGTGGTTGCGCTGGTTAGTGTTCTGGCGACATTGTCACCGGCATGAGTATACCGTAGGCAAGGAAATGTGCCCGTGCCGGGTATATTATGCAGACAAGCATACTGACTTTATTTTTTATAAACCTGGATTTTTAATAAACCCAGAATGCTTAATAAAAACAGGTAATGAAAATAATTATCAAAGCTATTTTCTAACTATGAGAATAATGAAAATTATTCTCATAACTAAATGATAATACATTGAAGTTATAAAGGATTTATTTCAATTTTGTGTTAATGGAATGTTTTAAATCCCGTCTTTTACAGGCATAATAAGAAAATCAGTCACCTGCCAGTAAAATAAGGAACGGCCATGTTAAAAAAAGAAATGATTCAAAAGCTGAATGAACAGCTTAATCTTGAATTTTACTCCGCCAATTTATATCTGCAGATGAGCGCCTGGTGTGGCGATAAAGGTTTTGAAGGTGCATCGGCTTTCCTGAAATCACATTCCCGTGAAGAGATGGATCACATGCAACGCCTGTTCGATTATCTGAACGACACCGGCAGCATGCCGCAATTGGGCGCGATTGCCGCACCGCCGATCGAGTTTGATTCGTTGCAGGATGTCTTCAAACTGACCTATGAGCACGAGCAGTTGATTACCCAAAAAATCAATGAACTGGCTCATGCTGCTATGACATTGCAGGACTATTCCACCTTTAATTTCCTGCAGTGGTATGTGTCGGAACAGCACGAAGAAGAAAAACTGTTCAAATCCATTCTCGACAAGCTGGGTATGGTGAATGCACAGGAAGGCGGCTTGTTCTTTATTGATCAGGATTTGAAAAAAATGGCGGCTTCAGTAACCCCATCTGCCTGATATGTGTCGGGTAATAGTCTCCCTATTACCCGTTCCCTTTTTACCCATTCCCCTTGCGATGCTTTTGCCAGCCGTTCCTACTCCCACGTTAAATCAAATCTGCTGTAACACCGTTTGTGTTTAAGGTCTTATTGCCGCGGTGTTTGTCATTCAGTCGTTTTCAATCGTCATAATGGTATAACCACATCCGTGGGGCCGAGGTTAGCGTCTTAAAATACGGTTTCCAGTGAATCCGTTACGCAGTAATGGTCATCAACCAATGGCAGGTAGCGCCATTTATCAAATGCCGTACAAGGATGGGAAATGCCGCATCCCACCCAGTCTCCGGGTTGTAACCGTTCTGCGTCTGGCAGGCTGAGATACGCGTGCTGATCGTTAACTTCCGTGATGCGCAACTGCGCGGCCGAACGTGCCGCGCTGCCGTCTGCCTGGCGGATCCATAACGGAATAGGTAAATCTTGATCGAATGGCACATCGCGTCGACCAAAATCGAGAAATGCCAGTCCAGGTTCTGGACGTGACAACACGCGCCCCCAGATTTCCAGTGCGGCAGTGAAATGGTGGTGACTACCGGGCTGGGCGAATGGTGCGATACGCGCATAGAGACCATTATCATGCGCCATGTAGGCACCGGAGCGGATCAAGGGGATAACCGGTAATGGTAAGCGGGCGCTAGTCAAACAGTCTGTGACCACATCAAACCACGCCCCACCACCGGCGCTAAGGATAATGTTGTCGCTGCCGAATAAGCGCTTTTCCGCCAGCAGTGCGGCGGTGGTGATTAGCATGTGGCAATAGTCTTTCACTCGTGCGATACCGGAGGCATCCCGCCCGGCGCCCAGTGCACCTTCATACCCTGACACACCAACCAACTGTAATGATGGGCTTGCCGCGATGGCGTCGGCAATCATCACAGCGTCCTTAAGTGAGCGGCAACCAGTACGGCCGCCGCTGACTGACATCTCCAGCAACACCGAGATACGGCTATGACCAAGATGCTGTTCCAGCAGTTTTACCCCGTGCAGTGAATCGACGTAGCAGAGGAAACCGTGGTCGGGATGCTGTTGTTGCCATTGCGCTATCCAGCGGATACCCGCAGGGTCAACCAACTGATTGGCAAGAAAAACATTACGAATGCCGAAGTGACGCAGTGCACGCACTTGCGCAGGCGTCGCGGCGCTGATGCCCCATGCGCCACCTTCGGTAATCGCCCGGCGCAAAACAGTCGCAGACATAGACGTCTTGCCATGGGCTGCCAGCATCACGCCTCGCTCGCGGCAGAAGGCCGCCAACTGGCGCAAGTTGTTCTCCAAAGCAGACTGCTTCATCAACATCAACGGGGAGAACACCGTTTCACTGCTTAACACCGGCGTCCCGACAGGCAAGTATTCCGTACCGCTACCGGCAACAGATTTAAAACGTGGTGCGGTGTGCGGCGCATCCAGTAAGCCATCAGCCTGCAACGGAAAGTGAATCGACATGTCGCCTCCTGTTAATGTTCAAGTACGCGGGATAAAAACTGTTGAGTCCGTGGATTTTGCGGATGCACAAAAATCTGCTCGGGTGAGCCTTGTTCCGCGATTATGCCTTGATCCATGAACACCACACGGTCAGCTGTTTTGCGTGCGAAGCCCATTTCATGGGTTACCACCACCATCGTCATGCCGTCACGAGCCAGACTGCGCATGACTTCCATTACTTCACCGACCAGCTCAGGGTCGAGTGCAGAGGTGGCTTCATCAAAGAACATAATCCTGGGTTCAACCGCCAATGCCCGGGCGATGGCAACCCGCTGCTGTTGCCCGCCGGATAACTGCGCAGGATAGTGGTGCGCGCGTTCCGCCAGCCCGACACGTTCCAGTGCAGCCATACCGCGTTTCGTGGCCTCGGCTTCAGGTAATTTTTGTGCTTTTATCAGCGCTAGGGTCACGTTGCCAAGCGCCGTTTTGTGCGGAAACAGGTTAAATTGCTGAAACACCATGCCAACGTGGCCACAGATCTCATGGCTGCGGTTGGTATCATGTAACGGCACATCATTGACCCAAATCTCGCCGCTGTCGGCACTCTCCAGGCCGCTCATAATGCGCAATACGGTGCTTTTTCCAGAACCGGACGCGCCAATCAGCACCAACACTTCACCTGGCGAGACGTCAAGACTGATGGCTTTCAACACCTGGGTGGTGCCAAATGATTTGGAAATACGGCTCAGTGTAATGGCGGATTTGCTCATGATAACTGGCTCCTGGCCTGGTGATGTTGAACCCAACGGGAAAGCGGAAAACAAACGGCGAAATAGAGTAGGGCGACCAGCCCATAAATGATGACCGGCTGGCCGATACGATCGACAATCGCCTGCCCCTGATGCATCAGCTCTGACATGCCAATCATGCTGACTATTGAGGTATCCTTAATCAGCGACAGGTATTGCCCGGTCAGCGGGGGCAGCACGATGCCACGAGTCTGGGGCAGGATCACACTGAGAAAGGTCTGGCGTTTGGATAAACCTAAAATCCATGACACTTCCCATTGCCCTTTGGGCACCGCTTCAATGCCAGCGCGAAACACTTCCGCGATGTAAGCGCCCTGATAAATACTCAGCCCCAGGATCCCGGCGGCGAACAAGTTAATGTCGTATCCAAAATACGCTACGCCGAAGTAGATAAACATCAGCGTAATGAGTACGGGTGTGCCGCGAAACAGCTCGATGTACAACAGGGCGAGTTGTCGGGCGATGGGCAATCGGCTGGTGCGTAGCACCGCTGCCAGCAGGCCAAGCAACGTACTACCAATAATTGCGGCCACCGAGAGTACCAGCGTGGTACCAAGACCGGTTAACAGCAACGGCAGAGCACTGATGATGATGTCGTTCATAGCGCATTCTCCCGTTTTGGCAGCGAATTAGTCAGCCATTGTCTTATCAGCCCGGCGGCGGGCTTTTTTACCGGGGTGACCAGCGGCGGGGTAAACAGACGCCGTCCTGCCAGATGCCCTAACCATGAAAACAGATTGCTGAGCAGTAAATAAATCACCGTCACGATGCTGAAGGTCTGGATATACAGCAATGTGCGGGCATTGATGACGGTTGCGGTACCCGTCAGTTCCGGCAGGGCAATGGCGGATAACAACGAGGTACCTAACAGCAATTGGATCAGGTTGTTGATAATGGCAGGCCATACAGCGCGCGTGGCCTGGGGCAGCACTACGCTCAGGAAAATGTGCCAACGTGGAATACCCAGGATCCAGGCCGCTTCCAATTGGCCCTTAGGCACCGATTGAATGCCGGCCCGAAAGGTTTCCGATAAATAGGCGCCGACATTAATGCCTAATGCCAGTATCCCTGCTGTTGTTGCACTCATGGTTATACCGAGTGAGGGCAGCCCGAAGAAGATAATAAAAATTTGTAGTAGCACCGGCGTGTTACGAATGAACTCCACATAGCCGTGACTCAGCCAGCGTACCGGTGCCAGCGATGAGGCTTTTGCCAGCGCCGCTAACAGGCCAAGTGCTATCGCCAGTGCAAAAGCAAGCAGGGTGACCTGCAATGTCAGCCAGGTGGCCGTCAGAAACGTACCACCATAGTGCCACAGGGTTAGCCATTGATAATTCATGGGTCTGCTCCTTTGAGCGGCGCAACAGTGAATGCTGCGCCACGTGCGGTCAATATTGTGGGTTCAGTGGGTAGCGAGGTTTACTGCCAAACCATTTCTGATACAGCGTTGCGTTTTGGCCGGACGCATTAATCTCAAACAGGAATTCATTCAGGTAATTCAGCCAGACCTGATCGCCTTGCTTCACGCCGAATGCGTTGTATTCAAGCGGAACCAATGCTTCATTGGTGACCGTCAGTGTTGAGTCGAGCTTACTTTGATAGGCGAGGAAATTATTATCTTCGATCATCGCATCAGCCTGACCTTGTTTTACCGCCAGAATGGCCGCCTGGGATGAGTCGTATTCCTGAATCTTGACATCGATACCGAGATTGCGCACTTCGTCGCCGTTTGTTGAGCCCTTCACGGTGGCGATGGTTTTGCCCGCCATATCATGAGCGGACTGAATTCCGCTGTTCTTACGCACCAGCATGGCTTCGCTTGCCACGACATACGGGGCGGTGAAACTGATTTCTTTGGCGCGTTCCAGGTTGCGGGTGAAGTTACAAAACACGACATCCACTTTATTGGTCTGCAGGTTAGGAATGCGGTTCGCACTGGTGGTGTTGACCATCTCTAGCTTGACTCCCATCGCTTTTGCCAGTGCTTTGGCCAAATCCACATCGTACCCATCAGGGTTACCCGCCTGGTCATAAAAGCCGAATGGTGCGAAGCTCAGACAATCACCGACGCGTAGCGTCCCACGTTGCAAAACGGTTTGAAGGGCAGACTGCGGCGCAGCGTTGTCAGCCTTCTTCTCATCGGTAGGCGTACAGCCTGCCAGGGTCAACAACACCAGCGCGCTGGCAAAGAGCCTGGTGTTTATTTTTAGCGATGTTGTATTCATTTTATGCTCTCTTATTGAATGGAGATGATATGAAAACCGTTATTTTGCAGAAAAGTGGAAAACGCTTATTAATAACAGGCTACCCTGGTTTTGACGCGTAAAATGAAAATAATTAGCCTGTTTTTAGCGTGGACTTAATTACTTGCGATCGGCACGAAAGCATTTCATATCCACTTCCACTTTGCAGTCGACGACCAAATCCTGCACGCTGCAAATTCGTGCGGGAGGATGGCCGTTAAATATTTCACTAAATACTTTATTAAATGAACTGAAGTAACGGGAGTCGGTTAATACTGCTGTGACGTGGACGACATCTTCCACACGGTAACCCGCTTCACGCATGATAGTCAGGCAATTATCGAACGCTAATTGCGTTTGCTCGATGATGCCACCTTCCACCACTTCGCCATTACGCATGGGCGTTTGACCGGAGATATACAGCCATCCATCGGCTTCGACGGCCCGTGCGAATGGCAGTTTTTGCCCGCCGGTACCGGTCCCACCCTCAATGCCGTAGCGTTTGATCGTCATGCCACCTGCTCCTTATTCATGATAACTCGGGTATGGTGTTGTCTGTGTATCTGTCCGGTATATCAGACTTTAATCTGCAATACCGGATAGCGCAAGATTTGCACAGGATTTTTATTTTTGCAATATAGGGATCCGTATTTAATTTTTAATCCTGCTGACAGGATCCCAAAAATAAGAGAAACGAATATCAGTTTTAGGGATGAAAACATCGGTTGTTTTGTTTTCTTTAACGAACATTATTTATTTGCGCCAGATTGGGGCACTAAAATGGAGCGCAGGTATTATCGGTATCCAGAGTAAAAAATTATTTTATCGAGATGGGTTAACGAGGGCTGGCAGTGTATGATGCTTTCTTTTTTCAGCGTATTTATCATTGCATGATTGCAACAGGAGAATGTGCCTATGTCTGACGAGAAAACGTCACGGGCGCGCGGTGTGGACCGGGTCATCGAGATTTTTCGCCAACTGCATATTTCCAGAAAACCCATGGCCATGCGTGATTTGATTGACGCAACAGGTGCTCCCCGTTCCAGCGTCTATGAACTGGTGAGCCTGCTCAGTGAGGCTGGCTTGCTGGAACTGGATGCTGATGGTGCCGTGTTCTTCGGTCGTGAGATGCACTACTATGGTGCGGACTACATGGCGCACAATGATTTGATTCGTCGGGCGCACCAGCTCATGGTGGAACTCGTTGCGCGTCATGGTGAAACCGTGCAGCTCTGCATGCTGGAAGGGAATAAATACACCGTAGTGCTATCGGAAAGTAACGCGCATCCCTTCAAGATAACCTCGGATATCGGTGTACGCGTTCCCATTCCGTGGACGGCGACGGGACGGTTGCTGCTGAGTAATTGGTCAGACAGTGCCATTCTTGAGCTGATCCCTGAAGAGGATTATCGTCTGGCGAATGGAACCATTCTGGATAAACAGGCGTTCCTTGATGATATCCATCGGGCAGGGCTGCAAGGGTATTGCCAGACGGAAGGGCTATCGGAAAGTTTTACCTGTTGCATGGCCGCCCCGATTCGCTCACGCAGTGGTCAGGCGGTAGCGGCAGTCTGCTTTATGGTTAGCCGCGATACGCCGCCAGATCGCCGTAAAATGTTATTGGATGAGTTGATTGTTTCCGGGCAGAAGCTGTCTGATTTCACCTGATGTGATTTCCTGGGATGGTGAGTTATGGCGCAGTGGTAATCTCCACGTGTGGGAAGAATGAATACGATTACCGCAGACATTCATTGAATGCCTGCGGTAATGCAGTTATCAATTTTCACATATTTATATTTTTTTAGAAAATTACTACCGGAGTGATGATAGATAAATGAAATAAGAGTGAAAATCAAAATATATGCAATAAAAACAAGATTCTTACTGGGATGTTTACAGACTGCAAAATCGATAATTTAATAGATTCTAACTTGTGATGATTATGGGTTTATAATAAAGGTAGGAGCGTGGTAATGTTATATGTCTGGTGGAATAGTGTTTACAATGTCTATACGCTGAAGTATCAAAGTGGTCTATATATCAGCAAGGAAATACATGGCGAGGTAGAAATATAATATGAACGTTTATGGGAAAACAGCAATAGCAGCAGTGGCAGTATACGATAGGCTTAATAAGCCTGATCCAAGGGAGTGTTGGGAAGATTCAATTACCCAGTTCACCAATAGTAAGGATAGCCAGAAAAAAGGGTGTCCTCGGTCTGCATTTCTTGGCTTGTGTCAGGATGGTTATGTTAAAGGGATTCCGAAGAGAAATTATCTATCATCGGATAGCCCAAATAAAGACTATGCCAAGATAGCGGCGGAATTGGTACTAAAAGAACCTGACAGAAAGTATTCAAAGGCTGTGTTGTGGCGAAATGCTACAGAAAATTACCCTGATGCTGCGAAAAACCAGAATGGGCAGATGGATGTTGTACTGGCACTGAAAGAAGCTGGTTTATTACAGAAACCATAATTAATCTAATAACACGTACACGCTAAATTACTCAAAGAGCCTGGAGCATGATGTGCAAAATAGGTTCAGTTTTTTATTGTTCATTTTTGCGACGCATAACTAACTCAGTGTCTTTTCTATTCGGTCTCTTTGAGTAATTGAGGCCGACTTTATGTGCGATATATATTCTGAACCCGTTATTCAGTGACAGAAAGTAGTCGATATCTAGCTTGCAGCAATTTACACCGGGTACGGGTTTTCGGACATTTTCGGACATTGAAAAATAAATCAATACATATCAATTAGTTAAAAAAAGACCGAACACGATTCCTGTGCCCGGTCTAGGGAAATGGCTCTTGGGAGAGAGCCGTGCGCTAAAAGTTGGCATTTGTTGCAAGTTGCATCACAACCTGCTCTTTAAGCGTAGACGACCCCTCTTTGTTTTCCAGTCTGGCACGCGCTTTGGCGGTCAATTCTGAAACAATCTGTACACTTTGTGACAACCAACGCAAACCTGCATATTGACGATCCACTCGCTTTTCTGTCGTGCTATATGTGCTACTGGCAGAGGTGTTGTGCCCGGTCAATAAAGGGTTGCAGACTCATTTTTTTCCCCGGATTTTTCGGGTCATCCAGAAGGATGGTTTCCAACGGGCTGGCGTTTACTTTACCGGTGCTGACCTGTTCTCGGGCGATGTCGTTAAGCGGGTACTGTACCAGTGTGCTGGGGTTAATCACGTACATCGCGTGGTCAGCCCGGCAGACCAACTGAACCTCTTCGCGGTTAAATGCCCAATTCGCGCCATATTCCAGCTTACTTAAATTTGCTAATTGCGGAGCAGCGAATGCCTGCGCCGACAGGACCGAGACAATCAGTGACAGTACTACTTTTTTCATCGTGATATTCCATCTAAAGCGCACCCTGACCAGAGGTCACCTCAGGCATACTGTTCTCAGGCATATTGTTGGGTGCTGGATTCGCTATGGTTAAAGCGTGAGAGAAACCAGTATGACTGAAACCGCGATCATAACGGTCCGCTTTGATGAAGTCGAGCTAACGGCATAGCGAGTGCAACTGATGCGAAGGTAAGCGCCAGTTTGCTCAAGATTAAGGATAAAATGTGGAGACCGAATAGTGGTTAAGGTGCCGTTGAGGTGATTCCTGAGATGTTGCAATGGGAAACAACCATCAACGGGATTATACATAATGAAAAAAATCATTGCCGCGGCTGCGCTGTCGGTCGTGTTGGTTGGCTGTGCGAATCAGTCAGCCTCTATGCGGATGGCCGCTGAAACGGCGGATTATGGAACATTACCGGCAGATTATAAAAAACAGATTTACAGCTATTGCAGCTTTGCGCTGAAAGACCCGTATAGCGCGCATTATTCATTCATGGCGCCATACAAAGGTTATTTGGAAAAGGATTCATTCACATCAAAGAATAAAGTCACATTTGGCTGGGTGGTCCCGGTGGTGATCAATGCGAAGAACGGGTTCGGCGCCTATATGGGAAAACACAAGATGCTGTTTGTATTCTCTGAGGGGAAAATTAAAGACTCGTCATTCAATAAATCGTTCGGCAAGGTGGTACCGGTTATTTAAGTTTTTGCTGGGTTGATGAAATATCGGGCCGTACAGCAGAAAAAGGCGAGGGGAAACAGCCAGCGTGTAACACGCTGGCTGATGTTGGTCTGGTTAATTGTTGACGGTTTGTTTGTGAAAGATTTCGCGAAAGACGGGATAAATATCGTCCTGATCGCGAATATGCTGCATGGCAAAATTATCAAAATTCTCCCGCAGCACTTCATATTCCCGCCACAGCGTCTGGTGAGAGCGGCGGGTGATCTCTATATAGCTGTAGTAACGCACCACCGGCAGCAGGCGGGTGGCCAGTAATTCACGACAGAGCGGCGAATCGTCCGCCCAGTTATCGCCATCGGAAGCCTGCGCGGCATAAATATTCCACTGCGCGGGGTTATAACGTTCTTTGACGACATCCTCCATTAATTTCAGGGCGCTGGAGACAATCGTACCGCCGGTTTCCTGAGAGTAAAAGAATTCCTGCTCATCCACTTCCTTGGCCTGTGTATGGTGGCGGATATACACCACCTCCACATTTTTGTAGGTTCGACTCAGGAACAGATACAGCAGAATATAAAAACGTTTGGCGATGTCCTTGGTGGCCTGGTCCATAGAACCAGAGACATCCATCAGACAGAACATCACCGCCTGGCTCGATGGTTCCGGCCGACGTTCGTAATTCTTGTAACGCAGATCGAAGGTGTCGATAAACGGCACACTGGCAATACGCTGGCGCAACTCGGCGATTTCCTGACGCAGCCGCTCCTCCTCCAGCAACTGAGCCGGTTCCGTGTTTTCCAGCAATGCCAAGTCTTCCTCTCGCTGGTGAAGCTCGCGTCGTTTACCGGCGGTCATCGCCATGCGGCGTGCCAGCGAGTTTTGCAGTGAGCGCACCACGCTGATATTGGCGGGGACGCCATTGGCGGTGTACCCCGCACGATGGGTTTTGTACTCGTTCAGTTGCCGATGCTCGGTTTTTTTCAGGTTCGGCAGCGCCAGATCTTCGAACAGCAGGTCAAGATATTCATCTTTGGATATCTGGAACACGAAATCATCCTGACCTTCACCGTCCTGCCCGGCATCCCCCTGGCCTGAGCCGCTACCGCCACCACCACCCTGAGGGCGTTCGATCTTGTCGTTCTCGACAAAGTGATCGTTACCGGGATGAACCCGGTGACGAACCCCGCCACGCCCCTGATGGAACATCGGTTCACTGATATCCGCGTTGGGGATCGAGATAGACTCCCCATTTTCCACGTCGGTGACCGAACGCTTGTTGATGGCCCCGGCAATCGACTGCTTTATTTGCGACTTGTAACGGCGCAAAAAACGCTGGCGGTTAACCGCGCTTTTGTTCTTGCCGTTCAAGCGACGATCAATGAAATAGGCCATGTTTCCCCCAAACGACATGCCTGTCGATGTCCGGCATCAGGATGACTTCCTCACGCGCAGGTACCATTCGCACAGCAAACGCACCTGTTTGCGGGTGTAGCCTTTTTCCATCATGCGATCGACAAAGTCGTCGTGTTTTTTCTGTTCTTCCGTCGATGTTTTGGTGTTGAACGAAATCACCGGCAGCAGCTCTTCGGTATTGGAGAACATCTTTTTCTCAATGACCGTACGCAGTTTTTCATAGCTGGTCCAGTTCGGATTACGGCCGCTGTTACTGGCGCGGGCGCGTAATACAAAGTTGACGATCTCGTTGCGGAAGTCTTTCGGGTTACTGATACCCGCCGGTTTTTCGATTTTCTCCAGTTCGGCGTTAAGTGATTCACGATCAAACAACTGACCGGTATCCGGGTCACGGTATTCCTGATCCTGAATCCAGAAGTCAGCATAGGTCACATAGCGATCAAAGATGTTTTGACCGTATTCCGAGTAGGACTCAAGGTAGGCCGTCTGTATTTCCTTACCGATGAATTCGGCGTATTTCGGAATCAGGTAGCCTTTCAGGTGTTCCAGGTATTTCTCCGCCACATCCTGCGGGAACTGTTCCCGCTCAATTTGCTGTTCCAGCACATAGAACAGGTGAACCGGGTTGGCCGCCACTTCGCTGTGATCAAAGTTGAACACGCGCGAGAGGATCTTAAAGGCAAAACGGGTGGAAAGCCCTTTCATGCCTTCATCGACACCTGCGTAATCACGGTACTCCTGATACGACTTGGCTTTCGGATCGGTATCCTTCAGGCTTTCACCATCGTATACCCGCATTTTTGAGTAGATACTGGAGTTTTCTGGATCTTTGAGCCGCGACAGGATGGAGAAGCGGGCCAAGGTTTCCAGCGTGCCAGGCGCGCAAGGGGCGCGGCTCAGCTCACTGTTTACCAACAACTTGTCATAAATTCTGACTTCTTCAGAAACCCGCAGGCAGTAAGGCACTTTGACGATGTAGACACGGTCGAGAAAGGCCTCGTTGTTTTTGTTGTTACGGAATTGCACCCATTCAGATTCGTTGGAGTGCGCAAGGATAATCCCGTTAAACGGCAGCGCGGCGATACCTTCGGTACCGTTATAGTTGCCTTCCTGTGTGGCCGTCAGCAAAGGGTGGAGCACTTTGATCGGTGCTTTAAACATTTCCACGAATTCCATCACGCCCTGGTTGGCACGGCACAGCGCGCCGGAGTAGCCATAAGCGTCCGGGTCGTTTTGTGCGAAATGCTCCAGCTTGCGGATGTCCACTTTACCGACCAGCGCTGAAATATCCTGATTGTTTTCATCACCCGGCTCGGTTTTGGCGATAGCCAGTTGGGCCAGGATCGAAGGCCAGACTTTGACGACACGGAACTTGGTGATGTCACCGCCGAATTCCTGCAGGCGTTTAGCCGCCCAAGGGGACATGATGGTGCCCAGATAGCGGCGTGGAACGCCGTATTCTTTCTCCAGGATTGACGCATCTTCCTGCGGGTTGAACAAGCACAGCGGATGGTCGTTGACCGGGCTACGCTCGCCGTTGGCACTCAGGATATAAATAGGAACACGCTGCATCAGCGCTTTCAGCCGTTCAGCCAGAGAGGATTTACCGCCGCCGACCGGGCCCAGCAGATAGAGGATTTGTTTCTTCTCTTCCAGCCCTTGCGCGGCATGTTTCAGATAGGAAACGATTTGTTCAATGGCTTCTTCCATGCCATAGAACTCTTCGAACGCAGGGTAGCGGGCAATTACCCGGTTGGAAAACAAACGAGACAGACGTGGTTCCTGGGCGGTGTCTACCATAACCGGTTCACCGATAGCCATTAACAATCTCTCAGCGGCGTTCGCATACGCACTGCGGTCTTGCTGGCAGATGGTAAGGAACTCTTGCAGAGTGAACTCTTCGTCTTTGGCAGCGTCGTAACGCTGACGATAATGATCAAATATGTTCATAGCGTTGCCCGTCCTTCGTCGATTAACACAGAGTAAGAGAGCGAATGGTATGTATAAAGCCTATGTAATGGATGGCTCTCCCGGAAGAAGACCTCATACTGGAATACAGCAACCCTTATGCCAACTTGGCTGGCAACAGGGCGGGGGATAACTGGCACCCGGCTGTAGTCAGCGGAAATCCTCTGCCTTGTTTAAAGCGTAGTTTGCATCCATAAATTTGCCTCTATTCTTGCGTCGCATTTTTAAGATATTTCAATGACTCACTTCGGCATGAAGGCGTAAAGCTGGCTTTTTTATCCGCCAACACAGACCCGATGCGGGGTGATGATGGGGCAGACGAAATCGTTATAACTTATGTATCTTTCACATTAATGTGATGTATGTAGGACTCCGGCGCTGCTATGCTGCCGAATGCGATCAAATGTGTAACATCGAAGGAGCGCTACGACCGTGAAAAAACACGTATTCACTTTCTTAACGGCGACACTGGCTGGCGCTGTTACGACAGGCACCGCACTGGCGGAGGAGTTCTCGCTGGGCGTTGGTGCGGTTGGCGGAACGGTACTATACCGTGGCGATAGCGGGCATGTTTATCCTTTCCCAATGGTGAACTATGACGGTGATAATTTTTATCTGCGTGGTCTGCAAGGCGGGTATTACTTGTGGAATGACTCACAGAACAAGCTATCACTGACGGCCTATTACAATCCTTTCGGTTTTAGACCGGGAGACAGCGATGATAGTCAGATGAAGCAGCTCGATCGGCGACGTGGCACGTTGATGGCGGGGCTGGCGTATCGTTACGACGCCCAGTGGGGAACGTTGCGCACGGTTTTCGCTGGCGACACGTTAGACTACAGCAACGGTCTGGTGTGGGATTCCGCCTACCTTTATCGCTTCAATGCCGGTAACTGGAGCCTGACGCCGGGAGTCGGGGTTACCTGGTCGAGTGAGAACCAGAACCGCTACTATTATGGTGTGACGGGTGATGAAGCGGCACGCTCCGGATTACGCAATTACCAACCGAATGATGGCTGGTCGCCCTACGTTGAGTTGAGTGCGGGTTATCAAATCAATTCCAACTGGAGTTCCTGGGTGAGCGGACGTTATATCCACCTGTCTGATGAAGTGAAAGACAGCCCGATGGTTGATAAAAGCTATAACCTGATGCTGGGCGGTGGTGTCAGTTATCGTTTCTGACATGGCGTGCTCGCGTATTGTGCATTGGCTGCACAAAAATGGGGTGCGTTCACCCCATTTGCACATTAATGGCGCGGGCGAGGTTTGTTACCCTGAGCGCAGGAGGGTAAGAACATGCTAAAGCAGGTGGTATTCCCAGAGGGGAGAACGGTTCCCGCGATAGGTCAGGGAACCTGGTTTATGGGAGAGAGTGCGCAACGACGACGTGCGGAAGTCAGTGCGCTACAAACGGGTATCGATCTGGGCATGACGCTGATCGATACGGCGGAAATGTATGCTAATGGTGGCGCGGAAGAGGTGGTCGGAGAGGCGCTGCGTGGCCGTCGTGATCAGGTTTACCTGGTTTCTAAGGTGTATCCGCATAATGCCGGTGGGGAGCGGGCGATCGCGGCTTGCGAACGCAGTCTGAAGCGTTTGAAAACCGATTATATCGACCTGTATTTACTGCACTGGCGTGGCGGTATTCCGTTGACAGATACCATTACTGCGATGGAGTGCTTGCAACAGGCCGGCAAAATTGGTCGCTGGGGTGTTTCTAATCTGGATACGCGGGATATGGCAGAACTGTGGTCATGTCGGGGTGGCAGTCAGTGCCAGACTAATCAGGTGCTGTATCATCTGGCTTCACGCGGCATCGAATATGATTTACTGCCCTGGTGTCAGCAGCGTCAACTGCCGGTGATGGCGTACTGCCCGTTGGCTCAGGCCGGGCAATTGCGGCATGATTTATTGGCGCATCCGGCGGTTGTGCAGGTTGCTCGCCAGCAGGCGCTGACACCCGCTCAGGTGTTGCTGGCCTGGGTGGTTCGCCAGTCTGGCGTTATTGCTATTCCCAAAGCCAGTACTCTGGCGCATGTCAAAGAGAACGCCGTCGCACTCGATGTGACGTTGTCACCTGAGCAGATAGCTATCCTCGATGAGGCTTATCCGGCGCCTCGTCACAAGCAACCGCTCGATGTCGTCTAAGCGGGACAACAAAAGCATGGCTGGCTTTCGCCAGTCATGCTCAGCAGAAACAACAATAATAAGATTATTTACGCAGACGAATCGTAGAGGTCAGGCGTGCCGGGGTTTGTGTGGTTGCCACAGCCGGTTGCGTCACTCGGGCCGTTTCGACACAAACAAAGGTCTGGTAGCCGTCATCCGTCATATCGCTGATGGTGCGAGACAGCTCTGCTCCTGGGTTCCAGGCCACAACATCGCTGTGATGGGCGTGATGCACTTCAATGGTGCGCTTCAGTTCCGGGTCTTCAATCAGGCTGACTGATGCCGGATGGGTATAGATACGATCGGTACGGGTGGCAAAGGTCAGGTCGCCTTGCTGGGTATCGGTTTTACCGTCGTTAACCTTATCGATGAAGGTCTCACCCAGGCCGCTAATCCGAATTTTGCTGATGTCGCCAATCTGGAAGTAGGTATGTAGCGCAGTGGTCAGGCTGTAGTCACCGTGGCATTCGAGCTCCATGCGGCATTCGTGGGCCGTCAAATGGAAGCGAGCCAGAACGGTAAACGTATGCGGCCAGGTGGCGCGTGTCTGTTCGGAATCACGTAAAGTAAACGCGAGGGTCACGCCATTCGCGTCTTCGCTGTGCGAGGTGAATTCCCAGGCCAGCAGGCGACCAAAGCCGTGATTGGGCTGCGCAGCCGGACCAAACCAGGGGAAGCAAATAGGCACACCGCCGCGAATGGCCACACCGTTTTCAAATGGCGTGTTGTCGCTTAACCATAGCACCGGCTGTTCGCCAGTAGGCTGCCAGCTCAGCAGGTGAGCACCCTGCAAGGCAACGGCGGCACGAACCTGCGGATGGTCGACCACAATCACCGGCAGTTGGCCCAGTTGACGTTGGCTCAGGTGGGTGGTGATCGCATGACTGATGGGAAGTGAATAAATGTTGTCGTTCATGGTATTGGTTTTGCCTTAGTGTTCTTGTTGTATACCCTAAATACTTCGAGTTTTAGGACAATACGCCCGTGTTGAACAACGCCCCTGCAACGTGAAGTATGACGGGTATCTACCCAATAAAAAAGGGCGACTTACGTCGCCCTCTTATCATCTGTTCATCGCCACATTACTTGGAGATGTGAGCGATCAGATCCAGAACCTTGTTAGAGTAGCCAGTTTCGTTGTCATACCAGGAAACCAGTTTCACGAAGGTGTCGCTCAGTGCGATACCGGCTTTGGCATCGAACACAGAGGTCAGTTTTTCGCCGTTGAAATCGGTGGATACCACGTCATCTTCGGTGTAACCCAGAACGCCTTTCAGTTCGCCTTCGGAAGCGGCTTTGATAGCGGCACAAATTTCTTTGTACGTTGCCGGTTTTTCCAGACGGGCAGTCAGGTCAACAACAGATACGTTCGGGGTCGGTACACGGAACGCCATACCAGTCAGTTTACCGTTCAGTGCCGGGATAACTTTACCTACAGCTTTAGCTGCACCGGTAGAAGACGGGATGATGTTCTGAGCTGCGCCGCGGCCGCCGCGCCAGTCTTTGTGAGACGGGCCGTCAACGGTTTTCTGAGTAGCAGTGGTAGCGTGAACAGTG
Organism: Dickeya parazeae Ech586; assembly: GCF_000025065.1. Taxonomy (NCBI): domain Bacteria; kingdom Pseudomonadati; phylum Pseudomonadota; class Gammaproteobacteria; order Enterobacterales; family Pectobacteriaceae; genus Dickeya; species Dickeya parazeae. Next base: position 2,451,076 of record NC_013592.1, on the reverse strand, counting down.
GTCATCAGCGCTTCAACGATACCGAATTTGTCGTTGATAACTTTAGCCAGCGGTGCCAGGCAGTTGGTGGTACAAGACGCGTTAGACACGATATCCTGACCAGCGTAGGAAGCGTGGTTAACCCCCATAACGAACATCGGGGTGTCGTCTTTAGACGGGCCAGTCAGAACCACTTTTTTAGCGCCAGCCTGGATGTGTTTACGCGCGGTTTCGTCGGTCAGGAAGATACCGGTTGCTTCAGCAACAACGTCAACACCAACTTCGTTCCACTTCAGGTTAGCCGGATCTTTCTCAGCGGTAACACGGATGGTTTTGCCGTTAACAACCAGGTGACCGTCTTTAACTTCAACAGTACCTTTGAAGCGGCCATGGGTGGAGTCATACTTCAGCATGTATGCCATGTATTCCGCATCCAGCAAATCGTTGATGGCAACGATTTCGATGTCAGAGCGTTCCTGTGCAGCGCGGAAAACGATACGGCCAATACGGCCAAACCCGTTGATACCTACTTTGATAGTCATATATTCCACCAGCTATTGGTTTGTGAATAAAAGGTTGGTTGTAAAATTACAAAAACCTTACTGAGCGTCAAGCGGAATCGTGTCAATCGTTGCGGTAAGTCAAAAGTCCGCTCAACAGTTGCACGATAAACAGCTATCAGCCTAACTAAAGGGCATAACCCAATCATATGAGGAATGCACAGGCATGGAAACACCTGCCATAGGTGTAATTGTGATAGTGATCACAATTAAATGTGCCATTACTGCGTGGGGATAAGTGTAGGCCAAAATAGGCTGTGGCGGTGTTAACTTTTTGTTAGAATTATGCAGCATCATTCTGGTGAAAAAATCGTGTTTCAGTGAGCATCTGATGACCAAGACAACTGTTTTCCAACGCAATCTGGATGAGTTAACCGACCTGCAACGGCACGTGACACAGCAACGGGGGACCGAAAGCCCCTATACCGGCAAGCTGTTGCATAACAAGCGCACGGGGGTTTATCACTGCCTGTGCTGCCATCAGCCGTTGTTTTATTCCGATAGCAAGTATGATTCCGGCTGTGGCTGGCCGAGTTTTGATCGCCCGGTGAATGAGCAGGCCGTCCGCTATCTTGATGATCATTCGCATCATATGCACCGTATTGAGATCCGTTGTGGTCAGTGTGACGCTCATCTGGGGCATGTCTTTCCGGATGGTCCACAGGAGACGACCGGTGAACGTTATTGTGTGAATTCTGTGTCACTCAGCTTTATTGATGCGGAAAATGGTCAGCAGACGGATGGTTAGCTGGGCTAATACAATAGATTGACGTGAAACCAATAGATTGACTTGAAACGTTTCAGCTAAATCTGACTTCAGGCAGAAAAAAACATGCAATTAGACGATTTAATAAACAGCATGACGCCGGAGATTTATCAGCGTCTGACTACCGCGGTGGAACTGGGAAAGTGGCCAGATGGTGTGGCCCTGACGGCGGAACAAAAAGAAAATGCACTACAGATGGTGATGCTATGGCAGGCGCGTAATAACAACGAGGCTGACCATATGACGATCAACACCCGTGGTGAAATCGAAATGAAAAGTAAGCAGGAACTAAAACAGCGCTTTGCTGGTGATACGATCACCACGCTGAAACCACAAGACTAAGCATGAGACATGTCGGTGATTTGGGCACGCCAGCGCTGAGCGCTGGCGTGATGAGAAGAGCGTTATTAACCCAGTGACGCAATAAACGTTGCCAGAGAAACCTGGGTGGCACCGTGTTTTACCATCACGTCTATCGCCTGCTGGCTGTCGTTGGATTGCAGGTTAACGCCTCTGCAGCCGTCTGCCAGCACCTCGGTTTGATACCCCAGCGCTAGCGCATCCAGCACGGTGTATTTGACGCAATAATCAGTTGCCAGCCCCATGATGGTCAAACGGGTAATGTTTCTGGCTTTCAGCCAGTCGTTCAGGTCGGTGCGGGTACGGTGACCGTTATCGAAAAATGCGCTGTAGCTGTCGATAAAGGGATGCATTCCCTTACGCACCACCCAGTCGATGGCGCGCTGATTCAGTCGGGGGTGGAGGTCGGCACCCGGTGAACCCTGTACGCAATGCACTGGCCACCAAATCTGCGGCAGGCCATCCAGTTCGCCTTGTTCACCCACATGGGTACCGGAGTTAATGGCGAAACTGCGGTGATCCGCCGGATGCCAGTCCTGACTGGCTACCACCATGACGCCAGCCGATTTGCAGGCCGCGATAGCCTGATTGGCGATCGCGACCACACTATCCCCATCCGAGACAGCCAGTGCGCCCCCCGCACAGAAGTCATTTTGGATATCCACCAGCAAGAGTGCTCTGTTCATCGTCTCTTCTTCTCATTGATGTTGTATACCCTTAATACATCGGCTGCAGGTGATTTAATCTTTATCGCTTAATTCTCCGCGCAGGTTTTGCTGCATGAGTTGGCGAATTTGCTCGGGGGAGAGATCGTTTCGGCTTAACAGGTAATGCAGTTTCGTCAGCGCCGCCTCAACCGTCATATCAAACCCGCTGATAACGCCTGCTTGTGCCAGTGCATTACCAGTCGCGTAACCATCCATATTGACCCGGCCGGAGATACATTGCGTCAGGTTAACCACCACGATACCGCGCTCAGACGCGCGGCGTAGTTCATCCAGCAAGCCTGAACTTTGTGGCGCATTACCGACACCATAGGAGCGCAGAATCAGCGCTTTGACCGGCTGACGCAGGAAATTACTCACTACATCGGCGGAAATACCGGGATAGATGGTTACCACGCCGATAGGTTGCGGGGTGATGGCATGGACAATCAGCGACCCGTCGACGGGTTCGTGACTGGCGGGTGTTAAGCGGCGGATGTGAATACCTGCTTCCAGCAATGGCGGAAAGTTCGGGGACGCGAAAGCATCGAAACCATCGGCATGTGCTTTGGTTGTCCGGTTGCCACGCAACAATTTGTTGTTGAAGAACAGGCTCACCTCGTTAACCGGATGATTGGCTGCCACGTACAGCGCATTGAGCAGGTTGGTTTGTCCATCAGAACGCAGTTCCGCCAGCGGGATTTGTGACCCTGTCACGATTACCGGCTTGGCGAGATTCTCCAGCATGAATGACAACGCGGAGGCGGTAAACGCCATGGTATCGGTGCCATGCAGAATGACGAAACCATCGTATTGGTCATAGTGTTGCTGAATATCGTTGGCGATGGATTGCCAGTCCGACGGCGTCATATCGGAAGAGTCAATCAGCGGCGTATATTCATGAATAGTGAATGACGGCATCTCCGGGCGATGGAATTCCGGCATTTGCGCCAATTGCTGTTGCAGGTGACCTGAAACCGGGACATACCCGTGGGCGGAGCGCTGCATACCGATAGTGCCGCCAGTATAGGCGACGTAGATGGATTTCTTTTGCATGGATGTTATGGGTCGGGACTCGATTGGTTATAGAAAGGGTTGGCCCTGAAATGCTGGGATTATAAAAAGGTTTCAGTGGTAAAGACAGCCCGACTCGCGTCGGGCTGTGTAAGGGAGTGTTATCGTAAGTCGCCGCAGTTCAGGCACAGCGCGTAGCGATTTTGCGGATCGTTTAGCGCGTCCAGAATCGAGGTCTGGGCACGAACGGTTTGCGCCAGTTGAGCCACCGGTGCCGGTACTAACGCCTGCACGGCGGAAGGCAACAGCGCATAGACCGAACTTCTGACCTGACTGAACATCACGTTGAGCAGATCCGGCTCTTCCGTGTACCAGCTCAACTGATACTGTTCCAGTTTGGCAAGTTCAGCGGCTTTCTTCACGGCATCGTCGAAGTCGCCCAATTGATCCACCAGACCATTGGCTTTGGCGTCACTGCCGACCCAGACATGCCCCTGGGCTATCGCATCGACTTCCTGCGGTGTCTTCTGGCGTGACTGGGCTACCAGCGAAATAAAGTTCTGGTAACCACGCTCGATGCTAAGTTGCATCAGTTGGCTCACTTGCGGTGGCAGTGTCTTGGTTTGAGACAAATCAGCCAGCGGCGAAGTGGCAACGCCATCAGTGTGCACACCAATGCTATCCAGCGCGTTTTCAAACGTGGTCACCACACCGAAAATACCAATCGACCCGGTCAACGTGTTGGGGCTGGCGATGATGGTATTAGCTGGCGTAGAAATCCAGTAACCGCCAGACGCCGCCATCCCCCCCATGGAGACGATAACCGGTTTACCTGCCTGGCGTGCAGCCATCAGTTCAGAACGAATCAGCTCAGACGCCGTTACGCTACCGCCGGGGCTGTTGACCCGCAGGATAATGGCCTTCACTTTCGGATCCAGTCGTGCATCGCGAATCTGTGCGGCGGTGGTATCGCCACCAACGTATCCAGGGGTTTCTTTACCATCGATAATGGTGCCGCTGGCAAATACGACCGCTATCTCATTACTGCTCGTGGCCGGTGGCGTCGTGGTGTAATCATAAATGCTGGTGAAATTGAAGTTTTTAGTTTTGGCATCCCACCCAAAGGCTTTGATAAGCGATTGCTCAATCGCTGAATGGGGAGCGACTTCATCCACCAGTTTATTTTCCAGCGCGTAACGCGCGGTATCACCGTCCATCTTTTGCAGACCAGCGAGGACCGCATCAGCGCCCGGGAACACTTGTTGAGGGGTGATTTGACGGTTGGCCGCGACAGTATCGAGATAGTGCTGCCAGAGGGTGGAAATCCAGCGATTATCGGCTTCACGGGCATCGGGCGACATGTCATCGCGGATAAACGGCTCGACGGCGGATTTGTACGTGCCCACCCGGAAGATATGCGCGGTGACTTTCAGCTTATCCAACAGCGTCTTGTAGTAGAGGTTATTGGTCGCAAAGCCATGCAGGTCAACATTTCCCTGCGGGGTCAGGTAGATTTTGTTGGCGAAACTGGCCAGATAATATTGCGTCTGGTTGAAATTGTCGCCGACGGCAAAAATCGGTTTGCCCGCATCACGGAATTCGCGCAGCGCTTTACCGATGTATTGCAGTGAAGGCTGGTCAGCGCCGACAAAGTCAGACAAATCCATCACCATGCCGGTAATGTTACTGTCGTTTTTGGCCTGTCGAATACTGTCGACAATATCAAACAGCGAGTTTTCCTGATGGCGACTTGCCGACGCACCGAAAAATTCGCGGCCGAACTGGCGCAGCTTGTTATTAACGGAGGGCTTATCCACCACCACCCCTGTCAGATCCAGCAACAACGCCCCCCGCACCGGTTCGGTCGGCGGGGCTTTGAACTGGCTGTAGATCCCGATAGCGACCAGGATCAGGCAAACCAGAAAGAGGTTAAGGATAAATTCGCGGATGAAATTCAGCAGGCGCCATCCCCATCTGAATATTCCACTGAAAATTCGCCACATTGTGCGCATGTCCACTCCGTCAAAAGAAAACTGGGTTTAAGCTGTGCTTCGGGTTAGCGGTGATATTTGCGCGAACGCATCCGAACGCGAGCACTGGCGGTATCCTAATGAGCGACAGAATAAAAGTCAGCTATTTATCTTGCCGCAGGGTCAGTAGCAGGGCGCTAACTTGTAACAAATCTTCTACCTGTGCTACCGTGGCGCGCAACCGGATTTTATTCACCGACAGCAGATTTTTCATGACAGGAGAGATGTGATGGATGCTCTGGAATTGCTACTGAATCGCCGTTCGGCGTCGCGCCTGGCCGCCCCTGCGCCGACAGGTGAGGTACTGGACAATATCCTGCGAGCGGGTTTGCGGGCTCCTGATCATGGTGCGCTACAACCCTGGCGTTTTTCCATTATCCAGGATGAAGGGTTGTCCCGTTTTAGTGAGTTGCTGGTTCGAGCAGCATTGCAGGATAAGCAGGATGAGGCGGCGATTGAGAAAGCACGTCAGGCACCGTTTCGTGCACCGATGATCATTACCGTGGTAGCGCACTGCGTGGATAATCCGAAAGTGCCTCATTGGGAGCAGGTGGTATCGGCCGGTTGTGCGGTACAGGCGATGCAAATGGCCGCACTGGCGCAAGGTTTCAACGGTATCTGGCGCAGTGGTGCCTGGACTCATCATCCGCTGGTACGCGATGCATTTGGTTGCCGTGCGTCGGATGAAATCGTCGGTTTCCTCTATCTGGGGACACCGCAGCTTAAAGCCTCCGCCGCTGTCGCGTCCGTTGATAGCACGAAGTTTGTCAGCTATTTCTAATCCTGTATTGACGATGTTTCCCTTGCGCCACATGCCCGATGGGCAGTGAAGCAAGGGATATCCGTTCTGCTGTGCGGTGTAACATGCGACTGTTTATTGCGGAAAAACCCAGTCTTGCCAGAGCGATTGCCGATGTCTTGCCTAAACCGCACCGGCGGGGCGATGGCTTCATTGCCTGTGGCGAACAGGATATGGTGACCTGGTGTGTGGGGCACCTGCTGGAACAGGCACAACCAGACGTTTACGATGCCCGCTACGCGCGCTGGTCGCTGGCTGACTTGCCGATCGTGCCACAAAAATGGCTGCTCCAGCCACGTCCATCGGTAAGTAAGCAACTGAATGTGATCAAAAAACTGCTGACGCAGGCCGATGAAGTGATCCATGCCGGTGACCCGGACCGGGAAGGGCAGTTGCTGGTCGATGAGGTGCTGGAGTATCTGGCGCTGCCTGAAGCGAAACGCCAGCAGGTACGTCGTTGTCTTATCAATGACCTGAACCCGCAAGCGGTGGAACGTGCAGTATCGCGCCTGCGTGAAAACCGGGAGTTTGTGCCGCTGTGTGTTTCCGCACTGGCACGTTCACGTGCTGACTGGTTATATGGCATTAATATGACCCGCGCCTATACCCTGCTCGGGAAGAATGCCGGGTATGAAGGCGTGTTGTCAGTCGGCCGGGTGCAGACGCCAGTATTGGGGCTGGTTGTCCGCCGTGATGAAGAGATAGACAATTTTGTGTCGCGCGACTATTTCGAGGTTAAGGCCCATATCGTTACCGCCAACGAGCGGTTTATCGCGTTGTGGCAGCCAAGTGATTCGTGTGAGCCGTATCAGGACGAAGAAGGGCGTTTGCTGCATCGCCCGCTGGCTGAACACGTTGTTAAACGCATCGAAGGGCAGCCCGCACAGGTCACGGCCTATAATGATAAACGGGAATCGGAAACCGCACCGTTGCCGTATTCCCTTTCTACCTTGCAAATTGAAACGGCTAAACGCTTTGGTTTGAGCGCCCAACAAGTGCTGGATATTTGCCAGCGGTTGTATGAAACGCACAAGTTGATTACCTACCCGCGTTCGGATTGCCGGTATCTGCCGGAAGAACATTTCGCCGGGCGACACGCAGTACTGAACGCGATTGCCGCACATCAGCCAGATTTATTGCCGCAGCCTGCGGCGGATCCTGAACGCCGCAATCGCTGCTGGGATGACAGTAAGGTTGACGCACACCATGCCATTATCCCCACCGCACGTAGCGCCCGCACATCGTTGACCGAGCAGGAAAGTCAGGTTTATGGGTTGATTGCCCGGCAGTACCTGATGCAGTTTTGCGCTGATGCTGTCTTTCGTAAATGCGTTATTGAGCTGGATATCGCCGGTGGCAAGTTTGTGGCGAAGGCCCGTTTTCTGGCAGAGGCGGGGTGGCGCACGTTGCTCGGTCATAAAGAACGGGACGAGGAAAACGAGGGAATGCCGTTGCCGGTGGTGGCGAAAGGTGATGAGTTGTTGTGTGAGAGGGGGGAGGTGGTTGAGCGACAAACTCAGCCTCCCCGGCCGTTTACCGATGCGACTTTGCTATCCGCCATGACTGGGATTGCCCGCTTCGTGCAGGATAAGGCGCTGAAGAAGATCCTGCGTGAAACGGATGGTCTGGGTACCGAAGCCACGCGTGCAGGCATTATCGAACTGTTGTTTAAACGCGCGTTCCTGATAAAGAAAGGGCGGCATATCCATGCGACTGACGCGGGTAAGGCGTTGATCCATGCGTTACCGCCGATCGCCGCGCACCCGGATATGACGGCACACTGGGAAGCCACGCTGACGCAAATTAGTGAAAAGCGTTGCCGCTACCAGGATTTTATGCAGCCACTGACGCAGTCGTTGTACGAACTTATTCAGCAGGCACGACAAAGTGGTAATATCTCGGCATTCAGAGGATTACCACCCGTTAAGCGCGCTTCGCCCGAGAAGCGCAAACGTCGTCAGTCACGTTCAGCCAGCACCAAGGAGTAACGCAGATGAAAGCATGGGGCACCTTCCTGATGGCAACAGGCTTGTTGCTATCTTCCGCTACGCAGGCGGCGACGCAAACCACCGTGGTGACGCAGGGACATCCCGTCATTTTGCCAGGAAATACCGTTGCCACCCAGGGGACGGTATCTGGCACGCAGGGGGCCATTAATACGCAGGGCGCTGCCAATGCTCAGGGGACGACCAATACAGAAGTGGTGGTGCCTGTGCCGCCACAGGTCGTGTGGGGGAACGGTGGTAATGCCGGTGGCAATGTTCAGCGAGAAACTCAGGTCAATTGCATGAGTTGCTGCATTTATCAAAACAGAAGCTACTCCGAAGGCTCGGTAGTCAGGGCGGAAGGGGTATTACTGCAATGCCAGCGAGATAAAGGCAACCTGGGCACCAATAATCTGGTGTGGCGGATCCTCAAAGATCAGCAATAAACAAGGGATAACGGGGCGATGTAGCCCCGTTGTTATTTCAGAGAGTGAATTCCGCCCATACCGGTGCATGGTCAGAGGGTTTCTCCATTCCCCGAATGGCGTAATCAATACCGGTGGCGGTGCAGCGGCTGGCCAGCGGTGAGGTCGCCATGATCAGGTCGATACGCAGTCCTCGGTTATCATCAAACCCTGATGAGCGGTAGTCAAACCACGAGAACTTATCCTGACATTCGGGATTAGCAGCCCGGAATGTATCGACCAACCCCCAGTTTTTCAGCCGCTCCATCCATTCACGCTCTTCAGGCAGGAATGAACACTTCCCGGTGCGCAGCCAGCGTTTACGGTTATCTTCCCCAATACCGATATCCAAATCCGTCGGGCTGATGTTCATGTCGCCCATAATAAGCACCGGCTGGTCCGCCTGATGGTGCTGCTCAAGATAGTGCTGCAAATCCTGGTAAAAACGGGTTTTGGCGGGGAACTTGACAGGGTGGTCACGGCTTTCACCCTGCGGGAAGTAGCCGTTCACCACAGTCAGTGTGCCGAGTGGCGTTGCCAGATCCGCCATGATGATACGGCGCTGGGCGTCTTCGTCGTCGGTGGGAAAACCGCGCCGAACCGCCAGTGGTTCAGCTTTGGTCAGCAGCGCAACACCGTAATGGCCTTTCTGTCCATGATAGAAAACGTGGTAACCGAACTGTTTTACATCGTCGAGTGGAAACATGTCGTCATGGACTTTGGTTTCCTGTAAGCCGATTACGTCAGGCTGGTGTTGTTCGATGACTGCGGCCAGTTGATGGGGGCGGGCTCGCAGCCCATTGATATTGAAAGAAACAAACTTCATGTTCGCTGCCGTTGTTAAAAAAACGTGCCCTGATGTTAGCAGAAAGGCGGCTGAGGAGTCACGGCGGCGATACGATCGCGTCAACAGTCATAACTATCGGTGATGGCTGGTTGAACCGGTTACCAATAGCCCGTATACTCCGCGCCTTGCAGGAGAGCGGAAGGCACGACATGCCACAACACGACTTCCCGCCGAAGGCGCAAACTCCCATAATCGCTCAGGCCACCTTACTGCACATTTCAATGACGCCAACTGGAGAGCGGTTGCCAGACAACCCACCGAAGGGGCAAGCGGTACCACCGCGTAAACTCTCAGGTAAAAGGACAGAGGGAGGGGCACATTTCACAAGGGTACGTGTGTGCTGACCTATATCTATCTGATCGCTATTACTGCTGAGGGAATGTCCGGTGCGCTGGCCGCTGGCCGTCGTAACATGGATATTTTTGGTGTTTCGATGATCGCCTTTATTACCGCGCTGGGTGGCGGTACGGTGCGCGATATTATGCTAGGTAATTATCCCATCGCCTGGACGCAACACCCTGCCTATATCTATCTCACTATCGGTGCAGGCCTGCTGGCTGTGCTGGCATCGCGTGTGATGCATCATTTGCATCGGCTGTTTTTGGTGCTGGATGCCATGGGGTTGGTGGCATTTACCATCATCGGCTGCAATGTGGCTATCGAGCTGGGTTATTCACCCACCGTGGTCGTGATGGCCGGCATCACCACCGGTATCTTTGGCGGCATCCTGCGGGATATTTTCTGTAACCGGACGCCCATGGTATTGCGTAAGGAACTCTACGCCTGCGTGTCATTGCTGGTAGCGCTGGTGTACCTTAGCTTGCGTGAAATCGGCGTTAACCACGACCTCAATCAGCTTATCTCTTTTTCCATCGGGCTGGCGCTGCGTCTGGCAGCCATTTTCTGGTCCTGGCAGTTGCCGGTATTCAGTTATATGCCGGAGCGCTGGAAAGAGTAATCGATTCTCGCATCGGACACGATGACACTGACCATTATGCCGGTATAAGACTGACGCCATAACGCCTGCAGGCAGCATCGGCTTTGCACTGGCATCATCGTTATTTTGTAATCGATTATTTTTTCTGGAATGGTGTCGTTGGATAACGACTGGGCGATGTTCGGATTCTCGCGCGATGCGCGGTAGAGATGGTGGTGGGGGAAGGATTCGAACCTTCGAAGTCTGTGACGGCAGATTTACAGTCTGCTCCCTTTGGCCGCTCGGGAACCCCACCACTGGCCTGATTGCTCTTTCGTTTCGAGCGGGCGCATCATATCAAATGCCACGCCCCTGTAAAGGCTGAAAAAACAAAAACAAGTTCGTTTGCCGTTTTTTTATGCCGCCCGATGCAATTGTAGGCGAAGGGCGGCGAAGTGCTAATCAACGCAGGATAGCGAATCAACGCAGGATAATGGTGCGGTTGCCGTACACGAACACGCGCTGGGCCAGAACATGATACAGTGCCCGGCTCAGTACGTTTTTCTCTACGTCACGGCCTGCACGCATCATGTCGTCGGCGGTGTAGGTGTGATCCACATTAATCACATCCTGCATGATGATGGGGCCTTCATCCAGGTTGTCGTTCACGTAATGGGCAGTTGCGCCGATGATTTTCACGCCACGCTCATACGCCTGATGGTATGGACGTGCACCTATGAAGGCTGGCAGGAACGAATGATGAATGTTAATAACCCGGTTAGGGTAGTTCTGGACAAACGCGGGAGTTAAGACTCGCATATATTTCGCCAGTACCACGTAGTCCGGTTTGTATTGATTTATCTGCGCGACCATTTTCAGGTCGTGCTCTTCGCGCGTCAGGCCTTCATGGCTGACCAGATGGAACGGAATATCAAAGCGTTCTACCAGGGTGCGCAGCGTATCGTGGTTACCGATCACGGCAGCGATTTCAACATCCAGACCGCCGTAGGTACTTTTCATCAGCAGATCGCCAAGACAGTGTGCTTCCTTCGTAACCAGAATGACAACACGGCGACGCCCGGCGCTGCTAAGCTCGCGCACGGAACCTTCCGGTAAGGCGCTGTCCATATCGGCCAGCAGTGTAGTGTCATTGAAAATGCCTTCCAATTCCGTACGCATGAAAAAACGACCGGTACGGTGATCAACGTATTCCGAATTCTGCACAATATTCAATTCGTGCTTGTAGCAGATGTTGGTGATCTTGGCGATAAGCCCTTTTGCATCAGGGCAGATTGTCCGTAAAATTTTTCTTTGGATATTCTGGGATTGCATGGAGTTGGGATCCTGTCCAAAACATAAATCAAGTATTGCCGTTACGCGATGCCGGAATCACCGCCGTAATCAAGGTGTCATTGTCCGCAGCACTTTTTGTATTTTTTGCCGGAGCCGCACGGACAGCTATCGTTCCTGCCGGTTTGCAAGTGAACGCCGTCGACATAGTACCAGCGATCGTGACAGCGAAGGAAGCGAGAACGCTCTCTCATCAATACCCGGGAGTCTGGATGGTCGGCTGTGCTATAGCTGGCAGCGAACTCCACATACCCTTCGTCTGCTGTTTTTCCCGGCGTAACATCCAGTATCCGTAGACCAAGCCAATGGGTATCCGCGCAACTGGCGGCAATATCGGTGCGCCAGTTTTCCGCGTGACAGTCCGGATGCCAGGTGGCGACCAGATAGTCAACGTCCTGTTTGACGTAAGCAGTATACCGTGAACGCATCAGCAACTCAGGGCGAGGTGCCTGACTGTCATGGTGCAAGTAGGGCTGACAGCAGCGTTCATACGGCTGGGCACTACCGCATGGGCAATATTCGGACACACTATCTCCTGCAAAATTCTGCAATAACGTTAATTAATTAAGACACCATCGATAAGGCGTGGGGTATGTTACCCAATACGGTTTGTCGGCCGCAATCATCTGACGTCGTTAAGGACGTCACGACGATATCGCATCCCGCCGTGCTCTGCAGTGAAATAGCCATCAGTAACTGTCACGCACGATAACTGTCACACACGATTGTGTGACACCGCCTAGAATAAGACATAGGAGGAACACCATGCGGAAGGTAAAAATAGGTCTGGCATTGGGTTCTGGTGCCGCGAAGGGATGGGCGCATATTGGCGTACTGAATGCACTGGAGGAGTTGGGGATTTTCCCTGATGTCGTTGCTGGATGTTCGGTGGGCGCGCTGGTTGGTGCTGCCTATGCCACACACCGCCTGGATAGCATGGCGCGTTGGGTAAACAGTTTCCGCTACTGGGATGTTATCCGATTGATGGATTTTTCCTGGCGTCGTGGGGGATTATTGCGGGGCGACCGTGTTTTCAACCACGTAAAGCATTTGCTACTTACGCAACATATTGAAGAGTGTGCTATCAAATATGGTGCTGTAGCGACTAACCTGAGTACAGGAAGGGAACTATGGCTCACACAAGGTGACTTACATTTAGCCATTCGTGCGTCCTGCAGCATGCCTGGGTTATTGGCGCCGGTGCAATTGAATGGTTACTGGCTGGTGGATGGTGCCGTGGTTAACCCGGTCCCGGTTTCATTGACGCGGGCGATGGGGGCGGATGTGGTGATCGCGGTGGATTTGCAGCATGACGCCAGCTTGCAGCAGCATAACCTGCTGTCTGCCAAAATGGCTTCAGCGCAAGAGCAAGAAATGACGCCACCGCGCGGATGGCGTGAGCGTATTCGCTATCGTTTAGCTCACCGCTTTCGTCGGCATACGGAGGTGACGCCCACCGCGATGGAGATAATGAGTACCTCTATACAGGTGTTGGAGAATCGCCTGAAGATGAACCGTATGGCGGGTGATCCTCCTGATGTATTGATCCAACCTTATTGTCCGCAAATTGCCACGCTGGATTTTCATCGGGCGGGGGAAGCTATTGAGTCCGGCAGAGCGGCGGTAGAAAAACAGCGGGAGTTATTGTTGCCGCTGGTCAACCGGGTCATCTAGGAAGGTTTTCGATTCGGCAACGAATGATAATAAGCGTTTCAAGGGGTCGCTGATGGCACAACCATTGACGGGAAAACACATTTTAGTGGTTGAGGATGAGGCTGTTTTCCGTTCTGTGCTGGCCGGTTATCTGATATCCCTGGGCGCTGATGTGCACGAGGCGGGTAACGGCAAAGAAGCGCTGGAAAAAATGGCTGTTCAGCCACCCGATCTAATTATTTGCGATCTCAATATGCCTATGATGGGCGGTTTTGAATTCGTCGAGCGCTTGCGTTTGTACGATACCACAACGCCAGTACTGGTGGTGTCTGCCACCAGCCATCTGGCGGATGTCGCCAGAATATTACGCCTTGGCGTGCAGGATGTTCTGCTCAAACCCTTGCATGATTACACGCGTTTGCGTGAGTCGGTGATGGCCTGCCTGTACCCGACGATGTTTACTTCGCAGGCGAATGAAGTGGAACAACTGATGCGCGATTTGGATACCTTGAACCAGTCGCCAGGGGCAGCGTTGAAACTTCTGGAGCAGTTGCAACCACCGGTCCAGCAGACGCTGGCGCATTGTCGTATTAACTATCGGCAATTAATGGCGGCAGACCGACCAGGACTGGTGCTTGATATCGCGGCGTTATCTGAGGACGAGCTGGCGTTCTACTGTCTTGATGTGACGCAGGCTGCGAATAATCACGGTGTGCTGGCGGCATTACTGTTGCGTGCGTTATTCAACAGTCTTTTGCAGGAGCATCTGGCGCACCAGCAGCGCCGCTTACCTGAATTATCGGTATTGCTTAATCAGGTCAACCAATTATTGCGTCAGGCGAATCTGCAAGGGCAGTTTCCTTTACTGGTGGGTTATTACCATCGTGAATTGAAACGACTGATTCTGATTTCCGCTGGTCTGCATGCCACATTAAGTGTTGAAGATCATAATATCGGGCTGAATAACGGCGTACCGTTAGGCACATTAGATGCAGCTTATCTCAATCAAATGAGTTACCCGTGTGCAGCATGGCAGTGTCAGATGTGGGGGAGTGGCGGTCGTCTGCGTCTGATGTTGTCTACAGACTAATCCGATAGCGGCGAGTCTCCCCGCACTTCAGACTCTGTGTGTCTATCGTAATTATTCTTTATCCCCTACTATGTGGCCTATGATTTTTCTCATCACACATCCAGATTGGACGAGCATCACGCATTGAACCTGATATACTTTCGCGGTTTTATGCGCCGGACAAATAAAGCTCATTATTTGAACGATATATACGAGGCTGTTTATGTCAACTGTTAATAAAAAAGTAAAAAAAGCGGTCATTCCAGTGGCCGGGTTGGGAACACGTATGTTGCCTGCGACTAAGGCCATTCCCAAAGAAATGTTGCCGCTGGTCGATAAGCCGTTAATCCAGTATGTAGTTAATGAATGTATTGCTGCCGGTATCAATGAAATAATTTTGGTTACACATTCTTCCAAAAATTCAATAGAAAACCATTTTGATACCAGCTTTGAACTGGAAGCTATGCTGGAAAAACGTGTTCAGCGTCAGTTGTTGAAAGAAGTTAAAGCTATTTGTCCAGAGCATGTCACTATTATGCAGGTTCGTCAGGGGCTGGCGAAAGGATTAGGGCACGCAGTGCTTTGTGCACATCCTTTAGTGGGTGATGAACCGGTAGCGGTTATTTTGCCGGACGTCATCATCGATGAATACGAATCTGATCTGAAAAAAGATAACCTCAGTGAAATGCTGCAACGTTTTTATAGCACGGGCCATAGCCAGATTATGGTGGAGCCGGTGGAAAACGTGAGTAGTTACGGTGTGGTGGATTGTAAAGGCGTAGAATTAAAACCGGGTGACAGTGCACCTATGGTTGGGGTTGTGGAAAAACCCAAAGCGTCAGAAGCGCCGTCTAATTTGGCTGTGGTGGGTCGTTATGTGTTGTCTGCACAGATCTGGGATCTGCTGAAGAAAACGGAACCCGGCGCGGGGAATGAAATTCAGCTGACAGATGCTATTGCCATGCTGATGGAAAAAGAAACCGTTGAGGCTTATCACCTGAAAGGGGTAAGTCACGACTGCGGCAATAAACTGGGATACATGACCGCATTCGTGGAATATGGTATTCGTCACGACGCGCTGGGTGAGGACTTTACCCAGTGGCTGAAAGACGCGATAGAAGAAGACGCTAATTAATCCGCTTCTTCCCTTCTGTATACCTCAAATAATGTAGGTTGCAGGACTGTGGTAAGTAAGAGAGTGACAAATTCGTTGGGAGCGATTTGACCAGCCAACGGCTGGCCTCCGGTGAGAGACAGACTGTCTCTCATTTAATCCTGATGAGCTTACTCAGATAAGTGATTCGGGGTAACGAACGTAGCCAACATTGCATATCCTCAGTCGCTTACACGGTTAAACGGCTGAGGGCGTGCAAATCTGAATGAAGGCATCTGTTAGTACACCGCTACAAAGACAGGCTTATTATTGAACGAGTCAAGGTGAGGCGAGTAAAAAGCCTGCAGCTGGTCGTTCGAAGTATGGCGAAAGCATCAGTTGGGCGAGTGTTTGGTTTAGCGAATCAGGCATAAAAAAACACCCCTTTAAAGGGGTGTTTTTACTTTATTCTTTAACTGAGAATTACAGCAGGAAGTCATCCAGGGATTTACCCTGTTCTTCGATGGCTTTCTTGATAACTGCAGGTGTACGACCCTGGCCAGTCCAGGTTTTCAGTTCGCCGTTTTCGTCGGTGTATTGATATTTAGCCGGACGTGCAGCACGTTTAGCTTTACCCGCAACTTTGTTTGCACCCAGAGATTGCAGTAATTCGTTAGGATCAATGCCATCAGCAATAAGCATTTCACGGTACTGCTGTAATTTGCGTGTGCGTTCTTCAATTTCAGCCTGAGCCTGGTTTTCTTCTTCACGACGTTCGTTAACCACGACTTCCAGCTTTTCCAGCATTTCTTCCAGTGTTTCGAGGCTGCATTCTCTTGCCTGGGCACGCAGAGTGCGGATGTTGTTTAGAATCTTAAGTGCTTCGCTCATTGGATTAATCTCAAAATAAATATTATCGGTGACAGTACAGAGATAATAGAGTGCTGTTTTATTTTCTGCAATAGGCAAAATTGTCAGGTTGTTAAAATTTAGCAAATTTAAATCGAAAATCACGTATCAGACGGGCAATATAAATTTCTAACAAACCAGCTAATACATTCTGTTAGCGTGCTCTGTAGCGGAAATAGCCATGCACAAGCGTAGCGATAGTTTCTTTGAGCACCACGATGGCGCATTCAATATTACTAAACCACAGAATGATTGTGGTACTGACAACGCAGGCGGTATGACTAAACCCTCGTCAGTATCAATACCTATGTTACAATAAATTTTAACGATTACCGACCGGTGAATGCCGTTGACCGAGGAGCTATGGCGCAGCTTTATTTTTATTATTCCGCGATGAATGCAGGGAAATCTACCGCACTGTTGCAGTCTTCATATAACTATCAAGAGCGGGGAATGCGGACCCTGGTGTTTACGGCAGAAATAGACGATCGTTCCGGGCGAAGCGGCATCGTCAGTTCTCGTATCGGTCTTTCTTCACCCGCGTTATTGTTTAACGAGCAGACAGATTTATTCCGGGTGCTTGAACAGGCTCATCGTCAGCAAACTATTCACTGTGTGTTAATTGATGAAAGTCAGTTTTTGACGCGTGAGCAAGTGAATGCGCTGTGTGATGTTGTCGATCAATTAGACATTCCGGTTCTTTGTTATGGCCTGCGAACCGATTTCCGTGGGGAATTGTTTAGTGGCAGTCATTATTTATTGGCTTGGGCGGACAAACTGGTCGAACTTAAAACCGTCTGCCATTGTGGGCGTAAAGCGAATCACGTATTGCGAGTAGACTCGCATGGCAAGCCCGTCATTGAGGGCGCTCAGGTTGTCATTGGTGGAAATGAAAGTTATGTATCGGTATGCCGTAAACATTATAAAATCGCACTGGGACTGACGCGGGCAGAGGTGGAATAATCCATATCGATAATAGGTTAAGTATTTAGCCTGCCTTATTAATAACCGGAGTGTGGCAAGGCGATCCGGTTATAGCCCTCGGTAAATATTGCTAATAAAAATTAAGTATTCGTTACTTTATGTGTATGGATACCCATCGTCAGATGACCGAAATGTCGGCAGTAAGATTTCCCATCCCATGACGACTGTTCCAAAAGGCGTGCGTGTGGTGTTGCTTAAAATGCGGTGGTTTCGTCCTAAAAGGGGAATCGCTGCTGGCAAGCCCACCACGCTTTCTTTTTGTTCTTATCGCCCCTCGACTCATCACCCTGATTTCAGGCTTACAACCGGTGTTTACGGGCCTGATTTTCGTTCTCTTGCGTTGGGTGCAGACATACCGATACGCAACGTCATACAGGCCTATGGACGCCTCAGCTAGCGACTGTTTAGAGGGATTGAGATTGGTAGGGCGGCATCTTCTGCGAGAGCGTAAAAAAGCCCTGTACGGGTATGCACAGGGCTTGGTAGACGACTAATGCTTGTAGTGGTTAACGGCTATTAGTTAACGGCTTTCTTCTCTTTCTTTTCTGCTTTTTCCGCTTTGGCTGGTGCGCTAACAGCTACCGCAGTGGCTTTGGCGTCAGTCACGCTATGCTCGACAAACGGGCGGCCATAAAACGAATCCAGCAGGATTTGTTTGAGTTCGGCAATCAGCGGATAACGTGGGTTAGCCCCGGTGCACTGATCGTCAAAGGCATCTTCAGAAAGCTTATCTACTTTGGCCAGGAAATCGGCTTCCTGCACGCCGGCTTCACGAATAGACGCCGGGATACCCAGTTCTTTCTTTATGCTTTCCAGCCAGGCCAGCAGTTTTTCAATTTTCTGAGCCGTACGGTCACCGGCGGCACTCAAGCCCAAATGATCGGCAACTTCTGCATAACGACGGCGCGCCTGCGGACGGTCGTACTGACTGAATGCCGTCTGCTTGGTCGGGTTATCGTTAGCGTTGTAACGAATCACGTTACTAATCAGTAAGGCATTCGCCAGACCGTGTGGGATATGGAATTCAGACCCCAATTTGTGCGCCATTGAGTGACAGACACCCAGGAAGGCGTTAGCAAAAGCGATACCGGCAATGGTCGCCGCGTTGTGGACGCGCTCACGCGCTACCGGGTTTTTGGCGCCTTCGTGGTAGCTGGCTGGCAGGTTTTCTTTCAAGAGTTTCAGAGCCTGCAACGCCTGTCCGTCGGAGTATTCATTTGCCAGTACTGAAACGTAGGCTTCCAGCGAGTGGGTTACTGCATCCAGCCCACCAAAGGCACACAGCGATTTCGGCATGTTCATCACCAGATTAGCATCGACAATCGCCATATCCGGGGTCAGTGCGTAGTCTGCCAGCGGGTATTTCTGGCCGGTGGTATCATCGGTTACTACGGCAAACGGTGTGACTTCGGAACCGGTGCCCGAGGTAGTCGTGATGGCAATCAGTTTTGCTTTCACACCCATTTTCGGGAACTTGTAGATACGTTTGCGAATATCCATGAAGCGCAGCGCCAGTTCTTCAAAATGGGTATCCGGGTGTTCGTACATAACCCACATGATCTTGGCAGCATCCATCGGTGAACCACCACCCAGAGCGATGATGACGTCAGGTTTAAACGCGTTCATCTGTTCGGCACCTTTGCGAACGATGCTGAGCGTCGGGTCGGCTTCCACTTCGAAGAAGACATCGGTATCCAGACCTTGCTGTTTCAGTACGGAGGTAATCTGGTCTACATAGCCGTTATTAAACAAGAAACGGTCAGTCACGATAAAGGCGCGTTTAGCACCATCAGTCGCCACTTCTTCCAGCGCGATCGGCAGTGAACCACGGCGGAAATAGATAGATTTAGGAAGTTTGTGCCACAGCATGTTTTCAGCTCGCTTAGCAACGGTTTTGCGGTTGATCAGGTGCTTCGGTCCGACGTTTTCGGAGATAGAGTTACCGCCCCATGAGCCACAACCCAGCGTCAACGAGGGTGCCAGCTTAAAGTTGTACAGATCACCGATCCCACCCTGAGACGCTGGGGTATTGATTAAGATACGGGCAGTTTTCATTTTGTCGCCAAAATAGTTCACACGCTGCGCCTGATTATCCTGATCGGTGTACAGACAAGAGGTATGACCGATCCCGCCCATCGCAACCAGTTTTTCCGCTTTCTCTACTGCGTCTTCAAAATCTTTCGCCCGGTACATAGCCAGTGTCGGAGAGAGTTTTTCGTGTGCAAACGGTTCAGATTCGTCGGCGTGGGTGACTTCACCGATCAATACCTTCGTACTGGCAGGGACTGTAATACCGGCCATTTCGGCGATCTTGACGGCTGGCTGGCCAACGATAGCGGCATTGAGTGCACCGTTTTTCAAAATAATTGCCTGCACTGCCTGCAACTCTTTACCTTTAAGCAGGTAACCGCCGTGCGTAGAGAAACGTTCGCGTACAGCGTCATAAATTTCATCAACGACGATGACCGACTGTTCGGACGCACAAATCACGCCATTATCAAAGGTTTTTGACATCAGAATCGATGCGACGACGCGCTTGATGTCAGCGGTTTCGTCAATCACGACTGGGGTGTTGCCTGCACCTACGCCAATAGCCGGTTTACCCGAGCTATAAGCGGCTTTCACCATACCAGGCCCACCGGTTGCCAGGATCAGGTTGATATCCGGGTGGTGCATCAACTGGTTAGACAGTTCTACTGAGGGTTCATCAATCCAGCCGATGATGTCTTTCGGGGCACCGGCGGCAATCGCTGCCTGCAGCACGATATCTGCTGCTTTGTTGGTCGCGTTTTTAGCGCGTGGGTGAGGGGAGAAGATAATGCCGTTACGTGTTTTCAGGCTGATCAGCGCTTTGAAGATAGCGGTAGAGGTGGGGTTGGTGGTCGGGACAATACCGCAGATAATACCGATCGGTTCAGCAATCGTAATGGTGCCGAAAGTGTCGTCGACGGACAGTACGCCACAGGTTTGTTCGTCTTTGTAAGCGTTATAGATGTATTCGGAAGCAAAGTGGTTCTTGATGACTTTATCTTCGATGATCCCCATGCCTGATTCTGCAACCGCCATTTTTGCCAGCGGAATACGCGCATCTGCTGCAGCCAGTGCTGCCGCACGGAAGATCTTATCAACCTGCTCTTGCGAGAAGTTTGCGAATTCATGCTGCGCTTTTTTGACGCGTTCGACCAAAGCGTTAAGTTCAGCAACGTTTGTTACGGCCATAATGCTCTCCTGTAATGTTAAGCTCTTTCAGTCAATGGTCCATCGATAAATAAGCAGTATAGATAATGGTTGAGGTACCTGATAATTTGGCTCTTACGATTATCCATTGACTCAAAGCGCTCGATTAATCTTCTGATGCATGTCATTGCCTTGTTTACGGCCAGAAACCATGGTTTCTCAATGCTGTTCCTAAAGCTGCTACCGATACAAGGGCAATATTCGCTGCGTTAGGCTTTGTTCTTTACTCTGAAATCAGAATACCCCGTTACTAGTCGGTTTTTTGTGATCTCACTCGCTAAATCGCCATGCTGACACCATTCAGCATGGTGTTATTGATAATCGATACCATCTATATTCGGGATTTGTTAAAAATAAATGACCATTCTATGTGCTTTTCTGGATGAATTTGTATCGAAAATTGGCGTGGTGACAGAGAATAATCGTCAGATGAAAGAGTGGAGGCACGCTGTACTTTACATTACTGTAGACGATGTCACGGTGTGTGCCGTCGATCGCCAAAGACGCCTGGCGTTGACAATAATCTTCAGAGGTGAAAAGTGATTCAGCCTGTCCTGGATTTCTCTGGTTACATCAAGTTTTTTATTGGGCTGTTTGCGTTGATAAACCCGGTAGGCATTCTGCCTATCTTCATCAGTATGACCAACTATCAGGCAGGAGACGGGCGGGCGAGAACCAACCTGACTGCCAATGTCTCTGTGGTGATTATCCTTTGGGTCGCGCTATTTTTTGGTGACGCTATCTTGCGGCTGTTCGGCATCTCGATTGATTCATTCCGCATTGCCGGCGGTATTCTGATTACCACCATTGCGATGTCGATGATCAGCGGCAAACTGGGTGAGGACAAACAGAATAAACAGGAGAAGACAGAAACAGCCAATCGGGAAAGTATTGGGGTGGTGCCGCTGGCATTACCATTAATGGCAGGGCCGGGGGCCATTAGTTCCACTATTGTCTGGAGTTCCCGCTATCACGGCTGGCAGAATTTATTGGGGCTGTCGTTGGCGATTGCCGTTTTTTCATTTTGTTGCTGGTTATTGTTTCGCGCCGCACCGGCGTTAGTACGCTTGCTTGGGCAAACCGGCATCAACGTCGTGACGCGTATTATGGGGCTGTTGCTGATGTCGCTCGGCATTGAGTTTATCGTGACAGGCATCCGCGCGTTATTTCCTGGATTGTCCTAATAACAAGCGTGCCCAGGTTTCGGACACTATACGTGATGTCTGGGCCGCTGGTGAATCCGCCTGAGTGAGATAGCCTTTGCTCAATCTGGCTCTCGCAGCATTTCTATGTCGATGGCGTTAAAGAGCGGGACTGAAGATAAGTTAATGTGCTCTCGTGCCTATGACCTTACAAGGCTCAAAAATCCTCCATTGTGTACATTTCATTCCTCCGGCACGCCTTATTTTTATTAATATTTTTTTCTTATGTTATTTCCCGGTAATCATCAGCAGAAAAAGGCGTATTCCCTACTATTATTTATCACATGGGGTGGCATAACTTATTTTTATGCTACGTGAATGCCTTAGATAAGCTAATGCATATGACGTAAAACACAGCAGATGTTTTGTTGCAATGCACATGGGATTTCACTGTTAATTTATTCACATGTAGAGGATGTGGCGTTGGAAAGGCACTGATGATGTTGGGAGTGTTTTATCGTGCATTTTTTGTTCTAAACTATGGTTAATTCTTCCATACTTACCCGTTGTTGGACAATCTGCTGTCGGGTGCGCTTTTGCCAAGTTGACACAATGCACGGGTGCTTTTGTATCCATTTATACATACTGGTTTTTTTGTGACTTTCCGGGATTGAAAAGAAATTTAAGTAACAGCCTGCAAAATCTATTGGCGAAGACGGATTCTTCTGATACATTCGGCATCACGCTATTCTCCCAAGCCGTTACGGATAAGTTAATTTTATTAGAACGTTATCCCTGACGACTTTTTGTGGAATTGTGGGAGGGCGTACCATCAGGGAAGAGTGGAAATGGCTACAGACTGCCGATCCTGGGAAGGGACTGCGGCGGTTTTTGATTTGCTGATTATGTGCTGTTTTTATCTCTGTTGATTTTTCCAACACGTTGTTGCGGCACTATGAGTATCGGGTCGTGCGGCGTGGATAAAACAATTTTGATGTGATTAAGCGGCATGTCGCCAGAGTCGTTCCTCTGGCGACGGTATTGACTGTCCGCGTAATACGTAAAAAACGTTATATGCCTGATTGGGTGATAACAGTAGAACAGGAGCAAGGTAAATAATGGTAAACAACACTATTAAAAAAAGACTGGCAGTTAGCATTTTCGCTGCGATCACGGCCTCCGCTGGCGTTTCTGCCTGGGCTGTTACGGTGCCGGCTGGTGTGCAACTGGCTGAAAAGCAAGAGCTGGTGCGTAATAACGGTGCTGAAGTGGCTTCCCTCGATCCGCATAAAATGGAAGGCGTTCCGGAATCTAACGTCGCGCGCGATCTGCTGGAAGGGCTGCTGGTTACCTCTCCAGATGGCCACCCGGCACCAGGTGTTGCAGAAAGCTGGGATAACAAAGATTTCAAAGTATGGACCTTTCACTTGCGTAAAGACGCTAAATGGTCCAATGGTGAGCCGGTGACGGCGCAGGATTTCGTTTATAGCTGGCGTCGTGTTACCGATCCGAAAACAGCCTCTCCTTATGCCAGCTACCTGCAATTTGGTCATATCGTTAACATTGATGAGATTGTCGATGGTAAAAAATCCCCTGATACGTTGGGTGTGAAAGCCATCGACGATCATACGCTGGAAGTTACGCTGAGCGAGCCGGTTCCGTACTTCTATAAGCTGTTGGTTCACCCCTCCACCTTCCCGGTGAATCAGAAAGCCGTTGAGAAATACGGTGAAAAATGGACTCAGCCAGCTAACTGGGTCGGCAACGGCGCTTATACGCTGAAAGAATGGGTTGTGAACGAGAAAATCGTGCTGGAGCGTAATCCGAATTACTGGGATAACGCGCATACCATCATCAACAAAGTGACCTATCTGCCGATTTCTTCTGAAGTGACGGATGTTAACCGTTACCGCAGCGGTGAAATCGACATGACCTATAACAACCTGCCTATCGAGTTGTTCCAGAAGTTGAAGAAAGAGATCCCCAACGAAGTGAAGGCGGATCCGTATCTGTGTACCTATTACTACGAGATCAACAACCAGAAGGCGCCATTTAACGATGCGCGTGTACGCCAGGCACTGGTGCTGGGTCTGGATCAAGACATTCTGGTTAACAAGGTGAAAGCGCAGGGCGATACCCCAGCGTTCGGTTTCACCCCGCCGTACATCGATGGTCTGGATGGCAAACTGACTCCGCCTGAGTGGGTGAGCTGGTCACGTGAAAAACGTAACGCTGAAGCGAAGAAACTGTTGGCTGAAGCTGGCTTCACGCCGGAAAAACCGTTGACCTTTAACCTGCTGTACAACACCTCCGATCTGCATAAAAAACTGGCGATCGCCGCGTCCTCTATCTGGAAAAACAACATCGGGGTAGACGCAAAACTGGAAAATCAGGAGTGGAAAACGTTCCTGGATAGCCGTCATCAGGGCACATTCGATGTCGCTCGTGCTGGCTGGTGTGCGGATTACAACGAACCGACCACGTTCCTGAACACCATGATTTCCAACAGCAGCAGCAACACCGCACATTATAAGAGCGCGGATTTCGACAAGTTGATGGCAAAAGCATTGGCTGCCACCACTGAAGAAGAGCGCGCGAATGTTTACAAGCAGGCTGAGACGCTGCTGGAAAAAGACGCTGTCGTGGTTCCGGTGTATTACTATGCCAACACCCGTTTGGTTAAACCGTACGTGGGTGGCATTACAGGCAAAGATCCGCTGGATAACCTGAACGTTAAAAACCTTTATATTATCAAGCATTAATGATGACGGGGCTGTGTGCTTAGCACACGGCCCTTATTCGGTTTGATAAAGTTTGATAAATAGAAGCGAAAATTTCAGACCGGTTTTATAGGTAAGGTCAATGTTAAAATTTATTTTCCGTCGTTGCCTGGAAGCAATCCCGACGCTGTTCATCCTGATCACCATCTCGTTTTTCATGATGAGGCTGGCCCCGGGAAGTCCGTTCACGGGAGAGCGTAATCTTCCCCCTGAAGTGATGGCGAACATCGAAGCCAAATACCATCTGAATGATCCGATGATCAAACAGTATGGCAATTATCTGGTGCAGTTGTTGAAAGGTGACTTTGGTCCCTCTTTCAAATACAAAGATTATTCAGTCAACGATTTGGTTGCCCAGGCTTTCCCTGTGTCGGCCAAATTGGGGATTGCTGCATTTCTGTTGGCGGTAGTGCTGGGGGTGACCTCCGGTGTGATTGCCGCGTTGAATCAGAACAGTAAATGGGATTACACCGTCATGGGGTTCGCCATGACCGGGGTGGTGATCCCGAGTTTTGTTGTAGCACCACTGTTGGTGCTGATATTCGCGATAACCCTGCACTGGTTGCCGGGGGGCGGTTGGAATGGCGGTGCGCCAAAATACATCATTCTGCCGATGGTCGCGCTGTCGTTATCGTATATCGCCAGCATTGCGCGTATTACCCGTGGTTCCATGATTGAAGTGCTGCATTCAAACTTTATCCGTACTGCCCGCGCCAAAGGGTTGCCGTTGCGTCGGATCATTTTGCGCCATGCACTCAAGCCTGCGCTGTTGCCGGTGTTGTCCTACATGGGGCCTGCCTTCGTGGGGATTATCACTGGCTCTATGGTGATTGAAACCATCTTTGGTTTACCTGGTATTGGTCAGTTATTTGTTAACGGTGCGCTTAACCGTGACTATTCGCTGGTGCTGAGCCTGACTATTTTAGTGGGCGCGCTGACCATTCTGTTTAATGCGGTCATCGATGTGCTGTATGCGGTCATCGATCCGAAGATCCGTTACTAAGGTAAATCACTGATGTTTTGGAATAAACGTAACCGTGAAGCGCTGGATAACTTCAGCGAGAAACTGGAAGTGGAAGGGCGTAGCCTGTGGCAGGATGCGCGCCGTCGCTTCATGCACAACCGTGCCGCGCTGGCCAGTCTGTTTGTCCTGACGCTGATTACGCTGTTTGTTGTTATCGGCCCGATGGTGGCACCGTTCAATTATGCGGACACCGACTGGAATATGATGTCCAGTGCACCGGATATGGCGTCTAAACACTACTTTGGTACCGATTCTTCCGGTCGCGACCTGTTGGTGCGTGTGGCTATCGGCGGGCGTATTTCGCTGATGGTCGGTGTTGCTGCAGCACTGGTGGCGGTCATTGTCGGTACACTGTATGGTGCGGCGTCGGGGTATCTGGGTGGCAAAGTAGATTCAGTGATGATGCGTCTTTTGGAGATCCTCAACTCCTTTCCGTTCATGTTTTTCGTGATTTTGCTGGTCACTCTGTTCGGACAGAATATTCTGTTGATCTTTGTGGCTATCGGCATGGTCTCTTGGTTGGATATGGCGCGTATCGTCCGCGGCCAGACGCTGAGCCTGAAGCGCAAAGAGTTTATTGAAGCAGCACTGGTGTGTGGTGTTTCCTCCCGTAGCATCGTGTTGCGTCATGTGGTACCAAACGTGCTGGGTGTGGTGGTGGTGTACGCATCGCTGTTGGTGCCGAGCATGATCCTGTTTGAATCCTTCTTGAGTTTCCTTGGCCTGGGTACCCAGGAGCCGCTGAGTAGTTGGGGGGCATTATTAAACGATGGTGCTAACTCAATGGAAGTGGCGCCATGGTTGTTGCTTTATCCCGCCGGTTTCCTGGTGGTAACCCTGTTCTGTTTCAACTTTATCGGCGATGGCTTGCGTGACGCCCTCGACCCGAAAGACCGCTAAGGAGACGCTTCATATCATGATGAATACGTCAGAAACCCGCGACGCATTGCTTGATGTTAAAGACTTGCGCGTGACTTTCAGTACGCCTGATGGTGATGTCACGGCGGTAAACGATCTTAATTTTTCGCTCAGTGCCGGTGAAACGCTGGGGATTGTGGGCGAGTCCGGTTCTGGTAAATCCCAGACGGCGTTTGCGCTGATGGGGCTGCTGGCTGCCAATGGTCACATTGGTGGTTCGGCGCGTTTCAACGGACGCGAGATTCTCAATCTGCCGGAGCGTGAACTTAACCGCCTGCGAGCAGAAGAGATCGCCATGATTTTTCAGGACCCGATGACCTCACTGAACCCGTACATGCGTGTTGGCGATCAGTTGATGGAAGTGCTGATGCAGCACAAAAAATTGGGTAAGAGCGATGCGTTTGAAGAATCGGTACGCATGTTGGACGCGGTAAAAATGCCGGAAGCCAGAAAACGGATGCGCATGTATCCGCACGAGTTTTCGGGTGGGATGCGCCAGCGTGTGATGATTGCCATGGCGTTGTTGTGCCGTCCTAAATTATTGATTGCTGACGAACCGACTACCGCGCTTGATGTGACGGTGCAGGCGCAGATCATGACGCTGCTCAATGACCTGAAGCGTGAGTTCAATACCGCCATTATCATGATTACCCATGATCTGGGTGTGGTCGCCGGTATTTGCGACAAAGTCCTGGTCATGTACGCCGGACGTACCATGGAGTACGGCAGTGCGCGCGAGATTTTCTATGAACCGACCCATCCATACTCTTTGGGCCTGCTAAAAGCGATTCCTCGTCTTGATGAAGAGAATGCTGAGCTGGCCACTATTCCTGGGAATCCACCTAACCTGTTGCGCCTGCCGAAAGGGTGTCCTTTCCAGCCGCGTTGCCCGTATGCACAGGAACAATGCCAGCATGCACCTGAGTTGAAGCCGTTTGGTGAAGGTCGTCTGCGTGCCTGTTTCCGGAGTGTGGGGGAATTAGTATGAATGAGCTGGAAAACAAAAAAGTCTTACTTGAAGTGGATGAACTCAAGGTCCACTTCGATATCCGTGATGACAAACAATGGTTTTGGCAACCGGCTAAAAAGCTGAAGGCGGTAGATGGCGTTACCTTACGTCTGTATGAAGGGGAAACCCTGGGCGTGGTCGGGGAGTCGGGGTGCGGTAAATCCACACTGGCTCGCGCCATTATCGGCCTGGTAAAAGCCACCAGCGGGCGCATTAGCTGGTTGGGGAAAGATCTGCTGGGGATGCGTGATGCTGAATGGCGTGATGTACGTAGCGATATTCAGATGATTTTTCAGGATCCGCTGGCATCGCTTAACCCGCGTATGACCATTGGTGAAATTATTGCTGAGCCGTTGCGTACCTACCATCCGGATATGTCGCGTCAGGAAGTGAAAGACCGCGTCAAAACCATGATGATGAAGGTCGGCTTGTTGCCAAACCTGATTAACCGTTACCCGCATGAATTTTCTGGCGGTCAGTGTCAGCGTATCGGTATCGCCCGTGCACTGATTCTGGAGCCGAAGCTGATTATCTGTGACGAACCGGTTTCTGCATTGGACGTGTCGATTCAGGCTCAGGTGGTAAACCTGCTGCAACAGTTGCAGCGTGAGATGGGGCTGTCATTGATCTTTATCGCCCATGATTTGTCGGTGGTAAAACACATTTCTGACCGTGTGCTGGTGATGTATCTGGGACATGCGGTAGAACTGGGGACCTATGATGAGCTGTACCATAACCCACAGCATCCTTATACCCGCGCGCTGATGTCGGCGGTGCCGATTCCGGATCCAGACAAGGAACGCAACAAGCAGATTCAACTGCTGGAAGGTGATCTTCCTTCGCCGATTAACCCGCCATCAGGTTGCGTATTCTGTACCCGCTGCCCGGTTGTGGGGCCAGAGTGCACCAAAACCCGGCCGGTACTGGAAGGTAGCTTCAGACACGCCGTATCTTGCCTGAAGGTAGATCCATTACCGTGATACGCTGATACGTCTGGTATCCAGTATCACGTAAAAGAAACGCCCCTGACACGGGGCGTTTTGCGTTTAAGACAGGCGGTTGACCCGCCAGTCAGGTTATGTCCGAGAGTGTTACTCTTTCCACAGAATGTGGCACAGCTTGTGGTCTTTTTCCCGGCAGATGAGAATACGGGCAAAAATGTCCGTAATTTCCTCACCGTCCTGCTCGGCCAACCCAATCACCACTTCGGCGAAAAAATCCGGATTCAGGTCGAAATCCACATGCTCTTGCCAGTCTTCCGCCGGGTCAAACAGTTCCGCACCGCCGCGCTCTTCAAACTGCAGGTTGAACAGCAAAATATCTGCTGGATCCAGATTATCCGGTGCCAGTTCCAGAAAGATATCGTAAGCCTGTTCCAGCGCTTCATCTTCTGTCAGGCGGTTATTTAAATCCATACAACATTCCTGTTAAAACGTAATGGGGGTATTAGAGCATGAAGGGCGGTGTGATTACAGCAGTGGGCTGAAAAAGTAAAACAGTCGCTCGACAATCCGTTGCCAATAAGGGCGCGTTAACCACTCCTTGGTATTCAACAGTCGTGAACGGGACATGTAGTCCTCCTGCACACAGGCCAGATCGCTACCAAAACCGTCATCGTCAATCACCAGCGTGATTTCAAAGTTCAGCCAGAGGCTACGCATGTCCAGATTAACCGTACCCACCAGGCTAAGTTGCCCATCGACCAGCACGCTTTTGGTATGCAACAAACCGCCTTCGAACTGGTAGATCCTGACCCCCGCCGCCAGTAACTCGGTGAAAAAGGCTTTACAGGCCCAGCCTACCATCATGGAATCATTTTTGTACGGTACGATAATACTGACCTCTACGCCACGCTGGGCTGCGGTACAGATGGCGTGTTGCAGGTCATCACTCGGTACAAAATAAGGGGTGGTCATGATGAGCTGTTGCCGGGCAGAGTAAACCGCTGTCAGCAATGCCTGATGAATCATCTCCTCAGGGTAGCCGGGGCCAGAAGCGATAACCTGCACTGTATGGCCGCGCTCTTGCTCGAATGGCATGATATTGACATCCGGCGGCGGCGGTGGCAGGCGCTGACCGGTTTCCATTTCCCAATCGAGACTATAAATCACGCCCATGGTGGTGGTTACCGGGCCTTCGATACGCACCATCAGGTCCACCCACTGACCAACGCCGGAATCCTGCTTGAAATAACGCGGGTCCACCATATTCATGCTGCCGGTGTAGGCGATACGGTTGTCTATCAGGATGACCTTGCGGTGCTGACGTAAATCCATACGGCGCAGGAAGGCGCGTAACAGATTCACCTGTAACGCGTCCACCACGGTGATGCCAGCAGTACGCATCATCTCTGGGTAGGTACTGTGAAAGAACTGTACGCTGCCTGCCGAATCGAGCAGGATTCGACATTTGACCCCACGGCGTGATGCTAAGAGCAGGGCGTTCATCACGTGATCCACCAAACCGCCCGCCTGCCAGATATAGAACACCATCTCAATATTACTTTGTGCCAGTTCGATGTCGCGGATTAACGTTTTGATGGTGTCGTCAAAGGAGGTCAGCAATTGCAACTGATTACCCTTGATACCACCAATTCCCTGTCGGCGTTCACACAGTTGAAATAATGAGCGGGCGACCTCGCTATTCTCGGTGGCGAAAATGCGGCGGTATTCCTTCAAGTCACGTAGCCATTGGGCTGTCACCGGCCACATTTGTCGGGCACGTTCCGCACGGCGCTTCCCCAAATGTAGCTCACCGAACAACAGATAAGCGACGATACCGACCAGTGGCAGAATATAAATCACCAACAGCCAGGCCATCGCAGAAGGGACGGCCCGTCTTTTCATCAGAATGCGCAGCGTAATACTGGCAATAAGCAGCCAGTAACTGAAAACCAGTAATCCGCTAAGTACAGTATAAAATGCTGTCATAGTAACAATGCACGGTTCCCTGCTGCGAAATATTCACCAGCTCAAGTGTATGCATAGTTCCCCTGAGGGGAAAGTCCTTTACTCTGAATACTATAGCGTATGGCTGGCAAGCATGCGGATTCGGGAAAATCCTGCTTTCTCTCTTGGCGCGCGAAAACAGGGGGATATAATAGGCGGGCCCATCATGCTTATCATAAGAGTCGTGCCATGAAACGCAGCCGGAATGAAGTCAGCCGCTGGCGTATGCAACGTCAGGTGCAGCGCCGTCGGAGTCGCTGGCTTGAGGCCCAGTCGCGTAGTTACCGACATATCCATCACGTACGTTATCTGTGCCAGAAGCAACAGCGCCGTGCGTTATTGTATGCCGTAGCTTACGAGTGGTAGTCGCCGGGTAGTGAGTGTCAGGCCCAACAACCGTCAGGTTGTTGGGCTTTTTTATCCGATCAGAGTATCTATACCTACAGTGCCGGTGAATGCTGCGGCAGGGCGACGTAGCTTTTGGCGACCTGAATCGGTGTCGTGCGCTGGGCATTGGACTCGACCGGCGTGTCTTCTATCACGGGCAAATGGAACAGGGATACCGACAGGTTGAGCTGTTCTGCCTGTTCAAGAAGTTGAAGACAGGTTCGGGCCGAGGCTTCCACCTGCACGGCATTTTGTTTCACGGTGTCATTGAGTGAGCTGATCCGGTTGGTGACCTCATGAATGCTCTGATTCTGTTGTTGCGAAATATCAGTGATTTCATTGAGGAATGTGCTGGTGCCTTTGGCGGCCTGAATGATTTCCTGCAAGCTGTCATTGAGGCGAACAACCAGCTTAGCGCCCGTGGCAACACTGCTGTCTGATTCATGAATCAAGGCATTAATGTTCTGCGCCGACTGGCTGCTTTGCGAGGCAAGCGTACCGACTTCCCGTGCCACGACTGAAAACCCTTTGCCCATTTCTCCGGCCCGTGCCGCTTCAATCGCTGCATTCAGTGACAGGATATGCGTCTGGAAGGCGACGTTTTCTATCAGTGAGATCACTTCCGTCATTTCTTTACTGCGGCTGGAAATATTCTGCATCGCGTTTCTGACGTCGCTCATCATGCTTTCGCCCTGTTCGGCGATATGGCTGGTTTCTTCTGCATGATGGCTGGCCTTTTCCGTGTACTGAGCATTCTGTTCCAGATGTTGGCTAATCTGGATGATGTGCTCGGTGGTGACTTTCAGTTCTGCGGATTGCAGGTTGGCCTGTTCAGATAACTGGCGGTTGTCGCTGGTGACGTGGCTTACCTGCTGCATCATGGTTTCCATGCCCTGACGAACCTGGCTTATCAGCTCGACCAGACCGCTTTGCATCTGAACCACACTATTGTTCAATACGGCAATTTCACGGGTTGCACGTTTTTCTATGGCAATGTCGTGTGACAAATCACCGGATGCGATCAGTTTCAGGTGATCGGTGATGCGTTTAAGTGGATGAACGATCACCTTGTTGACACCAATCCAGACCAGCACCGAAATGACCAGCAGTAATCCCAGAATCACGATAAACAGGGTGTGTGCAGCATCGAGGTTATTCAACAATTGCTGAGCATGCTGTTTCTGGCGGGTATCGTTTTCCTGCAGGAAGCGGGAATACTTCTGGGTGAACTGCGTCTGGTAAGCCTGAATAGGCACGGCAAAGAAAATGTCGATTTCGTTCGTTTTTTTAATGCCTTGGGCAAGTTCAACTAACCCGTTATAAAGCTGCTGATAGCTATTTTTGAGGTCGGTGAAAGCGGCATCATTACGTGCGGAGCCAGAGAAACGTTCCAGTTTTTGGTAAGACTCTTGTGCGTTAGCTAATGAGGTTTCTGCTTCCGACATTAGGCTATTCCAACTGCCGACAGAGCCGGTTTCCTTATCAAACATCAGGTAGATGCCTGCGCGATTGAGCTTATCGCTGGCGTTCATCACCTCCATTCGTGCCTGGTCCATCAGTGCCTGCTGCTGGCGTAGTGCTTCGTTGGCGGCGCTATCCTGACGCACCTCGGTCATGGTTTTCGAGATCATGCCTACAGACAACAACTGTAATAAGGAAAAGAGTCCGATGATCAACAGTAAACCGGAAAGGAAACTCAGGCGGTACTGGCGTATTCTGCCCAGAAAACCGGAGCGTGACGGGGTGGATGTTGACATGACAATTTACTCGCTAAAGAAAACTGCCGCCAACATAACATCATTAAATGAATAAAATATTTCAGATATTTAGGGTGAAAATGGAGGTCGTATTTATTGAAAATTCCATAACCTCCGTCAAGTTTAGATTAAAAAACTTTTCTAAAGGGTTTAACGCTGACAGACTCGTAAACACCCGCAGCGACATAGGGATCGTCGTTAGCCCACTGACGAGCCTCTTCCAGCGATGGAAATTCGGCAATGACGGTGGAACCGGTAAATCCGGCGGTACCGGGATCTTCACTGTCAATGGCTGGTAGCGGGCCTGCCGTTAACAAACGCCCCTGATCGCGTAGTGTCTGCAATCGTTCAAGATGTGCCGGACGGGCGGCAAGACGCTTTTCCAGTGAGCCGGGGATATCGGTAGCATAAATCACATACAGCATGGTAAACCTCGGTGTGTCATATCGTTATGAGATGAACTGTCATCATACGCTATGATGCTAATGGAACAATCCCCGTTGTGGCCAACCTGGTCTGATTGGCAGAAACTGGATAAATCGTACCGTCGTTTATGACAGGAATTGAGGTGATGCTATTGAATATGATTGTCATTTGCATTTAAACTTGAGCGGTGAGAGGACATCATATAACTATGCCGCAGAAAACATTTTTCCTGACCCACCGATACTCATGGCCTGTACTGGTTTCCGTCGTATTCCATGGTTCACTGATAGCTGGGTTGTTGTTTGCTTCTTTTAATACATCAGTCACTCTGCCGACGGCGCCACAACCGATCCAGGTCATGATGGTTAACACCGCACCGCAGGAAGCCGCACCCGCACCGACCGCTGAGCCAGAGCCAACACAGGTACCCGAGCCGGAACCACAGGTTCAACCTGAGCCGCCGCCGTTGCCAAAACCGGTCCCCATTCCGTTACCGGAACCTAAACCTCAGCCGAAACCGAAACCTAAGCCGGAAACAAAGCCCAAACCGGTGAAAAAGCTGGAGCCGCAAAAGGACAAACCCCAGGAACGTGTGCCTGAGCCGAATGCCGCACCCGCATCCAGCCAGACCGTGAGCCATAATCCGGCACCGGTTAGTCAGGCACCGGTTGCCAGCGCCCAGCCGGCTGGTCCCAAACCGGTAAATCGGGCTCAGCCGGAATATCCTGCCCGTGCGTTAGCCCTGCATATTGAAGGCCGGGTTAAAGTACAGTTCGATGTGGATGAGTCGGGTCGTGTAGGTAATGTCCGGGTGTTGTCAGCTGAACCGCAAAACCTGTTCGAGCGAGATATCAGGCAGGCGATGCGTAAGTGGCGTTATGAAGAGAATCGACCAGGGAAAGACCTGGTGGTGACGATTATTTTCAAAGTCAATGGCGCTACGGCGATGGAATAAGCTGGGTCAGTGTCGCACCAATGAATAAGGCACCGCAAGTGGTGCCTTATTGTCATGCTTCCAGAATGGTTAAGGTGATTATTGTTCTGGTGCGAAGTTGCTTTTCCCTTGCGGCAACTCTCGTGGACGCCCCTCTTCATCGACAGCGACATAAGTAAACAGGGCTTCAGTCGCACGATAGCGTTGGCCAATGGGGTCTGTTGATACTTTTTTTACCCACACTTCCACATTGACTGTCATTGAACTACGTCCGGTACGAACGCAACGGGCGTAGCAACAAACCACATCACCAACGGCAACGGGCTTGAGAAAGGTCATGCCGTCAACACGAACGGTGACAACGCGGCCTTCTGCAATCTCTTTTGCCAGAATCGCGCCACCGATATCCATCTGTGACATTAGCCAGCCGCCAAAGATATCGCCATTGGCATTGGTATCCGCTGGCATGGCCAGGGTGCGCAGCACCAGCTCGCCGTGAGGTAATACATCTTGTTTGCTCATAGGATCAACGAATCCGCTTGTGAGTAGTCAATAATCAGTCTGTGGCGGTGGGTTATTTATCGCCTTCATTTTCCGTCTTCTCCGGTTCGCCCGGCAGGTGACGGTAAATGTAAACGCCGCACAGTAATGTAAATACCAGAGTCAGGCCGGTGAGGCCAAATACTTTAAAGTCGACCCAAACGCTTTGTGGCAACCAGAAGGCAATATAGATGTTCGCCAGTCCACACAGCAGGAAAAAGATAGCCCAGGCTATGTTCAGTTTTGCCCACACCATTTCCGGTAAGACCAGCTCTTTGCCGAGCATGCGCTGAATCAGCGGTTTTTTCATGACAAACTGGCTGAACAGCAACGCGGTAGCGAACAGTGTGTAAATGATGGTGACTTTCCATTTGATGAATTGATCGTTATGGAAGACCAGCGTCAGGGTGCCGAATACGGCCACCATCAGGAAGGTCAGCAGCATCATCTTTTCTATCTTGCGGTAAATGAGCCAGCTAAACAGTAATGCTGCTGCTGTTGCTGCGATCAATGCACCCGAAGCGACATAAATATCATACAGTTTATAACAAACAAAAAAGACAATAAGAGGAATAAAATCAATAAGTTGCTTCATTATGTTAATCCGTTACGTATCCGGTGTGTGGCCGCATATACCAAAAAAGGGTGAACTCTCTGCGAATTATTATCGCTGTTTGTGCGGCACGATTCCCGATTTATCGTAACAATTTGCAGAAAATTACGTTATCACCGCCATAACGGCGCGGTGAGAGGGAGCGGCGCTGGCGCCACCCCCATTCGATAGGTAGCACTAACCGCGTACCAGCATGTATAGACGAAACACATAGACCAGCAGCATGGCAGAGATAATGTTGCTGATAGTATTTAACATCACCGCCATCGCGGTTGGCGACACCATGGGCAAACGGGCGATCAGTAGCAGTAGTGCGACTTTGACCAGTAACCATAACATGACGGCTGGTGCGGTCTGGCGGAAATGGGCGAATGCCAGCTTGCTGCTGGCTCGCATGGCAGCAAATACGCCGCGCTTTTCCGTTACGGCAATCACCGGCGACAAACTAAAGGCGATGGATAATAAAATCCCCGGTACCACCACCAGTAGCATGCCTAACTGAATTAACAAGGTACAAACCAGGATCAGCAGAAGCAGGCGGGGTAACAGCGGAGCAGAAGCGGCAATGGCACGCAGAGCGCTGGTTTGGTGTCCCGCTGAGACCAGTTGAATCAGCACAAGGATACCGCCAGTTAACAGGGCATTCCCCACCAGCGTCGCAAAGGTACCTGCGGCGGACGCCTTCAGCAGGACGAGTTGTTGCTCGGGGGAGAGTTGCGCAATGATATCGCTGATGCCTGGCTGCTCAATGGCGGATAAATCTACGTTGCTGTTACTGAGCAGTTGTAGTTGCTCGCTATCGGGGGTAAAGACGTGCCCAAGGACGACGGTGATCAATGACGTCAGCAGCGACAGCATAAGAATGCTGAAAAACTGGTTACGTGTAAAATTCAAGGTGTCACGGTACAACCTGCTGGCCGTGATAGGCATGAAAACTCCTTGGCAAAAGTTAGCAATAGGCAATTAGCTGGCTATTGTAACCCGTTCAGGTGTTCCGTGGCACCCCGACATCACTTTCGTCTATCTACTTATTTTTGCTCTGATTTATGAGCACGGCTGCGGCAAGCGGGCAGGGATGAGCGGCGGTAAGCCATAGGCTGCGCGTGCCCGATCGCAGGCATCATTAGGCTGACCATTTTCACCCGATTGCGCAAATTCGTGGCATGGCGAAGGGCGCTGAGCATAAATGCGGCAACTGACCGACTCGCCGATGTTACCTTCCAGCGCGCAGCAACGAATCGGTTTGCTGTTTGTGCCTGCCATACAGCGCAGAAAAGGCGTGATAGGTTCAGTCAGCTCAACGGGTACGGTGCCGCCTCCGTCATTCGCTTCTGACCAGTAAAAAGACACCCGGAAATAACCGCAACATGCGCCGCATTCCATACAAGGGTTAGCGTGACTGTGATGACTCATCATTGATTATCCACCGGCCTCACTCGGCGTTGAATCTCAGCTCAAAAAATAACATTACGCCGGAATGTCAGGCTGTGCAGCTTCTTTTTCGTGCTTGCGGGGGATTTGCTTTTCCTGTGCTTTTTGATTTGGATCAATTCTATGTTTTTTAGTGACTTGGGATGATTTGATTGAGGTCGTTTTGCCATAAAAATCCTGTCAGGATGTGATCTGGCTTCAAACAAAACTACCCCTTAGTGGGTATAGTTCGCACGGATATTAACCATTACAAATGGAGTGGATAATGAAAAAGGTTGCTTTATTGATGGTAGCAGCGGCGATGGTACCTGCACTGGCGCAAGCCCATCAGGCAGGGGATATTATTGTTCGTGCCGGAACCGCAACGGTACGCCCGCATACCAGCTCTGATGATGTGCTGGGTTTGGGGTCGTTCAGTGTGAATAACAATACCCAACTGGGCCTCACTTTAGGCTACATGGCGACGGATAATATTGGTGTCGAACTGCTGGCTGCAACACC
The DNA here is from genome assembly GCF_000025065.1 of Dickeya parazeae Ech586. NCBI lineage: Bacteria > Pseudomonadati > Pseudomonadota > Gammaproteobacteria > Enterobacterales > Pectobacteriaceae > Dickeya > Dickeya parazeae. The sequence continues at coordinate 2,413,947 of NC_013592.1, read as the reverse complement.
GTTTAAGCATCGGGTGGGGGTCGGTGGTGTGGGCCAGATTGCTGAAGTGAAACACTTACCGCCAACACTGATGGCACAGTACTACTTTGGGCAGAGTACAGACAGTTTGCGCCCTTATTTGGGTGTTGGTTTGAACTACACGACATTCTTTGATGAGAAATTTAACCAGACCGGTCAGGATGCCGGGTTAACCGATCTGCACCTGAAAAGTTCCTGGGGCGTTGCCGCACAGGCGGGTCTGGATTACAACCTGAATAAAAACTGGCTGTTGAATATGTCGGTATGGTGGATGGATATCGATACTACTGTAAAATTCAAGGCAGCAGGTCAGGATCAGAGCATCAAAACCCGTCTGGATCCTTGGGTGTTTATGTTTGGCTTCGGTTACAAGTTCTAATAAACGACGTAACCAGCAAAAAAGGCGGAACCGAGGTTCCGCCTTTTTTATAACCACGATAAGGGTTATCAGAAGTTGTATTGCACACCGACGCGATAACGAGTCTGACGTTCGTCAGTTGTTTTGCTGCCTTCAACGTTGGCGAGCTGAATGTACGGCGTCCAGTTTTTGTCGATTTTGTAGGCCAGCTTCACGTCGTGAGTGAAGTTGTCGCTGTCTTTATCAAAGCGGTAACCAGTTACACCTGCTTTGGTATTTTTGTTGTATTCCAGCTCGTATTCAACTGTGAAATTGTCCAGGAATTTATAGCCCAGTACGCTGGTAATCGTGTAGCCCTTCATTGTGGTGTCAGCACCTGATGTGGTGATTTTATCATCCATGCGCTGATAGAACGGGCGATAACGCAGCGTATAGTACAGGCTATCGGTAAAGTTTACCCCGCCTCTGATGTAAGGACGATAGGTGTTACCTGTACTGTCGGTAACCAGGTTGAAGCCAAACTCGGTATTAAACATTTTGTTGAATTTATACAGATAGCTGGCAGTGACTTCAGTACCATTACTTACTTGTTCGTTGTACGGTTTGTTTGGGGTAGTGTCAGTGCCGGATTGTTTCCACTTCACTTCAGAAGACAGACCAAATCCATTGTCAAAACGGTGCGAAATCAGCAGTCGATCTTTGTGATCGGCGTTTTTGGTATCTAACATCTCATGGCGATAATCAAACGTCACTGCCATTGAACTCATACTTACCAAAGATGCAACCATCACTGTCAGAATTTTAAATTTCATTGTTATAACCCTCTCAGAGATCATTTCTTATAAGTGGTGTGTCGCCGATGTGGCGCAGCACGATGCCGATTTTTATTTATCTCTGCTTACAAATGTGTGATCAGGAACATCAAATTGAAAAAAATGAAAAGCCATTTCATTGTGTGATGTTCGTCTATTTACATAGCAGGAAATCTATGCCTATAGAAATAAAACCATGTTTCAACAAAATGGAATTAAATTATTTCATTTATATTTTATTTGTTACATATAAACGTCTTTGTAAATTTTAATTTTGTTGACTTTTTCTATTGTAATTAATTTTTAACAATTTATTTTCTTCTTAATAAATTCATATTTGTGAGCATATTTATCATTTTGTGACGTTAATCCTGCTTGTGAGTGAGGGTGAATGTAGTGATAGGGGCGACATAACTAAACGACAAGATACCGGGCAAGGAAGGGGTCAGTGTCGCCGTGGATAAGATCTGGAGTGATTGACAAGAAAAACGCCATAGCCGGTCAACAGGCTATGGCGTTAAAACGAAGGGGGGGATAAATCAGTGAGTGCGGGTGGTTGCTTTCATCGTGCTGACGAATGCGCTCAGTTTTGCCAGCATCGTATCCGGTTGCTCATGATACCGCTCAATGATTTTGACAATCGCTGAACCTGAAATCGCCCCGGCTGCGCCAGATGTTAACGCCTGCTGCACCTGAGTCGGTTCAGAAATACCGAAACCGAGTAACGGCGGCGCCGCATGGTATTCCTGCAGTTTTTCCAGTAAATGATGTAACGGTAGCTGAGCACGTGTTTCTGCACCGGTTACCCCGGCCCGGGAGAGCAGGTAGGTGTAACCGCGACCAAAGGAAGCGATTTCACGCAGTAACTCGTCATCGGCATTCGGCGGACAGATAAAGATAGGGGCAATACCCTGTTTCATGGCCGCAGTACGAAATGGTGCTGACTCTTCCACCGGTACATCTGCAACCAGCACAGAGTCAACGCCGGTTTCTGCGCAACGCTGATAAAAGGCATCGACACCATTGCTGAAAACCAGGTTGGCATACATTAGCAACCCAATCGGCAGGTCAGGGTATTTCTGACGGATAGTGGCCAGCATTTCAAAACACTGCGCCGGGGTTACGCCTGCGGCGAAGGCACGCAGCGTGGCATTCTGAATGGTTGGGCCGTCTGCCAGCGGGTCGGAGAACGGGATACCCAACTCCAGTGCATCGGCTCCGGCGGCAACCAGCGTGTCGATAATCTGTAGCGACAAGGCTGGGGTGGGGTCACCCAGGGTGACAAACGGTACGAACGCCCCTTCCTGCTTTTCAGATAACCGTTTAAACAAAGCGTGGTAGCGTTCCATCAGATTTCTCCCCGGGATTTCAGAATGTCGTGAACCGTAAAAATGTCTTTATCGCCGCGCCCGGACAGATTCACCACCAGGATTTGTTCTTTTTCCGGCTCAGCGTTGATCATTTTCAGCGCATGTGCCAACGCATGGGATGACTCCAGCGCCGGGATGATACCCTCATGACGAGATAACTCGCGAAAGGCGCTCAGCGCTTCGTCGTCGGTTACCGACACATACTCAGCTCGCCCGATACTGTTTAGGTACGCATGCTGCGGACCGACTGAAGGGAAGTCCAGACCGGCTGAAATCGAGTATGACTCTTCAATCTGGCCGTCATCCGTCTGCATCATCGGTGATTTCATCCCGAAGTAAATACCGGTGCGACCATGCTTCAGTGGTGCGCCGTGGTGCCCGGTGTCGATCCCAAGGCCTGCCGGTTCTACACCGATCAGGCGCACAGAAGGCTCGTCGATGAAATCGGCGAACATACCAATCGCATTGGATCCACCGCCGACGCAGGCCAGCACTGCATCCGGCAGGCGACCTTCTCTTTCTTTCACTTGGGCTTTCGTTTCCTCTCCGATCATGCGCTGAAATTCCCGCACAATGGTGGGGTAAGGATGGGGGCCGGCGGCAGTACCCAGCAGATAATGCGCCGTTTCATAACTACCGGACCAGTCACGCAGCGCCTCGTTACACGCATCTTTCAGCGTGGCAGAACCACTGTGTACCGGGATGACTTCTGCGCCCATCAATCGCATACGAAACACATTCGGCGACTGACGTTCTACATCCTTGGCACCCATGTAGACGCGGCATTTCAATCCTAACAACGCACACGCCAGCGCGGTGGCGACGCCATGTTGGCCCGCACCGGTTTCGGCGATAATTTCTGTTTTGCCCATCCGTTTTGCCAGCAACGCCTGACCCAATACCTGATTGGTCTTGTGGGCACCGCCGTGCAACAGGTCTTCACGTTTCAGGTAGAGAGTGGTGCGGGTGCCTGCCGTCAGGTTTTTACAACGTGTCAGCGCGGTCGGGCGACCGGCATAATTCTTCAGTAGATCGCTGAATTCAGACTGAAACGCCGGATCACGCTGTGCGCTAACAAACGCCTCTTCCAACTGACGCAGGGCGGGCATCAGAATCTGTGGTACATACTGACCACCGAATTCGCCAAAATAAGGATTAAGTAATGTCATAATCAGCCTGTACCTTGTTTATGCATGAGAGGTGCGGCGGGATTGCGCCGCACGCAGCGTTTGAAATACCGCCGCAATTTTTTGTGAGTCTTTGATGCCGGGTTGCGATTCTACGCCGGAGTTAACATCCAGTCCTGCCGCGCCGAATTTGGCCGCCTGCGCGATGTTGTCCGGGTTGAGGCCACCGGCCAGCAATACCTGCTGTAACGATTGCCCTTGCAGCAACGACCAGTTGAACGATTGACCACTGCCGCCCTGACCGTTGTCGAGCAGTACCCGGTCAACCAGTGGTAATGCCAGTGGTGGCAGCGTATCGCCGACCGGTTGGGCTTTCCATATCTGGCAGGTTGCAGGCAGTTGTTCCCGCAGGGCAGCAACGGTGGCATCGTCTTCATGGCCATGTAATTGAACTGCTGCCAGTTGAAGCGATGATGCCGCTTCCACGATTTCAGCCAGTGGCGCGTCACGGAATACCCCGACATAGCGCAACGGGGCGCCAGCCATGACGGTACGTGCTTGTGACGTTGTCACGTGGCGAGGTGAGCTGGCAACAAAAATCAGCCCGCCATATACCGCACCGGCCTGGAACGCGGCGGCGGCATCTTCAGGTCGAGTCAGTCCACAGACCTTGTTTTCGCCCAAAATAACCCGACGCACCGCCATGGACAGGTCGTCTTCCTCCATCAGCGAACTGCCGATCAGAAAGCCGTTGGCATACTGACTTAATTCCTGAATATGGGCATAGCGGCTGATACCGGATTCGCTGATGACCGTGACGCTGGCGGGTAACTGTGGTGCCAGTGTGCGGGTACGGTTCAAATCGATGGAGAGGTCGCGCAAATCGCGGTTATTAATGCCGACAACGCGTGCCTCCAGAGCGATGGCACGCGCCAGTTCGGCTTCATTGCTCACTTCAGTCAGAATGCCCATATCCAGACTGTGTGCCACCTGTGCCAACTGGCGATACTGGTCATCATCCAACACTGAGAGCATCAGCAGGATGGCATCTGCCTGATAGTAACGGGCCAGGTAAATCTGATACGGGTCGATAATAAAATCTTTGCACAGAACCGGCTGGGCAACCGCAGCGCTCACCTGGGTCAGAAAGGCGAAGTCACCCTGAAAGTACTTCTCGTCGGTCAACACCGAAATGGCGGAGGCGTAATCCTGATAAACTCGCGCGATAGCAGCCGGGTCAAAGTCAGCCCGTATCAACCCCTTGGAGGGCGAGGCTTTTTTACATTCCAGAATAAATGCCGGACTGGCCTTTTTCAGCGACTGATAGAAATGGCGCGAACTGGGCGTGACCTGCGACTGAAAACTGTCGAGCGGCTGTTGTTGTTTCCGTTCGGCTACCCACAGTGCCTTGTCGCGTACGATTTTGGTTAATACGGTTTCCTGCATGTTCATCATCATCCTCTGGTTGCCAGTTCCAACACACGCTGGTAAGCCTGACCGCTATGAATCACGTCCAGTGCTTGCTGGGCATTCTGCCGCAGATCTTCCTGTCCGAACAGTTTTAACAAGAGCGCCACATTAGCCGCGACGGCGGCATCGTGCGCGGGTTGCCCTTTACCTTGGAGCAATCGGGCCAGAATATCACGGTTTTCTTCCGGTGAGCCGCCCAGCAAATCGTCCAGCGAGAAGGAGTCCAGCCCGAAATCATGCGGGGTTAACTGGTAGGTGGTTACCTGCCCGTCACGCAGTTCTGCCACGTGCGTTGGGGCGTGAATGGCGACTTCATCCATTCCGCCGCCGTGTACCACCGCGGCACGCTGATACCCCAGTACTTTCAGTGTTTCGGCAATCGGCGCGACCAGTTCCGGCCGGTAGACACCAATCAGCGCCAGCGGCGGACGGGCTGGGTTAATCAGCGGTCCTAACACGTTGAACAGAGTGCGGGTTTTCAACTGCTGGCGCACTGGCATCGCGTGACGAAACCCCGTGTGGTATTGCGGCGCAAACAGAAAACATACGCCCAGATCGTCCAGTGCCTGACGGGATAACTCCGCTGACATGTCGAGTTTGATGCCGAAGGCCGACAATAAATCAGACGATCCTGAACGGCTGGAAACGCTACGGTTGCCGTGTTTGGCGACTTTTACGCCACAGGCGGCCGCGACAAAAGCACTGGCGGTAGAAATATTGATGCTGTTGGAGCCATCGCCGCCGGTGCCGACAATATCAGCAAACAGGTAGTCCGGACGCGGGAACGGTTTGGCATCCGCCAGCAGTGCCGTCGCGGCACCCGCGATTTCATCCGGGTGTTCACCGCGCACTTTCATGCTGATGAGTGCCGCCGCCAACTGTGTCGGCTCCAGTTCACCCTGAATGATAGCGGCAAACAGTTGCTGACTTTCCGCCTGACTCAGAATGTCGGCACGGTACAATTTCTCAAGAATCTGTTGCATTCGTGTGTCTCCTTCCATTCAAGCCAAAGCCCAGTCCAGCGTCTGATTCAGCAAACGCGCACCATGAGTCGTCAGTATCGATTCCGGGTGGAACTGGAAACCGCAGACACGGTGTTCATCGTGGCGCACTGCCATCACCATGCCGTTAAAACTGGCGTTAATCACCAGTTCAGCCGGGATATTGCTTCCCACCAGCGAGTGATAGCGCGCTACCGGCAACGGGCTGGGTAATCCGATGAACATGGCCTGACCATCGTGTTCAACGCTGGAGGCTTTGCCATGCAGGATTTCACCGGCCTGACCGACATGACCGCCGTAGGCTTCGACGATGGCCTGATGTCCCAGACAAATCCCGATGATCGGCAGTTGGCCGCGCAAGTGTTGCAGCAGTACCGGCATGCACCCGGCCTCAGAGGGGGTACCGGGTCCAGGAGAGAGCATCAACACCGGCTTTTCCATCTGCTGCAGGCGTTCGATGATCACATCCGCAGGCAATTGGTTGCGGTATACCACGACGTTGTGGCCGCTGGCACGCAGTTGGTCGACCAGGTTATAGGTAAAAGAATCAATGTTATCGAGTAGCAGAATATCGGCCATCAGAACACCTCCCGGGCATGATGCGCGCTGGCAATCGCGCGCAGAACCGCGCGGGCTTTGTTACGGGTTTCGTCGGCTTCAGCTTGTGGCTGGGAATCTAACACGACGCCAGCGCCAGCCTGCACGGTAGCGATGCCATCTTCCACATAGGCGGAACGGATGACGATGCAGGTGTCGAGGTCGCCACGTGCGGTGAAGTAACCTACCGCACCGCCGTAGCTGCCGCGGCGTGTTTTCTCACTTTCTGCGATCAACTGCATCGCCCGGACTTTAGGCGCGCCGCTGAGCGTCCCCATGTTCATACAAGCGCGGTAGGCGTGCAAAACATCCAGATCGTGACGCAGCGTGCCAACCACCCGAGAGACCAGATGCATGACGAATGAGTAACGGTCTACTTTGGTCAGGTCAGCCACGTAGCGGCTGCCGGGTTCGCAGATCCGCGCCAAATCGTTGCGGGCCAGGTCCACCAGCATCAGGTGCTCGGCCAGTTCTTTATGGTCGGTGCGCATTTCCAGTTCGATACGGCTGTCCAGATCCCGGTCCAGTGAGCCGTCGGCGCGACGTCCACGAGGGCGAGTGCCAGCGATAGGGTAGATTTCTATCTGGCGGCTGATGGCATCGTATTTGAGCGAGCTTTCCGGCGATGCACCGAACAGGGTGAAATCCTGATCTTGCATGTAAAACATGTAAGGGCTCGGATTGTTGTCTTTCAGCGTCTGGTAGGCGGCCAACGGAGACGGGCACGGCAGCGAGAAGCGACGGGACGGGACGACCTGGAAGATCTCACCGATGCGAATTGCCTGCTGCATTTGGCTGACGACGGCACCATAGTCTTCATCGCTCTGATTGCAGCTCAGTGTCATGGTGTCTACCGTCTGGTACGGCAATGCTGGAGCAGGCTGACGTAACTGGTGTTGTAACTGCTCCAGACGCTGTTGCAGACGCAGACGCTCAGTGGCGTCAGGTGTAAACAGGCTGGCTTGCAAATGGGTGACCCGTTTTTGGTGATCCACAATCAGCAGTGTTTCAGCCAGGTAAAAACAGTAATCCGGGCAGCGCTGCTGCTGGCTGAGTGGCGGCAGGCTCTCAAAACCAGCCACCAGGTCGTAGGCGAACAGGCCACCGAAGAACATCGCTTCGCGTTCGTCCGGCGGGCAGATCACCAGTGTCAACATCTGGCGCAGCGCATCAAATACTGAAAGCGAGCGCAGGCGAGCGTCTTCATCTAACAAACCATTGATACCAGGAAAGGTCAGTTCGCGGCCGTTTGGACGCACATCGACCGTGACATCGCTCGGTAATGCCTTGTCCAGCAACGGTAACAGCGAGGCACCGTTAGCTGTTAATGCCTGAATGGATACCTGCGAGCCGAGGGCGGTAATGCGCAATGCGCTGTCGACAATCAGCAAGCTCTGCAGATTCTGCTTGCTATCGATCTCGGCAGACTCCAGCAACAGCGTTGCCGGACGCGCGCCGCATAATTGGTGGAACGTGGCGCTGGGGTCGTTACGGTATTCGGCGTCGACGCGCAACAGCTCTAGCTCAGGTTGTGGTGTGTGCATGATGTTTACTCGTATTTTGTCCATAAAAAAACCCGCTACCAGCGGGTTTCAGGATAGGCATGTCGGAAAATGGCTATGCGTTATCACTTCGCCCGCAACAGGGAGAAGCGCCACCAACCAGCATGATTTTTCAGGAGCAGGGTTGTTACCGTCATCGCCATATCCTCGCTTATCGCTACGCTTGAACTTGTGTACTAGTTAACTGGAACGCAGAAAGGAAGTCAATAACATTTAACCGGATTTTTTCGGGGACACGTCTGGTGGCTGATGGCAGGATGGCGAGAGCAGGCGGCATAGACCGATCTTTTTTCCTTTTTCGTCAGGTTGATGGCATCATGCCGCCTGAAATTTCCTGAAACAGCGAGATACCCGACGTGCCAGATGAGTTACCCGCATCACCTGCATTTCCCCTGTATGACTTGCACAGCCACACCACGGCGTCTGATGGATTACTGACGCCAGCCGAGTTGGTGCAGCGAGCGGTGAGTATGCGCGTCAGCGTGTTGGCAATTACCGATCACGACACCACGGCCGCGTTGGCGCAGGCGCGTGCGGCTATTGTGCAGCAGGCATTACCGCTGCGGTTGATTACTGGTGTTGAGATTTCCACGGTCTGGGAAAATCACGAAATTCATATCGTCGGGCTGGGAATGGATTGTGACCATCCGGCGTTGACCTCGTTGCTGCAACAGCAGGTGCAGTACCGTCAGCAACGGGCGGAACAAATAGCCCATCGGCTGGAAAAGGCGCTTATCCCCGATGCGCTGGCCGGCGCATCGCGGCTGGCGGAAGGCGGCATGATCACCCGCGGGCATTTTGCTCGCTATCTGGTCGAGCAGAGAAAAGCCGACACGGTCGCCCAGGTGTTTAAAAAATACCTGGCGAAAGGGAAAACCGGCTATGTACCGCCACAGTGGTGTACAATACAACAAGCCGTGGACGCTATCCGTCAGTCGGGCGGGGTGGCGGTGTTGGCGCATCCCGGCCGTTACGATCTGACCACCAAATGGCTCAAACGCCTGATCGGGCATGTTGCCGATTGTGGCGGGGAAGCGATGGAAATTGCTCAATGTCAGCAGGCGCCGGATGAGCGTTCACAACTGGCGCGTTATGCGCACGACTATCATTTGCTGGGGTCGCAGGGGTCGGATTTTCATCAACCCTGTGCCTGGATAGAGTTGGGTCGAAAATTGTGGCTGCCTGCGGGCGTGGAGCCAGTCTGGCAGCACCCGGCGTTGGCGGTCTAAGTTACCACGCTGTGGGTAACAACGGTTACACCGTTGCTGTTACGGCGTTACGGTGACAGTTGTTGGTACGTCGTGCTGGCTCGTTGAGAGTGACAGTGACCTGGATTGATGACGTTATATCGGTTTCGTATTCGTCCCGCTCGGTATTCATACAGCTTTTTGTAGCGTGTCTCTCCTGTTGTAGTCGTTGGCCTGAGAGTGGCGCGTTTTCAGAAGACAGAGGATGTAGCATGAGTCAGTTTTTCTATATTCATCCGCAGAACCCGCAACCGCGTCTGATTAACCAGACGGTGGAAATCCTGCGTAAAAGCGGTGTTATCGTTTATCCCACCGATTCAGGGTACGCGCTGGGGTGTATGCTGGAAGACAAAGCGGCGATGGAGCGTATTTGCCGTATTCGCGAGCTGGACCAAAACCATAACTTCACGCTGATGTGCCGCGACCTGTCAGAGTTGTCCTCCTATGCGTATGTGGATAATGCCGCGTTTCGCTTGATTAAAAATAATACGCCGGGTAATTACACGTTTATTCTCAAGGCAACCAAAGAAGTGCCACGTCGCCTGATGAACGATAAGCGCAAAACCATTGGTATGCGTGTGCCGTCTAACCCGATTGCGTTGGACTTGCTGTCGGTGCTAAATGAGCCGTTAATGTCAACCACGCTGATGCTGCCGGGTAACGATTTTGCCGAATCTGATCCGGAAGAAATTCAGGAACAGCTGGGTAAACGGGTGGATTTGATTATTCACGGCGGTTTTTTGGGGCAACAGCCCACCACGGTTATTGATCTGACCGAAGATGTACCGGTGGTGGTACGCGAAGGCACGGGGGATGTAACGCCGTTTTTGTAATCGGTCTCCTGTAATACGTTATTCTGGCAATAAACCTACGGTCAGGCGCGGGTATCAGGCCTATTGCCGCTAACATTTGGCATACAAATGGGTTGAATCAAGGTATAATCACACTATTCTGCGTTAACTCTTTATTTTTAATGAGTTAACGCATTTCTGGTCATCAATGACATTCCCCCCGACGCCTGTGAAGGCGACATCAGAGGTTGCTCAATGAGCGAAAAGCTACAGAAAGTGCTGGCGCGTGCAGGGCACGGTTCACGCCGCGAAATTGAAAGTATGATTGAAGCCGGGCGCATTAGCGTTGACGGCAAGATTGCCACGTTGGGGGATCGCGTTGAGGTTACCCGGGCGACCAAAATTCGTATCGACGGACATGTGGTGTCAGTTCGTGAAACTGAAGAAGCTGTCTGCCGTGTATTAATGTATTACAAGCCGGAAGGGGAACTCTGTACCCGCAGCGACCCGGAAGGCCGACCGACGGTGTTTGATCGTCTGCCGCGCATTCAGGGATACCGTTGGGTGGCAGTAGGGCGTCTTGATGTGAATACCTCTGGCCTGCTGCTGTTTACAACGGATGGTGAGCTGGCTAACCGTCTGATGCACCCTAGCCGTGAAGTCGAGCGTGAGTATGCCGTACGCGTCTTTGGCGAAGTGGGTGATGATAAAATTCGTCAATTGAGTAAAGGCGTTCAACTGGAAGATGGCCCGGCGGCATTCCGTGCGATTCGTTATCAAGGTGGTGAAGGGCTGAATCAATGGTACAACGTCACCCTGACGGAAGGCCGTAACCGCGAAGTACGTCGTTTGTGGGAAGCGGTGGGTGTACAGGTGAGTCGTCTGATCCGTGTGCGTTATGGCGATATTCAATTACCGAAAGGGTTACCCCGTGGTGGCTGGACGGAGATGCCGCTGGCTGACGTTAACTACTTGCGTGAACTGGTGCAACTGACGCCAGAGACGGTCAGTAAGCTGCCGGTGGAGCGTGAGCGCCGTCGGGTGAAGGCTAACCAGATACGCCGTGCGGTGAAACGCCATGGACAGACGGGCGCAGCGAGTCGTCCGTCTGGTAACCGTCGCAGTGCGCCGAAGCGCAACGGTTGATTGGTTTGTCTGAGGCTGTGCCGACTGGCGCAGCCTCTTTGCTGTTGTTCTTTCCTGATATCTACCAGTCAATTCCTTGCTGGGCTTGAATCCCGGCATCAAAGGCATGTTTCACCGGCCGCATTTCCGTTACGGTATCCGCCAGTTCCAGCAGGTCGCGGTGACAACCCCGGCCGGTAATGATTACGCTCTGATGCGCTGGCCTCTGCTGTAGTGCAGTCATAACATCGTTCAGCGGCAGATAATCGTAGCTCAACATATAGGTCAGTTCATCCAGCACCACCAGATCGAGCGAGTCATCGGCCAGCATACGCAGGCCATGCTGCCACACACGCTGGGCGGCTTCGGTGTCTGTCTGGCGGTTTTGTGTGTCCCAGGTAAAGCCGGTCGCCATCACCTGAAACTCCACCCCATGCTGCTGTAGCAGATTCTTTTCGCCGTTAGGCCATTCACCTTTAATGAACTGGATGACGCCAGCTTTCAGTCCGTGTCCGACAGCCCGGGTTACCGTGCCGAAGGCCGCCGTGGTTTTTCCTTTACCGTTACCGGTGAATACCATCAGAATGCCACGGACATCAGTAGCGGCGGCGATGCGGGCGTCGACTTTTTCTTTTAGTCGCTGCTGACGTTGCTGGTGACGATCATCACTCATAAGCGGATACCCTTTGTTCCATTGTGTGTTGCATCATTCGGCTGGGCCGGGTTTGCGGTCGGGTTGTGCGTCAAAGCTCATGCCGGTCTTACGGCGGCTGTCATCCCCCATCAGATAGAGGTAAAGCGGCATAATATCCGCTGGCGTTTTGAGCTTGTTCGGATCTTCATTGGGGAATGCGGCAGCGCGCATCGGGGTACGAGTACCACCAGGATTGATGCAATTGACCCGCAGGTTGCGGTTGCGATACTCCTCGGCCAGCACCTGCATCATGCCTTCAGTCGCAAATTTGGAGACCGAATAAGCCCCCCAGTTAGCACGCCCCTGACGACCCACACTGGAACTGGTGAAAATAAGCGACGGAGTGGCGGATTTCAGCAGCAACGGCAATAACGCCTGTGTCAGCATAAAAGTCGCGTTAACGTTAACCTGCATGACCTGGTGCCAGACGGTAGCGGATTGTTCAGCCATCGGCACAATGTCACCCAGCAGACCGGCATTGTGTAGCACGCCATCGAGCCGCGGTAGCGCCTGACCAAGCTGTCCGGCTATCTGCACAAAGTCATGGTGGCTGGCGGTCAGCATATCGCAGGGGATGAGATAACTGTGGGTCCCGCACTCTTGCAGGATTTGTTGTTCCACGTCCCGCAATTTACTCTCGGTACGTCCCAGCAACACCATGCTTGCACCATGACGTGCGTAGGTCAGCGCGGCCTCGCGTCCAATGCCGTCACCGGCACCCGTGACCAGAATAATACGGTGTTGCAACAAATCTTTTTTCGGTTGGTAATGCAAAACAGTGTCCTCTGGCTGTCATCATTCGTGGATGATGCGGTGTTCCTAAAAAGCCATCATGGTTTTTTTATGCCTGAAACAATAGGTGTTTTCAATCAGAAGGTCCGGCTTTCTCACAGACTGCGCAGCAAAAAGCAGCGGAAAGTTCAATTTATATATAAAGATCATCGCCATCACGCTTGTCATACGTTAGGTTAGAAGCTCGGCGCCCCGCGCTGTAAACCGTAATGGTTGTTTGAGAATCAACGTCATATATCACATTGGTCAATGAAGGCGGTATTTGTGGAATTACTTTCTCAGTATGGTTTATTCCTGGCAAAAGTCGTCACCCTTGTCGTCGCGATCGGCGCATTGGTGGTGCTGACAGTCGGTATGACGCAGCGTAAACGCCATCGTAAAGGCGAACTGCAGGTGATTAATCTGGGCGAACAATACCGTGAGATGCGGCAGGAGATGCGCTCTGCTGCTATGAGCGACACCGAGCGTAACCTGCTGGAGAAAAAACAAAAAAAAGAAGATAAGGAAACCGCCAAACAGGAAAAGAAGCGAGCCAAACGTGGCGAGGAGAAATCCGCTCGCCCGTGCTTATATGTGCTCGATTTTAACGGCAGTATGGACGCGGGCGAAGTCAGTTCGCTGCGAGAAGAAGTGTCGGCGGTGCTGGCGGTGGCTCGACCGGAAGATGAAGTGTTGCTACGCCTGGAAAGCCCAGGCGGTGTTGTGCATGGCTACGGGCTGGCTGCGTCCCAGTTACAACGTATCCGGCAGCGTGGTATTCGCCTGACCGTAGCGGTGGACAAAGTGGCGGCCAGCGGCGGCTATATGATGGCATGCGTGGCGGATCGTATCGTGGCGGCGCCGTTCGCTATTGTCGGGTCGATTGGCGTGGTGGCACAAATCCCGAACTTCAATCGGTTATTGAAGAATAAAGATATTGATGTGGAATTGCATACGGCGGGCCAGTACAAACGCACACTGACGCTGTTTGGTGAAAACACGGATGAAGGGCGGGAAAAATTCCGTCAGGAATTAAATGAAACGCATCTGCTATTTAAACAGTTTGTCAGCGAGATGCGCCCGTCGTTGGATATTGAATCGGTCGCAACCGGTGAGCACTGGTTTGGTACACAGGCGAAGGACATGGGGCTGGTGGATGCTATTGGCACCAGTGACGACCTACTGATTGCTGAAATGGAAAACCACGAAGTATTGGCGGTACGCTATACCCGCCGCAAGCGTCTGTTGGACCGGTTAACCGGCAGTACCAGTGATGCGCTGGAACGTCTGATGCTGCGGTGGTGGCAACGAGGAAATCATCCCCACCTGTAAGTCGGTTGTTTGACCTGCCTGTCCGCGTATTGCCTTTGTATCAATACCATCAGTGTATTTTGGCGTGCCGGATAGGTGGGTAAATCGGTTTCTTGTGATTTATCACGACTTTTATGTCCAGTACGTTGAGTTTTATTGCTGAGTATGGCATTCCTATTCAAGATTACTGTATTTTTCAATCCATTATAATTTTTAATGTTATTAGTGGCCCACCTTACACGTTCAATTAGTTTTATTTCAAATTTTGAATGGTTAACTGGTTTTTTCACTAAAACTAGATAAAACCAGTTAAATTGTTTATTATTTCTTATGGATTGTAATTTCGGTTTTCATAAGATATGAAGGTTAAACCGACAATCCAGATGTCTGCAAAATGTTGCCAACAGGTCTGGTGACTTTTGCTTCCCATCATAGACGTAAGGAGGTGTGATGAAAATTGATACTGGAGAATATAGCCTGTTGGCGAATCAGCGCTCTCAGATAAATAACGCTACTCATCGTAAAGAGGACGTGTCGGCATTTGCTGCGTTGCTGGCCGCGAATATGAGTTCGGTGTCTCCGACTAGCCAGTCGACCACGGTGCAGACTGAGGCTTATGATTTTACTCATATTACGCCAACTGCTCTACATGAATCCGTCAATCGCCTGATTCGCAGCGGTCAACTGGATCTTGATCAAACAACACCGCTAGTTGGCATGATGGCTTCTACTGAACTGTCTACTGCGGGCGGACTGGGGGCTTCTTCTCTGGGGTATTCAAATGCAGAGCAGCCGATGAACGTATTTAATCGCTTGCAACAGAATATGGCTGTCGCATTGTCACTCAATGATCGCCAAAGTGCGGATAATCTACAAGGTACGATCGATGCGTTACGTCGTTTACAGGGGCAGAGTCTGATGACCGATGTTCGTGCGTAAGTTGGCGGGAAAACGCACTGAGCGATTTCGTCAGTAATTTTGCTATGTTGGCTGCTTTTTTATCCATAGTCGCCTATATGAACTATGGATTTTTTATTTTTCTGACTTTCGGACTATGATTTTATATACCCTAAATAATTCGAGTTGCAGGAAAGTCATTGCATCTACAACTTGATGTATGACGTGCATACAATAAGGTTGATTTATTGTTATGTTGGTGGCGGGTAGATTAGACTAGTGACAGGTTTTTATCTGTGAAAAACAGCCCGGGTGGGCTGTTCAGATAGCGAGTTATTTAATATAGGTTTGTGTGAATAATGTATTTATGGGGGCATTGGTGGATGTGTCCTGGAATTTGAACTGACCGTTATCAGTTCCATCCAGGTTATAATAGTACATCCAACCAACAACGTTATATCCCGCTGGACAAGGGAATGTGTATTGATTCCCAACAACACAAATGGTGTCAGTTTGATAATTGGCTGAACGGGGTAATAAGTTGCCATTCATCCAGGCAATTGGATTACTGCCGTAACCAATTTCCTGCACCGCCACTCTTAGTTGAGCACCGCCGTGATCACAGGTAGTTGATGACTGACCAACAGATGTCATGTATTCCCAGCCACAACTTGATGAACCAACAGCATACACGGTAACTCTAGACAAGGCCGGGGCAGGTGCTCGTAAAGCGCCAGATTGTGAGGTGCGAGATGTATCTCTGGCCGCAGACAGCGGACTTGTACTTTCCAGTGATTCAAACGCTGTCAGACCTAATTCAATAGGTGGTCCTGCCTCATTGGTATTATTAAGGGTCTGAGAATAACTGCCATGACTAAAAATTGCTGCGAGTGACAATAGTAAAGGCAATCCAAATTGCTTTTTCATAACACTCTCCATAAATGATTTTTAATGGATGCCAATAAGGCATCGCTCGAGAGTATAAATAATGATTTTTGTTCTGTAAATAAATCGCAATATTTGTTGTGAAATGTTTTCTGTCTTTTTAAGAATGGCTACTCTTTAAATAATATCTTTTTAAATTAAGTCTATTATATTTCTTTTTTAATTATTTGGGTGTTGTTAATGGTAGCGTTGCCATTCTCCATTATTACGGCCTAAAACATAGGGTCATAGCATGGCTGACGGCGGATAACCGCGAATGCGCAAAGGATAATATTGGTGAATGCCACAGGGCATGTGAACCGGGAAGACTAAAAACACCGAAGAGTTGCAACACCGAAGATGCACCGGGCGGTGTGCTCCCGGTGCAAGGTTGGTATTAATCAACAAGCTGATATTTTTCTGATAAGACGTGCGCCAGATGTTTGAACATATTGAACACGGCTGTGGTTTTGTTCGTCGGGAGCCCATCGCTATCGAGAAAGTACTCGCCACGAAACACCAGTACGCCATTTTTTTGTTCGACTGCATTGGCGATCATGCCATGCAGGTAATCGTCGTGATTCTGAATCAGCGCATTGGCTTCCTGTAACAGGGCTTCGCGGCTAATCGGTGTTTTTTCTTCATTTATGTGTATAAAACCAGGCATGGTCTTTCTCTCCTGCAAGTAACCCTAGTTTTTCTGGCGCTATTGTAGCGTCTGAGCGGGATTTAGCGCAAATTGACTGATTTTTATTCACTACTTTGCCGATAAACACAAGAGTAATGATTGGCGAAAACCGGTTTTACATGCTAATTAGGTTGCGTGGTGCTATTTATCAGGTAGAGTGTGGGATTTTGCATCGTCGGGCAGAAAAATTACGTTATGCCGGGATGGAACCGGTTGCCGATGAGTGAGATGCAGTAAAGAATAATCCTGATTGATCATAGGGTTGCGGCGCAGTGAATGCGTGCGGCGCACCGTCGCCGCGTTAAAAAAACGATTTTCCCGCAACCGTGATGGTTCAGGCTACGCCGGCTGGAAAGCCAGAGCGAATAACTGAGAAAATTTTTTCTTTTTTCAAAGAATTCAGTAGGTAACAATATATTATGGGTAAAGCTCTCGTTATCGTCGAGTCCCCGGCAAAGGCCAAAACGATTAATAAGTACCTTGGCAATGACTACGTGGTGAAGTCCAGCGTAGGGCATGTACGTGACTTGCCGACCAGCGGTTCGGGTTCCGCGAGCAAGAAAGGCGCTGAAGGCTCCGCCGAGAAAGCCAAAAGTGGCGAGAAGGCCAAGAAAGCGGTCAAAAAAGATGAAAAAACCGCACTGGTTAATCGCATGGGCGTTGATCCGTACCATGGCTGGCAAGCCCATTATGAGATCCTGCCCGGCAAGGAAAAAGTGGTCTCAGAGTTAAAAACGTTGGCACAGAATGCCGACCACATCTACCTCGCAACCGACCTTGACCGCGAAGGGGAAGCCATTGCGTGGCACCTGCGGGAAATTATCGGTGGTGATGACAAGCGTTTTAGCCGTGTGGTGTTTAACGAAATCACCAAGAATGCCATTCGTCAGGCGTTCGAAAAACCGGGCGAACTGAATATCAACCGTGTTAATGCCCAACAAGCACGCCGTTTTATGGATCGCGTGGTGGGGTACATGGTATCGCCGTTGTTGTGGAAGAAAATTGCCCGCGGATTGTCTGCCGGACGAGTGCAGTCAGTGGCGGTGCGTCTGGTAGTGGAACGCGAGCGTGAAATCAAAGCGTTTGTTCCGGAAGAATACTGGGAGTTGCACGCCGATCTGCTGGCGAATGCCGAGACGGCATTGCAGATGCAGGTAACGCATCATCAGGGTAAACCCTTCCGTCCGGTAAATCAGGCACAGACACAGGCGGCGCTCAGCCTGTTGGAAAAAGCCAGCTATGTGGTCGCTGAGCGGGAAGACAAACCGACCAGCAGCAAACCGGGCGCTCCCTTTATTACCTCTACGCTGCAACAAGCCGCCAGCACCCGTCTGGGCTTTGGCGTGAAAAAAACCATGATGATGGCGCAGCGACTGTATGAAGCCGGTCACATCACCTACATGCGTACCGACTCCACGAACCTGAGTCAGGATGCGCTGACGATGGCGCGTGATTATATCCAGAGTGAATTTGGTAAACGCTATCTGCCGGATGCCGCTAACCTGTACACCAGCAAGGAAAATTCACAGGAAGCGCACGAAGCGATCCGTCCTTCTGATGTCAAGGTGCTGGCTGACCAGCTTAAAGACATGGAAGCTGATGCACAAAAGCTGTACCAACTGATTTGGCGGCAATTCGTGGCGTGTCAGATGACACCGGCCCAGTATGACTCCACGACACTGTTGGTCAGTGCCGGGGATTATCAACTGCGCGCCAAAGGGCGTACCCTGCGTTTTGATGGCTGGACGAAAGTGATGCCGGCATTACGCAAGAGCGATGAAGACCGGACGCTGCCGACTGTCGATGTGGGACAAGCGTTGTCACTGGAAAAATTGTTGCCAAGCCAGCATTTTACCAAGCCACCGGCACGTTACAGCGAGGCTTCGCTGGTTAAGGAACTGGAAAAGCGCGGCATCGGCCGTCCTTCCACCTATGCCGCTATCATTTCTACGATTCAGGATCGTGGTTATGTCCGGGTAGAAAATCGTCGTTTCTATGCGGAAAAAATGGGGGAAATCGTCACCGACCGGCTGGAAGATAACTTCCGCGAGTTGATGAATTATGATTTCACCGCGCGTATGGAGAACAGCCTTGATCTGGTTGCCAACAGCCAGGCCGAATGGAAAGCCGTGCTGGATGAATTCTTTGCTGAATTCAGCAAGCAACTGGAAACCGCCGAGCTGGAGCCGGATGAAGGCGGGATGAAGCCGAATCAGATGGTGCTGACCAGCATTGATTGCCCGACCTGTAGTCGTAAGATGGGTATTCGAACCGCCAGTACCGGGGTGTTTCTGGGGTGCTCGGGTTATGCGTTGCCGCCGAAAGAGCGCTGCAAAACCACCATCAACCTGATCCCGGAAGCAGAAGTGCTGAACGTGCTGGAAGGTGATGAGGCCGAGACCAATGCGCTGCGTGCTCGTCGCCGTTGTTCGAAATGCGGTACGGCGATGGACAGTTACCTCATCGACAATCAGCGTAAACTGCATGTATGCGGTAACAACCCATCCTGCGATGGCTATGAGATTGAACACGGCGAGTTCCGGCTTAAGGGGTATGACGGCCCGGTCGTTGAGTGTGAGAAGTGCGGTTCGGAAATGCACCTGAAGATGGGGCGTTTCGGCAAGTACATGGCCTGTACCAACGAGACCTGTGGTAATACCCGTAAAATTCTGCGTAACGGTGAAGTGGCCCCGCCGAAAGAAGACCCGGTACCACTGCCGGAACTGGCGTGTGAAAAGTCCGACGCGTATTTTGTACTGCGCGACGGCGCTGCCGGTGTGTTCCTGGCGGCCAATACGTTCCCGAAATCACGGGAAACCCGTGCGCCGTTGGTGGAAGAGCTGGTGCGTTTCCGCGATCGCCTGCCGGAAAAACTGCGTTATCTGGCTGATGCGCCGGTAACCGACCCGGAAGGCAATAAAACGCTGGTGCGGTTTAGCCGTAAGACCAAACAACAGTATGTTTCTTCTGAAAAAGAAGGAAAGGCAACGGGATGGTCGGCGTTCTATGTTGACGGCAAATGGGCAGAGGCCAGCCGTTAATTGTGCCGATAAATTGACTAAAACCGCATTTTTTCCCAGTGGTTACGGTTACATTACCTTAAGCCAGCCTGCACAGGCTGGCTTTTTTGATCCATGAATCATGAATATCATCCGCAGGCAGCCGATAACAAAAAAGGAAATAAAAATCCGTTTTCCAGTGCCAGTACTGTCTAACCAATATGGGAAATGGTTATAAAAAATATTTTTTTATGATTAAATGGCATTTATTACATGGCGGGAATCTACACCGTTGCATTGAGCTGTCACCACCTTGTCAACGCAGATAACGTCAATAACACAGATGCCGCCGCGCATGACATATTACGGAATGGGATAACTTATGAAACTGCAACAGCTTCGTTATATCGTTGAAGTTGTTAATCACAATCTGAACGTTTCCTCCACTGCCGAGGGGTTGTATACCTCGCAGCCGGGGATCAGTAAACAAGTTCGGATGCTGGAAGATGAGCTGGGTATTCAGATTTTTGCACGCAGCGGAAAACATTTAACGCAAGTGACACCCGCCGGACAGGAAATCATCCGTATTGCCCGAGAAGTCCTGTCCAAGGTCGATGCCATCAAGGCTGTCGCTGGTGAGCATACCTATCCGGATAAAGGTTCGCTGTATGTTGCAACGACCCATACTCAGGCGCGTTATGCACTACCTGACGTGATTAAAGGGTTTATCGAGCGTTATCCACGCGTGTCGTTGCATATGCATCAGGGC
Organism: Dickeya parazeae Ech586; assembly: GCF_000025065.1. Classification (NCBI taxonomy): domain Bacteria; kingdom Pseudomonadati; phylum Pseudomonadota; class Gammaproteobacteria; order Enterobacterales; family Pectobacteriaceae; genus Dickeya; species Dickeya parazeae. The sequence goes on along the minus strand of NC_013592.1, from coordinate 2,393,416 downwards.
TCGCCCATGCAAATTGCCGAGGCGGTGGCAAAGGGTACGGCGGATTTCGCCATTGCCACTGAGGCGCTGCATTTGTATGAAGACCTGATCATGCTGCCGTGCTATCACTGGAACCGTGCGGTGGTTGTGAAACCCGATCATCCGTTGGCGGGAAAATCCCAGATCAGTATTGAGGAGCTGGCCGCTTATCCGATTGTTACCTATACCTTTGGTTTTACCGGCCGTTCAGAACTGGATACCGCGTTCAATCGGGCCGGGCTGACGCCGCGCATTGTGTTTACCGCCACCGATGCCGATGTGATTAAAACCTATGTCCGTCTGGGGCTGGGTGTTGGTGTTATCGCCAATATGGCAGTGACACCAACCAGTGATCCTGATCTGGTGGCGATCAACGCCGATAACCTGTTTAGCTATAGCACGACAAAAATCGGGTTTCGTCGTAGCACGTTCCTGCGCAGTTACATGTACGATTTTATTCATCGTTTTGCACCACACCTGACGCGAGATGTGGTCGATACCGCGATTGCGCTGCGCTCCAATGAAGAAATCGAAGCCATGTTCAAGGATGTGACGCTACCGATAAAATAACCGTCGATTGTGCACTCGATTGCCATCCGTGGCGATGTCAATAACGTATGACACAACATGGTATGACAAGCATAAGGGCAGGTGAAAACCTGCCCTTATCATGATAGGAAAGCGCTGTTGTCGGTCAGATATCGACTTTTTCTTTGTATTCGCACAGGTCTTCTATCAGGCATGCGCCGCAACGTGGTTTACGGGCGACACAGGTATAACGGCCGTGGAGAATCAGCCAGTGGTGGCAGTCGACTTTAAATTCAGCCGGGACGTATTTCAGTAATTTTTCTTCTATCTGCTCGACGTTTTTGCCCGGTGCGAAATGGGTGCGATTGCAGACACGAAAAATATGCGTATCGACCGCGATAGTGGGCCAGCCAAAGGCGGTATTCAATACGACATTGGCGGTTTTACGCCCCACGCCAGGAAGCGCTTCCAACGCGGCACGGTCTTCCGGCACCTGACCCTGATGTTGTTCCAGCAGAATGCGGCAGGTTTTGATGATGTTCTCTGCCTTGCTGTTGAATAACCCAATGGTTTTGATATACGCCTTTACACCTTCCACACCTAAGTCCAGCATGGCCTGTGGCGTATTCGCGATCGGGTAGAGTTTTGCCGTTGCCTTGTTAACGCTCACATCGGTTGCCTGTGCGGACAGCAGTACCGAAATGAGCAACTCAAACGGCGAGTTGAATGCTAGCTCGGTAGTCGGATGGGGATTGTTATCCCGCAGGCGGCTAAGAATGGCAATCCGTTTCTCTTTGTTCATATTATTCCGCTAACGTCTGTGATGAACCGATGACGGTGGGGCGTACCGTACGGGCCTGGCGCTGTTTACGTTTCTCGTCGATAAGGTACTTACCGGCCAGCATCATTCCCAGCCCGATAAACGCGCCGGGTGGCAGAATCATCAGCAGGAACGGCGAATCCATGTGTACCACCTCAACGCGCAGTACCCGTGCCCAACTGCCCAGCAGCAGGTCAGCGCCATCAAACACGGTACCGTTGCCAAGGATTTCTCGTATCGCCCCCAGTACAAACAGTGCACTGGTGGCCCCGAGCCCCATGAACAATCCATCCAGCGCGGACAGTATCACCGTATTTTTGGATGCGAACGCTTCCGCCCGCCCAATCACGATGCAATTGGTCACGATCAACGGGATAAAAATGCCCAGCGACTGATATAACCCATAGGCGTAAGCATTGATCAGCATTTGCACGATGGTGACCACCGAGGCGATCAGCATAACGTAAATCGGAATACGAATTTCGCCCGGCACCCAGCGGCGCAACGCTGAAACGGCTATGTTGGTGCAAGTCAGCACCAGTGTGGTCGCAAGCCCAAGCCCGAGTGCGTTGGTGGCCGTTGAGGTGACAGCCAGCAACGGGCAGAGCCCCAGCAGTTGTACCAGCGCAGAGTTGTTTTTCCACAACCCTTGTAAGGCCAGTTCCTTTGTCTGGTTCATTATTTCTCTCCACATGGCGTCAGGCTGGATAAACGCGGCGGCAAGGTCTGCAAAAACAACACGCTGCGTTTCACTGCGTTCACCACCGCGCGCGGGGTAATGGTGGCACCGGTAAATTGGTCAAACTGGCCACCGTCTTTTTTCACCGCCCAGCGACTGTCCTGCGGACCCGTTATCGTCTGGCCGGTAAAACCAGTTATCCAGTTGGAAATACGAATATCGATCTTATCCCCCAGCCCAGGGGTTTCATGATGTTCGGTAACACGAGTTCCCAGCACGTTACCATGAAAGTCCGCACCAATCAGCAGGTGGATTGCGCCGGAATAACCGTCTGGCGCGGTACTTTCCAGTGCGGCCGCCACGGGGGTGCCGTCTTGGCGCGCGATATACACGTGGTGCGGTGAAGTGGAACCCAACGCCGGGTCAGTCACCAGATAACATTCGCTAAGCAGATTGTTGTTATACCGATTGGCAGGCAGTACCTGATCAAGCAGGGCGCGCTGTTGCGCGATGACCTGCTGTGAAATGGTGCTTTCAGTCAGATAGTTGACCAGCGCCGTCAATCCGGTAGTGAACGCGGCAAACAAGGCCAGTGTAGTCGCATGGCGACGCATTGTGGTCAGCAACATAATCCGTCCTTAACGATGGCCATAAGCGCGCGGTTTGGTGAAATAATCAATCAGTGGCACGGTAATGTTGGCCAGTAATACCGCGAAGGCTACACCATCGGGATAACCACCGTAGGTTCGAATGGTCCATACCAGTATGCCGATCAGCGCACCGAATATCAGACGACCCTTGGGGGTGGTCGACGCCGTTACCGGATCGGTCGCGATGAAGAACGCGCCCAACATCGTGGCACCGGAAAACAGATGCAGCAGCGGCGGGGCGCTGATCTCTGGATGAAGATGCCAGCCAGCCAGCGCGCATAAGGACAACGCTAGCAGGAAGCTCAACGGGATCTGCCAGTGGATGACCCGTATCAACAGCATAAACAGGCCACCGGCCAAAAAAGCCAGATTAATCCATTGCCAGCCTAAGGCGCCCACTACGCCGCTGAATAACGGCTGATGCAACAACACATCGGGTTGATGGCCGCTGCGCAAGCCAGTTTTGAAGGCATCAAGCGGCGTCGCCTGACTAATACCATCGACACCCTGGAGCAGTTGCTGGATAGTCTGGCCTGCTGTGCCATGGCCGGTAAAGATAGCCATCAGCGCATCCTGAAAACCGACAGGGGATGCCTGCAATCCCTGTGGCGGTAGCCAACTGGTCATTTGTACTGGAAAGGAAATCAACAGAACAACATAACCTATCATCGCGGGGTTAAACGGGTTTTGCCCCAGTCCGCCATACAACTGCTTGGCGATAATAATCGCGAAGGTTGTTCCTAATATCACCATCCACCAGGGGGTAAACGGCGGCAAACTGACGGCCAGTAATACTGCGGTTAACAGCGCGGAACTGTCCAGCAGTGTTTCCAGCACCGGGCGTTTTCGCAAGGCCAGGATGACCGATTCGGTAAAAAGCGCGGTGATGCTGGCCAGTGCCAATTGAATCAGGTTGCCGTACCCGAAAAACCAGACTTGCGCTACGATGCCGGGCACACAGGCGAGCAGGACCCAACGCATAATCGCGCGGGTGGACTGGCGGTTATGGGTAAACGGTGAGGGTGCGATTCTAAAAGCCATTTAATCCTCTTGCGATGCCGACAATGCGGCGGCTTTACGTGCTTTAACCCGGGCGATAGCGGCGGCGACGGCGGCTTTGCGCGGGTCGAGGCTGTCGTTCTGGGTGGCGTCGCCCGGTGCAGCAGTGAGAGCACTGTCGGGAGCGGTGACTGCCGTTAATGGGGATGCTTCAGGTGACGTTGTCACACTCTCGGTGCTGTCGGCCTGTCCGGTGCTATCAGATAGTGCCGCTTTACGGGCTTTAACCCGAGCTATAGCAGCGGCGACCGCCGCTTTACGTGGGTCGAGGTTGTCGTTCTGGGGCGAGCCAGTCGGTGTAGTCGTGAGACGACTTTCGGGGGATGCGCTTGCCGTAGATGGTGAAATATCCTGTGACGTTGTCACGTATTCGGAGTTATCAGTGTCTTCGGTATGATCAGAGTGTGCCGCTTTACGAGCTTTTACCCGAGCAATGGCAGCCGCGACTGCCGCTTTACGTGGGTCGAGCTTGTCGTTTGCGTCGCTTGTTTCAGCATCAGTGGTTGTGATACCGCTGGTTGTAATATCAACGGTGGTAACGCGCATTGCCTCAGCCTGACGGGCTTGCACGCGCGCGATAGCGGCAGCTACGGCAGCTTTTGGGGTATTGTCGTGCGTGGTATCCAGTGCTTTTTCCGCCTGCCGTTCACGTAACTGCGCTTTGCGCGCCTCGCGGGCGGCAATAACGGTACTGTTGTCCGGCAACTGCCCCGGCTCAATGCGAATGTCGGGTTTAACGGCGGTGGCCTGTTTGTTTCGAACTCTTTCCAGCGCGGCCATCACGGCGCTTTTATCGGTAGCGGCGACACTGGCAGCGGCCTGTTTATGCCGTTGTTCACGCGAGCGCTTTTCACGCTCCAGTCGGGCCTGACGAGCATCAAAGCGCGCTTTCGCTTCGGCGGCTTTGCGGGATTCCTGACTCAGCGCCTGAATCTCGGCTTTTTCCTGGCGGTAATATTGCACCAACGGGATATTGCTGGGGCAAACATAGGCGCAGGCACCGCATTCGATACAATCGAACAGGTGGTGCTGGCGCGCTTTCTCGTGCTCTTGTCCCCGGCTAAACCAGTAGAGTTGCTGCGGTAGCAGCCCGGCCGGACAGGCATCGGCGCACTTGCTGCAACGAATACAAGCCTGCTCCTCTTCCTGCACCTGAATTTCATCGCGGGCAGGGGCCAGAATACAGTTACTGGTCTTGATGATTGGCACGTCCAGTGCGGGCAGGGTGAACCCCATCAGCGGCCCGCCCATAATGACCATGGGTTGAGTGGTGGTGACGTGATAACCAGCATGACGCAGCAAATGACGTACCGGTGTTCCCAGCCGTACCCAAACGTTACCCGGCTGGCGCAAGGCATCGCCGGTGAGGGTGACGACACGCTCAGTTAACGGTTCACCATCAATAACCGCGCGTTTGATAGCATAGGCCGTGCCGACATTTTGCATCAGCACGCCAATAGACGCTGAATGCTTGCCGAATGGCACTTCTTTGCCCGTCAGAATTCGGGTTAGTTGTTTGGCGCCGCCAGACGGATATTTGGTGGGAATGACGCGCATTTGAATGCGCGGGTAATCCACCAGCGCAACACGTAGTGCTCTGATGGCTTCCGGCTTGTTGTCTTCAATACCCAGCAGGATGCGTTGCGGTTGTAGCAGGTGGTCAAGAATATCGACCCCTTGTGCAATTTCCTGTGCGCACTCTTGCATCAGCCGGTCGTCGGCGGTGATATAGGGCTCGCATTCAGCGGCATTGATGATCAGGGTCTCGATGCCGCGCAGGCCGCCCTGTAATTTGGCGGCGGTGGGGAAACCTGCGCCACCCAGCCCGGCGATACCGGCTTGATGTAGATGCTCCACCAGCTCAGACGCTGTTGCCTGACGATAGTCGACCAGCTTACGGCGTTCACACCAGCGGTCTAACCCATCTGGGATAATAATGATGCTCAGTTCCGTCAACCCGGAGGGATGGTTGCTCATATGCTGACGGATAGCATGCACGGTGCCGGAGGTCGGTGCATGCACTGGCAGCATACGGCCAAAGCCACGCGTCAACGGTTGCCCTCGGAGTACTTTGTCACCGACGTTGACGCACAGGTCGCCTTCCGGGCCAAGATGTTGCTTGAGCGGGATAATCAGATAGTCAGGCATAGGCGCTTGCCGTAGGGGTACCTGACTGGATTGGGTTTTCATTTCCGGAGGATGAATCCCGCCCGCAAAATCCCAGATTCTGTCTTTTCTAAAGGCGGCGAACAGCTTAAACATGGTTTTCGATCACACGGTTTTCCGCCTGAATGACACGCACCGGAATGGCGTCGAGATTCCATTTCCAGTTGGCGGTTGTCGGCGCTAAAGGTCTTAAGTCAATACAATCCGTCGGGCAGGGGGCCACACACAGGTTGCAACCGGTGCACAGATCACGGATGACGGTATGAACGGCACGCGTGGAGCCGATAATGGCGTCGACCGGGCAGGCCTGAATACATTTGGTACAACCGATGCAGTTCGCTTCGTCTATCCAGGCGACCTGAGGTTCTGGTTTTTGCGGCGTATCGGCATCCAGCGGTTGCGGTTCGATGTTCAGACGCTCCGCCAGCTTGAGCATCAGCGGCTCTCCGCCCGGTACGCATTTGTTGATGAGCTCGCCATTGAGGGCGATAGCTTCAGCATAAGGTCTGCACCCCGGATAGCCACACTGACCACACTGGCTCTGTGGCAGCATCGCTTCCAGATGTTCGACTACCGGGTCGGCCTCCACGCGAAAACGCCGGGAAGCGAATCCCAGAATGAGCCCGGACACTATCGCCAGTGCGCTGAGAGCGACAATGGCCATTCCGATAGTGTTCATCACAGTTTCACCAACCCGGTAAAGCCCATAAAGGCCAGCGACATGAGCCCTGCAGTCACCAGTGCAATCGATGAGCCCCGGAACGGCGCCGGTACATCAGCGACCGCAAGGCGCTCACGCAGTGCAGCAAATAACACCAATACCAGTGAAAAGCCGACGGCAGCACTGAATCCATAGATGGTGGATTGCAGGAAATTGTGCGACTGATTGACGCTTAACAATGCCACCCCAAGGACGGCGCAATTGGTGGTGATCAGTGGCAAGAAGATACCCAGTAAGCGGTATAGCGCCGGGCTGGTTTTGCGTACCGCCAGTTCGGTGAATTGTACCACGACGGCAAACACCAGAATGAAAGCCAGCGTGCGCAGGTAGAGCAGGTTTAGCGGCAGCAAGACATAGGTGTTGACCAGCCAGGAAAATACCGACCCTATCGTCATCACAAATGTGGTAGCAAACCCCATGCCGATAGCGGCTTCCAGTTTTTTGGACACGCCCATGAATGGGCATAGACCCAGGAATTTCACCAGTACGAAGTTGTTGACCAGAATCGTGCCAACAAACAGTAATACATATTCGCTCATTACAGTGCCTACACAATAAAACCGGCGTATTATCGGGCATTGTCAGGCGTTCGGCAACTTACCCTCTGTGGGGTTATTCAGTAATCGTGCGGGTAAGGCAGGGAAAAAGATAAGCTGACAGGCGTTAGCCGTCATCCGTTAAGCAACAGGATGGCGTTATTAATCCTACTCATGAGCCTTGCGCTACAGGGCTAACGTGTTGCACTGTTCAAAACGCGAGCGCATTATCCAGCAGCCTAAGGTGTTTCGGGTATAAATAGTAAGAAAATATAAAACGGTGCGAAAATCCACTGAGCGGTGCGTGGGGGGGAGAGCACTGGCCGCCATGTGGCAAGGGTTATCCAGGCAGACTGTGAGGTTAGCGTACCTCTCAGGCCATAAAATGTCAGACCACAAAATGCCAGACAGATTTCGGCACCTGGCCAATATCAAACAGCTTTCCGCCCGCGGCTAATTCCGCCCGACGATGATCGGCAGCACGGTACATATTAATAACGTCATGATCATCAGTCAGAGAATAATTTAGGTGATCAAACAATTTTTCAAGACTTTCTGGTGAATTCACTTTTCTGAATTTTAACAAATATTCGTAAACACTCATTTTCGCAAAATTATCAATAGTAGTGATTTTAGGGAATTCAGTATATTCGTCATAATATTTCTGTCCAGTAGTGAATTCAAAAATATATACCCTTCATACTTCAAGTTGCAGGTGTGTTGGCGGCGTTCGCTCACCCGAATCACTTACCTGAGTAAGCTCATCGGGATTCACTCACTTGCCGCGTTACAAGGCTCTAATTAGCCTTGCCCTAAAGGGCCAACGCGTGGCGTTGTTCAAAACGCAGTGCGTTTTGTCCTGCAACTCGAATTATTTAGGGTATACACTTGGTACGCATTGTGGTTAATAAAAATAGTCGTCAGGAGACGTCATCAAGTATCAATACGCCGTTGCGGGTTTCATTAACACGTCATTTCGTAAAACCGCGAGTAATGTGCCTGCGACTGATAAATAAAAGGATGAATAGTGCTTTCACTGGTTTTCTATACCTGTCGACATTCGGATTGTAGTAGAAAACACTGGCGTGAAGATTGGCGTTATATCTTGTGTCTCAGGGTAAATAGCGTGCTCTATGGGCGCATCGGTAGTGTGTGCTCCGGAGATTGTTGAAAGGCTGCCCGATAGGATTGTCAGCGCGCCGTAACCTGAAAATGCGAATGTGGTCAGGCATATCTTCGTTTCTTTGCCACCATCCTGAGCGTCAGGGCAATAGCAAAAAGGTGGGGATATCACTGGTTGCACAGAATGGGACTCCGCGCAGGTGGTGAAGGCGCGGGGAATCCGCATGTTGACGAAGGAGCGTTGGTCATGACGTCCAATCGGTTTCTTTCCGTCGATTTCGGGTCATGTCGATGACGTAGAGAAAAGGGAAACGTATATGCAAAGCAGAAAAATGCTTATCGCAATCAGTATACTCGGTTCCTCACTGGCGCAGGCGGCATCACCGTCTGATGTCAGTGTGGGGCTTTCCGGCATGAAAGCACAAATAGATAATGGGTTAGTTTCCGTCGCGATTGGCAGCGATGGCAGTATTGGCACACTGTCAAACGGCAGTCAAAATCTTATCGATAAAGCCAATAGCCAGGTGAACGCGCTGGGTAAAAGCAGTACCGGTTATCTGGATTATTATTCAGGCGCATTTCTGAAGTTTAAACCACAGCAGATTTCTGTGATTGAAAACACGAAAGACATTGTACATATTGCTTATATCGATAATGAAACCAGCGCATTGAGTCTGGAATACCATTTTATCGTACGGCGTGGTGTCAGCGGGATTTATAGCTATGCCGTGGCACGTAACGATACATCATCCAATCTGACGGTGAGCGAATTACGCGGGGTGTACCGGTTTAATCCTTTTCTGCTGGATCATATCTCCAATGGTATTCATACCACCAAACCTTACCTCTACTCCCAGCTCAATAACTTTGAGAAGATTCAGGATGAAACCTGGAAATTACCGGATGGTAGTTATTACTCCAAATACGACTTCGCCGGTTATATGCGCAAAACCCCGGTCTGGGGCGTATACGGCAACAATATCGGTGCATGGATAGTCCCGGGTAGTACTGAGTATATGTCGGGTGACGACACCAAGCAGGATTTGATGGTGCATCAGGACGGTCTGGCGATCATGTATATGACGGGGTCGCATTTTGGTACGCCGGACTTGATTGCCCCTCCAGGTTGGCAAAAGCTGTATGGACCCTGGTTGTTGTATGTGAACGCCGGTACCGATGAGCAGATGTACAGTGACGCGCTGGCGCGTAGTCTGCAGGAAATCGCCTCATGGCCATATAATTGGGTAAACGACAGTCGTTTTTCGGTGGATCGCGCCAGTGTCACCGGGAGTGTTAATACCACCGTCCCGTTAAACGTGACGCTATCGTCTTCGCTCAATGAAGCGTCAGATGTACAGACCTTAGGGTATGCCTTCACCACCAATACCGACAGTCAGGGAAATTTCCGCTTTGATAAGGTGCGCAAAGGAAAATATACCCTGACGATTTACGCCAATGGTGGCAGCAGGCCGGGCGTGCTCTACAGCGATGTAGTGAATGTCACCGGCAATACGCCGATACCTGCTATCCAGTTAGCTCAAGCGGCACCGGTGGTGTGGGCTATTGGTCAAAGTGATCGGCTGGCGTCTGAATTCCGATTTGGCGACCAGTTGCGTAATTATCACTGGCAGAATGATGTTCCCGCAAATCTGACTTATACCATCGGCGAGTCGAGTCCAGCACAGGATTGGTATTACGCCCAAACGAATCCCGGTAGCTGGAATGTGAATTATATCGATCGTGCCGATGGCAGCAGCAGGGTGCTGAATGTGGCGTTTGCCGCGGCCAGCAATCGTGGGATGACCAACCCGACGACGCCGTCGTTATCGGTGTTGGTCAACGGCACTAAAGTCAAAGACATTCAGTATGACAACGACAAATCCGTGTACCGCGGGGCGCTTAACAGCGGTAAATATCACTACGAGCGTATTCCCATCGACAGTGGCTTACTGCGCGACGGCACCAACACCATTACCTTCACGCTGAATGGCGGCACCTTTATGTATGACGCTGTGACACTGACAAAATAGCGACCGTCACTGGCTGCGTTTAGGGGTAATTGTCTGATCTATAAAATAAACAAAGCCGACACATGGTGTCGGCTTTGTTGTTTACAGTGCTGTCCGTTTACCGTGTTACTTACTACCGTGTTACTGACCGGCGAGCGGTTGGGGGGATTAGGCCCGATGTCCGCACAGCTTGTAATACAGGTCGTTCCAACGCAGTCCGTCTTTAAAGGCAGGCAGGGTGGTGTGCTGGTCGATCACCGTCAGTTCGATGTTATGCAGGTCGGCGTACAACCGTAAATAATCCAGATCAAGCGACTGCGTGAAGACAGTATGGTGTGCGCCACCCGCCAGAATCCAGGCTTCGGCTGCGGTTTCCAGTGATGGCTGTGCCTGCCACAGAGCACGGGCAACTGGCAGTTTCGGTAATGGGTGCGGTTGCGCGACAGCATCGACCTGATTCACCAGCAGACGGAAGCGATCGCCCAGATCGATCATGCTGACATTCAGTGCTGATCCGGCCGGGGCGGAGAAGATCAACCGCACCGGATCCGCTTTACCGCCGATCCCGAGGTATTGCGCATCCACCAACGGCTTGGCTTCACTGGCAATACTCGGACAGACTTCCAGCATGTGAGCACCCAACACCAGATTGTTACCTGGTGCAAAATGGTAGGTGTAATCCTCCATGAAGGAGGTCCCGCCGGGTAAACCTTGTGCCATCACCTTCATGACGCGCAGCAGTGCAGCGGTTTTCCAGTCGCCTTCAGCGCCAAAACCATATCCCTGTTGCATCAACCGTTGTACCGCTATGCCGGGGAGTTGTTTCAGGCCGTAGAGGTTTTCAAAGTTGGTGGTAAAGGCTTTAAAGTTACCCTGATCGAGAAAACGCTTCAGACCGAGTTCGATGCGAGCGGCATCCAGCAAATTCTGCCGTTTGGGACCGTGCAATTTGACCGCGTCGCTGAGCGTATAGGTTGCTTCGTACTCTTCAATCAGCGCTTCCACATCGCCCTGGCCGACATCGTCCACCACACCGACCAGGTCTCCCAATCCCCAGGCGCTGACGGCGTAGCCAAACTGAATTTGCGCGCCGACTTTATCACCTTCGGTGACCGCCACTTCCCGCATGTTGTCGCCAAATCGTGCCACTTTGAGCTGGCGGCTTTCCTGCAACGCGGCAGCAACGCGCATCCATTTGGCAATGCGTTCATGGGCGTTGCGATCCTGCCAGTGACCGACCACCACCTGATGGGCCTGACGCATGCGTGCGCCGATAAACCCAAACTCACGTCCACCGTGGGCCGTTTGGTTCAGGTTCATAAAGTCCATGTCCATACTGTCCCACGGAATATCGGCATTGAACTGGGTATGGAACTGCAATAACGGCTTATTCAGAATGCTCAGGCCACCAATCCACATTTTGGCGGGTGAGAAGGTATGCAGCCAGGTCAGCAAGCCGATGCAGTTATCCTGATAATTAGCGTCGCGGCACAGCGCGGTAATTTCATCCGGCGTTTTGACCAGCGGTTTAAGTACCAGCCGCACTGGCAGATTGGCGTCACGATTAAGGCCATTCACCACTTTTTCGGCATTCTCTTTCACCTGACGCAGTGCTTCCGGGCCGTACAGATGCTGACTGCCAATCACAAACCAGACTTCGAGCGGCTTAAATTGTTCCATGATGACTCCTGTTTGGGTTCCCAAAGGGATGTAAAAGTGATGGTCGGCAAACACTCAATGGTCTGCCCCGGCGTGGGGGCTGTAGGCGGGTTCCGCCAGCCGACACCACTGCTGATAACGTTCGTAAAGCTGTTGATAGCGGGCGACACGCTGTGGGTCCGGCATCAATGTGCGTTCGATTCCGCAGGCCATGTGCTGTTGTGCAGAAGGAATATCCGGGTGCGTCCCGGCGGCGACAGCAGCGAAGATGGCCGCACCCAGCGCGCAACATTGATCTGAGGCCACGATTTGCATCGGGCGGTTCATCACGTCGGTACACACTTGCATGATGGTGGCGGATTTACGGGCGATCCCGCCGAGCGCCAGCAGGTTTTCCACTGGAATCTGTTGAGACTCGAAGCACGCCATGATGGCGCGTGCGCCAAAAGCGGTGGCGGCAATCAATCCACCAAACAGCGGCGGGGCATCGGTACCGAGATTGAGGTCGGTAATCACACCTTTGAGCCGCTGATTGGCAAACGGCGTGCGACGGCCGTTAAACCAGTCGAGTACGATCGGCAGATGATCGAGTGAAGGGGCGTCGGCCCAGGCTTGTGTTAGCTGTGTCAACAGGCTGGATTGCAGTTGATCTAATTGTGATTGCCATTCGGGGTGTTCGCTGGCGGCCAGTTGCAACGGCCAGCCCAGCACGCGGCCAAACCAGGCGTACATATCACCAAAGGCCGATTGACCCGCTTCCAGCCCGATATAACCGGGCACCACGCTACCATCCACCTGACCACAGATCCCGGCGATCGTTTTATCGCCAACACGATCCGCGTCTGCTATCAGAATGTCGCAGGTTGAGGTGCCGATGACCTTAACCAGCGTGTAAGGTTGGGCCCCCGCACCGACTGCACCCATGTGGCAATCGAAAGCGCCGCCGGATATCACGACATTGTCAGGCAAACCTAATCGCTGTGCCCATTGTGGCGTCAGCGTGCCGACCGGGTGATCGGCGGTCCAGGTCTCGGTAAAGAGTGGGTAGTGCAGTTTTTCTGTCAGGCAGGGGTCGAGCGCTTGCAAGAAATCTTTTGGCGGTAGGCCACCCCAATCCGGGTGCCACAGTGATTTGTGCCCGGCGCTGCAACGGCCGCGACGAATTGCGCCCGGCGCCGTGGTGCCGGAGAGCAGGGCGGGTACCCAGTCACACAGTTCTATCCAGGAGACCGCTGCCTGACGTACTGCCGCATCCTGCCGGGTGATATGGAGAATTTTGGCCCAGAACCATTCCGATGAGTACACGCCACCGATGTAGCGGGTGTAATCCGGGAATTGGCCGCTGCGGCATAGCTGATTGATGGCTTCAGCTTCATCAATAGCGGTGTGATCTTTCCATAGCACAAACATGGCGTTGGGGTTATCCGCAAACTCCGGACGTAGCGCCAGCACGTTGCCTTGTTCATCTATGGGCGCAGGCGTTGAACCGGTGGAGTCGACGCCAATGCCGGTTATCTGCTGGCGCTGTTCGGGAGTCAATCGTGCGACCACAGTCCGAATCGCTAATTCCAGTGATTCGATGTAATCCAATGGATGGTGGCGAAACTGGTTGCTGGCCGGGTGACAATATTGTCCCTGACGCCAGCGCGGATAGTAGACCACTTCTGTTTCCAATTCCTGCCCGCTGTGGCAATCCACCGCCAGCGCACGGACAGAATCGCTGCCAAAATCAAGACCAAGAGTAATGGCGCCCGCACTCATCGTTGCTGCTCCTGTTAATCGTAGGGATCACGCTGTTTACGATAGACAGGCCGATTTAACGCCGTGAGGAGTCATTAGCTGGAAGTATGTACTTTTCTGTCACGCTCAGGGGTTTTGTGATGGCGGTCATAAGTTAACGGCAGGTTAAATTTGCTGAATCTATGCACGAATCAGCTGTAGTTTCTGAATGTGATTGCGCTCTCTCTTCGTGGTGAAAATACCCGCTACAACTTACCCGTCTGAAAGTAAACGGAGGATGGAATCACAATAACTTATTGTTTTTCCGTTGTTCCAGAAAAAAGCATTTTACTGAGAGCGTTTACATACGTGATGGCACCTCCGGTTGCCATCGTGGTAAAGATAACAATGAGCGGAGAAAACCATGCATAAATTCACTAAGGTTCTGGCGGCGATTGGCCTGGCTGCGGTTATGTCACAATCGGCTATCGCAGAAAATATGAAGCTGGGCTTTCTGGTTAAACAACCGGAAGAGCCCTGGTTCCAGACTGAATGGCGGTTCGCCGACAAAGCCGGTAAAGACCTGGGATTTGACGTTATCAAGATAGCCGTGCCCGATGGCGAGAAAACCCTCAATGCTATCGACAGCCTGGCTGCCAGCGGTGCCAAAGGTTTCGTTATCTGTACACCTGATCCGAAACTGGGGTCAGCTATTGTTGCCAAAGCGCGCAGCTATAACCTGAAAGTCATCGCGGTAGATGACCAGTTTGTGAATGCCAAAGGGCAACCGATGGACACCGTACCGCTGGTGATGATGGCCGCCACCAAGATTGGCGAACGTCAGGGCCAGGAATTATGGAAAGAGATGCAGAAACGTGGCTGGAAACTGCAAGACACCGCCGTTATGGCGATCACTGCCAATGAGCTGGATACCGCTCGCCGCCGTACGTCGGGATCGATGGAAGCGCTGAAAGCCGCTGGGTTCCCGGAAAAACAGATCTATCAGGTACCGACCAAGTCTAACGATATCCCCGGCGCATTTGATGCCGCCAACTCGCTGCTGGTGCAACACCCTAACGTGAAAAACTGGCTGATCGTCGGTATGAACGACAACACCGTACTGGGTGGCGTGCGTGCGACCGAAGGTCAGGGATTCAAGGCCGCGAATGTCATCGGTATCGGTATCAATGGGGTGGATGCGGTTAGCGAACTGTCCAAAGCACAGCCGACCGGTTTCTACGGCTCACTGCTGCCAAGCCCGGACGTACATGGCTACAAGAGCATCCAGATGCTGCATGACTGGGTAACGAAAGGCGTTGAACCGCAGAAATTCACCGAGGTGACGGATGTGGTGCTGATTACCCGCGATAACTTTAAAACCGAACTGCAGAAAAAAGGCTTGATGTAATGACCTTTGCCCGCCCGTGCTGGTAGTCGTGCGGGCAAAACACTGGCCGCGCTGTCACCCGACGGCGCAGACCATTGAGGATGCTGAAATGACCGTACAGTCGCCTTATTTATCTTTCCGGGGGATTGGCAAAGTTTTTCCCGGCGTCAAAGCACTGGATGACATCAGTTTTGACTGTCATGCCGGGCAAATCCACGCGTTGATGGGAGAAAACGGCGCGGGGAAATCCACCTTGCTGAAAATTTTGAGCGGCAATTACACGCCGTCGCAGGGAGAAATTCATATTAAAGGGCAACCAGTGCGCTTCACCAATACGATGGACGCGCTGAATGCCGGTGTGGCGATCATCTACCAGGAATTGCATCTGGTGCCGGAAATGACGGTAGCGGAAAACATCTATCTGGGGCAGTTGCCGCACAAGGGGGGGCTGGTAAACCAATCGCTACTGCGTTATGAGGCCGGTTTACAACTGGAACACCTTGGATTGGATATCGACCCGGATACCCCGTTGAAATACCTGTCCATCGGGCAATGGCAGATGGTGGAAATCGCTAAGGCGCTGGCACGTAATGCCAAAATTATCGCCTTTGATGAGCCGACCAGCTCGTTGTCGGCACGTGAGATCGAACAACTTTTCCGGGTGATTCGCGAGTTACGCAGCGAAGGACGGGTGATTCTGTACGTGTCACACCGTATGGAGGAAATCTTTGCACTGAGCGATGCCATCACCGTGTTTAAAGACGGGCGCTACGTGAAAACCTTCTCCGATATGCAGCAGGTTGACCATGCGCAACTGGTGCAGGCGATGGTGGGCAGGAATCTGGGCGACATTTACGGTTATCAGCCGCGTCCGCATGGCGAACCGCGGCTGGAACTGCACGAAGTCAAAGCTGTCGGTGTGAAATCACCGGTGTCGTTATCGGTGCGTAGCGGCGAAATTGTCGGCTTATTCGGGCTGGTGGGTGCCGGGCGTAGCGAACTGATGAAAGCACTGTTCGGCGCTACCGGTATTACCAGCGGCGAAGTGCGGCTGGACGGGCAACCACTGCGTGCCAGAACCCCCGGCGACGCAATTCGGAGCGGGTTGATGCTGTGCCCGGAAGATCGTAAGGCCGACGGCATCATTCCGGTGCATTCGGTGCGGGATAACATCAATATCAGCGCCCGTCGCAAACACATCAAGAACGGTTTCATCATCAATGAAGCCTGGGAGGAGGAAAACGCCGATCACCACATTCAGGCGCTGAATATCAAAACGCCGTCGCCGGAGCAACTGATCATGAACCTGTCCGGCGGTAATCAGCAGAAGGCGATCCTCGGTCGCTGGCTGTCGGAGGATATGAAAGTGATCATGCTGGATGAACCGACCCGCGGCATTGACGTCGGTGCCAAGCATGAGATTTACCACGTGATTTATGAGCTGGCCCGGCAGGGTATTGCCGTGTTGTTTGCGTCCAGCGACCTGCCTGAAGTGCTGGGGCTGGCGGACCGCATCGTGGTGATGCGCGAGGGTGCCATTTCCGGCGAATTGCTGCACGGTGAAGCCAGTGAGCAGCAGGTCCTGAGTCTGGCGATGTTAAAAACGACTGCTACTGAACCCGCGGTTGCCTGACCGCCAAGGAGTTGATGAATGTCTACGGTTAGTTCCCCTTCCCATGCCGGTAAATCTCATGGCTTCAGCCTGTCCCGTATCTGGGATAATTACGGCATGCTGGTTGTGTTTGCCGCACTGTTTTTAGCCTGCACGTTTTTTGTGCCCAATTTCGCTACCTTCATCAATATGAAAGGGCTGGGGCTGGCGATTTCCATGTCGGGCATGGTGGCGTGCGGCATGCTGTTTTGCCTTGCTTCCGGTGATTTTGACCTGTCGGTCGCGTCGGTGATTGCCTGTGCAGGTGTTACCACCGCCGTGGTGATCAACGTCAGCGAAAGTTTGTGGCTGGGCGTCGCCGCTGGTTTACTGCTTGGCGTTGCGTTCGGTTTACTCAACGGATTTGTTATCGCGCAACTGAAAATCAACGCATTGATCACCACACTGGCAACCATGCAGATTGTGCGTGGGCTGGCGTACATCATTTCTGATGGCAAGGCGGTTGGTATTGAAGATGAGCGTTTCTTCACACTGGGTTACGCCAACTGGCTGGGGTTACCGGCACCGATCTGGCTGACGGTCATTTGTATGGTGTTGTTCGGTTTGCTGCTCAATAAAACCACCTTTGGTCGCAATACGCTGGCGATTGGCGGTAACGAAGAGGCCGCCCGGTTGGCCGGGGTACCGGTAGTACGGACCAAAATCATTATTTTCGGTCTGTCCGGGCTGGTCTCTGCGGCGGCAGGCATCATTCTGGCGTCGCGTATGACCAGTGGACAGCCGATGACGTCTATCGGTTATGAATTGATTGTGATTTCAGCGTGCGTACTGGGCGGTGTGTCACTGAAAGGCGGTATCGGCAAGATATCCTATGTGGTGGCCGGGGTGTTGATCCTGGGGACGGTGGAAAACGCCATGAACCTGCTGAATATCTCGCCTTTTGCCCAATATGTGGTGCGTGGTCTGATTCTGCTGGCCGCGGTTATCTTTGACCGCTACAAACAAATGTCGAAGAAAACGGTGTGATAGCCGGATAGCGCCAGCCCGTGCTGGCGCTATCCATAACGAGACGAGAATCTCTTTTTCAGGAGGCCGCATGTATCACCGTATGGCGCATGAGTCCCAGCCTAACCCGTTGCTGCCCGGTTATGCGTTTAACGCCTATCTGGTGGCGGGACTGACGCCGATTCTGGCTGGCGGACCGCTGGATTTCTTCATTGATCGTCCAGATGGTATGAAAGGATACATCATTAACCTGACCATCAAAGGTCAGGGGAAGGTGTTGGATGGCGATGATACGTTTTTCTGTAACCCCGGCGACCTGCTGCTGTTTCCACCCCGGTCGCGTCACTACTATGGTCGTGCGCCCGGTAGCGACTGTTGGTATCACCGCTGGGTCTATTTCCGCCCTCGTGCCTACTGGGCCGACTGGCTGGAGTGGCACAGTAAAGGCTGTGATGTCGGGCGGCTGACGCTCTCCAGTACCGGGCTGTTGCAGGAGTTTGATAAGCTGTTCGCCAATATTGAACAGACCCACCGTTCCGGGCGGCGCTTTGCTGAAGAACTGGCGATGAATCTGCTGGAACGTCTGTTATTGCGGGCTATGGAGGAGGATCCACAGAGCCCGCAGCGCATTATGGACCCGCGCGTGATCGAGGCGTGCCAGTTTATTACCGGTAATCTGGCTGGAGAACTGCGCATTGATGAGGTGGCTCGCCATGTTTGTCTGTCGCCGTCGCGGCTGGCTCATCTGTTTCGTGAACAGGTTGGCGTGAACATCCTGCGCTGGCGTGAAGACCAACGAGTTATTCGCGCCAAGCTGTTGTTGCAGACTACACAGGAGTCGATAGCCGCTGTCGGTCGTGTGGTGGGCTATGACGATCAGCTCTATTTTTCCCGCGTTTTCCGCAAGCGGGTAGGCGTTAGCCCTAGCGATTTCCGGCGGCGTAACAGCGAAATCCATCATCCGGTGATAGAGAAACCGGTGGAGGTTTCTCCCTGGCGGGGTGAATCGCTCGTTCCGCCTCACCCTTGGGTCGTGACGCCATAATTACCTGTCGATGTACCCCGGCTATGACTGTGATGGGTAGTTATAGCCGGGGTTTCTATCAGTATTATCATCTCAGTATTACTATCCGGCACTGCCATCTCAGTACTGTCCGATAATCATCATTTTCCCCGGTGCTATAATAGGCTGTGTTCCGCCAGCGGTGAGCTGAAGGCGGGACGCCGCCTAATTGCACCAAGACAACGGGCCTGATCTTCAGGTCCGCCAATGAGGGGAAATATATGACGGAGACCATCTGTGTTGGTCTGCTAGGTTATGGTTATGCCAGTAAGACGTTTCATGCGCCACTGATTGCAGCCACGTCAGGAATGAAGCTGGCGGCGGTATCGAGCCGCGATGCGGGAAAAGTTCAGGCTGACTGGCCCTCAATGCACGTCGTGCCGGAGCCGCAGGCGCTGTTCACTGATCCCGATATCGATCTGATTGTCATACCCACCCCGAATGACACCCATTTTCCACTGGCACGTCAGGCGTTGCTGGCCGGTAAGCATGTGGTGGTGGACAAACCTTTTACCGTGACACTGTCACAGGCGCGTGAGCTGAACCAACTGGCAGAGCATGCGGGGAAACTCCTTTCCGTCTTCCATAACCGACGGTGGGACAGCGATTTCCTGACATTACAGCAATTGTTGAAAGCAGGGGCGCTGGGCGATGTAGTGTATATGGAGTCGCATTTTGACCGCTATCGACCGCAAGTGCGTCAACGCTGGCGTGAAGAGGGCGGCGAAGGGAGTGGTATTTGGTACGATCTGGCGCCACATTTGATTGATCAGGTGTTGCAGCTGTTCGGTTTGCCGGTGGCGATTCAGGCGGATATGGCGCAGCTTCGTCCCGGCAGCAAAGCCGCGGATTACTTCCACGCGACGCTGATTTACCCCCAGCGACGTGTCGTGGTGCACAGTACCATGTTGGCAGCTGCGCCAAGCGCACGTTACATCGTGCATGGCACCCAGGGCAGCTATGTGAAATTTGGTCTTGACCCGCAGGAAGACCGCTTAAAAGCGGGCGAAAAACCACAAGCTCATGATGACTGGGGGCAGGATAACCACGACGGTATTCTGACTCTGCACCGTGAGGGGGTACTGGCAGAACAAACCGTGCCGACTATTCCCGGGCATTACCAGGCTTATTATGCCGGTATTCGTGATGCGCTGTGGGGGCGGGGCGACAACCCGGTGCCTGTCGGACAGGCGATTAACGTGATGGAGTTGATCGAGCTGGGGCTGACCTCGTATGAACAGAAAAAAACGATGACACTGAAGAGCAGTTAGCCGGTAACCGTCATGATTTGTGACGTAAATCCTTGAACGTGAGACGGGTTTCAGTCTTGCATTATGGGTATTTATTGCTGATAGTGGGGCATTGTTTAAGCAGGCGATCTTAGGATCGCCTGTATTTTTTATGTCTGAGGATGCAAACACGCTATGGCATGGTTACAACGCTTGAAAATTGACAAATTTTTGCTGGTTTTGATTGCGGTCGTTATTACCGCGTCCATTTTCCCGTGTGAGGGCACGGCCAAGGTTTTTTTCGAAAACCTGACCACCGCCGCCATCGCACTGCTGTTTTTCATGCATGGCGCCAAGCTATCTCGTGATGCGATTACGGCTGGTATGGGTCACTGGCGGCTGCATCTGGTGGTGTTTGCCAGTACCTTTATTCTGTTCCCATTACTGGGGATCGGCATGGCGTTCCTGTCACCGCAGGTTTTAACACCCGGACTGTATCTGGGGTTCCTGTATCTGTGTGCATTGCCAGCGACGGTGCAATCCGCCATTGCGTTCACCTCGATGGCTCGCGGTAACGTCGCAGCCGCAATTTGTAGCGCCTCAGCATCCAGCATTCTCGGGGTTTTCCTGTCGCCGATCCTGGTCGGCCTGCTGATGCATACACAAGGTGGGCAAACTGATACGCTGCATGCGATCGGCTCCATTATCATGCAACTGATGGTGCCGTTCGTCATTGGTCATCTGTCCCGTCCGTTGATTGCCCGCTGGGTCGATCGTCATCGCAAACTGATCAATATCACTGACCGGTCATCTATTCTGTTAGTGGTGTACGTGGCGTTCAGCGAGGCGGTAGTGCAGGGGATCTGGCATCAGATTAACGGGTGGTCGCTGCTGGCGGTGGTTATCTGTTCGCTGGTGCTGCTGGGGATTGTGCTGGTCTGCACCACGCTGGCCGCCCGCAAATTGGGGTTCAATACCCCGGATGAAATCACCATCGTATTCTGTGGTTCTAAAAAGAGTCTGGCCAATGGTATCCCGATGGCTAACGTGCTATTTCCAGCCGCCGCCGTTGGGGCAATGGTGTTGCCGCTGATGATTTTCCACCAGATTCAGTTGATGGTGTGTGCGACGCTGGCGCAGCGCTATGCGAAGCGAGCCGTGTCGCCGGGTGAAGAAAAAGCGGGAAAATAACACATCCTATACAGGGTTAAACCACTTTTGCTGATGTCGGGAGTTTCCTTGCGAAATGGTCAACCGAGAGTGCATTGACTATAGTGTTAATCTGCGAGGCTTTTTGAGGCCTCGCAGCAATAGGGATAGAGAAAGTAATCATTACTTAATTGATGAGGGATAGACATGTATAAGAAAGTGCTGCTCTCGCTGAGTTTCCTCAGTGCCATTACCGCATCTCAGGCTTATGCTGCGACAACGGAAACCTGTGTCAAGACCGATGAAAGCGCTATCGCCAGTTTGTTTGATCGCTGGAATGCATCGTTACAGACTGGGGATGCGAAGAAGGTCAACGCCAATTATGAGGCCGACGCGGTGTTATTGCCGACACTGTCTGGAAAAATGCGTACGACAGATGCTGAGCGCATTGACTACTTTGAGCACTTTTTGGTGAAAAAACCGGTGGGTAACATTGATAACCGCGTTATCAAGATTGGTTGTAACGAAGCGCTGGATATTGGCAATTACACCTTCACATTTGGCGACAAATCACAGGTTAAAGCGCGTTATACCTATACTTATGCTTTCAAGGACGGTAAATGGTTGATCTCCAGTCACCATTCGTCCGTACAACCGAAAGACTAACTATGCCGTGATGGGATGCTGTCGACCATGTTATCGACAGGTCACTCCGGCATGAAAAAAGCGGATACCTTGTGGTATCCGCTTTTTTTTCCGGCGCAGTCTTATTACGCCTGTCGTTGTTGGGCACGCTGGCGCAACAGCTGTTTTTCCTGCTCGGAGATAAACGCCATACGCAGTCCGTTCTCTTGTGCCTGTCGGATATCTTCCGGCAACAGGCCTGCTAATGGCGCTGCTATCTCGTATTCATGGCGAATATCGATCCCTTGCACGGCAGGGTCGTCGGTGTTAATCGTCGCCGGAATACCGTGACGCAGGAAATGCACCAGTGGGTGCTCATGCATCGCTTTTACCGTGCTGGTCTGCAGGTTAGAGGTCAGGCAGGATTCAATGCCAATCTGGTGCTCTGCCATATATTCCATCAGTGCGCTGTCGACGATCGCCGTGACGCCGTGACCGATACGCTCAGCCCCCAGCTGCTGTATCGCCTGCCAGATACTTTCCGGACCGGCGGCTTCGCCTGCATGGGCGGTGATATGCCAGCCCGCATCGCGCGCTCGGGTAAAATGTGTGGTGAAGAGCTCACCGGGGAAACCGAGCTCATCGCCTGCCAGATCGATGGCAATAATACCGTCTTTGTGTGCCAGCAACGCGTCAAGCTCTTGCTCACAGGCGTGGGTACCAAAGGTACGACTCATGATGCCGATAAGGCGCACCATCACGGCGTGATCATGGTCGCGACAACCCGCGGTAACACCATCGATCACGGCCTCAACCACGCCTTCCAGCGGTAACTGATGGTTGAGAGCCATGTAGTAAGGCGAAAAACGTAGCTCGGTGTAATCCAGTCCGGCGCGGATCGCATCTTCCACGTTTTCGTAAGCCACTCGGCGGCAGGCATCCAGCGATCCCAGTACGGCCACACCCCAGTCCAGCTTTTGCAGGAAGCTGATTAAATCGGGTTCGTGGTCGATTATCTGTACGTGGGGACGCAGGGACTCGAGGTCATGGCCGGGCAAATCGATAGTAAACTGGCGGCCTAAGTCAAGGATGGTTTGGGGGCGGATATTACCATCAAGATGGCGATGGATATCCGTCAACGGAATGTACGGATCAATCATGTTGTATGTTGTACTCGTTTTTTATTAAAAAAATCCATCAGCAGGCGGTATTCCTTGTGACGCTGGCATTACGCCACCGTTCCACAAGGGACAGAGTCTGATAACTCGGTGTGCAGTATAAGAATAAACCCAGGCAATTTACCATTGATTGATAAAAAGAAGTTTATATATCAATGCGGACATAATACAAATTAAGCATAAGTACCTGATGCCAGCTTGTGTCATCCGCCTCGCGGTCTGTTGTACTGCATGTTAAAACGTGATGTGTTTGCCGAGTGAAAGAAACCGGCGCCTGAGTGGCGCCGGTGAGCGATTATGGACTGACGGATGCGTCCGGTTGGGTGTCTTCTGGTGCATCATCACCTTGCTCGGGCACATTTTCCGACGGCTGGGTGATAAACGGCGCGATGAACTCAGCCAACGGGATCTTACGCCCGTTGAAGGTCACGGTGCCATCGCTGTACTGCAGTGAACTGGTGATGGCGTTGTCTTTGGTGACGGTAACCTGGCTCATCTGACCAATATTGGCCATCAGTTGGGTCTGCTGACGAGCCATCTGGTCCAGTTGCTTTTTCTCTTCATCCGTGGTGGCTTTCGGCGCTATCTGTATCATCAGTTCGGTAAGCATATCCATCGGCACGTTGAGGCGTGCGTCCAGACTTTTAACAGACTGGCGGATAATCGCTTCCTCGTCAGAGAGATTCGCGGTTGGCGCGGTGCTCTTTTGCAGCGGATCGGTTAAATCCAACGCCAGCGTGAAGGTACTTTCGCCTTTGGCGTTTTTCCAGCTTAATGGCGCTACTTTGATACTCGGATTACCTTTCAACAATTGCGGCAAATTGTGCAGAACCAGAGCAGCTAACTGCTGGTCGTAAACTTCCGGCGTCATCTGATCGATGTTTTGCAGCAAGGATTGCAGGTTCTTCTGGTATTCCGTCACGAATTGGCGGGTACCTTTGCCATCCAGCCCGGAGAAGGCGAAGTTAATGTTCCACGACCCCAGATTTTGATCGCGAAATAGCGCCGACCCTAGCGACAGGGTCAGCTGTCCTGCGAGATTCGTGTCATCTTCCGAGCTGTGATTGACCAGCGAGAAATCGTTCAATACCAGGTTATCGCCGCTCTGAACATCCAGCGCCAGTTTCTTCAACGTGAGTTTGGCGTCGCCGACATTGAGATCGAATTTACCTTTGTGGGTGTCGCTGTTAAGCGCCAGATCCTGCAGCGTCAGTTTTTCATTCTGTCCTTGCAGGTTGGGTTTCTCCATCGTCAGGTTGGCCACATTGCCGACCACTTTGCCTGCACGCAGATTACCGGCCACATCGACCAACAGTGTTGTACCGCTGAAGTTAACCTTCGTATCCTGACTTTTAACGTCCAGCGCTTCCAGCGTGACGGCAGAGTGAGTATCTCCGTTATAGTCAATGCGGCTGTCTGCGGTGATGAACGGTTTGTTCTTCGTCAGATCAAACAGCGCTTTTACTGATTCAGTGTTGGCCAGCTCGCCGTGTACGGCGGCTAATGCCGGTTTCAGGCTAAACTGACTGGCGCTCAGCGGGAAGGGGCCGTGGAATACGGTGGCGTTAAAGACCACTTCGTCATTGGCACCTAACAGGCGTTGCCGGGCATCGGTACCGTCAGACTGTAACACCAACGCGACCTGGCTTTTGAACATACCGCGGTGATAGTCCCGGTAGGCGACCTTGATGCCTGATTGCGGGTACGCGTTTTTTAACTCGTTGTTCAGATTGTCGGTGACTTCCCCAATATGCTGTTCAATCTGTTTGCCGGTATACCAGGAGGCACCTCCCCAGGCTACGGCGAGCGCAATAACAACCCCAGCGGCTACAACTGTTTTTTTTGCCACGTTATATTTCCTTGTTGATTCAATGTGTTGTATTCCTCATCAGGGAATACATGGCGTTATACCAGTAAAGGCCGGTTATAAACACGGGCAATCTGACCTTTCCCCTGGATTTGTACCGGTGATTCACTGGCGGGGATAAAGCATGATTCGCCTGGCAGCAAACGGACCTGCTGTGCGCCGTGTTCCAGCACTGCCTGACCTTCGACACAAAAGATAATAGCTGCACTTTGCTGACTCAGCATCTGCGGTACATCGGTAAGATAATGCAGTGAAAAGGCAAAGTCATCGACCGGAATAGGAAAACTCAGTTCGTTGGCCGTTTTTACCGGCGACGTCAGCAAGGTGTCGGCAGATTTCGGCTCAAAGCGGACGTTGGCGAGTAACTCAGGGATATCAATATACTTGGGCGTCAGACCGGCGCGCAGAACGTTGTCCGAATTGGCCATCACCTCCAGCGCCACCCCCTGAAGATAAGCATGCGGGGTTTCGGCATACAAAAACATGGCCTCGCCCGGTTGCAGTGTAACGACATTCAGCAGTAACGGGGAAAACAGACCACCGTCATCAGGGTAAAACTGTGCAATAAAGCGAATGGTGTCCCAAGGTTCGCCATGTTGATGGCTCAAAACCTCTTTCAGTCCGGCGATAGCGGAGGCTTTCTGCTTGCCTTCCATGCTCAACAGGCTGGAGAACAAGGTACTGAGCGTGGTGCTATCCGGGCATGACAAAAATGCGGCGATAGCCGGGTGGGCGTTGGCTAGCGGTTGCAACAAACCGGCGATCGCCTTCAGTTCACGAAATCCGTTCATCGCCAGATAAGGGGTGAGGGCAAAGACCAACTCCGGTTTGTGGTTAGCGTCTTTGTAATTGCGTTGTGGGGCGTCAAGCGCTATACCGGCGGCATTTTCTCGCGCAAATCCCACTTCAGCCGCAGACTTACTGGGGTGAACCTGAATCGATAACGGCTGTTCAGCACATAATACCTTGAAAAGGAAAGGTAACTCACCAAAGCGTTTTGCTACTGCCGTACCTAAAAAACCGGATGGGTCTTTATTGATCAGATCCCGAAGGCTCTGTGCCTGCCCCTGCTCATCAAGTAAGAGAGAGCTACTTTTCGGGTGCGCCCCCATCCACAGCTCTGCCATTGGTTGATTGTCTGGGTTTTCAATCCCATACAGTTCGGTTAACGCGTGTTTACTGCCCCAGGCATAATGCTGCACATTGTTGCGCATTTTTTGCATAATATTTTCCTGCTATTAAATAGATTGTTAATTTCATGGCAATAACGGCGGATAATCGCGCCTGATAAGGTTGCGCCATCTCGATGCCCGCTATGCTAATGCTTTATATGCCATGATTCCAGAAAGGTAATAATTCGCAGTCATCTGAAAATGACGTGTTTCGCAAAGGAGAAAACCATGTCAGACACGCGTATTGAGAAAGATTCCATGGGGCCGATTGCGGTGCCTGCCGTGCATTTGTGGGGGGCTCAGACCCAGCGTTCACTGGAGCATTTTCGTATTTCGGAAGAAAAAATGCCGGGTGCACTGATTATGGCGCTAGCCCAGACCAAACGTGCAGCAGCGCGCGTCAATATAGATTTGGGGTTATTAGACGCCAGTAAAGGTGATGCCATTATTCAGGCGGCAGACGAAGTCCTGAGTGGTCGGCACGTCGGTGAATTCCCGCTGGCTATCTGGCAGACGGGGTCTGGTACTCAGACCAACATGAATATGAACGAGGTACTGGCGAATCGGGCCAGTGAATTGTTGGGGGGAGAGCGGGGTAATGACCGGCTGGTTCACCCGAATGATGATGTCAATAAAAGCCAGAGTTCTAACGATGTTTTTCCCACTGCTATGCATGTTGCGGCAGTGACCGTGCTGCGCGAGCATTTGATCTCTGAATTGAACGTGTTGCAACAGACTCTCGCGGATAAGGCGACGCAGTTTGCCGATATCGTCAAGATTGGGCGCACGCACCTGCAGGATGCGACGCCGCTGACGTTAGGGCAGGAGATTTCTGGCTGGGTGGCGATGCTATCGCATAATGTGCACCATCTCGAGAATAGCATTCCTCACCTGTGTGAACTGGCGTTAGGCGGCACAGCTGTCGGTACCGGGTTGAATACACACCCTGAATACGCGGTGCGGGTGGCGGCGGAACTGGCGACGCTGACTGGACATCCCTTTGTGAGTGCGCCGAACAAATTTGAGGCCCTGGCAACCTGTGATGCGCTGGTGCATGCGCATGGCGCACTGAAAGGTCTGGCTGCGTCATTGATGAAGATTGCGAATGATGTGCGCTGGCTGTCCTCCGGGCCTCGTTGCGGTATTGGCGAGATCGCCATTCCGGAAAATGAGCCCGGTAGCTCGATTATGCCGGGGAAAGTCAACCCGACACAGTGTGAAGCGATGACCATGTTATGTTGCCAGGTTATGGGGAACGATGTCGCGGTCAATATGGGTGGCGCTGCCGGTAATTTTGAGTTGAATGTCTTTCGGCCGATGGTGATTCACAATTTCCTGCAATCCGTTCGGTTATTGGCTGATGGTATGAAGAGCTTTAACGAGCATTGCGCGGTGGGCATTGAACCTAACCGCGAGCGGATTAACCAATTGCTGAATGAGTCGCTGATGCTGGTGACCGCGCTCAATCCACATATTGGTTATGACAAGGCCGCTGAAATCGCCAAAAAAGCGCATAAAGAAGGGCTGACACTGAAGGTATCAGCCTTGAAACTGGGCTATCTCACTGAGGAGCAATTTACGCAGTGGGTTCGCCCAGAGGACATGGTCGGCAGTATGAAACCGTGATACTCAGGCACCGTCATCGGTATACAGATGCAAGCGCGGGATCAGTAACCGCAACGGCTTGGCTTTGGGCCGATGGCGATGCTGAATGTTGTCAGCATCGTAGTCATTGAGGTCTCCCATCACCGGCATCGTATCCTGATGACACAACACCAGCAGCGGTGACGGGCAGGGATGCTGTACTTGCTTCTGCTGTTCCTGATACCAGACCCGTGCAATCGGCTGAACTTTCACGGGCCGCTTGATTTTTAGCAACGCCTGTTCCGGCAGGCGCTTCACATCACGGATTTCCTGCTCCAGCAACGATGCCCATTGCTCCTTGCTGTATGGTGCCTGACTGCGTCCTGCCTGCAGACTTTTCTCCAGTTTTTCCAGTAACGCATCACGGGTAATGTTGTTGATGATGTTCTTGTTCGCCCAGCCGAATCTCACCGAGGCCGGATCAAGCAGCAGGGTAATGGTGCGATAGGCGCTCAGTGTTATCAGCCCTTTGAGGTGGGCATGGACAAAATCGAAGCGCTGCTCGGGTTCCAGTCCAGATTCCACGGTGATGATCTGCTCCAGTTCCTTTTTCCGGGCGTTTATGTTCGTCACTAACTGACGAGCCTGTCGTGATTCAGCGTTATTAACCCGAAAACACAGTACGCCGGGCAGGCGGATGGCTGCTTTGCTACTGATAGTTTCAGCGTAGTGGTGAATGAATAAATGCCGAAAATGCTGCAAACCGATATCACGGGCTTCTATACCAGTGACGGACATAACCTGAATATGTGTTACCGGGTCATGCTCTGTACCTTTTTCTATCGGAGGGAGGGTAAACAAGCGCCCGCCGGTAAAGTTAAAGGTGAGAAACAATTGATGCATTTCAACCAGATGCGCTTCCAGTGAGGTAAAGCAACGGTTCATCCGTTCAATCAGGTCGTAGGCAGGCATAATTTTCAACATCATATTAGTTACAACATACTATTGATTATATCCCAAACGCCCGGTTCAGCAATGCATCTTTTTATCAGCTTGATAGTACGAAAAAGCAAAGTACCCACCGATTCTGAATTTTCAGCACCGGTGGGTAGAAGGGGGGAGATAAGTTACCGTTGACTCAGTTTTTCAGGGATTTCAGCTTGAATCCTAAGCCGATAGCCAGCGTCAGCAAGCATGACAGAAACAGCACCAGCCCCGTCCAACCATAGTGATACCAAAAGAAACCACCTGAAGTACCCGCGAGGCTCGACCCAAGATAATAACAGAACAAATACTGCGACGAAGCCTGACCTTTCGCGCGCAATGCACGCAAACCAATCCAACTACTGGCAACCGAGTGGGCGGCAAAGAACCCGGCGGCAAAGAGCATCATCCCCAAAAACATCATCAGCAGCGAACTGAACAGGGTGAGTAAGAGGCCTGATAACATCAGTATAATACTGCCGACCAATACCGGTCCCCGTCCGAAACGAGCAATCATCGCCCCGGCGCGTGGTGATGCGTAGCTACCGGTGAGGAAGACCACCGATAGCAACCCTACCACCGTCTGGCTCAGGTTGTAGGGGGCATCCAGCAAGCGATAGCCAATATAGTTGAACAGCGTCACAAAGGAGCCCATCAGCAGGAACCCTTCGGCAAATAACAAAGGTAGGCCCGCATCACGCCAGTGTAAGCGGGTATTGATCCACAGTGTTTTAGGGCGCAGCGAACCTGCACGAAAGTGACGAGAATCCGGCAATATCCGCCAAAACGTCAATGAGGCCAGTAACGCGACGATGCCAATACAGGTGATGGATACACGCCAGCCGAAAAAATCAGCAATGACCCCGGTTAACAGACGACCGCTCATCCCGCCAATTGAGTTACCGCTGATATACAACCCCATAGAAAATGCCACCACACTGGGATGGATTTCCTCACTCAGGTAGGTCATGGCTACCGCCCCCACGCCGCTGAGCGATAAGCCAACCAGGGCGCGCATCACCAACAGGCCGACCCAGTTGGTCATCATGCAACCTAGCAGGGTAAATACCGACGCCAGTAGTAGCGATACCACCATGACATTTTTACGACCAATGGTGTCTGATAGCGGGCCGGTAAATAACAATCCGACAGCCATCGTCATCGTGGAAACGGAAAGCGACAGGCTGCTGGTGGCCGGAGATACGCCAAAAGCCTGCGACAATATCGGCAATATGGGCTGTACGCAGTACAGCAGGGCAAAGGTCGCCAGACCGGCAGAAAACAAGGCGAGCGTAACGCGAATGAACGACGGCGTACCTCGGCTGATAAACGGATTTTTGTAAACAGGAACGCGGGTGTCGCGTTGAGGTTGGATATCGTCAGTGACAGAAACGGACATTCTCTGTGCAGACATGGGGGTACTCAAAATCAATCCTTATCCGGAAAAATACGGCAAAAACATCAGTGGACAAATCATAGAATTAGCCCGATTGTTTTGTATAATATATTAATTGTTAATAATGATATTTTATAAATATGAATATTGAGCTCAGGCATTTACGCTACTTCATTGCCGTCGCCGAAGAGCTGCATTTTGGGCGGGCAGCGGAAAGACTGCATATCTCTCAGCCGCCTCTCAGTCAGCAGATACAGGCATTAGAAGAGCAAATCGGCGCTCAATTGTTGGAGCGAAATAACCGTAATGTACGCCTGACACAGGCGGGCGAATTATTTCTGAAAGAGGCCTGGGCCATCATCAGCCAGGTCAATCAGGCGGCAGAGCGAGCGGCCCGCATTCAGCGCGGTGAAATAGGGGAGCTTAATATCGGTTTCACCTCATCAGCTCCGTTTGTTAAACAGGTTTCGCGTAGTCTGTTGCAGTTTCGCCAGAGCTATCCTGAAGTACATATCCAGATGATGGAGATCAACACTAAGCAACAGATTGCACCGTTGCTTGACGGTAAGCTGGATCTGGGCGTCATGCGTAACAACCCATTGCCGGATATGCTGCGTCATCAGCTACTACTGCATGAGCCAATGGTGGCGGTTGTGCATGAGGAACACCCGCTGGCCTCTGTTCCCGGCGGGCATATCAGTATCCAGCAGTTAGCCAATGAACCCTTCGTGTTTTTTGCCCGTGAAGTGGGAACGGCGCTGTACGATGAAGTCCTGAATTTGCTCAAAAGATACGGCATTACACCGTACATTACGCAGGAAGTCGGCGAGGCGATGACAATTATCGGCCTGGTCTCATCCGGGTTAGGGGTTTCCTTGTTGCCAGCGTCATTCCGTCGTATCCGGATAGATGGCGTAAAATACCTGTCGTTGCAGGAAAAAGACGCTATCAGTGAAATGTGGTTAGTAACCCACCAGCACCGCCCGCTGAACACCGCCGCCCAGACGTTAATCACGCTAATGTTGGGTAATACCCTCAAAAATATGTGCGGTTAATCACATATCGAATCAAATATTTGACGGCTATTTACAAAAGCTCCACCATAGCCTCAGTTTTTTATTTTACAGCGTAAAAAATACCCATTACGCCTAATTGCAGGAGCCGCTTTACCGTGATTGTCAGTGGTCAGCCGGGACACATCGATCAGATCAAACAGATGAATGCAGGTGGCGTTTATCGACTGATCGATGAACATGGCCCCATCTCCCGCATTGAGTTGTCAAAACAGGCCCAGCTTGCTCCCGCCAGTATTACCAAAATCGTGCGTGAACTGATGGAGGCGCATCTGGTACGGGAAACCGAGTACCAGGAGATGGGAAGCCGCGGGCGGCCTGCAATCGGACTGGTGTTGGATACCGAAGCTTGGCACTATCTGTCGGTACGAATCAGCAACCAGGTGATGACGTTGGCCCTGCGTGATTTGAGTGGATATCTGGTGGTGGAGGACAAGGCTGATTTACCGAGTGAACATCCCCAGCCTCTACTGGAACGTATTCTGACGGACATCGATCAGTTTTTTATCCGCCACCAACGTAAGTTGGAACGACTGACCGCTATCGCTATCACTTCTCCCGGTATGGTGGATTCATCCACCGGCATCATTCACCGTATGCCGTTTTACGCCGTGGAAGAAATGGCGATCGGCCCGGCGCTGGAAAAGCGCACAGGGGTGCCAGTTTATCTGCAACATGATATTTGCGCCTGGACGATGGCAGAAGCGTTGTTTGGTGCATCACGCGGTTGCCAAAACGTTATCCAGATAGTTATCGACCATAACGTCGGTGCCGGCATTATTACCGGTGGACGTATACTGCATGCCGGTAGCCGAACACTGGTGGAAATTGGCCACACGCAGGTTGACCCTTATGGTAAGCGCTGTTATTGCGGTAATCACGGGTGCCTGGAAACGGTTGCCAGCATTGAAAGTATGCTGGAACTGGCCCAGCAGCGCCTGAAAGGTTCGATGAGTTCACTGTTGCATGGCTCACCGTTGACGGTCGAATCGCTGTGTGAGGCAGCACTGAACGGTGATCAGCTGGCAAAAGATATTATCGTTGATGTTGGCAATAACGTGGGCCGTATTACCGCTATCATGGTTAACCTGTTCAATCCGGAAAAAATTCTCATTGGTTCTCCGCTGAATCAGGCTGCTGATATTCTGTATCCTGCCATTCTTGATTGCATCCGCCGTCAGGCATTACCGGCTTATAGTCACCATTTGCAAGTCACATCGACCCATTTTTATAATCAGGGAACGGTGCCCGGTGCCGCTCTCATCAAGGATGCGCTCTATAACGGTTCTTTACTGATTAAACTGATGCAGGGTTAATCAGTACTGCGTCGTGTCTTCGCTTACCGACAAAACATTGCGCTAACGCAAGCCGCTCCACAGGCCCATCCCCTAGACTTTAGGCTTCATCAGTACGTTTTTTGAGGTTTATTTTTTCAGGTGGGGCCTGCCGGAGTGGTGTTTTCATGTTAAAGCGTATGTTTGTTACAGGAACGGATACTGCCGTTGGAAAAACAGTCGTATCGAAGGCGTTATTACAGGCGCTGACGAAAACGGGCAAAACCGTGACGGGGTATAAGCCTGTTGCCAAGAGCTGCAAGGAAACAGAAGAGGGGCTGCGTAACAAAGATGCGCTGATCTTGCAGGAAGCCTCGTCGATCCCACTGTCTTATCAGCAAGTCAATCCTGTGTCGTTACAGGAAGATGAAATCAGTGCCAGCGAACAAGAGATTAACTACTGCGCGATGACCGAAGGGTTGAACCAGCTTGGTGGGCTATCAGACATGGTTATCGTAGAAGGTAGCGGCGGCTGGCGTACCTTAATGAACGACATGCGGACCTATTCGGAATGGGTGGTTCAGGAACAATTACCGGTCGTTTTGGTGGTTGGGATAAAGCTCGGTTGTATCAACCATGCGCTGCTGACGGCGCAGGCGATTATTAATGATGGGTTGCCGTTGGTCGGCTGGGTTGCTAACCGCATTAACCCAGGGCTGGCTAACTATGCTGAAATCATCCAGGCGTTGCGGGAAAAAATTCCTGCCCCTCAATTGGGTGAGCTACCGTATTTGCCCCGCGCAGAACAACGAGATTTGTCCACGTACATTGATCTTTCCGCGATTAGCCAGTCGTTCTAACTGTCGACGGGTACCCGGTTCTATATCATCCACGGTCTATGGTGGAGGTAATCCCCGGGTATTTTTAGCGCTGAATAACAAAGAGGAAAGGGGAGAATGTCGCTCCCCTTTTTTATATCGCATCATGGCATCGATTGATTACGTCTAGCGCTTCTTACCCACCGGGTGAGCGCTCAGATCGTCGTTATCAATTATCCGCAAGGCGGATATAAACGATTTTCTGTGTATCCTGGCCGCAATGACCAACAACCTGGCCGCCGTGCTGGCTGACCTGATCGTTAGGTACGATATCCAGCTCGAAACCGGATTCAGGTACGCCATTGTTGATAATCTTGCGGGCGATGTCATCGCGAATCTGTTCACAGGAGGCTTGTGACGCTTGTGCGATAAGTGGTGTCAGTAACAGCGCTATTGCACCGGCCAGCATCGTTTTCTTCATGGCATCCTCCCACTCATCTTGATGGTTTATCTGCCCAGTCTGGGCAGATAAAGTATAGATCAATCTATCAGGGTGTTACCGGACGGCCAGAGCGACGGTCAAGGCAGCGCGAAGAGCTGGGTTCCCAGTAAGCATTGAAGTTAGAACTGGCTTTGCATTTCTCTTCAAGCGCTTCTGCCATATCGGCTTTATCGAAATCCCGATCGGCTTTATCAACGCGTTTTTCAAGATGCTTGTTCACTTTATTACGCAATGTACGTGTCTCGTTCCAGTCTTCGCTACTCTGGCGCGCCGCTTCTTTTGATAACGCACTGTTGCCGTTATCAATCACGATGTGTTGCGCAGCCTGTGCTGATGACAAAAGACCCAGACTAAACAGGGATGAGGTAAGAAGAAGGAGTAAATTACGTGTTTTTTTCTGCATGTTTCACCCAGACAGGAGTTTCTGTAAATACGAAAGCAAGGTTGTCATAACCAAAGATAGCGTCATGGTGACTATAGCATCCGCTACCATCAACAAACTATAACTGAACTAACAGATTCAGGGTACGCCGCTGCTTTCACTGCAGTATAGTCTGGGCGGAGTCGGTATCACTGCGCCTGAATGGCATGGCAGATACACCGCTCCGCGTTCGTCCCTGAATGTTCACATCAGGCGTTGGCGCATCACGCCGAAAGCCTATTGATGTGGTATTACTTTATCTGGTACTACCGGTATGAATTACTCGTCGCGGGTAACCTTCAAGCCACCGTATGTCTGGCTGACCGGCATCATTTCCAGCGTGTTGATATTGACATGAGCAGGTAATGTCGCCACCCAGAACACCGCTTCAGTCACATCTTCCGGCGTCAGTGGGTTGGATTTGTCATATGTCTGGCTGACCTTGGCTTCATCGCCTTTAAAGCGTACAGCTGAGAATTCGGTACCACCAACCAGACCGGGTTCAATATTGGTCACACGCACACGAGTAC
This sequence comes from Dickeya parazeae Ech586, assembly GCF_000025065.1. Lineage (NCBI taxonomy): Bacteria > Pseudomonadati > Pseudomonadota > Gammaproteobacteria > Enterobacterales > Pectobacteriaceae > Dickeya > Dickeya parazeae. The sequence goes on along the minus strand of NC_013592.1, from coordinate 2,358,862 downwards.
CGGACAGGTCGGCACGCAATCCCAGGCTGAACTGACGCACAAATGCCTTGCTCGCACCGTAGACATTCCCACCAAGATAAGGCCAGTTGCCCGCAGTCGAGCCGATATTAATGATATGGCCCACATTGCGTTTCACCATTTCCGGCAATAACGCATGGGTCATAAAGACCAACCCTTTGTTATTGGTATCGATCATGGTTTCCCAGTCATCGACGTTGGCTTTATGCGCAGGCTCTAACCCCAAAGCCAGACCGGCATTGTTGACCAGCACATCAATATTGCGCCATTCGGCAGGTAACGTAGCGATAGCCTGCTCAATGGCTTGCCGATCGCGAACATCAAGACGAAGCGTGAAAAGCGCATCGCCATATTCAGCTTTCAGCGCATCAAGACGTTCCTGGCGGCGCCCTGTGGCGATAACCTGATGGCCTTCTTTGATAAAACGCCGGGTAATTGCCTCACCAAAGCCCGCCGTTGCACCGGTAACCAAAATAATCATGCGTTTTTCCTCTGTTATTTCTGACTGCAATTATTTCTGACTGCAATGCCTGACAGCGATCTTTCGCTTTTGACAGCGTTTGAGCCCAACTTGAACCCAACACGGTGTTCGCCACGTTATCACGAAGATCTTGCCTGTAACATCATAATGAAAATCAGCATACCTCAACGTCATGGCTATCTCTATGTCAGTGTTGATCTTTTCGGTGCCGCTCGTACTCAGGATACCGCGTTGCACTATGTTGCAGATATTCTGTCGAGCCGGGCCGCAGGCTAATCCACACAGGTTTGTTATCGATTATTGTCTGGCTCTATAGTGGTTTTTGAGGTAATGATGAGTCTGGGTATCAATAACACGGGTAAGGAACAGGTATGGAAAGCAGCAAAAGTCACCAGCAGTCCGTCGAACAACAGTTTGGTGAGCAGGCTAACGCCTATCTTAACAGCGCCGTTCACGCTCAAGGCGAAGACCTTGCCCAGTTGGCCCAGCGTCTACAGGGCAACCACCATACCTGTGTGTTGGATTTAGGCTGTGGTGCCGGCCATGTCAGCTTTACCATTGCCAGTCTGGTCGAAAACGTGGTGGCATGCGATTTGTCACCGCGAATGCTGGATGTTGTTGCCAGTGCTGCACAGGAAAAAGGGCTGGCAAATATCAGGACAGAGCAGGCGGTAGCGGAGTCATTGCCATTTGCCGATGGTAGTTTTGATGTGGTGGTGAGCCGTTATTCAGCCCATCACTGGCAGGATGTCGGGCAGGCGCTGCGGGAAGTCAGAAGGGTGCTGAAACCGGGAGGTGAAGCGATTTTCATGGACGTGATTTCACCCGGTCACCCGGTGCTGGATGTTTATCTGCAAACGGCGGAAATGCTGCGCGACACATCGCATGTACGCGATTATACCTCGGGTGAATGGTTGACACTGCTGAGCGAAGCCGGATTGACAGTACGTTCTTTGCAAACATCGCGTCTGCACCTGGAATTCCAAAGCTGGGTGACGCGGATGCGGACTCCTGAACACTTTGTCACGGCAATCCGCGCCCTGCAGCAGCAAATGTCAGCCGACGTTATCCGCCATTACGCTATTGAGCCGGATGGCTCCTTTACCACCGATACGGCTTTTATTGTTGCCAGTCGGGGGTAAAAGAGCAAGACAGCAGACTATGCATCACTCATTTCCTGATTATCTGCTTCAACGGCGTCGTACAGCCGCTCCAGAATATCAGGAAATGCTGACTGAACACGGTTCCAACTGGGGACAAACGGTTTGTCCCCAGGGCTGTCACTGTATGCCTGTCCTGATTGGGTAATGACATCAGCAAACAATTCGACTGCCGATTCTTCGGTATGGCGATCAAAATGCAGGCCATTCATACGGGCATCATGTTCGAATGAGTCGATCATATCCAGCGCGGTTCGATAATAAGTGGCACGTAACACCCGGAACGAATCCGTTGTGATATTCACGCCCTGAATTGCCAGTTTGCGGTATAGCGCTTTGGTGATATCCATCGCCATACGCTGCAACCCGGAACTGGGGTCGTTTTCCGACATCGGTTGATGTTTGTGGTCGTAATTGTCAGCGATATCCACCTGACAGATACGGCTGGTCGCTGTTCCCCGGTGGATTTCCGATAGCATACCGATTTCCAGCCCCCAGTCGCTCGGAATGCGCAAATTCCGCAACACATGGCTGCGCATCGCGAATTCACCGGATAGTGGATAGCGAAAACTGCGCATATACTCAAGATAATCTGAATTACCGTAAACGCTTTGCAACGATTTCAATAATGGGAAAACCAGCAAACGTCCAACGCGGCCATTCAGCTTTCCCTCTGCCACTCGCGCGTAATAGCCTTTGCAGAAATCGTAGTGAAAATAGGGGTTGGCAATCGGATAGAGCAGGCGAGCCAGCATAGTGCGATCGTAAGTGACAATGTCACAATCATGCAATGCAATACAGGCCGTGCGCCGTGACGCTAAGGTATAACCAACACAGAACCAGACATTACGACCTTTGCCTTGTTCCATCGGCGCTAATTCCTTGTCGGTCAGTTCCTGACTGAGCCGGGTCAGGCGCGGGCCATCGTTCCACAAAATGCGGTGCCGCTGCGGAAGGCGGGAGAAAAATTGTCGGGCAAACAGAAATTGCTCGCGATCAGCCCTGTCCAGCCCGATAACGATTTCTGACAGGTAAGGTACCTGAGAGAGCATATCGACAATCTTATCCAGCGCCGGTCCTTCCAGCTCAGAATACAGGGAAGGGAGGATCAACCCCATACTGCTCTGACCGGAAAACACCTGTAACTCGTATTCCAGTTCTTCAACGCTGCGCCGGGTAAGGTTATGAAAATTGGTAATCATTCCATCCTGATAGAATTCACTCATGGTTGCTATTCCTCCCATCTCAATCAAGCAGTTCAGCCCCGTAGCGGCTAAGAAAATAGGTGAGTCCTTCATTCCAGCCAGCCGGTCCGGCAGCCTGTGTATGGTAGATCTCCTTATGATTTTTTGGTGACAACGTCACGTTATGGGTGTGATGACCTTTGATGATCACGGCATAGTCAGTGGCTTCCAGCAACGATACATCGTTGGGGCCATCACCTAATCCGATAGTGACCACAGGCCCTCGGCTTGCTGATTGCATTTGTTTTATCAGGCGCTGTACCGCATTACCTTTACTGATACCGTCAGGCATTACATGAAGAAAACGGCCGCCTTGTGTTAAACAAAGCTGTGTTTGGGCCAGACAGGTCTTGAATGTTTCCAGCGATGTCGTATCGTCTTGCCACAATATGGGCTCGGAAGCGTAGCGTTGACGGGCCAACGCCGCCTGCGGCAGTGTCAAACCTGTTGCTGCCGCCACAGTGGCATCATCCATGTCCGCAAAACCACAGAATAGAAAGCCGTATTGTTCACGTAACCGCTGTAGTGCCCGACAGAGGTCAGGGTAGGTAAGGGAATGTATTGAACGTGTGGATAGCGGTGGTGTTTGCCAGCATGATGGCAGCAAAATGTGAGCACCGTTTTCCACGATAGCTGGCATATCGCTTAACCCCAGTTCCTGCTGCAGCGGCAGGAGTTCCGCTGCTGTTTTACTGGTGGTGATGACAACCGGCACCTGATGGCGTTGCAAGCGGTTCAGCCAGGGTTTGGCCGCATCCCACCGGTAGGTGTCGTGCTCCAGTAATGAACCGTCCAGATCGGTAAAAATAACCCAATTCGTAGTCAATTCAGGCACTTTACCTCCTGTATGTATGTGGGTGTGATGAGGGAGTGGTATAAGGCAACTGACATGCGGATTGGCGACATAACGCTATTCGCCTGATTATTTTTATGGAAATGATTCGAATGCTTTATTAAGCCTAGACAGGGATCACGGTTTTGGCAAATTGAGGGTTATAGTTCAAGCCAGTACTGACCACGGGGAGATTGGTAAGCCGAAACGCCAGAACCCGCCTGACCTTACCTTGGTTCGCATAATGTATATTATGTTAAATAATATGTAATGGTTAATAAGTTCACAAGCCAATTACACGTTCTGATAAATCAATGCCTTAGTAATTTCTGACTTCCCTCCCGTTTCTTGCATTAGGTACTGAGTACATTTTCTTCATACACATGTGAGCTGAGTTATTCGGGTACCTAATTGTTGGGTTTATCTTGTATGACAGCGTAATGCATCGATGACAAGCTCAAAGGCTCTGGTCAACTGGCGTCGACTGGACGCGCAACAAACGCGCACCCGCCGCAGTTGTTGACACACTGCGAGTGGTTCTGTGTAACAGCCTCACCCCTACCCGTTCTTCAAGGCCAAGCATCGCGTGACTCAGGGATGAACGGGAAACACCCAAGCGAGCTGCCGCCCTGGTGAAGCTGCGTTCACTTGCCACTGCAGCAAATGCCTGAAGGTCATTCAGCTTTTCTTTCATTTTCATTGGTGAAAATCCTGCACAAGTGCATTCTCATCTGGCTATCTTATCATCCTGAAATGCCTGCACTACACTTTCCACACTGTATCACTGACTCAACCAGTTACTGCTATTTGCCGAGTCTGGCGAAGTCATCAGGAGAGAGACAATGCAGACATTGTTGAATGAAAAACAACAGTCGATAATTTCTATTGCCGCATTTACCGCAACTGGGGACATGAACGATCTTAATGCAGCGCTTCACGACGGGCTGAATACCAGGCTGACCATCTCTGAAATTAAAGAAATATTGGTTCAGATGTATGCCTATGCAGGATTTCCCAGAAGCCTAAATGCACTGGCTGCGTTCATGAAAGTCACGGAGGAGCGTCACCAGCAGGGTATCCGTGATGAAATCGGTATACCGGCGACACCTCTGCCTGAAAAATGGAACAGCCTTGAGTCCGGTTACCACAATCAGACCCGTCTGGTCGGGCATCCTGTCAGCGGTGCGCTGTTTGAGTTTGCACCCGCCATAGACCAGTTTCTTAAAGCACATCTGTTTGGCGATATTTTTCAGCGCGATATCCTGAGTTGGCAGACTCGTGAACTGGCCACCATCTCAGCCCTGGCTGCAATGCCTGGAGTGAACAGCCAGCTTGAGAGCCACTATGCCATCAGCCTCAATAATGGATTCACTGTGGAGCAGCTAAAAGATTTCACGGATATTTTGTCGGCTAACTGTGGAGCCACAATCGCTGGCAATGCCCGAGAGGTACTGAACCAGTTGCTGGCAAAACGTAACAGTGAATGCCTTCAGTAGATAAAAAGCGGAGAATTTATGAGCGATAACTTTGACGGTAACGGCATTTTCCCTAAAGGGCCGAAAAATGAAGCCTATGCACAATATTTCCAGGGGACGAGCTATCTGAGCATGCTTTCTACTGAGGGCGTGACTATTGGCAATGTAGTGTTTGAGCCTGGATGTCGTAATAACTGGCATATTCATCACAAGGGTGGACAAATTTTGCTGGTGACCGGGGGGCGTGGCTGGTACCAGGAATGGGATAAACCCGCCCGTCGGCTGAGCGTCGGCGATGTCGTTAACATCCCGCCCGGCACGAAACACTGGCATGGTGCTGCCAGAGACAGCTGGTTTGCCCATATTGCGGTTGAAGTTCCTGCTGAAGGTGCCACAAATGAGTGGCTGGAACCGGTAGAGGAGACGCAGTATGGCCTGCTGCCATGATTAATGGTGGTGGTCGGAGGCCGCGTGTGGCTGTCATCATATTTTGAGCGTCACTTTGTCAACCTACGCTAACGTGTATTCAGCCACTCGATATGACCGCATTAACTCGCCCTCTCTATGGGCAATCTTCGTGGACAAATACAGACCTATTCACACCATGGATAGGTCGTATCCACCAGATGCGGATTCTCAAAAAATGTTGGTGGAATAACATGAGGCTTTTCGTAAGGAGCCCATCATGTTTATTGCAAAAAAACTCGCTACAACAACACTGTTAACCGGATCGTTGCTGTTATACCCTGTTCTTCACTCTATGGCGGCTGACGTACCTCAGCATACTGTTCAACAGCAGGCTGGTGGCTATAGCGTTCAGGTTGGCAAAATTCTTGTCACATCATTTACCGATGGCAGTGTCGCGCAGGATCTTCACCAGCTGCTGCGGCGTACAACAACGCAGAATACGGACGCGTTATTGGCTAAAAACTTTCAGTCCAACCCGGTTGAAGCATCCATTAATGCATTTCTGATCAGTCTGCCCGGACGCAAAATATTAGTTGATACCGGTGCTGGCCAACTATTTGGCCCTGGCAATGGCGGTCGACTGATTGAGAGCCTGGCGACCCAAGGGATTCATCCGCAGGATATTACTGATATTTTGCTGACTCATGCGCACTCCGATCATTCTGGTGGCATGGTTAAAGACGGTCAGCGGGTATTCGTCAATGCACGCGTGTTCGTGGGAAAACCGGACATTGATTTTTTCTTTAATAACGCTAATCAGCAAAAAACAGGCTACGACAAAAGTTACTTTGATATTGCCCAGAAAACCTTAAAACCCTATCTGGATGCGGGTAAAGTTGTGCCGTTTTCAGGCTCAACGGAGCTAATACCGGGTATTACGAGTACGGTGCATCCTGGACATACGCCAGGATCGGCGTTCTATACGCTGACAAGCGAAGGTGAAACGATAACCTTTGTGGGCGATCTTATCCACATTGCTGCCGTGCAGTTCCCACAGCCGAATATCACTATCGCGTATGATGAAGACCAGGATCTGGCGGCTCGTGTACGCATTCATGCGTTTGAAAACTTTGCCAGAAATAAAGATCTTATTGCTGCACCACATTTGCCATTCCCCGGTATTGGCTATGTTGCCCGAAACGAACATGGCGGCTATGCGTGGGTACCCGTCACCTATACTGATCGTGCCGCTGCCGTCACAAAGTAAACGGATAACAGAATGACGCCATTTTCAGACATTGATATTGACCTGCTGCTGACGCTAGATGCGTTGCTGAAAGATCAGAACATCACGCACGCCGCCGCCCGGCTGGGTATCAGTCAACCGGCTATGTCGGCCCGGCTGTCACGCCTGCGGGCTACCTTTGGTGATCAACTGTTTATCCCTTCCCCACATGGACGTGGGGTTTTACCAACACCAAGAGCTGAGTCGCTGCGACCACAGATTGCAAGCGTTCTACACGATATCTCGGCCATGCTTGAACCGATACATTTTGATGCAGCAAGCAGCAGTCGAACGTTTGTGATTGCGTTGCATGAAAACCCGGCCCTGATGCTGGGTGCAGATCTGGTTAATCAGTTTAGCGAAGCCGCACCGGGTATTCGGCTTCGCTTCGCTCTGCCGGAAAGTGCTCGTTTACCTGAGCAGTTGGAAACAGGTGATATTGACATCTATATTGGCGTGAATGCCGGAGCGCATGATGCCTGGATCAGACGCAAACTCTTTGACGATGAGTTTGCGACCGCGCAGCGTAAAGGTCATCCGCGAGGCTCGGCTCCCCTTGACCTGAAAAGCTATTGCGCCCTTCCCCACCTGGTGGTTTCCTCCGAAGGAGATCCATTTACTGGCTTTGTCGATCAAACGCTGGCCGGTCTTGGGTACCAACGTAGCGTGGTGATGTCCACCCAAAGTTATGCCATGGCACCACCGATTGTTGCTGGAACCGATCTGCTTTGCACATTGCCCAGACGAATGTTGCAACGTTTTACCCAGACACTTGATATTTTCGATCCACCGCTACCCCTACAACCGATTGTCATCAGCATGTACTGGCATCCGAAAAATAGTCATGATCCGGCCAACGTCTGGTTACGTGCGCAACTGCTGTGTGCGGCTGGCCTTCAGCCGTGAGGCTCACTACTCTGTTGTTAGCGCATCGTAGACATTGCGTAACCGCGTGCGCAGGTAGAGAACGGCTTTGTGTTTGCGTGATAACAATGCCTGAACACTGATGCCGGTTTCCTCTGCCAGCTCGTTATAGCTGTAGCCCTGCAACTCGGTTTTGTCGAACACCTCACGTTGTGCGGATGGCAATTCAGATAACGCTGCGTCCAGTTCATCCCACAATAACGCCTTAAGATACTCATCTTCCGGCGTTTGCGGTGTACCGAACAGCGTTTCTGCCAGTTCATCCTCTGGGAAATCTCCGTCATCATCGTCAATGAAATATCCAGACAACGGCAGCTCGCGTTTTTTACGTGCCCGGTCGGTCATCTCGTTACGTGCAGCACGAAACAACCAGGCGGCGACGTTTTCCACCGGCTGCTCCACCGTCATCAATTGATACGTCACTTCCTGCAAGATATCGTCAGCGTCATCACGCACAGCCGTACGGCCGCGGATAAAAGCGGTTAACCGCGACCGGCAGGCTTTGATGGCTGAAATCAGCAATGACTCTCCTGCCATTTCGGCTTTCATCACGCTTACTCAGCTTCCGGTGTTTTAGGTGTTGCATCGGTTGCATTGCGATCATGACGGCGCCCATGCCAGTTACAGCGATCGCGATGGCCGAATTCGTCACGGCGTTGCCGGATAAACTCTTCACGTTGTTCCGGTGTCATTTGCATCCAACGTTCGTGCATACGGCGACGCTCGCGTGCCATACCAAACATCCCAGGCCGGAATCCCAGGCCGCCAAACAGAATGCGACTCAGTACCAACAGCCCCAACGCCTGCCAGAAATCAATACTTTTTACCCCGATAATCGCTGGTAACAACGCATTCCATAACGACATTACCAGTAGTCCCAGTACGACAAACAGCACAAGGGCAATCAATAGCGGCTTTGCCATCCGATGCCCATGGAAGCCATAACCTCGACCATGCCGATACATTTCACCATTTCCCATCATATTGCTACCTCATCACGTTTGCGGATAAATTGCTTGTGATGTAGTAGACGAATGAGCGGGAAAAATATTGCTGAAAAGTTGAAAAAAAGTCGAAAAGCCGCTTTAGCAGCCCACCGGCTTGCGGGGAATCGCTTGTTATGCTGTTAGCAGGTGGCTATCGGACACCAGTTGCCAAAGTATCTCGGTATCAATTTCCTGCAAGACGATACTTACCCAATGTTCTTTGTTCATATGGTAAGCCGGTAAAACACCGTTGATTGAGCGCAGTGAACCGATCGTCTCTGGTCTGGCTTTGACGTTAACGACGTCCACTTCCGCATCACCTGCTCGCCCCAACTGGTGATTTTTCACGGTCATATGCACACAAAACCATTTTCGGTTTGGATGCCGAAATACGCAGGCATTCGTGTTTTTCCATGGATAGTCTGGTGACACCCCATATTGCCGTGCAATGTTTTCAAAAAACTGTTCTGTATTCATACCGCATGGTTCTCAGTTGATACCGTTTCCGGTCCCTATTCTGATAGTTGTTCAGTGTGATTGTACAGTAAGTCTCAAAGACTGGAGAGCAAGTTCAACAATCACACAACCCGCCTTAGATAAGGTACTTTCTTTATAAAAAAGACCGAAACAACACAGCATAAAAAAACAATTGCGGAAATTAAGGGTATAGTGATGACAGATTGAACCATCCACCGCCTTGAGGTCAGAAAATAAAACAACTCGACGAAAATGGGATGAATAAGATAAATCCCGAGGCTAATTTCAGATAAGGATTTTAACCTTTCTGGATTAATATGGTTAGTGCGAATCCCCTTAAGGATCCACATGAAAGAAATGGACATAATGATGACATTAACACTGAGGTAATTATAAAAATAGAGACCATTTTCTTTCCCCGAAAGTAAAGAGAGTAAGTAACAAAACAGGCAGGTAAAGACAAAAGAAGCGAAAAAAACAACACTGTAATGTAGTGACGAACGGCTGGGGTTACTCCTGACTATCAAGTGCCCACAGATATAGTAAGGGAGGTAATAGAGGAACTCACTAAAAAACAGAAAATCGTTACTTTTTATAGAGAAGTTATACATATCGCTCAATGAGCAAAATGCGAACATCATGAATACGAAAAATAATAAAAATTTTCTTTCTGTATTGAACACCACGACTCTAATTAATGGAGTGAAAATATACAAGCCCATTATCATATATAGAAACCACAGGTGATAATAGGGTCTGCCATTCACGATATTTCTTAATACCTCAATCTCACCACCACCACTAATCCTTGATTTGATTACGCCCCAAAAAATAAAGAAAGCGGACCAAAAGACCAACGGATAGAAGATCCTACTCATCCTCTTTTTGTAGAAAAAAGAAAGACTTTCGTTTTTTTCTGGAGAGAGCAATAAGGCTCCACTAATCATTACAAAAACAGGGACACACCAGCGAGTTAATGAATCATATACATTGCCAGCCCACCAGGAAAGACTGCCAAGTTCAGCTAAATTTACCGTGTATGCTGAGATATGCAAAACAATAACCGCAAAAGTCGACACAATCCTAGCTATATAGAGCCATTCCATTCTGTTATATTCTCTTTGTTATATATTCCATGCAAACGATCAGTGGCATATACCCTTCATACTTCAAGTTGCAGGTGTGTTGGCTGCTCTCACTCACCCCAGTCACTTACTTGTGTAAGCTCCTGGGGATTCACTCGATTGCCGCCTTCCTGCAACTCAAATTATTTTGGGTATAGTATTTTATAGGTAATAATTTTAATCCATTTCAATTAATACACATCCATGGCATGGCTAGTTTTATAGCACAATAGATATGTTGAACTGACAAGGATGAGTCTTGCTCGATAGAACAGCGTAACGATTAACCCTGCGTAGGTGAAGGTATCGACGATGACCGAACTTAAAAGATGGCAAGTGAAATAACCCTAATGAAAAAGTGAAGCAATCATATCACAGTCAAAATAGCATTCCACGTATAAAACATGCTACTGACGCTACATGATAAAAAAATCGTGAGCACGATATCACTGCGCCACATCCGCAACCAGACAGCTCGCTACCGAAAAGCCTGCAAGAGTTTGAGAACCCGGGTACTAGCGGCCCCTTCTGTTTTTGTGCCCTAACCTCGCGGTGGTAATCTCGCCAATCAATTAAGCATTGTTTATGTACAATCGAGCCCGCTGACGTTAACAACCGTTTCGTTTATTACCAGTCTTTTCCACAAATGCATCAGTTTTGTTATTTCCAAGTTATAACAAAAAGTTAGCCAGAGTATTACCTATTAGGGGGATAGACATTCTTTGCTAACTATATAAGTATACCGGCCGATGATGGGATGGCTTTTTGAACACCAGCAAGAGAGGATGTCTTCCTGGCCTCATGAACGCTGCATCGAATAATAATTTGAAATTTTCAGGAGACTAGTGATGAAAAAATCACGTCTTAACCTGCCCTCGGGTTACTTTGGCATCGTTCTGGGGATTATTGGGCTGGGGTTTTCATGGCGGTTTGCAGCGACCATATGGCCGGTTACAACAATACCGGCGAACGTCCTTATCATGATGGCCACCATTATATGGGTGCTGCTCATGGCGGCACTCATTGTCAGGATGGTTAGGCATGCTGATACGCTTTTGCAAGAGATAAGACATCCGCTTAAAAGTAGCTTTGTGAGTCTGGCTCCTGCCACCTCCATGTTGGTCGCAATAGGGCTCGTGCCCTGGAGTTATCCAACGGCGCTCGGTCTTTTTCTCATCGCAGTGACAGTCCAACTCACCTATGCCGCATGGCAAACGGCGGGATTATGGCGTGGACGGCATCCCCATGAGGCAACCACGCCCGGGTTGTATCTCCCTACTGTCGCGAATAATTTTATCAGTGCGATGGCATGCGGCGCGTTGGGATTTCAGGATGTGGGTACCCTGTTCCTTGGGGCGGGGATTTTCTCATGGCTTAGCCTGGAACCAGCAATACTGAGCCGATTGAGGAATGTCGATGAGATGTCTCCTGCGGTGCGTTCTTCATTGGGTATTCAGATGGCCCCGGCGTTTGTTGCTTGTAGTGCCTGGCTGAGTGTGAATGGTGGCCAGGTAGACGTGTTTGCCAAGTTGTTATTTGGTTACGGTTTGTTGCAGGTGCTATTTATGATCAGGCTGATTCCGTGGTACTGCTCTCAACCGTTTTCCCCGGCATTCTGGAGCGTCTCATTTGGTGTAGCGTCACTGGCAACAACCTCCATCCGGTTGGGGCATGCCGTACCGGGAGGCGCATTATACTGGATGGCCTTTCCGCTATTTATTGCATCGAATTTTATTATCATCCTACTTATTATAAAGACAAGTATGCTTTTACTCAGAGGGAAGCTCATCGTCTGGGAAGAAATAGATAAAAAGTAATAGCTGAGATCAAAACACCGGCGGCCGTCGGTGTTTTGATTATATGTATCGACACCTAAAATCGTCCACTTCACACCATTGCTCACTCGATATCTATCATTGCATTACGTGTTTCAATTTCTTTATCTATTCCTGAGGATGTTTAATTTTTTCATAAAAATGACAAACAAAACGTTTATTAAACCCCATAAATTAAGATTTTTCTTATTTCGTAAAAAACAATTGTCCAACACTGTTATCTCCGAAGCAGGACATGCTTCTTATTCTTACATTAAATAATATATGGACATGAAAATGATGAAACTTAAAAAAGTTTTGTTAGCATCCTCAGTATTATTTTTTCCTCTGACTCAACATGCCCAGGCAGCCTGGGAACTTGGTGATATTTGTTATGGGTACGCGACAGCCACCGGCTCAGGTTATTCCGGTGGTGCTCTATTATTGGACCCTATCCCTTCCAATATGGAAATTACTGCGTTAAACCGGACACAACTAGACTATAAAGGAGTAAAAGCAGCACTTGCCGGTGCTTATTTAAAAGTCACCGGCCCAAAAGGAAGCACGACTGTATATGTTACGGATCTTTACCCTGAAGGGGGAGATTGTGCTTTAGATCTCTCATTCAATGCCTTCGAGAAAATTGGTAATTTGCAAGATGGTAAAATCAATATTCAGTGGGAGCTGGTTAAAGCACCGGTGAGTGGTAACGTCGTGTATAGGATTAAAGAAGGCTCAAATCCTTACTGGGCGGCAGTGCAGTTCAGGAACGTGAAATACCCCATTGTCGGGGTGAAGTATTTACGAGATACACAATGGGTCAGCGTGCCAAAAACGGATTACAATCACTTTATTATTGAGTTCGTTGGCAAAAATGATATTCCCATCGAATTTACCGATCTTAAAGGCAACATATTAAGTGATACGTTGCCACCGATGCCAGATGGCACGTCGTCAGCCTATCTGATCACCGGAAAAGTCCAATTGCCATAATCGATCGGTAACGCTTGTGGCCACCTTCTGAGGGTTACCGGTACAACCGGTAACCCTCTTCTTTCTTTTGAGCCCTCCGTCTCGCCACGCCACCGTGACAGAAACGTTGCTTCACTTCACAATTTTTTATGTTTTCTGATGTTGTTCAGAACTACGGTGGGGTCACACTCAGATAATCATAACCGTCTACACTATGATTACACGGCATTTTTCCTGATACTAACTCTTCACCGGGATGTGCATATGATGAATACGCAACAAGAGAAATCACCTGGTTTATTGGCTATTTCCGCGTTGGGCATTGTTTTTGGCGATATCGGTACCAGCCCACTTTATACCTTCAACACCGTAATACAGCTATCTGGTGACGCTACTCAGCCAGCCACCATCCTGGGATTGCTCTCCACACTGTTCTGGACTTTAATCATTGTCACCTCTGTTAAATATGCGCTGTTCGCCATGCGGATTGATAACAAAGGTGAAGGTGGCGTTCTGGCGTTGATGTCTCTGCTACAAGGTAATCAACCCAAACATCAGAAGTGGATCATTGCCGCCGGCCTGCTTGGTGCGGCGTTTATTTATGGCGATGGGGCGATTACACCAGCTATTTCTGTGTTGTCAGCGCTGGAAGGATTGGAACTGGTGTTTCCTGAAACCGCAAGTTATATCCTGCCGCTGACGCTGGCTCTGTTGATTCTTATCTTCGCTATTCAACCGCTGGGCACAGACAGAATCAGCCGATTTTTTGCACCAGTGATGCTGTTGTGGTTTGCCGTTCTGGCGTTACTGGGTATCAAGAGCATTTTGAGTTATCCCGCTGTGCTCTGGGCGCTGAATCCTGGTTATGCGCTGGCATTTTTTGCCAGCCACGGACATATCGGCTTATTGATTCTTGGTGGTGTATTTCTGTGCGTCACGGGAGCGGAAGCACTGTATGCCGATATGGGGCATTTTGGTCGCAAGCCTATCTGGCTTGCCTGGTATGTTGTGGCACTTCCCTGCCTGCTGCTCAATTATGCCGGCCAGGCCGCGTTTATTTTATCCGGTGCGGACGTCAGCAATAATATCTTCTATCGCCTCTGTCCCCCCTCATTGCAAATGCCCTTGATTGTCCTGGCAACCCTGGCGACGATAATCGCCAGTCAGGCGATTATCTCAGGTGCCTTTTCGATGACCCGCCAGGCCATTCAGTTGGGCTGGCTACCCAGAATGAAAATTACCCAAACGGCGGAACAAAGTTATGGGCAAATCTATCTGGGAACCGTCAACTGGCTATTAATGGTGGTGACCCTCAGTTTGGTTATTTTTTTCCAATCGTCAGAACGGCTGGCCGCGGCTTACGGTATTGCCGTATCCATTACCATGCTGATGACGACGCTGTTATTGTATATGGCAATGCGTAAGATTTGGCACTGGAACAGGATGCTAAGCCTGAGTGTCACCGCGATCTTTATCCTGATAGACCTCGGTTTTTGCGTCGCCAATATGCTGAAAGTGTTCGAGGGTGGCTACGTTCCATTGCTACTGGCCATGCTGATTTTCTGCATCATGTTTATCTGGCGTCGGGGCGTGACCCGGGTATCACAAATGGTGGCGGAAAAAACGCAGTCGATGGATGAATTCCTATCATCATTACAGAAGAATGGTATTTCACGTGTGCCGGGCGTGGCCGTATTTTTGACAAGAATACAAAATGTAGCGCCCCCGGTAATGCGCTGGCATGTGAAGCGTAATCACGCACTGCATGATAATATTATCGCGCTGACTATTCAGGTGCTGGATGTGCCGCGAGTCAGGAAGGAAGATAAACTGATTATTACCGAGCAGTACCCGGGTTTCTGGCAAGGTGTGGCGTACTACGGATTTATGGAAAAGCCCAATATCCCCGAACTGCTTAAACAAACGCCACCCATTCAGGCATGCAACGACCATGAGGCCGTAACTTACTATATCGGGCATGAGTCGATTGTTGCTAAAGACGGCACTGATGCTCTGCCACGCTGGCAATCCTATCTTTTTGCCTGGATGATGAGAAACAGCCTGCATGTCACAGAGTATTATCAGTTGCCGGGCAATCAGGTAATCGAAATCGGCCGCCGGATAGCTATCTAACCTGCCTTGAAGGGTGACAAGCGTTTCTTCCGTCTTTGTCACCCTCTCATCTCCCGTTTTAACCCTGCTTTGCGACAGTAACGATAGAGTCTCAGGTGAGAGTTTGGTTAATAAAAAATAGTATGTTGTAACTAATATAATGTTGGTTATTGGTGCATGGGATGTGATGACATGCGATAAATATTGGCGGGAAGTGTTCAGGAATAAAGGGCGGATAACCGCCCTTCTCTGATGTAAACGTCAAACAACGAAATCCGCAGTTTGTGACACCTGCCCCACGATTTTCACCAGAAATTCCGCAGAAGTATTGTTATCGAGATTCAGGTAAAGATTGCTGACATTGGATGACGCATCCCAATTAAGCATAATTTCCCCACCGCTACCACTGAACTGATTAACAAAGTGCAAATTGTGGCCGGTATTGAATGCGGAAAGATCGATCTTATCAACCCCGGTCTGAAAATCGAGAATCCAGTCAGGGGCGTTAACACTTGAGTCGGACACCGCGGTATAGACAAAGGTATCTTTACCACTACCACCATACAAACGATCGGCCCCGCCCCCACCATAAAGGATATCGTCACCCGCACCACCCTGTAAGGTGTTATTGGCATCGTTACCAATCAGTAGATCATTGCCTGAACCGCCAATCGCGTTTTCAATGGTGACCCCGTGCGCAATCGAGATATTGCCTTTCAGGCCGCCGACATCCGAAAACGCGCCTTCATTAAGATTGATACGCTGGTTATTACTGTAGCCGGAGAAATCAAAGGTGTCGTTACCACCCGCATCCCATACCGAGAAAATCAGCGCCTTGCTGCTGCTGGTAGCGGTATAAAAATCACGATCGGTATTGGAATGGAACCCGTAAATGGTATCCCCCGTACGGGTGGACATGTTGGCACCGTATAAACGCTGGATAGCTTCGATATCATCCAGCATCGGCCCGGCGGCATAGTGACCTTTGAAATCACCACCCGTATTTTTCTCACTCCAGTAACTCATAATACTGAACTGGCGGGTGTCTTCCGCGTAAGTGACATCGCTGTAACTGGGGTTCCCTACGCCGGCATTATAATCGCCAGGATGATTCAGACCCAACGCATGGCCAATTTCATGCGTCAGGGTCTGGCGACCATACTCCATCGTATCCGGACTACGAATGTTATCCACGTTGTAGTTGTACCAGGTCGAACCGGAAGCGCTACCGCTTCCCGGCAGATACGCATAAGCCTGAGAGCCGTAGTCTAAACGTCCACTGGAATCACGGGTGTAGTTACCGAAGGTGACATTCGCTGACTGATTACCGGTGACCTCCGTAAACGTGATATTGGCAACATCCGCCCAGGATTGTAGTGCCAGCTTCGCCTGGGAAATTTGCGCGGCATTGAATTTGACAAACCCGGTATCGCCATCCGGTGTAGCTCGAGCTGACTGCAGAAATTTAAACGTCAGGTTAGCGGATTTGCCAAACACATTCGCACCGTTCCAGCTCACATTGTCACGGGTAATTTGCGCCCCCGCTTCCTCGAGCGAGTAAGAGGGTTTGCCGTTAATCGTTAATCCATTACCGCGTTCATGGTAATGCAGCAAATTATAAATTGCGTCATAACTGCTGCTGGGAGCAGATAGTGAATGCAAAGCGTCATCATCACGTGAAGACAGATTTCTTTCCATAAAACCCTCATTCTCATGAATAGTCATAAATCGCCATTAAATTTACGGATAAAAATACCCTACCAACTTAATGGCCTACTTTTAGGAAATGAATTTGCTAATATCAGATATAACCTGGTCAGCACTGTCACCAGCGCCAATTAGTTATATAATTCACTGTAATGATTTTGTAAAGAATGTGTCGCTATTTTTCCATTTCATCGTAATGCTAGCATGAAAATTTAAATACACCGCTAATTGATGGAATTGAAATAAGTTATAAGAATGATGAGGGAGAATAAAGAAAACGATTGCTTTTCGCTAAAGCAAGTATTACTAGCCGTAAATTATTGTAGTAAAGAATAATACCGAGACAAGGTCTTAATAATAAAACAGGGCAGAGAGTCTGCCCTGTGTATAACGTTCAGTAATTAATTACACGATAACATCGGACTGTGATACCTGACCAACGATACGTACCAGGAAATCGACAGAGCTGTGGCCAGCCTCATGTAACCACAGATTCGTAACGCTATCTGCCGCATCCCACTGCAGTATGATTTCCTGACCTTTACCAGAGAACTGATCCTGCGCAAAACTCAGCTGGCCCTGGTTATGGAACGCCGACAGATCGATTTTGTCCACACCGGTCTGGAAATCGGTGATCCAGTCGTACGCCGACACGGTGGAGTCCTGACCGCTGCCGTAGACGAATGTGTCACGCCCGGCACCGCCGGTCAGCGTATCTGCCCCTGCACCGCCGTACAACACGTCGTTGCCTGCACCGCCCTGCAGTATGTTATCAGCGCTGTTGCCAACCAGAATATCGTTGCCGGAGCCGCCAATCGCATTCTCGATGGTCACCCCGTGGGCAATCGATACGTTGCCTTTCAGGCCGCCAACATCCGAGAACGCGCCTTCGTTGAGGTTGATGCGCTGGTTATTACTGTAGCCAGAGAAATCAAAGGTATCGTTGCCGCCCGCATCCCACACCGAGAAAATCAGCGCCTTGCTGCTGTCGGTCGCGGTATAAAAATCACGATCGGTATTGGAGTGGAACCCGTATACCGTATCGCCAGTACGGGTAGTCATATTGGCACCGTACAGCTTCTGGATAGCGGCAATATCATCCATCAACGGCCCGGCAGAGTAATGACCTCTGAAATCGCCACCGGTGTCTTCCACATCCCAATAACTCATAATGCTGAACTGGCGGGAGTCTTCTGCATAGGCTGCACTGTTTTTGTAGCTGATATCCCCTTCACCGGCGTTATATTCGGCCGGGTGGCTCAGCCCCAGAGCGTGCCCAATTTCATGAGTTAAAGTTTGACGGCCATAATCCTCAGTCCCTGGGCTGCGAATATTAGACTGGTTATAGTTATACCAAGAGCTGCCTGCGCCCTGATACTGACCCGGATAATAAGCATAGGCCTGTGTATCATAATCCAGATTACCACTGGCATCGCGGGTGTAATTACCAAAGGTGATATTGGCTGATTTATTTCCCGTTACCTCGGTAAACGTCAGGTTGGCGACATCCGCCCAGGATTGCAATGCCAGTTTCGCCTGTGCAATTTGCTCTGCATTGAATTTCACAAACCCGGTATCACCCGCTGGGGTTGAGCTTGCTGATTGCAAAAATTTAAATGTCAGACTGGCTGATTTACCTAATATATTGCTGCCATTCCAGGTGGTATTTTCCCGGGTGATTTGCGATACAGCCTGATCAACAGAATAAGAGGCCTTGTCATTAATCGTCAACCCATTACCCCGGTCGTGGTAATGCAGGAAATTATACACCGAGTTATACGCATTGCTGCTACTGGCAGATAATGCATTTTGCGCGTCATCTTGACGTAAAGACAGATTTTTTCCCATAAAATCCTCTGAAAATAATATAACCGAGAGTAGCCATTACTTATTCAGGGCGAACACATCCCTGCCAGAATGGCATGTAAATAAGATTTCGATGGAAATCTTATTAAACAGGATAGTTACACTACCCTGTTTAATATTTTCAGTGATTAATTACACGATAATATCGGACTGCGACACCTGACCGACGATACGCACCAGGAAATCGGCAGCGCTGTGGCCCGCTTCATGCAACCACAGATTCGTGATGCTATCTGCCGCATCCCACTGCAGTATGATTTCCTGCCCTTTACCAGAGAACTGGTCCTGCGCAAAACTCAGCTGACCCTCGCTACGGAACGCCGACAGATCGATTTTGTCCACACCGGTCTGGAAATCAGTGATCCAGTCGTACGCCGACAAGGTGGAATCCTGACCGCTGCCGTAGACGAAAATGTCGCGTCCGGCACCGCCGGTCAGGGTGTCAGCCCCCACACTACCGAACAGCACATCATTGCCTGCTCCGCCCTGCAGTACATTATCAGCGCTGTTGCCAACCAGAATATCGTTGCCGGAGCCGCCAATCGCATTCTCGATGGTCACCCCGTGGGCAATCGATACGTTGCCTTTCAGGCCGCCAACATCCGAGAACGCGCCTTCATTGAGATTGATACGCTGGTTATCGCTGTAACCAGAGAAATCAAAGGTATCGTTGCCACCGGCATCCCACACCGAGAAAACCAGCGCCTTGCTGCTGTCGGTCGCGGTATAAAAATCACGATCGGTATTGGAGTGAAATCCGTATACCGTATCGCCAGTGCGGGTGGTCATATTGGCACCGTACAGCTTCTGGATAGCGGCAATATCATCCATCAATGGTCCGGCGGAGTAATGGCCTTTAAAGTCTCCGCCGGTATTTTCCACATCCCAGTAGCTCATGATGCTGAACTGGCGGGAGTCTTCTGCATAGGCCGCACTGTTTTTGTAGCTGATATCCCCTTCACCGGCGTTATATTCAGCCGGGTGGCTCAGCCCCAATGCGTGCCCAATTTCATGGGTGAAGGTATGCCGCCCGTATTCTTCCGTATCAGGGTTACGAACGGTCGACTGGTTATAGTTGAACCAGGCGCTGCCCGACAGCGGATGCGTCCCCGGATAAGCCGCATAAGCCTGCGTATCCGTATTCAGACTGCCATCCGCATTGCGGGTGTAATTAGCAAAAGTAATATTCGCTTTTTGACTGGGGCTGACCTCGGTAAAAGTCAGGTTCGCAACATCCGCCCAGGACTGTAATGACAGTTTTACCTGATCCATTTGTACCGGCGTAAATTTTACCGGTCCGGTATGGCCGTTAGGCGTCGACGTAAAGGTATCCAGGAACGAATAGGTCAGATTCGCCGCCTTGCCATACACATTATCGCCGTTCCAGGTGGTATGCGGTCGGGTTAACCCTTCGCTCACCGCTTTATCGGTGGAATAGGACGGTTTGCCATTCACCGTCACGCCATCGCCACGTTGATGGTAATACCAAAAATCATAGACATCAGCATAGCCGATATAATTACCTGCCTTGGCGGCAGCAGAGGTATTTGATGGTATATTCTCGTTTTGTTGCATATTACTTCTTCCATAAAGTCTGACTTATTTATTACAGTCAGAATGCCTTATTCGCCATTATATCGTCGGCAGTCACCCTGACCGCCCAACGAATGGCACACCCATCTTTCGCAGCCAGCTACGAAAGAAATCTTGTGGAAACGGCATCACTTCGCGCAACAAGCGCTTATTAATTTGTTTTATTGCCGGATGACGTTTTTACCTTACCTTTTCTGGCAACATCGGCGGGTTGGAACCAGGCGGCCAGTTGCATCATGTCCTGCTCATTGAGCGTA
The DNA here is from genome assembly GCF_000025065.1 of Dickeya parazeae Ech586. NCBI lineage: Bacteria > Pseudomonadati > Pseudomonadota > Gammaproteobacteria > Enterobacterales > Pectobacteriaceae > Dickeya > Dickeya parazeae. The sequence goes on along the minus strand of NC_013592.1, from coordinate 2,338,127 downwards.
CCTGCGGTATAGCGCAGAGTTAACCATGCCTGTAGCCAGCGATATTTCACTTCCGCCAGCTCGCGCCGGGCGTTATACCACTCCTGTTCCGCCATCAATACATCTAGATTAATACGTTCACCACCGGCAACGCTTTGCCGTGTAGCTCGAATGGCTTCCTCCGCGGCGGCGACACTCATTTGCCAGGCTCGGATCTTGGCTGCGCCGTTGGTACACAGGTTAAATTGACGACGTAATTCTGCAAAGGTTTGCCGGGTCTGATTATCCAGTTCAGCCTGACTTTGCTCATATTCCGCCGTCGCCTGACGCATTGACGCCGACACCGCACCACCGGAATACAGCGGTACACGCACCTGCAACCCTACCGTCTGGGTGTCATATTTCTGGTTATAGTTATATTCAGATTCAGACAGGCTATTGCGAGTCGACGCTACCAGATCCATGCTTGGCAGATGACCTGCACGGTTACGCTCGATTTCATAGCGGCTGTAACCGACGTTTTCTCGCTGCACCGCCAGTTTTGCGTTGTGCCGGACCGCCAGTTCACGCCATTGCGTCAAAGAGCGGTTTTCCGTCACGTTATCCGGCAACACATCCAACGCCAGCGGCGACAAATCCTGAATCTGTAGCGGCGAGCCAATCATATTTTCCAGCGTAGTCATGGCAGCATCCAGCGTATCTTCCTGCTCAATACGTTGCGCATTAGTGACGGTGTAACGTGCCTCCGTCTCACGCAGATCGGTTTGCGTCCCTTCTCCCGCCGCCAACAAGCGACGGTTTAACGCCAGTTGCTCCTCATAAGCGCGACGTTGCGCATCAAGTAACGTCAATTTTTCCTGTGCCAGAAGCGCGTCGCTCCATGACTGATACAGCCTCACCATCAAGTCCTGGCTGCGATCACGAAATCGCTGATCGGCCATCAGTTTACGACTGATACCCTGCTGATAACGCGCCCAGGCGGCATAATCCAACAACGGCTGACGCAGCGTCAGCGTTGACACATAGTTGTCGTAATCACGCTGACTGGTGTTATTCACCGTACGATCCCGCTGCGTCACCTTGGAATGGCTATAGTTAACGCCGTAGTTGTACTGTAACGACGGCAACAATCCGGCCCGACCGATCGCTACCTCTTCCTGCCCGGCGTCCCGTTCAAAACCAGCCGCTCGTAACTGCGCATCGTTACGCAACGCCAGTTCCCAAGCGTCGACCAACCCCATCGCCTGAGCGCCACCGCTAGGCAGAGATAACACGATTGCCAGTAATACCGCTTTCCTTCGCATTGCTTTCTTCCGCTACTCTTCCGTCAACGCCAGATGCATACGATCCATCAACGGCTTAAACAGATAATTGATAAACGAGCGCTCCCCGGTACGCACAAAGCCCTGCACCGGCATGCCGGGTTTAATCTCCAGCCCATGCAACGTTCGCTTGCCTTCTTCGCTCACCTGAATACGCAGGCTGTAATACGGCATACCGTCTTTCTCATCGACCAATCGGTCGGCGGAAAGCAAGGTCACCGTCCCCGGAACCCGCGGTGTCGTACTCTGGCTAAACGCGGTAAATTGCAACTCCACCGGCAACCCGGCCCACACTTTATCCACCATTTCGACCGGAATGCGCCCATCCACCAGCAAGGGCTGATCTTCCGGCACGATTTCCATCATCACCTGTCCGGCGGCGATCACCCCACCTTCAGTGAAGACCTTCATATCCACCACGGTACCGGCAACCGGTGCACGCACCTGCACATTGGCCAGATTAAAATCCGCCTTCTCGCGCTGACTTATCACTTCGTTCAGTTTGGACTGTACGTCAGATAACTCGCTGCTTACCTCTCTGTCATATTCCTGCTGACGCTGGGCAATACGCAGTTTCTGTTGCTGAATATCCCGACGGATTCGCCCTGCATCGCCACCGGTTTGCGCCAGTTCACCGCTCACCTGCGCAAACAGTCGCTCCATCTCCAGCATTTTATTGCGCGGCACATAATTCTCCGCCGCCAGTGGACGTAACCCTTGCAATTGCTGGCTTAATACGGCCTGTTCCGACTGCTTGCTGGTGATCACTTTTTGCAGCGCGCCAAGCGATGTCTCCATGCCCTCGATACTGGCGCGCACACCTTCAGTTTCCAGTTTCAGCGCCTGTTGTCGGCTATACAGCAGATTTTCCTGTAACGCGATAATGCCCGCCATTTCCGGCCGCTGGCGTGCTTCAACCAGCCGGGGGGTCGCCACTAACGATGGCTGATTGCGCTGTTCCGCCAATAGTCGGGCTTCGCGCGCAATCAACTGATCATATTGGGAACCCAATCCCTCACTGGTGGTGCGAGCATCAACGGCATTGAGCGTCAGCAATACCTGACCGGCAGCAACACGGTCCCCTTCTTTGACCTGAATGCGCTCGACAATGCCGCCTTGCATGTGCTGGATCACTTTGCGATTGCCGGAAACCACAACGTTCCCCTGCACCGCCACACCTTTATCCAGCGGCGCCAGCAATGCCCACAGCAGAAAACCGCCAAAACCGACAAATACCAGCCACCACCCCAATCGCAACGCCCGTTTTTCATCACGGCTGGCACGATCGCGCATTGTCACTTCGTTTAATTCATCCTGTGTCGTTACATCCATGCCTGTCATTGGTCCGTTCCTGTCATTGCGGCATCGCAGCCGGCGTATTCATCCGGGCCTGATTAGCTGCGCTACGTTGCTGCAACTCCGTCAGTACATCCCGTGCCAGTCCCATACGTTGTTGCTGGCCTTCATGGAGGATAAGAATTTTTTGCGCCAAGGTAGTTAGCGCCGGACGATGCGTGATGAGCACCACGGTGGCGCCACGTTTTTGCAGTGCGACGATCGCCTGCATCAGGGCCTTATCACCGTCACTGTCAAGGCTGGCATTGGGTTCATCTAACACCAACAGGCAAGGATCGCCGTACATCGCCCGGGCCAGACCAATACGCTGACGCTGACCACCCGACAGGCCACTACCGCCATCCCCTAATTCCGTGTCATACCCTTTGGGTAAGGACAAAATCAGCTCATGCACCCCCGCCAGTTTTGCCGCCGCCACCACTTTCTGTGGATCGGCTTGGCCAAAGCGGGCAATGTTTTCCGCCAGTGTTCCTCTGAATAACTGCACATCCTGCGGCAAATAACCAATAGCCGGGCCAAACGCGCTTTTATCCACCAGTTCCAGATCTGCGCCGTCCAGGCGCACTTTGCCTTGCGTCGGCGCTTGTGCACCGACCAACAACCGGGCCAATGTAGACTTACCGGAGCCAGAGGCCCCCAGCACCACCAGCGTTTCCCCCGCTTGTAGTGAGAAATGGATATTCTGCAATCGGGCATTGCCATTACCTTGTGCCGGGCGCAGTGATACCTGTTCAACACTGAGATGACCTTCCGGTGCGGGTAATGCCATCGATTCTGGACGCGGTGGATACACCGCCATCAGTCGGGTCAAACGCTGCCAGGCAATGCGTGCGCTGCTCCACTGCTTCCACACCCCGATCAACTGATCGATCGGGCTTAGAACACGACCTACCAGAATGGAGCCAGCGATCATCATCCCCGGTGTAATTTTGCCGTCGATCGCCAGCAATGCCCCTAGCCCCAACATGAATGATTGCAATGCGATACGGCTGTATTTGGAGGCACCGCCGACAGCCGCAGCACGCTCACTGGCGAGATTTTGCAGAGAAATAAAGCGGTAATGACGCGCCAGCCAACGCCGACGCAGGTTACCCAACATCCCCATCGCTTCAATCACGTCAGCGTTACGCAGTTGGGCATCAGCCAGGTGGGTCGCCTGCTGGGATTGTAGGTTAGCTTCCGCCAGCGGCTGGCTGGTCAGATGCTGGTTTAACCAGGTCAGCGCCACCAAAACTACGGTGCCGCCCAGAGCCAGCAACCCCAACCAGGGGTGCAATAAAAACAGTACCAGCAGGAACAGTGGGAACCACGGTACATCGAAGAAGGCGAATAACGCATTGCCGGTAATAAACTGGCGCAGCAGCGTTAAATCGGTGAGTGCCATTCCGGCACGACCGTCACCGGCGTCAAGATTACGGGCAAAAGCGGCATTAAAAACATCCTGATTGAGCGCCAGGTCGATCCGGGTCCCCAGTCGCACGACCAGCAGACTGCGCACCCACTCCAATGCGCCCATAAAAGCACACAGTCCCGCCATCAGCAGTGTCAGCATCAGCAGGGTAATACCGTTACCTGACGCCAGTACCCGGTCATACACCTGGAGCATGTAGACCGAAGGAGCCAGCATCAGCAGGTTGATGACCGCGCTGAAAATGCCGACGCTCCAAAAACTGCGGCGAAACTGACGCAGTACGCCGAACAGCGAACGATCTTGCTCAGAGGAAGCATTCACGACGGGCGACTCCCACTCAGGCTTTCTTTTTCAAAATACGTACACTGCCGTTAGCCAGCGTATGTTCGTACTGATCACGATTACGGCTGAAAAACGCCACTGCCGAACCGTCGGCCTGTGTCAGCGTCACCCCATCAGGCGTAGGCCGCCAGCCAACCGGCGCTTCCGGCAACAGCGCTTGCAGGCAGGTCTTGTCGCCCGCCAGTCGCCAGGTCGTGCTATCAAGCACCTCGGTATTCAAACGGATATCGCAGTGCTGTTCCGTGCCGCTTAATACCCACTCTCCGCTCAGCTCCGCTGCAGACGGTAATCTCAGACTGCTCGCCATACATCCTCCACTCAGTGCACCCAGTAATGTCGCAATAATCAGCTTTTTCATGATATTCCCATCATTCGGTTATCAGAGCGCGCGATTCATGATTGAAACTATCTTGTTAAAGACATTGATAATGGCAGGATCATTTCACATCAAACATCACCTGCCATTATTTAATGGCCCTGTAAATAACAGGGAGTTTCTATTCTCGTTTGTTTAAAAGCGCTCGTTTAAACGTTCTCGTTAAAAATCACACTGCCGTTAAACGAGCGCACCGTTTTTAAACAATCATACTGTTTTTAAACAATTATATTGCTCTTAAACAATGAAATCCGACGGCTGCAACGCCGTACCGACAATGTTTACCAAAAAATCAGCCGAACTGTGTCCGCTTAAATGCATCCACATATTGGTCTGATTCGCTTGACCATCCCAATTCAACAACACTTCGTTTCCGGCTCCGGAGAAATGATCGACAAACTGGAGATCATGATTCTTATTAAAGGCGGATAAGTCGATTTTATCTTCACCACGCTGAAAATCAGTAATGGTATCCGGTGCCGATGCAAGCGAGTCTTTTTCCCAGGCATAAACAAAAATATCTTTACCCGCCCCGCCCGTTAAAATATCAGCGCCGCCATCACCGTACAGCACGTCATTACCCGCCCCACCATCAATACGGTTATCAGACAGATTACCGACAATGACATCATTACCGGAACCGCCAATCGCATTTTCAATTACAGCGCCCGCCGCAATGGAGACATTACCTTTCAAACCGCCGACATCTGAAAACGTACCGCTAATCAGGCTGATGCGCTGATTCGAGCTATAACCGGAAAAGTCAAAGGTATCATTGCCGCCAGCATCCCAAACGGAAAATATCAGCGGTGTTTTGCTGTCGGTCGCGGTATAAAAATCACGACCGGCATTAGAATGGAACCCGTATACCGTATCGCCAGTGCGGGTGGTCATATTTGCGCCATACAGTTTCTGGATCGCGGCGATATCATCCATTAACGGAGCGGCGGCATGATAGCCATGAAAATCGCCGCCGGTATAGCCCTCATTCCAGTAACTCATGATACTGAATTGACGGGTATCCTCGGCGTAGGTCACGTCTTTATAGCCAGGGTTGCCATCGGAGGCGTCATAATCCCCCGGATGATATAATCCGAGCGTGTGGCCAATTTCATGTGCCAGCGTATTGCGGCCAAATTCATTAATATCCGGCCGCTGGTTATCAGCCTGATTGTAATTAAACCAGGCCGAACCGGCCCACTTCCAATTTCCAGGATAGAAACCAAAGGCCTGGCTATTGTTATCCGTATGGCCATCAGAGGTTAATGTATAGTTACCGAATTTAATCGTAGCCTGCTGAGGGTTTTTAACTTCCGTGAACGTTACATTGGCTACATCGGCCCAGGATTGTAATGCCAGTCTGGCCTGCTGAATTTGTGCGGCGTTGAATTTAACGAAACCTTTGTAATTATCAGGCATATTGGCATCAGAAACTGACTGAAGAAAAGCGTAAGTCAGTGCGACAGGTTTACCGAATACATGGTCGCCATTCCAGGTGACATTACCACGGGTTATTTGATCCCGCGCCTGCTCCAGCGTATAGGATGGCTTATCGCCAATATTGCCATCGCCGCGGTGGTGATAATTCCAGAATTGATAGACATCCGCCACACCGGTATAGCCACCGGACGGTGCGGAAGAAAGATCGGTTTTTTTGCTATATAAAGCCATCACGCTTCCTCCATGAAATTACGTTCATATTTGATGATGTTATGTGCGGACATAACATCTTTTTATAAATACACGCGTTGTAAGCGCGTAATTCATAAAACGCTCGCTGAACACCCACCATTCACTTTTGCTGTTAAAAGCGAATGTTCCCTGTTAGGCATGAATCAACTATTCAGGCAACATAGCCTGACAACACAGACAGGTTAGTAAAACAGAAATAAAATGACAAGATTTCATCAAGAAAATCGATGTTTTGTTACAGACAATTCAGGCTGCCAAAAAAAAACCAGACAGAAGAGTGTGAAAGGAAAAATTAGCAGAATAAAAAATGGTGCGTAAGTAACCAAACGCACCACTTCAGAGCATCACTCAGTCATCAATGACGAATGACAACGGCACTATAACGGCACTACAACGACGCCAGCGTACTGCGGATGACATCGGCATACGGCGTCGTCGGGTGACCCAGTAACGCTGACAGCGCGTTCTTATCATCAAACAACCCGCCTTTTTCCGCCCCTGCATCCGAATCAGCCAGCATATCGGCAAGGCCACCTGGCAAGCCTGCGCCTTTTAACGCGTTGGCGAACTCAGCTTGCGACAGGTTGACATACTGCAATGGTTTGCCACTCTGCCGGGCGATTTCGGCGGTAAACTCCGCCAGCGTATAGCTATTGTCACCGGCCAGTTCATAAATTTTTCCTGCCTGACCGCTCAATTGCAGCACGATAGCCGCGGCCTGGGCATAATCACTACGCGCCGCTGACGCGATACGCCCCTCACCGGCCGCACCGACGAATGCACCATGCGCCAACGCCGGAGCAATACTGGCGGCATAGTTTTCGGTATACCAGCCGTTACGCAAAATCACATGAGGAATGCCGGAAGCCTGTAACGCCGCTTCCGTCGCCAGATGCTCCGCCGCCAATCCTAATGGAGACGTATCAGCATGCAGTAAACTGGTGTAGACGATAAGACCGACGCCTGCCGCTTTAGCCGCGTCGATAACGGCTTTATGTTGCGTTTCGCGCTTGCCAACCTCACTGGATGAAATCAACAACAGCTTGTCGACCCCGCTCAGTGCCTTGACCAGTGCTTGCGGTCGATCGTAATCGCCATAACGCACATGGATCCCTTTTGACGCCAGTCCACTGGCTTTCGCTGGATCGCGAACCACAGCAATGATGTGCGCTGTCGGTACTGATTTCGCTAGAGTATCAATCACTAAACGGCCTAACTGACCTGTTGCTCCTGTAATCGCAAACATCGTGTACTCCTGTTAATGGGGAAATACCGCTGCACGCTTCAGCCCGTATATCCTAAACCTCGGTATCCGGTTGAAACTCATATCCGCAGCATATGACCTGAACTCACTTTTAGTAAGTACTAACAAAAATGTTAGTGTGAAATAACAATGCGAGCATCATCACAACATCCCGGCCACCGGCTTCCTGCTGACGTGTTGCAGGGTAATCTGTAAGATGGCTCTCAGCCGGTTTTTTAGTTTCAGTCATATCGCACTTATGCGATATTGCTTTCTCAGAGAGCTGATGACGCAAATATTTGTCATATTTGTCACTTCTTTACTTATTTGATTCGTGCCCATCAGAATTATAATCGCAGACAGTGGACACGATTTTCTGCCTTGACGGTTTATCACAAAGGGTCTCTTTGGCGTGGCAAAATTATTTTTACGCAGTGGAAATTTAGACGATTTTCTTGCGTTGGGAGAGAACGGCCAGCCCGTTTATGCTTCGGCGCTACAACTACGGGAAACACTGCGTCTTCGCAAACAACAGCCTATCGCTGATTGTCTGGCTATCCCTCAGCCTAATGAGGATGGCGATCGCATCGACTGGTATTCCCCTTTCTCCGGTAAAATTACTTCCTGGATGGCAGCCAGCGACGAACAACGCGAGCAGGCGTTGGCTCTGCTGGAGCACTATCTCAACACGATTGACGCTATCAGCGAACGTGCGCGGAAGTCCGACAAACCTGCACAAAAACTCTTCGGCGTCTTGTTGTCGAAAGCCTTTCAGTTTCCGAGCTCCAATCATGTTTATCTGGTCGACGATAAACCGGTTATTACCTTCTGGGGATTCGTCAGCCTGGGCAAAAAATCTCGCCAGGATGTGCTGGAGTGCCTGCGTCCGGTTGAACTTCCTGAACCGGTTCCGGAACCGGAACCCTTGCCGGAAGTCACGGTGCACATTGCCGAACCCGAACCGGAGTTACCGCCGCCAGTCGTCGAGCCGGAACCCGTCGTGATTGCCGAGCCGGTCGCAGCACCCCCCGCTCCGCTGTCAGTACGCCGTGTCTGGACCAGTCCTTGGGTTCTGGGGCCAGGTATCGCACTACTGGCAACGCTGGCGTTTCAGATTCGCGGCTGCGTTTCCCACCCTGAAAGCAGCGCGCCCTCTGCCGTGACAGCTATCAAACCGGAAAAACGTGCACTGGGTGCAACGCCGACGGATGCGCTCCCACAACCCAATCTGCCATTAAATGTGGCCACACTGCTGCCGCAGCCCGTCACGGCTGACCCACAGAAAAAAGCGGAAGAGAAAGCACCGCAAGCGCCAGCGGCAGTAGAAATGGCCGCCGCGCCGAAAGGCGCGCTGGTGATGCCGGCCGACGCAGTGAAAATCGGTTCCATCCGCTTCCTGGATGGCAACTGGCAAGCCACACTGTCGGTGAAAAACCCACTGACCGGTAAGCCGCCGGTATTGCGCTATCAGCTCAAAAACGGCAAAGGCCGGGTGCACTTTACCTATGGCGACAACATCACCTGCCAGGCCGAGGTGGAAGCTGGGCTGCATCAATCCGGCAATCTGGTGATCAACAGCCGCTACCGTGCGCGCTGCAGCGATGGTTCCCGCTATCCGATGCCGGAAATCGTCTGTACCCGACAGGAGTCGAGCGAGGCTGCTGAATGTAAAGGCCGCTATGATGCCGACACTGTGCTACCGATGACGATTAAGCGTGAGAGTAAATAACCATGCTGGCAACCCTGACAGATTACAAACAACACATTACGCTGATTCAAAATAGCGGTATTCAGTTCCTTGACTTTGCGCTGAAGCTCACGCCAGCCCGCGCAGGATTCGCCAATCGTTTCGTGCGCAAAAGCGCCAATGGGCCGTTGCTGCGACTGACCTATAACGAACACAGCGGGAAATACACCCTGCCAAGCGCGATGCAGGTGCTGCCGGAAGCGGTCAACCCGGAATCCAGTTATACGCTGGAGCAGTCTCTCCATTTACTGAGCAACGCGTGGTTACCGCTACCGTTTTTCCGTTTTAACCCACCACGTACCTTTATGGGCGGCCCGAATAACTGGGCGCGGGTACAGGTGCTGGAACTCGACGAGCCGGACGATGACGGCAACACTCACCGGATCTGTCTGGCGTTCGATACCCGCGTTTACCCGGAAAGCCATGACCTTGAAGCACTGGCCCCCAGCGAGAACGATATCAACGCCGGGCGACTGTTCACGCTGGCCTACCACAGCGAAGAACTGGATGATTTTCTCGATCAGACCTGGGTAGATGGCTGGTTGCGCGAAACCTTTTCGCAGCAAGCACTCGCGGTGGAAAACCGCAAACCTCGCGATATCCGCCAGAACCTGCGTGAATTCGAATATCAGGCGCATTACCTGAATCTGCTGGATATTATGGCGACGCTGCTGGATGTACCGGAAATCAGGATCACCAGCGGCACCTTGAAAGAACCCGCCATTAACGTGGATCTGATCCTGGATGTCGGCAACTCCCATACCGCCGGGATCCTGGTGGAGGATCATGCCGATGAGAGTAACGGCTTGCGGCAGACCTACGAATTGCAGATTCGCGATTTGAGTCAGCCGCATTATTTGTACAATGAACTGTTCGACAGCCGGGTGGAATTCGCCCAGGTGCGTTTCGGTAAGCAAAACTTCTCCTTTGAAAGCGGGCGCGACGACGCCTTTGTCTGGCCATCGATTACCCGCGTTGGTCGCGAAGCCAGCCGTCTGGCGCTACAGCGTCAGGGAACCGAAGGTTCCAGTGGTATTTCCAGCCCGCGTCGCTATCTGTGGGACGAAGAACCGTATGTGCCGGGCTGGCGTTTTAGCCAGACAACCAGCCCACGCCAGCAGGAACCGTTGGCGACCGCCATGCCGTTGACCATGCTGGTCAACGATGAAGGTCAGCCCCTGTTTAGCCTGCCGCTGGATGAACGCCTGCCGGTATTCGACCCGCATTACAGTCGCAGTTCGGTCATGACATTCATGCTCTCCGAGTTGCTGGCACAAGCGCTGATGCAAATGAACAGCGCGGCCCAGCGTCTGAAGATGATTCATGCCAATGCGCCGCGTCAGTTGCGCAATATTATTCTGACCCTGCCTTCAGCCATGCCCAAACCGGAGCGAGAGATTTTCCGCCGTCGCATGATCGAAGCGATCGGACTGGTATGGAAAGCGATGGGATGGCACCCGGCCGATGATGAGTTCCTGACGGCGGACGACAAGCGCCGCAGCACTGTGCCCGTGCCTGACGTACAAATGGAGTGGGATGAAGCCACCTGCGGGCAGATGGTGTATCTCTACAACGAAGCACAAGTGAATTTCGGTGGCCGGGCGGAGGCCTTTTTCGCCAGTATGGCGCGGCCGGATAAAGAACTGGCGGATGACGAGCAGCCAGGGAAAACCTTGCGCATCGCGTCTATCGATATCGGTGGCGGTACCACCGATTTGGCGATCACTCAGTACTGGCTGGATGACGGTGTCGGCAGCAACGTCAAAATCATTCCTCGCCTGCTGTTTCGTGAAGGGTTCAAAGTCGCCGGCGATGACATTTTGCTGGACGTGATTCAGTTGTATGTCCTGCCCGCCCTGCAGGCGGCGTTGAAAAAAGCCGGTGTCACCAGCCCGGATAGCCTGATGACCCGCCTGTTTGGCAGTGAAGGCCGCATGGATGGACAGTTGACACTGCGTCAGCAGGTGACGCTGCAAATGTTCATTCCTATCGGGCAGGCGATTCTGGAAGCCTATGAACGATTCGACCCGCTCGATCTAAATGCGGAAATCGACACCACGTTCGGTGAAATGCTGTCGCAAACGCCGACCCGTAAGGTGCTGGAGTACGTCAACAACGAGATCCAGCGCGAATTGCCGGATGAAGAGACCCCGTTCGACATTCTGCAGGTGCCGCTGATTCTGCGTCTTAGCAAGCTACACAGCGAGTTTCTGGCTAACCGCATGAGTATCACCCAACATTTGCGCTTGATGTCGGAAGTGGTATCGCTGTACGCCTGTGATGTGCTGCTGCTGACCGGTCGGCCATCCCGTTTCCCGGGCATTCAGGCGTTGTTCCGCCACCTGCAACCGTTGCCGATTAACCGCATGATGTCGTTGGATGGCTATCACACCAGCGACTGGTACCCGTTTAACAAGCGTGGTCGCATTGAAAACCCGAAATCCACCGCGGCGGTGGGGGCCATGTTATGCCTGCTGGCGCTGGATCTACGCCTGCCCGGCTTCTACTTCAAAGCCGGGGATTTCGAGCCCTATTCCACCGTGCGTTATCTTGGCATGCTCGACAACACCAACACACTCACCACCGATAACGTCTACTATAACGATATCGATCTGGATGATGCGGATTTCACGCTGGATGACCAACCCGGTTTTGAAGTGCGCGGTTCGCTGTGCCTCGGTTTCCGCCAGTTGGATAACGAGCGTTGGCCCGCTTCGCCACTCTATTCACTGTCGATAGTCGACCCGGAGCTGGCGCGTAAAGTCGCGGGTGACAGCGTCCTGCATGTGCGTCTGAAAGTCGTACCGGGTGACGATAACCTCACACCAGAACGCGTTGAAATAGCCAGTGCGGTGTTAGGGTCGGGGCATACTATTTCACCGCATCAATTGAGGTTAAAACTGAATACCTTATCCAGCACGGTTTCCGGCATGGCACATTACTGGATCGATAGCGGGAGCGTCTTCAAGAAATGAAACCATTAACGCCCAAACAGTTGTCGAGCCGCCTCAGCCGTCAGTTACAGTCCGTTTCGCAAGGCGTGGATCAGGCGATCGCCTGGGTAGAAGAGACCCGACGCAACGTTCCTCGTCTGGATATGGAAGCCGATAGGCTGATCATTAAATTGCGCCGTTGTCGCAACAAAGCTCGTGGGTTGTCCGAGTCATCGCTCAAAGAGATCGCCATGGGGATGTTCGGTCTGGCTCAGGGGGGGAAAACCTACCTGCTGACGTCACTGGCCGGCGGAGAAAACGGTCGAATCGAAACGTCCGTCGGCGGCGTTACGCTGGATTACCAGAAAAATATCAACCCGGACAACCAGCAACCGGCGTTTGTTACCCGCTTTACCCGTCAGGTCGATGGTAAAAATACGCCGAATCCGGTGCAACTCCAGTTGCTTAACGAAGCCGATATCGCCCGTATTATCGCTTACTCCTTCATTCTGGAAGACGCCCAGAGCGACACCGCGGAACTGGATGAGCAGCATATTGCCGAGCACCTGAAAACCCTGTCGCTGCACCGCCAACAGGAGCCGGTAACCGGGCTGAGCAGCGATGATGTGGTGGCATTGTGGGATTACCTGACGCGTCATGACGCCCGGCGGCAAAAACCACTGGAACGCAAGTTCTGGCCGATGGCGGTCGAACTGGCGCCACACCTCAGCATCGACGATCGCGCCAGCCTGTTCTCGGTGCTGTGGGGTGAGCGAGCAGACTATACCTCGCTGTATCGCCATTTTGCCCACACGCTGGAGCAACTCTCCGGTGCTCGAAAAGTACTGGCACCGATTAGCCTGCTGGTGGACGAATCGTTGCAACCTGACAGCGGTATTTTTAATGCCAGCCAGTTCGACCGGCTTAATAGCCCTTCCGATCTGAGCGTACAGGTACGCCCTATCGTGAATGGTCGTGCTGCCCGAGGCGTGGAACTGTCGCTGGCAGAATTGATTATGCTGGCGGCCGAAGTGCTGATTCCGCTGCTGTCACCACCGAAGGAATCCCTATTCGGTCAGGTCGACCTACTCGATTTCCCGGGGTTTAGCCTGCAGGATGAACCTGAAGCAGAGTCGGATGACGATAACCCGGACCGCTTGTTGCGGCTCAAACCGCACCCGTTATCCCGAGCGTTGCTGCGCGCCAAGCGCGCTTATTTGCTGGAACGCTATACCGACGATCAGGAAATGAATCTGCTGATGGTGTGTACCGCCGCAGCCTGTAAAGCGGATGTGCGCCACGTCGGTCGTGCGCTGGATTTTTGGGTTCGCCATACCCAGGGGGAAAACCCGCAAATTCGCAGCCGCCGTAAACCGGGGCTGATTTGGGCGGTAACCCGCCATGACCGGCGTTTCACCCACGGTCATAACAACGATGAAGCGGTACAGCGCTATGTGGGCAACCCCGGCGATGCCTGGGGCACCATGCTGGCGATGGACAAGCGCGGCATCAACCGCATGGCTGCCTGGCTGGATACCGAAGTTCGCCGCGAGGTCAAACTGGGGCGTATTAACGAACAGTTGAGTGAGTTACAACGTGAGTTGTCTGATAACCTGCTCGGCAGTTGGTACCAACCTGCGGGTGCTGACGATCCGGCGCGCAAGCAACACATCGCCGAATCGATGCTCAAAGCGCTGCAGACGCGAACCGGCGTACACGGCGAATTACTGGAGCGGCTGTTACCCTCTCGTGATGAGCTGCGTCATCTCTATTTGCAGCAACAAGAGCAGCAATCGCGTAATTTTGTCGCCTATCAGGAAACGCAGGATACCACCGTGCCGATGGCCAGTTACGAGCCATTTGGCGTCGGGCTGGATATCGACCTCTTCGGCGATGATAGCGAACAGGCTGAAAGCGAAGAAAAACCAACGCCCGCTGTACCCGTGCAAACGGAAGAAGACCAGGCTGAGAATCACAGCTATGAGGCAGAGTTCGCCCGCAACCTGTACCGTTACTGGATCAATCACCTGCGCAATTTGCCGGAAAATGTCGCCATCATTGAGCTGTTGGGGATTAACCGCCCCACCATCGAAATGCTGGTGGAAGAGCTGATTACCGCCAGTATTCGTCTGAAACTCGAAGACGAATTACAAATCATGCTGGTGGATTCCGGTCAGCTAGGGATTAACCGGGAAAGCAAAGCAGACCGTCAGGTATCCCGCGCACTCAATGTGCTCGGCGATTTCGTCGCCTGGCTGGGCTTCCAGCAAATATCGGAATCCCTGCGCCCGGACAGCCGCGTCAACAAAGGCAACAAGATCTTCGCGAAGCCGGAAAAGCAGGTCGCTAATTTTGGTGCCTCACGTCGGCTAACGAAGTTGTCGGTTACCCCGGTCAACAATACCGCGTATTACATCTATGACTGGCTTATTGGTCTCAATGAGATGATTATCCAGAACGCTGGTTACGCTGCTGGTCGTGATATCAAGCCAAAACAACGTGAACGTCTGGGAACGATCCTCAGTCTGATCAAACCCACGGAAGGATAACGACGTAGGCGGAGTAGCAGGCTCCGCCCTTCTTCATTTTCTGTACAAAAGTTTACATAATCAAATAATTATGTCGCTTTCCGGGCCACTCCTTTCGACAAAATCACGTTATAAATCAGGCTGGTCTTGCAAAAACGCAGCACTCACGTCATAGTTTCTGGCGGGGTGCGTACTGTTGTACCGAATGTCTGTTATTGTCATGCTTTTTCGTTAATTCGCCCGGTTTAAAACATGCTGTTGATTTAAAAAAAGGAACACAGGCCACCCCGTTCTTTTTCCGCCACCTTGATGCTGTTCTGTTTCTTCTGCTCTCTGGCGAAGACAGAAAAGCACCGCTTCCAGGGATATCAGTTACCGTTATCGATTGGGTATGCACCAGTCGTGCTGACCATCCGAATTCACATATCCGGTTACTGATGTCGTTTCCCGGCCTATCGCCGTAAAACGATTAACTAAGATAAAGATATAGCATCGCCTATTCCACGACGCCTGACACCCGGATCAGACGCGCGGGTCTCTCTTAGCTGTTCACGACATGGCACAGGTAACGCATCATGAGTAACAGTAGCGAATCCGATACCGCATTTGATGATTTTCTGACCCTTTCCGCCCTGCTTACCGGGTTCAGTCGGTTTGAACTGACCGGAACCGGGCTGGCCCATGACTATTTCACCTGGCTGCAACAGGCAGCACCGTTACCCTTCAGGCAATTGCAGCGTGATTTTTCAGCACAACCCGATGATGACACCATAAGGCTCACCTGGCTGCAAAACACGGTACTGACATCATCCTCACTCGGCCCCGTCACACGCAGCCTGCTACGGCTGTGGTATACCGGGCAGTGGATCCCGGTCAACCCGACACCCCATGCAGACGCCCGTTTTCTCAGTGAGGCGGCCTGGCGAGAAGCCTTGATCTGGCAGGCTATCCACGCCCATCCGCAGTCAATCCGTCAACAGGAGTTCGGTGCCTGGGCCGAGCCGCCGATGGCTGAATGGAGAACACGTGGATGAACCTTGTCACACCCCATCAGGCAGAACAGACTGATTACGATGTGGTGATCGTCGGCGGCGGCATTGCCGGGGCGCTGATGGCCAAAACACTGACTCGCGCAGGCAAGCGTTGTCTGATACTGGAAGCTGGCTCGGGAGATAATCTGCACTACACCGGCTACCGGGAGATGCTGACGCACTATCGTCAGCGGCCGGATAAAAGCCATCAGGTATCTGGCGTACATAATGTCAATGTGCCGGTACCGCACGATACAACACTGCATCAGCTACTGCCGGATGGGTACGACGACCGTGGTTATCTGGTGCAACGCGGCCCGCTGCCATTCAGCTCTACCTATTGCCGCCAGCTCGGCGGCACCTCGCTACACTGGCTTGGCAGCGCCATGCGCATGCTACCAGAAGACTTCGAATTGCAAAGCCGTTACGGCGTCGGGTTGGACTGGCCGCTGCGTTATAACGACCTGGAGCCCTGGTATCAGGCTGCCGAGTATGAGCTGGGGGTGTCGGCCAATGTCGAAGAACAAGCGTATGGTGATATTCATTTTCCACCGGACTATGTTTATCCCATGCACGGGATACCTACCGCCTGGGGCGATCGGCAACTGGCCCGGCGTTTGACCGGCATGAGTATCATGGAGGACGGACAGCCTATCCCTCTGTCACTGCGCGCTACCCCATCGGCCCGTAACGGTGTACCGCATCCCGCTTATAATCATGGGCACGGCTATCACCCGCGTGGGGCGGCCGACAACCCGCACCTTGGCCTGTATTGCACCGGTAATAGCTATTGCACGCCGCTCTGTCCGACACAGGCGCGTTATAATGCGCTGAAAACACTGGAAGACGCCGATGGTACACGGCTGGATGTGCTCACCTGCAGTGTGGCGCATAAGCTATTGATCGACCCTGCCACCGACGCTATCACTGGTATCCAGTTTCGTCATTACGTCCATCATGAAACGGCATTACATCATTTGCATACCGTCAGCGCCCGACGCTATGTACTGGCTGGCAACGCGATTGCTAACGCGGTTTTACTGCTAGCTTCCGGTGCCTGTAAAGGCAATGATCTGGTCGGTCGCCACCTGATGGATCATCCAGTATTACCGGTTTGGGGTCGGGCGGATGCACCGCTCTGGCCGATGCGTGGCCCGCTGACCACCTCAGGCATTGAAACGATGCGAGGCGGCAGCGCCCGTGTACACCGGGCGGCGTTTCGTATCGAGCTGAGCAATGACGGCTGGCGCTGGCCGGTTAACAAACTGTATGACGATGTTGAGGCGTTACTGCAAGAACCCTTGTGTGGCCCCCGCTTACGCAGCCAGATTCGTGAGCGACTGTCACGGCAATGCAGCGCACGTTGCATGGTAGAGCAGTTGCCGGAATACCATAACCGGGTGACAATCCATCCGGATTACCGCGATGCGCTGGGTAATTACCGCCCGGTGATTCATTACGATCTGTCGCTGTATACCCGCGCCGGTGTTGCTCGCGCCAGCACGTTCATGCGGCAGGTTTTCCGACAGATAGGTATGCATGACTACAGCCGTTATTCACCCGGTGAACCCGGTTATTTTACCTGTCAGGGGCAGCCGCTGGCGTTTACCGGCGCCGGGCACATCGCAGGGACCCACTGCATGGGGAACTCTCCGCACCACTCGGTGGTGGATCGCCAACAGCGTAGTTGGACTCATAAGAATCTCTATCTGGTAGGAGCCGGAAATATGGTTAGCATGGGAACGGCACCACCGACTCTGACACTGGCAGCACTGACGTTATGGGCGGCGCACACAATTCTTTCCGAACTGGACAGAATGTGTGCCAGCACACGTTAAACGTGAAAAAAGCGCTACAAAAGATGATGATATTCAGGTTTCATGCTAGGAATAAATAGATAAGACTAATTACACACTTCGTCACTGCCGCAACTGACTAGACGGAATAACACCATGAACTTAAACGAACAAAACCAACAGCACGATTTGGATGCGACTTTCAGGGAAAAGGGCTACGTCAAACTCACCAGTCATAAAGATTTGGCCCATGAACTGGACGACATCCGTGATCTCCTGCAAAAGGCGATGGTGCTGGAACATGCGGTAATCCCCCCCTATCTGACCATGCTTTACACGGTGAATGACGATATCGACCCACGGGTGACTGACGTTATCCATTCGGTCGTAATAGAAGAAATGTTGCATTTCGTCATGGTCGGCAACCTACTCAACGCCGTAGGCGGCACACCCGATATTAACAGCCCCAGTTTCATGCCTGACTATCCGGCCACACTGCCGTTCGGTATTGAAGACCTGGAAATTCAACTTCATCCATTTTCTCAGCACGCCATTCATCAGGCGATGCAAATCGAACACCCCAAGTACGTTCGCCCGGAAGTGGTCGCCAGTCATGTTTGCAGTGACATGTCTATCGGTGAGTACTACATCTACATCGAATCACGCTTGCGTGCGGCGGTGGAGTCTTTCGGCGAAAAAGCCGTGTTCTGCGGCGACCCTACCCGGCAGATCGAACCGGAACAGTTCTGCCACGGCTCATACGGCAATATTACGCCCGTGGTCGATCTTGACAGCGCGGTCTATACCCTGCGTCAAATTTGCGATCAGGGCGAAGGTTCACCACACAATATTTGGCAGGGTGACGAAAATAATGTGCCGCATTACTACCGCTTCAACGAAATCTACTGTGAGCGCATGTACACGCACGGCGATACCATCGCCAGCGGTCCAACCGGCGATCCACTGAAC
Organism: Dickeya parazeae Ech586; assembly: GCF_000025065.1. Classification (NCBI taxonomy): domain Bacteria; kingdom Pseudomonadati; phylum Pseudomonadota; class Gammaproteobacteria; order Enterobacterales; family Pectobacteriaceae; genus Dickeya; species Dickeya parazeae. The sequence goes on along the minus strand of NC_013592.1, from coordinate 2,319,402 downwards.
ATCGAATGGGATAAAGCGGTTAAAACCCACAGTGCTGCCAAAATCGCCGATTACCCAGAAAGCGAGCTGCGTAAAGCCATTGTGCGTTTCAATCGCCGTTACAGCGAAATACTGGAAAACCTGCAACTGGCGCTATCTGGTCGCCCGCTGAAACTCACCCCGGCGGTCATGGCAATGGGGTCGTTGCGCGAAGATTTCCGCGCCATTGTTGCCCATCCGTTCCCCGGTGATAACGCGTACCACGCGGCACCGACATTCGAATATACCCCGCCGCCGCCGCCGCGCTTCCAGGCCAAAAGCCAGGCGGTGACCTTCGCTAATAATCAGGCCACGCTGGAAAAACTCTCTCAGGCTTATACCGCCGGTGACTTGCAGATGGCACTGGCGTGCCTGAGTGAACAACTGGTGTGGGACATGACCGGCCCGGTAGATGTGCCGTACACTGGCGTATTCTACGGTCATGAAGGTTTCTCCCGTTTTTGGTCACTGATGAGCCAAACCGTGGAGTTCAGTAGCGAAGTAGTGGAAAAAGTCTTCTTCAGCGACAATCAGGCAATGGCTTACGGCAGCCAGCAAGGGATCACCAAATCTACCCGCGTCCCTTACAGCTACGACTGGGCAATCCGGTATGAATTTACCAGCGATCACCGCATTCGGCTGATGCGTCATTATTTCAACCCGATGCGCATTCAGGCGGCGTTGGCGGCCACACCGCCAAAACCACGGTCGTTCATCAACAAATAACGCCATTTTTGATGGGGTCGAACTGGCACCGCCGCACTGGCGGTGCTTTTTTATTTATCTATATCGAGTCAGATCGAGTCATCGACTAAGTCAGAGGATGAAAAACGGTTCGATTATCTGTTGTACCTCGGGAATGGCCGTTGCCACATGCATGCCACCCGCCTCGTAACTCCCCCGATATTTCACCACCAACCCGGCTTCTGAGCCGATGACCACCCCGGCGGCGATATCCCAAATGCTGGTATTTTTTTCCACATAGCCATCGGTAAAGCCCAGCGCGGCAAAACTCAGCCCAACCGTCGCACAACGATAGCGCGCCACGGCCCAGCCTTCATCGCGCAGATAGCCATCGAGCATCGCCACTTCCGCCGCCGCCCATTTATTGCTTTCGCCCAACGCCAACAAACGAACTTCACTGAAGGGAACCTGACGGCGATAAGGCATACCATTGCGCCAGACCCCGCATCCAATCGCGGCTGACAGCGTCAGGCCCAGCATCGGTAACGCAATGGTACCGACCACCGCCAGTCCGTTTTCGACATACCCGATGGAAATGCCCCACAGCGGCAAGCCACGCAAAAAATTGGTGGTGCCATCAATCGGGTCGATAGACCAAAAACTATCGCCAACCTCACCGCCCATTTCCTCGCCCAAAATGGCGTCCTCAGGAAAAACATCTTTCAGGCGATCGCGAATCAACTGTTCTACCTGACGGTCTGCATCCGATACAAAGTCGTTGGCGGATTTCTGCTCCACTACCACGCTGTCACGCCGGGCAAACAACTGCCTCGCCAGTAACGCGGCCTCTTCCATAACCGCGTTGGCGGTTTCAAAGCGTAACTGCAAATCAGACATGACGTCCTCCGGTTATTACCCCAGCAAATTGGGAATATCAGACAGTACGGTCTGAGCACCCTTATCCAAAAATCGCCGGGCTTGTGCGGCATCATTAACAATCGCCACCGCGTATTCAATACCACTGTCAGCCAGAATATGCTGTGCCTCATCGTCCAACAGTTCCGACAAGCAGTGCAAAATCTGGCAGTTCGTTTCCTGTAACAATGCGATGGGGTTTTTGGGCGGAACCACCACAGCAAAGGCACGCGGGACATCCGGCATCAATCGAGCCGCCGCCTGAATTGAGCGAACAGAAAAACTCGACAGAAACAGGCGATCACGATTGGCAGGCCACATTGACTTCAGTACCGCCAGTGCGACCTCCGCCGTTTCCACATCATCGCCTGCGGTAGGCTTGAGTTCGAGTTGCAGCCCCATGTCTAATTCCAGTACACATTCGATCAATTCCTGCAAGGTTGGGATTGTCACGCCAGCGAATGCGTCGCCAAAGTGCGCGCGCGCATCAAGCTGGCGAATCTCCGCCAGTGTCAGCCCGGCGACCAAACCACGGCCGTTGGTGGTGCGATCGACCCGGTCATCGTGAATAATCACCGGCTGACTATCTCTGGTCAGTTTGACATCCACCTCCAGCCAGGTCGCGCCCTGCTGCGCCGCTTTACGCATCGCAGTCAGCGTGTTTTCCGGTGCCAGCGAGGAGGCGCCACGGTGGGCAATGAGTGACGACGCTACCACACGGCAACGACGTGAGTGCTCGATTACAACATCAGACATAATGGTTTCCCTGGTGTTTCAATGCATCGGTGTTGAGTAAAAAAATGTGTTGATATCTGGATGACGTCAGGCGTCTTATTTTTCGTTGCGCCCAGTCGATACCGGAGACCATCAGTCAGTTGGGCTCCGGTATTGTGGCCAGGCGTCGTCATGTCATTTCAGCATGACGTTTTGGATAAACTGTTTTCTCATTTCTTCGCCCAGCGGTTTAGCCGCCCAGGCAAAGCTGTGCGACCGCTCCAGTGAACCGGATACCGGCACGTCGGTTCCCGCCGGCATCAACGGTGCCGTACCAAACTGAGAATGGAAGCGCAGTTGGGTGTCAGGCAGTGTCAGCCAGTGGATAAACAGCAACGCTGCCGCTTTGTGTTTGGCATTAGCGGGAATACCGACGACATTACCGCCGCCCGGCATACCAAAATCGGGCAGATAAAATTTGATGTCCTGCGACAATTCACCTTTGTGCTGCAGTGACAGCACCAAATCTTCCCAGGAGGCGGCGAGTTTAAACTCACCGGCATTAAGCCGGGTGATGCTATCGGCGTTGGAGGCGCTGATCACCAGACTACTTTTGTAATGATTGAACCAGCGCCAGGATGGGGCGAGTTGCTGCAATATCTCCGGTGTGACACGCCCGTCGCGGTAGTTCACACCCGGCACCAGCGTGCGGGTGACAGACTCGATGAATGCCGGTCCGGAACCGCCATTCTCTACGTTAAAAGCGAACTCGCCGGGGTTTTTCACCAGAAACTGTTCAAGTTGAGGCAACGAATGCGGCAGGTCGGCCTCCTTGATACGGGCCGAGTTGTAAGCGATGACTGTCTGATTCCCCCAGAACGCCACGGCATAGCCTTTCGTATCCACCCCTTCTATCTGGTAAGTCAGTTTGTCACCACCGGGCAACCGTGATGTCAGCGGCCCCCAGAACAGTTTGGGTCCATTGAACAACCCAAACTGACTGCCCCCCACCGATATCACATCGATGTCACCCTGGTCGCGGTTCTGTTCCGCCAATAGCTTATTGATACTGCCCGCCGCCTCGCCATCCGGAATGGTGACCCGAATACCGTACTGTTTCTCAAAGGCCTTCACTTCGTCGCGCAGCCGGTCCTGGTAATACCAGTTAAACCAGGTAAGTTGCCCTTCCTGGCGTGCTTGTGCCTCCACGTCCTGCCAGGACATCGTTTTTAAATCTGCGGCCTGAGCCCCGCACAGTGGCAACAACAACACCGGCAACGCCACCAGCTTGCGTAAGGCCGACTGCGTAAATCGAGTAAACATGCAAGACTCCCCTGATGATTTCCCTGATAAGTAGTGAGACCGCATCATCGCTATCCTTTATTGACGAACGCTGACGTCGGCACATTTTTAAGACAGCGCTCCATCAACAGCATCAGCACCACGTTGGGCACCACCAGAATCAGTGACACCACCGCGGCATTAGGCCGGATGAAGTTATAACCAAGGTATGAGTACAAAATGGTGGGTACGGTAATGAAATCCGGTGCCCCCACGATGTAGGAAACGGAAAACTCTTCGATAGAAAGGATGAACACCATAATCATCGACGCGATCACCCCAGATTGCAGCGACGGCCAGTAAGCCACCCGGAAGATCGCCCCGCCCGACGCGCCCAAATTGCGTGCCGCATCGACCAAATCCTGTCGCACCTGACTGAAGGAGACACTCAGAATGCGAATGGCGTATGGCAGAAATAACACGGTGTGCCCAAGAAAAATCCCCATGAACCGCGAATAAACACCCAACCGCATCAGTAATGAGGATAAGAACACCGCGATAACGAACCCCGGCAACACAATCGGCAACAGCGTCACTGCCTGCGCCACCCCTTTTGCCGGGAATGACAACCGCCCAAACGCATAAGCCGTCGGCATCGCCAGCAGCAGGCACGTTACGGTAACGCAGGGCGCCAGCAAGTAACTGTGCAGCAGCGCATCAGGTAATGACGTGTTATTCCACAGTTCACCCCAGCGTAACAGCGACAAGACTGGTGGAAAGACATCCGGGTAAGACCAGGGGTGGGCAGGATCCACCAATGACCACAGTATCGCCATGGCAAATGGCAGAACCAGCCAGACAAGCCCCAAGAGCAAAAACAACATGACCAGCAGGCGATTGAGTCGGTTAACGGCTGTTTGTTGCATCGGTTATCTCCTTATGCCGCGTACCACTGCACCGGCCGCCATCGCCAACAATCCGGCCCCCGCCAGCGACAACAGCATCAGCATCACTGCCACGACCGCCGCCTGGTTCCAGCCATCGCTTCCCGACTGTTGTACCCGCAACATCAGTTGTGACATGGAGTTCAGGTTGACCGGCCCGGCAACCGACTGAAAGGAAAAGTCACCGGCAGCACCGATGAAGATCAGCATCATGGCGGTCTGCAACGCCCGTAACGTTAACGGCAGTACAATCCGCCAAAAGCGAACCCAGACACCGGCCCCCAGATTACGGGCGGCCTCCAGCACCGTTTCGCCGATAGCCTGCACGGAACCACTCACCAGCAACAACGCAAACGGCATCTGTTTCCAAATCTGAAGCAGGATCACGCCGATACCGTTGGCGTCATTCTGCATACGGATAGGCCGCTCCGTTATCCCCAGCCGTAACATCGCGACGTTGAGAAACCCCTGATAAGAGATAAAGTTGACGAACAAAAACGCCGCTGTCAGCCCCGGCACCAGTAACGGCGCTTTAAGTACCGCACGTAAGGTAACAGCCCCCGGAAACGGTTTACGTAGCCAAATGGCTAATGGGTACGCCAGTGCAACGGACAACACGGCGCTAAACAAGGCAATGCGGGCTGAATAGAAAAAAGAACGCCAGAGTTGCTCGTCTGCCAGCATGACCTGCCAGAAACGCAGCGAAAACGCACTGTCACCGGCAAAATTGAAAAAACCCAGCGACTGGGAGAATGCCATCCCCAGTACCGCGCCCATCGCCAGTACAATAACCCCCACGCCAGGCAACAGTAACAGGTAAGCCATGAATGACGATTTCATGTCACCTCCTCGCGCAAAAAACGCAACGCGTCAAGCGGTAGCGAAAAGGTGTAGGTTTCACCTTCCAGTAACGGCTGGTATCCCAACAGTTGGATGCGATAGCAGGTCATGTCGGAATCTGGTGGGCTTCCCTCGATGTCGGTCAGATTGCCGAGGAAAGTATGGCGTTTCACCCGCAGAGAAAAAATATTCTGCCCCGTCGCCGACATGGACAGCAGACTGGCGTTTTCAGGACGCCAGCACAGATAGAGTCGATCCCGAATCGGCGGTTCGTCGGATGCCACGACCAACTCGCCCAGCGGCGTCGCCACCCGATAATGTCCGCAGAGTTCATCCCGCGACATGACGGTGCCGACCATAATATTGGCGGTACCAATAAAATCTGCGACAAAGCGGTTAACCGGCCGCTGATAAATATCCTGGGGAGTACCGGCCTGGATGATACTGCCGCCGTGCATCACCATCACCTTGTCAGACATGGCTAACGCTTCAGCCTGATCATGCGTGACATACACAGCGGTAAAGCCCTGTTTGCGTTGTAACGTGCGAATCTGCAACCGCAGTTGCTCGCGCAGTCGGGCATCCAGGTTGGACAAGGGCTCATCAAACAGCATCACGTCCGGTCGCACGGCCATGGAGCGCGCCAGCGCCACGCGCTGTTGCTGCCCGCCTGAGAGCTGAGCAGGCAATTTATCCAGATGTCCGGCCATCGCCACCGTCAACGCCGTTTCCACGACCCGGTGGCTTAGCGCCTCTCCCGACACCCGCCGTTGCTGTAATCCAAAGGCAATGTTTTCTGATACGGTCAGGTGGGGAAACAAGGCATAAGACTGAAAGCACATCGCGGTGTTGCGTTTCTCTGGCTCAAGACCATTCATCTCCCGCCCACCAATACGAATGGCCCCGCCATCCAGTGGCACAAAGCCAGCAATAGCCCGTAAGAGCGTGGTTTTGCCGCATCCAGACGGCCCCAGCAGGGTAACGAACTCACCTTCGTTAGCCTCGAATGACACCCCCTTGAGTACAGGCGTATCACCGTAAGCCACACTGGCGCGCTCCACTTCCAGTCTACTCATCACACGCTCCCCGTCGTTTGTCAGGCACCTGTTTAATCAGGTGAAAACGCTGCCAATTAAATTTATAATGCATTATGCATAATAATAATGACAAATACGTTTCAAATGCGTCACAGAAAATAGACAACACAAATAAATGATATATAAAGAAATATATTTAAATTAACTGTAATATCTCAAAAAATCGCATCAGCCATAGGGTTGTATCTGATATCAGAGATAATTATCATTCTTTATGTTTGATAATTGACAGCATGGTATTTCCGGCATGCCCTCTGGCATCAGCAATGAGCTAACCGCACGACGGGGCGTGATAAAAGGATCATAAACACCATGAAGACACACGCAGAGGCTCGCGCCTGATGTGGCCAATACTTCACGACAATGCAAGTGTTACCGTGAATGAACGTCTGGTTCTGGATATCGTTCGTCGTAACCGGCACATCATGCGCTCTGCGGTGTCACCGCAGACCAACCTGACCCAACCCTCTGTACACCGCATCATCGATAACCTGCTGGAGCGTGGGCTATTACAGTTAGGTGAAAGCATTGTACATGGCCGCGGGAAACCCAGCCCGGCGCTGGAACTGGCGCCGTCGGCTCGTTATAGCATCGGTATTTCGGTAAATACCGATGCGCTGACGTTTTGCCTGTGCAACTTCAGTTGCCAGGTGGTCTATGAAGAAACCCTCGATATTCCGCTGGATGACCGTACGCGTGCGTTGTTTATGTTGAAAGACCAGGCGCGTAAGGCACTTCAGCGGTGCGCGATCCCCACGTCAGCCGTGGTGGGCATAGGGTTCGCTATGGCAGGCTATCTGGTGGAAGAAAAACGGTTGTTTAACGCACCGGAACCGCTTCGCGACTGGTCACTGGTGGATATCAAAAGTGAGCTGGAAACCCTGTTTGATCTGGAAGTCTGGACTGAGAATAACGCCACCACCGGTGCGATTGGCGAATCCGTGCTGGGCGCGGGGCTACAGTACCCGACCTTCGGTTACCTGTCATTCAACTATGGCTTTGGCGCGGGGCTCATCCTCAATGGCCAGTCCTTTGCCGGTTCTTTCGGCAACGCCGGAGAAATCAGCCGTATTTATACCAGGCAGGAGTTCTCCTCCCGCCCCGCACTGGGCGAATTGCTTAAGCGGCTTAATGCACAGGGGATCGATATTCAGCGGGTCAGCGCCCTGCGTAAACAGTTCAACCCACAGTGGCCGGGTGTGTCAGACTGGGTTGAAGAAGTCAGGCCCTGCCTGAACCGTGCCATTGATGCGCTGCGGGCGGTCGTCGACCCGGCGGCGATTGTCTTTGGCGGCGAGTTACCAACAGCATTGGGAGAGATGTTACTGAACGTGCCCCCCACCCAGCAGCCGCCACGCTATGGACACGCCGCCCGTTATCCCCGGCTATTGTTAAGCCAGATTCAGCATGACCCGGCGGTGATTGGCGCTGCACTCATGCCGCTCAAGGCTCGCTATTTTGCCTGAGTAAGCGGTTGTACAAGGCGCGTTATCACAACATTGCCACCATATTAGTGACAACGTCACTTTACGCAATAACATCGGTGGCCTCCGTCAGCAGAGCCACCAGCGTTGCGACCTCTGTGTCGTAAGGCTGTTTATCCTCTTCTACGACCAGATAGAGCGGCGTAAAACGCCGCCCGCCTTGTGGCAAGGGCAGCAATTTCAGTATGCCGGACGCCAGACCATCGGCCACACGCGCTTGCGGCATCCAGCCATAACCCACACCGTGCATCACCGCTTCGATGGCTGCTTCCACCGTGGTAAATGTCCAGTTTTCCGTGCTGGCGGGTTTATGCAGGCTCTCTTTCTGCTGTTGTCTGTCAATAATTTCAATCAGTGGATACGCGCTAAGATCCGCAAATGACAACGGCTGCGCCTGCTGATGCAACGGATGGTCTGCCCGCGCGACAGCAACGAATGCCATATCCATCAATAATCGTCCTCGGTTAATCCCCTCCCACGGCTGGGAAATCAGCCAGATATCAGCCTGATAGTCGGCAAGCTGCGCCCGACTCTCGCTGCGTAGCACCTCCATTAAATGGACTTGAGTGTGCGGATGACGCGACTGGAAAGTACGCAGCACCGCAAACAAAGTCGGTTTGGGGAAAATACTATCCACCACCAGATCAATTCTGGCCCGTCCGCCGCGCCGCAGCATGTCTGCCCGCGACTCCAGCGAGTGAAAGGCATTAAGCAGCGGAATGGCCTGCGTCAGCAGTTGCTGCCCCTGTGCAGTCAACACCGTCCGACGCCCGGATGGCACCAACAACGAGACCCCCAGCCGTTCCTGCATCAATGATAATTGGTAGCTCACCGAAGACTGGCTACGGTTAAGCGCTTGCGCGGCCTGAGCAAACCCACCCAGCTCCACCACTGCCCGCAACAGCGCCCATTGTTCCAGTGTCGTTTTCGTCAGCATCTGCGTCATTCCATCTGTTGGTCTACCGGCATAAGCCAGCCAATCAATCTAATTATTGAATTAATTAACACTAAAAACAGCGTTATTCATCAATTTATTCAGGCCTTATACTCTGTTTCAGCCAACAATAAGGAAAACAGTATGAGTACTTTCGACAAACACGATCTCAGCGGTTTTGTAGGAAAACACCTGGTTTATACCTACGATAACGGCTGGAATTACGAGATATACGTGAAAAATGGTCACACATTAGACTACCGCATTCATAGCGGTATCGTGGCCAATCGTTGGGTAAAAGATCAGGAGGCGTTCATTGTCCGTGTCGCCAGCGATGTTTACAAAATTTCCTGGACAGAGCCGACCGGCACCGACGTGAGCCTGATAGTCAACCTGGGCGATCGCATTTTTCACGGCACCATTTTCTTCCCACGCTGGGTCATCAATAACCCGGAAAAAACCGTCTGCTTCCAGAATGAGCACATTCCGTTGATGGAATCTTACCGTGCAGCAGGCCCAGCCTACCCGACAGAAGTGATTGACGAATTCGCCACCATCACGTTTGTGCGTGACTGTGGTGAAAACAACAATAGCGTTATTGATTGCCCGGCCAGCGACTTGCCGGACAACTTTCCGCAGAATCTGCGCTAATTCCGCTATATCAGCCAGATAACGATGCCATAAAAAACAGCAGGCCGAATGGCCTGCCGTTTTTGTCTGTCATACCGATGGTAGTCGGCTTAAAACGTTGTCCAGTTATCCGCCGAAGTATCGGCTATAGCGCTATTACCTGGTGTGGTATTGCTACCCGGTAATGCCGCTTGTCGATTTGCGATCTCTGGCCGACGCAGACGGCTGGCCAACATCGGTGTGTTGCCTGATGTCTGAGGCTCATCCTGCGCTGACAGGCGGAAGACCGACACCAGTTGCGAGAGCCTGGCGGCTTCATCTTCCAGAGAATTCGCTGCCGCAGAGGATTCATGCACCATCGCGGCGTTCTGCTGAATAGTCGAATCCATTTCGGATACCGCACCACCAATCTGCGCAATACCACGACTCTGTTCATCCGACGCGGAGGCAATGTCTCCCATAATGTCGTGTACCCGTTTGACGGACGCCACAATATCATCCATCGCGCTCCCGGCATCGGATACCAGTACCGTCCCGGTATTAACCCGGCTCACTGATTCTGAAATCAGCCCTTCGATTTCTTTGGCCGCCTGTGAACTACGCTGCGCCAGATTGCGGACTTCACCGGCTACGACGGCAAACCCACGTCCTTGCTCACCGGCGCGCGCGGCTTCCACGGCAGCGTTGAGCGCCAGAATATTGGTCTGAAACGCAATGCTGTTAATGACACTGGTGATATCGGAAATCTTTTTCGAGCTGCCGGAAATCTCGCCCATCGTCTGGACGACCCGGTGAATAATCTCACCACCACGATTCGCGTTATCCGTGGCCTGTTCGGAAATCTGGCTGGCATGACGCGCATTATCCGCATTGTTTTTCACGGTGGCGGTCAACTGTTCCATACTGGCTGCGGTCTCGACAATCGCGGACGACTGCTGTTCGGTGCGTGAGGACAGGTCATGGTTGCCCGCCGCAATCTCAGAAGAGGCTTTGGCCACGCTATACACACTATGTCGGATATCGGCTATCAACTGACGGAGTTTTTCCGTCATCGACATCATTGCCAACGTCAATTGTCCCAGTTCATCATGCCGCGCCACGGTCACACTGGCGGACAAATCGCCACTGGCTATCTTCTCCGCCAGTTTCAGGTTGGCGATCACCGGCCGGGTAATCTGGCGCGTAACCGACCAGGCGATCAACAACCCCAGAATAACGGCGGTGATGCCGCAAATAACCGTCTGGAAGACAGAGTTATTAATAATATCGTTGTTGCGAGCACCGATCTTTTTGAGAACACCATCGATATCGCTAATCAATTTATCCCCGGTCGCCCGGAGTGCAGAATCAGACGCCTTCAGTTGATTCACGTTGTCGTTATATTTCACCCCACTCTGGTTGTAGCGCTCAATACGTTCGCCAAGCTCGCTGATGCTATTTTTCACCTCGCCAGGGAGTGCGCTATTCAAGCTATCGAAAGATTTTTTCGCCTGATCGTAGGCACTTTTCACCGCCTTAAATGACGCGTCACTGTTCTCTTTTTGCAACAAATGGACCTTATCCACCAATTGCCCATAGAGGACAGACGTTTGATGATATTGGCGTAATAGATTGATGTCATTTGACAGGGTGTACAGCGCATCACCGGGAGCGGCTTGTTGGTCAAGTGTCGAGATGCCTTTAATCACTTCATTCATACCCTCGACACTGCTTTTGATGCGGTCGATATTTTGGGTGTAATCGGCAAAGTCCTGCTCCACATTTTTGAAATCGCCCTGATACGTCTCATCCCATTTCAGCGCCTTCGCTTTATCATTTAATTGGCGAGCCTGCTGCAGGTATTTATTCAGGTTAATCAGGTTGTCATCATTGAGGGTATAGGTGAATTTAATGCGGGCGATTCGAGTCAGATCGATGAAATTGCCCATTTCATTCATGATCGAACTCTTAATATATAAATCACGAATCGTGAAAAAACGGACTGAGCTAAACGTTGATGCCAGAATAACCAGCAACAATACAATGCCAAATCCGCCATATAACTTGTGAGAAACCTTGAGATTTCGCACATAACGCCCAAACACACTCATCCTTGCCTCTCCGACTTAAGTGGAATACGCCCTGATTAAAAGCGCACAGATATTTTACTTATCGGAAATGTTTGATTTTATTTTAGCAATTAAACGTGATTAAAATCACAACTTATAACAAATTTAGCGCTTAATTAATCATTGGTGATTTTTTATCATCACTTGCAGCCCATAAAAAAGCCCTACCGACCGGCAGGGCTGAGCCATCAGGCGATGACAATTACGCTATTTAGTCGCCAGCAGACTTTTTCCGATGGACAACACCACACCGGCCTGGCGCTGCTGTGCCGGTTCAAACGCTTTATTGTCCACCAGTGTGACCGGCTGGATCTCCACCACCCGACCTTTCACCACGGCGGAACATAATGAATGCACAACCTGGTCATTCAGAATGGTCAGCAGACACCGGAATTTTGGTGTGCCATCGGCAACCAGCTCCTTTTTCTCCGGGCGAATTCGCTGGCGTAACATCTCTTTCTCGGAACTGGCAACCGCAGCATCCAGTTCAGTTTCACTAGTCGCTTCCTGCCCGCTGATTGATGGCGGAATATAAATGGTGACCAGCGTCTTACGTTTCGTTGCGGTATCTACATACTCGGCCTGCACGGAATGCTCTTTGGCATCCACTTCCACACCGCGGCGTTTTAAGCCATCAACCACCTCCGGTAACGCATCAGCCAGTTGTTGCGAGGTATAACCGGCAATCAGATCCGGATTTTTGTTATCGGCGAAACCGCAGAGCGGCATTGCCAGCAACAGGCCACACAGCCCTTTCGTTACCACACCCTTACTCATTTTTTTCGTCTCCTTCATGCCTGATTTTTTAATCACATTTTCCATCCCCTGATTACACTATATATCGAATTGTTGTTTTATCAGTGTGATAGACCCAATTTTTGTCCTGTGTCGACGATTACACCGTCTGGCGATGCTCAAACTGCGGGTGTGGCTGGCCCTTCCAGCATTGATTTCCGTCGACAAAACGTGACAACGTCACTAAAAACTGGCGCGCTATACCGTGCCGACTATATTTGGCTTGAGGGAATCCGTTTTCTTGGGTACCCGTTGATGAGGTAAACGGGCGTTTTATGCCCTCGGCATGACCGCTGATGTTGCCGCGTAATAATCAGGACTGCGGCAATACACGACAATGGAAACAAGGGAGTATCATGAAACTCAACGCACTGATTCTGTCTGGCCTGTTCATCAGCGTCATCGCCCATGCGGCCAGTACAACCGTCACACTGAAAGAGGCGCTACCTACTGGCGATGGCGATACGCTTGGTAATATCACTATCACTGAAACAGAGTATGGCCTGTTGTTTAGCCCCAACCTGAAAGGGTTGCAACCGGGCATTCATGGCTTCCATGTCCATGCTAATGCCAGTTGTGCGCCAGGTACGCAAAATGGCAATACTGTACCGGCACTGGCGGCGGGTGGACATCTGGATCCACAAAAAACCGGTCGGCATCTTGGCCCTTACAATGATAAAGGTCATCTGGGCGATCTGCCTGGTCTGGTCGCCAATGCTGATGGCAGCGCCACGTACGAGGTACTGGCGCCACGGTTGAAATCGCTATCGGAAGTGAAAGACCACGCCTTGATGGTTCATACCGGTGGTGACAACTACGCCGATACACCAAAGGAACTCGGCGGCGGCGGAATGCGCATTGCCTGCGGCGTTATCCAGTAACGGACTCCGGCCGATACGACAGCGCACTGTATCGGCCATCCTCTGGCAGTAATCCGTGCGATAGCCACCCTATTCACCCCAAAATACATTAATAAATCTAAGTAATTTCATTTTTCACAAAATAATTTTCTTATCATTCCCTAACTCGTTCATCTACCACTATCATCAATGTGATCCCGCACACGGAATTAGATTTCTTGCCTATTCGAGTGATGGCAGGTGATCCCGATCACCCTACACTCTATTTGCATCTCGTAGGATAAAATCAGGCTTCCCATTAAATTAATTTAAATATAGGGAGTGGAAATATCATGTCATCTTTCCTGAGCCATATCGCAATCCCGGGCTTAACAAGGAATCGCCCAGCACGTGGCACCTATCGTTGTGACGCTTTACCTACCTCGTTGTCCGCTCTCGGGCTCCCCTCAAAGCCGGGATTGTTGTTGGCATTCGTCCCCCCTGAAGCCAACTTCTCCGAGGTCAATCGCGCCTGGCAACGATTTTCAGCCCCTAATCGCACCGTGATCACCCTCTCCTCCACCGGTGCATTATGCAGTCAGCGTAATCGCTCTGCTTATTGCGAGATGAATAGCCCGCAAGGCAGTTGGTTATGGATGCCTCAATCGCTGATCGCCAGACATGAGGTACATCTGGTCGATCTACACATGCATGACAAACCCAGCGCTCGCGTCAGAATCGACGCTATTAAACGAGAACTGGAGCGCCTGAACGTCAGTATGCCGCTCTCTCCGGATAACACCTTTGCGCTGATTTATTGTGATGGTCTGGCGGCATCGGAAGGGTTTTTGATGCAGGCCTGGTACGCCTGCCGCCGTTTCCCCTGCCTGACCATTGGCGGTGCGGCAGGTGGACGGCTCGATTTCAGCGGCACCTACATTGGTGCGGATAACGCTGTGCTACAAGGAAAGGCGGTGATCGTGTTCTGTCAGATGGCGCCCGGCAAATCATTCGCGCCATTCAAAAGCCAGAACTTTGAACCGACAAAACAGAGCTGGCTGGTGGCAGAAGCTGACCCTGTCGCCCGTACGGTGAAATCTGTTTTCGATGCCCACGGCCATGAGCAGCCGATCATTGAAGCGATCGCTACCTGTTTACGCTGTCCACCAGGTCAAATCAGCCAGCATCTGACAGGAAAAACGTTCGCAGTTAAGGTCAATGACGAGTACTTCGTTCGTTCCGTCGCCGCCATTAAAGAAGACCATATTGCCTTTTTCTGTGACCTGGAATTTGGTGACCGACTGCATCTTATGCAATCAACCGATTTTATCGCCACCACCGAACGGGACTGGCAACAATTTGTGTCACAACATGGCAAACCGGAACTGTTACTGCTCAATGACTGTGTGCTGCGCCGGGTTGGCAACACCAATCTGGAGCAAGCTCAGTTTTTTGATCAGGTTCCCGCCGCCGGGTTTTCCAGCTTTGGTGAAATTCTTGGGGTACCCATCAACCAGACGCTATCCGCACTGGCATTTTTTGACCGTGACGTGAAAGCCATGAACCATTTCCCGGTCGAATACGCCGCCTACGCCGGTCATTATGCCCAACGCGCCCTGCGGCGTTGGGAAGCCCTGCATGACATTCAGTCGGCCGTAGTCAAACAGGTGGTTGATTATGAACAGGCGTTGGCACCGCTGTTGATAGCCATGCCTCAACTGGAACAGGCAACGCTACGCCAGAGCGATACACTGGATGTGGCTCAAAGCAGCATCCGTGCAATTAGCGACTCCGCCTCAAAAACACAAGAAGCACAGGTTCGGCTGGAAACCGGCCTTAACGACCTGGAACGCATTTCAACCAGCATCAGTCATATCACCAGCGGTATCAATGCGATTGCGGATAAAACCAACTTGCTGGCACTGAATGCCGCCGTAGAGGCCGCCCGCGCGGGTGAGGCAGGTCGGGGATTCGCCGTGGTCGCGGATGAGGTCCGCAAACTGGCCAGTTCCTCTAAAGAGCAGGTTGACGCGACGACCCACAGCATTAATGAAGCCGTTCAAACCATCGCGCATATTCGCTCCATTGCTCAGCAAACCGTAACGACCACTGCGCAAATGGCGGATAAAAGTATCTCGGCAGCAAACCAAATCGCCACCATGAGTGCCGAAACCGATAAGGACCGGGCCAACATGACGGCGAATCTGGGTAATCTGAAAGATCTCGCCAAAGGTATGGACGCCATGCAAGACGCCGTTAACCAGTTGACGACACTTCAAAAACTGGCCTCATCCTGAATCTGCCGTACCCTGGAGGTGCTGGCCGTTTACCCGGCTATCACCTCCAGCCCTTTCTAAAAAATCATGCAGTTTTTATGTGACAGATGTTGCTATTAAAGCGACAATGCGCCCACGCTTAAATCTGGTTACCACGTCACTGTTATTGGCTGACGTTACATAACACGATATCCATGCAGACATTTTTATTTGATTCGCTCCCCACGCCCATTGGGGAATTATTATTGATTGCTGATGAAAATTATCACCTTAGAGCGGTTGAATGGCGTGAATATGAAGAAAATTTATATCAATCGCTGAATAAACGTTACCGTCATGACTCGTTCGTGTTAAAAGCCTGTAATAACCCCGGTCAATTGACCGATGCGTTATCCGCCTATTTCGCAGGCGACCTGAACATTATTGAGACCTTGCCAGTCGCGGCTGCAGGCACTGACTTCCAGCATCAGGTCTGGCAGGCGCTTCGTACCATACCTTGCGGCACGACAACCACTTACGGCGAACTGGCTGCCAGACTCGGGCAACCAGGTGCCGCCCGCGCCGTTGGACTGGCCAATGGTTCCAATCCCATCAGTATTGTTGTCCCCTGCCATCGCGTTATTGGTGCGCGAGGTGCGCTCACCGGTTACGCCGGCGGCATTCATCGTAAACAATGGTTATTAACCCACGAAGGGTATTTACCACAGCAAGATTTATTCAATAGCAGACGCTAAGTTAGTGAAAATCCGCGAGTGGTGAGGCGAAGAATCCAAATATCGTGCCAAAAATATTAATAAGCTCACTATTTACTTGTCAGTTCCAGAGATAGCAGATCTTATCAGACCCAATAAAAGCTGTTAAAATTGACCAATATCAATTATCGCCTGAGTAAAGTCTATGATTCCTGAAAAGCGAATAATCCGACGCATTCAGTCTGGCGGCTGCGCAATCCACTGTCAGGATTGCAGCATCAGCCAACTGTGTATTCCTTTCACACTGAACGAGCATGAACTCGACCAGCTCGACAACATTATCGAAAGGAAAAAACCCATCCAGAAAGGGCAAGCGTTGTTCAAGGCCGGTGATGAACTGAAATCACTGTATGCCATCCGCTCAGGCACCATCAAAAGCTACACCATCACCGAACAAGGCGATGAACAAATCACCGGTTTCCATCTGGCAGGCGATCTGGTTGGGTTTGATGCTATCGGCAACGCCCAGCACCCCAGTTTTGCTCAGGCCCTGGAAACGTCCATGGTGTGTGAAATCCCATTTGAAACGCTGGACGACCTGTCCGGTAAAATGCCCAACCTGCGTCAGCAAATGATGCGGTTGATGAGCGGCGAAATCCGTGGCGATCAGGACATGATCCTGCTGTTGTCGAAGAAGAACGCCGAAGAGCGCCTGGCTGCCTTTATCTACAATCTTTCCCGCCGTTTTGCCCAGCGCGGTTTTTCGCCTCGCGAATTCCGGCTGACCATGACTCGCGGCGATATTGGCAACTATCTGGGCCTGACGGTAGAAACCATCAGTCGCCTACTCGGTCGCTTCCAGAAAAGCGGTATGCTAGCTGTAAAAGGCAAGTACATCACTATCGAGAATAATGAGCTTCTGGCCGAACTGGCTGGCTCATCTCGCACGAAAGCTTAACACCCCCTGTACAGCGCCGGATCAATGATTGCTCTGAATTGTTGATCCGGTCGCGCTCATCGTATTGTTCAAAGCGATTTCCTTGCGTTACTCTTAACGGGCAGGCTGCAGAGTGACAGCCAACAGGAGGAGCTATGGCGAAGTATCAGAATTTACTGGTAGCTATTGACCCCAATCAGGATGACCAGCCCGCACTGAGACGGGCCGTTTATCTGGTCCAGCGGCTTGGTGGTCGTATTAAGGCGTTTTTGCCTATCTACGACTTTTCCTACGAAATGACTACCCTGCTCTCTCCGGATGAACGAACCGAGATGAGACAAGGGGTTATCGCCCAACGAACCGAATGGATTGCGGAACAGTGTAAATACTATCTTGATGCGGGGATCCCCATTGATATCAAGGTCGTCTGGCATAACAAACCTTATGAAGCCATTATTCAGGAGGTGATTGCTGGTAAACACGATTTATTGCTCAAAATGGCTCACCAGCACGACAGGCTGGAGGCGGTGATTTTCACCCCGACCGACTGGCAGTTATTGCGCAAATGTCCTTGCCCGGTCTGGATGGTGAAAGACCAGCCCTGGCCGGAAGACAGTCGCGCACTGGTGGCGGTCAATCTGGCGAGTGAAGACCCCTATCACGACCCGCTCAATATAAAACTGGTATCCGAAGCACTGGATTTGGCTCGTCAGGTTAACCAAACCGAAGTCCACCTGGTCGGCGCTTATCCGGTCACCCCCATCAATATCGCCATTGAGCTACCGGATTTCGACCCCGGTGTCTATAACGGAGCTATCCGCGGCCAACACCTGCTGGCGATGAAGTCTCTGCGACAGAAGTTCAATTTGGATGAACGCGTCACCCACGTGGAAAAAGGTTTGCCGGAAGAGGTCATTCCCGACCTGGCGGAACATCTGCAAGCTGGGGTGGTGGTGTTGGGATCGCTTGGGCGCACCGGCCTGTCCGCTGCGTTTATCGGCAACACGGTAGAACACGTGATCGATCATCTAAAATGCGATTTGCTGGCCATTAAACCAGACGATTTTGTCTCTCCGGTCACATTGCAGGGTGAAAATGACGCGGGTAATCAGGAAAAGGCCAACTGACCACCACGTCGATACAGCCCCGTAACCTTCAATAACAACAGGGGCCATCGGCCCCTGTTGTTTTACTGATGTTTCATCGTATGGGTGCTGATTACAACGCTTTCAGAATCGCTTCCACGCTTTCTTTGGCATCGCCGAACAGCATTTGGGTGTTCTCTTTAAAGAACAGCGGGTTCTGCACACCAGCATAGCCGGTATTCATTGAGCGCTTGAACACGATAACATTCTGCGCTTTCCAGACTTCCAGTACCGGCATACCGGCAATAGGGCTGTGTGGATCTTCCTGGGCAGCAGGGTTAACGGTATCGTTAGCGCCGATCACCAACACGGTATCGGTATCGGTGAAGTCGTCATTGATTTCATCCATTTCCAGCACGATATCGTAAGGTACTTTCGCTTCCGCCAGCAAAACGTTCATATGCCCAGGCAGACGACCGGCAACCGGGTGAATACCAAAGCGAACCGTAATACCGCGAGCACGCAGTTTAGCGGTAATGTCATGCACTGGGTATTGCGCCTGCGCCACCGCCATACCATATCCCGGCGTAATGATCACCGAGGTCGAGTTTTTCAGCAGTTCCGCAACTTCCTCCGCGGTGGTTTCACGATGTTCACCTACCGCTTCATCGCTACCAGTCGAAGAGCCATCCGTACCGAAACCACCGGCAATAACGCTAATGAACGAACGGTTCATCGCCTTACACATGATGTAAGACAGAATCGCACCGGAAGAACCCACCAACGCACCGGTCACGATGAGCAGGTCATTGCTCAGCATAAACCCTGCCGCCGCGGCCGCCCACCCTGAATAGGAGTTCAGCATGGAAACGACTACCGGCATATCAGCACCACCGATAGAGGCCACCAGATGCCAGCCGAACGCCAGCGCAATCAGCGTCATCAGCAGCAACGCGAATGCCTGCATTCCAGCACTGCCGGTTTTGACAAACACCAGCAACAACAGGAATGACAGTACCAACGCCAACAGATTCAGCTTATGGCGATTAGGCAGCATCAGTGGTTTCGATGAAATCAAACCACGCAGTTTACCAAACGCGACAATCGAACCGGTAAAGGTCACCGCACCGATGAAAATACCCAAAAATACTTCGGTCAGATGGATATTTTCCATGATGGGTTCAGCAATATCGGCTTCGCCAATAAAGCTGTTGAAGCCAACCAGTACCGCCGCCAGGCCAACAAAGCTGTGCAGAATCGCGACCAGCTCCGGCATTTCGGTCATTTCTACCTTGCGAGCCAGGCGCACACCGACAGTGCCGCCGATCACCATCGCTACGAGAATCCAGCCTACGTTCCCGGCATGCGGCCCCAGGATGGTCGCCAACAGCGCAATGGCCATCCCGCTAATACCGAAAATGTTCCCCTGACGGGACGTCTCGTGTTTGGATAAACCAGCCAGGCTGAAAATAAACAGAATTGCAGCAACGATGTATGCTGCTGTCACTAATCCTCCAGACATCCGTTACCCCTTAATTCTTACGGAACATTTTCAGCATGCGCTGAGTGACGGTAAACCCGCCGAAAATATTGATGCTGGCGATCAGCACGGCAATAAAGGAGAGAAAAGATACCCATCCCCCATGCCCAATCTGCAACAACGCCCCCACCACAATAATGCCGGAAATCGCATTGGTGACCGACATCAATGGCGTGTGCAGCGCGTGACTGACGTTCCAGACCACGTAGTATCCCACCACGCAAGACAGCGCAAATACCGTGAAGTGAGACAGGAACTCTTTCGGTGCCACGTTTGCCAGCCAGCCAAACAATACTATCGCCAACGCGATGAAGATAAATTTCTTCCAGGGCGAAGTGGGTTTCGCTTCTTTCGGTGCAACCGCTGCTGCCGGTTTAGCCTGCTGCGGTTGTGCCGAAACCTGAATCGGCGGGGCTGGCCAGGTGATTTCACCCGCTTTAACCACCGTTACGCCACGAATAACGTTATCTTCGAAATCAATATCGATTTCGCCGTTCTTCTCTTTACACAACAGCTTCAGCAGATTCACCAGGTTAGTGCCGTACAACTGTGACGACTGGGTCGGCAGGCGACTGGGCAAATCGGTATAACCGATGATCTTCACGCCGTTTTCTGTCACCGTAACCTGATCAGCAACGGTCAGCTCACAGTTACCGCCGGTCTGTGCTGCCAGGTCGACAATCACACTACCGGGTTTCATGCTTTGCACCATTTCACGGGTGATCAGTCGCGGTGCCGGTTTGCCCGGGATCAGCGCAGTGGTGACGATAATATCCACTTCCTGCGCCTGTGCCGCGAACAACGCCATTTCGGCCTTGATAAAGGCTTCAGACATCACTTTGGCGTAACCGTCACCACTGCCTGCTTCTTCTTCGAATTCCAGCTCCAGGAATTCGGCGCCCATACTTTTCACCTGCTCTTTAACTTCCGGGCGTGTATCGAATGCACGAACAATGGCACCCAGGCTTCCAGCAGCCCCGATCGCGGCAAGCCCTGCCACACCAGCACCGATGATCATCACCTTCGCCGGTGGTACTTTACCTGCCGCCGTTATCTGACCGGTAAAGAAACGGCCAAATTCATGCGCCGCTTCAACAATGGCACGATACCCGGCAATGTTTGCCATCGAACTCAGCGCATCCATGGACTGGGCACGGGAAATACGCGGCACAGAATCCATCGCCAGAACGGTCACCTGACGCGCCGCCAGTTTTTCCAGCAACGCCGGATTCTGAGCAGGCCAGATGAAACTAATGATCGTGCTGCCAGCGCGGGTTAACTCTATTTCTTCATCCAGCGGCGCATTCACCTTGAGCAGAATATCGCTCTGCCAGATCTCCGCTGTATCCAGAATTGTCGCGCCGACTTGTTCGTAAGCACTGTCCTCGAAACTGGCTGGTTTGCCTGCCCCACGTTCAATAGCGACCTCAAAGCCCAGTTTCAGCAGTTGCTCCACCGTTTTTGGCGTGGCTGCGACACGGGCTTCATTGGCCAACCTCTCTTTTGGTACACCAATACGCATTGTGAATCCCTTTTCGTTGTCACGAAGGTTTTATATAGGCTATGTCAATCACTTGAAAAATGACTTGTCGCTGTTACCAGCACCCGCGGCGGCAGCGATAAGTCCCTTTATAACCTACTTAAAATGGAATTAATGATCCACTGCTAAAACCATTACGTTCTAAAAGCAGAGTTATGACAGGCAGCTATGCCCATTTACGGTCAAAAATCACAGCTAAAACAAGTTTTTCTACCATTATTGCTACAACAATATTCAAAGGCACCTCACAAAAAGGCGCTGTTAACGCTTTGTTAACTGCATTAATTGCGATAAATATCGTTTATAAAATGAATTCGATTATTAATGGTGATTATTTTCATTTTTCTCTTTCTCTGCTATTCGCGCATGATTTTGTAAGATTTGGCTTAAAATGCAGAGGCATAACATCAGGTTCCATGCCATAATCAGCGGCTACCACATAAAGATGGCTTGGAACGTATTCACCGTATGCGTCAGGCGAAAGGATTTTTTATGAAGCTGAGAACTAGCGTTGTTGCATCCACACTCTTATCAATAGTAGCGTTTTCGACGCAGGCTGCGCAGGAACTTACGCCAGAAAAAGCACAATCACTACAGCCCTTTAAGCGTATTACCTTTTATGGTCGTTACGATGCTATTTATGAAGCAACTGCCGATGCCTCCCAAAAGGCCGATGAGAGCGGTGCAGCGGCGTTTTACATTCAGGGTACTTCCGAAGTTAACGGTGGCCGTTGGCAGGTGACCGTTGATTTGTATAAAAAAGATGCACCGGCTGCCGTCAAAGATACATCTTACCGTGAATTCAGTGGCGTTAAAGAGTTGCCAAAAGATGAAGCGGTGCGCCAGGAACCTTATGATACCGTTACCGTAACTGGTTATTTCGGCAATCAGCCAGAAGTAAACGAGGCTATCGGTAAAGCCGCCCAGCAAAAAAAGGCATACTCTTTCTATATTGTTCGCCAAGTCGATATCAACTCCAGCGGTGCCACTCAGTCAGTTACCGCTTTTATCTATAAGAAAGATGCGCCAAAACGTCAGGTACAAAGCCCCGATGCTATTCCGGCAGACTCTGAAGCGGGTAAAGCAGCAATTGCTGCTGGTGGTGCCGCCGCCTCTAAAGTGGAAATCCCCGGTGTGGCCACCTCTTCGAGCCTGAGCGACAAGGTGGGTAACTTTTTCCAGACCCAGTCTTCAACCGTAGGCTCTCGTTACACGGTAACGATGCCGGATGGCACCAAGATTCAGGAACTCAACAACGCCACTGCCGCTCAAATGGCACCGTTTGACTCCATTAGCTTCCGCGATAGCTTTAGCAGCCCGACAGATATCTCCGAAGCCGTTGCCAAACGTGCTTACAAGAAAGGTGCCAAGTTCTACCACATCACCAAACAGTGGCAAGAAAACGGCGACCACTACACTATCGGTGCCGATCTGTACAAATAATCATCGCGTGTGATGCATAAAAAAACCGCCAGATGGCGGTTTTTTTATGTCTGAAACGTCGATCAATTACTGGTATCCAATTCCGGGAAATTTTTAACAAGCTCATCAATCGCTTTCATCTGTTGCAGGAATGGTTCCAGTTTATCCAGCGGCAATGCCGACGGACCGTCACATCTGGCGCTGTTCGGCTCTGGGTGAGCTTCAATAAACAACCCAGCGATGCCGACCGCCATACCCGCACGCGCCAGTTCAGCAACCTGAGCACGGCGTCCACCTGATGCCGCACCAAACGGATCACGGCATTGCAGTGCATGCGTGACATCAAAAATCACCGGCGCACCATGCGAAACCTGTTTCATGACATTGAAGCCCAGCATGTCCACCACCAGATTGTCGTAGCCAAAGTTACTGCCGCGATCGCACAAAATCACCTGATCATTGCCACCTTCGCGGAATTTATCCACGATATTCCCGACCTGACCGGGGCTAATGAACTGTGGTTTTTTGATATTGATAACCGCGCCCGTTTTGGCCATCGCCTCGACCAGATCGGTCTGGCGGGCCAGAAAGGCCGGTAACTGAATAACATCAACAACCTCAGAAACCGGCTGAGCCTGCTGCGGTTCGTGCACATCGGTAATGATTTTCACGCCGAAGGTGTCTTTCAGCTCCTGGAAAATCTTCATCCCTTCTTCCAGACCTGGACCACGGTAAGAGTGGATGGAAGAGCGGTTCGCTTTATCAAAGGAAGCCTTGAAAACATAGGGGATGCCCAGTTTCTGCGTCACCGTGACATAGTGCTCACAAATCCGCATCGCCAGTTCGCGGGATTCAAGCACATTCATGCCGCCAAACAGCACAAACGGCAGATGGTTGCCGACCGGGATAGACCCGATGTTAACCACTTTATTGTTCATAAACTTACCTTATTGTCGGATAAATCAGATATTCGGATTTCCGGTGATGCCCCGAACTAATGCAGCACAATCTGCTTATGTTCAATGGAGTGAATCTGTTTTTTGATCATGTCGCTGACCGGGTCTTCCGGGCACTGCTCCACAAAGTAACTCAGGTCTGACAACGCGATATGATCACAGTCCAGCTGCGCATAAATCAAACCACGGTCACGAATTTCATACGGGTCTTCAGGGTCAAACTGCAACACGGCCTCACTGGCACGCAGCGCCAGCTCCATCTGCTTTTCTTCCATCAACGCAACTTTGAGCGTATCCAATAATTTACGAACAATCATCACGTTTTCCGCTTCATCCAGATCGCTATCCAGCAGTCTGGCAGAGAGGCCGATATTACCTTTCAGCCAGACCTCAAGCACATGCTCGCTCAGCGTGTCGCCATTTAGCGGATTAATCAGCCACATTTCATCATCAAGCCAATCCGCACGTAAAATCAGTTGAGTGGGGAAAATCACAGGCATCAGTGGCAGATCCAACTGATGAGCGATATGCAGGAAGATAATCCCGAGCGACACCGGCATCCCCTGTCGGGTAGCCAGCACCTTGTCCAGCCATAGCACGTCAGACAAATGGTATACACCGCTGGCACCGCCAAAACCCCAGGTATGGAAAAAGAGGTCAATCAACTGCTCCAGTTGTTGATCCTGATCCAAATCGGCGGAGATAGTCGCTCGCGCTTCATCAACAAGCTGTTGCAGATTTTGCTTCACTTCCTGCGCGGAAAAATCGCGGCGTATCGACTGGGAGACCAGGATCACACCTTCGCTTAAGGATGACTGGTTAAATTCAAAATCAGCAATAGAACTCATAGTTATTCCATCAAAGCAAAGATAACGTCAGCTGCACGCCTGAAAAGCGAACCTCATAACCGCTGCCCACACGCCTCGCGAGTCCGGTCGCGCCAGCGAATCCGATAATAATGCCAAATCGCGTGTTCGTCAGCAGCTCTGTCTGGAACCTCAAGCGATAATGACCGCTAATCATTACCAATGTGATCCTGTTCAAGTTGTGCCGCCAGAGGCCCCCACGGGGTTTATTACTGGTCAGGCGTACCGGCTGGCCATTGCCCCAGCGTCACTCGCTCATTATCACCATAATCACGGTATGTTTTCACCTGTACGAAACCCTGCTGCGACAACAGTCCCCGAACCGCCTCTCCCTGCTGCCAGCCGTGTTCGAGCAATAGCCAGCCGTCATCCAGCAGGAAGTCACCCGCCTGTCGGATAATGTGCTGTAAATCCGCTAATCCTTGCGCACCCGCTACCAATGCACTGGCGGGTTCAAAACGCACATCGCCACGCAACAGGTGCGGATCATGCTCATCAATGTACGGTGGGTTGCTGACAATGACGGCAAATCGCTGTCCGGCTAACGGCGAAAACCAATCGCCCGGCAAAAATCGGGCATTATGGATCCCCAGTCGGCGGGCATTCTGGCTTGCCAACGCGACCGCATCCGGTTGACGATCAATACCCACAACCTGACAGTCAGGCCGCTCATGGGCAATGGCCAACGCTATCGCCCCGGTACCGGTCCCCAGGTCCAGCACCGATGACGCACCGTCGGGCAATACGGCCAGCGCCTGCTCGACCAGACATTCGGTATCCGGCCGTGGGATCAGCGTCGCTGGCGATACTGCCAGCGGTAACGACCAAAATTCCCTGTACCCGACCAAATAAGCAATCGGCTCCCCGTTTACACGCCGTGCCAGCAGGGATTCTAGCGCCAAAACTTCGTCATCAGTCAGTTCAGTTTCGCCAAACGCCAGCAGAAACGTACGGCGTTTATCGGTCACATGCTCCAGCAGGATTTCAGCATCCCGCTTTGGACTATCGCTTGCCTGAAGCCGGACTGTCGCCTGTTTCAACCAGCTCTGATAATTCATTGATCCTGCTCAGCCAGCGCTGCCAGTTGGTCAGCCTGATATTCCTGCACGATAGGCTGAATCAACATATCCAGCTTGCCTTCCATCGCTTCATCCAAGCGATAGAGCGTCAGGTTAATACGATGGTCCGTCACTCGCCCTTGTGGGAAATTGTACGTTCGAATGCGGTCAGAGCGGTCACCACTCCCTAACAAGTTGCGCCGGGTAGAGGCTTCTTCCTGTTGGCGCTTGTGCATTTCCGCTGCGCGAATTCGGGCAGCCAACACCGACAACGCCTTGGCTTTATTCTTGTGCTGCGAACGCTCATCCTGGCACTCCACCACAATGCCGGTCGGCAGGTGGGTAATACGGATAGCGGAATCTGTGGTGTTGACGTGCTGCCCACCCGCACCGGAGGAACGGAACGTATCGATTCTCAAATCAGAAGGATTGATGTCAGGTAACTCTGCTTCCGGCACTTCCGGCATCACGGCCACCGTGCAGGCGGACGTATGAATACGCCCCTGAGATTCGGTGGCTGGCACGCGCTGAACACGGTGACCACCGGATTCGAATTTCAATTGCCCATAGGCACCATCGCCAACAACCTTGGCAATCACTTCTTTGTAGCCTCCGTGCTCGCCGTCGCTCGCGCTCATGATTTCGACCTTCCAGCGGCGGGACTCAGCGTAACGGCTGTACATACGAAACAGGTCACCGGCGAATAACGCGGCCTCATCACCGCCCGTACCGGCCCGGATTTCCAGAAAGCAGCCACGTTCATCATCAGGATCTTTTGGCAACAGCAGCACCTGCAGTTGTTGTTCCAGATCTTCACTGGCTACTTTAGCCGCCTGCAGTTCGTCCTGTGCCAAATCACGCATTTCAGGATCGTCCAGCATTAATTCGGCCGTTTCGATATCATCTTGCGTCTGCTGCCAGCGCTCAAAGCAACGGGTAATGTCGGTAAGTTGCGCGTACTCGCGGGACAGCGCCCGGAAACGGTCCATATCGGCAATCACGCTGGGTTCTCCCAGCAGCGCCTGCACCTCTTCATGGCGCTCTTGTAACGCTTCCAGTTTGGCAACAATAGAAGACTTCATGCGGGCAGTTCAATCCTGTGTTGAATCATTTGGGGGGAGAAGAATGCTAGTTCAGGCCGAGGCTGTCACGCAAAATCTGCAAACGCTCAACATCGCCATCACGGGCGGCCTGCTGTAACGAACGGGTAGGCGCATGGATCAGGCGGTTGGTCAGGCGGTGCGTCAGTTCCTGCACGATGGCCTCAACATCACCGCCATTCTGTATTGCCGCCAGCGCTTTGGTTGTCATCTCTTCACGCAGGCTATCCGCCTGAGAGCGATAATCCCGGATAGTATCTACCGCTGATTGCGCGCGCAGCCACGCCATAAACTCTGAACACTCCTGCTGCACGATGGATTCAGCCTGAATCGCCGCCGCTTTGCGCTGCGCCAGATTATGCTGAATGATCGCCTGCAGGTCATCCACGCTATACAGGTAAATATTCGGCAACCGCCCGACTTCCGGCTCGATGTCACGCGGCACCGCGATATCCACCATCAGCATCGGTTGGTTGCGGCGCGCTTTCATCGTGCGCTCCATCATCCCTTTACCGATGATAGGTAATGTACTGGCGGTAGAGCTGATGACGATATCCGCCTGCGGTAAATGTGCGTCAAGCTCCGCCAGCGTAATAACCTCAGCACCCACTTCTTCGGCCAGTGCCTGAGCGCGCTCACGCGTACGGTTGGCAATTACCATCCGCTTCACACGGTGCTCACGCAGATGGCGGGATACCAGTTCGATGGTTTCGCCTGCACCGACCAATAGCACATTGACATCCGCCAGCGATTCAAAAATCTGCCGGGCCAATGTACAGGCAGCAAACGCGACCGATACCGCGCTGGCACCGATATCCGTTTCGGTTCGAACCCGTTTGGCGACGGTGAATGATTTCTGGAACATGCGCTCCAGATCGCCTGACAGCGAACGCTCGCGCTGAGAATCCGCAAACGCTTTTTTGACCTGTCCTAAAATCTGGGGTTCACCCAACACCAGAGAATCTAATCCGCTGGCGACACGCATCAGATGGCTGACGGCAGCGTTGCCTTCATGCCAGTAGAGATTTTTGCGGATGTCATCAGGGTTGAGCTGGTGATAATCACACAGCCAGGCGATTAACTGTTCGTGCCGGTTTTCCTGCTCTTCCACACTCAGATACAGCTCTGTGCGGTTACAGGTAGACAACAATACACCGCCCTGAACCAACGGCTGTTGTAGCAGACTGTGCAGCGCCTGCCCCTGTCTGTCCGGCGAGAACGCAACGCGCTCGCGAAGAGAGACTGGTGCTGTTTTATGATTGATACCAAGCGCAAGCAGGGTCATGGTCTACAGAGTAATCCCGGTGTTAGTATGGGTTTCATCTGAGGGGCATTCTACTTGAAGCCTGCGGGCAAGAAAAGTAACCCCGATTGACTAGACTCACATCATCAACGTCTTACCAGGTAACATCACAAGGATTGACGCTGCCAGTCAACCCCGCTAGCGTGACGCCTTGTTGTGAACCTATGATGCTTGTAACAGGACCTCTTCGACATGCCCAATAAACCCACCCAAGCCTTACGGTTACTGCCTTTGGCGAGTGTGTTACTGACAGCCTGTACCCTGACTCAGCCCTCCCTACCGGGTAAAAAAACCACCTCTCCCGAGTGGCGTGAACACGAGCAGAAAGTACAAAATTTGACCCACTATCAAACGCGCGGATCGTTTGCCTATATTTCTGATAGGAAAAAACTGTATGCCCGTTTTTTCTGGCAGCAGCCCTCCCCACAGCGCTACCGTCTGTTACTCACCAACCCGCTTGGCGGCACGGAACTGGAGCTTCAGGCAAGCCCGGACCTGGTACAGATAACCGACAATCAGGGCAAACGCTACATGGGTAAAGACGCACAGTACATGGTCCAACAGTTAACCGGCATGGCGATTCCGCTCGACAACTTACGCCAGTGGATGCTTGGTCTGCCGGGCGACGCACAGGATTTCACACTGGACGAACATGCCCTGCTGCGCAGCGTCAACTATCAGCAAGGCGATCAGCACTGGAATGTCTCCTACCTGTCCTATATCGACGGCCCGTTGCCATTGCCGCAGAATCTGGAGCTGACTCAGGGCGAGCAGCGCATCAAACTGAAAATGGACAACTGGACGACGCAATAAATCATGGCGACTGCAAGTAACCGCTGGCCTTCCCCGGCCAAGCTGAATCTGTTTTTGTACATCACCGGTCGCCGACCGGACGGGTATCATAATCTGCAAACGCTGTTTCAGTTTCTGGACTACGGCGACACGCTGACCATTACCCCACGTCAGGATCAACACATCGTGCTGCTGACGCCGCTGCCCGGTGTTCCCGATGAACAAAATCTGGTGGTTCGCGCCGCCCGTTTGTTGCAGGCGTGGTGCCAACAGGCCGGATTACCGTTTGCCGGCGCTGATATCAGTATCGATAAACGTCTGCCGATGGGGGGCGGTCTGGGTGGTGGCTCCTCTAACGCCGCCACCGTGCTGGTGGCGCTCAATCAGTTGTGGCACAGTCAGGTTCCCGTGGACACGCTGGCCGCGCTGGGCCTGAAGTTAGGGGCGGACGTACCGGTATTTGTGCACGGGCACGCCGCATTCGCTGAAGGCGTGGGAGAACAGCTCACCCCCGCCTCACCTGAGGAAAAATGGTATCTGGTGGTGCATCCCGGTGTGAGTATTCCTACCCCGCTTATCTTTGGCGATCCAGACCTGACGCGAGACTCGCCAGTACGCCCCTTGTCACAGTTACTGACACAAACTTTCAGCAACGATTGTGAAGCCGTCGTAAGAAAACGTTTTCGTGAGGTTGAAGAGCGACTTTTATGGCTGTTAGAATACGCACCGTCGCGCCTGACTGGCACCGGCGCTTGCGTGTTTGCCGAATTCGACACCGAGTCCGCCGCTCGTCAGGTGTTAGACCGGGCCCCGGAAGGTTTACAGGGTTTTGTTGCCCGTGGAATGAACGTTTCTCCACTGCAACAACAGCTTTCCGGGCAATTTAAGGGTTGCTAAAACACCACCGCCGACCGTGGTGCTCTAACGATCTTTTCCATACACCCGTATGTATATCCTGCTTGCGGTACGACACACGGCCTTCCGCAGGCGGAATATTTCTCTGGACGCAAGCTTGAGGTTCTTCTCGTGCCTGATATGAAGCTTTTTGCTGGTAACGCTACGCCGGAACTAGCACAACGTATTGCCAACCGTTTGTACACCAGTCTGGGCGACGCTGCTGTTGGTCGTTTTAGCGACGGCGAGGTCAGCGTACAAATCAACGAAAATGTACGCGGTGGTGATATTTTCATCATCCAGTCGACCTGTGCTCCCACCAACGATAACCTGATGGAGCTGGTCGTTATGGTTGATGCCCTGCGCCGCGCTTCCGCAGGACGTATTACCGCTGTCATCCCCTATTTCGGCTATGCCCGTCAGGATCGCCGTGTGCGTTCCGCCCGCGTGCCGATTACGGCTAAAGTCGTGGCTGATTTTCTCTCCAGCGTCGGTGTTGACCGTGTCCTGACGGTGGACCTCCATGCCGAGCAGATCCAGGGCTTCTTTGATGTTCCGGTAGACAACGTGTTCGGTAGCCCAATCCTGCTCGAAGACATGCTGCAACAGAGTCTGGATAACCCGATCGTGGTTTCTCCGGATATCGGCGGTGTGGTTCGCGCCCGTGCTATCGCGAAGCTGTTGAACGATACCGACATGGCTATCATCGATAAACGCCGCCCTCGTGCCAACGTTTCTCAGGTGATGCATATCATCGGTGACGTAGCGGGTCGTGACTGCGTACTGGTTGATGACATGATCGATACCGGTGGCACGTTGTGCAAAGCGGCAGAAGCGCTGAAAGAGCGTGGTGCCAAACGTGTCTTCGCTTATGCTACCCACCCGATCTTCTCCGGCAACGCTTACGAGAACATCAAGAACTCTGTCATTGATGAAGTGATTGTCTGCGATACCATCCCGCTATCGGAAAATATTAAGTCACTGCCGAATGTACGCACGCTGACATTATCTGGCATGCTGGCTGAAGCTATCCGCCGCATCAGCAACGAAGAATCTATTTCCGCGATGTTCGAGCATTAATCGATATTTCGGTTAGCAAGGCGACGCCACCGGAGCATTATTATCCGGTGGCGTTTTTATTGGCATCACATTATGACGATGCGTATTATTTATACCCGTCTTTATTCTTCTTACCCGATGCTGGTGAATATCTCCCCCACCTCATTCGGGTTGCAGGGCAATACGTTCTGTTTTGAACATTCATACGTTGAACATTCACAGCTGAACGATGCGCTTGGGCCTCGTTATGGATCGAGTAAAACGCCAACACACGCCTGCAACGTGAAATATGACGGGTATATATAACCCCGCCTGCGGCCGACGAGTCGATTACGTCTTAAGCTACGCGTGACTCAAGGATGACGCTCGCGGCGGCAGCGTTTATCAAAATGCTTCAGCCACCAGTAACGGTCCGTCACACTCTCACGACCACTAATACGTGCACCTGTCAGCCACAAAATAGCACCAGCAAAAATAGCCAGTAACTCTACATAATAGAGCGACCCCGGCAGATTTAATTCAGGCAGTTGATTAGCAATCGAATACGCTATTCCGGCAACCATAAGCAACAGACCCAATCCCATGAATGCGTTGCCCACTCTCACAGCATTTCTACGTTTCATATTTCACCTCCAGAAATATCCAGTGGAAATAATCAGACCAGGGAAAATAATTAGACCACGGTGAATAATTAAAATAGTGCTGCGTGTCCTTCTGATCTGCTCACAGTATAAGCAGCCCCTCCGCCTGGGGTTGCGTGAAGGATCACATGTTGGTGATCAACTGCCCCTGCGTTACACTACCGGCTTTGCCAATTCCCCAGATACGTGGCACGCCCCTGGCCGTTTGAAAACGTATCGCGTGAGTCGTATCCAATAATGAGTGGTATGCAACTGTGAGTGGTATCAAATTGATTGTAGGTCTGGCGAACCCTGGTGCCGAATACGCCGCCACCCGCCACAATGCGGGCGCCTGGTACGTTGACCGCCTGGCTGACGCCTACCGACAGCCGCTGAAAGAAGAGAGTAAATTTTTCGGTTATACCGCACGCCTGTCTCTGGCAGGCAACGATGTACGTTTGCTGGTGCCGACAACGTTCATGAATCTGAGCGGTAAAGCTGTAGCTGCGATGGCAACCTTCTATCGCATCCAGCCTGATGAAATTTTGGTAGCGCACGACGAACTGGATTTGCCACCCGGTGTTGCCAAGCTGAAACTCGGCGGCGGTCACGGTGGTCACAACGGGCTGAAAGATATCGTCAGTAAACTGGGCAACAACCCCAATTTCCACCGTTTACGCATCGGTATCGGCCATCCGGGCGATAAAAACAAAGTGGTGGGATTCGTACTCGGTAAGCCGCCTGTCAGCGAACAGACGCTGATCGATCAGGCTATCGACGAATCCTTGCGCTGTACCGATATTTTGATGAAAGAAGACATGGTCAAAGCCATGAACCGCCTGCATGCGTTCAAAGCATCGTGATGAAACATCGGGTGGATCGAGTTCATGCCACATTATGTGTATAATTAGCATCAAGACTGACTTTTTCCATTCTGACAGGCTTTTTACACGCAAAGCCTGATGATTAGTGATTTTTAAGGTGACATAAACATGGGATTCAAATGCGGTATCGTTGGGCTGCCTAACGTGGGTAAATCTACTCTGTTCAACGCGCTGACCAAAGCCGGTATCGAAGCGGCCAACTTTCCGTTTTGTACTATCGAACCCAACACCGGCGTTGTGCCGATGCCGGACCTACGCCTCGACCAACTGGCTGAGATCGTCAAGCCGCAACGTACCATCCCCACCACCATGGAATTTGTGGATATCGCCGGTCTGGTAAAAGGTGCCTCCAAAGGTGAAGGTCTGGGTAACCAGTTCCTGACCAACATCCGTGAAACCGAAGCCATCGGCCATGTGGTACGTTGCTTTGAGAATGAAAATATCATCCACGTTGCGGGTAAAGTGAACCCGGCGGAAGATATCGATACCATTAACACCGAACTGGCTCTGGCGGATCTGGATACCTGTGAACGTGCGCTGCACCGTGTGCAGAAGAAAGCCAAAGGCGGTGACAAAGACGCTAAAATTGAGCAAGCTGCGCTGGAAAAATGCCTGCCGCAACTGGAAAAGGCTGGCATGCTTCGCGCCTTAGATCTGAGTGCAGAAGAGAAAGCTGCCATTCGTTACCTGAGTTTCCTGACGTTAAAGCCAACCATGTACATTGCCAACGTGAATGAAGACGGTTTCGAAAACAACCCCTACCTGGATCAGGTGCGTGAAATCGCTGCCAGCGAAGGTTCGGTGGTGGTTCCTGTCTGTGCGGCGGTGGAGTCAGATATTGCCGAGCTGGATGACGCCGAGCGCGACGAATTCATGGCTGAACTGGGCTTGGAAGAGCCGGGGCTAAACCGCGTGATTCGTGCCGGTTACAAACTGCTGAACCTGCAGACCTATTTCACCGCCGGGGTGAAAGAAGTCCGCGCCTGGACCATCCCAGTCGGCGCGACGGCTCCGCAGGCAGCCGGTAAAATTCATACCGACTTCGAGAAAGGCTTTATCCGCGCCCAAACCATCGCCTTTGATGATTTCATCACTTACAAAGGTGAACAAGGTGCCAAAGAAGCCGGTAAAATGCGTTCAGAAGGGAAAGAATATATCGTTAAAGACGGCGATATTATGAACTTCTTGTTTAACGTCTAAATAAAATTTGTTGTCTTATGGGGTTTCAAAGAATCTCACGAAAGCCAATAAGCCCAGAAAATCCACGCGATTGCGTGGATTTTTTATTGCATAGTGTTTCGAATGAGTTCACCACAGCTCGGCCGCTATGAAGACAAGGAGTGACCTGCCAACAGTATTAGATACAACCGTCAGTTAGTCATGCCAGCTGTTCACCCGTTTCGCCAGCCTG
Source organism: Dickeya parazeae Ech586 (assembly GCF_000025065.1). NCBI lineage: Bacteria > Pseudomonadati > Pseudomonadota > Gammaproteobacteria > Enterobacterales > Pectobacteriaceae > Dickeya > Dickeya parazeae. The sequence continues at coordinate 2,285,684 of NC_013592.1, read as the reverse complement.
CTGCAAACTCAGATGACCGTGCGCTGAACATCCGATAACCGTTGTGATCCGGTGGCTGAAACCGTGGCAGAGTCGGATTATTTCCCGATCCGGTTAGTCTTACCAAGGAAGTGCAATTTTTTCATCATTAGCTTTCTCGCCATAATATAGAGAAGGCAGGAAACGAGATAGGAACGTGAACTCAGTATAACAGTGTCGCATAAGCGCTAATCCAATTTCATCTGCGGGATTAGAGGGATCATCATTACTCATACCAAGAATAAAGCGGCTACGCAGCACGCATCCAAAAGGCGTATCTCGAACAACATGTAACATCTGCCCGTCCAATGGATCACCCAGGCTATCCAGTTCAGTTTCTTCACCGAAGCCTACCCTTGCGGCAATAATTGCCGAGATGCAATCGTCAGCCATCGCCTTTTCCACAGCTTTTTCTCCAAATATTGCTGCGGGATGATGGAATTTCAGACGGGCGGGGATGGGCGGAATCTCAGCTAACGACTCGATGGCATATATGCTTGCGCCGTAAAAACTTTCTCCACGCTTCCAGTTGGCGTCCCAACCGCAATGCTCAACATGATCAATGGGATGCCACCACTTTATATGCTGTGTCGTTTCAAAAAAGGTAAACCACCAGTCAATCATCCGTCCTTTGCAACCATGTAAGTCAGTGCGCACAGCGACCATCAGACTCCCATCATCCAGACGCTTAATGCCTGTCTCCAGTGGCATTGGGGAGGGATCAAGCAATGCTGAATGATCAAGCCATGGCCGGGCGATATTTTGTTTTCGCATTTTTTTCTCCAGTAAAATCGGGAAATACACAACATTTAGGAAACGACGTGCGTTTCCTAAATGTAGCCTATAGAATGGTTATATGACAAGCCAAAAGGAGTTCATATGCCAACACTCCCTCCCAAACTACGCGGACGCCCCTCTGCCCCCCAGGAAGAAGTGAAGAAGCAGATAATCAGCAGCACGATGACGTTGCTATTTGATGAAGGGTATGACGCAACAACAATACAAGCAGTTGCAGCACATGCTGGCGTAGCCAAAAAAACGGTATATCGCTTTGCAAAGAATCGGGAAGAACTGCTCGGCCTATCAGTACGGAACTGGACTGATAATTATGCCCCACTCTTACAAATCGATCCGAGTAGTAAGAATGACGTTTTACCAACCTTAAGAAAATTACTGGCGGCGATTTGTAGCCAGGCACTATCAGAAACGGCAGTGAAAATGTTCCGGCTTCTCAATACTCAATTTCCGGGTAAGGAGGAACTGCTGAAGAGATACCATGAAAATGGTATAGAACGGGGCCAACAATTACTAACTGACTGGATAAGACGGCAGCAAAATCATGGCTGGTGGCCGATATTACCAGCAGATATCAGTGCCAAAGCAATACTCGCTATGTGCGTCGCAGAACCTCTTCGGCAGGCTGCGATTGGCTTAATTTATCCCGTTGAGAATGAGGCCATTGAGGCACATCTGAATTCTTGCATGCAATTCATTTTACTCATATTCAAGCAAGATAATGAATAACATGCTGCCATTTCGATTCTGATCATTTGGGTCCAATCTTATGGATGCATACACAAGCCGTTGACAGAGGTAACGCTTTGAGAACCGTCGAGATACTGCAATACACAAAAGCACCGGAGCCGCCTTTTCACAACATCATGCGGGAAATCAGCGCTCCCCTACACCATTTTGGCATCACCCGGTGCATACGCCGCGGGTTGTATTACATAATGGGATGAGAGCTACCTTTTATGTTTACTTCAGGGTATTTGTCCCCTACCACAATCGGTAACTCTCATGCTTTCAGACTGATTGGTCAGACAGTGTCGTGACTAATACAGGTTAATACGCCACATTATTTGCTGACAAACGTTGTCACACTTAACGGGTTCAGCCATACCGTTGCTTTGCCGCTACTATCAACCTGGGACGAGCCGCCATACTCAACGTTCAGTGATGCTGACGTGCTGTATTTCTCAAATTTAGTCACGTTGGCGTTACTGATATTCAGCGATAGCATTTGGTCGGAGTCATTGGTATTGACCGCAACAATCACCATTTTTCCATCGGTATTCTTATAAGCAGTCAGATGAACATTTGACTGGGGATTTTCCGTTGCCTGAATACGCAGAGCACCAGGGCGAACGAAGCGGGCATATTGTGACATCACATAACCCCGCTTACTGACTTTACCGTCTTCTGTCAGTAATCCATACGAACGACGAATATACCACCAGACGTAAGCGCTATAGTTTGACACCATGCTGGCATTCAGTTCAGTGCCCACCTCAATCGCCGACGTCCAGTTATTAGCCGACTGTTTGGAATCAACATAGTGTTCGGTCATCCACAGTTGCTTACCGGCATTCTGTGCTAACGGATAGGGCTTAGGCGTCGTGCCATACAGGTGCCCACCGATGATTGACACATATTTTGATGCGTCACTGTCTTTCAATACCGGGTCAGTTAACGCCGGGTTAAAACCTAGCGACTCCGCGACAATGACTTTGAGAGAGCCAAACTTGGATCCTTGCGATTTGAGATAGCTTTTAAATTCATCCCCGCTCCATTCGCAGGATTCATAATCCGGCTTCCAGTCTGGCTCATTTTGTATCGAAATAGCATACAACGGTGCACCGTTAGTCTGCATATATTTGGAGAAATCCAGCAGGTGCGAAGTATAGGCAGAATAATTTGCCGGCAACAAACGGCCGCCGTTTATCAGGCTGTTGTTACTTTTCATATAAGCGGGTGGTGACCAGGGGGTAGCCATTATTTTGGCTCCCAGTGAAACAGCCTGACGTGCACTCGGAAGCTGTATATTCCATTTACTGGAGTCTGGATCAATTCGGACGCGCATAATCGACAGCCCTATCTGACCAACCCCACTCCCGTATGCAGTATTAATTTGTTCCGTGGTGAGATCATTGATCCACCCCACCCCACTCATTCCACCAAAACCTTGAATTATTTGATAATTAACGTTTGCGTCAATTTTTACTGTATCAGCATATACAGAGAAAGAACCTGCCGTAGCCGAAACAAATAGAGCCGCATGTAAACAATGACGAACCCAGAGACTAACATTTCCATTCATAGCATCCATCCTTAATAACATGAACATTAGGAAATAATTGGAAATAATCAAAATTATTATTTCTGATACTAATGGGGACAGCCTATAAACCCACCAGAACTTACATTGTAATAGTAATTTACTTATGTGTCATTTTATGAAATTTATATTTCACGTGTTCTAACTCTCATATTTTATATTAACAAGATGGTATAATTAGATAAATTAAGACCAAACTAATAATTAGCTCTTTCTCTATTTTCTATCTTTAACCTGATGCTCGAAATAAATAAATCACAACACATGCTGGCCGCAAAAGCAGCCAGCATCCCTGAGATTATCAACGAATAATAGCAATGAAAGAGAACCTGATAACGGTCATCCACTCACTTTAACAACCGGACCTTCACCGCCTTCCCTTTAATTTTGCCTTGTTGTAGTTGCTTCCATACCTGACGCGCCAGCGACTGCTTGACGGCCACATAAGCGTGCATCGGGTGGATAGTAATCTTGCCGATATCCGCGCCATCCAGCCCCATGTCGCCAGTTAGCGCGCCCAGAATATCGCCGGGGCGCATTTTGGCTTTTTTGCCGCCATCAATACACAGCGTTGCCATTGCGGCCTCCAGCGGAGTGATACGCAACCCACTGGGCAATGGATGCCAGGTCAGTTTCATCTTCAGCATCTCTTCCAGTGCATTCGCTCGCTGGGCTTCTTCCGGCGCGCACAGGCTGATGGCAAGCCCCTGTTCACCCGCACGGGCGGTACGGCCAATACGATGAACATGCACTTCAGGATCCCACGACAGTTCGTAGTTAATCACCATTTCCAGTGCCTTGATATCCAGCCCGCGTGCAGCAACGTCGGTTGCCACCAGCACACGACTACTGCCATTGGCGAAACGTACCAATGTCTGGTCGCGATCGCGCTGCTCCATGTCGCCGTGCAGCGCCAGTACACTTTGGTTACTGTGGGTCAGCGCATCGTATACCGCCTGACAATCTTTCTTGGTATTACAAAACACCACGCACGACGCGGGCTGTTCACGGCTCAGCAACTTTTGCAGCAGATCGAGCTTGCCGTTGCGCGACACCTCATAGAATTGCTGCTCGACCGCCGGCAATTCATCCACCGTGTCAATTTCAATGACCAACGGATCACGTTGAATACGACGGCTGATGGCGGCAATCGCCTCCGGCCAGGTGGCGGAAAACAGCAGTGTCTGGCGTTCGGCCGGTGCGTGGTGAATCACCTCATCGATAGCATCGGCAAACCCCATATCGAGCATGCGATCCGCTTCATCCAGCACTAATGTCTGCAACGCATCAAGGCTGACGGTCTCTTTTTTCAGGTGATCCAACAGTCGGCCCGGCGTGGCGACAATAATATGGGGAGCATGAATCAGCGAGTCACGCTGGATGCTAAACGGTACACCGCCGCACAATACCAACACTTTGATGTTCGGCATACCACGCGCCAGACGACGCAACTCATTGGCAACCTGATCGGCCAGTTCGCGGGTTGGGCACAGCACCAACGATTGAGTCTTGAACTGCCCAGCATCCAGATGCTGCAGCAGGCCCAGCCCGAAAGCCGCCGTTTTGCCGCTGCCGGTTTTCGCCTGCGCGCGGACATCTTTCCCGGCGAGGATCGCCGGTAATGCCGCAGCCTGAATCGGGGTCATGGACAGATAGCCCAGTTCGTTTAAGGTGGTGAGTTGTTCCGCAGCAAGCGCGTTCAGTTCAGCAAATGAGGTCACAGTGAAAATTCCAGATAGGATCGGCCGACAATAATACCATTCCTTGACTGCCATGCCGCGAGGAGTTTTCCCTACCTCAGCGGATCGATGGCTCGTTCAATGACGTCTGCACCCGCCACTCTTTTTTTAAGATCGCATACACATAGGTATTGTCGTATCGCTGTACTTCATCTGGGGTGCGGCGCCATACCGGAACAAACTCCAGAAAACAGGCCTCCCTACGCATATTCAGGCGCTCACACATTTTCTGCGATCGGACATTATAATCTTCGACGTACGCATAAATTCGCCTTCCATTTTTACTATCAAACAGGAAATTGAAAAATGCCCGCGCTGCTTCACTGGCGTAGCCCTTCCCTTCATATTTTCCATTGAAATGCCAGCCGACGCCGTACGTGTCATTATCTACGTCATCGCGTTCAGCAAATACATGCCCGATGAGGGTATCCGTATCTTTCAGGCAAACAGCAAATTGCGTTTCATCGTGATGCCTGCGCTGTACTTCGCTGATGGCATCCTCAAGGGTATCGAGCTTTTCATCCATAAAACAATTCATGCGCGGCTGGGCGAGATATTCCCATAACCCAGCGGCATCTTTCGTCTCAAAGGGTCTAATGACGAGTCTTTCGGTGGTTATTTTCATCTTTATGATGCGTCCTCAACAAGTCAGATATCGACGGTATAAACAGGTAGACTGCGACACCCTATCGCACCATGCCTAAACCACTGGACAATTTCAGGAGAACAAACGCGACCACCGTTGCTATCAGCAAGCGACTGGCGGACTACTCCACCAGTCCGCTGACCCGGAGTACCCGTCGGCTGACTGCCTCTGCCAGCACCGTACTGTGTTCGCCGACACAACCAAGGCTGAAGGCCTGCTTCGCACGGGTGATGCCGGTATAAACCAGTTCACGGGTCAGAATCGGGCTTAAGCTATCGGGTAGTAGCAACGCGGTGTGAGTGAATTCCGACCCTTGTGATTTATGCACCGTCATGGCGAACACGGTTTCCACCGCCGACAAGCGCCCCGGCATCATCCAGCGAATGCCTGAGGAGCCGTCACCGACCGGGAACGCCACCCGGGTGACCCATAGCCGGGTACCGTCCGGCTGCGTCTGCGGTACCGTCAACGTAATGCCGATATCACCGTTCATCAGCCGCTGACCATAATCGTTGCGGGTCACCATCACCGGCCTTCCGGGGTACCAGCCTTGCCAGCCAGCCAGCAGCCTTTCCCGATACAGCAAATGGGCGATGCGTTCGTTCATGCTCTCCACGCCCCACGGCCCATTACGCAACGCACACAGCAACTGGAACTGACCAAACGCCGCCAGAATCTCTGTAGCCCAGGCGTCAAACGCCTCCATAGATGCCGTCAGCGCTGGCCGTGTCGACGCCATACGCCGCAGGTAGTCACCGTAGCCCACCGGAGCCGCCACACCAGATTGAGCCCCGAATCGGCTGGCAGCGCCCTCGATAACCCATTCACGCAATGTGTTGTCATCATTCGCGGCGAGCGTCAGTCGTGCCAAATCGGCAAACCCATGTTGCCAGACAGACGCCAGCGCCGCGTTATCTCCCCTATTTACCGCATCGGCCAGCTTCCCGATACCGCTGTCAGCACCAAAACGGTAACTGTGACGCAGCATAACAATCGACTGATCCAGCGCATTGCCCTGCGGGTCGAGCAAGTCGTCATCCGGTGCCTCTCCGGTCACCTCACGCAACCAGTCACAGGTCTGTGGCAGGTAATGCCCCTGTGCGGCGCGTTGACAGAGTTCCCCCATCAACGCCCCCGCCTCCACCGACGCCAGTTGATCCTTGTCGCCCAGCAAAATCAGCCGGGAATCGCGCGGCATGGCGGCCAGTAACGCCGCCATCATCTCCAGATCCACCATCGAGGCCTCATCCACTACCAGCACATCCAGCAGCAGCGGATTATCGGCATGGTGCCGGAAATGTCGGGTATCCGGTCGGCTACCCAGCAAGCGATGCAGCGTTACCACCTCGCTGTTAATGTGCGTACGAATCGCCTCTCCCTGCGCCAGACCGTCCAGCGTCAGGCTGGCAATCGCGCCAGCGATGGATTCGTTTAGCCGCGCCGCTGCCTTGCCGGTCGGTGCCGCCAGTCGGATACGCAGCGGTTTGCCCTGTTGCTCCAGCGCCAGTGACTGCAACAGCGCCAACAATTTCACCACCGTGGTGGTTTTCCCGGTACCCGGCCCACCGGTGATGATGCTAAAGGCACTGCCCGCCGCCAGTGCGCACGCCAGCTTCTGCCAGTTGGTGGTATGAGGTGTCGTCGCAGGAAATAGTGCCTCCAGCCGCTGGCGTAGCGCCGCCGACGCGATGGCTGCACGCAAGGTTTCGTTGTGCCGTAACTGTCGGGTAATCGCCTGACGGACATCCTGCTCATACTGCCAGTAACGACGCAGATAAAGACGCGACCCCACCAATACCAGCGGGGTTACCCCTTCCCCCGGCGCCACCAGTTGCGGCTGCTGCAACGCCGCCAGCCAGGCTGACAGGGTCACCCCCGCCAGCGCCTGCGCCGGGCGTGCTATCTTACGGTTGTCACTGCGATCGCCCTCTGGCGGCAACGCCAGCGAAAAACTGCTATCAGCCAGCGTAGCGGCCAGATCGAGACACACATGCCCGCGCCCAAGCTGATAACTGACCAGCGCCGCACCCAGCAGCAACAGCGGTGATGCTTCCGGGCATTCCTGATGCAGAAAGCGCACCAGCGCGCGATCCAACTCGCGTAACCACCCGCAATCAACCCACTGATCCAGCAGTTGAACCACGTCATCATGGTGAGTGAGGGTCATGCCGTCACCTCCGTATCACCGCTAAACAGGCGGTCCAGCGCGTCAATCAGCGTCCGATCCGGTCGTTCAGCGTAAACGCCGCCCCCCGGTGCCTGACTACCGCGCAGGAACAGATACAACGCCCCACCGACATGACGGTCGTAGTCATAATCTGGCAATCGGGAGCGTAGTAAGCGGTGCAAGGCAAACAGGTACAAGGCCAGTTGCAGATCATACCGATGGTCTAGCATGGCTCGAGCCATATGCGCTAAGTCATAGTCGGCGGCGTCCGCCCCCAGCCAGTTGGACTTGTAATCCAGCACGTAGTAGCGCCCCTGATGTTCAAACACCAAATCGATAAAGCCTTTCAGCATGCCATTGAGCGCGTCACGCATCAGCGGCACGCGTGGTGCCCCCGCCAGTGTGGCGGCGCTGACCTGTTGGTCCAGACGTTGCGTATCGACCTGATTGAGCGCAAACCAGAATTCCATTTCCACCTGATACTGCGTCAGACCAGCCAGTGACACCGTACCAGCGGGTGATGCGGGCAACGCCAGCGGTTGGTTGAGTTGCGCCATCAGCCAGTCGGTCAGCATCGGTATCCACGGTGTCCAGCCCTGTCGGTTACAGCGTCGCGCTACCTGATCTTCCACTCGCGGGCGATCCGCTGCCAGCGCGGCAAACCCCTCTTTACCCGCCCATTCCAACAACCCATGCAGAAAACTGCCCGGCACCGCACCACGTGGAAAGCTGTACATATCGTAGCCGACCGGCAGCGGTGGCAGACGCTCTGCGGTTTCCTGCGGTTCGCTAAAGGTTTCCTGCCGTGCGCTCTGTACTTCGGCGGCGTCATGAGCGGCGGACTCACGACGCTCCTGATACTGCCCCTCCGGTGCCAGTTGCAACCCGGAATAACTGGTGATGCGCCAACGGTGACGGCGAATATCCGGTAACGGCGGCTCTTGCCCCAATGCCGGTGTTTCCCGCGCCGCGCGATATACCGCATCATCACTTTCCGGCAGTGGTGCTATCTGGCTGTGCGGGCCGATCCAGAGCGACAAACATGACGCCAGTTGCCCGGCCTCCACTGGCTCACCGGCACCGAGCAGATAGCCGGGAGCACTTTTTTCCAGTTCTTTCAGCGGCGCTACCCCAAGCCACAGGGCATAGCGCGCGCGGGTTAACGCGACATAAAATTTACGCAGGTCTTCACCCAGGCGCTCATGGTCGGCTCGCGCAACCGCCTCGTCACTGGCAATCAACTCAAGGCGCGGCTGCCCGTCATCATCATGAAATTTCAGCGGCACATCCCGATGGCTGACCGTTCGAAACGCACAGGCGAACGGCAGAAACACCAGCGGGTATTCCAGCCCTTTCGATTTATGCACGGTCACCACTTTGACCAGATCGGCGTCACTTTCCAGCCGCACTTTCAGGCTATCGCTACCGGGATTATCCGCCTGGCACTGCTCCGCCAGATAGCGGATCAGCGCGTGTTCGCCGTCCAGATGCACGCTGGCCTGTTGCAGTAACTCCGACAAATGCAGCACATCGGTCAACGCCCGGGCGTTATCGGCAGCCAGCAGCCGACGCGGGACATCAAACTCCCACAGCAACCGCCGTAGCATCGGCAACACGCCTTGCTGACGCCAGCACTGCTGGTAGCGGACAAATTGCATCACCCGTCGTTCCCACTCCTGCTCGTCGTGGTTAAGGCGGTCAAGCGCCTGCCAGCTCAGCCCCAGTAACGGCGTGGCCAGCGCGGCACGCAGCAATCGGTCGTTCTCCGGGTCAGCGCAGGCGGACAACCAGCAGTGCAGTTCTCCTGCCAGTGGGCTGTCAAACACCGACTCCCGGTCAGACAAATACACGCTGCGCACCCCGCGAGCGGACAGTTGCGCCCGTACCGCCATCGCCTCGCGCCCGGTATTGACCAGCACCGCCATATCGCCCGGTTTGACCGGACGCCAGCGTTGATCAGACGAGACAAAACCGGCCTGCCCCTGCTCGCCCAGTTGTAACAGTCGCACCATTTCCCGGGCGCACCCCGCCGCCATTCGCTGACGGTATTCTGACGACGACAGCGGTTCATCGGTTTCCAGCGTCCAGCAGGTCAATGCCGCAGCTGGCGTTCCTTCTTGCACCCAGATGTCATCACGGCCGTTAGCCTGCACCGGCAAGAACGGCACCGGGTTGTCGCCATCCGGCTGACGAAATAAAAACGCGCCTGCGCCGTTGGCACGGTTTTCCGCTTGCATAAACACTTGATTAACGGCATCGACCATCGCCTGTGTGGAACGAAAGTTGGTCCCCAGCGTGTAATGTCGGCCGTCGGTATCGCGCCGGGCGCGCAAATAGGTGTAGATATCGGCACCGCGAAACGCGTAAATCGCCTGTTTCGGATCGCCTATCAGGATCAACCCCTGTTGCGGATCATTGGTTGCCACCCGGTACAGGGTATCGAAAATGCGGTATTGCAGCGGGTCGGTGTCCTGAAATTCATCGATCATCGCTACCGGAAACTGGCGACGAATACGTTGCGCCAGCCGTTCGCCGTTATCGCCGCGCAACGCGCCATCCAGCCGGGTCAGCAAGTCCTGAAACCCCATCTGCGCCCGGCTTTCCTGCTCGGAGCGAAAACGCTGGTGTATCCAGCGGCAGGCGTGCCGTAACAGTTGGCTACGTGGCTCCGGCAAGTCGCTCAACTGCTGCGCCAACGTTTCCATCGCACGTAACGCCGGGTGTGACGGTGCCTCGTCCGGTATTTTCCAGCACTCCCGTAACCCTTGTGGCGTCAGCCGTGTCCAGCCGGTGCCGATATCCAGCGTCGTCTCGTCACTGCTCGCCCAGTGTTGCAGTTTATCCAGCCACGGGTCGAAATAGCGGGCCTGTAGCTTACGGCCATCCGCTTTTTTCGCTGCCACGGCGGCGTTCAACAGGTCGCGCAGCTCGTCGCACCATTGTGTCCAGGGCGCTTTCAGTGCCGCCAGTTGGCGTGTTTTTTCTGCGCGGACGGTACTGAAGATCTGTGCGGGCAGGTCATCAATGCCAATCTCATCAGCATAATCCAGCAACGGTGTGACGCTGCGATAAAAATCTTCCGGTGCGGCCCAGCTATCGCGTAGCTCCAGCACATCACGGGCATCGAGCGGGAAAAAGAAGGTACGCCAGTAATCACGCACCACCTCCAGCAGCAATTCGCTCTGGTCGGTTTCCAGCGTCTGATTAAACAGGCTGCCGCTGTCAAACGCGTGTTCGCCCAGCATCCGGTTACACCAACTGTGGATGGTGGACACCGCCGCTTCATCCATCCATTCCGCCGCCAGTTGCAATTTGCGGGCGCAATCCGGCCACTGTTCTGATGGGTAGTCGGCACGCAGTTCGCGCAGTAGCGGATCAACCTCGTCATCCTCACCCGCCGTGCCGCCCTTGTCGTTCGGCTGAAAGTAAGCCGCGGCCTGCGCCAGTCGTGCGCGAATACGGTCACGCAATTCGCGGGTCGCGGCATCAGTAAAGGTCACCACCAGAATGTCCGGCGGATTGAGCGGACGCGAGAAGGCGTGCTCACCACCGTGCCCCAGCACCAGCCGCACATACAACATGGCGATGGTAAAAGTTTTGCCGGTACCGGCGCTGGCCTCGATTAGCCGACTGCCGCAGAGTGGAAAGCGCAGTACATCCAGCGCAGAAGGTAACGCGCTCGCCGTCATGGCTGGCCCCCTGATTTTTTATTTCTCGCCGATGCGGCTTTCAGTGTGTGGTGTAGCGGTGCCAGTAACTGCTGTACCCAGCGGGCAAATTCGCCGTCGGCCCACAGATGCTCGAACGTCGGGAAAGCCCGCGCCAGATAAGGGTTGGACGCTGATTCAGCATATTTGCGGTTAGCAGGATCATGCTCCTCATAGCACTGGCGTGCCGCTTTCCCTGCTTCACCATCAGCCGATTGCCCCAGCTCACCGCCAACCTCCAGCCAGCGAAACCCGGTTTTCACCGCGACGGGCAACGGGCAACGCATGCCCTCTCGCCAGGCGTCCATCAGTGACTGCCAGTAAGCCGCCGCCTGCGCAGGCTCCAGCGCAGGCAGATGAACGGTACCGTTTTTACTGACCAATGTGCTGTGTAACGCGTGCCCGCCGAGGTGCCCGGCCAGATGCGCCACCCAGAACGGCAACAGTTTATCCAGGCGGTAACTGCGACGGGTGGGATGGAGCAACCCGCCGCTTTCCAGCACCAGCCGACAGCGGTTCCCCTGTTCGTCAAGGCGCAGTTCGTTCAGCCAGTCTTCCAGCGGTAATTCCGGCAACGACAGCGGTTCGTCCGGTATCGGTGTCGGCCATTTATCCCGCTCCTGTTCGTAACGGGTAAACAGGTCCGCCATCGGTTCGGCCAAATCCTGCTCCAGTACTGTGGCGAAACCGCCGGGTGCCAGCTCTCCACGCCGGGTGATACGCTGCAAATGTTCAGCCAGCGCCTGCTCGCGGGGAATCTGCCGCTGCAACGCGGCTTTTTGTACCTGAATCAATTCATGTTGCAACCGCCAGTTTTCCAGTGCATCAATGGCAAACGGTTCCTGATCCTGGCTGGTGGGGTCTTCCTGCTCAAACCAGACGTTGAGCCGTAAACGGAAGAAGCTGCGCACCGGGTCACGCACAAAATCGGCCAGTTGACGCAACGTCAGCACCCCATCCTGCACATAATCATCCAACACCGCATCCGATGCGGCGGCCGTTTGCGATGACGCGCCATCGTATGACGGTAGCCCGGCACGCCATTCACGGGCATAACTGAACAGCGAACTGCCCGCGGTAAAGTACTCCGGGCTGAAAGGCTGCAATCGGTGCTCCACCGTTAGCGCGGGCAACACATCCTGCCCGTTAACAATCCGCCAGCCGTTGCTGAGGTGGTCGCGCAGTTGCGCCACCAGCACCGAGGGCGGACGCTCGCTGTTATCGTGGATACTGCGCCCAACCCAACTGATGTACAGCCGTTCACGTGCCGACAGCAGCGCCTCCAAAAACAGGTAACGGTCATCTTCACGGCGGGAACGGTCGCCGGGGCGGTAATCCTGCCCCATCAGGTCGAAGTCCAGTGGCACCCGGTTGCGGGGGTAATCACCGTCATTCATGCCCAGCAGGCACACATGGCGGAATGGGATGGCGCGCATCGGCATCAATGTGGCGAAGGTGACGGCACCGGCGAAAAACGGCTGGGTCAGGCTCGTTTGTTCAAATAACCCCAGCCAGTGTTCCCGAACCACCGATAACGGTAGTTCCTGCGTCAACGCGACCGATTCGCACGCCTCCAGCCAGTTCTGCAACCCTTCGTCCAGTTGCAGTAGCATGAAGCCATCCTCGCCATCATCCGCCGCAAAAAACGTGCTCAACAGTACACGTAACCGCTCGCACCACTGCACCGGCGTTGCGGGCTGACACAGCTGCTGCCAGCTGTAATCGAGCCTGTCGAGCAACCACGCCAGTTGTCCAGCCAGCGCAGCATCCAGCCCGCCAATTTCATCCAGCGGTTCGATATCCCGCCAGGCACCACCTGCGCCTACCGCATACCCCAGCAGCATACGGCGCAGGCCGAAAAACCAGCTGTTCTGCTCCGGCGCATCCGGCAGGTTAAGGCTTTGGCGCTGGCGCGCATGTAACCCCCAGCGCACGTTGGCCGCCCTAATCCAGCGCTGCAATAACGGTAGCTGTTCTTCCTCAATGGCAAAACGCTGACGCACCGCCGGTACGTCCAGTAGATCCAGCACATCGCTGACCGCCACACGCGACTGCGGCAGGTGCAACAGTTTTTCCAGTGCCGCCAACACCAGGTTGTTCTGCCGTGCACCGCGATCCGCCACACTGAATGGGATGTAACGCGGGTCTTTCTGCCGGTCTATCAACCCGAATACCGCCTGAATATGCGGCGCATAGCTGTTGATGTCCGGCACCATCACAATCACATCGCTCGGGCGCAGCGTCGGGTCGGCGGCAAACGCCGCCAGCAGTTGGTCATGCAGCACTTCCACTTCACGCTGTGGGCTGTGCGCCAAATGAAACCGGACAGAACTGTCCTGATCGGAGTCGATGGCAGGCCAGCGCGACCGACTTTCCGCCAGCGGGCGCAAATCCCGAATGTCGTCCTGTAGCTGATGCAGCAGGCAGTCTTCGCCGTTACTGTTGAATAGATCAATACGCGAGATCACCGGTTGCAGCAGAGACTCATATTGCTCACGCTGGTCGTACTCATCGAGCAATCCGATGTAGTCGCGCCCTTGTTTGCCCCATGCCGCCAGCAGCGGGTGGGCATGCTGATGTAATTCCTCCAGCGCAATCACTTCTGGCATGCCGGGTTTTCGCTGCTGACGGGCACGTTCAGCACGTAACAGGTCTTTATCGGCAATAATGTTGCCCCAGTAATGTTCGCACGGGTTATGCACGCACATGAACACCTGGGTCCAACGCCCGATGGCCGCCAGCAGTTCCAGCGCCTGTTGCGATAATGACGAAATACCAAACACGACAACACGCGACGGTAAACCGGCAGGACGTTCGCTGTCGCCTCGCCGGTCGACCTCATCCAGAAAACGTCGGTGCAACGCCGCACGGCTGGTGCCGGACAGCGCCTCGCCGGTATCCGCCAGCAGTGCACGCCACAACAACGGTTGCCAGCGCTGCTCCTCTGGCAGCGGCTCCACGCCGCGTCGGTGGCTGGTCAGTACATCCCGCCCTTCACTCCAGTCGGCCAGCCAGTCAGCGCGATAGACCTGATATTGGTCAAACAGGTCAGCCAGCCGCTCGGCCAACTGGTAGTGTTTTCGCAAATCGGTATCCTGTCGCAAAAAACGCGCCAGCGCGGCAAACTCAGGCTGTGTCAGCAGGTCCGGCAATAGGCGTAGCAGCCGCCAGACCAATAACGGTTTATCAAAGGGAGAGGTTTCCGGCACCTGCTCACGGCCCAGCACCGCCCGGTAAGCCTGCCAGAAAAAACGCGACGGTAACTGAATATCCAGCGCGGCGGCCACACCGCAACCGCCGTCGTGGGTATCACGCGCCAGCGCCAGTTTCAGCCACTGCCCAATACCGTTGCTTTGCACCAGAATCAGTTCGTTTTCCAGCCCGGACAGCGGGTGGGCCGCCATCCACGATACCAGCACGTCACGCAGCGCTTCAGGATGGTTGCTGTGAATCGCCATCAAACCGGGTCGTAGCCTGTTTTCGTTCATCGCTCTCTCTGCTCGTTGCCGCACCGGATGTACCGAATAACAGTACAGTCAGTAAATATCTTAGCATTCATGGGATTGGCTGTGATACCGGGAAGCGCGTCGTGCGAAGCCGGTCGCAGCCGCGACCGGTGTGATGATGTTGATAGGATGATTTCAGGTGTAAGAACTTATTAGTACAGACCTCTTAGTACAGACCTCGTCAGGCGGCCTGACTGTCCGCCAACGACTGCGTGATAAAGGCTCGAACGTCGCTCACCTGCCGGATATAACCAGTAAGCAACGAGGTAAAGCCCGGCTCATCCAGCGTATCAAGCGGGTGCTGAGTGCATAGCCGCAGGTTATCGAACTCATCCAGTGCCAGCCAGCAGCCACGCATCGCCGCCATTTCGAAATTGAGCAGTAACATCAGGCGGTAGATAGCGGGTCGCTCTTCCCCTTGCAGGTTCACTATCTGGCAGTGCAGCAGCAGGTTGTCGCTTTGTGCTGGCACTTCGATGACCGCCGCCTCTTGCCCCTGTGCATCATTCAGAACACAGATGCCGTTATTCAGCGTCAGTCGGGTGTGGTTAAACTGACTGAAATGTTGCAGCAAACGCGCCGCCTGTTGTTGTGCTGATGTCATGGTGTTTTACTCCTTAATACCTTAATGAACCGTTAATGGGGTTTCGCTTTTCACTGTTTTGCCAGCGTAATCCCTTGCTGGTGCAGATGATTGACCGCCTGCGACACCTCAGGATTGGCTTTAGCGATAGCCCCTTCCAGACTGAAACTGGCGGGGTTGTTCTGGTTCTGGCCGTAGCTGAAGTTAATTTTGCCCAGCAGTTTGGTCATGCTGACATCGGCACTGCTGCCTGCGCTGACAATCGGCAGCGGAAACGCCAGCCCTTCCTTATTTTTTACTGTTTGGGTGAAATCGACTGACTTGATACGCAGGTTGTTGCTGTCGCGGAAAATAGCCGCAATATCATCCTTACCCAGCGTATTGTTCTGGATGCCTTTTTCGACCCTTGCTTTCACCTCGTCTTTCAACTCCAGGCTGACGCCCGCGGTGGCATTAGTCAGTGACTGCATTTTTTGCACCACGGCTTTCAGCGCCGGGTTTTCCTCCATAAACCCATGAATACGTTCGGCGTTGGTGGGTGGCAGGTTATCGCTGACCAGCTTGCGCAGGGCATGGAAAATCCCATTGCTGTCCAGTTTGGACAGGTTAGCGTACGTGGTGCTGTAGCTGGCGCTATCCAGCGTCACACCCTGTTTTCCCGCCGCGTCATGCTGTCGAACCTTCGCCTGCAAATCCCTGATGGCGCCATACTGACCGTCGTCCACCGGGGTTTTCGCGTCAAAATGCGTATTCAGAATGGCCAGTTGTTCGCCAACATCCGTCAGGTCTTTCACGCCTTTCAGCACCTGCTGTGTCTCTGGGTCGGTAAATTTTTTCTTCAAGGCCGTCAGCAGGTTATCCATCTCACGATGTTCCAGCGGTTGTGCCGGTTTGAGCTGCATACTGATACTGTGATTGGTTTTGGTGTCCACCGTCATCATGGCCGACGCGCCGGTGGTTAGCGGGGCGACCCATGCACCATTCGGGTCCGGTCGGGTGATACCGGCGAAGGCGGTGGCGTTGGCACCGACGTTCACCTGGTTCA
Organism: Dickeya parazeae Ech586; assembly: GCF_000025065.1. Classification (NCBI taxonomy): domain Bacteria; kingdom Pseudomonadati; phylum Pseudomonadota; class Gammaproteobacteria; order Enterobacterales; family Pectobacteriaceae; genus Dickeya; species Dickeya parazeae. The sequence continues at coordinate 2,269,155 of NC_013592.1, read as the reverse complement.
TAAAACGCGCCCGGTTATTGGTGGTCGCACTCTGCTCGGTGAACGCCCCCCGTATTGTGCTGTGCTCATGGCTGGCCGACATCAGGTTCGCACCAGCACCCACACCAACAGAAAAACGGGTTGCTGAGGTCGGCACTTTGCCTTTTTTCGACGCAGCGGGTTTATCCGTCAGATTGACTTCGGCACGGGCATCAGCTGTCAGGGCGGCATCCACATCAAATTTAATGGAGAATCCCTCTTTGACCCGATGGTCGCTCCCCTTTGCCACCAGATCCAGCGGATTCACCTTGCCCTCTGTCAGGTTATCGATGAAACCGGGCAGCTCTTTTTCGCTCAGCGTGAATTTGAGGCCATGTTGTTGAACGGTTCCCAGCCCGGCGGAGAGACTGCCGCCAAAGCGAACATCCAACGTCATCGTGTGTTTTTTATCGTCGAAATCAAAACTCTTCTTAGCATCATTCGGTATTTGCCCGGTTGAGACCCCGACTTTGGCATTCAATCCCCCATTGCGCCCAAAGTTGACGTCAATGCCGTTATCACTGCGGCTGAACGTGAGGCTATAGGCACGATCGCCGGTTACCCCGCCGTTGGGCACAATCGGAAAAGTGGTGGCGTTGAGCACCACTTTGGCCTTCGCCGGTACATAGAAGGTGCTGGCCCCTGCGTTATAACTGCGGTTAACGGCCAGGCTTTCACCGTTATCCAGCGACAAAATGGTCTCTTTGAGTTTACTGGCTAACCCGGCCTTGTCGCTGGCATCCAGCGAGGTGCGAGAGGTCAGGTTGACGGCGCTTTTCTCGTTGCTAAACGCCTGAGTAAACGTTTTCACCGCATCGTAATCCGCCTCCAGCGCGCCAAACCGGGTAAAGCCCATATCCGTGACTTTTTTGACATCGTTATCACCGTAGTGGTGATCACGCAGCGCACTCAGGGCCGCGTGCACTGGCTTAAGATCAGCCGCGCTCGGTTGTTTACCGGAGAAGGCGGCCAGCTTATCAACGATGCCGTGCAGATCGCTTGCCGTCATGACATCCAACGCCAGACGTGATTTGGTCAGCGCCATCGCATCGCCCAGATCGCGGCGGGGCCCGGTTGCCACGCTGTCACTCTGGTAGCTCATGTCGACTTTTTTGGCGACGAAGGTGTTCAGCAATGCCCCGGCTTTGCTGTCTTTGGAAAGCGGTGCCGCGTCGATGACCGTCGACAGCGCCACACTCAGATCGTTGCCGGAACGCTTATCATTGATGGCTTGAGCCACCGCCTTGAATGCCGAGGGTTTGAAGGTGTCGTTGACCTCGCCGCCAGGTTGCAATACCCCCTGATGCTTGCCTAGCAAGGTGGCGGATTTAGCCGCACTCATTTCCACATCGTTCTGGAATGATTTCAATTCATCCAGTAACGGCTTTCCGGCCTCGCCTAAATCGAGTTTTTCCAGCCGACTTTGCAAATCTTCACGTTTAGCACTCCAGCGATGAGAAGAGACCGCCAGTTCCAATTTTTTAAACAGGTTGGCCTGCGTGTCGTAAAGCGGTGACAGCCCTTCCCGCCCTTTCAGGTGGTGTTGTGCGGCGTCAATCGGCTTTCTGGCTATCTCTTTCACCGTTTCTTTGACATAAGCTCCCAAAAAATCACCAAAGTGACTGTTGGTCTTATGGCTTTCCATCCCTGAGCGCCCCAGAACCTGTGCTTCCACTTTCCCCGTGAGGTGAGTCAAGGGAATGTGTACCGCTTTGGTCGCCCCCGCCAGCCGATCATAAGCCGCAGCGGCGGCACGCGGTGCATGCGTGTCGGGGGGTTCCGGTGTGGCGGTTTTCCAGCCATCGCTCGTTAAGCTGTGCTGCTGATGCCCGTCATCCACGATCATCGGCTCGTGGTTTTTACTGGTCGACAACCGCTCGGCCTTCACATTGTCCGGCAGCACAACCGGCTGCCACTGGCTACTGGCTCGTGCCTCTGCGTGACCCTGTAACGCCCGTTTATCCAGCCTGAATAACTGTCCGTCGTTATTGAGCGCGAACAGGTTCTGCTCCTTATCCAACGCCAGATGTTTCACTTCACCACTCAGCCCATCGGTCGGTAATGGCTGCGGCGGTATCGCCGCACGCTGTAAACCCGGCTTGTTAAGATGCAGTTGCAACGCGCCTTGTGCGGTGGCGGTAACATATTTGTTGCCATCTACCACCGCCAGTGCCCTGGTACCGCTGTTTTTATCCGGCCCGGATAACGGGTCACCCGCCGACGGAGAGTTACGTCCTTGCGTAACGGCAAAGACATTGTTATCGCCATGGGTCACGCTGTCGGCTTTTTGGTTGATAGAGAGCTTCTTCACCTGCCCTTCATCCAGCACGTAGGCCTGATTATCCAGGCCACGCGCCAGCTGAGTGGCACCCACCTCGGTTTTGGTCCAGCTCTGAGTGGTGCTGTCGAGGTAGTGAATTTTGCCGTCATGCAGCGCCATGGCCCCCAGCCGCCCCATGTCCATCACCTCATGCGCCGGTGGGTCCTGTTTGGTTAACCCGGCCTGATTCTCCACTATCAGTGCATCACTCAGATTCCAGCCGGGTGTGAACCCTTCGGTTTCCCCCGGCTTACTGCCATCTGCCAGTGGGGCCAGATGTTTCTGCCCGGCAGCGTCGTTAACCTGCGCGTGCATGGCACCGTGTTCATCCGCCACAAAAACTTGCACCTTGTGGTGTTCACCCAGTACCGCATTCAACGCCGGGCTGTGATACGGTTCCAGCTTCACGGTATTGTCACCAGCCGATGGCAACGCCCCGACAAACACCTTGCCTTCATCATCGGCAACAAACAAACGATGGCCTTCCAGCCCGACGGCTCTGGCGTTCACCTGTTCACTGCCGCGAGCCAGCGCCACATGTCCTTCGAGCTTCAGGTTGAGCGTGATGTGCTGATCTGCGGGGGCATCGGCTTTCGGCAACAGATGAAGCTGTACCGTGCTGTCCTCTTTTTCCGTCAATAACGCCACGTTGTGCTGTGCATTGGCGAAGAAGGATTTAATTTTGTCGGCAAACGGCGGCGATTCCTGTCCCGCCGACAGGTTAGCAAGGGTTTTATCCCCCTTCACGGCATACAATTTACCATCCGCCTGACTCGCCAGATGGCTGTACGGCGTATCGCTCTTTTTCTCCCATACCCGATCGGCATTCAGGCTATACAGTGCCTTATCATGAATCCTCAGCGTCTGGTTCTCGTTTGACGGGTCGGTGTGCACCCCTGTCAGCAACGCCTGAACCACCCGCCCCGGTTGTGGCAGGTTGATGGTAGTGACGCCACTGTGGTTAACGACAGACGCACGGACGTGTGTGTCATCCATCTCCAGCGCAAAGCTGGCCTGATGCTTGCCGGACAACGCCTGTGCGGCTTTACCCGCCTGCGCCGGAGCGCTGGAATGCAACGCCACCATTCTGTCACCGGCCAGATGCAGGCTAAACAGTCGACCGCTTTTATCCATCAGCACATGTTGGCTACCATCGCCGCTAGCCTGATGCGCAACAAAGGGCAACGCGTTCTTACCCACTGTTTGCGACAACAACGTTTTCAGGTGATCGGACACCCCATCACCCAGTTCAAGCCGCCCTTTTTTATCCAGCGATATCACGCTGCCTGACCCGGCCACCGCAGGCGTATTCGTAGCTGCCGATAGCGCGCGGTCTATCGCCCCTTGCATGCCCTGCAAATTGGGAGAACGGCCAATCTGCGCACCTTCACCATTGGGAAGCGACGGCTGCTGGCTAACGTGTGCGATACCGGCGTGCATTCCTGCCCGTTGCAGTGACGCCGACGTGGACTGCGCGGGCACGCTCGTACTGCCTTGCGTCAGTGTATGACTGCTTTGGGGGGCGGAGTTCTGGATGTCTGTCAACGACGGTTGTCGCTGAATATGAGTGATATTGCCCAACATTGGCCTTCTCCCGTGTGCTGGATTGAGTGCGGTGATGCCTGTTGAGTGGCCTGTGCTCGCCTTCAGTTCCGTCAGCCCACAGAATGTCCTCCCGCCGCCCCCAACGTGTGGGATGGAACCATCACGCCGCTTTCTTCACTCAGCAAACAGCGGGCATTTGCCGTGCTGACACGCGCTCGTTTTCGATAACGGGCATCCACATCCTGATAAACAGAGGCGAACTATGGCTGATATCAACATCACGCTAAGTCTCCCCAGTGCTGGCCTGAATGGCGGACTGGGTGGCGTTGGCGGCGCAGACAACCTCAATAATGGCCTGGGCGGTAACGGGCTTTCCGGCAATAAATCGAGTGCGCAGGACAACAAACTGTTGGAGGCGCTGGCGGTGATCATGACCGCGCTGCTCCCCAGTCTGCTGAACAACAAAGACGGTCAGAGCGGCGGCGACAGCCCTCTCGGGCGAACCAGTGATGCGCTCGGCGGCGGTGCGGGCAACACACAAGGCGGTGGGCAGAGCAACGGACTGGGCGGCGGGCTGAATAACGGCCTGAGCGGTCTGGGCGATGGCGCGGGGGCAAACGGTAGCCAGGGTCAAAACGGGCTGACCGATATGCTGACCAAATTACTGGACTTGCTGATGCCGAAAAACGGGGCGCAAGGCGGTCAGGGATTACAGGGTGGCGGATTAGACGGCGCAGGTGGTGGTGGCGGTGCGGGCGGCGCACAAGGCGCAGGCGGAGCATCCGGCCCAGGGGGAACGGGCGGTCTGGAGGATCTCAGTAAATCACTGTTGCAGGATTCGGGCGAAAACAGCCTCGGCAACGGTATTTCTCCAACGCAGGATGGCGGCGGCCAAATCAGTGATAACCCCTTGGTGAAAATCCTGATGGCGCTGGTAGCTATGTTGATGGAAAACCAGAAAAACCAATTTGGTCAGCCTCAGGGCGGTTCAGGTGGTGCTGGTGGCGCGGCACCGGTATCCGGCGGCAATGCGGCTCCCAGCAGCGGCGGTACGGCACCGGCTGCTGGTGACGGAGCTGCCCCTGTTATGAGCGGCACGGCACCTGAAACCGGCGGTATCGCGCCAACCGGGGCCAGCCATAGCGCCAGCGAACTGGCCGACGGCAAAGGCGGAACGCCATTCGGTATGGCACCAGCCCCTGCCGGGGCAGGCAACGATACCGGCAAAGCCACGGTATAACCGTCTCACGCGCCTGCTTGCGTTCTCCTGAATGAAACACATCAGGCGCGTTTTTTATTCTGTGAAAGACAGGGCCGTCTTGCCTGTCTGTTTTGGGAACGGTATCTCATCTTTGGGTTAAAGGGGCATATCATGTCAGATATCAGCATCACGCTTCGCATCCCCAGCGTGGGCCTTACGAACGGTGTTGGCGGCGCAGACCGCATAACGAATAACGGATTGAGCAATAACGGGCCTTCCGGCGCGCAGACTTCGCGTGGAACTCCGGCCTCGGCCAGCACATCCAATCTGGAGAATCTCAGCAAATCATTACTACAGGATGCCGGTGAAAGCGCGCTCGGTAATAGCATCTCTCCCACACAGGATGGCGGCGGCCAAATCGGCGAGGATCCGCTATCGAAACTGCTGCTGTCACTGATAGCGATGCTGATGGAAAACCAGAAAAATCAGCACACCCAACCGCAGGCTGATAGGGGCAGCGCCCTCCCTGCCAATGGCGCTAACGGCGGAGCAGCCCCTTCTGTTGGTAACAACGCGAGGAGCAATAATGTGGCGAACAGCAACGCGACGGGGAATACACCTGGCGTCACACCAGGTGATACCACCGGTTCTGTACCCACCAGTGGTTCAGGTAAATCAGGCCCGGTGTCCTTTCCCACGGCGGATAACGCTAATGCTATCGTTGTGAATGAACCAATCAAAGTCGGCCCGGGTGAGGTCTTCGACGGCAAAGGTAAAACCTATGTTGCCGGTCCGGCATTAGGTGATGGTGGTCAGAAGGAAGGACAAAAACCCCTGTTTGAAGTCGCTGACGGCGGTTCAGTCAAGAATGTGATTTTTGGCAACAACGCCGCCGACGGCATCCATCTGCACGGCGATGCCAAAATCGATAACGTGCACTGGACTAACGTTGGCGAAGATGCACTGACGGTGAAAAGCAACACGGGTAAACCGGCCAATGTTTCTATCACCAACAGCAGTGCACAGGGCGCAGCTGACAAGGTATTCCAGCTCAATGCCGATGCCAATTTCAGCGTCAATAACTTCAAAGTGAAAGATTTCGGTACGTTTGTTCGCACCAACGGTGGTCAACAGGGTAACTGGAACATCAACCTGAGCAATATCGATGCCCAGAACGGCAAGTTCTCCTTCGTCAAAAGTGATAGCGAAGGGCTGAAAGTCAACGTCAATAACGCCAGTCTGGATAACGTCAACAATCACTACAAAGTGCCTAAATCCACCACGCTGCAAATACACTGACAGGAAATTCATCATGACCGAACATGATATCGACACCCCTACCCGTTGGACTGAACTGGTCGACCGGGGCGGATATATCACACCAGCGCAACGCCAGGCATTCGAGCAGGCTATTCAGATGGTTACCCGACGTTTCAATCTGGTTTTGAGCAAAAAAGAATTACCGCGTAGTGGTCAGTTCGACTTTGACGCTTTTGTTGACTCGCTGGAGGCCGATTTTCTGAAAAGCGTGGATACCACGTTGGACCCAGAAATAAACAGCGACGTAGGACAAACCGCATTCTGGGTCATTCGCCAGATAGCCGATCATTTGATTGCCCTGCAACGACAACGGCATGCGTTATAGTCCGTTAGCACTCCACCTCACAAGCCAGCGCCAGACGCTGGTTTTTTTACGCCTGATGCCGGTGTGGCGTTTCATCTTGTAGCGCCGCATCCACTCCTCGTAAAATAAAGCGCTCAGACAACGGAGATAGCCATCAGACCCTTCAGGAGGTAACAGGTTATGGATTCGGGACAACGAGCGCTCATCATTGGCGCCTCTCGCGGGCTGGGGCTCGGCATCGCCACCGCACTGCACCAACAAGGATGGACAGTCAGTGCGACACGACGTACGCCGTCCACCGTAACAGATAAGCTGGCGGTACACTGGCTGGCGCTGGATATCAATGACTCGTCACAACGCACCGCTTTTTGCCAGTCGCTGGTCGCAACCTCGTTCGATTTAGTGCTGATTAACGCCGGGATTTATGGCCCTGAACACCAGGATGCTACCGCCATCGAACCTGAACAGTTGGTGCCGTTATTCCTGACCAACACACTGGCACCGATTGCTCTGGCATCAGCATTACTGCCTTGTCTGGCCCCTGGTGCCACACTCGCATTCATGACCTCACGACTGGGTAGCCTGACCGAAAACCCCCATGCCGAACTGCCTTTTTACGCCGCCAGCAAAGCAGCGCTGAATATGCTGACGCGTAGCCTGAGCGATGCGATAGCCAGCCGACAAGGCACATTGCTGTCATTACATCCCGGCTGGGTGCAAACCGATCTCGGCGGCGGTAACGCACCCCTTACGGTGGAAACCAGCGTCAGTGGATTACTGCAGCAAATAACCGCTTTTCAGGGCGAAGGCGGCCACCACTTCGTCGATTATGCCGGTAATCGATTAGCCTGGTGAGGCAGGTCAATCACGGTTGATAACGTAGTCCCATTCACCATAGCGGCTTGCCAGCCGCTATCAGAAACAAGAGCCAGGCTGACGGCAAGAGCGTGGTTATCAACCAACACGGCAGTGATGACAAAAGTTTGTAAAACGAGACAGCGAGGTAGCGCTCCCGTAAGCTGGCGTTTAACCTACCGCGGCCTGAACGCTACGCGTCATACTGCCGATATATCACATGAACCGATACATGATATGAAAAAGAAAAAACGCCTGCGCGCCATCGTGCTGATACTCCTGCTCTTGTTGATCTACGTAAACCGTGAGTCGCTTAACCCGTTTGCCCCTGACTGTACAGTCCGTTCTTCGGCCAGCGATGTCCCGGCTGCCTGTCGCAAACCGGTGAAAGAAGTCGCCCCCGGTTTCGAACTCTGATTCCCCTGCCAAACGCGGTGCTTGTGCCGGGACACAGTGAGTCCCGGTGTCGAGGCTGCGATTTATTTTTTCGCTTATTATGATTTCATGATAATAAATTTACGCTTTCCTTACCCTTGCAGTTATTTATTTCAATCCATTTCTACAATATCGTTTTTCTTTCTCTATCCTTACAAACATTACGTTTCACCTTTTTCTATGCTATTAATAGAAAAATAAATCACCATCTTTTCATCCGATTGATTTTCAATCTTTATTGAACCGTCTCCACGCCAACTCCCCCTGATAGAAAAATAATTTTAATTATTCTATATACCTATGCGGCGTCGTGTATTTCATGCACGTGTCGACAGTAGTTAATTTTCTGGCAAATACTACAAGGAGAAATATCATGGTGATGTCCATATCCTCCAACTACTCGGGGTTATATAATTCCGTGTTGCAGGTATCCGGCGTCAGTTCCACGTCGTCCTCCTCATCTTCTGTAACGGCGCTCCCTTACCGTAAACAGGATGATGATAAAGAGGGGGGATTGTTTTCGTCTTTGGTGACAGCGTTATCTTCAATTGGTATTACGCTTGGCACCAGCAGTACCTCGGAAACCAGTTCCACGACATCTTCAACATCCTCAACAGACAGCAGCACGTCGGACACCTCGTCTTCCAGTGCGAAGGAAGCCGTGGCCACCTTCCTGCATACGTTGATGGATACCCTGCACAGCATTGGTGCGTCATCCAACTCATCGTCGTTGTCTGACAACCCGATGAAAAATGACCTGTCTTCACTGATTAGTGCACTCTCTTCCGATTCCTCTTCCAGCAGTTCTGTGTCGAGCAGCCAGTTGAGCGAATTGCAAAGTGCGTTCAGTTCAATGGTCACCGCTCTGGGTGGCGATAGCAGCAATGCATCGCTGTCGACTTTCCTGCAAAGCTTTTCCTCTTCGCTGGCTTCCGCCTCATCACAAGGCAACCTGGTTAATACCGCCGCCTGATGGTCGTTCGCCCGAGACTCTTGCTCCGCCCTGCCAGCCAGGGCGTTTTCCTCTTTGTCTGTGATCCATCAGCCTTTTCCACACAATCAGACCATTCTTTTACCCAACCCAAAACAATTAGAAAAAATTAACAGTATCGCTGTGCAACACCCGATTTACCGCCATTTAATTCCAGAAAAAATGGCGTCACAAGAACAACCCGCCACCTCATATCATTCAATGTTTTTAATCATTTCGTTCATTTTTTCTTCCTGTTTGTTTTTATTTAATCCGATAGACTCGATTCTCAATTCCCTGACAGAAAAAGGGAAAAACACCTGTAGTCGTTCGTTTGTTACGCCGTCGCCGTCATTTAATTGATAAGGTTATTGCCTGTCGGCGCGGCTTTTATCCCCCCAGTCAAGGAGACCACGATGCAATACACTGGGAAGTACTTGAAGAAAACCGCACTACTATTGACCATGATGGCGGGCATCAGCAGCTGGCAAGCGCAGGCTGCCGTTGCACCCGATACCCGTTCACTGGATGAAATTTATCAGAGCGCGCTCAAGGAAGGCGGGACGGTCACCGTTTATGCCGGTGGCGATGTCCAGTCACAGCAAACAGGCTTTAAACAGGCGTTTGAAAACCGTTTTCCTGGCATCAAACTGAATGTCATCGTTGACTACAGCAAATATCACGACGCGCGTATCGACAACCAACTGGCGACCAATACCCTGATTCCGGATGTGGTGCAGTTACAGACGGTGCAGGATTTCCCTCGCTGGAAAAAACAGGGGGTTTTGCTGAATTACAAACCCGTAGGCTGGGACAAAGTCTACCCGGAATTTCGTGACGCAGACGGTGCCTGGATTGGTGCGTACGTCATCGCGTTTAGTAACCTGGTCAACACCCAGTTGCTGGATGAGAAATCCTGGCCACGAGAAGCAAACGACTATCTGCGCCCTGATTTAAAAGGCAACCTGATACTGGCCTATCCAAACGACGATGATGCGGTGCTGTTTTGGTACAAACAAATAGTGGATAAATACGGCTGGGTGTTTGTAGAAAAACTCCAGGAGCAAGACCCGGTTTATGCCCGAGGAACTAACGTACCCGGCGCTCAAATAGCCACGGGTAAATACAGCGCTACCCCAAGCAGTTCTGGCGCACTGGTTCCAGCGGCAGGTTCAGTAACGCGATTTGTACTGCCGAAATCAGACCCCTTTGTCTCCTGGGCACAGCGTGCTGCCATCTTCAAACAGGCCAAACATCCTGAAAGTGCCAAGTTGTATCTGAGCTGGCTGCTGGACCCACAAACACAAACACAGGTTGCGCGTATGTGGTCAGTACGCACCGACGTGGCTCCGCCTGCGGGTTATAAGCACATCTGGGAATACAGCAACACCCGTCCACAGGCATTTGCTGATTTCATGTCTGATCGCGGCGCCGTTGAACGCTTCCGTGCCCAAATGAGTCTGTATGTCGGAGAAGCCAAAGGCGATCCCACTCCCGGCTGGCTGGGCCTGCATCCGGATGCACCACTGGCAAACTAACCATTTATATATCTAGAGGGATCCGCGAGGATCCCTTTTATAGTTAACCGCCCCAATCAGAGCGGTTAATGATTAGCAGGAATGGCAAAGTCAGGCGTAGCGAGAGAAAGAAAGATCGTCGTACTCAATGGCTGGCGTTTTGCCGGAGATAATATCGGCGAGCAACTGACCGGAGCCACACCCCATTGTCCACCCCAGCGTGCCATGTCCGGTGTTCAGATACAGGTTTTGCAAGGGGGAACGCCCCACCAATGGCGTGCCGTCTGGCGTCATCGGTCTCAGCCCGGTCCAGAATGTTGCCTGTTCTACCGGCCCACAGTTTGGGTACAGATCACGTACCACCATTTCCAGCGTAGCCCGGCGTTTCTGGTTCAACGAGAGATCAAACCCGGCGATCTCCGCCATACCGCCGACGCGAATGCGCTGATCAAAACGCGTAATTGCGATCTTATAGGTTTCATCCAGTACGGTAGATACCGGTGCGCCTTCTTCGTTAGAGAGCGGGATCGTCAGCGAATAGCCCTTGAGTGGATAGACAGGGATATCGAACCATTTATCCAATAAACCGCGGGAATAGGAACCGCATGCCATCACATAAGCATCTGCGGTAATTTTTTCACCGCTGCAATACACCGCGCTGACCCGTTGCCCTTCCACATCAAGATGCTGTATCGGGCTATTGAAACGGAAAGTGACACCCGCTGCTGCCGCCATCGTCGCCAGTTGCCGGGTAAACAGCTGGCAATCGCCGGTTTCATCATGCGGCAATCGCAATCCCCCGGTCAGCTTGTGGCGTACGCCCGCCAGCGCCGGTTCGACAGAAGCCAGTTGGCTCGCCTCCAGCAATTCATACGGAACACCGGCTTCCTTGAGCACCGCGATATCACGGTAAGCATTTTCATACTGTTGTGGGGTTCTGAACAGTTGTAACGTCCCACCCTGTCGCCCTTCATAGGCAATGCCGGTTGCGGCACGCAGTGCCTGCAGGCAATCACGGCTGTATTCGGCCAGCCGGACCATACGAGCTTTATTAACCCGGTAGTGTGCGCTGTCGCAATTTAGCAGCATCTGCCACATCCAGCGCAGCTGCGTGGCGGTGAAATCCGGGCGAATCGCTAACGGGGCATGCTGCTGAAAGAGCCATTTGACGGCCTTAAGTGGAATACCCGGTGCCGCCCAAGGGGCGGAATAACCGGGAGAAATCTGTCCCGCGTTAGCCGCGCTGGTTTCAAGAGCCGGCTCAGCCTGACGATCAATAACCGTGACATCATGCCCCGATTGCGCCAGATACCAGGCGGTACTGACGCCGATAACACCACTCCCTAAAATTACCACCTTCATTATTGCTATTCTCCCTGCTTCCTCCGCCAATCCGGCGAAATATGCTGCGTAACAGTTTAAACACCAAAATAAAAACCTACTTTAACATGCGGGTATTAATTGTCATCTGTTGCAGATATAGCTTTTATTTATTATGAGAGAGTGAACACAACAACGTAGGATAACCCACAGCGGTGTGTCGCTATCAGGCGTAGCGCTGACGGCGCGTCATCCGGCTTTCTATCTAAAGATTTCATCCAAGCTACCGATTTCACATCACTTTTCTCAGAATAAGCTACGATTAAGTATGCCGACGCAATGAAGTGGCGGCAGTTATAGTGAGGGGTGCGCTGATGGCTATATCGACTGATGAGCGGGTAACAAGCCCACAACGTCTGAATGACGGACCTGACTGGACATTCGATTTGCTGCAGGTCTATCTGGATGAAATTGACCGGGTAGCCAAACTGTATCGTCTGGATACCTATCCCCACCAAATCGAGGTGATCACGTCTGAGCAAATGATGGACGCCTATTCCAGTATCGGGATGCCCATCAACTATGCTCACTGGTCATTCGGCAAGAAATTTATCGAAACCGAGCAGCGTTATAAGCACGGCCAGCAAGGGTTGGCCTACGAAATCGTCATCAACTCCAATCCGTGCATCGCGTATCTGATGGAAGAAAATACCATGCCGATGCAGGCATTGGTGATGGCGCATGCGTGTTACGGTCATAACTCATTCTTCAAAGGTAACTACCTGTTTCGTAGCTGGACCGACGCCAGTTCGATCATCGATTACCTGCTGTTCGCCCGCCAATACATTGCCCAATGTGAAGAGCGCCATGGTGTCGATGAAGTGGAGAAACTGCTCGACTCCTGCCATGCACTCATGAATTACGGTGTGGACCGCTATAAACGGCCGCAGAAAATCTCGCTGGAAGAAGAAAAGCTGCGCCAGAAAAGCCGTGAGGCCTACCTGCAAAGTCAGGTCAACGAACTGTGGCGCACACTGCCGCGTCGTGAACAGGAAACCTCGCCGGAAAAAGCCCGTCGTTTCCCCCATGAGCCGCAAGAGAACTTGCTCTACTTCATGGAGAAAAATGCCCCGTTGCTAGAGCCGTGGCAGCGTGAAATTTTGCGTATCGTGCGCAAGATAAGCCAGTATTTTTACCCGCAAAAACAAACTCAGGTGATGAATGAAGGCTGGGCGACCTTCTGGCATTACAGCATCCTCAATCATCTTTATGACGAGGGTAAACTGTCCGACCGTTTTATGTTGGAATTTCTTCACAGTCATACCAACGTGGTCTATCAACCGCCGTACAACAGCCCGTATTACAGCGGTATCAATCCATACGCGCTTGGTTTTGCGATGTTTCAGGACATCAAGCGCATTTGCCAGAGCCCGACGGAAGAAGACCATTATTGGTTCCCGGACATCGCCGGTAAAGACTGGCTGACAACATTGCATTTCGCGATGCAAAACTTCAAAGACGAGAGCTTTATCAGCCAATTCCTCTCACCGAAAGTGATGCGGGATTTCCGGCTGTTTACCGTACTGGATGACGATCACAACAATTATCTGGAGATTGCCGCGATCCATGATGAGAAAGGTTACCGGAAAATCCGCCAGGAGCTGTCTTCCCAGTACAACCTGAGCAACATCGAACCCAATATTCAGGTCTGGAACGTAGATTTACGCGGCAATCGTTCACTGACTCTGCGCTATGTGCCACAAAACCGCGCACCGCTGGATAAAAGCAGCCATGAAGTGATAAAACATGTTCATCGTCTATGGGGATTTGACGTCACACTGGAGCAGATGAACGAGGATGGCAGCATTGAACTGATCGACCGTTGCCCGCCGCGCAACCCGGCCTTATGACCAATGGCGCTCCCATAAAAAATGGGTAGCCTTGACGCTACCCGTTTTTATTGTCTGACAATTTAGTGGCAGAAGCGACTATCGGCGACCTTCCGCCAAATCACGCGGGATGGCATTTTGCATGCTATGCCACAACGCACCGCTCTCTTTACCGTACTGACGAATCGCATCAGGCACCTGCTCATACAACCCATCACGACCCAACGACTCCAGACGGCGATAAAACGCCAGTGCTGTTTTGCGAGCTTCAGGATTAGAGAAGTAATAACGCCCGACCCGAATGTACAACCCTTTCAACCCGTTAATGATCAGACCATAAATCGGGTTGCCGGAGGCAAAAGCCAGCCCGCGGAACACGTTGTAATCCAGCTCGGAATACGCATCTGCGGTATCCTGAACAGACTCAGCCAGCTTAAGGATTTCGACCGATTTTGCCGGATGCAAACGGATTGCAGTGCGGATGAAAATCCCGGCGATATTAGTACGCACCGCCAGCAAGTTATCGATCAACTGGGGAACGCTGTCATGATCGAGTCGAGCCAACGTTTCCAGAATATTTAATCCGGATGTTTCCCAAAAATTATTGATTTTGGTCGGTTTGCCGTGCTGGATTGTGAGCCATCCATCACGGGACAGGCGCTGCAGCACCTCGCGTAACGTCGTACGCGTCACCCCGATCAACTCGGACAACTCCCGCTCAGCGGGCAAAATAGACCCAGGAGGGAAACGATTATTCCATATACTTTCAATAATATATTCTTCCGCGAATCCCGCCGGACTTTGCGCCTTTATAACCATAAGTTTATATTCCGTAGCGATGTTTACCAGTGAAAGTCAACATCATCATACCAAACGAACCCTACATCACATAGCATAGCAGGACCTGAAAATCTCAATTCGACATAAAAACTGTGACTAAAGACAATTACCCGTAAACAAACGCGAATATCCCCCACGCCTTACGATAAATTTCTCTAAACACCTATCAAATAGTTAAATTTAATTAACGTTAAAAGAGGAAAATCGATACGACAAACGCAATCTGCCACCGTATTTCCCCTGAAATTCCTGACACCACGTCAGATAGCGACGTGTCGCGATGCCATTATTCTCATTTTGCCCACCTTGCCGTTTCCGCCAGACGCCCATTTGTCGCCGTGGCTTTGTGCACGGTGGTTATTTTCCCTGGGCATAAGCCCTGAATGCTACCTGCCGCGGTCCGATGGCGTATCCGCGTCGGCAGACTATTTTCACTGGCATGACCAGTCTAAATCAAGTATGGCATGCCATCCTTGGTAATATTGAAGTTTTGTTATTACGGATTTTCATGATAACGACAACCTATTCCAACAAACGGTTATTATCGCCACTCTCATCCTGAGAGACGGTATCCGTGAAGCACCATCAGTTACATGGCACGCACGCACGCGGCCGCAGCACCATTATTCAATACGGTTATGATTGATCAATACCGTCATGCTCTGGGATAAATCGTGTATAGTAAGGGGCGGATTTTGTCATGAAACTGGCGATCCCTCACAGAAAGCGTTAAAAACAGCAGGGTATTTGTTGGCACAGCAGAATCTTCGCTCAGGCGCTGACGCACATTCCATGCGGTACAGGGCAACCCCACCACCGCGAGAAACGTCAGCTCACCCGAACCAAAGATTCAATGAGGGCGGTGAGCACGGTTATCACTGCTCATATTATCGTTTTTAGCATGGAATATTTTTTATGTTGCGATTTTTAAACCGTTGCTCCCGCGGCCGGGGCGCCTGGCTTCTGATGGCGTTTACGGCACTGGCTTTTGAACTGGTCGCTCTTTATTTCCAGTACGTACTGATGCTAAAACCTTGCGTACTGTGCATTTATCAGCGAACTGCGCTCTATGGTGTCATGGCCGCCGGACTGGTGGGTGCCATCGCGCCGGGTACCGCGCTGCGTTATCCAGCTCTCGGGTTATGGATTTACAGTGCCTGGGAAGGTCTGGCATTGGCCATCAAACACACCAATATTCAGTTGCATCCCTCGCCTTTCGTTACCTGTGACTTTTTTGTCAGCTTCCCATCCTGGTTACCACTGGACAAATGGCTGCCGGCTATCTTCACCGCAACCGGTGATTGTGCCGAACGTCAGTGGAACTTCCTGAATCTGGAAATGCCACAGTGGATGATCGTGATTTTCGGTGCCTACCTGCTGGTGGCGGTGCTGGTACTGATTGCCCAACCATTTCGCCCCAAACGCCGTGACCTGTTCGGCCGTTAAGCATTTCGGTAAATAAGTCAGTGAACCACTAACACGCCGGGCCAGATAAACTCTGGCCCGGCGTGTTTTAGACGATACGTTAACTGCATTTCCTAACTAATACTGTTGACTGCATCATGCCGATATCACCGTCAGGCTACCCACCTTTATCTGGCCCACTCTGGTTTGTTTAAAATATGGTCCTGCCAGTCCACCACATCGCTTTCACGCACCGCGATATAACGTACCGAGATTCGCTGCTGGTGCATCGCCGATTTGGAGCCCGCCAGCAGCGGATGCCAGGGTTGTAGCCCTTTCCCCTCATGGATCAAACGGTAGGCGCAGGTTTCCGGTAACCAGTCAAATGACAACAAATTCTCTCGCGTCAGCTTGATGCAATCCGGCTCATACTCAAATCGACGCGCGTAATTACGGCACTGACAACTTTTAATATTCAGTTGGTTACACGCGACATTGGTGAAATAGAGCTCTTCCGTATCTTCATCGATCAGCTTATGCAGGCAGCAGCGACCGCAACCATCACAGAGTGCCTCCCACTCGTCGTTCGACATTTGTTCCAGTGTTTTGGTTTCCCAAAAGGGTTGTTGAGTCATAACTGCAATTCCGATGATAAACAGGAGGTCTGTTGGGTATTGTAAAGGCGGACGATGAGGGATACCACCCGCAGCAACACCGCGGGTGGCGTTGAATCAAATGACGTGGGTAGTCAGGATGCGATCATTAAGCGTAATGGTCAATGCATCACCCACCTGTAACGGCCCCACACCCTGAGGGGTGCCGGTCAGGATAATGTCGCCGGCGCGCAGGGTGAAAAAGCGGCTCATATAGGCTATCAGCGGCAGGATCGGCGTAATCATGTCGCTGGTATTTCCTTGCTGGCGCACCTCACCATTGATGTTGATGCCCAGTTCCGCCTGCTGCGGATCGCCAAATTCAGCCACAGGAATGAAACCAGATACCGGACAAGAACCATCAAATCCCTTCGCTTTTTCCCACGGCTGCCCGGCTTTTTTGAAGCCAGCTTGTAAATCACGCAGCGTCAGATCCAATGCCACACCATAGCCCGCGATGGCTCTGGCGACACGTTCTTCGTTTGCCTGTTTGAGCGGCGTGCCGATCAGTACGGCCAGCTCAACCTCATGATGTACCGACCCCAGGTCTTTCGGAATAGCCACTGGCTGGCGCAAATCGCACAGCGCGGTTTCAGGCTTGATAAAAATAACCGGTTCCGCCGGTTTGGCGCTACCCATTTCACGGATATGTTCGGAATAGTTACTACCGACACACACCACTTTGTTGACAGGAAAATCCAGTAATGCGCCCTGCCAGTCTCTGTGTTGATACATGAACCCTCTCCTGACTTTTCTGTTAGTGGATGCGCCAGCCCACCACAGTGAGCGGGACATAGCTTGCTCATCATACCGGCATCGCCATCCAAAAAGTAAGCACAATTGATGAACAATAGTGTCTGAAATGTATCAGAAATTTTGCGCTACCTTTATGCAAGCGCCACCAATACACTGACGAAGAAAGGAATCCTCAGGGGCGGCAGAAAATAAAGTTATTTATAATACACCTGTATATAAATCAGTATCCGGGAAATAGCATCAGCAAAATTAAAGCATTTCCTGGTTTATTTCTGACACCCCTGTATTAAAAAACAGCGGCGAATTCCTCCGGCTGCCCGAACATTATATGGAAAATAATTCGGACATTATTTTTTCTCGCTTGCCTGCAACTCATCCAATAGATTTTCCGGCGGCGGAGGCAGTTGCAGATAAAAGCCCTGTTCCTTAAGCATCTGTTTTACCTTATCTATATCTGCTGAGGCCAGTTTTTTACTACCATCAAGCGGTAATATCATCACCAGATGTGGCAGACCAAAACTTTTCATCAGCTCTGCCGGAACTCGGGAAAAATCGTCTTTTTTTTCGACGTAGAGATATGTTTGTTCGCGTTTAGAACTTCTATAGATCACACAATACATGTTTTTTACTCTGAACCAGGAAAATGGTGTCTTGCCTGTATTTTCATGTGACTATAACATGCTTGGAGCGCTCTGGAATATCATGCCTTAAATGCTACTCTGGGGATTTAAAGATGCTGAAACTGAGTCAGGACAGATGTCACAAACGCCAATTGAGTTGAAAGGCAGCAACTTTACCTTATCTGTTGTTCATCTGCATGATGCACAGCCCGACATTATTCACCAGGCATTGCAGGAAAAAATTGAGCAGGCACCGGCGTTTCTCAAAAACGCACCGGTTGTTGTCAATGTATCGACACTGCCCGTTGATGCAGACTGGAGCAAACTTCAGCAGGCGATTACCGACGCCGGTTTGAAGGTTGTAGGGGTAAGTGGATGCGATGATGAGCAACTCAGGCTCGTCATCGCCAGAGCGGGACTCCCGCTATTACGTGAAGGTAAATCACGTGAAGGCAAGGAACGCCGGACGACTCAACCTCCGGCACCGGTTGCTCCGCCCGTAAAAACACGAGTGATCAACACGCCCGTCCGTTCCGGACAGCAAATTTATGCTCGCGACTGTGATCTTATCGTCACCAGCCATGTTAGTGCCGGTGCCGAGGTCATTGCCGACGGCAATATCCATATTTACGGCATGATGCGCGGCCGTGCGCTGGCAGGTGTTTCTGGCGATGTCAGCAGCCAGATCTTCTGTACCCAGTTGGCCGCGGAACTGGTGTCTATCGCCGGGCGTTACTGGCTTAGCGACCAGATACCGGAAAGTTATTTCGGGAAGGCGGCACGCCTGAAACTCAATCCGCCTGACCATGTTTTGACTATACAACCTCTAGACTAGGCCCTTGAAAGGAATTATTTATGGCACGCATCATTGTTGTTACTTCAGGTAAAGGGGGCGTTGGCAAGACCACTTCAAGCGCGGCCATTGCTACCGGTTTAGCCCAAAAAGGTAAGAAGACGGTTGTCATCGACTTTGACATCGGTCTGCGTAACCTCGACCTGATCATGGGATGTGAGCGCCGGGTCGTGTATGACTTTGTGAATGTCATCCAAAACGACGCGACCCTGAATCAGGCGTTGATCAAAGATAAGCGTACCGAAAATCTGTACATATTACCGGCTTCGCAGACCCGGGATAAAGAGGCCCTGACCCGCGAAGGCGTAGATAAGGTTCTCAACGATCTGGCTGACATGGAGTTCGATTTTATTATCTGTGACTCCCCTGCCGGCATTGAAACCGGTGCCCTGATGGCGTTGTATTTCGCCGATGAGGCTATCATTACCACCAACCCGGAAGTCTCGTCAGTGCGTGACTCCGACCGCATTCTGGGGATTTTGTCGTCCAAATCGCGCCGTGCAGAACAAGGGCAGGACCCTATCAAGGAACATCTGCTGCTAACCCGTTACAACCCAGGTCGTGTCAGCCGCGGCGATATGCTGAGCATGGAAGATGTGCTGGAAATTCTTCGCATTCCGTTGATAGGCGTCATTCCGGAAGACCAGTCCGTATTGCGAGCGTCCAACCAGGGTGAGCCGGTTATTCTGGATAAAGAAGCCGATGCAGGCAAAGCCTATGCAGATACCGTGGATCGCCTGTTGGGCGAAGATAGACCGTATCGGTTTATTGAGGAAGAGAAGAAAGGCTTCCTGAAACGACTCTTTGGGGGATAAATCATGGCGTTACTCGATTTCTTTTTGTCCCGCAAAAAAACGACAGCCAATATCGCCAAGGAACGGCTACAGATTATTGTCGCGGAGCGACGCCGTGGGGACAGTGAGCCGCATTATCTGCCGCAGCTCAAACGAGACATTCTGGAGGTCATCTGCAAATACGTGCAGATAGACCCGGAAATGGTCACGGTGCAGTTGGAACAAAAAGGCGACGATATTTCCGTACTGGAACTGAACGTTACGTTGCCAGAAGCCGACGAGCCTGCACCACCTACGCCGACCGCCGAGAAATAATCACCGTTTCGCTGCTTCGTTCAGGTAATGGTTTTTGCCACCGCCCCTGCAAATCAAGGGCGGTGGTTTTTCGTCGTGACAGATTGCCGGGCTTAATAATCGGCAAGAATGGTCTGCAACCCATCCCCAAACAGACGGCCGCGCCAGCCAGTCACCATTTCCGGCGCGTTCTCCCGCGATACCAGTTTCCAGTGCCAATTCAGCAAACGGTTAATCTGCCGCCGGGATGCCAGCAACTCTGCTGATAAACCACTTTGCTCGGCGCACTGCTGCACCAGCGCCTTGATATCACGGAATGCTTTCTTGTAGCCGGGGTAATCGATCAGGTTAACCACGGCAGGCGGATAATCCGCCTCGCTCAGCGACGCGGTTTCTGCCACCAGCGACAACAGCGTCTTGCCGTGATAACGAATCTCCGGCCCGCTCAAACCTAATGAGTCCAGTTCACCGAGTGAACCGGGAAGGCAACGGGCTACCTGCCACAGGTTCTCCTCACGGACAATAAAATTAACCGCGCTATCACGCTCCCGTGCTTTACGCAGACGCCACGCCGCCAATTTTTGCAGACAAGCCAGATGACGCCCCCGCAGTTGCCAGGCATTACCGATTTCCCGATACGCCATCTCCGGTGCCAGTACATCCTGACGACGCTGGCATAGCAACTGGCACTCATCCAGCGCCGCCTCCATCCAGCCAGCTAACCGGGTCTCTTCCACCAGTACTCTGGCTACCGGTAACAGATAAAACACATCAGCGGCCGCGTACTGGCACTGTTTCTCGCTCAGCGGACGCGCCAGCCAGTCGGTGCGGGACTCGCTTTTATCCAGCACAATCTGGCGGTAATCCGCCACCAGCGCGGCAAAGCCATAAGACAGTGGCTTACCCCGAAATGCCGCCAGAATTTGGGTATCGATAAAGGGCGACGGCAGGCAACCGAACGCATTCAAAAACACTTCTAAATCTTCACTACCGGCATGCAGGTATTTAGTCACCTGCGGGTTCTGCAACAGCGCCCGGAACGGTTCCCAGTTGCTGATTGCCAGCGGGTCTATCAACGACAGGTTATCGCCGTCATACAACTGGATCAGCCCCAATTGCGGATAGTAGGTACGGGTACGGACAAACTCGGTATCCAGCGCGACTTCGGACACCGCGCACGCCAACGCGCACACCGCTGATAATCCTTCATCGGTAGTAATCAACTGATAATTCAAAACGGTATTCTCTTGGTTGTACCCCGGTGCGAAAAGCCGCACTCAGGGCATAAAACACATTCATGACGAACCACCAACACGATGCGGTTCTGCCGGTCCGTCAGGGCAGGCAAGGGCCTGGCGAAAGGTGATGTTGTCCTGTGGTGCTCAGCAGGCAGGCTTCACCATACCCGTCATGACCGCCACAGGCAACCATCAGGCGGCTGACTGCTCATTACGCAGCTCACGCCGGAGAATTTTCCCCACGTTGGATTTTGGCAACTCGCTTCGGAACTCAAACAATCGCGGCACTTTATACCCCGTGAGGTTACGGCGGCAATGGCTCACTAATTCCTCCACCGTCAGTGAAGGATCACGGCATACCACGAAGACTTTTACCGCTTCCCCTGACGTTTCACTGGACACGCCAACGGCAGCGGCTTCGGAGACCTTGGGATGGCGAACCACGACTTCTTCTATCTCGTTGGGATAAACATTAAAACCGGATACCAAAATCATATCTTTCTTGCGATCAACGATTTTCAGAAAGCCTTGCTCGTTTGACGTGACAATGTCACCGGTTGCCAGCCACCCCTCTTTGAGCACCTCGTGCGTGGCGGCCGGTTGCTGCCAGTAACCCGACATTACCTGTGGGCCTCGCACCCACAGCTCGCCGGGCTCACCGGGTGCTACGTCCTGTCCGTCATCATTGATGATTCGCACATCGGTGGACGGTACCGGTAAACCGATACTGCCGCTGTAGTGCTGTAAATCGTAAGGGTTACCTGCCACCAGCGGGGCGCTTTCCGTCAGCCCATAGCCTTCCAGCAGGTGGATACCGGT
The DNA here is from genome assembly GCF_000025065.1 of Dickeya parazeae Ech586. Lineage (NCBI taxonomy): Bacteria > Pseudomonadati > Pseudomonadota > Gammaproteobacteria > Enterobacterales > Pectobacteriaceae > Dickeya > Dickeya parazeae. The sequence goes on along the minus strand of NC_013592.1, from coordinate 2,247,190 downwards.
CAGTTTTTCCCAACGTTCCGCTACCACCTGTTGTACCGATGCCCCGCCGCCCACCGACAAGCGCAGCGTGGAGAAATCCAGCCGACCAAACGCCTCGTTATTCAACAGCGCATTAAACAGCGTATTCACCCCGGTAATAGCGGTAAATGGATAATGCGCCAATTCTTTAATCATGCCGGGGATATCACGCGGATTGGTGATCAGCAGGTTTTTGCCGCCAAGTTCAACAAACAGCAGGCAATTCACCGTCAATGCGAAGATGTGATAGAGCGGCAACGCCGTTACCACCAGTTCTTGTCCTTGATGGAGTACCGGGCCATACGCCGCTTTGGCCTGCATCAGGTTAGCCTGCATATTTCGATGAGTCAGCATGGCACCTTTGGCAACACCGGTTGTGCCACCCGTGTATTGCAGAAAAGCCAGATCCTGGTTATTAACCTCCGGCCGCACATAGGGCATCTTTTTGCCCTGCTGCAAAACATGGCGAAACGAAATGGCATCCGGCAGATGGTACTTGGGTACCAGTCGCTTGATGTACTTAACGACAAAGTTAACCAGCGTACCTTTTGCTGGTGCCAACTGATCGCCCATCCGGGTCAGAATCACATGTTTCACCGGGGTGTTATACACCACCTTTTCCAGCGTATGGGCAAAATTGGAAACGATAACAATCGCGCAGGCACCACAATCTTTGAGCTGGTGCTCCAGTTCACGCGGCGTATATAGCGGATTGACGTTAACCACCACCAGCCCGGCGCGCAACACGCCAAACAGCGCGATCGGGTACTGCAGCAGGTTAGGCATCATCAGCGCAACGCGTTCACCTTTTTTCAACTTCAATTGATGTTGCAGATAAGCGGCGAATGCACGACTGCGCTCCTCCAACCGACGGAACGTCATGACCTCGCCCATATTGATAAACGCGGGCTGGTCGGCATAACGCGCTACCGCTTGTTCAAACAGTTCGATCAGCGAAGCATAACGATCCGGGTCAATTTCCGCAGGGACATCCGCCGGATAACGCGCTAACCAGATTTTTTCCAAAACGTCACTCCCGAGATATTTTTTAAGTGGCATAATCAATCCCAACCCGAGTGATCTGTAACAACATTTTAACTCATATTAACAACTGTGAAATTCACAATGCTCAGGTTGAGAAGACGATCACTTAATTTCAACGTATTGCTATTACTGCAAAAACCATAACGACAAAAAAATGAGGCGACCCTCGCCGCCTCTTTTTACTATTTACTATCGGGTCATCTGACTATCAGGCCAGTACCTGAAGGATGATAAGTATTACTCCGTCACCACCGTCTCCACCTGCACCGGTGCATAGCCATCATTCCAGCCCGGCCCCCAGCCTGGTCCCCAGACGTGACGATAGCGGCGATCCCACCAGGGGTCATAAGCCCGTGGCGGTAACACCATCTGCTGCACCACTCGCCAACGTTTGTAGCCTTCTACCTTCACGACTACAAATGTGTATGGCCGTTCACCAATTTTACCCTGCTCGCTGCCGGTAATCGGTCCGACTACCGTGATGAGTTGGTTTTTAAACTCTACCGGTTCCAGAAAACCGTTCACGTAGGCTACCAACCGCCCTTCCGATGGTTCATCGAGCCGCGGTCGGCCTGCACCATCCAACGGTAATGTCACGATTTCCAGCCGGGTGCGGTTGGCTTCATTGCGCATATCCGCAATCCGGCCGCCAAAGCGTGATTCCTGCCCAACATACAGATTGGGTGCATTCATCACCCGAATCAGGTCCATCTGCGGTGTTGCCGACGTTCCACGGATTTCATCCGGTACCGTGACGCAGCCTGACAGCATACTCAGGCTTAGCAACAACAGCGCGCACCACCCACCCCGAGTCCACCCTGACCGTCTGCGTTCAAATGCTTGATTGGCGAAACATTCGATTGTCATCACATACACCTGCCTGCTGCCGTTAAGTTATGACAGATACCTGAATTAGACTGTAGCTGATGCGATAAGTTGCTGTTATTCGCGGCCGGGTAATTTTTTCCATGCCACATTGTTGCGCAGATAGCGGGGTTCAGCCTGTTCAACGTTCACCACACCGCCTGACGACCATAACTGCCAGGCCAGCGGCAGCATATCTTGTGCATGGGGCAACAGCACATCGGTATGATTCAGGGTGATAGCCGGGTTATCAAGTAAAGCCGGGTAGGTTTGCCAGCCGGTTCCGGCTGTGGCCCAGTCGCCACTCAGTGATGCCGTCAGTGCCTGCACCTGAACCGGTGCCAGCACGGCCTCACTCGCTTCGCCCTGCCAGTGGTCTTGCTGATCACGCTCATAGCTCGCCCAGTAGACTTCGCCCATACGGGCGTCAATGGCGGCCAATACCCGGTTCGCGCCGGTCAGACGATATGCCCCTTGCGCCAGCGTCGCCAACGTTGACACGCCAAGCATCGGCAAACCGGCGCCCAGCGCTAACCCTTGTGCAATGCCAATACCAATACGCACACCCGTGAAACTGCCGGGGCCCCGAGCGAACGCCAGCGCGTCCAGTTGATTGAGCGTAATACCCTGCTCGGCCAGCAGTTGCTGGACCATCGGCAATACTCGCTGGGTATGTTCGCGAGGGCAAACCTCAAACAGGGAATGGATTTCACCATCATTCCAGAGTGCAACAGAACAGGCTTCCGTTGCGGTATCAAGCGCTAAAATTCGCGTAGACATGCCAACCTCAGGCAGGGAGAGAATATTTCAACGGCGCGCATCATAACAGCCAGCGCCGGTAAGCGTCACGGTTTGCGCGTCAGAAAATCGATAGCCTGGCGCAAATCTCGCGTTCTTGGCGCAGGCGGCAGGCTGGTCAGAAACACCTCGCCATAGGGCCGTGTCACCAGGCGATTATCGCAAATCACCAACACGCCGCGATCTTCCACATCACGAATCAGCCGGCCCACACCCTGCTTTAGCGTAATGACCGCATCGGGTAGTTGTACCTCATTAAACGGATCGCCGCCGCGCACCCGACAATCCTCCATACGCGCTTTAAGCAGCGGATCGTCCGGTGAGGTAAACGGTAACTTGTCGATAATCACACACGACAGCGCATCTCCCCGCACATCCACCCCTTCCCAGAAGCTGCCAGTCGCCACCAGCAGCGCATTGCCCGCCGCCAAAAACTGCGCCAGCAATTGCGGCTTACTGGTTTCACCCTGAACCAGCACCGGCAACGTTAACGAGGCACGAAACTCCGTGGCCAGATCGCGCATCATCTGGTGTGAGGTACACAACATGAAGCAGCGCCCCTGATTGGCTTCAATGAGTGGACGCAACAACCGCGCCAACTGTCTGGCAGCACCAGGTCGATTGATCTCCGGCAGGTTGCGCGGTACGCACAATAATGCCTGACTCGCGTAGTCAAACGGGCTTGGTAGCAGTAGTGTGCGTGCCTGATCCAGCCCCAATCGTTCGATAAAATGCGTGAGTTGCTCGTTAACCGACAGCGTGGCCGAGGTAAACACCCAACAGGCCGGTTTCTCTTTCATCACATCGCGAAAGCGGTCTGCGACCGACAGTGGCGTCAGTGCCAACACAAAATGACGTGAGGTACATTCATACCAGTAGCTGTAGCCAGGCTGCTGTACATCACGCAGCCGCTTTAACCGAGCCCGGTAAAGGGTCGCACGCTCAAAAGCCGCATCCAGCAACGCAGAACGGCCCAGCGATAATTTCGCCACATCGCAGCACAGTTCCAGCGCATCATCCAACAACGTCAATGACCGCTGTAATACATTATCCGTGACGATGTCACGTAAATTGCCGCGAAATCCCGGATCACCCAGCGCCAGCCGGAAATCCTGGGTACTCTGGCTCAATCGATCGGCGCTTTTCTGCAACTGGCTGGCGTCACGCACTTCAGTGCGGTAGGCAATCACGATATCTTTGGCGAGATCCAGCAACTGGCGACTGGAGAGCTGTTGACCAAAGTATTGGCTGGCAATATCCGGAATCTGGTGGGCTTCGTCGAAGATCACCACGTCGCTATCGGGGATCAGTTCAGCAAACCCGCTCTCTTTGACCACCATATCCGCCAGGTAGAGATGATGGTTCACCACCACCACATCGGCATCCATCGCCCGTCGACGGGCCTTCACCACAAAACAGTCTTTATAATGCGGGCAATCGCTGCCAAGGCAGTTATCGTTGGTGCTGGTCACCAGCGGCCATACCGCGCTGTCTTCAGCGACATCGCCGCACTGGCTGATATCGCCGTCTTCAGTTTCGCGGCTCCAACCACGCAACCGTACCAGCTCACGCAACACGTCATGACCCAAATCACCGCCCGCCAGCGATTGCTGCTCTAAGCGTTCGATGCACAAATAATTGGCACGGCCTTTTAGTAGCGCCAGCTTACCCTGAAACTGTAATGCGGTGGCGACTGTCGGTAGATCACGGCTATACAACTGATCCTGCAACGCGCGCGAACCGGTAGACACAATCACTTTTTTACCAGAACGCAGCGCAGGTGCCAGATACGCATAGGTTTTGCCTGTACCGGTACCCGCCTCTACCACCAGCGGTTGTCGGGCATCGATGGCTGACAGCACAGCCGCCGCCATCTGGCGTTGCGGTTCACGCGGCTGGAAGCCCTGAATCGCCCGCGCCAGTACGCCATCCGTTGCAAAATCGTCGATTGTGCTCTCTGCTATCACGCGGTCTCTCTTGTCTGACAATGCCGTCACCTGAATGCGGCGGAATTAAGGTGGCTGATTATGCCAAGCCTGCGTGCGCGACACCACTTCGGCTCAAGTCTCCACCGCACGCTAATATTTGCGCCCCACGCTGGGGTCACACGGAAAGCCGAACTGTGTTAGTCTCTGCGGTTTTAGCGCCTGTTCTACTCTGCGCAATTCTGCACAACTGCACTGCACATGCGGCAATACGCAAATCCTGCAACGCGCACACGCCACAAGGAGACTGACTTCATGGCCATTACCCGTATCAATCCTGACGCACGCTGGTCCGACGCGGTTATCTATAACAACACGCTGTACTACACCAGTGTGCCGGAAAATCTGGATGACGATGCCAAGGCGCAAACCGAAAACGCGCTCGCGTCGCTGGATGCCATCTTGCAACAGGCGGGCAGCGATAAGAGTCGCCTGCTGGATGTCACTATTTTTCTGGCCGACAAAGCGGACTTCGCCGCCATGAACGCCGCCTGGGATGCCTGGGTGGTGGCAGGCAGCGCGCCGGTGCGTTGCACCGTCGAAGCGAAGCTGATGAACCCCAAATTTAAAGTGGAAATCAAAGCGATCGCCGCTGTGGCATAACACTCGCGGGCGGCTGACGGGCGGCAATGAAGTACGCCGCCCGTCAGCCATTACTCTTGCATTACTCTGGTGCGTCGTCATCCTCAAAACGCGCTACCACCCGTGCTCCCTGATGGTTTTGACGCAACTCCTCCGCGACCTGGGCAATGGCTTCACCGCTACTCATGCCTTCCTCCATCAGGTGCTGTATTCTTTCCACCGCCTGTTGCTGCTGATCATGGGTCAGCGCCGGGATACCTGCAAACATCATTCGTCTCCTGAAAACCTTTTTATGCCGACTATGCCCGCGTCAGGCTGCGGTTTGTGGTACGCTTGCAACACTGCAACGCCTGCTGCCGGTTCAGCGCTTGGCTGCCGGTATGACCAACATCGTGAGACCATACCAATACCGTTATGCCGACACCGATAGTCTATCATGCTCTGCCCTACCAACCGGATGTGCTGTTACGCCTTTTTAGCACGCTCTCACATCAGCCTTGGGCGATGTTGCTCCATTCCGGATTTGCCGACCATCCCCATAACCGATTTGACATTCTGGTGGCGGAGCCGCGTCTGACGCTAGAGACCACCGGTACGCAAACCACTATCCAACAAGGCGATACCCGGCAGATATCGACTGAAGACCCGTTTTTATTGCTGCAACAGCATATCGACGCGCTGGCAGTCAACGTGCCGCCCCATCCGGATTACCCGTTTCAGGGCGGCGCACTAGGCCTGTTTGGGTACGATCTGGGTCGACGGGTGGAACACCTGCCGTCTGTGGCGGCGCGGGATATCGACCTGCCCGACATGGCGGTGGGGATTTACGATTGGGCGCTAATTGCCGATCATCACCAACAGCGCCTGACCCTGGTGTGTCATGGCGATGTAGCGAGCCGACTGGACTGGCTAAATAACCTTGCCCCCGTTGAACCGGGTACCTTCTGCCTGACCCGCAACTGGCAAGCCAACATGAGTCGTGACCAGTACGGTGAAAAATTCCGCCGGATTCAGGACTATCTGCGTGCAGGCGATTGTTATCAGGTCAATCTGGCTCAGCGTTTTCAGGCGACTTATCAAGGGGATGAATGGCAGGCATTTCTGACGCTTTCCGCCAGCAACCGGGCACCGTTTTCCGCTTTTTTGCGATTGCCGCATAGCGCCGTGCTCAGTATTTCGCCAGAGCGTTTCCTGTGGCTGCACGATCACCACATTCAAACGCGACCGATCAAAGGTACGCTGCCGCGGCTATCGGATGCCGACGAGGATGCCCGTCAGGCACAGCGACTGGCTGACTCCGAAAAAGACCGCGCAGAAAACCTGATGATCGTTGACCTGCTGCGCAACGATATTGGTCGGGTCGCCGTGCCAGGTAGCGTGCGTGTTCCCGAACTATTTGTGGTGGAGCCGTTTCCGGCAGTACACCATCTGGTCAGTACCATCGAAGCACAACTCCCGTCGCAACAGCACGCCACAGACTTGTTACGCGCCTGCTTTCCCGGCGGTTCAATCACCGGCGCGCCTAAGGTGCGGGCGATGGAGATTATCGAGGAACTGGAACCACACCGACGCAATGCGTATTGCGGCAGCATCGGCTATCTCAGCGTTTGCGGCACCATGGATACCAACATCACCATTCGCACACTGATCGCCACCAACGGCACACTTTCCTGCTGGGCGGGTGGTGGAATTGTGGCCGATAGCGAAGAACAGGCAGAATATCAGGAAACATTCGACAAGATTGGCCGCATTCTGCCGTTATTAATGGTATCGACCATGGAGTAAACCGGAGGGCTGAACAAGATGACGGATACTACGCTGTTGCCTTTCTTGTCCGATACGGAGGATGACTCCTCTTATGATCTGGACGCGTTTATTACACGCTTTCAGTTACAAACGGCCCCGGTTTTGCCGATTACGCGCCACCAACGGCAGGCTGCCGTACTGATACCGATTATCCGTCGCCCGGACCCGTGCCTGCTGTTGACACGCCGTTCGCCCCACCTGCGTAAGCATGCCGGGCAGGTAGCGTTCCCCGGCGGAGCGGCAGACCCAGAAGACGCCTCGCTGATTGCCACCGCACTGCGTGAAGCCCAGGAGGAAGTCGCCATTCCTCCGGCATCGGTTCAGATTTTGGGTACGCTACCCGCCTTCGACAGCTCCAGTGGTTATCAGGTCACGCCGGTGGTCGGGCTATTACCGGAGGACACGCCCTTTCATCCCAACGCTGATGAAGTCGCAGAATTGTTTGAAATGCCATTACGCGAGGCGTTTGCCTTGCAGCGCTACTACCCGCTTGATATCAAACGCCATCAGCAACGCCACCGGGTGTATCTCTCCTGGTATCAGCAGCAACTGGTCTGGGGGTTAACCGCTGCTATCATTCGTCAATTAGCACTGCATGTGGCGATGCCGGAGTCAGTTTGATCTCTGCGTGTTCCTCCTAGCCAGCCATAAGTTATTTTTCGGCATAACATAACTTTATTTCATGTGAAAAGCCGAATATGGCAGCATACTCTCCACTACAATAGCGCATTCTATCGAGTTTTATTCTAAAGCGAGTCAGCTTCGCGCCATCACACCGGATAAGTGGTGGTATGGCGAGCAACAATGACCCGCTTCCTATAATGACCCGCTTCCTATATAGTCACAACAGGCAAATAGTCACAACAGGCAACGCCCTGAGAGGAGTTTCAGCGTGATAAGCGTATTCGACATGTTCAAAATCGGAATTGGCCCCTCCAGCTCTCATACGGTTGGACCGATGAAAGCCGGTAAGCAATTTATCGATGAACTGCAACAGCGGGATTTGCTGTCCCGTACCGATCGGGTCATGGTCGAGGTTTACGGCTCTCTGGCTCTGACCGGCAAGGGGCACCATACCGATATCGCGATTATCCTTGGCCTGGCGGGTAACCAACCCGATACGGTGGATATCGATGCTATCCCGACGTTCATTCGGGAAGTCGAGCAGACCGAGCGGTTATCTCTGGCGGGAGTGCATGAGGTCGCCTTCCCCCGCGAAGGCGGCATGATCTTTCGGGGAGAAAATTTGCCGTTGCACGAAAACGGCATGACACTGACCGCTTTTGCTGGCGATCTTCCGTTGTTTCGCCAAACGTATTATTCGATTGGCGGTGGGTTTATCGTCGATGAAGCGCACTTTGGCCAAACTCAGGAAGACACTCTCACCGTACCGCATCCTTATCGTTCCGCCCGGGAAATTCTGGAGCACTGCAAACAAAGTGGGCTTTCCATTTCCGGCATGATGATGCGCAATGAAATGGCATTGCATAGCCGTCAGGAAATTGAAGATTATTTCGCTGCGGTCTGGCAAACCATGCGCGCGTGTATGGATCGCGGCATGAACACCGAAGGTGTGTTGCCCGGCCCGCTGCGGGTACCGCGCCGCGCCGCCGCGCTTCGCCGCATGTTGGTCTCTTCGGACAAGCTATCTAACGACCCGATGAACGTTGTGGACTGGGTCAATATGTTCGCATTGGCGGTCAACGAGGAAAACGCAGCCGGAGGACGGGTTGTCACCGCACCGACTAACGGCGCTTGTGGCATCGTGCCAGCGGTACTGGCCTACTATGATCATTTTATCGAACCCGTCGGCCCCGGTATCTACCTGCGTTATTTCATGGCGGCCGGTGCGATCGGGTCGTTGTATAAAATGAATGCGTCTATTTCCGGAGCGGAAGTGGGCTGTCAGGGCGAAGTGGGAGTGGCCTGTTCAATGGCCGCAGCAGGTCTGGCTGAATTGCTGGGTGCCAGCCCGGAGCAGGTGTGTGTAGCCGCAGAAATCGGGATGGAACACAATTTAGGCCTGACCTGCGATCCGGTTGCCGGACAGGTGCAAGTGCCGTGTATCGAGCGCAATGCTATCGCGTCTGTCAAAGCCATCAACGCGACCCGCATGGCGATACGTCGAACAACTGAAGCCCGCGTATCACTCGATAAGGTGATTGAAACCATGTACGAAACCGGCAAAGACATGAACGCCAAATACCGCGAAACCTCCCGCGGTGGGCTGGCAATCAAGGTGCAATGCGACTGATCGCAAACAACGTACAGATTCATCCTGATATTGATTGAAACTTTCAGTCGGTAACGCCCGCCATAACGGCGGGCGTTACTACCTCAAACGACCAATACCACTTATACAGCGTTTTCTGCGGTCGTTTCCGGTATACGGGCCACCCGGACCAGCTCGATACGATAGTCCGTCGCTTCTACGATCAGGAAACGCAACCGGTGCAGTTCCAATGTGTCACCCACTTTGGGGAACTCATCACTGTGCGCCAACAGCAGTCCTGCCAGCGAGGTATAATCCTCTTTCGGGTCGACCAGATCCTGCACATTGAGCACCTGCTGCAACGAATGCAGATCGGTCCCCCCCCGCACCAGCCAGCCGTCACCCTCTTCGATGATATCCAGCGTTTCATCTTCATCCGGGAATTCGCCAGCGATCGCCTCCAGAATATCCAGCGGCGTAACCAGCCCTTGTACCACGCCAAACTCATTGGTAATGATCACCAAACTACCTTTTGCCCGGCGTAATACCGGCAGCAGATTGATCACATCCAATGTTTCAGGTACCACGATCGGCGGGTTGTTGGCAGCGAACTGCTCCACATCGATATGCTCTTCCAACGCGACCAGCAAGTCTTTGGCGCGCACGACACCGACCAGCTCATCCAGCGAGCCCCGACACACCGGAAACAGGCTATGCGGCGTATCCAGTAATTGCAGGCGGATATCTTCCACCGACCGTTCACTGTCTACCCAGGAAATATCGGTACGCGGTGTCATAACACTACGCAGGGAACGGGAAGCCAGCGTCAGCACCCCACTTATCATGTAGCGTTCTTCTTCCGCAAACGTTTCTTCCGGTTGTTGCAGCGGCTGCTCTTCCTCATCATGGGTCGCTTTGCGCGCCCCCATCAGACGCAAAATCGCTTCGGCGGTACGTTCACGCATCGGTCGGTGCGACTGGTGTTTGATGAAATTGTGCCGGGCAACCTGATTAAACAATTCGATAATGATCGAAAAACCGATCGCCGCGTACAGGTAGCCTTTCGGGATATGAAAACCAAATCCTTCCGCTACCAGACTCAAGCCGATCATCAGCAAGAAGCTCAGACAAAGCACAACGACGGTTTGATGCGCGTTCACAAAACGGGTTAACGGCTTCGATGCCAACAACATAATGGCCATCGCGATCACCACGGCGGTCATCATCACACCGAGATGGTTGACCATACCTACCGCCGTAATCACCGCATCCAGCGAGAACACCGCATCCAGGATAACGATCTGTACCACTACGGCCCAGAAACTTGCCTGCGCACGGTTGGCATTGGGATCATGCGGGCGATTTTCCAACCGTTCATGCAACTCCATCGTTGCCTTGAACAGCAAAAATATCCCCCCGGCCAGTAAAATCAAATCGCGGCCCGAAAAGCTAAACTGCCCGACGAAAAACAGCGGTCGAGTCAGTGTCACCATCCAGGAAATCAGTGATAACAGGCAAAGCCGCATCAACAGCGCCAACGATAAACCGATGATACGCGCCTTATCACGCTGCCTGGCAGGCAGTTTATCTGCCAGAATGGCGATGAACACCAGGTTATCGATACCCAATACAATTTCGAGTACCACCAGCGTCAGTAAGCCTGCCCAGATTGAGGGATCCAGCAAAAATTCCATGTCAGACTCCGGAAAATGAACGAGCAAACGACATCAATGCCGTCGCATTGTGCAGCAAAAGAAAAAGGGAGATATCAGTACAAGGCTGAATACGGCCTGAATGGCCTATTGGCTGAAGAACACCACCGGCCAGCGCCGGAGTAAAAGAAATGAATCGTCGGTGACAGTCCATAGGAAGGGCGTTTACCCGTAACTCCTCTGTAATTAAAGGGAGAGTAACTTTAACAGAGTCAATGCTATTTTCCACAACGATTTTCTGTGACTCCGCGAAGCGGGTCGCATCACGAGCAATACAGCCATCACCAGCACAATTCAGCCACCGATTATCGACCGATATCACATAATTTATTTATTCGACCCCTAAAATAAATCCTGCCGATGTCAGTCTGCCCTGAATCGATTCATAAAGCGGCGTAATACGTAACTTAGACGCTTTTTGTGCCCCATATCGGGAAAGAATCGGGCAAGAAACGGTATTGCAGCCATACTGAATATCGCTCACAGATAAACGTGACGAAATTTATCCAGATAATCAGACAGATTTCACTCTCAACAAAACGGTGATTCTTGAAAGGAGGGAGCAAGTGAGTATTGCCATCATACTATGCACTCACGGCGCCACGGCCGGTCCGCTGTTAAATACAGCTGAAATGATTCTTGGTGAACAGAGTAACGTTGGTTGGATTGATTTTGTTCCCGGCGAAAACGCCGAAATCCTGATGGAAAAATATCAGGCGAAACTAACCGAACTGGACACCTCGCAAGGTGTGCTTTTTCTGGTCGATACCTGGGGCGGTAGCCCGTTTAACGCGGCCAGCCGTCTGGTGAATGACAAGAAAAATCACGAAGTGATTACCGGGGTCAATATTCCCATGCTGGCCGAAACATTTATGGCCCGCGACGATAACCCAGCCTTCGACGAACTGGTTGCTATCGCCCTGGAGGCCGGTCGTGCTGGCGTCAAAGCACTGAAAGCCCCCGAACCGGAAAAAGCGCCTCGCCCTGCCCCTGTCAGCGCCAAGCCAAGCGCGCCGCCGGGAGCGGGTGGACACATGAAAATCGGGTTGGCTCGCATTGACGACCGCCTGATTCACGGTCAAGTCGCGACCCGTTGGACCAAGGAAACCAACGTCAACCGGATTATTGTGGTCAGCGACGAAGTGGCAGCGGATAACGTGCGAAAAACGCTACTGACTCAAGTCGCCCCCCCCGGCGTTTCCGCGCATGTGGTCGATGTCGCCAAGGCGGTCAGGGTTTACGATAACCCGAAATACGCCGCTGACCGCGTGATGCTGTTGTTCACCAATCCAACTGATGTACTGCGATTGGTAGAAGGCGGCGTCGAGATTAAGTCGGTCAATATCGGCGGGATGGCTTACCGTCAGGGCAAAACCCAGGTCAATAATGCGGTATCGATTGACGACAAGGATATCGACGCGTTCAACAAGCTCCATGCGCGTGGTATTGAGCTGGAAGTCCGTAAGGTATCGACAGATACCAAACTCAATATGATGGACTTGATCACCAAAGTGGCGCATTGACGCCTCCGGAACAACGGAGCGCGTGACGACGTTATTGTTTGGACCACTATTCTCACAGGAGAAGTACCATGGAGATCACCACGTTTCAAATCGTGCTGATATTTATTGTGGCCTGTATTTCAGGTATGGGCTCTATTCTCGACGAATTCCAGTTTCACCGGCCGCTGGTGGCCTGTACCCTCATCGGGCTGGTGCTGGGCGATCTTAAAACCGGGATTATTATCGGCGGTACGCTGGAAATGATCGCGTTAGGCTGGATGAACATCGGTGCGGCGGTTGCACCTGATGCGGCCCTGGCCTCCATCATCTCCACAATTCTGGTTATCGCTGGCGGCCAAAGCGTCGGTGCCGGGATCGCTCTGGCTATCCCACTGGCCGCTGCAGGTCAGGTACTGACCATTATTGTGCGGACTATCACCGTCGCCTTCCAGCATGCCGCTGACAGCGCTGCTGAACGCGGCAACCTTTCCGCTATCAGTTGGATTCACGTATCCGCCCTGCTGCTGCAGGCCATGCGTATTGCTATCCCAGCGGTAATTGTTGCCATTTCAGTCGGGACAGAAGCGGTACACAGTCTGCTCTCTTCCATCCCCGAGGTGGTCACCACCGGGCTGAACATCGCCGGCGGTATGATCGTGGTCGTCGGTTATGCGATGGTCATCAACATGATGCGCGCCGGTTATCTGATGCCATTTTTCTATTTGGGCTTTGTTACCGCCGCCTTCACCAATTTCAATCTGGTCGCACTGGGCGTTATCGGTGTTGTTATGGCGGTGCTGTATATCCAACTCAGCCCTAAATACAACAAAGCTCATGGTGCAGCGGCTGCATCGTCAAACAACGATCTTGATAACGAACTGGATTAACAGGAGAGCAAGCCATGGTGGATACCACAAAGAAACTGACTCCCAGCGACATTCGCGCTGTGTTCCTGCGCTCGAACCTGTTCCAGGGGTCGTGGAATTTTGAACGCATGCAAGCACTGGGCTTCTGCTTTTCCATGGTACCGGTGATTCGTCGCCTCTACCCGGAAAACTCGGAAGAGCGGAAACAGGCGATTAAACGCCATCTGGAGTTTTTTAATACACAGCCGTTTGTCGCCGCTCCCGTTCTGGGTGTGACGATGGCGATGGAAGAGCAGCGAGCCAACGGCGCACCGATCGACGATGCTGCGATAAACGGCCTAAAAGTCGGGCTGATGGGGCCACTGGCCGGTGTGGGTGACCCGATCTTCTGGGGAACAGCGCGTCCTGTCTTCGCCGCGCTGGGTGCGGGCATCGCCATGAGCGGCAGCCTGCTCGGCCCCATCCTGTTTTTTGTGTTGTTTAATCTGGTGCGCCTGCTGGTACGCTATTACGGTGTGGCTTACGGTTACCGCAAAGGGGCAGATATTGTAAGTGATATGGGTGGCGGCTTGCTGCAAAAAATGACTGAAGGGGCGTCGATTCTGGGGCTATTCGTCATGGGCGCGCTGGTCAATAAATGGACCCACGTTAATATTCCTTTGGTGGTGTCACGCGTAACCGGACAGGATGGGCATACCACCGTCACGACGGTGCAATCGATACTTGACCAGTTGATGCCAGGCCTGGTGCCGTTACTGCTGACGTTTGGCTGTATGTGGCTTCTGCGTCGCAAAGTAAATGCACTGTGGTTGATTGTCGGCTTTTTCGTTATCGGCATCATCGGTTACTGGATTGGCGTGTTGGGACTCTGACGCTACTGGCCGGGGCAACCCGGCCATATTACTTTTTGTCATGTTACTGTTTGTATTGTTACCCTGTTATATCGTTAGACTGTTATAGCGTTACATTCCTGACAATACTTGCCGCTTTCATCATCCAAAACTGTTTTTAGCGCCTCTTACACCGCCATTGGAGTTGTACATGACTTTTACCGACGTTGTTCTGATGGTCTCTATTGCCCTGTCACTGCTGTTCGCCATTTACGATGAATTCATCATGGGTCGACAGCATGGTCATACCCTGCTCAAGGTACAATTGCGACGAAAACATCGACTTGATGCGCTGATCTTTATCGTATTGGTGGCGATACTCATCTACAAGAATGTCACAACGCAGGGCGCCTACCTGACGACATTGCTGCTTTTTTCGCTCATACTGATGGCGATATATCTGACCATGATTCGTTACCCAAAATTACTCTTCAAAGATCAGGGTTTCTTTTATGCCAATACCTATATTCCTTATCACCGTATTAGAAATATGAATTTATCAGAAGATGGCATTCTGGTGATTGGGCTTGAAAAAAGGCGACTACTGGTGGCAGTCAATGATTTGGACGATTTGGAGAAGATATATAATTTTATGATTGAAAATCAATGAAATGAAATAAATTCGCATTGCGAATAAATCGCAATGCATATTCACCTAATATATCTGTCCGCTATTTTAACCACGTGGCATTGTTTTAATTTTCATCAATTGTTTCCAGCTTATTAAAGATGAAAATAATTCTCAATTTCAATTAAACCCATATATTATTTATTGTTGTTTCCTGCAGGAATAATATGGTATCTTTGCGCCGTCCTTGGGGAGTAGCCGATTCCTGATGTCTCACATTCAGGAATGCTCGTATCAACATACTCGTTCTTCACTGAACGTGGTACGGGCGGCCAGACTGGCAGGCGAGACCATAGACACGTGATCCGTCGTCTGGTTGGGGGGGGATTACGTGGATATGGAGAACTGCCCAGCCGAGGCCATTTATTATGAATTTATCCGCTACACTCATTCTTGCTTTTGGCATGTCTATGGACGCTTTCGCTGCGTCTATTGGTAAAGGTGCCACACTACACAATCCCCGTTTCCGTGAAGCTATACGAACCGGTCTCATCTTCGGTTTTGTCGAGGCGTTGACGCCGTTAATCGGCTGGGCTCTCGGATTTTATGCCAGCCGTTTTATTCTCGCCTGGGACCATTGGGTTGCTTTCAGTCTGCTGCTTATTTTGGGCGGCCGTATGATTATGCAAGGGTTAAAAGGCGAAGACGCCTGTAACTGCGAGAAAATCTCCAAACACAGTCTGTTCGTTTTGGTGTGCACCGCTGTCGCCACCAGTCTGGATGCAATGGCGATTGGCGTCGGGCTGGCGTTCCTGCAGGTGAATATTTTCCACACCGCGATGGCCATCGGCTGCGCGACCATGATCATGGTGACAATCGGCATGATGATTGGCCGATATGTCGGGCCCATCCTGGGTAAACGAGCCGAAATTCTTGGTGGCGTGGTTCTGATCGGCATTGGCTGCAACATTCTTTACGAACACCTGCTCGATCTCGCCTGATGAATACACTAACGGGCAGCCTTCGCTGCCCGTTTCGCTACGCCACGCGCTTCAACGTTCTCGCCCTTCAACGTTCGCGCCGATGAAATCGAATCAGAAAATCGGTTTCACAGTCAAACTGCGATTCTGCCATTAATCCGTCACGTACATCCGGCGTCGCTCGCCACGCAAACGGCGTCATCTGTAACAGACTGGCGGCATCCGTTCCCGTCATCGACATGCGATACTGTAGCCGCTCAACCGTTTCCAGCACAAACCCCGGAAATACTTCATCAATTTCGGGATGTGGTTTTACATCCTGGTAAACCCTCGCTTTAAGCGACAGCAAATGGTTGGGCCCTGGCGAGACGGTCATTACCCCTCCTCCTGGCCGAATAACCCGCGCCAGCTCGTCGCCATTGCAGGGCGCATAAATTTTCAATACTGCGGCCAGAGAGTTGTCCTGAAAAGGCAGCCGTTGGCTGGATGCCACACAAAACATGACCTGGGTGTAGCGCTTAGCTGCTCGCTGTATCGCTGCTTTAGATACATCCAGTCCATACACAGGCATCTGTTGTGACGTGAGTGTGTCTGCCAGCGCGGCCGTGTAATACCCTTCACCACACCCAATATCCAATACGGCACCCGACAGTTCCTGCATACAGAAAGACAGGCGTTCTGATACCCGATCGCGCAGTGGCTGATAGTGCCCATGATCAAGAAAAGCACGACGGGCCTGCATCATTTCAGCACTGTCCCCCGGCTGTTTGGAACGCTTGAACTGCACTGGCAGTAAATTGACATACCCTTCCCGTGCGCGATCAAAGTGGTGTCGTCCGCAAGACCAGCGTTCGGATTCGGCGTACAAAGGTTGATGACAGAGTGGGCATTGGTAAGGCACTGAGGATTTTTGCATAGCATTCTTGATGATGAGAAAAGCAAAAAACCCGCACAAGGCGGGTTTTATGGCATGAGCTGGAAATTACAGCGCAACAACATTCACTGCAGAAGGACCTTTCTGGCCATCCTGAATTTCGAACTCAACATTCTGGCCTTCAGCCAATGTTTTGAAGCCGTTGCCCTGAATTGCAGAGAAGTGTACGAACACGTCTTTGCTGCCATCAGCCGGAGTAATGAAACCGAAGCCTTTAGACTCGTTGAACCACTTAACCTGACCTTTAATCTTTGCCATTTCAAAGTTTCCTTGAATAGTTTAAACCGCACTGAGGCGTTATACAGAAAAACCAGAGTCGTTACTGCTTGAGGCACTAAAATAAGGATCGGCAGAGAAGTGGTATTCAACGCTAACGTTTGTACTCAAGACTTCTTTACTGAAAATGCCATTCATATACAGAACTGTACCTCGTTTTACCCAGATGCGTTATTACATACTATGTAATCGTTGGCAAGCCATTTTTTACCAGCAATGGACATGTCGCACAAATTAGAACCTTTAATGTATCATTAATATCCACTCTACAATATCTCGGGATATTGATACACCGAAGCATTCTCTGCGGTGCATCCAACCATTTGATTATGTGCACGGTATTTCAATTACGCAAGCCGCTATGATCGACTTATTGCAGAATGTACTATGCCATAAAAAAATAATATTACTCATCAATCACAGGATGTAGTGGCTGTCCAGACACTGTTGACCAAAAGTGTGACTAAGGCTTTCTTTTTACTCTTTTATAATAAGAAAGACACCTATACCCGGGTACAGCACTGTAGACCGTCTATTTCTAATCGTGACTATCCGCTTTTATAATAATGAAACATAGCAAATAGATATGAAAAATAATTCTGAGCATCGCCCCCTTCAGAACGCAAACACATGCTGAGCATGGGTAACCGTATCGTCATATAGCCCACCACCGCTGTCCTAACGTTGCAAGACACGTGTTAGCTTGAGTAATAAATCAACACACTGGCAACGCCCGCTCTACCAGGGCACACATTCAACACCCAGAACAGGGATTACATTATTTTTTCAAAAAAATGATGTAGTCATGATTTATGTCCATCGTATTGCAGATTCATTTCTGTTTTTTAGCCGCAGAAAAAATGTTTATACCCGATTATTACTTGATGACTTTTTTGTTTATTTCTCATGCATCAAAAATGTTACGGAGTTATATTTCTCACTCTGCCTGTATCACCACCATTCAATCGAGGTGATCACATTTTGCACGGAACAAAAAATTAATCTGCATCAACCTCTGGCGCATCCATCAGTAATAAACAACATCATCCCACGTCAATTCACTATTCCGCTCGTTCATTTGCCGATATGTGCTCGTTTTTTGATATCCATCGTGACAACCCTGACACAGCGAGTTATTGTGTCATTACCGCCACTATCCAATCATTCACGTCTATACCGGCATCGGCGGGTTCATCTTTTTCTGAGGGGCAGACCAGTCAGTCTAAGCGTCATGATGATGCACATCTGCAATCCTCATTTCCGGTAGCAACGATAACGCTGCCAGCTGTGCGCCAGATTCCGTTTTTACCCTGCATAAATCGCTAACGTAATGGTACATCGGCAACATCAACGGGAGGTGACCTATGTGGCAGACGATTGAGCAACTGCTGGAAGAACATCTTGGCCCCGGTGATATTTTAGAACGGAAGGAATTACCCGGTGGTGAAGTCCATTCCGCCTGGCATCTGCGCTACGGTCAGCACGATGTTTTCGTCAAATGTGATGCCCGTGAATTACTGACTAAATTTCGTGCAGAAGCCGAGCAGTTGGAACTTCTGGCTCGTAGCCAAACAGTACAGGTACCCGCTGTTTATGGTGTCGGCAGCAACCGCGACTACAGCTTTCTACTGCTGGAATACTTAGTCCCCAAACCAGCATCCGCCCACGATGCATGGCGGCTGGGGCAGCAGTTGGCACAGTTGCATCAATGGAGCGAGCAACCGCAGTTTGGACTCGATTTCGATAATGACCTCTCGACTACCCCCCAGCCCAATGCCTGGCAGCGCCGCTGGTCCAGTTTTTTTGCCGAACAACGTATCGGCTGGCAGCTACAGCTAGCGGCAGAGAAAGGGTTACATTTTGGTGATATCGATGCGCTGATTGCGCTGGTGGAAAAACGCCTGTGCGGTCATCATCCACAGCCGTCGTTGCTGCATGGTGATTTATGGTCTGGAAATACCCTTAACACCGAGCGAGGTTATTACCTGTTTGACCCCGCCTGTTACTGGGGAGACAGAGAATGCGATTTGGCGATGCTGCCGCTGCACCCTGAATTACCGCCGCAGATTTACGATGGTTACCAAAGCATCTGGCCGCTGGAAAAGGATTTCGTTGAACGACAGCCAATCTATCAAATTTACTATTTGCTTAATCGGGCGAACCTGTTTGGCGGCAAACACGTGGTAACGGCTCAACAGGCGATAGAACATCAGTTGTTATAGTGCACAACAAATGCAGTGCACACATTGTTATCGTGCGCACGTTGGTTCTCGTACGCAGCCAGTTGATTCTCGTACGTAGATAATGTCGTACGCAAACCATAAGACTCGATACCGGGGCAACACAGGCCCCGGTAAGCTCACCCCAGTATGCCGACGACTTTCAGTGTCAGGTAACCGATGACGCCAACGACAACCGGCAGGATATATAGCGGAAAGAATTGCAACAAAATCGTATGTCGGGGCAGCTCTACACGCGACTCCAATTCCTCACGCGTTTTGCCTTCATCCCCTTTAACCTTCTCCAGGATCAGTTGGTCTTCCAACCCTTCCCGGATATGTTTTACCTGGCGAGACAAACGGGAACCAGACACTTGCAATGCCAGACCAACAAACATCAGCACATAAATCAGCCAAAACATCACAGTAGCAGGTGAAGACAAACGACCAAAATCAGGCACCGGTGAGTTGTACCAAAAGAGGTTTAAAAACGGTGTATTGAAACGCAACACCTCAACAACAAGATGTAAGAAGTCCTGCATCACACCATTGATCCCCTGCTTTTTCTCAGTAAAAGCATGGACGAGATTGGCCAGCGAGATAATGGTCGATAGCAAAGCAGGAAGGAAGACGACCCACCCCGTAATACGCTTAATCACGGCAAAAAGGCCAGCCTGTTGATACGTCATGTGTTCCCCTTGTGCGTGACGTCACGCCCAGTGCCACGGTGGGCAAAAAAGTGTAGACCCATAAAACCCGTTAGCAGGGTACTTCAGGTTTTAACAGAGTCAACGTTTTCTTTCCCGGCCACCCGGCTACCTATTTTCGACTACGATAGCCATCCAGACGATGAGAAGCAGAACATAAGAACAGGATATAAGCAAGGTGTCGACACCGCCGCCGACACCTTAATGAATAGAAGAAAATAAATCGAAGAACGCAGATTATGCGAAAAACTTAGAGGAAATCGGCACGTTTTGGCGAGAAGGTGTCAATCAGTACGCTACCTTCTTCCAGCGATACCACACCGTGCATTTCATGCTTCACCGCCATGTAAGCATCGCCAGTTTTGAGAATGCGCTTTTCACCTTCGATCACCACTTCGAAGCTACCTGCCGCGACATAGGCTATCTGATCATGGATGTCGTGCGTGTGCGGCGTACCGATAGCGCCTTTGGCAAAATGGACGCACACCATCATCAGGTCATCACTCCAGGTGATGATTTTACGTTTGATACCGCCGCCCAGTTCTTCCCACGGCGTTTCGTCGTCAATAAAGTACCTTCTCATGCTTTCTCCTCAAAGATAATACAACGTGCTTCCCTGATGTGAACAAGGTCACACAAAGGGGTCATGCCGCTATTCTAGTAACAACGGCATCAGATTAAACATAAAATAAGCAAAACCATGACGTCTCTCAAGAAATAAATAAAACATTATTTCATTTTTATTGAATTCACATCTCAACCACACTATTATCGCGCCATAACACGAAAGAACCGGGCAAAAAAGGTTCAGGTGACGTTGTCACTGCCACGCAAGGTGACCTGTTCCGCCCGGCGCTTTCCTGTCAGGCCTCGGCCTGATGTCTATCTGAAAGCGAGGAGCAACCATGCAAGTCCGTCAGAGCATCCACAGCGACCACGCCCGCCAGCTTGATACTGCTGGCCTGCGGCGCGAATTTCTGATCGAACGCGTTTTTGATGCAGACGCCTGTACCATGACTTATAGCCATATTGACAGAATCATCGTAGGCGGCGTTATGCCCGTCCATCAGGTGGTGACGATAGGCGAAGACGTGGGGAAACAATTGGGCGTCAGCTATTTTCTTGAGCGTCGTGAATTGGGCGCCATCAATATCGGCGGCAACGGCGTAGTCAGCGTTGACGGCGAGCGCTATGAAATTGGTCACGAAGAAGCGATTTACATTGGCAAAGGCGCACGGGATGTCCGTTTTACCAGCGTAGACCCATCCGCCCCGGCTCGCTTCTACTATAACAGCGCGCCTGCTCACACCACTTATCCAACACGCAAGATTACCGCGGCTGATGCTTCTCCCCAAACCGTCGGAGATGACGCGACCAGCAACCGTCGTACCATCAACAAATATATCGTTCCTGATGTGTTACCGACCTGCCAGCTCACAATGGGTCTGACCAAACTGGCGGAAGGCAGCCTGTGGAACACCATGCCATGTCATACCCATGAGCGCCGTATGGAGGTGTATTTCTATTTTGATATGGACGAGGAAACGGCCGTGTTTCACATGATGGGGCAACCACAGGAAACGCGTCATATTTTGGTTCACAACGAACAGGCGGTGATTTCACCGAGCTGGTCGATTCATTCTGGTGTAGGCACCAAACGCTACACCTTTATCTGGGGTATGGTTGGCGAGAATCAGGTTTTCTCAGACATGGATCACGTCAAAGTTAGCGAATTGCGCTAGCAGCTTACCCACCAGATTTCGCGTTGCAGGAAAGCGGCAAGCAGGCAAATCCGTGTCCCGTAGTGGGGATGGTGAACGCAGCCACTCGACCGGCAACCTGAAAAATGACGGGTATAACCGGTATTTCCCTACAGTAACAAGCTCACGACAAAACATGTCGTTTACAGAGAGATTAAAGCTATGATTCTAGATGCATTCAATTTACAGGGCAAAGTGGCACTGATCACGGGTTGTGATACCGGTCTGGGTCAGGGTATGGCTGTCGGTCTGGCAGAAGCAGGCTGTGACATCGTCGGCGTCAACATCGTTGAGCCGAAAGAAACCATCGAAAAAGTCACTGCCACAGGCCGTCGTTTCCTCAGCCTGACCGCTGATATGAGCGATATCTCTGGCCATGCTGCACTGGTGGAAAAAGCCGTTGCTGAGTTCGGTAAAGTGGACATTCTGGTTAACAACGCTGGCATCATCCGCCGTGAAGACGCCATCGAGTTCAGTGAAAAGAACTGGGACGATGTGATGAATCTGAACATCAAGAGCGTGTTCTTCATGTCACAGACCGTTGCCCGTCAGTTCATCAAACAGGGTCATGGCGGTAAAATTATTAATATCGCCTCCATGCTGTCTTTCCAGGGTGGCATCCGCGTACCGTCTTACACCGCGTCCAAGAGCGCCGTCATGGGGATCACCCGCCTGCTGGCCAACGAATGGGCAAAACACAATATTAATGTAAACGCTATCGCCCCTGGTTACATGGCAACCAACAACACCCAGCAGTTGCGTGCTGACCAAGACCGCAGCAAAGAAATCCTGGATCGTATCCCGGCTGGCCGCTGGGGTCTGCCGCAGGATTTGCAAGGTCCGGCCGTGTTCCTGGCATCCAGCGCCTCCGATTATGTGAACGGTTACACCATCGCGGTCGACGGCGGCTGGCTGGCTCGCTAATTTTCCACAAAATTTCTTTATGGATAAAGGCACAATTTAGTATTGTGCCTTTCTTTTATCTATCAGCAAGTTACTCTTTCCACTCCTTCCCACCCGGTTTCCAAATTCTCCATAAAAAATTTTCAAAACAACGTTCCGACTTTGATCACACTTTCGATACTGAGCACATGACGAAAATATAACTTGGGCAATATAATCAATCAAAACAATGTTTCTATTTATAAGGAACTGTTTCTTCCAGTTCTGCAAGAAGGTAGTCCATGAGTATTTTTACTGATTTGAACACCAGCAGAAAATGGCAAATCGACCAGTGGTTATCGGCGATTAACAGCCACATTGAAAAGATTCAGCAATACGCTCACAGCGCGGTCAATCCCACGCCGTTATTGGCTGACGGATTTGAGATAAAAACACAATCTCCCGTTGTCTGGCGGTTTCCCGATGGTCATGATGCACCGATTTCTAACTTCGCCAGTCAGCAAAATTGGCTGCGTTTATTAATATCCATGAGCGCAGTCACAGAAACAGAAAAATATCGCCAGTCCGCTTTTGCTCAATGTGAATATTTTCTAGACCATTTTGTCGATGAAAATAGCGGACTTTTTTACTGGGGCGGCCATCGTTTTATTCATCTCGACACATTAGCCAGTGAAGGGCCAGAATCAAAATCTCTGGTACATGAATTAAAACACCACCTTCCCTATTACGAATTCCTGTATCAGGTCAATCCTGAGAAAACCCATCATTTTATTCAGGGATTCTGGAACGCACATGTAGAAAATTGGGATAGTCTGGATTTAGGGCGCCACGGCGATTACGCCAAGGTACGCGATCCCCAGGTCTTTGAACATGCACGGCATGATGTCGTCGACCCTGCCAGGTGGCCGGAACTCCCGTTAACCAAAGGGCTAACCTTCGTGAATGCCGGTACTGACCTGATCTATGCCGCTTTCGCTTATGCTCGCCACAGCGGTGATACTCACGCGGCTGATTGGGGTAAACACCTCTACCGCCAGTATGTGTTGGCGCGTAACCCGGAAACCGGTATGCCGGTTTACCAATTCAGTTCGCCATTGCAGCGCCAGCCCGTACCGGCTGATGACAATCAAACCCAATCCTGGTTCGGCGACCGTGCGCAGCGGCAGTTTGGTCCGGAATTTGGTGCCATTGCCCGCGAAGCTAACGTGTTGTTCCGCGACATGCGGCCATTGCTGATCGATAACCCTCTGGCGATGCTCGATATTTTACAACACCGCCCTGACGCCGAAACGCTCACCTGGGTCATCACTGGCCTGAAAAACTACTACCAATACGCTTACGATGTCGACAGCAATAGCCTGCGACCAATGTGGAACGACGGCCAGGACATGACCGGCTACTGCTTCAAACGCGATGGCTACTACGGCAAGGCGGGTACGGTGTTAAAGCCGTTTCCACTGGAAGGCGATTATCTGCTGCCATTAGTCCGCGCCTGGCGACTGAGTCACGATAGCGACCTGTATACGTTGATCATGACGATGCTGTCACGGCTGGAAAAAGAAGGCTTTCATCAATCTGCCTCACCTTTCCTGTTGTTGGCTATTACCGAACTGGCGCACACCCAGCAATCGGCACAATGGGCTGAATATGCCTGGCAAATGGCAGAAATTTTATTTAAGCGCCATTTCCACCACGGTTTATTTGTGCGCTCTGAACACCATCGTTATGTACGCATTGATGATCCCTTCCCTGCCATTCTGTTGACGTTGATCGCCGCCTGCAGAAATAAATGGCAGGAAATTCCTACGATATTAACCCAGGGGGGATATATCCATGGCGATTATCGGATTAATGGAGAAAGCCGGGTTATTTATGACACGGAGTTTATTTACCCAGAAAAACTAATTCATTGATTTTATTTTTACAGACTCACCATTACAAAAGTAGGTAAGCATTATGAATGAAAACAGAATGCTGGGGTTAGCTTATATCTCCCCCTATATAATAGGGCTGATAGTCTTTACCGCTTTTCCCTTTCTTTCATCGTTCGTACTCAGTTTTACTGAATACGATTTAATGAGTCCGCCCACCTTCACCGGCCTGGAAAATTACCACCGGATGTTTATGGAGGACGATCTTTTCTGGAAATCCATGGGAGTAACGTTTGCTTATGTGTTCCTGACCATTCCGCTGAAACTGATTTTCGCACTGCTTATCGCCTTCGTGCTGAACTTCAAGTTACGTGGCATCGGTTTTTTCCGTACCGCTTATTATGTGCCGTCAATTCTCGGTAGCAGCGTGGCTATCGCCGTATTGTGGCGCGCCCTGTTCGCCATTGATGGGTTACTGAATAGCTTTATCGGCGTCTTCGGTTTAGACCCGGTTAACTGGCTGGGCGAACCCTCACTGGCGTTAATGTCGGTTACCTTGCTGCGTGTTTGGCAGTTCGGTTCCGCGATGGTTATCTTCCTGGCTGCTCTGCAGAACGTGCCGCAATCCCAATATGAAGCGGCGATGATCGATGGCGCCTCGAAATGGCAGATGTTCCTGAAGGTCACCGTACCGCTGATTACGCCGGTTATCTTCTTCAACTTCATCATGCAGACAACGCAGGCGTTCCAGGAGTTTACTGCGCCCTACGTGATTACCGGCGGTGGGCCAACTCACTACACCTATCTGTTCTCGCTCTATATCTACGATACCGCGTTCAAGTATTTCGATATGGGGTACGGTGCTGCGCTGGCATGGGTGCTGTTCCTGGTGGTAGCCGTCTTCGCCGCTATCTCCTTCAAATCGTCTAAATACTGGGTGTTCTATTCCGCTGATAAAGGAGGAAAAAATGGCTGATATTCATTCTCCACTGTCTGCGCAGGACATCGCTGCAGAAGAAGTTCGTCGCACGCTGCGCCGTGAAAAAATCAGCGCCAGCATCCGCTACATCATTTTGTTGGCAGTCGGCATCCTGATGCTCTATCCGCTGGCGTGGATGTTCTCAGCGTCGTTTAAACCGAACCATGAAATTTTCACGACACTCAGTCTGTGGCCGACTCACGCCACCTGGGATGGTTTTATCAATGGCTGGAAAACCGGCACCGAATACAACTTCGGTCACTACATGATCAATACCTTCAAGTATGTGATTCCGAAGGTAGTGTTGACGGTAATTTCCTCCACCATCGTGGCTTACGGCTTTGCCCGGTTCGAGATTCCGTGGAAGAACTTTTGGTTCGCCACGCTGATCGGCACCATGCTGTTGCCAAGCACCGTTTTGCTGATTCCGCAGTACATCATGTTCCGTGAAATGGGCATGCTGAACAGCTATCTGCCGTTGTATGTGCCGGTCGCGTTCGCCACCCAGGGATTCTTTGTCTTCATGCTGATTCAGTTCCTGCGTGGTGTACCGCGTGACATGGAAGAAGCCGCACAGATCGATGGCTGCAACTCCTGGCAGGTACTGTGGTATGTCGTGGTGCCGATTCTGAAACCGGCCATCATCTCGGTCGCGCTGTTCCAGTTCATGTGGTCAATGAACGACTTTATCGGCCCGCTGATTTACGTTTACAGCGTCGACAAATACCCGATTGCGCTGGCGTTGAAAATGTCTATCGACGTAACGGAAGGCGCACCGTGGAACGAAATTCTGGCAATGGCAAGCATCTCCATTCTGCCGTCCATCATCATTTTCTTCATGGCTCAGCGCTACTTCGTTCAGGGCGTTACCAGCAGCGGAATTAAAGGTTAATTGAGGAATTATCATGGCTGAAGTCATTTTCAACAAACTGGAAAAAGTTTACTCCAACGGTTTCAAAGCAGTTCACGGTATCGACCTGACGATCAAAGATGGCGAGTTCATGGTCATCGTCGGGCCGTCTGGTTGTGCCAAGTCCACTACCCTGCGCATGCTGGCCGGTCTGGAAACCATCAGCGGCGGTGAAGTTCGTATCGGCGACAAGATCGTCAACAATCTGGCACCGAAAGATCGCGGTATCGCGATGGTGTTCCAGAACTACGCGCTCTACCCGCACATGACGGTTCGCGAAAACCTGGCCTTCGGCCTGAAACTTAGCAAGATGCCGAAAGACAAGATCGAAGCACAGGTGAATGAAGCAGCCAAAATTCTGGAACTGGAAGAATTGATGGATCGTCTGCCACGGCAGCTATCCGGCGGTCAGGCGCAGCGTGTGGCGGTAGGCCGCGCTATCGTGAAAAAACCGGATGTATTCCTGTTCGATGAACCACTCTCCAACCTGGATGCCAAGCTACGTGCCTCAATGCGTATCCGTATCTCAGATTTGCATAAACAGTTGAAAAAGAGTGGTCATCCCGCTACCAGCGTCTACGTGACCCATGACCAGACCGAGGCCATGACGATGGGCGATCGCATTTGTGTCATGAAGCTGGGTCACATCATGCAGGTAGATACGCCGGATAACCTGTATCACTTCCCGAAAAACATGTTTGTCGCCGGTTTTATCGGTGCGCCAGAAATGAACATCAAGCCGGGCAAACTGTTGGAAGAAAACGGTCAGATCTCATTGCAGGTCGGCCAATACACCATGAGTTTGAATCAATCCAAGCAGGATAAAGTCCGCAATTATGTGGGTAAAGATATCTGCTTCGGCGTTCGCCCTGAATACGTCACGGTATCGGAAACACCTTTCGATGGCGGCCACTTCCAGGGAGATCTGGTACGTGCCGAAAACATGGGCCACGAGTTCTTTATGTACATCAAGGTTGATGGGTTTGAGTTGACCAGTCGTATGCCGTCAGATGAAGCGCGGACGATTATCAACAACAGCATGCATCGCCAGGTGTATTTCAAATTTGATATGGATAAATGCCATATCTTTGATGCAAAAACAGAACAAAATATCTCTCTCTAACAGGAGTATAACCGATGAAAAAAGTGATCCTACGGACATTAATTGCCTCTTCTCTGGCGCTGATGGCGCACCAGTCTTTTGCTGCTGACCAGGTTGACCTGCGCATGTCATGGTGGGGCGGTAACGGTCGTCACCAGGTGACACTGAAAGCCATCGAGGAATTCCAGAAAAAGTACCCGGACATCAAAGTTAAAGCAGAATACACCGGCTGGGATGGTCACCTGTCCCGCCTGACTACCCAAATCGCGGGCAATACCGAACCGGATGTGATGCAGACCAACTGGAACTGGCTGCCGATTTTCTCCCGCACGGGTGATGGTTTCTACGACCTGAACAAAGTGAAAGACGTATTGGATCTGTCGCAATTTGACGCGAAAGAACTGCAGGCCACGACGGTAGACGGCAAACTGAACGGGATTCCGATCTCGGTGACAGCTCGTGTGTTCTATTACAACATCGAAACCTGGAAGAAATCCGGCTTAACTTACCCGAAAAACTGGGATGAGTTAATGAACGCCGGTAAAGTCTTCAAGGAAAAACTGGGCGACCAATTCTACCCGCTGGTATTAGAGCATCAGGACTCCCTGGCACTGCTGAACTCCTACATGGTTCAGAAATACAACATCCCGGCGGTAGACGAGAAGAACAAGAAATTCTCTTATACCGACGCACAGTGGGTAGAATTCTTCGAGACGTATAAAAAGCTGGTTGATTCCCACGTCATGCCGTCTGCGAAGTACTACGCTTCGTTTGGCAAGAGCAACATGTATGAAATGAAGCCATGGATTGCGGGTGAATGGGGCGGCACTTACATGTGGAACTCCACCATCACCAAATACTCCGACAACCTGCAGCCACCGGCAAAACTGGAGTTAGGCTCCTACCCCATGCTGCCAGGCGCTAAAGAGGCAGGGCTGTTCTTCAAACCTGCCCAGATGTTGTCCATCGGCAAATCCAGCAAGCATCCGAAAGAAGCGGCCATGCTGATCAACTATCTGTTGAACAGCAAGGAAGGGATCCAGGCACTGGGTCTGGAGCGTGGCGTGCCGTTGAGCAAAGCAGCCGTTGCTCAATTGCGTGCTGATGGTGTGATCAAAGATAACGATCCGTCAGTTGCTGGTCTGAATCTGGCATTGTCTTTACCACATGAAACCAAGACATCACCTTATTTCGATGACCCACAAATTGTCGCATTATTTGGTGATGCCATTCAATATATCGATTATGGTCAGAAATCCGTGGAAGAAACGGCTAAATATTTCCAACGTCAGGCTGATCGTATTCTGAAACGTGCAATGAAAGAATAATTGCCATTTGATTTTCTATTTAAAGCCCCGTGCGCCAAGCCGGGGCTTTTTTTTATTTAAATTGAAACAAAATGAATCATTATGTCGATCATCGTCACAATTTGAAATGATTTTGAATTTATTGTGATTCTAAAAGATCAAGATCACAAAACGAAATTAAATAATCCATAAAATAGAACTCGTTCCATAAGAACACATCGA
This sequence comes from Dickeya parazeae Ech586, assembly GCF_000025065.1. Classification (NCBI taxonomy): domain Bacteria; kingdom Pseudomonadati; phylum Pseudomonadota; class Gammaproteobacteria; order Enterobacterales; family Pectobacteriaceae; genus Dickeya; species Dickeya parazeae. The sequence goes on along the minus strand of NC_013592.1, from coordinate 2,218,173 downwards.
TTTTATTTTTTTTATTCTTTTCTTTATCTGTATATATATAGGGAAAATACAATGAAGATTAAATTATTAACTTTGGCTGTTGCATCTCTGGTTAGCGTTAACGCTTTAGCTGTATCCATCGATTATCGTCATGAAATGCAGGATACCGCTAAAGCGGGCCATAAAGACCGTCTGACAATTGCTCATCGCTTTGCTAATGGCTTCGGATTATCTTCCGAAGTGAAATGGGCGCAATCCAGCAATGACAAAACGCCGGATAAGCCCTTCAATGAGCAAGTCAGCAACGGTACTGAGGTGATTGCCAGCTATGTTTATAAATTCAATAACACCTTTTCTATCGAGCCAGGTTTGTCTTTAGAATCAGGATCATCCGGCAACAACTATCGCCCTTACATTCGCGGTCGCGCTAATGTCACCGATGATTTTTCCGTCGCGTTACGTTATCGTCCTTACTTCAAACGTAATAGTGGCAATATTGGTAAGGATAATACGACAGACAAAGGTTATACCTTAACCGGTAATATCGATTATACCTTCCTGCAGGTTTACACCATCGGTTACGAGCTGGAATATAAAAAAGCCACCTCAGGTGAAGTTGTTCTTGCCGATAACGATGATTATGAAATCACTCATAACGTGAAATTGTCTTATAAATGGGACAAGAATTGGAAACCTTATGTTGAAGTGGGTAACGTTGCTGGTTCTAAATCCACCGACGAACGTCAAACGCGTTACCGCGTCGGTGTGCAGTACAGTTTCTAATTCACTGACCACGACATCTGGAATATTGCGTCAAAACGGATAATAACCGTGTTATTAGTGCGACATTTTTATTATCCAGGTTAATATCTGCCAGGAATTAACCAAACCATCAATTCGTCATTTTAAATTTCTGTGCCTGTTTCCCTTTATGGGAAATAATTTTACTCGCCAGTTTGGGTAAACATTTTATTCTCTTCGATGAAATGTTTACCTGTTTTTTTATCCCCACCACCGTCATACTGACCCAATAAACACCATGGATAAACGGCTATGTCACTAGGCAAATTCATTACAGGAACACTTATCATGTCTGTCAGTGGACTTACCTTCGCCGACACCACCTTCCCGGTATGGCCGCAAGGCGACGCTCCCGGTGCGGTCACATCGTCAGTACAGCAGCAAGTGGTTGAGCGCAGCAAAGATCCCACACTGCCAGACCGTGCCGTAACCGGCATACGCCGACCAGAAATCACGGTTTATGCGCCAGAAAACCCTAACGGTACCGCCCTATTAATTACCCCTGGCGGCTCTTACCAGCGTGTTGTACTGGATAAAGAAGGCAGTGACCTGGCACCGTATTTCACTCAACAAGGTTATACCCTGTTCGTTATGACCTACCGTATGCCAGCCGATGGCCATCAGGAAGGTGCCGATGCGCCACTGGCCGATGCTCAACGCGCGATCCGCACTTTGCGTACCCATGCTGCACAATGGCGCATTAACCCGCACCATATCGGCGTGATGGGATTTTCTGCGGGCGGGCATGTTGCAGCCAGCCTGGGTACCCGTTTTGCACAAACCGTTTATCCGGCTCAGGACGAAATAGACTACGCCAGCGCCCGCCCCGACTTTATGATGCTGATGTACCCCGTCATCTCTATGCAGGAACATATTGCTCACCCGGGCTCGCGCAAAGCGCTGATAGGTTCCCACCCCAGCGACGCACAAATTCAGCGTTATTCCGCAGAAAAACAGGTCAGTACGCAAACGCCACCGACATTTTTGGTACATGCGATTGATGACCCCTCGGTGCCAGTAGACAACAGCCTGGTGATGCTGGCAGCACTGCGAGAGCACGGCATTCCGGCTGAAATTCATCTGTTTGAACAAGGGAAACATGGTTTTGGTATCCGAGGGACAACCGGACTACCTGTAGCTATGTGGCCACAGTTATTAAATAACTGGATAAAATCACTGCAATTAGATAAAAAGACCGGGAATCAACCAGATAAAACATAACTGGTTACAGCGTCACACCTTTCGTCGATCGTTACAATCTCTTATACTGTATAAAATGACAGTTTTTGAGATGTTTCATGACCGCGGAAGGCCACCTCCTGTTTGCCGTAGCCAGCGCAATCTTTGCAAAGAAAGCAGAACTCTCGCCCGCTCTGGCAACGGGCGACTGGTGGCATATTATTCCCGCCGCTATGCTAACGGCCCTGTTACCGGACATCGATCACCCAAAGTCGATTCTGGGCCAGCGCCTGAAATGGATTTCCGTGCCGATTGCCAGGTTGTGTGGTCACCGTGGTTTTACACATAGCCTGCTGGCGATATTGGTCGGCGTTTATGTTATTCGTACCCGGCTACCGGTCGACTGGCCCTTACCGGGTGATGTTTACCATGCCATGATCGTTGGGTATTTAAGCCACATCGTCGCAGATATGTTGACGACCGCTGGCGTACCACTGTTATGGCCGTGCCGCTGGCGCTTTCGTCTGCCCATTCTCAATAGTGATAAAGGAAACCAACTGGAGCGCATACTGTGTGTAGGCCTTATTCTGTTTATGTTATGGCAACCACAACAACCGCTGGAATCCTGGCACTACGGCGAACCTGCGCGCTGGTTGCAGCAATTCGGCCAACAATTGCATGAACTACTGATGCGTTAAATCAACGCCAACCTCGTTATTCCATTCGGTTTAATCAATGTTAGTTATCTCTATAACCGCAATATAAAAGACCTGTTATTCTACTGCGCTGGCTACGTTTCTTCTGACCGTAGCGGTGATAAACATTAAAAAAGGAGTAGTGGGATGAATTTTCCGCTGATAATCAATGTGCTTGTTTTTGCTATGCTACTTTTCGCACTAGGGTATGGCGGTAATAAAAGCTGGAGTCTGTCTAAAAAGGTACTGCTGGGTCTGGTCACTGGCGTTCTGTTTGGACTGGTATTACACCTGATTTATGGTGATGACAACCCGGTCATCAAACAATCCATCGCCTGGTTCAACATCGTTGGCAACGGCTACGTGCAATTACTGCAAATGATCGTGATGCCGCTGGTGTTCGTGTCGATTCTTAATTCAGTGGCGCGCTTACATAACGCGTCATCGTTGGGGAAAATAAGCCTGCTGGCTCTCGGTACGTTGCTGTTTACCACGCTGATCGCCGCTTTAATCGGTATCTTTGTGACCAACCTGTTTGGACTTACCGCTTCAGGGCTGGTGCAAGGCTCACAGGAAACCGCACGGCTATCGACTATCCAGACGAGTTATGTTGGTAAGGTCGCAGACCTGAACGTACCACAACTGCTGCTGTCATTTATTCCGAAAAACCCGTTTGCCGACCTGACCGGCGCCAACCCGACGTCAATCATCAGCGTGGTCATTTTCGCGGCCTTCCTTGGTGTCGCCGCCCTGCACCTGGTCAAAGACGATGCGGTGAAAGGCGAACGCGTACTGACGGCGATTGATACCTTACAATCCTGGGTAATGAAGCTAGTCCGTTTGGTTATGCGCCTCACACCTTATGGCGTGATGGCATTGATGACCAAAATGGTCGCCAGCTCTAACCTGCAAGATATCCTCAAGCTCGGCGGCTTTGTTGTGGCATCCTATCTTGGTCTGGGGTTAATGTTTGGCGTGCATGCCGTGTTACTGGCGTTGACGGGCATCAATCCTGCCCGCTTCTACCGCAAAGTCTGGCCGGTGCTGAGCTTCGCGTTCACCAGCCGTTCCAGCGCAGCCACTATCCCGCTGAATATCGAAGCGCAGACGCGCCGTATCGGCGTACCAGAATCTATTGCGAGCTTTGCCGCGTCGTTTGGTACCACCATCGGTCAGAATGGTTGCGCGGGGTTATATCCGGCGATGCTGGCCGTCATGGTCGCCCCAACGGTCGGTATCAATCCGTGGGACCCAATGTGGATAGCCACGCTGGCTGGCATTGTCACGCTCAGTTCAGCCGGTGTCGCGGGGGTTGGCGGCGGAGCCACCTTCGCTGCGTTGATTGTCCTGCCAGCCATGGGCTTACCCGTAACACTGGTGGCACTGCTGATTTCGATTGAACCGCTCATCGATATGGGCCGTACCGCACTGAACGTCAGCGGCTCTATGACAGCAGGCACCGTGACCAGCCAGTTGCTCAGACAAACCGATAAAGCCGTGTTTAACACGGATGATGATACGGTGTTAACTCACCGCTAATCCCTGTCGTAATGTTATAAAACCATGCCGGCAACACGGGTATTCCTCGCGTCGGCATGGTTTTTACCACTTAGAATTTTGGATTGGTGTCGTATTCCTGGCAACTCTGGAACCCCTTGTTCAGTACATGTCCGGTCTCATCAAAGCTGACAAAGTAATACTGCACCTTACCGTCGCGGGTACCTAGCACATAAGTATTACAGGTTCCCCGAGCATGAAGCATCGTGGCTTGCGTCGATGCAGGCCCGGCAATCTGGTTCACCTCCTGACGGCTCATGCCTTTTTTCACGTCCTTCACCACCGGTTTAGTGAAAAAATTTTCTGCACGATCGTAAGCCACACACCCAGTGAGCATCAGGGTACTTGCTGCGATACACAGGAATAAATCACGCTTCTTCATGGAATGACCTCACTCATTCGCTATCGGTATTGCTAAGACTAGATAGCCACCACAGCTTTTTCAAATCCCTTATTGTCTTTCAACAGGCTGATAATTGGCGAAAAAGCCCCCGAATCACTGTAAAGCCACCGGCTTTTTCTTGTTCTTTTACTCCGTCGGAATTAACGTTACTCTTTGGCGATGTGAGTAATTGTTCTGGCACATCAATAGGTTCAGTAGGGGGTGGACATGTCATTACAGAAAGAAATCATTCGGGCGCTCGGGGTAAAAAGCGCGATTGATCCGGCACAGGAAATTCGGGTGAGCGTTGATTTTTTAAAGAATTATCTTAAGGCGCACCCGTTCGTCAAAAGCCTGGTACTGGGGATCAGCGGCGGGCAGGATTCGACACTAACCGGCAAATTATGCCAGACCGCTATCACCGAGTTGCGCCAGGAAACCGGCAAAGCCGATTATCGCTTTATTGCGGTACGGTTACCGTATGGCGTGCAAGCCGATGAGCAGGACTGTCAGGATGCGATTCAGTTTATCGAGCCTGATCAGGTGCTGACAGTCAATATCAAACCGGCGGTAGATGCCAGTGAAGCGACGCTGCGCGCTATCGGCATCGAGTTGTCTGACTTCGTCAAAGGCAACGAAAAAGCGCGTGAGCGCATGAAAGCACAGTACAGCATCGCTGGCATGAACGCTGGATTGGTCGTGGGTACCGACCATGCAGCGGAAGCCGTCACCGGGTTTTTCACCAAGTACGGTGATGGCGGCACCGACATTAACCCGATTTTCCGTCTCAACAAACGGCAAGGTAAAGCCTTACTCACGCTGCTGGGTTGCCCGTCCCACCTTTATACCAAGGCACCAACGGCAGACCTGGAAGATGATCGTCCCTCCTTACCGGATGAGATGGCTCTCGGCATCACGTACGAGAAAATTGACGATTATCTGGAAGGCAAACAGCTTGATCCGATTGACGTCGCGGTTATTGAAGGTTGGTATCGCAGAACCGAGCATAAACGCCGCCCGCCAATTACCGTTTTTGACGACTTCTGGCGTTAATAGCCTTCACCACGTTAATCTCCCCGGGCAGGTGCGACTCACTGGCATCTGCCCGCTTTCTTGCCACGTGATAGCCAATAACTATTGATAATAAATAACCATTGATAATCAATAACCATGATAGTCGATAACCACTAATGATACCCATAACCCCTCGTCGCGCTACGCTAGCTGGTTTACTGGCAATCGTCCTCTGGAGCACCTCTGTTGGGGTGATCCGTAGTCTGACCGAAGCACTCGGTGCGCTAGGCGGCGCGGCCATGATTTACACGACCAGCGCGATATGCTTGCTGTTGTTCGGGCATCGCCCCACCTTTCGTACTCATGCCAGAATCTACCTGCTACTCGGCGGAGCCTTATTCGTCAGCTACGAAATCTGTTTTTCATTGTCGATTGGGATGGCACAAAACCGTCTGCAGGCAATGGAGCTGGGAATGATTAATTACCTGTGGCCTTGCCTGACCATTCTGTTTTCACTGTTTATCAATCAACAGAAAACTCGATTATGGCTGTGGCCGGGCCTTGCCCTGTCGATAGTCGGTATTCTATGGATTCTGAAAGGTAACGGTGACTGGACTCCCACCCTGATGTGGCAGAATGTCAGCAGCAACCCACTGGCTTATTGCATGGCGCTGGCCGCTGCGCTGGTCTGGGCGCTGTACTGCAATATCTCGCGCCGTTTCGGTAATGGCAAAAGTGGCATACTGCTGTTTTTCATCGTCACGGCGGTGGTGTTATGGGGACAATATCTGCACAGTGACGCGCCGACATTCTCTTTCTCGATGCGTACTTTCTCGATGCGCACTCTGCTCGAATTGCTATTTATCGGCGGTTCAACGGCATTGGCCTATGCCGCGTGGGATACCGGCATTCAACGCGGCAACATGGCATTGCTGGCAACGGCATCTTATTTTACCCCGATACTGACGACGCTGATGGCAACGCTGTGGCTACAAACCACCCCTTCGGTGGCGTTCTGGCAAGGCGTTATCATGGTGACGTTGGGGTCGCTGCTATCCTGGCTGGCGACACGTGGAGCACCTTAAACGGCGACAGGATTGTGTTTCTCGATTAAAATGCATTTATTATGCAACTTAATGATCACCATGGGAGCACAGCGATGTCTTCTTCCTCCGGCAAACGCATTCAACGGGAAATCCGTACCATTCAGGCAATGATCACGTTGTATGAACGTACCTTTCCAGCCCCTGCCGATGATACGGATTATTATATCAGGCTGCAGGACTACGCCTTAAACCGGCTAAAAAAATGTTACTACGGAGAAAATAAACCCGCCTGCAAACAGTGTCCGATCCATTGCTATCAGCCTGCGAAGCGAGAGGAGATCAAGGTTGTCATGCGATGGGCCGGGCCAAGAATGTTGTTGCACCATCCGATACTGGCCATCCGACATCTGTTAGATGACCGCAAGCCTGCGCCTGCCGCGCCGCAACGCCCACGCAAATAGTTCTGCGAAAAGTCGTTCAGCGCCAGTAGTTCAGCTCAAGTAGTAAAAAAGCCTGAATCGACTACACCATTTTCAGACGATTCTGTAAAAGGAAAAGGCCGCTAATGCGGCCTTTTTGTCAAATCAGGACTCTTTGGGTGACGCGTTTTCCACTCTGCTCTTTAATTTTTGCCCTGGACGGAACGTAACGACCCGACGCGCCGTAATCGGAATATCTTCGCCGGTTTTTGGGTTACGTCCCGGGCGCTGGTTCTTGTCCCGCAAGTCAAAGTTGCCAAACCCCGACAACTTAACCTGCTCACCATTTTCCAGAGCGCGCCGTACTTCTTCGAAAAACAACTCGACGAGCTCTTTGGCATCCCGTTTGCTGAGCCCAAGCTTTTCAAACAGGTATTCAGACATTTCAGCTTTAGTAAGCGCCATAGGTTAATCCCTCAAGGATGCTTGGAATCGCTGTTTTAGTACTGCTACACATTGCGCAACGGTAGCAGCAATTTCCTCTTCTGCCAGTGTACGAGCGGTATCCTGCAATACCAGACTGATAGCAAGACTCTTATACCCTTCCGCTACGCCCTTGCCCCGGTACACGTCAAATAAGTTTACGCCAACTAACTGATTTGCGCCAACTTTCTTGCACTCGTTCAAAACGTCGCCAGCAGGCACGCTTTCAGCCACTACCACAGCAATATCACGACGGTTTGCCGGGAAACGAGAAATGTCCGCCGCCTCTGGCACCACACGATCAGCCAGCTTATCCCACAGCACTTCAAACACCACGGTACGGCCGTTCAAGTCCAGCTTGCGCTCCAGTTCCGGGTGAACAACACCGATATAACCGATACGCTCGCCAGCCAGATAGATAGCCGCGCTCTGCCCTGGGTGCAATGCTGAGTGACTCTCTGCGCGAAACTCAATCGCAGACAGTTTCCCAGTCAATGCCAATACCGCTTCCAAATCGCCTTTTAAATCATAGAAGTCAACGGTCTGGCGTGCCAGATCCCAATGCTCTTCGTAGCGAGTCCCCGTGATAACCCCTGCCAGCATGGTTTCCTGACGCACACCCAAATCGGCGCTCTGGTCCGGAACAAAGCGTAAACCGCTCTCAAACACGCGCAGACGGCTTTGTTGACGGTTCTGGTTATACACCACAGCCCCCAACAACCCACTCCACAGAGACAGGCGCATAGCGGACATTTCTACCGAAATCGGGCTCGGCAGAATCAGCGCCTCTTCACCGGGATGAATCAGCGACTGAATCTTAGGATCAACGAAGCTGTATGTGATCGCTTCCTGAAAACCGCGATCTACCAACAACGTTTTCACACGCTTAAGCGTCAGACTCGCTTCGCGATGTTGCGTCATCTTCAGCGGCGCTTGAGTAGGAATATTCGGAATATTGTTGTAGCCGTAAATACGCGCCACTTCTTCTACCAAATCTTCCTCGATAGCCATATCGAAACGCCAGCTCGGCGCCACCGCCTGCCAGCCATCAGCGGTTTTCGTCACCTGACAACCCAAACGGTTCAGAATATCGCTAACTTTCTCATCGGAAATCTCATGACCAATCAACCGATCTAGCTTTTCGCGACGCAACGTGATGGTCGCGCATGCCGGTAAATCTTTCTCACTGCTCACATCCACGACCGGGCCAGCGTCACCACCGCAAATATCCAGTAGCAGACGCGTCGCACGCTCGATTGCCTGATACTGCAATGCCGGATCCACACCACGCTCATAGCGATGTGATGCATCTGTATGCAGACCATAACGGCGGGCACGCCCTGTAATCGACAACGGATTAAAATAGGCGCATTCCAGCAGCACATCTTGCGTGCCACCATTTACGCCGGAATGCTCACCACCGAAAATCCCCCCCATCGCCAGCGCTTTTTGATGATCGGCAATCACCAGTGTGTCAGCGCTCAGGGTGGCGTCAGTGCCGTCTAACAGGCGCAGGGTTTCCCCTTCTTTCGCCATGCGTACCACAATACCGCCTTCCAGACGATTAAGGTCGAACGCATGCATCGGCTGACCCAGTTCCAGCAAGACATAGTTAGTGACATCCACAACCGGATCGATGGAGCGGATACCACAACGGCGCAGTTTTTCACGCATCCATAACGGCGTAGCCGCTTTCACATTGATACCTTTGACCACTCGCCCCAAATAACGTGGGCAGGCATCGCTCGCTTCAACCTGAATCGGGAATTGATCGGCAATCGTAGCGGACACCGGTTCAGTCGTCGGCGTAGTCAGTTCCATTGCATTTAATACTGCAACGTCACGCGCTACCCCCAAAATGCCCAGACAGTCGGCACGGTTAGGGGTTACGCTGATTTCAATGGTATGGTCATCCAATTTCAGATATTCGCGGATGTCAGTACCCAACGGTGCATCGGACGGCAGTTCGATAATGCCGCTATGATCCTCGGAAATCCCCAGTTCGGAGAAAGAACACAGCATGCCTTCAGACGGCTCGCCACGCAGTTTGGCAGCCTTGATTTTGAAATCACCCGGCAATACTGCGCCCACCGTGGCTACCGCCACCTTGAGCCCTTGACGGCAATTAGGCGCGCCACAAACGATATCCAGCAAGCGCTCACCGCCAACATTCACCTTAGTGACACGCAGTTTATCCGCATTCGGATGCTGTGCACATTCTACAACTTCCCCGACGACCACACCGTGGAAGACCCCTGCAACCGGCTCGACGCCATCCACTTCCAGGCCCGCCATCGTGATTTGTTCAGATAAGGCATCGCTGCTGATAGCTGGGTTAACCCATTCCCGTAACCAGAGTTCACTGAATTTCATCTTGATATTCCTGCCTTATTTAAACTGTTTGAGGAAGCGTAAATCGTTTTCGAAGAAGGCGCGCAAATCCGTCACGCCATAGCGCAGCATGGTCAGACGTTCCATCCCCATACCAAATGCAAAGCCGGAATACACTTCCGGGTCGATGCCGACATTACGCAACACGTTTGGATGCACCATGCCACAGCCCAGTACTTCGAGCCATTTGCCATTCTTGCCCATAACATCCACTTCGGCGGAGGGTTCGGTAAACGGGAAGTAGGACGGGCGGAAACGCACCTGTAAATCTTCCTCAAAGAAGTTGCGCAGAAAATCATGCAGCGTTCCCTTCAGATTGGTGAAGCTGATGTTTTTATCCACGATCAGCCCTTCCATCTGATGGAACATCGGAGTATGTGTCTGATCGTAATCGTTACGGTAGACACGCCCCGGTGCGATAATGCGAATCGGCGGCTGCTGTTTCTTCATCGTACGAATCTGAACACCGGACGTCTGTGTACGCAGCAGGCGGGTAGCATCGAACCAAAACGTGTCATGGTCAGCACGCGCCGGGTGATGTCCGGGAATATTCAGTGCATCGAAGTTATGATAGTCGTCTTCAATTTCCGGACCAGATGCAACGGCAAACCCCAGCTCGCCAAAGAAGGTTTCAATGCGATCAATCGTGCGGGTAATCGGATGCAGACCACCGTTTTCCATCGTCCGGCCAGGCAGAGAGACATCGATGGTTTCCGCTGCCAGACGGGCATTCAGCTCAGCATTTTCCAGCGTTTGCTTACGCGCATTCAGCGCGTCCTGTACTTCCTGCTTCGCCTGATTGATCACCGCGCCCGCGGCAGGACGTTCTTCAGCAGGCAGCTCGCGCAGCGAGGTCATCTGAAGGGTTAAGTGACCTTTTTTGCCCAGAAACTCGACGCGCACATTTTCCAGTGCGGCGACGTCTCCGGCCTGTTCTATGGCTGCTCTGGCTTTAGCAACCAGTTCTGCGAGATGTTGCATTGCATTCCTCTTCTTCTGCCTGTATGGCCGACAATCATGATTGGAAAGATACGGTTTTCAGTGCGCCAAACGTAACTATGGCTACGAATTATGACTACGAATCAAGAAATCCGAACCAATAAAAAAGCCTCCACGGAGGAGGCTTAGGCGCTACTTTTCGTTTCTCTTCTTACGCGCAAAGCCCCCGACGTTCAGGCGCTAAAGTAAAAAAAGAAACGGAAAATAGCAGCGTTCATACTTGCGTTACCTTTTGCTGTCATCGTTGATGGGCTATTACTGTCTAACCCGTTGACAATATACCAATTTCACTCGTTCTGAAAGTCTTTCATCCACGATAATGGAACATTGTCAGCTTTTTTCACGGCGGCAGAGACGAAAAGAGGGAGACAAGCTCCCTCTTCCATCTGACTTACGCCAGAGCTGATTTCGCTTTTTCAACCAGTGCGCTGAAAGCCACTTTGTCGAATACGGCGATGTCAGCCAGAATCTTACGGTCGATTTCAACAGAGGCTTTTTTCAGGCCATTGATGAATTTGCTGTAAGACAAGCCATTCTGGCGGGCTGCTGCATTGATACGTGCAATCCACAGCTGGCGGAACTGACGTTTACGCTGACGACGGTCACGGTAAGCGTACTGACCAGCTTTGATTACTGCCTGGAAGGCAACACGATAAACGCGCGAACGGGCACCGTAGTAACCTTTCGCTTGTTTCAGGATCTTTTTGTGACGTGCACGAGCAACCACACCACGTTTTACGCGAGCCATATGCTCTCTCCTAAAGTCTTAATTCTGAGTTAAAAAAAGTTACTTATGCGTAAGGCAGACATGCTGCAACCAGGCCCAGATCGCCTTTGGAAACCATGGCTTTCGGACGCAGGTGACGCTTACGTTTAGTCGCTTTTTTGGTCAGAATATGACGCAGGTTAGCATGCTTACGCTTGAAACCACCGCTGGCGGTTTTTTTGAAGCGTTTAGCGGCGCCACGTACAGTTTTAATCTTTGGCATTGTTATTTCCACTTCGCATTGTTAAACAATGAATCAGATAAGGCGAACAAAAACCGCGCTACGCGAAGGCAGCGCGGATGTTGTTACTTGAATGCCTTACTGTTTCTTCTTCGGTGCCAGCACCATAATCATCTGACGCCCTTCGATCTTGCTTGGGAACGACTCGACGACAGATAATTCATTCAGATCATCACGAATGCGGTTAAGCATTTCGATACCGATCTGTTGGTGCGCCATTTCACGACCGCGGAAACGCAGTGTGATCTTGGCTTTATCACCATCTTCCAGAAAGCGAACCAGGTTGCGTAGTTTGACCTGATAGTCGCCATCATCGGTACCAGGCCGGAATTTGATTTCCTTGACCTGAATAACTTTTTGCTTCTTCTTCTGTTCTTTAGTGGCCTTACTCTTCTCGTAAAGGAACTTGCCGTAATCCATGATTCGGCAAACCGGCGGTTCGGCGTTCGGGCTGATTTCAACTAAATCAACACCTGCTTCCTCAGCTTTCTCTAACGCTTCATTCAGGCTAACAATACCAATTTGTTCGCCATCAACGCCCGTCAGACGTACCTCTTGTGCGCGAATTTCTCTGTTGATGCGATTAGGACGCGCCGGTTGAACTCGTTTTCCGCCTTTAATACCTTATTCCTCCAACTGATGAAGACTACGGCTGCGAATCTCTTCTTGCAGCTTCGTGATTACTTCACTGACGTCCATGCTTCCCAGATCTTTGCCGCGGCGGGTGCGAACAGCGACTTTTCCTGCTTCCACCTCTTTATCGCCACAAACCAGCATATAGGGAACACGCCGTAAAGTGTGCTCGCGGATTTTAAAGCCTATCTTCTCATTTCTCAAGTCCGCTTTAACGCGAATGCCCGCATCTTGCAATTTTCTTGTCAATTCGCTGACATAATCAGACTGACTATCGGTAATATTCATGACAACAGCCTGAACCGGCGCCAGCCAGGTTGGGAAGAAACCGGCAAACTCTTCGGTTAAAATCCCGATAAAACGCTCCATCGACCCGAGAATAGCTCGATGAATCATGACTGGAACCTGACGCTCGTTGTTTTCGCCGACATAGGATGCACTCAGGCGGCCTGGCAACGAGAAGTCTAACTGTACCGTACCGCACTGCCAGGCGCGATCCAAGCAGTCATGCAACGTAAATTCGATTTTCGGACCGTAGAACGCACCCTCGCCCGGTTGATACTCAAACGGAATAGCGTTTTCAGTCAATGCAGCAGCAAGGTCTTCTTCAGCCCGGTCCCACATGTCATCACTGCCGATACGTTTTTCAGGACGCGTTGACAGTTTCACCACGATTTTCTCGAAACCGAAGGTGCTGTACATGTCGTAGACCATCTTGATGCAGCTGTTTACCTCGTCACGCACCTGCTCTTCGGTACAGAAGATATGGGCATCATCCTGCGTAAAGCCGCGTACACGCATCAAACCATGCAGGGAACCTGACGGCTCATTACGGTGGCAACTGCCGAACTCCGCCATACGCAACGGCAGGTCACGGTAGGATTTCAGCCCCTGATTGAAGATCTGCACATGGCCTGGGCAGTTCATCGGTTTGACGCAATATTCACGGTTCTCAGACGAGGTCGTGAACATGGCCTCTTTATAGTTTTCCCAGTGCCCGGTTTTTTCCCACAGCACACGGTCCATCATGAACGGGCCTTTAACTTCCTGATACTGGTATTCTTTGAGCTTCATGCGCACAAAGGCTTCCAGTTCGCGGAAAATCGTCCAGCCATCGTTATGCCAGAACACCATACCCGGTGCTTCTTCCTGCATATGATACAGGTCTAATTGCTTACCGATTTTACGGTGGTCACGTTTAGCGGCTTCTTCAAGACGTTGCAGGTAAGCGCTTAACTGTTTCTTATCCGCCCAGGCAGTACCATAAATACGCTGCAGCATTTTATTTTTGCTGTCACCGCGCCAGTAGGCACCGGACGTTTTCTGCAGTTTAAAGTGGTGACAGAAACGCATATTCGGTACGTGCGGGCCACGGCACATATCGATATATTCTTCATGATGGTACAGCCCAGGGCGATCGTCATGGCTGATATTTTCATCAAGAATCGCCACTTTATAGCTTTCGCCGCGCGCCGCAAACGTATCACGCGCTTCCTGCCAACTGACTTTTTTCTTGATAACGTCGTAGTCTTTGCCAGCCAGCTCATGCATCCGCTTTTCAAGCAGTTCCAGGTCTTCCTGCGTCAGCGTATGTTCCAGATCAACATCATAGTAAAAACCGTTGTCGATTACCGGACCAATCGCCATTTTGGTATCCGGCCACAGTTGCTTGATTGCATGTCCCAGCAAGTGCGCACAGGAATGGCGGATAATTTCCATCCCCACGTCGTCTTTGGCGGTGATGATGGCCAGCTGTGCGTCAGATTCAATGACATCGACCGCATCAACCAGTTCACCATTAACCCGACCGGCAATACAAGCCTTCGCCAGGCCAGGGCCGATATCCAACGCGACATCAAGAGGAGAAACGGCATGATCATAATGACGCTGACTGCCGTCAGGAAGCGTAATAACAGGCATGTAAATTCCCTTATTTGCAGTGGTGAGCCACACGAAAGCCCACATACAAAAGATAATTGTGTTTGATATATAGAAAGTTGGAGAGAAAGGATTTAACCCACAATTGTTAAATCAGTCCCATCCTGTTGACAGGTAACATGGTGATGGCTGACGCACGGTACAACGGTTCAGCCAGGTACGCCAATAATAGCCCGACGGCGTAGAGTAGCACCATGCTCCGGGCGATGCCACCCGTTGGACCAAAACAGGCGACAGATAATCGATAAGACACCAAAGAATGTAGACGTATTGAGTCCGTTCGGCTGTATATCGCTACACATCAAACGACTACCGCTCAGGGATCATGTCCTTGAACAAGGTCTCAACTTCGCTTTCTTTAGTTTCAGGCAATACTGGCTGTTCCGTTGCCGGTTCTACGCTCTGCGGCTCTGTTACCGTTACCGGCACCAGCGCTTGTAGTAACGTGATTTGTTGTTGCTGCTGCTCGACAATCTCATGCAACAATCTTATCTGCTCATTGGCCCGGACACTGGCACGATTGATAAAGAACCACACCAGGATCACCAGCAGTACGATCAATGCAACAAAAACCACTTCCAGCATGTCTGAAGCAAAACTACTCATGTCTAAAACCTGTTACATAACCTGACTCAGGCGCGCATTCTAGCACTGTGCCGCCAGACAATTCGACAGTCATACCGCAATTCCCCGGCTGAAAAGCAGCTTCTGCCCATAAAAAAGCCTGTCACTGGGACAGGCTAATTGCCAGAGAGCGGTAATGCACACTCCCCTCTCAGAACGGGTAATCGTGATATCCCATTTGATCAGAAATATTGCGTGCTGCGGTATGTAACATCGCCACATACTCATGCTTGTTATCTTCTGAAAAACGAATCGTCGGGAAAGAAATACTCAGGCCGGCAATCACTACACCAAAACGATCAAAGACCGGAACAGCGATACAACGCAGCCCTTCTTCCTGCTCTTCGTTGTCTTCGCCGAAGCCTTGCTGGCGAACCAGATCAAGTTGTGGCAACAGTTCTTCCGTACTACCGATGGTGTGCACAGTGCTACGTTTGAACTCGACATGTGACAGAATGCCTTTCACCTCTTCACGATCGCGCCAGGCCAATAATACCTTACCAATCGCGGTACTGTGCAGCGGGTTACGGCGGCCAATACGAGAATACATGCGCAGGTTATACATAGAATCAATTTTATGAATATAGACAATACTGTCTTCATCCAGCGCGCCGAGGTGGATAGTTTCGCGTGTTAATGCCGACAATTCGCGCATTTGAATATCCGCACTGCGAATCAAATCCACATTCTGTAATGCTTTAGCACCCAGTTCGAACAATTTCAGCGTCAGTGAATATTTCTCTGACTCACCTTCCTGAGCAACATATCCCAGAGATTTCATCGTCTGCAGGAACCGATAAACCGTACTTTTAGACATCATCACACGTTGTGATAGTTCAGTGATGCCAATTTCACGCTCTTCGCCTAATGCCTGCAAAATACCAAAAACCTTTAAGACTGACGACACGGAATCGGGTTGTTTATCTAAATCTGCAATAGCCATTTTTTTGGTTACCCTACTCAGTATTTTTGTTTTAAAAAAAATAGAACACTTGTTTTAGTATAAAGGGAACGCTCTGAATATGGCAATCAGGCATTACTATAACAGACAACATGATTAAATATTGCCCACTGCAATAGTACTGCCGGATTAATAATCTTATGGTAAAGCGAAAAAAAACCGCGCCCTCGATGGGCACGGTTGCAGGTGCTGTTAGTGCCAGACAGAATCAGGCACTTTGGCCAGATAGAGCGCCGGTTTACCATCAACATCCGACGTAAACAGAATATGTTTATCGTCTGGTGTAAATGATGGATGCGGATGCGTAACCTGGCGATCGCCTTCCAGCACTTCCCATGACGTATTGTGCTGAGCAACCTGGAAATGTTTCCCGGTTTTCATGTTGAACACATACAGGAAAGGATCGTTTTCAATCTTGTAGCCGCCATCATCTTTCACGTCTACCGGGGCGTTGCAGCCATCACCCACCATTAACGTGCCATCATAGTTACTCATCAGATGCGAGCACGGCGGCATTTCTGTCAGTTGACGGTTTTCCAGCGTAACGGGGTCAACACTGCAAATAAAGCGGTTAGTGCTGCCTTTCAGATAAGAAACATAAGCCAGCGCAGAGCCATTCGGCACCCAGAATTCATGAGTACAGCTTTCACCCGGAGCATGCTCTTTCACTTTACGCATGTTGGTGCCATCTTCATTGATAAACCACATCCGGGCATCCACCAGATCATGTGGGCCTTCATGACAGAACGCGACCGTATTATCGTCGCCAGGACGGTAAATCGGGTGACCCAGCCATTGTTTTTCCTGCAAAATGGTCGTGGCTTCACCGGTTTTGAGATCGATACGAATGAGACGGCAACACGGGTTGGTGAAATAGAACTCCTGGAATTTTTTCCAGTCGGTCAACGGTTTCCAATCTTCTTTTTTAATCTCGATCCCCACCATCTTGGTGCAATCAGAGTTGGCGACCCAGGTACCGTATCCGACCCAGTCATCCGGTACCTGATAGATATTGGTTTCTTCCAGTGTATTAAGATCAACGCGCATCAGGTTGCGGACATTCTTCACATAATACAGTGCGTCGTCGTTCGGAGACAGGAAGCCGCCAAAGGTATTGTCGCCAGTACCTTCGGTCAGTTGGGTAGCCTGCTGGGTTTTCAGGTCTAACAAGTAATAGTTCCACGGCCCATCAAATGCTCCGCCAAACAGCAGTTTGCTACCATCATTGGAAAAACACTTCTGGTAGAAGTAGTTGCGGTGGCAGATGACATCGGGAGGGGTGAGACGCACCACTTCGGTGCCGGTGACTGAGTCCTGGTAGGTATGGAACGTAAAAGAAAGCTTTTTACCTTTGGCCATCCGTAAATCCTTAGCGCTTATCGTGAAAAATCAGACGCCGCCAGGTGAAAGAACCTGTCACTCCGGCAAATCGCCTTGTTATACCGGTATTGTAGAAACAATGTTTCACTTTTCCGTGATCATGGTTTTATTTTATAAAACATTCTTTCGCTTTTCACTGACTGTTTGCGTTTGCGCAAGATTATTTTGCCAGACAAGGAATCGGATAAGGCAGTGGTATAGCAGGCTGATTACCAGAATAAATATCCTCCGGCATAGCCGGAGGTTTTTCATATGCGCCTATAAGGCTCTGTTACCAGCCGCGCCCTAACAGGCGCATCGCAATCTGACATTTGCATCCAAATCCTTTACTTACGGCCCGTAAACGGGCTACCTGGATACGGGATTGATAACTGCTCGCCCAGTTTATACTGCTCCAGTTGGTGCTTTATGTAGTCCCGGATCTTCGATGTATTTTTACCCACCGTATCTACATAATACCCTCGGCACCAAAACTCCCTGTTCCTATATTTGAATTTCAGATCACCAAATTGTTCATAGAGCATCAGACTGCTTTTGCCTTTCAGATACCCCATGAAGCTCGATACACTCATCTTCGGCGGGATCTCCACGAGCATATGTATGTGATCAGCACAGCACTCCGCCTCCAGAATCTGCACATTTTTCCATTCACACAGCTTTCTTAAGATACTCCCTACTACACGCCGTTTCTCACCGTAGAAGACCTGTCTTCGGTATTTGGGTGCGAAAACTATGTGATATTTACAGTTCCAGCGAGTGTGCGCTAAGCTCTTTTCGTCCCCCATTGGGACCCCCTTTTGATTTCTTGTTTGACCATTGCAGTTGCCAGACCACAAGGTGTTTTAACAAATCAAAAGGGGTTTTTATATCCGCCCCAAAGCTGGAAGCTTTACGGAACCCCCAGCCTAGCTGGGGGTTTCTATATACAAAAAACAAAGGCCCCGCAGGGCCTTTGCACATAAAACCATCTCATTGAAGACTTGCAGATTGATTACTACGCACGGATTACTTGAGATACTCACCAGCACGCAGCGCCTCAATACGTTTGTCCAGCGGCGGATGCGACATGAACAACTCGCTAAGAGACTTAGACTTGCCGTTGATGCAAAACGCCATCATGCTACTGGCCTCCTGCGGCTCATAGCTGGTTTTCAGGCGCTGTAACGCAGCAATCATCTTCTCGCGGCCAACCAGTTTCGCCGAGCCGGCGTCAGCATGGAACTCACGGTAGCGGGAGAACCACATGGTGATGATGCTGGCCAAAATACCAAATACCAGTTCCAGCACCATGGAAACCGCCATATAAACCAGCGGGTTACCGTTACCACCCTCTTCACCATCGTCACGGTTGCCGGAAAGAAAACCGGTAACAATTTGCGCAATGATGCGGGAGATAAAAATAACGAAGGTATTCACTACCCCTTGTACCAACGTCATCGTAACCATGTCACCGTTAGCGATGTGACTGATCTCATGAGCAATAACCGCTTCGGCTTCGTCACGGCTCATATTCTGCAATAGTCCGGTGCTCACCGCGACCAGCGAGCTGTTGCGACGGGCACCTGTCGCAAATGCATTGATATCGGGAGCATGATAGATAGCAACCTGTGGCATAGCGATACCCACCTGCTGAGACTGCATCCGCACGGTATCCAGTAACCAGCGTTCGGTTTCATTACGTGGCTGTTCAATCACCTCACCGCCGACGGAGCGCAGCGCCATCCATTTAGACATCAGCAGCGAAACAATCGACCCGCCGAAACCAAACACACCGGCCATGATAATCAAGCCCGCCATGCTGTTGTGCTGGACTCCCGTCAGACTGAGTACCAGCCCGAATACCACCATCACCGCCAGGTTGGTGAGCAGGAAAAGCGCAATACGCATCATATGATTAAGATTTCCTCTTTCAGCAAAAGCAACAAAAGTGTTTGCAACAACCACATCGTATGGGCTGCGCCATCATTTTCAAGCATCCATAACCTTTATGTTACTAAATTAACATAACTTTACACTTTTGTTTATGCGTAATTCGGATAAAACAAGGAGGTTAGAGGCTCAGAGCACGGGTTGTCTCTGAACGCTATTTTGAATAGGACAACTAGCAGGACATACAGTTTGTGTGCAATCCGAAATCAGGCGAGTACCTGACTAACCCGCAAACGGGGTGTAAGTAAATATAACGAATGTAATATAGTGAAGGAATGCTCACCGTATCAAGGCCAATCGCACCATCCTATCGCTCTAACCCAACCATCGATGCCAAAACTGCATGGTTAATGGCAGCAATACAGAAATTGTCTGCCGCTTTCACACTGCTCCGCACTGATGACAAGAAATGCCCCGCCTTTATCTGCCATTCGTTGACGGGCCGACGCGGCTACATTGCCTGGTGAAGCATCAACCCAGAGGCGTATCCTCCAGGTCGAGCAATTTCTCGAACTCCGCTGCTGGCATCGGCCGACCAAAAAGATACCCTTGAGCCTGCTCACACCCTTTATTAAGCAATCTTTCACACTGGTCCTGGGTTTCCACGCCTTCGGCAATCACATCCAGACCAAAACTTTTACCTAGATACAGAATAGCGCGGACAATCGCCGCATCGGGTGCTGACTCGCACATGGCACGCACGAAGGTTTGATCGATTTTAAGCCGGGTAACCGGGTAATGTTTCAACATACTGAGTGACGCATAGCCCGTGCCATAGTCGTCAAACGCGATACCAATACCGCTGTTACGCAGCTCATTGAGCGGCTTCATCATATTTTCGTCATGTCGCAATATGATGTTCTCTGTAATTTCCAGCTCCAGCGCACTGGGTTTCAAGCCCGTTTGCGCCAGGACATCCCTGATTTTCTGCGCCAACATGCCTGAGCGGAACTGCGCTGCAAACAAATTGATGCTGATCCGGAAATTTTTTGCCCCGGCTCGGCACCAGTCGGAGGCCTGTTGACAGGCTGAGCGCACAACCCAATCACCAATACGTTCTGCCCAGGGACCGCGCTCCAGTGCTGACATAAACGCCGCCGGGCCCAGCAATCCTTTGTAGGGATGACGCCAGCGTAGCAACGCCTCTGCCCCTACAATCTGGTTATTGACCAGATTGACCTGAGGTTGATAGAACACCTCAAACTCCTCCTGCTCATACGCCCGGATGAATTCCAGTTGAAAGGCATGACGTGCCTGAAAGACTTCCCTCAACTCCCGGGTAAAGAAGCGATAGCAGTTTCGCCCGTCAGCCTTCGCCTGGTACAGCGCCAGATCGGCGCTAGTCAGCAAGTCCTGCACAGTAGTTCCATGCGCCGGGTACATGACTAACCCAATACTGGCGCTAGTGTTGATTTGTTTGTCATCAACGGGAACGGCTTGCGAAATATCATGAATGATTTTTTCCGCCAGTCTCGCAACCTGCCCTTCATCGCTCTGGTTTGGCAACAAAATCGCGAACTCGTCGCCCCCCATGCGGGCAACCAGATCGCCGGAATGAGCGTTGTCCTGCAGTCTTCTGGCCACGCTGGCCAAAATTTCGTCACCGCTGGCATGACCGAGGCTGTCATTGATATCTTTAAAGCCATCCAGATCAATAATCATGATGGCGGCAGGTTCACCGTTTTTTAGCACCTGATCCAGCGTGGACGTCAGCAAGGTTCGATTAGCCAGTCCGGTAAGCGGATCACGGTGCGCCTGCAAAAAGAGCCGCTCCTCGTAACGCTGTCTTTCCGTCATATCGCGCAGAATGATGCCATAACGCGTCTGATTACCATCCCGCCACATGGACACCGTCAGCTCGGTGGATATCAACGAGCCAGACAGCGCGCGGGTTTCCAGCTCAATCGAACTGCCTTTAAAAATTGCGGTTTTGTCCGTCGCCAGATGGTGCAACTGCACAACAAACATATCCGGAACGATGATGCTGATGTGCTCGCCGATAATCTGCTCGCGGTTGTATTCCAGCATTTTTTCCGCAGACTCATTCCAGAAGGTGATAGTCCCTCTGTCGTTGACGCACAAGATGGCGTCCGGAGACGACTCGGCAATGCTTTCAAAGCGAGCCTGACTGGCCCGGCGCGCCAAATCCAACCGCCGCATTTCCAGCTTGTCCATCACCAGCGCAGCAAAATCCTGCAGGTTATGCGCATCACGGGCGCTAAGAGAAGAACGGGGTTTATTGTCGATGATGCACAGCACGCCGATAGGAAAGCCGCCAGGTGTTCGCAGTGGAATACCGGCATAAAAACGGATGTGCGGTTCGCCAGTGACCAGTGGGTTATCTTGGAAGCGGGGGTCTTTGCGCGTATCGGGGATCACCATGATCCGTTTTTTGAGAATCGCATGAGCACAGAAGGATTCGTCTCTGGAGGTCTCGCATATCGGCATGCCAATGCTGGCAGCGAACAGCTGTCGCTCTTCCTCTACCAGCGAAATCAACACGATAGGTACGTTAAAAACGTTAGCCGCCAAATTGATAAGATTATCAAAACCAGGATCAGACAGCGGCTTGCTAATGCCGTACTCTCTTAATGCCGCAAGTCGGCTTGTCTCATCTTTATTTGCTGGGGCTCGACTCATGGGGGTTCCCCTCACATTATCCATTGTTTTTTCTGTCAGAAAAAATTGTAGCCTGTTGCCGCGACGGCACTTACCGTAACTTTTCACGCAAAAAAAATCATCGACGAATAAAATCCATCGATATCTTTCGATTAAATTTAAAACGATAACTGGCTACTATCCCTCTTTGCTCTGTCTCTTCCCCACACCAGGGAGCACATCGTTCATGCAAATTATCGGGCAGCGCCAACAGAATAGCAAAATGCCGACGAGGAGGAAGACCCTGTTTTCAACATTTTCTGAGATTCTCTGCTTTTAATAAAAATAGCGATAAACGCAAGTGGTTAATTATCCTAATAGATCGTTATTCCCAATCATCAATCAGAACTTGATAACTTATCGCTATACAATGTTATTGTCGGTAACTTTTCACAGCCAACCAATCACCGGATATTTTTTCTCCGAACGGTTAAATACTGGAAAAGACTTTTTCTTTAAGGGAATCGACGTACAAAATCAAAATAACAATTAGCCTACTGATGATATATCAACCTCAGTTTCTATTCTGATTCGATGCCAAAATGAGCAACAAAACAAAGTACTATTCACCCTCTGGCGTTATAACAATCAAAACTCGGCGATAAATGTGGATAAAAAGCATCAAAAACGAGAAAAGAACGTAAAGTGATGGTTCAAAATTGATAGCACAAAAAAGCGAAGGAGGAAAAAAGCAGAGGGCAATAACCGCAAAATTAGCAAGGTCTACAGGGGAATACATCGGAGAGGCCGCACGAGTCGTACGTAGCTAGAGATAAAAAAAACCTCACGGAAGCCTGGCCGCCGTGAGGTTTGACTCGATGTCGCCATCGATTACATGTTGCTGATGATATCCTGAGCGAACTCGCTACATTTACGCAGCGTAGCGCCTTCCATCAGACGTTCGAAGTCATAGGTGACCGTCTTGTTCCTGATAGCGCCTTCCATCCCCTTCACGATCAGGTCAGCCGCTTCAAACCACTGCAGGTGGCGCAGCATCATTTCAGCAGACAGAATCACGGAACCAGGGTTCACTTTATCCTGACCGGCATACTTCGGCGCCGTACCGTGAGTAGCTTCAAACAGTGCGCATTCGTCACCAATGTTAGCCCCTGGAGCGATACCGATCCCGCCGACCTGAGCTGCCAGCGCATCAGAAATATAGTCACCGTTAAGGTTCATACAGGCGATGACATCGTATTCCGCCGGACGCAGCAGGATCTGTTGCAGGAAGGCATCGGCAATCACATCTTTAACGATGATGTCTTTGCCGGTTTTCGGATTCTTGATTTTCACCCACGGCCCACCATCGATCAGTTCGCCGCCGAATTCTTCGCGAGCCAGCTGGTAACCCCAGTCTTTGAACGCGCCTTCGGTGAACTTCATGATGTTGCCTTTGTGCACCAGCGTGACAGAATCGCGATCATTGGTGATAGCGTATTCAATGGCGGCACGAACCAGACGCTTAGTCCCAGCTTCGGAACATGGTTTTATACCGATACCACACTGCTGCGGGAAACGGATTTTCTTCACACCCATTTCATCTTGCAGGAACTTGATGACTTTGTCCGCTTCCGGTGTGCCAGCTTTCCACTCGATACCGGCATAAATGTCTTCAGCGTTTTCACGGAAGATGACCATGTCAGTCAGTTCAGGTTGTTTCACCGGGCTCGGTGTACCTTCATAATAACGAACCGGACGCAGACAGACGTACAAATCCAGTTGCTGACGCAGTGCCACGTTTAAAGAACGGATACCACCACCTACCGGCGTAGTCAGCGGCCCTTTGATAGCAACGCGATATTCGCGGATCAGATCCAGCGTTTCATCTGGCAACCAAACATCTTGACCATACACCTGGGTGGATTTCTCACCGGTGTAAATTTCCATCCAGGAAATTTTGCGCTTACCCTGATAGGCTTTGTTTACCGCGGCATCGACAACGTTAATCATGGCTGGCGTAACATCAACACCGATACCGTCACCTTCGATGAACGGAATGATCGGATTAGCAGGCACGACCAGTTTACCCTGGGCGTCAACCGTGATTTTCTGCCCTTCTGCCGGTACAACTACTTTACTTTCCATTAACCTCTCCTTCGAGCGCCATTTTGTTAATGACTTGTAAGATGCGTGTCAATACTACTTGAATATTTAGCCTGAGCCAATCACAAACCATTTCGAGTATAATGTTTTTGTCATTCACAGCCAGTAATAAGATGAATAAATTCCCTGTTAGAAATCACCAACTTAAACGATTCAGCTCTCGACCAAAAAAAAATGAGCCTGTCGTCGTTACCCAAAGGCGCATCGTCTTGCTTAATAAACCGTTCGATGTGCTTTCTCAGTTTACCGACGAGGGCGGCCGCCCTACGCTAAAAGACTACGTTCCCTTTCGCGATATCTACGCCGCCGGGCGATTAGACCGCGACAGCGAAGGCCTGCTCATCCTGACTAATGACGGCAAATTGCAAGCTCGGCTAACCCAACCCGGCAAGCAAACACCCAAAATTTACTATGCCCAGGTTGAAGGCATTCCCGATGAAGACGCGTTGCGTGCTTTTCGCACCGGCTTGGTGTTAAACGATGGTCCAACACTACCCGCTGGCGCCGAATGTGTGGACGAGCCTGTCTGGCTATGGCCACGCCAGCCGCCTATCCGCCAACGCAAAAACATTCCGGTAAGCTGGCTAAAAATCACACTCTACGAAGGGCGTAACCGCCAGGTAAGACGGATGACGGCGCATATCGGCTATCCGACGCTACGTTTGATTCGCTACAGTATGGCTAACCTCACTCTTGATGGATTACTCCCCGGCGACTGGAAGGAGATTGATCATGTTTAAACCGCACGTAACCGTGGCTTGTGTCGTACAGGCAGAAGGCCATTTTTTGGTGGTGGAAGAAGAAATTAACCATCGTCGACTCTGGAACCAACCAGCAGGCCACCTGGAAGCGGACGAAACGCTGATTCAGGCAGCCCAACGTGAACTGTTCGAAGAAACCGGCATCCGTGCCATGCCACAACATTTTCTGCAACTTCACCAGTGGATCGCGCCAGATAGCACCCCTTTCCTGCGTTTTAGCTTTACCATTGATCTACCCGAGCGCCTCCCAACCACGCCGCACGATAGCGATATTCTTTGTTGCCACTGGCTGAAGCCGGAGGAGATTCTTCAGGCATCGTGTTTACGCTCGCCATTGGTGGCCGCCAGCCTGCATTGTTATCAACGCGGCCAGCGTTATCCGTTGGATCTGCTGGAAGCGTTTAACTGGCCATTTCCCATCCCTGCCTGATATCTTCCGATTCGCCGTTTAGCCAGCGGCGAACTCGTTTCACCTGAAAGCCGGTTTTCAGGTATCGCGCTATCAGGTCAATGACGCGCAAGAAAATGTGTGATCACAATAAATGTGTTAACCTATCGCGCTTGTTTTTCGCTTTAACGCTTTACACCACCTCACTGAGTTTGAGTTCGCGAGATGTCCATGTCAGATAACAGCCAGAAAAAAGTCATTGTCGGTATGTCCGGCGGTGTTGACTCATCGGTATCCGCCTATCTGTTGCAACAGCAAGGGTATCAGGTGGAAGGCCTGTTCATGAAAAACTGGGAAGAGGATGACGACACGGAGTATTGCTCCGCCGCCACCGACCTGGCCGATGCGCAAGCGGTCTGCGACAAGTTAGGCATAACGCTGCACACCGTAAATTTCGCCGCCGAGTACTGGGACAATGTTTTTGAGCATTTTCTGGCGGAATACCGCGCGGGTCGGACACCTAACCCGGATATTCTGTGCAACAAAGAAATCAAATTCAAAGCCTTCCTGGAGTTTGCGGCAGAAGATTTAGGCGCCGACTACATCGCCACCGGCCATTATGTCCGCCGTCAGGATATCGACGGTAAAAGCCGTCTGCTGCGTGGTCTGGACGGCAACAAAGACCAGAGCTATTTCCTTTATACCCTCAGTCACCAGCAATTGGCGCAAAGTCTGTTCCCGGTGGGTGAGCTGGAAAAACCCGAAGTGCGGAAAATTGCCGAGCAGTTGGACCTGGCAACCGCCAGGAAAAAAGACTCGACTGGCATCTGTTTTATTGGCGAGCGCAAGTTCCGTGATTTCTTGGCTCGTTACCTGCCTGCCCAGCCCGGCCCGATATTATCTGTTGATGATGGCAAGGTGATGGGTGAACATCAGGGATTGATGTACCACACGCTGGGGCAACGCAAAGGTCTTGGCATTGGTGGCGTTAAAGAAGGCGGTGATGACCCGTGGTACGTGGTTGATAAAGACGTCGCCAGCAATGTGTTGTACGTCGCACAAGGGCATGAGCACCCCCGTCTGATGTCCGTCGGTCTGATTGCCCAACAACTCCACTGGGTTGACCGCGAACCGCTGAGCGCCCCGCTGCGTTGCACGGTAAAAACCCGTTATCGTCAGGCAGATATCCCGTGTTTGCTGACACCGCTGGATGCAGACCGTATCGACGTCCGCTTTGAGGAACCGGTCGCCGCTGTCACGCCGGGCCAGTCCGCCGTATTCTATCAGGGCGAAGTCTGCCTTGGCGGCGGCATCATCGAAGAACGCCTGCGTATGGTGCCATAACCAGCTCACATCGCATTCGACCAGAGGAGCATCAACGCTTCTCTGGTTTTTTTCTGATTTTTCTCTTCTTATTTCCCGTTTTCTTCCCTCTTTTCTGTCCTTTTTTGTTGCGTCACTGATGCATTTTACAACTCATCCTTTCCCTCTCGTCTCCACCTGATGACGTCAAATAAAACACCGCGTTGGCACCTTTTTCGTTGTCATGACACTAAACTTTGAAGTACCGAACGATCAGGATGAACGATTTGCAACCCGTGCTGGGTTTTGCCGGGTTGATACTGGGTTCATCCTGATTTTTATGGCATGATCATCGCCTTTTTAGGCTGTGTGGGTGAAAAAGCTGGAGATGTACGCCAGTTTTTGGCTTTTTTTCTGGGGAAAATTGGCCGTGCAGTCAGTATCGCCATTCCGGACCCACACAGCGGCCAGATGATGTTGACAGGAGTAATTGTGGCTAAAAATTATCATGACATTACGCTGGCAATGGCAGGAATCTGCCAGTCTGCTTATTTGGTGCAGCAACTTGCGCATCAAGGCAGTTGCAATACGGATGCATTAAAAACGTCACTGAAAAGTATCATGAATATTAACCCATCCAGTACGATGGATGTGTTTGGCAACGCTGAACACCATTTGAAGATTGGGCTGGAAACGCTGCTGGGGATCCTCAACTCGTCACGCGAAGGCTTGGGCGCTGAGTTATCGCGCTATGCGTTTAGCCTGATGGTGCTGGAGCGTCGGCTGAACAATAATCGGGCCGCGATGGACGAATTAGGCAACCGCATCAATCAGTTGGACAGACAACTGGAACATTACGACCTGCTGTCAGACACGTTTATTAACGTACTCGCCGGTATTTACGTGGATGTCATCAGTAAACTGGGCCCCCGTATTCAGGTAACTGGGGCGCAAGACGTGCTAAAAAGCCCGCAAATTCAGGCCAAGGTACGTGCCGTACTGCTGGCGGGGATTCGTGCTGCCGTACTGTGGCAGCAAGTGGGCGGTAGTCGATTACAGTTGATGTTCTCCCGTAGCAAACTGGTACGCCACGCACAAGAAATGTTGAGCCGCGGCCACCACTACCCCTGACAGAAACACCACGTCATTGATGGTGGCTGCTTATTCCGGTTCAGCCACCGTCATGAGATACTAGTTATCAGACGACAATACTGTTTGTTATGCGCTGTTGTTACGATGCGCGGTTATTTGCCATGAAACGCGATTCGTCATGCGATAGGATGGCGATAATCTCTGTTATTTATTTGAAAACAATCCCAGGAGTTGCTTGCGATGGAATTATCCTCACTGACCGCCGTTTCCCCCATTGATGGACGCTACGGCGATAAAGTCAGCATGTTGCGCACTATTTTCAGCGAATACGGTTTGCTGAAATTCCGTGTGCAGGTTGAAGTACGTTGGCTGCAAAAACTGGCGGCCTGTGCAGAAATCAAGGAAGTTCCTGCATTTGATGCCGACGCAAACGCTTTCCTTGACAAGATTGTCGCTGAATTTAGCGAAGAAGACGCCGCGCGCATTAAAACCATCGAACGTACTACCAACCATGACGTCAAAGCGGTGGAGTATTTCCTGAAGGAAAAAGTAGCGTCGGTTCCGGCACTGCACGCTGTGAATGAATTCATCCACTTCGCCTGCACGTCTGAAGATATCAACAACCTGTCCCACGCGCTGATGCTGGATGCCGCTCGTCGTGATGTCTTGCTGCCGTTCTGGCGTAATATCATCGATGCCATCAAACAACTGGCGCAGCAGTACCGCGATATCCCGCTGTTGTCCCGTACCCACGGCCAGCCCGCCACACCGTCGACTATCGGTAAAGAATTTGCCAACGTCGCCTACCGTATGGAACGTCAATTCCGCCAACTGCAACAGGTGGAAATTCTGGGCAAAATCAACGGTGCTGTCGGGAACTATAACGCCCATATGGTGGCCTACCCGGCGGTGGACTGGCACCAGTTCAGCGAAAGTTTCGTCACGTCACTGGGGATTCAGTGGAACCCCTACACCACACAGATCGAACCTCATGACTATATTGCTGAAATGTTCGATTGCATCGCCCGTTTTAACACCATTCTGATCGACTTTGACCGCGATGTGTGGGGCTACGTGGCCCTTAACCATTTCAAACAGAAAACCATCGCCGGTGAAATAGGCTCTTCTACCATGCCGCATAAAGTGAACCCGATCGACTTCGAGAACTCCGAGGGCAATCTGGGGCTGGCTAACGCCGTAATGGGCCATCTTGCCAGCAAACTGCCGGTATCACGCTGGCAGCGCGACCTGACCGATTCAACGGTGCTGCGTAATCTGGGCGTGGGCGTAGGTTATGCTGTTATCGCTTATCAGGCCTCCCTGAAAGGCATCAGCAAGTTGGAGGTCAATCGTGACCACCTGCTGGATGAACTGGATCACAACTGGGAAGTACTGGCTGAGCCGATTCAAACGGTAATGCGTCGCTACGGTATCGAAAAACCTTACGAAAAACTCAAAGAGCTGACCCGTGGCAAGCGTGTAGACGCGGAAGGCATGAAGGCGTTTATCGATGGGCTGGCACTGCCGGATGATGAAAAAACGCGTCTTAAGGCATTAACACCGGCTAATTATATCGGTCGTGCAATCAAACTGGTTGACGAGCTTTAACTTCATTTCGGGCGACATCACCGTCGCCCGACCTAATTTCCTGCCCCGCCGTTTAGCCCCAGTTGAGCACGATTGTGGATAATGCTGACGTACCTTACATCTATAAGGTATTTTTGTCGTTGGCTATCCTAAATGACGGTAAACGCGCCGGTCAGCACAGCAAGACCTGTACAACGCGTTAACAGTTCTCTAAGTTTGGATAATTCACTAAGTTTGGATCGTTCTCATCAGGCAATGGACCGAGGAAAACCGTCATGCGTATTCTTGTAATTGAAGATAATGTTCTGTTACGCCATCACCTGAATGTCCAGTTAAATGAAATGGGGCATCAGGTTGATGCGGCGGCGGACGCAAAAGAAGCGGATTATTTCCTTCAGGAACACGCACCAGACATCGCTATTGTCGATTTGGGATTGCCGATAGAAGATGGCACCAGCCTGATCCGCCGCTGGCGTTCGCATCAGGTTAAATTACCGATTTTGGTTCTCACCGCTCGGGAAAGCTGGCAGGAAAAAGTCGCCGTTCTGGAAGCAGGTGCTGATGACTACGTCACCAAGCCGTTTCACATTGAGGAAGTTGTCGCGCGCATGCAGGCGCTGATGCGTCGCAATAGCGGCCTGGCGTCTCAAATTATCAGCCTGCCGCCCTTTGAAGTGGACCTGTCACGTCGCGAATTGCTGGTGCATGGTGAACCGGTCAAACTCACCGCATTTGAATACACTATCGTCGAAACGCTGATCCGCAATAACGGCAAGGTAGTCAGCAAAGAGTCACTGATGTTGCAACTGTATCCCGACGCGGAGTTGCGTGAAAGTCATACCATCGACGTATTAATGGGGCGGCTGCGCAAGAAACTGCAATCGGCCAACTCCCATGATGTTATTACCACTGTTCGCGGGCAGGGTTACCGCTTCGATATCTAATCATTTGGACGGCAAGTTGAGAAAATCTCATTTTTCGCTGCGTTTTCGCTTTCTGATTTCGACCGCTGCGGTAGTACTGGCACTCACCCTCTCCTACGGCATCGTCGCGGTAGTGGGATACAGCGTGAGTTTTGACAAGACGTCATTCCGCCTGCTACGTGGCGAGAGCAACCTGTTTTATAGCCTGGCGCAGTGGCATGACAATCAACTTACCATCGCAACACCGCCTGAAATCGATATTAACTACCCCACGCTGGTGTTTATCTACGATAAACACGGCCACCTACTGTGGCGGGAGCGCGCCGTTCCAGAGCTGGAATCCCAGATCAAACCTGAATGGCTGGAAAAAACGGATTACCACGAACTGGACGCCGATTCCAATACCAGTAATGCCGTCTTGCAAGGCAGCAGCCCGCAAATGCTGGATAAATTGCACGCCTACAGCTCGGAAGACAAAACGCCGTTCACTCATTCAATCGCCGTCAACGTTTACCCTGCGTCCGATCGTTTGCCTAAACTGGTTATCGTGGTAGTAGACAGGGTACCGCAGGAACTGCAACAGGCGGATGTGGTCTGGGAGTGGTTCCGGTACGTGTTTATCGCTCATCTGGTGTTGGTACTGCCGTTATTGTGGCTGGCGGCCCACTGGAGTCTGCGGCCTATTAAACATCTGGTGCATCAGATAAGCGAACTGGAAAGTGGTTCCCGCGAGCACCTGGACGAAAACCCACCACGCGAGTTGAACAGTCTGGTACGTAATCTTAATACCTTGTTGAGTAACGAGCGCCAGCGTTATCACAAATATCGAACGACGTTGACCGACCTGACCCACAGTCTGAAAACGCCGCTGGCGGTGTTGCAGACCACGCTACGCTCGTTACGCACCGGCAAAGAGCTGACCATCGAACAAGCCGAACCCATCATGCTGACGCAAATCAGCCGTATCTCGCAGCAAATCGGCTATTACCTGCACCGCGCCAGCGTGCGGACTGAACATCTCACCATCATTCGGGAAGTGCACTCCGTTCCGGCACAGCTTGATGCGCTCTGCTCTGCGCTGAATAAGGTGTACCAGCGTAAAGGCGTCGTGCTGACCATGGACATCTCCCCCGAGCTGACCTTCATTGGCGAGAAAAACGACTTTATGGAGGTCATGGGCAATATTCTCGACAACGCCTGTAAGTATTGTCTGGAGTTTGTTGAAATCAGCGCCCGCTATTCCGGTCAAAAACTGCATCTGGTCGTTGATGATGACGGCCCCGGCATTCCTGACAGCAAGCGCGAAGTCATTTTCCAGCGCGGGCAACGGGCGGACACATTGCGCCCGGGGCAAGGCATCGGACTATCGGTTGCCGCAGAAATCATCGAGCAATATCAGGGCGAAATCCTTATCGGTTCCAGCGCGCTCGGCGGTGCCAAAGTCGAAGCGATTTTCGGCCAGCAGCACCTCGGCCAGAATGATAATTAATGCGCTCCGCTGCGAATCACCTACACTGTAGTGAGTGGTACGGTTGTCATTAACCTTGTTATTAATATCGACCTTGTTATTAGCATCGCGGTTAGCAACAACCGCCATCGTTATTGTCTGCGGTCGAGCATCTCGACCGCGCTTTTCAGCCTACCATCTCATCTGTGAATAAAGGGCAAACACCATCACGGCGACTTCGTTATAATCGTCGATAGCTCCCTGTTACTGGAAATGCGTTATGGACTACCAACTTAATCTTGACTGGCAGGACTTCCTGACACACCACTGGCAAAAAAAGCCGGTAATCATCAAAGCCGGTTTTCCTCATTTTCTTGATCCCATTAGCCCGGACGAATTAGCGGGACTGGCGATGGAAAACGAGGTAGACAGCCGCCTGGTCAGCCATCGAGACGGCCGTTGGGATGTCAGCCACGGCCCGTTTGAAAGCTATGACCACCTGGGAGAAAGCAACTGGTCTTTACTGGTACAAGCCGTCGACCACTGGCATGAGCCTTCTGCCGCGTTGATGCGTCCTTTCCGTCAGTTGCCTGACTGGCGTATTGACGACCTGATGATTTCATTCTCGGTGCCCGGCGGTGGCGTCGGCCCACATCTTGACCAATACGATGTGTTTATTATTCAGGGTACCGGACGTCGTCGTTGGCGCGTTGGCGATAAGGTGCCGATGAAACAGCATTGCCCACATCCCGACTTGCTGCAGGTTGCACCGTTCGACGCCATCATTGATGAAGAAATGGCACCCGGCGATATTCTCTATATTCCGCCGGGTTTTCCGCACGAAGGTTATTCTCTGGAAAACTCGCTCAATTACTCGGTGGGGTTCCGTGCCCCCAGTTCCCGCGAGCTGGTCAGTGGTTTTGCCGACTATGTGTTGTCCCGCGAACTGGGCGGCCAACGCTACAGTGACCCGGACATTCCTGCTCGCGCTCATCCAGCCGACGTGTTACCGCAGGAGTTGGATAAACTTCAGCACATGATGCTGGAACTGGTGCAGCACAAAGACGCCTTTCGTCAATGGTTCGGCGAATTTGCGTCCCAGTCACGGCATGAACTGGATTTGGCACCGCCGGAGCCGCCTTACCAGCCAGGCGAAGTATACGACCTGTTACAGCAGGGCGAGGCATTGCGCCGGCTTGGCGGATTGCGGGTATTGCGTATTGGCGAAACCTGTTTCGTCAACGGCGAACGGCTGGAGAATCACCCACCACAGGCAATAGCCGCTCTGGCGCAATATGACGTGCTGAACATCGGGCGGTTTGGCGATGCGCTGGATGACCCGTCTTTCCTTGCCCAGTTGACCGCTCTGGTTAACAGTGGTTACTGGTATTTTGTTGACTGACTATCGTTGACTGATTATTGCTCTGCCATCTAAAACACAGAAGACGCCAAACGGCGTCTTCTGTGTCAGTAGCGTAATACCTAAACCATCAGGCTTTTACTGATGCACTCTCAGTGCTGGTTTGCCGACTCTTGGCCCGTAATGCCGTCAGTTCGGCGATACGCATAATCACCGCCACAGCGCTCTCCATCCCTTCCAGCGTCACAAATTCATGCTTACCGTGAGCATTGTAGCCACCCGTAAACAGATTAGGGCACGGCAATCCCTGGAAGGATAACTGAGCGCCATCCGTACCGCCGCGAATCGGTTGCATCAGCGGCGTAATGCCGCAATCACGCATAGCCTGCTGCGCCAGCGCGATGATATGGGGATGCTGCTCCACCTGCTCACGCATGTTGTAGTAGCTATCGGTGATCGTGACTTCGATATAACAATCCGGGTGCAAACCTTTGCCCACTTTTTCCGCGATATCCAGCAGCGTTTTCTTGCGCCGCTCGAAGCTATCGCGCTCAAAGTCCCGAATACTGTAGTGCAGTTCGGCACGTTCTACCGTTCCTTTCGCGCTATTGAGGTGATAAAAACCCTGATAGCCTTCGGTCTGCTCTGGCGTCTCATCAGCCGGTACGAGCTGGTGAAAACGTGTCGCCAGCGACAACGCATTGACCATCACCCCTTTTGCCCAGCCTGGATGGACGTTGTTACCGACAATCTTCACGACAGCCGAGGCGGCATTGAAATTTTCATACTCCAACTCACCTACACCACCGCCATCTACCGTATAGGCCCATTCCGCACGGAATACATCGACATCAAAGTGTTGTGCACCTTTGCCGACTTCCTCATCCGGCGTGAACGCAATACGAATCTCACCATGCGGGATTTGGCGTTTTTTCAACCGGACCAGTGCGGTCATGATCTCCGCAATGCCAGCTTTATCATCCGCCCCCAACAGCGTTTTACCATCAGTCGTAATCAATGTCTGGCCGAGCAGATGATGCAGCACCGGGAACATCACCGGCGACAAGACTTCATCGCCCATACCCAGCGCGATATCACCGCCACGGTAATTCTCGACAATCTGTGGATTAACATGTTTGCCGCTAAAATCCGGCGAGGTATCCATATGGGCGATAAACCCCACCACCGGCACAGGCCAGGCGACATTAGCGGGTAATGTCGCCATCACACAGCCATGCTTCGTGACCGATACCTGTTCCAGTCCCAGTTCAATTAATTCTTGTTGCAGCGCCTGCGCCAGCTTCAATTGCCCTTCCGTACTCGGCACCTGCCGAACACCCGGTCGGGATTGGGTATCAAACGCAACGTAATTTAAAAAACGATCAAGTAATTTTTCCATCATCACCCCCTCCGATGGATTACAGGTTTCATTATGTAGAGGGTGCCTGTACCACATATTGCGTCAGGTCAGTTTTTATTGGTTTTCCACCCAGCACTGCCGCCTTACACCGCCCGTAACGCTGGGCAGCACGTCAGCCACCATGACAGACACGCCAGGAACGCCTACAACAAGTTAATAAACAGACAACATCTCAAGACAGGCGGCAGACTTACCGCCACAGGACGGGAAGCCGGGCCGACGGCTGATTGCGCATCGGCCCGGGAAAATATCACAACCACTCGTAATACTGGCCCTGGCGTTTATCACAGCCGCAACAGCCGCCGCATTTGGGTGCGGCATCCCCCTGATGGAAGCGGATTTTGCCTTTCTGTACCCACACCTCCAGCATGCCCGCCACCACACCGGGATCGGCCTTAAAAGCCGTGCTGATATCTTGCAGCGACACCTTTTTTCTTTCGCGGACAAAATCCCGCAATTCAAGTAGCGTCATTATCTCTCCCCGGCGGGCAGTTGCCCGCCCGACTGATTTATTTTACTTCACCTACCACGGTGCGCTGGCGTTGCAGACCATTGCGGCGCAGCAACATCACTGTGACACACAGCATTGCCGCCACCCCTACCAGCGCACACAGCGAATACAACGGGTGCTGGCTAAACCGCCCAACCTGATACACCACCACCGCCGTGCTGTAGCCGACCTGAATGGTCCAGCCAGCGCAGAATAGCGTCCAGGCGGTGCCCACCTCACGCCAGATGGCGGATACCGCCGCCACGCAAGGGATATACAACAGCACCATCAGCAGGTAACTAAACGCCCCCAAACGGCCATCAAACAGTTGGCTGATCACGGTCAGCGAGGTCACCGAGAATTTATTGTCTTTGGCAATCGTGGCGGTATCACTCAGATCACCAACATTGATCCCTAACGGGTTTAATACCGCGTCACCCAGCTTGCCCAGATTTTCTGGAATGGTCGCCAGCGCATCGTGAATACCACCGGCCAGGCTGAAAGGTTTAGCTTCTGCTTTTGCGCCGCCATCCTGTGAGGCCGCCATTGCGCCGTACAACGAATCCAGCGTACCGACAACCGCTTCTTTGGCGAATATCCCGGTGAACACCCCCACTGCTGCTGGCCAGTTTTCATCGCGAATGCCCAGCGGCTTGAATACCGGCACGATGGCTTGCCCCACTGCCGACAACACCGACTTCTGGGTATTCTGGTTGCCAAAGGAACCATCCGTCCCCATCGAGTTAAGAAAGCCCAGCACCGTCACCACCACGACAATCAGCCGCCCGGCACGCAGCAAGAACCCCTTCAGGCGCTCCCAGGTGCGAATCAGTACACTACGCAAGCTGGGCAAGTGATAAGGGGGAATTTCCATCACAAAGGCAGACGCTTCGCCTTTCAGTGCGGTATTTTTCAGCAAAAAGCCGGTCGCAATCGCCGCCGCGATACCGACCAGATACAACCCGAACACCAGGTTTTGTCCGCCTTCGACAAACAAGGCGGAGGCAAACAACACGTACACCGGCAACCGTGCAC
This sequence comes from Dickeya parazeae Ech586, assembly GCF_000025065.1. Lineage (NCBI taxonomy): Bacteria > Pseudomonadati > Pseudomonadota > Gammaproteobacteria > Enterobacterales > Pectobacteriaceae > Dickeya > Dickeya parazeae. The sequence continues at coordinate 2,182,190 of NC_013592.1, read as the reverse complement.
CACAGGACATAAACGGCGCCATCATCACCGTCACCACACGGTCACTATGGCGCTCCATGGTGCGCGTCGCCATCACCGCCGGCACGTTACAACCAAACCCGACAATCAGCGGCACGAACGCCTTGCCCGGCAAACCGATGCCGCGCATAAAGCGGTCCATCACAAACGCCGCTCGCGCCATATAGCCGGAATCCTCCAGCCAGGACAGGAACAGATACAGGCAACCGATCACCGGAATAAAGGTGGATACGGTCTGAATACCGCCGCCCACGCCATCTGCCAGCAGGGTTTTCAGCCATTCCGGGGTATGCAGCGCCAGCAACAGCTCGCCGAATCCATCCACCATCAGGGTGCCGAACAGCTTGTCGAAGAAATCGGTAAAGGCGCTACCGATATTGATGGTGAAGACAAACATCAGGTACATCACCAGCAGGAAGATCGGAATACCAAAAAAGCGGTGCAACACGACGCGGTCAATTTTGTCGGTCAGGGTTGCGGAAGCCTCGCCACGGCGGGTAATCACCTCACGCGCCACCGCACCAACGAACTGGTAACGCGCGTCCGCCAGAAAAATATCCAGCTCATCCTCATACTCGGCGACCAGCCGGGCAACTTCAGCATCGGCAAAGGCCAGCGTATCCGCAGGCACCCGGTCACGCACTGTCATGTCACCTTCCAGCAACTGAATCGCCAGCCAATACGGGTTACGAATCGCTGCCTGCCCTTGCAGTTGATCTGCAATCGCCTGCGCCGCCTGATTCAGCGGCGCATCATAAGGAATCGACACCGGTGGAATCGCCGGTTGTGCCAGCGCGGCCTGACACACCTCATGCAACATCGCGATGCCTTTCTTCTGGCTGGCGGTAATCGGGATGACCGGGCACCCCAGGCGCTGCTGTAAACCGGCGATATCAATATCCAGCTTACGTGCGGCGGCGATATCCATCATATTGACGGCTACCACCATCGGCACCTGCATATCCAGCAACTGCGCGGTGAGGTACAGATTTCGCTCCAGATTGGAGGCATCAACGATATTCAGTACCAGATTGGCTTCGCCGGACAGGATGTAATCACGTGCGACCCGTTCGTCTTCCGAGCTTTCGGAAGACGGGTTCAGCGAGTAAACCCCCGGCAAATCCACCAGCGTTACCTGTTGCTGCTGATAACGGTAACTGCCGACTTTCTTTTCCACCGTCACACCGGGCCAGTTACCGACCGTTTGTTTACCGCCAGTCAGGACGTTAAATAGCGTCGTTTTGCCACAATTGGGGTTACCCACCACGCAAATTACGGGTTGCGTACTCATAAAAAATCCTTACCTGCCCGGATTAACATTTTTCCAGAATCAAAATCTGTGCTTCGCCTTTACGCACGCTGATCGATGCACCACGCAGGCGCAGTTCAATCGGATCACCCAGCGGTGCAACTCGCGACACCGAAAATTCCACGCCCGGCGTCACGCCCAGCGCCAGCAGGCGCTTGCGGTAATCCGCCGATCCTTTCTGAAACCCCAGCACACGCCACTGTGTGCCCACTGCCAATGCTTCCAGTGTCATCGCTGTGTAAACCTCATACCCATTGCTGTCTGAAAAGAACTACGGGTGTCGTAACCCCGCTGTCATCAACCGGTTGCCAGAAACCAAACATGACAAACCGATTGCCATCGTGTTTATTGCTGTGGCGATACCCACACTTGCTTACCCATCTCCCAGTTGATCGCCATCCGGCTATCCCCGGCGGCCAACATTAACGGCTGATTGGCATCACGCTGAATCACGCGCACCTGGCCACCGACACGGATGCCAAGCTCAGTCAGCCGCTGCTGGTACTCGCCCGTTGAGCGAATACGCGCCACTACGGCATTCACGTTAAGTGGAAGATCAAGCAGCGTTTGAAGACTCAGAGCCATACAACATTCCTTCACTGACAGTGCGCCGCACCCCGCCTGCGTTACAACACGGCGGCAATGCATCAAGGTAAGTAATAACGATTATCAATCATATTCCTGTCTACGCATCGCCTTTTGATGTGCGTCAAGGGAGGTGAAGATTGGGGGGAGGATAGAGCCAGAAGGGTAATGGAGGTAAAGAGTCATAGAGGAGCAACTGAGGGTTGGCGATAATACAGAGCCTCGCTGTCGAACACGAGTCGGGCTAAACGTCATACGGGCCCGCCACTCGGCGCACTCACCCGGTGAGAGCTAACTCTTACGGTAATGTCCCGCTATTTTTCGCGAGGTATGCAGTACGCGCAGTACTCGAACCACATGATCTTCAACGGCATACACGATGATGAACGGGAAGCGTGGAACCACCAGTTTCCGCTGTTTCTCCGTCTTCCCGGCCTTCACCCCCGCCTGCGGATTATCCTGAAGGATGTCAGCCATGCTGACGAAACGCTCATCCGTGGCACTGGCTACCGATAATCCCGCTTCTTTGTAAAGATAACGGAAGATGGCCTCACGATCTGCCTGTGCCTGCTTTTCCCACTGAACGGCTGATGTCACAGTTTGCCCCGTGCTGCCTGCATTTTCAGTTCATTCATGCGGTTATTCATTTCTTCATTGCTGATAAACTCGCCTTCCCCGTCCTCATAACGGCTGAACGCGTCCAGTATCTGCTGCTCCAGCCAGCCCTCATGCTCACTGTTTTGATAGCGGCGCTCCTCTGCGGCCAGCTCTTCTGCCCTCTGACGCATCACCTCTGTCAAACTCATTCGCCGTCTTTCCGCCGCCTGCATTGCCAGACGTTTGGTTTCCTCGTCTATTCTGAAGTGGATTGTTCCCATCATTCCTCACCTTTGTGGTGTCATTTGTGTTGTCATTATGCAGGCTATTTTCCAGCCTGTCACGTTCAACCTCCGCCTGCTCTGCGGCCATCAGGTCAGCCAGCAGCCCGACATCGTCACTGTCCGACTGCTCCGCCGGATGGGGACTCGCCTGCAACGCCCGGAGATAGGAGATACAGGCTTTCTACGAAGCTCACCGCCCCGCCGGATTATCCTGCGCGATATAAGGCAATACAACGCATTTCCCAAGCCGAACGCTATGAGCGCGCCCGCTTTCAGGCAGTGTCGCTGCAAGGGGCCTGGCTTACCGAAGCCGGGTTTACCGACGGGATGCCGCTAAAAATACGGGTCATGCCCGGCTGCATGGTCATCACCGCCCAGAACACCCGCGAGCTGTGGCACTGTCTCGAAGGACTGAGCATCGAACCCTTTGACCCAGACGCGGCCGCCAACTGGATCAAGCATTATCCCGGCGGCCTTAAGTTCGCCGGGTAACCAACACCACCCTCGGCCCGCACCGGGGGTGGTGTTTTTAACGGTGGGGTGTCGGGGCATCGCCCTGACCGGATGGTTTTGGGAGCACGACCAACTGGCGGTGGCCACAAAACATTACATTTCCTGTCCGGTTACTGAGGCTCTTTCAGGCAACCCGCTACAGATCACGAACAAGAGCAATGGGATGAAGACAGCACGGAGAGTTTGACCGGTAAAAACGACGATCCCGGCGCGGGGCCAGGATCTTTTGACTACTTAATCATATTAACTCATATTGCTTTTCTGATATTTTTTGTAAAATCCCAGACTGAACCATTCCATCTAACACGCCCTTTATTTCATTATCATTATATGATGAAAAATATTGAGATAAACGCCATATATCTATCAACTTGGTATTTTTGACATTGTTAATATCGACCACCATCTCTTTCTGATCGTTGCTTATTAAAAACTTAATACCTTTACCGTGTTTAACAAAGCCCCACTCATCATCATTAACAAGAACAGTCCCTTTCTTCGGGAAGTCTAGCAAGAAATCAAAGTCCTTTAAGCTTGGATAAGCGATAAAGAAAGCCTTCATTAACATCTCTTGAAGACTGATAAACCTGATAATTTCCTTTTCATTCATCATATCAATACCTTACCCTTGCCTCAGCAGCTTCACGTAAAAGTTGAACACCTTGTTCTTTCGTAACCTCGTGTATTCTAACTGGTATATCTTTAATTCCAGCTTTTACTGCTGCTTCAGCTCTATGATGGCCATCAATAATAATTGCCTTACCATTTACGATAGCAATATCGACAGGTTCATTGACATCAAAGCCATTTGCTTTCATATCTTTTACAAGCCGTTTTACTTGTGAACCCGACATTTCATTTTTATTTTGCCGACTAATTAGAATACTTGGATCTACGTTCTTAGTAGTTACTTGAGAAGCTACATTTCCAGTTTTATGTCCAGCCTTGCTTACTCCGCCAAATGCCGCAGCCGCTGCACTCGCAACAATATCAGCCTGAATCTCATCCAGACCATATTCTTTCTGGAGTGCTTCTGAGACTTTATTTGTTGCAACAACACCTTCAACCTGTATTTGCTGCGCAAACGTAGCTGTCAGGTCATAGACCATCTTGATCGGGATATCTTCTCCCAAAGCACGATCTATCGACTGCTTCACCGCCATGCTGTCGGCCAACACATCACCATATTTCTGCTGGCATGTTGCCGGATCAGTCGCACAATCACTGATCAGTTGTTTCTGCTGAGCGGTACTTAACTCCTCATATTTCTTAATGATGTCACTACAGTCACCACCATTTGCCTGACAGGACTTCATTTCAGCCGACCATGCGTCTATCTGTTTGCTGCTCAGATAGTTATTCTCCACCGCATTACGCCCGGCCTGGGCACCTGTCGCTGCGCCCTCGATGCTGCCCGACGCAATCCCCGACGCCAGACCGGCGGCCAGTGACGCTAGGGCGCTCACCGACTGTTTTTCCGCTTCCGTCAGGTCGCTGGTGTCACGCCCCCATCAGCGCATGGCCCATCGCATTGGCCGCGATGTCCGATGTCGTGGCTTTACGCTCGTCCGGCGGCATCGTCACGTCTTTCACCAGTTGCGCCAGATACGGTGCCGAGGCACCCGCCAGCGCCTGCTGCAGGTTACCGCCGCCTGCCAGCGACTGAATGGCCGCCGTCGCCGCCTGCGCCGCACGAATTTCCCCTTCGGTGCGGATGACATCCATCACCTGTGAGCCCAGTTCACCGACCATCTGCGCCGTCTGCAGGCGCTTCTGCTCCTTCTCCTTGTCAAATATCGGACTCAGCGCATTATTGGCGTGCTCCACATCCCGGCTCAGGGTGGCAATGTCCTGCTGCTGACCGGCCTGATTACGGATAATCAGCGCACCGTCGCTCACCGCCGCGTAAGTGGTACTGCTGGCGTTGCCGCCACGCCCCATCGACATCAGGGCCGACGGCCCGGTCAGCGCGGCGGATTTCATCATATCCGACAGGCTCAGTGACGGGCTGGCACTGAGCCCGATGCCGCTGTGCGACACCGAAAACACCGCCTGATTGTCGATATTGCTCCAGCCCAGCGTGCCGGTATCCAGCCGGTTTTTATCTGCGCTGGCCGTCGAACCAATCACCGCGCCGTCCAGTTGGGTATGGTTGCCGACGTGGATGTCGTAACCCCCCTGACCCGCAAACAGCCCGGTCTGCTGCTGCACACTGTCATAACTGCTGTGCATTTTATCCTGACTGGCGCTCAGGTAACCGCTGCCGGTCATACTGCCAAAGGTAAAGCTACCGCCCGCCGACACGCAGTCAGTGTCGGATCATCATGGGGAGTTCTGCTAGTTTTGCTACAGACAGCCGCTGCGCTGTGTTATCTCGCTAAAATCAAAGATTACGCATTTCCCAAACCGAACGCTATGCACGCGCCCGCTTTCAGGCGGTGCACTGCAAGGTGCCAGGCTTACCGAATACGGGTTTACCGACGGGATGCCGCTAAAAATACGGGTCATGCCCGGCTGCATGGTCATCACCGCCCAGAACACCCGCGAACTGTGGCACTGTCTCGAAGGACTCAGCATCGACCCCTTTGACCCGGACGCCGCCACCAACTGGATTAAGCATTACCCCGGCGGCCTTAAGTTCGCCGAGTAATCACCCTCACCCCCGGCCCGCGCCGGGGTTTTTGTTTTAACGCTGGGGTGTCGGGGCATCGCCCTGACCGGGTGGTTTTGGGGACACGGCCCACTGGCGGTGGCCACAAAACATTTCCTGTCCGGGGGTTGAAGCTCTTTCGGGCAACCCCGCTGCTCAAGTTCAAGGGCGACTGATAGTTAAGGTGGAACTCAGAGTCTGACTGGAAGATAAAAAAATCCCGGCCTGTTTTAGGGGCCGGGATCTATCCTATCTAACCAGTGTACTACTTTTTATTGATATATCTGGCCTCACGCGTATTTCAACTTTAGTAATAATCTCATTAGTAATAATTTCGGTGTGCAGATATTCACCTAATTTATCTTTTCTGATATTAAAAGAACTGACTCCATCAATTGAGTTATATTGAATTTCATTCCCATTTAGCTTCATCGTGTACTGTATCCATCCTTCAACAACGCTAAACGAAAAATCAATACTAAGTCCCTTGTTATCCTTAGCTATATATAAATAGCTTATATTATCTCGTTCAAAAGAGACTGGTTCACTTTCAAAAAAAGAGAGCAACTCAACCTCATCAGGTTTGTTTTCTATAAACATTATTTAGTTACTCCATTTTTCGGTATTGTGGTTATGAATCGATGGGAACCATCGTCAGTAATTTCAAAGGTACTTTCAAACATTGTTGCCTTACCAGAAGGCCCAATAAAGAAAGATTCCCTGACTTCAAAACTACCGTACTGATCAGTATATTTTTTCACAATATTGCTCGGGTCTTTTGTTACTGCCGTAAAGTGCTCAGCAAGCATTGCATGTCCGCTCATATCATCAGTAATACCTAATCTCTTCATTTCTAAAGAAAGTTGATTTGTGCGATCTAATGTATGGGCGTTCCCGCTTGCTCGTCCAAAAAGATAATCAAATTTCTTCGCATCAACTACAGAGTTAGATATCGTCTGTATAGCAAGAGCATCAGGTACTTTCTTACCCGGCAGCAGAATACCGGCCAGCATTCCACCCGTCGCTTCCAGTGCCGCCTGATTGCCTCCAGAAGCCTGTTTGATTGTATCGGCTACCGCTGACCAGGTCTCGCTCTTCATCAGTGCCGATACACTGTCGGCTACTGCCTGATTCTTCCCTGAGAGGTCACTCAGTGCTTTATTACAGTAACTGTCCCCGGCAGCACAGGAGGCCAGTGCCATTGCTGCATCGGCAACATAGTCCGCTGACCCTATCGCCGAATCGCCACTATCCGCTATCGCATTGATAATGCTGTTTGCTGTAGCAGACGTCGTGCCTTCACCCAGCTTGTCGCGGACCTGTTTCTTCCACCATTCCGCACTTTCTTTTACTGACTGACGGGCCTTATCTCCGGCTAACGAGTTATTCTCCACCGCATTACGCCCGGCCTGGGCCCCCGCGGCCGCGCCCTCGGTGCTGCCAGATGCAATGCCCGACGCCAGACCCGCAGCCAGTGACGCCAGGGCGCTCACAGATTGTTTTTCCGCTTCCGTCAGGTCGCTGGTGTCACGCCCTCCATACAGCTCCTTCATGATCAGCAGCCGGGCCGTCAGCTCACCGCCTGCCGCACCCACGGCACCCGCCACCGCATCCTTGCCCGACAGTTGCGCCACCACCGCCCCCATCAGCGCATGGCCCATCGCATTGGCGGCGATGTCCGATACCGTGGCTTTACGCTCGTCCGCTGGCATCGTGACGCTTTTCACCAGTTGCGCCAGATACGGTGCCGAGGCACCCGCCAGCGCCTGCTGCAGGTTACCGCCGCCTGCCAGCGACTGAATGGCCGCCGTCGCCGCCTGCGCCGCCCGTTGCAGGTCACTGCCGGTGCCGTACGACGCCATCACCGCTTTGTACTCCGACGTCTCCGTCAGGTCTTTCCTGTATTTATCCCACGCTGCCTCGGAGGCGTTATCCGGCAGGCGATCCACCTTGCCACTGGCTTCCGCCGCCCGCGTCGCACGAATTTCCCCTTCGGTGCGGATGACATCCATCACCTGTGAGCCCAGTTCACCGACCATCTGCGCCGTCTGCAGGCGCTTCTGCTCCTTCTCCTTGTCAAATATCGGACTCAGCGCATTATTGGCGTGCGCCACATCCCGGCTCAGGGTGGCAATGTCCTGCTGCTGACCGGCCTGATTACGGATAATCAGCGCACCGTCGCTCACCGCTGCGTAAGTGGTACTGCTGGCGTTGCCGCCACGCCCCATCGACATCAGGGCCGACGGCCCGGTCAGCGCGGCGGATTTCATCATATCCGACAGGCTCAGTGACGGGCTGGCACTGAGCCCGATGCCGCTGTGCGACACCGAAAACACCGCCTGATTGTCGATATTGCTCCAGCCCAGCGTGCCGGTATCCAGCCGGTTTTTATCTGCGCTGGCCGTCGAACCAATCACCGCGCCGTCCAGTTGGGTATGGTTGCCGACGTGGATGTCGTAACCCCCCTGACCCGCAAACAGCCCGGTCTGCTGCTGCACACTGTCATAACTGCTGTGCATTTTATCCTGACTGGCGCTCAGGTAACCGCTGCCGGTCATGCTGCCAAAGGTAAAGCTACCGCCTGCCGACACACTGGTCTGCCTGGAATCATAGCGGTTATTATCCTGCTGGCTTGCCAGCAGCAGATCGCCCCCCACATCGGCCACGATGCGGTCACCACTGACCTGTGCGCCGATGAGACGGGTGTCCCCACCACTGGTCAGGCCGACTCGCTGCCCCGCATCCACCGTGGTTTCCGACCAGCTATTGCCACTGCCCATCTCGCGGCCTTTGGCCGCGTTGACGTTGGCAAAGACGCTGAATCCTGCCCCACTGTTACTCAGCCCAAAACTGACACCAATATTCCCGCCGCTGCTGCTGTTGCTGCCGGTCAACGACTCGGTATTGCGTGCCGACAACAGATTAATCGCGTGGGCCGCATTCAGGTCTACGTTGTTGGCTGCCTTCAACTGGCTGCCGACGGCAGTGATATCGCCCTGGCGGGCCACCACGCTGATATCATGACCCGCATTCAGCGTCGAGGCAAAACTCTGTGACTGTTCACTGTTTTGACTGCTGCTGGCACGCTGCGCCCCCAGAGACACGCTGATGCCGACAAACGATGACGCCCCCTGGTTATTGGTATCAACCTGCGTGCCCTGATAAGCCTGATACCCTGACAGCGCTGCTTTCATACCCTGCAATGCCTGCAGGCGGCTGTCACTCTGCTCACGCACCGCCTGTACCGCCTGCACGGCACTGTTCAGCGCCGAGCCCACCACGCCAGACAGCGTCACCGTCAATCCGGCGGTTTTCTGCTCCATCTTCTGTGACTGGCGATGGCTGTCGTAGCCCGGATCAATGGTGACCGTATTACCCACCACCTGAATATCCCGCGCCGCTATCACATCAGTGGCGGACAGGTTCACGTCCTGCCCGGCACGCAGACTCACCGACCCGCCGGTGCTGCCCAATGTGCTTACGCTCTGGCTTTCCGTCGTCCCCGCTGACGCCAGTGTCTGACGCAGCGAGGTACTGCCGATGGTAAAGCCAATTCCCCCTCCGCTGAACACCCCGCTCTTTTTGCGGCTGACATCCTCATACTGCCGGTAGGTCTCCACACTGGCCGCCGTGTTGATAGTGTGCCCGGCTGTCAGTGCCACATCGCCGTCCGCCGCCACCGACGAGCCTCGTACCCCGATATCATGCCCCGCCGTCAGCGCTACACTGCCTGCGGACAACAACGTGCCTTTCTCCGTGGTCTGCTCCCGCTCCCGCAACGTGTGCGTGGTGGTGCTGGACAGGAAACCCTTCTTCACCGTGGTTTCTTCAAAAAAGTCGTGCTGACTTTCTGTCGCCGACAGCAGGTTCAGGTCGCGGCCGGCCTGTGCCGTCAGTGCCCCGCGCGTTTCCGCCTGCGCCCCTTGCAGCGTCAGGTCCCGCCCGGCCCGCAGGCTCAGCCCGTCCCCCGCGTTCAGCACCGTGCCCTGCTGCGTCACCGTCTGCTGCCAGTCCAGATGGCGGCTCCACGCATTCGAGCTGAACTGCTCCTGCTCAGCGGACAGCAGGGTCAGGTCCCGCCCCGCCGACAGCGCCATGGTGCCCGCCGCACTCAGTTGCGCCGCCGTGCCAGTCAGGTCACGCCCGGCACTCAGGCTCAGGTCGCCCCCGCTGGCAAGCTGGCTTTGCACCAGCCCCTGCTGCCGACGCTGTGTCGTGGCTCGCCCGTCCTGACGCACCGTGTCTGTCACCGTGCCCAGCGCATTCAGCTGGATGTCGTTGCCTGCCGCCAGCGCCAACGGCCCGCCCGCGCTCAGTTGCGCCCCGTTCAGGGCGATATCGTGCCCTGCCTGTAGTGTCAGCCCACCCTGTGCGGTGATCAGCCCGGTCTGGCCGATATCGGTACGTGTCAGCGACCCGCTGCCCCGGCCGTCCCTCGCCTGTGTGTGCCACTGATTGGTGGTCGTGGTGTTGACGATATCCCCGTTGACGCTTGCCAGCGTCACCGTATTGCCCTGAATCGTGGCACTGCTGTTGGTCAGGTTACCCAGCGCCACCAGATTGAGCGCGCCCCCCGCGTTCAGCAGCCCGCCCTCGCGGTTGGTGACCTGCCCCCCGCTGGTGACCGTCAGCGCATTCAGCGCCGTTACCGTGCTGCCACGGTTGTCGATATCCCCGCCCGCGCTCAGGCTGACGCTGTTCGCCACGATGCGGCTGCCTGACAGGTTGGTTTTATCCGCCTGCGCCAGATACAGCTTCGGTGCCAGCACGGTTTGCCCATCGACGGTAATGTTTTCCCACCACACGATGCTGTGGCTCAGCCCCGCCACCTGCTCTGGACTGAGGCTCACCCCCAGTTGCAGGTTCAGCCGGTTTTTCTCCGCCGCCGCGTTATCCATCAACGTCTGCATCTGCGCCAGGTCCGACCCCACGCCATTGAGGTAACGCTGCCCGGTCTGGCTCAGCACCGCATTGCTGATGTAACGGGTGTCAAACGCTGCATCGCCCAGAAAACGGTAGTCGTGCTCCGCGTCCAGATTCAGCTTGCCCAGCAGGTAGGAGGAGCCGAGGAACTGCGTCGGGTCGGTCAGGGTCGGGCTGGTCTCCACCGGCACGCTGGTGCCCGGCGTCTGCCCCAGCAGGCGACGCAGGTCGCCAAACAGGCCGTTGTCGACCTGCCCGAGCTGGCTCAGCCGGGGGTTGCTGCGTATCAGGTAACGACCGTTGCCGCTGGTGTCGGCAACAAACAGCCCGTTCTGACTGGTGGGTAACGGATAGTCGTTTAGCGACGGACCGCCCAACTGGGCCAGCGCCGTCTGCAAGGCATTCAGTGACGGGTCACTACTTCCGGCCAGCGATAAGGGGTCTCGCCCTGCCACCAGCGATGGTGGCGTCGGGGGATTCTGGCTGCCCGCCCCGTTGGCGGTGCTCAGCGCTGGCGTGGCTATCGCCGGCATAAAGCCACCGCTGCCCGGCTGTAAACCGGTGTTACTGATGTTCTGCGCGAAATTGGCGGTTATCGCACCGCCCGCCTGAATGGTGGCGTTGTAGGACTGTCCGGGGGTGTATTCGGTAACAGGTTCACTTGACAAATTGAAGTGAATACTCGAATTCCGCGAACCAAAATACTCTATTATCTCATCCCCATAACTATAAATCGAATCACTATTTATCTGCGATGAAAGAGGAAGAAGAGCATATTCAAGTTCATTAGCATGCTGTCTGGATTCCTCAGCAGTCAAACGGTAAAAACGATACTGAGGAAAGACTGCCCCCCCATTCTCCCAAACCCTATCATATTGATAATTAAAATACCTTGTTAACTCACCAGTCTGATAAGATTTGTTGTTTAATTCACCACCTAATAAATTTACATTCCCTCTACCCAATACAACCGAAGCATCATTTAAAAACAAATCTGCTGAAGAAAATATATTAGAGCCAGAAACAATTCGTCCTTGTTCCCCACTTGCATTTACAGATACAACCTGATTCGACACTAATATTTTCAGATTACTTTTATCTTTAAATGGAACTATATAATAAAAGTCAGTGCAAGATTCACTATCATGACCACGAGAACACCGTTCTTTATTAAAAACCCCCAAATCTCTCGAGTTAAACCATTCAACTGGTACATTAGCTTCAGTCCCGCCCGCCCATGACGGCATATCGGCCACTGCGCTGCTGCTTTCGGTCACCGTCAACCCCTCGCGCTGGTTGGTCAGCGTGCCGGTGCGGACCGTGATATCGCCGCGTTGCGTTTCAATGGTACCTGAGCTGTTCAGTACACTGCTGCTGGCGTTGCCCGCCGCGTCACGCTGTATCCACAGGCTGTTTCCCGCCAGAATGTTGCCGAACCGGTTGACCAGTGCATCCGACAGCAGTTGCAGATTGCCGCCGCCGTACAGCAGGCTGCTGTTGTCTATCAGCCCGCCCGCCTGCAGCAACAGGTCCGCCGCGGTGCCGACAAAGCCCCGGTTGGTGATGTTGCCACCCGCCAGCAGACTCAGCGGCCCACCACCCTGAATACTGCCGCTTGCCGTCTGGTTGATGGCTGCCGCCGATAATGTGCTGGTGCCAGTGCCCGCGACGATGCGCCCTTGCTGTGTCAGCGTGCCGGTACTGCTTACCGTCACGCCGTTGCCCTGCAACGTCCCCGCCTGCAGCAGGTCACCCGTGACATTCAGCGTCAGTTGGTCGCCCGCCGCCAGGGTGTGAGTCAGGGTGAAGGGGCCGCCGATATCCGCCTTCAGGTTTCCCAGCGCCGCCAGTTCCCCTTCCTGCGTTAACGTGCCTGTACGCAGTTGCAGGTTCCCCGCGCTGTACAGCCGCGCCCCGCTGACATTGTTCAGGCCAGCCGACTGGAGTGTCAGCCCCGTCAGCCCCAACAGCGTGCCCCGGTTCGTCAGTTGACCATCGGTGGTGATGTCCAGTTGCTGCGCCTGCGTCGTCCCGCTGTTATCGAGTTGGAGCGCGTTCAGCGTCAGCCCGTTATACCCTTGCAGTACACCACCGTTTTGCAGCGTCCCGGCCTTGACGGTGGTATCCGTGCCACTGAGTAACCCGGCACTGTCCAGACGGTCAGCCTGCAGTTGCAACGTTCCACCGCTGGTCAGCTCGCTCCCGGTAAGCCCGGTATACGCGCCGCTCAGTTGCAGTGTGCCGTTATTGACCCCCAGGATGTGCCCGCCGTTGTCCAGCGCGCCTGACGTCAGCATCAGATTGTCTGCCTGCCACACCCCCTGGTTGCTGAGCACACCGGTGGTTATCTCTCCGCGTCCCACACTCAGCAGTTGGCCGTTCGCCCGGTTGTCGATACGGCCGTCAAAGGCGGCTGACAGGCCACCCTGCGCTTTTACCGTGCCACTGTTATCCAGCGTTGTGCCCGACAGCGTCATCAGCCCGTCGGTGTTGAGCAGACCACTGTTTTGTTGCTGCCCGGCCGCTATCGTCAGCGCCTGTGCGCCTAACAGCGTGCCGCTGTTATCCAGACTGGCCGCCGTCACCGACAGCCGCGTGCCCCCGAGACTGCCACGGTTACCCAGCTGCCCGCCCGTGATGTCCCAGGCACCGGACGACAGCAGGGTGCCGCTGTTATCCAGTGCCTCCAGCGTCAGTTGCCCGTCACCGCCCAAGTTCACCGTGCCCTGATTGCGCCACAGTCCGGTGTGCAGTTGCAGCCCCTGCGCCGATAACCCACCAGCCGTCTCTAACGTGCCCGATGACAGCGTGACCGTCCCACCGCTGGTCAGTGCGCCGTCTGCCGTCTGGCTGAACCCGGTCAGGGCATTCACCCCGAGCGACTGCCGCCCCTGCAGTACCCCGCCGTTCCACAGCGCATCACCGCTCAGCGTTACCGCGCCCCCCGACAGCACGCCCCGGTTGACCGTCTGCCCGGCGGCTATCGTCAGGCCACCGCCTGACAGCAACGAGCCGCTGTTATCCAGCCCGGTCTGTGCCTGTACCGACAGCCCCTCGTCCGCCGACAGTGTTCCGCTGTTGCCGAGTTGCCCCGTCTGCAGCCTGACCTGACGCCCGCTCACCGTGCCCCGGTTGTCCAGCACCGGCGTCGTCAGCCGGACCTGCCCGCCCGCCAGGGTGCCCCGGTTGCTCAAGCTGGCCGTGTCCAGCGACAGCGTGCCACCGGCCAGCAGGGTGCCGTCCCATTGCGCCGCGGTCAGTCCGCCCAGCGACAGGTCCCCCGTCGACTGCCAGCGCCCCGCGCCGCTCAGGCTGCCGCCACTGACCGTCAGCGTCTGCGCGCCTGCATCGCCATCCAGTGACAGCGCGTCGCCTTTCAGCGTCAGGCCACTGCCCGCCTGCCAGGCACCGCCCGACAACTGGCTCACCGCGCCCGTACTGGTCAGGCTGAGCCGGTCACCCGCCAGCTGACTTTGCCCCAGCGCCAACTCCGTGCCCGACAGCGTCAGAGCGTACCCCGGTTGTACCGTGCCGCTGTCACTCACGCCCGCGCTCAGCCGGGCGCGGTCTGCGCTGATGCGCCCGTCACTCGACAGCGTCAGCCCCTGTCCGGCCTGTGTACGACTCGCCCCCAGCGTGATGCCCTGCTCGCCTCGCAGCGCCACCGTGCCCTGCGCCTGCTGGTCGCCCGCAACCACCAGCGTGCCGCCCTGCGCCGTGATGTTCCCCTGCGCTATCGCGCTGCCGACCTGCAACCGGCCATTCGCCGACAGCTGGATATCCCCCTGACGTGCGCTCAGCCCGGCGGTGTTCACCCCGACACCCTGCTCCGTCGATACCAGACTGATGCGGTTGGCGTACATGCCCCCGAGCGCCCCGGTGTCCAGTGCCAGCACCGGCGCGGCCCCGCTTCCCGCCTGCGGCGTTATCCGCCCGTCGGTCCCCACCCGGTTCGCCCCCAGCACCACCTGCGCGTCACGTGCATTCAGCCCGGCCTGCAGGGTTGCCGTACGCGCTATCAGCGCAAAATAATCGCTGCGGCTGGCGTCCAGCCCCGCCCCGTCGACCAGAATGTCACCACCGCGCACGTCCAGACCGCTCAGCCCACCTGCCGCGTCAAACTGCGGGGTGCCGGTGGTCAGCGTGATGCGCGGGGTGTTGATAAAGCCACAACCGCTACAGGTGATGCCGTACGGGTTCGCCACCATCACATTCGCCGCCTGACCGGCCACCTCCAGGTAGCCTGCCAGATGGCTGCGGTTGGGCGACACCACTTCGTTGATGATGGCCGCCGCGGCGCGACCGTTCAGGTTGGGGTTGTTCTGCAGCAGGCCGCCCAGTTGACTCGGCGTCAGTTGGGCGGTGCCGTTGTTGAGGATGAGTCCGCGGTTATCCACGTTGAAGTCGTTATAGCGGTTGTGCGACAGCCCGGCCGCATTCGGTGTGGCAATGTTCACCACCGGTACGCCGTTACCTGCCGCCTCCAGTGTGGTGTTGCCCGAGGCCACCGTCACCCCTGCCGCCCACGCGGGCAACAGCGGCTGCAGCCCGGTCAGCCACACCAGACACCACACCATAACTCGCTGCGACAACTTCACCGCTTTCATCCCTGAACTCCTGACTCTGTGCTGTATGAAAACCCCATGTGCGATGACACAGGAGAATCTGCTTAACGCATTAAAATATTTTAATAAAATGATGATATTGGATTTATTAGAACGACACGCCGACCCGGTAACCCACCACCATGGTGTCGGGTTGTAGCCATGCCGGGTAAGATATCGGCCACCCCATCGTCACCTGCTGGCTGAGCCAGCGATTGGCCACGGTCACCCCAACGGCACCACCCCACAGTGAAGCCGCCGTCGCGTCATCCTGTTTATGGTTATAGAGGTGCCCCCCGTCGATGGCGGCCATGAAGGTGACCGTACCCACTACCGGCAACTGCCACGTCTGCCAGTTCAGCTCATTACGCCAGTACGCACCGCGGTTACCGGCGGTGTACTGCTCACGGAACCCGCGTACGGAAGACTCCCCGCCCAGCGTTAGCTGTTCACTACCGTACAGCGCACGGGCCGAGTATTGTCCGTACAGACTGCCAAGGTAGGTGATGCTGTCGGTAACCGGGTGATAGTAGCTGGCGGACAGCGTCCATTTATTGAACTCGGCTCGCGGCGCATCGGCGCTTTTGTCGGTATCGGTTTCTGCGCCAAGCCAGCGGACACCGCGGTTATAGGTTGGGTTAACCGTCGCCAGACCGCCCCACAGCTTCTGGCTGTGATTGACCCCTAACGACACACTGCTCAGTGTGCGACTGCTGGACGGCAACAGTGCCCCGTTCAGATAGTTGTTACCGGTGCGCTGGCTGAGCGCACCGGCGAGCGCGGTTTTCATGGTGCCGTTGCGGAACACCACGCGCGATAACGATACCCGGTGGGTATCGCTGTCGCCGGTCGAGCGCCAGGGGAAATCGCGGTTGATGAAGGTGTTGCGATAACGGCTTTGGGCGTAACTGTAGCCCAGGCTCCAGTAGCCATACGGCAGGGAAAAGCCGGCCTGCAGCATTTCAGCGTCATGACTGGTGGCAAAACGGCTGCTGTGACCGGCAGTGAGAAACCACTGGTCCGCCACGCCGAACAGATTATCCAGCATCAGGCTACCGGTTAGCTGTTCCTGACCGGTGCTTTTCTGGCCGCTATTGTCGACGGTCAGGCCACCGCTGAACGGCAGACGGGCTTCCCGGGTCAGGTTAACCACCGAGTACCCCGGCGTGCTGCCCGGCAGAATTTCGATGGTCACCTGCTGGGACGGCATGCGGTTCATCTGCTCCATCCCTTGCTCGATATCGCGCAAGTTCAGGATATCCCCTTCACGAGCCGGGAACGCGGTACGGGTCATCCGTTCCGTTTGCTTATTGATGGTGATTTTTTCCAGCCGCCCTTCCAGAATTTCCAGTTGCAGCACGCCACCAGACAAATCCTGTTCACTCAAAAACGCCCGGCTGGTGATATAGCCGCGCTGGATATACCAGTTGCTGACGTCATGCACCAGTTGGTTGATGTGCTCAAGGTTGTTGCAACGATTGAGGTAGCCAGCGGTCAGGGTGGCCTGATCACGTGGACTCAGTAACGTACTGTGATTAAAGCGAATTTCATGCAGGGTAAAACAGGGGCCTTGCGGCGCGTTATCCGCTTTTAGCGGTGCCTGCACGATGTTGTTTAGCTGCTGGAGGGCTTCCCGCTGTTGGCGGGACTGTTCAATAACATCCGACTGATATTGCTGGATTTCATTTCGCTCCGCCGGATTCAGCGGTGCACAGAACGCGGAAACGGAATAACCGATAAAGAAAAAGCTCACGATCAGGTCAGCTTTCCTGCGACTGACAGGCATGATGCACATCCATGTAAATAGAAACAGAAGGTAAAGATTACCTAAATAATAATGTGCATTTATTTCGAAAACAATACAAAACCTTACAATTTGGTTGCCGAAAAACACCGATATTTCAGAAACAACCCATTGATTTAAGTGATTTTCATTCTTTTTTATGACAATAAGTTCTAAAAAGAACCCATAACAGCAACAAGGATCACAATATTGTTGGGACGTCGATGAATAAAAGGAAACCAAATCCATAAATAGGAAACGGAATCCGAATGAAAACGCACTCAGCCAGCCTCTGTTCTACAGCAGAAGAGACGAGTTTCCTCGTCTCTTCCCGACCGTCATTACCTGATATTCATGGCGCGTTATCAGGCGTTCGCCAGCTTGCCTAACGCCATGTTGGCTATCTTGTCGCCGACGACGCCAGCATCAATACCCAGTGAGGCACCGCCTGCACCCCGCAGATTCAGGTTGGTATTACCGGTATCACCCGCTACCGCGCTTTTGATCATCCCCAGCGCCTGACGGAATTTATCCATGCTGGCACCGGTCATGCCGTCATCATCCGGTTTACTCAGCGCTTTCGCCCAGGATTTATCGTCTGTTTTGGCTGAACTCCAGTTATCTTTCTGATACTGCGGTTTACCAAAAATTTCCGGATATTGATCCATAAACTGGCCGACTTCTTTTGCCAGCCCACGATCTTCCTTATCCACAAAATGCCGGTTATTGCCATCTACATGGGTGCTGACATTGCTCAGGGCATTGAGCGCCGCATTCTGCCCCACCCCCATACCGATAGCATTGCCCAGTTGGTTGAATGCGCCTGCGCCACTCAGCCCTTGCAAACCGCCTGCCCCCAGCGATAACCCGGAGAAGCCGCCCATCGCCTGACCCAGACCATTACCCAGAATAGAGGACAGCGCATTGCCCATCCCTTTACTGAATGCGTCCATGTTGTCCGGCGTCATCTGGTTGCCGTTTAGCAAAGACTGAGGCATCTGATCACCCTGCTTCGTCAGGCCGTTAGCCGTATTGTTACCCAGGAGATTACTCAACACCTTATCGAACATGTCAGACAAGGGGTCGCTACCGGATTTCGATGCCGGGTTGCCCGCCCCTTGCCCGCCTTTTGACCCCAACGCCTGTGCCATGACACTGGCAAACATCATCGCGGTCATCGCAGAAGTCAGCTTATCGATAGTGCTGCTCAGCTTGTCCAAACTGGAACCCAGTGAGGACGTCGCGGTGTTCAGGCCTTTCAAGCCTTGTGACCCCAGTCCCAGCCCGGCGATACCCAAATCGCCGCCGATGTGTGCTTTGATCGTAATTTGCATAATCTCGTTTCCTCATTCATGTCAGATGTTCGCGAAAGTACCTGCAACGGATGCCTACGCCGCTCCCGATGTGGGCATCATGATGGATACTGGTTACTGAGTGACACGGGCAGTGAAACGGTTCCCTCTATTCACCGGTTTGGCCTAAAAAAGCGGCAGTTACCGCACAAATCGCGGCACGTTGCGCTCGGTTTGCGCTCGCGTTGTCGCAACTGGCGGTAATGTCAGCTCGGCCAACGCAAACAGCTGTTCAACCCGTTGCGCATAGGTGTCGGACGCAGGTGGCAACGGCCACCAGAGGATCAGTACGTCGCTGCCGTTCAGGCACAGGTGACATCCGTCATACTCCGCCGCTTGCTGGTAACGGCGTTCGAGCAGACGGCGATACAAACCGGGATAGTGTTTCCCGGGGTGAATCTGCAACATGAGTTCATAGCCATGATCACCGGACTGAAACACCAGCTCGATACCGGATTGCGGCGACCAGCGCGCCGCCTGATGCCGGGCAATCGAGGCCATAAACGCCGTCATCGTGTCAAATATCCTGATGCTGTCGGTCATGGCACACTCACCAGGGTAAAATCGGCCACGCCGGGTCGCATGTCCGTCTGCCACCAGATAACCATCTGTCGGCCGTCAGGATCCGGACGGCAGCTCACTGACGTGCAGGCACTGGTCGGCGTGCGGGCGGCACAAGCGCTCAGCATCAGCGCCGCGCACAGCAGCACCAGGGTTTGATAACGCATCATTTTTCTTCCTCACGCTATGAATGGTGTGAACCGTCAGGGTGTAATCAGCGACGCACGTGCAGGCTGGGTGTTTTTGGCTGGAAGCAGCGCCAGATACACTTCGGTAGACTCGCCGGGGGCCAGCGTGGTTTTCGGCCAGGCGGCGACTGCCAGCGTGCGGTTACTGGCACACCGGGCTTCATCAAAACGCTGAGGACGCGTGCCGGTGTTTTTCACCACGCCTACCGCCAGACTGAAAGACACATTGCTGTACCATTGATGGCGATTGCTCTGATAACTCAACGACGGCGACGTGCGGCATATTTCCGACAAACGCGGCCCATGACTGTCACTGGTGAACCCGGCTGGCGTCTGGCCGCTGGCCAGATCGCGCATGGCATTCTCCACCATGCCGAACAGGTCGGTTTTACTGTTACGCTGCGCTACGCGCCCCATCGCGTCATTCAACTGACGACGGTTATCCACCGACACAAACCGGGTGGGGTCGTTCTGGTCGCCAATCAGATGCGGAGTCAGAATAAACAACCGTTCACGGCGAGAAACTTCGTGCTGGCGAGAGGTGAACAGTTTGCCGATCCAGGGAATATCGCCCAACAGCGGTACGCGCTTATCACGATCACCACTTTCCTCGACATGAAACCCACCCAGCACCAGCGCCCGGTTCTCGCCAATCAGCGCTTGTGTGCTGACGGTACCGCGCTTCACGCCGGAGGCGTTGCCTTCGGTATTGGTTTCCACCTGGCCGTCCTCAATATCAATAACCAGTTGAATGCTACTGGTACTGCCGCGACCGACGACACGCGGCGTGACCTGCAGGCTGGTGCCCGCCGTCACCGGTTGTACATTCGCCACCCGCTCGCCGGTAGCAGTAATAAAGGCGGTACGGCTGAAATCGATCACCGCGGGTTGGTTTTCCAGTGTCAGTACC
This sequence comes from Dickeya parazeae Ech586, assembly GCF_000025065.1. Classification (NCBI taxonomy): domain Bacteria; kingdom Pseudomonadati; phylum Pseudomonadota; class Gammaproteobacteria; order Enterobacterales; family Pectobacteriaceae; genus Dickeya; species Dickeya parazeae. The sequence continues at coordinate 2,161,913 of NC_013592.1, read as the reverse complement.
GACGGATTAGCCACAATCGAGGCGGTGCCTTCCCCTTCCAGCGCCTGAATATCGGCGAAAAACCGTTTAAAATCGCTGACAAACAGGGTGCTGGAGCCAGACATCAGGTTAGCGCCGCCGGTCACCGCGCCCAGTTTCCCCTGCCAGTTAGCCTCCAGCCTTGAGAGTGCGGTGCGATCGACATCTAAAATGATCGCATCAATATTGACCAGATTTTGCGGCACATCGATCTTGTCGATCAGTTGCTGGTATTCCTCCCGGCGTTTTTCGTCATCGCGAATCAAGAGCGCGTTGTTACGCACGTCTGCCGAGACTTTGCCGTTGAGTTGATCTTTTTTGCGGGAACTCGCCGCCTCACCGCTGCTGGCGCGGCTCGCCAGTCGGGCCAACATGGCGCGAGCATTACGTTCGATGGCCTGGCTGGCATCCTGCCCACCGGCCCCGTTAGCCTGCGCCATCCCACCCTCACTGCCCATTCCACTGACAGCACCGGATGCCCCTGCCGGAGCGCTGCGGTTGCCATCCATCAGCTCATTTAACATGGTCGCTACGCCGGGGATCACCAAACGCTGATCGCGGTACTGAATGGTACGATCGGATACCGAGGCATAACGCAGCGGAAAAATCATCACCTTACGGCGATCGTCTTTGGTTTCGCGTTGCTGGCTGAAATTGCGGATCAGGCTGATGTACTCCGCAGGTCCGGTGACCAGCACCACGCCTTCATCCGGCAGTTCCCCCCAGCCAAACCGCGTATCCAGCAGGCCAATACCGGTCAACGCCTGCTTCATGTCGGGTGCCGCATCCTGCGAGACTTCAATGCGTACCGATGTCTGCTCATCCTGTGGGCTGACGTACAACACATTGTTGTAGACGAACCATTGAAAACGGTGCTCCAACGCCAGCCTGTCCAGAAACGCGGTGGCGTTGTCGGCGCGGATTTTGGCGTCAATGGTGGCGTCCTCAATGTTACCGACTCTCAAATCAACGCCATGGCTGTTGGCGAAATCCTGTAACACCGCGGATAGTGGGGTTTGTTCGGCGGAATAGGCATAAGCGCCTTTGTTCCAGTCCGGTGGCGTCGCCGCATGTGCGCCGGGCAACATCCCCATCAATACCAGCGACCAGCAAAACAGACGATAGAGGTTGAATAACAGTGCATACAGCGCGTTACGCATGCTGATCTCCTTGCAAAAAAGCCAGTGTTTTCAGATTCAGCGGCGGCGGCGATGCCGGTCTGGCAAGCGGTGCCAGCAGGCTTTGCCAGACATCTCGCTGATTAACCAGCGCTTCCAGTGTGCGGCACAATCGGACGGGGTCATCCGGTTGGTGTCGCATCAGTAACCATAATTGAACGTCTGCGCCAGACCAGCACAGGGCGGCGGCGTCCATGCCCAACCGCAGCACGGCAGCAGACGAATAACGCAGCGCCTTGTGCAGCAACCGGTCATCCACCTTGACCGGCAAGGTCACCATGGCGGCACACCCCACACCGTCGTGATAGCGCGTTAACACCACCGGGCCGTCATCAATGTGCAGCGTCAGTTGCCCTGCCGTGCTATTGAGCCAACGCTCAATCACGCCAGGTAACTCAGTTGAAGTCATTGATGATAGCCTTCGCCAGGCCGTGCTTGACGCTCAGCATCTGTCCGGCGGCCCAGTTGGCGTTTGAGTAGTCCATGCTGGCCTCATAAAACGCATAGGTATCTGCCGGACTAACTTCTCCTTGCGAAATGGTTTGCGCCATCTCATCAAGCCGGGACTGTGCATCGACAAATGCGCTGTCCAACCGACGTTGAATAGGTGAAGACAAAGACATGGTTGCATGCTCCTGTGAGTTGAACGGGTGTGTTGAGTCGAACAAGTCTGTTGGTTAAACCGACATGGTTTATCTGCAGTTGTGTGGGCGGGGCGTGGCGACGGTTCCATCGAGATGAGATAGATCGGGATGAGGAAAAGAAGAAACGTCGCTAGCGACGACAATCAACATTGATCAACGAGTGGGGTAACAATGCGGGAGAGAGTAATACGAACCGCCTCTCTCCCAGGAGCAGTACTTAATCCGACGATGTGGACAGTTGAGTAAGATGATTACGTTTAAAGATCTCTACACCTTTCTCACGCAGAGTATTGATCCATAAATCAGCCATCCAGGTGCCGATGCCAAAAAACTGAACGGCGGTTTCCCGCATCAGGCGATGCTCGTTAGCAATAGTAGTCGGCATCAGCGCGCTATCATCGGTATTGATGCATACGGCCAGCGGACCGGAACGTAATCCATAGCGGTTAAACTGCTCTCCCGGCTTTAGCCAATCCGGTTGCGGCGGATTCCAGCGAAACAGCGGGTGTTCATGATAGTACTCAAAACGCCCGATATAAATATTTGAGGTCGGACAGGCTTCAATCACAAGGCCAAGCCGACTGTATTTCTCCATCAGAAAATCCTGTATCGCTTCATACAGTCGCAGTTCGCCCGCAGAAACCCAGTCTTCAGAGTGACTGAGGGTGATCGCAAAATGTTCGCTATCTTGGGGTAAACAGTTCACCGAGATAGTGTGGTTTATCCTGTCTGCCTCACGTTCGGGCAAACCGCTGTCCAGATAACGGCGCTGCCAGAGGTTAACCACTTTCTCGTTGTCTTCATCAACGGATTGGCGGCTCATCAATAATTGTGCATCCGGTACCCACTCGGCAAACCTGCCGACTTCACTTTGCATGGCGTCAAAATCAGGCCAGTTACGGCGCAGTCGCCAGGCATCATACAATTGATTCGGGGTATAAATATCGCCCAATATCCATTGCGACCAATGATGGATTTTGTCACGCAATTCATGCATCACCGGAATATGCTCTACCGTATGCCGGGACAGTTGCACCGCCTGATGATAGGCCCACACCAGGTTATCCAGATGCTGACCGGCGGTGAGCCAGGCGCGCCGTTGGCGCTGCGCCCAGTGCTGCACATCCACCCCCAGCGCCAGCCCGTGACCGATACGATCGCCTTCCCGCAACTGGCAGAATTCCACCGCTTCATCCATCGCCCGTAATCCGCTGAGCAGGTGGCTGTAATCTTCACCGGCGTGTACGGTAATAAACGGGCGTTTCAGGCGCTGAGAAAACGGCATACCGGCGGGTTGTCTGGCGGCGCGTAACACCCGCAACACCGGTGCAAACACCTCGATGGGAAGTTCATTTTCATTGCCCGCCACATCGTAGCCACGCACCAGTTTGCGCACGTCAATCGTGCGTGGCGGCGTGTCGATATCCGGCTGGTGCGAGGTTTCCTGCAAGGTGACCGACGCAGCAAAGTCTTCAAGCGCCCGGACTTGTTGCAGCAACTCAGCGCGGAAAGTGGTCAACCGTTTGTCGTAGCGGCTGACAGCGGTTTTTTTCGGAAATCCGCGAGTAAAATGCACCACCAGATGCGCTTGTTCCGGCACATGCCAGCGCGCATGCTGGTCAAAAAAGTCGGTCAACTTGTGGTGATAAATATTGGGTTTGCGTTCATCACCAATGACCTCTCCCGGAGACACACGGTATTCCCGCGATACTGACGGGCTTAAATCATAACGAGGGACTTGCTCCCTGGAAAAGCGTTTATCCGCCCGCCGCACATCGGTGCCAAAATACTCGACAAATTGCCCCAAGCCCACCGCCGACACCACCATGTAGTTACGCAATATCATGCTGGCCCGAATCAGGTTTGACAGCACACTGTCGTAATCCGGCTGGGATGTGCGCAGCAACAGCCCGCTACAAAACAGCAGCCAGCGCTGAGCACCGGCGTGCCCCTGTTGCATCGCGGCATAGAGTAGTTGCTGTTGCCCACTGTCAGGTGGGGTAATCAGCGTGCTATCCCGCAGTGACCAACGCTCGCTTTCCGTCAGCGGCAATGCCAGTGATCGTGTCAGTATACCGAGATCAACCGCGTTATCTGCTGCTGTGCCAGAGGGATAAATCGCCGCCAGTAAACAAGCCACATAAGCCGACAGCCAGCGTGGCAGTTGCTGTTTCGGTAACTGCTCACTTTCCAAAAGAGGGTATTCCTCGCGCTGCGGCCACCGAATATCTGGCTTCAGACGCACATCCCCCTCGACAAAACTCAACATCGACAACGAGGCATAACCGTGGCCGTTAAAATGCACATGGTTGTCGGCATAGTGGGTGTCACGCGAGTCATCAGGAAAGGCAAACGGACTCTGCTGAATCAGCAGCCCCACCAGTTCCCCTTCGTCCAGCACCCGCTGGCGCACCAGTTGCACATAAGCCTGCGCGATAATCCAGGCCGGGTCCAGCACCGAGCATAGCATCAGCCAGGCTTCCAGCCGTTCACGCCGCACCTCAAAACCGTTGCCTTGCCAGAGCAAAAACGCCTCCGCCAGTTGCCCCAGCAAGGTCATATTATCGGTTATTGCCACACTATCCGTTGGCGATGAACTAGCCCAGCTATGCAGATTGTGTTCAATATCCTCATTACGCAGCCGCCCACCAAAATAGAACTGGTAATCTTTTGCCGCTCGCGTCAATAAACGCTGTTCTTCCTGTTGTTCAACATCCGGTTTATTACGCTGCCCGGTATGCTGTTGCAGATGAAAATAAAATAACCGGTCGGAAGCCAGACAGGCACAAGGGATTAACCAGCGCGGGTCCTGGGTGTACATGGGTTAATCCTCTGGTTCTTCATTTAACATCCAGCCAATGCCGTTATAAAGTCTTCCTATATATCCTTTCCCTTCAATTTCAGCAGTTGTGGACCTATCATTATCCTTCAGCCAATCCAGCCGAGTATAGATTATTTTTGCCTTTTCTTTATTTGAAACAGCCCACTCATAAACTTCATCAGTAATAATCTTTTTCATCCCTGAATCCACTAAATAATAATTCCTCAGATCATAAATATTGCCTGACACGGATAAATCATCAAGCGATAGCTCATTCTCACCAACACTACCATTAATTGGAAAACATAACTCGCCAGATAAATTGAAGATAGGGTGATCCCACATAGCTTTAATCAGTTTAGCAAAGGGTTCATCTTTAATCTTAGGTACGATATTTTTCCCTGCTTGTGAAACAGTTAATATTCCTGATATGTTTCGGGAAAGGGTTTTGTCTTGCTGCATGAAGTCATTAACATCTCTCACCGAGGAAGAACGAGCACCGATTGCTACGTTGGTGTTTACCACCGTCTTCCCATCACGTAAAAAAGAGACTAGGGCATTAATGAAGATATATTCAAATCGTTTGGCAAGATCTGACAGATGTTCATCATTGAATGCACCTTTCTTATTTTCAGAAAAATTCCTTACCAGAAGATTGAGTTGAGAGAAAGTTTTGTTGAACACCGCGCTTAATAAAGGAATAAGATTGTTATTCTTTAAATCAAATTTGTTATTTTCAATCCAGCCATGAATATCACTTAACAAGTTTTTTGACTCGGAAATATAATCAACAGACAGGTCCTGTTCTCCATCAGACTCATTGCCGTCATCCTCATCAATAGCTTTTGTCTCATTCATTGCAAAAATGGAATAAAACGGCGCACGTTGAAATATCCCCTGATAGATTTCATCAAATTTAACTCCAGACGGTAATTTCTCCGTCACAGCCAACATTGACCATGTCAGAATTTCAAACGCTCGACTAAAGGAAATATGATATCCACGATTCAACTGTTGGGTGTAATAATCATGATGGGTGTAAACCGCAATGAGTGTTCGATTTCCCTCTTTATTTTCCGCAATTTTTTCAGTTAGCCGAAATCCATGTTTGATGTACTCCAGCGGTGGCATACTACGCAACGTCGGTATATTTTCAGAAAAAACCGTATCCAAAATTTTCCGGTTAAAATCCTCACCTCGACCACTTGTGGTTTTCAGTTCATTTATCCGTTCAACCTGTTGCGAGTAAAAATTCTTTTTCGCCCAGTAATAGCGCTCTTTTTGCAGCAGCGGGTTAAACGCTACCAATCTGGCCAGTGAAAAATCTTCTGGTTTTTGCGCGTCACGCAGATACAGATAAGACTCGGCATTAGTTAACGCCGCCCCGTCCTGTTTTGCTTCTGCCCAGTGGCTAAACTTGCGCCATAACGTTTCCTGGCTATCATCTGTCGATTCCAGGTCAGACGGCGGCAGCAAGCGCACCAGTTGCGTCACTTCGCGGGCATTGGCAGGTTGTGGCCAGTCGGTGCTGCGTTCCAGTCCATTACACAACGGATAAAAGACCTCTTTAATAGTGGTAGCGTACTTGCCATAGGTCATCGCCTCGGCATTTTCTTTATCCTGAATAACCAACTGCGGCAATAACTGATCAATGGGCTGTAAAGGCAAGCGGGCGTGATGAGGGAATACTTTGGTCAGGTACGCATCCGATAATCGCCCTGCGTCTTGTCGCCCTTCTCCCGCATTGCTGGCTTCTTTATTTTTGACTAACTCCCCCTCAAATTGCAGGGTCACCAGATGGCGATAGAGTTTGTCATCGCCGCTGACCAGCGGCAGCACCAGCGGGCAGGACAGCAGACAACGGATATCATCCAGCACCTCAAAGGCGTTGCTGATCTTCATATCCACATCATCAATCGGCAGCACCAGCGCGTCACATTCCAGCAATCTGACACTGGCGATCAGGAACTGATGAAAGTACCGTTCCAGATGAATACCGGAGCGGTACTTCTGAATGCGATCAATGCCACGTAACTCCGCCAGCTCTGAAGGCTTGACCAGTGCGCCGGACAGGTCTTTCAGTCTCTGATAGAAGTCACCTTTCAATGTTTGAGAAGTAGCCTGATTGGTTAATTTACCTTCCACCGCCGCGTATACCGAGGCGATGATCACCTCAGAAAATCGCTCATTGATATTGAGCAATGTCGGGTCAATCACCGGCATAAAATGCAAGTTAGGCTTCCTTTCCTGCTTGTCCTGCTTATCGGTTTCATGCTGCCAAATTGCTTTAGCATTTTTCAGAAATACCGTTTTCCCGGCACCACGCGCCCCGCTGATAAAGATAGCGTGATGGTAACTGCTCAGCGCCTGATACGTTTCTTTGCTGTCGGGTTGACATTGTGTTTTATATCGATGGGCATCATTCCCCATCGTTCTAAGCAACTCAGCCAGCTTTCTGTTCGCCTGCTGTTGCCAAAGCTGGTTGCTGTCTGTTGTTTCCGCAAGAAAGTCGTCCTGATATTCGGGTAAATTCAGGTTAAGAATAATTTCACTCACCATTAATCCCTTTTGAAAATAATTATTAAAAACAATAACCGTCTATTAATACGGTGACAGGAAGGAAAAAATAGATAAGCAGAATTAATGAAAATATCAAGCGGAGATAGCAAAAAAGGCCGCTATCACCGATAGCGGCCTTGGTCGAAAATTAAACCGAAGGTGGGTTAAAACGTCGTCGTCCCGTACTGATAGCGGTAGAACCGGCGGTATTCCGGTTTCTGTGGGTTATCGGAAGAGAGCGTTTTCTGCAGCGACTTGCCACCGATAAGACCGGTAATACCGTAGGACAACAGGCTGGTCTGTTTGTCCAGTTGGGTGATCAGGTCGGTTTTCGCACCCGCCGCAAGCTGGTCGAGATAAGCGTTTTCAATCTGGCTTAGCAGGCGAGCCGATTGTTCCCAGTTAGGGTCGAACGACACCAGTTGCTGTAAAAACGCAATCGGCGCGACGCCTTTGCCCTGATACAACGCGGAGATTTCGTCTTCTTTGCTGACCGGTGCCGAGTGGCGGAAACCGGCCATCACCAGTTTCGCGCGCTTGGCGGGACAGGCCTGTTTGCCCATTTGCTCGGTGATGAAATGATACCAGCGGTAATCAAAGGCAAAGCTGGAGCGGGCATCATAACGGGCGCTGTAAACGATGGTATCGAACACCTCTCGCCCGCCGAACCATTTGCTTTCCAGTTCAGCCAGGATCTGCGCCAGAGTTTTATCCTTAAGAATCGCGTTAAAGGCGTTGGTGTCTTTATCCGTACTCTGCTGTCCCTGCACCGGGTCGACCACCACCAGTCGGATCGTTTTCGCGTTCGCCCAGACGCCCGGCGCCTGATTTTGCACCGCCAGATGATACAGCTCAGCCAGAAACTCGGTTAAGCCCACCGCCGCACCGCGGCTGTGCCCGCCCACGACCAGTTGGTATTCTTTCAGCGTCTTAAGATAATCCACCAGCGGGAACAGGCTATCCAGTGTTACCACACCGGCACGGTCGTCATAACCATTAGCTTGATCATAAAGCACACCCAGCGTTTCACTCATATCGACAAAGCTGCCGCCCCAACTGGCGCGTTTGGCCAATGCCTGCGTTTTGGTCAACATGGCGGCGGTACCGATGCCGTCGATAGCGACGACGGCGCTGAAACCGCTGATTTCAACATTAGCGAGAAAATCCTGTTTCGTGGTGCCCGTGCCGCAGAACCAGATTAGTACTTTATCCATAGGTAACCTCTTGGTTGTTAATCGATTAGATTTGTGCATCTTCATTGGGCAATGTAGCGCGGCACGCGCCTGCAAGGCTGTGTGATAACAACGGAAATTCAGGCCATAACGATGGTGTAAAACCAGCGACACCGCGTCCATTGCGATAACGGTTCGGGCAAGCGCCAGTCGTCCAAATACCCTCTCAGCGGACTGGCGGAGCCGAACGAATGCAGACTACAAGATGAGGCGCGCCGGTGAACGCGGTGGGGGTTGTGTGGTGGTCAAACAGACCTGCGACAGCGCAAGACAACCCGACCTCGCTCGTCTTACACTGCCAGAGCATAAACAGGGCAATCAGGAGCGAGCGTGGTGAAAACTTATCTTGAAAATGACCAGTTAAATGACAAATACCCGGTGCAAACATTTGCACTGCAATCGCTGGATGGGAAAGCCACCCTCACCGGTCAGATCAACTACCCGCAAACACCCGCAGGGCGTTATCCGTTAGTGATGCTGGTGCCCGGTAGCGGTATGCACGAGCGTCATTATCTACTTGGCAATAGTGGCACTCAGGCGGATTTTGTCTTTACCTGTCTGGCACAGGAGTTTCTGGACGCCGGGCTGGCGGTGCTGCGGTTTGATGGCCGTGGCGTCAAAAGTCACCTGCGCGACAAGACGCTGGATAACCCGGAATACCTGTTCAACCGTGATCTGGCATACCGGCGTTTATTTATCGACGCCGCCGTTCGCCAGACGGTAACCCCGCAAAGTCAATGTGACGACCTGTATACGCTCTATCAGTACGCCATCGACCTGCCACACATCGACCGTCACAACCTCATTTTGCTGGGGCATTCCGAAGGCACGATTAACCTTGCTCGTCTGATGCAACGTTACACTGTCACGGCCAAAGCTCTGATATTGATCTCCCCACTCTTCTCCTCCATGAAACAACTGATGGAATGGCAGTTGATTCACCGCACGGTCACCTGGCTTAAAGCCATTCCCCATGCTGGAGACCGGCTGACGCTGGAAGAGTTGAAAAACGGGTTTGGCCACAGCCCGCTGGCGTTTCTGCAACCTATCAACGACCTGTTGCCCTACAAGGGATATTGGGATCAAGCGGATTTCGATGGCATGACGGCCACATTGCAGGCGAGTTTCGAGCAACAGAGTGCGATGGTGTTAGGACATGACGATCAGGAGCCGTGGCCAGCCGACGCGCCATTCACCCACTCGTCTTACGCCTGGTGGAAACAGTGGTATCAGAGTGAATTACCGGAAATTGAGCACCTGGCACACTGTCAAAGCCGTATTCTCTGTTATTTCGGCGAGATGGATACGCAGGTCAATGTGGCAGCCGAAGTGGCATTATTCGAACGTGTCCGACACCGCTTTGCGCATGTCGATATCACGCGGTTGCCCGATGTCGGACACACGCTCGGTATCCACGGCCTGCTGGGGCCGATGACCGAGTCGTGCGCCGACCTGCTGGTGCAGGCAGCGCACAATATTGTGACATCGTGAATGGTTATCGTGACGACGAGCTAGAGATCATCAGAGCTAGCCGCAGCGCAATCTGTCAAGCAACGCATGGTCGGGATACCCATCCGCCGCTAACCCTTGCTGCTGCTGATAAGTACGGATTGCCTGCATGGTGCCGCTTCCAATATTGCCGTCGATAGCGCCCTGATAGAGCTGTTTTTCCTGTAGCAGAATTTGCAGCGCCTCGCGCTCTTTGCGCGTCAACGGCGTTTCCCGCTGCGGCCAGGGTTTGAGTACCGGCGTATCATGCTGGTAGTTATCCGACAGCAAGCCGACGGTCAGCGCATAGGAAACGTAATTGTTATACCGCAAAATGGCGCGGAAATTCCCCGTCACCAGAAACGCCGGGCCATTCTTACCGACCGGCAGCAATATCGAGGCTTTCTCGGCAGACAGCGACGTCAGGTCTCGGGGCACGGCCGTTTTCACCCCAAGCGCCTGCCAGTCAGCAACCGTTTTCTGATTATCCAAACCGGAAACGGCATAATCGAAACGGGCGGGCAAATTGACCTCCATCCCCCAGGGCACGCCCGCTTTCCATTTGGCCTGCTGCATGTAATTTGCTACCGACGCCAGTGTATCCGGGAATGAGGTCCAGATATCAGGGTGGTGATCGCCATCAAAATCCACCGCATATTGCAGATAAGAGGTGGGTATGAACTGGGGCATCCCCATTGCGCCAGCCCAGGAGCCTTTTATCTGCTCTGGCCGCGCATCGCCGTTTTGAATCATGCGTAACGCCGCAATCAGATTCTGCCGGTTAAACGCCCGACGATAATTGTAGTAATCCAGCGTCGCCAGCGAACGGACAACCGCTTTGTTGCCGGTATTGGCACCATAATTGCTTTCAATGGAGAGGAAGGCGAACAGCAAGGGGGGATCCACCTGGTAGCGCTGCTCAATGCGCGCCGTCACCTTCTGGTATTGCTTGAGCAAGGCTTTCCCTTGCGCCAGGTTATCCGGCGTCACCCGCTGTGCAATGTAGGTCCACACCGGCACGATCACTTCAGGCTGCTTTTGCGTAGCCGCCACTACGTCGTTGTCTGGGGTCAGACCGGCGAATGCGCTATCAAAGGTATCCGCCGTGATTCCCTGCGCCAGAGCGTCCTGACGTACCTCTGCTTTCCATTGTTCAAAACTTTCATCTGGCGTCGGTAGCCCTGTAGGCGTGTCAGTGATACCGTGCGCTGTCAGCAAGCTATTAATATCCCGACATTCGCCGGGAGGCTTGTGCTGGTGGGCGCATGAACTTAACACCCCGGTGCCGAGCAGCACCACGACTACCTTCATTACCTTCGCCATCGACATCATCGATGATGTCTGGGTTCCGCTATTGACCATTTGACTATTCCGTTACGAGATACCCGCCATATTGCAACTCGAGTTATTTAGGGTATGAAGACATGCCAAACAGCAGGCCCGGAACGTTGCCGGGCACCACCCTGGAATTGTGCAACCGCGCTTACAGTAATAGTGCAGCAACAGGCGGGAAGATACAGACAACCGGTGACATAAGTGTCACCGGCTGGGATTATGCGTAGTATTACATGTGTCAGAGTAACGACGTATTGCGGCTTGCCCCGGTACGCGTCATCACACGCCGTTTAACGTCGGCGTTGGCCCTTGTGGTAACAGTTGCTCTACCGCCCGCTGCCAGCTCAGGGTCATGACTCCCTGCGCGGTAATCAGCTTCAGGGTATCCTGCGTCAGTGCTTCATCGTTGCTGAGTTTCCAGCCCAGATGGCTGTGTTTGGTCAGCCAGGCGGACACGTCGGCCTGACGGTCGGGGTGACAATACAGTGTGCCGCTACCTTCCCCACCTTGGGTGCGCAATAACTGGCGCAACAGCGCCGGGTAACGCTCAGCGTCAGGGACTGTGTTGAGGATCTGATGCATCGCATCGCTCAGCAATTGGTTGCACTGTGATACCAACCAGCTTTCCATCTGTTCACGCTCCTGTTGCCAGCCGCGTAATATCTCATCCGCCTGCTGCCAGAATTGCCGCTCGGCCTGAATGGTCGCCAACGCCACAGACTCATCCGCCTGCTGACGGGCTTCATCCAGCAACACGTTGGCCTGCTGCCGTGCTTTTTCTATCACCGTCACCCCGTGCTGGTGCTGCTGCAATTGTCCAACCCGGATCACCTCTGCATCCTGCATATCGGTGCCTGCCACCAGTTTTAAACAGCGTCTGGTCAACATACTCCCTCTCCCTGATAGTGATTAGACTCACGATTGATAACTTAACGCTAAATAGTTTATTCAGTAAACTATTTTAGAAGGAAACTACCCAGCCACTGATGCCTGCGTTGTCACGACTTTCCAGATGATCGCGTCACACAGACTGGTGATGCGGCTGGCAGGTAAGTCTTTAGACAGCTGCTCTTGCGCGCAATCACGCCAGTCACGTGGGTACAACAGCTGTAAACGACCCCGACAAGAGGCGGGAAAGCGATGGTGTAATATCACCAATGCATCCTGTTCCCGGTGTTGCGCAAACGTCAGCGACGGTGGCAACCACAAACCGGGGCGCAATGCCTTCGCCAGCCGTCGACACCAGACGGCCAGTGCTTGCGGTAACTCGCCTGATGCTTCACGGCAAACGGTAGCTATCAACACCAGAACCTGATGACGCGCCATCGCCTCCAGTTGCCCCAGTTGCAGCAACGCGTTTTGCGGCTCAGGAGGATAGGCCTCCGCCAGACCGAGATGATGACGGATGGCGGTATGGTGTACCGATGCCAGCGCCATATCGCTCTCGTCAAAGCACGACGCATCAAACCAGCTTGGGTCCGCCTGTTGCAGGCAGCCATAACACCACCACTGGTTCCAGCGCAGGACGTCATGATCACCGGGCATGTTGTTCATGCTCCGCCCTCGCGTCTGGTTGCGCCTGTTTTCTGTTGGCTACCTGCTGCACCCACCAGGGCTTACCAAAACGCCAGCCCAATACGCCCGCCAGCGCCAACGCCAGTAACCCAGCCAGCCACTGTAATTGCGTCATGGTCTGCGGCATCAGTTGAAACGGCCCCAGCGATACGGTTGGAATGTGATCTTTGTACGGCTCCGCCGGTACAAACACGATAGCCAGGTCTTTTTCACTCTTACCGGCCAGCCCCGGAATACTGCTGGCCACCATACGGCGAATGCGCGGCTCAATGCTGTCAGGTTCCAGTTCAGGCCGGTATTTGATGAACACGGCGGCAGACGCCGGTTGAATAGGTTCCCCTGGTGCAATACGCTCAGGCAGCACGACATGAACCCGCGCCACCAGCACGCCGTCAATCTGCGTGAGTGTGGATTCCACTTCCTGAGACAAGGCATAAATGTAACGAGCGCGCTCTTCCAGCGGTGTGGAAATCACGCCGGTCTTCTGAAAGACCTGGCCCAGATTAGTGCGGGCCTGGCGGGGCAACCCGGCGGCATTGAGAATGTTGACGGATCGCTCCATGTCCTTAACATCAATAAGAATACTGACACCCGCTTTATCCGTACGCTTTTCCGCCCCGATGTGATAGCCCCCTAACGCAGCAATCACTTCATTGGCATCGTTTTCAGAAAGACCGCGATGGAGCTCCACGCGATCGCCGCAACCAGCAATCAGTATCGCCAGTAGCAGGGTCAGGAATCGGTGCAGGATGGATTGACTCATCATGGTGCCATTGATTATGGGTTGATCATGCCTGGGCTAATCATGACGATGCGGACCATGGATTAACTCAGGGTTATTCGCGGTTATTGCAGGTTGGTCAGTTTTTCCAGACTCTGAACGCTTTTCGCCACCACCTTGGCATTAAGCAGACTTTCCAGATAAAACGACGACAATGTCCGGGTCGCATCCATCACATCTTTCGGGTTATTGCCGGTGATGCTTTTACCGACCTGGCGCTCAGCTTTTTGCAGCAGGTTTTCCAGCTTGTCAGATTTCTCCGCCAGCGCCCCCAGCCAGGCCTTGTTGTCGGCGGTCGGTGTTGCCGGGGCGGCGGGTTCGATAGCGGAGCTAAACCAGTTCACATCCGCTTGCGCAGGGATATCCGGACGGCGCGGCGCATTGCCATTCGCAATGCCATTGACAACGCCCTGAGGCGCATTGACGCGGGTCACTTTCATCATGAGTCCGTTCCTCTTTGATGGATGTTTTTTGGTGAATGCTTTTTTGATGACCGTTTAGTGATAAAAAAACCGGGGGAACACTCCCCCCGGTAGTCGACTACCTACACAACATCAGAACTGAATAGCTTTGGCCGCTTTCTGCCCGGAGTTCATGGCTTTGGTGGCGGAGTCCATCTGCATATCGGTGATGGACGACATGGCGTTGGTTTTCATGGTCTGCGCCTGGGCGGCAGAGGTCATTAATGTCGTCTGAGCAGCGGTAGCGTCCAACATTTTCATACTGGTCATCGCAGCAGCGTTAGAAAGTCCCATCATGATAGATATCTCCAGTTAGCAATTGATTGATAAAGTAAATTTCGCCAGTGAACCGGCGACAGACACAGTCATCGTGTTCATAAGTTAAGTAGGAGAACGTAAGGGGGAGTTCCGCAAGAGATTCACTTTTTTTCCCCTGGTGGTGATAACAGGTTCCAGCCTGATCAATAACCACTTACGCGGCTATCGGCGCTACGGTCCACGCTGCGGTTCGCACTACAGTCCGCGCGCAGCGACATTCAGCAATTTGATGCGGTGATAGAGCGTGCGCTTGGGGATACCCAGCTCATGGACGACGTTATCGATACAGTGATCGTTACGCTGCAACGCTTCCTGAATCAGGAAACGCTCAATGCGGCGCAACCGCACCTTCAGTGATGTCAACGGCGTATCATTCCCCGCTTTCCCGCCGTCTGCGGCTACCGGCACCGGTGAAAGCCCCAAAACCCAGCGTTCCGCGGCAGCTTTCAGTTCACGGATGTTGCCGGGCCAATCATGCATCAACAGTTGCTCCTGCATCATGGCTGACACACCAGGCACCGGCCGTTTCAGGCGCGCGGCGGCGTCGTGCAAAAAACGCTGAAACAGCGGCAGGATAATCTCTGTACGCGAACGTAACGTCGGCAACTGAATTTTTACCGTATCCAGTCGGAAGTAAAGGTCGCGGCGAAAGCGCCCCTTTTCCACCAGCTTGTGCAACGGCGTTTGTGTGGCGACAATCACCCGCATGTTTACCGGTTTGAACTGGGTGCTGCCCAGCCGCTCAATACCGCGACTTTCCAGTACCCGCAGCATTTTCGCCTGTAGCGTCAACGGCATACTGTCGATTTCATCCAGAAACAGGATGCCTTTATCTGCAATTTCCAGATATCCGGCACGAGAGCGGCTGGCACCGGTATACGCGCCGGATACCACACCAAACAATTCACTTTCCGCCAGTGTTTCCGGTACGGCGGCGCAATTCACTGCCACCAGCGGGCCGGGGCAACCGGAAAGCTGATGAATACGGCGCGCCAGCGTATCTTTGCCGGTGCCAGTTTCTCCTTCCAGTACGATATCAACATGGAGAGGGGCAATAGTATGGATGAGTGAAGAGAGTGGGCCGTGTATATCTTCCAGAGGGGGGGTTAACAAAGACTCATGGGAGACACAATGACGTGACTGCTCGAATTCATTGCTATTCCTTATCGTCATGACTACTCCTGTATTTTTCCTGTATTCCGTTATCGCGCTGCCAGGTCTATCCCTGTCAGGCCGTTACGTGGGTAACGACATCCTGCTTATCTGACGACCATCTCGTTATCTTGACGATTTGCTAACGATTAACAGCGATAAATCTGACCGACTTAACAGATTATTGATGGTACGCGCACACATTACCGCCGACGGCAAAACAAACCATCAGCCAACCGCTGAAGTTAAGGTAGGGATTTCTGCGCGCGAAGTAGGAATAGTCTTACTACGGAAACGAGTGTAATCAGAGTGTTACGAAAGTTGCAGGCAGGATGCCCCCTCTGCCATCGCAACTTTTCATCGCGACAAACACGGGGGCTAAACAACAGAGTAGCGTCAGACGATTAAACGCTGGCTCAATGCGTATTTCACAATATCCGCATTGGTGGTGAACTGCATCTTCTCCATTAATCGTGATTTATGGGTACTGACGGTTTTATTGCTGATGGCCAGCATATCGGCAATCGCATTCACCCCCAGCCCCTGCGCCAGCATGACCATGATCTGATGCTCGCGCGTGGTCAACAGGTCATGGCGCCCATCGCCTTGTGCCTGGCAATCCGCAAACACGATTTGTTCGGCGATGCTGTGGTCAATATAGCGTGCGCCCTGTGCAACCCGGCGAATCGCCGACAATAACGCCTCCGGATCTTTATCTTTCGTGATATAGCCAAGCGCCCCGCTCTTCAACACCCGCCGGGCGATTTGCGGCTCGCTGTACATGCTTAATACCAGAATCGGCAGACGCGGATACTGCGCCACAATGCGAATAATCAGCTCTTCGCCGCAAATACCTGGCATACACATATCCAGCAGCAGCAAATCAACCTGACATTCCCGCAGTTGCGAGAGCACCTGTGAGCCGGTTCCCGCCTCTGCCACCACTTCCAGACTCTCGTCTAATGCAAAGATCTGCTTTAACCCTTCACGCATAATCACATGATCGTCGGCGATCATCAGTTTTATCAGTCTATCCATTC
The DNA here is from genome assembly GCF_000025065.1 of Dickeya parazeae Ech586. Classification (NCBI taxonomy): domain Bacteria; kingdom Pseudomonadati; phylum Pseudomonadota; class Gammaproteobacteria; order Enterobacterales; family Pectobacteriaceae; genus Dickeya; species Dickeya parazeae. Next base: position 2,145,311 of record NC_013592.1, on the reverse strand, counting down.
GCGTTTTCGTCCCCTTTAGAGAAATCTGTGTTACGCGGTATCCTGCGGAAACGTCAATCGAACCAGCGTACCGACTCCCGGCTGGCTGTCTATCGTCACTTCACCTCCCAGCATCCGGCCACGCTCTTTCATACTCATCAGGCCGAAGGCATTAGGTTTACAGGTTTGAGCGTCAAATCCTTTACCGTTGTCGCGCACGCTTAACACAATCATGCCATCGCGATTTTCCAGTGAAATCACCACCCGTGTCGCTTGTGCGTGCCGTGCAATATTAGTGAGCGACTCCTGTACCACCCGAAACGCCGCGGTCGCATACTCATCATTGAGCAGCACTTCCGGCTCTGGAGCATGCAACAAACAAGGGCAGCGATACTGACGAATAAAATCATCACGCAGCCACTCCAGTGCCGGCGTTAAGCCCATGTCCAGCACGTTGGGCCGTAACCGGGTCGCGACATGTCGCACCACCTGGATGGTCTTATCAGACAATGCCATTAAATTCTGTAATTGTGTCAGCATATGCGGATTATCACGGGCAAACTGCATGCGCATCAGCGACAGGCTCATCCGCATGGAGGTCAGGTGTTGGCCCAGTTCATCATGAATTTCTCTGGCGATGTGCTTACGCTCCTCTTCCCGGGAAATTTCCCTCTGGCGCGCCAGCAACCGTAATTGCATGTGAGAGTTTTCGAGCTTTTTTTCGGCGTAGCGTATGGCGGTGATATCGCGCCCGACCGTCAGAATCGAAGTCAACCGACCGTTCTGGTCAAACTCCGGGACACAACGAATGTGGTGGATAACCCGATGGCGCGTCGTCGTTACTCCCATGTCCTCTTCCAGTTCCCCCTCAACGCTGCTTTGTGTATCTACCACCCGCTTCACCAGTTGCAAAATCCGCTGTGCGCAGCGGGCATTCGGCAGTAAATCCGTCATCCTGCGTCCACGTAACTGCTCGGCGGTAAAACGCAAATGGGCCAGCGTAGCCGGGTTGGCGTACTGGCAGTTAAGCTCTGGATCAAAGCGCGTAATCAGATCCGGTGAGTTCTCGACCAGCGCCTGGAATTCCTGTTCCCGGGCATAGGCCAGTTGCTCATTCTGTTTACGCTCACGAATATCCCTGACTACACACATACTGTACTGTCGTCCTTTATGGAGAAAATGATTCACGCTGACTTCTACCGGCAGGATCATCCCCGAGCGGGTTTTATGCTGGGTTTCAAACGTCAGCCCACGCTTCCAGCAGCGCGGATCGCGCCAGTGGCGATTCGCCTCTTCTTTTTTCCAGCTCAGATCGATGTTGTGTATCTGCATGCGACGAAAATCGTGGCTACTGTAGCCCAGCATGCGACAGGCCTCGTCATTGACGTAACAAAACCGCTCCCTATCGTTGACGATATAAATGGCATCCTTGATACGGCTAAAGGCAAAATCCACCAACTCCAGCGGCGGTACATCGTCCGGCTGCTGGGGTTGCCGGGAAGTCGGGGTATATAACATTGCCATCTCCTTGCTAGCGCTAAGCCTGCCGACGCGCGCTTACAGGCGTCGGCAGCGAAAGGAAAGCCGCAGGCATCGCCTTCAGGTGAAAAGACCTGCGACCCTGTTAGGCGGTGCCGTCACTCGACGTGACGACTACCGCCTGATGCTGACTGACAGGTTCCTTCATCTCCCGATCCACGGGAGATGCCCTCCTGAGCATGGCAATATAAGTCATCCCCTGCGCGGGCGTACCGCACAGGGTTTGAGCTTATGCATCAACGGCCTGGCGCAGATATCCTCTGGCGCGGGAAAGACGCGAACGAACCGTACCAATAGGAATGTTGAGCTGAGTGGCAATATCCTGATAGCTGATATCGGCATCCAGCAGCATCACTAACATCTTGCGTGTGTCCTCCGGCAAGTGCGCACTGGCGGCCAGCGCGCGGTCCAGCGCGTGATCACACTCCGTAATCCGGCTGGGATCGATATCCGTTGACATCACTTCCACGACCTCCAACACCTCGTCGCTGATATCAACGGTGCGATAACGCGCCTGCTTGAAATGGTTGCGCACCAGATTCAGAGCGATGCCGAAAACCCAGGTCTCCGGACGTGAGGCACCGGCGAATTTCTCACGGTTTTTCAACACTTCCAGATAGGTCATCTGCTGTAAATCTTCCACATCCTCACGGTTCGATACACGCTTACGAATGAAGTTTTGCAGTCGCTTGCCATGCAGGCGGAAAACCTGCTCCCAGTCCACGGTATTGGCAGGGGTATGAACCTGACACACATCCAATTGTTTCAGTGCAGTAGTTTCCATTTCATTTACTCTCCATCGTTGTGCCCTCATTGGCGCATCCGGGAGAGCAAGGCGCGTGCCAGCCCATGAAAACTAATTAACCAACTGTTATATAATGATTTATTTTTTATTTATGTGGCTTTTTACGCCAGTTATTGCCCATGGAATTCGGTCCGAATTGCAAACTCTTGCAGAGCAAATCAACCAAATAATTTCAAACATAAATAATAACTAATTGTTACTTATCATTGTTGACTTGCATCATTTAACGGGAACCCAGCACCAGGTCCAGCCACATAACAGCACACCGCTAACGCTAAGGCAGCTTCAGGCAGGACAGGACCATGATTTCACTCAACAACGTTTCTTCTGTGCTCACGACCAGCAGCACATCCATCAACGACAACGATATCGACGATCAGGAGCCGGTCGGTTCACCGGCCAAAGCCAGCGAGGCTCGCCCGTCGCACGACAAAGCGCTGAACGATGCGATGGAAGAAGTCACGGCCAGTTTTGGCGAGCAGGTTGAACGCAAAAGCAAGGCGCTTAGCCGTCGGCAAATCAGCCAGCCGCAAAGCCGCATGCTGGCCAATATCGAACGTATCGAAAAACTGACGGAGCTGTTTCAGTTACTGGAAAACCCGAAACACCCGACGCTTGACCAGCAAATTCGTCAGATGCAGGCGCTGTTGGGCCAGTCATCGCCACCAACAGTCGATGCTATTCTGCACGCGGCAGGCGGTGATGCGGCGCGCAGCGATATCGTGCTGCGCCATGTGTTAAGTCAGGCACAACAACAGCAGGACGCCGCGCTCACGCAGGCAGCCAGCCAGAGCCTGGCGCAGTTGCAACAAGAAAAAGGCCCGGAAGTCCGGGCCGGTCTGAACACCGCCGCCGCTATCTCCCTGTTCAGTACCGATCCGAATCAGAAGCAAGCGCTACGTGAGCTTTACTACCAGCGCATTGTCCACCAACAGTCTCCCGCCGCGCTGTTGGATGCCCTGCTGGAACGTTTTGACCCTCAGCATTTCGCGGCCGGATTGCGCACCCTCCAGCGCGCGCTGGCGGCGGATATCGCCTCACTGGCGCCATCCATCTCAAAAACGGCGCTAAGCCGGATGCTCAGCAACCTGAACGACTCACGCCAGCTCAGCCATACGCTGTCGGCCAGTCAGTCACTGCTGGCAAGGCTGGCATCGCGGATGCCGGAATGCACACTGAGCGCGGTAGACCTGACGCGGCGGTTAATTGGCCTGAGCGGCAACGGGGCGTATGCCCGTGATCTGCACAATCTGGGCCGCGAAGTCGCCGGGCAAGACATGCAGCGCCAGTTACTGTTTTTCAACGGGTTGCTGCCGCTGGTCAATGACCTGCCGCACCCGCTGTGGCGCGATGCCAAAAATCGACTCACCGCCCTGCAGCTGATTCGAGGTCTGATTGGCGATATCGCCCAGTACGAAAAACAACAGCAGAACGGCCGAACCCAGGCTAAGGGGTAACCGATGGCTGTGCTGATCGCCTGGCTTAACCGTTTTGCCATGAGCGCGATGCAGCGCTCCGAGGTAGTGGGTGCTGTGATCGTCATGGCGATAGTGTTCATGATGATCATCCCGCTGCCGACCGATCTTATCGACGTGCTGATTGCGCTCAACATCTGTATTTCATCACTGCTGATTGTGCTGGCGATGTACCTGCCTAAACCGTTGGCGTTTTCCACCTTCCCGGCGGTACTGCTGCTGACCACCATGTTTCGGCTGGCGTTGTCTATCTCCACCACCCGGCAGATCCTGCTGCAACAGGATGCCGGTCACGTGGTGGAAGCATTCGGCAACTTTGTGGTTGGCGGCAACCTGGCGGTCGGTTTGGTGATCTTCCTGATCCTGACGGTGGTGAACTTTCTGGTCATTACCAAAGGGTCGGAGCGGGTGGCGGAAGTCGCCGCGCGTTTTACGCTGGACGCCATGCCCGGTAAACAAATGTCTATCGACAGCGATCTGCGTGCCGGGCTGATTGATTCCCAACAGGCCCGCCAGCGCCGGGAAAACCTCGCCAAAGAGAGCCAACTGTTCGGCGCGATGGATGGCGCGATGAAGTTCGTGAAGGGGGATGCCATCGCCGGTCTGGTGATCGTGTTTATCAACATGATTGGTGGCTTCGCCATCGGCGTACTGCAAAACGGCATGGCCGCCGGTGACGCCATGCATATCTACTCGGTGTTGACCATCGGCGACGGGTTGATTGCCCAGATCCCAGCGCTACTGATTTCACTGACCGCCGGCATGATCATCACCCGTGTGTCAGCTGATGGCCAGCAAACGGACAATAATATTGGCCGGGAAATTGCCGAACAGCTGACCAGCCAGCCCAAAGCCTGGATTATCTCGTCGGTCGGCATGCTGGGGTTCGCCCTGTTGCCGGGTATGCCAACACTGGTCTTTCTGATGATCAGTCTGGTTTCGCTCGGCAGCGGATTATTCCAGCTCTGGCGAGCCAAACAAAACGGCCTGCAGGATGCGTTACTGGCAAACGACAACCTGCCTGCCGACCAGAACGGGTATCAGGACCTGCGGCGCTTCAACCCCACCCGTGCCTACCTGTTGCAGTTTCACACGGTATGGCAAGGCACCGCCGCGGCCGCCGTTCTGGTGCAAAACATACGACGCCTGCGCAACCGGCTGGTGTATCACTTTGGTTTTACCCTGCCGTCGTTTGATATCGAATTCACCCCTACCGTCCCGGAAGATGAGTTTCGCTTCTGTGTTTATGAAATTCCGCAGTTGCGGGCCAGTTTCGGCGTACCGTTGCTGGCCGTTTCACGCGAACAACTGCCGCAAGACGGGCAGGACGACGGCATGATACCCGGCCTTGCTGCCCGTGATGAACACCACTTGCTGTGGATGACGCCGGAACACCCGATGCTGCAACAGCCACAACTGTGCCCCTGGAACGCGGAGGCGCTGATCCTCATGCGTATGGAGAATGCGATGCACCGCAGCGGCGCACAGTTTATCGGGTTACAGGAAACCAAATCGATCCTCGCCTGGCTGGAGAGCGAACAACCGGAACTGGCGCAGGAGTTGCAACGCATTATGCCGCTGTCGCGTTTTGCCAGTGTGCTGCAACGCCTGGCGTCGGAACGGGTGCCGCTACGCTCAGTGCGGCCGATTGCCGAAGCGCTGATCGATATCGGTCAGCATGAGCGCGACATCAACGCCCTGACCGACTATGTGCGTCTGGAACTGAAAGCCCAAATTTGCCATCAGTACAGTCAGGAAGACAGCCTTACCGTCTGGCTGCTCACACCAGAAACCGAAGAGCTGCTGCGTGACGCGTTACGCCAGACGCAAAGCGATACCTTCTTCGCGCTCAACCAGGAATACGCCGCCACTCTGCTCGGCCAGTTGCGACGCGCATTCCCACCGATGCTGCCGTCATCAGCGCTGATCCTGGTCGCGCAGGACCTGCGCAGTCCACTGCGCATTCTATTACAGGACGAGTTTCATCACGTTCCCGTGCTGTCATTCACCGAACTGGAATCGCATCTGTCCATCAACGTCGCCGGTCGTATCGACCTGCAGGATAGAACTGACCCTTTTAACGCATAGGAAACGCAATATGTTTGAACTACGAGTTCTGACCGGATTGCACCGTGGGGCCGCGCTGCCGCTGAGCGGAACCTCATGGCGTATAGGCTCGGCCGATGAGGCCGACATGGTGCTCTACGATCCCGGTATCCGCGAGCAGCACTGCCTGCTGGAAACCTCATCCGACGGCTGGCAGGTCTGCGTACTGGATGGCCCTGTCGGTAATAGCGAAGGCCACAACGTGGAACAGTCGCTACTATTACCGCCCGGCACACCATTCACCGTCGGGGCTATCTGGTTATGCGTGGTCAGCGCCGACACCCCGTGGCAGGAAGACACCCCCGCGACATCACCGCAGGCCGTTTCAGACCACGACAGTGCGACCATCGACGCCGACATGCTCTCTACGGATGCCGATATCACTATGGATATGCCCCAGCCTTCCCTGCCAGACCCCAGCGCCGCACGCCGGGAAAAACGCCGTCTGCCGCTGTGGGCGAAATGCAGTTACCTGCTGCTGGGCGTATTACTGTTTATGATCGTCGGAAGTTGGATGCTACAGGAAACGGCGGCGATGCCGCCTGCGCCGTCACCGCAGGATAACCGTTTGCCCATCGGCACGCTGCCACAGTTGAACAGCACACTGCAAACCATGCTCACTGACCGCGAACTGGAGCGACTGGTCACCCTCAGTCAGGACAACAACCGCGTCGTGCTGAGCGGAGCGCTCTTACCCGCGCAACACACCCGACTGGCACGAATGCTGGCACAATTCCACCAACGCTACGTCACCGCCTTACAGATTGAAAATCACACGGCGGAGAAAACCGACGCGCTACCGTTCCAGATTGTGCAGGTCACCAGTGGTCCGAAAGCCAACATCGTCACCGCCGATGGCCGACGCCTTTTCGTTGGCGACGAAGTGGATAACCTGCGGCTGGTCAGCATCAACGATAGCCAGATCGAATTTCGCGGCAAACAGCAGATCAAGGTGAACTGGTAATGACGACGCAGGACACCATCGATAGCCGTTACCCCGCAATCACCCACTGGCTGCAACAGCAGCAACGCCAGCTGGCGGCTTATTCGCCGGTGATACGGCAGGGGCAAATCCTCGGTATCCGCGGTATTTTGCTGGAATCCAGCCTGCCTAACGCTCGCATCGGCGATTTGTGCCTGATCGAACGTCACGACCACTCACCTGTGCTGGCGGAAATTGTCGGTTTCAGCCCGAAAAATACCTTTCTGTCGGCACTGGGTGCGCTGGACGGTATCGCTCAGGGCGCTGTCGTCACACCGTTGTACCAGCCGCATTGCGTACAGGTATCCGAAGCCCTGTTCGGTAGCGTGCTCGATGGCTTCGGCAGGCCGCTGGAACACGGCAGCCACAGCGCATTTGTGGAGCCAGGCTCGCTTAGCGCCAGCCCACCGATGCCGGTGATCGGCGACGCACCGCCGCCGACCGAACGCCCGCGCATTGCCTCGCCACTTCCTACCGGACTGCGTGCCATCGACGGTCTGCTGACTATCGGCTGTGGCCAGCGCGTGGGGATATTCGCCGGTGCAGGCTGCGGCAAAACCACCTTGCTGGCAGAACTGGCGCGTAATACGCCCTGTGACGCTATCGTATTCGGTTTAATCGGCGAGCGTGGCCGCGAACTGCGCGAGTTTCTCGACCATGAGCTTGATGCGCAGTTACGAAGCCGCACCGTGCTGGTCTGCTCCACCTCCGATCGCAGCAGCATGGAGCGCGCCCGCGCGGCGTTTACCGCGACCGCCATCGCCGAAGCCTTTCGCGCTACAGGTAAACAGGTGCTGTTGATTATCGACTCGTTAACCCGTTTTGCCCGCGCCCAGCGTGAAATCGGCCTGGCGCTCGGCGAACCGCAGGGGCGCGGCGGGTTACCGCCTTCGGTCTATACGCTGCTGCCCCGGCTGGTCGAACGTGCCGGGCAAACCCGTCAGGGGGCGATCACCGCGCTTTACTCGGTGCTGATCGAACAGGACTCGATGAATGACCCGGTCGCCGACGAAGTCCGTTCGCTGATTGACGGTCACATCGTGCTGTCGCGGCGTCTGGCTGAACGCAACCACTACCCGGCTATCGACGTTCTGATGAGCCTGAGCCGCACCATGAGCAATGTCGTCGACACAGAACATACCCGCAACGCCAACGCGGTACGTCGGTTGATGGCGGCGTACAAACAGGTAGAAATGCTGATTCGTCTCGGTGAATACCAACCGGGACACGATGCACTCACCGACGCCGCCGTCAACGCCAACGATGACATCAACCGTTTTCTGCAACAGGCGATGCGTGAACCGCAATCCTTTGACGACATCCAGATGCAACTCGCCGAGGTGAGTCAGTATGCCACTCTCTAACACCATGATATCCGTCAGTGTAATGGAAGAAGAACAGCCAGACAGCCGTGTGCAAGAACTGCATGCAGCACTGACGCCGTTGTTGCCGATCCGCCGACAGCGCCTTAGCCGCGCCGAACGCCAGTTGCGTCAGGCCGAGCAGGCGCTCAGGCAAACCGAGGCCGCGTTGCGCACCCAACAAGCACAATTGCAACAGTTGCAGGCCGAATGGCAACAACAGCGCGACACCTTTCTGCGCGAAGCCTTGGGCAAAACCCAAACACTGGAAACCCTGAAAAACCAGCTAGAGCAGGAACAACAACACATCCGCCAGATTCAGGCCCAGGTACTGCTGTGTACCGACTGGCAGCAACAGTACCTGAACCAACAGCAACAGGTCGGGCAGGCAAGGGAAACCGCACACCTTTGCCAGAAAGCCGTCGAGAAACTCGAATTTCTGTTAACCACCTATCAGGAGGCGATATGACCCCTTCCCGGCCCATCCCACCCGAGATTTCGCCCTCCGGCCCGTCACCGTTATCGCACCAGTCGCAACCGGATCTGCCCGGTTATGTGTCCGGGTATGGCTACGCTGCTGACGATGACGTGTTTTGGAAGCCGTTCGGCCGCCTGTCCGAACCTGACGACGTGCTGCCCGATGTCAGTTGGCTGCCGTTTGGCCCATCGCTGGCGCTGTATCCTGCGCTTACACCGACGTCCTTCCAGGATACCCCGGCGCAAACAACACCCGTCATGCCTGCGGGCTGGTCAGCTCTGGAATCCTCGCTGTCTGACATGCCGTCGTTACACCGTGGCGAGCCGCTGTCGTTCAGCGTGCAGTTACCACAGCTGGGCTGCGTAGATGTTCGGATGGTAGCGCTCCCCGCTAATGGCTGGGATGTGTCGCTGCGGTTTGGCAAAACCACCTATGAACGGTTGAAAAACCAGCGTGATGCGTGCCGCCGTTCGCTGGCGAGCACGTTGCGTGCACCGGTACGCCTGCAATTCGACAGTAGGGAGGATGACGACGCATGATCCCACTGGCACAGACACTACGGCACATCAGTCAGGCACAGGCGGCCCTATCACGCCAGTTGGCGAGCGCACAGCGTTTCGCCTTCACGCTGGAGGGTCAACAGGGGGAATTGCGCATACAGTTAGCAGACGACGCGCCCGCTGTCGGAGCGGAAAGCGGCTGGCGTTGCCACGACGGTACACTATGGCTGGACAATGCTGCCCCCTTGCTGTCGCTGCTCTCCGCCTGCCCGGCACTATTGCCCGGCGAGCATGACAGCAATGAAACCGTGACCCGTTACTGGACGCACTACAATCAGGCGCTCAGCCCGGCATTGCGCGAACTGTTCGGTGAAATTCAGCCGCTGTCACCTGCACAACCTGATTTTGTAGCAGCATCAGATGACAATGCGCATTCAGGTGATAACACATCAGCCGAATTAACATTGTGGCTGGAGGTAATTCGGGGGGATTTTCGCATTCGTAGCCGGTTACGAATGTCATTCCATACGGTGCAGCGTTGGCTATGTCGGCCGGGGTGGTACGCGCCGCACGCTACCTTGCCCAGCCATCTGGCGATACGCCTGCCGTTGACACTGGCAGACGTGACGTTGTCACCAGAACAGTTAGCGAGTCTGGAACCGGGCGACGTGATCTGTCCACATAGACAGTACTTCTCACCGCAAGGTGACGGCAGCATTACGCTGGCCGACCGGCGGTTAACCGGGCAACTCAGGATGGAGGCACTCGCCCCTTACTGGTTTGCCGTGACAGAACTGGAGGACTGCCCCGTGACCACATTTTTTGACGATCCGATACCCGTTGGCGACCCTACACCGTTTGACAACACCGCGTCTTATGGCGACACCACGCTTGATGCCTGCAACGTGCAACACACCTCGCCATGTGCAGAGAGTACGTTGCCGTCTGGCGAGCCGCTGTCGGGTTATCCACTGCCTCCGCTCGCGCTGGCACTGACGGTACGCTGCGGCTACCTGACGCTGACACTACAGGATTTGCAGCAACTCGCCCCCGGTACCGTGTTAACCCTGCAACAGGCCATCCCCGGCGAAGCCACGCTGTATCACGGCGAGCAACCACTGGCGCAGGGAGAACTGGTCAATGTAGAAGGTCGACTGGGGTTACAAATCACCCGTGGGCCGGTTGCTGGCCGGGAGATCGCCACGGAGTCATTACGATGACCTCAGGCAACTTCGATCCGGTGATGTTTGCCCTGTTTCTGGGGTCGCTGTCACTGATTCCACTGGCGATGATCGTCTGCACCTGTTTTTTGAAAATATCGATGGTACTGATGCTCACCCGCAACGCCATCGGGGTACAGCAAGTGCCCCCCAACATGGCGTTATACGGTGTGGCGCTCGCCGCCACGCTGTTCGTGATGGCACCGGTATTCAGCGACATCAAACTGCGGTTTCAGGACGCACCGGTGGATTTTAGCAGCCTTGATGCGCTGGAAAGCAGCGTGACCCGCGGCATCGAACCATTGCAGAAGTTCATGTCGCGCAACACCGACCCGGATATCCTCACTCATCTGCATGAAAACAGCCTGCGCATGTGGCCTGCTGCAATGACGGAGAAAATAACTACCCAGAACATCCTGTTAATCCTGCCCGCTTACGTGCTCTCAGAGCTACAAGCCGGGTTTAAAATCGGTTTTCTGATTTATATCCCGTTCATCGTTATCGACCTGATTGTCTCTAATGTCCTGCTGGCACTGGGGATGCAGATGGTCGCGCCGACCACCCTTTCGCTCCCGCTCAAGCTACTGCTGTTCGTGCTGGTTAACGGCTGGACGCGTCTGCTGGACGGCCTGTTCTACAGTTACCTGTGAGGTCACCATGGAAACGCTCACTCTGTTCCGGCAGGCGATGGTGTTGGTCGTGATGCTGTCTGCGCCACCGTTGCTGGTCGCGGTGGTGGTCGGTGTACTGATTTCACTGCTGCAGGCGGTGATGCAGTTACAGGACCAAACGTTGCCTTTTGCCGTCAAACTGGTGGCGGTGGGGTTGGTGCTGGCCATGACCGGTCGCTGGATAGGCGTTGAGTTAATCCAACTGGCGGTAATGGCTTTTAATATGATTGAACAAGTCCGGGCATGAAATCACGATGATCTCTCTTGCCACCCTCCAGTCTATTTACGACTTTATTTACGCGCTAACGCTCGGCGTGGCCCGGTTGTATCCATGCCTGTTTCTGGTGCCACTGTTCTCTTTCAGCATTATCAAAGGCATGCTGCGCAACGCGGTGGCGCTTGCCATCGCGCTAGTCCCGGCCGGTGCTATCCAACAACACATGTTAACCACCACAATAACCTGGCCCATGTTACCCGCGCTGTTGCTCAAAGAACTGATCATTGGAGTGTTGCTGGGGGTGGTGCTGGCCATGCCGTTCTGGCTGTTTGAATCTGTGGGCGCGTTGTTCGATAACCAGCGTGGCGCGCTGACCGGCGGCCAGCTCAACCCGGCGTTGGGCAGCGATGCCACCCCGCTTGGCCACATGATGAAAGAGCTGTTTACCCTGCTGCTGGTTATCACCATCGGGTTTTCCGGCTTCACGCAATTACTGTGGGACAGTTACCAGCTATGGCCAGCATTGGATTTTCTGCCGCCGTTATCAGAGCTGGGTTTTCACACCTATCTAGGTCTGCTCAACGACACCTTTCAACACATGATTGTGTATGCCGGTCCGTTGGTGGCGTTATTACTGTTGCTGGAGTTCAGCATCGCCATTCTTAGTCTTTACAGCCCGCAATTGCAGGTCTACGTGCTGTCCGCCCCGGCCAAGTGCCTGGCCGGGATGGCGTTTTTCGTGCTCTACATGCCGGTGTTGCAGTTTCTCGGTGAAGGCCGACTCAAGGCGCTGGCCGACCTGAAACACCTATTTCCGCTGTTCTTTCAGGCGTCGTCCTGAGCGTTGAAGATGACGACTAACCACTAAGGTACCAGGATGAGCGAAAAAACCGAAAAACCCACCTCCAAGAAATTGCAGGATGCACGCAAAAAAGGGGAAGTCGGTCAAAGTCAGGATGTTCCCAAACTGCTGATTAGCTTTGCATTGCTGGAGATGATTCTGGCACTGACTGATAACGGCATGAGCAAATTACAGGCATTAATGCAATTGCCGCTGAGCCGTCTGTCTGACCCGTTCGTCCATGCCGCCGATGAAGTGTTCAGCGAAGCGTTATCACTGCTGAGCACCTTCTGCCTGTTGACCATTAGTGTGGCACTGCTGATGCGTATTGTCGGCGGCTGGATTCAGTACGGCCCGCTGTTCGCGGTGGAAGCGCTAAAAATCGATTTCAACCGCCTCAACCCGGTCAATCAAATCAAGCAAATGTTCACGATGCGCAAGCTCACCGACATGCTGACCTCTATTCTGAAGGCAACCACCATCGGATTGGTGTTCTGGCTCGTCGTCATACCGCAGTTGGAATGGCTGGTGGAGTTAGCCTATGGCGACCTGACCGCCTTCTGGAAAGGTGTGGAGAGTGTACTGAAAAGTGTGGCACGCACCACCCTGTCCTCACTGCTGGCGCTGGCGATACTCGACTTCGGCTTGCAAAAATACTACTTCCTCAAGCAGCAACGCATGAGTCATGAAGATATCCGTAACGAGTTCAAAAATTCGGAAGGCGACCCCCACATGAAGGGGCATCGCAAATCGGTCGCCCAGGAAATCCTCAACGAACCGGCCAGCCCTCGCGCCAAACCCAACATCGAGGATGCCGACCTGCTGTTGGTTAACCCGACACACTACGCGGTGGCGCTATTCTATCGCCCCGGCAAAACACCCTTACCGCGCATTCTACTCAAGGGTGAAGACGAACAGGCCAAAGCGCTCATCGCTCGCGCGCAGCACGCCAATGTGCCGGTGATCCGCTTTATCTGGCTGGCACGAACTCTGTATCGGGTCCCCGAGGGTCACTACATTCCACGCCATACTTTACAGTCGGTTGCGCAGGTCTATCGGGTATTACGCCAGTTGGATAATGACCTGAGCCAGCAGGAAATCATTGAACTGGATTAACCACAGATGGAGCCATGTTTTTTATTTTACTATTTTGCTTAGACATTTATACCCAAAATAATTCGAGTTGCAGGACGGCGGCAACCGAGCGAATCCCCAGGAACTTACATCAGTAAGTGACTGGGGTGAACGAGGGCAGCCAACACACCTGCAACTTGAAGTATGACGGGTATATTTGGGGTGTATCCCTGCCGATAGCCTATCAGCAGGGATACACGTTAGCGGTCTAAGAAAATAAAATCATATCGCCGCACCGGCTTTTGTGTACCACGGTTGTTGACCTGGACAGTTTCTCAATATCAGCATCTCGACATGCTGTAATGTTTTTTCTCCCGACGCATTATCAACAATTTTATACACCCTTAAGTATTTTCCTGTTTCTGCGTTTCTGTCCTTGAAATCAATCGTCACGTAATAAAATGAACCCGCTTCAGGCTTAAAGGCAATCACGCTCTCTGACACTAACACATCGGGCGAGAAGAACGACCTGTGATTGTTTTCACCGGTGTAGAGCACCCTGACCGCGATATACCCATTGGCACTCACCCAGAACTCTTGATGCTTATCACTCATTTCATCGACGACTGGCATCCCTATCGATTTTTTACTCAAACGCATGACAGGAACGAATCCGTTATTTTTTGAGTAGAGATCAATACATGTTTTCGTTTCCGGGTAGACCCGCGTTCTATTATTATTCATATCGAAGGCAATACCGACTCTTTTATCGGCAAGCGAATCTGTTAAATCTTTATTATAATCACTCACAGTAGTCAGTGATGAACATGCCGTTAATAACAACAAGCCAGCCAACCCCAAATATTTCACCACAATCCATCCCTCCAGCCCATATAAACTACCTGACACACTATTGGTGCATTTTTATTCTTAAGCGACGAAAACACGAGATACTCGCAATAAATCGCGTTCTACTTTAACACACCCGTTTTCACCAAAAAATCTGATAACATCGATCAAGACCTGACAACGTTGTCAGCCTCGTCGACACACCGCAGTCAGCCAACCGGTCACCCTAATGATACCTGCCTGTCGAGTGTGTCGTGCCACGGTAAGCTCCCTGTCACTGCACGGCTGCGTAAAGAAAAAGCCATCATCGTCAAAAATCGTTTCAATATAATCCTGCACTTAGGTTAAATATTTGCTATTACAGCAATTATTCTCCTGTTACGGATACAAAGTGCGCTTATGTTCAAGTCGTTTTTTCCCAATCCCAAGTGGTTTTTCTCTTCCGCGCTGATCTGGTCACTGGTGGCAGTGATCATTTGGTATGGCTGGGGACGCCCGCTGGGTGACAGCCTGCTGCACATCAGCGAGCCGTTGCCGCACAGGGCCGCACGGTTCCTGTCACCCGCTTTTTTGTGGTTTTACGGTTATTACCTGCTGTGCGTTTGCCTTTTCGCAGGAGCTTGGGCGCTATTACGTCCCCACCCCTGGCAACGCTGGTCTATTCTGGGAACCTCACTGATTATTTTTGTCACCTACTTTTCGGTGGAAATCGGGGTGGCGGTAAACGACTGGTATGGCCCTTTTTATGACCTGATCCAAAAAGCGCTCAGTGCCCCTAACGCGGTGACGATTCAGGCGTTTTACAAAGAGTTGCTGATTTTCCTGGGTATTGCGCTAACGGCTGTCACGGTAGGCGTGATGCACCTTTTTTTCGTCAGCCATTATGTCTTTCGCTGGCGTACCGCGATGAATGACTATTACTCTTCGCACTGGCAATCCCTGCGGCACATTGAAGGGGCCGCGCAACGTATTCAGGAAGACACCATGCGCTTTGCTTCCACCGTGGAAAGCCTGGGTGTAGATCTGGTGAAATCATTGATGACGTTGATAGCCTTTTTACCGGTGCTGGTCAGCCTTTCATCTCATGTCAAAACCCTGCCGTTGATTGGCGAAGTACCTTACGGTCTGGTCATCGCAGCGATTGTCTGGTCACTAGCAGGGACGGGCTTGCTGGCGTTTATCGGCATCAAACTGCCGGGGCTGGAATTTAACAACCAGCGAGTGGAGGCCGCCTATCGTAAAGAGTTGGTCTATGGTGAAGACGACGCCACCCGTGCCACACCGCCAACGGTAAAGCAGCTGTTCACCAACGTGCGGAAAAACTATTTCCGCCTCTATTTCCATTACACCTATTTCAATATTGCACGGGTGCTCTATCTGCAAACCGACAATGTGTTCGGCATTATCATGCTGCTGCCGTCGATCGTCGCCGGTAGTCTGACACTCGGTCTGATGAACCAGATAACCAACGTGTTCGATCAGGTGCGTAGCTCATTCCAGTACCTGATTAACTCGTGGACCACCATCGTCGAGCTGATGTCGATTTATAAACGTCTGCGTAGTTTCGAATCGGTCATTAAGGACGTACCGATGGTCACCGACGCGGCGGATGCCACGTCCGGTACCTGATCATCGCGCCCCGGTTCGGTGTAGCCAGTCGGCCAGACAGCACAGAACCGGGGTTCTCTCTCGACAGTCTTTATCCTGCGAATGCCTTTCTCCGCCATACCTGAATGAACATGCCCAATCCCACTTACCGCCAATAGCGAGAGATAGCGCATTGTGTAGCGGACTGTATAGCGCACATTATCAGTTCCGAATTATTCGGGGTGTAGCATGAATGAGCGTGACGGCCCTCTCCCTGATTATTTTTTTCTTTATCGGAAGAATCACATTATTTTCTCGACCAACAACAAAATGAAAAAATATGACTTAGTCAGGCTATTTAAAAATAATTTTTTGAAAAAGAGAGCAGATAAAACCACGACCAATACATCATCTAACTAGTACACGAAAACATTTAACAGATTACAAATAGAATTCCAATAAAAAAAACAGAAATGGAATAAGAAACACAAACAACCTCTACTTTCATTATGTTAGCAAGTATTTATCTCTCCAAAAAATGTGATAAGATTCACACGTTTTTCTCCTCGCGAAAGAAACCCATCTCTGTACTTTATGAAAAACACGGACGTTAACAGATGGTCACTCTCTGTTGATTTGTATTGTCAACACATTTAGCTCTGTAGGAAACCTTGATGGATACAATTATGCATACCTATAACAATCTGAAGGTTGGTATTAAACTGGCAATAGGGTTTGGACTTATTTTAGTTATGTCCGCCTTTATCATGCTATCGGGGATTAACGGCTTTCGTAATATTGACGCTTACGTCAATAAATCCATTATCAGTAATGACATTAATAATAACCTGAACGATGCCAGACGCGCCCGCCTCAATTTCCAATATACCCATGACTACAGCGCAATGGATAAAGTCGGCGACCTGATGGTAAAAGTGGGCCAGTCATTGAAGCAGGCCAACCAGTTCACCTGGAGTCCTGATGCACGTGAACTGCTGAATCAACTCAATACCGCCTACAACGCTTATCTCCCAGGGCGAGAGTCGCTGATCAACGCCAGCAAGCAGCGTGACGCCGTGGCGCAAAAACTCAACCAGGACAGCAGCGCCAGCGTACTGGGTACACTGCGCACCCAATTCAGTGGCAGTACACAGACACCGGAATTGCGGCTGGAATTTACCACCTTGTACGAACAGTTGGCAGACATCCGCGATCTGGCGCATGAGTTACTGCTGACGCCGTCCACGCAGGCCGAATCCAACCTGCGTAAAGCCCTTAGTAGCACTCAGGCCGCGTTCAATCAAAGCCTGCCGAAATTCAGTGCGGAACAGCAAGGCTGGTTAAACCAGGCCTGGCGTTTCTTTTCCGCCTATAACGGCTACATTGACGAGTACATGAATGCTTTCCGTAATGAAAGCGCCGCCACCAGCACCATGACCAACGCGGCCGTGATTCTGGATAACGCCTCCAACGATTTATATGCCGGTCAGTTAGCACTGGTCAGCAACACCACCGCCAGCTCACAGTGGCAATTACTGCTGACTGGCCTGGTGATTATCGCCATCGGGGTATTGATGGCCTGGCGTATCACTCTGCAGATTACCCGTCCGCTGCACCAGAGCCTGTCGATAGCTGAACGGATTGCCCAAGGTGACCTGACGGCCTCCATCACCGTTGTTCGCCGCGATGAACTGGGGATGTTGATGTCTGCAATGGCCGCCATGAACCATAAATTACGCGAGATGATCGGCGAAATTCGTGAAGGGGTGAGCAACGTGGCGTCCGCCGCGTCGGAAATTGCCGCTGGCAACACCGACCTTTCCTCACGTACCGAGCAGCAGTCTGCCGCCGTGGTGGAAACTGCCGCCAGTATGGAGCAGTTAACCTCAACGGTGAAACAGAACGCCGATAACGCACATCACGCCTCACAACTGGCCGCCGATGCTTCCGCTAATGCGACCCGCGGTGGCGAAATCGTCACTAACGTGGTGAGCACCATGAATGAAATCGCCGTCAGTTCCCGGCGTATTTCCGAAATCACCTCGGTTATCAACGGCATTGCCTTCCAGACCAATATTCTGGCGCTGAACGCCGCCGTGGAAGCTGCGCGTGCCGGTGAACAGGGCCGTGGTTTCGCCGTAGTCGCGGGCGAAGTGCGTAGTCTGGCCCAGCGCAGTGCGCAGGCCGCTAAAGAGATCGAAACGCTGATCAACGAGTCGGTCACTCGGGTGAATACCGGTTCCACCCAGGTGGAAAACGCCGGTAAGACGATGGATGAAATCATCCGTTCCATCTCCCATGTGCATGACATCATGGATGAGATTGCTTCCGCTTCCGATGAACAGAGCCGTGGCATCAACCAGATCTCTACCGCTGTCTCCGAAATGGATGCCACCACCCAGCAAAACGCCGCGCTGGTGGAGCAATCTTCCGCAGCGGCCAATTCACTGGAAGAGCAGGCTCAGGTGCTGGAGCACGCGGTGTCTTTTTTCCGGACCAGCCATGACAGTGCTGCGGTCTCACCGGCAAGACAACGCAACACAACCAGTACCAAAACACCATTAATGCTGGGGAAATCAACGACCAAAGCGTCTGCTACGGTGAAATCCTCATCAACTGCGGCCAAAGATGACTGGGAGTCGTTCTAATCGGTTTTGATAACGATATCGGTTAATTTCTACTGCGTTTGATAACGACAGCTTTTGATAAATACCACACAGCATGGCAATAAACGGCCATGCTGTGTTTAGATTCTGCTTTTTCCCCTACCTGATGTCGCCCATTTATTTTCCAGCAGCGTATGTTGAGCGTTAAAATGCCTCCACCAACGACGCAACGTAAAGATTGTCACTGAGTATTATCACGCCCATGATTATTTTTTTGGATATTCCATTTGAATAACCCCCCAAAAATGGATGAGGCATCAATCACCGACAATCGCTATCTCCTTTTTCATTAGTTCATTGATAAAGTCACTTTTTAATACTATGTTATAAAAGTGTAGTTATTACATTACCCTCCCCTGTGAGAGGCATAAGCCATGAGTTTAGGGCCGTAATCGTCCGCGTACAGAGCGACTCACTCACAGTAACAATGACAGGTTAGTGCAGCCATAATAATAAAATACAGCTTCAGCACTGAGGTTCTGAAGCGTTAGTTATTGAATTATTCAAATCGGTTTTTTCCTCATCATTTCTCTGGCAAATCAAGAAAGGAAGGACCAATGAATACTGTTTTTGGTGCGTATAACAATTTCAAGGTCGGCGTAAAGCTGGCTCTGGGGTTTGGGCTACTCTTACTCATGGCCATCATCATCATGCTGTCTGGAATAAATGGCTTTCGTAATATTGACGCCTATTCACAAAAATCGATTATCAGTAATAGTATCAATAGCTATCTGGAAGAGGCCAGACGCGAGCGTTTGCGTTTTCAATATACCCACGATTATGCTGCCCTAAATAAAAATAGCGAATTGCTGAATAAAGTAACGCAATTGCTGGACACAGCAGAAACACTGAAATGGGATGCGGATACCCGTATTCTGCTGGATAAAATAACCCAGGCCAGCAAGGAATATAATACGGCACGGGGAAACCTGCTTATCGCCAGCCAAAAGCGCGATGCTGTCAGCCAAAAATTATCGCAGAACACCGTCGGCAACGTAGTGGATACCCTACGCAGACAATTCGACAGCGCCATGTTGCCACTGGAATTACGGCTGGAGTTTTTGTACATCCATGAAGCGCTGTCTGACATTAAAGATGCCGCGCATGAGCTGACGTTAGCCCCCTCCAGCGAAAACGAAGCCGCACTTCGCAAGGCACTGGGCAGCGCGCAGCATATCCTCACGCAGGCTCTGCCACAGTACGATGCAGAACAACAGGCGTGGCTCAATCAGGCCTGGCAGTTGTTCGCCACCTACGACAGAGATGTCAGCCTTTATATGACCGCGTATCAGGAGGAAAACGTCGCCTCTCAGCGTATGGCGGATATCGCGCTGGTGCTGAATCAGGCAACGACACAGCTTTATCAGGCACAATTAACCAAGGTTGATGACATTACCCGTCAGTCCCAATACGAGCAGTGGGTTATCGGCCTGGCAATTATCGCTATCGGCGTGTTACTGGCCTGGCGCATCACCTTATTGATTACGCAGCCATTGCGTCAAAGCCTGTCGATGGCCGAACAGATTGCCCAGGGTGACCTGACCGCCACCATTACCGTCAACCGCCGCGATGAGTTGGGCCAGTTGATGACGGCAATGAACCAGATGAACCATAAACTGCGCGATATGATAGGAAGCATTCGTGAAGGCGTAAATAATGTGGCGTCCGCTGCGTCGGAAATCGCCGCTGGCAACACCGACCTCTCCTCACGTACCGAGCAGCAGTCTGCCGCCGTGGTGGAAACCGCCGCCAGCATGGAGCAGTTAACCTCAACGGTGAAGCAGAACGCCGATAACGCGCATCACGCCTCACAACTGGCCGCCGACGCCGCTAATAACGCCACTAAAGGCGGTGACATCGTCACCAACGTAGTGAGCACCATGAATGAAATCGCCACCAGTTCCCGGCGTATTTCCGAAATCACTTCGGTTATCAACGGTATCGCTTTCCAGACCAATATTCTGGCGCTGAATGCCGCGGTGGAAGCCGCACGTGCCGGTGAGCAAGGTCGTGGTTTTGCTGTAGTGGCGGGCGAAGTACGCAGTCTGGCCCAGCGCAGCGCGCAGGCCGCCAAAGAGATCGAAAGCCTGATCAACGAGTCAGTCACCCGGGTGAATACCGGTTCCACCCAGGTGGAAAGCGCCGGTAAGACGATGGATGAGATCATTCGTTCTATCTCTCATGTCCATGATATTATGGGAGAAATTGCTTCCGCGTCTGATGAGCAGAGCCGAGGGATTAACCAGATCTCAAGCGCCGTCGCCGAAATGGACGCCACCACCCAGCAAAATGCCGCGCTGGTGGAGCAATCGTCTGCGGCAGCTAACTCACTGGAAGAGCAGGCTCAGGCACTGGAACAGGCGGTGTCGATTTTCCGCCTCGGTGATGGCGACGCCCACCGCGTTACCCATCACGCCCCCAGTACCCTCGGCGCTAAAAAACCGCTGATGCTGGCCAGTGCGACGACGGGATCTCTCTCGTCGGCTGCAAAAAATGAGTGGGAATCGTTCTAGCCGATGATCCCGGTCTCACTATGGCGGGCGATGCCCGCCTATTTCATGACGGTTTCCGCTCTGCCATCCTGCGCATAAGCTCAGTCACTCTTCGCATTTAATGTCGCACCGATTTCCTGCAATACTGCCTACGCGCGCAGTCATCATGTTAATGATATTAAAGCATTATTTATGAAAGAAACCGATGTCGCGCGCGATGCTCGCTTTTTATTTATTGATTAATCCAACGCCTGATTTTATCGGGGATGAGCAGCGTTGCCAGGCCCACACTGGTACGTACCCTCCCCCGAGGATTCAGGCACTTAACCATTCACACACGGGGACATTATGACGTTATCTTTTCGCAACATGATTGCCGCGCTGGCGCTGGCCGCCGCGCCCTGGCTGGTTCAGGCCGAAACGCCGACTGCCACCTGGCAGCACATCAAACAAACCGGCGAACTGCGTATCGGTGTAGCGCAGGGCGAACCCTGGTATTTCAAGAACGCGGCAACCGGCGAATGGGATGGCATCGGCTATCAGGTTGGTAAGGTGCTGGCGAAAGATCTTGGGGTCAAGCTGGTGGCAGTAGAAACCACCTGGGGCAACGCGGTCGCCGCCCTGCAAACCGGCCAGATCGATACCATGCTGGTACTTGACCCCACTGACGAGCGCAAAAAAGCGGTCGATTTTCCGGAGCAACCTTTCTTTTGGTATGCCCAGGGGGTACTGGTACGCGATGGCATCAGTGTCACCGACTGGAGCGACCTCAACCGGCCGGATATCAAAATCGGCGTCACGCTGGGCTCCAGCCCGGATTTGCTGCTGACCAAAAATCTGCCGAAAGCGCAACTGGTGCGTTTCCCCAACATGGATGAAGGCGTGGCGGCATTTTATGCCGGTCGGGTAGACGCGTTGTCCTATTTCCATCCAGCGCTGGCGTTGCAACAGGCTAAAGTCGGCAAGGGTAACCTGATCCTGCCAAAACCCATCGTGGCGGTCAGTACCAGCGGCGCTATCCGTAAGGAAAGCGACCCAACCTTCCATCAGTTCCTCAACGACGAATTCGCTAAGCTCTATCAATCCGGCCAGATTCAGCAGTTCTACGAGCAGGCACTGAAAGCCCGCGGCGTGGACATCAGCAAGGTGCCGCCAGTGCTCCGCGAAGCGTGGAAATAACCGGCGAAAAGGGAACGTCAGCCAGCAAACAGTGGTGCCAGCAGCGCCCCCACATCCGGCTGACGCTCCAATTCAAGCAGCGCATCAATCAGGCGCTCGCTCTCGCTATCCCCCAGTCGCCGCGACAGATTGTCGCGGCACTTGCGCACAATCTCTGCGTCTGCCATCGGGTTCTCTTCACACCCCGGCGGATAATCCACTGTCGGCGCGTTCAACCACTGCCCGTCAACGTTCACCCTCACCCGGCTGACAGGCCGCCGCTGTACCGCCATCAACCGTTCCAATTCGTTATCCACCACTAACTCGACCTGCCGGGCAAACGCCAGCAATGTCGCACTCTGCCGCGTGGTCACGTCGCTCCAGTGCTGTCGGGAAATGCCGTAAGCCAGGCAGGCCAACGCCAGCGGTACGCTGAACTGGGCATCGGTTTCGCTCAACACCTGCGTATCGGCGAATTGCGCTACCAACGTCCGGCTGCCAATGACCTGAACCTGCGTGATCCGCTCCGGCGACAGCGCCTGCTGCGCCAGCAGTTGCTCAAACGCCGCCAGTGCAGTGTGCATCCAACGGCAAACCGGATAGCGTTTGATACTGGCATGGCGCAATCGCCACACGTCCCCCAGTCCATCAACCAGTAGCGAGGCATCACATTGGTCAGAGCCTGCCATGCGCCAGAACCCCTGCTCGCCTGCCAGCACATCGCGCGGCCCGATGATACCTTCCCGGTGCAGCAGCACCCCGCGCACCCCGGCTTCCGTCGCCGGTGCGTTGTAATCCTTCAACGCCACCAGCGGCCGCTGCTGCCAGTTGTACTTGTGTAGCCCCGGTAGTGGGCTCAGCGACGCTGCCAGCCCGATAGCATTCTCTAACCCGGCGGCATCGCAGCCGCGGAGCAGACCGAATGCGACCGCCGCACCGAGCGACTGATGCTGGCACACGCCGTACACCTGCTGAAAACGTTCCGGGCTGGGTTGCTGAGACAGGATCACGCGGCCGTTGATTTCCCAGGCGGCGACCAGCGCACATAACAACTGCGCGCCGGATATCCGCCGTCCGTCCAGCGCAGCTAACGCCGCCGCCACCAACGTCGCGCCAGGGTGGCCCATACCGCGACCCTCTCGTTCAAACCCATCGTCATAATCCAGCGCGTTCATCGCCACCGAATTGACAAATGCGGCTCCCAGCGCCGACAGCCCGTCCCGGCTTCCCAGCACCGGCGATGTTCCCACCGCATATTGCTGACGCGCCATGCGTTGCGCTTGCAAAAACACCTCGCTCTCCAACCCGGCGACGCCGCAGCCCAGCGCATCCAGCAGATGCAGCAGGATTTTTCGCCGCCAGACCGCAGGGATCGCCTCTGGCGTGAGCTGGCGGGCAAAGCGGGCCAGCGTCAGGGTTATCGGGGAGGTCGCGTGCAAAGAGGTCATCGGTCCAGATTCCGGTCGGCGTCAGGGATGGCGCTTGATGATAACACTGCATTTTCCAGCTGCTTTATGCCATTTTCGCCACCGTTGAAACCAAAGGTGATAACCCGTCGTTTCATCAACGGATGGATATACCGCTGCATGGCTATCAGGCTGTATGGCTTTACCGCCAAACAGAATTTTATTTCTAAAAATCACATATAGATGGTCAATTATATTATTTTCATGCTGTTATGCCTGAGCTCTACCATGTGCACCTCGTTATGATCCGAGGTGATGACTATGTCTATTCCTACATCCGTGCTCAGCCTGATCGGCAACACCCCGTTGCTGGAGCTGACGCAGTTTGATACCGGCCCTTGCCGGTTATTCGCCAAGCTGGAAAACCAGAATCCCGGCGGCTCGATAAAAGATCGTGTAGCGTTATCCATGATTGAGGCCGCCGAACGACAAGGAAAATTACCGCCTGGCGGCACGCTGATCGAAGCCACCGCGGGTAATACCGGGCTGGGGCTGGCACTGGTGGCGGCTATCAAAGGCTACCAGCTGATTCTGGTGGTGCCAGACAAAATGAGCCGGGAGAAAATCTTCCATCTGCGCGCACTCGGTGTCGATGTACGCCTGACCCGATCTGACGTCGCCAAAGGCCACCCGGACTATTATCAGGACTATGCACAACGGCTGGCAAACGAGATCCCCGGTGCGTTCTACATCGACCAGTTCAATAACCCCGCTAATCCGCTGGCTCACTACCGCACCACCGGCCCGGAACTGTGGCAGCAGATGGAGCATGACATTGACGCGATTGTGGTTGGCGTCGGCTCCGGCGGCACGCTGGGTGGACTGAGTCGTTACTTTGCCGACGTATCACCGAAAACCGAACTGGTACTGGCCGATCCGGCCGGTTCTATCCTGACTGACTATGTACGGCAAGGCACAATTGGCGACGCGGGCAGTTGGCTGGTAGAGGGCATTGGTGAGGACTTTCTGCCCACGCTGGCTAACGTCAGTCAGGTAAAACACGCTTACGCCATTAGCGATCAGGAATCGTTTCAGGCCGCCCGCGAACTGCTACTCAAAGAAGGTGTGCTGGCCGGTTCCTCCAGCGGCACACTGCTGGCGGCGGCGCTACGCTACTGCCGCGCCCAAACTGAACCGCGCCGGGTGGTAACGCTGGTGTGCGACAGTGGCAACAAGTACCTGTCGAAGATGTTCAACGACTACTGGATGATTGAGCAAGGGTTAATTCAACGCCCGCCGCTGGGCGACCTGCGCGATCTGATCACCTATCGCCATAACGAAGGCGCTACTGTGTCTGTCTCCCCTGATGACTCGTTGGCGATCGTGCATGCCCGCATGCGGCTGTACGACATTTCCCAGTTGCCGGTGCTGGAACACGACCGGGTAGTCGGGGTGATTGATGAGTGGGACCTGCTCAACAATCTCAAAGCCAACCCACGCCATTTCTCGCTGACCGCCCGTGATGCGATGACCGATCAGGTCAACACCCTGCAGAAAGACGCCTCGTTCGATCACCTGCTGACCACGTTTGATCGCGGCCATGTCGCCATCGTTCTGGACGGCCAGCGCTTCCTCGGCCTGATTACCCGCACCGATGTGCTCAATCACTGGCGGCATCGGGTGCGCTGACCTTTCTACCGTTTACTACAAGGATTTATCATGAGCCATTTCGACACCCTGACCGTTCACGCTGGCTACACCCCGGATAGCACCGGCGCAGTCATGCCAGCCATTTACGCCACATCTACCTTTGCCCAGCCTGCTCCCGGCCAGCATACCGGTTACGAATACTCACGCAGCGGCAACCCGACCCGTCACGCGCTGGAAGCCAACATCGCCGCGCTGGAAGGTGGTATTCAGGGCTTTGCCTTCGCCTCCGGACTGGCGGCCAGCGCTACCGTGCTGGAACTGCTCGATCAGGGCAGCCACATCGTCGCGGTGGATGACATTTACGGCGGCACCTGGCGATTGCTGGATCGGGTGCGCAAGCGCACCGCCGGGCTAACCGTCACCTATGTCGACCCGGCTGACCTGACCACGCTGGAGCAGGCGATCACCCCGCAAACCCGGATGATCTGGGTGGAAACCCCCACCAACCCGCTGCTGAAACTGGCCGACCTGCGCGCCATCGCCGAGCTAGCCCAGCGCCACGGCGTGATAAGCGTCGCGGACAACACCTTTGCCTCTCCGGCCTTGCAGCGCCCGCTGGAACTGGGCTTTGATATCGTGGTGCACTCGGCCACCAAATATCTGAACGGCCACTCGGACGTGGTCGCCGGGCTGGCGGTGGTCGGGCGGGACAAGGAACTGGCAGCGCAACTGGCGTTTTTGCAAAATGCGGTGGGCGGGGTACTCGATCCGTTCAGCAGCTTCCTGACACTGCGCGGTATCCGCACACTGGCGCTGCGCCTGGCCCGCCATAGCGACAACGCGCTGACGCTGGCGCGCTGGCTGGAACAACAGCCGCAAGTGGAACAGGTGTACTACCCCGGCCTGCCGTCTCACCCGCAACATGCGCTGGCGCGTCAACAAATGAGTGCGTTTGGCGGCATGATAAGCGTCAGGCTGCGCGGCGACGCCGAGTACGCCAGCACGGTGATTAAGCGCACCCGGCTGTTTACGCTGGCGGAAAGTCTGGGCGGCGTAGAAAGCCTGATCAGCCAACCCTTCAACATGACCCATGCCTCCTTGCCGCTGGAACAACGTCTGCACCTCGGTATCACGCCGCAGTTGCTGCGCCTGTCGGTCGGCATCGAAAATGTGGAAGACCTGATTGCCGATTTGCAACAGGCGTTAACCGGCCAGACGGCGTAATCCCCCTCATCATCCGGGCTGTCATCGACAGCCCGATTTTTCCGCCCGTAACCTCAGCGAATTTCCCGCTTTCTTTAGCCAAATATCGGCTATCAATCCGCTTTTTTAGCATTTACTTATCACATTTTTCGGCTGCTAAGATGCTGAGAATATAAAAAGTACCATCGATATAACAATATCGTAGTCGAGTTCACTATTCATACGCCATTGGCGTTATCAGGGAAAAACACATGCGTTATCAATGGGATTTTTCCGCCCTGCCACACTGGTGGCCGTTGCTGCTGGACGGGTTATGGGGAACGGTCCGCATCGGCTTTACCAGCATTCTCATCGGGATGCTGACTGGCGTGCTGCTGGCCACGATGAAACTGTCGTCCACCCGGCTGTGGCGTTTGCCCGCCCACCTGTTCATCGGCTTTTACCGCAACACGCCCGCCATCGTGCATTTTTTCTGGATTTACTACGCGCTGCCGGTCATCAGCCCGCTGACCCTGTCGCCGTTCGCCGCGGCGGTGACCGCCCTGTCGGCACAGTCGGCCGCGTTTTACGCCGAAGTCTACCGCGGCGGCATCCTGTCGATTGCCGAGGGGCAGTGGGAAGGGGCCAAAGCGCTCGGTATGTCGCGCCCGCTGGCGCTGCGCCGCGTTATCCTGCCGCAGGCGTTGCGCCGCATGATCCCACCGCTGATTGAGCGCTCGTTCGAATTGATTAAATCCACCTCGCTGGCGTCATCACTGGCCTACGGCGAGCTGTTGTATCAGGCGATGCAGATCAACAGTCAGAGCTTTCGTCCGCTGGAAATTTACAGTCTGGCGGCACTGCTCTATTTCACGCTGCTGTTTGTCCTTAGTCTGCTGAGCCAGTACGCCGAGCGGCGACTGTCTTACGCCCGTATACAGTGAGGTTGCCGATGCACTATCAATGGAATTTTGGCTTTATCTGGCAACAGTTGCCGGTCCTGTTGCGCGGGCTGGGCGTCACGCTGGAATTGTGGCTGCTGGCGGGCATCGGCGGCACCCTGCTCGGCCTGGCGCTGGGCATCACCCGCACCGCACGCCGCCGCGCCGTCCGTCTGCCGGTAATGGCGTTCGTCGAACTGTTTCGCAATACGCCGGTGCTAATCCAACTGATCTGGTTTTACTACGCCCTGCCGGTGCTGACCGGCCTCCAGCTCAGCACCTTTGGCGCGGCGGTGCTGGCGCTGACACTCTACACCGCCGCTTACAGCACCGAAATCTTCCGCGCTGGTCTGCAATCGATGGAGCAAAGCCAGTGGGAAGGAGCCAAAGCGCTCGGCATGTCTTATCCGCTGGCGCTACGCCGCGTGATCCTGCCGCAAGTGTTGCAGCGCATGTTGCCCGCGCTGACCAATCGATTGATCGAGTTGGCGAAGGTCACCTCGCTGGCGTCGATGCTGGCGGTCAATGAGCTGATGTATCAGGGGCGGCTGCTCAGCAGCGACACGTACCGCCCGCTGGAGATCCTCACCGTGGTGGCGCTGTTCTACTTCGTGCTGATTTGGCCCGGCAGCTATCTGGCCGCACGGCTGGAGCGGCGCTGGCGTTCCCCTTTATCAACCCGGTAGCTTTTTATCAACCCGGTAATTCTTATTAACCCGGTAACCACCTATGACTGATTCACAGGATATCGTTTTACGGCTGCGCGGGCTGACCAAAGCATTTCACGGTCAGCCGGTGCTAAAAGGCATCGACCTGGATGTACGGCGCGGGGAGAAAATCGCTATTATCGGCGGCAGCGGCTCTGGCAAAAGTACCTTACTGCGCTGCCTGAATTTCATGGAAGTGCCGAGCGGCGGCACTATCGAACTGGACGGCGACGTGCTGGGGCACCCTATGCCGGACGGTACGCGGCGATACCCAGAAAAGCAATTGTGCACGGTGCGCCAGCGTGTCGGCATGGTGTTCCAGCAGTTCAACCTGTTTCCTCATCAGAGCGTGCTGCAAAACGTGCAGGAAGCCCTGCTGTCGGTAAAAAAACTACCGCGTACCGAAGCCGACGCCATCGCCCGTCGGCAACTGGAGAAAGTCGGGCTGGCGGACAAGCTTAACGCCCGCCCCAGTAATCTGTCCGGCGGCCAGCAACAGCGGGTGGCGATTGCCCGTGCGCTGGCGATGGAACCGGAGATCATGCTATTTGACGAGCCCACCTCGTCGCTCGACCCGGAACTGGTGGGCGAAGTGCTGCACACCATTCGTGCGCTGGCGGACGAGGGCCGAACCCTGTTGCTGGTCACCCACGAACTAGGTTTCGCCTGGCACTTCGCCGACCGGGTTATCTTCATCGCCGATGGCGTGATTCACGAAATGGGCAGCGCCGAACAGGTGCTGCGCCATCCTCAACAACCTCGTACGCAGGCGTTTCTGGCCCGTTTCGCCGAACGTGCGTTTTAAGGAGTCAGCATGAGCGTTTCCTCCTCTTCCGTCGTCAGCAGCCAGGCTTATCGGCAGGACCCCCGCAATGACGACGTGCAGGTGTACGTCAACGGCGAATTTGTGCATCGCTCACAGGCGGTGGTGTCGGTATTTGATTCAGGTTACGTCTGCGGCGACGGCGTGTGGGAAGGTCTGCGGCTGGTCAACGGTCGCCTGATTTCCCTCGATGCCCATCTGGACCGCTTGCTGGCGGGAGCAGCCGCCATCCGGCTGGATATCGGCCATACCCGCGCAGAACTGACAGACATTATGCAACGCACGCTGGCTATCAACGGCATGACCGATGGCGCTCACCTACGGCTGATGATCACCCGTGGGCGTAAAAGTACCCCAAATCAGGACCCGCGCTTTATCCTCGGCGGCGCGACGGTGGTGTGCGTAGCGGAATACAAAGTGGTGGATGAAACGGCGAAGCAACGCGGACTGGCGCTGTTCACCTCAAGCTATCGCACCAGCACGCCGGATGTGTTCGACCTGCGACTTAACTCCCACAGTCGTCTGAATCTGATTCAGGCGTTGTTACAAGCTATCGACGCCGGGGCTGACGAAGCACTGATGCTGGACCCACACGGCTTTGTCGCCAGTTGTAACTCCACCAACTTTTTTATTGTGCGTCGCGGCGAACTCTGGACCTCCAGCGGTCGCTATTGCTTTAACGGTATCACCCGCCAGACGGTGATCGCGCTGGCGCGAGCCCACGGTCTGACGGTGCAGGTGGATGATTTCACGCTGGCAGAAGCGATGACGGCCGACGAAGCCTTTGTCACCGGCACACTGGCCGGCATTACGCCAGTGCGTAAGCTGGATGGGCGAGAGTTTTTGGATGGCCGAGAGTTTGAGGCGGCGAACCGCACTGTCACTGAACAGATCAGACAGTGGTACCAGACGTTTATCGAAACCTGATCGGGTTTCCCCGACTGACGGCGTAAAAACCGGGGCCATGCCCCGGTTGCTGTTAGTCAGCGAAAACCGTATTTTTCACGCAGTCCCAGTTCCGCCACAATGCGCACCCCACGCTCCAGCGCGTCGCCGTCCAGATCGCGCAGCGGGCGGCGCAGGCTACCCGCAGGCAGGCCGACCGCCTTCATCAGCGATTTCACCGCCACCGGATTGATGGCGGAATAGGTGTAGTGCAGCAGTGGCAACAGATGCTGGTACGCGTCGCGGAAACGTTCAGCGTCACCCGCCTCGCGCCACGGTCGGGAGATCGCCGCCAGTTCCGCCGGTGCGATATTACCGGTCATGTTGGCGGTGCCGTGGCCACCCAGCGACATCGTGGGAACAACCAGACCGAGGTTGGGCGAATCACAGCACATTACCGACACGTCCGGGTTGCCTGCCAACACTTGTGCCACCTGACCAACGCGGGTGGTGGATTCTTTATGGATCACGTAATTCGGGTGCTTAAAGATACGCAGCAGCGATGTCCAGTGCAGGTCGGTTTTCACTCGCGGCGGATTGTTATAGATACCGAGCGGCAGGTCGGTGGCGTCGGCGATCTCCAGAAAATAGTGCTCGATATCACTTTCGCTGGCGCAAATATAGGCGGGCGCAGCGATAATCGCACCATCAGCCCCGTTGTCTTTGGCAAAGCGCACATAGTCGATGGTGGTATCGGTATTGTTGCCGGTACAACCGAAAAAGATCTTCATCTTGCCGCTGTTAAAACCGGCGGTACGACGAATGATTTCCCGGCGCTCTTCCGGCGAGAGCATCGACACTTCGCCGGTAGACCCCATAATCAATACCGCTGCGGTGCCGTTTTGCTCCTGAAACTGCAACAGGGTTTCAAATGCGCCGAAATCCACGCTGCCGTTGTCGTTAAACGGGGTGATCAACGCGACAAAAGACCCTTCAATTCTCTCTCTGCTCATAGCCATTCCTGTCTGATGATATGTCGTTGTGATAAAAAAACGGTTATTCGGTCGGCACAGCATTGGCCGACGGTGCCGCGAAACCGGCGCTGACGAACCGCAGCAATTGCTGCAGTACCTGTTCGTCGTCGTTGCTGTCGCACAATCCCTGCGACAACAGCGTCAAACGACCGGAACGTGGATCGACATCCGCCAGCACGTGCATCGCCGCACCACGTGCAAACTCATAGCGCCAGATAGCCTCGGCGCGCGAAATATGCGGCACCGCCCGGACGAATGCCTGAATAAAACGGTGGGCCGTGCCATCGAAATGGTCGGACAGCAACAGCGATACTTCGCCCTGCGGCGTGGCGCGCAGGTGCTGCAACAACCGCACGGCGATACGGCCACCATCCGGGGTCCGAGCGCTCTGCACCAGCGGACGCAACAGGGCATCCAGTAATGCCGACAGTGGCAGTGAATCCCCCCACTGCCGCTCCGCGTCGTCCAGCAAACGGCTACGCTCGGCGTTCAGCGGTTGCAGCACGGCATCCAACACCGCCTTCAACAACCCCTCCTTGGAGCCGAAGTGGTAGTTAATAGCGGCGACATTGACCTGCGTCGCTTCGGTAATCTCCCGCACCGTCGTCAGTTCGCTGCCTTTGTGGGCGAAACGCGTCATCGCTTCTTGTAAGATGCGTTGCCGGACATCGCCCTCTTTTTCTTTGGCTGCTGTACTCATTGATGGTCCTTTTGTCATCCTTTGATAGTGAATCCACACGCCGCGGCATCCCGGGTTTACCCAGGTCATCGATTAACGATGTGCCAGCGTCAACCCATTCAAGTCGATATCCGGCGTTCGACCGGCTATCACATCCGCCACGATACGCCCAACACCTGCCGCCTGCGTCCAGCCATTGGAGCCCTGTCCGCAGGCCAGAAACAGCCCGGCCACCGGCGTAGCGCCCACATAGCCGGGGCCGTCCGGCGTCATCGGGCGCAGGCCGCACCAGCGCGCTACTGTCTGATAGTCGCCCGCGCCCGGAAACAGCCGCTGCGCGACGCTCGCCACAAAGGCGCTTTTCTTCGCGTCCGTCCGGGTGCTGAAATCGGAAATTTCAGCGATACCCGCCGCCCGCAACTGGTTCCCCAAACGGGTGATCATCACCTTATGATGCTCGTACATCACGCACACCCGCGGCGCGGCGGCATCGTCGGCAATTGGCAGCGTGACCGAATACCCTTTCACCGGATAAATCGGCAGCCGGATACCCACCTGACGCAGCAAAGGTACCGAGGCGCACCCCAGCGCCACCACCACGGCATCCGCCGTTAGCTCACCGCCAGCGGTTGCCACACCGGTGACGCGACGGTGGTCATCGCTTGCCCGCAGGCGCTCGATCGGGGTATTAAAATGGAAACGCACGCCGCGCTGCTGCAACAGTGCCGCCAGTTGCCGGGTAAACAGCGCACAGTCGCCCGCTTCATCGTCCGGCAGATAGAGGCCACCGCTCAGCGGTGCGTCCGCCTGCGAGAGCGCCGGTTCGATCTGCGTCACCGCCTGACGGTCAACCAGTCGGTGATTGACGCCAAACTGTGTCAACACCTGCGACGCATGATGCGCCATCGCCAGTTCCTGTTCGTCGCCGAACAGTTGCAGTACCCCCAGCGACGACTGGGCGTAATCCAGTCCCAATTCATTGCGCAGTTGGTGCAGACACTGTTGGCTGTAATGGGCGATGCGCTGCATCCGACTTTTGTTGGCGCGATAGGCGTCCAACCGGCAGTTACGGGCAAAACGCCAGAGCCACTGCCACTGCGCCGGGCTAAGTGCCGGCCGCCATTTGAGCGGTGCCTGCGCCACGAACAGCCAGCGGAATGCCTTGAGCAACATGCCGGGCGATGCCCAGGGGCCAGCGAAACCGGGACAAATACCGCCCGCATTGGCGAAACTGGCCTCCAGCGCCGGACCGGGCTGGCGGTCGATCACCTCAACCTCAAACCCTTGCTGATGCAAATACCAGGCACTGGTGACACCCACCACGCCTGCGCCAAGTACCATCACTTTCATGCGATACCTCCTGCGAGGGGCAGTTCCTGACGCACCAGTTCCACCCAGTAACGCACTCCGACCGGAATCAGCGCGTCGTTAAAATCGTAATGCGGGGTATGCAGTGGTCGGCCGTGGGCATCGTCGTCATCGCCATTGCCCACCATGATGAACGCGCCGGGGCGCTGCTCCAGCAGGTAGGCGAAATCCTCCGCCCCCAGTAGCGGCGTCATGTCACTGTCGACCGCGTGCACACCAGCGACCCGCTCGGCGGCCTGCTGCGCACGCCCGGCCATCTCCCGCTCATTAACCAGCACCGGATACTGAAATTCATAATCGACCTCCGCCGTCGCACCGAACGCCTGCGCGCTGTGTTGCGCCAGTGTGGTCAGCCGTTTGGCCAGCAGCTCGCGGATAGCCGGTGAGTAGCTACGCCCGGTACCGGTCACGGTAACGCGGTCAGGGATCACGTTAGGTGCCAGCGGGTCGCCGCCACCGATATGCCCCACGCTCAGCACCGCCGCCTCCATCGCCGGAACGTTGCGGCTGACTACAGTCTGCAACGCCAGCACGAACTGCGCGGCGGGCAGCGTCGGGTCAATCGACAGGTGCACACCGGAGCCACCGTGGCCGCCGGTGCCGTGGAACACGACACGCCAACTGTCGCTGGCGCACAGCATCGGCCCGCTACGCAGCGAAAAACGCCCTAGCGCGATGCCGGGTTTGTTATGCAGCCCGAACAGGCGCTGGCATGGAAAGCGACTCAGCAGGCCATCGTCGAGCATCGCCCGCGCGCCGCCCAGCCCTTCTTCAGCAGGCTGGAAGATAAAATGTACCGTCCCGGCAAAATCCGGATGGCGGGACAACAACCACGCCGCGCCCAGCAACATGGTGGTATGGCCATCATGGCCGCAGGCGTGCATCTTGCCGTCATACGCCGAAGCATACGGCAGGCCGGTTTTCTCTTGCAGGCGCAGCGCGTCCATATCGGCGCGCAGGCCAATGACCCCCTCGCCCGGCTGTTTCCCGCGCAGCGTCCCCACCACGCCGGTACCGCCGATGCCGGTGGTTACCGCCAGCCCCCACTCATGCAATTTCTCCGCCACCAGCGCCGCGGTGCCGAACTCCTCAAACCCGATTTCCGGGTGCTGATGAATATGGCGGCGGATCCCGGTCAGCACCGGAATCATCTGCCGCAGCGTCGGTTCATAGTCCGCCATGTCGTATTCCTTCTGGCCTGCGCCTGTCGGCGGCGGGCGCAACAGTTAAAAGGTGCCTGGATAGCTGCCGCCGTCAATCAGCCAGTTCTGTCCGGTGATGAACGCCGCCTGCCGCGAGCACAGGAACGCACAAACCGCACCGAACTCTTCCGGCTGCCCATAACGCCCGGCCGGGTTGGCCGCGGCCCGCTCCTGATGCAGTTGCTCATAGGATTTGCCGGTCTGCGCCACCAGCGACTGAATGTGCTGCCACTGGCCGTCGGTATCGAAGATGCCCGGCAGAATATTGTTAATAGTGACATTGTCACGTACCACCGTGCGGGACAGCCCGGCGACAAAACCGGTCAGCCCCGAACGGGCACTGTTCGATAGCCCCAGCTCCAGTTGCGGGATCTTGACGCTGCGGGAGGTGATGTTAACGATGCGCCCGAAGCCGCGCTGACGCATGCCATCCACCGTCAAACGCATCATTTCGATCGGACCGAGCATCATGCCGTCGAGCGCCTCCAGCCAGTGCTGGCGCGTCCAGTGGCGAAAATCGCCCGGTGCAGGGCCGCTGGCGTTGTTGATGAGAATGTCCGGTTGCGGGCAGGCCGCCAGCGCCGCCTGCCGCCCTTCGTCGCGGGTAATATCCGCCACCACTGCCTGCGGGCGTACGCCGACCGCTTGTTCGATTTCATCCTGCGCCTGACGCAACGCAACCTCGGTACGCGCCAACAGCGTGACCTGCACGCCCTCCTGCGCCAGTTGACGGCCAACGGCTTTACCCAGCCCACGGCTGCCACCCCATACCAACGCCCGTTTGCCAGCAATACCCAAATCCATATCAATGACCCCTTATGCGTTAACCACAGAGAAATGACTGGCGTGCGCCGTAAGCGGCTGCCTGCCCGGTACAGAGTCCAGCAGCAGGCGAGTATACGGGTGCTGCGGTTGCCGCCAGATTTGCTGGCAATCGCCGCTTTCCACACACTCGCCGTGCTGCATCACCATCACCCGGTCGGCGATGTAGCGCACCACGGACAAGTCATGCGAAATAAACAGCAGCGATAGCCCCATTTCACTCTTTAGTTCCACCAGCAAATTGAGGATCTGCGCCTGAATCGACACATCCAGCGCCGACACCGGCTCGTCACAAATCACCAGCGACGGGTTGACTACCAGTGCACGCGCAATGCCGATGCGCTGACGCTGACCGCCGGAGAACTCGTGCGGATAACGCTGGAGACTGCTCTGCGGCAGGCGAACCCGTTCCAGCGCCTGACTGATCAGCCGCTGACGCTCCGCGCGCTGGGTGACGCCGTGCACAATCAGCGGCCGTTCCAAAATGCGCTGGACATCGTGACGCGGATTGAGCGACGCGTAGGGATCCTGAAAAATCATCTGCACCCGGCGGCGCAGCGGCTGCAACTGCGACTCGTTCAGATGGGTAATATCCTGACCGTCAAACAGCATCCGGCCTTCAGCGACGGGTAGCAGGCGCAAAATGGTCTTTGACAACGTCGATTTGCCGCAACCGGATTCCCCCACCAGCCCCAGCGTTTCGCCGGGATAAATGTCCAGCGATATATCCTTCACCGCATTAACCACACCCTGCGAGGTGGCGTAGCGGGTATGCACCCGATGCAGCGACAGCAGCGGCGTGCGGGTGGTATCCGCAGCCGGAACACGGCGCAGCGGCGGCGTCACCACCGTCACCTGCCCGGCATCACCATTGTCGGGATGGCGGATCTCCGGCAAGCGCTGCTGCCGGTAGTGCAGGTCATCGGCCAGATGCAGTGACGTCGCCAACAGCCCATGGGTATAGGGGTGCTGCGGTTGCTGGAACAACACATCGGTTGACGCCTCTTCCACCTTGCGCCCGCCAACCATCACCGCCACGCGGTCCGCCCACTGCTCCACCACTCCCAGATCGTGGGTGATCAGCAGCAGGCTCATCGACAGCTCGCGCCGCAGTTGATCCAGCAGTGCCAGAATCTGCGCCTGAATGGTGACGTCCAGCGCGGTGGTCGGCTCATCGGCAATCAGCAGCTTCGGCTGGCAGGCCACCGCCATCGCGATCATCACCCGCTGACGCTGCCCACCAGACAACTGATGCGGGTAATCGTCGATACGCCGTGGCGGCTCAGGGATCTTCACCAGGTCCAGCAGCTCGATGGCTCGCGCCCGCGCCTGAGTCGGCGTCAACGACTGGTGCGTGCGCAGGGTTTCGACGATCTGCTGGCCGATGGTCAACACCGGGTTGAGCGAGGTCATCGACTCCTGAAAAATCATTGAAATCGCGTTGCCGCGCAGCTGACACATCGCGGTGTTCGGCAGCGCCAGCAGGTCCTGCCCGTCGAACAGAATGCGCCCGGTGACCTGTCCCGGCGCACCCACCAGCCGCATGATGGACAGCGCGGTGGCGGATTTGCCGCAGCCAGATTCGCCCACCAACGCCAACGTTTCACCGGGATGAAGCGCCAGATCGAGGCCGCGCACCGCCTGATGACCGGGAAAGGTCACCCGTAAATCCTGAATCTCCAACAGCGGGGTCATACGCGTTCCCTCCGTGAGCGGGGGTTCAGTGCGTCGTTGAGCGCATCCCCCACCAAATTGAGCGCCAGCACGGTCAGCACCAGCGCACCGCCGGGGATCGCGGTCAAAAACCACGCCGAGCGCAGCGACTCACGACCGGCACCGATCATGCTGCCCCAGCTCACCCGGTTCGGATCGCCAAAACCGAGAAACGACAGCGCGGATTCGATCAAAATGGACGACGCCACCATCACCGAGGTGGTAACGATGATCGACGGCAGCGCATTAGGCAGGATCTCCTGCGCCATGATGCGCAGACTGGAAAACCCCTGACTGCGCGCCGCCAGCACGAAATCGCTTTCACGCCAGGTACGGAATTCTGCCCGCACCAGCCGGGCGATGGTCGGCCAGGAGGCGACACCGATAGCGCAGGAAATCAGTGTCACCGATGGCTGACCGATAGCCACCAGCACCACCACCAGCAGAAAGGTGGGAAAGGTTTGAAACAGTTCAGTGACATGCACCAGCAGGTGATCAACCTTGCCGCCAAAGAAGCCAGCAATTGCGCCGACAGTTATACCGATCAACAGGCTGACCGCCACGGCAGAAAAGCCTATCTGCAATGACACCTGCGCCCCATGTACCACTCCGGCAGCAACATCACGCCCCAGCGAATCGGTGCCTAACGGGAAAGCCGGATCCTGCCCCGGCCACAGAAACGGCTGCGCTACCATATCCAGCGGGTCACCGGGGTAGACCCACGGTGCCGCCAGCGCCATCACGACCACCAGCAACAACAGCGCGACACCCGCCATACCGGAAGGATTGCGCAAAAACAGCCTCACCTCTGGCGACAACCGCACGCGGCGACGCGGCGGCACCCGTTCACCAACGGCGGTGCGAGAAGAAACGGTATTTTTCATATCAGTTCGCCTTGATTCGGGGGTCCAGCCAGCTTTGCAGTACGTCGACCAGAATATTGGCGACGATCACCAGAAACGCCGACAGCAGCAACACACCCAGCAACACGTTAAAATCGCGCGCCATCACCGCTTCCAGCGCCAGTCGGCCAAGCCCCGGCCAGCTAAATACGGTTTCCACCACCGCCGCACCGCCCAGCAGGTTACCGATGTGCATCCCAGCAACCGTGGTCACCGGCAACAGCGCGCAGCGCAGAATATGGCGTAGCGTCACCCGCCACGGGCTCAGCCCCTTCGCGTGGGCAGTGCGCACGAAATCCTGCCGGTCGATTTCGAGCATCGCCGCGCGCGTCAGCCGGGCGTAAATGGCGATAAAGAAACTGCTCAGGGCACCGACTGGCAACACCGCATGCAGCAACACATCGCGAAGATAAGCCCAGCCATGCAGATCTGCGCCGATGGTGGCGCTGCCACCACCCGGTAACCAGTCAAGCCGGACCGAGAACAAAATCAGCGCCATCAGTCCAATCCAGAACCCTGGCGTGGAATAGAGCAACAGCGCCAGTAGCGACAGCAACCGATCCGGCCATTTGCCTGCCCACACCGCCATCACCGCCCCCAGGGCGATCCCCACCACGATTGCCACCAACTGCGAAGCCAACATCAGCAGCAGCGTCTGCGGCAGACGGGACAGGATCAATTCCGTCACCGGCGCGTTGTAGCGCGGTGAAAACCCCAGGCTGAAGTGCGCCAGATTGGATAGATAGTTGTACAGTTGATGCAGTACCGGTAGATCGAGCCCGAACTGCTGGCGTATCTGCGCGGTGGTTTCCGCGGTGGCACTGCCTGCTTCGGCGGCCAGTACATCCGCCGCATCACCCGGTACCAGTTGCAGCAAAAAGAACACCACGATCACGATACCGATGGCCACCGGCACCGCATGCAGCAACGTACGCCACAACACCTGCCGGATGCGTTCACTATTTCTCATCACTTACCTTTATATGCAGAGGCGACGCCACAGAGCGCGCCATCGAATACCGACGCGCTCCCGGTTCACGGGTCATTAATCCAGCCAGATTTCCGCCAGGCTGCCATTGGTACCCTGAATATCGGTCAGTTGGTTGTGAACGCGGGTGTTGTAGATAGTCAGGCGTTTAAGCTGCAACAGATTGATGTCCGGCAGTTCCTGCGCCACGATGCGCTGGAAAGCGCGAAACTCCTCCGCACGTTTGGCCGGGTCGGTTTCTACTGCCGCCAGCTCCAGCAGCCTGTCTACGTCCGGGTTGGCGTAATGTGAACCATTGCCGAACGCCACACCCGGTTTAAAGGCTTGTGACCAGTACAGCCGTTGCACGCCGACTGTCGGGTCAAACAGGTTGGAGATGGAGTGGTTGGTGAACGCGAAATCCCGATCGGTATACACGCGCTTGACGTAGGTAGCGAAATCCTGCGACCGGATGGTGACCTCGATCCCCACCTTAGCCAGCGCGGATTTCAGGTATTCCGCCACGCGCTTGAAGCCATCGCCGTACGGCATGTAGTCATGTACCAGACGGAAACGAATGCCGTCGGCCTGACGTGGAAACCCGGCCTCATCCAGCAGTTGTTCGGCTTTCTTCACATCGAACAGGTATGGCGACGGCGCGCTGTCGTGGAACTGCGCCAGCTCCGGAGTAATCGGCGTTGGCGAATTGACGGCGTAGCCGTACCACACCACGTTACGCAGCACGTCGCGGTTGATGCTGTGGGCGATCGCCTGCCGTACCTTCAGGTTTTTCAGGTATGGATTGTCCAGATTGAACTCGATACGAGTCTGCGTCGGACCGTAACCGTAACCGCCGGTTTCAATCGCCAGCTTGGGGTTTTTCTTGACGCGATCCAGTTCATTAAGCGGCACCGGCGATTCACTGCCCAGATCCAGCTCACCGGTCTCAAAGGCGATCAGGCGGGTCGCCGCGTCAGGGATGAATTTCACCACCAGCCGATCCACGTACGGCTTTGGCTGATCCCAATAGTTGGGATTACGCTCGTACACGATGTGGCTACCGCGCACCCACTCCTTGAAGATGAACGGCCCGGTGCCTACCGGTGCTGTGTTGTAGGGGTTAGTACGAATATCGGTGCCGTCATACAGGTGTTTGGGAACGATCGGCGCTTCGTTGGCGGAAAACGCGCTGATCAGATAAGGCGCGGGCTGCGACAGCTCCACAATGGCGGTATAAGTATCCGGCGTTTTCACTTCGGTGACATTGGCAAAGGTGCCCTGCCCGCGGGAATTGTATTTCTTGACCGTCAGGATGGAGAACGCCACGTCAGCGGAGGTGAAATCCTTGCCATCGTGCCA
Source organism: Dickeya parazeae Ech586 (assembly GCF_000025065.1). NCBI lineage: Bacteria > Pseudomonadati > Pseudomonadota > Gammaproteobacteria > Enterobacterales > Pectobacteriaceae > Dickeya > Dickeya parazeae. Next base: position 2,105,671 of record NC_013592.1, on the reverse strand, counting down.
TTTCACGCCCTGGCGCAGGTGGAAAGTGTACTGTTTGCCGTCCGGGCTCACCGACCAACTGGTGGCCAGTTGTGGAATCGGCTTCATGTTGAAATCGTAGTTCAGCAATCCTTCGATCACCTTGGCGTTGACCTTGATCACCGACCCGCCGCTATTGACCAGAGACGTCAGCACAGGCGGTTCCGGCTCGACCAGAAAATTCAGCGTGCCACCGTGTTTGGGTGTCGTCTCCGCTGCCTGGCTCATCGCGCCAAACAGCGATGCGGCCACCAGCAAGACCGCAAAAAGCGATTTATTTTTCATGTTGTTATCCCTGGGTGAAATGGGTGATGTCCGGTCATTATCCGTACCGCAAGTGCATGGTGACCAGGCAGGCTCCAGCATACGGTGGGTGTTTAACTCTGCGGAAAAACTAACCCAACGCTTGTTTGAAATGAACGTTTAATTTTGGATAAGTAATGCGGAAAAACGGATAACGGATAACGGATAACGGATAACGGATAACGGATAACGGATAGAGAGTGAATGAGGGAAGTCATGCGGGTAAACGAAAATAAAAGCGACGGGTGATGCAGCAGGGGATTCCTACCGGTGTCCTGACCGGTTTATGCATTATCCGGCAGCAACGCCAGCCGCCGGATAATGAAAAGTATGACGGCCTGTTCGTCGCCAAAACCAACGATAAGCGAAATCATCACCGCGCTTTGCTGCCATACCACGAACGACTAGACCTTCACCGCTTTGGCACTCAGCCCAACCAGCGCCAGCAACACCGCCACCACCAAAAATGCGGCCGACAAACTGCTGTGATGCGCAATAAACCCGATACTTGCCGGTCCAGCCAGGATTCCCAGATAACCCAGCGTGGTAACCGCAGGTACCGCCGCCGCCTGCGGCATGCTGGTCTGACGCCCGATGGCCGAGAACATAACCGGCACAATGTTGGAACATCCCAACCCAATCAGCGCATAACCGAGCAACGCGACCGACCAGTACGGAACCCACACCGCCAGCATCAACCCGCTGACCGCCAGCGCGGCCCCCAGCATGACCACCGGCTGAGCCCCCAGTCGGGTTATCACCCGATCGCCAGTCAGACGACCGAGCGTCATGGTGGCGGCAAAACACGCAAAACCGAGCGCACCTTGCGCATCCGGCATGCCGCGGTATTCGGTCAGAAAGACCGCGCTCCAGTCCAGCACCGCGCCTTCCGCCAGGAACACGGCAAAGCAGATCAACCCCAGCACCAGTACCGTACCGCGGGGGATAGCAAACGCCGGGCCTTCCGGCGGATTGGCGTACCTCAGCAAACCGGCCAGATGCGTCAGCAATAACAGCACCATCACCACCACACTGATCAGACTCGCCACCAGCGGCGACAGCCCCAGCGACATCATGCCGCTCATCGCCCCGGCACCGACGATACCGCCAATGCTGTAAAACCCATGGAACCCTGACATCATGGCTTTACCTGAGGCTTTCTCCACCAAAATCGCCTGTACGTTCATCGCACAGTCGGTGGTACCAACTCCGATACCGAATATCAGTAATGCCAGCGCCAGTAGCGCCGCACTCGGGATCACTGCCAGCCACGGTAAGATCAGACAGAACAGCAATACCGCCAGCGAAATCACCTTACGGCAGCCAAAGCGCGTGGTCAGCATGCCGGTTAGCGGCATCGCCACCAGCGCGCCGCCCCCCAGACACAGCAACAGCAGGCCAAGCATGCCGTCATCCACGGCGGTATTTAGCCGGGCGAACGGCACCAGCGCCGCCCAAACAGCCGTCCCAAACCCGGCTAAAAAAAACATCACGCGCGTCGCACGTTGTTCGCGCCGTCCCGGTTCATCAAACAACGGGGCAGCTAAAGGTGAAATATTCTGGGAATCCGTCAACGGTTGCATAAACGATATCGTCTCATGAGAAAGAAATAGACCAATGACCACTGCGACGCATGTGGCCTGTTAACGTACCCGGCGTTACCCATTCAGGATCCGTAGCACGTCTTCGTGTAAGCGCGGGCACCCCGTCGCCAGTATTTGCCCGCCGGCTTCCGCCCGTGTGCCCTGTAGCGTGGTGACCACACCGCCGGCCTGCTCCACAATCGGGATGAACGCCGCAATATCATAAGGTTGCAGCGAATATTCCAGACAGATATCGATATGCCCGGCCGCCAGCATCGCCATCGCATAGCATTCACCACCGTAGCGGGTCATTAGCGTACGCTCGGTGAGATCCCAGAAGTGGACTTGCGGATGGCGCTCGATAGGTTCCGGCGATGTGGTGTGCAAAATAGCCTGATCCAGCGGCACGTTCTTGCGGGTTTCCAGTCGTCTTTCCCCCTGCGGACCGCGGTACCAGGCGTGCTCGCCATCCGCCCAAAAGGCTTCGCCGGTGAACGGCTGGCTCATCATCCCCATCACCGCACGTTCGCGATACAACAACCCAATTAGCGTGCCCCACACCGGCAGTCCACACAGGAACGGCCGGGTGCCATCGACCGGGTCCAACACCCACTGGATATCACCGCTGCCGGTCGTGCCGAACTCCTCCCCCATGATCGCGTGATCCGGGTAGTGTTCGGTAATCAGCGCCCGAATCACCCGCTCCGCTTCCCGGTCAGCATCCGTCACCGGATCAAAACGAAACCCTTCTTTGGGTTTACTACCGACATGCAGATTCTGCTGCGAACGAAAGCGCGGCAGGGTTTGCTGACTGGCGGCGTCAGCCAGACGATGAAAAAACGCGATATCCGGTAATGACTGACTCATGGCTCTCACCTCTTTCGATAGGCTGCACATCACCACTATTTAATTGACAAGTCGTCGTCCCAATGATTAATTTTGCTCGTTATGCTCGATTAAATTAATTAAAAGGCTTGGTTATGCTCGATTATGCATCTTTCCCTGAACAACGACAATCGTTGATCCGCGATCGATTAGCGAAGGAAGGCCGGGTGGTTTGTACGTTACTGTCGCAAGAATTACAGGTATCGGAACACACCATCCGGCGTGATTTGCAGGAACTGGCGCGTGAAGGGATATGCAAGCGGGTATATGGCGGCGCGGTCAGCCTGGCACCGGCTGACGGGCATTTTATTACTCGGGCTTCTGCCGACAGCGACGCGAAAGACCGGCTGGGGCAATCCTGCGCTGCGTTGATTCAGGCTAATCAGTGCGTATTTATCGATTCTGGCTCGACCAACCTCGCCATCGCCCGGGCGATCCCGCCTACGTTGCCCGTCACTGTCGTCACCAATTCGCCAGCTATCGCGCTGGAAATGATGAAATCCTCCCATGCCGAGGTGATTATGCTCGGTGGCCGGGTACAACCCCGCACCGGCGGCGCACTGGGTATCACACCGCAAAAACAACTGGAGAATATCTATTTTGATCTCTGTTTTCTGGGCGGTTGCGCACTGGATGCCAGCGAAGGGCTAACGGTGTTTGACTATGAAGACGCCGAATTCAAGCACGCGGCGGTGGGCAAGAGCAACGAGGTTGTGGTGGCGATGACCTCGGACAAACTTCCGGCCATCGCCCGTTACCATGTCATCCCCTGCGAAGATATCGCCACACTGGTGGTAGAGGCGACCATTTCGCCAGATAAACTCGCGCCTTTTCGCGACAAAAAAATGACGATACGGTTTGCCGAAGCACGCTAACCCGCCCCCGTCGCACCCACAGACAAAAAAGCAGCGCCCTTGCCAGTTCTGGCAAGGGCGCATAACAGAGATAAATGGCGTTATGCAGTACCCGCTGTTGGAATCAATGCCCGCCGCGCAATTTCTCCGAACGACGACGCAGCACTTCCATCACCACCAACAGCACCAGCGCGGCAGCCACCATCATCGTCGCCGCCGCTGCGATAGTCGGGTCAAGGTTTTCACGGATCCCGGCGAACATCTGCAATGGCAACGTGCGCTGGCGCGGACTGGCGAGAAACAGCGTCACAATCACCTCATCAAACGAGGTAGCGAACGCAAACAGTGCGCCGGAGAACACGCCGGGTGCTATCAGCGGCAGGGTTACCCGACGAAACGCCAGCAACGGCGGTGCCCCCAGGCTGGCAGCGGCGCGGGTCAGGTTCTGATCGTAATTTTTCAGCACCGCGGTAACAGTAATTACCACGAACGGCACCCCCAATACGGCATGGGCCAGCACCAACCCGATGTAGCTATTGAGCAGTGACAGCTTGGCGAAGAAGAAAAACATCCCGACCGCCACGATCACCACCGGGGCGATCATCGGTGAAATCAGTACCGCCATCACCAGCGACTTGCCGCGAAATTCACCGCGAACCAGCCCCACCGACGCCAGCACACCCAATACGGTTGCCAGTATCGTTGCCAGCGGTGCAATCAGCAGGCTGTTGCCCAACGCACCGAGCCATTCACTGGAGTGAAAAAACTCCCGATACCAGCGCAGGGAAAATCCGGCCAGTGGATAGCTGAGAAACGACCCGGCATTAAACGACAGCGGTACAATCACCAGCACCGGCACGATCAGAAACAGCAACATCGCCGCGCCATAAAAATTGAAGAAGCCATTCCACATCCGCAACAGCTGCGATCCCTGTTGTCTCATTTCCTTCATCGGTTTCATCGCTTGCTCCTTCTTTTAACGCGCCGCCGCTTCCGCATTGGTGCGGGTAACACGGATATACACCACATACAGCAGTACCACGATGACCAACAGTTGCGTCCCCAGCGCGGCCGCCATTCCCCAGTTCATGGTGGTGTTGGTGAAAAACGCCACGAAATAACTGAGCATCTGGTCGCCAGGCCCACCGAGCAACGCGGGCGTAATGTAGTAGCCAATCGCCATCATGAACACCAGCAACGCACCGGCCGTCACCCCAGCGTAAGTCTGCGGCACATACACCCGCCAGAACGCCAGAAACGGATGCGCGCCCAGCGAAATCGCCGCCCGAACATAGTTAGGTGAAATACCTTTCATCACCGCATACAGCGGCAGCACAAAAAACGGCAACAGAATATGGGTCATGGAGATATAGACACCGATGCGGTTAAACACCAGCACCAGCGGCTCATCAATAATGCCCAGACCTATCAGTGAACGGTTGATCAACCCACCGGATTGCAACAACACGATCCAACTGGCGGTTCGCACAATCAGTGAGGTCCAGAACGGCAGCAACACCAGAATCATCAATAAATTAGCGCGGTTATCCGGCTGTTTCGCCAGCCAGTAAGCCAGCGGATACCCCAACGCCACACACAATAGCGTGACCACACCGGCCATCAACAACGTGCGCATCAGCACATCAACATACAACGCCTGATCTGCCGGTTGCGCCACCACCTTATCGGTTTGTGGGTCGACCTTATGGTCAAACACCGCCAGCAGGTAATAGCTGGTAAACGGACTTGACGCTCGCTCGATGGTTTTCCAGGTGTTGAGCTCACCCCACATCGGCTGCTCGGCGATCAGTTGCTCACGCAACCCCGGCTGTTCATCCGACGGCAGTTTACGCAGAGTACGGGTAATCAACGTGCGGTACTGGCTGTCTTCATACCCCAGCCGCTTGGTGATCGTGGCGACCTGCCCGGTACTGCGGGCATTACGCAGATCGCTCACCAGCGCACGAAACACACTTTCATCCGGTACCGCTTTGCCAGGCCAATTCCGCATCGCCTCCACCGTCATCGGCATACTGACGCGCAAGTCCGGGTTAGACACGCTTTTGCCCAGAATCGACAGTATCGGGAACAGAAAACTGACCAGAATAAACAGGAATAGGGGTGCTATCAGCAACAGCGACCGTTTCTGATAGCGGGCCTGCGCCTGACGCAGTTGCTGTTTCAGACTGGTGCGACCTTCCTGATTACCGACTGGCGGTTCAGCCTTCAACATCTCACTCTGGGACATAAGCGTGCTCTCCTTGTTCAATACCGGTTCAGGATTACTTCTGGGCAGCCCAGGCGTTGAAGCGCTGTTCCAGCTCTTCGCCGTGATCAATCCAGAATTCGGTATCGACCTGTACAGACTGGGTCAGGTTATCCGGAGCGGTCGGCAGGTTGTTGCTGATGGCCGGGTTCAGTAACGCAGTGGTTTTACTGTTGGTCGGCCCATAAGCGATGTTTTCAGCAAACACCTTCTGGTTTTCCGGCTGGTTAGCGAACGCGATAAACTGTTCAGCCAGCGCTTTATGCTTGGAGCCTTTGACAATCGCCCAGCTATCCAAATCGTACAGGCCATCTTTCCAGACGATATTGATGCCCGGTTTTTCTTTCTGCGCCACGGCCACGCGACCATTGTAGGCAGAGGTCATGACCACATCCCCGGCCACCAGCCACTGCAACGGCTGTGCACCGGATTCCCACCACTGAATATTGGATTTGATCTGATCGAGTTTCTTGAACGCGCGATCGACACCCGCCGGGGTCGCCAGCACGGTGTAGACATCTTCACGTTTCACACCATCGGCCAACAAAGCGATTTCCAGCGTGAACTTGGCGCTCTTGCGCAGCGCGCGCTTGCCGGGGAAGTTTTTCACATCCCAGAAATCAGCCCAGCTTTTGGGGGCCTGCTGTAATTTATTGGCGTTGTAAGTCAGCACCGTGGACCAGACAAAAATCCCGGCACCGCATTCCGAGACGGCACCTTTAACAAAGTCAGCCTGATGACCCAGTTTTTGCCAGTCCAGCGGTTCGAACAGCCCCTCGTTACATCCACGCAGCAGTTCCGGACCTTCCACTTCCACCACATCCCAGCCAACCTGCCCTGTCTGCACCATTGCGCGGATACGAGCCATTTCACCATTGTATTCACCGGCTTCGATCGTGCCTTTGCCCGCGGCCTGGAACGGCTTATAAAACGCCTTGTCCTGTGCGTCTTTGTTGGTGCCGCCAAAGGAAATCACGGTCAGATTATCAGCCCAGCTCTGGGAGGCCATGGCAACGAGCAGAGCGGATAGTGCAAATTTTTTCAACATGGTCTGGCTCCTAAAGAGAGTAGTCAACGTATGTCCATAAGGGGAAAACCCTTAAATTTTTTTGATGCATGACATCATTCTGTATAGCAGTTTTCATGCCAGTTTCTATCGACTGGATTAAAAACCGCCGGATGGAGCCGTGGAAGTGCTACGCTGTGCAAACTGCACAGTGCTGGTGTTATTTTTAATCTGATAGCCTGTTTTTGACTGCGACAGTCGGCGGAGGGCTTGCCTTGTTATGGTGCAGTGGGTAAACAGACTGCACCAGACTGGCCCGACCGTACCTGACATGAACATCCTTGTTCATCCGAATGCATCCGTCGTCAGGCTGATGGGGTAAGGTCAACGCAGAGATATTTCATCTCCAGGTATTCCTCAATGCCGAAGCGTGAACCTTCTCGTCCCAACCCCGACTGTTTTACCCCGCCAAACGGGGCGACTTCGTTAGAAATGAGGCCGGTATTAATGCCGACCATGCCGTACTCCAGCGCTTCCGGCACACGCCACTGGCGGATGGCGTCACGGGTATAGACGTAGGCCGCCAGGCCAAACTCGGTGTCGTTGGCCATCGCCACCGCCTGCGCCTCATCGTCAAACGGGAACAACGGTGCCACCGGCCCGAAGGTTTCCTCTCGCGCAAACCGCATCTCGCGCGTTACGCCACCTATCACCGTCGGCGTAAAGAACGTGCCGCCCAGCGCATGGCGTGAACCGCCGGTCAGCAACGTCGCCCCTTTGGCCAGCGCATCGCTAATATGCAATTCAACCTTGCCGACCGCGTCCTGATCAATCAGCGGGCCTTGCGTCACGCCGGGTTGAGTCCCCTCGCCCACGCTCAGTTTTTCCACCTCCTCCACCAGCCGTGCAGCCAGTGCCGGGTAGATCCCTCGCTGAACATAAATGCGGTTGGCACAAACACAGGTCTGCCCGCTATTGCGGAACTTGGACGCCAGAATGCCTTTTATCGCCAGTTCCAGGTCGGCATCGTCAAACACGATGAACGGCGCGTTGCCGCCCAGTTCCAGCGACAGTTTTTTCACCGTCGGCGCACTTTGCGCCATCAAAATGCGGCCAACTTCGGTAGACCCGGTAAAGCTCAGCTTGCGCACCACCGGGCTATCACACAGCACTTTACCCACTGAGGCGGCTTCGCCAGTCACCACCTGCAACACACCCGCAGGGATGCCCGCCTGTAGCGCCAGCTCCGCCAGCGCCAGTGCGGTGAACGGTGTCTGCTCCGCCGGTTTGACTATCATGGTGCACCCAGCCGCCAGTGCAGGCGCCGCTTTACGGGTAATCATCGCCGCCGGGAAGTTCCACGGTGTGATCGCCGCGCATACGCCGATGCCTTGCTTAATCACCAGCAGGCGTTGATTGGCCTGCGGCGACTGCAACACACTGCCTTCTACCCGCTTCGCCTCTTCGGCAAACCAGTCGATAAACGAATTAGCGTAAGCGATTTCCCCACGGGCTTCCGCCAGCGGTTTCCCCTGTTCAGCGGTGAGGATCGCCGCCAAATCATCCTGATGGTCACGAATCAATTGCGCCCATGCCTGCATCAGTGCCGCACGCTCTTTACCGGTACGCTGACGCCACGCCACCAGCGCCTGCTCGGCCTGCGCAATCGCCAGCTGAGTCTGCTGCGCCGTGACCAGCGGAATGCTGCCCAGTTCATCACCGGTCGCCGGGTTGTTCACGCTCAGGCGAGCGCCGTTATGGCTGTCTTGCCACTCGTCGCCAATCAGACATTGCTGGCGGAATAACGCTTTATTTTTTAGTTGCATAGCTACCTTTTCGCTCACAGCTCACTTCGCCAGAACCTGGGCCAGAATAGACAGTGCTTTGCTGAACTGGGCATCCGGAATGGTCAGCGGATACAGAAAACGGATCACGTTGCCATGCGTACCGCAGGTCAGTAACAGCAGCCCTTGTTCCAGCGCCGCTTGCTGGTATTTTTTGGTGATTTCCGCGCTCGGTTTGCCGGTTTGCGGGTCAGTAAACTCCACCGCCACCATTGAGCCACGGGCACGGATATCAGCGATCGCCGGGTTGGCGGTTTTCGCCTGTTCCAGCGCTTCAACCAGTGTAGCGCCAAGGCGTTGGGCACGCTGGCACAGTTGTTCCTCTTCAATCACATCCAGTACGGCCAGCGCCGAGGCCACCGCCAGCGGGTTACCCGCATAGGTACCACCCAGCCCGCCGGGGCCCGGTGCGTCCATCACCTCGGCACGCCCTACCACGCCAGAAATCGGGAAGCCGCCACCCAGGCTTTTCGCCATGGTGATCAGGTCCGCTTTATCGTTGTAATACTCCATCGCGAACACCTTGCCGGTACGGGCAAAGCCGCTCTGTACTTCATCGGCAATCAGCAACATGCCGTATTTGTCACACAGTTGGCGCACACCACTAATGAATTCCGGCGGTGCCACATTGAATCCCCCTTCGCCTTGTACCGGCTCCAGCAGAATGGCGGCGACCTGATCGGCACCGATATCGGTATGCAGAATGCGATCAATGCTCTCCAGCGCCTGTTCTACCGTAACGCCGTGTTGGGCATTCGGGTACAGCGCATGGAAAATGGACCCTGGGAACGGGCCGAAACCGGTGGAATACGGAGCCACTTTACCGGTCAGCGTCAGGGTCAGCAGCGTACGGCCGTGGAACGCCGCGCCAAAGGCAATCACGCCAGGGCGTTTGGTGTAAGCGCGGGCAATTTTCACTGCGTTTTCAACCGCCTCGGCCCCGGTGGTGAAGAAAGCCGTTTTGGCAGGACCAGCGATCGGCGCCAGTGCATTCAGGCGTTCTGCCAGCGCCACATAGCTGCCGTAAGGCACGATTTGGTAGGCGGTGTGGGTGAATTTTTCCAGTTGCTCGCGTACCGCCGCCAGCAGTTTAGGGTGACGGTGGCCGGTGTTCAGTACCGCAATCCCGGCTGCAAAATCAATATACTCGCGCCCTTCAACATCCCACAGGGTGGCGTTTTCCGCCTTGTCGGCATAGAAATCACACATCACACCCACGCCACGCGGCGTGGCGGCCAAACGACGTTGATTCAATTCGCTGTTACTCATTTTCCGCTCCGATTCGATGAACACACCACCCAATAAGGGTTGACGATTGACGTTACGATGTTGTTATTTATCTCCTCTATGGCCCTATAATCCAGAGCCAGTTTTTAATATTTAAAGGATCCACTTTGCGCTCACTACTGACCGATTTGCTGCTGCAGGGGCTGGAACGCCAGTTGGAAGGCACCCTCAACAAGCGGCTGTACGACACCATCCGCCTGGCGATTCTCTCTGGTGATATCGCGCCGGGACGGCGTTTACCCTCGTCCCGCGACCTGGCGCAGCAGTTATCGCTATCGCGCAATACGGTGATCGCCGCCTTTGAACAACTGCTGGCGGAAGGTTATATCGAGACCCGTACCGGCAGCGGCAGTTACGTCACCGAACAGTTGCCAGACACCCATACGCCGGATATGCGCGACGATACGCTGTCGCCACTGCGTCCGGCCATACAGGAAATTTCCCGGAGGGGTATGCATCTGCTGGGGTATGCCGGTGCATCGGCTCGCCAGTGGGGGGCGTTTATGCCGGGTGTTCCGGATATCGCCAGCTTTCCGCATGACCTATGGCGGCGGCTGCAAACCCGCCTGTCGCGCCGCCTGAAGCCGGAACAACTCTCTTACTCACCGATCGGCGGTTGCCCGGAACTGCAACAGGCGCTGGTGGACTACCTGCGGGTGGCGCGTTCGGTGACCTGTACACCGGAACAAATCCTGATCACCGAAGGGACCCATCAGGCGATGGATCTGCTGGCCAAAATGCTGTGCAACCCGGGTGATTTGGCCTGGATTGAAGACCCCTGCTATTGGGGCATGCGCAATGTGTTGACCATCAATGGCCTGCGTGTCGCGCCAGTGGCGGTAGATGAGCAAGGCATGGTGCCGCCGGACGATGTCTCGCCGCACTCGGTGCCCCGGTTGATTTGCGTTACGCCATCACATCAGTACCCGTTAGGGGCGGTGATGAGCCTGGCCCGTCGCCAGCGGTTGCTGGCATTGGCGCAGGAGCACAACAGTTGGGTCATTGAAGACGATTACGATAGCGAATTCCGCTTTTCCGGCAGCCCGATTCCGGCCTTGCAAGGGCTCCAGACGCAACCGCCGGTTATCTACATCGGCACCTTCAGCAAAACACTCTATCCGGGGCTGCGAGTCAGTTACATGGTGCTGCCGCCGCAACTGGCGCGAGAACTGAAAATAGCGCACGCCGAGCTGTACCGTGGCGGGCACCTGCTGACGCAACTAACGCTAAGCCAGTTCATCAGTGAAGGGCACTACGCCGCCCACATCCGACGTATGCGCCTGTTGTACGCCCGCCGTCGCGCGCTGTTGAGCGAATTGATCGTGCAGCATTTAGGAGATGGCTACCTCGGCTATAACAGTAACGCCGGGCTACACCTGATTCTGCGCTTGCCCGACCCCATCGATGACGTGGTGCTGGCCACCCGTATTCTGCAACACGGCGTGATGGTCAAACCGCTTTCCAGTTACTACCTGCACCCAACGCATCAGCGCGGGCTGCTGCTCGGTTACGCCGGTGTGGATGAGGCTGAAATAGTACAGGCATTTGACGTGATTCTTCGCTGTTTACGCGCTCTGGAAAAGCCACACGACTAAGGCCCCCGAGAGCGCCGCGCCCCTACTTGCCACCCTCCCCAATCGGTGGCAGTAGCCCTCCTCCAACCTCACGTTTTCGCTCGCGCCATTGCACAGCATTGGTGCTTTCACTTAACAAAAAATCACCATTTTGATGCAATCTCAGCAAACAATGCACCATACTGTTCAGGCATCCTATTTGTTGCACCAGTGTTAATGCTGTGCAATATGCACTGTTAACACACCGGGTAATAGCCGAACATCCGCGTTCATCACGGTAACCGGCTGAACATCTGACGCCTCTTTTTTATTCCAAACCAATAAGAATAGTTTCTCAATTAAGTATCAGGCACGACTTATGCATAAGTCATTATCAGCATCGAGCTACGACACGTGAGAGAAGGGAAGAATGAAAACCTACGTCAGCTTCAAAAATATTCAAAAAACCTACGATGGCGATCGTCTGGTGGTCAAAAACCTGAATCTGGATATTCAGGAAGGTGAATTCCTGACCATGCTGGGCCCGTCCGGCTCCGGTAAAACCACCAGTCTGATGATGCTGGCCGGGTTTGAAACGCCTACGCAGGGTGAAATCCTGCTGCGTGACACCCCATTGCACAACCTCCCCCCACATCAGCGCGGCATCGGCATGGTATTTCAAAACTATGCCTTGTTCCCGCATATGACGGTGGCGGAAAACCTGGCGTTTCCACTGTCCATTCGCCGCCTGAACCGCAGTGACATCAAAGAGAAAGTGGACCGCGTGCTGGACCGCGTCAAGCTGGCTAATCTGGCTGACCGCTACCCGGCGCAGATGTCGGGCGGCCAGCAGCAGCGCGTGGCGCTGGCCAGAGCGCTGGTGTTTGAGCCCCGGTTGGTGCTGATGGATGAACCCTTGGGCGCGCTGGACAAGCAACTTCGCGAACATATGCAACTGGAAATCAAGGAACTACACCGGGCGTTAGAACTTACCGTGGTGTACGTCACCCACGATCAGAGCGAAGCGATGACCATGTCAGACCGGGTCGCGGTGTTCAATGACGGCATCATCCAACAGATGGACAGCCCGAGCGATATCTACGAACACCCACAAAATACCTTCGTGGCGCAATTTATCGGTGAAAACAATACGCTGATTGCCACCCAATGCGGCAGCGACGGCAATTATTATCAGGCTCAACTGGATGATGGCACCGTTCTGCGTGCGCTGAAAGTGCGCCCCAGTTCACCGGGTAAAAAAATCCATCTGTGCATCCGCCCGGAGCGAGTAAAAGTTAACGCCAGCGTCCTGCCAGATGGTGCCCAGCAGGTTCGTGCCCATATCCAGCAATTTATCTATCTTGGTGATCACGTCCGCATGATGACCGAGGTAGCAGGACAGCCGCAATTTATGGTGAAACTGCCCGCCAGCGACGTTAATCCGAACTGGCAAATTGGCAGTGAAATCCACTTATCCTGGTTGCCGGAGCACCTGCGCGCACTGGATGTGGTCGTCGTACAGTAAAACGCCGCGGCTCGGCGTGGATCCCACCATCGATCAACGCTGGGCCAGTAATGTGGGCCGAACCGCTAATCCGGATAGTCCACGTTTGGGTAGCGCGCCTTCGCTGGGTAAATCATCTTCGTTAGGTAAACCGTCGTCTTTGAGCAGATAGTCATCTTTGATGTAGATAGTCGTCTTTGATGTAGATAGTCGTCTGCCCAAAAGCATGCCAAGATGATCACGCCACAGGCGGTGAGTGTTTCAGCGCTAACTGCCCTCTCAAATACCGACTTTCACACACGGAGCGTCTTAGCTATGCCACATGTTGCCATCAAGTATTTTCCCCGCAATCTGCCGGAAACCGTTAAACAGGATTTGGCAAACGATATCAGCGACCTGCTCAAGAAGTACCTGAACGCGGAAGACAAGTCTATCTCGGTGGCGTTAACCGAAGTTACGCCAGATCGCTGGAAAGACACCGTTTACGATATCGAAATTGGTCCAGAACTGGATAACCTCACCAAAAAACCGGGCTATTCGATGTAACAACAACGCCTGAATACGTTATCGGTAATAAAAGTCTTACTGCGAGATAGTGTCTTACTGATAATGCCACTGAGCGGCTTCCGTTACCCGGTGTATCGCAAGGTTCGTGTGGGCCTTGTGATGCACCGCAATTCTATTCTTCATTAGCTTGAGTGCCCCCACCAAAAGAGTCGCAACGCTTTTCGCTCTCGATCCGTTGCGGGGATATCCGATGATGACCGGCGCAGCTCCCCACATTAACGACCTGGATCGTGTTGCAGGACGCCCCGGATCGTGTTCCGGGACGCCATGATGCTGCGCAGCATAGTAAAAAAGCCGCTGATTTATTCCAACAGAGGCATCCATGATGTTAAGACAAGCGCTCCTTTTACTATCGGTTCTACTTTTTTCTATACAGGTTCAGGCGTATCCAGGATTTCGGCTGATGACATTGTCAGACCAGAAGGGGGAACCGCTGAATGTGGCAGTATGGTATCCAACACCTGCTGGAGAAACTATGGAAACGGTAGGAGAGAATCCCGCCTTTATCGGCGTTCCCGTCATCCGCAATGCGCCTCCACTATCAGGAGAACACCCTCTTCTTGTGATATCACATGGTTACAATGGAAGCTGGCGAAGTCTGTCGTGGATTGCACAAGCCATGGCAATGCAGGGATACATCGTTGCGGCACCGGACCATCCCGGAACAACTATCTTTAACCAGAACCCTGTTGAGGCTAAAAAACTGTGGAAACGCCCGCGCGATATTGCCCGGGTTATTGATTCCGTCATTAACACTCCAGAATTATTCGGGAAAACAGACAACGACCGCATTGCCGCTTTAGGGCACTCCCTCGGAGGGTGGACGGTCATGTCGCTGGCAGGTGCCCGGTTTGATCCTGCGAGATTGCTGCATGACTGCCAGCAATACCCACAGCGAGGTGACTGTAAGTTAACGGAAAATCTTGGCATAAATGACGCGTCGGCACAGGAAAAACTGTCTGCAGACTACAGGGATGCCAGAATCAGAGCCGTCGTTTCTCTTGACCTCGGATTAGCCCCCGGTTTTACGCCTCACAGCCTGCGTGATATCAACATACCTGTACTGATTCTGGCGGCCCGTAATGACAGGCTGGGAGAACTGCCTTTCAGCCAGGAGTCAGGGTATATTGCCGCACAGATGTCGCCACAGTGGAGCCACTTCGACACCATTGACGGCGCAACCCACTTCAGTTTTATGCAATTGTGTAAAACCGGTGCTGAACAAGTCATTGATGAAGACTCACCGGGCAATGGCATTGTATGCCGTGACGGCAATGGTGCCAGCCGGACAGATATCCATAAGGAGCTGGTACGTGAAATTAGTTCATTCCTGAGCTTATCTCTGAATTATCACGTGCCTGCTGGCGAAATAAAGTAGGAGACACGCCAGTTACTCGCTGGAACTCCCGGTTAAAATTCGATTTAGTGATAAATCCAGACTCCAGCATAATTTCCGTAACGGGCAACGAAGAGCTCAGCAGCAATTCCTTCGCCCGTTCAATCCTGAATCCGTTGACCCACTGCGAGACATTACACTGCTTTACCGCGTTTACCGCCCCTGAAAGATGTCGTGCAGGAATACCGGTTTTCCTCGCCAGGGCGCTGAGTGTCAGATCGGAGTTAAGGTAGAGTTGCTTTTCACGAACCTGCGTCTCAAGCCGTGTATACACCTCCGACACATCTTCCGAAGAACGTACTGAACATGCCGGTGGTGGTGTTTCCCCGGAATCCGTTCCAGACATTGCAGCCGCCCTTCCTGCGCTGATGATAGCAATACCGATAAGCGGCAGTAGTATTATCTGAAAAATAACAACCATGCCAGGAGCCAGTTTTCCACCGTTGATATCGAAGTCAAATACGACCAGAAGATCCGTCACTGCGGATATGCACAGAAAGCAACCCGCGAAAAAGGCCATCTTTGTCGTCTGTGATAATTCCTCCAGTCGGCTTAGAGTGAACTGCTGCTCTCCCTGCCATGCAATACGAAACAGGCTGCATCCGTAGCCAGCAAATAGCGCAATGAGAATAAAATCAATCGAAACTGGCCAGACTATCCTGATACATAATGAAACGGCGGCAGGCACAAATAGCAGTAACAAGCGCCGTTGCCTGGTAATGTCCGTCATTGAGATGAAACTGTGCCAGGCGACAGGGGGTAGAAACATTGCTAACCCTGACTGAATATTCCGCAACATGATAGAGTCATATTCCCAGCGGAGCATGCTCACAGATAGCAGGACTACGCAGGCGACAAGAAAATGCAATGTACCACGGTGACGTGGTTTTCCGGGCAACAGCGTCATCACCAGTAAGAAAAGTAGGGCCAGTAAGGTAACAACCGGAAAAGGAACAGAGAACATGTGGCAAACCATAATAGGAAAATACCAATAATAATTACACACCTGCCTGCGCATTGTCTCCTTTGACGTCATTTTGCCGAGATATCGCTCTGCGGGAGTATAAAGCGAACCTTTATCGGATAGGATTTATACAACTGTTAAAAAGCGAGCACCTCGCTTAGGGCCGTCTTCACATTACGCGGATAGTATCAGTCGGTGTTCAATGATGAGACGCTGTGCTCACCGGTTGCTGTGCAGAAATTCGTGTTATCCCGTCAAGAACAAGGCTCAGGATGGGCCTTGTTATACAAATCAATCTGTCTGTCGTTCGCCACCACGGCTTTTACCTCTTTTAGCATTGGCATAAGAATGCCAAATAAGGCATTGGTTAATATTGTGAGACTCGACCACCTACCCCCTCCCTGACCTGACCGTATGCCTGACCATGAATATGGCTCATGTTGTAATGAAATAAAGTCTCTTTCACTCACCCAGCAACTCTGGCATAAAATATGCTGAGTTAACGTATTAGCAACATGAAGACCACTAAATGATAAGATAAAGTCATTTACTATCAATGTATTAACAAGGTTTTCATATCAGGCAACAGGATAAAAGAACGCGATGACTACAAATTTTACGTTTACGATTAAGAGCAGTTGCTTCGATGAGAACTATAACCCCTCCGAAAATACGCGCATCACCACCAACTTTGCGAATTTGGCCAGGGGAACGAGCCGCCAGGAGAACTTACGCAACACATTGGTGATGATTGATAATCGCTTCAATACATTGGCGCATTGGGATAACCCCAAAGGTGATCGTTATTCTGTCGAACTTGAAATCATCTCTGTTGACCTGCATCTTGCCAATAATGACGGCACCTTCCCGGCCATTGAAATATTGAAAACGAACATTATTGACAAAAAAACAAATCAACGGATTGAAGGTATTGTAGGCAATAACTTCTCTTCTTATGTGCGAGATTATGATTTTAGTGTGTTGTTGTTAGAACATAACAATAACCACGCCGAATTTAGCGTTCCAGATAACTTTGGCGATTTGCATGGGAATATATTTAAGCATTTCGTCAACTCACAGGAATACAAAGATAATTTTAAAAAATCACCTGTAATATGCTTAAGTGTTTCCAGCAAAGATATCTATCATCGCACTGGAAACCAGCATCCTGTATTGGGTATCGAATACCAGCCGAATGGTTCTTCTTTAACCGAACAGTATTTCGAAAAAATGGGGTTACAGGTTCGCTACTTTATGCCACAACATAGTGTTGCGCCTTTGGCCTTTTATTTTTCTGGTGACTTACTGAGTGATTACACTGATCTTGAGCTTATCAGTACCATCAGCACGATGGAGACTTTCCAAAAAATTTACCGACCTGAGATTTACAATGCTAACTCTGCCGCGGGGCAATACTATCAACCCAACCTGAATAACCAGGATCATTCATTAACAAAGATTGTTTATGATCGGGAAGAGCGCAGCCAGTTAGCGATTAAACAAGGGAAGTTTACTGAAGAGCACTTCATCAAACCATACAAACATATTCTTGAACAATGGTCTGCCCATTACGCGCGTTGATTCACCAAAAATATAAGGTCACCTGCTATGAAAACATTGCTACCCACCTCGACTGCGGGCAGTTTACCCAAGCCTTCCTGGCTCGCAGAGCCTGAGAAGCTGTGGTCCCCCTGGAAATTACAGAACGAAGAGTTGATTGAAGGGAAAAAAGATGCCCTGAGTCTGTCGCTATTTGATCAACTGCGTGCGGGTATTGATATTGTCAGCGATGGCGAACAAACACGCCAACACTTTGTCACCACGTTTATTGAGCACCTGAGCGGTGTGGATTTTGAGAAACGTGAAGTCGTTAAAATTCGTAATCGCTATGATGCAAGCGTACCGACAGTGGTCGGTGCCGTAGCGCGTCAAAAACCCGTTTTTGTTGAAGATGCCAAATTCTTACGTCAACTCACCCGGCAACCCATTAAATGGGCGTTGCCGGGGCCGATGACGATGATTGATACACTCTATGATAACCACTACAAAAGCCGTGAAAAGCTCGCCTGGGAATTTGCAAAAATACTCAATCAGGAAGCGAAAGAATTAGAGGCAGCGGGTGTCGATATTATCCAGTTTGATGAGCCGGCATTTAATGTTTTCTTTGATGAGGTGAATGACTGGGGGATCGCTGCGTTAGAAAAAGCCATTGAAGGGCTGAAATGTGAAACGGCTGTACATATTTGCTATGGCTATGGCATCAAGGCCAATACCGACTGGAAAAAAACGCTAGGGTCAGAATGGCGGCAATATGAAGAAGCGTTTCCCAAACTGCAAACATCGGCTATCGATATCATCTCACTGGAATGCCATAACTCGCGTGTTCCCATGGATCTGCTGGAACTGATTCGCGGTAAAAAAGTCATGGTAGGCGCTATTGATGTGGCAACCAATACCATTGAAACACCAGAGGACGTCGCCGATACTCTACGAAAAGCGCTTCAGTTTGTGGATGCCGATAAGCTCTATCCTTCTACCAACTGTGGTATGGCTCCTTTATCTCGTCGGGTCGCCATAGGCAAACTCAACGCATTAAGCGCAGGCGCAGATATCGTGCGCAGAGAGATCCTGGCTAAATAACACCGCTGGATTATCGATCATGAAAAACGCAGTCCGTGTCAGGCGCTCAACTCAATCGCCAGACACGGACTGCGTCATATTGATCATTACGTGATGGCGGATAAAAAGCGGCGAATTGATATGATGCCGTCAACCCGACTTTTTAGACCATACCATTATTGCCATGACGCAAAAATGCTGGCCGCTGATTCAAACGCATAAACCACGCGTCAATAGCAGGCACATCGGGATGGGCAAACGGTGTCATTTTCCAGCGATTCACCGACAGCCCAAGCACCACATCCGCCAGCGTAAACGTCTCACCTGCCGCCCATGCACCGGTGCGCTGGAGTTGTTGTTCCAGAATACCAATACAGTGGTTCCACGCGTTAATGCCTTCAGCAATCGCATTCTGATCGTTATAGGCTGGGTTCTTGCGCGCCAGAGCGGGGAAGACATAACGCCAGGCGTTATTAAATTCGGTCGCCTGCCAATCCATCCAGTGCTCGACGTTGGCACACGCTTGCGGTTCATTGGGGAGTAAGTCATCGCGCCCGGCTTTACGCGCCAGATAGCGGCAAATCGAATTCGATTCCCACAGCACGAACTCATCGTCAATCAACACGGGCACCATCGCGTTCGGATTCATGGCGCGAAAGGCATCGGTTTGCGTCGAGGCAAATCCGCTACCGTAATCTTCCTGAACATAATCCAGCCCCACTTCTTCGCAGGTCCAGAGTACTTTACGCACATTGATTGACGTCGTTTTACCCAGTATTTTCAGCATGCTTCGAAGGCCCTTCCGCGTGATTAATCGTTTAAAAACACTACACCAACTTCATGCCTTGTTGCTACTGGCAACAGAGCACTGCCGGTTGCGGCACGTCGTGGACAACGACATCATCAATAGGCGCTGTGATAACTACGCAAAAAATTTTCGCAATCCCTCCTCTAAAAATGAAACACCGTTCCAGCAACCTCTTGTTTTATCAATAGTTCCAGTTATTACGATGAAAAAAATAAAAAAACAAGGTCTGATTAAATATTGTCAAAGCTCACAAAATATGAACGCAAAATTTTTTCGTATTGCGCATATTAAATACATAGTGATTTAATCATTATTGAAATAATCATCACGCGCTGACTGAGAATAAAAATGGAAAAACGCACTCTGAATAAAAATATAGACTTACTTTTAAGTGGATTTACTGAATTAAAAGATAATGGACGATTTAATGAACCCAATCTTGACGGTAGCATCGGAGATTATATTTCATTTGCCAGTTGGGAATGGCCACAGGGCGTTGGGCTATTTGGACTGGTGCGTTTATGGGAAAATAATAAATCGAATGACCTTTATCAAATTATCGATAACTGGTTTCAGAAAAATATTGAAAAAGGGCTGCCGGGCTTGAACGTTAATACCACCGCACCGATGCTTCCCTTATCGCTTTTCTGGTCTCATCACCGGCAGCCCCATTATCAGCAGGTGTTGGATAACTGGGCAACCCGTGTGATGACCGAACTCCCGCGTACACCAGAACAAGGCTTCCAGCATGTGGTTTCCGACGGCATTAATGAGATGGAGCTCTGGGACGATACGCTGTTCATGGTCGTGCTGTTCCTGGCGCACTACGGTACGGTATCCGGGCGCAAAGAACTGGTTGATGAAGCGGTGCGTCAGTTCTTGCTGCATGCACGCTACCTCAATGATCCCCAAACCGGTTTGTGGTACCACGGCTGGAGCTTTGTCGAGAACAGCAACTTTGCCAATGCCCGCTGGGCGCGTGGCAATGCGTGGATTACTGTTGGCATCCTCGAGTTACTGGATCTTGCCGATGTAGACACGGGCGTACGCGAATACCTGATCGAGTGTCTGAAAAAGCAGGTCAATACGCTGATTGACTTACAGGCAGATAACGGCGCATGGCACACCTTGCTCGACCATCCTGACTCCTATACCGAAATTTCCGCAACCGCCGGTTTTGGCTATGGCTTATTAAAAGGCACACGTATGGGAATTGGCGATGAACGGTGGCAACAGGCGGGCATGAAAGCGCTGGCAATTGTTCAGGATAATATTGATGCCAAGGGGACTGTCCATAATGTTTCTTATGGCACTCGAATGGGGAGGACACTGCAATTTTATAAAGACATTCCATTACAACCTACTGGGTATGGACAGGCGCTGGCAATATTATGCCTGAGTGAAGGATTGCATTTCGTTAATTAAAAATAAAATCAAACCATTCTCTTTCGGAGAAAAAAATAATGGCTATCGAATATAGTAATTTTAATTTAACGGCAGGTAGTGCTGTGCGCTACTGGCAGCTATCCGATATTTCAAGTTTACGCTATGACACAGTGGATTTACCGATGGCAGGCGAAATGGATCCGTTTTTCTTTTTAAGCAAACATAAGAACTTCATTCCGCATACTTACCCGTGCCGTGATATTTTTCGCCAGCACTTTTCCGAGAAAAAGCCACAACCCTTTGCAAGCGCAAACTATTCTCGTTGGTGGTTCCCTTTTGCCTCAGACAGAGTCGATCTGTCCGGTTTTTGGTTCCGTCCAACCCGCGTTGGGGCCTGGGCCAGAACGCTGCTCGATTGCCCGCAGGCAGGTGAATATCGTTTTCGCCTGACAACCTGTGGCGGAGCGGTGCTAAAGCTGAATGGTGAAGAAGTACTCTGGATGGCTGATTACCAGCGCAATCTGGAAAGCCAGCGTGAATTCAGCCTGTCACTGCATGCGGGAAAAAACGAGCTTGAGCTCTGGTTTGATGATTTAGCCGAACGTGATATTCGTTTCTTTTTCGAACTCGACTACCTCGCTGGCGAGCCGCTACACATTGCGCTGGAAACACCCCTGTCTGACACACAGGTCAAAGAGATGGAACAGCTGTTGGATGGCGTTTCCTTTGAGTATCCAGTGTATAACCGTGGCACCATTCGCCTGGCATTCCCGAAGCCTTCCTCGACGGACTATAGGTTACACGTCAATGTCCTGGGCGATTTTATCTCACTCGATAAACCCGTAGCATTTCACACCCGACTGACCGCCGGTGAGTCGCTGGTAGCCATCGCTGAAAGCGAAGAGATCCCCGCGGACTTCCGCAATTTCCACATAACGCTGCAACGCGAAGGGTTCCAGATTAGCCGCACCCTGGGGGTTGAAATCTGCCACGCCGACCGGCAGAAGGCAGTCCCACAAACACAGGAGGCGCGAATTGCTGAAGCGCTCAGCGTGGTCGCTCATGAAGGTGAATACAGCAGCGTCAAAGCTCTGGCGCGTCTGGCCTGCGGCCTTAACGATGAGCAAACCCAGCAGATGCTGGATGGCGTTTTGCCGTCCGTACTCGACTGTCATGATTGCGCAGACTTTACCCTTGTTCCGCTGTTGTGGTGCCGCGCAGTGTGGGCCGATGAGATCGATCCGGCAGTACGCGGGCGTATTGATGACGCCATCCTGCGCTTTCGATACTGGATGGATGAACCGGGCAACGATGTCCAATGGTACTTCTCTGAAAATCACGCCCTGTTGTTCCACACTGCGGCGCTACTGGCGGGCAATCTCTTCCCAGAGGCTATTTTCACTCGCTCTGGACGTAGCGGACGTGAGCAGGCGGCGGCAGGTAAAGCGCGCGTCATCACATGGCTGGACCATTTTGAACAATGCGAAATGGCCGAATGGAACTCTGCGCCCTATTTCCCCATTGACCTGAAAGGATTAACCGCACTCGCGGCGCTGTCAGGCGACGCGCAGATAAGCAAACGCGCGATTGCAGCCATAGAGCGCCTGCTCACGCAGATTGCCCGTTCAGCCCATCAAGGCTTTCTGACCGCCTCGCAGGGACGTTCGTACGAACACACCCTACGCGCCGGACGCTCTCTGGAACTTGCGGCCATTTCGCGTTTGCTCTGGGGAAAAGGCAACTACGGCTGTCGCTTCCATGCACTGCCGCAATTAGCACTTCTGCTGCGTGACGGCCTGCTCAACCCGCCGAGGGAGCTCGCTGACGTTGCCGCCTGGCAAAAAGAGAGCGCTACCGAGTGGTGTTTCGCGCAAGGTGCCAACCGAATTGCCCGACTGTATCACTACAAAAACCGCCATGCGGCAATGGGGTCGATAGCGGGCTACCGCTGGGGTGAATGGGGCTATCAGGAGACACCTTTTCATTTACGCCTTGGCAGCCAACCCGAAGCGCAGATCTGGATCAATCATCCGGGAGAGACCCTGCACGGTGGCTTCGGTCGCCCCTCCTACTGGGGTGGATGCGGCACGCTCCCCCGCGTTCAGCAATATCGAGGATTGGCCGTGCTGATTTTCAATTTGCACGAGGGCCAACCGTCCTTTACCCACGCGTGGCTGCCGCAAAGCCAGTTTGATGAGGTCGCTATCAACAACCAGTACGCAGCCGTACGCAGCGGTGACGGGATGGCGTTACTGATGGGAAACCAGGCGTTTGAAACGGTGAATACAGGCCCAACCCGAGACTGTGAAATTCGCCTTAACGGGCGGCAAACCTGTTGGCTGGTGCGCATCAACGACCGTGTCGATAGCAGTCTGGACACCTTTAGCACGCGCTTTAGTTGCCTGGCAATGACTCAGCACGACGACGGCAGCATAGAAGTGAACGATCCGCTGTACGGCACAGTGCGTTTCTTTGCTGACGGGCGAGTGAACGCCGAAGGCCGCACGCTTGACCCTCAGCAGTGGAGCGTCGTGGGCAGTAGCTGTGAACTTCCTCTGTAGCCAACACCCGACACAGACCGGGCAAGGGAAATAATAATGGATACACAAATCGACAAACAGTCAGCACCTTCAGGGCGTACCTCTGGTCATGTTAATCCGAGCAGTCTGCACAATCCCGCACTCGAAGAGGCTAAACCGAAAAGCAACTATCGCTGGGTAGTGTGTTCCATGCTGGTATTTGCTACGACAGTTAACTATATGGACCGTCAAATTCTCGGTCTGCTGGCACCGATGCTGCAAAAAGATATCGGCTGGACGGAGATAGAGTACAGCTGGCTGGTCAATGCTTTTACCGTGGCTTACGGTGTCGGCACGCTGGTATGTGGGCGAATTATCGACAAACTAGGGACCAAAATGAGTTATGCGGTGGCGATGGTCGTTTGGAGCACCGCGGCGATGCTGCATGCTGTCGCCGGTTCAGTCACCGGTTTTGCGGTGGTACGCGTACTGCTCGGGCTTGGTGAATCCGCCAACTTCCCGGCCGCGATGAAAGTGATTGCCGAGTGGCATCCCAAAAAGGAGCGTACACTGGCGACCGGCATTCTCGGGGTCGCGGTGAATATCGGCGTGGTGATCTCTCCGGCACTGATTCCACTCATCGCGATACATTATGGCTGGCAAGGCGCGTTCTTAATTCTGGGTGCGGTTGGCTTTCTGTGGCTGATCCCCTGGTTCCTCGCCTTTGGTCCGGTGAAAGCGAAAACCAGTGCGGAAGAGCAGGCCTGGATTGCTCAGGATAAAGAAGAGATCGTTAATGTTTCCGCCATTAAATGGTCGAGTCTGTTGGGCTATCGCCAACTGTGGGCGGTGGCATTAGGTAAAATGTTGACCGACCCAATTTGGTGGTTCTTCCTTTTCTGGCTACCGAAATGGCTGCATGAATCACGCGGTATCGACATGAAAGGCTTAGGCCTGCCGCTTATCGTGATTTATCTCTTCGCCATCGTTGGCAGCCTGGGTGCTGGCTGGTTACCCGGTAAGCTGATGAGCAAAGGCTTCAGCACCGCCAGCGCGCGTAAAATCACGATGCTTATCTGCGCCTGCCTTGTTTTGCCGATTTTCGCCGCCACTCAGGTTGAAAATCTGTGGGCTGCAGTGGCGCTGGTTGGTTTGGCCGCCGCGGCTCACCAGGGCTGGTCCGCCAACATTCTGACCTCAGTATCCGACCTGTTCCCAAGCGCTGCCGTCGGCTCAGTCGTGGGGATCGGCAGCACGTTTGGGATGATCGGCAGCGTCATCTTCTCTACCGTAATTGGAGCAGTTCTCGATGCATCAGGTAACTACTGGGCTCTTTTCGCCATCAGCTCCGTCGCTTACCTACTGGCATGGGCGGTTATGTATCTCCTGTTAGTGCCGAAAATGGAACGTGCTAATTTTGATTAACCCGCTTTATCGGTTGGCCGCATCACTCGATGCGGGCCACCGATTGACGTTCCACAATGGAGCATGCCAGCTCAATACGCCTTGGCGTCTCAACACTACCCGCAATCATATCCTGCAACAGCTCTAGCGCCAGAGTGCCAATTTCCTGTACTGGAAGATGAACGGTGGTCAATGGCGGTGTCGCAAAATCGGCCTGCGGCAGATTATTCATACCGATCACCGAAATATCTTCCGGCACGCGTAGTCCTAAGGACCGTACGCCATTAATCGCGCCGAGCGCCAACGAATCATTGGCACACAGTATCGCTGTGCACTCACTTGGATTGTCGCTCAAGCGCGCAATCACCGCCTGCTCCGCCAGCTCTGGCAACCAGTCGCTTACCGTCAAGACGCGTGAGTTGTCGCACACCAGTTGGCGACAGCGCATCGCTTCACGCCAGCCGTCTTCCCGTTGTTCAATCGTCCGTCGGCCGGGATGGGTTAAAAACAGAATGTCGCGATGCCCGCGTTCCAGCAGATATTCGCAGGCCATGCGCGTCGCCGAACGATTACAGGGAAGCACGCTGGACAACCGCATCAACGGATCTTCCGTATTCACTAAGACCGCCGGTTTTTTCAGGTTCACCAACGTATTCAGAAAGACGCCGTCATCCACCGTCAATGCCAATACCCCACCCACGTCAGGTTCTTCCAGCAGCGCCTGCAAAGCACCATTGTTATTATCGTTGAGAGGATGGGTAATAAGATCAACGCCCAGCACCTTCGCTCGCTCTTTCAATCCTTGCAACACATACCAGCTAAACTGGTAGCGGTTATAATCCAGCATCGCTACCTGCGAAATAGCCAGAACGATTCGCGCACCGCACAGCTCCTGAGCCGGTGTATAACGCATAGCACGCGCCACCTCCTGAATCCGTGTACGCAGTTCGTGACTAACCCCTTTTTCACCTGACAGCGCTCGTGACACCGTACTGAGCGAAGTTCGGCAACGGGTGGCAATATCCTCCAGCCGTACCCGGCGATATCCCGCGTCGCGCTCTTCCTTATTATCTGGTTTACTCATATCCCATCCTTTCTGCCTTCGCTCAGCGTAATCCCAAAGACCTTTTTTATACCATGTGGTGAAATAGTTGCTGTTAGCAAAGCCATATAAATAGGCAATTTCGGCACCGGTGTCTCCGTTTCGCTTAATTTAATCCGCGCATTCACTCACCATGGTATTGATTGGCAGTATGGTGTGGCTGAATTGGTTAATTTGTGGCTAAAGAGGCGTACTAATATAAGCTTGGAGCAATTTTGCCGGTATCCCTCTGAACACAATCACCGGGAGCGGAGCGCTCATAGCGAGCGAAATCTGCTTTTAATCGAAACTTAACAACAGGTTTAATTTGATTTCGGCAAAGAAATTTATGGGTAGTCTCTATAGCCAGAGAGAGGGAATGAAGCCGTTTTAGTTCGACCTGAATCCGCCTCCGCCTTGCTTACCAAATTCCGAAGCGTGCGTACTTCCAGAGAGCAATTTTCCAGAGAACAATTTATGTAGTGTGGGACGAAAAATACCATAATAGCGGCAGACAAGCCCCGCATCACCTGACGTATCATAGGGCTTTACCTACAGCAATCGTTGTTGAATTTCTCTCTCCATCGCGAACCATTACAGTGAAGAGATGTTTATGAATCACATAAATTAGATAGTAGAAATTTTTCATATACGGATTGAATGTTGGTTCGTTATTTGTGTAGTTTTTCCTCTGGCTATCAAGTCACATGTCAACAGAAGGTACAATTTAAATTACAACTGCGGTTAAATCAGGAGTACCTATAACCGTGAACGAAAAATAACTCCGGAGTGTTTCCGGAGTTAATCAAATTATACATTAGGATAGATTTTATGATAAAGACTGATATCCGATGGCGTGTCAATCTCTCCCCATGGATATTCATTCTTAGTTCCAAACACATGATGACCACTATTGATGAGTTTAGAAAATAGATTTGTCATGTCGATGTTCTCTATCTCATGTTGACTCAACGATGAAATGAAATTTTCAATCCAACTCCATGCTTGCGGAGTGATTTTGAAAAGCCCCATGTATTGGCCCTGAACTTCATCAAGACTTTTAATTCGTCCTCCAATGCCTACGATCCTTCCATTATCTATTATGAAGCTTTCGAGGTCAGATAGTGGATCTTCGTTTCGCTTCTTCCATAACTCTACTGCATTCGGATCATAGGTCAGGTTAATATCACCAGTGCTTTTTATTAGGGATTCAACCAAATGGTGAGAATAAAAAATATCGCCGTAGCTTACAATACAGGTTTCTGTCTTGAGCCACTCACGGGCGCATAGTAATGAACTAAAAATACTTGTTCTTTCCCAGTTTTCATTGATAAATAACCGATCTGCGTAAGGTTCAATCATCTCACTGCGATAACCACCTACGGCTGCAATATTATCAACCCCGCCTTTCTTTAAAGAATCGATCGCGCGCTGTAGCAATGATTGATCATTTAGTTCAACCAGTGACTTAGGTTTTTCATTTGTAATATCACCAAGGCGGCTCCCACGGCCAGCCACTAACAAAATACCTTTCATGCTATTCCGCTCCAAATATATTCTTGATTATTTTAACATCATGAGGCACGGCAATATCTTCTCTCTCAGGGTGCCACATAATAAGATGTATCTTTCTTTTTCTATCACTAACAGATTCAATGAAACCGTCTGCGGTCTTGCTTGTAACAGTGAATCCTTCAGGAATATGTCTAAACCCATAATTATGAAAAGAGTTTACTTCTATTTCTGTATCTATTTCATTATCGTGAATTGAAATCTTATGACGGGTAGCTACGTGTCCAGTAACAGGTATGATGGCACCACCAAAATGGCTTAGTACAGCTTGCATACCCCGGCAAACGCCATATATAGGTTTAGAATATTTAATAGCCCAATCCAGAACACGAACTTCAGTCAAATCTCTTGCGTCCTGCTCGCCGCTTATTGCATAACAATCACCGCCGCCGCTGAAAATCACGCCTTCAGGTTGAGATAACAGTAATATTTTTTCTGCTAAATCGGCATCGTTTGGTAGATATAGAGGTATCAGTCCACATGTCTGCATGAGCGACAACCAACGCTGGTCGAGAGCATCTCGCCATTCTTGACGTGAAGGCTCATACAATCGCATCATCGTAATAGCGACATGTTTCATGAGAGTATCTCTACTCGGTTGGCAGCACAGTCCATCAACAACCGTTGCGCACCCGCAAGGCGGTTTAGCGCCCTTTCACCTATACCGATAACGGCAGGAATGCCGAATTCTCTGGCTCGGATAGACATATGTGAATTTTCTCCGCCGTAAGCCGTAATGAACCCACTGATGCGACGGGTGAAAATCCAGTCAAAGCCGGGATCTGCATTTTCAATTAAAACAATAGTCCCCTCTATATCGTCAGAATGTGTATTCCCTGCTTTTAGAACCCGCACAGATGCTTCAGCCCTTTCTTTAGTGATGAAATTAGGTTTGGCAACGTTAATTTCATGGGCGTACAGTGCATTAGCTGAATCAATAATCGAAGGAGATCGTAAGCTACTCTTTGACTGCCAAATACGTTTATTTTCCTTTGCAACTGCATCGATACCATCGATATCACAGTATTTTTCATTGATGAAGTAATTGAGTGGACTGTGACTCAGTGTATCCCGATCAATGCGATGTAGTGCTCCCCATGCAGTAAGCGCGCTCAAGGCTTCAGAGACGAAAGCACCATAAAGATATTTGACCTTTTCTCGTGCCTCTACTGCATTGAGTGCAAAAGTGAAGAATTGTTTTACATGTATGTCCATTCCACAATGATGAAAAGCCTTTTGGATGCTGAGTAACAAGTCACGAGAATCAGATGCATTTTCCACAGTTCTCACTGGTCTGGCAGGTGGCGATAGCCAGTCAAAATATGAATCTGGATTTTCGTCATAGCGAGCAACGCGTATATCATAAGTACCCGGACGAATATGACCATGTTTTCTCAAAAATAGCTGTTTATCTAAAAGGCAGAAGTCATCGGATAATTCCTGGCCAACTGTGCGGGCGCGCGATAAGAAATTATCGGTATATCCTTGCGGAACAACATTTTCCTGCTCTAAAGATTTTAATATGCTGGTAGCAATAAAGGCAGCTCGTGCTGAGCCAGCAAATATTTCGCCTATAACACTGGCATTACTGAGTGCGATACGGAAATGCTGTAATGGGTCTGTATCGCGCAATTCTTTTTCTTTTAACTCGTTTAAATTCTGCTCAATTCTGGGGAGCAACCGAAGATCGTTAGCGAATGGACCATTGTCTGAAATGATATGTTCCGTCAACTTCAGTAATTCATCCAGATATAGTGAAATCTCTGCTTTACTTAAATTTTTTAACGCTGGTTGTGACGATGCACTTTTCAATGTGAGAGAAGGTGTAAAGCAAGTTGGTACAATGGCAAACTCAATTTTGTCGTGCAAAGCTGGATGCTGAGCAAGATGATGACAGCTAGCATTTACTACAGAAGAAACGATATCGTGTGGCATTGACGCCGGAATGAATGACTCAATGCTATAGGGAATGGCGATATAGGGTGTACCCGCAAATGATGACATCAGCTTATGACCCCGCATATCACGGTAACCATAGCGGAAACGAGCTGAAGCCCAATTTAGGTCGGTTATTAAGTATTTATAAAGATCAAACGCCAGTGTACGCGGTTTGACACCAATAATTTCTGCCGGATTCCAGTCGGGCATTATGCCAAACAACGCGATTTTTTCCGTGTGTCCTGCTTGTAAGCGATCACATGCCTCTTTCAGCGACTCAGCCTCTTTTCTAATGAGTTTGAGAAATTCATGGTCTGAGCCAAGAGTGTCAAGCGCTGTCATTGGGCGAACCTGAAACAGCACCGGACCTTCTTTCGTTATTGCGAATTCAATGTCCAGTGCGGTCTGGGTTGTAATCAGTTGTACCTCCTGCAACAACGCTATCATGCCTTTTAATACAGGGGGTTCATTTGCCACTTCATCTTTTAATGCAATCCATGACAATACGTTTTCGCTACCTGAAGTTACACCGTCAGTCTGCCCGTCAACAGTGTAGTTGATGACATAATAGGGCAAGCCGCTTTCAGGATCGCGCGTCATTGCTACACCACAAGCTAAAACATCCTGAGCCATTTGCTGTACTAATACTTCATCCTCTGCAATGGCACCATTATATGAGGCGATAACGTGAGATATCGCTGAGTATAACTCAGGCTCACCATTAACATTGGCAATAGAGTCATATGCCCCCGCTCCTGACTGCCCAGACCGATCTTCATTTCGGCAACTTGAACGAACAATCAGATTATCAGCCCCCAAGCTATTGACGATATTTTCAATGACCAGTGCTGAGTTTTCTTGCCATTTTCTGACAGTAAAACGGTACAACGGCATTATTGTTGCGCTACTGAGAATTGGCGTGAGTTTTGCCAACGTCCCAGCTTTACCATCAAAAGAGAAGGTGGTTAAACGGGTGGACTCCATTTCTACTTTCCTTTTAATCTCATTGTGAACGTCAGGTGACGGAGGAATAATGGCTTGGCTAATTATTCAAAATATTTTGCGAGTTCAAGACCATAAATTTCATCTAACTCACACAAGAAGCGGTGTCCTTTACGCGCAACTTCATAAGGGTCATCACCAAGAACAATAACATGACCAATAGTGCCAATATTTCCAGTATACACATTGACCTTTTGGCCGGGTTTTACCCATGCTGAGCAGAAATCAATATTGTAAGATTTCAACAGTTTTTCAAAACGAGCCTGGTTATAATCGCTACTGATTGCGCCACCATGACGTGAAGCTATCGTAACAACCGTACCTGCTCGCGTAAGCACACTATCATTAATACTGATAGGTTCATCCAGATGAAGACGGATCAATAACTCGAAGGGATCGATATCTGTAATCATGCGATACATTTGAGGTGCAACACTACCCATCATGCGCGCATTAATTTCAACAAGGCATGGACCTTTTTCATCTCGTAAAAGCTCAACGTGATAAAGACCCACATCCAGTTTTAAAGCGGAAAAAATTGACTGTACATACTCTTTTATTTCATTACGTTCATCAGCATTGAGACCTGACGGCATCGTAGCGGTCATTTCTAGCATTTCACTATAAACGGAACGGAAGCGTACTGTGGTGGCGTAAACCTGCACGATACCATTTTGTACTATTACTTCAGCGGAATGTAAGCTTCCATCAATATACTCTTCAACCAGATAGTCGCGGCTTACCAGGGTATCGATCATACGATCAGATTCTGCACGACCCTCGCGTAATGTTTTAATGAACGTCTCAAAATCTTCGCTGGTATAGCAGATGGCAGAAAATTGTTTTGCAAAACCTCTCGTCGGTTTAACCACGAACGGGAGTTCAATGTGTGGGGTAACACCCGATACCAGTTGTTCTTCACTCAAAACCTGATATTCAGGTGAGCGGATACCATTTTTTTTCAGTGTTTCGCGTAGCTGATTTTTTTGCACTGCATTGTTTAATGCAGAGAGGCTAGGATAGCGTAGATTAAAGTGCTCTGCTTCTCTGGCTACAGGAACAATTCCAGCCTCAGAGGTGCTAAGTAATGCATCGATTGGGCGTTTCTCATTGAGGTGCACCAGCAGATCATGAAACTCCTCGCCATCCAGAGATTCAACTTCCAAAAATTGGTCGACGAATTCTAAATGTGGTTTGAGCTTACTTTCATCATTACCGATGGAAATAGTCAAAAAAGAGGCATCTTTCTGTCTGATGAATGTGACATAACAGCCCATTCTTTTGGCTGCCTGAAAAGCCAGTAAGCCGCTTACAGTGCTATCTACAAAAATAACATGCTTCATCTAAACGTTTCCTTATAGAGAAATAAAAACTCTTACTGCGACAAAAAGAATCAGGAATACTGAAATTGTCGGTAACGCTGCATATTTTGGTATTCTTACATTGATTATCTGAATCAAAGCAATAAACAGATTAAGCCAAATAAGATAAGGCAACGCTACTTTATTGTATGCAACTAGCTGGAAAAATAATGAATAAATAACACCTGCATAGGTTGTTGGCAAACCACGATAGCTACCTGGATGACTGCCGCTGATCACACTAAATAATGAGAGTCTGAGGCAACCTGACAGCAACAGCATCATTCCCGAAGCAAATGACGCCCAACCTGGAATAATGTGGAAAATAATTAAAGCGGGAGCTACGCTAAAATTTAAAAGATCAGCAAGGCTGTCAAGCTGCTTGCCAAATTCCCTGTTTTGTTTTTTTTCAGTTAACCATGTACGAGCAATATAACCGTCTAGAAAATCTAATACAGCAGCTAAACATAATGCAATAGATGAAAGATAAATATTATCTGTATATGCAAGATAGATTGATGAAAGTGACAATCCCACATTAATAGTGGTCAATAAATTAGCCAAATCCATAAATTTCACAAACGGAAATGCTGACGTTATTGCGCCCATATACTTTATCCTTTATTACTTATAGTAATTTCGCCTGCTTAGAAAAGCAGGCATTGATTTATTTTCTTTCTTTACTGAGTGATACGTAACATAAGAAGTATGCTATCGTAAAAAATATGGCTACTACATAAAGGTGTGAATATTGTGTCAGTACTGACCCAATGAATATTGAAGTGATCATTCCAATATAGACGCCAGCATATTGCATAGCGGCAATCATTGGCATGTCTTTGACATTACTCTTTAAAACGATATCTGCCTGTAATTTAAAAAAAGCAAGTTCAAAAAAGAATATATAGAAGAAATAGCTTAGATAGCTGGTTAACACATTAACACCGAGCGATGTGATAACCATGAATAAGGCACTGATGATTGCCATGTATAACGGATTAAACTTCACTCCCTTTCGATTATAAATGAAGTAAAATACCGCACCAACCAGGGCAGCACCACTATTGACCAACTGAAGATACCCAACAAAATTTTCAGGCAAATTCAAAACATGCGATGGTAATGTAACGCGGGATACATTAAAAAACCCCTGAAAGAAAGTAATAAAAACGATGAAATTAAGGAATGCTTTCTTTAACGGCGCATTATCTGAGAGTAGAGCAGCAAACGATTTTAATGATCGAGCCTGTGCTTTCCCTTCCTGATGTAAATTGAGTTTAGGTAAAAGGAATGATGCCAGTACCGAAGCGATGAACAACACTGAAATCATCGACATTGCTAATTGTGGCGACATTTCACCTTTAATACTTCCCATCAACATTCCTGCCAATCCACCAGCGATAAACTGTGCTGTGAGGGTGAGCGGTACTGTGGTTTCGATTTTGTCTCCACTAAAATAATACTTAATGGCAACTATGCGACCGACACGTTGAAGTGCGTCAATTGAACCAATTAATAGTCCCCCAAGCAGTGCGAAGGTTGGTATTCGGTGAATCAAACTGAATATAATGAGTGTACAAATAGCAGCAACAAGATTACTCATCATAAGCAGTTTGCGAGGAGAGGTTTTTTCCGCAATACCCTGTACTTGATTTACAAAAATTACGGGTAAAATCATCGGTGCATAAAGCACAGCCTGTGAAAGTATAATGTTCCCGGTTGCATGATAAATATACCATGAAAGGTATATATAACATAAAGTTGAGGCACTTATTGAGCAGAGATTAACTGCCCAAATTAATCGGCTTATCCATACAGATGAGTGCGTTTGCAGTGCGCGTTCTTCCATGGCGG
Source organism: Dickeya parazeae Ech586 (assembly GCF_000025065.1). Classification (NCBI taxonomy): domain Bacteria; kingdom Pseudomonadati; phylum Pseudomonadota; class Gammaproteobacteria; order Enterobacterales; family Pectobacteriaceae; genus Dickeya; species Dickeya parazeae. Next base: position 2,072,097 of record NC_013592.1, on the reverse strand, counting down.
CAATCCTAATCAAATTTCCGCCATGTCATCGAAATGAAACATAAGGCGTTTAAAATTAGAAAATTCAGTTTCGTTAAACTATCTGCTTAAACTTTTTATGTCAATTAATGTAATCATTACATTTTATTATTTTTTATGATAGCAACGCATAATGCTAAAAATTTACCTGATTCTATGATTTAGTCTGAACAAATAATAATCCTAATGATTTTATTCTGACTGGTCAGGTTCTATAAGAATATTACACTTTTCAGGTAGTAAGTCTCCGATACTAATCATAAATTTAATTATGGTGGCCTTATGATTAACCTTACTAATGAGGTATTTTATCTAATGAATCCATTTGATGCGTATCGTTTCCGTCCTAATAGCATGAAAGAGTGAGTATAGGGATTTTTGTTAGATGTTTCCCTGAGTGCGTAGAATCAGTCGGCACTGCTAAGTACTCTCAATTTAATACCTTCTTATCAATCAATTACTGTTACTTAGATTGTTATTAAACGTCAATGCTTATTATTTATTAATAAATTACTTTATTATTACTAATACCTTTATAAATAGTCTGTCTCTTGAATAGAATCCAGTCCGAATTATGCGACCCGGTAACCGCATTGAGTTATGCCGACCATAGCGGTTATCCCCGACGGATAACCGTCACCGAGATCACCAGAATGCGTTGCGCTGTGTGTTCCTCCATCGGGAAGATGGATAGGTAGTCATTTCGTTCCCCCTTGAACTTCATCTACAAACTGGCTGGTAGCTTATGGATCGTCTTGCGCGATATAGCGGTACTTGCCATAACCACGAACACTCGATGTACACTGAAGCCGAGCAGTACGGCACAACCGTTGCGGCGGGGGAAGACACGCAAAAAGATGTTGGTACAGCAACCTATGATCCCTTTGCCGATCTAAAGTCGATGCTTAATAAGAAGAAATAGTGCCAGTAACATCCGCTTTTGGCTAAGTCCCACAGGCATTGAAGCAGGGCTACCACGAGCTAACAGCGGAAGTTATCCTCCTACGGATAATGAATTGTTCATAAGTGAACGGTTCGAATTACCGAAACACTTAGCTTTCAAGTGCCGCAAGGATTGTGGCTTCCATTTTCTCCGGGGTGGTGAACGGTGCAAAACGCTTGAGCGGTTTACCGTCGCGACCGATCAGGAACTTAGTGAAGTTCCACTTGATCCGTCCACCCAGCACGCCGGGCAATTCGTTTTTCAGATAACGAAACACCGGGTGCGCTTCGGTTCCGTTGACCTCTACTTTCTCGAACATCGGGAAACTCACGCCATAGTTAATGTGACAGGTCTGCGCGATATCGTCGGCGTTGCCGGGTTCCTGTTTACCGAACTGGTTGCAGGGGAAACCCAGCACTACCAAACCCTGGGCGGCGTATTTCTGGTAGAGCGCTTCAAGACCACCGTATTGTGGTGTGAAGCCGCAATGGCTGGCGGTATTAACGACCAGAACCACCTTACCCGCGTAGTCGGCCATCGAGATAAGCTGGCCGCCCAGACTGGTGGCGGTAAGTTGATGAAAGGGAGTCATATCGGAATCCTCAAAGCAGAACCAGTTCGACGTCGACATTGCCACGTAGCGCGTTCCTGTTGGGGCACAGGGCATGGGCCGTGAAGAGTCAATCCTGTTCCTGATTGCCTGGCAAGTTGGAATCGTGTGCGATACATCTTTGCAAAGTCGAACGAAAAGAACAACAAACAGGCGACCTTTGCCCTGCTCTCCCTGATTGACACACTATGAAGTTCGTTGAGCGCGTTTGGGTACGAACCCAAACAGCGTGTCATCATCGGACTGTCAGAGCGGACATGAGTACTGTCCGCCGATTACTCAGGGCTAAATGTGAATAACTACAACCGAATCATGACCGCTGCGGTGATGCAAATTTTGCAGCAATCATTTCAGATGTGGGTTGTATTCCCCCAAGACTCCACTGCTCTGGTTCATGCTCGTCAATTCGAATCCATACCGAACGCCGAAACTCAGGATCGCCTTTCCCCTCAATTTCAACCATAAGGTCAGTCATACGACGTAGAAGTTCATTTTTTTGCTCTGGACTCAAAATCCCTTTAATGGTTTGCACATTGACGAAGGGCATTGTATTCTCCTTAACTAGCTGAGTATTGAAATCATACTTAGGTTAAGAGGCAAATGTACACATGTCAAAAGATAATTCCTTACCGTACTTGTCACCTGAGCTTTGCGGGCTTGCTGCGGCAGCAGAACTACTTGGAGATCAATGGGTTTTGTTGATTCTAAGGGAGGCCTTTTACGGGATTAGTCGCTTTGAAACGATACGCGCACATACAAAAATTACGAAGCAGACATTGGCAAACCGATTAAAAAAAATGACTGAACTCGGTCTACTTTGCAAAATCCCCTATCAGGAAGAAGGTACACGTGAACGCTATGAATATGTTCTCACACCCAAGAGCCGATCTCTGGCACCACTTCTTTTTTCCCTAATGGAATGGGGACATAAAAATATATTGCATGATGAGCCGCATATTTCCTTAGTTGATAAAAGTACGGGGGACGCAGTACACAGTGCATTTGTATCCACAAAGGGAGATGTCGTTGATGCTAAGAACCTTCAGATAGTGGCTTTCAAACGTTAATGTGTCTATACCCGTCATACTTCAAGTTGCAGGTGCGTTGGCTTTCCTCGTTCACCCTAGTCACTTACTTATGTAAGCTCCTGGGATTCACTGTGTCACCGCCTTCCCGCAACTCGAATTATTTAGGGTATATTAACGTTATTCTCGCTGGTCTCGTTCGCTAATTAAATGCCTACATTTGACGTCCAGACTGCACAGATAAGCATATCGGGCTGAGGGGCGCTATGGAGCGTGAAGCGGACGTTGCATTCTCATTAGTTGAAAAAATTTAGCAGCGTAACATCAGCCAAGAGCAAAGAACGGATGTGATTCCTGAAGCAATGCTCTGGTTATGAAGATTAACGGAAAGCAGGTAGACGGAGATATTCCGTCGGTGAGGGTCGCCTGAATGACTGCGACCCTCAAATATAATGTCACTCATTGACCGCAAGGGTATCGTAGCCTTTCCATTTGTAATTCAGCATTGATACCAGCCAGCACAGAATAAATAACCCGACAACAAAGAACCCAGCATTGCCCAGATTATCATTCAGTAGTCCAACCCATTCCCATATTCCGCCATGCAGATCCAGTTTATCCATCAGCAGACCCATGGCTTCTGTACCACCAATGAAAAGCGCAACAACGACGGAGGTACCTGTGATGGTCATATTATAATAAAGTTTGCGTTGTGGCTTATTAAATGCCCAGCCGTATGCACCAACCATAACAATATTATCCAGCGTATCAATGAATGCCATCCCTGCGGTGAATAACGCCGGAAAAACCAGAATAGACCAGACAGACATGCCGCTAGACGCCCCCGCAGCCGAGATCCCCAGAACGCCAATTTCTGTCGCGGTATCAAAACCTAGGCCAAACAAAAAACCAACCAAATACATCTGCCAACTTTTGGAGACGAGACGGAACGTCTTTTGGAATATCCAACTCATCAGGCCGCCTTGTGAAACCGCATAGACATCCTGAGTGACTTTTTCGCCGTTTTTCAGGCGCTGGAAAGCGTGCCATACCCCTTTCAAAATCAAGAGATTTGCCAAAGCCATAAGAATCAGAAAGACTGCGGATACCGTCGTTCCGATAACACCGCCAGTTTCATGGAGCCAGTCCATTTGATTACTGAAAGCAGTTGCTGTTGCCGCAATGGCGATAGTAGCAAGAATGACAATAGTGGAATGCCCCAGTGAAAACCAGGTGCCGACACTGCAGGGTGTCTTACCCTGTTGCATCATCTTACGGGTAACATTATCAATTGCCGCAATATGATCCGCATCGACAGCATGCCGCAAGCCATAACACCAGGCGAGCAGGCTTGCAGCCATCAAAGAAGAGCTATGACCAAAAGCGATAAATGCCCATACCCAGGCCGCAATGTTAACGAAGAAAAGAGTAACCAGTAGTAGGCGCGCATGTAGATTTTGAGACAACCATCCAGACAACATAAAAAAGCCTCGAAGTGGAATTGACAAATCACTCTGTGTATCAACCATGCCGTGATTAACGCTTTGTTTTTGTAGATTTTGTAGATTTTGTTATCACGTAGCATGCCAATTTTTCGTCATTTATAGCGATGAGCAGGTGATGCGCTGCGCCTTGCGCAGGAAACGGAATGGATCACAATGACAGCATACGTTGTTGAGTGACGATCGTTGTTGAGTGGCGATTCAATTCCCATGCACAGACTGTGGTTTTAGGCGTTCAGCAAAACTTTTTCAAGTGCGGCGTATGATAAAAGTGTAAATTATCACACAAAAGCGGCCGAAGATTTGTCCTGGCCTCCTTTTTGCTTACCATATTTACTTACCATACCTGATGTTGCCCGACAGACTGTTGAAGCTATAAAAGCGGCCCGGACTGACCCGCGTTTGGCTGGAACAACATCGTATTACGCCGTCGGTTTGTGGCACAAAACAGCTAATAACCCGATAATAAACATCATAAAAAAACCCCTAACCATCAGGTCAGGGGTTTTCGATGCCAACACTCACACCAGATTAGAATGCAGCGGCAAAAATCTCGACGATTTCCGCGTGAGTGGCTTTTTTCGGGTTAGTCAGACCGCAGGCATCTTTCAGCGCGTTATCGGCCAGGATGTTGAAGTCTTCTTCCTTCACGCCCAGGTCTTTCAGACCTGCCGGAATGCCGACGTCACTCGCCATTTGGCTGATAGCCTGGATAGCCGCTTCCGCTGCCTGCTGGTCGTTCAGACCGGCAACATCCACACCCAGTGCGATGGCAACGTCTTTCAGACGCGGTGCAGCAACGGTGGCGTTATAACGCTCTACGTGCGGCAGCAGTACTGCGTTGCACACCCCGTGCGGCAGGTTGTAGAAACCGCCCAATTGGTGCGCCATCGCATGCACATAACCCAGTGACGCGTTATTGAATGCCATGCCGGCCATGAACTGGGCATAAGCCATCTGTTCACGCGCGACCATGTTTTTACCGTCTTTAACCGCGTCGCGCAGATGGTCACGAATCAGTTCTATCGCTTTGATCGCAACCGCGTCAGTAATCGGGTTGGCGGCGGTCGACACATAGGCTTCGATAGCATGGGTCAATGCGTCCATCCCGGTGGCGGCAGTCAGTGATGCCGGCATGCCGACCATCAGTGCCGGATCGTTGACGGACATCACCGGCGTTACGTTTTTATCCACGATCGCCATTTTCACGTGGCGCGCTTCATCGGTGATAATGCAGAAACGGGTCATTTCAGAGGCCGTCCCCGCTGTGGTGTTGATACCGATCAGCGGCAGCTGCGGTTTGGCAGACACATCCACGCCTTCATAGTCGGCAATTTCGCCGCCATTGGCCGCCAACAGGGCAATCCCTTTGGCGCAGTCATGGGAAGAGCCGCCACCCAGCGATACAACGCAATCGCTGTTGTTCGCTTTGAGAATTTTCAGGCCTGCATCCACGTTGGCCACAGTCGGGTTCGGCTGCACGCCGTCATACACCTCACTGTCGACCTGATATTTCTTCAGCAGTTGCTGCACGGAAGCCGCAACACCAATTTTGTTCAGCACGCCATCCGTTACGATTAACGCGTGTTTGAAACCCTGCAACTGAATCTGCCTTGCCGCTTCCTCTAATGCACCTTCGCCCATCAAGTTTAAGGCTGGAATGTAAAATGCGCTGCTCATAGATCACCATCCATTTATTACAGAGTTTTAACTTGAATTCATCCTAGCATTGACATTTTTCAGTAAAATTGACCCAGAACAAATTTCTAACACTCTTTATACCTGAAGTGAGAAATCATTCTTTTGTTCCATCCACACTGATAACTGACTGTTATTTTAGTAAATAACCATTTCATATCGTGAAATCATATTACCGCTGACATAATCCGTCACCAAACTGACGCAACGCGTGCATTACAATTCATTTACACAGGAAATCATGCTGGTACGTAACCTTTTCGGGTAAAACGAGTGAGGCGAGCGATAACCCTGTGGTGGAAAGCCGTTGACGATAAGACGGGACGAGAGGTGATAAAAATTATTTCGAATCAGCTTGATAGGTGATTTTTAGGCTGATGGATCGCACACAGACAACGCCGCCGTCGTCAGGCGGCGTTGTTTTGCAGAGAAATAGCTGAATTAGTGGCGATTTCTGACCAACTGATAACGGCGGGTCAGATACTCAACCGGCGCACTCCAGATATGTACCAGACGGCAGAATGGGAATAGCAGGAACAGCGTCATCCCCAATACCAGGTGTACACGGAAAATGAAGGCCACATCATCCAGATAGGCTGATGCACCACCGCGGAAGGTGACGACGGCCTGCGCCCAGTTCACCAGCTTCATCATCTCGCTGCCATCCATATGCTGGGCAGAGAACGGGATGGTCAATAACCCCAACGCCGCCTGAATCACCAGCAATGTCAGGATCAGAATGTCACCGGTGGTGGAGGTGGCGCGGACACGCGGGTTAGTCAGCCGACGTCTTAACAACAAGATACCGCCAACCAGCGTCAACAGGCCGCAGGCACCACCGCCGAACATCGCCATTTTCTGTTTTACGTCCAACGGCAGGAACGACTCGTACATCCAGTGTGGTGTCATCATGCCCACAAAGTGGCCGCCCAGCACGCCCAGAATGCCGATGTGGAACAGGTTCGACGCCAGTCGCATGCCTTTTTTATCCAGCATCTGACTGGAACCAGCACGCCAGCTGTACTGACCGTAGTCATAACGCAGCCAACTGCCGATCAAAAAAACCGCACCGGCGATGTAAGGGTAGATATCGAATAAAAACAGATTGAGGTAATGCATCAGCAATCTCCTTTGACCGGTGAAGCGTCAAGGTTCAGGTAGTGCGGTGCCACCGCGTCGGCGAACCGACGCTGATGACGAGTCTGTTGCGCCGGGGCGCAGCCCGCGTCGGCCAAAAAGCGGACCTGCTCCTCCTCCCATACGGCATCCAGCGCCTGCGGCGTGTCGTCGCGTGCTTCTTGTGCCACTTTCGCCGCCACCGCGTCACTCGACGGCTCGCACGACGCCAGCGTCAGTAACAACTCCAGCAACAGGGCATAGTCACTGTCGCGCTGGCGTAGCCGCTCTGCCAGCAGCGTCAGGATCGGCGCGATATCACGCAATCCATCACGCGCGGCCTGCGGCTCACGCAACGTCAAATACTCCAGATACAGCGGCAGGAAATCCGGCAGTTCACGGCAGTCCAGCTCCAGGCCGACTTCGCGGTATTGCGCCAGCAAGTCCACCATCGCCTGACCACGCTCACGCGACTCACCATGTACGTGCTCAAACAGCAGCAACGACAGCGCACGACCGCGATCAAACAGCTCGCTGTAGCGCGCCTGCTGGTCCAGCAGGTCGCCCTGATAAAAGTCGCCGATGAACTGCAACAACTGCGCGCTTTGGCGCAGCGGCAACTCGTCAGCCTGCTCCAGCGCGTCCAGCATGTCCTGACGCTGCTGCCACAGCTCCGCATCCGGGTACTCCAGCAGCCGGGCGATAACGCGAAGGCTGATCATGACTTGTTCTCCTGCATCCGCCGGCTCATGTTCTGGGTTTTGCTGGTGACGTCGATGGCGTCAATGCGGCGGCTGTTAAACAGATTGAACGATGAATCGCTACCGTGGCAGCCGTCGCCAAAACTAAAACCACAGCCATGCGCTTCCGGGAAGGCTTCACGCGCCAGCTCACGGTGGCTGGACGGCACCACAAAGCGATCTTCATAGTTAGCGATCGCCAGATAGCGGTACATCTCTTCGGCCTGCGATGGCGTCAGCCCCACCTGCTCCAGCGCGCTGGTGTCGGTAATCTGCTCGACGGTCTGCGCACGTTTGAAGTGACGCATCGCCAGCATACGCCGCAACGCACGCAGCACCGGACGGGTATCGCCCGCTGTCAACAGGTTCGCCAGATACTGCACCGGGATACGCAGGCTTTCGACGTCCGGCAGGACACCGCTGTGCACCAGGTTACCCGCATCGGCCGCTGCCTGAATCGGTGACAACGGCGGCACGTACCATACCATCGGCAGTGTGCGGTATTCCGGATGCAGCGGCAGCGCCAGTTGCCATTCCACCGCCAGTTTGTACACCGGCGATTGCTGTGCGGCTTCAATTACGCTGAGCGGAATGCCGTCACGTTGTGCCTGAGCAATCACCTCGGGGTCGTTCGGGTCGAGGAAAATGTCTAACTGACGGCCGTACAGATCGGTTTCATTCTCCGTGGAGGCCGCCTGTTCAATGCGGTCAGCATCGTAGAGCAATACACCCAGATAGCGGATACGACCCACGCAGGTTTCCGAGCACAGCGTCGGCATACCGGATTCAATACGCGGATAACAGAAAATGCATTTTTCTGATTTTCCGCTCTTCCAGTTGAAATAGATTTTCTTGTACGGGCAGCCGGTCAGGCACATGCGCCAGCCACGGCATTTATCCTGATCGATCAGCACAATGCCGTCTTCCGCCCGTTTGTAAATCGCCCCACTCGGACAGGTGGCGACACACGCCGGGTTAAGGCAGTGCTCGCACAGTCGCGGTAAGTACATCATGAAGGTGTTTTCGAACTGTCCGTACATGTCTTTCTGCATGTCGTCAAAGTTCTTGTCCTGCGAACGTTTGCTGAACTCGCCACCCAGATCGTCTTCCCAGTTCGGACCGTTTTCGATCTTCTCCATACGCTGGCCGGTTATCAGCGAACGCGGGCGAGCCACTGGCTGATGCCGGCTTTCGCCAGCACGTTGCAGGTGTGCGTAGTCGTAGTCAAACGGCTCGTAGTAGTCATCCAGCGCCGGCACATCCGGGTTGGCGAAAATCTTCGACAGCACCCCAACACGGTTGCCCATGCGCGGTTCCAGTCGACCGTTGATCTTACGAATCCAGCCGCCTTTCCATTTTTCCTGATCTTCCCAGGCATGCGGGTAACCGGTGCCGGGTTTGGTTTCCACGTTGTTGAACCAGGCGTATTCCACCCCTTCGCGGCTGGTCCAGACGTTTTTACAGGTCACCGAACAGGTGTGGCAGCCAATGCATTTATCCAGATTCAGCACCATGCCGACTTGTGAACGAATTTTCATCAGGCTTTCTCCTGCAGATGAGGTTGCACATGGGAAGACAGGTCGTCATGGCTGTCCTCATCCAGCCAGTCGATACGGTTCATCTTACGCACCACCACGAATTCATCGCGGTTGGAACCGACGGTGCCGTAGTAGTTAAAGCCGTACGCCAGTTGGGCATAGCCGCCAATCATATGGGTTGGTTTCGGGCAAACACGCGTCACGGAGTTATGAATACCGCCGCGCTGGCCGGTGATTTCTGAACCCGGCAGGTGCACCAGTCGTTCCTGCGCGTGGTACATCATGGTCATCCCTGCCGGAACACGCTGGCTTACCACCGCACGGGCCGTCAGCGCACCGTTGGCGTTAAATACTTCTATCCAGTCGTTATCGACAATGTTCAGCTCGCGGGCATCATCCTCGCTCAGCCAGACAATCGGCCCACCACGGCTGAGTGTCAGCATCAACAGATTTTCACTATAGGTAGAGTGAATCCCCCACTTCTGATGCGGTGTCAGGAAGTTGAGCGCCTTCTCCGGGTTACCGTTCGGTTTCTTGTTCAACAACGGCTGAGCAGCACGGGTATCTACCGGCGGACGGTAAACCAACAGGCTTTCACCGAAGGCACGCATCCACTCATGATCCTGATACAGTTGCTGGCGACCGGAAATAGTGCGCCACGGAATCAGTTCATGCACGTTGGTGTAGCAGGCGTTATAAGACACATGCTCGTCTTCGAGACCAGACCAGGTCGGGCTGGAGATGATCTTGCGTGGCTGTGCCTGAATATCCCGGAAGCGGATTTTCTCATCCTCTTTCGGGTGCGCCAGATGGGTGTGATCACGGCCGGTAACCTTGCCCAACGCATCCCAGGCTTTCACCGCCACCTGGCCGTTGGTTTCCGGTGCCAGCGACAAAATCACCTCAGCGGCGTCGATGGCGCTGTCGATTCTCGGGCGACCCGCCGCTGCGCCCTCTTCCTGCACGCGGTTCAGGCGTTTGAGGAAGTCCACTTCGTTTTGGGTATTCCAGCTAATACCTTTACCGCCGTTGCCAAGTTTATCCAGCAGCGGGCCGAGTGAGGTAAAGCGGGCGTACAGGTTCGGGTAATCGCGTTCCACGGTCATAATGTGCGGTGCGGTTTTACCCGGAATCAGGTCACATTCGCCTTTTTTCCAGTCTTTCACGCCCAGCGGCTGCGCCAGTTCGGCGGCCGAGTCGTGCTGAATCGGCAGCGTGACCACATCGGTTTCGACCCCAAGGTGACCCTGACACACGCGAGAGAAGGTTTTCGCCAGCCCTTTATAGATTTCCCAGTCGGTTTTCGACTCCCAGGCCGGGTCAACCGCCGCCGACAACGGATGAATGAACGGATGCATATCCGAGGTGTTCATGTCGTCTTTTTCATACCAGGTGGCGGTCGGCAACACGATGTCGGAATAGAGGCAGGTACTGGACATACGGAAATCCAGCGTCACGACCAGATCCAGCTTGCCTTCACCACCTTGTGCGCGCCATTCCACTTCTTCCGGCGTGACCGCACCTTGCTCGCCCAGGTCCTGCCCCTGAATACCGTGCTCGGTACCCAGCAGATACTTCAGCATGTACTCATGGCCCTTACCGGAAGAACCCAGCAAGTTGGAACGCCAGATAAACAGGTTACGCGGGAAGTTTTGCGGGCTGTCCGGCTGCTCAGCAGCAAAACGCAGACGCCCGGATTTCAGTTCCGCTACGGTGAAATCCTGCGGTGACATACCGGCGGCGGCGGCCTGTTCGGCGATACGCAGCGGGTTAGCACCCAGTTGTGGTGCGGAAGGCAACCAGCCCATGCGCTCAGCGCGCACGTTAAAATCAATCAAACTGCCGCTAAAGCGTGATGAGTCTGCCAGCGGCGACAACAATTCCTGCGGTGCGACGGTTTCATAACGCCACTGGCTGGAATGGTTATAGAAGAACGAGGTACTGTTCATGTGGCGTGGCGGACGCTGCCAGTCCAGACCGAACGCCAGCGGTAACCAGCCGGTTTGCGGACGTAGTTTCTCCTGGCCAACATAGTGTGCCCAGCCGCCACCGCTCTGCCCGACACAGCCGCAGAAGATCAGCATGTTGATGATCCCGCGGTAGTTCATGTCGAGGTGATACCAGTGGTTCATACCGGCACCGACGATGATCATCGACCGCCCGTGGGTTTTGTCGGCATTGTCGGCAAACTCACGCGCGATGCGGATGATGTTCTGCCGTGATACGCCGGTAATCTGCTCGGCCCACGCCGGGGTATAGGCTTTGATCTGATCGTAATCATTGCCGCACTGTGCGTCGTTCAAACCACGATCCACACCGTAGTTAGCCAGTGTCAGATCGAAGACGCTGGTCACCAGCCCTTCCTGACCATCTGCCAGCGTCAGGCGTTTCACCGGCAACTGATGCAGCAGCACCTCATCCAGCGCGACGCTGGCGAAGTGTTCACTGGTCGCACCGCCAAAATACGGGAAGCCGACGGATACTACTTCGTCATGGTGACCCAGCAGACTCAATTGCAGGTTAACATCACGTTGGGAGCCCCCTTCGCGCTGTTCCAGATTCCATTTGCCTTGTTCACCCCAGCGATAACCGATGGAACCCTGCGGTGCCACCAGCTCGCCTGTGGTTTCATCAATGGCGATGGTTTTCCATTCCGGGTTGTTTTCCTGACCCAGGTTGCCGACCAGATCGGCGGCGCGCAACAAACGCCCGGCGGCGTAGCTGCCATCAGCACGCGGTTCCAGCAATACCAGCATTGGCATGTCGGTATAGCGGCGCACGTAGTCGGTGAAATATTGACGCGGCTGCTTGAGATGGAACTCGTTGAGGATCACGTGACCCATTGCCAGCGCCAGCGCACTGTCGGTACCTTGTTTCGGGTTCAGCCACTGATCGCACAGTTTGGCGATTTCTGCATAATCAGGGGTAATGGCGACCGTTTTGGTGCCTTTGTAACGAACTTCAGCAAAGAAATGCGCATCAGGGGTACGGGTCTGCGGTACGTTGGAACCCCAGGCAATAATGTACGACGAGTTATACCAGTCGGCCGATTCCGGCACGTCGGTTTGCTCACCCCAGGTCTGCGGTGATGCCGGTGGCAGGTCGCAATACCAGTCGTAGAAGCTCAGGCACACCCCACCCATCAGCGACAGGTAACGGGCACCGGCGGCGTAAGACACCATCGACATAGCCGGGATCGGTGAAAAGCCGATCACCCGGTCCGGGCCAAAGGTTTTGGCGGTATAGACGTTAGCGGCGGCGATTAGCTCATTCACTTCCTGCCAGTCGGCACGGACAAAACCACCACGACCACGGACTTGCTTGTATTCTTTCGTTTTATTGGCATCGTCGACAATTGACGCCCAGGCATCTACCGGGTCAGCATGGTGACGACGCGCTTCACGCCACAGCTTCATCAGGCGCTTACGCATCATCGGGTATTTCAGGCGGTTCGCGCTATAGAGATACCAGGAATAGCTGGCACCGCGTGGGCAACCGCGCGGTTCATGGTTCGGCAGATCAGGCCGGGTACGGGGGTAATCGGTTTGTTGCGTCTCCCAGGTGACCAGCCCGTTTTTGACGTAAATCTTCCAGCTACATGAACCGGTACAGTTGACGCCATGCGTCGAACGCACCACTTTGTCATGTTGCCAGCGGCTACGGTAGCCATCCTCCCAGTCACGGTTGGTATTCAGCGTCTGGCCGTGATCACCGGAAAACGGTTCGGCCACCTGTTTGAAATAGCGTAACCGGTCAAGAAATTTGCTCATCCGGACTCTCCTGCTGCGGAACCTGACGGCTCCTGTCGTTATAGAAGTACACGTGGGTATTGCTCACTACGATGCAGGGTAGCCAACTGAATAAGTGTCAGAATTGACAGCGATCAAGCCCTCAGGAGCCGGTTTGTGGTGGGATTTGGGAAAATACCACCTTGGTGGTATCAGAAAAAAGTCAGTTAATTAACTGATAAAAAAGGAAATATTGAGGATTGAAATGATAAGGTCAGGTGACATTTACTGATGAAGACTCTTTGGAGGTAGTAGAATGCCATCGGCCACGTAGCCGGGCGTTTTACCTCCTGTTTGCCTCTGATTCGTCCAGCATCAGCCTGATGCTGATAAATCCTGCACCAGAAAATCCAATAGTGTGCGCAGCGTAGCAGGCATATGACGCCGCGACATGTAACACGCGTAAATACCCAGCGCCTGTGTCTGGTAATCCCCCAGCAACGGCACCAGCTCTCCGGCATCCAGCCCGCCACGCACGACAAATTCCGGCAAACAGGCGATACCCTCACCCGCCCGAGCTGCCGTCAGCAGCACCAGCGTGTCATTGGCCACCACGCGTCCTGACACCATGACACGATGCTGCGCCCCGCTCTCCCGGTGTGTAAAACGCCACTCCCGCCCAAGGCGGATATGGTTAAGGCAATTATGCCGCACAAGATCGTTCGGCGTGGTCGGTGGAGCATGGTGCGCCAGATAGTCCGGTGATGCGCAGACCACCGATGCACAGCGCCCCAGCGGTTTGGCAATCAGGTTAGGATCCGGTGAGTTCGTCACTTCGACAGCCAGATCGATACGCTCTTCCGCCAGCTTGATGGCGCGATCTGTCAGTATCAGCTCGGTTGTGGTATGAGGATAACGAGCGCGGTAGCGTCCCAACGCTTGCGCCAGATAAGACTGCCCGAACGACACACTGCTGGCGACCCGGATCACGCCGTGCGGTTCCGTATTACCACTGCTGGAAAGTGCCGCCATGTCCTCAGATAACGCTAAAATCTGACGGCAGCGCACCAGCATGTCGTTACCGACGCTGGTCAATCCCAGACTGCGGGTTGAGCGATGCAGCAACCGCACCCCTAACCAGTGTTCCAGTGCGGCAATGTAACGTGTGGCCATTGAACGCGATATATCCAGTTTATTCGCCGCTGCGGTCAGACTCCCCAGGTCTGCCACCGCCACAAATACCTGCATCGCAATAAGACGATCCATAGCGCCTCTATTGAGCGATATATGCAACAAACTATGGCTGATTCTAGGGTTTATTCGTTCACTTCAGGAAGCAATAATGATCATCAATAATCCAAAATAACTCTATGAGATTGATTATGCTTAAAAAATACCTTGCACTGTACTTTACCTTCGGGTTGTTGACCACACCGGTCACTGCCACGTTGGCACAAACGTCGCCTTCTTCCAGCACCACCGCCGCATCATCACTGGCAGGTTGCCCATCTGACGCCATTAACGCGCGTTTTGCCGAGTTCGGCCGCACCGGGCGTATGCCACCAGACCTAAACCGTTGGTTAAACGATCCACAAGCTCAGGCGATTACACCCTATAAAGCGTTCGATAATGTCTATTTCGTGGGTGTTTGCTGGGTATCCGCCTGGCTGGTCAAAACCAGTGCAGGCCCGGTATTGATCGATACCCTGCATGAACCCTATGTCGATCAATTACTGGCTAACATCCGTCAGGTTGGCGTTGATCCAGCGGATATCAAATTGGTGTTGATGACGCACGGACATTTCGACCATGTCGGTGGAGCCTATAAGATCAAAGCCCTCAGTCAGGCGCGATTTGTTATGACACAGCCGGGCTGGGACGAAGCAATAAACGGTGCCAAACAATCGCAACACACCTCCCATCCCTGGAAAATGCTTGACCACGCCGATATCGTGGCGCACGACGGGCAAGCCTTCACGGTGGGTGATACGACGTTTTACGCTTATGCCACCCCCGGTCATACCTGGGGAACGACCTCTTACGCCTTTGACGTCAACGATGGCGACAAGACCTATCGGGCCATCACCATCGGGGGAATGGGGCTGAATGCGATAGAAAACGCCCGGCAGGTCGAAGCCTACCTCGCCAGTATTGAGCGGATAAAACGCCTGATTACCGACCCGCAACATCCGATCATGGTCCACCTCACTGCTCACCCGTTCAATACCGGGTTAACGGAAGCTAAAGAGCGCCTGAAAACACGCAAGCCAGGCGACCCCCACCCGTTGGTGAATCAGGCTGCGTTGATTAAACAAATGGACAGCGCCTATCAGGAAGCGGAACAGCGACTGGCGAACGAGCAGAAAAAAGAGCAAGGAAATAAGCAGTAAACCGAACAGGCGTATGCCCGATAGCGGCCAGACAGAAAAGCGGGAAGACGACATATTGAAATACACCGAGCCGGGACATCTCACCGGCTCGGTATCATTACCCGCTGAACTACGCGCGGGCTTTACGTCCGTAGCACAGCCAGGTAATCAGTACACAAGCAACATAGAACACCACAAACACCTTCATGGCACCGGCAGGTGAACCGGTCAGCGCCAGCGATGTTCCAAACGCTTTCGGAATGAAAAAGCCGCCGATAGCGCCGATAGCGGAGATAAACCCTAACGCCGCGGCAGTATCGGTCACCGCACTACGCAGCGCTTCCTCAGTACCACCACCTGCGGCCGTTACCCTTTCCATCGTCATACCACGGAAGATAACCGCGATCATCTGGAAGGTGGAACCGCTGCCCAACCCGGCCGTCAAAAACAGCAGCATGAAAATGCCGAAGAACATCAGGAAGGAACCCGGCTGATTCTGGCCCGGCAGTGCGGTGAACAGCAGCAGTGACAGGATAGCCATCAACACAAAATTAATCAGCGTCACCCGTACACCACCGAAGCGGTCCGATAACATGCCACCCACCGGACGCGCCAGCGCGCCCAGCAGCGGGCCGAAAAAGGCGTAATGCAGGATGACCACATCCGGGAACTGGGTTTTCGACAGCATAGCGAAACCGGCAGAAAAGCCGATAAACGAGCCGAACGCCGACAGATACAGTACGCTTAAGATCCACAGATGCGACCGTTTCAGTACCGGCAACTGCTGACGCAGCGACGCTCTGGCGGTGGAGAGATCATTCATACCGAACCAGGCTGCCGCCGAAGCGATAAGCAACAACGGTACCCATACCCAGGGCGCATTCTGCAACCAGACCTGGCTGCCATCAGGCTGAACGATGCCTTTACCCGTGAAACTCAGTACCGGCAGAAAGATCACCACCGGTACCAGTAATTGCATCACGCTGACACCCAGGTTCCCAAACCCGCCATTTAACCCCAGCGCACCACCCTGCTGTGCTTTCGGGAAAAAGAAGCTGATATTCGCCATGCTGGAAGCAAAGTTAGCACCGGCAAATCCACACAGCAGCGAGATAATGATAAACACGTTGTACGATGTCTGTGGATCCTGCACGGCAAACCCAAGCCACACACACGGAATCACCAGAATCAACGTACTGAAGGTGGTCCAGCGGCGTCCGCCTGCCAGCGGGATAATAAATGAATACGGTACCCGCAATAACGCCCCGGATACCGATGGCAATGCCGTCAGCATAAACAGTTCATCGGTGGTGAAATGGAAACCGACTTTGTTTAAATTGACGGCCACTGTGCTGAACAACATCCAGACACAGAAAGCCAACAACAGACAAGGAATGGAAATCCACAGGTTACGTTGCGCGATACCACGCCCCTGTTTTTGCCAGAACTGTACATCCTCCGGGCGCCATTCCCGGATAACAGTCTGCCGTGAAGCACCTGGCGTAATGGTTGACTGCGTCATAACAAGCCTCGGTCAGAAAAATACCCCTATCACTACGCGTCACATTAGAGGGTATGACCGAAGCAAACTTGATATACATCAACAGCTTGTTGGGTAAAAAAATGCGCTGATTTAACACCCACTCCCAAATAGGTAAGTCGCCATGACAAGTTAATAGTGTCGTTTCATCATGTTATGACCATTAACTCCGTCACGGTACTCACGACTACCTACCAATGGAAATTGTGGAGTAACCCTTTGTGGGTATGGGGTTACTTCTGGAAATAAGAAAAAATGCCATGGTGTTGCATGAATGGATTTCTACACTGAATCCACGATAGCTAACCGGCGTCGGTCGATAACTCGCCTTGTCGATCGGAATCAAGGTAACCTGTCTGACCCGCAGTCTATTCTTTAGCATACACATGTGTTTCCACTTTCGTCACAGGCGGTTTCCCTCATGTTAAGACGCTTTCGGCTTCCACTCTCACTGGTCAATCAGGTGGCGTTGTCCATGCTGCTGCTTGGCCTGCTGGGTATTGCTGGCATGGCGATATCAAGCTGGATGTCACAAAGCATTCAGGGCAACGCACACGCCATCAATAAAGCCGGTTCTCTGCGCATGCAAAGTTACCGGTTATTGTCGATGGTGCCGCTTACCGCAGGCAGCGACCATTATCTGCAAGAGCTGGAGCGTGATGAAAACGACAACGATCTGCGTCAGGCGGTCATACGCGAGGGGCTAAGCGAGCAACTCACCACACTGCAACGTTACTGGGCCGATCAATTGAAACCAAGTCTGCGTCAGGCAAAACATCCGGCAGATGCCGCCGACGCCGTTGCGGATTTTGTCCACCATCTGGACGCGCTGGTACTGGCTATCGACCAGAAGACCGAAGCGCACCTGCGGCTGGTGACGCTGGTACAGCGCATGTTTATCGTCATCATGCTGTCGCTGCTGGTGCTCACCTTTTTCTATCTGCGTCACCGGTTGCTGACCCCCTGGCGCAAGTTGCTGTCGATGGCTCAAGCCATCGGTCAGGGTGAATTTCACCAGCGGGTGACCCCGCACGGTCAGGATGAAATGAGCACGCTGGCACAGGCGCTGAACAATATGTCAGATGAACTGTCAGCGATGTACCGCGACCTGGAACAGCGTGTAATCGAAAAAACCGCTGATTTACAACAAAAAAACGACACACTGGCGTTTCTTTATCGCGCCAGCCGACGCTTGCATACCAATGCGCCGCTGTGTAGCCGACTGCTGCCGGTGCTGGATGAGCTCAGCGCGTTGATGCCCCTGACCGGCATTCAGTTACAGCTGTATGAAGATAACCATCAGGCGCATGTCACCCCTTCCAGCCTGACCGTCATTCCCAACCCTGACACCTGCCCGGACAGCGCCTGTCAGCGCTGTGCGCACTTTTCAACCCGGATGACGTATGAAGGCAAACCCGTCAGTTGGAATCTGCATGACAAGCTCGGTCACTACGGTGTGGTGCTGGCACGACTGCCGGTTCACCAACATCTGACCCCCGACCAACACCAGTTGCTCAATACGCTGCTGGAGCAGCTAACCAGCACACTGGCGCTGGAACGGCAGTCCAGCCATCAACAGCAGTTGATGCTGATGGAAGAGCGCACCACCATCGCCCGGGAGTTACACGACTCGATTGCCCAGTCCCTCTCCTGTCTGAAGATTCAGGTTAGTTGCCTGCAAATGCAGCACACCTCGTTGACGCCGGAAATACAACAGCAACTGGACGCCATGCGCGATGAAATCAATACCGCCTATCGGCAGTTGCGTGAATTACTGACTACTTTCCGTCTGAAGCTGTCAGAATCCGGCCTGCTGGCGGCATTACGATCCACCGTGGAGGAGTTCAATCAACGGCTCGGCTATGACATCGTGCTGAACTACCACCTCCCGCCGCAGGCCGTCTCTGCCCATCAAGGGATTCACCTGTTGCAGATTGTGCGTGAAGCACTGAGCAACACGTATAAACATGCACAGGCGACGGCAACCAGCATTACCCTGAGTCAACAACAAGGGTATATCGAGCTGCGTGTGCGTGATAACGGCATCGGCATCAGTGATGACAACCGTCGTACCAACCACTATGGCCTTATCATCATGCGCGACCGCGCCCGAAGCCTCCACGGCGACTGTACTGTTCAACGTCTTGTTTCCGGCGGCACGGAAGTGTATGTCCGTTTTCAGGCCGACTCTCGCCAGCCCCCCGTATTATCAGGAGAAAACCATGACTAATGACGCCTCTACCGTACTGCTTATTGATGACCATCCGATGCTACGCAATGGCGTCAAACAGCTACTCAGTATGGCGCCAGACCTGTGTGTGGTCGGTGAGGCCAGTGAGGGGGAACAGGGTGTGACGCTGGCAGAACAGCTCGACCCGGACCTGATCTTGCTGGATTTGAATATGCCGGGCATGAACGGACTGGAAACGCTGGCCCGTCTGCGCGAAACCTCGTTATCCGGGCGCATCGTGGTATTTACCGTGTCAAACCATGAAGAAGACGTGATCAGCGCCTTTAAAAGCGGAGCCGATGGCTACCTGCTAAAAGACATGGAGCCGGAGGACTTGTTGGTTGCGCTTCACCAGGCGGCGGCAGGAAAAATGGTGCTCAGTGATACCCTGACGCCGGTTCTGGCAGCCAGCCTGCGGGAAACACGCAGCACGGATACCCGCGATATCCAGCAATTGACCCCGCGGGAAAAAGATATTCTGAAGCTGATAGCCCAGGGGTTACCCAACAAAGTGATCGCCCGCAAGTTGACGATTACCGAAAGTACGGTAAAAGTACACGTCAAACACCTGTTGAAAAAAATGAAGCTGCGTTCACGCGTAGAAGCGGCGGTTTGGGTAGTACAAGAGAAGATTTTCTAACCAATGGCGGCTTGTGCCGCCAGTCATTCTGTTATCCGCCATCATCGCCCGATGATGTTGCGTTTTACGTTTAGATGTTAAAAATTACAGCAAAATACACCCATCTACATTTCTATACGTTTGTTTGCAATACGGCTGATAGAGTAACGGCCGTTCATAATTTTTAGTACTTTATCGCCATTTTCCTAGATATTTCCCCATATTCATTTCCTAGACTCACCTCGTTCGGCGTTTCATTGCGCTTTAGCCAGGCTTAACCGGAGGAAAAAGAGAATGAAAGTCAGAGAACGATTTATTGGACTTGAATGGCTCCGATTTTTGCTTGGATGCTATGTGATGGTTTACCACACCGTACATATCTATCCGCAGCGTGACAAGATCCCCTTTCTCAACGAACTGACCAGCATGGGATTCTTCGCCACCAGCACCTTTTTTGTGTTGTCTGGCTTTCTGCTGACGCACGTTTATCTGCGTGACGGACAGTTACGTGAACCCGCCCGGCATTTTCTGGCTAAGCGGCTGTTTAACCTCTATCCAATCCATATTATCGGTCTGGTGTCCTCCATTGTGGTGGTCAGCATGATGCATTGGCTAGCCATCCCACCCGAGGGGCAAGTCGCCAGCGCCCGTTTCGTCATTTACGACAGTAACGACCCCGGTGTCGCCCCGGAAACCTTGCGCCACTACATGGATAACGTGCAGTTAGCTGTGAATGGACTGCTGCAACTACTGATGTTACAGGCGTGGAACCCCTACTTTTTGACCTTCAACGCGCCGTTGTGGTCAGTCTCAACACTGTTCTTTTTCTATTTACTGTTCCCATTGCTGGCTCCACGTCTGTTGGGTAGCCGCTACCCGCGTCTGTGGCTGGTGGCTCTGTTCCTGTTATATCTGCTACCGCCGGTATGGGTTATCTGGCATCAATTATATGGCGTGCCGTATACCGGTTTGCTACAACGCAATCCGCTACTTCGGCTGCCGGAGTTTTTAGCTGGGATAGTGGGCTACGCCATTTTCCGACAATATCGGGACGGTAAGATACCGGCGTTGACATGGATACAAGGTGCTACCCAACGTAAAGCGCTAGGCGTATTCATCGGTCTGAGTTTCATTATCGCGACCTGGTTATTTACGCACGGTGAACACTACTGGTATTTCCTGCTGCACAACGGCCTGCTGTTACCTGCACAGGTTGCACTGGTCTGTCTGTGTGCTCACGCCCGCGAACCAGGCAGCGAGACGCTGAAAACCTGGGTAACCCGCCTGGGTGGCGCATCATTGTCGATTTTCGCCTTGCACGTCCCGTTGTTTAATCTGTTCCGGACCTTGGAACAATTACTGCGCGGCCACCCGTTGCAATGTTTTACCGACTGGCAGGCGTGTATTGATGCGGCAGGACGTGTGGAAGCCTCCATGACTGGCTACGGCGTATTCCTGCTAACAACCGTTACCTTGTGCGTGATATTCCAGGAACAGGTTGTGACCCGCATGAAACAGTCGCTGACCGAACGCTTCCTCACTCGCCGCTTCCAACCTTCCCGCAGCGCAGCCTGATGACAGCGGCTATAACGATGATGTGACCGCCATCACCGTTATAGCCGTAAATCATTAATCACACGGTTTATAACAATTTCCATTCTAATTATGGGTCACTTATACCTAGAGACGCGGCACGATTCCTGTTAATGTTGCCTCGCCGGGAAGTAACCGGTATATCGATACATCGGCAAGCCGTTCGAACGGCGTCTTTCACTTTTAGTCATTCACTGTTTTATCTGACATCATGACATATTCCAAACATGCACTTTCGCCGCTGGGTCTGTTCATCGCGCTCAGCGCTGCAGGCATTTCCACCAGCCATGCGGACACCGTCTGGCTAACCAACGGTGACAAGATCAGCGGCCAGATTACGCTGCTGGATAGCGGCAAGTTATTCATCAAAACCGACTATGCCGACACCCTGTCGGTAACCTGGGACAAAGTTAAAACCTTCCAGACCGACCACGGTATGGTGATTCAAGGGCAGCGCTACGAAAAAGGCGTACTTTACCCGTCTATCAAGGCCTCTGACAGTTCACGCGCTATCGTGGCTCAACCCGCCAGCATAGACGGCCAGCAAGTCAGCGCCGGACAGGAAACGCTGCCGCTGTCTGATATCAACTCAATGGTCGTTCCACACCGTTGGGTGGAGGATTTCTCCTGGAAAGGCAATATCGATGTCAGCCTGGCCCACAAGAAAAGCTCCACTGAAACCGACAACCGTGATGCAACGCTGAGTACGCGCCTGCGCCACGGCACATGGCGCCACAACCTGGATGCCAGCTACCACATGACCAAAGAAGATAATGTGGAAAGCACCAAAAACGCTGACGGTGAATACGCGCTGGATAAATTCATCGACGAGCACTGGTTCTGGCAGGGTCGCTATGAATACAAACGCGACTGGATAGAAAACATCAAGATCAACCGCTCTGTGGGTACCGGTCCGGGTTACCAGTTCTGGGATAACGATCTGGGTGCGTTCTCGATTACAACGCTGGTGAACTCCCAGACGTTTATTTATCAGAACAACAACGAAGATAATTTCTACTCCGGTGGCCTGAAGTGGAGCTACGATCGCTTCCTGTTCAGCAAACGTACCGAGCTGTTCAGCGATGGTGAAGTCGGGCGTTCGTTTGACAGCACCACCCCGCTTTATTTCAAAGCCGGTGCAGGTCTGCGCTTCAAAGTTACCGACTGGTCATCCGTCAGTATGAAAGTCTCCCGCAACCGTACCGAAAGCGTACAGGGTAACGTCAATGACACTCTGTACTCACTGGGTCTGGGCGTCGGCTGGTAATTTATCGCGTTCTGGTTCCTGCGGTTATCGCGGGAACCAGCTGCTGAGTGCCGTGGAATACGGCGATAAAAAAAGCCCGGTTTGTTTAAACCGGGCTTTTTGTTTTGGCTCACCGTAGCGTCACAGCCTTACTGTGACTTCGATTCCTGTTTAGACAGGTCTTCCGCAATCTGGACGGTTTCATTCAGATACGCATCCGGATCCTGATAATCCTTCGGCAAGTCATCCAGCGACTTCAACGGCGGTTTACCCTGACGTTTCAGTCGATCGTTGATGCGTTGCAGACGCGTCGCCTCGTCTTCGTTGTTTTCTTTCTGGCGCTGCGCCAGGTTCAACGACACGTGATTACGCTTCTCTTTCATCTCCTGATAACGCGATACATCCTGCTGGATATACTGGAACTCCGGATCCTTGGCGATACGGGCATTGTGCTGTTCAATCAGCCCCGGCAGCAACGGTTTCATGTCGCCCATTACGGTATAACTGGCCGGTTTGATGCTATCCCACGGCAATGCGTTATCTTCAAACTTCTCGCCGGTATCCACCGCCTCGTTGCCGGTCGGCATCACGATATCAGGTGTCACCCCTTTACGCTGGGTACTACCGCCGTTAATGCGATAGAACTTCTGGATGGTGTACTGTACCGAACCGAGCGCGGGCCACTCAGGGCGTAACATCTGGTCGTAAATACGATTAAGAGAACGGTATTGCTGCACCGTACCCTTACCGAAGGTAGGTTCACCCACAATCAGCGCACGGCCGTAATCCTGCATCGCGGCAGCAAAAATCTCTGACGCCGAGGCGCTAAACCGATCAACCAGCACCACCAGCGGGCCTTTGTAATAGAGGGTGTCATCTGTGTCGCTATCCTCACGGACCTTGCCGTTATTGTCGCGCACCTGCACCACTGGCCCGGTGGGAATGAATAGCCCCGACAGACCGACCGCTTCGGTCAAGGCACCACCGCCGTTACCACGCAGGTCGATGACGATACTACTGACGTGCTCTTTTTCCAGTTTTTGCAACTGTACTTTCACATCATCCGTCAGTCCGACGTAGAAACCGGGGATATCCAGTACACCGACTTTGTCTTTGCCGACATCCTTGATAGACATTTTCACCGCGCGGTCTTCCAGACGGATGCGCTCACGGGTCAGCGTGATGGTTTGCGTTTTGGTGCCTTTACCTGCAGGCAAGACTTCCAAACGCACCTTGCTACCTTTCGGCCCTTTGAGCAGCGCCACCACGTCATCAAGCCGCCAGCCGATCACATCCACCATCGGCTTACCAGCCTGCCCGACGCCTACGATACGGTCGCCAACGCTAATGCGTTTGCTTTTCGCGGCCGGGCCGCCCGGCACCATGGAATTGATTACCGTGTAATCTTCATCCATCTGCAGTACGGCGCCAATACCTTCGAGCGACAGGCTCATTTCAGTATTGAACTGTTCAGTGTTGCGGGGAGACAGGTAACTGGTATGCGGATCGATTTCCCGCGCGAAGGCATTCATAATGATCTGGAACACATCTTCGCTATTGCTCTGGACCAGGCGACGAATCGCAAACTGATAGCGTTTGGTCAAGGTTTCCTTGATTTCCGCATCGGTTTTGCCGGTCAGTTTCAGGCTCAGCCAGTCATATTTGACCTTGGCATCCCACAGTGCGTTAAGTTCGTCCACGCTTTGCGGCCAGGGCGCTTTAGCGCGATCCAGGTCGATAAAATCGCTTCCGTTGAGGTTAATCGGCTTTTCCAGCAGCGTTAGGGCATACTGATAACGCTCGAAACGGCGCTTCTGAGCCAGGTTGTACATGGCGTATGGCAGGCTGAGCTTGCCATTCTTCAGATTTTCCCCTAACTCGCCCTTCTGACCGGCAAACTGCGCCACGTCTGAAGCCAACAACACGTTATGGCTGTAATCCAGCATGTTGAGATAACGGTCGAAGATCTTGCCGGAAAATTGCGCATCCAGCATGAACTGACGATAGTGGGAACGTAGAAAGCGCGATGCCACGCGCTCACTGACGGTAGAATGCTGTGCTTCTGGCTGCAGTTGGGGAATTTGGTCTGCGCGGGTAATGCTCTCGCTGGCAAAACTGCCCCCGGACAGCAAAAGCCAGGTTAATGCGACTGCTTTAACAAATTTGTTCATGCCCTGGTTGGCCTCCGTATCAGAACTGCAAATGTTCTGCGCGTACGATCATCGCCAGACCAGAAGCCAGTTGTACCCTGACCCCGTCTTTAGCGATCTCCAGCACAGTGGCATCCATGGCGTTTTTGCCAGCCCTGACCTTGATTTCCTGGCCGATTTGCAAGCTGGAAATATCCGTCACCGTTTGCCGTTCCGGTGTTACCGCACGGGCTGCTTTAGGCTGACGAGGTTGGGATTTATCGGATGACGGAGAAGCGGTCTGTGTGGCGCGAGGAGTAGACGGACGCGGCTTGCGCGGCGCGGCATCACGTTCACGACGCAGGGCATTTTTGCCAGCAGACGGACGCGGGCGGGAAGGTTCGGCTTCACCGGACTCGCGTTTCTTCGCCTGTTGCTCGGCACGCTGAGCCTGGACACGGGCCTTAGCCTCTTCCAGTTGCTTGCGGGCATGCTCCACATGCTGCTGCTCAAGCTCGCCGCACGGGTTGCCATCAAGGTCAACGCGTTGAGCGCCGAGTTTAACGCCATACAGATAACGCCAGCTTGACGTATAAAGACGAAGCGCGGAGCGCAACTGCGTCTTGCTAACGTGTTCAGATTCGGACACGCGTTCGACCAGATCCTGAAAAATACCAATCTTTAACGGACGCGCTTCGCCTTCAAGCGTGAAACAAAGCGGAAAACGCTCTGCCAGATAGGCGATCACTTCTTTACTACTGTTCAACTTAGGTTGATTTTCCATGAAATTTCCTGATTACAACGGGTTTGCCAACCAGCGCAGGCATGAACAGGCGTCATTATAATGACGCCATCGGCAATTGCTACGTTATCCTTGTCGCAACATAAGAGAATTGATGAAAGATAGCAGATCGCTCTGTGACAATTGGCGGCATAACACCGCGGCGATAGCCAGTAAACCGGCTTCGTCTTCGGCGTCAAATCGGTCATGGACCGTGCTGTCGATATCCAGCACGCCAATCAATTGACCATCCACCGTCAGCGGCAACACGATTTCAGCATTACTGGAGGCATCGCAGGCGATGTGACCGGGGAACGCATGAACATCGCCAACCCGTTGAACATAGTTTTCCGCAATAGCTCGACCACAGACCCCTTTTCCTGCTGGAATACGCACACAAGCCGGGCGCCCTTGAAACGGCCCCAGAAACAGCGTGTCGCCTTCCAGCAAATAAAAGCCGGCCCAATTCACACCATCCAATCGTTCAAACAGTAACGCACTGCTGTTTGATAATATCGTGAGGAAGCGATCTTCACCGGCAATCAGCGCGGTCAGGTCGCGTTCCAGTTCATTGTAGAATTGTTCTTTTTTCATCATTTGCATAGGCAGAAATTGTCTTTACGGACCGCCGGGCGGCTGATGTCCGCAGCACATTACATAAAGTCTCGCGTCGGGATGCTACAGGATTTCTCTTGTCAGCCCAACTTTCACCGCACGGGGCGCTCATAAAGCAGCGGTTATTGTGCGTTATACAGCGCCCGACATCGGTAAATGCATGCAGGATACCGTCTGATGACGTCACCATGTGACCTGACAAGAGTAGCAGTGATTTTGTGTCATCCATCATTCAGTTACACTATGATAATACCTGTCCTGTTAACCTGCCCGCAGGAAATATGAAAATTTATAACGCCGCTGCGTCCATCGAGTCGGCCGACTCGCCGCCTGTAGCGCCGCGCCGCTTTCAACGTTGCCCGCAATGCGACCAGCCATTCATGTTGCCCCGGCTCAAACGCCATCAACACGGTCACTGCCCGCGCTGCGCGGCCCATATTGCCAGCGGCCGCGATTGGTCTATTTCCCGGTTGGTGTCGATGGCCATCGCCATGCTGCTTCTGATGCCGTTTGCCTATACCGAACCGCTGCTCAATATTCGCTTGTTGGGTGTGTCCATCAACGCCAGCCTGCTGGAAGGTATCTGGCAAATGACGCGTCAGGGACACCCGGTCACCGCCAGTATCGTGGCATTTTGTACTATCGGGGCTCCACTCACGCTGGTCTTCGCACTGCTATATCTGTTTTTCGCCCCACGCGTCGGCATGAACCTGCGGCCGGTATTGTTGTTGTTCGAACGCCTGAAAGAGTGGGTCATGCTAGATGTGTATCTGGTCGGTCTGGCGGTCGCGTCGATTAAAGTGCGTGAATTTTCCGAGGTCCTGCCCGGCAATGGGTTACTGGCGTTTCTGGTGCTGATGGCGCTCAGTCTGCTGACCCTGATTCACCTTAATACCGAGCAACTCTGGCAGCGCTACTATCCACAACGAGACCCACAACGCCCACAGCGTGATCCACAACGTGCCAACCCAGCCTCAGCAGAGGCGCTGGTCTGCCTGTCCTGCCATTTTACTGCACAGCCTGACCATCAAGGCCGTTGCCGTCGTTGCCATGTGCCGCTCACGCCGCGCCGTCCTTATAGCCTGCAAAAATCTTGGTCGGCGTTGATTTCCGCCGTTATCCTGCTGCTGCCTGCCAATTTGATGCCGATCTCAATCATTTATGTCAACGGTGTTCGCCGCGAGGACACCATTTTTTCCGGCATTATGTCGCTGGCGGCCAGTAATGTCCCGGTGGCGCTGGTGGTTTTTATCGCCAGTATTCTGGTGCCGTTCAGCAAGGTTATCATCACCACATTTCTGCTGGTCAGTATTCATTTTCGGATGAAAACCGGCCGCATGCTCCGTATGCGTCTACTGCGCCTGATGACCTGGATTGGGCGCTGGTCGATGCTTGACCTGTTCGTTATCGCGCTGACCATGTCGCTGGTTAACCGCGACCAATTGCTTGCTTTTACCATGGGACCTGCGGCGCTTTATTTTGGCGCTGCCGTTATTTTGACCATATTGTCTGTCGAATGGCTGGATAGTCGACTGATATGGGATAACGACTAAATTCATAGGATAACAATGTCGAACTCAACGCCGATGCCCGCCGCTGAAGCCCGCATCAAATCCCGACGCCGCCTGTCGCCTTTCTGGTTACTGCCCGTTGTCGCCCTGCTGATTGCCGGTTGGTTGCTCTACACCAACCAGCAGGAGCGCGGCGCGACGGTAACCATTGATTTCGTCTCAGCGGACGGCATCGTGCCCGGCCGCACGCCGGTGCGCTATCAAGGGGTGGAAGTCGGCACCGTGCGCAACATAAAACTCAGCGATGATTTGCGTACGATTCAGGTCGTCGCCAGCATTCGTAACGACATGAAGGATGCGCTACGCAGTAGTACCCAGTTCTGGCTGGTGACGCCCAAAGCCTCATTGGCTGGGGTGTCAGGGCTGGATGCACTGGTCGGCGGTAACTATATCGGCATGTTACCCGGTCGTGGCGACCCGGCGACACACTTCACCGCACAAGATAATCAGCCGAAATATCGCGCTAACAGTGGCGAATTATTGGTGCACCTGCATGCTGACGACCTGGGGTCGCTCAATGCCGGTTCGCTAGTCTATTTCCGTAAGATTCCGGTTGGGAAAGTCTACGACTACAGCGTTAATGCCGATCACCGAGGTGTGACGATTGACGTATTGATCGACCGCCGTTTCACCGGGTTGGTGAAAAAGAACAGCCGCTTTTGGAATGTTTCCGGACTAAAAGCCGATGTCAGTTTCAGCGGGGCGACCGTTGAAATGCAAAATCTATCGGCACTGGTTAACGGTGCTATCGCCTTTGACTCGCCCGAACAGAGCGAGCCTGCCTCTGCGGACCAAATTTATGATTTGTATCCGGACCTAGCGCACAGCCAGCGTGGCGTGTCGATAACGTTGGATTTGCCTTCTGGCGATAAACTGCAAGCCGGGCACACTCCCCTGCTGTATCAAGGGTTGGAGGTGGGGACACTGCAACGGCTCACCCTGGAAGCTAACCAGCGCGTCACCGGTGAGTTAATTGTCGACCCGTCTGTGGTGCCGTTGATGCGCGACAATACCCGCATTGAACTGGCCGCACCGCGTTTATCGCTCAGTGATCTCAACCTGCCCAGTCTGCTGGGGGGGACCACGCTGACGCTCATCCCCGGCGAGGGCGAACCGAAACAACACTTCACCGTGGCTGACGCGACACAACAGCAGTTGCAACAGCCCGGTGCGCTTAACGTCGAATTAACAGCCGACCAGAGTTACGGTATCTACAGCGGCCAGCCGATCATGTTGCACGGTGTGCAAATTGGTCGCATTGTTCAACGCACGCTGACCGATAATGGTGTGAATTTTACCGCCGTTATCGACCGCCAATACCGTCACCTGCTGCATAAAGACAGTCAATTTGTCGCCAGTAGCCGGGTCAATGTCAAACTCGGGCTGGACGGCGTACAGATGCTGGGCGCCAGCGCGCAAGAGTGGCTTAACGGTGGTGTCACCGTGTTACCGGGCTCGACTGGTGAGGCACTGTCGCGTTACCCGCTCTACAGCGATCGGGAAAAAGCCGGTGCCGGTATTCAGGGGACAATGCCCCCCACCACGCTGACGTTATTGGCCGACAGCCTGCCGGATATTCAGGATGGCTCCGTCGTGCTGTATCGCAAATTTCAGGTCGGTGAAATTACCCGCATTCGCCCCAAAGCCGACACCTTCGAAATCGATGTTTATATTCGGCCGGAATACCGCAAACTGCTCACCGATAACAGCGTATTCTGGGCCGAGGGCGGCGCGCGCGTGCAATTGAACGGCGCAGGGCTGACGGTGCAGGCCTCTCCGCTCAGCCGGGCGCTGAAAGGGGCGATTAGTTTTGACAATGTGGACGGCGCAGCCGATGTGCAAGGCGGCAAGCGGCCGTTGTACAGCAATGAAACCGCCGCCAGAGCCATTGGCAGCCGAATTACATTGCGCACTTATGATGCCAGCAAGCTCTCCGCCGGTATGCCAATCCGCTATCTCGGCATCGACATTGGCCAACTGGAGTCACTCAAACTGGCGGAGCAGCGCGACGAAGTGCGAGTACAGGCGGTGTTATACCCGGAATACGTCCGCCATTTTGCCCGTGCGGGTACCCGTTTTTCGGTGGTGACACCCGACATTTCCGCCGCTGGGGTCAACCACCTGGAAACGCTGATTCAGCCCTATATCAACGTCGAACCGGGTAATGGTGCCGTTACCCGCAGTTTTGAACTGCAAAAAGCCACGATTTCCGACTCACGCTATCAGGACGGGCTAAATATCAGCGTGGATACCGCGGAAGCCGGATCGCTACAGATTGGTACCCCGGTACTGTTTCGCGGTATTGAGGTCGGCACGGTGACCGGCCTGTCACTCGGCACCTTGTCCGATCGGGTCTCTGTCGCGCTGCGTATCAGTAAACGCCATGCCCATCTGGTACGCGATAACTCGGTATTCTGGCTGGCTTCCGGCTATAACCTGCAATTTGGCCTGACCGGCGGTGTGATCAAGAGCGGAACGTTCCAGCAATTCATTCGCGGTGGTATCGCCTTTGCCACCCCACCCACCACACCGCTGGCACCGACAGCACAGGCCGGTAAACACTTCCTGTTGCATAGCGAAGAACCCAGTGGCTGGCGCGACTGGGGAACCGCCCTGCCGGAACGATAAGCAAAGACGGCGGCTCACCGCATCTGAAGCAGTGAGCCGCCATCCCTTCCCATCACTGGGATATGGTAAGATTCACACTTTGATTGTTGTAACGGAAACGCTGCTGTGGCTAAACCTATTCCTGCTTCCCTCACTCCCGATTTTCTGACCGCTATGCAAGCCATCATGCCTGCGCACCTGAGCATGGATGACTTCATCGATGCCTGCCAGCGGCCATTACGCCGTAGTATTCGCGTCAACACATTGAAAATCAGCGTGCCTGATTTTCTCACGCTGGTTGCCCCTTACGGTTGGGAAATGGAAGCAGTACCCTGGTGTCACGACGGGTTTTGGCTGCTCAACGCGGATGAAGAAGCCATGCGGCTGGGTAATGCGCTCGAACACCTTAGCGGCCTGTTTTACATCCAGGAAGCCAGTTCGATGCTACCGGTCAGTGCGCTGTTCATGGGGCATGACACCCCAGAGCGGGTGTTGGATATGGCAGCCGCCCCCGGTTCTAAAACCACCCAGATTGCCGCCCATCTCAACAATCAGGGATTGATTGTCGCCAACGAATACTCCGCCAGTCGGGTGAAGGTTCTGCACGCCAACCTGCATCGTTGTGGCGTGAGCAATACCACGCTGACACACTTTGACGGCCGGGTCTTCGGCAACGCCTTGCCTGAAACCTTTGACGCCATCCTGCTGGATGCCCCTTGCTCTGGCGAAGGCGTGGTCAGGAAAGATCCTGCTGCCATGAGTCACTGGTCGCTGGAAAGCATCGCTGATATCGCCGCCACTCAACGTGACCTGATACTCAGCGCCTTCCATGCATTGAAGCCGGGCGGCGTGCTGATTTACTCCACCTGTACCCTGAATCATCAGGAAAACCAGCAGGTGTGCCATTGGTTAATGCAACAATTCCCCGGCGCGTGTGAAATCGAGTCGCTAAAAGATCTTTTCCCGCAAGCGCATCAGGCTCTGACGGACGAGGGGTTCCTGCATGTCTTTCCACAAATTTATGACAGCGAAGGTTTTTTTGTGGCGCGCTTGCGTAAAACTGCGAGCGTACCGCCGCTGGCACCGCCGGATTACAAACCGGGCAAGCTGCCATTTACACCACTCAGCAACAAAGACGCTCAGTTGATTAGCCAAAACGCACGACGTTTGGGGTTGCGATGGTCAGAGCAGCAGTTGCAGCTATGGCAGCGTGACGATGAGATCTGGTTGTTTCCCACTGCACTGCAGCTCATGCTGGGTAAAATGCGCTTCTCCCGTATCGGTATCAAACTGGCGGAGCGTTTTGCCAAAGGGTATCGCTGGCAGCATGAAGCCATTGTGGCACTGGGCGACCCGCAGAGCCCGAACGCCTTCGCGCTTACTGCCGAGCAGGCCGTGGACTGGTTCCGGGGAAAAGACATTTATCCTCCCGCCTTCAGCGACCATGACGACATATTATTGACCTGGCAGCAGACCCCGCTGGGGCTCAGCAAACGTGTTGGTCAGCGGCTGAAAAACACCCTGCCTCGTGATTTGGTACGCGATGGTGCCAATCTTGTGCTTGCTATCGATTAATTTTTAATTCCATCGATTAATCTTTGGCCGGGTCGCCGCCTGCGGCGTTCCCGATCAACGTTTTTCATCTACACTCACAATCAAGGCGTAGTAACCTGTTGAGGAATCTATGTTCGCACTGGTGATCTTTGTCTGTTACCTGGGGGGTAACTGCGAGAGTCTGGTCGCGGGAACCTATATCAATGAACCGCAGTGTCTGAGCGCCATGGAGGAGCAACAAATCCGTAATGGCGGCTGCTTTCCAATTGACGATTTTCGCAGCGGGTACTGGAAGCCGGCCCATGAATACCGTGACCGCTAATCCACTAGCGCTTCGTCCCTTGTTCTTGACTCACTCTACACATGATGCAACAGACAGATGTTCAACACACGTCCCCAATAAACGACCTTCCATAACCCAGATCTCATAAAAAAAGGGCAATGCCGTAACGGTAACGACATTGCCCAAACTGATGTAATAAAGACCGACTATTATGGACAGACTTTCCTTTCACTACTCATCAAAACGTCACTCACACATCAAAACTTCACCCACTCATCTTTGTCAGAATGGTGTTTAGCACTACCAGACGACTGATCCGTCTTCGCTGTGTGTTTGCGCCCTGACTGACTCGATTTGCCGGACGACGGTTTACCCAGCAATAGCGCCTGATGATTGGCTGTTGCACCGGGAGTAGAATGGCGCGCGTGCGAGTCGTCACCTAAATGGAACGCCGATACCGCCTGCATCAGCAACTGCGACTGCTCTTCCAACGCATTGGCCGCCGAGGAGGACTCTTCCACCAGCGCGGCGTTTTGCTGTGTGGTGCTATCCAGCTCAGTCACTGCCTGGGCGATTTGGCTAATCCCGCGACTTTGCTCATCAGATGCCGAAGCAATTTCCCCCATAATGTCAAATACATGGGTAATAGAACGGACGATATCCTGCATGGTTTTGCCTGCGTCATCTACCAGCTCTGAACCGGTATTCACCCGCGATACCGACTCCTGAATCAGCCCTTCAATTTCTTTTGCCGCCTGCGAACTGCGCTGCGCCAGATTGCGCACCTCGCTGGCGACGACGGCAAAACCACGCCCTTGTTCGCCCGCTCTTGCCGCCTCAACCGCCGCATTCAGCGCCAGAATGTTGGTCTGGAAAGCAATACTATTGATAACGGAGGTAATTTCGGAAATGCGTTTAGAACTGCTGGAGATATCATTCATGGTTTTCACCACGTTACTGACAATCTCACCGCCTTTAATGGCATTTTGTGAGGCTTCTGAGGCCAGCTGTGAGGCATGATGCGCGTTTTCCGAGTTCTGTTTTACCGTTGAGGTCAACTGTTCCATACTGGCAGCAGTTTCCACAACGGCTGCCGACTGCTGTTCTGTGCGGGACGACAAGTCTGTATTACCGGCCGCGATCTCAGCAGACGCCGATGCCACATTCCCTACCCCTTCGCGAATATCCCGAATCATGGTGCGCAATTTGTCATTCATATTCGCCATGGCAGTGATCAACATGCCTAGCTCATCACGGCGTGAAGAACTGACTGATGATGAAAGATCACCATCGGCGATGCGTTCAGCCACCGACAAACCCTGTCTAAGTGGAGAGACAATCTGCACCGAAATACGCCACGCCATGATGATGCCAAACAGCACTACCGCCAGCCCGGTCACCATCATTTTTAGTTCTGAGGAGTGGGTAGTTTGAGTCGAGTTGATCAGTTGCTGACTAAACAGGGCCGACACGTCTTTATTCAGTTTATCCGCCGATGCCGTCATGGCCTGACTGGCACGGGTTTCATCCTGGAATGCTGCCAGATAGGCACCGGCAGATTGACGATACACCAGAAAATAATCCCAGGCCGTTTTCAGGCTGGCTTGTATCTCTGTTGGTAACTGCCCTGCTCTTTCTTTAATGGTTTTTTCCGCCGTATCAATACTCTTCAAGGTCACTGCCAGCGTGTTATCAGACGGTGCCAGCAACAAATCATGGGCGACATCACGAATATCCGACATGCGCTCACCGAGCTGATACAGTACCACCTGGGTATCAGAAGGGAGCCCGGTTGCCTGCTGCCATTGGCTCTGGAACGTTTCCAGCACTTTTTCACTGTCGTCCTGGCTAATTGCCAATCCTGCAGTATCACGCTTTTTGCTGGTGGCAATAAACGCTTCTCGTGTCGTGCTATAGACTTTCAAATCCTGATCGATACGTTCGACATCATCCAGGGTATTCTTATCCCAGCTCAGATTTTTAGCCTGGGTGAGGATGTCGACCATTTTATTAACCAGCACCCCATTCTTCTCAATAACATTGTAATCGTGCGTGAACTGGAATTGCGTACGCAAGACGCGCGCTTGCGCCAGTGTGGCATTAAGATCATTCGTCACCTGCACCTTAATATTACTATCATCGATGGTTCGAAATCCGACGACGCCGGATATCAATACCACTAGCGACAATAACAGCACCAAGCCAAACCCTAGCGACAGCCGGGTTCCCACTTTAAGATTATCGTATTTTTCACCCAAAATACTCATAGCATCACCTGTTTATGATTATCGTAATCTGATCACCAGCGTATTTATTTCTGCCATCACCAAACTGCAAGCCTATTGATTCCCCTGCAACCCAAGCACAAGGCATAACGCATAGCAACGATGACGGATAAAAACATCGTCACGTAATAATTCAGAGATTCACTACCACCCAGGTTTTATGACTCCGCATCCCAACTTAAAAATTTATCGGCCTGTATAAATAGTAGTTTAATAAAAACACCCAAGAACACTGAATAATTAGACAACTATCACAACTCATCTTTTTCAATTAAAAATCCAATAAATCACTATCATGTGGAATAAATAAATCTTTACCCCAAAAATGAGTATAAACAATAATGTGAAAAATAAAAAAGCGACATGATAATAATCAGCTATAATTCGCCGCTTCATTCCACTGTGATAACCACAGCAATTAATGTAATTATAATGTTAGCATCGTGCTGCTTATTTGATGATGAATTTTTATAGACGTGTAATATTGACGTGATACCGTTACGATGGGTAGGAAACCGCAGGCACACGTTACTGACAGCAACACAATCACCGCCGCCGCGACAGATTCACAAGAATAATGACGAAGAGAGAACACATACGGCGCACCTCAGCACGCCATATGTGTTGATGTTGATTTTAGAGGCTGGGCGTCAACGTTAGCACCACCACCCCACGGGGTGTGACTTCATCGACCCCACACTGGAATTGCGAGCCGCCACCTTCAACCTGCATTTTGCGCCCCGGCAACAGCGCCACATCATAGATATCGTTTTTACCGTCAATATCCAGCAACCAACGTCCATTGCTGATACTGGTAATACCGGTATCCACCAGCCAGGAAGCGGTGCTCCCCTCCACCAGCAACGGTGCATGCAAGCCAGCAGGAATGCATTGCGGGTCGGCTTTCCACTCCCCTGCCTCCTGCAATTTACCGGTCTTCAGTACGTTACGTGGAATCAGGGTAATACCCGCGTCATCATGACGGCTCACCGGCGTATCATGCTGTTGCGGCGACCCTTTACCAGTCGCCAGCCACGCCAGTGACACCCCGGTATCCAGCGCACAGGTAACGACCACATCCCCAGGAAAGAAATCTCGCCGAATCCAAGTGCTGATCGTCCCAGGCGCAATGCCCAGTAAGTCACCCAACTCTTTTTGCGTACTAAAGCCATAGGCATCAAGCATACGACGCAGTACCGCCTTACCACCCGATGATAGAATTTGCTCATAAAGCGCCTTGCCTTTCAGCGGTGATTTATGAGCAAAGACATTCGCATTTGCAAACTCACCAGTTACCAGCCATCCTGCTTCGGCTCCAGTATCTAGCGCACATTTAAGAATAATGTTACCCGGCACGTTCCCTCGCTGAACCCAGTTACTGATTGTATTGGTAGGTATTTCAGTTACCTCGCTCAGTTCCTTCTGAGTCTTTACTCCATAGCTTGACATGATGCGCTCAAGTACGGAGGCCGCAGACACGGCATCACTATTTGTATTCAAAAACACCTCACGAGTATTTACATATACACGTTACGTGTTTTATAGTGTCTACATAGCACATGTAACACCATAGAACACCCTAGCCTGGGGGAGATATTGCTTTATGTCGGACGAGATTTCAATTCTATCGCTCATTTCTGAGGAAAATCCTACGTCAGTGAGTGCTTTTTGTGTCATCGCCACACCGGTAGCCATAGATTATCGAATGCCTCATTTTATGCCTGCCCCGGTAACAGCGACTTTCACTTGCTTGCACAACGCGACGCAAA
The DNA here is from genome assembly GCF_000025065.1 of Dickeya parazeae Ech586. Lineage (NCBI taxonomy): Bacteria > Pseudomonadati > Pseudomonadota > Gammaproteobacteria > Enterobacterales > Pectobacteriaceae > Dickeya > Dickeya parazeae. The sequence goes on along the minus strand of NC_013592.1, from coordinate 2,035,988 downwards.
CGGTATTGGCAATGGCTGATCTCTGGCACTATCGACCTGCTATCAGAAATATATACCGTGCCGCAATCAATCTCCCCAGTTCCAGTGATTTTGCAAATGCAAAAACGCCGTTCACTCCTGATTGGAAACCGGACGCATTTTCACTTGTTACAACGTTACAGCCGCTGCCAAATTGGCACTGCCATTTGACCGTTGTGAATGGCACCAATGACTTTACCACGAAATTCGGAAATTCGAACTCTACTAAAGTTCAGTACCCACACCCTCAGTTCGGTAGCCGACCAAACGGCCGTGACGGCCAGCGAGTGTCATCATGAAGCCGCATTATGCCTTTACCGCCAATCACCTGCAGGCTCTGCCGCCCAATTTGCGGGCGCTGCTTGGAAAACATTTTGCTGATTCGCGCTGGGAACAGACGTGCCTGTTTTACCAACGACTTTCGGAACGCTATCGGCGCACGCTGTGTTTTCATGCCGCACTGCACCAACGTTGGTGTGTCTATCTGCTAGATGAGATGGATGAAATGGCAAGAGAAAGGGTTGTCAGTGCGTTAAATGAACTACGCAACGCATTTGGCGGGTCGGACGTTAAGGCAAGAAATGATGTATTGCCACTGGTTACCCGGTTAAACCTGGGCGAACGCCGCACACTGTTTTTTCACGCCGGGCTCACAGCGCGGGAATTCAACCACCCGCTGCGGCGTATCGATGAGCCGGATTGTCAATGGACAGATGCGCTGGTTCGCGCTGCCGGTGAATTACACAGCCTGTTTAGCGATGCCCCCGACATTCTGTCCAGTATCAAACCCGAACATTATTTTCGCTAGCACCCGTTTTTATCGCTGACGGCAGACTTCATCAGAAAACCACCGCCGTTAACTCAACCGCCGCCAGACAGGCCGCCACATTGGCTGGCAGGGCTTGCTGCGGCTTATTATCAGGAGAATGTATGAAAAACAACCAAAAAAGGCACTGCACAGGCTTCATCCCACCGGGTAGTCGCCCGCAGGATAGCTGGCGCACCGACCTTGCTCATCGTTACAGCGAGCATCTGGATAATCTGGCGCAACACGCCTGTCAGGAGCATTTATCCGCGCAGGAGCTGGTAGCGCTCTTGCAACAGGAAGCAGAAAACATTCGACACCAGCTGTGGGAGGCGCACTGATGGCAGACAGTATGGACATCTCTCAGGAGCAGCAAGCGTTACTGCTGGATGCACAAATTGCGCACGCACGCACCGCGCCCGTCATCCCATCGGCATTAGTCTGTGAAGATTGTGAAGCGCCGATTCCCGAGGCTCGTCGGCTGGCGATTCCCGGTGTGGTGTGCTGCGTATCCTGCCAGGAAATTCGTGAGCAGCGGCTACGCCATTACCGGCCGCTGTCCTGATAACAACATCTACGAACTGACAGACCGGAAACGGTACGGCGATTTGTGCCGATCATCCGGCAAATACGCATTGGGTAAACAACACGCGGGCTGGTTATGACGTCTGACAACAGCGAAAAAAGTGCCGATAACGGGGAGCAACGCTGGGCATATGCCTGGAATGCCCCCCGTACGGCTATTCTGCCCGAATCCAGTACGCTGTCTTCAGATACACTGCGACAAGGGCAGGCAGTCTTGTATCAACTGGCGCTGTTACCGCGTTTCCTCGCTGATCACTTTCGGCGACGCTTCGAGTATCTCAAGCAACATCAGGGGCTACAGGCCGCGTTTAACTACCTGTTAGCGGTGGTTCATCGTCGGCTGTGGCCCCGAATCGACGCCGTTAATTCCCGCTATCGGATGAACACTCGCCGTTCTTCGCGCTTCATCAGTGAGGCGGAACAATACCACCAACTGCCAGACATGCCGGATCGGGTGCTGTCTGCATTTGCCAGCCGTATCGCCGGTCACATGAATGATGCCTACAACGCGCGTTGTGATCAGTACTTGCAGGCGTGTAGTGGCAATCATCACATGCCGCTATTCAGTGACGAGATACAAACCCGTCTCTATGGTCAATTGGCGACGCTGGCACAGGCACTGAACGTAACCCCGGCGTACTGGCATCGCCACCAGAGTGGAACGCTCACGCTCGAGCAAGCCTGCGCCGGTATCATGCGGCTGGTGACCCCGCGCTGGTGGGAACGTCAGTTAAAAATCCAGCGTACCCGTTGGCGTGAAGCGTTATGGATTGCCAGCGGCGAAGTCAGCCGGGCGGCATCGCCATTTATCAGCCGTCAGGCCTGGCAGGAGAGTCACTACCGCCGACTGGCGACACTCGATTTCCTAAAAAGTCGTGATCTGGAAAATATCCACAGCGGTGAGCGCGTGGATCTGATCGATAAAGTCATGTCCAGTATCGCTAACCCCAGTATTCGCCGTATGGAACTGATGGCGATGCTGGCAGGCATTGAACGTTATGCCACAGCTCATCAACACATCGGTATGCTGGTCACGCTAACGGCCCCTGGGCATTACCACCCCACTCGTACCCGTAATCACGACCAGGTATTGCCCAACACCGGATGGATGCCGGATTGCCCATCGCCCAAAATGACTCAACATTATCTGGTCAAACTTTGGAGCAAAATTCGTACGGCACTCAAAGACCGCAAATTATCCGTTTACGGTTTGCGGGTCGTCGAACCGCATCATGATGGTACGCCGCACTGGCACCTGATGCTGTATTGCGAGCGCGCGCAGCGTCAGGCGATCGTCGACATCCTGCGGCGTTATGTGCTGCAACAGGAAAATAGCGGCGCAACGCAACGCTTGTTTGACTGCAAACACATTAACAAAGGAGGTGCCACAGCGTATGTCGCCAAATATATTGCCAAAAATATCGATGGCTACGCATTGGACGATGAAACAGACAATGAAACGGGAAAACCGTTGAAGGATATGGCAGTGGCCGCCTCTGCATGGGCATCGCTGTGGCGCATCCCCCAGTTTCATTTTATTGGCCTGCCTACCGTCGGTGCCTATCGGGAATGTCGGCGCATTCGCAGCCGTTCTCTGGCTGGCGCATTGGGCGATCAAGCCGAACGCGTGAGATATGCCGCCGACCACGGCGACTTTGCTGCCTATATTGAAGCGCAAGGGGGAGCCAACGTTGCCCGAAAATGCCAGTCGGTTCGCGTCGCCAGAGCCGCCAGCGAACGACTCAACGCTTATGATGAAACGATCGTGCGTACCGTCGGTATTTTTTCTGTCCAGTGCGGCAGTGAACGCGTCTTCCCCACCCGGCCAGATGAATGGCGAATCGTGGCCAAAAACCGTACTACTCACCACGACGAAACCGACAGGCATCGCCCTGCTCTCCCTTGGAGTTCTGTCAATAACTGTGGGGGGGTGATTTCACCAGCCGCACTCCCGTCGTCATGCCGTGATATTCCTCGTGTTCCTTCAGCACGATTAACCTATTTCCAGCGTGACAAACTGGCGTCGTTAGGCCCCTGGCTCAGACAACAAGGCCTTCACCTTTCACGCTGGGAACGGGAAGCGCTGGTTCGCGGCGCCAGGGTAAGCGTTGACGGGCAACTGATTGATGAAATTAGGAATAAAGCTATATCCGACGTTGATGGAAAGCGCATCATGGACACACAGGTCCTGCACTTATGAGTTGACGAATATTACTGAATAAAGTACTGTATATAAATACAGTCTCACAATGGAAGAGGTACCGTGGAACAGACTGAAAGCAGAGAGCTGACCTTGTCAAGGATTCGATTAATTGCCGATATGTCTTTAATATCACAATGCAATCCTGAAGAAATGAAAATCGCCATGTCGCTAATCGCCGACTTATCTCACGGCGAGCTCCCGCATAGTGATTATCAGCAATTTCTGAAGAGCAGTGGTGATGGGCAACAGCTAAAGGCATGGTTAGAGCAACAATCGTTGTGAGGGATTGCAATGGATAATAACGGCCGACGTGAAACTCCTGGTTATTTAACCGGAGGCACGGGCAAATTAATGGATTTTCTCTGTGGCCAATGCGCCAGACTTATACACAGCAACATCTTTTTTCGTATCCAGACCGTTTGATAATAGCGGCCAATCCGACTAAACCCGGAATATACGTTTTGGCATGAATTGTAATAACTGACTCAGTGCAGACCTGTTCGTTGGTAATATTTTTTCGTTTTATACAGCAAGGCAAAATTAGGGACCTATCCCAACAGGCATGATAATGGAGGAAATAGCCTGGTGGGATAGGTTCTGTCATATCCGCCAAAACACACCCGATCTTCCCTTTCAATAATTCAAATGACAGAACAACGCGCTTATACCCTAAATAATTCGAGTTGCAGGACAACACGCATGCGTGTTGAACAACGCAACGCGTTGGCCCTTTAGGGCAAGGCTCATTAGAGCCTTGTAATGCGGCAAGCAGCGGCCCGAAGGGCGAGGCCCGTTTATGGGCCGAGTAACGCAGCCAACACACCTGCAACTTGAAGTATGACGGGTATATATGTTGTTGTGCTATCAGCACCACACCGCGCCTGCATTGCAGTTGAGGCTGATCCTCGGGAGGATAACGAATCAGAAACGACCCGTTTTATTCGGCCTTATTTTATATGCACTCAAAGGTGTCACATGAAAGTCTACGCTCATCAGGACGACTCGCTGGATGCGCTCTGTTACCGCTATTACGGCCGTACGCAGGGTGTAGTTGAAACCGTCATGCAGTCCAACCCAGGACTGGCAGATCTTGGCCCCATTCTGCCACACGGCACTGCCGTTACCCTGCCCGATATCAGCGTGTCCAGTTCTCAGGAAAGTATCAACATTTGGGAGTAATCAGCCTACGCTGACGATCGCCGCCACACCAGGAACCTTACTATGCAAAAACCGCAAAGCCTCAGACTTGCACTGACTACAGCATTACCGTCATTGAGTAATGTATTACAGTTTCGGATCCAGGAAGGTGAAATTGCTGCGTTGCAGGAGCCCTCACTGTCATTCGAATACCGTTATCAGCTGCTGCTGACGCTGAATAATTTCGCTGATAACCCCGATACACTTTTCGTCACACTGTTACTTTGGGTGCGCCAAAACCAGCCCGATTTACTGACGCGGGAAAGCATTCGCAATAAAGGTATTAGTTTCACCGTTGATAATAATGCCGATAATACCAGCACGCTGTCTATTCGCCTTAACCTGACAGAACGTAATCGCGTCAGCGAACTAAACCAGACAGTGCAGGTCAATTACGAACCGGAACCCACTCCGCCTGAACCAGTTAGTCGGCCCACCGCGCTCTATATCGCTGGGGAATTGATCAGTCAATGGAAAGGCAACTGATCGTTTGAAATAACACTATCCCCATAAAGGCCGTTGTGAAAGCGGCCTATTTTTTACTATTACCTCAATTCTGCCTCAGATACACCCCCCTCTGTCATATAGTGATTCCGGATATTACTCTCTTATTATTTTATTTATCTCCAATTTGTCATCACCATTCTATCGGCGTTTTTTTCGTATTTATTTTCCCTTATCTCTCACGCCAGGTTATTCGCCGATAACACACGACATGTTATTTAGCGTTTACCTCTCGACGAGTGATGCAACTACCGGTGGTATCCGTAGCCACACAACCGCGGACAATTGTCTCATTCACCGGGAAGACGCATGCTTCCCAGCATGAATACATACGAATATCTCTCCGAAATCCAGCGTGCGCTGCGTAACCTGATTCGTATCGGCGTCGTTACTGAAGTTGATACCCAACAGGCGCGCTGTCGCGTGCAGACCGGTGGCATGGTCACCGGATGGCTCCACTGGCTGTCCCGTCGCGCGGGGAGTTCCCGCGAATGGTGGGCGCCGTCGGTGGGTGAACAGGTACTCATACTTGCTATAGGAGGCGAGCTCAATACGGCTTTTGTCGTACCGGGTATTTATAGCGATAACCACCCTGCACCATCGGTTTCTGCGGATGCCTGCCACATCCGTTTTCCCGATGGTGCCGTGATGGAATATGAACCAGCGAACGGCGCACTGACCGTCACCGGCATCAAAACCGCCACTGTCGTTGCGGCAGAATCCGTGTCCGTTACCACAAAAAACGTCACCATCAACGCCAGCGAACGCATCACGCTGGATACTCCGGAAGTCGTCTGTACACATAAGCTGATTACTCAGACCATCGAAGTACAGCAAGGCGGCAGCATCACAGGCAGCGTCACCCATTCAGGGGGCAGTTTCTCCTCCAATGGCGTGGTGGTCCATACCCATCAACACGGCGGCGTACAAAGTGGCGGCGGCACAACAGGAGGACCTTTATGACCAGCACATCGTACACCGGCATGAATCGCAACACCGGCGTCAGCCTGAGCGATCTGGAGCATTTGCGCCAGAGCGTGCGCGATATTCTGACCACCCCACAAGGCAGCCGGGTCATGCGGCGCGATTATGGCTCGCTGCTGTCCACGCTTATCGACCAACCGCAGACACCCGCCCTGAAGCTACAGGTTCAGGCAGCCTGCTATGTCGCGCTGTTGAAGTGGGAACCTCGCTTGACGCTGACGTCCATCTCAATGGAAAGCCACTACGACGGCCAGTTGATTGTGGATATTTCCGGCACGCTGTCCGGCAACGGCACATCCCTTTCGTTAACCATTCCTGTGAGCTGAGATCATGCCCATTATCGATTTAAGTCAGTTACCCGCCCCAAGCGTCGTGGAAACGCTGGATTATGAAACCCTGTTCGCCTCACGTAAGGAAACGCTGTTATCGCTTTACAGTGACGATGAACGTGCCGCCATTGCACGTACCCTGACACTGGAGTCAGAGCCGTTGGTAAAACTGCTGCAGGAAAACGCCTATCGCGAACTCCTGTTACGCCAGCGCATCAACGAAGCCGCTCAGGCTGGGATGCTGGCGTTTTCCCGTGGCAACGACCTGGATCAGCTAGGTGCTAACGTTAACGTCTCGCGACTGGTGATCACCCCAGCCGACGCGACCACCGTTCCCCCGACCGCCGCAGTGATGGAGTCTGATACCGACTTTCGCCTGCGTATCCAGCAGGCTTATGAAGGGTTGAGTGTGGCGGGCTCCATCGGTGCTTACCAGTTTCATGGGCGCAGCGCCAGCGGCCAGGTCGCCGATATTTCGGTTATTAGCCCTGGTCCTGCCGAGGTGCTGGTATCGGTCCTGTCGCGGGAAAATGACGGTACCGCCAGCGACGCGCTCATCGCCACCGTTAACGCCGCACTCAACGCCGAAGATGTCAGGCCGGTGGCAGATCGGGTCACCGTCAAATCGGCGGTGATTGTTCCTTACGACATCAATGCCACGCTGTATTTGTATCCCGGCCCGGAAGCCGAACCGATACGTGCTGCTGCCGAGAAGAAGCTACAGAGTTACGTCACCACCCAGCACCGCTTGGGACGCGACATCCGCCGATCGGCCATTTACGCGGCATTGCATGTGGAAGGCGTTCAGCGGGTAGAGTTAGCCAGCCCGGCAGCGGACATCGTACTGGATGATACCCAGGCGTCGCATTGCACTGGCTATACCTTGATATTGGGGGGCACGGATGAATAAAAGCCCCCTGCTTCCCCCCGGTTCATCCACACTGGAGCATGCGGTCGCGACGACCGGCGCCAGTGTGGAAAACGTGCCGATTCCCCTGCGCCAGATCTGGAATCCCGACACCTGCCCGGTCGAGCTGTTGCCCTATCTGGCCTGGACATGGTCGGTCGACCGCTGGGATGAAAGCTGGTCAGAATCCGTCAAACGAAAAGTCATCAAAGATGCGTTTTTTATCCACCGGCATAAGGGCACTATCGGCGCACTGCGCCGGGTGGTTGAACCGCTGGGATACCTGATTCGCATCAAAGAGTGGTGGCAAACCGGCGACGTTCCCGGCACCTTCCGGCTGGATATCGGCATCCAGGAGTCGGGCATTACCGAGGAGTCCTTTCAGGAACTGGAGCGACTGATTGCCGATGCCAAACCCGTCAGCCGTCAGATGTTGGGGCTGAATATCAATCTGGACACGCAAGGTACCGTCTCGCTGGGCGCCAGCTCTTACAGCGGTGATGAGTTAACCATCTACCCCTACTTCCCGGAAACCATCAGCATTTCGGGTGAAGAATTCACCGGTGGTGCGATTCATCTGATTGACGACCTGAACGTCGGCGGTTAATCCACGCTCCTCACCAAGCCAGCCTGCGCTGGCTTTTTTTATGCCCCCTCCCCGATGTTGTCTGCGCCTTGCGCCAACACCCACCAGATGCGGCCTGGCAGACACTCTCGCATACTACCGTGACGCAATCACAGCCGGGGTTCAGCCGGCTGGTTATCACCAGTCAGCACCCCAGCATCCCCGATGCCGCTACGGCATCCTACCCTGTTAACCGTATGAGTAATCTGCATGAGTACAAAATACTTTGCTTTACTGACGAATATCGGCGCGGCGAAGTTGGCCAACGCCACCGCGTTGGGTAGCCATCTGGCTATCACGCAAATGGCCGTGGGCGATGGCGGCGGCAGCCTGCCAACCCCAACGCCAGCCCAAACCAAGTTGGTCAACGAGAAACGTCGTGCACCGCTCAATGCACTGAGTGTCGATCCCCAAAACACGAACCAAATCATCGCCGAGCAGGTTATTCCTGAAACCGAAGGCGGCTGGTGGATTCGCGAAATCGGCCTGTATGACAGCGACGGCGACCTGATTGCCGTAGCAAACTGCGCCGACACCTATAAACCGCAGTTGCAAGAAGGCTCAGGCCGGGTACAAACCGTCCGCATGATCCTGATTGTGAATAGCGCTGACGCCATCACCCTGAAAATCGACCCGGCGGTAGTTTTGGCAACACGACAGTACGTCGATGATAAAGCGATTGAGGTGAAAGCATACGCCGATAGTCAACTCAACGCGCATGTCACCGCCGCCAACCCTCACCCACAGTACGCCCCACTCAACAGCCCAGCCCTGACCGGCGTGCCAAGTGCCCCGACTGCGGACAAAAGCACAAACTCCACCCAGCTGGCCACCACCGCATTTGTCAAAAACACCGCGTTGCTCAAAGAGCAAAACGGTGCCGATATCGCCGATAAATCGGCTTTTCTCGCAAACCTGGGTTTAAGCGACACGCTGAAAATCGCCGATATCGTCGGCATTCCGCTGCCCTGGCCACAGGCGACACCGCCTGCTGGCTGGCTGAAATGCAACGGTCAGGCTTTCGACAAAAACGCCTTCCCGAAACTGGCACAGGTCTACCCCGGAGGGGTGTTACCGGACCTGCGCGGCGAATTTATTCGTGGCTGGGATGATGGGCGTGGGGTGGATGTTGCCCGTGAATTATTAAGCTGGCAAAAAGGAACTCTGACCGTTTCAGATCCCAACTTAACTTCAGTAAATGTGGGAACACTGATACATGGTAATAACGATAGCGCTAATACATATAAATCTATGGGGTTTGATATCGTAAATAAGGCAGATTATGACATGCTTCGAGCCGCTCTAAATGTAGAATCGTCGGGAGCACAAGATCTGGATTCATATGGCTGGCAATTTGGTTATGGGGCTACCCGCCCCCGCAATATCGCCTTTAGCTATATCGTGAGGGCAGCCTGACGGTTGAGTTTGCCGCACCACTTGCCGTATAGATCCCATCAGTACGCGATTACGCGGTGAGGAAACTCGCCGCGTTTCGGCTAACTGGGTGATATTTACTGGCGCTCTGGTTATAGTAGAGAGGCAGTGAAGTAGATAATAGCGAGTGACACGATGACGCCTGACGAAAAAGCCCTATTCCTAAACGCCATGGACGATGTCAAACCGCTGAAGCCGTCCTCAACCGTCGTTCACCTGAAGTCCTCTCTCCCGAATGTGACGCCTCATCATGTGCAAGAACCCGAGCTGGATAATTTTCTGATTACTGGATTTTTGGATCTGGTTTCGTGTGACACACCATTGGAATTCAAAAGAGAAGGCATCCAGCAAGGGGTGGTGGACAAATTACGTCAGGGAAAATATGCGCTGGATGCCAGCCTGAACTTGTTGCGCCAGCCAATCGAAACCTGTCGACAGAATTTGTTCGCGTTCATGTTACGGGCACAGCAGGAGAATTTACGCAATTTGTTGATCATTCATGGTAAAAGTCACCATGATAAGTCACACGCCAACGTGGTGCGCAACTACCTGTTTCGCTGGTTGCAGCAGTTTGATGCGGTACAGGCATGCTGTATTGCTCAGCCATTTCATGGTGGTACTGGTGCTTGTTATGTGTCGCTGAGAAAATCAGAGCAAGCCCGACAGGATAATCGCGAGAGGCATGCTAAACGTAGCCGGTGACGAATTTGGCTTATCTGATAACAAAAACGCCCGGCTGACCGGGCGTGAATGCATTAATTGTTCAACGCTAAACTAAAATAGCTCAACGCTAATAACTCAATTCTGCGATGGGGGGACGATTATGACCAAATTGCCCCTTAGCGAAGATCATCAGCGATGTCAGTAACGCAGGAATGGCAAGAATAGTGAACATCGCACTTAACCCCCACCCCATACTGACTACCTGTGCACCAGCAAACGCACTCATGATGGCTCCCATGCGCCCAATGCCGTGCATCCAGCCGGAACCGGTGGCTCGGGCCTCAGTCGGATAATAACGCGCAGAAAGCGCATTCATGCCGGTGTTGGCGCCGTTAAGGCAGAAACCGCTGCTGAAAGCCACCACAGCCAGGAGCACGAAATAGGCATGGGTAACGCCAATCATTGCTGTGGCAACACCGCCAGCGGCATAAATGATGCCAAGCGCCAGATGTGGGTTAACCCGGTCCATCAGCCAGCCAGCAAATAACGAACCGAATGTACCGCCTGCCTGATAAAGTGCGGTGATGACGGTCGCTTCGGTCACGCTCATGCCTGCTTCTTTGATAACGGTCGGCAACCAGCTTCCCAGCAGATACACCATGAACAGGCCAAAGAAATAGCCACCCCACAGCATAATACTGCCGAAACGATAAGAGCGTGATAACACCAGTCGCACGGCAAACGCCGGTGGTTTCTCTGCTGTCGGCATGGCAAACAGGCTATCGACCTGGGTCACGCCGGGGGCTATCTTGTCCACAATGTGGTGTATCTGCCGTGAGTCTGCACGCTTGCTAACCAAAAAGCGCACCGACTCGGGTAGCCTTAGCAACAGGAACGGCACCAATAACAACGGCAAAATCCCTCCCAGCAGTAAGACAGAATGCCAGCCCCACTGTGGAATCATCCAGGATGCAGCAAATCCACCGCTGGCGGCACCGAAACTAAAGCCGCAAAAAACCACGGTAATGATGAAGGAGCGTTTTTTCTCCGGAGCAAATTCTGAGACGAGCGTACCCACATTTGGCATCGCCGCGCCCAGACCTAACCCGGTCAAAAAGCGAAAGATGACCATGTGCTGTAGGTTTTCGGAAAACGCTGTCAGCAGCGTCCACAGCCCAAACAGAAATACACTGACGATAATGATAGTTTTACGCCCACGCCAGTCCGCTAAAGGGCCAGACACCATGGCGCCTACCGCCAGGCCAATCAAAGCAGCGCTGATAACCACGGCTAACTCTGCATTGCCAATTCCCCACGCCGTTTTCAGCGAAGGAGCAATAAACCCCATGATGGCGATGTCCATACCGTCAAGCGCAATGATGCAAAAACACAGGAGAACGATCAGTTTCTGGTAAGCGCCAAGCGGGCGCTGGTTAATCAGCTGGCGTACGTCAATCGCGGTGGAACCTGTCACGCTTTTTCTCCAACAATACCGCAAATGTTCACAATGGCTTACACTGTAAACAATTATTTCCGATAGGGAAATACGATGCTGAGAAAATTTTGTGTAACAATGAAAAAGCAGCGCTTCCTTAGAAGAAACGCTGCCCGGTAAGTTGCTGGATTTTACTGGAGTGGCTGGGGAAGATGAATAATCCACAGTTGGCTGGTTGCCTCATCTTTAGGCAGTGGCTCCAGCTCCAGTTGGGTATTGACCTGCTGGCCATTTAACGACAGTTTGCCATCAGACCCCACCTGATATTTACCAATTTTCTTTACACCGTTGGCAGGATTGACCAGCACAGACTGTAAACCGAAATCGTTGTCATTGGTTACCGCCAGCGTGCTGGTATCAATCAGCGCTAGCCCTTCTGCTTTTTCCGGCTTCCAGCCTAGCTGGCGTAAATCGACCAATTTCTGCTTTTTCGCCAGTACAATACCGCGTGTTTTCAGTGTTTCGGCATCGTTCCACTCTGGGGGCTGTGTCGAATCCAACGAGGTCAAGTCGCTGGCCCCATCCAGATCAACACGATAAATAAGGTTGTGCATGACCTGGTCTTTATCCGCCCCTTGTTCAATCACCAACACTTCATGATCGTTCAGCGCGACCATGTCACCAATTTTGGCATCTCCAGTCTTCTTCCATTTTTCGGCATCCAGCGGATAACCATACATCGCTGTTTTACCTGTTGCAGGATCAAAACTGACCAGGCGGGTGAACAGTGCTTTATTTTGCGTTTTCCCATCGATATTCAGTGTACTTTGTACCGCCGCAAGAATGCGTCCATCAGGCATTCGGGTGATACCTTCAAAGCCCCGGTTAGGTTGCCGCCATTTAAGAATGTTCGGGAGACCACTGGCGATACCCTGTTCGCCATTTAATGGGGTTGGACCCACTTTTTTCAGGATCTTACCCTGTGTATCAGTCTGGATAAGAAATGGGCCGTATTCATCTGAGATCCAAAATCCTCCCAGACCATCGGGTGTAATCCCTTCAGTATCTAATCCCTGACGGTCGTTTGGCAGCGTTTGCAACACATCACTGAGTGCCACTTCATTGGTTGTACCTATCAACGTGCCTGGTAATGGCAAACCGCTGACAGAACCCGATTCATCATGCAATGGATGTAACGCCGTGGCTTGTGCACTTTTAGTATCCACAGTAATCGTCATAATTGCAGGGGTAAAATCAGGAGCGGCAAATATTTTCGCCTCTTTACCCTGATATTCCGGTGCATCTGCATTTGGCCCACGATCAGTGACGGTAACAAATATCAGCTTGTCCCCCTCACGCCTGATAAATGACAACCCGGAACCGACACCCATTGGAAAACCATTCGGAAAACGCGCTTGCCATTTGCCGTGATAACCCACCCGATCATTATCAGGAAAGGTAATCTGGTATTGGTCGGTTTGAATGTCGGCAGCGTAGACTGCATGGGTTAACAGCATCATAGGGAGAAGAGGTAAGCCAAAGCGCATAGTTGAATCCCGTGATAGAGAAGTGGCGAGATTACACTAAGACGGCAATACGACGCTTGTATGACAATCCCCATAGCCGATTACTTTAGAAAACGCGGCGAGTTTCCTCACCGCGTAATCGCGTATTGATGGGGTCTATACGGCAAGTGGGGAAATCAACTCAACCGTCAGGCCGCCCTCACAATATAGCTAAAGGCGATATTGCGGGGGCGAGAACCGCCAGAAATAAAGTAGGGATTATTGTTTAATGGGCGATTAGCATTCGTATCGACACTTCTCTGATTGCTATTTCCTGTATAAGCGTATCCATTTATGGCATAAGAATAACCTTTCAATGCTGGTCCATAATCAGCATCTACGATCGTATCGGTTTGCATTGATTGATTAAACTCAGCAATTGTCGCTGTGTTAGCGGTGGATCCTTCAACTACTAACAATTGTGCTACATCAGGGCCGATGTTAGCAGTAATAAGGGTCGGTGCCTGTCTTGATAACAGCCCTCTCCCCGCATCCACCCCACGCCCATCATCCCAGCCACGAATAAATTCACCACGCAGGTCCGGTAGCACACCGCCAGGGTAGACCTGTGCCAGTTTCGGGAAGGCGTTTTTGTCGAAAGCCTGACCGTTGCATTTCAGCCAGCCAGCAGGCGGCGTCGCCTGTGGCCAGGGCAGTGGGATGCCGACGATATCGGCGATTTTCAGCGTGTCGCTTAAACCCAGGTTTGCGAGAAAGCACGGAGATAAATACAATCAGCCTTTTCAGGAGGTTACGTTATGCTTATCGGTTATGCCCGGGTATCGACCAGCGATCAAAACACCGAATTACAGAAAAATGCACTGAATAGTGCAAATTGTGAGCTGATTTTCGAAGATCAGGCCAGCGGCAAAAACGCCAGGCGACCGGGACTTAAACGCGCATTGCGTAAACTCAAGCGTGGTGACACGCTGATTGTCTGGAAACTGGACCGACTGGGCCGCAGTGTGCGTGATTTGATTACCATGGTGTCTGACCTGCAAAGTCGTGGTATTCATTTTCGCAGCCTGACAGATGCCATTGATACTTCCACGCCTGCTGGCCGCTTCTTTTTCCATGTCATGAGTGCACTGGCAGAGATGGAACGCGAGTTGATAATCGAACGTACCCGGGCGGGATTAGCGGCGGCCAAAGCCGCCGGTCGCATCGGTGGGCGGCGTCGCATTATGACACCCGATGCGATTGATCATGCCAAAACATTGTTAAGTAATGGTGCAACACGCTGGCAAATCGCCAATATCATTGGGGTGTCGGCCAAAACCATTTATAAATATTTTCCTGCCACGAAAGAATCCATTCATCAGAAAATAATTTCAATATAAAAAATATTCATTCTTATAATTTACATTATAAGAATGAAGTCACTACATGTCTTGCCACCCACCCCAAAACAGGCATTCAATGCATGCGTTGTGTTTTCAAAAAATAATAAAAGCGCGATATCACTCGCGCTAACAACATCATTCATATTGAGAGAAAACACATGGAAAAAAGTAACTCCCCTTGTTCACTGGACCTGATCTTGGGTAAAGAGAATCTGTACAAAAACAGCCCGATTAATATCGGCAGTATTACCATTGGATGTGCCAAGTGCCAGGATAGCCAGCAAGATACCCCAGCAACGCAACCTACCACGACCGACGGGTTGAAAGACCTGGTCGGTATCCCGCAAGCCTGGCCGCTGGCAGATGCGCCGGAAGGCTGGCTGAAATGTAACGGTCAGGCGTTTGATAAAACCAAATACCCACAACTGGCGAAATTGTACCCTGCTGGCACGTTACCGGATCTGCGCGGCGAATTTATTCGTGGCTGGGATGACGGGCGTGGTGTCGATACCAATCGCCAGATCCTAAGCGCACAGTCAGGAATGCTTGAATCGCATAACCATATGATGCCCGTTTCTGATCCCAGTAAGTGGAATGGCGCGGTGTATGGATACGCAAATGATCAGCCTAGCGCCAATATTGAGGATTTCAGTCAATCCGGTGTTTCAACATCACGCGAGTTAACCTCGTTGACAGGTGGAAATGAAACCCGCCCACGCAATATCGCCTTCAGCTATATCGTCAAGGCAGGTTAATCATGACAACACAAAACGAAAATACGACGCAGCTGAATGAACAAGGGCTGAGTGTCAGTAATGGGTATATTCAGGTTTACCATATTGACCCGCAAACACGGGAATATATCGGTAGTACCCGGGAATACCTGATGGAAGGTGTTGGCATTCCGGCACACAGTTTTACGGATACGCCACCGGATGAACAAGCTGGTCACACGACCGTGCGCAGTCAGGACGGGTTAACCTGGGAAAGCATTGTCAATTATCGCGGGCAGACCGCCTACGATAAACAGACACGTCAACCCACCCAGATAAGCCAACTCGGCGACCTGCCCGATACCCTGACGCTCTTGCCACCGACAACCGACTATGATGTCTGGCAAGGTGACAACTGGGTAACGGATGAAAAGGCAAAACAGGCCGCTCAGCTGACTGCCGCTCAACAGCAGCAGGCGAGTTACCTGGCACAAGCGGAAAAACGCCTGACCGTACTGCAGTACGCGGTTGAGCTGAACATGGCGAGCGAACAGGAAGTTCAGGCATTGAAGGACTGGAAAACCTATCTGGTCTTGTTAAACCGGGTGGTTCTGTCTGCCGCGCCCGCGATTGACTGGCCAACCATGCCAGCCTGATTCAGCGTTCACACTGACGCCCTTTGCTGAGGTGTGTCCCTGCCAAAGATGCCGTTGTCACTCCAACGGCATCTTTTTTATTTTCACTCAACCACCTGTTTTTAATAATAATTTAAACACCTCACTTATTCCCCTGTTGTGCCATCCGATACCAAACCCCATTCGGATGCCTTCTTTTTTCCAGCAAGGCACTATTACTCGCACCCCACAACAGGAGACATTCTTGATGAGTGATTTTCATCACGGTACGCAGGTCGTCGAAATCAACGACGGTACCCGCGTCATTTCAACTGTATCAACCGCGATCGTCGGTATGGTCTGTACTGGACCGGATGCTGACGCCGCCACTTTCCCACTGAATACACCGGTGCTGATTACCGATGTACTGACCGCCGCAGGCAAAGCCGGTAAAACCGGTACCCTGGCTGCTGCGTTGCAGGCCATCGGTGACCAGACCAAACCGGTTACGGTAGTCGTTCGCGTAGCTGAAGGCGCCAACGAGGCTGAAACGGTATCCAACATCATCGGCGGCGCCGATGCCAACGGTAAATACACCGGCATGAAAGCCCTGCTGGACGCTCAGGCCGTGACTGGCGTGAAACCGCGTATCCTCGGCGTGCCGGGGCTGGATTCCCAGCCTGTCGCTACCGCGCTGGCGGCTATCTGCCAGTCACTGCGCGCCTTCGGTTACGTGAGCGCTTATGGCTGCAAAACCCTGTCTGACGCCATCAAATACCGCGGCAACTTTAGCCAGCGCGAACTGATGGTGATTTGGCCGGACTTCGTTGCCTGGGACACCACGGCTAACGCCAGTGCAACAGCTTACGCCACCGCACGTGCACTGGGCCTGCGTGCCAAAATCGACCAGGAAACTGGCTGGCATAAAACCCTGTCTAACGTCGGCGTTAACGGCGTTACCGGCATCTCCGCCAGCGTGTACTGGGACCTGCAGACCATCGGTAGCGATGCCGATCTGTTGAACCAGGCTGGCGTCACCACGCTGGTACGCAAGGACGGTTTCCGCTTCTGGGGTAACCGCACCTGCTCCGACGATCCGCTTTTCCTGTTTGAAAACTACACCCGCACGGCGCAGGTACTGGCCGACACCATGGCCGAAGCGCACATGTGGGCGGTCGACAAACCGGTAACTGCCACCCTGATCCGCGACATCATCGAAGGTATCAAGGCTAAATTCCGCGAGCTGAAATCCAATGGCTACATTATCGACGCCGATTGCTGGTTCGATGAAAGCGCCAACGACAAGGAAACGCTGAAGGCAGGCAAGCTGTACATCGACTACGAGTACACCCCGGTGCCGCCACTGGAAAACCTCACGCTGCGTCAGCGTATCACCGACAAGTATCTGGTGAACCTGGCCGCATCTGTTAACAGCTAAGGAGCGACAGACTCATGGCACTGCCACGTAAACTTAAATATCTCAACCTGTTCAACAACGGTATGAGCTACATGGGCCAGGTGCATTCCGTCACCCTGCCGAAACTGACCCGCAAACTGGAAAACTACCGTGGCGGCGGTATGCAAGGTTCCGCGCCGGTGGATTTCGGTCTGGACAACGACGCCCTGGTGATGGAATGGAACATGGGCGGTCTGCCGGACAGCGCCTTCTGGAGCCAGTACTCTCTGCCGGGTGCCGACGCCGTTCCGCTGCGTTTCGCCGGTTCTTACCAGCGTGACGACACCGGTGACATCACCGCTGTTGAAATTGTACTGCGCGGCCGCCACAAGTCGATTGACAGTGGCGAATCCAAGCAAGGCGAAGAAACCGATGTCCGTGTTTCCACCCAGTGTACCTACTACAAACTGATCATTGACGGCGTCGACATGATTGAAATCGACACCATCAACATGATCGAAAAAGTCAACGGCGTTGACCGTCTGGAACAGCACCGCCGCAATATCGGTCTGTAATGACCGCTTCATGGCCAGCTACGGCTGGCCATTCTTATTGATAAAACGGGAGTCTTTATTATGACGGCTGAAAACACTGTACAACACCACGTGATTACCCTGAACGCCCCGATTAAACGCGGCGATACACAGATCGACGCGATTACGCTGCTCACGCCAACGGCAGGTACGTTGCGTGGCATCGGGCTGGCGGCACTGGCGAGCGCCGATGTGGAAGCGTTGATTAAACTGCTGCCTCGCATCACCTACCCGGCCTTGACCGAGGCGGACGTGATGGGGCTGGAACTGCCTGATCTGCTCGAATTCGCCGGTAAGGTGATCAGTTTTTTATCACCGGGCTCGGTACGCTAACGCCCCCACCGAGCCTCACGGTTGACGATCTGATGGCGGATATTGCGGTGGTGTTCCACTGGCCGCCATCAGAACTTTTCCCCATGAGCCTGGCAGAGTTGATTAACTGGCGTGGCCGGGCGCTACAACGAAGTGGACAAGACTATGCCTAAGCAAAAGACGGTGCCTAAGCCATCAACTTCCCCAGGTTCGGGGTCTGCGGCAACACCGCGCAACAACGCTCCGGACAACAGCATTTTCTCACCGCTGCGAGACAATGTGTATCTGAATAAAATCAACAGCGTATTGCTGGATTTCTTGAGCAAAGCCGGTCAGCTCGCCAACAGCGGTACATCAATCGCGGCCGGTGCGCAGAAAAGCACTCGCTCTGGCGGAAAAAAAGGCGGCAGGGCTTCTGCCGCCGCACAACTGGGGATGTTGGGTAATCTCGCCAGGCGGTTCGATGCCATCACCGCGGCGCTGAACCCAACGTATGCGGCATTGAAAAATGCCCATCATTTGTCACAAGCCGGCAATAGTGGCCTCTCTCGCTCAGGTCAGAACCCGAGTACGGGCGTGACGCAATCGCTTATTGCCCAGGCCAGTGACGGTGTCAACAGCATCTATTTATCCGCCACTGCCGCCATGCAGGCACAACAACATATCGCCGGTCTGGTGCCTTTTGCCAGACTGGCTTCCGCCTCTCTGCCAGGTAATGTCACGTCATTGCTGAACGCGCAACAAGGCCTCAATCTGCCGACCAACCTCCTGGCGCAGATGGGTACTGGCGCAACATCGCAGAGCGGCGCCGAAGGACTGAACGCCCTCACCGGCACCGCCCAGGAGTCATTCATCGGTACGGAAGAGACCAGCATGATGATATCCGCCTTAAGTAATGCGGATCTGAATGACGGTGATGGCAGCCCGGCGCTTCAGGGCGGGCTTGATAATCTGCAGGCGCTCTCAGGGCCCGCGATGCAATTGCTCAACCAGCCGGGTCTGATGAACCAAAGCAACGTGGAAAACCACGCCAGTTTGCAGTCCGACATGACGAACGGCCATTACAACGCGCTCTCGCCAAATTCATCACAACGTTATTTTGACCAGCGCGTGGTCAATAACATCACTATTACCGTACCCGAAAACAGTAACCTCGACGTGATTAAGCAATACATCGAAGAGGCACTGAGAAAATACAGCCCGAATAGCAGCGCCTATTCCTACAACTCAATGACCTCTAACCTTATTTCATGAGGATAATATGATGATGCTTGCACTGGGTTTATTTGTATTTCAACTGCAAACACTGCCGTACAGTACCCTCAGTCGTAATGTTAATTATCGCTGGGCTAGCAATGGCCGTATCGGCCTGCGCCCTGCGCAACAGTTTTTGGGGCAAGGTAACGAAACCATTAGTCTTAATGGCGTACTGTGCCCTGAAATTAACGGCAAGTTCAGCAAACTCTCGTTGTCGGCGCTGGAACTGATGGCCGGGACAGGACGTGCCTGGCCGCTGATCGAGGGCAGCGGCACCATTTACGGCATGTATGTCGTTGAAAGTTTGCAGCACACCAATACGGAATTCTTCTCCGACGGCAGCGCCAAACGTATCGAATTCTCGATTAACCTGACGCGTGTCGATGAATCGCTGATAGCCATGTTTGGCGACCTTAGCCAACAGGCTACCGATTTATACAACCAGCAAATCACACCGGCCATCGCGTCCGCCAAAGCCGCTATCGGAGGTGTCTTCTCGTGATAGTAAATAACCGCATTGGTATTGCCGACCAGCTTGCGCCGGACTATCAGATAACGCTGACGGATTCATCCGGTAATACCCAGACGACCCGCAACCTCAGCCAGCGGCTCATTTCGCTGTCACTGCACGATGTGATGGGGTTCGAATCCGACCAGCTATCGCTGGATATCGACGACAGCGACGGCAAAGTGCTGATGCCCAAACGCGGAGAGAAAATCAGCGTTAAAATCGGCTGGAAGGGTAAAGCACTGGAGGACAAAGGCACCTTTGTGGTTGACCAGGTCAGTCACAGCGGAGCACCGGACAGAATTACCCTCAGCGCCCGTAGCGTTAATTTTCGTGGCGACCTCAACACGCCGCGTGATGGTTCCTATAACGCGACCACGCTGGGCGATATCGCCCGGACGATTGCGGAACGCTACAGCCTGATGGCATCAATCGATACCTCGCTGGCTAATACGGCAATCGTGCACGAAAACCAATCCAAAGAGTCCGATTTGTCGTTCCTCTGCCGTCTGGCCAGAAAATACAGCGGCACAGTGGCGATAAAAAACGACACATTGCGACTCTTTGTCGCAGGCAGCGGTACGGCAGCAGATGGCAAAAATGTCGCGACTTATCTGATCGAACGCAGTGACGGCGACTCTCACAGTTTTACGATCGCCGATCGCATTGCCAATACCGCGATCACCGCCAACTGGCATGATAGCCGCGACGCAAAAACACATACTGTGAAGATTAGCCGTCAGCGTAAAACACAGACCACGGCGTCGACGTCGCACCCCAGCGCCAAATCGGCTACCCAGCCCTCCGATCTGTCGACTGACGATTATCTGGCCGGGGAAGAAGACAGCCAGCAAACGCTACAAACCACCTACTCCAGCCAGGATGAAGCCACGCAGGCCGCGGTGAGTAAATGGCGTGAAACCCAGCGTGGCACGGTAACGTTCTCGATTTCGCTGGCACGCGGCATGGAGAACCTGAAGCCTGGCGCACTGGTAAATCTGAAAGGGTTCAAGCAAGTGATCGACGATCGTCAGTGGACTATCAAGCGCCTGACGCACACTATCGCCGGTAGTGGCTTTACCACGGCGATTGAGTTGGAAGTGTCGATGTTGGATGTCGCTTACGACATTAGTTACAGCGTTGCTGATAACGCCATGGCGCAATGAATCACTTTTCGAATTTAAAGTTTGCAAATTCGAATTTAATAACATACTATGTGTGTAAGATGTTTAACTAACCCGTACACATAAGGTGATTTCAAAATGATGCATTGTCCTTTGTGCCGTCATTCCGCTCATGCCCGCTCCAGTCGCTACCTGTCTGAAAATACCAAGGAGCGTTACCACCAGTGCACCAACGTCAACTGCGGTCACACGTTCGTGACGATGGAAGCCATTACCCGCTCCATCATGGTACCTGGCAAGACTGAACCGGTTGACGGCGAACGCAAGTAACCCGTTATTCCTCACTCCCTCCGTGTTTCCTTACTTTTCTGACCGTCTTTCCCCGCCGCCCGGCGGGGTTTTTTATAAGCAATAATACACAACGCGTGTTTTTTCTGGCCTTATTCGTCAACCATCGGCAAAACGTATTATTGACGCAGACCGCCATCGGCTCGTAGTATCAAACCGCTTTTACTGATTTTCAGTCACTTGCTGCGACGATGTCTCACGGCCTGCCGGGCCATCAACGCCGCAAGGGATGAATCCTGCCGTGACGATGGTGCACCTTCCTTTTTCACCATCAAAAATCAGACGCTGACACCGCTTTGAACAACACGGGAGCAGGAAGGCGTCATGGCAATGCGCCCATGTTTTCCTGCTCCACAGCAGGGAGAATACCCATGATGGACGCCACCCTGGCCTACCGCGCCAGTCTGTTACATTTTGTCGATGACCCACTGCACCACCCCGACGCCACGCGCTTTATCGAAGACGGCGTGTTATTGGTGCGTAACGGCCGAATTCAGGACGCCGTGCCGTATGACTGCCTTACCGAGGCTGATCGTCAGGCTATGACGGTCATTGATTATCGCGGTCAATTACTGATGCCGGGGTTTATCGACACCCACATTCATTTCCCCCAGACGGAAATGATCGCCAGTTATGGTGAGCAACTGCTGTCCTGGCTTAATACCTACACCTTCCCTACCGAGTGCAAGTTCGCTGATGAGAATTACGCCCGGGAACGCGCGGTATTCTTTATTCAGGAGCTGTTACGGCACGGCACCACCAGCGCGCTGGTATTTGCGACCGTCCATCCCCAGTCGGTTGATGCGCTGTTTAGCGCCGCCGAAGACAAAAACATGTGCCTGATTGCCGGCAAAGTCATGATGGACCGCCATGCGCCGGACGAGCTGTGTGACACCGCCCGGCAGAGCTATGACGAGAGCAAGGCACTGATCGAAAAATGGCACCACCGAGGGCGATTGCGCTATGCGGTCACGCCGCGCTTTGCGGCCACCTCCACCCCGGAACAACTGGCACTGGCTGGCCAATTATTGCAGGAGTACCCCGATGTGTATTTGCACACCCATCTGTGCGAAAACACGGACGAAATCGCCTGGGTCAAGTCGCTGTTCCCCGAACAGCAGCATTACCTCGATGTGTACCACCACCACGGGTTAACCGGGCCCCGCTCGGTGTTTGCCCATGCCATTCACCTGCACCCGGATGAAATCCACACGCTGGTGCGTAGTCAGTCCGCCGTGGCGTTTTGTCCCAGTTCCAATCTGTTTTTAGGCAGCGGCTTATTCCGGCTGCATCCGTTAAAAGCCGCCGGGGTTCGTGTGGGCATCGGCACTGATGTTGGTGCGGGAACCAGCCTGTCGTTACTGCAAACCCTCAGCGACGGTTATAAAGTGCAGCAATTACAAGGCGAAAAACTCTCGGCGCGCGAAGGTTTCTATCAGGCCACGCTGGGGAGTGCCACCGCGCTGTCGCTCGATGACAGACTGGGTAATTTTCTGCCGGGCAAAGACGCCGACTTTGTGGTGCTGAACTGGGCTGCGACACCACTGCAACAACTACGCCAACAACAAGCCACCTCGCTAGACTCACGGCTGTTCGCCCTGATGATGCAAGGTGATGACCGAAACATCAGCGCGACTTATGTTCACGGTCAATGCGTCTATCGGCAAGGCCAATAAACCACGAACCTGTCTGTGACAAAACGGACCGGATTTCACTCCATAGGGTGACACATCGCACATTTCCCTAAAAAAAGTCATGTTGTGGTGTGTCCCTACCGATAACTATTCTTGAATCATACCGGAAAAGCGCTCAGGCCAATTGTGGGATGGCGACATCCGCTGCACTCTGCCCTTCGCAGAGCTGACAGCCATTATCATCAGGCATTATAAGGTTTCGTCATGACGTCCCCATGCCATCGTTGTAGCGAAGAACAGCAAGACATTCTCGCGCGCATGCTGAATATTTTCGACACCCAGCCTGCTGATGAACTCCCACGTCTGGCACGCATCACCCGTACCTTTTTCCAGGTGCAGAGCGTGGTGATTTCGCTGGTTAACAGCGAACGCCAGTGGTTTCTGACAAAAGAGAACTTTCCGCGTCAGGAACCGGCTATCGAGTTTTCCTTCTGCGCTCATACCGTCAGTGCCAACGCACCGCTGATCGTTCCTGACACCCTGTTGGATTCACGCTTTGTGAATAATCCGCTGGTCACCGGCGCGGATCCGATTCGTTTTCACGCCAGTTACCCACTGCTCTCCTCACTCGGTAAGCCACTGGGCGCGCTGTGCCTGTATCACCACCAGCCACGCACCTTTAGCGACGAGGAACTGCAGCAGTTGAGCGATTTGGCCTGCATTGTACAAACCGTGTTGCATAAAGCCGAAATGCAGGCACGCGAAGCGATAGCGCAGGAAAGGTTGCATCATGCCGATTACATTAACCAGCAGATGTTTTCCAGCGCGGCCATTGGTCTGGCGCTGGTAGCCCCAGATAAACGGCCGATAAAATTCAATCCCGCGTTTTGCGACATGCTCGGCTACGACGAGCAAACGTTACTGACGCTGCCGGTAGAGAACGTCGTCCACCCAGAGGACTTACCCGCGCTGATCGCAGACCACGAACTGCTGATGAATCACGACGTGCGGGAAAGTACGCAGCAACGCCGCTACATTCGCGCAGACGGTAGCGAACTGTGGGCGCAGGTCTCGATTTCGGTACTCAGCAATCCAGACGGCAGCAAATTCGGGCTATTACTGGCGCTGACCGACCTTAGCGCGCAGAAGGCTTCGGAACAGCGACTACGCGACCTGAGTCAGGAGCTGGAAAACCGGGTAGAACAGCGCACCGCCGAACTGTACCAAAGCCATCAATTCATTCAGGACATTACTGACCATATCCCGGCGATGATTTCCTGCATCAGTCCGGATAA
The DNA here is from genome assembly GCF_000025065.1 of Dickeya parazeae Ech586. NCBI lineage: Bacteria > Pseudomonadati > Pseudomonadota > Gammaproteobacteria > Enterobacterales > Pectobacteriaceae > Dickeya > Dickeya parazeae. Next base: position 2,011,597 of record NC_013592.1, on the reverse strand, counting down.
CGTACTGGTTTTCGCCAACCGCCACCTGCGCAGGCTAATCGGTCATGAGCATGACACCTTGTATCAGCGCAATATCCACGACATATTTCGCCCTCAGGAACTGGCGTTGCTGTTGCCGCGCCTGGAGGAATCGCGCCAGAAACAACACCCAGCGTCTTTTGAGCATGAGCTGGACATGCCTGATGGTCAACGCATCACGTTGCATACCGAACTGGTGCCCGCTGAATCGCCGCAGCTCGGCACCTATATCCTCTCCACCGATATCACCTACCTGACGGTGTTGCGCGACCGGCTGGCGTTTGAGGCCAATCACGACCACCTGACCGGCCTGCCTAACCGCCGCGCCGTCATCAGTTACCTGCAACGGCTGGCGAGCAAAAAACGGCGTGGGGCGCTGGCGTTGTTATTTTTTGATATCAATAAATTCAAACACTATAACGACCAGTTCGGACATGATTTTGGCGATCGGGTCATCAAAACCTTTGCCCGTCTGCTACGTCAGAATACCCGCTCTTACGATTTCATCGGACGGCTGGCGGGGGATGAATTTCTGATGGTTATTCATGAACAGCAGAATCTGGCCAGCGAAATTCGCATCATCACGCAAAAACTGAAAGCGAAGATTGAAAAACCGGTCACCATTCGTCACCAGACGATTACGCTCTCTGCCAGCGTAGGGCATGCCATTTTGCAAGAGGACGCGCCGCTTAACGCCAATGAACTGATCCGCAAAGCGGATAGCGCCATGTATCGGGCGAAACGCCGTTATGCGCCCCCGGCATAATGACCCTACCATTTTAGCCTGATGACGATTTACCTCGTCATCACTTACTTTGCCATTACCAGATTTGCCATAATCAGCAACCCCATTTGCCAGCATGCGAATAACGAAAAACTATAAAAATAATATTGTCCGGACGATCATACTGCTTATTCCGCTGGAATAACGACAAGCTGTGTCATAAGTATTTCCTGTGATGATAATCACGTTTTTTTTAAAGTTCTCACTTTTGATTGCCGATGGCTTTTTTACCGACGTCATTATTCCATCACCGAGAGCAAACCATGTTCAGAAATATAAAAATTGTCACCGGACTTTTTTCATTACTACTGGCATTAAGTCTATTGCAGTTGGTCAGTTACGGTTTTTTCTTTGGCGCCATGAAGAGTGATCGCAATAACTTCGTCGTCGCACAAACCCTGCGTAAACAGAGCAGCGAGTTGAATGCATCCTGGATAGCCCTGATCCAGACACGCAATACCATGAACCGCGCCATCGCGCGGATGATTATGGAAACCAACAACATCCCCAGCGCCGGAAAATCGGCCGAGCTGATTGATGTCGCCAATCAGTCGCTGGCTCAGGCAGACAAACATTTCGCCGCCTACGCTCAAATTCCATTACTGTCGGTACAGGACGCCGCGCTGGCGAAAGACATCGACACCCATTATCAGGCACTGCGTCGCGTATTACAGCAAATCGTCGATTTGATTAAAACGCAGGATGTCAAAACCATTCAGGCACTGCCGACACAAAAAATGCAGGACGCCTTCCAGAATTCCTTTGATGCCTATTTCCGTCAAAACGATGCCTTGAATGACAGCGCGGTGAGCGATAGCAACCAAAATTATGACTACAGTATCATCGTGATAGCCGTTTGTGTGTTGATCCTGCTTTTCGCCACCAGCAGTGCCTGGGTCTATATTCGCCGCGTCCTGTTGCAGCCATTACGCCGGGTAATAACGCACCTGCACCACATCGCCACCGGTGACCTGACACAGTCGCTGCACATTGAAGCGAAAAATGAAATTGGCCAGTTGGCACAGAGTGTTCGCCATATGCAGCAGTCGCTGACTGATACCGTCGGGAAAGTGCGTACCAGCGCAGATGAAATCTATCGCAGCGCCAGTGAAATTGCTGGCGGGAATAGCGATCTGTCATCACGCACCGAGCAACAGTCAGCATCACTGGTAGAAACCGCTGCCAGCATGGAGCAGTTGACCGCAACCGTCAAACAGAACGCCGACAACGCCCGTCATGCCTCTCAGCTGGCGCGTGACGCGTCTGATACCGCTCACAAAGGGTTGCAGGTGGTGGATAACGTGGTCAGCACGATGAAACAAATCAGTGGCAGTTCGCAGAAGATCAGTGATATTACCGGGCTTATCGACAGCATCGCCTTTCAGACCAATATTCTGGCGCTCAACGCCGCGGTAGAAGCCGCGCGTGCGGGGGAACAGGGTCGCGGCTTTGCCGTGGTAGCCGGTGAAGTGCGGAATCTGGCAAAGCGCAGCGCCGAAGCGGCCCACGAAATCAAAGGGCTCATCGAGGACTCCGTTAATCGGGTACACGAAGGCTCGGTGCTGGTAACGTCCGCCGGGGAAACCATGGGAGATCTGGTGAAAGCTGTTTCACGCGTCACCGATATCATGGGGGAAATCTCGAGTGCATCGGAAGAGCAAAGCCGTGGCATCGATCAGGTCAGTCAGGCCGTCAGCGAGATGGATCGCGTCACACAGCAGAACGCGGTACTGGTAGAACAATCCGCTAATGCGGCCGTATCGCTGGAAGAGCAAAGCGACCACCTTAACCATGCGGTGTCGCTGTTCCGGCTTCATGCAACGCCCTCCCAGGACAGCGGAAGAAACCGTCCCGTCATCGGCACATCCGCTAAACCCTCGTCGTTAACACTTCCCGGCAAAGCCGCCACCGCCGGTGCCTACCACGATACCGGCAACTGGGAGACATTCTGACCTGCCTTATCACGTTACACCGTTTTCCTGAGCTTTCGTGATAACGAATAAAACCCGTTGATGCGAAACCAAGGATACGATGAAAAACGGCCTGCATACCGGATATTGTCAGATGAGGCAGGCCGTTTTCATAAGAACGACGATTTACTGAGCCAGCGTGAACATCAGGGTGCCGTATCCTAGGTGGTCGTATCCTCCACTGTTCGGCCCATAGTTGCCGCCACCACCTTCAGCGCGCACTTTTTCGGCAAACGCTTTGGTATAAGGCGCATCCAGTTTTTTCAGCACCACATAGTGGTTATAAAGCAGTTCCCAGATAGGCCGCAATGTACCGCGCCCGCCCGCGGCGATCTCCGTTTGGGTAACATCGCTGTTCGTGTAGGGGGTGTAAGGCACGTCCTGACCCAAATTATAAGCGGCAACGTACTCTACGCCTTTCAGCAGCCGGTTATCATCGTAACCGAACAGATCATCGCCCTGATTCCAGGCCATTTGCGCCAGCGATCCCGCCAATCCCACCGCCAGCGTGGCATGGCCCTGATCGCGGCCACTTTCCTGCATCTGCCCCATGTTAACCTGCGGATACAGCATCCAGACCAGATGATTAATGGCGCCATTGCCGCTGCCTGTTTTGAAATAATTGATGGCTTCGCTGTAGATATCACGATTATCGGCAAGCACCCCGATGGCCAGAACCGTGTTCAACTGCGCCAGATCCCAATTCGACCAATAATGATCGATACGGGCATTGTTATGTCGAACCAGAAAATCGTGACAGAGCGGATAGAACACATTCAACATCATGGCCTTAAAACGACTAAAATCAGCCTGTTTCCAGCCTGGATAATCACGCATCAGTTCAGCCGCATTCGCCAGCTCATAACCGTAAATCCCGGCGGCCAGATAGCGATCACTGGTGCCACGAATATCCTTCAACACGGACGACCAGGCATTCAGAATGTCTATCGCTTTGTCGGCATAGGCGCTATCACCGCTCAATTTCCAGCGCAACGCCAGCGAGTAGGCCGCTGCAGCATCGTTATACAACCGCCCGTAATTCTCCGCCCCTTCGCTGTTTGCGCCACGGTAGACAATCTCAACCGGATTAGCCTTCCAGTTCAGAGATGCATGATTATTGCTGATAAGTTTATTCCAACCACTTTTCCAGGGTTCTGCATCATTTGCCAGTTGCGTTTTGATGCGATCGAAGTCCGCCTGAGTATGCAGCAGGCCGGGATGAGCGAACGTCGTTACCGCCTGCACCGACATAACACTCGACATGAGCAACAGCGCCAACAGGTAACGAAGAGGCCGGGTTATCCGGTTACACCGCCAACACAATGAGCACGAGAAATGATGCAGAGAGATGAACAGCATAGTGAGATCCTTCTAATTTGCTGAGTAATTTTGCTGAGTAATAACGTCTGTGCCGGATAAGTCGACTTGGCCTTGACTTGCAGTCAGACGCGCCAGCCATCATAGACATATCCTGTAGCGGTATCTCTTAATTCTTCGTGACAACACGGCAGTCGGTCATACCATTGAACCACTTACGCCAGCGCTGATTAGCACGCGTAAATACGCCAAGACCAGACCGAAATGATAGCGCTTTTCTTTTTTTGCTATCACAACCTTTTACTATCTCAACACCGTTGATAACCGTTACCCCACTTTATTTTTCATCACAACCTTGCGATAGCGCATCATTATTTCCGGCGAAAAATGAAATTTGCCAGACAAATGCTAAATTTAAAATGATATCGGATCAGATCTCATGTACATGCCTGTTATTGTTAGGTTACATAATCGTTAACCACGTTTGCGATTGGCTGTTTATACACAGAGAGGGGCATATATCGTCAGCTTTTCATTAAAAAGCGAACTATAGGTAAAAAAATCACAGATTACGCTACGGGTATCCAAATAACGTAATAGCGGGGCGTCAGCATTGATACGCACGACGCCCTTCGAACAGGAATACGTCAGGGAAGACGGGATAATAAAACCAGCGCACCTGCACGCTGAAGCATCGCGGCTATACACTTTTCAATGCGACAGACCCTGAAGTCCAAACTAAAAATAATTTTCACGAGGACCTGAAATGCGCAACAACCAGCCAGTCACACAAAGGGAATATGTTTTTGACAAGGATGCCACGCTCATGTCGGTCACCGACGTGAATAGCCATATTGTTTATGCCAACGATGCGTTTATTGAGGTCAGTGGTTTTGAGCCTGATGAAATTGATGGGCAACCGCATAATTTCGTTCGTCACCCGGATATGCCGGTCGAAGCCTTTCGCGACATGTGGCAAACACTCAAGCAGCAAGAACCCTGGACAGCACTGGTCAAGAACCGCCGCAAAAACGGCGATCACTACTGGGTACGTGCCAACGCCGTTCCGATTGTGCGCCAGGGACGCACGACCGGATATATGTCCGTGCGCACCCAACCTTCCCGTCAGGATGTGGACGCGGCGGAAAAACTGTATCAAACCATGCGCAGCGATCAGGGTAAGAACCTGAAATTACACAAAGGGGTACTGTTTAGCACTGGCATAACCGGGCTGTTTTCACGTCTGAAGTTGATATCAATGCGCTGGCGCTTGCGCGGGCTTATCACACTGACGGCGTTGATAAGCTACATCGTGTTCTGGTCAATGCATGGCCAATTCGATACCGATTTTTATATCACCAGTACCTTTATGACCGGCATGATGCTGCTGCTGGACGGCTTACTGGAGTGGCAGTTAATCAAACCGATTGAAATGGTCAAACAACAGGCGCTGGATATCGCCACCGGCAACGTCACCACCCTCGATTATGGTAGTCGTGGCGATGAAATTGGCACCATCCAGCGTGCTATCGGACAACTGGGGTTGATGTTTCGCTGGCTGGTGGATGACATCAGCACGCAGGTACTGAACATCCGTTCCGCCAGCGACGAGCTGGCCCACGGCAGTGAAGACATGAGTGACCACGCCGAACGTACCGCAGCGAATGTGCAGCAAACCGCCGCCGCCATGAACGAGATCAATACCACGGTGCAGACCAACACCACGACCACCAGCGAAGCCAGTCAGCAGGCCTCCACCGCCTGTGATGCGGCCATCAGCGGCGGTCGGGTCATCGGCGAAATGGAAAAGACCATGGACAGCATTGTCGCCAGTTCGGAGAAAATCGCCGGTATTACCTCCATCATCGATAACATCGCCTTCCAGACCAATATTCTGGCATTGAACGCTGCGGTGGAAGCCGCGCGCGCTGGCGAACAAGGGAAAGGGTTTGCCGTGGTAGCTGGTGAAGTGCGCAATCTGGCACAGCGCAGCGCCAGTGCAGCCAATGAAATTAAGCAGTTGATCGAATCCAGCGTGGCACAGGTTCGCACCGGCTCCACCCATGTGCGGGACGCAGGCAACAGTACACAGAACATCGTCACCCGGGTAAATAGCGTCAGCCAGTTGATTGCGCATATTGCGGATTCGACCAAAGAACAAACGGTTGGGTTGTCTGAAATCGGCCGTGCGGTGGAAGAATTGGAACAGATTACCCAGAAAAATGCGGCTCAGGTCAACGCCTGCGCACAGGCGTCTGATCAGTTAAAACAGCAGGCTCGCCGACTGGAACAGGCGTTACACGTATTCCGGTAACGCATCTCAACCGTTCCTGGCTCTATGACACGACGCCCTGATGATAACCTCAGGGCGTTTTTTCAGGTGCCGTTCTGGAAACTCCCCACGCCGGACAGACGTGGAGATCGATGCGTAACGGGTTACTGTGCTCGCGACTTGTTGTTTTCACGCCAGCGCGCCACCTGCTCTTTTGTCACATCGTCTTTATAACAGGCAGGTGCCGCACCGCCTTTGCGACTCCAGGCGCTACGCCCACCACAGCGACTGCCATTACTGGCCGAATTATACGGACAGGCACAATTCCCCGCATAACTGGCAATAGATTCCTCAATAATAATTTGCTTGATCTCATTATCGCTCAGGCGGGTATTTTTCGCGTCTGCCGTCGCAGCCAATAAAACACATGACGCACACAATAAGTGGAGGAGATATTTTTTCACGATACGTTCCTTACCCAGAATCTGTTTTTACCCAAGATGATGTTTTTTGCCCCAGGACAATGTTTCTTACCCAAGACAATGTTTTTTACCCAGGAAATATGTCTTATCCAGAAAATATGTCTTACTCAGAAAACGTTATTCCCCGCACCGTCACGTTACCAAATACTCTATCGGCACACCGTATCCTGCAGCGACACCAGCGGCTAAACGCCTTGCAAAGCGCGCCTTCGCGCCGGGTTATCGACAACCTGACACCGCATGGGGTGAAGAACGATTTTTATTGATGATTAACATCACTCGCATGGAGTCTCGAATAAAATTCGAAGTAGTAAGCATAGAACGATTATTCGGATAACGCCGAAAAAATGACTATTTTTATTCCCCAGAATATCGATTCATCTTTACTTTCCGCCGATGGTATTCACCATAGGTATATGTTTATTTCCCGCCACAGGATTTCTCGGCTCGTTGAACACAATACAGCGTCAGCTCACCGCCAAATACCGCACCAGTATCGATATAGTGGATATTCCCGAACGTCAGCGGCTTTCGCAACGGCGTGTGACCAAACAGAAAAGCGTCTGCGCCGACAATAGGCCCGCCGATCCCCGCCATCGCCTGGCTGAGCCGTTGCCGATTCCATAACACCTGCGCCCAGGGCAGCGGCTGATCAAACTGGTAGCCGTCGGCCGGATAATCGGCATGCGCCACCACCGTACGCTGGGTTGCGGTCTCGATGTCGATGACATAAGGCAATTGCGCCGCCTGTGACAACCCGTGGCGAGCCAGCCCCTGTTGTTGTTCCTCGAGCCTGAAAAACCAGTCGCCGCCATTGGCCCGCCACAACGCAATACGACTGGCATCGTTTAACGCATCCAACGCCATCTGCTCATGATTACCCCGCACGGCGCGACACCACGGCTGTTGCAACAAATCAAGACAAGCCAGATTTTGGGGCCCGCGATCGATGACATCACCGACGGACACCAGCAGATCGCAACTGGTGTCAAACCCGGCCTGCTCCAGTGCCACCATCAACAGCGGATAGCAACCGTGCAGGTCGCCAACAACAAAGATATGTCGCCAGTCGACGCCGGTAATGCGCTGATAGGCTGGCGGTGGTTGAACATTGATCATGATACCTGCCCCCCCTGCCGCCCGCATGCAGCCAAGAGACCTCCCGTTGAGGTATAGTCCGTACAATTATAGTCCGTACAATGTGCGGTGATAATGATGCGGCAATGCAGTTTTCCACAGCTGATGTGAGTGAGTATGTCCGAAATAATGTCCGAGAAAGTGTCCGGGAACCTGTCCCAGCGTTTTCGTTTTGCCATCGCACTGCTGCTAACCGGCATTCTGTCTGGTCTTGGCGGTATGTTACTGGCGCTGTTGCTCCACACCATCCAACACCTGGCCTATGGTTACAGTGTGGACCATATCATCAGCGAGGAGAGTTTTTTACAGGGTGTCAGTGCGGCAGAACCCACCCGCCGGTTTTTTGCCTTGCTGGCGGGCGGACTGGTAGCTGGGTTCGGCTGGTATGCGCTCTACCGTTATGGTCGTCGGCTGGTCAACATCAACGCGGCATTACAGGCCGATAAACCTGACATGCCGGTAAAAGAAACCATCATCCATACCTTATTACAGATTACGACCGTCGCACTCGGCTCGCCGCTGGGCCGGGAAGTGGCACCGCGTGAGCTGGGGGCGTTGGCCGCTACCCATCTCTCGCGGGCATTACGCATGACCCCGGAAGATACCCGGTTGCTGATTGCCTGCGGTGCCGGTGGCGGTCTGGCGGCGGTGTATAACGTTCCGTTAAGCGGTGCGCTGTTTGTCGTGGAAGTTCTGCTGGCGCGCGTTCAGCTCAAAACCTGTCTGGCTGCTTTTTTCACCAGTGCGACAGCCGCCCTGATAGCCCGTGTCGCGTTGGGTGATGAATACCAGTACCACCTGACAATGCCGCTGACGGTATCCAGCGACCTGACCGTCTGGGCGCTGATCTGTGGGCCGATATTTGGGGTCGCCGCCTATGGGTTTACCCGCCTCACCCGCCATGCCCGACAGCATTCGCCGCGAGACGCCTGGCTGATTATCACTAACCTGCTCAACTTCGCGTTGCTGGGGGTCTTGGTGATCATGCTGCCGCAACTGGCTGGCAACGGCAAAGGACCGGCAGAGCTGAGCTTCACTAGCCAGCTGTCAGTATCGATGGCGTTACTGCTATTAGGGTGCAAGGTGTTAGTGCAATGGGGCAGTCTGCGCGCTGGCGCGCAAGGTGGCCTGCTGACACCGGGGCTGGCAAACGGCGCGTTACTGGCGGTGGCGATGGGCGGTATCTGGTCGTGGTTCTTTCCAGATAATCAGCCGGGTGCCTATGCCGTCATTGGTGCCGCCGCGTTTCTGGCGACCTCCATGAAAATGCCGATCACCAGTCTGGTGCTGATTATGGAACTGACTCATGTCAGTGATGATTTCTTTGCGCCCATGGCGCTGTGTATTACCGGCGCGGTCAGTACCAGCATGCTGATTGAGAACCTGACGGCAGATAAAAAATAACGCTGGATACCCCATCGCCGATGGGGAAACGAGCGGGCAGAACAGCCATCATCATTCTGATGGCACTGTTTTCGCCTTGCTGATTTCATCGAAATAGAGCATGGAATTGGTCATGCTCTGGCGGGCATTCACCAGCGTACTGCGTACCGCAACCAGACGCCGACCCTGCAACATAAGCACGAACGGCGAGTCATCCCTGACCGCTCGTTGCAATTGCTGGTAGATATCACGCCGCACCACGGGGTCGAACTGTGCAGCTGCCGCTCGGGTCATCTGGCTAAGTTCCGGGGCCGACCACCCCAACCGCCCGGCCAACGTACCGGGCTGGCTAAGCGCGAACGCGCTGGCATTACTGTTGGGGTCAACATAGTCTGGCCCCCAGTAGGTAAATACCGCCTCAAAGCGACCGCTACGCATACGCGTCCACAGTTCGCTTTCTGCCACCATCTGTACATCAATACGAATATCGGCGCGGGCGAAACTGTCCTGCAACACCTGCGCCACCTCCACATACGGTGGTTGATTCGCCACCAGCAAGGTAAACCGGCTGCCCGCCGCTATTCCGGCATCGCGCAATATCTGGCGCGCTTTCGCCACATCGAGCCGGAACGGCTCTTCCTGCAGTGCGGCATCAAAGCTCTGCGGCAAAAAATTCTGATGCACGTTGAACTGTTTTTTCAATAATTGCTGCGCAATGCTCTGGTAGTCAACCAGCCAGCGCGCCGCCTGCCAAAAAGCGGGTTGCCCGAGAAACGACGCCGTCTTGCTGCGCGTATTAAAACCCAGATAATAGATTTTGGTGCCTGAGGTCATTTGCACCGTCACGCCGGGGTGACTTTCCAAAGCGCTGAATTGATCGGCCCCCAGATCGTACGCGACATCAGCGTCACCTTGCAGCAGCAACAGGCGCCGCACACTCGGGTCAGCCACGTCTTTCAAAATCACCCGCGTTAATATCGGTGGGCGACGGGCGTAGGGGTTACTCTCCAGCAACAGAGCCTGCTGCGGCAAATAGTGTCGAATGTGATAACTGCCGCTGCCCGCCGAATGCGTCTTCAGCCACTTGTTGCCAAAATCACCGTTGTCACTGTGTTTTTCCACCACTTTACTGTCGACAATCAGCGCAACGCTGGCCGACAACAGCCGCAACACCAGTTCGCCGCCAATATTACGGGTCCAGCGTATTTCCAGGTGCTGATCGTCGATTTTGCGAAATTGCGCCTCGATATTGCCCGGTTCCCACCCCAGTTCATTAAGAATAAACGCCGGTGTTTTATTCAGCTTCACCGCCCGGGTCAGTGAGTAAATCACATCATCAGCCTGTACCGGGTTACCGGAAGCAAACACCGCACCGGGGTCAAGGGTAAACGTCAGGCTTCGCCCGTCCGGGCCGGGATGCCAGTCGAGTGCTAACGCCGGTTTCAGTTGGGTGGGATTATCACGACTGCTGGTAACCAGCCCTTGATACAGTGAGGTAAGACAGCTGCTGCTGACGGTTTCAAAACTTTCCGCGGGATCAAAACTGATAATACTGTTCAGGGAAATCGCGACGACCAGCGTATCGTCCGGTGTCAATGCTCTCGCTGGCAGGCTGAATATCAGCGTCAGTAAAACGGCAAACCATGCCTTCATCGTTTCGTCCTCAGTATCGCGGCATCCATGTGGTCAGAAGGATGATGGTCAGTGGGATTGTATTAAGTGGGATTGTGTTCAGTGAGATTGTAGCCTGCCGTCCTGCATCCACAACACGCGTTCGCACATATGTTCCATCACATTGCAGTCATTACTAACCAGGATCATGGTCAGGTCTCCGCTCTCTCGCAAGCGCGTAAGGACATTGAACACCCGCGCCTGGCCGAGCATGTCCAGCGCTGAGGTGGCATCATCGAGCAACAACAGGCGCGGTCGCATCAGTAACGTGCGCAATAACGCCATCAGTTGGCGCTGTCCGCCAGATAACTGATGCGGGTAATTATCCAACAGATAGCAGTGCAGACCCAGTTGCCCCATCCCTTGAGCCAGTCGCTCGTCAACATCGGCTATGCCCATCAGCCGCAACGGATCGCTCAGGGTTTTACGCAGAGTATGACGTGGATGCAACGACGCGTAGGGATCCTGGAAGACCATCTGTACCTGTCGCCGCAATTCCGGCCCGAATGATTGACCGGGATGTATCGGCTGCCCAAGCAATGTCATCGTTCCTGACCTGTGGGGGTTCAGCCCGGCCAGCGCCCACAATAGCGAGGACTTGCCGCTGCCGGATGGCCCGGCCAACCCGAAACACTCGCCCTGCACCACCGTGAAACTGACGTTATGCACAACGTCATGGCGCTGATACCCCTGCCAGTGCGCTACACTCACGTGTTCAACTACCACGGCCATCGGTTCGTGCATCATGCCGTCCCTTCCGGCTCGTCCGGCATCATCGGCAATATCTGTCCGTGCGTGTGTTTACCCGGCTGGGAATGCCATAGCATCCGGGTGTAGGGGTGTGTCGCATTCGGTAGCTGAGAGGCAGCCAGCGTATCCACCAAATGGCCCTGGCGCATCACCAGTATGTGAGAACAGTGGTGAACAACCAGCGGTAAATCATGGCTAATCAACAGTAGCCCCATGTGATGCTCAGTGAGCAGGTGGTCGAGTAACGACAGCACCTGCACCCGGGTTTCCCTGTCCAGCGCAAAGGTGCGTTCGTCGATAATCAACAGGTCCGGCTGGGTAATCATCGCCATGGCCAGCATCACCCGCTGTGCCATCCCGCCGGAAATCTGGTGAGGATAACAGGCCAACACCCCACCGGACTCCGCCAGGCCAACAGCGTTAAGGCTCTCCAGCACGCGCTCTTGTCTTTCCTGGCGCGGCAAGCGAGTATGCAGCCGCAGCGGCTCCTCCATTTGCCAGCCTATCGTGCGCATCGGATTTAATGCCTGTTTCGGCTCCTGCATCACCATCGCCACACGTCTGCCACGCCATTGCCGCCACTGCGTCGAACTAAATCGCAACAGATCCTGCCCGGCCAGCTCAAGTCGCTCCGCCCGCATCTGACATTCATACGGCAACAACCCCATCAGCGCCCAGGCTAATAACGATTTCCCCGCGCCAGACTCGCCCACCAGCGCCACCCGTTCTCGCCGCATACTAAATGACAACGGGTGCACCAGCACGTGCGGCTGGCCGTTACGACGCCAGATCGACAGGTTTTCAACCTCCAGCAAGCAGGAGTCAGTATTTGCCATAACGAGGGTCCAGTCTGTCGCGCAGTGCGTTGCCCAGTAAATTAAAGGTCAGGCTGGTAAGGAAAATCGCTAACCCCGGCATAGTGGCGACCCACCACTGTTCCAGCATCACATTACTGCCTTCCGCTACCATCGCACCCCATTCTGCCATCGGCGGCGGTGCCCCCAGCCCCAAAAAGCCCAGGCCAGCAGCGGCCAAAATCATATTGCCCGGCGTCATCGCCGCACGGGCCAGCGCACCGGGCAAACACAATGGCAGCACATGGCCGTACATCAGTCGCCATCCGTTAATGCCTTGCATACGGGCCGCCAGCAGAAACTCACTGTTACGCAGCGCCATCGTTTCAGCCCGCGCCTGTCGGGCAAACTGCGGCCAGGCGCTTAACGCCAGCGCCAGTGCGCCATGCAGTAATCCTGGGCCCAGCACCGCGACCAGCGACAGCGCAATCACCAGCCCCGGCAGTGCCAGCATGATATCGGTTAATCGCATCAACACCCGGTCTATCCAACCGCCCAGATAACCTGCGCCCACCCCCACGAGCAACCCGACGGGAATCGTGATGATGAGAATGAGCGCCACCATGATCAATACGGGACGGGTACCATAAATCACCCGTGATAACAGATCACGACCAAAACCGTCGGTCCCCAGCCAATGTTCCGGGCCCGGCGGTTGCAATCGCTGTATGACATTGTGGGTATAGGGATCAAACGGCGCCAGCCAGGGGGCGAAAAGCGCCACCAGCGTGAGCAACGTCAGCATAAAAAAACACACATTAATACTGTTGAGCACAACGCGCCGGCGCGCTGACTGACGGTTAACCGGGAACAGGAATGTCCACCTCATCGTGTGCGGGGGTCCAGCAAAAAGATCAGCGCATCCGCCAGTGCATTGAGCAGGATGAAACAGACCCCAATCAACAGCGTCGCCCCCAGTACCGCCGGAATGTCGGCGGCAAACAGCGCCGTCGTCAGGTAACGCCCTACGCCGGGCCAGGAGAATACCGTTTCAACCAGAATCGCCCCTTCCAGCAAGCTGGCGTAAGACAGCATCAATACCGTCACCATGACCGTCTGAATATTGGGCAGGATATGGAAAAGCAGGATCCGCCACCGACTGGCACCCATCGCACGGGCCAGCGTGACGTATTCTTTGCCACTCTCTTCCAGCAGTGCTGTGCGCAACATCCGCGCGATGCTGGCCATTGATACAAATCCCAGTACGCAGGCGGGCAGCCACAGGTGCGCCAGCGCATTGCGAAGCATTATGAGATCGTTATTCCAGTTGCCAAACAGCACAAATCCGCTCGGTAATTCTGCCGAATACTGATAAATGTCATCGACTCGTCCCGGACCGGCAGACCAGTGCAACACCGAGTAAAACAGCAGCAGGCTCAGTAACCCAATCCAGAATACCGGTACGGAATAGCCCAGCAACGCAACCCCGCGTACCAGATAGTCCAGCACGCCGCCGGGTTTCAGCGCCGATAACAGTGCCAGCGTGATCCCTCCGCCAAACCCGAGCACGATAGCACAGGTCGCCAGTTCAAAGGTCGCGGGAAAGGTACGCAGTAAATCGTCCAGCACCGGTTGTGAGGTGGTACGCGATACGCCGAAATCGCCCTGCATCAGCGCGCAAAGGTAATCCCAGAATTGCAGCCACAATGGTTTGTCGAGCCCCAGTTGCTGGCGCACCTGGCTATAAGTGGCATCACTGGCATGCTCTCCCGTCACGGGCAACACCTGATCGACCGATGCCAAATGGGTTAACAGGAAGGTAAAAAACAACAGGCCCAGGAGCGTCAGGCATAGTGAAAGGAAACCACCCAGCACCTTACCGGGACGCGCCGCAGTTCCCCATATCTGTTGATAAAATGAACTCATTGACGGTGGCCTTGTTACCGGTCTGACAATCCCGGTCGTGACACGTTGCCAGCATGGTATCATCACTGCCGCCGGACCGGTATAGACAACCGCCGCCTCAGTGTCTGCTTACCCTACTGGCTAACACCGTCAACGTGTCGCCAGGACACCGCCAGTGTCAATCAGTCAAATGCCAATCAGCACGGGGCTTCCTGAGCCGGGCCGATGGAGAGGTTTTGTTGCAGCTCACGCACCCGCTGCGCCAGCGCGCTCAGGCTTTCGTCCTCCATGCCGTAATGATTTAGCTCTTGTTCCAGCGCGAACAGATACTGGGCATTGGTACCGAGCGGCCCGCTGGCACTGGCAATCAACGGCGCAATGCTCTGAATACAGGTATCCGCTTCCAGCAACGGATGTTCCGGGTTGGTGACAAACACCAGCGCGGTAATCGGCTCGCCGTTCTGGCACCATAACTCGCACCACAATGGCCGGTAACAGCCGGTCAGCATTTCACGCTTCCACAGCAGTTCCAGTTCGTCACGCAGCGTTGTTTCAGGCAACCGATAGGCCAGTCCGGTCGTTTCGCCTCCCGGTTTCAACCCCAGCATACGGCCGGGCTGACTGTGCGTACCGCGGCCCGCGGTAAGACGCAAACAAAAGGTACGATGCCAGCCGTGAAGCGTTGCCACACAGACTTCTTCGGCATCAAACACCGGGTTCCACATCAACGAGCCATAACCAAACACCCAGACAGGACTTTGATCGGGGCGGGATGCCAACGTACACGCCAGAGAAGCCTCTCGCTGCTGAGGCGTTAGCAGCAATGATTCATCAATTTTTCCAAACGAGGTTTTACAATCCGCTTTCTGTAAAAAATCACGCGTCAACACTACCTACTGCCCTCACTAAAACGATTTTACTGCGCGGCGGCATCGCCTTGTCTATTCCGGTCGATCATATTCTGGCCGATCATCAACCCTATAATCAACGCAGGTATTGCTTATTTCTACGGCAAAATATCGTTAATCTTTACCAGAATTATCATAAAGCCGATGAGCCATTAAGAACGGTAAGAAAATGCAATGGCAACAAGGTGGAATAGCCACGCCTTAGGCGATATCTCGCCTGACCACTGCAGCATTCAGTGCCGCCGTCTCAGGAATGACCGGCGAAATTTCTCCAGAAATAGATGCCGGGCCTGCCACCTCAAACACAGCCTGCCGATTCATGAACAAATGGCGGTCACACCTTAGTTATCCTTGATTAGTCCTGGAAATGACTATGTATAGAAAGATAAAGTGCGTTATTCTTTGGTAAAGATAGTAAACAAAATAAACAAACTCCTTTATTATTAGTGATATAAATATCAAATAATAAAAACCTCGATTCGCTTTCATTTTTTGAAGCTACTGCACTCTTTCAGCAATAATTTGATGCCAACATTATCGGCACGGCAGAGAAAACATTCAGGTAAGCCCCGCCGACGATGGCCCGTGCCAGCCATACTTTGTCGGCAGCGATAAATGCCCGGATACCACCTCAGTATGGATTCCCGAGCGCATCGTTTTTTAAGCAGATTGCATGCGGGGAAACGTGTTTTCACGACATGTATTATCACGATGTCACGATGACATGTATTGTCGCGATATGTTGCTTTCACCACATTCTGTTTGCAGACGATATCTGTTTTTAGGCGGTATCTGTTTTTAAGCGGTATATAAGGAGACCCGATCATGCCGACATCCACTGACGCGGTGAAAACCCGTCATCACGAATATACCTTGATCTTCCCCCTGCTGGCGCTGCTGGTGCTTATGCTCTGGGGTGATAGTCGCAGCCTGCCCGCCATGGTCGGCATCAATCTGCTGGCGTTGGTAGGGATCCTCGCCAGCGCATTTAGCGTCGTGCGTCATGCGGATGTGCTGGCGCACCGGCTGGGAGAGCCCTACGGGTCGCTTATCCTCAGCCTGTCGGTCGTCATTCTTGAAGTCAGCCTGATTTCAGCGCTGATGGCGACCGGTGATGCGGGTCCGACGCTGATGCGCGATACCCTCTACTCCATCATTATGATCGTCAGCGGCGGTTTGGTTGGTTTCGCCCTGTTGCTGGGCGGGCGAAAATTTGCCACGCAGTACGTTAATCTGGGCGGCATCAAGCAATACCTGATGGCCATCTTCCCGTTGGCGGTGCTGGTGTTGGTGTTCCCGGCCGCCTTGCCGGACGGCAATTTTTCGGTGGCGCAATCCATTATTATCGCGCTGATTTCAGCCATGATGTACGGTGTCTTCCTGTTGATTCAGACCCGTACGCATCAAAGCCTGTTTGTTTATGAGCACGAAGACGAGGGCGATGACGGCGACCCACATCACGGCAAACCTTCCGCACACAGCTCTGCCTGGCATGCCGTCTGGCTGCTGGTCCACCTGGTGGCGGTCATTGCCGTTACCAAGATGGACTCCCCCCAACTGGAAGGCCTGCTGGACGCCATGAACGCCCCGTCCCAGTTCACCGGTTTTCTGGTCGCGCTGCTGATCCTCTCGCCAGAAGGTCTGGGGGCGATTACCGCCGTACTGCGTAATCAGGTGCAACGTGCGATGAACCTGTTCTTTGGTTCCGTGCTGGCAACCATTTCGCTGACGGTCCCTGCGGTGACGCTGATAGCCACCCTCACCGGTCGGACACTGCATTTCGCCCTCGACTTGCCCCACATCGTGGTGATGTTATCGGTACTGATCTTGTGCCAAATTTCGTTTTCTACCGGTCGCACCAATGTACTCAACGGTAGCGCTCATCTGGCGCTGTTCGTGGCGTACCTGATGACCGTCATGCTGTAAGCGCGCGCGTCTGTGCCGGTATCATCGCCTGATACCGGCGCAGGTTGTCAGGCAACAGTTCTGTTTTCCCCGAAAAAACCCTTTCTATTGATTTATCGCTGGATCTTCGCCAAAAAACAGGCGTATGGTATCGACTTTGGACTGTGTCCTACCGTGGTGGCTGCGTTTTTTATTCGCGTTTTTCAGGCAACCACCGCAGGCGGCACACGCCCTGGCCGTGACGGGCCGCTGTCGACCCGCCTGTTTTTCATTGTTTGGTTCTTGCTTTCCATGAAATCACACCGAATTAACGGTATCAGACCGTTCAGCGCACTCATCGAAGCCTGTTGGCGAGAAAAGTACACCCTGGCGCGTTTTACTCATGATGTTATCGCCGGCATTACAGTCGGTATTATTGCCATCCCACTGGCAATGGCGTTGGCTATCGCCAGTGGTGTGCCGCCGCAGTACGGGCTTTACACCTCGGCGGTCGCCGGATTGCTGATCGCCATCTGCGGCGGTTCGCGCTACAGCGTATCGGGGCCGACAGCCGCGTTTGTGGTCATTCTCAACCCGGTGTCGCAACAGTTTGGTCTTTCCGGGCTGCTGGTCGCCACTCTGCTCTCCGGGGTCTTTTTACTGCTGATGGGGTTGTGTCGGCTGGGGCGGCTGATTGAATACATCCCGTTGCCGGTCACGCTGGGCTTCACGTCGGGTATCGCCATTACTATCGCCACCATGCAGGTAAAAGATTTTTTTGGCCTGACCATGGCGACGGTACCAGAGCACTATGCCGCCAAAGTTGCGGCGCTGGCGCTGGCTATGCCCACACTCAATATCGGCGACACGCTCATCGGTGCCACGACACTGCTGGTATTGATAGTCTGGCCCCGGCTCGGCGTACGCCTGCCGGGGCACCTGCCGGCACTACTGGCTGGCACCGCCGTGATGGGAGTACTGTCGACGTTTCATATCGATGTCGCCACCATCGGCTCGCGCTTTAGCTACCTGTTGGCCGACGGCAGCCGCGGGCAAGGGATCCCGGCGATCCTGCCGCAGTTTGTCCTGCCGTGGAACATCCCCGCGCCGGATGGACACACCATGACGCTGAGCTGGCAAAGCCTGTCCGAACTGCTACCAGCGGCATTTTCGATGGCGATGTTAGGTGCCATTGAATCGTTGCTGTGTGCCGTCGTACTGGATGGGATGACCGGCCGAAAACACCACCCCAGCAGCGAACTGCTGGGCCAGGGTATCGGCAATATGGTCGCCCCGTTCTTTGGCGGCATTACTGCTACGGCGGCGATCGCCCGCTCAGCGGCAAACGTGCGTGCCGGCGCCACCTCGCCTGTCGCCGCGGTGCTCCACGCTTTGCTGGTGCTGCTGTCTTTGCTGGTACTGGCACCCTGGCTGTCTTATCTGCCGCTCTCCGCCATGGCGTCGTTGCTGTTGCTGGTTGCCTGGAACATGAGCGAGGCGCACAAAGTGGTCTATATCCTGCGCCGGGCGCCACGCGACGATATCCTGATATTGCTGTTGTGCATGGGGTTAACCGTTCTGTTTGATATGGTGATCGCCATTACGGTCGGTATTGTGCTGGCTTCCTTGCTGTTTATGAGGAATGTGGCGCGCATGACCCGACTGAGCGAACTGCCGGGCACCGTTGCAGACCAGCGGCTGGTGCTGCGTATCAACGGCCCGTTATTCTTTGCAGCAGCAGAGCGCCTATTTACGGAACTGATGGAGCGTGCCGAGCCTTATCCGACCATTATCCTGCAGTGGGACGCGGTTTCGGTGCTGGATGCGGGCGGCCTTAACGCATTCCGCCACTTTGTGGAATTGTTACCGCCGGAAAAACAGTTGATTCTGACCGATATTCCGTTCCAGCCGCTCAAAACACTGGCTCGGGCGAATGTGACGCCGATTGCCAACAGGCTGGGATTCTACGCGACGCTGGAACAAGCGCTGGCAGAAACTCAACCCCAGCACGACGCGCTCAACGCCTGACAACCAACCGGCCTTTGCATTGCGCGAGGCCGGTTTTCTCTGTGCTCGTTATAATCACAGCTGACTAGCAAAACACCCCTGATGACGCCGCTGGCGCTACGGCATGCACCGAGAGGCATTCCGCCTGTTGGTTCAACACCAATTCGTGGCCGCTGCACGCCCGTTCGATTATCTGCAATTGCTCACCTGACAACGCATACGGCAACCGGATATCCAGCTCCGTCACCCCATGCTGACACGCCAGAGTAATCAGACGAGAAAGATTCGTTTCATCGCTGGCCTGAGTGGATAACACCTGCATCGCCAGCTCCAGCAGGTCATCTTTACCCGTGGCACCGGTGGCTCTTGTCGCCATAGAGGATTTGGTCACCATACCAAAAATAGGCATCACGCCATACAACGCATCAACAAAACGCCAGCGCTTACGGCACAGTGCACCCAGGTACGCGGTATAATCAATACACATCCTTTCAGAGGAGCCCGCAGGCCCAGAGTGAGCCTCTTCCATCCTTCTCTCCTTTCCGTCAAGCGACCATTGGCGTCGCACCATTCACATCAACCATTACAACGTAAAAAGGATTAATAAGGTATAGTATCTCTAACAATTGTAGAGCTATACGGCAAAAGCAGGGGCTTTTCTGCTGGCAATGCGATCCAGCGCACCCTACGCTTTCACCCTCGCTCCCATGCTGTTGCATGAGTCATAATACGCGTACTGTTGTGAGTAGAATGTCATGTATAAAGTTGTTTTTGTTGAGGATGATCCGGAAGTTGGCAAACTGATTGCAGCCTATCTGGGCAAACATGATATTGATGTGCGCATCGAACCTCGTGGTGACAACGCACTGGCCTTCATCGAAGAACAACAGCCCGACCTGGTGCTACTGGACATCATGTTGCCCGGCAAGGACGGTATGACGATTTGCCGCGAACTCCGCCCGCAATACTCCGGCCCGATCGTTCTGCTCACCTCGCTCGACAGCGACATGAACCACATTCTGTCGCTGGAGATGGGTGCCGATGACTATATCCTGAAGACCACACCGCCCGCGGTCCTGCTGGCCCGTCTGAGATTACATTTCCGCCAATACGCCGCCGCACCACAACCTGTCGTTGAGAAAAACTCGCCGGAAAAAGCACAGGTGCAGGTACATAAATCGCTGCATTTCGGCCTGCTGTGTATCGACCCGGTTAACCGCGACGTCACGCTGGCAGATGAAAATATTCCGCTTTCCACGTCGGACTTCGATTTACTGTGGTTACTGGCCACCCATGCCGGGCAGATCATGGATCGTGAAGCGTTGCTCAAGGCGTTGCGCGGCGTCAGTTACGACGGCATGGATCGCAGTATCGATGTGGCGATTTCCCGCCTGCGCAAAAAGCTCTACGACAACGCACTGGAGCCAGTGCGTATCAAAACCATCCGCAACAAAGGCTACCTGTTCGCCCCGAATGCCTGGGAGACCCTCACGCCATGAAAAAACTGTTTATTCAGTTCTTTCTACTGCTGTTTGCCAGCTTTCTGGTGATGACCCTGCTGGTTGGGTTGGTGTACAAAGTCACGGCGGAGCGCGCCGGTCGACAATCGATGGACGACCTGATGAAAAGCTCGCTGTACCTGATTCGCAACGAGTTACGCTCCATCCCCCCCAGAGAGTGGCACAAGACCATCAACCAGATGGATCTCAACCTGTCGTTTAAGTTACACATTGAGCCCATCAATAAATATCGGCTCAGCACGCTGGCGCAACAACGGCTGATTCAGGGTGAAATCGTCGCGTTGGATGACGAGTACACCTTCATCCAGCGTATTCCGCGCAGCCATTATGTGCTGGCGGTCGGCCCCATCCCCTACCTGTTCTTCCTGCATGAGATACGGCTGGTCAACCTGCTGTTTCTGGCGCTAATCGGCCTGTCGCTGGCGCTGCCGGTGTTCTTGTGGATGCGTCCACACTGGAAAGCGATGTTACGACTGGAAAGCGCGGCGCAGCGACTGGGCGACGGTCATCTGGAGGAGCGAACCCATTTTGATAATACCTCCAGCCTGTTTCGCTTAGGCGTGGCATTTAACCGTATGGCCGATAACCTCAACCAATTGATTACCAGTAAGAAACAGCTCATCGACAATATTGCCCATGAGCTGCGCACCCCGCTGGTCCGGTTACGTTACCGGCTGGCGATGAGCGACAACCTGACCGATGACGAGCAGGAAGCCATCAACCGGGATGTCGGCCAACTGGAAGCGCTCATCGACGAACTGCTGACCTACGCCCGTCTCGACCGGCCTCAGGTGACGCTGCATCTCGAAGAGATCGACCTGTCGCAATGGCTGCAAAAACGGGTTGAGGATTTTCGGCTGGTGCACGATGACAAGCTGATTGAACTGGATGTGGCGAGCGGTAACCATTTTGGCTATGTCGACCTGCGCCTGATGGAGCGGGTACTGAATAATCTGGTCAATAATGGGTTACGTTTCTGCCAACAACGCCTGCGGGTAGGATTGACACTCGATCAGCAGACTGCGTGTCTGCAAGTGGAAGATGACGGGCCAGGTATCGCGCCGCAAGACCGTGAGCACATTTTCGAACCCTTCATCCGCCTGGAGGCAGGTATCGAAAACAGCAGTGGCGGTTGCGGTCTGGGGCTGGCCATTGTTCATGCCATCGTACGTGCTTACAACGGCACCATTGAAGTCGACAGCAGCCCGTTGGGGGGCGCTCGTTTCCTGTTCCGCTGGCCGATTGTCACCGCCAAACCCGCGTCAAATTCTTCGTCTGCGAACCTTGTACAATCCGTTACACGCGGAAACCAAACACTCACAGATCGTTAGCGTAGCTTATCTTATGCTTCAGTCATCGGCCCACCCTAGGGCTTGAAATGTGAACGGGATAATGAGGAATTTACGATGAATAAATTTTTAGTGTTGATCGCAGGTGCGGCTCTGGGTCTGTCCTCTGTAGCCTTCGCAGCTGGCACCACTGCTGCTCCGGCTAGCGCCCCGGCAACTGCTGCCGCTCCGGCTAAAGCGGATACCGCGAAAAAACCGGTGAAAAAAGTTGAGAAGAAGAAAGCGGCCCAGAAAGCTCAGGCTGCTAAAAAGCACAAAAAAGTAGCTAAGAAAAAAGCCCCGGCCGCTCAGAAAGCTCAGGCTGCCAAAAAACACAAAAAAGTAGCTAAGAAAGCCCCGGCCGCTCAGAAAGCTCAGGCTGCCAAAAAACATAAAAAAGTAGCTAAGAAAGCCCCGGCCGCTCAGAAAGCCCAGGCTGCTAAAAAACACAAAAAAGTAGCTAAGAAAGCCCCGGCTGCTCAGAAAGCCCAGGCTGCCAAAAAGCACAAAAAAGTAGCTAAGAAAGCCCCGGCTGCTCAGAAAGCCCAGGCTGCTAAAAAACACAAAAAAGTAGCTAAGAAAGCTCCGGCTGCTCAGAAAGCCCAGGCTGCCAAAAAACACAAAAAAGTAGCTAAGAAAGCTCCGGCTGCTCAGAAAGCCCAGGCTGCTAAAAAACACAAAAAAGTAGCTAAGAAAGCCCCGGCCGCTCAGAAAGCCCAGGCTGCCAAAAAACACAAAAAAGTAGCTAAGAAAGCTCCGGCTGCTCAGAAAGCCCAGGCTGCTAAAAAACACAAAAAAGTAGCTAAGAAAGCTCCGGCTGCTCAGAAAGCCCAGGCTGCTAAAAAACACAAAAAAGTGAAGAAAGCGAAGAAAGTTGCTGCTCCAACAGCCGCTTAATTCACCCAGGTAAGAAATAGTTAATGGTCATGAACACCGGTAGCGATTATCGGCATGACGGTAGCGTTATAAAACACCCGGTTCGCCGGGTGTTTGTTTCATGGGGGACCTGATAATGCTGCGGCGTTATTCATTCGAAATCATGTTGTCCTTCCTGCTTATCTGCGCGTTGGTCATTGTTGTATTTTTCCTGTAATCCGATTTCACTCTCACCAGCGCGCCCCAATCAGGTCATCCAATCCACCTGAACTTTACCCTATCGTTTCCTGCCTTGATGTTGGCATGCTACGTTTATAGTGGATTGATGACGGTTACTACGCTGAATTTCATTGTTAAAGGCTATTCATTACATGCGCATATCAGCCTGGTTGTTATGTTCATTGAGCGTGCTCGCCCCTTACGCGTGGGCTGATGACGACACCTCAACCCTGACGGAACAACAAAAGCAGATCCTGTTCTTTAATCATGATGATCGCGATAGCGTGCCGGATACCTCCCAGTGGCCATGGCAGGCGATTGGTCAATTAGAAACTGCCAGCGGCAATCTGTGCACCGCCACCTTGATTTCACCTCATCTGGCGCTGACAGCAGGCCACTGTGTCGTGGCACCGCCCGGCGTACCGGACAAACCGGTCGCACTGCGTTTTCTGTCAACAGAAAACGGCTGGCGCTATGAAACCGATAAAATTGAAGCGTTAACCAATAAGAAGCTGGCCAGAATGTTAAAAGCGGACGGTGATGGCTGGATCGTTCCCCCCGCTGCCGCACCGTGGGATTTCGCCCTGATTCGCCTGCGGGAAACGCCGCCAGGCATCCGCCCATTGCCTATCTGGCAAGGCACGCAGGAAGAACTGAAAACCGCGTTGGATGCGGCACAACAGAAGGTTACTCAGGCCGGTTACCCGGAAGACCATGAGGACACCTTGTACCGCCATCAGGATTGCCAGATTACCGGTTGGGTCCATAAGGCGGTGATGGCGCACCGTTGCGACACCTTACCGGGCGACAGCGGTTCGCCGTTGATGCTGAAAACCGCCGGTAGCTGGATTTTGGTCGGCATCCAAAGCTCCGCCCCGGACGCCAGCAACCGTAATCTCGCCGATAACCGCGCTGTTGCGGTTACCGCCATACGCCAGCAGTTGGAAGCACTGGCTAAAGAGAAACGCTGATAGCAATGACCTGCCGGTATCGTCGCTGACATACCGGCAGTTGCCCGTCCCCTCCCCCCACACGGTCTCTATCTACCCCTTTTTTGCAGTAAAAGCCCACAAATTGTTAATGGTATTAACCTTCTCTTATACCTAAGGATAACCTGTTCATACCTTTTACCGATAAGTTGAAACTTATCTTTCAATGAAGCGATCCAGCCACCTGACCCAATTTTTTGATCTCTCTATAATCGATTACTCCTAGAACGATATCAATAAGTTACATTTTTATTTTAGGGAGCATCATGTACGAATACTTACAATTCTCACTTGGCGTTTTGCCATTAGTGATAATGATCATTCTGATTTTGAAAATCAAAATGCCCATTCATCATTCTGTCCTGATCACCCTGGTGATCACGGCTATCCTGAGCATGACCGTCTGGCACATGCCGTTACAAACACTCGGTTCGGCCATTGGCTATGGGGTGATAAAAGGCTTATGGCCTATCATCATCGTGATTTTGGGTGCGATTTACAGTTATAACCTGATGCAAGAAACACGCAGCATGGATGTTCTGCGTGACGTACTGGCCAGCATTAGCGACGACAAACGTATTCAGGTACTGCTGATCTCCTGGTGCTTCGGCGGCTTCCTTGAAGCGGCGGCGGGCTACGGTACCGCCGTGGCGATTCCTATCGGTATTCTGATTGCGCTGGGTTTTAACCCGCTGAAAGCGGCCATCGCCTCGTTGGTGGCGAACACCGTGCCCACCGCCTTCGGTGCCGTCGGTATTCCGGTGTCGATTTTGGCAGAGCAGGTCCACCTGCCGGTTACCGCCTTAGGCGGCACGATCATTTTGCAACTGGCACTGTTCAACATTCTGCTGCCGTTTGTGATTATCGCCATCATCGGCGACGGCGTGAAAGCGATCAAAGGCGTGGTGGGCATCACCCTGGTGTGTGGAGTTACCACACTGATCCCGCAGTATTTTGTCGCCGTTCACCTGGGTGCGGAACTCCCGGCATTCGCAGGCAGCCTTGTCAGCCTGATTGCGGTCGCGGCAATGGGGCGCGCCCGTAAGGGACAAACCGATTCGCGCTATCTTATCCAGAATAATACCCGTTCGGGTACGTTGCCTTCAGGCCGTGAATTGCTGAAAGCCTGTTCTATTTATATGCTTATTTTTACCTTTATCCTGCTTTGCTCGCCGTTATTCCCCGGCATTAAGCAGGTTGTCGGGCAGGTGACCTCGACGCTGTCGTTCCCGTTACCGCAAGGAAAAGCGTTGTCACTGAAAATCGACTGGATTGCCACACCGGGCGTGCTGATCATTATTGCGACCCTACTGGGTGGTTTCATTCAGGGTGCCACGTTAGGCAAGATGCTGAGCGTGTTAGCTAGCACGATTAAGCAGTTGAAAAACTCGATTATTGCTATCACCACTATCGTCGCGATGGCGACCATCATGGATGTCAGTGGGCTTATCGCCACGCTGGCGCAAACCATGGTGAATCTCACGGGGGGTGCCTATGTCTTTATCGCGCCTATCATCGGTGCGCTGGGGACATTCGTCACCGGTAGCGATACCAACTCGAACGTTCTGTTTGGCAAGTTGCAAACGGTCGCGGCAGAAAAACTCCATATTGACCCCGTCTGGCTGGCGGCGGCCAATACCTCCGGGGCAACCGGCGGGAAAATGATCTCCCCGCAGAGTATCGCCATTGCGGTATCCGCCACCCGAATGGACGGGCAAGGCAGCGCCATCATGGCCGGTACGCTGAAATACTGCACCGCCTATATCTTGATTCTCGGGCTAAAAGTCGGACTGTTTTATTATTTGTTTATGTCATAAACCTGTTGATGCCCTGATTATTTATGTCCTGAACCTGTTTGTTTTTCCGAATAATCAGCGCCGGACGATACCGTCTTATCATAAAAACAAGCCTATACCCTGTATTGGAGAGCTGTCGTGAATGTTAATTTTTTTGTGACCTGTATCGGCGACGCGCTGAAATCACGGATGGCTCGTGATTCGGTGCTGCTACTGGAGCACTTAGGCTGCCAGGTTCATTTCCCTGAAAAGCAGGGATGCTGCGGTCAGCCCGCGCTCAATAGCGGCTATGTGAAAGAAGCCATCCCGGGGATGAAAAACCTGATTGCGGCACTGGAGGAAAACGACGACCCGATTATCTCCCCAGCGGGTTCTTGCACCTACGCCATCAAAAGTTACGCCTCCTGGCTGGGTGATGAGCCGATGTGGGCGAAACGTGCGGAGAAGGTCGCCGCGCGGATGTTCGACCTGACCTCGTTCATCGTCAACACGCTGGGCGTCGTCGATGTGGGGGCGCGTTTACCCGGCAAGGCGGTTTACCATCCGTCCTGTAGTCTGTTTCGCAAGATGGGCGTGAAAGAAGAACCGCTGGCGCTGCTGAAACAGGTCGACGGTCTGACGTTGCTGCCGTTTCAGGCACCGGAAACCTGCTGCGGTTTCGGCGGCACCTTCTCGGTAAAAATGGCGGAAATCTCCGGTGAAATGGTGAAAGAAAAAGTGGGCCATATTATGGATGCCGAGCCGGATTACCTGATCGGTGCCGATGTCAGTTGCCTGCTCAATATCGGCGGACGTCTGCAACGCGAAGGACGCCCGGTCAAGGTGATGCATATCGCCGAAGTGTTGATGAGCCGCTGAGGAGGTTACCCATGTACTTAAAAACCAGCGATGTTGCTTTCAAAGCGCGTATCAAGCAGCAAATAGACGACCCCATTATGCGTAACGCCGTGGCCAACGCGCAGGAGCGCATCGGTGCCAACCGCCAGAAAATGGTGGATGAGCTGGGGCATTGGGAAGACTGGCGCGAGCGTGCCAGCCAAATCCGCGAGCACGTACTGGCTAATCTGGATGCTTACCTCTACCAGCTCTCAGAACGCGTCAGCGCTAACGGCGGTCACGTTTTTTTTGCCAAAACCAAAGAGGACGCAACGGATTACATCCTGCGTGTCGCTCAGTCGAAGCAGGCGAAAAAAGTGGTCAAGGCCAAATCGATGGTCACCGAAGAAATTGGCATGAACCACGTGCTGCAGGAAGCCGGTATCCAGGTGATTGAAACCGATCTTGGCGAATACATTCTGCAGCTTGATGGCGATCCGCCGTCACACATCGTGGTACCGGCTATTCATAAAGATCGTCACCAGATTCAACGGGTGTTGCGTGAAAAGTTGGGCTACGACGGGCCGGAAACCCCAGAAGCCATGACACTGTTCATCCGCCAAAAAATTCGTCAGGACTTTCTGAGTGCGGAAATCGGCGTCACCGGCTGTAACTTCGCCGTGGCGGAAACCGGCTCCGTGTGTCTGGTAACCAATGAAGGTAACGCCCGCATGTGTACGACGTTGCCGAAAACACACATCGCGGTGATGGGGATGGAACGTATCGCGCCGACGTTTGAAGAGGTCGATGTGCTCATCACCATGCTGGCGCGCAGTGCCGTCGGCGCACGGCTGACCGGGTATAACACCTGGCTCACCGGCCCTCGCGAAGCAGGCCATGTGGATGGCCCGGAAGAATTCCATCTGGTGATTGTCGATAACGGCCGCTCCACCGTGCTGGGGTCGCAGTTCAAGGACATATTGCGTTGTATTCGGTGCGGCGCATGCATGAACACCTGCCCGGCGTACCGTCATATCGGTGGTCACGGCTACGGCTCTATCTACCCAGGCCCTATCGGTGCGGTCATTTCTCCCCTGCTGGGTGGCTACGATGATTTTAAAGATCTGCCCTACGCCTGCTCGTTGTGTACCGCCTGTGACAGCGTATGCCCGGTCCAAATTCCGTTATCGAAGCTGATTCTGAAACACCGCCGCGTCATGGCAGAAGGTGGGCTCACGCCCAAAGGCGAGCAGAACACGATTAAGCTGTTCGCGTATGCCAACAGCCACCCGACGTTATGGAAAGTCGGCATGATAGCAGGCGCTCGTGCCGCCAGTTGGTTTATCCGGGACGGGAAACTCCCCATTAACATCGGCGCCATCAGCGAATGGACACAGGCGCGTGACTTGCCGCCCGCCGATGGTGAAAGTTTCCGTTCCTGGTTTAAAAAACACAAAGCGCAGGGAAATAAATGATGAATCACAGAGAGGCATTTTTAGCTGACATCGCCAACGCACTGGGCCGCCCGGTTCGCCATCTTCCGCCGCCGCCGCCGGTTCCTGCGCATGATCACGCCCAGACCCGTCTGACTGAACTTGACGCGCAGCAACGCTGTGACGCGTTTATTGAATGCGCCAGCAACGTCATGCTGGCGCATTGTGAATTAACCACCGAAGCCGATGCTGCCGAGGCAGCGTGGCGTTTATGCGAACGCTATGGCCGCGAACCGGTTATCCTCAGCGGCGATGAGCGGCTGGTCGCTTTGGGAATTACCGCCCGGTTGCAGGAAACCTGCAACGCCGTGGTGTGGGATCCTGCGCGGGGAGAAGAAAACATCCGGCTGGCCGAGCAAGCCAAGGTCGGCGTGGTTTACGCGGAATATGGGTTAACGGAATCGGGCGGCGTGGTGCTATTTTCCACCCCGGATCGCGGCCGTGCAGTCAGCTTACTGCCGGAGTCGTCAATTTTTGTGGTGCGCAAGAGCACGATTTTACCGCGTGTCGCACAACTGGCGCGCCATCTGCATCAGTTGGCGGAGCAAGGCACCCGAATGCCTTCCTGTATCAACCTGATAGGCGGCCCCAGTTCCACCGCTGACATCGAGCTTATCAAGGTGGTCGGGGTACACGGCCCGGTTAACGCCGCGTATCTGATCATCGAAGACTGTTAATTGCCACCATTAATCGCCACTATCCCCTTGCCCGATGCTACTTGAGCACCGGGCAAGGGCTATCCGATTATCTACGTTATCCCGCTATTCGCTTTACCCGTCTATCCGCGTTACCCGTCGATCTGATCCATCGCCTGCATAATGCGTTTATCAGAAATGGGATACGGCGTGCCCAGTTGCTGGGCAAAATAGCTGACACGCAACTCTTCGAGCATCCAGCGGATGGCTTTCACGTCATCATCATCGCGGCGTTCCGGCGGCAGCTTATTCAGCCACTGTTGCCAGGCCTGCTGCACCTGCTCGACTTTCAGCATCTGCGCCCGATCGCGGTGGACATCCTGCGCCAGTTTATCCAGCCGACGCTCAATAGCCTGCAAATAACGCAGTACATCCGGCAACCGCTTGTAGCCGTTATCGGTCACGAAACCGCGAAATACCAGCCCGCTCAACTGACTTTTGATGTCGCTTAATGCCAGCGCCAGCGCCATGTCCACCCGGCCTTTCAGCCGCTTATTGATGTTGAACACCGTGGTGAGGATCTGCTCTACCTGACGGGCGATATCTACCACCGTGTCGTTGAGCTCCGCCCGCACACGCTCGTGCAGCTGGCGAAACGCCGCTTCCTGCCACACCGGGCCACCGGCTTGCTCCATCAATTTGTCCACACCGCAGGCGATGCAATCGTCAATCAGCTCCAGCACCTTGCCGTACGGGTTGAAATACAGCCCCAGCTTAGCCTTATTCGGCAGTTTCTCGTGCAGATACTTAATGGGTGACGGAATATTGAGCAGCAACAGACGGCGCTGACCACGCCACATCATCTGCTGTTGCTGGTGCGGCGAATCAAACAGACGGATTGCCACGCTGTCTTTTTCATCCACCAGCGCCGGATAGGCTTTTACCGCATAACCGCCCCGTTTTTGTTCGTAGCGCTCCGGTAAATCGCCAAAACTCCAGATGTGCAAATCGCGTTGCTCGATGCCGTCATCCGCCACCGCCGACAACGTCTGTTGCACCTTCTCCTGCAACTGATCTTTCAGCGCTCGCAACTGCCTGCCTTCGCGCAGCGTCCGGTTTTTCTCATCCACCACCCGGAAGGTGATTTTCAGATGATCGGGCACCTGATCCCACTGCCAGGCTTCGCGATCAACCGTCACGCCGGTCATCAGGCGCAACTCACGCTCCAGCGCTTCCAGCACCCCTTTTTCCAGTGGCGTGACCCGCGCCAGAAACGCTTCTGCATAGTTGGGCGCCGGCACGAAGTTACGCCGTATCGGTTTGGGCAATGACTTGATCAACGCCACCACCAGATCACGCCGTAACCCTGGGATCTGCCATTCGAACCCGTCTTCTTTCACCTGATTCAACACCGGCAGCGGGATATGCACGGTCACGCCGTCCGCGTCCGCGCCCGGTTCAAACTGGTAGGTAAGCCGTAACCGCAGCTCACCCTGCTGCCAATGGTTCGGGTAATCCAGCGCGCTGACACGTTCCGCGCCGTCTTTGATCAGCATCGCCTTTTCGAAATTCAGCAATTCCGGGTTAGCGTTGGCGGCCTGCTTCCACCAGCTGTCGAAATGGCGGCTGGAGACCACATCCTGGGGCACTCGCTGGTCGTAGAACGCAAACAGTGTCTCGTCATCCACCAAAATATCGCGGCGACGGGATTTGTTTTCCAGTTCTTCCACTTCCTGGCGTAATTGCTGGTTGGCCCGGAAAAAACCGTGGGAGGTTTGCCAGTCGCCTTCCACCAGCGCGTGGCGAATGAACAGCTCACGCGACACCACCGGGTCGATAGCGCCATAGTTCACTTTCCGGGCAGCCACCAGCGGCAAACCGTACAGCGTGACTTTCTCCTGCGCCATCACCGCGCCCTGCGCTTTTTCCCAGTGCGGATCGCTGTAACTGCGCTTGATCAGGTGCTGCGCCAGCGGCTCGACCCATTCCGGTTCGATGCGGGCAGCGATACGCCCCCACAGACGGCTGGTTTCCACCAGTTCCGCCACCATCGCCCACTTCGGCGGCTTCTTAAACAAACCGGAGCCGGGGAAAATGGCAAAGCGGGTGTTCCGCGCACCGCTGAATTCCTGCTTATCGACGTCCTTTTGCCCGATATGGGACAACAGCCCGGTCAGCAACGCGCAATGCAGGCTGCGGTAATCTGCCGGTTCGCTATTCACCGGGAAGCCCAGCTCTTTTACCACCTGGCGCAATTGGGTGTAGATATCCTGCCATTCCCGTACCCGCAGGTAGTTAAGGTAGTCACTACGGCACAGCTTGCGAAACTGGCTGGATGACAAGGCTTTTTGCTGTTCCTGCAGGTAGTCCCACAGGTTGACGAACGCCTGAAAATCGGACTCTTTGTCGGCAAACCGACGATGCTTTTCTTCCGCCGCCTGCTTTTTCTCCACCGGACGTTCGCGTGGGTCCTGAATCGACAACGCGGCGGTAATGATCATCGCCTCACGCACACAGCTGGTCTGTCGCGCTTCCAGCACCATACGCGCCAGCCGTGGGTCAACCGGCAGTTGCGCCAGTTGCCGTCCCTGCGGTGTCAGGCGATAGCGGCCGTCATCGCTGGTGTGAATCGCACCCAGCTCTTCCAGTAACCGCACCCCGTCCTGAATATTGCGCTTGTCCGGCGCTTCGACAAACGGGAAGGCCGCGATATCACCCAGCCCCAACGCCGTCATCTGCAAAATGACCGAGGCCAGGTTGGTACGCAGAATCTCCGGGTCGGTAAACTCGGGTCGGGAGAGAAAATCCTGCTCAGAATAAAGGCGAATACAGATCCCCGCCGCCACACGGCCACAGCGCCCTTTTCGCTGATTGGCGGAAGCCTGTGACACCGGTTCAATCGGCAAGCGTTGCACCTTGGTGCGATAGCTGTAGCGGCTGATGCGCGCCGTGCCGGGATCAATCACATAGCGGATACCCGGTACCGTCAACGACGTTTCCGCCACGTTGGTCGCCAGCACGATGCGACGCCCGTGGTGAGACTGGAATACCCGGTTCTGCTCCTGGCTGGAAAGACGCGCGTACAGCGGCAAAATCTCGGTATGCGGCAGATCCTGCTTGCTTAACGCATCGGCCGTATCGCGGATTTCCCGCTCACCGCTCATAAACACCAGAATATCGCCCGGCCCTTCGTGACACAGCTCATCTACCGCATCCAGTATCGCCTGTAACTGATCGCGGTCGCTGTCTTGCGCGTCTTCCACCACCGGCCGATAACGCACATCCACCGGGTAGGTACGCCCAGACACTTCGATCACCGGCGCATTACTGAAATGACGCGAAAAACGCTGCGGGTCGATGGTCGCCGAGGTGATGATCACCTTAAGGTCCGGGCGTTTCGGTAACAGCTGCCTGAGGTAACCGAGAATAAAATCGATATTGAGGCTGCGTTCGTGGGCCTCATCAATGATCAGCGTGTCGTACTGCATCAGCAGCCTATCCTGCTGAATCTCCGCCAGCAGAATACCGTCGGTCATTAGCTTGACCAGCGTCTTATCACTCACCTGATCGTTAAACCGCACCTTGTAACCCACGGTACTGCCCAACGGGGTTTCCAGTTCGGCGGCAATGCGGTCCGCCACGCTGCGGGCCGCCAGTCGACGCGGCTGGGTATGGCCTATCAGCCCGGTCACACCGCGTCCCAACTCCAGGCACATCTTCGGCAACTGGGTGGTTTTACCTGAGCCGGTTTCCCCGGCCACAATCACCACCTGGTGATCGCGGATAGCGCTGAGGATCGCCTCACGTTTCTGGCTGACCGGCAACGCCTCTGGATAATGAATAGTCGGCAGCGATGTCCTGCGTTGTTCTACCCGCAGGCGAGCAGTGTCAATCTCCTGACCAATTTCCTGCGCAATCGCTGCCTGAGCCTGTGGATTCCCCACTTTCATCGCGCCTTGCAAACGGCGACGCAGACGTTGCCGGTCACGTAGCATTAAGGCATCAAGTTGAGGTTCTAACGCATGGAGAGGTGATGTCACGGTGCAATTCCTTACTGTCTGATTCCGGGAGTGCGTCGCCATACCGAACACGTAGGGGTGATGGCCGCTGTCCGGTGCCGCTGGTCGGCAAACATCGCCTGATGGTTACCCAAAAAAACGGTGACCAGCGCAACATGGCGAAAACACAAATTCGGGCGGCGGGCATGGTATCACATTGACGGCGCAGGCTATATGCCGTCAAAAGGGATTCTGCCGTGGTCTCTCTCTCCTCACTTCACCTTCATTCAATAAAATCGAACAAAGAACTCGAAATATTGCGCTATCCCGTTGCCCATAACACACCTATGATGCGTTCATGCAACGACAACGTTCGTTCTGGCACACTTAATAAGGAATAGGCAATGAGCAAAGTACTCGTTCTGAAATCAAGCATTTTGGCTGACTTCTCTCAATCCAACCAGTTGGCTGACCACTTTACTGCCTCCTGGCAGGCAGCGCACCCTGCCGACACCATTACCGTTCGCGACCTGGCCGCTCAGCCGGTACCGGTGCTGGATGGTGAGCTGGTTGGCGCGATGCGTCCTTCCGACAAACCGCTGACTCCGCGTCAGCAGGACGCGCTGGCCCTGTCCGACGCCCTGATTGCCGAACTGCAGGCACACGATGTTATCGTGCTGGCCGCCCCGATGTACAACTTCAACATTTCAACCCAGTTGAAGAACTATTTCGACTTTATCGCCCGTGCTGGCGTCACCTTCCGCTACACCGAACAAGGGCCGGAAGGTCTGGTGAAAGGCAAACGCGCTGTGGTACTGACCAGCCGTGGCGGTATTCACAAAGATACCGAGAGCGATGTGGTCGCACCGTACCTGCGCCTGATGCTGGGCTTCATCGGCATCACCGAAGTCGAATTCGTGTTTGCGGAAGGTATCGCTTACGGCCCGGATATGGCACAAAAAGCGGTGGCTGATGCTAAAGAACAACTGTCTCAGTTGGCATCTGCATAATATTACCCGTCATGCTTCACGTTGCCGGTGCATTGCCTGGCCTGCAACGTGAATGATTTGGGGTATATAAGAAATTAATGACCTTCATACTCGCCGCCGTGTTGCCTGATGATTCCTTTTTATGGCACACGGCGTTTTTTATTTCACCTTTTGGTGTATCCGTTTCACCTTCCACGCGTTATAACTACCGCAGATCCACACGCTAACTTTGTAAACTCAGACTACGTTTACTCAATCTCTTCGTTAATTGACGTGCAACCGTGACTGCCGGTTTTTCGACTATTTTATACCCCATCCCAGCTACGGCTGAAGATATAGCAATGCAGAATATCAGTGTCAGAATTGGATACAACGAAGCCAACGCTGCTGTCATGTGAAATGCAAAGAGTATATCAATCACAACCGGATGGAATAGGTAAAGCGAATAACTCACCACACCAAGCCACACGATTGCCCTTGCTCGGATCGGCAGTAAAAATGCCAAAACAACAAACATCAACAACGCAGTGATCCATGACCCATACATACTAAACAGGCCCACATCCTGCGTCCGTGAATACCCAATCAGCCCCATTACTGGCAATACGATAAACCATCCTGCTGCAAGAATGGCTGTGGCACATTTACCGGTACGGTTCATCTGTCCAATAAACCAAAGACGTAATGTAGCGCCCATGAACATGACAGAGAAGTACCCGCAGAAATTACCCCAATTCATATTAAGCAAACCGGGTAAGGGGTGGTTATCGGCCGTTCCTCCTGATGTATTATTAATATTCGAGAGATTTATCAGCTCAATAAAACGATGAGAAAGCGTCGTAATGCCAGTCCAATAATCGAGGTAAAAAATAAATATGCAGAAGAAAAAAGCAGACACGCTGACGAGAAAAGCAGGCTTGTCATTCAACCCCAAACAGAATCCAGCGAATACCATTACATAAAAAACCAGTTCCACTTTTAATGTCCAGTAAACGCCCTCGATGTTTTCGAAATGTAGAAAATTCTGCAACATGGTGGTGTTAGCAAGAATTTGACGAAAACTAAAAGTCGTGTCGATAAATGCCCACTGAACCAGAATAACGGTGCACAGAGAAGCCCAGTATGCCGGATAGAGGCGAAAAAATCGCCTAATCCAAAATACCGCTTTATGCTGCCCTGGTTGCAGACTGCCGGGAATAACAAAACCTGATATTGCAAAAAACAGAACCACACCGATACGACCAAAATCAAGCGTCAGCACATCACCAATAAAACTTGAACTGACGATATTACCTGGCAATCGGGTGCAAAAATGCATAATTACTACACATAACGCAGCTATAGCGCGCATAGCGTCGATATGATGCAAGCGATTATCCGCTGGCAAAGATGTCACAGTAAAGTTCCCCTCGAAAAGTGTTTTAAACGTGTAAAATCGCCATGCAAATCGACATTCGAACGTTAGGTATTATGCCTCCAGGATACGCACCAAAAGAGAGTGCGTGATTGTCGGTAAGCAACAGACGATGTGCAAAGTATTGGTCGGGTGGCCAACAGGATTATAACTATACTGGGATAGTGGACAAAGCATTGTTCAGACGAATAATTTTATAGCAATGCCACTGACGCCTCGAACGCAATAGCCAGCATAGTCAACTGATTCGATAACGGAGCCCCGCTATCATCGACTTTTAGTTGTTCAACCAGACGTTTATCGCGCTTATTGGCGTGCATTTTTCTTTATCTGCTCACCGGCCCGGTTACCGGCGCTATCGAGCAGTTGTGCCGTTTCTTTATCCGTGTGAATACGAATGTCGTGCTCGATATGCACGTTCATGTTGATGGTAATCGGCTCCTTTGGTGCCGCCACCTCAATGCGCGGGGTGCAGCCGGTTAGCAACACGGCCGTTATCGCGACACAGACTGTTCTCATCTCGTCCTCTTACTACTCATCATCGATTACTCAGCGACCTGTTGTTCCAGTGCCGCCTTCAGATTGTCGCCAAAACGCAGGCTACGCCATAACTGGAAGAGGTTTTCCTGCTGGCGATAATTGAGCACAATGTCGCGCCGTGACAGGTCATCCATCACGCTTTGCCCCGTAATACGCGACGCCAGCGACAACTCGCCATTCTGACTGATATCGACCGTCACCCAGGAACGTCCAACCTCAAGATAGCGTAACCAGGCTACAGCCGTCGCATTGGCGACACTGTTTCGCGCCAGTTGATCCGCCAGTTGCGAATCCAGCTCTATGGTCAGTGGCGTGTCATTGGTAAATTTACCGTCTTTGACCAGCATCGAGGGGTGGCTGAAGTTCAGCGGGAGTACACCGCTCACCCGGCCGGACATCGACAGTTTTTTCACTTTCAGGCCACTCACCAGTTCGCCGACATCGATCCCCTGTAACCGTAGTATCGCCGAATCATGTGCAGGCAGGCGCAGCGGCGACAACGACAGATGACCATCCAGCACATCCAGGTCCAGCTGCGCCAGCGTAAACGGATGGCGCTCACTGTAAGGGTAATGGCCGTACAGTTGTATATCGATGTTCTGCATCGGGAACAGGCTATCGAGCCGGTTAATGCGTAACGCCACCGGACGGGAAATTCCCAACTGCCAGCGATGATTTTCGAAGCGGTACGGCAACACAAAGTTCACCCCGCTGACTTCGCCATCCTCCAGCCAGGCGCTGGCGTTTTTCACCACCCAATGCCCCCCAGCGTGGAATCCCTGTCCACGCGCAGCGGAAAACGCCGCTTGTGCGTAAAACTGCCCGGTACGAATAGCCAGATTCCAGCGTGGCGGCAACAACGTCTGGAATACCCGCAACGGCTGCGGTGCCCACCACCCGTTACCACGCAGCCGTTGTCCGTCCCAGCGACCGTTAAGTCGAATAGGGCCGACCACCTGCGCCTGCAACTGACCATTCCACTGGAAATCCTGCAAATTGCGGCCATGAATATCCAGCGCCAGCTCGGTGGCAGGCAATGTACCGGCACCGTGAAAACTCACCTGCTTCGCCGCCAGTTTCAGTGCGCCGCGCAATGTCCCCGCCGTGGGGTCGCGTCGCCAGCGCAGGGGTTCGGTCAGCGTCAGTCTCGGCTGTTCTACCGTCACCACGCCGTACCGCAGTTGGTTAAGACCGCTGGACAACGACTCGACGTCAATCTCATTGTTCTGCCAGCGCCCCTGACCTGCGATATCCCATCGGCCTTGCAACGGCGGCAGCTCGCCTTCTCCCCAATAGCGCCAGCGCCAGTCACCGCGGTCTGGCCAAAACTGCTGCGCCTTACCGTCAAGGTGCAAGCGGAAACGCCCCCAGTAGCGGTCGCGTACGTTGACAATCGCCTGTAACCGGCCGCTCACACCTTGTCGGGTCACCTGGATTCCCGCCAGCGGCCAGCGCGCCTCCTCCAGCTCCACGTCCGGACGCGGTGTTCCCCAGGCCCGTAATAGCGCGCCCGGTAGCAACGACACGGTAGGATCAAGCACCGCCCCTTTTACGGTGCCCGGCAGTGACGCGAAAATGGATAAATCAGGCAAATTCACTTGCCCGGTAAACTGGAAGCGCATATCGCTGTCAGTCAGCCCCAGTAAACCTGGCCCCACCGACAACACGGCGTTAGCGCGACCATGATGCCCCTGGGTCAGAATGTTGACGCGTGCTTCCAGCCGCAGTGGGTCGCGCGGTTGCAACAGATCGTACAATGTCAGCGAAACGCCACCGGTCAGCGGCTGGCTGGCATACGGCCAACGCCAGCGCCCGTCCTGAATACGCAGGTTGCCGTCGCTTATCCGCCACGGCAGCGTCAGCAGCGGTTCGTCCATTGACGCCACACTGACCGTCAATTCGCCCTGATTCCCCTGCCAGCGCAGCACCACACTGGCTGGTTCCGGTAACCGTAACGGTAGCCCGACGCCTTGCACCTCCCCCCGTTGCGGCAGGCGGTTAAGCGTTGGTGCCAGGTGCATCGCACCGTTGATTTGTAGCGGTGTTTCTTGCGGTGCCGTGCGCATCAGGCCTTGATGTAGCGTTAATTCAGCACCACGCAGTTCGGCCTGCACCTGTAGCTGGTCGCTCTGGATACGGAGTTGCTGACGCGATGCATCGGTAGAGAGGTGCAAACTGCCCGCCTCGGGCAGCCAGGGGGTGAGTGCAACGTGGTGCAGAATCAATTCGGTTTCCGGCAACCATTGTTGCCACTGCGCTAACTGAGGTGCCGTCATCGCGGAAGAGTCTGGCCATTGCCGCAAACAGTCCGCATCCAACGTCAAGGCTTGCGCCTCCAGGTGCCAACGCCCGTTCCGATAACGCACCAGCAAGCCTGACAGCGTCGCAGGCTGACACGATGCCAGACGCAGTTGTACGTCGGGCAGCCAGAATCCTCCCTGACGCCAGCCGGGCGTGTCATCTAACACCACCCTCACACCGACAGGCAAATAAGGCTGCAATACCACGGGCAACCAGCGCGGCATCGTCAGGCAGGCGATGATTCCCCCCAGCGTCAGCGCAACGACCAGCAGGGTCAGCCATCGGGTACAGCGTATAAACGTCAGCATGGATTATGTTTCAGGGTGTTCTCGCTATCATCATTTTTATCATTCAGTGCGAATTGTTACGATTAATGCGCTAAATGTCACCTTTCAGTTCACATTACCCAGCAAAATCCGTACATCTCAATTACCTGATCGTGATAAAATTTTTACATAAGCACAGTCTCTGACTACGCGCTGCCTTGATGGCAGGCACGGTGGCGACGCCCGTACACCGCGCTCCTGCCTGGACTATCGACTCATTAGCATTGTTGCTTATTTAGACAATATGGACTCGCTTTACCCTTCAATATCGCAAAAAGGGATGCTTCATGCGTAAAAATTACCCGGTAAGCCAACGTCAGTATCCACTGGATGCCAACACCAAACTGATGTCGGTCACGACCCCTGATAGCCTCATCACTTACGCCAACGCCGACTTCATCAAAGTCAGCGGCTATGAGCCGGAAGAACTGATGGAGCAACCGCATAATATTATCCGCCATCCGGATATGCCACCATCTGCCTTTGCAGACATGTGGAATACGCTAAAAGCCGGAAAAATCTGGACTGGTGTGGTCAAAAACCGTCGCAAGAACGGTGATCACTATTGGGTTCGTTCCAGCACGACGCCGCTAAAGCGCGATGGCAAGCTGGTCGGTTATATGTCGGTACGCACCGCCGCCACCACAGACGAAATCAGCCAGGCGGAAGCACTCTATGCTCAGGTGAATCAGGGAACCCTGAAAAACCGCACCATCCATCATGGTTTGGTGGTGTATACCGGTCCGCTGAAATGGTTGAGCATGTTCAAAACCATGCCGCTGCGCTGGCGCATTCGCAGCTATTTTGGGCTGCTGGGGCTGATGCCGCTGGCTATCGCGTTCGCACTGCTGCCAAAAACAGCGCTGGTATGGGGCGTGTTTGCCGCCTTGATCGCCTGTGCCAGCCTGTTCTGCGAGCTGCTGGTGCAACATATCGCCAAACCGACGGAACTGATCCTCGAGCAAGCGATGCGTTCTGCGTCCGGCCAGGCCAACAGCCTGACCCAGCTTAATCGCGCCGATGAGATAGGCATGCTGATGCGCGCCGTCAATCAATCCGGCATGAACTTCCGCACCTTTGTCGATGACGTCAACGTCAACCTGCATGAACTCAAAACCGCGTGTAGTGAAATCGCCCAGGGGAATCACATTCTGGCCGAGTGCTGCGAGAAAACCGAAGAGAGCCTGCAACAAACCGCCGCCTCGGTCGAGCAGCTTACCGCGACCATCAAGAGTAACGCCGACGCCTCGCTACGCGCTTCGCAATATGCGCAGGACGTCAACCAGGTCGTCAATGTCGGCGAGCAAGCCGTTTCGGAGGTTGCCAGTACGATGGATGCGATCACCCGCGCCAGCGAACGCATCACCGATATCATCAGCGTGTTGGATAATCTGGCATTCCAGACCAATATTCTGGCGGTCAACGCTGCCGTCGAAGCTGCTCATGCCGGGGAGCAAGGTAAGAGTTTCGCGGTGGTCGCCAGTGAGGTCCGTTCGCTGGCGCAGCGCAGCGCCTCCTCCGCCAAGGACATCGCGGCATTGATCGACAATACGCTCTCCAGCATCCGCGCTGGCGACCAGCAAGTGGCTCATACCAACCGCTCGATGAACAACATTTTGGTCAAAGTGCAGGAAGTGACGCACTTGATGAACGACATCAGCCTGGCCACCAAAGAACAGTCGCAGGGGCTGCAGCAGATCAATGACGCAGTCAACCGCATCGACGAGCTGACCCATCAGAACACCGCACTGGCGAGTCAGTCCAACTCCGCCACCGGGCACCTGCAGCAGCAGATCGCCAGCATGGCACAAGCCATCTCGGTATTCGGCGCCTCGAAGTAAGTCACACTCTCCTTGTCATGCAGGAGGGGGAAATCCCCCTCCTTTCTTGTTTTTTCAACAGTACCGCCGCTCTGACGCTTTCATCCTGTTACCATGATGAAGGTAACGATTTTGTCTGTTTATGATTTTCTGCTAGCTTATTCTGATTGCCATCATCACGGCAGGTGATAACACCACCTATAACAGATGTGCAACCGACAATACCCTGTGGAGAGATCATCATGAAGCTGGCGATTTACAGCA
This sequence comes from Dickeya parazeae Ech586, assembly GCF_000025065.1. Lineage (NCBI taxonomy): Bacteria > Pseudomonadati > Pseudomonadota > Gammaproteobacteria > Enterobacterales > Pectobacteriaceae > Dickeya > Dickeya parazeae. The sequence goes on along the minus strand of NC_013592.1, from coordinate 1,970,991 downwards.
CCAAACAATATGACCGCAAATACCTGGAACAGGTAAACCAACAGTTCGGGTATGAGTTGGAGTTTTTCGATTTTATGCTGAGCCCGCGCACCGTCAAAATGGCCGCGGGCTGCGACGCGGTTTGTATCTTCGTCAACGATGAAGCCGGGCGTGAGGTGCTGACAGAACTGGCGAATAACGGCATCAACATCCTGGCGTTACGCTGCGCCGGTTTTAATAACGTCGACCTGGACGCGGCCCGCGAACTGGGGATTCGGGTGGTGCGTGTACCGGCCTACTCACCGGAAGCGGTAGCAGAGCATGCGGTAGGCATGATGATGAGCCTCAACCGCCGCATTCATCGCGCGTATCAGCGCACTCGCGATGCCAATTTCTCACTGGAAGGGTTGATTGGGTTCAACATGTACCAGCGTACGGCGGGGATTATCGGCACCGGAAAAATTGGTATCGCCACCCTGCGTATCCTTAAAGGATTCGGCATGACGCTGCTGGCGCACGACCCTTACCCAAATCCGCTCGCACTGGAACTGGGCGCAGAGTATGTCGACCTCGATACTCTGTATGCCCGCTCAGACGTGATTTCACTGCACTGCCCGCTGACACCAGAAAACCATCATCTGCTTGACCAGAATGCGTTTGCACGCATGAAAAATGGCGTGATGATCATCAACACCAGCCGGGGCGGATTGATTGACTCTCAGGCCGCCATCGACGCGCTCAAGCAGCAAAAAATCGGCTCGCTGGGCATGGATGTGTATGAAAACGAACGTGACTTGTTTTTTACCGACAAATCCAACGACGTGATTCAGGATGACGTATTCCGTCGGCTTTCGGCCTGTCACAACGTGCTGTTTACCGGCCATCAGGCCTTTTTGACCGAAGAAGCGCTGACCAGCATCGCCGACACCACTTTGCACAACATCCAACAGCTTAGCGAAGGCGTACCCTGCCCCAACCAGGTCAACGCCTGATCACACGGCCGGTGGCGTCATGCCGCCGGTTTGCTTACCTGCCGAATGACCCGCCGGGATCACCCCGCCGGGCAATGACCGTTCATCAATGAGGTTTCGTCGCAGCGCTTGCCATTCGCCAACAGGCACGTACCGATGCTGGCCCCACTCAACTGGCGTGAAACGCCCATACGCCCACCGGCCAGCGTACAGTTCACCGCAGCCGGGGTTTCCTGCCCTTGCCAGGCAGCCCGTTGCGGCGCGACCGACTCCTGCATTTGCGCCGATTCAGCTTGTCCGCTACTACATCCGCTACTACAAACCACCAGCATCAGCGCCGTGCCCGCCACCAGCCATTGCGGCATCATCATATTCTTGTCGACTCCTATTTCGTGAATGTGAGAAAGCATGGATGAGAGAAGCAATCGGTCCATTTTATCGCTAAATGGCAGAATGCGGCATAGTCCTATTTACTTCTATTTTCGAGCGCTTTTTATAGCGTAAAAAATCACCGTTTGCTCCCCATTTTCACCTCTCATATTTTTACTCACGGTAAGTAACAAATACAATTGTTGTCAGGGGGATACATTATATGTCCTTATTTTTCAGTAATTAAAGACAGCCATTCATTGGTCGATTAATGGTTAGGCTGGTAATCAATCAGCCTAATTGCCAACGGGAGTAGATAATGGCACCTGTGAGAAAACGTTTTTTTGACATGCATGTCTCAACCAAGCTGTATCTGGGTTTTGCCATCATTTTATTTTTAGTGGTTCTGTCCTCAGCACTGAGTATTTACCGTTTTTCAACCATCAAAGCGTACGACAGCAAAAACGACCTGATGCATACCGTCATCATGGATATTTTTCAGGTCAAAATCGCCCGAACAAAGTATTTCGTCAGCAATGACAATGAGCCTTACGACACCATGATCAGCTACAACGATGACCTGGCTAAAAACCTTGAACAGGGTAGCCAGTTATACCGTGAAAGCGAGTTCAGGGAGCCGCTGGCCCGCATGCAAAAACACCAGATTGCCTTGCAGCAATCCATCAGTGAAATGGCTCGCGCTAAACAGGCGCTTGGTGACGCCTACGCCCGGTTTAACGGCATTTCAGTCGATGCCGCCCTCTCCCGCTTTCGCAGCAGTCTGGCAACCATCGCATTCCCATCCGATAACGTCCGGGAGAAAGCCATGGATTTCATACTGGCAGTCGCGTCTTACCAAGCAACGGCCGACGCGGTAGTGATTGCACATACTCCCGCTGCGCTAAATACGCTGCAAAGCCGTTTTGGCGATATCGAAAAAAGCTATCGTGACCTTGCCACACAATTTCCCGCCGACAAGAAAGCCACGCTGGATGCGTTCTGGGGAAATACCGTTAACCTGAAAGCCGCTGCGGAAAATGACCTGACAGCGTACCAGACGCTGTCGAACGCGGAAGCGGCAGTGAAAACCGACGGCGATAACGTCAGCAATATCGCCAAAGATATCATCAAGCGCCTGAATGAGATCAACACCACGCTGACCAACAACGCCATCACCGGTACGGCAGCCTTCGTCCTGCTTGCACTGGTATTCGGCCTACTGGTGTCACGTTATATCACCCGCCAGATTACCCGGCCGGTGTCCCACAATCTGGCGCTGGCGGAACGCATCGCCAGCGGCGACCTGACCGCCAGCATCGACACCACGCGTCATGATGAGCTGGGCCAGTTGACCACCGCCATGGCCGGGATGACCGAACGGCTGCGCCAGATGATCGGCAACATCCGTGATAGCGTGAGCAACGTAGCGGCGTCTGCCGCGCAAATCGCCCACGGCAACCATGAACTGTCGTCCCGTACCGAGCAGCAATCCGCTGCGGTTGTCCAGACCGCCGCCAGCATGGAACAACTGACCTCAACGGTGAAAAACAACGCCGACAACGCCCGTCATGCCAGCCAAATCGCGGCGGAAGCCTCCAGAGATGCTCAAACCGGCGGCGGCGTGGTACAAAACGTAGTCAATACCATGAACGACATCGCCGTCAGTTCGAAAAAAATCGCCGATATTACCGACGTCATCAACAGCATCGCCTTCCAGACGAATATTCTGGCGCTTAACGCCGCCGTGGAAGCCGCACGTGCCGGAGAACAAGGGCGCGGTTTCGCCGTTGTCGCTGGCGAAGTGCGCAATCTGGCACAACGCAGCGCCCAGGCCGCACGTGAAATCGCGGATCTGATCGCCGAATCGGTGAGTCGTATTGATACCGGCTCCATGCTGGCCTCAGAAGCCGGTGACGCGATGCAAAAAATCCTGCGCTCGGTTTCCCGCGTCAACGATATTATCAGTGACATCGCCGCCGCGTCGGATGAACAGCGCCGTGGAATCGAGCAGATCGCCAGCGCCGTAAGTGAACTGGATGCCACCACTCAACAAAACGCCTCGCTAGTCACGGCATCCGCATCCTCCGCCAGCTCGCTGGAGGAACAATCCGTACAGTTGGAAACACTGGTGAGCCATTTCCGGCTAACGCAGGATAATCAACGGTTAGAGAATCGACGGTTAGATAATAAACAGTTAGGAAATAAACAGTTAGATAGACAGCCGTTATTGCCCCGTACCACGTTGACTGCCAGCACCCGCAATCCGTTATCCATATCGAGCCAGGCCACACTGTCGTTAAACCACAACAGTCGCCAGAACCAGCAGGACTGGGAAAGCTTCTGAGTCAGCGTTGTTGTCATCAGACATCATCGGTACTCAGTAATAAAAAAACCGGCAAGGACGCCGGTTTGGTCAGTAGAGCCATGAGGAGGTAACGACACCATGCCGTTACCCTCGTTCACGGGTTAACGATCCTCAATGGAATGCATCTCGACTTTTTCTGCCAGCGACACTTCCACCTTGATGTCATCGGTCAGCGTCAGCATCGCCTTTTTATCTTTGACCACCACGGCGCTACGTTGTGGGATGAGGAACTGCCGCACGCTCTCGCCTTCAATCATGTCTTTGCCATTCTCAACACCATGTCGCGCCGACAGCAGGTAATTCACCATCCCGTTATAGGTGATCCGATACCCGCCATCGGCAGGTTCCACCCGGTAGTTAAGGGTAATTTTCGGCAATGCAGCTTTGTATGTACCGCGAATTTCATCCCAACGTGCCGGGTTACCGGTCAGATAGACATAATCCACCCAGTTAGTCTGGCCCTTCAGTACGTGGCTTGTGTCATAGGTAAAGTAATACGGCGAGATAAATGTACTGTTCAGGCTCGTTGTCTTGGTACGGAATACCGAGCATCCTGACAACATCGCCGTGACCGCTACGGCCAGAAGCAGTTTCTTCATGGGTATTGTTCTCTATGGGTATTGTTCTCTTTTCGCCAACAGTTTCAGCCCAGGCAAGGGCCATACCGTGTCTTGTCATAGCCTGTCGTACAACGCGTGCAGGCACCGAGTCCTGTCCACAGGATAGCAGTGTTCTCACCCAGCGATGAGAGGAAAAAGGGGCAAGTCGGGGGATAATTATCCGTATCGGTACAGGCCATCCTGTAATCCCCATCTCACCTATCTGTTTGCTGAGCCACCAGCAAACACGCCTGAATAGTGTATTCAGCCACAAACGATAATATAACGCCATCGTTCTTATCATTACGCTGAAATATACCCACCTCAGTGAGTAATAACGCTGAAGCGGCTTCCCACTCATCCTGCTGGCGTTAATTTTTCATCATTGACGTCAGCTAACACGCTTATTAAACGCCTATGAAAAAGAATAACACCACCCGGAAACAACTCTTCGTCGTTATAAAAAAAACGCGGTCATTTACGAAGAAAACGGAAATAAACTCCCAGTCACGACAAAATAACTCAGAAGCCAATAATACAGCGACTGGTTATTCTGTTTCGCCAGCAACCGGGTTAGACAATATTCGATCATCTGCCCCGGAATCCGCACGGCCATCATCAGCGCCAGCCGCTGCCAGCCAACCGACACCGCCAACAACACCACCGGTGACAACGGTTCCGCCGCTGCCTAAGTTTTCCCCACCGCAGACGCCCACGCCGCCAGTGGAAACACCGACACAGCCTGCGGCAACCAATACCGCCCCACCCAGCCAGCCGACGCCTGCACCGACTGCCGCCGCGCCCACCACCGAACCGGCCGCACCGCAAGAACCGGCTACTGAGCCGTTTGCACCTGATTACGCCGCCGCAGGAAGCCAGCTAAGCAAGCTAATGTCCGGCATGGCGGCACCGTTGTCGCGGTTGACGAGCAGCCTGCAAGGTTTTACAAGCCAATCCTTGTTGAAGTCTGCTACGTCTAAACCAGCGGACAATACCGGAGCACCGCCCAGCCGAATAGACTCAATATCTTTACCAACAGCACCTGCACAAAAAATCAATACGCCAATCCCCGCGGGTAGGAGCGGTACGATTCAACGCGCACTCGCAACCGGTGCTGCATATAAACAAGGCAATATTGAAGGCCTTGATGATGCCCACACTCGCGCACTGGTAGCGTCAACGGCAGCCACCGAAAGTGCAGGTGGTAAATTAGATATTCGCAACTCAGCCGGATATCTCGGTCGTTATCAGGCTGGCGCAGGTTGGCTTGCCGAAGCGGGGTTGATCGCAGGCGGTGCGAATGCCGTTACCGCCGCGATGAAAGCGGACGGATTCACCAATGAGTATAAATGGGGAAAATCCGGTGGTATGACTCGCTTTCTGAAAAATAAAAACAACTGGAAGAATGGACTGGACTATGACAAATATCTGTCCAGTGCAGAGATACAAGACAACGCGTTTAAAACCAATTCTGATAAAGCCTATGCATACTTAGTTAAAAAGGGAATCATTAAGCCGGGAATGACTCAAAATGAAATTGCTGGCATTCTCAAAGCACGGCACATTGGTGGCATTGGTGGCGCGATAAAAGCGGCCAAAAATATTGAAGGGCCCAAAGATGCCAATGGCACGTCCGCTCTGAAGTATAAAAACGATTTGGCTGACGGCAATGTGTTTATTGAAAGTTATCAGTCAGGAAATACCGTATTATCTGAACCAATTCATGCTGACCTTGATTTAGCTCCCCAAGTTTCTAATGCTAAGAAACCAGAAACTAAAAAGACGGAGGCCAAAAACACCTCGTCTAAAGGTCAAAAACCAAAGAAATTAAACTTATCTAAAGAAAATAATGATTTTGTAGAAAAAATATATAAAGAGGCGCTTGCTCTGGAAACTGAAACAGGTGTACCTGCTGCCATCACTGCAGCTCAAGCCATTTTAGAGTCGGGATACGGGAAGAGAGTACCTGTAGACATAAATACTAAAGAAGTTAGCAATAATCTATTTGGCATAAAAGCCAATGATAAATATATAAAAAATGGAGGTAAATATGTCAACATACTTACAACAGAATATGTACCAGTTACAGGCGAAAAGGAAAATAAAAAAATAAAAATAGTAGGAAAATTTAGATCATACCAATCATCAGAAGATAGTTTGAGAGATCATGCATCTTTTTTGAGAGGTAACAAGAGATATAAAAATTTATTTACCAGCAAAAACCCTATGAAATGGGCTGAGGGCTTACAAGCATCCGGATACGCTACTGACCCAGAGTACGCAAAAAAACTCCAGAATGTTATATTGAAATTTGGCTGGGACAAGAAAGATAATAATAATTAACACATAGAATATCTATTTTTAGCGAAGCTACATTGATACACACCTGAATTTAAAAATGGGTGTGTATCATTGAAGATTAATTTCGCAGCCTACAAGTCAAACTCTAAAGTAACTCATACTATGACTGACTGAATACCTGTTAGACAGCAGAAAACTATCGTCGGATAGAAACGCTGAACAGTGACCCCGGAATGCCATAAGTATGCTTCCCCCACCTCGTGTTTATGATGCCTCCAGACTCCCCTACCACGCACTTAATGGTACACTTAGCCCCCAGCAATGCTGGAGCACCGGCCCCATGAACACGAGTTACCGTTAAATGTCAGAAAATCAATCTGTTACACCCAAGCAGCAATACAACCTCAACAAATTGCAAAAGCGTCTGCGTCGTAACGTGGGCGAAGCGATTGCCGATTTCAATATGATTGAAGAGGGCGATCGGATCATGGTCTGTCTGTCCGGTGGCAAAGACAGCTACACCATGCTGGAGATCCTGCGTAATTTGCAGCAAAGCGCGCCGGTGAACTTCTCGCTGGTAGCGGTGAATCTGGACCAGAAGCAGCCGGGGTTCCCGGAGCATGTACTGCCGCAGTATCTGGACAGTATCGGCGTTGAATATAAGATTGTGGAAGAAAACACCTACGGCATCGTCAAAGAGAAGATCCCGGAAGGAAAAACCACCTGTTCGCTGTGCTCTCGCCTGCGTCGCGGTATCCTGTACCGTACTGCTACCGAACTGGGCGCCACCAAGATAGCGCTTGGCCATCACCGTGATGACATCCTGCAAACGCTGTTTCTCAACATGTTCTACGGCGGCAAACTAAAGGGCATGCCACCCAAACTGGTAAGCGATGACGGTAAGCATGTGGTCATTCGCCCACTGGCGTATTGCCGTGAAAAAGACATTGAGCGCTTTGCCGAGGCGCGCCAGTTCCCGATCATCCCGTGTAATCTGTGCGGTTCACAACCGAATCTGCAACGTCAGGTGATCAAAGACATGCTGCGCGATTGGGATAAACGCTACCCCGGTCGTATCGAAACCATGTTCAGTGCCATGCAAAATGCGGTGCCATCGCATCTGTGCGACACCGCCTTATTCGATTTCAAATCGATCCGTCAGGGCAGTGCCGTCGTGGATGGCGGCGATTTAGCGTTCGACCGTGAAGAAATGCCGCTACAACCCGTGGGCTGGCAGCCGGATGAAGATGACGAAGACAACACCCGGCCACTGGAACGTCTGGACGTGCTGGAGATTCGCTAGTTTTCGCGTTTACCGATTTAACAACGGAACCGGTTGATCGGCGGTGTGATGGCCGCCGATACCTTTACTGCCAGCACGCGTTTTATTGTAATGGCTGCTTAATCGCTGATTCCAACGTAAACGCGACAGTCTTCGACACCAATCCCAAATAACAACATCGTCAAATCGCAGGCAAAAAAAAGCCGACGAAACGTCGGCATGGTGTGAATTAATTGTGCTATGCAGTAATTCAAAAAAGGAAGTAAGACAATATGGAGCGCAACGCCCATCGCTTGACGTTGCATTCACCTGCGGGATGCATAGTGCCGCAGGTGGGGGCCAGAAATGTTGATATCGCTCAATATTGACAATGGTTTTTATCGCTGCCACCGGTTGTGTGATACTTCACGCAATAATTCCACAGCGTCACTCACAACCATTTACTGCGCTTTAACCACCAGGCAACGCCGCCTACTAATAACACCAACATCAGGCAAAATATGCCAAAACCAATACCACTATTCGCGCCCGGAATACCGCCCAGATTGACGCCAAATAAGCCGGTCAGAAAGGTGGTGGGCAAAAAGACCATCGCCAGCAACGACATGGTATACGTGCGCCGGTTCATGGCATCTGTCATCAATGAGGTAATTTCATCGGCAATGACGGTGGTTCGCGCGATGCTGGCATCCAAATCCTCCAGCCCGCGGCCAAGACGTTCGGCAATTTCCTGCATGCGACGGCGATCGTCATCCTGCATCCAGCTAAATTTTTCACCGGACAAACGAGAGAAAATATCACGCTGCGGCGTCATATAACGGCGCAACACAATCAGCTGTTTACGGATCAGCGCCAGCTCACCGCGCGGCGGAATACGTTGTTCCAGTAACGCATCTTCCAAATCGATGATTTTCTCATGCAACTCATCAATGAACTCACTGGTGTGGTCGGTTAATGCCTCGGCGATGGACACTATCCAATCACCGCTGTTGGCAGGCCCGTTGCCCTCTTTCAGATCGCTCATTACCTCATCGATCGCCGCGACCTTGCGGCGTCGGGTAGAGACAATCAGCCGCTCAGAAATAAACACCCGAATAGCGACCAGTTCGTCCGGCCTTTCATTGGGGTTGTAATTAATACTGCGCAGGGTCACCAGCGTGCCCTCGCCCAGCCGGACCACGCGGGGCCGGGCGCTTTCACCCGCCAGTGCATTGCGCACGCTATCCGGCAACAGGGTGGTTTCGTGCAGCCAGCGCACGCTGGCCGACTGAGTTGAGTCGAGATGCAGCCAAATGGGTAGTCCTTCGTCCCCTCCCAACCCGAGCTCTGCCAACGGCAGAATGCCGCCCTGACCATCCAGTTGATAGGTAAAAACCGCCCCCATATGCTGGATAGCGTTACTGTCCATCACGTCCACACATCCTCTCCTGACATCACTCCTGCCATGCTCACACCACACATCTTACTGCCCGCTGCCCTGGCTGCAATCGCAACCCCATACATCGTGCCGCACCCGAATTACGCGCCACCACATCGCGATAAAAAACCGGCCGCCTCGTGTATCAGTGCTTCAGGATGTACAGTGTATGACTGTAAGCCACGTCCTCCGGGTTAGCGATGGGATAGCCTTTTACCCAGGGCTTGATCAGGCGACCGTTAGTGTACTGGTAGATAGGGGCGATCGGCGCCTGTTCCGCCAGAATCTGCTCGGCGCGGTTATAATCCTCGTTGAGGATCTTCCGGTCTGTCTGCCCGGCGGTGTCCGCCATCAGTCGGTCATAATCGGCATTATTGAAGCGCGCAATATTGCCGCTGTGGCTCGAAGTCAGCAACGACAGGAAGGTGGAAGGCTCATTGTAATCACCAATCCAGGACGCACGTATCACGTCAAAGTTGCCGGTGTTACGGCTGTCAATGTAGGTTTTCCATTCCTGATTCACCAGTTTAACGTCCACACCCAGCTTCGTCTTCCACATTGACGCTACCGCAATGGCGATTTTCTGGTGAACTTCCTGCATGTTGTACAACAACGTCAGTTTCAATGGTCTGGACGGGCCATAGCCTGCTGCCGCCATCAGCGCTTTAGCCTGCATGTCCAGTTCAGCCTGCGAATACTGTTGTAGTTGCCCCGGTTGCGGCGTGAAACCAGCGGTGACATCGGGCGTAAAGCGATAGGCTGGTTTTTCTCCCGTCCCTAACACCTTCTCAGCAATAATCTTGCGATCGATGGCATAAGAGAGCGCTTTACGCACCCGCACATCGTTGGTCGGCGCACGCTGGGTGTTAAACGCATAATAGTAGGTACCCAGTTGGTCTGGCGTAAACACCTGCCCCGGCAGATCTTTCAATAGCTTGTGATACTGATTTTTCGGGAAGGATTCGGTGATGTCGATATCGCCTGCCAGATAACGCTTGGTAGCGTTGGATTCCTGATTAATAGGCACAAACGTCACTTGCGTCAGGCGGGTATTCGCGTGATCCCAATAGTGATCGTTAGGGGTTAGCACCAGTTTTTCATTCACTACCCGCTCTTTAAGCACAAACGCGCCGTTACCCACCAGATTGCCTGGTTTAGTCCACTCGTTACCGTATTTCTCCACCGTGGCCTGATGCACCGGATAAAGGCTGAAATTAGCCATCAGGCTGATGAAATATGGCACCGGTTTGCTCAGTTGCACCTTCAGCGTGTGGTCATCAACTGCGACAGCTCCGAGTTTATCGGCAGGCAATTTACCGGCCAGAATCTCATCAGCATTGACGATGCCCGCCATTCGGGCAAACCAGCTAAACGGCGAGTTATTCTGCGGTGTGACCAGCCGCCGCCAGCTGTAAACGAAGTCTCTGGCGGTAACCGGGTCGCCATTTGACCAGCGTGCATCTGGCCGCAAGGTAAAAATAAAGGTGCGGTTATCGTTAGTCTGCCAGCGCTGAGCCACCCCAGGAATCGGGTTGCCGTGTGCGTCCTGATTCACCAGCCCTTCAAACAAATCGCGAATCACCTGAATTTCCGGCAGCCCCACCGCTTTAATCGGGTCCAGCGAAGCGGGTTCGTCCTTGATATGGCGTACGATCTGCTGCTGGTCAGCCAGTACCGTACCGGGGGGAACTTGTGCCGCATTCGCCGCCCCTGTCAGTGTGACCATCAGTACGGCGCAAAGCACGCCCACGGAAATTGCAGAATCACGAAATTGCATGTTGTGTCCTTTAACCAAAGAGCCGTGTCCTGCCACCTCGTAGCAGCGCATGGCTCGAATTATGTTGGGCATGTGCCTACTGAAAAAATCGTTATCAGGCCGTACGTTATCATAGTCGTAAACCGCCCCTTCCAGCCAGTGGAGCGGCGGAGGTTTGCAAAGCGCCCCGCAATTCAGACTCACCGACGCGACCGGCCCGATTTTTTTGTTATTATCAGACGATACAACGCTGGAACAGTCAGGATAACACCATGACAGATATCGGATTTGTGCCGCGCCCCCGTACCGAGCGCGGGGGCTTCGCTTCACCGGGCCAGGAGTATGGCCGCTCCCGGTTGGGGGCACCGCTGCTGTGGTTCCCGGCGGAAAACGCAGGAAAACACAGCGGATTGATCCTCGCCGGTACGCATGGTGATGAAACCTCCTCGGTCGTTGCACTCTCATGTGCCTTGCGCACACTGGCAGTCGGCAGTCGGGCGCACCATGTGGTGCTGGCCGTCAACCCAGATGGGTGTCAGTTGGGTTTGCGCGCCAATGCCAATGGTGTTGATCTCAATCGCAATTTCCCCACTGCCAACTGGCAGCCCGATGGCACAGTCTACCGCTGGAGCAGCGATACCCCGGTGCGCGATGTGCAGATATCGACCGGCAGCCATCCCGGCTCTGAGCCGGAAACGCAGGCGCTGTGCCGTCTTATCGAACACTTATCACCGCCGTGGGTGGTGTCGTTTCATGAACCGCTGGCCTGCATTGATGACCCCCAACACTCTGAATTGGGTGCCTGGCTGTCGGAAACCTTTTCGCTCCCGCTGGTCGACGATGTCGGGTATCCGACACCGGGCTCATTTGGCAGTTGGTGTGCTGAGCGCCAGCTGCTGTGCATTACGGCAGAATTACCGGTGATCGCCGCAGACAGCGCCACCCAGCGCTATCTGCCCGCACTGACCCAGTTGCTGAGCCGTAATTTTTTATACCAATGTTGATAATGTTGCCCTACACTAATCGACATGTTAATCACCTGTGATAGAAGGACGTAAGCATGTCAACAAATGTACATTTCCAGGGTAACCCGGTACCAGTAGCAGGATCTTTCCCGGCTGCGGGCAGCAAGGCACCGGCATTTTCACTGGTTGCCAAAGACCTCTCTGATGTGGCGCTGAGCCACTACGCCGGCAAGCGCAAAGTCCTGAACATTTTCCCAAGCATCGATACCGGCGTGTGTGCCGCGTCTGTGCGTAAATTCAACCAGTTGGCTTCCAGCCTGGATAATACCGTTGTCCTGTGCGTCTCTGCTGATTTACCGTTCGCCCAGTCTCGTTTCTGCGGCGCAGAAGGCCTGAACAACGTGGTGGTTCTGTCTACGCTGCGCGGGGCGGAATTCAAAGAGAACTACGGTGTAGCGATTGCCGAAGGCGCGCTGAAAGGGCTGACCGCCCGCGCCGTTGTGGTGCTGGATGAAAACGACAATGTCCTGCACAGCGAGTTGGTAAACGAAATTACCAACGAGCCGGACTACGATGCCGCCATCGCCGTACTGAAATAAATCCCAGCGATAATCCGCATAAAAATGCCAGTCTGTTGACTGGCATTTTTTATTGTTTTCACCTCACCCAACAGTCTATTCCCCACAGGCCACCGTCTGTGACACGGGGCGTGATGGTCGATTACGCAGCGCGCACAACACCAACACCAGCATGACGACCCATTCCGCCATCAATGCCGCCGTCAGTGCGCTAGCAAAATGCCCGCCGCTGGCGTGCAACACATGAACCAATACCGTGCCCAGCACGATAGGCCCCAGTCCCAGTGATGCCTGTTGCATGGTAGAAAGCAGCGCACTGCCCGCCCCTGCCTGCTGCGTCGGTACGTCAGACATGCCAATGCGATAGAAGCTACTGACGATAAACGCCTGACCAAACCCAATCATCATGGTTGCTGGCAGTAATTGCAGCACCGATACCGGCCAGCGCCAGGCGAGCGACGCCATCAACAACGCCAGGCCACTCATCTGGATAGCACACCCGATCAGCAGCACATTTCTATTACCCAGACGGGTCAGCAGGCGGCCGCTAAACAGCGATGAGACAAAATAAGACAATCCCAGACCGATAAAACTGTTACCCGATTGCAACGGGGTGAAGCCCGCGCCGGATTGCAGGGTATACGCCACCGCAAACATAAACCCGCTCCAGCTGGAAAAGAACAGTAACGCCAGCAACAAGCCAAAACGGATCCCCGGTAACCGGAATAACGCCGGTGGCAGCAGCGGCGCAGGCTGGCGGTTTTCTACCCGCCATAGCCACGCGAACCACACCAGACTGCTCAACAATACCGCCACGCAGCCCAACGGCCAGTGCCAGATTGGCCCCAATGCCAACGGAAACAACAGGCTGGCTAACCCTAGTGACAACAGCACGGTACCGGGTAAATCCAACGCCACCGGTTTTTCACCACGGGTATCCGGCAGGCGTGACGGTGCCACCAACAACACCAACAGGCAAACCGGCAGATTCACCAGAAACACGCTCCGCCAGCCATAACCGGCGATATCTAACTGAATTAAAAAGCCGCCTAACACCTGCCCGACCACAAATGCCAGTCCGCCAATCGCGCTGTAAAGCCCCAACGCCCGGGCATGCTCGCGCCCTCGCAGGCAGACATGAATCGTCGCCAGAATCTGCGGCACCACCAGTGCCGCCCCAACACCTTGCAAGGCGCGGGCCGCCAGCAGCACCCATACCGACTGGGCGATGCCACACAACAGCGACGCAACGCCAAACACGGCAACGCCCGTCAGAAACACCCGGCGTCGCCCCAGGTTGTCCCCCAGCCGTCCGCCCATTGCCAGAGAGACGGCAAACGCCACACCATAAACCGACACCACCAGCTCCAGCTCAGCCGGGCTAGCAGACAGTGAATGGGCGATCGCTTCCAGTGCGACGTTGACGATCGAAAAATCGATCATCGGCAACAGTTGGCCAGTCAGCAATACTATCAGACCGATGCCGTTAAGCCCCTGTGAAAGTGAAACCTGTTTCATCGCAGTACCCGTTGTGTTAATTCTGTGAGGTAGTTAGCATTATCGATAATTTAAACGGGTACCAGTTCCTGCTTATCCTGGTATAAAAACTACCTGTTTGTCACGTTCCCCCATCTGGAGATTGCTATGGTTATGCCGACACCCGTTCCTGCTGCTGACTCCCGGGTTCTGCCACTACAACCGGATAACCGTAAACGGCTGGGGGCGTTTTTACGCGCACGACGTGAAAGCCTTGACCCGCTGCGCCTGGGGCTTTCCATTCCCCGCAAGCGGCGCACGCCGGGGCTGCGCCGCGAAGATGTAGCGCTGCTGGCTGATGTGGGGATCACCTGGTACACCTGGCTGGAGCAAGGTCGCGAGATCCGTGCCTCGGCTAAAACACTCACGGCAATAGCCAATGCCCTGCAATGCAATGAAACCGAAACCCGGCATCTGTTTATGCTGGCCGGGTTGCCGTTTTCCCCTTCAGCTCAGGCCAGTTGCGAGAAAATCAGTGCCGACAGCCAACGCATTCTCGATCAACTCAACCCGCTTCCGGCGGTGATCGTCAATGCGCGGTCCAACATTCTGGGATTTAACCGCGCCTGGAGCCAATTGCTGGATATAGACCTGCATCAGCTGGCACCGGAAGATCGTAACTGCATCTGGCTGGCGCTGACGCACCCGAACTGGCGGGAGAGGATGGTCGATCAGCAGGATTTACTGCCCAATCTGGTGGCGATGTTTCGCGCCCAGATGACCGAGCATGCCGGGGAACCGCTGTGGGAAGCACAGCTACAGCGCTATCTGAACGCGTCGGACGAATTTCGCCAGTTGTGGTATCAGCGTTACGAGGTGCAAGGCGTGGATGACAAAATCAAACGATTTCGCCATCCCTCGTTGGGTGTTTTCACCCTGCGACAGATCAACTGGTGGAGCGCTTCGCGCAGCGGTGACCGGCTGCTGGTCTACATGCCTGCCAGCGAGCAGGATAGCGCGCAACTGGCACAGCTGGCGCAACTGCCGCCACCTGGCGATGCACCACATTCGTCATAAACGCTACCGGTACACTCGTCTGCATTAAGGCTGAGCACTGTCAGCCGGTTTCAGTCGCAATTGTCGGGTACCGGCCCCCGGTAATAACGGTGTCTGTGTGTCGCTTATCCAGCGGTGATACCCGTCCAGCCACCAGCGACTGAGCGGATTACCACTCTGCCCCCCTGGCAGGCTCAGCGTAGCACCAGCGTCATCACCCGGCGATATCACCAGCCGCTCCGACGCGCCGAAGGCCGGGCGGTTGACATGCGGCACGTTGTTGTCTCCGGACAGCGGGTATACCGGCGCTTGCAGCAAACGGCCCAGCAACGGCAGTGAGGAAGCCAGCGGGTGGGCGATGTGGCTCTGATTCTCATCCCCCCAGCGACGGTGGCCCTCGCCGTTATCCCGCCATACCGTTTCCAGTTGCTGTAACGAGAACTGGCACCAGTTTTTCGCCGGTTTCGGTACCCACAACATGGCCTCATCATGCATCAGCTGTTGTACCGTCATATCCCAGCGCGGGTTAGCCGCCCGGTAACTGGCCTTCGGCCACGCCTGCGCCAATTGTTGATCGAATGTGCCGAACAGCTGTTGGTAAAGCGCCTCACGCCAGCGATTCAGCAACAGGTACGCCACAGAATCAGCTGTCGCCTGCCCATCCCATTGCTGTAATAACGTTTTAACCGCGGTGTAATCGGCCATCGAGTCAGGCGCAGAGGCATTCATGCACTCCATCAACCGGTCACGCCAGCTGGCAGCCAGCAGTGCGCGGTTATCGAGTTGGATCCGGTGCATCGCGGCGATATCCGACTGGCTAACTTCCCCCAGCGCCTGATGAATCGCTGACGCACGAACACCGGAGTCCGCCCCGCCATCCCCGAGCCTCTCCCCTTGATCATCAAACAGCATACGGTTGTTGGCAGCAACGATGACACCCTGCGGCGGATCGATGACTTCAGGATAAGAATCGGCGGGTAAACCACGCTCACGCCAGCGTGCCTGCGCCAGATCCGCCAGAGGAAAACTGTTCTGTCTGCCGGGTACCAGCCGGTCCGGCAGTACGCCAGCCAGCGTCCAGCCAATATGGCCTCGCTTATCCGCTACCAGCAGGTTTTGTACCGGCAGCCCGGCGCGCTGCCCGGCAGCCAGCGCGTCTGGCACGGAGTGCGTTTCCGCCAGCGACATCAGCGACAAATCCAGCGCGCCCGGCAACTGGAGTACCCAGTGCATCGCCATGCGTCCTTGTCCGGTTTCGACCACCGGACCCCAGTCGCTGGTTTGTACCGTCATCGACTGCGGCTCGCCGTGGCTGACCGCCAGCGTTTCCTGCACCGTGCGTTGATGACCTTCCTGAGAGGCCAGTTTCACCCAGTCAAAAGTATCGACATAACTGTTGGTAAAACCCCAGGCGATAACGCCATTGCTGCCACTGATAATGGCGGGCGCACCGGGCAGAGAAAATCCTGTCAGGCGCAGTGTGCCCGCCTCCGTCGGGTAAATGAGCTGTGCGCGATACCATATCGTCGGCAGACTTAAGCCAAGATGCATGTCGTTAGCCAGTATCGCCTTCCCGGCTGTACTCACCAGCCAGCCATTGCTGCCTTTGGCCTGTTCCTGGCCGCCAACTGACGCACCAGTCTTACTACCAGACTGCCCCCACCATGACGGCGGCGTAGCCGGTTCTTCCTGGAAAGGCGGCAGTTGGCCTGCCAACGGCGCATCCCATACGCTGGCATCCGGCAATAAAAAATCAGCCTGTTCCGGCGTACTCTGGCTGGCAATCCAGCCACGGGCGTACTCCCGACCAAACTGGTTATCCTGCAAGTCAAAATACATGGAGGCGATCACCAGCAAGGTGTCTTCCGGCAACCAGACTTGCGGCTTAACGCGTAGCAACCCATATTCAAACGGACGCGTTTTCAGGCTACTCAGCCCGGCATTGACGCCATCGGCATAACTGCGCAGAATTTGTTGCTGCTCAACGGGTAATGCCTGCCAGTTTCGGGCCACTTGCTGGCGCAACAAGAACAACCGATGCTGCCGGTCCAGCGGTAATGCCGCTGCCCCTACCAGCGCCGCCAGTTCCCCTGCGGCATTGCGTCTTAGCAAGTCCATCTGGAAGAAACGGTCCTGCGCATGGACAAACCCCAGCGCGAAGGCGGCTGACTGACGGTCGTTAGCCCGAATGACCGGCACACCAGCATCGTCCCTGTCGATCGTCACTGCTGTATGCAACCCAGGGACACGTAACTCGCCGTCTATCGGGGGTAAACTCTGGCGCAGTAACCACCATACGGTGGCAGCCAGCGCTATCACCAGCACGCCCCCCAGCGACAACGCGCCAACCGTCAGCCTTCGCCAGTTTTTGATACGCACAATGTATTCTCCCGCATTATTCAGGTGAGCGTTAATGACCATAGCGTGGGGCAAAAAACTGTTGCATTATCATTTGTATCATCCTGTATCCGCTAGGCTGGTTTTCTGGAGGTGATATGTTCCCACTGCTAACCGAGCGTTTGAGTCTGCGCCCGTTCATGCCCTCTGACGCCGTCGCGCTATTTGACGCCATCCGTGAATCGATAGAATCCGTAGGACGCTGGCTACCGTGGTGCGTGCCCGATTACGATCTGCCAATGGCACAAAGCTGGATAACCTTCTGCGAACAACTACGTCGTGAAGGCACCGCCTTTGATCTGGTGATCACCGACCGTACTACTGGCGATCTGTTGGGTTCCATCGCTATCAACAATATCAGCAAAGCCTACCGACTCGGCAATATTGGTTATTGGGTTCGCCAGTCTGCACAGGGCCAAGGGGTCGTTCCTGAAGCGCTACGAGAAGTGGTGCCATTTGGTTTCGGCACGCTGGGGCTGACACGACTGGAAATCATCGCTGCCGAAGAAAACCACGCCAGCCGTCAGGTCGCAAAGAAAGTCGGCGCACATTTCGAAGGGTTACTGCGAAACCGGATTATTATCCATGACCAGCCGGTCACCGCCGCGCTCTATTCGCTTATCCCCGGGGATGTGCTGGCTCATTGATGTTTGCCGGTGTTGATAACACTGGCAGCGTTGAGGTGCTACTTACGCAGAGCCACAATGAGCATCGAAGGTCATCATAGACGTATTTAATTACCGCCATAGTACGTCAGGTTGCAGGTGCATATTAACTGCCTTATTAAAAAATAAGGCAGTTGTGTAACACGCAGAATTAAGCCAGTAGAGAACGACAACGTGCGCCTGTGCAACTGCTGTTTTCATTTCGTATTCCTTGCTATTTAAAAAATGTTTCATCGATGTCGATTTGGGATAATGTTTCATTTATTTCCGCTAACTCAGACCGGTTCAACTGAACATCGACGGCTTTGAAATTTTCTTCTAATCGATGCAATTTCGTGGTGCCGGGAAGAGGAACAAGGTAAGGCTTTTGCGCCAGTTCCCAGGCGAGAACCACCTGTGCGGAAGTGGCATTTTTCCGCTCCGCCATTTTCGCAATTACCGCTAATAAAGCCTGATTACGTTCAATCACCTCGGGTTTAAATCGCCCCATCAGGCCTCTGAAATCACCATCCTGATAGGTTGTCTCTTTGGTAATTTTTCCACTTAGAAATCCGTTGCCTAAGGGGCTGTATGCCATGAATCCAATATCCAGTTCTTCGCAAACCTGAAACAACGCATTCTCGGGCTTACGCCACATCATTGAATACTGGTCTTCGATGGCCGTAACAGGACAGACAGCATGAGCGCGTCGGATATATTCGACGGGTGAGTTTGATAACCCCCAATAGTTAATTTTCCCTTCGGTGATTAATTCCTCCATGACGCCAGCCACCACTTCTGGCTCTACATTCGGATCAATACGATGTTGGTAGAGCAAATCGATACAATCTATCTGCAACCGTTTTAAAGAGCCGTCTACTTGTTTTCTGATAGATTCTGGGCGGCTATCGACGATTGGCGTGAGCTGACCCTGAAAATTCTCCAGCCCCGTCACCCCAAATTTCGTCGCGATGATGACAGCCTCTTTATTATCCTTCAGCGCCTCACCTAGTAACGCTTCATTCTCAAATCCATAAATAGGTGCTGTATCAAAAAGATTGCAGCCTAATTCGATAGCTTTATGTATTAACGTCGTCATGTCCTCGCGCGCGGCGGTTTGACCATAACCATGACTCATCCCCATACAGCCCAGCCCCATCTCTGAAACAACCAGACCTTGCGAACCTAACCTTCTCATTTTCATGTTGGATTCTTTACCTTCTTTATAAATTAACGCGCTGACGTCCTGATAAGTCGATTGAGTGTGCGTTGTCAGACACTGACGGTGGCTTCGCCCTGTCAGTTCAGAAAGCGCGATACCAACCGATCGCCGAACAACGAGATAGCAAGCCCGCTCAGCATGATCAGTAATCCACCCAGTTTGATGACCGACACCGGCCTTCGGATGGCACCCAGCAGGCCAAAGTGGTCAATCACCTGTGATGAAAGTAATTGCCCGGCAATGGCAAGCCCGAGCAGGGCTGAAAAACCAATTTTCGGTGCGAGCACGACATAGCTGAACAGCGCGCAAGCGCCAATCAGGCCACCGGTCAGACTCCATAACGGTTGCGATGGGATGACGGCAAGCGAGGTGAATAATCCCCCTCGCAGCAACGCGTAAACCCCGAGGCTGAACGCCCCGGCGGCGAAGGAAAACAGCGCGGCGGTAACCGGGTCACCCCCCAGCCCTCTTGCAAGCTGGCTGTTGAGGGTCGTCTGTAGCGTAATCCCCAGGCCTGCGGCAAAAGCAATCAAGTAATAAACCGTGCTCATGCGTTTCATCCCTGTCAGTGTGCCTGCTGCAACGGCAGGAATGCGTCAGCAAACATATCTGGCTGATAACCGGCCGCCGCAAACAGGTGCTGACGGGATTCATCAATCGCCGCTCGAAGCTGTTGGCTGTCAACACCCAGCACCTTGCCGCCCTGCTTGACGATACGCCCGCCGATCATCACGGTATCGATATTGCTGCGCTCCGCCGCATGAACGACGGTACCCAGCGCATTGCTGGATGGATAAAGGTTGATGTCATCGGTTCGAATCAGTATCAGGTCCGCCTGTTTTCCGGGGGTCAGGCTGCCGATTTTTTCCTGCAACCCTGCACAGGCGGCACCGTCAAGCGTGGCGGCTTTTAGCAGGGTATGAGTCTGAAGCGTAACCGGCGTATGCGCGGCACCACAGCACTGGTGCTGGTGCATGCCCATAACGCGCTGGAGATAAAACGCCACGCGCATCTCCATAAACATATCGCCACTGTAAGAGGTCTCGTTATCGACGCTCAGACCGGGGTTGATACCGTGGCGCAGGGCTGACCGCATGGCAAACATACCGTCTTCAATGCCGTAGTGGGCATCTGAGCGTGGGCATACGTTTACCCGCACGCCCGCCTCGCGCAGGATTTCCCACCCGGCGTCTGGCAGTGAGGTGCAGTGGTTAAAGATATTATCCGGGCCGAGCAACCCTTTTCGGTGTAGTCCTTCCAGTTCCGCCGCCATCTCACCACCGAAGAATTCAGTAATAATCGGCAGGCCCAGCCTGCGAGCTTCGGCCCACATTTCTGGCTCCAACTGGGCCATCACCGCAAGAGAAACCAGGCTGTCAGGGTTATTCCTGAAATATTTTTCCTGCAGGCGTTGCCAGTTACCGGGCCAGTGCGCTCGGTCCCACTCTCCGCTAACGGGTGCACCCGACGCATGAACAGCACGAATGCCAGCATCAAGCAACGCTTCAACAGCGGCATCAGCGTGCGCGCCGGAGCGGCTGTTGTGCGAGTTATCAATCACCGTGGTGATGCCTGCATCGATGCAGCCCAGAGCGGTAATCAGATTGCCGATGTACATGTCAGCGGGGCGATAGTATTTGGCAAAGGAAAAGTGCGTGGCATTGCAATAATCCTCAAGCGTGGCGGCATTGGGATTGATTCGGCGCAACTGACCTTCCCAGGAATGGCGATGGGTATCGACCATGCCCGGCATGGCAATCATGTTGGTTGCATCAATAATGGCCGCATCCCAGCCCTCCAGGTTTTCACCTACGGCCTTGATGGTGGTGCCCTCGATGAGAATATCTCCGCGCACCTTATTCCCCCTCTCGCTATCCATGCTCAGGATGGTGGCACCGCGGATCAGCGTCCGGGAGTGGGGTCCTGTCGTGTGATGTACGATATTCCTGTTGTAATTCGTCATTGTTATTTCACCTTCACATAGGGAGTGACGTAAAGGTACGGAAAGTCATTAGGGCGAAAAAGCCAGCTAAACTGTTTTTATTATTCACGAATAACCAATAATCTTGATGGTCGGGAATGTCATTACAGTGAGGTCGATAGAAAATGGATCGCATTCAGGCCATGCAGATTTTTATACGCGTTGCGGAAGCCGGAAGTTTCATCCACGCCGCACAAACACTGTCTTTGCCGGCCTCAACGGTGACGAGTACGATTAAAAATCTCGAAAAACATCTGCAGGTACGGCTGCTGAACAGAACAACGCGGCGGGTCAACCTGACCCCAGAAGGTGCGCAGTATCTGGCGAGTTGCCGTGAAATACTCGCGCTGATTGCGCATACAGAGTCCAGCCTGACGGACGCCATACAACGACCGCAAGGACGTCTGCGGGTTGATATGCCCGCAGGGATTGCTCACGCGGTGATTACGCCGAACCTGAAAGATTTTCGCCGACGTTACCCAGATATCTATCTGATGATAGGCGTCAGCGATCGTCAGGTAGACCTCATTCAGGAGGGTGTGGATTGTGTGATACGCACCGGCGATCTGAGTGATTCAACACTGATAGCCCGTCCGCTTGGGAAGTTAACCTGGGTAACCTGTGCATCACCGGCGTATCTGCACGCAAAGGGAACGCCGCTCACCCCTGATGACCTGTCCCATCATCAGGCTATTCATTACTTCTCGGGAAACGCCAGGCGTGCGAATGAAATGCGCTTTGTCCGCGGTCATGAAAGCAAAATTGTTCAGGTTAACGGCGTCATGGCAGTGAATGAAACCGGCCTTTATATACAGATGTGTCTTGACGGATATGGGCTGGCGCAGCTAGCGAAAAGCGTGGTATCCCGCTATCTGCAGGACAAAAGGCTGATTGAAGTGCTGGAGGACTGGCGACCTGCTGACGTGCCGGTGACGTTACTTTATCCACATCACCGTTTCGTTTCGCCAGCATTACGCGCATTCACTGACTGGGTTGCTGAACTGTTCCGCAACGAGATGCCTGCACATCGCTCCGAGCCCTGATATCCGCTTTGAGCGGTGAGTTCGACAAGGCGATGCCACGCACTCCTTAGACCTGAAGACACTACGATGAAACAGAAACATGTGTTCTCTGCCTCAGGGTATTGCTAACTCAGCATTAATCATCATCACCATTTGGTTAATACTTTGAGCAGGGTAGTAGTTAGATAAACGATCAAGGAGAGCGTTATCTAAACTCCAGGTATTAGCATACGCCAGATCAACAAATGCAGGTGAGCTATCTTTGAAATATCTGAATTCAACAGCGGCTTCTTTAAGAATGGCTTCTCCGTTATATTTTATCCTCATAGACTCCTGTTCGGATTTTGGTAATTTAGACCACGCTAAGAATTTAATAAAAGGTTGCATTTTTCATTGTAATTTTCTTTAGTAATCCATCCTGTCTTACCAATCCAATGCCATTCCTGACCATTTTCTCTTACAAATCCAACACTTTTATCATATCCGACAGCAAATATCGCCCCATAGTTGGTACCAAAACCCTGAAACTTATGCTTATCTTCATTATAATCTCGATTATAGATCTGTGAAGAATATAATTTATTAGGCTTAATCAGAGTATTACACCCTGAAATGCATAATGTGAAAATTAAAATAAAACCATATCTAATCTGCATTCTTAATCTCATTTTTCATCGCATCAAAACACTATCTTTGGCGCTAATTAATATCGACATGGAAAAAATCCCTTTAATAAATCTAAGTATCTGCTCCACTATTGATCACGAGCCAGAAGATTAGCAGACCATTTTTCCCTGAAACCAGCTGCTCTGGGTATCCGAATACTTTTCAGATACTTATTTTTTCTATACTGTGAGCCACTCTGGATTATCACAATCTGATTTTAATCGTCATTTTATAGTGGCCGGATTATTTCTGCATACTTTCATGGTCGATGAATTCCCTCCCACTCAAAAAAAGCAGATGGCACACCACCCGCTTTTTTATTGCTTTATTCAGGCTTACTCATTCGGACTTACTCGTCCTCATCCCCACCTTTACGGCTACTCAGCCCATACTCCCGCAATTTGTTGGCGATGGCGGTGTGAGAGACGCCAAGCCGTTTGGCCAGCTTACGGGTGCTGGGGTAGGTCTGGTAAAGGCGGGTTAATACCGAGCGTTCAAACCGCTTGCTGATATCGTCGAGCGAACCTTCCAGTAAATCGTCATTGTGGGTAATCTCAGGCTGAAAGGCGGGTAAATCGATATCGTGCAGGCGAAGTTCGCCACCGTCCATTTGCGCCAACGCCCGATAGATGGTGTTTTTCAACTGCCGCACGTTACCCGGCCAGCCATACTGCGGCAGCAGGTTACGCACTTCCTGAGCGATAGGTGGGCGCTTCATACCTTGCTCATCGGCAAAGCGGGCGACGAACAGCTCAACCAACGGCATGACATCCGCCGGGCACTCCCGCAGCGGCGGCAGTTGCAACGTCAGCACATTCAGGCGGTAGTAGAGGTCTTCACGGAACAGGCCGCGCTGCACCAGGTCGAGCAGGTTTTTCTGCGTCGCGCAGATAACCCGCACGTCCACATGCACCTCATGCTCCTCCCCTACCCGCCGAAACGTCCCGTCGTTGAGGAAACGCAGCAGTTTAGTCTGCATCTGCGGCGACATTTCGCCCACTTCATCCAGCAGTACCGAACCGCCGTTCGCCTGCTCAAAGAAGCCTTTCTTGCCTTCCAGCGCGTTGGGGTACGCGCCCGGCGCATGACCGTAAAGCTCGCTTTCCATCACGTCATCGGGCAAGGCGGCGCAGTTGAGCGCCAAAAACGGTTTCTTACCGCGGCTACTGCGCAGATGGCAGGCTCGGGCCAACATATCCTTGCCGGTGCCGGTTTCGCCCACCAGTAACAACGGCGCATCCAGCATCGCCAGCTTGCGTGCCTGTTCCACCACCTGCCGCATGCGTGGACTTACTGCCACGATATGGTCGAACTCGCGCTCGTCGTTAACGGGGGTATCCTGTAACTGGCGGCCCATGCGTGCGGCCGATTTCAGTGTCACCAATGCGCCGACAACCGTGGGTTTCCCTTTATCGTCTTCCAGATGAACCGGGGTCACTTCCTGCAGGAAATCCTGACCGCGTAGCACCACGCGGGTGGTTTCCGGCTGGCCGCCCTGCTCTTGCCAGCGGGTAATTGGGGAATCATTGAGCAACTGGTTGATGGTCAGCGTGCGGGCTTTTTCCTGCGTGAGATCAAACAGGCTAAGGGCTGCAGCGTTGATAAGCTCCACTTTTCCTTTCAGATCACACGATAAAACCGGCTCGGGCATCGACTCCAGCAAGGCATTCAGCGCCCGATGCTCCCGTTCGGATGGCATAAACGCCACGGTACGCACATCACTGACCCCCGCGATGCGGCGAATTTCCGTCATCAGTTCCCGAAAGGTGTCAAAACCGAGGGTGGTGAAATTGAGGTAGATCCGGCCGACAGGATCAATTTCGATACCGCGCAGGTCGATATGCCGCAATACCAGCAGATCCAGCAGTTCACGAGTCAGACCAATGCGGTCTTCACAAAATACTTCCAGACGCATCAATAAAACCTTCTTCTATCAGGTGCGGCAGGGACGAGAGCTGCATCATACCCTTTCACCGCCACCGGATGAAGTGGGGTGTCAGCAAAAGTTGACACCCCGGCAAGTGAATTTCAGGTTTACTTCGCCTTTTCCTCTTCAGGAAACGGTGTTGTCAGCATGGAGACCATAACCCGGATACCATCGATATAGTTGCCGATACGCATATTCTCATCAGCGCCATACGAACCGTTATCCGCATTCACCAGTGAGACCACCGCAAACGCGTTTTTCAGCGCGGCCAGTGCGCCGTTAATCGGCGGCGAGACCCCCAGCATGCGGTTTTTCTCCGGGTCGCCTTTTACCGGTGCCTTCACGCCGTCTATCGCCCATTTCGCCAGTGGCGACGCCATCTGGGTGCGCACCGCAAAGGAACTGCCTGACGAGGTCATCATGCTCATGGAGATAAGCCGGGCATTATGATTACGTTCCTGCAACGAGGGGGAATCCGAACGAACCACGTAGAACCCTTTCGACACCACGTATTTTTTCAGCAGGTCATACAGATAATCTGGCGATGTTTCAGGCACAGTACGGATATTGATACTGGCGGTCGCGGTTGAGGGAATGGCGTACACCGCCTTACGGCCGGTATCGCCCGCCCTGAACCCAATCACATCCAGCGATGGATACTGCACGGCTTCCACCGGGTTGGGTGCCATTTTCTCCAGTTGGGTCACCCCATAACGGCTTTCGATAGTGCCTGGCTGCGGGGCCTGCGCGGCCAGTTGCTTATGCTCCTCGTCGGTTAATTTGACCCGGTCATAGAAACCGGGCAAGGTCACTCGTCCATCGGGGTCTTTAAGCCCGGCCAGCAATGTCGCCATCTGTTGCACCGGGTTGATAATCACATTACCGAATGCACCGCTGTGCGCTGCCGGGTCCGGGCCAAAGACCGTCATATCGACCTGTATCGACCCGCGATAACCGAAGGTGATCACCGGTTTGTTATTGGTGTTCACCCCGCCATTGAAAATCACTACGCCGTCGTTTTTAATCCGGGCGGCATTCTGGTTGACCACCGCCGTCAGGTGCGGCGACCCGCGCTCCTCTTCAGAGTCGAGTAACACCTTGATATTGACCGTCGGCGTGATACGGGCACTTTTAATCGCATCCACGGCTGTCAGGAACATCGAGATAACGCCTTTCCCATCCGACGCGGACCGCCCAAAGACACGCCACTCCGGATCCAACCCCGGTTGCATCAGCCGATCATTGGGCTGTGGCATCCAGATTCCGCGAGCATCTTTCATTTTCAGCGTGGGTTTCCAGGGGTCCGACGTCCAGTCAGAGGCGCTGGCGGATTGGCCGTCAAAATGCATCAGAAACAGCACTGTCGGGCGATTAGGCTGGATAGGCCCCCACTCCGCATACAGCATCGGGTGTGCGCCGTTAGCCAGTTGCTGGGTGGTGAATCCGCGCTTTTGAAACGCCTTATCCAGCCAATTGAGGTTACGCTGAATATCAGCGGCGACATCGGTATCGTTACTGAGCGTCAGGCCTTCAAGATATTCGGGAAAGCTGGCCTTAGCGAAATTCAGGCCTTCGGCGGGGGTCATGACCCACTGCTGTGCCTGAGCAGAGCCTGCCAGCGCCAACGCGCCAAGCACGCTGACCACCAGGCGTTTTTTGCCACGAAACATTATCAGTATCCTTCCAGCCAGAGGAAAAAAAGAACATCCATCTTCTGGTTATCGGCAGCATCGAACATCGTGTGAGCGATTTGCCTGCCGGGTTACCCGTCATTCCATCAGGTTGCCGCACAATGGCAACCTGATGGATAACAAGTATAGATAAACATGCTTCGTGGCAACGCGGGTTACATCAAAACCCGGTTGTTTTTAGGCGGTATTTTTCATAACGGATGGGCAACGGCATCTCCCTCCCTCAGATATTTTCCAGCCGAATGCCACGGGTTCGCGGGCCAAATACCCCGACGGTGACCACCACGGTTAACATGCTGATGATGATAAACGCCAGCACGCCACTGGTATCGTAGTGCTGTAAAATCAACCCGATGAGCAGACTACTGAACGCGGTAGACAGGCGGCTGAACGAGTAGCAAAAGCCCACGCCGCGGGCGCGAATCGCGGTGGGAAAAACCTCGGTCTGGTAGGCATGATAGCTGATGGTCAGCCAGGCGTTGGAGTAAGCGACCAGAAACCCGCAGACAATCAACCACAGCGGTTGGGTCTGAAAGGCAAACAGGGTACCGCATACCACCGTCATCAGTGACGACAACACAATGTGCCATTTATTTTCGAGTTTCCCGATGTACCAGCAGCACAGTAACGACCCTATCGGATAGGCCAGCGTAATAAAAAAGGCATACAGCAAACTGTGGGTGACGGTGGCTCCCTGCCCTGCCAGCAGCGTCGGCAGCCAGTTACCGAAACCGAAAAAACCGATGGCCTGAAACACATTCATGACCATCAGCATCAGGGTTCGGCGTCGGTAACGCGGCGACCAGATATCACGAAAGCGGCCACGTGACGGGGAGGTGATGACCGGCTGCGACGGCGTCAACGCTTCTCCCGGCTGCACACCGCAGCGGTGTTCCATCGCCGTCATCACCTGCTCGGCTTCCCGATAACGCCCGCGTGACACCAGCCAGCGCGCCGACTCCATCAAATTGCGCCGTAACAACCACACCACCAGTGAACACAGCGCGCCGATAATCACCACATAACGCCAGCCAGACAGCCCCCAGAACTGGTGCGGCACCAGCCACCATGACATCAGTGCCACCGCAGGCACCGAGAGGAACTGCATGAAAAATGCCAGCGCAAACGCCCGGTTGCGCAGGTGAGTCGGCATCCACTCAGACAGGTAGGTATCGATGGTGACCAATTCTACCCCCAGCCCAATGCCCACCAAAAAGCGACAGAGGATCACCCCTTGCGCCTGATGCTGGAATGCCATCAGCAACGAGAACGCGCCGTACCACGCCAGCGCGAACATGAATGCACTGCGACGCCCCAGTTTGTCAGCCTGCGGAGCCAGCACACTGGCCCCGACAAACAGGCCAAGGAAGGTAACGCACGCGAAGGTCGCCTGATCCGATACCCCCAGCAATCCCGCCTGACCGGCATGAAAGATGTTCTCGTTCATCAGGCCGGTGCTGATATACGCCGTCTGGAACAGGTCGTAGAGTTCAAAGAATCCGCCCAACGACAGCAGCATGATGAAGCGCCATAACCCCCATGACGGGGGCAAGGCGTCAATACGCGCCGCCAGTATATGGAACGGAAGTGGATGATTGACCGCATAAACCGTCGGCGCACTGCGTTCAGTAAAGCTGGAATCCATGGCTTGCCCCTGAGTGATGATAGGTTATCGATAATCACGTTCTGGCAAACCATAGCGGTAATAATTATCAGTTATTACTGCTTATAAATGGAATTATTTTCAGAATATGAAGGACTATCCAGACGGTAACAGATGGCGCCACCAATTTATGATAAAAATCGATAGGTTATCGCCATTATTACCCATAATGACGATATATCTGGTTACATCATGCACAACCTGTGTAGGGGCATTGGTGAGTGGTAACAGGGGTTATTCCCCCGGTGACGGCGATGTTTTTACCCGCATCCGGCCAATCAGTTCGCGCCGGAAATCACCCAGTCGGGGTTTATCATCCAGCCACGGCAACGGGCGACATAACTCCATGGCGCGGATCCCCAAGCGTGCGGTCAGCAACCCGGCCCCTAATCCTTGCGCGGCACGCGCCGACAGGCGAGCCGCCAGATCCTGCGACATCCAGTCCATGCCGATTTCCCGCACCAGTTCACTGGCACCGGCAAACGCCACGTTCAGCAGCACCAGTCGAAACAGGCGAATCCGGCTGAAATAACCCAGCTCAATGCCATACAACCGGGCGATGCGATTGACCAGTCGCAGGTTACGCCAGGCAATGAACGCCATATCCACCAGCGCCAACGGGCTGACAGCAATCATCAGGGCGGATTCGGCGGCGGAACGACTAATCTCACGACACGCCTGCGCATCCAGCACCGGTTGTACCAGCCGAGCGTATAACTCCGTCACCTCGCGGTCGTTGTGGGTATCGTGCAGCGACGCCTGCCAGCGTTGCAACGCTGGATGCCCGGCTTCAAGCCCGGCCTGACGGGCCAGATGTTCGCAAAACACCCGTGCTTGCCCGGTGCTGTGACTGTTAAGTAACGCCCGCGCCCGGTCACGGGTTTCCGCCCGCTGGCGCAGCCGGTACAGTCGACGCCACTCCACCGCCAGCGACCCGACACCCGCGCCCACAATCAGGATACCGGCCGCCACGCCGCCAAGCGCAATCCAGTCGTGGCTGACCCACGCCTGATACAGCGACCGTCCGCCCTGCGCCAGCGCGCTCAACCCGAACAGTGCCACACCGGCCCCCAGTATACGTCGCCACAGACTGCGACGTGGGCGCAAGGCATCGCTAACCACCTGTTCGGCCCCTTCGCCGTCATCGGCCTGCGTGTCGTCAACGGCGACGGTCGGCGCAAAATGGCGGGCGTCGCCGTCGTCAAACGCGACCGATGGACGCAACGACGCCGCCGCCGGTTCAATCAGCGTGTCGTCAAAGGTGATGCGAGGCTTCAGCGGTTCACTCATCGCAATTTATCTCCCAGTAAAAATTCCATCACCGTATCCATACGAATATGCGGCAGCGGCAGGTCCATCTGCATTTCCTGTGGTCGAAACGGCTCAAAGTGGAACCCCTGCTCACGCCAGAAGGACGGGTCCGGCAACCGCGCCGGGACATCGCCCGGATAAAGGGTGATAGGCTCACCGTCCGCCAGCCGGTTGCCACGCAGAGCAGGCAACGATTGCCCCTGATGCGACACCACGCCGCTTTGCGTCGCCTGTATTGCGGCAATACCGGCACAGTCGATCTCGATGCCCTCGAACGCCACATTGCGCCAGGCTTCCTGCACCAGTTGCTGCAACAGCGACACCAGATTGGCATGCTGGTCGGCGGTGATGTGGTCAGACTGACTGGCAGCAAACATCAGCCGGTCGATACACGGCGAAAATAACCGGCGCAACAACGTGCGTTTACCGTAATGAAAACTCTGCATCAACTGGGTCAGCGCCAGTCGCATGTCGTTAAACGACTGTACGCCCTGATTGAGCGATTGCAGGCAATCCACCAGTACGATTTGCCGGTCAAACCGGACAAAATGCTGGCGATAGAACTCACGCACCACATGCTGGCAGTAGTATTCAAAGCGGCGGCGCAACATGCCCATCACCGTGTGTTCGCCCGCCTGCGCCAACGCCGCGTCCAGTCGCTCGTCGGGCTGGGGCCAGGGGAAAAACTGCAATACCGGCGCCCCTGCCAAATCGCCCGGTAACACAAAACGCCCCGGCTGAATGAAATGCAATCCTTCCTGCTTACAGCGCAACAGGTAGTCGGTGTACGCCTGGGCGATCGCCGCCAGTTGGTTTTCATCCGCTGGAGCCAGTGGGTCAAGCCCTTCGCACAGCGCCAGAAAGGGCTGCGCCCAGCGTAATCTGTCCCCCTGCAACAGGGTGGACATCTGCCGCGACCAGTCGGCGTAGCTTTGCTCCAGCAGCGGCAAATCCAACAGCCATTCACCGGGATAATCGACGATTTCCAGATACAGCGTGGCGGTATCACGAAAGTGGCGCAACAGGCTGTCGCGGGAGCGATAACGCAGCGCCAGCCGGATTTCACTCACCCCGCGCGTCGGCGTCGGCCAGGCAGGCGGCACGCCGTATAACGATGCCATACCTTCGTCATACGCAAACCGGGGAATAGCCAAATCCCGCTGCGGGATACGGCGAGCCCCCAACAACCGGTTTTCGCGCACCACCGAAAACAGCGGCAACCGCGCGCCATGCTGCGCATTCAACAATTGATTGACCAGTGAGGTAATAAACGCCGTTTTGCCGCTGCGACTCAGGCCAGTAACGGCCAGCCGCAGGTGACGATCGGCGCTGCGGTTGACCAGCGCGCTGAACTCGTTCTGTAACCGGCTAACATGATGGGAATAAGCCATGACACTCCTGTTGGTTGTCCTGCCGTATGATTGTCCTGCCATATCCGGCCACCGTCGTGTTGCCTGTCAATTACGAAAAACAGCACAAATACAAGCAATAGTGCCACGGTGCGAAAAACGATGAGCGGAATTCGACGCCTGCGCCGCGAATCCCACTCAGAAGATCAGGCCAGTTGATGACTGGCAGCGCGATTACAATTGGCGAAACTTACTGCGCACGCCGTAGGTTTCCGATGTGATATAGCGCTCGATGTGGCGTAAGCGTTGTTCGCTGGCACTCAATATCGCATCGGCTTGATCGAGCAACGTCTGCGGTGAAGCCTCATCACGTGTCGTCGTGTATGCCTCCGGCGGCGCGGGCTCCAGTACGAAACTGAGAACGATATAAGCGATGACCGTAATCAGGAACAGACCGAAAAAAATCGACAGCACGGCAATAAAACGCACCAGTTTTACCGGCACATCGAAATAGCGCGCCAGCCCGGCGCACACGCCTTTAATCATGCCTTCTTCCGGCAGCAGGTAAAGTTTGCGCTCAGCACGGGTGTTCATCAGGATTGCCTCCAGTTGGGATGTTCCGCATCCAGAATCTGTTCCAGCGCCTCAATGCGTTCGCGCATGCGCTGTGCGTCTTGCGTTAACCGGGTCAGCCGCTGCATTTCAGCCTGATCCCACTGTGGCGCACGGCGGCGCTGACTGTAATGCAGCCACAACCACAGCGGTGCGACAAACAGCAGAAACACCGTCAGGGGAATCATTGTCATTACCAGAGCACCCATTTTTTCTCCTTAATTATTATGGTGATGCAGCCTGGCTGCCGCCGAAACGACAACCAGTAATATTATTCCGCCGGTTTGACTTTCGCTTTCAGCGCCGCCAGTTGCGCATCGATCTCGTCGCTGGTTTTCAGCTCGGCAAACTGTTGATCCAACGATTTGTGTTTACCCAGCCCCACGCTTTCCGCTTCCGCCTCCAGGGTATCGATACGGCGTTCAAACTGCTCAAAGCGGGCCATCGCTTCATCCAGTTTACCGCTATCCAACTGACGACGAATATCACGGGATGAACTGGCGGCCTGATGGCGTAATGTCAGCGCCTGTTGACGGGCACGGGTTTCGGTCAGCTTGTTTTCCAGCTCGCCAATTTCGCGTTTCAGGCGATCCAGCGTTTCTTCGACTGCGGCGCTTTCCTGCTCCAGCACCGTCACCAGTTCCGTCAGCTTCTGTTTTTCCACCAGCGCGGCACGCGCCAGGTCTTCACGCTCGCGCCGCAACGCCAGCTCGGCTTTGTCCTGCCATTCCTGCTGCTGGCTGCGCGCCTGCTCAACACGGCGAGCCAGCTGTTTCTTTTCCGCCAATGCCCGGGCGGAAGTGGAACGCACTTCAACCAGTGTATCTTCCATTTCCTGAATCATCAGCCGCACCAGTTTTTGCGGGTCTTCCGCCTTATCCAGCAAGGCAGTGATATTGGCGTTCACGATGTCGGCAAAACGGGAAAAAATACCCATACTCTACTCCTCAATGATTTCCGGCGTCTGCGACGCCCGGTTCGTTATCTCCATCAGCCGTTGCCTGATGACATCCTGACATAATCAAATACCATGCCAGCTTTTAAAATCATCGTAATCACATGATAAATAATGTGTTACTGATTTCGATATACAATAGTCGCGTGCTTTGCTATGGTCAAATTAACCAATAAGTGGTGAAAAATACAAGGCGATATCATGACGCATGGACAGGATTCGTTACTGGGCGAGGCCAACAGTTTTCTGGAGGTGCTGGAGCAGGTGTCTCAGTTGGCGCAGCTCAATAAACCGGTGCTGGTGATTGGCGAACGCGGCACCGGTAAAGAACTGATTGCCAGCCGTCTGCATTACCTCTCCCCGCGTTGGCAAGGGCCGTTTATTTCACTTAACTGCGCAGCGCTGAACGACAACCTGCTGGATTCCGAACTGTTTGGTCATGAAGCCGGGGCATTTACCGGCGCACAAAAACGCCACCTGGGGCGTTTTGAGCGTGCCGACGGCGGCACCCTATTTCTGGATGAACTGGCGACCGCGCCGATGCTGGTGCAGGAAAAGCTGTTGCGGGTAATCGAATACGGCGTACTGGAGCGTGTGGGCGGCGGGCAGCCGCTACAGGTGGATGTCCGACTGGTGTGCGCCACCAACGAAGACCTGCCCGCGCTGGCGGCGCAGGGCAAGTTCCGTGCCGACCTGCTTGACAGGCTGGCGTTCGATGTAGTGCACCTGCCACCGCTGCGCCAACGTCAGCAAGACATCATGCTGCTGGCGCAGCATTTCGCGGTACAGATGTGCCGGGAACTGGGACTGCCGCTATTCCCCGGTTTCAGCCCGCAGGCGGAACGTACTCTGCTGGACTACAGCTGGCCGGGCAATATCCGCGAGCTAAAAAACGTGGTGGAACGCTCGCTGTACCGGCATGGCGCCAACCCGGACGCGGTGGACAGCATTATCCTTAACCCGTTTACGCCACTGGCGGCCCCCGCACCGGCAAGCGACTCGCTACACGCGGATGCGACGGGCTTACCCACTCTGCCGTTGAATCTGCGTGACTGGCAGCACCATCAGGAGCGACAACTGGTAGAGCGGGCGCTCGTTCAGGCGCAGTTTAACCAGCGTAAAGCCGCCAGGTTGCTAACACTCACCTATCATCAGTTTCGCGGCCTGCTGAAAAAGCACGAGATCGGTGCCAGTGACTAACCACGGCCGGCAAAATCCCGCCGCCGCAATCTCTGCCCCCGGCGATAGAACCGGGGGCGGTACGCGTTACCACTCGTCAAAGGGGTCGACCCAATCCTGCCAGCTCTCTACGCCGCCCAGCAGTTCCTCATCCGTGAGCAGGCAGGCATCCAGTTGGGCGGTAATCCACGCCTGATCCAGATGTTGGCCAATAAAGACGATTTCCTGTCGCATATCGCCGAACGGCTCCTGCCATTTCTCCCGAATCGCCGCCAGTGTCTCTTCGTCCTGCGGCCAGCGATCCGGCGCGACCGCTTTCCAGAACAGACCGGCGAGACCGTAACGCAAAATCCCCCCGGCCTGATGCCAGGAGCCAGCCTCGAACGGACGGGTCGCCAGCCAGAAAAAGCCTTTGGAGCGCAGCAGGCGGCCCGGCCCCCACTCCTCTCGGCTCAGAAAGTCATAGAAGCGCTGCGGGTGAAACGGCCTGCGGGCCTGATAGACAAAATTACCGATGCCATACTCTTCGGTTTCCGGTGTATGGCTACCACGTAGCTCCTGTAGCCAGCCCGGCGTCATGGCCGCCGTTTGCATATTAAAACGCCCGGTATTTAACACCTCATCCATCGGCACCTGCCCGTGTGCAATCGGCAGAATGCGCGCGGACGGATTGAGGGTGTGGAGAATAGCGATCACTTCATCACGCTGGCTGTCGGTCATTTCATCGGTTTTACTGACCAGCAGCACATCGCAAAACTCAATTTGTTCAATCAGCAGGTCGGTGACACTGCGAACATCGTCGTCCCCCAGACTCTGCCCTACCGATTGCAGGCTTTCCGCCGCCTGATACTGCGCCAGAAAGCTGGCACCATCCACCACGGTGACCATCGTATCCAAACGGGCGAAATCAGACAGACATTGCCCTTGTTCGTCTTCAAACGTAAACGTCTCTGCCACCGGCAACGGCTCGGAAATGCCGCTGGATTCGATCAGCAGATAATCGTAACGCCCGGTGCGAGCCAGCTCACGTACCGCCACCAGCAAATCTTCCCGCAGGGTACAGCAGATGCAACCGTTACTCATCGACACCAGCTTTTCCTGACGGTGATCCAGCGTCACCTCCTGATTAACCAACTCGGCGTCGATATTCACTTCACTCATGTCATTGACGATCACCGCGACCCGGCGTCCCTGACGATTATTCAGAATATGGTTCAGCACCGTGGTTTTCCCGGCCCCCAAAAAGCCGGACAGTACGGTAACGGGTAAAGGTTGCATGCGAGTGCTCCTGCTTAAAAATGATTGCCCGGCGACCGACTTAGCGCGAGTCACCGCCTGGCTGCGCATACTACCACAAATAAGATATGTTATAACATAACAATTACAAGAGCCGGGTTTATGTTTTCCGTGATGTACAAATACCTGCCAGCCGCTGCCGACAACCCCAGCAGTTTGTAGAAAAAACCGGCAGATAAGCGTAAGAAATTGGGTGGAATCACAGAGTGCGGTACACTCTGTGTATTGCCGATTGTCTGAAAAAAACCGTATGTCCGGAAAACACATTCTTATACTGGCGCTGGCCTGGCTGACACAGTCCGCTCTGGCACAGACGCCGACCGTCCCCGACGCGCCGGTGCCCCCTATCCGCCAGAGCGGTTTTGTCTATTGCGTTAACGACGTTCTCAACACCTTCAACCCTCAAATGGCGCGTAGCGGGCTGATGGTGGATACGCTGGCGGCACAACTCTATGACCGTCTGCTGGGCGTTGACCCTTATACCTATCGGCTAATGCCGGAACTGGCGCAGCGCTGGGAAGTCACCGACAATGGCGCGACCTACCGTTTCACCCTGCGTCGTGATGTGCCGTTCCAGAAGACCGCCTGGTTTACCCCCAGCCGGATGATGAACGCTGACGATGTGTTGTTCAGTTTCCAGCGCATGCTGGATAAAAAACACCCGTTCCATGATGTCAACGGCGGCGAATATCCTTACTTCGACAGTCTGCAGCTGGCGGATAACATACAAAGCATCCGCAAACTGGGCGATTACACCATCGAGTTCCGTCTGCAAAGCCCGGATGCGTCGTTCCTGTGGCACCTCGCTACCCACTATGCGCCTATCCTGTCGGCGGAATACGCCCAGCAACTGACCCGTCAGGACCGCCGGGAGTTGCTTGACCGCCAACCGGTGGGGACTGGCCCTTACCGGCTAGAACAGTATCGCTACGGGCAGTATGTGCGGCTCAAACGCAACGATAACTACTGGCGTGGCGAGCCGCGTATGGAGCAGGTGGTTATCGACCTGGGTGCCGGTGGGACTGGTCGCCTGTCAAAGCTGTTGACGGGCGAGTGCGATGTGCTGGCTTACCCGGCCGCCAGTCAGTTAAGCATTCTGCGTAATGACCCTCGCTTGCGGTTATCGCTGCGACCGGGGATGAACGTCGCCTATCTGGCGTTTAACGTGCGAAAACCGCCGCTGGACGATGTTCGCGTGCGTCACGCCATCGCGCTGGCTATCAATAACGATCGTCTGATGCAGTCGATTTACTACGGTACCGCCGAAACCGCCGCCTCGATTCTGCCGCGCGCCTCCTGGGCTTACGACAATGAAGCGCAGATTTCCGAGTACAACCCGGATAAAGCGCGCCAGTTACTCAAAGAGCTGGGCATTCACGGCTTGCAATTGCAACTGTGGGTGCCGAGCGCGTCGCAGTCCTATAACCCCAGCCCGGTGAAAACCGCCGAACTGATTCAGGCTGACCTGGCGCAAATCGGCATTCGGGTAACCATCATGCCGGTCGAAGGCCGTTTTCAGGAAGCGCGCCTGATGGAGATGAACCACGACCTGACGCTGGCCGGTTGGGCGACCGACAGTAACGACCCGGACAGTGTGTTCCGCCCGTTATTGAGCTGTGCCGCTATCCGCTCCCAAACCAACTATGCTCACTGGTGTGATCCTGATTTCGATCAGGTCTTGCAGGACGCGCTCTCTTCCCAGCAACTCTCCCGACGTATGGAGTACTACCGGGTCGCCCATCACATTCTGACCGAGCAGTTGCCGGTGCTGCCGCTGGCATCATCGCTGCGGATGCAGGCCTATCGCTACGACATCAAAGGACTGGTACTCAGCCCGTTTGGCAACGCCTCCTTCGCCGGTGTTTACCGTGAAGACGGCAGCGACGGCCATAAAGACAAACCGGATGACCACGCCGTTGATCCGTCTTCCAACGCGCCGATCCAGGGGGAACAGCCGTGATTATCTTTACCCTTCGTCGCTTGTTGTTGCTGCTGGTCACGCTGTTTCTGCTGTCGCTGATCGGCTTTAGTCTGCTGTATTACACCCCGCACGCCCCGCTTAGCGGAGCGGCGCTGTTCGACGCCTATCGCTTTTATTTCGTCAGCCTGTTGCAGGGCGATTTTGGCGTTTCCAGTATTAACGGACAGCCGATTAGCGAGCAGTTGCGCGATATTCTGCCCGCCACCGTCGAACTGTGCCTGCTGGCATTTTCGCTGTCGCTGCTGGTGGGTATCCCACTCGGCATCACCACCGGCGTGTTGCAACACAAAGCCGCCGACCGGATTATCAGCGCGCTGGCGTTACTGGGCTTTTCGTTGCCGGTGTTCTGGCTGGCGCTGCTGATGACCCTATTCTTTTCACTGCATCTGGGCTGGTTTCCGGTTTCCGGTCGTTTCGACCTGCTTTACCCGGTGCCACCGGTGACCGGTTTTGCGCTGATCGATGCCTGGCTTTCCCATTCCCCCTACCGGGACGAGATGATCGCCAGCGCCATACAGCACATGATTCTGCCAGTGCTGGTGTTGTCGGTCGGCCCGACCACCGAAGTGATTCGCCTGATGCGTATCAGCACCACCGATATCGGCACCCAGAATTACATTAAAGCGGCGATTATCCGTGGGTTACCCCGCGCGACGGTCATCCGCCGTCACCTGTTGCATAACGCC
This sequence comes from Dickeya parazeae Ech586, assembly GCF_000025065.1. NCBI lineage: Bacteria > Pseudomonadati > Pseudomonadota > Gammaproteobacteria > Enterobacterales > Pectobacteriaceae > Dickeya > Dickeya parazeae. The sequence continues at coordinate 1,933,295 of NC_013592.1, read as the reverse complement.
CTGCCGCCGATCATTCCGCAACTGGGGCTGCAATTCTCCACCATGCTGACACTGGAGATGATTACCGAGGTGGTGTTTAACTGGCCGGGCCTTGGCCGCTGGCTGGTCAACGCCATCCGCCAGCAGGATTTTGCGGCGATTTCCGCCGGGGTGATGGTGGTCGGCGCGCTGGTGATCACCATCAACGTACTGTCCGATATCTGGGGCGCCATGACAAACCCGCTGAAACATAAGGAATGGTATGCACTCCGATAACATCTACGGCGAAAAAGCGCTCCCCAGCCGCTGGGTCGACACCTGGACGGTCTTCCGACAGGACCGGATGGCGATGGTGGGGTTTTACGGGTTCCTGTTGCTGCTGGGGTTATGCCTGTTTGGCAACACGTTGGCCCCCTACGCGTTGGATCAACAGTTTCTCGGTTACCAGTTGCTGCCGCCGTCCTGGTCACGTTATGGCGAAGTGTCGTTTTTTCTCGGCACCGATGACCTGGGCCGCGACCTGCTGAGCCGCTTGCTGAGCGGCACCGCGCCGACTTTCGGCTCGGCGCTGCTGGTTACCCTGGCCGCCACGCTGGTCGGTATTGTGCTCGGCATGCTGGCAGGGGTGACCCATGGCCTGCGTTCTGCCGTGCTCAACCATATTCTCGACCCACTGCTGTCGATTCCATCGTTGCTGCTGGCGATGGTGGTGATCGCGTTTATCGGCCCGCAACTGACCCACGCCATGCTGGCAGTGTGGATGGCGCTGCTGCCGCGTATGGTGCGCACGATTTATTCCGCCGTGCATGACGAACTGGAAAAAGAGTACGTGACCGCCGCCCGGCTGGACGGGGCGTCCACACTCTACCTGCTTTGGTATGCCGTGGTGCCCAACATCCTGCCGGTAGTGGTCAGCGAAATCACCCGTGCGCTCTCCATCGCCATTCTGGATATCGCCGCACTCGGCTTTCTCAATCTTGGCGCACAACTCCCCTCCACCGAATGGGGTGTGCTGCTGGGTAATTCGCTGGAGCTGGTGTACGCCGCACCGTGGACGGTGATGCTGCCCGGTGCGGCCATTACTGTCAGCGTACTGATCGTTAATCTGCTGGGGGACGGCATTCGCCGCGCCCTGCTCGCTCAAACCGAATAGTGACGGAACTGCATCATGGCATTACTGGAAATTCGTAATCTGACCATTGAATTCCTCACCCCGGATGGCCCGGTGAAAGCGGTGGATCGCGTCAGCATCAGCCTTACCGAGGGTGAAATTCGCGGTCTGGTAGGGGAGTCCGGCTCTGGCAAGAGCCTTATCGCCAAAGCCATCTGCGGTATCAACAAGGAAAACTGGCGCATTACCGCCGATCGTTTCCGTTTCGATGACGTGGATTTGCTGCAACTCACACCCCGTCAGCGCCGCAAACTGGTGCGGCACAACATGTCGATGATCTTTCAGGAACCACAATCCTGTCTGGATCCGTCTGCACGCGTCGGTCGCCAGTTGATTCAATCCATTCCCGGCTGGACGTACAAAGGCCGCTGGTGGCAGCGCGTTAACTGGCGCAAACGCCGGGCCATCGAATTGCTGCACCGCGTCGGTATCAAAGACCACAAAGACATTATGCGCAGCTACCCCTATGAACTGACCGAGGGGGAATGCCAGAAAGTGATGATCGCCATAGCACTTGCCAACCAGCCCAGACTGCTGATTGCCGATGAGCCGACCAACGCGATGGAAGCCACGACACAGGCGCAAATTTTCCGCCTGCTTTCCCGGCTTAACCAGAACAACAACACCACCATTTTGCTGATTAGCCACGATTTGCAGACCATGAGCAAATGGGCGGATCGTATCAACGTGCTGTACTGCGGCCAGACGGTGGAAAGCGCGGTCAGCGATGAATTGATCAGCGCACCGCACCACCCTTACACCCAGGCGTTGATCCGCGCCATGCCGGATTTCGGCTGTTCATTACCACACAAGAGCCGCCTGAACGCGCTGCCGGGGGCGATTCCGGCTCTGGCGCACCTGCCCGTCGGCTGTCGACTGGGGCCACGCTGTCCTTATTCGCAAAAACGCTGTATGACAGCACCGCCGCTCGTTCCGGTGAAAAACCATTGGTACGCCTGCCACTTCCCGCTCAATATGGAGGAATCCTGATGGTGGAAACCCTGCTGGAAGCCCGTAATCTCACCAAAACCTTCCGCTACCGTACCGGCTGGTTCCGACGTCAGCACGTTGAGGCGGTGAAATCGGTGAGTTTTACGCTGCGCGAGCGGCAAACGCTGGCGATCATCGGCGAAAACGGGTCAGGTAAATCTACGTTGGCCAAGATGCTCAGCGGCGTGATCCCCCCTACCTCCGGTGAGCTGGTCATTGACGATCATCCGCTGCAATACGGTGATTATCACTACCGTAGCCAGCGTATTCGCATGATTTTTCAGGATTCAGCCAACTCGCTCAACCCACGCCAGCGGATTGGTCAATTGCTGGAGTTGCCGCTGCGGCTCAATACCAACCTGACGCCGCAAGAGCGGGAAAAAGCCATTAATCTGGCGCTGCGCCAGGTCGGCCTGCGTGCCGACCACGCCACCTACTACCCGCACGCACTGGCACCGGGCCAGAAACAGCGCATCGGGCTGGCGCGGGCGTTAATTCTGCAACCCAAGGTGATCGTGGCAGACGAGGTGCTGGCGTCACTGGATATGTCGGTACGCTCCCAGATAATCAACCTGATGCTGGAGCTACAGGAAAAACACGGCATCTCCTATATCTACGTCACCCAGCATCTGGGCATGATGAAGCACATCAGCGATCAGATTCTGGTGATGCAGGCAGGCGAAGTGGTCGAGCGCGGCAGCACCGCCGATGTGCTGGCGTCGCCGTTACATGACCTGACCAAGCGTTTGATCGCCAGTCACTTTGGCGAGGCACTGAGTGCCGACGCCTGGCGACAGGACAGCAACCGCGCGTGAAAACCTGTGCTGAAGTAGACGACATCGCGTGTGAGCCGTATCGATGGGGTGAAAGCCCCTCCGGCCTCTAGTGGTTGGAGTACCCCTTGGGGCACCATACATGCTAGAATCGCCCAGTTTATTCACATCGATCATGGTAAATAATTATTTTTATTAACGATGATCGCAGTAACAATGATCACAAGGATACTGCCATGGGTTTTCTTAACGGTAAGCGCATTCTGGTAACGGGCGTTGCCAGCAACCGCTCCATCGCATACGGTATCGCACAGGCAATGCATCGTGAAGGTGCAGAACTGGCGTTCACCTATCAGAACGACAAGCTGAAGCCGCGTGTGGATGAGTTTGCCAAAGAGTTTGGTTCGAGCATCGTGTTACCCTGTGATGTGGCAGAAGATGCCAGCATTGAGGCACTGTTCACTGAACTGGCGAAAGTGTGGCCGAACTTTGATGGCTTCGTGCACTCTATCGCTTACGCACCGGGCGACCAGTTGGATGGCGACTACGTCAACGCCGTTACCCGCGAAGGTTTCTCCATCGCTCACGACATCAGCGCCTACAGCTTTGTAGCGATGGCGAAAGCCTGCCGCAGCATGCTGAACCCGAACTCTGGCCTGATCACCCTGTCCTACCTGGGTGCTGAGCGCGCCATCCCGAACTATAACGTCATGGGTCTGGCTAAAGCCTCTCTGGAAGCTAACGTACGCTATATGGCTAACGCCATGGGCGCGCAGGGTGTACGCGTCAACGCCATTTCCGCTGGCCCGATCCGTACGCTGGCCGCTTCCGGCATCAAAAACTTCAAGAAGATGCTGTCTCACTGCGAAGCGGTTACCCCGATCCGCCGTGTGGTCACCATTGAAGACGTGGGCAACGCTGCCGCGTTCATGTGTTCTGATCTGGCAGCCGGTATCTCCGGTGAAATCCTGCACGTTGACGGCGGCTTCAACATCGCTGCGATGAACGAGCTGGAACTGGGCGAATAATCACGCCGCCTGTGCCGGACGCCGGTCTGGCACAGGGTTCCCGCCCTTTCTATCTCGTTCGCCATCCTCTGCGTTATTGCCCCGCTTGTAGTTTGATTATCTCGATTATGGCTATTGCCTTGCCGCCCGTTCTCGCATCTTATTGCGGCGGTGAATGCTCGCCTAAATAAGTGATCCTAATACCGCTACACTTTTGTCAGTCCATGTTTTCCAAGAGGAATGTAACGGACATCCGGTTATATCCCTGATTTTTATCGCCAGCAGTTCCGTGCTCCAACGTGAACGCTGATAACCACAATCGCCCGGAGAATATTTTACAAGTTCACGCAGCAGTGCACAGATATGTTCAAACGGCCAGCGGCGGCCACGCCCTGCGGGCAAGGATTTCAGGCCTTCCACACCATATAACGTAAACCAGTTAATCCATCGCCCCACGGATGAGCGGGCGCAACAGAGTGTTCTGGCAACATGGCTGACACTGTCGCCCCGGTGCAGCATCAGCATGGCGGTCAGTCTGCGGGCATGGTTTTTATCCTTTGTTCTGTGAATAGTTTTCTGCATCGTGCGTCGTTCAGTACGGGAAATGGAAGCTATAATTGGCATTGCTTAGTCCGGCTGGTGATTTGGAGTCTCTGACGATTGGTCAGATCCCGCAACCGGGACTGAGTTCCTGAAAAAATACGCTACTGCCTGAATATGGGCAGCCATATAAGCAAACTCACTGGAGCAGTGCTGGAATGCAAAACATCAGGGTTGAACGTCTTTCATCAGTAACTGAGACTCTGGTTTCCGATTTGACAAATTTACTGTCTGAGCTGTCAGAAACAGCATTAGATCTGGAAGCCGATGTTATTAAAGGAATTATTAACTCTGAGCTGGTACAAATATTTGTGGCTTATGACGATGCAATACCAGCACCAGCGGGTATGTTGACATTAGTTTGCGTAACACTGCTGTCGGGTAAGAAGTGTATTATTGAAGACGTGATTGTCGGTACCCGGTTCAGACGAAGAGGGATCGCCTCTGAATTACTTCATTCTGCTATTGTTTACTCACGTACCTACGGAGCACGTTATATTGATCTGACGTCCCGTTCAGAACGTGTAGCAGCAAATGAGCTTTATAAAAAGACAGGCTTCATCAAACGGCAGACTAATGTGTACAGACGAATGTTGCTGGAAAAGCTGGATCTTTGATTGTCGTTTAAACACTTCAATATTGAGGGGTACCTTCAATTTGGTGTAAGTTCCGGAAGTGATCTACTGTTAGGAACAGTTATTTAGCCAGTGCTGCGCGGCGTCAAAGAAATGTTGTGCCAGCATGGTGGCGCGCCCGGCTTCAGCAATCACCACCGCGCCGTGTCGCGACATCGGTGCCAATGCCAACGGCCGCCAGGCCAGCTCCGGGGTCATCTCCGGCAGCAAACTGCCATTGGGTACAATACCGCATCCCAGCCCGACGAACACACTTTGCATCAGTTGCAGTATCGAGGTGCTTTCCACCCGCACTCGCGGCGTCACCCCGGCTTCCCGGAACTGACCGTCCAGATAGCGGCGAAAATACCGACTGGGTTCCGCCAGACATAACGGCACTGTCGCCAGTTCCGCTAGCGTCAGTGGGCCGTTCGCCTGTAGCGTGGGAAAGTAGCGTGGATGATACAGCAGCGAAGCCCCCTGCTCCGCCAACGAGGAGGCCTGAAAATGTAACTCGCGCAGCGTCGTCAGCTCGAAAAAACCGATCCCGACATCCACCGTATGGGCGGTGAGTGCTTCCAGTAATTGATCGGCGCTAAACAGTGCGACCTGATAATCCATCTCCGGGTAGGCACGGCTGACTTCTGCCAGCAAGGCTGGCAACGCCATGCTGCATTGCGGTACCGCACCGATGCGCAGCAACCCGCTGGTACCGCGCGCCAGTGATGCAGCCTCCAGCTTCAACCCCTGATAGACCGACACCATTTCCCGCGCCCAGGCCAACACCCGTTCGCCTTCGGCGGTAAACCCCTCGAAATTATTACCCCGATTAATCAGCGACAACCCCAATTCCCGCTCCAGGTTCTTTAATCGCATCGATAATGTTGGCTGGCTGACAAAGCTGGCTTCGGCCGCACGGCCGAAATGGCGCTCTTTTTCCAGATTGCACAAGTAGATAAGTTGCTTAATGTCTATTTTTTACCACCAATCACTTACAGTTATTAATTCTATCCGGTAAATATTTTATGTATTAATTTCCGTACTAAATAAAATTTCATCATGAGTTTTATGTCCGCTTCCTAGTTCATCATAAGCTTGATCATGAATAGCTTCAAACCGGCAGTCAGTCAGCTTCATACACTGAAAGAAACTCATAAGTCACCACACCGAGCATCCCTTCCTTCCAGAGGTTCTCCGTTTATCGTCTCGCCGTCTTCCGTAATGATTCCGTACCGGAGCGATTGACCGAATGACCAGATCAAAACCGTGCGGTATTTCAATACCTCTCTTGTTGGACGGATGGTGAATCATCAGCTTGTTCAAATCTATGCGGCTCTCAACGAAGTCTGCCGCCGGTGATGGAAATCCCATATCAATACGCCCCGTAGTGGTAGAAACGCGCCACAACTTGTTCTCGTCCTCTTATGGCGACTCATCGCGAAACTTCATCACGTTCAGCGCCATCCACTCATTAGCCTGCTTGTGGCTGAACACCCAGTTGCGCCGGGCAAGTTCCGCGATAAAGTCAGACGTGGATACGATTACGCCAAGCTTAGGACTGCATCACATGGCCTCGTGGAATGAAACCTGTATATCGTCGTAACGTGGCATGCCGGAGACTTCGATATTACTGTATATAATTACAGAAATATCGATCGATAAAAGTGATCAAGTGGGATGCGAGGGGAGATCTGCAAAGGTGTTGGTCAGAAAAGATTTTTAATATGAAGCGATAAATGTCATGGCTGAAACTCATTGAGTTATGGGATAATATTGTAGAATATTAATAGTTTCTTATATCTTTTGGGTGGAGTAAAGTAACAAGTGTCACAGACAATCATCAAAACAAAGCTTGACCAAGTAAGAGGATTAATAGACAGAGGTTTTGTCTACTTTGATTTCGAGCAGATCCTAGAGGTTCATTACCGCAGATGGATAAGACCTGGCGATACGGTTATTGATATAGGTGCCCATATTGGAAGGCATCTTGGACCCATGCTTGATATGATTGGACCTACTGGAAAGGCGCTTGCTTTTGAGCCTATACCATCTGTTTTTTCAGAGTTGAAAAGTCGTTTTTGTGACAAGAATGTCATTTTCAATAATGTTGCTTTGGCAGACAGAAATGGTACTGCTGATTTCATTTTTGCCGAGGGTGCAGCAGAGGAAAGTGGACTTAAAAAACGTAAATTCAATTCCCCGGAAACGACGCATCCAAAAACTATAAATGTTCCCGTTTGCACTCTTGATTCTTTCACTAAAGAATTTTCATCGGTGTCTTTTATAAAGATAGACATCGAGGGTGGAGAAATAGACTGCCTGAAAGGTGCATCAAGTACCATATCTCGATTCAGGCCGCTTATTTCTGTTGAGTATGGTGACCTTACTTACACAGCTTATGGGAATAACGCCGACACGCTGTTCAGGTTTGCATCAGAAAACAGCTACGTTATTTATGACATGTTCATGAACAAGCTTGATGATATTGATGAATGGCGTTCATCGCTGAACTATGTCTACTGGGATTTCTTCCTAGTTCCCGTCGAGAAAGAGCAGGATTTTAAGTTAATGGTGGTATCCTTACCTGATGAAAAACTTCCTGATCCGCGTACTGTAATGAATGAGTTAAAAGAGGCAGAAAAAAGAATCGCAGAAGCAAATGAGATAATCAATAACATGATTAATTCGTCAAGTTGGAAAGTAACTGCCCCTATAAGAAGAATTATGTCTGCATTGAGGAGATAGAATTAAAGCCTGCCAGCCATTTTCGAGGCTGATAGGCTTTTTTTTTATCAGTTGTTGGAATTGGCACTGATCCTACTCACGTAATGTGGACACAGTCCTAAGCTGTATTAGCTCAGACCTGATCTGACAGTTACCGGTTATTTATACTGGTGTCTGTCAGATTACATCTGGCTTAAATTTTTCTCGGACCACATGCGCTTTCCATCAAGTAACGTTTCTATTGGCGTCCGGCCACCGCACATTTCCCCTGATGGGTTCGCTCATTATTATAGTGAGCCAGCCATTTATCAAGATCCGACTGTAATGTATCAAGTTCGCCATACAGTTTTTTGCGGAACGCTACCTGATAAAACTCGTTCAGTATCGTTTTATGGAACCGCTCACAGATACCGTTGGTTTGCGGTGACATCGCTTTGGTTTTCGTGTGGTCGATGTCATTTATGGCCAGATAAAGCTGGTAATCATGCTGCTCCACTTTGCCACAGTACTCTGTGCCTCTGTCAGTCAGTATCTTTGCGGTTTTAATCTTTCCGCCAGCCAGAGCGGGCAAAAGCACAGTGATTACAGATTGTCGAAACGTGGAAATGTGCGGTTAAGATATGCCTTCTGGCTTGCCGCCACCGTAGCCGTAAGAACGAGAGAAAACAGCTTCCACTACAAATATGAACGTTATATTCGGGAAAATGGAGATAAGCCAGATCAGAAAAGAAAAGCCATGACGGCTGTAGCAACAAAAATCGCCAGAGTGGCGCATGCAATTGTACAGCAGGATATTGATTACAAAGGGTATTATGAGATAAGCCATGGGACGTGATTCAACGGGCCGTAAGGCGCATCGCGACCATTAGATAATGCTCAACGCCCATGGTTTCCCAAAATGCTGTGTTAAGTCCTGTCGGGCCATTCGGACCCTTGTATGTCATGGTAAGCATATTTATAAGCCGAAAGGAGATGAGCGATATCGGATACAACAATGAACCATCACCTTTGTATTAGATGGCAGGATCTTTGCGCGCAAAAACTGTTGATTCAAACGGTAGTCCTTTGTCCATCCGCAGTTTCAGCGGATAACCACGGTTTGCCACGATCCTGTCCAATACTCTGACCACCCGCTGCGCCGGGATATTCAGATCGATTTCTATCGCGAGAGCCTCGCGGTTAAAGTCATCTACCACATTAAAGGTCCGAAAGCGCCTGCCGCAGACCAGCGCATCATGCATAAAATCTATCGACCAGCTCTGATTCAGGTGTTCCGGCGTCACTAGCGATGCGGGATTACGCAGAGGCAGGCGCTGCTTTCCCTTACGGCGAAAATCAGTTTTAACAGGCAATAAATTCGATGAACGCGTTTATGGTTCCATGGATGTCGCAGCCTGAGTAGCATCTGAAACAGCTTCTTAAAACGATACCGTGAGATGACCACCACGATAAGTCTCCTCTATCCCGCTATTATCCCCTTTGATTAGACGCCTTACGGTTCGCCGCCTACACTCTTGATTAGCAAGCAAAGATTTAAAGATTTTTTTACATATTAAAAACATCATCACCTGCATAGCGAATCATGAAATTTAAATCTGCCATTAAGCCGTACCGCGCCGCCGCTGGCGGTTGGGGCTCACTGGAAGCCACCACCCGCTTTGTCCTGGACAGCAAACAGGCGCTGAAAAATATCCGCAATTTGATGCGCGTCAATAAAAGCAAAGGGTTCGACTGCCCCGGCTGTGCCTGGGGAGATGACAACAGCAGTACCTTCAGCTTTTGTGAAAACGGTGCCAAGGCGGTCAGTTGGGAAGCCACCCGCAAAGCCGCCGGGCCGGACTTTTTCGCTGAACACAGCGTCAATACATTACGCCGCCAGAGCGATTATTTCCTTGAATATCAAGGCAGGCTGACTCACCCGCTGCGTTACGACCAGGATCGCGACCATTACGTGCCGATAAGCTGGGACGATGCCTTCGCGCTTATCGCCAGCCATATCCGCACACTGGAACACCCTAACCAGATGGAACTCTATACCTCCGGTCGGGCCAGTAATGAAGCCTCTTACCTGTATCAACTGTTCGGCCGCATGGCGGGTACCAATAATTTCCCCGACTGCTCCAATATGTGTCATGAAGCCAGCGGTACCGGACTCAAGCAAAGTATTGGCGTCGGTAAAGGCACGGTACGATTAGCGGACTTCGAACACGCCGACGCCATTTTCGTCTTCGGTCAGAACCCCGGAACCAATCATCCCCGCATGCTGCACAGCTTGCGGCATGCCGCCGATCGCGGTGCGCATATCGTGGCGTTTAACACCTTGCGCGAACGGGGTCTGGAACGTTTCGCTAACCCGCAAAACCCGCTGGAATTGCTGACGCCACTGTCCGGCACCATCAGCGAAACCTACCTGCAACCCCATCTGGGCGGCGACATGGCGGCAGTACGCGGCATGGTAAAAGCGCTGCTGGAAGCCCATCGTCAACGTCTGGACGCAGGCGATACCGGGCTGTTCGATCAGGCCTTCATTGATAAGCATACCGACGGCGTCAACGCCTATCTGCAACAGGTGGATGCCACCTCGTGGGATAAAATCGTCCAGCAGTCCGGGCTGAGTGAGGCGCAAATCCGCTATGTCGCCGACATTTACCGGCGCTCTGAGCGGGTGATCTGCACCTGGGCGATGGGGGTGACTCAACACCGTCACTCGGTCGCCACAGTGCGGGAAATCGTCAACCTGCAACTGTTGTTTGGTCAGCTCGGCAAGCCGGGGGCAGGTCTATGCCCGGTGCGCGGCCATAGCAATGTGCAGGGCAACCGTACCATGGGGATTGACGAAAAACCGTCTGATGCACTGCTCGACAGTCTGGCGCGTCACTTCGGTTTTACCCCGCCGCGCGGCCACGGCCACAATACGGTGCAGGCGCTGGAGGCGATGCTGCGTGATGAGGTGCGGGTCTTAATCGCGCTGGGCGGCAATCTGGCCGCCGCCGCACCGGATACCGAGCGCACCGCGCAGGCGCTTAGCCGCTGCGAACTGGCGGTGTATATCAGCACCAAACTCAACCGCAGCCACCTGATTACCGCACAGCGTGAGACGTTGATTCTGCCGACGCTGGGGCGCACCGAACGGGATATGCAAGCCAGTGGCCCGCAATTCGTCACCGTCGAGGATTCGTTTAGCATGGTGCATGCCTCTGAGGGGATAAGCCCACCGTTGTCGGACCAACAGCGATCGGAAACCGCCATCGTGGCGGGGATCGCCCACGCTGTACTCGGCAACGAGCACCTCGACTGGCTGGCGCTGGCGGCCGACTACAACCTGATCCGCGATCACATCGCCGCCACCCTGCCGGGTTTCGCTGACTTCAATCAGCGCTGCGCCGAACCGGGGGGGTTCTGGTTGGGTAACGCCGCCGCCGACTACCGCTTCAACACCGCCACCGGTAAAGCCGGTTTCAGCGCCGCCGCCTTACCCGACAGCGTGGTGCCGGTATACGGCGATACCCCGGCACCGTTTACCCTGCAAACACTGCGTTCCCACGACCAGTACAACACCACGATTTACGGGTTGGATGACCGTTATCGCGGCGTGTACGGCCAGCGTGACGTGCTGTTTATGCACCCGGAGGACATCGCCGCGCTGGGTCTACAAGACGGTGACCGGGTGGATATCGAAACCCTATGGCATGACCAGATCGCGCGTAAAGTCAGCGGTTTCCGGCTGGTCAGCTATAACATCCCACGCGGTAATCTGGCGGCGTACTATCCAGAAACCAATCCGCTGGTACCGTTATCCAGCTACGGCGACGGCACCTTCACCCCGACATCAAAATCCGTGCCGGTACGCATTACCCCCAGTGCCGACACCACGCTGCAACGCATCGCCTGATACCCCTGGCCGGGTGGGTTCTTTTCACGCCCGGCTTAATCCATCATGCTATCCACGACGGGTGTCATACTGATGCCCGTAGACTCCGACAACAGATTGTTTAATCGTTATTTGCAACCGTGCCATACTCAAGTAAGATTAACTGAGAAGATGTCATCATTGTTGGTCCCAAGGAGATAAAACATGTTGAAGGCAACCCGTAGGTATCTTCGTGCCGCCGGCAGCATTTTAGATCTGATGCCAGCGACAGACTATCTGGCAGATATCAACAAGCAAAGTGATGCGCAGAGAATGGCCAGCGATTTTCAAGCCATAGGTGATGACCTAAGAGTAGCGATGAATGCATACGGAAGAAGAAAAGGAATTGAGTCAGGGATTGCAAAACGCTGACACACAGAACAGGGAAAATGAAGAAGCACAGGCGCTTGCCGAAAAGGTTGAGTCTACGCTGATTGAAAACCCGGTATTCCTTGAACGCTTGCTGGCCAGGCCACAGATTCAAGCCATCGTTTCATCCACATTTTTTCGCGGACCGCTCCCCCCTCCAGAAATGCTGAAAGAGTACGATGACATCGTGCCCAACGGCGCTGAAAGGATCATGGCCAAAAGCGAGCGGGAGCAAGCGCATCGCCATCGTATCACTGAAAAAGGCCTCGACGGCGAGATAAGCAGAGACAAACGTGGGCAATGGATGGCATTTGCCATTACCATGACGATTCTGGCGATCGCGACCTTTTTTGCCTGGAAAGGCGAAATGGTGTTTGCCGGTACGTTAATCACGCTTGATTTAATCGGGCTGGCGTCGGTATTTGTTATCGGACGATATCGTCCTTCCAACAACAACGAATAATCCACCAGCCTCCCCCGATACGCAGTTCGAACACGTCGGCATTGTACAGGCTGTTCATTGCAGCAACGCTTGCCGCCAGCGGCCGATTCGCGTAAAACTGTCTGCCGCTAAAGCCACTATTAACCGCAATTCTGGACGCTATGTTTCAAGATAACCCGCTGCTTGCGCAGCTTAAACAGCAACTCCACTCTCAGACGCCACGAGCGGAAGGTATCGTCAAAGCCACCGACAAAGGATTTGGTTTTCTTGAAGCCGACGCGCAGAAGAGCTACTTCATCCCGCCGCCGCACATGAAAAAAGTAATGCACGGCGACCGCATCATCGTCACGCTGCATACCGAAAAAGAACGCGAAATCGCGGAACCGGAATCGCTGGTGGAACCGTTTCTGACCCGCTTTGTCGGCCGGGTACAGAAAAAAGATGACCGTTTGTCTATCGTGCCGGATCATCCGTTGCTGAAAGACGCCATTCCCTGCCGCCCGGCGCGTGGCGTCGAGCAGGACTTTAAAGAAGGCGATTGGGCAGTCGCGGAAATGCGCCGTCATCCGTTGAAAGGCGATCGTGGTTTCTTTGCTGACCTGACCCAGTACATTACTACCGGTGATGACCCGCTGGCCCCCTGGTGGGTGACGCTGTCGCGCCATAATCTGGAACGCGAAGCACCGAACGCCGACGCCGCCGATCTCGATGACAATGCGCTTGAGCGTGAAGACCTGACCGGGCTGGACTTTGTCACTATCGACAGCGCCAGCACCGAAGACATGGATGACGCCTTGTACGTGCAGGACAACGGCGACGGTACGCTGGAGATGACAGTGGCCATCGCCGACCCGACCGCTTACGTGCGAGCCGATAGCGAGCTGGACGCCATTGCCCGTCAACGCGCGTTTACCAACTACTTGCCCGGCTTCAATATTCCGATGCTGCCGCGCCACTTGTCAGACGACATCTGCTCGCTGCGCCCGAACGAACGCCGCCCGGTGCTGGCCTGCCGCATGACCGTCGGCGCTGATGGCGCACTGAGCCAGATTCGCTTCTTTGCCGCCTGGATCGAATCACGCGCCAAGCTGGTATACGACGAAGTATCGGACTGGCTGGAACAACGTGGCGACTGGCAGCCGCAGAGCGATAACATCGCCAGCCAAATCCGTCTGTTGCATCGCGTTTGTCAGGCGCGCAGTGCCTGGCGTTCCACCCATGCGCTGGTGTTCCGCGATCGCCCGGATTATCGCTTCTTGTTAGGCGAGAAAGGCGAAGTGCTGGATATCGTTACCGAGCCGCGTCGTATCGCTAACCGCATCGTGGAAGAGGCGATGATCGCCGCCAACGTCTGTGCGGCACAGGTGCTGCGCGACACATTAGGTTTCGGCATTTACAACGTCCACACCGGCTTCGATCCGGTCAGCATTGACCAGGCGGTCGCCGTGCTGGAGAGCAACGGGATTCATGCCGAAGCTCAGCAACTGCTGACGTTGGAAGGCTTCTGTATCCTGCGTCGTGAACTGGACGCCCAACCGACCCAGTTCCTCGATAGCCGTATCCGTCGTTTCCAGACATTCGCGGAAATCAGCACCGCTCCCGGTCCACACTTTGGCCTGGGTCTGGAGGCTTACGCCACCTGGACGTCACCAATTCGTAAATACGGCGATATGGTTAACCATCGTCTGCTCAAGGCCGTCATCACCCATACCGCGGCAGACAAACCGCAGGATGAGGTCACGCAGCAGTTGGCTGAACGTCGTCGTCTTAACCGTATGGCAGAACGTGACGTCAGTGACTGGTTGTACGCCCGTTTCCTGAAAGACAAAGCCGGTACCGACACCCGCTTTACCGCCGAGATTATGGATGTCAATCGTGGTGGCTTGCGTGTACGTCTGCTGGAAAACGGGGCTTCCGCCTTCATTCCCGCCTCGTTTATCCACGCGGTACGCGACGAGCTGGTCTGCAGTCAGGAGACCGGCATCGTGACGGTGAAAGGCGAACCCGTCTATCGCCAAAGCGATACCCTGACGGTGGTATTAACCGAAGTGCGGCTTGAAACGCGCAGCATTATCGCCAAACCCGCTGCCTAATCCGCGTCCGTATAACGCCACCCCGCCGGGTGGCGTTTTTTTATCGTCGGGAGCACGCCCCGCCCCCTGTAACCGAGAGCAACCTGAAGGAGAGGTGAACATGAAAAGAATCACACTGGGAACAAGCACCCTATCAGTCCCGAATATTGCGCTGGGTTGTATGCGGCTGGCGGGCAAGACACAGCAGGAAGCTGCCACGGTGTTGCAAACGGCGCTTGATGCCGGTATCGATTTCTTTGACCATGCCGATATCTACGGCGGTGGCCGTTCCGAAGAGATGTTTGCCGCCGCAGCGCGTCAGGCGGGCATCACCCGTGACCAGGTGCTGCTGCAAAGCAAATGCGGCATCCGCCCCGGCTTTTTCGATTTCTCCAAAGCGCACATTATTGCGTCGGTCGAAGGGAGCCTGAAACGCCTGAACACGGATTACCTCGACACCCTGCTGCTGCACCGCCCAGATACGCTGTGCGAGCCGGATGAAGTCGCCGCCGCCTTTGACGCGTTAGAAACCAGCGGTAAGGTGCGCTATTTTGGCGTCAGCAATCAGCACCCGTTGCAGGTTGAACTACTGAAAAGCGCGGTGCGCCAGCCGCTGCTGACTAACCAGTTGCAGCTGAGCATTATGCACACGCCCATGATTGACGCGGGTTTCAACGTCAATATGACCCATGCGCCGTCACTGCACCATGACGGCATGGTATTGGAATACAGTCGTTTGCAGAAAATGACCATTCAGGCCTGGTCACCCTTCCAGTATGGCTTTTTTGACGGCGTATTCGTGGATAACGATAAATTCCCGCAGCTCAATGCCACGCTAACACATATCGCCAGCGAGCACGGCGTATCTACCACCGCGCTCGCGGCGGCCTGGCTCCTGCGTCATCCGGCCAGCATGCAGGTGATTGTCGGCAGCATGGACCCACAGCGCCTGCAAGACATCGCCACCGCCTCTGAACTGCGCGTCAGCCGCGAAGAGTGGTATGAAATTTACCGTGCGGCCGGTAACACGCTGCCCTGACCTGCCTTTAGCGCGCCTTTACCGTGCCTTGCCCGGCTCCCGCCGGGCTTGCCGCACCGGGCCATTCACCGCCCCCTCGCCCCGTTTCTCTCTGAACGAAAATACAGATAAATACTTTATTCATAACAAAAATATATCTTTGCTCACATTTTTATCTTGTTATGACCACGCTGATTAATCGCTGCACTATGGTTATTTATTGATATCACAATATTTCCTGTTATCCCGCTGTGGATACGATTCGGGTATTGCTGGTGTCTTGCCGTATTCGTTACGCCAAGAGGTACTTTGACAGGGTGCCAGGATTATCGACGACCGGGAATCATAACCAGTCAGGAGTCAGTGAGATGAAAACGATCAAGAGCGTGTCTATCTGGATAGCTATTGCTATAGCAGGCGCTGTGGCGTTCGCCATGCTGGCGCTGAGTCAGGGAGAGCATGTGAACGCCGTCTGGCTGGTCATCGCCGCCGTCGCGTGCTACAGCATTGCCTACCGCTTTTATAGCTTGTTTATTGCGCGTCGGGTGTTTGAACTGGATGACCGCCGTTTAACTCCGGCGGAGCGTCACAACGATGGGTTGGATTACGTTCCTACCAACAAGTGGGTGTTATTCGGCCACCACTTTGCCGCTATCGCCGGTGCAGGCCCGCTGGTGGGGCCGATTCTGGCCGCACAGATGGGCTTTCTGCCGGGGACGCTGTGGATTTTAATCGGGGTGATGCTGGCAGGTGCCGTGCAGGACTTTCTGGTGCTGTTCATCTCCACGCGTCGTGATGGCCGCTCATTAGGCGAAATGGCGCGTCAGGAATTAGGGTCGTTCGCCGGGGTCGTCACCATGCTGGGCGCACTGGGCGTGATGATCATCATCCTGTCGGCGCTGGCTCTGGTGGTGGTTAAAGCGTTAACCAACAGCCCATGGGGGGTCTTCACCATTGCGGCTACGATCCCGATCGCGCTATTTATGGGGGTCTACATGCGCTTTCTGCGACCGGGTAAGATTGCCGAGGTGTCGCTGATAGGCTTTGTGCTGATGATGATGGCGATTGTCTACGGTGGAGACATTGCCGTGCATCCTTACTGGGGGCCGTTTTTTACCCTGAAAGGCACCACCCTGACCTGGGTACTGGTGATTTACGGATTCGTGGCCTCGGTACTGCCAGTCTGGCTGCTGCTCGCCCCACGCGACTACCTGTCCACCTTCCTGAAGGTCGGTGTCATCATCGGGCTGGCGATCGGCATCCTGTTTGCCATGCCTGAACTGAAAATGCCTGCGGTTTCACGCTTTATTGACGGCAGTGGGCCGGTATTCGCTGGTAGCCTGTTCCCGTTCCTGTTTATTACCATCGCCTGCGGTTCTATTTCCGGCTTCCATGCACTGGTATCCAGCGGTACCACGCCCAAGCTGGTTGAGCGCGAAAGCCACATTCGTTTCATCGGCTACGGCGCGATGCTGATGGAATCTTTCGTGGCCATTATGGCGCTGATTTGTGCCTCGGTGATCGACCCCGGTGTGTATTTCGCCATGAACGCACCCGCCGCGCTGATCGGCACCACAGTAGAAAACGCCGCTCAGGTGATCAGCGGATGGGGCTTTGTCATCACACCGGCTGATCTTAGCAGCATCGCCAAAGACGTCGGTGAAGCCTCGATTCTGTCACGCGCCGGTGGCGCACCAACGTTTGCCGTCGGCATGGCGCATATCATTACCGACATCTTCAATAGCCGGGCCATGATGGCCTTCTGGTATCACTTCGCCATTCTGTTCGAAGCGCTGTTTATCCTGACCGCCGTTGACGCCGGTACCCGCGCCTGCCGCTTCATGGTACAGGATCTGGCGGGGTTGGTGGTGCCGGGGATGGGGAAAAGTCACTCCTGGCTGGGTAACATGGCGGGTACCACCGTGGCGGTTTCTGGCTGGGGCTTCTTCGTCTATCAGGGGGTGATCGACCCATTGGGCGGTATCAACACCTTGTGGCCGCTGTTTGGTATTGGTAACCAGATGCTGGCCTCAATGGCGCTGATCCTCGGCACGGTCGTGTTGTTCAAGATGAAAAAACAGCGTTACGCCTGGGTGACGATACTGCCTACCGCCTGGCTGTTCATCACCTCGATGACCGCAGGCTGGCAGAAGATTTTCCACGAAAAACCCAGTATCGGTTTTCTGGCGCAGGCTAAACGTTTCTCGACAGGTATCGAGTCCGGCACCCTGATAGCACCGGCAAAAAACATGCAGGATATGGCAACCATCGTGTTTAGCAACCAGATCAACGCCATCCTGTGCGGCTTCTTTATGCTGGTGGCGGTCACCATGCTGGTCGCCGCGTTCTTCGCCATCCGGCGTGCATTACACAGTCACAGCCCCACCACGCACGAGACCACAGCCGCCTGGCGGCAGGAGGCGCATAACAACTGATCCCTTCGGAACGTGTCTTCAGGGATCACACACCGCTCACGCCTCTTGTCAGAGGGCGTGAGCGCCATGTCGTGAAGCGTTATTTAGTGATGTGCGGCCTGTTGCGATTGTTCTTGCTCCGGCGTTCCCTCTTGTTCCGCTACCGTACCATCGCCACCTTTGACCTGTTTTGACCACATCGCGGTGATGATCGGTACCAGAACCGACGTCACAATCACCGACGTCGCCACCAGTGTTGTGGCCGCCGGTGCCACCGGTTTAAACGCCGGAACCATTTCCGCAATCAGTACCGGCGTCGCCACCGCCGCCCCTGCCGAACTGGAAGCAGCAATCCCCGCGGTACCGTCTCCCCCGCCCAGCACCTTGTCCGCCACCATCAGCGGGATACCGGTAATGATGATCACCGCGACACCTAGCATGACGCCAAGCAGCCCGGTCTGACCGATAACGCTTAAATCAATGGTATTGCCCAGCGCGAAAGCAAAAAAAGGAATGAGCGTCTGCACCGAACGGCTAAAAAATTCACGCAATTCCGGATCCAGATTCCCCAGTACAAACCCCACCAGAAACGGCAATACCGCACCGACAAAGACATGCGGCTCAAACGAGGCAATACCGGCGGTACCGAGGATCACCATCGTCATCAGAGGGCCAGACTCCAGCGACATCAGCACGAACGCGCCGGATTCTTCTTTGGTGCCATATTGCTGCATGATGGACGCATACAACCCGCCATTGGTCATGTCCATCGCTGCCACCAGCGCCAGAGTGGATAACCCGGCAAAAAAGCCGGCCTCAACCCCATGCTCCGGCAACAGACGTGACGCAACTGCGGCCACCACCCAGGCTACGGCAATTTTCGTTACCACCAGCGTGCCGGATTTACGCAATACCGTTCCGGTGGCACTCAGCCGAATCGATGCCCCCATGCAGAAAAACCACACCGCCAGAATCGGCACCGTGCCGCTGATCAAACCGTTGGTAAACGACCCGAAATACTTGCCAGCACCCGGCGCAAAGGTATGACACAACGCGCCAAGAAACAGCGGCACCAGCATCATGCCACCCGGAATCTTTTCAATAGAACGTTTGATATGCATAGGATTCATTGCCTGAAAAAAGGGACAGAAACCATGAGCAAGACAGACATATCATCATGATCTGCACCTACCGCCTGGACTGCGCATGCATGAGGTGATGACGCCTGTTCAGCCCACCCGAAGCAGAGCCGTGTCACATCCCTGAACTACATCGCCACCCTTGAGCCAGCATTGGCGATATAGAAAATCGGCAATGAAGATGCGTCGATGATGAAGAAAACAGCCGGGAGGACACACACCCCACACTTCTCAGTGCTGAAGGTAGTCGTTTACTGATGAGAGAAAAGTGATCTTTTGCAAACAAATAAAACGATGTTTCTATTTTAGAGGATCGTTATTTTGTTTATTTCGCAATGGAGAAAATGCTACCGACTCCTCCATTACGTGAGGTAGAAAAAACCGGGTGGCAACCAGCGCGTGACGGCTGGCTCCCTTGCGAATCACTGCCCGTAGTAAGCGTTCTTGCCGTGTTTACGCAGGTAATGCTTATCCAGCAATGTGGATTGCATTGGTTCCAATGTTGGGGTCAGTTGGCGCGAGAAAATCCCCATGTAAGCAATTTCTTCCAGTACCACGGCATTGTGCACCGCGTTATGCGCATCCGTTCCCCAGGCAAACGGGCCATGGGCATTGACCAGCACCGCTGGAATATCCTGTGGTGACAAGCCGCGTTCACGAAACGTCTCGACAATGACCTGCCCGGTTTCCCACTCATAACGCCCATTGATTTCCACCTCGGTCATCAATCGGGTGCAGGGAATCGGCCCATAAAAATAGTCGGCGTGGGTGGTCCCCCACGGCGGTAAATCTTTGCCAGCCTGTGACCAGATAGTGGCATGGCGCGAGTGAGTATGGACAATTCCGCCCAACGATGAGAAAGCCAGATATAACACGCGGTGGGTATCGGTATCAGACGAGGGTTTACACTGCCCTTCCACCACCCGGCCGCTTTCCAGTTCAACGACGACCATGTCTTGGGCGGTCATCACGTCGTACTCGACACCCGAGGGTTTAATCACCATCAGACCGCGCTCACGATCCACCGCGCTTACGTTTCCCCAGGTGAAGGTCACCAGTTGATGCCGGGGTAAAGCCAGATTAGCTTCAAGCACCTGAATTTTAAGTTCTTCCAACATCATCCGCCCTCCTGTGTGGTTTGCCCTATTCTCACGTTGGGCTACCGGCACAGGTATGGGCTGAATGGCTGAAAAGCAGGCTGTGTTCTGCTGGGAAGACGAGAAAGGGATCACGCCGACACCGAACGCGTGCCAGAAAGCAGGTCGTATTGTCACCATCGCCGCCAGACTACTGTGAATTAAGAGTTTTTCACCTGTTACGCCCCCTGCCGATAATTATACTGACAGCCAGATAGACACAGCACGTCACGGCAAGTCATCACGCACTGTCATAACGCCCCTTGCCACGACAATAACATTGTTCATGGCCGTGATAACGCACTGCCGTGAAAGGTGAACAACCGGAGAAGAACCATGCAAATCAATAAAAAATTCACAACTGCCGTTCTGGCTATGGTGATCGTCAGCACACTGGCAGGGTGTGCAGGTATGAATAAACGGCAACGGAATACCGCCATCGGTGCGGGTATTGGCGCAGTCGGCGGCGCGGTATTAACCAACGGCAGCGCACTCGGCACGGTTGGTGGTGCAGCGGTAGGCGGCATCATCGGTCACCAGACGACGCGATAGCCCCCCGCTCAACACACAGGCTCCCAAGGGAGCCTGTGTGTTTTTATACTGCTATGTTCATACTGCTATTTTCATGCTGTTATCGATGCCTGTCGCGGCACAGGGTCAGTTACCCTCCAGCCAGCTTGACCTTCATCCCTTTGGCTTCCAGCAACTGCTTGAGCTGATCGCGTTTGTCGCCCTGAATTTCGATCACCCCGTCTTTGACCGAGCCGCCACAACCGCACTTCTTTTTCAGCTCAGCTGCCAATACGTCCAGTGCCGTGTCATCCAGATCGATACCGGTAATCAGGCAAACGCCCTTACCTTTGCGCCCACTGGTCTGGCGTTGAATGCGCACAATACCGTCCCCTTTCGGACGGGCCGCTTTCTGCTCGGGTTCATCAATACGCCCGGTTTCGGTGGAGTACACCAACCGACTGTTATCGTCGCGCATTATTTCTCTCCCAGCGAAGCCAAAATCGTTTTCAGGGTCAGAGCCGGATCGGCAGACTGGGTAATAGGACGGCCGATCACCATATAATCAACGCCAGCGTGTTGTGCCTGCTGTGGTGTCATAATCCGACGCTGATCGCCAGCATCGCTGCCCGCCGGGCGAATACCTGGGGTCACCAGCCGGAAATCCGCACCGCACACCTGCTTGAGCCGCACGGCTTCATGGGCAGAGCAAACCACCCCATCCAGACCGCACTGCTGGGTCAACCGCGCCAGTTTTTCTGCCTGCTCGGCCGGTGAGAGCGTAATCCCCAGTCCCTGCAAGTCGGCGTCATCCATGCTGGTCAGTACCGTCACCGCAATCAGTAACGGCGCGTCGCTACCAAACGGCACCAGCGCCTCACGGGCAGCCGTCATCATACGAGCCCCGCCGCAGGCATGGACATTCACCATCCATACGCCCAACTCTGCCGCAGCGGCTACGGCTCTGGCCGTGGTATTGGGAATATCATGAAACTTAAGATCGAGAAACACCTCAAAACCACGCTGTTGCAAATCGTTGACCAGTTGCGGCCCGAACAGCGTGAACATCTCTTTGCCGACCTTCAGCCGACAGTCACGCGGATCGATACGGTCGACAAACGCATAGGCGGCATGTTGATCGGCGTAATCCAGCGCCACAATAATCGGTGAGCCTGAAGCCGTGATATGCGGAGGCGTCGTATTCGAAGAGATGATTGGGCTGTTCACTGGTATGCTCCCGTCGTTAAGCCTGAGTGAGTGAATCATTTATGGCGCGCATTCTACCCGCCCCTGCTCCTAAATGCCAAACCGCGCCGATGCTTAACCCAGCGTAGCGCTTACAGTGCATTAGTATGTTGTAACTAAGAGGCATAATACAGGAAGAAGGAAATGACGGGGTAACGTGGCGGCCCGTTCTGGCAGCGCGGGGATAGCGGTTGGGGAACAGAATGGCCGGACGACTTATTCCCCGTCCAGCCCACGAATCGGTTTAACACTGGCCCAGGTGCGGCAGGAAGGACAATGCCAGTAGAGTGATTGCGAGGTAAAACCGCATTTATGGCAACGATAGCGTGGCTTGGCCTGAATTTGTTCGCCAACCATATTACGCAGCACCAGCAGGCTTTCTTTGGCCCGGCCATCTTCCGCTTCACGCAAATGGTAGTCGATCAACCGATGGAACACCCGCATCGTGGGATGGCGCTGCAACTGGCGCGTGACGTAAGTCTGTGCCGACTCGGTGCTTTCATACTGTTCCAGCACGTCAGCCATCATCAGGTCTGCCGTGGAGCCGCTTTTCTCTTCAACACAACGACGCAGAAATGCCGCCCACCCTTCAGGTTGTTGCAGGTGACGGTAGCACTCCTGCAACATCGGCAGAGTTTCACTGACCAGTTCGGTATCCTGCTCCAGAACCTGCTGCAGTAATGTGACAGCCTGAGTGTAATTCTGCTGCGCCATATAAATGCGCCCCAGCATGATGGATACGCGCGCACATTGACTATCCGCCGCTGATGCCTTTTTCAACATCGCCAGGGCTTTATCAAGATCATCGCTACCCATCGCCTGTAGCGCCTGTTCACAATAGAAGTGAGCGATTTCACTGCGAAATTGCGTTTTGCCCAATTTCACCAGTTTTTCAGCGGTGTCGATAGCGTTTGGCCAGTCGCTGGTAGACTGATGGATCTGCAGCAGTTGCTGCAAGGCGCTGACGCGAAAGTCCTCTTCATCCACCAGTTGCTTAAAAATCTCTTCGGCGCGGTCGTACAACCCCGCCACCATGTAGTCACGCCCCAGTTGTTGTACCGCCAGCAGGCGTTGTTCAAAACTGAGGGACGCGCTTTCGGTGAGCGCCTGATGGATACGAATAGCCCTGTCGACTTCGCCACGCGAGCGAAACAGGTTGCCTAGCGTCAGGTGAGCCTCAAAGGTATTGCTGTCATCTTTGAGCATGTCGAGAAACAACTCGACCGCTTTATCCTGCTGGTTAGACAGCAGAAAGTTCACCCCGGTGACATAATCGCGCGACAGGCGATTGGTTTCGTCCTGTTTGTCCTGCTGTGCACTCCTGCGCCCCATATACCAGCCATAGGCGGCGGCAACCGGCAGCAACAGAAACAGCAGTTCTAGCATGGGGGCGATCCTTAGTGGGTAGCGGACTCAGCGGAGGTCGCACCGCTGGCGCTCTCCGGGGCAGACAGTTGCTGCTCAAGACGTTTGATTTTACGTTGTTCCCGCCCTAGCGCAATGCGCAGGCGCAGATAAAACAGGCCGCAGATCACCCAGCCGAGCGCGAAACCAGCGGCGAACAGCGTTGCCAGCAACGTCGACAAGCGGTATTCCCCCTGAGCCAGCAGGTAGTTAAAAGTAATCACCTGATCGTTATGCGCTCCCAGCGTGATCGATACGATAAATACCGCCAGCACAAGAAAAAAAATCAGCATATATTTCACGTTCGCTTCCTGTGATATCGCCTTAAACGGATGAATTATGCCAAATTTCGGCAGTGAACCCTATTAACTTAACATTTCCTCAGCGGAGGGGGAACGCTAACGGGGGCCGTGAAAGGAAAAACGGGGGGATGACCGACAACACACTACCGACACACCAACGGCGGCGGCGACAGGCAATCTGCGAAGCCGCCTTGCTATTACTCGTATCCATCGGCATTAGCATCACCGGCATCTGTATCCGCCGGTTGTGGGTATCCAGGTCATGGATACCCACGTCGCCATACCCGACCAACCGATCGCTTTATCAGGCATCATTATCAGGCATCATCGGATGTTCGGGCGGGCTTGCTGATGATACCGTGCAGCTGTTTTGGATGGGGCGGCCGCCAACAGTGGCGCACACCAACGCTGCGCCAGCGAGAGCGCCACCAGTGAAACCACGGCACTTATCAACGTAGCGGCGGCCACGTCCTGCGGCCAGTGCATCCCCAGCAACAAGCGGCTGGCGATCACACTATTGGCCCACAGTACGATGAGGGAAACCACCAGATAATGACGCCGCGTCCACAATAATCCCACCGCCAGCAACGCCCAGGTGGCGGCAAACACGGTATGCCCCGACGGGAAGGAGTAATCCGCCTGTTCCTGCCAATGCTGGCGCTGCCACGGCGGCAATGGTGAGACTTGCTGAAGCTGTTGTTCCAGTAAGCTGGCGCGCTCGCTGGCAGGTAATGAGTAAAAATAGCGCTCATCCACCTGATGCGCTTGTTCGAGCCAGACCACAAACGGCCGGGCTTCCTGCGTCAGATTTTTCGTTACGGATTTCACCCCCTGCCCCAGCACGATGCTGGCAAACAGGATAGCCAGCAGCGTCAACGTCGGGCGCAGAGGTAGTCGAAGCAGCCACAAAAACCAGGCCGACAGCACCACACTGGTCAGAATTCCCCACGGGGCTGATACTGTCTGTGTCATCCAGAATAACGGCTTGAGCCACCATCCTGACACGGCTGGCTGCCAGTGCCATCCCGTGATCCAGACCAAAATAGGCAACACCATCAACGATATTGTGCCAATTACGGTGCGTCTGGCGAGGTCGTACATTACTTCTCCCTATAATTCAGCAGGATATTAGAACAAAATTTTTACATTTTTATCAAAAAATAGGACATCGGTTTTCAGTATGACGTAAACTATCTGTCAGTTCTGTCAACGACACCACGATTATCCCGAATCATTCAGTCACTGATAACAAAGCGGGTGACTATCCGCCGTCGGCACGTAGCCCGGCGGGGGCGATACGAGATTCCCTTCCTGCCTGGAGCGGGAATTTATCATTTATGCGTTGGAGAGTAACATGCAGCTAAAACGGGTGGCGGAAGCCAAACTACCCACTCCGTGGGGCGATTTCCTGATGGTGGGATTCGAGGAAACAGCAACCGGGCGCGATCACCTGGCGTTAGTATTCGGTGATATTTCCGGTCCCGAACCGGTACTGGCGCGAGTACACTC
Organism: Dickeya parazeae Ech586; assembly: GCF_000025065.1. Taxonomy (NCBI): domain Bacteria; kingdom Pseudomonadati; phylum Pseudomonadota; class Gammaproteobacteria; order Enterobacterales; family Pectobacteriaceae; genus Dickeya; species Dickeya parazeae. The sequence goes on along the minus strand of NC_013592.1, from coordinate 1,907,967 downwards.
TGAATGTCTGACGGGTGATGCATTGTTTAGCCTGCGTTGTGATTGCGGCTTTCAGTTGGAAGCAGCACTCAATCACATTGCCGAAGAAGGGCGCGGCATTCTGCTGTATCACCGTCAGGAAGGACGTAATATCGGTCTGTTGAATAAGATCCGAGCTTATGCGCTACAGGATCAAGGTGCTGACACCGTGGAAGCGAACCACCAGTTGGGCTTCGCCGCCGACGAGCGTGATTTCACACTGTGTGCGGATATGTTCAAGCTACTGAACGTGGAAGCGGTGCGTCTTTTGACCAACAACCCGAAAAAAGTCACCATCCTGACCGAAGCGGGCATCAACATCGTGGAACGTGTGCCGCTCATCGTCGGCCGCAATCCGAAAAACGAGCATTATCTGGCCACCAAGGCCGCCAAAATGGGCCACTTGCTGGACAGCAAATAACCCCCGCCTTCATTGTCACACCAGGCGGTTACCGCCTGGTGTGCTATCGACAATCAATGATCACCCAATCAATGATCACCAATCAATGTTTGACGATATAAATATCCTTGCTGTAAAAATCCCCTTTCAGGTCAGGTTTAAACCCACCCACATACGGCTTCACCATCTGGCTACGCACGTAATAATAAATCGGGATCAACGGCATCTGCTGTTGCAGGATAGTTTCCGCCTGATGATAGAGCGCATTGCGCGCCTCCAGCGACGACGCCATCACCGCTTTATCCAACACCTCGTCGTACGCCTTGTCAGTAAACTTGCCGGTGTTATTGCTGTCGTTGGCACGCAGGGTGTCAAAATAGGTGGAAGGTTCATTATAGTCAGCCCCCCAGGAGTTCCTCACCACCTCAAAGTTACCAGTGCGTGAGGTGTCCAGCAGCGTTTTCCACTCCTGATTCAGCAATGTCGCCTCCGCGCCGAGGTTCTGCTTCCACATTGAGGCGGCGGCAATGGCAATCTTTTGATGGGATTCTGACGTGTTATACAACAACTGGAATTTCAGCGGATGGCTTGCATCGTAACCCGCTTCTTTCAGCAGTTTTTTCGCTTCAGCGTTACGCTGCTGCTGCGTCCAGCTCGCCCATTCCGGCTGATTACTCGTATAGCCAGCCATGCCGCGCGGCACGTAGTTATACGCCGGTACCTGGCCCTGCCCCAGCACCTTGTCGGCAATCACGCTCTTATCGAGCGCCAGGTCCAGCGCGCGTCTGACCCGTGGGTCATTAAACGGCGGTTTTTGGGTATTGAAGCGATAAATATAGGTCGAGAGATACGGCGTAACCTTCACTTCGTTCGGCAATTCCTGTTGCAGGGATTTAAACAACTGGTTGGGCATGGTGTACGTTGTATCGACTTCCCCCGCTTTATAGCGGTTGACTTCGGCCGTATTGGAGACGATGACCAGATAGGTCACTTTGTTCAATACCGTGTGCGCGTTATCCCAATAGTTAACGTTACGTTTAGCGGTGATACGCTCGTTGACGACCCACTCAGTCGGCACAAACGGTCCGCTGCCGACAAAATTGCTCGTCTGGGTCCATTTGTCGCCAAATTTCTCGATTGCTGCCTTCGGCACGGTCACCATCACATAGTGGTCGACCATCGGCAGGAAATAAGACAACGGTTGATCCAGCGTAACCTGTACCGTTTGTTTATCCAGCGCCTTAATGCCCAGTTCCTGTGGACTCTTCTTACCCGCGATAATGTCGTTGGCATTCAGCACGTGCATACTGCCGAGGTAACTTTGATACGGCGACAAGGTTTTGGGGTCTATCAAACGCTGCCAGCTAAACACCACATCGTCAGCGGTAATCGGACTACCGTCCGACCATTTCAGCCCCGGGCGCAGGTGGAACGTCCAAACCTGATTGTCTTTATTTTCCCAGCGATCCGCCAAACCGGGTGCCACCGTGCCGTCATCGTGTACCGACACCAGCTTTTCAAAAAAATCGTGAACCAGGTTCCCTTCAACGTCACTTTCTACTTTATGCGGGTCCAGCGACGCGGGCTCGGACCCATTGGCACGCACCAGTTCCTGTTTATCGGCCAATTGTACACCCGCCGGTACCTCCGCCGCCTGTACTGAAACCGCCGCAACACTCAACACCCCAAAAATGGATGCCAGCCAACCCTTGTCTATCGTCATTCTCTGCTCCTCTGCATCACGGTCTTATTTCCATTTACCGTGGTATAACGACCGTTACCCCACGACTTGAATTATTCAGGTGCAATAATTTTATGTTATGAATCATGGCATTAAACCATCAACCACTAATACTGTATCCGTGAGAACAGTACAAGCGCGCAACGCACAATTCCTGTAGTGCAACGACTCGTGCCACCACAATGGCAAAAATCAGCCCATAGCGAGGGCATAACACGCAGGCAGGAGGACAGATACCGTTCAGGCGTCAAGCACGCGACGAATAACGTAGTGCAGGATGCCATCATGGCGAAAATAGGTCAGTTCGGTGTGGGTATCGATGCGGCAACGAGTCTGAATAATCAGAGACTCGCCATTTGGTCGGGTGAGCGTCACCATGACCGTCGCCCCCGGCTTCACATTTGCCAGATCACGGATATCAATCCGTTCGTCACCGGTCAGGCTCAGGGTCTGACGGTTTTCACCGTTCAGGAACTCCAGTGGCAGAATGCCCATGCCTATCAAATTGGAACGGTGAATTCGCTCGAACGACTCGGCAATCACCACCCGCACGCCCAGCAAGCGTGGACCTTTGGCAGCCCAGTCCCGGCTGGATCCCGAGCCATACTCCTTACCCGCAATCACCACTAGCGGTATGTGCTGTTCACGATAGCGTACCGCCGCATCATAGATCGTTGTGACCGTCTGCGACGGCACATGCCGGGTGAAACCACCCTCTTTGCCCAGCACCATGTCGTTACGAATACGCACATTGGCAAACGTGCCGCGCATCATCACCTCATGGTTGCCACGCCGCGCACCGTAAGCGTTGAACGCCGACGGTATGACACCGTGTTCCTGCAGGTAACGACCGGCCGGACTATCGGGCCGAATATTGCCTGCCGGCGAGATATGATCGGTGGTGACCGAGTCGCCCAATATCGCCAGAATATGTGCGCCACAGATATCCTGCATCGGCGCGGGCGTTTTTGGCATGTCGTCAAAAAAAGGAGTACGCCGAATATAGGTGGAATCCGCCGGCCAATGGTAGGTTGGCCCCTCACCTGTTTCAATGGCCTGCCACTCAGGCGTGCCGTCAAATACCGACGCGTAAGCCTTGCTGAATAGCCTGGCGCTGACCACCTGTAGCGTATCCGCCACCGTATCGGCAGTGGGCCAGATATCGCGCAGATAAACCGCCCGCCCCTGCGCGTCTTCGCCCAGCGGGTCGCAGGTCAGGTCCAACGTCATGTTCCCGGCCAGCGCGTAGGCCACCACCAGCGGCGGCGAAGCCAACCAATTGGTTTTTACCAGTGGATGAATCCGTCCTTCAAAATTACGGTTGCCAGACAACACTGCCGCTACAGTGATGTCGTTATCGCGAATGGCGCTTTCGATAGCATCGGGCAGCGGACCGGAATTACCGATGCAGGTGGTGCAACCATACCCCACCAGGTGAAAACCCAACTGCATCAGTGGTTCGGTCAACCCAGCCAGTTCCAGATAGTCTGAAACCACACGGGAACCGGGGGCCAGCGAGGTTTTCACCCAAGGTTTAACCTTCAACCCACGTATGACGGCATTACGCGCCAACAACCCTGCTGCGATCATCACACTCGGGTTAGACGTATTGGTGCAAGAGGTGATGGCCGCAATCACCACCGCTCCCTGCACCATTGGCGTCGACTCACACTTTTCCGTCGCTGTTGCTGCCCTGTTTTCCGTCGCCAGCTCGAGCTCCAGACTGGCGTTGAACGCACTCGGCACCCCGGCCAACGACACGCGATCCTGCGGCCGTTTAGGGCCGGCCAGACTGGTTTCAACGCTCGCCATATCCAGTTCCAGCACACTGCTGAAGCGCGGCTCATCGCCTGGATGACGCCACAGTCCCTGCGCACGGCAATACGCTTCCACCAGCGCGACTTGTTCATCGCCACGGTTGGTTAGCCGCAGGTAATCTAGCGTGATGTTGTCGATCGGGAAAAAACCACAGGTCGCGCCATACTCTGGTGCCATGTTGGCCAACGTGGCGCGATCCGCCAGCGGCAGATGGTCGAGACCATCACCGAAAAACTCAACAAATTTGCCCACCACGCCGTGCTGGCGCAACATCTGGGTCACAGTCAACACCAGATCGGTGGCGGTGATCCCCTCGCCCAATTTGCCCACCAGCCGTACCCCGACCACATCGGGGATCAGCATTGAGACCGACTGTCCCAGCATCGCCGCTTCCGCTTCGATACCGCCAACGCCCCAGCCCAGCACACCCAGCCCGTTGATCATCGTGGTGTGCGAATCGGTGCCGATCACCGTATCCGGGTAAGCCAGCAGAACATCATTCTGCTGACTGTGCCAGACCACCTTTGCCAGGTATTCCAGATTGACCTGATGGCAAATACCGGTGCCCGGCGGCACCACCCGAAAATGCTGGAAAGCGCTCTGTCCCCAGCGTAGGAAGGCGTAACGCTCATGATTACGGTCCATCTCCAGGCGGATATTTTCTTCCAGCGCGCGTTTATTGCCGAAATGATCCACCGTAACCGAATGGTCGATGACCAGATCCACCGGCGTCATCGGACTCACCCAGCTAACCTGCCCGCCTAGTCGCTGCACCGCATCGCGCATCGCAGCCAGATCCACTACCGCCGGCACACCAGTAAAATCCTGCATCAACACTCTGGCAGGATGAAAGGTGATTTCGCGATCCGCATGGCCGTCACGCTGCCAGTCTGCCAGCGCTTGCAGGTCGGCATCCTGTACCGTGTCACCGTCCAGATGTCGCAGAAGATTCTCCAGCAGAATCTTCTGCGACTTGGGTAGCCTGTCAAGGTTCCCCAGCCATTGGGCCGCCAGCGGTAAACTCCAGTATTGATAAGTGCGCTTGTGGACGGTAAGTGTAGCGAGACAAGCATCACTATAGGATTGAGATAACATGGTTCCTCCCCGACAGGCAACGGCCCTGCGGACTCACGTCAATGAACGCCATGCGGACATGGCTGCAGATGTGTCAGATGGCTAAAAACCGTCGGCGTTGCATTGTCCTATAGTGACAGGCATCACCTATTTAAAGATAACACAAACCACCTTTAACGCGTTTTTAACACACCGGGTTGTAAGATAAACCACACATCAGGGTGAACATTCCCTCATTGCAACCGATAACAATAAGAAGAAGAGGACTTTCTGTAGACTAACGAATATTGGGAAAAGGAGACCACCCGGCAGTGCGTTGATTTCATAGCACTCTTATCTTGAGATGCCGCGCACAGCCTGATTCTGTGATTTATAGCAATATGAATTTACATGATCGTGTGAAAACGCTTACGTTGTTAACACTATGCTCTGATAGGACATGCTCTGATAGAACATGTTTTGATACAACGGGCTCTGACACGATATACCTGACACTACAACTCACCGCAAAGACGTTTACTGAAGGAATGGCGAATGAAACTCTATTACAAACCGGGAAGTTGCTCACTGTTTCCTCATATCATCCTGCATGAGACCCGGGCCAAGTTCACACTGGTGAATGTCGACCTGCGTACCAAGAGAACCGAGCAGGATGGCGACTACCTGCAGATCAACCCCAAAGGAATGGTCCCGGCGCTGGCATTGGATGACGGAACGATTCTGACGGAAAATATTGCTATCGCCCTGTATCTGGCAGACAAAGCACCGCAATATAACCTGATAGCGCCGTCCAGCACCATTCATCACTACCGCGCCATTGAATGGCTGGCCTATATTTCCACGGAATTGCACAAATCATTTACGCCGCTGTTCCGCCCCGGTACGCCAGAACTGTACAAAGATTTGCTGAAAAGCTATCTGGAACAGCGCTTTCGTTACCTGAATCAGGTACTCAGCGAACACGATTATCTGGTCGGTAACCGGTTCGGCGTCGCCGATGCTTACCTGTTCACCATTTCTCGCTGGGCACATGACCTGAAGTTTAACCTGCTTCAATTCCCTGCGTTGGTGGCGTATCTGGAGCGTGTATCCGGGCGACCGGCGGTAGAAAAAGCACTGACGGCGGAAGGGCTTGAAGTAAAATTCTGACAAATCAGAATGATGGAATGCATACTGCGCTTACCGCAGTAACAACAACGGGGCTTGATGCCCCGTTATTTTATGGTGTGCCTGTCACGGCCGGTTTTACCCACGACCAATTTAGCAACTAAAGACGAACAGCCTGGAAATGGTGACGCGGCTGTACGATGCCATCTTGCGCTGCCACCAGTTGCAGTTCGTACTGTTCCATTTCTTTGGTGACCAGCATCACTTCGTAGACAGCCGCGGTGGTATGTTCCAGCGCTTTTTCCGGCGCGACGCCTTTTAGCAGATTCACCAGTAACAAACCGCTGGTCAGGTCACCGACCCCCACAGGTTGGCGCGGCCCAAAATCCACCAGCGGGCGCTGGATATGCCAGGCTTCTTTCGGGGTGACCAGCAACATTTCAAAACTGTCTTTGCTGGCGGCCGCACGGCTTAAGTGTTTAACCAGCACCAGTTGCGGCCCGCGCTGACACAGTTCACGACTGGCCTGCACAGCTTCTTCTACCGTATGGATCGTTCGCCCACTCAGCAATTCCAGCTCCGGCAGGTTGGGGGCAATCATGTCACTTGCCTGTAGTGACTGGTTACAGTGAAAATCCGTCACACCCGCTGGTACAATGCAGCCTTTTTCCGGCGTACCCATCACCGGGTCACAGAAATAAATGGCACGTGGATTCGCCGCCTTTACCCGGCGCACCACCTCCAGAATATGCCCGCCCTGCTCTGGTGAGCCAATATACCCACTCAGTACCGCGTCGCAGTCCTTCAAATGATCAATATTACTGATGCCCTGAGCAATCTCGGTCAGGTGTTCAGCGGGCATAACACAGCCTGTCCATTGACCATATTGCGTGTGGTTGGAGAATTGCACGGTATTCAGCGGCCAGACATTGACACCCATCCGACGCATGGGGAACTCCGCCGCGCTGTTGCCGGCATGACCGAAAACCACGTGAGACTGAATCGACAGTATGTTTTTCATGAAAGTGACTACCTTTGCCTGCTCAAATGCGATGTGTTTGTTTTTATATACTGCTGGTTATTAAACCGTTTCTTATCGAACAGCGTCATGCTGTTATCCCGCCCGCCACGGTATGGCTGATACGGTATAGCTGATACGGTATAGCTGATACGGTATTACCTGGTGAACCTGTCAGGCTATCCCCCTCTGTGAGGAGGTGCCTAAAAACGAAGGGAGCATGCTGCTCCCTTCCGTGTATCCATCAGTCTTTCCAGCAGACCAGGCAGTAGTTTTTCTTGCCCCGACGCAGCAAGGTATAACGGCCAAACAGCCGGTCAGCATCCGTAAAGGTGTATTCCGGATCGAACTGTTTTTCACCGTTGATCGTGATCGCGTTGGAGGCGATGGTCTTACGCGCCTGCCCACGAGAAGGCTGCAATTCGGAATCAACCAGCGCCTGTTGTAAATCCGCGCCAGTCGCCAGTTCCACCATCGGTACGCCGTCTTGCGCCAGTTGCGCGAAATCCGCTTCGGTCAGATCGCTCAGGTTACCGTTAAACAGACTCTGGGTGATACGTTTAGCGGCTGTCAGCCCCTCTTCACCGTGCACCAGACGGGTCACTTCTTCTGCCAGAACGTACTGAGCACGCGGCGCCACCCCACTATTCTTATCTTCTTCTTCCAGTGCATTGATAACGTCAATGTCAAGGAAGGTGAAGAACTTCAGGAAGCGGTACACGTCCGCGTCAGAGGTGTTGATCCAGAACTGATAGAACTTGTACGGACTGGTCTTCTTCGGATCCAGCCATACCGCCCCGCCTTCGGTTTTACCGAATTTGGTTCCGTCTGCCTTGGTTATCAACGGAACCGTCAAACCAAACACCTGCTTCTGATGGAGGCGACGGGTCAGGTCGATCCCGGAGGTGATGTTACCCCACTGATCAGAACCACCAATCTCCAACTCCACGCCATGCAGCGCATTCAGCGAAGCAAAGTCGTAGCCCTGCAACAGGTTGTAGGAAAACTCGGTGAAGGAAATGCCCACGTCATCACGGTTCAGACGTTGCTTGACCGCTTCTTTGTTGATCATCTGGTTGACGGAGAAATGCTTACCGATATCGCGCAGGAACGTCAGCACGTTCATGGAACCAAACCAATCGTAGTTGTTGGCGGCTATAGCGCTGTTGGTACCACAGTCAAAATCCAGGAAAGGAGCGACCTGACGGCGGATTTTCTCTACCCACTCCTGCACGGTTTCTTCGGTATTCAGCTTACGCTCGGCGGCTTTGAAACTCGGGTCGCCAATCAACCCCGTAGCACCACCCACCAGCGCTACCGGTTTGTGTCCGGCCATCTGAAAGCGTTTCAGGCACAGCAGCGGTACCAGATGTCCCAAATGCAAGCTGTCGGCGGTCGGGTCGAAGCCGCAATACAGTGCAATTGGCCCCTGCGCCAGTCGCTCTGCTAACGCGCCCTCGTCCGTTACCTGGGCCACCAGGCCCCGCTCTTGCAATTGTTGAATCAGATTGCTTGCCATCAAAGTCTCCATGTATAAACGACTGCACCTTTGCCGGTACACGACTTTTCGCCATAGCGGCGAAAGTAATAATTCAGGGTGACATAGAATAAAGCGCCGACACCGGGAGTGCCAGCGCTTAACTCAACAAAATCCGGTGATTTAGGGTGCCAGCCGGTCAATTGTCCAGCCATTGCCCTCGCGTTGGTACAGAAAACGATCGTGCAGGCGGTGCTCGCCCCCCTGCCAGAACTCCACCGACTCGATAGTGACGCGGAACCCACCCCAGAAGCTCGGTAGTGGAATCTCACCTTGCTGGAACTTCTGCTTCATTTCAAAGAATTTGCTTTCCAGCATACTGCGGGCAGAGATGCGGCTGGACTGCTTTGAAACCCAGGCACCAATCTGGCTGTCGCGCGGGCGACTATGGAAATACTTCATGACATCCAGCATCGGCAGTTTTTCCGCCTTGCCCTGGACAATCACCTGACGCTCCAGCATGTGCCAGGGGAACAGCAGACTGATACGGGCGTTAGCAGCCAGTTGCTGGGCCTTGCGGCTGCCCATGTTGGTATAGAACACCATGCCTTTTTCATCATAGTGTTTCAGCAGTACGATGCGCTGATAAGGCTGGCCCTGCTCATCGACCGTTGCCACGCACATCGCGGTAGGATCTGCCAGTTGCGCTTCGCAGGCTTGTTTCAGCCAGCGTTCAAACAGATCGAGCGGGTTGGCGGTGAGGTCACGACGGCGCAGGCCGCCCTGAGTATATTCACGCCGCAAGTCGGCGATATCGACGCTTGCGGCCTGTTCCGGCGCAAGGGCCACCTTGTTGCGGGCGTTGTCGTTTTCTGTGGTCATGCAATCCTGCCGTTGCCTTATCGGGCGAGAAAGGGGAATGGCCCATTTTGCGCCCGCGTCGTCGAAATCTCAACGCCCGCAACGACATACAACGGCATAGAAACAGCCTTACTGCAACACGCAATCATTCACGATGATTCTATCGCCTCTGACGATAAACGCCTGTTGGCCCTTGCTCCAAAACGTATAACGATCATCGCTGTAACGCGTACCGGATGCAGCAGGCACCTGTGGCAAGGTATGAGGTTCTCCATCCAGCAGGAACGTCACGCTATCGACCTTTTGGCCGGGATTCAGTGTGACGGTAAGCGGCATGGTGCCACATTGGTAGTGTAAGGTTTGTGGCTGCGCCGTCGGCATAAAATGGGCACAGCCACTGAGCAACACTAATGCCCCTGTCATCCACAGTGGTTTCATCTTATTCTTCTCCGTCTTTTTTTCTGGCATTCGACGATTCCGGCATCCTGCGCGAACCATCACACAAAAGAGGAGTCTATCAACAACACGCTGACAGGCCTGTCGGCAAAATCTGATTACACCACCCTCATCCACTGACATCACATACGTTCGATTACACGTCCTTCAGCCGATTTACGCCACCATCGCGGGATAAATCGCCCCCAGGACCGTTTCACGGCTGGCCCCCGTCACCGAGGGTAAATTGCCCGGCAGCCCCGACAGGGTGCGAAATGCCAGCCAGGCGAACGCTAGCGCCTCCATATCATCACCCCGGATACCGAAGTTATCGGTCGGACAAACTTCAATACCCGGCAGGCGCGCCGACAGCTGACTCATCAGCAATGGATTACGCGCACCACCGCCACACACCAGTACGCGCTCACATCCCCCGGTCAACAATACCTGTTCGGCGATGCTTTCCGCCGTCAGCGCTACCAGCGTGGCCTGCACATCTTCCGGGCGCAAACGCACAAACGACACCAGTTGCCTTTCCAGCCATGTCAGATTGAAATACTCACGCCCGGTACTCTTTGGTGCCACCAGACCGAAATACGGATCGGCCAGCATGTGGCTTAGTAAGCGGTTATCCACCTGCCCCGTCAACGCCCAGGCGGCATCTTTGTCATAGGGCTGCGCCCGATTTCGCCATACCCAGGCATCCAACAGCATATTACCCGGCCCGGTGTCATAACCTTTTACCGCCTTCCCCGGCGCTAGTACCGAAATATTGGCGATCCCACCGATGTTCAGTACGATTCGTCGCTCCACCGGATGTTGCAGCAACGCGTGGTGGAAAACGGGCACCAGCGGTGCACCTTGTCCGCCCAACGCCATATCTCGCCGCCGAAAATCACCTACAGTGGTGATGCCGGTCACCGCGGCAATACGGTTACAATCGCCAATCTGCATCGTACAAGGGGCATCGCCGTCTGGCTCATGCCAAACCGTCTGTCCATGACAGCCAATCGCGGTAATATCCCCCGCACTCAGGCCGGTCTGGCGCAATAACGCCTGTACCGCGTCGGCAAACAGCGCGCCAAGGCGGGTATCAAGCCGCCCCAGCGCGGAAAGCGTTACCGCCTGCCCTTGATTCATGCTCAGTATCGTCTGGCGAATCTCAGGCGGAATCGGGTGACAATAACTGGCTTGCTGTGCAACGGTGTGCTCGTCAATGGCGGCCAGCACCACATCGACACCATCCAGGCTGGTGCCAGACATCACGCCAATATATCTTCCAGACCTCATCGGGTTACCTTTCGTTATGTAAATGACTGCCGGTTACGCCATGACAGCATCGATACCGGCGTCAGCGCGCGCACACGGTTCGTGGAGCGCGGTTTTCTGGCCCAATTTTGTCTTTTTTGTCAGACAGATGCCAGAGCAGATCGCCCATTATCCTTCAGTGCCTTTTTCAGAAAAAGAGGGATTCTCAAGGAACTTTATAACGCGTTTATTATCAATTTAGTCGCGCTATTCTATCTTTGACGCTAATCGACACAGTAGAATGGTGCGTTCGACCACGCCATAATGCGACAAGAGATAATTCGTCGGCTCAGGCTGCGCCCTCCGACACAGACACAGCTATAACAGGAGTCTTTCTATGATGAAACGTTTTCTCGTGATCACTTTAGCAGGTATCACACTGGCGGGTTGTGCTAACACCAGTACCCTGTCAGGAGACGTTTATAGTGCATCTGAAGCCAAACAAGTCCAGACGGTAACCTACGGTACCGTTGTCTCCACCCGCCCGGTACAGATTCAGGCCGGGGAAGACAGCAATGTCATTGGTACGATCGGTGGCGCGGTACTGGGCGGACTGGTGGGGAATACTATCGGTCGTGGTACGGGTCGTAATCTGGCAACAGCGGCAGGCGCGGTTGCAGGTGGCGTTGCGGGTAACAGCATTGAAGGCGCGGTTAACCGCGTTCAGGGGGTTGAGCTGGAAATCCGTAAAGATGATGGCAGCACCATCATGGTGGTACAAAAACAAGGCGACACCAAATTCCACGCTGGTCAACGTGTAGCGATGGCCAGTAATGGTCGTTCCATCACGGTATCTCCTCGCTAAGCGATAATAATCAATCACCACCCAATGGGGTGGTGATTGTCTTATCGCCCTCACCCGACTCGCCTGTTCAGATAAGCCATTATTGGTACGCTATACCCATTATAACGTCATACCTGTTATAACTTCAGGTTACAGGAATGTTGGTGTTATTAGTCCAGCGCCGACTTTTACCCTTCAGGTATGAGGCTTATCGAACACAACGCCGCTCCCGACAACGTTGTCCGTTATCTCAGTGACTTACTCATGTAAGCCGCTTGAAATACGCCGATTACCGCATTGCAAATGCTCATCATGAGCCTTGCCCTGAAGGGTTAACGCATTACACCACATACAATTGCACAACATATAATTGTGCAATTTATAACGGTACAACACGCATGCGTACCGCCCCGCAACTCGAATCATTGTGAGTATATATTGCCTGAAATTCGAATTACCTGCCGGGACATTTACTTCTTCTATTAATTAAGACTGAGTCTCATGTAATGCCAATATGTTTTTTTCCAGTCGGGAGATAATAGTGGCTAACTCATCTACTTCTGCAGGAGTAATACCATCTAATATTTCGCTGCGTGTTTGATCAATAACGTCATTTACCGCCTGAATGATCGGATCGGCCATATCTGTTAACAGAATTCGTTTGGCGCGTCGATCATGGGCACAAATATGTCGGGTAATTAACCCTTTGTCTTCCAACTGATCCAACGTTCGCACCAACGAAGGCTGTTCTATTCCAATCGCCTTGGCAAGTTGAATTTGGGACTGCCCCGGAGGCAGTTGGTGAATATTATGCAGCGTGACCCAGTGAGTTTGAGTGAGCTCTAGAGGCTTCAATCGATGATCAATCAAAGCACGCCATACACGAACCAACCGAGCTAAATCAGAACCTAACGGCAATTCCATCACCTCTCCTTATAGTTAGCATACTAAGCAACTTCCCTGGATTGCAATCAACTCTGATTTAAAACGAAAGTTTTATAAAAAGGTCTTATTGTTATCTATCTATTCTAGCAAATAATAATTAATTAAAAATGATCTTGAACTTAATTTATGCCATTAAATATCACCATGTCGATTAAAACAGGGTCGGCTGATCCGGTTCTGAGGATGTTGAATTTTTCTCATTTCGCTGCGAACGCTTCATCCTTTGGCGGCATAATCGTAGCACATCCTGTTTTTGCGCATCGCTCATCGTTCCCCAATTAAAGCGCTCGTTACGGCTTCGAAAACAACCACGGCAGAAGCCCCGGTCATCCGCCTGGCAGATACCGCGGCATGGGTTGGGAACAGGAAAAAGCTCGAGCTGCTCGGCCACAGTACCTCCTCATCCGACATCTTTATTGAAACCTTGATTGCCTTCACTGGCAAGCCTTACGTGGCGTTAATGCGCAATTAACCACCATATTTCCGTTTATCCTGGTTGTTTTGCGGCAAACGCGCATCAAAACCGGACTCAACGACACACAACATCTCTCCGCCACAGATTTGGACTCACCCCGGCAACGACGCTATACTCTGGCCCTATTGTTTCAGACGATAACGGAATACTACCGATATCGCCCAGACGGCTAACCCACGGATCAGAATAGGGGTCATTATGCGTTTACTTCACACCATGCTACGTGTTGGCGACCTGCAACGCGCTATCGATTTTTATACCAAGGTACTGGGTATGCGTCTGCTGCGCACCAGCGACAATCCGGAATATAAGTATTCTCTGGCATTTGTCGGCTACACCGAGGAAAGCGACGGCGCGGTGATCGAGCTGACCTACAACTGGGGTGTAGACAGCTATGAGATGGGTACCGCCTTTGGTCATATCGCGCTGGGTGTGGATGATGTCGCCGGCGCATGTGAGCGTATTCGTCAGGTCGGCGGCAAAGTGACCCGTGAAGCAGGCCCGGTCAAAGGCGGTACCACCGTGATCGCCTTCGTTGAAGACCCGGATGGCTACAAGATAGAACTGATTGAACGTTCACAAGCCGGTCAAGGACTGGGTAACTGATTCTATCCTTGCCTGTTCAGGTGCCGACGGCACCTGCCTTTTCCGGGGGACGGCACTCTGTCTGGCTGCTGCATCCCCCGACACAATTTGCCATAATGCGCACTGCATGTTGCTGAAGAAATAAGAAACGAATGGCTGAGAAAAATAACCTGAACGCTCTGAACGCGCGTTTTCGTGGGTTTTACCCTGTGGTGATTGACGTTGAGACCGCCGGGTTCAACGCGAAAACCGATGCGCTGCTGGAAATTGCAGCGGTAACGCTGAAAATGGATGAAAGCGGTTGGTTACAGCCGGACGACACCTTGCATTTTCATATCGAACCGTTCGAAGGCGCAATTCTGCGTCCCGAAGCACTGGCGTTTAACGGTATCGACCCGAGCAATCCTCTGCGCGGCGCGGTGAGTGAATATGACGCCCTACATGACATTTTTAAAGCCGTTCGCAAAGGTATCAAGGACCAGAATTGTAATCGTGCGATCATCGTGGCGCATAACGCAACCTTCGATCACAGCTTTCTGATGGCGGCGGCTGAACGTTGCGGCTTGAAACGCAACCCATTCCACCCGTTTGCCACCTTTGACACCGCCGCACTCAGCGGGCTGGTGCTGGGGCAAACCGTGTTGGCTAAAGCCTGTATTGCCGCGGAAATCCCTTTCGATGCCAGCCAGGCACACTCGGCGCTGTACGATACCGAGCGCACAGCACAGCTGTTTTGTGAACTGGTCAATCGGTGGAAACGGATGGGGGGCTGGCCGTTGGCTGGCGCTGTCGGCGATACCGAAGACGCGCCACTGGCTGTCGACGAAGGATAAGGCGGTACAACTACTGCTCACACGCCAACCTATGCTGGCGTAAAACAACGATAAACAGGCCGTCAGGCAGCGCAATGCTGCCTGACGATAAGGAAGATTACTGCTGGTCTTCCTGCTGGGAACGGTATTTGTCAGCTGTCTCTTTAATCAACTGTTGCAGTTCGCCACGCTGATACATCTCAATGACGATGTCACAACCGCCAACCAATTCACCATCCACCCACAGCTGCGGGAATGTCGGCCAATTGGCATATTTCGGCAATTCGGCGCGGATATCCGGGTTCTGCAAAATATCTACATAGGCAAAACGTTCGCCACACGCCGACAACGCCTGTACCGCCTGAGCAGAAAAACCGCAGCTCGGCAGTTTGGGAGAGCCTTTCATGTACAGCAGAATCGGGTTTTCAGCAATCTGGCGCTGAATTTTTTCAAGTGTCGTTGTCGTCATTCTATTGCTTCCTCAAGCGCGTGATGAGCAGCCCTTAAGAGCCGCTCATATGACTCGCGGCAAACCGTGGCATACCGCTTCTTTTGTTTTGTATTCTAACGATAGCGACGGCCACAAAAAAACGCTATCTTTTATAGGGTTTTATCCGGGTGACGCGCTAACGGTACAAAGCGACGCCAAATCGCCGGATAATTAAGCAGCAAACACCGTTGTTAACGTTTTCTCACTATTTTGTAGTAGGATTATTCTATCTCCCGCTTTTTTATCAGGTCATTTTCGGGAATACTGTAAAGATTGAACGATTGAGGACAACATTCGGTCAGAACTATCATGCGGTTATTTATTACGCTCTTTTTATTATTTTTCAGTAATCTATTTTCTGGTCTGGCGCTGGCTAATCCGCACGGCGGGGCAGTGCCACCACGCAAATCTGGTGTAGAAACGGCGAATAAAGCGCTTGATGAATCCAAAAAGAACAAAGTTGCCAAAAATGCTAACAAAAAAGGCACGGAGCCGACCCACGGCAAAAAACCGGAAAAACACGCAAAGCCTACGCCAGCCAAAACCGTAGCCAGTCACGATAAAAACGCGAAGTCGCACAATGACAAAAAGTCTGCGGACAAAAAGTCGGTGGCGGCGGCAGCCCATTCCTCCCATACAAAATCGCAGCCAGAGAAAAGCACGCATACCACTAAGGCTGCATTAGCGAAAACCACGAAAAAAGACGCAGCAAAGAAAGAAACACCGGCGCAGGCTAAAACCAGCCACAAAGCGCATGAACTCGTGGTCGCGAAAAACGCGCATAAAAAAGGTAAAGCGGCGGTCGATGAAGAAGATGAGGTAGCCGCCACGTCTTCACATGGTAAAAGCAAGAAAGGCAAACACGATAAAGCGGCGCTGACCATCAGTGCTGCTCACCAAAAACGCTATCAGCACGCCAAATTGACTGCCATGAACAAGCTGATGAGCCAAATCGGTAAACCGTACCATTGGGGCGGCGCAACGCCTTATTCAGGTTTTGATTGCAGCGGGCTGGTGTATTACGCCTATAAAGATGTGGTAAAAATCTCGATTCCGCGCACAGCCAATGAGATGTTCCACCTGCGTGACGCGGCGCCCATCAAGAAAAGCGAACTGGAAAGCGGTGACCTGGTGTTCTTCCGTATCACCAACCGCGGTGCTGCCGACCACGTTGGCGTCTACCTGGGCAATGGTCGTTTTATCCAGTCACCGCGCTCGGGTTCTGACATCAAAATCAGTAAATTGA
This sequence comes from Dickeya parazeae Ech586, assembly GCF_000025065.1. Taxonomy (NCBI): domain Bacteria; kingdom Pseudomonadati; phylum Pseudomonadota; class Gammaproteobacteria; order Enterobacterales; family Pectobacteriaceae; genus Dickeya; species Dickeya parazeae. The sequence goes on along the minus strand of NC_013592.1, from coordinate 1,891,373 downwards.
GTGAAGATTACTGGCAGGATCATTATGTCGGCGCTCGCCGCGTGGTGACACCGAAGACCATTCGCTAACGGATATTCGTCAATAACAATCGGCTAAATGGCTTAATGAATAACGAGAAAAGGGGCACTAGCCCCTTTTCTGTTTTCTTTTTACACCACTGGCGATCTGCTATCAGTTCAATACCGCAGTGAAACTAAAAACAATGATCACCACGAGTGCGACCAACGTACTACACAGCGACATTTTCAAATTTGTATCCATCGTATTCTCCTGTATATGACTGATGATCGCCATCATCCCGTTATGTCTGAATCAACACCGTATCCCGGCGGATGGGCAAGCACATAAAGTATAGGTCTATTATTACCCGACTGAAGTCAAAAAACCGATTTCTGCGTCACAGAGATAACACGAATTGCCTCTTCCCCTTTTGCTCTAAATCGGCCAAAATCCGCAGTTTACCGTGTACACTGCGTTGGTCGAAGCGTCAGCCCTCCCTTCAAGCTACACACCTCGGCATGTCTCCTACTGAAATGTTGCCTTGTTGTCCAGCAGGAGCAAAATTCACGCAGGCAAACGATTAACAACATATTTACTGCTGTAACAGACCCACGACTGTAACAGATGAGTTCAGGAGTCACTTTAGATGGCAACGATTAAAGATGTGGCAAAACGCGCAGGCGTTTCAACCACAACCGTATCACACGTGATTAATAAAACACGTTTCGTCGCCGAAGAGACCAAGGCTGCGGTACGCGCAGCGATTGATGAATTGCATTATTCACCCAGTGCGGTGGCCCGAAGCCTGAAAGTCAACCACACCAAATCTATCGGGCTGCTGGCGACCTCCAGCGAAGCACCCTATTTCGCCGAAATTATCGAAGCGGTGGAAAACAGTTGCTACGCCAGAGGTTACACGTTGATTCTGTGTAACTCTCACAATAATCAGGATAAACAGCGTGCTTACCTGTCCATGCTGGCGCAAAAACGCGTGGATGGCCTGCTGGTGATGTGTGCCGAGTACCCGCCTGAACTGCTGTCAATGCTGGCGGATTATCGCCATATTCCGATGGTCGTCATGGATTGGGGCGAAGCCCACAGCGATTTCACCGATACCATTATTGATAATGCGTTTGCCGGTGGGTATATGGCCGGTCGCTATCTGATTGAGCGCGGGCATCGTGATATCGGTGCCATCCCCGGTTCTCAGGGGCGCAATACCGGCAGCGGGCGTTATTTGGGCTTTCTGAAAGCGCTGAAAGAAGCGGATATCCCCCTGCGTGACGAATGGGTGGTTCAGGGTGACTTTGAACCCGAATCCGGCTACAAAGCCATGCATCAGATTCTGGCGCAAAAGCAGCGACCGACCGCGGTATTCTGCGGCGGCGATATTATGGCTATGGGAGCGATTTGTGCGGCGGATGAACTGGGCCTGCGTGTACCGCAGGATATTTCGGTGATCGGTTACGACAATGTACGCCACTCCCGCTATTTTACGCCGGCGCTCACGACCATTCATCAGCCTAAGGAACGGCTGGGACAGGCGGCGTTCTCCATGCTGCTTGACCGCATCACCAGCAAACGCGAGGAAGCGCAAACCATCGAAGTCCACCCGACGCTGATCGAGCGCCGTTCCGTTGCTGACGGCCCGTATCTCGATTATCGCCGTTAATAGCCAGACGATTTCGTTATCGCACGCTGGCGAATCAACCGCCGTTATACCGCGCCGTAGAGCGCTAAAGCGTGTCTCCCTGGCACCCTAATATAGAACGCAATGTGCTGCTTTAGCCCGATGAATCTTGTCGCCGGGTTAAAGCAGTCATACACTTGTCACTGTCATTGACGACAATAACCATGATCAGACGATGCTTTTAGCAATACGCATCGCCTTACTTTTTCTACCCCACTAATGACTGTTACACCGTTTGTCACGGCCGGGGTAGACGCCTTTCGTGTCGGCTTGTCTCTTATTTTCCTCTGAGGCTCTCAGGGATAGACGATGACGTGTGGAATGGGTACATCGAATACCCTCCATCGCGATATTTGTCTGGTTTATCCCGTATAACGCATGTATCTGGCAAGGTAGGGAGAAGTTATGAGTTCATCTTACGTGGAGGATCTGGGTACCCCCAGTCAACCCTGGTTCCAACTGGTTAATGAAATGCTGTCGGCCGCGAATATCGCCATTAACGGTTCGCGACCGTTTGATATTCAGGTCAAAAACCCTGAACTGTTCAAGCGCATATTGCGTGACGGGTCACTGGGTCTGGGCGAAAGTTACATGGATGGCTGGTGGGAATGTGAACGGCTAGACATGTTTTTCCATCGAGCGATACGCGCCGGGCTGGAGAAGCAACTGCCCCAGCGTTGGCAGGATACGCTACGGATACTGATGGCTCGCCTGACCAATCTGCAATCGCGTCGGCGGGCATGGATTGTAGGTAAGGAGCATTACGACCTCGGTAATGATCTTTTTAGCCTGATGCTAGACCCGTACATGCAGTACTCCTGTGGTTACTGGAAACAAGCCGAAACCCTGGAGCAGGCACAACAAGATAAGCTGCGCCTCATTTGCGAAAAATTGCAGTTACGCCGGGGAATGACACTGCTGGATATCGGCTGCGGCTGGGGTGGTCTGGCCGAATTTGCCGCCCGCCATTACGGTGTTAGCGTAACCGGTGTGACCATCTCCCGCGAGCAACAGGCATTGGCGCAACAACGTTGTCAGGATCTGGATGTCACCATTCTGCTACAGGACTATCGCGATCTGAATCGGCAGTTTGACCGTATCGTTTCCGTCGGCATGTTCGAACATGTCGGTCCGAAAAATTACGATACTTACTTCAGGGTGGTCAGAAAAAACCTCAAATCCACCGGTTTGTTCCTGTTGCATACCATCGGCGCAAACGAAACCAGCCTCAAGGTCGATGCCTGGATAGACAAATACATCTTCCCTAATGGGTGTTTACCCTCAGTGCAGCATATCGCCCAGCGCAGCGAGCCTTATCTGGTCATGGAAGACTGGCACAATTTCGGCGCGGACTATGACCGTACCCTTATGGCCTGGCACGAGCGCTTCCAGCAGCACTGGCCGACCCTGTCAGCACGCTACCCCGAGCGCTTCCGGCGGATGTTCAGTTATTACCTTAACGCCTGTGCCGGTGCGTTTCGCGCACGCAACATCCAACTCTGGCAGGTGTTATTCAGTGTCGAAGGGATTGAAGGCGGTATGCGCGTGGCACGATGAACGGGTGGCGGCACATCGCCCACTCCTGTCGCCCTCGCCTCACGAATTAAGAGCCACAAACAAAAACCGGCAGTCTGGAGTCTGGCTGCCGGTTTTATTATGGCTAACAGGAATAACACGCGTTCAGGCGTCTTTTATTCACTCTTCGCAGCAAGCTCTGCCGCCAGCGCTTGTTGCTGCTCTGCCTGACGAGCCATAACACGCTCAACCGTGTCGATAATGGCCTGAGTCTGCGGGTCAATTTCGATATTGATACGGTCGCCCAGGCGTTTTTGCCCCAGCGTCGTGCGTTGCAGCGTTTCCGGAATCAGGTGCACGCAGAAACGGCTACGGGTCACTTCACCTACCGTCAGGCTGATACCATCAATACCAATAAATCCCTTGTGCAACACATATTTCATCTGCGACTCATCAGACAGCCGGAACCAGATCTGATGATTATTTTCCGACGTCAGAATTTTCACGATTTCCGCCGTGCACATGATATGACCAGACATGACATGCCCGCCAATTTCATCGCCATATTTGGCTGCACGCTCCACATTAACCCGATCGCCGACCTTCACGTCACCCAGATTGGTCAACCGCAGTGTCTCTTTAATCAGATCAAAACTCACCCGATCGTCGTCAATATGGGTGACAGTCAGGCAGCAACCGTTGTGCGCTACGGATGCGCCCGTTTCCAGTCCCGGCAACAGTTCGGGGGGCAGTTGAACGACATGGGTGCGGAAATTGGGTTTTTCATCGACGGACACGACGGTCGCCGTGCCCTGAACAATACCGGTAAACATGGTGTTGAGCTTGCCTCCTGATCAGTAATAGGCGTGAACGCCCCACGACAGCGGCGCGGCATAGCGGCCGACGCCCGACAGTGGCGACGTTCACTTATGTCAGGCAGTTTGCACCATATCATCAGGAAAACCAAACGGGATCATTCTCTGTCAGTCAATCATTGGTTTACTGTTGGCAAATAGTTACAATACTTCATCTTTTTTCGTAAAAATAAAGGATGATTGTCTTTCTCTCCTCATTAGAGATCTCTCTCCATCCTGCATTAGGAAGGTGTTTTCGTGCAGAAGTACTTATCAGAAGCCCGTCATTTGCTGGCGCTGGCTATCCCGGTCATCATCGCTCAAGTATCACAAACCTCAATGGGTGTGGTGGATACCATCATGGCAGGTTCCTACAGCGCCACGGATATGGCCGCCGTAGCCGTGGGGACATCCATCTGGTTGCCCGTTATCCTGTTCGGTCACGGTTTGCTGATGGCGCTGACACCCGTCGTGGCGAACCTCAACGGTTCCGGGCGCCGGGACCGCATCGCGCATCAAACCCAGCAAGCCTTTCTGCTGGCGACAGGCATTTCCATACTGACCATGGTGGTGCTTTATCAGGGGAAATATGCGATCAACCTGATGCATGACGGTGCGCCGGAGCTGGCCGACAAAGCGGTGAACTATCTGCATGCGCTGCTGTGGGGCGCACCCGGTTATCTGTTCTATCAGGTATTGCGCAGTCAGTGCGAAGGGCTATCTAAAACCAAGCCAGGTATGGTGATCGGTTTTATCGGCCTGTTGATTAACATCCCTATCAACTACGTTTTTATCCACGGTAAGCTTGGCATGCCAGAGCTGGGTGGTGTTGGCTGTGGTGTGGCGACGGCCTCTGTATACTGGATAATGATGCTGATGATGGCGGTCTATTCCCGCCACGCTTACTGGCTGAAAGATATCCGCCGATTCAACACCCCGTTGAAGCCGGATTGGGCGGTACTCCGGCGTTTATCCGGTCTGGGATTGCCAATAGCACTGGCACTGTTATTCGAAGTGACACTATTTGCCATCGTCGCCCTGCTGGTGTTGCCACTCGGGGTCGTGAATGTGGCAGGGCACCAGATTGCGCTTAATTTCAGTTCACTGATGTTCGTACTGCCGTTGTCGGTAGGTGTTGCCGCAACCATTCGTGTCGGCCACCGTCTGGGCGAGGGCTCAGCACCAGCGGCCCGGGTAGCGGCGCGTACCAGTATTGCGGCCGGTGTGTTGCTGGCCATCTGCACCGCTATCTTTACCATCACGCTGCGTGAACCTATCGCTATGCTGTACAACAAAAATCCGGATGTCGTAGCGATGGCATCGCATCTGATGCTGCTGGCGGCGGTCTACCAGATTTCCGATGCCGTGCAGACCATCGGTAGCGGCGTCTTGCGTGGTTACAAGGATACGCGCGCTATCTTCTTCATCACGTTCATCGCTTACTGGCTGCTGGGGCTACCCAGCGGTTATATGCTGGCGCTAACCGACATACTGGTGCCACGTATGGGGCCTGCGGGATTCTGGTGGGGATTTATCATCGGCCTGACCTCCTCCGCCACCATGATGGTACTGCGCATACGTTGGGTACAGCGCCAATCGCCAGATCGTATTCTGGCACGAGCCGCACGCTAAGGACGCCAGAGCGCCGAAAAAAGCGGCGCTCTGTCTACAAGCTCGTCAATCAGTGAGATACAACCGGAATTTTGCGTTTTTCTCCTTGCAAGCGTCCATCCAGCCCGTTAATATTCGTCCCCGCTGTCGCCCTGACAGCAGCTGATAAAATAATGCGTTCATAGCTCAGTTGGTTAGAGCACCACCTTGACATGGTGGGGGTCGTTGGTTCGAGTCCAATTGAACGCACCATTTTTCAGGCATTAGCCTCGCGCTAATGTACACGTTGCGACCGTAGCTCAGTTGGTTAGAGCACCACCTTGACATGGTGGGGGTCGGTGGTTCGAGTCCACTCGGTCGCACCATTTCATGTTCTATAGCCGTACACTGATGACTATAGTGCGTGGAGAAGAAGAAAATTTTCATTTTCTTTCGTTCCAGTGAAATCTATCGAAATCCTCCCCGATCCAACGATTTTAAATCCACGTTTAAGTCCATCTTGAATGCGAGTGAATTCGATACCAGATTGTTACTATCAAGCGGTACTGCCGGGAACCAGAATCCAGCGTTGACTCATAATCCGGAGCGACAGTCATACTCGATGTAGTGTACTCGTAATGGAACGGCTAAACATTACACCGGACCGCATGTGGATAAGCAAGGCAACACCTTCACTATTGATGATGGAGAGGTGTGGCAGTTAGATTACAACAACGACAATGTTTGGGGGAAAGCCGCGTTGTTTGGCCTATTCTGCGCAGTTAAAGGCCGTAATTTAAAATTGTGTAATTTAATGTGCATTGTTTTTTTCATGAAAAATATCTGGGATGAAGATAAAACACTAGTCGCTAAAATATAAAGTAAAAAAACAAGAAAGATGACCTCGAACGCTACGACTCAATGGAAACATTCAGTGAGATTTCTCCGAATGCTGTTATGCCGATCATAACTCTTGCTATATTAATGACCATCAAATGAACATTAATTACATGGAGAAAAAAATGAGGCTTTCGTTAATATTTATATTGGCGAGTTCGACATTGCTTATTTTTAATTATTCAGCTATCGCCAGTTCTTCTCATATAAACCCATCACAACCTTGCTGTGAAAAACCAAACCGAGGTGGTGTTCTTTCATCTGATAAATTAATATATCTCATATCAATCTCTTCTCAGTATGATGAGAGCATCATCCCAAAAATAAAAAAAGCATTTTCCTCTTCTGGATATAGCATTGACACAACTTATCTCCATCAAAACCCGACGCCATTAGGCTATACAGACACCGATAAAGCCCGTGCGGATACATTGATTAAGGCTATGACAGACGATAAAGTAAAGTACCTCTGGTTTGTACGAGGAGGAGCAGGCGCACTTAACTTATACCCTTACCTCTATGAAAAAAAAGAAGAAATCGCCAAGTCAACGCCTAAAGTTCTTATCGGTTTCAGCGATGTCACCGCAATACATTATTATGTTAACAATGTAATAAAATGGCCAAGTGTTCACGGGATCCTCGCATCTTATAATATGGAGATGCATGCTATAACCGGAAGCAAGATTAATATGTATAGCAGCATTAATGACACACTTGCCGCCATTTTCAAAGGCAGTACATACAGTGGAGTTTCACCGATGAATTCCGTCGCTTATGCCGGAGCCATCGGGGTTGCAAGCGGTGGAAATCTGACGCTAGTGCAGTCATTTTTTTCAACAAAATATGAAGATAATTACTCAAAAAAAATATTGTTATTAGAAGATGTTGATGAAAACCCACGACAACTTGACCGAACATTACATCAACTGCTCTATAAGAGAGACTTCCACCCTAAGGCAATAATTTTTGGACAATTTTACAAGGACGACATGGATAAAAAAGATAAAGAAATCTATAAATATACCATCAGCAATTTTGCAAAAAAAACGAATTACCCCGTATATTACTACCCAGAATTTGGTCATGGATACACGAATACACCCTTTATTCTTTCGAAAAGATTAGAGATAGATTGCAATATCAAATATGAGTATTGCAGCCTTAAACAACCTCCCCTTTATCGGCATTAGATTAGGCGTACAACATCCACAACGATCACCACCTGGCACACATTTTTTCGGCACAACCATCAAACAATCCCATTGGTGTTTATACCCAAAATAATTCGAGTTGCAGGACAACACGCTCGCGTGTTGAACAACGTAGTACGTTGGCCCGACAGGGCAAGGCTCGCCAAGAGCCTTGTAACGCGGTGACGCAGCGAACCCCCAAGAGCTTACATCAGTAAGTGACTGGGGTGAGTGACAAATCGGCACTCGCCGATTTGAACGCTGCTTGCTGCGGCCCGTAGGGCGAGGCCCATTGATGGGCCGAGTAAGAAAGCCAACGCATCTGCAACTTGAAGTATGACGGGTATAGATACCGAAACGGGCAGGATACCCTGCCCATTTTTTTTACCCGGTAAGGCGGGCGTTATTTAAATATCTTCTGCACAAACTCGATATAGGCCGGACGCCAGACGTCCATTTCATGCCCTAAGCCGGGGTATTGCCGGTAATCGAATTTGACGCCTTTCTGCTCCAGTTGCGCTTTTAACCCGGCAATATCTTTACCGGTCACGGTATCTTTTTCACCCACTGCGACACTGAAATTATGCAGTTGCCGATTGATAGCAGCAGCATTCCCCAACTGTGCGGTGACCTGTGCATTCGGCACGGTTTCCGTGGTTACGCCACTGAAGGTTGCCAGCCAGCCGAAATAATCCAGATGGCTCATGCCTGACACCAACGCCTGATATCCCCCCTGAGACAACCCAGCCAGCGCACGGCCATCCGCATCCCGACGCGCATTGAAGCGCTCGCTGACCAGCGGAATAATGTCATGGATCAGCTCGCGGTCAGCGGCGGCAGCATTACGTGGATAAAACACCTTACGTCGATCTTTCGGCAAAAAATCTTCCGCAATCGCGTCTGTTGCATCGGTCTCGGTATCCGGGATCACCACCAGCATCGGCGTGATTTTTTTCTCCGCCAGCAGGTTATCCATGATTTGGGGGATACGCCCTTGTCTGACGGCAGAATCCCCGGCATCACCAAACCCATGATAGAAATACAACACGGGCAGCGGCTTACCGGTCCCGGTGTATCCCGGTGGCGTCCAGACATAAACCTGCCGTTCCGATTTCAGCGACGCCGAATGGTAGGTCACCGTACGCAGTTCACCATGTGGCACTGCCCGTGTATCCAGCACGCTACCAGGCACCAGAATCATACTGGTATTGACCTGACGCTGCGGTTTGGGGAAAGCGGAACCGGTATCAATGCTGCGAAAACCATCCACATTAAAAAAATACTCATACAGATTGGGCTGCTTTGGCTCGCTACGCCACGACCAGACACCCAGCTCGTTTTTTACCATTGGGTGGGCAACCCAGGTTTCCGGCGTTGCACCGGTCACCACACTCACCGATTTTGCCGCCGGTGCAAACAACCGAAACGTAATACTGTTATCCGCGTTGACCTGTGACAAATACTGTTTCGTCGGCACATCAACACGCGGTAGTTCTGGAATCCCCCCCGAGGCGGCTAGCGCCGTCAGTGGCGTGGCGACGCTCAGTGCAGAGAGCAGCAGGTACAGACAGGTTTTCCTGGTTTTCATTATTAACCTCTTTTTGTAGGTACAGGGAAAATAGACTAGCGGTGTCAATAAAACGGCCCCAGCTCACGTAACGTGATAAATGCCCGGCTGTTAGTTGACGATGCTACGGTAGCGGGCGCAGGATTGTCCGCGATCGGCGTAGCGGTTTTCGTTATGCTGCTAACATTATTTTTCATGCGGTTATCGACACATGGCTGAGAGTATTGCTGCCTTGATGTTCTCGCTACCAATACCAGCCATGATGCACGTTGCAGGTATGAAGACATTCCCGCAACGTGAATTCCCACTATTACCACGTTGATGTTTGGCTACCGTGTCAGCGTTTTTCCGTGGCTGGCAATAACGGACTGATACCAATAGAAGCTATTTTTACGCCGCCGTTCCAGCGTTCCCTTACCGGTATCATCGCGGTCAACATAAATAAAACCGTAGCGCTTTGACATTTCCGCTTTTGACGCGCTGACCAAATCAATCGGCCCCCAACAGGTATACCCTACTACCTCCACGCCATCGGCAATCGCTTCGCTGACCTGCACCAGATGATCGTTTAAATAACGGATACGATAATCATCCTGTATTTCGCCATTGTCTTCGATCTTATCTTTCGCCCCCAGACCATTCTCAACAATAAATAATGGCTTTTGGTAGCGGTCATACAAGAAATTTAATAAATACCGCAATCCCAGCGGATCAATCTGCCAACCCCATTCAGAACTTTCCAAATAGGGGTTCGGCACCATATTCAAAATATTGCCACGCGTTTTTTCACGTTGCGCCTCATCGGTACTGACACAACCGGTCATATAATAACTAAACGAGATAAAATCGACGGTGGCGGCCAGATCCTGTTTGTCCTGTTCCGTTATCACCAGCGTAATACCCTGCTCGCGGAAATAACGCTGCATATATCCGGGGTACGCGCCGCGTACCTGCACATCACCGAAGAAGAGCCATTCCCGGTTCTGGTGCAGGCTTTCCATTACATCTTCCGGTTTACTGGTTAATGGATAGAGCATCGCCCCCAGCAGCATATTGCCGATTTTCGCGTCCGGGATGATATCGTGGCAGGCTTGCACTGCTCTGGCACTCGCGACCAGTTGATGATGGATAGCCTGATAAATCGCCGCTTTGCTACTGTCTGACGGTAACCCAACACCGGTAAACGGCGCGTGCAGTGACATGTTGATCTCATTGAACGTCAGCCACCGTTTCACCTTGTGCTGATAACGTGTAAACACCGTGCGGGCATAGCGCTCAAAGCAATCAATGGTCAGCCGATTGCCCCAGCCGCCATGCTTTTTCACCAGTCCATACGGCATTTCATAATGTGACAACGTCACCAATGGCTGAATGCCGTGTTTTGCCAGCTCATCAAACAGCCGATCGTAAAATGCCAGCCCCGCTTCATTCGGTTCCAGCTCATCTCCCTCGGGAAAAATACGCGTCCAGGCAATGGATACACGCAGGCAGGTAAAGCCCATTTCAGCAAACAACGCGATATCTTGCGGGTAACGATGATAGAAATCGATCGCCACATCTTTAATCCCGCTGTCGCCGGGCTGACGCTCCACAATACTGCCGAAAATCCCCTGAGGCTGTAAATCTGAGGTGGAAAGCCCTTTTCCATCCGTCAGATAGGCACCTTCCACCTGGTTGGCGGCAATCGCACCGCCCCATAAAAAGTGTTCCGGGAAAGGATTACTCATCATTGATCTCCTGTATCTCTGTTCACGCATGATTCAACATACCAGTTGTGCCAGCGGTGTATTGGCATCGACTTTGCCGCTAGCGACGGGCGTTACCCTTTGATAATGTTCACTATTGGTAATCACCATCGGCGTGGTAAGGTCGTATCCTGCCGCCTCAATCGCCGGGCCATCAAACTCCAGTAACAGATCACCTTGCCGCACCACATCGCCGACACGGACATGCGGGGTAAAATAACGGCCATCCAGCCGGACGGTATCGATACCAACGTGTATCAACACTTCTGCTCCACCCCGTGATGCCAGACCAATGGCGTGGTGGGTCTTAAACAACGATGCGACGGTACCGTCTACCGGTGCATAAAGCCGCCCTTGTGAAGGCCGGATCGCTACCCCTTTCCCCATCACACCGCTGGCGAAAGTGCGATCGGTGACCTGTTCTAACGGCACAACCTCACCCACCAACGGACTACACAGCACTTCTTCGCAAACCTGGTTTTCATCACGGATAGAGGTTTCCTCACGAGTAGCAGGTTCATCGTGAACCACACCGGTGTGATTCTGTGTCGCGGCAGGTTGCGTTGTACTTTCCACCACCGTTTCTTGTGCGTCGTCTTTCGGCATACCGAATGCCCAACTGGTTACCGCGGCGAACGTGAACGCCGCCAGCGTCCCGATGACAGCCGCCCAAACGCTGCTATCCACACCGGTCGGCGGAATGATCTGGGTAAAGGTAAAAATGCTCGGGAAACCAAACGAATAGATGGTGGTGTGGAAATACCCCATGACCGCTGCCCCCACCGCGCCCCCGATGCAACCAAAGATGAAGGGACGACGCAGTGGTAATGTCACACCGTATACCGCCGGTTCGGTAATACCGAAAATCGCGGCAGAAAACGCCGACCCGGCAATCCCTTTGCGCTTCATGTCACGGGTGCGCAGCAGTACGCCAAGCGTCGCACCGGCCTGACCCAGTACCGCTGGTGTCAACAGCGGCAGCAGCGTGTCATGCCCCATTACACTCAGGTTATTCAGCATCAGCGGCACAAACCCCCAATGCAGGCCGAAAATCACGCATACCTGCCAAAATGCCCCCATGACCGCGCCAGCCAGCATCGAGTTCAACCCATACAACCATTGATACCCGCCCGACAGCATCTGACTGAGCCAGGTGGCACTGGGACCAATCACTAAAAATGTCAGAGGGACGCTAATGGCAACACACAGCAGCGGCGTGAAGAAATTACGGATATTGGCATGCAGCCAACGGTTCAACGGTTTTTCCAGCTTGCAAGACACCCAACTGGCGAACAGGATCGGAATGACCGACGAACTGTAGTTGATAAAGGTTATCGGGAGACCCAGAAAATGGAGTATCGGATGATCGGGTGCCTGCATGGCGCTAAAAGCGGCGATCATACTGGGGTGAACCAGCGTGGCGCCAATCACCAGCGTCGTAAACGGGTTACCGCCAAATTTCTTGCCCGCGGTATACCCCAGCACAATCGGGAAAAAATAGAACAACGCATCACTGGCGGCAAACAGCAATTTATAGGTGCCGCTGCTCTCCACGATTATCTGAGTGGCGATGCCCAGCGCCAAAAATCCTTTCAGGATCCCCATTGCCGCCATCACACCGACGAAGGGCGTAAAAATACTGGAAATAATATCGATAAACCGGGCAAGCAGGTTCTCTTTCTTCTCTTCTGGCAAAGTGGATGAGTCACTGAAACGCGCCATGCCATCAAGCGATAACAATGCCTGATAGACCTCAGCGACCTGATTACCCACGACGACCTGAAACTGCCCACCGCTTTCCACCACCATAATAATGCCGGGATTATTTTTCAGGGCATCCGCATGGGCAGCAGCATTATTTTTTAATTTAAACCGCAAACGCGTGGCGCAATGGATCACGCTAATAATATTGTCCTGACCCCCTACGCCCTCTTTTATCTCACTGGCTAATGTTTCGTAACTCATGGTGATATCCTTAATACTCAGTCCATGCCCGAAGAAAACTGCTGAGCGACTGCACTCTACGCTGTCAGAACACCTTGAGGTCAGCACCTCTTGATATCAGCGCCCCTTGTACTCGAGGCAAAAAAAAACCTGAACCGTTTCATTGCGGCGTGATGCTCGCAAAAAACGGTTCAGGTTTTGCCTGTATGCTCCTTAGTGGGATATACAGTCGCAATCCATATTCATTACGTTACAGATTACCAGCGTAATGTATGCTGGCAAGCGCTTCACACCGGTCATCGGCTATTTTGTGACGTTACGCAATCTTCTGTCGCCTGCTGCCGACATTTATTTTTTCACCTGCTCCTGTAATTCAGCACGCACCCGTTCAATGTGAATAGTCAGAAACATCAATTCTTCTTTCGTCAGCTGATAATTATAATTCAGTATCATGTGATCCTGAATTTTCTCGGCACACCGATACGCCAGACTATATTTCTCTTTGACTACATCGTGTAGCGATTCATCTTCGTTGGAAACCGGTATACGCCCCAATAAACGCTGGGCAAAAAACTTCAGGTGAGTGACAAACCGATGGTAGCTGAATGCCTGCTCGTTATAGTCGAGGTGGAGGTGGTACTTAACAATATTCAGGATCTCCTGCATTATGCGGGTGATACGCATCACTTCCGGCATATGGCTGTCCAGTTGTGCATTCACCAGATGCAATGCAATAAAGCCAGCCTCATCTTCCGGTAGCCGCACCCCCAGGCGCTGGTGAATGATGTCCAGCGCGTCCAGCCCGACGGCGAACTCTTTTTGATACAACCGCTTCACCTCCCACAGCAGTCCATTCGGGATATCCACGCCTTGTCGATGCCGTTCAATGGCAAAATGACAGTGGTCGGTCAGCGAGATGTAGAGGCTGTTTTGCAGGTTTCCGGTCAGTTTTTCTTTTGCCAGCGCGATGATGCGATCCGCTGTCGTCACCACCTCCAGCGGAATACGCTCCAGCACATCACTCAGGCGCGCGGTCAGTTCGCTGCTCCGCAAAGAAAAAACCTTCTCGACAAGGGTGGTATCCAGCCTTTCGCCCGGCCGTTTTTTAAACGCCAGTCCTCGCCCCATCACGACCTGTTCGTTGCCCTGCTCATCAATGACCGTGACGACATTATTATTCAGTATTTTAGCGATCTTCATTGTTCGACCCCTGAAAACAAAAAAACCAGACGCCCGCCACCAACGCGAACATCTGGTTTTGCCTGCCAACGGCAGTAACAACCCCGGGTTGTATAACGCCACGACGCAAGCATCTCGCTGACCGGGCACAACCTGCAAACGCTAACTTACCATCGGTGCACCGGGGCTCAACCGCACGGTGACGGAAACGTGACCGGATCGACACAAAGCCAGCATTATCACGACAAATTATTGTCAGACCTTTCACTGACGCCTCGCGTTTAGCACCATCGCCACATCGATAGCCAGGTGTTTTTCGTGCATTTGCGCAACAAGTTTGTGTAAAAACAATAAATCGTACATTTTTTTGCGCAAGAGCACGAAAATACGTGCTATACAGCCCTTCAACCGCTTGTATCTCTTTGCCTGATAACTATAATACGGAACGTTGTTTCATTGAATGGTTTCAGCGAATCCACGTGCCACTGATAAAAACACAACCAATAACATATTCCTCAGGGATATTGCCGCCTCGCCCACTCCTTACTATGGGCAATATCCAGTCACGTGCTTCTTCACTCTCCCTCGTCTGTCACCATCTATACTTATCATTCTCTCGCAATCGCAAGCATATTGTCCCCGACGGTCAAGTCTCAGTCTCAGCTAACCGCCGGTCATCCTGTTTTTTTATCCATCACAACTTGTAGAAACTACCGTTATGAAAAAGACCAAAATTGTTTGTACTATCGGCCCGAAAACCGAATCAGAGGAAGTACTGGGCAAGCTGCTGAACGCCGGTATGAACGTCATGCGCCTGAACTTCTCTCACGGTGACTACGCCGAACATGGTCAGCGCATCAAAAATCTGCGTGCCATTACAGAAAAAACCGGCCAGAAAGCGGCCATCCTGCTGGATACCAAAGGCCCGGAAATTCGTACCATCAAACTGGAAAACGGTGCAGACGTTTCTCTGACCGCAGGCCAGACCTTCACCTTCACCACCGATACCAGCGTTGTCGGTAACAAGGAACGTGTGGCGGTCACTTATGCGGGTTTTGCTGATGACCTGAGCGTCGGCAACACCGTGCTGGTCGACGATGGCCTGATTGGCATGGAAGTCATCGCAATCAACGGCGGCGAGGTCGTATGTAAAGTACTGAACAACGGCGACCTCGGCGAAAACAAAGGGGTTAACCTGCCGGGCGTTTCCATCCAGTTGCCAGCACTGGCGGAAAAAGACAAACGCGACCTGATTTTCGGTTGCGAGCAAGGCGTCGATTTCGTTGCCGCATCCTTTATTCGTAAACGTTCTGACGTAGAAGAGATCCGCGCCCACCTGAAACAGCACGGTGGCGAGCACATCCAGATCATTTCCAAGATCGAAAACCAGGAAGGCCTGAACAACTTCGACGACATCCTGGACGCTTCTGACGGCATCATGGTTGCCCGTGGCGACCTGGGTGTTGAAATTCCGGTTGAAGAAGTGATCTTCGCCCAGAAGATGATGATCGAAAAATGCAATCTGGCTCGCAAAGTGGTGATCACCGCGACGCAGATGCTGGATTCCATGATCAAGAACCCACGCCCGACCCGCGCTGAAGCCGGTGACGTTGCCAACGCCATCATCGACGGTACCGACGCGGTCATGCTGTCTGGCGAGAGCGCCAAAGGCAAATACCCGCTGGAAGCGGTCAGCATCATGGCGACCATCTGCGAACGTACTGATAGAGTCATGACATCACGGCTGGACAAACTGCAAAACACCAGCAAACTGCGCATTACCGAAGCGGTGTGTCGCGGTGCGGTGGAAACGGCAGAGAAACTGGAAGCGCCACTGATCGTGGTTGCCACCCATGGCGGCAAATCCGCCAAATCTATCCGTAAATACTTCCCAACCGCGCGCATTCTGGCGCTGACCACCAACGAAATCACCGCCCGCCAGCTGCTGCTGAGCAAAGGTGTGGAAACCATGCTGGTGAAAGAAATCGCCTCTACCGATGATTTCTACCGCATTGGTAAAGAAGCCGCACTGGAAAGCGGTTTAGCGCAGGAAGGCGATGTGGTGGTGATGGTTTCCGGTGCACTGGTACCGAGTGGCACCACCAACACCGCGTCAGTCCACCGCCTGTAATTCGATAATGAGAATTTTTTAAAGCGCCCTACGGGGCGCTTTTTATTTTTTCGAGATAGGCGTCGATGATAAATAGCACGATCGGTTAGACAAAAAAGATATATCCACGTCCGTGAAGGCCACAGGACTCTGATAAAATAGCCCTGTTTTCCTTACTTTTTTAACCTGTTTGTAAAACTCGATGATTCTTTGAGCGAACGATCAAAATTAAGCATGTTCCCATCAAAAATTTATTCTCATCAGAAAACGGTTTGTGTAATACTTGTAACGCTACATGGAGATTAACTCAATTTAGAGGGTATTAATAATGAATCGTACTAAACTGGTACTGGGCGCGGTAATCCTGGGTTCCACTCTGCTGGCTGGTTGCTCCAGCAATGCTAAACTGGATCAGCTGTCTTCTGACGTTTCTTCTCTGAACGAGAAAGTATCTGCTCTGACCAGCAAAGTTGACGCTCTGGCTACCGACGTGCAGGCTGCTAAAGATGACGCAGCTCGTGCTAACCAGCGCCTGGACAACCAGGTTCGTACTTACAAAAAGTAAGAACTGGTTGAATGAAAAATGGCGCACTTGTGCGCCATTTTTTTGCCCTTCATTTTACGCCACTGACACCACCCCACACATCCCTACATACCTGTACGTACCGCCCGTCTGGCAGAACACCGTCTTGCGTTGTGCCTGACAAACCGAGGTATTAGGACAAGATGACAAATCGCTGAGCCTGACCCACCTGGCAAGTTATCTACCTGAGCGGTTCTCTACTGGAGGGATTGTCTGCCAGACGGACTACTGAGGACAGTGTCAGAACGCCCATTCACGCATGGCGCTCTGACACCCGCTGCCGTTATTAGTGCGACGATGACGTCTTCACCGCCGATATCGGCGCGGCGTTTTGCGGTAGCAATGACGATGGCTGCTGAGGAACCGTCTGCCCGGTATTGACCAGCACCGGCATACCAGAGCGACGAGCAATCGCGTTATGAACAGCGTCAGCATCGGTATCGCCGTTGTGGATAAAGGCCTTCACTTTCTGGTTCAGCGCAATCGGCATGGTCTGCGGGTCGTCCTTATCGGTACGAGACAGCGGCTGATGTACTTCGACATACCGTTTCCCATCAGGTTCCACCGCAATCTTGACCGGCTCATTGATGATCTGTACGCGGGTACCTACCGGCACGTCATTAAATAACGCCTCAATGTCTTCCGGGCGTAGGCGGATACAACCAGAACTCACCCGCATACCGATACCAAAATCAGCGTTGGTGCCGTGGATAGAGTACACCCCACCGCTTTTCTCTAGCCGCAATGCAAACAATCCCATCGGGTTATCTGGCCCGCCTGGCACCATAGCCGGTAAATCAATGCCTTGTTCTTTGTAATGACGCCGCGTATTGGCCGTCGGGATCCAGGTCGGATTCGGGCGTCGTTCAATCACGTGGGTCACCATTACCGGCGTATTACGCCCAAGCTGGCCGATGCCGATAGGATAGACAATGACGGTGTTTTTCCCTTTAGGAAAATAGTAGAGCCGCAGTTCAGCCAGATTTACCACAATCCCTTCTCGCGGCGTATCCGGCAACAGCATTTGCAGCGGGATAGTCAGGCTGGAGCCAGGTTTCGGCAGATAGGGATCGGTACCTGGGTTAGCTTCCAACATGCCCAGCAAACCAATTTTAAATTTGGCCGCAATGGTTTCCAGTGGGTGACCATCATTAGGTACGGTGTAGCTAATATTTTCCCCAATCAAGCGGCTATCCGGGGGTGGCAGAGGGTATTCCGTCGCGCTGGCAGGCTGTATGCCCGTCAGGCAGGACGCAAACAATAATCCCATCAGGGTAAGCGCACGTTTCATTATAAGTTTCCTGTTGTAATTCCGAAGATAGGGTGAGCGCCAGAGCGCGAGTCAGGCCCGCGTCTATTACAGACGCGGAAGCATCGCCACCGGCGGGCACTTTCTTTCTTATTTCTTATCAATAGGTTGAATCTCTTTCGTCATTGGAAAGTCCCAAGGATAAAAGCAGGGTAGCAGGAAATCCACCGGATGGATTCCGAAATGTGACGCATCAAAGCGCAGAAATAGTGCTCTATCAGTATGAATAGCCGTCAGGTAACGGATAAGAGTCACCGACAACATTCACTCATACCGTTAGCCCGCCGCTGTCTCTTCTCATCTTTCCTTCTCTCAGACAACGCTGCAGGTCAAAAACGTTGCATGATCAATGACTCGAAAATATGATAATGATTCTTATTTCCAAATGAGGTGCCCGATATGTTTCCGTTCCGAGCCTGGTTGCAGACACAGATTGATGACTACCGGCGGCAACTGCGTAACGCCACCATGGAGTTTTATCTGGCAGAGTTATCGCTGGAGCGGGAGGATGGCGATATCAGTGATTTGCGCCACTACTACCTGACGGGGCTTCATATGGCTGAACTGAGTCAACAGCACGGTGACGAAAACAGCTATCTGTTCAGCCTGATCAAGCTGCATCAACATCTAATTCATGAAATCAACAACGCCGAACGTGACCGTTTGTTCCGGGTACAAAGCTACTATTTTGCACACCAGACGCTACGGTACATTTGTACTCAGTTCAATCTGATGGGTAACTGGGATAAGGCCACCGCTTTCCAGACGGATTTTATGCAACGGGTGGCGTTTATTCCCTGAAAGGAAGTCAGAGGCTGTCCTGCCAGGACTCAAGCCCGGCAGGACACGGATAAGACAGATATCAGGCGTCGGGGGAAATCACCGCCGTGGTCAGTCGTGAGGTACAACACAGCCGATCCTGATTGTCGAAAATATCAATCTGCCAGACTTGCATCCGTTTACCGGTGTGTAGCGCGCGACATACGCCACGCACTTCGCCTTCAGTCACGGCCCGCAGGTGGTTAGCGTTAATCTCCACCCCCACCACCCGCTGCTCGCCTTCTGAGCACAAATAACCTGCTATAGAGCCCAACGACTCAGCCAACGCCACCGATGCCCCGCCATGCAGCAGACCAAACGGCTGGCGGGTGCGATGATCCACCGGCATCACCGCTTCCAGCGTATCGTCACTTAAGTGCGTCATGCGGATACCGATATGGCCAGCCATACCGTCCACCGCCATCTGGTTGAGTTGTTCTATATCTACACTACGTTTCCACAGCATCACACCAGCTCCAGCAACACCTGCAACGGATGTTTTAATCCACGCCCTTCCATACGCTTGACCTGACTACGACAGGAATAGCCAGTAGTCAGACAACGCGCCTGCGGCAGCCGTTGCAGGGACGGTTGCCAGGAAAGTGCATAGATTCCCTGAGAATGGGCCAGATTGCGGGTTTCATGACCGTAAGTGCCGGCCATACCACAGCAGCCGACGCTGACATTTTCCAGCCGAGCGCCAAAATGTGCGAAAATCGCCGCCCACTGCTGCCCGCTGGCTGGCAACGCCGTAGTTTCGGTGCAGTGACCGAACAAATACCACGGATCGTCACGTAGCGCCGGTGCCCGGTCATCACGGCTGTTCACCAGCGTAGTGAGCCACTCATGCACCAGCTGTACCTGAAATTCACCGCGTCTATCGCCCAGCACTTCCCGGTATTCATCCCGATAACACAGCACCAGCGCCGGATCGACCCCGACCATCGGTAACCCAAGGCGGGCAACCCGGTTAAGAAACTCGGCGGTTTTACCAGCAGTCTTCGCAAAACGCTGCAGGAACCCTTTGATATGTTGCGGTTTACCGTTCGGTGAAAACGGTAGCAGCACCGGCCGTAACCCCAGCTTTTCCACCAACCGGACAAAATCCGCCACCACCTGTGCATCGTAATAGCTGGTAAAGGGATCCTGCACGATCAGCACGTGATCGGCACGGGCCTGCGCTGACATCTGCTCCAGTTGCTCCAGCGTAGTCGTCATCGCCCGATGACCGACGAACTGCTGGCGTAGCGACGGCGTCGACAGTAATGGCAAATCCACCATACCGATCACCTTACGGCTAATGGTATTGACCCACGGCTGGCTCAGGAAAAAGTTAAACGCTTTCGGGCTCTGCGCCATCAACGGGGCATAGCTTTCCACGCCTGCCACCAGGTAGTCGCAGGCCGGTCGCAGGTAACGGGTGTGGTACAGTTGCAGAAAACGGGCACGAAAGCCGGGCACATCAATTTTGATCGGGCATTGCGTCGAGCAGGCTTTGCAGGCCAGACAACCGGACATCGCCTCTTTGACCTCATGCGAGAAGTCATACTCGCCCTGACGCGCCGCCAGAGTATTACGGGTTTTGGCGATAAGACCGCGAAAACTGACGCGCTGGCGCGGCAGTGCCTGCTCCAGTGCCAGCGGATCTACCCCTTGCTCAGACAGCAAACGCAGCCATTCACGCACCAGTGTGGCGCGTCCTTTCGGCGAGTGGATGCGGTTGCCGGTGATTTTCATCGATGGGCACATCGGGCTGCGGGTATCGAAATTGAAGCACAGACCGTTACCGTTACACTCCATGGCGCCACGGTAGGCGGTACGCACCGTCAGCGGAATCTGCCGGTCATAGGTGCCGCGTTTTACCGCGTCCACTTTCATCATCGGCGCATCCACCCCCAGCGGCGCACAAATCTTGCCGGGGTTGAGACGGTTATCCGGGTCAAACGCCGCTTTGATTCGGCGCAACTCGTCATACAGTTCCGGGCCAAAAAATGCCGGGCTGTATTCAGCACGGAAACCTTTGCCGTGTTCGCCCCATAGCAAACCACCGTATTTGGCGGTAAGCGCCACTATCTGATCGGAAAGCTGCTTCATCAGCACTTCTTGCTGTGGGTCGCACATGTCCAGCGCCGGACGGACATGCAACACCCCGGCGTCAACGTGGCCAAACATACCGTAGCTCAGGTGGTGGCTATCCAGCAGCGCGCGGAATTCGGCGATGTAGTCCGCCAGATGCTGCGGCGGCACACAGGTGTCTTCCGCAAACGGGATCGGCTTTGCCAGCCCTTTGCTGTTGCCAAGCAGACCGACCGCTTTTTTGCGCATGCCGTAAATCCGCTCAATCCCCACCAGATCACGGCAAACCTGATAGCCGATCACCCCCGCCTCGCGGCTAGCCAGCAGCCCATCCAGACGCTCGCACAACGAGGCCACCTGACCATCAATCAGCGCTTCATCGTCACCGGCAAACTCTACAATGTTTAACCCCAGCATTTCTTCACCGGGTACATCGGTGATCAGTTCACTGACCGAATGCCACACAATGTCTTCGCGGGCCAGATTCAGCACCTTCGAATCCACCGTCTCCACCGACAGGGCGCGAGCTTCCACCATAAACGGCGCGTTGCGCAAGGCGGAATCGAACGAGTCATATTTGACGTTGACCAGCCGCCGCACCTTGGGCAGCGGCGTGATATCCAGCTTCGCTTCGGTAATAAACGCCAGCGTCCCTTCCGCACCGGTCAGGATACGGGTCAGGTCAAACGTTTGCATATCATCGCTGAACACATGGCGCAGGTCATACCCGGTCAGGAAACGGTTCAGTTTGGGGAATTTGTCGATAATCAGCTGGCGCTGCTCGCGGCAACGATGTAGCACGGTGTGGTATATACGCCCGACCGGTGACTCTTCCTGCGCCAGTTGTTCCGCCAGCGCGACCGGCATCGCCTGCGTATCCAGCAGTTCACCGCCAGGCAGTACCGCGCGCAGACCCAGCACATGGTCTGAAGTTTTGCCATACACCAGCGACCCCTGCCCCGAGGCATCGGTATTAATCATACCGCCCAGCGTCGCGCGGTTACTGGTGGAGAGTTCTGGCGAGAAGAAGTAGCCGAACGGTTTCAGGTACTGGTTCAGTTGATCCTTGATAACCCCCGCTTCCACCCGTACCCATCCTTGCTCCGGGTTGATTTCCAGAATGCGGTTCATGTGGCGCGACATATCCACCACAATACCGTGGTTGAGCGCCTGTCCGTTGGTGCCGGTGCCGCCGCCACGCGGCGTGAACACCAGCTCATGAAAGCGCTCTTCACCCGCCAGTCGGGCGAGCAGCGATACGTCAGCGGTCGAGCGGGGAAACACCACCGCATCCGGCAGTAATTGATAAATACTGTTGTCCGTCGCCATCGTCAGGCGATCGGCGTACTGCGTGGCGATATCGCCGGTAAACCCGTGTTGCTTCAAGGCTTCCAAAAAGCTCAGCACCGGTTGAACGATTCCCGGCGCTTGTGTGATCTGTGGGATCATTATCTGTTGACCCTGTCCATGCGAGAGGTGTTTGCCAATAAAATACGTGTCAGCGGGCAGCAATCCGCTACCTGCAGACCCTTCGTTTTATCATATTTCCCCCGGTAGTGCGTCAACGGATCAACAAAAACTTAAACAGGCAACGGCCATCAATCCATGCCGCGATACAGAGCCGATGGCCTGTTGCGTTCAGGAATCACTGTGCAAATCGCTGTAAATCACGCATGATAAATTCTGGTCCGGCTTCTGGCCTGTCAGCCAGGCAGAAATGGCCGCCAGCCCTGTTTTCATCATCTTGCATTAGGCCTGTCGCCTGAATTAACGAGGTAACCTCTCTTGATGAGACAATCTCAGTCACAGCGATTCGATCTCGCTCGAATACTGTTTAGCCTGTTATTTATTGGCATCATGATTATTGCCTGCTTCTGGGTGGTACAACCCTTTATTCTCGGGTTCGCCTGGGCCAGCATGGTGGTTATCGCCACATGGCCGCTGCTCATCCGATTGCAGCAGATACTCTGGGGATACCGTTCTCTGGCCGTTATCGTCATGACGATACTGCTGGTCTTGTTGTTCGTCTTCCCGACATCCATTCTGGTCAGCAGCGTCATAGACAACGCTTCCAACCTGATCAACTGGGTCAGCGCACAAGGACGGATGACGCCGCCGTCGCTTGACTGGCTGCAATCCATCCCGCTGGTGGGTGCCAAGTTGCATAGCAGTTGGCATGCGCTGGCGCACAGCGGCGGCCCGGCGCTGATGGCAAAAATCCAGCCCTATATTGGCCAGACGGCTTCCTGGGTTGTATCTCAGGCGGCACATGTCGGCCGTTTCCTGATGCACTGCGCACTGATGGTGCTATTTAGCGTGTTGTTGTACAGCAAAGGTGATCAGGTGGCTCTGGGCGTACGCCGGTTTGCCATTCGGCTGGGGGGACAAGGCGGGGATTCGGCGGTGATCCTGGCGGCTCAGGCCATTCGGGCGGTCGCGCTTGGGGTCGTCGTCACCGCCATTGTTCAGTCGGTGCTGGGCGGTATTGGCCTGGCGCTGGCTGGTATCCCCTACACCACGCTGCTCACGGTATTGATGTTTTTGTCTTGTGTGGCGCAAATCGGCCCGTTGACCGTACTGGTACCGGCCATTATCTGGCTGTACTGGAGCGGTGACACCACCTGGGGTACCGTCTTGCTGGTCTGGAGCTGTGTCGTCGGTACGTTGGATAACATTATTCGCCCGTTGCTGATTCGTATGGGCGCAGATTTGCCGATGTTGCTGATCTTGTCCGGCGTCATCGGCGGGTTGCTGGCATTCGGCATGATCGGGTTATTTATTGGCCCGGTGGTGTTGGCGGTGTCCTACCGTTTGCTGTCGGCCTGGATGAAAGCCTCGCCGGAACCGCAGCCGATCCGCACGCTCTCACACCATCATAAAAAACCCTGACTACGGCATTCATTTCCCGGTGTAATTCGCACCGGGAACATTCCTAATATGTAAGATAATTTTATCTTTTTAAGAAACCTCTCAGCCATAAAACACTATTTTTGCTATTTAACTCGATTCCAGATCAGTTTTTCTGAGAAAAACACTTTTACCGCAAATCAATAATTCAAAAATAATTAACCATTAGGATGATTCCTAATGACTCAACTCGGCCCAAAACCTAGTATTCATACCCGGAGCTATTGTTAACGTAATGTTTGTCAGTGAGGTTTCTCCTCGTCAGAGCTAGTAACGAATTGCTGTGTGTAGTCTTTGCCCATCCCCCGAGGTGGGCATTTTTTTTATCTGCGTTTCGCCCTAATACCGTCTATACCCAAAATAATTCGAGTTGCAGGAAGGCGGCAATCGAGCGAATCCCCAGGAGCTTACACAAGTAAGTGACTGGGGTGAGTGAGGGCAGCCAACGCACCTGCAACTTGAAGTATGAAGGGTATACAAACATAAAAAAACCGCCCGGCATCTGCACCGGGCGGTTAGGTATAGTCGAACAATCAGATCAAGCGTTAGCGCTTCTCAGCCAGGCTCAGCCAGGTCTGCACCACGGTATCCGGGTTCAGCGACAGGCTATCGATGCCTTCATCCATCAGCCAGGCCGCGAAATCTTCATGGTCAGACGGCCCCTGACCACAGATTCCAACGTACTTGCCTTGTTTTTTCGCGGCACGGATCGCCATTGCCAGCAACGCTTTCACCGCGTCATTGCGTTCGTCGAACAACTCGGAGACGACACCGGAGTCGCGGTCCAGCCCCAACGTAAGCTGGGTCATGTCATTCGAGCCGATAGAGAAACCATCAAAGTGTTTCAGGAACTCATCCGCCAGCAGCGCGTTAGACGGAATTTCACACATCATGATGATTTTCAGGCCATTCTCGCCACGTTTCAGCCCTTGATTCGCCAGTTCGTCCACCACGGCTTCTGCTTGCGCCACGGTGCGTACAAACGGAATCATCACTTCGACATTGGTCAGCCCCATGCCGTTGCGGACCCGTTTCACCGCTTCACATTCCAGCGCAAAGCAGGCACGGAAATTCGGCGATACATAACGACCAGCGCCACGGAAGCCCAACATCGGGTTTTCTTCTTCCGGTTCGTAGCGAGTACCGCCCAGCAGGTTGGCGTACTCATTGGATTTGAAGTCGGACAAACGCACGATCACGCGCTTCGGCCAGAACGCCGACGCCAGCGTGGCGATACCCTCTTTCAGACGTTCGATATAGAATTCTACCGGGTCGCTATAACCTTGCATCAGGGTACGGATTTCACGCTGCAATTCCGGCGTTTGCTGCTCAAACTCCAGCAACGCACGCGGGTGCACCCCAATCATCCGGTTGATGATGAACTCGAGGCGCGCCAACCCGACCCCTTCATTCGGCAGGCAGGCGAAGTCGAATGCCCGGTCCGGGTTACCGACGTTCATCATGATTTTCAGCGGCAGCGACGGCATGGCGTCCACCTGTGAGCTTTTCACGGTGAAGTCCAGCAAGTCCTGATAGACATAACCGGTATCACCCTCGGCACAGGACACCGTGACTTTTTGGCCATTCTGCAAACGTTCGGTAGCATCGCCGCATCCCACCACCGCCGGAATACCCAGTTCACGAGCGATAATCGCCGCATGACAGGTACGACCGCCACGGTTGGTGACGATAGCCGCCGCCTTTTTCATGATCGGTTCCCAGTCCGGGTCGGTCATATCAGTCACCAGCACATCACCCGCGTTTACCCGATGCATTTCACTGATGTCATGGACGATTTTCACTTCACCGGCACCGATGCGATGGCCGATAGCACGCCCTTCTACCAACACCTTGCCGCTCGCAGGCAGATGATAACGTTCCATCACCTGACCGTTGGAGCGTACCGTTTCCGGTCGTGCCTGCACGATGTAAAGCTTGCCGGTGTGACCGTCTTTGGCCCACTCGATGTCCATGGGGCGGCCATAGTGTTTTTCGATCAACAACGCCTGATGCGCCAGCGCCTGCACTTCGTCATCACTCAGACAAAACCGGGTACGCTGTGCTTCTTCTACGTCTTCCACCCGCACTTGTTTGCCGTGCTCTTGCGTCGCGGCGTACACCATGCGGATTTTCTTCGAGCCCATATTGCGGCGCACAATCGACGGTTTACCGCTCAGTAGCGTCGGTTTATGCACATAAAACTCATCCGGGTTCACCGCACCCTGCACCACCATTTCACCCAGGCCCCAAGCTGCGGTAATAAATACCACCTGATCGAAACCCGATTCGGTATCCAGCGTAAACATAACGCCAGAAGCCGCCAGATCCGAACGCACCATGCGCTGTACCCCGGCGGATAACGCCACGCCACGGTGATCATAGCCCTGATGCACGCGATAAGAGATGGCGCGATCGTTAAACAGTGAGGCAAACACGTGCTTCACCGCCACCATCACGGCGTCGATACCCTGTACGTTAAGAAAGGTTTCCTGCTGACCCGCGAAGGACGCATCCGGCATGTCTTCCGCCGTTGCCGACGAGCGCACGGCAAAGGATGCTTCCGGCTCGCCATCCGCCAGTTGCTGATAGGCGCTACGGATAGCCTGCTCCAGCTCAGGCTGGAATGGCGTATCAATAATCCACTGACGAATCTGTGCACCGGCTTTAGCTAACTGACTGATGTCATCGGCATCGGTGCGATCCAACAGCTCATAGATGCGCTGATTGATACCGCTTTGGTTCAGAAAGTCATTAAACGCCTGGGCAGTGGTCGCAAAACCATTCGGAACCGACACCCCAAGTTCCGACAGATTCGTGATCATTTCCCCCAGCGAGGCATTTTTGCCTCCCACCCGCTCAACGTCGTGCATACCAAGCTGGTTATACCACAGGACATTACGCATATCAGGGCCGTTGTTAGACATCGAAAATAATCCTTTTTGCATACAATTAGGGTGTGAAATATTTCGCCGTGAATGAGTTTCGGCTTTATCAGCGTAGCACAGGGTTTTAAAAAGGACGGAAAGGTGAATCGATCAACCAGGTGAAAAAAAAAGGAACTCACGGATTGAGATTGCTAAAAGTCAGAAAAATCCCAATATTGTGAAATAATATCATCGTAATCATGAGGATAATGAAATGCCGTTTCAACAAAAAAGTCAGGAAACACCTGATTTTCGGCACAAAAATCTCATACCCGCCAGCGAAGGCATTTAAGGAGTCAGTATGGAAAGAAGCGTATTTTATGTATCCGACGGCACGGCCATTACCGCAGAAGTGTTGGGCCATGCGGTCATGTCCCAGTTTCCGGTCGGCACCACCAGTTACACCCTGCCGTTTGTCGATAATGAAACCCGGGCCACTGCAGTTCGCGATCAGATTAATAGCTTATACCATCAAAGCGGCGTGCGCCCACTGGTATTCTATTCGATTGTTACACCCGCCATCCGCGACATCATCATCGGCAGCGAAGGATTCTGTCAGGATATCGTGCAAGCGCTGGTCGCACCGCTACAGCAGGAGCTGGGCGTTTCACCAACGCCGGTTGCCAATCGCACCCACGGGTTAACTGCCAATAACCTGATCAAATATGACGCCCGCATCGCGGCCATCGACTATACGCTGGCCCATGACGATGGTATTTCGTTGCGTAATCTCGATCAGGCACAGGTGATTCTGGTGGGCGTTTCCCGCTGCGGCAAAACCCCCACCAGCTTGTATCTGGCGATGCAATTCGGCATTCGCGCCGCCAACTACCCTTTCACCGCCGACGACATGGACAACCTGTTATTACCGGATGCGCTCAAACCTTATCAGCAAAAACTGTTCGGGTTAACCATTGACGCTGAACGCCTTACCGCCATTCGTGAAGAACGACGCGGTAACAGCCGGTACGCCTCCCTGCGACAATGCCGTATGGAGCTGAGCGAAGTGGAGTCGCTGTTCCGTCGTCACCAAATTCGCTATATCAACACCACCAATTATTCGGTAGAAGAGATATCGGCCAGAATTATTGACCTGATGGGCATAAATAGACGTATGTATTAACTGTTCTAAACCATCGGAGTGGCAAACCGCCTGTGATAGACTATTGCCATCGCGGTCAGGCGGCTCCACAAGCATAGTCGTGGCTCTACGGCCATCTCACCGCAGGTAAACCAGGCCAGACAAGGACAGACAAATGGCCTGATAAGACAGATTTCACGGACATTCAGAGATTACACATGCAACCAACTGATGAGCTGCGCAGTGAGCGACTTGCCAGTCTGATGACGCCCCATGAACTGTTGACTGAGCTTCCGCTCACACCGGATGTCGCCAACACCGTCATCGCCTCACGAGCACGTATAGAACGGATTCTTTCCGGGCAAGACCGCCGTTTACTGGTGATCATTGGCCCATGTTCCATTCACCATATTGATAGCGCCAGAGAGTATGCCCAACGACTGGCCACATTACGGACCCGCTACCAGCACCGGCTGGAAATCGTCATGCGGACCTACTTCGAAAAACCGCGTACCGTGGTGGGCTGGAAAGGGTTGATTGCTGACCCACAGCTTAATGGCAGCTTCCTGATCAATGAAGGGCTGGCACAGGCACGCCGGTTGCTGCTGGATATTAACGCGCTCGGATTACCAACCGCCACTGAGTTTCTGGATATCATCACCGGTCAGTACATTGCCGATACCATCAGTTGGGGAGCCATCGGCGCGCGGACGACCGAGAGCCAAATCCATCGGGAAATGGCCTCTGCGCTCTCTTGTCCGGTGGGGTTCAAGAACGGCACCGACGGCAACGTCCGTATCGCGATTGACGCTATCCGGGCCGCCCGCGCACAACATATGTTTTTATCGCCGGATAGACACGGCCGTATGACGGTATACCAGACCCACGGCAACCCGTTCGGGCATATTATTCTGCGTGGCGGCAAAGCCCCCAATTACGAAGCAGAACACATTGCCGCTGCCTGTAATGCACTGCGGGAATTCTCCCTACCGGAACGACTGGTGGTAGATTTCAGCCACGGTAACAGCCAGAAGCAGTTCCAGCGACAACTGACGGTGGCACAGACGGTATGTGACCAGATTCGTGACGGTAACAGCGCCATTGCCGGCGTGATGGCCGAGAGTTTTCTGGTAGAAGGCACCCAGCCGCTACGCCATCCGGACCAACTCACCTATGGTCAGTCGATTACCGACGCCTGCCTCGGTTGGCAAGATAGCGAACGTCTGTTAAGTCTGCTGGCGGATGCGGTAGACAGCCGTTTTGCTCGCTGACGGGACGCCATTCGACACACGGCATCCCCTTCTCTGAAAACGAAAACCTCCGCCGCGGCGGAGGTTGTTCCTTTTTCGATTGACAAAGCGTGATCAGGCCATCACCGCCCTGTCCTCCATGGCCTCTCGCCAGCCTCCCAACCAGTTAGACCGGGCATCGATAGATTGATAAGGACAGAGCTCCTTGGACCGGCCAATGATACCAGCCTGGTAGCCCCGTGAATGCGCCCGTGCCAGACGATCTCTTTTCTGTCTCTTCATGCCTTGTTTCCCTCATTTCGACTCTGGTGGAAAGAAAACAGTGGTCGTTTTTCATGCAACCACACCTTATGAATAGCCATTTGGGAGACGAAGATCAAGGCGCAAAATTCACGCCATTGTCATATTTGTGAACCAGAATGAAGAATTTTCCGTAGAATAAAACCACATTTCACGCTAACCGGCTGAGACAAAAACAAAACCCCTGAAACCCGATCATGCTCACAAAAACGGGATTCAGAGGTATTTGCTATAACTCAATCTCTCTCGGTATAAGACATCCGAGTTTCACGTCAGATAAGTCTCAATTCCCGACTAATAGCCGCTGACTAATCTGCTCCGCTACCTGCTGCCAGCCTTTGCCAAGCGCGGCAACCAATGCGTCATAACCATCTTCGGTTTGTGCCACCTCGAAACTAAACGGCTGGGTCACGATACGCTTATTGCTATGCAGCACCCAATCCCCCTGGATAACCGCTTTACCGTCAAAGCGCCCCTGAAACGCCGTCACATTGATTTGTAAACTGGACGCCGACGCGCCAGCAACACCGGCAGTCACCACATTCCACCCCGGCAGACGAGCGCGTAACGACGATGCCAACGCCTGCTGCAGTTGCTGATCCAGCGGGCTGGCCCACAGATTATTGGTGGCGATGGTATAGCGCACTGCTGAGGTCTGGAACACGATGCCGTTTCCAGCCAGCGAATCGGTCAGGATAACGGGCGCGACCCACAACTGGCGGCTGTCAGCTGGGGTCGCCGACAGGCTGGCTGTCCCCTGCGTCATAGCAGGCAGTTGATAATAGACTTTCTGCGGGCTGCTACAGGCTGCCAACACCACCACCAGCCATAACGGCCATTGCTTTATCATGGTTTCGCCTTCTTCGGTTGTGGATCACGAGCACCCGGTGCCTCGAAAATCAGCGCGTTACTCTTGTCATTCAGGGTACGCAGCAGCGGCTGCAACTCACGCAACGTCTGATCAAGGCGTTGCATGTCAACCACCATACGGTTGTAGGCCGGTGAACCGGGCTGCACCCCCTGCAGGCTGCTATTCAGCTCGCGCAAGGTGCGCTGCATATCCGCTGGCAACTGCTGCATCGCCTCGCTGCTGGTCAGTTTATTGAGTGACGCCAGCGTTTTCTGCAGTTCGCGCAGGGTGGACTGACTCTCCGTCAGGGTTTTCGTTGCCTGTTCCACCATCGGATTGAGCGGCAGGCCATTGATCTTATCCAGCACTGACATCAGTTTCTGCTGAATCTGCGTCAGACCGCCGTTCACCGTCGGCAGTACCGGGTAACCATCCACCTGCGCCAGCGATGTCATCCGGCCTTTCTGCTGCGGGTAAAAATCCAGATCCACATACAGCGCGCCGGTCAACAGATTGGCGGTCTTCATGGAGGCGCGCAACCCTGAGTCAGCACCTTTACTTAACTCTTGTTCCAGGTTGATCTGGTCGCGTAAACCAGGTTTAAGTCGTCCCGGCTCGATGCGTACCAATACCGGAATACGATAATCGCTATCGAAACGCTGCGACATATTTCTAGGGAAGAATGGCACTTCGGTGACGGTCCCTAACCGGATGCCACGGAATTCGACCGGCGCGCCAGCCTGCAAGCCGCGGACCGACTCGTCGAAAAACAGCAAATACTCTTTGTATTCGGTGTAAAGCGAATCCTGAATACTGTTTTGGTTATCAAACAGTTGGTATTCATCACGCTCATGCGCCGGGTTGCCGATATCCCAACCGGTGGGGACATCAAAGCTGACGCCACCGCTTAATAATGTACTCAGCGATCCCATCTCCACCCGCATTCCCTGTGCCGACAGATTTAACGCCACGCCGCTGTCTTTCCAGAAACGGACATTCGATGTCACCAGTTGGTCATAAGGTGAGACGACAAACAGCTGATACTGCATTTTTCTGGCGGCAGGATCAAAATGGCTGGTTTCTACCGAGCCTACCCGATAGCCGCGAAACAGTACCGGATCTCCTGCGCTCAACTGCCCGGACTGCGCACTGTTGAGGATAATGCGGATCCCTTTCGCGTCAGGTGACGCCAGCGGTGGCGAATCCAGGAGTTTGAACGTGCGGCTGTCTTCCTTGCTGGAGCCCGGCTGGAGCTGGATGAACGCGCCGGACAGCAACGTTCCCAATCCGGAAACGCCTTCACGGCCTATCTGCGGTTTGACGACCCAAAACGCCGAATCCTTGCTCAGCAGCTTATCCATGCCATCGTTTAACCGCGCCTTGATCTCCACCTGGTGCAAGTCTTCGCTGAGCCTCACCCCTTCCACCATGCCCACGTTCACACTGCGGCTTTTGATCGCCGTTTTTCCCGGCTCGATTCCGTCAGCATTACTGGTGATCAGCGTAATTTCCGGCCCCTGATGACTCACGTGATAAAACAGAATCCAGGCGCCAATCAGCACGGTCACAATCGGCACTATCCATACCGGCGACCAGCGTTTGATAGTTTCTATCTGCGCCATACCTTGATTAGTGTTCGTCAACAGAATGCTCCTCTCCTTGCACGTGATGCCTATCCCACAGCAGGCGGGGATCAAAGGTCATTGCGGCAATCATGGTCAGAATGACCACGGTGGCAAACAACACCGCGCCGATGGCCGGATAAATGCTCATCAGTCGGCCCATACGCACCATCGCCGACAGTACGGCGATAACAAACACATCGATCATGGACCAACGCCCCACAAACTCCACGACCTCATACACCC
This sequence comes from Dickeya parazeae Ech586, assembly GCF_000025065.1. Taxonomy (NCBI): domain Bacteria; kingdom Pseudomonadati; phylum Pseudomonadota; class Gammaproteobacteria; order Enterobacterales; family Pectobacteriaceae; genus Dickeya; species Dickeya parazeae. Next base: position 1,859,125 of record NC_013592.1, on the reverse strand, counting down.
GGTGCAGACGCTCGGTATCATGGCGACGCGAGCCATGCGCACACCAGCACAGCCACCCCATTGCCAGCATTTTCAGCGTGGGTACCATGATGCTGGCGACAAAAATTACCAACGCCACCGGCCACGACCCGGAGTCCCACAGCAGGATAACCCCGGACATGATGGTCGAGGTGACGTTATGCCCCAGGGCTTCGGTCACCATAATCGGCATCAGGTTGGCAGGGACATACAGCAACACCGACGTTAACAGCAGCGCCAGCGTCCACTGCAAACTATGACGCCGCCGCACGTGACCCGGCGTATGGCAGCGAGGGCAGCGCACCACCCCGGCAGGCAAAATAGCACTGCAACAGTGGCAAGAGCGCACCCCCTGCTCTTGCCCACCGCGCCCGACCTCCAGCCCGGCTGGCATTAGCGGCGGCGGGGCGACGTCATCCCACAACCAGCGACGATCCAGACTCTGAAAAGCCAACAGTTGCAACAAACAGAACACGATATACGGGATAAAACTGGCACCGATACCAATATCACCATATGACATCAGTTTGACGAAGCTGACCAACACGCCAGCCAGGAAGATTTCCGCCATACCCCAACTTTTTAGCTGGAACAGCAGCCGGGTAAACAGACGTCGCACCCCATCAGGCAACGGCGCACGCAGACACAGCAACAGAATCATCGCCATCGAACAGGCAGGAACCAATTGGGCAAACAGCAGAAAAAGCGTCGCCATGCTGGCGTAGTTTTCCGCCACCATCACCCGGGGAATTTCCAGTAAGGTGATTTCACTGCGAATACCGGCCACGCTCATCGAAACGAAAGGAAACAGCATGGATAACAGCAGCATAATCAGCGCGCTAAACGCAAAACTGGCCGGACGCCAGCGCGGCTCGCGCTGACGGCTGGACAACGCGGTTTTACAACGCGGGCACACCGCCCGCTGACCATCCTGTAATGTCGGCAGTTCTACCAGCAGATCACAATGCGGACACAGCATATGCCGGTCATAGTGGTGGTGATGCACACCCATTCGCCGCCTCCTGTGGCCTGGCTGATAACAACAATCTCTCATACTGCCGGACGGGCTTTACCGGGGTGTTAACGCGACGGAGGCGCTCGCCTTAACACTCCGGTTGTTACCGTTAAAAAACACTACCGTTAAAAAACATTCGCGTTAAAAATGACGCGCCGCAGCACGCAGCACAACGCCGCGCCTTAACCGTTCTTTTGTGCCTCAAGCGCTTCCCAGCGCTCAAAACAGACCTCTAGTTGCTGTTCCGCTTGCTCCAGCGCCGCCAGTACCGGTTGAGTTTCGTCATGCGACCGGGAAAAGAATGCCGGGTCGTTCATCTGTTGTTGCAGATTGGCTATCTCACCCTCAAGCGCTTCAATACGTTGCGGCAACTGTTCCAGTTCACGCTGTTGGTTATAACTGAGCTTGCCGCCGCTACGTTTAGCTTGCTGTGCGGCAGGTGCGCTTTGTGCGCTCTCGCTATCAAGGTTTTCTTTTGTCGCTGCACTCTTTACGGGTGCAACGCTTCGCAACGGCGCAGAGGACGCACGCTGGTGTTGGGCATCATAATAACCGCCGACATAGCGGCCAATCAGGCCGTTGCCTTCAAAAATCCAGCACTCGGTGACCGAGTTATCGACGAACTGGCGATCATGGCTGACCAGCAGCACGGTTCCCTGATAACTGTCCAACAGTTCTTCCAGCAATTCCAGCGTTTCCACGTCCAGATCGTTGGTCGGTTCGTCGAGAATCAGCAGGTTGCTGGGTTTGAGGAATAACCGTGCCAGTAACAGACGGTTACGCTCCCCACCTGACAGCGCTTTTACCGGTGTCATGGCGCGTTTCGGGTGGAACAGGAAGTCCTGGAGATAACCCAGTACATGGCGCGGACGGCCGTTGACCATCACATCCTGTTTCCCTTCGGCGAGGTTATCCATCACCGTTTTTTCCGGGTCTAACTCAGCACGGTGCTGATCGAAATACGCCACTTCCAGCTTGGTGCCGCAGTGAATGCGCCCGGATGTCGGTGCCAGTTGACCCAGCATCAACTTTAACAGCGTGGTTTTACCGCAGCCATTCGGCCCGACCAGCGCGATTTTATCGCCGCGTTGTACCTGAGCAGAAAAGCCCGATACCAGTGTTTTCCCGTCAACCTGATACTGTACGTCTTCCAGTTCGAAGACTATCTTGCCGGAGCGGGCTGCCTCTTCCACCTGCATTTTGGCGCTACCCATGACTTCACGGCGATCGGCACGCTCTTGTCGCATCGCCTTGAGCGCCCGCACCCGGCCTTCATTGCGGGTACGACGAGCTTTGATGCCCTGGCGAATCCACACTTCTTCCTGCGCCAGCTTGCGGTCGAATTCAGCATTCTGCAGATCTTCCACCCGCAGCGCCTCTTCTTTCCCCAGCAAATATTTGTCGTAATCACCGGGCCAGGACACCATCTTGCCGCGATCCAGATCGACGATACGGGTCGCCATGTTGCGGATAAACGAGCGGTCATGGGAAATAAACACAATGCTGCCGGAAAATGCTTTGAGGAAACCTTCCAGCCAGTCGATAGTGTCGATATCCAGGTGGTTGGTGGGTTCGTCCAGCAACAATACCCGCGGCGCGCTGACTAGCGCCCGCCCTAACGCGGCTTTACGCAGCCAACCGCCGGACAACGCCGACAACGGCGTATCCGCCGATAACCCCAGTTGGCCCAACACCTCGTTGATACGGTCTTCCAGCTTCCACAGCCCCTGATGATCCAGCACGTCCTGAATCTTCGCCAGTTGATTCAGGTTCTTCTCGCTGGGGTCTTCCCCGACCTGCCGCAACGCTACATGGTAGGCTTTCAGGTATTCCGCCTGCGCCGCGACGCCTTCGGCCACGAAATCAAACACCGTGCCGTCGATATCGCGCGGTGGATCCTGCTGCAAGCGCGCCACAATCAGGTCTTGCTCGTACACCAGCCGACCGTCATCCAGCGGGATTTCTTTTGCCAGAATTTTCAGCAAGGTGGATTTGCCCGCGCCGTTGCGTCCAACCAGACACACGCGCTCGTTGTCTTCAATATGCAGTTCGGTGTTGTCCAACAACGGCGCATCGCTGAACGATAGCCAGGCGCCGGATAAACTGATCAATGACATGGTAGTTATTTTTCCTCGCCGGCGTGTTTCAACAGCCAGCAGTTGTGAATCTGACGGTTACGGGCGAAATCCTGCGACTGTGTTTGCGCGGTAATTTCTTTCGCTTCCAGTCCCAGCGTGGCAAGCCCGGCCTTGTCCATCTGGAATCCGCGTTTGTTGTTAGAAAACAGGATGGTACCGCGAGGGCGCAACAGGCGTTTGAGCTGAGTCATCAGCATCAGGTGGTCACGCTGTACATCAAACGATTCGTCCATCCGTTTAGAGTTGGAGAAGGTCGGCGGGTCGATAAAAATCAGGTCAAACTGTTCGTGGGTTTCCCGCATCCATGCCAGGCAATCGGCGTGGATCAGCCGGTGCTGACGACCGGTTAAACCGTTAAGACGCAGGTTTTTCTCCGCCCATTCCAGATACGTGCGCGACATATCCACCGTGGTCGTAGAACGCGCCCCGCCAAGCCCCGCGTGCACACTGGCGCTGCCGGTGTACGCGAACAGGTTGAGGAAATCCTTGCCGTTACTCATTTCGCCCAGCATACGGCGCGCGATGCGGTGGTCGAGAAACAGCCCGGTGTCCAGATAGTCGGTCAGGTTAACCCACAGTTTGGCGTTGAACTCCGATACCTGCAGGAACTCCCCTTTCTCCGCCAGCTTTTCGTACTGGTTTTTGCCTTTCTGACGCTCGCGGGTTTTCAATATCAGATGACTGGCGGGCAACCCCAGTACGCTCAGAGTGGCGTTAATCACATCAAACAGGCGCTGGCGCGCTTTCTGAGCATCAACGCTTTTCGGCGGTGCATATTCCTGAATTACTACCCGATCGCCGTAGCGGTCTACCGCGACGTTATATTCCGGCAGGTCGGCGTCATACAGGCGATAACACTCAATGCCCTGCTGCTGCGCCCATTTCTCCAGCTTACGCAGGTTTTTGCGCAGACGATTGGCGAAATCCTCGGCAAAGGCGGCCGTGGTCGGCGCACCGCTTTCATTTGCCGCCAATTGGTAATTCTTCTGCACACACTCCAGCGGGCCGTTTTTGGCTTTGAACTGGCGATCAGCACGCAGTTGCAGGCAACTGAGCAATTCTGGCGAGGCGCTAAACAGCGACAGTTTCCAGCCGCCGAACTCACTTTTCATTTTGCGACCGAGCAGGTTGTGCAACGCGATCAACGCCGGTTCGCTCTCCAGACGCTCGCCGTAAGGCGGGTTGCTGACCACCGTCCCCGTCGGCCCTTGCGGCAGCGGATTTTTCAATTGGGTGGCATCGTGGGCTTCAAACCGAATCAGGGAACTGACCCCGGCGCGGCGCGCGTTGCTGCTGGCGATCTCCACCATACGGCGGTCAATATCGGAACCGAAGAAACGGGAGGTGGTCGCCTGCAACCCCGCACGGGCACGCTCCTGGGCCTCGGTGGTAATGCTTTTCCACAGCGTCGGGTTATGTTTTTGCCAGGCCAGAAAACCCCAATGCTGGCGATGCAAGCCGGGAGCGCGATCGGCCGCCATCATCGCCGCTTCAATCAGCAGCGTACCGGAGCCACACATCGGGTCCACCATCGGCGTACCGGTTTCCCAGCCGGAACGCAGCACAATCGCCGCTGCCAGGTTTTCTTTGAGCGGTGCCTGCCCGGCCATGTCGCGGTAGCCGCGCAAATGCAGACTCTCACCGCTGAGATCCAGCGCGATGCTGGCCTTCTCGCGTTGCAGAAAAACATTAATACGGATATCCGGCTGCTGGCGGGCGACGTCCGGGCGCTGGCCGGTTTTACGGCTGAAGCTGTCGACAATCGCGTCTTTCACCTTGAGCGCGCCGTATTGGGTGTTGCGGATTTCGTCATTGGTGCCGGTAAAATGCACGGCAAAGGTATGATTGACGTCAAACACCGAACTCCAGTCTATCGCCTGCACCCCCAGATACAGATCCAGATCGCTATAGACTTTACACTCGTTGAGCGGCAGCAGGATGCGTGATGCCAGTCGGCTCCACATCAGGCTTTGGTACAGCAGCCGATCGTCTCCCTGAAAGTGCACCCCGCCCTGCACCACCGTGCAGTGCTGCGCCCCCAGCGCTTCAAGTTCACTTTTTAACAATTCTTCCAGACCACGTGCCGTGCTGGCAAACAGAGAGTTCATATCGCGACGATTACCTTCACTAAAGGACGACCTTGAAAAGAACGTTCTCAACGAAAGAAAACGCCCTCGAAAAAACGCACCGGAAAGAAAACCGGCATCGATAAAGAAAATTGAGGCGCATTATAGCTAATCCCGGCGGCTTGTCATAAAGTTGCCGCTTTACGTCAGCAAGGAATCCTCACCGTGATTGTGTTAAGTCGGCTTTTTGTTCATCCGGTTAAATCCATGCGTGGTCTGCAATTGTCACAGGCGATGGCCAGCCCCAGCGGCCTGGCGTTTGACCGCATGTTTATGATCACCGAGCCCGATGGCACCTTCATTACTGCCCGCCAGTTTCCACAACTGGTGCTATTCACACCGGTGCTGACGCACGAGGGTGTTTTCCTGTCCGCGCCTGATGGGCAGACCTGTCTGGTGCGCGTTGACGATTTCGCCCCTGACACCGCCCCGACAGAAGTCTGGGGTAATCATTTTCAGGCCCGGATCGCACCAGAAGCCATCAACCAGTGGCTGAGCGGTTATCTGCAACGACCGGTACAACTCCGCTGGCAAGGGCCGACGCTGTCACGCCGCGTCAAACGCCACCCGGATATCCCGCTGGGATTTGCCGATGGTTATCCCTTCCTGCTTGTCAACGACGCGTCGTTTAACGATGTACGCAACCGTTGCGGTGCCGGTATCCGTATCGAGCAATTCCGCCCTAATCTGGTGGTCAGTGGTGCAGAGGCGTTCGCTGAAGACAGTTGGCAAACCCTGCGCATCGGCGAAGTGATGTTTGATGTAGCAAAACCCTGTAGCCGCTGTGTGCTGACCACCGTGAGTCCGGAACGTGGGCGCAAACATCCGGCAGGTGAGCCGCTGGCAACGCTGCAACAATACCGAACGGCGGAAAACGGCGATGTCGATTTTGGCCTCAATCTTATCGCCCGCCATAGCGGCATCATCCGCGCAGGCGACAGCGTCGAGGTGCTGTCGACTAAACCGCCCCGTCCTTATGGCGCAGGTGCCGTCACGGAAAGCCTGACGCCGCCGCCCAGCGCCGCCAAACCGGTACAAATTACCTATCAGGGGACAGGTTTCACTGGCAACAACCAGCAAATTCTATTGGAACAGCTGGAACAGCAAGGAATACGCGTTCCTTATTCATGCCGGGCCGGGTTGTGCGGTTGCTGCCGACTGACACTCAACGACGGTGACGTGTCACCGCTGAAAGCCAGCGCGCAGGGAGAGGATGGAACGATACTGGCATGCAGTTGCATTCCGGCTGGGGATATTACGTTAACCTGATCAATGGCATTAATTTGACAGGTTATGCATGGCGCGGGGCAACACGCCTCGCGTCGTCAATATTCAACCGGCAAAGGCGTAACGCGCCGACGTTTCGTCGTTTTCTTCCATCGCTGGGCTGAGACGGTCGTGCATGATTTTGATGGCATCGCCCAGTTGCATCACTTTCCCACTGAGCGTCAGTTGCCCTTGTGCCAGCACGCACAGGCTGGCTTTATCACCGGCCTCTACCACCATGAAATTCGCCGTTTCCGGACGCTCATTAAGCTGAACGCTGACCTGATCACCGGTTTGCACCACAGCCTGAGCCCGCGGTTGCGCCGCGAAATGCCAGCTTTTCGGCATCATCGGTTTGAGGAAACGGTTCGCTACCAGCGCATTCAGTACCAGTTCAGCCCGCGCTTCGGCCGATAACGCCAGTGTCTGGCATTTCTCCTGATAAGTGAAAAACAGTGCGGCATCCTCAACACAGAATACGCTGGGTGCAAACGCATCTGGCGTTAGCATTGAAGAAGAGAAACGAGAACGAAATACCATGCCGTTGGCCAGATCAAGCATCAGGCGCGCCTGCTCGGTATCGAAATACCAGCGCCAGCTATCATCAGGGGTTAATTTCATCACATTACCTTTATTTATGCCTTACTGATGCCAAAGTCCCGGAAAACAGGCCAGGATGAATAATCGGCCGCCAATCAGTAAGCAACCGGAATGAATTAACTACAATCAACTTACCTGTGACTCGAATTATTCTGAGCAATAGGCTATTCGGTGTCATCAATAGCGTTAAAAATAACCCATCAGGCACGATGATGCTGTATTTTTGCACAAACGAAGAAAATATAGACCAGCGCAGAGGAGAAATAAACCCCCAACGCTGGGTAACTGGAATGAAAAATCAGATGTGGGTAACAATATCTTTAATCAGGCGCGGTCCACGATAAATAAATCCGCTATAAATCTGAACCAGCGTCGCCCCGGCCGCTAATTTTTCTCTGGCGGCAACGACAGAATCAATTCCCCCGACGCCAATAATCGGCAATCGGCCCTGCAATTCCTGTGACAGTCGACGGATGACTTCGGTGCTGCGCAGCTGCAACGGTCGACCACTTAATCCACCGGTTTGCCCGCAATGGTTCAATCCCTGAATCAATTGTCTGTCGAGCGTGGTATTGGTGGCAATGACACCATCGATATTATGGCGCACCAGGCTATCGGCAATTTGGACCAATTCGTCTTCGCACAGATCTGGCGCAATTTTTACCGCGACCGGCACATATTTTTGGTAGCGGGCATGCAGCTCGGTCTGTTTATTTTTCACAGCCTGTAACAAATCATCCAGCGCATCGCCATATTGCAGTGTGCGTAATCCCGGTGTATTGGGAGAGGAAATATTGATGGCGATATAACCAGCATGGGAATAGACCTTATCCATGCAGATCAGATAATCCTCTTTTCCCTGCTCTACCGGCGTGTCTTTATTTTTGCCGATATTAATGCCCAGCACGCCACCAAAACGCGACTGTTTGACATTTTCCACCAGATTATCGACCCCACGGTTATTGAACCCCATGCGGTTGATAAGCCCTTCGGCTTCCACCACCCGAAACAGGCGCGGCTTGTCATTACCCGGTTGCGGACGCGGTGTCACGGTGCCGACTTCGATAAAGCCGAACCCCATCGCGCCGAGCGCATCAATGCACTCGCCGTCTTTATCCAGCCCGGCGGCCAGCCCCAGCGGGTTGCGAAACGACAGCCCCATGCAGGTTACCGGCTTGGTAGGGACTGACTGACGAACCAGCCATTCAAAGGGGGTGTGGGTGATACGGCGCAACTGATGCAGGGTAAACTCGTGCGCCTGTTCGGGGTCGAGCTGGAATAACGCTTTACGAATGAGGGGATACATGACTTCTCCTGGATTCCCGGTTATAAACCGGGGGCGTATTATCATCCATCAACGGGCGAAAGGGAATTGACCTGGGCTAAAAAAACGCCGCAACAACGCAATCGTTTTCCTCTCTCACCTCTGGGTTGAGGCTTTTTTATCCGTTTTTTCACTTTTCATTCCACAATAAATCATTTTCCGACCCTCTCCCTCCTCTGCCAGACTAGCCAAACAGTTATTAAATCGTGACAAATGCTGATTTTTGGTTATAAGGAGTCACTATGCGCGTTATCACGCTGGCAGGGAGCCCCCGCTACCCTTCCCGGTCAACGGCTTTACTACACCACGCTGGAAAATGGCTGGAAGCCAAAGGCGTCGAGGTGTTGCCCTGGCACTTGCACAATTTCCCGCCGGAAGACCTGCTCAATGCCCGCTTCGACAGCCCGGCGTTGCAAACCCTGAACGAACAGCTCGCCAGCGCCGAAGGCGTGCTGATCGCTACCCCAATTTATAAAGCGTCGTTTTCTGGCGGCCTGAAAACCTTACTGGACGTGCTGCCAGAGCGCGCACTGGAACATAAAGTGGTGTTGCCACTTGCCACCGCCGGTTCCGTCGCTCACATGTTAGCGATGGACTACAGCCTCAAGCCGGTGCTAAACGCGCTCAAAGCACAGGAAATCCTGCAAGGCGTCTTCGCCGATGACAGCCAGATAAGCCACTACGATCGCACCCCACATTTTCACGATGCGCTGGAAACGCGTCTGCACGAGGCGCTGCACCTTTTCTTTCAGGCATTGATTCGCCGTCAGCCTGAACCGCTGCGCCACAGTGCCTGACCCGGAATTAAATAGAAGGAAAATGTCATGCTGTCTGCGATTAAACACACTGCCCTGACGCTGCTTTTCACCGCCGCTGTTAGCGTATCCGCTGTCGCCCATGCCGATGACGCCCCCGAACAATTGCGTATCGGTTTTCAGAAAGGCTCGGTCAGCCTGGTGCTGGCTAAAACTCACCAGTTGCTGGAAAAGCAATTCCCGCATACCAAAATTAGCTGGATTGAATTTCCTGCCGGGCCGCAAATGCTTGAAGCGCTAAATATCGGCAGTATTGATGTCGGCAGTACCGGTGATATTCCGCCGCTGTTTGCTCAGGCTGCCGGTGCCGATCTGGTTTATATCGGCGTCGAACCGCCGAAGCCCAAAGCCGAGGTGATTCTGGTCCGGGACGACAGCCCCATCAAGACCGTCGCCGACCTGAAAGGCCGCAAAGTAGCGTTCCAGAAAGGCTCCAGCTCGCATAACCTGTTGCTGCGTAACCTGCAAAAAGCCGGTCTGGCATTCACCGATATTCAGCCTGCTTATCTGACACCGGCAGACGCCCGTGCCGCTTTCCAGCAAGGCAACGTCGATGCCTGGACTATCTGGGATCCCTACTACTCGGCAGCGCTGTTGCAAGGGGGTGTCCGCGTTCTGGCCGACGGTACGGACCTGAACCTGACCGGGTCTTTCTATCTGGCCTCACGCCATTATGCCGAGCAATACGGTACGTTCCTGCAACAGGTGCTCAACACCCTGACCCAGGCCGATGCCCTGACCATCAGCCAGCGAGCGCAAAGCGTCACGCTGCTGGCGAATGCCATGGGGCTACCCGAAGCCGTCATCAGCACCTATTTCGATCACCGGCCTATTACGGTGATTAAGCCGGTGGATGAGCGTACCTTGCAGGCCCAGCAGCACACCGCCGATCTGTTTTACGAAAACCATCTGATCCCCACCCGACTGGATGTCGCCAGCCGCATCTGGCACGCGCCGGTCACCCCCTAATTCTCAGCACGATTGCATGGAGACGATACAAATGAGTCTGAATATTTTCTGGTTTCTGCCTACTCACGGTGACGGCCGCTATTTTGGCCGCGGCGAAAATGCCCGCCCGGTTGATTACAGTTACCTGCAACAGATAGCCCAGGCAGCGGATCGCCTGGGATTCGGCGGCGTGCTGATCCCCACCGGACGCTCCTGTGAAGACTCCTGGCTGGTGGCATCGTCACTGATCCCAGTCACGCAACGTTTGCGTTTTCTGGTGGCGTTACGACCGGGAATTATCTCGCCAACGTTGGCCGCTCGTCAGGCCGCCACGCTGGACAGACTGTCTAACGGGCGGGCGTTGTTTAATCTGGTGACCGGCGGTGACCCGGAAGAACTGGCCGCAGAAGGCCTGTTCCTCGATCATGAACAGCGCTATGAGGCTTCGGCCGAGTTTACCCGCATCTGGCGGCGGGTGCTGGAAGGCGAAACCGTCGATTACGATGGCAAGCACATTCAGGTCAAAGGCGCCAAACTGCACTACCCACCGGTACAACAGCCACGCCCACCGCTGTATTTCGGCGGTTCATCCGATGCGGCGCTGGATCTGGCAGCCGAACAGGTAGAGCTTTACCTCACCTGGGGTGAGCCTCCCGCGCAGGTGAAAGAAAAGATCGAACGTGTTCGGGCCAAAGCCGCAGCACAAGGGCGTAGCGTACGTTTCGGCATCCGCCTGCACGTGATTGTACGTGAAACCAATGAAGAGGCGTGGCAGGCCGCCAATCGCCTGATCTCCCGGCTGGATGACGACACCATCGCCGAAGCACAGGCATCGCTGAAACGTTTTGACTCCGTGGGCCAGCAGCGGATGGTGGCGTTACATGGCGGTCGCCGTGACAAGCTGGAGATCAGCCCCAATTTGTGGGCCGGCATCGGTCTGGTACGTGGCGGCGCGGGGACAGCGTTGGTCGGTGACCCGCAGACAGTGGCGCAGCGCATTCAGGAATATGCCGACTTGGGTATCGATACCTTTGTGTTGTCAGGCTACCCGCATCTGGAAGAGGCCTATCGCGTGGGCGAATTGCTGTTCCCGCATCTGGATGTCGCGGTACCCGAGGTGCCGCAGCCACAGCCGCTACGCTCACAGGGCGAAATCGTCGGCAACGAGTTCGTCCCGCTGCTCAAAGCGGCACAAAGCTAAGGAGCAGGCCGATGCTGAGGATTCTGACACCGATCACCGCACGCCTGACGCCCTGGTTGCTGCCGTTACTGCTGGTGGCGCTCTGGCAACTCGCGTCCAGCGCTGGCTGGCTTTCCACCCGCATTCTGCCGTCACCGCAGGCAATCACCCATACCTTCTGGCGGCTTATACGCAGTGGTGAACTGTGGCAGCACCTTAGCATCAGCACCTGGCGTGCGCTGACCGGGTTTGCCATCGGCGGCACGCTGGGGCTGGTGTTGGGGTTCATTACCGGGTTATCCCGCACCGGTGAGCGCCTGCTCGATACGTCCATGCAGATGCTGCGCAATGTGCCGCATCTGGCGCTGATCCCGCTGGTGATCCTGTGGTTTGGCATTGATGAAAGCGCCAAGATTTTTCTGGTGGCGCTCGGCACCCTGTTCCCCATTTACCTCAACACCTACCACGGCATCCGCACCATCGACAGCGGCTTGCTGGAAATGGCGCGCAGTTACGGGTTATCGGGTTTTCGGCTGTTCCGCGAAGTCGTGCTGCCCGGTGCGCTACCGTCGATCATGGTCGGTGTGCGCTTTTCGCTCGGCTTGATGTGGCTGACGCTTATTGTGGCGGAAACGATATCCGCCAGTTCCGGCATCGGCTATCTGGCGATGAACGCACGCGAATTTCTACAAACTGATGTGGTGGTGGTAGCGATTATTCTGTACGCCCTGCTGGGCAAACTGGCGGATATCATCGCCCTGACGCTGGAGCGCCTCTGGCTACGCTGGCACCCCAGTTGGCAACGAACGGAGGAACACGCATGACATTCACCCCTACTCCCCCCGCGCGCCTGAACGTCGGCACACCGCTTTTGATCAATGGTGTGACCAAACGCTATGGCCAGCGCACTATCTTAAATGACGTGCATCTGCATATTCCGTCCGGCCAGTTCGTGGCGGTAGTCGGTCGCAGCGGCTGCGGTAAAAGTACACTGCTGCGACTGCTGGCCGGTCTGGAACACGCCAGCCAGGGTGAACTGTTGGCCGGTCGTGCCCCGCTACATCAGGCTCGCGATGATATCCGGTTGATGTTTCAGGAAGCCCGCCTGCTGCCATGGAAACGGGTGATCGATAATGTCGGGTTAGGGTTGCGCGGTGACTGGCGTCCTGACGCGCATCAGGCACTGGAGGCTGTCGGTTTATCGCCACGGGCTACCGACTGGCCAGCCGCACTCTCCGGCGGCCAAAAGCAGCGGGTGGCACTGGCACGGGCGTTGATCCATCATCCCGGCCTGTTATTGCTGGACGAACCACTGGGCGCACTCGACGCGCTGACCCGTATCGAGATGCAAGGGCTGATTGAATCACTGTGGCTACAGCAAGGCTTCACCGTGGTGCTGGTGACGCATGACGTCAGCGAGGCGGTGACCCTCGCCGACCGGGTTATCCTGATAGAAGACGGTCAGGTCGGGCTGGATATAACGATTGACCTGCCACGGCCGCGCCGTCGCGGCTCTGCCCGGCTGGCAGAGCTGGAAGCGCAAGTGCTGGAGCGAATTTTAGCACCTGCTGCTCGCGAACCCCTCTACCCTTCACAGGCGCACGCCTGACAGGTGTACCCACTCAGGGTGTAAAAAAACCACCGTCTGCGAGCAGCGGTGGTTTTTTATTACCGTTATCCTATCAGGCAGATGCCGTCAGGATAGGGCGATATTACGCGTCCAGCGCCTTGGTAATCTTCTCAAACAGGTCGCCGGAGAGGTTTTCCAGCCCTTTGAGGGTTTCCAGCGCCTGTCGCATCAGTGCCTGACGGGCTGAGTCGTAACGTTTGAGACGGATCAGCGGTTCAATCAGACGTGACGCCACCTGCGGGTTGCGGGTGTTCAGTTCGGTAAGCATCTCGGTCAGGAACTGATAGCCACTGCCGTCTTGAGCGTGGAACGCCGATGGGTTGCCCGCACAGAACGATCCTATCAGCGAGCGCAGCCGGTTCGGGTTGTTCAGGCTAAAGGAGCGGTGGTTGAGCAAGTCACGAACCCGGTGTAGCACGTCGCTGGCCGGGCTGCTGGCTTGCAGAACAAACCATTTGTCCATTACCAGGCCATCCTGATGCCAGCGTTCGTCAAACGCCGCCAGCAAACCATCCCGGCACGGCAACTGCGCCGCTACCGAGGCCGCCATCGCCGCCAGCGAATCCGTCATGTTGTCCGCCTGCGCAAATTGCACCGACACCAGCTTGTCAGCCTGTTCTCTCTCGGCAAACGCCAGATAGTGCAAGCACAGGTTACGCAGGGCGCGTTTACCCATGTCCTGTTGATCCACTCGGTAAGAAGGCAGTTTATTGGCACGGTATACCGTCAGCAATTCGTCCGCCATTTCCTGCGCCAGCGTCTGAGTCAGTGACTGACGCACCGCCGCGATAGCTTCCGGGTCGATAACCTCAAACAGTTCCGCCATTTCGTTTTCGCTCGGCAGCGACAGAATCTGCGACGCCAGCATCGGGTCCAGACCGTCATCCAGCAATACGCCACGGAAGGCGTCTACCACATGCATCGGTAACGATAGCGGTTGTTTTTGCTGATGGCGCGCTACATTCAGGCGAATATAGTTCGCCAGCAGGCTCTGAGCGGCATCCCAACGGGAAAAGGCATTGCTGGCATGACGCATCAGGAACGTCAGTTGCTCATCACTCCACGGATAGTTCAATTTGACCGGCGCGGAGAATTCACGCAGCAACGACGGTACCGGCTGACAAGGAACCTCATCAAACACGAACGTTTGCTCAGCTTCGGTGACGTTCAGTACCGAGCCCAGTTTCTGGCCTTTCTGACGCAGCGGGATAACCTTCCCTTCGCTATCGTACAGTTCAATATCCAGCGGGATATGCAGTGGCAGTTTGGGTTGTTTATCGGCACCGACAGGCGTCATCTGGCTGACATGCAGATGGTACTGGTGGGTTGCCGCGTCATAGTCGTCACGAATCGTCACGACCGGCGTGCCGGACTGGCTATACCAGCGACGGAACTGCGACAGATCGACACTGGAAGCGTCCTCCATCGCCTGCACAAAGTCATCACAGGTCGCCGCGCTGCCGTCATGACGATCAAAATAGAGACGCATCCCCGCCTGGAATTTCTCTTCGCCCAGCAACGTGTGCATCATACGAATCACTTCCGACCCTTTTTCATACACCGTCAGGGTATAGAAGTTATTCATTTCGATAACCTGATCCGGGCGAATCGGGTGGGACATCGGGCTGGCGTCTTCGGCAAACTGTGCGCCACGCATCACCCGCACGTTGTCGATCCGGTTAGCCGGGCGGGAACCGACATCAGAGCTGAACTCCTGATCACGGAACACCGTCAGCCCTTCTTTCAGGCTAAGCTGGAACCAGTCGCGGCAGGTCACGCGGTTACCGGTCCAGTTGTGGAAATACTCGTGGGCTATCACTGCCTCGATACCGAGGTAGTCCTTGTCGGTGGCGGTTTCGGCTTTGGCTAGCACAAACTTGGAGTTGAAAATGTTCAACCCTTTATTTTCCATCGCCCCCATATTGAAGAAATCCACCGCCACGATCATATAAATGTCGAGGTCGTATTCCAGCCCAAAACGGGTTTCATCCCACTTCATGGCGTTTTTCAGCGAGGTCATCGCCCAGTCGGCTCGATCGAGGTTGCCGCGATCGACAAACAGCTCCAACGCGACATCACGGCCGGAACGGGTGACAAAGGTGTCGCGCAACACGTCAAAATCACCGGCAACCAGCGCAAAAAGGTAGCAAGGTTTCGGGAACGGGTCTTGCCATTCCACCCAGTGACGCCCATTCTCCGCTTCGCCCTGCCCAACGCGGTTACCATTGGAAAGCAGGTACGGGTAACGGGCTTTGTCGGCAGTAACACGGGTGGTAAAACGCGCCAGAACATCCGGCCGGTCGAGATAATAGGTAATGTGGCGGAATCCTTCGGCCTCACACTGCGTACACAGTGCGTCACCCGACTGATATAACCCTTCCAGCGCACTGTTCGCCGCCGGGTTAATCTCCGTTTCAATCCGCAGGGTGAATTTTTCCGGCACGCCGGTCAGTTCCAGGCCATCGTCCAGTAAGCGATGTGCCTGCCAGTCTTGCCCATCGACCTGGACACTCAGCAGGGTTAGCCCTTCACCATTCAGTTTTAGCGCCGCGCCCTTTTCTCCTTGCAGCACGACCTGACTGACGGCCACCACCCGGGTCTTTTCCGGATGCAGATCAAAATCCAGTGCGATGTCGGTAATGGTGTAGTCCGGCGCACGGTAATCGTGCCGGTATTTGACTTGTGGTTGTTGACTCATGACTGATTACCTTAATGACAGCAGTAATAGTGGCGGTAAGACGTGTTCCGGTGGCCCATCTGCTTCCTTTCTTATTCATGAAGCACGTTATTCACGAAGCACGTTTTTATTCATGCAGCACATTATCCGTGAATACCGGTTTTATATTGCGAGCACACCAGATGTTATCGGATGTCCATCATCCGTAACATTCGCCAGGCGACGATGACGTCCTTTATATATTCACACAGTAAACAAGGTTAAACAGCGAACCCGGTACAACGCCACGCCAGAGGCGCTCAGGTCACCCTATGATCATCAGGTTACGCGGTTTATTCCGTTTACTTTATGCGCAGTTCCGTTATTCAACAGGCTGTTACGTCTATTAAAGGGGAGTGACTGCCGGAATGCAAACTTTCCTGTCATACCCTACGGCGTGCGGCGACGACAGGTTTTTTCGGGTAATTTTGTTTAGTATAAAAAACATTATAATTCAATCACTCATGGTAAACAGCGCGTAAAACAGCTACTTTTTTGTCACAATCGCACGATTGAATCTCGCCTTCATCCTCCCAATATGATGTGATAAGCCCAGTTGAACAGACAGCGTGCTCTCGCTGCCGATGACCATCCAGTCACTTGCATTAACTTGTAAAATTAACTTGTAAATTGTATTAAACGAGGATGCGGTAACGCATTATGACTTTACACACAGCCCCGATACTGACCTCATTGCTGGATACTGACGCCTACAAATTGCATATGCAGCAGGCGGTATTCCACCACTATTATGATGTGCATGTGGCGGCGGAATTTCGCTGTCGCGGCGATGAGTTGTTAGGGCACTACGCCGATGAGATTCGGGCACAAGTGGAGGCCATGAGCCACTTGTCGTTGCACGACGATGAGTACGCCTACCTCTCCTCGCTGCCCTTTTTCAACACCGACTACCTCGCCTGGCTGAAGACTTTCCGCTTCAACCCGTCGCAGATCCAGGTTCGCAACCATCAGGGTAAACTGGATATTCGGATCACCGGACCGTGGCGCGAAGTCATTTTGTGGGAAGTCCCGTTACTGGCGGTCATCAGTGAAGTGGTCCATCGTGCCCGCACACCGGGCGGACATATCGATGCCGCACTCGACCAGTTGCACCATACGCTGGCAAGTTTCCGCCAGCACAGCGCCGATGTCGATCTTAGCCGCTTCAAACTGATGGATTTCGGTACCCGTCGCCGCTTCTCTCGTGAAGTCCAGCACCAAATAGTACGCACCCTGAAAGCACAATTCCCTTACCTGATCGGCACCAGCAATTATGACCTGGCGCGTCGCCTGCAACTGGCACCGGTCGGCACTCAGGCGCACGAATGGTTCCAGGCGCATCAGCAAATCAGTCAGACGCTGGCGAACAGTCAGCGGGCGGCACTGGATGCCTGGCTGTTGGAATATCCCGATCAACTCGGCATCGCTCTTACCGATTGCATCACCATGGATGCGTTCCTACGCGACTTTGATCGTTCATTCGCCCGCCGTTATCAGGGGTTACGCCATGATTCCGGCGACCCGATTGAATGGGGTGAAAAAGCTATCGCCCATTACCATGCGTTGGATATCAACCCGATGGAAAAAACGCTGGTGTTTTCCGATAATCTCAATCTGGAAAAAGCACTGCATCTTTATCGCCACTTCGGGCAACGCATCAACGTTGTCTTTGGTATCGGCACCCGCCTGACCTGTGATATTCCGGGAGTGAAGCCGCTGAATATCGTTATCAAACTGGTGGAGTGCAACGGCAAACCGGTGGCCAAGCTGTCTGATAGCCCGGGAAAAACCATTTGTCAGGATCAGGCTTTTGTCAGTGCGCTGCGTAAAGCCTTTGACCTGCCCCGCGTGAAAAAAGCCTCCTGAGTCGTACACCACCTGTAAGACTGACTACTCTTTAAGCCAGTAACACCGGAATCGCATAAAACTTGCCACGTTCCGGTGATTTCTGCTTGTGTCCTGCCCGACGACAAGTAACATAACGAAACGCCCGTATTTGGGCAGTGAACCATTACATTTCACCCATTAAATTTCATCAATAGAGAGAATGTTATGAGCGTAGTGCCTGTAGTCGACGTACTGCAAGGCCGTGTCGCCGTTGACAGTGACGTCACCGTGCGCGGCTGGGTACGTACCCGGAGAGACTCTAAAGCCGGTATTTCCTTTATTGCCGTCTATGACGGTTCCTGCTTTGATTCGCTACAGGCTGTCGTCAATAATAATCTTGCTAATTATCAGAGCGACATCTTGCGCCTGACCACCGGCTGCTCGGTAGAAGTCACCGGCAAGGTAGTGGAATCTCCCGGCGAAGGCCAAAGCTTCGAACTGCTGGCCACCGAACTCAAAGTTGTCGGCTGGGTGGATGACCCGGACACGTACCCGATGGCGGCTAAGCGCCACAGTATCGAATATCTGCGTGAAGTCGCGCATTTACGCCCTCGTACCAACCTGATCGGTGCTGTCGCCCGTGTGCGCCACACACTGGCGCAGGCTATTCATCGCTTCTTCCATCAGAACGGTTTCTATTGGGTCTCTACCCCTATCATTACCGCTTCCGATACCGAAGGCGCAGGTGAAATGTTCCGCGTTTCCACGCTGGACCTGGAAAACCTGCCGCGTGACGATCAGGGCAAAGTCGATTTCAGCGAAGACTTCTTCGGTAAAGAAGCTTTTCTGACCGTATCCGGCCAGCTTAACGGCGAAACCTACGCCTGCGCCCTGTCTAAAATCTATACCTTCGGGCCGACCTTCCGTGCGGAAAACTCCAATACCAGCCGCCACCTGGCAGAGTTTTGGATGATTGAACCGGAAGTCGCCTTCGCGACACTGGATGACGTTGCTGCGCTGGCGGAAAACCTGCTGAAATTTGTATTTAAGGCCGTACTGGAAGAACGTGCTGATGACATGAAATTCTTCGCCGAACGCGTGGATAAAGACGCTGTCAGCCGTCTGGAGCGTTTTGTCACCTCTGATTTCGCTCAGGTGGATTACACCGACGCCATCACGATTCTGGAAAACTGCGGGCAGACGTTCGAGAACCCGGTATCCTGGGGTATCGATCTCTCCTCCGAGCACGAACGCTATCTGGCAGAGAAACACTTCCAGGCCCCGGTCGTGGTGAAGAACTACCCGAAAGACATCAAAGCCTTTTATATGCGTATGAACAACGACGGCAAAACCGTGGCGGCGATGGACGTACTGGCACCGGGCATCGGCGAGATTATCGGTGGCTCACAACGTGAAGAGCGTCTGGAGCAACTGGATATCCGTCTGGAAGAGATGGGACTGAGTAAAGAAGACTACTGGTGGTACCGCGATTTGCGTCGCTACGGCACCATCCCGCATTCGGGTTTTGGTCTCGGTTTTGAACGTTTGATAGCGTATGTAACCGGTGTACAAAATGTGCGCGATGTCATTCCGTTCCCGCGTACGCCGCGCAACGCCACGTTCTAAGCAAAAAATAACATAAGAAAAACAGATATATGTAACAAAGAAGAGCACCTGAGATGGTGCTCTTTTTTTTGTTTTAGAGATAGCTCACAAAGTTCCGCAATTTTTACAAATTGAAATACATATTTTCCAATAGTTACGCCATTTGTGAATTTGTATCATTTTAACGGTAGATTAACGCGCGGGTGAATGGAAAACTGCGTGCAGACACAGGAAGACAACTGCATTCACAACAAAGTTCCGTTAAGTTTTTTTTACTGTGATGCAGATGTCTGAATAACACCAATGAGGGTAATAATGATGAAGCGCAATATTCTTGCAGTGGTAATCCCTGCGCTGTTGGCTGCTGGTGCAGCTAACGCAGCTGAAGTATACAACAAAGACGGCAACAAACTGGACCTGACTGGTAAGATCGAAGCCGCTCACTATTTTGGTGATCAGGATAAGAGTGTGTTTGGTACTGGTGACCAGACTTATACCCGTCTGGGCTTCAAGGGCGAAACTAAGATCAATAACGACCTGACTGGTTATGGTCGTTTTGAATACCAGTTTGACGCCAGCAACGCTGAAGATACTAATAGCCTGCCTAGCAGCAATACCGGCAGTAAAACCCGTTATGCTTATGCCGGCCTGAAATTTGGTGATTTCGGTTCTTTGGATTACGGCCGTAACCGCGCAGTCGGCTACGATGGCTTGTCTTACACTGACGTACTGCCGGAGCAAGGCGGTGACTCATCTTATACTGATAACCTGACTGGCCGTAATTCAGGCGTTGCTACCTATCGCAACAAAAACTTCTTCGGCCTGGTTGATGGCTGGGACTTCGCGTTGGGCTACCAAGCCAAGCATGACGACTCTACTCAAACCAGAAAAAATACCGGCGACGGTTGGGCGATTTCCTCTTCTTACACCGCACCGTTTGGCGTGGGTGTGATTGGTTCTTACACCGCAGCTGACCGTACTAATAAACAAACAGCTGATGGTCATGGTAAAAAAGCCGAAGCATGGGCAACTGGCCTGAAGTATGATGCTAACAACATCTATGTTGCTACTACCTACGGCGAATACCACAACCTGTCTTACAAAAACGCAGCTGCCACTTCTGCTTACGACAAGACAAAAGTGTTCGAAGCTGTTGCTCAGTATAACTTCGACTTCGGTCTGACACCGTCTCTGGGTTATGTGTCTGCCAAGGCTGATGATGATGCAGCACAAACCAGCGGCTACCTGCGTAAATATGTCAGCGTGGGTGCAACCTATGCATTCAACAAGAACTTCTCTACCCTGGTTGAATATGACATCAACCTGATTAAGAGCGACAACAACCCGAACGGCGTTTCTACTGGCAACACCGTCGCTGTTGGTGCAATTTACCAGTTCTAATCACTATCAGTGTTAACGACTTTGTCGTAATACTGAACGTCAATTCAAAATGCCGATCACGTGTTGATCGGCATTTTTTTTCACAAAAACATACATAGTATGCACAATATTTTACCTGCAACGGTCGTGGCGTGTAACCCTAACGCCCAAAACACAAAAACAGCGGCAACGCGCAGCATACGCAGTTTTTGTGACAAAAAAACATACTACATATGAAAAAATAATGTCGATTATGCATGTTTTTTATTACAAGAGAAAATTATAACCTTATGATAAAGAAGTAAATAATAAAGAAGATAAGGGTAAAAATTACTTATACAGGAAGAGTTGCGCTAAATCAGAATGTGACGCGCCCCAAACTTTACATATAGATACAAAATAAAACAAAGTGTTTCTCAAACCAGTAATTGGTAGCATTTATGGAGTGGATAATCATCATTGTGAATGAAACACTGCGTTTGGACACATAAGACACCGCCATAATGCAGAAGTTCAGTTCAGATTGTTCTGCAAAAATGAGTGGGCGTGAACCAACACAATGAGGGTTATTTATAATGATGAAACGTAATATTCTGGCAGTGGTAATCCCGGCTCTGTTGGCTGCCGGCGCAGCTAACGCAGCAGAAATCTATAACAAAGACGGCAACAAGTTGAACCTCAACGGTAAACTGCATGCTGGTTATATTTTTGGTGATAATACAGACAGTCTTTTCGGCCATACCGATAAAACCTATACACGCCTGGGTTTCACCGGCGAGACCAAAATCAACAACGATCTGACTGGCTATGGCCGCTTTGAATATGAATTCAACGCTGCAAAAGCTGAAGACACTAACTCCAGTAACGGTAACAGTAAAACCCGTTATGCCTATGCCGGTCTGAAATTTGCTGATTTCGGTTCTTTTGATTATGGCCGTAACCGCGGTATCGCTTACGACGGTATCTCTTATACCGACGTTCTGCCGGAATGGGGTGGTGACAGCAGCTATACCGATAGTATTACTGGCCGTAGTTCCGGTCTGGCCACTTATCGCAACAAAAACTTCTTCGGTCTGGTACAAGGCTGGGATTTCGGAGTGCAATACCAAGCCAAACATGAAGACTCGACAGACTTGTCGAAACAGACAGGTGATGGTTGGGGTATCTCCTCATCCTACACCTCTCCTATCGGTGTTGGCGTAATCGCGTCTTATGCGAAAGCAGACCGTACAAGCTCACAGGTAAACAACACTAAGTTAGGTAAAGGTGACAAAGCGGAAGTTTGGGCTACTGGCCTGAAATATGACGCAAACAATATCTATCTTGCAACTACCTATGCTGAGTACCATAACCTGAGCTTTATTAAAGCTCTGGGTGGGTTTGCTGATAAAACAAAAGTTTTTGAAGCCGTTGCTCAATACAGCTTCGATTTTGGTCTGAAGCCGTCATTAGCATACGTTTCAGCTAAAGGCTATGATGATACAACTACTATGGCTAACGGTTACCTGACCAAATATGTCAGCGTGGGCGCTACCTACTCATTCAACAAAAACATGTCTGCTTCTGTTGAGTACGCAATCAACCTGATTAACAAAGATAGCAACCCTACTGGCGCCAAAACTGGCAACAGTGTCTTTACTGGCCTGACCTACCAGTTCTAATCCAGCTTCACTTCTCTGAAGTGACGTTGTGTAAAGCCGGGGGATATTCCCCGGCTTTTTCTTGTCTGGCCCCCTTCCCTTTAAAAAGAGAAATGCATTCTGACTTCGCACCATCATGAGAAATGGGTGCTGACCTTAATGGTCTTCCACAGTGATATCCAGTCCTGTTGATGCAGATCTCTGACATCGGTATTGAAAATCACATCTAAAATTAATAAAACCACCACAAAGTAAAGAACAGACAACCCCTTGTTTATTCTATGTAAAAATAGAAATAAAAATGAAATATAATAATTTTATTCGGATAAAAACATAATATTGCACCCCTACCACTCTCGTATCACATTCAGTCTGGTTCCCTCCCTTCCAGGATGTGAGACTGCAGCCGAAAAAAACAAAAAACTAACAATACTCCAACGGCTTCTCTTTGCTGTTTGGCAGAAATGCCGCAGCGCACATTAACAGGTTATGAGGGTAAGGGTGATGAAACATCTGATAACGATGTCAGCGGTAGCGGTATGCTTGTTTTCCGGCGGACTGGCCAGCGCGGCTGACGTTTATAATAACCAAGGTAATAAACTTGATCTGTATGGCAAGGTGCGGGCAGGTTATTACTTTGGCGATAAAACTAACAGTTTCAAAGGGAATGGTGATTCGACGTATGCAAGGCTGGGAATAAAAGGCGAGACGCAGATAAACCAGGATATTACTGGTTACGGCAATTACGAATACCACTTTGATGCCAGTAAGGCGGAAGACACCAACGCGGTAAACGGGAAAACCCGCTATGCGTATGCGGGTTTGAAATTTCGTCAACTTGGTAGTATCGACTATGGCAGGAATAAAGGCATCGCTTACGACGGCTTATCCTATACCGATGTGTTGCCAGAGTTTGGCGGTGATCAAGGCTATACCGACAGTATTACTGGCCGTACTGCTGGCGTCGCGACCTATCGCAACAAGAATTTTTTTGGTCTGGTCGACGGGTGGGATGTCGGTTTGCAGTATCAGTCTGCACACACAGATTCCAGCAACCCCGCCCTTCAGGTCGGTAATGGTGTGGGTGTGTCGTCCGCGTATGTATCCCCCAGTGGTCTGGGTGTTATCGCTTCTTACGAAACCGTTAACCGTACCACGGTACAACGCGCAACCAATGAGGGCGACAAGGCCGACGCCTGGGCTGCGGGGATAAAATACGATGCCAACAGCGCCTATCTCGCGGTTATGTATGGCCTATTCCACAACCTGACCTTCATCGGTACGTCCACCACCGCCTTTGCCGATAAAACCAGAATCTTCGAGGCGGTTGCGCAGTATCACTTTGATGTGGGACTGACGCCATCTTTAGCCTATATCGCCGCCAGGGCATACGATGAGACTGGCATCGGGCAAGGTACCAGCGGATACATTACCCGCTACGTCAGTTTAGGGGTGAATTACACCTTTAATAAGAACATGGTGATGAATGTCGCCTATCTGCGCAACCTGATTAGCAGTACCAATAATCCGTTTGCCAGAAAGACCGATGACACCCTGTTCACCGGTCTGGTATATCAGTTCTGACAACCCGCACGATTCCCGATACACACGATAACGACAGTGTATACGCTGCCTTTGTCATGGGTATCGGGAAAAAATCCCGACTGCCCCACTGCTCTCATTATTTCCGTTTCTTTTGATGCAAACGGTTGGCAAAGCCGAACGCTGGCGTTAACCTGCTATTTCTGTTTATTCTCTGTCATGGATTACTTCGCAATGTTTGAAAAAATCTCTGCCGCACCCGCTGACCCGATTCTGGGGTTGGCCGATCTGTTTCGCGCTGATGAACGTCCCCATAAGATCAACCTGGGGATTGGGGTCTACAAAGACGAAACCGGCAAGACACCTGTACTCACCAGCGTAAAAAAAGCAGAGCAGTTACTGCTGGAAACAGAAACCACCAAAAACTACCTGAGTATTGACGGCATACCGGAATTCGCCCGCTGCACTCAGGAGCTGTTATTTGGTAAGCAGAGTGACATCATTGCGAACAAACGTGCACGCACCGCACAGACACCGGGCGGCACCGGTGGCTTACGCGTGGCGGCAGACTTCATTGCCAACCAGACCAGCGCCACGCGCATTTGGGTGAGCAACCCAAGCTGGCCGAACCACAAAAACGTTTTTGCCGCTGTCGGTCTCGAAGTTTGTGATTACACCTACTACGATGCGGCTAACCACAAGCTGGATTTTGACGGCATGCTGACCAGCCTGAGCGCAGCCCAGGCGGGTGATGTCGTTCTGTTCCACGGCTGCTGCCACAACCCTACTGGTATCGATCCGACTAAAGAGCAGTGGGAACAACTGGCGGTGCTGGCACAGGAGAAAGGCTGGCTGCCGTTGTTCGACTTCGCCTATCAGGGCTTTGCCCGTGGTCTTGAGGAAGACGCTGAAGGCCTGCGTATTTTTGCTGCCAGACATCAGGAACTGATTGTCGCCAGTTCATATTCCAAGAACTTTGGTCTGTACAACGAACGTGTCGGCGCTTGCACGATTGTGGCGGCTGACGCATCTATTGCCGATACGGCATTCAGCCAGGTCAAAGCAGGCATTCGCGCCAACTACTCTAACCCGCCGTCACACGGTGCGGCAGTGGTGGCGACCGTGTTGTCTAACGAATCGCTGCGCAACATCTGGGAGCAGGAATTAACGGCAATGCGCGAACGCATCCAGCGCATGCGCCACCTGTTTGTCAGCACCTTGCAGGAAAAAGGCGCTAATCAAGACTTCTCTTTTATTATCAACCAGAACGGCATGTTCTCCTTCAGCGGTCTCAATAAAGACCAGGTGCTGCGTCTGCGTAACGAATTCGGTATTTACGCCGTGAATTCGGGCCGCATCAACGTAGCCGGTATGACACCGGAAAACATGGCGCCGTTGTGCGAAGCCATTGTCGCTGTGCTGTAATAGACTACCATCGCCCTGCTTCTGGCAGGGCGTCACGCAATAACAACAAAGCCAGCATCACCGCTGGCTTTGTTGTAGGTGGATAACGCGGTTATCACTCGGTATCACGTACGAACGGATTGGTACGGCGTTCTTCACCAAAGGTAGACATTGGACCATGCCCCGGGATAAACGCGATATCATCCCCCAAAGGGAACAGCTTAGTGCGGATAGAGGCTATCAACGCCTGATGATTCCCCTGAGGGAAATCGCTACGCCCTACACCACCACGGAAAATGACATCACCCACCTGAGCAAAACGCGCCTGCTTATCGACAAACACCACATGACCCGGCGTATGCCCTGGGCAATGCAACACTGATAACACGGATTCGCCCACGGTGACAGTATCACCGTCTTCCAGCCAGCGGGCTGGCGTCAGCGGGGGGCAATCATTCAGGCCGAACATACGACTCTGAGCCGGCAATCCATCCAGCCAGAAAGCGTCTTCACGCTGTGGGCCAACGATAGGAGCCTGAAAATATTCAGACAACGCCGCCGCCGCTCCAACATGATCCAGATGACCATGCGTCAGCAGAATCTGGGTTACCGTCACCCCCGCCTGCGCTACGGCCTGTTTAATTTTGTCGGCTTCGCCGCCGGGATCAACAATAGCGGCCTGCAACGTTTTCTCACACCACAGCAGGGTGCAATTTTGGCTGAAGGCCGTAACAGGAATAATTTGGTACTTCATACCGCTCCGTTTCTACTCGACATCCTTATTCAGGGAATAAAACCACCGATATTGCCCGGCTGGCACCTGCATTTTCTCTATCAGGTACTAATACTACCAGCAGGTACTAATACTACCAGGTACGAACAGCGCCGGTATCGATGTGCACAAAATTGCTCTGCGGGTAATACCCTACACCACCGGCGCGCATTTTCAGCGCCGCTTTTCGGATATTCGCCAACTGGACACCTTCAATATGGAAATCCATGGCTTTTCCCTGGGTGTGGTAGCTCTGTTTCGCCACGCCCTTACTGTGCGACCGCAAATCCTCATTGGTGCTGTAAGAACGGTAACCCGAGATCAGCTGTACCGGCTTGGTCGTACCCAACATGACCTGCAGGCGGTATAGCTGATCAAACAGCGCGGGGTCGATAGTTTTGACTTTATTGGCCCGATAATCACGGAAAAAATGGTTTAACCGGGATAACTCTGCTTTGTTATAACGCCGACCGTCGAAAAACTCGACCTTAATATGTTCACCGGTGTTGATATTGTTTAGCGTGAGAATGCGTGGACGCGCGGTGGAAAGCGAGGCCAGCGCCTGACCCGGTAACAGCGCCATCCCTAACGCCGCGCCGCCGATCGCCAACCATTTGCGTCGATGATTATCAATGTATTCCATAAAGATTGCATACCCTGGGCTAAAAGAAGCGAAGAGAAAAACAACAAGCAAAAATGGTGCATAAATGTACCGCTTTGCACCTTAACTGCCTGGGAGTGGTCCGTCAACCCGCTTTACCCGCGCACCGACGCCCACTCTCACTGGCTTCCACTTCGCCACCCCGCCGCCGCGATTCAGGAATTGCCCGAATTACGGATAGTTACTGTAATAATAATCCCACTTTAGACAAAGCCAGTGCGCCGGTTTTCACCGTGTCATCATAATTGTAAATATCTGTGCGGAACTGCGGCTTGCCATCGTCAGCCACCCAGGCGGTGAGATAGTAAAAGTTCACCGGTATCCGCTGGCGCACTGCCACGTAGGTCGTATTCCCCTGCTCCAGGGTTGATGAAATGCGGGCATTGTTCCAGCCGGCATCCTGTAACAACAACGCCGCCAGTTCTGAAGCCTTGTTAACACGCACGCACCCGGAACTCAACGCTCGGATATCTTTCTGGAATAACGCATGGTTAGGCGTGTCATGCAAATAGATAGAATCCGTATTGGGTATATTAAATTTATAGCGCCCCAGCGAATTGCTGTCGCCCGGTGCCTGACGCAAGCGATAAGGGAAGTTGCTGGCTGACACCATCGGCCAGTCAATCATGGATGGGTCGATAGGCTGGGCGCTCTCGGTCCAGTCCGACAACACCGTATAACCGTGGCGCTGCAGATACCCTGGATCCTGAATCACTTTGGGAATGATATCCTGACGCGTCAGCGTAGTAGGCACGTTCCACGGCGGGTTCATCACCACATTGCTCAGTGAAGTGCTCATCAACGGCGTCTTGCGTTTAGGCTGGCCGACAATCACCCTGGACGACAAAATCTCCGCCCCATGCTGATAATAGATGAGCGAGTAGTTAGGGATGTTGACCATAATACCGCTGTTGACATTGTCCGGCACCAGCCGCAAACGCTGGATATTCAACGCCAGCAGCGTCGCGCGCATCTGCGACGACACATTGAGCCAGTCACGGGTACGCTTGCCGATAACGCCATCGTCCTGCAACCCTTGTGAATGCTGGAAACGTTTTACCGCCTCGACAAGTTCGCCCTCATAACGCAAGGGGGACGCATTACCCGGCGAAGCCTCGTTAAACAGCGGCATAGCCGCACTATTCTGGCTGAGCATGCCGGTACGCAACAGAATTTCTCTCAGTACCGGTAACCCGTTACTTTCATCACCGGGGCGCAACGAATCCGCCAGCATCAGCTTCGGCCAGGGGCGTTTATCCATCAGCATGTCTTTCAGTGCCACATGCATTTTCGCATACTGAGAATGATGGGGAGCCAGTGACGCAATAAACGCAGCCCCATTACCTGACGCCATCGCCCGCTGCCACTGTTCCATCATCGCTACCGGCGGTAATGCCAGTTTGTAAGGAACACTGCCGTATAGCCAACTGTTGCCATTTTTCTCTACCCCGGCAACAAATTGCATATACCCCAACATGGCATCAGACAGCACCACATCGCGAGCAAAACCGTTCAATTTAGGATCGGTTAACCAGCTCACCCAAGTGGTAAATTGCGGCTGAACACCGGATAGCGCTACTTCCGCCAGTTGTTGCTGGAAGGCTTTTACCGCCTGAGTGTCGCCCCATATCGGCCGTTTATGCTGGCGCGAATAGAGCGCAGTCAGCTCATTCAGGTAGTAAGGGGTAATACCGGCAGGCAACCCTGCCGTGACAGAGGAATCATGTTGGGAGGCGTGATTTTGGGTCACCGCTGACGCCGCCACATTCCCGGACACCATGGGTGAAGCCGCCTGAACGGAAAACGAAGTCAATACGCTACCCAACCAAATCGAACCGGCTACTCGCAAAAGCCGTCTTTGCGTATTTCGTTTGACTACCAACATCCATTTATCCCCTGTACTTAAAATGACACGGCTTTTATTACGCCGTTTTTAGCCACTGGCGTTGTTGCTGTCAGCCAGGATGGTTTCGCATCCACGTTATCATCACACCGATGAGCGGTTACCACACACGACGTCCATGCATCAACGCATTGACCTTGTCGCTGAACCCGCATCAGGAAAAACGGAGGATGCAGCCCTGACTTACATTGATTTTACGGCGTGTCATAGGAAATAACGAGTCCCCTGGCCCCGTAATTCCCATCATCATACAGTCAGTTATCGTGTTTTTCTTCACCCGCGTTGCATACCGACGAAACGAATCTAACTGGAGCAGGAAATCTCCAGATGCTTCCCCCAGTCTGGCGGTAACGCGGCCAAATCAGCCTTATCGGGTTGCTCGGCATAGGGTTGTTGCAGCGTTTGATGCAGACGGGCAAGCGCACTGACATCCTCTTTTTCTGCCAGATCAATCGCCTGCTGGGCCAGATAATTACGCAAAATATAACGCGGATTAGCCTGTTTCATCCGTTGCTGACGCTCGGTATCATCCGCGCTTTCCAGCATCAGCCGTTGGCGATACGCACTGAACCACCCATCAAATGCCGCCAGGTCGATAAAGACATCGCGCAGTGGGGAGTGGCTGCTGTGCCGTTCCGTTTCCGACAATAGACGAAAAATATGCGTATAATCCGCCCGCTCCCGCTTCATCAGTTGCAACAAGCCGACCAGCAGATCGTTATCCTGCGCCTGCGGCGTATCAAACCCCAGTTTAGCGCGCATCAGCTCACCGAATCGCTGCATCAATGCAGATTCATACCCCTTCAGCGCCTGTTGCAACCGCTCCACGGGCATCAACCCTGACAGCGATTGCGCCAGACGATGCAGATTCCATAACGCCACTGCGGGTTGGTTGTCGAAGGCGTAACGCCCCTGATGATCCGAATGATTACAAATATAATCGGGCTGATAGTCGTCCATAAACCCGAACGGGCCATAATCGATAGTCAACCCGAGAATGGACATGTTGTCGGTATTCATCACTCCATGGGCGAATCCAACCGCCTGCCAGTGTGCAATCAACCTCGCCGTGCGCGCTACCACATCACTGAACCACAGATAATAGCGATCGGCGTCCTGCTGCCACTGTGGCCAGTGACAGGCAATCACGTATTCTGCCAACTGACGGACTTGCTCGGGTTCACGCCGGTAATAGAAATGTTCGAAATGCCCGAAACGGACATGGCTATCCGCCACCCGCAATAGCATCGCCCCGCGCTCTTCCTGCTCACGTCGCACCGGATGATCACTGCTGACGATGGTTAACGCGCGCGTGGTGGGAATACCAAGGTGGTGTAACGCTTCCGATGCCAGAAATTCGCGCACAACGGAGCGCAACACGGCCCGACCGTCGCCCATACGCGAATACGGGGTCAGCCCGGCACCTTTGAGATGCCAGTCCTGCGTGCGGCCATCCGCCAGTTGCTGTTGCCCAAGGAGGATGCCGCGGCCATCACCCAGTTGCCCGGCCCAGACGCCGAATTGATGGCCGCTGTACACCTGAGCCAACGGCGCCATACCGGGCAACAGTCGTTCGCCACTCCAGATACGCTGGTTATCGCCTTCAAACCAGTCGGCGGATAACCCGAGTTCCTGCGCAAGGGACACGTTGTGATACAACAACCGCGCGCCATGCAACGGCGTTGGCGTCAGCTCGGTATAATATCCCGGCAGTTGCTGGTGATAGTGATTATTGAACGGCAGGTCATGTGGCATAACGTCCCCCTTTTTCATCAGTGTAGAACTGCAACGGGAGAATTAACACGGAGTAACTACAGGGCTATTAGCCGATAAGAACACACCGACAGAAACGTTACGTTGGATAGGAACATACAAGCGCGTGCATATCACATAACCGGGGCCGACATAGCCATGGTAGATGCCACACCGCACTGGGTGCGGCATCCGCCAGTATAGTAGTCAAAGGATAGTGGTCAACCGAGGATAGCTGTCAACCGTAACAGGCTACCGGCATCACTACATTATCCAGCGCCTCTGGCGACACAGAAGGCCATAACTGCCCCTGAACGGCGTTAACATTCAGTTCAAGCGCCTTCTCAAAACCCGCGACATTATCTATCCCTTTTGCTACCACCTTTAGCGAGGGGCATTGTTTTCTCATTGCCAGTAACATAGGGTTAATAATAGACACACAAACAGGACGCGTTAATAATTTATTAGTAAATGCCGTATCCATTTTCACACTGGAAATGACACCGTCATAGAAAGGTTTCATATTCATTTTGCCGGAACCAAAATCATCCAGCCATAAATGGAACGACTGACTTAATTTCATCAGCAGAGGATTATCCCGTCCGGATGATATATCGGGGAAATTCTCATTAATTTCAAGCTGCAGGAAAGGCAGCGCGCGAAATTCCCGCCCCAGCAACGTATCGTCGACCAGAAATTCCGTCAGCGTGTGATCGATTTTCAGCACCACCGCAACCCGATGACGGATAAACCAGGCTGATTTCTCTTTGAGGATCGCCAGTTGTTCTCTGAGCAACGTCTGCTTTTGGCGGCGATTCAGCATACCCAGTAAAAT
Source organism: Dickeya parazeae Ech586 (assembly GCF_000025065.1). Classification (NCBI taxonomy): domain Bacteria; kingdom Pseudomonadati; phylum Pseudomonadota; class Gammaproteobacteria; order Enterobacterales; family Pectobacteriaceae; genus Dickeya; species Dickeya parazeae. The sequence goes on along the minus strand of NC_013592.1, from coordinate 1,828,028 downwards.
CGCCTGCGGGACGGAGAACCCACCTGATTCGTTCTTGAAACGTCCGCTCATCTCCAGTGCCAGTAACCGTGAGTCCAGATGATAGATCGGAGAAAAGTGATACTGACTGACATAGTCAACTGCAAGCTGGATACGCATAGTGTTATAGCCAGAGTTAAAAGATGAACCCGCCGTAACGAGCAGTCAGACAAAATGCGCTGCCTGACCTGATCCTATTCGCTGCTATCACTCCAGAAGCATTAAAGATTATTAACAATAATATTCAAAGCGGGTCGATGGCACTGCGTCTAATCACTCAACTACGCCTAAACACCCGTAAGAATATATGATAAATAATCCTCATCCTTTTCACGCGAATACCATGTTGGTTACTGCCCAAACCGATGTTAATTTATCGTTTGGCTCTGTCTAAAAACAATCCGTTTTTCACTTTTCAGACAAACCCCTAATAGAGATTTCAAATTATTAACGCACGTTTTCCGATAACCAGACAGTCAGTGTACGTATTTCATTGTGTTGTTGCGGATAATCCACAGCCAATTGCTCTCCTACCGCAAGCAATGCTTCAGGGCGGTAAAAGGTACCGCTCAACCGTGCGGCTAACGCCTCCAACGGGGTAGGATTCAGGCTATCGGTAAACAGCTGGCAACGACTGATCACACCACGCTCCACATCAAAATGCAGTTCTACACCGCCCCAGTCAAAACGGGTATCCAGCGTATGGCTAAACTCCGGTGCCTGACCAAAATTCCATTCCCAACTGCTCTGATGCGCGAACCGCTCAGCGAACCCCGGGAGATCAGGGAACGCATCTGGCGAGATAATCTCCGGCTGACACGCCGCCTGATAGTGTTCGAAAAACGCCTGTGTCACGGCGTTGCACACCGTTTCATGGCGAATATCCGGCAATAATTCCACCAGATTCGCCACGCGTGAACGTACTGATGCAATGCCTTTCGCCTGCAATTTCTTTTTATCCGGGTTGAGGTAATCCGCCAGACGCGACAGGTTGGCAGCCAACAGCAAGGTTCCATGATGGAATCCCCGGTCAATACTTTCCCGATAGGCCGAACCGGAAATTTTCCTGACACCATCCGCCGTTTCAATCACGAGATCATTACGCCCCGACGCCTGTGCCTTTACTCCCAGCACAGACAGCGCGCGCAAGATGATCCCTGTCGAGACACTTTTGTCGTAACCCGGTTTACCCGCCATAAAGGTGAAGCAGGTATTACCCAGGTCATGAAACACCGCCCCACCGCCGCTACTGCGCCGGGCCAGCTTGATGCCATCTTGTTCCATCCGTCGGGTGTTGCACTCTTTCCACGGATTCTGTGCCCGCCCAATCACCACCGTTTCGGCGTTTCGCCACAAAAACAGCACTCGCTGCGTCGGCGGCATTTGCCGAAAGATGCACTCTTCCACGGCCAGATTGAACCAAGGATCGACAGAGTCGGAAATCAACAAACGTAGTGCGGGCATGACGAGGCTCCGAAAACAGCAGGCCACCGTCAGGCGGCCGTAAAATCAGATGCGGCGGGCCTGCCAGTAGGCCCGTTTCCAGTAAACGTTGTTCAGCGATGAACGCATTACACCGCGACTGGTAGAAGCGTGGATAAACTGGTCATTACTGTCGTAGATACCGACATGCAGCCCGTTTTCGCCGCTGCCAGTGCGGAAAAAGACCAGATCGCCGGGCAATAAGTCACTGCGGTCAACGCGGGTGCCGATTTCAGTTTGTTCCTCGGTAGAGCGCGGTAACGTCAGACCGAATCGGTCGCGGAAGGTCAGATAAACAAAGCCGGAACAATCAATACCATTGTGATCCAGCCCGCCATAGCGATACGGCGTACCACGCCACTGCGCCAGTTGAGCGTGCAGTTGCGAGCGCACCTCGCTGGTATCACCCAAACGGGTACTCTGCGGAATATGACTGCTACACCCGGCCAGAAACAATGCCACCACTGTTAGCCAGACTCTCCAGAACCTCATGCCGTTATGCTCACTGTTACCGGGGATGACCCACAAAAACCGAATTACGACATATTATCATTCACGCTCTGACGTTAATCGTCCGAGAACAGAGAATTTTTCTGTCTTAACGGTACGTTACGGCGATTATCTCGCCGCTTATCGCACCGTTTATCACTCCTGCTGCGCCAGCATCCAGTGCCGCCCTTCCAGTACATAATCGGTAAAGGCGATGCCAAAAACCGACGATAGCGTTTCTGGCCGCATCACCTCGTCGGCAGCCCCCTGAGCAGCCACTTCACCGCCGGACAACAGCCAAACGCGATCGGCATGGTGCAAGCTGTGGTTCAGGTCATGACCTGACGCCACCACGGTGATACCGGCACGGCATAGCTCCGCCAGCAACGCATCCAACGCAACGCGCTGGGCGATGTCCAGGCTGGCGACAGGCTCATCGAGCAACAATAACCGGGCGGATGGATTCAATGTCGGCCAAACCTGCAACAACACCGCCGCCAGTCTGACCCGTTGCCATTCACCACCGGACAAACGCGTCAACGGACGGCGCAGTTTATCGACCAGCGACAGCCGCTCCGCCAGCCGCTGAACCACCCTATCCACCTCATCCGCCTCACCTGACGGTGGCTGGTGCAGTTGCAGGTACTGGAATACCGGCATTAACGTCGGCGCACCAGGTTGCTGGGGCAAATAAGCCCGCACTCTTGCCAGAGCGCGCGCCGACCACACCGCCATCGCCTGCCCCAACAACTGCGTTTCGCCTTCTCCCGGCTGTAGCCCGGCCATCAGCGCCAGCAACGTACTCTTACCGGCCCCATTGGGACCAATAATATGCACCAGCTCACCGCTATGGCAGCCTAGCGTCACTGAGGACAACCGCCCGGCGACACTGACATGGTTGAGGCTCAGCAGGGGTTGGCTCGTCACGATTATTGCGCCAGCGCCTGTTCAATCGCCTTGATGATCGCACTGTCATCCGGCGTCATGTCCGGTGAAAAACGCGCCACAACATTGCCACGGCGATTAATCAGGAATTTTTCGAAATTCCACAGAATATCGCCAGGGTATGCGGGGGCCTGACCTTTGCTGACACGGCGCTCGTAGAACTCACTGCCTTGCGGCCGCAGCGCTTGCGGTTGAGCCTGAATCAGTGTCTGATACAAGGGGTGGCGGCCACTGCCATTGACTTCAATCTTGCCAAACATCGGGAACTCGACGCCAAAAGTCCCACGGCAGAAGGCCTGTATGTCTTCGTTACTACCCGGTTCCTGCCCGGCGAATTCATTAGAAGGGAAACCCAGCACCGCGAACCCGCGATCACGATAGGTTTCATACAGATTCTCCAGCGCCTCATATTGGCGGGTCAGCCCACACTGTGAGGCCACATTCACGACCAGCAGCACATTATTACGCCAGTTTTCCAGTGATGTCTGGCGGCCGTCGATGGTTTGCAGGGGAATTGCATAGATGTCATTGCTCATTGTCTGTTCCTGTTGTTGTCAAACTAACGGATGTTGTCAAACTAACGGATATCATCGAATCAACTGATGGTAGTAAACCGATTTATGTTATCGAAACGATGCGCTGTCGGCGGGTCATGGCGTCATAACGTATACCAGGCGGAATCACACCTGATGGCGCAACAGCAGCCAGATAAACCAGGGTGCCCCCAGTGTGGCGGTGACCACGCCAACCGGCAGTTCCGCCGTGGCCAGCAGAGTCCGCGCCAGCGTATCCGCCAGCATCAACACAACGGCACCAGCCAGACCACACCCGGTTAATAGATAGCGCTGATCCGTCAGCCCACACAAGCGCAAAATATGCGGGATAACCAACCCGACAAACCCTATCACTCCAGCCAGCGCCACACTGATGCCGACCAACGCCCCCATCACCAGCACCAGCATATGACGCCAGTACAATACCGCGACACCCAATTGCCGGGCGGCCTGCTCGCCCAGCGCCAGATGGTTGAGTACCCCGCCGCAACGCGCCAGCCAGACCAGCAAAGGCAGCATCAGTAGCATTAACCCGCTGTAACGCCAGTCTACACCGCTAAACCCCCCCATCATCCAGTACATCAACTGGCGTAGATCGAGACTGGTGCTGAAATACACCGCCCAGGTCATCAACGCGCTGCAAATAATGCCCAGCGCCACGCCAATAAGCAGCAAGCGCGCATTGGAAACGCCAGCGCGGGAAAAACGCAACAGCAGCAATGTCACCAGTAATGCACCGATGATGGCGCACAGGCTGAGGCTCCAGACTGGCAATATCCCATGACCAAGCAACACCGCGATGACCAGCGCCACGCCCGCCCCGTTGGAAACCCCCAGTAATCCGGGTTCGGCTAACGGATTATCAAACACCGCCTGCATGACCGCGCCGCTCATTGCCAGCCCTGCCCCCACCAACATGACCGCCAGTGTCCGCGGCAACCTGAGCTGCCAGATGAAAAGCGAGGATTCCGGGTCCAGCCAGTGTGTCGGCGCAATCCAGCGCTCACCGGCACACAGGCTCACCACTACCCCTACGGCCAGCAAGAGCCATAACCCCAGCAAGCGCTGGCGATCACGCCGCCGCCGCTGCTGTTTCAGTTGGGTATAGCCTGCCGGGTTAGAGAGCATGAGAGAGCCTGTCATGAAGAAATCGGACAATGGCACCATAATGCGCATATCCACAGTGATATCAAGCTGATGCCGGGAAATTTCGCCAAAGAATGGAAAGCGGCCCGCAAAGCCTGCCGCCAGCAACCAGGACGGCGACCCTCTACGGTATGGTATGAAATGTGATTATCTCATCTAATTTGATTATTTTTCGTTCTAATAAATATCAACTACCTTAATAGAGAGACTTTCACTACCCTGTTGCGGAGTAATGTTATGCTGGCATCTTTTCTGCGCATGCTGCATCGCGCCCGACGCCAAGGCCTCAGTCGGGATAGCAAGCCATCCGACGCCTGCGTCGAGTGCGAATACAGCTTTTATAATCATGAAGCCAACCTGCCGTTTGACCAGCTTGAAGAGTGCCTGCGCGCCCGCCGTGATGCGCTGATGCAGGAACGCCCACCAGTGGCCGAACCGGCGCCGGTCGGCACGCGCCCGCGCTGGGCGGCCCGTTCGGCAGACTCAGGTTGAGATTCAGCCTGACGTTAACCCATGCCGCGCAAGCCAGCTATGGACATACTCCACGACAACCTTGCTGGCGGGGCCATAAATGTGTTCATCAAACTGGCTTTGGATCTCACTCGGTTCCAAATTCAGTTCCACGGTATGGGCACCGTGCACCCGCGCTTCGTGTACAAACCCTGCCGCCGGATAAACATGGCCTGATGTCCCAATGGCAATGAACACATTCGCCTGTGACAACGCATGGTAGATGTGGTCCATACCCAACGGCATTTCACCGAACCACACCACATGCGGACGCAATGGTGCCGGGAACTGGCAACAATGGCAGCGATCGTCGACAGATAGATCGTCTGTCCACTCAAAGACTTGTCCACTGTGGCTGCAACGCACTTTCAGCAATTCACCGTGCATGTGGATGATTCGCTTATTGCCAGCGCGCTCATGCAGGTTGTCAATATTTTGGGTGACCAGTAAAAAATGGTCGCCCAGCGCGGCTTCCAGCTCCGCCAACGCCAGATGCGCAGCATTCGGCGCAATCTCCGGCTGCTGTAGCTGCCGACGACGCATATTGTAGAAATTCTGAACCGTTTGTGGATCGCGATGATACCCTTCCGGGGTAGCGACATCCTCCACCCGATGTTCTTCCCACAACCCATCCGACGCACGGAACGTGCGAATACCGGACTCAGCAGAAATCCCTGCTCCGGTAAGTACAACAACACGTGGTTTATTCACGTTTTTGACCACCAGATAATCAAGATGAAAAATGCGGGCACACAAACGCTGATGACGCAGACGTTTTCGTTGCCGAAAACGGTGTAATCGTTGACGCGAGTGCATGTCTGCTCCTTAGCCTGTCTGTCTTACGCGCACCGCTGCCGATTTACAGCGGTCTCGCTTTATATCCGCCCTGAGAGCGGGGTTATCCATCGCCGCATACACATCAGGACGACAGCGACGGACTCATCAAGTGTAGCAATGCCGCGCCACGCACGCCGCCTGCATCGCCATGTCGTGCTTTCTCAATACGCGGGACGCGAGCCACCGGCAACAGACTGTCGGGCAATCGCTGCGGCAACTGACGGTAAATTTCATCGAAATTCGACAACCCGCCGCCAAACACAACCAGATGCGGGTCAATCAACGTTAGCAGATTTCCCAGACACACCGCCAGCAACGCCAGATAGCGATCGACATGCGCTCGCGCCTGCGGATCGCCGGCGTAGAAGGCACGGATAATGTCAGGTGCCGACAACGTACGATGGTAAAAATGCGCGTACAGCCATTCAAACCCGCGACCGGACAGATAATTTTCCACACAACCGGTACGTCCGCAGCCGCAGGGCACCCGAGGAATAGACTCGCCAAGAATATCCAGCGCATCGACCGGCAGACGAAAATGCCCCAGTTCCCCGGCGACACCGTTTTTCCCGTCGACGACCCGGCCGTTCACCACCAGCCCACCGCCCATACCAGTGCCGAGAATAATCCCCAGCACCACCGGGTAAGCACGAAATTCGTTGTCCCAGGCCTCTGAGAGTGCAAAGCAATTGGCATCGTTACTAAGCCGAACGTCACGTTGTAGTCGCTGACTGAGATCGGCGCGCAACGGTCGCCCCATCGCGGCGGGCAGATTAGCCGCGAACAAGGTGCCATCATCCGCATTTTCCATGCCCGGCACACCGACGCCGACGGTTCCCTGACACCCGCTCAACGCATCCGCCTCGCGTGTTAACGCCAGCAGGCCATTCAGCAGACCCTCATAATCATCACGGGGGGTCGGAATACGTTTTTGCCAGATACGCTGTAGCCCGGAGTCAAATACCGCCAGCTCTATCTTGGTGCCTCCGATGTCAAAACCGTAGTACATGGATGCCCCCTTCACGTCGCACGTCGGACAAAAAACAACGCCATTGCCCTCAGGCAATGGCGTTTCAGATTACTGCCCGCTCAATATGCGCGCCGGATCGATACGGCTGGCGCGACGGGCCGGATACCAACTGGCTATCAGACTCAACACCAGCGAGGTTCCCAACACAATAACCACATCCAACATATGCAGCTCGGACGGCAGGAAATCGATGAAATAGATATCGCCGGACAAAAAATGATGACCGGTAAGCGTTTCAAGCCCACGGATGATCGGCGTCAGTTGCAGCGTGACCACAATCCCGACTACGGTGCCGACGATGCTGCCGAGCAACCCGGCCAATAGTCCATACCAGACAAAAATCGCGCGGATAAGGCCATCGCCCGCTCCCAGTGTGCGCAATACCGCGATATCACTGCTTTTGTCCTTCACCGCCATCACCAGCGTGGAAACGATGTTGAAACAGGCCACCCCAATCACCAACACCATCGCCAGATACATGATGGTGCGGATCATTTGAATATCACGGTACATATACCCATAAGTGCCGATCCAACTGCGGATATACACGAAGAGATTGGTGGCTTCACCGGCGTCATGCACCACCTTCTGTGCGGCGAACACGTCCTGCACTTTGATGGCGATACCGGTCACCCCATCGCCCAGATCCAGATACTGCTGGGCATCTGCCAGCGGCACCAGTGCCAGGCTATGATCCAACTGACCGCTCAACTTCAGGATACCCGCTATCTGAAGGCGAATGCGCTTGGGTTGCAACAGCTTCATCTGCGGGTCGCTATTGGGGATCATGACCGTGACCCAATCGCCACTTTTGACGCCCAGCGTATCCGCCACGCCTTTCCCGATAATCACCTGTTGCGCCCCGGCATGAAAACGCGACCAGGCGTTATCCTGCACGAAGGTGGGTAACGCGCTGAGCTTCAGTTCCTGTTGCGGGTCCACGCCCTTGAACTGGATAGCTTTTAGACTGGCGCCGTTTTCCAACAGGCCGGTAAAGCTGACGTAAGGCGCGGCAGCGGCCACGCCAGGCACCTGTTCGATTTTCGGCAACAACGGTTGCCAGTTGCGAAACGGCTGCTCGCCCGCTTCAATCTCGCCATGCGGTACAACAGCCAGAATACGGTTGTTGAGTTCACGCTCGAAACCGTTCATCGCGCTCAGTCCGACTATCAACACCGCGACACCCAGTGCGATGCCAAGGGTGGAAATGACGGAAATCAGCGATACCATACCGCTGCGACGACGCCCGCGGCTAAAACGCAACCCAACCAGCAGCGAAAGCGGAGGAAAGGTCATTGCGACGCCCCCATCAGGGTTAACTCCTGCTGCAACTGTCCATCACGCATTTCCAGTTGTCGGCCGAGACGGCGGGCCAGACTCAGGTCGTGGGTGACCACCAGAAACGCAGTCCCCTGACGTACGTTCAGCTCACCCAGTAACTCAAAAATGGCATCGGTAGTACGCTGGTCAAGGTTACCGGTCGGTTCGTCCGCCAGCACCAGTGACGGGTTATTCACCAGCGCGCGGGCAATCGCCACACGCTGGCGCTCACCACCGGACAATTCAGAAGAGCGGTGCTGACTGCGCTGTGCCAGACCGACTGCCGCCAGCATGGTTTGCGCGCGTTCTTTGGCCTCTTTGGGGGCCACATTACCGATAAGCAGCGGCATCGCCACATTTTCCAGCGCGGTGAAATCCGGCAGCAGATGATGAAACTGATAGATAAAACCCAGTTCGCGGTTACGCAGTGCCGCTTTCGCCGCCGCTGACAGTTGATTCAACGTGTTACCCTTGAACACCACCTCACCGGAGGTCGGCGCGTCCAGCCCGCCCAGCAAATGCAACAAGGTACTTTTACCGGATCCAGAGCTGCCGACAATCGCCATCATCTCGCCATTCTGCATTTCAAATGACACATCGCGCAGCACATCGGTCGACAGGTTGCCTTCCTGATAGCGTTTACACAGCTGACGGCACTGCAATAAAGGTGAATTACTCATAACGTAAAGCCTCTGCGGGATGGGTGGCGGCCGCGCGCCAGGAAGGATAAAGCGTGGAAAGCAACGCCAGCAGCATGGCGACCAGCGCAATGGCGATCACCTGCAACGGCTGGATTTGTACCGGCAGCGAACCACCGTCAATCAACAGCCCCAGCATCGGTATCAGCGTATTCAACTGGCTGGCCAGCACCATACCCAGTATCGCCCCGACCAGCGCGCCCACCACACCCGCGCCGCCGCCCTGAACCACAAAGACCGCCATGATTTGCCGCCGGGTCAACCCCTGCGTTTGCAAAATGGCAACCTCGCCTTGTTTCTCCATCACCAGCAAACCCAGTGAGGTAATGATATTGAACGCCGCGACAGCCACGATCAGGCTCAACAGCAGCCCCATCATGTTTTTCTCCATTCTGACTGCCTGGAACAACTCCCCTTTGCGCTCGCGCCAGTCTTTCCATACCGTTCCTGACGGCAATGCCTGCTGGCTCAGCGTATCCACCGCCAGAGGCTGATCAAGCCACAACCGCCAGCCGGTGATGTTGCCGAGCGGGTAGTGCATCAGACGCGATGCATCCTGTTGGTTCACCAACAGTTGGTAGCCATCCACTTCGCTATGGGCATAAAACGTGCCGACCACGGTAAACAAACGCTGGCTGGGCACCCGCCCCATCGGCGTCAGCTGACTGGCGCTGGTGACCATCAAACGCAGTTGATCGCCGGGTTTAACGCCAAGCTGGTTAGCCAGTTGTTCACCGAGGATCACCTGGTATTGCCCTGGCTGCAGTTGCTGTAATGACGCGCCATGCGTCAGGTAGTTCGCCAACGGCTCTTGTTCATCGGGGTTGACACCCAGCATCACCCCTACTGCCACGCTGCGAGCGCTTTGCAGCACCACATCGCCGGTGGTGAGCGGCGCGATACGCCTGATGCCCGTCAAGCCAGAGAGCGACGCGGCAGACAATGTCTGAGGGTTCAGGGAGCCTTGCGGCGTCGTGATAAGTGCCTGAGGCATCAGCCCCAGAATGCTGTTTTCCAGTTCCCGCTCAAAGCCATTCATCACCGACAAGACGGTGACCAGCGCCATCACTCCGAGGGTAATGCCAATGGCGGACAACCAGGAAACAAACCGCCCAAAGCGGTCCGCGGCCCGCCCTCGCATATAGCGCAGGCCGATAAAAAGTGCGACAGGTTGATACATGAAATCCGTCTGGATGAGGTTGCTAAAGCAAAGTGAACAAGGATAATAAAGGGTAGTACCGCTTTATGGAACCCTAAGCCTCTCTCTTCCCGACTTTTTCTTAGTGGATATCGAGACCTGATAATCGGATGATGCCTGAACAATATCGCTATACCTTGCCTGGCAAAGCGGGCGAACAACGCCTGCTGGGTCAGCTTACCGGTGCCGCCTGCGCCGTCGAATGCGCAGAAATCGTTGAACGTCACACCGGACTGGTGGTGCTGATTACGCCCGACATGCAAAATGCCCTGCGGTTGCGCGACGAAATTCAGCAATTTACCGGCCACCCGGTCATGATGCTGCCGGATTGGGAAACGCTGCCCTACGACAGCTTCTCACCCCACCAGGAAATCGTCTCCGCCCGTCTATCTACGCTTTACCAGCTTCCCTCGCTGACACGTGGCGTGTTGATCTTGCCGGTCAATACCTTGATGCAGAAAGTATGCCCGCACGCGTTCCTGCACGGCCATGCGTTGATGCTGAAAAAAGGCCAGCGCCTGTCTCGTGACCGGCTACGCAGCCAACTGGAGCAGGCCGGTTACCGTAGCGTCGATCAGGTGATGGAGCATGGTGAATTCGCCACCCGCGGCGCGTTGCTTGACCTGTTCCCGATGGGGAGCGAAGAGCCGTTTCGTATTGATTTTTTCGATGACGAAATAGACAGCCTGCGACTGTTCGACGCCGATACCCAACGGACTCTGAATGAAGTCGAACAGATTCATTTGTTGCCTGCACGGGAATTTCCTACTGACAAAAACGCCATTGAGCTATTTCGCAGCCAGTGGCGCGAGCAGTTTGAGGTCAGGCGCGACGCCGAACATATCTATCAGCAGGTGAGTAAAGGTACTCTGCCCGCCGGGATCGAATACTGGCAGCCGCTGTTTTTCAACCAGCCGCTGCCCGCGTTGTTCAGTTACTTGCCGACCGGTACCTTACTGGTGAACACCGGCGATATTCAGCAAGGTGCCGAGCGTTTCTGGCAGGATGTTCAGCAACGTCATGACAGCCGCCGTGTCGACCCGATGCGTCCACTGTTGTCGCCGGAAGCACTGTGGCTACCGGTTGATACGCTGTTCGCCGAGCTCAAGCAGTGGCCACGCGTACAGCTTCGCAGCGATACCCTGCCGGACAAAGCCGCCAACCTGAATCTGGGCTATCAATCGCTGCCGGATCTGGCGGTCCAGCATCAGAATAAATCACCGTTGGATGCGCTGCGCCGTTTCGTGGAGCAGTTTAACGGGCAGGTGGTGTTTTCGGTGGAGAGCGAAGGCCGCCGGGAAACCTTGCAAGAGTTACTGTCCCGCATCAAGTTATCGCCGACGCCGGTAAAACGCCTTGAACAGCTGTCGTCCCCCAGATGTTACCTGATGATAGGCGCCAGCGAGCACGGTTTCATTGACACCCTACGCCAGCGTGCGCTGATCTGCGAAAGCGACCTGCTGGGCGAGCGCGTCAGCCGTCGGCGTCAGGACAGCCGCCGCACCATCAATACCGATACGTTGATTCGCAATCTGGCAGAGTTGCGCCCGGGTCAGCCAGTGGTGCACCTTGAACACGGCGTCGGCCGTTACGCCGGGCTGACCACGCTGGAAGCGGGCGGCATCAAGGCGGAATACCTGATTCTGCATTACGCCGGGGAAGACAAACTGTACGTGCCGGTCTCCTCGTTGCACCTGATCAGCCGCTACGCCGGTGGCGCAGAAGAAAGCGCGCCACTGCACAAACTGGGCGGCGACGCCTGGACGCGAGCGCGCCAGAAAGCGGCGGAGAAAGTGCGTGACGTGGCCGCCGAACTGCTGGATGTGTATGCCCAACGCGCGGCTCACACCGGCTTCGCGTTCAAACACGATCGCGAGCAGTACCAATTGTTCTGTCAGGGTTTTCCGTTTGATACCACCCCGGATCAGGCACAGGCCATCAACGCCGTGCTGAGCGACATGTGCCGCCCATTGGCGATGGACCGACTGGTGTGCGGCGATGTCGGTTTCGGCAAAACCGAAGTGGCGATGCGCGCGGCGTTTCTGGCGGTGGAAAACCATAAACAGGTGGCGGTACTGGTACCAACCACCTTGCTGGCTCAGCAGCACTTCGACAATTTCCGTGACCGTTTCGCCAACTGGCCGGTGCGCATTGAAATGCTGTCGCGCTTTCGCAGCCAGAAAGAGCAGACTCAGGTGCTGGAACAAACCCAGGAAGGCAAAGTGGATATCCTGATCGGTACCCACAAATTACTGCAAAGCGATGTCCGCTGGCGGGATCTGGGGTTATTGATCGTCGATGAAGAACACCGCTTCGGCGTGCGCCACAAAGAGCGCATTAAAGCGATGCGCGCCAATGTGGATATCCTGACCCTCACCGCCACGCCGATTCCACGTACCCTGAATATGGCAATGAGCGGCATCCGTGATTTGTCGATCATCGCCACACCGCCCGCTCGTCGTCTGGCGGTGAAAACCTTTGTACGTGAGTACGACAATCTGGTGGTGCGTGAGGCGATGCTGCGTGAAATTCTGCGCGGCGGGCAGGTGTATTACCTCTACAACGACGTGGAAAACATCGAAAAAGCCGCCCAGCGGCTCAGCGAACTGGTGCCGGAAGCGCGTATCGCCATCGGTCATGGGCAGATGCGCGAACGCGACCTGGAACGGGTGATGAACGATTTCCACCATCAGCGCTTCAATGTGCTGGTGTGCACCACCATCATTGAAACCGGGATCGACATCCCCAGCGCCAATACCATCATCATTGAGCGCGCCGACCATTTCGGGCTGGCACAGTTGCATCAGTTACGTGGCCGCGTCGGCCGTTCACACCATCAGGCTTACGCTTACCTGCTGACCCCCAATCCCAAAGCAATGAGCAGCGACGCCCACAAGCGACTGGAAGCTATTGCGTCGCTGGAAGATTTGGGCGCCGGTTTTGCCCTTGCCACCCACGACCTGGAAATCCGCGGCGCAGGGGAATTACTGGGTGAAGACCAAAGCGGCCAGATGGAAAGCGTCGGCTTCTCGCTATACATGGAGTTGCTGGAAAGCGCCGTAGAATCACTCAAAGCGGGGAGAGAACCGTCGCTCGACGACCTGCTCAGCAGTCAGACCGACGTCGAATTGCGCTTGCCTGCACTGTTACCGGACGACTTCATTCCTGACGTCAATACCCGTTTGTCGTTCTATAAACGCATCGCCAGCGCCAAAAACGATAACGAACTGGATGACCTGAAAGCGGAACTGATCGACCGTTTCGGTACCTTGCCGGACGCCGCCCGCCACTTGCTACAGGTCGCGGCATTGCGCCAGCAGGCGCAGGCGCTCGGCATCAAACGCATTGAAGGCAATGACAAAGGCGGGTTCATCGAATTCAGCCAGCACAATCGCGTCGACCCGACGCATCTTATCGGCCTGTTACAACGTGACCCCAAAGTGTATCGACTGGATGGCCCGACCCGGTTGAAATTCATCAAAGAGTTGGACGGATACCCGAAACGACTGACGTTTATCACCCAACTGCTGGAGGAGATGGCGCAGCATACGTGCGTGGCCTGATTCGAGTTGCTGGGCCAACGCATTGCGAGTTGAACAGCGCAATGCGTTGGCCCGAAGGGTGAAGCCCATTGATAGGCCGAGTAAGAAAGCCAACGCATCTGCAGCTTGCAGTATGACGGGTATAAATGACTTGATGACTTTTCTGAACTAATTGTTGTGGCCCGACTAAAATCAAAGGAATAATCGCCGATATATATCCAGAATATTCAGATTGCAGGACAGAACGTATTACGTTTTGCGTACACCGCGTTGGCCCACCAGGGCAAGGTCCACGGATGGACGGGTTATCCCTGCAATAGTAACGATGATGGATATAAAACAACGATAAGGTCGGATCAAGGGCCACAACCAATGAATAAACTAATCGCTTTTCTGACTTTTTTAGCGATGTTCGCCGTGGGCTTATGGGTAATTTATTATCAGGACTACCGTACTGATCGTCAGGGCGCGTATGACAATGCGCAACGAGCGATCAGTAATATTGAAGACATTCTCAATGAGGCTAAAGACGCGGTAGAAGAAAGCAAACCGCTACTGGCCTACCCCTGCACGCCTGACGTTATCCGGCAATTGAATATGACGGCAGCCCTTGGCAGCCACCTGCGCACGGTCAGTTTGATCAAAAACGACGTGGTGTACTGCTCATCCTTGTATGGCGTGGATAACCGCCCCGCTGCGCTGGGGCGTTTCCATATGCGGGAACTGGCGCTGCTGGCCGGTAACTCCGTCACACCGGACAAACCCCTGATGATGTATCTCGGCAATACGTCATTAGGCAGTGTTGGGGTCGGCATACATGGTCAACACCTGACGAATGTGCTCGATTTACTGAGTAAACGGCGAGATCTTTATTTATCCGTCGGCAATACCTGGATATCCCGCGAGAATAAAGTATCAACACTTACCCCAGACACTCTACATAATTTTGTTATTACCCCCTCCAGCCACTATCATTTCGCTATTTTGTTTCCAAGTAACGAGAAATATTCTATTGCCGATTTCTGGAATCAGGAAAAAATGACTTTTCTGGTGGTGTTTTTTATTGCCCTCGGTTCCGGTGTGCTGGCCTATCGATATTCAACACGCCTTAATTCGCCTTATGACGGTATTCGACGCGCCATCGAAAATCAGGAAGTGTTACCCTATTACCAGCCGGTTATCGCGAATGAATCACGGGAAATCTACGGAGTGGAAGTGCTGGCGCGCTGGTACCATCCGAAAAGCGGGTTTATTTCCCCCGATGTTTTCATTCCGCTGTGCGAACAAAGCGGGCTGATTATCCCCCTGACGCGTACGCTAATGAGTAGTGTGGTACGCGATTTGACGCCGCATCTGGACACGTTACCAGACAATTTACATATCGCCATTAACATCAGCGCTCAGCACTGCCAGTCGGACGATTTTATTACTGACTGCCAGAATTTCATCACCGCCTTCGGTGATAAAAACGTGCATCTGATGATTGAAATTACTGAACGGGAAAAAGTCGACATTACGCCAGATACCATCGCGTTTTTCAAAAAACTCAGTGATGCCGGCGTCTTGATAGCACTTGACGATTTCGGTACTGGTTATTCTAATTTTGACTATCTCAGAAAATTGCACGTCAACGTCATCAAAATCGACCAATCGTTTGTCAGTATGATCGATGAAAACGATCCGCAATCCAGTACGCTGGTGAACTGTGTTATCGACCTGGCGCAGCAAATGAAACTGATGACGATCGCCGAAGGGGTGGAAACCGAATATCAGGCTGAATTCTTATCCCGCAAACAGATCAACTTCATGCAGGGGTATTTCTTCTCCAGACCCTTGCCGTTTGATGAACTGGCGCGTACCTGGCTTAACAACCCCTGAACCGCAATGGAAAGCGGTGTCTCTGACAACACACGATTTTTATCCTCCGCGTCTCTTTACAAGCCCCGGAGCAAGCGGTAAATTCCCGCCCCTTCTCTACTGGCATGGGGATGACAATCATGTTTGTCGGCTTTGACTATGGAACAGCCAACTGTTCGCTGGCTGTCATGGAACACGAAACACCACGGTTGCTGCAACTGGAGCAACAAGCGCCTTATTTACAATCTATGTTGTGCGCTCCCAGCCGCGAAGCGGTTAGCGAGTGGCTATGGCGACATCATCAGGTTACCGCCGAGGGAGAAAACGCCCGGCAACTGCAACGCGCCATCAGTCATAATCGCGAAGAGGATATTCGTGTCCAACCCGATAGCGTCAGATTCGGGCTGGACGCACTGGCGCACTACATGGATGACCCGCAAGATACCTGGTTCGTCAAATCACCCAAGTCGTTTCTCGGCGCAACCGGACTAAAACCACAGCAAATAGCGCTGTTCGAAGATCTGGTCTGCGCCATGATGCTGCATATTCGTCATCAGGCCGAACAACAGCTTGACCGGCCGATTGAACAGGCGGTCATCGGGCGCCCCATCAACTTTCAGGGGATGGGTGGCGAAGAGTCCAACCGCCAGGCTCAGGGCATTCTGGAGCGTGCTGCCGGGCGCGCCGGGTTCCGGCAGGTGGCGTTTCAGTTTGAGCCAGTGGCGGCCGGTCTTGATTTTGAAGCGACCCTGCAACAGGAAAAACGGGTACTGGTGGTCGACATTGGCGGCGGTACCACCGACTGTTCAATGCTACTGATGGGGCCAGCGTGGCGTCATCGCCGGGAGCGCGCGGAAAGCCTGCTCGGCCATAGCGGTTGCCGGGTCGGGGGTAACGATCTGGACATTATGCTGGCATTCAGGCAGTTCTGCCCGTTGCTGGGCATGAACGGCAGCACCGAAAAAGGCACCGCCCTGCCGGTCTTGCCGTGGTGGAATGCAGTGGCTATCAACGACGTACCGGCACAGGCCGAATTCTACAGTAACGCCAGCGGCAAGCTGCTGCGTGATTTGATTCATGATGCCCGCGAACCCGATCAGGTAGCACGCTTGCTAACCGTATGGCGTCAGCGACTCAGCTATCGGCTGGTTCGGCTGGCAGAAGAACAGAAAATTGCCTTGTCGCAGACAGACATCTCGCAGGCCTGCCTGCCGTTTATCTCGCCCGAACTGGCAACCGACGTCAGCGTCAGCCAACTGGAAGAGGCGATCGCACAACCGCTGGAGCACATTAAGCGCCAGCTTATTCAGGCGCAGGAAGATAGCCAGACGCAGCCGGACGTCATTTACCTGACTGGCGGTAGCGCCCGTTCGCCATTACTACGCGCTGCCATCAGCCACTGTCTGCCTGGTGTCCCAATCGAAAGCGGCGATGACTTCGGTTCTGTCACCGCCGGTCTGGCTCGCTGGGCACAGACACTGTTTCGCTAGATAAAACCTGCCGCTGACGACTCAGGTCACAGCGGCGCTAAGGCGCTCAAACCAGTGCTGGCTGTCGTAATCGTCCGTCAGCACAATACCGAACTGTTGTTGCAGGCACTCCAGATAATCACGATGGCTACCGATAACACGCTCGCTCTTCTGGCCGTGCCGGGTGACAATCAAGCGGTTATTCGACAGGGTTAATCGCCCTTGTGCCGTTACGCGGGTGCAAAGCGACTTGGAGGTAAATGGCGATGACGGCGAGGTTTGATGGTAGTGCGCCATCCCGGCGTAGTCCGCCAGTTGGTAAGCGTGCAGCGTAAACTGGTATTGCGGTTTCCAGTCGTTATCGCCAATCCGCTGCTGCAACTGATAGCCGCCCTCCACCGCCACGACCTGATAACGGGCAAACGCTTCACTCGACACCTCACCCGACAGTGGCACCGGCACACAGAACGAATCCCCAAAGCTGATATCGGCAATGACGGACGCTTGCGGCAACGTCACGTGTAAAAACAGATGATCGAAGGGCTGCCCATAGTGACCGTCATCGTTCCACACCTGACCAGCCAACAGGTGTACCTCAAACCCTAACGCCTGCAGCAGCAAATAAAATCCGTAATTAAGCTCGTAGCAAAACCCGCCACGCCGGTCATCAACGATTTTCCGATAGATGGCAGACGGATTCAGGTGTATCGGTTTTCCGAACACCACATCCAGGTTTTCAAATGGAACATGCGTGAGGTGAGCAAGATGAAGGGTGCGCAGTTGTAAAGCCGGTTCCGCAGGCAGAGAGCTGACGCCAATGCGCTGCAGATAGCGTTGAACTTCCGAATTATTCAGCATATGTCTTCCCGGTGCCTGAATAAAAGCCTATTCCCTTCATACTTCACGTTGCAGGTGTGTCGTCCTGCAATGTGCATGATTTGGGGTATACGCTGTAGACATCATTGGCAATGTGCTATCGATAATACCCCTTCGCTGTCTATTGATAAACGGGACTTACTATTCAGCTGACAATAAAGCGATAACGGTCACGACACCCTGCCGACAGAGGAGACTGCCGACAGGGCCTACCCCACGCTTCGGTTAGTTCCGGGAAGGCAGTGTGTACTGGGTGGCGCGTTCGCCATTAATGTACAGCACGCGTTGCTCGTCGGGTGGCAACTGCACGGTCAACTGACGCCACGCCGGTACAAACGCCCCTTCCGATTGGAAGGTCACGTCAATCCGTCCGGCGCTGCAACACAGCTCCCAACGCAGCCACAACGCCTGTCCATCACGCCAGCGGTGGGTTTCCCCGTCATCTTCAAACAACAGGCCCTGACGTGTGCCATTCCCCATCAGCGGGAAAAGCAGCATGGTGCGTTGGTCGTCGCTCTGCGGGCTGACAAAATCGGTACGCGCCGACATCGGTATCATGGCACCGGCCCGGACCAACAGCGGCAAACGCTCCAGCGGCGCATCCAGCGTCACCGTTTGGCCTGCGCTGAACCAGTCGCCGCGGTAAAAGTCGTACCAGCCATCGCCATTATCCGGCAAATACACCTGACGCTGACGCTGCCCCGGCTCCACGACACTGGCGACCAGCAGATCTTTACCGAGCATGAAGTCGTCGCTTTCCTCAAAGGTGCGCGGGTCATGCTCATGATCCAGAAACGTCGGGCGAAGCATCGGCTCGTCATCCGTATGGGCCTGCCAGAACAAGGTATACAGGTACGGCAACAGTCGATAACGCAACTGAATGGCATCACGGATAATCGGCGTGACTGCCGGGTACATCCAGGGTTCGTTAACCGTGGCGTCGTCATTCCATGAATGAATAGTAAAGCGCGGATGCATCACCCCGTTTTGTACCCAGCGCACAAACAGTTCGGCGTCCGGCTTATTACCGGCAAAGCCCCCCACATCATGCCCGACGTTATACAGGCCAGACAGGCTCATGCCAACGCCCATGCGGGTGTTATAACGCAGTGTCTGCCAGTTGGTGCGGTTGTCACCACTCCAGGTCTGCACATAACGCTGCATGCCGGCGCTGCCGGAGCGTGAAATCAGGTAAGGACGCAGCTCGGGCGCAAAGCGCTGCTGCGCCTCCATAGACGCACGCATCATCAGCAACGGCATCAACGGGCGAATATGCTTGATGGCAATCGGCTGCCCAAAGCCATGACAGCGCGCCTCGCCATCCCAGACTTCGAATTCGTTGTTATCGTTCCAGGTTGAATCAATGCCTTTTTCCAGCAGTTGCCGGGTGACGTTTTCCTGCCACCAGGCAACGGTGTCCGGGTTGGTGAAATCCAGATGGGAGCCTTCATCGTCCCAAAAACTGGAACGCTCCGGGTTATCCGATTCTGAATCACGCACAAACAGCCCCTTCGCGGCCACTTCCTGATAACGGGGGTGATCCTGCAACAGGCAAGGCTTGATATTGGCAGCCAGATGCAGCCCCGCGTCATGGAACGCCTGGCTCATCTGCTCCGGCTGCGGCACCTTGTCGTAGTTCCAGTTAAACACGTAGCGCTTATTGCCGATCGAGGTGTACCCGGACGAAAGCTGGAAAGAATCACACGGGATAGCATGCTGGCGGCACAGCTCAATGAACGACAACAGCTGTTGCTGGGCATCCGGCGCATCAGTGTAATGCATGGTAGACCCACTGTAACCGAGGCTCCATTTAGGGCCGAAGTAGGTTTTACCGGTCAGCCGTACGAAGGCTTTGGTCACATCCAGGATTGCCGGGCCGAGCAGGAAATAGTAATCCAAATCTCCGGCCTCAGCCTGATAGCGACGGTAAGCCAGGTGATAGTTGTCAAGCTCGTTACCCAAGTCCAGCCAGGTGGAGCTGAGGTTGTCATAAAACACGCCATAGCTGGCACCGGGCTGATTCACAATGGTGAACGGCAGGTGCTTATACAGCGGATCGGTGCTTTGCGCGTTATAGCCCATCGCATCCAGATTACGGAATTCAAAGCGACGACCGGCACGGTTGAGATCCCCGGCTTTTTCGCCCAGCCCGTAACAACGCTCTTGTGCGGTACGCCGCTGGTAATGTGCCACGCCATCGCCGTGACGATTAAGCAGATAGGCACCGGTCGGTCGGTCGGAAGCCAGCGGTTGCCATTGCCCCTGTGCATCGCAGTATTCCCATGACAACCACAGCGGCTGATGTACCGTCACCCGCAATTGCGCGGTGCTTACCTGCAACGCATCGTCTTGCCAGGACAAGGAATACCCCGGTAAGGCAAAGCCGTCGCTGCTCTCGCGCACTCGTCCCTGCCAGGGAACATCCTGCTCTGGTGCGATACTCCAGGTACGGTTCAAGCGCAGTTCATCATCCTGCTTAATCAATACCCGCATTAACCCCGGCGCCAGCACATACAACATAAAGCGATGTGCGCCGTCCACCAGCAACTCAACCCGATCCTCGGCCTGATGGTGCAATACCCAGTGTTTCAATGTCTTCATAACATCACTCGTCTATTCGAAAATTCTGTCTATGCTGAAACGTTGTTAATACCAAAACGTTATCAATGTGCGCGCTGACGACGCTCGGCAATGAACGCCACCAAAAACAGTGCGCCAAACAAATCAAAAAAGCCCATCGCCACAAACAGTGGATTAAAGCCAATCTTGTCGGCGGTCACACCAATCAACAACGAAAACAGGAAACTGGCAATCCAGGCACTGGCA
Organism: Dickeya parazeae Ech586; assembly: GCF_000025065.1. NCBI lineage: Bacteria > Pseudomonadati > Pseudomonadota > Gammaproteobacteria > Enterobacterales > Pectobacteriaceae > Dickeya > Dickeya parazeae. The sequence continues at coordinate 1,807,231 of NC_013592.1, read as the reverse complement.
CCGCGCATGCCGTTAACGGTCGCCATTTGGCCTTTATCGAACGAATCCACCACCACGGCGCTCAGCATGCAGGAAATGATCTGGTGACCAAACCCGCCGATGGAAATCAAAATAATGGCCAGATAAGGGTTTTGGGTCACGCTGACCAGTGCGAGCGACAGCATCAGGAACGCGCCGGTCACCGAACTGCCCACCACGGAATTAATCCGCGAACAACCAAACCAGCGCGTGTAGAGCTTGGTCAGGTAACCACTGGCGATACTGCCAAAGTCAGCAGCCAGAAACGGCAGCCAGGCGAACATGGCGATTTGTTTCAGATCCATACCGCGTTCTTTCGCCAGATACAGCGGTACCCAGAAGCTCAACACCGCCCAGGCCGGTTCGGCCATAAACGCCGGAATGGCGATACCGTAGAAACGGCGGTTTTTCAGCACCGTTTTCATGGCGGTGAAAAACGGTTGTTTCACCGGTGCCGGTTCGTTGTCCTGACGGATAAATGCCAGCTCAGCTTTACTCAGGTGCGGGTGCTTTTCCGGATCATGGTAAAACAGCCACCACAACACCACCCAAAGCATGGCCAGCACCCCGGCAAAAATGAATGCGCCCTGCCAGCCCAACATCGAATGAGCAACCACGATGATCGGCGGAGCCAGCATCGCTCCGATGGAAAACCCAACGCCCGCCCAACCGGCAGCGACAGGCCGTTCCTGACGAGGGAACCACTCGCCAATGGTTTTCGCGTTGGCTGGTGTGGCGGCAGCCTCAGCGCCCCCCATCATAAACCGCAAGACCGCAAGTTGAACCCAACTGCCCGCACCCGCATGCAACAGGCACATCAGCGCCCAGATAACCGCGCAAATCATGAAGCCCATCTTTAAGCCGATGACATCGATAAGCCATCCACATAACGGCTGAAATATCGTGTAAGCCAATTGGAACGCACCGACAATCCAGGAATATTGCTCGGTGGTAATGTTTAAAACGGTTTTTAATTCAGGTGCCAGAATACCCAGTGAATTACGGGTGATGTAATTGACGGTGACGCCAAACAGAAATAACGCCAGAACCCACCAGCGTAATTGTTTGAATTTTCGTTTTTCATTCACAGCGGGAGAGGAATTAACGTCGAGACTCATGGTGATCTCCTTACAGCGGATTTCGGTGAATACCTGTCGGCACACACCATCCTGATGTTCTAATATTCAGATTTTTATAAAGTTTTATGTCTTTTAAATTCATTTTTCCGGTGGAAGATGGCCGGAAAAATCGCGACAGATTCAGCGTAAGGAAATAAAAAAGCGGGAGATACTCACTTTTTTGCAACTATTTTCATGATAACGTCATTACCTGCTGTTTTTGGTCATTTTTATGCCTAAAACCGCCCCTCTTCTGCTTATGAAAATTTTTTCATAAGCCAAATTGAGCAGGATCACAAAATGAAAAAAAACCTCCGGATCCGCGATATTGCCCTGCAAACCGGTTTTTCCGTCAGTACCGTTTCGCGGGTGCTGGCGGGTAAATCCAACACCAGTGAAGAAGCACGGATGCGCATCCTCACCGCCGCCCGGCAATACGGTGTAATGGATAACCTGGCGACCGGTCGTTTATTACTGAATAGCCTGACGGTATTCGCCCCGGAGCGGGCCTTTAACAGCCGGGCCGACATCTTTTATCACAAGGTATTGCAAGGGGTGCAGGAGTCGCTGGACCCGCATGATGTCCGTCTGCGTTACTGCGGGCTAGCGGAAAACGACAGCGATGCCTCTCTCTTTCTGGAAAAAATGTCCGCACCGGAAACCGAAGGCGCGATTTTGATCGGTATTGATGACCCGTATATCCATGCGCTGGCGGCCGAATTGAATAAACCCTGCATACTGGTGAACTGCTTTGATCACAAAATGAAGTTGTCTGGTGTCTCACCTGCACACCAGCTTATTGGCGAATTTGCCGCTAATTACCTGATTGAGCAGGGACACCGCCAGATCCTCACCCTGCTCTGCCTGCGGCGTTATACCATGGAGTGGCGACTGATGGGGATCCGCGAGGCGTATCAACAGCATAATCTACCGTTTAGCGAAGAGCGCCACCTGCTCACTCCCCGCGGTTTCGGCAGTGCAGAAACGGAACAAGCCGTCACCGAGTTTCTGGCTACCTGCCCACGGGAGCAGTACCCTACCGCGATACTGGCAGGTGGCAACTTCATCGCAGTAGGTGCGATTAACGCGCTGCATAAAGCAAAATTGCGTGTACCACAAGACATATCGGTGATGAGTATGGACGGTGCCAACCTGGCAGCGGTGCATGACATCCCGCTCACCTCGATACTGATTCCATGCGAAGAATTGGGCCGGGAAGCCGTCAGATTATTGCAACTTCAGTTGATGCAGCCAGGTCGTGGTCACGGCAATCTGTTGCTAAACGGCACGCTGGCAGTGAGAAGTTCGGTCAAGCGTATTCGACCAAGCCAGCGCCACTCACCGGTGCAGGACACGGATTTATACGATACCTGATGGGGGGTAGAAACCGGTAGGATCATGGCTTCAGGCCCGCCACACCGTCGGGGTGAGGTGGGCCTGTCGGTCTGGCGCATCAACTGGACTGATTGATGACTAACTGACCGTTGCGATCGAGCGGAATGCGGGTACCAGGGTCACGATCCATCCTGATTTTGCCTTCCTGATCGCCAATCTTGTAGGTGACATCATAACCCAGCACTTTTTGTGACTTGTCATACACCGTTTGGCAGCGTTGCTGCGTAGAGGTAGTGACATCACTGTCCTGCATATTCCCTTGTACCTGGTTACCGGCATAGCCACCGGCCAGCGCACCGGCGACCGTTGCTACATCACGCCCTCGTCCGCCACCGATCTGGTGCCCCAGCACGCCACCTGCCACCGCACCCAACAGTGAACCGGCAAGGCGATTTTCATCCTGCACCGGCTGACGGTGCGTCACCGTCACATTACGGCATTCCTGACGCGGTGTTTTCACCGTTTCTTTGATGGGTGTAGCTGTCAGCACCTGTGCAAACTGCGGTCGGGATGCAAACACATCCAGACTGGCGACAGCAGCCACGCCCAGAGCAGCCGCCATACCGATACCTACACCCGCTAACATTGACTTGTTCACAGGAAACCTCCTGAATAAATAATCACGCACCGTCCATCTCGTCTTACATGACGGTTTGTCACCGACGGATGACTGACCCGAGAGCCCCGCTTGCGGGGTGCGGCGTGTGCGCGACGCCGCCTGATGCGATGAAGTCTGCCGAATCCCTGCGGTACTCTCAATCGGATTACTACCTTAAAAGGGAGGTGCAGATAACAAAACTGTCACATTTGAGAGTTTTCTTACCTTAAGTTGGCGTTAGTGCAATATTTTATTCTGGAATAGATGCGGTATGGCGGGGAATAACAGGTTACCCGCCGGGCAGCGGGCAACCTGAAGGCAAGGCCGAGCGGTGTCAGCTTTAGTGCAGTTTGAGTCGCGGGCGGATAACCCGGTTGATGCTACCGACCAGCATCATCAGGCCGGTTTTGATATAGCCATGCAACGCAATCTGATGCATACGGTAGAGCGAAATGTAAACGAAGCGGGCAATGCGCCCTTCTACCATCACCGAGCCACGCATCAGGTTCCCCATCAGACTACCGACGGTGCTGAATTTGGATAATGACACCAACGAACCGTGGTCTTTATAGACATAGGCTTTCAGCGGCTGACCATTCAGCAAGGCCAGAATATTGCTGTAGCAACGTGACGCCATTTGATGCGCGGCCTGCGCACGTGGCGGTACCACGCCGCCTCCCGGCTGAGGGCAGGACGCACAGTCGCCGATGGCGAAAATCGCCGGATCACGCGTGGTCTGTAACGTCGGCTCCACCACCAACTGGTTGATGCGGTTAGTTTCCAGACCCGCAATCTCCTTCATCGCATCCGCCGCTTTGATACCCGCCGCCCATACCATCAGGTCAGCGTCAATAAATTCGCCGTCCTTGGTATTCAGACCGCCTTGCTCAGCGCTGGTCACCATGGTTTTGGTCAGAACGCGAACACCGAGTTGGGTCAATTCATGGTGCGCCGCCGCAGAAATACGCGGAGGCAGGGCTGGCAGAATACGCTCACCGGCTTCCACCAACGTCACGTTCAGTGCCTGATTGCTGAGGCTGTCAAAACCGTAACTGTGCAGCTGTTTGACCGCGTTATGCAGTTCGGCAGACAGCTCCACGCCGGTGGCACCGCCCCCGACAATCGCGATATTGACCTTCTCTTTTTCGCCCTGAGAGGCGGAGAATTTGAGGAACAGGTTGAGCATTTCGTTGTGAAAACGGCGAGCCTGTTTCGGGTTATCCAGGAAAATGCAGTGATCTTTGACGCCAGGGGTGCCAAAGTCATTGGAAGTACTGCCCAGTGCCACCACCAGAATGTCGTAAGGCAGTGAACGGGCCGCGACCAGCAACTCCCCTTGCTCATTACGGATTTCCGCTAACTGGATGGTACGCTGTTCACGATCAATATCGGTCAGCATACCCAGTTGGAAATTGAAATGATGATTGCGGGCATGCGCCAGATAGCTCAGCGCATCCATGTCATCATCCAGCGAACCGGTCGCCACTTCGTGCAACAACGGCTTCCACAAGTGGCTATGATTACGATCCACCAGTGTGATTTCCGCTTTATTCTTGCGACCGAGCTTGCGCCCCAGGCTGGTCGCCAGTTCCAGTCCGCCGGCACCGCCGCCGACAATCACGATTTTCTTGATTGGCAATGATGTCAAAATGACCCCCTGAAAATTTGTGAACCAATAGTTAATAAAGAGTAAAAAATAATATCCTTAAATTACATATGGTTATGAATGATTGAATGGGATATTTGTCATGAGAATATCATGTAAGGTCATTTGGTCATACCAAAATTGATTTAAATCAATTTACTTTAGTTACAGATAGTCAGCCTGAAAAATTAGATATTGATAACCAATGGGTTAGCAAAAGAGGTTGGCAAGGAAAAACAGGCTGCCAGACCCGCACTGAGCGAATCCGGCAACGATAGAAATCGACAGGAAGGGATCAGCCTAATGATTTAAAGGCTTTGATGCGCTGCAGGTGTGAAGAAATGTCGCGGAATTTATGGCCTTCGATGTCGTTCCAGATAATCTCGTAATACTCGCCCAACAGGCGGGCGCTACGCTGGTTATCCAGCATGTCGTCATGACGTGATAAGACCACCATACAGCGATCGCGGTTTTTCTCACGGAAGTTCTCTACGCATTTGGTGGCGATATCGGCGTACTCTTCCGGGCGATCGATTTTTCCAGTCATATTCTCTTGCGGGAACAGATTGGGGTTGAACATGACCTGACGGATATCGCACAGGAAACCAATGCGTTCAGCCCAAAATCCCCCCAACCCGACACCGCAAATCAGCGGGCAGTTATCCTCGTTGGATTGCAGCATCTTGTCGACTTCCCTGAGCAGATGCTGCATATCATGACGCGGATGCAGGGTGCTGTAGCTCACCAGTCGGACATCCGGGTCGATGAACTGCAACTGCAGTACTTTCTCATGATTACCCGGACTGCTTGAATCAAAACCGTGCAAATAGATGATCATCTGTCCCTTCCCTCCAGCCTTGTTTAGCGGTGATTAGCCAGCGGCTTTATGTGCCTGCCAGCGTTCACTCAATGCCGTCAACTGCGACGTCGCCTGCTTCCAGCGCGATGAATTCAGCAGTTCCCGACGCGTGATCATTCCCCGATGATAGAGCGTCTCCAGCCCCGGTACTTTGACCGCAGACAGATTATCCAATACGCTGATGGCTCCCTGGCGCTGATTGCAGACCAAAATCATGTCGCAGCCAGCGTCCAACGCCGCCTGTGCGCGCTCAGCGTAGCCGCCCATCACCGCCGCCCCCTCCATCGACAGGTCATCCGAGAAAATAATGCCGCCGAACCCCAATTCCTGACGCAACACCTGTTTCAGCCAGTACGGCGACCCGCTGGCCGGGCGAGGATCGGCATCACGGTAGATAACATGCGCAGGCATGATGGCATCCAACTGCTGTCGGGCAATCAACTCCCGAAAGACACGCATATCCCGTTCCCGAATTTGCGCCATCGGCCGGTTATCCTGCGGGGTTTCCTTGTGGGAATCCGCCGTGACCGCACCGTGTCCGGGGAAGTGCTTACCTGTCGCTTTCATACCGGCGGCACGCATACCCGCGATAAAATGCTCTGCGACGGCTAGCAAGGTATCCGGGTCGTCGTGGAAAGCACGATCACCGATTGCCGCACTCTGATGCCCCACATCCAGCACCGGTGCAAAGCTGATATCAATGTCCAGCGTGATCATTTCCGCCGCCATAACCCAGCCCGCTTCTTGTGCCAGTTGCTGAGCCTGTTCCAACGAATTCAATGCGGCAAACGACTGAGCGGCCGGTAATGGGGTAAAGCCGTGACGAAAGCGTTGTACCCGGCCACCTTCCTGATCGACGGCCACCACCAACCGCTCACGCGAGGCACGTCGCATCTGACGAACCAACTCGGTCAATTGGTCAGCATCGTGAAAATTGCGGCTGAACAGGATAACGCCCCCTACCAGCGGGTGTGCCAGCACTTCACGATCTTCCGCGTCCAGCTCATAGCCGGCCACATCTAACATTAACGGACCCACAAAAACCTCTTCTTGTTAATTGCAATCAGCCTGATGGCCGGAAAATCTGCCATGGCACTATCGCCCTGCGCGACGCAATGCATCGGCAGTCTGACGGTAGCTTTGCTCACCGGTTTGCCGCCAGCGGACTTCGAACCACATTAAGACCAGGTAATCCGCCCAATATTGCCAGCGCGCCACCTGTCGCTGCAAAGACGTCGGGTGCAAACCACGCCAGTGGCGGCAGTAAGCCTGTAAAAAATCCTGCTGCTGCCCGGCATCCAGCTCACATCCCCGAAACAGCAACGCCAATTCCAGCCCGATATCGCCGTCTGCCGCATACTCCCAGTCAATCAGCCGCCAGCCTGTCGTGGTACACAGCAGATTGCCAGGATGCACGTCCAGATGCAGCGGTGCCATCAATAGCGGTGGGGGTAACGGCGTATCGATAAGCCGTCGACAGGCGCGCTTCAGTTTTGGTGAGCGGCGGGCCGGGTCCATATGCAGCCAGTGATGCGCAATCAGGCGTTTCAACGCCAGCGGATAACCGTAACGCGGCTGATGATGCAAACGCGCCATTAACGCTGCCAGTCGTCCTTCGGTGAGCAATAGCGAAAACTGGCTCGCATCCACGCCCGAGCCTGCCAGCCACTCCACCAACAACCAGCCATCGCGCCAGCATACCGGATGCGGTGCCAGCGATTGTCTGTTCAACTGGCGCAGCACATGAAATTCACGCTGGCGGGACGTACCTAACTGCCGCCCTTGCGATGTTTCGCCACGCGCCAGCCATATACCCGCCGGAGATTGTACACGCCAACTCTGCTGGCTAAGACCACAGACCGGCTGCAAATGAAAACCGGCGGTCGCTACCGCCGGCAGAGCCTGCTGCAATAGCGCCTGCAGCGTTTCACTGCTGGCGAACCGTGCCATTGCCGGACCAGACTATCTCACCGGTCTGCACCAGCATCAGTTGCATCGACAAATCAGGTGATTTGACATCACCGCTGGCATCAGCGTACAGCACATACTGCGCACCGACATAACGGGCCAGACCTACCGCTTTACTGCGCGATTCGAGGCTATCCTCTTCAGACAAGCCTAACGATTGGCGGGCTACGCCTAACTGTTCATGGGACACCATCGTAAATTGTCCCGATGCCGCCAACGCGTTATATAACGCCGTGGTCGCCTGCGCAGACGGTAGCGAACCATTGGTGTTATTTTTAATCTTGTTCACCAGCAGAATACTGCCTTTCGCAATGCCGTCGGTTTTCACCATCTGCCCGACCAGCGGCGTGACCGCAGCAGACCAGTTGAGCACCGGCACCTGAATTTTCGGTGGTATCGGCAACGGCTGACTTTCTGATGGCGGCAACGTCGGTTTCACCGGTACAGGTGGCGCGACGGGCTCGATCGTCGCCGGTTGTTCTGTTTGCGGCGCGCGGCTGCTACAGCCTGCGATCACCAGCGCCATCAGCACGATGCCAATATATTTTTTCATGTCTGTCCTCTCAATCACGCATCAGAGAAAAAGATAAAGCCGTACCTGGCTGGCTGCCGGATTAGCATGCGTGGCCACAAGGGAGATATCCGTATGAGCAGGGATCACCACCGTTTGGTTGATATTCAGCGGCGGTACATCCAGTCCCTGGCGATCATACCAATAAAATTGATAGTGCAGCGTTACCGGCTGTGTAGACGTATTGCTGACACGCGCCGACGCCTGCTGACCTGCGTTGTCACGCGACAGCGACAGACTGGCAGCACGGATGCCCGCAGCCAGTACCGCGGCATCCAGCACCAATGTCTGTTTGGAATTAATGTTCAGACTGGTCGTCCTGCTGCATCCAACAAGTGACATCCCCAGTAGCAGAGCGACCCATATGCCCGGTAACACGCTTTCGGGTAATACCTTACGCATGACCGTATCAACCAGCCAGCAGCGGCCCCAGCGGGCGACCGCCCAGCAGATGCATATGAATGTGATACACCTCCTGCCCACCGTGACGATTGCAGTTAATGATCAGACGATAGCCGTCATCCGCAATGCCTTCCTGATGCGCAATCTTACCCGCGACCGTGATCATTCGACCAAGCGCGGCCTCGTGCTCTGGCGCAGCCTCATTCACCGTGGGGATCAGTACATTCGGTACAATCAAAATATGGGTGGGAGTGCGGGGGGCGATGTCGCGAAAAGCCGTCACCAGTTCGTCCTGATAAACGATATCGGCGGGGATTTCCCGACGAATGATCTTACTGAAAATGGTTTCTTCAGCCATAACACAGTTCCTTTAAAAACGAGCGCTCTTGCGCGAAACGGCTTGCAGTATGAGTGATAAATCCAATACTTTTCAACTCTCTTTGCCAGCCTATGCCATGCCTTAGCGGGGGTATTACGCCGCGAAAAATGCCGCCGACATTCCCAACGAACACCCGGCATCGGTAATTTTTCGCCACTCACCTTCAGAAATGACGATACCGTCAGCCAGACGTTGCGCACGCGCCTGACGCTCAGGTTCTCCGGCAATCAGGATCGGCGCGGACGAGTCCGGCGCGCGTGACGCACGAACATAAGCCAGCATGGCATCATACTCCTGTTGCAACCACGCCATGCCCACTAACTTCGTCGGGTCGATTAGAATCGTGGTCATGTTGTTTACTATCGCGCCTTCGCGCGGGTTACCCGGGTGGATAGTGCCGCCACCAGACATAATGCCGGCCAGTAATTCCGCGGCCAGAATCAGACCGCCGCCTTTGTGGCGCGCGATCGGTAGCAGCGCACCGGGTTGCTCCCCTTCCCACATGATCCGTGGGTCTGCACTCGGATGACCATCACGGTCCAACATCACCGGCTCATCAAAGGTTTTTCCCGCCAGCCAGGCTACGCGTGTCTTACCCAGTGCTACCACGCTGGTGGCAAAATCCAGAATAAAGTCAGGGTTGTTGTCGCTGCCCGGGAAGGCGATACAAATGGGGTTGGTGCCAAAGCGGGCGTCACTGCCGCCAAACGGTGCTACCAGCGGCGCAATATCACTGACATTAACGAAATGAATCGAAATCAGGCCAGCCTGCGCCGCCATTTCACCGTACGTCCCGATCCGCCCCAGATGGCAGGTTGACGACAGTGTCATCAGGCACACACCGGTGGTTTTCACCCGCTCAATCGCCGCCTGCATCGCCTCACGCCCGGTTCGTTGCCCAAACCCGCGATCGCCCGCAAACTGCAATACCGCACCGCCGTCCTGTACCAAACGGGCCGGGGTATTGGGGTGCATGTTACCGGCGGCGATAAAACTGACGTATTCCGGCAACATGCCGACCCCGTGGCTGTCGTGCCCTTTGAGATTCGCGCCAACCAGATGGTGCGCCACACACTCAGCCTCATCATGCTCGCACCCGGCATGACGTAACAGTTCATACGCTATCTGCGTCAAGCGCTCAGCTGAAATCTGCATCCTGTTCCCTCTGAAAAAGTGATGTTGTGATACGCCGCTGATGGACGATGTTGTTATTCCAACGATATGGTTATTCAGGGCGGCGTTGGTTATCGCGCTACCGGTGATGATAAGCCAACGGTTACATGACACGCGGCAGCGTCAATCATCCTACTGCTGAATATCCTGTGAGGGGAAACGATTCTGTTCGGTCAGGTGGGAATTTAAAGGCACAATATCGATGGCAATAAAAAATCGGCAGCAATAAAAAAGGGGCCGCAGCCCCTTTCGTCAACTCCCTGTCATCCGTCAATGGCGACGGACCTTTCAGTGATTGCGGATGTAATCATCCATATCGGTTTTCAGGTTATCGGACTTGGTGCCGAAGATAGCCTGTACACCGGAGCCAGCTACCACCACACCTGCCGCGCCCAGTTTCTTCAACTCGGCCTGGTCAACCTTGGACACATCGCCCACGCTGACACGCAGACGAGTAATACACGCATCCAGGTTGGTGATGTTTTCTTTACCACCGAATGCCGATACCAGCGACGCAGCCATTTCAGAACCGCCCTGAGCAGACTGCTCGGATGCAGAATCTTCACGACCCGGGGTTTTCAGATCCAGTTTGGCGATCAGCACGCGGAAGATGGTGTAATACACCACGGCGTAGCACAGACCCACAATCGGGAACAGCCACAGTTTGCTGCCGTTGCCGCTCAGAACGATGAAGTCGATCAAACCGTGAGAGAAGCTGGTACCGTCACGCATACCAAGCAGAATACAAATCGGGAACGCCAGACCAGCCAGAATAGCGTGGATGACGTACAGGATCGGTGCCACGAAAATAAAGGAAAATTCGATAGGCTCGGTAATACCGGTCAGGAACGCAGTCAGCGCAGCGGAAATCATGATACCGCCCACTTTGGCGCGATTTTCCGGTTTCGCCGAATGCCAGATAGCCAGCGCAGCCGCAGGCAGACCATACATCTTGAACAGGAAGCCGCCTGACAGTTTTCCCGCCGTCGGGTCACCCGCCATATAACGCGGAATGTCGCCGTGGAATACCTGACCTGCCGCGTTGGTGAATTCACCAACCTGCATCTGGAACGGTACGTTCCAGATATGATGCAGACCAAACGGCACCAGGCTACGTTCTACGATACCGTAGATACCGAATGCCAGCACCGGGTTCTGGTAAGCCGCCCATTTAGAGAATGTCTGGATCGCGCTACCCACCGGCGGCCAAATGAACGACAGCACCACACCGGTGATGATGGCGGTCAAACCAGAAATGATCGGCACAAAACGTTTACCGGCAAAGAAGCCCAGGTACTCAGGCAAGCGAATACGGTAAAAACGATTGAACATATAAGCGGCAATCGCACCAGCAATAATCCCACCCAACACGCCGGTATCGGCCATGTGGTTAGCGGCGATATCAGCCGGTGACATGTGCAGCACCAGCGGTGCTACCACTGCCATGGTTTTCACCATGATGCCGTAAGCCACTACCGACGCCAGCGCCGATACACCGTCATTGTTGGTGAAGCCCAGTGCCACACCGATGGCAAAAATCAGCGGCATATTGGCAAAAACAGAGTCGCCTGCCTGCGCCATCACGCTGGAAACAACCGTCGGCAACCAGCTAAAGTTGGCTGACCCGACGCCCAGCAAAATACCGGCGATAGGCAGCACAGACACTGGCAGCATCAGCGATTTACCTACTTTTTGCAGGTTTGCAAATGCATTCTTGAACATAATAGAGAGTGCTCCTGAGTAATAGTGCTTCTATTTCTGATAGTTTCTGACAGTTCACCTGAAGGTGGGGAGGTCATCCTTCACGCGGTCGGGATGTGATATGCATCCTCATTAATTTTTACGCAGAGTAAAATAAATGTTGCATCAAATGTTTGATAGCAGTCACGTTTCAACTCATGGGAAACCCACGTTACTATCAGAAGTCTTATAGTTTGTGATCTAACGCCAAAAATTAGCCCTACCACCGTGCAGTAAACACGACAAATGGCAGGGATTATTAGCGATTAATTACGAAGCCAAAAAAAACTCGCGTATTCTCAACCAGGATCACGCCACGGTCAACCGTGCAGGATCAATATGGAATAGACGGGCGAAGTTTTCGGTGGTGGAGGATGCCAGCTTTTCGAGACTGACATTTTTGAGAACAGCCAGATACTCCGCGACATCACGCACGTATGCGGGCTGGTTCTCCTTGCCACGATAGGGAACAGGCGCCAGCCACGGAGAATCGGTTTCAATCAATAGCCTGTCTAACGGCACATAGCGCGCAACGTCTCGCAGTGCCTCGGCATTACGGAAGGTCACAATCCCGGAAAAAGAAATGTAGAACCCGAGATCCAGCAGTTTCTTCGCTGTTTCCTGGTCTTCGGTAAAGCAGTGCAGTACACCGCCGCACTCATCGGCCTTCTCTTCGCGCAGGATAGCCAGCGTATCTTCACGCGCAGAGCGGGTATGCACGATAACGGGTTTGTTCAATTCCCGGCCGATGCGAATGTGTTCACGAAACGACGCCTGCTGCGAAGAGACGGTATCCTGCTGATAATAGTAATCCAACCCGGTTTCACCTAATGCCACCACCGACGGCAACGCCGCCAGTGTACGCAGTTCAGCGAAATCATACGGTGTTTCCTGGCTGAGTGGGTGTACTCCACAGGAAAACGCCACATCGTCACGCTCGCCAATCAACTCGGTCATCGCGCGAAACCCGGGTAACGTGGTGGCTACCGCCAGAAAAAAGCCCACATCACGCTCACGTGCCTTGTTCAATACATCAGACACATCGCGATGCAGGGACTGATAATCCAAACCATCAAGATGGCAGTGGGAATCGACTAACAACATAATCAGGACTTCCGGTATTCAGGAAAAAGGTGACGGAATCGGCAGCGTGGGGGACGACAATAACGACTCCCACGTCAACAACAGTTCCGTTAATAACAATTCGCGGTTAACGCCAGTCACCGACACCAGTTGGTGGCGACACTGCAACCAACACCGCAGACTGGCATGCAAGCGGGCGTCGCCACATTGTGATGCCAGTTGCGCCACTAACGGCGCCTGATCTTGGTTGGTTCGCTGGCCAGCCGCCTGATAGCGCCATTTCAGCGCATCCAGAAACACGGTACTAACCCAGTGAATGCGGCGTTCGGCATCATCATGATTCAATACGGGCAACAGCGTCAGCGCATCGCCCGATTGCAGGCTTTGGCTTAACTGCTGACAGACCGATTGACGTGCCTTCCAGTGGTCAGGTTGCAGCAACGCCTCGGCCGCCAGCGGCGCCCCTGCCGACAACCGCAATGCGGTCTGTAATGCAATTTCATCAGCGTACCCGCGCGTACGCAGCCATTGCATTCCTTGTACCTCAGTCGGTACATCCAGATATAAATGCAAACAGCGGCTGCGCAACGTCGCCAGTAACTGACCCGGTGCCCGGCACCCCAACAGGAAATAGGTCTGTGCTGGCGGCTCCTCCAGCGTTTTCAGCAACGCGTTGGCTGCCGCTTCAGTCAGGCTTTCCGCCGATGGTAGCCAAACTACCTTGGCCCCCCCCTGCCGCGAACGTTGGTACACCGGCTCTAGTGCATCACGCACCGCGTCAACACCCAGACTGTGCTTCCCTTTTTCGGGACTGAGGGTGTGCCAGTCAGGGTGGGTCCCCGCGCTCATCAATCCACAAGAGTGGCAACGTCCGCAACTTTTAGCCCCTTCCGGCTGCTGGCACAGCAGCCACCGGCTGAAGGCATACGCCAGCGACGCCTCCCCCATCCCCTCGATAGCCTGCAACAACACCGCATGATGACCACGCTTTGCCTGATGCGACGCCAGTAACTGTCGGTAAGGGGCATTCAGCCAGGGATACCACTCCATCAACCGCTCACTCCCCTCGCCCGATTAGCTGCTGCAACCAGTCACGGAGCACCCGACGAATATCGGCGTTGACCTGTTCCAGCCCGCGGGACGCGTCAACCGTAACAATACTGTTGTCGGCCGCCGCCAATTGCTGATAACGGGCACGGGTTCGTTCGAAAAACGCCAGCGACTCCTGCTCGATACGATCCAGTTCACCGCGCTGGCGGGCGCGTTTTAGCCCCAGCTCAGGTGGAATATCCAAATAAAGCGTCAAGTCAGGACGAAAAGTGCCCAGCACCGTGTCTCGTAATAACGCCATCAACTGCGGATCCATTCCCCGCCCTCCGCCCTGGTAAGCCTGGGACGAGAGATCGTGGCGATCGCCAACCACCCAGGCACCGCGCGCCAGCGCCGGGCGGATCACGTTCTCCACCAGTTGCACGCGAGCAGCGTACAACATCAGCAATTCTGCTTTGTCCGTGAGCTTTTCTTCTGCCACACCCTGTTTGATCAACGTACGCAATTTTTCCGCTAATGGCGTACCGCCGGGTTCACGGGTAAAAACGATATCGTCGATACCAAACTCGCGCAGTGTTTCCACAACCACGGCATGAGCACTGGTCTTACCCGCCCCTTCCAGGCCCTCAATCACAATAAATTTACTGTTCATTCTTTTCCTTTCCGGCGGCCGCTGCCTGCGCGGAACGATATGCCTGCACGGCGCGATTATGATCGTTCAGATTCGTGGTAAACGTATGTCCACCTTTACCATCGGCCACAAAATAGAGATAACTGGTTTTGGCCGGATGCGCGGCCGCTTCAATCGATGCCTTGCCCGGCATGGCGATAGGCGTTGGCGGCAGCCCGTTAATCACATACGTATTGTACGGTGTGGCCGCTTCAAGCGCACTGCGGGTAATAACGCCGTTATAGCTCTCGCCCATACCGTAAATCACCGTTGGGTCAGTCTGCAAGCGCATCCCCATTCGCAGGCGATTGATAAATACCGACGCCACCAGCGGCCGCTCCTCGTTAATCGCGGTCTCTTTTTCAATCAATGATGCCATCACCAGCAATTCCTCCGGCGTTTTATACGGCAGGCCGTCATCCCGTGTGGTCCAGGCGTCATTAAGTATTTTTGTCATCCGCTGGTGTGCACGTTGCAGAATCGACTTATCACTCATCCCGGCGGTATGAAGGTAGGTATCTGGGTAAAACCCCCCTTCAGGGTTAGGTTTATCTTTCAGCCCTATCGCGTCGGCAATCTCCTGCGGGGTTTTATCATCCAGCGTGTGCCTGAGATACGGTGCCGACTTCAGCGTTTCCAGCCAGTCTTTCAGGCGCGACCCTTCCACAAATCGCAGCGAAAACTGTGCTTCTTTGCCACTGGCCAGCAATGCCAGCATATCGCGCACGGTCATGGCAGGCGTCAGTCGATAGGTTCCAGCTTTAAACGTCGCCAGTTCCGGCTCCAACTGTAATAGCCAGGGAAACCAGTGACTGTCGTCGATAATATGCTGTTCTGTCAGTAATGCTTTTAATCCTTCACGATTCGTGCCGGCAGGGAGAGTAAAAATGGTTTCCTGTTTGATGATAAGCGGCGACGCAGCGAAGTGTTGTATTTGCCGCCACCCGCTCCAGACAACCACCGCCAACAGAACAATAATCCCAAGACCCCACTTCGTTCTCTTCATAACCCATCATGACTCACAGTTAGGGCTCAGAAAGTCGTATAACTCTCGTGAGCGATAACGCCAGATGTGCGCCTGATTCACGGGTATCACCGGCATCAGCGCATTACACACCAGCACTTCATCGGCATCCGCCAACGTTTCCAAAGGTTCCGACACCACATGGAGTTCAAACGCGGAAAGCTGCAACAGCGCCATAATATGTCGCCGTGCCACACCGTCAACACCGCAAAGCGAGAGATCTGGCGTAAAAACCCGCGATCCCTTACGCCAGAATAAATTAGCGGCACAGCATTCCACCAGCGCCCCGGAGGTGTCAAGCACCAGCGCCTCATCGGCACCAGAGCGCTCAAGATGCGTGCGAATCAATACCTGCTCCAGTCGGTTCAAATGCTTGATACCCGCCAGCCACGTATTTTGCGCCAGCGGTACCGGGCTGAGCGCCAGCCGAATGCCATCCTGACGCCAGTTGACGTAATGCTGTGGGTAGGGTGCCTGCATCACGATGCGCACCGGTTGGTTACAGCCCGCGGTGCTGTAACCGCGACCACCATGACCCCGGCTAATGATGACTTTTACTACGCCATCCGCACGGCCCACCGCCGCTTGTTGCATCTCATCGCGCAAACGCAGCCAATCAACCTCAGGCAACAGTAATGTTTCCACCGCTTGCTGAAGCCGCTGAATATGCCGCTCCATCCATACAACCTGCCCCGCTACGACCCTGGCAGTAGTAAAACAACCATCGCCAAATTGTACGCTGCGATCCGATACCGGCAGTTGCCCTTCCGCCTTTCCGTCAATCCACCACATAGTCGCCTCCCCGGCCAGAGTGCAAGCCTGTCAATCGCCGGTGTGTCCGGCAAGCGGCAATACTCCTATTTTTGCACAGACGAAAAAAAACCCGGCAGAACCGGGCTCTTTATTAAAGCATCACATCAGATTTTTCGGAACACCACAGAACCGTTGGTACCGCCGAAGCCAAAGGAGTTACACAAGGTGTATTCCATATTGGCGACCTGACGCGCTTCGTGCGCCACAAAATCCAGATCACAACCCTCATCAGGGTTATCCAGGTTAATGGTCGGTGGAACGGCATTATCACGCAACGCCAAGATACAGAAGATTGACTCTACTGCACCTGCCGCACCCAGCAGATGGCCGATCATCGACTTAGTCGAACTGACCATCACACGGGTATCTGCACCAAACACGGATTTCACCGCCTGCGTTTCGGCCTTGTCACCCGCCGGGGTAGACGTGCCGTGTGCATTGATGTAACCCACTTTATCGGTGGTAATGCCTGCATCACGCAATGCGTTTTCCATCGCCAGAGCGGCTCCGGCACCGCTTTCCGGCGGAGAAGTCATGTGGTAGGCATCGCTGCTCATACCAAAACCGACGATCTCAGCGTAGATTTTCGCGCCGCGCTTTTTGGCATGCTCATACTCTTCGAGCACCAGAACACCGGCACCATCGCCCAGCACGAAGCCATCGCGATCTTTATCCCACGGACGGCTCGCAGCCTGTGGATTCTCATTGCGGGTCGACAACGCTCGCGCAGCACCAAATCCGCCTACGCCCAACGGTGTACTGGCTTTTTCAGCCCCGCCGGCCAACATAACATCGGCATCGTTATACGCGATAATACGCGCAGCGTGGCCGATGTTATGCACACCAGAAGTACATGCGGTGGCAATCGAAATGGTAGGTCCACGCAGACCAAACATGATGCTCAGGTGTCCTGCGACCATGTTCACAATGGTAGACGGCACAAAGAACGGACTGATTTTACGCGGGCCACCATGCATCAATGCGCTATGGTTTTCCTCGATCAGCCCCAGCCCACCAATACCCGACCCGATAGCAGCTCCGATACGACTCGCATTAGCTTCCGTTACCTCAAGGCCTGAGTCATGCATGGCCTGAATGCCTGCTGCAATTCCGTATTGAATAAAGGCATCCATCTTGCGCGCTTCTTTACGCGAGATGAAGTCTTCACTGTTAAAGTCCTTTACTAAGCCAGCAAAACGCGTTGCATAGGCACTAGTATCGAAATGATCAATCAGGCTGATACCACTCTGACCGGCAAGCAGAGCATTCCAGGTTGACGCTACTGTATTGCCGACAGGAGATAACATGCCCAGACCAGTCACAACTACTCGACGCTTAGACACGCTGATCCTCCAGGGAGGGAAAAAAATGATACTGAGGTAGAAGAAAACTTAGGCGGTCGAACGACCGCCTAGATATGTTCGATTACTGCTGATTAGCCTGAATGAAATCGATGGCTGCCTGAACAGTCGTGATTTTTTCAGCTTCTTCGTCTGGAATCTCGGTATCGAATTCTTCTTCCAATGCCATTACCAGCTCAACAGTGTCAAGAGAATCAGCGCCCAGGTCATCAACGAAAGAGGCATTGTTCACGACTTCTTCCGGCTTAACACCCAGCTGTTCAACGATGATTTTCTTAACGCGTTCTTCGATAGTGCTCATACTCTTAAATTTCCTATCAAAACTCGCTTTCGCGATGGTTTTCGTAGTGTATAAAATGTTGAAAAAGATGCAACAAAATCAATACTGGTCGAACCAAGATTTTGTGCTTTTTGCAGTTTTCGCTGTAAATTAACGCAAATTACGGTGCTACTTATCAGATCATATACATGCCACCATTGACATGCAATGTTTCACCGGTAATGTAGCCCGCCTCATCAGAGGCTAAAAACGCCACAGCACTGGCGATTTCTTTTGGATCACCCAGACGGCTGGCAGGAACACCCGCCAAAATGCCCGCCCGTTGTTCCTCGGTCAATGCCCGGGTCATATCGGTTTCAATGAAGCCAGGCGCGACGACGTTGACAGTAATACCGCGAGACGCGACTTCCTGCGCCAGCGACTTACTGAAACCCACTAACCCTGCTTTAGCCGCGGCATAGTTAGCCTGCCCCGCGTTACCGCGAGAACCAATTACGGAACCAACAGTAATGATGCGGCCAAAACGTTTTTTCATCATGGCACGTAACACGGCTTTTGACAGGCGGAAAACCGAACTCAGGTTGGTATCCAGCACTTCCTGCCAGGCATCGTCTTTCATGCGCATCATCAGATCATCGCGCGTGATACCGGCATTGTTTACCAGAATATCAATATCGCCGAACGCTTCTTTGATGCTGGCCAAAACGCTTTCAATCGAGGCGCTATCCGTAACGTTTAACGCGTAGCCTTTGCCTTTCGGCCCCAGCCATTCGCTGATATCCGCCGCCCCTTTCTCACTGGTGGCGGTACCGATAACGATGGCGCCACGAGCAGCCAGCATCTCGGCAATCGCCCGACCAATGCCTCGACTTGCGCCCGTCACCAGGGCAACTTTTCCTTCAAAATTCATTATCTTCACCGTTTTTACTGTTCAAGCGCTGCTGATAAGGAAGCAGGATCGTTAATCGCCGTCGCCGTGAGGCTGTCGACGATTCGTTTGGTCAGCCCGGTCAATACTTTGCCAGGACCAACTTCCACCAGGGTTGATACCCCCTGAGCGGCTATATATTCGACACACTCCGTCCAGCGGACCGGGTTGTGCAGTTGACGCACCAGTGCGCTGCGGATGGCCTGTGGCGCGGACTCCGCACACACGTCCACATTATTGACCACCGGTACCTGCGGTGCATTGAACGTCACAGCCTCCAGCGCTTGCGCCAGTTTATGGGCTGCGGGCTCCATCAGTGCACAGTGTGACGGCACGCTGACCGGCAACGGCAATGCGCGTTTCGCACCCGCTGCTTTACAGGCAGCGCCCGCACGCTCAACCGCTTCTTTATTACCGGCGATAACAACCTGCCCTGGCGAATTGAAGTTCACCGGCGAAACGACCTGGCCTTGCGCCGCGTCGGCACAGGCAGTGGCAATCGCGTCATTATCAAGACCGATGATCGCGTACATTGCGCCCGTACCTTCCGGTACCGCTTCCTGCATCAGTTTACCGCGCAGTTCGACCAGGCTAACCGCCTGTTTGAAATCCAGTACTCCTGCGCACACCAGCGCGGAATATTCGCCCAGGCTATGGCCCGCCATTAATGTCGGCTGTGGGCCACCCTGTTGCTGCCAGACACGCCAAAGCGCTACGGATGCGGTCAGCAGCGCAGGCTGGGTCTGCCAGGTTTTATTCAGTTCTTCTGCCGGCCCTTGTTGGGAAAGCTGCCACAGGTCATATCCCAGTACCGAGGAAGCCTCGTCAAACGTTTCTTTGATGAGCGGAAACTGTTCAGCCAACTCTGCCAGCATTCCCACAGACTGGGAGCCCTGGCCGGGAAATACCATTGCAAATTTCGTCATAGTAATAGGTCCTGATTAATCAAAAACGAATCAGCGCTGAACCCCAGGTGAAACCACCACCGAATGCTTCTAAGAGAATCAACTGACCGCGCTGGATACGACCATCGCGAACAGCTTCATCAAGCGCTGAAGGCACGGAAGCCGCAGACGTATTGCCATGGCGATCAAGCGTTACCACCACTTTATCCATGCCCATACCTAATTTTTTGGCGGTAGCGCTTATAATACGCAGGTTTGCCTGATGGGGAACCAGCCAGTCGATTTTGCTCTTATCAAGGCCAGACGCATCCAGCGTTTCTTCAACAATATGGGCCAGTTCCGTTACAGCGACTTTAAATACTTCGTTACCCGCCATCGTCAGATAAGCAGGTTCGGGCGCTTGCCGATCCGAATAAGGCAAGGCCAGGAGCTCACCGTAACGGCCGTCAGCGTGCAGATGAGTGGACAGGATGCCCGCTTCTTGCGAGCGCCCCAGCACTACCGCGCCCGCCGCGTCGCCGAAAAGAATCAGCGTACCGCGATCGGCCGGATCAAGCGTTCTGGACAAAGCATCAGATCCGATGACCAGCGCATACTCCACCGCACCACTTTTGACATACTGATCGGCGACGCTTAACGCATAGGTGAACCCTGCACAGGCAGCAGCGAGATCAAAAGCGATGGTATCTTTAATTCCCAGCATTTGCTGGATTTGACAGGCCGAGCTGGGGAAAGCATGGCTGGACGAGGTCGTCGCTACAATAAGCAATCCGACCTGACTCTGGTCGATGCCCGCCATATCCAGTGCGTTCTGTGCCGCGCGATACCCCATTGAGGCGACGCTTTCATCAGGCGCAGCAATGCGGCGTTCACGGATACCGGTACGTGTAACGATCCATTCGTCTGACGTATCCACCATTTTTTCTAAATCAGCATTCGTCCTGATTTGTTCGGGCAAATAACTTCCCGTTCCGAGAATCTTTGTATACATGTACGCTCAGTCACTCTTGGGTAATACAGCCTTTAGTCGCGACGCAATCCGCTCCGGGAGTTGCCGCTGCACCGTCTGCATGGCTTGTTCGATCGCTACGGCAAACGCATTCTGATTCGCCGCGCCGTGGCTCTTTATGACAGTTCCACGTAATCCTAACAGACATGCACCGTTATAGTGGTCAGGGTTCAGGTGTCCAAAACGCCTGGCCAGGCGCCTTTTCAAAAAACGCCCTAAAAATTTCAACCACCACGGCTGTGCTTGCCGACCTTCTCCCTCACCGGACGTCCCCTTCAGGAGAGACAGAAACATTCGCACGACACCTTCCATAGTTTTTAACGTGACGTTACCTACGAAGCCGTCACAGACCATCACATCCGTTTTGCCGGTCAGCAATTCGTTACCTTCCAGATAACCAATATAGTTAATCGAAGGCATCGCTTTCAGTTGCGCTGCGGCGTCACGGATACTGGCAAGCCCTTTGCTCTCTTCTTCACCGATATTCAGCAGCGCCACACGCGGATTCCTCAATCCGAGTACTTCTTCCGCCATGACCGACCCCATCACGGCGAACTGCACCAGCATCGTGCTGTTGCAGTCAACATTCGCCCCTAAATCCAATACGACGCTCTTCCCGTGCTGCTGATGAGGTAACATCGTCATCAATGCCGGGCGATCAATCCCCTCAATCGGTTTGATCAGTAACGTCGCCAACCCCATCAGCGCACCGGTATTGCCTGCACTAACGCAGGCTTGCGCCCGCCCTTCCCGGATCAACTCCAGAGCGATGCGCATAGAAGTCCCTCTGCTGGCTCGAATAGCCTGGGATGGACGCGCATCACCAGCGATCACCGATTCGGCTGGCACAATTTCCAGACGGGAAGATAAAGGGGAATCGACATTGGCAAGTAATGGAGTAAGCGCAGAAGGATCGCCGACCAACAATAAATGGAGGTCTGGATTAGAATCCAGTGCCTGCAATGCTGCAGGCACTGTAACGCAGGGACCGAAGTCCCCGCCCATTGCATCTAACGCCAAGGTTAGGCGCGTCAAAGTGTTTCCTTGCGAAATCGCAAGAATTACTTAGCAACAACCTTGCGACCGCGGTAGTAACCATCCGCAGTGACGTGGTGACGCAGATGTGTTTCGCCGGAAACTTTATCTACGGATACAGCGGAAGTGGTCAGCGCATCGTGAGCACGACGCATACCACGTTTGGAACGGCTAGGTTTATTCTGTTGTACGGCCATGGACCTTACTCCTTAATTACTTACGCTTTAAACTGGCTAATACGGCAAATGGATTCGGTTTTTCCGCCTCAGCGGGCAACTGACCAAACACCATATCCGCTTCGGACACTTCACAGTGTTCAGAATCATGCACCGGCGCAATGGGCAAAGAGAGGATGAGTTCATCTTCAACCATCGCCAGCAAATCAACCTCACCGAACTCATTGACTTCGATAGGTTCATAAGCCTCCGGCAAGGCTTCGGCCTGTTCATCACTGATGACCGGGCTAAAACAGAACGTGGTGTGGACCTGATGTTCGAACGTCTTGCCGCAGCGCTGACACAGCAACGTCACCGTTACATCAGCCTGTCCATCAATCACCGCCAGCCGCTGGCTGTCAATGCTGAATGACAGCGTCGCATTCACATCACTGTCCACACTAACCACTGATTCGGCAACACGCATCACCTGTTCAGCCGTATAGACACCAACATAATCTAAACGTTTTTGAGCAGTGCGAACCGCATCAAGGGTTAAGGGTAATTTTACCTTTTGCATAGGGCGCGCATATTAACGTCGTAACGACGGAGAGTCAAAGAAAAAGGTGGCGATGTCAGTGCTTTCACCCAAATTTACTTTCGCACACCTCAATTCGCTTCCAGAGCGACAAGCAGTTTAAAATGCCTTCCCTGATTACGCTATGACCTGGTTGAAATTTATGTCCCGGATTGTACTCGCCTCCACGTCCGTTTACCGCAAGGCCCTGCTTGAAAAACTGGGATTGGCGTTTATCTGCGCCGCGCCTGATTACGATGAAACACCTGATACCGGAGAAAGCGCCACCGAGCTGGTTCGCCGACTGGCCATCGGCAAGGCAAGGTCGCTTGCAGAACGCTATCCAGATCGCCTGATTATTGGCAGCGACCAGGTTTGTGTGATGGGCAACGCAATTACCGGGAAGCCGCACACACCAGAAAACGCGATACGCCAGTTACAGCAAGCCAGTGGGCAATGCATCACCTTTTATACCGGACTAGCATTATTCAACAGTGCGACGGCGCATCTGCAATCGGTCGTTGAGCCGTTTGACGTGTACTTTCGCACACTCAGTACACGGGAAATTGAACGCTACGTTGATATTGAGCAGCCGCTTGACTGTGCAGGCAGCTTTAAAAGCGAGGGGCTTGGCATCACCTTGTTTGACCGGCTATCGGGGCGTGACCCCAATACCCTTGTCGGCTTACCGCTCATTACCCTGCTGGAGTTATTACGCGCAGAAGGCGTTAATCCGTTATTGTCATGATGGTGGATAGATTTCGCGGCAGAGCGCGTGCGTGCACTCTGCCAGTCAGGCAACACGTGCGCAGTAACGCACGCGTTATTTCTGGCTCTGACGTTGTCGCAAAACCTGCAGGCAGTGACGCAAACCCGCATCGAGCGGAGCCTCAATGCGTAATGTTTCACCGGTGTGAGGATGCTCGAAACGCAATGCCTGTGCATGGAGAAACAGCCGTTTTAGTCCGGTATCCGCCAGTTGCGCATCAAAATCACGATCACCGTAGCGATCATCAAACGCAATCGGATGACCGGCATGTTGCGTATGTACGCGAATCTGGTGGGTTCTGCCGGTTATCGGGCTGGCACGTACCAGTGTGGCGCAATCGAACCGCTCTTCCACCTTGAACAAGGTTTCCGACGGTTTACCTTCACTATTCACCCGCACGATACGCTCGCCACTCTGCAGTACATTCTTCAGCAACGGTGCCTGCACCGACTTGCAATGTGACTGCCATTGCCCACGAACCAGTGCCAGATAGTCCTTCTGCATGCCTTTAGCACGCAGTTGCTCATGCAATGAACGCAGCGCCGAACGCTTCTTGGCCACCAGCAAGACCCCGGATGTATCGCGATCCAAACGATGTACCAGTTCCAGAAAGCGTGCTTCAGGACGCAGTGCTCTCAGCCCCTCGATCACCCCAAAGCTGAGCCCGCTGCCACCATGCACCGCTGTACCTGACGGTTTATTCAGCAGCAACAGGTAGTCATCCTCATAGAGGATGCAGTTTGCCAACGCCGAAACTTTATCAAGGCTGGCGGACACCGCTGCCTCTTCACGCTCCGACTGGCGCACCGGAGGAATGCGAATTTCATCGCCATCCAATAATTTGTATTCCGGCTTCACACGCTTTTTATTTACCCGCACTTCGCCTTTACGCAAAATGCGATAAATCATGCTTTTCGGTACGCCTTTAAGTTGCGTACGCAAAAAATTATCGATCCGCTGGCCCGCTTCTTCGGCGGAGATCGTCAGAAATTGTACGGTTGGATTCTCTGTTTTCATGGAGGCGGATTCTAAAGAGCACACACCGATAGCGCCACATCTTTTTCTATGGTTAACTGTCAGTCTGGCTTATGAAGATATTGTTACTGTCCATAGCCCGACTGGTTTCAGCATCAACAGATATCAGTTTGGTCAAAAACAGCACAATAAACTTTATATTGACAGGCAAAGTCACCTTGCTATCGACGTATCAGCAATGGAATAATGCTTTTGCTTTCCGTGCTGATTTCCGGTGAAACAAGGGAAATTGCGGAATTATTATATTTGTCTGATTACTCATAAACGCAGCAATGGCGTAAGACGTATTGAATAATCAGGCAGTTAGCGAGCTGTGGTTTGCAGCTTGGCCGGCATATGGAATCAGATCTGGCAACCTATTTTCAGAAGCTGTTCCCGCAGTAAACGTGCTGTATTCCATCAGGAAATACAGGCTACCGAAACATGCGCCTCTATGCAGGCGACAACCGTGAGGTTGACGCCCCTGCGATAAGACACGAGGCCATCGGTCCCCTCCGGTCATGCACCGCGTTCATCCGCAGCTCTATCAATAATGCAAGTAAAAATAACGAGTTAAGTACGATGAAAAGAATGTTAATTAACGCAACTCAGCAGGAAGAGTTGCGTGTCGCCTTGGTTGATGGTCAGCGGCTCTACGATTTGGACATTGAAAGCCCTGGACACGAGCAGAAAAAGGCAAACATTTACAAAGGCAAAATCACCCGCATTGAACCCAGCCTTGAAGCCGCTTTTGTTGATTATGGCGCAGAGCGACATGGCTTCCTTCCCCTCAAAGAAATCGCACGCGAATACTTCCCCAGCAATTACAACTCTCACGGCCGCCCGAATATCAAAGACGTGCTCCGTGAAGGCCAGGAAGTTATCGTTCAGGTGGACAAAGAAGAGCGCGGCAACAAAGGGGCTGCCTTAACGACGTTCATCAGTCTGGCAGGCAGCTATCTGGTGCTGATGCCGAATAACCCCCGCGCTGGCGGTATTTCCCGCCGAATTGAGGGGGATGACCGTACCGAATTGAAAGAAGCGCTTGGCTCACTGGAATTGCCAGACGGCATGGGGCTCATCGTCCGTACTGCCGGGGTGGGTAAATCCGCCGACGCATTGCAGTGGGACCTGGCGTTTCGACTGAAACACTGGGAAGCGATCAAAAAAGCGGCGGAAGGCCGCCCGGCACCATTCCTGATTCATCAGGAAAGTAATGTGATTGTCCGTGCGTTTCGTGATTACCTGCGCCCGGATATCGGCGAAATCCTGATCGATAACCCCAAAATTCTGGAATTGGCCAAAGAGCATATCGCTGCGCTGGGCCGTCCGGACTTCAGCAGTAAAATAAAGCTGTATACCGGTGAAATTCCGCTGTTCAGCCATTATCAGATTGAATCGCAGATAGAGTCCGCCTTCCAGCGTGAAGTCCGTCTGCCTTCTGGCGGTTCTATCGTCATCGATACCACCGAAGCGTTGACCGCTATCGATATCAACTCCGCTCGGGCCACACGCGGCGGCGATATCGAAGAAACCGCGTTTAATACCAACCTTGAAGCCGCTGATGAAATTGCCCGCCAGTTACGTCTGCGCGACCTGGGTGGTTTGATCGTTATCGACTTCATCGACATGACACCAGTTCGCCATCAACGCGAAGTGGAAAACCGCCTACGTGAAGCCGTTCGCCAAGACCGCGCCCGTATTCAGATTGGTCGCATTTCACGCTTTGGCTTGTTGGAGATGTCCCGTCAGCGTCTGAGCCCTTCACTGGGCGAATCCAGCCATCATGTCTGCCCTCGCTGTAGCGGCACCGGTACGATTCGTGACAACGAATCACTGTCGCTGTCTATCCTGCGATTGATTGAAGAAGAGGCGCTGAAAGAAAACACCCAAGAAGTGCATGCGATTGTACCAGTGCCTATCGCGTCTTATCTGCTCAACGAGAAGCGTGAAGCCGTTAACGCGATTGAAAAACGCCAGGGCGGCGTACGCGCTATTATCGTCCCGCACGACGGTATGGAAACCCCACACTACGCCGTACTGCGCATCCGTAAAGGTGAAGAAAAGCAGGCCCTGAGCTACATGTTGCCTCAACTGCTGGATGCAGAATCCCAACAGGCGACGGAAGAACAGGTTTCTGAGCGTCGGGCACCGGAACAACCGGCTCTGGCCTCCTTCACGATGCCGGATATTCCACAAGATGAAGCCCAACCTGCTCCAACCACCCCGGCTCCGAGTGTGGAAAAACCAGCCTCTTCCGAGCGCGGGTTGTTTGGCCGATTTATTGGTGCGCTGAAAGGGATGTTCGCGTCCTCTGATGCCGTTAAAGATAAACCGGCTGAAGCAGCGAAAACCGAGTCTGACGATCAGGAACAGAAGCAGGATCGTCGAAACAATCGCCGTCAGTCTGGCCGACGTGATCGTACCCGTGATAATCGCGAACCGCGTGAACGTGGTGAACGTGGTGAACGTGATGAGCAACGCCGTAACAAGCGTACACAGCAACAAAATGCCGACGCCGATACCACCGCGGTAGCAGAAACATCCGGGCAGGATAAGGCGGTACGTGACGAACAACGTCGTGAGCAACGCGCTGAACGCCAACGTCGCCGTCAGGAAGAAAAACGTCAGGCACAGAATGACGTTAAAGAACTGAATACGGCCGCCGTCGAACCAGAAGACGCTATTGCCGCCGAACAGGAAAAACCGGTACAGGTAATGCCGCGTCGTCAACGCCGTCAGTTGACCCAGAAAGTGAGGGTGGAAGACGGCAGCGCTGTTGGTGCTGGAGAGGCGACGGTAGAGAATGTTGACGCGTTGCCTCTGGCGGTATCCTACGAGGAATCGCAGGTAGAGAAAGCGCCGGAGTCAGCGACCTCAGCCACCGATGTGGCCGATACGGAAAACGAGGTAACAACCGAGAATAACCGTGAAAACGGCTTGCCGCGACGTTCCCGCCGCTCACCTCGCCATCTGCGCGTCAGTGGTCAGCGCCGTCGTCGTTACCGCGATGAGCGTTACCCTACACAGTCGCCGATGCCGTTGGCACAAGCGTCTGCTTCACCAGAAATGGCTTCAGGTAAAGTCTGGGTCCGCTATCCGGTTGCGCAACCACAGCAACCAGAGCGTGTAGAAGAACTGAACACGACGACCGATGAGCCACTGTCTGCCGCACCGGTTCTGGCAACTGCCCTGACAGCGTTACCTGATGTCGCTACAACTGATGTCACTACCGATCTGGATACAGCACCTGCCAGCACCCCGGTCGAGGAGAATCCGACCGCTGCGCCGGTACTTCCATCGGCGCAGCAGGATGTTGCCCCAGTCGAAGCCACTCAACCCGTTGAAAGCACTGTACAGCAGGCGGCTACAGCGCCTTTAGAAGTACAAGAACCGACGTCACAAGTTGAGAAGCCACAGGTTGAAGAACCGGTTGCGCATGTTGCAGAACGCGCTGAAGAAACGCCTGCTACCGTCGTTGCTGATGACGCCACGACAGCCAGCAGCGGTGATGAATCCGTTGATGCTCAGCCGACCGAACAAGCGCCGGTGATTCATGCTCCTGTGGAGGCTGATCCTGCTCCTGTTGCTCAGAAACCGGTGGCCGCATTGGTGCCAGCGGATACCACTATCACGCAGCATTACGCCACTGCACCGATGACACGAGCACCAGCACCGGCTTATATTCCGGATGCACCGCGTGTCAGCGACTGGCAACGTCCGGCGTTTGAGTTTACCGGCAAAGGTTCTGCCGGCGGCCACTCTGCCGTTAATCAGGCCAGTGCTCCGGCAACGCGTCCTGTGGAATAATAGAAAAAAGCACCTGCTAGCGCAGGTGCTGATGATGATTCGATGCCCGTCTGTATGACGGGCATTTTTATGCCACTGGCTGCAATAATTTAATATCCATACTCTCTACTTTGCCTTCCAACTGTGCGACAAACGCACGGAAATGCGCAGTCTGCTCATGTTCACTGATGGCCTGTCGGCTCTTCCAACGCTCGAAAAAGACGAACGAGCCGCTTTTATTCAACTCTTCATGCAGTTCATACTGCAAATTACCCTCTTCCTGACGACTCGGTGCAACAACCTGCCGAACCGCAGCCGCAACGTCATTGATAAATTCCGGCTTAGCCTGAACACTGGCAACGATACGAATTTCCATCACAATACTCCATTGATATAGCAACAGATTGAATATTCACCCATAAAACGCCAATAACAAGCTAATTTCAACCTTTTCACAACGAACGGATGCATTCACTACGCTTTCCGCTTATGCTTATTCCCCGCCGTATTTCCCCCTGCTTCAGGGGCGTTATTTACTGACCGCGGAGCGTTTCATGACCCCTTTGCCGACTATTCTGAAGATTCGTCGCCCTGACGACTGGCACCTTCATCTGCGTGATGACGAGATGCTCAAGGCTGTGCTGCCTTACACCAGCCGCCTGTTCGCCCGAGCTATCGTCATGCCGAATCTGACACCGCCCATTACCAGCGTCGTCCAGGCAGAGGCGTACCGGCAACGGATTTTGTCTGCCGTACCGGCTGGCGACACCTTCCAGCCGCTGATGACCTGTTATCTGACAGAATCACTGGATAAAAACGAAATTATCTCCGGCTACCAGCAAGGCGTTTTTACTGCTGCTAAACTCTACCCGGCCCATGCCACCACTAACTCCAGCCATGGTGTCTCTGATATCAAAACCATCTACCCCATACTGGAGTCGATGCAGAAATTGGGCATGCCGCTATTGGTTCATGGTGAGGTCACCGACCCACAAGTCGATATCTTCGATCGCGAAGCCCGCTTTATCGAGCAAATCATGGAGCCGCTGCGCCAGCACTTCCCGGAACTGAAGGTAGTATTTGAGCATATCACTACCCGCGAAGCCGCTCAGTATGTGCAAGCTGCCGATCGCTTCGTCGCTGCCACCATTACTCCACAGCATCTGATGTTTAACCGTAACCATATGCTGGTCGGTGGTATCCGCCCACACTTGTACTGCCTGCCCATCCTTAAACGTAACATTCACCAACAGGCATTACGCGAAGCCGTTGCCTCAGCCTCAGGCAGTGAGAAATTTTTCCTCGGTACAGACTCTGCCCCCCATGCCAAACACCGTAAAGAGTCCTCCTGCGGTTGTGCTGGTGTTTTCAACGCTCAGGCTTCACTAAGTGCTTACGCCACGGTATTTGAGGAGTTGAACGCGCTGGATAAACTGGAAGCGTTCTGCTCACTGAATGGCCCGCGTTTTTATGGATTGCCGGTCAATGAAGATACACTGGAATTACGCCGCCAGCCGGTGCGATTTCCCGAAGAGATCGTTGCAGGCGAAGAGTGTATTATCCCATTCCTTGCCGGACAGAGCCTGAATTGGTCTGTCGCCTGATAGCGGTTGACGCGCGGTCATGTAAAGACCGCGCTACATTTTCGTCCATGTTGTTATTTTTTATCCATGTTGTTGCCTTTTCTTTTTTACTGTATAAAATCACAGTAAAAAGGAGGCAACCATGCGTATTGAACTGACTATTGCAAAAACCACTCTACTGCCTACTGGCGCACTTGAAGCATTGACCTACGAGCTTAGCCACCGGGTTCATGACATTTACCCGGATACCCCGGTGAGCATCCGTTATGCCGCCTCGAATAACCTGAGCGTTTTTGGCGGCAGTAAAGACGACAAAGAGAGAATATCGGAAATCCTGCAGGAAACCTGGGAAAGCGCTGACGACTGGTTTGTTCAGAACGAGTAATATCCTTTTTTCTATTCGCACAGGTTACCCAGTGGCCAGACATCTCTTCTGGCCTTTCTTTTTTCGCTAAGATGTGGTGATGCATCGCCATCTTACATTAACGCGCTGTACTATTTTTGTTCAATTTACCCCTCTCATTCTGCTGGATAATTAATCGAAACATCCACTTGAGTTTTTTTTACATTTAATTTCCATAAATGAATCCGACAGAGATATACTGATATTGCTCAGCTACAAGAGCCGTCTTAAACCTCGTTTAGTCACTCACGGTAGTAACTAGTCAATAAGGGGT
This sequence comes from Dickeya parazeae Ech586, assembly GCF_000025065.1. Taxonomy (NCBI): domain Bacteria; kingdom Pseudomonadati; phylum Pseudomonadota; class Gammaproteobacteria; order Enterobacterales; family Pectobacteriaceae; genus Dickeya; species Dickeya parazeae. The sequence continues at coordinate 1,776,643 of NC_013592.1, read as the reverse complement.
ATTTATGGACAGAAAAAATGAGATTATTCAAACGCACCCGCTTGTGGGTTGGGATATCAGTACCGTTGACAGTTATGACGCGATGATGATCCGTCTGCATTACCTCGCTACGGCAGACCAGGCGCCGGACGAAGCCCAGGTCGATCGCACATTATGGTTGACCACCGATGTGGCAAAACAGCTCATCTATATCCTGGAGGCTGGCATTGCCAAAATTGAATCAAAAGACTGCCAACTGATTGACTACCTTAAGCATTAACGCTTTTTATATTTATCATCATTCACCATTATTTTTCACCATCCGGACACCGCTCCCTGAGCGGTGTCCTACCGTTATCATCCCCAGGATAACAATTTATTATCTTATTTCTTCGTTAAGAGAAGAATCAAAATAAAAAAATCGAAAAATAAACAAACCACTTTAAGATAAATCCAATTTATTTATTAAAAAATAAAATAAATAGAAAATAAAACATCAAACTCAAACAACCTATTCGAATAAAAATATGAGCGCACATTCAAAAACACTGAAACATCATTCAACTGGTTTGAATATGCTATTTTTATATTGATTTTACGATTCCGTATAGTTATGTTCCTGTAACAGTTGCCAGTAAATGATAAGGATTTCAATAATGGTTTGGCGTAATACATCAACCCGATATGGATATATCAGTGTACTCTTGCACTGGGCCAGCGCTATAACAGTGTATGGCATGTTTGCATTAGGACTGTGGATGGTGACGCTAGGATATTACAACCCCTGGTATCACAACGCACCGGAAATACACAAGGGAATAGGTATACTGCTGTTTCTGACCCTGTTTTTCCGCGTTATATGGCGCTGGCTTTCCCCACCGCCTCCAGCGCTGTCAAGCTATTCAACATTAACCCGTATCGGCGCTACGGCAGCGCATATTTTCCTGTATTTATTGTTATTTAGTATTCTTATTAGTGGCTATCTGATTTCCACGGCTGAAGGTCAGGCTATTTCTGTTTTTGGCTGGTTCTCCGTCCCTGCGACGCTAAGTGGCATTCAAAACCAGGCTGATACCGCTGGCAAGATTCATTTATATCTGGCCTGGTCGGTCGTCGTTTTATCGGTTTTACATGCACTCGCGGCACTAAAACATCATTTTATTGATCGTGATGTAACGTTAAAACGCATGTCTGGTCGACATGTTGATTAATTCATTTTGGAATTTAAGGAAAAATACCAATGCTGAAAAAAACGCTTCTGCTGGGCGTCACCCTGGCATCACTGTTCTCCTGGACCGGCTCGGTCTCTGCTGCCGATTATAAAATTGACAAGAAAGAGCAACATGCGTTTATTCAATTTAGGATTCAACATCTGGGATATAGCTGGATCTACGGTTCGTTCAAAGACTTCGACGGGACATTTACGTTTGACGAAAATAATCCCTCCGCAGATAAAGTGAACGTTACTGTTAATACTAACAGTGTGGACACCAATCAGGCCGAGCGCGACAAACACATTCGTAGTGCTGAATTGCTAAATGCTGACAAATACCCTCAGTCAACATTTACCTCAACCAGCGTTCAGAAAGACGGGGACGTATTAAAAATCACCGGTAATTTGACATTACACGGTGTCACCAAACCCTTAACGCTGGATGCCAAATTGATGGGTCAGGGTGATGATCCATGGGGCGGGTATCGTGCTGGTTTTGAGGCGAAAGGCAAACTGGCGCTAAAAGATTTCAATATCACAACCGATCTTGGCCCAGCGTCTCAGGAAGTAGAACTGATTATTTCTATTGAAGGTGTTCGTCAGAAATAATCTCTGGCGCAGGGCTCTCACGAGCTCTGCGCTTAATTTTTCAATCTGACTATTTTGCTTTTTCCGGCGCAGGAATCCCCAGTGTAGTATTCAGCAGCCCTTTCGATTTGTTAAAAATCTTCATGCTAACTTCGCGATCCTTGCGGCGCAGGCGTTGCTCTTCAACTGGCAACCGTGTTTCTTCCTGACACGTACTGCTACAGCACCCCTCATATTTTTCTGCACACGTCGGACATTGAATGAACAACAAATGGCATCCCTGATTTTTGCAATTGACGTGGGTATCACATGGCTCCCCACATTGATGGCAATGCGCAATCACATCGTCGGATACCCGCTCCCCCATGCGTTCGTCAAACACGAAGTTCTTGCCGATAAACTTCAGTGGCAGCCCGCGGGATTTAGCCTGACGGACATATTCAATAATGCCGCCTTCAACATGGTAAACATTCCTGAAGCCATGATGAAGCATATAGGCGCTGGCTTTTTCGCAGCGAATCCCGCCAGTGCAATACATCACGATATTCTTGTCACGTGCTTCTGCAAGCATATCGACCGCCATCGGCAATTGCTCACGAAATGTATCGGAAGGCACTTCGATCGCGTTGTCAAAATGACCAACCTCATATTCGTAGTGATTACGCATGTCCACAAACAAGGTGTCGGGGTCATCCGCCATCCGGTTAACCTCTTCCGCTTTGAGGTACTGCCCTACCCGTGTTGGATCGAAACTGGCGTCGTCAATCCCATCGGCAACAATGCGCTCCCGCATTTTCATGCGTAATACCCAAAATGACTTACCATCATCTTCCAGTGCAATATTCAAACGAACGCCATTTAATGCCGGATGCGCGCCATACAACGCGGTACGAAAAGCCTCAAATCGACTGGCAGGGACGCTTATCTGCGCATTGATCCCCTCGCTGGCGATATAGACACGGCCGAATACCCGAGCCTGCTCAAACGCGACATACAGTGCGTCACGAAAAGCCCGTGGCTCATCCAGTTGAAAATACTTGTAAAAGGACACTGTAGTTCGCGGCTCGGTTTCAGCGAGCATGCGCGCTTTCAGTTCCTCATTGGAAACACGGTTATGTAACACTGGCATGGTGTACTGTCCTGTTTTTATTGAGGTGAATGGCGTTAAGATGATATGAACGCGATGTTGCGTAACCAATAAATTTCCGTCGCATCATACAGGAGGGACAGCATGCTGTCAGTGAACGACGGGGATATCGGAATGTGAAATCCGTATTTCAGGCACAGCAGCCACTCTGGCATGGTGTGCTGAATTTATCTTAGATGAGGGTTTATCTTCATGAGCAAGCTGTTCAGTCCATTGGCAGTGGGAAACCTGACGCTGCCAAACCGTATTATCATCGCACCCATGTGCCAGTACTCCGCAAAAGACGGTAAAGCCACAGAGTGGCACATGATGCACCTGGGCACGTTGTCACATTCCGGCGCTGGCTTACTGATTCTTGAAGCCACCGCCGTGGTGCCGGAAGGCCGCATCTCACCACACGATCTCGGCCTGTGGGATGACGATACCGAACGCGCTTTAGCGCCCGTTATCCGGGGAATTCGTCAGCACTCCACCATCCCGTTGGGTATTCAGCTTGGTCATGCCGGCCGAAAGGCCTCAACCGATGCTCCCTGGGCTAACCGGGCCTTCCTGTCTCCTGCACAAGGCGGCTGGCAAACCGTCGCGCCCTCGGCATTACCTTATTCCCCTGAAGACACGCCGCCGGTCGCCATGAGCCATGATCAAATTAAAAACCTGATTGATGCTTTTGCCGCTTCGGCCAAACGGGCAGACAGACTGGGATTCGATTTGATAGAGATCCATGCGGCACACGGTTATCTGTTGCACCAGTTCCTCTCCCCCTTATCCAACCAGCGTGACGATGAATACGGTGGTTCACTACCCAATCGGATGCGCTTGCTGCGCGAAGTTTATATGGCGGTACGTGAGGTATTTCCCCCCCATAAAGCGGTCGGCGTTCGCATTTCCGCCACGGATGCCGTTGAAGGCGGCTGGGACCTGACGCAATCGATTGAACTTGGCCACATGTTGCGTCAACTGGGGTGTGACTATATTCATGTTTCCAGCGGTGGACTATCACCATTGCAACACATCCAGCCCGCGCCCAACTATCAGGTGCCTTTCGCACAAAAGATTCGTCAGGAAACGGGGCTGGTGACGATTGCCGTCGGCTTGATTACTGAGCCTGAGCAGGCAGAAGCCATCCTTGCAACCGAAGAAGCGGACGCGGTGGCCCTTGCCCGAGCCATGCTGTTTAACCCTCGCTGGCCATGGCATGCCGCGATCCGGCTAAAAGAAAACGTCACCGTTCCTCCGCAGTTCTGGCGCTGTGAGCCTCACTACGCCAAAGGATTGTTCACCTCCTGACAGCCATATCCCCGCCGTTACCGTGCGGGGATCACAGGCGCAATACTGGCTCCCGCCCTAATGTCATCAAACGTTAAAATCAGTATTTCACAGATGCTATGATAAATACCGTGTTGAATTTGCGGATAAAAAACACACGAGTGTTTTCTTCTTAAGAATGTCGCCTTTGGCTGCTCGGTTGGAAAACGCAAAGAACTCCATTAACCGTCGGCGTATTATTCGCCGTTTTTTAATACTAACGCTATGACTCAAATCCCCGCCTTCAATCGCTCGCTGCTACACCCACGCTACTGGCCGACCTGGACAGGTATCGCGCTACTCTATCTGTTGGTACTGTTGCCTTATCCTCTCATCTATCGCATCGGCACTGGGTTGGGAAGGCTGTCAATGCGCATTCTGAAACGCCGCGTCGCGATCACACATCGTAATTTGCAGCTTTGCTTCCCGGATATGCCGACGGAGGAACGGGAGACGCTGGTTAAGAAAAATTTTGAATCCGTCGGAATGGGCGTCATGGAAACCGGTATGGCCTGGTTTTGGCCAGACTGGAGGGTGGAGCGCTGGTTTACGGTAACCGGACTAGAACACATGCGGCCGCTGCGAGAACAACAGCGCGGTGTTTTACTGATTGGCCTGCATTTCCTTACCCTGGAATTAGGGGCCCGCATCTTTGGCATACAAAACGCCGGCATCGGTGTTTACCGGCCTAACGACAACAAACTGATCGACTGGCTGCAAACCTGGGGAAGAATGCGTTCTAACAAATCCATGTTGGACCGAAAAGATGTAAAGGGCATGATCCGTGCGCTCAAACAAGGCGAGATTATCTGGTACGCCCCCGATCACGACTATGGTCCACGCAGCAGCGTGTTTGTGCCTTTATTTGCTGTGAAACATGCCGCAACGACGGTCGGTAGTTATATGCTAGCCCGTGCGGCAAAACCCGCTATTGTGCCGTTCGTCCCCCGCCGTTTGCCGGATGGCAAGGGCTATGAGCTGCTCATTCGCCCAGCCCAGTTGGATATCCCATTGGAGAATGAGGCAACCACCGCGGCCTGGATGAATAAGCTGGTTGAAGAAAATATCCTGCTGGCACCGGACCAATACATGTGGCTGCATCGCCGTTTTAAAACACGCCCTAATGGGGAACCTTCGCTCTATTAAACGCTTTTGAATCACGTGCTGGCTGCGGCCAGCCAGGGAAACACGATGGACGATACCGCTCCGATTGACTGGAAACGCAACCTCTACATTGCCTGGTTGGGATGTTTCTTTACTGGGGCGGCCTTCAGTCTGGTCATGCCTTTTCTTTCACTTTACGTCGAACAACTGGGTATACAGGGTCATGAGGCATTAAATCTCTGGTCAGGTGTAGTGTTCAGCATCACGTTTCTATTTTCGGCCATCGCGTCCCCCTTCTGGGGGCGCCTTGCCGATCGCAAGGGGCGAAAATTGATGCTATTACGCTCCGCTCTAGGGATGGCGATAGTGATGGCGCTAATGGGCCTGGTGCAGAACATCTGGCAGTTTCTGTTACTCAGAGCGGCATTGGGTGTTTTGGGCGGTTTTGTGCCGAATGCTAATGCGTTGATCGCCATACAAGTGCCCCGTAATCGCAGTGGCTGGGCACTGGGAACCTTGTCTACTGGTGCGGTCGGTGGCGCGCTGCTTGGCCCGCTACTTGGGGGGTATCTGGCCGATACCTTCGGTTTGCGTCCCGTTTTCTTCATTACTGCTGTGGTGCTGTTTATCTGCTTTCTGGTTACCTTCTTTTTCATTCGAGAGCGTATTGAGCCTGTCAGGGAAAAAGGCATGCTCAGCGGGCGCCAGGTCATGGTTTCACTGCAAAATCCTCATCTGGTGATGAGCCTGTTCGTCACCACTCTGATCATTCAGGTAGCAACCGGCTCCGTTGCACCGATACTGACCCTGTATGTACGAGAGCTGGCAGGCCAAACCGACAATCTGGCGTTTATCAGTGGCGCGATCGCGGCTATTCCGGGGGTTTCAGCACTCCTGAGCGCACCACGGTTGGGAAAACTTGGCGACAAGATTGGCCCGGAGCGGATTCTGGTTGCCATGCTGATACTGTCGGTATTATTGCTGATCCCCATGGCGTTCGTGCAATCGCCCTGGCAACTGGCGGTATTACGTTTCCTGCTGGGTGCTGCTGATGGCGCGTTACTGCCAGCGGTGCAAACACTGCTTATTTATCACTCCTCTCACCAGGTTGCCGGGCGGATATTCAGCTATAACCAGTCATTCCGCGATGTCGGCAATGTGACGGGGCCGTTGTTAGGTGCCAGCGTTTCCGCAAGTTTTGGGTTCAGAGCCGTATTTCTGGTGACGGCCAGCGTTGTGATGATTAACGCATTTTACTCCTGGCTCTCTTTGCGCCGTAAATCAAACCGGGAACTGGTATCCGAAGCAGAATAATGCTGCAAACATCATGTTTGGACATACGATGAGCATAAAAAAAGCAACGGACTGGCCGTTGCTTTTTCACTGACTTATGCGGATTTATTCGCTTTTAATCACCGGCGCAGCAAGCGTCTGGTAATGGTTTCGCCAGTTACTGTACGCATCAGACTGACTCCAGACTCGATGATGTAAGCGAGCCAATGTCACCGGATCGCTAATCAGCGCCAGACGCAGATTGCCATCAACCTCCTGAGGGTTACGATGCAGTGCGTCATTAACGCGCTGTTCACGCATATCCTCAATCGGCTTACTCAGGCAGTGACGTGCTGTTGCCATGGCACTGGCCAACGCATTGACGGACGGATCAAACACCGCATGCATAAAGCCATGTTCCAGCTTGCGCTCACGATTGCGGCGGAAGTATTCGTCGGTCGCCACCAGCTCTCGCGGCGGGTTGGACTCTTCCGGAATAAGTAAAAACTTACCACGTTTGCAAGCCAGACCAAGGTTGGCGCGACTGGACAATACAGAAACCAGCGGCGACAGAATCAGCGAAAAGACGATAGGTCCGAGCCACCACAGGAAGCGCAAATCCAGCCATGCCATACCGCCAGCCCATACCAGACCCAGCAGTAACTGAGAGCCATGGCGGGTGAAAGCCTCGCTCCAGGGCGTTGCGTCATCATCACGCTGTGGCGATTTCCATTGTACCGACCACCCCAGAAATGCGCTGACCACGAATACGGTATGAAACAACATACGCACCGGCGCCAGTAAGACTGAAAACAGCATTTCAATCAGCAGTGAAGTACACAATCTGATCGTCCCACCATAAGCCTTAGCCCCCTTGGCACAAACCAGAATGACGCTCAGCAGCTTAGGCAGGAACAGCAACACCAGCGTTGTTGAGAACAACGCTATCGCCAGTTCCGGACGCCACTGCGGCCACACCGGGAACAATTGACGGGGCTGCAGGAAATACTGCGGCTCCATCAGCGTATGAACCACCTGCAATGCCGTAGAAAGCGCCAGGAACATGAACCACAGCGGCGCAGACAGGTAAGACATAACACCTGTCAAAAATACCGCACGGTGTACCGGGTGCATGCCTTTGACCAGAAACAGGCGGAAGTTCATCAGGTTACCGTGGCACCAGCGACGATCGCGTTTCAATTCGTCCAGCAGGTTAGGCGGTAATTCTTCATAACTGCCAGGTAAATCATACGCTATCCATACGCCCCACCCGGCACGACGCATCAGCGCAGCTTCGACAAAGTCATGCGACAGGATAGAGCCGGCAAAAGACCCTTCACCTGGCAACGGTGCCAGCGCACAATGCTCTATGAAAGGTTTCAACCGGATGATGGCGTTATGCCCCCAATAATGGGATTCACCTAACTGCCAGAAATGCAGACCGGCGGTGAACAGCGGCCCATAAACACGGGTAGCAAACTGCTGGCAGCGGGCATACAGCGTATCCATACCCGATGCACGCGGCGCAGACTGGATAATCCCGGCGTTTGGATTGGCTTCCATCAAGCGAACCAGTGATGTTAAGCACTCTCCGCTCATCACGCTGTCCGCATCCAGCACCACCATATAGCTGTACTGACTGCCCCAGCGACGGCAGAAATCATCGATGTTGCCACTCTTACGCTTCACACGACGACGACGACGACGATAGAAGATACGGCCTGCACCGTCGACTTCCCGGCATAAATCCATCCACGCCTTTTGTTCCGCGATGCAAATATCCGGATCATTACTGTCACTGAGGACATAAATATCGAAATGATCCAGCTCACCGGTAGCCGCCACCGACTCGTAGGTCGCCCGCAGCCCTGCGAAAACGCGTTCTACGTCTTCATTACAGATAGGCATAATCAATGCCGTGCGATGCGCCGGATTTAACTGCTCATTCCCGGTTACTGTCGATGAGATACTGTATTTATCCTTACCGATCAGCAGTTGCAGGAAACCCATCAGCGCAGTCCAGAAACCGGCGGAGACCCAGCAGAACAGTATCGCAAATAGGATCAATATCCCGCTTTGCAGCACGTAAGGCAGTAATTGCATGATGGTGCGCCAGACATCCTGATGGATCATCGCAAACGGATCGATCAAGGCCCATCCCTGATAAGGAAGAATAGTCTTCATATACCAGGTAGCAATCGCTGTTTGAAACAGGGTCAACACCAGCAGAATATAACGACGCAGCGTTCCCACTTTACGCCAGCGGTTTTCCGCTTCGTTTTCCTCTGCCGTCTTGTACTGATGACGAGGCGGTTTGGTGCGGCCTTTGAAGGTATCCCACCAGCGTACCATTGGGTTCGTCTGCCAGGCATCGGGGAACATGGAAGCACGGGTAATACGCGGCATAGCCTGCAATGCGGTACGACCTTCACGATCTTTGCCCAGTTGCTTACCGCCATTGAGCCCATCTTCCCACGCCATTTCCAGACGGCGTGGCACCGAAACCAGCGGAACATCGTCCGGCGACTGCATATTGACAGCAGAACCGTCAGACAGTGACTGATGCAAGGAAGACAGATCCTGAGACGAAGACAGCGCCTCACGAAGGGCCTCTGCCTGCCCGGCAGGCAGAGGTAATTTCTCGATATACTCGAGGGAAGCAGTTGATTTATTCATTAGCAGGCAGCTGATAGCTCCAGGTTTCAGTCAATGTGGTATCACCATTGACCAACGCTGCTCGCATTTCCGTCGGCTGCTTGTTGTCCTTCACTTTCAGACGCAGTGTCAGACGCCAGCCATGTGTTACCGGATTATAGCGAACACTGTTTTCCACAATTTCGCCGTTGTCGCCAATACTGGCTTGCGACGCGACCGGCGCATTCGGATCCAGATCCTTCATTTTGCCGCCGACAAAATCAACCAGAAATGCAATGGTGCCATCAGGCTGACGAATCAGGTTAGACTGTTTCACATCACCCGTCGAACGCATGGTCTGCATGACATAAGCCTGTTCTGGCGAATGCAGCGCTTCTTCATCCCGGGTGAAATGCAGGCGGTACTTCATTTCCAGCGGCTTGCCTTTCTCTGGCAGGTTTTCCGGTGTCCAGAAAGCCACAATATTGTCATTGGTTTCATCCGCAGTCGGAATTTCTACCAATTCAACTTTGCCTTTACCCCAGTCGCCTTTGGTTTCAACCCAGCCGCTCGGACGCAGGTCATAACGGTCGTCCAGGTCTTCATAACCGGAGAAGTTACGGCCGCGTTGCAGCAGACCAAAGCCTTTCGGGTTTTCAATGGTATAAGTGCTGACCGACAAGTGTTTGGGATTATTCAGCGGACGCCAAATCCACTCACCATTACCGGCATGAATCGACAAGCCGTCAGAATCATGCAACGCCGGGCGGTAGTTCAGCGTCGGCGACGGCTGGTTTGGCCCAAACAGGAACATGCTGGTCAACGGCGCTATGCCCAATTTACCGACTTTATCGCGCAGGTAGACCTTGGCTTCCACGTCCATCATGCTGTCACTACCCGGATAAAGCACAAACCGGTAAGCCCCAACAGAACGCGGGGAATCCAGCAGCGCATAGATCACCAGATGTTTGTCTTCCGGTTTCGGATGCTCAATCCAGAATTCGCGAAAACGCGGGAATTCTTCACCGGAAGGCAATGCCGTATCGATAGCCAGCCCGCGAGCAGACAGACCATACACCTGACCTTTACCAACGATGCGGAAATAACTCGCCCCCAGCATGCTGAGGATTTCATCGTGCTTATCCGCTTTATTGATTGGGTAGAGCACCTTGAAGCCAGCAAAACCCAGATCTTTCACCGTCGCCGGGTCATGGTTGACCGAGCCAAAATCAAAGTAATCCGTAGAATATTTGATTTCGTTGACTTCAGTGGCAGTCACTTCGTTGATTTTGACCGGAATGTCAAAATACATACCTTGATGGTAGAACTGCAGCTTGAAAGGCGTTGGGTCTGAATTCCAGTAGGATTTGTCCTGGTTGAAGCGAATTTGCTGATAATCAGCAAATTTCATGTCACGAAACTGGGCAGGAAGATTGCTCTTTGGCGCTTCATAACCCTTTTCAGCCAGCTTTTCCGCCTTTTGCGCCACATCATCAATGGAAAAAGCCCAGGCGTGCAATGATGTCAGAGACAACATGACCGCCGCTGAAACCCAGCGAAGATTAGCAACACGCTGCTTAACCCTAAATTTATTAACCAGCACATCTCCCCCTGTATGTGTGCCTAAATCAACTAAAACCCATATTAATGGATAAGTTAGCTTTCCGACAACTTGAGAAAAGAATGGTTCATCATAATAGGTCACCGTTTAGACAACATCGGCCCACTTCAACGATAAACCGCTTTCTCAGGATGAAAAACGATAACGGATATGACCCCAGAAATGCCTAGGAATCGTCCGTTGAGAAACGAGGGTAAATTTTCCTCTCACATGACGGCAGTAGCAAGAAACTTCTGGCTCCGGCAGGCATTAAACGGCGATTTATGGAAAACAGGGCGCAATTTTTTCACCGAATGGGATCAAAAAAGAACATTTTCTTAACCCTAACCGACTGATCGGGTACAGTGTCGCCCATTCTACCCTTTGCTGATCATCACATGTAACGCATGTCCCTGTTTGAACTGAGACAACGACGCCTCCCTGTCTGGCTTGGGATACTGGCCTTTGTCATGATCTTTTTGGCTCCGCCCATTTCGCAATCGCTGCGAAATAGCCATCACGTTCAAACCCTCTCGTCCTCGTCACTTTCAGCCATGGCCCCCATGTCGGGTCATCATGAACACCACAGCATGTATACGCCCCACTCACCCACACCCCCGATGTCACATGGGGAAATGGGGATGGAGGATCATGCTGCCTGTGGTTACTGTGTCCTGCTGTCGCATTTACCGCTGCTGGCACTATCTGGTGCACTCCAACCAGCTCATGCCGTCTGGCTATCCCGCTGGCAGACACCTCGCCCTACATTTGCATCGCCTTATATTCTACGGTTCCTGCCGCCCTTACCGCGCGCTCCCCCCTTATAAATCGCCGGTGATAAAAACGAATGTGTTCATAAAACGTGGTGTGCTCATAAGCGTGGTATCACGCCGCATCACTTACGGCTGAGTTCATCGATGAGATGAGTGACTTCAGATGCCGTGGAACACCCATATCCGCCAACAAGTGCAGTGATATCCGCTGTCGGCGGCAGGCTTATGCTATTACGGAGATGTTATGTCCGAGTCAAAAACAGCCACCTCCTATGTCCATCAGGCAGACACGCTCACGGATGTGTCGCCCGAGCAAGACGCGAGTCGCGACAATCTGGTTCGCTCTCAACGCGTCGCGGTGCAGGCATTGTTGATGCGTTTGCATTTTTACATTGGGTTATTTGTTGGCCCGTTCATCTTTATTGCGGCCCTGACGGGTACGCTCTATGTGCTAACCCCTCAGATTGAAACAAAACTTTATTCTCACCAGTTGTTTACCGATACCACGGGAACTCCGCAGTTGCTGTCGCAACAAATTACCGCCGCAGCGCAGGCATTGGGTGATAAGGCACAATATGCCCGGCTGACCGCCGTTCGCCCCGCCCCCAGCGCGGGACAGACGACGCGGGTGATGTACTCACTGCCAGAACTCAGCCCTTCCGAAAGTTTTGCGGTCTTTGTGGATCCGGTATCTCTTGATATCCGTGGTGCCCTGACTGTCTACGGCACCAGCGGTATTTTACCGTTTCGCACCACGCTGGATTATCTGCATCGCAACCTGTTGCTGGGCGATATTGGCCGCCATTACAGCGAACTGGCGGCTTCCTGGCTATGGATTGCCGCACTGGGAGGAGGTTATATCTGGATCTCGACCCGCAAAGCGCAGCCCCGTTCACGCCGTCGTCCCACCAGCGGGCGTCAAAGTCCCGTCAGACAACGTCAGGGATTGCGCCGCAACCACTCGACTATTGGCTTACTGTTATTGCTTGGCTTGCTTTTTTTCTCAGCAACTGGTCTAACCTGGTCACGCTGGGCGGGCGACAATGTTGCCCAGCTTCGCGCTGTACTGGGTTGGCAAACCCCGTCGGTGAATACCCACCTAAATACCGCACCGGACACGTCAGCGTCACCACATGCGGAACATCACATGATGCCGATGCCTGCGATGCCCTCCCCTGTCACACCGCAGACCTTCGATAACGTGCTGGCTGCCGCCAGAGACGCGGGTATTAATGCCGGGAAGATAGAGGTTCGCCCGGCGCTCAAACCCCAACGTGCCTGGACTGTTAGTGAAATTGATCGATCATGGCCTACACAGGTTGATGCGGTTGCCGTTGACCCAACAACGTTCCATGTCATGGATACAATCCGTTTTGCTGACTATCCATTGGCCGCCAAACTGACTCGCTGGGGCATTGACGCTCACATGGGCGTACTGTTCGGCCTGCCCAACCAACTGTTGCTCGCGGCTTTTGGGCTCGGGCTCTGCTGCCTGATTGTCTGGGGATATCGCATGTGGTGGATACGACGTCCAACATATACATCCACCCGCAACCCGGCACAGACTCTGACCACGGCGTTCTTGCAACTGGCTGTACCTCTCCGGCTGCTGGTGCTGATAATTTCAGGCGTGTTGATGGTTAGCCTGCCCGTTATGGGAGTCAGTCTGATACTGTTTTTAGTGGCCGATATCTGGCGATGGTCGCAACATCAGCTCATTGGGTAATTATCCGGTCTGACAAAATCGCAAAAATCACTAACCACCACGGTACGCTTCGGTGATACCTGTGTTGGGCTGTAAAAAAACCGCAGTACGACATCGTGTCGCTGCGGTTTTTATTTGCATCGGCAATGAATCATTGATCAGAACGTTACCCATTCTGGGGTATCAGACACGTTCGCGTTTTTTGTACCCGGCAACCCGGTCAGCGCAAGCCCTTTTCCTGCTGATTCGCGCCGCATCGTCCCTTTCTCCGTGCCCGACTTGTTCAGCTTGAATACACTGACGGTCTTCGCCAGCGTTTGTGCCTGCTCCTGTAGCGATAACGCTGCTGCTGCGGATTCTTCTACCAGAGCAGCATTCTGCTGCGTCGTCGTATCGATCTGACCGATCGCCAGATTTATCTGATTAATGCCTTCACTTTGCTCCAGGCTGGCCCTCGCGATTTCCGTAATCACACTATCGGCGTTGTGCGCATTATCAATCACCGCCCCCATCGTGTGCTCCGTGTTTTCCACCAGCGACATGCCGTCCTGCACTTTCTGCACCGAGTTATCAATCAGCTCTTTAATTTCTTTGGCCGAATTCGCACTGCGTTGTGCCAGAGCCCGAACTTCGCTGGCCACTACCGCGAACCCTCGCCCTTGTTCGCCTGCCCGGGCTGCTTCCACGGCAGCATTCAGCGCCAGAATATTGGTCTGGAACGCAATACTGTCGATAACCCCGATGATTTCAGCCATGCGTTGGGAAGCATCACGTATTTCACGCATCTCCCGGGTGACGTCCGCCATCATTTCACCACTCTGACGCACAATGTCGGAAGCCTGTCCCGCCAGTGACGCGGCGTGTTCCGTATTGGCCGCCGTATTTTTGATAGTCGCGGTCAGCTGTTCAATCGACGCGGCGGTTTCCTCCAGCGAACTGGCCTGTTCCTCAGTTCGGGCAGACAAATCCTGATTGCCTGATGCAATCTGCGAGGCAGCAGAAGAGATGGTTTCAGCGCCCTCACGAACCTGACTGACGATATTGCACAAATTGTCATTCATCCCATACAGTGCGTGCAATAACTTCCCGGTTTCGTCTTGTGTGCACACCGACGATTCAGACGTTAAATCACCTTTGGCAACTTTCTCTGCCAGTGTGAGCGCCTCTTGCAACGGCCGCGTCACACTACGGGTAATCCCCCAGGCGATCAGCCCGCCAGCCACAATGCTGATGATAAAAACCATCAACAGCATCATACGAATTTCGTTGTAACTCGTTTGCACCATATCTTGTGCGCCAATCATTTGGCTATCCTGGTAATTGATGAATTCGGCAACTTTGCTTTTATATTTTTTCTGCAACGCCTGTGAGACGCCCATCAATTCAGCCATGGCTTCACGCTTGTTCCCACGACCTGCCAGGTCCATCAACTTATTCGCTGACAAGGTGTACTCGCTGCGAATCTGCTGGATATCTTTAAGCAAACCAATAGAGTGAGCATCTTTAACGTCTTTATGCAATTCAGTCAGTAAAGTCGTAATTTCCGCAGAGTGTGCTTTAATCTCTTCATTCTGCTTTTGAATATCCGCCGCGGAGTCTGACATTAAAACAAATTGTTGCCCCAGCAACGCATTATTCAGTTCATCAACCAGCTTATTTCCTTTTGCTGTCAACGGATAAAGGTCAGAGACGGTATAATCCATTTTTTGGTTAAAATCGCTCAATTTACTTAATGCCACAGCACCTGAAATCAACAGCATAACAATAAGAAATGAAAATCCGATTGCCAGTCTGTAGCCTATTTTTAAATTAGAAAAATTCATTATGAGCCCCTTTAATAAAATCCTTTTGTTTACAATCCAATAAACCGATTGGTAAATAACGTATATTTACCCGATCCCATACCTTGGTAGATTCATTCTTTTGGCTGTATGAATCATGGGTTCACCCTCTATACACGCCATACTTCAAGCCTGAACTTGCCCTAAAGCACCACCGCGTGGCACGTACACATTTTGTCCTGAAATTCGAATTATTTGAGGTATATCACTGTATTGGATATATACCTATTTGGGATATATCCCTATATAGAAAGAACGAAAAGTAAGATAACAGCACTGATCTCTTACCTGAGCGACAGGTGACAGCATCTGTGTGATGCAATGTGCATTGGGGAAATGCACATCGGGGAAAGTCGGGCCTTAATATGTCTCGGTTAGTACAGTGGGTACATTTACCGTATATTTTATGTCTGGAAATCACATTATCCTCCATGATTATCATTTCCTGCGATGAATCCGTCGCTAAAGCAACCATGCATGGTTTAGTGTTAAGTCTGAAACATGGCACGGTTATATCTATTAGATATTGATTGCAATAATCGGATTCGGCGTCCTGCCATCCTCATTATCAGCGTCATCTCTGTGGTGAAATCACACCGATGATGGATTGTTTCATATTATAAAAAGAATAGTAAGTGCATTGTTGTTGTTGACAGGAAAATCTTACAAAATTTTCCATATCATTACGCGATAAATAGTGTGACTGTCTATTTAAGCAATATTTTTGATCCGAAAATACTTTTCATAGGAACACACGTTTCTCTGCAAGAGTGCAGGGAAATATTCGGTTTTTTTTTGGAAAGATAGCGCAATGTTTATTTTTTCAGGCGAACACTTGGCAAAACGGCACCCGGATTTATTCAGCTACACTGGATGCTGTTTGTTCGCCTTCGTCATCTCTCATGCCTTACTGGAGCCGGCGTGGTCGACTATCGGCGTCAGACCATAGCGAGCAATACACCAGACATCCTGTGCTAACAATAGTTGATGAAAACTGAGTAGTCCGAATCAGGTAAAAGTTCCTTCAGGCTACCCTTCTCTTTGCAACGGCGCTGTTGCCATCGAGCATACGGGGATAAGACGGCTGTATTGATAAAGCAGGCAGGGAAAGCGGAGGCTCAAACTCAAGGGAGAAAAACAAGATAAATGCTGTACCACTTAAGGCTGATACAGCATGCAAGGCGCGGATTATTTCTTCCTGGATGTTCCTTTGCCTTTGAGCAACTGACGAAGCTTTTTGATTTCCTTCGCCGTCAGCGGTTGTTCGACGATCTCTTCCGTGTTCTGGCTATCAACGATCTCTGCCTCATCAGCGTCATGGGCATGATCTTCGATATCAAAACTTCTCAGCAAACGGGCACTGACCTCAGCGCTGATAGAAACCTCGTTTTCCAACGCGGCGGCTTTGATCTTTTCTTTCAGCTCTGATGGGATTTTCAGTGACAGACTGGATATCTCACTCATTTCATTACCTTTCTGGCAGGATAAAGTTCCAAACTATGCCAGTCCTTTAGCAAAGTCCATACTGAAACAAAAAATTAATATAATCGTCATATAAATAACAAAAAAACATAAAAAATACGTGTTTTTGATGTGATATAGATCTCAGTTTTATTCTTTTTAACTCATCCGTTTTTTAAGCGTGTCCTGACTATACACCGTAGGCAGCGAGTTTTATCACGGCCACACATTGCGTTTTATACTTTGCCTGAAAATAAATAATTATCTAAAAAAGGATAAACGCAGCTCAGACTATTCCGGATTTGTATTCTTTGACATATCTGACAAAAATAAAACCTGACTCTGTGTAATATTATTACAAAGTAAATTTTACGGCTGAGTGCCCAACAGCGGCGGCATTCAATGCTGTTAACATTTTTCCGGCACTCAGGTACGCAGAGTGAGAGTCTGCCACGACAATGGCGATGTTCGCTGAGTGGCCGTGCGGCAAGGTTTCCCCGCCGGGATGTCCATGCAGGCATCACTCAGGTAGGTTAATCGATTGATCGTAAAATTTTAACGACATAGAATACGCGCCCCTGCAACCATAAGGAAGTAAATGTGTCACACCATCACCTGTGGGAAATGATCAGAACCCTCTATTTCCTGGGCCTTGCGGTCTCGATGATATTTACTTTTTTTATGAGCAAAGATAATTCGTTAATCATGCGTTTTTTAGCCGCCATATTAATTGGTGTCACCTGGCCATTAAGTTTTCCGGTCGTCATCGTTTTTTCATTTTTTTAATTATTGTACCCAAAATAATTTAAGTCTCAGGGCAATCAGTTAGCATGTTGAAATGTGTTGGCATGCTGAACTGCCCGGTACTGTCGGAGATGAGATCTGAAGTCTGCTATGGAATCACCGCATGCATAGGGAAGGCTAACGTCCGGGATAACGCATTAACGCCGCTTAACGAGTAACCCCCCTTCTTAATCGATAAACTTAACTGACGAAATAGCGCGTTATCGCCGATATGTTTCAGTCAGAAACGTCATTTTCCGGTGGCTGATTTAGCATGGCCTGGAGGTCTTGTCTAAGCAGCGACATCTGGCTGGCGTACTTTTCTTTATGCTCTGCGTCTTCAAGCAATTGCACGATAGTTTCCGACAGGGTAATACCGCGACGCTGCGCCAGCGCCGCCAGACGTTGCCACACCAGATAATCGAGATCGATAGATTTTTTACGGGTGTGCTGGTGTTCCGCGTTGAAATGCCGTTTACGCCGGGCACGAATCGTCTGCTTCATGCGATTCTCCAGCGTGGGATTCATGCACTGCGCAATCCACTCCAGTACCAGTACCGGCTGACTTTCCATTTTCAGTAGCCGGTTGACGGCTTCATCGGCTGCACTTTGCTCAATAAAGCGCGTTATCGGCTCACCCTCGCGATGTTTTTTAACCAGGTACTTCCACTTCCAGCCGCACTCAAGATTTTTTAGTTGTTGATATTTCATACATTATTCTTTAGTGACCGTGTAACGTGCCTGAACTTGCCCCCATTGTTGCCCGATATTCCCACTACAGGCAATCCCTTCTGGTTATTTTTCACCCAGAATAGACCCTGAATGCTCTCTTGTTAACCTCTCCCACCTCTGCACGTATGCAGCCTTGAGAATTCTTGTATAATTACGCTTTTCCTTTAAACGATTACAGCAGATACTTTGACCAATAACCGACTCGAATGGCAGCACCTGCTGCCCGATCATACGCCATATCAGACATTATTCTCCCAGGCAGCCCAACTTGCCCCCGCTGAGTTCTCTGCGGTGCAACCTCGGCTTGCTGATGCGCTGACGATTTTTTGCCATCCCCGCTCGCCTTCGCAGTTTATGCTGCTGAAGGCACAGGAGAATAATGCCTATCTGGCTTTGATTGCCAACGCCATCGCGCAGTTGCCTGCACGGCAGCCAGAAACGTTATCTGGCTATCGTTATCATCTTGATGGACGTCAGATCAGCATTCAGCCAGCCCAGTATCCGGATGACAATTTTGCGGCTACGTTGCGCTGCGGCTATCAGGAGTGGATCGAACCGGAACAGCTATTTGGCTGTGTACGGATGTACAAAGATGACATCAGCCTGCAACCCGGCCTGCTCCATCGCGTCAACGGCGGCACCCTGATTCTGTCCGCACGGACATTGTTGGCCCAGCCGCTGATGTGGTTGCGACTTAAGCAAATTATCATCGATGGTCAATATCACTGGTTGTCTCCCGATGAGCGACGACCGTTACCGGTAGAGATCCCGCCGATGCCAGTCGACCTGCGTCTGGTCGTACTCGGCGATCGTGACAGCCTGGGCGATATTCACGATATGGAACCAGAACTGGGCGAACTGGCGATCTATGGTGAATTTGAGTCGCAGCTACAATTAATCGAGCCGGAAGATATGGTGCACTGGTGTTCTTACATCAACGCATTGTGTCTGGAAAATCAGTTGCCTCTGCTGTCTGCCGACGCCTGGCCGGAACTGTTCTCACTGGCCGTCCGCTATAGCGGCGATCAGGGTAATGTGCCGTTATGTCCGCAATGGTTAACTCACCAGCTCAAACACGCGGCTCTCTATACGCGCCAGGAAGAAATTACCGGGCAAGCGTTTATTGATTCGGTGACGGCACGCCGCTGGCGCGAAGGATACCTGTCTGAGCGCATGCAGGATGAAATCGAATTGGGTCAGATTCTGATCGAAACCGAAGGCGACATGATTGGTCAGGTAAACGGCCTGTCGGTGCTGGAATACCCTGGCTACCCGCTGATGTTTGGTGAGCCGACCCGTATCAGTTGCGTGGTCCATCCCGGCGATGGCGAACTCACTGATGTCGAGCGTAAAGCCGAATTGGGTGGCAACCTGCATGCTAAAGGTATGATGATCATGCAGGCGTTTCTGATTTCCGAGTTGGAACTCGAGCAACAGCTGCCATTTTCTGCCTCGATCGTGTTTGAACAGTCCTATGGTGAGGTCGATGGCGATAGCGCGTCACTGGCTGAACTTAGCGCGCTGGTGAGTGCCTTGTCGCAATGTCCTATCAATCAACAACTGGCTGTGACCGGTTCCGTCGACCAGTTTGGGCATGTACAGCCCATTGGTGGCGTTAACGAAAAAATCGAAGGGTTCTTCGAAGTATGCCAGCGTCGCGGACTGACAGGTAAGCAAGGGGTAATAATCCCATCAACCAATCAACGTCATTTATGCCTGTTGCCGGACGTCGTTGACGCCGTGCGCAACGATCAGTTCCATATCTACGTCGTGGATTCGGTCGCCGAAGCACTGACGCTGTTGACGCAGATACCTTACGACGATGAACATCAACCCAGCCTGCTGGCAGCGATCCGTGAACGAATCGCGCAGTTGGCGCCACCGGAACGGCGTCGCTTTCCGTGGTTTTTCCGTTGAAGAAACTGGTTGGGCCAGAAGCAACAGACTTGCTCAGCGTACATCTGTACGCTAACCTGCCTGCTCCACAAAAACAGGGCTTATAGAAACATGGTAGACAAACGCGATTCCTATTCAAAAGAAGATCTTTTCGCCAGCGGACGCGGTGAACTGTTTGGGCAACAGGGGCCACAACTGCCAGCCGGTAACATGCTGATGATGGATCGTGTCATCTCTATGACCGAAGACGGTGGTCTGCATGGAAAAGGCTATGTGGAAGCAGAACTGGATATCAATCCTGATCTGTGGTTCTTCGGTTGCCACTTCATCGGTGACCCGGTGATGCCAGGCTGTCTGGGTCTGGATGCAATGTGGCAGTTAGTTGGTTTCTATCTCGGCTGGCTGGGCGGCGAAGGTAAAGGTCGTGCGCTGGGCGTAGGCGAAGTGAAGTTCACCGGGCAAGTACTGCCGAACGCTAAAAAAGTGACATATCGCATCCATTTCAAGCGCGTTATCAACCGTAAGCTCATCATGGGCATCGCCGACGGCGAAGTGTTGGTTGATGGTCGCCTGATCTACACAGCAACCGATCTGAAAGTTGGCCTGTTCAAAGATACCAGCACATTCTAATTCCGCGTCGATTATCGATAGCGATGAGATGAATAGAAAAAACGCGGCGATAACGCCGCGTTTTGCTATTGATACGCCTGTTATACCTGATGCCTTGCAACATAGAAGGCCACATCGACAGCGGGTAACGGGGGACGTCCGCGAATCCGGTCGGCCAGCTTTTCAGCCATCGTCATCGTCGCATTCAAATTACCGGTAATAATCTTCGGTGGCATTGACCATGGCGGTTTTACCGCTGCTCACCCCACCGGTAAAAGAGACTTTGGCGATATCAGGATGGCGTATCAGCGCCTGACCTTCCCCCTACCATGCGCCGTCAGCACATTAAATACGCCGTCCGGCAACCCGGCTTCATGGCATATTTCCGCCAGTTGCAACGCGCTCGACGACGTCAGTTCGCTGGGTTTGAATCATGGCACTCTGCCGCCAACGCGTCATCACGCTCGCGAAGTAGCACCACTGTATGCAGCAATACGTGCGCTTGCTGCATCGCTGTCATCCCTTCCCATTCGTACAACACATCACAGTGGCAGTGGTCACCACGAGATGGTCGAACAGGTCACGTTTTTGCGATTAATTCCGGTTTCTGGTGGTTTGCGGTTTCTGATGAGCAAGGTATACTGGGCCAATTGAAATGAAATAGTGTTTTAAAAAATACAGTTGTCCGCACACTTAAAGGAACGAACATGAAAATTGCACTGATTAACGAGAACAGCCAGGCTGCAAAAAACGCGATTATCGCGACTGCTCTGTCCAAAGCCGTTGAACCGATGGGTCACACCGTACACAACTACGGTCAATATGCTGTTGAAGACGCTGCACAGCTGACCTACATCCAGAACGGTATTCTGGCTGCTATCCTGCTGAACTCCGGTGCCGCTGATTTCGTGGTCACGGGTTGTGGCACGGGTCAGGGTGCGATGCTGGCCTGTAACTCTTTCCCGGGTGTAATCTGTGGTCTGGTTGTTGACCCGTCTGACGCTTACCTGTTCTCTCAGATCAATAACGGTAATGCCGTTTCTCTGCCTTACGCCAAAGGCTTTGGCTGGGGTGCTGAACTGAATCTGGAAAATCTGTTCACCCAGTTGTTCAAAGAAGAAGGTGGCCGTGGTTACCCGAGCGATCGCGTAGCTCCGCAACAACGCAACAAGAAAATCCTGGATGCGGTAAAAGCAGTGACCTACAACGATCTGATCACCATTCTGAAAGGTCTGGATCAGGATCTGGTTAAAGGCGCTATTGCTGGTCCGAAATTCCAGGAATATTTCTTCGCCAACAGCACCAACGCAGAGCTGACCAGCTTCATCAAATCCCTGCTGAACTAATTCAGCCTGGCTCTGTTATTCCGACCACCGCATGCGCGGTGGTCTTTTTTTATCGGTAATTCGGCGCACGTCTGTTCAGGTCGAACAACTGTTAGCCAGACGTTTTAAAAGCCCGAAATACTGCTTGACCATAACTGGGTGACTCCCTATAGTAGCGCCCCGTTGCCCTTGAGGTGACAATCCGGTGAGGTGTCCGAGTGGCTGAAGGAGCACGCCTGGAAAGTGTGTATACGTGAAAACGTATCGAGGGTTCGAATCCCTCCCTCACCGCCAGATTAAAAACAAAAACCCCAGACTTTCGTCTGGGGTTTTTGTTTTTAACCGGTGATGGGACGGACGAGAATCCCCGACAGGGTTCGACAAAACGGCTTGCCGTTTTGGACCGCCGCAGGCGGCCCGCAGGGCGAGCGCCACGCGCGAGTCTATCCCGACCGCTCGGATCACATCTCTCCACCCTCTTCTTTCCAGACGAAAGTCTGGGGTTTTTGTTTTTAACCGGTGATGGGACGGACGAGAATCCCCGACAGGGTTCGACAAAACGGCCTGCCGTTTTGGACCGCCGCAGGCGGCCCGCAGGGCGAGCGCAAAGCGCGAGTCTATCCCGACCGCTCGGATCACATCTCTCCACCCTCTTCTTTCCAGACGAAAGTCTGGGGGTTTTTATTTTTAACCGGTGACGGGACGGACGAGAATCCCCGACAGGGTTCGACAAAACGGCCTGCCGTTTTGGACCGCCGCAGGCGGCCCGCAGGGCGAGCGCCACGCGCGAGTCAATCCCGACCAGACATTTCCCTAAACGCAATATCTCGTCACCTGATGAATGAGAGAAATACCGGTATTTGTGATAAAACGCCGTTTCTCTTGTATCGGAATAAAGTTAACGTTTATTTCATATAACAATCCGCTCCATACACCTGTCTTACTCATACTTTTCTCGCAAAGTAAGACAGTAGCTTATGAATTAAACAGACAAAACATTGATGTAAAACAATAAATTTAAAATGATAATTAGTCACTCAGGTTATACTTAACCGGTGTAAGAAAATACAAAGCGGTTTTTTATTTCCATTAATGTTCACTTAATCTAAATAAAATAAATTTATTTCCGAAGAACAGTGTACCTTTGTATTTTTACCATCGTGTATTTCCTTGGCGGAGTATTCCAACATGACTATCGTAAAGAAACTAGCTATCGTAATCAGTATATTCGCCCTTGCACTGATTAGCGTAGGTGGCTTTGGACTTCAATCACTTAGCCAGTCAAAGGACCGTCTGGAATATGTGATGGTGAATACCTTACCCAGCCTCGACAACCTCGTGAGATCTAATAACGCATTAAATGATGCCCGCGGTGCACTGGCGCTCACTTTTCTGACCCGAGAAGAACAACAGCGTACTACCTTAAAACGTACGCTTGATGACTCGCTCGCTATCGTTGAAAAACTGAATGCCGTTTACAAACGAGATCTGATTTCTGATGCTAAAGACTTGCAGATGACAAATGAAAATCTGCAATACCTGAATGATTTCCGTGCCGCGAAAGATAAGCTGTTTCAGCAAGCGCAAACTGATGCGCAGGCCGTAGAAAAAGCGTTTTCCTCTCAGGGGTATGTCACTCTGGCACAGGAAAAGCTGGTAAAAGGGTTCCAGGACCAGTACGACTATAACGTCACGTTGGCCAGTGGACTGCAGGAGCAAAATAATACCAGCTTCAAACAGGCATTCTTCGGGCTGGTAGGGCTGATTGTGGTGGCATTACTCGTTGCCGGCACCTTCTCTACAGTAATTATCAGTTACGTGCGCAACAGCCTGAATGCCTTACGCCAGACGCTGATTACCGTCAGTGAAAACCTGGACCTGACCTTGCATGCTGATGCCAGCAAAAATGATGAAATTGGCCAGACATCTGGCGCGTTCAATAATCTGATCCAACGTTTTGCCGTGGTATTGTCCGACGTTCGTTCTGCCAGCGAAAGTGTATCAACAGCATCCAGCGAGATTGCTGCCGCCAACGAAGACCTTTCTGTTCGCACAGAAGAGCAGGCTTCTTCGCTGGCACAGACCGCCGCCAGCATGCATGAGATTTCATCCACGATCGAAAGTAACGTCGACAATACGGCACAGGCCAACAAGTTGGGCCAGCAGGCAAGTGTAGCGGTTCAGCACGGTGATGAAGCCGTACAACGTATGATGCATGCCATGGAAGATATCGCCAGCGGCTCCGCCAAAGTTGCCGATATCACCAACCTGATTGAAGGCATCGCTTTCCAGACCAATATTCTGGCGCTGAATGCCGCGGTGGAAGCAGCCCGGGCGGGTGAACATGGTCGAGGCTTTGCGGTGGTCGCTGGTGAAGTTCGCACACTGTCGCAGCGTTCTTCGTCTGCAGCCAAAGAGATCAAAAACCTGATCGATAGTGCGATTTCCGCGGTGAAACATGGTGCGGTGCAAGCCGATGAAGTCCGCGATGCTATCAGCAACGTGAAGGGCGTGATTCAAAACGTGTCCAACCTGGTCAACGAAGTCTCGCTGGCTTCAGAAGAACAGAGTCGCGGTATCTCCCAAATCAATACCGCTATTAACCAGATGGAGGCCGTCACACAGCAGAATGCCGCCATGGTGGAACAAGCCTCTTCGGCCGCAGACTCACTGAACGAACAGGCAACCAAGTTGCGTCAGTCGGTCGAAGTTTTCAAACTCGAAACGAGCGCACACTTTACTGACTCACACACCATGAGTGGTGCCGGTCACCTGCGTTTGAGCCACCGCTAAGTCGTCAGGTATAGCGATAAAAAAGGGTTGCGCAAGCAACCCTTTTTACTTGGATGTAGGCCTGGTATCAGGAATAGGCCACCAGGGTGCGATGACACAATTCCGAGCGCACACAATCCTCTTTACCAAAGGTCACGATGCTGACCATATCGTCTTCCGTAAACCGCTCCAGCGCATCCCGCAGACCGGATTTCACACCAGCAGGCAAGTCACACTGGGTAATGTCTCCATTAACAATCACTGTCACGTTCTCGCCCAAGCGTGTCAGGAACATCTTCATCTGATTGACGGTAACGTTCTGGGCCTCATCCAGAATCACTACGGCATTTTCGAACGTCCGCCCACGCATGTAAGCAAACGGCGAAATTTCCACTTTAGCGATTTCCGGTCGCAGGCAATACTGCAGGAAGGAGGAGCCAAGTCGACGTTGCAACACGTCATAGACAGGGCGAAAATACGGCGCGAACTTCTCCGCAATGTCGCCCGGCAGGAAGCCAAGATCTTCTTCGGCCTGCAAGACTGGCCGTGTCACGATAATGCGTTCAACCTCTTTATGAAGCAGTGCTTCAGCCGCTTTGGCCGCACTGAGAAACGTTTTGCCACAACCAGCCTCGCCAGTGGCAAAGATTAACTGTTTATTTTCTATTGCAGACAAGTAGTGTTCCTGCGCCGGGTTTCGGGCCTCAATCATTGAGGTGTCACGGCTCTCACGCGCCATACCGATAGCTTCAATGCCGCCCAACTGAACCAGAGAAGTGACCGAATCTTCTTCACGCTGACGATGACTGCGCGACTCACGTCTGATAACACGTTTGGCTTCACGACGCGCTTTGATCACTGCTTTTTGTCTTCCCATAGTGGCACCTTACAGTTTGTTTCACTGACCGAACGACCTGTGGTCGATGGTGTTTTGTTCACAAATGAGGTTTGGCTTCCTTATTAAGCCGTAGTATTGGCAATGACAAAAACCAATGCCTAACCGACACCGCATCCCCTTGCGAGGATGTGCGTTCGACATTGGCATAAGTAAATGGAGCGGAAATCGCTCTATGGGGATTATCGCAACAACAGGGAGACAGTGAAAAAAAACGGAGCGGGAGAGAGAACCTCCGCCTTGATAAGGCGGCAGAAACGGGCGAATTTGCTGACTATTCCGTCCAGGGAAGGACTCTACCATTCGCGTTCCTCACTGTGACAATAACTATTCGGATGAATAATGATTGACCGCATCAGGCATCCGACATCTGGGATGAAATTACCGTCCTTAGATGTCATTACGATGACAGTGCTCTATTTTGCCCCGTCATGGCAAGTATTTTTGCATAGCCATAACATAAAACTCTATATTGCGCCCACTCTGGGTCAGGCAAGTTATACCTCAAATTATTCGAGTTGCAGGGCAACACGTCGGCAACCTGAAGTATGGCGGGTATATATTAGATGAGTCACAGAGGGGATGCGTGCTGGGGAGATATCCTCCGCCAACTGGCGGAGGAGTTCGGAGGTTAGTAATGTTTCTGCCAGTGCAGATATTGATCGTACTTGCGCAGGGCACTGCGGTATGTGTTTTGCTCGATATCAGGTAAATAATCGCAGACACGCTGCTGAATATTACCGTCTGAGGTGAAACTTTCCTGTGGGTAATTTTTCGCCAACAGTAATTCATCCAGACGTCGTAAGCGAATGACATATTCACGCATCGTGCTGTGCCGCACTTCTGTCTGCTCTATCAAATACTGCGTAAACGCTTTGATATCGAAATAATTGGCGTGCGTATTGCAGGAGACTTCGCTGCAAAAACGGCATAGCGGGATGAGTTCTTCCTGCACAGACTCCCAGATAGTGTTGTCAATCAGCCTATCCATCATGGCAATCGACTTCTTGTTGATCAGCTGATCACGAAATACCAGCGACACACGATCCAGTTCTTTGGCGCAATGAGCGCAGTGTGTTTGTCTGTGTTTGAAGTCCTTCAAGTAACGGCTAAGAAGCTGCTTCTTCCTGGTTGATTGAGGCATGAGTCCATTCCTGACTGTAGGGTGGTACAACTACATGTCTGTGTGCTCCAAATTAAACGTCACTCATTAATTTTGCACGCAGACGCTTTATCGCCTGGCTATGCAACTGACTAACGCGCGACTCACCCACCTCAAGAACCGCACCGATTTCCTTCAGGTTCAGTTCTTCCTGGTAGTAGAGAGTCAACACCATTTTTTCGCGCTCCGGCAGGTTTTCAATCGCGTCCATCACCCGTTGACGTAGATTTACGTCCATCAACAGGTTTAATGGATTGGCATCCTCATTCCCTTCCAGTAACGCCTCAGCGCTATCCCCATGCTCTTCCCGCCACTCATCGTAAGAAAACAGCTGGCTATTGTTGGTATCCAGCAGAATCTGACGATATTCCTCTAACGAGATGTTCAGGGTTTGGGCCACTTCCTGTTCGGTTGGGGCCCGGCCGAGTGACTGTTCAGCCTGCTGCATTGCCTGAGCCACTTCCCGGGCGTTACGCCTGACACTACGCGGCGCCCAGTCCCGGCTGCGCAACTCATCCAGCATCGCGCCACGAATACGTTGCACGGCATAGGTAGTAAATGCCGTACCTTGCAACGAATCATAACGCTCTACGGCACTGAGCAGCCCAATGCCCCCTGCCTGCAAGAGGTCATCAAGCTCAACGCTTGCCGGAAGACGAACCTGCAACCGCAAGGCTTCATGGCGCACCAACGGAACATAGCGCTTCCATAATGAATTTTTATCCATTGTGCCTTCAGCGGTATACAGTTCGCTCACAGTGATAAATACCTATAAAATTAAGGTGCTCAACATCATTATGCGTTTAGCATACTATGACAATCGGAAGAATAGGTGCAGAAAAAAGGCTTTTTTCAGATATGCTGCCAATTTCCCATTTCTGAAAATTGTAGCGGCTATAGCGCAAGGTGGATACCTGCCCCGACAGGAAAGGCGCATTTTTTGTGATATTGATGTGCAGTTACTGACTGATAATGAAAGAAACTATTAACACAATAATTGTCATGATGAAGGAAAAATCAGACTGCTATTACTCTACAACCCGCTTTATGCTAAATAAGGTGGTGTAACCCACCACCTTATTCCCAATCATCGACTGACTTTAGTGATTAATTTTATTACCATACTTTTCAGATAGATAATCTTTATATTCTGCATAGCGATTTTGGGCATCCTTGATAGTCGTCACCACCCAGGAAAATGAGCCTTCCCTGTGATTAACATCACAGACAAAAGAAGCATCAATACGTGATATATGGGTCGACTTTCCAATACCGTCCAGGACAGCAGATAACGCGACCTGATCTAAAAACCAGACGGCGTTATTTTTCATTAAGTTATTCCATATAAAAAGCGCAACTTTTTTGATGAAACGTCTGGATTCCTCGCCACCATTTAGATAAACAAACCCAGCAATCGCTTTTTCCCAAAACGGTGCACTATCGCTTTTCGTCAAAGCAATGTCAGCACTCCCTACCCTATGGCTGATAAATTGCCAGTCATTTTTCATCAGACAATCTGCATCGACAACGATCAACGGGCCTTTAATGAGAGGCAATAGATAATTGGCCGCAACAAATCGTCTGCAAGCGTAGTGCACATTGATACCCGTTACATCAGCAATGAATTCGGATGTACAAGAGATATTTAACTCAGGAAATTGGGCATGCTTGGTTTTGATATCTTCTACCGTTACATCATCAATATTATAAACATGCAGATGCACATTGAATTTTTCACGGTTCGTCTCGTAAAGAGAGTAAATCAGATACGCGGCATGCTGATGATAATACTTGACATCACAGGCAATCAATACAGTAGGTTTATCATTATCTAGCTCTCTTTTTATCAGCCATTGATAATGATCGTAGTTGATATCCTCTGTTTTTGATATGAGTGAACTAAAATCAATATAGGAATCGGGGTAACCACCATTTTTGAATATGGTCGATACAATCATCAATAAAGCTAACGGATCTTCACCAATAAGATAGGAGTTCGCCGTCATTTTTTTGACAAGTAGGAATGCATACTCGTAATCCTCTTCCAGAATACAAGTAAGCAGTAGAATCTTAAAGATAACAGGCACATCTTGCAGAGTATCTAAATTGTTCTCGATGAGTCCAATCGCCTGCTCTACCGCGCCAATACGGAAAAGAAGTTGGATCGATGCAACTAAATACTCAATATTCGGGGCCAACTCCAGAACATCGCTGAGATAACTGATAACACTATTAATGTATTCGGTCGGCATACGTACCTGCTGACCGTCCCACTTTTCATCCAAAGACAGATTAGACAGCGCTATTGCATTAAGCAGTAATTTTAATGCGCGATCCTGGGCCTCGGGTAAATTGCTCTGACTGGCGGCCAGATTTTTGTTTAAGGTATAGAGATCGCTGCTTCTATTGACGATAACATCAAGAACAATTTTTTTCGGCAGATCACCAATGCTGCCAATCATCAATTCACGACTGAACACATCCCGATAGTATTGATGTGTTGATTTTACCTGCGTGTAATCCGCCATAAACAACCTTCAATTGTTGTATTTACTGTTACAGCAACATGACCATACATATAACAGAATGTCTTTTCGGGTGATTAATACCATCACCCGAATAAGGACGTGTCAGTCGGCCACAGGGATAAAGAACATAATGGTTTCAGCCCACCCTTCGGTGTAATGACGCAAATAAATGCGATAATCACTCCGAAGGCTCAGAATATATTCGGGGATCTTCCAAAAATCGCTAGGATAATGATAAACCGCCACCGCCAGCTTCGGATGATCATCCAGAATATGCTGTTTCATTCCGGTTAATGCGGCGATTTCCGCTCCTTCCAGATCAAGTTTGATAAAGCTGACCGGTTCATTCACGACGCTATCCAGCGTCGCGACTTCAATTTTCACATCCCCGTCTTCCGAAATATGGCTGGCTGAACCGTCACCCGAAGAAAAGCTCAGCGTCGTATTCCGGTCGAACAACCCCAGCAGATGATAGTTAACGTTATGCAAATCACGCATATTTTCTTTCGCTGACACCAGGGTATCACTGCCCGGTTCGAAGAAATGAATACTGCCATACCCTGGGCAACGCTTAGCAAATTCCAGGCTGGTAAAACCATCAAACCCACCACCATCGACAAAGACTTCGCCCTCGGAAAATGCGACAAATGGTTCGAAGTACTGTCTGTCGACACAAAAATCATATTTTTCGATGGCTGACAGATTGGCTTCAAGACGAAAACGCAAAATATCGTCAAATACCTGGCGAGACTCATCATCTACCAGCAACCCACGAATCCACTCAAATTTCGCGGTATTGGTCGCATGTTCTTTGCGCATGTCCGTGATGCATTCAAGCTGTGGAACGGTACCGTTACTCAGATCAGCAAACGCGAAATAGTCCATCACCTCTTTGACGCCAGCCGCTCTCAGTTTCGCTACGCCAGTTTTAGGACGAGAATTGGTCACCGCAGACACCACCATGCTGTCTTTCTCGACTTGATTCAGGCGCAGCACCGGCTTGCCTAACCATGTCGTTAGAGTGGTGTACTCGTCAATAAAACCATCGACCGGTGCGACTCGGGCGACCGCTTCTGCATACGGGTTCACCCCCAATACATAGCGCTTAGTCCCATCGACATGGGTAAACCGCTCAAAAAAGTTAGCTGTTGCGCTATTAACTGCCGCAGGCTTACTGGTTGTATTCATTCGTCTTCTCTCCAATACCTTCTGATATCGCCATGAGTCATCACCCTCATCATGCACCGCTCTGACATGGCTGTTATCCGTCATCGCAGTTTTACCAGTAAAAGTTTAGTGACAGTAATAACACCGGGTGATCTCTAAACCGATACAGTACAAAATCAGCAACACATTGTTTTATATTTCATCAGGGCATCGCTTATTCCGTGATCCGCACTTTTTCTCCTTTATGCGCGCTGGTGGCAGCGGCCTGAAGATAGCGAATCCCCCTCATCGCAACATCGCTACCAAACACATACTCACACGCGCCGTCTTTAAGATAAGAAGCGATGTCCTCGTAATAGTTGGCGAACGCTTCTATAAATCCAGCCGGGTGCCCAGCTTTAAAACGGTGGTATCGCGCTTGTGACGCCACCAGATTATCTGGGTGAGTTCGGTCTATTACGCTGGAAATGCCATTGATATTGCTGAGTTTCAAATGTTCAGGATCCATCTGTAACCATTCCGCCGCCCCTTTGCTGCCGTAAATCCGGATACGTAACCCGTTGCGGCACCCCAACGCCGCTTTGGTGTACCAGTAATTACACACAACCTGGTTGGTATAACCGGAAATGCAATGAACGGTATCCACAACATCAGGGATCTCGCCAAAACGGTGGTGTACGGCATACACGTCCTGGGCCTGCTCACCAATAATGTAATCCACCATCTGATGAGCATGAACGCCCAGATCTAATGACACGGTAGGGATCACACCATCATGCTGCCGCCAGTCTTGTGGGCGAGGTACCGCCCCACTTTTGACATGGCGCAGAAATCCCTCCTGAGGCATCTCAACCATCACCTGTCTAATCTGGCCCAGCTCACCACTGGCAATACGCTGCCTCAGTTCCCTAACCATCGGGTAGCCAGAATAGTTAAAGGTAACCAGCAAGGTTCCGTTCATTTTTTCCAGAGCATGCTGAATGGCTGCGACCTCTTCAACATTAGTGGCTAACGATTTCTCACAAATGACCGGCAATTGATGTTCAATACAGGCAATAACAATATCTTTATGCGTCGGTGTCGGCGTCAGGATAACGACCGCATCCAGTTTACTGGCTTCCGCTTGTAAGAAACTCTCCAGGTCACGATATACGCGATCCTCAGGGATTCCCCAGCTGGCGGCAGTCTGCTGATTAATATCCTCATGACGACTAAAGAAACCCGACACCAGTTCGAAATGGCCATCCATTTGCGAAGCGATCTTATGCGTCTCGCCAATCGCCGAATTAATACCACCACCGATGAACCCGATTTTGAGTGCT
This sequence comes from Dickeya parazeae Ech586, assembly GCF_000025065.1. NCBI lineage: Bacteria > Pseudomonadati > Pseudomonadota > Gammaproteobacteria > Enterobacterales > Pectobacteriaceae > Dickeya > Dickeya parazeae. The sequence goes on along the minus strand of NC_013592.1, from coordinate 1,744,830 downwards.
CCCCCGGAGCTGGTTATATTTTTCATTTCGTTTTTCCCAGAAAAGAGTGGCTCACCGTCAGATGATGTTTCAGACCCTCGGTATTACCTAACAACTGAGTTTGATCAGAAAAGGTCATAAAGACCACCGCAGCGCGATCACCTGGAGCCGGATTCAGCATTTCACCACTTTTCTTCAATAAAACACTTTCCAGTAACTCACCGGGCAACTGGTGATAGCGCAACGCGTTAAAGATAGTCTTTTCAGATACCGATACCGTGTGTCTGGCGACATAGTGGTGGGCAGGCGGTCGCTTATTGGCAAATATCGTGGATGACGATAAAAAAGGCGCCACAAAATATTCTGCATACGGCACATCTGTGGAATAACGAATCAGCTGGCAATAAAGATCGCCCGGGCAACGTCGGGTTAGCTCAATCAGCCAAAAGTTATCACCATTGGCAATAAACTGTGTATGCAGCAAGCCATCGCATAATTTCAGATCAGCAACAATGCTGTTAATACAATCGCTCACAGCATTTTTCAGCGTTTCACTCATCTGATGGGCAATACAACTGCTATCCACCTGATAAGGATAAACGGTGCAATATTCATTAACGAAGAACTCACAGACTATCTCTCCATTACGAATAAAGGCAGAGTGACTGTGCAATGAGCCTTGTTTGAACTCTTCTATCACGACTTGACCGCTTGCCGACGCCGATGCCGCCATCTGGTAAGCAGGTAAAATATCCTGCTCACATTGGACTAACGTAATGCCACGCCCGCTATAGGCATCCACAGGCTTCACTAAAATCGGGTACGACAGTTGTCCGGCACAGGCAATATCACGTACCGCGGTAGGAACAGGTAAGCCTTTGCGCTGAGCATAAGTACGGAATTCGTCCTTTCTCAGCAAAATGTTGGTTGTCTCAACCGAATCGAAACCCGGCATACCTAATGATTCAGCAACCCAGGCCCCGGTTTCGTAAGACACATCCGTCACACCAGGCAGGATAATTTTAATATTTTCCTTTCTGACAATACCGAGAATTGCCTCTTTGTCCGAATAATCTTCAACAATCGACCGGGTTGCACGGATATGACCTGGATCGCCCGGTTTACCGCTACACACACCGATGGCAATCCCCTGCTCCAGGCACGCTTCCAGCAGTGGTAACGCAGAAAAACCGGCATCAAGCATTAAGGCATCTATCGTAGACATATCCATTCTCTGTTACAAAATTTCAGGTATCTCCTGAGGAGATAAGCCCCCTGCTCGCGTTCAGTCGCGATAAGGAGAGCGGTTCATTAACACACGTTTTCATTCAACGTGCGTTCGATAATCTCAATGATGCGATCCTGGTCTTCAGTTTCCAGCCCTGGGTAAATAGGAAGGCACAATACTGAGTTGGCCACATTCGTCGCTACAGGCAAGTTAGCGGCACTCGCGCTGTTAATACCACGGTACATTGGGAAACTGCTGATTAACGGATAGAAATACCGGCGAGACATAATGCCCTGCGCTTTTAACGCACTATATAGCTTTTCTCGAGTATCGAATGAGCAATCATCCATAAAGAGCGGGAAATAGGCATAATTCCAGTCAATTGAGTCAGGTACGCCCAGCGTTGTTAAACCATTAATCCGGGCCAACCCGTCACGATAATAGTGATAAATGTGTTTTCTATCTTCCAGCGCCTGATCAATATATTTCAGTTGCAGTAAGCCAAACGCGGCCTGCACTTCGTTCATCTTGCCGTTAATACCGGGCGCTACAACAGTCGTTTCATCCGCAAAACCAAAATTTTTCAGATAATCAATCCGTTTCTTCATTTTCGCATCAGGGCAGATAATCGCACCGCCTTCGATGGTGTTGAATACCTTAGTTGCATGAAAACTCAGAATAGAGAGATCGCCGTAATTCAGAATACTGGTTCCCTCTTTTTTTACGCCAAAAGAGTGCGCTGCGTCATAAATCACTTTCAGACCATATACATCGGCAATTTCCTGAATTTTATCCACATCACAAGGAATACCGTAGCAATGCACAGGAAGAATAGCGGACGTAAGTGGCGTAATCGCCTCTTCGATCTTTTTAGGATCCAGATTACAGGTGACCGGATCGATATCCACAAAGACAGGCTTCAGGTTATTCCACAATAACGAATGCGATGTCGCCACAAACGAATAAGGCGTGGTGATAACCTCACCAGTGATACGCAACGCCTGCAATGCCGTCAGCAGCGCCAGCGTGCCATTGGTAAACAAGCACAGGTGCTTAACACCCAGATACTCGGCCAATACCTGCTCAAGCTGTTGGTGAAAAGGCCCACCATTTGTCAGGTACTTGTTATCCCATATCTTTTCCAGATAAGGCATAAACTCATCAAGCTGAGGCAGTAAAGGGCTCGTTACATAGATATTCTTGCTCATCATTCACCTGTCCTTGCGCTTATGTCGCCATGCATAACGCAGCGTTATCTATTTTTTATCGCTATCACTGCTCCCGCCACACCTTGCCACACAGACGAAAACAGCGGTACCTTCGTCAGTTTTATGACTCACTTTCCCAGTCAATGCTGAATGAGCTGGGCTCTTTTCCTTCGCAATAAATCTGCCATGCATTACGTATCGCATGTTCGAAATACACAGACGGAGACAGGACGGAATTCATTCTGGCGGCAATGCGTCCCCGAATACCGGCACGCACATCACTCAGTTTTTCCAACGACTGGCTCCAGTACAACGCCTTTTGGAGAAACTCGTCTTCACTCGTCGAGATAAAATCATCCAGCCCCAGAATGCGCATCGTGACACTGCCTTGTCGTGAGGCGATAGACTCCCCTTCACGGGTCAGTACAGGAACCCCCATCCAGGCCGCATGACTCACCGTCGTTCCGCCGGTATACGGATAGGTATCCAGCAGCAGATCCACTTCGCGGTGCATTCCCAAATACTCTTTCAGGCCGGTTCGCATGCGGAAAGATAGCTGCTCCTCGTTGACACCACACTCAAGCAGTCGCGTACGGAAATAATCTATTGTTTCCTGGCCCGTCATGTATCCCATGATCAGACGAGAATTCGGTATCGTCGTCAGGACCTTAGCCCATAAAGCCAGTGTTTCATCAGAAATTTTCTGCGGGCGGTTAAAACTGGCAAACGTCAGATAGCCATTCTTTAAGGCCGGAAGCTCATTCACATCTGGGCTATCCTTAACCGGCTCAAAGTATTTAACCGATGGCAAATAAATGATTTTTTCTGTCAGATACGGATCCAGTGCCCCACCCTGACGGTAATGCACATCAAGCAGAATATAATCAACCGTCTTCATTCCCGTGGTGCCGGGATAACCAATCCAGGTCATCTGGATCGGTGCAGGCTTCAGTGCTAAAACAGGCAGGCGGTTATACGCTGTATGGCCGGACAGATCGATCAGGATGTCTATCTCATCCTGATTGATGAGCATCGCCAATTCCAGATCGCCCATCTTATCGACGTTATGCCAATTGGCCGCAGTCTGTTTTAAACTTTCAGCCTTTGCATCATTACGTTGAAAACTTGAATAGGCGTAAAGAGAGAATAGATTGCGATCAAGCGAATTCCAGATAGGTTCCAGGAAGTTAGTTACCGGATGATCACCAAAATCGCCGGAAATAAAACCAATACGTAACGGGCGTTGGCTATCTTTGTTCTGTATATAACTAAAGTGCTGATGATAATTCGCAGCAGCGGCTTCAACGCGGTTACCAAATAAGACATGCTCCTGATACAACGCTTGCGGCGTCACGTCGACATCATGGGACAGCCCCAGTAACAAGTTACTGTACAGATGGAACGCCTCTGGCATCAATTCAATCGTTTTACGGTGATACTTGATGGCATCCTTACGGCCCAGATTATGGCAAACCATCCCCATATGGCTGATAAAGTTGGGGTTTTCAGGGTCTATTTGTAGTGCTTTTTCCATACAAATAAACGCCGAATCAAGGTTATGGGTAATGTTCAACAATACCGCCAACGTATCCCATGCCAGTCCTTTTCGCTTATCGCAACGCAGTACCTTTCTGGTCAGTGCCATGCCATGGTGCCATTCATTCTTTTTCCAGAAGCACACCGATAAATCGACATAGAAATCCCAGTTAAAAGGCATCAATGCGATGGCCCGGGTAATGACGCCCAGTGCACCATCAAAATCGCCGGTGCGCACATAGGTATTCACGAAGGGGTACCAGACACTCAGGTTATCTGGGTAAGTACTAATAATTTCTTCTGCTTTCGTTCTGACTTCAGCGAAATGCCCCAGCGACGTGAGACGGTCCATCTCTTCGTATACCTTGCGACTAAGCGGATTCTTATCCTGTAGTTTATTCTTTTTATGTGTCACGGGCTTTTCTGGTTCGATGAAGCCACCCGCATTCGTTTCACTGACGTACACCACCAGTGACTGAATATAGACGGCAACCTGCGTGGCATCCGCTTTTACTATCGCTTCCTGCAGGTAATCTCGCCATGCCCGTGGCGTTCCCCATACCACGCCTTTATTACGTAACGCCCAGAGTTGGCTATAAAAGGCGTTGTCGTTATCCTTAAGCGATGGGGGTAATTGCTGCAGAAAAAGTCGCTCATCACTATCGAGTGAAACCGGCTCATGCCAAAAATTGAATGCCAGGTCAGTTGTAGCAAGCCCTGGCAACCCGGTCAGCGTCTTGTGTCGGCTGTTACGATAAGGACAATTCCCTATCCGAACGTAAACACCGTCGATCCCTTTTGCAAACAAACTTCTGAGCGCATCCAGCACATCCTGCTGGTGATTATCCGTTTCTTTTTCCGGGAAACGCGTATTAAAGACCAATTGTTCCAGACTCAGGCTGGCAGGCCAAGACTCACCTAACGCATCGAGAATACTTAAAACCACTGGGTTGTCAGTACTGATGGTTTCGCCGGTACTGGAGGTGTGGGCGTTTAATATTCTATTGCCATCGGCTCTGACACGTTGGAAATTTCCAGCCCAATTGAAATCTGCAAGTTTTGCCAGATCAGGCCCGGACAGGATATCGCCTGCGCGTTCCTGCGGAACCAGTATGCTAAAACGCTGAGAACGGTTGACAGCGAAATCCAGATACTGCTGGCGCAAATAGACGGTATTTTCAGGGCAAATCGTCTCATGCAAATGCGAAACCTGATCGCCATAATGCTCCGCCAGCTCGGTGTATGCGCGAACATCCCCCACATAGGCGAAGCCAGCCTGCGTAATTTGTGAATAGAAATCAACAAAATAGCAAGGCTGATTCAGCCCTTGTAGATAGAGCAACGCGAAGTCTACATCAGACTGTTTTTCAGCTTGTTCAATGAACGATTTCAGTGCGGCATTTTGAGGGTTATCCGGCGCAGTCCCTAAAGACATGTAGGTCAACATGGCTCGGGCACTGGCATTCGCCGTCTGTTCATCGCTAGCAAGACCGCTATGAAGCTGAATAGCATCCCGTAGAATTTCGCCGGTTTTCCATCCTGGGTAAGTATTGTAGCAATAGCAGACAATGCCTTCAGTTGTCAGATGCTGATGGCAGAATCGCAGCAAAGCATCTCGCGTTTCACCGCCAATGAGACTAAACAAACCGTGGATAATAATGTAATCGAATGTCCCAGGATCGCAGGCCAGTAGAGACTCCAGGTCCAGTGCGAATAATGCAATGTTCTCCAATTCGAGCTGCTGTATCAGTCCGTTGCCTTTTTCAATTTGCTCCGCATCAAGATCGACCCCGACAGCCTGCGCCTGTGGATTTGCCAGCGCAAAAGGCAACAAATTGCCACCATCTTTACACCCAATCTCAAGTACACGCGCCTTTTCCGGCGCAGCGGACTTGATGCCGTAAAGATGTGCTGTGGCTTGCAAATGAAAGGGGGCAGTGTGAGGGATGGGAGGTGACATCGAACTCAGTGGTGCTTTACCAGTATCTTCACCCAGGTCAGTATTATTCGCTAAAGGCTGTGTATCTGGCATGGTCACAAGGCATTTCCTTCAATACTTTATGCGGAGATAAAATTGCTTCCAGTATATAAGAAAACCTTTTTCACCAATCCTCTGAGCATCAAATTATAACTTCCCTATTTCATCGCTTAAGAAGTCGATTTTTATTCTGATAATTTTATTTATCGCGATAACATCACAGAATAAAAAAAACCAACCCCGAAGGGTTGGTTTCTGAATTCATCACTGCGTAAACCGAGATTACTGCAACAGTTTCAGAACAGTCTGCGGAACCTGGTTAGCCTGAGCCAGTACTGAAGTACCAGCCTGCTGCAGAATCTGCGCACGGCTCATGTTAGATACTTCGGTCGCGTAGTCAGCATCCTGAATACGGCTACGAGCACCGCTCAGGTTGTTGATGGTGTTGCTCAGGTTGTCAATGGTAGACTGGAAGCGGTTCAGAGTCGCACCAATGTTTGCCTTAGCGGTGTTGACGGTCTGCAGAGCAGTATCAATTGCCGCAACCAGTGCAGTAGCGCCTGCAGCATTAGATACGTCGGTATTGGTAGCGGTGATACCCAGGCCACCAGCAGTTGCGTTGATCAGTGCAGAGCTACCAACAGAGATGGAGTCGTTAGAAGTGGTACCAGCACCAACCTGAATGTTGAAGCCAGTAGCGGTAACAGAACCGTCCAGCAGTTTTTTGCCGTTGAAGTTTGCGCTGGCAGCAACACGGTTGATTTCGTCAACACGACGGTTGATTTCAGTCTGGATTGCAGAACGGTCGTTAGTACCGTTGGTGTCGTTCGCTGCCTGTACGGCCAGTTCACGGATACGCTGCAAGTTGTCGTTGATGGTGTCCAGGTTACCTTCAGCGGTCTGAACCAGAGACACACCGTCGTTGGCGTTTTTGGAAGCCTGGGTCAGACCTTTGATCTGAGCAGTCATGCCGTTAACGATACCAGAGCCTGCTGCGTTGTCTTTGGCGCTGTTGATAGCCAGACCAGAGGACAGACGTTCGATAGCAGTCTGCAGGGAAGATTGAGATTTGTTCAGGTTGGACTGGGCCAACAGCGACATGCTGTTAGTATTAATGACTGCCATAATTGTATTCCTTTCATCTCTATTAATGGGGATGGGCTGTTGCCCCCGGTGTCATCACCGTCACTAACTGTATCGGCCGGGGTAAAACAACCTTTAGTTTTTTTTTGAAATTTTCACTTCCCCCTTAAAAAGTCAGGTCTGACGGCCTTTACAGCAATGTAGAACAGGGAAACGGCAGGTGAGAGAGTTGCGGCAACCACTTACTTTTTACCACTTTCATTATTTAGTTGGCCATCCAATGACTGGCGAGAATGAACGACCGACAGAGCACAATCGCTCCATTACACTCCCTCGCTGTTACCATAACCGGACAAGTCCTACGCTGTTACACCCTATTGGCTGTAACACGTCCGCCGTACATAATTGCAGCACACTCTCCCTGCATTACGTTCATAATACCGTGATAGAGTCACCAGAGTATGTTGGTGTGATGGAAATCAAGGCGATTAACGATTACGCTGAAATTTACATTACGCCCGTAAACTTTTCGGATACAGTGCCGATAAGACTGTCAGTTCACAATTTCAATGCAAGGGTATTTCTATGGCTACGACGGTTAGCAGTAACTCAGACATTATCTCTTCGATAGGTATGAACTTGGGTACCTCGGTCAGTGGTTCGTCACTCGACCTGAGTTCTCTGCTTACCAAGTTGCAAACCGTCGAAGCACAGCGTTTGACCCCCTACCAAACTAAGAGCGACTCGCTAAGCGCACAGGCAAAGGCTTATAGCGCAGTTGAAGCGTCGATGAAGAGTCTTCAGACTGCAACCACAACGCTGCAGAATATGAAGAGTATTACATCGACTGCAGTGACAAGCACTAACACGGCATTCAGTGCAAGCACAGACAGTACCGCTGTGGCCGGGACTTATAGCATTTTTGTTAATAACCTGGCTCAGGCACAGTCGCAAATCTCTGGGGCTTTTAGCAGCGCTTCAACCGCGCTGGTTTCTGGAGGTACTTCTAGCACCAGCAGTACGATTACGATATCTCAATCCAGCCAATCGACCCCACTGACCATCAGCCTGACGGATGACAAGACGTCATTGAATGATATTCGTGACGCTATTAACAATGCCGGTGGCGGCGTCAGCGCCAGTATAATGAATAACGGTACCAGCAACTACCTGATGCTGACTGCAAAAGACACCGGTACGAAGTCTGCAATGACTATCTCCGTAAGTGGTAATCTGTCCAGCTCACTGGGTAGCTTTACTGAACAGGTAGCCGCCAAAGATGCATCGTTTACACTTAACGGTATGTCAGTCACCAGCCAGAGTAATACGGTGGCTACCGCTATCACTGGTGTGACGCTCAATCTTAAAGCGGCATCAGCGACCGGTTCGTCTGCAGAAAATCTGAGCATTTCCTCAGATGCTACCGGTACACAACAAGCAATCCAGAATTGGGTCACAGCTTACAACAACGTACTGGACACAATCAAAACCCAAACTAATTACAACCCACCTTCAGCAACAGATACAAGTAATGGTACTCAGTCCGCCAGCAACGGCGCACTGGTTGGTGACAGTACCGTTCGTACCATTCAACGACAGTTACAGAGTCTGATGACCAACCTACAAACTGGTAGTGGTAGTCTGCATACCATGGCTGACCTGGGAATTACTCAGGATCCAACCAATAACGGCAAACTGCTTGTCGATAATACCAAACTGACAAATACACTCAAAACCAGCGCGGGTAGTGTAACGACATTCTTCACCGGCGACGGCTCCACTACCGGATTTGCAACCCAAGCAGGGAATTATCTGAGCAAGACGCTGGATTCAAGTGATGGATTGATCAAATCAGCTCAGGCTGGCATCAAGACAAGTCAGGCAACCGTAACTAAACAGCTTGCCAGTATTCAAGACAGTATTGATGCGACGATGAATCGTTATAAGACTCAGTTTACCCAGCTTAACACCTTGTTGTCTAAACTATCGTCAACTAGTAGTTACCTGACACAGCAGTTTAATAAAACCAGCAGCAGCTAATTAGCTCAGAGGTATCTGGCGTGCTCTATTTTGTAGCACGTCAGATAACGATAAGTATTATTTTTTATCATTATTAATCGGTTATTCAACGCATGGTCATGTATAGAAAGAGTGCCAGTCAGGCGTATGCTCAGGTAAGTGTGGAAAGCGCAGTAATGAGCGCCAACCCGCATCAGTTGATCGTTATGCTATTTGACGGGACTAAAAGTGCACTTGTCCGGGCAAGAATTCTTCTTGAGCAGAATGACGTCGTCGGCAAAGGGAATGCGCTATCTAAAGCCATTGATATCATCAGTAATGGCTTGAAGCTCGGATTAGATATGGAAAACGGCGGCGAACTGGCAGAAAACCTTGCCGACCTTTACGACTACATGGTGCGTCGATTATTGCATGCCAATATTAATAATGATTTGCAGGCAATTATGGAAGTGGAAGCTCTCCTTGATAACATTGCGGATGCATGGAAACAAATTGGGCCGGGTTATCAACCAACGACGGAAACGCGCTAATGGAAAATCTCTCTCCATTACTAACTGAGTATCAGGGGTTACTCACACTCATCCGGAATATCAAAACCATGGCCCTCAATGGATTATGGGATGATGTTGTTGAACAGGAAATTGTTTATATTCAGTCAATAGAGAGAATCAGCCAGATTACAGTCCCTGCCACTATCCCCAGCACGGTGCAATTACAGTTCCGGCAATTGCTTCAAGATATACTGGATACGGAAGCGCAAGTGAAGGAACTGCTACAAAACAGAATGCAAGAGCTAGCAGTCTTGATCCAGCAGTCTCAGAACCAAAAATCAGTCAATAATACATACGCCGAGTTTTCCAACGATATTCTTCCTGGGAAACCCCAGTCCTGATTAACACCACCGCCTTATCCACTGACGAGCCCTGACCACTCAGAACGGGCTCATCGCTATGATATTTATGACTATACCCTTCATACTTCGAGTTGCAGGTGCGTTGGCTGCTCTCACTCACCCCAGTGACTTACTTGTGTAAGCTCCTGGGGATTCGCTCGATTGCCGCCTTCCTGCAACTCGAATTATTTTAGGTACATACATTTTTCTTAAAAATCAGGGTGAATAGCCAGTGACTATTCACCCTGATACAAAAGCGTAATATATAACGCTCCTGGATTGCATCGCAAAATAATTGACTTGCGATTATATCGTCATATTCATCACTTCCTGGTAGGCTGACACCAGTTTGTTGCGCACCTGAACGCCCATCTGCAAAGCAATGGAAGCCTTCTGGTTGTCAATCATCACATCGTTCAGGGCAACCCCCGGCTTACCTAACGTAAACGCCTCGCCTTGTGCCTGAGCTTGTGTGCGCGTTTCGTTGATTTTCTCAATTGCAGCTTTCAGCTCACTGGCAAAGCCAGACTGCGACGCTGCAGTGGAATCCAGTCCACCGGCAGCTTTGGTTGCGGTAACCTGCATTTGCTGCAATACCGCATCAATACCCTGAATAGACATGCCCTATTCCTCAACTAAAGATTGAGAACATAATAAAAATCAAATAAATTATAAACATACAGAACACCAGCAAGAAAAAACCGCTGGTAACGCAGTTTATTTCACATACATCTCTTTACCGGTTTACTACGCTATCATATCCGCAAGGTAGTAAATCGTATAAATGACATTAAAAATGCCAGCTTATCGACCCATCAATTTTCGCGTTACGGAAAATAATGGCATGCCGGTAAATGTCGGTGATGAGTTTTTATGATTGCGCAATCAGGGAGTTCTGTTTTGTTACGTTACAACGTTATCCATATCGTTCAGCAACCAGGCAGAGATAGAGTATGAACGCCTTAACATCCGGAGCCGCTACCGGTGGGAAAAGCTTTGGCGAGATACTCAACCGTTTGCGTGCCAATCCTAAAATCCCTTTGTTGATCGCTGCGGCAGCAACGATTGCTATTGTTGTCGCCTTGTCATTGTGGGCTCGTGGCCCCGATTATCGTGCGCTCTATACTAATCTGAACGAGCGCGATGGTGGCAGCATTGTTTCCGAACTGGGAAAAATGAATATCCCTTACCGCTTTGCGGAAAACGGTGCAGCCATTCTGATCCCGGCAGATAAAGTCTACGAAACCCGATTGAAACTGGCCCAGCAAGGTTTGCCGAAAGGTGGTGCAGTCGGTTTTGAACTGCTCGATCAAGAAAAATTCGGTATCAGCCAGTTCAGCGAACAAATTAATTACCAGCGAGCCCTTGAAGGTGAGCTGGCAAGAACCATGGAAACGCTGGGGCCAATCCAGAGTGCTCGCGTTCACCTGGCTATTCCTAAGCCCTCATTGTTTGTACGCGAGCAGAAATCTCCCTCTGCAGCGGTTACCGTCACACTGCAACCAGGCCGTGCGCTGGATGATAGCCAAATCAACGCGATTACCTATCTCGTTTCCAGCAGCGTAGCCGGACTTCCCGCCGACAAGGTGACCGTCGTTGATCAGACAGGCAAACTGCTGACGCAAAACGATGGTTCGGGGCGCGACCTGAATGCCGCGCAGTTGAAATATGCCAACGAGGTAGAAAGTAATTACCAGCGCCGCATTGAAGCCATCCTGACACCAGTAGTTGGCGCGGGCAATGTACATGCGCAGGTCACTGCTCAAATCGATTTTGCCAATCGTGAACAGACTGATGAACAATATCAGCCGAACCAGACACCCAATCAGGCCGCGGTACGCTCTCAACAAACTAGTCAAAGCGACCAGCGTGGTGGGCCGAATGTAGGTGGTGTGCCTGGCGCGCTGTCTAATACCCCGACCCCAGCGCCGACAGCGCCTATTTCAACGCCGCCGACAAACAACGCGAATAATGCCAATAACGCTAACAATACCAATAACGCGAACAATGCTAATGCTGCGGGGAACAATACCCAAACATCAGCAAGCAATTCGGCAAACCAGACATTCAACAGCCGTCGTGATCAGACGATCAACTATGAAGTTGACCGTACTATTCGCCATACCAAACAAAGCACCGGAAGCGTCCAGCGTTTATCTGTCGCCGTAGTAGTTAACTACACACAAGGTGAAGATGGTAAGCCAGCAGCGCTCAGTGATGAACAGCTCAAGAAAATCGAAGCGTTAGTACGTGAATCCATGGGCTTCTCCAGTGACCGTGGTGACTCCGTGAACGTAGTCAACACGCCGTTCACCGTCACTGACACTTCTGCGGGTGAACTGCCCTTCTGGAAGAAACAGGCATTCTTCGATCTGCTGATTGAAGCAGGCCGCTGGCTGCTGGTACTGATTGTTGGTTGGATTATGTATCGCAAACTGGTGCGTCCGCAGTTGCAAAGACGTTCTCAGATACAACAAGCTGCCGAGGCGGCTGCTGCGCTGCGTGGTCAGGATTCGGATGTCTCCGTCACCATCAGTGCAATGGAAGAGGAAATACAGAAGAAATCCGAACAGCGGGCTCATGCCGAGATGCACAGCCAGCGTATTCGTGAGCTGGCCGAGAACGATCCTCGTGTTGTCGCACTGGTAATCCGCCACTGGATGAGTAACGAACTATGAGTCTGACAGGTACAGAAAAAAGCGCCGTCTTATTGATGACCATCGGCGAAGATCGTGCGGCGGAGGTTTTCACACACCTTTCGACGCGTGAAGTACAGCACCTCAGTGCTGCCATGGCCAATATGAAGCAGGTCTCTCAATCCGAGTTGCTGGAAGTATTGCGCGAGTTTGATCTTGAAGCCGAGCAGTATGCCGCATTGGGCGTCAATGCTGGCGAATACCTTCGTTCTGTGCTGGTTAAAGCACTGGGTGAAGAGCGTGCCTCTAGCCTGCTGGAAGACATTCTTGAAAGCAAAGAAACGTCTACTGGTATGGAAACGCTCAACTTCATGGAACCGCAAAGCGCAGCTGACCTTATTCGCGACGAACACCCGCAGATTATCGCGACCATTCTGGTGCACCTCAAACGTGCGCAGGCAGCGGATATTCTGGCGCATTTCGATGAGCGTATGCGTAACGATGTCATGTTGCGTATCGCTACCTTTGGTGGGGTGCAGCCGTCGGCACTGGCGGAATTGACCGAAGTGCTTAACGGACTGTTGGATGGTCAAAACCTCAAACGCAGTAAGATGGGTGGTGTTCGTACTGCGGCAGAAATCATCAACCTGATGAAAACGCAGCATGAAGAAGCCGTTATCGATGCGGTACGCGAATTCGATGGTGAACTGGCGCAAAAAATTATCGACGAAATGTTCCTGTTCGAAAACCTGGTGGAAGTGGACGACCGCAGTATCCAGCGTCTGCTGCAGGAAGTGGAGTCCGAGTCTTTGCTGATCGCCCTGAAAGGCGCCGAGCAGCCGCTGCGCGAGAAGTTCCTGCGCAACATGTCGCAGCGTGCGGCAGAAATTCTGCGCGACGACCTGGCAACCCGTGGCCCAGTCCGTATGTCTCAGGTGGAAAACGAACAGAAAGCCATTCTGCTTATTGTGCGTCGTCTGGCAGACAGCGGAGAAATGATTATCGGTGGTGGTGATGACGCGTTTGTCTAATTCTTCCAGTGATCTTAACTGGCAACCGTGGAAGTTGGATGACCTTTCCGCTCCTACCGCCCCCGCAGTTAAAGAGACGGCAGCACCGGCTACGCCCTCTTCCACGTCAACCCCGATGTCATCGGAAGATGATAACGGCTTTTTTGCCATGTCTGATTTTCAGCAACCGCAGGATGACCTGGCAACGTTACGTGAACAGGTACTGCAACAGGCTCGCGAAACCGGGTTTGCTGAAGGCAAGCAACAGGGGTACGCGGCAGGTTATCAGGATGGCCTCCAGGCTGGTACACAGCAGGGATTGCAAAATGCAGTTCAGCAGCAGCAGCCGGTTATTGCCCAGATGCAGCAAATGGTCAATGAGTTCCAGCAAACATTGGATTCTCTTGACAGCGTCATCGTTTCACGGCTGATGCAACTGGCTTTAACCGCCGCCAGGCAGGTCATTGGCCAATCGCCGGTTTGTGATGGCACCGCACTGATGGGGCAAATACAGCAGCTTATTCAGCAAGAACCTATGTTTAGCGGTAAACCGCAGTTGCGGGTGCACCCTTCAGATCTGGAGATGGTAGAACAGCACCTCGGACCAACCCTCAGTCTACATGGCTGGAGATTGTTGGCGGATAACCAGTTACACCCCGGTGGATGCAAAGTCAGCGCTGAAGAAGGGGATCTCGACGCGAGCATTGCCACACGCTGGCATGAACTTTGCCGACTGGCTGCGCCGGGAGAACTGTGATGACAGTGCGTCTCTCCCGTTGGCTTTCTTCCATTGATGCATTTGAAAAACGCATCACCAATACGCCTTCGATACGCCGTTACGGACGGCTGACGCGGGCAACGGGATTGGTGCTTGAAGCAACTGGCCTGCATATGCCATTAGGCTCGACCTGTTTGATTGAACGGCAAACCGGCAATCAGGTTGACGAAGTTGAAAGTGAAGTCGTCGGATTTAATGGCCAGAAAATGTTCCTGATGCCGCTTGAAGAAGTCGAAGGCATCATCCCAGGCGCTCGTGTCTACGAACGTGTTGGCCTGTCCGGCAGCAGCCAGGGCAAGCAATTACCATTGGGCCCGGCACTGTTGGGACGAGTACTGGACGGTAGTGCCAAACCGCTGGATGGTCTGCCGACGCCAGATACCGGCTATAGCGCCCCGCTGATGACAGCGCCATTTAACCCTCTCCAGCGTACGCCGATCGAACATGTATTGGATGTCGGTGTTCGGGCCATCAATGCCTTGCTGACCGTTGGTCGGGGTCAGCGCATGGGGCTTTTCGCTGGCTCCGGCGTGGGTAAAAGTGTGCTACTCGGTATGATGGCGCGCTATACTCAAGCTGATGTGATTGTCGTTGGGTTAATCGGGGAGCGTGGGCGTGAAGTCAAAGACTTCATTGAAAACATCCTCGGTACTGAAGGGCTCGCACGTTCAGTGGTGATCGCAGCTCCAGCGGACGTCTCTCCCCTGCTGCGTATGCAGGGTGCGGCTTATGCTACACGTATCGCAGAAGATTTCCGCGATCGTGGACATCATGTATTGTTAATTATGGATTCGCTGACGCGTTATGCGATGGCACAGCGTGAAATTGCGCTGGCAATCGGCGAGCCACCAGCAACCAAAGGTTATCCGCCTTCAGTTTTCGCGAAACTGCCGGCACTGGTAGAACGTGCAGGTAACGGCATTTCAGGCGGCGGTTCGATCACCGCGTTTTATACGGTGTTGACCGAAGGTGACGATCAGCAAGATCCGATTGCTGACTCTGCCCGTGCGATTCTGGACGGCCACATTGTGTTGTCCCGTCAGTTGGCAGAATCTGGGCATTATCCGGCTATTGATATTGAAGCGTCGATTAGCCGTGCTATGACAGCATTGATCGATGAGAACCATTATTCTGCGGTGAGGCAGTTCAAACAATCGTTATCCAGTTACCAACGCAATCGCGACCTGATTAATGTTGGCGCCTATGCCGCTGGTAGCGACCCGATGCTTGATCGGGCAATACAGCTGTATCCGCAAATGCAACATTTTTTGCAGCAGGGAATGTTTGAGCGCAGTTCGTTTGATGAAGCCTGTCAGGCACTCAATAACATTTTCCCGTATAATAGATAGGAGGGCGAATGAGTAGTCAATCAACCTTCGTCATGCTCCGTGATTTAGCCCAAAAGGAAGTCGATGCGGCAACAACGCATCTGGGCCAGGTACAAAAAGCCTATTCGCAGGCTGAACAGCAATTGAATATGTTGCTAGGTTACCATGATGATTACCGCCAGCGGCTCAGCGATTCAATGACCGAAGGCATGGCCAATACCGCCTGGCAGAATTACCAGCAATTTATTTTGACTCTGGAAAAAGCGATTGAGCAGCACCAGCATCAGTTATTAAATTGGTCTTCACGTTTGGATCAGGCGGTGAAAGCCTGGCAGGAAAAACAACAGCGGTTAAATGCATTTAGTACGCTGCAACAACGTGAACAAACCAAAATGCTGGCGCATGAAAATCGCCTGGAACAAAAGCGGATGGATGAGTTCGCCCAACGTGCATCAATGAGGAAAACATAATTATGAACTTGCCAGCAATGCCAACTACTACAACGATTGACGCAAGCACGACTACGCCTCAGGGGAACTCTCTACTTGCGCTGCTGGGCAAGGATCAACTGCCAGAAAATTTTGTGCAATTACTGTCTCAAAAACTCTCGGCAACGCAATCGACCAAGAAAACGGTCATCAGTGATCAGGAAACGGCTGAATTCAAGGATGCGCTCGCAAAAAGTGGTATTGAGGCAAACAGCGATGAGTTGAATGCCATTCTGAGTGCGTTGACCAAAGGAACACTGACACTGAGTGATTTGCAGTCGGGTAATTCCCTTGAGTCATTGCTGGCGAAAGCGCAGAAGAAAGACAGTGTAAAAGACGAAAAAACAGCAAATACCGACGCATTAGCCATGCAGGCATTGTTCGCTATGATTCCGGCGCAAACCTCTGCTCAGGGGAAATTGACGACTGACGGTACAGGTTCAGCGCAATCGGTATCTGATGCGCTGGATGTACTAAAAAAGGGTAAAGGCGACAACAGTGTTCTGAGCTCGTTAATCAGCTCGACAAAAAACACTGACACATCAGCACAAGGCAATTTTGCACTGAATGCATCTGCAACAGCGGCAAATACAGGCTCAACGCTGTCAGGCACCGGTGCATCCGTTACGGCTGCCCAAAATGCCGGGTTACGCGCTACTGAAAATGGCTACGACCAATCCAAAGAGGATGCTCTGTTGGTATCGCGTAAAGAGGACAGTGCCAGCAACCCGGTTGCCGCCACCTCACCCGCCGACGCAGGCACACACTCGTCATTACAAGCACTATCTACCTTGTTTGCCAGTAATGCGACGCCAACCCAACCGGCAGCACAGCATGTCACCAGCCAGATTAATGCGCCCTTGGGCACCCAACAGTGGAATGACGCACTGGGTCAGCAAGTTGTTATGTTTACCCGTAACGGGCAGCAGACAGCAGAATTGAAACTGCATCCCGAAGAGCTCGGGTCACTGCATATCACGTTGAAAATCGAAGATAATCAGGCCCAGATTCATCTGGTTTCTGGCAATAGTCAGGTACGCTCCGCACTGGAATCCGCTCTCCCCCATCTGCGCAGTGCTATGGCTGAGAATGGTATCAATCTGGGACAAAGCAGCGTAGGCTCAGACGCCAGTAGCTGGCAGCAGTCTCAGCAGCAGGTGGCAAGTAATACCAATGGGAATGGCGGTGGCAACGCGTCGTCTTACCAACAGCAATTTGGTCAACCAGATCGTACCAGCGCTGAAGCAGAAACACTGGCAGTACCAGCACAGTTGCAGTCAATGGCAACGGGGCTTAATGGCGTTGATATCTTTGCCTAATGAAAAAGTTAACGCTTTTTTTATTGTTTATTCATTGTATTGAAGCGGTGAATAGGCAGGATAATCATGATATCACGCATTTATCTCATGGCTAACATTGCCATGAGATACTGATAAATAACAGGATACATCATTGGCTACGTCTAATAAGAAAGCCCAGTCAGGTGGTAAAAAACGCTCCCTCTGGCTGATAATCTTGATTGTTATCGCCCTGGCAGCTACAGCTGGAGCGGGTGCTGGCTGGTGGTTCTTGAATCATAAAAAAACCGAGACGGCATCCAGCGAGCCGCCTCCGCCGCCGGCACCTGTATTCATGCCTTTGGATACATTCACTGTTAACCTGTTATCTCCGGATAACAACCCGGATCGGGTGTTGTACGTGGGCATAACCCTGCGATTGCCGGATGAAGCAACCCGTGCACGCCTGACGAACTATCTGCCAGAAATTCGCAGTCGTTTGATTATGCTGTTTTCCCGCCAGAGCTCATCTGTTCTGGCAACGGAACAAGGTAAACAAAAACTGGTTGAAGATATCAAGCAGGTATTAAGCCCACCGCTGGTCCCTGGACAACCTAACCAGGTCGTCAGCGATGTCCTGTTCACTGCTTTCATTTTGCGGTAATCACTATGGGTGACAGCATTCTTTCACAAGCAGAGATTGATGCTCTGCTAAACGGTGACAGTGGTGATAGCAGCGCTGATGCCAGCAGCGCCACTTCCCAAAAAGACGGGGATGTTAAGCCCTATGATCCCAATACACAGCGACGCGTTATCCGTGAGCGTCTGCAAGCATTGGAGATCATCAACGAGCGTTTCGCGCGCCAATTCCGTATGGGCTTGTTTAACCTGCTTCGTCGTAGCCCTGATATTACCGTTGGCGCTATCAAGATTCAGCCGTATCATGAGTTTGCACGTAACCTGCCGGTTCCAACCAACCTCAACCTGATACACCTGAAGCCCTTGCGCGGTACTGCGCTGTTCGTGTTTTCACCCAGTCTGGTTTTTATTGCCGTCGACAACCTGTTCGGTGGCGATGGCCGTTTTCCTACCAAGGTTGAAGGCCGAGAATTTACACACACCGAGCAGCGCGTAGTGCGTCGCATGCTGAAACTGGCTCTCGAATCCTACAGTGACGCCTGGAACGCGATTTACAAGCTCGATGTGGAGTACGTGCGTTCGGAAATGCAGGTAAAATTCACCAATATCACCACGTCGCCAAACGATATCGTGGTAACCACCCCTTTCCACCTGGAAATTGGTACGCTGACCGGTGAATTCAGCATCTGTATTCCCTTCTCCATGATTGAACCTTTACGCGAATTGCTCGCCAACCCGCCGCTGGAAAACTCGCAGCAGGAAGACCAGCACTGGCGCGAGACACTGGCAAAACAGGTGCAGCACTCAGAGTTAGAGCTGGTTGCTAACTTTGTTGATATTCCGGTTCGACTGTCAAAGGTATTAAAACTCAAGCCCGGAGATATTTTGCCGATTGATAAACCTGAACGCCTGGTAGCACATGTGGATGGCGTGCCTGTATTGACATGCCAATACGGTACGTTAGATGGTCAGTATGCCTTGCGTGTTGAACACTTGATTAACCCCATTTTAAATTCTCTGAATGACGAGGAACCGCTCAATGAGTGACATCAAGAAACCGTCCGAAGAAACGGATTCCGTGGACGATCTGTGGGCTGATGCATTTAATGAGCAGCAGTCGGCAGAAAAAGGCGCGTCGGGTAGTACTGAAAATATCTTCAAAAACTTTGATGTGCAGGATACCCAGGGGTCAATGCAGGATATCGACCTGATTTTGGATATCCCGGTTAAGTTGACCGTGGAGTTAGGGCGCACCAAAATGACGATCAAAGAGCTGCTGCGCTTGTCACAGGGCTCTGTCGTGGCACTAGACGGTTTGGCTGGTGAGCCGCTGGATATCATGATTAACGGGTATCTGATTGCTCAGGGTGAAGTAGTTGTGGTTTCCGACAAGTATGGTGTACGTATCACCGATATTATTACGCCATCAGAACGTATGCGCAGGCTAGGCCGTTAATGGCTGGCACCGCACAACAGATTACATCGACCATTCAGCAGCCACCTGTGGCTGCTGAATCCGTTATTTCTGGCGGTACGCTCTTGTCGCAAGTGGGTACCGCATTGTGCGGTGTGTTATTACTGATTTTGCTGGTTGCCTGGGCACTACGAAAACTAGGTTTTGCGCCGCAGACTAAAAACAGCAATATCATGAAAATGGTGTCGGCTTATCCGGTTGGACAACGTGAGCGCATTGTGATCGTTGAAGTTGATGACACCTGGCTTGTATTAGGGGTTACAGCCCAACAAATAACCCATTTGCATACCCTGCCTGCTCGTCCCATTAACGATGCTGCATCGGCAGAAAGCATCGCGCCAACCGATTTTCTTCAGTTTCTTAAGAAAGCGACCACGCGTCCGGAAAAAACCGAATGAGTACCCCCCAGCGTCCGATTTCACTTTCTACCTGGTTCCGCCTGCTTCGTTACCCTGCGGCCTCAATGTTATTGCTGATTGCGCCTCACGCATTGGCACAGTTGCCCAGCATTATCAGCCACCCACTGCCTAATGGTGGGCAGAGCTGGTCCTTACCCGTTCAGACCCTGATCTTCATCACTGCGCTGAGCTTTATTCCAGCCGTGTTACTGATGATGACGTGCTTTACTCGTATCATCATCGTGCTGAGCTTGCTGCGTAACGCGTTAGGTACTCCTACGGCGCCGCCTAACCAGGTTCTGCTGGGTCTCAGTCTGTTTCTGACTTTTTTTGTTATGTCTCCCGTACTGAACCGTATTTACGATGAGGCCTATCGCCCGTTCAGTGAAGACAAAATCAGCATGGAAGTCGCTATTGATAAAGGCTCGAAACCGCTGCGTGAGTTCATGCTGCGACAAACCCGGGAAGCGGATTTAGCATTGTTTACCCGTTTGGCTCAGATTCCTTCGCTGCAGGGCCCGGAAGCTGTTCCAATGCGAGTGTTAGTGCCGGCTTATGTTACCAGCGAACTGAAAACCGCCTTTCAGATCGGTTTTACGATTTTCATTCCTTTTCTGCTGATTGACCTGGTTGTCGCCAGCGTATTAATGGCACTGGGTATGATGATGGTCCCTCCAGCGACGATTTCGTTGCCGTTCAAACTGATGCTTTTCGTGTTGGTTGACGGATGGCAATTACTGCTGGGGTCGCTGGCCCAGAGTTTCTATACTTAGTTAGTGCGGATGCTGCTGTCCACCACATCATCAGAGGAATGCCTGTATGACTCCTGAATCCGTCATGGCTTTAGGCTATGAAGCAATGAAAATAGCATTGATGCTGGCAGGCCCCCCGCTTATCGCCGCGCTGGTGAGTGGTTTGATTGTCAGCATGCTTCAGGCAGCTACACAAATCAACGAAATGACCTTGTCGTTCATCCCTAAAGTGCTAACGGTATTTTTTACCCTTGTGGTAGCCGGGCCGTGGATGCTCAGCGTCATTCTTGACTACATGCGTGCAATGTTCAGCCAGTTCCCTAACATGATCGGGTAGGTATGGTTACCCTCAGCAGCATTGATATGATCGGCTGGTTTAATCAGTTTTTCTGGCCACTGGTCAGGATTCTGGCGCTGATTAGCACCGCCCCTATTTTTAGCGAACGGGCTATTACCCGCCGTGTGAAAATCGGCATAGGTGTGCTCATCACTATTGTCATTGCACCGAATATCCCGCATGCCTCGATCCCTATCTTTTCTGCAACAGGCGTATGGATGCTGTTTCAGCAAGTCGTGATCGGGGTCATGCTGGGGTTCACCATGCAACTGGCATTTGCTGCGATCCGACTGGCGGGAGAGATTATCGGCCTGCAGATGGGGCTGTCATTCGCCACGTTCTTTGACCCCAGCGGTGGCCCCAATATGCCGGTCATCGCCCGGTTCATGAACCTGCTGGCATTGTTACTTTTCCTGTCAATGAATGGGCATCTATGGCTGATTTCACTGCTGGTTGACAGTTTCCATACCATTCCCATAGGGGCGTCACCTGTCAGCGGTAATGTCTTTATGACTCTCGCAGGCGCTGGCGGAAGGATCTTCTCTAACGGGCTGATGCTTGCACTCCCGCTCATTACATTACTGCTCACCATTAACATGGCGCTTGGGTTATTGAGTCGGCTGGCGCCACAACTAACCATCTTCGCTATCGGTTTTCCTATCACCCTCTTTACTGGGATAATTACTGTAGGGTTCCTGATTTTCCTTATTTCCCCTTATGCCGAAAAACTATTTGGCGAAACCTATGATCTGCTGGCTGATTTGCTAAGCCAGTTTGCCGGATAATCCCTCGCGCGTTGGTGTACCTCGAGCTTTTTTATGCACTGCGCACAATAAAAAAAAGCATGTCATCTTATGAAGGATGACATGCCAAAAAGAATACGCCCGGTTTAAGCGTATCCAAATACTGGACCGCTATTCCATGTTATTTGTTTAGCTGGAACAGCGAGAGGCCCTGCATATCGCTAAATGCTTTATATGATGCTTGCAAGGATTGCTGTTGCATCATGTATGTGGAGATGGTTGCGACCATATCGATATCAACCAAATCACTCAATGTTTGTTTATTAGCATTGCTGCGATCAGTACCAATACTGTTCAATGTATCGACTTCCTGCAATTGAACCCCCAGGGTCGCTTGCGCCGAAGAAACATTCGTCAGCGCATTTTTGAGGCTCTGACTAGCCGCGTTAATAGAAGCCGTATTAGCAGCCTTCACAGCATCAGTTGCCCCTTCCAGCGGTGTTTCTAATGCACTAATCGCAGTATCCAGAGCGCCGAAGATATCTGCGGTGCCGCTAGCATTATTAAATACGTCAGACCCGACATGTCCAACCGTCATGACACGATCAGCATCCACCTGCTGAGAAATAGCCTGATTACCACCCACATAGCTCACTGTGCCGGCAGCATTGGTAGTAAACGGTTGGGCGTCGGTCTTATAACCACCAAAGATAAAATTACCATTACCATCGGTGCTGTTTCCCAGGTTGAGCAACTGGGCTTTCAACCCACGCAGCGACGTGGCGATAAGCTGGCGATCGTTATCATTCTTTGTACCATCAGCACTTAACAGTGTGGTACTGGCGCTGGTCAATGCAGTCGCAACGTTAGTCAGTACGGACAGCTCGCTATTCATGCCATTTTCGGCAAACGTACGCGCCAAAGAATATTGATCGTTCTGGGCCTGTGCCTGATTGACCATCACCGCTTTAGACGCCGCGATAGGGTCATCAGAAGGGTTAACCACTCGGGTATTACTAGCTAACTGTTGGCCCGTTTTGCTGAAATTTGACAGCCCGTCTGTGACGCCCTGCATACTTTGCTGAAAAATAATACTGGTACTCAGTCGCATAACTTATTTCCTTACTGATTTTATCGTCACAAACTTAGTTACCGGATCGCTAACAGGGAATCAAAGATCGTCGAAGCCGTCTGGATTACCTTGGCATTCGCCATGTAGTACTGTTGGAAACGAACAAGGTCACCGTACTCTTCGTCCAGGTTTACACCAGACACAGACTGCTGCTCGGTGGTTAACTGTGACACCACATTCTTCTGAGATGTATCAGTCACCTTAGCCGTACTCGTCTTGTTACCGATGTCCCCAACCAGACTGGCGTATGCCTGACTGATACTCGATTTGCCTTCAACGACTTTAACCGTCTGCAAATTCAGTAATGCTTTAGCATTCGTATTATCACTAACCCCACCGCCGGTAGAGGTCAACGAAGAACCAGCCGCTGCTATCTTAGAAGAATCCGAGATGACAACAGACATACCAACGACGACATCGCGTACACCTTTCACAGTAAACACGTCTTTAGCCGCTGGCGTACCGGTGATATCTAATTTCATACCATCAAAAATCAGACTAGCGGGTGTAGACCCACTGGCTGCGGCATAGGTGGCAGAAGAAGACAAATCGGCACCATCTGACAGACGGGTAATCGACCAGTTGTTGGCAGCTGGGCCAACGAATTTAACGGTGTAATCGCTCGCTTTGATGTAGTTGTTATCATTGCGCGTCAACGACGCAGCCGAGGCTGCCGCTGGAGCAGTCTGCGAAATGGAAGACTGTCCCGGTGATACTTTGAAGCTGAAGGTATCCCCCGAAGCGGCGGAGCCAGAAATATCGATAGTGAAACCATCAAACGTTAACGCCGAACCCGACAGCGTTGAACTGGCAGTGGTACCGTCAGACCGGGTAACACTCCAGGAGGTTCCGTTGTACTGCATCGAGTAGGTATCACTGAGATAGGAAGAACTCAGCTCCGCAGCAGACGTATTTTTAGCGCTTTTCAAGGTGACGGACGAACCGACGCCAAAGAAGTCCCCACCCTGGGCGTTGTTCAGGTCAAAACCGGCTTTGTGTTGCTGGTTGAAAGCATCGCTAAACGCCAACGCCATCTGACCTAATTGGTTGCGGGCGCTATCGAGCGTACTGGTGCGGAAATTAAGCAGCCCGCCGAGAGAACCACCGGTAATTGTGCTCTCCTTCACTTCGCTCACACCAGCTATGGCATCGTTATACGCAATAGTAGTACGGGTAGGATCAGTGCTGGATGTCGTCGCAACAAGCGTATTGAAGCTTTTACCTTGTACCAGTGTCAGGCCGTTTTTCAGCGAGACGTTGTACATATTGCCGTCTTGAACCGCGACATCAACGCCGACAAGCTTATTCAACGAATCAACCAGTGAATCACGCTGATCCAGCAAATCATTTGGCGCCGCGCCATTATTCGCGCCTTTCAGGCGTACAATCTGATCGTTGATATCGGCGATTTGCTGGGCATAGGTATTGATCTGCGTCACCGTGACGGAGAGCTCACCATTGATGTTGCTGTCCATATCGCGCAAATACTGGTCAGTGATTTTGAACTGATTGACCAACGCATTCGCTTTACCCAACACAGTCTGACGAACGGACGAATCACTGGAGTTACTCGTCAGGTTCTGCAAGTTTTTAAAGAAATCCTGAATAGAGGTTGACAGGCTGGATGAGCTACTCGATAGCAGGTTGTCAATCTTAGAGATTTGGTCGTAATAAGAGGTGGTCGCGCTACTGGTTGCCTGCGCTGCGCGCAACTGCTTGGCGATAAAATCGTTGTAATCACGGTTAATGCTGACAACCGTCACCCCGTTACCAATGTAACCGGCAGAGGTTGTTGTACCATTATTCTGTGCCAACAGCGCGTTTTGACGGCTATACCCTGCAACAGCCTGATTACTGATGTTGTTACTGACAGTGCTCAGTGCCGCTTGTGCTGCACTCAAACCACTCATTCCGGTGTTAATCAAATTGGACATGCTGGGTTCCTTTTACTCTTACTCATGCGCAGACAGGGCACAACCTATTGCCGGGCACAAAAAGATATCGCCGTTATAAATTAACTTGTATAGCTATCGGCAGGCGGGCTGAAAACTTGAGAAAAATTAGAAAATCCCGCTCAGATCATGTGTATAGGCCTGAACTGCCTTTTCGCCTGAATTTTTCATCTGCTGGATCATGCTCACCAGCTTCTTCGCATAAGCTGGATCCGTCGCATACCCAGCCTGCTGTAATGCTACGGCAGCCTGTTCCGCTGTTGCCGCCGCAGACACGCCGACATAACGGGGATTCTGGGTTAACAATTTGGCATAATCATTCAGCGCTTCCAGATAAGAACCATACACACGGAAGGCAGCAGTGACTTTTTTGGCAACACCTTGTTCGTATTCTGTCGTGGTGATTTCCGTGACCGGTCCATCCCAGTTGCTGCCAGCTTTAATACCGAAAATGTTGTGGCTACGACGCCCATCGGTAGTAGGGATTTCATGCTGTCCCCAACCTGATTCAAGGGCGGCTTGCGCCATAATGAGGTGATGCGGAATACCACTTTGCTGACTAACCAGCATCGCAGGTGTAGATAAACGGGAAATAAAATCAGCGCTATTCATGGGTAATGGCGATGATTTTTCCGGTAACTTAGGCATCGCTTTACGCACCATCTGCTCCATCACAAATGAAGGCATATTGCGAGCCAACTGACCATCAGGCTTAAAGGGCGTCGATGGTGCAGGTTGCTCAATCCCGACAATACCTTGTCCCATCATCTGTTTTTCAATGAGAGCCGCCAGTCCTACCCCTTTACCAGACGACATCTGCTGGGCCAGTTGCTGATCATACATTGAGGTGATCATACGCGTCTGATCGCTACTGAACATACCATCTTTCGGTAGCGTATCACGCATGCTCTTCATCATCATTTGCACGAAGACGCCTTCCAACTGCTTGGCCACAGCACGGATCCCTTCGCGGCTTTGGGGATGGCTTGATACATCCCGCTTTAGCGCGTTAAGCGACTGTGTTTCATAGGCCGGGTTGTTAAACGTCTTCATGTCACTCATTAGATGATTTCCAGCTTCGCTCTCAGGCAACCTGCACTTTCCATCGCCTGAAGAATTGACATCAAATCCATTGGCGTGGCACCAAGTGAATTCAAGGCCCTAACCACACTGTTGAGGTTAGCGCTCGAGTTCACGCGCTGTAATGCCCCGCCTTCCTGACGCATAGAAATTTCCGTTTGCGGCGTAACGACCGTCTGCCCACCGGCCAACGGTGTATTGGGCTGACTCACTACATTCTGTTGATTGATTGTCACAGACAGGTTGCCCTGTGCAACGGCACAGTTTTCCAACTGAACATTGCGGTTCATCACTACTGAGCCGGTACGGGAGTTAATGATGACTTTGGCATCCAGCGTACCGACATTGACCTCAATATTCTGCATATCCGCCAGGAAGCGAACCTGCGCACTGTTGCCAGCTGGTACGATAACCCGCACAGTACGGGAGTCCAGTGGTGCCGCAGAACCGCCACGACCGAAGCGATTAATCGCATCGCTGATACTCTGCGCCATGGTGAAATCGTCTTGATTTAACTGCAGCATAATCGTATTGCCGGTCCCAAAGGTGTTCGGCAGCTCACGTTCAATAATCGCACCACCACTAATACGACCACCTGATAACTGGTTGACCTGAACACTGCTGCCACCAGCCGCCGCACCTGCGCCGCCGATCAAAAGGTTACCTTGAGCGATAGCATAGACCTGATTATCTACACCTTTCAGTGGCGTCATCAGCAATGTACCGCCTCGCAGGCTCTTGGCATTACCCATAGAGGAAACCACCACATCGACGGCCTGCCCTGCACGAGCAAACGGCGGCAATTTAGCTGTTACCATGACTGCCGCTACGTTCTTTAACTGCATATTGGTGCCGGCAGGAACGGTTATCCCTAATTGGGACAGCATGTTATTCAAACTTTGAGTGGTGAACGGAGTCTGAGTGGTCTGGTCACCCGTACCATCCAGCCCGACAACCAGACCATAACCAATGAGCGCATTATCACGCACCCCCTGAATCGTCACCAAATCGCGGATACGCTCAGCTGATGCTGGCGGAGCCACCATCACCAGCAAAGCAAGAAAAAGAGTAAAAACTGAAGTGATCCGCATTATGTGCCTCATCAATTTAGAACGGCGAAACATTAAGGAAGAAGCGCTGCAGCCAGCCCATGGTCTGCGTTTCGTTAATGTAGCCATTACCCACATATTCCATACGCGCGTCCGCCACTTGCGTCGACGGCACGGTGTTGCTGCCGCTGATAGTCCTTGGGTTTACCACCCCAGAGAAGCGAATAAACTCAGTTCCTTGATTAACGGCGATTTGTTTCTCACCAACGACATGCAAATTGCCGTTTGTCAGCACCTGATCGACCGTCACGGTGATTGTGCCGGTGAAGGTATTATTCGCGTTAGCGCCGCCCTTCCCGGTAAACGCATCTTTACCAGTAGCATCGAGTGCCGCCCGGTTGTTGCCCAAAGGCCCTTCAAGCAAACGTGGTGTCGTGGTCATACCAAAGGAACTGGATGCATCCCGGCTGGCATTCGCCGACGAGTTCTTGCTGGCACTGACGTTTTCTTGCAACACGATAGTCAACGTATCCCCGACGTTTCTCGGTCGACGATCCTCAAACATCGGCTGATACCCGTAATTCATCGCCTGACCGGTCTGGAAAATAGACCCATTAGGGATAGCCTGTAACGGCGATGCAGGTTGTGCTGTCGTTGGTCCAGTGACAACCTTATCATGAGGTACATAGGCGCAACCGGACAGTGTTAACATCATCACGTATGCCAGCAACCGGGGCCGACACGGCTGCAATGCGGCAACCGACTTCGTATTCATCATCACTACGGATATCGCCTTACTTTCAGTAACCTATCCACATATTGAATCAAGGTGGCTACTTCACCCATTTGCGCGCTACGCACAAATCAGTAAAAAGCCACCCTATCTTATACACAAACGCTACCCAGGAAAGATTACAACTGGGTCAGTTTTTGCAGCATCTGGTCCGTGGACGAGATGGCCTTACTGTTGATTTCATACGCGCGCTGAGTCTGAATCATGGAAACCAGTTCTTCAGCCACATTCACGTTCGATGTTTCAACATATTTTTGCATAATCAGACCTGCACCATTCAATCCAGGCGTACTCTGGGTCGGGGCACCGGAACTGGCCGTTTCTGCATACAGGTTTTCACCCATATTCTGCAATCCGGCCTCGTTGATAAACATGGCCAGGTTGAGCTGTCCGACCTGAACAGGTGCAGTTTGTCCCTGTTGAGTCACGGTCACCACACCGTCACGACCAACCGTAATGTTGGTTGCATTCGCCGGAATAGTGATCGCAGGTTGAACCTGAAAACCGCTGGATGTCACCAGCTGGCCATTCGAATCCAGTTGGAAAGAACCATCACGGGTATACTGGGTTGTGCCATCCGGCATCAATACCTGAAAGAAACCTGCGCCGTTGATTGCCAGGTCTTTAGCATTACCGGTTTCAGTCAACCCCCCTTGCGTGTGGATACGCTCGGTCGAAACCGGACGCACACCCGTCCCCAACTGCAGACCTGACGGCAGAGTGGTCTGTTCAGAAGACTGCGCCCCCGGCTGGCGTACAGTTTGATACATCAGGTCTTCAAATACGGCACGCTGACGTTTAAAACCGTTGGTGCTGACGTTTGCCAGGTTGTTGGATATAACATCCATATTGGTTTGCTGGGCGTTCAGACCGGTTTTGGCAATCCATAAAGAACGGATCATCGAGTCACTCCTGTGCGCAAGGGCACTTAATTCATCGCAAGTATCTGATTAGCACGCTGCGTATTATCGTCAACACTGCTAATCACTTTCATCTGCATCTCAAAACGGCGTGAGTTGGAGATCATTTCCACCATCGATTCAACCGTATTGACGTTACTACCTTCCAATACCCCAGGCATGACTCTGACCGTGGCGTCATTCTGCAGTACCGCACCACGCTGCTGCTGCACAGCAGGGGAAACACGGAAGAAACCGTCATCGCCGCGAACCACTTCATTCGCTGTCGCTTTGACCAGTTTCAGACGCCCGATCTGAGTTACCGTATTGGCGGCATCACTGGGGTTCAGGGCATTGATGGTGCCATCGGGACCGATAGTCAGTTGGGTTTGTGGTGGAACCTCGATCGGCCCGCCATCACCCATGACCAGGTTGCCCTGAACAGTCAGTTGCCCGTTGGAATTAATCTCCATATTACCATTACGGGTATAGGCCTCACTGCCGTCCGCTGCTCGTACCGCCAGCCAGCCGTCCTGAGAAAGTGCAACATCCATAGAACGCCCGGTGTAATCCATAGAACCCGGGGTGGTATCCACCCCGGGTGTCGAGGACACTACCAGTGTGCGGGTTTCATTCGTAACCCCCTGGATTGGCACGGCACGCATCGCAGCCAGTTGCGCACGGAAACCCGGCGTAGAGGCGTTAGCCATGTTATGCGACGTAACAGCTTGTTGCTCCAGCGTCTGACTTGCCGCGCCCATCGCTGTATAGATAGCGTGATCCATGCAATATCCTCGTTATGATAATTAACGCAGGTTAACCAACGTGTTGAGTATCTGATCCTGCGTTTTGATCGTCTGAGCATTTGACTGATAGTTACGCTGAGCAACGATCATGTTAACCAACTCTTTACTCATATCGACGTTGGAACTTTCTGTTGCCTTGCCTACCAGCTTCCCGAGGTTACCGGAACCCGCAAGACCCACAACTGCCTGACCAGAATTGCTGGTTGCCGCCCAAACGTTATCCCCCTGAGGAGACAACCCTTCCGGGTTAGCGAAGTTAGCCAGTGCAATCTGACCGAGTACCTGCGTTTTCGAGTTGGAGTAAGAGCCGACAACTGTACCATCGTCGCTGATGCTGTAACCGGTCAGTTCGCCCGGCGCATAACCATCCTGTGTTGGCGTTTTGGTACTGTTAGAACCGCTGTTCTGCTGTACCGTACCGGTAAATGCAAGCGTGAAGGTGCTGGCGGCAGAACCGTTCAGTGTCGCCATGCTGATCGTTGCTGGCGTGGTGGTCGTCAGTGCACCGCTACTGTTGAAAGACAATGTCGTCGGCCCCTGGAAACCGGCACCACTAATGCTAGTGTCCTGTGCGTATACGTCCCAACTGTTAGCGGCGGTTTTCACGAAATACAGCCCGAAGTTGTGCGCGTTACCCAAGCTATCGTAGGTAGTAATAGAACCTTTGTAGTTTGAGGTGTTGGTCGGATCGGTTGCGTTCCAGGTATTGGTGCTATCAGAAGAGTTCAGGTTGGCAATAATCGAAGCCGTCGACGTCGCTTTAGCCGACATTGTCGTTTCGGGAATACTTAGCGCAACCGGACTTGCACCCTGTTGAATGGTCGGTGGTGTACCGGTGGCGGGATACCCCGTCAATTGCAGGCCCTGTGAGTTGACGATATTACGGCTGCTGTCCAACGTGAACTGGCCGTTACGGCTATAAACCACGCTACCGTTAGTATCGAGCAGGCGATAAAAACCGTTACCGTTGATGGCTACATCAAGCGCACGCGATGTGTTGTTGATGGAACCGTTGCCGAAATCCTGCAGTACGGACGCGACTTTGGTACCCAAGCCTACGTTGGAGCCTGCGTACATATCGGCAAAAGAGATGTTGCTGGCTTTAAAGCCAACAGTAGCGGAGTTGGCAATGTTGTTACCAATGACGTCCAGATTACTAGAGGCAGCGTTTAAGCCACTGACCGCCTGAGAAAAGCTCATGATGCTCTCCTGAAGATTGATGAACTGTTATTCACTAAAAAGTGACGCGCGTTATATCCGTAACTGCTACAAAATCTGGCGTACATTATCCAGCGTGGACTGGCCACTCAGACCCAAATCCAGCAATGCACCGCTGCTATTGGTCACAACACCATTCACATAGGCATAATTCAGAGCCTGAACAACCTGTTGAGTACCGTTTGAGGTCGCAGACACTGAAATAGTATAAGAACCATCCGGTGCCGTTGTACCATCAGTAGCCTTGCCATCCCAGGAATATGCATGAACCCCGGCGCTCAATGCTCCCAGATCAATGGTACGAATCACTTTTCCTGAGCTGTCAGTGACGTTGACGCTAACGCTATCCGCTGCACTTTCCAGTTCAACACCAAACGGTGTGGTGGTTTCTTTGCCAACCAATACGGTGCTACCAGGCACCAAAACACCATGACCAATTAATGAGGCGGCCTGGATAGATTGATTACTGTTGATTTGCGTAGAGATGGAGCCGAGGGTAGTGTTCAGTTTTTCGATACCGCTCACCGTGTTTAACTGGGCCAGCTGTGAAACCAGTTGGTTGTTATCCATCGGATTTGTAGGATCCTGATTCTTCAGCTGAGCAACCAGTAGAGTCAGAAAGCTGTTCTGTAAGTCAGCAGCACTGCTTCCGCTAATAGACGATGTCGACGTCGTCGATGTCGTACTTTGAGCACCGCTGACAGAAGAGGTAGTAGCCATGATTTCTCCAGATTACTGACCAATAGTGAGAGTCTTTAGCATCATCGATTTTGTGGTATTCAATACTTCCACGTTCGCCTGATAGCTTCGGGATGCTGAAATGGTGTTCACCATCTCATTGACCGGATCCACATTCGGCATGCGGACATAGCCTTTGGCATCGGCCAGCGGATTACCCGGCTGATAGACCAGTTTTTCCGGAGAAGGATCTTCAACCACTTTGGCGACTTTCACACCGCCGGTCGCCTGCCCCGGAGCCGCATCGACCTCAAAAACTACCTGCTTGGCGCGATAAGGCTGACCATCAGGTCCTGTAACGCTGTCAGCGTTAGCCAGGTTACTGGCGCTGACATTAAGGCGTTGAGACTGGGCAGAAAGCGCCGAGCCGGAAATATCGAAAATATTAAGTAACGACATGAGACATCAACCTTATATCTGTCACCAGTACTGTTATGATGACCCGGACTGCAGTACCGACATCATCCCTTTAATCTGCCCGCTGATGAGGGTCAGGCTACTTTGATACTTGAGACTGTTGTCCGCGAAATTGGTACGCTCGCGATCCATATCAACAGTGTTGCCATCAAGCGCAGGTTGAGTCGGCACGCGGTAGAGCAAATCGAGCGCGGGTGGCTCTACCGCCTGCGCAGGAATGTGGCGTGTAGACGTCAGGTTCAGCGAAACGGATTGATTGCTGGTGCGCCCTTGTTCCATGACCTTATTCAGTTCGCTGGCGAAATCAATGTCACGCGCCTGATAGCCAGGGGTATCGGCGTTTGCAATGTTAGCCGCCAGAATCTCCTGACGTTGGGCACGGAGATTCAACGCTTCTTGCTGAAACCGTAGCGCCGCATCCAATTTATCGAGCATGCTCCCTCCGCAATTTAAACTTTAGTCTGCGTAGGATAATTCTCATCCTGCAAAAATCATCGCAAGAATAGGCATAAAATGAAGCGCTATTTATTGCCTTAACTGTAAGCAAGTGCCGTTACACTGGTAACGTGAAATTAACCGGGTTTGAGAGAGCATAAAACGGATGCTGGATATCAGAAAATACATACAGTTATCGATCTTGGGTTTGCTGTTTACCCCGATACTGGTGAATGCTGCCGATCTTGCATCACAGTTATCCCGTTTTTTTTCGGATAACTTCAAAGGCTCATCCAATACTGTGAACGTCGTCGTGAAAACGCCCGAAGCGCAATGGCCCGTCTGTGACAACCCACAGATTTCATTACCAGGAAACGCAAGGATATGGGGTAACCTTTCCGTGTCAGTGCGCTGCAATCAGGACCGACGTTTTGTTCAGGTTGAAGTACAAGTTACTGGGAATTATGTGGCGGCAGCGGCTCCGATTAGCCGGGGTACCGAGCTGGCATCTGGAGATATCCGGATGGTCCGCGGCAGGATAGACCAACTGCCTCCTCATGCTTTGTTTACACAAGAAGACGTTCAGGGTGCCGTTGCGTTGCGAGATATCGCCCCCGGCCAGGCCATCACCCAAGTGATGATCAGAAAGCCATGGGTGATCCGTGCCGGGCAAAACGTCCAGATTCTTGCGCAAGGCGATGGCTTTAGTGTGCGCAGCGAAGGGAAGGCAATGAACAATGCAGCATCGGGGCAGCAAGCGCGAGCTCGTACAGCGTCAGGACAGGTTGTTTCTGGTATCGCGAGTGGAGATGGGATTATTCTGATCTCACAATAATTTGCTAAAGTAATGCTCAATGCTGCCGATATGATGAACATAGTCGCTGATGATAACGCTGGTCAAGTTAGCAACCAGAGTGGGCAATTAAGCCTATCTCGCTGATTATCATCATTTATACCTTTTATGACATGAGCACACTACCATGAGCATTGATCGGACCCAGTCAGTCAAACCGGTAAGCCAGGTTCAGCCTCGGGATACTGGCGACGTAGCAAAATTAAAGCGTAAAGAAGAAACCGGGCAGCAAAGTTCTGTGACGGGTACTCAGGTGAAGTTGAGTGACGCTCAGTCCAAACTGATGCAGCCATCTGCCCAGGATATCGACGTACAGCGTGTTGAAACGCTGAAACAGGCTATTCGTGACGGTTCATTAAAAATGAACGTCGGTAAAATTGCTGACGCATTAATCAAAAATGCGCAGGACTTGATTTCAGGCGAGTAATTCAATGGAAAAACTTGTAAAGCTGCTGGAGCAACTTCTGCTCAACATGCGTGAACTTGAAGCCGTGTTGTCTGATGAGCAGTCGTTGCTCTGCGCCGGTCATGTTGATGGCCCCGCTCTACAAGTGATCACCGATAGAAAGAGTTCATTGTTAGCCACTATCCAGCATCTGGAGAAAATTCGTCTTCAGGGCGAGTCTGCATTACGAGTAAAAGCCCCCTACAGTTCCCACCCGACTGTTGCTCAAGTCTGGCAGCAAATTTCCGAATTAAGTGAAGCACTGCGTGACAAAAACCAGCACAATGGGTTGTTGCTTGGCTACCACCTCGATCACAACGAGAAAGCACTGGCGGTACTAAAGCCACGTCATGCACAGTCTCTGTACGGACCTGATGGTCAGTCTCGGAGCAATTCGATTTCTGGTCGTCGGATTAGTATCTAATTTCGTTCCGCTTTATCTACTTATTCACTGCACCACACGTTGAGTACTGCCTGTGAGCTATCACCATTCATCACGAATAGGTTACTTGTAGTTTACTGATATCTCGTTAGATGACACATCGACGGACGTTGCCATACGCCCGGAGCCGGGTACATAAAATAGCATTCTAAACTCACTATTCGCCGGTATGCCTTGTAATCCGTAGGTTTGCCCACTGGCACCATCCAGATTAACGCACCGATTAGCCGCACAGAGCTTAACAGCCAAATCTATCGGTGCGGGAGATTTCAATTGATATCGCCAGTAGATTACTGTGACGGATTGGGCAGTGTTAACACCCAATCCGGAGGGCGGGAGAAAAGCAGGGGAAGATGCTAACATCCCTTTGTATTGAAATGACGGCCCTGTCAGACTGGCATTCCAGCCGCCTTGCTGAGCATAGGCTGAGGGCGATGATATTACTGCCGTCATCCCCCAAAGCACGGCCATCATGATTTTCTTCATCAGGAAAGCTCGCCACCAATCATTGATGTCATCCTGATTTGACGACTATCGCTGATCTCAAGGTTCGACAGTACGGCAATCTGCGGCAGACTGCGGCGCAGGAATCGCGACAACAACCCGCGCAGTGCGTGGTTGACCAACAATACCGGCGGTGCCCCCAGTACTTCCTGTCGTTGCAATGCCTGTCGAGCCTGATCCAGTAACCGGTCACTCAATCCGGGCTCCAGACCGCCTCCCCCCTGAAGCGCTTGCAATAGCAAACGTTCCAGCGCGCCATCAAGACCGATGACCTGAAGTTCCGTATCACCCGGGAACCACTGCTGAGTGATAGCCCGTCCGAGTGCAATGCGTACAGCAGTCGTCAGTTCATTAGGATCCGTTTGTACTGCCGCATGCTCAGCCAACGTTTCGATAACCGTCCGCATATCGCGAATCGATACCTGCTCGCTTAACAAATTCTGCAGTACTTTGTGTAACGTGGTTAACGTCACTACGCCCGGGATAAAATCTTCGGTTAGCTTTGGCATTTCCTGAGATACGCGGTCCATCAGTTGTTGCGCTTCCTGGCGGCCAAACAACTCACTGGCGTGCAAGCTAAGCAAATGATTCAGGTGCGTTGCTACCACTGTACTAGCTTCAACTACAGTAAACCCTTGGGTTTGCGCCTGTTCTTTCAATGCACTTTCTATCCAGACAGCAGGTAAACCAAAAGCCGGATCTTTAGTCAGATCTCCCGGTAGCGTACCAACCGCATTGCCAGGGTTAATCGCCATCCAACGCCCCGGATGTGCTTCACCACTACCAATCTCGACACCTTTCATCAGTATGCGATAGCTGGCAGGCTGCAAATCCAGGTTATCTCGAATATGCACTACTGGTGGGAGGAATCCCATTTCCTGAGCAAACTTCTTGCGGATACTACGGATACGTCCAAGTAACTCACCGTTTTGCTGGAAATCCACCATAGGGATCAGACGGTATCCCACCTCCATTCCAAGCGGATCTTCCAGTTGTACATCAGACCAACTGGCCTCTACCACCTGTGGTGCTGCCGGGGTCGCAGTCGCTGCCTCCGTCGCAGCAAATGCAGCTTTATTCTCGTCCCCTTTCTTCATCCACCAGGCCAGCCCTAACAGCGCAGTGGTAAACAGCAGGAAAACAAAGTTAGGCATGCCGGGAACCAGACCAATTAGTCCCAATACCCCCGCACTTAAAATCATGACACGTGGGTTATTGAACAGTTGGCTTACCATCTGTTGACCGACATCCTGATCGGTACTGACCCGGGTCACAATCACACCGGCGGCGGTTGAAATGACCAGCGCCGGAATTTGTGCAACCAGACCATCACCGATGGTCAGGAGAGTGTAGTTTTCAACAGCCTGCCCCAGCACCATATCGTGCTGAACGACCCCCACCAACAAGCCACCGATGACGTTGATGGCCATGATCATCAGCCCGGCGATAGCATCACCGCGCACGAATTTACTCGCACCGTCCATGGAGCCATAGAAATCCGCTTCCTGGGTGACTTCAGAACGCCGTTTTTTAGCTTCATCCTCACCAATCAACCCAGCGTTCAAATCGGCATCAATCGCCATTTGTTTACCGGGCATCCCGTCCAGGGTAAAGCGTGCACCTACTTCCGCGATACGCCCAGCACCCTTGGTGATGACCATGAAGTTGATCAGGACCAGGATAATAAACACCACAATACCGATGGCAAAATTACCCCCTACCAGGAAGTGACCAAACGCTTCAACCACTCTCCCTGCTGCAGCTGCACCAGTATGCCCTTCCATTAGAATGATACGTGTCGACGCAACGTTAAGTGACAAACGCAGCAGTGTCGAAAACAACAAGATAGTCGGGAAGGCTGCAAAATCGAGCGTACGCTGGGTAAACATCGCAACCAGCAACACCATAATGGACAGCGCAATGTTGAACGTAAACAGCAGGTCCAAAACAAACGGTGGCAGCGGCAGAACCATCATCGACAGGATAAGCAATATCAGAACAGGTCCTGCCAGAATCTGCCATTGCGAACCTTTCATATTGCCAGGTAGGCGAAGTAAAGAGGCCAGGTTAGCCATCGGTTGTTTTCTCTTTAGCAAAATCCAGTGCATCCGGCACAGGTAAGTTTTTAGGTTTACGCGGAATCAATCCGCCTTCACGTTTCCAGCGTTTGAGCTGATAGACCCACGAAAGCACTTCAGCAACAGCGGCATATAATCCGGTCGGGATCTGCTGCCCAATTTCAGTATGACGGTAAAGGGCTCGCGCCAATGGCGGCGCTTCCAGTATCGGGATACGATTCTCTGTACCGAGTTCACGTATACGCTGCGCTATGCGATCAGCACCTTTGGCCAGCACCCGGGGTGCACTCATTTTCTTTTCATCATACTTCAGCGCGACAGCATAATGAGTCGGGTTGGTGACGATAACATCTGCTTTCGGTACATCCGACATCATTCGGCGCTGTGCCATCGCCCGCTGCTGCTGGCGGATACGGTTTTTAATATGCGGATCCCCTTCGTGCTCTTTGTATTCGTCACGAATTTCCTGCTTGCTCATACGTAGCCGTTTAATATGGCTCCATATCTGCCACGCCACGTCAAAGCCTACCATAGGGAAGAGCCCGAGGATCACCCAAAAACAGCACAGGAAAGCGATATTCAGCGCATCTTTTATCGCCATCCCCATAGGTTCCGACACAAGGTGCAACATACTATTCCAGTTGTGCCGGAGAAACCAAAAAGTAATAAGACCGACAATAACGGCTTTAAGGATTGCTTTAAATAACTCAGCCAACACCTGGGTCGAAAACATGCGCTTCAACCCAGATAACGGGTTCATCTTGCCAAAATCGAAACTTATCGCCTTAGTACTGAAAATCAGGCCACCCAGCAATATGGGAGCCCCCAAGGCGACCAAGACTAATCCAAACAAGATAGGTACAAGCGCCAGCACCGCCTGCTCGAGCAACGTACCAACATGGGAGATGATCAACCGTTCGTCATTGATGAAGCCGTGGTCAAAAATCAACCCTTTAGCCATCATATCGGACAATCTGCCAGCCATACTGGAACCATATCCCCATAAAATAGCGAGACCGGCAATCAGCATGAACACTGACGTCAGCTCCTTCGATCGAGGGATCTGACCTTCTTCTCGGGCTTTTTCTGTTCGTTGGGGGGTGGGAGCTTCTGTTTTCTCCAGATCGCTATCATCTGCCACTAGAGCCGCTCCTGTTAACGCTCGCTGACATAAAGTTATACAACGCTAGCATGACAAAATCCGGCAAGTTCTTATGGGTAGAACAAAGGAGAAAATAAGTGGCTATTTATTTTATTGCATAAGAAAGGAAGCAGGAATTTACGATCGGGACAAGCCCGACCGTAAAAATCCACATACTTTACGCCACGATGCCCACTCATACGAAGGATGCAATGGGTGTCGGGGTGAAATCAAAAACCCAGGCTATCCAACAGGTCATCGACCTGATCCTGATTGGAAACAATACCTGCAGCGGTTTTATCAACCTGAGGTCCGTTAAGCAGACCTTCATTCGCACGACGTGCATCAGACGGTTTTTCTGGAATATTTTCCAGCAATACCATCAGCAGTTGTTTTTCGATTTCCTGAACAACATCCATCATGCGTTTAATAACTTGCCCGGTTAAGTCCTGGAAATCCTGTGCCATCATGATTTCCAGTAACTGGGCATTGGTAAACGCAGTATGATCCGGAACGGACTCAAGGTAGCTACGCGTATCAGTAACCAACTCGCGTGCCTCAGAGAGTTCAATCGGATTCTCAAACCACTGATCCCAACGGGTTTTCAGGGCTTTAGATTCTTCTTCCAGTTGGTTCTGACGAGGCTGGGCTGCTTCAACACAACTCAATGCACGCTCTGCAGCCTGCGCAGTCATTTGAACAACATAATCAAGACGATCACGAGCATCAGGAATCGCTTCGGCCGCTTCGGTGATCGCCTGATCTAAACCAAGCTCTTTCAGGCTGTCACGCAGCATGCGTGTCAATTGCCCGATACGAGAAATAATCTCTGTAGCAGACGCATGATCGTTAATGGGCATCGGATGTGGATTCATGGCATCTCCTTACATACCAAGCTTTTCGAAAATCTTACTCAGCTTTTCTTCAAGCGTAGCGGCAGTAAACGGTTTAACAACATAACCGCTGGCACCAGCCTGTGCTGCAGCAATAATATTCTCTTTCTTTGCTTCAGCGGTTACCATCAACACTGGGAGCTTGGAAAGCGCGCCGTCGGCACGGATAGCCTGTAACAGTTCCAATCCGTCCATATTAGGCATGTTCCAGTCAGAAATGACAAAATCGAAACCGCCCGAACGAAGTTTGTTCAGAGCATCAGCGCCATCCTCCGCTTCTTCCACATTGTTGAAGCCCAGTTCTTTTAGTAGATTTCGAACAATACGGCGCATTGTCGAAAAATCATCCACTACTAAAAATCTGAGTTCTTTATCAGCCATACCTACTCCTAATATTATTGCTCACCCCGGAGCTGCTATATACGTAATGCCTGTCCGGCAGAAACTTGTGCCAGCATCCGCTGACTCACCTGGTGCAAATCCACCACCTCATCGACACCACCGAGTGCAATAGCCTCTCGAGGCATACCGAATACTACACAACTGGCTTCATTCTGCGCGATCGTATACGCCCCCGCATTATGAAGCTCCAGCATTCCTGCGGCACCATCATTCCCCATGCCGGTTAGGATTACTCCTACTGCATTTCGTCCGGCGTACTGTGCAACAGAGTGGAACAGTACGTCAACAGAAGGACGATGACGATTGACCGGCGGGCCATCATGCAGTTTTACCTGATAGTTCGCGCCACTACGCGCCAGCTCAAGATGGCGAGCGCCAGGTGCGATATAAGCATGTCCTGGGAGGACACGTTCACCATCTTCAGCTTCTTTTACTGTAATCTGACACAGCTTGTTCAGTCGCTCAGCAAAAGACTTGGTAAATCCTGGCGGCATATGCTGAGTAATCAGTAATGCCGGGCTGGTTGGCGGCAGCGGCTGTAAAACATGTCGGATTGCCTCAGTCCCGCCTGTTGACGCACCAATTGCGATCAACTTTTCACTACTGAGCAGCGGCATGCTGGGGAGCAATACCGAAGGTGCAACCCCCGTACTACGCTGCGGCAGACGTGCTTTGGCAGCCATGCGGATTTTTTCCGCAATCAGCTCACTGTATGCCAGCATCCCCTCGCGAATACCCAATTGAGGCTTGGTAACGAAGTCAATAGCTCCAAGTTCAAGCGCCCGCAAAGTAATTTCAGAACCTTTCCCCGTCAACGAAGACACCATCACCACCGGCATTGGGCGAAGGCGCATTAACTTCTCAAGAAAATCAAGGCCATCCATACGTGGCATTTCCACATCAAGCGTCAACACCTGCGGGTTGAATTTCTTGATCAGATCGCGTGCCACCAATGGGTCAGGTGCAGTAGCAACCACTTCCATATCGGGATGACTATTAATGATTTCGGTCATGATCTGTCGCATCAGGGCAGAATCATCAACACATAATACTTTTATTTTGCTCATTATCTTTCCTTAGCCAGCCCATAAACAGTCTGCCCGCGCAGGTAGAATTCCCGACTGATCTGACTGAAGTTCTCTGAGTGTCCGGCAAACAATAATCCGCCTGGTTTAAGTAGCGGAACAAAACGACGTAAAATGCGTTCCTGAGTCTCTTTATCAAAATAAATCATTACATTACGACAAAAGATCGCATCAAACGGCGCAGGTACAGACCACTCTGGTGCCAACAAATTCACTTGCTGAAAATGAATCATGTTCGCCAGATCCGGACGAACCCGAACCAGGCCACTGTGCGGCCCGGTTCCACGCAAAAAGAAGCGCTGCATCTGCTGTGGAGAAAGCGATCGAAGATCTTCCTGCCGATAAATACCTGCAGACGCTTTCTCTAAAACTTGTGTATCAATATCACTGGCTGTTATCTGGCAGTTACTGGCGCGATCGCCATAAACTTCCGCTAGCGTCATAGCCAGAGAATACGGTTCCTCCCCTGTGGAGGCTGCAGTACACCAGATGCTGTACCCACCCTGTCGTTTGCGGGCATGCTCGGCGAGGATAGGAAAATGATGGGCCTCGCGAAAAAATGCCGTCAAATTAGTTGTTAACGCATTGATGAACGCCTGCCACTCAGCACTATTGGGATCCGATTCCAACAACGCGAGGTACTGACCAAAATCATTGATTCCCAACAAACGCAATCGTCTAACCAAGCGGTTATAGACCATTTCACGTTTATGGTCGGCCAGTACAATACCAGCACGTTGATAGATGAGCTGACTGATTCTCCGGAAGTGAACATCAGACAGCGGCAACCGTTCAACCATCTGGCTCAAAATAGATGTAGAACCTGAACGATTTGGCGATGGTGTATTATTCATATCTGACCGCCCGAAAATGGATAGATGATTTTATTGTTTTTCAATCAGACTTCCCATTATGACTATTACAGGTCTAATGCCTTATCTCAAGCTTCGCCACGAGATGAACGCTATCTATCAACATACCACTGGGAAACCTGCTTTTATCCGTCTTTTTCCGACGAATTAATAGCGGTAATCACACAATGGTTCAAATTGATATTGTTCATCATGAAGATTGTTCACACTAAAACAATTCAATCTTCATCGTCGCCACACTCCCTGAGTAGCACCATCTTTACCAACCAACGCTGCTGACTGAGAGTCGCCCTTTGAGGCTCGCTAAAATACGCCTATACAATCGGCATTAGTTATATAAATCGGCTGTATTAAACCTTTCTTTAACTAAAGAGGCGTCATAACGGCAACAAAAATTAAAACTGCAACATTTGTCTCAAAACCGTCAGTTCCTCTGTACAGCCTAGGGACTATTACTGCACAAAATCCCTTAAAAAAATCTTAAGTAAACAACATCAATATAGATCTTATCAGCTATTTTTTCTGTTCCGTGATACGACTTTCATCAGAAATAGAACTGAAAGCCGAAAAATTAGCCAATCGAAAATTTATACTCAACATCGTTGCTCAGGATAAATTTCCATTACTATCTAACTATCAATCGGGTAGGTCATATCCCGACCCACCCGATTCAGTCATTAAAAACGATTAAAAGGTTTCCCAGTTATCTGTGGTTTTACTGGTTCTGGCCTTTTTCTCTACGTCCGTCGTTACTGAGGTTGCCAGCAAAGCGGGTCTGGCAACGCCACGTGTCGAAGCGGCAACCGCAGCAGGCCGACTTGTCATGACGTTATTTTCCGATAAACGGAACACCGCTACCGCCTGATTCAGCACTCGAACCTGCTCTTCGAGCGAGTGGGCCGCAGAAGCAGACTCTTCAACCAACGCGGAGTTTTGCTGGGTAACCCGATCCATTTCGGTTACCGCCTGACCGACTTGATCGATACCGCGACTTTGCTCCTCAGAAGCCGATGCGATTTCTCCCATGATGTCAGTCACGCGAGTAACGGCACCCACTATTTCTCCCATAGTTTCACCGGCGCTTTCAACCAGTACGGAGCCTTCCTCAACCCGATTTACCGAGTCGTCAATCAGAGACTTAATCTCTTTCGCCGCCTGCGCACTACGCTGGGCCAGGCTACGGACTTCTCCCGCAACAACAGCGAAGCCCCGTCCCTGCTCCCCTGCCCTGGCAGCCTCAACCGCGGCATTTAGTGCCAGAATATTAGTCTGGAACGCGATACCGTCGATCACACTGGTGATATCAGCAATCTTCTGCGAGCTTCCCGCAATGTTATGCATGGTTTTCACCACGTTATCGACCACTTTCCCGCCTTTTTGCGCAGTTTCAGACGCACTCAAAGCCAGTTGGCTCGCCTGCCGCGCGTTTTCAGCATTCTGCTTCACGGTAGAGGTGAGCTGTTCCATGCTGGCGGCTGTCTCTTCAAGTGCGGCAGCCTGCTGTTCCGTTCTTGAGGACAAGTCAGTGTTACCGGCACTGATTTCCGATGCACCAGTGTAAATAGCTTCCGCACTCTGTCGAACCGCACTCACCGTTGTAAAAAACTCGGTTTGCATATGTCGCAGACTGTCAGCCAGAATGCCCATCTCATTGGTGCCATGAAAATCAATCCGGGTCGTCAGATCACCTTTCGCCATATGACGAATATGTTCAATAAGATTATGCAATGGCTGAACCAGCGAACGGTTGATACCCAACCAGACGATCAGCGCCATTACTACAACAAATATAGTGACGGAGACCAACAGCCACAACGCCGTCGAATAAGACGCATTATTCTCTTCTACTGCGCTGGCATAAACTTTGTCGTAAGAGTCTTTGTAAGAATAATAAGCCTTCTCGAACCTGTCCTGAAAACCCTGGGTAGGTTGATCAAAAAATTCCTTCAGCTTTCCGGTAGAGATAAAAACAATCAACTCACTTAATGCGTTGTTCAGTGCGGTGTAATTATCTTTTACCGCCTGAGCAACGGCCGGATCTTGCTGATTTGTATACGGGATTTTTTCATAATTGGCAAAATGGGTATTGGCGATCACCAGTTGCTTTTTCGCCAGTTCAATCAGATCTTTCGCTGATACCCCGCCGGAAACCCCACCAGAGATATCCATCGCGTAACGTGTTCCTGCACGGTTCAGCGTGTTACGCGTTTGCAATAAGTAAGACCAGGTCGATTCCAGCTCTGATTTTTGTTGGTTAATAATTCTTGTCGTCGTGAAGATATCTCTGTCCGACTTCAATGCATTAAAAAACAGTCCGCCGGAAATGATTTGGAGAACAATAAATAGTCCAAGAATAATAACAAGCCCAGTAACAACTTTTATACGATTCAGCATATTAAAACCTTAATTGCAACGATCCCTGATGCTTTGGTATCTCTATAACCTTTTAACTTCCAGAGATTAGGGGTAATAAATGATATGGGCCACCGAAGTGGCCCAGTATGGCTTTTTTATCAAACCTTCATGACGCTATCAACTAGCGCCATTTCTTCGCTGCTGAGTAGCCTTTCAATATCTACCAGAATCAACATACGTTCCCCAAGCGAACCCAGTCCGGTGAGGTATTCTGTTGACAGTGTTACAGCAAACTCCGGTGCCGGGCGAATTTGCTCAGTCGTCAGGGACAGAACATCAGAAACGCCATCGACTACGATGCCCACAACACGCTGTCCCAGGTTCAATACGATAACAACGGTATTGTCATCATAGTCGACTTCCTGCTGCATAAATTTGATGCGCAGATCGACAATTGGCACGATAACGCCACGCAGGTTGGTTACACCTTTAATAAACTCTGGGGTATTGGCAATACGGGTAACTTGATCGTAACCGCGAATTTCTTGAACCTTCAAAATATCCACGCCGTATTCTTCATCACCCAGCGTGAAAATCAAAAATTCCTGACCTACTGTCTCGCCTGCTAATTTTGTGACATTTGCAAGTCCAGTCATGTTTCTCACCTTTAATCTATAGCTGTAATTTGCTGTTAAGCTGCGGTTTCAACCACACGCTTTTCCCGATAAA
Organism: Dickeya parazeae Ech586; assembly: GCF_000025065.1. NCBI lineage: Bacteria > Pseudomonadati > Pseudomonadota > Gammaproteobacteria > Enterobacterales > Pectobacteriaceae > Dickeya > Dickeya parazeae. Next base: position 1,700,729 of record NC_013592.1, on the reverse strand, counting down.
GCGCCTGCAACGCAGAAACATCCACAATCAGCGCTACGCTACCATCACCCAAAATAGTTGCGGCTGAAACGCCTGGCACCTTGCGGTAGTTGCTTTCCAGGTTTTTCACAACAACCTGATGCTGACCAATCAACTGGTCAACCAGCAAGGCATAACGACGGCCAGCACTCTGCAGAATAACGACGATACCCTGAGTGGCATCCGTTTTTGCTCCGGCGACATCGAATACCTGATACAGCTCAACCAGTGGCAGATATTCGCCACGAACCTGCAACACTCGCTCTCCCCCTGCCAGAGGATACAAATCCTCAGACTGAGGCTGCAGAGATTCCATCACGGCGTTAAGTGGCAGAATAAAGACTTCATCGTTAACCTTGACTGACATCCCATCAAGTATGGCCAGTGTCAGCGGCAACAGAATGCGAATTGTCGTTCCTTTACCTTTCACGAAATGGATTTCAACATGGCCACCCATTTCCTGAATATTCCGTTTCACCACATCCATACCCACGCCACGGCCTGACACATCAGTCACTTTCTCTGCAGTAGAAAAACCTGGAGCAAAGATCAGCATACCGACATCTTCGTCAGTCATACTTTCACTGACAGCCATCCCCTGGGACAACGCTTTGGCCAGAATACGTTCACGATTCAAACCGGCACCGTCGTCAATCACTTCGATGCAAATATTACCGCCCTGATGTTCCGCGGACAGAGTCAGGTTCCCTACCGCAGGCTTACCTGATTCAATGCGCTTATCGGGTGATTCAATACCGTGATCAAGGCTGTTACGCACAAGGTGCGTCAATGGGTCAATGATGCGTTCAATCAGGCTCTTATCCAGTTCAGTTGAACTCCCTTGCAGAGTCAGCTCAACTTCTTTACCCAATTTAGCCGCCAGGTCGCGCACCAGACGCGGGAAACGGCTGAACACATATTCCATCGGCATCATACGGATGGACATCACTGACTCTTGCAGATCGCGGGCGTTTCTTTCCAGTTGCCCCATGCTATTGAGCAGGTCGCCATGCGCGACAGGATCAAGAGCACTGGAACGCTGAGCCAGCATAGACTGAGTAATAACCAATTCGCCAACCAGGTTAATGAGCTGGTCAACTTTTTCCACCGCTACACGGATACTGGTATCACCTGTTTTCTGTCTGCCTTTAGCGGCATCATTATTGCCACCAGCAGGCTTAGCTGCAGGTGCAGCCGCGACCGGTGCCGCAGGCGGCGCTGGTGCAACCGCAGGAGCGGCCTCGACAGGTTCGGCGGCAGCGACAGGCGCAGCTTGGGCTGCGGGTGCCTCACCGGTAGCTGACTTGAAGCTAATCTGATCTGGCTCCAGCACAAAACACAGCACAGCACTGATGTCATCTTCGCTGGCTGATGTATCGAGCGTCAGTTCAACACTGTTACTGGTCTGGACGGAGTCCTTGACTGTTCCGAGATTACCCAGTTCTTCAAGTAACTGAGGAATATCCGATTCTTTCAGGTTGGTAAGGGCTATACGCAATCCCGAGTGGCCACCGGCAGACGCCGCGGCTGAGGGTGCGGAAACCGACTGTTCAGCCTCTGCTGCTTTGACAGGGGCGGCCGCTCCGGCAGTACCATTTTCTTTGGACTCCAGGGCAAGCTGGCGCAGAGCCTGACAGATATACTCAAAGCTTTCGGCGTTGGGCTCTTGCGCGGTTTTGTAAGCATCCAACTGATCCTGCATGATATCTTTGGTTTCCAAAAACAGGTTGATAATGTCAGTGCTCAGCCGCATTTCACCGCGTCTGGCACCATCCAACAGGTTTTCTAGTATATGAGTAGTTTCCTGTAATACAGTGAAACCAAATGTTCCCGCGCCCCCTTTAATCGAGTGAGCAGCACGAAATATGGCATTCATCTGTTCCGTATCGGGCGCTAACGGATCAAGTTGCAATAGATGCTGCTCCATGTCCGCCAACAATTCATCTGCTTCATCAAAAAATGTTTGATAAAAAGCACTCATGTCCATGCTCACGTGGGTCACCTCTGCTGTGAATCGCGGCTTGTTGAAGAAGGTGTCGCCTGACTATCAGGTGCTGCTGGCAAAGCTGTCGTAGGCTGCCGACGGCTTGTTGCCGATGAGCCATTCGCTCCCGACGCAGGCACCGCTGTTGCGGGTGCCTGAACAGGAGCCACAGTTGAGCCAGATACAGGCGTCCCATTGGTTTCGGGTTGTGGTGTAGCCGTACTGTTACCGTTATCGGCAGGCGCGGTAACTGGCTTGGCTTTATCCATCCCCATGTTTTGTAAATTTTCTATTTTATCAATGTTTACTGCACTGCTTTCAGCATTCTCACGTTCGATATTCTCCTGAGCCTGCTTATTCAGGACAACCAGACTGATTCGCCGGTTGATGGCATCACTGCCGCCTTTCGCCTGCTTCAAATTCATCGTGTCAGCCATACCCACAACACGCAAAACTTTGCCATCGGCCAGTCCGCCCGCAATTAACTCACGCCGGGAAGCGTTGGCACGATCAGCTGAAAGCTCCCAGTTACTATAGCCACGCTCTCCCATCGCATACTGCGCATCATCAGTATGGCCCGATAAACTGATCTTATTGGGAATATCATTCAAAATCGGCGCGATGGCTCGCAAAATATCACTCATGTAAGGTTCGACCTGCGCACTCCCCGTCTTAAACATGGGGCGATTGTTACTATCGATAATCTGGATGCGCAAACCTTCATCAACCATTTCAATCAACAGATGCGGCCTTAATGCTCTGAGGCGCGGATCCGCCTCAATCAATTGATCGAGTCGTTCCCGCAATTTATTCAGCTTAATTTCTTCAAGACGCCCATCCATCGTATCAATCTGCCGCTTCACATCCCCTTCCTGCTGTGTAGGGTCAGAACCGCCACCAGGGATAGGATTGGAAGCATCACTAATCTTCGGACCAGATGTGATAGCAATTTTTAGTGGTGTACGAAAATACTCAGCAATCTGAGCCAACTGGGAAGGCGAGGAAATGGCAATCAACCACATGACCAAAAAAAGCGCCATCATAGCAGTCATGAAGTCAGCATAAGCAATCTTCCATGAACCACCATGGTGGGCGGCATGTCCCGATTTACGTTTTTTGCGGATAATGGGATGCTGGTGTTTCATGCGTCATTTTCCGATGCCTGCTGTGCCGGAGCCTTCACATTACGAATATGCTCTTCCATTTCAGTAAATGAAGGACGCACGGTTGAATAAAGCGTTTTACGTCCAAACTCAACGGCAATCTGTGGCGCATAGCCATTCAGGCTGGATAACAGGGTTACCTTGATACATTGTAGCACCTTGAGCTTCTCTGAGTTCTTCTGACGCAACAGTGATGCCAAAGGCGACACGAAGCCGTAAGCCAGCAAAATACCCAGGAACGTCCCCACCATGGCGTGGGCAATCATCATACCCAGCTCTGCCGCAGGACGATCAACGAACGCCAGAGAGTGCACTACCCCCATAACTGCGGCTACGATACCAAATGCGGGCAAACCATCCCCCATCAGGTTCAAACTGGTAGCCGGTACTTCAACTTCATGCTCGACGGTTTCGATCTCTTCATCCATCAGCGTTTCAATTTCAAACGCATTCATGTTACCGCTAACCATCAAACGCAGATAATCCGTAACGAATTCGACAATGTAGTTATCAGCAAGAATGCGGGGATAATTGGAAAATATCTCACTCTCTTTCGGGTTATCGATGTCAAATTCCAGAGAAAGCATACCCTGCTGGCGAGACTTGGCCATCAACCGGAATAAAACTGCCATCAGGTCCATATACACAGCTTTAGTATATTTGGAGCCCTGAAATAGCACCGGCAAAGCCTTCATCGTCGCTTTAATAGCTTTGGCATTGTTACCTACAATAAAGGCCCCTACTGCAGCGCCACCGATAATCAGCAGTTCTGAAGGCTGATACAACGCCCCCAACTCGCCACCAACGATAAGATAACCGCCAAGTATGGAGCCTATAGTGACAAGATAACCCAATATAACCAGCACAAGAATTCCTTATAGATAGTAAAAGGGTAGCTGAGAGAGTTATAAATGCAGTCTTACCAACGACTTATTTGGAGGGGATACTGCCATCGAGCAATGAACGCGCGATGACAGAACCACAAAATCGCCATCAGGCTCAGACTGCATGCTTAACCTGTTCGTCCAGCAGTTGAGGTATCATATCGGCAACACTCGGCGAAAGTTTACGTCTTTTTACTGCTCGGGAAGGTGGCTGGCATAAACTGCAGACAAAACTGTTTTTAGGCTGGTGTGCATGGGTGATAAACATGCCCTTGCAGCAATTGCATGAGGACAGCTGCAACATGCCGCTATCAACAAAGCGTACCAGTGTCCAGGCGCGGGTCAACGCCAGCAACGGCACATCGCTTTGAGGGGCACATTGTTCGAGGTAAAGGCGATAAGCCTTGATGACCGCTTCAACACCGCTGCATTGACCATTCTTGAGCAAAAACAGGTAGGCGTTATAAAACATGGAAGAATGGATGTTCTGTTCCCATGTCATGAACCAGTCGGTAGAAAATGGCAGCATCCCTTTAGGCGGGGGGCTACCTCTCAATTCTTTATAGAGCTTAATCAAGCGGCCACGGCTTAATTGGGTCTCGCTTTCTAGCATCTGGAGGCGTGCGCCCAATGAAATGAGCTCCATCGCCAGCTGTATGTCCTTAGCTTCCTGAACAATACTTTTCTCAGCCATCATTATGCCCTTTTCTTAGGCAAGCTATCTTCTTTTGAAGATAGCTCTTGTAATAAATGACTCGACAACAAAATACCGGTATGAATCTGTTGCAGATCATCAACTCGGGATTCTTGTGTTAATAACTTAATCGTATTGTGATCACTGAAGCGGAAGTGGCATATCAGCTGATTGGTTTCAGCTAGTTTGACCATTTGCGGTAAGGTCAATTGCATCAATGCATCAGCCATTTCTTCATTGACACCCAACCGGAACATCGCTGATGCTTTTTCGTCGTTTATTAATCGCTGAGCCAGTAACAAATAAGACAAATTGATGTCATAAATGTGTTTTAGCAATTCAGAGGTACCCATATTCCCATCCCGACAGACTATGTTTCAAACATAAGTTAGGTGATAGAGTGCTCACCCGCTAAACAATCACTCTCCATAGGTGGCATGAAAACTATCGGTGCCAGACAATTCTATTACTTTATAATCTTCTAATATGACGAAAAATACAGCATCAATGTTGATAAGTTTGAGATACCATCTCTTCATAACTTCAGGCTCATCCTTTCCCTGTATTGCGTCCAACATAGAACGTAGGATTAATCCTAATGCTACGCCACTGTACCGCCTTCGGCCTGATTCATACAACGCAAGCCTATCAGCATTTTGATAATTATGTGACTACGATCACAAAAATGAAAGGGGCAAAACATAATATTTCACTGATTTTTGCTCTGCTGTGAAATTTTCCTGAACACAATATACTCATAACAGAAGAAAAAAACTCCCCATGTCACCCCACTCTTTTGAGAAAAAATCATAAGCAATTGATATTAAAAAACAAAAAACAAATCCGATGACTACCAATTTTCACCCCAGTTCTGCGACCGCCTTGATTTACATTAATATTTCTAATTTTATAACATGGGTTATTATTTTATAAGTTTCCTTTATGTTCTGACCAACCTGTGTCACCAGGTCCACCAGAAGACTGACAATAAGAGATGCACATTTCTTCCCGACATCTTAGTACCTGAGCGAGAAAAACCCCCTCGTTACCATCACGCAAAGCGGCAATGTCATGGCGAAAGTCCCCACACGTATCCTGAGGTTACGCCAGGTTTGTTCGGCCTGCTGCAAAGTACAAACGAGCATCGCTGAACTTAATAGAAGAAGCGCTAACGTCGTTGAATCTTGGGTTACTTCACTACCGATACAGGCACATTAATTACCCTTTCGTTGAAAAAATGCGCAATAGCGTTGGACTTCACCAGATAAAGGCCCTCATGCGTGATTACTTACACTATGGCCTGCCAGAAATGACCGTCTACTGCCAGCATAACGCGTCAGCGTCGACATTTTATTCAACTCTCCCTTCTTTATTTGCTTTCCCGGCAAGAGCACCAGAAGGGAAATCGGGACCACAGTCCACCCGGGTTTTACGTCAGAGCGATTAGCCAGGTTCCTGCTAAACTGGTACACATGCATACTTGTGTTTCCAAGAGGGCTATTTTCCCATTTTTAGGTATCCGTTGTGTTGAATAGGTACCGATTTGCTGAATAAAAAAGAGCCAGAACCTGATATCCTTCTGCCAGCAGATTCGTGATCGACATCGCATTGAAATTCATGAATGTTCCACATTATATGACGATGTTAGATTATGTTGGTATTTTGAAAACGGATCGCCACACAGCTGTTTCCAGAAACAAAAGCACCCAAACTACACCTGCAAGTAGTACGGTTGATGTACATATATTTTTCCTGAAAATGAGCGAATGGATATGAAAATGATGTCAAAGTCTGAACAACAGGGTAAAACCGGCATACTGGGTAATCTTGGACTGGTGCCGTTATTTGTCATCATTCTGGGCGGCATTATGCTGTTGTTTGCCCTGGCTATCGGTACGTCCAGTTATTTTCTGGTACGTGCTAATCAAAGTCTGGATTATGTCACTCAGGAAATTGACGTCCGTCTTGGGCTGTCAAACAGCTCTAACCATCTCAGAACAGCCCGTCTGTTGATTATTCAGGCTGGCGCTGCGGTGCGCGTTGGGGACACTGATGTATTCAACAACAACCTGAAACAGGCAGAACAGCGCATTGCCGCCTCGAAAGAGGCATTCAAAGCTTATCAAAACCGAAGCGTCAAAACTGATACGGATTTGGCGATCGACCCCGAGCTGAATAAAGCCTATAACGACTACCTTGAGAAAGGCATCATGCCGATGCTCAAGGCAGCTAAAGACGGCTATTTCGAAGAAATCCTGACGCACGAATCAGAAGAGGTTCGTCTTCTCGATGATGCCTATAACAAGCCATTACTGAAAGCCATTGCCTTTCGTACTGAACGTGCCAAAGCACTCAATAGTAATGCACAGTACGAGGCCAAAATGGGGTATACCCTAATGGCTGTCAGCTTCGCCATCGCGATTGTCATGACCATGCTCACCTTCTTCTTCTTGCGTGGGACGTTGATTAAACCGATGAATCGCCTGGTGCAGCGTATCCAACGTATTGCTCAAGGTGACCTGACCCAACCGGACGAAATCTATGGTAAGAACGAAATCGGCATACTGGGTTACAATATCCAGCAAATGCAGGTATCGCTGGTGCATACCGTTTCCACTGTCCGTGACAGCGCAGATTCCATTTATCAGGGAACCACTGAGATAACCGCCGGCAACACCGACTTGTCTTCACGTACTGAGCAGCAAGCGGCAGCAATCGAGCAAACGGCTGCCAGCATGGAACAGTTGACCGCCACCGTCAAACAGAACTCCGATAACGCGCACCATGCCAGCCAACTGGCTTCTAATGCTTCTGGCAAGGCGAAGCAAGGGGGTGAGATTGTCGAAAATGTCGTTAATACCATGAACAGTATTTCCGGCAGCTCACGGAAAATCTCCGAAATCACGAATGTGATCAACAGTATTGCTTTCCAGACGAACATTCTGGCGCTGAACGCCGCGGTAGAAGCGGCGCGTGCGGGTGAGCAAGGCCGAGGGTTTGCGGTAGTGGCAGGTGAAGTACGTAGTCTGGCTCAGCGCAGTGCTCAGGCGGCCAAGGAAATCGAAGGATTGATCTCTGAATCCGTTTCACTGGTTCACAGCGGCTCAGAACTGGTGGATAAAGCCGGCCAAACTATGCACGAAATAGTTCAGGCCGTCACCAATGTGACTGACATTATGAATGAAATCGCTTCTGCATCGGATGAGCAAAGCCGCGGCATCACCCAGGTTGGTCAGGCAATTTCAGAGATGGATAGCGTGACGCAGCAGAATGCGGCGTTGGTGCAACAGGCCTCCGCTGCTGCCGCCTCACTCGAAGAGCAGGCAATGATACTGACCCGTGCCGTATCAGCGTTCAAACTTGCCAACGCTATTCATAACACGACTCCCACTCGTGCTCCACTTACGTCGAAACCCTTGCTGGCGACATCAACGACATCAACCGCTGCGTTAGCTGCCAAATCCGGCAGCGATAATTGGGAAACCTTCTAAGTCCCTTCGGCCGATACCAATAACGGTATCGGCCTGTTTATTTATCGGCACGCTGATGTGGTTCGACAAAGATGCCTTCTGGATTATCCCGTTCATTGAAAAACCAAACTCCTTCGGGATAATCTTCCAGAGCGATCAAATACATTGTCCCCTCCTGAAAGGGCTCCACCGCCAGAATCGTTCCTTTTCGGCGTGTTTCACCATCTGTTTTTACGGTTACCACATCATTTACGTTCACATGTTCACCTTATTCGTCACTCATCTTCAATCTGCAGCCTGTTCAACCGTTCATGCCAGTCCGCCGATAGTATCGTCAAACTCAGGCGTATAAACAAAACACAACTTGTTCCCCTCTGGGTCACGGCAATAAGCGCCATAATAATCAGCCGCATAGTATGGGCGAAGACCCGGTGCCCCTTCATCATAAGCGCCCAACGATAATGCTGTTTCCCACACGTGGCGCACAGCCTGTGGAGAACTGACTGCAAAGCTCACTTGCGTCCCATTTCCCCAGGTCGCGGGCAAGCCGTTGACCGGAATCTGGACATAAAACTGAGGCCAGCGCCGCCCTGGGATATGCCATCCCTGCCCGGCAGGGCCTCCTGGCTCTTCCTGAACCGGAACGAAGCCTAATTCGGCCAAGATCACCGAATAAAACCGGATCATCGTGTCGATATCTCGGGCGCCAAGAATAATGTGACTGAACATCTTTTTTCCTTCTGTTATTCCATATCCAGGTCGTCGTGCCTGCCAACCCCCGATTACTCATCATAAGCACAACGGTCGCATTGAACGAATAAGACACATTCCCACTTTTATTTACCAACACATTATTTTGCTACATCGCCACGAGGTTATTGCCGTAGACAGTTGAATATATCGCCACACCCACTTAAAACACCGTTTCATCTAAATTATTATTTTTCTGATATTGGCATCCCCACCCTGCGCAACATACTTTTATAATCTCCTCAGTGAATTGTTATCCGAACATGTAATTCAGCCATAATCCACTGGGTGAAGAGAAAACCCGCTGTCTGGGATTCACATTTTCAACTACAGCATTGTGCTTTACCCCATCATCTCGCAACGCGCGATAAAAAAGGCTTGAGGCATGCACCACGTGTCCACCTGTAATACAAGAAGATAGGCTATATGATCTCGAACGCAGCCAAACAGCTGTTAAGCACACTAAAAAATACCGCCTGGTACAAAAAACGTCACTCCAACCGAGTCTTACTCTGGCGCGAAATCACGCCGTTGGCCGTTCCCATTTTCATCGAAGGATTGTGTGTGGTACTGATGGGAATCTTCAGTACCTTCCTGGTGAGCTGGCTTGGTAAAGAAGCTATGGCAGCGGTGGGGCTGGCGGACAGCTTCAACATGCTGATCATTGCTTTTTTCACCGCTGTCGCGCTTGGGACGGCAGTTGTCGTCGCGTTTAGTCTTGGTCAGCGTAACCGTAAGCAAGCTCGACAAGCCGCACGCCAATCAATCTCATTATTGGTGCTAATTTCCGTGTTACTGGTAATACTGGTTGAAATCGCGGGCCAGTCCATCATCGACCTGATTGCCGGCAGTGCCGAACCCGCAGTCAAATCACTGGCGCTGACATTCCTGCGTCTCACCGTCTGGGGTTACCCTGCACTGGCGGTCACGCTGGTAGGGTGTGGCGCGTTACGGGGCGCTGGCAATACCCGATTGCCGATGGTTATTAATATCTGGATGAATATCCTGAACATTCTATTTAGCGGCCTGCTGATCTACGGTGTCGCTTCATGGCAAGGGCTGGGGTTTATTGGGGCCGGATTAGGGATCACGCTCTCCCGTTACGTGGGGGCATTTTGTGTGGTGTTCGCACTGACAAAAGGTTTCAATGGTGCACTGCGTATCCCCTTTCAGAGCTATTTCGCTCCGTTTACCACGGCCATCCTCTACGAAGTACTCAGCATTGGCATCCCTGCCAGCATTGAGTCGGTTATGTTTAATGTCGGTAAATTGATCACCCAACGATTTGTCGCAGGTATGGGCACGGAGGTTATCGCTGGCAATTTTATCGCTTTTTCAATTGTTGCACTGATCAACCTGCCGGGTAATGCCTTGGGCTCGACATCAACCATTGTTGTCGGTTCCAGACTGGGTAAAGGGCAACGCATGCAACCAGAGCGACAGCTGAAATATATTTTTTGGCTTTCGAACATTGGCCTGTGCGCGTTAGCGCTACTGTCAGTCCCCACCGCCGGATTGCTGGCGGCAATGTACACCAATGAACCCGATGTGATTCAGGTTGTTAAGTACTTGCTCTGGCTGAACGCGCTGTTTATGCCCATATGGGCGGCATCCTGGGTGCTGCCAGCCGGGTTGAAGGGGGCCAAAGATGCCAGTTACACCATGTGGGTAGCACTGGCAGGTATGTGGGGGTGTCGGGTGATCACAGGTTATATCCTAGGCATTATATTGGGTTTCGGCGTGATCGGCGTCTGGATGGGCATGTTTTTTGACTGGATTGTCCGTGGCGTTCTGTTTTATCACCGCATGGTTAGCGGGAAATGGCTATGGCGCTACACCACCCCAAACAGGAACAATCAGTAAAAAAACTACTAGCGGTGATGTTCCACTGACGCCAGAGGCGAAAAAATCTTCATGGTATGCAAGTGCATTAGTCGGGATGTCATCCCCTGACTTTTATCTTTCATCATTATCATGACACTGCGATGTAAAATCCATTTGACCATACATAGGTGGTCGTCAATACTGCCGAAAACTAATAAAGGGTATGAACCCCGCCATCAGGCTAACTAACAGGAGTGAGCAATGAAAAAAACTATTATGGCTATCAGTCTGGCAATCGCGGCATCTGCAGTCACACTGCCGTTCGCCAGTCAGGCTGCGGTCAAAGATGAAATGGGTGCGATGGCAAAGAGCTATAAAGGGGCCTCAAGTGCCACGGATGCCGCCACACTAAAAGCCGATCTGCTGAACATGAAAGCACATGCAACCAAGGCTAAAGCAGACCCAGAATTCAACAATAGCCCAAACAGCAAGGTCTTCAATGAAGGGCTGGACAAACTGCTCAAACAAATTGATGCAGCCATTGCACTGGTTGATGCAGGCAAACTTCAGGAAGCAAAAGCGGCTACTGATGAGCTGAAGAAAACTCGCGCAGAGTACCACAAAAAACTGGGCGTATAATCCGTCGCAATTCCATTGCAGCAGTGAGGTTTATTATCACTGCTGCGTTTTCCTGTACTACCTCACCAATGCTTAATTAAAAGTGCAGCGTAAACCTACTCATCGAAGTAGAACTATTATCACGCTAACCCCCGCAGGCCTTTACCACCAACAATTCTGGTTTTGTCAGAAAAGTTCTCGTATTATTTTAATTTAGCGCATTATCTCATCCTTAGATGACTTTTATTCACTAACAAGAATAACCACCGAAAATAAGCCTTGATATGCCTATCTGACATCAGGGTATTTAGATTCTATCGTGTGATACAGATTAAAATATTCACAATGACCAAGGGAACTGGAACTACCGGAGAAATAGACTATAACATTACAGTGCCTTTTATTATATTCGATGCATCGATATGGATAAGGGCCTTAACGGGTAGAATGACAATATCGCGCATTCTATTTATTACTCATTTTGAAATATAGCCATCTGAAATGGAGATTCATTTATGCCTCTGTTTGATTCGAAAAATGATGCTACCGTTAATAGAAAAAAACACACCTTCCGTCAAAAACTGTTTTTTTCCTGTAGCTGCGTAGGTCTCAGCCTGATTTGTCTTTCCAGTAATACATGGGCAAGTGTTGAACCGCTATCTGTCAGCGGAAGTAACATCTATGCAGGAGGAAAGGTCAGGAGTTTTTCCGGTAATAGCTTATTCTGGAGTAATACCGGATGGAATGCCGAGAAATTCTATACGGCCGAGACGGTTGCCTCACTAAAGAAAGACTGGAAATCCAGTATTGTTCGTGCAGCAATGGGGGTACAGGAATACGGCGGTTACCTCCAGGACCCGACCAATAATAAAGCCAGGATTGAAAAGGTAGTGAATGCAGCGATTGCCAACGACATGTATGTAATCATCGACTGGCACTCGCATTCAGCAGAAAACAACCGTAGTGAAGCTATCAGTTTCTTCCAGGAGATGGCGAGGAAATATGGTGACAAACCAAATGTGATTTATGAAATCTATAACGAACCGCTCCAGGTATCATGGAGCTATACCATAAAACCGTATGCGGAAGCAGTCATTTCTGCCATCCGCGCTATTGACCCTGATAATCTAATTGTTGTTGGTACCCCTAGTTGGTCGCAAAACGTTGATGAAGCATCACGTGACCCCATCAATGCCAGAAACATTGCTTATACACTGCACTTTTATGCAGGAACGCACGGCGAGTCACTGCGGAATAAAGCACGACAAGCGATAAATAACGGTATTGCACTTTTTGTTACTGAGTGGGGTAGCGTTAATGCAGATGGAAATGGTGGTGTGAATTATTCAGAGACAGATGCCTGGGTCACGTTTATGCGTGATAACAATATCAGCAATGCGAACTGGGCATTGAATGATAAAAATGAAGGGGCTTCCACCTATTACCCTGACTCTAAAAATCTGACAGAGTCAGGTAAGAAAGTAAAATCGATTATTCAAAGTTGGCCCTATAAAACCAGTAATACCGCCAGTGCTATGTCTGAATCCTCCAGCGATGTGTCTACAGACATGACCAGCGACAACGCTAACGCGCCTGATTCATCGGCAACGACTAGTTGTGCCAATGTGAATATTTACCCTAACTGGGTCAGTAAAGATTGGGCTGGCGGCCAACCCGATCATAACGAAGCGGGACAGTCGATTGTTTATCAAGGCAACCTCTATACCGCGAACTGGTACACGACATCCGTTCCAGGCAGCGATTCATCCTGGACCCTGGTGGGCAGTTGTAACTGACCTACTTACAATGCTTTGATTTACAGGGCTGCACATTGCAGCCCTGATGCACATATCGTTCGCTTAATTACGTTCAAACGCACCAAGGTCAGGTGCACTTCCTGAATAACTAATATTACTCTCCTTTGTACCGGCATTAATCAGCTTTGAATTAGCCGACAGACGAAACAATGATGTTTCCGGTAATGTTCCATCGTTATCACGCGCTACCGTAGCCAGCGAGGTATCCAGGCTAACGAAATCAGACTCGGAAGCTGCAGGTCCTGTATCCCACGAATTGGATTTTGCATCCGCGTTGCTTACCGTTACCGAGCCAGCTACTGAAATATTGTTACGGAAATAGTGCTTCTGTCCCGATTGCACACTGCTGCCAAAGCCATAGTTAATGCCGTTTTTATATGACGTATTATTTACTACCGTCACGCCACCAGCATTATTATTCTGATCAAACCCTTTACTCACATTGCCAAACGCAACAGAGCGGGTAATTTGGTGATTACCAACCGCCTTATTACCACCCAGTTTAAATCCATTACCATTGCCAGCGAAGGCACTATCATTCCAATAGTTGACACCATTACGGAATGCCCAGCTATTTTCAATCACCACCTTTTGTGGGCTATCAAATAAATCGAACCCATCATCTGAGTTTTCCCAAGCCCGACAACCAATAAAGCGGTTACCCGGACCTTGCTTCTGCTTTGGCCCAAAACCATCGGCCATGCTACCATTCTTTTTAGGGTCATAGTTACGGTAAGCGTCTGAGTTAATAACGGTGTTATATGCACCACCGTTATTGATCTCAAGACCGGTATTACGATTATGATGGAATGCGGTGTTTTCAAAAGTATTATGGCTACCAATGACATAGGCCCCCTGATAACCAGCCCGTGTTACCTCAACACCTTTGAAATACCAATAATCACCCGTCACATAGAATCCGTATGACGCTTGTACCCATTGGCTATCTGGAAACGAAAAATCAAATACTGCACGACCACAATTAGCCGCCGCCACATAAATCGGCGATCCTTCTTTTCCTGATTTATTAAACGTAATAGTATTCCCTTTCCCCTGGGTATAGGGAATGGTATACGTTCCTGGTTTAAGAAGAATCAGCTCACCTGGGTTAACTACCGCCATCGCAGCAGAAAAACTCATTGGAGAATTAAAGCTATTGCCATCGTTGCTGCCATTACCATTAGGTGCAACGTAATAAATACGTTTAGTACTAATTCCACTAGTGAGATCAGAACTGCAATCTGCGGCCAGAACAGAAGTGCTATTTACCAAAAAGAATGCTGCTAACCCGGTACTGATGAAACAGTTTAAATACTTCATCTCTTTCCCCATCATATTGTAAAAATCATTTATCCGTCGGCCCCAAGATGCCTACGCAAAACTATGCTATCAGGAAGATAAATCGTTATAGTGCTATCTATCTCACATCAATAGTGACATTGATGACTGAATGAATCAGCCTTGTCAGACTTAACCAACCAGTCTCGGTAAACACTATGTTAAAAGAAAATGATATTCCTTCGACTATCCGTGAGCAAAGGCTGTTTTGAATACATTGCATCCTGCATATTGGGGTGAGGTGAGTATACTATCTTTACGTTGTATGAATATAAATAAGCCTCTAGCGACATTAATAAGCCAAAGGAATTTATCCCACTATAAAAGGACATTACATTATAAAATAACAAAGATAATGTAGTTCTAGTTATTCCTCTCTCACCTAAATAAAAATCTCGTTATTAGTATATGAATTCAAAAATGAGAAATCACGCAATCGGCAACATCCTGTTTGCTGATAACTGAACCATCACTCATCGCTGCCATCGCCTTGTACCAGTTGGTTTAATAGCGGGCGTATACCACGAGACAACACGTAAAAACACGCCGTTATCTCTGTTGTTTTATTGCTCCATTTCCAACACCAACGACTGGACTTACACATGAATGAAACTGATAAAAGCATTGTCTCCCTATTTATTATCGGCACGCTGATTGCCGTCGGCAAAGTGCTGGCAAGCAGTAAACCCATCACACTCCGGCTGTTTGTAGGGCGTGTGATGCTGGGAGGATTCGTCTCGATGATGGCGGGTATCGCACTGGTTCAATTCCCCGACCTGTCACCTGTTGCCATTAACGGCATTGGCGCAGCACTTGGCATCGCCGGTTACCAGGCCATTGAACTGCTTATTCAACGCCGTGTTCAACAACTGAGCGAACAGACCAAATCGGGGGAAAGTGACGATGCCCACTAACGCCCCCAATCTAACTGCCTTTCTGGATATGTTGGCATTTTCCGAAGGGACGGCAACGCACCCACTTACCCGTAATCGTGGCTACGATGTCATTGTTACCGGCATTGATGGTAAGCCAGAGATCTTCACCGACTACCATGATCACCCCTTTGCTAACGGCCGCCCAGGAAAAATCTTCAACAAGCAAGGACAACGCTCGACTGCTGCTGGGCGCTATCAACAGCTCTACCGCTATTGGCCGACATACAAAGCGCTGTTAAAACTACCGGATTTCGGGCCCGATTCACAAGACACGCTAGCTATTCAGCTAATCCGGGAACAGCAGGCACTGGAAGACATCGCACAGGGGCAGATAGCCAACGCCATTACTCGGTGTAGCAACATCTGGGCTTCATTACCGGGAGCGGGCTATGGTCAACGCGAGCATAGTATAGATCGCCTCCTTACCGCTTATCAGCAGGCGGGAGGTGGACTGGCATGAAAAGCAGCATGATCATTGCTGCCATCATCATGCTACTTAGCGCCGGAATCGGTGTGCAGTCCTGGCGGCTGCACACCAACCGTCAGTTGACCGAGCAGCAAGCACAAACACTGTCGTTGCAACAAACAGCACTGAATGAAAAATCCAGCCAGTTAACAGCGCTGTCTGAACAGGCTGAACGTAGCAACATTGAGCAGGCCCGTTTACGCGATATGGCCGCCGACACCCAGGTGGCCCTTTCCGAGAGACAAAAAATGATAGTGAGATTACAACATGAAAATGAAGCGCTTAAACGCTGGGCTGATTCTGAGCTGCCTGCTGATATTATCCGGTTGCGCCAGCGCCCCGCCCTCTCAGGTGGCCGTGCTTACCGTGAATGGTTGTCCCAGACTGACTCCCTGCCGGTTTCCACCAGCCAACCCACAAACCAACGGTGAATTAAACGCCCTGCTGGATGAAACTGAAGCCGCACTGGCAACCTGTGCCGACCAGGTGGATGCAATTATCGAGTGTCAGGCAACAAGTAATGCGGCAAATGGCACCACGACTCTACCAGAAGTCCAAATGGCCCAGGCGCGGAAAGAACCGTAATAATGCTCTATTGTTAGGTGGCTGATTGCAAGCCGCCTTTTTTGTATCTGAAGAACGGGTGCTGCCACTTGCCAAATTACAGGCACAAAAAAACCGCCTCGTGGCGGTCATGTTCTTTTAATTATTTTCTTATATTACAAGGCGTTAACGCATGGTGCCCAGAGCGGGACTTGAACCCGCACAGCGCGAACGCCGAGGGATTTTAAATCCCTTGTGTCTACCGATTCCACCATCTGGGCTCAGAATTTGGAGGCGCGTCCCGGAGTCGAACCGAGGTGGACGGATTTGCAATCCGCTGCATGGCCACTCTGCCAACGCGCCCCATTTTTAACGCTACAACTAAATCAACTTGGAGCGGGAAACGAGACTCGAACTCGCGACCCCGACCTTGGCAAGGTCGTGCTCTACCAACTGAGCTATTCCCGCAGCCTACAGAACATATTGTTTATTAAGTAATTTCAATAAACCGTGTTGCTGTCGATGCGGTGCATTCTACTTACCTGACGCAGTGAGTCAATAAAATTATCACCTCACCAGAATCGTTTGCTGTTTTTTAAGGCGAGGCGATCAATGTTCAAGCAAATCACGCCAGGCTGCGCTCAAATACTGGAACATTGACCAGAACGTTAATACAGCCGCCACATACAGAGCCACGACAGCCGCCGCCTCAACCATAGGCTCCGGTCGCCACAGCAAACCGACCAACGACACCATCTGCGCAGTAGTTTTAATTTTGCCAATCCAGGAAACCGCCACACTACTGCGTTTACCCAGTTCCGCCATCCACTCACGCAATGCGGAAATGATGATCTCACGCGCAATCATCGTAGCGGCAGGCAACGTAATCCACCATGAGTGGTAATGCTCGCAGACCAGCACCAGCGCCACCGCCACCATGACTTTGTCAGCCACCGGATCCAGAAAGGCCCCGAAACGCGTGGTCTGCTTCCATAAACGGGCAAGGAAACCATCAAACCAGTCGGTTACCGCGGCAAAAACAAAGATGCCAGCGCATACCATCGGCGCCCAGCCAAATGGCAGATAAAACGCCAGCACAAAGAATGGGATTAGCACAACACGAAACAGGGTAAGCCACGTTGGTATATTAAATCGCATAGCGTCTGGGTAACTGTCTGGCCCGAAAGATAATAGGGTTATGTTGCTACATTGCCTCTAGTGTTTCAATGCATGAAAGATTTTTTCTGCCAACGCGTGCGAAATTCCCGGCACATTGGCAATGTCTTCCACGCTGGCATTCATCAACGGCTGCAATCCGCCCATGTATTTCAGCAGCATTTGGCGACGCTTTGGCCCAACGCCCTCAATAGTTTCCAGCGAGCTGGTACTTTTGACTTTAGCACGCTGTTTACGGTGACCACTGATAGCATGGTTGTGCGAATCATCACGAATGTGCTGAATCACATGCAGTGCTGGTGAATCAGCCGGTAGGGCTACACCTTCACCCGTCGCTTCGAAGAACAGGGTTTCCAGACCGGCTTTACGATCGCTGCCTTTTGCAACGCCCAGCAGTACAGGGCGGGTCGTATCCCAGGTTACGTGCAATGACGCAAAAACATCTCTGGCCTGTGCCAATTGCCCTTTACCACCATCAATGACGATCACATCAGGAATCTTGCTTTCATCAATTGATTTATCATATCGCCGCCTGAGTACCTGATTCATCGCCGCATAGTCATCACCTGGTGTAATACCCGTAATATTGTAGCGTCGATACTCCGAACGTAGCGGACCATCCGCATTAAATACGACACAGGAGGCCACTGTCTGCTCGCCCATAGTATGACTGATATCGAAGCACTCCATGCGGTTGATTTTTTCGATTCCAAGCACAGAAGCCAATGCCGTCAGACGTTGCTGAATAGTCGATTGCTGTGACAACTTTGTTGTCAGTGCGGTATGCGCATTAGTACGGGCCAGTTTGAGATAACGCGCTCGGTCGCCGCGAGGTCGGGTTTGAATCTGAATTTTTCGACCCGCTTGCTCGGTCAGAGATTCAGCTAGCAACTGATGCTCAGGTAGGGAAAAATCCAGCAGGATGTCAGACGGTAAAGTACGAGAAACACTCCCTTGCAAATAGAACTGGCCCACAAATGTCTGTACCACTTCTGCCAGTTCGGTGCCGCCAGGAACCTTGGGGAAATAGCTCCTACTACCCAGTATTTTCCCCTGACGGATAAAGAGCACATGCACACATGCCATACCAGCATCGAACGCCACACCGATGACATCAAGGTCATCACCATCGCCAGAGACAAATTGTTTTTCGGTAACACGGCGTACAGCCTGAATCTGATCACGAATACGGGCGGCTTCCTCAAACTTCAGTGCATGGCTGGCTGCTTCCATTCGTTCAATTAGGCGGGTTAATACCTGCTGATCCTTACCTGACAGAAATAGACGAACATAATCAACCTGCTGTTGGTATTCCTCTTCGCTAACCAGGCCGTTAACGCACGGCCCCAGGCAACGGCCAATCTGATATTGCAGGCAGGGACGCGAACGGTTACGGTACACGCTGTTTTCACATTGGCGAATGGGAAACAACTTTTGCAGTAGCATCAGTGTTTCACGAACCGCATTCCCATTAGGAAACGGACCAAAGTACTCGCCTTTGGCATGCTTAGCGCCTCGATGAACGGACAGCCGGGGATGTGTATCCCCGCTGAGGAAAATCATGGGGTAGGATTTATCGTCGCGCAGCAACACGTTATAACGGGGCTGATAACGCTTGATATAATTGTGCTCAAGCAACAGGGCTTCGGTTTCAGTATGCGTGATCGTCACATCAATCTGACGGATACTTTTGACCAAAGCCTCTGTTTTGCGGCTGGCAACATGAGCACGAAAGTAACTGGAAAGGCGTTTTTTCAGATCCTTAGCTTTACCGACATAGATAACCGTATCACTGGCATCATACATGCGGTAAACCCCAGGCTGACTGGTTACGGTCTTCAGAAAAGCCTGGGCATCAAAACAGTCAGTCACTACTAATCAATGTCTCCGCATTAAAGAGCCCATGACGAATCGCCAGATGCGTCAGCTCTACATCACCATTAATATTCAATTTGCTGAACATTCGATAGCGATAGCTATTGACCGTCTTCGGGCTGAGATTGAGTTGATCAGAGATCTCCGTCACCTTCTGCCCTTTCGTGATCATTATCATTATCTGCAACTCACGCTCAGACAGGCACTCCAACGGTGTTTCCGTCTGCGGCTCCAGTTGGCTTAATGCCATCTGCTGAGCAATGTCCGACGCAATATATCGCTTACCGGCATGCACAGAGCGAATGGCGCAAATCACCTCTTCCGGGGTTGCCCCTTTACTGAGATAACCCGACGCGCCTGCCTGCATCACCTTAGCTGGCAAGGGATTCTCTGTGTAAATCGTTAGCATTATAACTTTAATTTCAGGGGAAAATCGCACAATTTTGCGCGTTGCCTCAAGACCGCCGATTCCTGGCATGTTCATGTCCATCAGCACAACATCCACACTATTATTACGGCACCATCTGACCGCATCTTCTCCGCACTGCGCCTCACCAACAACTTTGAGGCCTTTGATATCGTCAAGAATGCGCCGTATCCCTGCTCGCACCAGTTCATGGTCATCAACAAGAAAAACGCTAATCAAAGAACAATTCTCCAAAAAGAGTAACACTTACAGACGCGTTTGTTGCAGGTGGTACTACATGGTTTAGAAAAAATGAATACACTTTTTAATTAAAAATGTATTTTTTATTCTACTATGTGGTATTATTGTTTAAGCTCCTGAATGATACTGATTGCGTATCAGACACGGAACTCTCCGCCATCACAGTATTCATATTTCAAACCTGGTTTTTTAGAGAAACAGACGGCGTCACCGTCTAAAAATTTCAAAAAACAAATACAATCAAGAGATTATCAAGTTTTACGAGTGTAGGCAATTAGTCACACGACGACTTTTTCCATCATTGTAACCGTCTTGTCACGTTGTTGCACCGGCCGTTTACTACAAATAATACACCTGCCCCAAAATATCCATATAAAAGTTGCAATGTTTCTAATCAAACGCATTTAAAAGCCAAAAAATACGTTAACAAAATATAGGCAAAATGTGGCGTAAACAGATAAAAACAATACAACTTCACTTTCTGACAGGATTATTTTCCTCGCCAGATAGATTGTCATGTATGGTATAGTGGGTCCAAATTTTGTTATATCGTCGGCAAACATGGGTACAGACCCCCTCAAGGGCTACTCGCCGACTTCCGTTTCCCACAGGAGATTCTATGAATAACAATGACTTCCCGACAGCATCTATGCCAGAAACACTGGCTCATGAAGTGAGCTGTCTGAAAGTGCTGATGACGTTGATGCTGAAATCCATCGGTCAGGCTGACGCTGGAAAAGTGATCGTTAACATGGAGAAATACGCGGCTCAGCTGGAAGACCCTACCCAGGCTGAGATATTCAACACAACTATTAAGCAAATCAAAACAGTCTACCGCCGCTAATCAAATCCCATCGAACAATATTATAACCGCAATTGTTCGGTGGGTATAAATCACGCTTACCTGATTAATAAAAAAACAGAGATAGAAATAACAATACACAAATACTGACAAGATGATTTATATTTAGCCAGCAAACAAAATTTGCCAGATACACATCGGATCTACATTTAATCGATTTTATTTAATGTGAAACATTCCGGATAAAACAAAGTAAAATAAGAAATCATCTCAGTAATTAAATGCTGCAAGATGTTTATATGAGCTAAACGACCATGCCCATGAAAGGAAGTGTTGGTGGGTCGTATAGGGCTCGAACCTATGACCAATTGATTAAGAGTCAACTGCTCTACCAACTGAGCTAACGACCCAACGGGGACGGATTATTCTCCTCTTAACGCCATCTGTCAAATAGTTCATCCTACTTTTTTCAACCTCGAACTATTCGGCGAACACCTTGTAACCCATCACTATTTTCCTCTCCTGGCTTACTTCACCCTGATTGCAACCCGATGCAGATGGGTAGATATCTTTTCCCAGCGCTCACCTGATACCGCTTTACCTGATAAACAGGTGCAATGTTCTCAATTCATCATCAGATGAATACCGTGTTATTATTAATCATTCTGATTTCTTATCACTTGAGGGTGATTCGTTCTCCCCTTTATCACGACAGACAGGATCCGGAAACTACAACAAATGACAGAACAAACGCCCCATTCCCCGGATAACACCGGGCATAGCGACCTGCGGCGCAATCTCACCAACCGCCATATCCAGTTAATCGCCATCGGTGGCGCTATTGGCACCGGCCTATTCATGGGGTCGGGAAAAACGATCAGTCTTGCCGGCCCGTCGATCATATTTGTTTATATGATCATCGGTTTCATGCTGTTTTTTGTTATGCGTGCGATGGGAGAACTGCTGCTCTCCGACCTTAATTACAAGTCATTTAGTGATTTCGCCGCCGACTTGCTCGGACCATGGGCCGGATTTTTTACCGGCTGGACATACTGGTTTTGCTGGGTGGTCACCGGTATTGCCGATGTCGTCGCCATCAGTGCCTATGCACAATTCTGGCTGCCGGATTTATCACAGTGGATTAGCTCTCTGCTTTGTGTGTTGCTGCTCCTGACGTTGAATCTGGCTACCGTTAAGCTGTTTGGCGAAATGGAGTTCTGGTTCGCCATGATTAAGATAGTCGCCATCGTCGCACTCATCGTGATCGGTGCCGGACTGGTTATCGTGCATTTCACCTCACCTTCTGGTGCTGTAGCCTCCGTGAGCAATCTGTGGCAAGACGGGGGATTTTTTCCTAAAGGGCTCAGCGGCTTTTTCGCCGGCTTTCAAATCGCGGTTTTCGCCTTTGTTGGTATAGAACTGGTCGGCACCACCGCGGCAGAAACTAAAAATCCTAATGTGGTGCTGCCACGCGCTATCAACGCCATCCCCATACGCATCATCATGTTTTACGTCTTTGCGCTGATCATGATTATGTCCGTGACGCCCTGGAGTCATATTGCAGCAGACCGTAGTCCGTTTGTGGAAATGTTTGTCCTGGTAGGGTTACCGGCGGCGGCCAGCGTCATTAACTTTGTGGTACTGACATCCGCAGCCTCTTCCGCCAATAGTGGGGTTTTCTCCACCAGTCGCATGCTGTTCGGGTTGGCCAGACAAGGGGACGCGCCGGCACGCTTCGGCCAGCTATCTAAACGCGCCGTACCTTCAGCAGGCCTGCTCTTTTCGTGCCTGTGCCTGCTTTCCGGTGTGGTACTGATCTATTTAATTCCCAACGTCATGACGGTGTTTACTCTGGTTACGACTGTGTCCGCCATTCTGTTCATGTTCGTGTGGAGCATTATCCTATGTTCTTATCTGGCGTACCGTCGGCATCGCCCACAGCTACACCAGTCCTCTTCATACAAAATGCCATGCGGTATTGTGATGAGTTGGGTTTGTCTGGCTTTCTTTGCTTTCGTACTGGTATTACTGTCGCTGCAGCCAGATACACTGCAGGCATTGATGGTGACACCGGTGTGGTTTGTCGTGTTGGCGATAGCCTACCGGCTTATTCGCCGTCGTAGAGCACAGGCTCAGGCGTAAATCCCAAACGCTAAAACAGCCTGGAATTCAATACGGTCAGCTACACCTGCTGGTATAGCTGACCGTATCCGATTAAACACTTACTGTTTGTCGTACACCGTTCACCGCGTGCTTTGCTTGTTCACACTGATTCAAAATAGTTTGTGCATGTGAATACAGAATCTTGCCCGCTTCAGTCGGCGTTACGCCACGACGACTACGTACCAGCAATTGCTTCTCCATTTCGCTTTCGAGCGTGGCAACTTGCTGGCTCAGCGCTGGTTGCGCAATATGCAACATTTCAGCGGCCTGGGTCAGGCTGCCAATATCAACGATTTTTACAAAGTATTTGAGCCGTCTCAGATTCATGTGTACCTCCTGAATAGTTACGGCTTAGTAGTAGCAAGAAGCGCGCCAGATCATTTCACTATTATCAAAAAAAGTGCTCCCGTGGCTTAACCCACTTAAAAATAAGTAAAAGCAATGGTGATAGCTGCAACAGTAACAATACTAATTCCCCCAGCATGAACCGCTACCCACCCGTAGCGCGGCCCGATCGCACCAAACTAGTGCAAACATTGCTATCTGAAAGTGCATTCCTGAACAATGTCGACCATCGTCTGGTGTGAAAAACGCCGACTACCGCAATAATTTCAATAATTTGATTATAAGTTCAGCAAACAGTCATCCACAGCGCTATCATGCTTTGACAAGCACTCAGGCTGCCGCTATCATCCACGTCACTTAGCGATTCCTCTGTAGTTCAGTCGGTAGAACGGCGGACTGTTAATCCGTATGTCACTGGTTCGAGTCCAGTCAGAGGAGCCAAATTCTTGTTTTCATGCCTCTTTGCGAATCCTTATGTGATTCGGATTCAATAAGTTAGCGTGAAATGTCTTCCCGATGCATTTTCAGTTTTCCCTCTGCATCGGGAGAATTTGGTGGTCAGATTTGGGGTCAGGTTAGTTCGATGACGGAGTGACCCCCATATGTCTATTAATGACTCAAAAATCCGCAACTTAAAACCATCTACAAAACCCTACAAAGTTTCCGATTCTCACGGCCTGTACCTGTTAATTAATCCCGGCGGTTCACGTCTCTGGTATCTCAAATATCGTATCAATAGAAAAGAATCCCGCCTCGGTTTAGGTACCTACCCCGATGTATCGCTGGCTGATGCGCGTCAACAACGTGACAGCATCCGTAAACTGCTGGCGCAGAATATCAACCCCGCGCACCAACAGGCGGCAGAAAAAGCGCCCCGCTCACCAGAAAAATCATTCAGAGATGTAGCGCTGGACTGGCACAAGAGCAACCGGACATGGTCAGAGAGCCACGCCACTCGCCTGCTTGCCAGTATGAACAACCATCTCTTTCCGGTTATCGGGCACCTGCCCGTTACGGAGCTGAAACCCCGTCACTTCATCAGTCTGCTGAGAGGGATTGAGAAAAAAGGTTTACTGGAAGTGGCAGCCCGTACCCGGCAGCACCTGTGCAACATCATGCGTCATGCTGTGCATCAGGAACTGATAGAACACAATCCGGCGGCCAATCTGGACGGTATTATCGCCTCACCAGTTAAACGTCACTACCCTGCCCTGCCGCTGGAGCAACTACCGGAACTGTTGACGCGCATTGAGGACTACCGGCAAGGACGGGAATTAACCCGGCTGGCCGTATCGCTCACCCTGCATCTGTTCATCCGCTCCAGCGAATTGCGCTTCGCTCGCTGGTCGGAAATTGATTTCAGAAACCACATCTGGACTATTCCCGCTACCCGCAAAGCCATCCCCGGCGTGCGTTATTCCGGGCGTGGCGCGAAGATGCGTACCCCACATATCGTTCCCCTCTCCCGGCAGGCCATCGCTATTCTGAGACAGATACAGGAAATCTCCGGACATCAGGTGCTGATATTTCCCGGCGCTCACAATCCGTATAAACCGATGTGCGAAAACACGGTCAACAAGGCACTGCGACTGATGGGTTATGACACGAAAGACGAAATCTGCGGTCATGGATTCCGGGCAATGGCCTGCAGCGCGCTGATGGAATCCAGCCTGTGGGCGCAGGATGCGGTTGAACGGCAGATGAGCCATCAGGAACGCAACAGCGTGCGAGCGGCGTACATCCATAAAGCGGAATATCTCGATGCCCGAAAAGCGATGATGCAATGGTGGTCGGATTATCTGGATATGAACCGGGAAAATTACGTTGCGCCCTATGTTTATGCGCAAGTGACGCTGCTCCCCTCAAGAGCAGTAAAAACGCAATGAGCCACAGGCTCATTGCCGGAGTAAACAGTGTGCGCCCCGCCGTGACTGGCGGGGCGAGGTGTCTGGCTGTCAGGCCGACGGTTTGCTGCGCGACCAGATCAAGTGGTGCTTGCCATCCTCATCTTCGATAAGGCGAGCATAGAGGGTTGCAGGGAAGGAAGGGTCGTCGAGCGTCACCGACAGATAAGGCCGTTCGGCCTGGCTGATTTTCCGCCAGGCTGCGCCGATGTCATAACCACCGAGGGTCTGAATGCGGAAGTCAGGGGCGTGCTCGCTGCTTTTGTCGCAGGGGATAAACCTAACCTTGACATTCAGGGTCAGGGTGCGGACGGTGCCAGTGAAGCCGTTGTTTTGTGCGGTGAAGGTGCCGATGTTAGCCATGATGTTGCTCCTTTCGGATTTTCAAGGTCGCGCCTGTCGCGTCCTTTGTGGTGATCCGAACGGCAGGAGCCATGCTGGCCGCATCGCTTGCGACCGTAACACCGTGAAGGACCGGAAGAGGCAAAGAATTTGCTGCGCGAGGAAGGCGCTTGCGCCGGGGAAATTGTTTGTCTCTTCCGGTTGCGGCCATCAAGCCCGGCTCCTGCCAGGATTCACAACGAGCTCAAGGACGTATAGGCTGACCAGGCCGAAAGGCTCAATGGCTGACCCGGCTTCCCCGCACAACGGCTTTACCGGCTCCTCTCCTGATACGGTCAAGATCATCATCCCCACGACCGTCGAGCATGCTCTGCAATTTATCCCACGGTGAAAGCAGCCTATGGCATCAATCCGGTCATCTGGCCGAGCGATATATCGGTGACGCCCTCTTCCTGACTGCAAGACCTTCGTCGCCAGTGCCAAAAACGGCAAACATCCATCCAACCTGACGCAGCAAATGATGGCAAACGAAAACACCCCGTCAATTACGATGGATAACCTTTTAAGACTGAAAAGATGCCAACTACCCTTTCTATACACTCAAAAATACCGGAGCTAACACGTAATAACCAATAATGACAGCAGTACATATATTTTTATGACAAACTGCATCACTTTAAGTAAAAACTTCATTCTATAAATTCAATCTGGCAGAACAGTTCTGGGCTGTCCATGCCAGTGAAACACGTTGATGACATCCATTCATAAAACTAAAGAGTGCATAACCCGGGTGCTGTAGTGCTGCTGCCACGGCAGGCGGTAGCCCACTTGTGATACAGATTCCCCCACTCCTTGTGGATTTGTTATTTTCTTTCTTAAAAAAACCTAAAAATAGATAAAGCTGGTCATTCTAAATAAACCTTTTTCGCTCTATAAATTTACATATGGAACGTTAACTTTATACCCGGCAATTTTATTAATCCCCCGTTACGCTCTACACACAGGAAAGGTTGTCATGCTGAAGGAGATTACATCATGCAAAAACAAACCTTCCTTTTAAACACGAAAAGCAGTATGCCTGAATGGATGACGATACAGGAGGCTATCAGAATAACGAAGAAAAAAACAAAAATAGAATTGACAGACAGTGATATTTATCGCCATGCTTTATATGGAAACATCAGCCTTTCTATTTACTTCCAGTCACCGATTTTTTTACGAAAAATACGAACATTGGATAATAAATTGAAGCTACGCCCGGTCGGGCACTCATTCATCGACCGGCTCTGCTTGCTCGATAGAAACAGTTTCCTTGGCAAACGAAATCTTATTCTCAGTACCGAGGGACGATATATTACTCCCACCCAGCCCATTATTGACACACTATTAGCGGGACATGAGTACGTTATGGTACAACGTTTACTTGCTCGCTCCCTGCACATTCCATTACCACACATCGGTGAGAATGAGATCAATTACGGTATATCGGTAACTCTTTCAGGAGAGATATTTCAGGTATTCGAAAAGATCACATGGCAGGAAAGAATAAACCAGAAAATCATGCGACTCCCTGAGAAAATGTGGACTGATATTTATCAAGAGATTCAACAACAAGGCATGAATCCAAACTTCCGAAAGGATTACTTTCCGGTTCACGACCTACCGCAAGATGCCTGCTTTGTTATCCGGCATACTGAACTGGAAAAGTTAATCAACATGCCGACCAAAAACCAAACATCCTCGTCATCTTCCACACGGATATCCACGCCGTTATCACGATTATTCTGGCTCGCCTGTAAACATAATGAGGCCATTAGCCCATTAATCAGGCAACCCTATAAACTGTTGTCCATTTTTGAGCAATGGGCATCAACTGATGGTATCACCGACCATCTGAGTGGTGACACACTAAAAACGGCACTGGAGCGCGGTTCCCCCACATCCATTTCGGGATCTGGTTAATAGAGTATTTCCTCATTTAATCCAGGCTGTGTCTCTTAATCACCTGCATGGTGGAAAATCAAATAACGCTTACAGATGATGGCAGTGGAAATGTACGAAACCGGCTCATAAATGAACAAATTTAATGCATTTTTTCACCATCACCAGTGAATCTGAATTAAGGGACACAGCCTGATATTTGATCGTTGAACTAAACAGCATAAAAAGCAGCCGGAAGGATCGTTGGGATCGCTTCCGGCTTTGTCAATATCAAGCAGGGAATTTCCCATTTTTATATGACTGCCAAAGATAGTTTATAGGCCAGCCATTAGTATTTCCCTTCAATATGTCTTTCGCTATTATTTCAATATCATCTGATATTCTTGATGCAATTTCAGATTCTTTGATAATCTTAAATGAAAGTTTAAAGGATTTTTCACGAAGGATATCGATGAAATCTAAATCATCCTTACTAAAAACTTCTTTTTCCAATCTATTGAAATTATTCATCCACTCCGAATCAAATGTTTTTGAATCGCGAGAATCCAATGCATTGTCTACATCCAGATTTTTTAAGAAATCAAAAAATGATGGCGAAGATAACACATTTTCCATGTCTATAAGATTGCTATTAATCATTACATCAACCCTTGTTTGGTAAGCCAGTTTTCAATTAGGTCTACGGCTTGGCTCGGTGTTACATTTGAACCCAATATATGTGTACCATTTGGAGAACGAACATCCACTTTGATATCGTCCAAACTCGAATACGCTTTCTTATAAGCATCAAACAACTCTTTGTCAGAACCAGCAAAATCACCTTGCCTTGGGCCTACATATTTTCTTTCTGCATCATGCATTCGCCAATGATCATGTTCTGGCTCTTTACCCCTAGGAAATAAAGTCGGGCGGGTTTTATCGGAGCGTGCAACCTCAAAAGGCCTTCCCTGTGATTTTCTTACGGATGGAACGTGATGACCTGATTCACTAACACCCATACATTTCTTACCGTTTAGACCTAAAGGGTCAATACCGCTTATAGGGTTGTATACATACCCGTAATTACTCTCCCCCCCCAGCACCCCTATCGGGTCAGGCGAGACATAGCACCCACCGGCCGGGTCGTAGTACCGAAAGCGGTTATAGCACAGCCCGCTTTCGCTGTCACGGAGCTGCCCGGCGAAGGCCAGGCCGGGGTCCGGACTTTCCGATTTTTCTGCCTGACGCTGGCCCCACAGCGTGGCTTTCGGGGCCTGCCAGCGCAGGGTGCCGTCCGGTGTGAACAGCGCCTGTGGGGTACCGTTCTGGCTGCTGGTCACAAAATCCGTTTCCCAGTCACCGCCAGTGTGCTGGCGCTGCTGTACCACCAGCTCCCAGCCGTTGTAGACCCAGTGGCGACGGGCCACGAGCTGGCCGTGGCGGTAGTGGCGGATTTCCGCTATCTGGTCGCCATCCCACTGGTAGCGAATTTCTTCGGCTTTCTGGTCGCAGCGTTTGCCCACCCGGCGACCGAACGGGTCGTAACGGTACAGCCAGCGCTCGCCGGTCGGGGTATCCACCACCCGCAGCTGGTTGCGACTGTCCCAGCGGTACTGCCACACCTGCGGACGGTAGCCCGGCTGCACCACCTGTTTACGGATGAGCCGTCCGGCCCTGTCGTACTGGTAATGGGTGTCATCGTGCTGCACCAGTCGGCCAGACTGCCACTCGGTGAGGCGGCCTGCCTCCTGTGGCAGGCCGCTGCGGGTGTAGTGGAAGCGGGCGAGGGTGTCCACCGGTTTGCCCGCACCGCCGCTCAGCACTGCCTGCACCCGGCCGGTGGCGTCCAGACGATAACCTTCGGCGTCGCGATTGTGACGCACCCCGGTCAGGTTACCGGCACCGTCGTAGCGGTATTCCCGCGTCTGTGCCGCCAACAGGTGGCCGTCGTGCTGTGCACCGCTCATCTCCCGCGTCAGCCAGCCCATCACGTCGTATTCCCGCTGCTGGACAAAGCCGCTGCCGCCGCGACGGTGTGACTCGCGGCCCGCCGCGTCATGGGTCAGGGTCAGGTCGGCACCGTCCGGCAACTGCACCTGCCGCAGCTCGCCGGTGCGGGTGTAATGGAACAGACTGGTGAGCGGCGCGAGGGTGCCGGTGGTGTCATCGGCGTCGCCGTCCCAGGTCAGGGTGCGGGTGACGGTGCGGGCCGCGTCATCGTACTGGCGGGTGAGCAGCGTGCCGTTGTGCCATTCACGCACCACCCGGTCGCACAGGTCGTAGTCCAGTTGCACATGGGCGGTGGCTGACGAGACCTCGGTCAGGCGGCCCACCGCATCGTACCGGTAGTGCAGGGTGTCGTCCGGCGCGGTTTCACGCAACAGCAGGCCGCGGGCGTCGTAGAGGAAGTGACGGGTGTCGCCTTCGCCGTTGCGCACGCTGACGCACAGGCCGTCCTCGTCGTAGCTGTAGTGGGTCTCGGTGCCGGTCATGTCACGCTCGCGGATGACCCGCCCGTCGGCATCCAGCCACCACTGCCAGCGGCTGCCGTCCGGGGCAATAACCGCTGTCAGTTGCTGGCTCTCTTTATCGTACGCGTAGTGCCAGGTGCGGCCTTCGGCGTCGGTGCGGGCGGTCAGCAGGTCGAACGGGCCGAAGGTCTGACGCCACAGCGCGCCGTTGCCGTCCACGTAGCTCAGCAGGTTGTTGTGGCGGTCGTACTGGCGCAGTTCTTCCTTGTCGTCCGGGCGTATCAGCTGCTCCGGCAGTGTCCAGCTGGCCCGGCGGTAGCCGAGCCGGAAACGGGCACCGTCCGCCCGTTGCCACTGCACCACCCGGTCCTGCCCGTCGTAGCGTAACTGCCGGGTGCGGCTCTCGGCGTCAGTGGCACTCAGCAGCCGCTGGCGATGGTCGTACTGCAACCGCGCCTGTACCTCACCGGCGGCGTCACTGACCTGGGTCAGCAGGCCGTAGCGGTTCCAAGTGAATCGGACCTCGCTGGCATCCGGCCCGGTGAGCCGCTCCGGGTTACCCTCGGCGTCATACACCCAGCCCCACTCGCGGCCCAGCGGGTCGGTGACGCCGCACAGCCGCAGCGCGTCGTCGTAGTCGTACTGCCACTGGTGGCCGCTGGCGTCGGTAAAGGTGCTGACCCGCCCGGTGTCATCGAGATAACCGAACTCGACCACCCGCCCGGCGGGCGAGATTTCCCGCAGCAGGTTGCCGACCTCGTCGTAGTCGTAGCGGGTGACGTGACCGAGCGGGGATTGTTCCCAGCTCATCAGGTGCAGGTCGTTGAAACCGAATTCGCTGCGCTGGCCGAGGCCGTCGGTCATCACCACCCGGTCGGGCAGGTAATCGAAGCGGGCGGTCAGAAAACCGTCGGCGCAGGTGGTGTAGACGCAACGCCCCTGTGCGTCGTATTCGTAGCGCGCCCAGGTCTGGTCGTTATCGTGCCAGCGGGTCAGCCGGTGGGCGGTGTCGTACTCGTAATAGAGGTGATAGGCGTGGGTGGCGTTGGCTTCCACCAGTCGGCCCTGTTCGTCCTGCCGGTACTCGGCCAGCAGCGTCTTCTGGCCGCCATCGATGCGTTGTATCTGGTGCAGGAATTCGCCCTGCCACACCAGCAGCAGAGTGACGCCGTCGCTGTGGCGCACCTGGCGCAGGTAGCCTTTCGGGTCGCGCACCAGCTCGATGCGGTTGTCGTGGCTATCGTGAAGGGCCGACAGCAACCGGCGCTCGCCCTGTACCACGCTAAAGTCGCGCCAGGTCTGCTGGTCGCGGTGCCACAGGCTGAAACCGTCGCCCCGGCGGTGCAGGGTAAATTCAGGGTAGTGCGGGCAGTACACCGCCTGTACGTCCTGATGGAAGGTAAAATCGATGTCGTAGCCCTGAGCCAGCGTGATGACCACGTGGGTGTTGAGGCCGTCGCGCGTTACCGTCGCCACCTCGCTCCAGCTGTCGTGCCAGCCGCGGCCCAGCAGCCCGACATGCCCGGAGGCGGAGCGGTAGGTGCGTTCGAACACCAGCGGCAGCGTCTGGCCCAGCGCGATATCGGTACGGGATTCAATCACCTCGCCGCTGGCGATGTAGACCGGGTCTTTGAGGAAGCCGCGCACCGCTTCCGTGACACGCGACAGCCCCTTATTGTTGCGAAATCCGTCACTGGCACATTTAACGGCGCTTTTCAGTCCTTCCAGCGTTTTCAGCGCCCCGGCGCGCATCCCTTTTAGTACCGCCATCGGCCCGCGGGTGAACAGTTTACCCAGCCCCCTGAACATCCCACGACTGGGCGGTACCAGAAACTCCACCGCAATCAGCAGCGCCTTTTCCCACCAACTGAACTCGTCGGCAATCTCCAGATAGGTGCCCTGCCCGGAGCCGAAAAATACCGTTGAGGCCCCTTCCTTGATAGTGGCACCACAGACGGTTTTATCGTCGATACGGGCGGCTGGTGCGTCGTTCACGAACACCGACTCGCTGCCCTGGGCAATCAGTTGCGGGCTGTTGTGCTTGGTGCAGGCAACGGTGTCTTTCGTGGCGCGGGCGACGGGCTGTTTTTCAACAAACACG
This sequence comes from Dickeya parazeae Ech586, assembly GCF_000025065.1. NCBI lineage: Bacteria > Pseudomonadati > Pseudomonadota > Gammaproteobacteria > Enterobacterales > Pectobacteriaceae > Dickeya > Dickeya parazeae. The sequence continues at coordinate 1,668,459 of NC_013592.1, read as the reverse complement.
TTACCCGAGCCGGACGCCACCGGCCCGAAGGCCGGTGACGCACTGTCCACCATCGCCGACACCTTGTTGGTGACGGCGGAAATCAGGTCACCGGCGGCAAACACGGCCAGTGCCCCGACGGCCGCCACCGCCAGTCCGCCGGTCACCCCCACCAGAAATACCGCCACGGCTGCCACGGCCGCTGCCACCAGCGCCCCGGCCACGGCCCCGGCCAGTGCACCGAGAAAACTCTTGTGTTTGATGGTCTTACCCGGCGACGTTGGCGGTTTACCCTGACAGGGTTGCGGCCGGTCGGCGGGCGGGTTGGGACGGTTTCCGGCATGCATGGCCCCCACCCGGGCCACCCGGCTCAGAATATCGTTGAGCATCGTGACTCCCTTCAGGACGCGGCTTTGAACGTCTCGATAACCGCCAGCAGCGCGGCTTTCTGTTCATCCTGCAGCTCACCGGCGGCGGTGAGGGTAAAGGTCAGCAGCAGCTCGCCGCGTACCTGCATCACCACCACCTGGTGCATCGGGCCTTCCGGCGAGCGCCAGCTGTACTCCAGCCCGCGTGCGGGTTGACCGTCCAGCGTCAGTTCCCAGGCGGCGCGCTCCTGATAGCCCTTCAGGTGGGAGGAAAACTGCGCCAGCGTCTGTTCATAGACGGTGTCCGGCGACAGGCCGAATTCAATCGGTGTGCGGTTGACCACCAGATTGGCGGTGTCGCCCGGCAGCACAAACACGTGCAGCGACTCGTCGCGCCAGCCCGCCGGAATAGCCAGGGTGCCTTCGTTCATCTGATACATGCGTGCTGCTCCCTCAGTTCAAATCGATACGGGTGCCGTTCAGCACCAGTCCTTTGCCGGTAATGGAAATGTTGCCGTCCTTGTCGATGGCGATGAAGCCACCCGCGGTGGCAATCAGGATGTCGCCGCTCTGGGACTGGATGGCGATATTGTTTTTCACCTGCAGCGACTCGTTGTCGTCAACGGTGGTGTGGCGGTTTTTGGTGACGGCGACGGTCTGCTCGCCCTGGATTTCGGTGACCTGATTTTCCTTCACCGACACCGTCTGGTTGTGCTGCACCACCACGGTCTGGTCGCCGCCGACATTCTCGGTATGGCTGGCGTTGACCGCCGTGCTGCGGTTGTTCAGCACCACGGTGTTCATGTCCTTCTGGGCGTGGATAAACACCTCTTCCTGCCCGGCCTGGTCTTCAAAGCGCAGTTCGTTGAACCCGGCCCCTTTATGGGTACTGGTGCGCAGCGAGGTACGGGTTTTGTTGGCCGGAAGCGGATACGGCGAGGGGTTGGTGGCGTGAAAGGTGCGCCCGGTGACGATGGGCTGGTCCGGGTCGCCTTCCAGAAAGCTCACCACCACCTCATGGCCGATGCGTGGAATGGCAATCAGGCCGTACTGCCCCCCGGCCCAGCCCTGGCTGACGCGTACCCAGCAGGAGCTCTGGTCGTCGCTGGCACCGTAGCGGTCCCACGGGAACTGCAGCTTCACCCGGCCAAACTCGTCGCAGTAAATCTCTTCCCCCGCCGGACCCACCACGGTGGCAATCTGCGGGCCGTCCACCATCGGCTTGTACGGCATGGCCGCACGCCAGGTGGTGGTGGCTTTCACCACCTCGAAACTGTTGCTGATGGTGGTCGGCTCGCCGCCACTTTCTTCTTCCAGCGCCTGCGGCTGCTGGCCGCTGTGGGTGACCGCCACCACCTGCCAGGCCAGGTTGAATGCCGGGTTCGGGTGCTCTGTGAGGGTAAAGGTGCCACCCGGCATCAGTTCGGCGGCGTTGGATTCGCCACTGCCGGTCATTGCCCCGGCACGCAGCGCGTCCAGCCGGTAGCCGGTAAACGCTTTACCGCTCGGGTCTTGCTTGAAGCGGCCGGGATAATCAAAGTGCTGGTAGGATTCACGCTGGTGGTCCAGCTCGCTGCTCATCCTGTTGTGCAGCAGCCCGTAGGCCGGGGTCTTGAAGCTGTAGTCCTTCAGCGCCACCTCGGCGGTACTGACCGCTTCGGCGTAGCGGAAACGCCGCACATACGCCCCTTCCGACAAGCCTTGCGTGGCGAGATTGAAGAACAGCTCGGGGCCTTTGGTCAGCGCACCGGCGTCATCGGCAAACACCACCCGGTGCTTCCCGGCTTCGAACTCGTGGAAGTAGAACAGCCCCTCTTCCGCCGCCAGCCGGTGGATGAACGCCAGGTCGCTTTCGCGGTACTGCACGCAGTACTCGCGCACCGCATGCTCGTGGCGCAGGGCGAAGGCGTAATCGGTAATTCCGGCTTCTTCCAGCAGGGTACTGATAATGGTGTCCGGCTTCTGGGTCTGGAAGATACGGGCGTTGGTACGCAGACCGAGCCGCCACAGCGCCGGGCGCACTTCGGCCTGGTAGCGGGTACGGCGAAAACCGGTGTCGCCCTGGGCAAAGCGGCTGACGATACCGCTGACCCGGCGCTGCAGTTCGCCGTCGTACCACACCAGCAGCTCGCACGGCTGGTCCAGCACCGCGCCGAAGTCGATGCCGGGCTGGCTGCTGGCCAGATTGAGCGACAGCGCAAACGGCTGGTTCAGCGCCTCACTGAGTTCAAAATCCACCACCGCGAAGGTGGTGTCCGGCAACGCGCCGACCTTCACGGTAAACTGCAATCCGGTACTGTTGGCCACCTGACGTCCTCCTTATTCCCTGTCTGCGTCCGCACTCAGCGATAACCGTCGCCATCGCTCAGGGCAGGCTGAAAACGACAACACCCGGACCGGAGTCCGGGTTGATGGCCATTACGCTTCGATCGGCGCGCGCCAGTCGTCAGAGCCGGAAGTCCCGGCCACGGTGTGCTCCCAGTCCACCTTGCGGTAGGCCAGCGACACTTCGATAAGCTGGGTGTAATCCTGCTTGGACGGGTCCTGGCAATGCGGCATCTGGTTGTTGATGTCGACGATGGTGGCGTCGGTGAGGGTGGTGGTGAAGAAATGCTCCTGCTTGCCTTCGACAGAGGTGCGGTACCACTTCAGGGTCACGGTCGGCAGCATTTCGCCGGAGGCCAGCGCGTTATACAGCAGCGGGACGGCCTTGTTCAGGGCGACGGTGAACTTGAACGGCTTGTGCACGCGCTGACCGGCAGGCTGGCCGGACTGCGGGTCGGTCGGGACGGTGACGATGTGTTTGAATTCCTGCACCAGCATCTCGTCTTCGTGACCCTGCACGTAGATGTTGCCGACGGAGTCAGAGGTGAAGGCACCGGCGGTGATATTGCCCTGAGTTTTACCTTCGATGCTGATATAGCATGGAGTTGGCATAGTCTTGCTCCTTGTTGTTGAACGGTTAGTGTGACTTCACCGTTTACAAAGCAATGACTGTGCCAGTTTTTATTCTGTTGTTTTTAAAGGGAAAAATAATATCGCCATTTTCCCTAAGTCAAACTTGAGCAAAAAATTGCGCAGACCTCCCGAAAAAACGGCATCCATTGCGCAAACAGGGATTTATGCTGGAAAGTGAGCAAGAAGTTGCGCAGATTTTGTGATCATTCTGTAGGTGACTATTTTTCGATCTATTAGTGACTTGTTTTTTGTGATTGTAATCACGGTTTTGATTTTTATGAACGCTGGGATGCCAATGTGTTTACCGCATATTGCTGTGCCAGATATCCCGTCGAGTGGTAAAGAAAGGCATTCCGGCACGGGGAAAGACAGCACCAGATAATCCGGCTTCATCATGCTGATTTGTGAGACTAAAGACCCACTCAAGAGGTAAAGATAGTGTCGGCACCCTACCCGCCATGTCTTGCGGCATCCACCCCTCAACTTATTGAGTCCAAAGAAAACCAACGGGTATACCTGCGTCTCATGCACGAAGACTGGCCCGATAGCATCGGGCCACAAAGAACAGAGGTAAACAGGATAAAAGTGAACGAAAATCACGCTAATGAGTGTGATTTAAACATGAAAGGGATACTCCTATCGCTGCCCTTCTCTGCCTGCTTTGCCGCAGGCATAGCTAACGATCATTTATCCTGAGTATACCGGGGGCGAGAGCGTGGGGTGCGCGGGATTAACTGCCCCTGCTCGTCAAAATAGCGGCTCGGCCAAATCTCATAGGCCGGTACGCCCAATGCATCAGCAATCAGTTGTTCCCCTTTAGGCCACGGGCGATTAAGCGCATTACCCAGCGTGGAGGAATTCAACCCCGCCGCCCGAGACACAGCGGCCATCGTAGTTCCCCGTTTGTGAAGCCCGGCAATAATGTCGGCGGAATGCCAGTCGATATTAGCCATTTTGTTTACCTCATTCAAAGACTTGAAGTCCAATAAGGATAAGTGGATGAATGTTATCTTTAGTAAGTCTAAAGATGATTCATCTTAAGGAATGCTAAAGATGATGTCAATATAACCAATAACAGGAAAAGTTATGGTTCCGCAGCGTCTAAGAGCCGCAAGAGAACGTGCAAAGATTTCACAGGAAGAACTGGCGATAGCCGCCGGGATTTCTGAGGAGACGGGCTACTCAAGAATGTCACACTATGAGAATGGCAGGCACAAACCAAAATTTGAGCTGATATGCACGTTTGCCAAAATACTGGATGTACCGGAAGGATACTTCTACACGCTGGATGACAGCTTTGCTGAAGCCATGCTGAAGTTGCATGCTGGCGAGTTGGTTCAGTGGAGAAAAAACAAATCTAATTAATTGAAAAAATTAGCGATCCCTATAAATACAAATCACCATCTTTATGAACTCTAAAGATAAATTCTATTGAGCAATGCTAAAGATCTCCGTGAAATCCTCATTGGGAACACGGCATGATCCCCAAAAGACTCAAAGAAGCACGCTTGCACGCTAAACTCACTCAGGAAAAACTGGGTGTACTGGCTGGGCTTGAAGAAGCTACGGCTTACTCACGCTTGTCTCATTATGAAAACGGTACGCACAAGCCGACCTTCGAGCTGGTGTGCGAGTTTGCTCGCGTACTGGACGTACCGGAATGCTATTTCTACATAGTGGATGATCAGTTTGCGCAAGACGTGCTTGAGTTATTTCGAAGCAAGAGGAGTGGTTAGGATTAGGCTCTGTCTTTTAATTTGGCAACCCGCGGTTCTCAGCGTATAGCGGGTACTGGCTTTCATCAGTCAATAGAACATGCTGGTCACCAATAGCGAGTTCAGCGCCAGGCCTCCCCCAGCGTGTATTCACCACGACTTCCGCACCTGCCAGACTGGCGATAATGGCCGACCAGTCAATAAACATACCTTGTCAGATCACGTGTAATCACGGGTGGTAACAATACAACCGCCTATAAAGAGTTTGCCATAAACATCGTGGTAGCAGAAAGGTCATGGGCACCCAACCGTCATCGGAAAAATTGCACCGAACCACGTGAAAGACTTCTTCTGGTTAAATAAACGCTGAGTTATAGAAAAACAATTCCGCGATATTGTCTAAAAACCCGTATTAAGGATGGTGATATCCGTAATACGGGCTCATCAACTTTCACTCCGTCACTCGCTGTGTTTTTTTGTCTTCTCCGGGCATACGCCATTCTGCACTGGAGGAACCTATGTCATCTCATCAGTTATTGCGTCTGAGACAAGTGGAAGAAAAAACTGGCCTGAAGCGCTCGCAAATCTATCTGTATATGAAAGACGGAACCTTTCCGGCCTCAATAAAGATTGGTCCCGCCAGCGTGGCCTGGCTCGAATCTGAAATTGACGAATGGATTAACTTCAAATTAGCCAACCGCTTAACGCGCTGATGGAGGATATCACCTTATGATCCCCTCATTGAATTACGCGGTGTTAACACACGCCCTTGCTGCGCTCAAGGACGGTAATTTTCGTTATTGTGAGACGTTAGGGTTCACCTTTGACGAATTAAATGCCCTCAATCAGCTCTCCCTCGACGAACTGTTTATCGTCAGCCGGGCATCAGCGCAATTTATGGCGGTCACTGTCCGCCATGAAGTCCTACAACAGATTCTGACGTTATCCCGCAAGGAAGCGCTACGCCAACAACAGATTAACCGTGCCATCAGGCTGGGAGGATCAATCACCCTGCTGCACCACTTTTTTGGCCTCACCTCAAACGAGGTCTGCACTCGTCGTCGGTTATTGGGTGTCACCATCCCTTATGGCCGAACGCCTATCCCCGATGAAACCACTGATGCCGAAATCTGGCGGTTATGGCAGAAAAGCCGACCTGAAAACCTGGAAACGCCTGACGCGCTGGAAGCAATGATGCAGATCACCGAAGCGTTGTCCTCACTAAAGGAAAGGCCTTCGTTCACCGTTGTCTGGAACCGTATCACCCTTTGCGAAAAGGAAGCATCGAACAGGAGGACACCACATGCCAGATGAGATCGATCGCGATCAGGAATTTAATGAGCAACGACTGGAAGAGATGATTGAACAGAATCGTTTTAAGCCAGCAACCACGCCTTCATTACATTACTGCCGCCTATGTGGTGAGCCTATTCCTGAGAAGCGACGGCAAACGCTGCCAGGTGTGACAACCTGCACGGAATGCCAGGCTATTATTGAACGCCGTCAGCGATGATAATTGAATATACGCGCAGCGAATATAGCTTCTCTGTGCGTTACTTACTCTTCTCATAAAGACAACGCTTATTATTAGCGTTAAACGCTAAGCAAAAATTCGTCGCTATTATTACCTGTCTGTATTGACTCAAACCTGATATGAAGGTGTTTTTTATTAGAGCATTATTACCCCTGACAGTCGGCAATGAGCGAGGAACGGACATTAATTTAGCTATGTAAGGAAAATCGTCCTCATGAACTTATTCGCGAAATTGTATTTATAGCTTCATTATTACGCTACCACTTGATAAATTATCACAATGAAATGTATTATTTTCGAGAAAGATTAAGCTTCCGACTCAATAAAATATGTTATGTTACATTCAAGATGTTAAATGATACTTTCAATATTAACTTTGTAGTTAGCCTTATCAGGATAAGCAACAAACAATGAAAGATTATTCTTTCTGCAAAATCGCAGGATCATCCTTGCATTACGAGAAGGCATCTTACACCCAACTATTATTGCTTTAATAGCCGATTTTGGGAATGATACCAGCTGTCCATTAAGTCTTTTATTGGGATCAACTATATTTCTTATTTCACTTTCATACCCCCAACTTATATGTTTTTGGAATAAATACTTTTGGGATTTCAATCTAACCAACCGCCCTTCAGATAAAATATGCTCTGAGTTTTTAAAATCGAAAGATTTAAATTCATTGATTACAGGAATGGTTTTTATATCGTCGTGATTGAACTCTATAGGATGAGTATTGTATACTACCGGTTGTAAATTAAAGTTTTCGTGATTTTCAAAAGACTTTCTGCTATATGCAATGCATACCCCTCTCATTCCATCTGCATAATGTGACCACATGAGGGGTGATTCCATGTTTTCACTGAAACAACAGACTAATAAAGTATTTACATAGTCATTTAATGCTATAGTTGCGCGCTCTAGATTTTCCATTATTACTCTGTGCACACCCTGTACACCATAAGTTTTTTCGTCCATGAGCATTTTAGATAACTCATCTTCACTTAATATTTTATATTTCAAAGCGTATTTAACTAAAAGTGACTTATCTTTGCTGTGTAGTTTATCCCAGCTAACTATAATAGGGAATTCGAAAGGGTCGTTCAATCCCTCGATATTTGAATGCCACATTTCAAAATTGGCCACTTCTCTCTTTGTATTTTTGTTAAAGTTTCTATATCTAAAAATACAGGTTTCTTTTAGTTCTGTTAAAGTCATTTTTCTCTCAATATATGAAACTCAGCCACATACTAATTTTAAGTTGCTCGCATAGCATAAATGGTTAACCTAATCTAGTAAATAGCTTAGAGCACGCTGCTGACCAGCTCCCGGCTGAATGATTCACTGTGAATCTAACAATGTCTGCTCTTGGCACAAAGCAGCCTGTCAGATTAGGTATATCCCTAAACCACAAGCGTACCAACTCAAACCCAATCCAATAAAATCCATCACTCAAATAATTACCACACTATACATTTTCTCTCTTATTTCCTTTTTGATTTTCCCATTTCCCCCCCGAATGAACTATTGCACGCTAACCCTGCCACCTTCCCCTGGCGAGCGTGATGGACGTGTAGTCGTCAGGGGCCGGTATTGCTCTTTAACAAGTTGGGTCGGGCTGTCACGTAACCACAATTCAGGGTGCCGCTGAATGTTCTCGCTGACCCGTTGAAACCGGAATGCAGAATCGGGATGTGACCTCTCTGTTTAACTCATCACTCTTGTTGATTAAAGGAAATACCATGCGAAAACCTACTTATCACGTGTTTGTCACGCAGGAAAGCCCGCCCGACTCACGCGGAGAAAAAAACACATTCTGGACCAAGGTCGGCGTAGCCTTCGCTCATCACGGTAAACCCGGATTGAACATCGTCCTGACACCCGGCCTTGCCGTCTCCGGTAAGCTGGTGCTTCTCGAACCCCGGGACGACAGCGACGCACCACCAGCGGAGCCCGGCACAATGGACGCCCAGCCGTAACGCACCGTTCCCCCGCCATCAGGTTGCCTGGTGGCAATGTGTAACCTGAATGACGTCACCGAGGCAATCATGCTTTCCCCGACAGCCTTTCTGGCGGCGGCGATGCAGTGTGCCGCCAGCATTCACCCGTCCACCGCGTTGGATGTGGCGAAGGTGGAATCCGGCTTTAATCCTTACGCCATCGCTGAAATCGTGCCGAAGAAGGAGAGAACACCCGGCAGCGCAGGTGTCATTTCTCATCAGCCCACCCGCGATGAAATGGCCGTCAACATCATCAACCGGATAGAGGCCAGGGGTCGCCGCTATTCGGTCGGGCTGATGCAAATCACCAGCACCCATTTCCGGCATTACGGCGTGACCGCCCGGGCGTTGTTAGACCCGTGTACCAATCTGTCTGTTTTTGAGCGCATCCTTACCGACTGCTATCAGCGCGGCGGCACGCTGCAACGCGCACTCAGTTGCTACTACGCCGGTAATTTCACTGCCGGTCAACAGCCCGAATCCGCCTTTAGCCAGACCAGCTATCTCCAGCGTATTGGCTATGCCGTCCCGTCAACGCAGGAAGACCGCACGCGTAGTCGCGCCAGCCAGGCCACGTCAGCGATGCATTATCCGGCCACCGTGCTGCGCGGTGAGCTTGCCGACACCACTACACCGGTTTCGACCACCCTGCGCTACCCCAACGCCGTCCTTCGCGGCGATGTATCCCCCCTGTGAGCTATGAGGAGAAATGACGATGCAAAAACGTAAATACTTACCGGCCTTTTTCCCCGCCTTCATTTCCGGCCAGGCGCTAGCGGCAGGCAGCGGATTTACCAAAGCCAACGACACGCTGAGCAACACGTCAACCGGTCTGCTGGGGCTGGCCGCCGTCACCATCACACTGGCCACCATGTGGGTGGGTTACAAGGTGCTGTTTGACGGTAAAAGCCTGCATGACATGCGCAACGTCATCATCGGGGCCATCCTGATCGTCGGCGCATCCGGCTTTGGCGCGTACTGGGCATCCTAGGGGAAAACCGATGACCACCCTGAATAAAGCGCTCACCCGGCCCGCCGCCATTATGGGTATCCCCCTTGTCCCGTTCGTTCTCGTCAGCGGGGCCATCGTCCTGCTGTCGGTTTACACCCGCTATTACCTTGCACTGCTGCTGATCCCGGCCTGGCTGGAAATGCGGGCGAAGGCCAGAGCCGATATCCATTATTTCGGGCTGTTGTGGCTGGCGTTTAAAACCCGTGGCCGGTTTGCCACCAATCGCCATTTCGGGGCGACGGCGATGCTGGCAAGCCGGTATGACGCCGTCGATATTTCGGAGTTTACCGACAAGATGAAATTAAACGCGCGCATCACGCTGGATAAATACATCCCTTACTCTTCCCACCTTCACCCGCACGTCATCAGAAACCGCCACGGTGATTTCGTCGCCTCCTGGGAGCTGGGCGGCACCGTGTTTGAATCTGAGGATGAACATCACCTGACGCTGATGACAAGCCATCTCAACAACCTGATCCGCGCCTATGAAGGGCTGCCGGTCACGTTCTATATTCACCGCATCCGGGAGACCTATCAGGATGCCTTCGAGGCAACCTCGGGCATTCCGTTTTCAGACGAGGTCGCAACGCGCTATTACCGGGCACTCAACGCGAAGCCGCTCTGGCGGCATCGGCTGTTTTTCACCGTCTGTTATGCGCCCTTCTCCGCGCTGGAGAAAAAGGCCATGAAGACACAGCCCGCCGGAAAAAGGCAGGCGGCGCTGGATCAGGCGCTGAAGATCATGCTGGAGCACCATGCCGCACTCGGCAGCGCGCTGTCACGCTATATGGCGACCCCTCTGGGAACCTATGAGGAGAAAGGACGGGTCTACTCCTCGCAACTGGCGTTCTACCATCGCCTGATCACCGGCCAATGGCAGCCGGTGGCGGTGACACGCTCACCGTTTTACCTCACGCTCAGTACACCGGATGTGTTTTTTACCACCGATACCGCCGAATGCCAGACCGTCGGCGGCTCCCGTTTCTTTCGCAGTCTGGAAATCAAGGACTATTCACCGGAGACCGCGGCCGGCCTGCTGGATGCGCTGTTGTATGCCGAAAGCGAGTACGTACTGACGCAGTCTTTCACCTGCATGGCGCGGGATGAAGCACAACACCATATCCGGCTGGCGGAAAAACGGCTGAACGCGACCGACGATGACGCCCTGTCACAGCGTGAAGAGCTGGTTGTCTTGCGCGATCTGCTCCAGTCCGGGCATGTGTCCTGCGGCAAATACCATTTTTCCCTGCTGGTGTCGTCGGCCAGTGCCGAGCAGGTGGTCAGGGAGACCCACGCGCTGGCCCAGCCGTTTACCGACCTCGGTATCATGACCTCGCTGTCCACGCTGTCGTTACCTGCGGCCTATCTGGCTCAACTGCCCGGCATGTACACCTTTCGCCCCCGGCTGGTGGTCGTCAGCAGCCAGAATTACGCGGATCTGGGCAGCCTGCATAACTTTCACCCTCACAAACGCAGCGGCAACCCGTGGGGTGACGCCATCGCCATTCTGACATCGCCCGGCGGCGGCGGTTATTACCTGAACCTGCACGACAGCCAGGTCGGGCGGGATGATTTTAACGAGAAAACACCGGGGAATACCGCCATCATCGGCAAAACCGGCTCAGGGAAGACCCTGCTGATGACGATGATGCAACACCTGATGCAGAAGTACCGCCACCCGGCGACATTTTCCGCCGCTACCCCCGGTAAACGGCTGACCACCGTTTACTTTGATAAAGACCGGGCCGCCGAGATGTCGATCCGCCAGATGGGCGGGCGTTACTTCCGCATCCGCACCGGTACGCCTGCCGGGTTCAATCCGTTTTCACTTGCGCCAACCCGACGCAACATCAGCTTTATCAAGCAATTGGTCCGCATGTTGTGCCGTCGCAACGGCAAACCGCTCGACCCACGCGATGAAGCGCGCATCAGCGCCGCCGTGGATACCCTGATGCAGGACTACCCGCCGGAATTGCGCCGTTATGGCATTACCCGGCTGCTGGAGGTGTTGCCCGAGCCGCCGACCCGCGAGGCCAGAACCAACGGGCTGCGCATCCGTCTGAAACAATGGGCGCAGGGCGGCGAATTCGGCTGGATTTTCGATAACGCGGAGGACAGCTTTAACATCGGCGAAAGCGATAACATCGGCATCGATGGAACGGAATTTCTGGATGACGACGACATCCGCGGCCCGATCACCTTTTACCTGCTGTTCCGCGTCACCAGCCTGCTGGACGGTCGCCGGTTGGTGATGTTCATGGATGAATTCTGGAAATGGCTGGCGGATGTCGAGTTTTCCAAATTCTCCCTCAATATGCTCAAGGTGATCCGCAAACTGAACGGCATTTTTATCCCCGCCACCCAGTCCCCCGATGAAATTGTCAGGCACCCCATCGCGCCCGCGATTATTGAACAGTGCAGCACGCAGATCTTTCTCGCCAATCCCAAAGCCAGCCGGGCGGATTACGTGGAGAAAGTGAACGTCCCCGACAGCGTGTATGACACCGTCCGTCGTCTGGACCCGGGCGAGCATTATATGGTCATCGTGAAAACACCGCTGCGCGCCGGTGAAACCCGGCCTTTTGTCGCCCTGGCAAGAATGGATTTATCGGGCCTCGGCAACCTCACCACACTTCTGAGCGGAAGCGAAGACAACCTGAAACGGTTTGATGCGCTTTATCAGGAAGGCATGTCCCCTCACGACTGGAAAGCGGCCTTCCTCGAACAGGCCATCTGAGATTCACTTCGGAGGTAACTCACCATGCAAACCCGATATCTCTTCCTGGCGTTCTCGCTCTGGCTGTCCGCACCGGCGATAAGTGCCGGTATCCCGGTGTTTGATGCCGTCAACAATGCCGAGTCGATTAATCAATGGATGCAAAAACTCAAACAATGGCAGGAAACCGTTACCCACTATAAAGACGAGCTGGATGCTTATAAACAGCAATTGGCGACGGCAACAGGGATACGAGATATTCAGGGGTTTCTCCGCGAGGCAAAAAGCCTGAAAGACGATATCGACGCGCTTCGCAAGAACGGTATTTCACTGGATGACCTGCTGACCAATCCAGACGGTTCCTATTCTTCCGCGCTTCAGGGGTTATATAAAAAATACCAATCGTTTGATAGCTGTAACCCGTCCCGCGCATCCCTGCGTTATCAGGACAGTTGCAAACAGCTGTTACTCAATCAGGCACTGGCGATTGAGAATACCCGTGAGGTTCAGGACAGGATGACGGGCACGTTGAACGACATCGCAGACCTGTCTGACCGCATCGCCAATGCCAAAGATTCGAAAGAGTCACAGGACCTGGCGAATGCCGTCGCGGCCAAAAGCGTGCAACTGAACGCCCTGACCAGCCAGTGGGAGATGTCTGTCCGGCAGACGGAACAGCGGGCAACACTGCTGGAGCAGCAACGGCAAAATGCATTCAATGAGCAGCAACTTGCCGCACCGGTTCCCGATTTTAATCATTGAGAGGGCAAGCATGAAAACGTCACTGTGCATTTTTTCGGTTATTTGGGGCGCATTCTGCCTAACAGGATGTGATAACCCCAAATCAACACAATGGTACAAAGCGCACCCAGATGAAATGAACCAGCGATATCAGGCGTGTGAGTCATCCGGGGAAGACTCGCAGGATTGCAAAAATGCACGAGCAGCGCGATTCGAACTCCGTCAGGAAAAGGCCAAGGTTCCCAATTTGAACTAAAGGGGCAATCTATGTCGGGTGGTATGTTTGTTGGAATGAACAACACGATCACTGACGGCCTACAAGCCATACTGCGGGGGCAAACCTCCGTCTATGGCGATATGATAAGTATTATCGCCGTCAGTTCCTTCACTGTATTTGTCACTTATCAGGGTTATCAAACCCTGGCCGGAAAACGCCAAACACCCGTCGAAGATGTCATGTGGGATATAGGGCGAATGTTATTAATCATGACCTTCGTTTTAAATCTCGATGGCTGGCTGAATTTAGCCATTGCGGCCATTAACGGCTTAAAAGACGGCGTCAGCGGTGATGATAATGTCTGGTCATTGCTCGATACCGTCTGGGATAAAGCACAGACCATTGGGCAAAAACTTTATCAACAGGATGATTCCGCCTATGTAAAGCTCAACGGCGGTATTGCCGAAATTCTGGTCTGGGGCGGTGTTATTGTCACACTGCTTTTTGGCGCTACGGTTAACCTGTTAGCCGAAATTATCATTGTATTAATGACGACGACCGCGCCATTATTTATTTTCTGCCTGTTGTATGGGTTCCTGACTCCAATGTTTAACAACTGGATGAAAATTATTTTTACGGTCATCCTTACAATGATGTTTTCGGCTTTATCAATCAGGATCGTCATTAATTACCTCAATGGTATCTTAGATAAGGCGGTTAATTTTGCCGACAGCGCCAATATCATTACGCTTGGTGTTCAGTGTTGTGTTGCGGGCGTTATTTCCGGCGTCATTATTTGGTTTGCAGCGAAAATCGCCGGTGCATTAGGCGGTATCGCCGTTCAGGCCACCTTGCAGGGGGCCACCATGAGCGGCTTACGCGGTCTGGCGAGCACGTCATCTGAAGCAGCAAAACCGGCGATGAAAACCGGCGCGGCGGCGGCCCGGCTGGCCGCCAAAGGCAGCCATGCCGCCGGGACACTCATCGCCACGGGCACCGGCAACGCCATCTCCGCCTGGCAAAAGCGTGCCGCCGCCATTGAGAGTATGAAGCGCCTTAACCAACAGCGTCCTCGCTAATTTCTTTCTCACTCCCCAACTCGTCACAGAGTGCCGAGGCAACCGCCGTCGGTACGGCATATCTGTATCCGTTAACAAGGGCTTTCCATGAAATCCAGCATTGTCTTTCTGATGCTGTGCATCCTCACGGGCTGCGCAGGGCATCAACACGACCTTCCACCGGTATCCGGCGATCCTAAACCGGTCAATTCCCCCGCGATTATTCAGGAGCTGACAACACATGTCTGAAACAGAAAACCTCATTGCGTCATCCCGCACCTTTGAAGCGGTTCTGCTGGAAAAGGATGAACGGGAAAAAAAGCGCGCGTGGCGCATGGCGGCAACCGGGTTTGCGCTGGCAGCGCTGACGATAACCGCGCTGATTATCCTGCTGCCGCTGAAAACCACCGACATCGAATTATGGTCGGTGGATAAACAGACCGGGCGCTATGAATACATGACCCGTCTCAAGGAGAAGGATATCGCTACCGAAACAGCGCTGGCTCATGCGCTATCCGCCCAGTATGTCCGGCTGCGCGAAGGCTATAACTATTTTTCGCTTCAGCGCGATTATGACGACGTGCAGCTCTTCAACAGCGACAGCGTGAACCGGGATTACCTCGACGAGTTTAACGGCAGTCAGGCCCCCGACGTCATGTTCAATAAAGCGGAATACGTCGTGTCTGTCGAGATTATTTCCAACATTCACGCCCCCGCCACCGCCCCTGACCACCTTGCAACCTTGCGAGTTAAACGCATAATCCGCCGCATTGCGGATAACACGGTCAAAACGGATATCTGGAACATCCGCCTGACTTACCGCTACCTCCCCCGCAAACAACTGACGGACAGCCAGCGAGAAGTGAACCCATTGGGGTTCATCGTCACCAGCTACCAGCGCGATAAAGAACTGAGGGGGGAGTGATGCTGAAGAACACCGTACTGATAGGGCTGATGCTGGCGTCGTGCGCCGTCTGGGGGGCCGCGATACCACGCGGCAGCGCGTATGACAGCCGCATACAGCATGTCACCTATGACAGCCAGAATGCCACCGTCGTCAACACCCGCCCCGGCTACCTCACCACGCTCCTGTTCGATGACGATGAAGCGGTGCTCGACGCCCAGACCGGTTTTCCCAAAGGCTGGCGAGTGACCAAAAGCGATAACCGGGTGGACGTCAGCCCTAACCCTGTCATCCAGCCGGTAACGGAGGACAACGGCAATAACGTCAACAAGGTGTTTCTGCCGACCGCCAAAGAGTGGAAAACCAACCTGTTGGTGGTGACATCCAAACGTGATTACAGTCTGGAGCTTAACGTGCTGGATAACGACTCGCCCTCGCAGGCCTTCATTATCCGTTTTCACTATCCCGATGAAGCGCGCAGGCAATCAGCCGCCGCCGATGCCGCCCACCTGCAACGCCTGCGTGAGGCACAGGAAAAGCAACAGATTGCGGCCGCTTTCGAGCAGGCCACCACACCGCGAAACTGGCGCTATACCAAGCGGGTCGCGGCGGACTCGGCAGCGATTGCACCGGATTTTGCCTACGATGATGGCCGCTTTATCACCCTCGGCTTTTCAGCCACCAAAATCCTGCCGTCACTGTTTCGGGTCGTTAACCAGCAGGAACAAACCGTCACGCCCCTAATCACCAAACACGGGAACTACACCGTGATGGTCGTGCAGGCCATGTCGCCGCATCTGGTGTTGCGTTATGGCCGCGCGGTGGTCGGCATTGAGAATACCGCATTCGGCAACGTCGCCGTCAGCGCTGGTGACACCGTTTCGCCCGCCGTCACGCTGGAGGCCAAATGACAGACCATCCCATCCCGGATACAGCGGAAAAAACCGTGGCTGAACGGGAAGCCGAAGCCCGTGAACACGCCAGAGCCGCGAGAGAAAGCCAGACACCGGCGCACAACACACCGCCCGGTCAGCCGGACGTCACCCGCTTTAAAAAACCCGCCAGTCGCCGAACGCTGCTGGTCAGCCTGCTCAGTCTGGCGGTGCTGATGCTGCTGGCATGGAGTGGGGATCGCTTTTTTGGCGCAGTCAAACACAGCGATGACAAGGTGACGGAAACCCAGCCGCTACCGCCGACCGGCGCAATACCGCCTGCGCGTAAAAACCTCGGTATGGACCGTCATCCGTTCGGTCTGTTCGAGCAGAGTAGACCGGCAACCACAACGGATCATCGCCAGACGCAGGCTACCCCGCCACCGCCAGCACCGCCCGCGTTAAACAAGGCCGCCGCCCTGGCCGACGGGTTAAATCAGGCGTCAGATACCGCATCGGCTTCCCACGTCACCGCCTCCGGCACTGACAAGCAAAAGCCCACTACCGCGCCTGACCCGGAGATAAAAGACGCCGCTCCCGGCGTGGCAAACGTCACCCACGTCCGGCGGCTCGGTCTCGATCCCGATCTCTACCTGCCGGTTGATAGCTACATTCCCTGCTCGATGATGCAACGCTTTGTTTCCGATGTCGGCGGACGGATTTCCTGCCTCATCAGCGAGGATGTCTACAGCGCCAGTCATCACGTGAAGCTGCTCCCGGCAGGCACGGTCGCCCGTGGCATCTACCGCACCGGCGCACTGCAACAGGGCCGGAGCCGGATGTTTGTCATCTGGACGGCGTTACGCACACCGGAGCCCGGCAGCCTGCACATCCCGCTGACCGATACCGAGGCCAGCGGCCCGCTGGGAGAGGCCGGGATTAGCGGCAGGATCGATACCCATTTCTGGGAGCGGTTCGGCAATGCATTGATGTTGAGCACAGTGCAGGACGTCGCCGCAGCGGCGGCGAATACAGCGCCGGGGAAGGACCGTAATACCGACTACACCGAGAATACGCGTGCTGCCGCCTCGGAGATGGCAAAAACGGCCCTGGAAAACAGCATCAATATCCCGCCCACGATGTACCTCAATCAGGGGGAGGTGATCGGCATCATGACCGGCACGGATATCGATTTCTCTTCCGTTTATCAACTGCGTCTGAAAACGAGGTGGTATGAACGCTGAAAACCTGTCGCTGGATTTTATGAAAAACCAGTTATTTGGTGAATTTCTACCCCTGGCAGGCCTGACGGAAATCGCCATTAACCGCCCCGGCGAGATCCACACCAAAATAAACGGTCGATGGCAGAGGCATGAATCGCCGGTCACCTTGCGCCAGTGCCATGCCTTTGCCAACGCGCTGGCCTCATGGCATGACGATAATATTGATGACACGTCGCCAATTCTGTCCGCCACGCTGGAGTCCGGCGAACGCATTCAGGCCATTATTCCCCCGGCTTGCGAGCGGAATACCGTGTCCATTACGCTGCGCAAACCGTCATATGCGCAGAAAACGCATCAGTCGTGGATTGAGGCGGGCTTTTATCACCGCGTAACCGGTCAGGAGCAGGCTGAAAGCAAGGACGAGGAACTGACCCGCTATTACAACAACGGGGACATCCCCCGCTTTATTGAAAAAGCCGTCGAGTACGGCAAAACGCTCTTTATTGTGGGGGAAACCGGCGCGGGTAAAACCACCTACATGAAGACGTTGCTGCACTATATTCCGTCGCATCTCAGGCTGACGACAATTGAAGACAACCCCGAAATCCGGTTTTACCACCACACCAATTATGTGCATCTGTTTTACCCGGCAGAGGCCACCGACGAGGCGATTATCACCCCCGGCAGGCTGATACGGGCGAATTATCGAATGAACCCGGACAGAATTCTGCTGGCGGAAATTCGCGGGCGGGAAGCGTGGGATGCGCTGAAAATTATCGGCTCCGGCCATGAAGGGCTAATTACCTCCCTGCACGCGGGCAGCCCGGAAGAGTGTATTGAGGGACTCATCGACCGCTGCTATGAAAACCCGGACTGCCACAATATCCCGTTCGATGTGCTGTTACGCAAGGTGCTAAAAAGCATTGATGTAATCGTCAGCATTGATATTCATGGCGACGTCCGCCGGATGAGCGATATTTATTTTAAACCGGTACACCTTCATCACATGAAGGAAATATTCAGATAGACGAACCATTCCCCCCGGCCACCCAGTAAAGGTATTCGATATGAAACTCGTCATACTTACCGCCTTTCTTCTCGGCATGAATGTATTATTTCCCGCCGCCGTAATGGCCGCTGATGCCTGTGAAGCTGTTTTATGTCTGTACGGTAAAACCACCGGAAACAGCGGTGGACATACCTGTCAGTCAGCTGAACGCGCCTTCTTTTCTATTGTGAAAAAGAACCGGCACGGTTTTCTCCCCGGCCAGACTGCCGATGCCAGACAAGCCTTTTTAAACGAATGTGATTCGGCTGACCCGGAAATTATCGACCAGATAATTAGCAAATTTGGCCGAGTGCGTAATTGAATTTAAATAAAAGCAATAATAACAACATCTGGATTATTACCTCCCACTGTCAAATCTGGATGGCAAACTCGGCACCAGTCGTGAGGGTTTTAGGGTTTTAGGGTTTTAGGGTTTTAGGGTTTTAGGGTTTTAGGCTTTTAGGCTTTTAGGCTTTTAGGCTTTTAGGCTTTTAGGCTTTTAGGCTTTTAGGCTTTTAGGCTTTTAGGCTTTTAGGCTTTTAGGCTTTTAGGCTTTTAGGCTTTTAGGCTTTTAGGCTTTTAGGCTTTTAGGCTTTTAGGCTTTTAGGCTTTTAGGCTTTTAGGCTTTTAGGCTTTTAAATTTCTGCGAATAGCAGAAATTTAAAAGTGGCGTGAGGCGAGTAAATTCAATTTCAAAGAAATTGCTAATTTGCGTCGCCGAACCCATCTGCAAACAGACGCGCCCACGCGGCTTTTGCAGGCCGGGGGGAGCCGCAAAAAATTTGCCGCCCCAGCGAGCAAATAGGCGCGCCCACGCGCCGGTTTTTGTGGGGGGCGTGCCCCGCACACCGTCGCGGCTAAGTCTCCGGCCCAAAGCCGGTAGCGTGGCGCGACCACCCACTTTGAAGGCGTTTTCCCATTTTTTCGCTTGGCCGGAACGGACAACAGAAAAAATAGGCGAAAAACGGCGTCTCAAAGGGGGTGGTCGCGCGTAGCGGGCGACGGTGTGCCGCCGTTGACGTTGGGGGTTTTGGTGTAGCGTCCAGCCACGACATTACCCCCATGTGCCAGGCAATAAGGGCGTCCAGCCCGCATGACCTGGCGCACGCCGTTCCGTGCCGGGAAGTGAACTTTCCGGCGCATGGCTGCGAAGAAGCCACCGCATTTGCCTCACCCGATCGCCTCATGACATCGACTCATACGCTGAGGCGAAAGGATGAGGCGATGTCATGAGGCGAGAGCCGACACCGGAGGCACTATGCTGTTAAATAAGCTTGCCGTTTCACTGTCGCCGATAGTGAACGGAATGCTGGCACTGCTCGTTTTTACGCAACAGCATCAACTGATGCTGGCGTTATTATCGGGGCTGACGTTACCGTTTTTCGCATCAATGAAAAGCGACGAACGACAATCAGCCCCATTCTGGAAAAAGGGAATTATCGCTTTTTCTCTGCTGTGTTTTCTGTTTGGCACCATGGCCCCGGTGATCATCAGGTTCTTTCAGTGGGTCTATCAGACCAGAATAGCCACCCGGTATTCGCTGGCAACCTGGCCGATACTGATTATCCTCACGGCAACAGGGATTATCTTCCATATTATTCTGCGTCGGGCATTAAATCCTGAACTGGATAAAATAAAGAAACGCCTGGTTAAAAAAACCACCCTTGAGCGGGAATTACGCACCGATGTGCGCACCGTGAGATCATTGCTGCCGGAAACGCTGCATTATGATCCGCTGGATTATATTGATTTGAATAACGGTATTTTTCTCGGCACGGACCGGGATACGCAACCAATGTATCTCCCGTTAAACGACTGGCAAAAACAGCACGCGGATATTATCGGCACCACCGGCGCTGGAAAAGGGGTGGCCGCCGGGATATTGCTTTATCAAAGTATCCTGGCGGGCGAAGGGGTATTTATTATGGACCCGAAAGACGATGAATGGGCCCCACACCTTTACCGCAAAGCCTGTGAGGATGCAGGCAAACCGTTTGCCTTAATTGACCTGCGAAAACCGCATTACCAGCTAAACCTGATTGAAGCGATTACCGCCGATGAACTGGAAGAGCTTTTTGTCGCAGGGTTCAGTCTGGCAGAGAAAGGCCAGGAATCTGACTTTTACCGTATCAGCGACAGAAAAGCGGCACGTATAGTGGCGCAATTTGTCAGCAACCGCCCTTTTTCGACTATCCGTGATATTTATAACAGCGAGTATGTTCAGAGTATCGCTGAGAAGATCAAAGCGTTTTTCGGCAAGCTTGAAGAGCTGGCGTTACTCAATGCCATCAATGCGCCGACCGGATTTTCACTCCAATCAGTTTTTGATGAAGGTGGCTGCTGTTATGTCATCGGCTCAATGCGCAACAGCAAGATAATTGCCGCACAGCGCATGTTGCTGGTTCGCCTTTATCAGTTAGCGGAGCGGCGCGACCGGGTACACATCGCACCCCGCCCTGTGGCTATTTTTCTTGATGAACTGAAATACCATTTATCCAAACCGGCCCTGGAAGGATTGGGCGCTGCACGGGATAAAGGTGTGCATATTATTATGGCCCATCAGTCCGTGGCCGATTTAAAAGACTGCCCGGCAGATTTAAAAGGCGATGCTGTTGTCGGTGCAGTCGTTGAAAACGCTAAATTCAAGCTGGTATACCGCGTTATGGACCCGGATACAGCGGAATGGGTAGCGAGAATGTCTGGCACCATCTTAGTGGATGATGAAATCCGCAAAGCCAAAACTGATGCCGTACTGACGGAAACCATCGACGGTGAACGAACTATCAGACAGGCAGAGCGTTTCTTTATCGACAGCAATATGATCCTGAACCTGCCCGACTTTGTCAGCTTTATCTTTACGACGAGAACGCTTCCCTCCGCCTCACTGATTTCCCCCATTAAGGTACAAAAACGCGAACTGGAGATCTATTCCGTGTCTCCGGATATTGCCGCGTCGGCAGTACCGGCAAAAATCGCGCTGGACTTCGACGAGGAAGGAGCGACATCCGCTTCAACGACCAATGTCGCGGCAACCCACCCTGATCTTTTCTTTGAAGGGGAAAGTAAATCAGCAAAACCGAGATCTGATGATGACGAAACACCGTCCTTGCTCAATTTTTAGGAGGCATAATGCTTATCGCCACACATAGCGAGCGCACCGCCCGCAACAGCGAAAAGATAAAAAGGCTACTGAATTTCCTGAAGGAAGAAACCTACAGCGACTTTAAAACGCTGATGCTGCTGTTTGACTTCAGGGATCACAAATCGCTGTATACGCTACTGACAAAAACTGAACGAATGGGGTTAATACAAAAGCATGTGTTTGAATCACGGACGATGAAAATATCGTTGTGGGGCATAACCAGCGACGGACTGGCTATCGTTTTAACGCCGGACGATGACATTTTCCCGGCACGCTTTGAACCATCAAAAATCACTGGCTGGACGCTGGAGCACCACCTTGATAATCAGGTTGCTAGGCTCATCCTGGAGAAAAAAGGCGCATCCGGATGGGTAAACGGCGATCGCTCAATGTTCCTCAGCCAGTATCAGGTCAAACACCGTCCGGATGGACTCATCACACTCCCTGACGGACAGGTCATCGCAGTAGAAACCGAGCGCCGCCTGAAGACCAAAGCCCGCTATCAGTCAATCATCGCCAGCCATTTGCTGGCCCGGACACAAAAGCACTGGATTTACGTCTTTTATATCGTACCGGACCTACAGAAAAAACGGGCGCTTGAACTGCTGTTTGGCAGCATCAGACACGTCATCGTTAATCATCAACCTATCCCTCTGGAAGCACGTCACCGCAATGTTTTTCGTATTTATACGCTTGCCGAACTGCGACAGTTGGAGCTGGGGCAATATTCATAAGCTGGATCTGGCGTTGCCAAATCTAATGGTCGGCTAAGTGCGAAGAGTGGAAGTTAATGACATCATTTTATGGCCGTAAAAGACGAGTACGGTTAGTCCAAAATGACTCCTAAGCATTCATAAACAGTTGTGACGTTTATACTGCAACCGGAACAATGACCGCATCTGCATAAGCGATGCGGTTTAATACAATCAGAACATCGAAAAGTGCTGCACTATTTGCCAGCCGACAGAAAGCCCAATAGCACAGGCCATCACCGTTAGCGCAAAACGGTGACGAGATCGGGATTGGCGAAATTCTCCCTGTAACGCAGCAATAACATTAGCGGTGCTTGTTTGGCTGTCGACATGCTGCGTCACGATAAGGGATAACTCTTGCTGGAGTGCATCACACTGGTTTGCGGTAGATTGTGCCGAATCAAGCAGAGCCAGACGGTTTCGCTCCAATTCAGCAAGCAGTTGCTGTTGCTCCTGCGACAACGACTGCTGCACAGCTTCAACGCAACTCTGTTGAACGGCATGGTTATCCGTCATCATCTGTTCGAGAATGTTATACCGCCTTCCTTGCTCCGCCAGGCCGTCCTGCAACTGCTGTGCAAAATCCGAGGCAGATTTCGCGATACGCTGTTCAAGTTCTGTGAGCAACGTTGCGTTTGCCTCACCAATTTTGTTCTCCGCCTCTGTCACACGCTTTACACAGCCAATTAATTGCTTAGCCTGCTCTTGTGTTACGCCTTTGGCATCCATCAGCCCCTGGTTGGCCTTATTAATCTCTTTTTGCTGTTCTTCAAGCAGCACCTGTTGTTTCAGGATCTGTTCATTTTGTTCAGCAAGAGAGTGTGTCTGACTTTCCAGAATATTTTGCTGGTCCAATAAAATCTGTTGTTGCTGGTTCAGTAGTTTGGAAAGTGCCGTATTGACAATCAACAACTGAGAAGATTTTTGCGTCAGGCGACCAATGGCTTTATTGAGATCGATTTGTGCATCCTGTAACAGATCGTCGCGATCGTTCCACCAGTTAGTTATAAAGTTTCCGTCTCTCTGTTCCTTACGCAGGCAATCAAGATCCTTTGCGCTCTTCTGAACCGTTTTCTGCTCCTCCGTCATGCCGCTGATTAATTCGTTAATGTTGCTGTCGCGAAAGAGACGTTCCGGCAAATCTGCGGACGAAAAGGCCTGAATGACCTGAAGTTCCTGCTTATTTAACAAACTCATCTTATTGTTCTCAAATACTTTTCAGAAAATCATCAATTTCAGCTTGGCTTTCATTAATAAACGCAATTGCAGCGGTACTCCGCACCACCTGCACAGCCGTATCATTAGTTGTCCTCTCAAGACTTGCCAGCATTGCTGTAGTCGAGATCGTGGCAGTAGCCAGGTTTGCCCCAATAGCTTGATACTGGGTTATTGCGTTCGCGTAATTTTCAATATTACCCAGCGAACTCTCTGAAAGAGTCACTAGTTCACTGGCAAATGCTTCCCGACGTTTGCTATCTGCGAGCATCTCATCCATCAGTTTTTCGCTCGGCGAAAAACTGGAGCGATCAAAAAACGTGTCTATCTGATATGCGAGAAAAGCAGAAAGCAACCCGGTGGCAATACCAATAAGCACTGGCGTTAGCATATCTGCAAATGGCTTCAGAAACGGTACTGTCGCCATAAACGTCGCGATGCTTTCGTTCAATAACATACCGACTGAAGTCACGATGACAGTAGTCAGGATTTTCAACCCTTCCTGTAACGCTTGATTTGGCGTCATATGTTCCGGTGGGAAGAAAATCATTTTAAACGCCCGGAAAAGTCCCAACAGCCCTTCCCGAATCATGGTAACGAAACGCTTTGCGGTTGAGAGAAAATTATTCAGCAAGAAGGTGAGTAAATTACTCATAAATCCACTCACACCACCCTGGAACATTTGTCCCAGCGCATCGGGGATTTTTTTGACCACGGAAGCAATTACCCGCATTAAGCGCTGGCGGATCTCCTCAAATAACGTTTTACTTACCTCAACGCCGTGTTGAATGAGAACTTTGAATTCATTAAACAAGCCATTCACCAGTTCAGTGAGCAGCAAACCAAGTGCTTGTCGCAGCCCCATCTGCAAAGCCTGTTGGCCGCCTGTTTGCAACAACTCTTTTCCCTGTTTTTTCATCAGCGCCGAGTTAAGCGTTATCGAAACATGGTCATCCGATTTTTTCTTCGCTGCTGCGACTCGCTCTGGATCCAGCTCAAACCTTTCACCATTTTTTTCTGCAAAAGTATCCAGTTCACCTGCACCTTTGGAACGGTTAATCGACTTATGTGTGGTCACCAGATTTTCGTCGGCATTGGCCATTTTCACTACTTTTTCAACACCTTCCCCGGTTTCCAGAGCAAGATGCACTTTCTTATTTTTGGACAATGTATTTAATGAAGTGACATGATCGAGATCCATATCCGCAGCATTGGTCGTTTTCCCCGTATAACCATCAACACCGCTGGCCCGTAATTTCTTGCTTTTTTCTGTAAAATCTTTACTTTCATACTCTTTGCGCTGGTAATCCTGACGCGATTTCGCATGACTGGATATGTCTTTATCAGCAATGAAATCCAACTCTTCGCGCTCGAAATTATGCAACGTTGTCACATTGCCGCCGTTGCGATCTTCAAACATGGCCGTTGAAAGCCCGAAAGGCCCGATAATTTGTGACAACACTTGCTGCTGGCAATCATTAAAGAGTTTCTGCAGGCGCTGCTGTTTTAATTCTTCATATGTTAAATCCATTTACCCTCCTGGTTTATCGAACCTATTGCAAAAAGACCTACATTTGCTCTACATACTGCGTGAACCACTGAATGAAGCTGTCCGCTTGTTTTTCACGCGCTCCATCATCATGCCAGAGCGTGATAATCTGCCCGCGAATCCCAACGTCAGTCGGCGCGAGGTCAAGACAAAGATGATCGCCCGCCCCATTGTAAGTAAACGGGATCCAGGCTGGACTCCACCATTCCGGACGAATACCGCTTTGCGGACACGACTCAGCTCCATCAAAATCACCACCATCGAGTAACCCTTTCCAGATGCGCCACTCCTGTAAAATGCGCGAAGTGGATAAGAACTCGCATTCATCAAACAGTCCGTGGCTAATACCGTGCTGGCCATTGTGAATTTTCATGCAGGCAACAAAATCGGCAGGCAAACTCACACCCAGAACCTGCTCTAACGTGACGATGTCCTCATCAGTGGCCGGGGGGGCAAGATCTGCTAATAAATCAGGGTCGGTGTCTTGCAGAATGGCTTCCAGTTTTTCCCATAGTTGCTTCATAGTTTTTGTTCCTTTCAATCCATCTGTTTATTAACGGCATATTCGACAGAGAATTAAGTAATATTTCGTGCGTATAGCTGTCAGCAAATGAGTAATCACAACCAACTGTCAACCTGTGTCAGCCTTCCTTAGGTGTTACTCTCGAGACCCGCCCAGCGTGTGAATGATGGTCTTAAGCTGCACTGAAAAAACTAGCCTTCATCTTACGCTGCAAAGCCATTAACATAATAAAATTAAGATAATAAGTTATGGTAGCTTCGTTACCGCTCTTAGGGGCCATCCCCAGCGTGTTACGTTAGGTGTCACATGCCGGGTTGTGATAGCTGGTAATGTTGCTCAGTGGCAGAGAATCACCACGACAGAGCGGCGAATGTGAAACAATATTCCACAACATCCGCTCCTGGCACAGAGCGGGCAGAGAGTGGTCACCAAGCACCTTGAACAGCGTCGCCTGATGCTGCAATGGTGGGCTAATTTTCTGGATGCTAACAACAACGGTCTGATCAGGCTGTTTGACAGTATCAGAACGGTGGCAAGGAACGGTATTCCGGTTCCGTTTGACGCCAAAAACCGGGAGATGTTTCTGTTCCGCACTAACGACGAACTGGAACAGGCTCCCGACAGCCACGATTAAATGCCGTCAATGAGGAAATCTATTGCGGCCTTTACCTGATTACGGTACTGCGACGCATCACAGAACACCGCACCCAACGCCTGCACAGGGATACTTGCCAGCTCGTGCGTCATTACGGCGTATTCTTTGCCGTCCGTCAGCCTGACGACGGGGACAAGGCGCTCCGGTCGGCGGCCTGCCGGGTACTTTTCAATAGGGAGCAACGGGATCACTATCCGACGATTTAACTGCCCAATAATATCGCTTGTGACATCGAGCAACAGCGGGTAAACGGCGCTTTTCCCGGTATTACCGTATATGGTGAATTGCATGGTTAAAACGTCCTGTATTCGTCACTGAAACAGCCGTGCTCATCATGAAAACGATTTAATGCGTCGATGGCTTCCCTGTTCTCTTCCTGCCATTTTTTCGCCTCATAACGGCGAAGCTCCGCATCCAGTGCGGTTGACAGCGTGGCACTCAGGTTAATGCCCGCTTCACGCGCCCGGACCAGTAAGGCACGCTCTACCGTCATGGTCACGCTCTGCGTGTTACGTTGTTTCGCGGTCATGATTTCCTTCCTATATGAGATACGTGTGCATTACACGGCATAATACACTTATCATAACACCAAAAACAGGTCCGGCTACCGTTGCCGTCCTGCAAACATCACCGTCAGCCGCCATACTTGGGGCCTCGTTTACAGCAATCAGCGGTGTAAAAATGCCGTTTGCGGGATGCGCGGGCTCTTTGCCGCCCGCACCCGCAGCCTGAGAATGTTACGGACATTCAATGCCCGGAACATTCTCAGGGAAATTGAAACATCCGCCACGCTGCCTGCCCTGATATCAGATTAACGCCGCCTTCCTTTGCAGCGTCTTGTGATTCAATTCAAACCGTATCCATCAGATAACGATGCGCTTTCGATGCCGCACTGGCGACTTTGAAAATATAGCGCTTGTCGTTCTTCAACGCTTTCAGCCAGGAAGCGATATAGCTTTCATGCTGAACCTCTCCGACAATCCCCAGATCCGCCATCAGGAACGCGCTTCCCAACTCGGCGATCAACTCTTCAAACGCGTAACCCTCACTGCCAAACTTCCCTTTCATTTCACGGTTAAGACGATTTTTCGCACCGCTCCAGTGAACCAGCTCATGCAGGCCGGTGGCGTAGAAATTAGCAGCATCGGAAAAAAGATGGCGTTCCGGCAACCAAACTTCATCCGTTAATGGCTTGAAAAAGGCATTCTGACCTTTCTCTACAATGCGGGCACCACTGCGGCGCAACAGGTTTTCAGCCTGCGGTAACGGCTCGAACGTCTCTGCGGGGCTAACAACCTCAGTTGTCAGCGGAAGGCCGTCGATTTGTTCAACATTGAACACGGTGAAGGTTTTCAGCATCGGGATCTGGTCGATTTCTCCGTCTTCGTTTTCCTTTTCCAAGGTTGTATAAAAAATGGCGGTCGTGCCGTGCTCGCCTTTGCGAACCTCCCCGCCTACTGCCTGTGCTTGTTTGTAGGTCATCCAGCGTGGATCACCGAAGCCCTGTTCTGACGCACTGCACCACAACAGCATAATATTCATTCCGCTATACGCGATGCCGGTTGCGAAGTTGGAAGGTAAACCGGACATGCCCGGCACTCGCTACCACGGGCAAGTCCAGGGCTTCATACCCGCTTCCAGCGCGGCGATGATGCTGTCGGTGACGGTCTGATAAATATCAGGTTTGGTTTTGGAAAATTTCGTTTTTGAGGAGCCTGACTGCTCCAGCGGGGATACGCTGGTCGCCGCTGCGGTGTTAGGGGCGCTAGTCTGGGTATGCAGGGAAATGGTCATGGTTTTTTCTCCGTCAGTGGTGTGATTTTCGTCTTCGTATCGCCTGACGGTTCGCTTTCCCGGCATCGTTCCGGCGCGCAAGGGCGCAGAATGCGTGCCATTTACCCTTGCGAGACGGGTTGTGGTGGGAAACGATTAACCGGAAGCCGATACGGGAACGGAAAGCACGCGGGAGAAAAAACTGCCCCTGCATAGCCGGGCGTAGCGACCCTTAGGCAGCAGCGGTGAAATGGGCTTGGGATGTTGAATTTGGAGGTATTAGTTCAGACCTGAACTAATGGTATTTTGAGGTTGAAGACAATATGGCAGTCTGCTTTGCGAAAAGTGAGGATTCTACATCCATGTGTCAGTTGTTCACATGGTAAAGCAACAATACCCAGAGGCCTCGCATTAACCTACCTTAAGAATCAACTGCTAACTTTACGTATCTAGCGCTGATAGATAATATTTTTATATATTAAAATCAATTAGATAAATTTGGTCATGTTTTGGTTTTAACCCTCGCAATATAGAAGTATTATTTTAAGATTAATCCACTTCCCTTGTTTTCTCTCGCCATGATTTGGCGTATGAGGAAAGTCAGTTTTAAGGTTATTACCCATGGAGTTATGGATATTTATAGCGGCGGTTTATGTAATTTACCTATTGTTTTTCAAAAAGAAAAAATATAAATCTGCAGGATTTCATTCTTCAAAAACCGTGAAAGCGCCACCTAAAGAATGGCTTGCTGACATCAAGAAAAAAGAGACTGTTGTGAGAAAAGATGACAGTGAAGATGATGATCTGGCAACTTTTACACTGGACAGCGGCCGGAGTGTCGAATACAGAGTAACGACGATTCAACGTCAGAATCCCCCAAAAACTACTGGTACTTTGGCTCGATGGGTGCTGCCGGGTGAGGTGACTAATGTAGGCGGTGTGAAGATCACCAGTGGTCTCTTCTACTTCGGACAGCGGATGAAGCCCGCTGGGGAGAGCTTAAGCGGCTATTATGATGATGGCACTGAGGCATCATTAATTGACGACACGCTCAATATTCACCACAAACCTTATCTTTATGAAGATAGTTCATTGGGATACTGGCCCAGCTATTCCTCGCTTTCAGCTGATGCGCGCGGCGCGTATCTAAACTGGCTTGCCAGTGATAGGTCCGACGCGTCATGCCCTGTAGGTTACGTATTTATCTATCTGTATGGGCTGGAAAGAAAGGCACTTGTTGACTGCCGGGATGGTAATACACCTGACGCAGAGTTCCGTACTCTATTTAATGAAATCTGCCGGTTAAGATCGGTATTCATTGAGAACCACTCTTTCCGGAATTACTCGTCCCAGTTACTGGAAGCAATGTCTATTCTGCGCCCAGATGTTGATCTGGTTGCCGACCTTGGCCGTGATTCGAGTTTCAGCAATGGTATGCTGTTTAAGCTAGCGCTGGCAAAGGCTGTGGATGCTGGAGTTCCTGTGTCAGCCGATCTGGCGCTGACGTGGGTAACAAATCACACGGAGTATGCGTTACGAACTCCTGCCCGCCGCTGTGCGAAAGAATTTGCTGCGCTTTTCAAACGGCGCTATACCCTCAAATA
Source organism: Dickeya parazeae Ech586 (assembly GCF_000025065.1). Classification (NCBI taxonomy): domain Bacteria; kingdom Pseudomonadati; phylum Pseudomonadota; class Gammaproteobacteria; order Enterobacterales; family Pectobacteriaceae; genus Dickeya; species Dickeya parazeae. The sequence goes on along the minus strand of NC_013592.1, from coordinate 1,638,901 downwards.
CGGTGAGGGTATGGTTGTCAAACCGAATAAAACTCGACTGCGTCTGGATTACAACCCTGCAAGTCCCAGCTTGCGCGGCGTTCGCCTTCCTGTTCCAGACTTGCCTGACCCTAGTGCATTGAAGGGACCAGTCCAGAAAATCATGACGCTTGCAGAGATCTGTACAGATGAACTGGATGCTTACAGCCGCTATCTTGGCAGGAAAGGTTCGTCAGAAAATGATACTGCGGCAATCATGTTGCTGCCTATGGAAATCATCAATGAAAGCGCAGGAAAAGTTTTAAATACATTCAAATGCTGGGCTGATGAAGTGATAGCGAGTAACAAGGGGTTAACCACCGTTGCTGACTTCTGGGCACATATGGGAGCCACTTGCCCGGCGAAAATCAATAAAAAAGAAGCCGACCTGATGCAGGCCTTTGCACTGAAAATGGGCTACTGCCTAGCACCTGATCCGCTTTACCACCATGTGAAAGCAGAAGCTGACGGCGTACTGGTTTTATTTGCCGCTGGTGAGGGAGCGCGCTTACCACCATCTCCGGCGTTTATCTCAGCGGTGATGACGCTAAGGCTGGGGTCAATGGTGGCCTTAACCGACAATAGCCTTGATCAGGCCGAGCAGAAAGTGCTGGAAAATGCTATCGACCATAATTCTGGCTTTAGCGAAGATGAAAAACGCTCCTTACATGCGTATTTGACGTGGCAACTTCATACCCCGGCCAGCATGGCTGGCATGAAAAATAGAATAGCGCTGTTGAGTGCGATGGAAAAATCAGCAGTAGGTAAGGTTATCGTGGGAGTAGCCTGCTCGGATGGCAGAATTGAGCCTGCCGAAATCAAACAGCTGGAAAAAATTTATTCAGGCCTAGGACTGGATCCTTCAACTATCTCCGGCAACATCCATCAGCATTCTACGGCAGAGGTTACCCCGCTGTCGTCTGCATCAGCGAGTCTTGGGGCCGCTGAGTTCACGCTGGACGCCAGCGTGCTGGCTCACCATGAGTCGGCCACAGACGATGTCCGTAAATTACTTAGCGCGATTTTCACCGAGGACGAACCGGAATTGCGCGAGAGCACTCCTGTCGCCGGAGCGCAGGATGGTGGCCTTGATAATGCACATAGCCAGCTTTACCACAGGCTTCTGGAAAAGGAGCAGTGGCCCCGGAAAGAGGTGATGGAACTGTGCGAAAATTTTAATTTGATGCTCAGCGGTGCACTTGAGGTTATTAATGATTGGTCCTATGCGGTGGTTGATGCACCAGTGCTGGATGATGCCGATGATGATATCTGGGTAGACCTAGAAATTGCCAAAGAATTAGAGGGATAGTTGATGTCTGTGACACGCATAAGAGTTAAAGAACGGGATGCCATTATCCAATCACTGAAGTCTGGTGTAACGCCAAGAATAGGCATTCAGCACATCCAGGTGGGCCGGATGAATGAGATTACAGCCCTCCATCAGGATATTGAGCGGATAGCGGACGGCGGCGCAAGCTTCAGACTCATCATCGGTGAATACGGATCCGGCAAAACGTTCTTTTTGAGCGTTGTACGCTCTATTGCACTGGAAAAAAAACTGGTAACAGTCAGTGCCGACCTTTCCCCTGACAGGCGCATTCATTCATCGGGAGGTCAGGCGTGTAATCTCTACTCAGAGCTTATGAAAAACATGTCCACCCGCAACAAACCTGATGGTAATGCGTTACTCAGTGTTGTGGAGAGATTCGTCACGGAGGCGAGGAAGGAGGCTGATGCGGATGGCATTACAGTCTCGTCAGTTATTCACCAACGCCTGGCTGCGCTGTCCGACATGGTGGGGGGATATGACTTTGCTAAAGTCATTGATGCATTCTGGCGCGGACATGAACAGGATAACGAAACGTTAAAATCCAATGCCATTCGCTGGCTGCGGGGCGAATACACCACAAAAACCGATGCCCGAAACGATCTCGACGTCCGGACTATTATCTCAGACGCCTCGTTTTACGATTCATTGAAGCTGGTAAGCCTGTTTGTCCGTCAGGCAGGCTATGCCGGGTTACTGGTCAGCCTCGACGAGATGGTAAACCTTTATAAGCTGAACAACACTCAGGCGAGAACTGCGAACTATGAACAGATCCTGCGGATCCTGAATGACTGTCTGCAGGGTTCTGCCGAGAATATTGGTTTTGTTCTTGGAGGCACGCCCGAGTTCTTGTTTGATCCGCGTAAAGGGCTCTACAGTTATGAGGCGCTGCAATCGCGTCTGGCGGAAAATCGGTTCGCTCAGAAAGCAGGAGTAATTGACTACTCGTCACCCACGCTACATCTTGCCAGCCTCACCCCAGAGGAATTGTATATTTTACTGAAAAATCTTCGCCATGTTTATGCAGGCGGAGAGCACGAAAAGTATCTGGTATCAGATGATGCACTTACCGGTTTTCTGCACCATTGCAGTAAAACCATCGGAGATGCTTACTTCCGTACCCCCCGAAACACCATCAAAGGTTTCCTGGATATGCTGGCCGTGCTGGAACAAAACAGTACGATAAGCTGGCAGACGCTAATCTCGGGTGTGGCGATTGAAATTGACAGGCCCAGCGATATGGATAATGCCATTGCGCAGGGAGAAGAAGATGATGATGACGGCCTAGCTAACTTCAAATTATGAGCAACGCGTACGATAGTCTCGATCCCCGCGTTCGTAAGTGGGTTTATAAGCAGGGCTGGTCTACATTAAGACCCCTGCAAGAGAGCGCTATCCCGATTGTTTTAGCCCGTGACCAAGACGTGCTAATTAGTGCAGGTACAGCAGCGGGTAAAACAGAGGCTTTCTTTCTGCCTGCCTGTTCAGCGATTTCAGACATTACAGGTGGATTTGGTATTATCTATATCAGCCCACTTAAAGCACTGATTAACGACCAGTATCGACGTCTTGAGAGCCTGGGCGAGGTGTTGGATATGCCGGTGACGCCATGGCATGGTGATGTACCGCAAAGCAAAAAGAAGAAGATACGGACCGACCCGGCGGGCATCCTACTTATTACGCCAGAATCACTTGAGTCATTACTCATAAATTCATCGGGCTGGATTAAACAGGCGTTTTCGCCAGTAGCCTACATTGTTATTGATGAGTTTCACGCTTTTATTGGTACCGAACGCGGCATGCAACTGCTCTCGCTGCTAAACAGAATTGATCATGTGCTGGGCCGTCATGCGAATCCAGTTCCCCGCGTTGCGTTGAGCGCTACGTTAGGAGAACTGGATAAAGTGCCTGAACTGTTGCGTCCGGATCAGCGATTGCCCTGCAAAATTGTGACAGACAGCAATAACACGGCCACACTGCAAGTGCAGGTTAAAGGCTATCAGGTACCGGTGCCCGAAAAAGGAGAAGAACCACAAAGCTCAGCAGAAAAACACGTCTGCGCTGACATTTTCAGACTCTGCCGTGGCGACTCCCATTTAGTTTTTGCAAACAGTCGAAAGCGCACTGAAAGCATTGCGGCGACGCTGAGCGACATATGTGAGGAAAATGTTGTTCCTAATGAATTCTTTCCTCATCACGGCTCCCTGTCTAGGGAATTACGCGAGACGCTCGAAGCCCGCCTACAGCAGGGTAATTTGCCTACAACAGCCGTCTGTACCATGACGCTTGAGCTGGGTATTGATATCGGTAAGGTGCAGTCGGTTATACAGGTTACTCCTCCACATTCCGTCTCCAGCCTGCGTCAGCGTATGGGCCGGTCAGGACGGCGAGATTCGCCATCGGTTCTGAGAATGCTGATCTCTGAGCAAGAACTTACCGCAACCAGCGGCATCGTAGACCGCTTGCGGCTACAACTGGTTCAGTCGATGGCGATGATTAGATTGATGATCACTAAGCGATGGTTCGAACCGGCTGATGCCCGCCAGATGCATTACTCCACGTTGCTGCACCAAATCCTTGCGATCACAGCGCAATGGGGCGGGGTTCGAGCCGATCAACTTTGGTCACAACTGTGCCAGACGGGCCCGTTCCGGAATATCGACTTAACTGATTTCAAAACTCTGCTTCGGCATATGGGGGGGAACGGCCTGCTGACACAACTTGCTAGCGGAGAAATGGTTATCGGGGCCGAGGGAGAGAAACTGACTAACCATTATACGTTTTACGCCGTGTTCAATACTCCAGAAGAGTTCCGGATTGTCACAGGAAGCCGAACCCTTGGCACAGTACCAGTGGACTCTCCCCTTCTGCCTGACCAGCACATAATCTTCGGTGGACGCCGCTGGAAAGTGACAGAGATCGAGGTGGAAAAAAAAGTTATCTATGTCGAGGCGACCAAAGGCGGCCAGCCGCCACAGTTTAGTGGTGGGGGTATGTCTGTTCATGATGTTGTTCGCCAAGAGATGCTCGCCATATACAGGGAGAATGATTATCGCATCGCGATAGGAAGTAAGAGAGTCGATTATGCAGATGCCACCGCCAGAGGCCTCTTTGCAGAAGGCTGTGACAGTTTTAAGCGTTTCAATCTGCAAAACTCCCATTTTATTTCTGATGGCCAGCATAGTTACGTTCTCCCCTGGATGGGGGATAAAGTCGTTAATACAATAACGGCCTTGCTCATGCGTAGCTGCTTTAAAGCCAGTTCATTTGCAGGTGTTATAGAAATAGATAACGCAAGTGTATCCTCTGTGCAACACGCGCTAAAAGAAATGCTATTGTCGGGCTTGCCTTCAGAATCAGAGCTAGCTGCAAATGTTCCAGAAAAATATCTGGATAAATATGACGATTATCTGCCGGAGTCCCTGCTTGCGAAAGGATATGGAGCAAAGGCGTACGACATAGAAGGCACGCAAACCTGGCTACAAAAAAATATTTTGTGACCTATTCTGGCAATAATGGCACAAGGAAATAATTTACACAAAAAATTATTTTCACTCTTATTTTTTTATTTCCCTGTGGATTTGCTAGGTCTTAGCTCCGTGGTATTACTGGGAGCATCCTTATTATCACGCCGACGTCTATCAGGCTTTCCTGTCGATTTAGTAATTGGTTTAGGACCAGGTTTAAGAGCCATGATAGTTATCCTTTAGCGGTTTGAGAGGTAAGTCCTCTACATCGATATATGGGATGTAATGGAAGCTTTCAATTGAAGTTAACTACCTTGACAGCCTTCCAACGATTAACTCGCAATTGTGTGAGCTATGTCCGCTTTGGCACGAACCGGACAGACTCGAGACCACATAACATTTGCTATGATCGAGAAGTAGAAGTTCGCTTTCAGGGTAACCTAATCCACATGCCAGAGGATCTCTAAAAGAGAATGGTTCGGTTTGCCGGGATGCTTACAATCTGGCCGAGCGATATATCGGTGACGCCCTCTTCCTGACCGCAAGACCTTCGTCGCCAGTGCCAAAAACGGCAAACATCCATCCAACCTGACGCAGCAAATGATGGCAAACGAAAACTCCCCGTCAATTACGATGGGTAACCTTTTAAGACTGAAAAGATGCCAACTACCCTTTCTATACACTCAAAAACACCGGAACTAACACGTAATAACCAACAATGACAGCAGTACATATATTTTATGACAAACTGCATCACTTTAAGTAAAAACTTCATTCTATAAATTCAATCTGGCAGAACAGTTCTGGGCTGTCCATGCCAGTGAAACACGTTGATGACATCCATTCATAAAACTAAAGAGTGCATAACCCAGATGCTGTAGTGCTGCTACCACTGCAAGCGGTAGCTCACTTGTGATACAAGGTTATCTCATTCGTTGTGGATTTTTATTTTCCTTCTTAAAAGACAAGAAAATAAAAATGACACACTGATCCTACCCACGTAATGTGGACACAGCCCCCTAAGCGAGGTTTTCGTTTTCAAATTGTTCCGGGCTGAGACCGCCACAGGCACTGTGACGACGCCAGCGATTGTAATCACACTCGATATAATTAAATACCGTCGTCCGCATAATTTCACGGTCGGTAAAACGCTCTCCTTGGATACATTCCACTTTCAGTGAATGAAAGAAGCTTTCCGCGCACGCATTATCGTAGCAATAACCTTTTGCGCTCATGCTGCCGTGCAGGCTGTGCCGCTTCAGTAATGCCTGATAATCCGCTGAACAGTACTGCCCGCCGCGATCCGTGTGAACGATAACGTTTTTCGGGCGTTTACGCCGCCAGAGTGCCATCTGTAACGCATCGCAGGCCAGTTTCGCCGTCATTCGTGAGGACATCGACCAGCCAATAACGGCACGAGACCACAGGTCAATCACCACCGCCAGATACAACCAGCTTTCATCTGTACGTAAGTAAGTGATGTCACCCGCCCACTTCTGGTTCGGGCCACTGGCGATGAAGTCCTGCTTCAGCAGGTTTTCCGATACCGGCAGACCGTGTTCGCGGTAGCTGACCGGGCTGAATTTGCGGCTGGCTTTTGCCCGTAATCCCTGACGGCGCAGGCTGGCGGCGATGATTTTGATGTTGTACTCCGGCAACTCATCAGCAAGACGTGGCGCACCATAGCGCTGTTTTGCCTCAGCGAATGCGTTGCAAACAGCATCATCACAAACGAGCCGGAACTGTTGCCGGTGGCTCAGCTGGTGACGACGCAGACACCAGGCATACCAGCCGCTTCGGGCAACCCGAAGCACACGACACATGGCTTTGACGCTGAACTCAGCCTGATGCTTTTCGATGAAGACAACCTTCATTTCAGGCGCTTCGCGAAGTATGTCGCGGCCTTTTGGAGAATGGCCAGTTCCTCAGCCTGTTCCGCCAGCTGGCGTTTGAGACGGGCATTTTCGGCCGCCAGTTCATTCTCGCGCTCTGAGGAGGTCATCTGTTGCTGTTATTTACTGCGCCAGTTGTAGAGCTGGGGTTCATACAGGCTGAGCTCGCGGGCAGCGGCACCGATGTGTTCAGCGAGTTTAAGGGCTTCATCGCGGAATTCGGGTGTGTACTGTTTACGGGCCGTTTTGCTGGTTGATGCTGGTTTTGTCATGAGTAATCACCTCTTACTTGAGAGTCTACTCACTTAGTCGCGTGTCCACTAATGGTGGGTAGGATCAGTTTTTTAGCCTCCCTGTAAAATGATCTCACAGTTCACATAAATCAACCTATATGTCCGAGAGGAAGTGGTGCCGGTTCTTTAATCACCTGAATGGCAAAAGTACTGCGGATATCGCGAACTCCAGGTAATTGCAGTAATACCGTTGTGTGAAAAAACTCATAGGCTTTAAGATCCGGGACAACAACATGTAAAAGAAAATCCGCATCACCCGATATCAGATAAGCAGAAATCACCTCCGGTAAAAGAGCCAGTGCTTCCCGGAGTCTCTTTGCCTGTTCAAGATTGTGTTTTTCCACTTTGAGACCAACCATGACGGTCACCCCCAGTCCCAGCAACTCCCTGTCGAGATTGGCTGTATATCCCGTTATCACGCCCTCTTTTTCAAGGTTTCGGACCCGTCTCAGGCACGGGGAAGGTGAAAGGCCGATCCTGTCAGCAAGCTCGACATTGGTGAGCCTTCCATCCGTTTGGAGTGATGACAAAATTTTTCGGTCAAAAGAGTCCAGAGCTATTTTTGGCATAAATACCACCATATGCATTCTTATTGGCAACAATATACCAATTTTTACTCAGAATTGAGAGATAATTGCAAGCACCTGCCCTGATACTCCGGGATAAGATAGACGCACTAACACTATAGGAATTACTTCGATATGACCGATTACTATCTGTTTGGGCTGTCCCTTGTCATGATATTTTCCCTGCCTGGGCCGGATATGATACTGCTTTTGCAGACCGCTTCTACTGCTGGCAAACGCGCAGGCCTGATAACCGCCCTGGGACTCGGTACAGCCAAACTATGCCATGTTATCCTTGCAGCATTCGGACTGGGTACGATGTTCAGGGTGTCACCCTGGACTTTTGATGTGGTCAAATATGTAGGGGCTGCATACCTGCTCTGGCTGGGGATCAAGATGCTGCGACCGGGAAGTTTTTTCCGAGCCCCAGAGCAGCATGCCCGCAAGGATACCAGCAATACAATCCATCATCTGGTCAAAGGTTTACTGACTAATCTTCTGAATCCAAAAGCTCTGCTGTTTACTTCTGTCCTGCTGCCCCAGTTTATTCATCCGGAAAATGGCAGCGTAATATCGCAGTTCTTCTTGCTGGGTATGATCCTTGTCCTCACCGGTTTTGTTTTTGATGCCACCTACGCACTCGCGGGAGGAATTTATGGTCGGTTCCTGGAGAACAACATTCGTTTTCAGCGAATCCAGCAACTGTTTTTTAGCGTTATTCTTATCGGATTTGCGGTGCGTCTCGTGATGATGAGTCATGCGTAATTGCGCATCTGATTGAACATGAAAAGAGATTAAGTGTTTGCTGCTCATGCCTGCAGAAGCAACAAGAGAAACGCTGGCATAGGCCAGTATGCTAGCTATTGACCTGCTCCCCGTAAACTAACATACGATGATGCAAGCACGCCCGCTCCTGGCACAGGCTGTGTAAAAACTCGGTTTTTGCAGTATCTGAGTACTATCCCCAGTCAGGGATGCAAGATATTCCTGATATTGACTGTATTCGCAGTGATTTGTATGTAGAGGCAAAACGAGGCTTTGTGGCTTGAAATGGAGTACTCATGGCCTGTTATTAGGGGTTAATACCCGCTTCACGCGCCCGGACCAGCAAGGCACGCTCTACCGTCATGGTCACGCTCTGCGTGTTGCGTTGTTTCGCGGTCATGATTGCTCTCCTATATGAGATACGTGTGAATTACACGGCATAATGCACTTATCATAACGCCAAAAACAGGCCCGGCTACCGTCGCAGTCCTGCAAACGTCACCGTTAAGGCATTCGGGACAATGAGCTGTCTGACGAGAGGGCCGTAGATTGATGGTCACTCCATCAGAGCCAACGGATTGTTTGGTCAATATCCATCCGCAGGGTAGTTGAAAAAGCGGCTTAAGTGAGGGCATTACGTCGTCCATAACTTAAAACAGCTTAGATCATTGTTAACTAAAAAGTTTCATTATTTTTCTTCCACCCAAGTTGCGGAAGACCCACTTTCTACCCGTCGTTGACAGCTTTTAAGCGCTCCCCAAAGCGCTCAGTGTTTAACCAAAAATCACATTTCGGAAATTATTCATATAACATGTTTTCGTATACCAGGAGGTGAGGGACACCCCCTGCTCTTTTACCTAAAGAACTCAATGTTTTCCTTAAGCCAGTCAGAAAGCTCACGCGGGGCTGACCCAGTTAGTTCTTCGACCGTCAGGGTTCGCTCTGTCAGTACTGACTGATTGAATATTTGATCCAGTCCAACCAGCAGTTCTGCAACGAATGAAGGCAGGCCTTCAGCCAGTAACGCAGCACGCTGTTCCTCGGGTGAGCGGTCCATATAGGTGACCGTACGACCTAAAAGATCGGATAATTTCTCTGCAACCTCATGCATTGTCCAGGTACGTGGGCCTGTAAGGTGATAAGCACGCTGGGAGTTATCCGCTACTTTTTCAAGTAGCGCCGCACGTGCCGCATCGGCTATATCCCGAACGTCAATCAGATTGACACGCCCCTTACCTGCTGCGCCTGCCCAGGTTCCAGCAGCGACATGTCTGCCAGCACGCTTGAGTACATCCATGAAAGTCGTCGGTCTCAATACGGTTGAGGCTACAGGTTGTTGGGCCAGATGAGCCTCTATCGCTGCATGCCACGCAAAAGGATTGGCGAGCGTCGCGGGTCCCATCACGGAAAGTTTAACAATATGGCGTACGCCTGTTTTTACCGCTGCATCAATGAGTGCTATCTCATTAGCCACCTGTTGAAGGGATGTACCATGGGAGATAAAAAGCTTATCGACACCCACAAGCCCCATTTCTAACGTTGAAGGCTTATCAAAATCCACAATCGCAAATGATACTCTGTCGGAAATATTTTCAGGTTCCTTTTGACGCGTGAGTGAAATAATCTCCACGGGATCTGATGAAAGCTTATTGATTAAGTGTGAACCGACCCGACCTGTCGCGCCTGCAACAGCGATACGCAATACAGGTGCGGGAGTATTCGATTGATTAAGCATGGTGAACCCTTATTATATGATGGAACGATCAGTACAACAATCTTGGTACGATCATTCCAGATTGTCAACGGAGGATTTATGAGCGGTAAACCGCAATACGATGAAAATGCCGTGCTGAATGCAGCGATTGATGTTTTCTGGGGACATGGTTATGCAAACGCATCCATCAGCGACCTTACCGAAGCAACTGGCCTGTCCCGGTCGAGCCTTTATCAGCGTTTTGGGGATAAGGACGGGCTATTCAATGAATGCCTCAGGCTGTATACGGACCGCGTCCTGACACGCATGAATTCGATTCAATCTGAATCTTCAAGAGTGAGGGTTGAAGCATTGCTGCGTGAATTCCTTCCTGACAGCGCTGGAACAAGCCACAGCAAAGGTTGCCTGCTGTCTCGCAGCCTCACTGAGCAGGCGGACCTTACACCCGAAGGAAAAATAACTACGAATGTAGGCATTTGCCAACAGCGACAGATATTTTTAAACATTTTGGCGCAAGGGCAATTAGCGGGTGAAATCACGGAGGATGTCGATCTGGAACTGCTGGCTTGGTATTACTTTGGCATTCTGCAGTCGGTTGTCAATCTGCCTTCAGCCGGAGCAAGCCGACAGACGCTTTCACAACTCATTGATATTTCAATGTCGGCCTGGCCAAAGAGCGAGATTACCCATCCAGATTCTGATGGGATAACCTGAATCGGTATCATCAAAAATATCAGGACCCGCACTTACCGGAGTTTAAAACCAGAAATTGCCGACGCGTCAGCAGGCTGCAGACAGCGTTGTGCCTAAACAACACATCTGAGTGCCCCACCTTTTCTCATTTCATCTCAGCAGCCTGATCAAACTGCCACCTGGCGGCTTCAACTTCAGGCTATTTATTAAACGTCCATTAGGAGACCAGACCATTGCGTTTGAGTTTCCGCAGGCACTGCCGCAGGGCCTTTTGAGTCTTGCCGGTATACACGGCAGTCGGAGGCTGGCTGCGCGGCCGCCGAAGCTGGTCCGGCTGCCATCGGGATGTATGTCATGGCGCAAAGATGAATCCTAACGATCGATTGCCTTCTTGTCGTCGGCCTGGAGCTCGCCCAATACTGAGCGCGCCGGACGCGGTGCACCGAGATGCAGGTAACGTAGTTCATCCATAAAGGCACACCAAAGTGAAGGACCGCCCTTTTCCAGCACCTCCGCGCGCAAAGACGCCTCCTTGCTCGGATGCGTATGCCGAAGACCCCAGGCAGCCATCTGTGCGAGCAGAGGTACAAGCTGTATGGCCGCTTCCGTGAGGCTGTAGATCCCTTTCTGATGATGATTCGGATCCGGACATCGTGTCAGCAGGCCTGACGCGGTCAAGTGCTTCAGCCGACTTGCGAGAATGTTAGTAGCGATGCCTTCCTGATTTTGCTCCAGCAGGGCGCCATAACTGCGTCGGTTCTCGAACATAACATCGCGGATAACTATCAGGCTCCAGCGGTCGCCTATCTGTTCAAGCGTCAGGTTGATCGGGCAGCCCGATCGTCTTGTTTGTGGCACAGCGATTCTCCTTAAATTTCTACTTGCATTATGCAAGTTTCACAAATATCATTCAACCACTTGCATTTTGCAAGTAATGCGATTCCTGACGGATCGACAGAGAAATCGAACATGCGTGTGGCTTTCACCACGGATTATGTCGGCAATTCGGGAGTGCGGGTGGCCGGAAAGGCAACAACGACATGGCACGATGAGTCGGCGTTCCGCGAAAGGTCATTACGTATTTACGTACCTATCTCACTACACACAAAGGTTAGGAAACACGATGAAATTCTCCACTATCAGTTCGCGTACCCTGCTCGCGGTATCGTTAGCATTCGCCGGCACCCTGGTTGCTGTCGCACCGGCCCAGGCTGCAGCGCCGATGCAGCACAAGCAGGTTGCGGGCTTCTATCGCACGATGATTGGCGACTATGAAGTCACCGCGCTCTATGACGGCGGCGGCAGCATTGACTCCAGCCTCCTGCATGGCGATCCGGCGCTCATCCAGTCCCTCCTGGCGCGCTCCTTCCAAAATGATCCCAAGAAAGTCTCGGCCACCGTCCAGGGCTACCTCGTCAACACCGGCTCCAGGCTCGTTCTCATCGATACCGGCTCAGGCGGCCACTGGGGCGGCCCCACGCTGGGCAAGCTCGTGCAGAACCTGAAGGCCTCCGGCTACCAGCCGGAGCAGGTTGACCTGGTGCTGCTGACCCATCTTCACGCTGACCATACTGGCGGGATCTACAAAGACGGGAAACGCGTCTTCCCGAATGCGACCGTGATGATGAAGAAGGCCGACGCCGACTTCTGGCTGTCGAAGGACATCATGGCCAAGGCCCCGGAAGACGCAAAAGTCTTCTTCACGGTGGCACAGGATGCCGCCGCGCCTTACATCGCTGCAGGCAAGTGGAAACCGTACGAAGGCATGGACGAAATCGTCCCCGGCATCGCACCGTATGCCATTCCCGGCCATACGCCCGGTCACACCGGCTACATGATTTCCTCAAAGGGTCAGTCACTGCTGGTCTGGGGCGACGTCGCTCATGTTGGCGCCGTGCAGATGCCGCACCCGGAAGTCAGCATCGCCTTTGACTCAGACAGCGCATCGGCTGTCAAAACGCGTGAAGCCCTGCTGGTGAAACTCGCTGCGGACAAGACGATGATTGCCGCCGCCCACATGCCGTTCCCTGGCCTGGGCCGCCTTCGCCAGGCCGACACCGGCGTGGGTTACGACTGGGTACCGGCAACCTTCCTTGACGTGAAGTGAGGTGAACCATGAACTACGACTCATCTTCCATCCGCACGCTCCGCGAGGCGATGTTCGCCTTCAACATTGCGCATCCGGTACACACCATCGAGACGCTTCGCGTCGACATGGAGGCAATTTCACAGGCGAACCCGCCGGCGGCTGACCTAACCGTCGAGCCGACCGAGCTCGGCGGCGTAGCCGCGGTGGCGATTACGGCTCCCGGCGCGTCCAAAGACCGGGTTATCTACCATTTCCACGGTGGTGGCTGGGTGGCAGGCTCTCCTGCCTCGCATTTGGGCATGCTCGGAGAGCTGTCTCGAGCGGCAAAGTCCCAGGTCATCGTTCTGGACCACGCCAAGGCACCCGAGCACCCATTTCCGGCGTCCTACGACGAGTCCATCCGCGGCTACGAAGCAGTACGTGCGCTTGGCAAGCCGTTCGCCGTGACAGGAGATTCCAGTGGCGGCGGCATGGCTCTCAACGTTCTTGCCTACGCATCCTCAAAGGGCCACAAGGACGCGCGAGCCGCGCTACTCATTAGCCCATGGGCAGACTTAACGCTGACGCTGCCCTCGTTAACGCAGTTGGCCGACCGCGACCCAATGGTCAACGCGAGCGCGATGCGGGAGATGGTCGAGGCGTACGCGGGCAACCACGACTTGAAGGATCCGCGCATCTCACCCCTGTTCGCCGACATGCACGGTTTTCCTCCACTGCTCATCCATGTCGGAAGCGACGAAATACTTCTCGACGACGCGCTTGAAATTGACCGAAAGGTGCGAGCGGCCGGCGGCGAGTCGCACCTTGAGGTCTGGCCGGAGATGCTCCACGTCTGGCACATCCAGACAGCCTCTTTGCCTCAGGCCCACGACGCGCTGCAGCGAGCCGGCGAGTTTCTCATCGGGCACCTCGAGAAATAGCCTGCGCGCACTCTGCAAAGACGCAGACACTCGATAGAAGATTGTAATGACTACTGACAAGACATCAGACAGGAGATTGTAATGAGTACTGACACCAACGCGCCAGGAACGGCATGGATGCAAATCGTCATGAAGAAAGGAACGAGCGACTTCGCGAAGTCGTTTACCGCTGACGCCAGCCTTCAGACCTCAGCCCTCAGCAAGACCGTGGTCGGCCCGACACTCATCGGGGCGTTCTTTGCCGCGACGAGCACGATGTACGAACACTTCGTGTTCACTGCGGAGACCGTCGACGGTGCGAAGACTTACCTTGAGTGGGATGCCATCCACGCTGGCAAGCCGATCGTCGGCGTCACCCTGCTCACTCGGAATGAGTCCGGCCTCATCAACAACATCAAGCTCTTCCAAAGCCCGTTTGCCGTCGTTCGTGAGTTCTCATCTGGCCTCAGGGAGCGACTCGAAGGAACACTCGGTCAGGACTTCTTTAGCTAAGGGAAAACAGCGCCTCATTAACCTGAACAACACAACCGAGGAAACACTCATGCCAATATTTCACGCCCACATTCCGGCTCAAAAGTTCTCTAGCGACGAGAAGCGGGCTCTGGCGGATGCCTTGAATCTCGCGCTTCATGAAGCCATGGATACACCTATGGATGACCGTTTCATCATCATCAGCGAGCACAAGGACGATGAATTCTTCATCCATCCGACTTTTCCTGACATGAAAAGATCCGACAAGCGCATGATCGTAACGGTGACGACCGGTACGAGCAGGACAGTGGAGCAGAAACGCAAGCTCGCGGAGTTGGTCACCCGATACGCAGTAGAAAAGGTCGGCGTCAGCCAGGACGATGTCACCCTTATAATGCAGGCTATTCCCCTGGAGAGCATGAGCTTCGGCGGTGGAAAGCTGGTCTCTGACATCAACCTTTCTATGCCCTGGGTAAACAAGTAAGAAAGACGAAGCGGCCCAGTTCCTGGAAACGGGGCCGCGAAATTGACTTGAAACGGATGTCTCGTGCGTTTCTCCGGCGTGGGGCTTATCTGGCTCCGATCCGACACCATTCTCTGGACGGGTATCGGGATGAATATAACCACCGCTCCGGCCCTGGAACTGTGGACGCGTACCGAACCGGAGGCGCTGGCGGCATTACTTGTGCCCGTCCCCAAAGAGGTAAAACTATGACCGACTGGCATTTTTACGAACCGGCGCAGGGGCATTCCCTGCGTCACGATCCGCTCAACGCCATCGTCGCTCCGCGACCGATCGGCTGGATCAGCACAGTCTCTAACGATGGCGTACGCAACCTTGCACCTTACAGCTTCTTCAACCTGTTCAGCTACAAACCGCCGATTATCGGCTTTTGCTCGCTGGGTGCGAAGGACTCGCTCGCCAACGCGCGCGAAACCGGCGAGTTCGTATGGAATCTGGTGACGAGAGAGCTCGTCGAGACGATGAACGCCTCCGCGGCGATGGTGCCAGCACACGTCGATGAGTTCGGGTTGGCCGGGCTGGAGAGTCTGCCTTCTGCCAAAGTGCGGCCATCGCGCGTTGCGGCTAGCCCGGTGCAGTTCGAGTGCGTGGTTACCCAGATCGTGCAGCTTGAGGCGCAGGGCGGCGTGACGCTGCCGGCGTGGCTGGTGTTGGGCGAAGCAGTAGCGATCCACATCGACCGGAAGTTGATCAAGGACGGCGTGTACCAGACTGCGCAGGCGCGCCCGATCCTGCGCGGCGGTGGGCCGGCCGACTACTTCGAAATCAGCGCGGAGCAGCTTTTCAGGCTTGAGCGACCAGTTGATTGACCCGGCACCGAGCAAGATCGTGCATGGGCCGCTCGATGGCGTTCGGAAATTTTCCGCGAAACTCGGTCGCCGCCTACAAGGCAAGGTCGATGCCGGTCACTTTTATACGGCGCCACCTGACATTTTTCTACAAGGAGAACTCCCATGTTTCAACGTACCGATATCTCATTTGAAGCCGAGGGCGGTGTCACACTACGCGGCTGGCTCTATGTGCCCACCGGCGGTACCGGCCCCTATCCCGCCATCACCATGGCGCATGGTTATGCCGGCGTGAAGGAGCACGGTCTGGAGCGATTCGCCGAGAAATTCGCCTCCAACGGCTTTGTCGTCCTCCTGCACGATCACCGCAACTTCGGCGCCAGCGACGGCACGCCGCGCCAGGATATCGACCCATGGCGCCAGATCGCCGATTGGCGGCGCGCAATCAGCTTCCTCGAACATCAGGACGTTGTCGACGCGAAGCGCATCGGCTTGTGGGGCACAAGCTATTCCGGCGGTCACGCGCTCGTGCTTGGCGCAACCGAACGCCGCTTGCGCGCGGTCGTCGCACAGGTGCCGACGATCAGCGGCTTCGAGCAAGGACTGCGCCGCATTCCGCCCGATGCCGTTGCCGCCATTGAAGACGCCTTCGCGGCGGATGAGCGCGCGCAAGCACGTGGTGAGCCGCCGCACCGACAGACGATCGTCAGCGCCGATCCTACCATCCCTGCTTCGTACCGCGCCAAGGATGCCGTCGAGTTCTATCTGCAGCCCGTGCCCGACGGCGCCTGGGAGAATAGCGTCACGGTGCGCTCGACGCGCGCCGCGCGCATGTACGAACCGGGCACGTGGATTGCGCGCGTGTCTCCCACGCCGCTGCTGATGATCGTCGCGCTGCAGGACACGATCACGCTGACCGATCTCGAGCTGGCCGCCTACGAGCGCGCCCTTGAGCCGAAGCGTCTCGTGACGATCCCTGGAGGCCACTTCGATCCGTACATTACCAGGTTCGATCAATCCAGTGCCGCCGCGCTGGACTGGTTCAAGGAACACCTTGCGTAACCTCAACTTACGACAACACAGGAGTCCGACATGTCTCATCTCACCCATACCATCGAGCATGGCATTGCCACGATCATTCTCGATCGCTCGCCGCAAAACCGCATCGACGACCAGATGGTTGACGAACTGGCTACAGCGATCAATGCGATTGAACGCAGTGACGCACGCGTCGTACTGGTGCGCGCCGAAGGCGAGAACTTCAGCTTTGGCGGCGACATCATGCCCTGGCCCGACGACACTCCCCGCCAGTTGCGAGCGCGCTTCGAGGGCCACATGGATGTCTTCAATCACTTCGAACGCCTGCCCTTGCCTGTCATCGCAGTGGTGCACGGCTTATGCGCCGGCGGTGGTTTTGAACTGGCATTGCGCGCCGATGTCATCTTTGCCGCCGAAAGCGCAACGTTCTGCCATCCGGAACAGTCGCTTGCCCTCGTGACCCTGCTGGGCGGCATCTATCGCGTCGCCGAACGCGCAGGACGCGCACGTGCCATGGAATGGGCGCTGACTTCCGAGCGCGTCCCTGCCGCGACGATGGAGCGCTTCGGCGTGATCAACCGCGTTGTCGCCGATGCCGAGCTGCTTGCAGAGGCGCAAGCCTTCGCCGCGAAGTTCGTGCACGGCCCGACACGCGCCCACGCCGCCCACAAGGCCTTGCTGCGCGCCTGGGCCAACGGCGGTGTCCAGACGGCCGACGATGTGATGTTCAACATTGCCATGCCCTTGTTCGAGACAGAAGACGTGAAGGACGGGCTTGCTTCGGCTATCAAAGCCCTAAAGGCTGGCACGCCGCGCCCGGTGCTCGAATTCAAGGGCCGTTGATCCAACACGCAAGCCCTGTCAGGGAGCGGAACATGCCCGAGACGAAGCGGCCCTGTTCCTGGAAACGGGGCCGCGAAATTGACTTGAAACGGATGTCTCGTTCGTTTCTCAGGTGTGGGACTCATGTGGCTCCGATCCGACACCGCTCGCTTCTGATTTGACAGCCACAACGGATCTGCCATCTGGCCCCACAACGGCAGGGCCACCCCTGACTCCCCGTCTTCAGAGATGGTTCACTCGACCCTGCGGCGTTTCCCTGCAGGATGCGATATACGATACCGCCGATTCGACAGCTTCGCCCATGTTAATCAGTTATGGAATCGGCAACAGGCCAAAGACCTTGACATCTTGTACTCATCGTTCCATGATGATTCTGTGAAAACAATTATATAGGAACGTTATATGTATATGAAAATAAATGGAATTATAAAAAACCTCCTGATGCTTTGCATCCTTACTCTCACAGCTGGAACAGTTTTCGCCAGCCAATCAGTCAAAGTTTCCGATCTGACTTTTCATGTATTCACTTCAGAAGATGATGGCTTTTTTGATAACTCAGTGATTGTTGAGGGGGATAAAGAACTCCTGCTGATTGACGCGCAACTTACTCGAGCGAATGCGCTTAAAGTCCTCGATTTGATACGATCGCTCAAAAAGAATCTTAAGCAGATTTATATCACTCACGAACATGCTGACCATTTTTTGGGGTTGGAGGTCTTCAAGGATGCTTTTCCACAAGTGGAGATTTTAGCTAACTCTAAGGTCGCGAGCCGTATAGATGAGGTATACAAGGCCAAGCTTGAAAAGTGGCATGGGATACTGTCGTCAAAGGCTGCTACCCGTGAAATTCCCATAACCAGATACGATGGAGACCAACTCAGTATTGAAGGTACAAAAATCGAGATTCATAAACATCTTCAGGGGGATACTGATGAGAACTCCTACCTTTGGTTCCCAAAAGAGCGTGTCGCGGTAGTCGGTGACATGGCCTATGACCAAATGCACGTTTATACCGTCGAAACGACGCCTGAGAGCCGAAAACGCTGGGTTCAAAATCTCGATGCGCTTGCAAAACAAAACCCTAAAATTGTTATTCCAGGGCATAATTTTCCAAATAAAAAACTTGACGCCTACAGTGCAATTTATTTCACAAAACAATATCTTTTGGTTTTTGAAGAAGAACTTTCCAAATCAAGCAGTCGCGCCGAATTTCAAAACCGCATGAAAATAAAATATCCAGATGCAGAGCTTTTCTTTAGCGTTGAAAGAGCCTCCGCCAAGTTTTTAGATCAATAACTCTTATCACAATTATACCCAAAATAATTCGAGTTGCAGGACAGCACCACGCGTTGCGTTTTGAATAACGCAACGCGTTGCCCATTGATAGGCCGAGTATCAGGATAAACTCAGCATCCCCCTCCACGAACAGCACACGTTTCGTCGGCGCAAATTCCAGCACGTTATTGTCCGGGGCTTTCATAAAGAAGGCTGCAGTCTCAGCGGAAAACTCATTCATCAGTACCGGCCGGGTGGCACCGAGTAGGATTGCCTTACGCAGATCAAGGCGTGAGGAGATAATGGCTGCTGATTGCCGGAGAATGTGCTGAACCGGACGGAATAGTATTCATAGGGGAAATTATCAGGATCCTGCTGCAGTACATGGTGTATATCCTGACCGCATTCTGAGCCCGTCCGCATCCATCCCCGTCAGATTTTGCCTGCCGTTCAGGTCAGGATCTCCCCCTTCACTGAGGAACACGTCAGCCGTCAGCACGGGTAACAGATTGGCGCGGCGCTCCCCATCCTGAAAGCGTCTGACCGCTGACTGCGAAAGGAGCGATTCCTCCCCCCCAGCGCCTCGACCCGGTGCCGACTGTCGCTCAGCACCAGATCCAGCGCCAGCGCCAGCGCCAGCGCCAGCAGAATAGTGCTCTTTCCGGATTCATTGTCCCCGACAAGAATATTGCGATCGGCACTGAAGCGCAGATCCCGTTCCGGAAACTTTTTAAAGTTTTGCAGCATCAGACGCGTGATGAGAGCCATCCCTATTCCTTTCTGTTCTGCTGCGGTCAGCGGTGCCCATGCGCGTTACAGCACTATTTTACCCAGTCTTCCAGCATCAGATCCTGTACGCGCTCAAATTCCCGCGTATCGTTGGTCACCAGCACGGCACCGGCGGCGATGGCGTGCCCGGCAATTGCCGTGTCGTTCGGGCCTATCGGCGTGTCGGGATTACACCGGGTTCCATAACGGTCAATGGGTCGCGTGCCGCCGCATAAACTTTACTTGCTCCGGCAGCGAGCAATGCGCGCACAAAAGCAGCACCCAGACCTCTATTTGCACCTGTTACCAGTGCGACAGAACCTTTAATATTCATAGTAACACCTTTATAAAGTTGAAAAATTAATGACGTGAGACCAGATGAAGCATGACGTAGTGCTCATAATGGCCCACACCATTTTTTACGATCGGGTCTTGCGAGGTGAATGAGGTAATATCTTCGTTGTCTGCGATTTGATAAAGCGAGACACCATAACCATCGCCGTCATCAATCACAGGACCATGTGCGACGATAATGCCCTGCTCAAACAACTTATTTAAAAAAACGCCATGCTGCTCCATCCACTCTCGCTCTTCGGCAGACATCGTTGTGAGAAAATCAGCACGTGGTGGGATCCATTTGCATAAATAGTTTTTCATGTCATCTCCTTTATATTCGTCACACAGCAGATTACAGGTGCGTTGGCTTTATGACTCGGCAGAATGCTGAGCAGCGGCAAGGCGCTTTCCTGCTTCGGCAGATAAATTCAGCACCACATTTGCAGGACGCATCATGACCATGAAATCAGTGATTTTGCCTTCCTGATTAAATTCAACCAGATCAACGCCAAATATAACGTCATCACCGACTCGGGCACTGAACTCAAGGACATATCCGGTGCTACTGCCGAAGTGCCGCAGGTATGTAAAATCTTTCATTACACTGAAAACGGCCGCAAGAATAGCTACCATCGTTTCCTTGCCATGATAGGGTTCAATCGCTGCCGGGTTGCGGAAAATAACATCCTCGGTAAGCAGATCAGGGAGACTGTCCCAATCCAGCGCCGCAACAATGCGATGCCACTCTTTAAGTCCTGCCTGAGCCGCCTCATGAGGCAGGCCTGTAGTCATGTCCGGAACATGATTTGAATTAACGTCAGTCATTTTTATCTCCTGAATTAAAATAATATGTTGTCTTAAAACAGCGCTGGCCTTGTTTATTTATATCCAGTATTTACTTCGCTGTTTTGACGCTTTTAAGAATTGAGCTTTCAAACATTTTCGGCATATAGTTTTGTAGGAAAAGAATCATTCCTGTCATCTTGCCGACAGGGTTACTGAACTTCGGTTTTGAGGTTTGGATAAGTTTAGCGATGGTCGATATAACGGCGTCTGGTGCTTCCGCCTCATCTATTCCTTTTTGCGTGAAAGTTTGTACCTGTCGCCGGTAGGCGTCATAGTCCGCGATAGTGTGGCCTGTCGGTGAAAACGAGTTATCGCCAAGACTCGTTTTGAACCATACAGGCTCAACCATGCTGACGCTGATAGTAAACTGGTCCAGCTCAAAACGCAGGGACTTAAAGTAACCTTCAACCGCGTGTTTTGATGCCGTGTAATAAGACAGATTCGGTGGCCCAATCAAACCGACAATCGAACTGACGGTAATGATCTGCCCACTCTTCTGTTTGCGAAAATGAGGAAGCAGAGCATTCGTGACTTTAATAGTGCCCCAGAAATTCGTTTCGAATTGCTTGCGTCCAACATCAATTGGTGTTTCTTCAGCAATGCCTGTTACCATATAACCTGCATTATTGATGAGCACATCCAGTTGTCTGGTATGAGCAAACAGCTCTTTTGTGAATGATTCAATAGAATGGTCATCGTCAATATCGAGACGTATCAATTTAAAAGGTACTTTGCTCGCATATTTCTCAGGTTGACGGCTGGTACCAATAACATTGAAACCCTCGTTATAGAGCTTGTTGGCAAGCATCAAGCCAAAACCTGACGACGCACCTGTAATTAAAATTGTTTTTTTCATTTTATCGACCCCTGAACTTTTTCAATAATGAATTTAGAGGGGTATTGTGTCGCTAACGCCCACCGCCTTTCACTAGCGAAACACGCCAATTTAATAGCGAAACGCGCCAAGCGTGGTCTGGTTAATTGGCGTCTTTTGCTATTGAGATGGCATGATCTGCGATATAGACTTGACGCATGACTACAGAAAAAGCACAGACATTACATCATCGAAACAATTCCATGCGGGACTATTCAATCTGGCCGGGTTGGCGCTTGTTGATGCAGGATGCAGGCATAGAAGCCTCACCGGTTTTGCGTCGCGCGCAGCTTCCGGGCGATCTCTTCACACGCCAAAATGTTCGCTTGGATCCGGAAAATTTTTTCAAGCTCTGGGTTGCTATCGAAGCTGAGTCAATGTCTGTCAATGCCGATATCCCTGCCGCATTGCAGATAGCAAAGGTGATGTCGTCTGACTGGTTCGATCCCGAGCTTTTTGCAGCACTTTGTAGCTCGAATATGCGTTGTGCTCTCGATCGGATGGCAACGTATGTCAGGCTTATCGCGCCCATGATAATCAAGATAGACCGCTCTGGTGTACACACCACAGTCTCAATCGATTTTATGGATAACACCAAGCCGCCGCCTGATGTGTTTCTTATCTTTAAACTGGTGTTTTTCGTACAACTTGCACGTTTAGCGACACGTACTTTGGTGCAGCCATTGCGCGTCGGCTGGCCATTGGCAATAGAGACACAACGTGACCATGCGCTTGCCTATGAGGCTTTTTTCGGTACGCCTGTTACAAATAGCCCTTTGGCTACGTTGATATTTTTAACTGAAGATATGGAGAGGCCGTTCCTGACGGAAAATCACAAAATGTGGTTGTTCTTTGAGCCATCTTTACGTCAGAGATTGGCTGATTTAGATCAGATGGCTGGCATGTCAGAAAGAGTGCATAGCACTTTGCTGGAAGCCTTACCAGCCGGAGACGTATCGATGCAGATCGTGAGCCGAAAACTTGCCGTCAGCACACGTACACTGCAGCGTAGGCTTCAAAACGAGGGTACGTCCTTTCAACAAATTCTGGATAATGTACGTAAGTCTCTCGCACTTCACTATTTGCGCAACACCAATATGCCAGGCGCGGAAATATCTTTTCTACTGGGTTTTGAGGATTCCAACTCCTTTGCCCGAGCGTTTCTGTCCTGGACAGGAAAGACGCCGCAAGCAGTACGAGGCGTTGTCGAATAAATCGAACGTCTATGAACGGCAGGATCAGATAATGCACCATCCAGACAACTGCCCCTAACCTTCACTGCCACACTGCCCTTTCATTTCACGGTTCGGACGGTTTTTCGCAGCACGTCAGCAGGCAGAGTTGCACTAAAATAATACATCTCAGTGTCCACCTTTTCTCATTTCATTTCAGCAGCCTGATCAAACTGCTGCCTGGCGGCTTCGACTTCAGGCAATTTATCGAGCGTCCATTGATGTAGTTCACGAAATGGTTGCTGTAAGGTCCGGCCCAGCGGAGTGATTTCGTATTGTACTGCCACAGGCGAGAAGGAAAGAATCTGTCGCGAGACCAAACCATTGCGTTCGAGTTTCCGTAGGCACTGCGTCAGAGCCTTTTGAGTAACGCCCTCAAGTCGCCGTTTAATGGCATTATATCTCTGTGGTCCATCATCTAGTACAGCCAGAACCATCATTGACCATTTATCTGCGATTTGGTCGAAGAGCGCCCGACTCGGGCAATCCGATGAGAAACACTGTGGGTGTAAAGTCAGCATAATGGGTTTCCTTTGATATACCAGGGCTATTCAAGGTGCCTAATTGACATCAGGTCTATAAAATATACCTAATATGACTCCCAACACAATGGAGTCGATTGGTATGTCTCAAAATAAAACCAGCATTCTGTTTAGTCCCTTTTCTGTCCGTTCTCTTCAGCTTAAAAACCGGATCGTAATGGCACCTATGACGCGGCTTTTTGCACCGGATGGTATACCGGGAGAAGCAAATGCGGCCTATTACCGACGTCGTGCAGAAGGAGGCGTCGGCCTGATCCTTTCGGAAGGCACTGTTGTCGATCGCCCGGCGTCCCGCAACGATTCAGGTATCCCCTTTTTCCATGGGGAAGCGGCACTGACTGGCTGGAAAAACGTGATTGATGCTGTACACAATGCAGGCGGCCGCATGGCACCGCAGATCTGGCATACAGGTGCAGCACGTTATATCAACGGTTGGGAACCAGATGCCCCTGTTGAAAGCCCGTCAGGTTTCGATGCGCCTGGAGACCCACGCGGCGTTGCAATGAGTGAAGAAGATATAGCGGATACAATTTCGGCGTTTGTAAAGGCAGCATCTGATGCTAAACGCCTGGGCTTTGACACGGTCGAAATCCATGGAGCTCATGGATTTCTGATAGACCAGTTCTTCTGGGCGGGTACTAACCTGCGAACCGATCGTTACGGCGGTACCACAATAAAAGAGCGTACGCGCTTTGCCAGGGAGATTGTCTCTGCTGTTCGTCATGCAGTCGGCCCCGATTTTCCGATTATCATGCGAGTCAGCCAATGGAAGCAGCAGGATTTCGGAGTCCGAATTGCCGAGACTCCGGCGATGATGGAAGAATGGTTACTGCCGCTGGTTGAGGCAGGCGTCGATATTCTGCATTGCTCACAGCGCCGGTTCTGGGAACCGGAATTTCCTGAGATTGATGGTGAAAACGGCCTGAATTGTGCGGGTTGGGCGAAAAAGGTGACTGGAGCAGCAACAATTAGTGTCGGTTCAGTTGGACTGGATAACGATGTTACTAATGCTTTTGCTGGAAAGGGATCTGCTCCTGCAAGCCTTGAGCGACTCATTGAACGCATGGAGCGCGAAGAGTTTGATCTCATCGCTGTGGGGCGTGCTCTGCTAAGCGACCCTGATTGGGTAACTAAAGTAGAAAGTGGTAATTACGCATCATTAAATGGATTTAATCCGGCATCCCTTGCCGGGCTGGTTTAAAGCTGCATTTAGCAGAATTAAGCTGCAACGCACTTTCTAACTAGCCGAATTGTAAAAGCAGGACAGTGGAGCAGAAACGCAAGCTCGCAGAGTTGCTCACCCAATACGCACTAGAAAAGGCTGGTGTCAGCCAGGACAATGTCACCCTTATAATGCATGCTATTCCCTTGAAAAGCATGCGCTTCGGCGGTGGAAAATTGGTCTCTGACATCAACCTTTCTATGCTTTGAGTAAACAAGTAAAGAAAGACGAATCTGCCTTGTTCCTGGAAACGGGGCCGTAAATTTGCCTTGAAACGGATGTCTCCTTCGTTTATCAGGCGTGGGGCTCATGTGGCTCCAATCCGACACCATTCTCTGGACAAGTATCGGGATGAATATAACCACTGCTCAGGCCAAGGAACTACGGACACGTACCGAACCGGAGACATGGACTGTATTCCTTGTGCCCGCTGCTAAAGAGGTAAGACTATGACCCATGGGAGATTCCTTACGGGGCATCTCCCATGCATGCAACACAGGCTCTCAGAATTGCACCTAACGAAGCCGAACTGGATACGGTCACGACGTATCCAGTCATAATGATAGCTTACCCAATACATCATCACGCTTATGCAGGGCTTTAGTTTCCATACGAATATCAAAAGTGATCATAAGCTCCCTTGTATTCAGAGGAGCCGATTCCCCCTTGGATCAGTTTTGCACCGTTGGTAACAGATTGCTGGGAAGCAGACCACACCAGGCTGATAATTAGCGCTACTAAAGTTACTGGCAACGTAAGAGCGCCCTTGAAATGCTTACTGCATGGTGGTTCCTGACTAAGGAGATATTATCAGGAGTGTTCATCACTAAGCACATCTGCCGTTCGGGATAGTAATAGCATGCGGCAGTCGTGCTGTTGACCTATCGGAGATGCGCCTGTGGTTGTTGGATATTAGCCTGATCAACTCGCAGATTGATCAAATTTCCGCCTGACTGCTAAGCCTCTGCATATATGCAGAGGCTTACAAACCAGCCCGAAAATCTCACTACGCTCTTACCGTTAGGCTCGATACCGTTCTGCAACGTCAGCCTGCCGAATGTCAGAAATCAACGCCTGTCGTGCTTGATCAAGCGTTTTCCAGTATTCATCATCTTGCAGGGGCGGAATGGTTACAAGTTCGCGACGATCAAAGCCGACCAGCGCAGCATCCACCAGAGCACCGACTTCCATCATCTTGGCGAAGGAACTGATATCGACGCCTGCGCGCTCCCAGATCTCGGTATAGGTTCCAGCAGGAAGAACCGCCTGAACATAAACCCCTTTGGGTGACAATTCCAGGTTCATTCCCTGAGAAAGAAAGAGGACAAAGGCTTTGGTTGCGCCATATACTGACATATTGAATTCAGGTGCCAGACCGACTACCGAACTGATATTAACGATTGCCCCTTTACCATTTTGTACTAAACGTGGAGAAATGGCGCTGGAGAGGCGTGTCAGTGCAGTTATATTGAGCGCAATAAGTCTGTTAATAGAGTCTGGAGTCTGATCAAGAAAATATCCCGATTGTGCTATTCCGGCATTATTTATTAAGGTTTCTATTTTTGAATCGTTTTTCAGACGCTCTTCTACAATCGCCAGTTCATCAGATTGAGTCAGGTCAGCAGGAAGAATGTCAGCAGCAACGCCATATTCCTGATTTAAACGAGTGGCAAGGGCCTGCAGCCGTACTTTATCACGTGCAACCAACACTAAATCGTGGCCGCGTTGGGCAAAACGCTCTGCATAGGTTGCACCAATTCCAGTAGAAGCACCAGTAATCAAAACAGAAGATTTGGTTGTCATATTTATATCTCTTTAATGTTGAAATAAATTTGTGCAGGTGAATCTCACCGCACATGAGTACTTAAATACCTACAGTTATTAGATATCGCTATTAACTAAGAAAGGATAATCGGTGTAGCCTTCAGCCCCTCCGCCATAAAGTGTTGCAGGGTTAAGCGATGCCAAAGGCGCCCCCGTTTTTAAGCGTTCAACCAAATCCGGATTAGCGATGAAAGGACGCCCGAAAGCGAAGAGATCAACCTTATCTTCGGCGAGCTGTTTTTTCGCCAAATCAAGATCATAGCCGTTATTACCTATATAGGTATTCTTAAACCGCCGACGCAGAGAGTCGTAATTGAACGGAATGTTCTCGCGAGAGCCGCCTGTCGCGCCTTCAACAACATGAATGTATACGATACCCAGAGTATTAAGCTGATCTACGATGTAATCGTACTGCTCTTGAGGGTCACTGATGGAAATCCCATTAACCGGAGAAACAGGTGAAATACGCACACCAGTACGTTCTGCACCAATCTCTTCAGCAACAACGGCGGTCACCTCCAGTAATAGCCGGGCACGATTAGCGATTGATCCCCCGTAGTTATCTGTGCGCTTGTTCGCGCCATCTTTAATAAACTGTTCCAGCAAATAGCCATTAGCACCGTGAATCTCTACGCCGTCAAAACCGGCAGCCATGGCGTTGGATGCCGCCTTACGAAAATCCTCGACGATGGACCGGATCTCATCTAGCTCCAGTGCACGCGGCTCTGATGCATCGGAAAAACCATTGTTAACAAAAACTTTTGTCTCGGCACGAATAGCTGAAGGCGCAACGGGCGCAGCACCTTTAGGTTGCAGATCAACGTGGGAAACCCGGCCTACATGCCACAACTGCACGAATATCCGTCCACCTTTGGCATGAACGGCATCAGTGACTTTGCGCCACCCCTTGATTTGCTCCTCTGTATAAAGGCCGGGGGTATCCTGATACCCCTGAGCCTGTGCCGAAATCTGCGTAGCCTCCGTAACTAACAAGCCTGCGGAAGCGCGTTGCGCATAGTAAGTCGCAGCAAATTCACCGGGAACAAGGCCTGAACCGGCACGGTTACGTGTAAGCGGAGCCATTACAATATGATTCGTTAATATCAGAGAACCCAGTTTGTAAGGCTGAAATAAACTGTTATCTGTCATTTTACTTCCTTTTCTGTTTCGCACTGTATCATTATGATGACGATCACAATCAATAAAGTCAACACTATTGATGTCAACAATAATCAATAAATCATCATTGAAAATTTTAACTTAAAAATTAATTGGTTATGAGAAAACAACACACGGTTTAGGCCTGAATATGGTTAAAACACAGCGAGGGACCACGTGAACGTTTCCTCAACGATTACCTTTCAATGCAAAGACTGGTTTTTGAATATGTCAGAATGAGATGAGAGGCGTCAGCCTGTTTAATCAGGCCGACACTATTTGAATGGCTTACGGATACAGCGAGTTTGCCAAAAACGCCGTTTTAGCGGTTCTGTTCTATCGAGAGGATGAACGCGTCGTACAATATAAATTTTTTGAAGCAATTAGATAAAAGAAGGATATAAAAAAATTCCAACTATCTCTTATTTAAAAGAGATCATCATAAGTCATGTCATTACACCAGTTTAATAACAACCTTTCCCTTGGCTCGACCAGTTTCAAGATACGCCAGTGCCTGTTTGGCATCCTCAAATGAAAATACTTTGTCTATCACGGGATGAATACTTCCTGCCTTAAGAAATTCAGAGATCTCTTCGAGCTGCATACCATCTGGATGTACAAACAGGAATGAATACTGTATATCCCTTTTTTTAGCGAGACGGATAATTTTCCAACTCATCAGCTTAAAGATAAATTTCATCAGAAAATTCAGGTCTCGTGCATGGGCAAAGGCCGCATCAAGAGGACCGATTAGCGATACAACTCGGCCATGGGGTTTTAATATATTGAGCGACTTTTGAATATGATTGCCTCTCACCGTCCCAAGGACTACATCATAGCCCTGTAAAATCTCCTCAAACTCCTGCTTCTTATAATCTATTACTTCATCTGCCCCCAGACGCCGAACCAGCTCCAGATTGCCCGTACTTGTCGTTGTGCCCACTGTAGCGCCAAGTTGTTTAGCCAGTTGAATAGCAAACGATCCAATCCCACCTGAACCCGCTGGTATGAAGACCTTTTGCCCTGGCTTCAGATGTGCACGTTCTTTTAACGCCTGCCATGATGTGAGTCCCACCATGGGAATGGAAGCAGCCTGAACAAAGTCGAGGTTTACAGGTTTGTGTGCTGCCGCACTTTCGGGAACAACAGCAAAGTCCGCCAGTGCACCTATACCCATATCGAAGATACTGGCAAAAACTGCGTCTCCCGGTTTGAAACGAGTTACACGGCTTCCAACTGATTCAACCACCCCAGCAAGATCACTGCCAATTGTGGCAGGGAGAGTAAACTTAAGTACCGGCTTGAATGTTCCTTTCGGGATCATGTAATCGATTGGGTTTAGTCCCACCGCGTGAACCTTCACGAGAATGTCGTTTGGCTGAATTTCAGGACGCGGAATTTCGCCGAATACAATGTTATCGGCCTTACCATATTCTTTGAACATGAGTGCTTTCATATTCGTCATCACCTGTAGGGAGTTTGGTTAACCTTATGCTGCATAAACACAATTTTTGTATGCAATCAATATGTAGTCAGTTGAACAACGCTGAGAGCTGCCAATCAACAGAATGCTCATGTCACGCCGCTGCGTCAGACTATTCCAATACTATACATTGATGTCGATCATAATCAAACCATCACGAAAAATAAAATGATGATTATCATCTTTACTTTGGTTAACCAAGGGAAATACCCGCAGATACGAAATCATGAGCATTCTCTCAGTGAGAACTGGAGAGATATATTATCTCTTTGTTTTATTTTAAATTAACTGTGATTTTCCGCCTTTATGGCTGATGGGCATGGGCGCTAATTGCAAACGTTCCAGATAACAACAGAGCGCTTAATGTATCGATACTCACCGCAAAGTAGCCTCTTCTCTTCATAACCACAAAAATGACTTATCCGGGGCTGTGCGCACCGGCCAAAAACCGGTGTGCCCAATCGGATTTATCAGAGTGAGCATACAATATCGCTTTTTCTGATTAGCTATCTTTTGATACCAGCCGTGAAAGGATCTCCCGGCAACAAACATCCAGAATTTCATCTGCCAGTGGCGAGTCATCAGGACAGGAACGTGACAAAATGACTGCACCAACACAATGAGCTAATATATTGATGATTTTTATGCGCATATCCTCATTGTCACCAGCGGTATTTCCGCCCCCCAGCAGAGCAAGCTGTCCTTCTATACCTTTATCAAATGTCGCTTTAATCGTTTCATTCTGACGCGCTGCATCACTACACAAAGCGGCCATAGTACAGCCTTTATTTCGGCCATCTCTGTGTTCCCGCGAAAGATAATGCTTAATAAAATCAACAATCTCTACTCCATCCATTTTCATTTCAGATTGTGAAAAACCGCACGCAGCGGCCTCCGCCATCAGATCAGCTTTGGAATCGAAATGTTTATAAAATCCGCCATGGGTGAAGCCTGCCGCCGCCATGAGATCAGCTACCCCTACGCCGTCGTAGCCTTTTTCCCGGAACAGCATCGAAGCTGTTTCGACGATATGTGCTCTGTTCGCCTGCACCTGTGCTTTGGTGACCTTCATATTTAACCCCACTCTCTCAATGTAAATACTCAGTACTCAGCCTCTATTTTACATTGATGTCATGCATAATCAAAGTAGTTGGCTTTTTTTGATTTTGATCATCATCATAAAAGCATTGCTTCGTGAAGCCTTCCGGCGGTCCGGACGTGCTGGTTGAGGCTGCTGCTGGTGGGGCCGGTTCCATAGCAGTACAACTCGCAAAACGGTATGGTGCAGGCAAGGTCATCGCCGCCGCAAGCACACCTGAAAAACGCGCTCTTGCACTGCTCGTGGAAATGAAGTGCACTTTAATTCAGACATACCAATTCAGCCCATGATTGCGCTCGGACCATCAAGTAAAGCGCTTATCGAGTGGGCGGAATTAAGGCGTAAGCATGCGGCGACAAACCAGATAAAAAAATAAGGCCGAGCGTGAAATACGGCTTCACGCTCAAGCCAACAAGGGGATGGTTTAGCTGTGTCGGGTTTAGGCTCTGGTACCCACATCTCCCCAGGCTTCCCATGTTTTGAGCCGCTCGGCATAAACATACGGGATAACCTGGCTGGCAAGCGGGCCAAAGAAGATGCGCAGCGGCGGGTCGTCGGCATCGACTACTTTCAGCAGCGCCGGGCCAACGATATCAGGGTCGGCGATCGGCATAGCGGAAAAACTGGCGTTAAACGCATCACGCACGCCGCTGTAAGACTCCAGCGGTGAGGCGTAAACCGCGGATGCGGAAAAATCGGTGCTGAACGGGCCGGGTTCGACAATCGTTACGTTAATGCCGAAAGCGGCGACCTCCTGGGATAACGCGTCGGCAAAGGCTTCGACAGACGCTTTAGACGCGCTGTAGATGCCGGTTGTCGGGAAGGAGGCGAGGCCGAGCACGCTGGATAACATGATGATATGGCCGCTGCCCTGAGCGCGCAGGTAGGGCAACGCGGCCTGTGTCACCCACAGCGTACCCAGCACGTTGGTCTCGAATTGGGTGCGTACCTCTTGCTCGCTCATCTCTTCAATCATGCCGAAAACGCCATAACCGGCATTGTTGACGACGACATCCAGCCGTCCGAAGTGCGCGTGCGCCTGACTGATAGCGTCGGTTACGGCCGACTTATCGGTCACATCCAGCGATAACGGTAAAACCGCGCTGCCATAAGCCACAACCAAATCGGCTAGCGACTCGATAGTCCGAGCGGTTGCGACAACTTTATCGCCACGCTGCAGTGCCGCTTCGACAAAGCGGCGGCCGAAGCCGCGAGAGGCTCCGGTGATAAACCAAATTTTACTCATAGCAATGTCCCTTGATGTTGACGCAGTAATAACGTGAGAACATGAGGCGGAGCACGTTGTGCCAGCGCTTAGCCTGATGATATTGCCTCGACGATCGCTTCTTAATCCGCCTCCCAGCGACGAAACAGCACGCTGGCGTTCACCCCGCCGAACCCAAATCCATTCGACAGGGCATACTGCATCGGCATTGCTCGTGCCGTTGTCGTTACCAGATCAAGGCCGTCGGCCAGCTCATCCGGATGGGTCAGGTTGAGGGTTGGGGGCACGATTTGATCGCGCAACGCCAGAACCGTGAAAATGGCCTCGATGCCACCGGCCGCTCCCAGTAAATGACCGGTACTGGATTTGGTGGATGTGATCGCGACGCTGGAGTCAGTTCCGAACACCGCGCGAATGGCGCTGAGCTCTCCCCGATCGCCGACTGGCGTAGAGGTAGCATGTGCGTTGATGTGCTGAACCTCGCCGGGAGTGATGCCTGCTTGTCGCAGTGCTTGCTGCATCGCACGTTGCGCGCCGTTGCCATCTTCCGGGCCGGCCGTCAGGTGGTAGGCATCGGCGCTGGTGCCGTAGCCGACCAACTCCGCCAACGGACGTGCGCCGCGCGCCAGTGCGTGGTCGAGGGACTCTATGACCAACAGTCCCGCGCCTTCGGCCATCACAAAGCCGTCTCGGTCTCTGTCAAAGGGGCGCGAGGCTTCCTGAGGGCGATCGTTGAATGCGGTCGACAGCGCTCGGGCTGCTGCAAAGCACCCGAGAGTGACGCGGTGTAATGCCGCCTCGGTGCCACCGCATAAGGCGATGTCCGCTTCGCCGCTGCGTATCAGCCGTGCCGCATCGCCGATAGCTTGCACGCCCGCCGCACAGGCGGTGACCGGCGCGCCAATCGGTCCTTTGAAGCCATGCGCGATAGAAACATGGCCAGCCGCCATGTTGGCGAGGAACGAAGGGGCGGTAAATGGCGACAGCCGACGCGGCCCGCGCTCGTCGGTGGTACGCACCGCCTCGGCGATGGCGCCGAACCCGCCGATACCGGAAGCAATAATCGTGGCTGTTCGCTCGCGTTGAGACGCTTCGGCAGGGCTCCATCCCGCCTGAGAGAGCGCTTCTTTGGCGGCCATTAACGCAAACTCAATGAAACGATCCATTTTCTTGCGTTCTTTGGGCGCAATAACCTCCCCGGCGTCATAACCCGCCAGCGGATCGTCCTGGCGATCCGGCACCTGCCCGCCGATCAACGTGCCGGTACCCTCGGTAAACTCGGCAGGTAACGTTCGAATACCTGATTGTCCGGCCAGCAGGCGAGACCAGACGTTTTCGGTGCCACATCCCAATGGCCCGACAATGCCAGTTCCTGTCACGACGATACGTGTAGCGTTTCCCGTACTCATGGCGTATTACCTCTAACAGACTGATATGAGCGCTAAATCAATGTTCAATTGAGCCCGAAGGTTTTACGCAAACTGGCATCAACCGGTCCGGCAGGCATAAAACGGCGCAGTTTACGTAGCAGAGAGGCTTGCCCTGACGGTGTGCGGCGCATCTGCCATGGTCCCAGCGCGGCATCGACAATCGTGGCTGCCACCCCTTCAGGATCGGGAGCACTGTTGACGCTGTTGACGATGGCGTGTGATGCCTGTCCCCGCTCGCGATTGTAGCTGTCGAGTTTGGCGCTGGTCTGCGGCGCGTTGATATCCAGATTGGTTCGGGTGAAAGAGGGCTCCACCAGCGTAACGCGGATACCAAACTGGCGGACTTCGTGGTCCAGACTTTCCGTGAGTCCTTCCACCGCATGTTTGGACGCGGAGTACAACCCCATGTACGGCGCCGGGAGGAAACCGAGCACCGAACTGACGTTGACGATCCGCCCACTGCCCTGCGCGCGCATGAGCGGCAACACCGCCTGCACCGTGCGCAAAATACTGAACACGTTGGTCTCGAACAGAGCGACGGCTTCCGCCGTCGAGGTCTCTTCCACCGCGCCGACTAAGCTCGTTCCCGCGTTATTGATAAGCACATCAATGCGTTGAGCACGCGCCACTATCGACTGAATGCCGCGCTGTACGGCGTCGTCATCACGCACATCCATTTCGATCAGTTCCACACCGGGCAAGGCCTTCGCGGTATTGATGTTGCGCACGGTGCCGAAGACCACACAGCCCTGACTGGCAAATTTCTGTGCTGTCGCACGTCCTATGCCTGACGAGACGCCGGTAACCACCACAACCTTTTGTTCTGACATAGCAAGTCCTCTCAAATTAGATAATTAATGGTCAGTGGACAGATCATGCATGGCGAACCGCCTTGATCTTGAACCAGATGGAATACATGGCCGGCAGGAACACCAGCGTCAGGACCGTCCCGGCCAACGTGCCGCCAATCAGCGTGTAGGCTAGCGTTCCCCAGAACACCGAATGGGTGAGCGGGATGAACGCCAGAATCGCCGCCAGCGCCGTCAGGAGCACTGGTCGGGCTCGCTGGACGGTGGCTTCGACAACCGCACGGAACGGATCCAGCCCCTCCTGTTCGTTGTGGTGGATCTGCCCAATCAGTATCAGCGTGTTTCGCATCAGGATCCCCGATAGCGCAATCAGGCCAACCAGCGCGTTGATGCCAAATGGCTGCTGGAACAGCAGCAGGGTCGGCACCACGCCGATCAACCCCAGCGGACTGGTGGCGAACACCATGACCATGGCCGCCATCGAGCGCACCTGCAAAATGATGATGAGCAGCGTGAGGGCGATCATGATCGGGAAAAGCGGCAGCATAGCTTTCGTCGCTTTGGCGGATTCCTCGATCGAGCCAGCCTGTTCTATCCGATAACCAGCCGGAAGACGCGCGATGACAGGTTGCAACTGCGTCATGATGGCGGTGGAAACATCCGGCGGTTGCAGTCCTTCGGCGATGTCGCCGCGAACCGTGATAGTCGGTGTGCGGTCACGGCGTCGCAGGATCGGGTCTTCCATGCGGATGTCGACCGACCCTACCTGAGACAACGGGATGCGCTGCCCGGCGGAACCGACCAACGTAAAGTCGGCGATTCTGGCGGGATCAAGGCGGATATCACCCGCCGCACGGCCGACAACCTGCACCGAACGAATATCTTCACGTACATCCGTCAGCGGGGCACCGCTCAGCAGGAACTGCAGTTGCAAGGACACCGAGTTGGTGGTCAGCCCTACCGCCTGGAGACGGTCCTGGTTGAGCGTGAAGTGCAAGGTTGGAACACGCGGTCCCCAATCCGTATTGACGGTGCGCATCATCGGGCTGGCACGCATCACTGTCCCGACTTCATCGGCGATGGCGCGCAGCTTGTCCGGATCCGGCCCCATGACGCGGTAGGCGACGGGGAACGGCGATGGCGGGCCAAACACGATCTGAGTGACACGCACCTGCGCTTCCGGCGCTAAGCCGTCGGCTATCGCCTCGCGCAACCTGAACTTGAGGGCTTCGCGCTCTTTATCGTTACCTGCCAGCACCACGATTTTGGCGAATGACGGATCAGGCAATTCAGGTGACATGGCGAGGAAGAAACGTGGCGCGCCCTGACCGATGTAGGACGTCACGATCTGCGCTTCTTTCTGCCGCGCCAGCCAGGCTTCGACTTTCGCGGTGGCGGCGCTGGTTTGCTCGATCGAGGTGCCGTACGGCATCTGCACTTCAACCAGCACTTCTGGCCGGTCGGACGTCGGGAAGAACTGTTTCTTGACGGCCCCCATGCCAAGCACCGATACCACGAACAGCGTGACGACTGCACCGGCGACGATCCATTTGCGGGCAATGACGAGGCCCAATACTTTCCGAAAACGGTTGTAGTGGCGGGTGTTGTAGATGGCGTCGTGTCCGCCCTCGACCTTCTTGATATCCGGCAGCATTTTCACTCCCAGATAAGGGGTAAACGCCACCGCCACCACCCAGGAAGTGATCAGCGCGATGCCGACGATCCAGAACATGTTGCTGGTGTATTCACCGGCAGTGGAGCGGGCGAACCCGTTCGGCATAAAGCCGATGGCGGTGACCAGCGTACCGGAAAGCATCGGGGCCGCCGTGTGGCTCCAGGCATAGGCCGATGCTTTGATGCGGCTATACCCTTCTTCCATTTTCACCACCATCATTTCGATGGCGATGATGGCGTCATCCACCAGCAAGCCCAGCGCCAGAATCAGCGAACCCAGCGTGATGCGGTCAAAATTTTTGCCGGTGGCGGCCATGATGACAAACACGGCCGCCAGCGTCAGCGGCACCGCCGCGGCAACCACGATACCAACGCGCCAGCCCATGCTGATAAAACACACCAGCATCACCACCAGCAACGCGACGAAGAATTTGACCATGAACTCGTCGACGGCAGAACTGATGTTGACGGCCTGGTCAGTCACTTTGCTCAAGGTCATACCCAGGGGAAGCGCTGCGTTGATCTTGGTGACTTCCGCTTCAAGCGCCTGGCCGAGCTTAAGCCCATTCCAGTCGTCACGCATCACGACGCCCAGCAACAGCGCCGGTTCACCGTTGCTGCGGACCATAAAGGTCGAAGGGTCTTCATAACCGCGCTCGACGGTGGCCACATCCGCTAACTTCAGTGTCCGTCCCTGTGCCACGATAGGGGTCTGGCGGATTTTCTCCAGGTTATCGAACGCGCCATCGACACGCACAAACACCTGCGGTCCTTTGGTCTCGATGGAGCCCGCCGGGGTCAGCACGTTCTGGTTATTGAGCGCGGCGAAAATATCCTGTGGCGTGACGCCCAGCGTCGCCAGACGGTCGTGGGAGAACGAAACGAAAATGCGTTCAGGCTGCTCGCCGATAATATTGACCTTCTTCACTCCGGGAACGTGCAGCAGTTGCTGGCGCAAGGCTTCCGCATCCCGTACCAGCAGCCGCTGCGGTTCGCCTTTGGCTTTGAGCGCAAACAAGGCGAACGTCACGTCGGCATATTCGTCGTTGATGAGGGGGCCGATAACGCCAGCAGGCAATTTTTTGGCTTCATCCCCCATCTTTTTACGCGCCTGATAAAACTCCTCCTGCACCTCTGAAGGCGGCGCGCTATCAAGCAGAGAAAGCATGGTGATAGCCAATCCGGGGCGGGTGTAGGTTTCCGCGCGATCGTACCAGCGCAACTCCTGCAGGCGTTTTTCCAGTGGTTCGGCGACCTGATCCTGCATCTCTTGCGCCGTGGCTCCCGGCCAGGCGGTGATGATCGTCATCTGCTTGATGGTAAACGGTGGATCTTCCGCGCGCCCAAGCTGAAAAAACGCGAGGATACCGGCGACAGAGATCAGGAAGATCAGAAACAACGTAATGGCACGTTCGCGTACCGCGAGCGCCGACAGATTGAAACGGCCTTCACTCATGGACGGCCTCCCGCAGTAGCCGTCGTGGCGGCAACAACCTCAGCGATCCGCACCGCTTCGCCTTCGCGCAGCAGGTGCGCGCCGAGCGCGACGATCTGTTCACCTTGTTGTATCTGGCCGGTGACGCGTGCAGTGTCGTCGCTCATCGTCTGAATGGCGACCGGGCGCCAGGTTACCGTCGCCGGTTCGCCGTGAATCACCCACACGCCCGGCCCTTTGCCGGCGTCAAACAGGGCGGCCAGCGGCACTTGCAGGCTTCCGTGCGTCGCGGATTGCGGGTCGGGGATACGGATCATCACCGTGGTTCCCAGCGGTGCATTGGCCAGCTCGCCTTGCAGTACATAGCGCGCTTCGAATGTGCGCGTCAGCTTGTCCGCCGTGTTGGAGAGTTGTCGCAGGGTGGCCGGACTGCCGGTGCCTGCCTGACCAAAGCGTGTTGCCAACCCCGTTGAACCGAGCGCGGGGCGCAGCGTTTCCGGTAGCTGGATAATCGCTTCGCGCTGCCCGGCCTGCGCCAGACGTACGACGGTTTGCCCGGCGCTGACCACCTGGCCCGGTTCGGCCAGCGTGTCCATGACGATGCCGTCACCATCGGCGACTAATACCGCATAACGGCTGGCATTCCGGGCCACGTCGGCCTGAGCCTGAGCGGCGCTGAGCTGGGCTTTGGCTGCGTCTGCCGCTGCTTTCACCTGGTCGTAAGCGGATGACGATATCGCGCCGGTTCCACGCAGGTCACGGTAGCGGGCTTCATCTTCAGCGGTTTGTAACGCCCGCGCACGGGCGGCGACTACCGCTTCCTGCTGCGCGCGAGCGGCGAGCTCCAGATCGATGGGGTCAAGGCGCATCAACGGCTGACCGCGTTTCACGGCTTGCCCGGTATCGACCAGCCGTTCCAGTACTTTGCCGGAGACCCGGAACCCTAAATCACTCTCTATTCTGGCGGCGACCGTTCCGGTAAACGTCCGTGATGCAACCTCTGAGCCCTGTATCGTTGCGGATCGTACCAGTGGCGCCTGCGTTCGCGGGTCGGAGGATGTTTTTTCGCCGCAGGCGGCCAGGGCAAGCGGCAATGCGCAGATAACTGCAAATGAAAGGAGGCGGCGACGAGCCATAAGTAGAGTCCCCTTGACGGATTAATCAGGAGACCCATCTTCAATCAAGTGACCAATTTAGTCAATAGTCACCATTTCGTATTTGCTGCTGAACTATGGCGATAAGCTACGCAGTATCAGGCTGGACAATTGCGCCGGTGCTTCGTCGATGTAATCGAAACTGTACTGCAACATCAGTGGGCTGAGATAAGGGCGCATGACGAGATAAATCGCTGCTGCCGTTTCATCAAGCGGCGTTTTTCGTTCAAAATCCCCGCTTTGTCGACCTTCCTGCAAGATGTCCTGCAGTAATTTCTGGATGCGTTCCTCATAAGCGCACGCTACCTGCCAGCGTTCGCTGGCGGCCGATGCGGCAATTTCATACAGCTTTCGATCCTTAAAGAACAAACGAAGGCTGGCTTCGACGATGGCCTTAAACATCCGCCGCAGCTTCTCCGGAGGCCGATCGGCTTCCTCAACGGCGGCCCGAACTTCTAACTCGATCTCTCGCGAACAGTTGGCGCAAATCATTTCGCCAATTGCCTGCTTGGATGGGAAGAACTTGTAAATGTAGGCCTTGGAAAAGCCGATAGCTTTGGCGAGGTCAGAAACGGTTGTCTTTTCATAGCCATAGCGGCTAAAGTGCGCGGTCGCGGCGCTCACTATCTGATCCCGTACATCATGATCAGCCGGGCCCCGGTTCGACACGGGATAAGGGTTTTCTTTACTCATAGTTTTCAATTTGCCCCTGACGTAATACACAGGGGGAGAAGTTTACCCCCTGACCTTCTCGTTGACAACGAGTGACCAATTTGTAATATGGTCACAAATCGGTGCAATGTCTATGGTGGAAAAATATGTTACCCAAGTCTCCCGTTATCGTCCTTACCGTGGCTGGTTTGTTAGCCGGTTGTGCTGTCGGCCCTGATTACACCCGGCCTGCCGTGTCAATGCAGGAAAAATACCTGGGTCAGGAGGCTGTTAATCAACGACATGCCGCCACCCATGCCGAGCTTCTGACGTGGTGGGAAGGGTTCGGCGACCCGCAATTAACCCGATTTGTCACGCAGGCGTTGCAGCAGAATCTTTCTCTTGCGCAGGCTTCCGCGCGTGTGGCGCAGGCTCGTGCCGGTCTTGGCGCGGCGAATGCCGCACTGCTGCCTTCCGGCAACCTTTCCGGTCAGGCGGGCCGTGCCTACCAGTCTGTCGAAACCCCGTTGGGGAGAGTATTGAACTCGACACCGGGTTTCGACCGCTACGGTAATACTTACGAGGCCGATCTCGGCGCCAGTTGGGAGCTGGATGTATTCGGCGGCCTGCGCCGCGGGCGGGAAGCGGCTCTTGCCGAGTATCAGGCGTCTGAAGCGGGAGTGGCGGCAACCCGTCTGGCGGTAGCCGCACAGACCGCCGACATCTACATCACGATTCGTGGATTACAGGCCCGCCTGAACGTCGCTCGTCGGCAAGTGCAAACGCAGCAGGATTTGCTCGCCACCATCAACCGCTTATACGGCAAAGGATTGGCGGCAGAGCTTCAGGTAAAACAAGCCGAAGGCGCGTTGGCACAGGTGCAGGCATCGGTGCCGGTTTTACAAACTGCGCTGGATACGGCGATGAACGCGCTGGATGTGATGCTGGGGTCAGCACCGGGCACAAACCGGGCTGTACTGGTGGCTGAGACCAGCGCCATTCCCGCCGCGCCGCAAATCGCCGCCACCGGCACGCCGGGTGAGCTGCTTCGACGCCGACCAGACCTGATCGTGGCGGAGCGTCGCTTAGCCGCATCCAACGCGCGTATTGGTGTCGCCATTGCCGAGTATTACCCCAAATTTTCCCTGAGCGGGCTGCTTGGCAGCGCGACGACGGTATCCAGTGGCAACCTGTTTAGCAACGGCGCCAGCCAATCGTCCGGGGTGATCGGTTTGCGCTGGCGGCTGTTCGATTTCGGCCGCATCAATGCGCAGATCAATCAGGCCAAAGGCCAGGAGGCTGAGATGCTGGCAGCCTATCGGCTGGCGGTATTGCAGGCGACTGAAGATGTGGAAAACGCCTTCTCGGCGCTGGTTAACCATGAGGAGCAGGCCCGCGTGCTGACGCAAGGGGTTGATTCACTCAGTCGGGCGCGGGATGCGGCGTTTGCGGCCTATCAGCACGGCACCCTTAGCCTGATAGAGGTGCTGCAAGCCGACGAAAGTATGCTGCGGGCTTCCGATGCACGACTTCAGGCGCAAGCCGAATCCGCCCGTGCGGCAGTCGCGGCGTTCAACGCGCTCGGCGGCGGCTGGCAACCCGGTGAAACGGCGGCGTCAGTTCCCAGTCAGCACAGCAAGAGCGGCGTTTAAATGTTATTCATCACACTGAGTGTTGGGCCTGCATGATGACGAAATTATTACCGAACGCCAATCGAAGCCACGAGCCGACCGCCAAACAGTTGACCACGGATATTCTGGTCGGCCCCATCCTGCCGGTCATGCTGCGTCTGGCGTTGCCGACGGTTGCGGTGCTGGTGGTTCAGGCGCTGGTGGGGGTCGTGGAAACCTACTTTGTCAGTTCACTTGGCGCCGATGTATTAGCCGGGGTGGCAGTGGTATTTCCCGTGTTGATGCTGATGCAAATGATGGCGAACGGCGGCATCGGCGGGGGATTATCATCGGCGATATCGCGGGCATCGGGTGCCGGTCGATGGCAGGATGCACAGGCGCTGCTCTGGCACGGCGTGATTATCGCGATGATTATGGGAGCGGTGTTTGCCGGTCTCCTTCTCATCGGCGGTGAGGCGCTGTATCGCATCATGGGGGTTAACGGGCCGTCGCTTTCTGCCGCGTTGGCCTATTCAAATCTTGTGTTTGCCGGGGCGCCGCTGGTCTGGCTGGTTGCGTTGCTGTCTGCCGCTCTGCGCGGTGCGGGCGACACGAAAACGCCAGCGCGTATCACCTTGCTGGGGGGCGCCATTTTGCTGCCGCTCTCTCCTGCGTTGATAATGGGATGGGGGCCGCTGCCCTCGTTTGGCGTCGCCGGCGCGGGGATAGCGATACTTTCCTATTATCTCTTTGCCACGCTATTGCTGGTCAGGCACATGCGTTCCGCCAACAGCGTTATCCGGCTGTCAATCGCACCGCTGAGTTCCCGATTGTTCAACGACGTGCTTGGCGTGGGTTTCCTGTCGGCCATCGGTACTGTGCAGATCAATTTGACCGTTACCGTGGTGACTGCCGTTGTCGGGCTGTTCGGGCCAGATGCCATCGCTGGGTATGGCATCGCTTCACGGCTGGATTATCTGCAAATCCCGCTGCTGTTTGGGCTGGGGACGGCGATTATGACCATGGTCGGCGTCAACATCGGTGCGGGGCAAAAGCAGCGCGCACAACGTATTGCCTGGGTTGGCGCCGCCGTCGCGTTTACGTTTACCGAGTTAATCGGGCTTGTCGTGGCGGTTTATCCGCGCCTTTGGCTTTCGCTGTTTAGCGACGATCGCGCCATTCTGGCGGTTGGGACCCTCTACCTGCAAAACGTCGCGCCGTTTTATGGTGCTATCGGCATCGCCATGGCGCTCTATTTTGCCGGGCAAGGGGCGAAACGCGTGTTCTGGCCCGTGATCGCCGGGACCGTGCGTATGGTGATTGCGGCGGTGGCTGGGTGGCTAGCTGTCACACAGTTTAATGCTGACTTATCATCGCTTTTCACGATTATCGCGCTGAGTGCTTTTGTTTATGGTGCCATAACTGTAGCGGTTAGCTTCGGAATTGGACGGTCAAACCGCTTACCGATATCGACGAAAGCGTGATTTGGCAAAGCCATCGGGCCACGTAATTTGTGACAGTAGCAATCATTACATGGTGATCGTAATTTTATGAGTGCAAAATCAGAACTCAATATGGACTGCGGGAAATAATATTTAGACCGCTCTCACTGTGTGAATATTAAAGAGATAGCGTATTTATATTTATATCCTAAATAATTCGGATTATTAGGAAGGCGGCAATCGAACAAATCCCAGGCGCTGACACAAGTCAGTGACTGGGGTGAGTAACGCAACCAACGCACCTGCAACTTGAAATATGGCGGGTATATTACTGATATTCAGGAGAATATTAACTATGAGTAAAATTTGGTTGATTCTGGCAAGTATAACCTTTGCTTTTAACGCTGTTGCCACACAGATTACCGACGGTAAACAGTATACGACCTTAGACAAATCGGTTGCTGGAGAGCCGCAGGTATTAGAATTCTTCTCGTTTAATTGCCCACACTGTTACCAATTTGAGCAGGTTTTTCATATTTCAGAACATGTAAAAAAAGAACTGCCAGAAGGCATCCACCTCACTAAATACCACGTAGAGTTCCTTGAACCTCTGGGCAAATATCTTACCCAGGCTTGGGCTGTGGCAATGGCACTGGGTGTAGAAGATAAAATATCTGCACCATTGTTTGAGGGTATTCAGAAAACGCAGACGATAAAGACGGATGCTGATATCCGAAAAGTATTTATTGATGCCGGTGTTAAGCCAGAAGAGTACGATGCGGCATGGAACAGCTTCGTTGTGAAATCGCTTGTTGCCCAGCAGGAAAAAGCAGTAGCCAATCTTCAGCTACAGGGGGTCCCCGCTATGTATGTTAACGGCAAATATATAGTTAACATGCAAGGTATGGATATAAGTAGCATGGACGTTTTCGTACAACAGTACGTTGAAACGATCAAATTTCTAATCGACAAAAAATAACGTAGATTTATTTATCGCGCCTAAATAGCAGAGCGGAATAGTAGAACACGTTGAGGGAACTCAGCCGGATTGTGCGACCTGATCAATCGCCTCAATATCACCAATCACCAACCGGACTGGACTGGACTGGACTGGACTATGCCGACATAGCAGCAGTCCACTCTCTGTTGTCTACATCGAGGGCGTTTCGTAGGGTGAAAAAGTTATAACGCTAATTGAGCTTTCCTACCCATTCTAAACAAAAATCCAGATACGCGCGCACCAGGGCGGATGGATGTTTATGACGAGCATAGACAAGGTGTAGCGGGAGGCTTTGCATCGTTATCCCAGGTAAAAGCCGTATCAGTTCACTACTTTCCAGCCAAGGTCTGACCGAAAAATCCAGCACTTGTGCTACACCCATACCACTCAGCGCATAATGAATTAAACCCTGTATGTTATTACTGGAAAAAGCAGGCTCGTATTTCACCTTTCCCGATCCCCTCCCCCATTCAAAAGAACCATGATGTAGACTTTCCCACGCGGCAATTGGGAGTCGTGCCATTTCTTCCAGTGTCTGTGGGGTACCGTAACGTGCTAATAATGCGGGACTTGCCACAAAAAGCGCTTCCACCGTCATGACAGGTTTAGCAATCACATTATCAGTATTTAAATTTCCCATTCTGAGCGCTACGTCGATGCCATCCTCGAACAAATCAACAACTCTCTCGCTAGAATGACAAAATACGGTGATATCGGGGTAACGTTGTTGAAATGCGATCAATAAATTCCACCAGATTGAAAAATTAGGAGGGACAGACAAACGCAGCTTTCCCTGTAGTGTGTGGGCAGAGATGACAGACTTTTGCGCGTCCTCCAGCAACTCAACACCCAGACGCGCCTGCTCAAAGAATTTTTGCCCTTTCTCGGTGGGTTTAACCCCATGTCGTGAGCGTTCCAGAAGCTGTACGTTCAGCTCCTGCTCAAGCTGATTGATTTTCCGACTTAGTGTAGAAATCGGCACGCCCATTCTGTCACTGGCGACAGAAAAGCTGCCAGCATTCACCACCGCAATGAACCATTTCGTCGTGTTGAAATCCATTTTCATTTCCATTTTTGGGAATTACGTTCTTATTTTTGGCGATTCCATTCCATTTTGTAAAGCGTAGAATTTTGCCAATCCCATTTTCTGCTGGATTTAACAATGAATAATCGCGTCACTAAAATCTTAAATATTCGCTACCCCATCATACAGGCTCCCTTATATTTTCTGACTAATGCGGAACTGGTCGCCGCCGTGTCAAATGCTGGCGGTCTGGGCACGCTAGGGCCACACGCCGGGCAAGAAAGCCTGCCAGGCTCGCGTTATGTGGCACTGGATCGCATGCGAGAGGAGATCAGAAAAGTAAAAAAAATGACCAACAACCCCTTCGCGGCGACAGTGATTAACGGCCCGGATATGAGCTTCTGGCGACCCACCGCAGAAATGCTGGCTGAAGAAGGTGTGGAAGTCGTGCTTATCAATGAAGTCCTGAGCGCTGAAATATTTGATTTTTTTAAAAGCCATAACATCAAAATCCTTTACCGCGCCCTGACACCCACTATCGCTAATTCAAAAGAAGCCGAGATGTTAGGGGCCGACATTATTATCGCTACGGGTTTTGACGAAGGTGGCACCGTTCCAACCCGAGTGATTGGTACGTTCAGCATCGTTCCCATGATCGTGGATAGTGTAAAAGTCCCGGTGATTGCGGCAGGCGGTATCGGCGATATTCGCGGCGTGCGTGCCGCACTGGCGCTGGGGGCGGAAGGCGTCTATGCGGGCAGCCTGTTTCTAACCGCAGTAGAAAACCCGGCAGCTGATAAAGTTAAACACCTGATTGTTAATTCCACGGCGGAAGATCTGCTGTTGTTCCGCACGATGCCAGCTTATTACCGTACCCTGCCCACCGATCTCAGTCCCACGCTGGCTGAATTAGACGCACAGGGTACAGATCGTGAAACGATGTTTAACGCCATGAACGGATACCACTCACTGTGGCAGGCCATGAGGCTCGGCCATTTTGACAAGGGTGTTGTGTCCACCGGCACGGGAATTTCTGTCATCAACTCTATTCGTCCGGCGGGAGAGATCATTTCTGATCTTATGCGGGAC
The DNA here is from genome assembly GCF_000025065.1 of Dickeya parazeae Ech586. Lineage (NCBI taxonomy): Bacteria > Pseudomonadati > Pseudomonadota > Gammaproteobacteria > Enterobacterales > Pectobacteriaceae > Dickeya > Dickeya parazeae. Next base: position 1,594,292 of record NC_013592.1, on the reverse strand, counting down.
TTTTAACCTAGGTACACAATATGGGCGTCGCAGTGATAACGCTCGGAGTCATGGTTGCCAACATACCAGTAAGATCTTCTGCTAAAGCGTAAGTTTTGTCTGGTGCCGGTATAGGGAGGGGATCAAACGGACTACAACAAACAGTCTCGTTCTGTTCCATCTATGGGATATATTGTAAAATTACCTTTTTATCACAGGTGGCACGGCAATGGTTTTGATCCCCAAAAACTACTCACGGCTGGAAAGCGGTTACCGTGAGAAAGCATTAAAAATCTATCCATGGGTGTGCGGGCGCTGCTCACGGGAGTTTGTTTATTCAAACCTACGCGAATTAACGGTTCACCATATCGATCACGACCATACCAATAACCCGGAAGATGGCAGCAACTGGGAGTTGCTGTGTCTGTATTGTCATGACCACGAGCACTCGAAGTACACGGAAGCCGAGCAGTACGGTACCACAGTTGTAGCAGGGGAAGACGCGCAAAAAGATGTTGGTGCAGCAACCTATAACCCCTTCGCCGATCTCAAGTCGATGCTTAATAAGAAGAAATAGTGCCAGCAACGTCCGCTTCACACACTGAGGCATTCGACAAACCTTTTTAGGATGTCAGTAAAGGCGAATGTCGCTCTTTAAGGGCCTGCCAGCTGTAGTCAGGTTAAAAATCACCAGGTGTTATGCCCATCACTGCCCGGAATGCAGTGGAAAACGCAGCAGGACAGGAAAAACCGAGCTGCCAGGCGATCTGTTTGACAGGGATGTTTTCAGAGAGAAGATCCAGCGATGTGTATATCCTGGCGCGCTGTTTCCATGTTCTGAAGCTGAACCCGGTGTCACGCAAAAACAGGCGAGAAAAGGACCTTTCAGACATGTTGGCAATATAGGCCATGTCGGTTAAGGATGCTTCCCAGCGGTGACTTAGCATGAGTTCTCTGGTTGCCCGAAATAATCGCTCATCTCGCGGCACCGGAAGCTCTGCAACCGTGGATGGTGCCTCGGAGAGAATGTCCAGCAGTAAAAGTACCATTTTTCGCTTTATCTGGCCGTGATGTTCTCCCGAGAAAAGGTCGGCAATTAACGCTTTCACGAGTGAAGTCGCGTTTATCACATGAACCAGACCGTTACGGGTGAAATCCGGACACGCCGAAAGAAGGCTCTTGCTGACATAAACAGCGCGCAGTTCCGTATGCGATAAAAGTCGGTATGAGTGCTCCATCAACGGCGGGATCCACAGCGCGCGTTGAGGAGGAATAACCCATCGCCTGTCTGCAGCTTCAACGAGCATAACGCCTGTGGTCGAAAACAATAACTGCCCTTCAAGATGGTAATGGGGGGGATCACACTCTCCGCGCAGGTAAGAAATGGCCGTCGCTGACCAGCCTGTTACGTCATCGTGTCTTGGCGCTTTATCAAAGCTTACTGGCATCTCAGATTAAAACCTTAGGTTTAACATGAACCGGCTGACGTCACCCGGTCAGAATTTTGCCGGGGCAACGGGCGCTGAATTAAACAGTCAACAAGCATTCCAGGAGTATATGCCAGTGCGAGTTCATTTTATTGTGCATGAAAGTTTCGAAGCGCCTGCGGCTTTCGAAACCTGGGCCGTGATTCGCGGCCATGAGGTCACCTTTTCCCATGTTTATGCGGGTCAAAAACTTCCCGAAGATACGCGGGGCATCGATCTGTTAATTGTTATGGGCGGACCTCAGGATCCTTCTGTCACTGTTGATGAATGCCCCTATTTTGATTCCAGAGCTGAGCAGGCCCTTATTGCCGCTGCAGCGCTATCGGGTAAAGCCATCATCGGCGTCTGTCTGGGCGCTCAACTGATTGGCGAAGCACTGGGTGCCCCCTTTGCTCACAGTCCGGAAAAAGAGATCGGCAAATTTCCCATTTTTATGACCGACAGGAGCGCGAAGAACGAACTGTTTTTTCATTTCGGCGACAAACTCGATGTCGGACACTGGCATAACGACATGCCGGGGCTCACGCCTGAGGCGGAAATCATCGCCTACAGCGAAGGCTGCCCACGCCAGATAGTGGCTTATTCTGAGCTGGTTTACGGCTTTCAGTGTCATATGGAACTGACTCCGGATGTCGTCGACTTACTGATTGCACATTCCGACAGGGATTTACGCCGGGCTGCAGACTACCGCTTCGTCCAGTCACCCGAAGAATTACGGGCCAACGACTACCGCGAAATGAACAGGTGCTTATTCACCTTCCTCGACAAGCTCGAAAAACGCTATATCCAGTCGCGAGAGTCACTTCATTGTTAACGTTTTCGCTATTAAACAACACACTATTTAAGTGAGGAAACGCTCAGGCGTATCGTCCCTCGAGCCGAGTACCTATTTTGTTTAATACGACATTCATCTCGCTTCGACTGGCACGACTTAACGTCACACCGATGAGACAAGCGCCCGGCCAGGACACAGTAGCCGGGCGTCTAATGAGGGAAGTAGAGAAAGTTACAGACCCAGCTCAGATAAACCCGGATGGTCATCCGGACGACGACCCAGAGGCCAGTGGAACTTGCGCTCACTTTCTTTGATAGGCATGTCATTGACACATGCGTAGCGATGATGCATCAGCCCATCTTCACCGAATTCCCAGTTTTCGTTGCCGTAAGAACGGAACCAGTTACCGGAGTCATCACGCCACTCATAAGCGTACCGGACAGCAATGCGGTCACCGTCAAAGGCCCACAACTCCTTGATGAGACGGTACTCCAGCTCTTTTTTCCATTTACGCTCGAGGAACCCCCTGGCCTCTTCACGATTGTTCGCAAACTCTGCACGGTTGCGCCATTTGGTATCCAGAGAGTAGGCGAGCGATACCTTTTCGGCATCGCGGCTGTTCCAGCCATCTTCAGCAAGCCTTACTTTTTCAATCGCGGACTCGCGGGTGAACGGCGGCAGTGGCGGACGGATTTGTGAATCGGACATGGTGGTGCCTCCAGTAGAATTGGATATTTCAGTGAGTGTTTCATCTTTGGAACTCAGGTCGCTGCTACGAGACCTGTTTTAGTAACAGCTGAGCAACATCTTTTGCATCATCGGCGGCGCTGTAATCGCCCATAACACGTGACATAGTGATAGCGCCTTCTATCAATATCAGTAGCTGCCGGGCCAGAGGTAACGGCTGCTCTGTATTCAGTTGCCCGGTAAGCTCAAGTACGTAATCCAGTAGTTTCTGTTTGTGTAGCCTGGCTATCTGACGAACCGGATCGGCAGAGTCCCCTACTTCGCCTGCCGTGTTGATAAACGCGCATCCGCGATATCCCTCCGACTCGAACCAGCCTTTAAGCACGGTGAACATATTCAGGATGCGCTCCCGCGGCGTATCCGCTTTGTCGCATTCCGTCCTGAACCACTCCATCCAGCGCACATCACGCGCACTCAGCGCCGCGGCAGCCACTTCATCCTTGTTCGTGAAATGGCGATAAATACTTTTCCGGGCCACGCCTGAAGTCTTCACCAGAAGATCCATGCCGGTGGCATGAATACCGTTCTGGTAGATGAGGTCTTCAGCGGTGGCGAGAATTTTCTCTCGTGTGTTAGTCGTGTTTTTGTTCATAGATTAATGGTAGAACGATCGTTCTCCTCGGTCAAGTGTTAGTCACTCATCTTTTTTTTCCACCATCAATGCGCATTCATAAAATGATTTAAAATCAATAACAAAACGCAATTCTGGCAAAAAATTATATAACGCGGTTGCGTGCCGGAACGAAAACCCGATGTCCGGCGGGTTGTTCCGTACGTTCTCAGTGTGAGGGATGGATGCCGCGTTAGGGAGAGGCAGGGTAAAAAAATCCTGTAAAAATAAGGCGGTCTGAATTCTTGAAAACACAGTGGGTTTAACCGGCCCACGGATCCGGATGATGTCTGCCCTTTCCTGAACCGAAGCAAACAACACGGGCTGCCCAGAGTGGCAACCCTGTGGAAGAGCTCAGCATCGCTACAGACTATTCCTGTTACGAACCTTTCTGTTACGAACCTTTCCTGTTACGAGCTCTTCCTGTTACGAAAGGCAGCCACTTTCATACGATTACCGCACGTCGCCATACTGCACCACCGACGGCGATGCGATTTACTCAAATCGTGAAAAAGCAAAATACAGTTATGAGCTTCACACTGACGCACATATTCGAATTTGTCGTCAGTGACCAGCTTCACCAGCGCGTCGGCAACAGGCCAGAGAAGGCTTGCAGGGTTGTGAGTGCCTGAACGAACATCAATACGATAGCGCTGTGTCTCTTCATCCCATCGCAGCCTCGTCTCAGGGCACCCTTCCTCAAGCATCCTGTTAACCACAGTCAGGTCGGCTGCAACGGACTTCATAGCGGCATGCACAACCGCCCTGGCAGCATCGCGTAGCTGGCGAGCTTCAGCCAGTAATCCAGGCGGTACTTCAGTGCCTTTCGGCACAAGACCCGCCGTTTCCAGCCAGCCCAGGACGCTGCAATCGTCCTCAAAACAATCATGTCGCTCATCGCCTATCCCGTATTCACTGTTTATGAAATCCAGCGCGAGGTTATCGGCCAGAAAGAGAGGCTGAGAAGAAAGTTGTTTAGATTCCATACCTGTCCGTAACTTATAAAATTATTTTGACAGGTTACCAAATTTACCTGTAACCTTCAATTTAACACTTTAAAGGTTACAGGGGTTTTTATGGCTTCGTCCACTTCCGGATTACCTGCTGCAGACAACACATCTGCCTCGTCAGCGACAACGATTCATTACCGCTATAAACAGGCAGGCAACGTTAACGTTTTCTACCGTGAGGCCGGTGATGCAGCCTCACCTGTGCTGCTTATGCTTCACGGCTTCGCGGGCTCATCATTTATGTTTCGTGACCTGATTACCCAGTTGGCCGATCGTTATCATCTGATCGCGCCAGACTTGCCAGCCTTTGGTTTTACCGAGGCTCCGGAGAAGGACGCGTATGCTTACACCTTTGACCAGCTTGCAGAAACCATTGACCGGTTCACCGGGGAACTCCATCTCGACACCTATGCACTGATGGTTCACGACTACGGCGCGCCGGTCGGGTGGCGGCTGGCCGCAGCACATCCAGAGCGAGTGACCGCGCTCATTTCCCAGAATGGGAATGCCTATGAAGAGGGACTGGGCGAAGCCTGGGCACCCATTCAGCGATACTGGCGGGAACCCACGCCGGAAAACCGCAGTGCACTGCAGGAATTTCCCACGCCAGCCTCTATCAAATGGCAGTATCTGGAAGGTGTAACCGATCAGTCACTGGTTTCTCCTGATGGTTATACGCTTGAAGGGATGCAGGTATCGCGGCCGGGTAACGCGGAGATCCAACTGGACCTGTTACTGGATTACGCCTCGAATGTGAAGATGTATCCCTTCTTCCAGCACTATTTCCGTGAGTACCAACCACCGTTGCTGGCCGTATGGGGAAAACATGACCCATTTTTCCTGGCGGCGGGCGCTGAAGCATGGAAACGTGATCTGCCGAAGGCAGAGATAAATTTTTATGACACCGGTCACTTCGCACTCGAAACTCATGCTAAAGAGATAGGTATGGACGTTCGTGACTTTCTTGACCGGCATCTCCGCCAGTCAGATTAACGCGCCTCACGGGCAGGAATGGCGAAAGGCGTCGCCGAAAAACAGGCAGAAACAAAACCGGAAGGCGTCATGACATCTATGGAGGGCATGACGGTTCGTGTCGGGTGCAAAGATATCACCTCCCGCGGGCACGTTTACCGGTTAGTGATTCAAACGTTGGCGGAAGCTCTATCCTGAAGGAGATCAAGAACGATGTCAGTGACTACCGGTGTACACCATATTGGCTTAGCCGTATCCAGGCTTGAGGAAAGCGCTGAATTCTTTACTAAACTGCTGGGTTGGGAGGAGGTAAAACGACGCGACGATTACCCGGCCATCTTTGTGAAAGATGATGCACTGATGATCACGCTCTGGCAAACGCAAACAGAAGACCCGGTTAAATTTGATCGTAAAAAGAATGTCGGGCTCCATCACCTGGCGTTGCGGGTTAAAAGTAAAGAGGCTCTGTTTCAGACTCTTGACGTGCTGAAGGCAAACCAGATTGAAATCGAATTCGAGCCAGCATTGATCAGGGAAGGACCGTCAATGCACATGATATGCTATGACCCAAGTGGTATAAGAATTGAATTCTATTACCCCGGGTAGGTGGTTTCTCGCATTCTCCGTCAGGGGCCTGTCAGTCATTCTGTATAACTGCCCGGTCGTCAGGGGTGAACCGGGCCCGGTAATAAAACAGCCCATTGCCGGTTATAGATCTGACAGGCTCTTTACCATGAGTGAGGAGCGGATATTCTGCGACATCTTCTCGTTATGAAAATACCAGCAGATTGCACAATCTACTTTCACTGTCGGCATGTTGAATAGTTAACATGTTATTTTTTCCTATATGGGAATACGGTGGCAATTACACAGAATTACGTACACCCTCAACACATTCAATCGTTATCACATTGTCACGGCACATCCAAAAGACCTCTTTCGTTAAAGGCGTCATATTTCAGGACGTCTCCCTTTATGCGCCCCTCCCAGCGGGTGATAAACGCTTGGGTGTTGGTCGCTGCAAGATGCGCAGTGAGTGCATCCTGATCTTGCCAACGTTCAGATACGAGCACTCTTGCAACCAGAGGATCCTCTACTGCAACGTCATAGGCGAGGTTTCCTTCACGCTTTCGCACAGTTTGAGCGAGTAACGTTATATCAGCCATAAATAGCTGTAGGTCAGAGGGGTCAATAACCACATGACCAGAAATAATGAGCATCTTCTTTGCCTTTTCTGCTATTCCCCGACCGTCATACAAGGGCAGGTAGGGAAGGTGATTATCAAAAATTTGTCAGCACAATTTTGCCCTGAATACTTCCCATTGCGGCACGCTGATGGGCAGCCGATGCCATGGCTAACGGATAGGTGCTATCAATGACAACCCGAATAACGCCTTGTTCCAGAAGACGGCCCGCTTCAGATAATTGCGCACCGCTGGAACGTACTTGCGTTGATGACACCAAAATATCTTTTTGGGCGGCCTCACTCCTTGCGGAAAAACCCAAAGGATTAACGAGAAATAATGCACCACCTGGTCTTATACAGCGCAGAAAGCGCCCCATATTGGCGCCGCCAACCGCATCAAGGACGAGATCAACATTCTTTACGGCGTTCTCGGCAGCGGTTTTGGTGTAGTCGATAAATTCGTCAACGCCCAGGTCACGTAACAGCGCCTCATTGCGAGAAGACGCCACCGCAATCACCCGCGCACCTTTCCAACGAGCAAGCTGCACGGCAAGGTGCCCTACGCCGCCACCGGCACCATTGACCAATACGGTCCGACCGGCTAACGGCAAAGCTTTGTGAGGAAAAGACTGGAAAGGATTCGGTGCATCATGCCCCGTTTCGACAAGAAACTGCCAGGCAGTGAGGAGTGACATCGGTGCGCCTGCCGCTTCAACATGTCCAATTCCCCGAGGTTTCAGCGCCAGCTCTGATGAAGGAACGCTGACATAGTCTGCATAGGCACCACTGCCCGCCATCACCCTCTCAGGAAAGCGCACCATCGAATAGACCTCATCTCCGGTGCTGAACTCCGTAACATTTTTACCGACCGCTGCGACGACGCCGGATACGTCGGTACCTAAAATGAGCGGGAAAGCGGGATGTGGCCACCATTCCGGCGGCAGTGCCCGATAACCGTCACGCAGATACCAGTCTGGCGGGTTAAGGCTGGCCGCCCGCACATGGACAAGAACATCGTCATTTCCCACCTGTGGCATGGATATGTCTTCATAAAGCAGGTTATCTGGCCCGCCAAACGCATGTAGCTGTACTGCTTTCATCATCTCTGTCATTACCATCTCGCTCTGCAAGGTACTCAGGCGACAGAGCATACGACCAATATTCAAGATTGATAATGTAGCTGAATTTCGCTTTACTTATGCCATGAAGGAACAAATTGGTTTTGAAAGACTCACGGGTCTCATTGCATTCGCACGTGCAGGCGCTTTAGGTAGCTATACTGCCGCTGCCCGCTCGCTTTCCGTTTCGCCTTCAGCCATCAGTAAAAGTATTCAACGGCTGGAGAAGCATCTCGGCGTCACCTTATTCACCAGAACAACACGCTCGCTCGTATTGACTGCCGCAGGGCGTGAACTGCACGAACGGGCTTTGCAGTTGCTACGGGATGCCGAGGAGATAGAGCAGATAGCGAAGCGCTCGAGCGCCGAGCCCGCAGGGATGTTACGCATTGCGGCATCATTACCGGTGGGTATCCATATGATTGCGCCGGTGCTTGCCGAATTTTGCGCACTTCATCCAAAAGTGACGATTGATTTACGCTTGAGCGACCGAGTGGTAAGCATCGTTGATGAGAATATTGATATTGCTGTCCGGATAGGCGATCTCGCGGACTCCAATCTGCTGTCACGTCGCCTCCCGCCGTATCAGATAGGTTGTTATGCCTCGCCTGAATATTTAGCCCATAGCCCCCTTCCGACACACCCCAATGACCTCATCGGGCATAAAACGATTAATCTGCGTTACCAAAATACGGGGCAACTTTTTCGCTGGCCGTTCCGCATCGGAGAGCGGGAGGTTGAAATAGTACCGCCGTCAACAGTGATTGTTGATGCAAGTGAAGCAGTCATCGCGGCAATGGCTGCCGGGGCCGGAATAGGCATGGCTTCGGATTTTATGGCCACGTCTCTGGTAAGGGATAAAAAATTAGTTCCCGTACTCGCAGATTTTGCGGTGGAGCGTCGCAATATTTCGGCTGTTTGGCATGAAAGCCGTCGATCCAATCCTGCGGTACGTGCTTTTCTGGATCATATGCTTAAGTATTCTTAAATTACCGGCCTCCGGCAATAACAACCACTGCACTGTGAATAATGTTTGATTCTGGCGCGACACCACACGCAGCAATGCTGCCATTGAGGTCAGCGTTCGGTTATTCAAACGCGTAATACGCTTGCCGGTAAAAATACCGGCAAGTCAGGCTACAGGTACAATTCTGAGCACGCACACCGGATACATTGCCCCTTTGATGATGAAATGTAAAAGGGTGATACATGAACAAAGCAAGGCACCATTCACTGAGCTTTTGAGCTCTGACTCACCTGAATGGTAAGGATGAAGATAATCACTGCCATTAATATAAACGTACCGTGTTAATTAATAAATGTCGCTATACCAGAAGCCGTCATTAGCCATAATCAATCCATTTTGAATACCGGTGCACTACACCTTCACCATAAGGATTTCAGCCAATGCAACAGATCTTCATGGCCAGGCTCAGAATAAGATTGCTCTCTTTCATGTTCCTTGCCGTTACCGCTTCGGCACATGCCGCATCGACATCTACCACATCAGACAATCGGCAACAGCTTGCCGGACTGATAAGAGAACCGCTTTTGCTGCAAGTAACACTGGCTAACGGCGAACCCGCGACACTGGATGCGTTCGTGACCCGTCCCGTCACTACCGGCCGACTGCCCATCGTGCTGATAACAAATGGCAGTGCGTTCTCCGAGGAATATGACCGCATGACAGCGGCACCAGCCGAGTTTTCGTCCACGGCTATTGCGTTTGCGCGGCACGGCTACGCGGCCGTCGCCGTTCTCCGTCAGGGATATGGGCAATCAAGCGGACCAGCGGAGTATGACGGGAGTTCCTGCGATGAGCCCCGGCATGAGCGGGCAGGAGAAATAGATAAAAATAATATCACGGCGGCACTTGATGCGATCCGCCGCCAGCCCTGGGCGTCAGAAAATCAGGCAATCCTTGCGGGCATGTCTTCTGGCGGCTTCGCGGTCATGGCGACCAGCGCGGTCAATCCGGCAGGGGTACAGGCCGTTATTAATTTTGACGGGGGAAGAGGCGCAATTGATGGAACCGATGGAAAGTCCTTTTGTGACAAAGCCGGACTATTAAAGGCATTCGAACTGTATGGGCGGACGGCACGTCTCCCTACACTCTGGCTTTACACCGAGAATGACAAGGCGTTCTCACCGGCCATAGCCAGAGAGATGCTGAATGCGTATCAACGTGGTGGAGGTAACGCAGCATTCATACTGATGCCCCCGTTCGAAAATAACGGGCACACCTTTATGGAAGATGCGCCGGAGAATTTCTGGTGGCAGCAAGTAGCCGGGTTTCTGGAGCAACACCATCTTCCATTCAGAGAGGTTGCCGCACTGCCCAAAACCCATCTGCCCTATCCTGCCCAGTTGAATGCCGCCGGACGGAAGGAATTCAGCTTTTACGAAGCGAGCCAGCGTTACGAAAAAGCCTTTGCAACTGACCCTGATGGTAGCTGGGGAACCGCGTACAGTATGCGAAATACACAGAACGCCGTGCAACTGGCACTGAAGAACTGCCGAAAATGGCAAAGCCCAGGTGCCGCCAGGTGCGCCGTGTATGCCATCAATAATCAGGTAGTGGCCGAAAGACCCGCCGGGAACGGCAGTAACTAACAGATACACCGGGTTTAAGCCCCACAGTGAATTTCAGGCTGTGTTCCCTGTGGGTGGTACGACGGTGCTATTCAATCTGGCAATGCAGCCAATGAGCCATTGCTATCAAATAAACCGATCAGTGCATCCGCCGTCTGCTGTATGTGGTGATTCATCAGTTCTTTGATACGTTTGGTATCTTTGTCCAGTGCCGCGTCCATCAGCGCTTTGTGCTCGGCGTTCAGATCTCGCACTCCAGCGGTGAGGTTGACCGAGAGCATCCGATATCGCTCATTTTGTTCAAATAGCTTTCGCTGCAGTCGCAGCAACCACGCATTTGGACATGCAGCGCTCAATGCAATGTGGAAACGATTATGCCGATGGTTCCACTCCTCGCTGCCCAACGTTTCACCTTCACTGCTACCGTAACGTGCCAGCATGTGAAACGCAGAAATGAGCTCGTTTTCCCATTTTACATCCCCATGCATCACTGACTCACTCAGACACTCCCCTTCGATCAGCTTGCGCGTGGCGGTAAGGTCAAGCAAATCCTTGAGAGAAACAGGCGTAACGCGAAACCCCTTTTGGGGTTCGGCAATAACCAGATTCTCAGAGGTCAAGCGTGACAACGCTTCCCTAATCGCACCAGAACGTCAGCCGCTGAAGACAATGTCACGACCGGTGAATCATCCCGGTCGACAGGTTAAATATTCCCCCTTCTCCGCGCGCGCCTGAAACGGTCAATCATCGCTCCATGGCGCTCATTGACTGATTTACTTGCACGATGTCGGCACGTCAGGCATCGCTGGCGGTCGGGCTACGGGTTCCTGATAGAACAGGTCGCCTTGTGACCAACTGTTCCCCCGTTGACAGCCCATCACCCTCTGATACAGCAATACAAAACGCCTGATAACGCTCATCAGGCGTCAGTAAAGGCATAAAAAACGTGTCACGCTGTACAGTGACATCTCCAGGCTTTTCCCGCATGCCCCCCTGATATCTTATTCACAGATAGTCCATGGTTTATCTCCCACATTCTGCGCTTCAAGGTCAAACCACGCATCATGCCGGTGTGATGTACTGCACCGGCAGGTATAGCGCAGAAAGGTTAAGTAGCGGCATCGGATTCACCGTCAGGTCTGACATAATGGTGATGTCAAATGTCAGTGTTGCCTGCAACGTTGACGGTTTATACGTCTGCTGCCAGTCGGTGATCGTCGTACTCAAGGTCGATACCATCTCATTGAGGGGGAGAGGACTCACCCCTTTTCCGTCAATATTGACCGGCAACGGTGGCATTATCGCCACAGGCAATGGGACCGACATCCCGGAAAGTTCAGTGGTGAGACGGTAAATCCAGGTGCTATTGATCTGGATAGTACTGTCACCACTGACGTTCGAATCAAACAATGCGTTAAACAACGCGCTAAGATGCTGCTCAAGCGTCCGGGTTATCGGGCTTCCATCTGGCGAATCCAAGGTGGCAATATTAACTGGCCGGTCCGCGCGCAATGTTGGATGCAGTGGATTACCAAACGACACTGTCGGCGTGGTGAAAACAAACGGCTGACTGATGACGCCGTCAATGTCTTCATTACGCGTCAGATATACCGTCGAGATAGCATCCTGCCGTTCCAGGATTTGCATCCCAGGCGACAGCACCGTTCTTGCCGCAATACCTTGCGCCACTTCCGCCGTCAGTGGCTGCTGGTTACTGTCAAGGTAATACCAGGCATAGAGACCACGGTCGGGATGACTCATAGCGTCAATCGGCACTGCCGTATAACCTTCTATCTGCACGACGGGCTCGGTCTCCATGCCGGTTGGCGCACCATCAGTCGAGTTTAGTGTGACCACCCACACAGCTTGATCCACCTTATCAATGGTGACGATGTGGGTTTCTTCAGCAATCCAGAAGTGCCATGTTGCCCCCGTCAGTTGTGGTGCGGCAGCAGGCGCTATACGCATTCCACCAGCGCTTGCCTGCGCCGCAATATCCGTGACGATCTTCAGATACGCGCCTAATGCCAGAGACGCATCGTTAATTTTTTGCTGATCGGTGGTGCGTGCATCAATCAGTGGCACTGTCTGGCCGAGTAGCTGTGTCAGCGTCTTCTGGCTGCTCATAAACTGCGCCAGCCCCTGGAAGGCGTCCATATAACTGGCCAGACGCAATGCGTCGTTGTCCCGCAGATTATAAGAGACTTCGTTATAGATACGATCCTGCTCAAAATGGAAATCGGTGCTGTAGGTATAGCTGTAATTCCACTGCGTTAGCTGATTCAGCTCGCTGGCTTGCGTGTTGGTCGCCATGCCGTTTTGCGTCATCATGCGTGGCGTCGCCGGGAAGTCACGCAACAGCAATGGCACGGTGAAACGGCCCAAATTACCACTCAACATACTGTTGTTATCAGTCCAAATGGGAGAAAGCCAACTGGACGCCAGATACCCCTCGATCCCCGGTATCGCCGACACCTGATGCTCAATGGCGGCCCCCGCCCATGCGAGATCCAGCGTCACGCTCTGTACCACTTCGCCATTTACCTTGATGTTACCCGCAGAGGACAACAGGAAGGTGATGGGCTGATTATCGCCCGTCACCAGCGGCATTTTGGGCGATGTCAAGGTGACCAGACTCTGGAGTGCTTCGCTGTCCGTGTTCCAGGTCAGGTTGCCGAACAACTGCGGGCTCTGTTCTCCGACACGCTGCGGAATATCGGCACTGACCGTCGCGCCAAACGAGACCGCCGCTCGCACGGTATACAGATTGGACAGTTTCACCAACAAGCTCTGTAGCAGCTCCTGACGGGCGGAGGCCAGCCGGGTACTGCTCTGCCCAGCATAGATGGGCCCCATCAGTTCTGACGCGGCCTGTGCCAATATCTCCTTCTGTTTGGCCAGTTCCGTCATAAAGCTCTCTACGCCAATGGGTTTATTGGTCGCTTTCGCGTCAATGACCAGAATCGACGAAGTAAATTCTGGCGAGAACAGCGTATCGAAGAAGCTAAAGAAGCTGGACAGCCAACTGTCTACATCCGTACCGGACCAGGTTTGATTAACGGCGGTAGTCGTGAAACGGTTGGTCTTCGGATCGAAGTCCGTCAGTTTGCTATATGGCCAGACTTGTGCGTCTCGTGTCACAAGCGTGTTGGATACCGGCTCTGGCGCAAACAGCTCTGGTTGCCCAACATCGTTTGTCTGCCACGCAATGCCGTTACCGGAATGGTTCACGGCGATGCGCATGCCCCATACCGCTGACGGGTCAATGCCTGCCGTGGGAAGGTAGCGATCGGTACCCTGCGCAATCACCAGCGCAAACTTGCCATTCTCAGAAAGCGTTTCATCAATATCTCGGGCAAAGCTCTGCAAGATATTTTGATGACTGCCAGCAGACAGATCCTGCGTCCCGGCATCGGTTTTTGCCGAAATAGCCGACGTCACCGCCAGCGTTTCGTTAACCGCTGCAAAATCTCCTTCAGCAATACCGCCCGTGCGTTTAAGGGTGACACTCAGCGTCAGTGGGAACACGCTCGCCGGGTTCAAGGTCACCTTCGCTGCACTCACAGACAACATAAAACTCAGCGGCGTTGGATCGGGTAAGTGGGTATCCCCCTGGGCCCTTGCGGCAAGGAATGTCTGAATAGTCACCAGCCACCCCGTCAGCGTGTCTGTAGCGCCGTACTGATCGCCTACGCCTATCTGTTTCGAGTCAATCTGCATACTCTGCGCCACTAATGTACTGTCGATAAACAGCGCAATACCATTAGGGTCATCAAGCTGATACAGGATTGCATTCAACGTCTGTAAAGACGAATAGGCACGCGACTGCCAGGCATTAGCCACATCATCCTGACTCGGATTAAACGCACTGGGATCGAAGGCGCTGGTCAGTTGAATCAGAAAGCGCTCACCCGCCGGTACCGTGTTTGCGACCGACCAACTGGTGGAAATGGAAGGCCACTGCGCTATCGTCATCAGATTATCGGTATACCCTGTCAACGCCGGTGTATTGTTATTCGCCCCTACGGCGCTGTCATTATCATCCAGTGTGGATACCATTCGATTACCGTAGAGATCATTCCATTCGTAGCTAATTTGTATAATACGACCATTAGCACTATATGGATTACCTGGATTGAGGCTGCCTTGCACAAATTGGGTATACGGCACCGACGTCGAGTACGTCAACGCATCTTCGCGGGTTAACGTGCGAACAACACGGACCTTGCCGTCACCACTGGCCGCGTCATCAGACTGCGGCCCCAACGGTAATCCCACATTGCTGGCGTTGAAATCCGCATTCGCCTCAACCTGATACGCCAGTAGCGTAAAGTTATTCAGCAAGAAATCTGCCGCAAACTGGGGGTCAGTCGGTTTGGCGGGAATATCGGGCAACCCGGTGCGGGTCGCCAGAATCGGCTGCACGCCAGGGATCTCCGTGGCGGACTGCGATAACGGACCGCTCATCAACGTCAAGGTTTGACCTGTGCTAAGCAGGGAAACGGTCGTCGCATTCTGTCCTGCCAGCACCATGACGCTCGTACCATACCAGGCGGCAATCGATACCAGCGTCGTGCCACCCGGTGCACTGCCTACGGTAATCCTTACCGCTGGCAGACGGATGGCTACGCCGCGCGCAAGACCGTTTTTCCACTGGGTATCGGTAATTCGCGGATTTGCCGATTTAATCGCCGCGGTATCCATATTGAACCAGTTGGCGATCGCACTTAATTGCCCGCCCGGTGCGCTGCCATCGACAGGCACGCGATACAGACCATTATTTACCGCCAGTTGCCCACCTGTCGTTAACGCAAAGGTCCCCCCGGCAGCCAGCGTATTATCCACCAGCGATACCAGATTACTGAAATAACGCGATACCACCGCCGCCAGGCTATCGCCTGCCGTCACGACGTGGCTAACGGATTGTGAACGCGCCTTCGCCACCAGCGTTGAACTGGAAATATCCATCGCATCGCCAGTCACGACCGCATTCATATAAGACTGTAAACGTGGCTGAGGCGCATACATCGCGATCAGATTAATCGTTGCTTCGCCTTTATCGTTAAACGCGGCATCCGGCAACCCCGCCCCGCTATCCGCATCGAAGTAATACAGGAAGAAGCCGCCAGCACGTGTAATGCTGGCTTCCCACAGCAGGCGTACCAGTTCCGTCGGCTTGTTCAGCAGGTTGCTGTTGGTGTCATCTTCTGCGCTCAAACGCGCCGCCAGCAAAAATCCAGCGGGTGGCCGTGTGACGGTGGACAGGTTCGTTTGCGAAATCCCAAAGACAACCCCTGCACCGGTATCCGCAGAGAAGGTCACGCCACTACTGCTGCTGGCGGACTGATAACCTACGACCATCGAGGCATATTCGCTATCGTCGTGTACATACTGCACCATGCGCTCAAGGATCAACGCATCGCTGGCGCTGGCCCCCATCACCTCATAAGTACAGTCACTGGCGCTACTGGTTGTGGTGCTACCTGCCGACAGCTTCTTCACGGTAAATTCTACGCTAGAAGCCCAGGCGACACGCTCTACCGGCGTATCTTCCGCTTTCCCGGTAGCGACGTTCATTCGTACCGCTTCAAGGTCAAAATTAGGGCTATTGCCTGTCTGGAGGTCTTCTGTGTCGGGGTCACCCAGGCTGGTTAACGCCAGCATAGCATCCGGCAATGGCCAGATTCGCGTCTGCGTGCCGACGGCACCCGAGGGGAAAATAATCGGATGACGACTTTGCCAGCCAATACCATTCGAGAGTGGATAGCGAGCAGGTTCATCTTCCACGGTCACCCAGGCATCAATCGCCTCTGGCCCGGCAGGAAGGATCGTCGTCGTCGCATAGGTGTTTAATGCGACAATACGCTGATAATTACTATCTCCTTGCGTTTGCTGCTTATCCGGTGGCGTAACGGTAAACGTTAACGCGGAAACATCATTAGCGAAGGCAAGCCAGTCAATGGCACCGCCTTTACTCAGGGTGATCGTTAACGGTGTGTCAGGTAGCGTACTCAGCGGCAACTGTTGCCCCGTCAGGGCAAACAAACCAGCGTAGTCCGGCAGGCTCAGCGCCCCGGTCTGCGCGTTCTTCGTCACCCACATTCCGGGCTTGTTCGGCGTAATCTTGTCGGTCGGCAGGCGCAACCCATGGAAGTAGTAACGTGACGCCATACCGCTCAAATGGTTGATCGCATTCACCCGCTGCGCTTCGGCCAGCAACGCGGCAACCTGGAATTGCGGCAAGGCCACCACATTGAGCATCAATGGTTGTTGATTCTCGTCCTGAGCGACAAACAAGTCGGTAATATCACCGTTACGTGTCGCGATGGGGCTGTTGACTGTCTCTCTATCTACCCCAGCCAAATCACCAACCGTAATACCATACGCTGTCGCAACGTTCAGTAATGTATCATCCGACTTGATGGTATAACCAAACGGCGGCACGGTCAGTGTCGCGCTGTCCTGGAAGAGATGGCTTAGTGTCAGAACATCGCTGTTGGCAAACAATTGCGCCAGAGAAACGCCGGTACCGATCCGTGCTGCCAGCGATGTCAGCGTTTCCGAACCGGAAATCACATACGGTGTCCCCGAATAGGTCACCGTCGCCCCGGAAAGCAGAATACCGGCAACATCGGCATTGTTGGTCGCCAGCGCCGCCGCGTCAAAGGCCCCACCATACTGGTGCTGTGCCGCCACCGAAGTGAAGCTATCCGTTGCTGACAACACATAGCTGACCAGCGGCAGTTGCAGTGTTTTCCCCACGCTCAGTGGATGCGATTCATTTCCTTTAAACAGATCGTAAAGAGAGAACGGTGTGCCTGCAGCAACCAATTGCCCCGTGGTATTCACCCAGTTAACAATACCGTTGCCACACTCGCCGACAGCCAGTGGATAAGTAAAATCACGCAAGCCATCCCGCATGGCCTGCAGCATCTGGCGCATTATCAGCACAAAGTAGTCGCTGAAGATAAAGGAAGCCACCGACAGCGCATTATTACGATAGGCGGTGAACGTCTTCAGGCCAGCTTTACCGCTCTCCTGTTCTACCTGTACCGCCAATTGGTCAAAATATTCTCTCAGGAAAGTAACAAAGTCATCACTGACACTATTGTACCCGGCAAACGTGTAGTCGATGTCAGGCTGCCCGCCCCAACCCGGCATCGCGATATTTAAGTTAACCGCCATTGGGAAATAGGCCGCGTCGACATTACCTGCCACATCAGGCGGCAGGCTGACCGTCAGACGGAACTGGTTATCCATAAACTGTTCGATGTCCGCAACGCTAAGTGGCATAGGGACATTTTCCGCATCACTCAGGTAGTTGATCAGCGCTTCCAGCGCTTCATCGGTCACGATCGCCGCATCAACCTGCTCTGGCGTCAGCGCTGCAGGCTGGATTGCCGCCACCGCCCAACGCGCTACCATCTTGGCTATTTTTTCAAACGAGGTGTCCTGTGCGTTGCCAGCCGCGCGCAGCAGATTGTCACTGCTATCACCGGTTGCCGCCCCAGGGGCATCAATAAATAGACTGGCAACATAACAAGGAAACTGCTTGCTGATATCAGCCGGAACACTGTTAAAGGCATTATCCCCGGCGATACTGAGCGCAAAACCGAGATAACCAACCAGCGCATTATCACCACTGGTGCGAGCCAGCAGATGATTCCACTGCGGCGTAATGCTTTGTGCTGTTTCATTCAAGACCCGCAAATAGCGACGCTGCGAATGCTGCGATAGCAAACGCCCGCCATCAGACTTCATGGTCACTCGCCATGGTGCATCTTCAGGCCGTTGCAAATACCCCAACGTAAACGATTCCTGAATATGGGTGGAAAAACTGAAACTGATGGAAATCTTAAACAGCCCCAGATTGATCTCCGCTTTGGCACTGACACTCACTTCAACTGAGACACTAATCGGAATGGGCGAATAGGACGCCAGCGTAATCTGCGCATAGAGCTTCAGATTGATATCAACCGATGCTTTGATAATTACAAAGTCAACGGAACCGTAGAGGTGGCCGATGATACCGAAGGTACCCTGTAGCTGAAAATAGTACTGGCCCTGTAGGGTCATGGCATTACTGCTGCCCGTATTACTCACGTCATACGGGTTCCACTTGGCGAGAATTCCCTCAAGAATGCCGAAAACGGTCAGGCTAAAACCCGCTTTCAGGATCCCGACATCCAGCGACTTACCCAGACCCAGTTGTGCACCGAAGCCAAATACCAGGTTAGGGTTAAAGAAACCGTTGGTTGCCAGCGGCAGTTGAGAAATCACCACCGCAGGTAACTTGCCAAAATAGAAGCCGCCGGAGCCAAGTGCGGGGATCCCGGGGGGGATAATCGCCTCAACCGAGAAGGAACGGGCGAAATTCTGATTCCAAGGGAAACCCACATCAAACTTAAAGTCGCCGTTGGTATACACTTCAACGCCGAAAGTCGGCAGTGTAATGGTAACCGCGCCCACATCGATGCGACGCATCAGCGTTGGCAGCGTAATTTCGGCCTGAAACACCCCTAATCCATCGCTAATTTTGCGATAGATAATCTGGAAATCGAGACCGGCAAAGACCTTTGCCGCTTCACCTTCAAGCGCAATACGCAATGCGTAAAGCGTCGGGTCCGTAAACACGACTTGCAGGGTAAAGACATAGCTATTCTCAGCGTCGTCCTTCTCGCTGCCTTCGCCTTTCTTGTCCTCTATCTTCAGAACGCCAAAATCGGTGGCAAACAACCAGTTATTGGCGGCATCAAAGCCAATCTGCGGCACACTTTTACCATCAGGAACCGGCAACGCCGCCAGCAGATCGATAGCCTCCTGCACAGAGGAAATACGCTGTAAGCCCGCGACCTGAACATGCTGCCCTGCCGCCAGCAAGCGCAAATCGAGATACTTATTACCACTGCCGGGAGGTGACGGCGTTGAAGACGGATCCGCCGCATTCCAGGTCAGCCCACCATCGTCGGTTAACGCCCGGTTGTCGCTGCTGATTTCCCACAGAAAATCGCCCTCCAGAGTGACATGAACCCCTTTGTTCTCTCCTTTCGGCTGATACTCCAGCGAGAAGCCGGTGATTTTAGCGAAAATCAAATCTAACGGGCCGATATCGACACGGAACTTCACCGAATTGTCGCTGAAGTTCCAGATCAGCGAAAAATTCGCCAACGTGATGTTATTCATCACATTCCACGGTGCAGCCAGACCAAAGGTAGACCCTGTCATCCAGGAGATAAACGTCTCTACCATCGCACCCAGCGACGTAGAATCAGTGAATTTGAGTGTGGCGGTGTTGGTCTTACTGTCAATGCGCGCTGACAACGGTCCCCAGAAGAAACCGTAGGCGTTATAACCCTGCTCATAGTCATAGAAAACGGTGAGGTCGATATTGTTCCAGAGAATCTGGGCAGAGACATGACCGTAGCTTGAATTCGCATTCTCTGCCTCGGTCAGCAACAGTGTTTTGGGCTGCATCGGTACTACACCACCACTGCGGCTTAGCACTGGTACCAGCGCCTTGCCCACTAGCGCCGCCCGTACCTGCACGTTTTCTTGCGCGGAGCCCGAGCCGAATTGCCCCATGATGATCGACTTAAAATCGTCGCCAAGCGGGGTATTCCATACGGTGATGGTTCCCCCGACCATATAGGAGGTCGCGCTATTCTCATCGCCCTCACTATCCGATGTTTTTGCCGATTCCACCTTAACAACCAGTTCGGCAATATCCAGATTAGGCATGCCATCAACCCACCAGCCGCTGCCGAGGTAGGTCTGAATAATCTGTTTTACCTTGATGGCGCTGTCACCCTGCTGGCCGACAAATGACCAGGCACCGTCTCCCGCATAGGTCGCCGTGACATTCATCTGCACGGCTATCTCCGGTTGTTCAGAGAACAACACCGTATCTGCCGACAGCGTCCCGGTGACCTCAGCGCCCGTGCCTTCAATATTGATGAACAGATTGGTCAGACTAAAGGTCGCCACCCCCAGTGACAGATCCCAACTATTGAGCTGGATACCCGCGCTGATGTTATAGACGGACTCCGCCCCCTTCTCACTCGGTACAACCGTCATCGAAAAATTACCGAGGTCGGCATTCAGATTAATGCTGTATTCAGGCGGGAGGAAAAAGAAGATTAAATCACCAAGCGGAATCGGATCGCTGCCTTCCGTCAGGCTGGCAGAGGCGGTCAAATTGGGGTAACTCACCGCAACATCAATACTGCCAGGTCCGATCACCACCTGGCTGCTGGCTTGCCAACTACAACGACGCGAACCGGTGGGCTCGGCAATATCCATCGTAAACTGCAGATTGTTCAAGGTTAACTTAGGGAACAATTCCCACGGTTGGCTATTGACCAGTAATAACTCGAAGACATCAATGGCGGAAGTCGCATAGTCGTAGCCAAACTTCAATTGATGTAATGCAATATTCCCCGCACCGTTGATCGCAGACGGTAATGTTCGCATAAAGTTGATGCCGCCAAGCAGTGCGAAGAGATCATTCAGCGAGGGAGGATTGACGGAAAGATCACCGTCAATCACGATTTTCCCCTCCGCCGAGGAGGGAAAATCCATCGTAAAATTAATCGGGTTATCACCGACGTTAATGTCACAAACTACCGCCCCGGTAATCCGTTCATCGTTGCCGGGGATAGTCGCGTTAACCTTCGCGCTATGGAGTGTAAACCACGCTACCGCATTTAAACTCACCTCACCGAGTTCCAGATTGAAGGTCGTATCAATCGATTCGCCATCGGCGTTCATGGTGAATTCAATAACAGTCTTCAGTGACAGGCCGAGGAAATTAAGCGTACTCCCGGTAACGGTGATCTTGTCTCCACCCTCCGGGTAGTCGATGACAACCGATTGTTGTGCGGAGCCAATAGTAAAGCTGTTGCCACCAATAATAGCGGTAATGAATTGATTAAAAGAGCCGGAAGAAAAGACACGCGGGAACAGGTTCAGTACGCCTTTCGAGGTCGCATCTTGTAGTTGCTGATCGAGCTGTTCGAGTGGCGTTTGCGCGTCACCCTCAGCGGCGAACGCTTGCAGGCACCGTGTCGTGCTGGAGGGCACCTTGTTCGGATTGACGCGCATCACCAGAAATACCAGCGCCTGTAAAAGCTTGTCGTTAGCACTATCGCTAAACCACCGCTTCAGCCCCTCAAAATAAAGTTTCCAGTTGCCGTTTTTCTTCGCATAGTCCTTTGCCTGCTCCACCAACAAGTCCGCCAGCATTTCCGGCGGCATTCTGGTTTCAGCGCTATAACCGTTTTTAAATTGATAGATACCAATCTGGATCAGATCATAGGTGGCACGATAAAGTGTATTACTCAGCACGTCAGGCGTACTGGGCTGCTGCATCGCCTTAGCGGAGTACGTGGTATCAAAAAGCGGGCTACCAAAGCTGCTGGGATAAGGGTTGATACCCGCCTTGGTGAGCTTAAAGAAAGGCTTACCGAGATTGAGTGCCAGATTAGCCGTACCCTGCCCTTCAAATACTGAGGGTAACGCCGCGATCTCATAGAAATAGTTAAACAAATCTTGTGGCAAGCCAGGCAGATTGATCACAATCACACCATGATTGGCAAGCTGTCCCACCAGTGCATTCAGGTCATCCTTGGAAATATCGGGCTCAATGTAGATATTCCCCGGCTTGGCCGGTTGTGACTGGTTATTGGGTTGATACAAGCCTTTGCTGATACACCAGCGCTGTGTGTAGTAAACAATTCGATCATCCTGATCCAGTTCGGCAGGATTGCCCGCTATGGGGGCAACTGCGTTAACAGGAATAAAATTCTTCAGCGCCTGAAAGGTGGTAGGCTGCAATTGATTCAGCAAAATAATCACTATCGGCTGCGTAAAGGGGTTACCGGTTTTTTGCGCCAGCGCACAAGCCGTCGCCAGTTCAAACGGCATCTCCGACGCACCACCGATGACCGGTTTACGACCCCAGGCCGAATCGTATAAACCGTAGACGGGCAGCGTTTGTATTTTTTGCGCCATCACCAGATCAACCACCGCCTTCGCCCTGCCAATCACCTCTTTATTGATATTCGGGATCTGTAGCAACTGCGCCCAGTCAGGCTCCAAAGGGGTTTGCATCGCAAAAGCGCGATAGGAGAACGCCCTCTCCTGTAAACTCGGTTGCTTTGCCAAATCGATATAGTTATCAGCCCCTTTGGGCAATATCAGGCTAATGGGATTATCCGTGCTATTGACGATTTCCCACATGTAAGGCTGGAGTTGCAGGTAAAAATCCACCTGGAGCGCACTCGCCAGATTCTGTTTGGTAATACTGGTTATCTCTGCCCCACCGTTAATACACAACGGCACCTGCCCGCTCAATCCGCTCACCGAGCGATTCATGCCGCCACCAGACGGCTTTTCCTTGTAGGGGAAGAACGTAATGGTCACGCCATTTAGCAGGTACGGCTGTGGGTTTTTCGGGTCCAGCCCAGGCAGCAGCACGGCCAGCTTGTCGATGACCTCGCTGCCATTGGTGACGTCATAAATCAGCTCAACGGGATTGGTAAAGCCGAGTACGATCATGCGTTTTAGCAAATTCACCGTATTGGCCTGATTGCCAAACCCGGAAGAGCGATAGACAAAGTAACGCAGGGGCGTGTCAGCCAGATAAGTTTGCAAACGGATGAGCCCCTGCGCGGTGATACCTCCGTTGGTGGACTGTGCCGATACAGAAAACGCATTGATTAAAGACGCAAGATTCTGTGCCCCACCGCCCGTTGATGCGACGTCATCTGGGTGTAAAGGCAGGATCTGTTCACTCATTACCGGCACTCCCCTTCGTCAGTAAAGCTGGGCGCACGCGCTCGTCGCCCTTGGTTCTCGGCTCGTTGTTGTACACGGCATACCAGGCAAGACCGGTCTTTGGTGCCGCAACGCTGGTCGTGCTGTCGGCGTCGCCGAACAGATAAAATGCAGTACTGCCATTAGGCGGTATCTTCAACACACCGAGGAATTTTATGGCTATCTCATTGAGTACCAGCATGAACTGTTTGCCTGCGCTATCAGCGCGGCTTCGCGTAGCGGTGGTCACCGCATGCTGGGTAGAACGGAAGGTCGTATGCCCATCATCACTGGTGTGCGGGATTAACGGCTTCAATGACGTGGGGTGCAGCATCTCTCCCGGTTTATCGGTATAGAGCAGTTGGATGGTGCCGTAAGATAGCGCAATCACGCTTTGCAGGCTGATTAACGGCGCACCGTTGTTGGTGCCCGGCATTTTCAACCCGGTAGCGGTACGATAGGACTCTCCCTCACTATCCGGCGACCATGCCAGCAGAAGGTACGCATTCAGTCCGGCCTTTCCCGCCAGATCGCCCGCTGTACCAAGGTTGAGTCTGAACTGTAACCCGTGCCAGGCACCACTCACGCCCCCCATACGGATATTGGTGACCACATCCAGATAGCCGAGCGAAGCCGGTGTCACCTCATCATCACTGGCGCTCACCAGCCCGACCAGTTCCATGGAAAGCGAGTTATACAGGCTCCCCACACGCGCGACGCTGGCGGCCATGTTAAAGGAGAGTTGGCTGCTATCGAACGTTATCTGTCGGTGATCCCGCGGGGCTCTGGTGTCAAATGACATATTCAGCCCCAGATTGCTGTAGTTCAGCCCAGTGCGTGGCGTATAGATGTTATCCTCTGGACCGAAAGAGTAAAAATCGACCCGGGTACCGTCCCCTTCATCTGCCTGGTCGGTATGAGTATCTCCATCCTCGTGGTCATCAGCAGCAATCAGCTTCAGGAAGCTGATATAGCCGGTCAAATCAAAACGGATCTGAGTTTGAATACTGTCGGCGTAGACAGTATTCATGGACGCGGACAAGGTCTCTACCGCACACAACACGTTATTATTGAACAGGAAGCTATAGTCGTAGAGCGTTTTCATGCCATAGGTCGGCCGGCCATTATTACTTTGGAAGGTGCCCGACATAATGATCGAGTTGTACTGATTTCCCCCGTCCCCCATCCCTGTTACCGAGCTGTCGAACACCTTGTTAAGCGTCAGTTGGGTATAGCTGGAGAACTGTTTTACCGCCGTGTTTTCAAACAGGACCTTCAACGTCAGGGTAATAAAATCGTAATCTTCCCCATAAGCCGGGGTTACCGGGCTCCCTTCAGTGCTGGTGTCATAACTGCTATCGACGTAGTAAATCAACCCATACACCGAGCTCTGCTTATCGATCAGAATCCCCGCACCTGCCGGCTCACTTTTAATCTGACTGATTTGGACCGCCAGGTGATGTGCGTAGAATCGATCAGGATTGCGGATACCCGCCGTAATCCCCGCCAGATCATTCGGTACGGTGGCAATTTTAGCGCGTAATATCAGAATGCCAGTCCAGTTGGGATCAGCCGCAATACGACAGAAATCACCAAAAAACACCGCATCTTCCTGCGCAAACGCCGCCGTAAAGTAATCCTGTAACCACTGTGACAGATTGACCATCTGTTGCAGATCCGGTGTATCGTCACGTCCGATAGTCGGTGCGGCAAAGGTGTCTGCCTGAGTCCATTTGGACGGGCTGGCAACCAGATTGTCGTCAACATTGCCGTTGGGGTCCCACAGGGGGCCGGTAATATTTTTTACAATCATCACATTGGTGTAATCACCATAGTCGAGCGACGTCCCCACATCCGCTTCAACCACCCAGCCACCAATATTCAACTGATTGCTGAACACACCATCCTGGCGAACTAAATGCTGTGCGTTGGCCACCACCAGAAACAATTGATTAGTCTGAAACGCTTGCTGGAGTTCCGCACTGGGGTGAGTAAAAGCCAATTCGCCCGGCTCTGGCGTCACCACCTGCCCCAGTAAAATTTTCTCCCAGGCACTGTCTGAGGATGAGCTCGCCACACTGGCAAGCACCCCTGATGGGGTGGTGAAATTGACCGTTCCCCCAGTCGCCCGCGCCGCCAGAGAGGGACGGCGAGCCGTATGCTGTCGCGTTGAAAGCGTCTGGCTCATCTCTGCGCTGCCGATAGCCTTGCGGCGTGTCGGCCCGATGATCAGCGTTTCAAACTGTCGGCTCTGCTGCTGGTTAAAGCGGTTGATGCCATCGCCGGGCAAAAAGCCGCTATAGGGCACAAGCGGGAAAGGCGCCGTTCCGTTATCGGGCAGCACATAGCCGGGATCGACATGTCCTAACATGAGCGGGTTTTTCTGCCAGACATAGTCGTCATAACCAAACAACGCCGCACCATCAGGCTGCGCTGCATAGGTATTCTGTTTCCCCACCGCTGGCAGTACGGTTGCCCAGGACGTCACATAGTCCTGGGTAAGCAGAATGTTACTGTTGCCCGGCGCGCCGGTCGGTGAAGCCGCAGGTGGCGGAAACGCCTGCGCATAGGCACCTTGCTGTGAGACAAAACGCAGGCGAGAAGCGCTGTCTACCGCGTCACCGGGCGTGATTGAGATAAACTCGCTGCCAGAAAGTCCACACAGTATTTCAGCGGTCACACCGTTCGGGCCGGGTGGCGCACTTATCAGAAAATCGCCAAAAGGCGCAGCATGAAAGTCCGTCACACTGTCCGACAGGCGGTGCCCAATGGCAAAGACTAACCCTGCGGGTTGGCAGCGTCCGCCCTGTGTATCAACCACCGGCGTCAGTGTGACACCCTCCCCCGATACCGTCACATAGAACGAATTTAACCGGGTGGGACGACCATCCCGATTCGTGCCGCCAAACAGCAATGCTGAACGGTTACTATTCTGGTTATGCAGCGTCACAATGGCATTGAGCGGGTTAGCGGGGTCGATATTGGCCGTAAAATTCAACATATCGGTGGCTCCGTCTGACCATGCAGCCAGCGGCAACCACTCGGAAATCAAACCATCGAATGCAGCACTATTCGTGAAAAGAAAATGAAAGCCCCAATACCAACTGTTGTACAACGACGCTCGCTGGATTGCCGTCTCAAACGCGATGCAGCCACGATTCGCCCCCGCAAACGGCAACGTCGCGACTGAGGCGGCAGTCATTTTGGGTGCCGACGCGCCAGTAAACGTCACATTGCCTTTGCTAAGCGTCAACACATCGTCCGCAAGACTAATTTTCATCCCATTCGGGATAGTGAGCACCATACTTGGCAGGATATTGGCATTCGCCAGGCCGGATACGACGGAGGTGCCATCCCCCGCCAACCCTAACCAGATGGGACTGGCAGACTGTGCCAGCGCCGTTGGATCAGCGGTGGATATCCAGAGAATGCCGCGTGAAGCGGCCTGACGCGCAACAACAGTCTGCACGGCAGTGACGAAAGCGCGCTGTACCTCAGCATCATCGTTAAAATTTAACGCCTGCGGACAGAAGATAAACGTGCCTGCCAGACGGGTATTGGTCAGTGCGTCGAAGAGCTCAATCCCTTTTCCTGCCTCAGGCGCATTGACGCCGAGCACGAAGGCCAGTGCCCCCGTATTGTCGCCATCAGTGCTGGCAAGATAGAGTGCA
Organism: Dickeya parazeae Ech586; assembly: GCF_000025065.1. Taxonomy (NCBI): domain Bacteria; kingdom Pseudomonadati; phylum Pseudomonadota; class Gammaproteobacteria; order Enterobacterales; family Pectobacteriaceae; genus Dickeya; species Dickeya parazeae. Next base: position 1,567,332 of record NC_013592.1, on the reverse strand, counting down.
GAACTGGCTGCCTGTACAAAAAAAGACATTGAACCTCCTCCGACGAAGAGTGTACGGTTTAAGCCAAAGGAAAAATTTCCTTTGGCCGCATTAACGTTGCTGTATGTCAGTCGGGATCAGACGGTGAAGGTATGAGTGGCAGCCAGCGTAGTCTGCTTTAACTGTGTATCTTGTGCGGAGTAACCAGAGGCGAATAAGCCCAGCGTGTACGTCGTACCACGCGTCAGCGAAATATTGTTGAAAGAAACGGTGCTACTGGCATTAGCACTGGTTGCGGGTGCGCGCCATTTCGGTTTCTGGTTATAAGATGCAGCGACCCCTTCCCATATTCCCACCCAGGTGTTAGAACCAGCGGGATTAAAGCCGGATAGCATATTTATTTGTGCCACTAGCGAGGTCGACCCCATCTTGTTAACACCAACGGTGGATTTTTGCACATCAAAATCCCCCCCACCGATCGCGGGAACAAACACGGAAGCGACAACGTTATTGTATTTTGACCAACCACCGGATGTATTGAGCGGGCCGACACCATAACCGATAATATACGACAGCGTCGTGACATCCAGACCATCAAAAGACTGCGAACCGGAAGGTGTATTGGCAACCAAAGCGTCAGAATTGAGGGCATCCGCAGACCAGGGAATAGCATCGCCTGACTGCCAGATATAAAGAATATTGCCGTAGGTACTTGGTTGATTAGCGTTAGGGCCGCTGTAATCCACACTGATTTGATTCGCCGACACAGAGTCAGAATCTGTAGTCACAGTAATATATTGATCCGCTGTAGCGGCAATACTGAGATCGACCTTCAGGACATTATCAACAGACATAATACTCTCCTAATATCAATACGATAATACAGACAGTAATGGTCAGGACAATAAAATATCAGCATCATCCATATCCATACATGATGCTCCAAAAAGGTAAGGGAAACTTACTTTTCACAGAGGTGATCTTAAAATAGCCTATCTGCATCCGTTGCTTTTCGGTTATTAAAAAAAAGAGGCAACCATAGGTTTATCATCAGAACACAGAATAAAATACAATACAAAACACCCTCAACAGGTAAAAATAACATTCCAATTAAAATAGATTGCATGGAAATTATTATAATAATCGTTTTTTATTCTCCTACCGGCACCTCTCTAAAAAATTTTGATATTATTGAGTTTTCTTAAATCACAAAACAGCTCTATATACCCAAAATAATTCGAGTTGCAGGACAACACGCTGGCGTGTTGAACAACGCCACGCGTTGGCCCTTTAGGGCAAGGCTCGTTAGAGCCTTGTAACGCGGCAATCGAGCGACAAATTCGTTGGGAACGAATTTGACCAGCCAACGGCTGGCCTCCGGTGAGAGACAGGATGTCTCTCATTTCATCCTCAGGAGCTTACACAAGTAAGTGACTGGGGTGAGTGAGAGCAGCCAACACACCTGCAACTTGAAGTATGAAGGGTATAAAAGACATAACCAATAAAATAAATAAGTTACATGAAGAATCAGCTTTATTATCAGATAGCACAGTCACACCGTACTCATTAACATCAAAAGCATTTTCCACAAAGAGAAATTACTCTCCACAAAATAATACCCACTCACCATTATTCGATAAATAATTAGTGATTTTTACCAAATAAATAATCACCATTCAATGAGCTAATTTTTTCAGATCAATTTAAAAATGTAGCCGTGCAGGCAAGACGTTGAAGATCAAGCCGCTGTGCCTGGATGTCATAGCCGCTAGTGTAGAGTGCCAGGGTATATTTTTGCCCGCTGACAATAGATATTTCGTTGATTCCTACGGTGCCAGTATTTGAATCTACCGTAATAGCGCTAAACCATTTAGGTGGGGTCGTCCAGGACACCGTTTCTCCCTCCCATAACCCGATCCAACTAGCAGACGCTTTGGCATTAAAACCAGGTAAAAACGCAAAATTACAAGCAATCGAACTCACGCCGACGAATGCAGGCGTAATACTGCATCGGTTCAACTCCGTATCATCACGATACCCTCCGTTTAATAGCGCTGGAATATACGCAGATGCCACCACGTTTAGATAACGCGACCATGCATCTTGCGCATACTCTGGCCCGACCGCGTAACCAAGAATATACGCACCGGATGAGATAGCGATATTATCCAGATTTTGATCACCATCGGGCTGATTGAGCAGAATGACACCCTGTGCTATAGCCGGGCTGCTCCAGGGGATTTCATTATCAGAAACTGGCCAGAGAAAAACCTGATTCTGGTAATGCGAAGGCTGATTTCCCGTCAGAGTGTGATAACTGAAATTAACTAAGGTACCGGCGACCAGATTAATACTCAGCGTTGTCGCTTGCTGTGTTATCGTTGAATCCGCTAATAATACCGTAGGTTCAATACCATGTTGCGAATTTAGCGACGGTGTCACTGCTGTCGACACTAAATCGGCCTCTGCTACCCACTTCTCAGATCGCACATAAAAAGGCAACGACACCACCGTTGCTAAACTTCCTGCCAGAAAATCTCGCCGCTTCACTTTTTTCTCCCTGAGGTACGCCGGTTATAACCATTGGCAGATAGTACTGATCAGGTAAGTATTGCATGCTTTTCGTGCCTGGCTTACCAACGCTCAAAACTGTTGATAAACCTTGCGAGAAATTCCCGGTTCTCTTTTCATCGTTCACCCACTTCTGTTATTCACCTGTTTTTGTTATTCACTCTCATTGTCATCCACCAATATCGTGTTAAATGCCACAAAAAATCAGCCCGGCCGGTATTTTCACACCAGCCGGGCATGACACGCGGTATGCTCTTTAGCTATCAGACGGTATCGGGTTGTTTCTCTGCAGAAGCACCCAGTGAATGCGTTAACGTTGAGCGTTGCCAGTCAATTCGCTCAAAGAACATTATCGTCAGCCCCGCCATGAGCAGGTTTGTGATGGGAAATGCCCACCACAAACCGGACACGCCAAGCGACGTATAGTGGGATAACCCCCACGCCAGCGGGATTTGAATCAGCCACTGAGAAACCAACGCCAGCGCCATTGTCGTCATGGTTCGCCCTGTTGCGCGAAAAGCGCCGTTTAACGCCATCTGCAACCCAATTAGCCCATAACTGGGGGCAATCAGGTGGAAGAAATGCGTTCCGTGAGCAATCACCATCGGCTGGTCGGGGGCAAATGTACCGATAATATAAGGGCTAAATACGACACCTATCAGGCCAATGACAGTCAGTATCAGAAATGAAATCGCGCCACTGAGTCGACCAATCGCCCGCGCACGTTCAGATTGTCCGGCACCGACATTTTGTCCTACCAACGTCGCGGTGGCGATTGACATCCCTATCGCTGGCACAATGACCAGCGCATTAATATTAATCACCACGCCGTACGCGGCCGTCACGTCGGTGCCCAGCCCGGTAACCAGTGTCATCATGCCGCTCGCCCCCAGGGCGTGCGCGCAGAGTTCAATGGACGCAGGCATGCCAAGACGAGCGACGGATTTCACCATGTCCATTTTGGGTTTCATCGCACGGAAATAGATCTTAAGGCCAACACGACCAAAGCGTAATACCAGTAGCCCCGCTATCATCGCAATGCCCTGATTAATCAACGTGGCGATCGCCGCCCCGGCTACGCCAAAGGCAGGAACAATGCCGTAACCGAAGATCAATAGCGGATCCATGATGGCGTTGAGAATCAGCGTACCCAGTGTAATCAACAATGGGATACGCACCTCGCCAGCGCCTCTCATCAAAGACTGCAACATGGAGAAACCAAAGGTAAATATGATGCCGCTGATGATGACCCGCAAAAAACTGAGCGCGTAGGGGAACACCTCATTCTGCGCACCCAGCGCGCGTAACATCCAGGGGGCGAGGAAATACCCCGCCACCGCAATAGGTATGGAAAACAGTATCGACAGCGTAAACACCTGGGCGGCAATATCGTTTGCTCGTTGATACAAGCGAGCGCCGATACACTGTGCCACCAGAGTCGTGCCCGCCACACTCAGCCCAATACCTAAAGCAAACGCCAGAAAGATGATGGGCTGACTCACCGATATCGCCGCCACGGCTTTGTCACCCAAACGCCCGACCCAGAATGCATCAATCATGATGTATCCTGACTGTAAAAGATTGGCAAAAATAACCGGCACACCTATTTTTGCCAGTGAGCGTAATATCGAGCCTTGTAATAAGGCATTTGGTTTTTCATTAGCGATTTCAGGTGACAAGAGTTGATCCCTTAATGTCCGTAGTAATGGGAAACCGACCGTGATGTAAACAGTGAATACGATGAACTCTCTCATCACACTGTTTCATTGCGGTGGAATGTTACATCGCCTTCGATTCCGTGCATCCCTTAAATATAAGCAGTTTACCGATTAACTCCTGGCGTATTTTATTGTCCTGACCTATTGTAAAAATATGAACACTCATCATGGCTCTGTCTGGCCTGCCGGGGGAAATATCGATACCCGTAATCTTTGCTTTTATTCGCAATACATCACCGGGCCGGGTAGGCCGAAACCAGGTAATATTCTCCACCCCTTTGCCGATGATGCCATGAGCCAGCGGTAGACACTTCACCAGCAGATTCATGGTAATACTCACCGTATGCCAGCCGCTCGCCGCCAGCCCCCTGAAGATAGACTCTTTTGCCAGTTTATCGTCCATGTGAAAAGGTTGCGGATCATACCGGGTTGAAAAATCCGTGATTTCTTCGGCGCTGACATAATACTCCGAACTATAAAAAACCTGTCCGACCTTAAGGTCATCCATATACAGCTTTGGTAGCGTCGTATCCCCTATATCACTCTCTATTGGGTATGTGCCTGTCATATTGACATAATCGCTTGAATAGTTTTCATCTTGCATATTCACGAGCCTCCCTTCCTGACATGAACATATCCGCTTCATGCTAACAGTGACGTATTCCCATACACTGCTCGCCCTATAAGCAACCATCGGTGAAAATAAGAGATATCTATCCATCGCCGTCAGATTTCAGAATATTTTTCTTCATGAAATCCGAGCGACATCGGGTGTTACCTTTCTATGAAAAAGCCATCCATGCCGATCTATTTTGGCCTTTCCTCATACGAAAATTTGTAAACGATTCCTGATTATCAAAAGACAAATAAATGTTATAACGAAATATCTCTTCAAACGTTAAACCAGGTGGGTACCTATAACTATGCCCAGGATAAATACGAACTTTTCCAGGTAAAATAGCCTTCAGGCGTTCAAGACTCGAAAATAGGTGTGCCGCATCATCATGACTGGCACACAGCCCGCACCCTTCAATAAACAATGTGTCCCCTGTAAAGAGATGCTGGCCTACCCAATAACACACACTCCCTGGCGTATGACCCGGCGTCATTATCGGGCGAACTAGCATCCCCGCGACATGCCAGGCCTGTTCATCAATACAATGTGCAGAAGGCGTCGTGAAACCGGAACACTCCGCCTCCGTGCGTGACAGCCATACCGGGCAGCCATGTTTCTCTGCCAGATACCCGGCGAGATCAGTATGGTCAGGATGAGCATGGGTTATCAATATTCCCGCCAGTTGCGCATTGGCAGTGCTCAGCGCGGTTTCCAGCCGGTCTATTTCCCATGCCGGATCAACCAGCAACGCCTGCCCAGTGCAGCGATTAAGCACCATATAGTTGTTATTAATAAAGTGACCGCGGCGCACCTTTATCGTCGTTACCGCAATCTCTGCTGATGACATCGAATACGCTGATGACAGCCTCTTATTTTCCAACCACATAGCGCTTACTCCACACCATCAATGGCAAAATCCATCCCTTGTTGCTCCGCAATCACCACCTGACCTCGCTATGTCACAGTAACCCCCAGCACTGCAATTCAGATATCGTGTTCTCTACCCCGCGCTCCTGGCGAACTTGTTGTCCAAGTACCCTGGCTCGCTCCCTGACGGCGGAAGAAAAACTCCGGTTAAGCGCCTGTTCGATGTCATCTTCGCCAGAACGTTTCAGGTCAAGGCTGCCGCCACTGCTTCCCAGTGCCTCCAGCCGCCATGCCCAATAAAACTGGTCGTAAATAAACGGCATAATCACCTGAGGCGTTCCCGCTTTTAGCGCCGCCGCCACCGTCCCACTGCCACCGTGATGGAAAACGGTTCTCACCCGTGGGAATAACCATTCATGCGATACGTGTTCGACACAAATAACCCCGGGCAGATTAGCCGCGACAATCATGTCCGTTTTGATAGCCCCGCCACCGCTCATAATGACGGCTCGCACACTTAACCGTTTAATGACATTGATAATTTTGTTTGTCAGCCCTTCGGGATCGGTACTGTTCATGCTGCCAAACCCGATATAGACCGGCGGCGCACCCTCGGCGATAAACTGCTCCAGCGTCGGCGATACCGACTGCATTGACTGAATATCGCCAAACCAACTGCCGGTTATCTTAACGATGTCCTCTGACCATTCTGGTGGCCGTGGCACCACATGTGGGCTAAACGCATAGATAATTTTTCTGGTTTGGTTGCTTTTATCAGACCAGGGGCCAAACCAGCTCCACGTTGGCAGACCAAGACGGGTGCGACAGGCACTAAAAGACTTCGCCACAAAACGCCACATGATGATGCGCAGCAGCTTCCATACCGCGAGATTAATCGGCCCTGGCAGCCTGATTATTTTTTTCAGGAAAAACGGCGGAATCGAACTCGATGGCGTCAATGGCGCGAAGTAAACGGTCACGACAGGAATATCGAGCTTTTCACCGATGGAGATGGCCAACGGTACCGCCTGATTAGCCGCAATAATCAGGCGACTATGACTGGCGGCCTTGATAGCCTGCTCGACCCACAGCGACATCAGTTGGTCAACGACCCCCGACATTTTTTTCGCGTTCTTATACGACGATTCACCATCCATCAGTTCTTGTTCAATCTTTCTGGCCTCTGGGAGATCGAGACTCCATGTGTGATATCCCAGTCCTTCATCGGTAACGATTTTCTCATTTCGTTCCCCCGACATGATGGAGCACTCATGCCCCATCTGCTGAAGTGCTTTACCCAGAACGATAAACGGCCGTATATCTCCCATTGAGCCAGCGGTAAAAATAGATATTTTCATCTATTGCGCACCTCACAATCGTAATATTTCAGCACTCGTTCCACTTATTGCCCCGGATACTCAGTCTTTGTGGATGATGACGTTCAGGCTGTCAAAACCATGCAAAAAGTTTGAGTAATTGCGCTCAGGCTCTTCCAGCACGTCTATTCTGGAAAAACGCTTGAGAATCTCTTCCCAGACAATCGTCAGTTGCATTTCAGCCAGTCGGCTACCGATACAGGTATGAATACCCACACCAAAGGAGAGGTGTCGGCGTGAGCGTTCACGATCGATATTGAAAACATCCGGCTCATCAATCACCGAGCCATCACGGTTACCGGACGCATACCACATCACCACGCGGTCGCCTGCTTTGATGGTTTTGCCATTAAGCTCAACGTCTCGGTTAGCCACACGGCTCATAAAATTGACGGGCGGGTAAAAACGCAGTGTTTCCGACACCATCGGCATCACCAGTTTGGGGTCGGCCTTGAGCTTGGCAAACTCCTGCGGGTATTTATTCAGCAGGTACAGGCTGCTTGAAATGGTATTACGCGTCGTATCGTTACCACCGATAATCAGCAGCACAATAGTGCCGCGGTACTGCTCCAGGGTCATATCGCGGGTGTCGGGATGATGCGCCAATACGGAGATCAGGTCGTAACTGGGCGGTGCATTACGGCGTTTTTCCCACAGTTCTTCAAACACCTGATAGCACTTCACCGTTTCTTCCGCTTTTTGCTCCCAACTGGTCACCGGGCCATGTCCCGGTTCGAACATCAGCACGTCAGACCAATAGGTCAGTTTACGGCGATCTTCAAAAGGGAAATCGAGCAGCGTTGCCAGTACGGTGGCCGTCATTTCTTTAGAGACCCTGTCCACCCAGTCAAAGGGTTCGCCAATCGGCAGGTTATCGATAATCATGCCGGCGCGTTCGCGCATTACCGGTGCCATTTTCGACAGGCTGGAGGGCGCTACCGCCGGGGTCACCGCCTTGCGGTGTTTGGTGTGCTCAGGGGGGTCCATCGTAATGAAACCCACGTTCTTGCGACGCTCGTGACCCAGTGCTTGCAGCGCGGTTTCCAGTCTGTCTTTCTCTTCGAGCGTTTTCAGATCGATATTCTGCGTGGAAGTGAAATCGCGATGATTGCTGCCTACCGTGCGGATGTCATCCCACAGGGTAACCGACCAGTAAGGTCCAAACTCGCTTTCCGGCGTGAAATGTACCGGGTCTTCGCCTCTGAGACGCTCAAACACCGCCAGTTCCGTTCCATTTGCAAAGCGATCCCGACGTGCTGGATTAATTTTATCCAATGGGATCGCATTCACATCCTCAACCACATCCTGTAATTGTTTAGTCATTTTCATCCACTCATTACATTGTTGTAAGCGTACTACCACACCATCCACGTTTTCATCGACAGTGCGGTAGCACCGGGTTGCAGGAAAAGCCAACCCTGCCCTTCTGCAACCCGGGGACGAGCCACGCTATGCGTTTACCCGCCGTTCACCGCAACAGTTTTGGCGCTATCGGCCTGCACAGACTGCGCAAACTGGAGCCACCCGCGCGCCAGCTCAGTCACATGCGGCGCCTTCAACACCGTAAAGTGCTGTGCTGGCCCGGCGATGGTTTCAAGTTTGTCTACCCAGTAGGCCCATCCTGCCGCATCGTCCTGTCGACGCTGACTATCCGCATCAGGCTGTTTCCAGGGGTCACGTACCTGAATCAGGTTCACCGCACCGTGGTAACGCGCTGTCGGTCGATACTGTGTTTGTCTGGCGGCATAAAAGGTTTGCCACGGACCTTGCAGTAACCGGGGAGACGAGTTGGCCGGGATCTTCCCTGCACGACTCAGGTGTTGATGTACGGCCGACAACATCTGCTCAATGTCATGACGGACATAAAGCGATTCGTCTATTTCCAGCGCCATCTCCAGCGTGAATCCGATACTCTCAACATACTCGCGCATACATTCGGCCTGGCTCGGCGTCACTGATGATGCTTTGCGGCCCAAGGGAGCTTCGGAGTCGATGATCGTCAACGACGCCACCACACTGCCTTGTGCCTCCAGCCGACTCGCCATGTCGAACGCCACCTGTCCACCAAAAGAGTGACCCAGCAGATGAATCGGCGTCTTCTCACCGATACCTGCCTGATGAAGCGCCATAAGGTTACGCAACGCCGCCGCTTCTACTGAAGGGTCCGGTTCACCAGCCCCATCCCCCCCTTTCGGCATTAACCCATAGACCGTCTGCTGTTGGGGCAACGCCTGTATGAAAGGCAGGAAATCCGTCACGCTCGCCCCGGCCCCTGGCACACAAAACAGCGGGATGCTGGTGCTATCGCCCTTCTGTAAGGTGATAAGTGGCTTGAAATCATCAGCCGCCATGCCCACCACCGGTAATGCCCCCACGCGCGCGGCCATCCCCACCGGTTTTGCCTGATCAGGCGTAGCCAGCTGATGAATAGGCGCGTTCGGATTGGCGACCACCGCCTCTAGCATCGCGAGATAACCTGCGGCCATACGCTCGGCGGTTTCACGACGGAACAGATCGACGGCATACTCCAGAATGCCCGCCAGCCCCAGCGGTTCCCCCGTCTCGCTGTATTCTTCATACAGCGTGAAATAGAGATCCCACTTGGAGTGCCCGCTGTGCACGGGATAAAGCCGCGCGTTCAACCCCGGAACGTTGAGGGTTTCCGATGGCGTGTTTTGCAGGATCATCATGGTCTGGTACAGCGGGTAGTGAGACAATGGGCGCTCCGGCAGCAACTCACTGACCAGTTTCAGGTAAGGAATATCCTGATGCCCATACGAACTGAGTGCCTGCGCGCGCACCCGTGCGAGCACCTCATTCACGGTGGGTTCGCCGGAGGTATCAACACGCATCACCCACTGCGTCAGGAAGCACCCCACCAGGTTATGTAGCGCTTCATCGCTGCGACCGGCTGAAATCGCGCCCAGCGGAATATCGGTGCCTGCACCAAGCTGGGTGTAATAGATGCCGAGTGCCGCCTGCAATACCATCGACAGCGTCATGTTGCGCTCACGAGCCAGCTCGTTCAGCCGCTGATGTAAATCGACATTGATCTGCAACGGCACCAGTTCGCCACGATAGCTGGGTTTAGCCGGGCGTGGGTAGTCTTGCGGCAGCGCCAGCGTTTGCGGTACCCCTGCAAGGGTGTTTTTCCAATACGCCAGTTGTTCCGCATACAGGCTGTTCGCATCGTCGGGGTCACCGAGCAGCTCGTGGTGCCACACCGCATAGTCGGCATACTGAACAGGCAGCGGCGTAAACTGCGGTGCATGACCGGCAAGACGCGCCTTGTAGGCCAGGGTGAGATCCCGCGTCAGCGGTGCCAGTGAAAAGGCGTCACAGGCAATATGGTGAAATAGCAGCACCAGAATATGTTTTTGCGGCCCAACCCGCAGTATTGACGGACGGAACGGCAAATCTGTCGACAGGTCGAATAGCGAGGTAATCGCCGTAAACACCGCCTGTGGTACCTGCTCGGCTTCCACGTGCGTATACGGGATATCGAGATGAACCTGAGCAAAGGGCTCGATGACCTGAACCGACTGGCCGTCCACCACCGCAAACCGGGTGCGCAGCGGTTCATGCCGTTCCACCAGGTCGTACAACGTGGCCGTTAACGCGACCACATCCAGCTCGCCTTCAAGCGAGACCACAATCGGTGTATTGAGTGACGAACCGCCACGGACAGTATGCCCCACCCACATCAACTGTTGGCTGTAAGAGATAGGCAGCGGATCCGGTCGCGGTTCCACGCGGGTCAACGGTTTGCGCACTTTGACGTGCTCATCAAGCTGTTTCGCCAGTTTCACCACCGTCGGGTTCTCAAACAGTAACCGCACCGGCAGCTCAATCCCCAATCGACCACGGATACGGGCGATTAATCCAGTAGCCAGAATGGAGTGCCCACCCAGCGCAAAGAAGTCATCGTCAATGCCGATTTGCGGCTGCTGGAGCAATTCGGCATACAGCTCGCACAGCACCGCTTCGCGCGTATTACGCGGTGCCCGATAGACCGCAGTATCGCTAAATTCCACCGCAGGCAGCGCTTTGCGATCCACTTTTCCGTTAGCTGTCAGAGGGAACTGTGACAGCGCAACAATCCGTGAAGGCACCATGTAATCAGGCAAGCGTTGACCAAGATAATCCTGCACCGCTGATTCAGAGAATGTCGATGCTGCTGCCGCTAGCCCTTCCCCTACAACGTAAGCCACCAGACGCTTGCCGCTGCCATTATCCACCGCCAGCACCAGGGCTTTCTCGACGTGCGGATGTTCAGCCAGGCGCGCTTCTATCTCGCCCAGTTCGATACGGAAACCACGCAACTTGACCTGTTGATCGTTACGCCCGATAAACAGCACGTTACCGTCGTCCTGATAACGCACCAGATCGCCGGTACGATACAGCCGGGCGTGCGGGTCATCGACAAACGGGTCGGCGATGAAACGCTCGGCGGTTAAATCTTCCCGGTTCAGATAGCCAAGCGCAACGCCATCCCCACCGATGTACAACTCGCCGACCGCACCGACTGGCACCGGATGCTGGTGTTTATCCAGCACATAGAGCCGGGTATTGCCGATAGGCCGTCCGATAGGAATGCTACTGGCGGTATCCGTCAGTTCATTGATCGGGTAGGTGGTGGCGAAGGTGGTGGTTTCCGTCGGGCCGTAACCATTGACCAGTTTCACTGAAGGAACCGCACGCCGTACCTGTGCAATGATGTTGGGATCAAGCGCATCCCCGCCGATAAACAGCGCGGTGAACTGTGCGAGAACCGGCGTCAGTTCGGTATAAAGCTGGTTGAACAGCCCCACCGTCAGCCACATTTGGCTCACACGCTGAGAATGCAGTGTGCGCACCAGCCGGGCTGGGGTAAGCAGGGTATCCTGATCGATAACCACACAGGTGCCGCCATTGAGCAGCGGCCCCCATATTTCCAGCGTACTGGCGTCAAAGGCGGTATTGGCTGCCAGCGCCATACGATCGCCCGGCGCAAACACACCAACGCCGCTGTTTATCACCAGCCGATTGATGGCGTAATGCGGCACCATCACGCCTTTCGGTATCCCGGTGGAGCCGGAGGTGTAAATGATATAGGCCGGGGCGTTGGCAGAAACCTGCACATTGACCTCGTCATCACTCGCCTGCATCACTTCGTCACTGTTGATATCAATGACGGTGATATCAATGACGGTGCCATCGATAGCGGGCACGAAGGCATCCGTCGCCAGCGCCTGATGTGCATCACTGACCAAAAACCGGGCGGAGCAATCCTCAATAACCCACCGCACACGCTCTTGCGGTGCCTGCGGATCCAGCGGCACGTAAGTCGCTCCCACCTTGAGTATGCCAATCGTCGCCGCCAGCAAGGCACTGCCACGCGGCAGCAACAAGGCCACTACGTCACCGGGTTTTACACCACGGGCAACCAGCACCTGCGCCAGTCGGTTAGCACACTGATTGAGGCTGCAATAGCTAATCTGTGCGTCACCTTCGATGACCGCTATCGCATGTGGACTGTGCGCTACCTGCTGCTCGAACAGACGATGAACCGGCGTATTCGCCGGATACGGTACCGTCGTGGCGTTCCAGTCAACCAGCAGTTGGGTGCGTTCGTCAGGCGGGAGAATATCCAGCGCATGCATCGGTGTTGCCGGCGCGTTATCCAGCGCATCAGCCAGGCTTTTCATCGCCTGCTGGAAATACCCTGCAATCCGTTGTGCCGACAACGATGGTGCAGCCAGCACACTCATACGCAGCGTTTCGCCAAAATCATCCACCGATACGGTCAGCGGATAGTCGGTATGCTCCTCAAAACCGTGCCATTCCACCTCATCACGCTCACCAGTGGTATCCACGCTTTCGTCTTCAGACTGCTGGTTATGACGGTAGTTGAATAACACATTGAACAACGGGGTTGGCGGTGCAATTCCGCTACAGCGCTGAGCCAGACTGAGTGAGGCGTGTTCATGACCCAGTAATGCCGCCAGACGTTTGTGCGTTTGACGGACACTCTCTTCCACACCGACGTCGCCCAAATCAAGGCGAATCGGCAGTGTGTTAATGAACGGCCCCATGATCTGGTCGGCCCCTTCCCCGGCCTGCAAACGGCCGAGCAGGATGGTGCCGAACACGACAGTATCACTGTCGCTGGCACGCGCCATCACCTGTCCCCACACCAGATGGCAGAGGCTGCCCATGCTAACGCCAAGACGGCGCGCCTGCGCACGCAAACGGGCGACGACAGCCGGCTCGACATTCTGGCGTAGCTCCGCCACCCCAGTGTTATCCGCCGTGCCGGTCGACATACCGAATGCCAGCGTCGGCTCATCAATATCACCCAGCATCTGCTGGAAGAATTGCTCGTGCTCCGCCTGCGTCGTCCCGTTGCGCACACTGGCAATTAACCGGCGGAACGGTTGCGGTGCTGGCAATGACTGCCCCTGTCCCATCAGGAAGGCGCGAATATCACGGATCATGATCTGCAACGAGGCGATATCGTCGATCAGGTGATGCAACAGCATCAACATCTCAAAACGCCCGCTTTGCGGGTCATGCGCGGTATACAAACTCAGCAACGGTGCCCGGGTCAGGTCAATACGGTAGTGCGCGGGGTTATAGCGCTCCACCAATTGCGCCATGATGGGGCCATTGGCTGGATCAAGCTCAATTTCCGTCACCTGCACTGGCGCATGACGCAGCACCACCTGCGCGGTACGCGATACCCCGTGCGAGAAAAAAGCGGTACGCAAAATGTCGTGCCGATCCACGGTCTGTTGAACCGCCTCGATATAGCGCGTCATCACCTCACGGTTAGCCAACGAAATGCGGGCAAACTGCAGGTACGGGTCCCCTTTTTCGCTCAGTTGGTGCAAAAAGAGGATCCCTTCCTGCAACGGCGTCAATGCATAGATATCCTGCACATTCGCCACGCCACCCGGCACATTGGCCACAATATGCGCAATATCTTCCTGGGTCAGCTCGATCAACGGCAACATATCTGGCGTCAGGTGGGTCGTCTGCGGCGTGATCAGGTTCGCCGGCACCCTTGAACCACCACTCCCGTCTTGCGAGGAGAGCGCTCTTCCCTGGCGCAGGGCGTCAACGAGAGCCGCTTTGTGCTCCCGCAACGCCGCTTTGATATCAGGGGTCAACGACCCCTTTGCTGCCTTGATGACCAGTGCATCACCGTCAAGTGATAAGGCGATGTTGGCCTGATCCAGTATCTGCAACATGTCATCAAAATCGGTCATAATCTCATCTCGTCGAGTTCAATGGTACGAGCGGACAGTTCCGCCAACGTCGGGCTATCGAACAGGGCACGGATCTCGGTGCTCAAATCGCGCTGGCGCAGGTGTTCCATCAGTTGCACCGCCAACAGTGAATGCCCGCCCAACTCAAAGAAGTTGTCGTGACGTCCGATGCGTTCGACACCCAGCAGTTCCTGCCACAGTTCCGCCATCGCGATTTCAATGTCACCCTGTGGGGCTTCATAAGCACGACGGGAGAACGACGAGTCATCCGGCTGCGGTAACGCTTTGCGATCGAGCTTGCCATTGGCGGTCAGCGGCAGTTGTTCCAGCGTGACGAATGCCGCAGGCACCATGTATTCCGGCAGCTGTGCCGCCAGGCTGCTACGCCACTGGGCGATATGTTCAGACGTGCTCACCCCATCAGCCTGACCTTCTGCGCTCAGCACCACGTAGGCCACCAGACGCAGATCACCCTGGGCATCCGCACGGGCCACGACGACGGCATCACCGATAGACGGCTGTTTGAGCAGTTCCGCGTCGATTTCGCCCAACTCGATACGGAAACCACGAATCTTGACCTGATTATCGTTACGCCCCAGGTACTCGATATCGCCGTCCGACAGATAGCGCGCCACGTCACCGGTACGGTACATCCGCGCATCGGCGTTGGCGGCAAACGGGTCGTGCACGAAGCGTTCCGCCGTCAGATCAGGACGGTTGAGGTACCCACGCGCGACACCGACCCCACCGATATACAGCTCGCCGACGACGCCACGCGGTACCGGACGCAGGTGCTGGTCCAGCAAATAGATACGCAGATTAGCGATAGGACGACCAATCGGTACGGTGGCGGTTTCAGGCAAGTTTTTCGGACAGGTCCACGCCGTCACGTCGATCGCCGCTTCGGTCGGTCCGTACAGGTTATGTACCGCCGTGTCCGGCAGCAGTTTGTAGCAACGGGCCACACTGGCGGAACTGAGCGCCTCACCGCTGCACACAATACGGCGCAGTGAACGGCAAGCCGCCACGCTGTCGTTTGCCAGGAACAGGTTCAGCATCGACGGCACAAAGTGCATGGTAGTGATGTTGTTGGCCTGAATCACCTCAGCCAACGCCTGGGTGTCTTTGTGTGCGCCCGGAGGAGCCATGACCAGCGTTGCACCAACGGAAAGCGGCCAGAAGAACTCCCACACCGATACGTCAAAGCTGAAGGTGGTTTTTTGCAATACGGCATCGCTGCTGTCGAGCTGATAGGCGTCTTGCATCCACTGCAAACGGTTGATCAGACCACGGTGTTCGTTTTCTACGCCTTTCGGTTTACCGGTTGAGCCGGAGGTGTAAATCACGTAGGCAAGATTGCGCGATGTCAGGCCCAGTTCAGCAGGCGACAGCGACTCCTTCGACAAGGCAGAATCCGCCAAAGACGCGGCATCCAGCTCCAGCGTGACGATACCGGAAGTATCAAGCTCAGCGGTCACTTCCCGGCCACGTTTGTCGAGCAGCAACAGTTTCGGCGCGGAATCCTGCAAAATGTAGGCCAGACGTTCCTGCGGGTAATCGGGGTCAAGCGGTACATACGCACCACCGGCTTTGATAATCCCCATCAGGCCTACGACCATCTCGATGCTGCGGTCCAGACAAATCGCTACGCGGTCATCAGGTTTCACCCCTTGCTGGTGCAAATGGTGCGCCAGTTGGTTAGACAGGGCGTTCAGTTCGGCATAGCTCAGTTCACGGTCGCCAAAGCGCAGCGCCGTCGCCGAGGGAGTCCGTTTCACCTGCTCTTCAAACATCTGGTGGGTATAGGCAACCGCCGGGTAAACCTTGTCGGTGTTATTCCACTCTTTCAACAGCAAATTGCGTTCTGCAGCCGGCAAAATATCAATCTGCTGCATCGGCGTAGTGGGCGCGTTATCCAGTGCCGTGGAGATGTTTTCAAGCGCTTGTTGCGTGTAAGCGAACAGCAGTTCCGGGTCCAGCGACTCCACCACCTGAATATTCAGGCCCAGCGCGTTGCCGTAGTCATCCACCGACAGCGTGATCGGGTAGGTGGTGCGCTCTTCAAACCCATCCCACTGGTCGGCTTCCGGCACCACGAAATCCAGCGAATTGCTTTCCGACTCGCGGTTATGGCGATAGTTAAACAAGGTGTTGAACAGCGGCGTAGAACTATTCACGCCACTGCAACGCAGAGCCAGCGCCAGCGAGGCATGCTCATGACTCAGCAATTCCGCCAGCCGTTTGTGGGTGGTACGCACGCTTTCCTCAACGCTGGCACCTTGCATATCCAGGCGGATAGGCAGCGTGTTAATGAACGGCCCCATGATCTGGTCCGCGCCATCACCGGCATGCATACGGCCAAACAGGATAGTCCCGAAGACCACCGAATCCTGACCGCTCACGCAGGACAACACTTGCCCCCAGGCCAGATGGCAGATACTGCCGAGGCTCACCCCCAGACGACGCGCATGCGCACGCAGGCTGTCGTTCAAACGCTGGGGTACCTTGCGGTTAACTTCGACTATCTCGAAGTCATCCAGCATGTTGACCAGGCCGTAAGGCGCGGTAGGTTCATCAATGTCGCCCAGCGTCGAGCGGAAATAGCGTTCATGTTCCTGCGGGCTCTTGCCAAGCCGTACCTGTGCAATCAGGCGGCGGAACGGCTGCGCCGGGGGCAGCGTGTGACCACGGCCCGCCAGGAAGGTATGAATCTCGGCGGACAAAATCAGCACGGAGGTAATGTCATCGATCAGGTGATGCAATACGCGGAACATTTCCCAGCGGTCGTTACGTTTGTCATAGGCGACAAACGCATGCAACAACGGCGGTTTAGCCAGATCGATGCTGTAGTGTGATGGGTCAAAGCGTTCGGCCAGTTGTTCGGCGATCGGACCATCGGCTGGGTCCAGATCCACATCCAGCACATGCAGTGTCGCCTGACGCTGAACCACCTGACACGGTGTCGATACCCCTTCCCAGTAAAAACCGGTACGCATGATATCGTGGCGATCGACCACCTTTTGTACCGCGGCAAGGTAGTTGTCGACTTTTTCACGGCTATCAAACGTCATCTGCCCGGTTTGCAGGTACGGGTCGCCTTTGCTGGCCAGCATATGATGGAACAGGATCCCTTCCTGCAAGGGTGCCAGCGAGTAGATATCCTGAATGTTACTCACGCCGCCGGGTACCTGTGCCACCACGTGGTCGATATCTTTTTGGGTCAAGTCGATAAGCGGCAGCAGTTCAGGGGTAATAGCCATGGTTTGCGGCGTAATTTTGTTTTCAGGAACCACCACTTCAAACGCGTTTGACAGGCGTTTCCCATTACGCAGCGCATGCACCATAGTGGCTTTATGCTCGCGTAGCGCACTTTTAATCTCGCTGGTGAGCGCACCTTTGGCTGAGGTAATAACCAGGTCCTCGTTATCCAGCGATATCGAGATCTTTGCCTCTTCCAGGGTCACCAGTAATTGTTCGAAATCGCTCATTTTTTATCCTCCGTGATCATAACGTGTAGTCGATGGTGCTTGACGTAATGCAATGCAACAAAACAGCCAGGGCTATGCAGCCAACCTACGGGAAACAGCCTGCTCACAGTCGAGTCTCCGCCAGTTCAATGGTTCTGGCCGCAATGTCTGCCAGAACCGGTGTATCAAACAGCGTGCGTATCTCGATGCTCAGCCCCCTGCGGCGCAACTGCTCAATCAAACGCACGGCTAACAACGAATAACCTCCCAGCTCGAAGAAATGATCCTGACGGCCGACCCGCTCGACGCCGAGCAGTTCTTCCCAGATAGAAGCCATCGTGATTTCCATCTCCCCCTGAGGAGGCACATAAGCGCGGCGGGCGAACGACATCTCATCCGGCGCGACCAGCGCATTGCGGTCTATCTTGCCGTTCGGCGTCAGCGGCAACGCCTTGAGCGTCACAAAGGCCGCGGGCACCATGTAGTCCGGCAAGGCATCCTGCAGGTGCTTGCGCAGCGCCTTACGGCTGAAGTGGCTTTGCACCATGTCTTTGAGCGTTGCCACGTGTTCCAGCGCCGCTAACGTGTTCTCAGGCACAATCCAGTCGATCAGACACGCCACCTCGTTGACACCGGCTTCCTGCAGATTTTCCGCCACAGACAGCGCGGATTCCGGCGTACCGATAAACGACAGTTCACGGGTATAACGCCTGAACGCGAACTCCAGGATGCGGTGTTTGTCTTCACTGGGCAGCGTGTCGAGGTTGATGTTCTGTTCTTTAAGCCACCCAGACAGCAAGCTGAGATGACCTTCCAGATAACCGAGGAACGGCCCTTTCGCCTGTGTCAGTACCTCGTCCAGGTTCTCTCCCAGATAGGTGTGAATCATCACCGTCACGATGCCGGTGCGAGGATCAAAGCCGGCTTTTTCACGCGCCTCACGGTATATCGCGATATGCTGGGCCAGCCCTTCGATGTTCTGCGTGAGCAAGTGGGTCAACAAATGCGCGCCACTACGCCCGGCATACTCAAAGGTTTCAGGCGCACCCGCCGCCGTTATCCAAATCGGCAATTCTTTTTGCACCGGCGCCGGGTAAATCTGGACGTCGATGTCATTGCCGTGGTGATCCCAGCGAGAAACGCTGCCGCCCTGCCACAGCGTTCTCAGTTCCTCAATACGGTGCTGCATGACCGCGCGGCGGTCGTCGTAATGCTGCGGAGCCAGCACAAAATCTCGCTGATTCCAGCCGGACGCGATGCCGATACCGATACGGCCGTTCGACAGGTTGTCGACTATCGACCAGTCTTCCGCCACGCCGAGTGCATCGTGCAGCGGCAGTACCACACTGCCCGCACGCAGCTGGATATGGCGTGTTCTGGCCGCCAGCGACGCGCTTAACAACGCCGGATTAGCGAACAACCCACCCACGCCGTGGAAGTGACGCTCCGGCGTCCAGACGGCGGTAAAGCCGTGCGAATCGCCGAACTCCGTCACCTCGGTGCAATAGTGATACCCTTGCTGGGCGTCGGTATGTGCACCGAATAAAAACAGACTGAAATCAAGGCGTTCAGAGCGGGAAGCGGATTCCTGCTCGCCTTTTTCGCCGCGGCCGGGCACCACGTAGGCCACCAGTCGGGTCGCTCCGGACATATCTTCTCTGGCGACCACCACCGCTTCACGCACTGACGGGTGACTCAACAGCCGGGCTTCAATTTCCCCCAGCTCTATCCGGTGCCCGCGTAATTTCAACTGGTGGTCGGTACGGCCGAGGAACACCAGCCGCCCATCGTCCATCAGTTGCGCGAAATCACCGGTTCGGTAAAGGCGTGCCGCCGAATCGGTTGAGAAGGGATCGGGAATAAAGCGCTCGGCGGTCAGTTCAGGGCGTTGATGGTAACCACGGGCCACCCCGTCCCCGCCGATATACAGCTCCCCGATAGCCCCCATCGGCACCGGTTTGCCATGCTTGTCCAACAGATAGACCTGGGTGTTGGCAATCGGGCGACCAATCGACTGGTTGTATTGCGTCACATCCCCGGCATTCACGCGATTACAGGTTGACCACACCGTGGTTTCCGTCGGCCCGTAGAGGTTCCACAGGGACTCGCCGAAGGCATGCAGGCGTGTGGCCAGATCGCTGGGTAACGCCTCACCGCCGCACAGAATCTTCAACTGTTTATGCGGTGTCGCGTCAGCATCCACCAGCAAGCGCCAGGTGGTGGGGGTCGCCTGCATAATGGTGATGTTGAGGGTTTGCAGCAGCGCCAGCAGCGCGTGGGGATCCATCGCCTGTGTGCGGCTGGCCAGCACAATCGATGCCCCGGTCATCAGCGGCAAATAGAGCTCAAGCCCGGCGATATCAAACGAGATACTGGTCACAGAGAGCAGGCAATCGCGGGTGCCCAGTTGGAATAGTTCCTGCATCCCGGTAAGGAAGTTGACCACCTGACGATGTTCAACCATCACCCCTTTCGGCTTGCCGGTAGACCCTGAGGTGTAAATCACATACGCCAAATGTCGGCTATGCTGCGTTGCCACCTCCGGATTGCCACCGGGCAGTTCGTCCCAGCGCGCACAGTCACGCTCCAGATCCACCACGGTGACATAATGCCCTGTCTGCTCCCCAAAGACCTCACGTCCACGTCGGTCGACCACCAGTACCTTCGGTGTGGCATCATCGAGAATATACGCCAGTCGTGTAGCCGGGTATTCCGGGTCAAGCGGCACGTACGCGCCACCCGCCTTGAGGATCGCCAGTAAGGCGATGAGCATGGTTTCCGAGCGTTCAGTACATAACGCGACGCGTGTATCCGGCACAACCCCCTGCGCTATCAGGTAGTGAGCCAGACGGTTAGCCCGCTGATTCAATTCGGCATAGCTCAGACGCACATTGCCCATTTGCAACGCCAGCGCCTGCGGTTGTTGTACCACCTGCTGCTCAAACAATTGGTGAATCATCGTGGTCGCCGGGAAGGCCAGCGCCGTGTTGTTCACGGTTTTCAGCAGTTGCTGGTGCTCTTCAGGCGGCAACACCGTCAGTTCATACAACGGCGTGGCGGCAGAAGACGCGATGCTGGCGGCTTCCAGCGCGGTCACCAGGCTCAGCATACTCTGCTGGAAGTAACCCCAGATACGCTCGCCCGACAGTGATTCCACCACCTGAATGCCAATATCAAAGCCGGTGTCCGCATCATCCACCGAAACGGAGATAGGATAGTTGGTACGCTCGTCAAAACCGTGCCATGCCACGCCGTCAAATTCGATCCCGCCTAACACGTCCACATCGGTCGGGCGGTTACGCCGGTAATTGAAGACGGTACTGAACATCGGCGTCGGCGCCACAATCCCGCTGCCTTGTTGCGCCAGCGACAAGGTGGTGTGCTCATGCTTTATCAGCGCAGTCAGGCGCTGATGGGTCTGGCGTACCGCATCGACGACCGAGACGTCACCGACATCAATACGCAGCGGCAAGGTATTAATGCACGGGCCCATGATTTTATCGCTGTTTTCACCATGCATACGCCCTGACAGCACGGTGCCGAACACCACGGTATCGTTGCCACAGGCAGCACTCAGCACCTGCGCCCAGCTCACATGACACAGGCTACTGACACTGACGCCAAGACGGCGTGCCTGTGTCCGCAACCGTTCACCCAGCGCGCCCGCCAGCGGACGCCGGGTCTCATGGATTCGCTGGCCGTTGAGGTGGCCGTTACGCAGATTAAACGGGGCCGACGGCTCGGTGATGTCCGACAGCATGTCACGGAAAAAGGCCAGTTCTTGTTGCGTATCACGACCGTGTTGCAAACGCGCCACGTGATGACGGAACGGTACCGGCGCGGGCAAACTCTCGCCCTTGCCAGTCAGGAACGTTTGAATGTCAGAGAGCAAAATCTGCAACGACGGGATGTCATCCACCAAATGATGGATATACATCAGCGCTTCCCAGCGGGCCTGCTGGTCGTCGTAAGCCACCGCCATGCGAAGCAATGGCGGCTGCGTGAGATCAATGCGATGGGTTTGAGGATCGAACTGTGCTTTTAGTTGATCGACTACAGGCAGTTGCCCGACCACCGGGCCTTGCTGCGCGTCCAGGTTGAGTGTGGTGACGTGCAAGCGTGCATGACGCAGCACAACCTGTACCGGCGTTTCCACCCCTTGCCAGATAAAAGCGGTACGCAACACATCATGGCGGTCAATGACGCACTGAATAGCATCAAGGTAGCGGTCCAGCGTCTCGCGGTGTGCAAACGACAGGTGACCACACTGCAGGTAGGGGTCTCCGGCTTCATCAAACAGATGGTGAAAGAGGATGCCTTCCTGCAGCGGTGCCAGTGCATAGATATCCTGAATATTGGCCACACCACCCGGTATCCGGGCCACAATCTGGTCTATCTGCTGTTGCGACAGCGACACCAGCGGGAAAAGCGCCGGGTGAAGCGCGGTGGTTTCTGGCGTCACCTGATTTTCTGGCATCACCCATGCCTGCGAGGCGTCGTCTTCATCGCGAACCTGTTGCGCCAGGTCAGCCAGCACCGGGTGAGCGAAGATTGTCGGCACATCGGTGTAGTACTGCTGCTCACGCAGCATCGCCTGCAACTGCATCGCCATCAACGAATGGCCACCCAGCTCGAAGAAGTTGTCCTGCCGCCCGACCTGATGCACGCCCAGTATGGTCTGCCATAACTGCGCCAGCACGGTTTCTATACCGGCATGAGGTGCTTCAAAGTCACGCTGCACGTAGGCGTTATCATCCGGTAACGGCAAGGCTTTGCGGTCAATCTTGCCATTAGCGGTCAGCGGCAGTGATGCCATCACCACAAATGCCGCCGGGATCATGTAGCCGGGCAGTTGCGTGGCTAAAACGTCGCGCCATTGCGTAATCGCGCCATCGCTGTGGTAACCGTCCTCGGGTACCACATAGGCCACCAAACGCGCCTCGCCGCCATCCGGCGTGATACCGATAACCGTCGCGTCTTTGATATGCTCCAGTGCGGTAATACGTGACTCGATCTCCCCCAGTTCGATGCGGTATCCGCTCAATTTGATTTGGTGATCGCGCCGACCGAGGAACTCGATACGCCCATCATCAAACCAGCGACCGATATCACCGGTGCGGTAGACGCGGCCTCCGGCAACCCAGGGGTCGTCGATAAACTGCTGGGCCGTCAGCTCAGGGCGGTTCATGTACCCAACCGCAACACCTTCACCGCCGATCCAGATTTCGCCCGCCATCCCCGGCGCGCAAAGCTGTCCAAAATGATCGACAACGTACATCCGGGTGTTGGCAATCGGCCGTCCGATACTCAGGCGCGTATCCTGGCTTTTCTCAAAGCCACGCATCCACGCCGACGACATAATGGTGGTTTCTGTCGGACCATAGCCATTGATGTAACGACAGCGTTCACTCCAGCGTTCAATCAGCCCCAGTGTCGGCGCTGAACCGGCGGTCAAAATAGTCATGCCTTGTGGCACCAAAGCCGGATCGAGGTGCGTAAGGTATGGCGGCGGAAATGCCGAGAAACGGATGTCGTTTGCCGTCATGTAGCTCATCAGCGCCGGTGGATTCTGAATCAACGCATTCGACAGCAGATGTAATTCACACCCGCGGGTCAACGTACCGAAAATTTCCCCCGCCGACGCATCAAAGGTATAAGGCGCGAACTGGGTAATCGGCTGCCCGACGCTAAAAATACCGATGTGTTCACACCAGGCACAGAAGTTAATCAGGCTGCGATGGGCGATCTCCACACCTTTTGGCGTGCCGGTCGTGCCGGAGGTATAGATAACGTAGGCAATGGTGTGTGAGTCGATAGCGTCAAACGCGGTATCGTCACGCAAGTCACCCTGCGGTTGCTGATGGAGATAGTCCTCGACAAAAAGCAGCGTACTGCTTTCATCGTCACTGAAATCAGACTGATTGGCCCGGCTGGTCAGCGTCCAGCGCACTTTCGCGTCGTTAATGATAAACGCGCGACGTTCGCTCGGCGCATCCAGAGCGACAGGCACATAAGCCGCCCCCAGCCTGATGATGCCCAACATGGCGGCAATCAGGTTCGGTGTTTTATCCATACTCAGTACGATGCGATCGCCTTTCGTCACACCGACACGACGCAGCCCTGCGGCGATAAGACCGGCACGCTCGGCGAGTTGCCGATAGCTTAAGCGTTCATCATCGGCCACCACGGCAGTGGCCTCGTTTCTGGCTGCCACCTGTTCGGCAAACAACGCATACAGTGAGCGATCCAGCGCCACATCAAGTTGTGTGGCATTCCATTCGTGGACAACGCGTTCAATTTCAGCACTGTTAAGCAGCGACTGCGCCCCCACCGTGCGCTCAGCGCCCTGACCAACGCTCACCAACAGTTGTTGCAGGCGATCAAGAATGTTATGCGCATCCGCATCGCTGATATCACCCACGCGGTAATGCAACGCCAGCAACAGGTTATCCCCGGTGTGCGCGACAAGATGCAGCGGCGCAGACTCATCCAGATTTTCCGGTTCCGGGGATTGCTCGTCACGCACACTGAGCAGTGACTCAAAGAGCGACGCCGCCGGGGAACCGCCCACGCCTTGCGATAAGGCCTCTGGCAGCATTCCGGCGTGTTGCCGATGCTGCTCAAACACGGCGGCGATATCACGAAACCACTGATGTAACGTGCGCCCGCCATCCACCGTCAACCGCAACGGCAACGCACACACGTCCCCGGCCTCACCGATGGCAAAGCGCTTGCCGAACAGCACCTCATCCTCACCGCTGTACTTACTCAACAACAGCGCCCATGCGGCGGTCAGCAACACCTCCCAGGAGGTGGATTCACGCTGCACCAGCGCCAGTAATTCTGAATTCAGCGCCCGCCCAACGTGAGAAACGAGCACACGATTCTCCTGCGTAGGGGAGGAAGCCGCCTCCCCACTCTCAGTGGTATTGACAAAGTTGGCGTTCGCCGTCCTTTGCGCGCCGGTAAGATGATGCTGCCAATACGCCACAGCTGTTTCCTTACGCGACAAGAGCATATTTTCCTGCGTGATAACCATCGGTTACGCTCCCTCCGTGACAACTTTTATAGAATTATTTTTTAACGTATTCAGTAAGTTGGATATACTTTCAGCGTTCCTGCCGAATTGATTGATGGCCGCGCCGTGCTGAAAACGCCCGGCAAAACCGTATTTAATGAATGTCGACAAGGTGCCGGTCGGGCTGAGATCGACAAAGAATGTGCCGTCTTTCACCTTCAGCGATTGCATCAGGCGGTAAAAGTCGACAGGTTCGCGCAACACACGCCAGAAATACTCGCTGTCCCACCGTTCAACTGAGGTGCCCAACAAGGAGGAGTACACCGTCACTTGCGGTGCGTTTTTCGCCAGGGTATCGACCAGTGCGCGGAACTCTGTCTCGATGGCGGCAATGCCGGACGAGTGGAACGGTTGCTCAACCGGCAGCAACATCGAAATCACATCCTGCTGCGTCAAACGCGTTTTGAGTGCCGACAGGCTGGCCTTGTCGCCGCTAACCACAAAGTTATTCTGGAAGTTAATGCTGGCAAGCTCAGTCCCCTGATACAGCGCGGGGTTGCTATGAAAGTGTGACACCGGTGCCAGCACACTCATCATGCCGCCGCCAGCCGTTTTCTTATGCAGCATATGCGCCTGCGACACCACCAGCTTCATGGCGTCATCCAGCGTCAGTACGCCCGCCACGACAGCGGCGATACACTCACCCAGGCTGTATCCCAGTACCGCGTCGGGTTTGATGCCTTCGGCGTTGAACAGGTGGGTCAGACTCACCCCGATGCTCAGCAGCGCCACATTCGACAACGCCACATCGGAGAGCGGCAGTTGACGGCGGCTGTCGTCATACAGTGTTTCCACCAGACTGTAGCCGGTGTGTTTACGGCACAGCGCGTCGCAGCGATCCATCTGGCGGCGGAACGCGTCATTACGGCGATACAGCTCCTGGCCCATGCCGTAATACTGCGAGCCCTGTCCGCCGAACATAAACACCACCCCAGAGCCAGTGGCATCTGATGCAGACGAGTGGCGAGTGGGTTGAACTGCGGGGGCTTTCGCGTCGTCAAGCGCCATCGGTTGTGCTTTGATTTTCGCAAACAACCCGGTGAGCACTTGCCCCGGCCCAATCTCCTGTTGCCTGACCTCACCCGATGCCAGCAGCCGTGACATACTTTCGTACCAACGCACGGGATGGCTTATCTGGCTCGTCAGCAGTTCGAGATAATCGGACGTGGGGTAGTCGTGCGCGGTGTAGTTGGAAATCACCCGCGCCTTGAGCGGGTTGAAGGTAAAACGGCTGGCAAACTGCGCGAATTGGGTTTCGATGTCACGCATATAGCGGGAATGGAACGCCGCGCTCACGTTCAGCTTGATGTAACGCGCCCCGGCTGAGGTAAACAGCGACTCACAGGCAACGATGTCATCGTACAACCCGGAAATGACGATTTGCTGCGCGCAGTTGATATTGGCGATATCAATACCGCTGAACGGTGACGACGCCAGCAGCGCCATCACCTGATTCAGGTCGATACCCAAAATCGCCGCCATCGCCCCGCGCGGCGCTTTCGACATCAGCATGCCGCGCTCTCTGACCAGTGCAACGCCGGTGGCAAAGTCAAACGCCCCTGCTGCAAATAGCGCAGCAAACTCACCCAGACTATGACCGGCGTAGCAATCCGGCGCGTCTGCGCCGTCTTGCCGATTAGCCAGAACGCCGAGCGCTGAGACAACAAACAACGCCGGTTGGGTGAATTCCGTTTCACCCAGTACGCCCTGAGGATCGCTCAGGCACAGATCACGAATCGAGAAACCGAGTACCTCGTCAGCCTCCCGAACACGTTCGGGAAAACGCTCAAACAGCGCACTCCCCATCCCTTTCTGCTGCGATCCCTGACCAGGAAATACCCAAATTGAAGAAGGCATAAATCCCCTATTACTGTTCCCCAGTATTGTCACTTAACGTTGCTTGTTGCTCCCGCCTTCCGTACGCGGGATCAGGACTTGAGCGCGTCTTCCGGTAGATTAGCTTCAATCGTGCTGACCAGGTCGCCGAGCGTGTAAATACCGCGTTTATCGCCGTCATTGACCTTGATGTTGAGCCGCTTTTCTATCTCGTACCACGACTCCAGCATCTCAACCGAATCCACCCCGAGCTCACCGCCAATAAAGGCATCCAGCTCCACCACATCGGGCGTAAACCCGGTGTTTTTGATGCCATTAATGATGTCGAGCACCACCGCGAGAACATCTGTCTGAGCGTCCATTTCTTCTCTCCTTACATCCAGTCCGTTAGAGCGCGTCAAACTCGCGCGCCACCTCAGTGATAATCTCAACGACCTGATCGATCTCTTCACGGGTATGGGTCGACATGACCGAGATACGCAGACGTTCTTTATCGGGGGGAACCATCGGGTATTCCATGATGTTGGCAAACACGCCGCGCTCGAAAATGCGGCGATTGATGTTGCCCACCACAGAGAGCTTGCTAAAGAAAATGGGAATAATGCCCGACTCGCCGCGCAGGATGTTGAACCCCTTCGCTTCCAGCTGGTCTTGCATGTAACGCACATTGTCGTGCAAACGGGCGATACGCTCTGGCTCACGCTCCATCACGTCCAGCGCTGCGGAAATCGCCGCAATCGTCGGCTGAGCTAACCCGGAGGTGAACAAATAGGGGTAAGAGAAGTTGCGCAGCATAAAGATGTGCTCGCGGCTGCCGGAAATAAACGCCCCTTGCGCGCCCAACGATTTGCTACAGGTGGACATACGCAAGTCGACCTGACCTAACAAATCCAGATGCTCAAGCGTGCCTTTACCGGTCGGCCCCATGGTGCCCAGGCCATGCGCGTCATCGAGAATGATGATGATGTCATGCTTGCGGCAGATATCGATGTAACGCTTAAGGTCGATGATCGAACCGTCGGTAGAACGCACCCCTTCCACGGTAGAGAAGATCTGGGTATTCGGTTTGGAGCGTGCCCGAATTTTAGGCAGCATCGCTTCAAAGTCATCCAGACGTTCCGGGTCGAAGGTAAAGAACGGCACGTTAGTCATTTTGACCGCGTTGATAACGCTGGCGTGGCTGTTCTGGTCATAGATGATGATATCGTTACGGTTCATCAGCCCATTCACCCAGCACAGGTTCGCCATGTAACCGCTTGGCAGCAGCACCGCATCTTCGTGGCCCGCTAACGCCGCCAGACGCAACTCCAGATCACGATGCTGCTTGGTGTAACCGGAAAACGCCGGTGACCCACCGGTGCCAATGCCGTATTTTTCTACGGCTTCCATCACCTTACTTTT
The DNA here is from genome assembly GCF_000025065.1 of Dickeya parazeae Ech586. Taxonomy (NCBI): domain Bacteria; kingdom Pseudomonadati; phylum Pseudomonadota; class Gammaproteobacteria; order Enterobacterales; family Pectobacteriaceae; genus Dickeya; species Dickeya parazeae. The sequence goes on along the minus strand of NC_013592.1, from coordinate 1,539,173 downwards.
GACGTAAGGGTGATTAGCCAGCCCCAGGTAGCTATTCGAGCCAAACACCAGAACGCTTCTGAAGTCATCGCTGTACAGATCTTTGTATTGCATCTGTGCATCGACAGGCCCCATCCCCTGGCGGCTGAACATAAACCCTTTTTCGAGTTCTTTTAAATAGGTGCCATAGCGTAATTTTACACGCTCTTTGAAGGGCTTACGTTCAAGTTCGATCAGATCATGAAAATCCATTATAAAAACCTCCTTGATGATTTATTCTCTTTCAGAGAATGACTCCGCCTGCTAAGACGCAATAAAGCCGTTGACCCGATACCAGGACACACACTCATCCACCATCTGGCTTAAGGGAGAGGGCCGATAGCCCAACTCACGCTCCGCTTTTGCGCTACTAAAGTAATAAACGCCACCAAAAACACGCAGGCGGTAGGCATCCACCACCGGTTCGCCGCGTACCAGCCAGGGCAGTTTTTCCTGAAGCCACGTTTTCAGATAGACAGATGAATAAGGGGTTTGAGGCCGGTCGGCTTTACAGGGCACGACCGCTTCAATCGTGTTAATCAGTTCGCTATAGCGCGTATTGGCCCCGGCAATCAGATAGCGCTCGCCAACCTTACCGTTGCTTAAGGCGCTGACGTGCGCCTCGCCAACATCGCCTGCGCCGCAAAAACTGGCGCCGCCGGGAGGCAGGAACGGTAACTGGTTATAGGCAACCGCCAGCACCATACGCCCCCACTGCATGGAATAATCATACTCACCCAGCACCTCCGCCGGATTAAGGATGACGGCGGACAAGCCGCGATCGCAGGCCCGGTACACCAGTTCCTCTGCCTGCAATTTGCTTTTGGCATACGGGTTTGTGGCACGAAAACCCGACAGCGCCGTGTCTTCGGTGGCTTGCGCCGCAGGGTCGTTATGCGCCCCTATCGTCGAGCTGGTACTGGTATAAACCAGACGGGGTATCCCGCAGGCCAGCACCGCGTCAATCACGGTGCGCGTGCCTTCCACATTCACCGCCGCCAGCAGCGGCCAATCGCGTGGATTACTGCTGGTATTGCCCGCCGTATGGATAACCCCATCATGCCCTTCCATCGCAGCGCGCAGACGCTGGCCGTCATGCAATTCGCCACGCACCAGGGTGACGCCGAAAGGCTCCAGAAAGCTCACATTGGAAGACGCGCGCACATACGCTGTGACCTGATGGTTGGCCGCCAGCAGCGCTTTTACCACGTTGAGCCCGACAAATCCGTTTGCTCCGGTGATCAGTATTTTCATGGTGTTTGATCTTGCTGGTTAAGTTTCTCAAGCGTTTTCAAAAAGGCCTTACGCCCTTCCCCTTTGCTGCGCATCGGCAATGCGGCCGGATTTTTATCCGGATGGCGGGCAGCGCCATCCAGCAGCAGCACGAACTGTTCAAGCAGGTGATTAAGCTGCGTCTCCTGGATATCCATACCCCGGCATACCAGACGCACATGTACACCATTCCCTTCAAGCCGCACCAACAGCGCCAGACGCAGTGACGGGTGTGTCGCAAACAACGCGGATACCGCCGGGTTCACGGCGACATCGTCCGTCAACAGCGCCACCGTACTGTCGAACAACGCCACATCACCGCCCCACTGAGCCAGTTGCTCTGACGTAGCACCGCCATGTTCAAGACATTGACTCAGTTGTTTTTCAACACCCTTGAGCCAGGCGGCGGTCTTATGACGTCCCACCACCTGAATGCGGGTAGGAATCAGGCGGGGTTCATCGCTCTCAAGGTGTCGAATCAGACCAAACTGCGCCTGTTTGACCCGCGCATGGCGATTGATGAGCAGTGCCCAACCGGCGGTTAATAACGTTTCCACCGCAATGTCCTGACGTTGCGTGCAGGTCTGCATCGCCACCACGGTGTCAGGATCGATGTGCAGCTCGGCTGACAGGAGTGGCTGCTCCGCGTCGTCATCCAGTACGGCGGCGTCACCGAGCAAGGCTGATGCTGTCAGCGAGCCGACGTCCTCGTCGGCCTGCAACAGCCCACGCCAGAACGCCTGCAATGACGCGTCATCCTGGGTTGAAACATCCTGGGTTGAGGTGCTGTCCACTGGCACGGCATACGCAAACCATGCCTGCGGCACAACCGGCGAGGCTGTCGCCTCAGCGTCCAGCGCGGCGGTCTCCTGCCGTGGTGTTTGTCGCACCGGGGCATCAAGACGCAACGCGGCGTACAGGTCGCAAGGCTGGCTGGCAAACGGGTAGCCGGGGAACGGCACACGCTGACGAGGCTCGCCGTCGTGCAGCAGGCTCCAGTCGATATCGCAGCCGCGAATCCACAGCGTGGCAACGTTGGCAAACTGCCGGTTTTGCACCAGTTCGCGGACAAAGTGCTTACCGGCCTCGCCCGCAATAAGCTGTGACACTTCTTTGCTGTCGTGGACGTTGCCGCTGTAGGTCTCCCGGCGGCTATGGTCGGCACCCGGTTCAGCAATAAAGCCCTCCAGTTTCGCCAGCAGGTCCTCCTGACTGGTCGCGACGATAGCCAAACGGTGATCCAGCATGACGCGCCCCATCTGGCTGGTGTAGGCCAGGTCCGCGAGCGACAGCGCACGCCCTTGTTGCTGTTGCTGCTGGATAAAGTCACGCAGTTCGGTGGCATAGGCGACGACACGCTCCGCCTGCTGAGCCGACAGCACCACTATTTGTGTATGGGTAATCTGTGCATGGGCAGACGCGTTTTCTTCTCTGCTCGCCAGTTGGCGTGCGTGCAGTCTGACCAGCGCATCGGCCGACTCCACCACGACAAAGGCGGTCGAACCGCCCATGCCATAGGCGTTAATCCCGGCCAGACGAGAACCTCTGGCATTGGTCTGCCATTCCTGCGCCTCACGCGGGAACACAAAAGCGGATGTTTCATGCTCAAACGAGGTGTTGATGCGCTGCAGGTTGACGCACGGTGACACACGCCCGTGCTGCATGCTCAGCAGCACCTTAATCAGCGAGCAGATGCCCGATGCCGCTTCCATATGCCCCAGGTTGGCTTTGGTACCCAGCGCGCAGAAATGTTGCGCCTGAGTCTGGCGGCGTAACGCGTTAGACAGCGCCTTCAGCTCAATCGGGTCGCCCAGTTCCGTCGCCGCACCGTGGCTTTCGATGTAAGTCAGTTCGTTAACATCGATACGTGCTTCGTTGATAGCCCGCACGGCGGTTTCTTCCATTACCGTCAGGTTCGGCAGGTATTGCCCTGCACCGGTACCGGCATGCCCAATGCTGGAGCCACGCAACACACCGTAGATGTGATCGCCATCGGCCAGCGCACGGCTCAGACGTTTAAGCACCACAATGCCGCTGCCTTCGCTCGGAATCAGACCGTTGGCCCGTTCATCGAAGGTGTGCTCCTTGCCATCGGCAGACAGCACCTTCATCTCCTGCAACAGCATGTATTTGCTGGGATGCAGACTCAGGTTGACGCCGCCTGCCAGCGCCATGTCGCACTCCCCACCGAGGATGGCTTTACGGGCGATATGTACACTTGTCAGCGATGACGCACAGGTGGTGGCGATGCTGAAACTCGGGCCACGCAGGTTCATCAAAAATGAGATGCGATTCGCCAGCTCACTGACGACCGAACCGGCGCCGGGGTAACGACCTGTGCGGGCATAAATCTCTGCCATCACCCAGGTGAAGTCTTCGTTCATTGCCCCGACATAGACGCCGACCTGCTGATCGTTAAGCGCCGCCGGGGTATAACCGGCATTCTCCAACGCGTGCCAGGCACTACGCAGTAACACACGCACTTGTGGATCGAGACGACTGGCTTCTTCACCGCTCATCCGGAACATCGCTGGATCAAAGACGTCCACGTTGCTGAGGAAGCCGCCGCGATTCACATAACGCGGGTTGCCGTTATCTTCTGCAGGGAGCGTCCAGCGTGCATCCGGAATGGCACTCAGGCTCTCTTTGCCCGCCTGAATGTCGGCCCAGAAATCCGCCAGACTCGCAGCACCGGGGAACTCACCCGCCATACCAATAATCGCTACGGCGTCGCTATCGGCCTGTATGCTGGCCGTTGACGACAGCGATGAACGCATCGGTGTACGCATCGCTCGTGAGCGCAACGCATCCGTAGCCGCAGCAGGTACCGTCCGTTTGACAGGCGGCGCAACAGGTGCACTGGCGTGATGGTGGCTGACAGTGTCTGTACGCTGCGGCGCGGCTTCTGGGGTGTGGACCACCGGTGTCGCGCCATAACGCTCGCACAGGTATCCCGCCAGCTTAGCGGTGGTGTTGTACTCAAACGGCGCGGTTTTCGGCAGCCCGTCGTACTCTTTTTCCAGTACCGCACGCAATTCCATCAGCATGACGGAATCCATCCCGAGCTGTTCAAAGGTGGCATCCACCGCGATATCGCTGGCAGGCAGCTTGGTGATGGCTGAAATCATCTCTTTGAGCGCGCTCTCACTACGTGCATACGCACTGTCGCCAGCCGGTGTCGCTATCACCGCTGTCGGTTGCGGACGCGGTGCCTGTGTCAGCGTCGGCACGGCGACTGACGGTGCGGGCTGCACGGTTTCCTCAACCTGAATGCGTAATGAACGTGCAACCTTGTTGCGATCGCCAACCGCTACCAGCAGTTCCGGGCGTTGTTCAAGCAGTGCGCGTTCGAGCGCGATAATACCGGCCTCCTGGCCTAACGCCGCCATCCCTGAAAACTCGAACAGACTGGCATCGTCTTGTTCGATGTTCATCTGCCCGCTGGCCCACAATGGCCAGTTGACGGAGAGCGTCTGACCGCTGCGTTGTCCCTTTTTCACCTGCTGGGTACGCCATAGCGCATGGCTATCCATAAAGCGGTTACCGGCGGCATACGCGCCAGACCCCAGATCACCCAGCACCGCAGAAACGGAGGAGAAGTTGATAAAGACAGCGAGTGGCTCTTGTGCGGTAGCACGGTCAAGGGCCACCAGACCGTCAACTTTCGGTCCGATCAGCGCATCAAACTCGTCATCCGAGAGCATCGTCATCGGCGTGGCACTGGCGACACCGGCGCAGTGCAGCACGCCATCGAGTGCACCGAACGCCGCTTTTGCCTGCGCAATCAAGGCGTCGGCCTGCCCGTCCTGCGCCACATCGGCTGCGACGTAACAGACTTCCGCCCCCAGCTCACGCATCGCAGCCAGTTGCTGCATGACCGCCTCACTGGGCTGGGCCGAACGGCCGCTCAGCACGAGGCGAGCCTGATAGCGGGATGCCAGATACTGCGCCATCAGCAATCCCAGCTTGCCAGCGCCACCGGTTATCACATAGTGGCCGTGCTGGACGAAACGCAATTGCGGCTGGCTGCCCTGACCATCGGCTGGCGGCGGCGTGATTGCGCCAGCCTGACGCTGATAGCGAACCCCCTGCCGATAGGCCACTTCAAGCCCGGCAAGCGCCTGCGGACGTTGCACGAACTCCTGATACACTGCATCGGCCAGCGACGCGGCGTCATTCGCATCGCTACGCAGCGTGAACAGCTCGAAACGATGGTTGATGGTCAGCAATGAACGGGCATAGCCGCTGACCGCATCCTGCTGCGGTTCCACCTGGTCATCAGACGCGGTATAGACGTTGACGCAGCGCAGCGCTTGCCCCGGATTGACCGTTTCCAGCGCCACAAACAGGTGCCGTAACGCCTGTAATGGCGCATGCAATGGCGATGCGTTGCCAATGGCGGTGACATCATCAAAATGGTTATCGGTGCCAATCGCCTGCACGATGTGGGTCGGCCACCATTGCTGTTCGGCCAACTGCTCACACAACGCCCGCATGCTGGAAGCCGATTGGGTATCAACGCTAAAGCGGTGGCTATCATGCTGGGCGAACGCGCTGGCCGCTGTCGCGGTAATGATGCTGGTGTCATCGCCATAGCGTGCACGCAGCGCTTCAGCCAGGCTCTCGTTATCGCTGAGCACCAACACCCGCGTCGTCGCGGTACGCGTTGACGCATCAGAAACAACCGCCGGTAACGGTGATGCCTGCCATTCGTAGGCATAGTACTGCACGTCTTGCGACGCCGAAGGCGGTGCCGCACTGATATCCTGTTCCAGTCTGCGGGCGGCGAAATCACGCAGCCGCGCCAGCACCCGACCGGTGGCATCCACCAGCGTAATATCGTGCTTCTGAATGGTGCTGCCCGCTTGCGACTGGGCCGGTGTCACATAGGCATAGCACTCCGTACCGAGCGGATGGCGGAACTCCAGTTCCCCCAGCGAGAACGGCACGATAGGCGTGGCGTATTCCACCGGCTCCAGCCCGACCGCCAGACAGGTACGCAGTGCCCCATCCAACAGTGACGGGTGCAGATAAAACGCATCGGCATGCACGCCCTCCGGCAGGCACAGGTGGCTCAACGCGGCGTCCGCAAAGCGATAGCGCTCACGGGTCACCTGATAGCTCGGGCCATACGCGAAGCCCATGCGGGCAAAGTCGGCGTAGATAGCAGCCTGATCGCTTTCGCATTTACCGCTGCTACGCAAGGCCTCAAGATCGATCCACTCTTCTTCAGGCTGTTCCGCTTCCGGACGGTAGACCAGTTCGGCCTCCAGTGAGAGCACATCGGTATGGCGGTTACGCACAGCGACCTGTACGTTGTCGTCGCCGGTATGTGCCAGTGCGATCTCCACATCCACCGGTTCGCTGTCCACCTCAAGCGCGTTCATCCACATCAGATTGCGGATTGCCGCTACCGTCCAGTCGCTTTCCATCGCCAGTTGACCGGCCGCATGGAGCATTTCGATGTAGGCCGAGCCGGGTAAAATCATCCGCGCGTCGCGGCTGCCGACCACATGGTCACGCAGGTAACGCTCTTGCCCGGTCAGTTGCTTGGTAAATTTCTGCTGCGCCAGCGTTGAAATATTCTGATCGATCAACGGATGCAGCGATGTCGCACGGTGTAAAGCGTCCTGAGCCGACGGCAACGCCAGCCAGTGGCTACGCAGCATCAGTGGCAGCGGCGGGAACGACACCCGACGCACCGTTCCTGCTGTTGTGCTGGTGGTGCTGCCGCTGGTGGTCATTCCCTTGGTAGTAAAAAGTGACGGTGCAAACTGCTGCCAGTTCACATCCAGCATCGTGGTCCACAACCGCCCTAAACGCAGCAGTTGACGTTCCTGCACCAGACTGGTGATCAGTTCATCAAGCTGTTTGCCTTCCAGAATGGTATCCAGACGCTCGCCACCGCCCGCAATATGCCCGCGGAACAGTTGCTTCGCCGCGCCCTCACGCTGGTACTGCTCAAGCTGGTTCAGCAGGTCGTCCAGACTGCTTGCCACCACCGCCAGACGCTCCGTCATGGCATCGCGACCGACCAGTGAAGAGAAGGCCAGCGAGTCAAAATCCGGCGCGGTGTGTGGTTCACGTACCGCCTGGCGCAGGAAGTGCACCATTCGCTCAACATACAGCGCTAAACGTGCATCGCTATCCGCCGAGAGCACAAACAGCCGTGGTTCGCCCGGTAGCAGGTGGGCCGGAGCCCGCGTCGGTGCTTCTTCTATCAACACGTGGGCGTTGGAGCCACCCGCCCCGAAGGCGCTCAGGCCAGCACGGCGCGGGTGATCAAGCGCGGCATCCCACGGTTCGAGCGACTGCACCACGCGAAATGGCGATGCGGCAAAGTTAATTTTTTCATTCAGCGTGCGTGAATGCAGCGACGGTACTATCTGACGGTGACGCAGTTGCAGCAGGATTTTGGTCAACCCGGCGATACCGGCGGCAGACTCCAGGTGCCCGATATTGCTTTTCACCGAACCGATGCGGCACTGCCCCGGCAACAGCGCTGGCGTGGCGCCTTGCTGTGCGTGATGTTGATCACGGTAATGTTGAGCACTGATGCGTGAAAAGGCTTTGGTCAGGCCGGAAATTTCAATCGGGTCGCCCAGCATGGTACCGGTACCGTGCGCCTCGATGTAATCGACGCTGGCAGGATCCCAGCCTGCACGCGACAGCGCAGTACTGATAACGTTGCTCTGCGCCGCCTGATTCGGCACGGTAAAGCCGCTGGTTTTTCCGCCGTGATTCAGCGCCGTTGCCTTGATAACGCCATAAATCTGGTCGCCATCGGCAATCGCCTGCTGTAACGGTTTGAGCAACACGGCCCCCATCCCTTCACCGGGAACATAGCCATCGCCGCCTTCGCCGAAGGCACGGCAACGCCCATCGCTGGACAGGAATTGGTTTTGCCCCAGTTGGTAGTACTTCATCGGGTGCACAATCAGATTGATGCCACCGGCTATCGCCATGTTGCAATCGCCGTTTTGGATCGCCTGACAGGCCATATGCAGCGCCGTGAGCGAGGACGAGCACATGGTATCCAGCGCCACGCTCGGGCCATTCAGATTGAAATAGAACGACACGCGGTTAGCGACCGAGGAATGCAGCGACATCGCCCAGCCCGATTCATGCTGTTTTTCTGTCGTTTCAATGCATTGGTAGTGCGACCACATCACCCCGACATAGACGCCGACCTGTGCCTTACTCAGCGCCTGGCGAGAGTAGCTGGCGTCTGAGATACATTCCCAGGCGGTTTGCAGGAACAGTCGCTCTTGTGGGTCCAGCAGCTCAGCTTCACGCGGCGATATATTGAAATACTGGCTGTCGAACTTATCCACATCATCGATAAATCCGCCCCATTTGCTGTACACCTTGTTCTTCGGCCCCCGCTCTGGCGAGAAATGCGGGTGATAATCCCAACGCGACAGCGGAATTTCGGTAACGCTATCAACGCCGCCGGTCAAATTGGCCCAGAACTCATCGACATTGCGAGCGCCCGGATAACGGCCACTGAGCCCGACCACGGCAATATCGCTGCTCGCACCGGCTTCGCCCGAGGTATGGCGTTTCAGCGCATCGATACGCGAATGGTTTAACAAACTGGCCAACGTCGGGCGCGCAGGCGCTGCCGATACCTCGTTGGTGCGCGCGGGTGCCGATGCTGGCTGCGGTGCAACCTGTACGGTCTCGGCCCACTCCGCCAACGACTGATAACGGTAGACGTCGCTGGCATGCGCTTCGGTAAAGCGCGCGTCCAGTTCATGTTGCAGACGAATCAGGTTGACGGTATCAAGCGGCCATTGCCACAGCGGCGTCAATACCGACAGGTTGGCCGCCGTCGGGCCGATCGCCGCCGTCAGACTGTCGAACAGTCCACGGCTGGACGCATCATCGTCCCCCTCGGTATCGCCTGTCGCAGCAGACACCCGGCTTTCTTCTGGTAGCGTTAATGCCACCGGTGCCGGGGCAACCGCTGTCGTTGGCTGCAACGCGGCAACCTGTTCCGGATAGCTTTCACACAGGAAATCAGCCAGCGAGTCGATATCCGGGTACTCATAAAACAGGGTTTGCGACACCTCGCCAAAGGTGGCCGCCAGCTTACCGTTCAGCGCCAGGATCATCATCGAATCCAGGCCGTAATCTGACAGTTGCGTGGCCGGTCTCACTTCGCTGGCATCCAGCTTCGTGACCTCCACAATGTTGGCAATCAGATACTCCAGCACGCTGTCACGCACCGGGCGGGTTGGTGCTGTTGCGGATGCGATGGTTGGTGCAACCGGTATAGTGGCGTCTATTGAGGCACTCTGCGCCACCGCTTGTGGTGCGGCCGCGACGACGCCCGTGAACGCCGTTACCTGATCGGGGTAATTCTCCAACAGATAGTCCGCCAGCGAGGCCAGGTCTTCATATTCATAGAACAGCGTTTGCGGCAAGCCCTCAAACGCCGCGGCAAGTTTCTCGTTCAACGCCAGGATCATCATCGAATCCAGACCATAATTCGATAACGGCCCGCTGGCGGTAACTTCGCCGATGTCCAGTTTGGTCACATCGACAACCTGAGCAATCAGCGTACTGACCAGAGCGTCATGGGCAGACACCGCCCCCGCGGATTGCTGCGATGCAACAGGCATGGCCGATGCCATAGCAACCGGCTGAGGTGCACGGGTGACGTCGGCACCCATCGGCGCGCTGGATGTCACTTTCACCGCCCGTGAAGACTTCATCCCCAGATGCGGCACCGCCTGCGTCTGTAATTGGGTGAGCCTGACCACTACATTACCGATGCTATCGAGCAAATCGATGTGGTAGCTCGCCGTCGCTCCACCGACGGCGTTATCACGACGGGCATAGGCATAGCAAATCCCGTCAATCGGCTTGAATATCTGCAATTTTGCCAGCGCGACCGGCACCTCCAACGTATTCGCCGTGGCGCTAAAGCCACCGATACCCAGCGCGGTGCGCAGCGCGCCGTCCAGCAGTGACGGTGGCAGGATAAAGGGCTGCACAACCGACGCGGCTGACAAGCCATCAGGAAACTTCAGTTCCGCCAGCGCTTCTTCGGCATTGGCATACAGACACTCAATGACCTGAAAGGTCGGGCCCAACGTAAAACCACGTTGCCGGAACGCCGCGTCAATATCGTTACGCTGGTAAACCTGACCATTTGCCTGCAAGCGGTGCAGGTTAGCCGGTTCCGGCTGGGGAGACGCGTCTTCGCACAAGCGGCCGCTGCCGTAGACATGACGTTGATCGCCATCCGCACGGTAGATGTCAAAATCCAGCCCCCCTTGCGATGGTGTCAGCGCGATCTCCACCTCCATATCATCACTTGCAACCAGAATAGGCTGACGCCATTGAATATTCTGTACCTGCGACAACAGCGGCCGTTCGCCTGAGGCAGGCAACGCCCGGCCCTGCAACGCCAGTTCGCTGGCGCTCAGTGACATCTCGATATACGCGGCACCCGGCAAAATACGGTTATCGCCAAGACGGTGATCGCTCAGGAAAAACTCCTCTGCCCGCAGCCGCTTGCGAAATGCCTGCACGGCCAGCGTGGAGATATTGGCGTCGATCAGCGGGTGCAGCACGCCAACCCCTGACGCAGCGTTAGTCAGCGGTGCCGTGGCAGGCAATGCCGGTGCCCAGCAATCCTGACGCTGGAAGGCATAACCGGGCAGAGACAGGCGCTGGCGGCGTGTTGCCACATGCAACTGGCTCCAGTCCACCTCGTGTCCGTTAGCCCAGGCCTCACCCAGCGCGCCAAGACGTCCTTGTTTTAACCACTCGGCCAACGGTGGCGTCGACGTCGCCTGACGTAGATTGTCCCGATGTCCGGTGCTCAGGCCCGATAATTGCTGTTGGGTATAGGCGCGCAACAGGTTGACCGCCTCGGTTGCCGTTTCAGCGACAAACGCCAGACGATACTCATGTGCCACACGCCCAACTTGCAGCGTATAGGCCATATCCTGTAACGACAGCGCCGGGTGTTGCGCGATGAAATCGGCCAGTTGCCCGGCCATCGCCTGCAACGCCGGTTCACGACGTGCAGACAACACGATTAACGCCGGTTTACCTTTATCGGCATCCACGCTGGCTGATGGTGGTGCAATGTATTCCTCGACGATCAGATGGGCGTTACTGCCGCCTGCGCCAAACGAACTGATACCGGCGATACGTGGGATTTCCCGGGTCACGGACTGACCGTCCTGCTGTATGACTTCCAGCACCGGGCGCTGCCAGTGTTCCAGCGATTGCTGAACCCGGAACGGCCCACTCTGAAAATCGATAAACGGGTTAATCACATCGGATTGGATAGACGGCACCAGTGTCTGGTGCTTCATTTGCAGCAACACCTTGGTCAGCGCCGACATGCCCGCCGCCGCCTCCAGATGCCCAATATTGGCTTTCACCGAACCGATCGCGCAGTATTTACTGCTGTCCCCGGCAATCGAAAAGGCTTTATTCAGGCCGCTGATTTCAATCGGATCGCCCAATTTGGTGCCGGTGCCGTGCGCCTCGACGTAGCTGATATGGCGTGGGTTCACCCTGGCGGTTTCCAGCGCCTCGGCAATCAGCTCTGCCTGACGTTTCGCGTTAGGCACCGTGAAGCCAGAGGTTTTACCGCCGTGATTAACCGCCGTACCGCGGATAATGCCGTAGATGTGATCACCTTCTGCCTGCGCACGCGACAGCGGTTTTAATACCACGGCGCCAACCCCTTCACCCGGCACATACCCGGTGCCGCCTTCGCCAAAACTGCGGCAGCGACCGTCCGAGGAGAGGAAATGCATATTGGATAGCAGGTGATACTTATAAGGATGCAGCGACAGGTTGACGCCACCGGCAATCGCCACCGGAATATCACCGCTGCGAAGCGCCTGACACGCGATATGGATAGCGGTCAGCGACGAGGAACACGCCGTGTCCAGCGCCATGCTCGGGCCTGAGAAATTAAAGAAGTGCGATACCCGGTTCGCGACCGACCAGTAAGACGAATGCGAGGTGGTCCATTCCTGTTCCGGGCTGGTGACCGCATGAAGCTGGTAATCCCCCCACATCATACCGACATACACACCGACGCGATTTTCCCGTCCGGCGTGCGCGGGCGCGAGCTTATCTGCCGTGTATCCGGCATCTTCAATGGCGTGAGTGACGCTCTCAAGGAACAGCCACTCATTCGGATCCATGATTTCCGTTTCTTTCGGCGAAATATTGAAATAGCGCAAATCAAAGCGTTCCACATCACTCAGGAATCCGCCCCAACGGCTATAGCTTTTCCCCGGTGTGGCCGCCCCTTGCTGGAACCAGCGATCATCCCAGCGATCGGCGGGGATCTCGATGACGCAGTCACGTCCCTGACTCAGGTTGGCCCAAAACTGTTCAAGGTTCTGAGCTTCTGGGTAACGCCCGGCGATACCGATGATGGCAATGTCATCATCGTTTAGCGTCGGTTGCGCCGCGCGGGGGGCCGGTGCCACGGCACGCACGCTAGTCGATGTGGATGCGGCGGCATGAAGCGCAGGCGGTACCACCGCCGCTGACGGGGCATTCCCTTGCAAACCACGGCAGGCATCCTGACAGTTTTCCAGCAGGAAGCGACTCAGTTCATCCATGGTTTGGTATTCAAAAAACAGCGTCATCGGCAATGCGCTGCCAAATGTCTTTTTCAGCTCATTGACCAAATCAATGACCACCACCGAATCAAAACCATAATCACGGAAGAAACCGTGACGTTCGAAATGCGGCGGGATCTGGAGTTTTCTGGCAAACAGCTCGGACAAATAACGGATCACCACATCCTGCAAGGCGTGCGGGTCGGTCACATCCGTCGAGGCTAGCGCCGCTGCATCAGGCTGTTGAGAGGATGCGGTGGTGGGTTCAACGACGCCCAGTACCTCGTCTATACGCGCACGTTCGCCCGGCACACCTGGCATAACCACCAGCTGCGATGCCTGACTTTGCAGGGCATAGTCGAAAATCGCGATGCCGTCCTCGGTCAGTAGCGGCACAATCCCGAACTGGCTTTTCAGGAAGCCCGCTTCTTTCTCGGTCAGGCGCATGCCACCGTCCTGCCAATACGGCCAGTTCAGCGAGAGGGTTTTGCCGCTGCGTTCACCTTGCTGTTGCCGAACATTACGCTGGAAGGCGAAATAATCTTCGAAGGCATTACCAAAGGCGTAATCACACTGCCCCATGTTGCCCAGAACACCGGTGACGGACGAGAACAGCACGAAAAAGTCGAGCGGCAGTTCACGGGTCGCGTCATCCAGCAACCAGGTGCCGATGGCTTTCGGGGTGATGACACGCTCAAAGGCTTCCGGGCTTTTACGCAGAATAAAGTTATCTTCGATAACACCCGCGGAGTGGATGACACCGTTGAGCTCATGCCCGGCCGTGCGAATAGCGCCAATCAGCGCCTGCACGCTAGCGGGGTCGTTCATGTCACACGCTTGATAAATGGCATTGCCACCCAGCGTGTTCAGGTCATCAAGCTGTTGCTGGCGTTGTTCATCCAGCGCCGAACGGCCACTCAGATAGACGGTGGCACCGTAACGTGAGCACAGGAAACGGGCAAAAATCAGCCCCAGCGCACCCAGTCCACCGGTGATCAGATACGTTCCCTGCTGGCGCAACACCGTCGGTGCGGACACCGGCCGGTTTACCGCATCGGCCACACTTGCCGTATCCACTGCCGCGATAGCGCGCGATGACGGGTGAGCCGAGGCAGATGACGGCGTATCGACGACAAAACGACGCACCAGCCGCACACCCTGGCGATAGCGCACATCTGCATCTTTAGATACGTCACTGAATTCGGTTTTAATCAACGCCGCGATAGCGGTGGATGCATCCAGCTCGCCATCCGCCACCGCCTCGTACTGCACCACCCGACCGATATACGCGGGTTTTTCAACACGCAACGTCCGGTAAAAACCGCTGATGGCAGCGACATCCGGCAGGTTCTCGTCGGCAAGATGGAAGTGAACGAAGCGGGCCTTCTTCACCTTACGCATCATTGCTTTCGTCAGGGCAAAAAGGCTATGCGGACCCTGATTCAGGCGAGTGGCAAAATCGGCGCTGGCCTGCGGCGCATTGACCCACAGTACCCGTTCAAAGGTAGCCCCCTGCGACAACAGGGCATCCACCGCTGCGATAAAGTCATCATGATGACCGGGGCGAACCCAGCCACTTGCGACTTCACGGTTTACGTCCAGCGCTGAAGCCAGCAGGATTCGCTGCATCTGCGGTGGGTTTTCTGACTGCGCCAGCAGGCTTGCCAGCCGGTCGACATCCTGCTCTTCACCCACCAGCACCAGTTGCGTCATCGGCTCATCCGCCTCTGACACCGGTTTTTCAATCCAGTACGGCTGATACAGGTTGATGCCGTCAGATAACGCCGGTAACCGCTGTTCCGACGTCGAGCGATCAGCGGCCGTAAGGCTGTCATCCAGCACGCGCAGGCTTAAACCACGGAATACCAGCGCCACGCGCTCAGGGTGGTTTGCCTCGCAAACATGGATATCTACCTTGAATACGCCATCATGAAGCAGATGCTCGTCAGACACGGTGATGGTTGCGGTCATAGCGGAATGGCAAGGGCGTAATAACACCAGCGCTTCCAGTGCGAAGGGGATGACGAGCGCCCCTTGCTGATTGTCCTGACGCGAAGCGCGCAGTTTTTCCGTTGCCCAGACCACCGCGGACTGCAATGCGCCGTCCGCCAGCGACGGGTGGATAACAAAGTCGTTGCTATGTGCATCCGATAACGGGGCATCCGGTAACGTCAATTGGGCGATACAGGCATACTCATTGAATCGGATTTGTTGAATGGCACGCAACGGTGCGCCATAACACATCTGCAAACTATCAAGCAGTTGATAACTGGCAGGCGCATCACGCACCGCTGCGTCGTCGGTAAGCGCTACCGCCGGTAACGCCGGATGTTCTGCGTCGGAAAAACCGACCATCCCCTGACAGTAAAGTGCCTGGTCGTTATCGATGACCTGGAACAGCCACTGTTTGCCCGGTTGATGCGGATCAAGCTGAATAAACAGATCGGTTGCGGCATGATGAAACTCAAGCGGTTTTAACCAGGCCACCTGAGAGAAACTGAGGGCGTCAGCATCGTTTAGCGCGATAGCATCGGTAAACGCGGCGCGAACCAGTTCGAGATAAACTACACCCGGCAGTATGGTCTGGCCGCCAATCTGATGACCGGCAATAAAAAACTCATCCCCCGCAAGCCGGGCCTGATAGCGGGAACTGCCGACATTGACGACACGGTGACGCGCACCACGTAACGCACAAGAGGATGAATCGGCACGATAGCTGTCACTCAGCCAAAATGCCGTATGAATAAACGGATAGCCGGGTAATGCCACGTGCGGTGGGTTCACGCCGTCAAATAACCGGGACCAATCCAGTTGCACACCTCGCACATAACACGCGCCCAATTGCTGCAACAGGTGAGTCGCGGTGGTCATATCCGCTTCGCGCAACGCATCAAGCAGGGATTCCCCCTCGATACGGGCATTTTCCAGTGCCTGTGCGTCATCTGCCACATGCTCTTGCAACGACACCGGGCCTTGCTCCACTGCCTGCGTCAGCGCCTGAATAATGGCCTGACGGTCACTGCCTACACAGCTATAGCGATAAGCGAGGTGATCACGGCGCAGCAGCAATGTTGCACTTACCGCGCTTAACGACGCGTCAGCATGCTCACGCAACCAGTCGATCAAATCTTTCTGACGCTGCAACAACGCGGCCGGGCTTTTCGCAGACAGTACAATTAAATAGGGGGTTCCTGTCGCAGGCTGGTTTTCCTGATGCGCGGCGTTTACCGGCTCAGGCGCTTCTTCCAGTACGATGTGAGCATTGGTCCCGCCAAAGCCAAACGAGCTCACCCCCGCGCGGCGCGGCGTGTCTTGTGCCAGTCGCGGCCACTCACGGGCCTTATCGACGAAGAAGAATGGTGTTGCGGTGGTGTCAATTTTGGGGTTAAGCGACTGGAAATGGCGCAATGGCGGTAACGTGCGGTGTTTAAATGCCAGTAATACTTTGATGATACCAGCCACACCGGCCGCGGCTTCAAGGTGACCGATGTTGCTCTTCACCGATGTCACACCGCAATAAGCCTCATTTAACGTCGCCCCTTGTTGCTGGGCGAGCGTACTGAAAGCATGGGTAAGCCCGGAAAATTCAATCGGGTCGCCCTTGGGCGTCCCGGTGCCATGCGCTTCCACCAGACCAATCGAATCAACCGGTACGCCCGCGTTTGTATGCGCGTCAACAATGACATCAGCCTGAGCTTCTGCACTGGGATACGTCAGCGTGTAAGTGGTGCCGCAATGGTTAACCGCACTGCCTTTAATCACCCCGTGGATGACATCACCGTCAGCCAGTGCCTTATCCAGCGGCTTTAATAACAGCACACCCGCGCCTTCGCCACGAACATACCCATCGGCCCGGCTGTCAAAAGAGTGACAGGCCCCGGTAGGCGACATCATTCCCATTTTTGCAAAAGACTGATGCCGGGTAGAGGTTAAAATAAGGTTAACACCACCGCTGATGGCAATATCACAATCACCACTGACGATAGCCTGAATAGCATTATGAATGGCATTTAATGAGCCCGAACAGGCCGTATCAATGGCGACACTCGGGCCGCGAAAACCAAAGAAGTGTGAAATACGGTTGGCAATAATCGATGTGGCGGTACCCGTGGAATGATGCGCTTCTATCGGCGCGTGGGTATTTTCCTGTAATTCTTTATAATCGTTATTGAAAACACCGAGAATAACGCCGACTTTATGCCCACGTAAGGTTGAGGGCGCAATACCCGCATCTTCCAGGCAAGACCAGGTCAGTTCCAGCATGATCCGTTGTTGAGGATCCATCGTTTCGGCGACTTTTGGGATGACGCCAAAGAATTGGTTATCAAAACCCTCAACATTATTAACAAACGCGGCCCATCGTTTTTCACTGGCATCAGGCCAATGTAACGATCTGCGGTTATCAGGCTGTGTATCGCGGTTAACATCAGCAATTTCAGAAACCGAATTGCGCTGATGGATTATATTTTCCCAGAAATCGCTGTAGTTATTGGCATCAGGAAAACGACAAGAGATCCCTATAATTGCAATATCCATACCCATCACCCATATCCATATGATTATGTTTATTCTTTCTCGCAAAAAGGATGCGAGATAGCCGGTCAAATAGCCCTTTTGACAACGGTTTCAATCGTAGAACAATGAATTTGATATTCCATTACCATTAAACGGAGGATTCTGATGGATATTGCATCAAAAACATTCTCGCATCTAATACTATCAAAAAATTTTTTTGTCAGGATGTTACCGCCCCCCCTATAAATACAACAAAAAACAAATTAAAAACAAATCAACGCATTGATTTATCAAAACAATTAAGCGTTACAAATATACATAACTTAGGATAAAAACAGAGTGAAATAAATGATTCAGATAAATAACCAAAATAAAGCATTATATTGAAAAATTTTTGTTAAATCCCTTAACAATATAAAAATTCATTTCAAATGAAATGAATATCATTCAAATCATGCCATCGATTTAATGCAATAAAAATGCAATAAAACTGGATAATGAAATAATTGTTTTAAATAAAAATAATTATCAAGCTAATATATTAGCCATTCCACTTTGAAGAATAGTCAATAAAATATAATTTCATTTAGTTAGAGAATATCGGATACCATAAACACAACCACCCTCGTTATTGATAATGATTGATTACCTTCTATGACCAAAACATTTTAAATGGAGTTATTATGTTAGAAATTGTAACGGACATGCCAGTATGGGTAATTATACTTTTAGTATTTTCCACGCTTTATTGTATAAGTTTTTGCTTTAAAAAAGAGGTGAGTATTAAATTTCTGCTCATTATTCCCGGCTGCTTTATGATTTTATCGATTATTTCTTTATTGCAGCAAGGTGATGTTATTATTACTGGCTTGATGTGGCTTGTCGGTTGTGTTGTCGGTGGCCTGGCGGCAAGGCGGATATTCTCACCTCAAACTTATTACCCTGGTCGTAAAGCCGGTACCATTGCCGTGCCCGGAACCTGGTCTGTTTTTATCATTTTTTTGCTCTACTTCCCTTTTCGCTATTACATCGGTTATCGTCAGGCAATGGCGGCCGACCATGCTCTCAGTATTCCGTTGATTCTATTATTAGCGGTGTCGTCCGGCGGCGTCGTCGGTTTCTTTACCCTTCGTTCATGTATTATATTCTGGCGTTATAAAAAACTAGCCGTGAAGGAATAGCGTGGTTGGTCAATCCAGTCGGAGCAGGGACTCCGATCACACCGAGTCCCTGAGATGCACTCAGACAACCTCCGCGCTGATATCTGCATCAGAGAGAGTAAGTGTAAGTAATGTGGTGGGTATTCGCTAACAGGCGTCTTAAGCGCGTGGAGAGGGCCTCACCAGCCGCACACGTTCGTCTCCTCGTCGGATTCGTAGCCTCTCACGATATTAATCAATTCTTTGACAGCATCCGCCGCCACTGCCGGGTCTTTTAGCGCGGCAAGGGTCGCGAAATCTTTATCAACTGACACACCATTATTGTTGTTGGTCACGCTCAGTACCACTTCGCTGTCATCGCCCGTTTTTCCCGACAGCGCACTGATCAAATCCGTCACCGCCTGGGCGGCTACATCCGGCACATACAACGCCATCGGTTTAAGAAACACCCGTTCTTCTCTTTGATGATGCTCACGGCCCGATAACGCTAAGCAATAACCTTTATTCTCGATATCCACGATAACGCCCTTACCCTTCGATTAAAATTTTAGGATCAACATAAAAATCGACGTTAAATAACGTGTCATCGGATAATGCTTCTATTCGGTGCCACGTTTCTGGCGGGAAGACACCAAACTGCCCTGCTTCAATAGTCAGCGTATCAACAGGGTCCTGACTGGTTTCGTTCGCATAACCGTAATAGCGGATGGTCCCCTGCATCACGCATAACCGAGGGTAAACGCCCTGCCGGGTTCCGGCATCTAGGTGACGTTGCCAAATAGACGCGGGAGCTGTTTCTTTTGTCCAAAACGGTGTGGTTCGCGTGTGAATATAATGAGCGGGTATGACGATTCGTTGCATAGTTCAGCCTCTCTTTCCCCGATAAGATTGAAATGACGGGAAGATAAAACAATATGATGCATATCATATACCTCTTTTTGTGTTTGTGGATTACTTTTTATATTCGATTGGGAAAATAAAATAAAAATAATAAATATCAAATAGATAGAATAAAGATACCATGGGATTCATCTATAAAGAAAATCACTTAAAATTAATAAGCCTCATTTAATAGCCTGCTATCAATAGGCCTTTCCCCCCAATGGATCTACCCCATAAATACTCAATTTTAGTTATTGTGAAATGGACACAGGAAGAGTAGAAATTGGCGCCATAGTTCTGTTAGCAATAGGCATCGCTACGATGAAGAAGAACGTAAAATTAAATTCGTTTTATTATGGCTTCCCGGTATTTCTCGTCACCACAATAGACACCCGCAATGGGAGTACCAATATTTCCCCAGTATCGTCATCCATTTCACTGGGGGATAAAATTATTATAGGCATTAGTAAAGGAAGTAAAACTCACAGTAACTTACTGTCAGGTTCTGACGTCGTCATCAATATTCCTGATTATAATCTGTGGGAGAAAGTGGAAGCACTCGGCAAGCTGACGGGAGGAGAAGTACTTTCTGAAAGCCAAATAAAATGGGGCGTCCAGGTCTGTCATGATAAATTCACCCAGACCGGACTTCATACGGAACAAGCCACCCGCGTTGTACCACCGCGCGTGGTTGAATGCCCGATTCAGGTGGAATGTAAGACCGCAAGCACAACGGATAAAGGGCGTTTTATACTCGCGGAACTCGATATTCTGACTGTCTGGGTGGAAAACCACCTATTAGGTCAGAATGATGTTATCGACTCATCAAAATGGAAGCCGCTGATCTACAACTTCCGTGAATACGATACAACAGGCGACGCATTAGGCTTTAATTTTAAATACGGGCATTAATCGCCACGCTTCCCCGTCATACTTGAGATTGCAGGACAATGCCATATCGCCATTGTCCTGCAACTGTGTTTAGGGGAGCAGCAGCTCTCACACGACGGCTGGAATATCCATCAGGAAATGAATTTCACGCCTTGCTTTAAGACGATATCGCACGCCTTGGTTTTGACCTTTTCTGCTAGTGGGCTGTTGCCAATCGCATTCAGATCAATCTGTTTCCCCTCACCGGTCTTTAACAAACCCGACAATCCTTGCATATAATCCGTCGGTTTTTTCTGTTCCGGTTGAGAAGCCAGTCCCAGCTTGCTCATCAACTGATTTTTGATATTTTCGGTGTTCGTCGCCGCAACCAATTTCTGTTTTATGCAGTATTGCAAAATACCCGCCGCATTATGCATGCTGCCAGCACTCAGCGAGCTCGCATCACTACTGAGCAGGCTGCCAAGCCCACTGGCATTGCCATCCGAAGCATTATGCTGGCTTAACTGGCTGGCCGCGCTGGAAAGCGAATCTTGCCAGCTGGCCGCCTGAACATAACCAGAAACTGCCATCAGGGCGGCAATACCCGCCATGTTCACTGCTCGTTTGATTACTGTCATAACACGCTTGCTCTTCTTTGTTATCGAAAACTGCGATGCAGTATACCTGCACTGCGGCAAGCCACCATCCGATAAAACTGAAACAGAAAGCGTCGTCATCACGTTGCGACAACCGAGACAATACGCCAGCGGACAGACAAGTCAGGCTTATTTCCTGTCAAACGGCGCGTAGTATTCCACTTCAAAATACCCGGTATCTATTTTGCCGTTTTCATCTTTCCTGCACCGGATAACCTCCAGTACGCCACCATTGACATGGGTATAGTCCTGGCCGGGTAAGATGTGATGGTAAATCGCTGTCAAAAACGATTGATACTCCTGCTCATCGCCGGAAAAGGCGAAGCGTAAATAACGGCCGTCTGACGTTGGCGCCTGACTGTCAACGTCATCCGCCAGAATGCGTTCATGCTGGTCTAACGTACTCATCTGGTATGTTACGCGCACATGGCGATTAACCCGATTTTCGTCCGGGGTCACGGTCGAAAAGGAATAAATGACCACGTCGTTGCCATCATGCTGCTGGCTTACCTGCTCCCACCAGCGGACACGGTGTGAAATGTCATTCCCCGCGATAAAATCATCAATATTTTGCGAGTGTTCAAACGAAGACGTCTCCACCGGTCTGGCCGGTAAATTAACCAGTTCGGGGATCGGCAGCCAGTCAACACCCGCGCCTAATGACGGTTGCAGATTGGAGAAATCCCAGAATGAGGTTCTGCGGTAATGGCCCGGCGACATACCAAAACGCTTTTTGAAGGTCCGGGTAAACGACTGCTGGGAGTCAAAGCAATAACGTAACGCCACATCCTGAACGGTTTGGCTGGTGAGCTTTAACTCAACCGCCGCTTTGCTCAAACGCCGGTTGCGAATATAGGTTCCCAGGGAAACACCGGTTTCCTTCTTAAACAACCGCTGCAAATGCCATTTGCTGTAACCCGATTTCGCGGTGACGTCATTGATCATCAGTGGGCTTTCAAGATGGTTTTCTATCCAGCCAACCAGCTCAGTAGTAAATCTCACCATCGATGGCATCGTTGATAACATCATTGCAAAATCCTCCTTACTGACTACCAGGAACACTCACACCCCGCCGAATCGGCATCGGCGCTCGTACGTACAACCTAATGCCCGGCGACGGCCGGCCCTGCTGTGGTAAACGGCGGTTTGGCGAACCAAATAATCACCACCAGCCCCATAAACCCCCAACCCAACAGGTAGAAATAGTCGATAGTGGACGCCATCCACGCCTGCTGCTGCACCGTTTTGTCCAGTTGCGCCAGCGTGGTCTGGCTGATGCCGCCCATCTGATTGAGGTAACCCACCGCCGCCGGGTTGTAGACGGACACACTTTCGCTCAGCACCGCGTGGTGATAGATCTCGCGGCGCGACCAGATCCAGGTGGTCAGCGACGACGCGAATCCCCCGCCCAGCACCCGCATGAAGGTCGATAGCCCGGAACCCTCCGCCACATCCTTGCCGTTCAGGTTCGACAGCAAAATGGACGTCAGCGGCACAAAGAAAAACGCTACGCCAATCCCCATAAACAGCTGTACGCCAGCTATCGTCATGAAATCGACATCAATGGTGAACCGGGCACGCATCAGGCACGACAGCCCCATGACCACAAACGACAACGTGGCGAGCAGGCGCAAATCCACCCGGTTGCCGTAACGGCCGATAATCGGCGTGAGCAGCAGCGGCAACATGCCCATCGGCGCGGCCGCCAGCCCCGCCCAGGTCGACGTGTATCCCATCCAGGTCTGTAGCCACTGAGGTAAAATCACGTTAATAGCGAAAAACGCGGCATAGCCGAACATCAGTGATAGCGTGCCGATAGTGAAATTCCGATCGGCAAACAGCCTGAGATTGACCAGCGGATCACGCTCTCCCAGTTCCCAGATCACAAACGACACTAGCGCAACGGCGGAAATCACAGACATCACCACGATGTCTGAGGAAGCAAACCAGTCCTGGTCGTTGCCTTTATCCAACACCACCTGTAGCAGGCCGACGCCGAGAACCAGCAGCCCGATGCCGACATAATCAACGCGGGCGCGCTCCGTCGATACCTTCAAGTCGCGCAGTTGCGCCATCACCACCCCAGCAGCGAACAGGCCGATCGGCACGTTGATATAAAAAATCCACGGCCAGGCGTAGTTGTCGGTGATCCACCCGCCGGTAATCGGACCGACAATCGGCCCCACCACCGTCACCATCGCCAATAACGCCAACGCCATGTTACGGCGTGATGGCGGGAAAATCATCAGCAACAGCGTCTGGCACATCGGGTACATCGGCCCAGCGAAAAAGCCCTGCAAGGCGCGGAAAACAACCAGTTCGGTCATGCTGCTTGAGAAACCGCACAGAAAGGAAGTCAGGCTGAATAGCAACACTGAAACAACAAATAGCCGCAACTGACCGACAATGCGCATCAGCCAGCCGGTCAGCGGCAGGGAAATGGCGTTGCATACGGAAAACGAAGTAATCACCCAAGTGCTCTGATCCGAACTGACGCCGAGATTACCGGCTATCGTCGGCAACGACACGTTGGCGATGGTAGAATCCAGCACCTGCATAAAGGTTGCCAGCGATATCGCCAGCGTCGCCAGTCCCGGATTCGGCGGTGTAAAGTCAGCTTTATCGTTCATCATCGGCACCTCAGCCACGCGAGTTCGTCAACGGCTGGCTGTTGTTGTCGCGAAGAATTTTCGCGACCAGATTGTCGGCCTGCCGGAGCGGATCGTCGTACACATCGGTGCGATAACGCGGCTCGCTAACCGGTGCGACCGGCAGCAATTCACCCTGCGTATTGTGCACATCCACCTTAGTCAGCATCGACAGGCCGATACGTAGCGGGCGCTGTTTCAGTCCTTCCGGGTCCAGCGCGATACGCACCGGCAGACGCTGCACAATTTTGATCCAGTTGCCGCTGGCATTCTGCGCCGGCAACAGAGAGAACGCGCTGCCGGTACCGATACCCAGGCTCTGTATGGTGCCGTGGTATACAGTCTTGTCGCCATAGATATCCGCCGTCAGGGTTACCTGCTGCCCCAATCGCATATGCAGCATCTGGCTTTCTTTGAAATTGGCGTCGACCCAGATCTGATCGAGCGGCACGATCGTCATCAGGGTCGCGCCAGTACTGACGCGCATCCCCACCTGAACCGCACGTTTGGCGACATAACCGCTGACCGGCGCGACGATGGCGCTGCGCGCCCAGTCCAGATATTTACTGCGCAGATCCGCTACTGCGTTTTTAATCTCGGGATGCTCGTCCAGCACAGTATTATCAACCATCGCCCGATTGGTGCGTAGCGCCTGTTCGGCCGCATCAAGCGCGCTGCGGGCGCTGTTGACCGCGTCCTGATAATGCGCCAGATCCTCAGCGGAAATAGCCCCCTTCGCCATCAGCCCCTTGCGGCGGTTGTAGTCGCCAATTGCCTGTTGCAATGCCACCTGTTTGGAAGCGACCTGCGCCTGATAGTTATCAACGGTGCTGTACAGACCGCGTACTTGACGCACGACGCTGGCCAGTTGCGCTTCCGATTGCTGCAACGCGATAAGGGTATCGCTTGGGCTGAGCTGCACCAGCAACTGCCCTTTTTCCACATAGTCACCGTCGTCCACGCTGACCTGGGTTACGGTGCCACCGACCTGCGGCGTCAGCGTGATCAGGTTGCCGCCCACATAGGCATCGTCGGTGGTTTCGTAAAAGCGTAGGTAACGCTGGTAATAAGCCCCGCTGCCTGCCGCGACCAGCAGCAACACCAGCAGCAGGATGGCGAATTGACGTTTACGGCGGCCGTTGTGCAGCGTGGAGGTCGTGTCCATGGAACTCGTGCTCCTTACGATTGTGGGTTGATTAAATTAGGGGAATAACGCGCTATCACGTCATCCGGCAACATCTTGATAAGCAGTTGCATCAGATGTTCCACCTCCTGAGGAGTCAGGCGTGCGGTGGTTTGCGATAGCACAATCCGCATCCCCTCCAGCTCGAAATGCTGGCAGATCGCCTGCCCTTTTTCCGTCAGCCCCAGAATTACCTGACGCTTATCACCGGGGTGAGGCTGCCGCAAAATCAGTTCCCGCTTCACCATCCGCTCAATCATGCGGCTGAGTGCGCCGCCGTCCATCATCACGTGCCTACTCACGTCCACCGGGCTGGTGAAGCCTTTATAGATACTGATCAAGACCTTGAACTGAGGAGCGGTGATGTCGCTGTCAGCAAAATAGTCATTCAACAACTGATCCTTGAACTGGTTTGCCAGGTGGATCAGCAAGCCAATCGGGTAAAACGTTTCATCGCTGATATTGTTCATTTGATAAAAAACTGACTAGGCATTAATTGATCAAGAAATTAATGCCTAGTCAGCAAAATGTCAACATGGATTCTTCACTGGTACATTTTCTGTTGTAGCGCCGACCACGCCGCCGCAGGCAAACAGGCCTGGCAGAGATCCCATTATGATGAATCAGGTGAACCCGAACGACGACGCCGTTCAGTGGAGTTGTGAGGTTTAGCGAAAGGTCATGACCGACTGCAACAGCCGTTGCGCATAAGGGTGAGAGACGTTGGGCAACGCATTAACCGCGCAGCTTTCAACCATTTCACCCTCACGGAAAAACATCACGCGATGGCACAGATACGCCGCCGCCTGAATATCGTGCGTAATAAACAGGCACGCGAGATTAACGCGTGTTTTCAACGCGATGAGCAAATCCAGAATCTGTACCTGAGAAGAGACATCCAGCGCGCTGATGGCCTCATCCAGTACCAATAGCTGAGGTTGAGTTGCCACCGCGCGGCAAATACACACACGCTGGATCTGACCGCCTGACAGCTCATGGATATAACGCTCGCGTAACGTCGGCGCTAATCCGGCTAATGCCAGCAATTCGGTGATTCGTCGCTCTTGCTCGGCACGATGGAGAGTTCCCTGTAGTCTCAATGGCTCGGATAACGCCTGATACACCGTCATCAGCGGGTTAATCGACGAGGAGTAATCCTGAAATACCGCGCTGATACGGTGTTTCCGGTTTGGGGCTGAGGAAACCGGCTCGCCCGCCAATAACACACTTCCTCGATCCGGCTGCTCCAGCCCGCAAATCAGGCGGGCCAGCGTACTTTTCCCGCCCCCGCTTTCACCCACAATGCCAAGACATTCCCCCGGCGCAAGCGAGAACGACAGCGGTTTTATCACTTTACGCTCTCGTTTACGGAAAAAGTGGCCACGCGTTTGCCAATAACTTTTTTCAACCTGCCGTACCTCCAGCAACATACGCTATGTCCCCATAATCCGGTGAAACGCCTGACTCAACCGCCTGCGGGTCTCAATCAATGCCCGTGTATAGTCCTGCTCGGGGCAGGTAAATACCCGCTCGGTCTCGCCCTGTTCAACCACCCGACCGTCTTTCATCACCACCACATACTGTGCCAGCGCCCTGACTAACGCCAGGTCATGGGAAACAAACAACATCGCACTCTGCGTGCGTGTTTGCAGCCCGATAAACTGCTGAACGATATCGAATTGCGTAATACTGTCGAGTGACGCCGTCGGCTCATCGGCAATGATTAACGCCGGTTGCAACGCCAGCGCGATGGCAATCATCACCCGTTGCAACATACCGCCGGAAAGCTGATGGGGGTAAGCGGCCAGCACACTGTCCACCTCCCGTAACCCCACACTGTCCAGCATATGCTGAGCGCGGGCGCGACGCTGCACACGTGATAATGACGTATGTTGCCTGAGCGTTTCATCCAGATGGTTGCCCACGGTATACAGCGGGTCAAACGCGCTGGGGGCGTCTTGCATGATGAGCGCAATCTGCCGGCCACGCAGCGAAAGCCATGCTTTGGGTGAAAGACGTTGCATGTCGCAACCGTTGAATATCGTTTCACCGCTGGACTGCAACCAGGGCGGCAACAAGCCAAGCAGGCTCTTGCATAACAGGGTTTTCCCGCTACCGCTCTCCCCCACTATCGCCGTACAGCATCCGTGGTGGAGCGCCAGCGTTACATCCTGCACCAACAAGCAGCCGGTACGCTTGTCGGCCACCGACAGCCGATTGACATCAAGCAGTACCGGCCGCGTCATGATGGTGACATCTCCCGGTTGACGTAACCGGCGGGCTCCAGTGCGTCATGCAAGAAGTCGCCGACCACATGGCAGGCCGCCACCACCACGGCGATGGCGATACCGGCAGGCAACATCTGCGTCGGGTGAGTCAACATGACATTTTTTGCTTCGCTCAGCATATTTCCCCATTCCGGTAACGGTGGCTGAGCGCCTAACCCCAGAAAAGAGAGCGCGGAAATCATCAGGATCACGCTGCCAATATCCGCTGACGCCAGAATAACGCTGTCAGCGGCGGCGGCGGGCAACAAATGCCGTCGCATGATGTACGTTGGCGGAGCGGCGATAACGCGAACGTAGTTGATATAGTTTTTGCTGCTGTGTCTGAGCGTCATGCCGCGGATCATCCGCGCATACCAGGCCCATTTCGCCAGTACCACTGCCAACAGGATATTGGGCATACCCGGCCCAAGAATACCGACGATGGCAAAAATCATCACCTCACTGGGAAAGGCGAGCATGGCATCGCACAGGCGCATCAAACCGCCGTCAATGCGACCTTTGAAATAACCGGCGATTACCCCGATGATCCCCCCGGTCAGTACGGTCAGTACCATAGCGGCGACGCTATAAAACACCGTGGTTCTCACGCCAAACACCAGGCGCGAAAAAACGCACCGCCCCAGGTTATCCGTACCCAGCGGATAAAGCAGGCTGACGCCCTGATATTTGTCTTTTATCGATATCAACGTCGGGTCGTGCGGCGCAATAATAGGGGCAAACACGCCTGCCAGACACACCATCAGCAACAACAGGCTACAACACAACGCCAGCTTGTCCTGCCTGATTCTCGCAGCGATACCCGGCCGTCTCATTCGCGGGCCTCCTTCATGCGCGGGTCAAGCCTGACCTGCATCACATCGGTCGCAAAATTCCCCACCAGAAACAGCAGCGCCATCAGCAACATGTAGGCCTGAATCATTGGGTAGTCGCGGTTAAAAATCGCGGACAAACACAGCCGCCCGACACCGGGCCAGGCAAAAATATTTTCTATCACCACCGTACCGGCAATCAGTTTGGGAATACTCATGCCTATCGCCACCAGCGACGCATGCAGCGAATTCACCAGCACATGCTTAGTGATAATCAGCGGTTCAGGTAGCCCTCTGGCTCTGGCGTACAACACGTAATTTTGCTGCAGATTGCCGAGCATACTGCCTCGGATAAGGCGGATATAGGTGCCGATATACCCCAACATCAGGGTACACGCGGGGAGGATCACGGCATGCGTTTCCTGCATGCCGCCAACCGGGAACAGGTTTAGCCTGACCGCCAGCCCCCACATCAGCAACAGGCCAAGCCAGTAATTGGGTATGGACACGGTTAAAAACACCAGACTACGCACCAGCTTGTCCCATACGGAATGCTCGGTTATCGCGCAGGTAATGCCGAAGGCCAGCGACAGCGTCACGATCAGTGCCAGCGTGACCGACGCCAAATGCAAGGTAGCAGGCAGTGCTTGCATAAACTCATACCAGACCGGCTTTCTGGTGATAAATGACGTGCCGAAATCCAGGTGCAGCGCCCGCCAGAGCCACCACACATAACGCTGGAGGAATGGCCTATCGAGCCCCAGTTCATGGCGCACCAACCGTATCGCTTCATCGGTCGGGACTATCTCATTGACACGCAGGGCAACCTCTGCCGGGTCGGAAGGCACCAGATTCAGCAACGAGAAAGCCAGAAACGAGATGACCGCAGCCAGCGGCACCATCATGAGTAGTCGTTTGATGAAATAAGCACGCATCCGCGTCGTTTTCCTCTTCCACTCGCCGATTCCATCCCCGTTACAGCGCCATCAGCATGATCGCCCGGTATTCAGAACGACATGTTCTCGAAAGGGATCTCATACTGTGAGGCATTAAATGACACCCCTTTCAGCGTCGGTGCATAAATCGCTTTCGTCCTTGAATACGTCAATGGGATATACACCGCTTCCTCCGCCAGCAGGGCGAATAACTGCGTGTAGCGTGCCTGACGCTGCTTTTCATCCGGCGTCAGTAAAATATCGCCAATCAACGTGTCGATCTCGGCCTTGCGACGTAACCCTTTCTGCGCCTGATAATCCGCATGTGCAGGAATGCGGAACGAGGAGATATACGATGCCGGGTCATAAGGCGTTCCCCACGACAGCGAGTATTGCAGGTCAAAATCACCGGATTTCTGGCGGTCCAAAAACGCCTGCTTTTCTTCGCCCAGAATAGTCAGTTGCACGCCGACGTTCTTAAAATCACCCTGAATCAGCTCGGCAATCTCCCGCTCCGCCGCGTTGTTGCGGTTATAGGACAGCATCAACACCAACGCCTTGCCGTCTTTTTCCCGCACCGTTTTTCCTGCCGTCAGATGCCAGCCTGCGGCGTCCAGCAACGCACTCGCCTGCTGCGGATTAAACCGGTAAACCGGCAAATCGATGTCACAGTACGGCACACGGCGCGACAGTAAGGTATCGGCGACACTTTCGGTATTACCCATGACGCCGCTGGCGATAGCCGTTTTATCCATCGCGTATTGCAGCGCCTGGCGCACGGCTTTATCGCCGGTGATAGGGCGACCGCTATTAAGCACCAGTGCACGGGAGGCAACCGGCGGGCTTATCAACGTCCGGTATTTCCCCGACGCCTCAAGTGCGGCAAAGCTATCCATATCCAGCATGTCGCCGTCCGCCCCGAAAATGAGCTGGACGCTTTCTTTTTGCAACGCCATCAGCATCGACTGTTGGTCAGGCATCACCCGCCACAGCACACTGTCGAGATGCGGTCGGCGCCCCCAGTAATCGGGATTGACGACAAAGCGCGCATACTGATTAGGTTTATGCTCCGCCAGCACCCAGGGGCCGGTACCGACATACCCGCTGATGCCCTCTTTGGTTTTACCGTTGATAAACGCTTTCGGTGACACAAAACGGAAAGGTCGGGTCAAACCCAGTTCGATTAACGTCGGGTAATAGGGGTTTTTGAGTGTTATCTCGACGCGGTGGCTATCCAGCACCGTGACCTTATCGATCTGCTGTACCAATTCAAGCCAGGCATGGCGTTGATAGTTGTCTAACACCGCGTCGATATTGCGTTTAACCGCATCTGCCGTAAACGGTTCGCCATCAGTAAAGCGCACGCCGTGGCGTAACGTGAAAGTATACTGTTTGCCGTCGGGTGATATCGTCCAGCTTTCCGCCAGCCAGGGTTTGACGCCCTCGGGCGTATTGATGACCAGCGACTCAAACACCATATTCTGAGCGGCCATTTCACCCGCATAAAGATGAGGATTGATATCACGAATATCTTTGGTACTGGCATAAACCAACTGATTGTCGCGCATATCGGCAGAAACGGAAAATGCGCTGAATAACAAACACAGTACCAGCGCTACCAGTGTGATGGGATGTACCCTAATGATGGGATGTACCCTAGCCATGACATGTCACCCTGAGCCAACAAAAAAACAGCGTCGACACCTCTGCGACGAAAAGTCTGCAATGAAAGATATGACGACGATCGCAGTTTATTTTTCCGCAACAACCATAAACATCGGTGTAGAGGCGTAATTAATTTTTTCGTCGTCATCCCACAGGTTTTCAGCAATATTTTCATCAATGAAAATCTGCTGAAAACCACTGGCTAACAGAGTGCGACGATCCCACTCTGGCCGTATTTCCTGGCTTAACGGCAGTGCTCTGGCAATATTTTCCATCGCAACGGTATCGGTATTCGCGTAATGATCATCAATTTTTAATCGACGGGCGTTGTGTCTGTCACGCAAATAGCCTTCCCGCGCCTCAGCATTAAAAAGGTGAGCGTACCAGTTAGCATCAAAGTTAATTAACCGTCCACCGGGTGCTAATACCCGCTGCCACTCTTGATAGGCCTGTTGTGGGTGTTTCAGATTCCAGGTCACGTTGCGGGTAACCAGCAGGTCGAAGTGATTATCGGGAAACGGCAGAGTATGCACATCTGTTGCAACTAGCCGGATATCAACACCATAGTGCGCGGCATTGTTCCGGGCCTGCGCCAGCATCGCGGGTGTCACATCCACGGCGGTAACGTTATGCCCCGCCATGGCCAGTGTCACGGCAAAAAAACCCGGCCCGGTACCCACATCCAGTATATTTAATACCGCTTTTTTCGGCGCATGACGTAAAATCGTCGTTTGCCATAAGTGACGTTTAGCGCATGCCAATTCAGCGACGTTAACGTCGTTATATCCTTCTGCTCTATTATTCCAGTAATGTTTGACATCATTAAGCAAACCATCACCGGCTATATCGTCCATGACGATGTTATGTGTTATTAATTGCGTCACAACGGGTCACCCCTATTCGACAAATTAAATGATTACGACAAATTAACATCCATAAAAAAACTGTGCGGGGAATTCACCATCAAGGAATAATAGACCGCGAGGAGATAATACACCGTGAAAAAAATAGATACCCGCACCGCGTATGAACTTTTATAAAAAAATCACACTTCATTGAGGTAGATCATGAAAGCAATAACGCGCCAGACAGGTTAATTTCCTGTCGGCGCGACGTTCATCACGGTTACGGATTATTGGGTGAGCGCGTCTGGTGGGATATCCATGTGGCGCAACACCTCACCCATGATCTGCCCAAAGACGGGGCCGGCGACTGAGCCGCCGAAGTGTTTTCCTGCATCGGGGTGGTTGATCATCACTACCAGTGCCACACGCGGGTTACTGGCAGGCGCCACACCGGCGGTGTAGTTGACGTAGCCACCGTCGTATTTACCGTCTGACCCCATTTTCTCCGCCGTACCGGTCTTAATCGCCAGAC
Source organism: Dickeya parazeae Ech586 (assembly GCF_000025065.1). Classification (NCBI taxonomy): domain Bacteria; kingdom Pseudomonadati; phylum Pseudomonadota; class Gammaproteobacteria; order Enterobacterales; family Pectobacteriaceae; genus Dickeya; species Dickeya parazeae. The sequence goes on along the minus strand of NC_013592.1, from coordinate 1,507,286 downwards.
GATAGCCCGGCACCGCGGCTGTCACCCCACTCCCGCCGGGCAAGGCGTCGCTCTCCATCATGTGCACCACGGTTCTTGCCACATCTTCATCGATAACCCGGGTGCCGAGCACCGGCGGCGTCACTTTCGTGATGGAAACCGGGCGGTAAATGCCGAATGAGCCGATAGTGGCGTACTCACGCGCAATCTGTAGTGGCGTGACACGTAGCCCGTACCCGAACGCAAAGGTTGCCCGCTCAATGTCAGACCATCGCTCACGATGCAGCGGGAAATAACCGCTGGTTTCTCCTTCAATGCCTAAGCCGCTGGCAACGCCCAGCCCAAAACGATGGTAGAGATCGACCAGCACGTTTGCCGGCATCGCCAGCGCAATATGAGACACCCCAATGTCGCTGGATTTTTGCAGGATGCCGGTAATGGTCAGTCGGGTCCAGTGCCCAACGTCTTTAATCAAATGGCCATTTACCGGATAAGGGGTGGTATCGATAACCGAATCGGGCCGGATCAGATGGCGTTGCAGCCCCGCCATCACTACCAGCGGTTTAACGGTGGAGCCGGGTTCGAAGCTGTCCGAAATCGCCACATTCCGCATGTTCTTTTGCGGTTCGCCTTCGTAATTGTTGGGGTTATAGGACGGATAGCTGGCCATACCGAGAATTTCGCCGGTGTTAATGTCAATCAACACCGCCGCGCCGGAGTCCGCCTTGTTCAGTTGCACGCCGTCACGCAGATGCGAATAGAGAACGAATTGCAGATAACTGTCGATGCTCAGGGTCAGCGTCGGTGCCTGCTGCGCCGGATCGTCAGCCATCAGGCTCACCACATTGCCGTAGCGATCTTTGCGGTAAACCCGTAGCCCCGGTTTGCCTTGCAGCAACTTGTTGAAACTCCGCTCAATGCCGTCCAGTCCTTGCCCGTCCACCCCCACAATGCCAATCAGGTTGGATACCGCGTCACTCATCGGGTAATAGCGGCTGGCGTCCGCCGGGGTGGAAATACCGCTGATATGCAACTGGCGGATATAGTCAGCGATACTGGATTCGACCTGACGCCCGATATAAAGAAAATGGCGGTGCGCATTTTCCTGAATCTTCTCTTTGATGGTGCCGGGCGGCAGCGACAATGCGGTGGATAGCGCGCTCCACTGCGCGCTGGCAAGCGACGGGTCACTCTCCAGCACATGGATAGGGTCGGCCACCACGTCATTAGACGACACGCTGACCGCCAGCGGATGCCCGTTACGGTCGGTAATGCTGCCGCGCAACGGTTGCATCACCAGTTCACGTAACGAACGCTGATTCGCTTCTTTTTCCAGTTGCAGGCTGGTCACCACCTGCAAATACCCGACACGAGCCACCAGCAACACCAAACACACACAGATGCCAACACACAGTAAAACAAAGCGTCCCTGAAAATAGGTCGCCGCCACCACACTGACAGAACGTCTTTTGAGCATACACCACGCCAACTGAACGGAGGTTACGTCTCGCCATGCGGTACACCGCGGCGAAACGCACCCGATAACAATACTGATTTATCCTGTGGCGGCACTATAAATGACATCGGTAAGCGGAACAGAAGCAGGAAACATCCTCACGTAATTCATTAATCATTGAAATGAAAGACACAGATGAAAACACCCGGTGACGAAAAAACAGGCATCAACGCCCTCCTCCCACACCTACTTAACAATTATTTTACTTATTAATTTTCACAGTTAAATAGCCACCATCTATCACAATATTCATGTAATTCGATTTCATCTCTGAGCAAGCGGCGACTAAGATGAATAATGAATTTCAGCCAGCGGACGCTAAGCACACAGTAGAGAGCGATTAACTCACTCATGAAATTCAATGTATTGCGTTAAATATTGACGCAACACCCACGGCAAGCACCATGAGCAATTTCTTGTCCACCGCTCACTGCCCGGCAATCTGTGCAGGCCGGGTCAATGGGGACACATAGCATAAGGTAGAGAACGCATGACAACCGAAAGCAAATGCCCGTTCCATCATCAAGGTACGCCGGTTACCGCCAGCCGTAGCGGCACCGATAACCGCGCCTGGTGGCCCAATCAACTGAATCTGAACATTCTGCACCAACACTCATCCCTGTCTGACCCGCTGGATAAAAACTTCAACTATGCCGAAGCCTTTAACAGCCTTGATCTGGACGCCGTCAAAAAAGACCTGCATGCCCTGATGACTGACTCACAGGAGTGGTGGCCTGCCGACTTCGGTCACTACGGCCCACTGTTTGTCCGTATGGCCTGGCACAGTGCCGGGACTTACCGCACTGGTGATGGTCGTGGCGGAGCCGGTGCCGGTCAGCAACGTTTTGCACCGCTCAACAGTTGGCCTGATAACGTCAACCTTGATAAAGCGCGTCGCCTGCTGTGGCCGATTAAACAGAAATATGGCCAGAAAATTTCATGGGCTGACCTGATGATCCTCACCGGCAACGTCGCACTGGAATCGATGGGATTCAAAACCTTCGGTTTTGCCGGTGGCCGCGCAGATGTGTGGGAACCGGAAGAAGATGTGTACTGGGGCTCGGAAACCACCTGGCTGGGTGGCGACAAACGTTACTCCGGCGAACGGGATTTGGAAAACCCGCTGGCAGCGGTACAAATGGGCCTGATTTACGTCAACCCGGAAGGCCCGAATGGCAACCCAGACCCGCTGGCCGCAGCGAAAGACATCCGCGAAACCTTCAGTCGCATGGCGATGAATGATGAAGAAACCGTCGCGCTGATCGCAGGTGGCCACACCTTCGGGAAAACCCACGGCGCAGGCGATGCCGCGCAAGTTGGCCCGGAACCGGAAGCCGCAGGTATCGAAGAGCAAGGCCTGGGCTGGAAGAGCTCGTTTGGCAGCGGCAAAGGCGGTGATACCATCTCCAGTGGGCTGGAAGTGACCTGGACACAAACGCCTACCCAGTGGAGCAACTATTTCTTCCAGAACCTGTTCGGTTACGAATGGGAACTGACCAAAAGCCCGGCAGGTGCGCACCAGTGGCGGCCGAAAGGCGGTGCCGGTGCGGGTGAAGTGCCGGACGCGCATGACCCATCCAAACGTCATGTTCCGAGCATGCTGACGACTGACCTGTCGCTGCGCGTCGACCCGGCGTATGAAAAGATCTCCCGTCGTTTTTATGAAAACCCGGATCAGTTCGCCGATGCCTTCGCCCGTGCCTGGTTCAAACTGACGCACCGTGATATGGGGCCACGCGCTCGCTACCTCGGCCCGGAAGTCCCGGCTGAAGAGCTGGTGTGGCAAGACCCAATTCCGGTCGTTAACCACACGCTGGTCAGCGAACAGGATATCGCCAGCCTGAAAGCCAAAGTCCTGGCTTCCGGCCTGACGGTTTCCCAGTTGGTCTCCACCGCCTGGGCATCCGCTTCCACCTTCCGTGGGTCTGACAAGCGTGGTGGTGCCAACGGCGCGCGCATTCGTCTTGCCCCGCAGAAAGACTGGGCAGTTAATCAACCGGAACAACTGGCGAAAGTGCTGGGTACGCTGGAAAGCATCCAGAGCGAGTTCAACCGCGCACAGTCCGACAACAAGCGGATTTCACTGGCCGACCTGATCGTGCTGGCGGGTGCCGCTGGGGTGGAACAGGCAGCGAAAGCCGCTGGTCATGCGGTAACCGTACCGTTCACCCCCGGCCGGATGGATGCCTCTCAAGAGCAAACCGACGTTGAGTCATTCGCCGTACTGGAACCGATCGCCGATGGTTTCCGTAACTACCTGAAAGGCCATTACAGCGTGGCGGCCGAAGCGCTGCTGGTGGATAAGGCGCAGTTACTGACGCTGAGTGCGCCGGAGATGACGGTGCTGGTCGGCGGGCTGCGTGTACTGGGCGCGAATGTCGCTCAGGCATCCCATGGCGTGTTCACCGCACAACCCGGCGTACTGACCAATGACTTCTTCGTTAACCTGCTGGATATGGGCACCGTCTGGAAAGCCACCGCAGCAGAAGAAGGTGTGTTTGAAGGGCGTGATCGCGTAAGCGGTGACCTGAAGTGGACCGGCACCCGTGTCGACCTGGTCTTCGGTTCACACTCGCAGTTACGCGCGCTGGCCGAAGTCTATGGCAGTACAGACGCGCAGGCGAAGTTTGTCCACGACTTCATCGCCGCCTGGACCAAAGTGATGAACCTCGACCGTTTCGATCTGGCGTAATCATCACCCTACCCCGGCGTGTTTAACGCCGGGGTATCTCCCGCTAATGTATCTTCCCTCGGCGTATCCTTCCATTCCGTATCGCGATGCTCTCGCTTGTATTTTCTCTTCGGGTGTCAGAATACTGTTTTCCGCAGTCTCTATACGTGCTAAATATTCATAAAAGATTCACAGTAAGTAAAAAATAAATACGCCGCCGAATTTGTTTATCCATCGGGTGATAAAAAACATCCGTAGCGATTATTAAATACAAATATATAACACAAAATAAACAAATTTAATCAATTGATTTTTAATAAAAAAATTTAAATTCCCACGCAGAAAATACCCTCCCTTTTCACGAATATACTTTGGTATACATGACCTATACTTTTTAATCGTGGACGCTCTGTCTCGATTATTTTACTTTCCTGCCACGCATTAAAGAATAACGCCGCACCATCGTCGTATTGCTCAGAGCACACTGACAATGCCGGTATCATTTGGCTAATAGATTTGGCAAATAGCACAGGAATCACTTTCCAGCTACTGCCTGACTTACCGGGAGGAAAATCATGCGCCATCCACTCCAGGACATCATGACGGATAACCGTGCGCTGCTCACCAGACAGCGCGCGACACCGTCTTATCGGGCCGATATCCTATTTTTTACCCTGCTGGCGCTGGTTGTTGCGCTGGTGGTGTACGGCATGGAGCAAATGAGCCTGCCGCTGTCTATTCTCGATGCCAGCCCGGTCAGGCTGGATATCGCCCTGCTGCCGGAATACGCATTACGCACCACGCTGCGCATGTTCGTGGCGCTGGCGGTGTCGTTACTGTTCACGCTGGTTATCGCCACGCTGGCGGCCAAAAGCCGTAAAGCCGAAATGGTGATTATCCCAGCGCTGGATATTCTGCAATCGGTGCCGGTACTGGGGTTTTTAACCTTCACTGTCACCTTTTTTATGGGGCTATTCCCCGGTCGCCAGATGGGGGTGGAATGTGCCGCGATTTTCGCGATTTTCACCAGTCAGGCGTGGAACATGGCATTTAGTTTTTTCCAGTCGTTACGCACCCTGCCGGGCGATCTGAGTGAAGTCAGCCAGCAATTCGGCTTTTCGCCCTGGCGGCGGTTTATCCGGCTGGAGTTGCCATTCGCCATCCCCGGACTGGTCTGGAACATGATGATGTCAATGTCCGGCGGCTGGTTCTTCGTGGTGGCCTCAGAAGCCATTACCGTCGGCAACACCACCGTCAGCCTGCCGGGGATCGGCTCCTGGCTGGCGCTGGCTATCGCTCAGGAAAACCTGACGGCTATCGCCTGGGCAGTGGTCGCCATGACGGTGGTGATTGTGCTTTACGATCAACTGCTGTTCCGGCCGGTGGTGGCCTGGGCGGATAAATTCCGCTTTGAACAAACCGCATCGCAGAAAAGACCGCGTTCCTGGGTATACGACCTTGTTCGCCGTACCCACATCTCGACGGCAATCATCAACGTGCTGAGCTGGCCGTTCTACACGCTGGCGGCCTTGCGCTGGCCGTCAGTGCCGCGGTTTTTACGCCATACGCCCAGCCCTCGCTACAACAAAATCACCGACCGGTTGTGGCTGGCGCTGGTCATTATCGGCGTACTGGCAGGCGTGGTACAGCTGGTGCAATACATCGGTGCCTCGCTCGGTATGGCGGATGTGATTGCCGTGTTTGGCATGGGGCTGGCAACACTCGCTCGCGTGGTGGTGTTGATTGCGCTGGCCAGTGTTATTTGGGTGCCAATCGGTGTGTGGATTGGCCTGCAACCCAGTGTGGCGGAACGTCTGCAACCACTGGCGCAGTTTCTGGCGGCGTTTCCGGCCAACGTGTTGTTCCCGTTCGCCGTCATCCTGATTGCGGGTTTTAACCTCAATCCGGATATCTGGCTGTCGCCACTGATGGTGCTGGGTACCCAGTGGTACATCCTGTTTAACGTCATCGCGGGCACGGCAGCCCTGCCGACCGACCTGCTGGAAGCCGCGCGTATTTACGGTATCCGGCGCTGGCAGTGGTGGCGTCAGGTCGCGCTGCCGGGCATTTTTCCCTACTACGTGACGGGAGCGCTCACCGCCTCCGGCGGCTCCTGGAACGCCAGTATCGTGTCCGAATCCATTTCCTGGGGGAAACAACATCTGGAAGCCACCGGCCTTGGCGCTTACATCGCCAACGCGACCACCGCCGCCGATTTTCATCAGGTCGCGCTGGGCATCGCGGTGATGTCGGTATTCGTGATCGCGTTTAACCGCCTGCTGTGGCGCCCCTTGTACCAATTCGCCGAACGCCGCCTGCGCCTCGGTTAAGGAGAACATGATGACTATTCTTCAGCCAATCAATCTGGCTCATCAGCAAAACTGTCTGGTGAATGTACAACACGTTCGGCATCTGTATGGCAAATCCGGCAGCGCCGAACGACTGGTGCTGGATGACGTTAACCTGACGTTGTACGACAACGAAATCGTCGGATTGCTCGGCCGCTCCGGTTCCGGCAAATCGACCCTGCTGCGTTCGATAGCCGGTCTGCTGACGCCCAGCGCCGGTCAGGTGGATTTCCCGCCGGGGCCAGATGGCCGACCGACGACTGTCAGCATGGTCTTCCAGAGCTTCGCCCTGTTTCCCTGGCTGACGGTGCAACAAAACGTCGAAGTTGGGCTGGAAGCGCAAAACGTACCGGTGGAGCAACGTCGCAAACGGGCACTGGCCGCCATCGACCTGATCGGTCTTGATGGCTTTGAAAACGCCTACCCCAAAGAACTTTCCGGCGGGATGCGTCAACGCGTCGGACTGGCGCGTGCGCTGGTGGTGGACCCGGACATCCTGTTGATGGACGAGCCGTTTTCCGCGCTGGACGTGCTGACCGCTGAAACCCTGCGCACCGACCTGCTGGATCTGTGGGGCGAAGGCAGAATGCCGATCAAATCCATCCTGATGGTGACGCATAACATCGAAGAAGCGGTGTTAATGTGCGATCGTATCGTGCTGTTTTCCATCAACCCCGGCCGGGTCGCGTGTGAAATCCGTGTCGACCTGCCGCAACCGCGTAACCGTCAGGATCCGGCGTTTCGCGCGCTGGTTGAAGACATTTACGTTAAAATGACAACGGATAACAGTGCGGGTACCGCACGTCAGGGGATTTTCCCCGGTTCAGGGTTGGGTATGGTGTTGCCGTTGGTCTCTACCAACTCGCTGGCGGGCCTGATTGAAGCCGTACACGCCGCGCCTTATGCGGGCAAAGCCGACCTGCCTGAACTGGCTAACGCCTTGCAGTACACGGCTGACGAGCTGTTCCCGGTAGGGGAAATTTTGCAACTGTTGCGCTTTGCCGAACTGCAAGGGGGCGATATCCGGCTGTTGCCTGCCGCCGCCCGGTACGCCAATGCCAGTGTGGACGAACGTAAACAGCTGTTCGCCCAGCATTTGCTCAATTATGTGCCGCTGGTCGCGCACATCCGGCGGGTACTGGACGAACGTTCGTCGCGTACCGCCCCGGCGCGTCGCTTCCGTGACGAGCTGGAGGATTTCATGTCGGAAATCGACGCAGCGCAAACGCTGAATGCCGTCACACAGTGGGGACGTTATGCGGAACTGTTCGCTTACGACGATATCCACGACCAGTTCAGCCTGGAAAATCCGTCGTAATCACAGACTCATCGTGGTGTGATCGACACAGAAAAGGCCCTTGTTCATGAGAGAAACAACATGAGTGAGAAAACACGTGTCGGTCACGCAGCCACCACACTGCGGGCTATCCCGCTGGTGCTGATGGCCGTGGGCATCGCCGTGGTGGATACCCTCACCGATCTGGAGATCGCGGTGGGGGTATTTCAGATTGCCATTGTGCTGCTGGCGGTGCGTTTTTTACCGCCACGCGGCGTCACCGCCATCGCCACGTTGTGTATTATCCTGACCCTGCTCAGTTACAAGCTCAGCAAGCCTGACGGTAGCGAATCCAGCCTGATTAACTGCGGCATCAGCCTGCTGGCGATCACGCTGTCGACCTATCTGGCGTTGAAAATGTCCGCTGCGATTAATGCTTTTCACGAAGCGCGCGCCCAACTGGTACAAATCTCCCGTGTTAACCTGATGGGAGAACTCACCGCCTCAATCGCCCATGAAGTTAACCAGCCACTGGCTTCCATCGTCACCAGTGGCGAAGCCTGCCTGCGCTGGCTCAACGCCTCGCCGCCCAACCAGGCTCGCGCCGAGCTGGCAGTGCAGCGCATCATCAACGACGCGACGCGCGCCAGCGAAATTATCGCCCGTATCCGTGGCTTCGCCAGCCGCACCCCACCGCATAAAGCGTGGCTGAACATCACCGATACCATTGATGAAATGCTGCTGTTGATCCGTACTGAACTGATGCAACAGCATATTCTGTTTAGTCTCAATGTGGCGGAAGGGCTGCCGCCCATTCTGGCTGACAAAATCCAGATTCAGCAGGTGTTGATGAACCTGATGCTGAACGCGCTGGATGCCATCGCGGCCACCGGGGCCGAACAACGCACACTGTCGGTTAGCGTGGAGCGCGATATCAGCGGCGATATCCGTTTTGCGGTTTGCGATCACGGTGTGGGTTTTACACCGGAACAACGTGAGCGGCTGTTTGAAACCTTTTTCACCACCAAATCGACCGGAATGGGGATGGGCCTGACCATCAGCCGCTCGATCATCGAAGCCCACGGCGGCCAGATTTGGGCCAGCGCCAATAGCGACGGCGGCGCAACGTTTTACTTCACCCTGCCGGGGACGGAAAAAAAGCACCATGAATGACGCCTTACTGAATAACACCTTAGCGAATGACCCCGCGCCGCTGGTCTATATCGTGGATGACGACGCCTCGGTGCGCGCGGCACTGGAAGATTTGCTGGCATCGGTCGGGCTGGAAAGCCGCACCTTCGAGTCACCGCAACACTTCATCAGCGCATCACGGCCTGACCGCCCTGGTTGCCTGATTCTGGATGTGCGCATGCCGGGCATGAGCGGGCTGGATTTTCAGGATGAGATGCACCGTCATGGCATCACGCTACCGGTGATTTTTATTACCGCCCACGGCGATATTCCCATGTCGGTACGCGCCATGAAAGCGGGTGCGCTGGAGTTCCTGACTAAGCCATTTCGCGAGCAGGACTTGCTCGATGCTATCCAGAAAGGGCTGGAGCGTGATGGCGAACAACGCCGTCATGCCGATATGCAGGCTAAGCTACAAGCGTGTTACGACAGCCTGACTACCGGTGAACAACAGGTGCTGGAACACGTGGTCACCGGCCAATTGAACAAACAGGTAGCCGCCCAACTCGGTGTCAGCGAAATCACAGTGAAAGTGCGGCGCGCGGCGGTGATGCGCAAGATGAACGCCGACTCGCTGGCCGAGCTGGTGCGGTTGTACGATGCCCTGAAAAAGAGCGTGCAGGGGTAACCACTACGCTTGTCGTTTAACTTCGTCACATAATCGATAAACATCGTCCTGATTTGATAATAAGCGCCACGGCTAAGCGAGCGATAATCAACACCGTTATCCCCCCACTGCTTCAGTGGCAACTTTTATCCGTGGTAAATGCGTTCATGAATACCTTTATGACCCACTTCTGGCACCAGGCCAGGGCGTTCTTACTGATTTACGCCTGTTTGTACCTCGGTATCGGCATTGCCGCCGTGCTGCCTATCACCTTGCCGGGCAGCATCATCGGTATGCTGATCCTGTTTTTGCTGCTGTCGTTGCAGATTATTCCGGCGCAGTGGGTCAAACCGGGCTGTCACGTGTTGATCCGCTATATGGCGTTGCTGTTTGTGCCGATTGGCGTCGGCGTAATGCAGTACTTTGATTTGCTACGCGCCCAGTTCGCACCGGTGATCCTCTCGTGCGCCGCCAGTACGCTGGTGGTGTTGATCACCGTCAGCAGCTGCTCGCATCTGGTTCACGGGCGTAAATCGGCCCGTCATCCGACTGACGAGGAAAAAGGAGCCAACCATGTGGCATGATATCGTCTGGTCGCTGCCGTTAACGCTGCTGGTGTTCTTTCTGGCGCGTCGGCTGGCACAACGGCTGAATTCACCGTTGTTAAACCCCCTGCTGGTGTCGATGGTGGTACTGATTGCGTTTTTACTGCTTTGCCATATCCCGTACGAACGCTATTTCCGGGGTAGCTCGGTGTTAAACAGCCTGTTGCAACCGGCGGTGGTCGCGCTGGCGTTTCCGTTGTATGAGCAATTGCATCAAATCCGCATGCGCTGGAAGTCGATCATCAGCATCTGTTTTATCGGTAGTCTGGTGGCGATGGTGAGCGGCACCTGGATTGCCTTGCGTCTCGGGGCCACCCCAGCGATTGCCGCTTCCATTATGCCCAAATCGGTCACCACGCCGATTGCCATGGCGGTGGGTGGCAGCATCGGTGGTATTCCAGCCATCAGTGCGGTGTGCGTCATCTTTGTCGGTATTCTTGGCGCAGTATTCGGTCATATGTTGCTGAATGTGATGCACATTCACACCAAAGCGGCGCGCGGCCTGGCAATGGGCACCGCATCTCACGCACTCGGTACGGCCCGCTGCGCCGAGTTGGACTATGAAGAAGGCGCGTTCAGCTCACTGGCGCTGGTTATCTGCGGCATCATGACGTCGCTGATGGCACCGCTGCTGTTCCCGATGATGATGGCGCTGACTCACTAATCCGTACTGTAAGAGGCGCGAGAAACCGGTCAATAACGCGTCGGCGGTACGCCAAACATTTGGCGAAACGCGAAGGTAAATGAGGCGGTGCTGGCATACCCCAGATCCAGCGCCACCTGCGTGACACTGCGGTTGTTTTTCAGCATCACCACGGATTCCAGTAACCGCATGCGTTTCTTCCACTCACTGAACGCCACACCGGTCTCTTTCTTAAAACGACGCGAAAACGTACGCACCGACATGCCGGTGCGTGCCGACCATTCCTCAATGCCGTGAGGCGCATCCGGCGTTTGCTGGATATCGCGGCATACCCGCATCAAGGTGGCGGAAGACGGCCACGACAGCGAAAACCCCGCATCCGGCAACTGCCGCAGCAAGGTGGTCAGTACTTTGACCAACTGGGCGTCATCGCCATCGTAGTCATACTGTTCCGGCACGTGTTTGGTGGCATAGTGGATAAACTCGCGAATAAAATCGCTGACCAGCACCACCTTACAACTGCTGTGGTCGATGGCCACATAATCCGGCTCGATATACAGGCTTTCCAGCATCACATCACTGGTTGACAGAATACAGTGCGGCACATGCGCCGGGATCCACACGCCATACAGTACCGGTACGATCAGCGTTTTGCCCTCAATCTCTACCCGCATTCCCCCTTCACGCGCATACAGGAACTCGACAAACGGGTGCTGATGCTGCGCCACCTCAGTCCCTTTCACCAGTGGATAAGAGCGAAAGTAGACCGGACGCGGTAAAGACAGCAATACCGGCGCAGGCTGCCCTGCTATCGGCAAGTGGGGGGATGACACTAGCGAATGAGACATATAACGACCTGACCTCTACTCGATGAAGTTTGTCTTGATAGGGTAACGCAGGCCAGCCTGATTTACCCGATAATCAACACCTATTCAGCAGGTGCCAGCCCATGACCTGATGACCGAAGTCTCTGTGAGCATACGATTTTTCAAACCAGAAAATGGATTGGGGAACACTTCATGGAAGCGACATTACGTTTATATCACGGCTACCCGCCGTTTTTAGTCATACCTTGTCCATGTTTTGAGGGAATACGTCATTTTTGCGGCAACCACAGATGTCACGAAACAAGATGTCCCGAAATAACAGTACCCCAGTAGTGATTAGCACCTGTAATAAGTCATTGAACTAACTGTTATTTAAGGAGACATCATGAGTAATGTGTGCATCGTTGATGATATCAGCGAAAAAAATGAATGGCGGCGTATTGCGCAGGAACTGTTACATCAGGCTGGGATAACCATTAACGGCACCGAACCCTGGGATATTCAGGTTAACGACTCACGCTTTTTCAAACGGGTACTACAGCAAGGCTCCGTGGGATTAGGTGAAAGTTACATGGAAGGCTGGTGGAACTGTGCGCGGCTCGATATGTTTTTTCACCGGATACTCGCCGCCCGGCTAGATGAACAGCGTCCGGCACGCTGGGGCGACCTGATGCGTATCGGGCTGGCACGGCTGGTCAACCTTCAGTCGCGCAAACGCGCCTGGCAGGTCGGCAAAGTCCACTATGACCTCGGCAACGACCTGTTCTGCCATATGCTTGACCCCTACATGCAGTATTCATGCGGTTACTGGAAAGAGGCCGACACCCTTGATGACGCACAGCAGCACAAACTGGCGTTGATCTGCGAAAAACTCCAGTTGAAACCCGGCATGACGCTGCTGGATATCGGCTGCGGCTGGGGAGGACTGGCGGTATACGCCGCTCAGCATTACGGCGTCACCGTGCATGGCGTCACCATTTCTGCCGAGCAAAAGGCCTTTGTGGAAGCGCGCAACGGCGGGCTGGATATCCATATTCTGTTGCAGGATTACCGCGATCTGCACCAACAGTATGACCGTATTGTCTCCGTCGGCATGTTTGAACACGTGGGACCGAAAAATTACGCCACCTATTTTGACGTGGTCAATCGGTGCCTGAAGCCGGACGGCCTGTTCCTGTTACATACCATCGGGTCGAATAAAACGGCGCATAACGTTGACCCGTGGATCAATAAATACATTTTCCCCAACGGATGCCTGCCATCCATTAAACAAATTGCCGACACCAGTGAATCCTATTTTGTGATGGAAGATTGGCACAACTTCGGTGCCGATTACGATAAAACCCTGATGGCCTGGCTGGCTCGCTTTAACACCGCCTGGCCGCATCTGGCTGACGAGTATTCACCCGCCTTCCGGCGCATGTTCAGTTACTATCTGACCGCCTGCGCCGGTGCTTTTCGGGCCAGAAATATCCAGCTATGGCAGGTTCTTTTTAGCCGGGGCGTCGAACAGGGATTGAACGTCCCCCGTTGAGTGTGACCCATGTTCAGGCTACAAGGCGCAGGCTGATGAACATACGACAATAATGCGCCTACTGACGTTTAACCCGAGTGACTCACCCGAGTGGTTACCCCCTACAAACAGGAAGCTAAAACAACATGAATGTGAATTTTTTTGTCACCTGCATCGGCGATGCGCTCAAATCGCGTATGGCCCGTGACAGCGTGCTGTTGCTGGAGCAGCTCGGCTGCCATATTCACTTTCCCGAGCGACAAGGCTGTTGCGGTCAACCCGCCATCAACAGCGGATATATCCGCGACGCGCGGCCGGGCATGAAAAACTTGATCGCCGCCCTGGAAGAGAACGATGACCCTATCGTGTCGCCTGCTGGTTCCTGTACCAACGCTATCAAACACTATGCCGACTGGCTGGTAGACGAGCCGGAGTGGGCCAGACGCGCCACCCAGGTCGCCAGCCGCATGGTAGACCTCACCTCGTTTATTGTTAACCGCCTTGGGGTCACCGATGTCGGCGCCCGTCTGCCGGGCAAAGCGGTTTACCACCCATCCTGTAGCCTGTTTCGTAAAATGGGGGTGCGGGAAGAGCCGCTGGCGTTATTGCATCAGGTACGTGACCTGGAATTGCTGCCGTTTCATGGACAGGAAACCTGCTGCGGTTTCGGCGGTACCTTTTCCGTCAAAATGGCGGAGATCTCCGGTGAAATGGTGAAAGAAAAAGTCGCGCACATCATGGAGGCCAAACCGGACTACCTGATCGGTGCCGACGTCAGTTGCCTGCTCAACATCGGCGGGCGACTACAGCGCGAAGGGCATGCCGTTCGGGTGATGCATATCGCAGAAGTACTGATGAGCCGCTAAGGAGACGCCATGTACCTCAAGACCAGCAATACCCCGTTTCATGAGCGTATCCGCCAGCAGATAGACGACCCCATCATGCGCCAGGCGGTTGCCAACGCGCAGGAGCGTATCGGCGCCAACCGCCAGAAGATGGTCGATGAACTGGGCGAGTGGGATGTCTGGCGCACCCGTGCGGCGCAGATTCGCGCCCATGTGCTCGATAACCTCGACGCCTACCTGTATCAGTTGTCCGAACAGGTCACCGCTCGCGGCGGCAAGGTATTCTTTGCCGAAACACGCGAAGACGCTACCCGTTACATCTTGCAAGTCACACAGGCTAAACAAGCCCGCAAGGTAGTGAAATCCAAATCGATGGTGACCGAAGAGATCGGGATGAATGCCGTGCTGGAGAATGCCGGTATCGAGGTCATCGAAACCGATCTCGGCGAATACATCCTGCAACTGGACAAAGATGCCCCCTCCCATGTAGTAGTACCGGCCATCCACAAAGATCGCCACCAAATCCAGCGCGTACTGCAACAACAGTTGGGCTATGACGGCCCGGAAACGCCGGAAGCCATGACCCGCTTTATTCGCCAGAAAATCCGTGCCGACTTCCTCAGCGCCGACGTGGGGATCACCGGCTGTAACTTTGCTGTCGCGGAAACCGGCACCGTCAGTCTGGTGAGTAATGAAGGCAACGCCCGCTTATGCACCACCCTGCCCCGCACGCACATCGCCGTGATGGGCATGGAGCGTATCGTTCCGACCTTTGAGGAACTGGATGTGGTGCTCACCATGCTGGCGCGCAGTGCAGTCGGTGCCCGTCTGACCGGTTACAACACCTGGCTGACCGGCCCCCGCGACCCGGGCGGCGTTGACGGCCCGGAAGAGTTTCATCTGGTGATCGTCGATAATGGCCGCTCGCAGATCCTAGGGTCGCCGTTCCAGGATATTCTGCGTTGTATTCGTTGCGGTGCCTGCATCAACACCTGTCCGGCCTACCGCCATATCGGTGGTCACGGTTACGGTTCTATCTATCCCGGCCCTATCGGCGCAGTATTATCACCGCTACTGGGTGGCTATGAAGACTTCAAGAACCTGCCTTACGCCTGTTCGCTGTGTACCGCCTGCGATGACGTATGTCCGGTACGCATTCCGCTGTCCTCACTGATTGTGCAACACCGACGCACGCTGGCAGAAAATGGGATGACGCCTGCCGCCGAGCGGCGCATCGTCGGGTTGTTCAACTACGCCAATAGCCACCCTGGCCTGTGGAAAGTCGGCATGGTGGCAGGCGCGCGTGCCGCCCGCTTGCTCATTCGTAACGGCAAGATACCGTTTAACATCGGTGCGATCAGCGAGTGGACCGAAGCCCGCGACCTGCCGGATGCCGATGGTCAGAGCTTCCGCAGTTGGTTCAAACAGCATCAGCGTCAGACTAAGGAGAAACGCTAATGGAAAACCGTGACGCCTTTCTGTCTAACCTGGCCCGGCGACTGGGGCGCGAGCCACGTCAAACACCGCTGCCGTTGCCGCCGCTGGACAATAACCCGGCCCCGACCCGTCTGACCGATTTGACAGCGCAACAGCGCTGTGATGCCTTCATTGATTACGCCAGTAACGTGATGCTGGCGCATTGCGAGGTCACGCCGCTTAATCAGGTCGCAGAGGCCGCCGGAAAGCTGTGCCAGCATTATGGCGGCGCGCCGGTACTGATCAGTGGCGATGAACGACTGATAGAGCTGGGGGTCACCGACTACCTGCAACAGCACTATCAGGCACAGTGCTGGGACCCGGCTGCCGGGGAAGACAACCTAAAACTCGCCACACAGGCGCGTATCGGCGTGGTGTACGCCGATTATGGCCTGACTGAATCTGGTGGTGTGGTGCTGTTCTCTACCCCGCAACAAGGACGCGGCCTGAGCCTGTTGCCAGAATCAACACTGTTTATTGTCCGCAAAAGCTGCCTGTTGCCGCGAGTTGCACAGTTGGCCCAGCATTTGCGCCAGCGGGCGCAACGGGGTGAACCTTTACCGTCGTGTATCAACCTGATAGCGGGCCCCAGTTCTACCGCCGATATCGAACTGATTAAGGTGGTGGGGGTACACGGGCCGTTAAATGCCGCGTACCTGATTATTGAGGATTGCTGATAGTCTGCCTGCGGCATGAGGTGTCGGGTTATGGTGGAACAGTGAGAGGTTTCGTGCGTGATGATTTCATGCCTTCCTTTGTAACATCATCGCACGCACGACAAGGAGAGGTGCAAGCGCCACCTCTCCTTGACCACTGGCTTGAGGGCTAAACTGTGCCGCTTCGCGGTACCTTCGGTGTTCGTCTTCGCTGTTCGGGCCGCCCGTGACGCGTTCCAGACGCGGCACGGGCTTTCGCGGCGTCCTGCCGCTCACCCGGCGAAGCCACCCACCTCAGCGCAGTTTTTTACGCCAGAAAACCCAATACCGTGTAACCAAAATAATTCGTCGGTATTTTTATGCCTCTGCAAACAGGCACGGTCAACGTTGTGCCAATCCCAGCAAGGCGTTGAGGCGGGCGATTTCTTGCCGCCACTGCGTCTGTAGCGCGGGTTTCTGGTGCTTCGCCTTGCGCGCCAGGTCTTCAGCCAGCCGGTTTTCCAGTTCAACCAGTTGCGCCAGCAGCCTGTCAGCTTCATCGATACGCTCTGATGTCACCTGCAACGCCGCCGCTGGTGGCGGTGCCAAAGAGGGTGCGGTGTCAGCAGGCGCGGCCCCCAGACGCTGATAGATCAGGTCCAGATCGTGCCACTCGCTCAACACACCGTGCTCAATCAGCCAGAAACGGTTGCAACTGCGGCTGATTAGCGCCCGGTCATGCGTCACCAGCAATACACCGCCGTCAAAATCTTGCAGCGTATCGGCCAGCGCCTCTTTGCCTTCCATATCCAGGTGGTTGGTCGGCTCGTCCAGCATCAGTAATCCGTAACGCGCCAGCGACAGCCCGACAAACAACAGCCGGGCACGCTCGCCGCCACTCAGGGTGGCAACGGTTTGCTGATGGCGCGACCACGGGAAACCGGCACTGATTAAGGCCATCTTGCGGTCCTGCGCCACCGGTGCGAACGGTGCCAGCGCATCGAACAGCGTGTCGTCATCACGCAGTTGATGCAGCGTCTGGTCGTAATACCCCAGTCGAACACGGGGATGCAGACGAATCGCCCCATCCGGCATCGTACTCGAGTACTGTTGCCACAAAAGACGCAACAACGAAGACTTACCACAGCCATTGCGACCGATAATCGCCACCCGGTCGCCGCTTTTCACCCGCTGTAACGGCACAGTGAATAACGGCGGGTGCTGCGGTGCCGGGCTGACGTCCAGCGTTGTCATCTCCAACAGACGATCGGCACTCAGTGCTTCGCCTTTCAGCGACAGCCGCCACTGACTACCGGCGCTCAGTTCGGTTTGATCCTCTTTTAGCCGCTCGATGCGTTTTTCCATCTGCTTGGCCTTGCGCGCCAGGTCTTCGTTATCATAGACCTTGCCCCAGATAGCCAGCCGTTTAGCACTGGCGGTCACGCGGTCGATTTCCTTCTGTTCCGCTTTGTGGCGCAAGGCATCGCTGCGATCGCGCTCCACCAGCGCCGCGCGGGCCGCACTACAAGGCAGTGCAAAGTAATGCAGTTGTCGGTCGCGCAGGATATAGCTGCCGTTGGTGACGTTATCGAGCAACTGGCTGTCGTGGGAAACCAGCACAAAGCTGCCACTCCAGTGTTGCAGGAACTGCTCCAGCCACAATAGCGTCGGCAAATCCAGGTGGTTACTCGGCTCGTCCAGCAACAGCAGGTCCGGCGAGGTGATCAAGGCTCTCGCCAGCAGCAGTCGGGTATGCTGTCCACCGCTGAGGGTACCGGCACACCGTCGCCAGTCGTGTTCGCCAAAGCCCATCTCCGCCAGCAAGGTTTCCGCCCGCCAGCGTTCGCTGAGGCGTTCCGTCTCGGGAAGGCGGGCCAGCACCGCCTCCAGCATCGTCAACGGGTGCAGATCCATCGGCAGATGCTGTTCCACACGAGCCAGCAGGCAATGATTAGCGCGCGTCACACTGCCGCGACCTGGCGATAGCGTACCGTCCAGTAGCGTTAACAGCGTACTTTTGCCACAACCGTTATGGCCGATAAGACCGAGGCGATCACCCTGATTCAGGGTAAAAGAAATGTCGTTCAGCAGAGGGCCGAAAGGGGTATCCACGCTCAGGGCGTGTACAGTCAGTAAAGTGCTCATTGCTTACTCAAGAGTTACAGGCACAAGTGTGCCTCGTCAACACAACGCTGACGATAACCCGGTAAGCCCGAGAGAAGGGAAAATGCGGTTTGCTTCGCTCAAGCCACCGTTATCGCAGCACGATATCGATAACGCTTGAGCAGCGGCGATCGCCAAAAGGATGTGAAGTGTTAAACATTTCACAGCGCAGCATAATAGTCCTCCTTATTGTTATCCAAAGGTTAATCGATGAACGGATTGTAGCGGCAACGGGCGGTTGACACCACCCGCCCGCGACATTTTCCGCGCGTTATTTTCCTACCAGCATTACTACCGCAACGCCAACCAGCACCAGACAGAACGTCAATCGCAACGCCACCACCGGCAACTTATGCGCCAGCGCCACGCCCCATGACACGCTGAGAATGCCGCCAATCGCCAGCGGAATGCCGGTCGCCCAGTCGACGTTCCCGGCCTGCGTGTACGACACCAGCGCCGCCAGCGCGCCGGGGACCACCAGCGCCAGCGCGATACCTTGTGCCTGTGTCTGGGTGAAACCAAACAGCGTTACCAGCGCCGGGACCACCACCAGCCCGCCGCCGACGGTAAAAATACCGGACATAAAACCACTCGCCACCCCCAGCACTGGAAGATAACGTGCTGATAATACTGACGTCGGTGTACGGCTACGTTGGCTGTTCACCCACTGCCAGATGTAGTAAGCCGCCAGCACCAGCAGAAAAATGGCAAACGCCTGTTGCAGGTTATCAACCTGAATAGCCGCCGCCATGTGCGCGGCGATATAGGCCGATACGGTGGCAAAGGCGCACAACATCAATGTCATTCGGGTATCGATTTTGTTGCGCTGCCGATAGCGCAGAAACCCTATCAGCACATTCGGCGTAATCATGATCAGCGCCGTTCCCTGCGCGAGATGCTGGTTCATACCAAACAGCATTCCCAGCACCGGGATGGCTATCAACCCGCCGCCAATGCCCAACATACCGCCACACACCCCAAGCCCCATTCCCAGTATCAGGCACACTGCCACCTGGGTTATCAATACACTCGTCATAGACCGCTACTGCATCCTGTTACATCGTTGGTAAAAACCGTTGATGAAAAATCGTTGGTGAGAAATAGAGCATGGAATACCCATTCATACCCTGAATAAAAAACAGGCGTCGCTTAGCGCGCGCTGTCTGATAATGAGTTATCTGATAACGAGTTGTCTGACAACGGTTCGGCTATCTCAATCAAATTCAGATCCGGGTCACGCAGGTAAATCGAGCGGATTTTCCCGGTCGCACCGGTGCGCTCAACCGGCCCATCGATAATCGGCCAGCCACAGCGCTGCACATGCGCAATCACCTGCGTCAGCGGCTCGCTGGCAATAAAACACAGATCAAGCGCCCCTGGAGCAGGCAGATGAGCATGCGGCGCGAACTCACTTCCCCTGACATGAAGATTGATTTTCTGCTGCCCGAAGCAAAACGCAATGCGGCCATTACCGAAGGTTTCCTGCCGCAGTTGTAACACCTGCGTGTAGAACTGCTGCGTCGCCGCCGGATCAACACAGGTCAGCACAATATGGTCAATGTGACTAATCAACGAGACGTTTCCTGTCGTTAAGGCTATAAGATCAAAGGAACTAAGATCAAAGGCAATAGAATGACATCCTAAGCGTTGGCGACACGTTTGATAATGCCTTAATCGTCAATCACCCTTTCCTGTCAGGAAAGGGTCACTGCTGTGGTAGGCTTACTCTGCTCACGCTTTCAAGGACCGTCACCCGCTCATGATCAATCCCACGCACTTTGACTTGCAGTCACTACGCCTGTTTTTGCAGGTCGCCAGAATCGGTAGCCTGACCAAAACGGCCGCCCATTTTCACATGACGCTGTCCGCCCTGAGCAAGCGCATGGCGGAGCTGGAGCGCACCGTCGATTGTGTGTTGTTTATCCGCATGCCGCGCGGTCTGGCGTTGACTGCGGCGGGAAAAGAGCTGGTACACCACGCGCGTCAGGTGGTAAACAGCGTCGATCGCATGGCGGGCGAAATGCAGGATTACGCGGTGGGCGTACGCGGCCACGTGCATATTTGGGCCAATACCTCAGCCATCATCGAATTTTTGCCGCAGGAACTGGCCGATTTTCTGCAACGTCACCCGCTGGTGCGTATCAATCTGGAAGAAAAACTGAGTGAAACGGTGGTCACCGCGCTGCTCACCGGGCAAGCCGACATCGGCATTTTCGCTGATAACGTCCCCTCGCCCGGCGTCGAAAAAATGCCCTACCGGGAGGATCAACTGGTGGTGCTGGTCTCCCCTCAGCATCCGCTCGCCGGTTGCCGGGACATCCCCTTCGCCGACACCTTGCCGTACGATTTCGTCGGCCTCAACGACGGCAGTTCACTGCTAAAACTGTTGCAGGACACCGCCGAAGAATACGGAAACCTGCTGCGCCTGCGCATTCAGGTCAGCAGCTTCGATGCCGTGTGCCGTATGATCGAAGCCGGGCTTGGTATCAGCATTCTGCCTGAAGGCGCTGTCCGCCCGGAAATTCTCGGCGTCGGGCTGCACGCCATTCGGCTGACCGATGACTGGGCCACCCGCAAACTGTGGCTGGGCATTAAATCCGGTGCGATATTGCAGCCTGAAGCCGCCAATTTGCTGGCACACCTGCGCCAGCCAGTACCAACACGCGCTGGTGATGCCGCCCCCACCCCGTCACCAGAGCGTGATTGAGTGATAAAGGTGTTATCGCGCCATGGTCGGGCCTTCACGGTTGGCGACCGGCAATCGGCCAGCGTAGTTCAAACACTGCGCCACCGGACGGTGCCGGGTAACAACGTGCCTGTCCGCCGTGCGCCTGTGCAATCGCCTGCACCACCGCCAGCCCCAGCCCGCTGCCTTTGGTGTTATCCGGGTGCGAGGGTTCCCCACGAGTAAACGCCTCAAAAATGCGCCCGGCAAAATCAGGGGCAATACCCGGTCCGCTGTCTTCCACGCGCAGAAATGCCTGTTCCTGCTCCACACCGGCCTGAATACCTAACGGGCCGGGGGTGGCGTGTTTTTGCGCATTTTCCAGCAGTGCCAGCACAGCCTGGCGGATGCGTACCGGGTCGCAGGGCACCGGGTGGTCATCCAACGCCAGCGACAGCGTAAATCCCGCCTGTTGCAGTACCGGGCCGAACGCATTGACCACCGCTGTTACCTCATCAGACAAACGGGTCGGCATCCAGCGCAGTTCCAGATGACCGCTCTCTGCCAGCCCCACCACTCGCAAATCTTCAATCAGCCGTCCCAGCCCTTCCACTTGCGTCAACAGATTGCGAAATAACCCGATATCCGGTTCGAACACCCCTTCCGTCAACCCCTGCAAACGGCCGCGTAAAATCGTGACCGGTGTGCGCAACTCATGGGCGATGGCCGCGTTCCAGAACGCCCGCTCTTGCTCCATGCGCTCCAGCCGTTCCGCCATCGTGTTGAAGTCGCGCACCAGTAAGGCCGCTTCCCCCAGTGAGTAATCATCGGTTTCGGCACGCGCCTTCAACTCGCCTTCAGCGATTTGGCGCAGGCTGTGCGCCACCGAATTCAACGGCACCAGAATGCGGCGGGCCAGTCGAACGGCTAACACCACCGCTATCAGCAACGCCAGTAAGGACGTTCCGCCCATCCAGAACCACTCGGCCGTCGTCGGCATCCACTGATTGTCTGGCGAGAGGCTTTCCGGCGAAACACTCAGCATGAGCCCATAGAAGAGGTAGGATCCGACCACCATCATCAGCGTGACGGACAGCGCCAGCAGGATCATGGAACGTATAATCTGTCGGCTCAGGCTACCGCTGTGCTTCATGACGATTCGCCTAACCGGTAACCGACACCGCGCACGCTGGACGGGACACCGTTTAACCCCAACCGCTCGAGTTTCTTACGCAATTTGCTGATGTGGCTATCCACCGTGCGTTCGAGCGAATCCCCTTCCGGCAGGCAGGCTACCAGCAGTTCCTCACGGCTGAAGACGCGACGCGGTGCGCGTGCCATATGAGCCAGCAGACGAAATTCGGTCAGCGTCAGTTCCAGCGACTGGCTGACCCCGCTGATCGCTACCGTCGCCTCATGGTTTTCCAGGTCTATCTGAAACAGGTCGGTACGCAAAAAGCGCGGCGTTTGCGGGGCCTGACGCTCGGCACGCAGCCCGGCGCGGCGTAACACCGCCTGCACGCGCGCCACCACCTCAGCCGGGTTAAACGGTTTAACCACGTAATCATCCGCCCCAATACGCAACCCCATCAGCTTGTCGATATCCTGGTCCAGGGCGGTCAGCATGATAACCGGGGTATCTCCGCGCAGGCGAATCCCCGACAGCACCTGCCAGCCATCAACCAGTGGCATCTGTACATCCAGCAGCACCAGATCCGGTTTCATGGCGAGGTGTAATTCCAGCGCCTGACGACCATTGGCGGCGTGAAGCGTGCGTAAACCACTGCGAGTCAGGTAAGCGCGAAGAATATCCGCAATTTCCGGCTCATCTTCGGCAATAAGCACCACCCCATGAATTTCGTCGTTCATCGGCATGGATTGCGCATGAACAGTCATTAGTCGACTCATCATAAAAAATGCAGGTTCTCCATCATATCTCCATATTTCCCCAACGGAAACCGCACACAGCTGTCGCACACTCCCGCAGTCTGGCCACCTTATGGCCGGTAAACAGGGATTACGACGTTATATGAATACCAAGAAATCGCATCAATATTCGATCGCCTGCATGTTATCGGCCTTGCTGTTGGCCGTACCGGGTCAAACCGAAGCGAATGGCGCAACGACGCGCCTGCCGGTGTCGCTCAAACAGTTGTGCCGACACGGCGTACTGCTGGCACTGGTGGGCATGCTGCTCACCGGTTGCGACCAACCCGAGATCCCGGTCGAAGCGCCACCGGCAAAGGTCACCATCATGACCGTAAAACCGACCCCCATCACCCTGACTGACGATCTGCCCGGCCGGGTGACGGCGGTAAGAACAGCGGAAATCCGCCCGCAGGTGGGCGGCATTATCCAGCGCCGCTTGTTTGAACAGGGTGCCGAGATCCGTGCCGGACAACCACTGTTCCAGATTAACCCTGCACCGTTCAAAGCCGAGGTCGATACCGCCCACGCCACGCTGCAACGTGCCCTGTCGGTATTAAACCGGGCACAGATTCAGGTCGCTCGCCTTAAGCCCTTACTCAGCACCGGCGCTATCAGCCAGCAGAGCTACGACGATGCGACGGCACAGCGCGAACAGGCCGCCGCCGATGTCGCACAGGCACGCGCCACACTGGCGCGTCGCCAGCTTGATCTGAGCTTCGCGACGGTCGACTCCCCCATTACCGGGCGTATCGATCAGGCGCTGGTTACTGAAGGCGCGCTGGTCAACACCAGCGACGCCACGCCACTGGCACGGGTTCAACAAATTGATCAGGTGTACGTCGATGTGCGCCAGCCCGCCTCCTCGCTCGAACAGCTACGCGACATGCTGAACAAGCGGGCTAAAGACAGTGACGGTATACCGGTGGAGATCCTGCGTAGCGATGGCCAGCCCTACCCGATGTCGGCACGAATTCTGTTTTCCGGCATCAATGTGGATGCGAGCACCGGCGACGTGCTGCTGCGGATTCTGGTCGACAACCCGCAACGACAACTGCTACCGGGGATGTTTGTTCGCGCCCGCGTGCCGCTCAGCCATTACACCGATGCCTTGCTGGTGCCGCAACAGGCCGTCACACGCAATGGCGGCGAGGCCAAAGTCTGGGTGGTTGATGGCCGCAGCAAAGCGCACATCGTCACGGTTGAGCCTGGCGAGCTGGTCAACCGGCAATACCGCATCCGCGCCGGGTTGACCGCCGGTCAAGTGGTGGTGATCGAAGGTGGCGACAGGTTGAACGACGGTGCCTGGGTGGCAACCCAGCACTGGAAAAAAGTGCCGTCCGCCACTGACATGGCCTCACGCTAAGCGCAAAGGAGTTAGGTACCATGCCGCAATTTTTTATCCAGCGCCCGGTGTTCGCCTGGGTGATAGCCCTGTTTATCGTGCTGCTGGGAACGCTCGCCATTCCCCAGTTGCCGATTGCCCGTTATCCGTCGGTGGCACCGCCAACCATTTCCATTACCGCGTCTTATCCCGGTGCCACACCCAAAACGCTCAACGATGCGGTGGTCGGGCTGCTGGAGCGCGAGTTATCCGGTGTGAAAAACCTGCTGTACTTCGAGTCATCGGTAGATACAGCCGGACTGGCGCAGATCAACGTCACCTTCAAACCGGGCACCGACCCGGAGCTGGCACAGGTGGATGTGCAAAACCGCCTCAAGTCGATAGAACCGCGGTTACCGCAAACCGTCAGACAAAACGGTATGCAGGTGGAATCTGCCGACTCTGGCTTTCTGCTGATGGTCAGCCTGACCTCGGATAACGGGCGCTACGATGAGGTTGAGTTGGGTGACTATCTGGCTCGCCACATTGTCGAGGAATTGCGCCGGATTGACGGGGTGGGCCGCATCCAGCTATTTGGCGCGGAACAGGCGATGCGTATCTGGGTCGATCCCAACAAGCTGTTGTCTTACGGGTTGACCATGAACGATTTGTCGACCGCCATTACCCAGCAAAACATGCAAATCGCTCCCGGGCGGCTCGGCGATGCCCCTACCTTGCCAGGGCAGCAGGTGACGATCCCACTGACGGTACAAGGGCAACTGGAAACCCCGGAGCAATTCGCCGCTATCGTGCTGCGCGCCAGAGAAGACGGTTCCCGGGTGGTGTTAGCCGATGTGGCACGCGTTGAACTGGGTGCCCAGTCTTACGGCTTTTCTGTGCGAGAAAACGGCAAAGATGCCAGCGCTGCCGCGGTGCAACTGGCACCGGGCGCCAATGCGGTGCGTACCGCCAATGCCATCGCCCAACGGATGGCCGAACTGAAAATATCCATGCCAGCGGGCATGGACTATTCGTTGCCGTTCAACACCGCGCCTTTCGTCAAACTCTCCATCGAGCAGGTGCTCAGGACGCTGATTGAGGCGATGGTGCTGGTGTTTCTGGTGATGTATCTGTTTTTACAAAACGTACGCTATACCCTGATCCCAGCGATTGTGGCCCCTATCGCCCTGCTCGGCACCTTCACTGTGATGCTGGCGGCGGGATTTTCCATCAACGTGCTGACCATGTTCGGCATGGTGCTGGCGATCGGCATCATTGTGGATGACGCCATCGTGGTGGTGGAGAACGTTGAGCGATTAATGGCGCAGGAGAGATTATCCCCCAAGGCGGCCACCACCCGTGCCATGAAGGAGATCACCGGCGCGATTATCGCTATCACACTGGTACTGTCGGCGGTATTCATCCCCATGGCATTCGCCAGTGGTTCGGTAGGCGTGATTTACCGGCAATTTACCTTATCGATGGCGGTGTCGATCCTGTTTTCGGCGTTTCTGGCACTGACGCTAACGCCTGCGTTGTGCGCCACACTGCTCACGCCCGTCGCCGATGACCACCACACCAAACGCGGTTTCTTCGGCGGTTTTAACCGCCGTTTCGAGCAACTGACGCATCATTATGCCACCGGTACCCGTGCGCTACTGCGCCGTTGCGGCAGTATGCTGTTGCTGTTTGCCGTACTGACCGGTTCACTGGCGTGGATCCTCCGTGAGCTGCCTTCCGATTTTCTGCCAGAAGAAGATCAGGGGTACTTTATGACGTCATTCCAGTTACCGTCGGACGCCACAGCAGCGCGAACGCTGGATGTGGTCAACACCTACGAACAGCACATTGCCTCGCGCCCGGATATCGAATCCAACATGTCGATTCTCGGTTTTGGCTTTTCCGGTTCCGGCCCTAACGCCGCCATGGCCTTTACCACCTTAAAAGGCTGGTCTGAGCGTGGCGACACCACCACGCGCGCTGAAATCGCGCTGGCGCAACAGGCGATGTCGACCATCCGTGAAGGCACCAGCATGATACTGATGCCACCGGCTATCGATGAGCTTGGCACGTCGTCAGGCTTTACCCTGCGTCTGCAGGATCGCACCGGCCGGGGTTATCAGGCGCTCAAAGCGGCGGAAGCACAACTGCTGACGCTGGCGGCCCACAGCCAGATTGTCACCAGTGTCTACCCGGATAGCCTGCCGCCCGGTAGCGCGGTTCAGCTAAAAATCGACCGCCAAAAGGCGGAAGCACTTGGCGTCTCGTTCAGTACTATCAGCGACACCTTGTCTGCCGCGATCGGCTCACTGTACGTGAACGACTTCCCCAATGCCGGGCGTATGCAACAGGTGATCATTCAGGCCGATGCGCCAGCGCGTATGCAACTGGATGACGTGCTCAAACTCTACGTGCGTAACAGCTCAGGCGGTATGGTTTCGCTCAAAGAAGTGGTCACGCCGGTGTGGAGCGATACCCCGTTGCAGTTGACACGCTATCAGGGCGTGCTGGCAGCCCGCCTCTCCGGCATGGCCGCCACCGGCGTATCCAGCGGGGCGGCCATGGCCGAGATGGAACGACTGGCGGCGCAGCTTCCACCCGGCTTCACCATTGAATGGACCGGGCAATCATTGCAGGAACGGCAATCCGTCGCCCAGGCGCCGATGTTGCTGCTGCTGTCGATGGTGGTGGTGTTTCTGGTACTGGCAGCGCTGTATGAAAGCTGGTCTATCCCCGTCTCGGTGATGCTGGTGGTACCGTTGGGGCTGCTCGGCGCGGTGCTGGCCGTCGTCCTGCGTGGTATGCCTAACGACGTGTTCTTCAAAGTGGGGCTGATTACCGTTATCGGCTTATCGGCCAAGAATGCCATCCTGATCGTCGAGTTCGCCAGACAGTTGCGCGAACAAGGATATGAGTTAGTGGATGCCGCCGTCACGGCAGCGCGTTTGCGTTTACGCCCCATCCTGATGACCTCGCTGGCGTTTGTGCTGGGGGTGGTGCCGCTGATGGTGGCATCCGGTGCCAGCGCCGAAACCCAGCACGCCATCGGCACCGGCGTGTTCGGCGGCATGATCAGCGCTACCGTGCTGGCGGTGTTTTTCGTCCCGGTGTTTTTTGTGACGGTGATGCGGATACAAGAGCGCTACAATCAGTGGCGTGAAAAACGCCGGGCAACACACGTAAACACCCCACACTAACCCGAGCAGAGCGGCGACAGGCTGGAAAGCAACGGCACGTCGCCGCTCTCATTGTGCGGTTATCATCACGCCATGACCAATGATCGCCAGGGACCATCGCTGTATGTTTAAAGCAGGCCCTCTGCCTCTGTCTGCTGCGTGCCATGAGCGGACATTACTATCGATAATATGTAATTTTCACCGAAGAGCAGAACATACCCCGTTGACACCATGCAATGAATGATCTGATACATAGGCGAAAAATTGATAAGCTATTTTCAGTAAAAGTAACAAATCCTGTTTCTGCTTTGGAAAGTTGAAACACTCATGATTAAAAGATATTGATAGCATAAAACCTCACGGCATCCGGGTTCCTGTGAGCGACCTACATTCACAAAGGCTAATATGAAACAAATTACGTTCAGTGATCTACAAGAACAAAGCGAACAGGCTGAAAATTCCCCTCGCTTACGTGCTCATCGTAATCTCCACCCTGAATTGAGCGATCCAGTTCAGCGCCTGGCTATCGCTATGGAACCGGGTACCTATGTTCGCCCTCACCGCCACCCGCACACGTTTGAGCTGCTGACATCCCTCATCGGACGCTTTTTGGTATTGAATTTTGATGACGAAGGCAACGTGACCCACCGCGTTGTGTTAGGTGAAGACTGCAAGGTGCTGGAAATGGATGCTGGGACCTGGCATGCAGTGTTGTCGATGGATAAAGGAGGCGTTATTTTTGAGGTAAAACACGGGGGTTACCAGCCAGTAGCTGAGCAAGATATGGCCCCATGGGCCCCCGCCGAAAACGAGCCGGGAACGGCTGAGTTGATGAAATGGTATGCACTGGCGCAAGTGGGTGATGGTGGTTTTACCCTGTAATTTTTGCTTTGAGCAGTGAATCGACACGGCATCGGTAGTCATCTTTTTAGCGCCAACTTCCGCTCATGTGCGTATTAAGGCTGGGGTCAGTATAAGCGCCATTGCGCGGAAGTTTAATACCACCCGGAGAACCATTCTCTGGGTAAAGGCAGGAAAAAATGATTCTGAATGCATGTATATACCCAATATTCCCGCGTTGACTGTCTGCTCAGTACCAAATATTTCGGAAACACAGATTTAGTCATTCCATAAACAGGGCGTCCGTTTTATGAAAAATCATAAAACGGACGCTTTAACGTACTGATATTACTGAGATAGCATAGGCTGTTGCTGCCTTGTCCGCTACTCATCTTACCGTCAGTCCTAGGGCATACTTATGAACTTATCTTGGTAGTGCAGTATCGCGCAATCTTCCATGCTCCAGCAGCGGGCTTATGTAGCAGAAACAGTTCCTGATAAGCTGCTGGAGTGACGATGCTCGTCGCGTTGTCTGTTTCTGTTCCTTCCGTCGCGCTTCGAACGAATGCCCAGTCGGGGCTGATTTGCTCCACTTCCTTTATTTCATATTTCATACTGAAGCCGGTTGTTTCAAATACGCTATGATAGGCCAGCTCAAGCTCATCCTTGCCTATTGACGCTGGCCTGCCCGGCCCCATAAGCACGCCATCATGAGTATAGGTTTCGATTAAAGCAGGGATGTCGGTACGATTGAATGCAGTCAGGTAAGCTACTGCTGCCGCTTCAATTTTCACCAGCTCTTCATTCAATGTCTTACTCATTATTATTCCTCACTAAGTGTGCGAGTGGTATCGGGACCCTGATTTTGGCAGCCATGAGTGTTGGCGACTTAAAACTCGCTGGACACGATACCCGATAAATTTATGCTGCAGTGCAACCCCGTGTGTCTTCTATTCAGTATCTGCACTGCTAAGAAATGATTTGGATTTGATAAACGTTACTTGGTTGCCTGCTCATTCTCAGCCAGTGGAAACCAGCCCTCTGACTTCTGAATCATCCCCCAAAGTTTGTCCGGGATACTCAGAGCCGGTACAGAGGATGTATTGAGGGTATTCACAATTTCATCTGCGCGATTAGCTTTGGCCAGTGCGACCCAATCCGGATTAATAACCAGTGCCTGGCCGATTGCTGTTAATGAGAGGCCCAGGTCTAATGCTGCCTGAGCTTGCGCAGGTGTCCTCAATCCTCCTGCTGCAATCAAAGGAACGCGGTTGTCCACATGCTCAATAAGTAATTGTGTGGTCGTCTTACCGCGATCATCCTCTTTCGGCTTTCCATTGAGTACGTCGTGCAAAGAGGCGTGGATATAATCAACACCAGCGTTGACCAGAGCGTTAAGCAGCACCTTCGTATCGGCTATCCGTAAGCCTCCATCAGCATGTTCTTCTGGCGAAATACGATATCCCAAAGCAAATGGCCGATCCGCGTGAACCTCAATGACCTGCTTAATGGCCTGAACGACCGCCAGAGGGAAGTGAAGCCTTTTGTCCACAGAGCCGCCCCATTTGTCGTCACGTTTATTAGCCAGGGGTGAGAAAAAGTCCTGAAGGAGAAATCCATGCGCGCCATGCAGCTCAACGCCATCAAAGCCAGCTTCGATGGCCCGCCGTGTTGCATCACCAAATGCCTTGATTATGCTTTCAATCTCGCTATGTTCCAGAGCAGTGACAGCGTTTCCTCCTCGGTTGAACAGACCGGCGGGCACGTCCATCTCACTGGGGCCAACTATCCGACCGTTCGGAACGAGTTCTGGCACAGCCTTACTGCCGGCATGAAAGATCTGCAGGATGGCGGGAGCACCACCACTCTTCGCTGCTTGTGCCAGCTTGCGCAGGCTGGGGATGAAGCGATCATCGTAGGCAGCGAACTCATCGGTAAAGCCGACGCCTTCCGGGGTGACGTGCGTACATCCCGTAATGACCATACCAACATCTTTTGCACGCGCTCGTACAAAGGCTATTTCCTGATCGGAGATGGTCCCGTCTGGGTTTGCCGACCAGGTTGTCATCGGTGTCATGATGACGCGATTTCTGAGCGTCATACCATTCTTTAAGCGAAAAGCATCAAAGAGGGAATTTAAATAATTCACAAGATTTTCTCGGTATTAGAGCTGTTAAATTTTTTGACCCGGGAGGGCCAGGAAACAATGCATTCGCTTAACATAAAGGGGATTGATTAAGTAGACTAGATGCATAAAAACACTTAGCCTTATCATTTAAATGATAAATGATATAGAGAGGAAGCTTTGCGTCGCGACGAAATTGCAGATCTGACAGCGTTCGTGGTTGTTGCTGAAGAACGTAGCTTTACCAAAGCTGCCCTCCGCCTGGGGATGGCGCAATCAGCCCTGAGCCAGATAATTCGCCGTGTTGAGGAACGCCTGGGTCTACGACTTCTGGCACGCACGACACGAAGTGTTGCGCCAACAGAGGCTGGAGAGCGCCTGCTTGCGAAGCTTGGCCCGATGCTTCATGACCTCGACCTTATGATTAGCTCTCTCGGTGATCTGCGCAACCGGCCTTCCGGAACGATTCGGCTCACGACGGTGGAACATGCGGCAAAGACGATACTCATGCCTGCCATTAAGAGATTGCTACCAGAAAACCCAGAAATTCATATTGAAATCAATGTTGATCATGCACTGGTGGACATTGTGGCCAATCAGTTTGATGCTGGCATCCGCCTTGGAGGAGAGATCGACAGGGACATGATTGCTATGCGAATTGGTCCAGACATCCCAATGGCAATCGTTGCCAGTCCGGCCTATCTGACAAGATTTCCAGCGCCAAAAATACCCACTGAGATAGTCAATCATAACGTCATCAACTTCCGGCTGCCAACATCTGGCACAGTAATAGGATGGCGCCTTATGAGTGACGGACGTGAAATAAAAGTTAAAGGTAAAGGACAACTGGTCGTGAATACTATTGAGCTACTGGTCAACGCAGTGCTTGATGGTCATGGTCTGGGATATATCCACCTTGACCAGGTGCAGGGTTTTATAGACAGCGGAGAACTTATCCAGGTACTCGATAAATTCACGCCGGACATACCGGGTTATCATCTTTACTATCCTAATCGCAGGCACCACTCTTCTGCGTTCTCTTTACTCGTAGAAACG
Organism: Dickeya parazeae Ech586; assembly: GCF_000025065.1. NCBI lineage: Bacteria > Pseudomonadati > Pseudomonadota > Gammaproteobacteria > Enterobacterales > Pectobacteriaceae > Dickeya > Dickeya parazeae. The sequence continues at coordinate 1,475,879 of NC_013592.1, read as the reverse complement.
CTCCGATATCGCCACTAATCTGTTATGTATTTTGCGATGAAAACTTTCCTGTATATCGACTTTGTTGAATAAATCTAACTTTTGCTGAGTTGAAGGATCAGATCACGCATTCCCTGACAAACCTCATTCAGAATGCCATTAAATACGGAGGCCATTCTGGCCTGATATCGGTATCTGTCGGGTCTGAAGGCTCTATTGACGTCCGGGACGAAGGTAAAGGCATTCCCGTCTCTGAGCGTGAAAGAGTATTTGAGCTATTTCACAGACTGATACACGACGACAAAGGGGCCGGTTTAGGTCTCGATCTGGTCAGAAAAATTATGGAGTTACACAGTGAAGCCGCAGAACTTGTTTATGGCGAAAATCATTCCTATGGTGCTCATTTCAGACTCCGGTTTAATTACGTTGAAATAAGTTAACGTTCCCTTTCCTTAATGTGCCTGAAGATACAAAACCTCATTTTACGGGCGTAATATAACACCCCCTGAGATCTCAGAGCATAAACTACTGATGGGCTGATATCGCGTTAATCTGATATTACTCTCTCAAATCTTCTGCATATAAAGCAGGCGCTTAATAAGGGATAACAGACTAATGACAGGTTAGCCTGTCATTATGCGACTGGAATCAAATCTTCAAGGTTTTATTTCTTATTGGCCGCAATTTAGTAGAACTGAATGTATATTGCGGGCTTTTTTACTGCTTCACGCAGCGGTAAGTTTGCTGTTGTCGAAGGGACGTTTATTTTTTGAAATCCTGTGCAAACAATCTCTGCAAACTTTTTCGCCGCTCTGGACGCAGCCTGAGCAGAATGTTTTTAGCGTGGCAGGGCTGGACCATTGCCTGCTGTCAGGAATTTATGGATTTCTTTTTCAGAGGAACAATCAGGTGAAGAAAGTTGTGCTGGCCGTGGTGCCGCTGATGGTGGCATCCGGTGCCAGCGCCGAAACCCAGCACGCCATCGGCACCGGCGTGTTCGGCGGCATGATCAGCGCTACCGTGCTGGCGGTGTTTTTCGTCCCGGTGTTTTTTGTGACGGTGATGCGGATACAAGAGCGCTACAACCACTGGCGTGAAAAACGCAGGACAACGCACGTAAACGCCCCACACTAACCCCATCGGAGCGGCGACAGGCTGGAAAGCAACGGCACGTCGCCGCTCTCATTGTGCGGTTATCCCATTACGCTATGACCGCAGGTACGATTTTTGTGTGTTTGGAGCAGACTCTGCTTCGAGCCAGGGAGAGTTACACTTTTAAGTGATTCAGGGTATGCGCTTACTGGTTACGAATATTGAGCCAGAATCATGTGACTTGATGATTGCCGCTTTGCTTTCGAGCCAGTAAGTGCTCCACGCTCGATAACGAATACTCGGTGCATGCAAATAAACTGCGGACTATAGTGTGTACGTCAGACTTCCTCGGACTTGAGAACGGCAATAATCTGGTGTTCATCAGTGAATCGAGCCTTGCGCATAGCGATCTCCTCAAAGGGACATAATCAGTATGTCGGAAGATCTCTAAAAGTGAATGGTTCTATTTACCGGGATGCTCACACGCCAGCCCCGTGGTACAGCACTGGTCGGGAAGCTACATAAGCGATAGCGCTCCTGAAAATGGAAAATTAATGTGAGAATCAACACCTGATGTATCAAGTTTTAAAAGAATAAGTCGATATCAAAATTCGTGATAATTATTAGAGGAATACAAAAGTGTCCATCTCACCTTGGTCTATAGGATTCGGGGCAACTGGCGTTGTCATTGAACTCGCAATAAAAAAAGCAATTGAAGCATTCACTCAAAAGTCTGATGACGCCTCAAAAACATCGACAGAACTACTAGACGAAGCTCAAAAAGCTGAAATTAAGTCAGCAGTTTTACAAACACAGGCAAAAGTCCAACAAGAATTATCAATTGCTCGACGTATTTTAATTGCCGAAGAGGTCGAGATCGAAGAATTTTATGATGCATCGGGGTCAGCAAACGCTGGTGCAAAAGTCAGCAAAGAATCGACCTCTATTGGTTTGCAGGGGGACGGACGAAAGATAACCAAAAGGGTCATAAAATTCAAAGGTTTCAATAGTCAAACTAATAATATACTTCAAACTATCGAATCTGCGCAGATACAAGACCTGACGGAATCCCAAGACATGACTGCACAATCTAACACGTCCCCTGAGCACCTAAACAAATAAATTATTAATCATATAATAGTTACCAAATGCAACAGACATGATTACCGTAAATCATAATACATGCATTGAGTAATAATTGTCGAAAACAGCAAGCCCCAGAAGATGCTGGGGCCAGAATGGAATTAAATATGAATTTAATCTTGTTTCAGAACGGCGTATATCCAAACACCAACAGAGTTCTTGCCGTTGATCCCATGGAACATGAGCCTAGGCTCATACCATTTAATTTCACCATCCTCTTCTCGTATTACAGATAACGTTTTCTCTATGTCATCTTTTATGACACTAAAAAAATCACGATTTGCATTTTCATCATAAAAAGCACGCTCATATACCCCAACCCCACGCTCTGACTTTTTCATTATCATCTAATTGCACCGAGGATAAGTTGAACAATTACATTAAGGGAGTGACATTATCATAGGCGCTCAGTGAATGCCCGTTGTGATGTATTGTCACCTCGGTTGCGTAAGAAATCCATTTTTAGCCAATTCAATCACAATGTCATATGCCCCTTGCTTATCGACATAACCCAAAGCATCCGAAAGATAGCGATGCGTCGCAGCAGGATGTGAGAGAACCAAATCAGCAGCTGCAATCGCCCTGGAAGCAAGAACCGTATGACGTTGTAAGGTTTGGTGGGAAATGACGTCTTTTAAATACCCACAGTAAGCCAACGCTAAAAACGTTGCTCGAGGACATCCCTTCTTTCTCGCTGATAGGCTTTTAGTTACCGAAGCGATAGCTTCATTCCAGGCATCACGCGGTGTAAGCGCTCTCTCAATGATCATGCTATATGCAGCGATGGCTGCCTTTGAGTAATTCCCCATATCCCCTCCGCTGTTTAGTGGAGGAATATTTTATACAGGAACTCAAATGAATATTGTGAATTCACATGATTACTCAACGAGACACATTCTCGCAGTGTCCAGCTCATGCCTTTGGGTTACTCTTTCCCCAAGCTGACAGATAGCAGCCGCCATAAGGTTAACCCTGCTTCTTCATCATTAACCCTAATCAGATGCAAAGCTGACTCTAACTGAGACTCAGGAGCACGTCAGCTTCACGCCCTGAGACATTCAACAAGCTTTTCCAGCCAAGTCCGTGGTTATCCCCCCACTTGAACCACCAGAAAACCCCACTCAACACCAGCATAAAACACCAATAAAAAACCAATAAACCAACATTTAAAACCACATAAAATATCAAAAAATGTCTATTATTTTTATAAATTAAAAAATTATGATATTATTAACGATATTGCGTATTGACGATGCCTGCCAGAGCGGTATCACCGCAGGACGTGATACGCGATCACGCCAGGTCAACATCACCCTGATGACCCGACCCGGCGGATGCTCAAGGGGGAGGATGAGAGGGTGTCGTACCACCATCACCGATGGGAAGCGCATGCCACCGGCAAGCGCGCAAAACTCTCTCACCACACTACCCGATAGCACCTGACGTCATACCCGGCCAGACGGTGTTTTCCCCACGCTTCACCTCCCTTTTCATGTCACGATAATAAAAAGGTTAGTTACTTTATGAAATTGAAGAGAAAACGTGTAAAACCCATTGCGCTGGACGATGTCACCATTATTGATGACAGTCGTCTGCGTAAAGCCATCACCGCCGCCGCACTCGGCAACGCCATGGAATGGTTCGATTTTGGCGTCTACGGCTTCGTTGCCTATGCACTGGGCCAGGTGTTTTTCCCCGGTGCCGACCCCGGTGTACAGATGATCGCCGCACTCGCGACCTTCTCGGTACCGTTTCTGATCCGTCCACTGGGTGGCGTGTTTTTCGGCGCATTAGGGGACAAGTACGGCCGCCAGAAAATCCTCGCTATCACCATCATCATCATGTCGATCAGTACCTTTTGTATCGGGCTGATTCCCTCGTATGAACGCATCGGTATCTGGGCCCCTATCCTGCTGCTGCTGGCTAAAATGGCGCAGGGGTTCTCCGTCGGCGGCGAATATACCGGCGCGTCAATTTTCGTGGCGGAGTATTCACCCGATCGCAAGCGCGGTTTTATGGGAAGCTGGCTGGATTTCGGTTCTATCGCCGGGTTCGTGCTGGGTGCTGGCGTCGTGGTGCTGATTTCTACACTTATCGGCGAACAGGCGTTTCTGGAATGGGGTTGGCGTTTGCCGTTCTTCCTGGCGCTGCCGCTCGGCATCATCGGCCTGTATCTGCGTCATGCACTGGAAGAAACCCCGGCTTTTCAGCAACATGTCAACAAACTGGAGCAAGACAGCCGCGATGGGCTAACCAGCGGGCCGGGAACCTCGTTTCGGGATATTGCGACCCATCACTGGAAAAGCCTGCTGGTGTGTATTGGGCTGGTGATAGCCACCAATGTGACCTATTACATGCTGCTGACCTACATGCCCAGCTATCTGTCACACAGCCTGCATTATTCAGAAAACCACGGCGTGCTGATCATCGTCGCGATTATGATCGGCATGCTGTTCGTACAACCGATGATGGGGCTGCTTAGCGACCGCTTCGGCCGCAAGCCGTTTGTGATTATCGGTAGCATCGCCCTGTTTGTGCTGGCGATACCGAGCTTTATGTTGATCAACAGCCACATGATCGGCCTGATTTTCGCCGGTCTGCTCCTACTGGCGGTGATCCTGAACGCGTTTACCGGGGTGATGGCATCAACCCTACCGGCCTTGTTTCCCACCCCGATTCGTTACAGCGCACTGGCCAGCGCCTTTAACATTTCGGTCTTGATAGCCGGTCTGACACCGACCCTCACCGCCTGGCTGGTCGAGATCAGCCATAACCTGTATATGCCTGCGTATTACCTGATGGTTATCGCCGTCATCGGCCTGTTGACCGGCCTGTTTATGAAAGAAACGGCCAACAAACCGCTGAAAGGTGCCACCCCGGCCGCATCCGACCTGTCAGAAGCCAAAGCGATTCTGCGAGAGCATCACGACAGTATTGAACAGAAAATTGACGAGCTCGCCCGACAGATCGCCGAGCTGGAAGAGAAACGCAACCTGCTGATAGCACAGCATCCGCGGATTAATGGCTAGCAGACATGCCTATATAAAACAGCATGTCCGTATAAAACATCTGCCAGTATAAAACATGCCCGTCGGCCAAAAGGAAGACGGGCATGTTTACGCGTTAACGCACATGTTACAGGCTAACTCACCATCAACGGCCATCCTGAAAGCCCATGCGACCTGCCACCATGCCATACCCCCACTAGCGAGCAAGTACCCGTCGGGTCGATGCCGGGTTGTTCACCAGCTTTTCCGCCGGTCGGATCGGGCGGCGAACCAGTTCACCGCCACAATTGGGGCAGTGCCCGTTGAGTTTATCCTGCGCACAATCGGCGCAAAACGTGCACTCAAACGAACAAATCCGCGCCAGCAATGAGTCCGGCGGCAGATCGACATCACAGCATTCGCAGTTGGGCCGTAACTCCAGCATGGTGTGTGCTCTCCGGTTTTTCAGGGATGATTCATGATCACTGACTTTACGCGTTCAGTAAGCCGCTCGCCAGCCAGTCATCCGTGCTTTTTATCCCCGGCAACACGAAGAAATAGCCACCGCCGATCGGTTTGATGTACTCCTCCAGCGGCTCGCCATTAAGCCGTTTTTGCACCGTCAGGAAACCTTTTTCCAAATCGGCCTGATAGCAAACGAACAACAGCCCCATATCCAGTTGGCCGGAATTGGATACCCCCAGCGAGTAGCTGTAGCCACGACGCAACATCAGGTTGGCGCGGGTCTCCGGCGTGCGCGGGTTAGCCAGACGAATATGCGCATCCAGCGGGATCACTTTCCCCTCCGGGTCACGGCTGTAATCCGGCTCATCATGTTCATTCACCATACCCAACGGCGCACCGCTGTGCTTGTCCCGCCCGAAAATAGTTTGCTGCTCCTGCAACGGTGTGCGGTCCCAGAATTCAACATGAAAACGGATGATACGCGCCGCCTGATAGCTGCCACCTGTCGCCCATGCTGGCTCGCCGGATGCCGCATCGACCCACACTATCTGGTTCATCAAGGCGTCATCCCCGGTATTGGGGTTGGCGGTGCCGTCTTTGAAACCCAGCAGGTTAACCGGCGTTTCCTGGCCTTTGCTGCGCGCAGCATGTGCGGAGATAAATCCTTCGCGCTTCCAACGCACGCTGAGCAGGTCCGGCGTTTGTTTGATGATGTCACGCAGCGCGTGCAGCACCGTTTCGTTGGTGTTGGCGCAGATTTGCAACAACAGATCACCATGACACAGGCTGGCGTCCAGCGAATCGTTGGGAAAACGGGTCATGCGTTGCAGCTTCAGCGGCTTGAGTGCCTGCAGACCAAAACGCTCGTCAAACAGTGATCCACCGACCGACACGGTGATGGTGAGGTTATCCGGGTAGATTTCCGGCCCCATGATGCCGGAATCCAGCGGTGGTAAGCGCGGGTCTACATCCGGCACGTTGCCCCCTTGCGTCAAAAACGCAATACGCTGGGTCAGCAACCGAAACAACCGAACCAGGTCGGCTTTGTTGGTCGCCAGTACATCAAACGCCACCAGCATCATCGCCGCCTGTTGTGGCGTGACGACACCCGCCTGATGTTCGCCCAGGAACGGCTGCTTTTCCCAGCGTTCATCCTGCACTGCCTGCGGCTTCTCTTGTGCCTGCGCCAGCTGGTCCGCACCGAGCACCAGCGCACCGCCCATCATCCCCAGCCCTTGCAATAAGCGGCGGCGTGACGGTGAGGCCAGGTCAGGATGAGCCGGACACGCAGAGGGATGAGAAGACTTCGGCCCGCCTTGCGGGCCCGTGGTATGACTCATGATCGCTCGCCTCAATCCAGCCCAAGCACGCCGCGCAACTGTGCCAAATCTTCCGCCAGCGTCGTGATCGGCCCTTTCAACGCCGTGCGATCGGCATCACTCAGCTTCTCGTAAGACTCAAACCCGTCTTTGGTTTTGTACTTCGCCAGTACGCTATCAACGGTTTTGAAATTGGCGTCAATTTTGCCCAGCAACGTCGGATTGGCCTTCTCCAGCAACGGACGCAGCAGGTTAACAATCTTCTGTGCGCCATCAACGTTGGCCTGGAAGTCCCACAAGTCAGTACGGCTATAGCGATCTTCCTCGCCGCTGATCTTGGTTGCCGCCACTTCCTCAATCAGGCCCGCGGCACCACCTACCACTTTATTCGGCGGGAAGGTCAGGCTGGCGATACGTTTTTGTAACTCCTGCGTATCGGCATTAAGTTGATCGGCGTAATGCTCCATCCCTTTGGTGGAATGATCGGCGAACAGTGCTTTCTCCAGCCGGTGGAAACCGGTGAATTTCGGGTCGTCGGCTTTCTTCTCGTAGTCGTCTTCGCGGGCGTCAATACTCCCATCCAGATCAGAGAACAGTTCGGCAATCGGCTCAATACGCTCGTAGTGCTGACGGGTCGGCGCATACAGTTTGCGCGCTTCATCCAGCTTACCGGCCTTGATGGCGGCAGTGAACAGCTTGGTCTGCTGAACCAACCCGTCCACTTCTTTGGTCACATACACCTTGTATTCGGCGATAGGCCCAACCAGGTCCAGTACGTTGGTTTTGGCCGTAGTCGCCTCGGCGCTGGCGGTGACCACCAGCTTACCTTTCGGGTTGCTGAGCAGCCCGCAGGTCATGTCATACTCACCCGGCTCCAGATTCGCGGTCATCTTTTGGGTAAAGCCTGGCGCGATGTTCTCACGCTCTTCCACCACCATCACCCCTTTGAGGATTTCCCACTCCAGGTTTTTCTGGCTGGCGTTGGTGACCACAAACTGTGTTTTACCTGCTGCGACCGTCACCTGCATCGGCTCGCACTGCTTGTCATTGACGGTTATCTTAACCTGCGCAATATCCGCAGCCAGCACACCAAACGCAGGCATAACCAGCAGAGCGGCGCACAGCGCCGTACGACGAAAAACAGGTGTAGACATAGACGTATCCCTTTTTGCATTCATTGTTTATGGTGATAGTTTCTTAAAATTCGAATGATTAGTGATGATGCTTACGTGCCGTTGCCATCGCACTCGGCTCCATACGCTGGGGCAGGAAAAAACACACCAGCGCCGGGATCAGGTACAGGAAATAGACCACCACTTCACTGACCGTCGGGGTTTCCTGATAACCGAACAGGCCTTCTAACACGGTGCCAAACAGGGTGTGGGTCGACAGCGTGGCGCTGAAATCAAACGCAATCTGCTGGAATTGATTCCACAACCCGGCTTCGTGAAAGGCGCGGATGGCCCCGGCAGCCAGACCGGCAGCAACAAACAAAATGAACAGGCTGCTCCATTTGAAGAAACGGGCCAGATGCAGTTTCACCCCGCCCCAGTAGATCATCACGCCGACCGCAATGGCGCACACAAGCCCAAGTACCGCGCCGATCGGTGCGTAAATCCCGACATCCTGCTGGAAAGCGGCCAGCAAGAAGAACACTGATTCCAGCCCTTCACGCGCCACGGCGAAGAACACCATCGCCACCAGCGCCCACCCTTGACGTTTGCTGGCATTGAGTGCCTGATCGATAGCCCCTTCCAGATGAACGCGCACCGAGCGAGAGACTTTGCGCATCCAAAACACCATGTAGGTGAGGATGACCACCGCTACCACCGCCACGATCCCTTCAAACAGTTCCTGCTGTTTTTGCGGAAACTCACCAGTGGTGGCGTTGATAAAGACCCCGAGTGCCAGACATAACGCCAGCGCCAGTACCACCCCCGCCCAGACGGCTCCCAGCCACTGTTCGCGCTGGGTACGTTTTAGGTAGCTGGCAATCAGGCTGACGATCAGTGCGGCCTCCAGACCTTCACGGAACATGATCAGTAACGGCACAAACATGGATGGATACTCCTTAAGCAGCCTGCACATACCTGCAGCCGCAAATGATGCGAATCACACAAAGAATGATAATAGTTCTTATTAATATAAAAAGGGAAGGAGGGGGTAACTCAATTTTTTCTAATCAAATATTTCAATGCGGTCAGTGATACTGGTCAGCGACAATGCGGACATTACGACCAGTTAATGGCATAATAATTTATTATTAATCAATATATTATATGAAAAACCGATGAACACGTCTGGCAATTATCCACCGACATTACAGTCGTACGCAACGGTTGCGGCCTTTCTTCTTCGCCAGATATAACGCCTGATCAGCCCCCTCTTTCAGGCGCTGAATATCGCAGGGGTTATCGTTGGAATGTGAATAGACGCCTACGCTCACCGTCACCACCTGCTCAGGCAGTAGCGACGCCTCATGCGGCAATGCGCAACAGCGTATATTCTCCACCACTTTCTCACCGTATACCGCGGCCTGTTCACCATTCATCCCAGGCAAAATAATCGCAAACTCCTCACCGCCATAGCGGGCCGCCAGCGCGTTGTCCGGCAACGGCAGGCTGTTCAATACGCTGCCCAGTTGGTTAAGGCAACGGTCGCCTAAAACATGACCGTAGGTATCGTTGTAACGCTTGAAGAAATCCACATCCAACATAATCAATGACAACGGCCCGCCTTCATCACGAGCACGGTTCAGCGATTGCTCCAGGTAGAGATCGAAACGCCGACGGTTAGCCAGCTTGGTGAGTGGGTCGATCAGGGCCAGTTTTTGCAAAATTTTATTCTTGTCGCTTTCCTCCTGATGCAGACGACTAATCGCATCCTTGTTCTTTACCGTCTGCCGGACTTGCTTTAAAACAAAGTTCCCCAGGAAAAACATGGCGAGTAACACCATGAGATTAATCACTATCGCCGATATATTTTCCTTCAGCCAGCGAGCCTGTAATGCCTCTCGCTCCAGACTTGCCGCCACCACCAGCGGATAACGATCCAGTTTGACATAACCGACAATACGCACCTTGTTGTCCAACGTAGTGCGCCAGATCCCCGTGCCGCTGCCCTGCTCCAGCCGGGATTTTTCAAACAGGCCACCATCAGAGAAGTTACTGTTAATGTATTGTTCCCTATTGGGATAGAGGTAGATGGCATGCCCGTCAGCATTCATCAATGACAGCACACCGTTATAATCCAAAATGAAATAACTGTAGAAATTACCGAAGTAATTGTGATCGATAGAGGCAAGGAAAACGCCCTTGAATTCACCGTTCGGCCCATTGATTCGTTTTGCCACCGGGATAATACGTTTGCCAGTCAGCGCGCTGGTCGTCACCTTACCGATAAATAGCGATGTCGTATTATGTTCCTTGAGCCAGGAAAAATATTCCCGTCGGCTGGCATTATAGATATACAGCGGCCCTTTGCCGGTAGATGAAACCAGCGTCCCATTCTTGTCAAAGAGGTAGAACCCGACTAATTGCGGCAATACCGAACGGTGGGCATCAAGTACACTTTTGACCTGCATGGAATCCAGCATGCCGGTTTGTGATAATTCCCGCAGCATGTCGTCAATAGCCACTTCAATGGGCACAAAGGTATCCTGTGCCTGACGTGACATTGCCACGGATAAATTGACGACCGTTTTCTCTGCATGCATCAACAGACGGTGATACGAGTTCCAGAAATTCCAGACGCTACTGGTAATAAAAATCAGGCTACAGGCCACCAGAAACACCACGGTAGCCATGCCGGGAGAAGAACGAAAAGGCAATGCGCGAAGGAAACGCAAAACACTGGACTGAAAATGATTATTATCTGACATAGGCGTTCTCAATGGGGCAACAACTTATCTATACCCGTCATACTTCCCATTACTCGTCATACTACTCGTCATGCTACCTGATACTTCAGCCGGTGTCCTGTCGGTGCTAGCGCTGACACCGCCACCCTTTCAGATGCGTAAACACAAGGCGGCCATCATGCTCTCATCATCCTGCATCAGGATTTATTTTCTGCCCGCGATGCAGTGCTGAACCATCTCGGTGCAGTCCATTCGCCCGATATCATCGTCAGCACTCACATCTGCACGCTATCCGTGCCTTTTATTAACCCAACAATGATAGCTGTTTTAGATTATTTTAACATTTCAAGAAAAAGGACAGATGTTTTTTTCTGATAATGTGCAGCGGCACTAAAATAATGCAATTAGCGCACTGAAATAATCAAATTAAATTCTCCCGACATCTCGTTTTATAAAAAACTGTCGACCATTTCATTTTCAACACCTGGCAGATTTTTACATTACATAAAAAAGAAATTAAACCATAAATACAAAATAAAAAACCAAAAAGACAGAATATGATTCTTATTTTTAACCATCATTGACAATATAAAACTGTTTGATAGCATCAAACAACAGCACATTGGTCCTATGCCTTCGTCTTATTCTTTTAAAGAAAAGACGCGAGTGCTCATTATTTTTATGGTTTTAATTATCCACACCCAAAATAATTTGAGTTGATGAATACAGCGCATTGCGTTGGTTCTTTTTGTTTTTTATTCTCATGATGGAGTTGGCGATGACAATCAAAAAACCGTATTTGTTGTTTCTGGGTGATGCCCATGACCAGTTGGCCGCCAAAGTGGCGATAGGCATTAAACAATGGCATCCGGAATACTGTGTCGGCCAGTATCGCATGTCAGGATGCCAGGCGGATTGCGGCCTGCCGGATATGACACTTGAGGAGGCATGGGCAGCAGGCGCACGCACACTGGTGATCGGTGTAGCAAACCGAGGCGGTATCATTTCTGATGCCTGGGTAGCCATACTGCGTCAGGCGCTGGAGTACGGCATGGACCTGGCGGCCGGTCTGCACAATAAACTGGCGGACGTGCCAGCCATCAACACGCTGGCGACCCAGCTCAGACGTTCGCTGTTTGATGTGCGCCATCCGAACCAGCATTTCCCGGTAGCCAGTGGCCGCAAACGCAGCGGCAAACGTCTGTTGCCGGTCGGCACCGACTGCTCCTGCGGGAAAATGTACACCGCGCTGGCAATTGAACAGGCACTGCTGGCTCGCGGCGCTAACGCCACCTTTCGAGCCACCGGCCAGACCGGCATTCTGATTTCTGGTGCGGGAGTCAGTATTGACGCGGTGGTGTCTGACTTTATCGCCGGTGCGGTGGAAACCCTCGCCCCCGATAACGACGCTGACCACTGGGATATTATCGAAGGTCAGGGATCGCTGTTTCATCCCTCTTTCGCCGGGGTAACCACCGGGATTATCCACGGCGCCCAGCCCGACGCGCTGGTGCTGTGCCACGAGCCAACCCGCACCCATATGCGGGGCGTGGACTATCCGCTGCCGGACCTGCAAGCCTGTATTGACCTCAATCTGGCGATGGCGCGGTTAACCAACCCACACGCCCGCTTCGTTGGGGTCTCTATCAACAGTGCGCAGTTAAGCGAAGCGGACGCGCTGGCTTATATGGCGAAACTGGAACAACAACTGGGATTGCCGGTGGTTGACCCCTTCCGTCAGGGTGTGGGCCGCATCGTCGACCAACTGTAAGGACCGCATGATGGCAGAGTTAATCGTCGCCCATGAGCGGTGGGCGTTGAAAGAAACCTTCACCGTTTCACGTGGCAGTAAAACCCACGCCGATGTCATCAAAGTCACGGTACGTGACGGGCATCTTGAAGGACATGGCGAGAGCGTCCCTTACGCCCGGTACGGTGAAAGTATCAGTGATGTGACAGCGCAATTGACGGCGTTACAAGGCAAGGTTCGGCAAGGGCTCGACCGGCAAACCTTACAGACACTGCTGCCGCCGGGTGCGGCACGTAACGCGCTGGACTGCGCATTGTGGGATCTCGACAGCCAGCGACAGGCAACACCGGTCTGGCAACTGGCCGGGTTACTGCGCCCGGAGCCTGTTGCCAGTGCCTTCACCCTGTCGCTGGATACCCCGGAACGGATGGCGCAGGCCGCGCAACGTCACGCACACCGCCCACTGCTGAAACTGAAACTGGCGGATGAACACGATATCGAGCGCGTCGCGGCGGTACGCCAGTGGGCACCGCAGGCACAGCTCATCGTGGATGCGAATGAAGGCTGGACCGCCGATCTGTATTTGAAGCTGGTACCCGAACTGCAACGTCTTGGGGTGAGCCTGATTGAACAACCGTTGCCGGCTCACGACGATGAAGTACTGGCCACGCTGCCACGCCCTATTGCGCTGTGTGCCGACGAGTCCTGCCATGACCGCCGGACATTACCGGGGCTGGCGACACGCTACGATATGGTCAACATCAAGCTGGATAAAACCGGTGGACTAACCGAAGCACTATTGCTGCGTCAGGCGGCACGGGCGCAGGGGCTGAAAATCATGGTGGGGTGCATGGTCAGTACCTCGCTGTCGATGGCACCGGCCTCGCTGGTGGCGCAGGGTGCGCATATTGTCGACCTTGACGGGCCGTTACTGCTGGCGGAAGACCGGGTCGGCGGGCTGGAGTGGCGTGGCAGCCAACTGTATTTATCTGAAACCGGGCTGTGGGGCCACCCTCGCCCTTGTTTAACGGGAGCGGTGTAATGTCACGTACTGTTTATGTCAACGGGCACTATCTGCCTGAGGAACACGCGACGGTTTCGGTGTTCGATCGTGGTTTTCTGTTTGCTGATGCGGTGTATGAGGTCACAGCCGTGGTCAACGGTCGGCTGGCGGAATATGACGGCCACATGGCGCGGCTGGCACGATCCTGCCGTGAATTGAACCTGCATCTGCCCGTCAGCCAGGCCGCGCTGCGGGAGATTCATCTGACGCTTATCGAGCAAAACCGGCTGGAAGAAGGCGGTATCTATCTGCAACTCACGCGGGGCAGTACCGGTGATCGTGATTTCGCCTTCCCGACTGACGCCGCGCCGACACTGGTGTTGTTTACCCAGTCACGCCCGGTGATTCATCACCCGTGTGCAGAGAAAGGTATTCGCGTCATCACCTGCCCGGACCTGCGCTGGCACCGGCGCGACATCAAAACCGTCAGCCTGCTGATGGCTTGCATGGCGAAAGAGTGGGCGCACGCAAAGGGTGCCGATGACGCCTGGCTGGTGGAAAACGGCATGGTTACCGAAGGCAGCTCCAGTAACTGCTTTATCGTCGATACCCACAATCACCTGATCACCCGACCGCTGAGTAACGACATCCTGCACGGCATCACCCGCAAGGCATTACTGCAACTTGCCGCCGAACACGGTTTGACGGTAGAAGAACGGGCGTTTAGCCCACAGGAAGCACGGGTCGCCAAAGAGGCGTTTATCAGTTCCGCCACCACCTTTGTCTGGCCAGTGGTGGAGATAGACGGTGTCACCATCGGGGAAGGTCGCCCCGGCCAACTGGCACGGCAGTTGCGGGACATCTATATCGCCATGATCCGTGAGCAGACCGCCGGGTAACATTGCTATCATCCGCTCAATCATCAATGAGCGGATGATGACTTCTCTTGCTGCACAGCCGCTATGCTATCCCTTGCGGCACAGTGGACGACCATTGACCTTACCGGAACCACACAACCAGCGGGCCTTGCCATCGGTGATGGTATAACCGTTGGCGTCCGGCTCGACCTTAACATCACGCAGGCTCAACCCGGCCAGTTGCACCGGCTCCACACCCAAAAACCAGAGGTGTTCGCCGTCGGTCGCCAGTTTTTCATTATTCGGCAACATGTGGATATCCGCCGCTTTCACGCCGTCAGGAAGGCCGGGATACGCCCGCCCAAATACATAGAACCCGGTTTTATCCAGCGCCGTATTGAATGTCAGACAGCGGAAACTGGCGGCATCACCATCGGATCGCGGCTCACCCCGGTAATACAGGTTGCCGTCGATAGTCGCCCAGCCAAAACACTGACCCGCGCTCGGTGCCGATTTCTGATAGGGAATGACGCTGGTTTCGTTCTCCACAAAATAATAATTCTGCTTGTCGAACGCCTGATTTCTGGCCAGTGTTTTAAAACTGGCAACATCCACACCACTCAGTTCTTCACCATCAGGCAACCAGATGTGGTGACGATCGCGGAAAAACGGAAAATCCAGCGCCTGAAAACTGTCGGCGTCAATGTCCTGTTTCATGCGCTCGCAACCAACATAGGACCCGACATTGGTAATCAGAAACGTGTCATAGCGCAATTTGGCGCTTTCCGGCTTGAAGCCATTCGGCAGCGGTTGCTGATTGCAGTAGTAACGTGAGCCGGATACCGCCAGCGCAACGCGCTTTTCCCGCAGTAACACCCGAAAATCGTCCGGTTTTGCACCGGCCAACACCTGCGGATCGGCATTCACCGACACCCGGTAGACCACCTTACCCTGTTCAACCTGATAAGGTGTCTTCACCTCCGCCTGCGACGACAACGCCGTCATACCCAGCAGCAAAGCAAGATATCCGTTCCGTTTCATACAATTTCCTTGGGTTTTATTGGTTTTATTGGTTTTATTGGTTTTATTGGTTTTATTGGTTTTATTTTTAGCAACGTTATTGCTGGCAACGTTATTGCTGGCAACGTTGATTTTATCATTACTACCGACCCACCTTCGACGGCATAGCGCACACATCACTGCGTATCGGTCTCTTTCCCGCTTGACCAGTGCATCGCCAGTTTTTGGGCAGCCTTAATCTCATCCGGTTGCATGGTCGCTTCCAGGTCATTACGGGCAGCGAGCGCCTCCGCCATGCCTTCGGTCGCCGCCAGCGAATACCAGGCGTAGGCGTGGATACGATTACGTGACGCGCCCAGCCCATCCTGGCGCATCATGCCCATACGATACTGTGCCATGCGGTTGCCGTCATGCGCCGCGAAGCGATATTGCTTCATCGCTTCCACATAATCCGCTTTACCGCCCTGCCCCAGTCGCAATATCTCGCCATAGGCCAGCCGGGATTCGGTATCACCGGTCGCCGCCGCTTTGGCGAACACCTCGCGGGCCCGCTCCAGTTCGCCGCGTTTGAGCAGCCAGTTGCCCAGTTCTCGCGACGCCGGGACATACCCCGCCGCCGACGCCAGCACCAGATAGTATTCCCGTTTAGTAGCGTCTGACTGCATCTGGCTCAGCTTGTAATCCGCCTCGCCATTGCCCTTGCCAGAAGCGCGATCCAGCCAGTAGTGCGCCTGTTTGTCGTTCTTCACCAGCCCTTTATTGCCGTCACGGTAAGCCTGTGCCAGCCACAGCTGTGCATCGGCTTCGCCGTTAGCCGCTGCTTTCTGGTACCAGTCGAGCGCGTCTTTCCCCTCGGCATGTTTTGCCATCCACAACTGGGCCTGCGGTTGCCCCCGGTCTGCCGCCCGGAAATACCAGCGCTCGGCCAGATCGGTACGCTTCGCGACACCTTTGCCTTGCTCATAGCGCTGGGCAAGCTGGTACTGCGCGTCCCGATCGCCCAAATCCGCCGCCTTCTCTATCCATCCGGTCGCTTCTTTTTCCGCACCGGGATGCGCCGTATACCACTGTGCGACCACCAGTTGCGCGGGTGCATACTGGTTATCCGCCGCACGTTCGAAGGCATCCAGACAGGCGGCAACCAGTTTACCCTGATGCTGTGCCTGACAATCGGTCCCCAGCCGGTAACCCGCCTCGCCACTCCCCAGCCGTGAGGCTTTCTGCCACCACTGGCGTGCCAGCGGCGTATTTTTCGGCTCACCCAATCCGGCCTGATACCAGTCACCCACCTGTAATGCCGCTGCGGCGCGGGTGTCTTTGCTGGCAGCGGAGACATCCGTCAAGGCGGCGGCTTTTTGCATCCACTTCATCGCTTCAACGTAATGCGAGTGGGAAGCGAGTTGCTTCGCCAGCCGATACTGCGCTTCACCGTTGCCCCGCTCCGCCGACTGGCGCAAATCCGCGTCGGACAGCGACGACACCGGTGCCTGACAGGCGGCCAGCAAACTACAGGACAGCGCCGCCACTAATCGTATTTTTCTCATCATGTTACCGTCATTACCCTGGTGATATCCGGCGGGCGGCCGACGATGCCGCCCGGCGCGCCAGTATTTACTTCACGACAGTCTTTACCTGCCGCTCTCGCCTTGTTGCAAGCGGTACAGCCGGATGGTGAAAGCACGCAGTTCGTCTTCCATACCGCGTAATTCCGCCGGGGTCAGCGACTGACTGGCGGCTTTGCGCGCCTCCAGCGTCCGCAGGCGAATGCCAAAAGGCACGTCGGAGGACAAATCTTTTTGGATATCATAAAGTTGAGATTTCAGGTACGAAATGGTTACCGTCCGGCGCTGTTTTTCCAAATCCAGCAACTGTTGCAGGGTATCGCCCACTTCGGCGCGCGCCAGCTCGTAACCGCTGACACGCGGCGGCTTGTCACCTTGCTGACGGTCGAGGGCTATCTGCCACTGTCGGTCCATCTCTTTCACCGCCAGCGAATCGGGATACAGTTGTTGCATCACGCCTTTAAGCCCCTCGCCATACTGGTAGAGGTAGAACGACGAGGCGTTTTTCACCTGCTCCAGTTGCGCCTGATAGCGGTTGATCAGTTCGCCTTCCATGCTTTGCAGCTTCTGCTCACCCAGCACGATGCGTACCCGGCGAATGTCGTTATGATCCGGTGCAGCAGGCAGCGTGTACGCTGGTTGCTGTAACAGCGCCAGCGCCTCGGCTTTCTGATTCTGCCAGTACTGCCAGCCGGTGATGGCCGCTACCGGCAGCGCACAGCTCAGCACACCGCAAGCAAACCAGAACCAGCCCGGTTTCGGCTTACGGTGCGCTTCAATTTTCAATACGGTAGGTTTCATCTGCCCTTTCTCCCGCCCGACCAAAATACTGCCCGACGGCAGCGCTGGCTGGGCGGCGGCGGCCGCAGACGCCATGCCGCCCGGCTCCATATCAGACTGGAAGAACACCATCGGCGGGATCTGCATGTCCTGCTGTTTCTTCAGTGTCTGATCGTCAGACACAATCACAATCTCGGTTTCATCGAACAGATGGGTATAGCCTTCGATAAAGTGCAGCAGGTTTTCCACCCGCGGAATACGGCTCAGGCCCGAGTTATGCAGCTTTTCGCTCATTAATTGCAGCGCGCGCTCGCAGCGATACACCAGCCGCTTATGTTCGTGGCTGATAGCGTATTGGCGGATCACCTCGCTGATGCGGGCGATAAACCAGTCCAACACTTCGATACGCGCCCGTTCCTGATGCACCGGCGGCCAGAAATTCTCCCACTGGGTCACGATCAGGTTGGCGAGAAACTCGCACCCTTCGGTAAAACCGTTCAACCCGGCCAGACGCGAGCGCGCCAGGGTGAAATAGATAGCGGTTTGCAGGTCGACGCCCTGCTTTTCAAAAATCGCGGTCGCCATATCGTGCACCCGCATCCAGTCCACTTCCGGGCGGGATGCATGGCTTAGCTTGTTGATTTCCGCGCGTAACGCCTCGTACTCAGGCAGCATCCGTGGATCACGGCCCACTTTCAGGGCCTGTTGTGCATCTTGCATATCACGTCATCCGGCTACGGGCGAGCAGGCCGATGCCCGCTCGCCCTCTGGGTTAATAGAGAGAATCAGGCAGCTTGAACTGGCTAAACAGGCCACCGGCAAACGGGTTATGGCTGGCATCGGTATACACCCGATAGGTCATGCCACCTTGTTCCAGTGAGAAGCGCACGTCGAACGTATTGTCGTTGACCTGGGTTAGCTGGCCGTTGGTCAACAGGCGGAACATGGCCCACGGTCCGGTGAAGCTCAGGCTACGTGGCGAGCGCTCGCGGTCATCCGGCACCAGCGTCAGCTTGCTTTCAGCGCCGTCACGCATGCTGTTCGGCCACACCAGCGGCGTTTTGGTGCGGCGTCCGTGGCTGTATTCCAGCAACTGTCCGTCAAGGTTCAGAACACTGCGACGCTTGTTAGCGGTCAGTTCCACCGGTTCCACCACAAAGTGGATTTCCAGGCTGCCTTGTGCGTTAAACAGCGTCTGGCGGATACGGGTCGCGCGATCAAGCTGTTTCACCAGATCGGTTTGCATTACCGACGCACCTTCCCCTTCCAGCATCCCGCCTTCCATGATGGATTTGAGGTTGGTCTGGTAGAAGTTATCCAGCGTGCCACCAGCCGCGAAGAAGCGTTCCATCTCGGAGAGCGGAACATCCTTGTCAGAGGATGGGTTGAACGGGTAGCGATCCGCCAGTTTTTCATTAAACGGCGTCACCACCTTGTCCAGCCATTCCTGATTCAGTGACGACATGGCAAGACCGGTCACCAGACTGGCGCTTTCTCCCGCCAGTTGACCGACCCAGCGATCGAGCGGCGACGGCAGGCTGCGAGCATACTGCTGCAACGCGAACACCGGGTCAGCGAACTTGTTGCCCTGACGCGCCTGCACCGCTTTCAGTGCTGCCTGCCCCGGATCCGTCGCATTCACAATCTGATCGAGATAGTGGTAGAGATCGGTCAGCTTCTGATTGACCTCCTGCACCAGCGGCCCCTGTTCACCCCGCCCGCTCAACGCGGCGTTAATCGTCATGAACGGACGACCAATACGGGTATTGATGCCTTGCGCGGTGTCGTTCTCGTCATCCGCCAGCTTGCGGATACGGGTGTTGTCACTCACCGTGGTCAGCACCCGCTGGAACGGCTGATCATTACCGGTAATGTCGGTCAGTATGTTCAGCGCCTGCTCCGGGCTTTCCAACGGCTGCACATCGATATTCGCCAGCGCTTTTTGCCACTGGTTGATGTAGTCGGTGATATAGCGGTCATTCACCTGCCGCAGAATTTCCTTACGGTCTGCCTCGCTCAGGTGAGCACGCTCACGCTGCCCCAATACCCAGGCATCCAGCGCGGTCAGGTCCAGCAGTGTCTTATCCTGCTTGAGGTAAAAATCGCTGAAACCGGGATAGGTCAACAAGCGGGGTACGGTGCCTGCCTTGTCATTACGCAAACTAAATACCGAGTCAAACGTCGGCCCGACCTCGTCGCGGAGCGCCAGATCCGGCGGCAGCACCTGCGTCGCTTTCATCACCAGACTCTGGTAGACACGCTGGTACATCGGCAGCTTGCTCAGCTCGCGCTGGGCACTGGCGATCGGGTCGACAAACGGTGCAAACGTCGAGATCGCCACCGTATCCTTTTGCTCGCGGGACTGATGCCAGTCGGTATGATCCAGCGCGTAATCCAGATGCTGCATCAGTTGTTCCTGCACCTTGCCCTGACCGGGGAACGCCTTCTGCCAGCGCAGCGCCATAAACTGCTCCACCAGCGTCTTGTTACGCCCGGAGGCGTCGTCCAGCATCCGCATTACCCGCAAAATAGTGAGCTTTTGTTCACTACCCGCCGGAGCCTGATTCAGGTCTTCCAGCAGCCCTTGCATCACCGCAGGCAAGAAGCGCTGGTTAAGCATTTGCAGGTACGAACCTTCCACGTAGGGGCCAATCTTATCGCCCTGATACAGGCCAAGATCCGCCAGCATCGGCGTACGTTCATGGTAGTTACCGAACGACAGAGTAGCGTCGCGGATCAAATTCAAACGCGGCAACTGCTGGTAGCCGTATCCCGCCTGCCCTTCCAGCTCGTTGGTGCCGATGAACGCCTGCGCTTTGGTCAGCACGTTACGACCGGCCTCTTCGTTGACCCGGTAGAAATGGTGCCAGCTACCGATCATCGCCAGCCCAAACAGCACCATGCAGGTCACCCCAATGCTCATGCGGCGACGGCGATAGAGGCTGTGCAGCCGGTTTTCCCCTGCCAGACTGGCCTCCGGGAAAATCACCTCTGGGAACAGTTTCTGTACGAAGAAGGTATTAGATTCGCCGCGCATCGCCGCATTAATCGGCTCCGGCAATTGGTAACGGCGCGAAGCCGACTGAGCGAAGGCGTCAAACGGCACCCCCTGCTGATACACCGAACTGGCGTAAACGCCGCGTACCAAAAATGCACGGTCGTCGCCGGTCGCCAGTGTTTCGTTCAACACTTCCGTCACATAATCCTTAAGCCCGGCCAACTGACGCACGAAGGTAAACAGCGTATTGCGTACACCGCTGTCCGACTGCGTCAGCAGCATTTCCGGCAGGTTATTGTTAAGGCTGGTGATCCACTCATCCCAGAAGCGCTCCAGCTCTTCCAGCCAGCCTTTGCCGTGGCTGGCCTGTGGCGTAAACGTCACCCCCAACACCGCCTGACGTGCCTCCCGGTTCAGCGAACGGTACACCACGTCAAAACCGCGCAGCATGTCCAGACGGGTCAGCGCCACATACAACGGCAAACGGGTATTGATGTTGACCGCAATCTCCTGCAGGCGGGCGCGCATCACCTGCGCATAGGCCTTGCGCTCCGACACGCTGGCCTGCGACAACCAGGAGAGGTCGATAGTCAGCACCAGCCCGTTGAGCGGCTGGCGACGACGGTTGAGGCTCAGCCATTGCAGCAGATGCTGCCACAGACGCGCGTGACGCCCGGCCGACGGCTCTGCGCCGATCTCCGGTTGCGCCAGCAAGTGACCGCTCGGATCCCAGATAACCGCTGACTCACCAACCCAACTGTTCACCTGCTGGCCGCCAGCGACTTCACGCAACTCCGCATCCAGCTTCGGGTTGAGCTTATTGGCCGGGTTAGCACGATGGATCAGGCTGCTTTTACCGCTGCCGGACAAACCAATCGCCAGATACCAGGGCATGGCGTACAACGCCTTTTTGCCGAGCTGGGTTTGAAACGCCTGTAGCCAACGGTCCAGAAAGGTTTGCTGGCTATCAACGTATACCTGCAAGGGGTCTTGCTCGATAGTCTGCTG
This sequence comes from Dickeya parazeae Ech586, assembly GCF_000025065.1. Taxonomy (NCBI): domain Bacteria; kingdom Pseudomonadati; phylum Pseudomonadota; class Gammaproteobacteria; order Enterobacterales; family Pectobacteriaceae; genus Dickeya; species Dickeya parazeae. The sequence goes on along the minus strand of NC_013592.1, from coordinate 1,454,057 downwards.
TTCACGGCGTTCCGCACGCAGTTGCTGTACCCGACGCCAGACACGCCAGGCACTGTAGGCAAACCCCAGCCACAGCCAGACCAGCGTGAACACCACGCGACCCCACACGCTTTGCAGTGGGCGCATCTCGCCAAGCAGCAGACGCGGCCCCAGCCACCAAGCCAGCACCAACGCAACTACCCATACCACCACCCCCAACAGCAGCCAGGACGGTTTCAGTTTCGGCAGCTGTTGCCGCAGAAAGGTAATGATTATTTTCAACATAAGTGACCATTCAACTCCGAATGTCTTATTTCCTGCGGGACGCGCTCAGCCGCTCCAGTCGACTGACCATTCCCGGTTCCCACTGCATCAGGCCCAATCGCTCGCTTTCCTGCCACAGGTGCTGATAATGCTGTGCCGCCAGTGCTTTCATGCCTTCTTCCGCCAGTAAATCCGCCAATACCAGCTCGGCCAAAAAACGCTCACGCGGTTCTTTCAAACGTCGAATGCGTTCATCCAGTAACGACAGCGCGGCGCTCAGCCCTTGCTCGGCGCAGCACGCCGCCGCCTCTGCCGCCAGGTCGTCCTGTCGCTGAATGCCACCGCTACCACGCCCTGGCTGGGCGGATTGCAGCCACTGGGCACATTTGGCCGACAGAAACGGCGACCCATCGCTAAACGACAGCTCGCGTAATTCCGGCAGCCGGGTGAGAAACGCCGCCAGTTCATCGGCGATGGCACTGGCGACAGCGCCATGCCCCAGCCGGGTCGCTACCGTCGCTGACAGCATGTGGCCGTCAAACCAGTACGGTGCCAGCGTCAGGCTCTGTTCAATCTTGTTCCACAGCGCCAGATCTGCCTGTCCAAGCGCGCTGTGGTATTCATCCACCCGGTCAGGCGATACCGGCGCTAACTGGGTTTTGTTACCTCTCGCCGCCATCGGTGGGGTGGTAATCCCCGCCCAGATAGCATTACGGCGCAGGCGATATCCCACCGGCGCTTCCGGCTGGCGCTCGATCAGCAACGTCGCTACGGTAAGTTGCGTCTGCTTCCAGCTACGATCGTCCGAACTGTTGATATCGACCGTCGCCGCCACACTGGCTGTACTGCTGTGACCACTGTTCCCGGTGCCCCCCTCCGCGCTGGTTGCGCCTTGCGCGCCCGACGTCGGTGCCGTCGCCGCTTGGTTGGCTTTCTCCTGCGCCTGATGGCGTTGCCGGGCACGGTGAAGCGCTGCCACCAGTTCATCGGTGAGGTCCGCATTGCTGGACGCCAGCCCACGCCAGCGCGAGGCCAGTTGTTCCGCCAGCTGATGCAACTGGCCTAATTCCGCCCCCGAGGCCTGCTCCGTCATACGGGGCAGCACGCCTTCAAAACGGCGGATGATTTGCACCATCAGCTTCTGTTTTTGTGCCGGACTGGCCGGAAACGCCACCGTCCAGTAAGCCTCCAGCCAGCTATCGAGCAACATGATGGCGGTGGCGAATGGTGTCGCCTTGGCCGGGTGTTGCAGGCAACGCAGCAGTTGCACCAGCACCCGCATGTCTTTGGTTCGGCTCTCCAGCAACGTCAGGCATTGACCGGCAACCGCGTTAAGATCCACCTGGCTGTGCGCCAGCGACCCCAACTTGACCAGCTCGGTTTCCACCTGCTCCCACAACGGGTCATCCGCGGCTACCGCCGCACGTAGCGCCTCATCAGGCAATGACGTCAGTAATCGTTTACACCAGGGGTGTGCATGCATACTCATCGCCCCTACCAGCGACACTGCTGGCGCAGCGGTGTCAACGCGTCACCCAACCCGGTGAGGTCGATACGCACTATCTGGTTTTGTTCGCCGTTGAGCACCAGTTCCTGATGGCCGACCCAACGCTTGAGCGCATCGATAGCGGGCAGACCACGGCCAAACTCCAGCAAGGTGCCGCGATTACGCACGAACCAGTTATCCGGTGCGCTGGCCCCATCCAACTGAGAGGTCACGTTGTCACCTGACCACGGCTGGCTCAGCGTCAGCCGCAGGTGGGTAATGCTGCTGGCGCAACTGATCACCAGCGTGTTGCCATCCGCCAGCGTGCGCGTCAGGGTGATATCGCCATTGGCCGCCTCACGGTTAAGACGAAACGCATTCTCCGCCGTACCGCCATGATTCAGCGCGGACGAAGGGTCGTTTGCTCGCGCGCTCTCGCGTCCCAACGCGTCATAACAGGCCAGACGCACCTGCGGCGATGTCTCATTACGGCACTGTTCCCACAGCGATTGCCAGGCAGGGTCGGGCGAGCCGACTGCCGCCATCAGCAACGGCACCATCGTCAGCATCATCAATTCACCTCCAGTTTCTGGCACTTGTGATCCAGGGTTCGTTTAGGAATATTCAGGCTTTCCGCTACCAGCAGGCGGTTACCCTGAAACTGGCGCAGACGCGCGGCAATCACCGCCGCCTCGTACTGTTGGGTGGCGATACGCAGGTCCTGAATATGGTGGAACGCGTCGCTGTCGGCGGCAGCGCTACTGCATACCCGCTGGTGTAATTCAGGCGGCAACGACTCCAGGCGGATCGGCTCACCTTCCGGCGTATGGGCGCACGCCACTTCCAGCAGGTTGCGGAGTTCGCGCACATTACCGGGGAAGTCATACCCCAGTAGTTGCTTAAGAAAAGTGCGATGCAGCGGCCCCAACGGTTTTTGCTGTTGTTGGGCGAACTGCCCGATAAAGTGCTCGCACAACAGGCTGATGTCGTCCGGGCGATCGCGCAGCGGTGCCACCTGCACCAGACACTGGCACAGCCGGTGATAGAGATCCTGGCGAAACTGCCCTTCAGCGACCCGCTGCTCCAGCGGTTGGTGCGTGGCGGCGATCAGCCGAAAATCGGAGTGACTCTCCTTCCCGGCTCCCAGCGGGCGGAAGCTGTGTGTTTCCAGCACCCGCAACAATTTGGCCTGCATCAACGGCGGCATATCGCCCACTTCATCCAAAAACAGCGTGCCACCGTTGGCCTGCGCCACCAGCCCGATTTTGTTGCTCTGCGCGCCGGAAAACGCCCCTTTCTCATAGCCGAATAGCTCGCTTTCAATCAGGTTTTCCGGAATAGCGGCACAATTGATGGCGATAAACGGCCGCCCGGCGCGATCGGAGCACTGGTGCAACAACCGTGCTACCACCTCTTTGCCCACCCCAGTTTCGCCGTGAATCAACACCGCCAGGCGATGAGCGGCTGCCTGACAAATCTGTTGATGCAGCTGCCGCACCGCGACGGACTGCCCAATCAACGCGTCCGCCACCCGTTTTTCCCGTTCCTGCCGCAGTGCGCCTTCGTCTTTCATCTGGCGTAACGAATCGCGCAGCGCGGTCTGCTCACGCTGGCTGCGCCCCAGATCGCGGATCAACGCCAGCTGGCTGCAAAATATCTGTGCCAGTTGCACGTAGTCATCACGTCGCCCCAGCGCCTGCAACCGCTCCGGCGTATCCAGCAACGCCAGTACCGCCAGTGCACGGCCATCCTCGGCCAGCAACGGCATGGCGTGCAGGCCACAGGCGGTGCCTGCATCAGCCAGTAACTGGCGAAACCCTTCGTGCTCAACACGGGCACCGCCGTACAGCGAGGCCCAACTGCGCACCTGATTCTTAAGCAGCACATAGGCCAGCGGATGGCTGAAATCATCCACACCGAGCGACAACGACAATGGAGTGCGATGCACCCAGCCGTTACAAACCAACTGACGCCCGCTAACGTCCACCATTCCCAGCAACACCCCTTGCGGCTGCCATGCCGAGCGCAGCGTGCCGAGCAGCCAGTCACACAGACCGGCTTCGTCCCGGTGACGGGTTAGCGAGAACGCCAGAGAGAGGGCCGCTTGCATGCTCAGCCCTCCACCTCAGACCGGAACTGGCCGTCTTCCACCCGGAAATGAATACGGCTGACCGGCTGACCGGCTGACAGACGTTGCAGCAACTGCAACGACACCGGCGGCAGCAGCGCACCGTCGATCACCGACTCCAGCATGCGCGCCCCGTTCTCGCTGCGGTTGGCCAGACGCAGAATTTCTTCCGGCACGGCATCGTCGATGACTACCTCGGCACCAAAGCGCTGTTGTAGCAACGTCACCAGACGGGACAGCTTGCCCTGTACGATCTCAACCAGCGTGTCGTGGTCCAGCGGCAGGTATGGGATCACTTCCATACGCGCCAGCAACGCCGGTTTGAAGAACGCCGCCAGTTCCGGGTAGAGCGCATCCAGCAGTTCGCTTTGCCGGTCGGCAAAATTGACAATCGTCTGGAACCCGAGGTTGGAGGTCAGGAAGAACACCACGTTGCGACAGTCGATCAGTCGCCCTTCGCCATCGGCCAGTTCGCCTTTATCAAACGCCTGATAGAACAGGTTGAGGACATCCGGGTGGGCTTTCTCCACTTCATCCAGCAGCACCACCGAATAGGGTTTCTGGCGAATCGCTTCGGTCAGCACCCCGCCTTCGCCAAAGCCGACATACCCCGGCGGCGAGCCGATCAGGCGAGATACCGTGTGTTTCTCCTGGTATTCGGACATGTTGATGGTGGTGAGGTAATGACGACCGCCAAACATCAGATCGGCAATCTGCACCACGGTTTCGGTTTTACCGACCCCACTCGGCCCCACCAGCAAAAAGGCCCCCAGCGGTCGGCCGGGACGGCGCAGGTCGGCACGGGCGGTCAACAGATGTTTGTGCAACTGAGCGATAGCCAGTTGCTGCCCTTTGATGCTCTCGCCAAGGTAATCCGGCAGGCGGGTGACCACATCCAGTTCCCCCTGGGAAATGCGGTTTAGCGGCACACCGGTCCACTCGGCGATCACCGAGGCAATCTGGGTTTTATCCACATGCGGTGACACCAGTACTGACGGCTGTTGTAGTTCAGCCAGCGCCCGCTCGTTATCGGCCAGCTCCGCCGCCGCGGCGGCGGCATCAAAATCCTCCGGCGGCGCATCATTGAGCAGCGCGGTACGCAAGGCAACAATCTGCTGCACCAGCGTTTTTTGGTGTTGCCAGTCGGCTTCCAGTTGCGCCAGTGTCGCCGCATCGGTTTCACGAGCCTCACGCAGCGTGACCAGCCGCTCCTGCGTATCACCCAACCCAATACGGCCCTGCCGTTCCAACTGGGCGATTTCCAGCGCCTGCTGGTGCAGACGGGTCTGCAACTGGCTGACCGCGCGCGGTGGTGTGGTCAGATTGATGGCGACACGCGCACAGGCGGTGTCCAGCACGTCGATAGCTTTATCCGGCAACTGACGCCCGGAGATATAGCGCGCAGACAAATTGGCCGCCGCCTGCAACGCTTCCTCGTCAATCAACACGCCGTGTGACTGTTCGTAAATTCTGCGCAGCCCACGCAGGATCACCGTGGCTTGTTCGACGTTCGGCTCACCCACCTTCACCAGTTGGAAACGGCGCGACAGCGCGGCGTCTTTTTCCACGTATTTTTTGTACTCGCTCCAGGTGGTCGCCGCGATGGTGCGCAACTCCCCCCGAGCCAGCGCCGGTTTCAGCAGGTTGGATACATCCAGCCCCCCGGCCTGATTACCCGCACCAATCAGTGTGTGCGCCTCGTCAATGAACAGCACAATCGGCTTCGGTGCCTCTTTGACTTCCTGCATCACCCCTTTAAAGCGCTTCTCGAATTCGCCTTTCACCGACGCACCGGCCTGCATGGCACCCAGATCCAGCGTCAGCAATTCCACATCCCGCAGCCGTTCCGGCACCAGTCCGGCGACGATACGCAGTGCCAGCCCTTCAATCAGCGCGCTTTTCCCTACCCCCGCCTCACCGACTACAATCGGATTATTTTTACGGCGGCGCGAGAGGATATCGATCATCAGGTCGATTTCGTGATCGCGGCACAACACCGGGTCCAGCTTGCCCTGACGGGCCGACTCGGTGACATTCTGGGTGTAACGGGAGAGCTGGGTGGTCGCCGTCGCAGCCTGCTCCGGTGCGACGCCTGCGGCGGTCACCACCTCGGTTTCCGCCGAGTCTTTCACCCACTCGTCAAACTGCTGGCGCAGCAGCTCACGGTTAATTTGTGCCAGCTGGCGAGTTACCGCGGCCGTCAGATAACGCGTCGGCGTCATCAGCAGCACCAGCAGCAGTACGCCACTGCGCAGGCGGGCGTGTTGAAGCTCAGCCGAAGCCAGCAACCAGCTGTCTTGTAACCACTCCACCAGCAGCGGTGAAAACGACGGGTAGCCTGACTCAAAGCCTTTATCCGCCGCATTGGGTTGCAGCAATGCCGCCAGTTCGTCGGCCTCTACCCCAGCGCGTTTGAGGATCTGGCGCACGTCGCACAACGGTGTTTCCAGCATTTTCAGCAACAGGTGCTCAATGCGGATCTCCGCGCCCTGATGCTGAATACACAGCGCGGCCGCTTCTTCCATCATGTGGCGGCACAGCGGGTTGAGTCGCTCAACCAGGATCGGCAGTTCGATTCGAATCACGAGAATACGCTCCTGTTATTGTAATAATTCGCCCAGTTGACGCAGTACGTCCTGGGTCTGGTTGGTTAGCTGGTAGTGATACAGGCCAAACGCCACCGCCATCACCACGCACAGGCCGAGGAACAAGGCGCGCAGCGAAATCTGTTTACGCAGGTGGTAACGGGAAGATTGCTGTCCCAGATTGAGGTGAAACACCGTCGGCGAGTTTTCCGGCTCTGGTCGCAGGGTGTCATGCAAGCGGCGCACCACCCGGTCCAGCTCTTCTCGCCCTTGCGTCATCACCCGGTAACGGCCCTCAAAGCCAAGGCACAAGCACAGGTAGATAAACTCCAGAATGTCGCGATAACGCACCGGGTCATCCAGCAGTTTTTCCAGCAGCACGAACACCTTCTCGCCACCCCAGGTTTCATTGTGAAAACGGGTCAGCAGCGAATGGGCCGACCACACGCTCTGGCCTCCCCACTCCCGTCCCATCACCGCTTCATCGATAAACGTGCACAGAATGTAGCGAAACGACAGGATCACGCCGTTTTCGTAACCGTGGGAATGCAGTTCCTGCTCGATGGCCTGAATTTCGGACTGCACCCGCTGGTACAGCTCCGCCACGCCATCGTATTCAGACAGCTGGCGCACCCGCTCCACCATGCCCAGCAGCGGGGTCACAGCATCGATCATCGGGTTGATGCTCTGCCCGCGCAGGCGGAACCAGTAATCGGAATCCATATCCAGTTGCCGGGCGTTGTCATACAGCAGGTCGCCTAACTGGTCATTTTTAATGATGTCGGTACTCACAGGTTCCTCCTGTTAACTACTGGCCGCGGATGGCCCACAGTTGCATATCCAGTTCCGGGAACTCGCCAGCGATGTGGAACGCCAGCGTGTTGCTGGTGACCAGCGATTTCCAGGCCGGGCTTTGCCTGTCCAACTGGAAGTAGCTGTAACCGGCGTGGTACGGCAACTGACGCGGTGCCACCGGTAGCGGCAGCAACGGTACGCCAGGCAGTTGCAGACTGATGAGCTCGCGGATTTTGTCGCTGGAGGCGATCTTGGTTTGTTGCAGCAGTTGCTTGCGCAAATGTTCTTGCGGCATACGGGCGCGCACCGCCAGCACAAATTCGGCACTGGCCATCAGTTCGGCATCGCCCACCAGCGCCACCCTGACGCCGTAAGGCTGTGCCTTCATCTGAATCGACACCGCACGTGGCGACAGCACGGTACTCAACGCCTGACGTAGCGCCATCATCAGCGGCTCAAAGCTCGATTGCTGATGCTCATGACGATAAGCGGGAAACTCCGGCGGCAGGCGCGATTCATCGGTAAAGGTCATCAGCTCACCGCACAGTTGCACCAGCGCTTCATGCAGCCGCTCCGGGTGTAACGTGCCGAGGCGCGCCAGATGCGACAGTTGCGGCTGGGCGCGGTTAAGCAGTTGCAGCATCATGAATTCCGCCACATCCGCCACCCCTTGCTGACCGGGCGCGGCGATACGCTGAGCCAGACTGCGGGCGCGTTCTGCCACCAGACCGGCCGATTCCCCCAGAAAGCGTTTCAGGCTCGGAATCGCCGTGACGCTGATGCTGCACGGCATAAAGTTAGGGTCAAGAACCAGCCCACCGTCCGGCCGTTTGTCGAGGATGTTGGCGATCGCCAGCGACGCGTAGGCACTACGGTCATCACGCTCCAGCATCAGCCGCAGACTGACCTTGCCCACTTCCACCGATACCACGTCACCACCTTCGCTGTGCAAGTCACGCACATCATGCCGGTGCGACTGCAACCGGGTGGCAATACCGGCACCGGCCTGCCCGACTTCGCTCACACCGTTCACCGCCAACGGCAGCGCCAGATAGACCTTTTGGTTCGCCAGCGCCACATCGGTAATCTCCAGCGGTTGCGGCAGCGCGTCATCCCCTGGGATATTGAAGACCGTGCCATCCGGCATCACGCCGGTGGCGTTCACCAGCGCGATACGCCCGAAGTTAAGGTATTCTTCGTTAATAGCCAGCGATTGCAGGCCGTAGAAATAATCACTGAGCGCGCTAAGACGGGCGTGCAGCGCGTAGTCGGTGTGTCGTTGCTGTTGCTGGAAATGCTGCGGCTTGATGAACAGCCCTTCCCGCCAAATAATCCGATTTCGGCTCGACATAGTTATTCTTCTTCTTGATCTTTCTTGATTTCGACTTCTTCACGGCGCAGATGCACCAGAAGCTGATAAGTGCGGCCGGTGTTTTTCAGTTTGATAACCTTGCGCCACTCGGCGCTGTCCGGGTCGGCGTATTTGGCAATCACCCCGATGTAATGCACTTTCTCGTCCAGTTTGACCGGCGGCAGGTATTTGAACTGCCCTGGCAGCAGCGTGTAGTCCTGGTGGCTGACGTAGTTTTTAGCCAGCGCTTTTTCGATGTCGCCGGTCACCTGGTCATAGTCGGTCGCCAGCAGGCGGGAGTCTTCCGCCAGCATCACCACCTGAAACTCGATGGGTGCCGCGTCGCCGCTCTCACTGGGGTTAACGTCCGGCTCGGCCAGCAGGCTAAAGCCGACGGTCGAAGGCTGGTTATCATTGCTGCCAATCTGAATGTCCGGATTGGCCGCCACCTTCGCCATTTTGCCGAGCGTGGTACAACCGGGAAGCAGCAGCATCAGGACGCATAACCACCCGGTTCGCAGCATTAAGGCTCGCAGCATTATTTCTGCTCCTGTTGCTGACGAACGGCGCGGTCATACGCCTGTGCATACACCTGATGGAAAAGTTTCTGGAACCCTTGCTGACGCGGTGAGGTCAGTTCGCGGTAATAGTGCTGATACATCTGCCACGCCCAACCGTCATCCAGCGCCTGACGCTCGCCGCTGCGGCGATAATGCTCGAAACGCCCCAGCAGCGCCGCCGGTGAAAACGCCTGTAAAATGCTCTCCAGCGCCACGGCGATCGCCTGCTGGTTAGCCCGGTGATGCGCCTGCATATTACTCAGCACTTCGCTGATAGCCGCCGGGGCGGACAGGTGCACCGGGCTTTTATCGTCGGCGAACAGCAGCGACAGGGTGTCGGTGTAATCCAGCCCCAGACGCAACGGGTTATCTTCGATTGGCCGCAAATGGGTATCCGCCAGCGCTGCCTGATCGGCCTGCAACGTCAGCAAGCCTTCCACCATCGCTTTGAGGCTTTTGCCCATCTCTTCGAGCATCTCGCGCAGTTGTTGCTCATCGCCGGTATTGAGTGATACGCCCAGCCCGCGCAACAGCGGTGCCAGCGTCACCGCATCCACCGATGCGCCAAACGCGGTACCGGTATGCGGATTGTCAATGGTCGGTAATTCCACAAATTTCTGATCCATGGTGTCCTCAACGGCAGAAAAAGAAGAAAGCGAGGTCGGCAGTTCATCACCGCGCTCAGCCTCCGTTGCCAGTAGCGAGCGGCTCTGTTCCTGCTGCAGCGCCCACAACGGGTCATTAAATCGGTCCGCCGCCGTGTCATCGGCGGGCGCACGGCGTTGTTCTTCCCCAAGCCACCCTTCCAGCACATCACCGGGGCGTTGCCCCAGCACCTGATCGATATCCTGCTCGAAAGCGGGATCGTCGAGGTAAACCCCAAGCCGGAATGGGCCAATCACCAGTTCGTCACCCTGCGCCAAACGCACCCGGCGATCACGACCGATGGGCGACAACGCGCCATTGATGAAGGTCTGGCCACTCAAGTCGCAGACGCAGAAATAGCCATCCTGTAATTCGATACGTGCATGCTCCGGCAAAACTGCGCCGAGCCGGTCGCGCAACTGCCATTGATCTTTTTCCGATGCGCCCAGCGTGCCGCCACGGTGGTCAAAGCGGTGTTGCACCTGCGAGTTGATATCCAGTTGTTCGCTGTTGAGCACCACCAGAGTGAGTGGGTTGTTTTCGTTCACAATTACTCCTGCACACAAATCGTCACATACGGGTCGGCGGGCGGCTGCCCGAGAAAGCTGCTCCATCCCAGACGGCTGCTCTGGTCATCGCCCAGTCTTAGCCCTCTGGCCTCCCCTTCGGCGAAACCGAGGCGTAAGTCCCAGGCCAGTTGATCACGCAAAATGAAGGAAACAAAACGCACCAGCGGCTGAAAATGTTCGCCGTTGGGCAGGAAACTGAGAAAACGGCTAAAGCTGAGGTTATCCACCTTGAGCAGGAATTTACCGGCACAGTCGTTTACTTTGTCGCCGATGACAAAATCCCCACCCAGCAGGCTATTCGCGCGCCCAAGGCGGTTTTGCTGGTCTTCAAAAATCGGTACTTTGCGGTGTTGCCAGGCGATGACTTCGACGTCTTCCAGGTCAAAGCAGTGGATCACCAGACCAGCCACCACTTCCGGCGAGCGGCTGGGGCTGGCCAGCAGACCGGCGTAAGACAGCATCTTGGCGCGGTTGACCGGCAGACTGTCGCGCACCGCGTCGTTACCCAGCCCCACCAGCGCGAACATCAGCCGGGAGAAGCCATCCTCGCCATCATTCTGGAAACGCACGTGATAGCGGTACTTACGCCAGGCACGGTGCAATAGCGTCAGCAAGCGGTGATGAAAGAAATCGAGGAACACCCCCAGTTTCTGCTCGCCCTGGGCGTATTCCCACGCCAGCTCTTCAAGGTAGTACCCCGGCATCGGCGACTGGCTGCCGTGCAGCCCGAGGAACGCCACTTCCAGCTCCTGCCTGCCGTCGGTATCTTCCCCTACCCGCAGAACATCACTGGGGTGAAAGCCAATCGAGGCGGTGGAGCGAAAGCGAATGCGCTCCAGTTCTGGCCGGAAGTCGAGCGCCTGCTCCAGATCGACGCCTTCCATCTGGTTGAGTAACTCCACCAGTTGGAAAAAGTTGAAGTGGCGCGCATCCTGGCGAAACATCGCCTGCCCTGCGGTCACATCATCGAGTGCTGACCTATCTGCACCGGCCATCGGTAGCGCTCCTTGTTATCGATGTTGACCACTTCCAGCAGGTGGAAGGCGTTAACGCTGGCATACAACGAGAAGAAATGCGCCAGCACAGTGCTGAACAGATAGAGCTCGCCTTCACTGGCGAACGCCGACTGCCGCACGGAGAGAACTGACTTGAGCCCGCGTACCGGCATCCCCTGTACCAGCCGGTCTACCGGTGTGGTCTCGATCGTTTCTATCCCCGCCAGCCGTTTACGCGATGCCTGCTCGGCCTGCTTGTCATGCAGTGCCGGGAAGTCGTAAGTACGCAGGATCTGCACCAGCGCATCGCGTCGCAGCAGCGACACATAGTTCAATGACAGGTTGGAGATAAGCGTCCAGTGCAGGCTGCCATCGAGTGCCGGGCGCAATGGACGGGTCGGCCGAATCAGGTTACGGAAGGTGGCAAAGGACGGTGAACTGCCGGTCGGCACGCAAATCGCCCCCACAGGCAACTGCGCCGCCCGCGAACGGTTGGTGCAGGTCAGGCTCACCGAAATGGACTCGTCCAGGTCGATGACTTCTTTTTCGTCGCCCCGCACGAACGACAATAAGTGATCGAAACCATCACCATTGACGGCTTCGCGCACCCGAATGCGGTAATACAGCGCCAGTCGACCTTTGGCCCGCTCGATTTGGTGCTGAAAACTCTCGAAAGGTTGGTAAAGCCGTGGGATACCGCGCGCGCGTCCACTGTTACCTTCCACCCACCCCTCCACTTTATCGATGGAGAAAATCTCGAAGCTGTCGGCGTGGCGGTAGCTGGCTTTCAACGGGTAGTCCGTCTGGCGACCATCCAGGTTGATCGGTTCGCTGTCATGGCGGAACAGGTTGATAGCCGGTACACAATTGAGCATGAACGAATCCGGGCGGATTTTCAGTTCCGCCGGCAGCGGCCGGTCAAAGCAGAAATGCAGTTTGAAATCCGTCACCATCAGCGGCTGATCAGGCCAACTGGCACCGGACAACTGAAAGAACAGGAAACTTTCCGGAAAACAGAAATACTCCTGAAGGATACGGTAGCCGGAATACACATTACCGGGATACGGCAGCATCGCGTCTTCACGCTCAAAGCCGACGGTTTTGAGTACACTCGCCTCCTGACGAAAGCGTTTCCCGTCCACTTCCAGCTCAATGTGTGACAGCTGGCTGGCTATCCAGAAATAGAGTTCGTAGGCAGTATAGCGGTCGCCACCCAGGAAGAAGCGCAGTTTATCCAGCTGCAAATCCCCCAGCGCCACCGGCCCGTGCAGACCAATATCCAGCGTGATGGCGGACATGTCGTTGCCGCTTTGCGCGTTGATCTGGCGGATATCCGCCGGGTAGATCCAGGCGTCGTGGCAGGTTTGGAAATGGCAGACCACATCGTCTATTGGCAGGCTGTCCAGCTCGCAGCCACGCGCTACAAACGCCGGTTGCGCGATAGCACCGGGCAGCACCGAAAATTGCATGATGGTCATGCTGGGTACCGGGCGCAAATAGTTCGGCCACAGCATGCCCAGCAGGCCGTGAGTCAGCTCCGGAAATTCATCCTCGATCTTCGCCCGCAGGCTACCCGTCAGAAAGGCGAACCCTTCCAGCAATCGCTCGACATCCGGATCCGTGGTCTGTTCTGACAAAAATCGGGTAAGTTCAGGGTGTGCATTGGCAAATTCACGTCCTTGCAGACGCAAATAAGCGAGTTCATCCCTGAAGAAATGTTCCAGCGACATAATCACATCATTCTGTAATGGCGGTGGCTGTCCATATGAATATTGAAGGAGGTGACCTGTTCCAGTTCTTCCAGCCGCACATGGGCGGTGACCTGAAACGACATCTCCAGCGGATTGGACAGATAGTCCGATGCACTGACGTCCACATGGACAATGCGCGGTTCAAAGCGACAGATACACTGCCGGATCGCCTCACGGATTTTGCCCCGGATATCCGCGCCGCCCTGCGTAGCGTCATTAAAATCAATCACGCCAAGCTCAGGTGCGCTGCGACAACTGCCGGGACGCGTATTCAGCACTTGATCAAGCTGGCGTTTCACCGACGCGATCAAGTCTTCTAATTCCGTTTCGGGGGAGGAGCGACGCTCCTCTCCCCGGATGCGATCAAACAGGCTGGCCGCAGATCCCCGCTCCCAGGCAGAGAGCGACGGCATCAGTCGTTATTCCTTATCCAGACGACCAACCAGGGACAGTTCAAAGTTCGCCCCCATGTACTTGAAGTGTGGACGCACTGCCATGGTCACCTGGTACCAGCCCGGTTCGCCTTCCACGTCCAGCACTTTGATTTGTGCCGCACGCAGCGGACGACGGCTGCGGACATCAGCTGGCGGGTTTTCCTGATCAGCAACGTACTGCTTGATCCAGTTATTCAGCTCGCGCTCCAGATCCTGACGCTCTTTCCAGGAACCGATCTGCTCGCGCTGCAACACTTTGATGTAGTGCGCCAGACGGTTGATGATGAACATGTACGGCAGCTGCGTACCCAGTTTGTAGTTGGTTTCCGCCTCTTTACCTTCTTTGGTATTGGCGAACACCTTGGGTTTCTGCACCGAGTTGGCAGAGAAAAACGCCGCGTTATCGCTGTCTTTGCGCATGGTCAGCGTGATGAAACCTTCTTCGGCCATTTCGTATTCACGACGGTCGGTGATCAACACCTCGGTCGGGATCTTGGCCTGCAACTGGCCCATCGCTTCATACACATGCACCGGCAGATCGGTAATAGCGCCGCCGCTCTGCGGGCCGATAATGTTCGGGCACCAGCGGTACTTGGCGAAGCTATCGGTAATGGCGGTGCCCATCAGATACGCGGTGTTGCCCCACAAATAGTTTTCGTGACTGGCGCTGATGTCTTCCTTGTAGTTAAACCCTTTGATGGGGTTTTCTACCGGGTCATACGGCAAACGGGCCAGGAAACGCGGCGCTGTCAGCCCCAGATAACGGGCATCTTCCGACTCACGCATTGAGCGCCATTTGGTATAGGTCGGGCCTTCAAACACCGACTTCAGGTCTTTGATCGACGGCAGGTCGGTAAAGCTGTCTACACCGAAGAAAGTCGGTGCAACGGAGGAGATAAACGGAGCATGCGCCATCGCACCTACCGCGCTGACATACTGCATCAGCTTGATGTCCGGCGAGCTTTGGGTCAGCGCATAATCGCCAATCACCCCGCCGATCGGCTGGCCACCGAACTGGCCGTAGCCGCTGGAATACACGTGTTTATAGAAACCGGATTGGGTAATTTCCGGTGCAAACTCAAAGTCTTCCAGCAGCTCGTCTTTGGTCGCGTGCAGCAGCAGGATTTTGATGTTTTCACGGAAATCGGTGCGATCAATCAGCAGCTTCAGTGAACGCCAGGAGGATTCCAGTTCCTGTAGCTCCTGAGCATGCAGAATCACGTCGATTTGTTTGCTGAGTTTTTTGTCCAGCTCAACGATCATGCTGTCGACCAGCGCTTTGTTCACCGGCTCGGCTGCGTTGCCGCTATCCAGAATGTTTGCCACCAGTGCGGCAATACCCTGTTTGGCGACGTTATAACCTTCATCCACCGGGGTAATGCGCGCCTGCGCCATGATCTCTTCAAGCAGCGATGATGAACCACCGGCCGCGCTTGTCTGGGCCTGTTCTTCAACCATTGACATGTTTGTTTCCCTTCTCGTCAGTGACAATCAATTATTCGGCGGGTTTCACCAGATCCAGCTCTTTGAGCAGCTGCTCTCTGGCTTCTTCGCTGGACAACAGGTCCTGCAGGCGATTACGGAAAGCGGGAATATTACCCAGCGGCCCTTTCAAGGCGACCAGTGCTTCTCGCAATTCCAGCAATTTGCGCAGTTCCGGCACTTGCTGTGCGATACGATCGGGAGAGAAATCATTCAGCGAAGCAATGCTGAGTTTGACGGGAAGGTCATCCTGGCTGTCTTCTTCCAGACGATTAGGTACGCTGAAATTCAGCTCCAGGTTGGCCTCTTTCATGACCGAAGTGAAATTATTCTTATCGATAGACACCGTCTGACGTTCTTCAATCGGCGTCTCTTCTGTGCGTCCTTTCATATTTCCCACCACCATCAACGTGAGCGGAAGTTCAATTTCCGCCTGCTGACCACCAGTGGCCGGGACATATTTGATATTAATACGTTCCTTTGGTGCGACAGATGCACCGTCAGTTCCTTTTGCCATATGTCAATACCAACGTGAGGGCACCCTGGCCCGAGAAAATAAGGTCGAATCCTACTGAAAACCCGCCAGAATCCATGACAGACCGGGCTGTTCAGCGAACAAATACACTATTTGTTTTTCGACCGACGATATGCACGAAATAGAACCCGCCGCCTCGGCGCATTCACTCACCGCATTCTTAAACCGTATGGAATCACTAAGCCAAATAAAAACGACAGAACTGTATTCAAAATGTGTAGATATATTTCTGCTTCGTTAGCCAATCATACACATAACGCTAACGCGTGGTCAACGCCAATATATTTTTAATATTCTAAAGCTCCAAAATAAATAAAAACACTTAAAAAACAATAAGTTAATAAAAAATATTAGTACCAAAACACGAAATAAACCCACCAAATCACAGGCATAATTCCAGATTACAATTTTCTAAAAAGCGGGTATTTTTGGCCTCTCTAATTCCGTTAGATTTAAAAACAATTACTATGCTAATCAATTTTAAGAATAAGCCTATTTTTAATGTGTGATATTATCGAATCAAAAAAACCGATTATTTTCATGCTATAACACCCTATCAGAGAACATTTCATCACTACTTATGGCATGAAAAACAAATAAAAACCTGATGTGTTTTTCAATTTAAAAACGTGACAAATAGGCTAACCACCGCACAGGACACTTCATCAGTAAAAAATCGGGTAACATTACATAAACTGACAATACTCATGGGGAAGAATGGCTGTTTTATTTTCCGTTATTGCAATTTAAGACAAGCAGAAAATAAATAATCACTTTGTGGAAAAATAGTTTCCATTACCTGCCTTAAATTACTCACATGATGTCATAACCTGTAGCATTGCTTAACAACACAGTCTGTTGTCCACGATAGACCGTTTCCACAAGTGCCCTGAGTCGGCCTATCGCCTGGCCCCACAACTCGTCAGGTCCAACACTCGTCTGATCCAACAACCCATGAAAAAAGCACAAAAAAACGGCCCATTCCAACAAGGGCCGTTAGCAGTGACGGGTATCGTCAGGGATTTCACTGCCGTCAGGCAGAACGACACGGAGTACGTGAGGAGTTCGAGCACTGCCCAGGGCCAAAATGGCCAGTGAAATAGCCCTGGTGGGATAGGTTCTTAGCTAATCGGCAAGCGTTTTTCCACCAACGCCACCCACATCGCAACGCCGTGTGGAATGAGCGCATCATTGAAATCATAGCAGGCATTATGCAACGGGTGAGACGGCGTATCCCCATCAGCACCTAACCAAAAATAGGCACCGGGGCAATGCTCAAGCATGCAGGCAAAATCTTCGGAAGCCATTGATGGCGCAATATCCCAATGCACCTGGTCGACGCCACATGTTATTTCGGCCACCTCCCGCACGGTTTGTGCGACCTGTGCGTTATTGTGGGTAACCGGGTAGCCGGGATAATAGGTGATAGTACCGGTAACACCGAATGTCTCTGGAATTTGCGCCACGAATTGGGCAATGAACGCCTTGACCTGATCACGCACCGAGGCTTGCAAGCAACGCAGCGTACCACGCAGCACGACTTTTTCCGGGATCACATTAATAGCTTCGCCCCCGGCAATCTGCGTGATGCTGATCACCGCAGACGACTGGGGCGACAGACGACGGGAGGGAATGGTTTGTAACGACAGCACCAGTTGAGAAGCCGCCATAATCGGGTCTGCGCCGTTTTCCGGCATCGCCGCGTGGCAGCTTTTTCCCGTCAGGATAATTTCGAACGAATCCAGAGAGGCCATCATCGCCCCGCTACTCAACCCGACATGCCCGACAGGTAGCCCCGGCCAATTATGCAATGCATAAATGTCGTCCATTGGGAAACGCGTAAACAGCCCTTCTTCTACCATACGACGCGCGCCCCCCAGGTTTTCTTCCGCTGGCTGGAATATGACGTGTACCGTACCGCGAAAACGACACGTCTCACCAAGGTGGCAGGCGGCCGCCAACAGCATAGCCGTATGACCGTCATGGCCGCAGGCATGCATCACACCGGGATGTCGGGACTGATAAGGAAGATTGCCCAGCTCGGTGACCGGCAGCGCATCCATATCGGCACGCAACCCAATGACCGGCCCCGGCCCATTCTCCAGCGTTCCTACCACCCCCGTTCCCGCCAGTCCAGTATGAACCTGAAAACCAAACTGGGTCAGTAATTCAGCCACCATCTGGGATGTCTGGTGTTCCTGATACCCCAATTCCGGGCTGGCATGCAGAGTGCGGCGCCATTCAATGGCCCGTGTAATCAGCGCTGGAGCAATGCTCATACGTCTCTCCTTATTCATTCACACCTCAGCCACCTGCTTTGGTGTTTATTTTCCCATCCAGAGCGGCGCTCAGGGAATAATCTACTCTACCCCAGCCCTCCCTACCGGCAAAGATTATCTACCGCGCAATAATGATGTTTTGGGTATAAGGCACGGGCATATTCGCTGTAAGGGAAATATCATGCTGTATGAAGATGGCTGGAGAAGAAGAGCGAAAAATCGGATAGTAAAAATCGATAGTAAAAATCGGATAATGCCAGCGCCAATAGCGCAAACGCCAATTCACGCCAAATGAGAAACCAGGAGAGTATCAATGATCAAGTTCTTAAAGACGCTTTTTGGCGGCAAAGAAACCGGTGCCACTAGCGACACCGTCGCGCTTGCAGACCCCCACCTGACGATTGAACGCGCAAATAACGAGATGCAATTGCGTACACAAGCCGCCGTGGAGATGTGGGGTCTTGATGTGGCCTCATGGGCAGTTGATCTTGATGCCGGGATAATCACCTTCACGAATAACGAAAAGAAGATGGTGATAACTGCCCCCGTGCAAGTCATCGGCACTTACAACACGGAAGATGGCACCTGGTTATGGGGATGGGAGCATCCATCAGTCAGCGACTCACTGGGAGAGTTTGCCAGGGGCGTACGCCGCTTTGGTGAACAATACGGGAAGGCCGAACTCACCACACATAAAATCACAGCCTCGATGGATGAAGCCTGGGAATTTACTGCCCTTGCTTGTTACCTCAATGAGGGCCAGGGGGGTTACCGTGGTTCGTCAGGTTCGACCGATGTATTTATGGTCTATGGTTCTGTAACCATAAACAGAAAGGATTAAGTGCATCCATGGCACTTTTGCGGATATTGAGTGGGCAATGTGTCACTCCGCCAGCCAGGCATGACTATCGGGAAAAGGCTACCAATAACGCGCAGACTGGGCTGGTGACAACGGTGAACTGACGCTGGCAGGCGACTGGCTTAACCAAAGCGGCTTACTCTCCCCGTTCAGCATTGAAGCGCTGCACGGTCGGATCATGATCCAGGCTGAGTCGGGTGCTATGCTGGCGCAATAACACTAACCGATAAATAAAAAAGCCGGAAGGATCTTGAGATCGCGTCCGGTTATTATCTATAAGCTAGGCCAAAAAAATTTATTTTCACTTCCTACTAATTTTTCCACATCGATAGGATTAGGCTTATTTAAAAACATAGTACTCACACCTCTACAAAAAAGAAAAAAATCAGATGATATATGTTTCATCTCATTTAAATCAGTCTCACTTGTAATCGCATAAACCTTTCCACTATTCAGATCTAACAAAATAGAATAAGGATCATTATAGGTTACAAGAAGTAAATTTTCAGGGCGAGCCCCCTTCCCCCACCACTGAGTGAAATCATTCTCACTATTTAACTCAAAAATCTTCCCCAGATAATCACCATCATCACCAAAAATAAAGCTACCAAGGGAGAAGTTACCTAAATCATACTTCAAAACGAAATTCTTAAATTTATCATGTAACTTAACATTTAGCTTCTTTTCTAAATCAATAACATCATCAATAGAACCCCCTCCAGCCTTCATGATCAAGTCATCCATTTCCCCACCAAACGGAGAAAACTTCTCATATAATTTAGATTCTATTTCTGATAAATCTAGTAGCATAAAAACCTCATTATTTCGTATGCCAAATACCACCACTTCCTACATGCGTTTTCCCTGGAACAGGTATCGCGTAACGCCCCTGTTCAACATGATGGTGGATTAATGTATCACCACCCGTTCAGGTCATTATTCGGGCTGAACCGGGGCGATGCTAGCGTAATCGCGCTGACAGTTAAATAGAAAAAAGCCGGAAAGATCGCTGGATCACTTCCGGCTTTTTTCCACCATCAAAGTCGTTCTTTTATTATATTTACATCACCACCAACATTTAACATAATAGCATTATAAAAATCAGTAAAAGTGTCGGAAATTTTATAAAAATTCCCTTTTTCATTTACCTCCTGATAATCAAAGCCATCATCAGAATGTATATGCGCCCTATCCCAATAATAAACAGCACTATCACTTGAATTACAATTCATCAAGAATGGATTACCACCGGGGTCAGCACCAATAACAAGTGGATTATCAAAAACCATAACTTCATCCCTAATGTCATTAGCCCTGAGCAAATCAAACCCAGGATTTATTGCATTAATCCCATACACTTCTTGGAAATCTATATCACCGTTATCTACTTTTGAAAAAGGTATCGTGCAATAAGATCCTGCATCGATAAACATGCCATTATACTTCGTCAAAAAATCAACATAATCATGAGGAAAATTAACTCCATAACTCGTGGGAGTCAATGCTCAGTGTCATCTGATAGCCGCCATAAACCTTCACATTGAACGAAGAGTAATGCTGCCTTAATAATACAGATAGTCAAATAGGAGCAAGCTGGAAGGATCTTTAGATCACCTCTAGCTTTTTTATATTTCCCCCAATGCTTTTTGGATTTTATTTTTTAACTCTTTCAGGTCACGTGCCGATTCAGAATATATTGGATTTTCCCAATCATAGTCTTTAATTAAAACCACGTAGAACTTTCCATTAATTTCAAAAGAAGGTCGCCACCCAACATCTAATATATATCCTTTCGGGAATTCAACTTGAAGCATATCCTCTTTTAAATCATCGATATAAACCCTTAGCGGCTCTCCGTCCTTAATAGGAAAATCATCAAATGTCACATTGCCACCTTTAATTGAAAAATCTATATCAATCATTTGATTAGCCTTTGATATTCTCTCTGTGAAATCGGATGTCCATGAATCGTCCCGCCACTTTATTCAACTCTTATCCACTGACTCGGTTTACCTTCGCTTGCACCAATAACCTCTCCCATATCCTGAACCTTCCATGATTTCCCATTTGTTACAGGTTGGCCATTTTTATAGATCGTTGGATCGCTTCCGGCTTTTTTCTAGTAGAGATCAGTTATATTTTTCACACTCGTTTTGTAGATCTTCCAATAACTTATCTGCACTTACAATTGGTGTATCAGTTGTTGATGGAACCATAAAAATACCAATATTTAGACCATCATCAGACAGATTTGACAAAAGTTCATCAATAATATAATCCAGCTCGATTTCTTTCGCCTTATAATTAGACCAAACGTCTACTGCACAAGCCTCCGCATACTCCTTGGCAGGCCAAAACACGATAAAGTCATTACCAGCATCATCACTACTTAAAGCAAAACCATCGTTATCAAGCACCCATGTAAACTCATTATCGGCAACCCGCTTGATGAAATAGATATATCTATCCTCATTACCTTTTATTGACATTAATTCTATTTCTTTAGCCGATAGACTCATTGCTCCCTCCCTTGCGTCCAGCCGTACCAGTTGCCTCAGGTTTACTCCCTCCATAAAACCGTAAAGCTAGCAGAAAAACCAAGAATTTCTTCTTCAATTATAGATATTTAGAAAAAATCAATCATTAATGAATACATTAAACTTATCATTCTTCGATACATAATTCAAAAAATCAACACCAATATCACTATCATTTAAAGAAATGCAGCCAAAACCGGTTTCTTCATGTGGATATATAACCACTCCGAGTTCTAAATTAATCATAAAAAACACCTGCCCGAGTACACCTCCATGAGCCATCATTATTCTGCAAACATTCATAAAATTCTCCGCATCAAAATGTATACTGACATCAGATGCAACCAAAGGGATATCACCACATAGATAACGTTCAAAGTTATCAGATAAAATCTTTAAATAACCTTTTGATTTTAGATCCTCATATATACTCTTATACTTATTAATCACATTCTCATCAGACTCCCTGTCATCATCGAAAGATAATGCCGACAATGCAAAAAAGCCGTTCCAGTGTGGAGAGAAAAAGTTATGAGCAAGACGTATAGCATCATCAACGAGATAAAATGAAAAGGACTCTTTTCTTTCAAAAAAACCTTTCCACCCCACAGATGAACTGAAAGAATCGAAATTTATTCTCCCAAAATAAAATTCACTACTCATCAATTTTAATGATTTTTCCATCGTTCATTCCTACTGTGATCTTCTTACCAGGTTTTGTGGCACATATCCCTATAGTTGCTTTTCACTCGCCAAGTTTATTTCTATTAGAATCCAGGCGAACTCGCACTGCCCTGACCGGTGACTCACTGGCACAGCCCGGTTTTAATAGCAGGGCGTTTCCGTATCAGCCTGTACCGCAATGGCTGATACTACCCCGGCAGGAATATTATTCCTGCCGGGGCGATACTAGCGTAATCACGCTGGCAGCTAAATAGAAAAAAGCCAGAAGGATCGTTGGATCACTTCCGGCTTTTTAGCTTAATCACTTATAATAATTAGTCCCATCGATCATCAATATATGGCGTAATGCTTTCTATGGTTAAAAATCTCGATCGACAATAAAAGTCAAGATCACTATTTTTTATCGTTATCTCAGAATAGCCATTTGAAGAGTTTATTAGCGGAGAACAAAAAAAACCGACCCTCGAACCAACAATATTTAATTGAGTTACATCACCAAAAACGACTACTACACTAAGAGCATTAAATCCCTCCCCCCTCCATTTCACAGGGTATTTTCTGGGAATTTCATTACAAAAAAAGTGGAGTTTTAAGTCTGAAAACCGTTCCAGTGAAAAACTATTAACTTCAATACGTTGAATACTTAGTTCATTATCGAACATGAATTTTATTTTTTCTTTACCTATAGCATGTTCAAACCACATAATTAGTATCCTCTAAGAAAATTGTAATGCCCATGCGTTCCAGGAACACTACCTGTATTCAAGTTATCAGAAGGTCTAACATTGAAATGCGGATCTGCCCCGTGTAAAGGCGTAGCTTTTGTATGACCCAAACTATGTTCCTGTATAAATATTTTTTCGCCTTTATTATTAACAAATTCATATTGTCTAGTTTTAATTGGTTGTCCACTACCATTTAATATTTTCTTACCTTCACCATCAAGAAGATCTGGCCGGGTTACACTACGGGGTTGTTGACTCATTGGTATTCCAGCATCCCGTTTAGCTTGCCTAAATGCATCACGACGACTTTCACCTTCATATGTGGTTTTTTTGTTTTTCTCACCGGGACACCCACTCAACCCAAACGGGTCAATCCACTCTAATGGATTATGAACGTAGGCTTGAGACCGGATACCACCCTGTAAACCTATCGGGTCCGCCGAGATATACTGCCCCAGTGTCGGGTCGTAGTACCGATGCCGGTTATAATACAGCCCCGTTTCCGCGTCGTACACCTGCCCCTGATAACGCAGCTCGCAGTACACCTCCTCGTTCGCCGCATCGCCCAGCCAGCGTCGTAACGGGATCGGGATTTTCTCTTCCCGGTGCGCACCCCACAGCCCCTGCTCGCCCCGCCAGTGTACCTCGCCCGTCTCGCTGCACAGCTCCCGCGCCGTTCCCGTCAGGTCCGTCACGATGTAGTGCAGTTGCGTGCGCTCGCCCTTCTCCTCTACCTGTGCCAGCGGCCGGAAACTCCCCGGCTCGTACACCCACTGCACCGCCCGCGCCACACTCCCGTCAGCACGGTACTGCGTCTGGCCCGACAGCTGGTCGCCGTCCCACCGGTACGCCACCCGCGCTACCGCCTGCGCCGACGGCTCCTGACCCTCGCGCACCTTGCTGATTCGACGTCCAAACGCGTCGTAACGGTACCGCCACCGCGCCCCGTCCGGCAGCCTCACCCGCACCAGCCGGTCCTGCGCGTCCCACTCGAACTGCGTTTCCCGTGGCCGGAAACCGGCGCGGCTTTCCCGTTTGTTCACCAGCCGACCGCAGGCGTCGTACTGATACCGGCTGTCGCCACGCATCACCACCCGCCCTGCCGCATCATACCCCGAAGAGGCCTGCACCACCGCATTGGCCGTCGACAGCCTGCCTGCCCCGTCCGGCACTATCGCCGATACCTCGCACAGGTTCTGCTCGCTGTCGTAACCAAACAGCCGCGCCTGTTGCTGCCGACCCTGCTCGCGCCGCTCCGCCACCACCTGACCCGTACCGTTCAGCCGCAACGCCTGCTCGCCCCAGTGGCTGTCGCTGATGCCCGTCAGACGGTCCAGCTCGTCGTACTGGTAACGCCGCTCCAGCACCCCGCTCACACCCTCCAGCGCCTGACGCGACAACAGCCCGGTGGCACTCCACTCGTGCCGCAGCGCGAAGCCCGCCCCGTTGCTGCGCTGCCGCTCTTCTCCCGACGCCGTGTGGCTGAACGTCAGCGGCTGGTGCGAACCGATGCCCAGCGTCGTCAGCCGACCACCCTGCCACCCCAGGCTCAGCGACGCCAGCAGCCCCGACACCGCACTGCGTTGCCCCGCCGCGTCATACCCCGACGCCACCGCCTCGCCGTTGACCGTTTCACTCACCACCTGTCCGGCACGGTTGTACGCATACTCCACCACCGCGTCCGGGCTCGCCGCCTTCAGCAGCCGACCCGACAGGTCATACGCAAAGGTCGTCGTGCCTTCGCTGGCCCCATCGGCCCGCACCGCCTCAATCGCGCTCAGCCGACCACCCGCGTCATACCCGTACACCAGTCGGCTGCCGTCCGGTGCCTGTCGGCTCACCAGTTGCCCGGCCACGTCATAGTCATAGCGGTACACCCGGCCGTCGTAATGCCGCTCCTCGCTGAGCCGACCCGCCGTGTCAAACCGGTACTGCCACGTCTGACCCTGGCTGTTGGTCACCCCGGCGAATTCTGACTCCGCATTATAATGATAGCGGACGCTCGCCCCCAGCGGGTCCGTCGCCTCCAGCAGGTTGTCGAACGCGCCGTAGCGGAACTGGTAACGCTGGCCCAGCGCATCCGTCACCGACGTCAGGTTCCCTTCCCCGTCGTAACCAAACCGGGTTTCGCTGCCGTCTTCGTAAATCACCTTCTCCGGTGTCTCACGACCGCCTTCGTACACCCAACGCCGCACCTGCACGCCCTGCTCATGCGCAATGTGCCGCTCCGTCAGCCGGTCATGGCCGTCGTAGAAAAAGGTCACCGGCGAGGTGCCTTCCGCCTCCAGACGCTCCAGCAGCCCGCGACGGTTGTAGTGATAACGCTGCACCCGGCCGTCCGGCCCGGTCACGCCAGATAACAGCCCCTGCGATGAATAGCGGTGCTGCCACGTCCGCCCTTCCGGGTCGCTCGCTGTTTCCACCCGCCCTGCCGCATCGCGGGTATAACGCCAGGTGCTGCCCATCGGGTCGGTATAGGCCAGCAACTGGCCATCATCATCGTAGTCATAGCGATGCGTGGCCCCGTCCGGCAGGGTCACCGCCGTCACCTGTCCCCAGTCGTTGCGCTGATATTCGGTGCGCCCGCCCAGCGGGTCACTCTCCGCCACCAGCTGGTTATCCACCCACTCGAAACGGTATTCCCCGCCGTCCGGCTCCCGGCGCAGCAGAATGTTGTTGCGCGCATCGCGGACATAGGTGGTGACGCCACCAAACCCGCTGTGGTAATGGCTGGTGAAGGCGTCATCGTCATAACGAAACTCGCCCGGCCAGAACCCGCCCGCCGTGCGGTCACGCCGCGAGCGCCCCTCGGCGTCGTACTCGTGCTCAACCCAGGTGTGCGCCAAATCTGACCAGCGCAGCAGCCAACCCTGCGGCGAGTACTGATAGTCGAAATTGCGCCCTTCCCCCGCTCGCACGTTCAGCAAATAGCCTTGCGCATCATACTGATAACTGACCAGTGTTTTCAGCGGCTGGCGGTGCTCGTCGCACAGCGTCAGCCTGGTTATCCGCCGCCGTTGTGTTTCCACGTGGATCAGACGCCCATCCGGCAGGCTAACCCAGCACAGTTCGGAACGATCCCACAACAAGGTGATGCGATTGCCCGACCGGTCTTCGATCGCAGTCAGGCACAGGTGCAGCCCCAACGCGTGCTCAAAGCGGTAACGCAGCCCGTCTACGTGCTGTAACACCAGTTGCCCTTGCTGGCGGCTCAGCCGCCATGACGGGTTGGACGCCGCCCGGCTCTGCTCCCCCTCTTCAGGCAGCACAAATACCGCCTGGTTGAATTCACCGTCGGTCAGCGTGGCGACACCACTTTCCAGCGTCAGGCTCATGTCCCAGTTGCTGCGCCACAATGCCCCCAGCAGGCCCGGCTTGCGCTCGCCGCCAGAGCGGTAATAGCGCTTCATCACCAGCGGCAACAGGCCACCGAGTGTGAAATCGGTGCGCCAATCCACCACATAGCCGGTCGCCATATCCACCGGCTCGCCCTCACTCTGGCAGTGTTTGCTGTTGGCGCTGCACGCCTTGTCGTCCTCCCCGGCTTTTTTCTTCTGTGAGGTGTTATCCGGATGCTCGCCCTTATTACTCCCGGCGTTGATGTCTTCCATCCCTTCCGATGACTGACGCGTTTTTTTCTTACTGGCGGCTTCTTTCGGTTTCGCTGCCGGAGTCGCTTTACTCTCACCCTGTGCCGAAGGTTTAGCAGGCTGGCTTTCTGCGTGCGTGGGGGCTTTAGGCACAGCGGTGGCTTTAGCGATGCTGCCTTTCGGCCGGGGGGTGCCGGTCACACGGGTGACAACTTTGCCGATAAATTCATCGAATTTGGCTTCAATGTACGCCAGCGCGTTGTCGTATTTGGCGATCAGCTTTTCCAGCGCGGTGATCATGGCGCTGAAGCTGTCTTTCATCAGCGATACGATCCAGTTGTTCTTCAACGTTGATTCGGCCAGCACTTGTTTGAGCGCCGCATGAATTTTCAGCAACAGCGCTTTGGCCTGTGCGCCGTAATGTCGCAGTTCAGAACGCAGTTTGGTCAACCCTTTGACCAGGTTGCCGTCAGACAGGCTGCGGATAGTTTTGATGGCAAATTGCAGTTCTTTGGGGGTGGATTTTTTGAGCGCGCGGATAATCGCCCGTCCGCTGACCTTCAACGCATCGCCCAGCCCCGGGATCACGCCGATAGCACAGAGCGCGCCTTCGGCGAGATGCAGCGGGTCTTCCAGCTTTGCCGGTTCTTTATACGACTGCCAGCTCCACTCACCAATCGCGTACACATCCATGGCCTGCCCGACTACGGGAATAAATCCCAGCGCGATTTCGCAAAATAGCATCAGCGCCGCATTATCCTCCCCGCCTTTGTCAGCCACTTCTGCCGCCAGACTGTGGTGGATTTTATTGACCGCCCGTTTAAGCTCGCGACTACCGCGATTGACCCGTTTATCCAGCTCCCAGAAGCGGTCATAGGATTGGCGGTACTCTTTGGGAATGGAGGTAAACAGCCCGGCACCGTCCACATCCACATGGCGATCGCTACTGTCGTCAGCGTCATAGCTCACCAGACCTTGCTTACGCAGCAACAAAAACAGCGTGAAATACTCACCCGCCAGCGTGGCATACGCCGGGTTAGACTGTAATACCGGGTTGTTTTCGACGGTTTCACGGGGGGTAAAGTCGTCCGAGCCTTCATCCAGCATCAGCGTGAAGGTGTCACACCCCATGTCGTAGATTTTGCACAGCCCGTTGGCATCGGTTTTACCGTGAATTTCAGTCTGATTGCTGTCAATCAACACAAACGGTGCGTTTGGCACCGGTTTTCCCGAGTCATAGTGGTAATGAATCAGCACTTCGCAGCCGCATTTGGCGCACCCACCCGAGATTTTGTTATCGGTGGAAAAATTCTGACTGGCGGCTTCTTCGCTCGACATCAGCGTTGCTTTTTTATTCTCGCTCATGAAAACGTCCTGTTAGATTATGCGTCGTCCAGTTGGTCAATTGCCGCCTGGTACAGGCGATCCATCCGGTTTTGTGCGCCGATATACTCCGGCTGCGACAAAATGGTTTGTGCCCATGGCTGCTGAATGAAGTCAGGCGTCAGTTCGGTGGCCAGCGCCAGATAACGCACGATATCGCGGTCGTTGTTGAACCCCTGAATACGGGCTTGTTCGGTTTGCTGGTGGGTGAAATCCAGCAAGCTGTCGTCGTCGCTGTCCTGCCAGCGCGCATGATGTGCTCGCAGGTGCGCCATGTAGCCTTCCAGCGTATTGCGCAGCGAGGGAGCCAGCAGCGCCTGCCACTGCGCCTCACTGAGCGTGCGCGGCAAGGTCTCCGGCAGATGGTGTGCGACGCGCTCCGTCAGGCTCAGACTTTGCAGGTTGCCGTCTGGCGCTAGCGCGCAAAATGTGGCGATCGGCCCGTACAGCGCGGTGGCTTCCTGCACCGTACTGGCGAACAACAACGGCTGAACCACCTGCCAGTCACTGACGCGCAGAATCGCGCTGTCGCCTTCCTGCGTAGCAACCAGGCTCCATTGACGCAGGTGTTTCACCAGTTCCCGCAGTTGATCGAGCGGCGAGTAGGCCTGCATAAACCACGCCAGTTGCACACCGATGCCCCATCCTTCCTGCGTTAGTACGTGCTCGCGCACCTGCGCCCAGTTGGTAGAGTGAACGGGAATGCAATAAGGCGAGACCGACGCGTGCACCCGCCCGGCCTCCCCCCAATACAGCCGGGTCTGTTCCAGGCTGCCCCCCCATCGTTCCGCCAGCCAGGGCACAGCGTCGTTGAGTGCCGCCTCAGCCATCACAAAACATCCTCCAGCGTTGAGCCGCGCCAGCCAGTCGGCTTCGGTTTCCGGTTGCAGCGTCAAAAAAGAGTGAGACAGACTCACGGCATAACCTCCGTCGTATCCGGTAATTCGTCCCGCATCCAGCCGGGCCGGTGATAATGAAGGCGAACATCGCCCACCCGGGCCGAGTCGGATTTGAAAATCCGAATGCTGTCGCCCAGTGAATAACGCTCAAGCAGGTGTATAAAAACCGGGTGGTGATAAAACTCGCTGCCAATCACCCAACGGTGAGCCGACCAGGCTTCACATTCCGCTTCCGAGGCTTGTGGGTACCACGCTTGTGCCAGCGCAATACCGCTGAGAAAGCGGCGTTTTACCACCTCGACATCCAGCTCGGCCCAGTACAGCGCACTGACATGCAGAAACAGTTCATTTGCCAGCCGGTGTAAGCGGTTGTCGTTGGATAACAGATAGAATTGGTAGCGATTCAGCGTGATCAGGTAATCATCAGGCAGCGATGTCGGCTTCAACGGCGTATCATCCGGTTTCGTTAGCACCTGATAGCGGCAAGGTGCCTCCGGCTCATCCTCTTTCAGTGGCAGATAGAGGCTGTTCAGTTGCCCCATAAACGCTGCCTGTTCGTCGTGATTCAGCGTTTGCCACCAGAGTTGAAGCACATCCGCCGCATAGCTGCGCAGCAGTGCCAGCGTGCCATCCGGATAACGGCAGCGCAGGCGTTGTTGCCAGAAATCAACCACACGACTCAGGGGTTGATCGCTATGCATCAGCATCACCCCTTGATGGCGCGCCGGTTGTGTGTCCGCCAGCCAGTGCAACAGGGTTTCTCCCGGCTCGCCTTCTTCCACCTGCACTACCATGGGTGCCCAGTTCTGCCAGTCGTCACCGGCACCATCAAAACGCAAGGGATGCCATATCTGCGCCGCCCGTGGCTGAAAGGCACGCCAGAAATCCGGCAATGCCGGATAATGCATCGGGTCGACAATGGCATAGAGTGGCTGCGCGCAATGCTGACTGAGTTCAAACAGGGTATAGCCCGTTATTGGCATGATGTTCACTGGAGTTATTAATCGGTATTTAAATAAGGAAAAAACTGAATGAACAAT
The DNA here is from genome assembly GCF_000025065.1 of Dickeya parazeae Ech586. Classification (NCBI taxonomy): domain Bacteria; kingdom Pseudomonadati; phylum Pseudomonadota; class Gammaproteobacteria; order Enterobacterales; family Pectobacteriaceae; genus Dickeya; species Dickeya parazeae. The sequence continues at coordinate 1,424,502 of NC_013592.1, read as the reverse complement.
AGTGACCCACATCGTCAGAGGAAATTCCCCACGATGGCGGAAAAACACGGTATTACGATTGAAAGACGAAATGACCAGTAATGCTTATTTAAAACAGTTCTCCTTTAGCACGACGTTCCCGTACTTCTGCGGGAGATAAAGGGGGGAATTTGATGCCACGTTGTTGTAATAACTGTTTTACTTTCAGCGCCCAGGGATAATGTGGTGACCGATGATCCATAAGCGATAAACTGTCTTCTACCGTCCATGCCAGACTCGCTCCTGTCGCAGAATACGTATTAATATTAGCGCCGTGCTCTATTAGCCAATATGCGATTTCATATTGATTAATATAAGCAGCGTAATGTGCGCTCGTCGTTTTTTGACCATCAGTCAAATTCACGTCTGCACCACGCTCGACCAATAATTTGATATCAGCCCAACGTTCTTCATTAATCGCACTAAATAAGGCAGGTACCTTGTTGTGATCGAGGGAATTAGGATCACCACCGGCATCAAGCATCATTTTCAACCATTCAGGTGATTTCGCACCAGCGGCCATATTGACAGCTGTCGTGCCTGTCCCCGTTCGAAAATTAGGATCTGCCCCCAGCTTTAACGCCAGTCTGGCACCGGCCTGATCCTGCTGCATCATCAGCCACAGTAGAGGGGTAATCCCTTCAGCACCCAATACGTTCAGGTTTACCCCCTGCGCCAGCTGTTGTCGGGCTGCGGCTTCATCACCTTTCTGGATACTGGATAATACATTCACCATCGGTGGTTTAAAAAACTCACTGGCCTGCATATTCTGCCCTCCTGCCTGACAGGCGGTTAACAGCGGCAGGCAAGCCAGCAGCCAGTACCACCATCTCAAAGAGACTCTCCTTTTTCCCACTTATCCTGAATCTCTGCCGGAGATAAAGGAGGGAATTTAATGCCACGTTGTTGTAATTGCTGTTTGACTTTCACGGCCCATTGATAAGCCGTATTTTGATGGTCGATTGTCGACAGGCTGTCATGAACTCGCCATGCCAGACTACTCCCAGTATCTGAATAATTATCGATTTTTACTCCGTGCTCAACTAACCAATAAACGATTTCATATTTATTCAGATAAGCCGCATAGTGCGCACTGTTGATATTGTGCTTATCAACCAAATTAATATCAGCACCTCTTTCTACCAGTAGTTTAATATCAGACCAACGATCTTCACCTATAGCACTAAATAACGCTGGCTGCCCTCTTCTATCTATAGCATTTGGATTTCCCCCTGAATCAAGCATCATTTTTAACCATTCAGGATCTTTTGCACCAGAAACGGTATTGACCGCACTATCTCCAAAACCATCTTTATAATTCGGGTCAGCACCCAGTTTTAACGCCAGCCGTACCGCATTCTTATCTTGCGTTTCATAAATAAGCCACAGTAGCGGCGTAATTCCTTCCTTGCCTTGAATATTTAAGTTCAACCCCTGAGCAAGCTGACGCCAGGCTTCCGCTTCATCACCTTTGCGGATAGTTTGCAGTAATGTCGCCATCGGCGGCTGGAACAACTCACTGGCCTGCATACTGCGCCCCCCTGCCTGACAGGCGGTCAATATTCCCGCAAAAAATACAGCAATCCATTTTATTTTCTGTAACCATCGCATTATGCCCCCTTAAGCGAGCTGGTAATTTTCCCAATATCGTCTTTTTTCTCTTTTTCTATACCGGCAATCACCTGATCCATACCATGGCGTGCTAACGGTGATCCACCGGAGGCAGGTAAAGGCATCATTTCTCCCGCTGCTTTGGGAAGCCCGCCACTCAGCAACGCAGCAACACCGACAACGCCCCCTATCGCCGCGCCAACGCCTCCCCCAACCAACGCACCAGCCCCTGACAGTAGACCGGGAATGGCCGCTTTGCCATAGGTTTGCACCATTGTCAGGATCTCGCCATCCACAGCTTGTGTCTTAATCAGGGAGTTGGTCGTGGCCATGTCCGCCCCTTTTGCCACCGTATTGGCATGCAATCCAGCTGCATTAAAAGTATAACCTGGTAGCTTAGTTGCACTGACCGCAGCGGAAGCAAGCCCACCACCCAAAGAGTGCCCCACGATTATTGGCGAAGACTTAGACATAACATCTTTTACTTGTTTGGCTAAGAACATTGCCTGATTATACTGTGCAGTTTCTAAACCTATTCCTTGACTTCCATTCGTAGCCCAATCTTTCACACCAGTAACTGCATTATTGGTTCCTCGGTACGTGAGCATCGTTTCGCCATTAATAGATGATTTAAATAATGCAGAACCAAAACCTGTTTTATTATCAAAGAAATCTTCTTCTGCTAATCCTTTAACGCTTTTTAAGTCAATAAGATCCAGTCCAACAGGAGGCTTTGGTAAAACAGCCCTTACTTTACGTCGAAATTCATCCACTGGATAAACATACTGCGCCGCCTCAGCACGCAAGATGCTGTCGTTATTAAACGCCAGTCGGGTGGCGGCGTCTTTCAGGCCCGGCATAGCCGATGCCTGTTGTGCCAGTTTGGCCCGCGCCAGATAGCGATCTTTACGCTGTAATACGGTCAGCGCTTCATCCAGCACCGGTAGTTCGGCAGTCGCGGCCCACTCCATCATGGCGGGCAGCAACATCGGCGTGAGCGCCAACAGTGGGGCCCGATTTTTTGCTGACTGTTCCGCACAAGATTTCACCGGTGACTGGTAAGGTGTGTCGCCAATAATCACATCCCCACTTCCTGCCGCCACTGACCCACCGCAACCAATGGCATCACCGATACGGGCGGCCAGCTTACCGTTGATAATCACTGTACCGGAACCGGCGGAAATCGCCCGACTGTGCACACCGTGCGGCATGTTCGGGCAGGGACAGGCGTGCAGTAACACCGCGTCGCCTTTACGCGCCGCCGGTTTGCCATTGATAATCACATCGCCACTGCCCGCAATGACCGGGGTAGCGGGAAAGCAGCCGTGACCAGCACAACTGTCTCCTAAACGTGCAGCTCCTGGCATGATGACTCCTTAACGCCGGTCCGGCGCATCGGGCAGCGTCGGTCTGGTGGGGGACTCGGGTTCGATGGACACTGGCGCCGTACCCGCCCCGGCGGAACCACCGTCGTTAATTTTCACCAGCGTGCCGGAAATGGTGACACCCGCGCCGTCAATCTTAATAAACCCGCCGGGCGCTTTAATGGTCAGCGATTGTCCGGCTTCCAGCACGATATCCGCCGCTTTGAGGTAACTGTCGGTATTGACCAGCACACGCTGATGTGCGCCAATTAAGGTCTCTTCCGAACCGGACAACGTGGTCTGGCGGCTGCCGTCAATACGGGTAATCTCGCCGCCACCAATAAAGCGCTTGAACGACTGGGTGATGCGTTGCACGAAATGACGCCCGATTGACTGGTGATGATCCTGACCAATCTGCTCAAAGTCATCCTGTCCGATGGTGCGATGGCTATGACGATCGACCCGCTGGAACTGGTCATTCGCTACGCTCAGATGCTGATCCAACCCGACACTCTGGCGATGAATGTTGTTAATCACCGCATCCATGTCTTTTTGCGCGTGCAGGTAGATTTGCTCCCGGGTCGCTTCATCTTCAAACCGCAGCTCGTTGAATCCGCTGCCTTTGTGCGTATCGGTACGCAAGGTGGTGCGGGTTTTATGCTCCGGTAAGACATACGGCGTCGGGTTAGTCGCATGAAAGGTGCGACCGGTGATAATCGGCTGGTCCGGGTCGCCTTCCAGAAAGCTCACCACCACTTCATGACCGATGCGCGGAATGGCGATCAAGCCGTACTGGCCACCGGCCCAGCCCTGACTGACGCGTACCCAGCAGGAGCTCTGGTCGTCGCTGGCACCGTAGCGGTCCCACGGGAACTGCAGCTTCACCCGGCCAAATTTATCACAGTAAATCTCTTCCCCCGCCGGGCCGACAACCATGGCAATCTGCGGGCCGTCCACCATCGGCTTGTACGGCATGGCCGCCCGCCAGGTGGTGGTGGCTTTCACCACTTCGAAGCTGTTGCTAATGGTGGTCGGCTCGCCACCGCTTTCCTCTTCCAGCGCCTGCGGCTGCTGGCCGCTGTGGGTCACCGCCACCACCTGCCAGGCCAGGTTAAACGCCGGGTTCGGGTGCTCGGTCAGGGTAAAGGTGCCACCCGGCCTCAGTTCGGCGGCGTTGGATTCGCCACTGCCGGTCATCGCCCCGGCACGCAGCGCGTCCAGCCGGTAGCCGGTAAAGGCCTTGCCGCTCGGGTCCTGCTTGAAGCGGCCGGGATAATCGAAGTGCTGGTAGGATTCACGCTGGTGCGCCAGTTCGTTGCTGGTTTTCTTGTGCGACAGGCCATACGCCGGGGTTTTGAAGCTGTAATCCTTCAGTTCCACCTCAGCGGTGCTCACCGCCTCGGCATAACGGAAACGGCGCACATACGCCCCTTCGCTCAGCCCTTGCGTGGCGAGATTGAAGAACAGCTCGGGGCCTTTGGTCAGCGCACCGGCGTCATCGGCAAACACCACCCGGTGTTTCCCGGCCTCAAACTCGTGGTAGTAGAACATCCCTTCTTCTGCCGCCAGCCGGTTGATGAACGCCAGGTCGCTTTCGCGGTACTGCACGCAGTACTCACGTGCCGCATGCTCGTGGCGCAGGGCAAAGGCAAAGTCGCTGATACCGGCTTCCTGCAACAGTTCGGTGATGATCTCATCCGGTTTTTTGGTCTGGAAGATGCGGGCGTTGGTACGCAGACCGAGCCGCCACAGCGCCGGGCGCACCTCGGCCTGATAGCGGGTGCGGCGAAAACCGGTGTCGCCCTGGGCAAAGCGGCTGACGATACCGCTGACCCGGCGCTGCAGTTCGCCTTCGTACCACACCAGCAGCTCGCATGGCTGGTCCAGCACCGCGCCGAAGTCAATATCCGCCTGACTGCTGGCAAGGCTCAGCGACAGCGCAAACGGCTGGTTCAGCGCTTCACTGAGTTCAAAATCCACCACCGCGAAGGTCGTGTCCGCCAATGCGCCGATTTTCACGGTAAACTGCAATCCTGTACTGTTGGCCACCCTGCTTCCTCCTTTCCCCGGCTCCATAGCTACCGCACACCCGGTTTATGCCGTGTGTCAGTGCATTTATCACGATGAGTACGCCTGCACTCAGCGATGGGGGCACCATCGCTCAGCGCAGACAAAAACAGAAAAACCCGGACCGGAGTCCGGGCTGATGGCCATTACGCTTCGATCGGCGCGCGCCAGTCGTCAGAGCCGGAAGTCCCGGCCACGGTGTGTTCCCAGTCGATTTTGCGGTACGCCAGCGACACTTCGATCAGCTGGGTGTAATCCTGCTTGGACGGGTCCTGGCAGTGCGGCATCTGGTTGTTGATGTCGACGATGGTGGCGTCGGTCAGTTTGGTGGTGAAGAAATGCTCCTGCTTGCCTTCGACAGAGGTGCGGTACCACTTCAGGGTCACGGTCGGCAGCATTTCGCCGGAGGCCAGCGCGTTATACAGCAGCGGGACGGCTTTGTTCAGCGCGACGGTGAACTTGAACGGTTTGTGCACGCGCTGACCGGCAGGCTGGCCGGACTGCGGGTCGGTCGGTACGGTGACGATGTGTTTGAATTCCTGCACCAGCATCTCGTCTTCGTGACCCTGCACGTAGATGTTGCCGACGGAGTCGGAGGTGAAGGCACCGGCAGTGATGTTGCCCTGGGTTTTACCTTCGATGCTGATATAGCATGGAGTTGGCATAGTCTTGCTCCTTGTTGTTGAACGATTAGATGTGACTTCACCCGTTCATAAAGCAATGACTATGCCAATTTTTATTGTATTGTTTTTAAAGGGAAAAACAATATCGTCATTTTCCCTAAGTCAAATTTGAGCAAAAAATTGCGCAGACTTCCCGAAAAAACGGCATCCATTGCGCAAACAGGGATTTATGCTGGAAAGTGAGCAAGAAATTGCGCAGATTTTGCATTTATTCTGCAACAGATTAAAAACAGAACGATAACACAGTCATTTTTCGTGACATGAATCACACTTAACTGTCCTGCAAAAACGCCAGCCCTGACTTTTCAAATTCACTTTTCTCCCATCGTGCCGTGATGTGCGCTGTGCCACAATGAGCCCACGGTATGGCATCCGCCATTGCATCAATCGCCACAAGTAAAGGAGTGAAGATGAGTTATGCACCTGGCGCTGGCTTATCCGCCAGCGAAGCGCTCGACCAGTTGGAAGCGCTGTATGAGCGCTCAGTCAAAGCGCTGCGCACCGCAATCGGTGATTTTATTACTCACGGTACTCCGCCAGATGCCGAGGCTCGCGCCAATGGGCTGTTTGTTTACCCGGAACTGCGTATCAGTTGGGATGGGTTGTCGCAAAAACACAGCAAGACCCGCGCTTATGGTCGCCTTACCCACGGCGGCAGTTACCGCACCACGGTCACTCGACCACAGTTGTTCCGCCACTATCTGGCAGAGCAACTGGCTATTTTGGAGAACGATTATTCAGCAACTATCGACGTGGTCCCGTCAGACAAGGAGATCCCATATCCGTATGTGATCGATGGCGCGAACCTAAAGCTGGACCGTTCGATGAGTGTCGCACTGGCGCAGCATTTCCCTACCCCGTCGCTGGCACTGATCGGTGATGAAACCGCCGATGGTTTGTTGCAGACACTCGATCATTTCCCGTTGTCGCATTTCGATGCGCTGCGTACTGATTTCTCGCTGGCTCGCCTGCGCCACTATACCGGCACCCGCGCCGAGCACTTCCAGCCGTTCGTGTTGTTTACCAACTACACCCGATACGTCGATGAGTTCGTACGCTGGGCCTGCGACCAAATTACCGATCCCGCCAGCCCGTATCAGGCGCTAGCCTGCGCAGGTGGCGCACTGATCACCGCCGATACGGAAAACCCCCAGCAGGCGGTGTCGGATTTGGCATGGAAAAACCACCAGATGCCCGCCTATCACCTCATCTCACGCGAAGGACGGGGCATTACGCTGGTGAATATCGGCGTTGGGCCGTCGAATGCAAAAACCATCTGTGACCATCTGGCGGTATTACGGCCACACGCCTGGCTGATGATCGGCCATTGTGGCGGCCTGCGGGAAAGTCAGAGCATCGGCGATTATGTGCTGGCGCACGCTTACCTGCGCGATGACCATGTGTTGGATTCAGTACTGCCGCCGGATATCCCGATCCCCAGCATCGCCGAAGTACAGCGCGCGTTGTACGATGCCACCAAACAGGTCAGCGGCATGCCGGGTGAAGAAGTGAAACAGCGCCTGCGCACTGGCACTGTGGTGACCACCGACGACCGTAACTGGGAGTTACGTTATTCCGCCTCGGCGTTGCGTTTCAACCTCAGCCGGGCAGTCGCGGTCGATATGGAAAGCGCGACTATTGCCGCACAAGGGTATCGCTTTCGTGTGCCATACGGCACCTTGCTGTGCGTGTCAGACAAGCCGCTGCATGGGGAGATTAAGCTACCCGGACAAGCAAACCGCTTCTATGAAGGCGCAATTTCCGAGCATTTGCAGATTGGTATCCGTGCGGTAGACCTGCTGCGCGCTGAGGCAGAACACCTACATTCGCGCAAACTGCGCACCTTCAACGAGCCACCTTTCCGGTAATACCCAAGACCGCTCCCGGCCCACGGGAGCGGTTAGCGCGGATTACCGGCCCGGATATATATTGATGTTATGGCGTATTACATGCACCCGGCACAACTGGTGCAACGCCAGTCATGCGGATTCACCGCCTGATAGAAAAAGCGAAAATAGTCTTCCTCAATCGGTACCTGATGCTGTTCAAAACAGTCCGCCAGCCAGTCGACGTTTTTCAGTATCCAGTCGTCTTCATCCAGCCCATCCCGGTAAAGCTCATCTTCAGGATCAATCACCGAATAAATCCCCAGCGTTCCTAAATGCTGATCGCGATATTTCTCTGGCAACTCAAATTCGTGCTCCAGATAATGAATGATCCAATGACCATGACACAAAAGATTACCGTTTCGACTCCATGACGCCGTAAAAGGATTGACCCTCATTTTCTAAAATCCGATAAATTTCATTCTAATCGACCTTAAATCATTCGGGTTGCCATACAACACCCCGACAATCCCTGGATGAATATCTCGGCGCGAATAATACAATCAGTCGGGGAAGAAAAATATATGGATATAAACCTATAACCCTCAATGGGTAAATGATGAATGCATTGATAAAAAACAATGTATTTTACATTCCCGGAAATCAATTACCCTCTCATGAGGGATGAGGAGCCACATTGTGGCCAGAACATATTCTGTACAAAGGTATATGCTTTTTTACTCATACCACGAAGGGATAACCTACCAGTGCGCTTCCCCTCCCAACAGGTCCCTTCGGTTATCAAAATGGGATGCCATACAGAAATATTGATGCGCCGCAAACGTTTATTCACAGAATCGTTTTATAAATGATTGTCAGGCATTGCCCGTGGCAGTCAGGTTTTGCAAATGGGCAGTCAGGGTTACAAATGATAATCAGGTTTACAAATGAGAGTCGGCCCGTTGTGCCCAGCCGGTAAAGATGGGTAAGACTTATGGTCTATGATGGGAAGGCTGTCATGTTGCCCGGTAAGAGCCTATCCCAGTAGGTGTTATTGGCGCAGCCAGTTTGGACTCGGGAAGCAGCGAGTAAACCGCAGCGTACACGTAGTACGTGAGGATTTCGAGCACTGCCCAGGGCCAAAATGGCCAGTGAAATAGCCCTAATGGGATAGGCTCTAAGTGAGCACATGCCGGACGGTTGTTCATAGCGAATGCATACGCGATTGACACAAAGGAGAGCGTTATATGTCAGGCAGTAAGAAGAAAAAAAGTCCGATTGGTCTTGATGTACAGCAGTCTGAGAAAATTTCCCTCAAACTGAACACCTTGCTGGCTAACTACCAGATTCTTTACATGAATGTACGCGGCTATCACTGGAATATTTCCGGCGCAGCCTTCTTCGAACTTCATGCCAAGTTTGAGGAAATCTACAACGAACTGCTGCTGAAAATCGATGAACTGGCAGAACGTATTCTGGCGCTGGGCGGACAGCCGTTGCATGCGTATAGCGACTATCTGAAAGTGGCGGATATCAAAGAAGACGTCAACGCTACTGATGGCAAGAAAACGCTGGAAGGGTTGCTGGCGGGCTACGCCGTGCTGTTGCAACAACAGCGGGAAATCCTGCCACTGGCGGCAGAAGCCAGTGACGAAGGCACCGCGTCACTGATGACGGATTACATCCAGGAGCAAGAAAAACAAATCTGGATGTACAACGCCTACCTGAAATAATGCGAGCCTGATGGCTCATAATTACCCCGTCCAATGAGGGCGGGGTCACCCATTTATGCTGTAGTGATTATCCCATTGCTAAGATGGCATTTACTCTTTGCCGATCGCCCATCGTAACGCACCTTCGGATATAAAGTTTAAATCAACCCCAAACAGAACGATAATAAGCTGGCATTTATTATTTTCGCTAAATCAATACTCAACAGCCAGGGGGTTATGATTTTTATTTTTTTCACCATCACTATAATCCCCAGCCATATACAGTGCGAGTTTTGATGATATCGCCTGTTAGCATAACAGGGTTCTTGAGCTTGAGTATTACGGTAATGCATTGTTATCGGGCATCCGCTCCCCTGTGGTTATTTTTAGCACGTTTTCATAGGGGAATGTTCATGGAAAATATATCTGCACTGTCATTATTTGTTCATCTACTAAACGGTAACTTCCTCTCTGAAAAAATCTGGCGAAAAACGGATATAAAAGCCAAATTTTTATTACGATCATTATTAATGCCATCGATTACACTGCGCTATCTAAATAATATTATTAAGATTCCTGCGATGCAGAAAGCGGTAATAATTCGGCCGATGTTACCAACCAAAATTCATCGCCCGTATCTGTCTTCCACACTCTGTGCAGCCGAGCGCGCTGATGCTATTTGCGCCCATTATACGTTTGTGGAACAACTGGCTAACCCGTTTCTGAAACAGGCGTTGCTTAGCCTGGATGACTACTGTCTGGCACGTTTTTCCGGTAAGAACGGCGAAAATTTTTCGCTGATTTGCAGTACCTCGCGCTATGACAAAGAGGGGGAAGCCACGCTGCGTATTCGCTACAACGATGTGGTATTGGCATCGCTGACGTTTTCAGTGATACGCGACCAGAATCAACCCACCATCATGATCGGCGGTTTGCAGGGAAAAGGCCATGAACAAACGCGTGAACTGACCAAAGACGCGTCAAAAGCCTGCTTTGGGTTATTTCCCAAACGTCTGTTGCTGGAGTGCTTACTGACTGTTGCGGCGCTCACCGGTATCAACCGTATTCTGGCAGTAGGTGATGAAAATCATGTGTATCAGAACCTGCGTTACAGCTACCGTAAAAATAAAGTTCGCTTTTCCAGTTACAGCGAATTCTGGCTTTCTGTTAACGCAAGCAAAAACGCGCAGGGGTTGTATCAGCTTCCACTGACGATTACGCGCAAAACGCTGGAAGAATTACCCAGCAAGAAGCGAGCCCAGTACCAACGCCGTTATCAGTTACTCGATGATATCAACACCCAAATCCAACACAATCTGGGTCATATCGCGTCATCAGACACGTTACATCGCATCGCCAGTTAACGTCCGCCGATACCGGGGAAAACCATTACCGGGGAAAATCCTGTTCCCCGGTATGCCATACCGATTACGCAAACCCGCCATTGCTACGAACCACCTGACCGTTGATCCAGCCTCCTTCCGGCCCAACCAGAAAAGCCACGATATTGGCGATATCTTCCGGTTCTCCCAGCCTTTCCAACGGTGTCATGGCTGTAATCGCGGCTACCTGCGCCTCGGTTTTACCGTTAAAAAACAGCTCCGTCGCCACCGGTCCTGGCGCTACCGCATTCACCGTAATCTCGCGGCCGCGCAGTTCGTTCGCCAGCACGCGCACTAACCCTTCAACCCCCGCCTTAGACGCGATATAAGGGCCATAACCGGGCAACGATCGGGCAATCACGCTGGTCGACAATGCGATAATTCGCCCGCCGTTTTCCACCTGCCGGGCCGCCTCCCCCAGCATAATGAATGCACCACGCAGATTGGTCGCCATCATATTGTCGAACTGCGCCACATCGCCATCCGCAATCGGTGTATTCGCCATCACACCGGCGCTGTTGATCACCGCATCAATGCGTCCGAATTGCGCTTTCGTCTGCAAAAACAGCGACGCCACCTGCTCGGGTTCATCCACCTGCGCCTGAATTGCCAGCGCGCTTCCCCCCATATCGTGAATCCGACTGACCACGTCATCGGCCTGCTGGCGTTGCCGGGCGAAATTCACCACCACTCGCCAACCTTGTTGTGCCAGCTTGAGCGCGATCGCTCTGCCGATACCCCGCGACGCCCCCGTGACAATCGCCACATTGGCATCCTGGGTGTGGGGTTCTTGTTGGATGGGTTCTTGCTGGATGTATTGTTGCATTGCGGTTCTCCTGTTGTATCGGGATGAAAACAGGCAAGGCTTGCAGCGACCTGACCTCTTGCAGGAGATCCTATCCGGATGCCAATAGAGGATAAAGATGGATAAATGGATATGATTATTCCATTTTTACTCACAGTGATACCGACACGATAAATATCACTACTCAGAAATATCACTACTTAGCCATGTAGCGCATAGCGGTGAATCACGGTAAATGTCGCCGGTACTTGTACAGGAAGCGCGTCGCAGGCAATCGTATCCGGTTGCAAAGCCGCCTGATTAATAGCCCGTTCAACCGAAGCGGCAACACCACGCCGCCATCCGTGTTGCCCGAGCACGGCAAACCGTAGCGTACAATCCTCGTCATCCGTCTGGCTGTCGATCACCACCAGTTGGCTATGCTGCGCGCTTTCTCCGATATAACGCGATAGCGCTACCGCGCCAAAAATACGCACCGTTTCCCATACCCCCAGCGGCGTCTCCCCGGCAGACACGTCCAGATACATCAACGCATCGGCGGATACCACGATGAGGGGTGGCTGATGCCGCAGAAAAGTACAGGCTACCCGCCCCAGGCCGGGAATAGCTAACCATTCAAACGGATGACCGGTAATCAGTAAAGGATGTGTGGATAGCATCACTGCTCGTCTCTTCCTATTTCACTGGATGTTTATCTTGTTATCATATTGCATTTTATATGCAAAAAAGACAATCAATGAAATAACAACACCAATCAGAAAGCCAAAAAAATCGAATCTGCAGTTCAGGAGCGCTTTTAAAGGCGATAAAAGACAATTTGTCGCATGACACTGCCAGCCTGATGGGGAACAGGTATAATCACCGACTGGTTATTCAGGCAGGTAAGGAACCATGACAACCCTCACTCCGTTGCAGGCACGCATCGTGCGTGATGTCATCAGTTATGTCAGACGCGAACAACTCACGGTGGGGCATCATCTGGTCGAGTCAGCATTGGCGCAGGCACTCAATACCTCGCGCACACCGGTTAAACAGGCGATGCACTACCTGATGGATAAAGGCATGGTGACGTATGATCGCAATCGTGGTTTTTTTCTGGCGCAACATGCTTCTCAATTGGGTGAGTTGGTGGCTGAAGTCCTGGAGCAAGCCGAAGACCCGCTCTATCGCCAGTTGGCGGAGCGGCGTATCACCCGCCAACTGCCGGAACAATTTTCAGAAATGGAGTTGATGCTCGAATTCAGCGTTACCCGTCCGGTGTTGCGTAAAGTGCTGCTGCGCTGTCAGCAGGAAGGCTGGATGGAGCATATGGCGGGTCAGGGCTGGCGCACACTGCCGGTGATCGACTCCGTAGAAGCGTACGAAGAAAGCTACGCGCTGCGCGCCATCATCGAACCGGCGGGTTTGCTGTCCACGACGTTTCATATTACACCGCCCATGCTGGCGCATTGTCGTAAACAACAGGAGTATCTGGCCGAAGACGGCTACCTGACGATGACAGCCATGGAAATGTTTGATGCCAGCTCCGGGTTCCATGACACGCTGGCCGTCTGCTCAGGCAACCGTTTTTTGCTGCAAACCATTCGCCATCTGGCGCGATTGCGACGGCTGGTAGAGTACCGCAAGGAAAGATTCCGCCCTCAGCGCAAGCATCAGGCGCAGGAGCATCTGCAAATTATCCACTATCTGGAGCAAGGCGATCGGTTAAGTGCCGCCGACTTTATGCGTACGCATCTGGAACAAGCGCGACGCAAAGCGGTTACCCCCACACTGTTCATGCCGCTGTAATACGGTTCAGGCACAGACCGTACAACCGCGGCCATTATCCTTAGCCTGATACAGCGCAGTATCCGCCGCTTTCAGCCAGACCCGGTAATCCTCCATGCCGGGATGAAACTCGACCAGCCCAACACTAATGCTGACCTGCAATGCCGGAGCCTGGTGCAGTTGTATGCCGTGCAGATATTCGCGTAGTTGCTGGATAATATGTTCAGCTTCAGCAGTCGCCGTCTGTGGCAGCACCATGCCGAACTCATCACCGCCAAAACGGCCAGTGATGTCTGATTGCCGCAACGTCGATTTAATACCTCTGCTCAGCAATAAAATCACGTCATCTCCAACATGATGGCCGAAACTGTCGTTAATACGCTTGAAATGATCGATATCCAGTAGTGCCAGTGTCGCCACCTGCGGGCAGTGCACACACAGTTCAAACTCGCTTTTTAGCAACTGCTCCCAATGATGTCGGTTGTACAACCGGGTCATGCCATCAAGTTGGCTGATCTCCCGCAACTGACGTTTATGTTCAGCCAGCTTGATGGCAGTACGATAGGTGACCAGCCCCACCAAAATGGGATAGATAAGTAACATCGGCAGGCAAAAGTAGATCTGCTCAGGCGTCGTCGCAAACACAATCGGCCGATGAACCAGACAGAGGATTGCCACCACGGTGATCAGTTGAATAGCCAGTCCCTGTACAAAAAGCCGCAACCCACCGGCAGCAATATTGTTCATCCCCATCATCGAGATGATCAGCACGGACGGCAGAGAATTCAGGCCCATCATGCCAATCCAGACACCCCCCATGAAGGCATCAAATCGCAGATTGCCCTGCTCGAACCGCATCGGGTCATCTGCCCGGCTGGCTAGCCACAACGCCAGATGTGGCCAGAGAAAACCGTTGAAAAACAATACACCCCACACCCACATAGGTTGGATCAGGTCATACAAAACAGCGGCAACGTAAAAAAAACCCAGCCCCAATCCCATCAGGCGAGGAACATAAACACGTCTGGCAAACGCCAGTCCCGAGCGGCGTCGATCACGTTCAGCCGGTGTAGAGACAAATGCCGAACTCATGCCCATTCTCCTTTTTATAATCATTATCATGGGGACATGCCGACATTATTCCAAATTCCCGTTCAGAGCGCTTCATTTAAGAGACAATTTTGCTTAAAACAGAGTGAGTCCATGTAATGTTTCGAATAACAGCGAGATAACCCGAATATCGCGCAAGCGCATCACCAGCGAGCGTGCATTATCGGCATGGAATCAGACGATTGAATGACAGGGAAAACTAAAAGAGGGGAAAGCATAAGGAAGGGAATTGAAAAAGGTGTTGATACGCGACCGGTCCACAGGGGGAGAACCGGCCGCGGGGACATCAGGGATGATCCGCTCCGTTTACGGGCTGATAATGAAAACCACCGTGGCCGCCATGCCCGCCACCGGGTCCTCCCCACGGGGGTGGAAAGATACAACCGCTCAGGCTTGCAATGAATGCCAGCAAACCGACCATTTTGACGACATTTTTCATGATTCACCTCACTATCAACGGGTGTCATCATAGGGATGCCGCTCGCAGGCAACAAGTCAGGTATTAATAAAAAATCAATTAGTTACACAACCTTTCATTGCCTACATCCCACTATCGTAAAACGATCGCATTCCTTACATCCGGCGCAGCCATCAGCAACTGATCAGCTTCAGTTCATGCATATCCAGATAATCACCCACACTGGCCGAGGAAAGATTGAATGACAGCGCAAACAGCCAGGCGCTGCGCGGAACCTTCCAGAGCGTGCCTGAACTGCCCTTCTGTAGCTGATCACTACGCTGGATGTAATCTTTGCCGTCACGCGTCAGATCCATCATGACCGGGCCGGGGCCATTCTCGCCATAAGCGTGAAGGGCTTTGGTAATGGCGACCTTGTTGGTCGCGGAGGTTTGCGCCTGCCAGATAACGCCGATTTGATCATGCCCATTGACCGGTATCAGAAACTGCACCTGAACGTTATCGCTGGCGGCGATTTTGACAAACCGCCCGTTGTCTTCTCTGATGTGCGCCGGATCGTAGCGACAGGCACAACTGGCTGCGCCGGGATAAACCACGGTACTGCCGTTATCGTTCAGGGCGATCAGCTCCGCCATCTGATTGGTGAAAATCAGGTTATTCTTCCAGCACGGTCGATTGGAGATCACACAGGATGTGACATTAATGCCATCGGTCGCAAAACGCACACTGGTCAGTGTGGTCTGATAGTCAAATGCCTGATCAAAAATCACATAGGGTTGTTCGGGATTCTGACGCACGAAAATCGCCCCACCATTAAATACAAAACTGGCGTTCTTTTTTCTGAGCACAACCACCGGTTGTTTACGCTTCACGTACTCGACATGGCCGTTAATCTCGACATGACCTTCATTAATCAGCGCTATCCCTTCACAATAATCAAAGCTGCCCGCCTGCCAGTAGACCACACCGTCCGGGTTATCGATTTCAAACGCATAGCCGCCGTTTTGCCAGATGCAGCCGATGAACGTAAAACGCTCATAAGAATCCGGCTGACGGGTCAGGTACAGCAGGCGATCACAGTTATTAAAACCGCAGGAAAACCAATTCCAGCCCCACCCGCCAGCACCATTGGAAAAGACCCGACGGAACCCGGTAAAGCGGCAGGAATAAATACTGAGCAGACAGGACGCATTACGGTTGGAATTGCTCTCCGGATTATAGGCAAAAAACAGATCTAACGTTCTCTTTTCCGAAATAAAATGCACACCGGAAAAAAAACTGTCCACGATATTACTGTAAGCGGCGTCCACATCCGGATTGCCGGTCACCACAATCGCATAGTTATCAAAATTACCATTTTTGGTAAAAATAATTGTCAGCGGACCATGAATAGAAACTTTTGATGCATCAATTTTAATTGTGGAGGAAACCTGCACAACACCTTGCAGCATTAATCTGACTTTTTGCTGTGCATTTGATAACGACTTTGATTGCTCCAACATATCATTAAGAAGCGTCTGAAAAGGCCCGGTGGAATCATTCTTTCCGGAGAAATCAATATTGTAATTCCTGATATCACGGGTAAAGGCAACAGCATCATTATTAAGGGTATTATTATTTTTTGATGCCGCCGCAGATGTCGCTGCCAGCGATGCCAGGCTACCGGCAAGGAAATCTCTTCTGTTCATAGCCATTTCTCCAACATCAATTAATTCAACACATTAAGATTAACAACTCACCTGGTGAAACGTCATTTATTGATAAGGCCATGATAAACAATCACGTCAATAACTGTCATAATCCTTCTGAAAAAATAATTAAAAATTCAATTCAATCTGCTTTATCATCACTCATAATAGAGCAGCTAAGTGAGATAGGGAGAATAGAAAATTGAAAGCAACCATAAAGCATGATCCTCTTTACTGGACAATGCTTTGCATTTTCCTGATACCGCAGTTTGTGTTTGTATTTCTGCAACAATCCTCATTGGCCCCAGGGATGATGGTGGCAATCGTCCCCATTTATATTTATGGCCTACGCCATATGAAAATGCTGTCATTTTCCAGTGGAAAAATCTTACTTTTCTCGATGGTGGTATTTATATTACTGGCGCAGTCCGGTTATATCGCCGCGATGACTGATAATTACAAGCCTTTATTTACCTTACCTGCACTGATTATTATTTTTCTTGGTGCCATACTGCTATCTAATCGCTTGTTAACGGTTTCTCCCGCTACGCTGGCTAGCGTGTTTCGCGCCGTGACCTATACGCTATTATTGCTGGGCTGGCTCTCGGTTATTCATCGCATTGACATCGGCAGCTATGCGGCCAAACCCAAAGCGGTATTTCCCTTTTCCGAAGAGAGCCATTACGCACTGACGGTAGGCCTGTTTGTGTGCGCCAGCGGCATTCTGATGAAAAACCGGGAACGCCTGGTATTGCTGGGGAACCTGCTGTTGCAGGCGTTGATTTTCCCTAGCCTGACGTTACTGGTGTTCTGCATGATGGCGATTTTCGTCTTCTGGATGGCGCGCCGTGTCACGCTGATGCTAACCGTGCTCGTCATCGTGGTCGTCGCAGTCTATATCATGTTGACCTACTTCTCCGACCTGCCCGCCATCGCCTACTTTGGATCACGTCTGGCTATCAGTGACGATACCGATAACCTGACCACGCTGGTGTTCCTGCAGGGGCTGGACGATGCGAAGAACGCCTTGCTGGAAAGTCACGGTATCGGTCTGGGGCTACAAATGGCTGGCACCAATGGTGTGGGCCAATACGGGTATGTCATCCAGTCGCTGGCGGGTAGCGATTTCAACCGCAACGACGGCGGTTTTCTGGCGTCGAAAATCGTCAGCGAATTCGGTGCTGTCGGCCTGTTACTGAGCGCCGGTTACCTGTGGGTTCTGAAAAAAGCCGTCAATACCATCAACCGTATCCGCGATAATACGGACACAGAATCGACGCTGTTAAAAATCGCCATGGCGGTCGTGATCGGGTATGCCGTCGAATTTTTCCTGCGCGGTTATGGCTACTTCTCGCCGGGGTTATTCCTGTTCGTCACCATGATGATGGTCAGCAGTACACTGCATCGTCGGCAAGCCACCACCGTCCTGCACCCTCTGACATACGCACCTTCACTACGGATCCACCCCTGATGCTGCCGACACCTCCCGTTTTGCGAGAGGTGTCGACAACTCATCTGGCGGTGCGGGTCACCTATCCACCCGCCCGCTTTATTCCCTATCAACCATTCATTCCCTATCAACCATGTTGTACAGCACATCACGTCTATCCAGCATCTGGCCGCCATCTCGGGTGAGCGGTACCCAGCCAATGGAGCCGCGGCGGGTCGTCGGCGAACTAAACAGCAGATCAAATGGGATCGTAAAGTAGATCCCCTTGGTGAAACTACCTTCGCCGTACTCGCTGGCGCTGACATTGGTGACGGTCGCAAAAGCACCGGCCACTATCCCACTGTCGAAACGGCGGGAGAGATCCAGCGTGATACCTTTATCGCCCGCCAGATAGCGCCCGACACTGATTTTCGCCAGCCCACCTTTGACAAACGGCAACGACCAGTAGGTGGTGAGGTGACCGGTGGTGACGCTGTAATCCCCCAGCCGTTGCGGGTCGTCCCAGTCACGTTGCTTAACGTAGTTAACATCCATCCCGACCGCCCAGTTGCTACCAAATGGCCGATACAGCACTTCTCCCCCTACCCCGGCATACATCATTTCCAGATAACCGCCATAGACCTGGGTATACCAGTCGCGAGCAGGGTGATCGTAACGAGACAGTTGCAGATTGGTCAGCAAGACATCTGACGACGTCACATATTCACGGATATGGGTACGAACACGAGGCAGCGCGGCGCCATCCTGCGGCGGTGATTTAAAATTGAATTGATCGTAGTTGTTGAGCAGGTTGATGTTCAGCGTACCGCCCAGCCGCCAGTTGTCCGTGATGCGGTAATCCGCGCTGGCATTCGCGGACAACTGATACATATAAAACGATTCCGGGCCGCCAAACGACTGCTGCAACGACGGGTCAATGCCGTAGGAAAAACGCGGCGGCGTGGTATGCAACACCTGCTGGCCGCGCGGCTCCGACAATGGCTCTACGCGGTAGGGATCTGGTTCATCCACCCCCAGCGGGGTGCTGCCGGATTCCAGTTGACGAAATGCCGCCGCATCCACACGGGTACTGGCGGTAGTCAGTGGGCCGCTACGCGTTACAATATGATATTGCGCCACACTCTCCGGCAGGTTATTCGCCAACACCGTTGCCGCCCGTCGGCTGGCCTGCGCATCGTTGTTATATTTATACTGATCCGCCACCACCGTGACCTGCTGACCATCAGTATAAATATCTGGTTCGCTAAAACCGGCCTGCTCATCCAGTTCCTGCGAGACACGCCGCCAGTCGGTGCCGCCAGCTGCATTTTTCGATGGCAGGTAGACCGGCGGTTCATCATCCGGATGCTGTGGCCTGAGATGATTAAAGTTGGTTCGCAAGGTAAAGCCCCACATCAGGGTATTGCCACGCTCCCACGACAGCGAGGTATCCAGCCAATCGGTAGCGCGATACACCAGGCCGACGTTAATCGGCGAATCCTGTTTGATATGCTGCGAGGCGGGGCGAGTCTGATCAGCGGCCTCCTGGCTATAATCGTTACTGTCGTATTCCAGCTTGACTCGCAGTGGGTCCCAAGGCGTCTGGTATTCCAGCCCGGCGAACAGCGCGGCTGGCCCGTGGAAAAAATTCTTCGCCGCGAATTGCCCGGTTTCGGTGGAGGTCGAGCGGGTACAGAATCCTGCTGACAACCGGCAGGCGGGGTTGACGATATTACCGCTCTGCGCCATATTGCCCCAGCCCATCCCCAGTGAGAAATCGAACGGTCCCCAGCGTTTACTGGCCACCAGATATTCGCTATCGAACAGGCCAGTCCCGGCGATATCCCTCAAGCCCAGAGATACCTGCGGCAACCAACGACTTTCCTGCCATAGCCGCGCTTTGACGTCGAAACTCTTGTCTTTATAAGTTTGATGTCCGCTGAACGAGGGCGAGGTGCTGTAAGGCCGGGTGCGAATATCGGTATAGCGTAGGGTCATCTCCAGCCAGTCGAGCGGCTGCAGTGAGATGGCGTAACGACGATACTCCTGATTATCACGGTAGCTGGCGCTAAACTCACCGGTATCCGCCATACGTGCGCTCGGCATCTGCCATAACCCCACGCCACCAAAATCCATCTGCGACACGCCAGCGGGTTGGTAATAACCGCTACGATTCACTGCGTCGTTATTATCCCCATCCGCCGCCTGAGCCGACGTTCCCAATGCGCTACCTATCGCCAGTGACAGGCAGCGTAGTTTCAACATGGTGTTATTAGCCATTAGTGTGGAATCCGGTTGGCAAGATAGTCGGCAATCTGCGCATTCAGCGAAGAGAAGCCGTCAGGCAAAATGGAAGGATCGAAACCGATGAACAGCGTTTCTCCGGCCGCCGGTTCATGGTGCTGGCGATTCCAGATAGCCAGTGGAACCTTGCGCCAGTGCCCGTCCCCCGAGATCAGATACCCTTCCCGGTTATCACCGCCCGGCAAGAAACGTCGCCTGCCAATGTATTGCTCGACCGACCAGCCTGGCTTAAGGTCGATGTCCTTAAACACGTTTGGTGTGCCGATATCAATGCCGGTACTGATTAACCCAAACAGGAAGAACTGTTGCCGATACGGCGATAGATAGAGGGTGTAGTTCCCCACCAGCGGGCGATTCTTCCGCGGTGATAAACGGATGATGTCCGGCGCGATACTGGCGCGAATGCGGCCAACGGCGTTCACCTGTTTTAGCGCTTGCGCCATATACCAGGCGGCTATCGCCCAGTCGCCATCGCCGTCAATCTGCCAGGCCAGTTGCAGTTGATAGAGCCGGGCCTGTAATTTCTCTCCCGCTTCTTTGGCTTGCTGCGTCACGCTCTCATTGGTGAGTAATGCCGTCTGCCAGTTAACATTGTCCGCAAACGTTATCCGGCTGTAGAACTGATCCAGACGCGTACCGTCATCCTGCACGACGGCAGGCAGAGTTTCATTCGCGACCTTGACCGTTAACTGCGCTGCCCCTGATGTTCCGGCCACCAGCAATAACAGGGCAGCCAGACGATTGAATGACAACATAAAATAACCCTATCTATTGTATGGCTTAAGCGCGGTGAACTGAACCTGAGCCATGTTTGGCCCCATGTACTGGTAGCTTTGGATGACCTGCCCGGAAGCCGGATCCAGCCAGTATTGGTTGGTGTAATGTGTGCCCAGCGCCGGAACGGTTACCTGCTCATCAAAGCGCACCGTCTGTCTCGGGGTGTTCAGTATCGTCAGGGTTTCCAGACCTTTATTCTCAAAGACGGATTGCAGGTCATAGCCGCCACGCAGCACCTGTGACCAACTCACCACGGTGTGCCAGTTTTTGGGTGTGCCGGGTTTGAGCAAACCGAGGCTCAGCGGGTCTGACTCCAGTTCGGTAACATGACGAATGTCTTCTCCCCACCCTTGCGTTTTCACCAGTCGCCCAAAACGCGTCGTCACACTGTTTTTATCTTCCGTCACCCATTGCAACTGCTGGTTATCAACAAACGCCAGTACGACAAAAGCACGCGGTGCCTTACCTACTTTCAGATACGCCGAGGCATAGGGAAGTTGTGCAACCTGTTGTGGCGTCATGCTTACGTCTTCCCTTCCCCACAACGCCAGCCGAAAGTCCCGCCCAAGTTGACTGATTTGCTGAGAGCACCCTGTCAGCCCCGGTATGAAGCAAAACATCACCAGTATCCTGAACAGTGTTAACTCAAGGATTCTTTTCATTGTTCGGGTTCTCGCCTGAACATCCTGAAGCAGAAAAAAGGCCACCGGAGTGGCCTTGGTGAATAGCCCATCATTAACCGCGAGTTGACGTCACAGTTGAGGTGCTGGTTCCTACGGTACTGGAGGTCGTACTGGTAGAGGCAGATACGACGCCAGCCGCGACGGCACGGCCAAACCCATAGCCATAGCCGGTACCGCGGCCATGAGCCGCACTAAACGCATGAGAACCAGCCGCGATACCGCTGCCCTGGAAGGTGACGCCTCCAGTAGGCTGGCCGCCATTGACTGTCGGCTGTTCAGCCGCCAGTGCGCCCGCTGGGATGGCCAGAGCCAGCACCAGGGTCGCCAACGTTTTCTTCATCATTACCATTTCCTTTTATTTCCCGTTAAGGAGATAGGACAGGGAAAATTTGAAAATATTCCCTACCCCACGACTGGCTGAATTAATCAGCCAGGTTGGATCTTCCCCATGACTGATGAAGTAATTATTTCAATTCATCCTTTATGAAATAATCACCAGCATACGGGAAGTATCCGAACCAAGACTCAGATAAAGAATAAGAAAAGCAGGATTAGACCGATAAGAAAATAAGACAAGTCGCAAGAGCGCTGATTTTTCCTCATTGGTTACAATGAGATGAAATATTCTCGGAAAAGTCTTAGTTATTTACGATGAGATATTGAGAAAGAAAAACCGGATATTTCTACCCGGTTTCGAGATAAGAAGATATTTCAGAATATTATTCCAACCATTCAGTATGGAATACGCCTTCTTTATCAATACGTTTATAAGTATGCGCACCGAAATAATCGCGCTGAGCCTGAATCAGGTTAGCCGGTAATACTTCAGAACGATAGCTGTCATAATAAGCGATTGCCGCAGAGAAGGTCGGGGTCGGGATACCCTGCTGTACCGCATAAGACACCACATCACGCAGTGCCTGCTGATAGTCGTCGGCTACCTGACGGAAGTACGGTGCCAGCAGCAAATTGGCGATATCGGCGTTTTCGGTGTAAGCATCGGTGATCTTCTGCAGGAACTGAGCACGAATGATACAACCCGCACGGAAGATCTTGGCGATTTCACCGTAGTTCAGGCTCCAGTTGTTTTCGTCAGAAGCCGCTTTCAACTGCGAGAAACCCTGCGCGTAGGAAACGATTTTCCCCAGATACAACGCACGACGCACTTTTTCCACAAACTCGGCTTTGTCGCCAGTGAACGCCTGCGCTACCGGGCCGCTCAGCACCTTAGAAGCAGCCACGCGCTGGTTTTTCAGCGAAGACAAGTAACGAGCAAATACCGATTCGGTAATCAGAGACAACGGCTCGCCCAGATCCAGCGAGCTCTGGCTGGTCCATTTACCGGTACCTTTGTTAGCCGCTTCATCGAGAATCACATCAACCAGGTATTTACCTTCTTCGTCTTTCTTGGTGAAGATATCGGCGGTTATCTCAATCAGGTAGCTGCTCAGTTCACCTTTGTTCCACTCAGCAAAGGTGCTTGCCAGCTCGTCATTGGAAAGCCCAAGCGCCTGTTTCAGCAATGCATAGGCTTCCGCAATCAACTGCATGTCACCGTATTCGATGCCGTTGTGCACCATTTTCACGTAATGACCCGCACCATCAGCGCCAATATAGGTCACGCAAGGCTCGCCTTCAGCACGGGCGGCAATCTGCTGCAGAATCGGCGCGACCAGTTCATAGGCTTCTTTCTGACCGCCAGGCATAATGGACGGGCCCTTCAGCGCGCCTTCCTCACCACCAGACACGCCGGTGCCGATGAAGTTAAACCCTTCAGCAGACAGCTCACGGTTACGGCGGATAGTGTCTTTATAGAAGGTGTTGCCGCCATCGATCAGGATGTCGCCTTTTTCCAGATACGGTTTCAGCGATTCAATGGTCTTATCCGTCGCTTCGCCTGCTTTAACCATCAACAGGATACGGCGCGGTTTTTCCAGAGATTCAACAAACTCTTCGACGGTGTAGCACGGTACCAGTTTTTTACCTGGGTTCTCGGCAATCACTTCGTCCGTTTTGTCTGAGGAACGGTTAAAGACGGAAACGGTATAACCACGGCTTTCAATGTTAAGCGCCAGATTGCGCCCCATGACCGCCATACCGACAACGCCAATTTGCTGTTTGGACATTAAAACAACTCCTGTCTGAAGGTAACCTGCCTGCGGCTGATTGCGCCCCAGGCAACAAAAAGCAGGCTGACATGGTAACCCAGCTAACGGCTGAGTGGGTAGTTATTGGTGCGACAAGCTCGCTGGCAGGAGTTCTACAGAAGGTGTGTTACCGGTGAATCAGGAAAACAAAAACAATACAACCCATTATCGCACTATTAATGCCCCTGGTAATCATATGACTACAATTAGAAATCACTACTGTCAGAAAAAACCCGATAACACCAAAGTGTGTTATCGGGTGTTCAAGGGCTGATCAATATTTCTCCAGCAACGCCTTGATTTTAGTTTTAAAGGCATCACCCAGTTCTGGGTTGCGCAGGCCGTAGGAAACAAACGCTTGCACGTATCCCATCTTCCGTCCGCAGTTAAAACTACGACCCGTCATCTGAACCGCATCCACCTGCTGGGTTTTGATAAGCTCAGCGATAGCATCGGTCAGTTGGATACGACCCCACGCGCCCGCCACGATGTTTTCCAGAATCGGCCAGGCTTCGGCCGTCAGCACATAACGGCCAACCGCGGACAGGTCCGAGCCTTCCACCGGCGCCAGTTCCGGTTTCTCAATCATGGAGGTGATCGCCGACGCGTCGCCCGCCTGATTCAGCGGCTTCTCGCATTCCACGATGGAGTACTCTGGCAACACTTCGTACGGGCGGTGTTTGACCAGCACCTGGCTGTGGCCGGTTTCTTCAAAACGGGAAATCAGCAGCGCCAGATTGTCTTTTGACTGATCCGCTGAACTGTCGTCCATCACCACATCCGGCAGCACCACGACAAACGGCGCATTGCCGACAATCGGGTGAGCGCAGGACACCGCGTGCCCCAGGCCCAGCGTCTGCCCCTGACGCACGTTCATGATGGTCACGCCCGGCGGGCAAATGGACTTAACTTCCGCCAGTAATTGACGTTTGGCGCGCTCTTCCAGCATCGACTCCAGCTCGAAAGAGGTATCAAAATGGTTTTCAATGGCATTTTTAGAGGCGTGCGTGACCAGCACAATCTCTTTAATCCCCGCATTAACGCATTCGTTGACAATCTTTTCGATTACCGGCCTGTCAACCAGCGGAAGCATCTCTTTCGGAATCGCTTTGGTAACCGGCAACAAGTTCATCCCTAAGCCGGCAACAGGGATAATCGCTTTTAATGCTGTCATTTCGTGTTCTCTCAAAAAACATGCTGCTGTTTGTCGCGACGAGGCAACGACCGCGCCACATTGATTTTTCTGGCGCCAGAATACACCTAATCAGCCCCAAAGAGATCGCGGGTATACACTTTTTCCATTACATCAGACAATTCTGGTGCCATTCGGTTCGACAGAATGACATCAGACATCTGTTTGAATTCTTCCAGGTCATGAATCACGCGGGAACGGAAGAACTCCGACTCTTTCAACGCAGGCTCATACACCACCACATCGATACCTTTGGCCTTGATTCGCTTCATCACCCCTTGAATCGCGGAGGCGCGGAAATTATCAGACCCGGTCTTCATCACCAGTCGGTAAATCCCCACCACTTTTGGACCACGTCGAATCACTGAATCAGCAATGAAATCCTTACGGGTGGTATTGGCATCGACAATCGCCCGAATCAGGTTATTCGGCACGGATTCATAGTTAGCCAGCAGTTGCTTGGTGTCTTTCGGCAGGCAGTAACCGCCATAACCAAACGATGGGTTGTTGTAGTGCTGGCCGATACGCGGATCCAAGCCAACGCCTTCGATAATCTGCTTGCTATCCAATCCCAGTGTCTGGGCATAGGTATCAAGCTCATTGAAATAGGCGACACGCATTGCCAGATAAGTGTTGGCAAACAATTTGATCGCTTCGGCTTCGGTTAACCCGGTAAACAGCACTGGAATATTGGTCTTGATGGCCCCATCGACCAGCAGACGAGCGAAACGCTCGGCACGTTCAGAACGCTCACCCACCACGATACGGGACGGATACAGGTTATCGTACAGTGCACGGCCTTCACGCAGGAACTCCGGCGAGAAAATGATATTTTCGGTACCGAACTGTTCACGAACCTGTGCGGTATAACCCACCGGGATGGTGGATTTGATGATCATAACGGCGTCTGGGTTCACTTCCAGTACCTTGCTGATCACCGCTTCCACCGAGCGCGTGTTGAAGTAATTGGTTTTCGGATCGTAATCTGTCGGCGTGGCGATAATTACGAACTCCGCCCCCCGATACGCGGACTCAGCATCCAGCGTGGCGCGAAAATTCAGCGCCGGGTTGCGCAGATAAGCTTCGATTTCCTTATCCACAATCGGGGAGATGCCTTTGTTCAGCATGTCCACTTTTTCGGCGACGATATCCACCGCGACGACTTCATTATGCTGCGCCAGCAGCATGGCGTTGGACAAGCCAACATAACCGGTACCCGCAATTGCAATTTTCATCATCTGTCCACATTCATCCTACCGGGTAACACTCTGTACCCGTCACAGAACATAGCAAAGCTGCGGAAATGCCCGCCGCCTAATGCCGTCTATACCCGTCATACTTCAAGCTGCAGATGCGTTGGCTTTCCTCGCTCACCCCAGTCACTTACTTATGTAAGCTCCTGGGGATTCGCTGCGTCGCCGCCTTTCTGCAACTCGAATTATTTGGGTATATATTTCTCTTTATATCGTTCAGGCCTGATAGAAATCCCGATACCAGTCTACGAAGGCGCGCACCCCTTCGTTCACCCCAACTTGCGGCCGATAGCCTGTCACCGCGAACAGATCACTGGTGTCGGCATAGGTCTGGTAAACATCGCCAGCCTGCATCGGCATGAAGTTTTTCACCGCCTCACGCCCCAACGCCGACTCCAGCGCAGTGACAAAATCCATCAACCGCACCGGGCTACCATTGCCAATATTGTAGAGCCGGTAGGGTGCAGAACTGGTGGCTGGCGAGCCGCTTTCCACTTTCCAGTCAGCCTGACGCGTCGGTATCTGATCGACGACACGCAACACACCTTCCACGATATCGGTAACATAGGTGAAATCACGCCACATATCGCCCTGATTGTAGATATCGATCGGTTCACCAGCCAGAATACGGCGGGTAAACTTGAACAACGCCATATCCGGACGCCCCCACGGCCCATACACCGTGAAAAAACGCAGCCCGGTAGTCGGCAGGTCATACAGGTGCGAGTAGGAATGCGCCATCAGTTCGTTGGATTTCTTGGTCGCGGCATACAGCGAAATCGGGTGATCGGTCGAGTCGGTGGTTTCGAACGGTGTTTTGCTGTTCAGTCCGTATACCGAACTGGAAGAGGCATAAATCAGATGACCGACGCCACTGTGGCGACAACCTTCCAGTACATTCAGGTGGCCTATCAGGTTACTTTCCGCATACACCATCGGGTTTTCCAGCGAGTACCGCACCCCGGCTTGCGCCGCAAGATGGATAACACGCTCAAATTTTTCCGCCGCGAACAACGCTGCCATTGCCTGACTATCGGCAATATCAATGCGTTCAAAACGAAAACCGGCCAGCGTGCGCAGTTTTGCCAGCCGCGCCTCCTTGAGCGATACCTCGTAGTAGCTGTTGAGGTTGTCTATCCCCACCACCGTATGGCCGGCAGCGCAGAGTGACTGACAGGTAAAGAAGCCGATAAAGCCGGCCGCTCCGGTAACAAGAAATTTCATTCAGGAACTCTTAACGTGACTTGAATGGCAGAGATAATACCATCCACCGCCTTGATTCAGCACCCGCTAAGCGCGGAAAACTGCAAGAGGGTGCCAGAAATCACCTCAACATTGACGCAACAGCGCCAGAATCGTCCGGGTTTTTTCTTCCATTAGCCGAACATCCTGCCGTGATTCGACATTAAGCCGCACCACGGGTTCAGTGTTGGAACTGCGCAAATTGAAACGCCAGTCTGCAAATGTCAGGCTGATGCCGTCGGTTTCATCCACCGCCAGTGCCTGTGGCTCCAGCGCAGCACGCACACGGGCTATAGCCGCTGCCGGGTCTGTCAGCAGAGAGTTGATCTCACCGGAAGCGGGATAGGCGCGCATACGTTCACTCACCAGTTGCGACAGCGATTGTCCGCGGACACCAATCAACTCCGCCACCAGCAGCCACGGAATCATACCGGAGTCACAATAAGCGAACGAGCGGAAGTAGTGATGTGCACTCATTTCACCGCCATAAATGGCATCCTCCTTACGCATCCGTTCCTTGATAAAGGCATGACCGGTTTTTGACATCACCGGATTGCCGCCTTTGTCGGTCACGATATCCACCGTGTTCCAGGTCAGACGTGGGTCGTGAATGATGGTGGAACCTGGCGCTTTATTAAGGAACGATTCCGCCAGTAACCCAACAATATAATACCCTTCGATAAAGCGCCCCTGATGGTCAAACAGGAAGCAACGGTCAAAATCGCCGTCAAACGCCACACCAAAATCTGCCTGATGCTCAACGACGGCACGGGCGGTATCGGCACGGCACTCCTGCAGTAACGGATTAGGAATGCCATTCGGAAAACTGCCATCAGGTTGATGATGGAGTTTGACGAAGGTGACCGGTGCACCATGGCGGCCTAATTCCACCTCCAGTGCATCCACCACATGACCCGCCGCACCATTACCACTATTGATGACGATCTTCATCGGCGTCAGGTTACGCGGATTAATGTACGACATCAGATGCTCGATATACGGCTGCGATATCGCCAGTGTTTCATAGCGACCACGATGCTGAGGATTGACGGGAGCAAAACGGTTTTCCTGCGCCAGGCGTTGGATATCCTTCAGTCCGCTGTCGCCACTGATAGGCTGAGAGTCGGCGCGCACCAGCTTCATGCCGTTATAATTAATCGGATTATGGCTGGCGGTCACTTCAATACCGCCGTCCATCCCGAAATGAAACGTCGCAAAATAGACTTCTTCTGTACCGGATAAACCGATGTCGTAGACATCGACGCCGGCATCGCGCAGGCCATCGGCCAGTGCGTGTTTCAAGGACTCACTGGTTAGCCGAACATCGCCCCCGACAACGACGCGCTGAGGTTGAATAACCTCGGCATAGGCCCGTCCAATGCGGTAGGCTATCTCTTCATTGAGCTCCGTTCCCAACTCACCGCGAATATCATAAGCTTTAAAGCAGGTTAATACGGACATCTGCCCTTCTCCCTTTATACCCGACCATAACGGTCATGCAAACGAACGATGTCGTCCTCTTCCAGGTAACGCCCTGAACGCACCTCAATCATCACCAGGTCAATCAAACCGGGGTTTTCCAGCGTATGCACCGCCCCCGGCTGGATAAACGTGGACTGGTTTTCCGACAGAAAATAGGTGTTGTCATCAACCTGAACCCTGGCCGTACCCGATAGGACGATCCAGTGCTCCGCTCGGTGAAAATGTTGCTGTAACGACAGGCCCTGCCCTGGACGCACGGTGAGTTTTTTCACCTGATAGTGCTCACCGGCATCAATGCTGCTGCTCTTGCCCCAGGGACGAAATGACTCGGTGTGGTCACGAAACTGATGTCGGTTCTGCGCTTTCAGACGCTCTACGACTTTTTTGACGTCCTGCGCCCGTTCTTTCGCCGCTACCAGCAACGCATCCCCGGTGTTGACGATGATCGCGTCATCAATACCGATGGTCGCCACCAGCGGTGCAGAAGTAGAAACGTAGTTGTTGTGGCTATCCAGCGTGATGACATCCCCTACGGTTACATTGCCCTGTTCATCCTTCTGCGATACCTCCCACAAGGACGACCACGACCCCACATCGCTCCAGCCAGCGTCAAAGGCGATAACGACCGCATCGTGCGTTTTCTCCATCACGGCGTAATCAATGGAATCATTGGGACAATCGCTAAACGCGCGCGGCTCCACGCGGATAAAGTCCATATCGCGCTGGCTGCGTGCCATTGCCACACGCGTCAGTTCGTAAATATCGGGTTGATGGTGTTGCAGTTCATCGAGGTATTTGGCGGCACGGAACATAAACATGCCGCTGTTCCAGCAATAATTACCCGATGTCAGGTAACGTTCGGCGGTTGCCAGACTGGGTTTCTCCACGAACTCATCGACCGTAAACCCACCATCAGTAAGTGGTTCACCGGTCTTGATATAGCCATAACCGGTTTCCGGCGTAGTCGGGACAATACCAAAAGTTACCAGTTTGTTTCCGCAGGCATACGGCAGCGCCTGCTGAACAGCCCGATGGAAATTCTCGGTTTTCTTAATCAGATGATCGGCGGCCAATACCAGCAATATGCTGTCAGGGTCGGTTTTAACGCTCAGGTGGGCTGCCAGCGCAATTGCCGGCGCGGTATTACGCCCGGTGGGCTCCAGAATAATATTGCTGCCCAGTTGTTGCTGCTCGCGCAACTGTTCGGCAACCAGAAAACGGTGATCCTCATTGCAGATAACCAGTGGTCGCTGCTGCATCAGCAGCGGCAACCCCTGCAAACGCACCAGCGTATTTTGCAATAAGCTATGCTGGCTCTCATCACCCAATGATAAAAACTGTTTGGGAAATAATTCTCGGGATAGCGGCCATAGTCGGCTACCACTGCCACCAGCCATAATGACAGGAATAATGTTAGACATATCACACCTTACTAAATGTGGTGGTGATCCCACATATTTCAGGCAGCAGAGACGTGCACACGTCGCGCCCTGAATAATGTTGGGTATATTGGTGTTACTACTATTTATCCAATAAAAAACAGATTCAGCCTGCAGACTTAATGCAGACTGCCATCAGGAATAATTAATATGACACATTGATAGATTTATTAATAAAACCAAGGAAATTAACTGCAGCGAGGATGTTTTCCACGAAAAAAAGCCTGAATGGCAACCAAAACCGTTTTAAAGCGTAACCGAATAAATTGTTTAAACAGCCGCCAGCCAAGATGGTAATACAAATGAAACTGGGGATAACGACGCGCTGACACCGCCAAATCAATCAAGTTTTCCGTTATTCTGAATTCACTTTCTTTCTTTTCAGAACGAGAAAGCGCATGCTCCAGATAGCAACTACTTTTCAGCAAAAAGGTTTCGCCACATGCGCTCAGCCGGTGTATACGACGAAATACACTGACATCAACCCCGTACAGCGCATAGTTTTCATCAAATAATGACAGTCCATAGCGCTCGAACACATCCCATAGCCGACGGTGAATAATCAACCCTGAACCAATAGAAAATGCCGTTGCCGGATCCAACTCCTGATAATTCAATACAATCTCCCCTTGGGATACCGGGTAGTAGGTTTTGTAATTAATACTGGAAATAATCCTGGGGCACTCAATATCTGCCTGGGTGTGTTCTACCGCGAACCAGAAGGATTCATTTATGGTGGTATCATCATCCAGAATGACCCATCGCTCCACCTGCAGATTACTCATGATAAATTGATTATAGACCTGACTTAACGGCTTGTTCTCCAGGCAATTCACCAATTCAACTTGCTCATAAATCGTTTTCAGCCGCAGAAAAAAAGCATCTTCCTCAGAAATACGAAACGGCCCGTTATTATGAATAGTTAACTTAACATGTTTAAATGGATGTTGAATCAACGTCTGTAACGTTGCCGATGATTCCAGTCCTTTATTGTACAACACCACCAGAATGGCATTTCTTATCATGACTCTCTCCTGGGAAAACAGGGTTGCAACAGTGACTCCATTCAGATACTCGGTATTATCCCTGTTTATGCTTAAATGCTGATACCGTCGTCCCATTATTGATGGGATAGCTATTGATGGGTTAGCTTATTGGGATAACCCTGCCATCCGATTACCCAGCGTGTTCTTTTTCATCACCATCCCAAAGAAGAGTACGGTAATGATAAGTTCCGTCGCCCCGACTGCAGCGGCGATGCCATAAACCCCCCACCATTCGGCGAAGAAAAACAGATAGGAAAAGTGGCATAACAGCCCAACGAAATAGACGCGTTTTAGATAAAGGCTCAACCCGGCTGGAATAATGATCAGATTAACCAAAATGATCGACAACGAAATCACAAATTGCGTGACTATCATGATGGTCAGCAGAGCATTGATATTGTACTCCTTACCGAATACCCAGTGGATTAACGGCGCCCCCACCAACAGGTTGCCCAAAAAAGCGCAGCCGGTCAGCAACGAAAATATCATGAGAACCTTCTTCAACCGGGCCCGAATGGCGCTGTGCGCCTGCTGATTGTACAAACTGCAAATATGGCTGAAATTGCCTTGCACAATCGGGTTATACAACTGACGCAATACGGATGCCAGCCGGTCCGCCACCGCATAGTGACCCAATGCCGCATCGCCAAACAGAAATTTGATGACGACTGGGTTGAGATAGGTGAACCCTAGCGTGAATAGCGACGCGGAAAAGTTGTGAAAACTCTCTTTCATTTCATCTATCACGGTTTGTCGATTGATACCTGACAACTGCCAGCTTACCGATTCACGACGTTTCAACTGGCACTGAATTACCAGACCGACCAGCACCGGTGGAAGCAGTTGAATCAATGCCGCCAGATAAATATCCGCCGGTGAAGCCACCAGCAAAAAAATCAGGCCCAGCGCCAACACGCGAAAAATCAGGTTCAGGATAGCCAGGTGGGAGTTTTTCCCCAACCCTTGAAATAACCAGGCGGCTGACAACAACGAACTTAACGACGACACCAGACCAATAAAAAACAGGATACCGTCCATTTTCGACTGCGCCGTTAACAGGTCCACCACCGTACCTGCCACCATCATCACCACAAATAACACGGTCTTGGCACACTGCACATTCGAATACAGGACATTAATCGCTGCCATATTACCAGCATGAGCGCTGACCTTTCGGGCAGCAGAAAAGTTAAAACCAAAATCGACAATAAACAGCGCGATAAAGCTGATGGACTGGGCGTAACTGAGTTTTCCGAAGAACTCCGCCCCCAACACTCTGGCAAGGTAGGGAAACGTCACCAGCGGCAGCAGCATGTTGGAAATCTGGATAACGTAGAGAGAGATAACTTCGCGCTTTATTGCCTTTTTATCACTCATACCATCCACCAGATTGCACAACTCAGCAGCTTACGCTCGCCGTTACGTGCCCGCCGCATCAATGACAGCTTGTGCCGTACTCCAGCCTCTCCACGGATCACGCGTAGAAAATCAGTATGGTCAGACTGGTGCTGCTGACAAAAGTGTTTCAGGGCGCTCAGCATCATGTGGCTGTGCTTGCGAGTGGTGGGGTAACTTCTCAGGCACAACAGGCTGTCCGGTAACAGACGTTTTCGCAAAATACCGGGCGCACCGACGGTATTGTCACCGTGCTGACGGTATTTAATCAGCGGCTGATCCACATAGCTTATTTTACCGCTATGAGCGGCGATCATCGCAATCCACCAGTCGTGCATGCGGATATCGTCCGGCATCGGTTCTATCAACTGTTTCAACGCGCGGTTAAACAACATAGCACAACCCGGGATATGGTTGCTGACGACAAAATCCTCCGGCTGGCTGGCCGCTGACGATTTAATCGACGCACGATAAAAAGAGGGGTACAGCGGCTCCAATACCGTATCCACAATTTCCAGATCGGAAAACGCCAGCACCGGCCTGGTTCCGCCCTGTTCATGGGATTTGACCTCGTTTAACAACAACGCCAGTTTTTCCGGTACCCAATAATCATCCTGATCGCACAGAGCGATATAGCCGTCTTCACAGCAGGCAATCGCGCGGCGGAAGTTTTTCATCGCGCCAAGGCCACCCTCGCCAGGATAAAGGCGGATTTTACCTTGCTGATAAAGCGCATGACTGCGCACTACATCCAGTGTGTTATCACGGGAACCGTCATCACACACATGGATCATGATGTTCTGATGTGTCTGATGCTGGATAGAATCCAGTTGCTGTTTGATATAACGCCCACCGTTATAGGTGGCCAACGCGATACTGATCCGATCGTGACCTGTCATCTCTGCTACCGAAGATAAGGAAGAAATACGAGAACGATATGCGGTAAATCCATCACAGGATTTACCGCGCCTGATGATTATCAGCGTAATTTAGGAATGATAGTGCTTAATGCCGCCCGCCAGGCGGACGGTGGTATGCCAAGACGGGCGATCTTGGCGCAATCCAGTGTGGAATACGCCGGTCGCGCCGCTGGCGTCGGATACTGCTCGGTGGTAATCGCGTTGACCACCGGTACACGGGCCAACACTTGCTGTTCATGAGCCAGGGTAAAGATAGTGCTGGCAAACTTATGCCATGATACTTCTTCATCACCACAGAAATGGTACAGCCCACCATCGGCCTGCTGCTGTAACAAACTTATAATGGCATCGGCAATATCACCGGCATAGGTTGGACAACCTCGCTGATCCGCCACCACCCCCAGGCTCTCGCGTTCCCGGCCCAGGCGCAGCATCGTTTTCACAAAGTTATTGCCGTACTCGCTGAATACCCAAGCCGTGCGTACAATCTGCGCGGCCGGGTTCACCTTCAGCACAACCCGCTCACCATCGAGCTTTGTCTGACCGTAAACACCTAGCGGGTGAGTGGTATCCGTCTCGATATACGGTCGGGTCGCAGTTCCATCGAACACATAATCGGTAGAGACATGGATAAAACGGGCCCCCTGCTGGCGAGCCGCGCGCGCCAGATATTCCGGCCCAGCCACATTGATACGCGCCGCCAGTTCCGGCTCCGACTCCGCCTTATCTACTGCGGTATAGGCGGCAGCGTTAACAATGGCATCCGGCTGCCACGACTTCACCGTCGCCTGCACCTGCGCTTCATCAGCAATGTCCAGCGAATCAGCGTCCGTCGCCAGTACTGACCATCCATGCGGCAACCGATCCTGAAAACAGCGCCCCAATTGACCATTAGCGCCGGTTAACAACACTTTCATCCCCATAACTCCTTAAATGCTTTACCTTTTTTATCTTTATCCGATAACAAAGGCAACGTTATCGGCCAGTCGATGCCAATGTCCGGGTCATTCCATAACAAACAACCCTCATGCACTGGGTTATAATAGTCGGTACACTTGTATTCAAAATCCGCCAGTTCAGACAGCACCACAAAACCGTGCGCTAAACCGGGGGGGATCCAGAACTGGGTTTTATTCTCCTCCGACAAGTTTACACCAGCCCAACGACCGTAAGTGGGAGAATCAGGACGAATATCCACCGCGACATCAAACACTTCACCGCGCACTACACGTACCAGTTTTCCTTGTGGGTTAACTGTCTGAAAATGCAACCCACGCAATACACCTCTGGCCGAACGGGAATGGTTATCCTGAACAAAATCCAGGTCGATATCCAGCATCTCCTGATAGCGTTTTTTCTCAAACGTTTCCAGAAAAAAGCCTCTGGCATCACCAAACACCTTGGGTTGGATAATTTTGACGCCCTGTATCGCGGTATCACAAATTTGCATATCATACCCCTGTCAGTAGCTGTGCCAGATACTGGCCATAATGGGTTTTAGCAAGATAACGGGCTTCGTCCGCCACCTGCTCACGGGTCAGCCAGCCTTTGCGAAACGCAATTTCCTCAAGGCAGGCAACCTTGAAGCCCTGACGTTTCTCGATAGTGCTGATGAACTGGGATGCTTCCAGCAGGCTGTCATGGGTACCAGTATCCAGCCAGGCAAAACCACGCCCCAACACTTCCACGTTCAGCTGGCCCTGTTGCAGATACATCTCATTAAGTGTGGTGATTTCCAGTTCGCCACGCGCAGAAGGCTTAACCTGCTTAGCCATTTCCACTACCTGACGGTCATAAAAATAGAGCCCGGTGACCGCCCAGTTAGACTTCGGTTTACTCGGCTTTTCTTCCAGCGAAATAGCCTGCTTATTGTCATCAAACTCCACTACGCCAAAACGTTCTGGGTCCATCACCTGATAACCGAACACCGTCGCCCCCTCAGTACGGGCAGCGACACTCTCCAGTTTTTTACCAAAGCTCTGACCAAAGAAGATGTTGTCGCCCAGTACCAATGCACAGGGGTCACCGTCGATAAAGGTTTCGCCAATCAAAAACGCCTGTGCCAGACCGTCCGGTGACGGCTGCTCGGCATAGCAGAGATTCAGCCCGAATCGGCTACCGTTACCCAGCAACCGACGATACGCGGGCAGATCCTCTGGCGTGGAAATGATCAGAATATCCCGAATCCCGGCCAGCATCAGTACCGAAATCGGATAGTAAATCATCGGCTTATCGTAGATGGGCAACAGCTGCTTCGATACCCCACGGGTAATCGGATAAAGCCGAGTGCCGGAACCGCCTGCCAGTACAATGCCTTTCATTGAACTTTCCTTAACGAGAATACGATTAAAGGGGTAAACCTAAACGTTCACCGGTATAGGAGCCATCCTTAACGCCGCGCCACCAGGTTTCGTTCGCCAGATACCACTCCACAGTCTTACGGATACCGGACTCAAAGGTTTCCTTTGGTTTCCACCCGAGCTCCCGATATATCTTCGAGGCATCGATCGCGTAACGCAGATCGTGTCCCGGCCTGTCGGTCACGTGGGTGATAAGCTCAGCGTAATGGCGGATGCCGCTCGGCTTCTCCGGTCTCAGCTCATCCAGCAACGCACAGATGGTTTGCACCACCTCAATATTTTTCCGTTCGTTATGTCCGCCAATGTTGTAGGTTTCCCCTACCTCGCCGGTAGTAACGACGGTATACAGCGCCCGCGCGTGATCTTCGACGAACAACCAATCTCGAATCTGGTTGCCTTCGCC
The DNA here is from genome assembly GCF_000025065.1 of Dickeya parazeae Ech586. Lineage (NCBI taxonomy): Bacteria > Pseudomonadati > Pseudomonadota > Gammaproteobacteria > Enterobacterales > Pectobacteriaceae > Dickeya > Dickeya parazeae. The sequence continues at coordinate 1,387,979 of NC_013592.1, read as the reverse complement.
GTAAACCGGCAGCGGTTTACCTTCCAGCGCATTAAGGATCATTAGCGGGATGAGTTTTTCCGGGAAATGATACGGCCCATAGTTATTGGAACAGTTGGTCACCATCGTCGGTAAACCGTAGGTTCTCAGCCAGGCACGCACCAGATGATCGCTGGCCGCTTTAGAAGCGGAATACGGGCTGCTCGGCGCATACGGCGTGGTTTCGGTAAACAGATCGTCAGTACCATGCAGATCGCCATACACTTCATCGGTCGAAATATGGTGAAAACGAAACGCTTCTTTGCGTACTTGCGGTAACGCCGACCAGTACTGCCGAGCGGCTTCCAGCAACGTATAGGTCCCGGTGATATTGGTTTCAATAAAGGCGGAAGGCCCATCGATAGAACGATCAACATGGCTCTCCGCCGCCAGATGCATCACTGCATCCGGCTGAAAGGTCGTAAACACCCGATCCAGCGCAGCGCGGTCGCAGATGTTGACTTTCTCAAACAAAAAACGGGGATCGGCAGCCACCTCTTTCAACGATGCCAGATTGCCGGCATAGGTCAGGCAATCGACCACCATGACCCGGTCCTGCGTATGCTGAATGATATGACGCACCACGGCTGAACCAATAAACCCAGCCCCACCCGTTACCAGAATATTCATGAATAGTGACCTTTCAGAAATGAGTTAATACGCGGACTTGCCCACAAATCCTTTGAAAATTGTCAGAAAGATAATCTTGATATCCAGCCAGACGCTCCAGTTTTCGATATAAAATAGATCGCATTCCACCCGTTTTTCCATCTTCTCCAGCGTGTCGGTTTCACCACGCCAGCCGTTAATTTGCGCCCAACCGGTGATACCGGGCTTCATTTTGTGCCGCAGCATATAACCCTTGATCAGCTTGCGATACTGTTCATTGTGCGCCACCGCATGGGGTCGCGGCCCGACAATCGACATCTCACCACGAATCACGTTGATAAACTGCGGCAGTTCATCCAGCGATGTGCGGCGCAAAAACGCGCCTACCGGTGTAATACGCTTATCCCCCTTACAGGCCTGAATAACCGTGTCGCCGTTTTCCATCACCGTCATACTGCGAAATTTCCACACTTCTATCGCTTTGCCGTCCATGCCGTAACGCGTCTGCCGGAATATCACCGGCCCTTTAGAGGTCAACTTGACCAGCAACGCAATACCCAATAACAGCGGGGAAATAAGCACAGTAATCATCGACGCGACCACGATATCCTCCAACCGCTTGAGCAACCGGTTCACACCGCTCATCGGCGAGTCATACAGCGACACCACCGGAATGCCATTGATGATGTCACTACGGGACTGCAGTACGTTGAACGCCAGAATATCTGGCACCAGCATCACCGTGCAGGTGGTATCCGTCAGCTCTGATGTCAGGTGGTTGATCAGATCGGCCTCCTGCAACGAGAAGGCGATATAGATCTTGTCCAGATCGCCTTTGTGGGCCCGCCTGATCAGTTCTTCCACATCCCCCAGACAGCGGATGCCATTGCGCTCATAGCTGTACTGAAACTGACCGTTTTCAGAAAAATAGCCGATGATGTTCAGCCCCAACCAAGGTGCCTGTTTAATACTCTCCGCCAGATATACCCCGGCCGGTTGTGCGCCGATAAACGCCACATTAACCTTGTTGTAACCTAATTTCCGCAGATATTGTATCACGACCCGAATCAGGGTGCGTGATATCACAAATCCCGCCACGGTAAATAAAAACCAGACCGCATGAAAATGGTAACCAATATATTGGTTAGGTACTAAAGACAAAATACCAGCACCAAATGTAATGCTGAGCCCCCAATTAATAATCAGCGTGCGGATCTCGGCATACAATGCCACGCCACGCCATGAGCGATAAAAATGGGTAAAGCCCGCCAACAGTTGAAAAACAGAGAAACTGATCAAAGCAATCAAATACGATGCTGTTGATATTTCTTTTTTGGTTACCAGACATGCCAACACAACACTGACAAAGATTACAGCCATATCAGAAAAACGCTGTAATACCGATACCAGCGAAGGAATAGCATAAACCACATTTTCTTTTTTCCTGACCATAGTCGTTCACCTGTATGAGTAGAAGTTATTGCCAGAATCTTTTATGCATACTCAGTTTCCTGATTAAGCCATGAGGTATTTTTTGATAATGCTGCCCTAACTTATATCCCGCAATTTTCAGGGCATTGTGCACACAGGCACGGGGGATCCACAGATAATGATTTCTTTTCATTAGATAGCTGAGCTCGGAAAAAATAAACCGCGTACCTTCACCACCAGCGCCACCAAACGCCTCCCTAATCCATTTTTCGTCACAGTGGAAAACACCAATATCGAAATAACGTTTAAATTCCTCTATCGGCGTGTAATTATGTGAATGCTTGACCGCCGCTTGTGCAACATAAGCGACCCGATATCCCGCCAGTACCGCCTGGGCTGCCAGATACATATCCTCACTAAGAATAGTGTTGGACGGGAATCCCCCTAATTCATGGAACACCTTCACCCGGTAGGCGGCAAACGAATTCGAACTGAACACAGTCTTGATGCCATACTGTGTCTTATTCATCATCCCCATAATCTGGCTGCGAGAACGGTAATTAAAGCTGCGTGCATGACAGGCCAACGGGTTAGCGTCGTCATGCGGTAACTGACGTCCATACGCCACTGCTACCCGCTCATCGGCAAATGCCGACACAATCTCACGAATAAAATAAGGCTGGGGAATCGCATCCTGGGTCAGGAACACCACGACATCGCCGTCGCTCATTTCCACACCGAGGTTACGTGTCCCGCCGTGATTAAATTCGGCGGAGGTAATCGAGTGGCAGCGAAAACCATAGCGGGCAGCGACATCAAGCGAGTTGTCCCGTGATGACGAATCAATGACCAGCACCTGCTGAGGTGCTAATCTTTCAGCGACCAGACAGTCGTGCAGCGCCGACGCACACTGCTCCCAAATACTGCCGCCGTTATATACCGGAACTACAAAGTTGACTTTCATATCGCGTCTCTTGCACATCTGAATGGCACACAGGAATAGCGAAAGCGCTATTGGTTTGGTTACACCGCAGGAGTCTCAATGCTCCAGTACGCGTAACGTTTCAGATGCACACTGCTTCCAGGTCAGCGATCGGGCGAATGCCTCGCCCTTTTCCCGCATCCCCGTCGGCCCTTGCCCTGCAACCAGTTGGTGAATGCCTTCGGCGATAGACTCCACCGACAAGGGGTCGACCAGGATCGCCCGTTTCTCACACAACTCTTTCATTGATGTCGTGTTGCTGGTCAATACCGGCAGGCCGTAGCACATGGCCTCAAGCGGCGGCAAGCCAAAGCCTTCGTACATAGAGGGGTAGCAGAAGCCACGCGCGTGCTGATATAAACTCACCAGCGCTTCGTCGCTGACATGGCCGGTAAATACCACCGCCGGGTTGTCGGCCAACGCTTGCGTCCCGTCATCCTCAAAAACCCGTGATACGCCTTTCTTGCCTACAATCACCAGACGCATGTCCGTGTGGCTTTCCTGCCTGAAGCGTAGAAATGCCTTGATTAATCGGGGAATGTTTTTCCGTGGCTCCAGTGAACCCACCGACAGCAGGTAATCGCCATCCACCACTGGCAGACTTTTTCCCGTTTCACTACCGTCAGCCTCTGGCTGTAACACATCCACACCGTTATAAATCACTGACACCTTGCTCGCGGGTACCCGTAAATAGTGGATGATGCGTTCTCGGGAAAATTCAGAAATAGTGATGATGTGTTCTACTTTTTTCGCCAGACGCGGCTGCATAAATTGATACCAGGCCACAAATTTTTTATTCAGCCATTCAGGGTGATCAAAAGGCACGGTATCGTGAATAGTGACAATCTGATTTTTAACCAATAAAGGCCCAGTATTACAAGGAGACCATAATATTTCTCGTGAAGAGATATTCATTGGCAGAGAAAATTGCTCCCATAAATGCCCCTTCATACCGTAAATAACCCTGTCAGGCTGTATTGATGCCACCCTGACACCCTCAGTGGAAATATAATCAATAATCTTTCTGGTATAACGCTGCACACCGGTCGTGTGCCCCAGTAAATTACGTGTATTCACATACATGAATGACATCCCCTTCCGGTTACACTAAATAGTGAAACCGTTTAGATAAAATAAAATGTTTTGTTGGGATTCCCTATCCAAAGACAATGAGTTAATACATTTCTCGAGTTAATACATTGATCGGGTTAATGCATTTGTCTGATTAATACATTGATGTGTTTTATTTTTCCCCTTTGGCGGGCGATAAGCAATGCTGGTGGCATCCCGGTGTTAGTACTTTCATATAAGCATGCTCAAATTCACCGGCAATTTTCTCTGGCGTGAAGGCATGCAGTATTTCCACACTGATCGGTTCGACATGTTTATTAATTACTGACTCGAGAGAGCTCTCTTCCATGAAATAAATATTCGGTAATAGGCTCGATAATTCACTGACCGCGCCCATACGGTTAGTCAGTACAATCTTTCCATAAAACACACTCTCTACCACTACCCGGCCGAATGGTTCATGCCATTTCACCGGCAATACCACAATATCCACCTGTTGCATAAACGCTTCCAGGCTCACAAAGCCCAGTAACGTCACCCCGCTATTGCGAGCCTCCTCCACCAAAGGATTACCGGGATTGATATGCCCTGCAGCACAAAAGGCATATTCTGGATGATGACGGTAATGGCGGGCCAGCAGGCAAAATTCGTCAAATCCCTTATCCTGTGCCAGCTTGCCGATGAAACCGATACGCCCGCGCTTTCTGTTGTCTGAAACTACGGTGTTTGATTCAACGTCCTGAACCGCGGGCAGCACAATGTCATAAATGAACGACTGCGGTACACCAGGAAAAAATCCCGCCTGATGGTGACGTTCAAAAATAAACTGGCTAATACCGACATACCCATCCACCAGTCGGCTATAACGTCTTTTCAACCACGACAGCAGATGAATACTGGTAGAACGTGGATCCTGATTTTGCCCTCGGCTAAACAGCGTCGCATTTGGGTGAAACAGATAATAATCCCGACTGGTGTGCAGAATTTTCACCCCACAGGCTTTCGCCGCCGACCAGGCCGACACCGAAAATCCTGCAATATTGTTAGTGTGAACCAGGTCCGGCGCAAAATCTCGAATGACCTCCATCACGGTGGCACGCATATCACTGTTGTAGTGATCTTTCAGATGCCAGCGTATTTTCTGACAGAAAGACTTTTTTTCACCATCAAACGGCCAGTAATCGTTAGCTAACGGCACATAACACACGGCAACGCCATTAATTACCGTTTCACTGCGCTGCTTTTCCGGCGTCAGACACAGTACTTGTACCTGGTGATGCCGTTGAACCAACGCTTCCGCCATTAACTGCACGGAAACTTCGGCTCCCCCTACCTTATAAGGGTGATATAACGTATTAATAATCAGAATTCGCATGGTGCGTTGTCCCTGGCAAATACGGAGTCGGCACAGACGATAGCCGTCTTCTCCGTGTTAAATAAATGGTGTTAAAAATCAAATTGATAGCCAAACTAACCCAGAGCAAATAAAGCAATGCGTTAAAGACCTCATTCTTGATTGCGGCACCATGACAGCCAGTGCAACGTTATGCGTTTTCTTTATTCATCATTTCATAGGCAAAAGCGAAACTGCCTTTGTCTATCAATACACAGCTAATTGATTCAGCTCATGTGAAACACAGGATTGCGTTGTATTAAGCGGGTATCTCAGGCACCCAGTACGTTGCGGTACGCCTGTTCATATTCCTGTGCGACACGGCTGGGTGTGAAATGTGCCAGCATGTCAGGACAAAGCGGCTCAACATGCTCCATCACATTGTCCACCAGGGTCTCCTCCATGAAATAGATGTTCGGCAACATAGCAGCCAGTTCACCCACAGCCCCCATTCGATTGGTCAGAACCACCTTTCCATGGAATATACTTTCTACCACCACCCGACCGAACGGTTCGTGCCATTTCACCGGCAACACCACCACATCGACCTGTCGCATAAAATCTTCCAGACTGACGAAGCCCAACAATGTCACCCCACACTGACGGGCCTCTTCAACCAGTGGGTTATCCTGGGTGATGCGGCCTGCAGCATAAAAGGCATAGCCGGGTCGATGATGGTAATGCCGGGCCAGCGCGCAAAAATCATCAAATCCCTTCTCCGCCGACAGTTTGCCGATAAAGCCGATTCGTCTCACATCCGCCTGCCCGGTGCTCTCCTGACTTCCGTCACCGCTCCTGACTGCCGGTACCGTGTTATAAATAAAGGAGTGGTGGGCACGAGGGAAAAAACCCGCCTCGCGATGCATCTCGCTAATAAACTGGCTGATGCCGACATAACCATCGACCAGACGACTCAACCGTTTTTTCATGACTGACATCAGGCGGATAGCTGGCGCATCAGGATCCTGATTACGCCCTTCAGAAAACAGGGTGGCATTGTGGTGAAACAGGTAATAATCCCGGCTGGTGTGCAGAATTTTCACCCCGCAGGCTCTCGCCGCTGACCAGGCCGACACCGAAAATCCGGCAATATTGTTGGTGTGAACGATATCGGGCAAAAACGCCTGAATTTCACGCATGACCGCCCTGCGCATATCGCGGTTATAGTAGTCTTTCAGGTGCCAGCGTATCTTCTGAACGAAAGAGCGCTGTTGCCCGTCGAACGGCCAGTAATGATTTGCCAAAGGCAGATAGCACACCTCTACGTCATTGACTTTCTGCTCACTGCGCTGTGAGTCAGGCGTCAGGCATAACACCCGAACCTGATGGCCGCGTTGCACCAGCGCTTCAGCCAGCAACTTAACGGAAACCTCCGCGCCACCTACTTTATAAGGATGATATAAGGTATTGATAATCATAATTTTCATATTGGCTGTCCTTATTCTAATCGTTTATACCCGCCCTAATTCCTGATGCAGGTAAACGGGCCACCCTCGTTCCCCCCGTCCCTGACACAGCGTCGGAGGAACCACAGCAAGCGCCGCATCCCTGCCACTTCTATCTCTCTTTCTTCGGTGCTTTCGACGCTTTCGGTGTGTCATCAGGGCGTACGTCATCCTGATGCACGCACCTGACTACTTTTTATCCGATCCATAGGAATATTGATAAGAATCATAACCATAACTGTAATAACTTAATGCCCGGCGGATGACCGCATTCAGGATAACCCCCTTGATCGGCGCCCCATTCTGCTCAAAACGCCGGATACTGATTTCCACTTCTTTTGGCGTATTCGTTTCAAAACGCGCTACCAGCAGCGAGGTTCCCGCCTGTCGGCTGATAATCGCCGCGTCGGTCACCGCCAGAATGGGCGGCGTATCTAACAGCACGATATCGAATTGCCCGGTTGCCCAGTTGATGAAGTCGGTAAAGTGACTGTGCATCAGCAGTTCAGAGGGATTCGGCGGGATCTGACCGCGCGGAATAAAAAACAGGTTTTCCACCACTGTGGTACGTAGCGCCTGCTGCGCCTCGATCTGTCCGGACAAGATATCCGACAACCCACGTTCAGGCGTCGCCCCCAACAGGTGGTGGGCATACCCTTTGCGCATGTCACAATCGACGATCAACACCCGCTGACCCGCCTGAGCGATCACGGCCCCCAGATTGGCACTGATAAAGGATTTACCGATCCCCGGGCTGGCACCTGAAATCATCAGTACATTGTTTTTCGCCTCCATCATGGCGAAGTGCAGGCTGGTGCGCAGACTACGAATCGCTTCAATCGCCAGGTCGGCCGGATTACCCACTGCCAACAGCGAATCAGAGCGGGCATTGCGTTTGCGGTTCTTGCCAGCGAATTCCCGATCTTTCTTCTGTTGCCACTCCGACAACGGCACACTGGCGTATACATTGATGCCAAGCTCTTCGAGTTGTTCCGGGCTTTCAATCCCGCGATGCAGCAGTGTTTTCAACAACACAAACCCGATCGCCGCCACACCGCCCAGCATCGCTGCCAGCACAATCACCAGCGTTTTCTTGGGTTTCACAGGTTTTAGCTGCACGACAGCGGGATCGATAATGCGCACATTGCCGACGGTGCTGGCTTTATTGATGCTCAGCTCCTGTTGCTTATTCATCAACTGGACATACACTTCCTGCCCGACATTCACATCCCGCGTCAGACGGACAATTTCCTGCTGGGTTTTCGGCATGCTGCTGACCCGCCGGTTCAGGCTGTCCCGTTCCTTTTCCAACGTGACGCGTTTTTCCAGTAATGCCCGATAAGCCGGATGCTCACGGGTATACAATTTGGAAATTTCCGCTTCGCGGAACGTCAACTGGTTGAGCTGAGACTCGACATCCACGATGGTATCCAGCACTGACTTGGCTTCCAGCGACAAATCCACCGAGTCTTTCTGCTGACGATACTTATTGAGTTTATCCTCCGCTGTTTCCAGCGATGCCCGTACCAGTGGCAGTTGCTCTTTCAAAAATGCCAGGCTTCTGGCCGCCTCTTCCGACTTGCGGTCCACATTCTGTTGCAGGTAGTTATCGCTGATACTGGTCAGCGTCTTCTTCACCAGTGCGGGATCGCTGCCTTCCAGCGTTAACTGCAATACGCCGGTATCCTTCCCCTTATCCGCCACCGACAATTCCGCCAGAATGTCATTGATAGCCGTCAGCGTATTTTTTTTCCTGACGGTAAACACCGTTCCCGGTGCCGCGTCGGTACTGCTTACCAGCAAACTAAAGCCATGCTGAGAGGCGACTTGCCCAATGTGACCGGTAAAATCCGCATCCTTACCGGCGCTAAAGCGATAAGTGCCGTTCTCCCCAATAGCCAGCGTCATTTTTTCATCCAGCCAGCTGTCCGGTACCGACAAGCGGGACACCACAACACGAGCCGGTTCTTCATCTTTCAGGCGAGCGAGACCTTTGCCGAACAGCGGGAAGTACTGCTGCTCCACATCGGTATCCAGCCCCAAATCCTGTACGGTTTTCCCGACCACCATCCGGGAGCGGAGCAACTCGACTTCCGGTGCTGATTGCGGTTTGGTATCCGGCAACACTTTTGAAATATCACTCATGAGCGAATCGCTGACGTTCTGTTCGACCTGCACCATCGCATCCGCCTGATACACCGGCGTAGCCAACAGCGCATACAGAATACCCAGCATGGTAAAAATGGTGGTGATACTGATAATGAGCCAGCGGTGATCCAGCACAGTGCCCAGTAAACGCCCCAGGTCAATTTCATCCGCCTTGTCCGCTTCAGCTGTTTTCACGGCAATTCTCTCTGACATCGTAATCCCTGACTGGTTAACGGCTCAGCGCCTGCGCCCATTGGCGGGCAGATTGTTCAAGTTGGGTATACACAAACTCAAAGGCTTCCCGGCTCTTGCGGTACGGGTCGGTGATCTCCTGCTGGTTAAACCAGTGCCCGAACAACAACGTTTTCCCTCTGACCTCTGGGGCGAAACGGCACACGGCATCAATGTGCGCCTTTTCCATCACCAGAATCAGGTCGTAATGCCGACACAGCGACGAGGTCAACTGGCGCGCAACATGTCCGCCTAGCGACACACCGTGTTCAGCAGCGACCAGGCTGGCCGTTTCATCGGCCGGTTTCCCCTCCATCGCCCGCCAGCCAGCGGATGCGACGGTTTTCTCAGGCAAGGCCTGTTTGAGTAAACGCTCGCCGGTTGGTGAACGGCAGATATTGCCCTCGCAAATGACCAAAATACGGTTAAACATCAACACCTCCCTCGGTAATTACGGCCAGGTACGAACGCGTAGACTGCCTTCACTCAGGTCATTAAACCCACTGATGGTCGGTACCAGTTGTGAAATCAGGCGGTTCCAGCGTGCGACCGGCGCTGAGGTGACATACACCACGTCATAGGGTTGCAACGGGAATTCGGATCCCATCACCAGTGCGGTGGCGTCTTTGGTGTTGAGCTGATAAATGTTGGCCAGTTTTGGCCCTTGCGTACCGCGTAGCGGACGGATGACAAATATGCCGGTCGCATCAGCCACCATTTGATTTATCCCTTCTGCGCTACCCAGCGCTTCGGTCAGCGTCATGCCGCTGCGGTCCATCTTCAGGGTGGATTGTTTGTTCACTTCCCCCATCACGAAGACTTTCAGGTCATCGTTACGGGGTACAAACAGAATGTCGCCAGGGTACAACAGGCGGTTCTGGGACAAATCCCCGTTTTGCATCAGCGCCTGTAGGGAAATCCGCTCATCTTTGCCGTTATGCGTCAGCACCAGGTTGCGCCAGTCAGCAAACTCGCTCAGCCCACCGGCATTGTTGATGGCATCCAGAATCGTCAGCGGTACGTTGGTAATAGGTTGTTGCCCCGAGTGTTCCACTTCCCCAGTCACATAGGCTTTTTGTGAGCGGAATGCAGCCACGCTGACCTCTACCTGCGGTGACTCGATGTATTGCGCCAGACGGCGCATGATTTCATCGCGCACTTCAGTCAGTGTTTTGTCCACGACACGCATCTTGCCGATATAGGGATAAAAAATGGTGCCGTCGGCGTGAACCCAGTTACCGGTGTCGGCAGCCGTGCGGTAAGTCCCTGCCGGTGTTGTCAATTCCGGGTGATCCCACACGGTCACCATCAGTACATCGCCGATACCAATGCGGTATTCGTAGCGTTTCAGTTCCTCCTCCAGCGACGGATTATTCTGAGCAATCGCCGGCCGCAGGCGCATTTTATCTATCAGTAATGGGGTGATAGGGTAAATATTGACCAGCTTATTGATATTGAAATCATCATCCGGCTGTTCTATGACCTCTTTTCCACTGGTAGAAAGGTGCGTGCCTGGCACCAGCGTACAACCCGCCAGGAATGTCGCCGACAACATCAGCGGTATAACTTTCAGTGTTGGTTTTAACATCCTTTATGCCATCGCTTTTTAGTAAAGTGAGAAACAAAAGAGCAGCATTGCTCGACCGATCCCGCTTCGGGCAACCCGATGCCTTTCGCTCATGCGTTGATCGGTAATGAGTTGATGAGATGTGTTTTCGCTCCTGTTCCAACGTCAAATTTTTATAACCAGAGCCGCCGTCACCATCGCAACGACGTTCAACAAGAAACCAAAACGGTGATGTCAGCGGATAAGCCGCTGGATGTCGGGCACGGCAACCCGCGATACTCCCGGCGTGGGAGACGTGGTGGATAAAACGGCGGCATAACGCGGCGTTGTTATCCGAACATCGTGTTTGAAAATCGTATTTGAAAAGTGAGGGAAAGCGCGGGCACCAGCCGGTTGAACACACATCAGCTGCGAGCCAGTCGACTGAAAACGAGCCGATTGAAAACGAATCGGTTGAAAACGAATCAACTGAAAACAAGCCGTTTCATCAGGCCGCGCGGTTACATCGCTGTGGGCAGAACAAGGCGACGCGGACGCGAATAGTGCGCCGGTCAGGGGAAATGTCGCTGGTTGTGCCAGCGGTATAGGTTTTCGTGTCAGGGTAAACATGCTTACGCCATCGCCTTTCAGTCAAGTGAGTAACAGGCAGTCCACACATCGGGATTCACGGTGGACCCATCGACCTTGTTGCCGTTTCGCTCATCGCTAACCGGTAATCCGGCAGCTGAACGGTTTCAACGTCATGGAGGGCTTGTTCTGAAACACCAGCGTAGCTTGCAGGAGAGTAGTTCAGGTACGCTACCGCCCTTGGCTTGTAGCTACCAACTCGCTGTCTCGATGTTGTTCCAGACTTGCCCAGCTATTGCTGTGACTCGTCACTAACTGACTCGTAAAAATGGCTTGCAAAAACATTAATGACACTAAAGTTTCGAATTAAATATTTTTAAAGTTGTGTCAATATCGCCACACCGGAGAGTAGTAAAAAATATTTGTTTATAACAAGACAAATATCTCCCTGATGTTTTTTTTCGGAAAAATACTAACATTCCATGCAATTTTTCTTATGACAGAAGATATTTTTATCCTTTAAAAACAAAGTTATAAATATATAGGAGACATCTTAATAAATATTTCATTTTCATATAATAATACTGTTAACACATTAGCAAACACCTGATGAGACCGCAGAGTGCGCTATTTTCCCGACGTTTTACTGCATTCGACATATAATGCAGCTCTTTAATGAAATAGATTATTTTTTGACCTTTTGGCTGCTTTCCTCGTTTCTCAAAATGCGTTGCAATGCATTCCATCTTGCTGAAAGTATTGTGATCGCCCTCACAGGAGAAAAGCAGGATATCGTTGCCCGGCAATTTGATATCTATCAATCGAGGTCGGTCGCGTTATGGTTGAGCGACGCAACGCCTGATACGCTATGCACATGCAATCTAAAAAGGAAAAGGTGAACTCAGCCTATGGAATGGATCGTTGATCCGACAATGTGGGCCGGTCTGGCTACCCTGGTAGTGCTGGAACTGGTTCTGGGTATCGATAACCTGGTTTTCATCGCCATCCTGGCGGAGAAATTGCCGGAAAAATCACGCGATCGGGCGCGAGTTGTCGGATTATTGCTGGCTTTGTTGATGCGGTTCGTGCTGCTGTCCTCCATCTCCTGGCTGGTTTCGCTGACTCACCCACTGTTTAACGTTCATGGGCACCCATTTAGCGCGCGTGACCTGATTATGCTGGTAGGCGGCCTCTTTTTGCTGTTCAAAGCCACGATGGAACTGAACGAACGGCTGGAAGGCAAAGATCAGGCGCAGCAAACCCAGCGTAAAGGGGCGCGCTTCTGGCCGGTGGTCGCCCAGATAGTGGTGCTGGACGCCGTATTCTCACTGGATTCGGTGATTACCGCCGTTGGGATGACAGATCACCTGCTTATCATGATGGCAGCAGTGACCATCGCCATCGGGCTGATGCTGTTGGCCAGCAAACCCCTGACACGTTTCGTCAATGCACACCCCACCATCGTGATTCTGTGCCTAAGTTTTCTGCTGATGATAGGTTTCAGCCTGGTGGCGGACGCGTTTGGTTACCTGATTCCAAAAGGTTACCTTTACGCTGCCATCGGTTTCTCAGTGATGATCGAAATGCTCAACCAGTTGGCGCAATTTAACCGGCGGCGTTTTCTCTCTTCATCGACCCCGTTACGCCAACGTACCGCCGAAGCGGTACTGCGATTACTGCGCGGCGGGCACGACGAGGTGGAGCGTGACAAGCAGGCCGCCGAGCGAGTAGCGGATAATACCAGCAATGCCAGCCAGCCGGTGTTTAACCAGCAGGAACAGCGCATGATCGAGCGCGTACTTGGCATGTCGCAACGTTCAGTCAGCAGTATCATGACCATCCGTCATGATATCGAACAGGTGGATATCAACAGCGATCCCGCCGATTTCCCGGCGTTGATGGAGAAAAACCAGCACACAAGGCTGGTGATGTTCGACAGCCATGTGTCCAGCGAGCCACTAGGTGTGGTGCACGTGATAGACCTGCTACGCCAGCAGTTGCACGGACAGGCATTGGACCTGCGAGCACTGATCCGCCAGCCACTGGTATTTCCGGAGCAATTATCGCTGCTGTCGGCACTGGAACAGTTCCGTGAGGCACACACACATTTCGCCTTTGTGGCTGACGAATTTGGGTCTATTGAAGGCGTTGTCACCCTGAGCGACGTCATGGAAACCATTGCCGGTAATCTGCCGCTGGAAGGGGAAGAGCTGGACGCCCGCCACGATATTCAGGAAAACGACGATGGCACGCTCATCGCCAACGGCTACCTGCCGGTCGAAGACCTACAGATGTACATCCCGCTGCAACTGGATGAAAAACGGGAATACCACACGCTGGCAGGTCTGTTGATGGAGTATGCGCAGAAGATTCCCCAGGAAGGGGATGAAGTACATATCGACAATACCCTGTTCCGGGTACTGGCGGTAGAAAGTCATCGCATCATGAAGGTACTGATTATCCCTGAAGCTGACCCACAGCCGGATTATGAAGTGTAGCTCGCGCGACGAACCAGTCGGTATGTCATAGCAACGGGGGTAATGACAACAAGAAAGGCGACCTGAGTCGCCTTTCTTGTTTCATCCAATTCTATTTTGTTGAAGATACCATTTCGCTGAAAACAAGCATTTACCGAGAATAGTATTTACTGAAAATAGTATTTACCGAACATGCCGCAGGCACATTACGGGTTTGTGGCCGGGGCCTTAGCGGCAGGTTGATTTTTTTCCGCCCAGTCATTCAGGCGTTTTTTCATCTCATCCTGCAGCCGTTTACGCAGTACCTGATCGACCTGCAACTGGTAGTTCAGATTACCGAACTCACCGAACAACCGGAATGGAATAGCGGTATCCTGCAATACCTGCACCCACTGGTCATCCCCCTTCCACCCTTGCTTCACCTGCACATTCATATTGATGTCACAGCGCTGGGCCGGTAAATCAAACTGACCATCACCCTCTAACGCCAGAGCCGATGACTGCCCGGACAACGACTGTAAATCCAGTTTGCCTGCGTTAAGCGTTGCCTCACCACTCATCTGTTGGATATCGGTATAGCGGCTATAGTCATTAGGGGCTTGAACGCTGCTGTTATTGCGAACGACCGCTTGCTGGATCAACTGCTGGATGTTCAACCCGGAAAGCCGTAGTTGGTCAACCTGAACCGATGCCGAGCCCCGCCACTGAGAGATAAACGCCTGTCGCGACAGATCATTACCGCTCAGCCGCCCTTGCAGGCTCAGTTTCCCATCCAGACCGTCAGGCAGCTCAAACACCGGCAACAGCGTAGCGAGCGGCAAAGCGATCAGCGTTGGTTGAATAGAGACGACCGGAGAAGCATACACATCCATGGTTCCCGGTATGGCAAAGCGCCCCTCGCCAATCTGACCGCTAAAATCCGTCACGCTCACCTTGCCACGCTGATTACTGCCTTTCAGGGCAAACGCCTTAACCGTCATACCGCGGTAGATCAACGTCGCCGCGTTTACCGCTACGCGTGCAATCGAATTACGCAAGCCCTGATAAGGTTCGGGCGGTTGGTCGTGCGAGAACACCGGTTGTGCGATGACTGTTTTGTCCCCGCCATCACCGGATGAGGCAGCGTGCGCCAGCCCCAGCAACGCATCCAGATCCAACTTTTCTGACTGCAACGTCAGCACGTATTCCGGTACTGTGCCGAATGTCGCCGATAACGCCCCATTCAACTGGCTGTTATTGGCGCTAAGTGCGAATTGGTTGACGGTCAGTTTCTCTGGCTGGCGCTGATAGCTGCCGCGAATCGTCCCTTTACCGCTGATACCGTCTGCTGGCAAACCCGCACCTTGCAACTGGTAACTGACGCTGCTGATATCAGCAGCGACCTGTTGCGGGTAATTTTGCATATCCAGTACTGCGTCGAGCGAAAACGACAAGTCGCGCTGATCGCGATTAAAACGGCTGGAGAGCGATACCTGCACCTGCCGGGACGCATCGCTGCGCATGGTCAGGTTAATATCCCGAACATTCAATGCCGGTGCGTTGCCACGCTGGAATACCAGCACACTGTCGGCCACTTCAACCTGATTGATATCGAAATGCCACGGCGTATCCGCCTCCGGTGCCGATGGCCCTGCTGGTGCAATGGGTGCCGGGCTGGCCTGACGTGCCTCGCTATCCGGCGTCAAACGAATCACTGCGCCTTTCAACATCACCTGTTTGACTTCGAGCTTGTGGGACAACAGCGGCCAGAGTTTCACATCCAGCCGCATGTTTTCGGCGTTGATCACCGGTGTCGCAGCACCCGGCGCACTGACTGACAAATTACCGGACAGGATGCTCAGTTGCGGCCAGACATGCCAGCGCAGTTCACCATCCAGATTCAACCGATAACCGGTACGCATCTCGACCTGACGCACCATATAAGCCCGAAAATCATTCGGGTTGATTAGCACCACCAACGCCGTCATGCCTGCGGCCAGCACCACCAGCAGGATCACCAGCGTGGTAAACAATCTTCTCATGCCATCCTCATTCGCTGTCGTGCCTGGCCCAGCTAGTCTTTATCGATCCGGCTTGCTACTGCGCCCTGCTGGTCCTTGTATTTCGCGTCTTCACGGCGGTTATACGGCCGGGCAGCCGGGCCGGAGAGCGGCTCGAAACTCAATGCGCCGATAATCATGCCCGGGCGCAATGCCAGCGGCAGTTTCCCCGAGTTGTAGAACTCCAGCACGATGCACCCCTGCCAGCCGGGATCGATACGATGCGCCGTCACGTGGACCATTAGCCCCAAACGAGCCAGCGAAGAGCGCCCATCCAACCATCCCACCAGATTATCCGGCAGAATCACCGATTCCAGCGTCACCGCCAGCGCCAGTTCACCGGGATGAAGGAAAAAAGCCTCGCCCTCCGCCAGATTGATTTCATCACTCATGACGCGATCCAGCGCGGCGCTTACTTCATCCTTCGGCCCGCTCAGATCAATAAACGGTGCGGTATGACCGCTAAACACCCGGAACTGATTGCCTAACCGCACGTCCACCGTCGCACCATTAATCCGCTCAATCGGGGGGCGTGGCGTAATCACCAGACGGCCGTCATCCAGCCAGGCTTCAATGTCACGGTCGCACAGTCTCATCATCTTCTCCAGTCAGACTCTTGCAGGTGTTCAAACTGCCACAGCAGCGCCGGAAATACCACGCCGATTCCACCTGCTTTAAGGATTTTCTCAGCGAACAGCTTACTCAAAGAACTGGCTGATTTTCGCTTTCAGAATATCAATGGCGATACGGTTTTTGCCGCCGCGCGGGACGATAATGTCCGCATATTGTTTGGACGGTTCGATAAATTGCAGGAACATCGGGCGCACGGTTTTCTTGTATTGCTCCATGACCGAATCCATCGAGCGACCCCGTTCGTTGACATCGCGACGCATACGACGCATCAGACAAATATCCAGCGGGGTATCGACAAAAATGGAAAAATTCATTTCATCCCGCAGTCGTGCATCGGTCAACAACAGAATGCCCTCAAGAATAATCACCTTTTTCGGCGCCATATTCAGCGTTTCCTGCAAACGCGTATGCTGCACATAGCTGTACTGCGGCAACGCGATCGGCTGACCGGCCTTGAGCATCTGCAAATGGTGCAGCAACAGGCTGTGATCCATCGAGCTGGGGTGGTCGTAGTTGGTTTTGACCCGCTCTTCCATGGTCAGGTGAGATTGATCCTTGTAATAGCTGTCTTCCGGAATAACACCAATGTGTTCATCGCCGACCTGATCGCGTAATTCACGGTATAGGGTACTGGCAATAAGACTTTTTCCGGACGCGGACGCACCGGCAATCCCGATGATGACACACTGGCGAGACTTATCAGTCATGGCAATAAAGACCTGATTAACAAAAAGAAGGAGGGGGACACACCGAACGGTTCAGGCGCGATTCGCACGGGATCGTGCACCGAAGGATAACCATCAGCAACAGGCGTGGTTGATTGCGCAACACAGTCAGGGGTGTCTGGACGCGGGCAATTATAGGGAGTTAGCACGATTCACGCCAGCATTACGCAGGCCGGGCCGCTGACAAAGACGTCATTCCCTGACGGATAACACACACTGGCATGACTGGCGGCAAGCCTGCCCATGCCAAAGGCAACGGATACCGCGCCCAGCACGGTATCCGCTGAATCAGGGTCACACCGCGCGAAACGCGATTTCCGTCGGGATGACTTCCCCCTGCCAATACAACTGCGCGGCTACTTGTCCTGCCAGCTCGCGATACAACTGGGTAAACTCACTGTCCGGCTTACTGACCACCGTCGGCTCGCCGCGATCCAGGTCTTCACGCAATGAAATGTGCAGTGGCAACTGACCCAGCAAGGCGCAGTGGTATTTTTCCGCCAGTTTTTGCGCGCCGCCGGTACCAAAAATCGGCTCCAGATGACCGCAATTGCTGCAAATGTGCACACTCATGTTTTCCACAATACCTAACACCGGCACCTTCACTTTCTCAAACATCACGATGCCTTTCATGGCATCCACCAGTGCGATGTCTTGTGGCGTGGTGACCACAACCGCCCCGGTCACCGGCACGTTCTGCGCCAGTGTAAGTTGGATATCACCGGTACCCGGCGGCATGTCCAGCACCAGATAATCCAGGTCCGGCCACAACGTATCCTGCAACAATTGCAGCAGCGCCTTACTGGCCATCGGCCCACGCCATACCATTGCGTTATCGTCCGTCACCAGATAGCCGATAGAGTTGGTGGCAAGCCCGTGCGCCATGATCGGCGCCATGTGCTGTCCATCTGGCGATGTCGGCCGCTCGCTAGCCGCCCCCAGCATGGTGGGAATAGACGGCCCGTAAATATCCGCATCCAGAATGCCGACATTAGCCCCTTCGGCTGCCAGTGCCAGCGCCATATTCACCGCGGTACTGGACTTCCCGACGCCGCCTTTACCGGAACTGACGGCGATAATATTTTTCACGCCTTTCACGCCAGCCTGATTGTTAACGCGACGCAACGTGGCGATGTTATGCGTCAGACGCCATTCCACTTCACGCGCGCCACACAAACGCAGCAATTCCTCACTGACGCTGTCTTTTAAATCGGCCAGCCCGCTCAGCCAGACGAACGGCATGGTCAGTTCGATATGCAACACATCGTCCAGCAACGCACAATGATGCAACGCATTGAGGGTGGTCAGGTTATTTTTCAGCGTCGGGTGCGAAAAGGAGGACAATACGCCATTCACCATGGCGCGCAACATCTCGGGGTTTTGCGCGGGGAGTTTATCGTTCATCCCGGCTCCTTGAGTTTGAATTAAAGTCGTTAACAGCAGCCCCTAGCATAACAGAACGCTTGCGCGTGGGTGTACCGCACACCGCTCGCAGAAGTGGAAAAAATGGATGGAACGGCTTTCCGTGCACGTCCACACAGAGACTCTCTGTCGGTTTATTGAAGGGCACCGGATGGGTTTTGTTGCAGCCCATATCGCCGCAAGGTTTACGCATTACGACGCGATGGGGTAACATCAAGGCTCCTTCTTAATTTATTCACCAACCAACAAGCAAGTTCCCCACTATGACTCAAGTCGCAAATAAAATTTTGGTAACGTGCGCGCTGCCTTATGCTAACGGCCCGATTCACCTTGGCCACATGCTCGAACACATTCAGGCGGACATCTGGGTCCGTTACCAGCGAATGCGCGGCAATCAGGTCCACTTTATTTGTGCGGACGACGCCCACGGCACACCGATCATGCTCAAAGCACAGCAGATGGGTGTAGCGCCTGAGCAGATGATTGCGACGGTGAGTCAGGAACATCAGCAGGATTTCGCCGGGTTTAACATCAGTTACGACAACTATCACTCTACGCACAGCGAAGAAAACCGCGAGCTGTCCGGGTTGATTTACCGTCGGCTGAAGGAGAACGGTTTTATCAAAAACCGCACCATTTCTCAGTTGTTCGACCCGGAAAAAAGCATGTTCCTGCCGGATCGCTTTGTAAAAGGCACCTGCCCGAAATGCAAGGCGCCGGATCAGTACGGCGATAACTGCGAGGTGTGCGGCGCAACCTACAGCCCCACGGAGTTGATCGACCCGAAATCCGCCGTGTCAGGTGCAACACCGGTTATGCGTGAATCTGAACACTTCTTTTTCGACTTGCCGGCATTCAGCGACATGCTGCAAGGCTGGACCCGCTCCGGTGCGTTGCAGGAACAGGTCGCCAACAAGATGCAGGAGTGGTTCGACGCCGGGTTGCAGCAGTGGGATATTACCCGCGACGCCCCCTATTTTGGTTTCGAAGTACCGGATGCACCGGGCAAATATTTTTACGTCTGGCTGGACGCGCCGATAGGTTACATGGGGTCATTCAAAAACCTGTGTGATAAACGCGGCGACCTCAACTTTGACGAATTCTGGCGTAAAGACGCCAGCACCGAGTTGTACCACTTTATCGGCAAAGACATCGTTTATTTCCACAGCCTGTTCTGGCCAGCCATGCTGGAAGGCAGTGGTTTCCGCAAGCCGACCAACCTGTTTGTGCACGGGTATGTGACCGTCAACGGTGCCAAGATGTCCAAATCACGCGGCACCTTCATCAAGGCTGACACCTACCTCAGGCACTTGGATGCCGACTGCCTGCGTTATTACTACGCGGCTAAACTGTCGTCACGTATTGATGACATCGACCTCAATCTGGAAGACTTTGTACAGCGTGTAAACGCCGATATCGTCAACAAAGTGGTCAACCTGGCATCGCGCAACGCCGGTTTCATCAACAAGCGCTTTGACGGCCAACTGGCGGATAGTCTGGCCGACCCGGCGCTGTATCAAACCTTTATCGACGCGGCACACACCATCGCCGAGGCGTATAGCAGCCGTGAATCCGGCAAAGCGATTCGCGAAATTATGGCACTGGCGGATCTCGCCAACCGCTATGTGGACGAACAAGCGCCTTGGGTAGTTGCTAAACAGGAAGGCCGTGATGCCGACTTGCAGGCCATTTGCTCGATGGGCATCAATCTGTTCCGCGTGCTGATGACGTACCTGAAACCGGTACTCCCTTCATTGTCAGAGCGCGCTGAAGCCTTCCTGCAAACGGAACTGAGCTGGGATTCGCTGTCGCAACCGCTGACCAATCATCGGGTCGGTACGTTTAAGGCGTTGTTCAACCGCATCGACATCGCGCAGGTACAAGGCATGGTGGACGCGTCCAAAGAGGAAGCCGCAGCGGCAGCCAAACCAGCATCCGGCCCGTTGGCCGACAATCCGATTCAGGACACCATCGACTTTGCTGACTTCGATAAAGTCGACATGCGCGTTGCGTTGATCCAGAAAGCCGAACTGGTGGACGGTTCAGACAAGCTGCTACGGCTGACGTTGGATCTGGGCGGTCAAACCCGTCAGGTGTTCTCCGGCATCCGCGCTGCCTACCCGGATCCCTCCGCGCTGGAAGGTCGTCTGACTGTGCTGGTCGCCAATCTGGCACCACGTAAAATGCGCTTTGGCGTTTCCGAAGGCATGGTGATGGCCGCTGGCCCCGGCGGGAAAGACATTTTCCTGTTAAGCCCCGACAGCGGTGCCCAGCCAGGCATGCAAATAAAGTAAGCTCACTCACATCAGGCCGCGCCGTCGGCCTGATGTATCTTCCCTGCCTTATTTCACATCCGTTGTTGACACCTCCGACCTATCGTTATTTCAGATAAACGGCATAGCGCTTTCACCGTGGGCATGATAAACAGTGTCTCGGCGTGATTATCACTTCGCGCACCTAGCGGTATGCACAGTTGGCCTGTCCCTGTACACCGATATGATGGCCACACCGTCATACCCATCGTCGATCATGGAGGAATATCGAATGTCTCGTATCACCCCGTTGCTGCTGAGCGCAGCCCTGCTTGCCACCGCCGCACCGGCTATGGCGTCCAAATCATTGAAGAGTGCCAGCGATGTCATCACCGCCCTGAATCAGGGGCGCAGCGTCAACGTCACCATCGATTTATCCGCTTGTACGCCTCAGGATGGCACCCCTGCCAGTAAAACTCGCGGTGGCCTGCATATCAGCGCTTATCGTCTGATTGATAACGGTACGTTGTCATTTAGCGATGAGCACTTTACCGTCGCCAATGACGGCACGCCGATTCAGCAGTTCATGCGTTATCAGGTTCAGCCGGATAATACCGTGCGTTTCACCACCTACATGTTTAACCTGCCAGGCCTGCAACAGCGCGGCAATACCCTGAGCTACCAGTGTAAACTGGGTCAGGATATCAGCTTCTTCGTGCAATAAGCCTTGTCAGACATACCCGGCCTGCCGGGTATGTTTTTTCCTTCGTCGATATTACCCATAGCCCGTCCACCCCACCCGAACAAAACAAAAAGTTATAAGGTAAGCGCAAAAGGCATAATTCCCCCCCTTTGCACACCGCCAGGTTACCCGCTATGATTCCTCATCACTAAAATAGACATCCAGACATAAAGATATCCATAAAATATCTATAAATAGCAAGCTTGCTTCACAACACCGAGGATTAAAAATGAAGAAATTCCCTGTCGCACTGTTGGCCCTGAGCCTGACGGCTTCTTTCTCCACGCTGGCTGCAGAAACACCCGCCACCGCCGCCCCGGTTCCTGCCACCATCGCTAACCATCAGGGGCCGATACGCATCGCCGTCATCCGCAATCTCGGTTCAGATGACAACACCACCCAATTCGTTTCCGGCGTACTGGAAGAAGGCAAAAAGCTGGGTTTTAAAATCAGTACCTTTCTGAGCAACGGTGACGACGCCAAATTTCAGGATTTCGTGAATCAGGCCATCAGCCAGAAATACGACGGCATCATTCTGTCGCAAGGCCGTGCGCCCTATTCCACCGATCTTATTCAGCGCATTGTCGACAGCGGCATCAAAGTGGCCGTGTTTGACACCGCCGTCGATCGCACCATTCCCGGCGTGACGGTCAGCCAACAGGATGACGCCTCGCTGGCTAACGAATCTCTGGGTCAGTTGGTAAAAGATTTCAACGGCAAAGCTAACATCATCAAGCTGTGGGTAGCCGGTTTCCCGCCGATGGAACGCCGTCAGACGGCCTACCAACAAATGCTGAAAGACAACCCCGGCATTAAAGAGCTGGAGTCCATCGGTGCGGTGTCTTCCGACGTACAAGGTGATACCGCCAATAAAGTCGGCGCAATTCTGGCGAAATACCCGAAAGGTAAGATTGACGCTATCTGGGGTGCGTGGGATGCCTTCAGTCAGGGGGCGTACAAAGCGCTTAAAGAAAACGGCCGTACCGAAATCAAACTCTACAGCATCGACATCTCCAATCAGGATTTGCAACTGATGCGCGAAGCCAATAGCCCATGGAAAGTCAGTGTCGCGGTAGACCCGAAACTGATCGGTAAGGTCAACCTGCGTCTGGTCGCCAACAAGATTGCCGGCGAACCAACACCCGCCACCTACCAATTCCGTGCCGCCAGCATTCCGCAGGCGCTGCTGGCCAGTCAACCTGGGCCGGTCAACGTGGCAGGACTGGCGAAAATCATCCCGGGATGGGGCCAGACCAATGACTTTATTGCGCCGTGGTTTGCTACACTGGAAGCCAAAAGCAAATAAAGGTCTGTCATAACGGAGGCTTATATGGCATCAGCGCCCCTGCCCATGCCGGAATACAGCCGCAACATGCGGCTGATTGGACACAGCGATCAGGGCGGGCGCCCTGATGGTGTACAGGTCATGGTGCATCGTGGTTACGCCTATATCGGACACATGGTGTCGCAGGGCGTCTCCATTGTCGATGTGCGTGACCCGAAGAATCCCAAACCAGCCGGTTTTATCGCCGCACCACCGGGTACCTGGAATATCCATCTGCAAACCCACGATGACCTGCTGCTGGTGGTCAACGCACGCGACCTGTTCGCCGATGCGCGCTTCGCTGAAGAGAAAGTCTACTACACCCGCTCGGTGGCGGAGACAGTCAGCACCGGCCAGCAGGATAAACACTGGAGCGCCGGACTACGAATATTTGATATTTCTACCCCCGACCAGCCGCGTGAAATCAGCTTCCTGCCGCTTGATGGCATCGGCATTCATCGTATCTGGTACGTGGGCGGACGCTGGGCGTATGTTTCGGCCCTGCTGGACGGCTACAGCGACTACATCTTTCTGACCATTGATCTCGCTGACCCGCGCAAACCGGAAGTGGCAGGTCGCTACTGGTTACCGGGCATGCACACCGCTGGCGGCGAAACGCCGACCTGGCCGGAAGGCAAGCGCTACGCACTGCACCACGCCATTGTCAGCGGCGACACCGCCTACGGCAGCTGGCGTGATGGTGGCCTGATGCTGCTGGATGTCAGTGACCGAACCCAGCCGCAGCTCATCAGCCATCGCAACTGGAGCCCGCCGTTCGGCGGCGGTACCCACACGGCGTTGCCATTACCGGATCGTGACCTGCTGATCGTGCTGGACGAAGCGGTGCTGGATAATCAGGAAGACGGAGAGAAACTGATTTGGGTGTTCGATATCCGCGAGCCAGCTAACCCAGTCAGCATCGCCACCTTCCCGCAGCCCAGTGAAACCGATTATGTGAAGAAAGGGGCGCACTTCGGCCCGCACAATCTGCATGAAAACCGACCGGGCAGCTTCATCAGTTCAACACTGATTTTTGCCACCTATCAAAACGCTGGCGTGCGTGCTTATGACATCAGCAACCCATACCGGCCAAAAGAGACCGGTGCGCTGGTGCCTGCCGCACCTGACCGTATGATCGATAAACGCCCTGGGCGGCCACAGGTGATCCAGTCTTGTGACGTGTTCGTAGACGCGCAAGGGATTATCTACAGCACCGATTACAACGCCGGGTTATCGATCATCGAATACCGCGGCTGAGCACCGGGCGAATACGCGCTGCCTTGCGGCAGCGCGTGATACAAACCTTGCTTGTCAGTAATTAGTCCAGCGCCAGTACTGACACCCACATCGGCCCTTGTCCCACCGCGTAGCGCGCCAGCGGCGTCAGGTTACCGTTGTCCGGCTGAATGCCGTAAACCTCAATATGGTGAGATTTCTGACCCGCGGCGATCAGGAACTGGCCGTTATGATCGATGTTAAAACCGCGTGGTTGCGTTTGTGTCGGCTGGTGCCCGGTCAGGGTCAATGTCCCGTCTTGCGCGGATACGTCGAAAATGGAAATCAGGCTGGCAGTACGATCCGTGGTATACAGATGACGGCCATTCGGCGTGATATGGATATCCGCCGCCCAGCAGGTGCCGGTGAAATCGGCTGGCATGGCATTCAGCGTCTGGATCCGTTTGCCTTCGCCCTGCGCATCCAGCTCGAACACATCCACCGAGCTGTTCAGCTCATTAATGCAATAAGTGAAACGGTTGTTCGGGTGATACGCCATATGACGCGGCCCGGCACCGGCGGCGGCACGCTGCTCCGCAGGCTGGTGATCGCTCAGACGGCCATCACTGCCGACATCATACAATCTGATGCGATCCTCTTTCAGGCAAGGGGCCCACAATACGTGATTCGCCGGGTCGATATTGGTCGAATGGCACCCTTCCAGCCCATCGAGTTGCTGGCAGGGTTCCTGTACCACGCCATCATCGCCGATGGGGCTGACGCTGACGCACGCATTGCTGTAAGAGGCGCTGAACAAGAAACGTCCGGCGTGATCGGTCGACAAGTGGGTTGGGCTGCCCGGTAACGATGCCACACCGGCTTCGGTCAGTTTGCCTTGCCCATCAATCCGGTAGCTGATGACCCGAAATTCAGGACGCACACCGACATACAGGTGGCGCTTATCCGGCGCGATAACCATCGGTTGCACCTGTCCGGGGACATCAACCACCTGTAACAAGCTCAGCGCCCCGCTGGCGGCGAGCTGCCAGACATGAATCTGCTGACTTTCCGGACTGGCGATATAAACCACTTGCTGCATTCGATTCTCCTTGTTGGCACCGATGAGGCGGCAGATGCGCCTCGTTACGCTCAGGCTAGGCTTTCATTTTTCTGTGCTGACTTCCAAAATCAGTACAGAAAAAGGCTCTGTCGCTTCAGAGGGCATCCAGTGTACCATCCCAAAGAAGTGAACCCGATAACCTGTTGAGAATACCATGACCTATCGCATCATTGCCCTCGATCTGGACGGCACACTGTTAACGCAAAAGAAAACGATTTTACCTGAATCCTTACAGGCGCTGACACAGGCCCGGCAGGCCGGTATCAAGGTTATTATCGTGACCGGTCGCCACCACTCGGCTATCCACCCGTTTTATCAGGCGCTGGCGCTGGATACCCCCGTTATCTGCTGCAACGGCACCTACCTTTACGATTACCAAACCGGGCAGACCCACGACGCCAATCCGCTCACACCGGCACAGGCCAAAAGCGTGCTGCAACGCTTGCAGCAATTCGCCATTCACGGCCTGATGTACGCCGACGACGCGATGCTCTACCAGCACATTACCGGCCACATCACCCGTACCCAGACCTGGGCGGAACAGCTTCCCGAGTCTCAGCGACCCGTGTTTCGCCAGGTCGATGACCTGATCACCGCCACTGACCACAGCCGTTCTATCTGGAAATTCGCCACCCACCATACCGATACCGCCGTATTGAATGACTTCGCTAAACAGGTTGAAGAAGAGTTAGGTCTGGCCTGCGAGTGGTCATGGATGGATCAGGTGGATATTGCCCAAACCGGCAATAGCAAAGGCCGTTTACTGCAACGCTGGGTGGAATCGCAAGGATTCAGCATGAACGACGTCGTCGCGTTTGGCGATAACTTCAATGATATTAGCATGTTGTCTGCTGTTGGATTGGGTGTCGCGATGGGTAACAGCGCCGATGATGTCAAAGCTCACGCCGATCTGGTGATTGATCATCATGAAAAACCCGGCATTGCAGAGGTTATCCGCAGTCGGGTTCTGGCCTGACGCCGTCACCAGCAAACTCATGGCGTGATCGACACGCTCTTAACCTGAGCATACAGGCGCTGCCCGGCCGTCAGCGCCAGTTCATCACGTGCCCAAGGCGTGATGCGGGCCCACAGAATGTGCCCACCGAGATCCAGCTTAACCTCCACCTGTTCGCCGACCTCAATGCATTCCACCACACGAGCCGACAGCACATTACGAATACTGCTAACTGCCGGACGTTGCGTCACCAGTGACACATCAGCCGCATTGATGCGAATGCGCAGCTCATCGCCCTGCGGCGCATCAACACGCCCCACCCACAGCGGCTGTTCGCCCAGTGACAGCGCCGTCATCGCGTAATGCGGATGATGCTCCATCACCGTCACCTTCAAAATGCTGCTCTGCTCTTCTCGTGGTAACCAGGCGCGCAGAGCGTTGCTGGCCCATACCTCTTCCAGCGAGCCTTGCGCCTTCACCTGCCCTTTATCCAATACCAGCACCCTATCCGCCAGCCGCACCACTTCTTCCAGACTGTGGCTGACATACAGAATCGGCGTGTTGACTTCGCGAGCCAGGCGCTCCAGATATGGCAACAGTTCGCGTTTACGCGGCGCATCCAGCGATGCCAATGGCTCGTCCATCAGCAACAGTTCCGGCGCAGTCAGTAACGCGCGACCAATCGCCACCCGCTGTTTCTCACCGCCGGACAAGGTCAACGGGTAGCGTTTGAGCAAATGCCCGATACCAAGCAACTGCACGATATCGTCAAACTGTGCCTGCATCGAGGCGGCCATACCGTAACGTAAATTTCCCAGCACCCGGTAGTGCGGGAAGAGCCTCGCATCCTGAAACACGTAACCGATACGACGCTTTTCCGGCGGCAGGAACACCCCTTGCGCGCGATCCGACAGTACCCGATCATTAAGCTGAATAAGCCCGCTATCCGGCCGGGTCAGGCCGACAATGGCATTAATCAGCGAGGTTTTCCCGGCCCCCGAGACACCGAACACGGCAGTAATGCCACTGGCGGGAAGCTGGGCGGTGACGCTGAGCGTCAGGTCTCCCAATTGCTGAGTAAAATCCAGTTGCAGCATTATCCCCCCAACCGTTTACGGCTCCAGCGGGTGAGCCATTCCGACAACAACAGTGACACCAGCGACAACCCGATGGCGATAACACACAACCGGGCGGCCTGCATTTCCGCCCCCGGCGTTTCAATCAGCGTATACATGGCATTGGGAATGGTGCGGGTTTCGCCTGGAATATTAGACACAAAGGTGATGGTGGCACCGAATTCCCCCAGCGAACGCGCGAACGCCAGTACGGTGCCGACAATAATCCCCGGCAACGTCAACGGCAGCGTAATGGTGAAAAAGACTCGCCAGCGCCCGGCACCCAGTGTACGCGCCGCCAGTTCCAGCCGGGTATCCACCGCCTCCAGCGCCAGCCGAATGGCACGCACCATCAACGGAAACGCCACGACCGCCGACGCCAGCGCTGCGCCATGCCAGCTAAAACTGAAGCTAAAGCCAAACCAGTGGTAAAGCCAACTGCCCACCACGCCTTTGCGCCCCATGACAATCAACAGCAAATAGCCGATCACCACCGGCGGCAACACCAGCGGCAGGTGAATCACGCTATCCAGCAACGATTTTCCGACAAAGCGGCAACGCGCCAACACCCAGGCGGCCAGAATACCCAGCGGCAAACTGCAACTGACCGCTACCAGCGAAACCTTCAGGCTCAGCGACACCGCCTGCCATTCGTAATCACTGAGCAGCATTAACCGGCGTAAATCCGTATTGTTTAAACACGACGGCAGCCTGCGGCGTTTTCAGGTAATCAAAGAAGGCGTTAACCGCTGGCGTGTTATGCCCTTTAACGATAGCCATCGGATATTCCACCGGTTTGTGAGTGTTATCCGGGAAGATACCGACTACTTTCACTTTGGTACTGGCGACGGCGTCTGACCCGTAAACGATCCCCAGCGGCGCTTCTTCACGTTCGACCAACACCATGGCGGCACGCACGTCATTGGCGCGCGCCATCAGCGGCGACAAAGCGTCCCAGGCGTTTAATTTTTGTAAGGCTTCTTTAGCGTAGATACCGGCCGGTACATGGTCCGGGTCACCGACAGACAAACGGCCGCCTTTCAGCAGCGCTTTCCAGTCGGTTTTCTCGTCTATTTTAAAACCTTTTGTCTCAGCGGATTTGGGTGCAATCACCACCAGTTGATTGCCCAGCAGCGTGTAGCGGGTTTCGTTCTCAACCAACTGTTTACCCTGGGCATAATCCATCCACTGCTGATCAGCGGAAATGAACAGATCCGCAGGCGCGCCCTGTTCAATCTGACGTGCCAGCGTTGATGACGACGCATAGGATGCAACGATAGAAACCTGTTTTTCCTTTTGGTATTGCGCAGCGATATCCTGCAATGCATTGGTCAACGAAGCGGCGGCAAACACCGTCACCTTCTCCTGCGCCAGTGCAGTATTCGCACTCATACCCAGTGTCAACGCGGCGGCGGTCAGCCAGTAAGTCCATTGCTGTTTCATTTTATCTCCAGAGATTATCGTTATGTAGTTAATCACATAACGATAAATACCGAATCTTAGCCGCGTTGTCATTGTTCTTAAGCAAAAAAATCCGGCAAATGCCGGATTCGTCAAAACAGGAACTCAGAGAAAGGATTACTTGCGTGCGGCGGAGGATTCGCGGTGGCCGATGGCGGAAAACAGGTTGAACACTTCACCCAGCCCATAAATAGCCCCCAGAATCAGTGCCATCATGACCGGCACCATGCACACCGCAAACACCAGGCTTTTCAACAATTCCAACATATCGACCTCGTCTTTCACCGTCGCTGGCCGTTGCGCCGCCAGCATCTGATTGATTCAGGATAGACTATTCTAACCCTATTGCTGTCGATGAGTTTACCTGAATCGCCGGAATTAGAGCGGCCATTTGTGCGGTTTGCCTGTTTGACGCAAAACGATGACAATACAAATGATTAGCCGCCCAGATATGGATGTGACCATGCAAGCAGAAATTCTTCTTACCTTAAAACTTCAGCAACGGCTCTTTGCTGACCCGCGTCGCATCGCTCTGCTCAAGCAGGTGCAGCAGACCGGCTCCATTAGTCAGGGAGCGCGTCTGGCTGATATCAGCTACAAAAGCGCCTGGGATGCCATTAACGAAATGAACCAGCTCTCAGAGCAGACCATCGTTGAACGCACCACCGGCGGCAAAGGCGGCGGCGGTGCGGTGCTGACGCGCTACGGCGAACGGTTGCTGCAACTCTATGACCTGTTGGGGCAGATTCAACAAAAAGCGTTCGATGTGCTACAGGATGATACCCTGCCGCTGGACAGTCTGCTGGCGGCCATCGCCCGTTTTTCACTGCAAACCAGCGCCCGCAATCAGTTTTTCGGCACTGTTCTGGAGCGTGATCAGCAGCAGGTACAACAGCATTTGTCTATTCTGCTGGCGGATGGTCATACCCGCATTCAGGCCGCCCTAACCCAGCAGAGTGCCGACAGGCTGCAACTCACCGGCGGTAAAGACGTGTTGGCGCTAATAAAAGCGCCGTGGGTAGCCGTTACCCCACAAACCGCCTCTGTCCCCGAGCACGACAATGTGTTGCCGGGCCGCATCAGCCACCTGCAACCCGGCCAGACACAAAGTGAAGTGCTGGTGACACTGGAAGGCGGCGAAGTCGTCTGCGCCACCTTAGCCAACGATGACGTGACACGGCAAGGCCTGCAACCGGAGATGGCGGTCTATGCCAGTTTTAATGCCGACCAGGTGATTATCGCTACCCTGTGTTAACACATCTGATACCACGCCGCTTGACAAGCCGCTGGCTTCCCTTTACCCGTAAAGGGTCTGTCATTTCGTAAAGGGAATCATCATGTCATTGCTGCACATCCATCAGGCACAGTTCCGGTTAAGCGATACCCGGATGATGCGTCTGGATGAACTTACGTTGCATCAGGAACAGTGCTGGGCGTTTGTCGGCGCTAACGGGAGTGGAAAATCGGCGCTGGCGCGCGCGCTCAGTGGTGAACTGCTGTTGCTGTCAGGGCAACGTCAGTGCGACTTTCAGCGCGTGGCACGCTTGTCATTCGAACAGTTGCAACAGTTGGTGTCGCAGGAATGGCTGCGCAACAACACCGATATGCTCAGTGTCGACGAAGACGATACCGGGCGTACCACCGCCGAAGTCATTCAGGACAGTGTGCGCGATGCCGGGCGCTGCCACCAGCTGGCGACACAATTCGGCATCGCCCATTTATTACCGCGTCGCTTCAAATACCTCTCTACCGGCGAAACCCGTAAAACCATGCTGTGTCAGGCGTTGATGGCGCAGCCGGACTTGCTGATTCTGGATGAACCGTTCGACGGGCTGGATGTGGCTTCACGTGCACAGTTGACCGATTTGCTAGCGTCACTGGCGGCTCAAGGTCAGGCACTGGTGCTCATTCTCAACCGCTTTGAAGATATTCCGGCCTTTATCGGGCAGGTCGGCGTACTGGCAGATTGTACGCTGACCCGGCAAGGCCCACGCGAAGCGGTACTGTCCGATGTGCTGGTATCACAACTGGCGCACAGCGAAACACTGGCCGATACCGCGCTACCTGAAGCGGAAGACCCGACTCAGCGGCCAACGCTGCCACCGGATCAACCCCGCATTCGGCTGTTGCACGGTGTGGTGAGCTATAACGATCGCCGCATTCTGGACGATTTAAGCTGGGAAGTGTTGCCCGGCCAGCACTGGCAGATAGTCGGCCCGAATGGCGCGGGTAAATCCACCCTGCTCAGCTTAGTCACCGGTGATCACCCCCAGGGCTACAGCAATGACCTGACGCTATTTGGCCGTCGGCGCGGTAGCGGCGAAACCATCTGGGACATCAAACGCCACATCGGCTACGTCAGCAGCAGCCTGCATCTGGAGTATCGCGTCAGCACCAGCCTGCGCAACGTTATTCTCTCCGGGTTCTTCGACTCCATCGGCATTTATCAGGCGGTATCGGACCGCCAGCGTTTTCTGGTCGCCGAATGGTTGTCGCTGCTCGGCCTGCCAGATAGTGTGGCTGATGCGCCATTCCAGTCCTTGTCCTGGGGACAACAGCGACTGGCGTTGATTGTCCGGGCGCTGGTCAAACACCCGGCCTTGTTGATCCTCGATGAGCCGTTACAAGGGCTAGACCCGCTCAACCGTCAGCTCATTCGCCGCTGGCTGGATATCTTGATCGGTCAGGGACAAACCCAATTACTGTTTGTTTCCCACCATGCGGAAGATGCGCCGGACTGTATCACCCACCGTCTGACCTTCGTACCCGACGGCGATGGCTACCGTTACCTGACGGAAAGCCGCTAATCTTGCATATACGGTTTCGCGCTACGCGAAACCGTCATCTCACAGGCAATAATAAGCACATTAGTGATAACGCTACCACACCAGTGCAATCTATTTTCATCTGAGCGCACATCGCGTTATGCTGCTCTTTCATCATCCAGGGAAGAGGTGTGGCGTGAACCAACAGCCCTAATATCGCTATTTACGGCGTTGATCACCTTTTTCCTGCCATGGTCGTGCTATTTTTCCACTCAGTTTTCTGCAACAGAGGTCATTATGAAAGTATTGGTTACAGGTGGTAGCGGTTACATAGGAAGCCATACTTGTGTACAACTGATCGCCGCCGGTCATCAGCCGGTTATTCTCGACAACCTGTGCAACAGCAAAGCCAGCGTGGCGCAGGCGATTACCCACGTCAGCGGGCAGACGCCGGTGTTTTATCAGGGCGATATCCGCGATCGCAGCCTGTTGCAGACGATTTTTTCTGAGCACGATATCGGCGCGGTGATCCACTTCGCCGGTCTTAAAGCAGTGGGCGAGTCAGTACGGGAACCCATCAGCTATTACGATAACAACGTCTACGGCACGCTGACGCTGGTGGAAGCCATGAAGCATGCCGGTGTTAAAACACTGATTTTCAGCTCGTCGGCTACCGTATACGGCGACCAGCCGCAAATCCCGTATCAGGAAAGTTTCCCCACCGGTACCCCCGCAAGCCCTTATGGCCGCAGCAAACTGATGGTAGAGCAGATCCTGCAAGACTTGCAGCGTGCGGAACCGGACTGGAGCGTGGTGCTGTTGCGCTATTTCAACCCGGTGGGCGCACATCCGTCAGGTGAAATGGGTGAAGACCCGCAGGGCGTGCCTAACAACCTGATGCCTTACATTGCGCAGGTCGCGGTAGGCCGTCGTGAGTCGCTGGCGATTTTCGGCAATGACTATCAGACCGTTGATGGCACCGGCGTGCGCGACTACATCCACGTGGTAGACCTGGCAGACGGCCATGTCGCCGCCATGAATACGCTACACGGAAAAGCAGGCGTACACATTTATAACCTGGGCGCAGGCGTGGGTTACAGCGTACTGCAAGTGGTGGAAGCCTTTAGTCGCGCCTGCGGCAAGCCGTTGCCCTACCATTTTGCACCACGTCGCGACGGCGACTTGCCTGCTTACTGGGCCGATGCGGAAAAAGCCGCGCGCGAGCTTAACTGGCGCGTCAGCCGGACACTGGATGAAATGGCGGCCGATACCTGGCGCTGGCAATCCCGCCATCCAAACGGCTTTTCAGACTGATAGCAGCGTCACCCTGTTTTGCAGTTCGTTTCCTTTAGCGGAAACCACGGTAAAACCACTGTGTTGATGACGACTCTTTTTTAGATTAAGAAAGTAAGGTATCCGAATGGTGTATTTTGATCCCGTTGAACATCCGCATCGTCGCTACAACCCACTGACCGGGCAGTGGGTGCTGGTGTCGCCACACCGTGCCAAACGTCCGTGGCAGGGGCAACAGGAGAGCGTGTCATCCGACCCGCTGCCGTCGCACGATGCCACCTGTTTTCTTTGCCCCGGCAACGTGCGGGTCACCGGCGATACCAACCCTGACTATCCGGGTACCTTTGTGTTCACCAACGATTTTGCCGCACTGATGGCAGACACACCGCCAGCCCCGGAAAGCAATGACCCGCTGATGCGCTGCCAAAGTGCGCGCGGCACCAGCCGGGTCATCTGTTTTTCACCAGACCACAGTAAAACCCTGCCGGAACTGCCGCTCAGCGCACTCGAACAGGTGGTCGCGACCTGGCAACAACAGAGCGCCGAACTGGGGCAAACCTACCCATGGGTACAGGTGTTTGAAAACAAGGGCGCGGCGATGGGATGTTCTAACCCACATCCGCATGGCCAGATATGGGCCAACGATTTCCTGCCCAACGAAGCGGAACGGGAAGACCGACTGCAACGTGACTATTTCCATCAGCACGGTTCTCCCCTGCTGGTCGATTACCTGCAACGCGAATTGCAGGACGGCGCACGCCATGTGGTGGAAACCGAACACTGGCTGGCGGTAGTCCCCTACTGGGCAGCCTGGCCTTTCGAAACCCTGTTACTGCCCAAAGCCCACACCTTGCGCCTGCCGGACATCACCCCAGCACAGCGTCAGGATTTGGCGCTGGCGTTAAAACAGTTGACCAGCCGTTACGACAACCTGTTCCAGACTTCATTCCCATATTCCATGGGCTGGCACGGCGCGCCCTTTACTGACGGCGACCACCAACACTGGCAGTTGCATGCCCATTTTTATCCGCCGCTGCTGCGCTCCGCCACGGTGCGTAAATTCATGGTGGGTTATGAAATGCTGGCGGAAACCCAGCGTGATTTAACCGCCGAGCAGGCGGCTGAACGGCTGCGCGCCGTTAGTGACATTCATTACCGTGACAGCAGTCACCTTCGTGATTCAGGAGTTCAGGCATGACCTTATCAGCACGCACCCAGGCGGTTTTCCAGCAACAGTTCGGTTACCCGGCAACCCTTACCGTTCAGGCGCCGGGACGGGTCAACCTGATAGGTGAGCACACCGACTATAATGACGGCTTTGTGCTGCCTTGTGCCATCAACTATTCCACCATCATCAGCGCCGCCCCACGTGACGACCGGCAAATCCGAGTCATCGCGGTGGACTACGACAACCAGCAAGACAGCTTTTCGCTTGATGCGCCGATCGACCATCATCCGCAGTGGCAGTGGGCAAACTATGTGCGCGGCGTCATCAAGCACCTGAAAACCCGTAGCGATGCCTTTGGCGGGGCAGATCTGGTGATAAGCGGCAACGTGCCGCAAGGCGCTGGCCTGAGTTCGTCGGCCTCTCTGGAGGTGGCGGTCGGTAAAGCCATTCAGGCGTTATACCAGTTGCCACTGGACAATGTGGCGCTGGCACTCAACGGCCAGGAGGCGGAAAACCAGTTCGTCGGCTGTAACTGCGGCATCATGGATCAGATGATTTCAGCCCAAGGCCAACGCAACCACGCGTTACTGATCGACTGCCGTTCGCTGGAAACCCGTGCGGTATCGATGCCGGACAACGTGGCGGTGATGATAATCAACTCCAACGTCAAACGTGGTCTGGTAGACAGCGAGTACAATACGCGTCGCCAGCAGTGTGAAGCTGCCGCGCGCTATTTTCAGGTTAAAGCGCTGCGTGACGTCAGTGAGGCCGATTTCGCTGCCAAAGCAGCCGGTCTGGATGAAGTCGTTGCACGTCGCGCACGTCATATCATTACCGAAAACGCCCGTACACTGGCGGCAGCCGATGCGCTGACGCGGGGTGACCTGCGCCAGATGGGCGAACTGATGGCCGCGTCTCATGCCTCGATGCGGGATGACTTCGAAATCACGGTGCCGCCTATCGACACGCTGGTGGAGATAGTCAAAGCGGTGATCGGCGATGAAGGTGGTGTACGCATGACTGGCGGTGGATTTGGTGGCTGTATCGTGGCGTTGATCCCACAACAGCAAGTAACAGCGGTGCAAAATGCCGTGATGCGGGAGTATCCGGCAAAAACCGGATTACAACCGACCTGTTACGTTTGCCACGCCTCGTCAGGAGCCGGTTATGTCGAATGACCCTGTTGAACCACGAGCGCCACACACGGCGCTCGCCCCAGATGGTCAGCCATTTCAGCTGACCCTACTGCAAAATCGCCACGGTACGCGGGTAACGCTGATGGACTGGGGAGCCACCTGGCTCTCTTGTCAGTTACCGTTGCCCGACGGAACGATGCGAGAAGTGCTATTGGGCTGTGCGCCTGATCAGTACCCGCATCAGTCTGCCTATCTGGGCGCATCGGTGGGGCGTTACGCCAACCGCATCGCCAACGCCACCGTACATCAGGGTGACACCCCCATTCACTTGCTGGCTAATCAGGGCGATCACCAGTTGCATGGCGGGCCGGACGGTTTTCATGCCCGCCGCTGGCAGGTCGTGGAACAACGTGACGATCAGGTTACTTACCAGCTATTTTCGCCGGATGGTGATCAGGGCTTCCCCGGTGCGCTGACCGCACGAGTCAGTTATCAACTCACCGATCAGAATGCGCTGGATATTGAGTATCAGGCCGAGGTCGATCAACCCTGCCCGGTATGCCTGACTAATCATGCCTATTTCAACCTCGACGGCGAACTAACCGATGTGCGTCACCATCAACTGCAACTGATGGCGGATTACTATCTGCCGGTCAATCAGGATGGTATCCCCGGTGATGGATTACGGGAAGTGGCACACAGCAGTTTCGATTTTCGCCAGCGCAAAACCTTGATACAGGACTTTCTGGCCGATGCCGACCAGCAGGCGGTTCAAGGTTATGACCACGCCTTTTTGCTGCACCGTACCGGCGGTTCCAGCGAAAGCCCGGCGGCCAGCCTGTGGTCAGCGGACGGCAAAGTGCAGATGCTGGTGTACACCAGCGCGCCGGCGCTACAGCTCTACAGCGGTAACTTTCTGGCGGGCACGCCGTCACGCGATGGGCCGCTTTATGCCAACTACGCCGGGCTGGCGCTGGAAAGCGAATTTCTGCCAGATAGCCCCAACCACCCGAACTGGCCGCAGCCTGACTGCTGGCTAAAACCGGGCAAGCGCTACCGCTCACTGACCCGCTACGCATTTATCGTCACTCCGGCTGACTGACGCACACCAGAGAGCCAGCACCGCTGGCTCTTTACAAATCTGTGCAAATTCCTGCTTGTCCGGCGTGGATAGTGCCTTTTACACTGGCTGCACTTTTTATAAGGACATTGCTTCATGACAGCCTCGCGCCCTCATCCACTCAGCCTGCGGCATCTGCGCTATAAAAGCAGATGGGGCTGGATGTTGGCGTTATGCTGGCTCTTGCTGAACGCTCAGTTGGCTATCGCCAGCCACCGTTGCGATATCCCCTTCATCGCGGCACCGGTGGCAGCCCCCGTAAATATTCAGCATGATACCCACCGTATGCAGCCGGACGCCGCCATGCCAGACATGTCGGCCGTGTATGATGTTCAAACGACAGCGAGCGTCGGCCCACTGTGTGAAAAACACTGTCAGCCTGACACCGCCAGCCAGGATTTACCGTCGTTATCGTTGCTAGCGTTGCCCGTCAGCAGCGAACTGCTGCCCGTGCAACCATCGCAACCTGTTACTATCGGCAGCAACCGCTGGTTTACACCACCTGTCGCCGGTCCGCCCGCCGAAATTCGTTTTTGCCGATTCAGAGAATAGCCTCCGCGATAAACAACCTCTGTGCGTTTTCACGCAATGACTTGTTATTTATCGTATTTATGGAGCTATTATCATGCGTACACTTTCTATTACCATTGCTGCCTTACTCTTCTCTGCCCCCTTATTGGCCGAACAGCCCCAGTCCATGACCGGTGAGATGAACGGCATGTCTCACTCGATGACTGGCAGCATGCAGCATAGCGATATGCAGCATAGCAATATGGCTATGTCACCTGCGCCGACCGAATCGGCAACCGTCTACCACGCTACCGGTATCGTCAAACAATGGAACGCCGACAGCGTTACGCTGGCACATGAGGCCATTCCCGCGTTGCGCTGGCCAGCGATGACCATGACCTTCCGTCTGCCAGCAAACGATAACTCGACACCGTTGCAACCGGGCAGTTCGGTCCGTTTCAGCTTCGTGCAACGTGCTGACGGCTACACCCTGACCGACATCAAACCGCAGCAAAACTGACCGGAGACCACCATGCACATACGCACGCTCCGCGCTTCGTGCGCGTGGCTGGCGATGTTGTTGTGGCTGCCTGCCGCATCATTCGCGGCAGCATTGGATCTGGATGGCGCACTGCAGGCGGCGGAACAGTATTCCGCCGATCTGTCTGCCAACCAGCACCAGATGAACGCGCTGCAAAACATGGCCGACTCCGCCACACAACTGCCGGATCCACAACTGAAATACGGCATCGAAAACGTGCCGCTTGGCGGCAATAACACCCGTCGTCTGACACGCGAGGGCATGACCATGCAACGCATCGGCATCATGCAAACCTATGTCAGCGCCACCAAGCGTGAACGTAAGGCGCAAACCATTCAGGCGCAAGCCGACACGGTTCGCAGCAACAGTGACACCCTGCGTGCCCAGTTGCAGCGTGATACGGCCCAGGCCTGGCTGGAACTGGCGCTCGCTCGCCAGACACGGCAAGACGTCGCTGCACTGGTACAAGAAAGTCAGCGTCAGATTGCCATTCAAAAAGCCGGCGTGGCCGCAGGGGGAGAATCGGCCCGGGTACTGGATGCCCGGCTGACACTTTCGGCGATGCAAGACAAGCTGGCAGATGCCGAGCGGGATGTTGCCATCGCGCAGGCCCGGCTCACCCGGCTGACCGGCATCAACGAGGTCACCACACAGGGGCCGTTACCGCGCTTCGAGCGCCTGCCTGCCGAACCAGCGGTCTTGTACGCTGCTATCGCCCGGCACCCGGAAATAACCCAGGCCGAACAGGAAACCCGGCTGGCACAGGCCCGGGCGGCGCAATCTGCGGTGGCAGCCATCCCGGATGTCGGCGTCGAAGTGTATTACGGCCGTCGCGGCAACAGTTTCGACGATATGGCTGGCGTCGAGATCAGCATGGATTTGCCGCTGTTCCAATCCAGCAGGCAGAACAAAGATCACGCCGCCGATGTGGCGCTCAGTATGGAGGCGCGCGACCGGGTCACCCTCGTCCAACGAGAGCACCGGGCGCAACTCGACACACTGCTGGCACAGTATCAGGCTGCCCAGTCCCGCTGGCATCGCCAAACCGACGACGTACTACCGTTGCAGCAACAGCGCATACGACTGCTGCAAAGCCAGTATCAGAGCGGCAACAGCGATCTGGTCAGCATATTGGAAGCCCGTCGTGCATTGCTGGATAGCCGTATCGCCGCACAGAACGCCGCCCGTGACATGGCGGCCCTGTGGGCCACCCTTCGTTACCTGACGCCACAAGGAACCGCCGCAAAATGAACCGTACTTTTACTGTCAGTTTGATTGCCGTAGCGCTGGTGGCGGCCATAGCCGGTTACTCCGTGGGTGACTACCGCAGTAGCCATCTCACCACCGCGACAGCGAAGCATGCCACCACGCCCGATGCCAACAGCGAGCGTAAGGTTCTCTATTGGTACGACCCGATGGTGCCGGATAAACGCTTCAGTCAACCCGGCAAATCACCCTTTATGGATATGCCGTTGGTACCGCGCTACGCCGATGAGGTTCAGGATAACGGCGGTGTGATGGTCAGCCCACGCCAGCAACAGAACCTTGGTGTACGCACCGCTCGGGTTGAGCGCCGGGAACTACGACCTCAGGCAGTCGGTTATGGCACCGTGGCGCTGAATGAACGCACGCTACGCACTGTGGTCGCCCCCAGCGGCGGCGTGGTGGAACAGCTTAACGTCAGCGCGGTACAACAGCCGGTACAGAAAGGCGAAACGCTGGCGGTACTGTGGAACCCAAGCTGGGCCGCGGCTCAGCAGGAATATCTGGCGGTACGCCAGTTGGGAGACACCGGGCTCAGTCAGGCCGCACGACAAAAGCTAGCCCTGATGTTCATGCCGGAAAGCGTCATCCGGCAGGTGGAGCGTAGTGGCAAACCGCAACCACGTCTGGCGATTACTGCGCCAGAGAGCGGCTACATCAACCGGCTGGATGTGCGCAGCGGCAGCCAGTTAACACCGGCGCAGCCGTTGTTTGAACTGGCCAGTCTCGACCCGATCTGGGTTGAAGTGGAGTATCCGGCCGCACAGGCGTCAGCGTTGCATATCGGTGACGAGATGCTCGCCACCAGCGACAGTTGGCCGGGTGAAACCTTTCGTGGACGTATTGCCGAACTGTTGCCGCAACTCGACACAGCCACCCGCACGCTGAAAGCCCGTGTCGTGCTGGATAATCGCCAGCAACGCCTCAAACCCGGTATGTACCTGACGGTACGGCTGGCTACCGGTACGGCTCGTCAGACGTTAATGGTTCCGCAACAAGCGCTACTGGTCAGCAGCCGACAGAATCGGGTGCTCTTGAGCGATGGTAAGGGCTATTTCACCCCACGTCCGGTTGAGGTAGGCATTATTCAGGATGGCTGGGCAGAAATCCGCTCCGGCCTTGCCGATGGCGATAATGTCGTGATTTCCGGCCAGTTCCTGATCGACTCCGAAGCCAGCCTGCGCAGTGCATTCAGCGCGTTTAGCGATAACACTCAAGACCAGGCTACACCGCCCGCTGCCACAGCCGCTAGTGACTACCAGACCCGAGGTGTCATCAAAGCCATCAAGGGCAAACAGGTCACCCTTGCCCACGACGCCGTGCCAGCGCTCAACTGGCCGCCGATGACCATGGATTTCACCTTCGACGGTAATACGCTGCCCGCGACTCTCCAGCCCGGCATGACGGTGACATTCCGTTTTCGACTGGATGATAACGGTGCGCATTTGCTCGCTATCCAGCCCGTTGATACGGCAGTTCACGGAGGTCACCAATGATCGCGTCAGTGATTCGCTGGTCGATAAAAAACCGCTTTCTGGTGCTGATCGCCACCCTGATGATGGCCGCCTGGGGAGTCATTTCACTGCAGAAAACACCGTTGGATGCCCTGCCTGACCTCTCCGACGTACAGGTGATTATCCGGGTTAGTTATCCCGGTAAAGCACCACAGGTGGTGGAAAATCAGGTCACCTATCCGCTAACGACCACCATGCTGTCGGTACCCGGTGCGAAAACCGTACGCGGCTTTTCCATGTTCGGCGACGCGTATGTCTACGTCTTGTTCGAGGATGGCACCGACCCTTACTGGGCGCGTTCCCGCGTACTGGAGTACCTGAGTCAGGTGCAATCGACCCTGCCCGCCGAGGCGAAAGCCTCACTAGGCCCGGACGCTACCGGGGTCGGTTGGATCTACGAATACGCCCTGGTTGATCGCAGCGGTCAACACAGTCTGGCTGATTTGCGCGCCATTCAGGACTGGCTGCTGAAATATGAGCTGAAAACCGTCCCCAATGTGGCGGAAGTCGCCAGCATCGGCGGTATGGTTCGTCAGTATCAGGTGGTACTGAACCCGGAGCGACTGCGCGCCCTTAACGTCACGCACCAGCAGGTGATCGATGCGCTGCGGGCAGCGAATCAGGAAAGCGGTGGGTCCGTTATCGAACTGGGCGAAGCTGAGTACATGGTCAGAACGTCCGGATACCTGCTAAAAGCGGAAGACTTTCTCAACGTGCCGGTAGGCCGACGAGACGGCATTCCAATACTCTTGCAGGATGTCGCCACCTTACGACAAGGCCCGGAAATGCGCCGTGGCATTGCCGAGCTTAATGGCGAAGGCGAAGTCGCGGGCGGCGTGATTGTGATGCGCTCCGGTAAAAACGCACTGGAAACACTGCGCGCCGTTCATGCCCGCTTACAACAGATTCGTCAAAGCCTGCCCGCTGGCGTCGAGATCGTCACCACGTATGATCGCTCGCCGCTGATCGAACGCGCCATTACCACCCTCAGCCATAAACTGCTGGAAGAGTTTGCGGTGGTCGCGCTGGTGTGTTCGTTGTTCCTGTTTCACTTTCGGTCTTCGCTGGTGGCAATCATCAGCCTGCCGTTGGGGATTCTGGGGGCGTTCATCATCATGCGCTATCAGGGTATCAACGCTAACATCATGTCGTTGGGCGGGATAGCTATCGCCATCGGTGCGATGGTCGATGCTGCGATTGTGATGATCGAGAATATGCACAAGGTGGTCGAACAGTGGCGACATCAGCACCCAGACACTGAACCGGATAGCACCACCTGGTGGCAACTCGCAACACAAGCCGCGACAGAGGTAGGGCCAGCGCTGTTTTGCAGCCTGTTAATCATCACCTTGTCGTTTATCCCGGTGTTTTCACTACAAGCACAGGAAGGCCGCCTGTTTTCGCCGCTGGCGTTCACCAAAACCTATGCAATGGCGGTGTCTGCCGGTCTTGGTGTCACCCTGGTGCCGGTGCTAATGGGCTATTTCGTACGCGGTCGTATCCCCGACGAACAGGCTAATCCTCTCAATCGCTGGCTGATAGCGTTGTATCAACCGGTATTACAGCAGGTACTACGCTTTCCCAAAACCACACTGGCGGTTTCGCTGGCCCTGCTGGTACTGACGTTGTATCCGCTTTCTCGTCTCGGCAGTGAATTTATGCCGCCGCTGGACGAAGGTGACCTGCTGTATATGCCCTCCACCCTGCCCGGTATTTCACCACGCGAAGCGGCAAGGTTACTGCAACAAACCGATAGGCTGATTAAAACCGTACCGGAGGTGGATAGCGTGTTCGGCAAAGCCGGTCGTGCTGACAGCGCCACCGACCCGGCACCGCTGACCATGCTGGAAACCACCATCCGTTTGAAACCGCGAGAGCAGTGGCGGCCCGGTATGACCATGGACAAACTGGTCGCCGAGCTGGATCGCACCGTCAGCCTTCCCGGCATTGCGAATGTGTGGGTACCGCCCATTCGAAACCGGATCGACATGCTGGCGACGGGCATAAAAAGCCCGGTCGGCATCAAGGTCAACGGAGACAACTTACATGCGATAGAGCAAGTCGCCGCACAGATAGAGCGCGTGGTAAAAGGCGTGCCCGGCGTGACATCGGCGCTGGCAGAACGCGTGGCGGGCGGGCGCTACATCGACATTGATATCGACCGACGGCGGGCTGCTCGCTACGGCGTATCGGTACAGGAATTACAGTCGATGGTCGCGACACTGATCGGTGGGGAAAATATCGGTGAAACGCTGGAAGGTCGCCAGCGTTACCCCATCAATGTACGTTACCCACGAGAAATCCGTGACTCACTCGAGGCGGTAAAAAATCTACCGGTGGTGACGCAAAGCGGCGCTCGATTGGTACTCTCCGAACTGGCCGATATCCGTGTCAGCGAAGGACCACCGATGTTAAAAAGCGAAAATGGTCGGTTATCCGACTGGATTTATGTCGACCTGCGTGGACGTGACCTGAAATCTGCCGTGGAAGAGATGCAGCGCCAGGTGGCGCAGCAGGTCTCATTGCCACAGGGCATCTCGCTCAGCTGGTCTGGTCAATTCGAGTATCTGGAGCGCGCGACGGAAACCATGAAGCTGGTGATCCCCTTCACCCTGCTGATTATTTTTATCCTGTTGTTCGTGACTTTCGGCCAGATCAAAGACGCGCTGCTGATTATGGGTACACTACCCTTTGCGCTGATCGGCGGTGTCTGGCTGTTGTATCTGCTCGGCTATAATTTATCTGTCGCCGGTGCGGTAGGATTCATTGCACTGGCAGGGGTAGCGGCAGAGTTCGGGGTGATCATGCTGTTGTACCTGAACCACGCGGTGGAAAAACACCGCCTGCCGGGACAAACGCTGAGCAACGCGCAGTTGATGGCCGCTATCCGTGAAGGCGCGGTGTTGCGTGTACGTCCGAAAATGATGACGGTTGCCACCATCATGGCCGGGCTGTTGCCCATCATGTGGGGCGGCGGCACCGGTTCGGAAATCATGCAACGCATTGCCGCGCCCATGATAGGCGGCATGGTCAGCGCACCGCTGCTGTCGATGCTGGTGATTCCGGCGCTGTTTTTGTTGCTCCACCGCAATAGGGTGGAGAAATAGACAAGCTGAAACGATAAAGCCGCTTGTTTTATCGCCATTGTGGCGGCATATAAATCAGGCGGCTGGGTGACTAGCGATTGCCGATAACCGCTCTCCGGCCCTATAATGAGCGCAGTTATCATAGAAATCTTAGTATATGAAGGAGTTAAGCTATGGCTGTAACTAAGCTGGTACTGGTGCGACATGGTGAGAGCCAGTGGAACAACGAAAACCGCTTCACCGGCTGGATGGATGTTGATCTGTCCGAAAAAGGCGTCAATGAAGCCAAACAGGCAGGTAAACTGCTGAAAGAAGAAGGTTTCAGCTTTGATTTTGCCTACACCTCTGTGCTGAAACGTGCCATTCACACCCTGTGGAACGTGCTGGACGAGTTGGACCAGGCATGGCTGCCAGTAGAAAAATGCTGGAAACTGAACGAACGTCACTACGGTGCGTTGCAGGGCCTGAACAAAGCGGAAACCGCTGAGAAATACGGTGACGACCAGGTGAAACTGTGGCGTCGCGGCTTCGCGGTCACCCCGCCGGAACTGACCCGTGACGACGAACGTTTCCCGGGCCACGACCCGCGTTACGCGTCACTGAGCGACAAAGAACTGCCGCTGACCGAAAGCCTGGCGCTGACCATCGAACGCGTAGTACCGTACTGGAATGAAAACATTCTGCCGCGTATCAAAAAAGGCGAGCGCGTGATCATCGCTGCACACGGTAACTCTCTGCGTGCACTGGTGAAATATCTGGATAACATGAGCGAAGAAGAAATTCTGGAGCTGAATATCCCGACTGCCGTACCGCTGGTTTACGAATTCGACGAAAACTTCAAGCCGCTCAAACGCTACTACCTGGGCAACGCCGACGAAATCGCTGCAAAAGCAGCCGCCGTCGCTAATCAGGGTAAAGCGAAGTAATTCGTCTGATACGCTTGATGTAAAAAGAAAAAACCCGGTTAAAACCGGGTTTTTTATAGCCAGGACAAAGGCTGTCAGCCGCGACGCTGACGTACCGCCGCCGCCAACTGGCGCAGCAGGCTATCGGTATCATCCCAGCCGATGCAGGCATCGGTAACACTCTTGCCATAAACCAGCGGTTCGCCGCTTTCAAGGCTCTGGTTACCTTCCACCAGATGGCTTTCCACCATGACGCCCATGATCGCTTTCTCGCCACCCGCTACCTGACGGCATACGTCTTCGCACACGTCCATCTGCTTTTTGAACTGCTTGCAGCTGTTAGCGTGGCTGAAATCGATCATCACCTGTGCTGGCAGGCCCGCTTTTTCCAGACCCACTTTCACCGCCTGCACATGCTCTTCGCTGTAGTTAGGCGCTTTACCGCCGCGAAGAATGATATGGCAGTCGTGGTTACCGCTGGTATTGACGATCGCCGAATGGCCCCACTTGGTTACCGACAGGAAGCAGTGCGGCGCACGAGCGGCATTAATAGCGTCAATCGCCACCTTGATGGTGCCATCAGTACCATTCTTAAAGCCCACCGGGCAGGACAAACCGGATGC
Source organism: Dickeya parazeae Ech586 (assembly GCF_000025065.1). Lineage (NCBI taxonomy): Bacteria > Pseudomonadati > Pseudomonadota > Gammaproteobacteria > Enterobacterales > Pectobacteriaceae > Dickeya > Dickeya parazeae. Next base: position 1,343,113 of record NC_013592.1, on the reverse strand, counting down.
CAGCTCACGGTGCACCTGGGATTCCGTCGTCCGGGCACCGATAGCCCCCCAACTCATCAAATCAGCCACATACTGCGGCGTGATCATGTCCAGAAACTCACCCGCAGCCGGTAAACCGGTATCGTTGATATCCAACAGTAACTGACGGGCGATGCGCAGGCCATCGTTGATCTGGAAGCTGTTATCCATGTGTGGATCGTTAATCAGCCCCTTCCAGCCCACCGTCGTACGCGGCTTTTCAAAATAGACGCGCATCACGACTTCTAAATCGCCATGCAATTCTTCACGCAGTTTCAGCAAACGCGCCGCGTACTCTTTAGCCGCTTTCGGATCATGGATGGAACAAGGCCCAATCACCACCAGCAGGCGATCATCATTGCCTTTCAGGATTTTATGAATAGCATTGCGGGCATTAAATACGGTCTGTGCTGCACGCTCAGTGGCTGGAAACTTTTCCAACAGTGCAACGGGGGGGAGCAGTTCTTTAATTTCTTTAATTCTCAAATCATCATTCTGGTAATTCATAATGGGTCCATGTCTCCATAGCAACAGACGATCATCCCCTGTCGACCCGGAGTAAAAACGAAAAATAACAACGTCGCTATTCATATTGCAGGCTGGCGAATAGAAGTCAAGCAGCTAACACCTGGCGCAAATCATACTCAGCGCTATTCCACCATAGTAACGGCCACGATTCACGTTGCGTGAGAAAAAGACTGGGTAGGTCAGCCACAGGCATCAGCCAATGGCCACGGTCCTCTGGCGCAGAACAATACATGCGAGCAAGAACAATACATGCGAGCAGGCGCTCGCATGTCTGATTACCGCTTATACCGCTCGAGCAAGCGGCTGCGAGTGATTATCCCGGGCACCTTTTATCCATAGCCAGGTGCCGTTCAGCGCAATCAGCGTCAGCACCATATACTGCAACGACATGGCATACACACCCTGATAAGCGAAAATCACCACGCTGATAATGTCGATGATGACCCACAACAGCCAGTTCTCAACATACTTACGGGTCATCAGCAGCATAGCCGCCACTGACAATACCGTCATGGCTGAGTCCCAGAAAGGAAACGCATCCGGCTGCAACGTCGGCATCGACACATCCATCCCCACACTCTGCATTGCCGCCACGGCAATACGGCTCAACAGGAAGAAAAATGGGTCGATATATCGGGACATCAGCACAATCGCAGCCACACACGCAACACTCCACCATAGAGCCTGTCGACGCGATAACCAGCGAACCTGCAACGCCGCGCCCTCGTCCTCGGTCGTTCTGCTCCAGGCATACCAGCCATACACATTGGCGGCGAGAAAGAAAATCTGCAACAACAGGCTGGCGTATAGCTGAATCTGAAAGAAGATCAATGCAAACAGCGACACATTGACCAACCCAAACAAATAATTGCTGGTCTTTTCCAGACTCGCCAGCCAGATACATACCAGACCGGATAACGTCCCCAACGCTTCAACCCATGACAGGTCATAACCGTTAGCCCCTAACGGGATGTGAACCAGAATATTGCTGGTACTAAAAAAATCCATCTCTACTCCTGAATGATCCTGAATGGTAATGACTATGACCTGAGTGTAGCTGCAAACTCCAGCATTCGATTCAGTGGCACCAAGGCACGCCCACGGATAGCGCCATCCACCTCAATGCTATGGTTGGACACCTGAGGCTGCTCCAGAGCCGTAGCAATCGCCTCAAGCCCATTCATCGCCATCCACGGGCAATGCGCGCAACTGCGGCAGGTAGCCCCTTCACCAGCCGTTGGCGCCTCCAGCAATACCTTTTCCGGGCACGCCTGCTGCATTTTGTAGAAAATGCCGCGGTCGGTCGCGACAATCAGTTCTGGATGAGGCAACCGCTTTGCCGCCTGAATCAGTTGACTGGTCGACCCTACGGCATCCGCCATCTCAACGACGCTTTGGGGCGACTCTGGATGAACCAACACCGCCGCCTGCGGATACAGAGCCTTCATTCGCCTTAACGACTGCGTTTTGAATTCATCATGCACAATGCAAGCACCCTGCCAGCACAGCACATCCGCACCCGTTTGCTTTTGCACATAGTGCCCAAGATGACGATCCGGTGCCCAGATGATCTTTTCACCCAGACTATCCAGATGTTCGATAAGCTCTACCGCAATACTGGACGTCACCACCCAATCCGCCCGGGCTTTAACCGCCGCCGATGTATTGGCGTACACCACTACCGTGCGATCAGGGTGGCTATCGCAAAAAGCGCTGAATGCCTCGACCGGGCACCCTAAATCCAGCGAGCACTCCGCTTCGAGCGTTGGCATCAGGACAGTTTTTTCCGGGCTAAGTATCTTTGCTGTTTCCCCCATAAACCGCACACCGGCGACGACCAGTGTAGTCGCGGGGTGAGTGCGGCCAAACCGCGCCATCTCCAGTGAATCGGCAACACAACCGCCGGTTTCTTCGGCAAGCGCCTGAATCTCGGGGTCGGTGTAATAGTGTGCCACCAGCACCGCATTGCGTGCTTTTAGTTGGTGTTTAATCCGGTGGCGATACTGTTGCTTTTCCTCTTCGGATAGCCGTCTGGGTTTAGCGGGAAAAGGGTAATCAATAGCGGATGGTTCAAAAAACAGGCTCATCATGGGATTCCGTGCAGTTGCAGGCGTTAAGGCGACGTCATTTACGAGAAACGTGTTTTATATACTAAACAAAATATCGCAATAACATCATAAAGTCTGCTTTTTCTTCACTAAGAAATTTCAGAAATGCCAGATGTGTTTAATTTATTAAAGATATAGTTCAGTTGATGCACAAGGCGGCCAGAAAAGCCGCCCGACGCCATCAGGAAAAAATGCGGTGCCAATATAAGGAGAAGGGAATAATCAGCACCAACGCAGGCAGGAAGTTAACCACCGCAAAGGTTTTTATCTGCGCAATACGCAATCCGACAGCCATCATCACAATGCCACCGCACGCCGCGAAGTCACCCATCGTGATATCGTTCATAAACGGCATGATAAGCCTGGCAGAGAAAAACAACAGCGCCTGTACCAGCACCTGAGGAATGGCTATCGACATCACCGCAACACCCAGCGTAATCGCAAAAATCAGTGCCGTGAAAATATCGAGCGCCGATTTAATGATGAGCAGTTGATAGTCGCCGGTCAATCCTTCCGTCATGGCACCGACCACACCGGTACCACTGGCGCAGAACAAGACAATCAAGGCGGTAAAATTCTGGGTATACACATCCTGGGGTAACTTGTTCTCTGGCGATGGTACAAACCGACTCAACAGGCGCTCTATCATTATCGCCCCTTTCTGAACACCGGCTTCAAGACGCAGCAACTCGCCAATCCCAACCCCCAGAATAATCGCCAGCGCCACTGCCGGGAGTTGGTGAACTTTCACCACCAGCGTCACACCCATAGCAATCGATACCATCGCAAACGCGGGCGGTAACCCATCACGCATACGTTGAGGAATAAAGCGGCGTAACGCCACACCCAATGCGCCACCAATCAAAATAGCCGCGCCATTGATAACCGGACCAATCATCATCAATTATCTCTCAAGGCGAATCCTTCGACACACAGGACTATGAAGGGATATCACCAGCCGTAAAAAAAGAAGCCATTACTATACGCCAAATGCTACGGTGTGATTGAGCCGGGTTGAAGCAAAAAGAGATATAACAAAAGCCAGTCAGAGCATCTGGAAGGATGAGGTAGAACCTGAACGCAGCTTCTCACCTGCACGACAGTGTTATACCTGCAATACAGCGAGCGGAATTAAAAAGGGGGGATTTATTTAGCGGTGGTGGGTCGTGCAGGATTCGAACCTGCGACCAATTGATTAAAAGTCAACTGCTCTACCGACTGAGCTAACGACCCGCTACGGGATATGCTACACAGAGATTGTTTGGTGGGTCGTGCAGGATTCGAACCTGCGACCAATTGATTAAAAGTCAACTGCTCTACCGACTGAGCTAACGACCCAAACATTCGACTGCTTTTAGCGATTCAGCATCGCCTTGGCAACGGCGGCATATATTACTAATATAATTTTTCTGTGCAACACATTTTCCGAAAAAAAAGCTCAACTGCTTATCCCTTGAACTCTCCAGCGCAAAAACCACGCACATCGCGCAGTTTTTGTGCCAGAAAGGGAATCACAAACTATCCAAACGCTTCTGAGCTTGTTTTGCACCATCAGTATTGGGGTAGTTCTTTATCACCTGTTGGTAGACTGCCTTGGCTTTATCAGTCTGACCTTTTTCCTGCATAATAAGGCCAACTTTGAACATGGCTTCCGGTGCTTTCGGTGATTTAGGGTAATTTTTGACAACGTTAGCGAAATAATACGCCGAGTCGTCTTTTTTACCCTTGTTGTAGAACAATTGTCCTAACCAGTAATTCGCATTCGGCTGGTAGGTTGAATCAGGATATCGCTTAACGAAATTCTGAAACGCCGCAATTGCCTGATCATACTGTTTCTTTTCCAGCACCAATGAAGCAGCTGCGTTGTAATCGGTATTCGCATCGCCCGTCATAGCTGGCGCTGCGGAACTTGTACCAGTGTTACTTGCGGCTCCTGCATCGCTTGCTGCCGCTGGTGCAGACGCCGCGGCATTACCTGCCGATGACGCACCAGAAGAGGATTGACCGCCGCTCTGAGAACCCAGGCTATCAATTTGCTGATAGATCTGCTTTTGACGCTCAACGACCTGATTCAGCTGATATTGATTTTCCTGGATTTGGCCGCGCAAGCCATCGATATCGCGCTGAGTGTCGGCGAGTTGTTGCTGAAGTTGGGTTAATAACTGACTATGAGCGTTGGAGATACGCTCCAGCTGAGTGACTCGATCTTCTACCGAGCCTGAGCCGACATTACTGATTGGCGCCTGGGCAGTAGCGGCCCAGGGGGCCGCTACGCCAACCAGTAACGACAGACTCAACATGTGACGTCTGAAGTTACTGCTCATGCGATTCTCTTAGTATACCAGAACGGCACGACGGTTCTTGGACCATGCAGCTTCGTCATGACCCAGAACGGCAGGTTTCTCTTTACCGTAAGAAACCACGGAGATCTGATCGGCAGACACGCCTTTACCCTGCAGATACATCTGCACAGCATTAGCACGACGCTCGCCCAGTGCGATGTTGTATTCCGGCGTACCACGTTCGTCCGCATGACCTTCAATGGTCACTTTGTAAGACGGGTTGCTACGCAGGAAAGCAGCGTGGGCATCCAGCATCTGAGCGAAGTCAGGACGAATGTCATATTTGTCCAGATCGAAGTAAACGATATTGTTGCGCTGCAGTTCCTGCATCTGCAGACGAGCCTGCTCAGCAGAAGACATGTTACCGCTGTTTTCCATACCCGCGCCGCCGTTCAGGGAGGACTGGTCATTGTTAGCGTGTTTGTTGGAGCTACATGCGGCAACAGCCAGCACCGGCAGAGCCAACATCAGGCCTTTCAGCACTTTATTGAATTGCATTTCTATGTCCTTTAAATAGGTTATTGTACATATTTTTGATTACATATACGGCGACCAGGTAGGGAATCTCACCTGACCATCGGTTGCCGGAAGACGCGCTTTAAAACGCCCGTCGGTCGAAACCAGTTGCAACACGGAACCCAGTCCCTGTTTGGAGCTGTAGATTACCATGGTGCCGTTGGGTGCGATACTCGGCGTTTCATCCAGGAACGTGTCCGTTAACACTTGAACGCCACCCGTTACCAGATCCTGTTTGGCGATGTGCTGAGCGCCACCATTGGAGCTGACCATCACCAGGAATTTACCATCGCTGCTAATTTCAGCATCCTGATTCTGGGCGCCTTCCCAGGTCAGACGCTGAGGAGCACCGCCGTTGATACCGATTTTATAAATCTGGGGACGACCGGCCTGGTCAGAAGTATAGGCCAGCGTTTGGCTATCAGGGAACCAGGTCGGCTCAGTATTATTACTGCGACCATCTGTCACCTGAGAAATCTGGCCAGAGCCCAGATTCATGACATACAGATTCAGGCTACCGCTCTTGGAGAGAGCAAATGCCAGTTTAGACCCATCAGGCGAAAATGCCGGTGCGCCATTGTGACGAGGGAAAGAGGCAATTTGTCTGATATCACCATTGGCCAACGTCTGCACTACCAGTGCAGAGCGACCACTCTCGAAGGTCACATAGGCCAGTTTGCTGCCATCCGGCGACCAGGCCGGTGACATCAACGGTTCTGGAGAGCGGTGAACCACAAATTGGTTGTAACCGTCGTAATCCGCTACACGCAATTCATACGGGTACTGGCCACCATTGGTTTGCACCACATAAGCAATACGAGTACGGAAAGCACCCTTGATGCCCGTCAGCTTCTCGAACACTTCATCACTGGCGGTATGCGCGGCATAACGCAGCCACTGCTTGGTCACTTTGAACTGGTTCTGCGCCAGCACGCTGCCTGCATTGCCGGAAGTATCTACCAGTTGATAGGAAACCAGATAGCCATCCGCTGTCGGCTGCACCTGCCCTACGACTACCGCGTCAATCCCCAAAGCGGTCCAGGCAGACGGCGTTACTTCAGCCGCTGTACCCGGCTGTTGTGGCATACGGCTTGGATCGATAGGGTTGAATTTACCGCTGTTACGCAAATCTGCAGCAACAATGCTACCGATCTCTTCAGGAACTGCGCCACCCGTCGATTTAAACGGAACTACGCCGATCGGCCGTGCGGAGTCGACCCCCTGAGTAATTTCAATACGGACTTCTGCATGCAACACAGCCGTCCACAGCATCAGAAAACTCAATGCAATTTTTAATGCCTGCTTCATCTCATCTCCCTTATCCCGGCTCCAGAGCCTACGATAACCTGGCAGCGTTTAACAAACCCATATCAACAAACACGATGTGCACGGTGACCAGTGAAGTCATAGTCGTAAACTCCGCCAACTGGCAACCGGATCACTGCGGTTTAAAGTCTATCGGTGCGTTCTTGAAAGCCTCATATACATCAGAGCTGGGTGGCTTCGGTATCCGAGCCTGCTTGGCCGCAGCAATTGCCGCCTGACACAATGCCGCATCGCCGCCCTCACTCTTCACATCGATTAGCAGGCCATCAGGCGCCAGTCGGATGCGTAACGTACAGGTGCGTCCTTTGTAGGACTCCCAGTCATAAAATTTGCTCTGAATCGCGGTGCGAACCTGGCTGCCGTAACTATCCAGCGCAGCGCCTGATGCCCCGCTCTTCTTATTATTACCTGCCCCGGCCGGTGCATTACTACCGGCTGCATTGCCACCACCTTTTGGCGCATTCTTCGATGAAGCAAGCCCCCCCAGCAGGTCGTCAACCTCACCAGCCTGTTTGGCAGCAGCCGCAGCAGATTTCTTCTTGTCGTCTGCCGCTTTCTTGGCAGCAGCAGCGGCCTCAGCTTTCTTAGCCGCTTCAGCCGCGGCTTTTTCCTTAGCAGCTTCTGCCGCCTTAGCTTTGGCATCGTCTTCAGCTTTCTGCTTAGCCTCAGCAGCCGCTTTAGCCTTGGCGTCGTCTTCAGCTTTCTTCTTGGCTTCAGCAGCCGCTGCCGCTGCCTTAGCTTTTGCCTCTTCTTCCGCTTTCTTCTTCGCGTCAGCAGCAGCCTGTTTTTTCGCTTCGTCTTCAGCCTGCTTCTTCGCTGCGGCGGCAGCCTTAGCCTGCTGCTCTGCTTCTGCTTTAGCTTTCGCGGCAGCCGCTTCCGCTTGTTTTTGCTGTTCCTTCGCTTTCTGGGCGGCTTCCTCCGCCTGTTTTTGCTGTTGCGCCTGTTCCTGCGCTTGTTGTTTCGCTTCTTCTTGTGCCTGCAGGCGTTCTTTTTCCAGTTCTTTTAGCCGCTGTTGTTCGGCAGCCTGTTTCGCCTGCAACTCTTCAGCCTGCTGATCTGCCTGTTTTTTACGCAGCTGCTCAGCGCGGCGGGCGTCACTCTGCTGCTGTTGCTGACGATTGTATTGATCGACCACCGCACTGGGGTCAACCATCACCGCGTCAATGGATGAACCGCCACCACCACCGCTGGCGTCATCCATCTTCTGGTTCAGTGAACTCAGAATCAGCAACGCAATCAGAATAACGTGCAAAACGACCGAGATTATGACGGCTCGCTTTAGCTTATCGTTTCGTTCGTTTGCCTTTAACACAAAGGATTCCCAAAAACAGTTTTGCCAGACAAATGATGCCTATCCTTCTCAGATGTCATCATTCACGGACTCGCCGGTCAAATCGGCTGCGTCATCAACCCGACAGATTTGACACCGGCCTGATGCAACAAATTCAGCGCCTTAATGATCTCATCATAAGGAACATCTTTGGCACCCCCGATCAGAAAGACCGTTTTCGGGTTTGCGGTCAGGCGAGACTGAGCTTCAGCCACCACCTGCTCCGCAGGCAATTGATTCATACGATTATGATCAACCACCAGACTGTATTGCCCTACACCGGATACCTCGACAATCACCGGCGGATTATCGTTGCTGGATACGGTCTTGGATTCGGTTGCATCCGGCAGATCCACTTCCACGCTCTGAGTGATGATTGGCGCAGTTGCCATGAAGATCAACAACAGCACCAACAACACGTCCAGCAGAGGAACAATATTAATCTCGGATTTCAGCGACCGGCGGCCGCTACGCGCACGAGCCATATCACCTCCTGATTAACGGTTGCCTTCGCTGGAGAAAGCCTGACGGTGCAGGATAGCAATAAACTCTTCCATGAAGTTGTCGTAATTCTGCTCCAGTTTATTCACACGCTGGTTCAGGCGGTTATATGCCATAACGGCCGGGATTGCGGCGAACAGACCGATAGCGGTAGCAATCAATGCTTCGGCGATACCCGGCGCCACCATCTGTAGTGTCGCCTGCTTCACCGCACCCAGCGCGATGAACGCATGCATAATCCCCCATACGGTACCGAACAAACCGATATACGGGCTGATAGACCCGACGGTGCCGAGGAAAGGAATATGCGTTTCCAATGTTTCCAGCTCACGGTTCAAGGAAATGCGCATGGCACGGGAGGCCCCTTCCACCACCGCTTCCGGTGCATGGCTATTGGCCCGATGCAACCGCGCGAACTCCTTGAAGCCCGCATAAAAAATTTGCTCAGTACCCGTCAGATTCTCACGTCGAGTCTGACTTTCCTGATAAAGGCGAGACAGCTCAATACCCGACCAGAATTTGTCTTCAAACGCTTCGGCGTCACGCGTCGCAGCATTCAGAATACGGGTACGCTGAATGATAATCGCCCAAGAGGCAATGGAAAAACCGATTAAAATTAACATGATAAGTTTAACCAGAAGGCTAGCCTTCAGGAACAAATCAAGAATATTCATGTCAGTCACTGCTTAAACTCCGCGACAATAGACTTAGGAAGCGCAACCGGCTTCATTTGAAATGGATCGATACATGCGACTAAAACCTCGGCATGGCTCAGCAGGGTGCCATACGAGTCAAGAATGCGCTGTGCGAATGTCAGGGAAGCGCCGCGTATCGTAACGATTTCGCTTTGCACTTCCAGTAAATCGTCAAGACGCGCCGGGGCAAGATACTCAATCGTCATTTTACGTACAGCAAAGGCAATATGTTCATTCATGAGTACGCGCTGATGAAAATCGTGCGCGCGCAACATTTCAGTTCTGGCTCGTTCATAGAAGGCCACATAACGCGCGTGATAAACCACGCCACCTGCATCTGTATCTTCATAGTAGACACGCACTGGCCAGCGGAACACTTTATTACTCACTCTACATCCCGGTAATGCGATAAACCCCGCTACTATACGCAAGAGGGATAAAGTTGGGAATGGGTTCTATGTACAGGAAGGTAAATAATTATGGGTTGCGGACAACCCATAACCAAAAGGAATGAAAAGCTATCCTACAGGAAGTAGTAATACAATCCTGCGGCCAGGATCACAAAGGCTGGAAGGGGGGAAAAGAAGGCTCGCCAGCGCATTCTCTGCGGACGAAACCCTACACCATGCACGACCCCCGTACACACCGCCCAAATCAGCACGATTCCCTGCCAGACTGCCAGTGAGCTGGTGCGAGCGGCAAAACGCGCAGGCTCCCAGAAAACACATCCAGCCAGTAATAACGCCATGATCAGGGAAAGGGCCCGTAACGGGCCCTTATCCATACAGCGGTAAAGACGATCAATAACCATCATTACAGTTTATCTTTATTCGTCTTGGTTGCTTCGCTCTGTTCCAGTGCCAGAGCAGTAATCACGCCCAGCGAACAAGCAAGAAGCGTTCCCAATATCCAGGCAAAATACCACATAAATCAGGCTCCTTACTTAGTACAACGAATGAGAATTCTGCTCGATATGCTCTTTAGTGATGCGTCCGAACATCTTGTAGTAACACCAAATGGTGTAAGACAGCACGATCGGGACGAAGATAATCGCCACCACAGTCATCACTCGAAGCGTCAGCAGGCTGGAGGTTGCATCCCACATGGTCAGGCTGACATTCGGTACGGTCACTGACGGCATGATGAACGGGAACATGGCAATACCAGCAGTCAGGATCACACAGGCGATGCTAAGGGAGGAGAACAAAAATGCCATCGCTCCCTTTCCTGCCCGCGCCATGAGCGCAGTCACCAGCGGCAACACCACACCGAGCAGCGGAATAGCCCACAGCACAGGGTGACTATTGTAGTTGACCAACCAGGCACCAGCCTGACGAGCTACTTCTTTATGCAGCGGGTTAGACTCGCCAGCCGTATTAATGACCGACGTTAGTACATAACCATCAATGCCATAAACAACCCAGACACCCGCCAGAGCAAACGTCACCGTCAGCGCCAACGAAGCGAACTGAGCGACTTTTTTGGCACGGAACAGCAGGTCGCCGGAAGTACGCATCACCAGATAAGTCGCCCCCTGTGCCACAATCATGCTCAGGCTGACAATACCTGCCAATAAGCCGAACGGATTGAGCAACTGGAAGAAGTTACCGGTGTAGTACAAGCGCAGATACTCATCCACATGGAACGGAACACCCTGTAGCAGGTTACCGAATGCGACACCGATAACCACCGGCGGAACGAAACTACCGATGAAAATGCCCCAGTCCCACATATTGCGCCAGCGCGGATCTTCGATTTTCGAACGGTAGTCAAAGCCGACCGGACGGAAATACAACGATGCCAGAACCAGAATCATCGCGATGTAGAAACCGGAAAACGCAGCGGCATACACCATCGGCCAGGCAGCGAACAGCGCACCACCAGCCGTGATCAACCACACCTGGTTACCGTCCCAATGCGGCGCGATACTGTTAATCATCACGCGGCGCTCTACATCATTACGCCCCATCAGGCGTACCAGCACACCGACGCCCATGTCAAAACCATCGGTGACGGCAAAACCGATCAGCAGCACACCAATCAGCAGCCACCAGACAAAACGCAAGACTTCATAATCAAACATAGTGGACTCCTGTTACCGTACTTCCTGAGCCGCGATCGGCTGTTCGAAGTGATAAGCACCTGTTTTCAGACTGCTTGGACCCAGACGCGCATACTTGAACATCAGGTATGTTTCAGCCACCAGGAACAGCGTATACAGACCGCAAATCAGTCCCATGGAGAACAGGATGTCTCCCGCAGTTAGCGAGGAGTTAGCGACAGCAGTCGGCAACACTTCACCAATCGCCCACGGCTGGCGACCGTATTCCGCAACAAACCAACCCGCTTCAACAGCAATCCACGGCAACGGGATGCCATACAGCGCGATGCGATGCAGCCAGCGTTTCTGACCAATCTTGTTGCGCAGCACCGTCCAGAAAGACAGGCCGATAATCAACAGCATCAGTACGCCACACGCCACCATAATGCGGAAGGAGAAGTACAGTGGGGCTACACGCGGAATAGAATCTTTAACCGCCTGCTTAATCTGCGCGTCGCTGGCATCCGCCACATTCGGGGTATACCGTTTCAACAACAGACCATAACCAAGATCCTGTTTGTTTTTCAGGAACTCAGTGCGTACAGCCGGGTCGGTGTTACCGGAGCGCAGTTGCTGCAACAGATGGTAAGCCTTCATACCGTTGCGGATACGAACTTCATGCTGCTCCATCAGTTCTTTCAGACCCGTCACCGTCTTGTCGGTAGAACGGGTAGCGATCAGGCCCAGCATGTAAGGGATCTGAATTGCGTACTTGTTCTCCATTGTTTCCTGATTCGGAACACCGAACAAGGTAAACGCAGCAGGTGCAGGTTGGGTTTCCCATTCTGCTTCGATAGCCGCCAGCTTGGTTTTCTGTACGTCGCCCATCTCGTAACCAGACTCGTCGCCCAGCACGATAACAGACAGTACGGCCGCCATACCAAAGCTTGCTGCAATCGCAAAGGAACGTTTGGCAAAAGCGACATCACGCCCTTTCAGCAGGTAGTAGGAGCTGATACCCAAAATGAACATGGCACCGGTACAATATCCTGCCGCGACGGTGTGAACGAATTTCACCTGTGCAACCGGGTTCAATACCAGATCAGCAAAGCTCACCATCTCCATGCGCATGGTTTCGAAGTTGAAATCCGAAGCAACTGGGTTCTGCATCCAGCCGTTGGCCACCAGAATCCACAATGCAGACAAGTTGGACCCCAACGCCACCAGCCAGGTTACCGCCATGTGCTGCACTTTGCCCAGTCGATCCCAGCCAAAGAAGAACAGCCCGACAAAGGTAGACTCCAGGAAGAACGCCATCAATCCTTCGATTGCCAGAGGTGCACCGAAGATATCGCCGACATAGTGAGAGTAATACGACCAGTTAGTACCGAACTGGAATTCCATGGTCAGACCGGTAGACACACCAAGGGCAAAGTTAATCGCAAACAACTTGCCCCAGAACTTGGTCATATCTTTGTAGATTTGTTTGCCAGACAAGACATACACGGTTTCCATGATCGCCAGCAAAAACGCCATCCCCAGCGTTAAAGGCACGAACAGGAAATGATACATCGCGGTCAAGGCAAACTGTAAACGTGACAGTTCGACTACATCAAACATCTTAACTCCTTGCTCCTCGCAGGAGGGTCTTTAGCTCGCTGTACAGACAAGCCACTAAATACCCGGCAGTTAGTAACCTAAAGAACACAACAATTGCTTTAGCACAGGCCTCAATATGCGCCACCACGTCATCACGACGCATTTGAAAAGTAAGCCGAAGAAAAAATTACAGAATTACGAATACTATACTCAGATATGAGTATAGTTATATTACGCCTCTACAACCTTACAATAAATAGGTTTTTACGTGATGCGGATTGAGTTTTTTGATTTTACGCCAATCGCCACGTTACGGGCCCTCAAGGGCATAATTGACCCACCGCAATTTAATCTTATTTCCGAACAGATATCCAGTTTAGATTTTTGATCTAAAACAACTATCGCCCCATATGTTAATAAACATCGCCTTTTATTTTACACATCATTAAATGTTAATCTGATGTAATCGTCTGGTTTCTGAAGCGTGCCGTTAATAATGTATTTTTTGTTTTAAATAAAAATAGCATTGGTTGATCTAAAATATGGAAACTTTTAATTTATACACCATGTGTTATTTTATTGTTGCCAGATTGATTAAATATATTCCCATGAAGCTACATTTTTGCGACAAGGTTCAAATATAAAAAAGGCCACCTGAGGTGGCCAAACATGTCGAACTTTGAAGGTAATGAAACACTATATTCAGTGCATTCCGCTTAACGTGTCAGCACTGCTTTTACCGCATCGCCGATGTCAGCCAGGCTGCGTACTGTCTTAACGCCCGCGGCCTCAAGCGCAGCAAATTTGTCATCTGCCGTACCTTTACCACCAGCGATAATCGCACCCGCATGGCCCATACGCTTGCCTTTCGGCGCGGTGACACCCGCAATATATCCCACGACCGGTTTGGTGACGTGTTCTTTAATGTAGGCTGCCGCTTCTTCTTCAGCAGTACCACCGATTTCACCGATCATCACGATAGCTTCGGTCTGCGGATCCTGTTCGAACAGCTTGAGAATATCGATAAAGTTGGAGCCAGGAATCGGGTCGCCACCGATACCCACGCAAGTCGACTGACCCAGACCAGCATCTGTAGTCTGTTTTACGGCTTCATAAGTCAGCGTACCGGAGCGAGATACAATACCCACTTTACCCGGCAAATGGATGTGGCCTGGCATGATACCAATCTTACAGGCCCCTGGGGTGATCACACCTGGGCAGTTCGGACCGATCATACGCACACCGCTTTGCTCCAGCTTCACTTTCACCGTCAGCATATCCAGCGTCGGGATACCTTCGGTGATACAGATGATCAGTTGGATACCCGCATCAATGGCTTCCAGAATGGAGTCTTTACAGAACGGAGCCGGTACATAGATAACAGACGCCGTCGCACCCGTGGCTTCTACTGCTTCACGTACCGTATTAAATACGGGCAGCCCCAGATGTTCCGTACCGCCTTTACCTGGCGTTACACCACCTACCATCTGCGTACCGTAGGCAATCGCCTGCTCAGAATGGAATGAACCCTGACTGCCGGTAAAACCCTGACAGATGACTTTGGTGTTTTTATCGATCAGAATGGACATTATTTACCCTCCACTGCTGCAACCACTTGCTGAGCCGCATCCGTCAGGCTGGTCGCAGCAATGATGTTCAAACCACTATCCGCCAGTTTCTGCGCACCCAATTCAGCATTGTTGCCTTCCAGACGCACAACGACCGGAACATTCACGCCCACTTCCGCTACCGCACCGATAATACCGTCGGCAATCAGGTCACAACGAACGATACCACCGAAAATATTGACCAGTACCGCTTTCACCTTGTCATCAGACAGGATGATTTTGAATGCTTCGGTTACACGTTCTTTGGTCGCGCCACCACCCACATCGAGGAAGTTAGCCGGTGAACCACCGTGCAGCTTCACGATGTCCATGGTTCCCATCGCCAGACCAGCGCCATTCACCATACAACCGATGTTGCCATCCAGTGCGACATAGTTCAGTTCCCACTGAGCAGCATGTGCTTCACGGGCATCTTCCTGGGAGTGGTCACGCATTTCGCGCAGTTCCGGCTGGCGGAACAGGGCATTACCGTCAGCACCCAGCTTGCCGTCCAGACACACCAGGTCACCTTGTTTAGTGATAACCAGCGGGTTGATTTCAACCAGCGCCAGGTCACGTTCCAGGAACAGTGTCGCCAACCCCATGAAGATTTTGGTGAACTGCGCAACCTGCTTACCGCTTAACCCCAGCTTGAACGCCAGTTCGCGTCCCTGATACGGTTGAGGCCCGGTCAAGGGATCCAGAGCGACTTTATGAATCAGATGTGGCGTTTCTTCGGCCACTTTTTCAATTTCAACACCACCTTCGGTGGAAGCCATGAATACCACACGGCGGGTACCACGATCGACTACAGCACCCAGATAAAGCTCTTTATCAATATCCGTTGCACCTTCCACCAGAATCTGATGAACCGGCTGACCGTTAGCGTCCGTTTGGTAGGTAACCAGACGTTTACCCAACCAGTTTTCAGCAAAGGCGCGAATCTCTTCTTTGCTGTTCACCAGTTTCACACCGCCAGCCTTACCACGGCCGCCAGCATGCACCTGACACTTAACAACCCACGGGCCAGCACCAATCTTGGAGGCAGCTTCTTCCGCTTCACGCGGTGTTGTGCAGGCGTAACCGGTGGGTGCCGGTAAACCATACCGAGCAAAGAGCTGTTTTGCCTGATACTCATGTAAGTTCATGATGTTCTATCCATTTAAGTTTGAAGATAAGTCCAGAGACTCTCTGTCGTGGATAACGCCGCCGCACAGAGGCAACGGCCTGCATAGCACATAATAAAGGCGGCAGGACGCAGGCCAGCCGCCTTTTACTACAACGGGTTAGACATCCAGCAACAAGCGAGCCGGGTCTTCCAGCATTTCTTTAACAGTAACCAGGAAACCGACTGATTCGCGGCCATCGATCAGGCGATGATCGTAGGACAACGCCAGATACATCATCGGCAGGATGACCACCTGGCCATTCACTGCCATTGGGCGATCTTTGATAGCATGCATCCCCAGAATCGCGCTCTGCGGCGGGTTGATAATCGGGGTCGACATCAGAGAACCAAACACGCCACCGTTGGTAATAGTGAAGTTACCACCCGTCAGCTCTTCAACGGTCAACTTACCGTCGCGGCCTTTCACCGCCAGCTCTTTGATTTTCTTCTCGATCTCGGCCATACCCAGCGAGTCGACATCTTTCAGCACCGGCGTTACCAGACCACGAGGGGTGGATACCGCAATGCTGACGTCGAAATAGTTATGGTAGACCACATCTTCGCCATCAATAGACGCATTCACTTCCGGATAGCGCTTCAGTGCTTCCACGACAGCTTTGATGTAGAAGGACATGAAGCCCAGACGCACGCCATGACGTTTTTCAAACGCTTCGCCATACTGCTTGCGCAGATCCATAATCGGTTGCATGTTGACTTCGTTGAACGTGGTCAGCATAGCGGTACTGTTTTTCGCTTCCAGCAGACGCTCAGCAACGCGCTTGCGCAGACGGGTCATCGGAACACGTTTCTCGCTGCGACCTCCCAGCGCGGCAACAGGTTGTGCTGCCACCGGTGCTTCAACCGCTTTGCTGGCTGGCTTCTGACCCGCCAGGTGTTTTTCCACATCTTCGCGGGTAATACGCCCGCCGACACCACTGCCTTTAATAGCGGATGCGTCCAAGTCATGTTCGGCAATCAGACGACGAATCGCTGGACTCAAAGCATCGTTATTTTCATCTTCTAATCCAGCGGTGTGACGCTGTGCCGGAGTAGACTCTTTGTTCTGTGCTTTTTCGCTGGTTTCTTTCCCGGAGTTATCTCCCGGACGCAAACGCCCCAGAACCTGGCGAGATGTCACGGTAGCGCCTTCAGCTTCCAGCACCACTTCCAGTACACCCGCTTCGATAGCCGGTACTTCCAGCACCACTTTGTCGGTTTCAATTTCAACCAGCACGTCATCACGCTGGACGCTATCGCCCGGTTTCTTGTGCCAGGTAGCGACAGTCGCGTCAGCTACAGATTCCGGCAGATCAGGGACAAGAATATCTACGCTACTCATTATCTATCCTTATTCATTTAATTAACGTTCAGCGCGTCATTAACCAGAGCTTGTTGTTGTTTCTGGTGTACGGACATATAGCCAACGGCGGGTGAAGCAGAGGCCGGGCGACCGGCATACCGCAACGAGGCACCAAAAGGAATCACCTCACGGAGGTGGTGCTGGCTGCAATACCATGCGCCCTGGTTCAGCGGCTCTTCCTGGCACCAGACAAAATCATGTACGTGAGCGAACGGTTCCAGCGCGGCCTGCACCGACTGATGCGGGAACGGATACAACTGTTCGATACGCACTATCGCCACATCGTTCTGTTCATTCTTGCGACGCTGTTCCAGTAAATCATAGTAGACCTTGCCGGAACACATCACGACACGCTTCACTGCTTTTGGATCCAGACTGTCAATTTCCCCTATTGCCGGCTGGAACTGCCCATCAGCCAGTTCATCCAGCGTAGACGTCGCCAGAGGATGACGCAGCAGCGATTTCGGCGACATCACAATCAGCGGGCGGCGCATACCACGCAACGCCTGACGACGCAGCATGTGGTAGACCTGAGCCGGTGTGGAGGGAACGCAGACCTGCATATTTTGCTCAGCGCACAATTGCAAGTAGCGCTCCAGACGGGCGGAGGAGTGTTCTGGACCCTGACCTTCATAACCATGCGGCAACAGCATGACCAGACCACACATACGGCCCCATTTCTGCTCGCCGGAACTGATGAACTGGTCAATCACCACCTGAGCGCCGTTGGCGAAATCACCAAACTGCGCTTCCCAGATAGTCAGCGTACGCGGCTCAGCCGTAGCGTAACCGTACTCAAATGCCAGCACAGCCTCTTCAGACAGCACCGAATCCCAGACGTTGAAAACGCCCTGAGCGTTATGAACATACGCCAGCGGTGTATAGGTAGAGCCGCCTTTCTGGTTGTGCACCACAGCGTGACGATGGAAGAAGGTACCGCGACCGGCATCTTCGCCAGACAAACGCACCGGAATGCCTTCGTCTACCAGTGTGGCGTAGGCCAGTGTTTCCGCACCGCCCCAGTCAAACAGTTTTTCGCCCGCCGCCATTTCAGCACGGTCGTTATAAATCTTGGCGACACGCGGCTGCATTTCCAGCGCTTCCGGCACTTCGCTGATACGGCGTGCCAGTTCCTGCAAACGCTTGATTTCAACTTTATGCGGATACGGTTCGTCCCACTCATGGTTGAGATAAGACATCCAGGTGAAAGAGTGCATGTCCATCGGACGCCACTCGTCTACCACACACTCACCCGCATCCAGCGCATCGCGATAAAGATTGACCATCTCGGTGGCGTCTTCCAACGTTGCAATCTTCTGCTGTTCCAGACGGTCGGCGTAGATTTTACGCGGCGTTGGGTGCTTTTTGATTTTCTGGTACATCACCGGCTGGGTAGCGCTCGGCTCATCGGCTTCGTTATGGCCGTGGCGGCGGTAGCACACCAGATCAATGAAGACATCACGCTGGAAGGTATTACGGAAATCCAGCGCCAGACGGGTAACAAACGCTACCGCTTCCGGGTCATCAGCATTAACGTGGAAAATAGGCGCCTGCACCATCTTGCCGATATCGGTACAGTATTCAGTGGAACGGGCATCGAGAGGGTTGGAGGTGGTAAAACCAATCTGATTGTTGATAACAATACGGATCGTGCCACCCACGTCGTAACCGCGAGCTTTGGACATGTTCAGGGTTTCTTGCACTACCCCTTGCCCGGCAATCGCGGCGTCGCCGTGAATAGTAATTGGCAACACCAGTGAACTACTGGGGTTATCCAGACGATCGATACGGGCACGCACCGAGCCCATGACCACCGGGCTGACGATTTCCAGATGAGAGGGGTTAAACGCCAGCGCCAGGTGAACCTTGCCGCCTTCGGTTTCCATATCGGAGGAGAAACCCTGATGGTACTTCACGTCCCCCGTGCCGAGATGGTCTTTGTGCTTACCGGAGAACTCGTCGAACAGATCCTGGGTTTTTTTCCCCATCACGTTCACCAGCACGTTGAGGCGACCACGGTGGGCCATCCCCATCACCACTTCACGCGTACCATTTTTGCCCGCGTGGCGGATCATTTCCTTCAGCATAGGAATCAGCGCATCGCCACCTTCCAGCGAGAAGCGCTTGGCGCCGGGGAACTTGGCACCCAGGTAACGTTCCAGCCCTTCAGCAGCAGTCAGCTCTTTCAGGAAGCGCTTTCTTTCTTCAACGCTAAAGCTGGGTTGTCCCACCACCGACTCGATACGCTGCTGAATCCAGCGTTTTTCGTCGGTGTTGGTGATGTGCATGTATTCCGCACCGATCGAACCACAGTAAGTCTGCTTCAGTGCGCTATACAGTTCACCAAGCTGCATGGTTTCTTTACCAATGGCGAATGAGCCAACATTAAAGCTCTCTTTCAGATCGTCATCGGTCAGGTTGTGGTAAGCCAGATCCAGATCGGCTACGCGCTCTTGTTTCCACAGACCCAGCGGGTCAAGGTTGGCATGCTGATGCCCACGGAAACGGAAAGCGTTAATCAGCTGTAACACTTTGACTTGCTTAGCATCACTGTCGGGATCAGTAATGGAAGAAGTATAACGCGAAGCATCTTTCGCCAGACGGCGAAAATAATCGCGGGTTTTGGAGTGAAGTTGATCCGGTCTAACCCCAGTGGTAGGAAGTTGTTGAAAAATCGAACGCCAGCTGTGATCAATAGAATCTGGGTCGGTTAAAAAATCTTCATAGAGCTGCTCTATGTAGGACTGGTTCGCGCCCGCCAGATAGGAGGAATCCAGCCAGGCCTTCATTGCGCCGTTCTGCATTGTGATCCCTTAAGCTAATTAGCTTCAGTTTTCGCCGTGGTTAACATGTTCTATGTTGCCGTTATAAAACGGATTGCCGTAAAACGGTTCACTTGCTGTGCTTAGTTACGCACAATGCGGATAGTCTTATCCTGAAGGAACCTTTAAAAAGCGGTTCAAGCGCACAAGCCGGTTTTTAAAGGTTTCCTGTTGCTCCCCCGCCTCGCGACGGGGAAACAGTGTGCTACAGAGCCAGAACTCAGGCGCTACGCTGCAGCAACATCGACTTGATGTGGCCGATAGCGCGCGTCGGGTTCAATCCTTTCGGACAGACGCTGACGCAATTCATGATGCTGTGACAGCGGAATACGCTGAAAGCATCATTGAGGTCATCCAGGCGAGCCTTGGTTTCCGTATCGCGGCTGTCAATCAGGAAACGGTAGGCTGCCAGCAGACCTGCAGGCCCGACAAACTTATCCGGGTTCCACCAGAAAGACGGGCAGGATGTCGAACAGCATGCGCACATGATGCACTCGTACAGCCCATCCAGTTTTTCCCGCTGCTCTGGTGACTGCAGATGCTCGCGAGAAGGTGGATTCTTCCCATTATTCAACAGGTAAGGCTTAATTTTCTCATATTGAGCATAGAACTGCCCCATGTCTACCACCAAATCACGTACGACTGGCAGTCCAGGCAGGGGACGAATCACAATTTTGTTATTACCATTGCGCAGGGTAGATACCGGCGTGATGCAGGCCAACCCATTCTTGCCATTCATGTTCAGGCCGTCGGAACCGCACACCCCTTCACGACAGGAGCGACGGAATGCCAGTGTCGGGTCCTGCTCTTTGAGCAGGATCAGCGCATCGAGCAGCATCATGTCACGGCCTTCTTCCGCTTCCAGCGTATAGTCCTGCATGCGCGGAGCGCTATCGACATCCGGGTTATAACGATAAATGGAAAATTCAACTTTCATCGCTTTCTCTCCGCACAATTAATAGGTACGCACTTTCGGCGGGAACGCCGGACGCAGTTTAGGCTGCATGTTTACCTCACGGCGCGTCATGCTTTCGGTTTGCGGTTGATACAGCGAATGGCACAACCAATTCTCGTCATCACGATCAGGATAGTCGAATCGGCTGTGAGCTCCACGGCTTTCGGTACGGAAATTTGCCGATACCGCCGTGGCGTAAGCCGTTTCCATCAGGTTATCCAGTTCCAGACATTCAATACGCTGGGTATTGAACTCGCTGGACGTATCGTCCAGACGGGCGTTTTTGAGCCGTTCACGGATCACTTTCAGCTCTTCCAGCCCTTTCGCCATGGCATCACCTTCACGGAATACCGAGAAATTGTTCTGCATGCAGGACTGCAACGCTTTGCGAATTTCCACCGGGTCTTCACCGGAACGGGTGTTATTCCAGCGGTTCAGTCTGTCCAGCGAGGCCTCGATATCAGAATCGCTGGCATCACGCGTCACGCCCTGTTCGGCCAGAGATTCCTGCAAGTGCATCCCCGCAGAACGCCCGAACACCACCAGGTCGAGCAACGAGTTGCCACCCAGACGGTTAGCGCCATGTACCGATACACAAGCGATTTCACCTACAGCGAACAGACCAGGGATAACGACATCCTCACCCTTCTCATTCACTGTCAGTGCCTGACCGGTCACCTTGGTTGGAATCCCCCCCATCATGTAGTGGCAGGTCGGGATAACCGGAATCGGCTCTTTCACCGGATCAACGTGTGCGAACGTACGGGACAATTCCAGAATACCCGGCAGACGGGATTCCAGTACGTCTTTACCCAGGTGATCCAGCTTCAGCTTGGCATGTGGTCCCCACGGACCATCACAACCACGGCCTTCACGAATTTCAATCATGATAGAACGGGCTACCACGTCACGTCCGGCCAGGTCTTTAGCATTTGGCGCATAGCGTTCCATGAAGCGCTCACCGTGTTTATTCAACAGGTAACCACCCTCACCACGGCAACCTTCGGTCACCAGTACGCCCGCGCCGGCAATACCGGTCGGGTGGAACTGCCACATTTCCATGTCCTGCACCGGGACACCGGCGCGCAGCGCCATGCCAACACCGTCGCCGGTATTAATATGGGCATTGGTCGTAGACTGATAAATACGACCGGCTCCGCCTGTCGCCAGCACGGTAGCACGCGCTTTGAAATAAACGACTTCGCCGGTTTCAATACAGATAGCCGTACACCCAACCACCGCGCCATCCTGGTTTTTCACCAGATCCAGTGCATACCACTCGGAAAACACCGTGGTGTGGTTTTTCAGGTTCTGTTGATACAACGTATGCAACAGCGCGTGACCGGTACGGTCTGCCGCCGCTGCAGTACGGGCAGCCTGCTCGCCGCCAAAATTCTTAGACTGACCACCGAACGGGCGCTGGTAAATACGTCCGTCATCGAGACGGGAAAACGGCAGCCCCATGTGTTCCAGTTCAAGAATCGCTTCCGGACCGGTTTTACACATATATTCGATAGCGTCCTGATCACCGATATAGTCGGAACCTTTCACGGTGTCATACATGTGCCATTCCCAGTTATCTTCATGGGTATTGCCCAGCGCTACCGTGATGCCGCCTTGGGCAGATACAGTATGAGAACGGGTCGGGAACACTTTTGATAACAGGGCACAGGACAGGCCCATCTGGGAAATCTGCAGCGCAGCGCGCATACCTGCGCCACCTGCACCGACGACAACGGCATCAAACTCTCTGACTGGCAAATTCATCACGCACCCCACACCACAACAGTTCCATAAATGACGTACACCAACAACGCGACGACGATAGCCAGCTGCAACGTCAGCCGGATAGCCAGCGGTTTGATATAGTCAGTCAACACCTGCCACATCCCGATCCATGCATGAACCAGAATGGCGAACAGCGTCAGCAGGGTGAACACCTTGGTGAGATGCATGGCGAAGAAACCGCGCCAGACTTCATACGTGAGGTTACCGGCGCTGGCTACAAAACCAACGATATACAGGACATACAGCACGATGACGATGGCAGAAGCGCGAAGTAATAACCAATCGTGTACGCCATTACGCCCCAATGCGGAGGCATTGCTTACCATACGAGGACTCCAGCCAAAAATGAAAGCACGACAGTAATGATGAAAGAGGTTTTTGCAGAACGCGATCCCGCCTCGAAGTTCTCTTCGATATAGCCGAAATCCATCAACAGATGCCGCAGACCACCTACAATATGATAGGCCAGTGCGGTCAAAATGCCCCAGACAACGAATTTCACGATGAAGCTGCCCATGATGGCCGCCGCCTGAACAAACCCTTCTTGCGAAGAGAGAGACAGGCCCAACAGCCACAATAGGATACCTACAGCAACAAACGTTATAACGCCGGAGACACGGTGAAGAATAGATGCTATCGCGGTAACGGGGAACCGGATCGTTTGCAGATCCAGATTGACAGGTCTTTGTTTTTTCACGAGTTTGCCCACACAGCTTTTATTATTTTCTTCCTCCGGACCTGTTGTGGGGTCAGACAGTGCGGACGGTGAGATGATGCTTGTCTCTGTCAATGTACGGCTGGATACGATCCTTTATTTTCATCCGCACAAACCGATCACACTGGGTGCTCCTACTGCAGGGTATTCCGGAGACCTGGCGGCAGTATAGGCACTTCACATTCTTATTACAATTACCCTACAAACTGTTTGGGCACATTTGCCCTGAACAGTGATTGAGATCACGATTTTCACAATTTATATAAAATTAATTATCTGATTTGACAAATCCTCAACATTTAAATTACAACTAAGGCCCAAGAAACCTGTTGTCCTGTTAAAGCTCATCGGTAGCTCTTTCCCATTCACCAAAGTTATGTAACAGTGGGAAACAAAGTCCCCGGAAAAATTATAAGTACTGGCTACAATTAGAGCAGGACAGGGCTAAAACCCGAGCTGGGAGAAGACGAGTTCATCCTGACTGTGTGACCGCCTGACGATACGCCTGACGATAATAGTCAACTCTGTACCCGATTTGGTTTCCGACGACAGTTTGGTTTCCAACTACAGGGCGACGTCTGGTCTGTTTACTTTGTCCAGCGTGCGGGCATGACGGTATTTCTGCAGTGACGAATTTTTAAAATTAAAGATTAAAGCGCTAAGGAGACTGTAAATGGCTGATAAAAAAGCAACGCTTACAATAGACGGCAATGAAGCGATTGAGCTGAATGTCCTGTCTGGTACGCTTGGCAACGATGAAATCGATATTCGTAGCCTAGGTTCTAAAGGTTATTTCACGTTTGACCCCGGTTTCACTTCCACCGCATCCTGCGAATCCAAAATCACTTACATTGACGGCGATGTGGGCGTACTGCTGCACCGCGGCTACCCGATTGCGCAACTGGCGGAAAAATCCAACTATCTGGAGGTCTGTTATATCTTGTTGTTTGGCGAAGCGCCGACACAAGAACAGTATGACACTTTCAAGACCACCGTAACCCGCCACACCATGATTCACGAGCAGATCACGCGTCTGTTCCACGGTTTTCGTCGCGACTCCCACCCCATGGCGGTGTTGTGCGGCGTAACCGGCGCACTGGCAGCGTTCTACCATGATTCGTTAGATATCGGAAACGAACGTCATCGTGAGATCGCCGCTTACCGTCTGCTGTCGAAAATGCCGACCGTAGCGGCCATGTGTTATAAATATTCCATCGGCCAGCCGTTTGTGTACCCACGTAACGATCTGTCCTATGCGGGTAACTTCCTGCACATGATGTTCTCGACGCCATGCGAAGAGTACGTCGTCAATCCGGTGCTGGAACGTGCCATGGACCGCATCCTGATTCTGCACGCTGACCATGAGCAGAATGCGTCTACCTCTACCGTGCGTACCGCAGGCTCCTCCGGTGCCAACCCGTTTGCGTGTATCGCCGCCGGTATTGCCTCACTTTGGGGGCCAGCGCATGGCGGTGCCAACGAAGCTTGTCTGCGTATGCTGGAAGAAATCAGCTCTGTGGAGCATATTCCGGCCTTTATCAAACGCGCCAAAGACAAGAACGATTCGTTCCGTTTGATGGGCTTTGGTCATCGCGTGTACAAGAATTACGACCCGCGCGCTACCGTAATGCGTCAGACCTGTCACGAAGTTCTGAAAGAACTGGGTACGAAAGACGACCTATTGGAAGTGGCGATGGAACTGGAAAACATCGCGCTGAACGACCCGTACTTCATTGAGCGTAAACTCTACCCGAACGTAGACTTCTACTCAGGCATCATTCTGAAAGCCATGGGTATTCCGTCGACGATGTTCACGGTGATTTTCGCGATGGCTCGTACTGTCGGCTGGATTGCTCACTGGAGCGAAATGCACGGCGAAGGGCTGAAGATCGCTCGTCCGCGTCAGCTGTATACCGGCCACGCCGAACGCAACTTTGAGCCGTCAGTCACCAAACGCTAAGCGTCATCACGGTTAGTCAAATAAGTAAGGTCGGGTATTTACCCGACCTTTTTACTTTTAGCCTTTTTATGTTCAGTGCATGCCCGTATCCACGCTTTTCTGCTAACGGGCCGTAACCTGTATGCCGTACTGCGTGAAACTCTCCCTAAGCCGACGGGCAAAAACCAGCGCATGCTCGTTGTCGCCATGCAAGCAGACCGTTTCTGCCTGTACCGAGACCCAACTGCCATCCTGAGCCCGAACCCGCTGACGCTGCACCATTTCCAATGTCTGGGCTAGTGCCAGTTCGTCGCTACTGATCACGGCAGAAGGTTGATCACGTGGTACCAGCGAACCATCGGCCTGATAGCTGCGATCAGCGAAAACCTCCTGACGGCTCTTCAACCCGGCGCGCTGACCAGCATGAATCAATTCACTCCCCGCCAGCCCTACCAGACACAACGACGAGTCGACCGCCGCAACCGCACGGGCGATCGCCTCTGCCAGTGCCGGATCGCGCGCCGCCTGATTGTAGAGCATGCCATGTGGCTTCACATGAAACAGGCGCGCCCCTTCTGCCTTAACGATCGCTGCCAGGGCACCAATCTGATACAGCACCTGCGCATATACCTTGTCCGGCGGTACGTTCATGGCCGTTCGGCCAAAGTTTTCGCGATCAAAAAAGCTCGGATGAGCCCCGATCGCCACGCCATACTGGATAGCCCAACGTACCGACTGGCGCATCAGACTGGCATCGCCAGCATGAAAACCACAAGCGATATTGGCGGAGGAAACCAGCTGTAGCAACGCCTCGTCATGTTGACCGCCTTCTCCCAGATCGGCATTCAAATCAATGACCATGTAACCTCCAGGCAATCTGCTCCAGATAGCGGGATTGCTCCTGCCATGCTCGCTGCGCTTCATCCAGCGAGCAGCGAATAAAGTGCACCGGCTCTCCCAGACGCAACTGCGCCATGTTGTAAAGATCGGCGTCAATCACACAACCGATACGCGGATAACCGCCGGTAGTCTGCGCATCCGCCATCAACACAATAGGCTTGCCGTTATGCGGCACCTGAATCACCCCCGGCAACAGACCGTGCGACAGCATTTCTCGCTGCTTTTCGCGCACTAACTCTGGCCCCAACAGGCGATATCCCATGCGGTTACTCTGCGGACTTAGATGCCAGCCGGTACGCCAGAAATTATCGCGCGCCGCTTCACTAAACTCCTGATATTCCGGTCCTGGCAACACACGTACCCGGTTACCGAATAGCAGTTGCTTCACCCCCACTGAACGTTCGGGCAAGCGTGCCGGTTTCCCTAACGGGAGCACATCGCCTTCCGCCAGCAGTCGCCCTTCCAGCCCGCCAATACCCGCTTTCAGGTCGGTGCTACGAGAACCCAATATCTCTGGTACGGCAATCCCTCCGGATACCGCCAGATAACTGCGCATACCGTTACGCGGCGAGCGCAAGCGTAACGTCTGCCCCTTTTGTACCGGAAAACGCCAGCCGGTCCACAACGTTTTACCGTCCAATGAGGCGTGGCAATCGGCACCGGTCAACGCTATCCAGCATGGCGCGGTAAACGTAACGACCAGTTGCCCCAGTGTAATTTCCAGCGCGGCCGCAGTCGTTTCGTTCCCCACCAGCAGATTGGCGAGTTTCAACGCCGGACTATCCAACGCGCCACACTGACTGATCCCCAGTTGACGCCAACCTGGACGTCCGAGATCCTGTACGGTGGTTTGCAACCCTGCGCGAATAATCTTCAGCATATTCCCTCCCGCTGGGGTATAAAGCGCACCCGATCGCCCGGTCTTAACAACACTGGCGGTGTCTGCGTCGGCTGGAATAACGCCAGCGATGTCTGGCCAATCAGTTGCCAACCGCCCGGCGTACTGAGCGGGTAGATACCGGTTTGATTGCCGCCAATCCCGACTGAACCGGCGGGCACCTGCACGCGTGGTTCGGCACGACGAGGAGTAAACAGCGCCTCATCCAACCCGCCCAGATAAGGGAAACCGGGCTGGAAACCCAGAAAATAGACCACATAACGCCCGGCAGCATGACGTTCCACCACCTGCTTTGGCGTCATACCACAGTGCTCAGCCACCGTTTTCAGGTCCGGGCCGTAATCACCGCCATAGGTCACCGGAATATCAACGTCACGGGCCTGCTCTTGCGCGAAGGATGCACTCTCTTCCCACCAACGTTGCAACCGTTCGATGGCATCCAGCGCCTGTTCACGGGGGTGTCTGAGCACCACCGTCAGGTTATTCATGCCGGGAATGACTTCACTGACCTCGTCATGCCCGGTCAAACGCTCTGCCAGCCCCCAAATCCGCTGCTGGCTTTCCAGTCGTAATGGCGGTTCCAGCTCCAGCACCACCGCTCTCTCACCCAGTAAATAACAGCGTGCGCGTTGCATTCCACCTCCCGACTGATGTTCTGCCCTATCTCGCGATTGCCTCATCCAAACCCGGTCTGCTCTACGCCGGGTTAGGGATATCGATAAATGTCACGTCAAAACCGTGTTGTGCCGTAAGCCACTCACCTAATGCACGAATACCGGCACGCTCAGTAGCATGATGTCCGGCAGCGTAGAAATGTAGCCCCATTTCACGAGCGGTATGAATCGTTTTTTCCGACACCTCACCGGTGATGAAAGCATCAACGCCGAAGTCCGCCGCCTGATCGATAAAACCTTGCCCACCCCCCGTACACCAGGCAATACGCCGGATCTGTGCAGGCGCATTGTCACCACAGTGCAACACCGGCCGCTCCAATACCCTTTCCAGTTTGTGACGCAACGCGTCACCGCTACAAGGCTGAGCGACTTCGCCATACGGCAACAGCGGCTCAATCTCCCCCAGAACGCAAATATCCAGCATCGCCGCCAGTTGGGCGTTGTTACCGATTTGCGGGTGGGCATCCAACGGCAGGTGGTACCCATACAAATTGAGATCATTCGCCAGCAAGGTTTTCAGACGCTGGCGTTTCATGCCGCGTACCACCGCCGGTTCGTTACGCCAGAAGTAGCCATGATGGACCAGCACCGCATCGGCTTGCTGCGCTACTGCCGCATCCAGCAAAGCCTGACACGCCGTCACACCGGTCACGATACGCTGCACATCACTGCGCCCTTCTACCTGTAATCCATTAGGGCCGTAATCCTGAAACGCAGCCACATGCAGAAAACCGTTAATCAGGCTTTCCAGTTCTGTATTACGCATAGCTCTTGTGCTCCTTAATGCTGTTGTGGCGATGATGCCGCTTCCTGTTTGGCAGCTTCGAATGCCGCCAGCGTGCGCGTGCGCGCCTGTTTATGATCGACAATCGGTGCCGGATAATCGATACGCCGGTGCTGGCAGGCAGCCCAGTCATGAGGCTGATGTACCGCCTTGCCCGGAATCTGCGCCAACTCGGGTATCCAATGTCGAATGAACTCACCGTCCGGATCGAAGCGCTCACCCTGCGTGGTCGGATTGAAAATACGGAAATAAGGTGCAGCGTCAGTACCAGTGGAAGCAGCCCACTGCCAGCCGCCATTATTGGCCGCCAAATCGCCGTCCAATAGACGGCTCATGAAATAACGCTCACCTTCACGCCAGTCGATCAGGAGATCTTTCACCAGAAAACTGGCGCAGATCATGCGAAGCCGGTTATGCATCCAGCCCGTCTGGTTTAACTGACGCATCGCCGCATCAACGATGGGATACCCCGTTTCCCCGCGCTGCCACGCGGCCAGTTCATCCGGCGCGTGACGCCAGGCTACACGCCGCGTCCAGCCAATGAATGGCTGGTGCCGACACAGCGACGGACTAAACACCAACAGGTGGCGGTAAAACTCACGCCACACCAGCTCGTTGAACCAGGTAAACGCGCCGCCCTCCGGCTGAGACAGCCAGTCAGGGTGTTCCATTCTTAACCGGTTGAAACACTGGCGTGGCGACAAAATACCCAGCGCCAGATAGGGTGATAGCTTGCTGGTGGCAGGTCGCGCAGGCAGGTCGCGCAACGCATGGTAGAAGGCTACCTGCTCGCGGCAAAACTGGCGCAGGCGCTGCACCGCCGCCGCCTCACCGACCGGAAAATCCGCATGAACCTCCGCTTGCGGATAGTCGAACGGTGCCAGCGGCGCTAGCGTGACGTCCCCCTGTTGGCGGGTAACCGGCGCAGGTAACGAGCTGACATCCTGCAGTTGCAGGCGTTTGATAAAGGCCGTACGAAATGGCGTAAACACCTTGTACATCTCGCCAGACCCTGTCACCACGCTACCCGGTGGCAATAACAGGCTGTCATCAAATTCCCGACACACGGTCACCCCCGCTAAAGCCTGGGTCAGTTGCCCATCACGCTGGCGTTCATTCCATTCATACTGACGGTTGTAAAATAGCTGCGTGACCTGACGCTCGCGGCAAAAGTCAGCCAGCCAACGCACACTGGCGGCAAAATCGTCACATTGCTGGTAGTGCAGCGGGATGCCTTTCTCCTGTAGTGCTTGTTGCAAACAGCGTAAATTACCCAGTAAAAATGCAGCCTGACAGGGTGCCATATCATGGCTGGCCCACTGTTGCGGCGTGGCGATAAACACGGCTTCTACCCGCGCGTCGGGATCCTGGCAGGCGGCGTGTAACGCCAGATTATCGGTAAGGCGTAAATCGTGGCGAAACCAAACCAAATGTGTGGTCATGAACCATCCTTAACGTCGTACTACTTAAAACAAAGACCTGATTAAAACGAAGACCTGACTTAAGGCCTGTCCCAGTTGGGATTATTAGCGCAGCGAATAAACCGGAGCGTACACGGAGTACGTGAGGATTTCGAGCACTGCTCAATACCCAAATGGCAAGAGAAATAGCCCTAATGGGATAGGCACTTAGTGGCCATAGCGTAACCGCAGTGCTTCCGGGTAAGGATCAAAATAGCGCTGCTGCGACAACCAGGCATCCGGGTATTCTGTCATGTAATGACGCAACAAGGTAAGCGGTGCCAGTAAGGGTTGGACGCCCTGACGATAGCGCTCGATCAACTGCGCTAACTCCTGCCGCTGCCCGGCGGTCAATTGACGGCGAAAATATCCCTGCACGTGCATCAACACGTTGGTGTGATTGCGGCGGGAGGCGGGGTGTGACAACAGCGTCATCAGTCGCAACCGGTACTGTGCCGCAAACGCATCCAGAGAATCCCACTGGTCGATTGCGGCGACAAACGGCCCCAGTTCGCGGTACGCCGGTTGCGAATGCGCCAGCAACAACAATTTATAACGGCTATGGAAACTCATGAGTGCGCTACGGCTCAACCCGCTTTGCCATAACTGATTGAATTCGTGGAGCGCATAAACGCGGGTAATGAAGTTCTCACGCAGCATCGGATCGTGCAGGCGTCCATCTTCTTCCACCGGCAGCCAGGGTAACGTTTGTTGTAACTGCCGGGTAAACAGCCCCACCCCGCTTTTACGGGCGTTATTCTGAGCAGGTTCATACACCTTGACCCGCTCCATGCCGCAACTGGGGGATTTGGCACAAACAATATAGCCACACAGATGCGCCAGTTCCGCTGTTCTGGCAGCGGAAAACGCGGCCATCTTTTCAGTCGCATCCAGCCCGGAGCCATTGCTGGCTAACAACCGGATGTCCCCTGCATCCGACTTCACCAGCCGCAACGCCGGGCGAGGTACTGGCAAACCTATCGCCATCTCCGGGCATGTCGGTTCAAAATGGAAATAAGGCGCTAACTGTTCAACGGCAAAAGCAAGCCGTTTGTGCCCACCATCAAAACGTACCGGATTACCCAGCAGGCACGCACTAATACCAACGGAAATCAGATCGGCGGTCATGATATCTATCCCCTTGATTAAACGAGAGTGCTATTGCCATAGCATAGCAGAGCGCAGGAAAGCGCCGCACAGAGAAGCGGTCAGAAAGCCAGCAAAAGAAACAGGGGGAAAAAACGGATGGGCAGAAAAGCGCAACGGTCGCCGAAGCGTCCCGTTACATCGGGTCAATCAGTAAAAATACCCGGCGGCGTGTTCCGACTGCTCCAGCCACACCGGCTTGTCGCTGGTCTTAAGCCATACACGATGCAGATAGCTATAAAAACGAGCACGACCAGGCCAGAACAGCATAACCGGCAGCGCCAACGTACCCGCCAACACAACGCCGATGCGGCGCAGCACAACCCGATACCAAGGATACACAACATAAGACATCATAATTACGCCTCCCTAACACACCCTAATCTGATTAAATCCTACACTCATCGGACCAGATAACAACACCAGAAGTGACTATTTTTTCATACCCACCAGTAAGTTAAATTTAGGTTAATCTTTTAACTACCACGTCACATATCGCTATCTTGTCTTGGCATCGCGTTAGAGCGACACGACTGGCTAACCACCGTCCCATCGCCACCCTGGCACTAGCCTAACTGACGTATCTTTCACCATTTTTATACTTTTTTTACGCCCGCTCCGCGGAAATTTGCACCTTCTTTTTCTCACTCTGCGTAGCCTGAATCGTGCAGGAAGACGCCCATTATTCAGGTGTGCGGTCATCAGTAAGATACCGCAGCCGAACAGGGCGACGGCAGAATAAACGTGTCAACACCGTTGGAGGTGACTGTGAATATTGGCCTGGTGGCAGGCGGTATGCTGGTGGTTTTACTGCTAGTTTACCTTTTTTATGCATTGCTCAACGCGGAGGAATTCTGATGCCCAGCGATGCTTTTTTACTCATCGTCAGTCTGTTTGCACTCCTGTTAGTGCTGGCACAACCGCTCGGCCAGTTTATTGCCCGGTTGGTGGAAGGGGAAACCGGCGCATTACGCCGTTATGAACTGAGCGCAGCCCGGCTCTGCGGCTTTTCAACCCGTGAAATGGGCTGGCAGCACTACGCGATCGCCATTCTGGCATTCAACCTGTTGGGTATCGTGCTGCTGTTTCTGATACTCCTGTATCAGGATCATTTGCCGCTGAACCCACAGCAGATGCCGGGGATGTCCTGGCATCTGGCGCTCAACACCGCAATCAGTTTTGTCACTAACACTAACTGGCAGGCTTACAGCGGGGAAAGTACTCTGAGCTATTTCAGCCAGATGGTAGGGCTGACAGTACAGAATTTCTTGTCCGCGGCGACCGGTATCGCCGTCGCATTTGTGCTGATGCGCGCCTTCGCACGCCGCACTACCCACGAATTGGGCAACGCCTGGCTGGATCTGCTACGCATCAACTTGTACCTGCTGCTGCCCATTTCATTGCTGCTCAGCCTGTTCTTCATCAGCCAGGGAAGCATTCAAAACTTCCTGCCTTACCAGCATATCACTACGCTGGAAGGCGCATCGCAGGTGCTGCCGATGGGGCCATTGGCCTCACAGGAAGCGATAAAAATGCTGGGTACCAACGGCGGCGGATTTTTTGGCGCCAACTCGGCCCACCCGTTTGAAAACCCGAATGCATTGACTAACTTCGTGCAGATGCTGTCCATCCTGCTGATCCCAGCAGCGCTGTGTTTTGCCTTTGGCCGGGTGGTCAACGATCGCCGTCAGGGTCATACCCTGCTGTGGGCGATGTCGCTGATGCTAATCGTTGCAACAGTGGTCGTGATGTATGCCGAAGTGAGTGGTAACCCGCATCTGTTATCGCTGGGGGCGGACAGCGCGCAAAACATGGAAGGTAAGGAATCGCGCTTCGGTGTACTGGCATCGGCCTTTTTCGCCGCCATTACCACCGCCACGTCTTGTGGTGCGGTTAACGCCATGCACGATTCGTTTACCGCGCTGGGTGGTCTGATCCCGATGTGGTTGATACAGATTGGCGAAGTGATCTTCGGCGGCGTAGGTTCCGGTTTTTACGGCATGCTGGTGTTCGTCTTGCTGACCGTATTTATCGCCGGACTGATGATCGGCCGTACCCCGGAATACCTGGGTAAAAAAGTCGAGGCATGGGAAATGAAAATGGCGGCGTTGGCTATTCTCATCACCCCGGCGCTGGTGTTACTGGGTACGGCACTGGCGCTCAGTACCGAAGCCGGTCGCGCCGGTATTCTGAACCCCGGTGCACACGGGTTTAGCGAGGTGCTGTACGCCTACTCGTCTGCCGCCAACAACAACGGCAGCGCGTTTGGTGGTCTCACCGTCAACACCCCGTTTTACAACGTGACGCTGGGCATCGCCATGCTGGTAGGGCGTTTCTCATCGCTGATTCCAGTACTGGCTATCGCCGGTTCGCTGGTGGCGAAAAAACGCCAACCGGAAACCCAAGGGTCGTTATCCACCCGTGGTCCGCTGTTTATCGGCCTGCTCATCGCCATCATTTTACTGATTAGCGCGTTGAACTTTATCCCTGCCCTGGCACTGGGTCCCGTTGCCGAGCAGTTACAGTCAAGTCTGGTTCACTGAGCCGGAGAAAGAAGATGATTCGTAAACAGCAAACGCTTTTTGATTCCGCTCTGTTGCGTAACGCGCTGGTGGATTCAGTAAAAAAACTCGACCCACGCATCCAGTGGCGCAACCCGGTGATGTTCGTGGTGTATATCGGCAGCCTGCTGACAACCGGTATCTGGCTGGCTATCGCCAGCGGTCATACCGACGGTAGTGCCGGGTTCACCGGTGCTGTCACGCTGTGGTTGTGGGTAACGGTCTTGTTTGCCAATTTCGCTGAAGCACTGGCGGAAGGCCGTAGCAAAGCACAGGCTGAAGCCCTGAAAGGGGTGAAGAAAACCAGTTGGGCCAACAAACTGGCTACCCCGCATCACGATGCCGCCACCCAGCAGGTACCGGCTGATAGCTTGCGTAAAGGTGACATAGTGCTGGTGTCCGCCGGTGAGATGATCCCCTGCGACGGTGAAGTGCTGGAAGGCGGAGCCTCGGTGGATGAAAGCGCCATCACCGGTGAATCCGCACCGGTGATCCGCGAATCCGGCGGCGATTTCGCCTCGGTGACCGGCGGTACCCGCGTACTGTCCGACTGGCTGGTGATCCAATGCACCGTCAACCCCGGCGAAACCTTTATCGACCGCATGATCGCCATGGTGGAAAACGCCAAACGTCGTAAAACGCCGAACGAAGTCGCACTCACTATTTTGCTGGTGGAACTGACCATCATCTTCCTGCTGGTAGTCGCGACGTTATCGCCGTTTTCCTGGTTTAGCGTACTGGCTAACAACAGCGGCTCGGTCATCAGTATCACCGTTCTGGTGGCGCTACTGGTGTGTCTGATCCCTACCACTATCGGTGGATTGCTGTCCGCCATTGGTATCGCCGGTATGAGCCGTATGCTCGGTGCCAACGTCATCGCCACCAGTGGCCGTGCCGTTGAGGCTGCCGGCGACATCGACGTGCTGCTGCTGGACAAAACCGGCACCATCACGCTCGGCAACCGTCAGGCGTCAGCGTTTCTGCCAGCACCGGGGATCAGTGAACAATCGCTGGCGGATGCGGCGCAACTGGCGTCACTGGCGGATGAAACGCCGGAAGGTCGCAGCATCGTGGTGCTGGCCAAGCAGCGCTTTGGCCTGCGTGAACGCGCGCTACAGGATTTAGATGCCACCTTTGTGCCGTTCTCAGCGCAAACACGCATGAGCGGTGTCAACATTCAGGGCCGCACTATCCGCAAAGGCGCGGTGGACGCGTTGCGTCGCTACATTGAAGCCAATCAGGGGCATTTCCCGGCTGAAGTGGAAGACGCCGTCGCCAGCGTTGCACGACAAGGCAGCACCCCGCTGGTAGTGGCGGAGGGCAAACGCGTGTTGGGCGTAGTAGCGCTGAAAGATATCGTCAAAGGCGGTATCAAGGAACGCTTCGCTGAACTGCGCAGCATGGGGATCAAAACCGTCATGATCACCGGCGATAACCCGCTGACTGCCGCCGCCATCGCCGCCGAGGCTGGCGTAGACGACTTCCTGTCGGAAGCCACGCCGGAAGCCAAGCTGGCGCTGATTCGTCAGTATCAGGCGGAAGGCCGCATGGTCGCCATGACCGGTGACGGCACCAACGACGCCCCAGCGCTGGCACAAGCCGATGTGGCGGTAGCCATGAACTCCGGTACTCAGGCGGCTAAAGAAGCGGGTAACATGGTGGATCTGGACTCCAACCCCACCAAGCTTATCGAAGTGGTACACATCGGCAAACAGATGCTGATGACCCGAGGGTCACTCACCACCTTTAGTATCGCCAACGATGTGGCCAAGTACTTCGCCATCATCCCGGCGGCGTTCGCGGCAACCTATCCGCAGTTGAACGCGCTTAACGTTATGCACCTGCACTCCCCTGCTTCGGCGATGTTGTCTGCGGTGATCTTTAACGCGCTGGTTATCGTGTTCCTGATCCCGCTGGCGCTGAAAGGGATTAGCTACAAACCTATGAGTGCGGCGGCATTGCTGAGCCGTAATCTGTGGATTTACGGGCTGGGCGGCCTGCTGGTGCCGTTCATCGGCATCAAGCTGATAGACCTGATCCTGACCGTCACCGGACTGGCGTAACCAAAGGTAATCATCATGAATTATATTCGTTCTTCTCTGGTGCTGTTGCTGCTGATGACTCTGGTAACCGGCGTGGCTTATCCCTTGCTGGCTACCGCGCTGGGGCAATTGCTGTTCCCGGCGCAGGCCAACGGCTCCCTGCTCTACCAACAGGACAAGCCGGTTGGATCGTCACTGATAGGCCAGGCATTCAGCCGTGACGGGTACTTCCAGGGACGCCCATCCGCGACCTCGGACAGTGCCTACAACACCATGGCGTCTGGCGGCAGCAATCTGGCGGTCAGTAACCCGGCGCTGGACAAAGCCATCAGCCAGAATGTCGCCGCCTGGCATCAGCGTCACGGTGATAACGATGCCGTACCGGTCGATCTGGTCACGGCATCGGCCAGCGGCCTTGACCCACACATTTCGGTACAAGCGGCACGCTATCAGGCCGGACTGGTCGCCAAAGCCCGCGGTTTGTCGCAGGATCAGGTGGATCAATTAATCAATAGCCATACTGATACGCCAATGCCCGCATTTATCGGTGCGCCGGTAGTGAATGTCGTAGAATTGAATATGGCGCTGGATAAGCTTAAACAGCTTCCCTGATTAAAGCACCGCAGTGTCGCCAGAACAGACCCGATTGATGAGGAACAGAAATGACCGACGAGGAACAACGTCGACCCGACCCGGATAGCCTCTTAAGCCAGATTGAGGAGCAGCCGCGCGGTAAACTCAAAATCTTCTTCGGCGCTTGTGCAGGCGTAGGTAAAACCTACGCCATGCTACAGGAGGCGCAGCGTCTGAAAGCACAGGGGCTGGACGTACTGGTCGGGGTGGTGGAAACCCACGGGCGCAGCGAAACCGCCGCACTGGTGGAAGGCCTACCCTCCCTGCCGATGAAGAAGATCAGCCACTACGGTCGCCATCATCATGAGTTTGATCTGGATGGGGCTCTGGCACGGTGCCCGGCGATCATCCTGATCGACGAACTGGCGCACAGCAATATCCGCGGTTCTCGCCACCCCAAACGCTGGCAGGACGTTCAGGAACTGTTGGATGCTGGCATCGATGTCTTCACCACCGTCAACGTGCAGCATCTGGAAAGTCTCAATGATATCGTGGGCGGTGTCACCGGTATCCGGGTACGGGAAACCGTTCCCGACCCGATTTTTGACGACGCTAACGAGGTGGTGCTGGTGGACCTACCACCTGATGACTTACGCCAGCGTCTTAATGAAGGCAAAGTTTACTTGCCGATGCAGGCAGAACGCGCCATCGAAAACTTCTTTCGCAAAGGCAATCTGCTCGCCCTACGTGAGCTTGCACTGCGGCGTATGGCTGACCGGGTGGACGACGAGATGCGCGCGATGCGCGCCAGTCAGGGGCGTGAGCGGGTCTGGCATACTCGTGATGCCATCTTGCTGTGTATCGGTCGCGGGGTGGGCAATGAAAAGCTGGTGCGTACCGCCGCCCGTCTGGCTGCCCGCCTGGGTAGCATCTGGCATGCGGTGTATGTTGAAACACCCGGCTTGCATCGCCTGCCGGAAGGCGATCGGCGGGCCATCCTGCGTGCCCTGAAGCTGGCGCAAGATTTGGGGGCGGAAACCGCCACCCTGTCTGACCCTTCGGTAGAGCGCGCGGTATTGCGTTACGCTCGCGATCATAATCTCGGTAAAATTGTCATTGGGCGTCACACCGAGCAAAAGCTCGGCTGGTGGCGTCGCACCCGCTTTGCCGAGAAGCTCGGCAAGTTAGGGCCAGATCTCGATTTGCTGGTGGTGTCAGTGCAGGACGATGCTACACCGCCACCGCCCAAAGCACCGGAGATCCGGGGAATTACCGATAAATGGCGGTTACAACTCTACGGCTGCGGTGTGGCGGTGCTGCTGTGCGCGCTAATCACCCTGCTGGCGCTGTGGTCGCCCTTCTCGATGCTGGAGCCGGTCAACCTGGTGATGCTCTACCTGCTGGCCGTGGTGATCATCGCGCTGTTTTATGGCCGCTGGCCATCCGTCTTCGCTGCCGTCATCAATGTCGCCAGTTTTGATCTGTTTTTCGTAGTACCGAAAGGTACCTTCGTTGTCGCCGACGCACAGTATCTGGTCACGTTTGCGGTGATGCTGACTATCGGTATTCTGGTGGGAAATCTGACCGCCGGGGTACGTTATCAGGCCCGCGTCGCCCGCTACCGCGAACAGCGGGTGCGCCATCTGTACGAAATGTCCAAAGCGCTTAACCGCAGCCTGTCGGTGGAGGATATCGCCAAAGCCAGCCATCATTTTCTGCGATCTACGTTTCAGGCCAAGATAGCCATTTTGCTGGCTGAACCACTGTCTTCCCCAACGGCGGAGTTACAGCAGGTTGCGCTTGATGAACCCGAGCAATTGATCGTCGATAAAGCGATTGCCCGCTGGAGTTACGATCATGCCGCTCCTGCCGGTGCCGGTACCGCCACACTGCCGGGCGTGCCTTACCAGTTGCTACCGCTGGCAACGTCACAACTGACGTTTGGCGTCATCGCCGTCGAGCCCGCCAACGCACGTCAGTTAATGATCCCGGAACAGCAGCGCATGCTGGAAACCTTTACGGTGCTGATCACTAACGCACTGGAACGGCTGCATTTGGTCAACAGCACGGAAAATGCACGTCTGGACGCTGAACGCGAGCAACTGCGTAACTCACTGCTGGCCGCGCTGTCCCATGATTTACGCACCCCGTTGACGGTACTGTTCGGTCAGGCGGAAATCCTGACGCTCAACCTGGCCTCTGAAGGTTCTCCCTATGCCCCACAGGCCAGCCAAATACGCCAGCACATTCTCAGCACCACGCGTCTGGTCAACAACTTGCTGGACATGGCGCGCATCCAGTCTGATGGCTTTAATTTGCGTAAAGAGTGGCAAACGCTGGAAGAGTTAACCGGAAGCGCATTACGGCAGTTGGAAAACTCGCTGGCAAGCAATACTATTCATTTACGGTTGCCGCAGGACATGATACTGGTGTACTGCGACGCCAGCCTGATCGAGCGGGTGCTGATCAATCTGCTGGAAAACGCCATCAAATACGCAGGTGAGCAGGCGACCATTACCCTTTCTGCCAGCCGTATCTCCTCGTCAGCGTCCGGCGATGTGCTGGAAGTGCAGATTCAGGATAACGGCCCAGGCATCCCCATCGGTCAGGAAAAAATCATTTTCGACAAGTTTGCCCGCGGGCACAAAGAGTCTTCGATTCCCGGCGTCGGGCTGGGGTTGGCGATTTGCCGGGCGATTGTAGAAATTCACGGCGGGAAAATCTGGGCCACCAACGCCGACGAAGGCGGCGCGGTGTTCCATTTTACCCTGCCGTTGGGTGCGCCACCGGCGCTCGAACCTGAAGAGATGGAGTCTTGACCCTGTTACAGACCAACATACTGATCGTAGAAGATGAAAAAGAGATCCGGCGTTTTGTCCGCAACGCGCTGGAAGGTGAAGGCTGTCGCGTGTTTGAAGCCGAAACGCTGCAACGGGGGTTGATAGAAGCCGCGACGCGCAAACCGGATCTCATTATTCTTGATCTGGGTCTGCCCGACGGCGACGGCATTGATTACATCCGTGATCTACGGCAGTGGAGCGCTATTCCGGTTATCGTGTTGTCAGCCCGCACCGACGAACAGGACAAAATCGCCGCACTGGATGCCGGTGCCGAAGACTATCTCACCAAACCCTTCGGCATTGGCGAACTGCTGGCACGCTCACGGGTCGCGTTACGTCGTTTTAGTACTCCCCAGCAGGAAACCCCGCTGATTACCTTTTCTAATGTCACCGTGGATTTGCTCAACCGCCAGGTTATCCGCAATCAGCAGGAACTGCACCTGACGCCCATCGAATTCCGACTACTGTCCACCCTGCTCGCCAGCCCCGGCAAAGTGCTGACACAGCGCCAGCTGCTCAATCAGGTCTGGGGCCCTAATGCCGTAGAACACAGCCATTACCTGCGAATCTATATGGGGCATTTACGCCAAAAACTGGAAGATGACCCGGCACGCCCACGTCACTTTCTGACCGAAACTGCCATCGGC
The DNA here is from genome assembly GCF_000025065.1 of Dickeya parazeae Ech586. NCBI lineage: Bacteria > Pseudomonadati > Pseudomonadota > Gammaproteobacteria > Enterobacterales > Pectobacteriaceae > Dickeya > Dickeya parazeae. Next base: position 1,303,230 of record NC_013592.1, on the reverse strand, counting down.
TATCGGTTTATGCCCTAACTGGCACCTTTTAATGATTCGTGACGCTGGCGCCCTGCCCGCGTCAGGCGTAGCATCCTGATTTTTCGCCACAAGACGCTAACCAATAGAGAGAAGATAAGTGATGAGTAGCTGGTTACTTTACGCTTTACTGTCGGCGCTATGCGCTGCACTGGTGGCGCTGTTTGGTAAAATCGGCCTGCAACAGCTGGATGCCAATACGGCCACCGCCATTCGGGCCGTGATTATGGCGTTGTTTCTGGTCGGCGTGGTGGTGGTGCAAGGCAAATCCTCACTCTTCGGCACCGTATTGGCCAACCATAAAGCGATGTTGTTTATCGTATTGAGTGGTGTGGCAGGGGCGCTGTCCTGGTTGTTTTATTTTATGGCACTGAAAAGCGGCAGCGTCGCGCAGGTCGCGCCTATCGACAAACTTAGCGTGGTATTTGCTGTCATTCTGGCTGTGCTGCTACTGGGTGAAAATATATCGCTGCTGGCGGGGGTGGGCGTCGCGCTTATTTCTGTCGGCGCGTTGCTGGTAGCATTAGCATAGGTGGAGTCACTGTCATAAAAAAGGCGCTGCTTACACAGCGCCCTGATTAAAACCGATGACGCATTACTTCGCGTTGCTCAGCACCGCGCTAACGATTTCCACCGCTTCTTTCTCGATTTTTTCACGGTGTTCAGCACCGAGGAAACTTTCGCAATAAATCTTGTAGGCTTCTTCCGTGCCAGATGGACGAGCGGCAAACCAGCCATTGTCGGTCATCACTTTCAGGCCGCCAATCGATGCACCATTACCGGGCGCAGCAGTCAGACGGGCCGTGATCGGGTCACCTGCCAGCGTACTGGCGGATACCATTTCCGGCGATAGCTTCGACAAGGCCGCTTTCTGGGCATGCGTTGCCGATGCCTGCAAACGGTTGTAGCTCGGTGCACCAAAACGTGCCGCCAATTCATCATAATGCTGCTGTGGGTTCTTACCGGTTACCGCGGTGATTTCCGCAGCCAGCAGGCACAGAATGATACCGTCTTTATCCGTCGACCAGGGTGTGCCGTCAAAACGCAGGAACGAGGCGCCAGCGCTCTCTTCACCGCCGAAGCCCAGCGTCCCGTCAAACAAACCATCCACAAACCATTTGAAGCCGACCGGCACTTCCACCAGTTTACGGCCCAGATCGGCCACTACACGGTCGATCATCGCACTGGATACCAGTGTTTTACCCACTGCGACCGATTCGCCCCACTGCGGACGATGACGGAACAGATAGTTGATAGCGACCGCCAGATAGTGGTTCGGATTCATCAACCCAGCCGGGGTGACAATGCCGTGGCGGTCATAATCCGGGTCGTTGGCGAAGGCCAGATCGAACTTATCGCGCAGCGACAGCAGGCCAGACATCGCCGAAACCGACGAGCAGTCCATACGGATAACACCGTCGTGGTCCAGCGTCATAAACCGGAACGTCTGATCGATAGCATCGTTAACCAGCGTCAGATCCAGCTGGTAGCGCTCGGCGATGCGCTGCCAGTAAGCAATGCCGGAACCACCGAGCGGATCCACGCCAAGTTTCAGGCCCGCACGCTGGATAGCGGCCATGTCCACCACCTCACCCAGCGACTCGACATACGCCTCGACCAGATCGCGTTCGTGCAGGTGGCCGCTCTGGCGAGCGAGATCCAACGACTGGCGCTTCACCTCACGTAAGTTATCCGCCAGCAGTGCGTTAGCACGTTTTTCAATCACGCTGGTGAGATTGGTATCCGCCGGGCCGCCATTAGGCGGGTTGTATTTAATACCACCGTCTTCCGGCGGGTTATGCGATGGGGTAATCACGATACCGTCCGCCAGTGCGCCGCCCTGGCGGTTGTGCACCAGAATCGCGTTCGACACCGCCGGTGTCGGGGTAAACCCGTTATCCTGCTGGATAATGACGTCGACACCGTTGGCGGTCAGCACTTCCAGTACGGAAATGAACGCCGGCTCGGACAGGGCGTGGGTGTCTTTGCCCACATAGCATGGCCCCGTGATGCCCTGACGGCTACGCTCTTCAGCAATCGCCTGAGCAATCGCCAGAATATGGGCTTCATTGAAACTGTGGCGAGCGGCACTGCCGCGGTGGCCTGAAGTACCGAATTTAACCGACTGAGCCGGATTGCTCGCATCCGGGCTCAACACATAATACTGGGACGTCAACTGTGCGACATTAATCAGGTCGCTTTGCCGGGTAGGTTGTCCGGCTCTCGGGTGATTAGCCATTGGCGTTTCTTCCTGACGCAGTGATTTAAATGGTGCCGCAAACTTTCTCTGTCAGCTCCGGCGGGAACTGCATCGCCAGCATGATGTCCTCGACCATGCTACGTTTACGACCGGTATTGGTATTAGTGATAACCCAGTAAGGCGTGCCTTCAATAGGGCGAGGTTTAGTCTGGGCGCCGTGCAGCAACAAGGTCTGCTCGTCAGCCGCAAAATAAACGCGGGTACGACCGTGCGACGACTCGGTGGCCGCCGCAAATTCTTCTGGCGATAAGCGATACAGGGTAGACAGCACCATCAGGAAACGATTGACTGCCCTACTCTGCTCGGCGTATTCGTCCGACAACAGTAACTCGCGCACGGTTCTTACCCGGTCACGCGGCGGCTGCACGGCAGCAGGCTGGGTGATTGTCGACTCCGTTGCCGGTGGTACCGCCACCGCCGCTGGCTGCGCGCTGCTGAACTTCAGCATGCGCCGTAAAATATCTGATGCACTCTCGCCGATATGCTGAGTGTGGCTGGCGATATAACGGTAAAGCTCGTCGTCGACCTCAATAGTTTTCATCTTTATCCAGTACTGTTTTATGTCTTTAATTAATCATCGGGAATTATACAGGCTATGCGCAACCCACGAACAGCAGCAGACAGCGCTGAGAACATATTCAGGATTATCCTGAACGTACCGCGCACATCCTGTACATGAACGCGACTTTCCGCCTGCTGCCCCGGTTGACGCTGCCTGAGAGAGTTTACCCTGCGGCGAAGCGACATGGTAAAGTCATGATACCCTAAGCCACTGTCTCTCTGAATGAACTTCACCATGAAATTGAATTATCGCTGGCAAAACGCACAATCCCCGCAAAATCAATTACCCGTTGTCCTCATTCATGGGCTATTCGGTAATCTGGATAACCTCGGCGTACTGGCACGCGATCTGCAAAAACATCACGATACCGTGCAAGTTGATCTGCGCAATCATGGGTTGTCGCCTCGCTCGTCAGAGATGACGTATCCGGCTATGGCGCAGGATGTGTGTGAACTGATTGACGAGCTGGGTCTGGAGCGTGTCATCCTGATAGGCCATTCGATGGGTGGAAAAGTGTCAATGGCTCTGACCGAACGGCTTGCCGCACGCATCGACCGCATCGTGGCAATTGATATTGCGCCGGTCGATTATCAGGTTCGTCGCCACGATAAGGTGTTTGCCGCTATTCGCGCCGTCAGCGACGCGGGCGTCACACAACGCTCACAGGCAGCGGAAATCATGCGGCCTCATCTGTCCGGCGAAGAAGGCGTGGTGCAATTTTTGCTGAAGTCATTTCAGCAAGGAGAGTGGCGTTTTAACGTACCGGTATTATGGGATCAGTACGAGCATATTGTCGGCTGGAAAGAGGTATCCCCCTGGACGGGCTCTATTCTGTTTATCCGTGGCAGTGAGTCGCCTTATCTGGACGATCGTTATCGCGACGACCTGGTGCGCCAGTTTCCTGCCGCTAGAGCCCATGTGGTCAGTGGTGCAGGCCACTGGGTACACGCGGAAAAACCCGACGCCGTACTGCGCGCCATCCACCGTTTTTTAGCCTCACATTAAGGCGCAACGAGACGATAGTCCGCCCGGCAGGCAAAGGGGTTGTCTTATAGCCTGATTTAATTAAGCCTTAATTGAGTCTTAGCCCCAGTAAACGTTGTCGCCACCGCAACGGCTGGGGTATTATGGCGCGCTCAGTATGAGGGATGGCTGTATGGCCACTTGCATCGTTAACCACATTTCATCAAAACGCGGCCTGAGTTGCTAAAAGCACCAGATAATCCCGGCGGTGAGCCTCCGAGATCAAACGCGGCGTTTTGGCCGAATTTCTTGCAGTACCATTAGTTATGGCAAAAGAACAAACGGATCGCACCACGCTGGATCTGTTCGCGAATGAGCGTCGGCCAGGGCGGCCGAAAACCAATCCGCTCTCGCGTGACGAACAGTTACGGATCAACAAGCGCAACCAGTTGCGGCGTGACAAAGTGCGGGGTCTTCGCCGTGTCGAGCTGAAAATTAACAGTGAAGCGGTAGAGATTCTCAATGCGCTAGCTGAACAAAAAAACATCAGCCGAAGTGAACTGATAGAACAGATGCTGCTGGCACAGTTGGCAGAACAACAAGACTAATACACGACTACAACACAACTACATAGTGCTGGCGTCATCCATGACGCCTGACGTCCTCAATACATCAGAACGTTTCCCAATTATCACTGCCTTTCTTCGCTGATGTCGCAGCAGGCAATGCTTTGGCAGCCGGGGCCGCCACGGCTTTAACCGGTGCCTGACGGTCGCGTCTTGGCGGCAGACCGGATGCCTGTTCTTCGGACAGACGGAATACAGATACCGCTTCGGTCAGCACCATCGCCTGTTCTTCCAGTGAGCGAGTCGCGGCAGAGGCCTCCTGCACCAGCGCGGCGTTCTGCTGAGTCACGCCATCCATTTCCGTGATCGCCAGGCCAGCCTGAGCGATACCTTTACTTTGCTCATCCGATGCGGTGGCGATTTCCGACATAATCTCGGTCACATTGGTTACCGCTTTCACAATCTCGCTCATGGTACTGCCTGCGTCAGCCACCAACGAGGAACCGTTATCCACGCAACGAACCGACTCGGCAATCAGATTTTCAATCTCTTTGGCCGCCTGCGCACTGCGTTGCGCCAGGCTTCTTACTTCACCGGCCACCACCGCGAATCCACGCCCCTGCTCACCAGCGCGAGCCGCTTCAACCGCTGCGTTCAACGCCAGAATGTTGGTCTGGAAAGCGATGCCATTAATGACACTGGTAATCTCAGCGATTTTCTTCGAACTACCGGAGATTTCCGCCATGGTTTTCACAACATTGTCGACCAGTGCCCCCCCCTTACTAGCCGTGGTAGAAGCCTGATGAGCCAGTTGGCTGGCGTGGCTGGCATTTTCCGCATTCTGTTTCACGGTCGATGTCAGCTGTTCCATACTGGCCGCACTTTCTTCCAATGCCGCTGCCTGCGACTCGGTACGGGCCGCCAGGTCGTTGTTGCCGGATGCAATTTCCGACACACCCTGATAAATGGAATCCGCACTGCTTCGAATGGTACTCACGGTGTTCGCCAGGCTGGTTTGCATATCGCGCAGCAGCGGGAACAGTTTACCTACGCAGTTGTTACCAAAATCCAGAATCGGTTTGCCAAGACGGCCAGCCGCAATCACCTGGAAGTGTTCACGCAGATCGTTGAGTGGGCGAGTCAAACACGCGACCAGATAGCGATCGGTCATAAACAGCATCAACAAACCAGCCACCAGCCCTGCCAACAAAATATTCTGTCCGACAGCAGTAATACTTTCCAACCGGTCGCCGGCATCGACGAACATCGTTGACCCGGCTTTGTTGAAGTTGGTGAACGAGACATTGAACTGACGACTGAAGGCGGGCACGATGTCTTTGGCATACTTGTCGTACTCATCGAACTTTTTGTCCACCGCACGCTGGTACATCGGCTCAACCCCTTGGGTAATCAGGTTGCTCCAGTCACGTGTTACCGCGTCCACCAGCTCCGGCGACATGCCGACATGATCAATCTTTTTGAAGGCTTCAAGGTTAGATTTCAGTAGATCCAGCGCAGCCTGTGATGATTTTTGCTGTTCATCTGCCTTCTGATCATCGCCACTCTGCCGATAATCAATCGCACGTGCCAGTCGGGTTACCATACGGAAATACTGGTCATTACCGGTATTAACCAAATTCATATTATTAACCAGCAAAGCACTGGTTTTAGATGTTTCGTTCATGGTTTTGAACGAATACATAGTGTAGAGCGAGACCGCAATCCATAACACACAGAAGATGCCAAGCACCCATAACATGGCAGTGCGAATGGCAATATTTTTTAGGAATTGCATAATTGACTCCATAAACGAGCTATTGATCGAGGAGGTAAGGCTTGTTTTGACTTATGTAATGAGAAAGTCTCTCGTTTTGTAAGAAACATTGCTGCACATTTACATTCAATAAAGCACCATGTTCCGTCATCGTCAAAACTATAAGAATATTTAGTCTTTTCTGTTTTTTTAAAAACTAATAAAAATTAGATATTTAACCAATTGCCCATATTTTCAGTTATCTGTGAGAATATCGTATTTAAAAAAAATTAAAAAAACATTAAGAAGGCGATTAAAAAAGAATCAATTAATTGTTTTTACAGCACGACTGCAGGCAGCCACAGATACACGTTTATCCGTCAGACAGTGTCTGCTATTATTAACGGATAGTGGGTGACGTAAGCACCATACCCTTAGGAATCAAGAGGTTATTTAATCTATGGCTCTCATAGGCATTTTTTTTGGCAGTGATACTGGTAATACCGAAAATATTGCTAAAACTATCCAGCAAAAACTGGGCAGCGACGTCGCCGAACTGCACGACATTGCCAAAAGCAGCAAAGAGGATCTGGAGCGCTTTGACATCCTGCTGCTGGGTATCCCGACCTGGTACTACGGCGAAGCACAATGTGACTGGGATGATTTCTTCCCAACCCTGGAAGAGATTGATTTTTCTGGAAAACTAGTAGCTATCTTTGGTTGCGGTGATCAGGAAGACTACGCAGAGTACTTCTGTGACGCCATGGGCACCATTCGCGACATCATCGAACCGCGCGGTGCAAACATCGTTGGTCACTGGCCAACAGAAGGCTACTACTTCGAAGCCTCAAAAGGCCTGGCGGATGACGATCACTTTATCGGCCTGGCTATTGATGAAGATCGCCAGCCAGAACTGACCGGCGAACGCGTATCCACCTGGGTCAAGCAAATCAGCGAAGAGCTGAATTTGAAAGCCTTACTGGCCTGATTCACCCGTGGCCCTGATGCACCGCTGGTGCCAATGTAGTCGGGGCCATATCACCATCGATAAGTAAACATCGATAGGTAAATCTCAACAGGTAAATCGATGGCTAAATCGATAATGAGAGCCATAGATAGATAAAACCTATCGCAATCAGTGATACATTTTTTTAACTTTTCATCCTGACAAGGTACAATGTCATTCGCTCAGCCGGATTATGTTTAATGATAAATCCTGGCGTACAATTTGTTCCTTATCGATAACTACTCTGAATACAGTACGTTAACCTGAACCATATTGTAAAAGTTCCGTAGTTTTCATTTCGATGGTGCGGTTCTATAATTGAGACACATGACCTTTTTTACGCCGACCGATGATACTAGGCTAATAGCCTCCCAGATAAAGCACGTAACAGGACTAAATCCGCATGACTGACAACAACACCGCATTAAAGAAGGCCGGCCTGAAAGTCACACTTCCACGACTGAAAATTTTGGAAGTCCTTCAGGATCCTCAATGCCACCACGTCAGCGCGGAAGACTTATACAAGAAGCTGATTGATATGGGGGAAGAGATTGGTTTGGCCACTGTCTACCGTGTGCTCAACCAGTTTGACGATGCTGGCATTGTCACCCGCCACAACTTCGAAGGTGGCAAATCCGTTTTCGAACTCACCCAGCAACACCACCATGATCATTTGATCTGTCTGGATTGCGGTCGGGTGATTGAATTCAGCGATGAGTCTATCGAAGCGCGCCAGCGTGAAATTTCCGAGAAGCATGGCATCAAGCTCACCAACCACAGTTTGTATCTGTATGGCCATTGCAGTAGCGGCGACTGCCGTGAAGACGACAACGCGCACGACGAACGCTGATTGAGCCTTCTCTATTAATTCTGAGCAAAAATAAAACCGCCGAGGCGGTTTTATTTTTATCTTAACGTCCCAATCAGGCAGCGATTAACCCGCCCAACTATCACGCAATCCCACCGTCCGGTTGAATACCAGATGATCAGGACGGGAATAAACGCGATCCGCGCAGAAATACCCTTCACGCTCAAACTGATAGGCTTTTTCGACCTCAGCATTACCCAAACTGGCTTCGACAAAGCCCTGAGCAATACTCAGTGAATCAGGATTGATGGTGGAGAGAAAATCCTCTGCTCCGCCAGGGTTAGCTATGCTAAACAGGCGATCATACAGACGGAACTGCGCTGGCAACGCGTGAGCAGCAGATACCCAGTGGATCACACCTTTCACTTTACGGCCGTCGGCCGGATCCTTGCTCAGGGTTTCCGTATCACAGCTGCAGTAAATCGTGGTGATCACACCCTGCTCGTCTTTATCAATGCGTTCAGCCTTAATGACATACGCATTACGCAGACGGACTTCTTTGCCCAGCACCAGACGTTTGTACTGCTTATTGGCTTCTTCACGAAAATCAGCGCGATCAATGTACACTTCGCGACTGAAGGCAACCTGTCGTGTTCCCATCTCTGGTTTATTCGGATGGTTGGGCATGCTCAGCCATTCTTCATGACCTTCCGGCAGGTTCTCAATTACCACTTTCACCGGATCCAGCACCGCCATCGCGCGTGGTGCATTTTCGTTGAGGTCATCACGAATGCACGACTCGAGGGCTGCCATTTCCACAGTGTTATCCTGTTTGGTCACACCAATACGGCGGCAGAACTCACGAATAGAAGCGGCGGTATAACCACGGCGGCGTAAACCAGAGATGGTCGGCATGCGCGGATCGTTCCAGCCTTCGACGATCTTCTCACTCACCAGTTGGTTCAGTTTCCGCTTGGACATGACCGCGTATTCCAGGTTCAGGCGGGAAAACTCGTACTGACGCGGGTGAGCAGGAATGGTGATATTATCCAGCACCCAGTCATACAGGCGACGGTTATCCTGAAACTCCAGCGTACACAGCGAATGTGTAATACCTTCCAGCGCATCGGAAATGCAGTGGGTGAAGTCATACATCGGGTAGATGCACCACTTATTGCCGGTCTGATGATGCTCGGCGAATTTGATGCGATACAGCACCGGGTCGCGCATCACGATAAATGGCGATGCCATGTCGATTTTAGCACGCAGGCAAGCAGCACCTTCGGCGAAACCGCCGTTGCGCATTTTTTCAAACAGCGCCATGTTCTCTTCAACGCTGCGATCGCGGTACGGGCTATTTTTGCCCGGAGAGGTCAGCGTGCCGCGGTATTCGCGAATCTGTTCCGGCGTCAGCTCATCGACATATGCCAACCCTTTATTGATCAGTTCAACAGCATACATGTGCAACTGATCAAAATAGTCCGACGAATAGCGAACATTGCCGCTCCAGGAAAAACCCAGCCACTGAACGTCATGTTTGATGGATTCAACGTACTCGATATCTTCTTTTACCGGGTTGGTATCATCAAAACGCAGGTTGCACTTGCCGTTGTAATCTTCAGCGATACCGAAGTTCAGGCAGATGGATTTAGCGTGGCCGATATGAAGATAGCCGTTCGGCTCTGGAGGAAAACGCGTCTGAATGCTGTCGTGTTTACCGGTAGCCAGATCTTCATCAATGATCTGACGAATAAAGTTGGTTGGGCGGGCTTCAGCCTCACTCATGCTTGGTTCCTCAAATGCGAAAAAACAACCCTTAACCACTAATGATCCAACAAGCCACGCTGGGAAACAACCGTTTGTTTCATGAAAATTCAAGATAAAAAAACGGAGCGTGCTTGCAGGCGCGCTCCGTTTATCGATATCAGACGGCGATAATGACGCCAGCCGAATTATTCCTGTGAAACCTCACGCAAGGCGGCGGCGATATTCTCCGCCTGAGTGCCAACCACAATCTGCACGCTTTGCTTATTGAGACGAATCACACCCGCGGCCCCTAACTGACGTGCCGCTGATTCGTCCACCAGGCTCGAATCCTTCACGCTCAGGCGCAAGCGAGTGATACAAGCGTCGATGCCGGTCAGGTTGTCTTTACCGCCGATGGCCTGCAAATACCCTTTCGCTACCGATTGGGCATTACCCGCAGGAGCGGTTACCTCAGTTGAAGTCTGTGTTGTCGCAGCGGCTTCACGTCCCGGCGTCATCAGGTTAAATCGGGTAATGGTAAAGCGGAACACCACATAATAAATGGCGAAGAACACCACTCCCTGGAGCAGCAACATATACCAATGTGTCGCCAGTGGGTTGCGCGTAGAAAGCACCAGGTCCACCAAACCAGCACTGAAACCAAAACCGGCAATCCAGTGCATGCTGGCAGCGATGAATACGGAAATCCCGGTCAACACGGCGTGCAGTACATACAGCACAGGCGCGACAAACATGAAGGAGAATTCCAGCGGTTCGGTAATGCCGGTGAAGAAGGCTGCAAACGCCGCCGCCACCATAATCCCCGCCACCCGGCTACGATTTTCAGGACGCGCACAGTGATAAATCGCCAGCGCCGCGCCCGGCAAACCAAACATCATGATCGGGAAGAAACCGGCCTGATAACGCCCGGTAATGCCCGGAATCGCTTTGCCAGCATCAATCGCCTGCTGCCCGCTCAGGAAATTGGGGATATCGTTAATGCCCGCCACATCGAACCAGAACACTGAATTCAGTGCATGATGCAACCCGACCGGAATCAACAGGCGGTTAAAGAAGGCATAGATACCAGCACCCACCGACCCCATTTGCTGGATATGTTCGCCAAAGGACACCAGCGCGTTATAAATCACCGGCCAGACGTACATCAGCACAAACGCCACCACAATCATCAGCACTGATACCAGAATCGGCACCAGTCGGCGACCGTTGAAGAAAGAGAGCGCTTTAGGCAATTCAACCTGGCTGTAGCGGTTATACAACTCGGCGGAAATCACGCCGACCAGGATACCGATGAATTGGTTTTCAATCTTACTGAATGCCTTGGGTACCTCTGCCAGCGGGATATGTTGAATCATTGATACCGCCGCAGGCGAGCACAGCGTAGTCAACACCAGATAACCGACAAACCCGGACAGCGCCGCCGCGCCGTCTTTATCCTTAGACATACCGTAAGCGACACCAACAGCAAACAATACCGCCATATGCTCGATAATCGCCGCGCCAGACTTGATCAACAATGCCGCCAGCGCGCTTTCGCTCCCCCAGCCAACCGGGTCTATCCAGTACCCTACCCCCATCAGGATGGCGGCTGCAGGTAATGTAGCGACCGGCACCATCAACGCACGGCCTACTTTTTGTAAATAACCGAGTGTACTCACCTTCCCCTCTCTTTCCCTTACGGGCAATAAAATTGTCTGTCAGCCTTGTTACCAAATCACCCGCCAGCCATGTGGGCCTGACCAGAGTGCCAAAAAAATAATTCGCCACGCAAATTAATAACCATGATTATGTGATAATAGTCACCACAAACGCACATATTAAAAGTTTATGGCGCTGCATTAACACAACTTATTTCAAGACTAAAAAAAACACGCTACACTACCCCCCAGATAAACACCGACACATCGCATCGGCATATTACCTGGCAGCCAATCTATCTGGCTGCGACTACCCGATGATAGCTAACCGATTGCCAGAGGAGAGCACCATGAGACTGATTCCACTAACGACCCCCGCCGAGGTTGGCAAATGGGCCGCCCGCTATATTGTCGAGCGCATCAATGCTTTCAACCCGACGGCAGAACGCCCGTTCGTGCTCGGTCTGCCAACCGGCAGCTCGCCGCTGGAAGCTTACAAAGCGCTGATTGCGCTTTACAAAGCAGGCCAGGTCAGCTTTAAGCATGTTGTTACTTTCAACATGGATGAATACGTCGGACTACCGGCGGACCACCCGGAAAGCTACCGCACCTTTATGTACCAGAATTTTTTCAATCACGTTGATATTCCGGAAGGAAACATTAACCTGTTGAATGGCAACGCGGAAGATATCGCGGCTGAGTGTCAGCGTTATGAAGAAAAAATCAAGTCTTACGGCAAGATTCATCTGTTCATGGGCGGCGTCGGCAACGATGGTCATATCGCTTTTAACGAACCGGCGTCTTCTCTGGTATCCCGTACCCGTATCAAAACGCTGACGGAAGAGACCCGTATCGCCAATTCCCGTTTCTTCGACGGCGACGTCAGCCAGGTGCCTAAATATGCCCTGACAGTCGGCGTGGGTACGCTGTTGGATGCAGAAGAAGTGATGATTCTGGTTAGCGGCCGTCATAAGGCGCAGGCGCTTCAGGCGGCGGTAGAAGGTAACGTGAATCACATGTGGACCATCAGTTGCCTGCAATTGCACGCTAAAGCGCTGATGGTGTGCGATGAGCCTTCCACCATGGAATTAAAAGTGAAGACCGTGAAATATTTCCGCGAGCTGGAAGCTGAAAATATCAAAAATCTGTAATCGGTGAGCCAGGAGCTTAGAGATGTTCGCTTTAATCAATGGTCGTGTTTTTACCGGCCACCAGATCCTTGACGGTTATGCCGTCGTCGTCACCGATGGACTGATCGAGGCGGTATGCCCGGCACATGAACTGCCTGACACCCTGCCCCGGCGTGATCTTGCTGGTGCGCTACTGGCCCCTGGCTTTATCGACCTGCAATTGAATGGTTGCGGCGGCGTTCAGTTCAATGACGCACTAAGCAGCCTTTGTGTCCAAACGCTGGAAACCATGCAGAAGGCCAACGAAAAATCCGGCTGCACCAGTTTCTTACCGACGCTTATCACCTCTTCTGATGAATTCATGCACCACAGCATCGGCGTAATGCGTGCCTGGCTTGCTCAGCACCGCCATCAGGCGCTGGGGTTGCATCTGGAAGGCCCGTGGCTTAACCCGATAAAAAAAGGCACCCACGACGCCAGTTTTATCCGCCAGCCGGACGATGAGCTGGTGGCTTATCTGTGTGACAATGCCGATGTCATTAGCAAGATCACGCTGGCTCCCGAAATGGTGCCAGGCAACGTGATAAGGCAATTGAGCGATGCGGGCATCGTCGTATCCGCCGGGCACTCTCATGCCACCTGGGAACAAGCTAAACAGGGTTTTGCCGCCGGTATCCGCTTTGCTACCCACCTGTTTAACGCCATGCCCCCCATTACCGGCCGGGAACCCGGTCTGGTCGGCGCCGTCTACGACGCCCCGGAGGTCTATTGCGGCATTATTGCCGACGGCCATCATGTCAGTTGGGCGACTATCCGCAACAGTAAACGCATCAAGGGCGACAAACTGGTGCTGGTCACCGACGCGACGGCACCCGCGGGTTCCACTATCGACCAGTTCACATTTGCCGGTAAAACCATATACTACCGCGACGGCATCTGTGTGGATGAGAACGGCACCCTGAGCGGTTCGGCTCTCACTATGATCGACGCCGTGCGCAATTGCGTAGAACACGCGGGTATCGCTCTGGATGAGGCGCTGAGAATGGCGACGCTCTATCCGGCAAGAGCCATCGGCGAAGCAAGCCGACTGGGAAGCATTGAAACAGGAAAAGTGGCAAACCTGACGGCGTTTACCCGCGATTTTGACATCCTCAGTACGTTTGTGAATGGTGAAGAAGTCTTTCGCAAATCGTAAGCGTATTGCATCGACACGAGTAACGCGTCATGACCACAGGCGGACAAACCCAGATAGGGAATATCGATCTGGTTAAACAACTCAACAGTGCGGTCGTGTACCGCCTGATTGACCAGCAAGGCCCTATCTCCCGAATTCAGATTTCAGAACAGAGCCAGCTTGCTCCCGCCAGCGTCACCAAAATTACCCGCCAGTTGCTGGAGCGCGGTCTTATCAAGGAAGTGGATCAGCAGGCATCAACCGGTGGTCGTCGCGCTATTTCCATCATTTCCGAAACTCGACCGTTTCATACCGTGGCGGTGCGACTCGGCCGCCACGATGCCACCCTCGCCTTATACGATTTACAGGGCAAACGGCTGGAAGAAGAGCACTGCAACCTGCCGGAAAACACGCAGGAAGCGCTGGAAAACGCCTTATTCACCGTTATCGATCAGTTCATCACCCGCCATCAGCGCCGAATCCGCGAATTAATCGCGATTTCAGTGGTGTTACCGGGGTTGGTCGACCCGATTGCCGGTGTAGTGCGTTATATGCCGCATATCAGCGTGGATAACTGGCCGCTGGTTGACAACCTTGAACAGCGTTTCAACGTACACAGTTTTGTTGGTCACGATATCCGCAGCCTGGCATTGGCTGAACACTATTTTGGCGCCACCCGCGACTGTCAGGATTCGCTGCTGGTAAGGGTCCATCGCGGCGTAGGCGCCGGTATTCTCGTCAACGGCAAAATCTTCCTTGGCAGTAACAGCAATGTGGGGGAGATAGGTCACATCCAGATCGATCCCTTGGGTGACCGCTGCCACTGCGGTAACTTTGGTTGCCTTGAAACGGTAGTATCCAACGGTGCGCTGGAACAGCGGGTACGGCATCTACTGCAACAAGGCTTCCCCAGCAAGCTGACGCTTGATGACTGCCAGATTGCCGCCATCTGTAAAGCGGCAGTCAAAGGCGATCGCCTGGCCAAAGAACTGATCGAAGCTGCCGGACAGCAGTTGGGCAAGGCCATCGCGATTGCCGTTAACCTGTTCAATCCACAACGGGTCGTTATCGCCGGTGAAATTACCGCCGCAGACAAAATTCTGTTACCTGCCATTGAGCGTTGCATCAATACGCAGGTGCTAAAAGACTTCCGGCAAAATCTGCCCGTCGTCGTTTCCGAATTACAGCATTTATCTGCCATCGGCGCTTTTGCGCTGGTAAAACGTGCCATGCTTAATGGTGTCTTGCTGCAACGTCTGCTTGAAAATCAGTAGGTTTTGGTTTTTGCTATAAGGCCGGATTATGAGATCGCTAAAAATCCGGCCTCTCTCTTCAGGTATCGTGAATAAACCACAATAAATCACGCAAAAAATTACACATTCACCATCACAATGGCTTTTTTCATTAAATGATATTGAATTAGCATCCCCTTTTGATGCTAAATCAGTGTTACCGACACGGCGGCGACCGACCCACAGCAATACCATACGGCAAGGAAAACCGCTGCTTACCGCCATACACTTTGACAGTTTTCACGTTGTGATGCGTGAATAAAGGGAGCCTTTGGTATGTGTTCTATTTTTGGTGTGCTTGATCTGAAAACTGACCCGGTTGAACTGCGTAAAAAAGCGCTGGAGTTGTCCCGTCTGATGCGCCATCGCGGTCCGGACTGGTCCGGTGTTTATGCCAGCGACAAAGCCATTCTGGCGCATGAGCGCCTGTCTATTGTCGACGTCAATACCGGTGCACAGCCCCTCTACAACCAGGCGCACACCCACGTTCTGGCCGTGAACGGTGAAATTTATAACCATCAGGCTCTGCGTCAGCAATATGGCGACCGTTATCAGTTCCAGACCGGTTCCGACTGTGAAGTGATTCTGGCGTTGTACCAGGAAAAAGGGCCGGAATTCCTGGACGAACTGCGCGGTATGTTCGCCTTCGCGCTATATGACAGCGAAAAAGACGCTTACCTGATCGGCCGCGACCACCTGGGCATCATCCCGCTGTACATGGGTTACGACGAGCACGGCAACTTTTATGTCGCCTCTGAAATGAAAGCGCTGGTGCCAGTGTGCCGCACTATCAAGGAATTCCCGGCAGGTAGCTACCTGTGGAGTCAGGACGGCGAAATTCGTGAATACTATCGCCGTGACTGGTTCGAATACGACAACGTAAAAGATAATGTCACCGACGCCGACGAACTGCGTGAAGCACTGGAAGAGTCAGTGAAAAGCCACCTGATGTCCGATGTACCCTATGGCGTATTGCTGTCCGGTGGTCTGGATTCGTCCGTCATTTCCGCCATCACCAAGAAATTCGCGGCTCGCCGCGTGGAAGATGACGAGCGCAGCGAAGCCTGGTGGCCGCAGCTTCACTCATTCGCTGTTGGACTGGAAGGCGCGCCTGACCTGAAAGCGGCACGTGATGTTGCCGAACACCTCGGCACTGTGCACCACGAAATCCATTTCACGGTACAAGAAGGTCTGGACGCTATCCGCGACGTGATTTATCACATCGAAACCTATGATGTCACGACCATCCGCGCCTCAACGCCGATGTACCTGATGTCACGTAAAATCAAAGCAATGGGCATCAAGATGGTGCTGTCCGGTGAAGGTTCGGACGAAGTCTTCGGCGGCTATCTCTACTTCCACAAAGCGCCGAACGCGAAAGAACTCCATGAAGAAACTGTGCGTAAATTGCTGGCTCTGCATCAGTATGACTGCGCCCGCGCGAATAAAGCGATGTCGGCCTGGGGTGTTGAAGCACGCGTGCCGTTCCTGGATAAGAAATTCCTGGACGTCGCCATGCGTATCAACCCGAAAGACAAAATGTGCGGTAACGGCAAAATGGAAAAACACATTCTGCGTGAATGTTTCGAATCCTATCTGCCGCACAGCGTGGCCTGGCGCCAGAAAGAGCAGTTCTCCGACGGTGTCGGCTACAGCTGGATCGATACGCTCAAAGAAGTGGCCGCTAAACAGGTTACCGACCAACAACTGGAAACCGCACACTTCCGTTTCCCGTACAACACGCCGACCAGCAAAGAAGGCTACCTGTACCGCGAAATTTTTGAAGAACTGTTCCCGGTTCCAAGTGCGGCTGAATGCGTCCCAGGCGGCCCGTCAGTAGCCTGTTCGTCAGCTAAAGCCATTGAATGGGATGAATCCTTCAAAAAGATGGATGACCCGTCAGGCCGTGCCGTCGGCGTGCACCAATCCGCCTACCAATAACCCGCTTTATTTTACTGTTTTAAACGGGCCAATCGCGGCCCGTTTTTCTTATGGAATGCCGTTAAAAGTCTGCTTTCTGACGCTTTTCTCACCAGACTGTTCATAAGCCAAACAAACAATTCGAATACGCCGTTTTTAGGGAAAAAATGTGTTGACGCCAAAAGGCCAACTCAGCATAATGCGCCCCGCAACGCCGATGAAGGTGACGCGGAAAAGATGGCTACGTAGCTCAGCTGGTTAGAGCACAGCACTCATAATGCTGGGGTCACAGGTTCGATTCCCGTCGTAGCCACCATTTTTTCCCTGCGGGAGTGGCGAAATTGGTAGACGCACCAGATTTAGGTTCTGGCGCCGCAAGGTGTGCGAGTTCAAGTCTCGCCTCCCGCACCATTATCTTCATCGGTGTGAAAACCGAAAGCGTCAGCTCGGGTTGCAACAATTTTTTGGGGTATCGCCAAGCGGTAAGGCAGCGGGTTTTGATCCCGCCACTCCCAGGTTCGAATCCTGGTACCCCAGCCAGATAGTTAGTGAGACACATCTTACGATGTGCACCCTGTTGGGGTATCGCCAAGCGGTAAGGCAGCGGATTCTGATTCCGCCATCCCGAGGTTCGAATCCTCGTACCCCAGCCATTTTCAGTCACGAAGCCTCTGGCTTTTGACAGTGCAGTATTTGGCTACGTAGCTCAGCTGGTTAGAGCACAGCACTCATAATGCTGGGGTCACAGGTTCGATTCCCGTCGTAGCCACCACATTAAATTGGGGTATCGCCAAGCGGTAAGGCAGCGGATTCTGATTCCGCCATTCCGAGGTTCGAATCCTCGTACCCCAGCCATACAGAAAAGCCCGTTTATCGGGCTTTTTCTTTTTTATCCGCCATCCCTTGTACCTTATCCTGCTCGCCGTGCCGCATACGAACTCCATTGCGGTTACAAACCTGGCACCAACCTGTTGTTGGCACCGGCTTGGTTATCAATGCGCGACGGTATTGGAAAACAGGTTAATGACCGCAACCCCGGCAATAATTAACGCCATTCCCAACACCGCAGGCCAATCCAGCCGTTGGCCGTAAAAAACCCAGCTTACTGCAGCGATCAATACAATGCCGACACCGGACCAAATGGCGTAAATCACACCGGTCGGCAACACCCGCATCGAAATGGTCAGGCAGTAAAACGCAATCGCGTAAAACACTACCGTCACCGCGCTCGGCACTAGCCGGGTAAAACTCTCCGACAGTTTGAGTGCCGTCGTTGCTATCACTTCCGAGACAATTGCCAGACAAAGAAATACGTAAGTCATCAGTTTTGCTACCCAAAGATGAGGCTTTCACCACAAAAACCGCGATACTGCGGAATAACACATGATACAGACCAGCACATTATTGCCGACACATCGTCAATACCGCATCACTGTAATGGTGCGGCATGAAAGCGATATGAAAGCGATATGACGGCGAAAAGAGAATCCCCGGATACGCCTATACCGCCGCTAGCTATAGCCCTAATGCATACCGCAACGCCTGCTGTTTCAGTTTCCCGGCACGTTGCGCCGCCATCAGCGCCAGATTACGCGCCAGCTCAAGCGGTGGCAGACGGTTACTGAACGCGCCGTAAAACAGATCCATGCCGCTTTGCATCAACAGATTGTCGGGTTTACGCCGCCGTTGATAACGCTGCAACACCGGCTCGCCGTACCAGACCTCGCCGTCATCGCGAGCCTGAATCACCACATCCATCAGTGTGGAAACATCGCGATACCCCAAATTCACCCCCTGCCCGGCCAGCGGGTTGATGGTATGGGCAGCATCGCCAATCAGGGCTAACCCCGGCAACACATACTGCTGAGCATGGCGGCGCACCAGCGGGAACGCGCCGACGGCAACGGCATTGACCGCCCCCAGTCGCTCAGGAAACGCTTCGGCAATAGCCTTATTGAGTTGAGGAAGCGACATCGCCTGTAACTGGCGAATACGCTGCGGGCTGTCGTACCACACCAGCGAGCACCAACCGTCAAACAGCGGCAGAAACGCACGTGGCCCGGACGGTGTAAATCGCTGCCAGGTCGCATCCTGCTGTGGGCCTGCCATTTCAGCGCTGATCAGCATGCAGGACTGGCGATATTGCCAGCCGGTAATACCAATACCCGCCCACTGTCGAATGCGCGAATTAGCGCCATCCGCACCAATCACCAGCGATGCGGACAGGCTCTCGCCCTGCTCGCTGGTAAGCCACCATTGGTCGTCCTCACGGTGCAAACGTTGTAGTTGCCACGGGCACAACAACGTTACGCCTGAAGTCTTCTCCAGTTCCTGCCATAGCGCCAGTTGCAACACCCGGTTTTCCACCATGAACCCCAGCTCAGATAACCCAAGGTCTGCCGCATCAAACCCCACATGCGCGTTGTCCCATTCCCAGGTTTCAAGCCGTCGGTATGGCGCGCTACGCATCTGCTCAACGTTCTGCCATACGCCCAGACGCTCAAGCAATCGGACCGATGCCTGACCGATTGCCGAGACGCGCACATCCGGCGCACTGCCCACGACAAACGGTGGTGGTGCCTCCTGCTCCAGTACCGCCACCTGAAAACCTCGTTGTGCCAGGCCCAACGCAGCGGCGGCACCGACCATGCCACCGCCTACAATTACCGCATCATAGTGCATACCCGCCCCACTGTTTCTGCTGCGCAGTTCAGTCAAAGCACCTGCGCCAGAAAGACAAAAGATGTCGATAGTTTACTGGATTTCACGGTGAGTTTTTCACAAAAGCGACACCCACCGTCGCCAAACGCCGT
Source organism: Dickeya parazeae Ech586 (assembly GCF_000025065.1). Taxonomy (NCBI): domain Bacteria; kingdom Pseudomonadati; phylum Pseudomonadota; class Gammaproteobacteria; order Enterobacterales; family Pectobacteriaceae; genus Dickeya; species Dickeya parazeae. The sequence continues at coordinate 1,283,561 of NC_013592.1, read as the reverse complement.
CTCACGCTTGATCTGGTCACAACGGCGGCAAAAGATTACAATACGCGCCCGCATGTACGCGCCCCTCGAAGGACAGCGTGTTTACCCGCACTGAGTAATGGCTAGTCGATGACGATGACAAAGAAACTGCATATCAAAACCTGGGGCTGTCAGATGAACGAATACGATTCATCGAAGATAGCCGACCTACTGGAAAGTACGCACGGTTACCAGCTGACCGACGTCGCTGAAGAAGCTGACATTCTGCTGCTGAATACCTGTTCGATCCGAGAGAAGGCGCAGGAAAAAGTGTTTCATCAGCTCGGCCGCTGGAAAACGCTCAAAGACGTCAACCCGAATCTGATTATCGGTGTGGGCGGCTGTGTGGCGTCCCAGGAAGGCGAACACATTCGTGACCGCGCGCACTATGTGGATGTGATTTTCGGGCCACAGACACTGCATCGTTTGCCTGAAATGATCAATCACGTTCAGGGCACCCGTAGCCCTATCGTGGATATCAGTTTCCCGGAAGTAGAGAAATTTGACCGCCTGCCGGAACCGCGTGCCGACGGGCCAACCGCATTCGTTTCCATCATGGAAGGCTGCAACAAGTACTGTACGTTCTGCGTGGTGCCTTATACCCGTGGTGAAGAAGTCAGCCGCCCGGTCGATGATGTGCTGTTTGAAATCGCCCAACTGGCGGCGCAAGGCGTGCGTGAAGTGAATCTGCTGGGCCAGAACGTGAATGCGTATCGCGGCGCCACGCACGATGATGATATTTGCAGTTTCGCAGAGTTGCTGCGTTTAGTAGCGGCGATCGACGGTATCGACCGTATCCGCTTTATCACCAGCCACCCGATTGAGTTCACCGACGACATTATCAGCGTTTACGAAGATACGCCGGAACTGGTGAGCTTCCTGCATCTGCCGGTTCAGAGCGGTTCAGACCGCATTCTGACGATGATGAAACGTCGCCACACTGCGCTGGAATACAAGGCTATTATCCGCAAACTGCGTAAAGCGCGCCCAGCTATCCAGATCAGTTCCGATTTTATCGTCGGCTTCCCGGGCGAAACCCAGGAAGATTTCGAACAAACCATGCAGTTGATTGCTGATGTCGATTTCGACATGAGCTTTAGCTTTATTTATTCGCCCCGCCCTGGTACTCCGGCCGCCGATATGGTGGACGATGTGACCGAAGAAGAGAAAAAACAGCGTTTGTACATTCTGCAAGAACGCATCAATCAACAAGCCATGCAGTACAGCCGCCGGATGATGGGCACGGTGCAGCGCATTCTGGTGGAAGGGACGTCGCGCAAAAGCGTGATGGAACTGTCCGGGCGCACTGAAAATAACCGTGTGGTGAACTTTGAAGGCACGCCAGATATGATCGGCAAATTCGTCGACGTGGAAATCGTTGATGTTTATCCGAACTCGCTGCGTGGCGTAGTCGTTCGTACCGAAGACCAAATGAATCTACGCGTCAGTGAATCACCGACCTCGGTTATCGCGCGTACTCGTAAAGAAGACGAACTCGGCGTCGGTATCTATCAGCCGTAATGGCTCATGCACGTTATTCAGGCGGGCCGTCAAACGGCCCGCTTTTTCTTTAGTTCCGACTCACTGACTGGGCGAATGCATCGCCCTGGCAGCCTTTATGCCGAATCTGACTTGCGCCTTGCGGGCTTCACGATAAATAATCAAGGTAATCTCTGCGCCACATCCGGGCAGATACCTCAGCCCGTGGCACAACGTCATTGCTCATTCTGCTTAAACCCAAGAGGAATAGTTTGAACGTAACGATAAAAGAAATTGCCCTCGAACCTGCGGATAATAAACGTCTGCTTAGTCTGTGCGGCCCGTTTGACGACAACATCAAACAGCTGGAGCGCCGCCTCGGCATAGAGATCAATCATCGCGACAATCATTTCAAGCTGGTAGGAAAAGACCTCTGCATCGACGCCGCTGCCGATATCCTGCGCCATTTGTATGTGGATACCGCACCGGTGCGTGGCGTGATTCCAGACATCGATCCAGAACAGATTCATCTGGCTATCAAAGAGTCCCGGGTACTGGAACAGACCGCCGACAGCGTACCGGAATACGGCAAAGCGGTGAACATCCGCACTAAACGCGGCGTCATCAAACCCCGTACGCCCAATCAGGCGCAGTACATCGCCCATATTCTCGATCATGACATTACTTTCGGTATCGGCCCGGCCGGTACGGGGAAAACCTATCTGGCGGTGGCTGCTGCGGTGGACGCACTGGAACGACAGGATATCCGCCGTATCCTGCTGACCCGCCCGGCGGTGGAAGCCGGTGAAAAACTCGGCTTCCTGCCAGGTGATTTGAGCCAGAAAGTGGACCCTTACCTGCGTCCGCTCTACGATGCGCTGTTTGAAATGCTGGGCTTCGAGCGCGTGGAAAAGCTCATTGAACGCAACGTCATTGAAGTCGCGCCACTGGCTTATATGCGTGGGCGTACCCTGAACGATGCCTTCATCATTCTGGATGAAAGTCAGAACACCACTATCGAGCAGATGAAGATGTTTCTGACCCGTATCGGCTTTAACTCGAAAGCCGTTATTACTGGCGACGTCACCCAGATAGACCTGCCACGTAACCAAAAATCCGGTTTGCGTCACGCCATTGAGGTGCTGTCAGACGTGGAAGAGATCAGTTTCAACTTTTTCCACAGCGAAGACGTGGTACGCCATCCGGTGGTAGCCCGCATCGTCAACGCGTATGAAGCCTGGGAAAGCGCCGACCAGAAACGCCGGGAAGAACTGGCAGAACAGCGTAAACGTGAAGCGCAGGCCAGCAGCACGCAGGAGCAAAAATGAGCCAGGTCATTCTTGATTTGCAGATAGCCAGTGAGAATAGCCACGGGCTACCGTCTGAAGCCGACTTCCAGCGCTGGCTGGAAGCGGTGTTACCGCAGTTTCAGGACGAGGCTGAGGTCACCATCAGGGTGGTGGATGAAGAAGAAAGCCATCACCTGAACCTGACCTATCGCGGTAAGGACAAGCCGACCAACGTTCTCTCCTTCCCCTTCGAGGCACCACCAGAAGTGGAACTGCCGCTGCTGGGTGACCTTATCATCTGCCGACAAGTGGTCGAGCAGGAAGCGGTCGAACAAGGGAAAAGTGAAGAGGAACATTGGGCGCACATGGTTGTCCATGGCAGTCTGCATCTGTTAGGTTATGATCACATCGAAGACAGTGAAGCCGAAGAAATGGAAGCACTGGAAACGGAAATCATGCAGAGTATGGGTTATGCCGACCCGTATCTGGCAGAAAAAGAAAATTTTACGGATACGCCTTAAATTCGATATTTTAAGGACCAGACGCCAGCGGTGATATCGCCTGTTTATTGTATGCACTGCTGGTCATCATTTCTTAACAAGAGTGATATTTACTGACGCCATGAGCGACGACCATTCTACCAACAGCGATACCCCCAGTCCCAAAAAGGGATTCTTCTCTTTTTTTCTCAATCAAATTTTTCATGGTGAGTCCAAAGATCACGACGATTTGCTGGCGTTGATCCGCGATTCGGAACAGATCGACCCGGAAATCCGCGACATGCTGGAAGGCGTGATGGACATCGCCGATCAACGGGTGCGCGATATTATGATTCCGCGTTCTCAGATGATTACACTCAAACATAACCAGACGCTGGAAGAGTGTCTGGACGTGATCATCGAATCGGCGCACTCCCGTTTCCCGGTTATCAGCGAAGACAAAGACCACATTGAAGGCATCCTGATGGCCAAGGACCTGCTGCCGTTTATGCGTAGCAACTCTGAGCCATTTAGCATGGATAAAGTGCTGCGTCCTGCCGTTGTGGTACCGGAAAGCAAGCGGGTAGACCGCATGCTCAATGAATTCCGCTCCCTGCGCTACCACATGGCTATCGTCATTGATGAATTTGGCGGCGTTTCTGGGCTGGTGACGATTGAAGATATTCTGGAGCTTATTGTTGGTGAAATCGAAGACGAATACGATGACGAGGAAGATCGCGACATCCGTCAGCTCAACCGCCAGACTTATACGGTACGTGCGCTTACCCCTATCGAGGATTTCAATAAGATCTTCGAAACCCGCTTTAGCGACGAGGAAGTCGATACCATTGGCGGTCTGGTGATGCAGTATTTCGGCCACCTGCCGGCACGCGGGGAAACCATCGACATAGACGGTTACCTGTTCAAAGTTGCCATGGCAGATAGCCGCCGTATTATTCAGGTTCATGTCAGGATCCCTGACGACGCCCCGCAACCGCAACTGGAAGACTAATTTATTCATGGCAGTCTCCTCATTATTACAACGCCAGCAGGTTCGCCTCCTGCTGGCGCTTTTATTCGGTGCCTGTGGCACGCTGGCGTTTTCTCCTTACGATGTCTGGCCTGCCGCTATTATCTCCCTGATGGGTTTATTGGGCCTGACGCTAAACCGTCGGGCTCGTCAGGCTACCGCCATCGGCTTTTGCTGGGGATTTGGCCTGTTTGGCACCGGTATCCATTGGGTCTACTACAGCATCGCCGACTTTGGCGGCATGCCGGGGCCGGTCAATGTCGGCCTGGTGACGCTACTGGCGCTCTACCTGTCACTCTATCCGATGCTGTTCGCCGGACTACTCTCACGCCTGTGGCCGCAAACTACCGTCTGGCGACTGGCGCTGGCCGCACCGGTTCTCTGGCAGCTCACTGAACTGCTACGTGGCTGGGTATTAACCGGCTTTCCGTGGCTACAATTTGGCTATAGTCAGCTTGATGGTCCGCTGAAAGGCCTTGCGCCAATAGCCGGGGTGGATACCCTCACCTTCCTGCTGATGGTGATAAGTGGGTTGCTGGTGTTGGGATTAGTACAGCGCCGCTGGCAGCCAGCCTTGGTTGCGGCAGCGTTATTGGTGTTGCCATGGCCGCTGCGCTCGCTCGAATGGTACAAACTGCAACCGGAACGCGCCGTTAACGTCGCCATGGTGCAGGGCAACATTCCACAAGAGCTGAAGTGGGATCCGAACGAGCTGTTCAATACGCTAAAAATTTATTTCGACAGCACCCTGAAGGTGATGGATAAGGCACCACTGGTGATTTGGCCTGAATCTGCCATTCCTGACGTCGAAATCCGCCAGCAGCAGTACCTGACGCAACTGGACACTATCCTGCGCGAGCACCACAGCAGCCTGATCACCGGCATCGTCGATGCCCGCCGGGAAAACAATCGTACCGATTTTTATAACAGCATTATTGTGTTGGGTGACCAGCAACCGTATCACTACCCCACCACAAATCGCTACAGTAAGCATCACCTGGTGCCGTTTGGGGAATTTGTGCCGCTGGAAGCCTTGCTGCGCCCGCTGGCGCCGTTTTTTGATTTACCGATGTCGGCGTTCAGCCGCGGCGACTATCGCCAACCGCAACTGGTCGTCAACGGTTATCGCCTCACCGCCACCATTTGCTATGAGGTGATCCTGGGGCAACAGGTACGCGACAACTTCCGTCCTGACACCGACATGCTGCTGACAGTTTCTAACGATGCCTGGTTTGGCAATTCGATTGGTCCCTGGCAACATTTCCAAATGGCGCGGATGCGCGCACTGGAACTGGGACGCCCACTGCTACGCGCCACCAACAATGGGGTAACCGCCGCTATCGCGCCTGATGGCAGCATTAGCGCCAGCCTGCCTCAGTTTACCCGTGATGTGCTGGAAACCCGTGTCACTCCCACAACAGGCATCACGCCTTACGCCCGGTTTGGCTCATGGCCCCTGTGGATACTGGAAGCCGCGTTGGGCCTGACAGCGCTGGTATACCGTCGGCGCTTACGCTAACTCACCCACTCCCCCGAACCCGAACAAGACATGCTTAGACATGTCTTGTTTCATTTCTGGCATATAACTTGCTACCTATTCAGATGAAACGTCTTGCATGCACGCTTGCGGCCATCTTCATCCCTGAACCAGCACAACATTAGGGCATGAACTGCACCAAATCAGTGCCATAAGTTTTTTATTGCAGCAATCTGGTGCGGGACGCCTCGCAAAAAACAAACATTCTCGTTTCATTATGTTTACAATCCGCTATTTTTAAACATGACAGCGTTTTATTCGCTCTTTAGCGGTGCACAACGTGACATGGCCTGAATCCAAAGGTCACATCACCCATGATAGGCATCGATCACAACAGCAAAGGAGTTAGAACATGCAATTGCGCAAACTGGCACTGTCATTACTGTTGATCTCGGCAACCGGAAGTCTGGCTCATGCAGAAGAGCTGACGGGCACGCTGAAAAAAATCAAAGACAATGGTGTTATCACCATCGGCCACCGTGAATCGTCAGTGCCATTTTCCTACTACGACAACCAGCAGAAAGTAGTAGGTTACTCTCAGGCCTACTCCGACAAGATTGTTGAAGCCGTCAGGAAAAAGCTCGATGCACCAAACCTGCAGGTAAAATTAATTCCTATTACCTCACAAAACCGTATTCCGCTGCTGCAAAATGGCACTTATGACCTGGAATGCGGCTCGACGACCAATAACCTGGAACGCCAGCAGCAGGTCGCTTTCTCCGACACCATTTTCATCATTGGTACACGTCTGCTGACCAAAAAAGACTCCGACGTCAAAGATTTTAGCGATCTGGCAGGTAAAGCCGTCGTCGTCACCTCCGGCACCACCTCAGAAGTGTTGCTGAACAAGATGAACGAAGAGAAAAAACTGAATATGCGCATCATAAGCGCCAAAGACCATGGCGACTCGTTCCGTACGCTGGAAAGCGGCCGCGCTGTGGCCTTCATGATGGATGATGCCTTGCTGGCAGGTGAGCGCGCCAAAGCCAAAGCACCGGATGAATGGGTTATCACCGGCACCCCGCAATCCCGCGAGGCGTATGGCTGTATGCTGCGTAAAGACGACCCGCAGTTCAAACAACTGGTTGATGCGACAATCAGTCAGGTGCAGACCTCCGGCGAAGCCGAAAAATGGTTTGATACCTGGTTCAAACAACCGATTCCGCCGAAAAACCTGAATATGAACTTTGCGCTGTCAGACGACATGAAAGCCTTGTTCAAGGCACCCAACGATAAGGCGTTGTAACCGAATTAATAATGACAATAAAGGGCAGTAATCTGCCTTCCGATTGCTGATTCGTGGCAAGACAGACAGGTGCAGAGTGGCCGTTCCCCATTCTGTGAATCCATGAGCCACTCACCAATCTTCGGGGTAGCGAACGCTACCCCTTTTTTACCGGAGTTCGTTATGTCAATAGATTGGAACTGGGGTATCTTCCTGCAACCGGCCCCTTTCGGAAATACAACCTATCTGGGGTGGATTATTTCCGGTCTGCAGGTCACCGTCTCACTGTCGCTATGTGCCTGGGTCATCGCTTTTCTGCTGGGCTCACTGCTGGGTATTCTTCGTACCGTCCCCCATCGTCTGCTGTCAGGTATCGGCACCTGTTATGTAGAGATGTTTCGTAACGTGCCGCTGATTGTGCAGTTTTTTAGCTGGTATCTGGTGGTGCCGGAGCTTTTACCGACCAAATTAGGGATGTGGTTTAAAGCGGAGCTGGACCCCAATATTCAATTTTTCCTGTCTTCTATGTTTTGTCTGGGCATGTTCACCGCCGCTCGTGTGTGCGAACAGGTGCGGGCAGGCATTCAGTCATTACCGCGAGGCCAAAAGGCCGCCGGTTTAGCCATTGGCCTGACACTTGCGCAAACTTACCGTTATGTTCTGTTGCCCAACGCCTACCGGGTCATTGTGCCGCCATTGACCTCGGAAATGCTCAACCTGGTGAAAAACTCCGCCATCGCCTCCACTATCGGTCTGATGGATATGGCCGCGCAGGCAGGCAAACTGTTGGATTACTCTGCCCACGCCTACGAATCGTTTAGTGCGATTACACTGGCTTATGTCGGCATCAACGCCATCATCATGCTGCTGATGCAAATTGTAGAGCGTAAAACCCGTTTGCCGGGCAACCTGGGGAGCAAATAAATGTATAACTTTGACTGGAGTTCCATTCCCCCCAGCCTGCCTTATCTGATTAAAGGCATGGGAGTGACGCTGGAGATCACCCTGACAGCTGTGGTGGTAGGGATAGTCTGGGGAACCGTGCTGGCGGTGATGCGACTGTCGCCGGTTAAGCCCATCAGTTGGTTTGCCAAACTGTACGTCAACCTGTTCCGTTCAGTGCCACTGGTGATGGTGCTGCTGTGGTTCTACCTGATTGTACCGAGCTTATTACAAAATGTGCTTGGCCTTTCCCCGAAAACCGATATTCGGCTGGTATCGGCTATGGTAGCCTTTTCGTTGTTCGAGGCTGCCTATTATTCCGAGATTATCCGCGCCGGTATCCAGAGCATTTCCCGTGGACAGGCTTCAGCGGCGCTGGCGTTGGGGATGACCCACTGGCAATCCATGCAACTGGTGATTCTGCCTCAGGCGTTCCGGGCTATGGTACCCTTATTGCTGACTCAAGGTATCGTGCTGTTTCAGGATACCTCGCTGGTGTATGTGCTCAGTCTGGCGGACTTTTTCCGTACCGCATCCACCATTGGCGAACGTGATGGCACTCAGGTAGAAATGATTCTGTTCGCCGGGTTTGTCTATTTTGTTATCAGCCTCTCGGCGTCGATGCTGGTCAATTATTTGAAGAGAAGGACGGTTTGATGATTTTCCTGAAAAATGTTTCTAAATGGTATGGTCAATTTCAGGTGCTGACCGACTGCTCCACCGAAGTGAAAAAAGGTGAAGTGGTGGTGGTTTGCGGACCTTCCGGCTCCGGGAAATCGACCTTAATCAAAACCGTTAACGGCCTTGAGCCCATTCAGCAAGGTCAGATCGAAGTTAACGGCATCGTCGTCAACGATAAACGAACTAACCTGGCGCAACTGCGCTCCAAAGTGGGCATGGTGTTCCAGCATTTCGAACTGTTCCCACACTTGTCTATTGTTGACAACCTGACGTTAGCGCAGGTCAAGGTACTCAAGCGTGATAAAGAAGCCGCCCGTGAGAAGGGATTGAAACTGCTGGCTCGCGTTGGTTTGTCTTCCCACGCCAATAAATTCCCCGGGCAGTTATCCGGTGGTCAGCAACAGCGTGTGGCGATCGCGCGCGCGCTGTGCATGGACCCGGTTGCGATGCTGTTTGACGAGCCAACCTCAGCGCTCGACCCGGAAATGATCAACGAGGTGCTGGACGTGATGGTTGAACTGGCGCAGGAAGGCATGACCATGATGGTCGTCACCCATGAGATGGGCTTCGCCCGCAAAGTGGCGCATCGCGTTATCTTCATGGATGAAGGCAAGATAATCGAAGACACGCGCAAAGAGGATTTCTTCGGTAATCCACGCTCTGATCGCGCCAAAGACTTTTTGGCCAAGATCCTGCATTAAGACGCAGCGTCTCACTGACCATCGACTTCTGATATCAGTAACATTTGACCGCTATAACATTTAACCTCGATAACAAGGGTGCTCCGGCACCCTTGTTTTTACCTATGGTTGTTCAGAAATAACGGACTTAGCGGAAAAAGGGATCAGGGAGAAAAGGGCTGGCGATGGAACTGGTCGTGTCCACATTTCGGGCACAGTGGCAACACCTCTGGCGTATAAAAGGCAATATGGTGATGGCACTGTTCGCATACCAGATTACCCAATCCCACCACTTCGCCACTATGATACACGCCATGGTGGCTGACATCTTTGAACACTTCACGCCATTCCAGCTGTGTCTTGTCAGTGATATCCGCCAGGTTCTGCCACAAACTTTCGCGGACAACACGCATGAAGACACTGTCGGAAAAGGCATTCTGGCTCTCCTCATAGCTGAGAGAGAACGCTTCCAGATCACGCTGGAGCGCCAGTATTACCTGCTCAATCTCCTTTTGCGTCAGTTCGTTGGTTTCCTGCAACTGACGTCGTGCATCCGACATCAGTTTATCTATGTCTCTCTCACCTCGGCTTAGCCACTCGGTAACGGCAGACATCAGTTCCCGGTAATACTGCACCACTTTGCTCATCGTGACTCCTTAGCGTAAAAGCGCTTATCGACGGGCCTGCAAAGCCTAGTGTAGATGATTTTTACAACACTACCGGGAGCCGCTTCCCAATCCGCAGTTTTCCCCCTCGCCTCGCCGCGTTCTTCACCGCTAACACCGCATAAATCAACGACAGAGCGCCTCAAGCGGTTGTTGAGCCTGTTGCTTATCAGCTATGCTATGCGGATCTTTTGAAATGAAACAGAACATGCTACCGCGTTAGCAATTTCACTAAGGACCACTGGCAGCCATGCAAGAGCAATACCGCCCGGAAGATATCGAAGCGCACGTCCAACTTCACTGGCAAGAAAAACAGACTTTCAAAGTGACCGAAGAACCCGGCAAGGAAAAATACTATTGCCTTTCCATGCTGCCTTATCCTTCCGGCCGTCTTCACATGGGTCATGTCCGCAACTACACCATCGGTGACGTGATCTCCCGTTACCAGCGCATGCTGGGTAAAAACGTACTGCAGCCTATCGGTTGGGATGCGTTCGGCTTGCCGGCGGAAGGCGCGGCGGTGAAGAACAATACGGCGCCAGCCCCCTGGACCTACGACAATATCGAATACATGAAAAACCAGCTGAAATTGCTGGGTTTTGGTTACGATTGGGATCGCGAAATCGCCACCTGTAAACCGGACTACTATCGCTGGGAACAGTGGTTTTTCACCAAGCTGTATGAAAAAGGCCTGGTCTACAAAAAAACCTCAGCGGTGAACTGGTGCCCGAACGACCAGACGGTACTGGCCAACGAGCAGGTCATCGACGGTTGCTGCTGGCGCTGTGATACCAAAGTGGAACGCAAGGAAATTCCGCAGTGGTTCATCAAAATCACGGCGTATGCTGACGAATTGCTCAACGACCTCGATACGCTGGAAAGCTGGCCGGAGCAGGTCAAAACCATGCAGCGTAACTGGATTGGTCGCTCCGAAGGGGTGGAAATTACCTTCCGTATCGCCGACGCCGACGATACGCTGACCGTTTACACTACCCGCCCGGATACCTTCATGGGCGTGACTTACGTTGCAGTGGCTGCCGGTCATCCTCTGGCGTTGAAAGCGGCGGAAAGCAACCCGGTACTGCAAGACTTCATCGCCGAATGCCGCAACACCAAAGTGGCGGAAGCCGACATGGCGACGATGGAGAAAAAAGGCGTCGCCACCGGCCTGTTCGCTATCCACCCGCTGACCGGTGAGAAAGTACCGGTGTGGGCCGCCAACTTCGTGCTGATGGAGTACGGTACCGGAGCCGTGATGGCGGTACCGGGTCACGACCAGCGCGACTGGGAATTCGCCCACAAATATAACCTGCCGGTGAAACCCGTTATTCTGATGGCAGACGGCAGTGAGCCGGATCTGTCCACTCAGGCGCAAACCGAAAAAGGCTGCCTGTTTAACTCTGGCGAGTTCAACGGATTAGATTTTGACGCCGCGTTCAACGCCATCGCCGATAAACTGGTATCGCAAGGCGTCGGTCAGCGCAAAGTGAACTATCGTCTGCGTGACTGGGGCGTATCCCGCCAGCGCTACTGGGGTGCACCTATCCCGATGGTGACGCTGGAAGATGGCACGGTCATCCCAACGCCAGAAGACCAGTTGCCGGTCATTCTGCCGGAAGACGTGGTCATGGACGGGATCACCAGCCCGATTAAAGCCGACCCCGAATGGGCGAAAACGACGGTTAACGGTCAGCCTGCGCTGCGTGAAACCGACACGTTTGATACTTTTATGGAATCCTCCTGGTATTACGCACGTTATACCTGCCCGCAGTACGACCAGGGTATGCTCGACCCGGCAGCGGCGAACTACTGGTTACCGGTCGACCAATATGTTGGCGGTATCGAACACGCCATCATGCACCTGATGTATTTCCGTTTCTTCCACAAACTGATGCGTGACGCCGGTCTGGTGAATTCGAATGAGCCAGCCAAACGTCTGCTGTGTCAGGGAATGGTGCTGGCCGACGCGTTCTATCATCTTGGCAACAACGGTGAACGTATCTGGGTTTCACCGGTCGACGTGACACTGGAGCGCGATGACAAAGGCCGCATCACCAAGGCATTTGACAGCGAAGGCCGTGAACTGGTGTATGCTGGCATGAGCAAAATGTCGAAATCGAAAAACAACGGTATCGACCCGCAGGTGATGGTGGAACGCTATGGTGCCGACACCGTCCGTCTGTTCATGATGTTTGCATCACCGGCGGAAATGACGCTGGAATGGCAGGAATCTGGCGTTGAAGGGGCCAACCGCTTCCTGAAACGCGTCTGGAAGCAGGTTTACGATCATACCGGCAAAGGCGCTAGCGCACCGCTGGATACGGCAGCCCTGACCGACGATCAGAAAGCGCTGCGCCGTGACCTGCACAAAACCATCGCCAAAGTGACCGACGATATCGGTCGCCGTCAGACCTTCAATACAGCTATCGCTGCCATTATGGAGCTGATGAACAAGCTGGCTAAAGCACCGCAAGAGTCTGAGCAAGATCGCGCACTGACGCAAGAAACGCTGCTGGCGGTTGTACGGATGCTCTATCCTTTTACCCCGCACGTCTGCTTCGTACTGTGGAACGAACTGAAAGGCGAAGGTGATATCGATCAGGCACCGTGGCCGGTCGCCGATGAACAGGCGATGGTCGAAGATTCTCGCCTGGTGGTGGTACAGGTTAACGGTAAAGTTCGCGGTAAGATTACCGTGGCGGCCGATGCCACTGAACAGCAGGTGCGTGATCGTGCAGCGCAGGAGCCGCTGGTGGCAAAATATCTGGATGGCGTGACTGTCCGCAAGGTGATTTTCGTTCCGGGCAAACTGCTTAACCTGGTTGTGGGTTAAGGCAAGGAGGTACTGTGCGACACCCGTTTTTAACGCTGGTGCTGGGGCTGGTGGTCTTAATGACCGCCGGCTGCGGCTTTCATTTGCGCGGCACCACCCAAATACCGACGCAATTGCATAATCTGATACTAGACAGCGGCGACCCCTATGGCCCAACGACCCGGGCTATTCGTGAACAGCTGCGCCTTAACGATATTCAGGTAACGGAAGATAGCAAACGCAAAGATATTCCATCGCTGCGTTATATGGGGGAAACCTTGTCACACAACACGGTTTCCATTTTCCAGGACGGGAAAACAGCGGAATATCAGTTTGTTATGGTGCTGAAGGCCCAGGTGCTGATCCCAGGGGATGATATTTATCCTCTCAGCGTAACGGTTTTCCGCTCTTTCTTTGACAACCCGCTGGCCGCGCTGGCTAAAGACGCTGAGCAGGACATTATCGTTCAGGAAATGCGTCAACAGGCCGCTCAGCAACTGGTACGTAAGCTGCTGACCATCAAGGGTAACCAGAACACGAAAAGCGCTCAGAAAGCAGCGACTAACGCTGTCACTCCGGCTCACCCATGATTCGTCTCTACCCCGAACAACTGACCGCGCAGCTCCATGAGGGGCTGCGCGGCTGTTATCTGTTGTTTGGTAATGAACCGTTATTGCTGCAGGAAAGTCAGGACCATATTCGTGCTGTCGCCCGCCAGCAGGATTTTCTGGAACATTTTAGTTTCACGATCGATAACAACACCGACTGGGATGCCATCTTTTCCACCTGTCAGGCACTCAGCCTGTTCGCACCCCGTCAGACCCTGTTGCTGATTTTGCCGGATACGGGTCCCGGAGCCCCTGCCAGTGAACAACTGGTTAAACTCACCACGCTACTGCATCCGGATATTCTGTTAATGGTCAGAGGAAACAAACTGACTAAAGCACAGGAAAACAGCGCCTGGTTCAAAGCGTTATCCCAGCAGGGGGTATATGTTCCCTGTATGACGCCCGAACAGGAACAGCTTCCTCGCTGGGTGGCACAGCGAGCCAGAAATATGAAGCTGGAACTGGATGATGCCGCTAGCCAACTGATTTGCTATTGCTATGAAGGAAATATGCTGGCGTTGGTACAGGCGCTGGAACGGCTCTCGCTGCTGTACCCCGATGGCAAGTTGACGCTGCCTCGGGTGGAACAGGCCGTCAACGATGCCGCTCACTTTACGCCATTCCATTGGCTGGATGCCTTGCTCGGCGGCAAAAGCAAACGGGCATGGCACATTCTTCAGCAACTACGGCTGGAAGATTGTGAACCGGTCATCCTGTTGCGCACGGTGCAACGGGAGTTGTTGTTGCTGCTACAGTTAAAACGACGCATGACAGGCACGCCGCTGCGTACGCTGCTTGACCAGCATAAAGTCTGGCAAAACCGTCGGCCACTGCTGACACAGGCGTTACAGCGTCTGTCGTTGACCCAATTACAACAGGCGATTACCCTGCTGAGCCGACTGGAGATCACCCTGAAACAGAATTATGGGCAGCCAGTCTGGGACGAACTGGAAACCCTGTCGATGATTCTGTGTGGTAAGGCACTGCCTGACAGCCTGCTTGAGGTATAGCGATTTGCCGACATCCTCCACTCGCCCTACCCTGACTGCCTATTTTGGCGGTACGTTTGATCCGATTCACTACGGACATCTGCGCCCGGTTACTGCACTGGCGCAGGAAATCGGCCTTCAGCGCGTCATTCTGTTACCCAATAATGTGCCGCCGCACCGCGAGCAGCCAGAAGCCAGCGCCAGTCAGCGCAAGACCATGGCTGAACTGGCAGTACAGGGTAATCCGCTGTTTTGGGTAGACTCTCGTGAGTTACAACGCGCCACGCCGTCTTATACGATTGACACACTGGAAGCATTGCGTACAGAGAAAGGCACCAGTACGCCACTGGCATTCATTATCGGGCAAGACTCGCTGCTGACGCTGCATCACTGGCACCGCTGGCAGGAGATTCTGGACTACTGTCACCTGTTGGTGTGCGCCCGACCCGGTTATCGCCAACAGTTGGATACCGACGAACTGGAAACCTGGCTGACACGGCATCAAACCCAGGATGCCGCACAATTACACCGTCAAAACCATGGGTTGATTTATCTTGCCCATACGCCGTTGCTCTCAATTTCAGCGACAGAAATCCGTCAGCGTCGACAAAACGGCCTCGATTGCCATGACCTGCTGCCCGAGAGCGTGCTGAAGTATATTGACACACACGGACTCTATCGATAACCACACGTCGATACCACTCATTATAAGGCCGTGATATACTCCGCCGCTGGTTTCAGCCACAGGAAAACCTCCTGCCGTAGCCTTATGGCTTCAGTGAAACGGCTGTTATCCGCCAATACCGCCTGGCCGACATAACCGGCTGATTAACCACTTATCGAAGGGGGAACCTTTGCAAGGCCAAGCACTCCAAGATTTCGTTATTGATAAACTGGACGATTTGAAAGGTCAGGATATCGTGGCGCTCAATGTAAAAGGGAAATCCAGCATCACAGACTACATGGTGATTTGCACCGGAACATCCAGCCGCCATGTCAGCTCTATCGCCGATCACGTTGTACAGGAATCCCGCGCCGCCGGACTGATGCCGTTAGGTGTCGAAGGGGAAAATGACGCCGATTGGGTCGTGGTCGACCTCGGTGATGTGATCGTTCATGTGATGCAGGAAGAAAGCCGTCACCTGTACGAACTGGAAAAGCTCTGGGGCTGATATGAAGCTGCAACTGGTCGCCGTCGGCACCAAGATGCCCGACTGGGTGCAGACAGGTTTTACCGATTATCTTCGCCGATTTCCCAAAGATATGCCGTTTGAGCTGGTGGAAATCCCGGCGGGTAAGCGTGGCAAAAACGCGGATATCAAGCGGATCCTTGAGCGGGAAGGTGAGTTGATGCTAGCGGCTGTAGGGAAAGGCAACCGCATCGTCACACTGGATATTCCCGGCTCACGCTGGGAAACGCCGCAGTTGGCGCAACAACTGGAACGCTGGAAACAAGACGGACGCGATATCAGCCTGCTGATCGGCGGCCCGGAAGGGTTAGCACCACAATGCAAAGCCGCCGCGGAGCAAAGCTGGTCGCTGTCACCGCTGACGCTGCCTCATCCGCTGGTGCGTGTGCTGGTAGCAGAAAGTCTGTACCGGGCCTGGAGCATTACCACCAATCATCCTTACCATCGGGAGTAAGGCGAATGATGAACCCTGTGAAGTAGCAATCGCTGGATGAATATAGAACGTAAACCCTTTCGTGACTATACGGCTGAGGCGGCCTTGTTTGTTCGCCGGGCGCTGGTCGCATTCCTGGGCATTTTGCTGCTAAGCGGTATTCTGGTCGCCAACCTATACCATCTGCAGATTGTACGTTTTGACGATTACCGTACTCGTTCAAATGAAAACCGTATCAAGCTGGTACCGATAGCCCCCAGCCGTGGCATCATTTATGACCGTAACGGTACGCCACTGGCGCTCAACCGTACCATTTACCAGTTGGAGCTGATTCCCGAAAAAGTTAACAACCTGGAAGAGACGCTACAGGCGCTCAAGCCCATTATTGACCTGACCGATGAAGACATTGATAACTTCAGAAAAGAGCGCAAGCGCTCACGCCGCTTCACCTCCATTCCCGTCAAAACCGGACTGAATGAAGTGCAGGTCGCGAGCTTCGCGGTCAACCAGTACCGTTTTCCCGGTGTAGAAGTCAAAGGCTACCAGCGCCGCTACTATCCTTACGGTTCTGCACTCACCCATGTCATCGGCTACGTTTCCAAAATCAACGATAAAGACCTGGAACGGCTGGACCAGGAAGGCAGGCTTGCGGATTACGCCGCCACGCATGATATCGGCAAACTCGGCATTGAGCGTTATTACGAAGATGTGCTGCACGGCAAACCGGGTTACGAGGAAGTGGAAGTCAATAACCGCGGCCGCGTCATCCGCCAGTTGCACGAGCAACCTCCGCAAGCGGGTAAAGATATCACCCTGACACTGGATCTCAACCTTCAGCTTTATATCGAAAAATTGCTGGAAGGCAGCCGAGCCGCCGTGGTGGTCACCGATCCGAAAGACGCGTCTATTCTGGCGATGGTATCCACCCCCAGCTATGACCCGAACTTGTTCGTAGACGGTATTTCCAGTAAGACTTATCACGCCCTGCTGACCGATCCAAACCGCCCGTTGATCAACCGTGCGACACAAGGGGTTTACCCACCGGCTTCAACCGTCAAACCCTATATCGCGGTTTCTGCGCTGAGTGCCAATGTCATTACCCCGTATACGTCGCTGTTCGATCCCGGCTGGTGGCAGTTGCCCGGTTCGGAAAAACGGTTTCGCGACTGGAAAAAATGGGGGCATGGTCGCCTGAACCTGACCAAAGCTATTGAAGAATCCGCGGATACCTTCTTCTATCAGGTTGCTTACGATATGGGGATCGACCGTCTGTCAGAATGGATGACTAAATTCGGTTACGGTCAACGTACAGGGATCGATTTGTCCGACAAAGAAGAAAGTCCGGGCATCATGCCGACGCGTGAATGGAAAATGAAGCGTTATAAAAAACCATGGTATCAGGGGGATACTATCCCTGTTGGTATCGGTCAGGGTTACTGGACCGCTACGCCGATTCAAATGCTGAAAGCGCTGACGACGCTGATTAATGACGGTCAGGTACAAGTACCGCACCTGCTTGGCAGTACGATGGAAAACAACACAAAGGTGCCGTTCCGTCAACCACAACACCAGCAGATTGGTGATATTCGTTCCGGTTATTGGGAAATCGTCAAAGACGGTATGTATGGCGTGGCTAACCGCCCGAACGGTACCGCGCATAAATTCTTCGCCGATGCGCCGTATAAAGTTGCGGTCAAGTCAGGGACGGCACAGGTATTCGGCCTGAAGGAAAACGAAACCTATAATGCCAACCGGATTGCCGAGCGGCTACGTGACCACAAACTGATGGTTGCCTTCGCCCCCTACAACAATCCGAAAGTCGCTATGTCCATCATTCTGGAAAACGGCGGCGCCGGCCCCGCCGTCGGGACCATTGTGCGTCAGATCCTCGACCATATTATGTTGGGCGACAATAATACCAGCCTGCCGGATGCGCCGCCGTCGCCGCCGGGCAGTGAAACCGAGTAGAGACACCATGACAGACAGTCAACAAAAAGGCTCAATCTGGACCAAACTACACATTGACCTGCCTTTCCTTCTGTGTGTAATGGCGTTACTGGGCTATAGCCTGTTCGTCATGTGGAGCGCCAGCGGGCAAGACCCAGGTATGATGGAGCGCAAAGTTGCCCAATGCGTGCTGGGGCTGGTCGTCATGATTGGCATGGCGCAGATTCCGCCACGGGTGTATGAAAGCTGGGCACCTTATCTGTACATTTTTTGTTTTATTCTGCTGGTACTGGTGGATGTATTCGGCCAAATCAGTAAGGGCGCGCAACGCTGGCTCGACCTCGGTGTGGTGCGATTCCAGCCATCAGAAATCGCCAAAATTGCGGTACCGCTGATGGTGGCTCGCTATATCAACCGTGATATGTGTCCACCTTCACTAAAAAACACGGCTATCGCGCTGGCGTTAACCTTCGTCCCCACGCTACTGGTTGCCGCCCAGCCGGACCTGGGTACCGCTATCCTGATTTGCGCATCGGGTTTGTTCGTGCTGTTTCTCGCAGGCATGAGCTGGCGGCTGATTGCAGTTGCCGCCCTATTGCTGGCCGCGTTCATTCCCGTGCTCTGGTTTTTCCTGATGCATGATTATCAACGAGACCGAATCATGATGCTGCTTGACCCGGAAACCGACCCGCTGGGTGCTGGCTACCATATTATTCAGTCGAAAATCGCAATAGGTTCCGGTGGCTTGAGCGGCAAAGGCTGGTTACAGGGCACCCAATCCCAGTTAGAGTTCCTGCCAGAACGTCACACCGACTTCATCTTCGCCGTACTGGCAGAAGAGCTCGGCTTGATAGGCGTGCTAATTCTGCTGGCACTTTATCTGTTCCTGATCATGCGTGGTCTGGTGATAGCCGCCAATGCGCAGACCTCCTTCGGCCGGGTGATGGTCGGCGGTCTGATGCTTATCTTTTTCGTGTATGTGTTTGTTAACATCGGCATGGTGAGTGGTATTCTGCCGGTGGTTGGTGTGCCGCTGCCGTTGGTCAGCTATGGCGGTTCGGCGCTGGTCGTCTTGATGGCGGGGTTCGGTATCGTCATGTCGATACACACTCACCGCAAAATGTTATCCAAGAATTTATAGGGGTAAGCAATGCGTAAGGATTGGGTTTGGATTGGCGCGCTCAGCCTGGCTCTGGCTGGCTGTAGCGTCACGGAACAGCCGCAGTCTCCCTCACCGCAGGCCTCAGCATACAACGGCCCGGTAGAAGAAATCGGCGGTGTCGAACCGCGTTACGAACCGTATAACCCTGCCAACATGCAAGATTACAGCATGAATGGTAAAACATACCGTATTGTCAAAAACCCGGAAAACTTCAGTGAAAGCGGGTTTGCGGCCTGGCACGACAGAGAATCTGTCGGTAACCGCACCGCGACCGGTGAAGAATTCGATGTCAATGCGATGGCGGCGGCACATCCAACGTTGCCTATTCCCAGTTACGTGCGCGTTACTAATCTCAGCAACGGCCGCCGTCTGGTGGTACGCATCAATGATCGCGGGCCTTATACGCCAGGCAGAATCATCGATCTGACCAAAGGGGCGGCCGACCGTCTTAACCTGTCCAATAATACCAAGGTGAAGGTAGACTTCATCAACGTAGCACCGGACGGTACGCTTTCCGGTCCAGGAACCATCGGTACACGCGTGGCCAAGCAGAGCTTTGCTTTACCGGCTCGCCCCACACTGGGTTCAAGTGGTATGGGAACGCCAATGATGGAAAGCGCGCCACAGCCTGCCGCTGCAGTACGACCGATCAGCAATGCCACGCTGGTACCGGCTACAAGCAACGCCGGTGGTATGACTGGCGCTGCGGATACGTCGGCTCCTCACGCCGGTGGCGCAACTGGGGGCGGTTTCCTCGGCTCGCCTAAACCTCTGCCCAGTGGTGTACTGGAAGGCTCGGAGACGACTCCCACTGCGGTGCCGGTTCGCTCAACACCGGCTGTCGGCGTAGCCTCTGTCGCCACGTCATCCCTCGCATCATCGGCAAGCGTGCCCGCAGGCTCGGGTAATATTGTGTTGCAGGTCGGGGCGTTAAGCGATCAGCAACGGGCGCAAACCTGGCTGAAAAGCCTGAACGACCGTTTCCGCGTGCCCGGCAAGGTGACCCTGAGTAACGGCTTGTATCGCATCCAATTAGGCCCATTCCAGAACCGCCAACAGGCCGTTGACCTGCAGCAGCGTCTGTCGAGTGAAGCGCAACAGCCATCATTTATCACGACTGTATCTGGCGCGCAGTAACGCATTTACACTCGAAAGAGGGGTTAATCTCCTCTTTCGTTATCCACACAAGCGATAACGATACCACCTATGGCGATCAGCAAAACCACGTAACGTATTGTCTGGTGCCGCCCCGATTTTCATCTGCTATAGTGTGGCTCGTTTTTTAACTTATACCCACGGATGTTGTTGTTCCAATCATGAAAACAGTAATCACGTCTTGTTTTACCAAACGTATTGCGCTCGGCACGTTGCTCGCCATCAGTGCATCCACTTTCGCCTACGCAGACGACATTAATCTGAAAACCATGATCCCTGCCGTCCCGGACATTGATGCCGAAGCGTACATCCTGATTGATTACAACTCGGGTAAAGTCCTGGCGGAAAAGAACGCCGACGCCCGCCGCAATCCGGCCAGTCTGACCAAGATGATGACCAGTTATGTTATCGGTCAGGCGATTAAAGCCGGGAAAATTACGCCGAACGACGTCGTGACGATTGGTAAAGACGCCTGGGCGACCGGTAACCCCGACTTTCAGGGTTCCTCACTGATGTTCCTTAAACCGGGCGATCGTGTACCGGTTTATCTACTGAATAAAGGGATCATCCTGCAGTCCGGCAACGATGCCTGTGTGGCAATGGCGGATTACGTGGCTGGCAGTCAGGATGCGTTCGTCAACCTGATGAATGGTTACGTCAAGGCGTTGGGTTTACAGAATACCAACTTCAAAACTGTTCACGGCCTGGACGCGGAAGGCCAGTACAGTTCAGCCCGTGATATGGCGCTGATTGGTCAGGCATTGATCCGTGATGTACCGGATGAATACGCGACCTACAAAGAAAAAGAATTTACCTTCAACAACATTCGTCAGTTGAACCGCAATGGTCTGTTGTGGGATAGCAGCCTGGCCGTGGATGGTATCAAAACCGGCCATACCGCATCCGCGGGATATAACCTGGTTGCCTCAGCAACCGAAGGGCAGATGCGCCTGATTTCCGCGGTGATGGGTGGACGGACGTACAAAGGCCGCGAAACAGAGAGCAAGAAACTGCTCACCTGGGGTTTCCGCTTCTTTGAAACCGTCGCACCGCTGAAAACCGGTAAAGAGTTCGCGTCTGAGCCGGTATGGTTCGGTAATAGCGACCGGGTATCATTGGGTGTCGATAAAGATGTTTACATCACTATCCCGCGTGGACGCATGAAAGATCTGAAAGCCAGCTATGTGCTTACCAATTCAGAATTGCATGCGCCACTGGCTAAAAACCAGGTGGTGGGTACTATCAACTTCCAACTCGATGGCAAGGTCATTGATCAGCGCCCGCTGGTCGTCATGAACGAAGTCAAAGAAGGCGGTATTTTCGGTCGTCTGTTTGATTACATCAAACTGATGTTCCACCGTTGGTTTAGTTGATCCCCCTTGAATCCTGAGCAACCGCCCTTATGTTGCTCACTAAAGGATCGACAGCCCGCTTTCGGTCATACTTATACACTCCCGCTTCGGCGGGAGTGGTAATTTTTGTACTAATGAATAACTCTGGAGTCACCATGAAAACCAAACTCAACGAACTGCTTGAATTTCCATGTTCATTTACCTACAAGGTCATGGGATTGGCAAAACCGGAGCTGGTGGATCTGGTTGTGGAAGTGGTCCAGCGCCATGCTCCCGGTGACTACACCCCACAGGTCAAACCCAGTACCAAGGGCAACTACCACTCCGTGTCGATTACCATCACCGCAACCCATATTGAGCAGGTTGAAACGCTCTACGAAGAGCTGGGTAACATCGATATTGTGCGTGTGGTGCTCTAACCAGCCCGATTCTCCGGCCTTGTCTCCCTAATCCGGAGACAAGCGAGGAAAGCGCTATTCGCTCAAGTCTCCCCTCGCTATAATTGCGCTCATCCCTTCTTTACCCGACGATGACACTCTTGCAACAGGATACGCTCACAGCACGCAACACCATCATAGTGCGTCAATTAGGCATACAGCCTTATGAACCGGTATCGCAGGCCATGCATACCTTTACCGAGCAGCGGGATAGCCACAGCGCCGACGAGTTATGGCTGGTGCAACACCTGCCCGTTTTTACCCAGGGTCAGGCAGGCAAAGCCGAACACGTCCTGATGCCCGGTGATATTCCGGTGATTCAAAGCGATCGCGGTGGTCAGGTCACCTATCACGGCCCCGGCCAGCAGGTGATGTATGTGCTGATTGATATCAAAAGACGTAAAGTGGGCGTACGCCAGTTAGTAACCGCTATCGAAAATACCGTTATCAACACGCTGGCGCATTATGCTGTTGAGGCGAATGCCCGCCCGGATGCTCCCGGCGTCTATGTCGGCGAGCGTAAAATTTGCTCACTGGGATTGCGTATCCGGCACGGCTGTTCGTTTCATGGTCTGGCGCTAAACATTGCGATGGATCTGTCCCCTTTCCTGCGTATCAACCCTTGCGGCTATGCCGGTATGAGCATGACCCAGCTCAGTGAACTGGTTCCCGGTACGACGGTAGCTGACACCGCTCCGGTCATGGTACAGGCGTTTATGGCACAGCTGGACTACCAACAGCAGGAATGGCTGGACTGGGACTGGTCACAGCAGGGAGAACCGCACCCGCTGCATGCCGAGTGACATAGTCTAAAACCATTCAGTTACAGTTTATTTACATTGTTTCTGCAATTTGTTGTTCTATGGCTGCTCGTCAGAAGACAAAGATGATATAATTTTGTGAGTTTTTTAAAAAAAAGTTTAACCACTCACGTAATCCAATGAATTTTAGATAAATTCATAACAGCGACTCAGAACTGGAAATTACGCAACTATGAGTAAACCGATTCAGATCGAACGTGGCGTCAAATACCGCGATGCAGACAAAATGGCCCTGATCCCGGTACGCACCGTCGCTACCGAGCGTCAGGAAATGCTCCGCAAACCAGAATGGATGAAGATAAAATTACCTGCGGACTCCAGCCGGATTCAGGGCATCAAGGACGCCATGCGCCGCAATGGTCTGCACTCGGTTTGCGAAGAAGCCTCCTGCCCTAACCTGGCAGAGTGCTTTAATCATGGTACGGCCACGTTCATGATCCTTGGGGCTATTTGCACCCGCCGTTGCCCATTCTGTGATGTTGCCCACGGCCGCCCGCTGACGCCCGATGCCAACGAGCCGGAAAAACTGGCGCAAACTATCCATGATATGGGGTTGCGTTATGTGGTCATCACATCGGTTGACCGTGATGACCTGCGCGATGGCGGTGCACAGCACTTTGCCGACTGTATCAGTGCGATACGCCGCAAAAACCCAACCATCAGAATCGAAACACTGGTGCCGGATTTTCGTGGCCGGATGGACCGGGCGCTGGATATCTTAACCGCTACCCCGCCAGACGTGTTCAACCATAATCTGGAAAACGTGCCGCGTCTTTATCGTCAGGTTCGTCCGGGTGCTGATTATGAATGGTCGTTAAAATTGCTGGAGAAATTCAAAGCGTCGCACCCAACCATTCCAACCAAATCCGGTCTGATGGTGGGCTTGGGGGAAACCAACGACGAAATTCTGGATGTGATGCGCGATTTGCGTCGACACGGTGTGACCATGCTGACGTTGGGACAATACCTGCAGCCAAGCCGTCATCACCTGCCGGTACAACGTTATGTACCGCCGGAAGAATTCGAAGAAATGAAAGCGGAAGCGCTGGCAATGGGCTTTACCCATGCCGCCTGTGGTCCGTTTGTCCGCTCTTCCTACCATGCAGACCTGCAGGCCAAAGGGATTGAAGTGAAATAACAGGTTATTACCTGCAACATTTCCTTACCAAAAATATCGGCAACACAAAAAGCGGATGGGTAACCCCCTCCGCTTTTTCGTTTCAATACTGTCAGCCGATACGTTTATTCTTTCGGACGCGTTTCGCTGATAGCAGCGGGATGTTCGTCCTGAGCGGAAGATTTCGCCGCTGGCTGATCATCGTTCATGGCTTTTTTGAAGCCTTTGATAGCCGCGCCCAGATCGCCGCCCAGACTGCGCAATTTATTGGTGCCAAACAGCAGAACAATCAAGGCGCCAATCACTAAAAGTTTGGCAATACTGATACCTTCCATACATACCTACCTGATGATGTGAGCTGGAAAAGCCAGCGCGCTTTAATGCACTAATAATGCTCTTTTTAAATCGATATACCGGATAAGGCAATGCCTATCTGTAACAAAGTAAGACGCAACGCAGTACCCGATGTTTTTACCCGACCAGGATAGCCTTACTCTTATCGTAATACAGGCGGCTTAAAGCGATTGTGATGTAGCACAGGTAACTGGCGACGAACGGTTTGAATTCGCTCCAGGTGCAACTCCGCCAGCAGCAACTCCGGTTGCTCAGCAGCCTGAGCAATCACCACCCCCATAGGGTCTATCACCATGCTATTACCGATATTCCTGTCGCCACACTCGCCGGTCGCGACCAGATAACAGGTATTTTCCAGCGCTCGGGTTCGCGCCAGTAACTCCCAGTGCGCTTCTTTGTGCGGCCCTTTCACCCAGGCGGCCGGGACGACCAGAACATCAGCTCCGCTAATCGCCAACTGACGCGCCATCTCGGCAAAACGAATGTCGTAACACACCATCAGCCCGACTCGCATTCCCGCAACCTCCACCAGCGGAGGCAATGCGCTTCCCGGCGTCACCCGACGAGACTCCTGTACTGCAAAAGCATCGTACAAATGCAGTTTATGGTAATGGGCCAGAACTTCTCCCCGCCGGATAACCAGTAATGTGTTATGCACTTTCCCTTCCGCCGCCGGGGTATGCAAGGTAAACACAACGCTGATATCCAGTGACTGACTCGCCGCCAGCAGTTGGCTAACAAAAGGGCCGGTTATCGGTTGGGCACACCCGACGCCCCATTCCGGGTCCGCGTTATCGCGAGCCAGAACAGCCTCCGGCAACACCAGCAGATCGGCACCGACAGAGGCAGCCTGTACCATTAATGTCATGCAGGTCTGGGCATTGTCCTGCCATAAACGCTGAACAGCAAATTGACCAAGCGCCACCTTCATATCAGGCTCCTTCATAACAGGCGGATACATTTGGTAAAACTACCACGGCTACAAAACACATCGGCATATAGGTAAACTTTATCAGACAGTAACGGAGATGACATTCCTCCATAACCGCCTTTCCGGCTGATGATGTCTACGCGTCCCTCAATCGGCATCACGCGTGCCCTTTCGAGAGTAGTCTAACTTACCCCTGAACGAAAAGGTGACTATGTACAGTACGTTACTTGCTATTTTTCTTGGCGGTGGGATTGGCAGCGTCGCACGCTGGCAATTGAGTGTGCGGTTTAACAGCCTGTTTCCCCAGATTCCGGCGGGCACGCTGCTGGCAAACCTGTCAGGAGCCTTCATTATCGGTGCCTGCATGAGCTATTTCATCCGCCAGCCTGACCTTCCGCCACACTGGAAACTGTTGCTCACAACCGGTTTCTGCGGTGGTTTGACAACGTTTTCCACCTTTTCCTACGAAATGGTGACCTTACTGCAGAGCGGCGAATGGGCAGCGGCGTTGTTCAATCTGCTGCTTAATTTGCTTGGTTCACTGATGATGACAGCACTGGCATTTGCGCTGATGGGCTGGCTGAGCACCCATTAAGAGAAGAGTAAAATACAAAATAAAAACCCGCCATCAGGCGGGTTTTTCAGGAAATCGGTATAATTAAATAGCGATAACGTTAGCAGCAGAAGGTCCTTTAGCGCCGCTGGTGATTTCAAACTCTACGCGCTGACCTTCAGCCAGGGTTTTGAAACCGTTGCTCTGGATAGCAGAAAAGTGAACGAATACGTCCTTGCTGCCATCTTCCGGAGTAATGAAACCGAATCCTTTGGACTCATTAAACCACTTAACGCTACCTTTAATCTTAGACATCAAACTTACCTTTACATGAATGAACGACACAAAATCTGTGTCAAATACAGTACAGCAAGTAGCGGCGCATTTGTCCAGCCGAACATCACCAAAAAGTGATAAAACATGATAAAAAAGCGAACTGACTCCATTCATCCCACAGATTTACCAGCCGCATCGGCATTATTTGGCATCTTATACGTGGGTGACTACTCTCTTTTTATTAGTACATTTTACTAGCACCGCGGTCATCGCAAACGCCGGGGCGATAAACTGAGATGTCGATGGCCTGAACCGGGGATCACATTGACTACTACTCCGGCGTCACCCAACCCATTTATCTCTGCCTGCGGATGTCGTTATCAACTTGTGCCTTTACCACCTTAATCCTCGATCGACGTGGCTCACCGACATGGGTAACGACAAATACA
Organism: Dickeya parazeae Ech586; assembly: GCF_000025065.1. Taxonomy (NCBI): domain Bacteria; kingdom Pseudomonadati; phylum Pseudomonadota; class Gammaproteobacteria; order Enterobacterales; family Pectobacteriaceae; genus Dickeya; species Dickeya parazeae. Next base: position 1,256,950 of record NC_013592.1, on the reverse strand, counting down.
AATAATAGCCTCTTTTATTTACTCAGGCTTCCTCATTTACCCTTCACCACCGGCGGCAGAAATCTGAAAAACATGAGCGAAAATTAGCGACATAGATCACAAAAATGAAAAGAGAAAAATGGGGTAAAACGGGGGAGTTTATGGATAACACAACCACCTTAAGTGAAAATTAATTTTTATAAATCAGTTCATTAAAAGCGTTGTCAGTCACATAAAAAAAGCAGCAACCCGTGGGTTGCTGCTTTGGTGACACTCAATATGGGTCCTGGTAACTAATGACAGTAAATAAAATTGTACTAGTCTAAATACATCAGCAATTACTTACGCAGCATTGCGTCGATGAAGCTTTTCCAGTTGTTGAGTTCGATTTCGATCATGTTGGTAGCTCCTTAAGGCTTTGTGGTCTTACAGGGTTATTATACGCTTCTTTTTTGACCAAGATAAAGACTTTGGGGCGCAGAAATGTGCTCTCTTTCGCATTTCCGCAACTTTTCGTTAATTCCAACCCTATGATTTCTTAAGATAATTTTAATACTCTGCCGTATTTCATCGTTATGCGGTATGCTTTTTCGCCTTATAACATGAAAAATAACGAGTTTTAAATATATGGCTATCACCCTGTATGGAATCAAGAACTGCGACACCATAAAGAAGGCCCGTCGCTGGCTGGAAGAGCATCGTATCGACTATCGCTTCCACGACTACCGGGCAGATGGGTTAACCGCAGAGCGTCTGCAATCATTTATAGATGACATTGGCTGGCAGCCGTTGCTCAACACCCGCGGCACCACCTGGCGTAAGCTGGACGAAGCCTATCGCAACAGCATCAACAACGACGTGGCGGCAAAAGCTGTTATGCTGGAGCAACCGGCGTTGATAAAACGCCCGTTACTGGTAACCGATGACGGGAAAACCCTGCTTGGTTTTAGTGACGACAGCTATCAGCACTTTTTTACGGAGAATACCGCACATGTCTTGCCCGGTAATTGAACTGGCCCAGCAACTCATTAAACGCCCGTCCCTCAGCCCGGATGACGCAGGTTGTCAGGCACTGATGATTGAGCGTCTGAAAGCTATCGGCTTTATTATTGAAGCAATGGACTTCGGTGATACCCAGAATTTCTGGGCCTGGCGCGGCCAGGGAAAGACACTGGCATTTGCCGGCCACACCGATGTGGTACCGGTTGGCAACCAAAGCCAGTGGCAAACCCCACCCTTTGAACCCACCATTCGCGATGGCATGTTGTTTGGGCGCGGTGCGGCAGACATGAAAGGCTCGCTGGCCGCCATGGTGGTAGCAGCAGAACGTTTCGTTGCAACGCATCCTAATCATCAGGGGCGTCTGGCGTTTCTCATCACCTCCGACGAAGAAGCCAGTGCCGTCAATGGTACCGTCAAGGTGGTCGAAGCATTGATGGCACGCCAGGAACGGTTGGACTATTGCCTGGTCGGCGAGCCATCCAGTACCGAACGTGTTGGCGATGTGGTGAAAAATGGCCGACGCGGCTCCATCACCGCCAATCTGCGGGTTCACGGTGTTCAGGGGCATGTTGCTTACCCACATCTGGCGGATAACCCGGTGCATCGGGCGATGTCCGCACTCAATGAGCTGGTGGAGACCGTCTGGGATCAGGGCAATGAGTTCTTCCCGCCTACTAGCATGCAGATAGCCAATATTAACGCCGGTACCGGTAGCAATAACGTTATCCCCGGCGAACTGTTCGTCCAGTTCAATTTCCGCTTTAGCACTGAGCTGACCGATGAACTGATTAAAGAGCAGGTCAAGACTCTACTCGATAGTCACCAGCTTAATTACACGCTGGAATGGCAGTTATCTGGTCACCCATTCCTGACCGGACGCGGTGAACTGGTCGATGCCGTCGTCAACGCGGTGGAACACTACAGCGAAATCACACCGCAACTCCTGACTACCGGCGGAACGTCAGACGGGCGATTTATTGCCCGTATGGGTGCTCAAGTGGTCGAATTGGGGCCTGTCAACGCCACCATCCATAAAGTGAACGAGTGCGTTAACGCTGCTGACTTGCAACTGCTCAGCCGCATGTATCAACGCATTATGGAGCAATTGATCGCATGATGTCCCCCGCCTGCCTGACTGGCAAAAGCGACCGTCATCTGGTGATGTTGAGCGGTTCGCATCGTCTACAGCCTGAAGCGGTCGCGGCGTTTACTGCCATGCAGCAGGCGGCGCGACAAGCTGGATTCAATTTACAGCCTGCCAGCACATTTAGGGATTTTGACCGCCAGCGCCAGATCTGGAATGGCAAGTTTACCGGCCTGCGCCCACTGCTGGACCAGCACAGCCAGCCGCTTGATGCACTAGCGCTGGATGAAGGCGCTCGTTGCGAGGCTATTCTGCGCTGGTCCGCATTGCCGGGCGGCAGCCGCCACCATTGGGGCAGTGATCTGGATGTTTACGATCCGGACCTATTACCTACCGGTCAGAAATTGCAACTGGAACCCTGGGAATACCAATCAGGCGGTTATTTTTCCAGTCTGAACGACTGGCTCACCCGCCATATGGCCAGCTTTGGTTTCTACCGACCCTTCGCCCAGGATAACGGTGGTGTCGCAATAGAACCCTGGCACCTCAGCTACGCACCGCTGGCTCAGGTTGCTCAGTCACAGCTAACGCCTGAGTGCATTTTACAAGCCTGGCAAGGCGAAGACATCGCCGGGCGGGAGTGGCTGGAACCCAATCTACTGGGCCTGTTTCAGCGCTTTATACTGTCTGTTGATACACAATATATCGGTTGATAAACAGCGTATCCGCTGACATGCAACCGGTCTGTATTTACCGATAACCTGAAATGATGGCAGCTCACCAGCTACAATAAGGCTTATACGATAAGAGTCGCTAAAATAATGAGGAACAACCATGGGATGGCTGGCTGATTACTGGTGGGTAATACTGCTGGTGCTATTGGGGATGCTGGTCAACGGTATCAAGGAGCTACGTCGCCTTGACCATAAACGCTTTTTGAATAACAAACCGCCTTTGCCGCCACACCGCGATAACAACGCGCAGTGGGATGACGAAGACGACTGGCCGCAAAAAAAACCCTGAGGCATACACTGAACATCATAAGGCCGGGTCACTATTGTGGCCCGGCCTGTTTATTGATGGGCGATTTCTGCCGCATTTCTGGCTTAAAATACGTAGCTTAAAACACGAAACCCGTCATCGGTCAGTTAGCGGAATGCCACCAGCTCACCGCGCTCCCCCATCACCGCCTCATCCCAGAAACGTTTAGGAATATAGTGATGCAGTCGGTCCAGCGCGTATTCCATCATGCGGCCATCGATGGCGTGCCCGAGTTGCGGCACCAGATCCAACGTAAAATCCGATCCCTGAGCGCGCAAGCTCTGTGCTGCCTGCCGGGCATGCTCGACGGTAATCACCGGGTCTTCCTCACCATGAACCAGATGAACCACCACATCGTACATCGGCTGGTCAGGCAGCGTGGCAAAACGGCCACTGAATGCCACCACCCGACCAGCCAGATTCTTCTCTGCTTTCAGCGCTTCCAGAATCATGATTGAACCCTGAGAAAAACCAATCAACGCCGTGTGGGAATAATCGATTCCCGTGGACGCCTGCCAATAGCGAACCGTATCAATAAAACGCGGCATAACGGCATTCACGCGGCGGGCACGGTTATCTTCCGTTATCCCCTGAACCGAAAACCACTGGCGTCCTTCGCCCAAGCCAATCGCTTCCGGCCCTCCCACACTGATAACCTGCGCCATGGGAAATGCATCAGCAAAATAACGGCCAATCTGTCCCATAGAAACCGGGTTGTCGCCTACGCCGTGAAATAGTAAAAACAACTGCTTAGGTGAAGGTGGCTGTTGCACCACAAAATAGTCATGCTTCATATCGCCTCTCCTGCGGTTCTCTTCTGGGGGAACCGACTATGTAAAATATTCAGCGGTCACTATACGCCCCTCGATGGCGGGTCAATATTGAGGTTTATTGAACAAGTTATTCCATTATCCTGTATCAGGATCAGTGTATATGAACGGAGGAAATCAGCAGGTCATCTCACAGTTTTAGTTGCAAAATTGTGATCGTTACCACTTGAAATAAATTTGAGGAATAAAACCACTTATTTCGCTATAGGATAATGTCATGCCAGCATTGCCATTGTGCGGCATCCAAATGCTGCAACGCCTGGGCCGTTTCGGTACGCCAGCGCTGAACCAACGCCTTTTTGCCCGCCAGTTGCAGTTGCTGAACACACTCCGCTGCGCTTTTACCTTGCTCAAGCCACAGCCTTAAGGCCACCAATGCCATCGGCGAGTGGAATACCAAACGTGACAACGCCCCCTGACAGGCTTCCGGCGGACGGTGAGCCAGAGCAAACCCCGCCAGATTACGCCAGTCATCAACCGTGAATGCCTGTTCTGTCTCCAGTGGCAAATCCAGCGTCAACGGAATATCGCGCCGCAGCCAAAACCAATCCCGACGTAATTCATGGTGTGCTAAAGCAGTCAACGCTTCCCCTGCCTCACTGAGCGGGAACAGCGCCATCGCGCTATAGCACCCACTGCTGGCCTCAACATGACTACCGATACGCACCAGTTGGAACCCGCAACGTTGCCAGAACTGCCACAAGTCTGGCTGAAAACCGAAACTGACAGACAGAAAATCCAGCCGCGCCTGTTGAGCCTGTTGCTGTTGCTCTCGCACCAGTGCCAGACCGATTCCCTGACCTCGATGGGCGGCTAGCACAGCGATACGACTGATACGACGCGATCGTAACACCGGTGCCTGCCATTGATTAGCGTGTGCGGCCAACGACTGCGCTACCAAATTTCCGCTTGGGCGACGTCGCCCGGCCCAGACCTCCTGCGCCAGCGTCGCCGATAATCCCCCTTCATCCACCAGCCAGATAACCCCTCCAATCTTCTCGTCGACACAAGCGCTGGCAACATACATACCGGGGGCATCCATCAAGCGGCGTAAATCCAGAGCGGAAGTGCGGTAATGAGCGCTACAGAGTAACCCATAACACCCTTCCAGGCGCTCAGGTTGGCTCAGCCAGTCGTCCTGCTGCTCTGGACGAATAACGGGGTAAGCATCAAGTCGCTCCGGTACCCGTTTTTCGGCATCAAACAGCATCATGCGATCCACAATGTATTCCAGCGGATCCTGCTGTGCCCAACGTAATGGCTCAGTCAGTTCGATAGCCTGCCAGTCCGGCAATGAGGCACAAAACTTAAGCAGAAAACCACGTCCAGTCCCCTCATAGCCTTGAACCGTGGTCGTCATCACCACCCGACGGAAAAACGGCAATAAAGATCGCAATAGCGACGTAGGGATAGCGGCGGCTTCATCAATCAACAGCCAGTCTACCGGTGGTGTACCGTGCTGCTGACAGAACGCCAACAGGGCGTCCGGTGCCCAAAATGTTGCTGCCTCCCCGGCTTGTCGCAACAGAATCTCGCCAGCAGCACGTGACGGTGCCGTTACCCAACATCCCCCCTGACACTGGCTCGCCAACATACCGGACAGCGTTGATTTGCCACGCCCACGCGGTGCGGTAATCACCGACACGGCACACGCGGTATGCTGCAGTTGCTGCACGATGCGGTACTGGCAAGATGTCGGCTCACCGCTAGCGGGCAACCAATCCGGGCGACGTGCGGGGGGAGAAATCACCGGTTCGGCGTCTTGCTGGCGCCATACCACGACCTCTTCATCCGCCAACAGTTGGCGCTGCACATGTCGGATAAAGCGAGGCGTGGCAATCGGCAGTGGTTGCTCGCTCCAGCGCAGGCTATCGGTATCCGGGCTATCAGGCCACGACGCCCACGCGGGAACTAACAACAATAACCAACTGCCAGCCCTGAGCGCCCCTGCCAGCACCGCCAGCGCTTGCGCATCGAAACCTTCTCTGGCATCAAATATCGCGTGCTGATACTCCTGCCCCAACACACCACGTACGCGTGCGGGTGGTAAAAGGTTCATGAGCGGTGGTGCCGATGTGCCCACCCACAACCAGTCACCAGACAGCAGAGCGCTCAAACGTACAGCCTGCTCGCCGCACCAGTCAGGCTGGCCGCTTAACACCAGCAGGCGACGAATGCCACAGCGCTGCTGATAATGCTGGCTGACAACGAAAGATTCCACGCCACACCCCGAAGAAAATTTAGCCTTTGCCGATCAGCAGCGAGAGTAATCCCGCCGCAATCAGCGGCCCCACTGGCACGCCACGAAATAACGCTACCCCCATCACGGTACCCACCAGCAAACCGGCCACAACCGAAGGTTGGTTACTCATCAGTACGACGCCTCGCCCACCAAGCCAGGAGACTGCAATACCGATAGCCACCGCCAGCAACGATTTCCAGTGTAAAAACGAAGAGAACACATCACCGGCAGAAATTTTGCCGCTGGCAATAGGAGCCATCACGCCGATGGTGAGTACCAACACCCCAAACGACAGGCCATATTTTTCCACCCACGGAAAATAGTGATTCAGCGGGGTAATGCGCACCACCACCAAAAATAAAATAGCCAGGGTAACCGTCATGTTCTGGCTGATAATACCGAGGGCAGCCAATGCCAGTAAGATAAGTAACGTTGGGTCAAAAAAGGCCATAAAACATATCCTTGCCTGAATCAGTCGACACACAGGCGGGAAATAATAGCACTCATTTCACTCAGACAGCATGATTCACTAAAGCAATATGAAGAGTGCCACGCAGCAGGAGACCAGCCGCGAAGAAGCATCAGAGAGACCTACGATCGGATGTCGTCAGGCAGTATCCGGCAACGGGCTGACAGGCGCCGACTTGTCAGACAAATCGCTACCAGATAGACCTTTGGCAGATTAACAGGTATCAGGCAAACAGCTGTCCCGTTCTGGCAACCGGAAACTACAGCCGCCTGCCAGAACGTAAACGATTGCGCAGTTAGTCCAGTTTAACACCCAGACGGCGTGCGACTTCTTCATAGGCTTCAATCAGGCCACCCAGGCTCTGACGGAAACGGTCTTTATCCATTTTGTTCAGGGTTTCTTTATCCCACAGGCGGCTACCGTCCGGCGAGAACTCGTCGCCCAGCACCACTTCGCCCTTGAACAGACCGAACTCCAGCTTAAAGTCCACCAGGATCAGGCCCGCATCGCCAAACAGCTTGCTCAGTACCTCATTGGCTTTGTAGCTCAGTTCCTTCATACGTGCCAGATTCTCTTCGCTGACCCAGCCGAAGGTCTTGCAGTAGGACTCGTTCACCATCGGGTCGTGCATGGCGTCGTTTTTCAAGAACAGGTCGAACAACGGCGGATTGAGAATCTCACCCTCAGTGATACCCAGGCGTTTAACCAGCGATCCTGCAGCACGGTTACGCACTACGCATTCGACCGGTACCATTTCCAGCTTTTTCACCAGTACTTCAGTATCCGACAACAGGCTCACCATCTGGGTTGGGATCCCGGCTTCTTCCAGCTTGGTCATGATGAAGTGGTTGAACTTGTTATTCACCATCCCTTTACGATCAAACTGCTCAATGCGAGCACCATCCCCTGCTGACGTATCATTGCGGAACTCCAGCACCAACAGATCCGGATCTTCCGTGGTGTAGACCGTTTTCGCTTTTCCGCGATACAACTCAGCTAGCTTTTGCATCTTTTATTACTCCACACAAGTAAGGGCCACCCGCACCGGGCCCGTTAATTGAACGTGTTGATAAACCCATCACGTTGATGACTAAATGAAGAAGGGCCGGAGAACCCGACCCTTTTGCGTTTTACGACTTGCTGAACGCGGCCTGCAACACAGCGACCAGCGCATCATTTTGCGACTGGCTTAGCGTATGCCCTTTGGAGTCGATAAATTGCAGCGTACTGCGGTTACCCAAATCACCGACCTGCAGTTTGTAATCGCCGTTCGGCAATTGTGGATCGCGCGCCCCCAGTTCATTCCAGGTTCCGCTGCTCGGTGCCTTATAGCTGACAGACACCGAACCTTGCGGACGGCTGCGATCGTTAACAGTCATCCCGACTTTATCCAGCGCTTTCGGCAGACGGTCCCATACCTGATTGTAGGTACCACGCACCACCAGCAATGGCAGACCGGAATCATCAGCACCGCTCTGCACATTGAGCTGCTGGCTGTTACGGCTAGCCTGAGCGCTGTCATTATCGTTCAGGCGCTTATCCAGTTCGTCAGACAGCGTATTGAGCATCATCGCGGTATAACGCTGAGTTTCGCTACTATCTGTCACCGGGCTGGTGTTCTGCTGCAGATCCAGCAGTTTCACGGTCAACGCCAGTTGATAGCCTTGCGTCTGCAGCGTTATCTGGTAACGCGCCTGATGCGCGACATCTTCATCTTCACGCTTCCAGGTGATCCAATCGGTCGTCAGCGTCCGGTTGGCATCCTGGCGGCTGGCAATCGTGTAGCCTTTCGACTGGAGGACCTGCGTCAACACCGACCACAGACTGCTGTTGCGCGCATTGTTCTCCAGCAACAACGTCGCCGTATTGCCAGACACCTGACCGCGGGAACCATTCAACAAAGCCAATGGCTGCATCGGCGGGCGAATATCCAGCGCTTTACCAACCAGCCCATTCTGGTTGACTGGAGGAATATCGAAATCCCCATTCTGCAGCGGCAGAATCAGACCGGGCGGTACATTCAACGCCCGGTGTTCGGGGGTTTGCAGATAGGATTCATCGCCGTTAACCTGACGCTTGTAGCGTTGATCGCTGGTACAGGCGGCCAGCAACATGATCAGCGAAACACCGACAACCTTTGCCACCATCGACTTTTGCAATGAAGAACTCATCAAATCTCCCTAACGGTTACAGCAGACCCGCCTGCTTCATAGCCTGCTCCATCACGTCGCGACCGGCATCGGTCAGCGGCGTCATCGGCAGACGAAGCGTATCGGTCGCCATCAATCCCAATGCCTTACAGGCCCATTTCACCGGAATCGGATTGGGTTCAACAAACAGTTTATGATGCAACGGCATCAGACGCTGATTAAGACGGCGGGCTTCAACGAAATTCCCTTGAGCCGCCAGCTCGCACAGCGCCGCCATTTCACGGGCCGCGATATTGGCTGTCACGGAAATCACGCCGTTGCCACCGAGTTGCATAAAGTCCAGCGAGCTGGCGTCGTCGCCGCTCAGCAAAATGAAATCTTCATGAACCAGCTCTTGGATCTGGCTGACACGGCTTAAGTTCCCGGTCGCTTCCTTAATGGCAACAATATTTTTGACTTCTGACAGACGGGCGACGGTTTCCGGCAACATGTCACAACCCGTACGGGATGGCACATTGTAGAGGATCTGCGGCAGGTCGGTGTGCTCGGCAATCGCCTTGAAATGCAGGAACAAACCATGCTGGGTCGGCTTGTTGTAATACGGCGTCACGGTCAGGCACCCGGCCACACCCGTATCGTTAAAACGCTGGGTGAGGGAAATCGCCTCAGCCGTTGAATTGGCACCGGTACCGGCGATAACCGGGATTCGGCCGTCGCTTAATTCCAGCGTCAACATCACCACGTCGCCATGCTCATCGTGACTCAAGGTGGCGGACTCGCCGGTGGTGCCCACAGACACAATCGCGGACGTACCGCTAGCGACATGATAATCAATCAGTTTTTTCAGGCTCGCGCGATCAACGGCACCTTTGTCGTCCATCGGCGTCACCAGAGCAACAATACTACCCGTAAACATTAGCCATCCCCTCCACAAACAAGTGCTTCATGGTACTTTTGACTTCTATGCAAAAGCAAGCAGACAACCGTGGTTGTCTGCGCTTGGCAGGTGGTTTTTTTTATGTTTACCATGTTACTCCCAACATTTTGTACAGGAAGCACTATTTTGCCGCGCCCACAAGAACACTATCTGGTCATTACCGCGTTGGGGACGGATCGTCCCGGTATCGTTAATACGATTACCCGCCACGTCAGTAGCTGTGGTTGCAACATCGAAGATAGCCGACTTGCGATGCTGGGCACCGAGTTCACGTTTATCATGTTGCTTTCTGGCAGTTGGAACGCGATTACGCTTATCGAATCCACCCTGCCGCTCAAAGGTGTCGAACTGGATTTGCTGATTGTGATGAAACGTACAGAATCGCAGTCCCGCCCGCCGATGCCTGCCACCGTGTGGGTCAAAGTGGATGTTGCTGACTCCCCACACATCATTGAACGCTTTACTGATCTGTTTGATTCTCATCAAATGAACATCGCCGAGCTGGTGTCCAAAACCCGCCCTGCCGATGGCGATACGCCGCCGCAACTGTATATCCAGATTACGGCGCACAGCCCGGCTGCGTTAGCCGGTTCAATTATTGAGCCAGCCTTTCATCAGCTATGTACAGAACTGCACGCGCAAGGCAGTATTAGCGTCGTGAACTATCCACAGCACGAAGAGAAAGATGGAGAGTAGTGATGACCACACTGAAAGCCGGTGATACCGCACCGAAATTTAGCTTGCCCGACCAGGATGGCGAACAAGTTAATTTGGCCGACTTCCAGGGACAACGGGTGTTGGTGTATTTCTATCCCAAGGCCATGACGCCAGGTTGCACCGTGCAAGCCTGTGGGCTTCGCGATAACATGGACGAGCTGAAGACATTCGGCGTTGAGGTTCTGGGTATCAGCACCGATAAGCCGGAGAAATTGTCCCGCTTTACGGAAAAAGAGCTGCTGAACTTTACCTTGCTGGCTGATGAAGACCATCAGGTAGCAGAGCAGTTCGGCGTCTGGGGTGAAAAGACCTTTATGGGTAAAACCTATGATGGCATTCACCGGGTCAGTTTTCTGATCAACGCTGAAGGCAACATCGAAAAAGTATTCGATGACTTCAAGACCAGTAATCACCACGATATCGTACTGAATTACTTAAAAGGTGCCTGAACCTTTTCCTTTTCTTGATTATTCTGCTCCTGATTATTGCCGACGCGGTATTCGGTGCGTCGGCAAACCACAGACCACCACGCATTTCCCATTTTTTACACCGCCTTTTTCCCTATTCATGTTTCATTGTGTGCCACTGCTGGCTAAGATGATGACCATTCTTTCAGGTTGTTCGAAAGGTTGTCTTCGTTATGTCCTATCGGTTCAAACAGACGGTCATCGCCATACTGGCAGGCGCGTTACTGAGCGCAAGCCCGCTGATGGTCACAGCCACGACACAGGACACGTTGCCGGATATCGGCACCACCGCGGGCGGAACGCTCAGTATTAATCAGGAACTGGTGATGGGGGATTTTTACCTGCGCCAGCTGCGTGCCGGTGCACCGCTGATTAACGACCCGCTATTGCTGCAGTACATCAATCAGTTGGGCGGGCGGCTGGTTAAGTCGGCCGATTCCGTGCGTACGCCGTTTCACTTCTTTCTGGTCAACAACGACGAAATCAACGCCTTCGCCTTCTTCGGCGGCAATGTCGTGCTGCACTCCGGGTTATTCCGCTATGTGGAAAGTGAAAGTGAGCTGGCCTCGGTACTGGCGCACGAAATCTCCCACGTAACCCAGCGTCATTTGGCCCGCGCCATGGAAGCCCAGAAAGCCAGCGCCCCGCTCGCCTGGGCTGGCGCGTTTGGTTCACTGCTACTGGCGATGGCAAACCCACAGGCCGGGTTCGCCGCACTCAGCGGCACGCTAGCGGGGGCACAGCAAAGCGTCATCAGCTTTACCCAGGCGAATGAACAGGAAGCGGACCGCATCGGGATTCAGGTATTGCAACGAGCCGGGTTTGACCCACAGGCGATGCCCAATTTCCTGCAACGATTGGCGGACCTCTCACGCTACGCCACTAAACCGCCAGAAATGTTGCTGACTCACCCATTGCCGGAAAGCCGACTGTCAGACGCCCGCAACCGCGCCAATCAGATGAAATCCACGCCGGTGCACTCCTCGCAGGATTTTCTGTTCGCCAAGGCGCGCGTGTTGGGAATGTACGTCTCGCAAGATAACCCGTATGGCGCCGCCCTGTTGGATAACTGGGCCAAAGGCAACGCCCGCGAGCAGCAGGCCGCTCAATACGGTCGTGCTATTCGGGCTTACCAAGCCAAGAAATACGATGAAGCACGCACGGCACTGCAACCCTTGCTAGATAAATCGCCGTCAAGCCCTTGGTTTCTTGATCTCATGACCGATATCGACATCGGCCAGCAGCGCGCGGATCAAGCCGTTGCCCGTTTGCAGAAAGTGCCGGATGCGCAGGACAATCCAGTACTGCAGATCAATCTGGCTAACGCGATGGTAGAAAGCCATAAATCCGCCGACGCTATCCGTATCTTGCGTAAATACACGTATGCCCATCCGGACGATCCAAATGGCTGGGACTTACTGGCGCAGGCGTCTGCAGCACAGAATATGCGCGGTGAAGAGCTGGCATCCCGGGCGGAAAGCCTGGCACTTAACGGCAAACTGGATCAGGCGATTCGTTTGCTGAGTAACGCCAGCTCGCAAAGCAAGCTCGGCAGCCTCGATCAGGCACGCTACGACGCCCGCATCGACCAGTTACGTGCTATGCAGCAACGTTTCCGCCCTTATGAAAAATCCTGAAAAAGGTAAATGGAATGAGTAAATCAGTGACCATCTATCATAACCCCCGCTGCTCCAAGAGCCGAGAAACACTGACGCTGCTCCAGCAACAAGGCATCGAACCGGAGGTGGTGTTGTATCTGGATACGCCACCGGATGCCGCGACCCTCACCAGGCTGATTAAACAACTGGGATTTAACAGTGCGCGCGAACTGATGCGTCGAAAAGAGGAGTTGTACCGCGAGTTGAATCTGGCTGACGACACACTGACAGAGGCTCAACTGATTGAGGCAATGGTCACCCACCCGAAATTGATTGAACGCCCAATCGTGATTGCCAACGGCCACGCTAAACTGGGTCGCCCACCAGAGCAGGTATTGGATATCCTGTGACAGACGGCGTTACAGCCCGAGGATCTCTTTGACGAAAGGGATCGTCAGTTTACGTTGGGCAGTGATGGACGCGTGATCGAGCTGGTCTAGCGTCATAAATAGCGTGCGCATTTCCCGGTCCAGCCGTTTTAGCAGAAAACGGCTGACGTCTTCCGGCAGTTCAAAACCACGCAACCGAGCCCGCAATTGTAACGCTTCGCCTTTTTCTTCATCCGACAATGGCTGCAACCGATAGATTTGCCCCCAGTCGAGACGCGAAGCCAGATCCGCCAGTTGCAGATTGATCTGACGCGGCGGTCGATCGCCGGTAATCAGCAGACGGGTACGCCCGCCTTCCTGAATGCGGTTGTACAAATTAAACAGCGCCATTTCCCACGCTTCATCACCGGCGATCGCTTCAATATTGTCGATACAGACCAGCGCCAGTTGCTCCATCCCGTCCAGTACCTCTGGAACGAAATAGGCACGCTTATCCAGCGGCACATAGCCGACCGCACGACCAAGACGGGACAATTCAGCACAGGCTGCATGCAACAGGTGACTACGACCACCGCCTTCACGTGACCAGAAATAGATGTAACTGCCATGTTCCTGTTCTAACGTCGTATGGATAGCAGCCAGCAGAGACGTGTTTTCTCCCGGGTAGAAACTGGCAAAGGTTTCGTCATCGGGTAAATAGAGTGGCAATGATAACTGTGCCGGTGTGTTCAGAAGCACCTCAAACCAAACAGGCAGGAAAACGAATCAAGTTTAGCATAGAAACCTTTTGCGATTGAACCGGCATCCCGCCGGTTCAACGCACCGCCCGTCGCAACATCGACGGGCCGGAGAATTAATGTGCAGAAGATGAGTGAGCAGACGTTTTGTCGCTCGCGTCGTCACTCACATCAATCACCTCTTCTTCTTTACGGAACAGGCTGATAACGCGGAACACGAGGCTCAGGAACACCCCCACCACCGTGGCCAGCGCCATCCCTTTGAGCTCGACCGCGCCCAGGTGGATCTTCGCACCGCTAACGCCGATGATCAGGATGACCGAGGTCAGAATCAGATTCTGCGCCTTGTTGTAATCCACTTTGGATTCGATCAGCACGCGAATACCGGATGCACCGATAACACCGTACAGCAGCAGCGACACACCGCCCATTACCGGAACCGGCACGGCCTGAATTGCCGCTGCCAGCTTGCCGACGCAAGAGAGCAGAATCGCAATGATCGCCGCTCCGCCAATAACCCAGGTACTGTACACTTTCGTGATCGCCAGTACGCCGATATTCTCACCGTAAGTCGTATTCGGTGTGGAACCAAAAAAGCCGGATAGCATGGTCGAAATACCGTTAGCAAACAGCGACCGGTGCAGACCTGGGTCACGCATCAGATCTTTTTTCACGATATTGGCGGTGACCACCAGATGGCCCACATGTTCGGCGACTACCACCAGCGCGGCTGGCAGTACCGTCAGCATCGCCACCCACTCAAAACGCGGTGTATAAAAGGTGGGTAAAGCGAACCAGTGCGCCTGAGCGATCGGCGTTAAATCCACCATGCCCATCACGAAAGCAAGCGCATAACCCACCAGTACGCCAATCAGGATAGGGATAATCGCCAGAAAACCGCGAAACAAGACGGAACCCAGCACGGTTACCGCCAGTGTTACCAGCGAAACGGTGACGGTCTTGGTGTCCATTTCAGTACCGGTAGCCGGCAGCAAGCCCGCCATGTTGGCCGCCACACCCGCCAGTTCCAGCCCGATCACCGCAACAATCGCCCCCATTGCCGCTGGCGGGAAAATCACGTTCAGCCAGCCGGTTCCGACTTTTTTCACCAGTAACGCCACCAGACAAAACAGTGCGCCGCACAGAATAAAGCCGCCCAGCGCCACTTCATATCCCTGCGGCAATAGCAGAAAGACCGGAGAGAGAAACGCAAAACTAGAGCCCAGATACGCCGGGATTTTACCTTTACAGATAAACAGATAAAGCAATGTACCGATACCGTTGAACAGCAGTACGGTCGCCGGGTTAATCTTGAACAGAATGGGCACCAGTACGGTGGCTCCGAACATCGCAAACAGATGCTGGAAACTCAGCGGTATCGTTTGCAAAAGCGGGGGGCGTTCACTGACGCCGATGGCGCGACGAGTCATCGTGTTTTCCTCTGTGTCTCAGACTGAAAAATACCGGGAACCCCGGCAGAAAGTTCAGCGTCGACCACTTTCCATCGACGCTGAAAAAATGTCGCCATCCGTGGAATGCGCAGGGCCAGCCATTAGGTTAGGTCAGAAACGGCGGCTTATACGCAAAAAAAAGCCGACTCTACAGTCGGCTGGATATCATTTCGTACCAAACAGCTTGTCGCCCGCATCGCCCAGGCCCGGCATAATGTAACCGTGTTCGTTGAGGCCCTTGTCGATAGAGGCGGTGTACAGCTCCACATCCGGATGCGCTTTCTCCAGCGCGGCAATACCTTCAGGCGCGGCAACCAGTACCAGCACCTTGATGCTGCGGCAACCCGCTTTCTTCAGCAGGTCGACAGTGGCAATCATCGAGCCGCCAGTCGCCAGCATCGGGTCAACGACCAGCGCCATGCGTTCGTCGATGTTAGAAGCCAGTTTCTGGAAATAAGGGACCGGCTCCAGAGTTTGTTCGTCACGGTACATCCCTACCACGCTGATACGCGCACTCGGTACGTTTTCCAGCACCCCTTCCATCATGCCAAGGCCAGCACGCAGGATCGGTACGACGGTAATTTTTTTACCCTTGATTTGGTCAACTTCAACCGGGCCGCACCAGCCTTCGATGGTCACTTTTTCCGTCGCCAGATCGGCGGTGGCTTCATAGGTCAGTAAACTACCGACTTCAGACGCCAGTTCGCGAAAACGCTTGGTACTGATATCGTGCTCGCGCATCAGACCCAGTTTATGCTTAACGAGCGGGTGTTTTACCTCGACGATTTTCATTACTTTTTACTCCCCATCGGCAGTGGACGGCCAAAAAAATCGCGGGATTATACCGCTTTTTCAAATGTACGCCATAGATTCCAGTCTGATCCAAATCAAGCGAAAACGGAAATTATCGCTATCCATCCCCCAGACCGCCGATAACGGCCTCCATCGTCTCCTGACGAAAGCGTCACACAGCGAAGACACCGCTCGCAAACGTTTGCTTACGCTGTTAGAATTAGCGCGCTCCATTTTTTAAACCAATCGTAACCTCCGTGGGGACTCCGCAGTGACCGATAAAACCTCTCTCAGCTATAAAGACGCAGGCGTGGATATTGATGCTGGCAATGCATTGGTAGACCGTATCAAAGGTGTAGTGAAACAGACCCGTCGCCCGGAAGTCATGGGTGGATTGGGCGGTTTCGGTGCCCTGTGCGCCTTACCGCAAAAATACCGCGAACCGGTACTGGTTTCCGGTACCGATGGGGTTGGCACCAAGCTGCGTCTGGCGATGGACCTGCAGCGTCACGATACGATTGGTATCGACCTAGTGGCAATGTGCGTCAACGACCTGGTGGTACAAGGTGCCGAGCCGCTGTTTTTCCTGGATTATTACGCCACCGGCAAGCTGGATGTGGACACCGCCGCTCGCGTTATCACCGGTATCGCCGAAGGCTGCAAACAGTCTGGCTGTGCACTGGTGGGTGGCGAAACGGCTGAAATGCCCGGCATGTACCACGGTGATGATTACGACGTGGCCGGTTTCTGCGTCGGCGTGGTTGAAAAAGCCGAGATTATTGACGGCAGTAAAGTACGCGAAGGCGACGCACTGGTCGCACTGGCTTCCAGCGGCCCGCACTCCAACGGTTACTCGCTGATCCGTAAAATCCTCGAAGTGAGTGGCGCTAATCCGGAACAGATTCAACTGGATGGCAAACCACTGGCTGACCATCTGCTGGCCCCGACTAAAATTTACGTGAAATCCGTCCTGTCACTGATTGAAAACGTAGACGTACACGCCATTTCTCACCTCACCGGCGGTGGTTTCTGGGAAAATATTCCGCGCGTACTGCCGGAAGGTATGCAGGCGACGATTGAAGAATCCAGCTGGCAGTGGCCGTCTGTGTTCCAGTGGTTGCAGCAAAACGGCAACGTTAGCCGCCACGAAATGTACCGCACCTTTAACTGTGGCGTGGGCATGATCATCGCGCTGCCAGCCGAACAAGCGGACAATGCTATCGCTCACCTTACCAGCAACGGTGAAACCGCCTGGAAAATCGGTGTTATTACCCGTACCGATGGCGGAGAAACCGTGGTCATCCAGTGATGAAAAACATCGTTGTCCTGATTTCAGGTCAGGGAAGCAATCTGCAGGCGTTAATTGACGCCTGTCAGCATGGTCACCTTCCCGGGCGAATTAGTGCGGTATTGAGCAATAACCCTGATGCTTTCGGTCTCAAGCGGGCTCGTGACGCTGGTATCGCTACCCACGCGTTACTGCCGGGCGATTACGCCAGTCGTGCCGATTTCGATGCCGCTCTGGCAATCGAAATCGAGAAATATCAGCCTGATGTCGTGGTATTGGCCGGATATATGCGGATCCTCAGCGCCGAATTTGTTACCCGTTTTCTGGGGAAGATGCTGAATATCCACCCATCGCTATTACCTAAATATCCTGGCCTGCATACCCACCGCAAGGCGCTGGAAAACGGCGACAGCGAGCACGGTACTTCGGTGCATTTTGTCACCGAAGAGTTGGACGGTGGCCCGGTTATTCTGCAAGCCAGAGTGCCCATTTTTCCCGGCGATACCGAGCAGGATATTCAAGAGCGGGTGCAAACGCAGGAACACAGCATCTACCCGCTGGTTGTCGGCTGGTTCCTGGCTGGACGTCTGGCGCTGCGCGATAATCACGCCTGGCTTGACGGCGAAGTGATTCCCGAAAGCGGCTACGCCGCTGAATAAAGCGTCCTCTTTAGCTTCCACTCTGCTTTACGCCCCGGCATCACCGGGGCGTTATCCCCGTGTCCGTTCCTCATCCTTCCTTCATCAAGATTGTCGCATCTGGCCGCGATCTTTTTCCCGGATAATGACCCTCGTCACAAAGGTTACAGAATTGTATGTAACCGCTTTCATCACTGTGACATGACTCACGTAGTCTATCCATAACGCCTGACAGAATAGCCCCCAACAGGTTGAATGCCAGAGGCGCCCTTGTGAACTTTTTCTTCTGTGGTGAGTTGCATGATTACCATCCGTGATGTCGCACGTCAGGCGGGCGTTTCCATCGCTACCGTTTCCCGTGTGCTCAATAACAACAGCGCGGTCACCCAACAGACACGCGATCTGGTGCTGCAGACCGTCGAACAATTGGGCTACCGGCCGAATGCTAACGCGCAGGCACTGGCATCACAGGTCAGTGACACCATCGGCGTGGTGGTCATGGACGTATCGGACCCGTTCTTCGGCGCGATGGTCAAAGCCGTTGATACCGTGGCGCAGCGCCTGCAAAAGCATGTGCTGATCAACAATTCCTATCACCAGGAAGAAAAGGAACGGCATGCCATCGAAGTCCTGATCCGCCAGCGTTGTAACGCGCTGATCGTACATGCCAAAGCCTTATCCGATGAGGAGCTGGCAGGATTCATGGATCAGGTCCCCGGCATGGTGCTGATCAACCGGGTGCTGCCGAACTACGCGCACCGCTGCGTCTGCCTCGATAACGTCAGCGGTGCCATGATGGCGACCCGCATGTTGTTACAACAAGGGCATCAACGCATTGGTTATCTGCGATCCAGTCACCCGATAGAAGACGTAACGGAACGTCTGACTGGCTGGCGACAAGCGTTACAGGAACATGGCATCGAGCCGCCTGATGAGTGGATTGCCGCCGGCGAGCCTGACCTGCAGGGGGGAGAAGCGGCGATGGTGGAACTGCTGGGACGCAACCAGCAGTTAACAGCCGTCTTCGCTTATAACGACGGTATGGCCGCGGGTGCCTTAATGGCGTTGAAAGATAATGGCATTTCGGTACCGGAACGGTTCTCTGTGGTCGGCTTCGATGATATCCCCATCTCCCGTTACACCGACCCACGCCTGACCACTATCCGCTACCCTATTGTTTCTATGGCGAAAATCGCCACAGAACTGGCGCTAAAAGGCGCGGCCGGGTTGCTGGACCCAACGGCCAGACACTGTTTCATGCCGACGCTGGTACGGCGGCACTCGGTGGCGGCCCGTTAAAATGTGGAAGCGGTCACTAATTCATTCAAATCATCCATGTAACCGCTTTCAATTTGTGAGTAAATTCACAGTTAATTAACATTGCGCTCTCTATGATGGTGGCGTACTGCGTAGGCCGGACGCCTTGTAACACGGTCGCCCAGTCAGTTGAATTGTTAGCGGCCGCCACGGCGAAAACGTTCACAATATCAGTTTCAGGACGCTGTTTATATTCAGGATGCATTATCAGGTCGCGCAGCCAACCGGCGAACGCCGCCTGAAACAGGGAAGTCAGGCTTTAAGCGGGCCATGCCTGCAAACTCCATCAGACTGGCGTTACCCGCCACTGATGACGACTAACTGACTGCCGTACTACGTCTACCTTGCGTTGTGCGGCCGGACTGAGAACTACCCTGCATAAACCCGGAGATATCATGAATAAGAAGGTTTTCACTCTCACCGCCCTGGTTGCCAGCATGATGTTCGGAGCCTCCGCCCATGCCGCGGATACCCGTATCGGCGTCACCATCTACAAATACGACGATAACTTCATGTCGATGGTGCGCAAAGATATTGAAAAAGAAGCCAAAGCCCTGGGTGGCGTCGAACTGCTGATGAATGACTCGCAGAACGACCAATCCAAACAAAACGATCAGGTCGATGTCCTGCTGGCCAAAGGCGTGAAAGCACTGGCTATCAACCTGGTTGACCCAGCTGCTGCCGCCATTGTGGTACAGAAAGCGAAAGCGGCCGATGTACCGGTGGTGTTCTTCAACAAAGAACCGAACGCTAAAGTACTGGCCAGCTATGACAAAGCCTACTACGTCGGTACCGATTCCAAAGAATCCGGGATCATTCAGGGTCAGTTGATCGCCAAACACTGGAAAGCCAACCCATCATGGGATCTGAACAAAGACGGCGTTATCCAGTACGCACTGCTCAAAGGCGAACCGGGTCACCCGGATGCTGAAGCACGTACCAAATACGTGATTGACACCCTGACCAAAGACGGCCTGAAAGTCCAGCAGTTGCAGATGGATACCGCCATGTGGGATACCGCCATGGCGAAAGACAAAGTTGACGCCTGGATGTCTGGCCCTAACGCCGACAAGATCGAAGTGCTGATTGCCAACAACGACGCTATGGCAATGGGTGCGGTCGAAGCGCTGAAAGCGCATAACAAGAGCAGCGTTCCGGTATTTGGCGTTGACGCGCTGCCAGAAGCTCTGTCGCTGATCAAATCCGGCGCACTGGCCGGTACCGTGCTGAATGATGCCGACAACCAGGCCAAAGCCACAATTGACCTGGCGAAGAACCTGGCGCTGGGCAAACCGGCAGCAGAAGGCACCAACTTCAAAATTGAAAACAAGGTCGTTCGCGTACCTTACGTGCCGGTTGATAAAGACAACCTGGCGCAGTTCACGAAGTAATCTCGTCGGGGCGCGGCAACCGCTGCGCCCTTCACTGTTTGAACGACCGGTTTTTTCAGCCAGACAGTCATGTTCGGTCTGGCAACGTTTCAGCCAGGTAATTATTTCGACCAGGTAAAATATGACCAGTGATACTCAAACCACTCAGCGCGAATTCCTGCTGGAAATGACCAATATCAGTAAGTCGTTTCCCGGTGTAAAGGCATTGGATAATGTCAACCTGAAGGTGCGCCCCCACTCTATCCATGCCCTGATGGGAGAAAACGGCGCAGGCAAATCGACTCTACTGAAATGTCTGTTCGGCATTTATCAGAAAGATACCGGCAGCATTCAATTCCAGGGGCAGGAAATCGATTTCAAAAGCGCGAAAGAAGCGCTGGAGAATGGTGTATCCATGGTGCACCAGGAGTTGAACCTGGTTCTGCAACGCTCGGTCATGGATAACATGTGGCTCGGCCGTTATCCCAAAAAAGGGTTGTTCGTCGATCAGGAAAAAATGTATCGCGACACCAAAGCCATTTTCGATGAACTGGATATCGATATCGATCCGCGCGACAAGGTGGCCTCGCTGTCCGTGTCACAGATGCAGATGATCGAAATCGCCAAAGCATTCTCCTACAATGCCAAAATCGTCATCATGGACGAGCCCACCTCTTCACTGACGGAAAAAGAGGTGAACCATCTGTTCACCATCATCCGTAAGCTGAAAGACCGGGGCTGCGGCATTGTTTATATCTCCCACAAAATGGAAGAAATCTTCCAGTTGTGCGATGAAATCACCGTACTGCGTGACGGTCAGTGGGTCGCAACTCAGCCGCTGGAAGGCCTGAATATGGACCAGATCATCGCCATGATGGTGGGCCGCTCCCTCAACCAGCGCTTCCCGGATAAAACCAACACCCCAGGTGACGTGATGCTGGAAGTTCGCGGTTTGACCTCAATGCGTCAGCCGTCTATCCGCGATGTGTCGTTTGACCTGCGCCAGGGCGAAATTCTGGGGATTGCAGGACTGGTCGGCGCCAAACGTACCGATATCGTCGAAACCCTGTTCGGTATCCGTGAAAAACTCAGCGGCACCATCAAACTGCACGGTAAAGAGCTCAACAACCATAACGCTAACGAAGCGATTAATAACGGTTTCGCGTTGGTCACCGAAGAGCGCCGCTCTACCGGTATCTACGCCTATCTGGATGTCGGCTTCAACTCGCTGATTTCCAATATTCACAAATACAAGAACAGCCTCGGCCTGCTGGACAACAAACGCATGAAAAGCGATGTGCAGTGGGTGATTGATTCCATGCGGGTAAAAACCCCAGGCCACCACACCGCTATCGGCTCGCTGTCCGGCGGTAACCAGCAGAAGGTCATCATCGGACGCTGGCTGCTGACTCAGCCGGAAATACTGATGCTCGATGAACCGACCCGCGGCATTGACGTGGGCGCGAAATTCGAAATTTATCAGCTGATTTCAGAGCTGGCGAAAAAAGGCAAAGGGATCATCATCATTTCGTCTGAAATGCCAGAGCTGTTGGGCATCACCGACCGTATTCTGGTGATGAGTAATGGCCTCGTCGCAGGCATTGTCGAAACCAAGAACACCACGCAGAACGAAATTCTCCGTTTAGCGTCGTTACACCTTTAATGATGCAAGGGCTGTTACCATGAAAGCTACAACTAAAAAAAGTGCGCTCACCTGGCTGAAAGACAGTGGCATTTACGCCGTACTGCTGGTACTGCTGGTGATTATTATTATCCAGGACCCGACCTTCCTCAGTCTCACCAACCTGAGTAACATTCTTACCCAGTCCTCGGTGCGCGTCATCATCGCGCTTGGCGTAGCCGGGCTTATCGTCACGCAAGGTACCGACCTGTCGGCCGGTCGCCAGGTCGGCCTCGCCGCGGTGGTTGCCGCCACGCTGTTACAGGCGATGGACAACACCAACAAGGTGTTCCCACACCTGGAAACCATGCCGATCCCGCTGGTTATTCTGATCGTTTGTGCTATCGGTGCAGTGATTGGTCTGGTCAACGGTCTTATCATCGCCTACCTGAAAGTGACGCCGTTCATCACCACATTGGGTACGATGATCATCGTTTACGGTATCAACTCACTGTACTACGACATCGTGGGTGCTTCCCCGATCGCCGGCTTTGACGACCGTTTCTCCACCTTCACGCAGGGCTTTGTGCGCCTCGGTGATTTCAAACTGTCCTACATCACGTTCTATGCAGCGATTGCGTCAGTGTTCGTGTGGATTCTGTGGAACAAAACCCGTTTTGGTAAAAACATCTTCGCTATCGGCGGTAACCCGGAAGCCGCCAAAGTGTCTGGTGTGAACGTGTCGCTGAACCTGATTTGGGTGTATATGCTGTCCGGCGTGTTCTATGCCTTCGGCGGTATGCTGGAAGCAGGTCGTATCGGTAGTGCCACTAACAACCTGGGCTTTATGTACGAACTTGACGCCATCGCGGCGTGCGTGGTCGGCGGCGTGTCTTTTGCCGGTGGTGTGGGTACGGTTGCCGGTGTCGTGACCGGGGTTATCATCTTCACCCTCATCAACTACGGTCTGACTTACATCGGCGTCAGCCCTTACTGGCAGTACATTATCAAAGGCGGCATCATCATTTTTGCTGTTGCCCTCGACTCCCTGAAGTACGCTCGCAAAAAATAACGCGAACCGTGCCTCACGCTGTCAAACCTGCCACTTCGGTGGCAGGTTTTTTTTTGTCTATAGCCCCCCAGCCAGGCTGACGATAAGATACCACCAATCAACGATGCTTATGCCCGGCTTTCCAACTGCCCGACAAAGACCTTATTTTGCACTCGCCCGCTGCTGCTATAAAATAGCGCCTTTGTGATTTCCACACGGCATGCGGCCACTCGCCCCGCGTTAATCGTTGTGATGCTCGCTTATAGGGAAAATAGATGAAAAAACTCCTCACTCTGATGGCTCTCGCGCTGAGTACCTGTTTGGCGCTTAGCACCGCGCAGGCCGGTAGCACGCTGGACCGGGTTAAACAAACCGGTGTTGTCCGTAATGTGTTGTTCAATGACTACCCACCATTCAGTTATCTGAATGATAACAATCAGTTGGTCGGTTTTGATGTCGATGTTGCCAACGCTGTCGCGCAGAAACTGGGGGCAAAGCTGGAACTGGCAACGCCAGGCTGGGAAACCATCGTCGGTGGTAAATGGCAAGGCCGCTGGGATATGTGCATCTGCTCGATGACACCAAACGCCGAACGCGCCAAAGTGCTGGATTTCGCTACCCCCTACTACAGCACCTTCGCCGTGCTGATCGTCCATAAAGATGAGAAAAACATCCACTCGGCTGCTGACCTGAGCAACAAGAAAGTCGGGCTAGGGTTGGGTTCCAGCTATGAGAATTACCTCAACAAAAGTCTGGTGATCCCGGGCGGCAAGCCGATTGCCTTCCCGTTTGACCATGTTCAAGCGGTCCCCACCGATGAAGAGATGGCATTCCGTAATCTGGCGTTGGGCCCAGGTAAACGTCTGGATGCGGTCATTTCCGATCGCATCACCGCTAAACCACGCCTCGAAAAGCTGCCGCAACTGCGCATTCTGCAGGAACTGTATGCCGAACCAAACTGGATTGCCGTTGATAAAGGCGACCCGGAATGGAGCAAAACACTGGCCGACACCATCACCGCACTGCGTGCCGACGGTACCCTCAAAGCCATCTCCATGAAGTGGTTTGGTGAAGACATCACCGGGGTCACCCCGTAATGTCGCGTTCACCCGCTAAAACCCCATCCAACATGCCACCGGCGCCTGAACGCGCCGGATTAGGTTTTCGTTTGCGTGCGGGGCTGACCTGGCTGGTATTGCTCAGCCTGCTGTTGTGGCTGTTTTCGTTTATGGATTTGGATACCGGCCTTATCCGTCAGAAACTGCCTGCCATGCTCGGGATGCACCTGTCGCCGGACGGCTTCATCCAGGGGGCGGTGCTGAGCGTCGTCATCACCCTCATATCCATGCTGTTCTGTATCCTGCTGGCGGTTATCGCCGCAGCAGGCAGGCTCTCTTCCAGCGCCATCGCATTTGGCTGCGCCACGTTTTACGTTTCGCTGTTTCGCGGCACGCCGCTGCTGGTGCAGGTACTGATAATCTACCTCGCCCTGCCCCAGGTTGGTATTGTGATGAGCGCTTTCACCTCCGGTATTATTGCGCTATCGCTCAACTACGGCGCTTATCTGGCGGAAACCATTCGCAGTGGCGTCCTCTCGGTTCCCCGAGGTCAGAAAGAAGCGGCGATGGCCCTGGGGTTGTCGCGCTGGGTCATTACCACCCACGTGGTGGCACCGCAGGCGCTACGCATCATTATTCCTCCAGCCGGTTCTCAGTTCATTTCAATGATCAAAGACTCGTCGCTGGTGTCGCTGATGGGCTTGTGGGAACTGAATTTTCTGGCGCAGTCTTACGGGCGCAGCACCTACCACTACATGGAAATGCTCACCACCGCCGCCGTAATTTACTGGTTGCTATCTATCGGGCTGGAATTGCTCCAGGGCCGACTGGAACGACGCTTCGGTCGTGGTTACGAGCATCACGACGATAAGACCCCCTCTTGATCCTCCGTTAGTGCGCTCGCCGTACCACAACGGCATTAACAATTATCCGCATCACCCGCGATAGCCCTGTGAAACATCAGGGCTTTTCTTTTTTTACTTTCCTTTTTCGTCTTTTTGTTGCAAATAAAAATAATTCTTATTATTTTTTCACGCCTAATTTTTACGAGAAAAGCACATGCGTATCATTTTTCTCCTTCTGGTCATACTTAGCCTTTCCCCTCTGGTACAGGCCAAAACCGTCACCGATATCGCCGGTCGTCAGGTCATCGTTCCAGATAACCCGCAACGTATCGTGCTGGGTGAAAGTCGCATGTTGTATACACTGGCCTTGCTGGAACCGGGTAACCCGGCGCAGCGCATCGTGGGATGGCCGGGCGACCTGGCACGTTACGATTCCCAAAGCTGGGGGCGCTATCTGGCTACATTCCCCGACATCGGGCGTATTCCACAGTTGGGTAATGGCAATCTCAACAGCGTCAACGCAGAGATGCTATTGCCACTGAAGCCAGACTTGGTGATCCTGCCGCGGCTGGCCAAAGGGGCCGACAACGAACAGAGCATCCAACAGGCGTTAACGCAGGCGGGCATTCCTTACATTTATGTCGACCTGCGCATTGACCTGCTG
Source organism: Dickeya parazeae Ech586 (assembly GCF_000025065.1). NCBI lineage: Bacteria > Pseudomonadati > Pseudomonadota > Gammaproteobacteria > Enterobacterales > Pectobacteriaceae > Dickeya > Dickeya parazeae. The sequence continues at coordinate 1,231,213 of NC_013592.1, read as the reverse complement.
AAAAACACCGTCCCCAGCCTGCGCCTGTTGGGTGAGGTACTGAACCAGCCGTCTCGCGCCGATGCCTTTATCGCGTTCTATCAGCAGCATATGGATGCCATCAGAACACGGCTCGTACAGTATCAGGGGCGCAAAACCACGGTGATGTTGCATTTGCACCTTGGACGCCGGGATACCTGTTGTACCACTGCCGTCAACGGCAATCTCGGCGAATTGCTGGCCTTTGCTGGCGGCGATAACGTCGCGGCAGGCAAAGTCAAAGGGGTGTACGGCGAGCTGAGCCCGGAACAGGTCTTAGCCGCTCAACCTGATGTCTATATTGCCACCGGCATGGCCGGGCCTGACGGCAAACGCTTTTCTGACCTGATGCTCGGCCCGGACGTCACGCCCCGTCAGGCAAGCGACAGTTTACGCACGCTACTGCTGCAAGAGCCTCTGCTCTCACACCTCAGCGCCGTCGGCAACGGCCGGGCCTGGAGTATGTGGCACAACTTTTATCTCAGCCCTTATCACGTGGTGATGGTGGAAATGTTCGCCAAAGCCCTCTACCCGACGCTGTTTAGCGACATCGATCCACAGCGCACCTTACAACAACTCTATCAACAATTTTTACCGATTGATTTTTCAGGGACCTATTGGAGTCAGTTAACACATGAATAACCGCCACTGGCAAAAAAGCTGGCCGCTGCTGGCTTTGCTGCCACTCAGCCTTCAGGCCACCGCCGCATCAACCGATAGCACTACCCCGTCAGACACCAAAAAGCAGGAAGATACCCTGGTAGTGAACGCTAGCACGCCTGCAACCCGCACGGGGGAAACCGGCTATCAACCGCACAACGCCGTGACCGGTACCCGTACCGACAGCCGCCTGCTGGATATACCGCAGGCCGTTAACGTGGTGCCGCAGCAGGTACTGGAGGATCAGGCGGTCAGAAATCTTGACGATGCGCTGTACAACGTCAGCGGCATCACTCAGGCCAACACGCTGGGCGGAACACAGGACGCCGTGATGAAGCGCGGTTTCGGTGATAACCGTGACGGTTCCATCCTGCGTGACGGCGTACGTTCTATTCAGGCGCGCAACGTCACCCCGACCACCGAGCGAGTAGAAGTCCTCAAAGGGCCAGCATCCATGCTGTACGGCTGGGGCGACCCTGGCGGCATGATCAACATCATCAGCAAAAAACCAGAGCTGGTGCAGAAAACCCATATCGAAGGCTGGAACAGCAGCTTTAATGGCGGCGGTGGTCAGTTTGACATCACCGGCCCGCTCAGCACCTCTGGTCTGGCTTATCGCCTGATTGTCGATCACGATGAAACCGATTACTGGCGTAATTTCGGACGCAATCGTCAGACAACCGTAGCCCCCTCACTGATGTGGTATGGCGAAAATACCACCGTGCTGGTTGCTTATGAGCACATGGAATATCTGACACCGTTTGATCGCGGGACCGTCATCGATAGCCGTACCGGCAAACCCGTTGCCACACCGCGCGAACGACGGTTTGATGAAACCTATAACGCCACCCGCGGCGATCAGGACACCCTGACGTTCCAGATGGAAAATACGCTGAATGAGCGCTGGAAAAGCAAACTGAATTACGCCTATAGCCGCAATACCTATAACGACAATCAGGCGCGTGCCATGTCGCTTAATCCGACAACCGGGTTTCTGACACGCCGGGCCGATGCGACGCAGGATGCGCACAGTCAGTCACAGAATGTGCAACTGACGTTGAATGGCGACATCGACTGGGGCAGCATCAACCACCAGTTGTTATTCGGTTTCGATCATGAAGCTGACCGTACCCATCGCGGCAATATGATTCGTGGCAAAAACAACAGCAGTTTCAATATCTATAACCCGGTATATGGCCGCTTCCCGGCATCCAACTCGGTTATTGCGGCTGAGAGCGACCAGAAAGAAGACGTGGATAGCACTGGCGTTTTCATGCAGGACGCCATACGACTGGATGAACACTGGATGCTGTTAGGCGGCGTGCGCTATGATCGCTTTGATGTCATGTCAGGCAAAGGACGCCCCTTCGTGACCAATACCGACAGGTCGGACAGCCGACTGGTGCCACGTGCAGGCGTCGTGTACAACCTCACGTCTTACGCCTCGTTGTACACCAGTTATAGCGAATCCTTTAAGCCTAACTCGGCCGTCAACAAAGCAATAGGGGCGACGATGGAGCCGGAAGTCGGACGCTCCTACGAAGTCGGTGCCAAATTGGATTTGCCCAATCGTATTACCGCCAATCTGGCGTTATTCGATATTCAAAAACGCAACGTGATGGTGGATGAACAACAGACCATTAACGGCATCAGCGAAACCGTTACCCGCACCGCCGGTAAAGTGCGTTCGCAAGGGGTAGAAGTGGATGTGGCCGGTAAGTTAACCGACAGCCTGAGCCTGATCGGTGCCTACGCCTTTACCGATGCACGCGTCACTTCCGACCCGACGAATCAGGGCAATGAACTGGCCAACGTGGCGCGCCATACCGCGTCACTGTTCCTGACCAACGACTTCGGTAATCTGGGCCTTCACGCGGGTGATGATCTGCGCGCAGGCGTCGGCGCTCGCTACGTGGGCCGTCGACCCGGCGATGCCGCCAACAGCTTCTTCCTTGACGACTACACCGTGGCGGATGCCTTTATCGCCTATAGCGTGCCGCTCAACGGTTACAAGGTGAAATGGCAACTGAACATCAAAAACCTGTTCGACAAAACCTACTATCCCTCCAGCGGCAGTAGTCAATACGTAGCGATTGGCGACCCGCGTGAAGTGGTGTTGCGCGCCAGCGTCGACTTCTAATTATTACCGCAACGCATCACTGCGTGCCGTCTCCCGGCGGCACGCAGTGATGCACTTTCGGCATCGGCTGATTGACCACACGCGGCAAGCTGGTTAACGTCACCCCATCGTCCATCATCAGGAGAAGTTATGCCGGAGATCCATGAAGTTGTGCGCCTGCGCCCACTGGAGCGTGACGACCTCACCTTTGTTCATCAAATGGATAATAACGCCAGCGTCATGCGCTACTGGTTTGAAGAGCCTTACGAGGCATTTGTCGAACTGAGCGACTTGTACGACAAACACATCCACGACCAGAGCGAACGTCGTTTTATTATTGAGCACGATGCCACTAAAGTCGGTCTGGTGGAACTGGTGGAGATCAACCACATCCACCGTCGCGCCGAATTTCAGATAATCATCGACCCGACCCATCAGGGGCAAGGCTATGCCAGCGCCGCTGCCCGACTGGCAATGGATTACGGCTTTTCAATTCTCAACCTCTACAAGCTGTACCTGATCGTAGACAAAGAGAACCAGAAAGCCATCCACATCTACACCAAGCTAGGCTTTGAAGTGGAAGGCGAGTTGATTCATGAGTTCTTCATCAACGGCGAATACCGCAACGCCATCCGTATGTGCATCTTCCAACATCAGTACCTGATGAAATACAAAAATCCCAGCAGTAAAAACGGTGAAGACACAATAACGCACTGACCGCGTGACGCTAAAAAACGCCTGAGTTAGCCTCAGGCGTGATAACGTCGAAACAATGCCTTACCGCGCAACAAGCGCAGCCCCAGCCAGCTGCCGTACAGCGACAACAACAATGCCGCCACGACCGGCAATCCGACCCACAGCCACAGGTTCGGCTGCCACGGGAAATCAAACACCTTACGTTGCAACAACCACAATGCCGCTTCTGCCCCCAGCGCCGCCGCCACACCGGCAGATAGCCCCAGCACCGCAAACTCCCACCACAAGGTGGCGCGTAATAAACGCTGCCCGGCCCCCAGCGTGCGATAGACAATCAACTCCTGACGCCGCTGGCGCATCCCCACCTGAATCTGTGCCAGCAATAACAGCGCGCCGCAGAACAGCACCAGCACCACCATCACTTCCAGCGCCAGCCCGACCTGCTGCAACACCGCACCAAGCTGCTGTAGAATCGCCCCGACATCCAACACCGTCAGCGTGGGAAACTGTCGATTCAACTGGGTGATCAAAGTATCGTCGCCATCATAACGAAAGCTGGTCAACCACGACTGCGGCTGACTATCCAGCGATCCGGGTGGGAAGATAAAGAAAAAGTTCGGCCGCAGGCTTTCCCAATCCACCTGCCGCAGGCTGCTGATGGTGGCCTGAAACGGCTGGGTATCGCCGGTAAACGTCAGCGTATCGCCTATTTTCACCCCCAGACGTTGCGCCACGCCTTGTTCCACCGACACTTCACCCGCTTTGGGCGGCCACTGCCCTGCCACCAGCGGATTATGCCCCGGCAACTGCGCCAGCCAGGTCAGGTTCAATTCCCGGTTGACGGTTTCCCCACCGGGGTCATCTTCGTGTACCATATCGGTCGCCCTCAGCCCATTGATTTCCGTCAGACGAGCGCGGATGATCGGGTAGAACGTTTGCGGTTTCACCTGATGCTGCACCAGAAAATCCCTGACTTGCGGCACCTGATCTGCGTTGATATTCAACACAAAATAGTTAGGGCTGCCTGGTGGTAACTGCTGTTGCCAGCGCTCCAGCAAATCACCACGCAGCAGCAGCAAGAGTGACAGCAGCATAAAAGACAACGAAAATGCTGCCAATTGACCCAGCGTGACCCACGGTTGACGCAATAAGCGATTGATAGCCAAACGCAATGATAGCCTTTTCAGCGTCAGGCGGCGCAACACGAGCAAGCTGCCCCAGCCAATGCCGCCCAGCAGCAGCGATAACGCTAGCATTCCTCCCAGCAGCGACCACAACAACGCGCCGCCGCCAGACAACACCACCAGTAAACCGATAACCACCACTGCCACGGCGGGCAGGTAATAGCGCAACGGCCACACATTCGCCACCACATCCTGACGTAATACCCGCAACGGCAAGGTCGCCAGCAACTGCCGGTAAGGGCGAATCCCCACCAGCAATGAGATCAGCACCAGCGTTCCCAGCGCCCAGCCCCACGGCCATACCCCAGCAGCGGGTAATTCGCCCGGCAACACCGGCGCCAGCACCCGTATCAGCAGCGCCTCAAAACCCATTCCCAGCAGGCTGCCGCACAATGCCGATAACATCAGTACCGACACCCACTGTCCGATAATCAGCCGACGCAACGCCTGACGCCCCGCCCCCAGCGTTTTCAGTACCGCCACCAGATCGTAACGGCTACGGCAATAATGCCCCATCGCCACCGCGACCGCCGCGACCGAGAGCAATAGCGTCAGCAGCGCCGACAACAGCAGGAACTGCTGGGAGCGTTGCAACGATTTACCCACGGCACCCTGCGAATCCGCCATACCATACCAACGTTGATCCGGCTTCAACTGTGGCGTGATAACGTCGCTAAAGCGGGTGATTTGTGACGGTGTCCCGGCAAACATATAGCGCCAGGTAATGCGCCCACCGGGCTGAATCGCACCCGTTTTTTCCACATCCGCCAGATTCATTAATATCCGTGGTGCGGTCTCGAACGGATTAAACCCCGCGTCCGGTTCTTGCAGTAGTTCACCGGCGATGGTCAAGGTGGTATCGCCGACATCCAACTTATCGCCCACCTTTATCCCTAGTAACGCGAGCAGACGCGGGGCGACCAGCGCCGAGCCCGGCGACACCCTAAGTCCAGCGGGTTGTGTCTTCAGCTCGCCATACAGTGGATACTGCGTATCGGTGGCTTTGACCTGTGCCAGTTGCGCGTTGTCCCCCGCATAGGTCATGGTCATGAACGATACTTGTCGACTCTGCGTCAGTCCTACTTGCTGCGCCTGCTGTAACCACTGTTCATCTACCGGGCGTGATGCCCGCAGCACGCGATCACCCGCCAGAAAATCCCGACTTTGCAGACTCAGCCCTTTCTCCATCCGATCGCTGATAGACCCCAGCGCCAGCACGCAAGCCACCGACAGCGTCAGTGCAAGCCAGACAATCAGCAACGACGGCGATCGCCACTCTCGCCAAAACCAACGCCAAATCATGCATCCTCCCACAATTTTCCGTCACGCAACCGCAGGCAACGCTCACAACGCGCCGCCAGTTGTTCATCATGCGTCACCAAGATCAGCGTGGTAGCAAAGTCGCGATTGAGAGAAAACAGCAGATTAGCGATACGATCGCCCGTTTGACGGTCGAGGTTACCGGTCGGTTCATCGGCAAACAGCAACCGTGGGCGGCCGCTGAACGCACGTGCCAGCGCGACGCGCTGCTGTTCACCGCCGGAAAGCTGCGCGGGCAGGTGGTGTAATCGCGCTCCCAACCCAAGCTGCTGTAAAAGCTGCTCGGCCTGTTGACGGCTGTTGCGATCACTTTCGCCACGCAGTAGCGCCGGTAACTGCACGTTCTCCAGCGCGGTCAGGGTCGGCACCAGCATAAAAGACTGAAACACAAACCCCACATTCTGCGCCCGCAGTGCGGCACGGCCTTCTTCATCCAGGCTATCGAGCCGCTGACCAAGCAGCGACACCTGCCCGCTGCTGCCGTCATCCAGTCCGGCCAGAATCCCCAACAGGGTCGATTTCCCCGAACCGGACTCGCCCACCAGCGCAATGGTCTGAGCAGGTTTGACAACCAGCTCAACTCCGGTGAGGATGGAGAGCTGATGTTCCCCCTGACCAACGTGCTTACTAAGATGATGAACTTCAAGAATGTTTTCTGCAGGCATGTCGTTATCCTTCTATTTTGGGGCCTGTTCAGTCTGCGCGCCTTCGCGACAGATACGCTATTGGTGCTGGGCGACAGCCTGAGCGCAGGCTATCGCATGGCGGCGAACCAGGCCTGGCCTGCATTACTGGATGCGACCTGGCAGTCGCGCTCCCCTGCCGTCACGGTCCGGGTGGTGAACGCCAGCATCAGCGGCGACACCGCCGCTCAGGGGCTGGCACGCCTGCCGGTGTTGCTACAACAGCATCAGCCGCGCTGGGTATTGATTGAACTGGGCGGCAATGACGGTCTGCGTGGGTTTCCCCCCCAAGACCTGGAGCGGGAACTCGCCAGCGTGATTACTCAAGTCAAAGCGGCCAACGCCCAACCGTTGCTGATGCAAATCCGCTTGCCAGCCAACTATGGACGGCGCTATACGGAATCGTTCAGCGCGGTTTATCCGCGGCTTGCCACGACGTTGGGTGTTCCTCTGTTGCCGTTTTTCATGGAACAGGTTTATCTCAAACCAGAATGGATGCAGGATGATGGCATCCATCCTAACCGTGACGCTCAGCCGTTTATCGCACAATGGATGGCGACACAGCTTGACCCCATTATTCACCAACACTGAGTCTAGTAAAGACTAACAGTTAACCACGACTCTTGATATTTAAGCGTTTTCGTTAGGTAAAGTTATGCAAAAAGCGGTTTTGATTACCGGTTGCTCCAGCGGCATTGGCCTGATTGCCGCTCAATGTTTGCAACAACGCGGCTATCGCGTACTGGCGGCCTGCCGCCGTCATCAGGATGTGGCGCGCATGAATTCGCTGGGCTTTGAAGGGATTGACCTGGATCTCGACAACAGCGCCAGCGTCAGGCAAGCGGCGGATATCGTGATTGCCCTGACCGGCAACCAGCTCTACGGCTTGTTCAACAACGCCGGTTACGGGCTGTACGGGCCGCTTAACACCATCTCCCGTCAGCAACTGGAACAGCAGTTTTCCAGTAATCTGTTTGGCACCCACCAGTTAACCCAGCTGTTGCTGCCCGCCATGTTGCCGCACGGCGAAGGACGAATTATCCAGACCAGCTCGGTCATGGGACTCATCTCCACCCCAGGGCGAGGCGCTTACGCGGCCAGTAAATACGCGCTGGAAGCCTGGTCCGACGCCTTGCGTATGGAACTACACGGCAGTGGTATACATGTATCGTTGATCGAACCCGGCCCCATCAGTACCCGATTCACCGACAATGTGGCGCAGACGCAACAGGATAAACCGGTCACCAACCCTGGTATCGCCAGCCGTTTCACGCTGCCACCGCAAGCCGTGCTGCCGAAATTGATTCACGCGCTGGAAAGTCCACGCCCGAAATTACGCTATCCGGTCACGTTGCTTGCCCATGGCATTACCGTACTGCGTCGCGTGCTACCGGGCTGCGTGCTTGACCATCTGCTGCGGACAAAATCCTGATTCGGGGTTGAAGTGTCGGACATCACCCCCATAATGGCTAAAAAGGCTGAGAGAGAATGACATGTTTGAACAACACGCCAACGTGATTGATATCAACGAGACCAATTTGCATCAGGTGCTGGAACAATCCATGAGCGCCCCGGTGCTGTTTTACTTCTGGTCTGAACGCAGTACTCATTGCCAGCAACTGGGCCCTGTGCTGGACAAACTGGCGGCGGAGTATGCCGGTCAGTTTATCCTGGCGAAAGTAGACTGCGATGCTGAGCAGCGTGTGGCGGCACAGTTCGGTCTGCGCGCTATTCCAACGGTGTATCTGTTCAAGGACGGTCAGCCCGTAGACGGTTTCCAGGGTCCACAACCGGAAGACGTCATCCGCGACCTGCTGCAACGTGTCTTGCCGAAAGCTGAAGACCTCAAACTGGCGCAGGCGCAGCAGCTGATTCAGGAAAACCAGTTAAAAGAAGCGGTGGTTCTGTTGAAAGACGCCTGGCAGTTGGACACCAAGCGCAGCGACATCGCACTGTTGCTAGCGGAAGTGCAGATCCAACTCAATCGCTCCGAGGATGCGCAAGCGGTGCTGGATACGATCCCACTGCAGGATCAGGACACCCGTTATCATGGGCTGGTGGCGCAAATCGAATTGATGAAACAAGCGGCGGATACACCGGAGATTCAGCACCTCCAACAGCAACTGGCCGCGTCGCCGGATAATCAGGAACTGGCGGTACAGCTGAGTCTGCAACTGCATCAGGTCGGGCGTAACGAAGAAGCGCTGGAACTGCTGATGGGCTTGCTGAAAAAAGATCTGGCGGCGGCCGATGGCAGTGCCCGCAAGACACTGATGGATATCATGGCAGCACTGGGTACTGGCGATGCACTGGCTGCCCGATACCGCCGTCAGTTGTACTCTTTGTTGTACTGATCCTTGTTGTACTGATCCTTGGCGAATTTCTGACGCTAACGACGGGGGCCACGGCCCCCGCTTTCGTTTTCCCAAGTGGCAGATTAGCGCGTCGCCAGCACGCTTATCCAGCCATGACCGCCATACACTGGCCAGCCGTTAAACCAGCGGCGCAGCATATTCATCGCCAACATCGCCACCACATCCTGATGGGTTTTGCGGCTATAGCGTCGCGCATTCACCTGAATGGTCTGGGCAAATGTCCCTTCTGGGGTATGCAACGCCAGCGTCAGCACCCCATCTTCCTCAGAACGCCCCACATATAACGCTAATTGCGCCTGATGACGCTCTGCCAGCGTTAGCGTCTCTCCGGCAGCATCATCCAGCGTTAATGCGGTCTTCTCCAACCGTAACTCACCGCCGGATAGCGGGACCTCCGCCTCGCGTAACTGCCAGTTAAGCAAACCGGCGGTGAAGTCTTCCGCCACCGCCAGACGCAGCCCACGCTCGCGAAGGCGTCGGGCCAATTGCGCAGGTAACCCCTCCGTGCCCTCGAAAATCATATTTTCGCCAGCCACGTCACGCACTGTTTGCCACACCGCTTCCATCTCCTGACGCCGGGCTGCGGGGCCAGTGAGTTTCAGCTCGATTATCGGCATCGAGGAGCGATACCCCAGCACGACGTCTGGTGGTAACGGCAAGCTGTCAAGCTGGCTGGCCAAGTCGCTTTCGGAGCGCCCAAAGGTGGTCAGCCGCAGGCACAGTGGCGGTTCAGCTACCGTAAAACGCTGGCGAAGACGCGGTAGAATCTGCTGCTCCACCATCACTTTAAATTCAGAAGGCACGCCGGGGGTGAAAAACATCAGACACCGGTTCAGTTGCATGGCAAACCCACAGGCGGTACCGACCGGGTTATCCACCAGTTCCGCACTGGCAGGCAGTTGTGCCTGTTTGCGGTTACTATCGGCCATAACACGGCCACGCTCGGTGAAAAAGGCCTCCATCCGGACGAGCCATTCAGGATGTTCAACCAGCGTTTCTCCGGCAGCGGTAGCGGCCGCCAGCGCGCTGAGATCATCACTGGTCGGGCCCAACCCACCATTGACGATCAGTACGTCAGCTCGCTGGCTACGCTCGGTTAACGCGGCGACCAGTTCTTCGAGCTTATCGCCCACCGTCATGCGGCTGGTCATCGGCACACCCTGTGAAAACAGGTAATCCGCCAGCCAGGCGGCGTTGGTATCCACAATCTGCCCGTGCAGGACTTCATCGCCGGTACATAACATCTCAACCCTAAGCATCCACGGCACTCCTTATGATGGTTTCACACCACTTTAGAAATTCGTCGCTATAAACACAATGGTGCGTTTTGCCTGATAAACGCGTTAGCGGGCAAAACGTGTCACCGGATAAAAAGACAAAAGGCGTGACTCAGCACGCCTTTTGTTTTTAAAAATCGATCGCTTGTACAAATCGACTGTTTATACACACCGACAGTGTGTACAGATTGATAATGGGATTAGAAATTCAGCCCCACGCCAACGTAAGCGGTATCCGCGACACGGTTATCGTTGCTGGATTCGCCAGACGCCATATTGATATAGCGATAACCGACATCCAACGATAACGGACGGAACGGCTGCCAACGCACGCCACCACGGGCTTCCACATAGTGATCAACGTGGCTGGAGAACGCGTCCGGCGAGTAATACCCTTCACCGTACAGGGAAATAGAACTGGTCATCGGTACCTGCAATCCGCCACCCAGCGCCACGCCATAACCGTCTTTAAAACGATTCTGGTTCAGATAAAGCCCTTTGGCACCGACTTTCAGCGACGCATTACTCAAGGCGAAGGTATAATCCACACCGGCGCTGTAAACGTCGTTACTGTGTTTGTCATCATGACCCCAGCCGACATTACCAGACAAACCGGGCATGCCCAGACCGAAACCTGCGCTGGCACCGGTGTAATTTCGTCCTGCTTCCCCGGAAAGACTGATGGCATGAGCGGAAACCGTCGCCAGCAGCAAACCTCCCGCCAAAGCAATACCCCACTTTTTCATATCTATAATCCTTAATACGATTAAGTTAAACGCGCATAGCACGATAATGTTAACAGGCATTTTACCCGAATATTCAGCGGCCAAAAGCGTAAATAACCGCAAGCGTAATACGATTGGGCTGGGAATCAGGCGGTTATGCCAGGCTGCGCGGTTGCTGTTCCACCCAGGCTTTCACCTGTTGACGGGAGATTTTTATCCCGCCGTTTTTCAATTCGTCCGGCAACAGGTAACAGGCTATCGGACGTTGAAACCCCGCCAGCCGGGATTGCCACCACGCAACTAATTGCGACAGCGGCAGATTGTTCGCCACCTCAACCACCGCCACCGGACGCTGACCGAACTCGGGGTCATCCACGGGCACCACGCACGCGTAGGTCACATCCGGATGTTGCATCAGCACGGCTTCCACATCCTCGGGTTGAATACCTTCACCCCCGCTGAAAAACTGATTATCCAGCCGCCCCAGAATTCGCCATTCGCGACCATTCCACTGGCCGCGATCACGGGTATGAAACCAGCCTTTCGCGTCAGTAAGCGGGTTGACCCGCCCTTCGCGCCAGTACCCCAACGCCAGACAACGGCCACGCAGCAAGATCTCCTCACCCTCCAGCATAATCTCACGACCAGCCAGTGGTAACCCAACGCCGTCATGGCCGTCCGCGCGCTTGGCGCAGACTGTCGATGCCAGTTCGGTAAGACCGTAGCCACACCAGCAGCGGATCCCCCGCGCTTCGGCCTGTTGCATCAGCTCTGCCGGGATCATCGAACCACCCAGCAAGACCGCCCGCAGGCTTACCGGTGAACGATTCTGCGACAACAAACGCCAGAGCTGGGTAGGCACCAGAGAGGCATGGGTGCACACGCGCAACGCGACATCCAGCGGCTGGTCTGGTTTCACGACCAGTGACGCACCGGCGGCCAGCCAGCGCCAGACGATCCCCTGTCCGGACACATGAAACAGCGGCAGCGACAGCAGCCAGCGATCGCCAGCACTGAACGCCATCAACGCCAGCACACCTTCCGCGCTGGCAAGATGCGCTTCACAGGTATGCACCGCGGCTTTCGGCATGCCGCTGGAACCGGAGGTTAGAGTCATGGTCGCCAGCCGTTGCGCCGCCCATGGCAGCGGTGGCGGCATCTCTGGTGCTGACAGGGGTGACGGCACATGTAACGGCATGATGCCTTGCGGCCAACCGTGTTCGCCGGTACACAACCCATACTCGATATTCAGTGACGGCAACAACGCATCCAGCAGCGTATCCGGCAGTTGGGGATTCAGCGGCAACAGACGTGCGCCGCACTGCAACAACGCCAGATAACAAAACAGCATCGTGGTGCTGTTTTTACCGCGCAGTGCGACCCCCATCCCCGGCTTAACCCCCTGACGCACGAAACCGATCGCCAGTTGATTCAGATGTGTTGCTACCTGCTGCCAGGTCCAGATTCCGCTGTCGTCTATCAGCGCCGGGGCCATCGGCTGCGATACCGCCCAGCTTCGCCAGGGCCAGTCGCTCAGGCCTGCCATACCTGCTCCAGACGGTCTACCGTCATCAGCGGTAACGTACTATCAGGCCAGGCGCGAACGACCTGCGCCTGCATCAGGTCCAACGTATCCAGCCCCGGTAGCACTCCCGGCGTCAGCCAATGCGCCACCCGTGCCAGCTGCGTCAACCCCAGACTGGATTCAATGCTGGAACTGATAACCGCCGTCAAACCGGCCTGATGCGCCTGCTCAGCCAGTTGTCGACAACGGCTCAGACTGCCAGTGAGTGAAGGTTTGATGATAATCGCCGCCACACCCGGCTCCGCTTGCACCTGAAACCCCGGCTCACGCACGCTTTCATCCCAGGCGATAGCAATACCGGTGTCCCTGGCGAAATCGCGTGACTCGTCACGCGTTTTACACGGCTCTTCCAGAAAAGCGATGCGGGCACGATAAGCCGGTGTGACATAGCGGGCAAAGCCGTCAGCCTTCTGCCGTGTCCAGCTACGGTTCGCATCCAGACGCAACCGCAAATCAGGCAAGGCTTCCAGCAACAGATTGACGATCATACCGTCACGTACTGCCTCATACAGCCCGACTTTCACCTTTGCCAGCGGCTCGGGCAGGTGCTGCAACATGGCAAACAGCTCATCCGGATCGCCACTACACAGCGGAGCCTTACGGTAATCTGCCGCGTCGGGTAACGCCCCGGCCAATTCTGCCAACGCGCAACTGACGCCGAAATCCACCGACGGCATCCCACATTCATCCGGTGTTTGCCCAGCCAGCCAATGTTGTAACGGCACCTGCGCCGTATTGAATGCCTCTTCAAGCGTTTCCACGCTGAACTGCGGTAGCGGCGCTATCTCACCCCACCCTTCGCGCTCGCCATCACGCAAGCGAAGCAGCAGCCCATCACGGTTTTTCAGACGCTGGTTACGCAACACCACCCCAGCGTCCATCGGCACGCTGTAACGATAGAGGGTAGCCTCGCGCATCAGGGGTTCCGTTTGAATTTGCTGAAATCAGGCTGACGTTTTTCATTAAAGGCATTACGGCCTTCCTGCCCTTCATCCGTCATGTAGAACAGCATCGTGGCGTTGCCCGCCAATTCCTGCAAGCCCGCCTGCCCGTCGCAGTCTGCATTCAGCGCCGCTTTCAGGCAACGCAGCGCCATCGGGCTGTTTTGCAACATCTCACGGCACCAACGCACGGTTTCTCGCTCCAGTTCAGCCAGCGGCACCACGGTGTTAACCAGGCCCATATCCAGCGCCTGTTGAGCGTCATACTGACGGCACAGGAACCAGATTTCACGGGCTTTTTTCTGCCCCACGATACGCGCCATGTAGGACGCGCCCCAACCACCGTCAAAAGAACCGACACGCGGCCCAGTCTGACCAAAAATGGCATTGTCCGCCGCGATGGTCAGATCGCACATCATGTGCAGCACATGGCCGCCACCAATGGAATACCCGGCCACCATCGCCACGACCGGCTTCGGACAGGTACGAATTTGACGCTGAAAGTCCAGCACATTCAGGTGATGAACGCCGCTATCGTCCTGGTAACCGCCGTAATCGCCACGGACTTTCTGATCGCCACCGGAACAGAAGGCTTTCTCACCGGCACCTGTCAGGACGATGACGCCAATACCATCGTCATGACGGGCATTGTCCAGCGCCTGAATCATCTCCTTTACCGTTTGCGGGCGAAACGCATTGCGCACCTGAGGACGATTGATGGTGATTTTGGCGATGCCGTCGGTCGACTTGTGATAGAGAATATCGACAAAATCCCCGCTGCAATCGTGCCATGTTACCGGTGCGTAAAGCAGTTCTTCACTGGGATAAAGCATAGTGGATCTTCCTTTCGGGATACGAAATAAACTGGCGAACCCGGTCGGCATAACCTGACGGATTCGCATGATGAGCGTTGTGCCCGGCACCCTCCACACTCAGCAGCGGTAAGCGATGCTGAGTGGCCAGCGCCTGAAATTTTGTGTCCTGGCTACCACAAAGGTAACCGAATGGAACCTGTAACTGATGCAATGCGTCAATCAGACAAGGCTGACGAGACAAGGATGTCGCTTCCAGCATATCGGCGACGGCAGGCCCGTGGTTACTGCTGCGCAGTGTTATCAATGCCGTGCGCTGCACTGGCGATAACTGGGCAAAAACGGGTTGCTGATACCAATCCGCCAGTACGCTATCGAGCGGCTCAGCGCGAAAACGCCGCGCCCAGTTGGCATCATGCTGCTGTCGAGCCTCGCGTTCGTCTGGCGATGCCAACCCCGGATGCCCGCCTTCCACCAACAGCCCCTGCAACCCACCCGCCGCGCCCTGACAGGCGTGGTACATGGCAATGCGACCGCCCAGCGAATACCCCAGCAACCAATACCCGGCTACGCCCTGTTGCGCTAGCAACACGGTCAACTGCTGACTGACATCGGCGAAATCAGCCACCGTTAACAGCCGGGACTCGCCGTGCCCCGGTAAATCCACCAGCAGCAACGAAAAGTCGGTTAAATACGGCAGCACCGGTTGCCAGTCCTCACCACTGCCGAGCAGTCCGTGCAGCACCACCAGCCAGGGTTTTCCCGGCTGTGGCTGCCCCAGACGACGGCAATGCATTACCACGTCGACACCTCAGCCAGTAGCTGTTGCAGTGTTTCAGCCCCTGCTTTGGGCTCGACTACCACTTCAAGCAATGTCGTGCCACCCAACCGCCACCCATTGCTGACAGCTTCCTGCACGTCTGACCATTGCTGCGCCCTGGCATAACGCAGCCCAAACAGCGCCGCCGCATGGCGGAAATCCACCTGCTGTGGCATGCAATAGAAGGTTTCGCGTTGAGCTTCTGGGGTCGGCAATAACGAGAAAATCTGCCCGCCATTATTGTTTACCACCACCAGCACCAGTGGCGCAGGTGGCTGGCGCAATAATGCCAACCCATTGAGGTCATACAGCGCCGACAGGTCACCGACAATTGCCAGCATCGGCCGGGCGTTAGCACGCTGTACGCCAGCCAGCGTCGACAGCAGTCCATCAATACCGCTGGCGCCACGGTTGGCGTACACCGGATACCCAGCAGGTAAACGGGCAAACGCATCCACCAGTCTGACCGTCAGGCTGTTGCCGACAAAAAATTGCCCTTCTGGCGGCAGCAGTTCCGTTACGCGATGTGCCAGTTGCGCCTCACCGAAACCACTGGATAAGCGGGTGGCAACCTGGCAGGCAACCCGTGCCGCGCAAGATTCCACCTCCGGTGCCCAGGCAGGCTGTACTGCCACTGGATGAGCAGCCAGCCAGTCGGAAATATCGGCAACCAGACGACGCCCACGATGGTGGGCAGGATCGAGCCGCCCCGGCAGGGCATCAACCAACCAATACTGTTCAGGTGCTATTGTCGCCTGCCACTGCAACAGTCGTTTACCGGTCAGGCTGGCGCCAAATTGCACCACCATGTCAGCCTGACGCAACGCGTCCGCCTGCGGGTGCTTTAGCCACACATCGGCGCAGGCCAGCGGTTGGCCTGTCTGCGATAAGACATCGCCGATAAGCGGCCAGCCGAGCTGACGCGCCCAATCAGCTATCTGAACACCAGCCTGTGGCGGCACTCGCCCGACCAGCACGACACCACGCCGCTGCCGCCATTGCGGCCAGTCTGGCTGCATTGGCACCATCGGCAATGTCTGTTCATGCTGTAACCACGGCTGGGGGTGATGCCACCAGTCGCCCAGCGCCTGTAACCAGTCCTGAAACGCGGCCGGATCGTCATCACCGTATAACGGCTCAGCGAAGGGGCAGTTAATATGCAATGCACCGTGGTGTAATTCCCCCAACGCATTATCGAGTGCAGACACCAGCCAGCGAGCGGGAATATCTGGGGTAGGACGCGGCAATTCCAGTGTCACCGTCGGGTGAGAAGCAAACATACCGGGTTGCCGAATCGCCTGATTCGCGCCGCAATCGATAAGCTCCGGTGGGCGATCCGCCGTCAGTATGACCAGCCGTTCGCCGGTCAATCCCGCTTCAATGATCGCAGGATAAAGATTGGCGGCCGCCGTACCGGACGTCACCACCACCGCCACGGCTTCACCTGAGGCCTTAGCCAGCCCCAATGCCAGATGACCAAGACCACGCTCGTCAAAATGGGTATGGCATACCAGCGCCGGATGCGAGGCCGCCGCCAGCGTTAACGGGGTCGAACGTGATCCGGGCGCAATACAGACATGGCGCACGCCTTGATGGCTGAGCGCCTCGAAAACCACCGTTGCCCAGCGACGGTTAAAAATATGTGTGGACATGATCGACTCAACAACTCCGGTTGCGGGTTGTGGCAATAATTATATTTTTTTTCATCCGGCCAACTTTGATATAGGCCAGTAACAGGCAATAAATCGCGCTATGAAATAGCCTCGTCCAGCAACGATTTTAACCCGGCAGCCTTATTCTCCAGCTCCTGCCATTCTTGCTCAGGATCAGATCCCGCCACGATTCCCGCGCCAGCATATAGCGTCACTTGACTCTCAGCCACGCTGGCGGAACGCAACGCTACGCTAAATTCAGACTGCTGGCGCGACAAATACCCGGCCGAACCGGCATACCAGCCACGCTGAAACGGCTCATGTTGAGCCAGAAATGTCCGGGCTACAGCACGCGGCAACCCGGCCACAGCCGCAGTCGGTTGCAATAAATACAGACACTCGCTATCCGTACTACTGCGCAGAGTCGCCTGAATTGTTCGCCGTAAATGCTGGACCTTGCGTAAACGCACAATCTCCGGCGGCATCACATCCAGCGTCAACGCAACCTGATGCAACCGCTGGCAGATATCGTCCACTACCAACATGTTTTCACACTGGTTTTTGACATCGTTCATCAGCCACTCTGCCAGTTCAGCGGCTTTTTCATCATTCTGGTGACTGGCAACCGTTCCCGCCAGCGCCTCCGTTTCCAGACGGGTATGCCGTCGGCGATAGAGGCGCTCAGGGCTGGATCCAAGAAAGGCCTGATGCGGTGCAAATGCCAGCATAAAATGGTAGCAGTGGTGATTAACGGCACGACTGGCCGCCATTAATGTTGTTGCCCGCAAAGGCTTATCAAGCGATAAGACCGTCTCTCGTGCAGGCACGACTTTTTCCATTTTGCCAGCAGCGATATCCGCCAGTGCCTGATGCAATAACGCAATCCACTGCTGGCGATCCGGACAATGCTGGGTGGCTTCAATGCGGGAATGCAGTTGCGGCAACGGTTGAGGAGCGTGTAGCTGGCGCAGAAAGTCCTGTGCGTCGCGAGCCTCGGCGCGCAGCGAAATGTCGCTGAATAAATTCACCCGCAAACGAAGGCGCCGTCCTTGCCGTAATAAGGCAATACGCGGCAAAAACAGAAATGAAGACGTGTTGGCTCCTGATGGGCGCTGTTCAAAGGCGTTCAACCCCCACAAACGCACACTGTCATCCACATCATGACGTTGCAGAAATGCCTCGGCGTGCGCGACATCCTCAAACACACGCGCCTGACCACACACCGCTGCTTCTTCATCATCCTGACGGTGCTGCCAGTAAAACTGCGGATAAACAGGCTGCGAGGCCAGCCACGCCAGCAATTGCGAACTGTCCTGCAATGACATGGTCAGCGTAATCGCATGAAAACCTGCCTGCTCCGGCAAGGGTTCGTTGAGTGCCTGATGCATCTGGCGCAGCAGGTCGGAGAATTGCAACACATTCACCCCATAGCCTAACTGAAAGTAGGGAATTATACGGGCCTATCCCTACAAAAAAAAAGTCATTAGCTTGATATCTACCCCGTAATAACCCGCATATTCACCTATTATTTCTGTATTGCGCTCACAATCTGGCAAGATGCGCTAAACACATCCGATGTGAAGCGCATCGCCATAAGCTGCCCAAACGGTATTGTATAACCAGACGGCCTGCGATTTCCGTTTGCCTACCGACATATTAGCCACACAATCGCCTAAAATAGTTTCCCAATAATTCTGCGTCAGTAACGCAAATTGCCACAAAATGAAACACCTCTTTTTACCCTTATAAAAAACAGGGATTATTGTGTTTTTCTTCATCCTGACTATTTATGCCTTTTTCTATTTATTCCTGCGATAAATCAATCGATAAAAGCGCTGATTGTTCGTCTGGCATATAACAATGGGTAGTATTTATTTTACCTGTAGCGACTCACGTGAATACCGCAAGAAGCCCTAAGCGCCTGACTGCGTAAACAACGTATTGTATAAACAGCCATGGTATAAATCGCTACCGCACAGAATGAAAAACAATCCGGTGAAGTTAGCATTAAGTGACAAATTTCTTATTACCGACGGCCCTAGAATTCCATTGCCATCATCAAATTTCACTCCGTTTTATCATAAATTACCTTCTCCTTGCCGGGTTGTTCCCGGCATTTTTTATCTGCACACGCATTGTAGAATTCGTGGCGTATTTCCCGCTGACCTAACACTTCAGCGGCTGTACCCTCTGGTTGTCGTCACACTTCCCCTTTCGATAAAACGCCACAATTGTGGTAAAAATACCCTTCTGTCAGGTTCAGTGACGATAGTTATTTAGTAATGGATACGATTTCAGGTTCCTTTTTACGTTCTTTCACACATGCTCTGTCATCGCGGTGGGGTAACAACGCGGTGCGCCTCGCCATGCGGGCTGCTGGTTTTATTGCCCGTCATGTCCTCGCAGGGAAGGCATTCATGGCGTGGAGGCTGCCGGTACCCGGCGTTGTCCTGCCACGACTGACAGATAGCGTCAGTCCTCATCTTTTTATCTGTTCATCAGGAGCCTGATGTCATGCCTGCGGTTATCGTGCGTTTTTTCCTGCTGTTTATCCTGTTGTTGCTACTGATGACCGGCACCTATAGCTATAACTATGTTACTAGCTGGATGACGGAGAAAAAATCCACCCTGACAGACATTGCACAAGGCATGCAAAAGCGTATTGACGCCTACCGTTTTTTTACCGACCAGATCTACAAAAACTTCATCAATGACGCCAGCACGCCGACTCCCCCTGGCGTCAATCTGATTACGCTGATGCCGAACGTGTTTTATGTCGAAAAGAGTGGTCATAAAACCGATGCATTAGTATTCGGGCCCTACGACAAGAGCACCCTCGGCACCATGCAACGGATGTCGCAATATCTGGATGTGTTATGGGGCGCGAAGACTGATATCTACTCGATGTACTACCTCAACGGGCAGGACAATAGCCTGACGATGATTTCCACCCAGCCGCTGAAAGATATCTCGTCGCAATTCCGTGGTAGTTATTTGTCATCCATGGTGGAGTCACGCAAAGCCGAGATGCTACAGCAGGCGAATACGCTGGATGAACGTGAAAGTTTTTCCCCCTTGCGTAAACTGCGCTTTTACAACGATTACTATTTTACGCTGCGTACCACCTTCAATCAGCCTGGGCATCTGGCCACGGTTATTGCATTTGATTTATCCATCAATGATTTAATTCCTCACTCGCTATCTCAAGACAGCTTCATCCTTCGACAACAGACCCCACCGGTCAACGCCGACGCCAGCGCTGATAACGACATTCCCACCGACATTCGTCGCCAGGGTTCCTTACTGGAAATCTCCGCCCAGTTAATGAACGCGCCGATTAAGCTGGTGTATGCCATTCCGTTGGGCCGACTGGTGGCGGATATGCTACGCAATAATATCTGGCTGATTGCGCTCAATCTGGCGTTGCTGTTTATCTCACTGGCGTGGTTTTACGCGTTACGACGCTACTATGCCCGCCCCAAAGATGACCGGTCTCATCACCTACAAGAACAGCAGCGAATGTACAGCGAAATTGTCAGCCGTATCCCGATAGGCGTACTGGTTTACGATTTCAACAACAATAAAGTGATGGTGGCCAACGCGCTGGCGGAAAGGCTTTACCCTCACCTTAGCCTGAAAAAAATCTCCACGCTGGCAGAAGAACATCAAGGGGTGATCCAGGCTACCGTGGATAATGAAATGTACGAAGTCCGCGTTTTTCATAGCCAGCATACGCCTTCTCTGTGCCTGTTCCTGTTGCGCGAGCAGGATCAGGAAATACTGATTACCAAAAGGCTGCAGCTGGCGCAGCGGGAGTTCGACAAGAATGTGTCGGTTCGCAAGCGCCTGTTCCGTAACCTGAGTCAGGAGTTCCGGCAACCGTTGTCCGCTGCGCACCAATTGGCGCTGGCGCTGCGTCACATCGATACACCGTCAGAGCAGCAGAAAACGATCCAGACGCTGATAGCCGAGACCAGCAGTGCTATCCGTCTGATGGAAAACATCGCCCTACAAGCACGGCTGGAAACCGCTGAATGGCATCTGGTGCATGGCTCGTTTTCACCACTAACGTTATTCGACGATTTAATCCTGGAGCTGCTGCCGCGTATCCAGCAAAAAGGGCTTAAGCTGTTCAATCACTACAAACTTGACCCACGCCAGACCTATCTGGGCGACAGCGAATTGCTGAAGAAAACCCTGTCGTTACTGTTGGATTACTCCATCACCAATACTGATTACGGCAAAATTACCCTCTCTTGCGAGCTGTCGGCCCATGCTGCCGATCAGTTGCTGATCCGAATCAGCGACACTGGCACGGATATCTCCGGTATGGAACGGGATAATCTGGTGCATCCATTCGCCACCCCCCCACTTTCCGATCGCTTCCGCCACAATTCCGGATTAACCCTATTTTTATGCAATCAACTGTGCAACAAACTGGGCGGTCAACTGCAAATCAATAGTCGGCCAGGACTCGGTACCCAGTATGTGCTGACCTTGAAAATGCAGCCGGAGCCACTGCCTGCACAAGAAGATGAGAAATTATTGGACGATATCACACTGCTTCTGAATATCACCTCGGACGAAGTTCGTACCATTGTGAGCCGTATGGCTGGCAATTGGGGCGCGGATGTCGTGGTTTATGACGAGCGGCTGGTGAATCAGGATGCAGAGATCACGATTACCGATGATCCCAACAGGGTGAATAGCGATACGTTGCTGGTTACCAGTGACGATACGCAGTTGATCCCGCTGGGGCACCGTCGTCTGCGTACCAATTACAATATCAGCCAACTGCTGCAGGACGGTCTGCTGAAACTGATCGAACAGCAACTGGAGACAAACACGGATGATGGCCTGTCTGAAGAACAGGATGATATCGGCTTCTATGTCCGTCAGTTACACAACAGTGACTACTATTCCTTGTTTGTTGATACAGTACCGGAGGACATAAAGAGACTATATACTGAAGCCCAAAATGGCGATTTTTTGTCACTCGCGCAAACCGCACACCGCCTGAAGGGTGTCTTTGCCATGTTGAATCTTCATCCCGGCAAGCAGTTATGTGAAGCGCTGGAAAAGCTTATTACCACCCAGGATCGTGCGCAGATAGAAGACCATCTTCAGCAGATAGACAGTTTTGTCACAGCACTGTTGCAGCCTGGTGGCCAACAATACGAGTAAAAAACAATGAGCAATCTAAACGTAATTATCGCAGACGACCATCCTATTGTTTTGTTCGGCATTAGAAAATCGCTGGAACAAATTGAATGGGTTAACGTCGTGGGTGAATTCGAAGACTCGACAGCCCTGATTAACCATCTTCCCAAACTGGACGCCAGCGTCCTGATCACCGATTTATCCATGCCAGGCGATAAATACGGTGATGGCATTACCTTAATTAAATATATCAAGCGCCACTTCCCCCATCTTTCCATCATCGTGCTGACCATGAACAACAACCCGGCTATTCTCAGTGCCGTATTGGAGTTGGACATCGAAGGGATAGTATTGAAGCAAGGGGCACCGACTGACCTGCCCAAAGCACTGGCCGCGTTACAAAAAGGCAAAAAATTCACGCCGGAAAGCGTCAGCAAGGTACTGGAAAAAATCAGCGCCAGCGGCTATGGCGATAAGCGCCTGTCGCCGAAAGAAAGTGAAGTGTTGCGCCTGTTTGCCGAAGGCTTCCTGGTTACCGAAATAGCCAGAAAGCTCAACCGCAGCATTAAGACTATCAGCAGCCAGAAGAAATCGGCCATGACCAAACTGGGCGTGGACAACGATATTGCGTTGTTAAACTACCTCTCCTCGGTCGGCGTGTCGCCGTCTGACAAAGAGTAATCATCTTGTCGGCAAACAGGCTTGTTTGCCGACCCCCTCTTTCTTTGTGACGTGGTGATAGGTCGGCAAAGACTGCATAACGGCTATACCGTTACGCCGTGTTCCCCAATCTGACCAGATTACTGTAATACGACAGTGACTGTTGCAATGTATCCAGCGTCACCGGTTTGGACAGGCAATTATCCATCCCGGCCTGCAGGCAGCGTTGCCGCTCCTCGGCTAATGCGTTAGCCGTTACACCAATCACCGGCAGTGTCTGTCCCATCTCCCGCAACCGCTGAGTAAAGCGGTAACCGTCCATATTCGGCATGTTGACGTCAGTAAGGACAATATCTACCGGGTTTTTCGCCAGCACGTCCAATGCATCCAGCCCGTCATTGGCAGTAATCACCTGATACCCGAGCGAACCGAGCTGGTCAGCCAGCAACCGACGGTTAATCGGATGATCATCCACCACCAGCAGGCGAATATCGCCATTTTCAGTACGACTGTAACTGACCGTCGACAGGGAAGATGCTGCCGTCGAAAGCGCTTCTTCTCCCCGATAAATACGCTGCAACAGCGTCGGCAGTTCATGTAATACGGCGGTACTGTAGAGCCAGTACCCAGTCCGGACCTCCTGAGCAGCGCCGGCATGCGTTCCGCTGATTTCCACACAGACGTGCGTATTCGGTTCAACCTCTGGTGGATGGTCAACTATCATCACGTCATCGTGGCCTACCGTGAGCTCCTCTTCATAGCGCTGAACGCCCAGACCACAGGACTGGAGTAAATCCAGCAGATAGCGCTCCATCACCGCATTGCGAATCTGTAGCCAGCAGGTTTTTCCCTGCACATCGGGTAATGGTAATGTCTGCGGATAGCTCGCACGGTAAAGCGGAATACGAATGCCGAACTCACTACCAAGCCCCGGCTCGGATTCAATCGTAATGTCGCCATCCATCAGGCTGACCAGTTTTTCACAAATCGCCAGCCCCAACCCAGTCCCCTGAAAATGGCGCTGCACACCGGTTCCAGCCTGAAAGAACGGGTCAAACAACTTCATTACGGCACGGGTATCGATTCCCACCCCGGTATCCCGCACTTTAAACACCAGATACCCTTCATCGCTGCACACCACCTGAAACACGATACAACCGGTATCGGTGAACTTGATGGCATTACTAAGCAGATTACTCAGCACCTGTTGTAGCCGCACCGCATCTCCCATCAATTGCAAGGGGACGCGAGGGTCGATATAGCAATACAACTCGAGGCGCTTTTTCACCACCAGCGGCAGATAGTTGCTCACGATGTGATTGATCACCTCACGCGGTGCAAACTCGCTGGGCTCAATCTTCAACTGTTCCGATTCAATCTTCGAGAAATCAAGGATATCGCTGATGATCTTCAGCAGCAGCGCTGAAGAATTTTGCATTGCTTCCACCAGTCGGTTGGCATCCGAGGGCAGCGATTTAGTCTGCAGCAAGTCCAGGTTGCCGATAATCCCATACAGCGGCGTACGCAGTTCATGACTGACTGTCGCTAAAAACATCGATTTGGACTGGCTGGCCTGTTCGGCGGCATTCGCCATTTCCTGCAATGACTCTTCCATACGCACCCGGGCGCTGACGTCAAGCAAGACACAAATAGCCACATTCTCGTTGCGATAGCGTGAGTGTACGAAACTGATTTGCAAATGGTGATTGCGCCCGGTCACCACATCCAGCGATTTGGACTGCTGTTCGCAAATGATACGAATAATGCGTACCCGGTCCTCATACGTCAGGAGGCTGAGGTAATTGTGCGCCAGCTCATTACTGAGGATATTGGTGCCGTCACTAATCCTTAAAATACAAATCCCGACGGGGGCCGAAGCCACGATTTTACGGTTAAATTGCTCATTTTCTTCCAGTTGGAACGCGTTACGCTCGGCTGGCAAAAAGATCTTGCGTTCAAAAAGACGCGTCAATAAAAACAGACAGATAGCCGACATCAGGTTCAACAACGCGATATTGATCATCAGCGTATTGAGCGACATCAGCAGCACTTCCAGCGGCAGTGAATACACCACCGCCATTGACGTTGGCGGTAGTGCCTTTTTCATCAACAGCGCACTATACCCATCACTATAACCGAAGTAATTGTTCGAGTCGGGATAACGGCCAGGAATATTGCCGCCAGACTGACTATTGGTCAGTTGCAATAATACGCGGTCATTTTGGTCCAGTAATCTGATACTAAACGGCAGGTCGCCATTGAGCATGAAATCATCCAGCCGGATGGTCTGCTCTATCCCCATCATGGTGACCAGATGATTATCGACATACACCGGTGTCAGCGCGTACAGATACCCCTCTTCCGGCGTCGGGCCGGGCGTCACCCAAAACAGGCTCTCCTCGCGGCGATTGCCGGTCAGGTTGGATTTCTGGTTCTGTAACCGCTCCTGCACGCTTTTCAACAGGCTATCGCTATCCAGCGATTGATTGCGGATACTAAAATCAACGAGACATTGCTGGCTGCCATCAATAAAAAAGATACGGTTAAGGTCATACACCGACGAAAAATCATCATGCCACTGCTCAAAGAAACCGCTCAGTGACTGCAACTGGGTAGGGTTCTTTGCGTACTGCTCGGCGCAGTTAAACGTGGGTGATAACGGGTAAACAGAAAACGGCGTTTTTTTGGCCGATGGATGTTCGCGAGATAACGTCGGAGTACTGAAGCGATTGGCGGCGATATACCGTAATTCACGTGCAACATCCGTAGTATGGCGGATATACCCCAGCGACTGTTCAAAATTGAGTGAGAAAATCTGGCGCAGGTGCGATTCCCGCTGATTCAGTTCCTTGTTCACGTAAAAAACGGAAATCAGCGCACCCAGAATCCACAGCGTGGTCGCCAGCACCCGGAACATATACCGGGAGACTTTGAGGGTAGTCTGAAAAGAAGCGATAACTTTCAAAGGGATACCGTAGAGGTTGTCAGCACGGGAAAACACGGTCAGAACCAGTCGATACAGTACCGATCCTGCATAAAAAAAGCCAGCGCATCAGGCGCTGGCTCTTGCGGGGTTACCGGCAGGACAATTTACCTGCAGGACAAGGCATTACTCATCGTCTGCGGGTGCATCATCATCACTTTCCGGTTCGTCGATATCCTCTTGCGGCAGTTCACCGTCAACCGGCACCACGCTATCGAGTTCATCGTCTTCCACCGGCTCAGCCACACGCTGCAGACCAACTACACGCTCTTCCTCAGCGGTACGGATCAAGGTGACCCCCTGCGTATTACGGCCAACAATGCTGACCTCGGATACGCGGGTACGCACCAGCGTACCGGCATCGGTGATCATCATGATCTGATCGGCGGTATCAACCTGCACCGCACCAACCACTTTACCGTTGCGCTCGCTGACCTTGATGGAAATAACGCCCTTAGTGGCACGCGATTTCACCGGGTACTCGGTCACGGCTGTACGCTTACCGAAGCCGTTTTGCGTCACGGTCAGAATATCGCCATCACCGCGCGGAACAATCAGCGACACGACGCGATCGTCATCCTGCAGATTGATGCCACGTACCCCAGTAGCCGTACGTCCCATCGTGCGCACCGCGGACTCAGAGAAACGTACCACCTTGCCTTCGGCGGAGAACAACATCACTTCGTTGCTGCCGTCGGTCAGATCGACGCCAATCAGTTCATCGCCGTCATTCAGATTGACCGCGATAATACCGGCGCTACGCGGACGGCTGAACTCAGTCAGCGCGGTCTTCTTGACCGTACCGCTGGCCGTCGCCATGAACACATTCATCCCTTCTTCGTACTCACGTACCGGCAGAATGGCGGTAATGCGTTCATCCTGTTCCAACGGCAACAGGTTAATAATCGGACGACCACGTGCACCGCGGCTGGCTTCCGGCAACTGATAGACCTTCAACCAATAGAGGCGACCACGGCTGGAGAAACACAGGATGGTATCGTGAGTATTGGCCACCAGCAGACGGTCAATAAAGTCCTCTTCTTTGATACGAGCGGCAGATTTACCCTTACCACCACGACGCTGGGCTTCATAATCGGTCAACGGCTGATACTTCACATAACCCTGATGCGACAGGGTCACCACCACGTTCTCTTGGGAGATCAGGTCTTCAATGTTGATGTCAGCGCTATTGTGGGTGATCTCGGTGCGGCGCGCATCGTTATACTGCTCACGAATAGCCTCCAACTCCTCACGGATCACCTCCATCAGGCGCTCAGGGCTACGCAGGATGAACAGCAACTCGGCTATCTGCGTCAGTAGTTCTTTGTATTCATCCAGCAGTTTTTCATGTTCCAGACCGGTCAGTTTCTGCAAACGCAGGTCCAGAATCGCCTGCGCCTGCTGTTCGGTCAGGCGATATTTGCCGTCATGGATACCGAATTCCGGCTCCAGCCATTCCGGACGCGCGGCGTCATCACCCGCACGTTCCAGCATCGCGGCCACGCTGCCCAGTTCCCACGCCTGTGCCACCAGCGCGGTTTTTGCATCGGCCGGGGTCGAGGCATGACGAATCAGTTCGATGATGGGGTCGATATTAACCAGCGCAATCGCCAGACCTTCCAGGATATGGGCGCGTTCGCGTGCTTTGCGCAGCTCGAAAATGGTACGACGCGTCACCACTTCACGGCGGTGACGAACAAACGCCGCCAGAATGTCCTTCAGGGTCATCAGCTTCGGCTGACCCTGATGCAACGCCACCATATTGATGCCGAAGGACACCTGCATCTGGGTCTGGGAATACAGATGGTTAAGCACCACCTCGCCCACGGCATCACGTTTGATCTCAATAACGATGCGCATGCCGTCCTTGTCGGACTCATCACGCAACGCGCTGATACCGTCGATGCGCTTGTCTTTTACCAGTTCGGCTATCTTTTCAATCAACCGTGCTTTGTTCACCTGATAAGGGATTTCATGCACGATGATGGTTTCACGACCGGTCTTGGCATCCGCTTCCACTTCGGCGCGCGCGCGGATATACACCTTGCCGCGGCCAGTACGGTAGGCTTCTTCAATACCGCGTTTGCCGTTGATGATAGCGGCAGTCGGGAAATCCGGCCCCGGAATGTGAGCCATCAGCCCTTCAACGCTAATGTTCTCATCATCGATATAGGCCAGGCAGCCGTTAATTACTTCAGACAGGTTATGGGGTGGAATGTTGGTCGCCATCCCCACTGCAATCCCGGAAGAACCGTTGACCAGCAAGTTGGGGATACGGGTGGGCATCACGTCCGGGATCTGTTCTGTGCCGTCATAGTTAGGCACAAAATCCACGGTTTCTTTGTCCAGATCGGAAAGCAGTTCGTGGGCAATCTTCGACATGCGTACTTCGGTATAACGCATCGCTGCGGCGGAGTCGCCGTCGATGGAACCGAAGTTGCCCTGCCCGTCTACCAGCATGTAGCGTAACGAGAACGGCTGGGCCATACGCACAATCGTGTCGTAAACCGCGCTATCACCGTGTGGGTGATATTTACCGATAACGTCCCCGACCACACGGGCCGATTTCTTATAAGGCTTGTTCCAGTCGTTACCCAGCACACTCATCGCGTACAGCACGCGGCGGTGTACCGGCTTTAGACCATCGCGAACGTCCGGTAACGCACGCCCGACGATGACGGACATGGCGTAATCCAGATATGAACTTTTCAGCTCTTCCTCGATGTTGACCGGTGTTATTTCTCTGGCTAGGTCGCTCATGGAGCCGCTATCCCTCTATTCACATCTACCCGATTTTAAAAGGTGGAAAATGATATCATAAACCGGGGTTTCAGGGGAAACTTCGCGCCGGTTTGCGGGTGCTTCTTTACCGGATGCGGCGCATTTCATTGCGGCAGTGCTACCGTCATCACAAGACGCCGCAAGTTATCAAGCCAGTGCGAGCGACTACACCCAGCGCCTTTCGCTCGCTATACTCGGCCCCAGTCAATTATTGATGAAAGGTGATCACGCACCATGAATACAGACACCACGAACCCCGCAGAAGCCGATGTTCTGAAATCCTCGGCCGCAACACTGAATGTCGACCTTGATGAAATCGCCAAATTTGAGGCTGTCGCCTCACGCTGGTGGGATCTGGAAGGAGAATTTAAACCGCTGCACCGTATTAACCCGCTGCGCCTGGATTACATCATCGAACGTGCCGACGGCATCTTCGGCAAACAGGTACTGGATGTAGGCTGCGGCGGCGGTATTCTGGCCGAAAGCATGGCACGAGAAGGTGCCCGTGTTACCGGACTGGATATGGGGGCTGAACCCTTGCAGGTCGCCCGACTGCACGCGCTGGAAAGCGGCATTGACGTCAGTTACGTGCAAGAAACGGTGGAGGCCCATGCCGACGCCCATGCCGGTGCTTATGACGTCGTCACCTGTATGGAGATGCTGGAACACGTGCCGGACCCACGCTCCGTAGTCCTGGCCTGCGCCAGACTGGTGAAACCCGGTGGTCACGTCTTTTTCTCTACCATCAACCGCAACGCCAAAGCCTGGCTGATGCTGATTGTCGGGGCCGAATACCTGACTAATATGGTGCCGCGCGGCACACACGACATCAAAAAATTCATCCGCCCGGCGGAACTACTGACCTGGGTAGACCAGACGCCGCTACGGGAGCGTCACATGACTGGGTTGCACTATAACCCGTTGCTAGACCGCTTCCGGCTCGGCGCGAACGTCGACGTCAATTATATGATTCATACCGAACAAGTAAGCTGACCAAACAAAGCGGTTGGGCGTACCTTTCGTTATGTATGTCTTTAATCGCGTGGCCGTTAAAGGCGCAAGCCGGTGGTCACCCCACCGGCTTTTTTATCAATGGAGAATAAGTTTCCCGGCATAAACTGCGCCTTATCAACAATTGGGCAACACATCAAACTCAGATTATTCCTAACAACTTGTCTGAAACACGGTTTTAGCCATAGCGTGAGCACGGCAACAGGACAAGAAACCGGCGGTTGATCAATTTTTTTATTTTTTATCCCCTGCGGTTGACAAAATAAGGAAGCCGCACAGTGGCTGGGATTTAGCGCGCTTGTAACATTTATTCCCTATGTTATCCACAAGAGAGCCCCGTTTTGCTCACTTGCAATACGTCACTTTTCACATTATCTTGTTATCAAAAGTTGGCCCACCCCCTATATATAGTGTTTGCTTCTGACAGAAAACACTATTTTTTTGTTTGCGTTTTTTGTAAATGAAGCAGCGGGGGGGCCGATAAAAACAAAACTCGTGTCAAAAAACAGGTGCTACGCCACATGAACCAGAGTCTGCTTGTTACCAAACGCGATGGCAGTAAAGAACGCATCAATCTGGACAAAATCCACCGGGTAATCACCTGGGCAGCAGAAGGGTTACACAATGTCTCTGTTTCTCAGGTAGAACTGCGTTCCCACATCCAATTCTACGACGGCATCAAAACTGCCGATATCCACGAGACGATCATCAAGGCTGCGGCTGACCTGATCTCTCGTGAAAGCCCCGACTACCAGTATCTGGCTGCGCGTCTGGCTATCTTTCATCTTCGCAAAAAAGCCTACGGTCAGTTCGAACCACCGAAGTTGTATGATCACGTGGTGAAAATGGTCGAGATGGGTAAGTACGATCGCCATTTGCTGGAAGATTACACGGAAGAAGAATTCGCTCACATGGACGCTTTCATCGATCACTGGCGAGACATGAATTTCTCCTATGCAGCCGTCAAACAGCTGGAAGGGAAATATCTGGTCCAAAACCGCGTGACCGGTGACATCTACGAAAGCGCCCAGTTCCTGTACATTCTGGTCGCCGCTTGTCTATTTTCCAGCTACCCGCGTGAAACCCGGCTGGACTACGTCAAGCGTTTCTATGACGCCGTATCGACGTTCAAAATCTCGCTGCCGACGCCGATTATGTCTGGCGTGCGTACGCCAACCCGCCAGTTTAGTTCTTGCGTGTTGATCGAATGCGGCGACAGCCTGGATTCCATCAATGCGACGTCCAGTGCTATCGTAAAATACGTGTCTCAGCGCGCCGGCATCGGCATCAACGCGGGCCGTATTCGTGCACTGGGCAGCCCGATCCGTGGTGGCGAAGCCTTCCACACCGGCTGTATCCCATTCTACAAACACTTCCAGACCGCGGTGAAATCCTGCTCTCAGGGCGGGGTGCGTGGCGGCGCGGCCACACTGTTCTACCCGCTGTGGCATCTGGAAGTGGAAAGCCTGCTGGTGTTGAAAAACAACCGAGGCGTGGAAGGCAACCGCGTGCGTCACCTTGACTACGGCGTACAGCTCAACAAGCTGATGTACCAGCGTCTGGTGAAAGGCGAAGACATCACGCTGTTTAGCCCGTCTGACGTACCGGGACTGTACGATGCCTTCTTCAACAATCAGGATGAATTTGAACGCCTGTACGTGAAATACGAGCGGGACGACAGCATTCGCAAAAAACAGCTCAAAGCCGCTGAACTGTTCTCGCTGATGATGCAGGAGCGTGCCTCCACGGGTCGTATTTAC
Source organism: Dickeya parazeae Ech586 (assembly GCF_000025065.1). NCBI lineage: Bacteria > Pseudomonadati > Pseudomonadota > Gammaproteobacteria > Enterobacterales > Pectobacteriaceae > Dickeya > Dickeya parazeae. Next base: position 1,199,991 of record NC_013592.1, on the reverse strand, counting down.
ATTCAGAACGTCGACCACTGCAACACCCACAGCCCGTTTGATCCACTGATTGCGCCGGTACGCCAGTCTAACCTGTGTCTGGAAATCGCGTTGCCGACCAAACCGCTGGAAGACGTCAACGATGAAAACGGCGAAATCGCGCTGTGCACCCTGTCGGCCTTTAACCTGGGCGCTATCAGTTCGCTACATGAACTGGAAGAGCTGGCGATATTAGCCGTGCGCGCGCTGGATGCCCTGCTCGATTATCAGGACTACCCGATTCCGGCTGCGAAACGCGGCGCGATGGGCCGTCGTACGCTGGGTATTGGTGTTATCAACTTCGCCTACTATCTGGCGAAACACGGCGTGCGTTACTCCGACGGTAGCGCCAATAACCTGACGCATCAGACCTTCGAAGCCATCCAGTACTATCTGCTGAAAGCCTCGAATCAGTTGGCTCGCGAACAAGGTGCCTGCCCGTGGTTCAACGAAACCACCTATTCGCAGGGCATTTTGCCAATCGACAGCTACAAGCGTGATCTGGACAATATTTGCAGTGAACCGCTGCACTATGACTGGGAAACGCTGCGTAAGGATATCCAGACCTATGGTCTGCGTAACTCTACGCTGTCAGCGCTAATGCCGTCGGAAACGTCATCGCAGATCTCCAATGCCACCAACGGCATAGAGCCTCCGCGCGGCCACATCAGCGTCAAAGCATCCAAAGACGGTATTCTGCGTCAGGTGGTGCCAGAGTACGAAACGCTGAAAAACGCCTATGAGTTGCTGTGGGATATGCCGTCTAACGATGGTTACCTACAATTGGTTGGTCTGATGCAGAAATTCGTCGATCAGGCGATTTCAGCCAACACCAACTACGACCCGGCGCGTTTCCCGTCAGGCAAAGTGCCGATGACGCAGTTGCTCAAAGATCTGCTCACGGCGTACAAATTCGGGTTGAAGACCCTCTACTATCAAAACACCCGCGACGGTGCCGAAGATGCGCAGGATGACCTGTTGGACTCTGCACCGCAGGACGACGGCTGCGAAAGCGGCGCGTGTAAAATCTAAGCACGGCGCTGGGGGAGCCGCACTGGCGGTTCCCCTGCAATGACGACTTCCTCATCTCGTCGCGGTTAGCCTGACAGGGTAGCGGCGACATCGCCCGCTCGGGTTACAGAGGTTTAACAGCGCCGCCCTCGGGCCGCGCTGTTGGCTTGTTTGGAGAGACCATGGCTTATACCACTTTTTCACAGAATAAAAACGATCAGTTGCTGGAGCCGATGTTTTTCGGTCAGCCGGTTAATGTGGCGCGCTACGATCAGCAGAAGTATGAAATTTTCGAAAAGCTGATCGAAAAACAGCTTTCCTTCTTCTGGCGCCCGGAAGAGGTAGACGTTTCCCGCGACCGTATCGACTATCAGGCGTTACCAGAACACGAGAAACACATTTTTATCAGCAACCTGAAATACCAGACCTTGCTGGATTCCATTCAGGGCCGCAGTCCTAACGTCGCCTTGCTGCCGCTCATTTCCATCCCGGAACTGGAAACCTGGGTGGAAACCTGGGCGTTCTCGGAAACGATCCACTCCCGTTCCTATACCCACATTATTCGTAATATCGTCAACGATCCGTCGATTGTGTTCGATGACATCGTCACCAATGAGGAAATCCTCAAGCGGGCAAAAGACATCTCCGGTTTTTATGACGAGCTGATTGAACTGACCAGCTACTACCATCTGCTGGGGGAAGGTACCCATCAGATCAACAGCAAGACCGTGACCGTCAACCTCTACGAGTTGAAGAAAAAACTCTACCTGTGCCTGATGAGCGTTAACGCGCTGGAAGCCATTCGTTTCTACGTTAGCTTCGCCTGCTCTTTCGCCTTCGCCGAGCGTGAACTGATGGAAGGTAACGCCAAAATCATCAAGCTGATCGCCCGCGATGAAGCATTGCACCTCACTGGCACCCAGCACATGCTCAACCTGATGCGCGCAGGCCAGGACGACCCGGAAATGGCCCAGATCGCAGAAGAGTGTCAGCAGCAATGCTACGACCTGTTCGTGCTGGCGGCACAACAGGAAAAAGAGTGGGCGGAATACCTGTTCCGCGACGGCTCGATGATCGGTCTGAATAAAGACATCCTGTGCCAGTATGTTGAATACATTACCAACATCCGCATGCAGGCAGTGGGTCTACCGTTGCCGTTTGAAACCCGCACCAACCCCATTCCGTGGATCAATGCCTGGCTGGTGTCGGATAACGTGCAGGTGGCACCACAGGAAGTGGAAGTCAGCTCCTATTTAGTCGGCCAGATTGACTCAGAAATCAACACTGACGACCTTAGCGACTTCCAACTGTAATCACGATGACGGCTCCCACCATTACACTGCGCCTGTCAGGGGCGCAGTTGCTTTGCTCTGACGAACACACCACCTTGTTGGAAGCGCTTGAATCCCAGCGTGTTCCGGTCGAGTATCAGTGTCGTTCTGGTTATTGCGGCTCCTGCCGACTACGCCTCACCAAAGGCAAAGTTGCCTACCGGGAAACACCGCTCGCCTGCCTGCAACGGGACGAAATTCTGCCCTGCTGTTGTATGCCATTAGATGACATCGAACTGGATATGTAATCGGTATTTTGCTCTTGCAGCCTGCTTTACAGGCAGGCTCGCATAATCCCTTGTTCACCCGTAACTTTACTACGCCAGTTAGGCTATCCTGCGTTACACTTTCCACAGGAGAAACCCACGGAGAACAGAGCACATGCTGACCTTTATCCCGGTTCTGATCGTCGTTGCGCTGGTGATCGTCTGGTCTGGTATCAAAATCGTACCGCAAGGCTATCAGTGGACAGTGGAACGCTTTGGCCGCTACACCCGCACACTGATGCCCGGCCTGAATCTGATGGTGCCGTTTATGGACAGAATCGGCCGCAAAATTAATATGATGGAGCAGGTGCTGGACATTCCGTCTCAGGAAATCATCTCCAAGGATAACGCCAACGTCACCATCGACGCCGTCTGCTTTATTCAAGTGGTGGACGCTTCCCGCGCCGCGTATGAAGTCAGCAATCTGGAACTGGCCATCATCAACCTGACCATGACCAACATTCGTACTGTGCTCGGTTCGATGGAACTCGATGAAATGCTGTCGCAGCGCGACAGTATCAATACCCGGTTGTTGCATATCGTCGACGAAGCGACCAATCCCTGGGGTATCAAAGTCACCCGTATCGAAATTCGTGACGTACGCCCGCCAGCCGAGTTGATTGCCTCGATGAATGCCCAGATGAAAGCGGAACGAACCAAACGCGCCGATATTCTGGAGGCGGAAGGGGTACGGCAGGCGGTGATTCTGAAAGCCGAAGGGGAAAAACAGGCGCAAATTCTCAAAGCCGAGGGGGAGCGTCAATCCGCCTTCCTCGAAGCCGAAGCTCGCGAACGTGCGGCTGAGGCGGAAGCCCGCGCCACCCAAATGGTGTCTGAAGCTATTGCCGCAGGCAACATCCAGGCAATCAATTACTTCGTGGCGCAGAAATACACCGCCGCACTGCAAACCATCGGGTCTGCCAACAACAGCAAAGTGATCATGATGCCATTAGACGCCAGCAACCTGATGGGCACCATTGGCGGCATCAGTGAACTTATCAAAGAGAGTCAGGCAGACCGGAGAAAATAGTCATGATGGCGCAGGTGTTGGAAAACGCCCACTGGTTCTGGTTATCGCTCGGCGGGTTGCTGCTGGCGGCTGAAATGCTGGGTGCTGGCGGTTATCTGTTGTGGAGCGGTGTCGCCGCGCTGCTCACCGGCATTCTTGCCTGGCTATTGCCGCTGGACTGGGCCTGGCAAGGCATCGCCTTTGCCGTACTCACAGTGATTGCCGCGTTATGGTGGTGGCAGTGGTTACGCCGTCGCCTTGAAAAACAGCCAGCACCAGTGCTCAATCAACGTGGCCAGCAGTTAATTGGCCTGCATACCACGTTGAGCGAACCGCTGGTTAACGGCTTTGGTCGCGTTAACATTGGCGACAGCAGTTGGCGCATCCAGGCAGAGCAAGACCTGCCTGCTGGCACCGTGGTGGAAGTCACCGCCGTGGAAGGCATTACGCTACAGGTCAAACCGCGCGCGTAATATCATGGGATAGGCTCTAAGGCTGTGGGTGCTTACCTTGCCCACCTGCGCCAGTATGGCAGCATCCAGCCAGTTGGGTAATGATCGGACATTCGGCGCTACTGTCGCCGGGGCAGGACTCTGCCAACGTCAGTAAACGCTGACGCATCGACTTGAGCTCTTCGATCTGCTGTTCGATATCCTGCACTTTCTGTAATGTGCGGGCTTTCACATCGGCACTGTGCCGCATCGGGTCATTGAACAGGGTGACCAGCTCACGACACTCCTCCAGCGTGAACCCCACCTGACGCGCCTGCCGCAACAGCGTTAGCTCTTCAATATGGTGAAGATCATAACTACGGTAACCATTTTCGCATCGTAGCGGTGCCGTCATCAGCCCCTTTTCTTCATAGAAACGGATAGTCTTGCTGGTCAGTCCGGTTTTTTTCGCCACATCACTGATATTCATGATTCCCCCTTGACCCTTCCCTTGCTGGAAGGTTTACGCTTCAGGTAGTGCTTAGAACTAATCAAAATCACGACGACGGTCAATGCCTTTGACAGCCTGCTGTGATCACCGAGGAATATTATTATGTCGCAAACCATACGTCTTTCATTACAGGGATTATCCTGTGAACACTGCGTCGGCAGGGTAAAAAAAGCCCTGGAGTCCCGGCCGGATGTGGAACAGGTTGATGTATCACTAAAACACGCCAACGTTACCGGCGATGCAGATACCCAAACACTGATAACCGCCATCGAAGAAGCCGGTTATGAAGCCAGCCCAGCCATCCCGAATGTCACCCTGCAGCTCTCCGGCCTCAATTGCCAGCATTGCGTGGCATCAACCCGCAAAGCGCTGGAAGCGGTACCGGGTGTCGCCGCAGCAGACATTACCCTGCAACAGGCGGCAGTTTATGGTGATGCCGACCCGCAAACGCTGGTAGCCGCCGTTGAGCAGGCCGGTTTTCATGCCACGCTGGCAGCGGAGAGCCATCACCCAAAATCTGAGCCGCTGACAACACCCCACGCCTTCACGCCGGACAGGCTGTCAGCGGCTTTTACCTCTGTTCCGGCAAACACCGATGCTGTCAATACACGTACCGGTGTCGACATGAGCACGGCCAACGCGGTAACGGCTGGCGTCACGCCAGCCGACAATCTCGCTGCGAGTGATGACGACACGGTCCAGTTGTTATTAAGCGGCATGAGCTGTGCCAGTTGCGTTAGCCGGGTGCAGTCAGCGCTGCAACGGGTTCCCGGCGTGACACAAGCACACGTTAATCTGGCCGAACGCAGCGCACTGGTCAGTGGCAGCGTGCCGCATCAGACGCTGATTGAAGCAGTACAAAACGCAGGTTACGGTGCGGAAATCATCCTTGATGAAGCCGAACGGCGCGCCCGGCAAGAGCACACATCGCGTCAGGCGGTGCGGCGTTTTCGCTGGCAGGCTGCTCTCGGCCTGACACTCGGTATTCCACTGATGGTTTGGGGCATGATCGGCGATAACATGATGCTCACCGACCACAATCGTACCGGGTGGTTGCTGGTTGGGGTGTTGACGCTGGCGGTCATGATCGCCGCTGGCGGACATTTCTATCGCAATGCCTGGCGTAGCCTGATGAATGGCGGTGCGACCATGGATACCCTGGTGGCACTCGGTACCGGTGCAGCCTGGCTTTACTCCATTACCGTCAACCTGTGGCCGACTGCCTTCCCGATGGAGGCACGTCACCTTTACTACGAAGCCAGTGCCATGATCATCGGTTTGATCAATCTTGGCCATGCGCTGGAGCAACGGGCCCGTCAACGCTCATCGCAGGCGCTGGAGCGATTACTGGATTTGACGCCGCCCACCGCCCGTTTGGTTACAGAACAAGGTGACCATGTTATTCCGCTTTCGCAGGTGCAAACCGGTATGACACTGCGCCTGACTACCGGCGACCGTATTCCGGTAGATGGTCAGCTAGAGCAAGGCGAGTTGTGGGTTGACGAAGCCATGCTCACCGGTGAAGCGCTCCCGCAGCAGAAATCGGCGGGTGATAAAGTACACGCGGGAACCCAGGTGCAGGATGGTAGTGCGACCTTGCGCGCCGGTGCTATCGGCAACCAGACCACGCTGGCCCGTATCATTCATCTGGTACGTCAGGCACAGAGCAGTAAACCCGCCATCGGCCAGTTGGCTGACCGGATTTCCGCCGTCTTTGTACCAGTTGTAGTGGCGATAGCCTTGGTGAGCGGTGCTATCTGGTATGTTGTCGGCCCGGCACCCCACCTCGTGTACACGCTGGTTATCGTGACGACTGTTCTTATTATCGCCTGCCCTTGCGCATTGGGGCTGGCAACGCCGATGTCGATAATCTCCGGCGTCGGGCGAGCCGCTGAGTTGGGTGTACTGGTGAGAAATGCGCAAGCGCTACAGCAGGCCAGCCAGCTTGATGTACTGGTGTTCGATAAAACCGGCACACTGACAGAAGGCAAGCCACATGTGGTGGCCCTGCATACATTCGGTGGTATCAGCGAATCACAGGCACTGAGCTGGGCTGCCTCGCTGGAGCAAAGCGCTCATCACCCACTAGCGCAGGCGATAGTTCAGCGCGCTGATGACATCCCGCTCAGTACCGTGACGCAATTTCGTACCCTGCCGGGGTTAGGCGTCAGCGGCCAGGTAGGCGACACTTCACTGCTGCTCGGCAACCCGGCGTTGCTGAAACAGCATCAGGTCACACTGGATGACGGTGAAAACTCACCGCGCTACTGGCTCGAAAAACAATCGGCAGATGGCATGACCCCGGTGTTACTGGTGGCAAACGGTCATATAGCGGCGCTATTTTCCGTGCAGGACACCCTGCGTCAGGACAGCGTGAGTGCGCTGCAACGGTTACATCGGCAGGGCTATCAGCTGGTGATGCTCACGGGCGATAATGCGGCGACAGCCCAGACCATTGCCCGTGAAGCCGGTATTGACCAGGTCATCGCCGGGGTACTGCCGGACGGTAAAGCCGACGCCATTCGTCAGTTGCAGTCGCAGGGGAAACGGGTCGCGATGATTGGTGATGGTATCAACGATGCACCAGCATTGGCACAGGCCGACGTCGGAATCGCCATGGGCAGTGGCAGCGATATCGCCGTAGAAACTGCGGCCATGACGCTGATGCGCCATAGTCTGCACGGTGTTGCCGATGCGCTGGCGCTTTCCCGGGCGACACTGGGCAACATGAAGCAGAACCTGCTGGGTGCGTTTATCTACAACACGCTTGGTATTCCCATTGCCGCCGGTGTGCTCTACCCCTTAACAGGTACCCTGCTAAACCCGGTCGTCGCTGGTGCAGCGATGGCGCTCTCGTCGATTACCGTGGTGAGCAACGCCAACCGGCTGCTGCGCTTTACCCCCCCGGACGCGCCAACCGGACATGGCTAAATCGGGGTACATCTCTCGGTGCGATGTGCTATCGATATGCTGCATCGCACCGCTTTCACACCCTTTTTTCTTACCACGCCCGTAGTGGACATGCCGAATTAGCGATACAACTTGCCGGGCGAACCGTTTAGCATAGAGGACCTGACGGCACGAGCGGTCTTCGTTGCGAAGGCATGATGTCTGTTCGCAAGATGACGCCCGAAACCGCCACAACCGGAGATGTCGATATGAAACGGCTGATACGCCAGATTGCGACGTTTCTCGGTCTTCTCGCGCCTGCGGGTTACCGTTACCCGGCGCTGGATGTCGAGATCGTTAACCAACGCCAGTTCCATCTGGTGGGCAGTATTCACATGGGTACGGTGGATATGTTCCCCTTACCTGCCGAATTATTGGGCCGCCTTGAACAGGCCACCGCACTCATCGTGGAAGCGGATATCTCTGGCAGTGACTCACCGTTTGACCCGATTGGCGCAGAGCCCCCGTTGGCAGAACGTCTGGACGCCGCCACGCTCGCGCGTCTGCAACAGATATGCCGGGAACTGTCGTTCAGCTACGACAGTATTGACAGGGTTCCCGCCTGGCAGGCCGCACTGATGCTACAGGCACGTCAGGCGATGATGTTAGGCCTGCGACCGGATTATGGCATTGATTACCAGTTGATTAACGCCGCTCGCGACAGGGGGGTGAACATCATCGAGCTGGAAGGCCAACAGCAGCAGGTCGACTTGTTGCTGCAATTACCACAGGGTGGATTGCCATTGCTGGAAGACACCCTTATCCACTGGCATACCAACGCACGCCTGTTGCAAACGATGGTCAGTTGGTGGCTCAATCACAAACCAACCTGGGCGGACAATGTACCGTCCACATTCAGCAACGAAATAACGGAAATGCTGATGAATCACCGCAATCAGCGCTGGCAACAGCAACTGGCCGCGCTGCCGCAGGGAAATTATGTTGTGTCTGTCGGCGCCCTGCATTTGTACGGTGAAAATAACCTACCCGACTTGTTACAGGCCCATACGGCCACCTTTTGAAGCAAGGACAGTACATTATGACACCCGCAGTCAAACTGCTTGAGAAGCAAAAAATCACCTTTACGCTTCATAGCTACCATCATGATGCTGATGAAACCAATTTTGGTGAAGAAGCCGCCCGCAAACTCGGGCTGGATAAACAGCAGGTTTACAAAACCCTGCTGGTATCGCTCAACGGCGATGCCAAACAGCTGGCTGTCGCGGTGACTCCAGTCGCCAGTCAGTTGGATCTGAAAAAAGTGGCCAAAGCGCTGGCGGCCAAAAAGGCCGACATGGCAGACCCACAGCTAGCCCAGCGGGTGACGGGTTATCTGGTCGGGGGTATCAGCCCGTTAGGGCAGAAAAAACTGTTACCGACGGTAATCGACGAGGGTGCTCAGCAATTCGGTACCATTTTTGTCTCAGGTGGCAAACGAGGATTAGACCTCGAACTGGCCGCGACTGATCTGGCCAATGTACTGAAGGCGCAGTTTGCCGACATAGCCAAGCACGACTGACCATAGCGATATTAATCATCAGGAAGAAGACGGCGGCAGAGGGTTCCACGGCCAGTGTCGCCCTCTGCCACCGCTTCATAACGGTCATGAGTTGATGAGTGACAATCCATAATTAAAACAACGTTTCATTTAGTACCAATATAACATCAGTTTCTTTCAAAAACGACGGTGGTGATCACGATTTGGTTTGTAAAACAAGTGATTGGGATGCGCCATGACACGGCAAAAGAGGGCCGAAAAGACCGCAAGAAGACAAGAATGAGTGCCAATCAAACAAACCCAGTAAGTGCAAACACGCGGATGAAAAGGCGGCCATCTACCGGCCGCCAGTGCTATGAGTAGATTGACGTTACCGTGATGACACCCGGCCAATCGCCAGCGCCCCCCGGCTATGATCCACGCCGTCGGTATTAAAATAGGCAACCGAGGTTTTTAACCCCTGAGCCTGTATTTCCAGTTCATTCGCCGCCGCGACGGCCCGTTGAGCCAGAGCGGTATTCTGCTGAGTGATAGAATCAATCTGGACGATCGATTCATTGATATAGCTGATTCCTTTGCCCTGCTCGCTGGTCGCCGTCGCGATTTCTGACACAATGTCCGCCACATGCTGCACCGCGCTGATGACATCCTTGATGCTGCTGTCGGCCATTTTTATCTTCGCCGAGCCACTATTCACGCGGGAAACCGACTCTTCTATCAGGCTTTTTATCTCTCCAGCCGCTTGCGCACTGCGTAACGCCAGGCTTCGTACTTCACCAGCCACAACAGCAAAACCGCGCCCTTGTTCACCGGCTCGCGCCGCTTCCACCGCCGCATTCAGCGCAAGAATATTGGTCTGGAATGCGATGTTATTCACCACTTCGGTAATATTAGCGATTTTATCTGAGCTTTCAGAAATGCCATCCATGGTGTCGTTCACTTCCCGCATCACTTCACCACCGCGAGAGGCAATACCCAGTGCCGAATGCGCCAGGTGACGGGCCTGTTCCGTATTGTCGGCGTTCTGTTTAACGGTAGAGGTAATTTCCTCCATACTCGCCGAGGTTTTCTCCAGTGCGCTAGCCTGCCGTTCCGTATAAGAGGATAAGTCGCTATTACCGGCAATCACCTCACCACTACTGGCATCAATCACCTCTGCGCCAGCACGAATATCTTCGATGACAGTAATCAGCTGTTTGCGCATCATCTCCATTTCATGCAGCAGGCTGATATTATCGCCAGGTAATGTCGTCACCGAATGCGATAAATCCCCCGCCGCGATACGCTCTACGACTTCTGCGGCATAAGACGGTTCACCTCCCAGTACACGCAAGATACTGCGATTTATCCAGTAAACCAGCAGCGAAAGTAACACGCTGACTAAGATAAAAATCATGCCGTTGTTATATAAAGAATGAGTAAACGCCTCATTAATATCATCAATATACAGCCCCGTCGTGATTATCCAATCCCAGGGCGCATAGCGTAAATTATAGGCTGCTTTAGGTTGTGCAACGGTGGAGCCGGGACGGGGGAAGGCGTAAGCCGTATAACCCGCTTCACTGTTCTTTGTCACGGCCACCATATCCCGGTAAATAAAGGTACCGTTAGCGTCTTTTACATCTGGCCCTTGACCAATCAGCTTTTCATTAATCGGGTGCATTAAGACGCGGGGTTCGGAGTTGAGAATGGTGAAATAACCTGAATCGCCATAGCGCAAATCTTTTATAGACCTCATTGCACGCCGCTGAGCTTCCTCTAAAGAAATCGCTCCGCTGCTGGCTAACTCAGCATTAGTTTTTACAATCCCCAACGCCAGCTGAGTCACATGCATTAACTCCATTTCCCTCAGCGATAATTGATCTTGCTTAATTTTCATCGATCCATAAAGCAGCGTCCCTGCCAGACATAACAAACTAATGATAAGTGGAAGCCAAATCTTCCTGGCAAGAGATATTTTCATTTGTTTAACACCTTTTTATGAGGTTGTATTATCAATTTTTTATGCCACACTCGCCAATCACATACCCTATATCTAATAAAATCAGCGCCCCCCTTTTAAATAGCAGAAAACATAAAGATTACTTATATGCTTTTTAAGCATAAAAAAGAGTATTCATCAGTAAATCCGGTTTACTCTCTGCATGGCATAACAACCCTCGACATCGCTGAGTAAGCTGTCGTACGGCGAAAAGACAAGCCACCACGCCCTAATACGATGATTCAACAGTATCATAACGTTAAGCAAGCCTTCCCCCAGCATATGGCAAATTTGATGCTGACATCACTGATTTGAAAAAGAAAACAAAATGTATTTTCCCCGGACTAAAAAGTTCTCAGGCTAACATTCTCATTTTCTTTCATAATGAAATGCGATCATGATCACCTGAAACGATACAAGGACGGGAAGAGATAGAAAGGAATAACGCCACAGGGTTCACTCCAACGAGGCGTTATTTTCAAGCGAGCACCGTCAATAATCTGAGATGCATAAACACATCACCAACACCACAACACGTTTATATTCACGGTGGAAACTGATTTAATCCCAACAAGCAAACCATCAGCCTGTACCCGACAGCTAATCCGGCTACAGGCCATCACTCGATTAGTTTGCTTTTTGTATCAACAACGTGGCCTGGCCAATATTATCAGAACAATTGTCATCGCTAACATAGGCGATAAACGCTGAGCCGGTTGAATCTACCACAACCGGATTACTGGTAACAGAAACACCCCAACGCGCGTTTTTAAACCCACCCTGCACCATGACGGTATCAATAATACAGCCAGAAGAGCTGGTACAGTTCATCGTGTTAGAAACAAGAGATAAAACATACCTTCCTGGTTCTAAGGAGAATTTAGCCGATGTACCCGATACTGTGTCTACCAATGGCGCGGTCTGACAATTACGCAGAGCATCAATCGTAACGCTGGTTGCCGCTTCACTCACAAAAGGCAAGGTAGCCAGCATAAAAATGCCAATAGAGGTCATTCGCATTATTCAATCTCCTGAATAAATCGCATATAAAAAATAGTAATGTGTAATTTATTGTTCAAGCCATACGATTCAACGAATTATGGCCACGCCATCCTAGCTGATAAAATAAAAAACTGTCAACGTTATCACCTCATGACCTATTCAACCCTTTTCAAGTGGCAGGTAATTATTAGTGAGTTATATATCCGAAATAATTCGAATTACAGCTTAATACGCTTATGCTCTGCCCCACCTGAATGAGGCTGACTGGGCCTTGTAACGCGATGCATCGTGCTGCCAAAAGAGGGAGGGGGGGTAATTCAATCAACGTACTCGTAAAATGAAGCATGGCGAATACATCCACACACTTCATATTTTCATTATTTTAAAAACGCAGTTAAAAACAATATTCAAACCATCATCATTTATTGGGAGATAAAAATAACAACGGTTATTTTACGAAATATCTCAAATACCGGATAACCGGGTCCAGACATGACCCACGATCCATGACGTGACAAGTAAAGTAGCGGTTGCCCCGTTAATACCAGGATAGCAACCGCCAAATGACTTATCGATTACATGCGATTCATTGACTCAGCAATCATTACTAATAAGCCATCACTACTGATAAACAATCTCACCTTTCGGCTCATAATCTGCCGCCTGTAGAGGAGAATGATCCTCAACATACTGGCGCAGTACTTCTGCATCCACAAAACCGGTATTGACGTAACCTGGCAGCTCACTCAGCTTCGGATAACCGTCCCCGCCAGTGGCATTAAAGCTCAAGGTGGCAATACGGTAGACTTTGTCGGCCTGCAGTGGTTCGCCCTTAATTTTCACGTTCTTAACGCCAGTGCCATCCGCTTGCAGACCCACATTCAGGAACTGAGCATAACCGCCGGAATCGACTTTCTTATTGGCGACGACTGCCAGATATTTTTCCACCTCGCTGCCTTTCAGATCGGCGTATACCAGCGTGTTGCCGAACGGTTGGACTTTGAGCAAAGTCTTGTAAGTGATGTCACCGGACTCAATGGAGTCGCGCACGCCACCGCCACTCATCACAGCGAAATCAGCTTTGGCGCGTTCCAGTTGCGCAGAAAGCAATACGCGCGACAGGTTGGTTTGTACAAAACGCACCTTATTACGATCACCCTCCAGTCGGCCATTCACACTCCCCACCTTGACATCCAGCTGTGCTTTGCCTTTTTCCTGAAAGGGCGTCAGCAGTTTCACCATGTCCGGATTCTGGCTGATTTCCTGGGTGTAATACACACGTTCGCTGGTACCGTCGGCCTTCTCTACTTTCTTCTTCAGATTGACGGGAATCAGTTGATAATGCGTCAGTGTCAGCTCACCATTACGGAAGGTAAAATCAGCACGACCGACGTATTTACCCCACTCATGCGCCTGCACAATCCAGGTGCCGTTTTGACGATCCGGCGCGCAAGGCGTACCGGGCACATAATTGACCTGTTTTTTATTCTCGCTGGCCATACATACCGGGTCCTGCGAATGGCCGCCGACAATCATATCGAGATACCCCGCAGGCAGGCTGCGTGCCATTTCCACATCACCCGGTGCGTTAGAACCGTGCTCGCCATTATCGTAATGCCCCATGTGGGTGGCGGCGATAATCACATCTGGTTTTTCTTTTTTGCGTAGCTGTTCCACGACTTTCTTCGCCTCATCGGCTGGCTTGCGAAACTCAATATCGTGGAAATACTCTGGATTACCAATTTTGGCCGTGTCATCCGTTGTCAGGCCAATCACTGCGATTTTCACCCCCTGACGATCGAAGAGCGCATAGGGTTTGAATAATCGCTTACTGGTGCTTTTCTGGTAGATGTTGGCGGAAAGCAGCGGGAAATGCGCCCATTTTTCCTGCTGACGCAACACCGTGAGTGGGTTATCGAACTCATGGTTACCGACTGCCATGGCGTCGTAGCCGACCAGGTTCATGCCACGAAAGTCCGGCTCAGCATCCTGCAGGTCTGACTCCGGCACCCCGGTGTTAATATCCCCGCCTGACAGCAGTAACACGCTGCCGCCTTTAGCTGTGACGTCCTGACGAATCTGGTCTACCAGCGTTTTTTGCGCCGCCAGACCATATTCGCCGTAATCGTTATGCCAGAAATGACCATGATGATCATTCGTATGCAGGATAGTGATGTTGTAAGTTTTATCTTTTTCCCATGCCTGTGCAGCAGGTGACGACACCGCCAGTGTTACCGCAATCAGGCACCCCAGACTTTTGACAGAAAAATGCATGACAACTCCCGTGATAAAAATCCCTTATCGACTCGTCATATCCAGGCTACGACCAGGCGGCACGTGCAAAACGCAAGTATGCCCCCCCTGCAACCCGAATAACTTTTGGTATAGGATTGTTACATTAAACTGGTAAATACATGCACAAGCTAACACAAGTCAGGGTGGGATAGTTGACGTTATGGTGAACCCGAGCGTTTTTTCACTATGGCGTGGTGATAGCGATGCAGTAGCCATATCACAATGATGTGGAACTATCCGACTGATAATTCATACATTGAATCATGGCCGTGATATCACTGATAGCGTCCCATCTGGTTTACCCACAAAAAGAAATTAAATTAGCTCTATATATCAATGATAAAAGCAATAATTTAACTATAAATATGTGTTACACTATTTAAACAGATGAAAAACATCATTTATGTCTCACTCTGTCGCCTTTCCGACGGTTTTAACTCCTCTGACGTTGCATAGCACCGGCGTTACACGGACGGAGAACGAGTTAGCGCGGCAGAGCACATAAGCATTCAGGAGCCACAGCCTGCCGTCGGCTCAGGAATATCCGCCCATTCTCGTTACGCATGGTAAAGGAGTCGGAATGCATGATAATACCACCCCCTTAATCTCCACGATGGCCGTCGGTCTGGTGCTGGCTTTCTTACTGGGTATTCTGGCTAACCGACTGCGTATTTCGCCATTAGTCGGGTATCTGGTGGCCGGTGTGATGGTCGGCCCGTTTACACCCGGTTTTGTCGCTGATACTCAACTGGCACCGGAAATTGCCGAACTGGGCGTAATTTTGCTGATGTTTGGTGTTGGGCTGCATTTTTCGCTACGGGATTTAATGGCGGTAAAGTCGATCGCCATCCCCGGCGCTGTGGCACAGATAGTGATGGCGACCCTGCTAGGGGCCGGACTGTCATCAATACTGGGCTGGAGTCTACCTGAGGGGTTGGTGTTTGGTTTGTGTCTGTCCACCGCCAGTACCGTGGTACTGCTACGAGCGCTCGAAGAGCGCCAGTTAATTGACAGCCAACGCGGGCAAATCGCCATTGGCTGGCTGATTGTTGAAGATCTGGCGATGGTACTGACACTGGTACTGCTGCCAGCGTTCGCCGACATGTTGAAAATCGATACCGCCAATACCAGCCAGCTTTTGCAAGATCTGGCAATTACGCTGGGTAAAGTGGTGGCGTTTATTACGCTGATGGTGGTGGTCGGCAGACGTGTGGTGCCGTGGGTGCTGGCAAAAAGCGCCAGTACCGGCTCACGGGAATTATTTACGCTGGCCGTGCTGGCAATGGCGTTGGGCATCGCCTTCGGTGCCGTCAAACTGTTCGATGTGTCATTCGCACTGGGGGCTTTTTTCGCGGGTGTGGTGTTAAACGAGTCAGAACTCAGTCAACGTGCCGCCCACGATACTCTCCCCTTGCGTGACGCCTTTGCCGTCCTGTTCTTTGTGTCCGTCGGCATGTTGTTCGACCCCATGATCCTGATACATGAACCACTGGCAGTGTTGGCCACGTTGCTGATTATCGTGATAGGTAAGTCGATGGCCGCGTTCCTGCTGGTGCATATGTTCGGTCACTCAAGACGTACAGCACTGACCATCTCCGCCAGTCTGGCACAAATTGGCGAGTTTGCCTTTATTCTGGCGGGCCTTGGTATTTCGCTCGGTATGCTGTCAGAGAATGGCCGCAATCTGGTGCTGGCAGGCGCGATTTTGTCGATTATGCTCAACCCGCTGCTCTTCGCTTTGCTGGAACGTTATCTGGCACGGCACGAAACCATTGAAGAGCAAATCGTTGAAGAAGCGATCGAAGAAGAAAAGCAGATTCCGGTTGAACTGTGTAACCATGCGCTATTGGTCGGCTACGGACGTGTAGGCAGCTTGATCGGCGCCCGGCTGCATCAGGCCGACATTCCGATGGTGGTGGTTGAAACATCGCGAGCGCGCGTCGATAGCTTGCGGGAACAGGGGATTAAAACCGTACTGGGCAACGCGACCCGGCCTGACATCATGGACATTGCCCGCCTCGATTGCGCCAGTTGGCTGCTGCTGACGATCCCTAACGGATACGAAGCCGGGGAAATTGTGGCAGCGGCGAGAGCCAAACGTCCAGACCTGAAAATCATCGCCCGAGCGCACTATGACGATGAAGTCACCTATATCACCGAGCACGGTGCCGACCACGTTGTGATGGGCGAGCGGGAAATCGCCGAAACCATGATAACCATGCTGGACGTGGACGAGATCGTCGCCGCCAAAGCCTGTCCAATCTAAGAAAACTCCTGTCAGGCACCCCACGGTGCCTGACGTTTCCTCACCGATATCGGTTTATCCCTGCTCACCGACCAGTTGCGCCAGCAGTGCAATATGCAACGGCGCGTCGTTCAGCGCGGGAATATACTCAAAAGACTCGCCGCCCGCGTGCAGGAAGAGCTCCCGATTCTGCTCTTTGATCTCTTCGAGCGTCTCAAGGCAGTCAGCCGCGAAACCAGGGCAAATCACCTGGATTCGTTTTACCCCTTGCTTCGGCAGCGCCTGCATCGTTTCATCGGTATAAGGCGTCAACCAGGCCTCACGACCGAAACGAGACTGGAAGGTCATCATCACTTGCTCTGACGATAATCCCAGTGCCGCCGCTAACGCCTGTGCCGTAGCGGCACAACGTTTAGGATAATCATCACCTTCATCGGCGTAGCGCTGTGGAATGCCGTGAAAGGAAATCACCAGCTTATCCGGTACGCCATGCTGTAAAAATGACTGTTCAACGCTGTGCTTTAACGCTGCGATATAGGCCGGGTGCTCAGCATAATCACGAATAAAGCGAATACCCGGAATTTGTCGCCGGTTACGCAACAGCGCGGACACACCATCCCACACTGCCGCAGTGGTGGAGCAGGAATACTGTGGGTACATCGGCAATACCGTCACCTCGGTCACGCCCTGTGCCAGCAACGCGTCCAGTGCGGACTGCAGACTCGGCGAGCCATAGCTCATCCCCAACGCTACCGGAATATCCGGCAGGCTTGCTGCCAGCGCCTGCTGCTGTCGGCGGCTGTAAACCAGTAGCGGTGAACCTTCATCCATCCACACCGACTGATACAGCTTTGCCACTCGTGGCGAACGGGTCGGCAGAATAATACCGTGCAGCAACGGACACCATATCAGCCGGGTCAGGTCAACCACACGCCGGTCATGCAGGAATTCGGCCAGATAACGTTTTACCGCTTGCGGCGTCGGTGCATCCGGCGTCCCCAGATTCACCATCAACACACCGCGTTTCTCTTTTTTCATCAACGTTTTCCTTTACTGTCGCTTCGGCATCATGTGTAGACGAGAATGAAACCACATTGTAGCGGAAACCGGACGATGAGGAACCGCAGGCTACGAGGTTAACGCCGATACCAGCGATTGCCGGGAACGATACTCCCTCATCGGGGCAAACCGTTGGCTGAAAACGCCGTTGTTATCCTGCTGCCGAATAGGGGAAACAGCGAAAGGAGACTGTCAGGGGATAAAGAAGAAGCGCCGCCAGTGATGGCAGCGCCTGCGAAAAACGGGATCAGCCCAGAATACGAGCCAGTTCTGCACTGACATCGTTAACCGGACGTGTACCATCAATCTTGTGGTAAAGGGTGTGGTTAGCTGCCGCTTCCTGCTGATAGTAGTTCACCAGCGGAGCGGTCTGCTGGTGATATTCCACCAGACGTTTACGCACAGTGTCTTCCTGATCATCTTTACGGATAGTCAGCTCGTCACCGGTCACGTCATCTTTGCCTTCCACTTTGGGCGGATTGAATTTCACGTGATACACACGACCGGAAGCCGCGTGTACGCGACGGCCGATAATACGCTCAACGATCAGCTCATCCGGCACATCAAACTCAATCACGTGATCGACGGCAATACCAGCCTCTTTCATCGCGTCAGCCTGAGGAATGGTACGCGGGAAACCATCCAGCAGGAAACCATTGCGGCAGTCATCCTGTGCGATACGCTCTTTAACCAGGGCAATCACCAGTTCGTCTGTCACCAGTTTACCCGCATCCATGATCTCTTTTGCCTGCTTGCCCAGTTCGCTACCGGCTTTTACCGCCGCACGCAGCATATCGCCGGTGGAGATTTGCGGAATGCCATACTTCTCCATGATGAACTGAGCCTGAGTACCTTTGCCTGCGCCCGGAGCGCCCAGCAGAATAATACGCATTGCGTAATTCCCCTTGCTATGTAGTTTTTTTAAAAAAAATTTGAAAAACGCTAAACCATACCATTCCGGAGGCGCTTCCTCAAGGAACGGGCTCGCTTCAGCGGGCACGGCAAAGCTGAAATTCGTGATGGCGCATGGCTTTTCAGCCGACTCTGAGAGTGTAGACGACAGGGAGTCAGGCGGGAAACCGATATGGTAACAAACCCTCATCCCCCTGAAGACAGGGTTTTAGGCCGATAAAAAACGCCCCGGTTGACCGGGGCGCTTATCATGCTAACGGTGCTAATCAGGCAGTCAGCAGTTGGTTCATACGGCGGATAAACTGGTTAGGGTCTTCCAGCGTACCACGCTCGGCAAACAGCGCCTGATCCAGCAACAGTTCGACCCACTCACCGAACTGCGCGTCATCCTGGGTGTCAGCGGCACGTTTCACCAGTGCATGTTCCGGATTCAATTCAAAAATGTACTTCACTTCCGGTGCCTGCTGCCCGGCTGCGGCAAACAGCTTCGCCATCTGGGTGCTCATGTCATTGGCATCCGTCGTTACGATCGCCGGGGTATCAGTCAGGCGATGCGTCAGACGAACCTCTTTTACACGCTCTCCCAGCAGCGTCTTAACACGCTCGACAAATGGCTCCAGCGCTTTTTCTGCTTCTTTTTGCGACTCGTTGGCTTCATCTGCCAGCTTATCCAACGACTCGTCAGCTTTGCTAACCGACTGGAACGATTTACCGTCAAACTCGGTCAGGTAGCTCATCATCCATTCGTCGATACGATCGGAGAGCAGCAGGACCTCAATGCCTTTCTTGCGGAACAGTTCCAGATGCGGGCTGCTCTTGGCCGCAGCATAGCTGTCAGCCGTGATGTAATAGATCTTATCCTGACCTTCCACCATGCGGCTGATATAGTCATCCAGCGATACGGTCTGTGCATCGCTATCATTGTGGGTGGTCGCAAAACGCAGCAGTTTGGCAATGGCTTCACGGTTACCGCCGTCTTCCGCCGGGCCTTCTTTCAACACCAGGCCAAACTGACTCCAGAACGTCTGGTATTTTTCGCTGTCGTCTTTAGCCAGTTTTTCCAGCATTTGCAACACACGCTTCGTCAACGCAGTACGCAAACTCTGCGTGACACGGTTATCCTGCAGAATTTCACGGGATACGTTGAGCGGCAGGTCATTGGAGTCTATCAAACCGCGGACAAAGCGCAGGTAGTTCGGCATGAACTGTTCGGCATCGTCCATAATGAATACGCGCTGCACATACAGTTTCAGACCATGCTTGTGATCGCGATTCCACATGTCCCAAGGAGCCTGGGAAGGAATATATAACAGGCTGGTGTATTCCTGCTTTCCTTCTACCCGGTTGTGGCTCCAGCTCAGTGGGTTGGTAAAGTCATGGGCGATATGTTTGTAAAACTCGTTGTACTCATCATCGCTGATGTCTGACTTGTTGCGGGTCCACAGGGCCTGAGCCTTGTTGATTTTCTCCCAAGTGACGGTCTCTTCACCGCCCTCTTCCTCACTTTCCGTGCGGGATTCAATTTCTACCGGCAGTGCGATGTGGTCGGAATATTTGCTGATGACTGAGCGCACCCGCCAGTTATCGAGAAACTCATCTTCGCCTTCGCGCAGATGCAGGGTGATTTCGGTACCACGTTGCGCTTTAGCGATATCAGCGATGGTGTATTCACCTTCACCGGCTGACTCCCAGAACACACCCTGTTCGGCATCGGCACCCGCCACACGGGTTTTTACCGTGACCTTATCGGCGACGATAAACGCGGAGTAGAACCCGACACCAAACTGGCCGATCAACTGGCTGTCTTTTGCCTGATCAGAACCGAGAGACTCCAGAAACGCCTTGGTACCGGATTTGGCAATCGTCCCCAGATTGTCGATAACGTCATCGCGGCTCATGCCGATACCGTTATCACTGATGGTCAGAGTGCGCTTTTCTTTATCGATAGATACCCGAACGCGCAGTTCTCCATCACCTTCATACAAGTCAGGGGCGGACAGTGCACGAAAACGCAGCTTATCCGCAGCATCGGACGCGTTGGAGATCAATTCGCGCAAGAACACTTCTTTGTTGGAGTACAGCGAATGGATCATCAAGTGCAGCAGTTGCTTGACTTCTGACTGGAAGCCGCGGGTCTCTTGGCCTTTCATACTCATTATTACTTCCCTCAATACGTATTTATTCAGGCTGATTCAACGGAGGATGAGCAACAGATGGGGATTAACCGTCAGGGTTTCAAGGGGGGATGTGCAATTGACGATACAGAAGACGGCTGAGGCACACAGGCCGTCGGGTGACGGCCGTAGAGATTGACGGTAGTAAAAATCAGAACCGGATAGGATGACGCCCAGCCAGCGAGTGAGACAGCGTGGTACCGTCCACCATTTCCAGCTCACCGCCTACCGGCACACCGTGGGCGATACGGCTGGCCATAACCCCGTGTTCGGCGCACAGCTCAGCGATGTAATTCGCCGTTGCGTCGCCTTCCACCGTCGGGTTGGTCGCCAGAATCACCTCACTGATGGTTTCCGACGCCAGACGTTCTTCCAGCCGATCCAGCCCGATATCGCCAGGGCCTATGCCATCAAGCGGCGACAGGTGCCCCATCAACACAAAATAACGACCCGCGAACTGCCCGGTCTGTTCAATGGCGTGGATATCCGCCGGGCTTTCCACCACACAAATCTGGCCGTTCTGCTGACGGCGCGGGTTCGCGCAAATGCTGCAAACGTCCTGCTCGGTAAAAGTCCGACAATCGGCACAATGGCCTATTTCCGACATGGCACGGGTCAGCGCCTGCGCCAGACGCATACCACCGCTGCGATCGCGCTGCAACAGGTGGAACGCCATGCGTTGTGCTGATTTTGGCCCCACGCCGGGTAAGCAGCGCAGCGCCTCCATCAATGTTTCAAGAAGCGGGCTGGTTTGCATCAGAACGGCATCTTGAAGCCGGGTGGCAACGGAATACCGCTGGAAACCGACGCCATTTTTTCCTGCTGAACTTCAGCGATACGGCGCGCCGCATCATTGAATGCTGCCGCAATCAGGTCTTCCAGCATTTCTTTGTCGTCTTCCATCAAGCTCGGATCGATTTCAACACGACGGCAATTGTGAGCGCCATTAATCGTCACTTTTACCATCCCTGCGCCCGATTCCCCGGTCACTTCCAGATTGGCAATCTCTTCCTGCGCTTTCTGCATTTTTTCCTGCATCTGCTGAGCTTGCTTCATCAGATTGCCTAAACCGCCTTTACCAAACATATCGCTCTCTCTACCACTTTCGGGCTGCCGATGGGCAGCGGGGTTAAACGGGGCGGATACTTTCTTCGTCCAGTTCCGCATCAAAGAAACGCCGTAGCGTTTGAATATTAGTATCAGACAGGATGGACTGACGCGCCTGCGCCAGCTTCTCCTCATAAATGGCCTGTCGCCACTCCAGTGGTGTCAGCACCGTCGGGGTATCGTCTTCGGTAACCGTCAGGCTGACATCGCGTCCATAATGCGCCGCCAGTGCCTCCGACAACGCTTTCT
Organism: Dickeya parazeae Ech586; assembly: GCF_000025065.1. NCBI lineage: Bacteria > Pseudomonadati > Pseudomonadota > Gammaproteobacteria > Enterobacterales > Pectobacteriaceae > Dickeya > Dickeya parazeae. The sequence continues at coordinate 1,177,943 of NC_013592.1, read as the reverse complement.
GCGCCGCCGCCGAATTCAGATGACGCTGTGAAGAACGCAGGTGCAGATGAATCACCCCGTCTTCCGGCGTCTCTTTAAATGCATTAAGCGCCAGCTGTTGTACCAGTTTCGGCAGCGTCAGACGATCGATTTCCGCCGCCCAGGCATCCCGCGCCATCGCTTCTACCGCCAACTTTGCGGCCAGTTCCGGCGTTTTTTCATATTCCAGTGCCGAACGCAGCGCTTTGGGCGTCGTCACCGGCTCGGTTTCCGTCGTCGCGGCTTTCTTCTGCGCCCGCCAGCGATACGCCTCCTGCTTTTTCTGCTCGTCCTGCGCCACCGCTTTGGCTGCCATTTGCTGCTGACCACGCTCGGTCACTGACGCCAGACGCTCCAGTGCCGAGTTTACCGGCCGCGTTTTTCCTGACGCCGCCGGTTCAGCCTTTTTTGCGGGAGGATTTCCCTGCCGGTTCAGTAGCTGGCTACGCGCCTGTAACAGTTGTGCGGTCGCATCCGGCAAATTACTTTCCTGCGTTGGCGGCAAGGCTGAAGGCGAAGAGGATTCACTTCCCCCCGGCGGCGCATGGCTTATCACCGGCTCGGCGCTGGGTGCAGCCGGTACAGCACCGACCACCGGTGCTGATGCAGGCATACGGACCGGTTCAGTCGCTAAAGGCACTCCAGCCGCAGGTGCGAGCGGAGATGCACTAACAGGAACCGGTTCAGCAATCACCTGACTGGGATGAAACGCCAATGCCCGCAACAGCGCCATTTCCACGCCCATACGACGATCGGGTGCAAACGGCAGCTCTTTGCGGCCGACCAACAATGTCTGATAGTAGAGTTGCACATCCGAAGGCGGGACAACCCGCGCCAGCTCGCGCAAACGAGGGGCGACCTGGTGGTATTCATCGCCCAGAGCGGATGGCAGCAACTGCAGCATGGCAATCCGATGCAGCAGTGTCAGGGTTTCTACCAGCAAGGCTTCCCAGTCAGTACCGCGTACTGCCGATTGCTCCATCAGCGCCATCACCCCGGCCCCATCGCCTTTTACCAGTGCTTCAATCAGCCCCAGCGGTTGCTCATCATCCAGAGTACCCAGCATTTCGCTGACCGCAGCGGCTGTCACCTGCCCTTGCCCCATGGCGATCGCCTGATCGGTCAGGCTCAATGCGTCACGCAGACTGCCATCGGCCGCACGGGCCAGCAATTGCAGCGCACGTGGCTCCGCCGCCAATTGTTCCTGCTCCAGAACCTGTTGCAGATGTTGGCGAATTTGCTCGGCATCCAATGCTTTGAGATGAAACTGCAAACAGCGCGACAAAATCGTCACCGGCAGTTTTTGCGGGTCTGTGGTTGCCAGCAGAAATTTCACATGCGAAGGCGGCTCTTCCAGTGTTTTCAACAACGCGTTGAAACTGTGGCGGGAGAGCATGTGCACTTCGTCAATCAGGTAAACTTTGAAACGACCGCGAGCTGGCGCGTATTGCACGTTATCCAGTAAGTCTCGCGTGTCTTCAACTTTAGTGCGGGATGCCGCATCGATTTCAATCAGATCGACAAATCGGCCTTGCTCTATTTCCCGGCACGTATCGCACTGACCGCAAGGTGTCGCCGTCACCCCGGTTTCGCAATTCAGCCCTTTCGCCAGCAAACGGGCGATCGTCGTCTTGCCTACGCCCCGGGTACCGGAAAACAGGTAAGCATGATGGATACGGCCTAACGAAAGACCATTAGCCAACGCGGTCAGGACATGTTCCTGGCCTACCACGTCGGCAAAGGTTTGGGGACGCCACTTACGGGCAAGAACCTGATAGCTCATCAATACCGCAGAAGTTGAGTTATTGAGGAGGTGATGCTAACACAGTCTCGCCGCCATCGGCGAGACTGCTGTCATCAATGGCCGGGGAAATCGACCAGGCTGTAGCAAGTGATGCCCATGTTTTCAAGGCGCTGCTGTCCACCCAGGTCGAAGAGATTGATAATAAATGCCGCGTCGGAAACCTGGCCGCCAAGACGGCGAATCAGCTTGACCGTCGCTTCAATCGTGCCGCCGGTCGCCAGCAGGTCGTCTACCACCAGCACGTTATCACCAGCGGTAATAGAGTCGGTGTGAATTTCCAGCGTATCGCTGCCGTATTCCAGCTCGTAGCTTTCGCTCAGCGTCGCTCGCGGCAGTTTACCCGGCTTACGCACCGGAACAAACCCGACGCCCAACGCCAGCGCTACCGGGGCACCAAAAAGGAAACCACGTGCTTCGGTACCGACAACTTTGGTAATGCCGGTGTTCTGATAACGTTTAACCAGCATGTCGATGCTCGCCGAATACGCCTGCGGATTTTCCAGCAAGCTGGTCACATCACGAAACAGTATGCCCGGCTTGGGATAATCCGGAATACTCTTGATACTGTTTTTAATTAATTCTGGCTGCTGAGTTGCGGTCATAATGTTGTGCCTGATAAAACCTGATATTCACTGAACACCGCCACGGTGCTTCGCCATGCTGCCTACAGGTGCTGACGATAAAAAATACGGTGGCGGCTCGCGCACGAAAACGCTCAAATCTAGTCAAACTGACGGGCAAATGCAACCGGCCCGCTCGGATCTGCACATTTTTATCGCAGGCTATTGTTTCGGATCAATAACCGGTAAACGCAGCATAAACGTCAGCAACACCGCCAGAATAACCAGCAGCATCCCCCTGACCCAACTGACTTCCACCAGCCACAATGACAAGGCAAAGGTCGCGATAACCACGATAACTGCTTTAACTTTGACGCCCGGCGGCAGGGCACGGTGCTGTTGCCAGTGACGCAGGTAACTACCAAACCAGGAACGATACAACAACCAGTCGTGAAACCGTGGTGAAGAGCGGGCGAAGCACCAGGCCGCCAGCAGTAAAAACGGCGTAGTCGGCAGCAACGGCAACACCACGCCCAACGCTGCCAGCACCACCGCCAGCCACCCTACGGTTATCAACACTATCCGATACATATCGCCTCCTTGTCTTCCCCGCCTTTATCGGCCCCGGCAGCCCGGCCCGCTTGACCCGATCGCAATCCACAGGAAACGTTGTATCATACCGCCACGTTAACTCAACCCATCGTCGTACATGTTTGAACATTCCATCCTCGACCCGATTCACGCCTTTCTTCAGGCCACTACACCCGATGAGTGGATTGACGAAGCCCGCAAACCGGAAAACCTGCCCACGCTGTTGCGCGACCACGTACTGTGTGAGTTGAAAGCCGCCCAAAGCGCGCTGTTTCTGCTCCGACGTTATGCTGTCGAGCAGGATATCAGGCATCAGTTGCAGGAGTGGATTGCCCCGTATGAGAAGTTTGCCTTCCGGGGAATGGGCGACATGCAGACGCTGAAAGCCAATGCGCTGATTTCACGGCAGATTACCGCACGTGCAAACTGCCATTACAGTCAGGACATGATCGATAAAATGGTGCTGTTGATCCGTGAAGAATTACACCATTTTTATCAGGTGCTGGAAGTCATGGAGCAACACGGTATTTCTTACCAGAACATACCCGCCAGCCGTTACGCGCGTGGCATGACGCAACACATGAAAACACATGAGCCGGATGCGCTGGTGGATAAGTTAATTATCGGTGCATTTATCGAAGCTCGCTCCTGCGAACGCTTCGCCAGACTGGCGCCCCATCTGGAAGAGAGTCTGCGCAAGTTCTATATTTCACTACTGCGCTCCGAGGCCCGGCACTATCAGGATTATCTTGCTTTGGCACAACAGATTGCCGGACAGGATATTAGCGCGCGTATCGCGTTTTTCGCGCAGACAGAAGCACAGTTGATTACCAGCCCGGACAACGATTTCAAATTCCACAGCGGCAAACCGGCTTTCAGCACACACTGAACCGGCCCGTTATTCCCCTGCCGCAACGTACGGATACAGCGGTAAAGCGACGGAGGAGACGACATGGATACACAGGCATTGCTGGCCGTACTGACACGCCAGATTGATACGCTGGCGCAAGCTGTCGAACCGATTGCCGCGCGACAAGCTCCCCGGTCACGTTTTGACCGTCAGCTTTTCAGCTGTTACGGTACCAGGCTCGGCGATTATCTCGATGAAATCCGCCTTAATTACCAGCATCTGCAACAGTATGTGCAAGAGCAGCGTCAGGACAGGGTTGCATTCATGGCGGAGAAATTGCTGACACAAATGACAGCGCTCCAGCGAGAGCTGGCGACGCAGCCATTACGGGAACACGAACCCACAACGCCAGCACCGCAGGACCGTTATCAAAAACTGGCTGAATATCAGGGTTATGAGCGTCGACTACTGGCGATGATTCAGGACAGGGAGAGCCTGCTGGCAACCCAAAGCACGCTCAGCGAACAACATATGCTCAATGAACAACAGCGTCTGCAACGCGAACTGGCGGCGCTGGAAGGCCGACTGACTCGTTGCCGTCAGGCGCTCTCAAAACTGGAAAGGCAGATTGAACGTCAGGAACAGGGATATTGACCGTAGTTCACTATTTTCTGCTATGTTTTAGAAAAAACAAAACAGGATCGGAGTGAGGTAGAAAAATCATGTCGCTGGAAAATGAAACGCCAGACGTCAAACTGGCGGTCGATCTCATCATGCTGCTGGAAAGACAATCACATTGAGCCACAGGTGGTACTGGCCGCGCTGGAAATCGTCCGCCGGGATTATCAGTTAAAGGCCAACGCCCCCGAGCAAACACCAGCCTGATACCGGAGCAGGCCTACCACCTGCACCGGCATCCGATATCGCTCCCCTTTGCCCGTTGCCACAACCGGCGGCTACCGGGTTTCACCCTCATTCTGCGGTGGCGTCAGCACGCGGGATATTTCTTGTACTTCTTTGCCCTGCGTATTGTGCAGATATACTTCAAGCTGGTTGAAAGCAATGTTGATATTATTTTCGCGACACAGCCTGTCAATCGTGCGGTTCAACTCATCGACGGTATAGCTGCGATCGCGCAGTTCACGCACATATAAACGCAGCTCATGATCCAACGCACTCGCGCCAAACGACAGGAAGAACACCTGCGGTTCCGGATCCGCCATCACGCGCGGATTCTCACGCGCGGCCTGTAGCAGTATTTCTTTAACCTTATCCAGATCAGAACCATAGGCAACGCCAATACGAATCAACACGCGCGTAATGGTGTCGGACAATGACCAGTTGATCAAACGCTCGGTCACGAATGCTTTGTTGGGAATGATCACCTCCTTACGGTCAAAATCGGTGATCGTGGTGGCCCGGATGCGAATCTTACTGACTGAACCGGAGAACGCCCCGATGGTGATGGTATCGCCGATACGCACGGGGCGTTCGAACAGAATAATCAGCCCCGAGACAAAGTTGGCGAAAATTTCCTGCAAGCCAAACCCTAACCCCACCGATAATGCCGCCACCAGCCATTGCAATTTGTCCCAGGAGACCCCGAGGGAGCTGAGTGATGTGATAGCACCAACCGCCGTAATAAAATAGGTCAATATCGTCGTGATGGCATAAGACGTGCCCTGTCGTAACTGCATGCGTGAGAGCACCAGCACTTCGAGCAAGCCTGGCAGGTTACGCGTCATCACATACGCCACCCCACCAATCACCAGTGCCACCAGCAAGTTACCCAAGGTGACCGGTTGCAAGACCGTACCGCTGGCATTCGCCGTGCTGTAATGCCATAGCGTAATGCTATCCAGATAAGAGAAAACGGTAACCAGATCAGCCCAAATCCAGTAAAACGCGCCGGAGAACGCCAGAAACAGCACCATGGTCGTCAGGCGCAAAGACTGCTGGCTGATTTGCTCCAGCGCCAGCGGCGCTTCTGGTACCGGTTCACTGCCTTCCGCACCTTCCTTGACCAGATTCTGGCGTCGTGCCACCGCGCGGCGATAAGCCAGACGACGAGCCGCCACACTTAACCCACGGATAGTCGCGAAATACACAATATTCCAGACGATCAACAGGTACAGACTCTCAATCCAGCGGCTGGCCAGTCGCAATGTGGTATAGAAAAACCCATTCAGCATTAATCCGATCAGGAACAGCGGCATGGCAGCCATCATGGTGACGACAATTAATTGCACGGTATGACGTTCTTTCTCGCGCCAGCAGTCACGGCATACCGGGAACACCAGAATGGTCAGCAACAACAGGTTGCAGACCATCACACTCTGCCCAATAACATCATCCACCAGATACAGTGGCGCTTTCTCACCCACCACCGACCAGAACATCAACGGCAGTAGTGCGCCGCCGAGCCGCACCGTCTGACGCCGATAATGCGCACAGCGGGACGCCGGGATATTAAAATGACGTTCGCTCAGGTTCCCCGGTTTAAGACTCAGGCAAGCCGTAGCGAAGACCACCCAAAACAATGCCAGATGTTCACTCAGCAACCAGGCAAAACTGCTGATCTGGTTATCGCTGCGTTTCAGCCATAGCCCCAGCGACAGTATCACCAGCACACCCGGCAAGGTCCGCAGGATCAACAGCAAAATGGCTTTCGGTGTATGCAACTGGCTGTCGCGCTTGAGTTGCCCTACGTCGTCTGCCAGTTTCCCCATATAGGCATCGATACTTTTGCGCCGCCACCACAGCAACCCCACTATCACCATTGCCGGGATAATCAGCAGCAGCGAATCCATGAGCCCCTGGCGTAGTTGCCCATTTTTGAGGGTGAAATGCAGGTTTTTGACCTGTTGTTTCAGCGCCGACGGCAAATCTTTCAGCCAACTCCAATCCATCGGCTTATTACTGCTTACCCAAAAAATTTGCTGGGTCAGGGTTCGTTGCAGTGAATTGTTAACGCTCATCAACTGTTGGCGGCTGATTTGCAGGTTAATCGCCAGCATCAATTGATTACCGAGTTGTTTATTGAGCTGATCGAGTAACTCGCGGCGCATATCCAGAATCTGTTCCAGCGCATCCGTCACTTCACCATCTACGGCGGTGTTAGTGTGCGCGACCAGTTGCTGGATGTATTCATCTCCCCGAAACAACACATCGCGTTGCTGGTTAATGTCAAACTGCTCCAGACGCAGGTCAGCTATCTGCGCGCTGATATCGCTCATTGCATCAGCCGACGGCAGATTTTGCTGTTGCTGATAAAGAATACGCGACAGCAACAGGCTGCCTTTTAACACGGTAATCTGCTCTTTCAGGTTACGTTCCGATTGCGTAGCCCTATCCAGCCAGTTTTTAACCTGAATACTCTCCTGAACCAGCGTATTTCCCGCTTCCGTTGCTTTAATGAGACGCTGACTGAGTTGACGATTCGTTTCCATTTCCGCTTTCACCAGCGGGTTTTCCTGAATACGTTGCAGCTCATCGGAATTCTGTGCCTCTTTGGCTGTTTTTTCCGACAGCGTCAGGCGCTTATTGTTAATCACGCCCTGCAACGTCTGCACCATGTGCTCCAGTTGGCCTATCTGCGCGGCGGTGTAATCCCGCTGCTTTTGCAGCAGGTCCTGCAACGTGGTATTCACTTCCAAACTTTTGCGCTGCTGCTCCATTTGCAGACTGACCAGCACCTGCTCTGCCTGTAGCAAAACCTGTTGACTCGGCCGTAGTGGCTCCTGTGACGGGTCCAGTCCACTGAGTTGGGTGCGTAACTGCTGACTGTGTTGCGAAGCGGCATACAGTGCGCTTTGCACCCGCTCTGGTTGGGTTTGCAGCGAGATCAATTGACTGTTGTAAGTAGAAAGGTTTTCCTGCGCTGACTGCAAATCGTCCAGCGTTTCATTCAGGCGCGCTTCCAGCTGCTTTAACGCCAGCGACTCCAACGATTGCTGGGGCACCGGTGCCGCGCCGCCCAGCGACACCAGATCCTCATTCACCTGCTTAAGTTTGGCCGGCGCCTGTGCCGCCTGTTGTTTCAGTTGGTTGGTTTCCTGCCGGACGCGATCGATAGAGTCCAGCACGTCCAGTGTCTGGGTCAGATCCTGTTGGCTCAGTTTGTCTACCGAGGTCAGGCTTTTTTGCTTATTCAGCGTATCAAGACGGTTTTGGATCTCAGCCCGACTGGGCAAATCGTTACCCGCAGCTAATGCAGGTTGCAGCAGGAGGATGCCGAATAAGCCGACCCAGATGCCCGGCAAACAGAGGCGACCATATCGTGCACTCATAGCACGAATAAAGGAGCAGATATCGGAAAAAGAGCGGAGCGAAATAGGAAATAAACCAGAAATGGCGGCACAGCGCTTCATGATGCATCATCAGTTTTACAGAGATAACGCAGTTTATCACGTCTGCCGAAAGACAAGGTATGTCAGGTGGTGTTTATGACGTTCTATTCTGTCTCCATTTATACTGATTGTGTTTATCACGCCACTTATACGACGGTCTTGCCTATCTGGCGCAAGGCAGGACTGCTACGCAGCATATCAATTAGCCCATCCACCAGATAAGGCGCTTCATTTTTCAAATCGAAACTTTCCGGCAGGAACAACCAGTTTTCCATAATGCCCGACAGATAAGCCCGTATGATCACCGCCGTACGCCGGGAATTGAGATCCGCTGGCAACATGCCTTGCAAAATGCACTTTATCAGCGAGACTTCTATTTTGTTATAGCAGTCGAAGTAGAGATCTTTACGGGCATTGGATGTCGGCAGTAACTCGTCGGCAAACTCACATTTATGAAAGATAATTTCCATCATCGATCGCCACTCGCTATCGGAATCAGTCAGTCTCAAGATATAAATTAGCAACTCTCTGAGCACATGCAGTGGATCGTCAGGAAATTTTGCCTGATACTCAGCTTCAAAGTCAGAAATTTTGGACTCAGACCGCGTCCATATCTCATCAAACAGTTCAGCTTTGTTTTTGAAGTGCCAGTAAATAGCACCACGTGTCACGCCAGCAGCGGTCGCAATATCAGACAATGATGTTGAGGAAACACCATGCTCAGAAAACAGACGCATTGCCGCGTCCATAATCTGGAGTTTGGTCTCATGTGCCTGTTGTTTGGTTTTTCGTGCCATAGCGCTGACTTTAAAGAGAAGCGAGATTTACATACATTCACGGATGTATGTAACATAGCACGGACCTGAATTTATCGCAGCAATGGGTTTAATAGCATGTGATCCATTGGTCAATTAAAAATCGGATACTTGGGGTTTACCTATGAATAAAAACAGAAGGCTTACGCCTCTGGCAACAATGCTGATGCTTTCTGGCGGCCTCGTACTCACAGGATGTGACAATCAGGCCTCTAAAGGGGGTGCCCATCAGGGGGGCGCACCGGAAGTCGGCACCGTTACGATAAAATCACAAACTCTGAATATCACCACGGAACTGCCGGGACGCACCAGCGCCTATCGTATTGCCGAAGTACGCCCTCAGGTAAATGGTATTATTCTCAAGCGTAACTTTGTCGAAGGCAGCGATGTCAAAGCGGGTACATCGCTGTACCAGATTGATCCAGCGACCTATCAGGCCCAGTACAACAACGCCAAGGCTGCCCTGTCTCAGGCTCAGGCGAATGCTGAAATTGCAGAGTTAACGGTTAAGCGCTACAAACCGCTGCTCGGCACCAATTACGTCAGTAAGCAGGATTACGATCAGGCCGTCGCGACGGCGCGCCAGAATGAAGCTGCCGTCGCAGCCGCCAAAGCCACGCTCGACAGCGCCCAGATCAACCTGAACTATACGCGTGTAACCGCCCCAATTACTGGCCGGGTAGGAAAATCCACCGTCACGGAAGGCGCGCTGGTTTCCAATGCCCAGACAACGGCGCTGACGACCATCCAACAGTTGGATCCGATTTATGTGGATGTCACCCAATCCACTAACGATTTCCTGCATCTGAAAAAAGAGTTGGAAAGCGGTGCGTTACAACAGACCAATGGCAAAGCTAGCGTTCATCTGACGCTGGATAACGGAATGCGTTACAGTCAGAACGGTACGCTGGAATTCTCTGACGTCACTGTCGACGAGACGACTGGCTCCATTACGCTGCGTGCCGTGTTCCCCAACCCGGATCACAACCTGTTGCCGGGCATGTTCGTTCGCGCACAAATGGATGCTGGCGTGAATCCAAATGCCATCCTGGTTCCACAGCAGGGCGTGAGCCGCACACCTCGTGGCGACGCTACGGTGATGGTCGTTGGCGAAGGCGATAAAGTGGAAGTCCATCCTGTTACTACCGGTCAGGCGTTTGGCGACAAATGGCTCATCACCTCGGGCATTAAACCGGGTGATCGTGTCATCGTGACAGGCCTGCAAAAAATCAGACCGGGTATGCAGGTAAAAGCGCAGGAAGTGACCGCAGGTAATGCGCAGCAGCAACCGCAGTCTCAACCCGCTAAGTCTTAACAGGAGCCGGTAATCCATGGCCAAGTTTTTCATAGATCGCCCGATTTTTGCCTGGGTCATCGCCATTATGGTGATGTTGACCGGGACACTGGCAATCCTGAAGTTGCCTATTGCGCAGTACCCGACCATCGCGCCACCGGCAGTTCAGATAACAGCGACCTACCCGGGGGCTGATGCGAAGACCCTGCAAGATACCGTCACACAGGTCATCGAGCAGAACATGAACGGTATCGACAAATTACTGTATATGTCTTCCAACAGTGATTCGTCAGGTACCGTGCAGATCACATTGACATTTGATGCCGATGCTAACCCGGATATTGCTCAGGTTCAGGTGCAGAACAAACTGCAACTGGCCACGCCTCTGCTGCCACAGGAAGTACAGCAGCAAGGCGTGAGCGTGCAGAAATCCAGCAGCAGCTTTCTGATGGTGTTAGGTTTTGTCAGCGATGACAGTAGTGTCACCCAGCAGGATATCGCTGACTTTGTCGGTTCCACCATCAAAGACCCGATTAGCCGTGTGCGCGGTGTGGGCGATACACAGCTGTTCGGTGCACAGTACGCCATGCGTATCTGGCTTGATCCGGACAAGCTGAACAATTACCAGCTCACCACCAGCGATGTCGTTACAGCGATTCAGGTACAAAATAACCAGATAGCCGCAGGTCAGTTAGGTGGTACCCCGCCAGTGCCTGGCCAAAAGCTGAATGCGTCGATCATTGCGCAAACCCGGCTTAATTCACCCGAGCAGTTCGGCAACATTCTGCTTAAGGTCAATCAGGATGGTTCGCAGGTTCGCCTGAATAACGTTGCCCGCATTGAGCTTGGCGGTGAAAACTATACCACTATCGCACGTTACAATGGCCGCCCGGCCGCGGGGCTGGGGATTAAGCTCGCCACTGGTGCTAACGCGCTGGATACCGCCTCAGCGGTAAAAGCGGAAATCGCCAAATTGCAGCCGACGTTCCCTGCCGGTCTGAAAGTGGTTTACCCGTATGACACCACCCCGTTCGTAAAAATCTCTATTTACGAAGTGGTGAAAACGCTGGTTGAAGCCATCGTGCTGGTGTTCGTGGTGATGTATCTGTTCTTACAGAACTTCCGTGCCACACTGATTCCCACTATTGCCGTACCGGTGGTATTGCTGGGGACGTTCGCCATCCTGTCCGCTTTCGGCTACTCGATTAACACGCTGACCATGTTCGCCATGGTGCTCGCCATCGGTCTGTTGGTGGATGACGCCATCGTTGTGGTCGAGAACGTAGAGCGTGTGATGTCGGAAGAAGGGCTATCGCCCAAGGAAGCGACCCGCAAATCCATGGGGCAGATCCAGGGCGCGCTAGTGGGTATTGCACTGGTGTTGTCCGCGGTATTTATCCCAATGGCATTCTCGGGCGGTTCGACCGGTGCTATCTACCGCCAGTTTTCCATCACTATCGTGTCCGCCATGGTCTTGTCGGTACTGGTGGCATTGATTCTGACACCGGCGTTATGTGCGACCATCCTGAAGCCCGTGCCCAACCACGGCGAGAAAAAAGGTTTCTTTGGTTGGTTTAACCGTCTTTTTGACAAGAGTACCCATCACTACACCAGCAGTGTTGCCAATATTCTGCGCAGCACGGGCCGTTATCTGGTGGTGTATCTGCTCGTGGTCGCGAGCCTGGGCTTTGCCTTTACTCAAATCCCCAGCTCTTTCCTGCCGCAGGAAGACCAGGGCGTATTACTGACAATGGTTCAGTTGCCGGTAGGTGCAACTCAGGAAAGTACCCAGAAGGTGCTCGACCAGGTGAGTGACTACTACCTGCATAACGAAAAAGACAACGTGAAATCGGTCTTTACCGTTAACGGCTTCGGCTTCGCTGGCCGCGGTCAGAACATGGGGATCTCGTTTGCCAGCCTGAACGATTGGGATGAACGAAAAGGTGCAGCCAACAAAGTCGATGCCATTATCGGTCGTGCTTTTGGCGCTTTCTCGCAAATCAAAGAAGCGATCGTTATCCCGTTCAACATACCGGCTATCGTCGAGTTGGGTACTGCCAGTGGTTTTGACTTTGAACTGATCGATCAGAATAACCTCGGTCACGATAAGCTCATGGCAGCCCGTAACCAGTTGCTGGGTATGATCGCCCAACATCCGGATACGCTGGTGCGAGTTCGTCCTAACGGGATGGAAGATACACCGCAATACCGCCTGGAAATTGATCAGGAAAAAGCACAATCGCTTGGGGTATCGATTGCCACCATCAACGCCACACTGTCTACCGCACTCGGGGGCACATACGTCAATGACTTTATTGACCGTGGCAGGGTGAAAAAGGTGTACGTTCAGGCTGATGCCAAATACCGTATGCTGCCCAACGATATCCAGAAATGGTACGTCCGTGGTACGTCTAATCAGATGGTACCGTTCTCGGCGTTTGCTTCTGCACACTGGGAATACGGTTCACCACGTCTGGAGCGTTATAACGGCCTGCCGTCTGTGGAACTGGTGGGTGAAGCGGCTCCTGGTAAAAGTACAGGGGAAGCGATGGCCCTGATGGAAGAGCTGGCTTCGCAATTACCGCCAGGTATTGGTTTCGACTGGACGGGCATGTCCTATCAGGAACGACTGGCAGGTAACCAGGCACCGGCACTGCTCATTATCTCCGCCATCGTAGTATTCCTGTGTCTGGCAGCGCTGTATGAAAGCTGGTCAATTCCCTTCTCGGTTATGTTGGTGGTTCCGTTGGGCGTGTTCGGTGCCGTCATGGCGGCTGGCTTGCGTGGAATGGAAAACGATGTCTACTTCAAGGTGGGCCTGCTGACAACCATTGGGTTATCCGCCAAGAACGCCATCCTGATCGTCGAATTTGCCAAAGACCTGATGGAGAAAGAAGGAAAAGGCCTGGTGGAAGCCACGCTGGATGCGGTGCGTATGCGTCTTCGCCCCATTCTGATGACATCGCTGGCGTTCATTTTGGGTGTGGTCCCGCTGGTCATCAGTACGGGTGCAGGTTCCGGTGCACAAAACGCGGTCGGTACCGGCGTAATGGGTGGGATGATCACCGCCACCGTATTGGCTATCTATTTCGTACCCGTGTTCTTTGTGGTCGTTCGCCGACGCTTCGGCAAGAAGAAAGACGACAACGAGCCGCATCATGAGCACTCACAAACCAGTCACTAAACCGTGATATCTCTTCTCAAAAGGCCGCTATGCGGCCTTTTTTAATGCGCGACAAACACAGCGAACATCGCCCTACACTCCTCCACCTCACCAATCCCTACAAACACTGGCGTTGATCATTGATCTGAAAAAGCGCAAAATAAAGATATGTTATAACATAACAAAAGAGGTCATCATGAAATCGGGTATCCACCCTAACTACCGTACCGTACTGTTCCACGACACCAGTGAGAATGTGTTTTATAAAATCGGCTCTACAATCAACACTGACCGGACTTACGAATACGAGGGGGAAGTCTACCCATACGTTACCATCGACGTATCTTCCGCTTCTCACCCTTATTACACCGGTAAACAGAAAGAATACGCTAAAGAAGGGAGCGCAGCGCGCTTTCAGCAGCGTTTCGGCCGCTTTCTCAAATCGTAATAGGGGGAATTATCCATGCAGGTATTAAGTTCTCTTCGCAGTGCCAAAACTCGCCACAAAGACTGTATCGTGGTCAAACGGCGCGGGCGTGTCTATGTTATCTGTAAAACAAACCCACGCTTCAACGTAGTACAGGGTAGGAAAAAGAAAAAACGCTAATTATTATTAGCTAAAAACTTATCGGAAGGTGCGCATCGTCGCACCGTCCATCACATCAGACCACTTTTCCAATTTCTTTTAAAAACAAAAGGATAAAATAAGAGCGTTTTCACATCTTCAAAATCTTTACAAATAAAGACAAGCCAGAAAGAATAATTAACACAGTGATTCTTGCTAACGTCGAAAAAAATTAAATATACTTGCTTCAGTGGCCGATAAATATATCACGGCACACCGGAAGCAGCCTACACCGATGACAGCCATCGTCATAAAGATGGTTCGACCACATCATAACTGTTAGCTTTTTTGCTATAATGAATTCAGAATGATTGTTGACAGTGACGTTGCATCATTCTCCGGCATTCACCGTGTTACCCCTGTTCGTCTTAAGATTAAGGGACATTGAGGCATACTGAGGGGCATTCTATCTTCTGCACTTCATCACACCACCTGTCTGGCCAAGTGGTAGCCCTAAGTGACATTGAATCGTAGCTTACGGAGGGATAGAAATGGATGAGTACACACCTCAACATTATGATATTGCCCAACTCAGATTCTTGTGTGAAAATCTGCACGACGAAAGTATCGCAACATTAGGTGACAGCAGTCGTGGCTGGGTGAATGATCCGACCTCTGCGGTCAATCTTCAACTAAACGAACTTATCGAACACATTGCGGCATTTGTTGTTACCTACAAAATAAAATATCCGCATGAAGCGGCGCTGTGTGAGCGGGTTGAAAAATACCTGGACGATACTTATATTCTTTTCAGCAACTACGGTATAAATGATTCAGAGTTGCAGAAATGGAAAAAATCCAAGTCGCAATTATTCAGAATGTTCTCAGAAAAGAGCGTCTGTACGGTAGTAAAAACTTAAGCAATAATTTGTTTCATACTTAATTTAAATCCAGGAAAATTAACAAGGTCACTATGAAAAAAATCGACTATTTAATGCGTTTGCGTAAATGTACAACCATCGACACGCTTGAGCGTGTTATAGAAAAAAACAAGTACGAGCTTTCTAACGACGAACTTGAAATGTTCTATTCAGCTGCCGACCATCGTCTGGCTGAGCTAACGATGAATAAACTTTACGACAAAGTGCCAACTGCCGTATGGAAATATGTTCGATAAGCACGAAAAACAGCAGCTTAATACATGAATACACTGTGCCGATATGTTATCGGCCTTTGTTTTTTAGCGCCAGAAATCCACACCATTTGTAACAAAAAGTGTACATTTTGACTTAAGACTTTCCTTATTTATTATTCACCCCTTCTCCCACAATTAATTTAACCATCGTCTTATCAATTTTTATTTTTTTACCTAGATAGTTAAACATTCAATTTTTTTACTAATGGTTAAACGGCGGGGGAAAAGAAAATGGTGACAACATCAGGAAGGCGTAAAATGGTGGAGGCCCCGCCAGCTACATCCCGGCACACACGTCGCCTGCTGCGGCTGCTTCCTTCCGGACCTGACCGGGTCCGCAGGTTAGTGTTGCGGGAGAACCAACGGGGCCTCCATTGACAGCTCCGCAGTTGCGAAGCGGAGGGCATTATCGGTGATGGACTAAGCAATTGCAAGGAAACAGCGCTTAACCGCTGTTTTCTTACTCACCGCCAGCTTTTATACTCAATATTATGTATCACCTTACCCGTTCTAACACCTTCTGAGCCCGTCCATGACTATTGAATCGGATAATTTCCGCCAGCGTGTCATTCACGTTATCGCCGCGATTCCTTACGGATGTGTCGTTACTTATGGTGATGTCGCGCATCTTGCTGGCTCAGCACGTGCGGCCCGTCAGGTTGGCGGCATATTGCGTGGGCTGCCTGCAGGCAGCCAATTGCCCTGGTATCGGGTGATTAACCGAAAAGGTGAGATCTCGCTGACAGGCCCGGATTTTCAGCGCCAAAAATCAGCCCTTCAGGCTGAAGGCGTTATGCTGAATTCAGAAGGGAAGATCGATCTGGATAGATTTCGCTGGCGGTATATGCAAGACATTTAACAGACAACGCACCGCCAGCGAAAAATAACGTTAATTGAGATTAATACAACTGCGGTGACGAGCCAGAAGACTCATCAGGCGTTGTCGTTTCTGTGTTAGGTGTCAGAAACCCGGCGGGTTTCGCAGGAACAGGCACCGCCTGAACCGGTATCAGGTTCAGATCGGCATTATTCACACCATTCGTGACCACAGGCATGACATGCTCAGTAATCAGTGTGACCCGGTTATTTATTGCGACGGCAGCGCTAAGCAGAATACGCGCATCCGGCCGAATTTCTGATGGGTTATAGGGTAATACAAATCGGAACGGTGCCTGCTGACCTTCTGTACGGATTACGCGCTGGGAAATCACTTTTGAAGGCGCATCCGGGATCGTTGCATCAGAAACTGTCACCGTCAGTACTGAATCAGGCGGCAACGCGATTTTTTGGCGAATATTCACTGTGCCGGTAACAGCAGGCATGCCGCTAACAGGTTGAGAAAGCATCTGGGTCTGCCGCATTGCCGGTGCAGTTGTTTCAGGCGCAATATTATGGTTTTCAGGAGCAACGCTATGGTTGTTAACACACCCACTGAGCGCGATCGATACCGTAATACCGCTAAAGATATGCCATAATCTCATAGGCTAAGCCTCCTTAATTATTCTATTCAGGATGGCAGTCAGTTGACTGCATCCGTTAAGAAGTATGAACCAACCTGCATGACAATTATGGTGGAAAATTCCGATAGTTATGGCAACGCTCATGGCTATCCCAAACTCCACTGATTTGTTTTGATGGAATTAGGTTCCTTAGACGATGAATTGACGTGCGTAATCACATTACTCCAAAGGCAGAACTATGAGTCAGGCATTACAACAACTTCTCGACCTGCTAAATCTGGAAAAACTCGAAGAAGGCCTATTTCGCGGCCAAAGTCAGGATCTGGGATTACGCCAGGTATTTGGCGGTCAGGTGGTCGGCCAGGCGTTGTCCGCTGCCAAGCAGACCGTGCCGCCAGAGCGTTTCGTCCATTCGTTTCACAGTTACTTCTTACTCCCCGGTGACAGCCAGAAACCGATCATTTACGACGTAGAAACCCTACGGGATGGCAACAGTTTTAGCGCCAGACGCGTCAGCGCGATTCAGAACGGCCGTTCGATTTTTTACATGACGGCGTCTTTTCAGACTCGGGAGAGTGGTTTTGAACATCAAAGCGACATGCCACTCGTCACACCGCCAGAATCGCTTCCTTCAGAGCAGGACATTGCCCGTAGCATGGAGTCGTTGATTCCTCCTGCTATGCGGCAGGTGTTTACTAACGACCGGCCTATCGAAATTCGTCCGGTAAAATTCCACAATCCATTGAAAGGCGAGGCCGCGCCCCCGGTCAGGCAAGTGTGGTGTCGAGCCAACGGCACCATGCCGGATGACGAGCGGACTCACCAGTATCTGCTCGGTTATACCTCTGACTGCCACTTCCTGCTCACGGCACTACAGCCACATGGTGTCGGGTTCCTGGAACGGGGTATGCAAGTCGCGACGATTGACCACGCGATGTGGTTCCATCGGCCGTTCCGGCTTGATGACTGGCTGCTTTACACTGTCGAAAGCCCTTCAGCCTCCGGTGCTCGCGGATTTGTACGCGGCCAGTTCTACACCCGCGAAGGCGTGCTGGTCGCCTCCAGTGTGCAGGAAGGCGTCATCCGTCGGCATGGACAGTAATCCCCGCGATATTGAAAGATAAAAATGTTGAGCGATAAAAAAACCACCTTTTTCAAGGTGGTTTTTTGTTTGCCTCATAACGGTAGCCGGTATTTATCCGTTACCGATACTGAACACGAAAGATTACTGGTTGTACGCGTTTTCGCCGTGGCTGTTGACGTCCAAACCTTCGCGCTCTTGTTCTTCCGGTACACGCAGACCAACAGCAATATCCGCAATCTTGAAGGAAATGAACGCTGCAACGCCAGACCATACGATGGCAACAATCACGCTAAACAGCTGAACCCATACCTGATGCGCCATTGTCACGCCCTGCGCATAACCGACACCACCCAGTGATGACGCTGTAAACACACCCGTCAGCAAGCACCCAACGATACCGCAAACGCCATGCACACCGAACACATCACAAGGGTCGTCAACACGCAGCCATTTTTTCAGCACGGTCACGCCCCACAGGCCAGCAAAGCCACCGGCAAAACCAATCACCATGGAACCACCGACACCTACCGTACCAGCAGCGGGCGTAATGGCAACCAGACCGGCGATACAACCAGAGCAAGCACCCAACAGCGATGGTTTACCACGAGTAATCCATTCGCCTACAACCCAGGCCAGAATCGCTGCGGCGGTCGCCACCACCGTAGTCAGGAACGCCAGGCCAGCAATATTGTTAGCGGCAGCGGCAGAACCGGCGTTAAAGCCGAACCAGCCGATATACAGAATCGCAGTACCCAGGAAAACCATCGGCAGATTGTGTGGTTTGAACGCCTCTTTACCGAAACCAACGCGTTTGCCCAACAGCAATGCACCAACCAGACCCGCAACCGCCGCATTAATATGCACCACCGTACCGCCAGCGAAGTCCAGTGCACCATCGGCCGCCAGATAGCCGCCGCCCCAGACCATGTGGGTCATCGGCAGATAAGACAAGGTGAACCACAGTGTAGAGAAGATAAGTACCGCTGAGAAACGAATACGTTCACCCAGCGCGCCAAGCACCAGACCCACAGTAATACAGGCAAAAGACGCCTGATAAGCCACATGGATGAACTGGTAAAATGTACCGCTGATTGAGTTGATATCAATGCCGTTGAGCATGAAGTTAGTCAGGCCGCCGAAAAACGGGCTACCCGTGCTAAATGCCACGCTGTAACCATAAATCACCCACAGGATGCACACCAGGGCAAAAGCCACTGTTATCTGGGTCAGCATGGACAGTACGTTTTTGCTACGAATTAAACCACCGTAGAACAGCGCCAAACCAGGAATGGTCATGAACAGTACCAACGCGGTACAAATCATCATGAACGCATTGTCCGCTTTGTCTACTACAGGTGCTGGCGTATCCGCCATAACCCATGTCGGAAGCATGGCTGCCGCACCTAAACCTAACGACAAGGAAAGTTTCTTCATTTTTTCATTCATCCCTATTTAATAAGGCTAAATCAGGTAATTGTTATAATGCGGCTTCGTCAGTTTCGCCGGTACGGATACGGATGACGCGTTGCAGTTCTGCAACAAAGATTTTGCCGTCGCCGATCTTACCGGTGTAAGCAGCTTTGCTGATGACATCAATAACTTCATCCAGTTGGTCGTCAGCAATCGCGATGTCGATCTTCACTTTTGGTAAAAAGTTCACGCTGTATTCTGCGCCGCGATATAACTCGGCATGCCCTTTCTGACGCCCAAACCCTTTCACCTCAGTGACGGTGAGCCCCTGGATGCCTACAGAAGACAGTGCTTCACGAACGTCTTCCAGCTTGAACGGTTTAATGACTACAGTAACCAGTTTCATCCTCATCCCCCTAACTGTGTAAGTTCAGGCTTGTGCCCGTCACTCTCAATATGTCCACGTATCACTTAAAGCAAATCGTGTGCCATAACGACAGCACCCGCATAAAAGTGACGAAACGCGACGCTTTAAAGACAGAAAAGAAGAGGAGTGAATAAAGTATGGACAATGAACGGGAAAAACAGGAGCGCGCAACGCACAAAAATAGTGCATCACGCTTAATTTCAGTGCACGGCACTGCACAGTAAGGAAAGCTCTGCCAAATTATGGTGCGAAACGCTGCCCGATACTGGCAGTCATGGTGCCTGGGAGATCAGTTCCGCAGAATCATGTGGCTGTGAAAGGATCAGTTCTCTGCTCGCCTGCTGCAATTGATACATTTGGTAGTAGCGACCGTTTTTCGCCAACAACTGTTCATGCGTTCCCTGCTCCACCGTTTTACCGTGGTGCAGTACCAAAATGTTATCAGCCTCAACGATGGTTGACAGGCGATGTGCTATCACCACCAAGGTGGTGTGGGAGCGCACCAGCCGCAGCGCTCGCTGGATAGCCTGTTCCGTACCGGAGTCAATATTGGCGGTCGCTTCATCCAGAATCAGGATCCGGGGGGCCGCTACCAGTACCCTGGCCAGCGCCAGCAACTGTTTTTGCCCCACGGACAAGTTATTGCCCTGCTCGCCAATGCGACTATGAATGCCTTCTGGCATGTCTCGCACCAGCAGGGCCAGTTGCACCGCCTCCAGCGCCTGCCAGACCTTTTCCTCACTGATATCTCGCCCCAGCGTGACATTAGCGAACATGGAGTCAGCCAACACAACGGGGTCCTGTTGTACCATCGCCACATGTTGACGCAGCACCTGATGCGATAACCCCGACAATGGACGACCATCCAGACGGATTTCACCACTATCTGGAACGTAATACCCCATCAGCAGACTTGCCAGCGTACTCTTACCACTACCGGTATGCCCAACCAACGCGACAAATCCCCGATCCGGCACATGCAACTCAATGTGGTGCAATACCGGTTTATCTTTATGGTAAGAAAACGTCACCTGCTCAATATCGATACGGCCGCTTTCCAGTGCGCGAGTATCGTCACCGTACTGCTGTCGGGCACCATCCATCAGTTCAAAAATGCGCTCCCCGGCAACAACAGCCTGTTGCAGCATCGATTGCTGGGTGGTGAGTTCGATCAGAGGTTCATTCAATCGCCCCAGATAATTGATGAACGCATACAACACCCCGACGCCAATAGAACCGACCGCGCTGAATCCGAATTGCAGCAACAAGCCACACATCACCAATGCCGAAAACAGGCTTAATAGCGGGCGTAACAGAAACCCATCCAGCCTCAGCGTCTGCATCCGGGTGTTATAATGCGCCCAGCTTGCGTCACTCAGTTTTTTGCCGAATCTCATCTGTTGGCGAAACTGTTGAATGACGTTCATGCCGCTAATCGACTCGTTAAAGCCGTCATTAATATCCGCCAGATAGCTACGCATCCGGCGAACAATCGGTGTGCTGTAACGCTGGTAAATCACCATCACCATCGCAACCGCTGGAAAGATAGCAGTGGCTATCAGCGCCATACGCCAGTCCAGGCTAAACATGGCAATCAGCATCGCCCCAATCAATGCGGCGCTACGCAACACGCTGCCCACGACCATGACATACAGATCACGCACAACTTCGGTATCGTTGGTCACCCGAGAGATGAGTTGCCCTACCGGCTGGGTATCGAACACCGCCAACGGTTGACGCAGGGCTGCGTCCATGACATCCGTGCGCAACTGCTGCACGACGCCGACAGCTACCCGATTGAACATCAGCGCCTGAACGTAATGCAAAAAAGCAGCCATCCCTTGCAGCAACACATATCCCACCGCCAGGCCAGCCGCTATCACCAGCGGGAACTCGCCTTTGCTGACCAGGTGATCGATGAAGTAACTGACCAAAACCGGCCCGGCTACCTCAGCCCCCGCCGCAATCCATAATAACAACACGCCGGTTCCTACCGTTTTCTTCCACGGTAATCCGTAAGACAGCAACCGTTTTAACGTTGGCCATAATGCACGAGGATTATTCACTTGATTGCTCCTCACGGGGGGAATCATCCAATGCGGCTTCCAGTTGCTGATAACGGTACATATCGCGATACCATCCCGTCTGCTGTGATAGATGTGCGTGATCACCACGCTGCGCCACATGCCCTTGCTGCAACACCAGAATCTCATCGGCATCGACCAGCGCCGACAAGCGATGTGCACTGATAATCAGGGTTCGCTTCTGTCCCCACTGGCGCAAGTTACTTAAAATCTGATGTTCTGTACGTCCGTCTACCGCCGATAACGCATCATCCAACACCAGTACTTCGGCTTCCAGCAACAAGGCACGGGCAATAGCGATACGCTGTTTTTGACCGCCAGACAGCATCACGCCCCGCTCGCCCACCTCAGTCTGGTAACCCTGTGGCAGGCGAAGAATGTCGTCATGAACATTTGCCAGTCGCGCTGCCTCTTCTATTTGTTGTTGGGATGCCTCAGGACGCCCCAACGCGATGTTACTGGCGACAGAATCCGAAAACAGGAAAGGCGTCTGCCCAACCACCGCAAAACGCGCTCGCAACGCGTCCAACTGGAGGCGATGCAATGCCTGCCCATGGTAAGTAATCTGCCCCTGCCCGACATCGAAATAGCGCAATAGCAGTGCCAGCAACGTACTCTTGCCAGAACCCGTTGGCCCACAAAGCCCCAGTGTTTTGCCGGATGTCAATGTAAAACGGACATCGTTAAGCACCATTGCTGAGTGTTCTGGGTAGTGGAAGGCCGTAATCTCAGCCACCAGCGTTCCGGGTTCAGCGGGTAAGGGTTGAGTCCCATCCTCAACCACTGGCGCTTCGGACAAGAGCTGGCGAATGCGGCTATAAGCGGCACTGCCGCGCTCGACAATATTAAACATCCAGGCCAGCGCCAGCATCGGCCAAATCATCAACCCGAGATACATCACAAAGCTGGTCAATGACCCCAGAGTCAAAGAACCTTGTATCACCATCCAACTGCCGCCCCCGACCGCCAGCAAATTAGACAGGGCGACGGCAATATAAATCGTGGGGTCAAAACGCGCGTCTACCCGTGCGACTCGCATATTTTTCTGACCGGCGTCAGCAGCCACCCTGGCAAAACTGCCAGACTGGTGATCCTCCAGACCAAACGATTTGATCATGCGGATACTGGTGAGACTTTCCTGAGCATGGTCATTGAGTGAGGAAAACGCGGCCTGCGCGTCTTTGAAACGCAGGTGCAACTGGGTGCCATAACGTTTGATAATAATCGCCATCAATGGCATCGGTGCCAGTGCTATCAGCGTTAACTGCCAACTAAGCTGGGTGCTCATGACCACCAGCACCGCACAGCCCATGACCAGTGAATCCACCAGCGTCAACACGCCTTCGCCCGCAGCGAATACCACCCGATCCACGTCATTGGTCGCGCGGGCGATCAGGTCTCCGGTACGATGACGAAGATAAAAGGCGGGATGTTGGCGACTCAGTTGCCGGTAGAACGCTTCGCGCAGTTCAACAGCCAGTTGATAGGCCGCGCCAAACAACCAGATACGCCAGAAGTAACGCAGCAGATACGTTAATAAGGCAATCAACAGGATTCCACCAATCCACCACAACACGGAAGCCGTAGTCATTTGGTGCTGCGTTACGCCATCTACGATAATGCCAACCAGTCTGGGCGGCAGCAATTGCAGAACAGCAATCACAATCAACAGGATGACTGCCCCCAGATAGCGCTTCCATTCACGGCGGAAATACCATCCCAGTTGAACAAAAAGTCTCACGCGGTTTCAATCCATTAGCTGCATAGCAGAGTAGAATGCGGTAAACGGGCTATTATACATCAAGTGTATGGTGAATAAATTTTATACCTGAAGGGGCAAGGCGGTTGTCTGCTTTATGCATTCCATCGCGAAACTGGACGTGACATCAACCAGCCCCGGTATGCCATTGACCAGACGTTTATAAAATGCATCGTAACTTTTCATATCAGCGACCTGAACCTGCATCAAATAGTCGTATTCACCTGCCATACGGTAAAATGCCAACACTTCCGGCATCTCGGAGACAAACCGGGAAAACGTCTGATACCAGGCACTGTTATGCTGCTGGGTTTTCAACAACACAAATGCCGTCAGCCCCAGCCCCAGCTTTTCGTTATCCAGCAATGCAACCCGGGATTTGATATATCCGTCATCCTCCAGCCGCTTTAACCGCTTCCAGCACGGTGTCGAAGTCAGATTCACCGCTTCAGCCAGCGCCTGCAGTGAAAGGGTACAATCCTGCTGTAACAGCGACAGCAGCATACGATCGGTTTTATCCATCATCGCGTCATAAAAGAGAAAAATTTTCTCTCATTAGCGCTTTTCGAAAACAAAAAGGCAACCTTTTTTTCTGCAAAACCCGATACGCTACATCGTATGCCACCCAAGGCTGATACACGCCCGTTAAGGTGGTGGGACATTCCATGAAACATCATTTTCTTTCAGCAGGATAACATCACATGACCACCACCTGGGTACGCGACGCCGTTAGCGCGATTGAGGCAGACTTTCAACGTTCGGCAGATACTCACCTGATTCGCCTTACTCTGCCGGATTACCCCGGTATTTATTTTTATCTCAAAGACGAGAGCACCCACCCAAGCGGCAGCCTCAAACATCGCCTTGCACGCTCCCTGTTTCTGTACGGCCTGTGCAACGGCTGGATCAAAGAAGGCACGCCGATCATTGAAGCCTCATCCGGCAGTACCGCTGTGTCAGAAGCCTATTTCGCCCGCCTGCTGGGATTACCGTTTATTGCTGTGATGCCATCCTGCACCGCCAAACGAAAAATCGAACAAATCGCGTTCTACGGCGGTAACTGCCATTTTGTCGAACAATCCTGTCAGATCTATGCCGCCTCCGAAGAGCTGGCCAAAGAGCTGCACGGCCACTATATGGATCAATTCACCTATGCTGAACGGGCCACGGACTGGCGCGGTAATAACAATATTGCGGACAGCATCTATCGGCAAATGGCGCGTGAACCGTTTCCTGTCCCTGACTATCTGGTCATGAGCGCCGGTACTGGCGGTACTTCTGCTACGCTTGGGCGCTATATCCATTACAAAGGGTTGGATACGCAGTTGGTGGTGGTAGACCCGGAAAACTCGGTATTCTATGACTGCTATCACCAGCAGGACCGGACTCTCATCGGAGCATCCAGCAGCCGTATTGAAGGGATTGGTCGCCCGCGTGCCGAACCCTCGTTTATTCCCGGCGTAATCGACGATATGGTGAAAGTACCTGATGCCGCCAGCATCGCCACCTTGTACTGGCTGGAGAAAATTCTGGGACGTAAAGTCGGCCCGTCTACCGGAACCAATGTATGGGGTATGTTGCAATTGGCAGGGAAAATGGTGGCTGAAGGACGCCGCGGTGCGATCGTTACCTTGCTGTGCGATAGCGGTGAGCGTTATCTCGATACCTATTACCATCCAGATTGGGTAAAAAATCATATCGGTGATGTCACGCCCTACTTGCAGCAACTGACCGAAGGACATCCCTTTTCCTGATGGTATTCTGGTCGGCCACGCTCCCCTCGCACTGAACTGCATCGGGATTTCAAGTACTATAACCACCAGAACAAGTACAGTATCCGCCAGAATAAGTTTGGCGGATTGCGGCCGACTGGTAGCACCCATGCATGAGGGAAGAGAAGAATGACAAGTGCAGTTGTAGTTTTTAGTGGTGGTCAGGACTCTACCACCTGCCTGATACAGGCATTGCAGCAGTACGATGAAGTCCACTGCGTCACATTTGACTACGGGCAGCGCCACCGTGCTGAAATCGATGTTGCTGCCGAGCTGGCTCACACACTGGGAGCCAGAGCGCATAAGGTACTGAACGTCAATCTGCTCAACGAACTGGCTGTGAGTAGCCTCACGCGTGACAATATTCCTGTACCCGAGTTTGATGCCACGGTCGATGGCTTGCCAAGTACCTTTGTTCCTGGCCGAAATATCCTCTTTTTGACATTGGCCTCGATCTACGCCTATCAGGTGGGGGCCGAGACTGTTATTACCGGTGTCTGCGAAACCGATTTTTCTGGTTATCCAGACTGCCGGGACGAATTCGTTAAGGCCTTGAACCAGGCAGTAGCCCTGGGTTTGGCCAAAGACATTCGTTTTATCACCCCGCTGATGTGGCTCAACAAAGCAGAAACCTGGGCACTGGCAGACTACTATCAACAGCTTGATACCGTGCAAAACCATACGCTCACCTGCTACAACGGCATTAAAGGAACAGGATGCGGGCAATGCGCGGCGTGTCACCTGAGAGCAAAAGGGCTGGCTGAATACCGCCAGAATCCATCCGTGGTCATGGCCGCCATGAAGAAAAAAACCGGGCTGAAATAACCCTGTCAGGTACCAGACAAGAGAATGCTTGTCTGGTACTGGCTTTTCACATTGACGTTTACCCTCGTACTGAAACCGTTCCCTTAACAACACGTTCTGACGATAAACGTACTTACAGACGCAAACGTGACTGATTACGTTCGATTAGCGCACTGCCAATCCCCGGTACTTCCTGCAGTTGCTCAATTTGGGTGAATGGCCCGTTTTGCTCACGATAAGAAACTATCGCCTGTGCTTTTTTCAGTCCCACCCCATTAAGCGCCGCAGCCAGTTGTTCCGCTGTCGCCTTGTTAATACTTACTTCTTCTTCATCGGTTGCCACCGATGGCTTAGCCGCTTTTTCAGGTTTATGTTCCGACGAGGTAGGTTTTGCTGCGCTCACGCCAGTTTTTTCCAGTGAAGCTGTTGTGGGAGAGGCATGAAGCCACGTTGACATCCCCGCAAGGCTCAACCCCACCATAAAACATAACGCTTTGATTCCTGAGTTTTTCATGCTGTTTCCTCCTTGTGTTTGACAGCACGGCTACAATGCCCGAGCGCTCAATACACGGCAAACAGCAAACTAAAAATGTGGAAAAGGCCGCGAAAGCGGCCTTTGAATGTTGCAGTGAGTTGCAAAACGCTGCGGGGGTTATTGCACTTCTTGTGCCGCGTTACCGAGCTTAATTTTCGCCTGACTGCGCAGACTCGTCAGCAGGGTATCGAACAGTGCACCCACCGAGCTCTGCTCTATCTGGTTACCGAACTGTTTCTTCTGATCGTCCGATAAAGCGTGCGGTTTCACCGCATCCAACGCGACCAGTACGATATTGCCTGCCTGATCCTGCGCGACAGCGTAAGACGGTTTATCTTTCTTCGGCTGTGGCATCGCAAACACCGTCTCTGACAGCGCATCCGTCTGGCCGATCGAAGATATCACTTTCGCTGCGCTAAAACTCAGACCAGCGGCAGTCATGCTATCGGTTTTCCCCTGATTGAGATCAGCAAGAATCTTTTCTGCGTCAACTCTGGCCTGTTGTTCCGCTTTCTGGCGCTTGAGCGACTGTACGACCTGATCGCGCACCTTATCCAACGGCTGGGTTGCTTCCGGTTTGTGGTCAGTCACACGCAATACGAACGCACGATCGCCTTCGACACTGATCACATCGGAATTGTTACCCGGGGTGCCATTCTCACCCACCAGAGAACCACCCAAAATCGCCTGAGTAACCGGCTGGAAATTCAATGCGGCAGGTACGTTGTCACGCGTAAACCAGTCGGTCTGAACGGCTTTGACATTGGCGACTTTCTCAGCAGAAACCAGCGACTCATTATCGTTGCTGGCCGCTTCACTCACCTTCTGCTGCAAAGCGTAAAACGCATCCAGTGATTTCTCACGTTTTACCTTTTCAGCCAAATCAGCACGTACTTCATCCAACGCTTTGACGCGCTGCGCCTGAATATCGTCCAAGCGGATAATCAGATAGCCCACGGAAGATTTGATAACATCAGAAAGTTGGCCTTTCTGCTTCAGACCTGCTTGTTTGATTTCATCGACCGTGGAGCCATCGTCCATCCAGCCTAAATCGCCACCGTTACGACGCGAAACAATGTCGGTGGATTTTTCTTTAGCCAACGCTGCAAAATCAGCGCCTTTCTTCAACTGGTCGAGCACGACCTTAGCATCTGCTTCGGTTTTCAGCTGAATAACGCTGTACTTTTTGCGTTCCGGCTGCGTGAACTCGCCCTTATGTTGTTCGTAATAAGCCGCGATATCATTGTTATCTACCTTGGTTTTATCCATGATAGACGCTGCATCCAGCATGATATAGCTGACTTTGAACTGCTCAGGTGCCAGATAACGGCTCTTGTTCTGATCGTAGAAATTTTTCACTTCGTCATCAGAGACAGTCTGACTCCTGGCACGAACGCCAAGATCAAGGGTCGCCGTACGAATGGTGCGATCCTGCGCAGCCATCGCCACCAGGTTATCAAGCTCCTGCTGCAATACGAAATCCGTACTGCCTAACCCACGAATCAACTGCTGAGTCAGCAATTGTTTACGCAGGAATTGCGCATAGGCGTCTGGCGTCAGCCCCATCTGACGCACCTGCGCCAGGTATTTGTCGTTATCAAAACGGTTATTGGTCTGAAACTCAGGCACGGAGAAAATCGCCTGTTTGATTTGCTCGTCGCTGATATTCAGCCCCAGGGTATGAGCGTACTGCACCACCAGCGTTTCATCGATTAGCTGCGACAGCACCTGTTTGCGCAACTGCTGCATATACCCTTCGTTAGCGGCCAGGGCAGAGAAATTATCTCCCAGCATTTCCTGCTGACGATTGCGCTCATTCTGTACCCCTTGCTCAAGCTGAGAACGGGTAATCTCTTGTCCATTCACCTTGGCCGCGTAATCACCTGAACCACGTATCAGGTAATCTCCCACACCGGTCAACACGAATGAACCAATAATCAAGGCAAGAATAACTTTCAGCACGACGTTGTTAGCGGCCGCGCGTAAATTGTCCATCATAATGTGACAACACTCCGCTGTAGAATGGATAACACTTCCCCTGCGCAGGCCGTAGCCATGCCTCCCTGCTATCGCTATAGCCACACTCGGCCAGGGCGCATTCAAGTATTTGCCGGATAACAGTAATCTTAATTACCTGTAAAAAAAGGCACATCATACCATGATGCGCCTTATATCTTACCTTACCCATCACGCTGAGTCAGGTAGTGTTTGGACTGGAAAACCGTCTCAACTCGGAATTTGCTACTTAATCATCAATTCACTGAGTCTTTCAGTGCTTTACCTGCACGGAAACCAGGTACTTTAGCAGCCGGAATACTGATTTCTTTCCCGGTCTGCGGGTTACGTCCTGTGCGTGCGGCACGTTCACGCACGGAAAACGTACCAAAACCAACTAAAGCAACGTCATCCCCGGCTTTCAGAGATTCAGTAACAGACCCAATAATTGCATCCAACACACGCCCTGCTGCCGCTTTGGAAATATCAGCATCTGCGGCAATTTTGTCGATCAATTGTGACTTGTTCACACTCTCATCCCCTCTGAAATACTGTCATTACGCCAGAGCCCCCAGCGCAACACGTAGCTTTATCTATTCAGTCAAACCGCAGGCTACCAGCCAACAGGATCAACAGTGCTCTAACTTAGCGGCACGAAAAAAGGCTGGCAAGCATCATTTCACTTACCAGCCCTTATTTTCTCAGTGGTTTTTGCTATAGGTCACTATTTCTTCTTAGCCGTCTTTACCACATCCATACCGTAAGGCGAGTTCTGCAAAGCAATCGTCAGCACTTCCTCAATGCGTTTTACCGGGTGGATTTCCAGATCGGCAATCACATTCTGTGGAATCTCTTCCAGATCGCGCTTGTTCTCTTCCGGAATCAGCACGGTCTTGATACCACCACGATGCGCCGCCAGCAGTTTCTCTTTTAACCCACCAATCGGCAGCACTAGCCCACGCAGGGTAATTTCACCGGTCATCGCCACATCTGCACGTACCGGATTACCCGTCAGGCAAGACACCAGCGCAGTACACATCGCAATACCGGCGCTCGGGCCATCTTTCGGTGTCGCCCCTTCCGGTACATGCACATGGATATCGCGTTTTTCGTAAAAATCGGAATTGATACCCAGCTTTTCCGCTCTGGCGCGTACCACGGTCAAGGCAGCCTGAATTGACTCCTGCATTACCTCGCCCAGCGAGCCGGTATAGGTCAGTTTGCCTTTGCCCGGTACGCTAGCGGTTTCGATCGTTAACAGATCACCACCGACCTCTGTCCAGGCAAGACCGGTTACCTGACCAACACGGTTTTCTTCATCCGCCCGGCCGTAATCGTAGCGCTGGACGCCAAGATACTCTTTCAGGTTATCGCCGGTGATGAGGATGTGCTTGATGGCTTTATCCATCATCAGCGATTTCACCGCTTTACGGCACAGTTTGGAGATTTCGCGCTCCAGACTACGCACCCCGGCTTCACGGGTGTAATAGCGGATGATGCCGATGATGGCACTATCTTCAACCGTCAACTCGCCTTTTTTCAGGGCGTTACGTTCAATTTGCTTGGGCAGCAAGTGCTGACGCGCAATATTGAGTTTTTCATCTTCGGTATAGCCAGACAGTCTGATCACTTCCATACGGTCCAGCAGCGGTGCCGGAATGTTCATGGAGTTAGACGTCGCGACGAACATCACGTCAGACAGGTCATAGTCCACTTCCAGATAGTGATCGTTAAATGCCACGTTCTGTTCCGGATCCAGTACCTCCAGTAGAGCAGAAGCCGGATCGCCACGCATGTCAGAAGACATCTTGTCGATTTCATCCAACAGGAATAATGGGTTTTTCACGCCCACTTTCGCCATCTTCTGGATCAGTTTACCCGGCATAGAACCGATATAAGTACGGCGGTGACCGCGGATTTCCGCTTCATCACGTACGCCGCCGAGCGCCATGCGGACATACTTGCGCCCGGTGGCTTTGGCAATAGACTGGCCCAGAGAGGTTTTGCCTACCCCCGGCGGCCCTACCAAACACAGGATCGGCCCTCTTATCTTGCTAACCCGGCTCTGTACTGCGAGATATTCGAGGATTCGTTCTTTGACACGCTCCAGACCATAGTGGTCGCTGTCGAGCATTTCCTGGGCTTTCACCAGGTCTTTCTTCACTTTGCTGCGAGCCTGCCATGGTACCTGTACCATCCAGTCGATGTAGCTGCGAACTACGGTCGCTTCCGCCGACATCGGTGACATCATGCGCAGTTTCTGCAATTCCGCTTCCGCTTTCTCGCGGGCCTCTTTTGGCATGTTGGCGGATTCAATCTTACGTTTCAGCGCCTCCTGCTCGTCAGGCGCGTCATCCATTTCGCCCAGCTCTTTCTGGATGGCCTTCATCTGCTCATTCAGGTAATACTCGCGCTGGCTTTTTTCCATCTGTTTTTTAACGCGACTACGGATCCGTTTTTCCACCTGCAGCAGATCAATTTCGGATTCCATCATCGCCATCAGGTATTCCAGGCGCTCAGTCACATCGGACATTTCCAACACGGATTGCTTGTCCGCCAGCTTCAGCGGCATGTGGGCAGCAATGGTGTCGGCAAGACGCGCCGCATCATCAATACTATTAAGCGATGTTAATACTTCAGGAGGAATTTTCTTGTTCAGTTTGATGTAGCCTTCAAACTGATTGATGGCCGTACGCATGAGCACTTCCTGCTCACGCTCTTCAATTGCCGGCGACTCCAGGTATTCCGCCTGGGCCGCAAAATGCTCCCCGCTATCGGAGAGTGTGGTGATGCGCGCGCGCTGCAACCCTTCCACCAGCACTTTAACGGTGCCGTCGGGTAATTTCAGCATTTGAAGAATAGAGGCGACCGTCCCTACCGAGAAAAGATCGTTAACACCAGGCTCATCCGTTGAGGCTTCTTTCTGTGCCACCAGCATGATCTTTTTGTCGTGATCCATAGCCGCTTCAAGGCACCGAATTGATTTCTCCCGACCAACAAACAACGGAATGACCATGTGCGGATAAACCACCACATCGCGCAACGGCAATACGGGGATTTCTATGCGTTCGGAACGCTCAGGGTTCATAGAGCTCTCTCTTAGTTTCGTTTCCGCCAGGTTAAGGGAATCCGTGGAACACGTGCATCACGGGTTTCACCTATAGGTAATCGAGTATATGGGGATAAATGTCTTACATTCAACGACTGAACGTGTGTAAAAAAAAATGGGGGACTAAATTCCCCCATTTTATCGTTCAGCGTTGTTTTTTAGGCTAATTATTCACCAGATGCCTGCTGAGCTTCAGGCTTGCCGTAAATCAGCAACGGTTCGGTCTGTTCTGAAATGACAGACTCATCAACCACCACTTTATCCACGTTTTCCAGTGAAGGCAGATCGTACATGGTTTCCAGCAGTGCCGCTTCCACGATAGAACGCAGACCACGTGCACCGGTTTTACGTGCCATTGCTTTTTTCGCAATGGCAGTCAACGCCTCGTCACGGAACTCCAGCTCAGCACCTTCCAGTTTGAAAAGCGCCTGATACTGCTTGGTCAACGCATTTTTCGGCTCGCGAAGAATCTGGATCAATGCGTCTTCATCCAGCTCTTTGAGCGTAGCAACCACCGGCAAACGGCCAATAAACTCAGGAATAAGACCAAACTTGATCAAATCACCCGGTTCAACCTGGCCCAGCAATTCACCCTCTGTCGCTTTCTGGGACACGCCTTTCACTGTCGCGTTAAAGCCAATACCGCGGCCAGTATCAGTACGCTGCTCAATGACCTTGTCCAGCCCGGCGAATGCACCGCCACAAATAAACAGGATCTTGGAGGTATCAACCTGCAGGAACTCCTGCTGTGGGTGCTTGCGGCCACCTTGCGGCGGAACAGCGGCGATCGTCCCTTCAATCAACTTCAGCAGTGCCTGCTGAACACCTTCACCGGACACATCACGCGTGATGGATGGGTTGTCGGATTTGCGGGAAATCTTGTCGATCTCATCGATATAAACAATACCACGCTGCGCTTTCTGTACGTCGTAATCGCACTTCTGCAGCAACTTCTGAATGATATTCTCGACGTCTTCACCCACATAACCGGCTTCAGTCAGCGTAGTCGCATCCGCCATGGTGAAAGGTACATCCAGGAAACGGGCCAGCGTTTCCGCCAGCAACGTTTTCCCGCTACCCGTCGGACCAATCAGTAGAATGTTGCTTTTGCCAAGCTCAACACCATTGTTGCTGTCGCTATTGCGCAGACGTTTATAGTGGTTGTAGACGGCAACCGCCAATACCTTTTTCGCCTGCTCCTGACCAATAACATAGTCATCAAGATGACGGCGGATTTCGTGTGGCGTCGGTAACGCGCTGCGCTCACGGTGTGGCGCTACTTCTTTAATTTCTTCGCGAATAATGTCGTTACACAAGTCAACACATTCATCGCAGATATACACTGACGGCCCGGCAATGAGCTTACGAACCTCGTGTTGGCTTTTGCCGCAGAAAGAACAGTACAGCAGCTTCCCTGAACCGTCTTTGCGCTTATCTGTCATGAGTCAAACCTCTTCTTTAGTCTCTTGCCCGCAGGCCAACCACATAGCAATCGCGCCACAACAAACACCAGCCAGCTATCATAACGGCCGACAACCCGCGTCATCGGGCTATTTCGCATCAATGGCGTTATTCACGATGGGTCAATACAGAATCTACTAACCCGTACTCTACTGCCTCGGCGGCAGAGAGGAAACGGTCACGCTCCGTATCCCTTTCTATCACGTCAAGAGACTGACCGGTATGTTTGGCCATCAGCTCATTCATCCGGGCTTTCACCTTGAGGATCTCTTTGGCATGAATCTCAATATCCGTCGCCTGCCCCTGGAATCCCCCCAACGGCTGATGGATCATCACCCGAGAGTTCGGCAGACAGAAACGCTTGCCTTTGGTACCGGCTGTCAGCAGGAAAGCCCCCATTGACGCTGCCTGCCCCATACAAATGGTACTGACATCCGGTTTAATGAACTGCATGGTGTCGTAAATCGACATACCGGCAGTAATCACGCCACCCGGAGAGTTAATGTACAAATAGATATCTTTCTCGGGGTTCTCGGCTTCCAGAAATAGCATCTGCGCCACAATCAGGTTAGCCATGTAATCTTCAACCTGACCAGTCAGAAAGATCACACGCTCCTTCAGGAGCCGGGAATAGATATCGTAAGAACGCTCCCCACGCGAAGTCTGCTCAACCACCATCGGCACCAAAGCCATGTGCGGGGCCAGTTTTTCTTGTTCGCCACTGTATGACATTAACGTCTCCTAGATAAAATGCATTTGGCGCATATACCCTGATTCTACTTGAGATAGAAAGTGATGACCATGCTAAGACTCGCAGTTAGCCATCTCTGTGTTGCCGGAATCAGGCGAATGTCCCTGACGATGCGATCTACGCAGTTATTTAACCAGTTGGGGACCGATGCGTCCTTTTTCAAGATTACACCAGTGATTCATTTCGGTTAAAGCGATATCCTGCGCCGAAAGCATATCGAATGACGCCCTGATTAATCGTTATTAATCATAGTGCAGATTTGACAGGAACTAACAGCACGCCCAACGGTTTACTGTACTCGGGAAGGAAAAAGCCCACAGCACAGGCTGCGGGCTTTTGAAGAAACGATATCAGGTAAAAATCGTAATCAGGCAGCGGTCGTCTGATTCATCAGCTCATTGAAGCTCACTGATTTTTCTACCACTTTCGCTTTAGACAACAGCGCTTCAATCGCCTGCTCTTCCAGAGCGACGTTACGCATGTTGTTCATCATTTCTTTGTTTTTCTTGTAGTACTCAACCACTTCACGCGGATCTTCATACGCGGAGGCGATTTCGTCGATCAGTACGTTAACGCGATCTTCGTCAGCTTTCAGTTCGTGGGACTCAATCACTTCGCCCAGCAGTAAACCAACAACGACACGGCGTTTAGCCTGCTCTTCGAACAGTTCACGCGGCAGTTCCAGAGCCTGCTTCTCGTTGCCACCGAAACGCTGAGCCGCCTGACGACGCAGTACGTCGACTTCGCCGTCGATCAATGCAGCCGGCACGTCAATCTCATTGGCTTTGACCAGACCGTCGATAACCTGAGACTTCACGCGATTACGGATAGCGCCTTTCAGTTCGCGCTCCATGTTTTTGCGTACTTCAGCGCGCAGACCGTCAATAGAACCGTCTTCAACGCCAAAACGTTTGATGAAATCAGCAGTCAGTTCCGGCAGTTCACGCTCTTCCACTTTCTTCAGAACGATAACGAACTTAGCGTCCTGACCTTTCAGGTTTTCAGCGTGGTAATCTTCCGGGAATTTCACATCGATAGTGAACTCATCACCGGCTTTGTGACCGACGATGCCGTCTTCAAAGCCCGGGATCATACGACCCTGACCCATGGCCAGTACGAAATCAGACGCTTTGCCACCTTCGAACTCTTCACCGCCAACAGAACCGGTGAAATCGATGGTTACACGGTCTTCAGCCGCTGCAGCGCGATCGGCGTCTCTCCAGGTCGCCTGCTGTTTACGCAGGGTGTCCAGCATGCCGTCAACGTCAGCGTCAGACACGTCTACCAGCGGTTTTTCAACTTCGATAGTGTCCAGGCCTTTCAGCTCAACTTCCGGATAAACTTCGAACTCTACCGAGTAGGTGAAATCGCCACCGACCTGGTATTCGCCCGGAACATAGTTCGGTGCGCCAGCCGGATTGATTTTTTCTTTGATGATGGCATCAACGAAGTGACGCTGCATCAGATCGCCCAGTACATCCTGACGGACGGAAGCGCCATAGCGCTGTTCAACAATTTTCGCCGGCACTTTGCCTTTGCGGAAACCGTCGATACGAACTTTTTTAGCCACACTGACCAGTTCGCTCTTAACGGCATTCTCAATGCTGTCAGCAGCAACAGTAATCGTTACGCGGCGCCCAAGGCCTTGAGTGGTTTCAACTGAAACTTGCATCTTGTTACCTCAAAAAATCACAGTTCTCGGTCAACCTCAGAGGCCGTTTTCATAAAGCGC
Organism: Dickeya parazeae Ech586; assembly: GCF_000025065.1. Classification (NCBI taxonomy): domain Bacteria; kingdom Pseudomonadati; phylum Pseudomonadota; class Gammaproteobacteria; order Enterobacterales; family Pectobacteriaceae; genus Dickeya; species Dickeya parazeae. Next base: position 1,142,356 of record NC_013592.1, on the reverse strand, counting down.
CCTGGGGCAACCTTGCTGATCACAGTCTCACAGAACCAGAACGGCCACTTTAGCGGACCCGTTCCCTATAGTCAGAAGCGTCCCGAATACATTCCGGAAAATAAGACGCGGCATTATAGCGGCATCAATAGACCGAGTCGAGGAGAGTAACCAGACTATTGACAGAGGACTTTCACACTTTTCACCTGTCTCTGCCCAGTATTACCACCTTTTATTACCGCAATGCCCTCAACCGGTGATGCACCAGCGGGCATATACACACCGTCATGCGCATCTTCACAGAAGTAGAGAGACACCTGATTTCAGCGGTCTAACCCCGCGCCGCCGCAAGGTGGGGAAGACGGCACCGCCATTTGTAAATCAAGCCACTCTTGGGGTGTATAGGTATGTAATGCCAACGCATGAACCGGGCCTGCCAATTCATCAGCCAATACGCGATAAATCGCACGATGACGGCCGATGACCCGCTCACCGGAAAAACGCTCGCTGACTAGCACCACTTTGAAATGGCTTTCTGAACCAGCGGGTACATTATGGCGATAACTTTCATTAATCACTTCAATATGTTGCGGTTCGAACTCGGTACGCAACTTAGCTTCTATTGTTTCGCGAATCATAGGGTGACCTTTTTCAGGTATCAGTGAAACTGCTCTCGACAAAGCGGCCTTTATTACTGATTGCACGCTTATCCACTTCAATTTCAGTCATTTTTTGATTATTAATGGAATCATCGCTGGTCTGGATACGTGGCTACGGACTGCACTATATCTCGCCGAAATGCATCTCGCTGAAATGCCAGTCGTCGGTGCCAGACAGCTTTTACGTCAAGCACAATGGAAAAAAATGATGCAAGCTCAGCAGGATACTGGCCACTTTCTGCTCTTTCCCTTGTCCAAGACGATGATATGATACCGAACTATATTTATCCGCCAACCACCGTTTTATGACGAGAAGACACGCATGTTAAAAAAATTCATTTTCCCGTTGTTCGCCGCACTCGTGCTGGCAGGATGCGCCAGTAAAAGCAACACGCTGGACGTCACCCCGAAAATTGCCCTGCCGTCGCAGGATCCAACCCTGATGGGGGTAACTATCAGCATTAATGGCGCAGACCAACGTGCCGACCAGTCGCTGGCCAGGGTCAATCGCGACGGCCAACTGATCACGCTGATGCCATCACGCGATCTGCGGTTCCTGTTGCAGGAAGTGCTGGAGAAACAGATGTCTGCCCGTGGTTATATGATAGGCACTGGCGGCCCGGTAGCACTGCAAGTGGTGGTTAACAAGCTGTATGCGGATGTTTCTGAAGGGAACCTGCGCTACAACATTACCACTCGTGCCGATATTTCTATCATCGCACAAGCCGCCAATGGCAATAAGCAAATCAAGAACTACCGTGCCAGCTATAATGTACAGGGCGCGCTTACCGCCACGAACAGCAAGATTACCGAGTCGGTCAATCAGGTGCTGAGCGATGTCATCAGTGACATGGCTCAGGACACCAGCATCAGTACCTTCATCAAAACCAACTCCCGATAACGGTTTATTCCGTCTCACCTCCCTTGCTCCTCCTGGGGCAAGGGAAAAGGACCTCGCATGCTCAGCCGCTTTTTTTCGCTTTTCCGTGAACGCAACAGTGTCATTCTTCTGATTTTAGGGTTCGCCTCTGGTTTACCACTGGCTCTGACCTCCGGTACGTTGCAGGCGTGGATGACGGTGGAAAACGTGGACCTGAAAACCATCGGTTTCTTTTCTCTGGTGGGGCAGGCGTATGTCTTCAAGTTTTTGTGGTCGCCGCTGATGGATCGCTACACGCCGCCGTTTATGGGACGTCGGCGTGGCTGGCTACTGGTCACACAGCTGTTGCTGGTAGCCACCATCATCGCCATCGGCACCGTAGACCCGGCACATCATTTATGGTGGCTGGCGTTACTGGCGGTCATCATCGCATTTTGTTCCGCCTCACAGGACATTGTGTTTGATGCGTATAAAACCGACGTGTTACCGCCAGAAGAACGCGGCAGCGGCGCGGCTATTTCCGTTTTAGGTTATCGCCTGGCGATGCTGGTTTCCGGCGGGCTGGCATTATGGATAGCCGATCGTTTTCTCGGCTGGCATGCCACCTACTGGCTGATGGCTGGTCTTTTATTACTGTGCACACTGGCAACCTGGCTGTCGCCGGAGCCTGCCATGAGCGAACCGGCCCCTCGCTCGCTGGAGCAGGCGGTCTTAGCGCCGCTGAAAGATTTTTTCGGCCGCGATAATGCCTGGCTAATTTTACTGTTGATCGTGTTGTACAAACTGGGGGATGCGTTTGCCGTCAGCCTCAGTACACCTTTCTTAATTCGCGGAGTCGGCTTCAATCCGGGCGATGTCGGGTTAGTTAATAAGACGCTGGGCTTGTTCGCCACTATTATCGGTGCGTTGTACGGCGGTGTGTTGATGCAGCGCTGGACGCTATTTCGGTCATTGATGCTGTTCGGCCTGCTACAGGCGGTCTCGAACGCCGGTTACTGGGTGCTAGCCATCACCGATAAACACCTGTTCACCATGGCCTGCGCGGTGTTTCTGGAAAACCTGTGTGGTGGTATGGGAACTGCCGCCTTCGTGGCGCTCTTAATGACGCTTTGTAACAAATCATTTTCCGCCACCCAGTTCGCCTTGTTGTCCGCACTGTCGGCTGTGGGGCGGGTTTATGTCGGTCCGATTGCTGGCTGGTTTGTAGAACTGTATGGGTGGGCCTGGTTTTACCTGTTTTCAATCATCATCGCTATCCCAGGACTTCTCCTGCTGAGTATCTGTCGTTCATCATTAGAACAGGTGCAATCAGGCGGCGAATTTCTGCGTCGTAACGCCTATCCACACCTTTATCTATTGGCTTCCCGCCTGTTTTTCATCGGTTGTATTGTGTTTGTCGGTGGCCTGCTTGTCTGGGGCATGCTGGGATTGGGCTGGCTGGAGAGCGGACGTGCCAAAAACATGCTGATGGCGACAGGCGCAACACTGGCGGCAATGGCGGTTTTGCTGGGTGCTCTGCTTGATTATCTGTCCTTACAACGCCGGTAAACCTGGCAGCACAAAGCAGTGATGTGTAAACACGGTTGTGCACTGCCTCATACATTCATCTGTCAGGATAAGGTAGGAGCACTCGCTTACTTCATCGTCTGAGGCAGGTAAGCGATATCGCTAAAAAACACACCCTCATTATCTATTATCACTTTATTAAATTATTTTTCTCTCCAGGCATACGGCAAAAAACATTTATTTCATTGTCTTTAATAAATCCTGTCGCCCACATTAATTTACGCAACGTTACAGAAACGAAATATTAACACTCAGATAAAATAATATTCAGGAATAGTTGTAATTCCTGAAAAGCGATACATACTTTTTCTGTAGGCGGTTTACCCACTGTTTTTAAAAGTAATTTTGTGAAATGTAGCTCACGTGTGACAGGTCAGGCAAAATTTGTAAACAGCGGACTGACATCTCTTTAATGATGTTTACAGTGCGGTAACCTTCCCGTAAAATGCCCGCTCGCGTGAAATGACAATAGAGCCCTTGTAATTGAGGTCGCTAGATGAGACTCAGGAAATACAATAAAATTTTTGGGATGTTGTCTTTAATCGCCACCACACTGTTTCTTAGTGGTTGCGATATGGCATTGATGAACCCCAAAGGACAAGTCGGGTTAGAGCAACGTTCGTTGATACTGACAGCACTCGGTTTGATGCTGATCGTTGTTATCCCGGTGATCATTATGACGATTGCCTTCGCCTGGAAGTTCAGAGCCTCCAACGAAAAAGCGAAGTACACGCCAAACTGGTCGCACTCAAACAAAATCGAAGCCGTTGTCTGGACGGTCCCTATCATCATTATCCTCATCCTTGGGACGATCACCTGGAAAACTACCCATTCGCTTGATCCGTACAAGCCTTTGGATTCCACGGTCAAACCCATTAATGTTGAAGTGGTGTCTCTTGATTGGAAATGGTTGTTCATTTACCCGGATCTTGGCATCGCCACGGTCAATGAACTGGCGTTCCCGACCAATGTTCCGGTCAATTTCAAGATTACATCCGACACGGTGATGAACTCCTTCTTTATCCCGCGTCTTGGTGGTCAGATCTACGCCATGGCCGGCATGCAGACCCAGTTGCACTTGATCGCCAACGAGCCGGGCAAATACGACGGTATCTCTGGTGGTTACAGTGGCCAAGGGTTCTCTGGCATGAAGTTCACTGCCATTGCGACCCCGGATCAGCAAGCCTTTGACCAATGGGTTGAGAATGTACGCAAGTCATCCAAGACGCTGAGCACGATGAATGACTTTAACAAACTGGCACAGCCTACCGAGTACCATCCGGTAGAGTACTACTCTCAGGTACAACCTGATTTGTTCCGCCAGATCATTACCAAATTCATTGGCAACAACATGAACATGCAGCATGGTGCTGAAAGCGAGCCTAAAAAAGAAGAAGGCATGCAGAATCACCAGGGCATGAACATGAGCGAGCACTCCTCTCATTAAAGGAGTCGAGGGATAAACGATGTTCGGAAAATTAACTCTTGATGCGATCCCCTACCATGAGCCGATTATCATGGTCACGGTGGCGGCAATCATTGTAGGTGGATTGGCGCTGCTGGCTGCCGTTACCTATTTCGGTAAATGGAAATGGCTGTGGTCCGAGTGGTTCACCTCTGTAGACCATAAGAAAATCGGTATCATGTACATCATCGTCGGTTTGGTGATGATGCTGCGTGGTTTTGCTGATGCCGTGATGATGCGTGGTCAGCAAGTGCTGGCTTCCGCTGGTGAAGCGGGTTTCCTTACCCCCCACCACTATGACCAGATCTTCACCGCGCATGGCGTTATCATGATTTTCTTCGTGGCAACGCCGTTTGTCGTCGGTCTGATGAACCTGGCCGTGCCGTTGCAGATCGGCGCACGTGATGTGGCCTTCCCCTTCCTGAACTCACTGAGCTTCTGGCTGTTTGTTGCCGGCGTTATCCTGATCAACCTGTCGTTAGGTATCGGGGAATTCGCCCAGACCGGTTGGGTGGCCTATCCGCCGTTGTCGGGTAAGGAGTACAGTCCTGGTGTGGGGGTAGACTACTGGATATGGAGTCTCCAGATTTCCGGTGTCGGTACGACGCTGACTGGTGTTAACTTCTTCGCCACCATCATGAAAATGCGCGCGCCTGGCATGAGTCTGATGAAAATGCCGGTGTTTACCTGGACGGCGCTGTGCACCAACATACTGATTATTGCTGCGTTCCCGATTCTGACGGTGACCATTGCGTTACTGACGCTGGACCGTTACCTCGGCACCCATTTCTTTACCAATGATATGGGTGGCAACATGATGATGTACATCAACCTGATTTGGGCCTGGGGCCATCCGGAAGTGTACATTCTGGTGTTGCCGGTCTTCGGTATTTACTCCGAAGTGGTGGCAACCTTCTGTAAAAAACGCCTGTTTGGCTATACCTCACTGGTATGGGCAACCATCGCAATTACCGTTCTGTCGTTCATCGTTTGGTTGCACCACTTCTTTACCATGGGTTCTGGAGCCAACGTCAACGCCTTCTTCGGTATAGCGACGATGATTATTTCAATCCCGACTGGGGTTAAAATCTTCAACTGGCTGTTCACCATGTATCAAGGGCGTATTCAACCGCATTCTGCCATGCTGTGGACCACCGGTTTCATCATCACCTTCTCCATCGGTGGTATGACTGGGGTACTGCTGGCCGTTCCGGGCGCTAACTTTGTACTGCATAACAGTCTGTTCCTGATCGCTCACTTCCATAACGTGATCATCGGTGGTGTGGTATTTGGCTGCTTTGCCGGTATCACTTACTGGTTCCCGAAAGCATTTGGCTTCACGCTGAATGAAACCTGGGGTAAACGCGCGTTCTGGTGCTGGATCATCGGCTTCTTCGTTGCCTTTATGCCGCTGTACGCACTGGGCTTCATGGGGATGACGCGTCGTCTGAGCCAGCAGATCAACCCGGAATTTCACCCGCTGCTGGTGGTCGCTTCCGTCGGTGCCGGTCTGATTGCACTCGGTGTGCTGTGCCAGATTATCCAGTTTGCCGTCAGTATCCGCGACCGCGATCAAAACCGCGATCTGACTGGCGACCCGTGGGATGCTCGCACGCTGGAATGGGCAACGTCTTCACCGCCGCCGTTCTATAACTTCGCCATCGTGCCGCATATTCAAGAGCGCGATGCGTTCTGGGAAATGAAGGAAAAAGGTGAAGCCTATCGCAAACCGGCACAGTATGAAGAAATTCATATGCCGAGAAATACCGGTGCGGGCGTAATCATCTCCGCATTCAGTCTGGTATTTGGTTTTGCGATGATCTGGTACATCTGGTGGCTGGCGATCATCGGTTTTGTGGGCATGATTGTAACCTGGATAGCCCACAGCTTTAATCAGGACGTGGACTACTACGTGCCGGTTAACGAGGTCGAACACATCGAAAATCAAAACTTCGATAAACTCAGCAAGGCAGGCGTGAAAAATGTCCACTGATACGTTAACTCATCACAATGCAGCCCATGCCGAGCATGGGCACCACGATACCGGCTCCAATAAGGTTTTCGGTTTCTGGATCTACCTGATGAGCGACTGCATCCTGTTCGGGATGTTGTTCGCCACCTACTCCGTTCTGGTGAACGGTACCGCTGGCGGCCCAACGGGCAAAGAACTGTTCGATCTGAAGTTCGTGCTGGTGGAAACCTTCGCACTGCTGTTTAGTAGTATTACTTACGGCATGGCGATGATTGCCATGAACAAAGGTAACAAGAGCCAGGTTAACGCCTGGCTGGGTCTGACCTTCCTGTTCGGGCTGGTGTTTATCGGGATGGAAGTCTATGAATTCCACCACCTGATCGTAGAAGGCGCAGGCCCTGACCGCAGTGCATTCCTGTCTTCCTTCTTTGCGCTGGTTGGTACTCATGGTATCCACGTGACTTCAGGCCTTATCTGGATCGCTATCATGATGATTCAGGTAACGAAATACGGCCTGACCAGCACCAACAAAACCCGTCTGATGTGCCTGAGCTTGTTCTGGCACTTTCTTGACGTGGTATGGATTTGTGTCTTCACTGTTGTTTATCTGATGGGGGCGATGTAATGAGTCATTCCACACACGATCATGCAGGCGCCAGCCACGGTAGCGTGAAGTCCTATCTGATTGGTTTCGTCCTGTCCATCATCCTGACCGTCATTCCATTCGGTCTGGTGATGAATAGTTCGGCGTCCCATAGCGCCATTCTGTTAACCGTGCTGGGTTGCGCTGTTATCCAGATCCTGGTTCATCTGGTGTACTTCCTGCATCTCAACACCTCATCAGAAGAGCGCTGGAATCTGGTAGCCATCGTGTTTACCGCCCTGATTATCGCAATTGTGGTGGTGGGATCCATTTGGATCATGATGAACGCGCACCACAATATGATGATTCAGTAACCGAGCCTTTTACATGATGATTAAGCAATACCTGCAGGTCACCAAACCCGGCATTATTTTTGGCAACCTGATTTCCGTTATCGGTGGTTTTTTACTGGCAGCCAAAGGCACCATTAACTACCCACTGTTTGTCGCGACCCTGATCGGGGTATCGCTGGTTGTTGCATCTGGTTGCGTCTTTAACAACGTTATCGATCGCGACATCGACAAAAAAATGGAGAGGACCAAGAATCGGGCTCTGGTCAAGGGGCTGATTCCGCTTAAAAATACGCTGGTTTATGCGTCGCTGTTAGGTATTGCTGGCTTCGCGTTACTGTATCTTGCGGCAAATCCGCTGGCCATGTGGCTGGCGGTGATGGGGTTTGTGGTATATGTCGGTGTTTACAGCCTGTACATGAAGCGCCATTCAGTTTATGGCACATTGATTGGCAGTCTGTCCGGTGCGGCACCGCCGGTTATCGGCTACTGCGCCGTCAGCAATCAGTTTGACGCTGGCGCACTGATCCTGTTGCTGATTTTCAGTCTGTGGCAGATGCCGCACTCTTACGCCATCGCGATTTTCCGCTTTAAAGATTATCAGGCAGCGAATATCCCGGTATTACCGGTCGTCAAAGGCATTTCCGTCGCGAAGCACCATATTACGTTGTATATCCTGGCGTTTATGATTGCTACATTGATGCTGTCATTGGGCGGTTATGCTGGTTACAAATACCTGGTGGTGGCAGCAGCGGTCAGCGTTTGGTGGCTTGGCATGGCGTTATCCGGCTACAAACGCCCGAACGACGATCGTGCCTGGGCCAAAAAGCTGTTCTTGTTCTCTATTGTCGCCATTACGTCATTGAGCGTCATGATGTCAGTCGATTCCATGACACCGATGCAGGACACGCTGCTGACCTACCTGCACTGATCTCATCAGTCTATACGACCAGACAGACGGGCTTGCCCGTCTGTTTTTTTATCTCCCCTCCCCTGCTTTGCCAAATACGGAAACAAACCCGTCGTTTACGCCTTCTGGCACGGACACTAAAATAGCGCTGATAAAATATCAGAGGTAGCAATGAACGATAATCGCATGACCCCGATTGAACAGCGGGCAACATGGGGACTGGGTCTGGTTTTTTCACTTCGCATGCTTGGCATGTTCATGGTGCTCCCGGTACTCACCACCTACGGTATGGCTCTGCAGGGTGCCAGCGAGTCACTGATTGGCATAGCCATCGGCATTTATGGCTTGATGCAGGCGGTTTTTCAAATCCCATTCGGGCTCATGTCTGACCGTATTGGTCGCAAACCGCTCATTGTTGGCGGTTTACTGATATTTGTGTTGGGTAGTGTCATCGCCGCACTCAGCCATTCCATTTGGGGGATTATTCTGGGGCGTGCCTTGCAAGGCTCCGGGGCGATTTCTGCTGCGGTCATGGCGCTGCTGTCAGACTTAACACGTGAACAAAACCGCACCAAAGCCATGGCGTTTATCGGCGTCAGCTTCGGTATTACGTTTGCGATTGCCATGGTTGTCGGCCCGATTGTTACCCATGCGCTAGGGCTGAATGCGCTGTTTTGGGGAATTGCGCTGCTGGCGCTGCTGGCTATCGCCATCACGCTGGCAGTCATTCCCTCTGCCCCTTCCCATGTGCTTAACCGTGAGTCGGCCATCGTGCGTGGCGGTGTCGCCAAAGTGCTAGCCAACCCTCGCTTGCTAAAACTCAACTTCAGCATCATGTGCCTGCACATTCTGCTGATGTCGAGCTTTGTCGCTTTACCGAGAGTCATGGAGCAAGCAGGTCTGGCACCGCAAGACCACTGGAAAGTCTATCTGACCACGATGCTGATATCGTTCGCTGCCGTGGTGCCATTTGTCATTTATGCGGAAGTTAAACGCCGCATGAAGCAGGTGTTTATTGTTTGCGTGATAATAATCATTGCCGCAGAGCTGGTTTTACTGCAAGCAGGCAACCATGCACTGTGGCAGCTGTTTATCGGCATTCAGTTGTTTTTTCTGGGGTTCAATGTCATGGAGGCACTGTTGCCATCTCTTATCAGCAAAGAGTCGCCAGCAGGCTACAAAGGTACTGCCATGGGGGTTTACTCCACCACCCAATTTATGGGGGTGGCAATTGGCGGTAGTCTTGGCGGCGCGCTGTATGACCTGCATGGCGCGTCACTGGTATTCAGTGCGGGCGCATTGCTGGGGGTTATCTGGTTATTGGTCAGCGTCACCATGCAGGAACCACCATATCTGAGTAGCTTGCGCATTACCCTACCGGATGAAGCGCTACGCGATAGTAAGCTGTCCGATAAACTGCAACAACATCCTGGCGTGGCAGATGTGGTGATCGTACCGGACGAACTCAGCGCCTATGTGAAAATTGATCGCAGCAAAACCAATCGGCAGCAGTTGGAACAGCTAGTCGGTCAGACGGCTGGCTAACTTTTCCTGACCGGCTAACCGCCTATAAAGGAAAAAGAGCCGCAGTCACACCCTCAATAGGGTCAACCCAAACCACCTCATCGATTGAAAAACCAAAGGCACCGAGACGGTGCCTTTGGTTATGTCGTGTATTGCTGCCATATCGGCAGCCGGTTTAATCGCGGAAGTTGTTAAACTGGAAGGGTTGCCCCAAATCAGCACCACGTATCAGCGCAATCACACCTTGCAGGTCATCGCGGGATTTCCCGGTAACACGGACTTGTTCACCCTGGATCTGGGCCTGAACTTTGAGCTTACTGTCTTTAATCAGTTTAACGATTTTCTTCGCCAGCGTAGTTTCAATGCCTTGCTTGAGCTTCGCTTCCACACTGTAGGTTTTGCCACTGTGTTCCATGTCTTCAGGAATATCCAGCGAACCGCCCTCAATTCCGCGTTTTGCCAGCTTTTCCCTTATGATTTCAATCAATTGCTTAACCTGAAAATCTGATTCACTGGTCGCCTTGATGGTTTGTGCTTTTTCATTCAGCTCAAAGCTGGCAGGCACATTACGAAAATCCCAGCGAGTACCCAGTTCACGGGTCGCGTTTTCCACCGCATTGCGGACTTCCTGCATATCGATTTCCGAAACAATATCGAAAGATGGCATAATTTTTTCTCCTGACAATAGCTGCCGAGCATGATAACCGCTCACGCCCAATAAGCAAACTTCACCGACCTTACCGCCTTCGTGGCGACAAGCAGCGGCAGACGGCAGCAGAATACTTTATGATAGGTTAGAAAGATGATAGGCCGACAGATACAAGCTGGCTCGATAAAGGAAAGTGTGGATGAAAATTACCGTTCTTGGCTGTGGCGCCATCGGTCAACTCTGGCTTAACGCGTTACATCGGCAAGGGCATGATGTACAAGGGTGGTTGCGCATTCCGCAAGTCTCCTGCCAGATTAACGTTACGATGCTCAGCGGTGAGCGTTGTAACCTTAATCTGACAGCCAACAACGCAGAACATCTGGCGCAAAGTGAATTACTGCTGGTCACGCTAAAGGCATGGCAAGTCTCCGATGCACTTGTCACCCTGCTCCCTCGGCTACGCCCCGACTGTACTATTTTATTGTTGCATAACGGAATGGGTACCTGGGAAGAACTGCCGCCAATCAGCCAACCATTATTATTAGGCGTCACCACTCATGCTGCACGGCGTGACGTCTCAACAGTAGTACACGTCGCGGCAGGCGTAACCCACATCGGTTCACTTGGCCGTACCACACACCATGAAGAAGAACAAAGCCAGCTGGCTGAAACGCTGCATCAGGCACTGCCTGACGTTGCCTGGCACACTCATATTGCGGCAACCTGCTGGCTGAAACTGGCCGCCAATTGCGTCATCAATCCGCTGACCGTGCAATACCAGTGCACCAACGGCGAGTTGCAGGCTTATCCGGAAAAAATAGCCGCACTCTGCCAGGAAGTGGCGCTGGTCATGGACCGTGAAGGATTCCATACCTCGTCGGAAAGCCTGCTGCTTTATGTGAATCAAATCATTCAGAACACCGCGGCCAACACATCGTCAATGCGTCAGGACGTGCTGGCGCAGCGTCATACGGAAATCGACTACATCACCGGTTACCTGTTGCGTCGCGCTCGCGCCCACGGACTCGCCCTGCCAGAAAACAACCGCCTGTTCGACTATATCAAACGAAAGGAGAATGAATATGACCGCCTCGGTTCTGGTCTGTCTGGCGCCTGGTAGCGAAGAAATCGAAGCCGTGACCACCATCGACCTGCTGGTCAGGGCGGGGATCCTTGTGACCACGGCCAGCGTCGCGAGCGATGGCAACACAGAGATCACCTGTTCCCGTGGTGTGAAACTGCTTGCTGACGCGCCGCTGGTCGCCGTCGCCGATCATGACTTTGATGCCGTGGTATTGCCCGGTGGCCTGCAAGGCGCCGAGTGTTTCCGCGACAGCCCGTTGCTGGTTGAACGCCTGCGCCAGACTCATCAGGAAGGAAAAATCGTCGCGGCGATCTGTGCTTCGCCCGCTGTGGTGCTGGAGCATCACCAGTTGTTTCCTGTCGGTAACATGACCGGTTACCCCGCACTGAAAGAGCAGATTTCACCAGAAAAATGGCTGGAAAAACGGGTGGTATTCGACCCACGCGTCAATCTGCTGACCAGTCAGGGACCGGGGACCAGCATCGACTTTGCGCTGAAGCTAATCGATTTGTTGCTAGGTAAGAGCAAGGCCGCAGAAATCGCCGCACAACTGGTTCTGCCGCCGGGGATCTACAATTATCAGGACCCGGCCTGATTGCCGTACAAAAACAAAAAGCGCCGAATGATGGCGCTTTTTGCTGGTAGCGAACGCAGGGATCACCTCAGGGACGATAGACCTTAACGTTATTGAACCCCTGCTCACGCAGGTACAACGCCTGCAAACGGCTCATCACCCCACGCTCACAATACAACAGATAGGTTTTGCTCTGATCCAAATCGCCGAACTGTGTCCCCAGCTTATAGAATGGCAGTGATTTCACCTCAACGTGCTCCACTGCCAACGGGTGTTCGTCCTGCTCATCGGGTGAACGAATATCCAGCAGAATATCGCTTGCGGCAAAGGCATCAACGGTTTCCACTTCGGTCACACTTTGCTGGGTTTGTTCAGCAATCTCACGGATATCGATATTGCGCGCCTGTGACACGACGCGGTCGAGAATCGAGAAATCAAACAGGCTTTCTTCGTGCTCGATTTTGGCTTTCACCGCCTTCACCGTCGGGCTTTTGGAGATCACGCCGCAATACTCAGGCATGGTCTTGGCGAAATCTTCCGTACCCAATTCTCGCGCCAGACGAATAATGTGTTCTTTGTCGTGAGAAATCAGCGGCCGCAGGATTAGTGTATCCGAGGCATTATCAATCAGACGCAGGTTGGTCAGCGTCTGGCTGGATACCTGCCCCAGCGCTTCGCCGGTGACCAGCGCTTGCACGCCATAACGTTCAGCAATCCGTGACGCGGCACGCACCATCATGCGCTTGAGCACCACGCCCATTTGGCCGTCGTCCACCTTTTCCAGGATTTCACCGACTACCGGCTCGAAATCAATCGCGACAAACCGCACCCGGTGTGAACTGCCAAATCGGTTCCACAAATAATGCGCGACCTGACGTACGCCGATTTCGTGCGCTGCCCCACCGAGATTAAAGAAGCAATAGTGAACCCGGCAGCCACGACGCATCAGCATATAGCTGGAAACACCGGAATCGAACCCGCCGGAAATCAGCGACAACACATCTTCCTGGGTACCGATCGGGAAACCGCCGATGCCTTCATAACGCCCTTTGATCAGCAACAGGCGATCCTGGTCAATTTCCAGATGCACCGTGACCTGAGGCGCGGTAAGGTTAACCCGTGCGCTCTCGATATGCTGATTCAACCCACCGCCGACATAACGCTCCACATCCTGAGAGCTGAAATCGTGTTTACCACGACGTTTCACCCGCACGCAGAATGTCTTGCCTTCCAGTTGATCACGGTAAGTGGCCAACGTTTGTTCAAAAATATGGTGGATATCGGTATAGGCGCAGTCTTCCACCTCAAGGATATGATGAATGCCGGGGATGCGTGTCAGCGCATCACGTATCGCTACGCGCTGGCTTTCATCTTTGGCACGAACCTCGATATGATCCCAGTGACGGACAACCGCCAGCGTTTCATCATACTGTTTTAAAACGTTACGAATGTTACCGGTAAGGATTTTTATAAAGCGCAACCGCACAGATTGGCTTTTGATGGTGATTTCCGGGAACAATTTAATGATAAACTTCATGGCGGCTATTGTTAGTTAATTCTGAAGGCGTGAAACACGGGTACGCGGACAACACGCGGGCACCCTGAGCGCTAAAGTTACGTTATTGGTAACACACTATCCCGAGCCGGGTGGCGTTACCAATAGCATCCAGGGCGCGGAGTATACCACCATATTGCGGTAAGCTGCGCAGATTAAGCGCATAATTGCGCACCATAAGGGCGCTTACCGTGACAATCCGGTAGCGTCGGCGCCGACAGGCGCGTATAAACAGGATCCGGAAACGAATATGCCGAAAAAAACTGAACAACCCGTCAGCTTTGAAAGCTCACTCGCCGAACTGGAACAGATTGTGTCGCGTCTGGAGTCGGGCGAGCTTCCATTGGAAGAGGCATTGAATGCCTTTGAACAGGGTGTCCAGCTTGCACGTCAGGGACAAGTAAAACTGCAGCAGGCTGAACAACGCGTTCAGATTCTGCTCAATGACGATCCCGATACCGCCCTGACACCTTTTACGCCGGATAATGAGCCGTTATGACAGATTTTCTCAAGCAGCTTGCAGCGCATCATCAGCGTATCGACGCCGCACTCAACCATTTCATTTCCACCCTGCCTTTTCAGAGTAGTCCACTGGTGGAAGCGATGGCGCATGGCGCACTGTTGGGGGGCAAGCGGCTACGACCGTTTCTGGTTTATACCACCGGCCAGTTATTCGCAGTCTCGCCAGACAGCCTTGATGCACCGGCGGCTGCCGTTGAATGTATCCACGCCTATTCTCTGATCCACGATGACTTACCCGCCATGGACGATGACGATCTGCGGCGCGGGCAGCCAACCTGCCATGTCAGGTTTGGCGAAGACAAGGCGATTCTGGCGGGTGACGCCCTGCAAACGCTGGCGTTTTCCATTCTGGCTGACGCACCGATGCCACACGTCAGCGACCGTGACCGACTGGCGATGATCTCCGAGCTGGCCAGCGCCAGCGGTGTGGCGGGGATGTGCGGCGGTCAGGCGCTGGACCTGGCAGCGGAAGGCCATCAGGTTGATTTGCAAACACTGGAACGTATCCATCGCCACAAAACCGGAGCGCTGATTCGTGCGTCGGTACGGCTGGGTGCCCTGGCTGCCGGTGAGCGTGGGCGTCTTGCTCTGCCTTACCTCGATCGTTATGCCAACGCTGTCGGACTGGCCTTTCAGGTGCAAGACGATATTCTCGATGTGATTGGTGACAGTGCCACCACCGGTAAACGTCAGGGTGCCGACCAACAACTCGGTAAAAGCACTTACCCGGCGTTGCTGGGGCTGGAGCAAGCCAAACAAAAAGCCCGGGAGTTGTGCAAAGAGTCGCTCTCGGCACTGCATGAACTGGAAGACACGCTGGACAGACCCGCAGCCATTGCCCCGCTGCGAGCGCTGGCGAACTATGTCGTTGAACGCGATAAATAATTTTAATACCAATACCGCTTGATGAGTATCCAATGACCTTTGATATAGCGAAATACCCTACGCTGGCGCTGGCGGAAAACCCTGAGGAACTGCGCCTGCTGCCACGGGAAAGCCTGCCTAAATTGTGCGATGAACTGCGACAGTATCTGTTGGACAGCGTCAGCCGCTCAAGCGGGCATTTTGCCTCAGGTCTGGGTACAGTCGAGCTGACTGTGGCGTTGCATTATGTCTATAACACGCCTTTCGACCATCTGGTATGGGATGTCGGTCATCAGGCTTATCCCCACAAGATCCTGACCGGGCGGCGTGATCGTATCGCGACTATTCGCCAAAAAGGCGGGCTACACCCGTTCCCGTGGCGTGGCGAAAGCGAGTATGACGTCCTGAGCGTCGGTCACTCTTCCACATCCATCAGCGCTGGTATCGGTATGGCGGTGGCGGCAGAGCGCGAAGGCCTGGGGCGGCGCACCGTCTGTGTGATTGGTGATGGCGCGATCACCGCCGGTATGGCGTTTGAAGCCATGAATCATGCTGGTGATATCAAACCGGACATGCTGGTGGTTCTGAACGACAACGAAATGTCGATTTCCGAGAATGTCGGTGCCCTGAACAACCATCTGGCGCAATTGCTCTCTGGCAAGCTCTACTCCACCTTGCGTGAGGGTGGCAAGAAAGTGTTGTCCGGCCTGCCGCCGATCAAAGAATTGGTCAAGCGTACCGAGGAACACCTGAAGGGAATGGTGGTACCGGGTACACTGTTCGAAGAGTTGGGCTTTAACTATATCGGCCCGGTTGATGGGCATGACGTGCAATCACTGGTGCATACCCTGAAGAATATGCGCAGTCTGAAAGGCCCGCAGTTGCTGCATATCATGACCAAGAAAGGCAAAGGCTATGCCCCCGCTGAGCAGGACCCGATCAGTTGGCATGCCGTACCGAAATTCGACCCGGCCAGTGGCACCTTGCCGAAGAATAAAGAAGCGCTGCCGACCTATTCCGCCGTTTTCGGCGAATGGCTGAAAGAAACCGCAGCAGCAGACTCCCGGCTGATGGCCATTACCCCAGCCATGCGTGAAGGTTCAGGCATGGTATCGTTCTCGCGCACCTACCCGCAGCAGTACTTTGATGTCGCCATTGCCGAGCAACATGCGGTGACCTTTGCTGCTGGCCTGGCGATTGGCGGTTATCGCCCGGTCGTGGCGATTTATTCCACGTTCCTACAACGTGCCTACGATCAGGTCATCCATGATGTCGCCATTCAGAACCTGCCGGTGTTGTTTGCTATCGATCGTGGCGGCATCGTTGGCGCAGATGGTCAAACGCATCAGGGCGCGTTTGACCTGTCGTTCCTGCGCTGTATTCCACAGATGGTGATCATGACACCCAGCGACGAGAACGAATGCCGGTTGATGCTGCATACCGGTTATCACTATCAGCAGGGGCCGTGTGCGGTTCGTTACCCACGCGGCAATGTGTTGGGTGTGGAACTCACACCGCTGGAAACCCTGCCTATCGGCAAAGGCGTCGTTAAACGTCAGGGCGAGAAGATTGCGATTCTGAATTTCGGTACGCTGTTACCAGAAGCACAACAGGTAGCCGACGCGCTCAACGCCACACTGGTGGACATGCGATTCGTCAAACCGTTGGATGAAGCGCTGGTCGCCTCGCTGGCTGCCAGCCACGATGTGCTGGTGACGCTGGAAGAAAATGCCGTGATGGGCGGTGCCGGTAGCGGTGTGAATGAATACCTGATGGCGAATCGTCTGCCCGTCCCCGTACTCAATCTGGGCCTGCCCGATATATTTATTCCGCAGGGCTCACAAGCGGAAATCCGTACCGAGCTGTCGCTGGATGCCGCTGGCATCGAACGTCGCATTCGAAACTGGCTGGCCTGATACTGGCCACCAACAGGCAGAAAAAAACCGGGAATATCCCGGTTTTTTTATCGCTGGCAGCGCTATCAGTGCGAAGTGCCGGGCTATCGATGTATCTGACTATCGTTTATCAGACCACATGCCCTGCCACATATAATATGGCCGCGGCGATGACACCGGCAATAATATCGTCAACCATGATGCCCATACCGCCGTGCACGTGACGATCAAACCAACGGATCGGCCAGGGTTTAAGAATATCCAGGATCCGGAAAATCACAAACCCGGCGACGACCCAGCCCCAGTGGGTTGAAGGCACCGCTATCAGGGTGATCCACATGCCGACAAACTCATCCCAGACGATGCTGCCATGATCATGTACGCCCATATCTTTGGCGGTACGGTGGCAAAGGTAAACTCCTACGCAGATGCTGAGCATCACCAACAGCGAATACAGCTGTAATGGCAGCAGCATCAACAGATACCACACAGGAATGGCCGCCAGCGAACCGGCGGTGCCTGGCATCCACGGCGATAAACCGCTGCCAAAACCGGTTGCCAGAAAATGCCACGGATTACTCATCCGCAGGCGGCGTTTGGCAACTAACGATCCTTTGTTCTCACTCGCCAAAATGGTCATACCCTTTCAGATTGATGTCCACCGGCTGACCAGAATGAAAGAAACTCAGCCCTTCCGACGCAGGCCCAATCTGGCCGATGCAGGTGTAACTGGCCCCCAGATGACCAATCGCTACCTCTAACGCGCCCCGATTCAGTTCGGGTACCGTAAAGCACAGCTCATAGTCTTCACCGCCACCCAGCGCCCAGCGCATAGCCTGTTCCGGGTCGGTATGCCGCAGCAGCGCGCCAGAGTAAGGCAACGCCTCCAGATTGATACGTGCGCCGCAATCACTGGCTTTAAGGATGTGTCCTAAATCTGACGCTAATCCATCAGACAGATCGATAGCCGCACTGGCCAGATCGCGCAGCGCTTGCCCTTGCAGAATACGGGGCTGAGGACGCAGGTGGCGCTGCAACAGCCATTGGCGATCGTCAGCATCAGACACCTGCAGTCTCTCTTGCAAAATGGCTAACCCTGCCGCACTGTCCCCCAGCGTCCCGGTGACATAAATCCAGTCGCCGATACGTGCTCCGCTGCGTTTGAGCGCACGTCCTGCTGGTACCAACCCTTGAATAGTCAGCGTCATGCTAAGCGGCCCACGTGTGGTATCACCGCCTATCAGTTGCATATCGTAGTAAGAAAGCTGCTCAAACAGGCTGTCGCTATAGGCGGCCAGCCAGTCCGCATCAATGCCCGACAACGTGAGCGCCAGTGACACAAAGGCAGGATCTGCACCCATCGCCGCCAAATCACTTAAGTTGACCGCCAGTGATTTATACGCCAGATCGGCAGGGTCAATATCGGGAAGAAAATGAATGCCGCAGACCAGCGTATCCGTACTGACTGCCAGCAGTTGTTTGTCCGGAATGTTCAGCAGGGCGCAATCATCACCGATCCCCAGTTCAACACCCCGTCGTGAATAGCCAGCCCGATTGAAATAGCGGGCAATCACGTCAAACTCACCTTGAGCCATACTCTTTCCAGACAGTGGTAACCTAAAAAAAACCAAGGCCGGAAAACCGGCCCTGACTGACTTATTTTTTACCCGGCCGCAGGTATGGCCCGGCTTTGTCTAGCACACCGTTGACAAACTTGTGGCTGTCCTCAGCGCCAAACACTTTAGCCAACTCAATCGCTTCGTTGATGGCAACCTTGTACGGCACATCTTCGCGCTTGCTAAGCTCATACACCGCCAGACGCAAAATAGCACGCTCAACTTGCCCGAGTTCATTCAACTGACGGGAAAGATACGGCGCCATCTGGGCATCCAGTTTTTCCGCCTGAGTGGCGACACCCGCCAGCAGCTCGCGGAAATAGGCGATGTCCACGCCTTTGACATCCTGCTCGCTCAGAAACTGGAGTTCAACATCGGCAATATCGTTTTTGGACAACTGCCAGGAATAAAGCGCTTGAACCGCACATTCACGAGCGCGGCGACGAGCAGCAGGTTTCACGGAATACCCCTTACAAAATAAATCAGGCTGACTTGATTGAGTGTAATACATTGATCATTTCAAGCGCGGTCAGAGCGGCTTCCGCCCCTTTGTTCCCCGCTTTAGTGCCGGCGCGCTCGATAGCCTGCTCGATACTTTCCGTAGTCAACACACCAAAGGCGACCGGAATGTCGCTATTCATCGCGACATGAGACAGGCCGGAACTGCATTCACCGGCAACGAATTCAAAATGCGCTGTACCGCCGCGAATCACCGTACCCAGAGCCACCACGGCGTCATACTTCTGACTGTTAGCCAGCGCACGCACGGTCAGCGGCAATTCATAGGCACCCGGTACCCATACCACGGTGACGTTTTCTTGTTTCACCTGACCAATACGCTTGAGCGCGTCCAGCGCGCCTTCCAGCAGGCTGTCATTGATAAAGTGATTGAAACGGGCAATAGCAATCGCCACGCGGGCATTCGGAGCGGCAACAACACCTTCAATAATGTTCATAGCTTTCCTTTGATTGTTTTACGACCCCGCAGGGGGGCGGATTCTATCATATTCTTCCGGGCGCGTATCCGCTTTTGACCCTGTAACGGATATCCGCCACCTCAACGCGCGCAGAAACAGGCTAACGAGGCTTCAGTGTCAGGCGAACATCCGGTCCTATCTGACGAACATCGGTCATCTCGAACATCGGGGCCTGCGACAACTGTTCCAACCCCGGCAATACGCACAACGACCGGGCCGCATCACCTAATAATGTCGGAGCCAGATAGACTATCAGTTCATCCACCACCCCAGCCTGCAATAATGCACCGGCCAGATGAGCGCCCGCCTCCACCCAGACCGTATTAATCTGACGCTTGCCCAGCGTCATCATCAGCGCCACCAGATCAATGCCACCGCCATGCAACGGCATGGTCAGTTGCTCCACGCCATCCGGCCAGGACTGCGCATCCTGACTCGCTCGCGCCAGCCAGGTCTGGCCCGGTTGACTCACTAGACGATGCTGCGGCGTCACCCGTGACTGGCTGTCGACGATGACGCGTACCGGCTGGCGTACCGCGCTTTGCGGATAAAGGCGCTGGGTATCGGCATCCAATTCTGACCAGCGCACGGTCAGCGACGGGTCATCCGCCAGCACGGTGGCGCTGCTACTTAAGATAGCGGCACTCTGTGCACGAAAACGTTGCACATCCTGACGAGACTGCGGCGAGGTTATCCACTGACTTTCACCGGAAGCCATCGCCGTTCGACCATCCAGCGACGCACCGAGCTTGAGTTGTACATACGGGAAACCGGTGCGCATGCGTTTTAAAAAG
Source organism: Dickeya parazeae Ech586 (assembly GCF_000025065.1). Lineage (NCBI taxonomy): Bacteria > Pseudomonadati > Pseudomonadota > Gammaproteobacteria > Enterobacterales > Pectobacteriaceae > Dickeya > Dickeya parazeae. Next base: position 1,121,938 of record NC_013592.1, on the reverse strand, counting down.
CCGCGGTTAATTTTTTCCGCCTGATCCATCAGGACGCCATGCTGCACAGCGATACCCGCCTGTTGTAAACGATGCAAACCGCGCCCGGCCACCTGCGGGTTAGGGTCTTGCATCGCGGCCACGACCCGCGCCACACCGGCCGCGACCAGTGCATCGGCACAAGGTGGGGTACGCCCGTGATGGCTACAGGGTTCCAGCGTCACATACGCCGTAGCGCCACGTGCCTTGTCGCCTGCCATACGTAACGCATGCACTTCGGCATGGGGCTCACCGGCTTTCTGGTGGTACCCCTCACCGACTATTTCGCCATCTCTGACGATCACACACCCGACATTCGGATTCGGTGCCGTAGTAAAGCGGCCGCGGCGAGCTAACTCCAGCGCGCGGGCCATATAGAATTCATCAGAGTATGTAGCCATCCGGTGCTTATCCTGGATTGAGAATTATGTTGGAATCGTGCGATACGCAAAAAAACAACGCACGATTAATCCTGCAGACGGGCGATTTCCTCGCCAAATTCGCGGATATCCTCAAAGCTGCGATATACCGATGCAAAGCGGATATAAGCGACTTTGTCGAGCTTTCTGAGCGCATCCATGACCAGATTGCCCACCATCTTGGCCGTCACTTCACGCTCGCCGGTCGCCCGCAATTGGGATTTGATGTGGGTTATCGCCATTTCCACGTCATCAGAGCTGACCGGGCGTTTCTCCAGTGCTTTCAACATCCCGCTGCGCAGTTTGTCCTCATTGAATGGCTCACGTACATCATTACTCTTGATGACGCGCGGCATCACCAGTTCCGCCACCTCAAAGGTAGTAAAACGCTCATTGCATACCAGGCACTGACGACGCCGACGAACCTGCGACCCTTCGCCGACCAGACGAGAATCAATGACCTTGGTATCTACTGCGGCACAAAAAGGACAATGCATAACGTTTCCAGACCCTAGCCGTATAAACCTGGCCTAGTTTACCCCGAATTCCGCTTATAACCCAAATGCCGGTACGACGCCTTTTTTCTGTGTCGACTGCACGATGGTTTAGCTTCGATTGAAGTGAGTTAGGCTAAAGTAATGTCGCTTCTTGATTATGTGGTTTGTCGATAGCAATCAACGGCTCATCGCCATCTGGCATCTCAGGATTATCAAGCGGAAACTCCCCAAGTTTCATACCGTTTCACTACCGGAGACCCCTCAATGGGACCTGACCCGAATCCTCATCCAGGACAGCGCGTCATTTACCGGTAAGTCAGCTTTTGCTGCCTTGCCGGTTAACACAGGCAAGGCAGCGACGTTCAATTCGTCCCTGCTTTTGATTTAGTAGCCGCATGCAGGCCCTACGGTCCCTGCGTGTTATCAGGCTGTAGCGTTTTTTGGCTACGGCAGGGAGTATTTTTTATGCTGTTTATTCGACTCACACGACAGCTGTTTTCACAACTAGGCCTTCATCTGCCGCGTCGCCTGTTCCAGCGCGACCTGATGCCAGACGGAAAAGTAAACGCCAGTCAGGCCATGACGGATACCATGGCGACACGTTGCCTGCGGCTGGCCCGTCTTGATGAAACAGCCTTGTATCAGGAATTCGCCAGCCATCCCGAAGGGTTAATGCCGGATGAAGTGACACGGGCGCGGACGATGCATGGCGATAACCGTATTCCTGGCGAACAACCCCTGCCCTGGTGGCGGCACTTATGGCGTTGCTATCGCAACCCATTCAACCTGTTACTGACGCTGCTGGGCATGATTTCTTATGCCACGGAAGACCTGACTGCCGCATTGGTTATCGCGCTGATGGTGCTGATATCAACCCTGCTCAACTTCATTCAGGAAGCCCGTTCCGGTAAAGCGGCTGATGCGCTGAAAGCGATGGTCAGCAATAAGGTCACGGTACTGCGCAGCGATGCTCACACCGGTTATAGCGACTTTCAGGATATCCCGCTGGATCAACTGGTGCCGGGTGACATAGTGAAGCTGGCCGCAGGCGATATGATCCCAGCCGATCTGCGTATATTACAGGCGCGCGACCTGTTCATCAGTCAGGCATCGCTCACCGGCGAATCTCTCCCTGTGGAGAAAGTAGCCAACAGCCGCCAGAGCGATGCCGCCACCGCGCTGGAATGTGACACCCTCTGCTTTATGGGTACGAATGTAGTCAGCGGTACCGCGCAGGCGATGGTCATTGCTACCGGTAGCGATACCTGGTTTGGCCAACTGGCTGGCCGGGTGGTGCAACATCCCGGTGAAATAAACGCGTTCCAGCTAGGTATCAGCCGCGTCAGTTGGCTGTTGATCCGCTTCATGCTGGTAATGACGCCAATCGTGTTGCTTATCAATGGCTACACCAAAGGCGATTGGTGGGAAGCTGCCTTGTTCGCCCTGTCGGTCGCGGTCGGCCTGACGCCGGAAATGTTGCCAATGATTGTCACCTCAACGCTGGCAAAAGGCGCGGTCAAACTGTCTCGCCAAAAGGTAATCGTCAAACGGCTGGATGCCATCCAGAACTTTGGCGCTATGGACATCCTGTGTACCGATAAAACCGGGACACTGACGCAGGATAAAATCGTGCTGGAATGCCACACCGATGCATTTGGGAATAGCTGCCAGCGCGTGTTGCGTCGAGCCTGGCTGAACAGCGCCTACCAGACCGGGCTGCGCAATCTGCTTGATCAAGCGGTGCTGGCGGGTATTCCATGTGAGGAACAGCAAGCCGAACTGTCCCGCTGGCGCAAAGTGGACGAAATCCCGTTCGATTTTGAGCGCCGCCGTATGTCGGTTGTCGTCGCAGAAAACAATCATGAACACCTGTTAATCTGCAAAGGTGCGCTGGAGGAAACGCTGAGCGCCTGTACTCAGGTGCGCCATGCTGAACAGTTACTGCCGCTGGACGCCAGCTTGTTATCTCGCATTCGCCATCTGACGGATGACCTGAACCGTCAGGGCCTGCGGGTGGTGGCCGTCGCCAGCAAAGTGATGCCTGCCGACCGTCAGGATTACGGCCGGGTCGACGAGTCCGACCTGATTTTGGAAGGTTACATCGCCTTTCTCGATCCGCCAAAAGAAAGTACCGCCCCTGCGCTGAAAGCGCTGAAGGACAACGGCGTGACGGTAAAAATCCTCACCGGCGACAGCGAGCTGGTGGCCGCCAAGGTGTGTCGCGAAGTGGATATTGAGCTGACCGGCGTACTGACGGGTCGTGACATCGATGCGCTGAGTGATGAACAACTGGCGCAAGCCGCCCGCGACACCACGCTGTTTGCCCGTCTGACACCATTACACAAAGAGCGTATTGTCCGTTTGCTGCGTTCCGAAGGCCATGTGGTCGGCTTTATGGGCGACGGTATCAATGACGCGCCAGCACTGCGGGCAGCGGATATCGGTATTTCAGTGGATTCGGCGGTGGATATCGCCCGCGAGGCGGCGGATATCATCCTGCTGGAAAAAAGCCTGATGGTACTGGAAGAAGGCGTCATCGAAGGGCGTCGTACCTTCGTCAACATGCTGAAATACATCAAAATGACAGCCAGCTCCAACTTCGGTAACGTCTTTAGCGTACTGATTGCCAGCGCCTTCCTGCCGTTTTTGCCGATGTTGCCACTGCATCTGTTGATTCAAAACCTGATGTACGATATTTCGCAGATAGCAGTCCCGTTCGATAACGTGGACGATGATCAGGTCAAAAAGCCACAGCGCTGGAATGCGGGCGATATTGGTCGATTCATGGTGTTCTTCGGCCCGATTAGCTCTATTTTTGACGTACTGACATTCTCGCTGATGTGGTGGTTCTTCCATGCGAATACACCGGAGGCACAAACCTTGTTCCAGTCCGGCTGGTTTATTGAAGGGCTACTCTCACAGACATTGATTGTGCACATGATCCGTACCCGGCGGATTCCGTTTATCCAAAGCCGTCCCTCCTGGCCGGTGATGATGATGACGCTATTAGTCATGATAACTGGCATTGGTCTGGTATTTTCACCGCTGGCGGGTTTCCTGCAACTGCAAGCGCTGCCGATGAGCTACTTCCCGTGGCTACTGGCAATCTTGAGTGGTTATCTGCTACTCACCCAGGCCATGAAGGACTTCTTCGCCCGTCGCTACGGCTGGCAATAACCGCAGTCGGCGTAGTGGTCGATGATCACTACGCTCTGATTTTTCTCTCTTGATTCAGCCTGTTCTGCTTATCTTTTTCTCCGTATCTCATTCACTATAAGAGACAGCAAATCACGTCTACACTGACACTACATTATTGAAGCATGACTCACTGCTATGGTTCCGGGGAGAAACAGGCTATGCGTTTGTACCACCGAGTTATCCCGATGTTATCTGCTATTGTGCTGCTCGCCGGATGTGCACAACCGCAGACTATCCACGTGAAAAACGAATTAGGTCAGATAGACCAAAAATTACACGACATCACTAACCGTGCCATGGCGCTGGAACAGCAGAATACGTTAAACGCTAACTCCACCTCGGGTGTCTATCTGCTACCCGCCGCGCAGAACCGGGCCTTACTCGACAGCAGCATCGGCAGGTTAAGCCTGGAACTGACCAACGTTGAGCCAGAAGCCAATGGCACACGGGCGTTACTGGTTATCCAGACCATGAACACCCTGACGCTACCCGCATTTCAGGCGCAATTTGACTGGGGGTCGCTGGACCCGGTTAGCGGCAAACCGTTGACTGGCGACATGCAGACGCAGTTGATCACCTTCTCACCTGCGCTCACCCCGGTTTCAGAGGCGAGAATAGAAGTGCGGCTTTCAGGCATGACACCGGAGCAACTCGGCTTTGTGCGCGTTCATGATGTGATTGCCGAATCCGGGCAGAATCACCGTGAGCCAGGTCAGTCCCACCCTTGATTTTCCCTCCTGCAACCAGCCATAAAAAAACCCGCCGGACGGCGGGTTTTTCGTTACCAAAGCACTAGTGCAAACAGGGTTACGGTAACAGCGACGGCTGATCCGCACCTTCTTTTTCCACTTTCTGTACCAACATGTGCTCACGCTTCATACCCAGCTTAAGTGCCAGCGCGGAAGCCACATAAATAGAAGACGCCGTACCGATGGTCACACCGATCAGCATCGTCAGCGAGAACCCTTTCAGCATCGCGCCACCGAACAGGTACAGCATCAGGATCACCACCAATGTTGTTCCTGATGTGATTAAGGTACGGTGCAGCGTTTGGGTCAGCGACACGTTGAAGATTTCGTAAGGCGTTCCACGACGAATTTTGCGGAAGTTTTCACGAATACGGTCAGACACCACGATACTGTCGTTCAACGAGTAACCGATGACCGACATCAGCGACGCCACAATGGTCAGGTCGATTTCAATATTGAATAGCGACAGCACCCCCATCGTGATGATCACGTCATGCGCCAACGCGATAACCACCCCTGCCGCCAGACGCCACTCGAAACGGAAGCCGACGTAGATAAGGATACAGATTAACGCCGCCATCAGTGCCATCGCACCGGTCTGCGCCAGATCCGCCCCCACACTTGGCCCGACGAACTCAATGCGCTTAACTGCCGCATTCTGGCCGGTTGACGCGTTGATGACGTTAACCACTTTGCTGCCCAGAGCCTGGCCGCCAGATTCGTCGTGAGCAGGCGGCATACGCACCATGATGTCACGGCTGCTACCGAAGTTCTGTACCAACGGATCGGCAAAGCCAGCCTTTTGCAGCGCTTCGCGCATCTGCTCCAGATCGACCGATTTCTCAAGCGAAATCTCAATAACCGTACCACCGGTAAAATCCAGCCCCCAGTTGAAACCGCGCACGCCCATCACGACGATAGACAGGATCAACAACAGACCGGACAACGCGAAGGCCCAGTAGTCCCAGCGCATAAAGTCATACACTTTACGGCCGTAGTTCAATTGTTCAACAGTATATTCCTGTGCCACAACGCACTCCTCAGATAGACAGCTTTTTGATGCGCTTGCCGCCGTACAGCAGGTTCACGATGGCACGGGTTCCAACGATAGCGGTAAACATGGATGTTGCCACGCCAATACCGGTCGTAATCGCAAATCCTTTAATCGAGCCGGTGCCCACCGCATACAGGATAATGACTTTAATCAGCGTCGTGACGTTGGCATCGAAGATGGAGCTAAATGCGCCCCGGTACCCTTCATCAATCGCCTGCTGCACAGAGCGTCCGTTGCTGAGTTCTTCTTTGATACGCTCGTTAATCAGTACGTTAGCATCCACCGCCACGGCAAGGGTTAACACGATACCCGCAATACCTGGCATGGTCAGCGTAGCCCCTGGCAACAGCGACATAATCCCGACCACCAGCACCAGGTTCAACAACAGCGCAGAAGTCGCAATCAGGCCGAACTTCTTATAGAAGAAGATCATGAACAGGATAGACACCGCCAGACCGGCCAGACAAGCTTCCAGCCCCTGAGTGATGTTTTGCATCCCCAGCGTCGGGCCGATGGTACGTTCTTCTACAATCTGAATCGGCGCAATCAGCGCACCGGCACGCAGCAGCAGCGACAGCTGTCGCGCTTCGTTCGGGTTGTCGATACCGGTAATACGGAAGCTATTGCCCAGACGAGACTGGATAGTGGCGACGTTAATTACCTCTTCCTGTTTTTCCAGAATCGCACGACCGTTGGCGTCTTTCTTGCCGCTATCCTTGTATTCCACAAACAGGGTCGCCATCGGTTTACCGATGTTGTCCTTGGTGAAATTGGACATCATGTTGCCGCCAGCGCTATCCAACGAGATATTCACCTGCGGACGGTTGTATTCATCATTACCGGAGGTAGAGTCGGTAATATGGTCACCGGTAAGAATCACGCGTTTGTACAACGCTATCGGCCCACCGTCACGCATGTTCATGACTTCGGTATCGCCCGGCACACGACCGCTGGCTAACGCCGCTGGGTCAACATTGCTGTTCACCAGACGGAATTCCAGTGTGGCGGTCGCCCCCAGAATTTCTTTCGCACGCGCCGTGTCCTGAATACCCGGCAGCTCTACCACGATACGGTCAGCACCCTGACGCTGTACCAAGGGTTCAGCCACACCAAGCTGGTTGACACGGTTTCGCAGGATATTGATGTTCTGCTGTACCGCGTATTCGCGGGCTTCGCTCAGCCGCGCATCGCTCATCACCGCACGCAGCGCATCACTGCCGCTATTGTTGAACACCAGATCGCGATGGCGCGGAGTCAGGTAGTTCACTGCGTTGTCACGCAGTTGACCGTCGCGGAACAGAATTTCCACGCCATAATTATCTGCTTTACGAACAGACGCATATTGGATGCCTTTCTCGCGCAGATCGCTGCGCAGGGAATCCATGGTCTGTTCCTGCAACTTGCCTAACGCGGTATCCATATCCACTTCCATCAGGAAGTGCACACCGCCACGCAGGTCAAGACCCAGTTTCATCGGTTCCGCCCCCAGCATTCTCAGCCAGGTCGGCGTAGCAGGTGCCAGGTTTAAGGCAACCACGTATTTCTCGCCCAACGCACTCAACAGAACTTCACGAGCGCGAAGCTGGATGTCCGGCGTAGAGAAGCGTGCGAGAATAGCACCGTTTTCCAGCGCAATAGATTTGCTGGCGATATGTTGTTCTTGCAAAACATTCTGGATCTGGACCAGCGTAGATTCACTGGCGGCGGTTCCTCGCGCGCCAGTGACCTGAATTGCCGGATCCTCACCATACAGGTTAGGAAGTGCGTAGAGCAGACCGACGACGATCGTCACGATCAGCATCAGGTACTTCCACAGAGGATAGCGGTTTAACACGGTAGTTCCCTTCGGGAAAGTCGAAAAATTACAGGGCCTTCATGGTACCCTTCGGCAGTACGGACGTCACGTAATCGCGCTTGATCACGACTTCGTTGGTGTCGTTCAGGGCAATGGTGATAAATCCGTTATCAGCCACTTTGGTCACACGCCCAACCAGGCCGCCGTTAGTCAGCACTTCATCACCTTTGCTGATCGAATCCATCAACTTCTTGTGTTCCTTGGCACGTTTTTGCTGAGGGCGCAGGATCATGAAGTAAAAAATCAGACCGAACACGGCCAGCATAATCACCAGAGAGTACGGGCTTCCTTGAGCCGGAGCACCTGCAGTTGCTGCCACAGCGTCGGAAATGAAAAAACTCATTTAAATGTCCTCTTTAGTTATCAAAACAACAGTTATCTATAAAACGTTCATGCCACGCAAACGTGCTTATTGCGGTACATGACCTTCATGGTCATTTCCCGCCGCGCTATCGGCCAACGGCGGAACCGGTTTACCGATGCGCTGGTAAAACTCAGCCACAAAGCTCTCTAATCTACCTTCCCCGATAGCCTGACGTAAACCCGCCATCAGGCGCTGATAATAACGCAGGTTGTGGATGGTATTGAGGCGCGCGCCGAGTATTTCGTTACAACGGTCGAGGTGGTGCAAGTAGGCACGGCTATAATTGCGACATGTGTAGCAATCACAGTGCTCATCCAGCGGTCCGGTGTCGTCTTTATGTTTGGCATTACGAATTTTGACCACGCCGTCCGTCACGAACAGATGGCCGTTACGGGCATTGCGCGTCGGCATGACGCAGTCAAACATGTCGATACCGCGACGAACCCCTTCCACCAAATCTTCCGGTTTGCCTACCCCCATCAGGTAACGGGGTTTATCTGTCGGCAACTGCGGACAGACATGCTCCAAAATGCGGTGCATATCGGCCTTCGGCTCGCCGACCGCGAGGCCGCCCACAGCGTAACCATCAAAACCGATGTCCACCAGCCCTTTTACCGACACATCACGTAAATCTTCGTAAACACTGCCCTGAACGATGCCGAACAGCGCGTTTTTGTTGCTTAATTCGTCAAAACGCTGACGACTGCGCTTCGCCCAACGCAACGACATCTCCATCGACCGCTTGGCATAGTCCCAGTCTGCAGGGTAAGGCGTACACTCGTCGAAAATCATCACGATATCGGAACCGAGATCGTACTGAATTTCCATGGATTTTTCCGGGCTCAGGAAAATGGCGTCACCATTGATCGGATTGCGGAAATGCACACCCTCTTCGGTAATCTTGCGGATATCGCCGAGACTAAATACCTGAAAACCACCAGAATCAGTCAGGATCGGGCCATGCCACTGCATAAAATCATGCAGGTCGCCGTGCCGTTTCATGATTTCCTGCCCCGGGCGTAACCACAGGTGGAAGGTGTTACCTAAGATTATCTGGGCACCGGTCTCTTTAACTTCTTCCGGCGTCATCCCTTTGACGGTGCCATAGGTCCCGACGGGCATAAATGCCGGGGTTTCCACCACACCACGTTCAAAAACCAGACGACCACGACGCGCGCGGCCGTCCGTTTGCAACAGTTCGTACTTCACTTAACCTCCAGCATCAGAAAACAGTCTGATGACACCATTGATATACCCACAGAACCTGGCCTGCGGTATGAAAAAGATATGAAAAAGTTCAGCGGCGGATTATCCCACCTGCTCCTGTTCCGCTGACGGGTTACGGGTGATGAACATGGCATCACCGTAACTGAAAAAGCGGTATTGCTCGGCCACCGCCTGGCGGTAAGCATCCATCGTATGGCGGTAACCCACAAACGCCGACACCAGCATAATCAACGTCGATTCCGGTAAATGGAAATTGGTCACCAGCGCATCCACCACCTGATAGTGATAACCGGGATAGATGAAGATGCGGGTATCGCCGAAAAACGGGGCGATCACAGCTTCCGCACTAGCCTGAGCCGCACTTTCCAACGAACGCACCGAGGTCGTACCGACGGCGATCACGCGATTGCCGCGCGCTTTACAGGCCAGTACCGCATCCACCACCGTCTGCGGCACTTCGGCATACTCGGCGTGCATCACATGGTCTTCGATAGACTCAACCCGCACTGGCTGGAAGGTACCGGCACCGACATGCAGAGTCACGAAGGCCATTTCCACGCCTTTTTCTTTCAGAGCAGCCAGCAACGGCTCATCAAAATGCAGACCGGCGGTGGGTGCCGCCACCGCACCAGGGCGCTGACTGTACACAGTCTGGTAAAGCTCACGGTCTGCGGCTTCATCCGGACGGTCGATATAGGGTGGCAGCGGCATGTGCCCGATGTCATTGAGAATGGTCAACACATCGCGCGTATCATCGAACTGAATCTCAAACAAGGCGTCATGACGCGCCAGCATGGTCGCTTTCACGCTCTCGTCCTCGCCGAGCAACAACACTGTACCGGGTTTAGGTGCCTTGGAAGCGCGCACATGCGCCAGCACACGCTTATCATCCAGCATGCGTTCTACCAGCACTTCCAGCTTGCCGCCGCTGGCCTTACGACCAAACAGGCGCGCTGGAATCACCCGGGTGTTGTTAAACACCAGCAGGTCTCCAGGCTGGAGTTTATCGAGCAGATCGGTAAAAACGCCGTGCGCGACCGCGCCTGTAGGGCCATCCAGTGATAACAGTCGGCAACCGCTACGTTGTGCCTGCGGATAGCGGGCAATCAGGGATTCAGGCAATTCAAACGAAAAATCGGCAACACGCATGACTATTCACTTACATTTCGGCACAGTGGAACAAACGAAGCGGCTTAGTCTAGAGCCCGTCGGGACAGGCTGCAAGAAATAAGCGGGACATCCCCCCACCTTCCTCTATACTTGGCGCACCAACCTTATTCGTTATGCCTCTTGGGAGTGCGCGTCGACGCTATGAATTTTCTTGCACATCTGCATCTCGCCACGCTGGCGCAAAGCTCGCTGACCGGAAACCTGATGGCAGACTTTGTGCGTGGTAACCCCGACGAGCTTTACCCACCCGAGATGGTCGCCGGTATTCGCCTGCACCGGCGTGTTGATGTACTGACCGACAGTTTGCCGGAGGTGCGTACGGCCTGCCGCCATTTCAGCGCGGACTATCGCCGGGTCGCGCCCATCGCGCTGGACGTGCTGTGGGATCATTTTCTGGCGCGCCATTGGTCGATGATAGAACCGGCAACACCTCTGACGCACTTCGTCAGCGAGGCAGAACAGCAAATAGCCCCCCACCTGCCCGACACCCCGGAGCGCTTTCGTAACCTGAATCATTACTTGTGGCCGGAACGCTGGCTGGAACGCTATGCCGAGCTGCCGTTTATCGCCGAGGTGCTGCACCGTATGTCAGTGCGAAGACCGAAGCTGGCGGCGCTTTCGGGCTCATTTATCGATATTGAGCGTGGCTACCATCAATTTGAAACATTATTCTGGCAGTTCTATCCTCGTATGATGCATCTGGCAAAAACAGGTCAGCTGGATGGCCCGGCTAACGTCGCACAGTAACACAGGGTAAAAGGAGGGACAGCGCGCCAGACTGTTCCCACGTCAGTGAAAAGGATCATCAATTGATCCGATAGGCAAAAGCTATCTTATTGATTGGTCGCTTTTGCTTTATTCACTGGCAGGCTGTACCTATACTTACGGCGTTTACTACATTCACCTATCATTAACAGCTATTTACAGGAGTAATTATGGTCCTGGTAACTCGTCCTGCCCCTGACTTCACTGCCGCCGCCGTACTGGGAAGTGGGGAAATCGTTGAGAATTTCAATCTGAAGAAACACATCAACGGTAAAGCGGCTGTGATCTTCTTTTGGCCGATGGACTTCACTTTCGTCTGTCCGTCTGAGCTAATCGCCTTCGATCACCGCTACGAAGAGTTTAAGAAACGTGGCGTTGAAGTGGTTGGTGTGTCTTTTGACTCTGAATTCGTACACAACGCCTGGCGTAAAACCCCAGTCGACAACGGCGGTATCGGCGAAGTGAAATACGCGATGGTCGCTGACATTAAACGCGAAATCCAGAAAGCCTACGGTATCGAACATCCGGAAGCGGGTGTGGCGCTGCGCGGTTCTTTCCTGATCGACAAAAACGGTATCGTGCGTCATCAGGTCGTGAACGATCTGCCGCTGGGTCGTAACATCGATGAAATGCTCCGTATGGTCGACGCGCTGCAGTTCCATGAAGAGCACGGCGAAGTGTGCCCGGCTCAGTGGGAAAAAGGTAAAGCCGGTATGGGCGCTTCCCCGGACGGCGTAGCGAAATACCTGAAAGAAAACGCCAACAACCTGTAATCAGCTCTCGCTATTCAGGCACCAGCCAGCGGTCTTGCCGCTGGCTTTTTTATTTCACCATGACTCCAGCCCGGCACGTCGCTGAACGATACCAAAACCAGACACAGCCTTTTTATCAATAAATTAGGCAGGTTCATCCTACGCAGACACTCTCTGAAACGTGACTCGGCATTCTCATGAAGCGGCATGGGACACGCCTCGTTATCGGCTGCGCTTACCTCAGGGGCTGGGTGTCTTACTCTTCACGACAGGGAATACCCGACAGCACAGGAAATCGACCAACGCCCGAACCTTTGGCGAGGGGTGCTTGCTCGCAGGCCACAGCACATGGAAAACCCCACTGTGCTGCACATACTCGGCCAGGATTGGCTTGAGCCGACCATCAGCCAAGGGTTCTCGGATGGCGAAATCCGGCAGATAGGCGATCCCCAGTCCCTGTAATGCAAAACACACGCGCGTCTCGATGTTGTTACAGATCATCGAGGTGGGCAGTTGCCATTCTGGCTCACCGGGCGTTTGCCGCAGCGCCCAATTCTCCAGCTTGCCACTGTTGGGCCATCGATAGTGCAGGCAGGAGTGCTGACGCAGATCGGCGGGCAGCATGGGGGTACCACGACGTGCCAGATAGTCCGGCGAGGCTACCAGCTGCATTTCAAAGGTGCCCAGACGGCGTGCCGACAGACGCGAATCCGCCGGTTCACCGGTGCGCACCACGGCATCGAAACCTTCCTCGACCACATCGACCATCCGGTCGGTAAAATCCAGATCGAGCTCTATCTCGGGGTACTCACGCATGAACTCGCCAAGTACTGGTAGCACCAGCGAACTGACCAGCGGCAGGCTCACCCGCAGGCGTCCGCGCGGTGCGGCAGTCGCTTGCGACAATTCCAGTTCCGCCGCCTCAATCTCGGCCAGAATGCGTCGGCTGCGCTCAAGAAATAGCGAGCCCTCGGCGGTCAACGTGATGCTGCGTGTGCTGCGGTGGAACAGACGCACTCCCAACTTCTCTTCCAGCCGCACCACACTCTTGCCGACAGCTGAGGCCGAGACCCCCAGCAGCCGACCAGCGGCGACGAAGCTGCGCGTCTCGGCAACCTGCACAAACACCACGAAGCCATTTAGGCTGTCCACTATACTATTCCTCTCACAATTACTCCTCTCACAATTACGGACATAAAGTTCCGCATATCACGGAACTGTAGCCTACTTTTTCTTTAATCAAAAATTTTCTATCGTCGATGCGTTACCCATTGAATCGAGGTATTTGTCATGACAAATCAGTCATTCCCGCTGCGTCAGGGTGTTCGACACGCACACCTGTCAGCACGTATCGAGACCGCCGTGCAGCAGGCGCTGGACGACCGTCGTCTGGTCGGTGCCGTTATCCTGGTAGCCCGCGACGGCGAACTGATCCACCAGCAAGCCGCTGGTTTAGCCGACGATGAAAGCGCACGGGCAATGACGCTGGAGACGGTCTTTCGACTGGCTTCGGTCAGCAAACCCATCGTCTCTACCGCAGCGCTGGCGCTGGTGGCACAAGGCCGACTCGATCTGGATACGGGTATTGAACGTTGGTTGCCGACGTTTCGTCCCGCATTGGTCAATGGCCAACCGGCGCGTATCACCGCGCGACAACTGCTTAGCCATACAGCGGGGCTGGGTTACCGTTTTTTTGAAGCCGACGCAGACGGCCCCTATACACGGGCTGGCGTCTCGGATGGCATGGATGCTTCCGGTATCAGCCTGGAGGAGAATCTGCGACGCCTCAGCAGCGTACCGCTGCTATACGAGCCGGGGACGAGTTGGGGCTACTCACTGGCAACCGATGTGTTGGGCACACTGATCGAGCGTATATACGGTACACCACTGGACAAGGCGGTGAGGGAACTGGTCACAGACCCACTGGGTATGACCGACACGGGCTTCGTCGCCTGTGATGCGCAGCGCGTGGCAACCCCCTATGTCAACGATGCGCCGAAGCCGCACCGGCTCGCCGAGGGCGAAACCGTCTCCGCCTTCGAAGGAGCCGTTGGTATTACCTATAGTCCGGCCCGCATCTTCGACGCTCAGGCCTTCCCATCGGGGGGTGCCGGTATGGCCGGTACGGCTGGTGACTTTCTACGTCTGCTGGAAATCCTGCGACAAGGCGGCGGCACACTGCTACCCGTTGAACTGGTCGAGGAAATGGGACGTGACCAGACCGGCGGGCTAGAATTGCCCGATGCCCCTGGTTTCGGTTTCGGTCTGGGTTTCTCGGTACTGCGTGACCGCGGTCTGGCGGCTTCACCAGAATCCGAAGGTACCTGGCGCTGGGGCGGTGCCTACGGCCACTCCTGGTTCATGGACCGGGCGCAAGGTCTGAGTGTCGTGGCCTTCACCAACACGTTGTACGAAGGTATGTCCGGCCGCTTCATCACCGAACTGCGTGATGCCGTGTATGGCACGCTGGAGGTTTGCTGATGAAAACGACACCTGCCCGTATGGCTGCCATCGCGTTTCGCCGCGGTACGGCCCTAACCGATCCGGACTGCCTGACCGATATCGACACCGAGCGACCGAAGCCGGGACCGCACGACCTGCTTGTGGCAGTCCATGCCGTCTCGGTCAATCCGGTGGATACCAAGATCCGGGCAGGTTTGGTTGCTGCGCCCGACAGCGTCCGCTCGCTGGGCTGGGATGCGGCAGGGATCGTCACAGCCGTTGGTGAAGCGGTCACGCTGTTCCGGCCGGGTGAGGCCGTCTACTATGCAGGTTCCTTCGATCACAATGGTAGCAATGCCCAGTTTCAACTGGTAGACGAGCGCATCGTCGGCCATATGCCCGAAACCCTGGGCTTCGCCGAAGCAGCGGCCCTGCCGCTAACCTCGCTAACCGCCTGGCAACTGCTGTTCGACCGCCTTGGCGTGCCGCCGGGCAAACCAGCCAATGTCGGCAGCCTGTTGCTGCTGGGCGGCGCTGGCGGGGTCGGCTCCATGTTGATCCAGCTCGCCAGGCGGCTGACTGGCCTGACGGTAATCGCCACGGCCTCGCGCGAAGAAAGCCGCGACTGGTGCCTCGCCTTGGGCGCCCACCACGTCATTGACCATCAGAAACCGTTGCCAGCACAGATCCGCGCACTGCCGGTGCCGCCTGTCACCCATGTGGCTGCTCTGTCGAACACGGCCGAGCACTGGATCGAACTGGCAGATTTAATCGCGCCACAAGGGCACCTGGGCATCATTACTGATCACGAGATGCTGGATGCGGTGCCGTTCAAGGGCAAGAGCGTGTCGCTACACTGGGAAATGGTGTTCACACGCCCGCTGTTCGGCACGCCGGACATGATCGCGCAACACCGCATCCTCGACGAAGTGGCCGCGCTGGTGGATGCGGGCGTACTACGTTCGACTGCCTGCCGCGTGCTGCATCCGCTAGATGCAGCCCGGCTGCGCGAGGCACATCGACTGGTGGAACATGGTGGCATCACCGGCAAAGTGGTGGTGGCCCGTTCCGCACAGGATGTGCAACGACAAGACGCCAAAGAGAACCTGGCATGAGTGCCGTTGCATAACACCGCCCGCCGTGGATCATGCTGCTGCTTGCGGCTCCGCCGTATCAGGTCAGCAAGTAAACGACGATAATACGATTATCACTCAGCGCCGACGGCGAAGGGCGTAACTTGCCAACAGCAGCAGGATCCACACTATACCTGCGTACAGCGCAATGCGCGTATCCGGGAAGTAACCAATCAGGCCGATGATAAAGACCAGAAATACAACGCCGACCGCTGCGGTCGCCGCACCACCCGGCAGAGGAAACGCCAGCGCATTCACCTGTTCGCGGTTCAGTTTGCGGCGAAACGCAATCTGTGAGCACAGAATCATGATCCATACCCATACGGTGGCAAAGGTGGCTAGCGACGCAATCACCAGAAACACTTTCTCTGGCATGATGTAGTTGAGGTACACCGCCACCAGCAACGCCAGTACCATCACCACCACCGTTACCCAGGGGGTACCACGACGGGACAACCGGGCGAACACCTGCGGTGCATGGCCTTGCTCCGCCATGCCGTGCAACATACGCCCCACGCCAAACACATCACTGTTGATGGCAGACAGCGAGGCGGTGATCACCACGAAATTCAGGATGCCGGCCGCCGCCGTGATACCCATGTGCTGGAAGGTCAGTACAAACGGACTACCGTTGGTACCCACCTGATTCCACGGGTAAATCGACATAATCACAAACAGGGTGCCGACGTAGAACACCAGGATACGCCAGGGTACAGAATTGATGGCGCGCGGAATGGACTTGTGCGGTTCTTTGGCTTCACCCGCAGTAATCCCGATGATCTCGACACCGCCATAGGCAAACATCACCATCTGCAATGACAGGATCATCCCCATCACGCCGTTACTGAAGAAACCGCCATTGCTCCACAAATTATGGATACCGGTAGGCTCACCGCCGTTACCAATCCCCCAAACGATGATGCCAACCCCGGCCACGATCATGACAACAATGGTCGCGACCTTGAAAAACGAAAACCAGAACTCCAGTTCGCCAAACACTTTCACATTCATCAGGTTGATGGCACCGATAATCAGCACCACGCTTAATACCCAAATCCAGTGCGGCACCTCCGGAAACCAGACCCCCATATAAATGCCGAAAGCGGTAACATCGGCAATCGCGACGATCAGCATCTCAAAGCAGTAGGTCCACCCGGTGATATAACCGGCCAACGGGCCGAGGTAATCGCGGGCATAACGGGAAAAAGAACTGGCTTGCGGATTGTTAACAGACATCTCCCCCAGTGCCCGCATAATGATATAAGCGAACACGCCACCAATCAGATACGCCAGCAGTACGCTAGGGCCAGCCATCTGAATAGCGCTGGCCGAGCCGTAAAACAGCCCGGTACCAATGGCGGAGCCCAGCGCGATAAAACGAATATGCCGCGTACTTAAGCCGCGCTTGAGTTTGGATTGTTGTTCCATAGGTTTGGATTGTTGTTCCATAAATGAGCAACCCTGTCTTTATAAACGAAAAAACCACAGGCAAACGCCTGTGGTGAAAAGCATCCGTCCCACTGCCACTCAGGAATGTGCCGTGACTTCCTGACGACCGGTGATGCGGTCATAAATCCCTACTACCAGCAGAATGAGTAAGGATGGCGGCAACCAGGCCAGCCCCTGCTCGCTCATCGGCAGGCTCTGTGTCCAGCCGGGCAGTAATGACTGAAAAGCCGACGACTTGATACCGTCCAACAGGCCAAAGACCAGGCTGACCAGCATCACCGGTGCAATAACATGCGTGCTGTTATTCCACCAACGACGGGTAAAACTCAGTAGTACCAACACGATGCACGGCGGATAAATGGCGGTCAGTACCGGCACAGACAGTTGAATCAGGTGGCTCAGCCCCAGATTGGACACCACCATCGAGAACAGCCCCAGCACAAACACCAGTGCACGGTAAGACAATGGCAGGTACTGCGCAAAGAATTCGGCACAGGCGCAGGTCAACCCCACCGCAGTGACCATACAGGCAATGAAGATCAGCAACGCCAGGAAACTGCTGCCCATGTTGCCAAAGGTGTACTGTACATACGCATGCAGGATTTCAGCACCGTTTTGCGCGTTCGGCACCAACGAACCACTGAAAGAACCGAGATGGAACAGGCTCAGATAAACCAGCGTTAATCCCAGCCCCGCAATCAGCCCAGCCAAAATGGTGTAACGGGTTAACAACCCGGCGTCACTCACGCCACGAGAACGGGCCGCATTGACGATGACGATACCGAACACCAGCGCGCCCAGCGTATCCATGGTCAAATAACCATTCACGAAACCGGTGGAGAATGGCACCTGCTGATAGGCTTCAACGGTCGGTGCTGGCGTGCCTGCCGGCCATACCAACGCGGCAATCCCCAGCACGGTCAGGGCGATAATTTTCACCGGTGCCAGAATATGGCCAACGGTATCCAACAGACGGCCGGGATAGAGCGAAATCGCGATCACGATAGCGAAGTAGATCAGGCTGTAAACCAGCAGAGGCGTCGCGCCCTCACCCACCAGCGGCGCAATACCGACCTCGAACGAGACCGTCGCGGTACGCGGCGTAGCAAACAACGGCCCTACCGCCAGATAGCAGACCGTCGCCAACAGTACACCTGCTTTCTTGCCGATCGGGCTACTGAGCGTATCAATACCCCCCCCCACACGCGCCAGTGCTATCACCGTCAACACCGGCAAGCCAACAGCGGTAATCAGAAAGCCGAGTGCGGCTACCCACACGTGTTCGCCAGCCTGTTGACCGACCATCGGCGGGAAAATGATATTCCCGGCGCCGACGAACAAGGCAAAGGTCATGAAGCCCAATGCCACGATATCTTTGGAAGTTAAACGATGACTCATAATGTATGTTGTTGTTGCCTGTAAAAATGGTGTTGCCGGCACAAACCGGGCGCGTAAAGCGGCGCACGCAAGAAGCGGGAGCCGTGCGATGTGCAGGATTATGATGTGAGGTTTTATTGCACAGCGTTAATGGGGGCTAAGTAAAACGTTTATAGCAATAAAAGGCAATACGTGATCGGTAAACCAGAACATTAATCTGATCTTCAATATAAAGTCAGCATTAGAATTTATATTTTCACCCACAGACTATACATGATTTGTGCATGAAAACAGTTTGCAGCGCGAAAGATAAGCTCAAAATTCCATCAAAGAGCAACAAATAACCATATTAAAAACTTATGGGAATAAAAAACGCCGGTAGGGCATACCGGCGTTATAAAAAGGACATTGCACCAACTAACAGCAATGACAAACGTGGTTAGCGATATTCACGACCAGTTTAAGTTTTGCCCATTGCTGCTCTTCCGACAACGTATTGCCCTCTTCGGTAGAGGCAAAGCCACACTGCGGACTCAGGCACAGTTGGTCCAGCGCCACATAACGTGTTGCTTCGGCGATGCGTTTTTGTACGTCATCTGCGTTTTCCAATTGCCCATTTTTGGTGGTGATAAGCCCCAACACCACTTTCTGATGACCTGGCTTGATGAAGCGCAGCGGCTCAAATCCACCCGCCCGCTCGGTATCGTATTCGAGGAAAAAGGCATCCACATTCACTGTCCCGAACAGGGTTTCCGCCACAGGTTCATAGCCCCCTTCGGAAATCCAGGTGGAGCGGAAATTACCACGGCAGACATGCAGGCCCACCACTAAATCGGCCGGTTTGCCTTCCAGTGCTTTATTAAGCACTTGCGCATAGGTACGGCACAGATAATCCGGGTCATCACCACGCTCACGAATCTGGCGTCTCTGGTCTTCAGAGCACAGATAAGCCCATACCGTATCGTCCAGTTGCAGATAACGGCAACCGGCATCATAGAAGGCACGGATGGCATCACGCCAGGTCAGCGCCAGATCGTCGAAGTAGTCGGCCAGATCAGGATAAACAGTGCTATCAATCACTTTACGACCGCCACGGAAGTGCAACACGCTCGGGCTGGGGATCGTCATTTTGGCAACGGCGTCGCCAGACACACGTTGGAGGAAACGGAAATCCTCCAGCATCGGATGCTGAGGATTAAAGCTGACCTTGCCGGTGACTTTTACGCCACGGGCTTTTGTCTGCACACCAGTGAACTGGATGCCCTGCTCCGCTTCATAACGCTCCACGCCATTGAGGCTGTCGAAAAAGTCAAAGTGCCACCAGGCACGACGGAATTCGCCGTCGGTCACCAATTGCAGGCCAGCAGCACGCTGCAATTCCACGGCACGCTGGATTTCCTGATCTTCAACACGGCGTAACGCGGCGACATCGATCTCACCGGCCTGAAACTGTAAACGGGCCTGCTTGATAGCCGCCGGGCGCAACAAACTGCCGACCACATCGGCACGAAACGGAGGAAGGGCTTGTGTCATGTTTTGCTCCTGCACGTCTGACCCCAAATAGCTGATTTCCGGCAGTAGGTGTCAGACGAGTCGATTTTTAGATGAATGCGTTTTTAGTAGAAATAGTTTTCAGAAGAAATAGTTTTAACTAAAATAATTTCGCCACTGAATTTTATAGCCATCCAGACGGCTAAAAGTAAAACTATCCTGTCATGCATTTTTCTCAACGACAATGGAGGAATTTTCACGACACATGAAATAAATTCATCTTTATCATCAATTTGTTGCAGAAACACTCATTGACGCCGGTGTCAGGTCATCAAGACCGAGCGATCGTCTGGTTTGCTCACGCACCATTTCCGGCAATGGCAGGTAGCCGTCCTGGCTGACCAACGCCTGTCCTGACACTGACAGCACCCGGTCCAAAAACGCAGCCGTCAGCGGCTCCAGTGGCTGGCCCGGTGTTTTATTCACGTAGATATAGAGATAGCGGGTGTAAGGATAACGTCCACTACGGATAGTATCGGCAGTCGGCAACACGTAGTCGTCTTTGTCGCTGATGGCCAGTGCCAGCACCCGTACCCCGCTGGCGCGAAAACCAATACTGGCGTAGCCGATGGCATTCACCGATGCCGCAACCGCCTGCACTACTGAGGCAGAACCGGGAAGCTCATTGACCTGCGGCAGAAAATCACCACCACACAACGCCTGTTGTTTGAAAAAGCCGTACGTGCCGGACGCAGAATTACGCCCATAACGCAGTAACGAACGCTGTTGCCAGACGCCGTTTAGTCCCAACTCCTGCCAGCGCTGTACCGTTTTCCCCGCGCCACAACGGCGGGTTATGGAGAAAATGGCGTCCAGTTGACGCACCGTCAGTCCGGTTAACGGGTTATCCTGATTGACCAACACCACCAGTGCATCCAGCGCGACCGGTACTGCCGTTGGCGCATAGCCATAATGCTGCTCGAACGCTTCGATTTCGCTACTTTTCATTGGCCGACTCATCGGCCCCAGTTGCGCCGCCCCTGCTGCCAGTGCCGTTGGCGCTGAGGATGACCCCGCCGCCTGAACCTGGAGATTAACACCGGGATGATGCTGACTGAAATCCGCCGCCCAGAACGTCATCAGGTTCGCCAGCGTGTCGGAACCCGCACTGGAAAGGTTACCTGCCAACATCGCCTGCGGCGCAGCAGCAAGCTGACCAGACAGGCACAACAGCAAAGCAAACAGGTAACGGACGGGTTTCATGTGCGTTTTCCATCGGAGTGAAAATGAAAGAAGTGAAAGACAAGAACGCACTATTCTCGGCACTGCGGCGGGGACAATCAAGTCCCGCCGCATGGCTTAGCGCAGCGGATTCGCGGCATTCTGACTTAATACCGAACGAACAATCAGCTGATTCGGCAAGGTAAACATGAAGCGAGAGCCTGTACCTTCTTCACTGAGGATCTCCAGACGAGAGTCATGATGGCTGAGCGCGTGCTTGACGATGGCCAGCCCCAACCCACTGCCGCCAGTCTGGCGCGAACGGGCTTTGTCGACACGATAAAAGCGCTCCGTCAGACGGGGAAGATGTTCTGCGGCAATGCCCGGACCGTTATCGCTAACCTGGAACTGCGCGCCCTGCGGCGTTTGCTGCCAGCACACCTCAATACGCGTGCCTTGCGGCGTGTGGTTAACCGCGTTATACACCAAATTCGACACCGCGCTACGCAACTGCTCCTCGTTGCCGAACACCTGTAACTGCTCATTGACGCGAAACACTATCTCATGACGCCCCTGACTCAAGGTATCCGCTTCGCGTTTGAGCACCCGCAACATCAGCGGAATATCCACCTTCTCGTTGAGATCGATAGCCGCGGCGGCTTCAATACGCGACAGTGTCAGCAGTTGCCGCACCAGCCCATCCATCCGGCGGGTTTGTTCCTGCATGGTGTGCAGCACCTTAGCCTGCAAAGCACCATCCAGCGATTCGTCGTTCATCATTTCCAGATAGCCTTGCAACACCGTCAACGGCGTGCGCAGCTCATGGCTGACGTTGGCGAAAAAGTTACGCCGCGCCCCTTCGAGTTGATGCATCTGGGTGACATCACGTGCCACCATCAGCAACTGCCCTTCTGAATACGGCATCACCCGGAATTCGACATGATGCGCATTTTTCAGCGTCAGCGTCAGCGGGCGGCTGAAATCTTGCTGTTGCATATACTGGGTAAATTCCGGGTAGCGCAACAAGTTGAGGATATTCTGACCATTATCTTCCGGCCAGCGAAAACTCAGCAGGTGCTGCGCCAGCCGGTTACACCAAATGATGACGCCCTCTTCGGTGGTGATGACCACCGCATCCGGCAGCGATTCCGCCCCACTGCGGAAACGTTTGATCAGCAGTGCCAGTTCGCGCCGACGACGGCGATTACGCAACTGCATTTGGTACAAACCGTAGAACAAAGGCTCCCAGCTCCAGCGGCCGGGCGGCGGGGTCATACTGCGGTCAACCCACAACCAGTAGGACAAGCGCAGTTGGTTATAGAAGTTCCAGCACAGCGCCGTCAGCACCGACGCCAGTAGAAACCAGGGCAGATAACCGATAATCAGCCCCAGTAATAAGCCGGGCAAACAAAAAAAAGCCAGCTCCAGCGCCAGCTTTTTCCAGGACAAACGTTCTAGCACGTCAGATTTTCTCCGGGACTCACGCTATCAATAACGTGTTGAGAAACGGTATCCAGTTCCCCGAACGGTCTGAACCATCTTGTCGTGTCCACTGGTCTCCAACGCCTTGCGCAGACGGCGGATATGGACATCCACAGTACGATCCTCAACATAAACGTTAGTGCCCCACACGTGATTCAGCAACTGCTCTCGACTATATACCCGTTCAGGGTGAGTCATAAAGAAGTGCAGCAGTTTGAACTCCGTCGGCCCCATGTCCAGCGCGTGCTCTTCCGTGGTCACCCGGTGAGAGGAAGGATCCAGGCTTAAGCCGCGCATTTCGATCACTTCTTCCACCGCCATCGGCGAAATCCGACGCATTACCGCTTTGATGCGCGCCACCAACTCTTTCGGTGAAAACGGTTTGGTGATGTAATCATCGGCACCGACTTCAAGACCGCGCACACGATCTTCTTCTTCACCACGGGCCGTCAGCATCATGACCGGAATATCCCGCGTCAGCGCTTCACGTTTCATGTGCTTGATAAACTGTAAACCGGACCCACCGGGCAGCATCCAGTCCAGCAGCACCAGCTCAGGATAAGGCTCAGCCAGCCGGTTCACCGCGCTGTCGTAATCCTCGGCCTCAACCGGCTGATAGCCGTTCTGCTCAAGCACGAAGCACACCATCTCACGAATCGGCGCTTCATCTTCCACCACCAAAATACGTCTTGCCATATCAATCCTGCCGTTAATCGTCACGGTTAGCGTGCGGTGTGCATTATGCGTCAGTTTTATGACAGATTTATGAAAAATCCCCCGACAAACCACGCCCCTGACGCGGCCTTACCAGCACCTCCGCCCGGCTGATTTTCTCCGCCCTACCACGCTATGTTGCCATGTTCATACAGATATTATGGGACATGCCCTAAACTGCACGCCTATAATCGCCGATGATAAAGACGCGGCGTTTCGCCATTAACTACGGTGCCCGCCTTGTGCCGTTGTCTGAACACCGCCAAAAACAACATCTCGTTTGCACTCACCTGCAGGGAGTCTCATGCGAATTATTCATACGTCTGACTGGCATCTCGGTCAGTACTTTTATACCCGTAGCCGTGCGCCTGAGCATCAGGCTTTTTTGCACTGGCTGGTGCAGCAGGTTGAGCAATATCAGGCCGATGCAGTAATAGTAGCAGGTGATGTGTTCGATAATGGCGCACCGCCCAGCTATGCCCGAGAAATGTATAACCAGTTTGTGGTGGCGTTGCAGCGTACCGGTTGCCAGTTGGTGGTGCTCGGCGGCAATCATGACTCCGTCGCGACCCTGAACGAATCCCGCGCGTTGCTGGCCTGCCTGAATACCCAGGTGATCGCCGGTTTTGACGGCGATATCCATGAGCAGGTACGGGTACTGAATAACCGTGACGGCGAGCCCGGCGCGATGCTGTGCGCTGTTCCGTTTCTGCGTCCGCGCGATGTGCTTACCAGCCAGGCGGGACAGTCTGGCGCACAAAAACAGCAGGCGTTACAAGACGCTATCGCCAGCCATTATCAGCGCTGTTATCAGCTTGCCTGCGAGCAGCGTGCGGCACTGGGTAAAGAACTGCCGATCGTGCTCACCGGGCACCTCACCACCGTGGGCGTCGCCACATCGGATTCCGTGCGCGATATTTACATCGGTACGCTGGATGCCTTCCCGGCACAGGCTTTCCCACCGGCTGACTACATTGCGCTTGGGCATATTCATCGTCCACAGCGCGTGGCGCAATGCGAACACATCCGCTACAGCGGCTCACCGATCCCGCTGAGTTTTGATGAGCTCAATCATGAGAAATCGGTCTACCTGGTGCACTTTGAACAGGGAAAATTGCAGGAAGTCACCGCGCTGACGATACCGAGCGAACAGCCGATGCAACTGGTGAAAGGCAATCTGCCGGAGATAGAACGCCGTCTGGCCGGGTTCCGCGATTATCATGGCGACAAACCGGTATGGCTGGATATTGAAATCGCCACACAGGACTACCTGAGTGACATCCAGCAACATATTCAGGCACTGACCGAGCCACTCAATGTGGACGTGATCCTGCTGCGTCGTGCCCGGGAACAACAACAGCAAATGCTGGTGCAATTGGAAAAAGAGACGCTGGAAGAGTTACAACCGGCCGAGGTATTTGAACGACGTCTGGCACTGGAAGACGGTCTGGATGAGCCGCGCCAGCAACGTCTAAAAGGATTGTTCAATCGGGTTATGCAGGAGATTGACGCACAGCGACAGGAGACGTCCGCATGAAAATTCTTAGCCTGCGCCTGAAAAACCTCAACTCATTGCAGGGCGAGTGGAAAATCGACTTCACGCGCGAGCCATTTATCAGCAATAGCCTTTTCGCCATCACCGGGCCTACCGGTGCCGGGAAAACCACCCTGCTGGACGCCATCTGTCTGGCGCTCTACCACCAGACGCCGCGCCTGAAGGTCAGCCCCAGCCATAACGAATTAATGACCCGCCACACGGCCGAATGTCTGGCTGAGGTGGAATTCGAGGTAAAAAATGTCGCTTACCGCGCGTTCTGGAGCCAGCGTCGCGCCCACAACAGCCCGGAAGGCAATCTGCAGCCGCCCAAAGTTGAGCTGGCGTTGTGCGCTGACGGCAAGATCCTGACCGACAAAGTAAACGACAAGCTGACGATGATAGCCGACCTCACCGGGTTGGATTTCGATCGATTCACCAAGTCAATGATGTTGTCTCAGGGGCAGTTCGCCGCGTTCCTCAACGCCGATGCCAATCAACGGGCAGAATTACTTGAAGAACTGACCGGCACCGATATCTATGGGTTGATCTCCGAGCGCGTCTTTGAGAAACACAAAGAAGCACAAACCCAGTTGGAAACGTTACGGGCGAAGGTCGCTACGCTGGAACTACTGAGTGACGAGCAGCGTCAGGCGCTGGAACAACAACTGGACGCTATCCGCCAGCAGGAGCAATCCCTGTCGATACACCGGGAAGAAGTCCTGGCGCATCAACGCTGGTACGACACGCTATTACAGCTCCAGCAGGCGCAAAAACACGTACAGCAACAGCACGTCGCACAGCAGCAATTACAGCAACAGTCCCAACCGCAACTGGATAAACTAGAGCGCGGCGAACCCGCAGAAAAACTACGTCCCCGCTTCGACGAGCGTGGGCGGGCGCAGCGGGAAAAACAACGTCTGAGCCAACAGTTGACCAACGTGCGCCAGCAAATCAGCCGCCAGCAGGAAGCCCAGAACCAGTTGAAGACACAGCTGGAAAAAGCGCTGTCTGCACGCCAGCAACATGCGGACTACCGTCAGCAACAAGAAACACTGATTAACGAGCGGATTTTGCCGCTGGATCATCACATCGCCACTCTGCAAACACAGCGCAACCAGCAACAGCAAGCGTTGGATAATCTGGTTGAACAGCAAAAAATGCTGATAACCACGTTGGCCAGATTGCAGCGCCAGCAAGAACAAACGCGGCAACGGCTGGAAGATATCGATACCTATCGCCAGCAGCATAGCCGCCACCAGTATCTGGGCAGCCATATTCCACTGTGGCAGGCGCAATTCCCGCAACAGCATAAATGGCAGCAGGACCTGCACGTCGTGCAGGAAAAAGTGGCACAGCAGCAGATTCAGGCGGAATACCTCGACCAGCAGCGCGCTTCACTGGTTGAGAAACAGCAGGCGCAGCAAAATGCCACTGAGCGCGCCCAACAACTGCTGAATGACCATCTGAAGCAGGATGAACAGATGGAGGCGGAACACCCGCTGGCAGGCTTGCGTCAGCAGTTGGCACGACGCATGGCGGAACGCCCGGAGCGTCAGCAACTGGCTACCAGCGCAGCGGTACTGCAACGGTTGATTAGCCAGCGCACCCTACTGGAAGCGCAACAGCTAGAGACGCTACAACGGATTCAAACGCTGGAAGAACTGCAAGTGCAGCAACGTCGGGATTATCAAAATCAGGCCAGCCATCTGGCGGATCTCGATAAACGTCACGAGCTGGAACTGCACATCGTTAGCCTGGAAAAAGAACGCCAGCAATTACAACCGGGCAAAGAATGTCCGCTGTGTGGTTCAACGCATCACCCGGCGGTGGAGCGTTATCAGGCGTTGCGCCCCTCAGAAACCCAGATTCGATTGCACGCGCTGCGTCAGGAAGTCGAGACGCTGAAAGCCAACGTCGTGCAAACCGAAACCCAGCTCCAGTTGCAAAAACAGCACCGCCAGCAGCAACAAAACGCGCTTGAGAGCGTCCAGCGCGATTACGAATCGCTGCGGCAACAGTGCCAGTCGGTGAGTGAGCATTTACTGGTGAGCTTCGATCCACTCCAATTGCCGACGCTACACCAGTGGATTGAATCCTGCGATGCACAAGAACAGTCGCTACAGGCGCAAATTGCCAGCCGTGAGCGCAACCAACGCCATATTCAGGAAAGTAAGGATTTACTCACGTCTGCCCAGCAACTGCTGGCGCAAACCGTGCAGCAGTTGGAGCTCAACAGCCAGCAGCAGGCCGCATTGCAGGCATCACGGGATGAACAGCAGCTATTACTGGATAAAACCGAACGTGAATTGGCACGCCTGCACGACAGCCTGAGCCAAACGATGGAAACCTTCGGGTTGACCGCACCAACACTGGCACAGCAGGAAGAATGGTTACGCCAACGCCAGACAGAATGGTTACGCTGGCAGGAAAACGAGCACGAACAGAATCAGTGTCGGCCGCAACTGGCCGCGCTGGAAGCGGAAATCATCGCCAGCCAGCGACGGCTGGAAGAAACCGAAAGCGCCATCAAAACCGGCCAGTTGCAACTGACTGAAACCCAGCGCACGCTGGAACAGGCCCAGCAACAACGCTGGCAATTGATGGGTAATCAGGCGGTCAACGACGTGCTCAAGCAATTGCGGCAGGTCAGTCAGACACTGGAGCAGGAAGGCCAGCAAGCACAGCAGCAATGGCAACAAGGCCAGTCACTGCAAAGCCGTCTTAGCGGGGAAGTCGACAGTCTGGAGCAACAAAGCCAGCATGCCGATACGGCGTTACAACAGCTTCAGGCTCAGTTTGCCGAAGAACTGGCCGCGGCCGGGTTCGATGACGAAACCGCGTTTCGCCAGGCCTTGTTGGATGAAACGGAACGCCAGCAGCTCGTCACCTTAAAAGAGCGCCTGAACCAGCGCCAGCAGCAGGTGGAGGCTTTGCTGCAACAGGCGAATAACACGCTGGAAAACCATCTGGCGTCACGCCCAGAATCCATGCCGGAAGGCATCAACGACTGGGATATTCGCCAGTTGCTTTCCGGACTCGGCGATATGGTAAAAGTCGAAGCCGAACGACAAGGCGAATTACGCCAGCAACTGACCAGTGACCAGCAACGCCGCGATAAGCAACGCCAATTACTCGAGGCTATCGAGCGAGGCCAGCACGTGTGTGATGACTGGGGCTATCTCAATCAGTTAATCGGCTCGCAAAAAGGCGATAAATTCCGCCGTTTTGCACAAGGATTGACGCTGGATCACCTGGTGTTCCTGGCCAATCGTCAGCTCTCGCGGCTGCATGGACGCTACCTGTTGCAACGCAAGGCCTCCGACACGCTGGAGTTACAGGTGGTCGATACCTGGCAGGCTGACGCGGTACGCGATACCCGAACCTTGTCCGGCGGCGAAAGTTTTCTGGTCAGCCTGGCGCTGGCGCTGGCATTATCCGACCTGGTGAGCGCGAAAACCCGTATCGACTCGCTGTTTCTTGATGAAGGGTTCGGCACACTGGATGGCGAAACGCTGGATACCGCGCTGGACGTGCTGGACAACCTCAATGCCTCCGGCAAAACCATCGGCGTTATCAGCCATGTGGAAGCGATGAAAGAGCGCATACAGGTGCAAATTCGGGTCAAAAAGCGCAACGGTCTCGGCATCAGCCAGCTCGACAGCGTCTATGCTGTGAAATGAATCATGCCGTGAAATGAGTCATCAGGGGACGTCGTCGACGTCCCCTGTCATCGTCATCTTGCTCGGTTATGATTCTCGCGGCCACAGCCATGCCGCACCGCGCACACCGCTGGAGTCGCCGTGCATCGCCTGTCGAACCGGTGTGTCGCACTCACCGCCAAATACCCACTGCTTTAGCAGCGCCGGGACGGTGTCATACAGTCGCTTCACGTTACTCATTCCCCCACCCAGCACGATCACATCAGGATCCAGCACATTAACGATATGCGCCAGCGACTTCGCCAGCCGCTGTTCATAACGCTGCAATGCCTGCTCCGCCAGTCGGTCGCCCTGTTCAGCCAACGCAATAATCTCATGACCGTGCCGTGCATGACCGCTCAGACGTTGATAATCCATGCCAAAGCCTGTCCCGGAAATAAAGGTTTCGATACACCCGGTACGGCCGCAATAGCAGGGCATCGTCTGCTGGTCGCGCCATTCGTCCTCATCCATCCACGGCAATGGGTTATGACCCCATTCACCTGCGACGCCGTTGCGCCCGCTGTGCACTCTGCCATCCAACGCCATACCCGCGCCACAGCCGGTACCGATAATAACCGCGAACACCTTACTGGCCCCTGCCGCAGCACCATCCACCGCTTCGGATACCGCAAAGCAGTTGGCGTCATTCGCCACCCGTACCGATCGTCCCAACAGTTGCGCCAGATCCTGATCCAGCGGCTGCTGATTCAGCCAAACCGAGTTGGCGTTTTTGACCAGCCCGGTTACCGGTGACAACGTACCGGGAATACCCATACCCACACTGCCGCGTTGCCCGGTGGCCTGCTCCGCCATCTCGACCAGGTTGGCGATAGTGAGCAGGGTTTGACGATAATCGTGGCGCGGCGTCGCCACACGATGACGAAAGGCTTCCTCACCGTCATTCGTCAACGCGATCACCTCGATTTTGGTGCCGCCCAAATCAATACCTATTCGCACGTTGTCTCCTGTTTATCTACCGAGCCCATTATCTACCGAACTCACGTCTGACTGACGATGACATTATCGTAATCGTACCGCCTCTCTCCACAATTCGTTATTATGCCCGCTGCGATTAACCCTTGCGTCTTGAAACTCGCTTCGTGTTATCACGAGAAAGTGCGCCAGAGACGCGCCAGTCTGGGAAGAAAAATGCTGTGGTTTAAAAATGTGATGATCTATCGTCTGAGTCGCGATATCAGCCTCTCTGCGGATGCCATGGAGACACAGCTGGCCTCCTTCGCGTTCACCCCCTGCGGCAGTCAGGATATGACCAAAACCGGCTGGGTGTCACCGATGGGCCCTCATGGTGATGCCCTGACGCACGTGGCTAACGGTCAGATTCTGATCTGCGCGCGCAAAGAAGAGAAAATCCTGCCGGCTCCCGTCATCAAACAGGCACTGCAAGCCAGAATCGACAAACTGGAAGGCGAACAGCACCGCAAACTGAAGAAAACCGAAAAAGACGCGCTGAAAGACGACGTGTTGCACAGTCTGTTGCCTCGCGCCTTCAGTCGTTTTAGCCAGATTTCGCTGTGGATAGACACCGTCAATCATCTGATTATGGTGGATGCCGCCAGCGCCAAGAAAGCCGAAGATACGCTGGCGCTGCTGCGTAAAACGCTGGGGTCGCTGCCGGTGGTCCCACTCACGATGGAAAATCCGATTGAACTGACGTTGACCGAATGGGTCCGCTCCGGTCAAACGCCCGCCGGTTTTACCTTGCAGGACGAAGCCGAACTGAAAGCGGTGCTGGAAGATGGCGGCGTGATCCGCTGTAAGAAGCAGGAACTGGTCAGTGACGAGATAGCCACCCACATCGAAGCGGGCAAAGTGGTAACCAAACTGGCGCTGGACTGGCAGGAGCGCATCCAGCTCGTACTGGCGGATGATGGCTCACTCAAACGGCTGAAATTCGCTGATACGCTGCGTGAACAAAACGACGATATCGACCGGGAAGACGTGGCACAACGCTTTGATGCAGATTTTACGCTGATGACCGGCGAAGTCGCCGCATTGATAGCCAGCCTCACCGACGCCTTAGGGGGCGAGGCACAACGTTGACTGGTCATCTCCGTTGGCCTCTGGGCGCCGGGTTACCCGGCGCCTTGTTGATTTACAGCTTGAAGTGACTGATAGACGAGTGCAGTTCTTCAGATTGCGATTGCAACGACGCGAACGCAGACGCCGCTTCCTGCACCATAGCCGCATTCTGCTGTACCATCGAATCCAGTTGTGCGACCGCCTTGTTGATCTCCTGAATCCCACGCATCTGTTCTCCCGATGCATGCGTGATTTCCGACATGACCGTCGTTACCGATGATACGCCGCCGACAATCTCACTCATGGTATTCCCGGCCTGGCGAACCTGACGCGAACCGACATTCACGCTATCAACGGTAGATTCGATCAACGACTTAATCTCTTTCGCCGCCTGCGCACTGCGCTGCGCCAGATTACGCACCTCACCGGCCACCACCGCGAAACCACGCCCTTGCTCACCTGCACGGGCCGCTTCCACCGCCGCATTCAGCGCCAGAATGTTAGTCTGGAAGGCGATGCCGTCGATAACCCCGATGATGTCGCCAATCTTGCCGGACGCCACCTCAATCTCTTCCATGGTATTGATGACTTCAGAGACCACTTTGCCCCCGACGCTGGCATCGTTCGCCAGCGCCAGCGCCCGGTCATTCACCTGCTGGGCAGAACCGGCCGACTGTGTAACGGTGGCGGAAATCTGCTCCAGCGCGGCAGCGGTCTGTTGCAGGCTGGCAGCGGCAGCTTCGGTACGGGAGGCCAAATCATTGTTGCCGGTCGCCACTTCATCGGTCGCCATTTGCAGCGACGCGCTAATATCGCGGATCTGCAGCATGATCATGCTGAGCTTATCGACAAAGCTATTGAACGAACGGGCGATCTGCGACACCTCATCATGACCTTCATCCGGCAGACGCTGGGTCAGGTCGTTATTACCGTGGCTGATGTCGTCCATGGCGTCACGAATCTGCAGCAGGCGACGCAACGACGCGCTAATAAGCAGCCCCAGCACCACCGAGCCCAGAATACTGATGATCACCAGCGCGATAACCGACGTCCACAACAGCGATCCCATCCCCGCCGTGGCTTCTGCCTTATCCAGCGCCACCAGCACATACCAGTCGGTACCGGCTACTGGCTGCGTTCTCACCAGCATGTCACGTCCACTGATATTCAGTTGTACCGGGCTGCTGGATTTCAGCACCTGCGCCAGATTCAACTGCGGGGCGATCTCAGCCAGCTTTTTCAGCGTCAGTTTGGCATCCGGGTGGGCGATAATCGTGCCATCGGCCTGGATAAGAATGCCGTAGCTGGACGGTGTCGGATGAATAGCTTTGACGTTAGCGATGACGCTATCCATGGTGACGTCACTGCCCAGCACGCCTTTGACGCTACCGCCATCCAGTACCGGAGCGACAAACGACACCACGATGGTATTGGTTGCCATGTCCAGATAAGGTGCTGTCGCAACAGCCTTCCCTTCTCTCACCGCCTGCTGATACCAGGGGCGAACGGTCGGGTCATAAGTGGGCGGGATACCGCCAGGGTCTGAGAATTTCGCCGTGTGATTGGCATACCCCATGTACACGTTGATGAAACTGCCCGCAGCCGCCATCTGTTTGAACACCGGGATGGGGTCGTCATTGGTTAACGCAACGGCGTTGAGTGAAGTAATAATTTGTTTTTTAGAGGCTACCCAATCACTGATCGCCAGACTATGACCAGCGGTTACGGCAACAAGCAGGTTATTGATAGATTCATCGTTATATTTATCGGTTACCCGGTAATTTAAAAACGTATTAATTACCAAAGCAACCACAATGATAGCCGTACACACGGCCAGAATTCGAGCGCGAATAGTTTTGAGCATAATGACCACGTTATTATTAAAATGCTTCCCTAGATAACTACACCGATCGCCTCATTGGTGACGAGGCATTCCATTCGAAGAAAAAAGGAAACCATCAGCCATAAGTATCACTTACCATCACGCGGACTCACGACATCGGAGTCCAAAGCAAGGTCTCCTTACAGGAAAATACAATGGCTGATAGCAGATTTACAGACTTATCTGAAATTTTTTCTATAAGAAAAGAATATTGCTTTCCCAATTAATAACAAATCAACAATATAGATAAATATATATTCTCACTATCACCATCGGTTTTTCTGATAATTACCAAACGTCACTATCACTATAAAACGAAATAGCAAAACGTTTCGACGAAAATATGACAACGAAATGATCAGGAGATTACACCGATACTGAATGTGCAAAATACACGATTGGCGCAAAGAAAACGGCTGCCAGTCACGGCAGCCGATTATCACGCAAGGAAACGAGTAGGGATTACAGATAGCGACACAGATAAGAGGACGGCTCGGATACTTTCAGTTTGAATTCGCTTTTTTCCGGCACGTTGAAAACCGCACCGGCTTCGAACAACTGCCATTCCTGTGCCCCCGGCAGCAACACATTCAACGCACCGCTGACGACCGTCATTTCTTCCGCCTGCCCGGTACCAAACGTGTATTCGCCTGCTTCCATCACCCCGACGCTGGCACGGCCAATGCGGCTACCGTCAAACCCGATGGATTTTACTTTCCCTTCAAAATACTCATTTACATTCAGCATAATGCCAACCCTTCTGTTAAAAAATCAGTTGTCCGTCAGGCCGCAGGCAGACGCAGCGTCTGCATCAATTCGCAGACAATTGCGGCAGGCGGTTGGGTCGCATCGACCACATAGTGCGCCACGTCCTGATACAACGCTTCGCGTTCACGGAGCACCGCCTCCATTTCCTCGGCGATAGGCCGCCCGGTCAGTGTCGGTCGCTGGTGTGCCTGTGGGCTGGCCTGCAAACGTAACGCCAGCTCCTGGGCTGGCGCGAACAAATAAACGACCGTTCCGTGCGTGCGCATAAACTGACGGTTTGGCTCCAGCAACACCATGCCGCCACCGGTCGCCACCACGCGATTCGATGTCGCGACAGCCTGCAAGGCCTCACTTTCCCGGCGACGAAACCCCGGCCAGCCTTCCGCTGCCACCACGTCCGCCACCGTCATGCCGCTGGTGTGCTGCATAAAAATATCCGTATCGACAAACTCATAGCCAAGCGCCCGCGCCAGCTCACGGCCGACGGTGGTTTTTCCGCACCCTCTGGCGCCGACCATAAAAATGGGTTCTGTCATGTCACGACCTGTCCTTCTTTTTCTCAGGCCAGCTCCCCGCAGCAACGTTGCCGTCAGCCAGCGCCTGTCGTACCAAGAGCAGAATCATACAGGCAATAATCCTCATTAAGAAAGCCTCCGTACGGCTCTGGCACGGGGAAAGCCACTTCACGCCAGCTTTCCGCACAAATCCAGCACAACACGCCACGATTTACACCAGACATGGCTAATCTTCCCATGAAACATCGGCTGCTATTGATGGTTCTGTTACCAACAATAAGGCCGCCCAAAGGCGGCCTGCGTATATCAAACAGCACTCACACGTCAACGCGACAGCTATCGACGCGAAAGCAATCAACACAAAGACAATCAATAAGTATGGAAATACTCTTGAATGACTTTCGGATCACTGGTGCGAGTCAATGCCAGCATCAACAGAATGCGGGCATGCGCCGGGTTAAGAGAGTCAGAAACCAGACCCGGCAATTCTTCATCCGGCGGCACAATGCCATTGCCTGTACGGGTAGAACGCATCACGACAATGCCTTTGTCCAGCGCCTTGCGCATACCGGCAATACCGCGAACCGACACTGAACCCGCGCCCATACCAGCATAGACGATACCTTTTACGCCATGCTGGATAGCCGCGTCATACAGATATTCCGGGTCATCCTGATAGCCATAAAGAATGTCGACTTTCGGCAGTGAGGTCAGGCCACGCACGTCGAACACTGACCGGGTGGTATGCAGCTTGTCGATACGGTTTTGGTAGTAAATGCGGTTACCAATGATGACGCCCAGGTAGCCTTCTTCATTCGCCTTGAACGTATCCAGCGTAGAGGCGTTGGTCTTGGTGATGTAGCGGGCAGAGCCGATACGATCATTGATCACCACCATCACGCCACGACCGCGAGACTGCTTGTCACCCGCCACGCGTACCGCTTCCAGCAGATTCATCGGGCCGTCGGCGCTGATGGCCGTTGCCGGACGCATCGCCGCGACAAACACCACCGGCTTGTCACTTTTTACCGTCAGATGAAGAAAGTAGGCCGACTCTTCCACCGTGTCGGTCCCGTGGGTGATCACCACACCATCCACATCATCCCGTGCCAGCAGTTCATTCACACGCTGGCTTAGCTTCAGCACCACATCACCGGTCATGTTTTCGCTGGCCATGTTGGAGAATTGCTCCCCCTTCACATTAGCCAGTTTCTTCACCTCAGGCACAGCGTTGATTAGCGTATCCACGCCAAGCGCGCCAGCCTTGTAACCCGTGGTTTGGGTACCCGTTGCCGCTGAGCCGGCAATTGTACCGCCGGTCGCCAGAATAACGATATTGGGCAGTTTATCTGCCGCACTCGCCGTGAAAACAAAAAATAAAACCAGAACAAACAGAGATTTAAACCATCTTTCCATAACAGATTCTCTTTATTTGGTCAGAGGATGATCGGTCTGTTTTGCCATAACACCGGCACCAGCCGATCATTTTTTCTCGTGAAACGCATTAGCTGCCAGTCTGCAGGACTGGCATCGGCGGTTATGTTGCAGTGCCATAAGAATTATGTATAGCACCCAATAATCAACAGGAGAGCCAGATCACTGAATGACCTAACTATTTTCAACCGACACGTTTCAGGGGGAGAGACGAACCACTGACGAACCTGCGTCAGGCGCATGTCGTCAACGCTGACGCAACATCACAGAACTGTTTCACCGGGCAGGCTATTCCGGCAAGGTCCAGACGTTATGAGCGATATTCACCATATGCCGCAGCTTGGCCCACTGCTGTTCTTCCGTAATCCCATCCTGCTCGCAGTGTCCAAAGCCACACTTCGGGCTGATAGCTAACTGTTGTAACGGTACATACAATGATGCGGTATTGATGGCCATCTTGACTGATTGTGGCGCATCCAGCTCAGCACTATGGGAATCGATGACACCCAGCACCACCTTTTGGCTACTCACCTGGCGCAACGGTTCCAACCCAACCGGACGGCGGTCATCGTACTCGATAAACAAGCTGTCTACCGACAGGTTCGCCATCGCATGCCCCATGACTTCCCGACCACGGCCATGCACCCAGTTGGGTGAAAAACGACGACAACACATGTGCAGGCTGATAAACATATCCTGCGGACGTTGCGCCAGTGCCTGATTCAACGTGCGGGTGCAGCGCTCCAGTAACTCAGATAATTCAAACCCGGCGGCATTTTCTCGCGCCATCATTTGGCCGTCGCACAGGCGAGCCCAAAACAGATCGTCGAGCTGGATATAACGGCAACCCTGGCGGTAAAACGCCTGAATGATCTTGCGATACAGCGCGGCCAGATCATCGCAAAATGCATCCAGTGACGGATAAACCTCATTGGTGCGAATGGCCGGGTACATCAGCATATTCGGGCTGGGTAGCGTCTGTTTCGCCAGGTTTTCCCCACCCTCGCCCACCGCCTGATGCAAAAAACGATAATGGGTCAGAAACGGATGGCTGTCGTCAAAATCAAGTTTGCCCACGATCCGTAATGGGTGGGGCATATCACCGTCAGGGGAAACGGCGTCATCAACGTCGACCCCGGTCAGACAAGAGAAAAAATCGGTAATGCCATTGCGAACGCGCAGTTCACCGTCGGTAATCGCGTGCAGACCGCACGCCTTTTGGCGCTCGACCACATTCAGCACTTCTTCGTTTTCGATTTCGGTTAACCGATCACGGGTCATGAGCCCTTGCCGCCACGCCAGCCGAGCCTGCTTCAAACGAGGCGGCAGCACAAAACTGCCTACATGTTCGGCATGAAACGACGGGTAAGGTTTTTTTACTGTGCGCATCTCACGCGTCCTTTTGGTTTACACGACACTGTTGGCTTATACGAGGGTTTACACAACACTGTCAGCGCTTCAATGCGCTTTGGTTTGTTCGGATTATCATTAAGGTGGCGAACTGTTACCGCTCCGCCCACCAGCGTCAATAGATGAAAGCGGGTGATTGTCGCATTGATTACTTGCCGATAACAAATAACAAAATTTAATTATTTTTATGCTATCGATTA
This sequence comes from Dickeya parazeae Ech586, assembly GCF_000025065.1. NCBI lineage: Bacteria > Pseudomonadati > Pseudomonadota > Gammaproteobacteria > Enterobacterales > Pectobacteriaceae > Dickeya > Dickeya parazeae. The sequence goes on along the minus strand of NC_013592.1, from coordinate 1,085,074 downwards.
AACCGGTGGAAGACATGATGACTGTCTGCCACCACGGGCCGCCAAACCGCCGGTTCGCCCACAATAAAAATGTCCATAAACTGACCGCCATCTTTATGATTCAACGGATGATTCTCGTCAATCAGCTTGTTATATCTCGTTGCGATTGTGCGCGCTTGCTCGCAAGGTTGAAGTTATTGCCATACGCTACAGGCTGGTCGTGTTCATGCCGGATGCCTTTTGTTGACGCGCCGTTGTCATCAATCACTGATACACTGGAGGTCAATGTAAATGCCCACAATATCGACAGCCCGATACATTCTGTTTTCACTATACGCACTGTTTTCACTATCCGTTCTGATTTTCCCGGAGGACCCCAATGGATTTAGCCCTGTTTGATCTGGACGAAACCCTGATCTGCGCCGACAGCACCGGCTTGTGGTTACGCTGGCTCGAATCACAGGGATTCGCTGGCAAAGAGCTGCTGCAACGGGAAAAACACCTGATGCAGAGCTACTACGAAGGTACATTAGCGATCGAAGATTATATGTATCTCTCACTGTCGCCACTCATTGGGTTAACCACAGAGACCGTGTCCGGCTGGATAGAACGCTTTATCCAGCGCGATATTCTGCCCCGCCTCTACCCGGCAGCACGCGAACAAATGGCGTGGCACCGCCAGCGTGGCGATACCCTGGTGGTCATCTCCGCCAGCGGCGAACATCTGGTTGGGCCGATTGCTCGTCACCTGGGGGCCGATCACGCGCTGGCGATTGGTGTAACCCTGGAAGACGGCCGCTTTACCGGCGATATTCACGGGGTGCCAACTTATCAGCACGGTAAGGTTACCCGCATCCGTGAATGGCTGACACAACGTGACGCCGAGCCTTTTGGTCAGCTTTACGGTTACAGCGACTCGCTTAACGACCGGGCCATGCTGGAATTCGTTGATCAGGCTTATGTCGTCAACCCGGAGCCTGAACTGGCGGAGTTAGCCCAAGAGAAGGGCTGGCGTATCTGCCGCTGGGAACGGTAGACTCATCGACTACTATTCTTCACTATTCTCAACTATTTCAACGCCCCGGCAGGTAGCGGCTCCAGCCCGATATCTGCCGCCAGTCTCGCATGCTCGCGGCCCAGTTCGTCAATCACAAAAGTGATAAAGTGGCTTAATGCGGCAGAACGGTGCTTACCGGCGAGTGTCTGCACCTGCAGGCTACGTTGGGTCAACGGTTCGCTGTGTACCGGCTTAAGCAACAGGCCGTCTTCCCTGGCTCGATACAGTACCGAGAAATGGCTACAGGCGGTGACGGCATCCGGCGTTTGCTGCATAAAGTAGTAAAGCGCGGAGAAGTTGTTACAACTGAGCGTCGGCTCCAGAAACGTGCCACTCATCCGGCAAGAGAGATCAAACAGTTGGCGGATAGTGGTCCCCTGCTGCGGCAGTACCAGCGGAAACCCATGCAGGTCCGGTAGCTGGATCGATTTGTTCGCCAGCGGATGATCAGGCCGCATGAGCAGTAGCACCGGTGCGGGATAAGACGCCATGACTTCAACGCCGCGATCCGGGGATAAGCTAAACTGTAGTGCCACATCGCACTCGCCGTTGCGTACCATTTCTGATACCTGTATCGCGCTACCGACTTGCAGGAAGAACGTGACTGCCGGGTTATCCCGCCGAAAACGGGCAAATAATCCCGGTAGCAGATCGAATGCCATCCCGTCAGTACAGGCGACCCGGACAAACGTGCGCCGTACCGCCTTTAACCCTTGAATCTCCGCGATGGCGTATTCCATGTCCATCATGCTTTTACGCACATGGTTTTCCAGTATTTGCCCGGCATCGGTCAACACCATACCGCGCGCATGGCGCTCAAACAGCGGCGCACCGATGCGTTCTTCCAGTTTATGAATCTGTCGGCTGATAGCGGATACCGCCACAAACAGCTGCTGGCTGGCGGCGCTCAACGAGCCAGTATTGGCCACCGCCAGAAAATACCTGATTTCACTGTTATGCATCGCCTTTTTGCCTGCCTCGTTTTTGTGCAACCCAGCTTTATATTAAAAGCAAAGCTCGCTTGCAATTATTATTATTGTGGCAATGCTGGCGATGACTTAGAACATGGTTAATAGATCGATACAAAGCGGTTCGACACGAGTCTGTTCGATAAGAATCAGTTCGACAAAAAACCATCCAACATAAAAACACAACACCCAACATCATCACAGACAGGCATCACATGACAACACCACAGGTTATTCAACAGGCTCTGGCGTACTTCGATAGCGGTCGCTTTCGCGACGTTTTAGCGCGTCGCGTCGCCATCGCCAGCGAAAGTCAGCGAAACGACCGGGACGCTGAGCTACAGCACTATCTCACCGGGGAAATCATACCGGCACTACAGGCATTAGGTTTCGAATTACAGCAAATCGATAACCCGACAGGCGCTAACCGCCCGTTTTTGATAGCGTCCCGTATTGAAGACGACAGCCTGCCTACCGTGCTGTGCTATGGCCACGGCGACGTGGTGTTCGGCGATGATGAGCACTGGAGCGAAGGGCTTTCCCCGTGGAAACTGGTGGAACGGGAAGGCCGCTGGTACGGACGCGGCAGCGCCGACAACAAAGGCCAGCACTCCGTCAATATAGCGGCGCTGGAGCAGGTATTTCAGGCTCGCCAGGGACGACTGGGCTTTAACTGCAAGTGGCTGTTCGAGATGGGTGAAGAAATAAGCTCACCAGGCCTGGCCGACGTATGTCATCAACATGCACAAGCGCTGCAAGCCGATTTGTTCATCGCGTCAGACGGCCCACGTCTGAACGCAGAACGCCCGACGCTGTTCCTCGGCTCGCGCGGTTGCGTCAATTTTCGATTGACCATCCGTGCGCGCGAGCGGGATTACCACTCCGGCAACTGGGGCGGGCTGCTGAGCAACCCCGGTACACAACTGGCTAACGCGATTGCCTGTCTGGTCAATCAGCACGGCCAGATGCAGGTAGAGGCACTGAAGCCGCCGCATCTGACACCCGCCCTGCGTACCATCCTTTCAGATATCACGCCCGGCGGGCAAGCAACGGATCCGGCTATCGATCCGAACTGGGGTGAAGCTGGGTTGAGCGCATCTGAAAGGCTGTTCGGCTGGAATACATTGGAAGTGCTGTCGTTTCTGACCGGTAACCCACAACGGCCGATGAATGCCATTCCCGGCCACGCCACCGCAGTCTGTCAGTTGCGTTTCGTGGTCGGCACCGACTGGCAACAACTGACACAGCATTTACGTCAGCACCTCGACACTCACGGTTTCACCATGGTGGAAATCAGCGACATGCGTGGCACACCGGCCACCCGCCTTGACCCCACCGACCCGCTGGTCAACTGGACGCTCGACCTGATGCACCAGACCAGCGATAAAAAACCGGCGTTGCTGCCCAACCTCGGCGGTTCGCTGCCCAATGAAGTGTTTGCCGATATCCTCGGCCTGCCGACATTGTGGATCCCTCACTCTTACCCGGCCTGCGGCCAACATGCCGTGGATGAACACATGCTGATCAGTGTCGCCCGCGAAGGTTTGCAGATCATGACGCGCCTGTTCTGGGAACTGGGTGAACAAGGCCATACGGTTATGTCTGCGCATCGCACACACCGTGACGCCAATACGCCACGCTGAGGGAGACATCTATGACGACTGCATCCGTTTCACACCACAGTACCGCACGCCCCAGCCTGTATAAAACGCTATTTGCCACCTGCATCGGCAACGCGCTGGAGTGGTTTGACATCGCGGTATACGGCTTTTTTGCCAATTACATCGCCCATGCGTTTTTCCCTACGCAGGATCCAACCGTATCCTTACTACTGGCTTTCGGCAGCTTCGGCGTTTCTTTTCTCATTCGCCCGCTGGGTGCCATCGTGCTGGGTGCCTATGCCGATCGAGCCGGACGCAAAGCCTCTTTGTTGTTGTCCATTAGCCTGATGCTACTGGGCGGCGCAATGATAACCCTGATGCCCACGTATGCCAGCATCGGCGTAGCGGCACCGATTCTGATTATGCTGGCGCGTCTGATTCAGGGTTTTTCCGCAGGTGGCGAGTTCGGCAGTTCCACCGCGTTTCTGGTGGAGCATTTCCCTGAACGTCGCGCCTTTATCGCCAGTTGGCAGTTTGCCACCCAAGGGGCCAGTACTCTGATGGCATCGGCATTCGGCCTGGGATTATCACAATCATTGAGCGAAGCCCAGATTCAGGACTGGGGATGGCGTCTTCCGTTTGCCTTCGGTTTGTTGATTGGCCCGGTGGGGTTGTATATCCGCCGTCATGTGCATGAACCGGCGAACTTCGCGCAGGCCGAGAAAACGCAGGCACCGATCAAAACCCTGTTCACCCGACAGAAAGCACTGTTCCTGATTGCCGTCGGCCTGATGGTGATTTCCACCGCTATCAACTACATGCTGAATTATGTCCCTACTTATGCGACCAAAACGTTGCATTTGCCGTCAGGCGCAGCGTTTAGCGCCACGTTGATTGCCGGCATTATCCTGACGGTAATTACGCCGCTGGTGGGGCTGTGGGCGGAAAAAATCGGACGCCTGCCGCTGATGTGGGGATCACTGCTGTTGCTGGCGGTGACTATCTATCCGGCATTCTGGTTGATGACACAATATCTGTCGGCCATATCACTGATTATCGTTGTCGGATGGATGGCGTTGTTGAAGTCAGTGTATTTCTCCACCGTACCGTCGATGATGGCCGATCTGTTCCCAATCTCGACCCGTGCCAGTGGCATGGCGATCAGCTATAACGTAGCTGTCACCGTGTTTGGCGGCTTTGCCCCATTCATCTGTACGTTACTGATCAGCGCCACCGGCAGTAGCCTGGCACCGAGCTACTACCTGATGATCACCGCGTTGATGAGCGTGCTGGCGCTGTGGAAAGCCCAGTTACATCATCGTTGATGACTGCCAATCCCCGTCAGAGCGACCACGCTGTTCTGACGGGCTCCACCGCCGTTATACCGGTAAGCGAACTCGCTCACACCGTTCAGGCTGGTGGCAATGAACTGTCGCCTTCTCCCAAGCTACGCTGCAACAAGGCCGTATCCAACCAGCGCCCGTGCTTCATGCCCACGGAACGTAACGTGCCTGCCAGTTCGAACCCCAGCGACAGGTGCAATTGCATCGAGGCTTGATTGCCGCTATTAGCCACGACCGACACCACCTGACGGTATCCCTGCTGCTCTGCCCGTAATAAGGCTTCGGATAGCAAGCGCTTACCTAAACCTCTTCCCACCTGCTCCGGGTGCAAATAGATAGAATCTTCCAGTGTGAAACGATACGCGTAGCGAGGGCGATAAAACCCCAGATAGCAGTACCCTAACACCTGTTGATTTTCCGTTGCCACCAGCCAGGGCAAGCCAGCGTCATGAATTTTCCGCCAGCGGGCCAGCATCTCCGCCTCATCGGGCGGTTCAGTTTCAAACGTCGCGGTGCCATGCAAAACATAATGGGTATAAATATCCCTGATAGCAGCAATGTGTTCTTCTCTGGCATCCTCAATGAGAATCGCGGTCATTCTTGTATCCTTGTCAGCACAGCGAATGAGATTAAGCCTGGTGTTGTTGCCCCATAACTCACTGAAGGGTCAACCAATAACCTCTAGCTTAACCAACGTGCGAACGTAGCGACAGAAACAATTACTTATATCCATAATGAGAACATCTTATTGCAACCGATGATGGAAATAGACGGCGATGAGGCCATCAGAGACAAGAACTCACTGGAATGGGATGCAGATGAGCAAGCGGGAAAAAACGTTGTTCGTAGAAAAGAATATGCGCCTTAGTTTTGGAAAGGCTAAAGACATAAAATTTGAAAATAGATAACCACCTGATAATAAATCAGGCCATTAATTATATTTTATATATGGCAAAAGTGACGGCAATACGTTTACATATCAACTGGTTTGCGGCAATTTGCTGCTGCCCGGCAATTTCCAGGGAACGTCACCAGAACCCGCGCCCAATAACTGCTGTATTTTCTCGTACACTTCCGCTGCCGACATGCCGCTATATAAGCCCTGGCTATAATAACCAAACTCAGCTGCACTCGCTGGCGCACGCACGCCACTCAGACTGGGATCCGTAGATGAAATACGTTTCCCGGTAAATACATTATAACTTTCACTTTGACCATCAGGATATTTCACGACAGACACCAGCACGCCGCCATACAGCGGGATACCGGTCATCCGCAATGAGCGCTCCACGGAGGATTCATTTTGCTGTTTCTGTAATTTTTCTTTAGCTAAACGCTCATCCAGTGATGATACACTATGATCACGCGTGTCGGTCACATCGCTAGAATTATTATCCTGGAACTGATTATTTTGCGAATCATTTGTTTTCCCTGTTTTCAGGGAAACAGATTGATTAGCGCCGAGAGTATCGGTGCTGTCGCTTGAGTTACTATTCGCAACATAAGTCTGCTGTGGATAGGAAGACGATGTAATGTTTTGACTCTGAATGCCTGATATAACCACGATATCACTCCTTTTTTCTAACGAAAACATGCCTCTAAGGGCACTGATTTACTACCGCGACGTAACACCAACACACCGAAAAAAACAACATACCTGCCGAAGCATGTATCAAACAGGCGGCTTAACAGATTTACATCTGTTATACGTCGAGTGGTATTGACCTTCCGTCACTCACGTTATTTAGGGTAGTGCCGCCTAAAACTATCAGGAAATAGAAAGAGTGGTTTACAAACCACACGGCGCCGTCTCATTTTTCGCACCGCGTGAACGAAATAGAAAAGACAGATCCACTCCTAAAATATATCGGCCATTTTATTTTTTCATTAATACGAAAAAAGCATAAAAACGCTCAGGAAACGAGCACATCAGAAATATTTAGCCATGACTGTAAAGAGAAACCTGACAGTTTCTTAGCATTTCAGCACGTTGTCATGTTTCCGTCATCTGCGGCTGTTACCGTGACGATAGCCTATTTTCCCAGAAAGACAAGACAATGAGCGCCTTACCGCCACAGGAACATCGGTTACATTTCGTTTCCTTTCCAAGCGCACGCGACTTGTGTATCACCACGCCGGATGTCTCTCCCTCCACCGATAACGCCACTGTATTGCAGCTGTTCGGCCGCCACAAAGACCTGGTTAGCCTGCCAGTCGTGGAAGACGGACGCCCGTTTGGCCTGATCAACCGCCATAGTTTCCTGTCGCAAATGGCACGGCCTTATTACCGTGAACTGTATGACCGAAAAAGCTGCATCGCGTTTATGGATAAAACGCCGCTTATCGTCGAGGCCTCAGCCTCGCTGAGCGATGTCGCGGACAAGGCGGTCATCAGCGGTGATCGCTTTCTGGCTGACGGCTTCATTATTACCGAAAACGGCCACTACCTTGGTATCGGCCTGGGTATCGATTTGTTCCGCATCGTGTCGGACACCCATGTGCGCCAGCACCAGCAGATTGTCCAAAGCATAGAGTACGCCAGCGTCATTCAAGGGGCGATGCTGACCCCATTCCGTCAAACACTGGAAGCCACCTTGCAGGATTGGTGTCTGGTGTGGGAACCGCGCGACTGCGTCGGGGGAGACTGCTATGCCTTCCGGCGATATGAACAGGGCTGGCTGGCCGTGCTTACCGATTGCACCGGGCATGGCGTACCGGGTGCCTTTATGACATTGATATTCAATTCAGCGCTGGAACAGGCACTGGCGCAATACCGCCCGGACCAGACGGGGCAATTGCTAGGCAGCATCAATCGATACATCAAAGACACATTGGGCCAAAAGAGCAGCTATCAGGGACAGATGTCCGCTTCCGATGATGGGTGCGACGCGCTGGTGGTCTACGTGAATACCACTGAACAGACCCTTAACTGGGCCAGCGCGCGTATGACGGCATTCTTGACCGATGCGCAAAGCGGTGACCTGCTGACGCTTGATAGCGACCGGATGGGCGTGGGTTATACCAACACGCCATATGACTACAGTTGGCCAGCGTTTCAGCGCCCGTTATCCGCGCAGGATCTGTTCTTTGCCGCCACCGATGGTTTACTCGACCAGATAGGCGGCGAACGGCAGATTAAATTCGGCAAACGTCGCCTGCAAAATCTGCTTCAACGCCTCGGGGAATTGCCGATGAGCCAGCTTGCCACTCAACTCTTACAACACCATCGCGCCTGGCAGGGGACGCAGGCACGACGAGACGATCTTACATTTTGGGGCTTCAGGCACCATGAACACGCTTAACCAGGTAAAACCGGAACATGTCTGAAACGAAGTACGCTGAATTCTTTGACCTCACCCAACAGCAGGATATCGCGCTGTACTATGTGGGGTACTTTTCACAAAACATTATCTGCTCGCTAGCGGAAACGGTGCGATTGCAACTGGAAAAAAGCCGGGTGCCACCCAGCGTGCGCCGTAAACTGTTTTCCAGTTTTGTGGAAATGGTGCAAAACATCATTCATTATTCTGCCTCAGCACTGACGACGGAAGAGCAAACCAATGAAATCCGTCATGGCTCGGTGTGTATCGGCGTTGAAGCGGGGAAATACTTTTTACTGAGCGCCAATCGGGTATACCCGGCAGATGCGGAGATACTGCGCCAGCGGCTGGAACCGCTGTGTACGATGACACTTGATGAAATCAGACTTGCCTATAAGACCTCGCTGCGTGAAGACATTCCGGCTTCCAGCAAAGGGGCGGATATCGGTCTGTTGACCGTGGCCCGCGACGCCAGCGAGCCACTGCAGTTCACCTTTCATAGCGACGACGCCACCGGGCTCTCCACGTTTTATCTGAAGGCGGTGATTTAACCATGACAGACATAATAACAACGAACAATCTCCATATTACCGGCACAGCCAGCACGCCGACGGTGGATTTTCGCTTTGATACACATCAGCTCTCACTTTCCGGCGAGTCTTACCCGGAAAACGCAGCAGCATTTTATGGCCCGCTGATTGAACAGGTACAACACTACCTGCAAGCGTGTCTTGCCGCACTCCCCTCCTCACCAACGCGCATTGACGTGCATGTATCGCTGCCCTACTTCAATAGCTCCAGCACCAAGATGCTTTTTAGCCTGTTCAATATTCTCGACAAGGCCGCCCAGCAGCAGCTTCCTATCGCATTGCACTGGTACTACGACCAGGACGATGACATCGCCGAGGAGTTTGGGCAGGAGCTGCATATCGACTTTTCTGCACTCGAATTCCACCCTCACATTCTGGAGTAACGGCATGAGTAGCTACGAACTGTTCACCCCCGAATATGACATCCTGCTGTCGGCGCGTAATATCGCCGCCCAGGCCGACATGCCAGCGGAGGTGTATCGGGAAAGCCTGATTATGCTGGCAGAACACTACCAACGTCTGGTACGTGAAACCCACCGGCTGATCACCCGTAGCGATCGGGCGGAGCGCGAGCTGACCCGCCTGAATACCCAATTGCATCAGTTGGCGGTGGAACTGGAGTACAAGGCCACCCATGACCCGCTGACCGACGTATTCAACCGCAGCGCGATCATCGACCTGGTCGATCACGCACTGGAGCAGGATCAGGCCGCATTGATCGTGCTGGATATCGACCATTTCAAACAGGTCAACGACGCCTACGGCCACCCAACCGGTGATGCCGTCATCTGCTCTCTGATTGCTCGTATTCGTGATGTATTACAAGGAAAAGGCAGTATTGGCCGCGTCGGCGGCGAGGAGTTCACCATCCTGCTGGATGGCTACACGCTGATGGCAGCGGTGGATATCGCCGAGCATATCCACGCCAGTCTGAATCACACACCGCTGGAACCGCTGCCTGACCATCAGGTCACCGCCAGCTTCGGCGTCAGTTGGGCGCCGCCACACACCGGATTCGATACCCTGTACGGCACGGCCGATGCCGCGTTATACCGGGCCAAACACCAGGGCCGTAACCGGGTGGACTATATACCGATCGATACTGCCAGCTAACTCACGGGTAGCCCACCGTACCTCACCGTAATATCCCACACTATGTCGGGCAGTACGCCCCGCCCGATAAGGCGGGGAACGGCTTAGTTTTTCTTCACAAACTCAGATTTCAGCTTCATTGCGCCAAAACCCTCGATCTTACAATCGATGTTGTGATCACCTTCCACCAGACGAATCCCTTTCACCCGGGTGCCGATTTTCAATGTCGATGAGCTTCCTTTAACCTTGAGATCCTTGATGACGGTAACGGTGTCGCCATCTGCCAGCAGGTTACCGTTGGCGTCACGTACCACCAGGCCTTCCTCCTGTGCCCCCGCGTCACCCTCCATCGACCATACGTGTCCGCACTCCGGGCAATTCAGCATTGCGTCATCCTGCCAGGTGTATTCAGACTGACATTTAGGGCAAGCAGGCAACTGTTGCATAATAATCCTCATTAATACCAAATAAGTTTGATAAATTTTAAATATATCAATACATAATGAATCTCGTGTTTATTATTTTATAGCCTTTTACTCAACACTGTCAGCAAAAAGAGCCGGACAAACCGATATTCGTTCGCCATTTTCATCAAAGTCACTCAATTTATTCACTTTTCTCGCCACCGCAACGCGCCGTGAAAGACATGGGTCATTCGTTATCTTTTCCTTACATCTGTGGAGCAAACTTCAGTTTAATAAAACAATAAGTTGGGTACACTGAACACTTCTCATTACAATAACTGGCATGGATAACACCCTGTGGAAATCGCATCCCCACTCAAAAACCCCACCTTTCTGTGCTTTTGGTTAGGACAAATTGCTTCCTCTTTTGCGTTTCAGATGCTGGTGGTCGGGATTGGCTGGCAAATGTATGACCTGACCAACAGCGCGCTGAATTTGGGTCTGGTCGGGCTGGCGCAGTTCCTGCCCCAGTTGGCGCTGACATTGGTTGCCGGTCATGCTATCGATCAGTACAACCGCCGGGTAATTATCCTTTGTTGCCGTCTGTTGATGGCGGCCACGATACTGGTGTTGGTGCTGGGCAACATTACCCACACCATCAGCGCCACCATGATTTATGCGTGTTCCGCGCTGCTGGGGGCGACACGAGCCTTCGAAATGCCAGCCACCCAAGCGCTATTGCCGAATCTGATCGCCCCCAACCAGTTGTCTCGTGCCGTGGCGTTGATGGCCTCGGCCCGTGAAGCGACGGTGATCGTCGGCCCGGCACTCGGCGGGTTGATTTACCTCATCGGGGCCACCACGCTGTATACCGCCAGCGTAGCCTGCTTTCTGATGTCATTTCTGGTGTTGCTCAATCTGCGCTATGAGTACAAAGCACCGGCTCGCACACCGGCCAATCTGGAAACGCTGTTCGGCGGCATGAATTTTATCCGCCGTAATCCGGTGATTCTGGGGTCTATCTCGCTGGACATGTTTGCCGTATTGCTGGGTGGCGCTACCGCGCTACTGCCTATCGTCGCCAAAGATATCCTGCACACCGGCCCGTGGGGATTAGGGTTACTGCGCTGCGCGCCCGCGCTTGGCGCCGTGCTGATGTCGGTTTACCTGACCCGACGCCCGCTGACCCGTCACGTCGGAAAAATCATGTTTTCCGCCGTCGCGATGTTTGGCATCGCCACCATCGCCTTTGGCCTGTCCACCAATCTGTTTGTGTCGTTGCTCGCCCTGCTATTGTTGGGCGCATCCGACATGATAAGCGTCGTCATCCGTTCAACGCTGGTGCAACTGGAAACGCCGGACGAGATGCGTGGCCGGGTGAGTGCCGCTAACTCCATCTTTATCGGCACATCGAATCAACTGGGGGAATTCGAATCCGGCGTGACGGCGGCCTGGCTGGGGGTCGTGCCGGCTATCGTCGTCGGGGGGATTGGCACCTTGCTGGTCGTCGCGCTGTGGATGAAATGCTTCCCGACACTCGCTCAGCGCCAAACGCTTGAGGCCGGAGAAAATGCCTAGTCCTGGTTGACTGTCACCACTCCTGGTAGCAAAGCGATGACCGCAGCGACACGGGTATTTCTGGATCTGCGGGTAGTGCGAACCCGTCATCTTGATGACGATGGGGGCAGTACAGCAGTCTACCGACAGGACGGAGCACCGTCGTGATGGATAGCTGGGATGAATAGCAAAAGATGAATAGCAAAAAAGGTGACAGACTCAGGACACCACAACGTTAAAACCTGTGTCAGACTCCCTTTTTGTAGATCATCCTGACACAGTAAAGTGGGTAACCAGGCAATACCCAACCCGCGAAGGGCCTCCTGTAACAGTGCAGTCGGTTTGGTAGGGGTGAAAATACGCTGCCCGCCCGTTACTGCGCCGGATGGCCGTAGTAAGCCGTGAAACTGGCTTTGGCCAGCAGTGAAAGTAAAAATTTCTCATCGCGCACATTGCCATCGCCTTCTTTCTTGCCCCTCACAGATTATGCCGTTTTCGCCAAACCCGATAATCCACTGAGTATCAAATATAATGAAAAACCAGATAGCCATTTCAGAATATGACCTAATAAAAATAACGGACCTAAATAAAAAGCATGTTCAACCTGAAAAATCCATCCAACAAATAATCCCTTGACGTAATTACATCACCATAAACGCCAATAGAATGAATAAAATTCAGCTACCTCCACTTTTAACAGAACGAAATATAATCATGATAATTATTTAATATGATATTTCAGTGAAATATTTAATTCCAAAATAATTTAAAATCAAAAGTTATTATTTTTTATAAAGAAGAGATTAACTTCTGATCTTATGCCCAGAAAAGGCATAAACACTCCATTAACCATATAAAAACCAAGTGAACGGAATTTTACTCCAAATTAAACAACATTATTTAACATCATTGACACAATTATTCATTGTGCATAATATTTGTCACGCAGAATAAACATGCTCTGCGTAATTCAAAAATCGATGTGCAACTATAAGGAAAGTGATATGGATAAGGCTCAAGAATTAGAGTTGGCTGTTGCTGAACTGAATGCAGAAAATGCTGAAGCAGAAAATGAAATTCTGCTGGATGTCACTTGCACTGTTTCTAACAAAGAGTGGCAAGAGTAAGAAAAAGTGGCCGCAATGCGGCCACCTTTCCTTAATTTATTATCTAAACATGACATCAAAATCACACCTCACTTTCAACAATCGAAAGGTATTTATTTATGAACAACATAGTCGATGGAATTGACGGTATCCGTTCAATATCTGTAGATGAGTTGAAAGACAACACTGGTTTTCTTTTGATTGATGTAAGAGAAAGCCATGAATATCTTGATGGTACTATTCCCCAGGCACTTACTATAGGTCGTGGTTTTTTAGAAATAGAGCTAAAGAAGAGAAAAATAGAATTAGATAAACCAATAGTCCTCTTTTGTGCCAGCGGTTTACGTTCCCGGTATGCAGCATTAAATTTAATGCTACTTAATTACTCTAACATTTATTCCCTTCAAGGTGGTTTTGAAGCCTGGAAAGCACAGGGAAATCCCATCGAGTATCCACTGAGTCTGAGCGAAAATGATAAAAAGCGTTATGCAAGACATCTGTCTCTGCAAGATATCGGTACCGATGGCCAGTTAAAAATCATGCAAGCGAAGGTACTGGTTATTGGAGCGGGTGGTCTTGGCTCATCATGCCTGCTATATCTCGCGGCGGCCGGTGTTGGTGAAATTGCAGTCGTCGATCATGACATTGTCGATCTAAGCAATTTGCAACGACAGGTTATTCATAACGAAAAAATGCTTAAAAAGAAAAAGGTTGATTCTGCATTGCATACACTGCGGGCTCTAAATTCAGAAATCACAGTAAATACTATCGATGAACGAATCACACCAGAAAATGTTGATGGATTAGTAGACGGTTACGATATCATCGTCGATTGCACAGATAACTTTAACGCCCGGTATATTATTAATGATTCAGCCGTCAAAGCCGGGAAGCCCGTAGTCTCTGCGGCTGTGTTTCGCTATTCAGGGCAAGTTATGACACGTTCTAATAACCAGGCCCCCTGTTATCGTTGTGTCTATCCTGAAGCCCCTCCAGCAGAACTTGCCCCATCCTGCACAGAAAATGGTGTTATTGGTGTTATCCCTGGAATGCTCGGGATATATCAAGCAAATGAAGTACTAAAGATTATTCTTGGGATTGGTGATTGTTTGAATGGAAAATTATTAAAAATAGACATGCTTAACAATCAACATCAGTTATTGACTACAAAAAAACGCCCTGGATGCCAATGCCATAATCATTAATGGAGCCGCACAACAATGATTGAGATATCACTGCCCGAATCATTAAAAATCACGAGCAAGATAAAAACGGAAGCGAAAAGCATTAATGAAGTTTTACTTGAAATCAGGAACATACATCCAGAGGCATTCAAATTAATAGCCATTGAGAAAGATGAAAGCTGTAAGTTAAAACCTTTCATTACCCTTTTCATTAACAGCACAATGTCAGTTGATAGTAATCCAGCCCTAGCCGATGGCGATCATTTGACATTCGAAGTCGCTATTTCTGGAGGTTAATCTTGGACGCGAAAAAGTTACAGAAAGCCTATGTATCAATGCTATATAGTGACCGCTATCGGATGAAGGATGCAGATAAAGAATATCAATATCTTGCTCAAACCATGGACAGCAAAAGACTGCTCGTTGAACGAGCGGCAAGACAGCGTAACTTGCGAACAGTGCTTTATTCAGATATGCATTTTTCCCCACGTTTTTTTAGCAAAGAACAGTTTCTTTCTCTGGTAATAGCCTATTGTGAGTCTGACAGTTTTTGGAACTGGAATAGCCGAACCCTTATCGAAAGCTTTTGCTCATTTGTTGTTGAAAAGTCCGATTTGACTGAAGAAGAGAAAACGATATTCCTGATTGACGGCATTTACTCTGGCATATCAACAAACTCAAAAAATTCACCATGGCAATCGGATATAAATCATATTACCGGTAAATTCATAACTGAAGAAATCATTCTCGATAAATATTTTTCATTATCATCATTGAGCAAAGCAGTTCATCTTTCCGATATCAAATTCGAGAATAAAACAGCGTGTTTACGATTGCACAATGAAAATGGGAAGGTAGCAATTTCACTTAAGGAAACAGCATGAGCTCACTTGTAGGATTAGGTATTGATTATACCCACAGCTATGGTCATAAATTAAGTGAGTTATTGCTATTATCTCAAAAGGGTATTAGTCATCTATCCGTTGTCGCTATTCCAGACATTGTGGTAGCCAAAGCATTTCGCCAGAGCTTTATCGATTATCCCATCATTCACCATTTTTCAGGTATGGAGCCTGCAGGAATTGATGGGTTAAGACCTGATGTACTGGAACATCAGAATGACATCAGTAATGCGTTAAACGCAGCATGGTGTCTGGAAGATATTGGTATCTGGAATATTGGGCCTTATAACCTCCCCTATTTCGCAGCGCCGGTACTTTGTGAACCAGTCCTCACCATGGCAATCGACGGGGTCAATCGCATCCAACAAGTCTCCAGCATTCCATTTAGTGCTGAAATACCTTCTTTCAGTATTGCTGCTGGTGATATGACATTAGGTGAGTTCTTTCATCGACTGGTTGACTCTACCCGGTGTGGTGTCGTCCTGGATATCAGCCATGTATTTTCTTATGCCATCTATTGTGGTCTTAAACCGGAAGATGTCCTGAATAGTTTGCCACTTCACGCTGTCAATGAAATTCATATTGCCGGAGGCAGCGTTCACCCTACACATCACTGGCGATATCGTGACACTCACTCAGAAAAAATTGTTGATGGCGTTTTCCCGCTGCTAGAACAGGCACTAGAAAAGTGTACCAACCTTAAGGCTGTCACCTATGAATTAGGCGTAGGCATCTCATCTGAAGTCATCGTGGCAGATTTGGCAAATATAGAAAATTCCTGTCAAAGAATGAACTTCACCCCTTCATTTTGACTTTAAAAATATAACAACACTGGTTGATGAGGCAATGTATGGACATTAACAATACGAATATCCTTCTATTTGATAGTGCAATAAAAAATGAAATCGCACGATTGGCTGAAGTATCGAATAAAGAGATATTGAACCCTCACACCGTCAAAATCGCCAGTTTATTAACCAGTTATCTTTTTTCTTACTCTGGGGAGGATTTCTCCCGTATTATTTCTGCCAGCTACCTTGATGCTTTCTCCCAAGGTTACGACAGCGTAAGACATCGTGCCGCTAAGCAATTTGGACACTGCCATATTGAAGCTCACGCGTATTCTTCTGCTGAAACTGAATTTTCTCATTCACTGCATGCGACGTTGTCCACGTTTTCCGACAGCGCTGAAAAGCCTTATATCCTGGCATCAGTAGGCCATGATGTTGGGCGTCAGCGTTTTCCTGGTTCTTCACCAGAGGTGATCGGTGTCGCCTTATTGTTAACAAACAATACGATCCCAGGGAAAACGCCCGTCGGTAATGGCAATATAGAGTTTATCGTTAGAGAGTTTGACTACCCAACCCGTAATCACACGGGCGAGACCGATTCGGTAAAAGGAACGTCTGCTGCTGTTGTTTACCTCGCGGGGCTGGCAGCCAATCTACGCGACAGTCTTATAAAATCGAGAAGTCCGCACGATCACCTTGCGTTGCACGCCGGTATGATATCGCTCAGTGAGAACTATCACGGGTTGTACTTATTTACAAATGAGCCACTTTCTCACCTGATGCCGCATTGTTGGCATCTGAATGTAGAGAGATCGACGCACATAGAACTCAGGCTCACATTGCCCCAGGCAAACACTGGAGTAAAAATTGGTCTGGTCGCCAGTTTTCAGGGAAGCATCGCACGCACCACCCAACTGACGGCAATCATCGATGGCCAGAAGATTGTCGGAGAAAACGGAACACTGCTCATTTCGCCAGATAAACTAAGTCGTACCAACGAACAGACGCTCTATCTTCAGGCTGACGGACTGTTCGATCGGATCACCGTTGCTTCTCAAGCGAGCATCACCGCAGACATTACATCCTCAGTCCCCCTTATTAGACCTGATGATGATGTGATTGTCGGTATTTCCGCCAGCCATGACGCATCAGCATGCCTGATGGTCAACGGTAAAATTCGTTATGGTATTCAGCTAGAGCGCCTAACACGGATTAAACATGATGGCAGAAGCATCCTCGATAGTACCCTTGCTGTCGATTACTGCCTTTCAGCGGCTGGTTTGACTTATCATGATGTGAATTGCTTTGCCTATAATATCCAGTCTGCGACGCCCGAATACATCGGCCTTAATCAGCCAGTCCATGCAGCTGATTTCACGCTGTTTGATCCGTTTTCTGCCAACGCAGTATTTGCCAGTCATCATCTATGCCATGCCTTTGCAGCCTGGTCTGGTTCAGGATTCGACCAAGGTAATGCGTTGGTCGTTGATGGTTCAGGTGGCACCGTCGTGGGTTGCGACGATCTTCTGTGCAGCGGCGAAGAGTTTGCCGCGTACCTCAATGCTGGCCTAAGCGGCATTAAGCCACAGTTACATGTCGTATCGCACTATGCTTTTGATCAGCAGGGTTATCGATTGGTCAATAGGGAATACAGCCCATCGTTTAATATAAGAAACGGCAGTTTTTCCCTTGGAGAAGCCTATGCGTCGGTAAGTCAGTTCGTCTTTAACTCCTGGCAGGCCTCCGGTAAGTTGATGGGATTAGCACCGTATGGCACCCCCGAGTATGCGGATGAAATCGCTATTGAAACACCTTCGGGCATCTCATATGGCTATTCGTGGAAGCAAAAATTCACTGAAAAGAAATCTAATCCTATGGATTATGCCAATCTGGCCGCATCGGTACAGGCAGTGTTGGAAAAAGGCATATTTTCTCGCCTCGAGCGTTACCAGATTACAAATAGCACGCCGTTGGTCATGACTGGTGGAATAGCCTTAAATTCCGTTGTTAATTTCAAAGTCCGTCATCACCTTAAATTAAAAAATTTCTATCTATTCCCAGCACAGCACGATGCCGGTATTTCAATCGGAGCAGCCAGCGCCGCTTATTATAAAAGGCATGGAAGAATCCTGAACGATGCGTTTAGCCACGACTATCTGGGTAAAGTGTACCATTACCGGGACATTGCTTTTGCCACTAACCGCTTTGCCGACAGAATAACCGTTACGCCGATTGACACTACCGCATTAGCAGAACGATTAAACGCCGGACAAATCATTGGGTATTTTTCCTGCAGTAAAGGTTCTGAATTTGGCCCACGCGCCCTTGGCGCTCGTTCATTGTTGGCAAGCCCATGTTCTATCGATACCTGGAAGTTTATAAACAAATGGGTGAAATTCCGTGAAGACTTCCGCCCTTTTGCTCCAATGGTCGCCGCTGAACACCTTAGCCATTATTTTGACGGGGATGGTGAACATAAATATATGCTCGAAGTACTGCCAGTGAAGCAGGCATATCGGGACAAACTCGCAGCAGTCACCCATGTTGATGGTACGGCGCGGGTACAAACAGTCTCAGAGCATGACAATAGCGAAATCCATACATTGTTGAATGCTTTTGGCAAACTCTCTGGTTTTCCCGTTCTACTCAATACTTCATTCAATGTGCGCGGGCAGCCAATCGTTGAAGAACCACAGCAAGCAATAGAGATGTTGCTTTCAACACATATTGATGCCGTCGTCTTTGGTGACCATATCGTTGAACTTCGCCAGTGGGAATTAGATGAAACAAACCTGCAAGGGTTGTTACGCCTTAGCCCTGGTTGCAAGCTACACAGTGCACTAGAAAAAAACGAAATAAAGTACTGGCTTACTCATGACTATCAGGGAAAGTCACAGTTAATTAGCGCACAACTTTATCATTCACTAACAGAGTTGGTCAGAACCCATAGTTTAGTCGATGCACAGAAAATCTATGCCGACCTTCCTTTAACAGTCAGAAAGCAGATAAACAAATATATTCAATTGAAATGTCTGAACCTTGCCCATGATTTTTTAACTGGGAGGAATGATTGTTGAAGACAGCACCCCATCCCGGTTTAAGACGTTATACCGAAAAAGAAGTATTAGCGCTTGCGCTACCATTGCGTAAACGTTTAGGTATTTCAAGACTCACGTCAGTTGGCGAGTTCATTAATCTTCCCGGAATATCTATCGTTAATGCGGTGAGAACTGAGATAAAAAGAGGTCAGATATCATCCACACAAGGTAAAGGTCGTAGCTTAACCGCAGCAACCTGCAGCGCATTAATGGAAGCGTATGAAAGGTACTGTGCTTGCTGGTGTGAGCACGCTATTTTTAACCATCAGGCAACCGAGGATGATAAAGAAACACTACAGCAATTAGGCTTTACGCCAGAGTGCGCCATTGAGCAATGGATAAAAGGGTATGAGTACCATACAGGCCGTGAACGGCTTATCCCGGCTATTGAGGTTCAATTTCCCTATCATGGTCCTGACAGACATCACTCTAATATACAGGCTCATACATCCGGACTGGCCTGCGGAGGAAGTCAGGAAGAGGCCATCTGTTTTGCGATCATGGAATCAATCGAGCGTAATACGACATCCTTGTTCTATAAAAACTGCTTGTCCCAGATATGTGCCGACTTTGTTGATCTCTCGACTATTTCCAGACAATCCACCATGACACTGTGGGAAAACCTTAACAATAAAGGGTACGAAAGCTTCGCGTTGCGTATACACGGCCCTTTGCCAACTTACTATGTGGCGCTGTATGACCCCGTCAGTATGGGGCCGAAATTTATGATTGCGGGTTCTGCCTCAGGTTTTACAGAGTCTGAAGCGCTGGACGCCGCGATGATGGAAGCGGTTCAGGGGTTGGTCGTAGCTCTACAGGCATCCCGAGAAGACCTAAATCGGCAGGAGAAGAAGTACCGTTCTCAGTCTCTGTTTGATACCTCTAAATTTAGCAAATTGAGGACGTTATTCCACAAACACTATGCTGGTGTCACGATGCCACCATCAGAGCGCCCTCCTGCCAACCTGACAGTGGCGACGCAATTTCTTACTGACGCTCTCAAAAAGCAAGGGCTAGACGATGTTTACATTGTGGATTTATCGCTAAACGACCTGCCTTTTCATACAGTTAAAGCCATTATTCCTGGCCTCTATGACTGGCATGTAAATCCAGGCCGAGTGGGGTAACTTATGCTTTTTTCGCCGAAACGGAAACCGATCGTATTTGGGGGCCCGTCAGTTTCTGCAATTAAAAAACATGGTGATGTTATCGAGTATCGCCCGCCGATCCAGGGTGGGGAATTAGCGGCATTGGCAGGCAGTGGTCGCCCGGTATTAATCGCTGATGGTTTATTCGGTACTAAAATGTCTGTAACGGTGGTTGAGTGTCTGGAATTTATTCAGGCAGGCGGTTTATTGCTGGGTTGTTCCAGTATGGGGGCACTGCGTGCAGCTGATTGTTATAGCTCAGGGATGGTAGGCGTGGGGCAAATTTTTCATGGCTATATTATGGGGTATTACCACTCTGATGCTGATGTGGCAGTACGCTATCATTCAGGAAGTTATGAGGAAATAACGCTTTCATGGGTACATATAGACCATATTACTCGCCATCTCGTGATGCAGAAAAAATTCTCATCACTGACTGCCAGGCTCATTTTGGCAAAAATCCGCGCCATTAGTTGGTATGAGCGTTATATCGACCAGGTGATAGAAATCATTCGCTCTTTTTCACCACAGCTCATAGAAAGTGAATTAAGGTCATTGTTTCATGACAATATTCTGCATCCTAAGAAACATGATGCGCAACTCGCTATTAACTACCTAACTCAATTTTATCTGGCAAGACGTGAGCAATAAAAATGAAGAATAGTCATTGGTTAAAAGGTATCGGTTATCTGGATAGTACCTTCCGTGCGATGCAATCGACATCAAATCAGTTAAGCCATCTCTTGGTTGGTGCTTTAGGAGGGATGTTTAATTCTGCAGTATCACTACGCGTTTCTATCGCATTCTACTCCTCCATTCTTCTTGAAATTCCTTCAGGCTTACTCGCCGATAAGCTAGGGCATTTTAGAAGTGTTGCACTGGGTAGCTATTTTACTGCCTCCGCACTGCTCACGCTATTTTTCTCTCTGACGAGCACTCACGATGCCAGCTTGCAGATATCCCTGTTGATCCTCAGCTCATTTCTCAGTGCTATCGGTATGAGTCTGATTTCAGGGGCCTATCAGGCCATGCTGCAAGATATGATAGATAGTCAAATAATTAAGTACGGCGAGGAAAGTAGTCTGCGCACCAAAGCGCTTCTGCTTTCTCAACGCTATGGTAAGGAAATTGTATCTATTGTTCCAATTATCTTCCTCCTCATTTTACTTATCATGTATCGTACTATCGGATATGCAGAAGCGATGCTGTTTATCCCGGCAATTATGTTTATCGCCTTAGGTCTCTGGTTATGGCGTTACCCAAAGAAAAATACAACTAAAGAATCAGATAACCAATACCACCATACAAAGGCAAGTAATAAAAACACACTTAAGACATTTATTTACCATCTCAAAGCAATGAGTCGGGAACAGTTGATCATGTTAATGAAGATATCATTGATAATTGTTTTACTTAATTTCTCAATGGTACATGTTCATACTTATCTGATGGTGGCAGAGTTCAGAGAGTATAACATTATGGATATCAGCATTATCTATCTAATTCCATTATTCTTGTTTATTGCCTCTTTTGATGCTGCTCACTATGTTAAAGGCATCATTGTTCCTCGTGCCGCAGCGAAGTTCAATGATAAGACTCTGGTTATGTTATCTTTTGGTAGCCTGGCGTTATTATCTGCTGGTTGTTATCTACTTTATATACATGTGGATGGAATATTTTCACTCATCTTATATGTGTTATTTTTCCGCGCCTGCGTGACAATGGGGCAAGACGTGGCAATCAGTAACTTACTGGCTCGTCTTCCTGAAGAGATCCGTGCATTTACGCTTAGCCTGGTAATGAGCTCAGTCATTGTGTTATACGGGGCTTACTCTGTCTATTTAACATTTATCGGTATTGGTGCGGAACCCGCACAAAATGTTTTGATAGAAATTCTTGCGATTGCTTTAATTGGCGGAATTTTTGCCCTGTCGCTAAAAATAGTGCCATTAGATGAGCCTGATGCTTCTGAGTTGCAGCCATCTAACTAACAATTTGATCGGAAAAAGAACCATGAGTACAGAAAAAGCCAAGTTATTCTCTACAGCCAGAACTGATGTGTACCGTCTTACTGAGGATTTTTCCGAGCAACTTCAATGCTTCTTAATTGAGAATAGGGAAAATTTCGCACCGTTTGAGCCATTGCGTACAGAAGATTACTTCTCACTTGAGAATATCAGGCAACGTATTATTGACTCTCAACCTGATTTCAACGCCAAAAAATGCCTACTGCTCGTGTTCACGGTTAAGGGAGAAGACAAAATCATTGGGAGTATTAATTTCACTAACTTTGTTTATGGTGTATTTCAGGCGGGCTATTTAGGTTTCTCCATCGATAAATCCTATCAGGGAAAAGGGTTGATGCGTGAAGCGCTACAAAGTGCCATCGCCTACGTCCATGAAAACTATGGTCTGCATCGTATTATGGCGAATCATCTCCCCGATAATATACGCAGCCAGAATATATTGGCAAGCCTGGGGTTCGAGAGAGAAGGATTTGCAAAATCCTACTTAAAAATAAATGGGAAGTGGCAAGATCACGTTCTGAACTCATACGTAACTGCTGAAAAATAGAAGGATAAACAACATGGATAAGCGTGAATTAAGCCACTATCTCAGAAAATCCTTTTCTGAGATAGTGGCAAAGGTATCCGACATCTATGGACTTAACTCAACGGAGCGATTATCAGATTTTATGGCCGGTATGTTGGGCGAATCCCACCATAAGCCATTGCACCCATTACAAAAACCGCGTTTACTATTTTTCCCCGGACTGAGCAATGGACCATGGATTGACGAGAGCGCAAGTGAAAAAACCGCGTCAATCGCCGGTCTATTAGCCGAAAATTTTCAGGCAATTAAAGAGGAATTCACCGCCGCAACGGATCAGCTTAAGGTATATTCCTCCAGTAATTTGTTCAAGAATCTCTCAGAGAAAGATTGGTCATCCATTTCGCTCTGGAGTCGTGGAGAGTTCAGTGAAAAAATAATTCACTTCCCCCATTTGAAAAAATTAATTGATAGGGTTGAAGAGAGTCTCTTTCCATGGCGTGGAGAGGTCACTTTTATGCGACTAAAAGGCGGCGCCTGGCTTCCTGAACATTATGACTGGACTAATGCGCAAATAACTTGCCACTTTGGCATTAATATTCCCGAGGATTGCGGGCTTATTGTTGCAGGAGAGGAACGTCGTTGGGAAGAGGGAAAATCCATTTTCTTCGATCATAGTTTTCTCCATCACGTCTATAACCATGCGGATGAAGATCGGGATATTCTATTGATAAATTTTTTACATCCTGAACTTACTGACGCAGAAGTACATGGTATTAGATTATTAGGTCCGGTTCTGGCAAAAATCAGCGATTCCTCTCAATAGTACACTGGGCGGTAAACGAGGCAACCATCGTTTCTCAGTGTAAATGGTTTGAGCGGTGATTATCGTCAAAGAATGGATTGCTCTACTCCTTTTCTAAACCTCGTACCACGGGTTTACCAGCAAAGAAATATCCCCGCCTTCTGACGGGGAAAGATGGATGGCAATTATTGCGCCGGACGGCCGTAGTAAGCCGTGAAACTGGCTTTAGCCAGTGTATTGGCGTTGATCATAAAGCCGCCGAGTGCCGGATTCGCGTCTTTAGGAATATCCAGCGTTTTGGTTTTCAGTGCGTACACGGTAAAAATATACCGATGCGGTTTGTCACCTGCTGGCGGGCAGACACCACCCCATGCCGCCACCCCGTAGTCAATACGCACCTGGCTGGCACCCGTTGGCAAGTGCTTACCACCGATCTCGCCTGCGTTAGTGGCAAGGCTGTGTACATTCGCTGGAATATTGATAACCATCCAGTGCCACCAGCCGGAACCCGTCGGTGCATCTGGGTCATAGACAGTGACGGCAAAACTCTGAGTTGCTGCTGGTGCGCCATGCCAGTTCAGCGCAGGGGACTGGTTCTGCCCGCTGCAGCCAAAACCGTTAAATTCAAAGCTGGCAGGCAGCGTGCTGTTCGGCGCAATTGCCGGGCTGGACAACGTCAGCGTATCCGCATGGGCTGCGGCAGCAGTCATGATGGCACCAGCAAATAACGAAACGCAGGAACGGGACATCCGCAAACCGGTTTTCATATCGATACTCCTCTGTTATTCATGATAGGCTTGGACCGTCACTCACCGCGTTTTCCAAACGGCGACGTCTCGACGATGAGTGTCAGCACACACTAAAACTGTGAGACTAATAGTAGCGAACCGCCCTTGCTCCCGTTGTTCCGGTTCGTGCAATCTCTGCTCCATTTTCACCACGGATAACAATACGGGATGACGCTAACCCACCATCATGCTGCCTTGTCCCTGACGAATCCCGTCGAGCCTATCCCACGACACGCTGCAACCAGCCCGCTGCTTTTGCATCAGATTGTTGCCCGCAGCCAATACGCATTACGCACCGTGGTCATTCGTGCCGACCTGATTGGGTTAGTCGTTTCTGGCACCAAGCAGTTGCTGGCACCGGAAGGCCACAGTGATTTTTCGACCGGAGAAATATTCATTTTACCGCGTGGCACTCAATGGGATGTTGTCAACGACCCTGCGCCACAAGGGCGCTATGTGGCCCAGATCCTTAACCTGCAACCCGAGACGATAACCCATTTTTATCAGTCTTTCGGTCAGTTTGCCGCGCTGGAACCACTACGCCGAGTCGCCAGGGTGGCGGATAACGTTGCTATCAAAACCGCGTTTTTACGCACCGTCGATGCACTACGCGATGCAGACGGTTCAGCCACACTGAGTGAACACCGAATGCTGGAGGTGTTGTTACTACTGGCTGAACACGCCGGTGTGGTTCTCGCCCCGCCAGTGACGATGAACTGGAGTGAGCGCGTGCGTCGGCTAGTGGCACAACGCCCATATGACGACTGGTCAGCGGGTCGGGTGGCCCAAGCGCTATCCACCACTATCAGCACCTTAAACCGCCGACTGGCGCAGGAAGACAACACCATTACCCGCTGCGTGCGCGAAACCCGGCTGGAAACCGCCATGGTGTTATTGCAGTCATCCGAACGCTCAGTTGCCGCCATCGCCCTTGATGTCGGTTACGAATCTCACAGCAAATTCACCGCCGCTTTCCGCCGCCGCTTCGGCATCGTGCCATCGGCATTGCGCAGGTGATGAATGACTCATAGGGCGCTCGTGCTCCTCTAACAAGCGCCCCATGATTCCCTACCCAATTGCGCTCGACGATGACTACCGGCACACTGGTGATAAATCAGTCAAATCAGGAGAGACAAGATGCCAGACCATCCTTCGATTGCGCTCATTGGCCCCGGTGCTATCGGCACCACTATCGCGGCGCTACTGCATGACGTTAACCGCACGCCAGTCCTTTGCGGGCGCACTGCACATCCTCAGTTAGTTCTGCGCCACGATGACGGTGAAGTGGTGGTGCCTGGCCCGGTATTGAGTAACCCTGCAACTCTCAACCATCCGTTCGATTTGGTGTTTCTTGCGGTGAAAACGACCCAGGTTGCTGATTGCGCCGACTGGCTGGCGACACTGTGCGATGAAAATACCGTCGTGTGTGCACTGCAAAATGGCGTCGAGCAGAAAACCCAACTGGCTCCTTTGGTCAACGGCGCACAGGTGCTGCCTTCAGTCGTCTGGTTTCCGGCACAGCGCGAACCCGATGCCTCTGTCTGGCTGCGCGCCAAACCACGTCTGACACTGCCGGATGTACCTCAGGCAAAACGGGTCGTTGATGCGCTCAGCGGCACACGCTGCACGGTTGAATTGTCATCGGATTTCACCTCGGTGGCCTGGCGTAAACTGCTGCAAAATGCCGTCGGCGGCCTGATGGTGCTAGCAAATCGCCGCGCCGGGATGTTCTCTCGTGGGGATATTACCGAGCTGGCGCTGGCCTATCTGCGTGAATGTCTGGCAGTCGCACGTGCGCAAGGCGCGGTGCTTGACGATAGCGTTGTGCAGGAGATCGTTGATGTTTTCCATCATGCACCAGCGGATTTAAGCACCTCAATCCTCGCCGACCGACAGGCTAATCGCCCGTTGGAGTGGGATATCCGTAACGGCGTGATACAGCGCTACGGCCATTTACACGGTATTCCCACCCCCATCAGCGACGTGCTGGTCCCCCTGTTAGCGGCTGCAAGCGAGGGGCCGGGTTGACGGTAGGTTAGTCGAGTACTTATACGGACATACCCAATTCTACGGACATACCCAATTCGTTCTGTTTTAGGTCAGGGTCAAAATCATTAGCACAATTATCTAATTCCGGATTGCACTAACCGAGAGGAAGCGGGTCAACACAACCAGCCCATAACAAGGGCTGGCGTCTCTCTGACAACAATATTCTGACAATAACCTTGTTTTATAAAAACAATATTCCCATCCCGGCAATGCATTTCTCTTAAAAATAGCCTGAAATAACCGATTGTCATGAACATTGCCCCGAGCAATATATGCCAGAACGATTACAATTACTGTAGGAATTCATGAGCCGCGTTCAGGAATGACTTGCAGGATGATGAGGCGGCCATTTGACCATGTGTGCTTAGTCAGCCACGAGCTTCTCGCTGGCAACGAATTCGGGCGCAGAAAAACTCTCTGCCAGGACGCTACTTAGAGGATGTTCCAATGAAATCGATAAAATCCATCCTGCTTTTTTTGCTGCTTATCGGTCTAGGGTCAGTGTTAACACAAGGTGCAGTCAATTGGCGGTCAGGGCAGCAAATGCTCTCGCAGGCCAGTAAGATCTTCACCGCGAAAGACATCACTGCGGATATCCTGCCACCGCCTCTATACCTGATTGAGGCTCGGCTGACGTTATCGCAAGGGCTTGATGGCACGCTATCACCAGCCGAAGCGACAAAAACGTTCGACAAACTGGCCCAGGACTATACCACTCGTGTGGACTACTGGCGCAAGACACCGACCTTCGGTATCGAGCAATACCTTTTGGGAGAACAACACAATGCCGCACTGAAATTTATGGAGGCAGCGCGCCGTGACGTATTGCAGCCGCTGGCCGCTGGCAATACCGCGGCCGCGCGCGCGGGACTGCCAGGCGTGCACAGGCTCTATGAAGCGCATCGCGTAGCGGTGGACAAGACTGTTGAGGTTTCTAATGCTTTCGCTGATAAGAACCAGGCAGCCTTTGATGCGATCGAGGCATCGAACGCCAGAACCAGCATGGGCGTACTTATTGGGGCGCTATGTGTGTGTTTAGCCCTTTACCTCGGTGCACGCCGTCGCCTGCACACCGCCGTCTCCTCACCGTTGCTGAATGCCTGCGAAGCGGCACAGAAGATTGCCGGGGGTGACCTGACCTGCCACATCCAGGTACATGGCCGCGACGAAGCCAGAGAAATGCTCAACGCGTTGGCCGACATGAAAGATAGTCTGCAGAGCATCGTCGCGATGGTACGTACCAGTTCCGACGCTATTTTCACCGATTCAATGCTGATATCCACAGGCAACACCGACCTGAGCAAGCGTACGGAAGAGCAAGCTTCCAGCTTACAGCAGACTACAGCGTCAATGATGGAAATTCGCTCCGCGGTACAAAAGAACGCGGAAACAGCGGAGCAAGCGACCAGGCTCGTGTCGTCAACCCGTGATACGGTGCAACAAGGGGGTGATGTGATGCATCAGGTGATCTCAACCATGCAAGACATCACGGCCAGCGCCCAGCAAATCACGGAGATCATCGCCATCATTGATGGCATCGCCTTCCAGACTAACATTCTGGCCCTGAACGCAGCGGTTGAAGCCGCCCGCGCCGGTGAGCAGGGTCGAGGTTTTGCCGTTGTTGCGGGTGAAGTCCGCTCACTAGCCCAACGCAGTGCTGAAGCCGCTAAAGAGATCAAAAAACTGATCAGCTCCAGTATGGAGAAAATCGAAAACGGTTCGCATCTGGTTGAAAGTGCTGGCGCATCGATGGACAGCATCGTTTCGCAAGTACGCACCGTCTCTGACTTCATCACAGAGATCAGTTCTACGGCGAAGGAGCAGGTCTCCGCCATCAGTCAAATTACCGATGCCGTAGGGCAGCTCGACCTCGTAACACAACAAAACGCATCGCTGGTCGAAAAAGGCGCAACGACGGCGACAAACCTCACCCACCAGTCGCAATTGCTTGCCGGGTTGGTGGGACGATTCCGACTGGAAAACCCTACAACGCAGGCCAGTACCGATCATGGATACCTGGCAGTTGCAGATCAGGCAACGCCTCTGTTGACATCCAGCCAGGACTCTTCAGGGGGAAGAAATGCTACACGCAAACACTCAAAACCCGCGGCCGAACATTGGTCAACATTTTGATACAGACGCCACGGAGACGACATCACGTCGGGCGCGTCATACACAGGACGTTTTTGATCCTTGAAGAAGAGGCTGAGCCTGGTAGCCATGTGAGAAATGCTGCCAACTCAGCCGCGCAGGCCTCGATTTGCATCGATAGCCACGTCACCGCCATCACCAAACGCGATTGTTTCGAGCGCGCTCGAAGAATGCGGCGTCCCCTCTTGTTTTCCTGCCTTGAAGACTCCGTTATCATGCAGCCTGCATACGAATGAAAGCCACGCAGGTCGGCTATATGCCCAATCACCGGGTGATAACCAAACCGGCCAGCAGAGCAACACAGGATTTCATGTGCGCTAATGATCATCGCCGGTATCATTAACGCATTAAAATTTAAGAAGATGGACATCACAACGCGATGAGTACACCAGAGAGTTTAGACGCCCACACCCCCATGATGCAGCAGTATCTGAAGTTGAAAGCCCAGCATCCCGATATTTTGCTGTTTTACCGTATGGGCGACTTCTATGAGCTGTTTTATGACGATGCCAAACGCGCATCGCAATTGCTGGATATCTCGCTCACCAAACGTGGCGCGTCAGCGGGTGAGCCGATTCCAATGGCCGGTGTCCCTCATCACGCGGTAGAAAACTATCTGGCCCGGCTGGTGCAGTTAGGCGAATCCGTAGCCATTTGCGAACAAATTGGCGACCCGGCGACCAGCAAAGGGCCGGTAGAACGTAAAGTGGTGCGTATCGTTACCCCCGGCACCATCAGTGACGAAGCGCTGTTACAGGAAAAACAAGATAACCTGCTGGCCGCCATCTGGCAGGAAAACCGGGGATTTGGTTACGCCACGCTGGACATCAGCTCTGGTCGTTTTCGTCTGGTAGAGCCGGTTGATAAGGAAACCATGGCGGCTGAGTTGCAGCGCACCAACCCGGCGGAACTGCTCTATCCGGAAACGTTCGAAGCGATGTCCCTGATCGAACACCGCCACGGGCTGCGCCGCCGTCCGCTGTGGGAATTCGAGCTTGATACCGCTCGCCAGCAGCTCAACCTGCAATTTGGTACCCGCGATCTGACCGGTTTTGGCGTAGAGCAAGCCCGACTGGGCCTGCGTGCCGCGGGTTGTCTGTTGCAGTACGCCAAAGATACCCAGCGTACATCGCTGCCGCATATCCGTGGCATCACCATGGAACGCCAGCAGGACGGCATTATTATGGATGCGGCAACCCGCCGTAATCTGGAACTGACGCAGAACCTGTCTGGTGGGGTCGACAACACGTTGGCTTCCGTTCTCGACTGTACCGTGACCGCGATGGGCAGCCGTATGCTTAAGCGTTGGTTGCACGCCCCCATTCGCGATACTCAGGTGTTGCTGCAACGTCAACAGGCTATCGGCGCGCTGCAGGATACCGCCACCGAACTGCAACCGTTTTTGCGTCAGGTCGGCGACCTGGAACGTATTCTGGCGCGTCTGGCGTTACGTTCCGCGCGCCCGCGTGATTTGGCCAGAATGCGTCACGCGTTTCAGCAACTGCCCGATATCCATGCCCTGCTGGAAACCGTCAACGCCGAAGCCGTACAGCAGTTACGCGCCTCTATCGGCCATTTCGATGAACTGCGCGACCTGCTGGAACGCGCCGTGGTAGAAACGCCGCCAGTGTTGGTGCGCGACGGTGGGGTTATTGCCAGCGGTTACAACGACGAGCTGGATGAATGGCGCATGCTGGCTGACGGTGCCAGCGATTATCTGGATAAACTGGAGATCCGTGAACGTGAGCGGCTCGGTATCGATACGCTGAAAGTCGGCTTTAACGGTGTACACGGTTATTACATTCAGGTCAGCCGTGGGCAAAGCCACCTGGTGCCGATGAACTATGTCCGCCGTCAGACGCTCAAAAACGCCGAGCGTTACATCATTCCCGAACTGAAAGAATACGAAGATAAGGTACTGACCTCAAAAGGCAAGGCGCTGGCGCTGGAAAAAGCGCTGTATGAAGGGCTGTTCGACCTGTTATTGCCGCATCTGGCGGAACTCCAGCAAAGTGCATCTGCACTAGCGGAACTGGATGTGCTGAGCAACCTGGCCGAGCGTGCCGACACACTGAATTACGTCTGCCCGACCCTGAGTGACAAACCGGGGATCAGAATCAGCGGCGGCCGTCACCCCGTCGTCGAGCGGGTACTGAGCGAACCGTTTATTGCCAACCCCTTGTCACTGTCACCCCAGCGCCGACTGCTGATCATCACCGGCCCCAATATGGGCGGGAAAAGCACCTACATGCGCCAGGCGGCGTTAATTGTCTTACTGGCACATATTGGCAGTTACGTCCCAGCCGAACAGGCCGTCATTGGCCCGGTTGACCGTATATTCACCCGCGTCGGTGCTGCTGACGACCTCGCATCTGGCCGATCCACCTTTATGGTGGAAATGACGGAAACCGCCAATATTCTGCATAACGCTACCGAACACAGCCTGGTACTGATGGATGAAATCGGGCGCGGCACCTCCACCTATGATGGTTTATCGCTGGCCTGGGCCTGTGCCGAAGCGCTGGCAAACAACATCAAAGCCATGACGTTGTTCGCCACCCACTATTTCGAGCTCACCAACCTGCCGGAGAAAATGGAAGGGGTGATCAATATCCATCTTGACGCACTGGAACACGGCGACACGATAGCCTTTATGCACAGCGTGCAGGAAGGGGCGGCCAGCAAGAGTTATGGACTGGCGGTAGCCGCACTGGCTGGCGTACCCAAAGAAGTCATCAAACGGGCCAGACAAAAGCTGAAAGAACTGGAGTCACTGGCTGGTCATGCCTCCGCCAGCCATGTTGATGGTTCGCAACTGGCGCTACTAACGCCAGAAGAGCCGTCACCAGCGCTGGAAGCGCTGGAGTCTATCGACCCCGATGCGCTGACGCCGCGTCAGGCGCTGGACTGGTTATATAAATTAAAAGGCATGCTGTAACGGTAACACACCGAGCGGAGAACTGTGCGACCCAGGTTCTCCGCTCACGCAAGCCGACTCATTCGGCTCACGTCGTTGTTAAAAAAATAAAATTAAAACGATGAGATTAAGACGATGAAACGGGATAAGCGATCACACGGGAGTGGGAGTAATAGCTCACGCGGATAGCTGCAACCCCTTGCGTGGTCGTCACCGAAAGCACAGACCCAGTCGGCTGTTTCGTTATAGGACGCTCTGCCACGGTAGTGCCCGCTCTCGTGTCGACATTCGAAAGCCAGCTAATGCAATCGGGTGCGGCCAACTTCTCCTGCTTATCTACCACCAAAAGCCGGTAACGCGAAGCCGTCGCCAGCGGATGACCATCATCACCCAACACTTCCAGATCATTATTCGATGGGCGGAAATAGCGCTTCTCACCATGACTATCGGTCAAGACCAGGCGCTCGGCAGTGCGACTCCAGCGACCGGATTCCGCAACCGTCGTCTTACCATCAGCCCCCGATGGATAGCTCTCCTGCATAACAAAACTGCCATCCGCACTCAAAAAAAGCGATGTGTCCGCCTCGCCGCAGGTACCACAAGGCAGCTTACCGCGATAATACTGCGCCATCGGGCGTAACGGCTCATCCTGAACCTGAGAACGGGAATGACACCCCATCAGCCCCGATAACAAAACAACAAGCATCACCCCTGTCGCCAGTTTTTTCATCCTTATTCTCCTGCTGTGTTGTGCTGGCATGCTGTCAGATCATCCCTAACCCTGTGCAATTTGCCAGTCACTGAACGACAATTCCAGATTATTCTGATCGTCGGACAGCCAAATAGTTCCCTCCTGCAACGTCGCTTGTAACGTCATGGTGCGTCTGGCTAATGCAGCCAGACTCGCCAGTTGCTGATCATCCAAAAAACGTACCGTCAGGTTAGACAGGGCTCGTGCTTTATCCGCCATGCTTTGCCACCACACCCGGGCAGCACGCTCACCGTAAGCATAGAGCACCACGTCAGGTGACAGGCTGCAGGCTTTTTTCAGACGCTTCTCGTCCGGCAACCCCAGTTCAATCCATAACATCAATCGACCATCATCGCTGTGGCGCCAGATTTCCGGCTCGTCATCCGCGCACAATCCTTTGGTAAAACTCAGTTGCTCATCAGCATGACAGATCCATGCCAACAGTCGCAGCATCATGCGTTGGTCGGTTTCCGAAGGGTGCTGAGCCAGCGTCAGGCTGACATCCTGGAAAAACGCGCGATCCATATCGGCGATGTTAACACTGGCTTTATAAACCGTTGCTTTTAAGGCCATTCTCTACCCCTTGTCACAGAACCGGTAGTCTACCCCAGCAGCGACCGACATCACAGTCGCGCGCGTCAAACCGGCGGTAATGGCAGAATATGCTGTTGCATTATGCTGATAACCTGCCGGGGCCTATGCTATAGTCGGAAAGAAGAGGAGAGTTTATCTTCGTAGAATTACATTGCAGTCACGATAACAGCGAAGGGTGCATGAATCTCTACCGGGTTAAGCTCTAAGGGAGGATATTGTGCAACAATACAGTGAATTAGTACGCCGTCTGTACGCGGAGATCGCCAGTGGTGATCTGGGGTATATACCCGACGCGCTGGGTTGTGTGTTGAAAACCCTGGATGGCATCGCGACAAACAGCGAGTTACCATCCTCTGTCAGGGAACAGGCGGCCTATGCCGCCGCTAACTTATTGGTGAGCGATTATGTCAATGAGTAATGAATATCAACCCATTAATTGTGATGACTACGATAACCTGGAAGCCACCTGCCAGCAGCATTTGACGTTAACGGTAGAACTGCGTAATGGCGAAGTCGTGGTGGGTAAAGCCAGTGATATGATCTCTCGAAAAAACATCGAATATCTGGTGATTGACGACGCGGGCCAACAACGCGAACTCCGTCTCGACCATATCCTCAGCTTCAGTCACCCAGAGATTGGAAAAGTTGTCGTCAGTGAACCCTGACCCCTATCCTCGCAACACGAACGGGCAACCTTAGGTTGTCCGTTTTCATTCCGCCTTGCACCAGTCGATAAACCATTCGCCATCGATAAACGGCTTGCCGTCATCCGGCATCACCTGCCCGTCACGGGTCACAAACCGCCCCACCGCTGCAATCAACTGCTCGTTGTAAAATATCAGCGGTGTACGATCGCGCAGCCACGGCGGTACACCCAGCTCCTGCCACAGCTTCTTTATCGGGCGACCGTGCTCGCGCCCGACTATCTGTACATAACCCTGAAAGCCAAAGCGTACTGTCACGCTTTCATCGCTACGTGGCTGCCGCACCCGAATCCCTTGTGCCGAAAGCGTCAGTTGCCCAAGACCATCCGGTAGAGATAACGGCGCGACGGTCGGTCGCCACGGCAACACATAACCGGTTACCGGCTGCATTGTCGGCAGCCAATAAAGATAATGACGAAACCGTCTGACCTGCCATGAGCCGAGTTGTAGCTGGGGGTTGGCATCCTCACGGCTGAGTGCCACCTCATGCCATAATCGCATCAATTGCTCGCGGGATGGCATACGCGCCCCCTGCTCTGACAGCCAGCGACGCAGCAACGCAAATCGTCGTGTCGCGCTCATGGGGATCAGCGCATCCACACTTAATCCGCCATCGGCATTACGCAACGTTGCCAGCGACTCCGCCAGCAATTCATCCAACAATTGTTCCTGCTCGGCACAGAGTGCCGCACTGCGCGCTACGGCTGAAGGGAAATGGGGCCAGCGCTGTCTGAGTGCCGGCAGCACTTGTCGACGCAGAAAGTTACGGTCGTAACGCTCATCGGCATTACTGTCGTCCTCCACCCAAACCAACTGGTGCGCCCTGGCATACCCTTCCAGTTGCTCACGGCTGATACCCAACAGCGGTCGCAACAGCGTCACACCGTTCAGGGTGGCACTTGCCGCCATCGACGCTAATCCTGCCGGGCCGCTACCGCGTTTAAGCGCCAGCAGAAAGGTCTCGCTCTGATCATCCTGATGCTGAGCCGTCAGCAGCGTTTCTCCCTCACACAGATGTTGATGCAAAACCTGATAACGCGCCGTTCGGGCCGCCGCTTCAATGCCGCCATCGCGTGCATCCACCTTCACAGCCAGCACATTAAACGGCACCTGCCAGTTAATACACTGGGTACGACAGTGCTCGGCCCATGCATCGGCATTCACACTCAAACCGTGATGCACGTATACCGCCCGTAACGACAAGGCGCGAGGTAAACGCAGGCGTGTCATCACATGTAGCAACACGGTGGAGTCCAGACCGCCGCTGTAAGCCACCAGATAACGCCCGCCGGTAGCTAGCTGTTCGCCAACGGTGGTCAACAGTGTGGAGGAAATATCGGTCTCAGCGTTCATACAATTCGAGCGGTAACCCATCAGGATCAGCGAAAAACGTAAACCGACGCCCGGTATACTCGTCCGTCCGTACCGGTTCGCAGTCTACACCTGCAGTGTGCAACGCGGTGACCGCCTGTTCGATATCGTCAACCGCAAACGCCAGATGGCGCAGCCCGCAGGCTTCCGGTCGGCTAACCCGTGCAGGCGGCGAGGGAAATGAAAACAGTTCGATCAGGTAGCGGTCATTGAGCGCCAGATCCCCTTTCCAGGAATCACGGGCTGCCCGGTAAACTTCTTGTTGCAGCGTAAAACCGAGCACGTCGCAATAAAAGCGCTTACTGCGCTCATAATCCGAGGTAATAATCGCGATATGGTGAATATCCAGCAGTGTCAGCATAAGGTTGGTTCTCCGAAAAGGCGTACCACCACGCTTGTCGATACGATGTCATGAAACAAGGGGAAAGGGTCTAATCAGGCAATCCGGGCAATCCGGGCAATCCGGGCAATCACCGTAATGGAAATCAGGCATCGCCTAAAACCGTTATCAGCATAACAAAAAGTCCGCGATCGTTCCCAATCGCGGACTTTTCTGGCGTCAAGTGAGCTAAATCAGCAGTAGCCGTAGTTCATCAAACGCTGGTAACGACGGTTCAACAGTTCCTGTTCGCTCAGTGTATCCAGTTCTTTTAAGTCAGACAGTAACTGAGACTTCAGAGACGCCGCCATCGCAGCCACATCGCGATGAGCAGAGCCCAGCGGTTCTGGGATAACGGAATCAATCAGCTTCAGCTCTTTCAGGCGCGGAGCGGTAATGCCCATCGCTTCTGCCGCCAGCGGCGCTTTATCGGCGCTCTTCCACAGAATCGAGGCACAGCCTTCCGGCGAAATCACCGAATAGGTGCTGTATTGCAGCATGTTCACTTTATCGCCAACACCGATGGCCAGTGCACCGCCGGAGCCACCTTCCCCGATAACGGTACACACAATCGGTACACGCAGGCCGGACATTTCACGCAGATTACGGGCAATCGCTTCAGACTGACCGCGTTCTTCCGCGCCCACGCCCGGATAGGCGCCTGGGGTGTCGATAAAGGTGATGATCGGCATTTTAAAGCGCTCGGCCATCTCCATCAGACGCAGTGCTTTACGGTAGCCTTCCGGAGCCGGCATACCGAAATTGCGACGAATTTTTTCTTTGGTTTCGCGGCCTTTCTGATGACCAATAATCATCACTGGCCGATCGTCGAGACGGGCAATCCCGCCGACGATCGCTTTGTCATCGGCATAAGCGCGATCGCCTGCCAACTCATCAAAGTCAGAGAAAATATGCTGAACATAGTCCAGAGTATAAGGACGCTGCGGATGGCGAGCCAATTGGGCAATCTGCCAGGCACCCAGATCGGCGAAGATTTTACGCGTCAGTTCTACGCTCTTTTCACGCAGACGCTTTACTTCCTCGTCCAGGTTAATATCCAATTTTTCATCTTGGCGACTGACTGCGGTCAGGGAATCAATCTTCGCTTCCAACTCTGCAATCGGCTGCTCAAAATCAAGAAAATTCAGACTCATAGTATTCCTATTTTAGTCAAATTCCAGCTCAACCTGTTCATTACCAACCAGGGTGCGTAAATCATTCAGCAACACGTCGGTAGGCGTCACACGCCATGCGGCACCAAAACGTAGCCGGGCGCGCGCATCCTGACGCTGGTAGTAAAGATGCACCGGAATCGTCCCCGATCGATGGGGTTCCAACGACTGACGAAGACGGTTTAACAACTGGTCATCAATTTGCCTGTCAGTCAGCGAGATAGCAAGTCCACGCGCATATTTTTCACGCGCTTCGCTGATATCCATTAACTCTCTGACTGTCATTTTAAGTCCACCGCTGAAGTCATCAAAGCTGACCTGTCCGCTGGCTATCAAAATACGATCCTGTTCCAGCAGGTGCTGATATTTTTCCAGCGCATCGGTAAACAACATCACTTCCAGACGACCGGAACGATCATCCAGCGTGCAGACCCCAATGCGGTTACCCCGCTTGGTGACCATCACCCGGGCGGCAAGCACCAGCCCAACGGCAGTGGTCATTTTTCCCCGCTCCGTGGGATGCATGTCTTTCAAACGCACGCCTCCGGCGTAACGTTCGATTTCCTTCAGATACTGGTTGATGGGGTGGCCGGTCAGGTACAACCCCAGTGTTTCCCTTTCACCATCCAGCACCACCTGCTCTGGCCACGGCGGCACGGTACTGTAGGATTGCTCCACCTGTTCGGGGGTTTCCGCCAGTACGCCGAACATATCCGCCTGACCGATAGCCTCCGCCTTTGCATGCTGATCGGCGGATTTCATGGCATCTGCCAGCGAATTCATCAGCGCCGCACGATGGGGACCAAGACGGTCAAACGCGCCGGACATAATCAGCTTTTCCAATACTCGTCGGTTCAGCTTCTTAATATCCGTACGGGCGCACAGATCAAATAAATCGCGGAAATAACCGCCATTGTTGCGCGCATCGATAATTGCTTCGATCGGCCCCTCGCCCACCCCTTTGATGGCGCCGATGCCATAGACAATCTCGCCGTCATCATTAACGTGGAAATGGTACAGCCCGCTGTTGATGTCTGGCGGCAGGATCTTCAATCCCATACGCCAGCACTCATCCACCAGCCCGACTATCTTATCGGTGTTGTCCATATCAGCGGTCATCACCGCCGCCATGAACTCTGCCGGGTAGTGCGCCTTTAGCCACAGCGTCTGGTACGATACCAATGCGTAAGCAGCAGAATGCGATTTGTTAAACCCGTAACCGGCGAACTTTTCCACCAAATCGAAGATCTTCATCGACAGTTCACCGTCGACGCCCATCTTCTCAGCACCCTCTTTGAATACCGAGCGCTGTTTAGCCATCTCTTCGGGCTTTTTCTTACCCATCGCACGGCGCAACATATCCGCGCCACCGAGGGTATACCCCGCCAGTACCTGGGCAATCTGCATCACTTGTTCCTGATACAGAATGATACCATAGGTCGGTTCCAGCACGGGTTTCAGTGTTTCATGCTGCCACTGAATATCCGGGTAGGAGATTTCTTCACGCCCGTGCTTACGGTCGATGAAGTTATCCACCATCCCCGACTGCAGCGGCCCCGGACGAAACAGCGCCACCAATGCTATCATGTCTTCAAAGCAGTCCGGCTTAAGGCGCTTAATCAGGTCTTTCATGCCGCGCGATTCAAGCTGGAATACCGCTGTGGTTTCCGAACGCTGCAGCATATCGAAACTTTTCTTGTCGTCCAGCGGAATGGCGGCGATATCGACCGGTTCCAGCCCTTGCTTTTCGCGCCGGGCGTTGATCATCTCTAGCGCCCAGTTAATGATGGTCAACGTGCGTAAGCCGAGGAAGTCGAACTTCACCAGACCGGCGTATTCTACGTCGCTCTTATCAAACTGGGTAACCGGGTGATTGCCTTCCTGATCGCAATAAAGCGGCGCAAAATCGGTGATTTTGGTCGGCGAAATCACCACCCCCCCGGCGTGTTTACCGGCGTTACGGGTCACCCCTTCCAGCTTGCGCGCCATATCGATCAGCGCTTTGACTTCCTCATCCGCCTCGTAGATCTCACCTAATTGCGGCTCGGCCGCAAAGGCTTTCTCCAGCGTCATCCCTGGGTCAGGCGGCACCAGCTTGGAAATTCTGTCGACAAAACCATACGGATGTCCCAACACACGGCCCACATCACGGATTACCGCTTTAGCCGCCATGGTACCGAAGGTGATGATTTGCGACACCGCATCACGGCCATACATATCCGCGACGTGGTCTATCACCAGATCGCGTTTTTCCATGCAAAAGTCGACGTCGAAGTCAGGCATCGACACACGTTCCGGGTTGAGGAAACGTTCGAACAGCAGGTCAAACTCCAGCGGGTCCAGGTCGGTTATTTTCAGTGCATACGCCACCAACGAGCCTGCGCCGGAGCCTCGTCCCGGGCCTACCGGTACGTCGTTATCCTTTGACCACTGGATAAACTCCATCACAATCAGGAAGTAGCCGGGGAACCCCATCTGGTTGATAACGCCGAGTTCGATATCCAGACGTTCATCGTATTCCGGGCGGCGCTGAGCCCGTACTTCTTCATCCGGGAACAGGAACGCCAGTCGCTCTTCCAACCCTTTTTTGGCACACATCACCAGATAGTCTTCGGTCGACATGTCGCCGGTCGGGAATTGCGGCAGGAAATATTCACCGAGCCGAATAGTCACGTTACAGCGTTTGGCGATCTCTACCGTGTTAATCAGCGCTTCAGGGATGTCGGCAAACAGCTCGCACATCTCGTCTTCACTGCGCATGTACTGCTGCGGGCTGTAATTACGGGGACGCTTAGGGTCATCCAGCGTAAAGCCGTCATGAATCGCTACGCGGATTTCATGTGCCTCAAAATCATCCTGGCTGATAAAGCAAACGTCGTTAGTCGCAACGACCGGCAGGCCATGCGCGGTCGCCAGTTTTATTGCCGCATGCAGATAGCTTTCTTCATCCGGTCGGCCGGTACGCGTCAGTTCGAGGTAAAACCGCTGAGGAAAATGTTGCTGATAAAACGCGACGCTCTGCTCCACCAGCACCTGATTACCACGCAACAA
Organism: Dickeya parazeae Ech586; assembly: GCF_000025065.1. NCBI lineage: Bacteria > Pseudomonadati > Pseudomonadota > Gammaproteobacteria > Enterobacterales > Pectobacteriaceae > Dickeya > Dickeya parazeae. Next base: position 1,045,652 of record NC_013592.1, on the reverse strand, counting down.
AAACTTGCCAATATCACCATGACGCCCACCGGACAACAGCAGTATCCCGGCCTGATGTTCCACCAGCCATTCCCGGTCAATGGTCGGGCCATCAGCACCATACCCGCGTTGATAAGCCCGCGAAATCAGCAACGTCAGGTTCTGATAACCTTCGTTATTCATTGCCAGAACGGTGAGATGCGCCAGTTCGTCGCCTAACTCTTCGCTCTGCAGATAAAAATCTGCCCCGATGATCGGCTTGATACCGGCGCTATGCGCGCCGCCATAGAACTTCACCAGCCCACACAGGTTGGTAAAGTCGGTGATAGCCAGCGCTGGCATCCCCAGCGCGGCGGCTTTTTTTACCAACGGGCCGGTCTTCGCCAGCCCATCGATCATGGAATAGTCACTGTGAACACGCAGGTGAACAAAACGTGGTTCGGCCATTTCCGGATCCCATAATCTTTTCAGTAAATCGCCTGATGCATACTCTCAGGCACACTATGCGTTTACGTTACAGGCGCTTGTGTTACATACGGTTGCGTTACGCCAGACCCAGCGCCCGCTTAACCGGGGCAAAACTGCGCCTGTGGTGAAGGGTGGCGCCCAGCGTCGCCAGCTTTTCAAGATGATATGCCGTAGGATACCCTTTGTGCTGCGCAAATCCATACTCTGGAAATTGTTGGTCCAACACTTCCATTTCACGATCCCGCGTCACTTTAGCCAGAATCGAGGCCGCACTGATTTCTGCCACCCGACTGTCGCCCTTAACCACCGCCTGTGACGGCATCGGCAAAGCCGGGCAACGATTGCCGTCTATCAGCACAAAATCTGGAGTAACAGGCAACGCAGCCACCGCACGCTGCATCGCCAGCATGGTAGCGTGCAGGATATTAAGCGTGTCGATCTCTTCCGGCTCGGCACGACCCAGACTCCAGGCCAACGCCTTTTCGCGAATCTCATCATATAACGCCAGACGACGTTTCTCGCTGAGCGTTTTGGAATCTGCCAGTCCAACGATCGGGCGACTCGGGTCCAAAATCACCGCCGCCGTTACCACCGCCCCAACCAGCGGACCACGCCCAACTTCATCCACACCGGCAATACAATGTGCCGGTGGATAAACAAAAACTTCACTCATGACCGCCACAGCTCCAGTACTGCTTGCGCCGCCTGTTCATCAGCGTCGCATCGAATCTGCTCATGCAAATGTAAGAATGTCTGCTGCAAGTGCTGCGCCACATCGCCGCCTTCAAGCCAGGGCAATAACGCTGCCGACAGTTTGTCAGGAGTGCAATCATCCTGCAGTAATTCTCTGACCAGTTCGCGTCCTGCCAGCAAATTGGGCAATGAGACCCATGGTGTTTTCACCAGTCGTTTCGCCAGCCAATAGGTAAAGGGCTTCATGCGGTAACCGACCACCATCGGGCACTTCGCCAGCATACACTCCAGCGCAGCCGTACCGGACGCCAGCAGCGTGGCATCACAGGCTATCATCGCTTCACGCGCCTGCCCATCCAGCAGTCGAACCGCCATATCAGGAGCAACATCCACTTTGATTTTTTCGAACTGCTCACGGCGGCGCGAGTTAACCAGCGGTACGACAATCTCCAGTTCCGGATAGGTTTGCCGCAGCATCTGCGCCGTTTTCAGGAAATCCGCACTCAGCATGTCCACTTCGGCACCACGACTGCCGGGCAATATCGCCAGACAACGCCCCTGCTCCGGCAATCCCAGTGCACGCCGGGCCGCCGCTTTGTCTGGACGCAATGGCATTGCATCCGCCATGGTGTGACCGATAAAACGGCAAGGTACATTGAAACGATCATAAAAGGCTTTTTCGAACGGCAGAAACGCCAGCACCAGATGCGTCGCTTTACCTATCTTGAAAACGCGCTTTTGTCGCCACGCCCATACCGACGGACTGACATAGTGGATGGTTTTGATACCATTGCGCTTGAGGCGGCCTTCCAGGGTGATATTGAAATCAGGCGCATCGATACCGACAAACACATCGGGTTGCAATTCGCTGAAACGCTGCGTCAGGTCACGACGGATTTTCAGCAAGCGGGGCAGGCGTTCCAGCACTTCAACCACGCCCATTACCGCCAGTTCTTCCATCTCGTACCAGGCTTCGCAACCTTCAGCCTGCATCAGTGGCCCCGCCACACCGACAAAGCGGGCATCAGGCATGTGCGCTTTTAGCGCACGAATCAAACCGGCGCCAAGAATATCGCCGGAGGTTTCTCCGGCGACCAGTCCGATAGTCAAGGGACGTTGTGTCATGTCTTATCGAATAATGCCACGCGTTGAGCGGCTAAAGAAATCAAGATAGGCCTGTACCGCTGGATGCTCTGCCGCCAGAGCCTCAAGGTCAGCTTTTACCTCATCCAGCGTTTTACCGCTGCGGTAGATCAACTTGTAAGCATTGCGGATAGCGTGCAAGGTCTCTTTCTCAAACCCACGACGCTTAAGCCCTTCAATATTGATACCAAATGGCGTGGCATGGTTGCCTTGAGCTATCAGATACGGAGGGACATCCTGCGCTACGCCAGAGCAACCGCCCACCATTACGTGCGCGCCGATGACGCAGAACTGGTGCACCGCTGTCATACCGCCGATAATCGCGAAATCATCAACGCTGACATGACCACCCAGCGTAGCGTTATTTGCCAGAATGCAGCGATTGCCGACAACACAGTCGTGAGCAATATGGGTATTGATCATCAGCAGGTTATCGTTACCGACTTTAGTCAACCCACCGCCTTGCGCAGTACCACGGTGAATAGTCACACTCTCACGGATACGGTTACGATCGCCCACTTCAACACGGGTCGGCTCACCGGCGTATTTCAGATCCTGATTAACCTCACCGATCGTGACAAACTGATAAATCTCGTTGTCACAACCGATTTTGGTAATGCCGTTAACAACGACATGGGACTTCAGTACCGTACCTGCACCGATCTCAACCTGCGCACCGATATGGCAAAATGGACCAATATGCACACCGGCACCGATAACAGCGCCGTCTTCAACAATGGAACTGGGGTGAATAAAGGCGGTTTGATCAATCACTAATCAGCCCTCCCGACGACGAGCGCACATCATTTCCGCTTCACAAGCCACTTCACCATCAACTTTAGCAACACCTTTGAAACGCGCAATACCGCGGCGCTCCTTGATGAACTCAACTTCCAGAATCATCTGGTCGCCCGGTTCAACCGGACGTTTGAAACGTGCTTCATCTATGGCAGCAAAGTAATACAATTCACCCGGCTCCAGTTTACCCATGCTCTTAAACGCCAGAATACCGGTAGCCTGCGCCATAGCTTCCAGAATCAACACTCCGGGGAAAATCGGTTTGCCAGGAAAATGCCCCTGAAAGAACGGCTCGTTAAAAGAAACATTTTTTACCGCTCGCAGGAATTTTCCTTTCTCAAAATCCAGTACACGATCCACCAGCAAGAACGGATAGCGGTGTGGTAGTAGATCCAGAATCTCTTCGATATGCAGAGTATGCGTGTCTGTATTCAAAATACTCTTCCTGTCAATAAAAATTGATAGCGTTAACAACACGGCCTGCGTATTCCCCAACAAGGGAGGAACAACATGCAGGCCGCAAACAAAAATTGCGCACGTCGGCGTGAGTCTTACACCCGAAACACAGAGGAACGAATACGGACGATTAGCGGTCTTCGAGCTTACGCTCGACAGCCTTGAGTCGTTTACTCATTTCATCAATATTCATCACCAGCGCGGCTGTTTTGCGCCAGACTTTGTTCGGTTGTAATGGGATCCCGGATGAATAAACGCCCGGCTCGGTGATCGGCCGCATGACCATCCCCATCCCTGTGACTGTAACCTTGTCGCAAATCTCCATGTGACCATTGATCACACTGGCACCGCCAATCATGCAATACCGGCCAATCTTCAGACTGCCCGCCATGATTACCCCACCAGCAACTGCGGTATTGTCCCCAATCACAACGTTGTGTGCAATCTGACATTGGTTATCAATGATGACACCGTTACCAATAATGGTGTCGTCCAGCGCCCCTCTATCGATAGTGGTACTGGCACCGATCTCAACACGATCGCCGATGATGACCGTTCCCAACTGGGGAATTTTGATCCAATTACCACGATCATTAGCGTACCCAAATCCGTCGGAACCGATGACCGCACCGGACTGAATCAGGCACTGCTCACCCAATACAACGTTATGGTAAATCGCCACATTGGCCCATAAACGGGTGCCTGCACCAATACGGGCATGCTTACCGACGAAGCAACCGGCACCAATCACCACGCCGTCACCCAGCTCAACGCCGGATTCAATAACTGCATTAGCCCCAATCGAAACCCCATCTCCTAAACGCGCATCAGGAGCAATCACCGCTGAAGGTGCGATCCCCTGTGCAGGCGCCGGCGTTGTATCCATCAACTGCGCCATACGCGCATAGGCCAAATAAGGATTCTTTACCACAAGCGCAGCGGCATTATTGCAGAACGGCAAATCCGCTTGCGTCAGTACTACCGCCGAAGCCTGGGTGCTGCTCAGTTGTTCACGATAGCGGCTATCGGATAAAAATGTAATCTGTCCAGCTTGTGCTGAATGCATAGAAGCAACAGCGGTGATGACGATATCGCCATCACCGTGTAATTGTGCATCCAACTGTTGAGCCAAGGCGTCCAGTCGAATTGAAAACATGGATTATTTAACCTGTTTCAGCACGTCAGCAGTAATGTCTTTCGCATTGTCGGCATAAGCAACCGCGTTAGCGTCGATAACCACGTCATAACCTTGCTTGGTGGCAACCGCTTTTACCGCGTCCTGAATACGGCTCAGGATTTTGTTGCGTTCTTCCATCTGACGACGGCGATTGTCTTGATCGAAAGCCTGAGCTTTGCTGGAGAACTGCTCACGCTGAGCCATCACGTCGCTTTCCATTTTGGAACGATCGCTGGCTTTCATGGTAGAACCATCACGCTGCAGCTTCTGCATTTTTTCCTGCAGAGAGCGTTCCATGGACTGCAATTCTGCAGCACGGCCTTTGAACTCGTTTTCCAGCTGTTTGCTTACGGCTTCACGCTGCGGCAACTGTTGGAAGATGCTGGAAACATTGACAATCGCAATCTTATCAGCAGCCTGAGCACCAGCAGAAACAGCCAGCGTTAAACCCAACCCTGCGGCATACAACCACTTTTTCACGTTAAAACTCCTTACCCTAAGTATTTCTGCGCTGAACGCGCTTATCGTAATCACGGCATCGGCAGTCAAGCTATATGCTCAAATCGCCACCGGATGCCGATACATCTTCCTTTCAAACTCAAACCTACGCAGCCCGTTTACCAGGTCTTACCAATGTTAAACTGGAACTGCTCGGAGCGATCCCCATCATACTTCTTAAACGGCTGAGCGTAAGAGAAGACCAATGGCCCCAGAGGTGAAACCCACTGCACGGCAAGACCCGAAGACATACGGATGTTGCCAGGCTTACTGTAATCCGGTATACCAGCCGCCAACGTCTGGGCGGTATTCTCCCAGTGCGTATCCCACACAGTACCGGCATCAACGAAGAACGACGTACGTACAGAGCTGGCGTACTTATCGCTAATAAACGGTGTTGGAACGATTAACTCGGCACTGGCCACCGCCATCGCGTTACCACCCACCGCATCAGTCGAGTTAGCGATGCTACACGATGACACGCTTGATGATGAACAAGACCCAGCGGTGTAGTAGGCCGCTTTCGGACCGATGGTGTTGGAACGGAAACCACGCACTGTGTTGGAGCCGCCCGCAAAGAAGTTATCGTAGAACGGCACTTCTTTACCGCTCAGACCATCAGCATAACCCGCTTTGGTTTTCGCCATCAGCACCCAATTGCGACTCTCGCTCAGCGGGAAATAGCTGGCGGAATCAAAGGTCATCTTATAGTACTCGTTATCCGAACCCGGCACCGTCACCTTGGTACTCAGGTTGACACGGTTACCTGCGGTCGGGAAGTAGCCACGGTCAAGGTTGTTGTAAGTCCATCCTGGCGTCAGGAAGAAATCGTTGGCACTGAAGCTGGCGCTGGACGTCGAGTTAGGATCAGGATCGACGCCCGCTTTATTCAGATAGCGCCACATTGCGACCTGAGGTTTCATATCCGACAACGAGTTATGCACGTAGTCCAGACCCAGGCGTAACGAGTTGTTTTCGTTGATCGGGAAGCCCAGCGTTGAACCGATACCATAGCTTTGGTTGGTATAGTCGGCCAGATCAGCATTCAACGCTTTGAAGTTGTTGTAGAAAACACGACCACCGAGACTCACACCATCCACCGTGAGGTACGGGTCAGTCATCGACAGTTCAACATAGGTCTGGTAGTCGTTACGGGTACCACTAATCCCTACCGAGTTACCGGTTCCCAGCCAGTTGTCCTGCTGCACACCGGCCTGGAAGCTGATACCGCTTTCTGTACCGAAGCCCACACCGAAGTTAAGGCTACCAGTATTGCGCTCCTTGACCTTGTACACCACGTCAACCTGATCCGGTGTTCCGGGCACGCGCTGGGTCTCGGTATCGACACTTTCAAAATACCCAAGACGGTTCAGTCGCTCTTTACCCTGTTGCACCAGATCGTTGCCAAGCCAGCCACCTTCCATCTGGCGCATTTCACGGCGCAGTACGGAATCTTTGGACACATCATTGCCTTCAAAACGAATACGACGCACTGTGAAGCGGTTACCCGCATCCACATTGATGTTCAAGCGTACGGTCTTGTCGGTATCGTTGATGTCCGGCTGAGTCACCACGCGGGGATAAGCATAACCGTAACGTCCCAGCAATTTTTTGATGTCCTCTTCCATCCGGGTTACTTTGGTGCCGTTATACAGCTCCCCCGGTTGGATGCGGGTTAAATCTTCAATTTCAGTGGCGTGTCCCACCAGGTTGCCACGCACTACCACACCCGAGAGTTTGTACTGGTTGCCCTCGGTAATGTTGACAGTGATGTAAATGCCTTTTTTATCCGGCGTCAGGCTCACCTGCGTTGAATCAATATTGAAACGCGCGTAGCCGCGGTCGAGATAGAAACTGCGCAGCGTTTCCAGGTCGCCTGACAGTTTCTGCTTCTCGTATTTGCGATCTCCCACCACGTTCCACCACGGCACTTCATCGCGTAACTGGAAACGGGAAATCAGCTCATCGGAACTGAAAGATTTATTACCGACAATATTGATTTGCTGGATTTTGGCGGATACCCCTTCGGTAAACACCAGTTTGAGATCGACACGATTGCGAGGCAGCGGCGTCACTACCGCTTTCACCGTGGCGCTATATTTACCTACGCTGTAGTAGAAATCTTCCAACCCTTTTTCAATGTTGGACAAGGTGGTGCGGTCCAGTGCTTCACCGACGCGCACACCCGATGCCTCAAGGTTCTCCTTGAGCATTTCTTCCTTCACCGCTTTGTTGCCGGAGAAGGTCAGGCTGGCAATGGTCGGACGCTCTTTGACCTGAATCAGCAGCGAATTCCCATCACGCAGGACACGGACATCCTCGAAGTTCCCGGTCGCAAACAAAGCCCGAATGGTGTTACCGATATCCTCGTCAGTGACAGTATCCCCCACCCGAACAGGCATGCTGAGCAATGCCGCACCGACGGCAACCCGCTGCAGGCCCTCGAAATGAATATCTTTCACTACGAACCCGTCTGCACCGTATACGGTGGCGCTGCTAAACAGCAGCGACGCTATGAGCAACTTTTTCATCGCCATCGTTGTTATGCGTTTTTCCTAACCTAATCCACGCCTACAGGCGGGAGAAATCATTGAAAAGTGCAAGCCCCATTAACATCACCAGCAACACCGTGCCAATGCGATAACTGACGTCCTGCACACGCTCGGAAACCGGTCCACCCTTTAGCTTTTCAATCGCCAGAAAGAGCAGATGACCACCATCCAGTACCGGCAGAGGGAACAGATTGATAATCCCCAGATTGACGCTAATCAACGCCAAAAACATCAGGTAATACACCAATCCATAATCTGCTGACATGCCTGCTCCCTGTGCGATAGAAATCGGACCGCTCAGGTTATTCAGCTTCACGTCGCCGGTAATCAACTTACCCAGCATACTGACTGTCAGTTTCATCAACAGCCAGGTTTTATTCCCAGCTTCATAGATGGCGCTGAACGGCCCATACTGGCGCACGGTTTTGTACTCATCAGGCAAAGGGGTTACTTTCGGCACCACGCCAGCAAACCCTTCCAGCCGCCCTTTTCCCACCGTTTTACTGTCAGGTGTTAGCGTAAAGGACAGCGTATCTCCGCCTCTTTCCACCTCCAGCGTAATCGGTTTGCCAGGGTTATCACGCACGGCAATGACAAACTGCTGCCAGCGAGCCAGCAATTGACCATCGACTTTAACGATCCTGTCCCCGACTTGCAAACCCGCTTTTTCAGCGGCAGAGCGGGGCTGGACCTGAGTCAACACCGCTTCAACCTGAGGCCCTTTCGGTACAATCCCCAGCGACACCGCCGGATCCTGCCTTTCCGGATCGAAATGCCAGCGTTGCAGATCAAGCCGTTTGCTCTCTGTACTGGTGGAACCTAACGGTGCGGTTTCGAAAACAACGTCAGGTTCGCCAATCCTGCCAATCAAGGCCAGACGCGCGCTATCCCAGTCAGGCGTTTCGATGCCATCAATTGACTTTAGTTCCATTCCCGGTGAAATTTGCGCCTGTGCGGCAATCGATCCGGGCAAAACCTCACCCACTACCGGACGGATACCCGGCACGCCAATGATAAACACCAGCCAGTAGGCAATGACGGCAAATACGAAGTTGGCAATGGGTCCGGCACTGACAATAGCCGCACGCTGCCAGACCGTTTTGTGGTTGAATGCCCGATGCCGAAGTTCTTCAGGGACCTCATCGACCCGACCATCGAGCATTTTCACATAGCCGCCCAGAGGGATCAGCGCGATGACATACTCGGTGCCCTGACGATCATGACGGCGCCACAATGCCTTCCCGAAGCCGATGGAGAAACGTTCGACGCGAACGCCGCAACGGCGGGCAACCCAGAAATGCCCAAACTCATGCACGGTGATAAGCACACCGAGTGCGACGACAAATGCAGCCAGGTTCCAGAGAATATTCAGCATAAACCGACTCTACCTGTATTCCTAAACAGCCTTGAACAGCAGCAGCATCAGACAGGCAAATACCGGTATGGCTGCAGTCAGGCTATCAATACGATCCAGTACCCCACCGTGGCCCGGGATCAGGTGACTGCTATCCTTGATGCCGGCCTCACGCTTGAACATGCTTTCAGTCAAATCCCCTAATACCGAAGCCAGCGTCGCGACAATAGAACACACTAACAGGGTAAAGGTTGAGATAGACAATGGCGCATAATGGCTAAACAGTAACGCAATCATTGCAGAGGTTGCCAGCCCGCCGATGAAACCTTCCCAGGTTTTCCCCGGCGACACTTTGGGTGCCAGCTTACGCCGACCAAACAGCTTGCCAAACAGATAAGCGCCACTGTCAGCGCCCCACACCAACACCATCACATACAGCAACCACCAGGCACCGCTAAAAGGATTGGTTTCATATTCGAACTGGCGCAGCGCCAACATACCCCAGAAAAACGGCACGATAGTCAGCAGGCCAAAGCACAGACGCAGCGCACGGGAATGTCGCCACATTGCAGCGGAGGAGGGATAAAACAGCACCAGCAATAGCGCCACGCCCCACCAGGCAAGAGAAATCCATAGGGACAGGCAGACCGGCACAAACGTGATGGAATAGTGGTAATCCGGTAAGGTCAGCATCATCGCTGCCAGCAGGAAACCACAGGCAATGGAAAGCCAGATTCGCTGTGAGTAAGAAACCAAACCAGCCAGTTGGCCCCATTCCCAGGCAGCCAGCATACACACAGCCAGCGTCACCAAAGAAAAAACCAACGGCGGCAGGAAAAAAAGCGCCGCAATAACCAAAGGAATAAGAATCAGCGCAGTAATCAGGCGATACTTCAGCAAAAATACCCCCTACGATGCATCTGCATCGTCAGGCGTAGTTCCCCCAAAGCGACGCTCACGTTGAGCAAAGGCATGAATGGCACCTTCAAAGGTTTGTTCGTCAAAATCCGGCCAGAGAACATCGGTAAAATAGAGTTCTGCGTACGCAATCTGCCATAGCAGGAAATTGCTGATACGATGTTCTCCGCTGGTTCTTATTAGCAAATCGACCGGAGCCAGATCGTTTAAGCACATATAACGATTCAGAGTCGATTCATCAATGGTATCAGGACGCAGTAACCCTTCCTGAACCTGCTCGGCGATTTTTCTGACCCCGTGGATAATATCCCAACGCCCGCCATAATTCGCAGCAATATTCAGAGTCAGGCCCGTATTATTTTCTGTCATCGCTTCGGAACGCTGGATCAGTCCCTGTAATCGACTACTGAATCGACTAATATCACCGATAACTCGCAAACGGACATTGTGCTTGTGCAGGCTTTTGACTTCGCTATTCAATACGCGCACGAACAGCTCCATCAACGCAGAAACTTCCTGCGCCGGGCGGTTCCAGTTTTCGCTGCTGAATGCGTATAGCGTCAAGGCTTCAAGGTTCTGGCTGACCGCATAACTGATCGCACGGCGTACTGACTTCACTCCTGCCTGATGACCGGAGATCCGCAGCTTTCCCCTCTGTTTAGCCCAACGACCATTGCCATCCATGATGATCGCGACATGGCGGGGGCCGTTAGGTAACAACTTTTGATTACCGTGTTGATTTTCGGCGGGCATAGCGTGTATTGATTTCCTCGAGCAAGAAAATGATTATCCAGTCGCAGCCAAACCTGACAGCATAAAAAAAGCTGTGAACACACAGCTTTCATCACCGTGGTATTTTATTAATAACCACCTGCATCAAGCGGCGCAGACTATACCATTTCAGGCGCATGTGAACAAACACACCCGCGTCAGGTCACTGATAACGCCGCAATACATTTTCTGCGGCTTGTCTTGCCCAGGTATCGATAGACAACACATCATCAACGCTTTGCGGTTCAGGTAATGTCAGTTGTTCCATCACGCACTGATTGACTGCGGCGATATCGGTAAACCGAATACCGGATTGTAAAAATGCCGCAACCGCAATTTCATTTGCTGCATTGAGAGTCGTCGTGGCAGCCTGCCCTTGATTACATGCCTCAATCGCCAGGCGCAGGCAAGGGTAGCGCTGAAAATCCGGCTCAGAGAAGGTCAACGCGCCCAGGCGGCTGAAATCAAGTGCTGCCGCACCGGAAAAAACACGATCAGGATAAGCCATCGCATAGGCTATAGGGGTTCGCATATCGGGCGTACCCAATTGCGCCATCACACTGCCATCCCGGTAGCGCACCATAGAGTGGATAACGGATTGGGGATGGATAACCACTTCCATCTGTGATTCCGAGGCATTAAACAGCCATCGCGCCTCGATATATTCCAGTCCCTTATTCATCATGGTGGCGGAATCCACCGAAATCTTTCGCCCCATAGACCAGTTTGGATGGGCGCACGCCTGTTCAGGGGTGACACTCTCCAATGCAGCAAGCGGAATCTCACGAAATGGCCCACCCGAACCGGTCAGCACCACTCGCTCAACCCCGTATTGCGTTAACGAAGCATATCCCAGTTGCCGCTGGATTGGCTCAGGTAAACTCTGAAAAATCGCACTGTGTTCACTATCGACTGGCAACAATCTCGCCCCGTTCTTCGACACCTCGTCCATGAACAGTCGACCACAAGTCACCAGCGATTCTTTATTCGCCAGCAGAACCTGTTTACCCGCACGAATTGCCGCGAGTGCCGGCAACAGCCCTGCTGCACCGACAATCGCCGCCATCACCTGATCGACCCCATCCAGCGCTGCAAGCTCGCAGGCAGACTGCGCGCCAGATAACACAGCCGTCCGGCTCCCCGCGTCACGTAAGCGGATACGCAGTTCGTGTGCCGCATCTTCATCCGCCATTGAGGCATACGCCGGGCAGAACTCCAGGCACTGTTCCGCCATCAGGGAAACATTACGCCCGGCGACCAATGCCATTATCGAAAATTTGTCTGGATTGGCCCTGACCACGGCCAATGAACTAACGCCAACAGAACCGGTGGAGCCGAGGATTGTCAGTTGCTTCATGAATATGACCTGATAAAGCTGGGGTTGATGACAGGCGTGGTGCCAGTCTGTAACGTCAGCGCCGACCTGTCGATGAGGCTGGTGTGAAAATGCGTGGCGTTACACAAAACATCTCGCATCAAAAAAGCTGAAAAACAAAACGCCGCGGAAGGAGCAGACAACACTGCACACCTGCCAGCGGCGCTGTAACGAATTGATGAATCAAAAATCCATCAGTTCTTTTTCTTTCTCCGCCAGAGCGGCGTCAATCTTCTTAATAAAACCGTCAGTCAGTTTCTGGACGTCATCCTGAGCGCGACGCTCTTCGTCTTCGCTGATGGTTTTGTCTTTCAGTTGTGCCTTGAGCTTATCGTTAGCGTCGCGACGAACGTTACGCACCGACACTCGCCCTTGCTCTGCTTCACCACGCACCACTTTGATCAGATCTTTACGGCGTTCTTCTGTCAGCGGCGGCAGCGGAACACGGATAACCGTACCGGCAGACATCGGATTCAACCCGAGGTCGGATGCCATGATAGCTTTTTCCACCGCCGGGCCCAAGGTCCGGTCAAATACGGTGACAGCCAGCGTACGGGAGTCTTCCACCACGATATTGGCTAACTGGCGTAACGGGGTTGCGCTACCGTAATACTCCACATGGATACCATCCAGAAGAGTAGGGGACGCTCGGCCAGTACGCACTTTGCTGATCTGGTTCTTGAAAGCCTCTACGCATTTATCCATGCGTGTTTCGGCGTCTTTTCTGATTTCATTAATCACGTTGTGAACCCTTGAAAACTGGTTGCCAGTCAGGTCACGCACGGCGCGCATGACCCAGCGAATCATCGATTGCCAGCAGCAGGCTGGCAATATAGGCGCAATCTTGTGTCACCAAAACAAGATATTACCTTAAATTAGACGTTAGCCGTTATTACTGATCAACGTCCCTTCTTTTTCGCCCATCACGACACGACGCAGCGCCCCTGGCTTGTTCATATTGAACACACGGATTGGCAGATTATGGTCGCGCGCCAGCGTAAAGGCGGCCAGATCCATAACTTTGAGCTCACGCTCCAGTACTTCCTGATAATTCAGTGATTCGTAGAGCGTTGCATTCGGATCTTTAACCGGATCAGCTGAGAAAACGCCATCTACTTTGGTAGCTTTCAATACCACGTCGGCTTCGATTTCAATGCCACGCAGGCAAGCAGCAGAGTCAGTGGTAAAGAAGGGATTGCCAGTACCGGCAGAAAAAATCACCACACGGTTGTTACGCAGCAGGCTGATAGCTTCAGCCCAGCTGTAATTGTCGCACACGCCATTAAGCGGAATGGCCGACATCAGACGGGCGTTGACATAAGCACGATGCAGCGAATCACGCATCGCCAAACCGTTCATCACGGTTGCCAACATCCCCATATGATCGCCCACCACGCGGTTCATGCCTGCTTTGGCCAAACCCGCGCCGCGGAACAGGTTACCGCCACCGATGACTACGCCGACCTGAATGCCCAATTCAACCAACTCTTTTATTTCCTGGGCCATGCGATCGAGAATGCTCGCATCGATACCGAAACCTTCAGCTCCCTGCAGCGCTTCGCCACTCAGCTTCAGCAGGATTCGTTGATATACGGGTTTTGCGTTGGTTGCCATGGTGTTCTTGTCCTAACAGGCTGTCATCGTACTGGGGGTTATTACTGCCACACCCGGCGCACCATTGATAAGGGGCCAGATGCCATGAAATTGCTTGTATCACGAATTACGGGTATCGCGAATAGCTTGGCTGGATAAAAAGGAACCGCCAACTGGCGGCTCCCTTTTTATTAAGACTGTTTGCTCATTGCTGCGACTTCAGCAGCAAAGTCAACTTCAGCTTTCTCGATACCTTCACCCACTTCGTAGCGGATGAAGCTGCTCACAGAAGCGTTGTGCTCTTTCAGCAGTTGGCCAACGGTTTTGTTCGGGTCCATCACGAAGTTTTGACCGGTCAGAGAGATCTCGCCGGTGAATTTACGCATACGGCCTTCAACCATTTTCTCAGCGATTTCGCGCGGCTTGCCGGACTGCATGGCGATATCCAACTGGATCTGATGCTCGCGGGCAACCACGTCAGCCGGTACGTCTTCAGCGTTGACGTATTCCGGTTTGCTGGCAGCGATGTGCATAGCGATGTGCTTGATCAGCTCTTCTTCAGCACCGGTAGCAGCAACCATAACGCCGATGCGAGCACCGTGCATGTAAGAACCCAGCGCGTCGCCAGTCATCACAGCGATACGACGGATGTTGATGTTTTCGCCGATTTTCGCGACCAGCGCAGTACGCTGTTCTTCGAATTTCGCTTTCAGAACGTCAACGTCAGTGATGCGTTCGTTCAGTGCAGCGGTAGCCACTTCTTCGCCAAACGCTTTGAAGCCAGCGTCTTTTGCTACGAAGTCAGTTTCGCAGTTCAGCTCAACGATGATGCCGTATTTGCCATCAGCGGCAATTTTGGTCAGGATCACACCTTCAGCGGCAACACGACCCGCTTTTTTCGCAGCTTTAGCCTGGCCAGATTTACGCATGTTGTCGATTGCAAGCTCGATGTCGCCGTTGGCTTCAACCAGAGCTTTTTTACATTCCATCATGCCTGCGCCGGTACGTTCGCGCAGTTCTTTTACCAGGGCAGCGGTAATTTCAGCCATTATCTTTTCCTCGGTTATCTCGTGGCGGAGATAAGTAAGAGATAAGTAAAAAGGGGGCCTGACAAGGCCCCCTAACCAACATATGTCAATACCTGGTTAATAAGGGCTCAACAGAGCTGGCCTTATTATTCAGCTTCGACGAAGCTCTCTTCTGCCTGAGCAGCCAGATCCTGAGAACGGCCTTCACGGACAGCAGCAGCAACAGCATTCAGGTACAGGCTTACTGCACGAATGGCGTCGTCGTTACCAGGGATGATGTAATCAACGCCATCCGGATCGGAGTTGGTATCAACAATTGCAAATACCGGGATACCCAGGTTGTTTGCTTCTTTGATAGCAATGTGTTCGTGATCGGCGTCGATAACGAACAGCGCGTCAGGCAGACCGCCCATGTCTTTGATACCGCCCAGGCTGTTTTCCAGCTTGTCCAGTTCACGGGTGCGCAGCAGAGCTTCTTTTTTGGTCAGCTTGTCGAACGTGCCGTCCTGAGCCTGAGTTTCCAGATCTTTCAAACGCTTGATGGACTGACGAACGGTTTTCCAGTTAGTCAGCATACCGCCCAACCAGCGATGGTTCACAAAGAACTGGTCGCAGTTGTTAGCAGCTTCTTTTACCGCTTCGCTTGCTGCGCGCTTAGTACCAACAAACAGAATCTTGCCTTTACGGGAAGAAATTTTGTTCAGCTCAGCCAGGGCTTCGTTGAACATCGGTACTGTTTTCTCAAGGTTGATGATGTGAACTTTGTTACGAGCACCGAAGATGAACGGCTTCATTTTCGGGTTCCAGTAACGTTTCTGGTGACCAAAGTGTACGCCAGCCTTGAGCATGTCGCGCATGGAAACAGTTGCCATGATTACCTCTATAGATTAAGTATGGGGTTATGCCTCCACGTGTCCCATTACACCGACCAGAATGGAAAAACCATTACAGGCACCCCGGCGAATGTGTCGACACGTGTGTGTTATACACATAGTGAGTTCAGTTTGAACCGACAGGAACTCAGTCATCTGAAATTCCAGCCGGAACACCGGCGCGCTTTATACCATAAACCGCCCCCGGACACCAACTTTTGTTGCATTCTACCGCTGTAGATCCTGCCTGCGATGACAGTCCCATGAAGGAATGATGATTTGGCAGTGTCAGGCTGGGCTGATACCATAAATCACTATTTACTGACCCTCTTTCGTCGAAACGACGATACCTGCGGACTGAATGCAATGGCAATATCAATAAAAACCTCTGAAGACATCGAAAAAATGCGCGTGGCCGGCCGTCTGGCGGCAGAAGTACTGGAAATCATCGAGCCGTACGTGGTCCCCGGCGTGAGCACCGGTGAACTGGACCGCATTTGCCATGACCACATCACCAACAAGCAAAATGCGATTTCCGCCTGCCTCGGCTATCACGGCTTTCCTAAGTCTGTCTGCATTTCCGTCAATGAAGTGGTGTGTCATGGTATTCCAAGCGATGACAAAATCCTCAAGGACGGCGACATCGTCAACATTGACGTTACGGTGATCAAAGACGATTTTCACGGCGATACGTCCAAAATGTTCATCGTCGGCAAACCGACGATTTTGGGGGAACGCCTGTGCAAAGTGACGCAGGAGAGCCTGTATCTGGCGCTGCGGATGGTAAAGCCGGGTATCCGGTTGCGTACTCTGGGCCGCGAAATCCAGAAATACGTTGAAGCGCAGGATTTCTCTGTGGTGCGCGAGTACTGTGGTCATGGTATTGGCCGCGGTTTCCATGAAGAACCGCAGGTACTGCACTACGATGCCGACGACGGCGGCGTCGTGTTACAACCGGGTATGGTGTTTACCGTAGAGCCTATGGTTAACGCCGGTGATTACCGCATTCGTACCATGAAAGACGGCTGGACGGTAAAAACCAAGGATCGTAGCTTGTCGGCGCAATACGAGCATACTATTGTGGTGACTGAAAACGGCTGCGAAATAATGACGTTGCGTAAGGATGACACCATCCCCAACATCATCACGCATCAGGAATAATTGAGCATAAGCCGGCTAACGCCGGCTTTTTTTGTTTATGGTGGCGCAACATGATCGATAACAACTCCCCGCATGATATCACCGGCTCTCCGCCATCCACGGCTCACCCTATCCCCGCTTCACCGCTGACTTTCACGGATGACATGCTGAAATGCCAGACGCTGAAAACCCATATGGAACAGTTCCAAAACTGGCTGTCGGAGGAATTCAAAGCGGGCGTGAGTGCGGAAGCTCTGATTGATGCCCGCACGCTATTTATCGACCACCTGATGCAACGGCTGTGGCGATTCTATGGGTTTGAATGTACGCCGCAAACCGCACTGGTCGCGGTAGGCGGCTACGGGCGCGGAGAATTGCACCCCCTGTCGGATATTGACCTGCTGGTGCTAAGCCAGCACAAACTCACCGATGTGCAATCCCAGGCTATCGGAACGTTTATCACCCTGCTGTGGGACTTGCGGCTGGAAGTCGGCCACAGTGTGCGTACGCTGGATGAATGTCTGGAAGAAGGACGGGCGGATATTTCCGTCGCCACCAACCTGATTGAATCCCGTATGATTTGCGGCGATGTGGCTCTGTTCCTCATGCTGCAAAAGCACATTTTCAGCGATGCATTCTGGCCATCAGAAACCTTCTTTCCCGCCAAAATAGCAGAACAACGCGAACGCCATCAGCGCTACCACAGCACCAGCTACAACCTTGAACCGGATATCAAAAGCAGCCCGGGCGGATTGCGAGACATCCACACCCTGCTATGGGTGGCCCGTCGCCACTTTGGCGCGACATCGCTTAACGAAATGGTGGGATTCGGGTTCCTGACGGAAGCGGAGCGTAACGAATTGAACGAGTGCCAGAGTTTTCTCTGGCGTATTCGTTTTGCCTTGCATCTGATCCTGCCACGTTACGATAACCGCTTATTGTTCGACAGGCAGCTCAATGTGGCGCAACTGCTGCAATATCAGGGAGAAGGCAACGCGCCAGTTGAGCGCATGATGAAGGATTTCTACCGGATGACGCGCCGGGTCGGTGAACTCAATCAGATGCTGCTGCAACTGTTTGACGAAGCGATACTGGCACTGGATACCAGCGAGAAACCCCGCCAGTTGGATGAAGATTTTCAGTTACGCGGCCAGCTTATCGACTTGCGTGACGAAACACTGTTTGAGCGCAAACCTGAAGCCATTATCCGCATGTTCCACCTGATGGTGCGTAATCAGGAAATCACCGGTATTTACTCAACCACGCTGCGACATTTACGTCACGCGCGCCGTCACCTGAGTCAGCCGCTGTGTACCATACCGGAAGCTCGTAGCCTGTTCATGAACATTCTGCGCCACCCGCGTGCCGTCAGCCGGGCGCTGTTGCCGATGCATACCCACAGCGTCTTGTGGGCCTACATGCCATTGTGGGGCAACATTGTCGGGCAGATGCAATTTGACCTGTTCCACGCCTACACCGTGGATGAACATACCATCCGGGTGCTGCTGAAACTGGAGAGCTTTACCGAAGAAGCGACCCGCGCATCCCACCCACTGTGCGTAGAGCTGTATCCGCGCCTGCCGCAACCGGAATTATTACTGCTGGCAGCACTATTCCACGATATTGCCAAAGGGCGCGGCGGCGATCACTCGGAACTGGGAGCCAAAGATGCGCTGGAGTTCGCCGCACAGCATGGGCTGAACTCACGGGAAGCGCAATTGGTGGCCTGGCTGGTGCGCTGCCACCTGTTGATGTCAGTCACCGCTCAGCGACGCGATATTCAGGACCCTACGGTCATTCAACAGTTTGCCGAACAGGTTCAAAGTGAAACCCGGTTGCGTTACCTGCTGAACCTGACCGTAGCCGACATCTGCGCCACTAACGAAACGCTGTGGAACAGTTGGAAACAAAGCCTGTTGCGCGAGCTGTATTTCGCCACCGAAAAGCAGCTTCGCCGCGGCATGCAGAACTCGCCAGACTTGCGCGAACGGGTGCGTCACCACCGTTTGCAGGCGCTGGCGTTACTGCGTATGGACAATATCGACGAAGAAGCGCTCTACCACATCTGGAGTCGCTGCCGTGCAGACTATTTCCTGCGTCACTCTCCAAATCAACTGGCCTGGCATGCCCGCCATTTACTGGAGCATGATACCAGCAAGCCGATGGTATTAATTAGCCATCAAGCCAGCCGTGGCGGTACCGAAATTTTCATCTGGAGCCCGGATCGCCCTTATCTGTTTGCAGCGGTTGCAGGCGAGCTGGACCGCCGGAATCTCAGCGTACACGACGCCCAGATCTTCACCAGCCGCGACGGTATGGCGATGGACACGTTTATCGTGCTGGAGCCGGACGGCAGCCCGCTGGCACCGGATCGGCATGATATGATTCGCCATGCCATCGAGCAGGCATTGACCCAGCGGGATTACCAACACCCCAGGGTGCGACGCCCCTCTTCCCGGTTGCGCCACTTCAGCGTACCGACGGAAGTCAGTTTTCTGCCAACCCATACCGACAGACGCAGCTACATGGAACTGATTGCCCTCGACCAGCCCGGTCTGCTGGCTCGGGTGGGCGAAGTGTTTGCCGACCTCAACCTGTCGCTGCACGGCGCGCGCATTTCCACCATCGGCGAACGGGTCGAAGACCTGTTTATTCTGGCTGATAGCGAAAGGCGGGCATTAAGCCCCGAATTGCGGCTTAAATTGCAACAACGGTTGACAGAAGCCCTCGACCCAAACGATAAAGTAGCTTCTTAACTATTAAGCTGCGTGCCGCCGTCTGGTATTGGCGGCACGCGGCCTGGTTTGATTAATCACGAAAGAGAAACAGGATGCAGCAATTACAGAACATCATCGAGACCGCATTTGAGCGTCGCGCAGAGATCACCCCGGCCAGTGTGGACGCGGTAACGCGCGAAGCGGTGAATCAGGTTATCAGCCAGTTGGACAGCGGTGCGCTGCGTGTGGCTGAGAAAATCAACGGTCAGTGGGTGACGCACCAGTGGCTGAAGAAAGCGGTGCTGCTCTCTTTTCGCATCAACGACAACCACCTGATGGAAGGTGCGGAAACCCGCTACTACGACAAGGTACCGATGAAATTCGCCGGTTACGACGAAGCGCGCTTCCAGCGTGAAGGGTTCCGCGTCGTCCCGCCAGCCAGCGTGCGCCAGGGGGCGTTTATCGCCCGCAATACCGTGCTGATGCCGTCTTACGTCAATATCGGTGCCTACGTTGACGAAGGCACCATGGTGGACACCTGGGCAACCGTCGGTTCCTGCGCTCAGATTGGTAAAAACGTACACCTGTCTGGCGGTGTTGGCATCGGTGGCGTACTCGAACCGTTACAGGCTAACCCGACCATTATTGAAGACAACTGCTTTATCGGTGCGCGCTCTGAAGTCGTAGAAGGCGTGATCGTCGAAGAAGGCTCGGTGATTTCGATGGGTGTCTTCATCGGCCAGAGCACCAAAATTTACGATCGTGAAACCGGCGAAGTACATTACGGCCGCGTACCGGCTGGCTCGGTGGTCGTTTCCGGCAACCTGCCATCTAAAGACGGCAGCTATAGCCTGTATTGCGCCGTGATCGTGAAAAAAGTAGACGCGAAAACCCGCGGAAAAGTGGGCATTAATGAGTTATTGCGCACTATCGACTAATACCACTATCGACTAAACTGAATGGCGGGTAAGCAACCCGCCATTTTTTTTACGGCATCCCGCCGTCACGACCAACAGTACTGGCCCAGTTTTTCAGGCCGACG
Source organism: Dickeya parazeae Ech586 (assembly GCF_000025065.1). Lineage (NCBI taxonomy): Bacteria > Pseudomonadati > Pseudomonadota > Gammaproteobacteria > Enterobacterales > Pectobacteriaceae > Dickeya > Dickeya parazeae. Next base: position 1,025,078 of record NC_013592.1, on the reverse strand, counting down.
TAAAACAAGAAAGGTGGTGTTATGTACGACAATCTGAAAAGTCTTGGGATTTCCAACCCGGAAGATATCGACAGGTACAGTCTTCGTCAGGAGGCCAACAACGATATTCTGAAAATTTACTTTCGCAAGGATAAAGGGGAATTCTTCGCTAAAAGCGTCAAATTCAAGTATCCGCGTCAGCGTAAAACCATCGTGGCAGACAATGCCGGGCAGGGTTACAAAGAAATCAACGAGATCAGCCCCAATCTGCGTTATGTCGTGGATGAGCTCGATCAGATTTGCCAGCGAGATCAGGTTGAAGTGGATTTGAAACGCAAGATTCTGTCCGACCTGCGCCATCTGGAAAGCGTAGTCACTAATAAGATCAGCGAAATCGAAGCCGATCTTGAAAAACTGACCCAACGCTAAGCAATCAGGCATCCCGATTGCTATTGAGGCTGATGCCGTATCACAAACGCGGTTTGTGATACCACAACCACATGCCAGCCATACAAGAAACGGGGCCATCAGGCCCCGTTTTCACAACCTGAATACAGACAGTCATTACGCCGCCAGCATCGCCGCCCAGGACTCTACCCATGGGCAGGACACCACTTCCGGCTCCGGATGCTCAGCCGCGTCGATCTCCAACAACTCGCCGACACGTTTTGCCCCCATCTCCTGTAGCAGTGCATCAAACTGATGCCCACCACCACAGAAGGTATCGTAGCTGCTATCGCCCAACGCAATCAGCCCATAATGCAGGTCTGGCTGATAACCGACTTTTTCGCGCAACCCCTCATACAGCGGCAGGATAGACTCAGGCAAGTCCCCTTGTCCGGTGGTAGAGGTCACTACCAGTACCGTTTGCTGACTGTAAGCCAGCCAGTCATCCACTGAAGCATCCTCAAAAATTTTCACCTCGTGTCCATGAGCCTTGAGAATGCCTTCCGCTTCTTCCGCAACCAGCAACGCGTTACCGTATACGGTGCCAACAAAAATACCCACTTGCGCCATGACGCTGACTCTCCTTTTTTACGCTGACGTCAGGTTGCTATCCTGACCCGACGCCAATGGAAACTCAACCCTTTCAACATCAGGGAGATGGCCTTGCCAGCCAAACTGCGTCATTACGCCTTGCCATGCCTCATCCCAGCGCGCTGTGATAACCAGTGGCTCGTTAGTCACCGGATGGATAAGCGATAACTGGCTGGCATGCAGCATCAACCGGGCACAACCAAAGTGCGCTGCCATACCACGATTCTGACGAAGGTCGCCGTGGGTCGTATCCCCAATGATGGGATGACGCAAATGCGCCATATGTCGCCTCAGTTGATGCTTACGGCCGGTTTTAGGGGTTAACTCCAGCAGGCTGTAACGGGCGGTGTCATAACGCCCGATAGCTACAGGCAGTTCGGCATGGGCCAACACCCGATAATGGCTAACGGCTGGCTGCGGCGCTTTATCCGGGTCGGCGTATTTATCGGCGATGCGGTCCAGCTCTTCCGTCAAAGCATAATCAATGACACCATCGTCCATCACGTAGCCACGTACCACCGCGTGATACATTTTCTCCATCTGATGTTGCTCAAACTGCTGCGCCAGCAGGCGTGCCACATCAGACGATAACGCCATTAACAACACGCCGGAGGTTGGGCGATCGAGGCGGTGTACGGTAAACACATGCTGGCCAATCTGGTCGCGCACCGTTTGCATCACCACCACTTTTTCTTTGCGATCCAACCAACTGCGATGTACCAGCCAACCCGATGGTTTATTTACCGCTATCAGATGCTCATCCTGATAAACAATCTCCAGCATCCTTATTCCTCAAACAATGTGTCAAGCACACGCAGTTGCGTCAGCAACTCACCCACCTCATCCGCACGCCCATCGAACGCCACCTCGAAATAAGGCAGAATCGCGAGCCGGGTCGGCAACGGCGCATTACCATCCAGCAATGCATGCATACGCGGTAAAAAAACCCACTGCAGCCACTGTTCCGCCGCCATCGTATCGATACAGAACGGCTCGTGGCTGGCAAATGCGGCTTCATCAGGCGCAGAAGACTGCCATAGCGGGCTCGCTTTCAGCGCACGCTCAATAGCAAACAGCGATTGTCGAATCTGAATCTCTACACTCATAGGTCCGGTTCTCATCAGACGCAATTACAGGGCGGCAAAGCATAGCATCGTTACCGTATTCTGGCATCTCGATCCCCTGCACCAGCGATATCAACCACGACAGGCGAGATAATACAGACGGGATAAAACTGACAACAATCACCGCCTCCCAAGGAGGTGGTTTAGGGCTGAAAACGAAAAGAGGGAACCGATTTCTCGGCTCCCTCTTAGTTCGTTTGCAGCAATCCCGCTACCTTGTTGCTTCCCTGCTCGTCCTTGAAAACTTGTCCTTTATGGTCGTCCTAACCCACAATCCTTGCTGGCGATCCCTCTTTCGTCCATGACGTTCGATCCTTCACAATCATCCGTGATCCCATTCCTTTAGGCTCCTGCCCCACCGGCATTCCCAGGCCGGCTCTCATTCTCCTTCCTGGAGGTGTCCCTTATTTCATCCTGAAAAAAGAGTCTGGCTGTAACAACGTTTACGCGTCCCGCCCTCCTGGCATGGTCGACATAACCTGTTACCGTGTTACGAAACTGAATAATAAGATGTATTAATTAAAGCGAATCAGCAAGCCACCCAAATGCCACAATAGCCATACAAAAAGTGCGTCTTGATGACGATTGCCATTAATTCATTAATTAATAATACAAAAATTGAATGGAAATCTTAGTTTAATATTAAAGATAAGAGATCGCTTACACACAATGTAAGAGATCTCTCACACGCCGAAAAGCGAAACGCGATTCAGCATTATGGAATCAATGGCAACAGCTTATACAGAAAATCAGTCAGATTCGGTGACAACACCCGACGCTGGCGTGTACCAAATTCTTCCAGCACCACTTCGCCACTCAGGTTACATAAAGAGATTAGCGACATTTCAGAATCCGTTGTCCCCAAAAACAATGTAGGTGACAATTTTAGTCGTTTTTGTGTCAAAAGATGACCAATCAGATTCTCCTGCAGACGAACGACATCATCCTCGCTCCAGGCCTGAAGCAGCGTGAAATCCAGTTCCTCAAAACGTGCCGTCATGTCACCGGCAAATTGGCTGGAGTAAAAAGCATGAATATCAGGATGTAACTGAATCTCCAGAGCCTTCTCAACACCATCCAGTTGCACAAATATGGCTGGCGTCTGTGGCAACCAGTGCACCTGGTTTTCCAATGTTGCGACAATACAGGGTGAAGCCACGCCGTACAGCTCATCGCTCGCTGGGGGGTGCCCGGTTTCTCGTTGCCATAGCTCGACATAATGCCGGGTGAACACACTCAGCGCCTGTGATACCTGCTGCTCCATCTTGCCTCTCACTCTGTACCGGTTAACTGCTACTGGCACGCATTTTATCCTGATTATGGTGCCCGTCGTCGACAGAATACGCATCAAAGTGCGTAACGCCACGCAACTTTAACCGTTGGAGCATTCGCATACCTTGGCAAAAGACTACGCGACACGTTAAGGTGAGGTATCAGAGAAACATACCACACAAACGCATTGAACCCGTGTTGGTCCCGGTTATCTCGTATCGGCATCGTGTTGTATCTGCACGATATTGCATCAACCCGGTATTGTCTCAACACATAAGTCTGATAACTGTATGGTTTTATGAGTGTATGGATTTATCAATGAACTACACAAAAGTCTTGAACAACTGTAGCCGCACACTGCGTTTCAGGGAGTAGTATGATCACACATATCAGCCCATTAGGGTCCATGGATTTACTGTCGCAGTTGGAAGTCGACATGCTGAAAAGCACCGCCAGCAGCGATCTTTACCGGTTATTCCGCAACTGTTCCCTCGCCGTACTGAATTCCGGTAGTCAGACGGACAACAGCAAGGAGTTGCTCTCCCGCTACGAGGATTTCGACATCAACGTGCTGCGCCGTGAGCGTGGCGTCAAACTGGAACTCGTCAACCCTCCCGAAGAGGCGTTTGTTGATGGGCAAATTATCCGCTCGCTGCAAGCCAACCTGTTCGCGGTGTTGCGTGACATCCTGTTTGTGAACGGTCAGATAGCAAACGCCGGTCGTTATCAGAATCTGGATCTTGAAGACTCCACCCACATCACCAATCTGGTGTTTTCCATTCTGCGTAACGCCAGAGCCTTGCACGTCGGCGAGGAGCCGAATCTGGTTGTATGCTGGGGTGGTCATTCCATCAATGAAAATGAATACCTGTATGCCCGTAAAGTCGGCAGCCAGCTGGGTTTACGCGAACTGAACATCTGCACCGGCTGTGGTCCGGGCGCGATGGAAGCGCCAATGAAAGGTGCCGCCGTAGGGCATGCCCAGCAGCGCTACCGGGATGGGCGTTTTATCGGGATGACCGAGCCTTCCATCATCGCGGCTGAGCCACCTAACCCGTTGGTGAACGAACTGATTATCATGCCGGATATTGAAAAGCGCCTGGAAGCCTTTGTCCGCATCGGCCATGGTATCGTGATTTTCCCCGGCGGGGTGGGTACGGCGGAAGAATTCCTGTATTTGCTGGGGATCATGATGGACCCGAGCAATAGCGAGCAGGTGTTGCCGATTATTCTTACTGGTCCACGGGAAAGCGCCGACTACTTCCGGGTGCTTGATGAATTCATTGTCAGTACGTTAGGCCGTCAGGCTCGCCGCTATTACTCCATCATCATTAACGATGCGGCCGAAGTCGCCCGGCAGATGAAGAAAACCATGCCACAGGTGAAAGAGCACCGTCGCCACACCGGCGATGCCTACAGTTTCAACTGGTCGCTGCGTATCGCGCCAGACCTGCAGCTGCCGTTTGAGCCGACGCATGAGAACATGGCGAACCTCAATCTGCATCCCGACCAGCCCGCCGAACAGCTGGCTGCGACGTTGCGCCGGGCTTTTTCCGGTATCGTGGCCGGTAACGTCAAAGACGCAGGTATCCGCCTGATTGAAGAATTCGGCCCTTACAAGCTACACGGTAATGCCGACATCATGAAAAATATGGACCAGCTATTGCAGGACTTTGTCTCCCAGCAGCGCATGAAACTGCCCGGCAGCGCCTATGTGCCATGCTATGAAATCTGTTCCTGACCATCCGTCAGCCACCGGCATTAGCCGGTGGCGACCACTCACATGATCACCGCTTATGGCCGTACACCTATTGATTGTCGACGCGCTCAACCTGATAAGACGCATTCATGCGGTACAGGGCTCGTCTTGTCTGACCGCTTGTCAACATGCGTTGAATCAGTTGCTCCAGCACAGTCGACCCACCCACGCCGTTGCCGTTTTTGACGACGAACATCGCGACCAGAGCTGGCGCCACCAGTTGCTACCGGAGTACAAGGCCGGGCGCGCACCTATGCCAGAAAATTTGTCGTATGAGTTACCGCAGATAAGAGAGGCTTTTCTGGCGCTCGGGGTCGCTAGCTGGCACTCGCCAGGCAATGAAGCGGACGATCTGGCCGCGACGCTTGCCAGCAAAGTCGCCGCCCAAGGGCACCAGGCCACTATTGTGTCGACCGACAAAGGCTACTGCCAGTTACTGGCCCCCACCCTGCGCATTCGGGATTACTTTCAAAAGCGCTGGCTGGATGTCCCGTTCATCCAACAGGAGTTTGGCGTGCAACCAGCGCAGCTACCGGATTACTGGGGGCTGGCGGGTATCAGCAGCAGCAAAATACCCGGCGTCAGCGGCATTGGACCAAAAACGGCCGCACAGTTGCTACAACAGGCAGGCTCGCTGGAAGCGTTGTACCAGCAGTTGGAACAGATACCGGAGAAATGGCGCCGCAAGCTCGAATCTCAACAAGAGATGGCTTACCGTTGCCGTCAGGTTGCAACACTCAGAACCGATTTGGTACTGAACGGCAACCTGCAGCAATTACGCCTGCCTGCATCGGGTTAGACGCAGGGTCAGGAAGCGTAAGTAGGGATGTCGTCGGGCCGTTGGCGCAGTGGCGTCTTGCGGCCAACGGCAATCCTGTCACACACTTAGCGCTCGTCGCGACGACCGGGGATCGCACCCCAAATACGCCGGGCGTGGACGGTAACCTCTTCACGGTCGTGATAGAGATGCTTGGCGTGAATCTCGAAGTTAATGCCGTTCTCTTCCAGTCGCTGCGCCAGCAGGGCCAGATTCTGGGTCACTTCCTCATAGCGCTTTTTCATCGGCAGCTTGAGGTTGAAGATCACTTCACGACACCAGCCATTGACCAGCCAGTCCGCCATACGGCTGGTGACTTTGGCCGGTTTTTCCACCATATCGCACACCAGCCAGTAGATATTGTTGCGCGGCGGTTCAAAACGAAAACCGTCTGCCTGATGGTGGATCACCTGTCCGGTATCCATCAGGCTCTGCGCCATCATACCGTTATCGACGGCATGCACCATCATACTGCGTTTGACCAGTTGGTAGGTCCAGCCCCCGGGGCAGGCCCCCAAATCCACCGCGAACATACCACTGCCGAGGCGCTCATCCCACTCGTCGGCCGGTACGAAAACATGAAATGCCTCTTCCAGCTTCAGCGTCGAACGGCTGGGGGCGTCCGCAGGGAATTTCAGCCGGGGGATCCCCATATAGAACGGCGAATTGTTATTGCTGTAGGAATAACCGACATAGCAGCAACCTGGGGCAATGAACAACACATGAATCACCGGGCGGTTGGCTTTCTCCTGCGCCAGCAGGATGCGGTTTTCCCGCAGTGCAGCGCGCAGCGGCACCGTGAACTTGCGACAGAACTTCATCAGTTCCTTGCTTTCATTGGTGTCCGGTACTTCAACCCGCAACTCACCGGCACGTTCCAGCGCCCCGGTCAGCATGCCCACTATCGGCGTGATGCGATCTTCCGGCGGTAAGTCACGCAATAACTCGCCACAGACCATCATCTGACGTGCAAACACCAATTCCTGGAACGGTAACTCTTTAATCAGTCGATCGGCATCTTCATGCTGGTAACACTCAAACACCACATAACCGCTGTTGTCTTTTACCCGTACAAAGCCATACACGTTATGACGCGCCGCTTTGTCGGTAATTTCCGCCGCGCACTCTTTCTCAAACCCAGGGCGGCAATACAAAATCACTTTATTCATGCTACTCAGCCTTTTTCTTTAAGCGTAAGGCTCCAATTAACAGTAACAGCCATCCTGTCAGGAAGCAGAAGCCCCCTACCGGGGTGACAAATACCCATAGTTTGAGCTGCGACAAGGCCAGGCAATACAGACTACCGCTAAACAGCAGCGTACCTAGCGCCAGAAACGCCGCACTCCAGTAAAACCAGACATTCGCCCGTTGATGCATCATCACCGACAACACCAGAATCACCAGCGTATGAAACGCCTGATACTGGAGCCCGGTATGCAACCAGGACATTTCTGCTTCGCCCAGCGACTTGCTCAGTACATGTGCGCCAAATGCGCCCAATGCCACGTAGACAAACCCACTGACGGCAGCGAATATCAGCATAAAACGGCTGTTCATCGTTCGAGTGTATCCATTATCAAGAAAAAGAGACTGAACCCGGTGGGCTCAGCGTAAACGGAATGTGCAACGAAAACGGTCGATCAACGCGCCGTGTTATCGTAGCGGAAACGGAATTTTTCCTGTTCGCTGGCCGCACGCGCCAGGATCCACTGACGAAAGGCGGCTATTTTACCCAGTTCCGCCTGGCTGTCATGACAAACCAGATAAAACGCATTTTTACTGACCAGCACGTCATTAAACGGGCACACCAATCTGCCAGCCTCAATTTCCGTTTGCGCCATCACATTGTTAGCCAAGGCCACCCCTTGCCCATGGATCGCCGCCTGCAACACCATCGCACTATGACTAAAAATCGGCCCTTGCTGCACATTAATTTGTGCGATACCTAGCTGGCGGGTGTAAGCCAGCCAGTCACGCCGAGAGGCATCATGCAACAGCGTATGCCATGCCAAATCCGCCGGCGTTTTCAGCGGATGCTCTCCTGCCAGTAACTGCGGCGCACAAACCGGTAGCAGATACTCAGCGTACAGCTTTTCCACCCGCAGTCCCGGCCAGTTGCCTCGACCGTAAAAAATCGCCACATCCACATCATCGGACAACCGCTCTTCTTCCCGGTCAACAGCCTGAATTCGCACATCAATACCGGGGTATTCGGTATTAAAACTCGACAAACGGGGGACCAGCCAGTGGATGGCAAAGCTGGGCAGCAGGCTGACGGTTAGCGCACCTTTAGCACTCCGTGCCTGCAACTTGCGGGTTGCCTCATTGAGAGCGGAAAAGATTTCTTTGATATCCAGAAAATAGCTCTGCCCTTCCTCCGTCAGCAACAAAGAACGGTTACGACGACGGAACAATTTCAGGCCGAGAAAATCCTCCAGCGATTTGATCTGATGACTGACGGCAGCCTGGGTAACAAATAACTCTTCGGCCGCACGGGTAAAGCTCAGGTGGCGGGCAGCAGCATCAAACACACGTAGGGCATTGAGAGGCGGCAATCGTTTCGACATAAACCGGATTCTTCATAAGCGGCTTATCCCGGTAGCCGTACCGCGATTTGCCATTAGTTTTTGTAATCCGATGCATTATAAATTGTCCGTTGAGGATGTACCAGCAAATACCTATAGTAGCGCCACTTCCCTGAGCCGGAACGAAAAGCGCACCAGCTAGCTGATGTGTTTTTGGCTTGTGGTTGTGATGTTGTGTTTGCTATTTATTTACTGTCTGCATTTCAGACGTGGTAGCGATGCTACCTTATCATTTCCTGTACATTTACCCTGTCTGTCTAAGTGATTTTTGCATAGCACCGCATTTTTGCGGTGCTTTTTTTTCGTCTGTACTTTCCACTCAGACGCTATCCGTCACTTCGCTTCCGTCATTGATTTCAGATCATTACGGTTAATCTGTTGATGATGGCCGTAGGCGTCGGTGTAACTAATCAGGCCCGTTTCCTCATCCACTTTGGGTTTACCATTAGCAACAATAGTCCGCCCATCAGAGGTTTCTAACACATAGTTGCTGGAACAGGCTGACAGCGACAACACCATACCCAGCGCGATAAGAGTGATAATCTTATTCTTCATAATTAACTCCTGATGATTTTTAATGCCTAAATTACGGCATTTCTCGTTATTAAACGCTAAAACCAGCAAGATTAAGGGTAGCAAGGTGTGCACAGTTTTCGTTCAGGATCGTCCTAAACTTGTTTCAGCCACAAAAATGGGACAGGATCTATCGTTCAACAGAGGATCGACATGAAACCGTTCAATGCCCCATATTTTCGCCAGCACTTTCCTGCGCTTCGTCAGCCAGGCGTCTATCTCGACAGCGCCGCCACTGCGCTGAAACCTGACGTCGTCATCACCGCGATTGAGCAGTGTTACGCCAGTGAAACGGGTAATGTGCACCGCAGCCAGCACCGTGCTGCCCGCCAGTTGTCAGCATCATTTGAACTGGCGCGCGAAAAAGTCGCCAGCTTCATTGGCGCGCAACAGGCGCGCAGCATTGTCTGGACGAAAGGGACAACGGAAGCCATCAACCTGGTGGCGCAATGTTATGCCCGCCCCCGGTTACAGCCCGGTGATGAAATTCTGGTCTGTGAATCCGAGCACCACGCGAACCTGATCCCGTGGCTGATGGTGGCGCAGCAAACCGGGGCGTGCGTGGTAAAACTGCCGATTGGCGCAGACCATCACCCCAACCTCCATCTGCTCCCCTCGCTGCTCACTACCCGAACCCGTCTGCTGGCAATTAGCCAGATGTCGAATGTGACCGGCGGAATGCCGGACCTGCGACTCGCGATTACACTGGCACATCAGGCCGGTGCCGTGGTGATGGTCGATGGCGCGCAAGGTATTGTGCATGGGCAAACGGATATCTCGGCGTTAGATGCCGACTTTTATGCCTTCTCTGGTCACAAACTGTATGGCCCGACCGGTATCGGCGTGCTGTACGGCAAACCCGACCTGCTGGAAAGCATGCCGCCCTGGCAAGGAGGGGGAAAAATGATGACGACGGTATCGTTTGACGGTCTTACGCCTCAATCGATCCCGCAACGGTTTGAAGCGGGTACGCCACATATTGCTGGGGTTATCGGTCTGGCGGCAGCGATTGACTGGTGGCAGCAACAGGATCGTATCGCCGCAGACAAGCACAGCATCACGTTAGCGAGCGATGCAGAGCAACAACTGAGCGTATTGCCCGGCTTTCGCAGTTTCCGGGCTCCCAATTCCAGCCTGCTGTCCTTCACTATAGAAGGTGTACATCACCATGATCTGGTGACATTGCTGGCAGAAGACGGTATCGCGCTGCGGGCAGGCCACCACTGTGCCCAACCGCTGATGGCGGCGCTGGGGGTCGCGGGCACGTTGCGTGCTTCATTTGCGCCCTACAACCAGCAGCAGGATGTAGACCAGCTGGTCCACTCGACCCAAAAAGCACTTGAATTACTGATGGATTGATTGATGACTACCGACTCCACACATCACCCGTTTGGTACCGATATCGATGAAGCGGCATTGATAGCGCGGTTTAGCGCCTGCCGCTCCTGGGAAGAGCGGTACCGCCAGTTGATTCTGCTCAGTAAAACCTTGCCGTCCCTACCGGAAGCCTATCGTCAGGAGCAGATTGAACTGTCTGGCTGTGAAAACCGCGTTTGGCTGGGATATCAACGCCAGACGGACGGCACACTGCATTTCTATGGCGACAGCGACGGCCGCATTGTGCGTGGATTGCTGGCTATCATATTGACAGCGGTGGAAGGTAAAAAGGCACAGTCGTTACGACAGAACGACCCGCTGGCGCTGTTCGATACGTTGGGTCTGCGTACCGAACTGAGCGCCTCACGCGCAGGCGGGCTGGCCGCGCTGGCCAACCGCATCCAGGAGATCGCCAGTCACGAATCCTGATTGGATGCCGCAGCCTGACGGGCATCACGCGCCATCATTTTTTTCAACGCATGGGATACAGCCACAAAACCAAACGTGGCAGTCACCATCGTCGCGGCACCAAAACCGGATGCACAGTCCATACGCTTCACACCATCAGCGGTGCTGCGTGACGCGCAAACCGAGCCATCCGGCTGCGGGTAGACCAGAGGCTCACTGGAAAACACACAATCGATCCCTAGCTTACCTTTGCTGTTCTTAACGATATTGAAATCGTGCTTTAACCGCTCGCGTAGCTTGGCCGCCAGCGGATCCTGAATGGTTTTCGCCAGATCGACGACTTCAATACGAGTGGGATCAATCTGCCCTCCCGCTCCGCCGGTCGTCACCACCGGAATCTTGTTACGGCGGCACCAGGCCAGCAGTGCGGCTTTAGGGCGCACGCTATCAATCGCGTCAATCACATAGCTAAAACGCTTATCCAGCAGTTCCGCCACGTTATCCGCGCTGATGAAATCATCAACGCAAGTCACCTGACATTCCGGGTTGATCGCCAGAATGCGCTGTGCCATCACCTCGGTTTTCAACTGTCCGGTGTGCTGGCGCAAGGCGTGAATCTGCCGGTTGGTGTTGCTGACGCACACATCATCCATGTCAATCAGGGTAATCGCGCCGATACCGGTGCGAGCCAACGCCTCAGCTGCCCATGAGCCAACCCCGCCGATACCGATAACACAGACATGTGCCCCGGCAAACAGCGACAACGCCCGCTGGCCGTACAATCGCGCCGTACCGCCAAAACGCTGCAAATAACTTTCGGATAACTGCGTACTCATCGCCCACCTTCTTTCAATCAAAAACGGCAGCGATGATACCCCAGTCAAACGGTTTACGCAGCGTATACCGCTCCAGAAGCGTTACTTGTGGGTCATCCTGTTGTCTAACCCTCTTCCCTTGCCTTGTCTGGTTACCACAAGCTGGTTTACACAAGCCAAGCCGACACGCCTATTTATCGCGCTGGCAGGTGACGAACGCCGGCGAGCTGTGGCACTTTAGCTACTGACGCATCATGAAACCCAGCGCTGCCGGAGAAAGAACCATGCATGTTGACCTGATCCCCGCCACCGAATCCGATATCGACTTCCTGCTACAACTACGCTGGCTCACCATGGGGAAATACCTGACGGATATTGGCGCCTCGACAGACGCCGAGAGCCTGATGCGCCGTGTGCGTTATGGATTCGAACACGCACATATCGTAGAGGTCGACGGACAACCTGCCGGGCTGTTCAAGTATTGTTTCATGCCGCAAGAGCAACATTGGTATCTGATGCAGATTCAAATCCACCCGGATTTTCAAAACCGTGGGCTTGGCAAACAACTGATTGAAAAGCTGCTCGCTCAGGCATGCACGCAACACCAGCCGGTGGTGCTGAGCGTGCTGAAAAATAACCCGGCCCGCCATCTGTATCACCGGCTGGGGTTTCGGGTCACCGACCAAAACGAGCGTGAGTTCATTATGACTTGCCTCCCCAACACACCATGAAACGCGGTTAAGGATTAGCATGAATATCGCCATTCTGGATGACTATCAGGACGTCGTCAGACAACTGAATTGCTTTTCGCTGTTGCAAGGCCATCAGGTCCGGATTCTGAATAAAACCTATACCGATACCGCCCAACTGGCGGCCCAACTGCGGGGCGTTGACGCGCTGGTGCTGATTCGCGAACGCACGCGTATCACCGACGCGCTGTTGAGCCAGCTCCCGTCGCTAAAACTGGTCAGCCAGACCGGTAAAGTGAGCCAGCACCTCGATGTAGGCGCTTGCACCCGGCATGGTGTTGCGGTGGCTGAAGGGACAGGCTCACCGATTGCGCCCGCGGAATTATGCTGGAGCCTTATCATGGCGGCATCACGCCACCTTCCTGGCTATAACGCGCAGTTGACGCAGGGCAATTGGCAGCAAAACGGCCCGCTGGGGCTCGGGAGAACCTTACATGGTCTGACGCTCGGTATCTGGGGATACGGTAAAATCGGGCAGCGTATCGCCCGCTATGCTGCCGCCTTTGGAATGACAGTGTTGGTGTGGGGCAGTGACAGATCGCGGGAGCTGGCGCGCCAGCACGGTTTTACCGCTGCCGACAGCAAGGCATCCTTTTTCGCCAGCGCGGATATTCTGTCGTTACATCTGCGTTTGAACGCAGCCACACGCCACTGCGTCACTCAGGAAGACCTCGCACTGATGAAACCGGACTCGCTGTTCGTTAACATCAGCCGCGCCGAACTGGTGGAGCCGGGCGCGCTCTGGCATGAACTCCGAGCTCATACGGGCAAACAGGCAGCCCTGGACGTATTCGACAATGAGCCAGCCACGTCAGAAAACGAACCGCTGCTAACGCTGCCAAATGTCCTGGCTACACCGCATATCGGTTATGTCGAACGAGGTAGCTACGAGCTGTACTTTAAAACCGCCTTCGAAAATGTGGTGGCGTTTGCTGCTGGTCACCCAACCAATCTGGTGAACCACGCAGCGCTTGCCGACACACATTCTCATGATACCGCTGCAGGAACCGAGTAATGCACACGCCCACCATCACGCTGCGTAAGGCTCGCCGGGCCGATGCACCGGCCGCATTTGAACTGCGCAATCGCGCCATCTTGCACGGTTGCCGACACGATTACACGGCAGAACAGCTACAGCTGTGGACCAGCGGTGAATTCAGCGAGAAATTTGAAAACACCGTCACCCACCATTTTCATCTGGCAGAAATAGCCGCCCGGATCGTCGGGACGGGGATGATCAATCTTCATACCGGAATGATAGATGCGGTGTTCGTTGAGCCGGACGTGATGGGGCAAGGCGTCGGCAAACGGATGATGCTGCATCTGGAAGCGTTAGCCCGCGCGGCGGGTCTGGCGGAAATCAGGCTCGATGCCACCCTTAACGCCGCACCGTTTTACCGCGCTCAGGGGTTCGAAGGCGATGAGGTCAGTCTTTATCAATCGCCGCGCGGATTTTCACTGCCCTGTATCCAAATGGTCAAAGCTATCGGTTGATATATTCCCGCCAGCGTGCACGCTGGCGGGGCCACACATTAATGTGGATTGCTGCCCATCAGCCCACCAGTACTTGTGGCAGCGCCGTTGCTTGCACTGAGCAACGGCATGGCAGAGGAAGATTGCGCGTTTTTCAGCACCCACACCCGGCCATAATGGTTGTAAAACCCGGCGGCATGACCCGCTTCCGGGCCGATCCCCTGATAGATGTCGAAGTGCTGTCCTTTAATCGCGCCTCCCACATCCAGCGCTACCATCAGGCGCATCTCATACTTACCGGTAAACTTGCCTTGTGCGTCCAGCAGCGGGACTTCCGCCAGCAACGTGGTACCCGCCGGTATTAATGAACGGTCAGACGCGACCGAAGCTCGCGCTACCAGCGGTACCGCGCTCGCCCCTTTGACGGGCATTGATGCCATAGACTTAAAGAACACAAAAGAAGGATTCTGCACCAGCAGGTCTCGCACTTCCGCCTCGGAGTGCCGATCGGCCCACTGCCGAATGGCCTGCATCGACATCTCTTCTCGGGGAACTTCGCCTCGGTCAATCAATATCTTGCCGATACTGCGGTAAGCATGGCCGTTTTTGCCGGCGTAACCAAAAAAGGTCAAAGGACCACCATCACCAAAATCAACATAGCCGCTGCCCTGCACTTCCATCATGAAGTTGTCCATCAGCGAATTGGTCCAGGCGATAGCCAGTTCGTTGCTCAATGCGCCGGAATAAATGGCGGCACGGTCCGGTAAACGGCCGTTTTTACGCACACGCGGCATGGCATACAACGGGAATCGGAACTCACCCTGACGGTAGCGACGCGCCTGCACCACCGGGGTGTAATAACCGGTAAATTGCACGTTGCCGAAACTGTCGACACCTTCCATCTGCCAGGCATTGAGACCGAACTGCGTCAGTTGGCGCGTGTCACCACCAGACTGGAGCCAGTTTTGGACAGCCTGAAAAATATCACTGTTACGAGAGTAGAGGCCGGGAGAGGAGGCCTGGATCTGGCTAATCTGCTGAGAAAAATCGCCTGCATTCACCGGCTTGCCATTGGCATTCGGCGTATTTACCCACTCCAGCGGTTGATCAAGACGCCCATCTTTATACTGTTGACCGCGATCGCTGGGCCGGGTCTGGCAGCCTGCCAGAATCGCGATGACCACACCGGTCAACACGTATTTCCCCCACCATCCTTTCATTTTCCGTGCTCTCTTGTTTTCTTGAGTGTGAAACCACGCAAAACGATAGCAAACAGACGGAGGTAATAAAACGCATCATGACAAAATGGGCCTCAGCAGTCTAAAAAAGAAACACCATGATGAGATTTTCACCATCTATCTGTAAAAACGTAGACTATTTGAAAAAAGAGGTTGCATCGAATCGAACGCGGAGTATAGTGCGCATCCACGGACGCGGGGTGGAGCAGCCTGGTAGCTCGTCGGGCTCATAACCCGAAGGTCGTCGGTTCAAATCCGGCCCCCGCAACCAATTGATGTACCAGCATCATACTAAAAGTAAGAAGACGGACGCGGGGTGGAGCAGCCTGGTAGCTCGTCGGGCTCATAACCCGAAGGTCGTCGGTTCAAATCCGGCCCCCGCAACCAATAAATAGACACCCTGATGGGTGTTTTTTTATGCCTGTCGTTCAGACTATTTTCTTCACACGCCTAACGCGCCTGCGCTGCAAAATAAGCCTTTATCCCATCCATAATAGATTGTGCTACCTGCTGCTGAAAACGACTGGTTCGCAGCTTACGCTCTTCCTCCAGATTACTGATGAATGCCGTTTCCACCAGCACGGATGGAATATCCGGCGCTTTCAGCACCGCAAAACCGGCCTGATCAACACTGTTCTTATGTAGATGATTGACGGTTCCCAGCCGGTGCAAGATCTCCTTACCAAACTTCAGGCTATCGTTAATGGTCGTGGTTTGCACCATATCAAACATCGTGCTGTCTAAATAGTGATCACCACTGAGACTCACGCCCCCTATCAAATCCGATTCATTCTGCGTTTGTGCCAGATAACGCGCCGCTGAACTGGTCGCGCCTTTTTTAGACAAGGCAAACACGGAAGAACCGCGAGCTGAGCGGTTGGAAAAAGCATCGGCATGGATAGAAACAAACAAATCGGCACGCTGTTTACGCGCTTTGGCGACCCGTACCTTCAGCGGAATGAACACATCCTCATTGCGGGTCATGTAGACCTTCATATTGCGTTCACGCTCAATCAACGCTTTCAAGCGCCGGGCAATTTGCAGCACCACATCTTTTTCGCGGGTTCGGTTTTTACCGATAGCGCCAGGGTCTTCGCCACCGTGCCCCGGATCCAGCATAATAATCAGCGGTCTTTCACGTCCGCCCCTACCATCGTTAGGCCTTTCCGGCGGCAACGTCCGCTCCAGATCACCTTTGTTGTAATCCTCCAGCAAGGCCAGTAGCGGATCATCCGCATTATCATAACGCCCGGCGGCAGGATACAAATCCATGACCAATCGATGTCGAAAGCCCGCGACCGGAGCCAGTGTAAACAGCCTGGGGTTAACCTTCTGGCGCAGCTCCAGCACCAGTCGTACGGTATTTTTATCGAATTGTCCGGCCCGTGCCGTCTTGATGAAGGGATCCAGCCGCTCGAATTGTCGGCCCGCATTTTTCAGCACACTGTTTAGCGAGGCATTTTCGATATCGACGACCAGTCGGTCAGGGTGTTCCAGCATAAATTGCCGGTACTTGAGCGGCTGGCTGGATTCCAGCGTCACGCGGCTATACGCTGAAGAAGGCCACACTCGCACAGCAATCACCTGCGAGGTAGCGGCAAGCCCCACGCCACTGATACTCAATAACCAGGTGGCGGCGGCGCCCTGCAATAAATGACGACGGGTCAGATGGTGTTTCGGATCAGACATGCGGCTCCGCTAATGACTATAAAAATCAGACAGATTGAGAAAAACGTCAAAAACTTTAACCAATACCTCTCACGCTGTCATGCAAAAATCATTTTCATGTTTTTTACTGTGTCAGACGGGCTTCGTTAAACTATAAGGTCAGACCGAAAAGTTATCGCTTGCCTTTTGGTTTACAAGGAATAAAAATACGAAAATATCGAATAAAAATTCAAGAGGGCTCGCAGTGAAGGAACGTAGTACAGAACTGGTTCAAGGCTTCCGCCACTCAGTTCCTTACATCAACGCACATCGTGGTAAAACGTTTGTCATCATGCTCGGCGGCGAGGCCATCGAACACGAAAATTTTACCAAAATTGTTAATGATATCGGCCTGTTACACAGTCTGGGTATCAAGCTGGTGGTGGTTTATGGCGCACGCCCCCAGATAGATGCGAATCTGATGGCCCATCACTATGAACCTCGCTATCACAAGCATACTCGCGTAACGGACAGCACCACGCTGGAGCTGGTGAAACAGGCGGCCGGTATGCTGCAACTGGATATCACCGCACGGCTGTCGATGAGTCTGCTGAACACGCCGTTGCAGGGTGCACACATCAATGTGGTCAGTGGTAACTTTATCATCGCCCAGCCTCTTGGGGTGGATGATGGCGTAGATTACTGCCACAGCGGACGCATCCGCCGCATTGACGAAGAAGCGTTACATCGTCAGTTGGACAGCGGTGCAATCGTGTTGCTGGGACCGGTAGCGGTTTCCGTCACTGGCGAAAGTTTCAATCTGACCTCAGAAGAAGTCGCCACCCAGTTGGCTATCAAGCTCAAAGCCGAGAAGATGATTGGCTTTTGTGCCTCTCAGGGGGTCACGAATGTCGAAGGCAACATCGTATCGGAGTTGCTGCCCGACGAAGCCCAACTGCGCATTCAGTCACTGGAAGACGCGGGCGACTACAACTCCGAAGTCGTACGCTTCCTGCGCGGAGCGGTGAAAGCCTGCCGCAGCGGAGTGCGCCGCAGCCATTTGATAAGTTATCAGGAAGATGGCGCGTTGCTGCAGGAACTGTTCTCCCGTGACGGCATCGGTACCCAAATCGTGATGGAAAGCGCCGAGCAAATCCGCCGGGCAACCATCAACGATATCGGTGGGATTCTGGAGCTGATTCGTCCGCTGGAACAACAGGGTATTCTGGTGCGCCGCTCTCGCGAGCAACTGGAAATGGAGATCGACAAATTCACCGTTGTGGTCCGCGACAATCTGACCATTGCCTGTGCCGCACTCTATCCGTTTCCAGAGGAAAGTATCGGTGAAATGGCCTGCGTGGCGGTCCACCCGGAATACCGCAATTCATCGCGTGGCGATCAGTTGCTGCATCACATCTCCGTGCAAGCGCGCCAGCAAGGGTTAAAACGCTTGTTTGTATTGACCACCCACAGCATTCACTGGTTCCAGGAACGTGGTTTCCAGCCAGCGGAAGTGGCGGTGTTGCCAAAACGTAAGCAAGAGCTTTACAACTACCAACGTCGCTCCAAGATTCTGGTCATCGACCTGTAAGCAGCTTAGTTAAAGCAGTACTGATGATGTCATAACGCGTGGCCCATCGCCACGCGTTACCTCTCTCCCTGAAGGGAATTACGCCGGTACATCGCCAGGTAGCGCCGCCTGTCGCCCCACTACCTGTCTGTTACCTATCTCCGTGTTTACTGCGTTTCCGTCTGTTTTTGCTCAACGGGCTTTAGCGGTAGCGTTTGTTGCAGCGCGGACGTTGAGGCATAGAATTGCCACTCCGATGGCCGGGCATAGTCAACATGCCCACTCGCACTCCCGGAAATCTGGGACAAAATGGCCAACCCTTGCGGATGCAACGCCTGCCGGAAAAAGTCCGTTAATTGTGCCGATGAGATGGACGCCAACTGGCCGATCAACTGCTGGCGAGTATCGAAGGCAAAGTTCTCACGGTCGAGATCGCCACGCAAACGGGCCGCTTCTTCATCCAACGTCTGAGGCGGCTGGCTGAGCGCATTGATAAGCCCCTGCTTATTCTGGGCAAAAGTCTCGGCGCTCATTGCGTTCAACCGCTGCTCAGTCTTGCCAAAAAAGTCCTGATAACGCTGATAAAGGTAAGCCGGTTGCTTGTTATTGCTTTGCAACAGGAACGCAATCCCCCACTGCCGGTCAATGGAAACCGGTGTGGCAAACACGGCATATCCCAATTGCTCATCAGTCCGCAATTGATTAAAGAACCAAGGGTGAATAATCTGCCCTAGCAGCTTGCTGTACGCCGCACTCTGTACTTCGCCATATCCCGCCGGAATATAGACCGCCGCCAGCGCCGAATCGGTGCTGCTGCCAGCACGTTGCAACATGGCCTTTTGTGACTGACTAATGCTGACGGCTTGCCCACGCCACCACTGCGTACCCCCGCAGCCAAGACGCTCATGCAGGTTATACGACAGGCTGACCACTCTCTCTTGAGCCAGATTACCCACCACCAGCATCTCCGGCGCCGCCTGCTGCAACAACGCCTTACGGTATTCCATCAGCTCCTGCAGCGTAATGTCCTTGAGCAAATTGCGTCGTTCGCTTCGCTCACTATACGGTACGCTCGATAACCCCTGAATGGGGAACATCGCCTGTTCATAGGCTTTAGCCTTCTCACTGGCGTCGAGCTGCTCGGCGTACCAGGATTTCGCCTGCTCCAGTTGCTCTTGCGTCGAATTGAAACTGGCATACTGCTCAACCAGTGTCAGCAGTAATTCTGGCAGGTGCTGGGTATAGCCGCTGGCTGTCATCACCAACCCGTCATTGCTACTGGTCGAAAAGCTGATACCGCCGACTGAAGCCTGATAACTAAGCGCATCCAGCGCGACACCCGCCAGATAATCGTTCAGGGCGAACAGCACTTGGTGGCGGGCAGAATCATTCGCCATGCGGTTACGCAACATCACGGTGATATCGGCTTTGGGTTCGCTGGCAAAATGGCGGCTTGGCATGTAAAACACCCGCAACCCCGGCTGATCGACCACTTTCCTGGGGTGCGTAATCGCCGCATCAGCCGTGATCAGTGAAAAATCATCCGGGATATAAGGGTTAGGTGTCGGTAAGCTGAGCGCCAACGATTGGCCCATTTGCTGCCATTTTGTCATCCTGGCATCGCCGATTTTATCCACCTGATAAGGTGCGCCGACAAAATAGGCTTCTTTGTCATGGGGTTGTTCCGGGCTTATCACCCAAATGCGGGCATTCTGTGGCGTCATGCCCGACAACCGACTCTTGATAGCATCAGGATCAAAGCGATCAGCCAGATAAGGCCCTTCAAGGGTGTACTCCACCGGCAACCGCAACATGGTATCCACCAGCCATTCCACATACCCCATATCACGGTTCAGAGAGGGGTAGCGAAAGTCAATGTTGAGCACTCGCGAGATCTCATCGAAGTAACGCGACTGAATGCCTTCGTTGCGCAGTTTATCCAGATAGCTGAATACGGCGGCAATCACATCATCCTGCTGTTCCAGTCCCTTGTCAGTCAAATCGACACTGATATTGAATACACCGCTGTTACGCTCGGACATTGGGTCAGAGCTGGCACGAATGGACTCGGCCAGCCCCTGCTTCTGCAACCAGTCAGAAAGCGTATTTTGGCTACGATTACCGATCAGATAACTGATATAGGTATCTGTTTTACTGCGAAACGCCGGGCTGTTGTTATCAACCCGAAACTCAATTTTTAGCTGTTTGCGAGGTTGCGCCGGAACATAGTGAATAAACAGCCCGCGTTGCTCATCTGTGACTACCGGTGTGGTAATCGGCGGCACACTCACCTGATGATTCGCAATCCGACCAAATGTCGAGGCCGCAATAGCCGCCAGCGCCGGCAACGGCTGCTTGCCATAAATCACGCCTTTCATCAGATTGGCGGAGTAATAACGCTGGTAGAACGCCACCAGTTCATCATGCAGCTTACTGCCGGGCTTATCACTAAGGGTTTCCAGATTGCCGCCTGCAAAGCGGGAACCTGGATGTGCCGGGTTGATGGTTTCCGCCCCGACCTGCGCCATACGCAGCCCATCGCGAGCTCGAGCCATAGTCAATTCCGCATTAACCGCATGACGTTCACGATCGGCGTTGATGGGGTCAAGCAGTGGTTCTGCTATCGCATCCGCCAGCCGGTCAACTGCTGGTTGTAACGCGTCATTCTCCACCTCAAGGTAAAACGCCGTGCGGTAAGAAGCCGTGCTAGCATTGTGACTGCCGCCATGCATTTTCAAAAATTCGGCCAACCCATCGGTCTGTGGATAGCGTTTCGACCCCATCAGCAACATATGTTCCAGATAATGGGCCAACCCAGGTTGCTGCGGGGGGTTATCCAGCGAACCGACCGGTAACGCTAGCGCCGCCAGTGAGCGGGTAGCCTGAGCATCAGAAACCAGCAGTACCGTCATCCCATTGTCGAGCCGTATCGCCTGATACTGTCTTACATCATTCTCACTCTTTCGTATCGTCTGCGGCAGTGGCTGCCAGCCATCCGACGCCTGAGAGAGCGGTAACCAGAAAAACAACAGCAGTACGCTAAACCACACACAAAATTTCCGCATTACTCTCTCCAGAGGCGTTATATAGGCTCTTATTTCAGGCTACGGGTTACCGCGTTGTTCAACAGCATCGGGGGCATCACAAAACCAGCGGCTGAGCGCCGCCCGGTAGCGATAAGGCGTGACCACCGTCACCGTTATGCGACGGCAAAACGGCGGATAGGCTTGTTCGGTACGGTTTACGTCCCATCCAGCTGGAACGAGCGGCGACGATAAAACCGGCCCGACGTTTTCACCTTCCAGTTTCTGGTGAGCCAGCCGCCACGCCTGACGCTGTTGCATCTGATGCAACAATGATTGCTGAAGTACCTGATGATATTGCAAGAGCCCTGCCAACGAAACCGCGAATAACAGCATTGCCACCAGTGTTTCCGGCAAACTGAAGCCAGCACTCGCGCAGCCCACTCGCTTTTCATTGCACCGGAACACAGGCCTGCTCCATCGCATCTGGACAAAAATCTGACCACCCACCCATAATGGGCCGGATATAGCCCTCTGCTGTTGTGACATCGATCATAACCCGGTGATAAAACGTCAACGGTTGCAGTTCGCCATCAACCTGTCCTTCACCTCGCAACAACCCGGAACGGTCATCGTGATTGATACGCAGGCACGCGCGTAATTGTGCCGACGGCAAGGTTTGACATTGCCATTCATCACTCACCGGCCAGCGTAATGACATGCCCCAGTTCAGTGATGACAATCCTTGATTGAAAGCCTGCCAGAAACGCTGCTCCTCAATACCTTGCTGCAACTGGAGATCCAGCTGGCGTTGTAACCCACCCAACATCAACATCCCTATCATCATCACCAGCATAACGACCACCAGTATGCTGCCCCGCTGTTGTCTATATGGTGGTCTATATGGATGCCTATAGGGGCTGTGTGATCTATGTAACCGGCGTGATGTGCGTTGCCTAACCCGCATGATTTCTCCCGGCCACCAGACTCTCAACCTGCTGGCGCTGCCTGGGACGTGTTGTCCAGTAGCCCGCCAGCAATAACCGGTAGCGCGGCTGCACACCGGAAGTCTCCCTGGTGACCTCAAAACGGGTAATCGTCACCTCGCTGGGATCCAGTAACTTCTCCCATCGATTTCCCTGACAGCGTGGGCCACCCGTTTGCACCTCCAGCGTACCAGCACGCAAGCGGTAACTAAAAAACTCCGGCTCAGATTGCTCTGCCGTTTCGAAGCGGCCATTGCGATTCACGTCGTAAGCAGCCGACAGACAGTTCACTTGATTCGAGGCGTCAGCCTCCAGCGTCAATGCTGTTCCCTGACAACTACCGCCACAAAATCCGGCACGTCGAATATCTTTTTCTATGCCGAACAACGTCTGCCTCAACACGTGCTCCAGACGGAGCTGGCTGGTACTGTCTTGCGTCTTGGCCCGCAGCAACGGCAACAGTTGTGCCACCGCCAGCATAGTCACACTACTCAGCGCCATCGCCAGCATCACTTCCGGCAGGGTAAAACCGCGGACACGTCGTCTGGTCGATACGATCAGCATAGTGGTATCCCCTGCACTGGCTGTAATTCGCTACAAAGGCGCAAGCGCCCACGTACTGAAATCACTACCCGTACGCGCCCTGCCGGGTTACCCACGGTGAGGTGCCCGGCTTGCGCCGCATTGCGCAATCCGTAAAACATCAGCCGATCGCTGGTCGTTTCGACGAGTGCGACGTCCTGCGAAGCGCGGGTAAAAATGAAAGGGCTGTCCGGTGGGCAGGCAGCAGGTTCAGTACCACGCCCTATGCACCAGTTGCCGGGCGCTGATTTGACCCACAGACTGTCATTCTGATTACGCCAGTAAGCATTCGCCTGTACACGGCCGATGAACGCCAGCATGTGGCGGGCATGCTGTTCCAGCATCAACGCCTGACGGTAAGACAGCCATCTGTGCCACCCGCCGCCTGCCAGCAACGCCACAATGGTTATCACCACGATTAATTCCAGCAGGGAAAAACCCTGCTGCCTACGGTTGGTTTTGTCCATAGCGGTGATTTTAAAGTGCAGTATCAGTATGAATAGCGTTGAAGCATGAAGTTACAGGACGTATCGCAAACAGTATGGGGGGCAACGGCAACAGACAGGGGAAATGCGCGACTGCTCGCAAACTGGCAGCCACCTTTCCATCTACAGATAAAAAACCGCCCATCGAAAGGTACCGGACGCAACAGGAAACGCACTTTCCATTGTCGGCCGTACCCGCCTTTGGGCGGTGAGATTCGTGCGGGACGAAGAGTTAGACCGCTACCGGTGCCTTGATGGCCGGGTGTGGGTCATACCCCTCAATGTCGAAATCTTCAAAACGATAATCAAACAACGACTCCGGACGACGTTTGATAACCAACTTAGGCAAGGGACGCGGTTCGCGGCTAAGCTGCAGACGGGTCTGCTCCAGGTGGTTGTTGTAGAGATGGGTATCGCCACCGGTCCAGACGAAATCGCCGACTTCCAGATCGCACTGCTGCGCCATCATGTGCACCAGCAACGCATAGCTGGCGATGTTAAACGGCAGGCCCAGGAAGATGTCGCAGGAACGCTGGTACAACTGGCAGGAGAGTTTACCGTTAGCGACATAGAACTGGAAAAAAGCATGGCACGGTGCCAACGCCATTTTATCCAGTTCCCCCACATTCCAGGCGGAAACGATAATGCGGCGCGAATCCGGATCCTGTTTCAGTTGTCTTAGCACGGTCTGTAGCTGGTCTATCTGACGGCCATCCGCCGCCCCCCAGGCACGCCACTGCTTACCATACACCGGCCCCAAATCGCCATTCTCGTCCGCCCATTCATCCCAAATGGTGACCTTATTGTCATGCAGGTAACCGACATTGGTATCGCCATTGAGAAACCACAACAGTTCGTGGATGATCGAGCGCAGGTGGCAACGCTTAGTGGTCACCAACGGGAACCCCTCCTGCAGGTTGAAACGCATCTGATGACCGAAAATCGATAACGTTCCCGTGCCCGTGCGGTCATCCTTGGGAGTCCCTTCTTCGAGCACTTTTTTCATCAGTTCCAGATACTGTTTCATACCACCTCTATCTCAATAATTTTATTAACCATTACTGCCGGGCTGACTGGCGACGGTACGCCCATACCATCATCAGGATACCCGCTAACACCATCGGTACCGACAGAATCTGCCCCATACTGATGCCGCTAAACAGCCCCAATTGTGCATCCGGCTGGCGGAAAAATTCCACAATAATACGGAAACAGCCGTAGCCGATCAGAAACAGCCCAGACACGCTGCCCATCGGGCGCGGTTTACGAATAAACACATTCAGAATGATGAACAGCACCACCCCTTCCAGCGCCAGTTCATACAACTGCGACGGATGACGCGGCAATACACCGTATTGGTTAAAAATGGCCTGCCACTGCGGGTTGCCTGCCGCCAGCGCCATATCCTCGCCGCGAGAACCGGGGAACAGCATCGCCCACGGCGTGTCTGTCGTGACCCGGCCCCACAGTTCACCATTGATGAAGTTACCCAGACGGCCCGCACCCAGACCAAACGGAATCAATGGAGCAATAAAATCAGAGACCTGAAAGAAATGGCGTTTGGTACGGTGCGCAAACCACAGCATAACCGTGATAACACCCAATAACCCGCCGTGGAAAGACATGCCACCGTCCCACACCCGGAACAGATAGAGCGGATTATCCAGAAATAAAGGGAGGGCATAAAACAATACATAACCCAGACGGCCGCCGACAAACACACCAAGGAAACCGAAATAGAGCAGGTTTTCTACTTCGTCTTTGTGCCATCCGCTACCCGGTTTGTTCGCACGGCGTACCGCCAGCCACATGGCGAATACAAACCCGACTAAATACATCAATCCATACCAGTGCAGGGAAACCGGTCCTAATGAAAAAATTACCGGATCAAACTTGGGAAACTCCAGATAGCTCGTCGTCATCGATCACCACATTCTTGTTGCTTTGTCCCTGATTTCGGGGCTATTAAGGGGCCGAGAGAAGGCAGCACCGCCATCGCCCGTCTGCGGTTGCGCATAATAGCATAGCCAGTAGAAACAGTTGGCAGCGAGGGAATAAAAGAACTGTAAACATTTCCGGGTAGCGCAGCCCGGATGAATGAATCAGGGTAGATAAATCTGGATAGAAAGTCGGGTGGAGAAATCCAATTGCCTGCGTTTAGCGCCCGCCGCGAATCAGACCGCCCAATCCCCGCTCTTCAATGAAAATCGACGCCCACTGGCGGACTTCACTGGCGGTTTGCGCGTTAAGTACTTTGTTGACCAGTTGGCGTGTTTCATCCTCGCCAATGCGGCGCAACAGGTATTTGATGCGGGCAACGCTGCGTCCGTTCATGCTCAGCGTACGGAACCCGAGACCAATCAGTAACAACGCGCCCATCGGTTCGCCTGCCATCTCGCCGCACACCGAAACAGGCAGCCGATAATGATGGCACTGCGTGATTATCATGTTCAGCGCCTGCAACATTGAGGGATGCAAGCTGTCGTAAAGCGAACCAACGTGTGGATTATTGCGATCCACCGCCAGTAAATACTGGGTCAGGTCATTGGTACCGACGGAAACAAAATCGATACGGGATGCCAGATGCGGCAACAGGAATAACACCGACGGCACTTCAATCATAATGCCGATGCGTGGACGCGGCGACGGAAAGCCAAGCAGTTCCGACACTTCCGCCGCTGCCCGGTCGATCAGCCGTTTTGCTTCGTCGATCTCATCCAGGCTGTTGATCATCGGCAGTAAAATGCTCAAATTGCCGATATGGGCGTTAGCACGCAGCATGGCGCGAACCTGAATCATGAAGATTTCCGGCTGGTCCAGCGTGACACGAATACCGCGCCAGCCCAGACAAGGGTTTTCCTCGCTGATGGGCAGATAAGGCAACTGCTTGTCAGCGCCGATATCCAGCGTACGCAACGTCACCGGTCGGGTCGGATACAGCCGCAGCATGCCTTCATATTGCGTCATCTGCTCCTCTTCCGAAGGGAAGCCATTTTGCAGCATGAACGGAATTTCGGTGCGATACAGGCCGACGCCGTCAACCTGATTGATAAAACGCTTCTCATGCTCGGCACTCAGACCAGCATTGAGCATCACATCCACCCGTTCACCGCTTTTCAGCACCGCCGGGCGTTCCATATCGTCTTCCGCCAGCCGGGTGAGCTCGTTTTCTTCGCTCAGCAGGCGCTGATACTCCTGCACCAGCACCGGCTCCGGGTCAACCAGCAGCTCGCCGCGATACCCATCCAGCACCAGCAGGCGCTGATGCAGTAGCTCAGGCTGAATATCCGCGCCCATCAACGTGGGAATGCCCATCGCTCGCACCAAAATAGCGGCGTGGGAATTGGCAGCACCGTCATAGGCCACCACCCCGGCCAGACGATCCTGCGGTACTTCGGCCAGCAACGTAGCAGTCAGTTCGTCGGCCACCAGAATAAAGCGCGGCGGCCACTGCCCATTACTCTGGGCATTGTCGTCAAGGTGAAACAGCAGACGCTGACCTAACGCACGCAGGTCACTGGAGCGATCACGCAGGTAAGGATCCTGCAAACTGGCAAACTGCGCCGCGAACCGCTCGACAACGACTTTAACGGCCCACTCAGCTACACTGCCAGTATCCACTTCCTGAAACAAATCACGTTTCAGACGGGCATCGTTGAGCAAGTGGGAATAGAAATCGAAGATGGCTGCGCTCTCTTTTTGCGAGCTGGCACTAAAACGCTTGCTGAAACGGCGAAACTCCGCGCCAGCTTCTTCCATCGCCACCAACAATCGGGAACGTTCACGATCACTGTCAAGACTGGAGGCCGGAAACACCAATTCCAACGACGGCTGGCTACGGTCCTGCCAGCCCGGTGCAATAGCGACGCCGGAAGAAGCCGCCATCGCTTTAACGCGTGTCTGGCGGTATTGCCCGAACAACGCCTTCATTTGGGATAGGGAAAGGATGGCCGCCATCTGGGTGGCCAGCGTCACCATGAATGATTCTTCGTTTTTGTCGAACTGCCGGTGCTCGCGCTGCTGCACCACCAGCACGCCCAACAACTGACGCCGGTGGATAATCGGCACACCCAAAAATGACCGAAAATGCTGTTCACGGACAGCGGGAATAAACTTGAAGCTGGGGTGGCTTTGCGCATCCGCCAGATTGATAGGCTCCGCCCGTTCACCCACCAGGCCGACAATCCCCTGACCAAACGCCAGCGTGATGGTACGACCGCGCGGCTTTTTCAACCCACGCGTCGCCATCAGGTAATAACATTGACGATCGTGATCAGCCAGATAGATAGAACAGACTTCCGTATCCATCGCCAGACAGGTTTCATTAACCAGAATGTCCAACGCATCACTCAGCCGGGCAGCGGCCGCAACCTTTTCAATAATTTCTCGCAGTCGCGTGAGCATCATGATGTGTCGGATTATCCTCGTTTTCGTCTGGTGCCTGATGATATTCGGGTAGCCGAATTCTCCTGTAGCTGCATCACGGCGATGACAAATTCCTTCATCACCTTACGGTAAACATCCCGTTTGAACGACACCACCTGGCGTACCGGATACCAGTAGCTCACCCAACGCCAGCCGTCGAATTCCGGAGTGCCGCTGCTTTGCATATTGATGTCAGATTCATTACACATTAACTGTAGCAGAAACCATTTTTGCTTTTGGCCGATACATACCGGTTTTGTATCCCAACGCACCAAACGTTTTGGCAATTTATAGCGTAACCAGCTTCGGGTGGAAGCCAGGATACGAACATCCTTTTTCCGCAGCCCCACCTCCTCGAACAGTTCGCGGTACATGGCTTGTTCCGCGCTTTCTCCGGGGTTGATTCCCCCTTGAGGAAACTGCCAGGAGTGCTGGCCGTAGCGGCGAGCCCACAATACCTGACCCTGCCGATTACAAATTACAATACCAACATTCGGGCGGTAGCCATCATCGTCGATCACCGGACTACCTCGATAAACTAGAATGCAAAGATGACTCGATTGTTTCACACTCCTGGCAGACGGTAAACTCCCGCTTTACTTCCCTTTTATTGATGTGTTTGCTCCAATCGTGCCACATGTCGTTGGCTCGGGTCGCAGCCTTGCCATTCCCACGAGATTTTAGATAACACATCGGTAACCCACAGATAGGATCGAAGTTATAAACATTCGCATGGCAATTCCGTCGGTTTATTCACTTTTTCTGTGGACATCTTTGTGAAGAACATCATGAAAAAGTGAGCAAAACTCATATCAGCTTTTATGTGAGCGTGATCTACCCCGCTAAATTGCCATTCCCTTTCAACGAATTAACCTGCTTTTCCCCGTTCAATCCACTTCTCACCACCACCCGGTGCAAATCCGGTTTTCAGAATGGCGAAAGATCGCACTATGCCGGTTTTATCCACAGGCGAAGAGGGAAAACCAGCCAAAAAATCAGCAAAACCAGCAAAAGCACCGCCCGTCAAGGCTGTAAATCAAAACAGTAATCCTGAGTTATCCCGGTTATCCAAGAAATCTGTGGATAACATAGTGTAAAATCCTGTTCATTGCCGGTGTCTTGTCATGAACAAAAACCGGCAGTATGTTTTTCATTGTGGGGAACCGGAGAAAAATCATAAAAGAATCATGCTATTATTATTTTTCATCTGAATAGCTGAATGCCTGACGTTATCCCCCGTTATAGCTGTACTTTTTTTAATCAACCCTGTTATCAGTAACGGATACTCGATCCATGCAGACACCTACGCCCCATCAGGTACCGCCGGACAGCGAACACACACTGTTGCTACGGGCACAAGCGCTGGCCGGTTACTCACTGGCGGAACTGGCCCGTATCGCCCAATTACCGTTGCCTGCCGACCTGAAACGCGACAAAGGCTGGATAGGCGTCTTGCTGGAACGTTTTCTGGGTGCCAGCGCCGGTAGCAAACCCGAGCAGGATTTCCCTGATATCGGGATTGAATTAAAAACCATCCCGGTAGATGAACAAGGACGCCCGCTGGAAACTACCTTTGTCTGCGTAGCGCCGCTCACTGGCAACAGTGGCGTCACCTGGGAAAGTAGCCATGTGCGCCATAAATTGGCCAGAGTACTGTGGATTCCGGTGGAAGGTTCACGTCCCATTCCGCTGGGTGAACGCCGTATCGGTGCGCCGCTGTTGTGGAGCCCCAGTCCTGAAGAAGAACAACAATTACGTCAGGATTGGGAAGAATTGATGGATTTGATTGTGCTGGGCAAGGTGGAAAGTATTACCGCCCGTCACGGCGAGGTGTTGCAATTGCGCCCCAAAGCCGCCAATAGCCGGGCACTGACGGAGGCGATTGGCGAACACGGGCAACCGATTATGACGCTACCACGCGGTTTTTATCTGAAGAAAACCTTTACCACCCCGCTACTGGCCCGCCATTTTCTGTTGTAATACCCCAACGCGGCCGTATACCAGACGTCTCTGCCTACCGTATCGCGCTATCACCGGATACCCGACTTGCCGGAACCGTCGCCTGAAAAGAAAGCGGCGATAAATCCGCTTGCCTGTGCGGCATCAGGCCGGAGATAATAGTCATTTACATTTCGTTTAAGGATGCACTGAGATAATGTTCGATTGGATCGCAGACCCTAATGCCTGGCTGGCGCTAGGGACCCTCACCATATTAGAAATCGTCCTTGGTATCGACAACATCATCTTTTTGTCACTGGTCGTCGCCAAACTGCCTAAACATCAACAGAATAAAGCCCGACGTATCGGTTTACTCTGCGCCATGCTGATGCGGCTCTGCCTGCTGGCGTCCATCGCCTGGGTTATCAGGCTGACCAATCCGCTGTTTAGCGTATTCGGACAAGCCGTTTCGGCCCGCGACCTGATCTTGTTCCTCGGTGGTCTGTTCCTTATCTGGAAATCCAGCAAAGAAATTCACGAAACGATCGAGGGCGGCTCGGAAGATCATACATCACAGGTACATTCGTTCTTCGGTGCCATCGTGCAAATTATGCTGCTGGATATCATCTTCAGCCTGGATTCCGTGATCACCGCCGTTGGCCTGTCTGACCACCTGTTTATCATGATGGCTGCCGTGGTGATTGCCGTCGGTGTCATGATGTTTTCCGCACGTCCTATCGGTGAGTTCGTCGACCGTCACCCCTCGGTGAAAATGCTGGCGTTGTCATTCCTGATTCTGGTGGGCTTTACACTGATTCTGGAAAGCGTCGCGATTCATGTGCCGAAAGGCTACATCTATTTCGCCATGTTCTTCTCCATGTCGGTGGAAGCGCTGAACCTGATGCGCGGTAAGAAATCCGTCAAAAAACAGTAATTCTCTGGCGGGAAGCGGTGTATTCACCGTTTCCCCGCTTATCCTTACGTATCTTTTTAATTTTTTTACCATAAATCCTAACCTCATCCGAACAGCGCTTTGCTAGACTGAAAAAATATTCAATTTTTTTGCTAAACAATAGGTAAATTCAGCATGCGATCTCGGATAACAACCGCCATTGCCCTGACTTTTGTGGTCCTACTCTCCGGCTGTGCCAGCCACTATGTTATCGCCACGAAAGACGGTCAAATGCTGTTGACCAAAGGGAAACCCGTGCTGGATCCCGCAACCGGACTGCTCAGTTATACTGATGAAGATGGCGTACAACACCAGGTCAACAACGACGGTGTTTCTCAGATAATGGAACGCTAATCGGTTATTCAGGGCGGTTTGAGGGATACGGCCCAAACCGCCTTCGTTGCAGCCCCCATAGTCAGGGGGACGTCGTTTTTGCCCTGATCAATGCGTAGTCTGACCGCACAAAGGGTCTTCCCCCCTCGTCACAGCTTAGTTATAGTCAAAATTGCGGTGCCGTCGCACCCGCGTTACTCAGAAGAATAAAAAGGAAACCGCAATGCTCTATCACCGTATTCCCCACAGCAGTTTGGAAGTCAGTACACTCGGTTTGGGTACCATGACCTTCGGCGAGCAAAATAGCGAAGCAGACGCCCATGCCCAGTTGGATTTTGCGGTTGCCGCCGGCGTTAACCTGATTGATACCGCAGAAATGTACCCGGTTCCACCACGGCCGGAAACGCAGGGACTCACGGAGAGCTACATCGGTTCCTGGCTGAAAAGCCGCGGTGGGCGTGAAAAGCTGATCATCGCTAGCAAAGTCTCAGGACCGGCGCGTCTCAATGACAGTAGCTTACGCCCGCAGCAGGCGCTGGATCGCAAGAATATCCGCGCCGCGCTGGACGACAGTCTCAAACGCCTGAACACCGATTATATCGACTTGTATCAGCTACACTGGCCGCAGCGTCAGACCAACAGCTTCGGCAAGCTCAATTACCAGTACACCCAGGAAAAACCGGCCGTCACGTTACTGGAAACCCTGGAAGCGCTAAACGAACAGGTACGGGCGGGGAAAATCCGCTATATCGGTGTATCGAACGAAACCCCATGGGGGGTGATGCGCTATTTGCAACTGGCGGAAAAACATGAGTTGCCGCGTATCGTCTCTATTCAGAACCCCTATAGTCTGCTGAACCGCAGCTTCGAGGTCGGTCTGGCTGAAGTCAGCCAGCATGAAGGCGTGGAACTGCTGGCCTACTCGCCGCTGGCATTCGGCACCTTGACGGGGAAATACCTCAACGGCGCTAAACCGGCAGGCGCACGTAATACGTTGTTTAGTCGTTTTGTTCGCTACTCGGCACCGCATACCCAGCAAGCCATCGCCGAATATGTGGCACTGGCAAACAAGCACGGTCTGGACCCGGCGCAAATGGCGTTGGCGTTTGTGCGCCAGCAACCGTTTGTCGCCAGCACCCTGCTTGGCGCGACAACGCTGGAACAGTTAAAAACCAACCTGGATAGCCTGAGCCTGACGCTCAGTGAAGAGATCCTGACGGAACTGGAAGCTATCCACCGCCGCTTTACCATTCCCGCACCGTGATGGTGTACTGCTCCATAATGGTGTAGTGCTCCATGATGGTGTAGTGCTCCATGATGGTATAGTGCACGTTGATAATACACTGCGCCTTCCCAGGAAGGCGCAGTTCCCACCGTACCGTTCAGTCAGAACGCCATACTAAATAGCGCCTGAGCACTGTCATCTTTCATGCGAGTAGCGCGATCGCCTTGATACCCCAGTGACAAATGCATATTACGGGAAAAATCCACCGCCACCCCTGCCCGCATCAGACGCGTGTTATCCGCCAGCGGCAGCCCTTGTGTGGTAAAGGTATCGCCACCGGAAACAAAGCGTAAACGAACCTGATTGTCATCGTGACTTAAACGATGCTGATAGCCGATATCCCCATACAATGATACTGGCAGGCGTGATAACGGCCGGACTTTCAGGCGCAAACCGCCGGTTGCAAAGGCGCTACGGCTGGTCTCCTTATCAAACGCCAACGCCGCACTGCTACCGCTCTCCTGCCCTGCCTGATTTTGCAGCCAGACCCAGGCGGTATTGCCATAGGGCTCTATACTGACGCTATCAAAGACGTCAAAGCGGTGACTGGCTTCCACAAACCCCTGAGCCAGATTGGCGTGATAGTCACCGGTTGCCTGCCCATCCAGACCGGAGACTGTAATACCGCGCTGGCTATCGAGCGTGATATGGCTGTAACTCAGGCCAGAGCGCAGATCGAGCGCCAGTGCCCGACCAGACAAATACACACCGGCATGCAAAGCGTTCAGATCACCTCGGGATGCACGAGAATCCATCGTGATTTGCCCTTTTTCCGCACCAACGGCAACCCCCAACGCTCCTTGTTCGCCAACCGGGGTACCATTGCCAAGCAACACGCCGTAACCATCGTATTTGATTCCGGCCTGCACGCCGTCGTTATCCTGACGACCGTCATACCCCCAGCTACTGACCCAGGGTTCCGCGCCTTTTCCTGCACTGATCATGGTATTGTTCAGAATCTCTCTAACCGACTGACTGTTGTGAATCAGCGCATTGCGTGCCGTGGCATAAAACTCACCGTTCAGATTATCAAACGCACGTCGGGCGCTGTCGGCATCCGGTAGATCGGCAATTGCGTTCAATACCGCTGTACCCGCTTGGTTATCGATGGCGTTAGCTATCGCACTCTGATTCGCGGTTTGCGCCACATCGCTAAAACGCACACTGTTACGCACCACACTGACCAGCGCACTTTGCGCGTTATAGGTCAATGCATTGGTCAAAAACAGCGAATTGTTCGTCGACTCCAGTGCATCAAATGCACCGGTCAAGGTGCCAGCCTTCACCAGCGTGAACTGCTCCCCCAGATGGGCGGGGGCTTGCCCAACCAGCTTAACCGTCCCGGCCAACTGGGCAGTATTCGTCACCACCAGCTGATCAGCATGACCTTGTTGATCGATCTCCACCAGATAAATGGAGCCGGGATCAAAGCGTACATTGCCCACCGTGAGTGTGCCGATTGAATTGCCCGGTGATAATGTACCGCCATTCTGTACCACGACAGAGCCGTTGATAGTGCCATGCCCACCGAGTATCGCGCCGGATAATACCCAGGCGTCACCGGCCAGATGTCCGGCATCACCGGCTACCTTACCGACAATCAGCTTGCCACCTTCTACTACCGTCGGACCGGCAAAGGTGTCATTCCCTGTCAGATATAGCGTACCGGCACCCTGCTTACGCAGGCCGACATCCAGCCCAAGCAACGCACTTCCACTGGTGGTATTTTTCACCTGGCCGATGTCGTTACTCCAGGTGCTATCAATACCTTTGGTATCAATAGAGTACAGGGCAAAATTCCCACCAAACGTACCGCTACTGAGATCGCTGTCCACCAGACGTTTCGCGTTCAGTAAACCGGGGCCTTGTACCGCTTTAAACGCATTGACGACCCCTTGCCCGAATAGCGCCTGATAGGCACTCTGTGACATCACGGTAATATTCTGGTCGGCAGCCGCGCTCAAAATTGCTGCACGCACCTGATCATCCGTCATACCGTTATAGGGGCTTTTAATTTTCAATGAGCTTATTAGTGTGGTCAGTTCATCATCGGTGAAGGTAATACCGGTATGGGTGGAATACACTTTGATAGCCGTACCGGTGAGCGACTGATTCTCGTCATACTGTTCATTCGCCAGTACCACCGCTTTCGGCAACGCATCACCCGTTAGTGGCGTCGCAGTCGACAACAGCACATCAGCAATCTGCTTGCCACTCATATAGGGAAACGCCTGGCTGACCAGTGCACCGACCCCCGCCACATAAGGTGAAGCGAAGGAGGTGCCGCTAACCCGAAAATAGGTGTTATTGGTGGAGGGTGTGATGATATTAACGCCAGGTGCCAGCAGACTATAATCGGTCGCCCCCTGAGCCAGGTTGCTGAATGTGGCAATAAACGCGGCGCTGCTGGTCGGCTGAGAGGGATCATAGGCCATGACGTTAATCCAGGTATTGGCGATATTGTCCTGAAGACCATTGTTATCCAACACCGTCGGCAGCGCGGAAAACAGTGTCGGCGTCAGATGTCCTTCGTTACCGGCGGACATCACCATTAACTGCCCCTGACTGGCCAGCACATTCCCTGCGCTGACATAAGCGGGGACCACCGTATTGAGCAGCAAGTCCTGCATGGCAGCCGAGTAAGAGGAGATCTGGTCGGGATAGAACAAAAACCCCCAGCTGTTGCTGATGATTTTCACATCCGAGCGGTTGGTCATGTCCACCATGCCCTGCAATAAATCCCCAATGGAATTATCCGTTCCCAGCGTTAACAGGTTCGAATCATAGGCAATGCCTTGAACCCCAACCCCATTACGGGCAGCGCCAATCACCCCGGCAACCCAATAACCGTGCGGGCTGGCACTGCTAGGGTCGCTAATCCAGTGTGAACCTGAGTCCACCTTGCCATTGAACTCATCATTACTGGATAAATCCCCGACGCGGTTAATAATGCCAACGGTGACCCCGGCACCGCTGTACCCCAGCGCATACGCATCAGCCGCGTGGATAGAATCGAGCGCGGCACCGTTGCGCAGATATTCCGGTGTGCGAAAATCATCAGCGGTCGTGGCATAACTGGGGGAAAACGCGCCCCCAATGTTCAGCATCAATAACACTATCGCGAGCGATCCTCTCTTAACGCGAACGCTCTTAACGCGAATGTTATCGATGACAACCCGACAGATGTGATGAAAAAAATCCGTTTTTGGGGCATGAGAAGCCCCTAACGTCTGAAACGTCATGCACATATGACACATCCTGGCAATGAAAAAAATAATAAAATCTCAACGCACGGATCGGGAGATCCGATAATCAAGCAGTACGGGACGTTTTATTTGCTGTGTGGGGAGTGACACCCTGCTCATTATTTCCTTTATGCTTTATGGCGCATTGGGAGATAGGTATGAGATGTCGTCACTAAAAAAGAAAGTTGATGAATTTTGTTGAACAAAAAATGTTCATACGTCATCATCATCGTGGTGAAAATACCGCCTATTGGGGCATACCTTGCCATCATCGACCGTCATCCTTATTCGGTAATACATTCCATTTAATACATTCCATTGATTCAGAAACGCCCTATAGCTGTTATAATCCAGCATACTCCTGCATACTTCATGTGCCACACTTCAGGTTTCAGATACGTTGGGTTTCAATCCCACCCATTAGCGTATCAACCCGTAACCCGGTGACCATGAATTTATTTTTACAGGATGACATCAAGTCATAACGAAAACTTGCGCCTCTTAATAATATTCTTACACAATAAAAATGAACAAAACAAGCCATTTCATTTTCAATTTCGTGAAAGAAAATAAAACAGAAACAAAATGAGAATAAATAGAAAAATCAAGAAACAATAACGTGAATAAGGAAATGGGGAAGTTTAATAAATGTAAATCACGGCAGGAGTGTGAAGAGGCATGTACATGATAAAAAGAAAAAGGCGAACACAGAATAATGCATTCGCCCTTATGGAAGTAAAGGTTATTTAATTGACTTCAATAGCGTCTGGCGTTGATTTTCCAGTGCCGTCACCCGATTGCAAACATCGTGACCAAAACGCTGAAAATCTGATTCCTGCGTTTTCCACTCAGTTTGAATGGCTTGCTGCAGACCACCCAGATTCCCCATCATCGCCTGCAACGGATTACCGCCGCTGCTGCCCAGTTGTTTGACGCCCATTTCATTGAGGCTATCTTGCAAGACCCCACCCATTGTCCGCTCGACAATCTGCTGTCCGTCCTGCTCAGCCCGCTTAATCGCCTGATGATGGAAAGCCAGACCATCGCTGCGATGCTCGATAATCCGGTTCATCTGCTGTTTTAGCTGCTCATCCAATGACCCCAGCCGGTTACGCACATTACTGTCGCTGCCGAGCTGTTGCACAATCACCTTGTCTAATGCCTGACGCGCTTTCTCCAGGTGTTGGCGTGCCCCTTCGTCAATCCACGGCAGTTGCTGGCGCAATTCAGCCTGATACGACTGAGCCTGCTGACGCTGTGCACTATTGAGGTTCAGCGCGCTGCCGTTGCTCAATACATCCCCTTGCGGTGAAATTTGCAGATTACCGCTGGCACCGACCACGCTCACACTCTGTGGGCTGATAATGATGTCGTCTTGTGGTTGAACATGGCATTGATAGGCTGCCTGCGCTTGCCAGGCCAGTAACATCAATGCTCCCAAGGTCATTTTACGCAGCATAAAAACTCCTGAAAAAACGGCGTCAAACACCAGCCGCAACACCCGGCGGCAAAGGCTTTCACCACAGCCATCACCGGCGTACTTCACCGATGATGACAGCAGTGGTGACAAAAAACGCGCGATTTAACCGAGGTGAGCGGGCAGATCCCACCAGATGTCGAACAAATCGCTGACCGTTACCTCCGTCAACTGATGTGACTCCAGCCAGTTACGCACCAGTTCACGCTGTTCATCGGTGCAGTTACCCAGCTGTTGCAGGCACACCAGACCTTCCCATTGCAGATAGCCGCTGCCTTCAAACGCCAGGCCGTTTGGCTCGATCACCTCATCAACAAACAGATCCAGCGTGCGATCAATCTCTTCCACACTGGTTCCTTGCGCAAAACGCCAGCTAACCGAAAAACCAAACTCCTGAAACTCATCGATATGCAGTTTCTTGCGTAAACGACGACTCCGATTCTTAGCCATTATTGATTCCTCTCAAACATCAGATCCCAGACGCCATGCCCCAGCCGTTGGCCGCGGGCCTCAAATTTAGTCAACGGCCGTGAAGCCGGACGCGGTACATAATCATTATGATCAGACAGATTGCGGTAACCTGCGACCGTACTCATCACTTCGAGCATATGTTGCGCATAAGGTTCCCAGTCGGTCGCCATATGGAACACCCCGCCAACCGCCAATTTCCGTAGCACCAGCTCGGCGAACGGTGCTTGTACAATGCGACGTTTGTTATGGCGCGCTTTGTGCCACGGGTCAGGGAAAAACAGTTGCACCATGGCAAGCGAGCCATCGGGAATCATTCGCTCCAGCACTTCTACCGCGTCGTGGCACATCACCCGTAGGTTGTCGACGCCCGCTTCCTGAGCGGCCCCCAGACAAGCGCCCACACCGGGGACATGCACTTCGATACCGATAAAATTCTGTTCCGGGTGCTGCTGCGCCATCGTCACCAGCGATGCCCCCATCCCAAAACCAATCTCCAACACCACTGGCGCCTCACGCCCAAATAACTGGGTGAAATCCAGCGGCTCATTCTGATATTCCACGCCCATCACCGGCCAAAAATCATCCAGCGCCTGTTGCTGTCCTTTGGTCAGGCGGCCCTGGCGGCGCACAAAACTGCGGATTCTGCGCAGTGGACGCCCGTTTTCATCGAATTCCGGAGATATGACGTTATTGATCATAATGCGTTCTGTAAGTCTGATTGGGTTGGGAAAACGCGCATTATCCAAGGATACGGTTGTTTAGCAAGTAGGCGGAGGCGGAAAGTTCCGGTTTACAGTACATTCACTCTGTGCTGCAATCGCTGTCAAATTTTTACCTGCCGGATAACGACGCCTCTATGATGCAAGCGCAACAGTTCGCGCAACAGGTGCTGGAGTGGTACGAGCGCTACGGACGTAAAACCTTACCCTGGCAACTCGAGAAAACCCCGTATAAAGTCTGGCTGTCAGAAGTGATGCTACAGCAGACCCAGGTCACCACCGTCATTCCCTATTTCGAACGGTTTATGGCGCGCTTTCCTACGGTGCGGGAACTGGCAGCGGCGCCATTAGATGATGTACTGCACCTGTGGACCGGGCTTGGCTACTATGCCCGCGCCCGCAACCTGCACAAGGCGGCGCAAACGATCGTCGAGCGCCACGGCGGCGACTTCCCTACCCGATTCGATGACATCGTCGACCTGCCCGGCGTGGGCCGCTCCACCGCGGGTGCTATTCTCTCGCTGTCACTCGGTCAGCACTATCCGATTCTGGATGGCAATGTCAAACGGGTGTTGGCGCGTTGCTACGCCGTCACTGGCTGGCCGGGGAAAAAAGAGGTCGAGAAGCAGTTGTGGACGTTGAGCGAAACCGTCACCCCGGCGCTTGGTGTCGAAAAATTTAATCAGGCGATGATGGATTTGGGAGCCATGGTCTGCACCCGCAGCCGCCCCAAATGCGAACTCTGCCCGCTCAGTAACGGTTGTGTCGCTTACGCTAACCACAACTGGGCCGAATACCCTGGCAAAAAACCCAAGCAGACATTACCGGAAAGAAACGCCTGGTTCTTGCTGATGCAACAGGCACAGACCGTTTGGCTGGAGCAACGTCCGGCGGTCGGCCTGTGGGGCGGCCTGTACTGTTTTCCGCAATTCACCACGAAAGATGAATTGGTGCAATGGCTCAGTCAGCGCGGCATCCCCCCACAAGGGCTGCGTCAGGGCATTGCTTTTCGTCATACCTTCAGCCATTTCCACCTGGATATCGTACCGATGTGGCTGGAGGTCTCCGACACAGGTTCCTGCATGGATGAAGGTGCCGGTCTTTGGTATAACTTAGCGCACCCGCCATCCGTAGGGCTTGCCGCCCCGGTAGAACGGTTGTTACGCCAGTTGGCTCAGCCGCAATCGGTCTTCGCTGAAGCCTGTGCACATGATGAGGAATAAGCATGAGCAGAACCATTTTTTGTACTTTTTTACAACGTGACGCCGAAGGGCTCGACTTCCAGCTTTACCCCGGTGAATTGGGTAAACGCATTTATAACAACATTTCGAAAGAAGCCTGGGCACATTGGCAAGCCAAGCAGACCATGCTTATCAACGAGAAAAAACTCAACATGATGAATGTGGAACACCGCAAGCTGCTGGAACAAGAGATGGTGCAGTTCCTGTTTGAAGGCAAGGACGTGCATATCGACGGTTACACCCCGCCGCAACACTAAATGACAAGGGCCGCCAGGCCCTGATGCATTCCTGATCTCGTACGGCTAGATACAATGAAGAAACTGCTTGCTTTGCTGCTTGTCGCCCCGTTGTTGATCTCCTGCTCCAGCAAAAAAGGAGGTGAGAACAACGAGGCGTTTATTAAAGACACCAACGCCTTCGACATTTTGATGGGGCAATTCGCCAATAACATCGAAAACATCTGGGGATTGAACGAGGTTCTGATCGCCGGCCCCAAAGACTACGTCAAATACTCTGATCAATATATGACGCGTAGTCACGTCAACTTCGACGCCGGTACCATCACCATCGAAACCATTTCTTCAACCAACTATCTGGCCAGTCTGCGTCAGGCGATTATCACCACCCTGTTGATGGGGGATAACGCCAGCAATACCGACCTTTATTCCGATGCCAACGATATCCAGATAAGCCGTGAACCCCTGCTGTACGGTCAGGTGCTGGACAACACCGGCCAGCCGATTCGCTGGGAAGGCCGCGCGGGCAATTTTGCTGATTATCTGCTGCAGAACAAGTTGCAACGCCGTACATCCGGTATGAAGGTCATCTGGTCAGTCACCATTCAACTGGTGCCGAACCACCTGGATAAACGTGCGCACAAATACCTGCCGATGGTGCGTCAGGCTTCCGAACGCTATGGCATCGACGCCTCACTGATTCTCGCCATCATGCAAACAGAATCCAGTTTCAACCCGTATGCGGTTAGCCGCTCTGACGCACTGGGGCTAATGCAGGTGGTACAACACAGCGCCGGACGCGATGTATTCAAAATGAGAGGGAAATGGGGCCAGCCAAGCCGCAGCTACCTGTTTGACCCGGAGAACAACATTGATACCGGTACGGCCTATCTGGCGATGCTGAAAAACGTCTACCTGTCTGGTATTCAGGATCCGACTTCACAACGCTACGCCATGATCACTGCCTATAACGGCGGCGCGGGCAGCGTATTACGGGTCTTCTCCAGCGATAAAGACACGGCGTTTGGCATTATCAATACTATGTCGCCCAGCCAGGTCTACCAGACCCTGACGACACGCCATCCGTCTGCTGAATCACGCCATTATCTGTACAAAGTTAATACGGCGCAGAAAAACTATCGCGGTTATAGCCGCTGATATTTCGCCGCAACAAGCGGTGTCCGTTCAGGACACCGCTTGCTTCCCAACCCCCGCTATTTTTTGTCGCCTCCACCGCCATTTCTGCGTCACATCATTAGCAATGATTAACAAATGACCATTGCAAACGATTGGTTACAGTCATAAGCAAACACTATCTAAAAAGCCAATTAATAGACTTAACGACTAAGAAAACAGCATTTAACCAATTAATCACTTAATAAAGGTGAAAAATGAAGCATACAAGCAAAACAAAGTGAAGGAATCAACGCAGAGAGTTTTTGCCTCTCCGGTCAGGAAACGGTAGCATCGCTGGCGTTTTTAGCTCCCCTGCACCGCAGAAGCAAAAACGCTATTCGTATGATGAAAAGCAAGCCACACGATGAACCAGGCTGTGACACAACAGCTAACTTCATGCTCCTGAATGACAGACAAGGAATCAAACGGGCAATGAATCAACATAACAATGAGGCCGAGCACCACGCCAAACGGCGTTGGCTCGAGTCACACGAAGCGGGTTACCACAAAAGCATGGGTAACCGTCAGGTGCAGATGATCGCTATCGGTGGTTCGATTGGTACCGGCTTATTTCTCGGCGCAGGCGCGCGATTACAGATGGCTGGCCCGGCACTGGCGTTGGTGTACCTGACGTGCGGTATTTTCTCGTTTTTCATTCTGCGGGCACTGGGTGAATTGATCGTACACCGTCCTTCCAGCGGTAGCTTTGTTTCCTACGCACGCGAGTTTTTGGGCGAAAAAGCCTCTTATGTCGCCGGCTGGATGTACTTCCTCAACTGGGCGATGACAGGTATCGTCGATATCACCGCTGTTGCGCTTTACATGCACTATTGGGGTACTTTTGCCGATATTCCCCAATGGATGTTCGCGCTCGGTGCACTGGCTATCGTCACTACCATGAACATGATTGGCGTGAAATGGTTCGCCGAGATGGAATTTTGGTTCGCGTTGATCAAAGTGGCGGCGATTTCCCTGTTCCTGATCGTGGGCACAATTTTTCTCGGCACGGGCAAAACGTTGGATGGCAACATACCGGGGTTGCACCTGATAACCGATAACGGCGGTCTGTTTCCGCATGGTCTGCTACCAGCATTAGTGCTGATACAAGGGGTTATCTTCGCGTTTGCCGGAGTAGAGCTTATCGGTACCGCCGCAGGCGAGTGTAAAGACCCGGAGAAGACACTGCCCAAAGCGGTCAACAGTGTTATCTGGCGTATCGGCCTGTTTTACGTCGGCTCTGTCATCCTGCTGGTTTGCCTGCTGCCGTGGAACGCCTATCAGGCCGGACAAAGCCCGTTCGTTACCTTCTTTAGCAAACTGGGCGTTCCTTATATCGGCACTATCATGAATATCGTGGTGCTCTCGGCGGCGCTCTCCAGCCTTAACTCCGGACTGTATTCTACCGGCCGTATCCTGCGTTCGTTGTCTCAGGGCGGTTCAGCACCAAAATTCCTTGGCAACATGAACGCGCAGTCAGTACCTTATGCCGGGATTCTGGTTACCGTCTGTATCCATGTG
This sequence comes from Dickeya parazeae Ech586, assembly GCF_000025065.1. Classification (NCBI taxonomy): domain Bacteria; kingdom Pseudomonadati; phylum Pseudomonadota; class Gammaproteobacteria; order Enterobacterales; family Pectobacteriaceae; genus Dickeya; species Dickeya parazeae. The sequence continues at coordinate 982,562 of NC_013592.1, read as the reverse complement.
ATCGGGGTATTTCTGAACTATATTGTGCCGTCGCAGGTATTTGAAATCGTACTGAATGTGGCTTCGCTCGGTATTATCAGTTCCTGGGCATTCATCATTATTTGTCAGATGAAGCTACGTCAGGCCATTCATCAGGGCAAAGCCAAGCCGGTCTCTTTCCGTATGCCGCTGGCGCCGTTTTCCTCCTGGCTGACGCTGGCCTTCTTGCTCAGCGTACTGGTGCTGATGGCGCTGGACTACCCTAACGGCACCTGGACTATCGCTACGATTCCGGTACTGGCTGTCCTGCTTATCGCGGGCTGGTATGGGTTGCGCAAACAAAAAGAAGACGCCAATCGCCTGAAAGCAGAGCATGAGAAAACGGCAGGGTAAAGCGTCAGTAGTAGTATAAATAAGAAGCCCCGACAGTTTGCCGGGGCTTCACTTTTTACGCGCAACAAACAGATTTAGTTGTCATAGTGCCACATAATCCAGGCACCATTTTCATATCGACATTTAAAAGTTGCATTACCAGCTGCAACACCGACCAAATCCTCTTCAACGGTATAACCATCGATACCTTTGCGCGTACTCACTTTCGCAATAATATCTTTGTTGGCAATATACCGCTCTATCTGGTCTGGGACGCCACCAACCGGTGCCGCCTGTTCCGCACAATAGGTACCATTCACCAGTTGATCAAAAGTCCGCTGACGAATAAACAACGTGGTATTCAATTCCGTTGATTCCGGCCGTGTTTTATGTTGCTCGATAGCCATACTAATTCGAAGTTCTCGATCACTCTTTACCGCCTCAACCATGTCATTGGTATCCTTGACTGGTTCAAAGTGTTTAATAGCCGTTTCTTGTTTCATCATTACTAATGGCATCATGTTTCCCTTTGTTTCGAATATCACGACCCAGAGTCGAACATACTGGGGAGTACATTAATGTGGACATACGGTCAAATGACCATCCACTGGAGCATCATAGTGAGACAGTGATCCATTAAGCTCGGTCTGACAAAGGAATAAATTGGAGAACATCAATAGCAAGAAGGGATTTAAAGAGTGGCGGATGTGCCTGAAGGCAGAGCAAGGATTGCCGCATTATGTCGATCCATAATGCGGCAAGAATGATGATGAAGTTAGCGGGCAATCACATTCGCGCACAGACGTTTGCTACCGTCTTCCTGCGCCACACTGTAAACGCCTTGTAGTTCCGGCGCAAAGCCTGGCATCAGGTTAATACCGGCTTCGAGAGCCTGGAAATAGTGCAGCACCGCACCACCCCACTCTTCCCCCGGCACCACGCACAACACACCCGGCGGGTAAGGCAACGCGCCTTCAGCGGCAATTCGCCCCTCAGCCTCAGCTAACGGCACTAAATCCACCTCGCCACGGATATACGCGGTATGCGCGTCCTGCGGTAATACCACCGCCTGTGGGAAAGAGGCTTTACGGAACATCTCTTTTTGCAGCCGTTTCACGTCATGGCTGGCGTAAAAATCGTGCATTTCCTGACACAACTGCCGCAACGTATAACCGGCATAACGCTGTTCATGCTTGCGATACAGACTCGGCAAGACTTCGCTTAACGGCGCATCCTGCTCGATCAGTTGCTCAAACTGCACCAACGCCGCCACCAGACGCTCCATCTTCGCACGGTCTTCTGCTGGCGTAAGCAAGAACAAAATCGAGTTCAGATCGCATTTCTCTGGAATGATGCCGTGCTCACGCAGGTAGTTGGCGAGAATCGTCGCCGGAATACCAAATGGGGTATAGGCACCCGTTGCCGCGTCAATGCCTGGCGTAGTCAGCAACAGCTTACACGGGTCAACAAAATACTGTTGCGGCGCGTAGCCTTCAAAAGCATGCCAGCTGTCGCCCGGCTCGAAGTTAAAGAAACGCACGTCTTGTGCCATCACATCGGTGTCGTGATCCTGCCAGCGTTTCCCGCCCACTATCGGCGGCACAAACGGTTTGATAAGCGAACAGTGCTCCAGCAGTTGCTTACGCGCTTCAATCCCCAGCCTGACGCATTCCATCCACAACCGACGACCGCTCGGCCCTTCGTGCATTTTGGCGTTCACATCCAGCGCCGCAAACAGCGGGTAAAACGGGCTGGTGGAGGCATGTAGCATGAAGGCGTTATTCAGACGCTTATGCGGACAAAAGCGTTTTTGCCCACGAATATGGTTATCTTTCTTGTGGATTTGCGACGTTTGTGAGAAACCGGCCTGCTGTTTATGCACCGACTGAGTGACAAAAATCCCCGGGTCGTTCTCGTTTAAATCCAGCAACAGTGGCGAGCACTGCTCCATCATCGGGATGAACTGTTCATACCCCACCCAGGCAGAGTCAAACAAAATGTAGTCACACAGGTGACCGATGCTATCCACCACCTGGCGGGCGTTATAGATAGTGCCGTCGTAGGTGCCCAGTTGAATCACCGCCAGCCGGAACGGCCTGGCTTCATCAGCACGGTCCGGGGCGGCTTCGCGAATAAGCTCGCGCAGATAGCCTTCATCAAAACAATGCGCGTCCACCCCACCGATAAAACCAAAGGGGTTACGGGCCGTTTCCAGATAAATTGGCGTCGCCCCCGCCTGAATCAGCGCACCATGATGGTTGGATTTGTGGTTATTACGATCAAACAGCACCAGATCGCCGCGTGTCAGCAACGCGTTGGTCACCACTTTATTCGCCGCCGACGTCCCGTTCAGCACAAAGTAGGTTTTATCGGCATTGAATACGGTGGCGGCAAATTTCTGCGCTTTTTTAGCGGCACCTTCATGGATCAACAAGTCGCCCAGTTTCACATCCGCGTTGCAGATGTCGGAGCGGAACATGTTTTCGCCATAAAATTCGAAAAACTGACGGCCTGCCGGATGCTTGCGGAAAAATGACCCGCCCTGATGTCCTGGGCAGGCAAACGTGGTATTACGCATGCCAACATATTTAGACAGCGTGTCGAAAAACGGCGGCAACAAACGAGCCTGATACTCCGCAGCCACTTTTTCCAGTTGCAGCGCGTGTTCCCCGGCTTTATCCAGACTCAGCCACTCGCTGCCCGGTGGCAGCTGTTCTTCACCGGTGTGCCACGGCTCACGCACCACGAATGCCGGAATACCGAAACCGGAGTGATGCATCACCGACAGGATGCCGCTGCGCGCCTCCTCAACCGACACCACGACGGCCGCGATATCGGTAAAATCGGTCTGACTGAGCGCCACAATCGGACGCAAGGTGATTAGACGGGAGGCAACCGCCGCATTAGCCGCAATTTTTAACTGTTTCATGTACCCAAACCCAAACGGTCAAGAATGAGTGTACGTGCCTGAAAGACACCGCGCAGAGATAACGCTACGTATTAAGCGTAACGTACCCCATCAACTACTGCCCAAAACGACAAACAGCATGCCAGCTAACCGCGACAAATGTATGACCCGCGCCAACGGCACAGAGAAATACGCATCATCTGGGACCAGCACCGTCCGATAGACATCAGTAAAATCAGAGACCGAACGGCTCTATTTTTAGTCATGCCTAACAGTGGGCGTCAGCACGCCTCACCGCATGGTGGTAAGGGATAATCGGAAAAACAGGGATGGGGTTAACGCAGTGCGTTCAAGGTGCGGCAACAACAGCGGAGATCCGGCGCACGGTGTCTGTACCATGGGCGTTGAATCTGACATATCCGCAATCCTCTAAATAACCGCAGGTGAAAGGTAAGCTAAAAACCGCGCAATAGTGGCATTATTTTTCACCGAATTCAAGAAAACGAATGTGACAGTATTTATCGGTGCATTACCGCCTGCCATCAGGCTTGCCTGCGCCCCACCCCGCTCGTCAAATCAATGACGAACAGGGGCGACTGGCTGAAAATAGACCAACCGCAGCGATTGTGACAGAAACTCGTTGACGCTCATCGCGATATACGGTTTAATGCGCCCCGTTGCCCGGATAGCTCAGTCGGTAGAGCAGGGGATTGAAAATCCCCGTGTCCTTGGTTCGATTCCGAGTCCGGGCACCATATTTTTGTTTTGGGACGTTCCTATACGTCCGGGAACATAGAAAAATCAGTAAGTTGATAAGAATCTGGAGTACATAAAGGTACTGCCAGATTTTTTGACATCCGTAGTTTTTGGGGGCTTAATTGGGGGTCTGTCGGTTCGATAAACTACGGAGCCCCCACCATGCCCCTGACTGATACCGCCATCCGCAACGCCAAACCGCTCGATAAACCTTACAAACTCAGTGACGCGCAAGGTCTATACCTGCTGATTAAACCTAACGGTTCCAAGCTCTGGCATCTTAAGTACCGCTTCGGCGGAAAGGAGAAGAAACTGGCGTTTGGCGCTTACCCGACTGCCTCGCTGGCAACCGCCCGTAAACTGCGTGAGGAAGCCCGTGCGGTACTCTGCGCGGGTGCCGATCCCGGAGTAAAAAAACAGCAGGACAAGCAGGCGAGAAAAAACGGCAATACCTTTGAGACCGTCTCCCGTCAGTGGGTGGCCGCGAACATTCGCTGGACTGAGGCACACGCCGCCAAAGTCCTTCGTTCACTGGAATTACACGTTTTCCCGCTGATCGGTAAGACCCCCCTTACCGACCTGAAAACCGCCGACTTGCTGATCCCGCTGCGGGTAGCGGAGAAAAAGGGCTGTCTGGAAACGGCTGCACGGATACAGCAACGCACGACGGTCATCATGCGTTACGCCGTACAGGAAGGACTGATTGCCAGCAATCCGGCCAATGACCTCTGCGGTGCTATCACCACACCGCCGAAAAACCATTACCCTGCCCTGCCGTTAGAAAGGTTGCCGGAACTGCTGGAAAGAATCGAAGGCTATTCCGGCAGACTGCTGACAAGATTGGCGGTACAGCTTAATTTGCTGATCTTTATCCGTTCCAGCGAATTACGTTTTGCCCGTTGGACGGAAATCGATCTGGATAACGCCATGTGGACACTTCCCGCACAGCGGGAGCCCATTACGGGTGTGCGTCACTCAGAGCGTGGTGCAAAAATGAAAACGCCGCATCTGGTGCCGCTGTCAAAACAGGCGGTAACGGTACTGAAGCAGCTAAAACTACTATCCGGCAACGGGGATTTGCTCTTTCCGGGCGATCACGATGCGCGTAAACCAATGAGTGAGAACACTATCAACAAAGCGCTGCGAACGATGGGGTACGACACGCAGGCGGACATCTGCGGACATGGCTTCCGCACGATAGCATGTAGCGCGTTGATTGAATCAGGTCGATGGTCAAAAGATGCCGTGGAGCGGCAGATGAGCCATCAGGAGCGCAACCACGTTCGCGCCGCCTATATTCACAAGGCGGAGCACCTCGACGAACGCACGCAGATGATGCAATGGTGGTCGGATTATCTTGATGCCTGCCAGCATCAGTTCATCCCGGCTTATCGCTTTGAGAAGTCGATTAAGGTTGCCTGAGTCAGACGGATGCACCGATGGAATAAGCCGCTTCTGATCGAAAAGAGTCGGCTTATATTGTTTCTTTACGCCGCTGTTGCATCAGGGCTGAGGCGGAGCGCAGCAGAGCGAGCACCGAACATCCCTGATACAACAGCGGATTTTTCACCATCGCAATTGCCCGTGTTTACAGGGACAAACGATATGACAGGCCGCGCTTGTATGGCTTTTTAATGGATGCGAACAGCAGAAATTAAAAAGTGGCGTGAGGCGAGTAAATTCCGTTTCGCAGAAATGGCTAATTTGCGTCGCCGAACCCATCTGCAAACAGCCGCGCCCACGCGGCTTTTGCAGACCGGGGGGAGCCGCAAAAAATTTGCCGCCCCAGCGAGCAAATAGGCGCGCCCACGCGCCGGTTTTTGTGGGGGGCTTGCCCCGCACACCGTCGCCGCTAAGTCTCCGGCCACCAGCCGGTAGCGTGGCGCGACCAACCCATTTAAAGCGGCGTTTCCCGTTATTTCGCATCGAGCCAGCGAGGAAAAGAAATAACAGGCTAAAACGCGCGTCTTAAAGGGGTTGGTCGCGCGTAGCGCGCGACGGTGTGCCGCCGTTGACCTTGGGGGTTTTGGCGTGGCGTCCAGCCACGACATTACCCCCATGTGCCAGGCAATAAGGGCGTCCAGCCCGCATGAACTGGCGCACGCCGTTTTGTGCCGGGAAATGTATTTTCCGGCACATGACTGCATTGCTGCCACCGCATTCGCCTCACGCTGTCGGCGCATCACATCGGCTCATACCTGAGGCGAACTAATGAGGCAATCTCATGAGGCGAATAAAAGACGAAAATGATGGAATCAATAATAGTGACACTCACTATCGCGACTCACTGAGAAATTTATCGATAAAAGTAAACTGCCGCGCTTCGCTTGCCTTCTCCCGAACCGTTACCGACCCAGGCCGATAACGGTTCGGGAGATCCTGTTTTACTTTAACGATTTTCTGACTTGCGGTAACGGGAAGGCCAGATTTCCGCAGGCGAAACACCCAGCGCTTCCGCAATCAGCTTTTCCCCTTTAGGCCAGTGTCTTGTTAGCGCATTTGCCAGCGTGGAAGACGCTAACCCCGCGTTACGCGAAACCGCCGCCAGTGTTGTTCCTCGCTTTCTTAACCCGGCGATGATATCAGCCGGGTGCCAGTCCTTATCAATCATCACCATGATCCTTATTCTGTAGCCTCACATTAAACATCATTTGTTCAGAGAGTCTAAACAACCACGATGTTAAGTAATGCTAAACACTAAGTCAATCTATGATCATTGATGGTGTAATGAATGCTGCCTGCTCGTCTCAAAACCGCCCGACTACGGGCAGATCTCACTCAGGAAAAACTGGGAGTTCTTGCTGGCATCGAGGAAGAAACTGCACGTTCCCGCGTGTCTCAGTATGAAGGTGGGATACATCGTCCAACGTTTGAAATGATGTGCGCATTTGCAAAGGTGCTTAATGTGCCGGAATGTTACTTTTACACGGTAAACGATGATTTTGCTGACATGATTCTGGAGCTTTACCTTAAACATCAGCGCCATTCCTGATGAATGCAAATAAGTCCCCCTCTCTATTGTTCAGGAAGTCTAAGCAACCCTCATGTAAAGTAGTGCTAAACATGCTATCAATATTCTTATTGATGGTGCCATTATGCTGCCCATTCGCCTTAAAACCGCTCGTTTACAAGCCAATCTCACTCAAGAAAAGCTAGGCGTACTGGCTGGCATTGAAGAAGCCACTGCACGATCACGCATATCCCAATATGAAAGCGGTATACATCGCCCAACATTTGAGATGATGTGCGCGTTTGCTAAAGTGCTTAATGTGCCAGAGTGTTATTTTTATACGGTTGATGATGATTTTGCTGAAATAATTTTAAAATTACATAATGGTGAAATGGTTCAATGGAAAAAATAAATTAATCTATATAATGATTTTGAAAATTAAACTAATCATATAGCAAATAGTAGAATACAGAAAATAAACGCTACTTACCAATAGCCCCCATTTTATTCATTCAGTAACCTAAAATATAATCCAGAAAACACATCTTGAGGATCTGAATATGAGGATCACCGCGACCCAAATCGAACAGTGGGCGGACACAAGAGACGCTCAGGGAATATTGCCCATTTTGATCCGGCGATTAATCAATGCGACCACAACAATAACAGCATTGAGTATGCCCGGCGGTGATTCTGTTTCAGGCAGCGGCTGGGATGGTATTGTCCAGGCTGACAAAGGCAATATCTGGGTTCCTGGTGGTTCCTCTTTCTGGGAAATGGGCTGTTCCTCCGACATCATTACTAAAGCCCGCTCAGATTTTCGGAAACGAAATCAACAAATTTCACCACAGGAAGCGGCTCAAAGCCGCTTCGTTTTCGTATCACCACGTCGGTGGCCAAAAAAAGATAACTGGCTCAAAGAAGCCCAAGCTGAAAACATCTGGTCCAACGTTTATGCATTTGATGCTGACGATCTGGAAACGTGGCTGGAAAACGCACCGGCTGTAGCTCTCTGGTTCGGTGAACTAACGGGCCATACTGGCGCAGGCATTGAATCCATTTCCCATTTCTGGGAACGATGGCGCAATCAGTCACAATTTCCGTTAACAAAAGAAACCTTACTGACGGGTAGAGAAGAAGAAAAAAATACGCTGAACGGCTTTCTGTCAGAGAAAAAAGAACAAATTATTATCCGGGCAGACAGTCAGGAAGAGGCTATCGCTTTTGCCTGTGCCAGCCTAATAGAAATGGGTCATGAAAATATAGCAGCCTGTATAACTACTGATGATGGATGGCGCTTTATTGATAAAAATCCCTCAATTCAACTTTGTCTGGCGATGAACAGTGATATTTCCAGACAAAGCCGATGCCAGCCTGAACGAACTGTTTTTATTCCATTTTCCCTGGGCGATCACAATACGACAGGCAATAAACAAAACGATACCATTACACTGGAGCGTCTTACCCGAAGTGATTTTGAAGAGAAGCTCATTGCTTTAGGAGAAGAAGAATCCGATGCAAGGCGGTTATCACGAACAACCGGGCGGTCCTGGTCAGTTTATCGACGCCTTAGGGCCAGAAACCCGACAATTTCATCTCCCGTATGGCTGACCACATCGCCAGCAAAAGCGTTAATCACGTTGACCCTGGTGGGATGTTGGAATGGCAAAAAGGAAGGCGATAAATATTGCGTTGAAACTATTGCGCAAAAAGATTACGAAGAACTGGAACAGGAACTACGCGAAATATCTCTTCGGGATGACTCTCCGGTTTTACAGATTGGTGATGTATGGAAAGCAAAATCTCCCATTGAGCTACTGTATCAGCTTGCCCCCCGACTAACAGAAAGTCAGCTCGAACGTTTCTTCTTGGTTGTAAAACAGACGCTACTTAAACCCGATCCGGCCCTGGAGCTTAAAAACGAAGATCGCTGGATGGCATCTATCTATGGAAAAGTTCGTTCAGAATCAGATTTTATTCTGAAATCAATCGCTGACTCACTGGTGAAGCTCAGAATCTACGCTGAAAGCAGTGAAGGGATTAATTCAGACTTCATCATTGCTGCCATCGACAATCTGGTTAGAGATCTGCTGATGGATGCCGATGGTGAGAGATGGCTGTCATTAACAGATGTATTATGTTCGTTAGCTGAAGCATCACCAGAGGTGTTCTTAAAATCCATAGAAACAAGCTTACAGTCAACAGAGGTTGCCGTTACTCGCCCACTAACGGAAACGAGTGAAAGCACTGGCTTTGGTATGCGTTGTTGGCATGCTGACTTATTACATGCGCTGGAAATCCTGGCATGGAATCCAAGGCGATTATTCAGAGTCAGCCTTATTCTGGCAATGCTATCATCATTAAGAACTCAGGGAAACTGGGCCAACACGCCGGAAAATACCCTGAAATCGTTGCTCAGGCCCTACTGGCCTCAAACAATGGCTACTGATGAACAAAGACTTATCGTACTTGATATGCTTATCAAAAAACACGAGAGCATTATCTGGCGTTTTCTCTATGAACAAACCGATCCTATGGGTGGTATGTATATGGAAAATGCCAGACCAAAATGGCGGGATGATGATGCTGGCAGTGCGCAAATGAGAGGGATTTTTCTTAGTGCATATTATTCTGCACTGGGTGAGCGAATACTGAATCTGGCAGAAAATAATGCTGAAAGAATAGCAGCTCTTATCAGGCGAATAGATCATTTTGAAGGTGCCTACCAGGAAAGGCTTATTACATTAATTAAAAGCACAATTTCTTTTTCCGATGGAGATAAGGAAATTGTGAGAGAAGCACTGTATCACTATCTGAACTGGCATAATTCGTATAACACAGATGGAGATAAAAAAAGCAGAGCGGTCGCAGAAAACCTCATGGCATTTGTCAGTTTATTTACTCTCCAGGATATTATTCTTGATAAACGTCGATTGTTCACTTCTCAATATCCCGTATTGGCCGAAGGGAGTGAGCGAGATTATGAGGTTCACAGCAAAGAAATAATAAAAATGCGAACCAGTGCAATAGAAGAGATATATTTCCAGCAAGGATGGGATGGAATATCATCTTTACTTTCATTAGCACAATCGCCGTCTGTAATAGGTGAGTCCCTGGCTACCTGCAACTTAAATTTGATTGAGTCATTCTCATGGATTGTTGAAAAATTTAAAGACAATGGTTTCCCATTTCACGATCCATTGATAAGTTCATTTTATGCCTGGCTCCCTGAAGAAAAACAACTTATTCTGTTAAATTCTCAAGAGTTCAAAAATGAGATGGATAGTGATGAGAAAATTGCCGCATTCCACTCAATACTCCCACCCAATATGGCTACATGGCACAACCTTGCGAGTTACCCCGAAAACGCCCAAGCCCTGTACTGGAAAAGGATAAATTATCCACATATCTGGAGTGATGATGCTGATGAAATTGACTACTTTATCGGAAAAATGATGCTTTCTGAAAGGTATATATCGGCATTTAATCTCGTAAAACATCGTATGGAAAAAATTTCCTGGCAAAACATCTTGAAACTGTTACATGGATTCAGAACTAGCACCGAAAAAGATGTACCAATACCAAATGGCTGGCATTTATCCAAGGCTATAGAATACCTTGAATCATCAGGCCAGGTTTCACGTTTAGATTTGGCCTTACTGGAATTCTTTTTTTTCTCAGCATTCAGAAATTGTGAAAAAGGAGCGAAAAATCTTTACGCGGAGTTACTTTCCAATCCACCACTCTTTATTCAATTAATATATCTTGCTTATAAACCAGAATCCGAGAAAGAATATAAACAGGATGAATCCTTAATGGCTGCGGCACAACAAGCAGGCAGAGTTCTGAATCAAGGAAAAGGGATCCCCGGTCTGAAACCAGATAATAATATTGATGAATTCGTATTTAATAACTGGATTAAGGAAGTAAGGAAACTGGCGACAGAAAATGACAGAAGCAATACTACCGATTATATAATCGGTGAATGGATATCCCGCTCAAAAAATATAAATAATGCACCATGGCACAGCATAATAATCAAAGATTTACTGGAAGAAACAGAACGGGATGAAATCATGGCACTATTAATAGCCGTGGCGCAACAGTAAGAGCTTATTATGAAGGCGGTGATAAAGAACGAAAACTAGTTGACCAGTACAAAGAAATTGCCAACCAGTTATATTTTACTCATCCCAAACTAGCAAGTGTCTTTGATGATCTTGCTTCACATTATGATTTTGATGCTGCAAATAATGATCGGCATGCAAAGTTAAGACTTGAAGGATATTAAATCCAGCATATCGATACACTTAGTTCTCAAAAGGATTTTAAAATGGGAAAGAACAGCAAGGCAAAACGAGATTTAAAAAAGAAAAAAAGCAATAACAAATCCAGAGAAAAATCTCCTGGCAAGGGAAATAGAAACTATGAAGACGTTATGCCAAAAATAAAAGATAATTTAACATCTGTTTATAAAGAGTATAACCTTGCAGAACTTTTTCTCACATTAAGTATTTCCGAATTATGGCTACCTAATATCTCATCACCTGTAAAACACACTATAGCTTTCAACACCTTGCTCTCCATGGATGTTAGTATGTTTGATAACCAAAAGGAACTTAAAACATATCAACAAGCAAGCGAATTTTTTAGCATTATTTATAAGATATTACCTGACATTCCTCAAATGGAAGACTTTGTCCCTGAACAAGACTGGGGAAAAATAAGAATACAATGGGGAGATAATATTTATAGAATTTTTTACGGTAGCTCAGTCGAACGCTTATATGATTATATTCAAGCTTTTGGAATTAGATACGCGAAATATCCAATTATTCTTAAGCAAATGGAAAATGTTCTTATTTTACAGGATAAATTTTTATCAAGCATAAATCCAGTTGATACTCTCTCAGAGCAAGAGCTCTCGCCCGGCCATGTCGAAATCCCCCCAGAAACGTTCTGGAAAGCTTGCCGGCAGGCTTTAACGGATACAAGTCATGCGTTTGAACAATTAATAAGTCAGACAGAAAAAATATTTATTAAAAAATCCGGGGAGTTTAAAAGCATTAACTCCCTCTCTGAATTATCAAATATAATAATGGAAGGTGTAGCACTCCCTGCTATTGGCGTCAGCATTGATAATCATGTTTATCCATTGTCATTCAGGAATATGGCAAATGTAATTATTGAGCACTACGCTTCCAAAAAAATGGATATCGATTGTTCTGATGCCATTTCAAATTTCATATCACAGTGTTTTGAAAGCATAATTGAGGAACCATTTCTGCTCCTGAGCAAAAAAAAGGTCCTACCTTATAAATTCTCAGGATTATTACAGGGTAATGATAAGTTTTATTTATTTGCTCTTTTTGATATTGATTCAGCAAGTAAGTTAAAAAATATAGAAGAAGACGTTTTTGAACTTTTTAATCAAGGTAAGTGGGCTTTATCACCGATTTCATCATCACAATTGTTAGGTATTCGAAATGGCTCAGGGGAACAACTATCAATTAATGATATTGAATTTATTTTCATAAATTCTAATCTTACTACTGCCATGCATTTTTTTGAGCCACCGCGACTAAAATATAGTTACCACATTCTCTTTTTGACAGAATTTATTGCATTATTTGACTCAATAGATAATCTAAATGAACTATCATTGTTTTTTTCATATTTAGATCAAAATAAATCAAAAATAAATCCGTTCCTTATTTCAATAATAGATAAGTTTGCATCATTCAAAGGAACTCATTCTGTATTAGAAGATGGTGCCATAAATTTTAACATGATTACTCTTGATCCTCATTGGGGTTCTAATTGGAGATATGAAGAACTGGAAAAATACTGGTCACAGGTTCCCTCAAATTTCCCTGATGCCAATGTGAAATGGAACATCAGTAGTAGTTACCAAGGAAATATTTCATTAATATCGAAAAGTCATTTCTATGTATCCTGGTCTACAACGATTAATAATTGCACAATTCATTTTTGTGCCGATTGCAAGCCATTACTAAACGAAGATCATCTTAACGGTCAGCTTCTGACATTATTTTTAGAATGTGCCAGTGATGCTTTATCGCAACGAAAAGATATTTTTAAAAATATATCATTCCAGAACATAGACAGAATCACTGTTCATTGTGCTGTTGACAAAAAATACCTGGTAAATAGTAATTCTGATATTGCAGAACATGTTTCCCCTGAGCTGTTCACTCATACATCGTTAATTAATAATTATAATTCTTCTGCGAACATACAAATTTGCATTAATTTACCTTTCATGCAATATCGTCTTAACAGACCACAAAATGCCAGTTTCCAGGCTGATGTCTGCATTACATTCTTACAATTGCTATCCAAAATACTTAATATCGAGTTCTCCGAAGACATCAGGCAACAAATAGTCAACACAGGTAACAGACCTGCCAGGATGGCAATATCCAGCGAAGAGCGCACCTTTGATACTCTAGAAATAAAACCCAATATTCCTGAAGCCAAACACTTCAAACTAGCCAGAAAAAAATTAGCTAACTTAATTAAAGAGTCTGGAATTAAGGAAGGTAGTTATGAGCTACAAAATGCCAAGGACATCATTAACCCTTTAGCCGATTTTTTCAGAGAAAAAATCCACGCAACAATACTCTCTATGAACAGAGAGCACTTGCTACAATTTGTAATTGAAAACTATGATGCTTATGTAGCCGAAGACCATAGAAAAAATAAAAACATTATGTTAAGCCTTCAACATGAGGTTAATTATAATAGAACAGAAAAATTAGCAAACCAGAGTAATGAATTCAATCGTATGTCAGCAAATTATAGATACTTGCTTGAATGCACTTTAAGTCTTAACTCAAAAAATGAAACCATACCTACTACCGATGATATCTTACAATTACTCGCTGATATCGATTGGTTAATCGTACTTTATAATGCAAGTGACATCTTGCATAATGATATTGATGTAGGCGGTTTGAATATAGATAATTTTTACATCCCACAAATATTTTTTTCCGAAGATCGTGAGATTAAAGAAGATAAGTTTAGTGAAGAACAGGCTGGCTATAAGTTAGGTTATAATTTAAACGACACTGACTCTGTAGACTCCGATATTATAAATGAAAAAGTGGATGTTCTTGATCGTGCATTTCAACAAGATCTAGGCTTCAAATACTCTAGTTTACTTTCTGTTTTCTCTATTCTGTTTCAATGGGCCAGATTTAACCAAATTGAATTAAATCCTTCATATCAGACGACAAGGGCTGATATGGTAAACATATTGCTTAAAAACAATACAAACTTGGTTAATGACGAAGTAGAGAAGATAATAGACTTTCTTATTCTCAATCCCAATAAGATAAGAAAGTTACTTGGTACTGATTCTGAATGTTTTGATGTTCCTATATCCGATCACAATAAACGAGATCATCGATATAATATTCGCCCACTAATAGAAACAAGCAATAGTAATATAATCTGGGGCGCTGCGGCAGCTTATCGAGCTGGGACAATATGGATTGCTCATACTGCAAATGGATATCTTCCTGCCGAGTTTGAATGGAGCCACATTTCACATGAGGTTGGCAAGATAAAAGAGGGTATTGAAAAGCAATTAGAAATAACCACTTTTAATATTGTAAAAAGGTTCGCAACCCAAATTGAACTTGGCATCGACTTTAAGAAACGCTTTCCAAAGAAAAAATTTCCTGATGTAGGTGATTTTGATACTTTAGCCTATTTTTCTGATAGCAACACCTGGTTGAATATAGAGTGTAAGTATAATCAGCCCTACTATTGCATTAAAGATATGCGTCGTTTACGAGAGAAAATATTTGGTAGAGGTGATAAAAGAGGACAGATTGGGAAAATAGAAAAAAGAATTAATTTTCTAGCGGAAAATTATAATGATATTCTTACCCTACTAAACTGGAATAACTCCAGAGATAAGCATGACGTCAAATTCATTAATTTGTACATTAGTAGACAAATTTACTGGTGGTTGAGATATCCACCCTATGAAACTAATATTAACTTTGTACAAGTAGATGCGTTAGAATCTTGGTTACAAGAAAATTTATAGCATATTAATTAACATATATTAAATTAAGGTGGTTTGGGAAATAACCACCTTAATATTTATAGAAGACAAAAACATGGAGCCTGTAATTTAATTTACTCATTAAGATTATAGGTTAGGAATAAACCCTTCTTCCCGCAAAACCCTAATCACCCCACGAATCAGATATGAGTTAGAAAACTTCGCCGTATAGGAACGAGCACCTTCTTCCACTGGTTGGAGCAGTCCCCGGTCAATCAATTTACCGAGCTGATAAGTCACCTGCGCTGGTTTCATGTCAGGTAAAGCGGTACGGAGATCACCCGCTTTTATCGTCCCTAGCTCGACAGCGCGTTTAAGAACTTTAGATTCCAACGGGTTTATTAGCCCTCTTTCAGATGAAAAGTCGATCGCTGGATACAGTATTTTTGTACTCAAAAAAGCATGGTTTGTCAGTTGATCGACTTTCTTCAACTCAGATGAAATTCCCGAAAGCACATATAAACACCATTCTTCTAAGCCCCGCTCTGTTCCCTTATCGGCTAATGAAAGCATGGCGTAATAACGCTCACGATCATTACAGAATACCGCTGTCGGATTAAGAACCCGGCCACCTGCCTGAACATTAAAACCATACTTGATCAATAACGCATAGGTTAGCAGTCTGACCGTTCTGCCATTACCGTTACCGAATGGGTGTATCCAGCCAAAACGGTGATGCACCAGTGCAATTTTCATCAGATCATATTTTGGTTTATCAGCACGGTTAATAAAGCCGGTCAGTTCTGCCATATAATCAGGAACGTGGATATGATCCGGCGGTAAATGGTCAGACTGAGCGATGCTAACGTTATGTTGTCGATAGGCACCGGGCGTTCTGTCGCCTTCTTGTTGCAACCCGACAACCGCCAGACTATGTAGCTCGCGGATAAAATATTCCGTTATCTCATCACCATTATTTAGATGCTCGTCGATGAATTCCATCGCAGCTTCAATATTGTTGATTTCTTTGAGCTGATCCGTCGAACTCTGTGTTCCTTCGACTTTGCTTTCCACATAGTCGGCAAGTGTCGTGTGGTTTCCCTCAATCCTCGCAGAACCCAGACTCTCCAGCATGTGGAAAACGGCTTTCAATTGCGCAAACAGGATAGGGTGAACATCCGTTTCCAGTCTCAGATGCCGGAGTAATTCCAGCTCTGTCAGAGCGTCGACTAAAGGGGAGTCAAAACTGGGGTTCAGAAGCGAAAGTTCAAAGTGATTAAATTGAGCCATGATATGTAGTTATCTCAAATAGATTATGAGAACATCTCAAAATAATAGCAAAAATACCAATATAATCCATCTATTATAGATCACATCATTTATGATTATCTCAAAAACCACGAATCCTACATATCAAGTCTACGTTTAAAATATATTCAACCCAGAGAGCTGTCGGCTGTTGCCTGCATAGGAGATGAAACCACGTCTTTAGCGCCGTTAACCGCTAAAACACCGATTCATCGTGACAGCCATCACAAAAACAAAGCGATTTTTTATGGAGGCTTTCGTGGGGGCGCTGTTTACGATAAATACCAATAAAACCAATGATAAACAGCATGTTAATCGTGGATATGATTCCGAGTCCGGCACCACTTATTAAGAAAAACCAGCCTGCGAGCTGGTTTTTTGCTTTTCAGCTTGCGGACTCTCCATCAAACTCCGTTCGATGACTCGTCTGATGGACAGCCCAGTGTCAGTAGTTATTTTCTCCCCTCACGGTACCGACCTTTGGTGTTAAGCAATGAGGAGCAGGTCATGCATCCGCAACATTTACGTTTTCGATATTCCGACAGCTACACGTTATCGTAATAAATCCAAATCCATTTTTTGATACACCGTGAGAATCACTTCACGTATAGTTTCAAAGATGCTGCCCTCACCACGCTCACGTAGTTTTATCCATACAGCCCCATCATTGCTCCAGTTTCTGGGGATTCGATTTCTTCCTTGAGGATCCAAATCCCAGCTCCACCAGGACCAGTGCTTACTGATTTTTCCCTGCGAAGCTGAAAACAATGCTGACATGGCTGTACTGATCTTCT
The DNA here is from genome assembly GCF_000025065.1 of Dickeya parazeae Ech586. Lineage (NCBI taxonomy): Bacteria > Pseudomonadati > Pseudomonadota > Gammaproteobacteria > Enterobacterales > Pectobacteriaceae > Dickeya > Dickeya parazeae. The sequence goes on along the minus strand of NC_013592.1, from coordinate 965,454 downwards.
CTGTTCTGTCTGCATCCGCACCGAGACTCTCATCAGAGATGCCGAAATATAAATCGCTATAATTTGAGCGGCCAAACTCCCAGCATAGAGAAAAATAACTACTGGGATAAAAACGTATATAAAAATTAGTACCATATTTTAAAGAGCTCTGATTATAGTACTGTACTACAAAAGGGTAGTCTTTAAAGGAATCATTCAATGCGAGAATGAATTCATTTAATAGGGAGTCACGAACTTCATTCATCTGATTGAAAATCATAAATGCAGACTCGATAGAGCGATTATCTTTCCGGATGATTTCCGATAGCTCGCGGCTGTTATCCATAATGAACTCACCATTAACTGATTTCTGGATATATTTAACCAATGATTCAACAAAAATTCTGACTGCCGCAGCCTTCACATCACATAAACAGGTATTCAACCATTCGACAACCTCATACCAAGATATCCTTCTTCAGTACTTCCGGTGTGTGTTCAGGAAGGCTTAACTCACTCGGTTCATGATTGCATAAATAGATTAACGTCCATGGCCTTTCACGTTTATTGAGCCATAGCGCATAATCCCGTAACTGATTTTCCTGATCTGCAGCCCATGGTTTATTTTCAATAGCGATGACACCATCAAGAAACGTCAGCAACAGGTCTATCTTTCTTCCATTTTCGACAGTGACTTCACAATCCCCCCCTGACGTTATAATCACTGTCTCCGGCGACCACCGGGCTATAATATTCCCTCATTTTAATCAGGGAAATAAACGTTTTTAAAAACAATGCAGCCTGACCATGCGTTTCATCAGGAGAAAGTAAAAATCGCAGGTAGCGTGAAAGCGCCAGCTCGTCATTCTTCAGCCAGTCCACAAGGCTAAAATCGGGCGCAAGCTCCTGATGACAGGACCGCGCCTGAAGCATCATCTCATTCCAGTGTGCAACTCGCTCCAAAAGTGTCGCAGCATGCTGCTGTATAGCGTCCATTCCTTTACCCTATTGATAAATAAATTTTACAAGACTACCGCACTGAACGGCATAATCAAGAACAAGCAGGAGCCTTGCTGAATACTGTAATATTGAATAATCATCCTGATAGCTCAGACTCTTTTTTCAAAAATCACGTCGCTGCAGTTTTACATCCACAAAATACTTAACCTTCACTAATACCTGCATGTTGTTTCCTAATCCTCCTCTATCCCGCTGGCCTTTAATGCGAATTTTTATTATTCTTATTCAGATTTTTCGGCGCATGATTCCAGGTCATATAAGAAGAGAGGTCAGGATGTTGTTCAGTATTTTCAGGGGTATCGCGTTACTCGGTTTATCTGTCATTAGCGGTGCCTCCATCGCCGCACAAGTGACGATCAATGACACCGCCGGGCGCAACGTGACCGTTGATGTGCCGGTTAAACGCGCCATTCTGGGCTTTTACTTTGAAGACTACATGGCCGTCGGCGGTGATAAGGCCTACGATCATGTCGTGGGTATCTCGCGCGAAGCCTGGCGCGGCAAGGTTCCGGCCAACTGGGAGATGTACGTGAAACATCGCCCTTCACTGGCAACACTGCCCGATATTGGCGAAGTTGACTTGCATAACGTGTCAATTGAGAAGTTGATCAGCCTGAAACCCGATGTGGTGATCCTGGCGAGCTGGCAATATCAGGCGCTGAAAGCAGAAGTCGCCACCCTTGAGCAACTGCATATCCCTGTCGTTGTGGTGGATTACAACGCTCAGACGGTCGCTCTGCATGTGAAATCAACGCAAATATTTGGTCAGCTGACGGGAAACACCGAACGCGCCAATGAGATAGCACACTTTTATCAAAGCAGCATCGAAACGGTAGAAGCACGTATTGCTGCGGCCCATAAACCTAAGCCCAAAGTGTATTTTGAATTCGGTAACCGTGGCCCGTCCGAATACTCCTTTACCTACGGTCAAAACATGTGGGGATCGATGCTGGATTTAGCCGGTGGCGATAATATTGCCGCCCCCTATGTGAAATTGTGGGGAATTATGAACCCAGAGCAAGTGCTGAGCAGCAAACCAGACGCCGTGTTCTTCTCCGGTCGTGAGGACAACAAAGTCGCCGATGCAATGCTAATGGGCGTGGGTGTGAATAAAGCGGATGCTGAGGCCAAATTGCGTGGGTTCACTCAGCGCGCTGGCTGGGAAGATTTTCCTGCGGTGAAAAACCAGCAGGTGTTCGCGGTTTATCAGGGCGCGTCACGCACGTTGTCTGACTTCGCCATGGTGCAGTTTATTGCCAAATCCCTCTACCCCGAATTATTTAAAGATATCGATCCGGTCAAAAACTATCTCGACTATTACCGTAAATATCTGCCGGTGGTTCCACAGGGTACCTTTGCCATTTCACTGGCAAAACCCTGAGCCACAGACCGCTCTGACTTAGCAGCACAAGAACGGTAAAAAAGCCCCCTTATGCTTCAACCTGCTTGCTTAACATCCTGGCCTGAAGGCCGGGATGTTCTGTTATAGCGCCAGTGACAGCATCATTCGAGATAATCCCTCTCCTCCCGCTAAGCGGTCGATTAATAATAGAACAATGGCATCAACGTCAGTATTATTGGCTCGGGTTCAGCGGCGATGAATGAGAGTCTCGATGAAACTTTCCGATTTAGGCGACAGAATTTGCGTTATCGGCCCATCAAATAGCGGTAAATCTACCCTGGCTTATGCAATCGCGAAGAAACGTCATCTGGAGGTTATCCATCTGGACCGTTTTTTCCATGTCCCCTATTCGAACTGGCAAGAACGTCCATTCAGTGAATTTCTGCTATTGCACGATGCGGCAATCAATAAAGAAAAGTGGGTCATGGATGGAAATTACAAAAGATGCCTGCCACAGCGTTTATCTCGCGCCACCGGGCTTATTTTGCTTGATATATCCACACTGGCGAGTTTGTCTCGCTATGTGAACCGCACGCTGTTTCAGCACCAGCGTTACGGTGGTCTGGAAGGAGGAAAAGACAGACTGAACTGGAGAATGATCCACCATATTGCCGCTGTCACGCCAGGGAACCGGAAATACTATGCCGAGCTTTTTGAAACACTGACACTCCCCAAGATAAAGCTCGCGTCCATTAAGGAAATCAACAAACAGTTTGATGCGTGGGGTCTCACAAGATAGCTCTCGGGGAAAGCCTGTCACGCAGTTCGAACGCGCAGCAAATATCAGGCGGGCGTTTTCAACGAACGCGACGCTCCCGATTTACGCCAGTGTTCAGTAATACGCGGCATACTTTCTTCTATCCAATCGACCAGCACTCGCACCTTTTCCGATGCTTCTTTTCCCAACGGGGTCAGGCTGTATTCCACGTGCGGCGGCACCACATCGTAAGCCACCCGATGAATCAAACCGTCACCTTCCAGACATTGTAAGGTCTGAGCCAGCATACGTTCGCTGATACCATTAATCAGCCGACGTAATTCACTGAACCGCAGCGTTTTGGACTCCAGTACAATCAGGACCAGAATGCCCCAGCGGCTGGTGATATGTTGTAAAACTTCGCGCGACGGACAGGCCGCCACCAGTAAATCCCCACGCTGAAATCGTTCAATTTTTCCCATACTTCACCTTTTATCGTTACGGCCCGCACGCCGGTACAAGATAGCTGTAGAAATAAACACTCGCTTTCCTATGCCCCTTGAGCTTTCACCCTATCAGGGATTAAAAACACCATCAGCATAAAATAATCTAATGGCATAATAAGAGGTAAATGAATGCCGCCATCATCACAAAGAAAATAAGGAAAGATTCAACGCTGCTACAAGGTGGATATGGACGTTATCTGGCAGATAACACAGGGGTTACATAATACCGACATTAATTCAAGATATTCATTCCATCAAATAAAGCGAGTTAAAGCACGCTATTCACGCAATCAATAAAGATAATAAATTCAACAAACTAGAAAAACACGCCACCAGAAGTGCCTGATATCAGGTAAAAGACTATCACTGCCAAAAATGAAAATGTTAGGCTGTCGATGCTTTTTGCACGCAGGTCTTGGGTGCAATAACACACTGAAAAAGCGACACACCGAAAAAGCCATTTCAAGCTGCTGTGAGACAAGCCTCCTGCCACTGGAGTATTTTTTCTCAGTCTGTATAAGGGTGTCCTCTACTTTTACTTTAGCTACTACGTTTATTTTTAAAAAACACTACGAGCACACAGCAAAAAGGAAATTTTTCCTCAATCCCTTATTTTGATAAAGGAATGCTCGTATGCACAAAAACTCACTCGTCCGCGCCATAACGGTAGCGGGTTTGTTTTCTCCCGCCATCTCCTTTGCCGCTGGCACCTGGTCGGATGCAAGGAATGACGCTATGGGGGGAACGGGTGTCGCCTCATCCCACTACGGTTCTGCAGCATTGACCAACCCGGCGTTGCTCACCAACGCGCAGGCCAGCGACAATGTTAGCGTGATCCTCCCGTCCGTTGGTGTCTTCGTTTCCGATCCGGATAAAGTGGAAGACAAGTTTGATCGTATCAAAAGCAGTTGGGACAGCGTCAAAAACACGCTGAACGCCAGCAGCGGTGTCACCAACCCACTGTTGCGCCGACTGGCGTTACAGCAGGGTATCTCCTCCTTTCAGTCGCTGCGGGGTGAATTGGAAGGCATCAATGGCGATCGCGCTTACGGCGATGCTGCGGCAGCGGCCGTCATTGCAGTTCCTAATCAAACGCTACCCTTTGCTTTTGTCGTGAAAGGCTGGGGGGTTGCCAACGCCAAAGCGGTGGTGACCGACCGTGATCTGGCCTATCTGGATAGCGTGGCGGTAGGAAGAACCATTCCCAGTTCAGCCGACCTGAATAACTTCACCTCCCGGGCCGAAGGCGCAGGCGCGCTGGTGACCGAGTACGGTGTTGCCATGGCGAAAGCATTCAGTATCGCTGGTCAGCCGGTTTCGGTCGGCATTACCCCAAAACTGCAACAGATTGATACCTATAACTATATTGCATCAATCAATAACTACAGCGCTTCCGATTTCCGCAATTCAGAATTCAGAAAGTCCACGACCGGTGCGAACCTGGATTTGGGGGTAAGTACCAACCTGACGCCAGACTGGAGTGCCGGTCTGGTGGCGCAAAACCTGATTGGCCGTCGGATCGATACCAAAGAGGTGCAGGGCATTCAGCGCACTTTCAGCCTTCGTCCTCAGGTCACTGCAGGCACGGCCTGGAACAAAGAAAAGCTGACGCTGGCGACCGATATCGACCTGACGCCCGCCAGTGGTTTTGATGCTGAGAAAAAGAACCAGTACGCCGGTGTGGGTGCGGAATATCGCGTGTTGTCCTGGGCGCAATTGCGTGTGGGTTATCGCGCCAATATGCGCGACAGTGACAAAGACCAGGTCACCGCCGGTATTGGGCTATCTCCCTTCGGCGTCCATCTTGACCTGACCGGCATGGTCGGCACTGCAAGCCAACACACCTATGGTGCTGCCGCCAAACTGAGTTTTACCTTCTGAGCCTGCGGCCCGGTATCGTGACTGATGCCGGGCCGTATTCGGATAGCAGGCTCTCTTACCCGCGTTATCCACGCGTTATCGCCGCGATTTAGCGCGCGCCTCCCACTGCATCACCAGACTGATCGCCGCCGGTAGCACCGTCAGCGTCAGCAACGTCGCGACAATCAGCCCGCCTATAATGGCGTAGGCCATGGGTCCCCAAAATACCTGTCTGGAGATGGGGATCATCCCCAAAATCGCCGCCATGGCAGTCAACAGAATAGGGCGCGAGCGGTGGCGAGCCGCGTGGATAATCGCCTCAGTGGCAGACATACCGGCGGCGGTATTGGTGTCCACCTCACTTATCAGGATCACCGCATTACGGATGATCATCCCTGCCAACGCGATAACCCCGAGTAAAGCGACAAACCCCATCGGCGTACCGGTTGGCAGCATCGCCGCCACGATGCCAATCAACCCGAATGGTGCCATCATCATAGCCAGCATCATGCGAGAGAAGCGTTGCAACTGCACCATCAGCAATATCAACATCACCAGCAGCGTTACCGGCAACACCCGATATACCGAACTGTTCCCCTTGTTGGACTCCGCTACCGAACCACCTTCTTTGATACGGTAACCCGATGGTAATGTCGCCTGATACGCCGCCACTTTCGGTGCCAGCATCGCCGACAATGCCTGAGCGCGAACCCCAGGAGCGAGATCGGTTTGCACCGTGATAAAGGGGATACGTTTGTGACGCCAGATGATCGGTTCGTCAATGCCATACCCGATGGAGGCTATCTGCCCTAATGGCACCTGCTGCCCGCTAGCAGTACGCAGTTGCAAGCTGGCAACCGTATCCAGATCCCGACGCTCCACATTACGGGCGCGCACCACCACGCCCACCATTCGGTTACGATCACGCACGCTGGTTACCGTCGTGCCGGAGAAAATGGTCGCCAGCGCGCTGGCGACATCCTGTGAACTGATGCCCACCGCACGCGCTTCCGTCTGATTGACGTCAATGCGAATAGCACGCTCTGGTTCACCGGCGGTCAGGTTCACTTCCCGTGTACCGGGGGTGTTGCCAATCAGCGCGGCCAGGCCGGTAGCATACTCGCGAACCTTGCCGATATCTGGCCCAGTCACCCGATACTTGAGCGGCCAGCCAACCGGCGGCCCCAACTCCAACGGCGATACGCGGGTCACCAAATGGCTGAAATCCTGTTGCAGGCGTTTCTCCAATCGGGCGCGCAGCGCATCGCGCTCTTTTAACCCTTTAGCCACCAGCACCAGTTGCGCGATATTTTCATTTTCTAAAAGCACGTCCATCGGCAGGTAGAAACGCACGGCACCGGAGCCCACATAGGTAGAAAAATGATCCAGGTCCGGGTCACCTTTCAGCGACTGTTCCAGCCGTACCACCTCTCGTTTGGTCGCTTCCTGAGAGGCATTATTCGGCAACGTCAGGCTGACCAGCAGTTCTGGCCGGTCTGAGGCCGGGAAGAATTCGCCTTCCAGCCGACCGGCAGCCACGATGGCCAGTGCCAGCAGCGCCACCGTCAGCAGCAGTGTTCGTCCACGATAGCGCAACGCTGTCGATAACAAGCGCTCGTACATACGCGACAGCCACCCGGCGTTATGTTGATGGGCTTTCACCGCCTTCGGCAGCAACCAGACGCCAATCAGTGGCGAGAACAGAATAGCCACCACCCAGGAGCTGATGAGCGACATCATCACCACAATAAACAGCGAGTAGCAGTACTCACCGGCGCTGGATGCAGCAAACCCCACTGGAATGAAGCCTGCGATCATCACCAGCGTACCGGTAAGCATCGGAAACGCGGTGGTGTCATAAGCACGGGTAGCGGCCTGTTCACGGGCCTCCCCCTTCTCAAGGCTCGACACCATCGCCTCTACCGTGATCATGGCGTCATCCACTAACAGCCCGAGCGCGATAATCAGCGCCCCGAGTGAAATGCGCTGCAGGCCAATACCTGCTACCTCCATACCGGTGAAGGTCATCGCCAGCACAATCGGTATCGACGCCGCCACCACCAGACCAGCGCGGCTACCCAGCGAAACGAACGATACCGCCAGCACGATCACGACGGCCTCCAGCAGCACCCGGACAAAACCGTTGACCGACGACTTCACCACCGAGGATTGATCCGCCACGTTGGTGACTTCAATCCCATACGGTAGTGACGCGCTGATCGTCGCCATTTTGCTGCGCAGCGCGTTACCGAAATCCAGCATATTGCCGGTCGATGCCATTGAAATCGCCAGCCCAATGGCGGGTTGTCCATTGACGCGAAACGCCGGTGCGGGCGGCTCAGCCGCCTGACGGTGAATCGTCGCGATGTCGGTCAACGGGATGAAGCGGCTACCAATACGCAGCGTCACGTCGCGCAGGCTCGCTTCGGAAACAAACGCGCCGCTGACCCGAAGCGCTATCTTGTCATTATTGGTTCGAATGATGCCAGCCGGACTGACGGCATTCTGTGCCTGCAACGCCGCCGTCACCTGTTGCAAGGAAAGCCCCATCCCTGCCAGTTGTCTGGGTGAAAACGCCACTACGATCTGCTCATCCTGCGCGCCCAATACCTCGATTTTGCCGATATCCGGCGTGGCGAGCAGTTCGGTACGAATGTCATCTACCTTATCGCGCAGCTCGCGCGGCGAGTAACCCTCGGCGGTAAAGCCGTAAATGGTGCCGAACGTATCGTCAAACTCATCGTTAACCGCTGGTTCAGCCACCCCATCAGGCAAACTGGAAGCCACATCCTTCATTTTTTTACGGACGGTATACCAGATATCCTTAACGTTAGACGGCGGCGTATTGTCACGCAGGTTGACGAATATCACTACCTCACCGGCGCGGCTGTAGCTTTCAGTAAAATCAAGATAAGGCGTTTCCTGCAGCTTCTTTTCCAGCACATCGGTCACGAAGCTGACGGTATCCTGCACGGTGGCTCCGGGCCAACTGGCAGAGACCACCGCCGTTTTGATGGTAAACGCCGGGTCTTCGTTACGCGGCAAGCGCTCATAGCTCATCACACCAGCAGCCACAACGACCAGCATCAGAAATGCCACCAGTTGCTGATGGGCCAGCGCCCAGGCGGAAAGGTTCCACTTTTGCTTGAATCCTGATGACATTACTGCGCCTCCGTCAGCGCGACCTTCTCACCCGCACGCAGTTTACTCACACCAGCGGTGACCACCTTGTCCCCCGCCGCCAGGCCACCGGCAACCACCAACTGAGATTTGCTGTAGTGCCGCAAGGTAATCGGTTGTAACCGCAACACCTGCGTCTGCGGTTCAACCACAAACACCGCCGGGTTATCTCCCTGGCGAGTTAGCGCCGACGCTGGCAACACAATCACGCTACTGCCGGGCAGCGTGATTTCCCCCTCTACCGTGGCACCCAGCACCATTTCTTTCGGCGGTTCGGTGAGCGAAACCCGTACCCGCCAGGTACGAGTTTCCGCATCCGCCAGCGGGCTAACATCTCGCACAGCACCACGAGCTTTGATAGCGGGGTTAGACAACAGAGACACAGTCACCTGCGGGTCGGTCAGACCACGGGTAATCAACCGTTCAGAGACATTGAAAACCGCATCGCGACCGGTAAACGTGGCCAGTCGCACCACCTCCTGACCGGCATTCACCACCTGACCGGCGTTAGCGCTGACCGAGGTGATCACGCCTGCGACCGGTGCAGATAGCCGGGTATACCCCACGCGGTCCTGAGCGCTTTTAACGCTGGCTTGCGCACTTTCACGTACCGATACCGCCGATGCCCAGTTTGACTGTGCTTCATCGAGTTGTGCACGGGAAATTGCGCCATTGGGCGCCAGTTGCTTCATACGGTTGAGGTTTTGTTCTGCCAGTCGCTCTGATGCTATTGCTCGGGTCAAATCCGCCTTCGCGCTTTGCAACTGGTTATCCGTGTCGCGGGGATCCAGCGTGGCTATCACATCACCGGCCTTTACCTCCGACCCGACATCCACCATACGCGATATGATTCGACCATCCAGACGGAACCCCAACGCGGTTTCTTCCGCCGGACGGATCTCACCGGTCTGGGATAAGACATCGCCAGTCACCGACGGCTGGACTGTCACGGTACGCACCGGGCGTAATGGCGCAGGCGTGGCCTTACTACTGGTATTATCACAACCGGATAACACACTGATAAGCAGTAATCCCCCACACAAACCGCAGGCACGAAGAACAGCGCAGCGCCAGTGACAACTCAAATGATGCAAAACGCAAAGCATGGACTCTGTCTGTGTCATAATAATTTCCTGTTAACCGCTACGGATCATTACACCACATACATTTCCAGATTGTTTCCACGCTTTATCAAGAAACCATCAAGGTAGCTGAAAAACCGACATTATCTCAGGCGATACGCTTCCCAATCTCACGCCACCGGCAACTCAAGGGTAAAACACATTCCCCCCTGCGGATGGTTTTCCGCTGTCAGGCTGCCGCCAAGCGCGCCACAAATCGCTTCGGCGATGGACAACCCCAGTCCGCTACCGCCGGAATGACGCGCCCGCGAGGTATCCGCCCGGGAAAAACGCTCAAAAATATGCGGCAGAAAGGCGTCACTGACGCCGGGCCCGTAGTCGCGAAACTGGATCCGCCATCGGTCCTGCTGGCGTACAACGTCAATCCGCTGTGTCTTCCCTTCCACCGCATAGCGCAGAGCGTTATCCATCAGAATGGTAAAGACCTGGCCCAACCGGATCGGATCTGCCAGGCAATACCCTTCCTCATCGGCATGTAATGTCACCGAGAAACCGGCCGCCTCCGCATTGGGTTTCAGCCAGGCGATACGGTCGCGCAGCAGCTCCACCGGGTTCAGTCGGGTTTTGTCGATAGCCAGTTGTCCTGCGCTGGCCATCGAGAGCAAATGCAGGTCTTCAATCAGTCGGTTAAGGTTGAGCATCTGGTTCATCACCATTTGCAACTGCCGGGTATCCGGTGGGAACACACCATCCAGCATTCCCTGCAACCGCCCCATCGCGGCCGTCAACGGTGAGCGCAGCTCATGCGCCATCGCCACATGTGAGGCATGCAACTCACGCTCGTAGCGCTCAAGTTGTGCGGTCATGGCGTTAAAGTCACGGGTCAGCAAGGTCAACTCGGCGGGGGCACCCGGCACCATTCTGGCGCGTGTGGAAAACTGTCCACGCGCTACCTCGCGTGCCGCCACAGCCAGTTGACTGAACTGCACCGACAATGGCCTCGCCGCCCATAGACCCAACATCACAATCAGTGGGATAGCAACCAACACTAATACCCCCAAGATCAACCAATCTTCAGAGGCAATAGAGAGGTCGAATAGTTTGGGGCCGTACCAGGTCTCCAGAATGTGGTAGTAACGGGTACGGTTCAGCTCAGGATTAGCACGTAATATTTCGAATTCGTTACGCACAGCTTCCGGCATACTGTGTACTACCCACAGGCTCCAGACAATAAAGCGCAGCCACATACAGGTAGCGATCAGTACCACGGTACCAATCGCCAACGAGAGAATCCGCAGGCACAGCCAGCGCCACAGCGAAAGAGGAGGCATATTTTTCATGGCTGACGAAACCGGTAACCTACCGCGCGAACCGTCAGCAGCACCCCGCTAATACCCACCGCTTCGAGTTTTTTGCGCAGATTATAAATGTGTGTATCCACCACCCGCTCCAGCGCGTCGCTCTCGGGCAGGCAGGCCTCCAGCAGTTCCTGACGGGAAAAAGCGCGGGTCTGAGCCCGCAACAGGGTCGTCAGCAGGCTAAACTCGGTTGGCGTCAGCTCCAGCGGCTGACTGTGCCCTTGTGTGTCAGTCACCGCCGCCAGCATCGCATCCTGATCGACCACCAACGGGCCAAAACTCAGCGTCCGACCTGGCGTCATCACGCCGCTAGTACGCCGTAGTACGGCCTGTACCCGCGCGACCACCTCACCGGGGTGATAGGGTTTAGTGACGTAGTCATCGGCACCGTAGCGCAACGCGCCAATCTTGTCGGTGTCATCCCCCATCGCGGTAACCATGATCACCGGGACATCGCTTTTGCGACGTAAAGCCGCCAACACCTCGGTTCCGTTCAGGCCCGGCAGCATCACGTCGAGCAGGATCAGATCAGGCTTTACTCGCAACGCCATTTCCAGCCCGCCAACGCCATCACCTGCCAGCAGTACCTGAAAATTATCACGTTTCAGGTATGCTTCCAGCACGCTGGCAGCATCCGTGTCATCTTCGATTATCAGAATGCGTTTCAGACTCATCATGGCCTCTTGATAATTTCTTCATCATTTACCGACGGGGTATTGACGCTAATGTGTATACTTCGACACTTAGTGCAAGGAAGCACAAAAGCGCCAGAATAAAGCACCACGACAAGGCAACATCACGTTCCCGTTTTAAGGAGTTCAGACAGGATGATAGTGCGACATATCCCTTTTTACATAGCTACTCTTTTCTTTGCCGCCAGCAACACCAGTTGGGCGGACGATACCACGCCAGATCAACAAGATGGCGTGACTGTCGGCCTTGCCGCTCACAATGCGCCGCGCTACAGCGGTTCGGATGAGCAAGCCTGGAATCTGCTGCCGGTGATTCAGGCTCGTCAGGGGGCTTTCTTTTTCGATACGGCCAAAGGGGCGGGCTATGACCTGCAATTCGGCCAGTTTTATCTTGAGCACACGTTAGGCTACAACCCAGGACGAACCGACAAAAAATCCACTTTCCGCGCCGGCTCCGACAAATTACGCGGTATGGGAAAAATTGATGGCGTACTGAATACCGCGGTGGCGATCGGCTGGCAATTTAACGACCGATGGTCAGTGGAGGCGAAGGCAACGCTGCCGTTAACCGACAGTCAGGGCGTGCAATACCAGACGTCGCTGACCAGCATCCTGTTTCAGGATAAGTCAGACACACTGGGCGCTCAGGGCATATTACTGTTCGGCGACGCACGCAATAACAACCTGTTTTACGGCGTCAACCAGCAGCAGAGCCAGAACTCGGGTTACCGCGTCTATCAGGCAGGCAGTGGCTTATATGGACAGTCTGTCTCGCTGTTCTGGTCACATCAGTTCGATCCGCACTGGACCACGCTACTCAGCGGCAGCTATACCCATCTGAACGATAAAGCCTCAGACAGCCCTATCGTGTTTCGCGCCGATCAGGGTGAAGGCACCGTTGCCGTTACCTATACGTTCTAATCCTGGCTCTCGTCTATATTCTCGTCAGTGTCAGATTCTCGTCGGCGCCAGCAGGCAGGCGCTGACGAGAATACCGGATACCGTTGAGGTTCGCGCTGGAAAAACGATGCTGACGCCGTCATGTTATTGTATTATCCGTGGCTATCCGGTGATAGTTATCTCCACTGGATGACAAGTGCGCCAATCCATTTTCCCCTCCTTCCTCGATGATGACTTGATACGTCGACCAGGCAGGCTCGTTTTCATTTTTACAGGTCGCGTATGGCATAAAAGTCAGAGAAATAACATCTTAAGTAAAATATCAAGAGCACAAAAAGCTAAACGGAACGACAACAACATAAGAAAAAGTGTCTGGCAAATTGAAAATATAAAACTGACTGAAATAGAATAGCCGCGCTGCTCCTGAGCATTATTCAGACAGCACTCGCTTTTGGCCTTTTTGACAATTAATCAGGGTTACACGTCATGAAAAAAGTATTTATCACCGGGGCCACAGGTTTCCTTGGCGGTGCTGTTATGGAAAAAGCGTTACAGGACAAGCAGATCGAAAATATATTTATGCTGGTCAGAGCTGAAACGCAGCAGGATGGACTTAAACGAATTCTCAATAATCTGCGTAAATTTGATATTCCAGAATCGGTATTATCTCGTTTAACTGCAGACAATATTATCGTTGGCGACCTGGCTGAACCAGAGTCTTTTCTACAGAACCCGGTACTGGACAGTATCACCCATGTCATCAACAGTGCGGCGATTGCCTCATTTGGTAATAACCCATTGATTTGGAAAGTTAATGTGGAAGGCACGCTGGCATTCGCCAAACGAATGAGCCAGGTTGCCTCACTGCAAAAATTCATCCAGATCGGCACAGCAATGTCGTGCGTTCCGGAGCAGGATCAGGTGGTGGAAGAATGCGGCCATCTGGATACGGAAAAATCGCACATCGTCGAATACACGCTGTCCAAAGCAACCATCGAAAACCTGATGCGTGAGCACTGCCCGGCTATGCCGTTGCTGATTGTGCGTCCATCCATCATCGTCGGCCATTCACGTCTGGGCTGTAAACCTTCGAGCAGCATTTACTGGGTGTTCGAAATGGCGATGAAACTCAAGAAATTCATGTGTTCACTGGATGACAAAATCGACGTTATTCCGGTGGATTTCTGTGCCGACGCGATCCTGCTGCTGATGCATTCAGAACAGGCCGTTAACGATATCTACCATATTTCCGCAGGCGAAGCCTCCAGCGTCAGTTTCAACGAGGTCGATGAAGCGATGGCGCAGGCAGCAGCACGTCCACCGATGGGCGAAGCCTACCGTCAGGTCAGTTATCCTGATCTGATCAAACTGCGCAGCAGCTTTAGCGAGCTGTACGGCCCCTGCAATGAACGTCTGATGCTGCGCGCTATGCGTCTTTATGGCTCATTCGCCCAGTTAAATGTGAAATTCAGCAACCGTAAACTGCTGCAACTGGGCATGAAAACCCCACCGCGCTTTACCGAATACGTGGGTAAGTGTGTGGAAACGACCCGTCATTCCAGCGTACCGGAACTGATGGCAGTAGATTTTAAATAATCATCTCCATCGCTGTCCCGTTATCACTACGGAAGATAACGGGGTCAGTGCAGATTCTGACTCATCTTCTTTTTTTCTCTATTCATCAATCACTTCCTATCATTAGCAACGCTACATCATTATTGATAATAAGCCGACAGCATCGCGAGTAACACTTTAAGAAATACCGTTATATAACAATGAAGATCGGTGTAAATAAACTAACGCCGACCAGAAATTAAAAAATTACACCTTACTACCAGTAGCATTAATCAATCTCAACAATAATAAAAAAATAATAGAAATAGCATTTTGATTATTGCTATTTCAAATTCGAAATATAATAACGCCCTGCAATGTCAGGGCGCTAATTGATATATCATCTTGTACTCGTGTGGTGCTCTATCACGCAGATTCAATAGACTGACGAGACCCCGGACACACCAATTGTCGGCTCTTGATGTGATACATCTCCAGATTCGGGCGCAGAAAGAACGCCATTTCCCATGGGTTTTTATTGATGAACGCATGGCGCACTTCTTCAAACAACGGTGTTGTCGGGTCAATTAGATGCGCATCACCTTCAATCAGGGTGTAATTCCACTCGATTGAACGTTCAAAGGTATAGTGCGAGCGCTCATCCATCGCGAAGAAACAATGTGGGTTGCGTTTAAGTAATTGGGATTTGAAGGTTTCCGGGAAGGTAATCAGGAAAATATCGTCCTCGACCGAGGAGAGAAACGCCAACACCGTGGTATGCGGCTGCTCTTCGGCCATCGTCACCAATACGCCGACTTTATTGGTAAAGTCTTTACGCTCGGTATCAGGCAGTGACGTCATCGCCGTCCAGGGCACCGGCCGCTCCGGGCGATGATCAGTTGGGAACACGTAACCCGGTTCACGAATATCCACTACCGGGGTGAAACCGTGCAACAACTGGCATTCGCGCGGTGCCAGAATGACCCAATCTTCATCCACGCTGACCACACGGCCCTTGTACGATGCACGGTAGACCGAAATATTGGCATCGAACTCATCAACACCGGTGCGATTATCGAGATGTACCGTCGCCAGCGTCCCCACCGTCAGGTCATGTCCTTTCGGGAAGAACACTCGCAAACTGTTATCCGCACGCGGATACACCCCACAGATATGAATTACTACATTTCCTTGTTGGTAACAGGCCAGCACCCCCAGCACCTGCTTACCCAGATACGTCGTCAGACTCATGTTGCAGCACCTTATTTTATTATTCTCGTTACGAAGACGTCAGGCTGTGTGTAAAGTCGCCACGGCGTCGACTGGCTGGGCACTATCGGTCCATCGCGCCTGCCGTTTCCACCCTATGCGAGCAGAAGATTGGCTGTCAAGGCGTTTGCCGCCTTTACCCTTGCATCAACCGATGTGTGACTTTAACTCACATAAGTGTGATTTTTTCGGCAGAGATATTCACTTTTCACACAGGTATGCTCACCTCAAACACAATAATCCTTACGCAGAGGTCATCTATGAGCGACATCCTGATCCTTATTCTCGGTCTGTTCGCGGGCAGTGTCAGCGGCATTGTCGGCACCGGAGGCTCTATCATTCTGCTGCCTGCGCTGGCGTGGGCATTCAGCCCACAGGCCGCCGTGCCAATCATGGCGATCGCCGCCACCATGAGTAATATTTCCAAGGTTATCCTATGGCGTAAGGCCATCAATTTACGAGCGCTGGGTTATTACTGCCTGCCGGGCGTTCCAGCATCGGTCATTGGCGCCAGCCTGCTGTGGGTGATGCCGGTACGTCTGTCGAGCCTGTGTATCGGCCTGTTCTTCCTGTTGCTGATTCCACTACGTCACCTGGCCCACCGACGTGCTTTCATACTCAACAACAGTCAGTTGGCGATGGCGGGCGGTGTAGTCGGTTTTCTTACCGGCGTCGTCTTTTCCACCGGTCCACTGACGATCCCGTTGTTCGCCGGTTACGGCTTGCTGAAAGGCGCACTGCTGGCCACCGAGTCTGCGGCTTCGCTGGTTATCTATCTGACCAAAGCCGCCACCTTCGGGGTGATAGGCGCACTACCGTGGTCAGTGCTGTTGGCCGGGGTGCTGGTCGGGTTAACACAGGTCGCGGGGGTATACATCGGCAAACGCTTCGTACTGCGCCTGTCCGACACCCTATTTAACCGGCTGGTGGATAGTATGATGCTGATAGCCGGTCTCTCACTGCTATGGGAAACGTTGCCTGCGCACTAGCGCGACGACGGTAGCGACAAAAAATAATCGAGGTATTCGCGATACTCGTCACCCAATGTCGGCAACGCCTGAAAATCGAAAAAGCGCACGTCACGCGACTCGGTTGTATCCACGACAATATCGCCTTGCCAGTCGCGGCACACATACAAGGCCGTCAGTACATAGATCTGATCCTGATTGGGCAAAGTGAAGAAGTGGTCGGGGCCGGAAAACATGTTCAGAAAATCAAGCGTATTGAGTTGCAGCCCGGTTTCTTCACGTACTTCGCGAATCGCCGCCTCTTCCAGCGACTCCCCCAGTTCCAACAGCCCGCCGGGCAACCCCCACACACCTTCCAGACGATGCTGCAACAGCACCTGCCCACGCGTGTTTAGCAAAATCACGTTAGAACCTGCCAGCAGTAGCGGACGATGCCCGATCAACTGACGCATTTCCTGCACATAATTCATGGCGTACCTCTTTCTGACTCAGCCGTGTACGGATTCGGTCATGTATCCACATTAACGCGGGTGCATGACAATAATGTGTGTGGTGTCTGTCGAGGTGAGTGGTGTCAGTCAGACGGCCTCTTCATTGCCCGCCTGTTCCAATAACCACTGCTCAAAGCAGTGATGCAGCCGGGTTTTCGCCAGCCCCGCAGGCGTCAGTAAATAATAGGTACGCTCGGCGATACGCAGCGCCGGCAAGGGGGCCACCAGTCTGCCGAGCGCCACATCGCGCGCCAGTAACGGCAGCGGACCCGGCCCAATGCCCAACCCATCAATCAACGCCGCATACGTGACGTAGAAATGATCAAAACGCAGCCAGCTAAGCGTACCGGGGTCTACTAACCCGCCCACGTCAAACAACTGTGACCAAAAGCCGGGGCGCGTTTCGGTATCCAGCAGCGTATGGTTGACCACATCACCCAGCACCGAGAGCGGCTGGCGTGTCAGCAATGAAGGGGCGGCCAGCAAGGTATAATGTTCCTGCATAAATGGCAGCGCACTGAAACGATCGCTGTTAAACACCCCAAGACGAATTACCAGATCAAAGCCGCTGGTCACCGCCAGTTGTTGGGTCGTTGCGGTATGGATCTGGATAAGCGTTCCAGGATTAGCCTGATAAAACGCCGGTAGTCGCGGCGCCAGCCAGCGCATGGTAAAGGTCGCCGGTGCGCTGATACGCAAGAGCTGGGTTGCCTCACCGCGGCCATAGCGGCGGGCCGCCTCATCCATTACCCCCAGTACGTCATTCATCTCCTTGGCGAATGCCTGCGCATGCAACGTCGGCACCATGCACTGGCCGGATCGGACAAACAGCGTCTGCCCTAACCAGGTTTCCAGAATACGAATCTGTCGGCTGATAGCGCCGTGGGTAACATTCAATTCTTCAGCCGCTGCGCTATAACTGCCTGCCCGACAGGCAGCCAGAAACGCGCGCAACGCAGGCAGAGGGGGAAGTCGGTGCATCGGTCGTCGCTTTATGAGATTACACACCGTCAGACTGTATCACAGTCTGAAAAATACACCGCGATCGCCCGGCATAACACATGCCCGATTGGCATAAGGACTGACTGGCCTGTCATGTAGCAGGCTTGTATGATGATCAGCCAAATAGATAACAAACCATAGCATTATCAGCAGTATCTTTCAGGGAATACTGCCTGGCGCGTTACCGCCAGCCTGCACGGCATCCAGCCAATTTACCGAGGACGTTATGACAATCAGGCGTTATCCACACCTTGCCCATTGGGGCGCGTTCACCGCTGTTGTTGAAGACGGCAGGCTTATCCGCTGCGAACCGTTTGCTGATGACCCGGACCCGTCGCCCATGCTCGACTCCATCGTACCGCTAGTCTATTCCGACAAACGTATTCGCAAACCGGCGGTGCGCCGCTCCTGGCTGGAAAAACGAGAAAACAGCGATCGTACGCTGCGTGGTAAAGAACCGTTCGTCGAAGTGGACTGGGACCTCGCGCTGGATCTGGTGGCGGAAGAAAACCGCCGGGTACGCGATCGTTACGGCGCTGACGGTCTGTTCGCCGGGTCATATGGCTGGTCGTCCGCCGGGCGCTTTCATCATGCCCGTTCTCAGGTTCGACGTTTCTATTTCTCCGGCGGCGGCGCGGTAGACCAGACCGGCAACTACAGCTGGGGAGCAGCACAATTCTTCCTGCCGTATGTAATAGGCACCTTCCACCCGCTCACCGGCAAAGTCACCGAATGGCGTAGCGTGGCGGATCACTGCGAACTGTTCATTGCCTTCGGCGGGCTGGCGCTAAAGAACGCCCAGGTCGCTTCCGGCGGTGCCGGGCATCACACACTAAAACCGGCGCTGGAGAAACTGGTGGCGCGCGGCATTCCGGTTATCAATATCAGCCCCATGCGAGATGACTGCCCGGCGTTCGTCAACGCGGAGTGGATTCCTATTCGCCCGAATACCGACGTAGCATTGATGCTGGCGCTGGGCTACGAGATACAGCGACGGGAAGCGCAAGACCGTGACTTTCTGGAGCATCATTGCGTCGGTTACGCACAACTGCGCGACTATCTCAACGGTCACAGCGACGGTATTGCCAAAACACCGGTATGGGCCAGTGCTATCACCGGTATCCCGGCTGCACGTATCGAAAAACTGGCGCAACAGTTGATCGGTGTACGCAGTTTTATGACCTGTTCTTACTCGGTGCAACGCGCCCATCGTGGCGAACAACCTTACTGGATGATGATCGCACTGTCGGCGATGCTCGGGCAGGTGGGTTTACCGGGTGGCGGTTTCTCGTTTGGTCACGGCTCGATGAACAGCGTCGGTAACGAGCGCATGACATCCCCCGCGCCCGCGTCGCCCTCCGTCCCCAATCCCGGCCAGTCGATTCCGGTCGCACGTATCGCCGACATGCTGCTGAACCCCGGCAAGCCCTATACGTTTTGCGGTGAGCAACGCACTTATCCCGATATCCATCTGATCCACTGGGCCGGTGGTAACCCATTCCACCATCACCAGCAGCTTAACCGGCTGGTTGAAGGCTGGCAGCGCCCGGATACCGTTATCGTGCAGGATATCGTCTGGACCGCCGCCGCGCAGATGGCCGACATTGTGCTGCCTGTCACCACCTCGCTGGAAAGAAACGATATAGGCGGCTCCTCACGGGATCGTTTCGTGTTCGCCATGCATCAGGCGATTGCACCACAGCATCAGGCTCGCCACGACTACGACATTTTCAGCGAACTGGCCGAGCGTTTAGGCTATGGCGACGCCTTCACCCAGGGTGGCCGTACCGAGCGGCAATGGCTGGAAACGATGTACCTCAACTGCCGCGAGCGTCAGGGCAGTGTCGGCAACGCGTGGCCTGACTTCGACGGTTTCTGGCAACAGGGCTACGTGGATATCCCGATGGACGAGCAACCGTTCGTGTTTTTCGAAGAATTCCGCCACGACCCGGTGAAACACCCACTCAACACGCCCAGCGGCAAAATCGAGCTATTCAGCAGTACCATCGCCGATTACCGTTACCCGGATTTCGCCCCACATCCGCAGTGGCAGCCGCCGGTAGAATGGCTGGGAGCGGAAGCCACACAACGCTGGCCGTTGCATTTTATCTCTATCCAGCCAGCTGATCGGCTGCACAGCCAGCTCGGCAGCACGCCGCAGGTTAACGCGAACAAAACCGCCGGGCATGAAACCCTGTACATGCATCCGCAGGATGCGGCGGCTCGCGGCATTCGCCACGGCGAGCGGGTGGAAGTACGCAACGAGCGTGGGCGCATCTACGCTGGAGTGGACGTGACCGATGGCGTCACACCGGGTGTGGTGATCATGGCGACCGGTGCCTGGTTTGAGCCCGGTTTCGGTCAGGCGCAATGGCACGACGTGGAGCAGTCTGGCAATGCCAACGTGCTGACCCGCGATATGGGGTCATCACCGCTCACACAAGGCCCTAACGCCATGAGTTGCCTGGTGGATGTCATCGCACTCTGAGTAATATCCCTGTTCCAACCATAAAAAAACGCCCCCGATTATCGGGGGCGCTTCCTGTCCATCAACTCGGGCGATCAATGCTTATCATGCGCTTTTTCAGCACCGTGATGAGCATGATGATCATGGCGGGACAGCCAGTCCAGATACCCCATCACAAAAGCAGACAACACAAAGGTCAGGTGGATAATCACATACCACATCAGCTTGTTGTCCGGCACGTTTTTAGCGTCCATAAACACCCGCAGCAGGTGAATAGATGATATCGCCACGATCGATGCCGCCACCTTGTTTTTCAGCGAACTGGCGTCCATCTTCCCCAGCCAGTTTAATTTTTCCTTGTCCTCGCCGATATCCAGCGCCGACACAAAGTTTTCATAGCCGGAAAACATCACCATCACCAGCAGCCCACCTACCAGCGTCATGTCCACCAGCGACAACAGCGTCAGAATCAAATCGGATTCCGCAATCGAGAAAATGTTCGGCAGGACCAGCCAGATCTCTTCAAAGAACTTGATGGCCAGCGCCAGTAATCCCAGCGACAACCCCAGATAAACCGGAGCCAGCAGCCACCGTGCAGCGTACATCGTATTTTCCAGAAAACGTTCCATAGCGCCTATCAGGTACAGGTTTGAGAGAAATGCATCATAGCGAAAAACCACGTCAGGGTGTTATTCAAATATTCACTGAGGTAGCACATTGATTTTTAATAAAATTAACCCATTTACACCGAATTATACCGCCAATTGCCCGCATGAAGTCCCTTGATAACAGAATCGACAACTATGATCCCGATAGTCCCCGTCTTCGCACCGCTGCCACCCATACAACGCTGAATGAATAGCACAAGCCAGGGCAGACCCACAAAACAAAAACGCTGCACAGTTGTGCAGCGTTCTGAAAGGCGAGAAACGGTATATCTCCTGTCACTCCACCGTGGTAAAGCATCCGTCTCGGTTCCCTGGTGTCGGATGCACGACTGTCTGCGTCAGGGACGCCATCAACAATCAATTAGCATACTAACTATATATAATACTTATATTGAGTTATCTGCATGACACAGATTAATTAATTTATCTAAACTTTATAGCAATAAAAAAAGACAAGTCAACACATTAATAGACACTTTATGATCTTTAATGTCTATTTTTAATAGCCGTATTACAACAACCACCAATCTATTGAATAAATCCATGCTCTTTCATGCGTTTTCTTCAGTCTGCATCCGGCGTGACAGTCCTGATTAACTGATATTTTTCTGCCTGACAGGGATAGGTGAAACTAACGCGTTATCGTAAGATGAACCTGTCTGAGAACTGACCTGAGAAGGGATGACCATGAAAACAACGAATGCTCAGCGCAAAACTAATATCATTAAAAATATTGAATATCTGATGCGTACCCGAGGTGAAACCAAAGCCTCATTTTCTAATCGTACCGGGGTAACGCGTACCACTATCTACAAAATTCTTGAAGGTAGGGTCAACAAGGTTCAGCAATCCACCATCAATCGCATTTCCGATTTCTTCGGCGTGTCCTGTGAAGAAATCGAAGATTACGATCTGGAAAAGGTGGAACAGCTGAACAATACCGTTTCATTTGACGGTAACAAAAACCCGGCGGCGATCCCTGTCATCCCACAGTCACAACTGCTATCGGTTCGACAGAACAAGATTGGTCAGTTAGCGGTCCAGTATCCCTTGACCTGGTTCTTCGGAGAAGAAGCCAACATGGTGGCGGTACAGGTGGAGTCGCCGATTGGCGATGCGTTCCATCCCGGCGCGTTGTTGCTTCTGCGGCGACCACCTGCGCTGATGCCAAATACGCCGATACTCTACCATGCTCCTGATGTGGGATTTTTCGTCGACATCCCCAACCCGGCAGCAGTGGCAGACAAAAGACGCCCGGAGGACACCATCCTGCTGGGATATATCATAGAGGAAAGGATATAAATGGATGCCAACAAGAAATTCAAGCTGCTGGGGTTCAACCACAGTGGTGAGTTATCCGCCAATATCATGGTGCTATCGACCGGTAAGATGATCCATATGGATCTCAAGGAACTGGTCGACAGCGAAATTTCCGATGACCTGAGCCGACACGAACTCAATGCATTGTACAAAAAACTCTATGCCGGCAAAGACATTACTACCGCCTACGATCTCAGCGACAGAAATGAACGCTCCTGGTATGCCTATCTTCTGATCACGGTCATGTTGAGCGTTATCTACATTTTTTCCAATGTTGCCGGTTCCAAACCCATTTTTATTCCTTCGCTGAACATGGTGGTTCCAACCGCAATATTTATCTACCCGTTCACCTTCATACTGGTAGATATTCTCAATGAGTTCTATGGGTTACGTCTCGCACGGCGCACCATTTATGTCGCGTTTTTCTCCAACGTATTCTTCGTCATCAGCCTGTGGTGCACCAGCCTCATTCCCAGCTTACCCGAATGGGAATTAGGAAAAACGTACAATAGTATTACCGAAAGCATCATGTCAGTGTTGGTGGCCTCATCGCTGGCTTACCTGATTTCCGAAAACATCAACGCCTGGGTGCTGCACAAAATCAAGATAATGACCAAGTCGCGTTATCTGTTTATCCGCGTGATCACCAGTACCGTTACCGCCTCGGCCGTCGACAGTGTGATTTTCTGCACCATCGCGTTTTATAATGTGCTGAGTTTTGACGTGATCCGCACGATGATTCTGTCGCAATTTCTGGTTAAAGTGGTCTATGCGGTGTTGGGCGTCGGCCCGATTTACGGTACCCGCAGGCTGTTCAGAAAATACATTCATGCCGTACCAGCAAGGAACTGAGCGATATGCATATTACAGAAAACGATAGCATTACCCATTTGGGGGTGCGCTCCAGCTACCCGGACAAATACGACCCGACACTGCTCGAAGCGCTACCGCGCGCCCGTGGCCGTGATCTGGTAGGCCTGACCGGTTCACCCCTGCCGTTTGACGGCTACGATCTGTGGACGGCCTTTGAGCTGTCGTGGCTCAATCGCAAGGGAAAACCACTGGTGGGTATTGCTGAATTCATTATCCCGGCCAGTTCGGAAAACCTGATCGAATCCAAATCGTTCAAACTGTACCTCAACAGCTTTAACCAGACCCGTTTTCAGGATATCGGCGAAGTACACTCCACCCTGATCAAAGACCTGTCCGCTGCCGCCAATGGCGATGTTAAGGTCACGCTGTACCCGGGGTTGACCGGTTATTCATCACAGATCGATACCCTGCCCGGCATCAACATCGACGAGCTGGATATTGAAGTGAACGATTACGGCTTTAATCCTGATTATTTACAGCACGCGGTGCGTGACAATGCGCCGCACGTCACCGAAACCCTGTGTTCCAATCTGCTGAAATCTAACTGCCTGGTCACGTATCAGCCGGACTGGGGCAGCGTAGTGATCAAATACGAAGGTCGACAAATCGACCGGGAAGCACTGTTGCGTTATCTGATTTCGTTCCGCCAGCACAATGAATTCCATGAGCAGTGTGTCGAGCGCATTTTTAATGACCTCAAACGTTACTGCCAACCGGAAAAACTGACCGTGTTCGCCCGTTATACCCGTCGTGGCGGCCTGGACATCAACCCGTTCCGTAGCGACTTTGAAACTGAAGCCACTACCGGTCGTCTGGTTCGTCAGTAATACCGTGCGCCTCTCCACCTTTGGGGAGGCGCTGCCCGCCTTCTTCCCGTTGTGGTAAATACTGTTTCAGCCAGGCGATAAACGCTGAAATGCGTGCCGGTACATGCCGCCGCTGCTGATAAACCGCGTAGATATCCGCTTCCGGCATGATGTAATCCGGTAATAACGCCACCAGCCTCCCGTTACCAAGCCAGGAGCGCACGTCCCACAACGAACGCAAAATAATGCCGTGTCCGTCCAGCGCGTAGCGCATGATCACCTCACCATCGTTGGCAGAAAGATTGCCGAAAGCCCGATGGGTAAACTCGTGGCCGTCGCGATAAAAACGCCATAAGCCGTAATCGCTCTCGTACTGACGCAGCACCAGACAATTGTGCTCAGCAAGGTCCGCCACGGTTTTCGGTGTACCACAACGCGCCAGATACGCGGGTGAGGCACACAGTACCCGTGGATTTGCCATCAACCGATGTGCGACCAGTCGGGAGTCTGGCGGTGCACCAAAGCGAATATCAATGTCGACACCGGCATCCAGCATGTTGAGCGGCTGGCTGGTGAGCTGCAACTGCATTTCCAGTTCCGGGTGCAGGCGGGCAAATTCGGAAATCAGCGGCGCGATGTGGCGTCGCCCAAAACCGAACGAGGCATTCACGGTCAATCGCCCACGCAGCGTAAGCTGATTACGACGTACCTGACTTTCCAGCTCCTCGATTTCATGCAGGATCGGCAAGGCGCCTTCGGCGTATAGCTGACCTTCCGGCGTCAAATCCAACCGGCGGGTGGTACGCCTGATCAACTGCACGCCCAGACGTTGCTCCAGTTGCGTCAGGCGTTTGCTGACAGCAGGGAGCGACAGCCCACTTTCACGCGCCACCGCCGTCAAACTGCCGAGTGCGGCGATACGGCTAAAGAACAGTAAATCGTCAATTGAGCGCATCTATTCTTCTCTTTTATTCAACAATGCCTTTACCAGAAGCGAAATTGTTTACGTCAGGCAAAGTAAATACACTTTCTGTTATCCGAGTGCAATCGTTCAAAAAAACGTTCAGGAGTTGCCATGTCTCAACCGCATTACCGTATCGCCGTCATCCCCGGCGACGGCATCGGCAAGGAAGTGATGCCGGAAGGGGTACGCGTTCTTACCCGTACTGCCGAGCTGTTTAATATCCGGCTAGAGTGGGAATGGTTTGATTTTGCCAGCGCTGATTACTACCTCCAGCACGGCAAGATGCTGCCGGATAACTGGTTTACGCTGCTCAAAGGCTTCGATGCCATCTACTTTGGTGCGGTAGGCTGGCCGGACGTGGTGCCGGACCATGTATCGCTGTGGCAGTCGCTACTGTTATTCCGCCGTGAGTTCGATCAGTACGTCAACCTGCGGCCCTGCCGCCTGATGCCGGGGGTGAAAGCGCCGCTGGCCGGTCGCGAGCCTGGTGATATCGACTTTTATATCGTGCGTGAAAATACCGAAGGCGAGTATTCCAGCGTCGGTGGCACCATGTTCGCTGGCACCGAGCGCGAGGTGGTGATTCAGGAAACGGTGATGACCCGCGTTGGTGTCGATCGCATCCTCAAATTTGCCTATGACCTGGCGATGAAGCGCCCGAAAAAGCACCTGACCTCCGCCACCAAATCCAACGGTATCGCTATCACGATGCCGTACTGGGACAGCCGCGTCGCCGAAATGGGCACCCGCTATCCCGAGGTGAAGGTCGACAAATACCACATTGATATTCTCACCGCCAACTTCGTGCTACACCCGGATTGGTTTGACGTAGTGGTCGCCAGTAATCTGTTTGGCGATATATTGTCCGACCTTGGCCCTGCCTGTACCGGCACCATCGGCATTGCGCCTTCGGCCAATATCAACCCGGAACGCACCTTCCCTAGCCTGTTTGAGCCAGTACATGGCTCAGCGCCGGATATCGCCGGTAAAGGTATCGCCAATCCCATCGGCCAAATCTGGTGCGGGGCGATGATGCTGGAACATCTGGGACATGACGACGCCGGGGCCGCGGTGCTCAGCGCCATTGAGCGTGTGCTGGAGCAAGGCCCAGGCAACGCACCATTAACGAAAGACCTCGGCGGCAACGGTAATACCGCAGCACTGGGTGAAGCGATTGCACAGGCTGTGCGCCGCTAACCGCATCAGCATGCAGTAACAACCCGCTCGAAAAACAAGAAGGCCGCTATCATAGCGGCCTTCTGACTATCACAAGGTGAACTATCACAATGTAAATATTGCAATTTTTTGCGTAGGTTGAGGTTACATCAGGCTGCTGATTTGTCTCGTTTGCGTTCAGCCACCAGTACAACCCCTTTTCGTGATTCATTCGGCGCAAGGCTCCAGATGTCGCTCTCTGGGATACTGTGTCCATCGTATCGGACCCGCTCGCCGTCATACGGCCAGAAAGCACGTCGTTCTGAGTCGAACACAAACACATCAATGCCGATCTCTTTACGTGCCATACGCGCCCACAGTGCCTTCCCGCCAGGGAATTGCAGGTTATCACTTACCAGCACAATACCGTCATTAATGAGTGCTTTATACATAGCACTGGCGACATTGGCATTTCGTTCGCGCTTGGTGACAATCACGCCTTCAACCTGCGCAGAATGCGCATTCATCGGCTGCAAATTCTCGTAATAACCGATGACAGCCAGAATGGTTTCGGTTTCGTCGTCGCTGTTACGGGATTTCAGGTCAATCTTTGCCACCACAACATGCCTTAAATCACCAGCAACATCATCGGGTTCGCCATATATGGCAACGGCATGGTGTTGATCATTGTGAATATAAATATCCACAGCCCGACCGTTTACACTCGTTTCGCCAATTTTCCGGTATTCCCGCGCCATAGTGGCAGGACTATATGACATAGGAAGAATCGCCATATCAAAACTCCCGCTATCGTTGAGAACTGGTGACATTGTAAGCATAGCCTGTTGCAGTTGTTGGATTGATAATATCAAACATCTTGCCTATCTATTAGCCATTTAAGCGAGAGTAGCAAAACGTGCGTGTTAACGCTGCGTCCAGCCATAACGCAATAACCCAGGAACTTATACATAAGCATGACCAGGCTCATACCCGACGAAAACAAGAAGGCCGCTATCATAGCGGCCTTCTTATTAGTATCTTGGTCTGCTTAGGCAATTAATGCATGGCACCCGGCGGGATGTCTTTGTAAGCATTGACATAAGCGATCAGCAGTCTTCTCAGAAATTTACGCACGTTCATCACCTTGGTTAACGACTTATTTGTGAACTTTCTGGTAAAAGATTGTACGTTTTGTTGAATTCAGACGCAATACTTTTGTGATGGCAATCACAAAAAACCAGAATAACGTTTTAGTTTTCCCGTTTCCCCCGGTCGCGCCGCCTGTTCATTCCCTCCATTTAGCAGCGCTTTTTTGCAACCAAAAACACCTCACTATCCGGGTTTGGATTATTCTTTGATCTATAAAATTATTTCCCGGCTAAGACAAAAACGGCCATACTAACGGGGCTGCGTAATTCAGCGCGGCACTGGCGCGCTTGCCCCGGCCTTTTACTGACGATGTAAACCTGCCCTATGGAAACCTGGAAACTCAACCTCTTCGCCGCCTGGCTGGGATGCTTTTTTACCGGCATGGCAATGAGCCAGATACTGCCGTTTCTGCCGCTCTATATCGAACACCTTGGGGTCAGTGACCACACTGCCTTGAATTTGTGGTCTGGTCTGGTGTTCAGCTCTTCGTTTTTGGTTTCTGCGATTGTCGCGCCGCTATGGGGCAGCCTGGCTGACCGCAAAGGCCGCAAGCTGATGTTGCTGCGTGCCGCACTCGGTATGTCTATCGTCATGGCGCTACAAGGTATGGCCACCAACGTCTGGCACCTGTTTATTCTGCGCACCCTAATGGGGCTGACTTCCGGCTATATTCCTAATGCCATGGCGCTGATTGCCTCGCAGGTACCACGCAGCCGCAGCGGTTGGGCGCTTGGCACGCTGTCGACCGGGCAAGTCGCCGGGGTGTTGATTGGGCCGTTGCTTGGCGGCTTTATGGCCGATACCATCGGTTTACGCATGGTGTTTTTCATCACCTCCGCCCTGTTGTTTATCTGTTTTCTGATTACGTTGTTCGCTGTCCGCGAAAACGCGATTACCGTCAGTAAAAAGGCGCAGCTCAGCGGCCGGGCGGTATTTGCCTCGCTGCCTTACCCGCTGTTGATTATCAGTCTGTGCGTCACCACTATGATGATTCAGATGGCGAACGGCTCCATCAGCCCTATTCTGACGCTGTTTATCCGTGATCTGTCGCCTAACATTGATAACATTGCCTTTATCAGCGGGATTATCGCCGCCGTACCGGGTGTGTCGGCGCTGCTGTCCGCCCCCCGCCTCGGCAAACTGGGGGATCGCATCGGTTCCCAACGGGTGTTGATCGTCGCGTTATTCCTGTGCGCACTGCTGTTTTTCCTGATGTCGGCGGTGCAAAGCTCCGTTCAGCTTGGGATTTTACGTTTCGCGTTAGGGTTCGCCGACGGTGCGCTGATGCCCGCCGTGCAGGCGCTGCTGGTCAAATACAGCAGCCAGCAGGTCACCGGACGCATTTTCGGTTATAACCAGTCCTGTATGTATTTGGGCAACGTGGTCGGCCCGCTGCTAGGTTCCACCGTTTCCGCTACATTGGGCTACCGTTGGGTTTTTCTGGTGACTGCACTGCTGGTGCTGATTAACGGTGTCCAACTGATGGTGAGTTTCGCCCGCCTGCCGAAAAAAGTCTGACCACGTCAGGGAAGCCGAGTCGTCGGCTTCCCTTCACCGCGGCCGGATCTCCGATTGTTCATCCTGCTTTCATGTTTTTGTCATCCTTGTCACCAAAGATAGCGCCTGTGCAAACGTATGCACTCCTGACAAAAGGCGCTCACTATGTTTGGCAAGAATATGTTTGGCAAAAATATGTCTGGCAACACCACTCACTCACACAGTAAGACTTCCCTTTCCCGTCTGTTGCTTGCCGTAGGTCTGGCATGCAGCATGACATCGCAGGCCGCTGATCTGGTCATCGCCGGACGCGATGACGTTTATGGCAAAGCGCTCGACAGTACGCTGGCCCGTTTCCAGCAGCAGCACCCTGGCAAGCAGATCGAACTGCTGAAACTGCCCTACGCCAACCTGTATGAAAAACTGGTGATTTCCCTGCGGGAAAACGCCTCATCCTACGACCTGATGCTGATGGACGACAGCTGGAGCCCGGAATTCGCCGGTAATGGCTGGCTACAACCGCTGCCGGAAAGCCTGCAAAGCAGCGATTTCATTCCGGCGGTGCTGAATGTCTCACGCGTGCCGGAAAACAGCGGTCCGGCATACAGCCTGCCGGTGGTCGGTAACGTGGCGATGTTTGCTTATCGTCAGGATCTGTTCGATAAACACCAGCTCAAAGCCCCCGCCAGTTGGGACGCGGTGCTGAGCGATGCCAAAACCCTGCAACAGCAGGAGCCGGGCGTCTCTGGCGTGGTGTTCCGTGGCATGAAGGGCAACCCGATTGTTTCCGGCTTTATGCCAATGCTGTGGGCCTACGGCGGTAACGTCATCACCAACGGCAAAGCGTCGCTGGACTCCCCGCAAGCGCTTCAGGCGCTCAATACCCTCAAGGCGCTGAAAGCCTTCGCACCGACCGGGGTTGAGGTGTACAACGCCGCCGATGTTCGTCAGGCGATGGAGCAAGGTAAAGCGGCGATGGCGATCGAAGTCTGGCCAGCCTGGGCTGCCACACTGGACGACGCCGACAAATCTAAAGTGGTCGGCAAAATGACGCTGCAACCGGCACCGGGGCAAAACGTCGGCCCATCGCCAATGCTGGGCATCTGGCAGATGGCTATTGCCAAAAACAGCCAGCACAGCGAACTGGCGCAGCAATTCCTGAGCTACCTCACCAGCGCGGAAAACCAGAAAGCGCTGGCGCTGGAGCTGGGACTGCCGCCGACTCGCCGCAGCGTCTACCAAGATGCGCAAGTGGTGCAGAAATACCGCTGGTATCCGGCACAGTTGGCAGCACTGGAAGCGGGCAAGGCGCGTCCTCGTATCCGCAACTGGCAGGAAGTGGAAAGCATCCTCGGCGACTACCTGCAACTGGCGCTGATGGATCAAATGCCAGCGAAGGTCGCGTTAGAACAGGCTAATCAAAAGATCGCACAGGTCCTGAAGTAATACGGACTGAAGTAACACGTAGCGAAGTAACACGCATCAACATGACTGTTTTCGGGCGGGCCACGGTCCGCCCACGCAAGGACACCCCATGCATTTTGACTCCCGCTGGCAACGCTGGCTGCTGCTCCTGCCCGCCGCCACGCTGCTGCTACTGCTGACGCTCTACCCCATCGGCCAGATGCTGCTTTACTCCTTCAGCAAGGTCGATTATGCCGCCGCCAGCCGCAGTTGGGTCGGGTTGGAGAACTATCGCCAGTTGTTCGACGACTGGTTCTTCACCACCAGTCTGAAAAACACCCTGCTGTTTTCATTCGGCAGTTCACTGTTGCAGGTGCTGCTGGGGCTGGTATTAGCGTTATTGCTGTACCGCCATTTTCCCGGTCGCCAGTGGGTGTTGAGCCTGCTGATTTACCCGATGATGATCTCCACACTGGTGTGTTCAGCCATCTGGCGCGTGTGGTTTCACTACGATTTTGGCCTGCTGAATAATTGCCTGACCGCACTGGGGCTGATGCCGCAACCGTGGCTATCCAGTCCGCATCTGGCGCTGTGGTCGCTGATGCTGGTCGATATCTGGCAGTGGACGCCGATGGCCTGTCTTATCATTCTCGCCGGGTTACAGGGCATCCCCAAAGACATACTAGAAGCGGCGCAAAGCGACGGAGCCAATGGCTGGAAACGGCTGTGGTACGTCACGCTGCCGCTTATCCGCCAGCCTCTCATGCTGGCGCTGCTGCTGCGTTCCATCGACACCTTCAAGCTGTTCGACAAAGTGTACGCTCTGACCGGCGGCGGGCCCGGTTATGCGACCGAAACCCTGTCGCTGTACATCTATCAGCAAGGCTTCAAGTTTTTTAATCTGGGGCTCGCCAGCGCGGGGGCAGTCATCATGCTGCTGTTCGCTGCGGCCATGAGCCTGGTCTACGCCTGGCAGTTACTGCGTGGAGGGAAAAGCGCATGAGACTCCCTTACTGGCTGACGGCACTACGTGCCCTGGCGCTGACTATCGCGTTGCTGTTTTTCACCTTACCGATCCTGTGGATGGTGGCAGCGGCGTTTAAGTCCACCGCGGAATTCTCCAGCCTTTCCAGTCCGTTCTGGCCGCAACAGTGGACGCTCACTCACCTCAAGAGTCTGCTGGATAATGGCGTTGGCGCGCGGCTGTTTAATACCCTCTGGGTGGCGGCGGGGGCCACCGCGTTATCGCTGATAACCGGTTTTATGGCTGCCTATACGCTGGCACGCCACCGCTTTCCGGCACGGCTGGATAGCCTGTTTCTGCTGCTGGTGCTGTTGATCAAGATGATGCCGCCGATGGTGGTGGCCATCCCGCTGTATTCGTTGCTCAAATCGCTGCACCTGCTCAACAGCCTGGCCGGGCTGATGCTGGCGTATCAGGTCTACACCCTGCCGTTTTGTATCTGGATGCTGCTCAGTTTTATCCGCGATGTGCCGCTGTCGCTGGAAGAAGCCGCCGCGATGGACGGTGCGGGGCTGTGGCGACGGCTGCGTTACATCGTGCTGCCGGTGTGTGCTCCCGGTCTGGTCGCCACGGCGATCTTCACCCTGATCATGGCCTGGAACGAATTTCTGTTCGCCCTGCTGTATCTGCAAACCCCACAGCAATTCACGCTGCCGCTGTTTATCGCCAACTTCATGACTGAAAACCAGATCTACTGGGGAGAACTGATGAGCATCGGGTTGCTGTCTTCGCTGCCGGTATTGCTGGTGGCGGGCTTTGTTCAACGTTATTTGCTGCGCGGCTTTGCCGTCAGCCAGAAATAGGATTCGCGGATGAGTGAATTACGATTACATCAGGTCACCAAGCGCTACGGTCGCCAGACGGTGCTGCACGACATCGATTTGCATATCCGGCAGGGGGAATTGGTGGTGTTCGTCGGCCCATCCGGCTGTGGCAAATCAACCCTATTGCGGACCATCGCCGGGTTGGAAGAACAAGACAGCGGCCAGATTCTGCTGGGTGACGACGATATCTCGCGCCAGCCGCCGGGTCTGCGAGAAATGGCGATGGTGTTTCAATCTTATGCGCTTTACCCGCACATGAGCGTGGCGGAAAACATGGGGTTCGCGCTCAAGATGGCCGGTGAACGACGCCATGTCATTGCCGAGAAAGTGGCACAGGTCGCAGAGATGCTACAACTCACACCGCTACTGGAGCGTAAACCTGGTGCACTTTCCGGTGGGCAACGCCAACGGGTGGCGATTGGTCGCGCCATCGTGCGTAAACCGCGCCTGTTTTTGTTCGACGAACCGCTGTCTAATCTGGACGCGAAACTGCGCACTCATACCCGGGTGCAGTTAAAAGCACTGCACCAACAATTAGCCGCCACCATGATTTACGTCACCCACGACCAGGTCGAGGCGATGACGCTGGCCGATCGCATCGTGGTATTGCACGAAGGACGTATCGCGCAGATCGGCACACCGGAAGAGCTGTATCACCAGCCCGCCACGACCTTTGTCGCCGGGTTTATCGGCACACCGGAAATGAACTTTTTTCAGTTGTCGTCCGGTCAAACATTATCGCCGTGGTTGCAACGACTGGTGCGCGACGAACGCGCGGTGACCCTCGGCGTTCGCCCGGACGCCTTTGAGATAACCAGCAGTATCTCAACCTTTCAGGTGGACTTGGTGGAAAATCTGGGGGCGCAATATCACCTGCACGGCCATATCATCCATGAGCCCTGCATCAAACTGGTGGTGGAAAGCCGCATCCCGGCGCGTATCGGTCAGGAGCTGGCGTTGCAGGTGGTAGCGGAACGCTGCCACTGGTTTGATATCGATGGACAGCGTTTACCCTCACCCGCGCATACCGGGAAACAGGAGACTGTGCATGGAGCTTGATATTCTTGGCAGCGGCGAAGCCTACGACAGCCAACGGGTTAACGCCGCGATACGGGTCAGCGAAAACGGGTTCCAGTTGCTGGTGGATTGCGGCCCGACGGTACCGCAGGCACTGTGGCAACGCCAGACCGCACCAGATGACCTCAACGCCATCTATATTACCCACGCCCACCCCGACCATGTCCTTGGCCTGACGACCTGGCTTAACTGGTGCGAATCTTGCGGGCGTACCGCACCGCTCACGATCATCGCTCCGCGTGCGCAGCAACAGCAATTGCGCCAACTGGCGGATTTCGCCTTCTGGCCTACGGGCCGACCGCTGTTTACCCTTCACTGGCAGGATAGTGAAAGCCTGAGCGAACTGGGGCCGTGGCATTGTCAGACGGCACCGACCCGCCACTCGGTCCCCAACCGGGCGCTGTATCTTAGCGGTAAACAAGGGTCATTGTTCTACAGCGGTGACGGTCAGCTCACCGCAGCAAGCGCCGACTTACTTTCAGGCGCAGACCTGGCGCTGGTGGAATGTTTTTCACCGCAGGCAACCGGCAACGCCTGGCACGGCAACTGGCCGCAGGTGCAGACGCTGGCGCGTAAACCGGGTGCGCAACTGGGGCTGTACCATGTGCAACAGTCGCAAAAAGCGGCACTGCAACAAGCTATCGCCGCCTCGTCCGCTATTTTTCTCCCCGAACAGGGTGACCGGGCGCACTGTCATGACGGCCACTGGCACATCATCGGAGGGTCTGGACATGAATAAGAAGCGCATTACCTCGATTGATGTTGCCCGTAGCGCGGGCGTTTCCCCCTCAGCGGTGTCGCGTACCTACTCCGCGCCGGGAAAAGTCAGCCAGGCAACCCGCTCTCGGATACTGGCAGCCGCCGATGCACTCGGCTATCGCCCCAACGCACTAGCACGCGCGCTGGTCAATTCCGGGCGACAAGGTTCCGGCATCGTGGCGGTGGTGATGGGGGAATTCGATAATCCGTTCCAGCCCTGGCTGTTTAATCTGCTGACGCAAGCGCTGCAACAACACGGGCTGGTGCCGATGTTGGTCAGCGTCACCGAGCACTGCGACATCCGCGCCAGACTGCAACAGGCATTGTCGTGGCAGGTGGAGGCAGCGATTATTTCTGCCGGTAGCTTATCGCAAGAAACCACTGAACGCTGTCTGGAGTTGTCGTTGCCGATGGTGCTGATGGGACGTGAAGATAAGCGTGAAACCGTCACCGCCGTACTGTCTGATAACCGACTGGCCGGTGAACTGGCGGCCGACTACCTGATGTCACAAGGACTCACCCGGCTGGCCTACATCGCCGGTCGTCAGGACGGACAAGCCTCGCTGGAACGACTGGCAGGCTTTCGCCAGCGTCTGCTCAGCCGTGGCTTGCCGGAGCCGATCGTCGCCGATAACCCGGATTACGCCTATCACAGCGGCTACCGCGCCATGTGCCAGTTACAGCAACAATACCCCTCGGTGGAAGGCGTGTTCTGCGCCTGCGATGCGCTGGCTTTCGGCGCGCTGGATGCTCTGCGGCTCAACGGTGGCGCGAACTGTAAAGTGATCGGTTGCGACGACACCCCGCAGGCCGCCTGGGAAGGCTACCGGTTGACCACGGTGCGTCAGCCGGTTGAGTTGCTGGTGGAGCACGTGATACGCCATCTGCAACAGGTGTTACGCGGTGAGGCACAACACGGTGACACCGTTCGTATTGCCCCCACACTGGTCGTGCGCTAAACCCGCTCGGGCGCTCATCGCGCCCGATAACGGATAAGCCGATGCATCAGCCGTTACCCACGTAGCGTCGGGTGATGGCGTTCCATGAAATCCAGAAAACGGCGCACCATCGGAATGCCCGCGCTGCGCTTGAGATAGCTGACAGCAAACGTACGGATGATCGGCGTGGCGACCGGGCGAATAGCGATATCGTACCCCTTCAGGCTCCCCGCCACCGAGGTACACAGAAAGACAACGCCGCCGTGGTGCATCACCAGATCCATAATGATGTCGAGATTGCTGCACTCGCGAAAGCAGGTTTCTTCCAGACCGGCGCGATTGAACGCTGCCGACACCGCCGCATGTTCACCGGTGCCTTTTTGCGGCACAATCGGCCGCTCCTGCGCCAACTGGTGCAACGTCAGGCTGTCTTGCCCTGCCAGCGGGTGATCGGCAGCCATCACCGCCACCAGATTGTCATCCAGAAAGATGGTGTGATTAAACAGCGGATCCTGCAAGTAATCATCAAATGGCGTGGAGAGCGACACATGAATCTCGGCATGTCTGACCTTTTCCAACAGGTCGCTGCTGACGCCATCAATAAACGATAATTCGATATTCGGGTGCTGTTTCTGAAATGACGTAAAGACATCGTAGTATTTCAGCCGGTTGAAGATAGGAATCACCCCGACCATCAGGGCACCATCCTGACTTTCTTCGTACGATTGCACAAATTGCTCTACGTCATAATACTCGCGAATCAGCGGTTTGATTTTTTCATCAAACGCTTCGCCGAATGGCGTTAACGCAAACTGGCGGGTGGTGCGATTAATCAGTTTTCGTTCTAACTCCTGTTCCAGTCGGGATATTTCCTGAGAAAGAAAGGCCTGAGAGATATTGAGAGATTTGGCGGCACGGGTAAAACTCCCTTTGCGGACCAACTCATGGTAATAAAGTGCTCGCTTGATACTTATCATGATTATTTTTATTTATAACCTTATCGAATATTAATTATATGAATTTGTTAAAATACTAATGTGAGATTAAGCACATTTGTATTAATAATCACCATGCTAGCCTGCATCCTGACTGTACCCCATGCTCATCCACCTGCTTGCATATTGATTCAAAAACCATGATCGGAAAATAATTTTTTAAGGAATAATTCATGCGTACCCCACCCCTCAAAATGATACTGTTGTCTTCTATCATCATTACCGCAACCGCTCAGGTTCCCCATACGATGGCAGCAGACAACTCACATGAACTGACCCTGACCCCACGTCAGCCGTCGGTTAAACTGATTTCCGACGTGGTTTACGCTCAGGTACCGATGCGCGGCTATGCTAACGTCGCGTTGAAAATGGATATTCTCCAGCCGGAAGCCAAATCACCGCAGCCCGCCGTGCTGTTCATCACCGGTGGCGGCTTTATTAACGCCAATAAAGACAACTATATCCAGCAACGGCTGAAAATGGCGGAAGCGGGTTAT
Organism: Dickeya parazeae Ech586; assembly: GCF_000025065.1. Lineage (NCBI taxonomy): Bacteria > Pseudomonadati > Pseudomonadota > Gammaproteobacteria > Enterobacterales > Pectobacteriaceae > Dickeya > Dickeya parazeae. Next base: position 929,077 of record NC_013592.1, on the reverse strand, counting down.
GTGGTCGCCAGCATGGAGTACCGCGTGGCACCCACCGTACTGTTCCCGGCCCCGCTGGAGGACGTGAAATCCGCCATTCGTTACTTGCGCGCTAATGCGGGTAAATTCGGCATCGATGCCAGTCATGTGGCGGTGTTCGGTGCCTCAGCCGGTGGCTATCTGGCGGCGTTCGCCGGTACCAGCAACGGCGACAAGCAATTTGATCGCGGTGAACACCTTGACCAAAGCAGCCAGGTACAAGCGGTGATCGACTTCTACGGCCTGTCAGACCTGACCCGCGTCGGTGAAGGCTTCCCGGATGAGGTGGTGCAGAAACACGCTTCGGCGTCCTCGACCGAGGCTATCTGGGTCAACGGCACTTCTGTATTCAATGAAGGCGGCCCGATTACCCGCTTCCCGGAAAAAACGGCTGTCGCCAACCCGATCAACTATATCAGCAAGAACACACCGCCCTTTTTAATCATGCACGGTAGCGCCGATACGGTGGTTTCCCCCCACCAGACCGAAATGCTACACAAAGCGCTGATTGCCCACGGCATCAACAGCACCTATTACGTGGTGAAAGGCGCGGAGCATGGCGGTATTTACTGGGTACAGCCAGAAATCATGCAGAAAGTGCTTCAGTTTCTGGACCGTCAGTTGAAGCCATCATCGGTTGGCAGTCATTAACCGGTAGATAGCCATTAATCAGTCGATAACCATTAATCAGTTGATCGCCATTGCGCTGAAACGCCTCGTCCGAGGCGTTTTTATTTTTCGCTTTTTATGTATCGACAAAAATAACGTACCGCGCTATCAAATTATTGCGCCACATCATTTTTATTCATTTTGACTAAAGAGATGTTTTCCGCATAAATCAAAAAAGACATGCTGATAACAAAAGCAAACAACAAAAATAACATTAATAATAAAACTCACGAAAATAATAACAGATTCCTCGCCAGTTATCGTATTTTGCAATTATTTTTATCCGGATATACAAAAAATTAAATGTGAAGCGTGACACATATCCCGCCAGGTGCACATGCTCCAATTATTTCCATCAAGATGTCTGATCTTTTAATACTCATTATTTTTAAAACATCTTCTGATTTCTAAGAAACGAGCATTGTTGTTATTCACTGCGTGTATTCATGCCCAGTGAAAAGAAAATAAAAACGATTTATTGCCGCGCAGAGCGTGATAGCTGCAAACCGATATTTGCTTTCTGAAAGGTTATTTTATGGAAAATTATACCCGACGCCGTTTTATTGCCATTATGGGCAGCGCACTGGCCGTTTCCGGCAGTGGCCTGCCAGTGGCCGCACAGGAAACGGCATTACCGTCCTCCGGGGTGCGACCGGTTAAATACGGCATTTTGCACAACGAGCTGCGCTGTATCGGCTGCAAAGCCTGCATGACCGCCTGCCGTAAAACCAATCAGGTGCCGGATGGCGTCACCCGGCTGAATATCATACAAACCGTCGATATCCCCGCCACCGATACCACTAAACCCATTAAACAGTTCTTCCGTCAGTCCTGCCAGCACTGCGATAACCCGCCTTGTGTGTCTGTCTGCCCGACCGGAGCCTCATTCAAAGATGCGCTGACCGGCATTGTCGATGTTAACGACAAACGCTGTGTCGGTTGTCGCTACTGCATCGCCGCCTGTCCATACCACGTGCGTTTTATCAACCCGGTAACCAACACCGCAGATAAATGCAATTTCTGTCGGGAAACCAATCTGGCGGCAGGCAAGAAACCGGCCTGCGTCGAAATTTGCCCGACCAAAGCGCTGGTGTTTGGCGATCTCAACGATCCGGACAGCGATATTTCGAAAATGATCAAAAGCAACCCTATCTACCGCAGCAAAGTCTACCTGGGTACCGGCCCTAACCTTTACCGCATACCGGGCAAATACGGAGAAAGCGATCATGCATAACGCCTTTCACTTTTCTTCGCTGGTATGGGACTGGCCTATCGCCGTTTACCTGCTGCTGGTGGGAATTTCCTCAGGAATGATGGTGTTGACGTTACTGTTTCGCCGCTATCTGCCCGCAGAAAATCAACACACTAATCCGTTGATAGCCGCCACGGCGATCATCGCGCCGCTGTCGGTCATCATCGGGCTGGTGATCCTGATTTTCCACCTCGCCCGCCCCATTACCTTTTGGTATTTGATGGTGTTCTATAATCCCCATTCCATCATGTCGCTGGGGGTGATGCTGTTTCAGGTGTACATGCTGGTGATGTTCCTGTGGATTGCCAGCCTGTATCGCCAACCGCTGCTGGCCTGGAGTGAACGCCGATTGCCGGGCGCGTTGCACGCGGTGCTCAACCGGGTTATCGCCTGGGTAACTCGCTACCTGCGTCCGGTAGAAAATGTCTTGCTGGTGCTGGCGTTGTTGCTCGGTTGCTATACCGGCTTTCTGCTCTCGGCGTTGAAATCCTTTCCACTGCTGAACAACCCGGTACTGCCGGTGCTGTTTCTGGTGTCCGGCGTCACCTCCGGCGTCGCGGTACTGATGATGGTCGGTGCCTCAGCGAGCAGCCAGCAATACTGCCCGCACACCCTGCATCTGCTGCACAAACTGGAAAAGCCGATCGCGCTGGTCGAACTGTTTCTGCTCTTTGCCTTTTTTACCGGCCTGTTATTAGGCGGTGGGCAGAAATCGGTCGCGGCACAGGTAGCGTTAAGCGGATTCTGGGGCGGCGTGTTCTGGATCGGTATTATCGGCGTCGGCATGCTGGTGCCGCTGGCGGCAGGCAGTGTACCGGCGATGCAACGCCGTATCGCGTTCCTGCCGCGCCTTACCGCCAGCCTGACGCTGCTGGGCGTATTCCTGCTGCGGCTGTTCGTGCTGTACGCCGGTCAGATGACGGTAGCCTGACTATGACGGGCCCACGCGCACTCTTCTGGCTGGCTTCAGCGGCGTTCTTCATGCAATCGCTGGACACCACCATGCTGTACGTCGCCGTACCAGCGATAGCCCGTGCGCTGCACCAGCCCGTCTTGCGTATGGAACCGATCGTCATGGCTTACGTCATCACCGTCGTGGCCTTTACCCCGATTAACAGTTGGCTGAGCCAGCATCTGGGAGAGCGGCGTACGTGCCTCGCCGCCCTGACCATCTTCACCGGCGGCGCGCTGCTGTGCTTTCATGCCGACTCCGCGCTCCAACTGGGTTTGGGGCGATTTATTCAGGGAACCGGCGGTGCACTACTGTTGCCGGTGATCCGCACGCAAGTGCTGCGATACACCCCCGCCGATACCCGGTTGTCCTTCCTTAACCGTATGACCCTGCTCGGCATGTTCGGCACCCTGACGGGCCCGCTGTTGGGTAGCCTGCTGACCGACGGGTTATCCTGGCGGGCTATTTTTATCGCACCGGTCCCCCTGGCGCTGCTGTGCCTGTGGCTGGCGTGGCGCATTCTGCCGACGGATACGAGCACCCGCGTCAGCACCTGCCGGGTGTCGATGCGTCACCTGCTGCCACTGGTCGGCATTCTGTTGACGGTAACCCTGTTATTGGCCGCGGCACCGCGACACCTGCTGTCGCTGCCGGTGATCGTGCTGTTAGGGCTTGTCTGTACGCTTTGTACATTATTTTACTTGCGCAGTGACCTGCCGGGGCGCGAAGCGCTGCTGCCGGTGTCCCTGTTCAGCATCCGTTCTTTTTATGTCGGAGTATGGGGTGGCGTGCTCACCCGCTTACTGCTGGCCTCGCTGCCGGTAGTGATATCACTGGTGGTTCAGACCTCGCTCGGGCTGCCGCCCGCGACCGCTGGCCTCATCATGTTGCTGTTTTCCCTCGGCGCGCTGCTGGCCAAGCTGCTGTTCGAACCGCTGATTCGCTGGCTGGGTTACCGCCATGTGCTGATGTACGGCACGCTGCTGGCCTCAGCACTGGTGCTGCTGCTCGGCCTCGCCATTCAGCACCGCTTACTGCCGGTGATTGGCGTCTGCGCTGTTGCTATCGGCCTGATGACCGCGTTATTGCACTCGGCGGAAAGTACGCTGGCCTGCTGCCACCTGTGCAGCGACACCTACAACAGCGGCAATAACATCATGATCCTCAGTCAGTTGATTGCCGTTATGCTCAGCATGGCGCTGACCTTCCCGGCGTTGCGGCTGTTTTCCCAATGGGAACCGCTACTGAACATCAACCATTTCAGCCTGCTGTTGTTACTGCTCGGCACCGGATTACCGCTGAGTTGCCTGTTATTTCGTCATCTCAGCCACGAAGAAGGGAAAACGCTGCTGACCCCTTAGCCCGGCGCGGGTTCCCGTTTATTGATGATATTAACCATACAGAGTGAATGTTCGTTATGAAAAAAAGTTCCATCACATTATTGGGTTGCCTGTTGCTGATAGCTGGCGTAGCCGTAGCTGAAGACCAATTTAAAGCCGGTACCTACTCAGCAACCGGACAAGGTATCGGTGGTGACGTCACCGTCACTCTGGATATCGATGCCAAAGGCGTCGTGCAAAAAGCCACTATCGATGCCCCAGACGAAACCCCGGAAGTCGGCGGTGAAGCAGCCAAAGAGCTGGCAAAAACCATGACCGAGAAAAAGACCATCAATGTCGACGGGGTTTCCGGTGCCACCATGACCAGTGGCGCAGTGCATGACGCCTCGCAGGCGGCTTACGCCAAAGCCAAGGCGAACTGAATACCGGACGATGCGCCAGTCTTTGGCGCGTTATTCCACGCGTAAAATAAAAGGAAAATAATATGGTTCAATACCGAAAAAAACTCCTTGCGGCTTTGTGCCTCTCGGTGCTGGGAATCACCACTGCTCAGGCATCAGGACAACCCGAGCCCGCGGCAGAACCGGCGAAAAGCGCTGAACCGGCCAAAACGGTCGACATCCCGAAAAGCGCGGATGTGGTGGTGATTGGTGCAGGTGCCGCCGGTACTGCCGCTACCATGGCGGCCGCCGAGAAAGGCGCTAGCGTCGTCTTGCTGGAAAAACAGCCCGCCGTCGGCGGCACCGGCAATTTCGCGGAAGGTATCTTCGCGGCCAACAGTTCGATGCAAAAACGTCAGGGTATCGTCGTCACGCCGGATATGGCCTTTAAAACTATCATGGAATACAGCCACTGGATGGCCAACCCGTATGTGGTGCGTACCTTCGTCAATCGCTCTGCCGACACCATCGAGTGGGTGAAATCCAAAGGCATCAAGTTTGAATACATCGGCCCCGGTGGGCCGGGCGGGATGCTGACCTGGCACGTTATCGATGGCCCCGGCCACGGTCGCTACCTGATCAAAACCTTCCATGAGCAGTTTAAAAACATGAAGGTTACGACGCTGGTGAAAACCGCCGGTAAAGACCTGGTGATGAAGGACGGCAAAATTACCGGCGTGATCGCTGAAGGCAGCGACGGTAAACCGTTCCAGATCGACACCAAAGCGGTGATCGTCGCCACCGGTGGTTACGCCAACAACAAAGAGATGCTGCAAAAATACGTCGCTATGCCCGACACCATCATGGTAGGTAACATCGGTAAAGACGGCGACGGCATCAAAATGGCGTGGAAGGCTGGTGCCAAAGAAGAAGGCATGGGCGTAGTACAGTCTTACCGCCCCGGTCTGCCGGAGTATGCCCCTAACTCCCAGATGCTGGCCGCCGCTCGCCAGCCGTACCTGTGGGTAGACAAGACCGGACGCCGCTTCACCGATGAGTCCATCGTTATCATTTGGCCGCACGCCGGTAACGCGCTGGCGAAAGCAGGTGGCGTTATGTACTCCGTCTTCGACGAGGAAACCCGCAAGCACGTAGTCAACGACGGTATCGATGTGCCGATCGGCGAATGGGTTATCGCCAATACCAAACTGGTGAAATTCGACGACGAGTTTGCCAAAGAACTCCAGAAAAACCGCGGTTTTGTCTTCAAAAGCAACAGTATCGACGACCTGGCCAAACAAATGGCCATCGACCCGGCCGTGCTGAAACGCACCATTGAAGACAACAACCGCTATGCCACCCAGAAACGCGACGAGATCTTCAACAAGAGCATGGATTATCTGCGTCCGGTGAAAACTGGCCCGTTCTATGCCGTGAAGATGATGCCAGCAGCGCTCGGTACGCTCGGCGGTGTGAAAATTAACGAGAAAATGGAAGCGGTCAGCCCGAACGGCAGCGCGGTGCCGGGCCTGTACGTGACCGGCAACGATGCCGCCGGTATGTACGGCGACACTTATGATTTGCTGTTGGGCGGCGGGACGTTCGGTTTTGCCCTCAACTCAGGCCGTATGGCGGGTGAAAACGCGCTGGAGTACATGCACTTCTCTGCGAAGTAATCATACGACGTCATGACAAGTGTCCCCCACACCGTGGGGGACACTCATACGCAGCGAAACGTCAGATTCAGGCGCACCTCATCCAATATTCCCATCGGCAACGGCCCGCGTTTTAGCGGCAAAATGGCGTGGTAACACAACCGGGACGGGCCACCCCACACCACCACATCACCGTGCATCAACGTCAGCCGCTGGCAAGGGTCGCTACGTTTCATGCCACCGAACAAAAACACTGCGCTCAACCCTAATGAAACGGACACAATCGGCTGGCGTAAGTCCAGCTCGTCTTTGTCCTGATGCAACGACAGTTTCGCACCAACGGCGTAGCGGTTAATCAGGCAGGCATCGGGCGTAAAGTCGTGATATCCCGCCTCGCGTGCCGCGGCCTGAGACAACTGCAAGAAACAAGCGGGCATAGCAGGCCAAGGCTGACCACTGAGCGGGTCCTGCGCGCTGTAGCGATAGCCGTGCTCGTCGCTCACCCAGCCTAGCGGCCCGCAATTACTCATCGCCACCGACATGGTATGCCCGCCCGGTGTCACCATATGCCGAAACGGCGCTCGTTGCGTCACCGTCTCCAGCGCAGCCAGCAACACATCGGCCTGTGGCCAGGCAAAACCGCGCAACACCACCGCACCGGGTGCCAGCGTTTCATTCCGGCGCTCTGGCGGCTCATCGGCAAACAGTTCAAAATTCATGCGCAAACCTGTTTAAATAACCAGTATAATTGAGTATATCTCTCTTAGCGGAACATTGCCTGCTGGAATACATCGCCAACCATAAGGAGCCACCCTATGACGCCATCGCCCCTCCCGTTCAACGAACCTCAGGCTCTCGCCCATTTGTCCGCCATTGATGCGCACTGGGCACGATTGATAGACGGCGTCGGTCATATCCGCTTTGAAAGCCGACCGACACGGGAACCTTACGAGGCGCTAATCCGGGCGGTATCCAGCCAGCAACTCAGTAACCGTGCCGCCGCCGCGATCATCAGCAAGCTACAGCAACGTTTTGACGTGGGAGACGGCGGCTTTCCATCCGCTGAACAACTGGTGGCGTGCGAACCGGAAGTCTTGCGCCAGTGCGGTTTTTCCGCCCGCAAAATCGACACGGTGAAGGACATTGCACAGGGCGTACTGAGTGGATTGGTACCCGCCAGAACGGCAGCGGAACATCTGGATGACGATACGCTGATTGAACGCCTTTGTACCTTGAAGGGTATCGGCCGCTGGACGGTAGAAATGCTGTTGATCTCCACCCTGGAGCGGATGGATATCATGCCGGTGGACGATCTCGGCATCAAACAGGGGTTTCGTTACCTGTATCGCCTGGAGCAAGACCCAACGCGCAAAGCGATGCTGGAGATGAGTGAGCCTTGTCGCCCCTATCGCACACTGGCAGCCTGGTATCTGTGGCGTATCCCTCATATGCCGGATTACGCCGAATACCGGGCGTCACTGCGTCAGTCGACCGACGGATGAAAACGGACCCGAAGCAAGGAGAAAGCAAACGCTCACTCTTCTGCTTCGGGTGCCGACTAGCGTCCCTGTACCGCTGGGGTTAGCAGACGCTCACGCAACAGGTCGTACAGCCAGTTGTAGGCCATGGTGTACGGCAGGAAAAACAAGAAGAAGCCGATTTCCACCATCAGTGCCTGCCACAACGTAATATTCAGCATCCAGGCTGCCAGCGGCAAACCAAACAGAATAAAACCACCTTCAAAACCCAACGCATGCCCTGCGCGCACCCATACGCCACGTCTCACGCGGCTGACCGGCCACAGGCGATCAAACACGCTGTTGTACACCACGTTCCAGACCATTGCCACGCTGGATAGCATAATGGAGAGCACCCCGACCTGCAGGATGGAGCGCTCCAGTACCCACGCCCCTATCGGCGCGCAAATCAATAACGCCATCACTTCAAAACCCACGGCATGCACTATCCGTTCACGCCAGGATTTTGACGGATGATGTCCTGTTTGCTGAGTATTCTGTTGCATAAATTCCTCCTACTGATAGCGCAGTAGCGCTGATGGATTGCTATTTTCATCGAAATAACCAATAGTGATAAATTAGAATCCATCTAAAAAATCGATAGAGGCAGCGATGCGTTATTCTCCTGAATCACTGCTGGCGTTCATCGCCACGGTGAATACTGGCTCGTTTTCCGCCGCCGCACGCCACCTGCAAAAAAGCCAGTCCACCGTCAGTACGGCGGTGGCGAATCTGGAAGCTGACCTGGGATTGCAGCTGTTCGACAGGGGGGGGCATCAGCCGGTGCTGACGGATGAAGGACGTAAGGTACTCAGTCATGTGAAAGCGATTCTATCCGCCAGCGAAGCGTTGGACGAACTGGCAATCCGGCTGGCGGATAAAGTCGAGCCACGGCTCACCTTCGTGTTATCGGACACCTGGCAGTGCCGTCACTATCACCCAATACTGCAACGCTTTGCCGTGCGGTTTCCCGACGTGGAATTCGAATGTCTGATTGCGGAAGACGAAGACGTGGTGGAACTGCTGCAATCTCAACGCGCCCATGTTGGCGTATTACAAGCGCAGGCACATTACCCTATCGACATTGCGGTATCCCGGTTGCAGGTGAAAACCGAAATGGCGGTCTATGTCGCCCGCACGCATCCGCTGGCGCAGCAGACTCAGGTAACACAGGAACAACTCGCCACGGTACGCCAGTTATGTCTGCATACTTACAGCCAGCGGGAACGCCCACAAACGGAAAGCGCCAGTTGGTCAACGCCGTCGTACCTGATGCTGTTAGAAATGGCGCAACAAGGATTTGGCTGGAGCACGCTGCCGCGCTGGCTGGTAAACGAATACGCGCAGAATCAGTTGGTGGAGCTACCGCTGCCGGGCTGGCCGCGGCAAATTGAAGTGGATATCGCCTGGTCCCGCCCCTCGCCCCCCGGCCCGGCGGGACTGTGGCTCATCGATACCTTGCTCGAACAGCGCGAATAATAAAATCAACATACCGGCAAGGTGATGTGTACCCTTATTTATTCAATGGGTATTTATCACCCAGGCACATTGCACTTAATTAATTTAAATAAATGACTTAATATGGCGCCCGTCATGTCACGATTATCAATATCAACATCCCGTTTCTGTCTGCGATATATTTTCGACGAAAACATGACGAAGATAAAAATAATGTGACTTGTCAGCGTGGTACTCCCCGCCATAAAGCCATAGTATGTGAGGTGGTATCCCTCAATAGGCGCACAACTGGCGCAAGTTAAGGAATATCAACCACGTTTATTGCTTTTGTCGTCGTGCCAAAGACGACGGACACAACAATAAGACCGGCACAAAAGCCTTAGGCGGAAATAAGACCCGATAAATCACTCAATTATGCGGCTGCAAGTGAGAAGAAAATGTCGAATAAACCGTTTTATTACCAAGATCCGTTTCCATTAGCGAAAGATAAAACCGAATACCGTTTGATCAGCAGCGACTTTGTTTCTGTTAGCCAGTTTGAAGGCCAGGATATTCTCAAAGTTGACCCGCAGGGGCTGACCTTGCTGGCACAACAGGCATTCCACGACGCCTCTTTCCTGCTGCGTCCTTCCCACCAGCAGCAGGTCGCCGATATTCTGCACGACCCAGAAGCCAGCGAAAACGACCGTTATGTCGCCCTGCAGTTCCTGCGTAACTCCGAAATCGCCGCCAAAGGCATCCTGCCGACCTGTCAGGATACCGGGACCGCCATTATCGTCGGTAAAAAAGGCCAACGCGTGTGGACCAACGGCAACGACGCCGAAGCACTGTCGCGCGGTGTATACAACACCTTTATCGAAGACAACCTGCGCTACTCCCAGAATGCGGCGCTGGACATGTACAAAGAGGTCAACACCGGCACCAACCTGCCAGCGCAGATAGACCTCTACAGCACCGAAGGGGATGAGTATAAATTCCTGTTCGTCACCAAAGGCGGCGGTTCCGCCAACAAAACCTATCTGTATCAGGAAACCAAAGCGCTGCTGTCACCGGGTAAACTGAAAAACTATCTGGTAGAAAAAATGCGTACGTTGGGTACCGCGGCTTGCCCGCCGTACCACATTGCCTTTGTCATCGGCGGCACTTCAGCAGAAACCAACCTGAAAACCGTGAAACTGGCCTCCACCCGCTACTACGATGAATTACCGACCGAGGGTAATGAACACGGTCAGGCGTTCCGCGATGTAGCGCTGGAGCAGGAACTGCTGGAAGAAGCCCGTAATCTGGGGCTTGGCGCCCAGTTCGGCGGTAAATACTTCGCGCACGATGTGCGGGTGATCCGTCTGCCGCGTCACGGTGCCTCCTGCCCGGTAGGGATGGGCGTGTCCTGCTCGGCGGACCGTAACATCAAAGCCAAGATCAACCGTCAAGGTATCTGGCTGGAACAGTTGGAAACCAACCCCGGCAAATACATTCCGGAACACCTGCGTCAGGCTGGCGAAGGTGAAGTGGTGCGTATCGACCTGAACCGCCCGATGGCAGACATCCTCAAAACGCTGTCGCAATACCCGGTTTCCACTCGCCTGTCGCTGAACGGCACCATCATCGTGGCGCGCGACATTGCGCACGCCAAGCTGAAGGAACTGCTGGATAACGGCGGTGAACTGCCGCAATACGTGAAAGATCACCCGATCTACTACGCAGGCCCAGCCAAGACGCCGGAAGGCTACGCGTCTGGTTCACTCGGCCCAACAACCGCTGGCCGTATGGACTCTTACGTTGATCTGCTGCAATCCCACGGCGGCAGCATGATCATGCTGGCTAAAGGCAACCGCAGCCAGCAGGTCACCGACGCGTGTCATAAACACGGTGGCTTCTATCTCGGCAGCATCGGCGGCCCGGCAGCCATTCTGGCGCAGAACAGCATCAAGAGCCTGGAGTGTGTGGAATACCCGGAACTGGGTATGGAAGCTATCTGGAGAATCGAAGTGGAAGACTTCCCGGCCTTCATTCTGGTGGATGACAAGGGCAACGACTTCTTCCAGGTGATCCAGTCACAGAAATGCACCCGCTGCGGCTGATGACTCGTTAAGCCTGTGCTTCAAACCCCGGCCATGCCGGGGTTTGTTATTTTATCCCCAGCCGTTTTGCCATCCTGTGTAAATTGCCGCTGTCTACCGCCAGCTCGCGGGCACAGGACGACCAGTTACCCTGATGCCGCGCCAGCGTGTCGCTAATCACCTGTCGTTGGTAATGCTCTGTAGCATCCCGCAGGCTGACGCCACGCCACGACGGCGCGGTATTCTCCGCGTTAGCAGGATGAGGCTCATCGGGCAGCACACCATCCAGATTCAAGTGTTCCGGCCGTAAGACAAGATCGCCGCTCGTGCCGCCTGCCCGCGCGACAATCGTCGCCCGATAGATGACATGCTCCAGCTCGCGCACGTTCCCCGGCCATGGATAACGCACCAGCAACTGGGTCGCTTGCGGCGATAATGACAGGCGTTGCAACCCGAGTCTGGCCCGGCTGCGTTCACAGAAAAAACCGGCCAGCAGCGCAATATCCTGACCACGCGCACGCAGCGGCGGCACCGACAGCGGAAACACGCTCAGTCGATGGAACAAGTCGGCGCGGAAAGTCCCCTCCTGCACCGACTGCTTTAAATCCCGGTTGGTCGCCGCCAGCACACGCACATTCACTTTCAGGCTGCTGTCGTCACCCACGCGCTGCAAATCGCCGTATTGCAATACCCGCAGCAGCTTGGCCTGTAAGGTCAACGACAGTTCGCCGATTTCATCCAGAAACAGCGTACCGTTATCCGCCAGCTCAAATTTACCAGTACGATGATGGATCGCGCCGGTAAACGCCCCTTTCACGTGGCCGAACAGTTCGCTTTCCGCCACTGACTCCGGCAGCGCGGCACAATTCAGATACACCAGCGGGCGGTCTGCACGCCGCGATCCCTGATGAATGGCCCGCGCCACCAGTTCCTTGCCAACCCCGGTTTCCCCCATGATCAGCACGTTAAGGTCGCTATCGGCCACAATCGCCACTTCTTTTTTCAGTTGCTGCATGGGCGCAGACAACCCCACCATCTCGTCAGCATTTGCCTCTGCCATCGGCGCGACATCCGGCAGTGGTGCTACGGTCTGGCGCTCCAGTTGTTCCATCAATAACGCATTACTCAGGGCTACCGACGCCATCGCGCCAATCAGCCGTAGCTCTTCATCACTGAAATGATCGAACTGGTGTGGATCCATCCCGTCAATGGTCAATACACCAATCAGCGAATGGTGAGCAAACAGCGGCAGGCCCACGCAGGCGTGCACTTTCAACGCTTCCTGACCGGGGATCAGGCCATCGTAAGGGTCGGGAAGCTGGCTGTCCGCAGGGAACCGCACCACATCACCAGCCCGGGCTATCGCTTCCAGACGCGGGTGCTCGGAGAGCCGAAAACGCCGCCCCAGCACGTCCGGTGCCAGCCCATCGGTTGCCAGCGGGCGCAGCAACTGACTTTCATAACTCAGCAAAGCGGCAGCATCACAGCAGAGTAATTGGCGCAGGCTGTTGAGCAGGCGTTGAAAACGGTCGCGGGTTGAAAGCCCTTGCTGCAACTCAATAGCAATGTGCGCAAAGGCATCTATCGATAGCGTCATGGTGTGTCTTTTTCACAAATGAGTGTCAAAAAGACATTATCCGGTTATTGTCATAATGACAAAGGTTATTTTTAAAATCATTAAAAATCAAAAAGATAAAACATGGCACGGCCTGTGCTATGACATGGCAACGACCTTTACTACGTTCACTGGAGTATGACGATGTCTATTCATGTTAAAAATAACATTCACTGGGTTGGCCAACGGGATTGGGAAGTTCGCGACTTCTACGGCACTGAATACAAAACGCTGAAAGGCAGTAGCTATAACAGCTACCTCATCCGGGAAGAAAAAACGGTGTTGATCGACACCGTTGATCACAAGTTCAGCCGTGATTTTGTCCAGAACCTGATGGCGGAGATCGATCTGGCGCAGATCGACTACATCGTCATCAACCATGCCGAGGAAGATCACGCCGGGGCACTGAGTGAGCTGATGGCCTATATCCCCAATACGCCGATTTACTGCACCCATAACGCCATCGACTCGATTACCGGTCATCACCATCATCCTGAATGGCATTTCCACACCGTCAAAACCGGCGATTCGCTGGATATCGGCAACGGCAAACAATTGGTGTTCATCGAAACACCGATGTTGCACTGGCCAGACAGCATGATGACCTATCTGAGCGGTGATGCGGTCCTGTTCAGTAATGACGCGTTTGGGCAGCACTACTGCGACGAACACCTGTTTAATGATGAAGTCGATCAGGGGGAACTGTTCGAGCAGTGCCAACGCTACTTTGCCAATATCCTGACGCCGTTCAGCCGTCTGGTCACCGCCAAAATCAACGAAGTGCTGGCGTTTAACCTGCCGTTATCGATGATCGCCACCTCCCACGGTGTGGTATGGCGCAATGACCCGGCGCAGATCATTCACCACTATTTGCGCTGGGCCGACAGCTATCAGGAAGATCGCATCACGCTGTTCTACGACACCATGTCCAACAATACCCGCATGATGGCGGATGCCATCGCTCAGGGGATCCATGATGTCGATCCGGGTGTCGCCGTCAAAATCTACAATGTGGCCCGCCATGACAAAAATGAAATTCTGACGCAGGTATTCCGTTCCAAGGGTGTGCTGGTGGGTTCTTCCACCATGAATAACGTGATGATGCCGAAAGTGGCCGCCATGTTAGAAGAGATCACCGGCCTGCGTTTTCAGAACAAGAAAGCCTCTGCCTTTGGTAGCTACGGCTGGAACGGCGGCGCGGTTGATCGTATCCAGACCCGGCTGATGGACGCGGGTTTCGAGACCACGCTGTCGCTGAAAACCAAATGGCGTCCGGATGGGTCTGCGCTGGCAATTTGCCGGGAACATGGTCGTGAAATTGCCCGCCAATGGGCGCTGCATCCGTTAACCGTATCACCGGTCACCACCGATATCAGCCCCACGCCGGTAGCGGCCGACACCGGCATATCAGCAGAGATAACCGCCGCCTCCCCGTGTGCCTGTAGCAGCGCCTCTGAGCCGCAGTATAGCGGGCGCATGCAATGCAGCGTATGCCAGTGGATTTACGACCCGGCTATCGGTGAACCGATGCAGGACGTGACACCGGGCACCCCCTGGTCTGATGTACCGGACACCTTCTTATGCCCCGAATGCAGCTTAGGCAAAGACGTGTTTAACCCCATCAACTAAGGAACGGCCATGTCTGATAAGATCATTTCTGATGAAACCATTTCTTATGAAACCATTGTTGTCGGGGCAGGCTTTGCTGCCCGGCAATTGATTAAAAGCCTGCGTAAGCAGCACGCTCACTGCCCTATTCGCCTGATCACCGCCGACAGCGGCGACGACTACAGCAAGCCGGAGCTCAGCCATGTGTTCAGCCAGCAGCGCCGTGCCGACGACCTGACACGCATGCGTGCCGCGCACTTTGCCGAAGAACAGCGGATTACCCTGCTGGCACATACCGCCGTCACCGCTATTGACGCCAGTCGACGCCACGTCATCTGTGGTGACAGGCAGTATGATTACCACACACTGGTGTTGGCCACTGGCGCCAGCGCTGTGCTCCCACCGATTCTCGGCCATGAATGGATGCTGACGCTCAATAGCCAGCAGGAGTATCGTCAGGCAGAAATTCGCCTGATGCAGGCAACGCGCATTCTGGTAGTCGGCGCAGGGTTGATCGGCAGTGAACTGGCGATGGATATGGCGCAAGCCGGTAAACACGTCATGGTGGCGGATCGGGCATCGCATCTTCTTTCCGGTCTTCTGCCTGTCGAACTCAGCGCCCGCCTGCAAACCACATTGCTGCAACAAGGGGTGGAATTACTACTCGGCACTGAGCTCCAACAGGTGGAAAAAACCGAGGCTGGCCTGCGCGTGACGTTGGTGTCCGGCCGCACACTGGTGGTAGATGAAGTTATCTCCGCCATCGGGCTGCGTGCCAATACCGAGCTGGCCGCAGCGGCAGGCCTGTCGGTAAACCGTGGTATCGTCACCGACAGCCAGTTACGCACCTCTGATCCGCATATTTACGCGTTGGGAGATTGCGCTGAAATTAACGGTAAACTGCTGCCCTTTTTACAACCGATCCAGTTAACCGCCAGCATCGCGGCTAACAGTATTGCCGCGCGCCTCACCACGGAAATCCACCAGCAGCAGCGGCAAGGAGAGCAGCCACTCGCCCTGCCCGCGATGCTGATAAAGGTAAAAACGCCGCTGTTTCCGTTACAACTGGCGGGGGAAACACAAAACCCGGCGCTCACCTGGCACCTCATCGCCGATCATGGCGGCATCGTGGCAAAGGGAATGGTAGAGGAACAGTTGCGGGCCTTTGTTGTCGGCGGCGACCGCATGAAAGAGGCCTTCCCACTGCTACGACAACTGTCATCATGATGGTGTCTCCAGCGACCGCCCGGCGGTCGCCTTGCCATTTCATGCATTTATAATACATATTTCTGGTCACACTACTGCGTGATTAATAGAATGGAAAAAGACGAGAACGTACGAGGTCCCTATGCAAGAACTGATTTGTTATAAACAGATGCCGGTATGGAACAGCAATACACTGCCTGCGGCGTTCCAGGAAAAACACAACACCAAAGAAGACACCTGGGCAAAACTGGAAATACGACAGGGCGAACTGACGTTCGAACTGTTGACGGAACAAGGCGAAGTCACAGAACGCTTTCAGTTTTCACCGCAGCAGCAACCACCTTATATTGAACCGCAACGCTGGCACCGCATTGCCGCGTTTTCCGACGACCTGCAATGCCAGCTCAGTTTTTATTGCACGGCGGAAGATTACTACCACAAAAAATATGAGCTGACGCGCACCCACTCGGAAGTTGTCAACGCGATGCGTTATATCCAGCTGGGAAAAGCACTGGACCTGGGCTGTGGCGGCGGGCGTAACGCACTCTACCTGAACCTGAAAGGCTTTGAGGTTACAGCCTGCGACAAGAACGCCATGAGCATTGATAAGCTCAACCAGATAATCGCGGATGAGTCACTCAACGGGATCGACGCGTTCGTCCACGACATCAATCAGGCCGATATTCGCCATCAGTACGATTTCATCCTGTCGACAGTAGTATTTATGTTTCTGGATCGTTCCTGCGTCCCGGCTATTATCAGCAACATGCAGGAACACACGGTCGCCGGAGGCTATAACCTGATTGTCGCCGCTATGTCCACCGACGACTTCCCCTGCCCGCTGCCATTCTCGTTCACTTTCGGGCACAACGAATTGCACGACTATTATCGTGACTGGGAAATAGTGAAATACAACGAGGATGTGGGGGAACTGCACAAAACCGACGCCGACGGCAACCGTATCAAGCTGCGCTTTGCCACGCTGCTAGCCCGCAAACCAGCCTGAACCCGGCATCTGAAAAAGCCTGCACCTGAAAAAGGCTATGCCTGAAAAAGCATCTACCTGAAAAATACATACCTGAAAAAACAGGGCCGGAAAACCGGCCCTGTTTCAAAAACGTGATAGTGTCTGGCGACAATCAGCTGGCTTTACGTTCAGCCGCCTGGCGGTAAGCCACCAGATCTTCGATAGTCAGCACTGGCATATTGTGCTGTTTCGCAAAGGTGATCACTTCCGGCGCATGCGCCATGGAACCATCGTCATTCGTCAGTTCGCACAGCACACCGAACGGTTTAAACCCTGCCAGACGCATTAAATCCACCGTTGCTTCAGTATGACCACCACGCGCCAGCACGCCCCCCGGCTGCGCACGCAGCGGGAACACATGACCAGGGCGATTCAGATCGCTCGCACGGGCATCATCGGCAATCGCGGTACGAATGGTTGTCAAGCGATCGGCGGCAGAAACCCCAGTGGTGACGCCTTCAGCCGCTTCGATAGTCACGGTGAACGCAGTCTGATAATGGCTGGAGTTATTTTCCACCATCATCGGCAGTTCCAGCTTCTGGCGGCGTTCTTCAGTAAGACACAGGCATACGATACCGCTGCCGTGGCGAATGGTCAGCGCCATTTGCTCAACGGTCATGGTTTCGGCGGGGAAAATCATATCACCTTCATTTTCCCTGTCTTCATCATCCAACACCATGACGCCACGGCCTTGACGCAATGCATCCAGCGCACGTTCAACGCGTTCGACAGGTGTACCGAATTCGGAAAGTAAAGTCTGATTCATGGTAAAAAAACCTCATTGTTAGTATGGATTACCAGAATCAGGGCGAACTTGAGGAGTCGTTTTTGCACTGAGTAAACAGACAAAAACGCAAAAAATAACGCGGGCAGGCGTTAGCCTGTCAGAAACCGTTACTCTCTCCCATCCGGACTATAACCGTCGGCCCCGGAATTACACCGGATCTGCTGACCTCAAACCATGCAGTCTGAGCGCTCGCGGGCTTCCAGCTGACCTTAAGGCCACATACTGGTTTACCGCCGGTGGGGAATTACACCCCGCCCTGAGAATAAGCAGGATTACTATAGCGCTAACCGAAGGGAGGGGCAATCACTAACCCCGCTTATGGATCGCAAAATTTATCGAATGAAAATGACTTTTTGTTTATACCGTGCGGGTCAGGCATTACACTTGATGTATATCCACCCTTTCGTCAAACAGTTCAGGAAAGTGTCATGATTGACCCGAAGAAATTAGAGCAGATTGCCCGTCAGGTGCAGGAATCCATGCCGAAAGGCATCCGGGAATTTGGCGAAGACATGGAGAAGAAAATCCGTCAGATCTTACAATCTCAGTTAGGAAAACTGGATTTAGTCAGCCGTGAAGAATTCGACTTACAAACCCAGGTATTGCTGCGTACTCGCGAAAAACTGGCGCTGTTGGAACAGCGAATGAGCGAGCTGGAAGCAAAAGTCGCAGGCCGCGAAACAGCGGAACAACAACCGCCTGCCGACGCTCAGTAACGCAACGATCTGCTCGATGCCAGACAGGGCCTGCGCTCCTGTCTGGTTTTATTCAGTGGCGATAGCAGCACGTCTTACCGGCAACACCAGCCATAGCACCGTCAGCATCCCTAACGCATACAGCGATTTCCAACCGAGCGTCAGCAGCAACGCTACGCACAGTACGCTCCCGATGCTTGCCATCACACGGGAACGGCCATGTAATAGCCGCCATCCTGCCAGCATACACAGCAGGTAAATCAAAATAAAAATGCCGTTGGCGTAAACGATCAGTTCAGATAACGGCAGTTGCAGCCAGTAAATCAACAGGCAGCAGAGCAGGCAGCAGGCCACCACCAACGATAACGCATTCACCGGCGCGCGTGCGGTGGATAAACGCGCCAGTCGGCTCCCTTCCGGAGCCTGTGACCACACGAGCCGGGCAAAACCCTGGGTATAAATATTCACGCTGGCGAAACAGGCGAGGTAGCCGACAATGCAAGCCAGCCACAAGGCATGCTCGCCAAACAACCGCACCACTATGCCCGGCAGCGATGCCGTAGCGGCCTGATGGGGACCGTAAGCCCCGAAATGCAAAACGGCGACAGTACATCCCCAATAAACGGTACCGGCCAGCAACATACCTATCAGCAGTGCCCGCGGGAAATCACGCTCGGGTGATTTGAATTCCGTTGCCAGATGCGCAAAGGCTTCCAGCCCGACGAAACACCAGAACATCACCGCCAGCGCATCCAGCATCTGTGCGCCGTTAATCTGCGTAAGCGCAGGCCACGGAATCTGGGACGGCGCAATCTGCCCTTTCCACCAGATTGCCGCCACCAACAGCACCACCAGTAAGGCAATCAGCGTCTGAATGGTGGCGCTGGAACCGGCGCTGCGTATTCCCAGTAGCCAAATCGCCGCCAGCGTCAGCAATTGCACCAGCAGTAACCCGTCGGCACTCAACCCAAAAGCAGCCTGCCAGAACCCGGCCGCAATCTGCATCGCCGCTGGCAACCCCACCGGGATTACCGACAGGAACAACCATCCGGTCACCCGCGCCAGGCGAGGCCCAAACGCCAGCTTCACAAAATGCGCCGCCCCACCGGCATTCGGGAAGTGCCTTCCCAGCGAGGCAAAGGCAATCGCAATCGGAAACACCAGGGCAATCAGCAGCGGCCAGGCCCACAAGCTATCACCACGCGACTGCTCCGCCACCAGAGCTGGCACAGCAAACACGCCGGTTCCCAGCAGCGAGGTTGATAGCAACCCGATACCCTGAACCAGTCCCAACTCCTGTTTTAACGTATTATTGCCGCTCACTGTCTGTACCTTATCGCCAGCCGGTAGGTTACCAGCCGACACTGCCACACGAAATGCGCTCGTTACGGAGACGACGCGATAGAGCGCGCAGAAAAACCACGCGATGAAAGTCATACTTGATAAAAGTCATGCCCGATGGACGTAACACGCGATAAAAGCAAGAAGCCCCCGTAAACGGAGGCTTCTGATAAGCGCTGATATCACAACACACGGCCGTTATTCGCTCTGAGCGCTGTTTGCTTTGAGCACATCGCGAATACGGGCTTTATAGGCTTCCACTTTCTGTGGTGTCATCAGACGGCGTTCGTCATCCAGCACTATGCCGCCCACATCGTCAGCGATACGCTGAGCGGACTGCAGCATCAGCTTGAAGTTCTGACTGGCATCGCCATAAGACGGCACCATCATGAAAATCGACACACCCGGCGTGGTAAATTCAGACATCGCATCCACATTGAATGAACCGGGTTTGACCATGTTAGCCAGGCTGAACAACACCGGCCCACTGCCTGCCGGGTTAACATGCCGATGAAAGATGTTCATTTCGCCAAACTGGAAACCTGCCTGTAACACGCTTTGCAACAGCACTTCACCACCAATCACGCCGCCCTGATGAGCCGCTACGTGCAAAACCAGCACGATTTCTTGCTGCGGTATCGGCTGTGAAGCCACCGGTGCTTCAGACACCGGTTCAGCATGAGGGTGATGGTTAACGTCAGGTACCGACTCTTCAGCTCTCTGCTCCGGAACACGCTGCACCGGTTCTGTCGGCTGGGGTTGGGAAGCGGGTTGCTGATAGCGAGGCTGCGGTTCGGCATACGGGGCAGCAGGCTGATGCGACGGCGCTGGCGGCTCAACCTCATCCAGCAGCGGATCGTAAACGCTCGGCTCCTGGCGGAAGGTCGCGTCAAAACGATCACCCGCCGCGTTGCCGGACGGTGTATGTTGCTGACGGCGAGAGGACGTTACCCGCACTTCACCCACCCCATCATCAATGTCTTCCAGCGGGGTATCATCACGCTTTGGCTTCAGGCGTTTTACCGGACGATCGCGGAAAAGGGACGAGCGCTCCTTACGGCTTGTCCAAAGACCATGCAGTAACAGTGCTATAATTGCGATCGCGCCAACGACAATCAAGATCAGACGCAGGTCCTGCATCATTGCTATCCCAGTTATTCCAATACATTGCCACTACGGCAAATACACATACCTCTAACTGTATTTGCCTGTGTACTCAAGTGCAAGTCTGTACACTAGTTTATGATAATAAAGATCGACTGCGGGCATTTTTTTGCCGTTTTTTCAGGCAAATCGCAGCTAGCCAGCCGAAATTCATCCCGATATGATGCCCTAACCTGCCTACCATAAGGTGAGAACCGCCCCATGTCCTACACGCAACACCTTGATCCCAAACACAGCGGCCTGCATTATTTTCTGAAAGGCTGGCAACTGCTTTCTCTGCCCGGTATCCGTCGTTTTGTCATTCTTCCCATGCTGGTGAATATCCTGCTGATGGGCGGTGCTTTTTGGTGGCTTTTTCGCCAGCTTGGCACCTGGATCCCGCAGCTAATGACCCATGTGCCGGAGTGGCTGCAATGGCTAAGTTACCTGCTCTGGCCGCTGGTGACACTCTCCGTCTTGCTGGTTTTCAGCTATTTCTTTAGCACCCTTACCAACCTGATCGCCGCGCCGTTCAACGGCCTGCTAGCGGAGCAACTGGAAGCCCGGCTGACCGGCCAGCCGCTACCTTCCAGCGGCATGCTCGATATCGCCAAAGACGTGCCGCGCATCATGCGACGCGAACTGCAAAAATTGGCCTATTATTTACCCCGTCTGCTGGTGTTACTGCTGCTGTATTTCGTACCCGGCATCGGTCAGACGGTCATTCCGGTGGTGTGGTTTTTGTTTGGCGCCTGGATGCTGGCAATCCAATATTGCGATTATCCGTTCGATAACCACAAAGTCGGCTTTGCCACCATGCGTAAGGCGTTGCGGCAAAACAAGCTGGCAAATCTGCAATTCGGCGCGCTGGTCAGCCTGTTCACCATGGTGCCGGTGCTGAACTTGTTGATCATGCCGGTTGCTGTCTGCGGCGCGACCGCCTTGTGGGTCGACCGTTACCGCCATCTTTCCAGCACACTGCCCCGGCACGGACACGGAAAGTAGAACCAGTGACGCTACGATGTTCTATATCTATGGACTACCTCCGTTTTGCAAGTACTGAATCTGGTTTTGGGTTGTTGCTTACATCTATCCGGCATCAGGAAAATCTGTGCCCAAATGGGTAATCCGCACACAATCGCCTCAACAACTGGACGGCCTCTGGGGCCAGTATAAAAATCAGGCTCCGATTGTGTAGGTGCAACCTGTCACCATTTCTCAGTACGCTGCAACTTTTGCTGGCAGGGTATTAATTTCACACTACCTGATACTCGGTCTCATTTCTCAGCATCGACCAGATTATTCTCGCGTTTTTGTTAGCGACCGCCACGGTCGTTTTATTAAATCCGCGCCGTTCCTTTAACTGGTTAACCCACTGATTCATATAACCCTCATTGTTATTCGTGGCAACCCTGACGACAGCGCGGGCGCCATGAATAAAAAGTGTCCGTAGATGCTTGTCGCCTTTTTTCGTCATATTCATCAGCACTTGCCTGTCGCCACTCGAGTGCTGGCGTGGAACCAGACCCAGCCATGCAGCAAAGTGACGGCCATTCT
Source organism: Dickeya parazeae Ech586 (assembly GCF_000025065.1). Taxonomy (NCBI): domain Bacteria; kingdom Pseudomonadati; phylum Pseudomonadota; class Gammaproteobacteria; order Enterobacterales; family Pectobacteriaceae; genus Dickeya; species Dickeya parazeae. The sequence goes on along the minus strand of NC_013592.1, from coordinate 906,797 downwards.
TAAATTCAGTTCCTTTGCCAATAGCAGCAACAACGGCCGTGGCCGTTTTCGGGCCAATGCCTTTCACTTTGGCGATACGCTGACAGGTTTCTGATTGTCTGAATACTGTTTCAATTTCCTTATCAAAAAAATGGATCCGACGCTCGAGATCATTAAAGAGATCATAGAGTTCTGCAATTGTTCTGCGCATACGGGGGCTCAGACCGTTTTCTGCATCTTCAAGGATAAGAGGAATAGCCCGGCGAGCTCTGGAGACAGCACTGCCAATGGGGATCCCCCGGTCAAGTAACAGCCCTCTTATTTGACAGACTGTCGCAGTGCGGTGATTAACAATACGCTGCCTTGCCCGGTGTAAAGCCTGGATATCCTGCTGTTCCGGGCTTTTTGGCGGTACGAACTGCATTGTCGGTTGCATCAGAGCCACTGCGATAGCCTGTGCATCATTACCGTCATTTTTTTGCCCGCGGACAAAGGGTTTTACATACTGAGGACTGATGACCTTTACTTTGTGCCCCAGTTTCTCAAACTCACGCTGCCAGTAAAATGCCCCGGTGGACGCTTCGATCCCAATCAGACAGGCTGGAATATTTGCCAGCGTCTGGAGTAATTCTTTTCGGCCAGTGCGTTTCGTATAAACCGGTTTGCCGGCCTGGTTTAATCCGCAAAGCTGGAAAACATTTTTTGCCAGGTCGATGCCCATAAATACGATGTTCATAGTCACACTCCTGCTGGATGAATTCTGTTCAGTCAAGCGCAGAGGGAAGAGGTAGTCCATCCCATTAACTGGATATTAATGAAAATATATTTCTTCAGAACATATCGATATAGCGATTCTTTACTTCACTGGTTTTCGCGAACGAGTATTCTCTCTGAGGTTCGCAAAAATTTCATACAGTTATTAAGGACGGGCTATGAGTAAGATCTACGAAGACAATTCTTTCACTATCGGCCATACGCCGCTGGTTCGTCTGAATCGCATTGGTAATGGGCGTATTCTGGCTAAGGTGGAGTCACGTAACCCGAGCTTCAGCGTCAAATGCCGTATCGGTGCCAACCTGATTTGGGATGCCGAAAAACGCGGCGTATTGAAGCCCGGTGTCGAACTCGTAGAGCCGACCAGCGGTAACACCGGTATCGCACTGGCGTATGTAGCGGCAGCGCGCGGCTACAAACTGACACTGACCATGCCGGAAACCATGAGTCTGGAGCGTCGCAAACTGCTTAAAGCTCTGGGTGCCAATCTGGTGCTGACCGAAGGCGCCAAAGGCATGAAAGGCGCTATCGCCAAAGCCGAAGAGATTGTGGCCAGCGACCCGGAACATTACCTGCTGTTGCAGCAGTTCAGCAACCCAGCCAACCCGGAAATTCATGAGAAAACCACCGGCCCGGAAATCTGGGAAGACACCGACGGCGAAGTGGACGTGTTCATTGCCGGTGTCGGTACGGGCGGTACGCTGACGGGTGTCAGCCGCTATATCAAGCAAACCAAAGGCAAAGCGATCATTTCTGTGGCCGTTGAACCGACAGACTCCCCAGTGATCACCCAGGCGCTGGCAGGTGAAGAGATCAAACCTGGCCCGCATAAGATTCAGGGGATCGGCGCTGGTTTCATTCCTGCCAACCTCGATTTGAAACTGGTCGACCGCGTTGAACGCATCACCAACGAAGAGGCCATCACCACGGCCCGTCGTTTGATGGAAGAAGAAGGCATTCTGGCCGGGATTTCTTCCGGTGCGGCGGTAGCGGCTGCACTTAACCTGTTAAAAGAAGAAGAATTCGCCAACAAAACCATCGTGGTGATTCTGCCATCCTCCGGCGAGCGTTACCTCAGCACCGCGTTATTTGCTGATTTGTTCACCGAACAGGAATTACAACAGTAATCCCTCCACTCACAAATGTGATTTAAAAGTTAAAAAAGCACCCTGCGGGGTGCTTTTTTGTGGCAGAGTTCAAACTTTCTGTTACTTGCACATTGCTTTTCACCGTCAGGTTTAGTATTTAACCGGACAATTATTTTGATGCGTGAAATTAATATCTGTCGACGCTCCGCATACGGATATCACTCTTGTGACATGAAGCAGCAAGGCCGGACGCTTCATCAACATAAGAACAAGGAGCATTGCCGACTTAAGCCAGGGGTAAGCGCATTCCGTTTCCCTCAACCGCATCCCGGCCTGCCCTGACCCATTCAGGGCAACCAAACAGGCTAAAGTTCAGTAGATACACTAAACTTTAGTTCCACAACATGAACCTAATCCAACAAGTTGGGGAAAACAGAATGTTCAAGCAAGAAGTAACGATTACCGCACCGAATGGCCTGCACACTCGTCCTGCCGCACAGTTTGTGAAAGAAGCTAAAGGTTTTACCTCTGAAATCAACGTCACCTCTAACGGCAAAAGCGCCAGCGCGAAAAGCCTGTTCAAGTTGCAGACCCTGGGTCTGACGCAAGGTACTGTCGTTACGATTTCAGCTGAAGGCGAAGACGAACAGCAAGCCGTTGAACATCTGGTTAAACTGATGGCTGAGCTTGAGTAAACAGCCCGCTCTCTTTAGTGAACATCAGGATCAAGTAAGGTAGGGTTATGATTTCAGGCATATTAGTATCACCGGGTATCGCTTTTGGTAAGGCGCTGCTACTGAAAGATGATGAGATTGTCATCAACCGGAAAAAAATCTCCGCAGACCAGGTCGAGAAGGAAATCGAACTCTTCCTGACTGGTCGCGCCAAAGCGTCACAGCAGTTGGAGGCAATCAAGCAAAAAGCCGCCGAGACGCTGGGGCCAGAGAAAGAAGCCATCTTCGAAGGGCATATCATGCTGCTGGAAGATGAAGAGTTCGAGCAGGAAATCACTTCCCTGATTAAAGACGAGCATGCGTCTGCGGACGCGGCGGCGTTTTCCGTTATCGAAACCCAGGCGAAAGCGCTGGAAGAACTCGATGACGAATACCTGAAAGAGCGCGCTGCAGACATGCGCGATATCGGCAAGCGCCTGCTGAAAAACATCCTGGGCATGCATATCGTTGATCTGGGTGATATTCAGGACGAAGTTATCCTGATCGCCAAAGATCTGACCCCGTCTGAAACCGCACAGTTGAACCTGAACAAAGTGCTGGGTTTCATTACCGATATCGGCGGTCGCACCTCTCACACCTCCATCATGGCGCGTTCGCTGGAACTGCCTGCTATCGTAGGGACTACCGACGCTACCCAGAAAATCAAGAATGGCGATTTCGTTATTCTTGACGGGGTAAACAACAAGATTTACCTGAATCCTGATCAGGCCACCATTGACCAGCTCAAAGCCGTTCAGGAGCAGTACAACACCGAAAAATACGAGCTCGCTAAACTCAAAGATCTGCCAGCCATTACGCTGGACGGTCATGAGGTTGAAGTGTGCGCTAACATCGGTACTGTGCGCGACATCGCGGGTGCTGAACGTAACGGCGCCGAAGGCGTGGGCCTGTATCGCACCGAATTCCTGTTTATGGACCGCGATGCCCTGCCAACCGAAGAAGAGCAGTTCCAGGCGTACAAAGCCGTCGCAGAAGCGATGGGGGCTCAGGCAGTGATCGTGCGTACCATGGATATCGGCGGCGACAAAGACCTGCCGTACATGAATTTGCCGAAAGAAGAGAACCCGTTCCTCGGCTGGCGTGCGATTCGTATCTGTCTTGATCGCAAGGAAATCCTGCATGCGCAGTTGCGCGCCATTCTGCGTGCCTCCGCATTTGGTAAATTGCGCATCATGTTCCCGATGATCATTTCGGTAGAAGAAGTGCGTACCCTGAAAGCCGAACTGGAGATGCTCAAAAGCCAGTTACGTGCCGAAAACAAAGTATTTGATGAAACCATTGAAGTCGGCGTGATGGTGGAAACCCCGGCCGCAGCGGCCATCGCCCATCATCTGGCGAAGGAAGTTGACTTCTTTAGTATTGGGACAAATGACTTAACCCAGTATACTCTGGCGGTAGATCGTGGGAACGAGCTGATTTCTCATCTCTATAACCCAATGTCTCCGGCCGTGTTGACCCTGATCAAGCAGGTAATCGACGCTTCCCATGCCGAAGGCAAGTGGACTGGCATGTGCGGTGAACTAGCAGGTGACGAACGTGCTACACTACTGCTGCTGGGAATGGGTCTGGATGAGTTCAGCATGAGTGCCATCTCGATTCCTCGCATCAAGAAAATTATTCGCAATGCCAACTACGAAGATGCGAAAGCGCTGGCGGAGCAGGCATTAGCCCAGCCGACAGCAGAAGAGTTAAGCAGTCTGGTAAGCCGGTTCATTAAAGAAAAGACGCTTTGCTGATACCGCTGTGCTGACCCAATATTAATGCTTAGGAGAAAATCATGGGTTTGTTCGATAAACTGAAATCTCTGGTTTCTGATGACAAGAAAGAAACCGGCAGCATCGAAATCATTGCCCCGTTATCCGGTGAAATCGTCAATATCGAAGACGTGCCTGATGTTGTCTTCGCCGAGAAGATCGTCGGCGATGGTATCGCTATCAAACCTAGCGGTAACAAGATGGTTGCGCCGGTAGATGGCACCATCGGTAAAATCTTCGAAACCAACCATGCTTTTTCTATTGAATCAGACACGGGTATCGAACTGTTCGTTCACTTCGGTATTGATACCGTTGAACTGAAAGGTGAAGGCTTTAAGCGCATCGCCGAAGAAGGACAGCGTGTCAAAAAAGGTGACGTGGTGATCGAGTTTGATCTGCCGTTGCTGGAAGAGAAAGCCAAGTCCACTCTGACGCCAGTTGTTATCTCTAACATGGATGAGATTAAAGAACTGACTAAGCTGAGCGGCACCGTGGTTGTGGGGGAAACCCCGGTTATTCGCATCAAGAAATAACTGAACCTCATGCGCCTGTAGGTGCAATGCATAACGCATGAATCCTTTAGGAACGCCGCAACAGATAAATGTTGCGGCTTTTTTTTGCAGCTTTTTTTGCGGCTTCCTTTATAGCTGTATCTTGCTCATTTAGTCTTAGGCTCAGAGACTGAGTCGTCCCCCAGGAGCGTCGTGGTATCACCTTCATAACGGCGATGGGTGTGAGAAAGTCGCCAGCGTACCAAATCATCCGCACCAGGCCCTTCTTCAAAGGCAATATCCTCACTGCTCAGCAGCTCACCGGTGTTCTGATCGATGAAGCTCCAGCGCACATCGGCACCGGTTTTTCGATTCACAAATTTTAACGGCGGCGCTGATGCGCCGGATAGACCTAAGCGATCCCCAATCTGAGAGAGCATCACCATGATCGGCGCAAGTTGCCAACCATGCGGCGTTAGAAGGTATTCAAATCGTTCAGGATTGACTTGATAGCGCCGCCGCTCAACCAGACCATGGGCCTCGAGGTGCTTGAGGCGATCGCTCAGTGTCGCATTGGTGACGCCGGATGATTGACGTAGCTCGTCATATCGGCTGATGCCAAAGATAAGATCACGCAGGATTAACAGCCCCCAACGATCGCCAATTGCGGCCATAACGCCAGCAATTGAACACACCATTCCATCAAAACCTTTCGAACGCATAAGCCCTATCCCCAATCCGGCACCTTGCATAAACCCTTAATTATAGAAATCCCCCTATCAACAGCAAAACCTTTTTAGCCGGAGCTAATCGGCGATCCCAGGCCATTCCAGGAGTGATCACCGCAGATCCAATATTCTGGCAGGTGCTTGCGCGACCAGTAACTCTTATTATAAGATTTACTATGTGTACTGATGCTTCAGCGGGTTGACGTCATAAAGTGATCCCATCTCACCGTGATCACGGCAATGCCCCAGACAGAGTTGTTGGCACTTGCTGTCGCACAAGACAACCAACGTCATTCCCCCACCAGCAACAGTCTCAGGACTGCCTGGTGATTATTTGCCATACACCAGGGCTTTTTAATATTCGGGTTTATCTGTAAGCGTCAACGACGCGTCGACCGTCTTATGATATTCACCGGACACGGCAGGCAACCCAAACTGGAGCGTAATAAGTGGAAGAAAAACTTGATTTAACGCGCCGTACATTGATTAAGGCAACAGCTACCCTCGCCGCCGCCGTACCGACAATGGCAATGGCGGCATCTGCACTTGGTGCGGAGCAGACTCCATCCCCCGCAACAGAAACAGCAACGCAACCAACAACCCTTGCTGAGGTTCCAGCTGAGCCAAACACCAAATTATCGATCGAACGCCGGGGGCAAGTCGTGTTATTGGGGCTCAATCGCCCTGCTGTCCAAAACCGTATCGATCCTGCAACATTTCAGGCACTGGCAAGAGCCATATACGACTACGATCATGATTCTTCTCTGCGGGTAGCGATCTTATTCGGTCACGGGGACAATTTTTCCCGGGGTATTGATGTGGATGCCTACAAAGCAACCGTCAATAACAACGGAAATATTCTGGCGGGCCTGGCTCACGTCATCAGTCCACTTAATTACGGCCCGACCCGGCGCGCCAAACCGCTCATCGCTGCCGTGCACGGCGACACATGGAATATGGCCCACGAGCTCTTCTTGTCAGCAGACATCCGGGTTGCGGCAGCCAATACAAGGTTTGGTCAGGATGAAAACTCCCACGGACGTTTTCCTGGAGGCGGCTCCACCGTTCGATTCGTACGCGAAGCCGGCTGGGGCAATGCCATGCGATTCATGCTGACAGGGGAACATTGGGGGGCGGAGGATGCCTATCGCATGGGAATATTACAAGAGATCGCCGAGACGCCTCAGGCAACGCTAGACAAGGCCATAGCTATCGCCAACAAAATCGCGGCATGCGGCCCAATCGGCGTACAAACCACGCTGGCATCGGCGCATCTGGCTATTGATTCCAGTGAGGCCATCGCCTTCGCCCAACTCGGCACACAGTACAGCGCGCTTTATCGCACCAAGGATTTTATCGAAGGCATGGCTGCACAAGCCGAAGGCCGTCCCCCCCAATTTCATGGTAATTAATCACGCGGTGAGTGGTGAGTCTCACCGCCGACAAACGATTCAGGACGCCAAATCGCCACAGGGCAGCGGCTGTTTTGGCGTCAATTCGTTACAGGGTTCAGTAAGCCAGGCTACTGCCAGCGTGGAATGCAAATATGGATCTGTAATCCGCCCTGCTGACGATTCTCCGCCTCAATCCGGCCGCCATGCGCCACCACCGCCTTGCGGGCTATCGCCAGCCCCAGCCCGTACCCTTTGCCCGACTGCGGCGAATCAATACGCATAAACGGATCAAAAATGCTGGAGAGTTTGCTCGCATCTACACCTGGGCCGCTATCGGCCACGCCGATGCACCACTCTTTCTCATCCCGGGACAAGGTCACCAACACCTGTTGGCCGCGTGAAGAGAAGCGCAGTGCATTACGGATGATGTTGTCCAATGCATGCCGCATCAATTCCGCCGATCCTTTAACGGTATAATCGTCGTAATCGCCGGGGCTTAACGCAATATCGACCCCTGGTACCTGCGCTTCATAGCGGGCATCGTTGACCACCGCGTTCACTAACCCGAGCAGGTCAAAATACTCGTCACTGTTGACGGCATGACTATTAGCCATATGGTTCTCAGCGCGTGAGAGCGTCAACACCTCGCCGATCATCTTATCCATGCGTTCGGCTTCACGCTCAATACGCTGTAAGGCGTTTTCCACGTTGTCAGGGTTCTGGCGCGCCAGCCCTATCGCCAGTTGTAGCCGGGCCAGCGGCGATCGCAACTCATGGGAAACGTCGTGCAGCAGTTGCTCGCGCGCGCTCACCAGTATCGACAAACGGCTGACCATCGCGTCAAAATCCCGGGCCACATCGCCAATCTCATCATGACGACGCCGCATCGACGGATAAAGCCGTACCGACAGGTCGCCTTGCGCCACCTGTTCGAAACTCGCCCGCAACCGCCCAAGCGGGCGTGCCAGATTCCATGCCAACATCGCGCTAAACAGCAATCCGCCCAGCGCGCCAATCCAGATCATCGGCGGCGGCAAATGCAGGAAAAACGGTAGCGACGCCGGGGGCTCCTTCGGCATCACATCGTGCCGCCAGCGCGCAATATCAAAACTCACCCGATAACGCTGCCCGTCAGGGCCGTCCACAGCCTGCTGCAACGCGCGATCCGCTCGGTCGGAGAACCTTCCTGGCTCTGGCGGATGCCCGAAGCCCTCTCTGCCGGGGTGAGGCGGCTCATCCGGCATTCCCGTGCCCGGCAAGGGTTCGAGATTGCCCGTGTCGTTATCACCGACCACCGACACATTGATATAAACACGCTCGTTCTTCGGCCAGTCGGCCAGCGTGTGCCCGAGCTCTGCCATTCCCCCCTGACGTAACGCCTGTACCGCCAGTGCCATTTGAAACGACGCGGTGTATTTGACCTGACGCATTTCCGGCGGCTCGGGGCGCTCACCGTAAAATGAGAACCCCACCCACAGTAGCTGTGAAATGACGAAGAACGTCAGCCACAGCCCCAGCAGAATCTTCCAGAACAGCCTTCCATGTATCATTAACGGATCCGATAGCCAACGCTGCGCACGGTCTCGATGGTCAGGTTACACTCATCCAACGCGGCCAGTTTCTGACGAATATTACTGATGTGGACATCCACGCTGCGGTCATAGGCCTCCCGGCGACGCCCCAGACATTTCTCCGACAGTTCATCTTTGGTCACGACCCGGCTCGACGAGCGCATCAGCAGTTCCAGCAGATTGAATTCCGACGCGGTGAGATCAAACGCCTTGCCACGCCACTCGCTACTGCGCGTAGACGGGCACACCACCAGGTCGCCATAGCTGACTGTCCCGGCGTCTTCACTTTTTTCCGACTTATCTTCATAACGACGTAGCACCGCGCGCAAACGCGCTACCAGCTCCCGTGGATAACAGGGTTTCGGCACATAATCATCCGCCCCCATTTCCAGCCCAATGACGCGATCGATATTGTCGCCTTTGGCCGTCAGCATAATGATGGGAATCGCGTGATTCCGACGTACTTGCCGCAGCACGTCAATCCCGCTCATGTCAGGCAACATGATGTCCAAAATCATCGCGGTATACTGACTGGACATGGCGCCGTCGATCCCTTCCTTGCCGGTCATGACCTGTGAAGTACTAAATCCCTCCGCCGTGAGGTATTCACACAACATGTTCCCCAGTTCAGCGTCATCGTCTACCAGTAAAATTTTCATACGTTCTTCCCATGCATTGTTACCGCCCTTATTGTCAGGGCTGGTCGCAATCTGCGCAGCAGTATTTACGGAATCCTTACCTTTTGCCGTTCAAAACATAACGCCTGTAAAGCCGAAGGACAGGTAAATTATACCCAGCCCTGATTTCACTCGTCAGTGATACACCACGTGTACTGCCCACGTTCGTTGTATCGGCAATTTATTCAGTCAAGGATGCGTTCGTTTTGATGAAATCTCCTCTTGGTACCGGTCGCCGGGTCTGGTGGCTGCTATTGTTGCCTGTCGCCATCGCTGTCTTCGCCGCCATACTTCTTTCCCGACCTGCGCCCGGGCGAAATTATATTACGGCCGCGGTGGATACTCGTGACCTGCAACAAACGGTTCTGGCCGACGGTACAGTGAATGCCCGCAAGCTGGTCAGCGTCGGCGCGCAGGTTTCCGGGCAGATTAAAGCCTTGCACGTTGCGCTGGGCAATAAGGTAAAACAGGGCCAGCTCCTGGCAGAAATCGACGATCTGACGCAACAAAATACCCTGCAAGACAGCAAAGCGGCGCTGGATAATATTCAGGCGCAGTTGGCCTCCAAACTGGCTACGCTACGTAACAACCAACGTAACTGGCAACGCCAGCAACGCCTGATGCAAACCGGCGTTGGGGTGCAGGCCGATTACGACAGCGCCCAAACAACGCTCGAAGCAACCCTGGCAGATATCCACGCGCTGGAGGCGCAAATTGTGCGGGCGAATATCGCCGTGAATACCGCACAGGTTAATCTGGCTTACACCAAGATCGTCTCGCCGATAGCGGGCACGGTAGTGGCGCTGCCGGTCGAGCAAGGGCAGACCGTTAACGCGGTGCAAAGCGCGCCGACCATCGCCAAAATAGCCAGCCTCGACACCATGACTATCGAGGCCAAAATATCAGAAGCTGACGTTATCAACGTCAAAACCGGTATGCCGGTCTGGTTCACGATTCTCGGCAATCCGCATCAGCGTTATCAGGCGGTGCTACGCGCGATTGAGCCCGCGCCGGAATCCATCAGCAGCGACAGCAGCACGACCAGCAGTAGCCGAACCAGCAGCAGTAGCACCAGCAGCAGTTCCTCCAGTTCCGCTATCTACTACAACGGGTTATTCGATGTCGCCAACCCGGATGAAACCTTGCGTATTTCCATGACCGCACAAGTCTACATTCTCTTGTCCGAAGCGAAACACGCCACAGTGGTGCCGATCAGTGCGTTGCAAAATCGCCAGGGGAAATGGTTTGTTCAGGTTGTTCGACCGCAAAGCCCGCCGCAATTACGCGAAGTGACGCCCGGCATCAGCGACAACGCTTATATCCAGTTGTTGTCCGGCGTACAGCCTGGTGAAGAGGTCGTGATAAGCCAGCAGATAACCAGCGACAGTAACCGTAGCTCGTCACCGCCGCCACCGATGGGGTTTTAAGCCATGAGCACACCTCTGCTGGTACTCCGTCAGGTTCACCGCCGCTTTACCCACGGTGAACTCGGCGTCGATGTGCTGAAAAATATCAACCTGACGATTAACGCCGGTGAAATGGTGGCGATCGTCGGCGCCTCCGGGTCTGGAAAATCCACGTTGATGAATATCCTCGGGTGTCTGGATAAACCCACCCAAGGGGACTATCAGGTCGCGGGAGTATCGACCCTGACGCGAAATGACGACCAGCTTGCCGCATTACGCCGCGAGCACTTTGGGTTCATCTTTCAACGTTATCACCTGTTAAATGATTTAAACGTCGGCGACAATATAGAAATGCCAGCAGTCTATGCCGGTCAACCCCACCACGAACGCCGGGCGCGCGCCGCCGCCCTGCTGGCAAGACTGGGTCTGGCCGGGCGTTTGCAGGACACGCCCAACCAACTGTCCGGCGGTCAGCAACAACGCGTCAGTATCGCCCGGGCGCTTATCAACGGCGGTCAGGTGATTTTGGCTGATGAACCCACCGGCGCGCTCGACAGCGCCAGCGGCGAAGACGTCTTATCCATCCTGCGCGAGCTACACCAGCAAGGTCATACTATCGTGCTGGTGACGCACGACAAACGCATCGCCCAACAGGCCGAGCGCATCATCGAGATTCACGACGGCGAAATCGTGGCCGACCACCACACCGCCGCCGCAGGAGCACGGGTCAGTCCGACTGCCATCCCAACCCCGCAACCGGGCAGAACACTGACCCGCAGAATGCTGACCCGAGAGTATGATCGGTTACAGAATGCGTTCAGAATGGCGTTACGCGCCATGAACGCACAGCGGATGCGTACTTTCCTGACGATGCTGGGGATCATCATCGGCATTGCCTCAGTCGTTTCTGTGGTCGCACTCGGCAAAGGGTCGCAACAACAGGTACTGGCACACATTAACGCGATGGGGACCAGCACGCTGGAGATTTTTCCCGGCAAAGATTTTGGCGACATGCGCTCTGCCGCCATCCAAACGCTACGCAGTCACGATCTATCACCACTGGAGCAACAGCCTTATATTCACAGCGTTACCCCCACGGTTTCGACCTCAGCCACGTTGCGTTATGCCAATAACGCCGTCTCGGTCAGCGTTAATGGCGTAGGCGAGCAATTTTTCACGGTACGCGGCTATACCCTGTCACAAGGGAGCGGGTTTTCACCGCTCAGCGTCGAGCGCCTGACGCAAGAGGCGGTTATCGACCAGAATACCCGCGACACACTGTTCCCTCATGGCGAGAACCCACTGGGACAAGTGATTTTTCTCGACCAGTTGCCATGTCGCATTATTGGTGTCGCCACCCGCAAACAGTCCGGCTTCGGCAGCGATGAAAACCTGAACATCTGGGTGCCTTATACTACCGTCATGCGCCGTATGGTCGGTCAGTCATACCTGCGCAGCATTACCGTTCGGGTCAAAGACAACATTGATCTGAGTGTGGCACAGCAAGGCATCACCCAAACCCTGACGCGTCAACACGGCAGCAAAGACTTCTTCGTCATGAATACCGATACCATTCGCCAGACGATTCAGCAGACGACCGCCACCATGACGTTACTGGTATCGGCTATCGCGCTGATCTCACTGATTGTGGGCGGCATTGGCGTCATGAATATCATGCTGGTGTCTGTCACCGAGCGCACGCGGGAGATCGGTGTGCGCATGGCAGTCGGCGCACGCACCGGCGATATTATGCAGCAATTTCTAATCGAAGCAGTGCTGGTATGCCTGTGCGGCGGCGTGTTGGGTATGCTGCTATCGGTACTGGCTGGTGCAATCGCCAGTCACGTCAGCGGTGTGACTTTCGTTTATTCAGCCACCGCCATGGTGGCGGCGTTTCTATGTTCCAGCCTGATTGGCGTGATTTTTGGCTTCTTCCCGGCCAGACGGGCGGCACGGCTGCAACCGATCCACGCGCTGGAGCGCGAGTAGCACGTCAGCCAAACACACCGGTCGATAAATAGCGATCGCCGCGATCGCACACCACGGTCACCACCAGACTGCCGGGGTGTTCGGCGGCGATACGCAGCGCCCCTGCCACCGCCCCGCCGGAGCTGACGCCGCAGAAGACGCCTTCCACCCGCGCCAGTTGCTGCATGGTGCTTTCCGCCTCCTGCTGCGACATATCCATAATTCGGTCAACTAACTGTGGCTGAAAGATGCCCGGCATGTAGTCCGGCGACCAACGGCGGATCCCCGGAATCTGGCTGCCGTCTTGTGGTTGCAGGCCCACGGTACAGACCACATCGCTCTGGCTTTTCAGGTAACGGCTCACGCCGGTGATGGTCCCGGTGGTCCCCATGCAGGACACGAAATGGGTGAGTCGTCCTTGCGTTTGCTGCCAGATTTCCGGGCCGGTGGTGGTGAAATGCGCCAGCGGATTATCCGGATTGTTGAACTGATCAAGCAACGTTCCCTCGCCAGCCTTTGCCATTTGCCGGGCCAGGTCTCGTGCCCCCTCCATCCCCTGATCACGGCTGACCAACAGTAGCTCCGCGCCGTAGGCGCGCATCGCATCCTGACGTTCCCGACTCATGTTTTCCGGCATCAGCAACCGCAGTCGGTAACCTTTCATCGCCGCCACCATCGCCAACGCAATCCCGGTATTACCACTGGTCGCCTCAATCAGCATGTCGCCAGGCGTTATCTCGCCCCGACGTTCCGCCTGCTGAATCATCGACAGCGCCGCCCGGTCTTTTACCGACCCGGCCGGGTTATTGCCCTCCAGCTTCAACCAGATTTCGCTGCCGGTATGCGCCGCCAGACGTTGTAATTTGATCAACGGCGTATTGCCGACGCAGTGTTCAAGCGTACTCACGTTCTCTCTCCGCACGACGCCAGGCGCCGTCAAAAAAACAGGCACCGCGATGCAGTGCCTGTTTGTCACTCGTAGCAAAACCGGATTCTGTTATAGCGATAGCAAACGATCAAGAGAAGGCGCGAAGAAGTAGCTACCGCTGACCGCGCGGGTAAAGCGCAGCATCTCGTCACGTTTGCCGTCACGGTCGCCGAACATGCTCAACAGTTGCTGTTCAATATTGTGAAGACGGGCGCAGTACGCCGCGAAATACAAGCCGTGTTTACCGCTGGCGGTACCGTAGGGCAGGCTCTGGCGCAGAATTTTCAACCCCTTGCCGTCTTCTTTCAGATCAACACGGCTCAGGTGTGAGGTGACTGGCCGTGCGTCAGACGACAGTTCTTCATTGTCTTGCTTCGTGCGACCGATCATCTGTTCCTGCTGTTCGACGCTCATGCGGTTCAACTGGCGCAGGTTGTGTTCCCAGCGCTGAACAAACACATAGCTGCCGCCCTCACCTGCCTGACCGTCCGGAACAATGGCGACATCGCGACGCGTATCGCCTTGCGGGTTCTCGGTACCATCAACAAAACCGCTCAGATCACGGTCTTCAACCCAACGGAAACCGTGGGTTTCTTCTTCGATGTTGATGGTGTTACCGAACGCGGCCAGCACCGCCTGCGCCAGTGAAAAATTGACGTCATGACGCAGCGACTGGATGTGAATCAGCATATCGCGCTGGGTCGCGGGGGCCAGCCCGTTACCCAACGGCGTGAAGGGTTTTAACTCCTGTGCGCTGTTATCACAATCCAGCTCACGCCAGACATCGTAGCCAAAAGCGATCACCGCGCCGAGCCCCGCGTCAGGGAAGCGCTGTTGTAAGTCGGCCAGCGCCTGACAAAACTTCTTGCAACCCTGGCGGATGGCATCAAATTCGCCCTGTACCATAGCTTCCATGAAGATGGCAAAACGGCGATGCTCCAGCAAAATACCGCTTTGAATTTGTGTCATCTATTGCTTCCTCACTCGGTGCAGTTTCTTTTACGCCGACAAGACTATTACGCCGACAAGACTATGCCGGGCGGCTATCTCAATGCTGCGTCAAAAAAATACGAGGCGCGACCTGCACGCCCCAATCGGATTCACATCATATCAAACGATGTTGACGATAACAGGATAACCTTACCAATAAAGGTAGAAATCGCAGGTGACTGTTTTGCAAGGATGATCATCACAGACTAGCGATTACTCGGCGTAAATGGGTTTCGGTGCCGGAGCAACCACCTTGATAGCCCAATACACGACGCTGGCTGCCAGCAGCGAGTTTAGGGCCGGAACACCCCATTCGGTGAACAGCCCAACGGCGCTCCCCGCCAGACTGGCAATCATCGCCGCCCAGCCAATGGGTGGCGTACTGGCGGCATCCGGTAACTCACCGCGTTGGCGGCTTTCGTCCAGCACGGCCCGGCTGGTACGCAAAATATAGTAATCCACCAGCATGACGCCAATCACCGGAGGGAAGAACACCCCCAGCAAGGTCAGGAAATCCACAAACCGGTCCAGAATACCGATCACCGACAGGAAGGTACCGATAAAACCTATCAGTAACGTAATGGCTTTATAGCTCAGCTTTCTGCCAGTGATGCCCTCAACCGCATTCGCAATCCCCAGCGACGAGGAATACAAATTGATGTCGTTGATGCGCAACGTGGAGAAAATGACGGTAATCAGCCCGATGCCGCCTGCAGTTTGCGACATGATAGTCACAATGTCAGCGGTATTCAGCGCTCGGGCAATCAGTATTGCCAGTCCGTTAACAACAAACTCGCCGATAATAATAGACAGCATGGTAATCCAGAACACATGCCGCCCACGACGGGAGTAACGCGTCATGTCGGGGGTAATCAGGCTCGCCACGATGCAACCACCGACCACCATAGTCGCCCCGGCGCTCACGGAGATGGCCTCACCAGATACACCTTTTTGCAGCAGTTCGGTAATATTGTGGCCGGTGAGCGTCATAAACGAAATATAACCGACGACCATGATAAACAGCGGCACTGCAACTCTGGCGGTGTAACGCAGCGCGCTAAAACCAAACGTGACCAGCAGCGTCAGCGCACAACCAGAAAGCGCTGCCGACCAGCCGAATCCCAGTCGGTCACCCAGTGCAAAATTCAGTGATTTAGCAAACACCGCATTTTGTACGCCAAACCACCCCAACAGACTGACGGCGATAATGGCACCGATGAATACCGCCCCGATGCGGCCAAACCCACACCAGCGCGCCAGCAAACTACCGGACAACCCTTCCTTCATGCCCGCGTAACCCAACCCTAACGTAACAACGCCAAATATCCCACTGCCGATGGCTATCGCCAGAAACGCATCACTGAGTGTCATCGAATGCCCCAGCACCGCCCCCAACATAAACTGATCCAGTGCGGTCAGCATCCCTATATGCACCAACGCCACATTGAAAAACGGCAGTCGAACAGACAGTGGAACCCGGCTTACCGGGTAGTCATCAATATTTTCCATTACCTCTATCCTTGCTTAAATAAATAAAATACCTTTCGCGATCAGCGAATGAGGTATAAAACTCTCCAGGCCGCAATCCCGGCAATACTCTTCGAATTGATTCAGTGAGTGAACGCCGACTTTCTGATACATGTTATAAATTCTATTTTCGATAGTTTTATGAGAAACGTTAAATTTCCTGGCAATCTCTTTACTGGAAAATCGACGTAACATCAGAAAAATCACATCAAGCTCTGCTTTAGTAAACAAATCAATATTAATCGTCGTCTTTAATACCGATGGTTTTTTTTGATCGATATAAATTAACGGCGATAATGTACTGAATGGTTTGGCATTCCATATCACACCAATACATTTTTTATCGCTGTCAAAAATGGGGATTTTTTCACTGACGAACGGCGTGAGTTCATTTCGACCATACCAGTAATCGGTTTCGATAACCGAGACGCGTTGCTCACTGTTTTCTGTTCGCTTATCATGCTCGATAAAGTCGTCAGATAACTCAGCCCAACTGGCAGGAAACTCCTCATCTAACCGACCCGCAATGTCGAATTTTTCAGGCGTTACCGTATAAAGGCGGGCGGCACGATTCATGTAAATATGACGCGATGCCAAATCTTTTATCCCCCAAGGCTCGTTTAGCCCCTCCAACAGGGTGATAAGATTACCAATATAATCGTTTGTCACTGATAACGACAAATTCATCCTGTTATCCCTATTCCTTATCAGTCGGTCTGATATCAGGCGATATGCTTCGCCAGGTAATGCCGGGTATATTTATGTGCATAATCCGGTTGTGAGCCATACTCCTTATACCCTAATTTTTCATAGAACCCTTTAGCCTGAAAATTGAAGGTATCAACATAAGCCATATGGCATCCACGCGCCAGAGCCTCTTCTTCTGCCCGTCGCATGAGTTGACTGCCTAACCCTGTCTTGCGATATTCAGCACTCACCCAGAGATACTGAACTTCCAGCCCCCCCCACCAGGTTCTGGCTACCAACCCAGCGATAATCTCCCCCTCGTTATTGGTGAAATGCAAAAAAAGCGGGCGAATATCTACATGCTCATAATCTTCATTATGTCTCCACAAACTCTCGATAACATACTCCTGTTCCTTGTCATCAGGTTTATCGGTTACATGTAATTTCACTCTATACTCCTTAACGTCACTTGTATTTATGGTGTAGTGGTCAGTCACAATCAAAACTCGCCGAAAAAATCAAGGGTATTTTTTACCCGTTCAAAATCAGCTTCATCAAGCTACTCTATAGAAAATCCACAATAATAATTTTTTTGACTGCTCGCAATTATTGCCACACCAGGGAAACACGTAAAGATAGCTCACCAATTATTTACAGAAATTATTATATACTGATGTTTTTTATTTAAAATAAAAATATTAATAATAAATAACAGAAACCACTTTCGTTAAATAATAAAAGTAGAAATTAATAGCACTGTAATATTTATGGAAAATCATGTTTTCCACTGATACGTGATAATCCTCTTAAGTTTTATCAATTCAGAATAATCGGTTAAAAATAGTAGAGAGAACTCCATGCGCATAAGGAAAAGTGACTGGCACCCAGCAGATATCATCGCTGCGCTGAGGAAAAAAGGGACATCTTTATCAGCTGTCTCACGCCAGGCTGGATTATCTTCAGCTACCCTGTCAAATGCCTTATACCGCCCGTGGCCGAAAGGGGAACTGTTGATCGCCAGGGCATTAGGTGTTGGTCCAGAAGAGATCTGGCCAAGTCGCTATTATGACCCACAAACCAATACGTTAATTGACCGTCAAAAGCTGATGCGCAACAAATCCAGCCGACAAATTTCAGGTTAATACACTATCGTCAGTTGAACACCGAGCAGGCTTATTCTCGTAAAACTCGATAATAAAATAACGCAGAATTGGCGTGACGTAAAAACCTAACCCGAAGGCGTTCCCCGGGTTAGGCATTCAAATAATGTAGATAGGCATACACGTAAAGGGCAGCGTTATACGTGCAGGGTGGTACCTGAAATCGCGGGCTCCGCGGCACCGGCTTGCAACGCCGCCAGCCCCAAACGTTGGATGATGTCCTGTCGTAACAGATATTTCCTGATTTTCCCTGACGCAGTGCGGGGCAGGCGGTCAATCACCACCAGATGCTCGGGGTATTTATACTTGGCGACACGTTTGCGGCAAAAGAAAGCGATCACCTCTTCCAGCGTCAGCGTGTGGTAATTTTCTTTCAATACCACATAGGCACAGGTACGTTCACCCAGCCGCTCATCCGGCATGGCAACCACGCCCGCATCACGTACACGCGGGTGTTGCAGCAGTATTTCCTCCACTTCCCGACTACTGATGTTCTCGCCGCCGCGCACGATGATGTCTTTCTTGCGTCCGGTGATCTTGATGTACCCGGCTTCATCCATTCGGCATAGATCGCCGCTGTAATACCAACCGTCTTCATCCAGCGCGCGCGCCGTCAGATCCGGCTCGTCCAGGTAGCCCATAAACACCTGCGGTCCGCGGGAGGCTTCCTCGCCTTCTTCACCGTAAGGCAGCGTCTGTCGGTACTTGTTAACGACCCGGATTTCCACGCCAGCGACGGCGGTACCGTCAGTGTTGACGACGCGGGACAGCGGATCGTCCAGCTTAACCACGGCATGAGGCGAGCTTTCTGTCGCGCCATAAACGCTCAGCAGCTTGATGCCGGCCTGCAGGCAGTCGCGGGTGATTTTTTTTGGTATGGTGGTGCCGCCACACAGGAAAAAACGCAGCGACGAGAGATCATAAGGGTGCTGTTGTACGGTGCACAGCAGGTCATAGACAAACGGCGTTGCGCCCAGCACGCAGGTGCAGCGCTCCCGCTCCAGCAGCGTGAGGCAGTGCACCGGGTTGAAAATGTCCAACAGCACGCTGCGCCCCCCGATCAGAAATGGCAAGGTGACGCCGTGCAGAAAACCGGTGGCATGCGCCAGCGGCGCTGGCATCAGGATGGTGTCCAGCCAGTTCAAATTAAGAGTAGCGGCGTAAGCACGTTCGCTGGCGAGAATATTGTTGTGGGTCAGCATCACCCCTTTGGGCACCCCTTCGGTACCAGAGGTGAACAATACGGCGGCCAGCTCGTCACCGTTTACGCAGACCGGTTGCGCCAGCGGTGGGTAGTCCTGCAGCAGTTGGCTAAGCGCAGGCGTCGAGGTCGCGGGCGCCAGCTTGTCTACCGCTACCAGATGTTGCAGGTGCGGAAGCTGCGCACGCAAGGGGATCACCCGATCCAGCGGACTACTGTTTTTGAACCGGGTCGGCACGAACAACACCCGCGCCTGGCTTTTGTTGAGAGTCCAGATCAACTCGGTTTCACGATAGGCAGGCAGCAGCGGGACCGATACCGCGCCGACCTTCAGGCAGGCCAGATAAATCAGCGTGAATTCGCTCCAACCGGGAAGTTGAAACGCCACCCGATCGCCCGGCTTAATACCGCACGCCAGCAGATAGGACGCCAGACTCCCGGCAGCACTGTCCAGTTCGGCGTAGGTATAGGCGGTTCCCTGATTGTCGATTACCGCGACCTTGTCAGACGCGGCCTTCGCCGCCTGATGCCAGTAATCACCAAGCGACGCATCCCCCCAGTAACCCATCCGCCGATAAAACGCTCGGCGTTCGGCGTTAAATTTTATTGTGACCGTCATTGTGTTGTCTCTGTTATACACAGCAGAACGCTCGCACGATACCGTGTCGTTCATCATCAATAGCCGACACATTGAACCGTCTCAACAGGCGGGAACATCGCTGTCGGCGTATGCCCGTACCCACCGCCGGAGCTGATAACCCCGGCAGGCCGCGTCACTCAACCAAAGCGAAACTCGATGCCGAACGTCCCCTGGGGATATTCCCATTTTTCCAGGATCGTATCGCCGCACAGAATCCGGCAGGTACCACACTCCAGGCAGCCAGCGTAATCAAAGTGGATATTGCCTTCGCTATCTTGTTTGTAGAGCCCCGCCGGGCAGGCTTTCACCAATTTGTTAAACTGCTCTTGCGCCGGTTTATCCATCAGCACGATATGCGGATTCCCTTCGTCCACATGGAACTTGTTGATGCCCAGTTTGACGTCAACATTGACGCTATTTTCGTTGCTCATAGCGCAGTCGCTCCCTTGATGCCATCTTTTAACAGATTCATCAGCCCTACCTTTTTAGCGCGACCCATGATCTTCGATCGCATGGATTGACTGGGGCTGCCATCGATAATAAACATGTCGCTCATGATGCCGGCGACCATCTGCGGGTACTGGGTAAACATGCGCGGGTTTTCCATCATCGCTGGCAGTTTGCGATAACGCTGCATGTCTTGCAGTACAAAGCTCTGTTCCAGTTTCTTCTGGTATCCCGCCAGCCCATTGGCAGAAAAATCTTGCGTACTCTTCGCGTCGATGGCGGTCAGCGCGGCAGCTTCTGCCGAAGCAATGGCCAGATCCATCCCCCGTACGGTAAAGCCCAGATTGAGGCACAGCCCCGCCGCATCGCCGACGATCATCACGCC
Organism: Dickeya parazeae Ech586; assembly: GCF_000025065.1. NCBI lineage: Bacteria > Pseudomonadati > Pseudomonadota > Gammaproteobacteria > Enterobacterales > Pectobacteriaceae > Dickeya > Dickeya parazeae. Next base: position 886,268 of record NC_013592.1, on the reverse strand, counting down.
ATCGCTCACCAATGTCGGTACCATCTCCAGCCCGCCTTCCGGTACGACGTGGGCGGAATACTCCTGTAACGTGCCGCCCTGAATCAGCGGGCGAATAGTCGGGTGCTGCTTAAAGTCTTCCAGCATCTGCGGCACGCTCTTGGTGGCGTGCTCGATATCGCCAAGACCGCAAACCAGCCCCAATGAAATCGTATCCCGGTTGGTGTAAAGAAAGCCGCCACCCATCAGGCCGTTTGACGGCATGCCAGCGAATAGCCAGGCGGCCCCTTCACCGGCAGCCAGATTAAAACGGTCTTCGATCACCGAGGAAGGCAGTGCGATCAGCTCTTTAACGCCGACAGCATAATGATGCGGTGATGACGACTGCACCATGCCGATAGAGCGGCCCAGCAGCGAATTGACACCTTCGGCCAGAATCACGATGTTGGCCTCCAGTACGTCATCACCCGCCTGTACGCCGACCACCCGATTGCCCTCGCGTACCAGTGAATCGACACGCACGCCGGGAATAAACTGTGCGCCCGCTTCTTCCGCTTTTTCCATCAGCCAGGGGTCAAACAGATTGCGCAAGACGGTGTAGGAAGCCTTCGACGCAATATCCGGCTGCTCGCTGTGGTAATCCATCGTGACGGCGCTGTCTTCGGTGAGAAAAGAGATCTTTTCCCGAGTCACCTTGCGCTCGACAGGCGCTTGCTGTGCGAAGCCCGGTATGATTTTTTCCAGGCTGTGTGCGTAAAGGCGCCCGCCGGTCATATTCTTGCTGCCCGCTGTGTTGCCGCGCTCAACTACCAGCACGTCCAGCCCGGCTTTCGCCATCACATATCCAGCCACACAACCGGCCACGCCGGCACCGACCACGATGGCATCAAATTTTTCTTCCGACATTGCTTCGGCTCCCTAATCCCGCCACCCAACGTGGCGGGATATACGTCATTAACGAGTCAACCGCTCAATCAAGGTGGGGATGACTTTGTAGATGTCCCCAACCAGACCGTAGTCGGCGTATTTGAAAACCGGCGCATTCTTATCTTTGTTGATGGCGACAATGGTTTTCGCACCATTACCGCCCACCATATGTTGGATCTGGCCAGAAATGCCCAGCATCAAATAGAGATCGGACTTCAACAGCACGCCGGAAACGCCGATGTAGCGTTCACGTTCCATCCAGTGTTCGCCTTCAGCAATCGGACGGGAACAACCGACTTCCGCACCGATCGCCGCGGCCAGGCCTTGCACCATGAGCAGATCGTCCTGAGACGCCAGACCACGGCCAACGCCGATGACACGCTTAGCTTTACTCAGGTCGACACTACTCAGGGATTTGGCACGACGTTCCTTGCACAGAATTTCCTGACGCGGGGCAACGTAGCTGGCCTGATAGACCGGGCAGTCGTGTGCCGGATTGATGGCGGCAGGTTCTACCGCACCGGGTGCCAGTGTGACGATGGCGATCGCGGTGTTGATCTTCTCACGGCCAAAGGCCAGACCACCGTACATGCGGTGTTCAGCAAACACGCCGTCATCGCTTACGCTCAGAGTGGTAACGTCGTTGACCACGGCGGCATTGAGCAGAATGCCGAGGCGTGCGGCCAACGCTTTGCCGCGTTTGGTGGAAGACAACAGGATCAGCGACGCGGTGCGGGTGCTATCCGCCGGTTTTTCCACGATGGAAGCCAGCGTTTCAGCATAATTTTCAATACGTTGATTTTCCGCATTCATGCCCAGCACGTAGAGCGCATCTGCACCCAACGGTTTAACCGCAGGTACGATGCCGTCATGCTGGACCAACGCGTCGACGCGTTCGCCCCATTGACGTGCGCCAGCCATCAAGTCGGCATAACGATCGGTGTTGTCGCTGAACACCCATACATTGGCTAATTTACTCATGGTGATTTTTCTCCGTCCCGGGTTAGTTCAGCACTTTCTTCAGATGTTCAGCCAGTTCAGCCACGGCTTCCGGCGAATCGCTTTCAATGATGATATGTTTGCGTTCAGCCTGAGGCGGTACATGGATCGCGGCCAGCTCAGTAAAGGGGGCACCCGGCGTCCACTCGATATCACCAGCTTTCCACTGCGTAACCGGTTTTTTCCCGGCGCCGAGAATGGCTTTCATGGAGGGGATGCGAGGCACATTGATATCGGACGTTACGCACAGCACCGCTGGCAGCGTCAATTCCAGCACTTCGACGTCTTCCTCCAGCGTGCGCTCAACGATAACGCGGTTACCTTCCAGTTGGATGCGGCTGACCGCGTTGATGGTCGGTACCTGTAGCCGTTCCCCGGCCAGCAGCCCCACCTGCTGGGCGTACAGATCGCCGGAGCCTTCACCAAACAGCATCAGGTCGAAGCCGATTTTGCCAGCAGCGGCAGCAATCGCCTGTGCAGTGTCCTTCGGCAGCGCATTTTCCAACTGCGCGTCCTGAACCAGGAAAAGCTCATGTGGGCCGCGCGACAGCACGTCCTTGCGCACCTTGGAGTTGTCCAGATATCTGCCGCCCACGCAGAGCGCTGCGACCTGGCCGTCGTCATCCACCAGTTGGGTTGCCGCTTCAATAGCATTGAGATCAAACTGGCTGATTTTGGCGTCAGCACGATCGAAATTGAGTGTCCTCTCTGCGGTAACCACAATGTCTTGCTCTTCGGGTACCAGCTTGAAGCAGGTTATAATTTTCATGGTATCTCCTATCGTCAATCACGAGTATTTGGGTTGGCGGTGAAGGCGTCCGTACCTGAATGACGACAAGCCAATGGGCAGACGGAACAATTCAGACAGATGCCGGTCGCCGGCAATAAGAAAAATGGAGAGACGCTTGATTGACTCATGTTTTTCTCCGGTTAAGACTCTCTATAAACACCACGGCCCCCAACGTCATAGGGGGAATACAGCCAGGCACAGGAAAAATCATTTAGCTAAAACGAATATACTGACTGCTATATTGATGCTGATATATTGCTGCCGCAGCAGATAAAATACGACATGATAATATGTTTTAGTTACCAACTATCTTGCAGAAAAAAACGTTAACATCAATCCAGTGTTAATTAATTGTTTTCTGTTTATCTCTACTCTGGAGGGGATAAAGCAAACATCGTGTTATGTCACAATCGCCACAAGAGGTAAAACCTCGATAACACGCTGTGACTGCCATCATATTTACTTCTATACATTCTATTTTTCCCTGATATTTTTAATTCAAAATAAACATCACATTGTATTATGAATGCCGTATCTCCGCGCTGTACTCTCCTCACCATCCATTCCATAGTTTTTATGCATAATTCTATAGATTTTATTAATGAAAAGCAGAGTTATCCATTATTTGCACCAGCGCACAATCTTGCATGACATACAAACAATCTTGTTTGGGGGCTCAGTTATTTCGTGTTATATACTGTCTTTACTTACTCGATTGAACCATCCAGTCATTGATTTGCACCTTACGGCTAACCGGGGAGGTCATTATGTATCAGTACAGATTTGATAATAAAATGGATACCATTTTTGAAAACGGATTGACGCCCAAACTCTCCCGCTATGTTATTAGCGACGATCCCAACTGGGAATCGGGTCATCATGTCCATGAAACGGAAACCGAACTGATATATGTCAAAAAAGGTGTCGTCAATCTCACGATAGATTCCTCCAGTTACGTTGCTCATGCCGGCGACATCATCGTGATAGAACGCGGCAGCCTGCATACGGTGGCATCAGACGTCGCATCCCCCGCCACCACCTGTACCTGTGCTGTTTACGGATTTAAAATCAATGGACTGGAAGAAGGCCGACTCATGCAGCCGCACTCATGCCCTGTCGTCTCCATGGTCAAGAATAAAGCCGTTATCAAAAGCATCCTCCAGGAAATCAGCCTGCTGTTGCCACGCCAGAACAATCATGCGTCGTCGCTGGTTTATGATGCATTCAGTTACGCCTTGACTGTTCTTTATTATGAAAATTTCAAAAATGCCAGCCGGTCCGAACTGGGATATATGAAAAAAGACGTTCTGGTAAAAGATATTCTTTTTTATCTCAACAACCATTATCGGGAAAAGATCACGCTGGAACAGTTGGCTAAAAAATTCCGCGCCAGCGTCAGCTATGTTTGCCACGAATTCACCAAAGAATATCGAATATCCCCGATCAATTACGTCATTAAACGCCGAATTACCGAAGCAAAGTTTTCATTAACCAACACCGACCTCTGCCTGAATGAAATATCACTTAAAGTCGGGTACGATAACGTTGATCATTTCACAAAACTATTTATTCGACATGTAGGCTGCTCACCGTCAGACTATCGAAAACAGTTTAAAAATGACCTTAACAGATTGGAATACATGCCCCAGTTTGACGGTAGCGAGGAGATACTGATTTAATGCCACATTGACCATGCCCTGACATAATTATGTTTGGGCATATTTATTGATAAAAGTGCCTCATCCCCTTCAATACAAGACATTCTCTTCAATACAATATATTATTTTCAATATAATATATTGCCCATGCGTCAGTAACTAAATAGCATCCCCGGAAACATGATGAAGCAGTGACCGGGGAGAATAACCCGCGTATAAAAATGCATGACTCAACAGAGTAATATTGACGTGGCCAACATCCGTCTACATGACGGTTCACCCATAACGGGTGAACCGCACTGAGGATTATTACTTGTCCTGGTAATCTTTCAGGATCTGACGACCAGCAATATAAATCATGATTTCGTCAGTGCCGCCGCCGATACGTTCGCAACGCACATCGCGCCAGAAGCGGGAAACGCGCGCATCGTCGGTATAGCCAAGGCCGCCCATGATCTGGATTGCATCATCAATGACTTCCAGAGCGGTACGCGCACAGTACAACTTACACAGCGCAGCACTGGTACGCAGTGACTGGTGCATATCCGCCTGCCAGGCCACCTTCATCACCATATTGCGCATGTTTTCGATTTTGATCGCCATCAGCGCCAGTTTTTCCTGGATCATCTGGTTATGACCGATAGGCTTGCCGAACGCGATGCGCTGATTAGCATAGCGGGCGGCATCCTCGAACGCGCACTCGGCAAAGCCAGTGCTACGGGCGGCGTTAATCAGGCGTTCCATTTCGAAGTTGTACATTACGTTCAGGAAACCCATGCCTTCTTCACCGACCATATCGCTTTCATCCACCTCGACATTGTCCAGATAGACTTCGCAGGTGCTCAGCATATGCCAGCCGATTTTATGCAGCGGGTTAATCTTAATACCCGGCTTGTTCGATTCCACCCACCACAGGCTGAAGGCTTTTTTCGGATCCTTCGGTTCCGGATCGCGCGCCAGTACCAGCATGTAGGGGTATTCTTTCGCCCCGGTGATAAAGGTTTTCTGACCGTTCAGATACACTTTGCCGTTCTTGCGCGTATAAGACGTGCTGGCACTGCTGTTGTCTGAACCGGCACCGGGTTCGGTCAGCGCCAGCGCGTAAGCCGGGTCGCCGGTCGCCAGCGTGCTCTCAGCCGTTTTACGCAACTGCTCCGCCGAACCAAAACGACGCATACTGTGAATGCATTGCCCGTTGGTGATAAGAAACGCCGGCGCACCGCATTTCGCCACTTCCATCAGCGCCAGCATCTGGGTGACATAGTCGGCGGGAATGCCGTTATATTCTTCTGGCACACCCAACAAGGAAATACCGTTGTCAGACAACGCTTTCATGAACTCTTTGGGATAAGTCCCGGTCTGATCGCATGTTCTGAAATATTCTTCCGGGAAATTATTGGTAATTAATTCCCGAATACTGGCAAGCAAGAGTTCTTGCTCTTCGGTTAAAGCAAAGTTCATCTTCTTTACTCCTATTATTAATCTGCTTCAGGCAAGACAAATCCCATGACGTTGTCGTGAAACATTCTTTCATCCATCAATTTCAGATCGCTGGAAATAATTGGCGTGAAGTCCATCTGGGCCAAAATATCTTTTTCCAGATCGACACCGGGTGCGATTTCGACCAAATGCAAACCATCGTCTTTCAACGTAAATACCGCACGTTCGGTGATATAACGGACATCGAGACCACGCTCCAGCGCCGTTTTTCCGCTGAAGGTAATTTCCGGTATTTCTTTAATGAATTTTTTAACTTTCCCTTCCTGGGTAATGCTCAGCTTGCCATCCCCCACGACGGTTTTCAGGCTGCCTGCGGTCAGCGTGCCGCAGAAAATGATTTTCTTCGACGTGGCGCTGATATCGATAAACCCGCCGGTCCCCATGATCTTACCGTTGAATTTGTGCACACCGACGTTACCGTGCTGATCGATTTCGGCGAAACTCAGGTAACACACGTCCAGACCACCGCCATGGTAGAAGTCGAACTGGGTCGTCATATCCAAAATGGCGCGCGTGTTCACATTGGCGCCAAACGCCACCCCCTGGGTAGTGATGCCGCCCACCGGGCCGGTTTCCACCGTCAGCACGAAATCATCGGCGCATCCCTCTTCACGCGCCACCAGACCGATACCATCGGCAATCCCTACCCCTACGTTACCAACCGCGCCTTTGCGCATTTCGAACAGTGCGCGACGGGCAACCAGTTTGCGCTGGTTGAGCGGGATCTCCATCCTGGTGCTGTCATCCAGCGTGAAGTCACCGGAAATAAAGCGGTTGACCGGCGCGCCGCCATAGAGCTGGGTCTGATTCGAATCGACAACCACGATATCCACCAGATAGCCCGGAATCCTGACCGATTTAGGGTGCAGCGTGGCTTTCTTCACCATCTTCTGAACCTGCATCATCACGATGCCGCCGTTGTTGTGGACGGCCTGTGCGATCACCAGCGCATCCAGATACATCACTTCGTCTTCAAACGAGGCATAGCCTTCGCTGTCACAGGTGGTGGCGCGGATAAACGCGATGTTCGGCGCTATCGCCTTGTAATACAGATATTCCTGATTATCGATTTCAACCAGTTTGATCAGCGCTTCGTTGGTGACTTCATTGAGCTTCCCGCCCTGCTGACGCGGGTCGACAAACGTGCCGATACCGATATTACTCAGGATGCCGGGCTGATGCGCTGCTGCGGCACGCAGAGTCTGGGTCAGCACCCCTTGCGGATAGTTATAAGCGACGATCTTGTTCTGCTCGGCCAAATCGGCAATACGCGGCGACTGCCCCCAATGACCGCACAGCGCCCATTTCACTAAACCTTCCTGTGCCAGTGGGCTGATACCGCGCTCAGCGCGATCCCCCAACCCTGTTGGGCTGATGAGCGACAGGTTGCGCGGTGACTGCGTAGCTTTATATCTTTCGGATAACGCAGTAATTAATGTTGTGGCTTCAAGGATGCCGCCACCAGCACCTAATACACAAAGCGTGGCTTCATCCGGAATATAGTTAACAGCGTCTTCGGCAGATAATACCGGGACTCTGCCATCGACTCTTTTCGGTTTTTCCAGCTTCATAGCTACTCCTGACTCAGGCCGAATTAAATTATTTTCCTGTTCAAAAATGAAATACGCTACAGCGGTGTTAAATAACCTTCATCGTCTGTTATTTAAACGCAATAAATACACATTCATTTTTGAATGAAACTATTTTTACCGTTACACTTATCGCAATTAACGTTATCAATTCCGCTTATTGATAATATATGGGCATTCGAGCCATAGCACTCATGCTATTTCTCTCGTTAGTCATGCTGTTTGATATTTATCTTATTCAGGTTCGCCTGAATAAATACGTCAATGCCTGTCAATTAGGCTTCATGCAAAATTCTCAGCACGTCTCTCAAATCCTTGATGGCTATCTGACCGGGTGCGGACGCTTTTTTCAGCGCACCGAACGTTGCCGCCGACCCGAAAACTTCCCCCGCCAGACGTGAAATCACCCCGGCTTTCGACATCGACATGGTGATGATCGGACGATCCGCATATTTCTCGGACATTTCCTGCGCAGCTAACAGCAACGTCAGCACGTCGTTCTTGCTTTGTGGCATCAATGCAATCTTGGGAATATCCGCACCCAGCTCCTGCATTTTGCACAGGCGTTTGACTATCTCTTCCTTCGGCGGCGTTTTGTGGAAATCATGGTTGGACATCACCACCTTGACGCCTTTGGCATGCGCGTGAGCGATGGTGTCACTCACCAGTTGGTCACCGGTAAATAGCTCCAGATCGATCATGTCCACCAGGCCGCTGTCGATCATCCTCTTGTTCAGCGCGATATAAGCTTGCGGGGCAATCTCTTTCTCGCCCCCTTCTTTGGCGGTACGAAACGTAAAGAGAATCGGTTTCTCACGAATGATGGTACGCAGCTTGTGCGCGGCATCCAGCACGCTGTCGATGTTATCCACGCTATTAAAGTGGTCGATGCGCCATTCCAGGATATCGAAGTCAAAATCCCGGTAGTAATGCGCCTCCGATTCCACGGAAGACACCTCTTTCCCCATCAACGATACGATGATTTTGGGCGCACCTTCCCCTATCACCACATTCTTCACGGTTACGGTATTCATGTTGTCCCCTTAAAATTGATACCCTGACCAGAACCGCCTGAGCGAACAGTGTGCGTCAGGCGGCCCACCGTTGGGCAACTAACAGCCGACGCGGACCATCAGGCGCCAAACCCCATCGCTTTTTTAATGTATTCCAACGGGAAGTCTTTTCCGGTCCAGAGTTTGAACTGCTCTGCCCCCTGCCACAGCAACATGCCATAACCATCAATGGTCTTGCAGCCAGCGTCCATCGCCATCTGCAACAGTTTGGTGATATGAGGGTTGTAAACACATTCGGTGACCAACAACCCTGGGCGCAACAAGGATTTATCCGTAACGATGCTCTCGTTTTCCAGCGGTTTCATCCCAAGCTTAGTCCCGTTGGTCAGAATATCCGCGCTGGCGATAGCATCAGCGAACGCCTGTTGATCACCCAGATCATGCACGGTAACAATGCAGTCGGTGTTGTCGTTCACGCGTTTGGCAAAGGCGAGCGCCTTTTCGTAAAACTCATCACGACGGTTGAACAGCTTGATGGCCTTAATGCCTTCAATAGCCGCCTGAGCACCGATCGCCGTGGATGCGCCGCCAGCTCCGACCAGCACCATCGTTTTACCTTTAATATCAAAGCCGCTTTCCTTGATGGCGCGGATATGCCCGGTGCCGTCGGTGTTATAGCCTTTGAGGTAACCATCGTCGTTGACGATGGTATTAATCGCGCCGACCAGTTTGGCTGCTGGCGTCAATTCATCCACATAATCGCAGGCCAGCTGTTTATTGGGCATGGACACCCCAGTACCACGCATTTTTAGTGCTTTAAGCCCTGCTATCGCCTGAGGGAAGGTGGTGTTATCCACTTCAAAAGCCATATAGGTATAAGGTAACCCAACTTCTTCCAGCGCTTTATTCTGCATTTCCGGTGACAGGCTGTGTCTGATTGGATAGGCCATTAATCCAATCAGTTCATATTTTGCAGTGACATCCATTATAAACTCCTTACGCTATGAATATATTCTTGTTACTTGCGTCATTATTATGATGACGTGAAATTCTGCTTATGAATGCGATGGTCTATTACTGGCATTTTTCATCGAAAACAGGCTTTCCCCCATACGCACATCGTTTTCAGGAATATTGAATACCTTGTAATAACGAACGAAAACGATTAATGCGGCGAGCAGCGATAATGCAGCAAAACCAATATCCAGCAGAATGATGTATTTCAATTCAATTTTGGATAAATAACCGGTGATAATGGGAATCACGAAATTAGCCAGGCCGCCCATCAACATATAAAGACTGGTGACTTTTGCTTTGCTTTTCGGGAAAAACTCAGACATCACAGAGACGCCCAGTTGCAATAATCCACCGGCAGCAGAGAAACCGATAATAAATGCACCGACGTTACAAACCAGTGCAGAGGGATACAGATAAATCACCGTGCTGGCCACCACCGCCAATGCAGAGTTGAACACGTTGGCCCAGACTGGACGAACCATGCTTTTCAACAACAGAGCGAAGACGAATACGCATACCAACGAGCCCATGCTGTAATAAGAAATGGTCTTCAACGCGTCGGTTTCCGCCATACCGGCATAGGCTACGGCATATTTCGGCATCCAGACCACGATAACGTAAAAGGTGGAGAAGATAGCGACGCCGAATACGATGGATGCCGCGCCTTCCAGCCAGGCCAGCGGCTTCTGATTCATCTGCGGCAAATCTTTGATGGCATTGGCATCCACCATCTGGCTTGGGAATTTACTTCTTACTATCAGTAGCGATACCAGCAGGAACGCGATCCCCGGCAGGACAATGCCGTAGCCGTACCAGATATTGCTGGTGATCAGGTAGCCGACCAACACCGGATAGAACATTTGTCCGAAAGAAATCATTGCCTTGAGCAGAATAACGGCCGAACCGGACGTTTTGGGATAAGCCTCCATCAATGCCGGATAGGCACCGGTATCCAACGCGGCATTGGCTACCCCCACGCAGACAGCGAGAATAAAAGCAACGATCAGATTCGGGCTGGAAGGAATACCGAAGAAGAACAGTAAATACAGCCCCCCCCCGATAAGAATCGACACGCGGCGACCGAACTTATCGGAAATCACCCCGAAGAACAAAATACTGACCAATCTTCCCAGGCCAATGCCTGAAATAAGATAGGCAATTCCCGCATTGTCAGTGCCGAATTTTGCCGCCAGACTCGTCATATTCTGCGCCAGGGTGATGACGCTGATACCATGAAGAAAATAGCTTAGATATATGCCGATAACAGCTAATAAAAATGGCGAATTGAAGGCCTTGTTCTGGCTCATGCTTCTCTCCGTTTATAGTGATTTTTTCATTGCACAGTTTTCATTGCACAAACTGTATTTCTTGCAAAAATCTTACTTCTCTAAAAAATTGTGCAAGCCGTCTTATTTCCCTCTCTTTCTTTTATTTTCTATGAGCGCTACGTTTCGTAAAATCTTGCTAAATTACTATCTGTATTTAATGTAACCGGCAAGGGGAACAATAAAAACGTAATATAAGGTTTTCGTTGCAAACTTTATTGCAGGAAAAGACAGGCTCCATTAATTCAGGGTGTTGATGATTTGTTCTCTATTTTACAAAATCACCACATCACGATGCCGAAAGACACCGTACCCAGCACCAAACCAACAGAATAAAACAATGCAATTTTCTTCAAATTTATTTTTATAATTCGTGCGTAAAAATTATTTTCATGCCAACTACTGCCACGATAAAAAACAATACCCCGTTATTGTGAGTTAGCCTGCATTAATACATGAGAAAGAAAAATGAGAAGACAGGCTACCTCTCTCTCCATCATCGAATTCGCGTGGAGGGATACAACAGCGCCGTTTTCAATTAACAATCCATTTACCTTACTCTCCTGTATTTCGCACTCTAAAAGACATGCTATTTTGCACAAGGCCATAATAATGTTGCATACCGGGATACCGTAGCGCCGTACCATTAAAACACCGCCATATTTAGGCAACGGCCTGACACATAATGTGATTTAATCAGCGGTACACGGCAAATATTTGCAGTATGTTGATATTATTAGGCGACATTGCTTCGCGCTGCATTAACTTCATGAGAACCAAAATGAATTTAAAACAACTGCACTATTTCAAACGACTGGCAGAAAAGCAGCACTACACGGAAGCGGCATTCAGTCTGAACATTACGCAACCCTCGTTGAGCCATGCTATCTCCGAACTGGAAAAAGAACTGGGGGTCACCCTGTTTGAACGGCATGGGCGCAATGTTCGAATTACCCAGAGCGGGCAACTCTTTTTACCCTATGTCGAAGGTGCGCTACTTGAATTGGAAAATGGTCGCACAGCGCTGAGGAAAATGTGCGCGCCTCACGATGAGGTCATCAATCTGGCGTTTATTTACACCATGGGGGAAATGGTAGTACCGCAATTGATCGATCGTTTTATTCATATTCCAGAAAATACCAATAAACGCTTCGCTTTTTTTCAAGGCACCACACTGTCGATCGTGCAGGACCTCAAAGAAGATAAATTTGACATGGCGCTGTGTTCCCATATTCCGGACGAGTCAGACATTGAATTTATCCCGGTGATCAGCCAGGAGCTGGTGCTGGTGACCTCACGCGACCACCCGCTGGCGCAACGCGATGACAGTGAAATCGATCTGGAGGACGCCATCGCCTACCCGTTCATCTTTTTCTCCCAGAAAAGCGGGCTGCGGCAGTTCATCGACAAGATCTTCATGCAGAAAAAACTGATCCCCGAAATCGCCTGTTATGTGGAGGAAGATACCGCGATGGTGGGGCTGGTGAGCATCAACTACGGTATCGCGATCATGCCCCGTATCAGTACGCTGTCACTCTCCAACGTGCATGTCATGCGCATTCGCAATCCTGGCCAGACGCGCTATGTCTATCTGGCGACGCACAAAGATCGCACCCTGTCACCGGCAGCAGACTCTTTTAAGCAATTCATCCTCAGTACCTGTCAGTCGTTAGCGTTAACATGATGGTGCTAACGCCAGGAAACTGAACTCAATGAAAATACTCGCTTTCCGGTAGACATTAGCGGTATTGCACCGGTCTTGTGGTCAGGCTCCAAGCTGATTCATACTGACGGAACAGCGGCGGGCTTCCATCTCGCGGTAGCCAATAAACAACGCGGTCAGGAAACCGGCTGCCGCCAGGCCGACGTCAAACCACATAATGCTGGCGATACTGACTTGCGACAGCCGGGCCGTTACCAGCGGAATAGTGAATGTCGCCAGGCTACCCGCACTGTAATAAATAGCGGTGGCTTTCCCCTTTGCGTAGGGAAAACGCAATGCCATCAGTGTTAGCCCCAGTTGTAACACCCCACCCGCCGCAGAAAAACCGATTACAAAGGCAAATAGGATCACCACCTTCACACTGGGATAAAGGCATACCACCAACAACGAGATGAAAGACAGGAAAGTGCAGCAGATCAGCACCAGACTTGAGTGGGTGTTACTCCTCGCCAGTCCAGCGGTAATCACAACCCCAAACAGCGAGCCGATGGTGTAGATACTGAGCAGCTTGATCGACATTTCATAAGGCATACCAACCACAAACTGCCCGTACTGCGACAGCCATTGGCTGATCAGGTAGAACGTTGCCATAGCGATGTAGCCGAATAAGGTAAAACTGGCAAGATCCAGCATGGCGCACGTATGGTGCTCTTTCTCCACCCGTGTCGGGCTACTCTTCGTATCAATCCGCCCTGTTTTATCAACCCGTTCAGCCCTATTGGGCTGTGAACGAGATGGCGGAAATGGATATCGGAACAGACACACCGCGTTTAACATCATGATGCTGGCGGCGAGCAAAAACGACCAACCGAACCAGAGATCGGCCCACACCAGTATACTTATCACCAATGGCAGCAAAAATTGTCCGCCAGAAATAAACGCCTTGATCAGGATATTCGCTGTGCCTGGACTATCAGGAAACGCCTCCATCAGTGATGGATAAGTACCGGAATCCAGAAAACTGTTGGCCATTCCGGCAAGCACGCCAAAACAGTAAGCAACAACAATATTAGTCGTGCCGAGCACGCCCAAAAAGAATACCAGATAGCATGCAATACCAAGATAAACAAAAGGTTTCCGACCAAAGCGATCGGAAAGCGTTCCGGCAATCAGCAACAGACTCAGTCGACCGATCCCCAACGAAGAGATGACGACGGATACCCCAGCCGCATCGGTGTGCCATTGCTGTTCCAGGTGCTGCATATTCAGGCTCATCAGGATGACGCCCATGCCATGTACCAGATAATTGAGGTACAAGCCAAATGCCGTTGGTATATAGCGATTTTTCATACAGGACCTTCTGTTCAGAAAAGGATGCTGTCATTCAGCGGCATTTCCTTATTTCACCCGGATACCCATTCATCAATGGGTACGACACAGAGGGTGGAGCGCAACCTTCTCACGGCAAATCACCTGGCGTCATGCAGACAAAAAAATCACCGTCTTGTCTGCCCATAAAACACATTTAATCTCAGATATTCAATACTGCTCTTATGCTATCAACTCATTCTTAAAATAAATAATTCCTTTTTTATTCACAATTCATAGATTCTTTCTATAGTAGAATTTTATGAGCCAATGCACATAAAAAATAAATCACTCTATTTTATCCACACAAATAAAAAACAAAAACGCAACATCCACATTGTTATTTAACAATAGAAGTCAGGCTATGCTTTCATTATGAATAAACCTCGTTCACAACCACCATATAAGTAAAATGCAAGATAGTATGTTTCTTTTATAGAAATAATCTTTCGTTATTCATTCCTCACACCAGTGAGTGGCTATTCACCACAACGATTTCAATATCGTTTTAACGGTCAGATTCCACTCATGGAAGGACGCCCCACTCATTGCTGTCAGGCAGATAATCACATCTGTGACACGCATGTGCTAACACCCCATTCTTCCTTGCTGCGCCCGTATCTGGCGCACAATGGTCATGTGTCTGGCAGCGTATAAAGGTATGCCTTATTACCGGAGTGTTCTTAGCACAATCGCTCCAAATCACGTGAGTAAAGCTCGTTGGCAACAGATTGATACACTTTCCATTCCAGAAAATCCCCATCCGTATAGACGGCAAGGAACTCATTAAAACTACTAAATGAACGCATGGTGTTATTACCAATCCTGTTATTAATTTTTTCAATTATTGCGCTGATTCTCTGCTTTCTCTCCTTTTTCATTGATTCAAACTTTTCAACAATCGGCAAAGGTATTTCCCTTTCGCCGCGTTCCCACATTTCCCACTGTTCGTTATTTCCATCCTCAGCAATATAGTACGCAGCCTCATCCACACTTAATAGAAAAAGCTGGCGCATTGCCAGTAACTCAAGATGATTCATAATGTATTACTCCGCAATGACTCGGGTGAGAGAACGATTAAATATCATCTTCATTCTTAAGACGGTATGATCATTATCACACTATCCTCAATAAAATAGGGCTTCAATAAAATTGTACAGCACTCAATGATAATATTTTAAGAGGAAGAAAAGTCGTGTGCAGCTAGTGAGGTATAAATCGAGTATCAAAAAAAGCCGGAGCAGTATTGCCCCGGCGAGTACATTGACGAACGAGTCCGATAAATTATTCCCGGCCCTGTGCATGCCAGACAATCTTCGTGACCTTCCAGTCTTTAAGAATATCGTCGGACGGCATCAACCCTTCCGGGCCATTCCAGTCGCCAGAAAACAGGTAACTCACGTGTTTCCCCTGCGGCGCCACACACTCCACGCTGCGGGCATCCGCGCCTTGTCCCGGCTGGCAAACACCAAACGCTTTACTGTAAAGTGAGCTGAACTCATCACCGATTTTTACGCCCCACTCGCTGGCAACAGCCTTATCCATCACGGTCACCTGCTTCACCTGGCCTTTCGGCGCACCGCTGATTTCCAGCCTGACGCTGTCATCCTTAAGCGCTTCATAGATAGAGACCAGTTTGCCGTTACGGGTTTCCATACCGCCACGCAGGCGGTAATCACCATTCAGTGCCTTGTCCAGTTCAGACTCCAGCATAGGAGTAGCGGCATTAATATCACCCACGCCCGCGTCCGACACCGTTAACCGATGACCGAACCAGTTAAACGGCGACAAACTGGACCAGGAAAAACTGGAAAGGGTGCTGCACCCTGCCAACAACAGCGGGAAAGCCAGAAACAACGGACGCACTTTTGTCACACTCGACTCCTCAACATAAAACGGTGCCGACTCACAGTCGTCAGCCTTGATGTGCTGGCTGTTGGAGTCCGCCCCCGGCAAAAAGTGCCGTAAATATTCGCGCGGGGTTATCCACGGCGCGCACAATGGCGCCAAGATTACCATTGTTCAGACTGGCCGGGGACCATTTCAACCTGATAAAACGTTCATCAGATAAAAACGCCGCCGACCAGAGGGAGAACGATCAGCGAAACGCCGCCAGATCAATGTGGTAGTGGAACAAATCGGCCAGTTCCTGTTGGTGAGTAACCGCAATGACGGTGCAATCCGGCAATGCCTGACGGATGACGCCCAGCAAATGCCGTGCAGCCTGCGGATCAAGATGGCTGGTGGCCTCATCCAGATACAGGTGATCCGGGCGATTGATCAGCGCCCTTGCCAGCGCCAGCCGTTGACGTTCACCACCGGAGAAAACCCGATCCCAGTTCATCTGCTGCTGTAACCGCTCACCCCAGTCACCGAGCCCAACCTGCTCCAGTACCTGACGCAGCGTAGCCTCATCATCCAGCGGCGCGTGCGGATAACACACCACCTCCGCTAATGTCCCCTGCCCCAGATAACTCTGCTGCGGCAGCAACAGCGGCATACCGCGGCCCACTTGCCAGGCCCCCTCGTAATAGGGCCACAATCCGGCCAGCGTACGCAACAGCGTCGATTTTCCCAATCCACTGTGACCGGAAAGGCAGTTCCAACTGCCGGGTGCGCACTGGAACGTCACGTGACGCAGCAGCAGCCGTCCCTGCGGTGTGGAGAAACTGAGCCGCTCCACATGCAGTTGATCTCCTTGCACCAACGGCATCGCCGTATCCTGATGCGCGTCGATTTCCCGCCGGAACTGATCCAGACGCGCCATACTGGCAGACAGCTCTACCAGCGAGTAGTACACCCGAATAAACCAGCTCAGTGCGCTATGCACCTGGCCGAACGCACTGCGGATCTGCATCAGGCCACCTAGCGTCACCGTTTTGCTGAGAAATGCCGGCAGCGCGGCGAATACCGGTACGATCAGACTGACACGGGTATAGCCGACGGTGAACAGGCCCAGATTACGCTCGGCGTTCATCAATGCGCGCCAGTTGCCGACAATCGAAGCAAAATAGCTGCCAAGCTGGCGTTTTTCCTGCTGCTCACCGCCATACAAGGCAATCTGCTCTGCGCTGTCGTGCTTACGCAACAGTGAGGCACGGAAATCGGCTTCCGCCAGCTGCTTATGGTAATTGATACCGTGCAGCCGCTTGCCGATCCACTGGGTAATCAAACTTCCCAGCAGGGTATAGAGCACCGCAACCCACACCAGATAACCGCTGACCGTGACGCTGTACCCCCACAAGGTAAAGTGCTGCACACCGGACAGATCCCACAGGATCACCAGAAACGAGCACAGTTGAGCGAACGTGATGATAAACGACACGGACAGCCGTACCGTTTGGGTGACGAACAGGTCGACATCCTGCGCGATACGCTGATCCGGGTTATCCACCTGACCACTTAACGACAGGCGATAAAACGTGCGTTTCGCCAGCCAGCTGTCGATAAACGCCGCCGTCATCTGTTCACGCCAGCGAATGATTAACAGTTTGGTCAGCCACTCCTGATACACGAAGATACCGATATAAATCAGGATATAGAGGCAATACTCTTTGATAAGACGGTAAAGCAGACTGCTATCGAATGCTCCCAACGCATCATAAAAGGTCTTGCTCCAGTCATTGATACGGACGTTGAGGTACACAATGCTGCCGCCCATCGCCACGATCGTGGCCAGCAACAACCAACATGGCCAGTAACGCCGATCAAGCCAGAATGGACGGCATAACAGGGCAAACGCCTGCAGAAAGGTGCTCACGATTTTTTCTCCTGCGGCAGCGTGATGTTCGGCAGTGTGATGTACAACACCTGATTTTGCGGATGCCACAGCCGGGACGCCGCGTCACGCACCGTTTCAACGGTGATCGCCGGTGCCAGGCTATCCAGTTGGGTCAGATAGCGAGGGTCGTGATAATGGCGGTAACTCAGTATCAGCCGGGACATCAGGGTGGTGATGTCTTCCTGACGGGCTCGTTCGCTGTGAATAAACTGTTTGCGCTCCTGTTCGACATCCTGCGGTGTGATGCGCGTCGCCAACGTTTCCAACACCTGCTGGGCGTTATGCCTCAACGCCTGCGCCCGTTGCGGCGAAGTGGTGAAACGCAGCACTGTTTCAATGCGCTGGCTCTTATCATTCAGGCGGCTTTCCATCTTCAGGTTATACACGCCCTGCGCCTCATCCCGCAGGCTGGCCTTGAGATAGCGCGCCGCCAGCCGGGCGGCGATGTTCACCTGCACCGCCTGCTGCGGCGTCCAGGTTTGGGGTGAAAAACTCCACAGATAAACATCCGCTCTCGGCTCCAGATTGATGGCGGAAATGCGCTCGCGCTTCCCTTCCTGTGCCAGATATTGCGGGCTTTCCCCAACGGACTGGCGAGGCAACGAAGCCAGATAGCGCTCCACCAGTGGGCGCAATTGCTCTGCCGGTAAGTCCGCCAGCAGGTAATAAGTTACCGGTGCCGCCACCGTCTGCCGCCACTGTTGCGCCAGTTGTTCGCTGGTCACGGCATCCAGTTGTACTGGTGTCGGGAAAGGCACACCGGTTTTGCCAAACTGCAATTCGGCGCTCTCCCGCTCCCGCCGGGCGCTAATGCTCTGCTCGCGGGTACTCTGCTGACGTTTTAGTGTCGCCAGGCTCTCGCGGAGATCACTTTCGTCGATACTCGCCGAGCGATTCATCACGTGATAAAGATGCAGCAACGCCTCCAGCTTATCGGGGCTCGTACTCCCGCTCCAGCGCAGTTCATCTGGCTGATAATCCAGACTGAGGGAGAGTTTTCGTGCTTTTTTCCAGTCGTTCAAATCACGGCCTGTCCATCCCGCAGGCCCGCTTTGGCTGATCAACTGGGCAGCAAGCTGAGACAGCCACGGTTCACGCCCCGGCGCCATAAAACCAGCAGACGACAGCATGGTCAGTGAGACTGTTTTGCCAGCCTGAGGCGTGCGTAGCCACACCAGACGATCACCGTTGGTCAGTTGCCACTCTTCCACCTTCTGCTCCGGGAAGAGATGTACACCAGCAACCTCGCCACGGCCTTCGCTCGGCGGCAGTACTGGCGTAACCCGCGTCACCGGCAGTTGTAACGGTGCCAGCTCACGCTGCGCGACCGACTGACGCAGTTGCTCAATTGCCGCCGCTGAAGGTGGTGTGAACGGCAGGCTACCGGGGACACTGAACTGAACCAGTTGATCAGGCGACGACAACCAGCGTTGCAGGCAGGTGTTGATATCATCGGCCGTGATGGTTTTCAGTACCGCGAGCGCCTGTTGCCCCAGCTGTTGCTTGCCGATGTAAGGACGGCCCTGCTGCCACGGCACCACCAGTTGCTGTACCCAATCGGAAAACTCGTGCTGCTCTGGCGTCGCCGCCATGTTCTCCGCCGATTGACGTAACTCGTCCTTGATTGCGGTGATATCCGGCTCGTGAAGCGGATAACGCTGCAAGCGAGCAATTTCTTGCAGCACGGCGTTAATTCCTTGCTGATGCCCTTGCGGCAGCACCGAAGCAAACAGCCCCAGCGCTACCGTGGTAGTGCCGATATCAGACTTGCGCACCACCAGACTGCTGACTGCCGAAGACGAAGAGAGCGGCTGACGCTGCACCTGCCTGCTCAGGGCATCCAGCGTTATCTGGTTAATCAGACGACGGCGCATCCCCTCTTCCCCTGTCGCTTTGGCCGCAGCGTCATCAAAACGGAACACGAATGACACCTGGCTAACGCTGCTCTGACTGTCTTGCAGGCGCGCCACATGCAGTTGCGGGCGCAACGTCGGCTCATACGACGGCCGCGATGGGATCGGCGTGTCCGGCAGACTCCCCATCACCTGCGAAATCGCTTGTTTTACCTGCTCGGGCTGCAGGTCGCCTATCACGATCAGGCGCATATTACGGGGGTGATACCAGCGGTCATAAAAACGGCGCAGCACCGTCACCGGTGTGTTCTGAATGGAAGCTTCAGTGCCGATAACCGGGCGCTCGGGATAACGAGAACCATGCCTGATGGCAGCGACCCGCTGCTGATTCATGCGCTCTGCGACTCCGAGCTTGCCGCGCCATTCCTCCAGAATCACCTGGCGCTCGCGCTGCCAGTCTTCCGGTTCGAAACGCGCGTGTCCTGCTATCTGCGCCAACACGTTCAGCGCCAGCGCCAACGAGGCTTTACCCGCTGGCGGACTCAACATGTACATCGTGCGCTCGTAATTGGTCATGGCATTGTAGTGCTGCCCACGGATCCAACCCTGTTGCCCCAGCGTTTGAGCCAATCCAGCCGGATAATCCTGTGTCGCGCGAAACACCATGTGCTCTACCATATGCGCCACGCCGGATTCACCGTCCTGCTCATCCAGCGAACCGGACTCAACCAGCAGCCGGATATCCAGCCGTTGTTGTTGCCCGGCTAACGGCACAAGGGTGTAACGCAAGCCATTAGCCAGTTGCCCTTCGGTGATCACCGGCAACGGGCTGGTAACGGTTTGTGCTGGTGCCAGCGTACTGAACAGGCACAAGCCGATGATGCCAATCCAGCGGGATGTCATTTTTTTCATCAATCACTCAATCATGAATATATAAAACAGACAAAATAGTTCGATAAACCATTGTGTTACTGCCGGGAAATTATGTTATTGCCGGGTAATGGTGTTAGTTCCAGGAAATGGTATTACCGCCGGGGAAAGCACTATGCCCGGCGGCAAGCCATGACCAGTTATTACCAGTTGTACGCGACGCCCAACCAGAACTGGCGTCCCAACTTGTAGGTCACCGTATTACCGGTAGACTCCTGCGAGGTGGCGATCACGTTGTCGAACACGTTGATCACATCCAGCGTCAGATCCAGCGACTGGTTTTTGTAGGTCGGCAGCGAGTAATTGAAACGCCAGTCATAAGAGAGGTAATCCTGATATTTGTGCTCGGTATATAACGTGGCGCTACCGCTGTAATCACCACAGGCACTGACACGACTGGTGCTGCCGGAGCAGGTTACGCTGGTGGTGCGATAGCCTTTGTAGCCTGAGGTATAGGTCAGGTTATGATCCCAGTTCAGGCGAATGGCCGGGAAATAGGTATTGACGTTCAGTGCAACCGACCACGGCGTGTTGTAGTCCAGTGCATCCATGTCACGGCGATCGGTCAGGCGTCCTTTAAAGATCACCTTGCTGTCATCCATGTTGCTCTGGTCGTAATAAATCTGTGAGCTGGTCTTGTTATCCGCCATGCTGGCGCTGAGTCCCCAGCGAATGTCCGCGTATTTCAGTTTATACGGGCTGATCGGTTCTACCGTCAGCGACACGGTATTGCCTTCGGTACGGGCATCGTTGGTCAGGTAGTAATAGCGTTGACCGCTGCTATCGGTTTGACTGCTGCGGCCAAACTGGTCACGCCCCTGGCGATTCACCCATTTCAGCGTCCAGACGGTGTCATACACCCGTTGCGACAGCCCCAACGACAGCTCATCGCTGTACGGCGTTTTCAGGTCGGAAATATCGTAGTCATATGTGCCATAGCTGGTCGTGCTGTTCGTCCAGGCGCTGTTGGCGTTGGTTCGATTCTGCACCACCGACTCGTTGATTCCGGAACGCAGTTTGTACGCCAGCATATTCTGGGCGTAGTAGCGGTTGGCACCGCCAAAAACACGGGTAGCACGATCGCCAAATACATCGTAAGAGGCCGCCAGACGCGGGGCGACATTGAGGTTTTTCAGGTAGTCGTCATACTGCAGGCGCACGCCCGGCGTTACCTCCAGGTTCTTGTAGCTGACGCTATCTTGCAAATACAGCGCATAATTCACGTAGTTCCCTTCAACCTGACGCGCTGGATACAGCGTGCGGCTGCGGAAATACTGTTCGCGATTGATACAGAACGCATCGCCAGTCTGGCACACAACGCTGGTGCTGATGGTGGGCGTGCTGCGGCTGGTATACACATCGCTAAAACGGCGGTATTGGGCGTGATAAGAATCGACCTGCCAGCCCATATCCCACTGATGGCTGGTTCCCCATAACGCCAGTGGGTTTAGCTCGTAATCCTGTTTGAAAGTGAAGGTGCGTTTCTCGGTGGCATACTTGCCATAACCGCCGATCCCCGATAACTGCGAGGTATTTCCCGCCACACCGGTGCCCCAATCCACAACGTTGGATACAAACCGGGATGTCCGGTTATAGCGATACCAGGACTGGTAAGTATCCGCTTCGTGTTCAATACGGTTTTCTTCAGACTGATACCCTGCAAGGCTGCTGACTTTTCCCCAGTCGGCGTTGTGTTCCCATTCGATATTGCCGCGATAGCCGCCGCCGGTATTGGTGTAACCACCATTTTTAATGTCTTTCTTGTAATAGCCGGACTCATGCGGCGCGTACATCCCGGTAAGGCGAAAAACATCGCCGTTATCCGCCAGATAAGTGCCTTTAAGTAAATAGGTTTCCGCCTCACGAGTCTGTTTGACCCATTCATCCATCACACTGTTGTAAAAAGGGATGGTCGACTGCTGACGGTTATAGGCAAAAATAAATCCGGCTTTATCGCTTAACGGCTGATTAAAGGTGGCCGAATAAAAATGCTTGCGGAATTTCGGCTGATAATAGAGCTGACTGGCGGAATAAAAGTCACCTTCAATATCGTCGTCAATATGATAGCGGGCCCAACTGTCGCGAGTGGTGCGATAAGAAATTTTGCCGGAAGCGCGATCCAGTTTCGGGTCTTTTAATTTGGCATCGACCACACCGCCGGTAAAATCACCATATTTCGCAGAGATATTACTGTCGAATACCTGTAACTGCTCGATCAATTCCGAGTTAACCCAGAAGGATTGCGCGCCACCGGCAGGCAAATCCGTTGGCGAATAACCATCAGGCGCATTAGTCAATTGACCGTTATTGGCTCCTGGGTTAATCACATTATTATTGGATAGCCCGTCGATCATGTAGTTATTCTGGTAAAACTTCTCGCCATGGAAAGACACATTTTCCGGCGCCAATTCACCTGGCGTCGTACTGCTATCAAGATCATTTGCAAACCGTACGTTTGGGTTGGAACGCAATAATTCAGTAACGCTACCGTTACGCGTCGGCCGACGCTGAATCTGTTCGCTATTAATAATTTGCGTTCCCATACTCTGGCTGGTGGGCGTGGAACGCACCAAAATCGTATCTTCATCGGCTGGTTTTTTTTCTGCCGTCACCGGTTTATCCGTAGCGGTATTTTCCGCCTGCGTCGTCTGTTCGGCAGCCGTCACCGTTGATGATACGCCAAGTATCATCATCAAATAGAGATGCTTATTCATGTCAGTATTTCCTGTACCCTGATGATATTGAAAAGAAAACAATCAATTCTGAAGTTCGATATGACCACTCAATCGAAAAATGACTGACACGGTCTGATCGATGGCGGGTGAACCCGCCTGATAACGCCAGCGCGCCATATCTTTGATAACGTCGCTGCTAAACATGCCGTCGGGGTTTTCTGATAGCACCCGAATGTTGGTCACCGTGCCGCTGGATGTTACGTCAAAGCGCAACCGCACTTGCCCTTCCACCCCCATTGAACGCGCCCGAACCGGGTAACTCACCCGACGCTGCAACGCCTTGAGCACATCGCTTTGGCTATTTCCTGCGCCACGACTGGCCTGCCCTTGAGTACTTTCGCCCTGCGGTGCTGCCTGACCGCCCACCGATGCACTGGCAGACACCGACGCCATAGTGCGATTTCCCCGCTCTGCCAACGGTGTTTCAACCGCCACAGGCATATCCCGGTTATCGCTACGCGCCGGGGGCGGCGTTTTTCGGACATCGTTTTTTTCACTCGCTCGCACCGGTGTGGCATCAACTGGTGTATGCGGCGTTTCCGGTGGTTTTTGCGGGCGCGTTTTCACCGCTGTCTCAGCAGACACCGTACGCACTACCGCGCGTTCATTGACAGGCACCACCGACGCATCAGCAACTGCGGTTGTTCCTGGAACGGTAGGTGTTTCCGGCTCGGTAACCGGTTCGACACTCGGGGAAGGTTCAGGGTGTGAAGAAAACAGCCGCACCGAATGAGGCGAAAATGACGTGACATGCATACTTGCCGCACTTTCCCCGGCACGCCCGGCCTGCAGCACAACCTGTTCACGAGACACCACGCCCCACAACAGGGCCCAGAGTACCGACAGGTGTACCGCGACAGACAGCAGAAAAGAATGCGTAACTTTCAAAGTAATACCATGTTTTATTTATAAAAATAGTCATCGAGCCATGAACAGGGCAACGGTATGCCACCCTGAACTCCCCAATCGGCCCACACAAATGTAAATAATTATTGATAATGGTAATTATTTTACAAATGATATTCATTATCAACAAATATTTGTAGCGAGGATGTTGATAGCGTGCAGAACGTGGAAACGACAACAGAAGAACGTGGCGCAAGCGCGCATACAGCAAGGGGAGGTAAAAGGAATGCGGCCGATAAGCGCAGGAAAATCAGGCGAGTTGGCATCGCCTCGTAGTTATCAGCCGATGATGCACCAGCGGGATTTAATACTCCTGATCTTCAATCAAACGCTTACCCAGCGTAATGCTATCGACCAGGTCGTAATTCATCTTTTCATACATGCTGATGACGGCCGTGTTGTTCTGGCGCACCATCAGGTGAATCTTCGGGCACCCACGCGCGATCAGTTTTTTCTCCAGACGACTGATCAGGGCATTGGCGATACCACGGCCACGGTAATCAGGATGCACCCCCAGATAGTAGGCAGAACCGCGATGCCCGTCGTACCCTCCCATCAAGGAGCCCACGACTTCTCCCCCCACTTCTGCCACCAGAAACAGGTCGGGGTCATGGTTGAGCTTACGTTCAATATCCATTTCCGGATCATTCCAGGGACGCAGCAAATCACAACGTTCCCAAAGGGTGATCACTTCTTCAAAGTCATCTTGCCTGAATATGCGGATTTCCATTGCTGCTCGCCATCTAGAGTCAATCGGTTATTCCTGATTATCCCGCGATTCATCGCAGACGCAATATCTCCATCATACAGTTTTCAACAGCAGGCTGATAATTCATGCCAGCGACATTTTCAGCAATGGGCGACGTTGCGAAGTCCGATATACTAAGGCCAGAATCAGCCCGGGCAGGAAATCCGCCCTCACTGCCTTTTACTATCATGATAAGGGACATTATGAGTTCACCGGACACCAACGCTATCAAGCAATTTCTGCTCGGTTTGCAAGACACCCTGTGCCGACAACTGGAACTGGCGGACGGCACCGCCAGCTTTATAGAAGACGCCTGGCAGCATGCCTCCGGCGGTGGCGGGCGCAGCCGTGTTCTGCGTCAGGGGCGTGTATTTGAACAAGCTGGCGTGAACTTCTCTCACGTTTCAGGCGCATCGCTGCCACCCTCTGCCAGCACCCATCGTCCCGAGCTGGCAGGACGCAGTTTCCAGGCGATGGGCGTGTCGCTGGTTATCCATCCGCTAAACCCTTATGTGCCAACCAGCCACGCCAACATACGCTTTTTCATCGCTGAAAAACCGGGCGAACCAGCGGTATGGTGGTTTGGCGGCGGGTTTGATCTCACCCCGTTCTACGGTTTCGAAGAAGACGCCGTCCACTGGCACCAGACCGCGTTTGATTTGTGCCAGCCATTTGGCGATGACGTTTACCCGCGTTACAAGAAATGGTGCGATGATTACTTCTTCCTCAAACACCGTAACGAAGCGCGTGGCGTCGGCGGCCTGTTCTTTGATGACCTCAATACGCCGGATTTCGACACCAGCTTTGCTTTCATGCGCGCAGTCGGCGAAGGGTTCCAGCACGCCTATCTGCCTATCGTCAATCGCCGCAAAGATATCCCGTGGGGCGAGCGGGAGCGTCAGTTCCAGCTTTACCGCCGGGGCCGTTATGTGGAATTTAATCTGGTATGGGACCGGGGCACGTTGTTTGGCCTGCAAAGTGGCGGCCGTACCGAATCTATTCTGATGTCGATGCCGCCGCTGGTACGCTGGGAATACCAGTACCAACCCGAGCCAGACAGCCCGGAAGCCTCGCTGTACCGGGACTTTTTACCCGCTCGCGACTGGCTGGGTGTCGCAACATCGCCGGAGTCACGCGGATGAATGCCATCTGGGTCGATGCCGACGCGTGCCCTAACGTCATTAAAGAGGTGTTATACCGTGCAGCCGATCGTACCTCGACCCGGCTGACACTGGTGGCCAACCAGCCGCTCAGAACGCCGCCGTCACCACACATCCACAGCCTGCGCGTGGCCGCAGGGTTTGATGTCGCGGATAACGAAATTGTGCGTCGTGTTCAGCCTGGCGATCTGGTGATCACCGCCGATATTCCGCTTGCTGCGGAAGTACTGGCAAAGCAGGCTATCGCCCTTAACCCACGGGGTGAACGCTACACAGAAGATACCATCCGCGAGCGGCTGACCATGCGGGATTTCATGGATACGCTGCGCGCCAGCGGTGTACAGACCGGTGGCCCGGCGGCATTAAACCAGCGTGACCGCCAACAGTTCGCCAACGAACTGGATAAGTGGCTACGCCAACAGGCGTAAAAAAAACCGGCAGGTCACCCTGCCGGTTTCGTTGTTCTCACCAGTAATCAGGACGATCACAGCGGTGCGGTCTGTGCTTCCACAACAGCCAGTGCGACCATATTGACGATACGACGAACAGAGGCGATCGGCGTCAGGATATGTACCGGTTTCGCCACCCCCATCAGCACCGGCCCAACGGTCACGCCTTCGGAAGAAGAAACGCGCAGCAGGTTATAGCTGATACGCGCAGCTTCCATGTTCGGCATGATCAGAATGTTAGCCGCCCCTTTCAGCGGGCTATTCGGCATCTGTTCACGACGAATGGCTTCCACCAGCGCGGCATCGCCGTGCATTTCGCCGTCGATCTGCAACTCCGGCGCCATCTTGTTCACCAGTTCCAGCGTCGCACGCATTTTCTTCGCCGTCGGCGAATCAGAGGTACCGAAACTGGAATGCGACAGCAAGGCCACTTTAGGCTCGATACCAAAACGGCGTACCGTGTCGGCGGCCATCAGCGTAATCTCTGCCAGCTGTTCTGGTGTCGGATCCGGGTTGACGTAGGTATCGGCGATAAAGGTGTTACCGCTCGGCAACAGCAACGCGTTCATCGCGCCAGCCACATGCACACCGTCACGGTAGCCGAACACTTTCTCTACCACACCGAAATGTTCTTCGTAATTACCGACCGTCCCGCAGATCATCGCATCCGCTTCACCGCGATGGACCATGATAGAGCCAATCAGCGTCGGATTAGCACGCATATCACGCTGCGCCTGTTCCTGAGACACACCACGGCGTTTCATCATCTCGAAGTATTCAGTCCAATAGGCTTTGAAACGTGGGTCGGACTCGTTATTGACCACTTCGAAGTCTTTACCAATGGCTATCTGCAAGCCCAGTTTCTGAATACGTTTTTCGATAACACCAGGGCGACCGATCAGTACCGGGAATGCCAGCCCCAGCGACACCAGCTCCTGCGTCGCATGCAGTACGCGCGGGTCTTCCCCTTCCGCCAGTACCACACGTTTTGGCTGGGTACGAGCCTGAGCGAAGACAGGCTTCATGAACAGGTTGGTTTTGTAGACGAACTGCGTCAGCTTCTCGATGTAATCATCGAAGTTTTCAATCGGGCGGGTTGCCACGCCGGAGTCCATCGCCGCTTTCGCGACCGCCGGTGCAATCTTGATGATAAGACGCGGATCAAACGGTTTCGGGATCAGATATTCCGGCCCGAAAGAGAGATCCTGATCACCATAGGCAGACGCCACCACATCGCTCTGCTCCGCCAGCGCCAGGTCTGCAATGGCATGCACGCAGGCCAGCTTCATCTCTTCATTGATGGTGGTCGCCCCAACGTCCAGCGCGCCACGGAAAATAAACGGGAAGCACAGTACGTTGTTAACCTGATTCGGGTAGTCAGAACGGCCAGTACAGACTATCGCGTCCGGGCGCACTTCTTTTACCAGCGGCGGCAGAATTTCCGGTTCCGGATTCGCCAGCGCCATGATCAGCGGGCGCGGTGCCATGGTTTTCACCATGTCCTGAGTCAGCACACCCGGGCCAGAACAACCGAGGAAAATATCCGCATTCGGGATAACATCCGCCAGTGACCGGCTGCCATTGTCGTCAATCGCATAGGCCGCTTTGGTTTCTGCCATATTGGCTTCACGGCCCTTGTAGATAACACCACGGGAATCACACACCACGATGTTTTCACGCTTCAGGCCCAACGCCACCAGCAGATTGAGGCAGGCAATCGATGCCGCGCCCGCGCCGGAAACCACCAGCCGGACATCGGCAATCTGTTTTTCTACCACACGCAACCCGTTGAGTACCGCTGCGGTACAAATAATAGCGGTGCCGTGTTGGTCGTCGTGGAATACCGGAATCTTCATGCGCTCGCGCAGTTTCTGCTCGATATAGAAACATTCCGGGGCCTTGATGTCTTCCAGGTTGATACCACCGAAAGTCGGCTCCAGTGCGGCGATCACATCGATCAGCTTGTCAGGATCCTGCTCATCCACTTCGATATCAAATACATCAACGCCGGAGAACTTCTTGAACAGTACCCCTTTACCTTCCATCACCGGTTTACCGGCCAGTGCGCCGATATTACCCAGCCCCAGCACGGCGGTACCGTTGGAGATCACCGCCACCAGATTACCGCGCGCGGTGTATTTGTAAGCGGCCAGTGGGTCTTGCGCAATTTCCAGACAAGGCGCAGCAACGCCCGGTGAGTAGGCCAGCGCCAGGTCGCGCTGAGTTGCCAACGGCTTCGTCGGGGAGACCTGGATTTTTCCCGGCACCGGATATTGATGGAAGTCCAGTGCGCTTTGCTTGAGTTGTTCATCCATAGCTAATTACCTTGTCTTCTTGCTTTGTTTGTAGGGTAGTGGGCTACCCAGTTTATCGTGTCTGTCATTTGCGAAACCATGAAGCATTACAAAATCCGCACCGGAATACCGCTTAATATAGTTAATTAATGAGAGTGAAAATCACTCAGCGACATACGTTCCCCGCGCCTGCAACAACGGCCGTTCCGGCGATACCGCCCCGTGATGCACCGGGCAAAATGAAGAAGAAAATGCCAGACAAAACGCCATTCACCTCTCAATTTATCCAAAATGACGGCAGATGGCGTATAGATTAGCTATGCTTAGCCAGTGTTACAGCATGACGGGGTCACCTCTGTCGATGGCTGCGCAATCAGAAAAAACGCATGTCATTCCACCACAGAATCCTGCAGTGTGATCCCGCTAAATTTCTCTTCAGGGAGCCAAGCCATGAACCAGCTAGACGCATTGAAACAATTCACTGTGGTAGTGGCAGACAGCGGCGATATCGAGTCGATTCGCCACTTTTCACCGCAGGACGCTACCACTAACCCCTCACTCATTCTGAAAGCCGCCAGCCTGCCCGCGTATCAGCCGCTATTTGCTGATGCACTGGCGTATGCCCGAAAGCAAGGTGGCTCGAAAGAAACACAGCTCATCAATGCCAGCGACCGCCTGGCGGTCAACATCGGGACGGAAATTCTCAATAGCATTCCTGGGCGAGTCTCCACCGAAGTTGATGCCCGCTTGTCGTTTGATCGCGGCATGTGTGTGGCGAAAGCCCGCAAACTGATCGCGATGTATGAGGAAAAGGACATCCATCGTTCGCGTATTCTGATTAAGCTGGCCGCCACCTGGGAAGGGATCTGTGCCGCCGAAGAGTTGGAAAAAGAAGGGATAAACTGCAACCTGACGCTGCTGTTCTCATTTGCCCAGGCTCGCGCGTGTGCCGAAGCGGGTGTCTATCTGATTTCGCCGTTTGTTGGTCGTATTTACGATTGGTATCAGGCCCGACAGCCTTCTGCCGACTACAACGCAGAACAGGACCCCGGCGTACTGTCCGTACGACGTATTTACGAGTACTACAAACAGCACCGCTACCGCACTATCGTGATGGGGGCCAGCTTCCGCAAGGTGGAACAAATCCTGGCATTGGCCGGATGCGACCGTCTGACCATCGCCCCGGCGTTGCTGGAACAGTTGAAAAACAGCACCGCCCCGGTAGAACGTCGGCTCAGTCCGTCAACCGAAGGCTTCCATCAGCCAGCACCACTGTCGGAAACCGAATTCCGCTGGCAGCACAATCAGGATCCTATGGCGGTAGAAAAACTCTCTGAGGGTATTCGCCTGTTTGCCGCAGACCAACAGAAACTGGAAGATCTGCTCGCCGCCCAGCTATAAGCCCGGCGGAATAACCAAACGACACGGGGCCTGTCGGCCCCGGATGTATTTACCGCATCCTACGGTTAACGAGCGTTGGCGAACCAGCCGTTAATCTGTGCGTGCTGCAACAACATGATGGTTTTGCCATCCTGAATACGGCCATCTTTGACCATCGCCATCGCTTCACTAAACGGCAACTCCAGCACTTCGATATCTTCGTCTTCCACGCCACCGCCGGAAGTCCGTTTTTGCGTATCGTCGTATTCCGCCGCAAAGAAGTGCAGCAGCTCGGTGACACCGCCCGGCGACATATAGGCTTCAAACAGCTTTTCCACCTGACCAATCCGGTAGCCGGTTTCTTCGATAGCCTCATTACGGATGCACTGCTCCGGCGATTGATCGTCCAGCAGGCCAGCACAGGCCTCCAGCAACATCCCGCTTTCATTACCATTCAGATACGTCGGCATCCGGAACTGACGGGTCAACACCACCGTGCCTTTGGCCCGGTTATACAGCAAAATAGTCGCGCCGTTACCACGGTCATATACTTCCCGCATCTGACGCACCGTACCGCCGTTTTTTCGCTTCAAATCGAACACATATTTATGCAAAACGAACCAGTGATCAGATAACAGCTTCTTCTCAACGATAGTAATCGGCGCGGACATAATGGTATCTCGGTATCAAAAATCAGCTTCAGATAATAGGCCGAGCATCACCCAATTGCACGTGATCATCCGGTGAAAGCAAAAAGTCAGACACGTAAAAACAAAACGCCCCCGACACGCGGAGGCGCAATAATTAGTGGAGAACCGGCGGGCATTATCCCAGTAACGTATCCACAACCAGATACAGATTGAGCGCAACCACCATACACACGATGACCTTACCGGTATTCTGTACCCGGCGACTGTTGACCAGGTTTCCCATCAAATCGCGGTCACCGGTAAACACCAACAGTGGGATCAGCGCCAGAGCAATACCGAAGCTCAACAACACCTGGCTTAATACCAGCACCCGGGTCGGATCCATACCGCACAGAATCACGATAAATGATGGCAGCATGGTTACCACACGGCGAACCCACAATGGAATATGGAAGCGCACAAACCCTTGCATCACCACCTGACCGGCCAGGGTTCCCACCACGGTAGAAGACAGACCAGCCACCACCAGACTCAGACCAAAAATGGTTGCTGCCGCCTGCCCTAACAGGGGTTTGAGTGTCAGATAGGCCTGATCCAGCTCAGCAATCGAGGTATTACCGCTAAAGTGAAATGCCGCCGCCGCTGTCGCCATCATGGCCAGATTGACAAACCCGGCGATAGTCATCGCCACCGCAACATCCACCTTGGTGGCGGAATAACGTTCAGCACGGGTGATGTGACTTTGCTGCTGCGTCAGCGACGAATGCAGATAGATAACATGCGGCATGATGGTGGCACCCAGGACACCGGCCGCCAGTAATACCGCATCGGAATTCGGCAAACTTGGCACTACCATGCCTTTTGCCAATGACGCCAATTCAGGACGAGAGAAGATCAATTCAACGATGTAGGCCGCGGCGACAAACATCAGTAACCCGCCGATCACCATCTCCAACGGTTTTTGCCCGCGTTTTTGCAACATCAGAATCAAAAACGTGGCAATCCCGGTCAGAACCGCGCCTTCCAGCAACGACACGCCAAGCAGCAACTTAAAGCCTATCGCCGCACCGATGAACTCGGCAAGATCCGTCGCCATCGCGATGATCTCGGCTTGTATCCAGTACGCCCAGACCACAGGTTTAGGAAAACGATCGCGAATATGCTCCGCCAGATTCTTGCCGGTCGCGATCCCCAGTTTGGCAGAAAGCAACTGGATTAACATCGCCATCAGGTTAGCCCATACCACCACCCACAACAGCTGGTACCCGTAAGCAGCACCCGCCTGAATATTGGTGGCGAAATTACCGGGATCGATATAACCGATCGCCGCGATAAAGGCCGGCCCCATCAGCGAAAGTTTAAGCTTTCTTGACGTACGGCTGACTGATTCCACTACACGACTCCCCGGCATATGAGTAACCCTTCTAACGCTATTGTTTTGCTACTCTCGCAAAGTTGATAATGATTATCAAGTGCATTTAGAGTGAAAGAAATGATTGCTCTGATAGGTAATGATAATGAAGCATCTGCCTGGCAAGTAACACAGGTTTTAACACGTAAAGATTAACAAAATATAAACACAAAAACGAACAATAAATAACGGACTAACGAATTTGCTTCACAAGATGGCACGGGGGAAAGTGGTAAGAAAAGCGGGAAGGAAAACGAGGGAAGAAACCGTAAAACAGACACCCCGGGAAGACGCCGGTTGGCCGCTTCCCGGAGCACGAACAGACGTTACTCTTTTGCTTTAGACACGGCGACCATCGCCGGACGCAACAAACGGCCGTTCAGGGTATAACCTTTTTGCATCACCATCATCACATGGTTTGGTTCATGCTCGGCAGATTCAAGCAGCGTCATCGCCTGATGCACGTCCGGATTAAACGGCACGTTCACCTCAGCCACCACCTCAATGCCGAACTTGCTCACTGCGGAAAGCATCGCTTTCAACGTCAGCTCAACCCCTTCAATCATGCCGGACAGCGCTTCGTTCGACTTATCCGCCATTTCCAGCGCACGCTCCAGGTTATCAATCACTGGCAGCATTTCTCCGGCAAACTTCTCCAGAGCGAATTTATGCGCTTTTTCCACGTCCAGTTCGGCACGACGACGGACATTCTCCATCTCGGCACGGGCGCGTAATGCGTTTTCACGTTCACGTTGCTGAAGCTCGCTCAGTTGCGCTTCCAGTTCGGCGATACGATCTTCACGCGGGTCAGCGACATCTGTCGTCTCTGGCACGGCATCCGCTTGCTGACCTTGCGCTGCTTCCTTTTGATCCAAGACTTGCTCGTCAGGCGACTTCTGTTCTTTACTACTCATGAAATTCTCCGCGTTTTTCGCATTCATCTCGCTAGTTCGCTTATTATGGGGATC
The DNA here is from genome assembly GCF_000025065.1 of Dickeya parazeae Ech586. NCBI lineage: Bacteria > Pseudomonadati > Pseudomonadota > Gammaproteobacteria > Enterobacterales > Pectobacteriaceae > Dickeya > Dickeya parazeae. The sequence goes on along the minus strand of NC_013592.1, from coordinate 853,175 downwards.
AAAACCGGGGTTTCAAGGGAACCACTCACATATTGGTCTGATTACCGGTCCGAAAACCGTGAGCTGCCGGTGCGCCTATGAGGACAAACCACCCAAATGAACAGAGCGTTTAACTGCATTGGTATTGTGGGTCATCCACGTCACCCACATGCATTGACCACCCATGAAATGCTGTATCACTGGTTGCGCGCGCAAGGATACAAAGTCGTGCTCGAACAACAGATCGCCCGCGAATTGCAGTTGACGGAGGCCGCCACTGGCAGCCTGTCGGAAATTGGTCAACAGGCTGATCTGGCGGTGGTGGTCGGCGGTGATGGCAACATGCTGGGCGCAGCGCGGGTGCTGTCGCGCTACGATATCAACGTCATTGGCGTCAACCGTGGCAATCTCGGGTTTCTCACCGACCTCGACCCAGACCACACCCAGCAGCAACTCAGCGAGGTGCTCGCCGGGCGTTACATCCGCGAACAGCGTTTCATGCTGGAAGCACAGGTGTGCCGCGCCAATCACCCCAACAGCAGTAGCACCGCCATCAATGAAGTGGTGCTACACCCGGGCAAAGTGGCACACATGATTGAATTTGAAGTCTATATTGACGACAAGTTCGCCTTTTCCCAACGTTCCGACGGCCTGATTATTTCAACCCCCACCGGCTCCACGGCGTATTCGTTATCCGGCGGTGGCCCCATCCTGACCCCATCACTGGATGCGATTGCGCTGGTGCCGATGTTCCCGCATACCCTGTCGGCAAGGCCGTTGGTGATCAACAGCAGCAGTGCCATTCGGCTGAAGTTTTCCCACATCACCCAGGATCTGGAAATCAGTTGCGACAGCCAAATTGCGCTGCCAGTTCAGGAAGGTGAAGAGGTCCTCATCCAGCGCAGCCAGTATCACCTGAATTTGATTCACCCAGAAAATTATAGCTATTTCAATACATTAAGCAGCAAGCTCGGCTGGTCCAAAAAATTATTCTGAAAGTGGCGATTGCCTCTTTACTGTACAAAAAACCAGTCTATACTGTATGTAATAACAGTTGTTGTTACATACAGGACACTATCATGCTGGCGCAACTCACAATCAGTAATTTCGCCATTGTGCGCGAACTGGAAATTGATTTTCAGGCAGGGATGAGCGTCATTACCGGTGAAACCGGGGCGGGAAAATCCATTGCTATTGATGCTCTCGGCCTGTGTCTCGGCAACCGCTCTGATGCCAACATGGTGCGCCCTGGAGCCACTCGCGCTGACATCTGCGCCCGCTTCTCGCTGACGGATACCCCCGCCGCGTTACGCTGGCTGGAACACAATCAGCTTGATGACAACAACGAATGTCTGTTGCGCCGCGTCATTAGTGCCGACGGCCGCTCTCGCGCCTTTATCAATGGTACGGCGGTGCCGTTGTCGCAGTTACGCGAACTGGGCCAGCATCTGATTCAGCTCCACGGCCAGCACGCGCACCAGTTGCTGCTCAAGCCGGAACATCAACGCCATCTGTTGGATGCCTACGCCGATGAATCGCAACTGCTTGGTGCCATGCGCCAGATGTGGCAGCAATGGCACCAGAGCTGTCGCGAACTGGCACAACATCAGCAGGCCACCATCGAGCGGGAAGCGCGCCGGGAATTGTTGCAGTACCAGCTCAAGGAGCTCAATGAATTTACCCCTCAACCGGGTGAATACGAGCAGATCGATGTCGAATACAAGCGGCTTGCCAACAGCGGGCAACTGATGTCACTCAGTCAGCAGACGCTGCAAATACTCAGCGAAGGTGAAGAGCAGAACGTACTTGGCATGTTGCACAGCGCCAAACATCAGTTATCGGAACTGATCAGCATGGATGAGGCGCTCTCCGGGGTGTTTTCCATGCTGGAAGAAGCCAGCATTCAAATTAGCGAAGCCAGCGATGAGTTGCGCCATTATTGTGACCGCATGGACCTGGACCCTATCCGGCTCTACGAACTGGAACAGCGTTTGTCGCGCCAGTTAACGCTGGCACGTAAACACCACGTCACGCCGGAAGAATTGCCTGCGTATCACCAACAGCTGTTGCAGGAACAACAACTGCTGGAACAGCAAGAAAGTGACCACGACGCCCTGAACCGAGCGGTGCAGGAGTACCATCAACAGGCCCTGCATGTGGCGGAGCAGTTGCACATCCGGCGCAGCCAGCACGCCAGTGAACTGGCACAATTGATTACCACCAATATGCATGAACTGGCTATGCCACACGGCCATTTCACTATTAACGTCACCTTCACACCAGATTCGCTGACCGCCACCGGTGCTGATCACATCGAGTTCTGTGTCACCACCAACCCCGGCCAGCCACATCAGCCGCTGGCTAAAGTAGCATCTGGCGGGGAACTGTCGCGTATCGCACTTATTATTCAGGTGATCACCGCCCGCAGAATGGATACACCGGCGCTTATTTTTGATGAAGTGGATGTGGGCATCAGCGGCCCGACAGCAGCTATCGTCGGTAAAATGCTGCGCCAGCTTGGGCAATCAACCCAGGTCATGTGTGTGACTCACCTTCCACAAGTGGCTGGTTGCGGTCATCACCACTACTTTGTCAGCAAACATACCGACGGTGAAGCAACAGAAACCCTGATGCAGCCACTGGGTAAACGCGAACGGCTGCAGGAACTGGCGCGTTTGCTCGGCGGTTCGGCCGTCACCAAAAACACGCTGGCAAACGCCAGAGAATTACTTGCAGCCTAGTGAGGATCAACTTTTTCGAATTCCCGCGGTCTTACAGACGTCTTGCAGGTTTTCAAGTCAGGCAAGGTCTATTATCATCTGCAACCTATGCCCTTAAGGAATGTAATCACTATGCGCTGTAAAACGCTGACTGTCGTCGCTGCGGTGGTTGTTGTTATGTTGACTGCTGGTTGTTCCACACTGGAGCGTGTCGTCTATCGGCCTGACATCAATCAGGGGAACTATCTGGCCCCCGCTGACGTTGCCAAAATTCATAATGGAATGACCAAACAGCAGGTCATCTATACGTTGGGCACCCCAATGCTGCAGGATCCGTTTGGATCAGACACCTGGTACTACGTCTTCCGTCAGCAGCCAGGGCATGAAGCCGTGAAACAGCAAACGCTGACGTTGACCTTCAACAGTCAGGGTGTGCTGACGAATGTGGATAACAAACCCACGTTACAGGCGCAGTAAGTGAGCAGGTCTGGCGAAGCAGCCCTTCGCTGGAGTAGTCCTTCGCTGACCAGCACAAAAAATAAGGCACGTTACCGTGCCTTATTTTTTGAACGCTCTGCGCGCTGACGGCGTAATTCTTTCGGGTCAGCCAGCAATGGCCGGTAGATCTCCACGCGATCGCCATCACTGAGCACGTCGCTTAGCTTCGCCGGGCGGCTAAAAATACCGATTTTATTGACGCTCAGATCGATATCCGGGCGCAACGCCAGCAAACCGGATGCCTGAATAGCCTGTTCCGCGGTACTCCCCGCGTCCAACGTTAACGGCCGCAAGTACTGACGCTCCGGCAAGGCGTAGACCACCTCAACATGGATCTCAGGCACAGTAAACCTCTTTGGCTCGCAGGGTGAATGCCTGCACCATACTGTTGGCCAGCTCTTTGAAAATTTTGCCAAATGCCAGCTCAATCAATGCATTCTTGAATTCAAAATCCAGATTCAGCTCCACCTTACAGGCATCATCGCTCAATGGCGTAAAGCGCCAGTCTCCGCTGAGTTGACGGAACGGGCCATCCACCAGTTGCATCAAAATGCATTGATTGTCGACAAGCGTATTGCGGGTGGTAAATGTCTTGCTGATGCCGGCTTTTGACACATCAACCGCAGCCGTCATTTCACTTTCGGAAGAAGACAGCACGCGGCTACCGGTGCACCCAGGCAGAAAGGCAGGGTAAGAAGAGACATCATTCACTAATTTATACATCTGCTCGGCACTGAATGGGACCAGCGCAGACCGGCTGATTTTAGGCATACAATTTTCCGTGATTCATAAAACGCGCAAAATCATACCACCGATGAGCAGCCAGACAACCATTCTGCGAGGAACATCGCACCTGTTCATAAAGAACGGGATGAATCCCGGCTGGGGATTTCATTCACGACGACAACCAGTATAATGACGGCACTATGACAAAGAAAAAAGCACATAAACCCGGTTCTGCCACCATTGCGCTTAACAAGCGCGCCCGCCACGAATACTTCATAGAAGAAGAGATTGAAGCGGGCCTGGCTCTTCAGGGATGGGAAGTCAAATCACTGCGCGCAGGTAAAGCCAATATCAGCGACAGCTACGTGCTGATGCGTGATGGCGAAGCTTACCTGTTTGGTGCCACTTTCACCCCACTGCACGGCGCTTCCAGCCATGTGGTGTGTGACCCGACCCGAACCCGCAAGCTGCTGCTAAACCAGCGCGAGCTGGATTCGCTCTACGGTCGCGTCAACCGCGAAGGTTACACGGTAGTCGCGCTGTCACTGTATTGGAAAAACGCCTGGAGCAAGGTCAAGATTGGCGTTGCCAAAGGTAAGAAAGAGCACGACAAGCGCGACGACATCAAAGAGCGCGAATGGAAGCTGGATAAAGCCCGCATCATGAAAAACGCGGCCCGTTAACGGCTGCTAGCGTCGCTACCCATCTTTCTGTTATAATAGTGAAATATCTTGGGGCTGATTCTGGATTCGACGGGATTCGCGAAACCCAAGGTGCATGCCGAGGGGCGGTTGGCCTCGTAAAAAGCCGCAAAAAAATAGTCGCAAACGACGAAACTTACGCCGTAGCAGCTTAATAACCTGCTTACAGCCCTCTCTCCCTAGCCTCCGCTCTTAGGACGGGGATCAAGAGAGGTCAAACCTAAAAGAGATCGCGTGGATGCCCTGCCTGGGGTTGAAGCGTTAAATCCAATCAGGCTAGTTTGTTAGTGGCGTGTCTGTCCGCAGCTGGCAAGCGAATGTAAAGACCAGACTAAGCATGTAGTACCGACGGTGTAGGAATTTCGGACGGGGGTTCAACTCCCCCCAGCTCCACCAATTAAATCAAGGGGTTACGTGAAAACGGAACCCCTTTTTTATTACCTGTGGCGACAAAATGGCGACAGGCTTTCATCATACGCACGGCCTTCTCTGTAGTTTCCCCTATTGCTTGTCATATTATTTAGCTTCTTTGAATCAAATAGGACTTGGTTTATGGCTTTAACAAAATGCAAAGAATGTAAGAAAGAAGTATCAACTTCTGCAAAAGTTTGCCCACACTGCGGCGTTAAAAATCCCGGTACCACAGCAGGTCAGGCAATCGGTGGTTTTGTAGTTCTGGTGTTACTGGTTTGGGGAGCTATAAAAATCTTTGGCGGAAGTGATGACAACAAGCCCGCTGCAAAAGCCGACACCCCAAAGAATTGCGCAGCAAATGACGGTCAATGCTTGTTTGATAAAAACTGGATTGAAGCAGCATCACGCTGCCGTCCTCTGATAGAAAAGTCATCCAAGTATGATTTCGAATGGACTGACGGCATGATGACCCCCATGTTTTCACATTTCCGCCTGAACGAAGCCAAAAAACAAATGACGTTCATCGGTGACAAAGTGAAATTTACCAACGGCTTCAACGCAAAAATCACGATGACATACAACTGCACCTATGACCTTCAAGGTAAGAGCATCGTCGATTTTGGGATTACCGAAGGCAAACTTTAAGCACCTCGCCCCGCCCTGGCGGGGTTCACCGCTTTTCAGTTCCTGCAAGCAGCCTCATCACACCCAAGCCCGCATGATTGCTGCAAATACTGTGACCCACAGATAACGCCTGCTCACATTCAGAGATCCATTCAAACTGACCAAATCCACACAAAATCCTTTTATTTCTGACAGTTGTAATTTCAAAGCGATCCTTTCCCGATCCAAAAAACTGAAAAACGCTGAAATTCCTTTCGCTGTTTTCAGTGGTCATTCTTCCGCAAAAGCCCAGCGGCGGCGCGGGCTGGCGTTGGGTTTTGTAGAAAAATAAAACTGAAAAATCTTTGTGATCCAAAAACCGCAGGCGGGTGCGGTGTAGTGCCGATTTTGTCGCGTGAGCGTTCATTTTGTCGGTGCGCTGGCTGCGTCAGCGGGGTACAGGCAGCGGCACAATGGGTCGGCATGGTGGCGAGGTGACCGGGGAAGCGCGTGGCATAGTAGCCCGCTGAGCGCGTCATACGAGGGGCGTAAAAAAGCCCGCACGCGGCGGGCTGGGTAGGCGGGGATCGATCACCCGATTATCGGGCTGTACTTGTCTTTAAGTGTGCCGGTGCGGCGGCCGGTCTGCTGTATCTCGCCCGCATTTAACGGGGTGCCGGTGTTAGGGTGCGTGTGGCTGGCCGTCTGCGTCGCCAGTTCCTGAATCACGTCCAGCGTATCCAGCATCAGCGTCATGACGTTGACCTGCTGGCTACCGACCCATACCACTGGTGCCATCAGTTCCTGACGCGCACCGGCAATGCTACGGCGCAATTGCCCTATTTTCTCGGTCAGCGACTGTCCTATCTCTACCGTCGCTGACTGGCCCACACTGGCCATATAACCGGCCTGTGTAGCCAGGCTGTAATCCCCCTGAGCGATTTGTACGATGGCACCGGCCTGGAGTGTGTGGGTACCCAAGACAGTGGCGTTATCCGTCGCTTTAATCAGGGTTTCTCTGGTAACCAGCGTGCGCCGTTCTTCATCGGCACTTACCTCCCGGTGCATTGACGATTCCCTGATGGCCTGATCGGTCTTCCGCTCCCAGTCCCCGGAAACCGTTACGCGCTGTGAAACCTCCGCCCGCTGCTGCTGTAACTGCTCCCCCGGCTTGATATCAGGCAATGACTGACCACTGGCTACGGTTTGACGCACAAACGGCTTATCCGGGCGACCGCCGGTAAACCCGACCTCGACCAGCGACCCCGGCGGCGGAAACTGGAATAGCCCGGCTTCACTCCCTGCCATCGGTACCGGCAGCGGTACCGCCGAATACACCGGCGTATCTTTTGCCGGTTTACCGTCTGCATCCAGTAATTGCAGGTCAACCGCATAACGGGGCCGGAACGGGTCGGCGATATTCCCGCTGCTGACATCCTCTGAGGGTGCTTCCACGCGGGCAAACTTCGGCAGGTGCAATCCGGCCGACAGTTCGGGATAAGCGGTGTCGATCTGACGTTGGGCCGGGGTACGCTGCGCCGCCTTGCCGGTGACAGTACTCACCGGTACCCACTCGATAGTCATGTTTTCGTTGAGCAACTGCACGCGGGAAAGACGCTGCTGGTTAACCACCGCGCCGGGCCGCACGGACTGTATCAGCGGCAACGTCATACTATTACCGGCGGCCTGCGCTTGGCTGAACTCCGCCGGAATGCTGACCGGCGCACCGGCCAGCAGGGAATCGGCCCAACTGCCGAGATACAGCGCACCATCCGGTAATGGCTGCCAGACGTAATCATCAATCCCGAACGCCGCCCCAATGTTGGCCAGCAACTGATGACCGCTGCCGCTATGGGTAAAATGCGGAATCGGCTGGCTGACATACCCGGCATCAGGCAGATGCACCGTTAACCCGCTGTGCTCGCTCAGCCAGTCAGCCAGTTGCCGGAGCGTCGGATGCTGAAAGGCGCACGGCCACATCCTGTCAAACACGCCAGCCAGCTCACGCACAAACAGCCGTTGATAGCCGTTTTCAGCGGGCTGACTCCGCTCGACATAGCCGGTAAACCAGCGCAACACCAAATCGGTATAGCCCACATCCAGCCTGACCAGCTTGCCGGTATAGTCCTGCTCTGTCTCTGCCGTAATAAATCCCCGGCCACAGGCGTTTAACTCCAGTACCACATTGACGTCCACAACATGTACCGCATCGCCGGATAGCATCAGTCGCGTAATCGGTCGCATGGCTTACCCCAGCGCGTCATTGACCGGTTTCAGCACCTTGCGCTCAAACCAGCTCAGTTGTTCATCGTTTTCACCATCGCTACCCTGTCCTGGTGTCTTCTTCGTTTCCGTCTGATTACCTGCGCGGGCGTCCCGTTTTTCCGACACGCTGATATGTTCACGCAGCGTAAACGTCACCAGCCAGGCTTGTTTGCCGTCCTGTTTTGGGGCATCAATCGACCCGGTGAAGGTGGCCAGTCGGAAGTTGATGGCCTGCGCGGTAGGATTGGCCACCCGGTAGCGTTTCAGCTTGTCACCCTCTTTCGCTTCCGCCAGGGCAAACAGCCGGGTTAACACTTTCGCCTCAGTAAACGGGATCACACCGGACACACGTAGCTCTTTAGGCTTGATACCCTGCTCCGCGTTGGCGGTGCTGGACGTCTGCCCGGACTGGTCTTTTTCTTCGAATTGCATTGAGGGCGTGACAGTCAGGCCACGCAGGGGAATAGCTTCGCCATCAAGGGCGAGCGTAATTATCTGGCTCACGGATCATGCTCTCCAACGCTTCCAGCTCTGTCCCTGTAAACATCATGGCAGCGGTATAAATCGCAGATGGCTGGGGGATATTTTTCAGCATCTCCGCTGCTATCACACCCGGCGCACCCTGCCCGGTAAAAACCCACGCCAGCGCACTACGCTGGGCCATCTGCTGCATGGCTTGACTAATTTCCGATAAGGCCGCCTCGCGCTGGGATGTAAAGCGCTCAGCCATCCCTTTCAGCGCATTCAGCCCCATCGGTACAGCGGCCTGCTGCTGCGCAACCGCCATACGCTGGGCATTCAATGCCTGACGGCAGCTCGCCACCGACAGCGGCGCGGCGGCGGGCAACGTGCGGCTTTTGGCCGGGATTTGCATTTTTACTGTAGCCAGCTCTGCCATAGCCCGCGCCTGTCTGGCAACCTGGCTCAATGCCGGAGCGGGGAAAACTACCGTTAATGCATCCAGCGCGTGCAGGAATTCCCCCAGTCCACTCCCACAGACCATCCACACGCACACAGCCAGGTTATCCGCCGCAGCGCCCAGCCGTTCAGCCATGTAAGCCACCGCATTAGCCGGGCTGAGATAATGGCCGTTGTCGGTCACGTTGCCCACGCCATACACCCACGGATGAACCGGCAACACCGAACAGGTCACCGGCGGCAGTGCGGATGAGAGGCAGATATCAGCCCGCTGCCATGTCATACCGCCGGAGCCTCCGGCCAGTCGATATCCGGTGCTGAATTCACATCGACCCGGTTTAACAGCACGCGATATTCTTTCCATTTACCCAGCAACGTCTTTTCTTCCTCGGTTGCCAGTTCCATATCCACCGCATCGCTTAACGCCTGAATGCGGGTATTGGCCGTACTAAACCGCTCGTTCAGTTCCTGCGTTGCGCTATTCACATCCGCCTGATGCTGCGCATCCTTATCCGTCACCCATTTTTTGCCATTCCAGACATCAAATTCCGAGACGGGCGCTAACAGCGTTAGCGTTTCTGGCAACTGACCAGGCTCGGTGATTTCTGTACTAAGGCGGGTTTGCGTATCATAGGCCGCCTTACCGCGATAATCCGGCACATGCTCCCACGAAAGTCCATCGGCAGCACGGCATAGCGCTTTCCCTTCTGGTGGTAATTCGGGAGCATCGCTATAGCTATTCGCCGGAATGCCCACCCCGGCCATCAAATATTCATAGCTGGCCCCGCGATATTCCCGCGTTTTGGCATCAACATGAAAGACGGTGATCCAGCCCGATGTCATGGCGTGACCGTCGTTATCTAACGTCGTTTCTTTAACATTCACTGAATAATTTGCCATCAAGCAGCCCTCACGATGTAGTTAAATGCGATATTGCGGGGACGCGCTTCATGTCCGCCACTGGCTGCAATGGAAATGCCAGTCCCCACGTGCCCTGTATATACCGTGGCATTCCATGCGTCCTGGTCATAGTCAAACCCCGCCAATCCTGATCCGACCGAGCCTTCATATTTGTTATACGGATGGGAATGCCCTGGATCATTGACGCCATGACTGTGCGTCAGGTTCTGGCTCTCCTGAAATGACAATAGCCCCCGACCGGGATCGACCCCTCGGCTATCATCCCACCCTCGGATAAACTCACCGCGTAAATCAGGTAAAAAGCCAGAGGGATAACGCTGCGCCAACAAGGGAAACGCGGCTTTATTGAATGACTGCCCGTTACATTTCAGCCACCCGTCAGGGGCGGTTGCACCGGGGTAAGGTAAAGGGATACCCACGATTTCGGCAGCGTGAATGGGAAAGACATTATCCTTATGCCATAAATCAAAACTGGTGGCGTCCACTTGCACCCGTAGCCCTGAGCCAGTCCACCCCAGGCTAATCTGATGGCCATCCGCCATCCCGTTACCACCACCAGCACGTACAACGCGGTCATTGTCTATTTGGTCGATGTGAAGCGCTTGTCTGGCTGTATCGACATCCATTGTTGCCAGTGCGCCCAGCCCTAAATTTTTTCGGCTGGCTTCCTTATCACTCAGCGCCGCCAGATTGTTGTCTTTACGCAAAAAATCAACTATTGCCTTCTGCTGAGACAACGTTCCCTTGATGCGCAAATCATGTACCCAGCCAGCAGAATCAATATTAGCGATACTCTTTCTATAATGACGAATGCCGACATCATCCAGATATTCAACAACACCACCAAAGCCATTACCCTGACTCAGTGAAAAAACAGTCTCCCAACGCCCGGTGACTTCCCCTTTCCGGCACACGTCCAAAACAATCGTCGTCGGAAGTTTATCCACCACAATATCAAAGGGCTGCTCCAAGGCTACCCGCAGGCCGCCCAGATAACCTACGCCCGAAGATGCCTGATATTGACCATTCGATTTAACGACTAAAAAAGCATCATTAATAAATGCCGCCCGGCCATAGACATCAATGTGAGACAGCCTTAATTCTTCATCCATACCATTTAGGCGGGCTGAAAAATCAATCTGCCAGGTATCGGCTGTCACGTTGATTTGCGTAGCCGCCGCCGCGCCATCAAACTGCATCATGAGATTACGGGTCAGACTGTTGCCCTGCTGACCGTTCCGGGTCGCCAGTTTCTGCTGGGTGCGCACATGCACAATCATCAATACGGTATTCGTTTGACTGTCCAGCAGGCCAATCCAGTTGTAATCCCAGTCCCCCACCGTGGTATCCAGCACCACCGAATAAACCACCGCGTTTTCATTCAGGACACCCGCCTGAGTAATGGCGGCGGTATGCTGAATCTGTTCGGCAGGGGGTGACCCTTCGTTTCTGTCTACCGGCACGGATTCATCCTGACCCGGTACCAGCGCAAAAACGACTTTATCAGGCCGGGCCGCTACCCCATCCAGCACCCGCTGAACGTTCCACGTTTCAAACGCATGGGTAATTACACTCTGCGCCATAATCCCTCTTACACGTTGGCTGAATAATATTCTGTTGAGGCAGACATGCGTGCATGACACACGGCAACCGCCCCCTTAACCATGCCGACCGGCATCGCACTGGTCGCACAGTGATATTCCTCGTTGTGCGCGAACGCTCCACACCGAACTGACTGGGTTTCCCCATTCCAGAGGTCAAACGTATAACGGCGGCAGGTGCGGCCGTACTGCCTGACCAGACTCATCATCAGGGCGTTATAACTGCTTAGCTGCTCATCGTTGATACGCACCAGGATCACATCCCAGTCATACCCCGGCTGACGCTCGGTCAGTGTGACCGTGCCAATCCCCAGTCGCTCAAAAATGGCGATAAACCCGGCTACACTGCCCGCGTCCTGCGCATTCACAAAGGCATACTTAACCCGCCGCCGGAACAAATCGAGCGCTTCCCCTTTCAGCCGCGAAATATCGCGCTGATACGCCAGCACGTTTAGCAACGGCTCCGCGCAGGTATCGACGTCCAGTTGCTGCAACGGCCAGCGCAGCCAGTCATTCACCTGCAACCAATAGGCTTTGCTGGCATTCAGCAGCGCGGCGGGTTCGCCCTTATCCATCCAGGATGGCAGCCGCAGGCCCGACAGTTGTTCTTTAAAATCAGGCATCGTCTATTACCACTGTCAGCGAGGCGAGACGCGGCACAGCCAGCCCGCTGACAATATCGCCCAGAGAAAAATCCAGTGACGCAATCAGCGGGAACACGTCGTGTAATTCCTGTGCCAGCGTTGAAAATGAGAAGCGCGACCAGGGCCATGTCTTTTCCACGTCATACCCGGTGTTTTCCCGAAAGGCGCAGCGGACTAAATCCTGGCACCCGGTACGCAAGGCGGTTAATGCCTCATCCGACACGTTCACCAGATTGCGGACATAGACCGTCACGGTTAAATCATGCTGCGTTTCCGGCAGCGCCATACAGCGCAGATCATCACCGTGGCCGTGGTGTCCCTGTGCCGTAATGTAATCATTCACCGCATCGATAAAGGGCTGCGACACCACCCCCGAATCCAGCAACAGATAGGCATTGGCGGTACCCGGCCCTCGCGGGGCGTCATGCTGAAAGAAAATCCGATCGATGCTTAACCCGGCCACCGCCGCAATCATGCTGCGGTACACCGCGTCGGTGTGGTAATTCCCCACCAGATTGAACTGATTGCGGCAGCGCTCGCGCAGATCATCATCTGACTCCTCATCGGCACCGGGCGTCAGCAACCAGTTCTCTTGATTCTCCACCCGCTCAATACCGGCAACCCCCACCGGCAAAATCCGGTAATAACCGGGGGCCAGATTGAATGCCCCGCCTTCCGCCGTGGCGGTCACCGGGACGTCAGCACTGGCCTGCCCGGCGTTGATCACGGTATCCGCTGACACCGCCACGCTGAAAATCGTGCCGTTAATGCGTTCAGTCTGGATCAGCGTACCCGCCGGGATCACCACGGCCTGCGCCGCATCCGACTTATAGAAGCGGATAACACCCGATGCCGCCGTGGCCGCCTTACGTGACAGATTGACACCCCAGGCGAACAGATTGAGGAATGAGCCGGACGCCGTAGCCAGATACATATTGGCCAGCACCACGCTGATCAGAACGTCTTTCAGCCAGATAACCGGCGTTGTCACCATGACCGAAATCAGTCGCCAGAACGGCGACATTCTCGAGGTGTTAGTGATCAGACCGGATGCCGTCACTTGTGCCTGAAACTGTTCCGTTACCGTCTCGGCCGTCACTGGCATCCCGGCCTCTTTCAGCGCCTGCTCATAATCAATCTTCGGCTTTTCCGTCATACGTCCACCCTGGCCGTGATCGGCCCAAAATCATAGGTTTCCGCCGTCACCCACAGCCGGGTCGGACTTTCTTCGCTGACCACGACCGTGCCGGGAATAATCCGTTCATCGTCTTCCACCAGAATTATCATTTGCGTCAGCACATCGGCCCGCAGCGTCGGGCTGCGCTCTGCCACCAGTTTGGTGGTCAGTCCGCTTTCAATAATGGCGTGAATGCAATCCTGACCAATACTGATCCGGTTATTGCAAAATATCGGCTCACGCCCCGCATTCAGGCTGAAATCGCGTTCTGTAATTAACAGGTCAATATATTTCACGTCATCCATTACCGCAGTGCTTCCCATTCTGTTAATTGTTCCGGGGTAAATCCTTTATTGGCATAAATCGTCAGGTTTTCGACTTTCCGGCTGTTGTCGGTGTAATTCTTCGCATTGCTGTTACTGATATCCCGTTGCAATCCGCCCGAATCAATCCCCTTTATTTTCCCGCCCGTTAATAACCCCTCACCGCCCGGCCGGGGTGTGGATTCAGGCATGGCAATATTGATCCCCGGAATTGCGTTTAGCTTTCCAATAATCCAGCGATACGACGTATTGAACGACGCTAAAACACTGTCCCACAACCCGGAAAATATCTCCCCGACGCCATCAGCCATTTTCCCCATCGTCTCGGACAGGGAGAAACTCCCCATCGCATTCACAACACGGCTCCAGCCATCAATAATGGCTTTCCACGTCTGGCTAAATATCTCCGCAACCCATTGCACTTTTTCCGCGACGGTTTTCCACATGTCGGTCTGAGTGATGGCGTTCTTTATGTCATCCCAATGCCGGATCAGCAGATAGCACCCGGCGACCAGCAAGGCGACTGCACCGATAATCAGCAACACCGGCCACAACGCGATATTGAATGCCATGCCGGTTAACAGACTGGCCATACGAACGGCCAGCAGTACACCGCGCAAAATACGCATCGTCGCCGCCCACGACAGCACGGCCTTGTTATAGAGCCAGATAGCCGCTATATGGATCCGGATAATCGCTGTCAGTCCGGCCCATAGACCACGCAAGCCCATCAGGACAAAGCGCCCGACGCCCAGCACAATATTGACCAGCGCCCCGGCTGCCGCCAGACTCATCACCGCCAGTACGCAATAACCAATGACCCGCGTGATATTCGGGAACAGATTCAGCCACCTGACAAGTACCTGCCCGCCGTCCGCCATCTTGTTGATCAACGGGTACAACACCGGCAGCAACGTGGCCCCCATCGCGGCGCGGATGGCGTACCAAATAGCGGTCAGCCGTTCCCAGGGGCTGGCCATCTTCTGCGCCATTTCGGTGGCCCGCTTCATACCGTCACTGCTGCCCAGCTCGGTGATATGCCGTTGCAGGATGCCGACATTGCCATATAACTGCTTAATGACCGCCGCACTGTCACCAAAGGCATCATCCAGATCAGACTGGGCTTTCAGATTGCCCTCAATGCTCGCCCCGTACTTCCCGCGTAATTTCTCCAGCATCGCGGGCAGGGTCAGTAACTTGCCGTTGGCATCTTCAAACGACAGCCCCAGCTTTTTGGCCCCCTTGACCGCCCCGGACAAAAAGCCTTCATACGCGCTGGAGGCTTCCGTACCTAATGTGCGTTGTAGCTCGCCCATCACGGCCAACTGCTCATCCATACCAATGCCATAGTTGGTACCGACCCCGCGCGCGCCTTCCATCAGGTCTTTAATCGCCCCCAGCTCAACACCGAAGGCATTACGCATATAGGCGGCCTTGCTGGCCAGTTGCTCCGCAAACTGCACATTACCCATTGACTCGGCATCAGAGCGAAAGTTGGCGAACATCTGCCCCATGAATTCGGACGACTCGTCCGCCGTGGCTTTCAGCGCCGCCGCCATCACATTGGATGCCCTGACCACCCCCGGCAAATCCTCTTTGGTCAGAGTACCGACCGCCGCATTAATCCGGGCGGTCGATTGCACATACTCCAGCGCCGATCGCCCGTATTGGGTGCTGAATTTCAGTGCGTTAGCATTAATCTTCTGCAAGGCAGAATCATCCACGCCACGCGCCGACGCTTCGACCATTGCGTCGTGCATCTCTACCGCCGGGCCAAGCGCACCCTGGATCGACATAGCGGTACCGATAAGCCCGGCCCCACCAACTGCGGCGCTGGAAAAGGCGTCCCGCGACGATTTCGCAAAGCCGGTGACCGCCGCCTGCGCCTGTTTTATCGGGCGGGTCAGCTTATCAATCAGGCTTAATGTAAAATCGAGTTGCTTCATGAATCGCCTTTTAATGCCAGCGCAATCCCATTCGCCACGGAAATACGCATATTTTCCCAGTGTGTATTTGCCAGCCAGACGGCGCGGGCCAGATTATCGGCGTCATCATTTTCAGCCGGTAAATAATGCCGCCGCAGGGTTAATGCCTGTTCAAGAAAATTATTTTCGATGGCCCGCAGCCGCTGAGTTAGTTTTTTACTTCGATTTCCAGCTTCGGTGCATATTGCGCATTCACCGCTTCGGTAATTTGCAATGCGGCGCCCGGCAGTTTTAATAATTCATCCAGCGTTTCTTTATCTTTGGCTACGACAATACGGCGAAGATACGTCACCGCCGGAGCCACTTTATTATCCATTGCCATATCATTAATCATGCCGTTATAGGCGACGGTATTCGGCTCAAACGATAATTCCTTGCCAGAAACAGATAAGGTAATTTTGCTCATTGCATGTTTTCCCGTTGGGTTATTTCATCAATTAACTGATTATGCCGGGCGGCACAATCCGCATAAATTTGCGGCCAACTGATTAACGGCTGCGCCGCATCATTGCCGGTGGTACCTGATAAGCGCGGCAGATTAGTGACCGGGCATTTCTTTTTCAGGTTTTCCTGATAAGACACGTTCGGTGTGATTAACGGTGTCGTTGTACAGGCTGACAAATTCAGCAGACAGGCACACGTTAGTAAAAACCGGCTTAACGATCTCCCGGTAAACGGTTTTATTCGGCACATTGCGTAATGCCTCCAGTTTGGTTTCCAGCGCTGCGCCGGACTGGCTCGCCAGCGCCTGCAACGCCTGGCGTGATTGCTCAACGGCAGCAGTAGCGGCGCGGGTCACGGCCAGTTCCATACTGTCACGCTGCCAGCTCGCCGCCTGCCAGCCAGCGGCAAAAGCCACTGCCAACCCGGCCACAACCCGCCATAGCCCATCCATCAGCGCACCCCGTTGTGTTCCAGGCTGAAATGGTTACCGTCCGGGCGTGAGGTAAAGCGCCCGCCCCAGCACCCACCCAGCGATTCCCAATATTCACCGAGCGGCAAATAGGCTTCTGTCCGGGTCTGGTATTCGCCATTGATAAACAGATTCAGATCCACGGCCAGGCGTTGCGTATGCAAACTGTTGGCGATGCCTGAGCCGTTGCGGGCATTCAATTTTGCCTGTTCCGGTGTGCGGTATGCCTCGCCGAACGTCAGGCGATATCCCCGCTCTCCCGCCCACTGGATCAGTTGTGCGACCAGTTGGGTAAATAACTGCTGTTTTTCACTTAACGTCATCTTTTGCGTCACTCCCTTTCAGCAAACCACTACCACGGCGGCGCAACCAGATTTCAACTGCCTGATGCCCGGCCACCCCCAGCGCCGCACCCAGCCCGGTAACCGCCATTGGCGGTAAACCCGGCACCCACAGCAACGCCGCCCCGGCCGCCATTGAGGTGGCTGATCCCAAAATCATCCGGCCGAAAAACAGGCGCGGCGTGATTTTTTCATCACTGGCCAGCAACTTACCCAGCGCAATCAGCGCCCCCAGCACCAGTAATCCCAGCGCGTTCTTTTCGTATTCCTGCATGACTATCCTTAGCCGATCAGCTTTTCCGTCAGTTCCGATTCCAGATAGGGGATACCGTTGATGCGCACAAAATCCGGGCTGGTGACCACAAACTTAATCTTGTGTGACATCACGCTGCCGCCCTTCGGGTCAACATCCAGAATGTCACTCAGGATCAGCTTGCAACCGAAGGCTTCCACCTTCATTTCCTCGCTGCCCGCCTTGGCGTACCACATCAAGTCCACCGGCTCGATACCCCGCCATGACCCGGCGCTGCTGGCTTTCGCCGTCACCACCGCCAGGCTCTTGGTACTTAGCTCCATTTCACCTTCGGCGGCGACGTCACCGGCCACCCAGCCATCGGGGATGCCCTGCGTCTGCGCGGCGGCGGTGTTATCCGTGATGCTTAGCGAGACTTTTTCCGCGTGAACCAGTGCGCCGTCCATGTTGAAATCAAACGACTGGCCCGAAATCCGTTTTGTCATGCGCTCCCCTCCAGCGACATATCCAGCACCAGACTGACCGTGATCCCTTTCGGGCATTCGTAGGTACGGACAATCAGATAAATTTCCACCGCCGTTTTAGAGCGCCACGCAATGACCACATCCCCATCCTTCGGCGGCTTTACTTCCCCCGGAAAGGTGATGCCATTGATTTGGGTGCTGCGGGACATCTCACGCAACGTTTTGGCAAAGTACCCCTGATGCGCCGCGATACTGCCCGGCGTACTGTTCAGGCTGCGATCGGCGATTTTGGCAATCGCCTGCAACCGGATACGCCGCGCCACCTTGTCCACGACGCGCAGGTTTTCAATGGCCTGATAGTCGCCCCCTTCCACGTCCAGGGTGCGCCCATCTGACCAGTAGTAGCCGTCATAGTCGGGATACCACATCGGCACGCTGTATCGCTGTTTCTCCAGTGCCTGCAACATCGCCAGATCCAATGTCACGCCGGTACCGTCCACCGGTAAATCCGTGCGCCCCATCGCCAGCAAGGCACCGGTTTGAACCCGCGCCGGGCTGTCGGCGATCGTCACTGCACGGTTACACAGGCGTCCAGCCAGCACGCCCGGCTCATTGCCCCACAGCCTCGGCACCAGTTGCACCGCCGGAGCCGCGGCACCGTTCTGTAAATTACTCAGGCTCTGTAAATACTTATCCCAGCCCTCACCCGCTTTCGGCCCGTCAACAGCCAGCAGAAACCACACCCAGCGCCCGAAGGCTGACACCAAAGTGGATCGCAAGCTGGATGCCTGGGCGATAATACCTTTGGTAGCAGGCAGGGACACCACGACCCCTTCCACACTGGCAACCAGTTGGGCGGCCGTGACCGCGCTCACCCAATCGCCCTTTGGCGGCAGCAGACAAACAAAGGCGCTCCAGTTCTGCCCCGCATTGACCATCGCGGCGTTGACGTCGCGTTTTAGTACCGAATCCGCCGCCCCCAGCACCTGATCCAGATCGCTTTGGGTATTCACCGGCACAGTTTTCACCGCATCGACCGCCCCCTCACCGATAAAGAGCACCACGCGCTCAATCTCGCTGGTTTCGCCTTGTAGCTGGTTTACCTGGTTAACCTGAACCGTTGGCCAACTCATGCTTACCCCTTGATATCCTGCGCTTTCACGTCCCAGCCAAAGCCAATACCCTGTAGCTGCCGTGCCAGCGCTTTTGTAAACTCCGCATCGTTCATGCCCAAAAATGGCCGGGCAGGAACATCCACTGTCCAGGCGGTTTTGGCCGCCTTGCCGCTCAACTTACGGATGAGTAATCCCGCCTGTGCAAAGCTCAGGGTTTCCTCAATCTCCCGGTAAGGCGGCTTTCTCCATCGCGCCCCGCGTTTTATCCGGTACCCCAGCGCCCGCAGTTTGCGGGCCTGTCGTCGCGTGGCCATCCGTCCCGGCTCAGGGCGTCCATTGCCAACCTGTGAACGCTTGACGGATACGCTCATGCCGTTTTGCTGGCTGTAGCCCACCACGCCCGCCGGTACCGGCGTTTTCCCGTTGCGATACCCGCCGCCCTGTAGATAAATCCGTACCGCCTGGATCTCTGGCATTTCGCGGATATGCAACAGATTGGGCAGATTGCGCAGCATCCTGCCACGTCGGTGGCCGCGTCGTGCCGCCCAGGCGCTGCCGTCCGGTGCCTGTTGCGCCCGGACGTTCCGTTTTGCCGCCGCAATCACCCCGTATTTCGCCAGCCGCCACAGTAAACGCTGACGTTTTTTGGGTGGCAGCGTCAGCCGTTGTAATGCGGTGCGTAGTTCGGCCAGTTGTGACTGGCTCAGCTCACCGTGCACGATCATGACGCCCCAACCTCCGCCCCGTCGCCGCCTGCACCGAACAGATGCCCGGATGTGGCCTGCCAGATTTCCGGGCGAGTCAGACGCCAGCGCCGCCCTTCAAACGGGATAATCCCGGTGTCATCAGCCACAATCGCCAGTGATTCCGCCAGTTGCAGCGACACCACGACAATCGCGCTGTCCTGATCGCGCACGTCCACATCCAGTGTGGGCAACTCCATATCCAGCCCGGCATCCATGTACGGCACATCGTCCTGCCCTTCCTGCCAGACCAGTAACAGCGCGCACAGGTTGCGCGGGTCACACACCCGGTATGGCCAGCGCTCCCAGCTCAACACGGCATCAAACTTCATTACCGCCAGTTGATACTGGTCTTCACCCAGGTCACGGCGGGCGGGAATAAAGCTCACTTCATCCATGAAGCTGTCAAACCCCTGCATCACGCGGGGCGGCAGATGCGTCGAAACAAAGGTGGTCAGGTCATCCAGCTTGCTCATACCATCCTCACCGTTGCCCGTTTCAGCCCTTTCATGCGGCGGATCACCATCGCCGCTTCCCCCAGCAATCCCTTGCGTGTGTCCTCCCCCTCCTGTCCCGGATGAGACTCGCGGCGGCCAATGGTGGCAAACTCGCCCAGCAAATCGGCTTTTGCCCTGGCAAACACCGCTTTTTGATACTGCGCACACAGCACGTTCTGGCCTTTCAGGCTGACACCCGGCACATCCTGCGCCCGCGCAAACCCCTTCGCCCGGCTGCGGGCCTCCACCTCAGCCAGATCAGCGTTGACCTCGCCCACCGCCGCCAGTAGCGCCTGTGCGACGGTATCGGCAGCCAGATCGGCGGGGATGGTGCGCTGTGACTGAAAATCCCTGACGTTCAGGTCTGGCCAAAATCCATTGTTGGCCAGTTGTTCATCCTGATAATCAACCGGTGTTCCACTGAACATGCATCCCCCGTAAAAAGGCGGGCTGACCGGCTTCCACGGCACATCGCACACCCGGTGCATTGCCTCAGCCGCGCCCGCCCGGCTTGCGGTAGTCTTTTATTCCTTTTGCAGCGCCCGAATGCGGGCGGCAATATTACGGCGCATCGTGCCCACACCAACCTGGCGGTAAAACTGCTCGGCCTGATGTAACAGGGCATCCGCCGCCGTCAGTGTGTCGATGTCCGCCGCTGCGGTGGCCCGTGGTTGCCCCTGCTCATCACGCAGCAGTAACAGCCCGGCGAACTTGAACCATTTGGCGGTGATCTCCTCATGTAGCCGCCATTTTTCTGCCACGTTCTTAAACGTGCGGGAAAAATACGGCTCCACACTCTGCCCCATGTCCGCCGTCTGCTGCGCCCAGGCCAGCACCGTATCCGCAACAAACGCCGCGAACGTGCGCCGGATGTTGTCAGGGGTGCTCTGTCCCTGTGCAATGGCGATATCTGCCCACGCCAGCCCCTGATCAAACTCTTCCACATCAAACAGCCACACCACGCAATGTGCGAACACCGGGTTTTGATACACCTCGCCGCTGTCCAGATAGCGCTGTACCGTTGGCAGCCAGCGCGGCAGCAACTCCCGGCGTTTCATCTCTACCCTGTCGCGTAACGTGGGCTGACTGCGCAGCCGTGCCACGTCGTTTTCCAGCGCACGGCGTTGCACATGCAGACTGTGATCGCCGGATACCGCCTGGCACCGGGATAGCTGCTGCTCGGCAACCATCCGGGCGTTATGGCGTTGCGCAGGTGACAGGGCCATCGGTTACGCTCCGGCCGGTTTTTCCATAGGCTCGGCCACGGTACCGACAGTGACGGCGCTTTCATCAAAAGAGGCATACAGTTCCGGGTATTCCACGGCGTACCCTTCATTGCGCAGATACTTGTTTTCAAACTGTTTGCGGTCTTCAACGAACTCGGCTTTACGCTGCCGGGTATTACGCTGGGTATAGATATGCAGGTTCGACAGCGTGGTGACGGTCATGCGTTTGCCCGGCATAAACGGCGGCACAATCGCAGGACGCCCGGCAATGGTGCTGTCCAGCATCTGGGCGGCGATCTTCTCGGTCGGGCGGTCGGCCTTCTGGAACAGGCGATACTGTTCGGCAGCGACCAAATCCGCCCCGACCAGCACCACCAGACGCGGGTCATTACGGTATTGCTGGGGAATTTTGGCGTTAATCAAATCGGAGGCCATCGCATCCAGTGATTTGTAATCGCCGTTTTCGTCCAGTACCACCCGGTCAGTGATAATTTGTTGCCCATCTTTGAAATCCTTCATACGCTGATGCCAGCCAATGTTGACGTCTTCGCCGTTCGGGTTTTTGTCGGGGTTGGTACTTTTGGCCACGCTGTTACCGTTAAAGCCGATACGCAGCATATCCAGCGCAAACGCTTCATTCGAAAACGCCTGTACCAGTTGGAAAAACTCGTCTTCGCCACCGGCGTTAGCCCACACCGACAGCAGATCCCAGGGCAGTGCCGCGCAGGAATCGGTCTCGACCAGCTTATAGTCATTGCCATCCACGCCGACCTGACGGATAAAACGGCCCCCTTCCTTACGGCCGGTATGCAGCGCGGAACTGCCTACAGACACCACCTGCCCGGAGAGTTGATCCACATCCAGAACGTTAATCATGGACAGGAAATCCACGCGTTCCAGCAGGGCAGCGCGAAGCTGGGTTTCTTTCGGGTCGGTCAGCGCGAAATAACGGGCGGTATCCGCTACCCCATATTCCTGCGCCAGACCGGCACTGTAGGCGCTCAGATATTCCCGCGCCCGCTGATTTAAAAACATAATGCGTCCTCTCGATATCGAGATAAAAAAAGAGGTATCACCCAATAAATGGAATTACAGGAAATTAAACCCTTTGGGTTTATTGCCAATTTGACGCTGCGGCAATTTAGTAATAGAGCGATCCAGCTTGCCGAAATTTTTCAAAATCTTCGGCAGGTTATTACGCAGCGTGGCGAAATCTTCGGTATCCACCACCTCTTTTACCGTATCCACATCGTCCTGGACGGCTTCCACGGCGTCGTTGGTCTGGCTTTGCTGACTTTCCAGCGCAGTTACGCGGGATTCCAGTTCGGCCAGCGCTTCCGCCAGTGCCTGCAATTTATCGCCACCACCTGCATCGTTATTTTCGCCTTCACCCTCAGCGAATGTCTTCGGCTTAATACCGAACAGGCTATGCCATGATTTACTTGCCATGCTATTCCCTTTGATTTCTTTTACTTCATCAATAACCAGCGGCTTTAATGCACCGAATAAACGGCCGCGCTTTTTGCTACTGAAACGTAGCCGCGTGGTTCCCACGCTGGCCGGGGTATTGGTCACGCCCAGCCCTTCAAGATAGGTTTTCCCTGTGCCACGAAAATTCCCGTCTGGCGTTAGCTCCACCGAGCAAAACAGCAACTGACCCTCCCGGTTAGCCTGTAATAACTGGTGGTTCGGGCGTAACTGAGCGAATAAACGCAACAGCCCGTCATCACCGGTTTCGGTTTTTAATGCCAGCACTTCGCCCATATTGCCAAACCATTCTTCATGCTCCGGCCAAATCAGGGCCGCATAGAGTTGCGGGTCATAAGTTTCAGCGGCATCAATGAGCCACTGTCTTTCCATTACCCGCTTATCGACCGTTTCCCCCTCCGTGGCGATACAAATCCAGTTAGTCATTAACTGAGACATTGACATACTCCATTCCTGTCGGATAACGGCATTATTACGGAATAAGAAACGGGCAGCGACCGGCTTTATTCGCCTCTATTCGGATAACGACGCTTTGACGAACACAGCGAAATAAACACCGGTCATAAAATAAAAATCGCGCCGCATAATACCGGCATGGCTAAATATTCTGATGAATTAATCGGTGTTGCGCGGCTGCTCTATTTAAAAAGAGCCACACCGAAAGAAATTGCCGCTGATTTAAATCTGCCCAATGCGCGGATTATTTACTATTGGGCGCAAAAATTCGGCTGGGCGGATTTACTCAGCGCCGAAAGTACCGAAGAGGCAATAGAGCGCCGTTATCAGTTGCTGGCCGGTCGGGATAAAAAGACCGAACTGGAATTGCAGGAAATGGACATGCTGATCGCCCACGCCGTCAAACTGCGGGCGCAAAGCAACAAGCACAAAGAAAAACTCGCGGCTGCCGGTCACGGCAATACGCCCGGTTCACGTAGCAATGACGACGATGAACGCCCGGCCAAAAAGCGCCAGTACCGAAAAAACGACATTTCCAGCCTGACCAAAGAAGACTTTGACACCTGGGCGGATGAACACCTGTTTGGCTACCAAAAACACCTGCGCGCGAATCTCGGCAAGCAGGTGCGCAACATCCTGAAAAGCCGCCAGATTGGAGCCACCTGGTATTTTGCCTTTGAAGCCTTTGAAAATGCGGTGCTGACCGGTGAGCCGCAAATCTTCCTGTCAGCAAGTCGCGCCCAGGCAGAAGTTTTCCGCTCGTACATCGTCAACATTGCGCAGCAGTATTTTGATATCACCCTGACCGGCAACCCGATCCGCCTGAGCAACGGGGCCGAACTGCGCTTTTTATCCACCAACAAGAACACCGCGCAATCTTACAGCGGGCATCTGTACTGCGATGAATACTTTTGGGTGCCGAACTTTGCCCACCTTAACGAAGTGGCCAGCGCAATGGCCACCCATGACAAATGGCGCACCACCTACTTTTCCACCCCCAGCGCCAAAACGCACCAGGCTTACCCGTTCTGGACAGGCGAAGAGTGGAAGCGCGGCAACAAGAAACGCGCCGGGGTTAACTTCCCCGGCTTTGACGAACTGCGCGACGGCGGACGGCTCTGCCCGGATGGTCAGTGGCGGTACGTTATCACGATGGAAGACGCGATCCGCGGTGGCTTCAATCTGGCCAGCCTGGAAAAACTGCGCAACCGCTACAACGTGGACACGTTCAACATGCTGTATATGTGCGTGTTTGTGGACAACAAAGACGCCGTATTCAGCTTTGACGACCTGGAGCGCTGCGGCGTAGACCCGGCCACCTGGCAGGATCACGACCCGACCGCGCCGCGTCCATTCGGCAACCGCGAGGTCTGGGGCGGCTACGACCCAGCCCGCTCCGGCGACCTGTCCACGTTTGTGATTGTCGCCCCGCCTATTTACGAGGGCGAGAAATTCCGTGTGTTGCTGGTCGTCAACTGGCACGGCATGAACTTCCGTTATCAGGCCAACCAAATCAAAAAGCTGTTCCAGCGTTACCACTTTACCTATATCGGCATTGATGTGACCGGCATCGGTGCCGGGGTGTTTGAGAACATCCAGCACTTTGCCATGAGGCAGGCAACGGCTATCCGCTACGGCGTGGAAACCAAAAACCGGCTGGTGATGAAAGCGGCTGACGTGGTGGAAAGTCAGCGCATTGAGTGGGATCAGGATGAAAAGGCTATCCCGGCATCATTTATGGCGATACGGCGCACCACCACGGCCAGCGGCAACGCCATGACGTTCATCGCCGACCGCAGCGCGGAAACCGGCCATGCCGAAGCCTTCTTCGCTATCGCACACGCGCTGGATAACGAGCCGCTGAACTATGAGAACAAACCCCAATCCCGATGGAGACTGAAAAAAGCAGCATGAAAAGGACATCACACCGCCGCCAGAAGGCACAAAACGCCCCGCGTAAAAAGATGAGTATTATCACTTTCGGCAAGCCGGAACCGGTATTAACCACCGGCACCGATTACCGCGATGTGTGGTATGACAATGAATTTAATCACTACACCCTGCCGATAGACCGGCTCGCCCTGGCTCAACTGGTCAACCTGAACGGCCAGCACGGCGGCATCCTCTATGCCCGCCGTAACATGGTGGCATCGGATTATCAGGGGGGTGGCCTGTCTCACGATGACATGTTGGCCGCCGCGTTCGACTACCTGACCTTTGGTGATATCGCCATTTTAAAAGTGCGCAATGGCTGGGGAGAGGTGATCGCCCTGACGCCGCTACCCGCGCTGTATACCCGCATCCGCAAAACCGGGGAATTTGTGGTATTGCAGAAAGGGGAACCGCTGGTTTACCCACCGGAAGACGTGATTTTCATCAAGATGTACGACCCGCAACAGCAGATCTACGGCCTGCCGGATTACATCGGCGGTATTCACTCGGCCCTGCTGAACAGTGAGGCGGTGATTTTTCGCCGCCGCTACTACCACAACGGCGCACACACCGGCGGTATCCTCTACACCAGCGACCCGAATATGACCGACGAGATCGAGGAAGAAATTGAACGCCAGTTAGCCAGCAGCAAAGGGATCGGCAATTTCTCCACCATCCTGGTAAACATCCCGAACGGCGACAAAGAGGGGGTGCAATTTATTCAAATGGGGGATATCAGCGCCAAGGACGAATTCGCCAACGTGAAAAACATCAGCGCCCAGGATGTACTCAATGCACACCGTTTCCCGGCTGGGCTGTGCGGCATCATCCCGCAAAACGCCGCCGGGCTGGGCGACCCGGAAAAGGCGCGGAACACGTACCGCAAAGACGAGGTGATCCCCATTCAGCGCCGTTTTATGGCTTCCATCAATAAAGACCCCGAAATACCGCAAAATCTGCATTTAATTTTTGATTTTGCCGATGATACAACGATTCAGGGTGCGTAATGGGGCATAAAACGTTAAAATTTAACCATGTTTTAGAGGCCGGAGCATGGAATATGCGGGTATTAAAAATTGAATGCCCGGAGTGCGGCTCAAAAGCCGTTATCCGCAAAACGAACCGCAAACACCGACAGATTGCAGACATTTACTGTGCCTGTTCAGATGTGGAATGCGGCTACACCTTTGTGATGAATCTGACCTTTTCCCACACACTCAGCCCCAGCGCCAAAACCGGCGATCAGTTGCTGCAAACGGTGTTGAATAACCTAAAACCCGAACAGCGACAAATGGCATTAGACCTGCTGAGAACCGCTGCCGCCTAAGCCGCATTACGCGGCTTGTAACGTCATCAATTGCCCCGCCAGTTCAGCAATCCAGATCAGCGCAATTTGCATGTCTCGTTCGTCATTACCGTCCATCCCGGCATTTTTGGCCAGAAAGGCAATCCGCTCAACAATCAGTGACTGCTCAAACTCCCTATCCATTGGTCATCTCCTACAACTAATAGCGCTCACGTAACAAAACATTTCAAAATATAAATACGAAGCTAACAAACTATTAGCGGTTCCGTGTTTTTCATCCACCAACGGACATGGAGCCTTGTTAGCTGTTCCCCCCATCTTATTATTCCTTGGCAGTTTTCAGGTGATTTAATGACATCAAGAAACTGTCTAAACTGTTGGGCAGCGCAAATATTCTGCCAAAAACAGTGATTTCGTCCCATCCCTAGTGTAAAAATATCAAAGCCGTTTAAAAAATATCCAAGGATGCCTATGATCAACTTTACTATCGGTGGTGAAAACGGGTTCAAAGTGGAATGTGCAGATAACGAAGCAGCTGAAAAGATTATTGCATATGCTGTTTCTATAGGTGCTGTAGTCATTACAGCAACAAGTGCATATGCCATTGCTAACAAGGCAAGTGAGTATTTATTGGAAAATAGCTCTTCTGTATTCAATAATTTCTCAAAATAAAGACATTGCATATAAAAGGCCGTGTAAACCAACGGCCTTTTATTTACCCCAGTTCCAACCCTCCCACAGTTCGCAGTCTCCCGTATGGCGCACTTCTTCCAGCCTGCCATTGACCATTTTCAGCGCCCTGCCCTCACTCATGGCCAGATTGCCGCCCCGTATGAGCACATCAACCAACCCCGGATCAGGTGGAAAACCTCTTAAGCGCAACAGTTCCGATAATCGTCGCCGAAGGCCCGGCGTACAGTTATTGACAGAACTCCAAGCGGCGGCAGAGCCGCCAGAAACCCCGGCCCCCGCTAACGCGGCGGCCTGTTTCGGAACAATCTTCCATTGCACCGTTCGGGTGATGATCGCGGAGTGCGATCCCAATAATGGCGAGTACACCCCCTGAACCTTTTGCACGTCTTCGGCGTATTGATTGGCACGCTCGGTCACTTCATAGGACAGGCGCACCACCAACGCATCACGCGAGACTAACGGCCCGCCCTGCGCCTGTGTGTATGCCGCCCAGTCGCCTACATCTGCCGCCGCCAGTACCGCATCCATCGCCGCGTTATCCAGTTGCTTATCACCCAGGCGACGCAACTCGCGGTAAACCGTCACCGGCGCGCCGCCGATTTGCTGAAACTGCCGGATACGCCAGCGCGATGCCCAAGCCGATACCGCCTTTGCCATGTCGCGCAGGTTTTCCCCGGTTTCCTCGTCGGCCTCGCCATCCAGTGCGTAACCATCGATATTCTTGCTGATGTACTTGGCAATATAACCCGTAGCACTGCCTTTTTCCGGGTCAATCGGTTCATAGTGGAAGCGGGCTTTTTGCGCCTTTTCGCTGTTCAGCTCATCGGCATCTTCCCGGCGGGCGTGATAAGCCATAATGTCACGCACCTGCTCGATGTGCTCCGGGCGCATGAATAACAACAAATGCCAGTGCGGTGTGCCGTCATGATGTGGTTCGACGACCCGGAAACCAAACACGCTAATCTCTTCGCGTGACAGTTCCGCCCGGATACGCGCCCACACGCCGCACAGGTATTTCTGTGTGTCACGTGGACTTGCCCCGCTCCACTGTTCAACGAACCCACCACCGCTGTGTACTGCGTGATACCGTGACGGCGCGGTAATAGTGTAAAACTCTCCGGCGCAGCCCATTTCCTGCGCCAAATCCTCAAAGCCGCGCATTCTCACCATCAGCTCACAGCGGCGGATCGCCGGGTTAGCGTTGCTGGCGTTAACTTTGTCGTCCAGAGAGACGCGGTTTCCCTCTTCATCTTCCAGTTCAAACGCTTTGAAAAACTCCCGGTTACGCCGTTTCTGCTCTTTCCATTCATCCAGGGTAGATCGGGAAACATACGGCGACGCCGCCTTTTGCACCTGGCCGACCGCGATAGCCATATGCTCCCGCTGGATATCACGGCGGCGTTTTAATCGCGCCCGCCACCATTCAGGCGACATCATGCGTAACAAGCCGGATTCAGCTTTTTCAGTGGATAACGGGTGGCGGCCTTTGGTGAATTGCGCCCAGTACGGCGGCTGAATTCCTGCCTGTAAGGTCAGCAGACCAAGGTGACGGAATGACAGCAAGGTGATGTACCTGTCTGTTAGTTCCCCAGTGTTCCTGATGCGGTTTTCGGTGTAGTCGCGCAACGATGCAGCCATAAAGTCGGCCACCTGCTGTGACAGGGCACGGATGTTGTCACGGTCATAAACCGGCAGCTTTTCCAGATCATCACCGAACGGGAACGGCAGATCTCCCGCCGCACGCTGTTGCGTCTGGTATCGTTCGGTAACGGTGCGCAGGCGTGGCAATACGCTTTTCCCCAGGGTACGGAGTAAAAACGTATTGGCCCGGCGGCGGCCCTTGTGCTCATCGGATGTAAACAGCGTTTCATAACGCTGGCCGAAATACTTCGCCAGATAGTCCGGCATTCCGGCCAGATACTGCTGACGCCACTGGTGATCCAGCGGGTTAAGGTGCCATAGACTACGCTCAACATAGGTTAAGCCGTCCGGTTCGTTGCGGGTGAACTGCTCACGTCGCCACTGATTGACGACGTGATAAGCGCCATTGTGTTCCGGGTTCATTCACTTAACCCGGTTCCAGTATTTTCTAACTGTTCAAAGGCATTCAGGCACAGCAGGGAAAGGCGCTCTGCTTCGGTCAGCATGGTGGTGATGTCAGTAACCGTTCCGCGCCGAATTTCAGCGCAGAGCGACCGATGTACAAAATCATTCACCAGCGTAATCGGCGTTTGGTATACCGCGAGGGTGGACAGATAAGGCTGTGCGCCGTCCCGGTTATCGCATTGCACTTCCCCCAGCGCAAAGTCATAACCCACTTTCGCAATCGCATAACGCCCATTGATATCCACACGGTTATAAGCGGGGTTTTGTGGCATATCCATTAGATAAGCTCCTGAGCGGAATGCTCAAAACGTTCCGATTCCTGGCGGATCAGTTCCACCACTTCGGCGGCGGAGAGGTCACGTTGTTGAGCACGGACAGCCAGCGCAGCAAGGCGCAGTGAGAAGGAAAAATGCTGCTCTTTGCGCTCCTCCCGGCGGGCTTTATTCAGCAGTTCGATCAGTGCGCCATCAGCGGCGGCATTCATGGGCCTTAATTTGGTTGCAATCATTACGGTTTCCTTTTTTCAGGTAATACGAATCCCTGCCCGATAAAGGGCATTTATTCGTTGCTATGGATTAATTAATGAATGGGTGACGGGTTCGGCGTATTGCTTGCGCCGTTTTGATTACGGGTTTTCAAAAAATCATCCGGGCCAAATAGCGCGGTTTCATCGCAAATAGACCGGATGCGCTTAATTGCCCCCCAAATAGCGGCACGTTCTTCCGCCGTAAACTGATGCCATGAGTAATTAACATGGCGCGATTTCAGCTTTGGTTTTGCAGAAAACAGGATAATTTCACGGGTATCCAGTGCAGCACGTTCCCAAAATGACTGAGCGCGGGATTCACCTTTAAACACGATATCCCGGCAACGCTGTATCCATTTCTGATGATCGACAGATTGAGACATATTCCCTCCTGATTACCGGTTAAACGCCCCTTTCGGTGGACTCCATCGGCGGCCATCTGGCCGAATAATAATGCCCTGCTTGCCTTTGCCATGACGCACCTCTACGGGAAGCGATGCCCCGGCCTGGTTATTTCTCAGGAAAGGGGTAATTGAGATCGGCTTTTGCATTGTTGCTCCTATTGGTAACCGCCCACAGATAGACGGTTGCAAATAGGTGCCGGGATGTTTCACCACGCCCGGCGCGTGGTTTCCCTGGTGTTGTTATTATCCGATTGTCAGCGATGCGCCTAACCCGCTCAGAGCATCCAGCGTTGACGCCATTGCCGGGTTAGCCTGAATGCGCGACTGCACCGTCAGGCCAATCAGCGACAGGTAACGCACCCCGTCGCTGATGGTACTCATTAGGCTATGGCGTCGCGTCTGCGTCATACGCTCATCCGATATGCTTTCGGCGGCTACCTTCCCTACTGCGGCAGTGGCTTGCAGCACATAGGCGGTAAGCCGTTCTGCTCTGGCCTCATTTACTGGCACCGCTGGCAGACAGTTCAGTTGCGCCAAAAGCCCATCGATCAGCGTGGCATCCTCGGTGATGTCGGTCAGCGTCAGCAATTCTTCACAGGTCAGCTTGTGGGGCTGGTCTGAATTCAGCTTGTTACGCAGGATTTGCTGATTCATCCCCGCCATGCGCGCCAGCTCCGCCAGATTGTGGCGAAGTGAAAAGGCACGACAGGCTTCATCAAAGTGCATCTGTTTAGCGATCTGGTAATCAAACATGGTTTGTGAACTCCAAAAATCTCAATATCAAACTAATTGAGCGAAATATCACAATCTGCGAGCGCATCAACCGTCATAGCGGCGATGTTGATCATCACCTTTTCACGCTTTTTATCTTTGCGCAGGCGGTGACGAGTTAAGCGGCCATCAGCCAGCATGTCGTTGATGGTGTCGATAGAAAGGCCGGTCAGCTCGCTGTATTTCTCAATCGAGACAGACGGCACGGCCAGGGTGATTGATATTTGAGGTCTCATAATGCAACATTCCCTATTGGCTTGTGGTGAGCCGTTGTGAACTGTGATTAGTCCACTTTTTGTGTACACACGAAATTTACGATCACTTTTAGTGTTAGTCAAACTAAAAGTATACATTTGGTGAACTTTATGAATTTTGGGACTGGTGCAAAGGCAGCGATTGAGCGTCTTGTTGAGGCGTATGGTTTTAAGAATCGTCAGGCTCTATGTGACCATCTCGGTGTATCAAAAAGCACTTTAGCTAACAGATACATGCGTGACTCTTTTCCTGCTGATTGGGTCATTCAGGCGGCTTTAGAAACCGGCGTATCTTTACGCTGGCTCGCTACAGGTGAAGGCCCAAAGTTTGATGACGCCAGAAATGATGTGATCGCTATACCAAGGCAAAAGCTGATCGATGGAAAACTCTACGATTCAAACTACTATATGTTTGATAAGGCTTTTCTATCCGATGGACTGAAAGACCCGGTTGTCATTCTGGATGGAGACATAACCTACATTGCCGATCGCCAGTTTGATGAAGTGGTTGATGGTAAGTGGCTGGTTGAAATTGAAGGCCAGACTAGCATCAGAGATCTGGCCAGAATTCCCGTCGAGAAAATACGAGTGATCGGCGGCTCTGTAGATTTTGATTGCTTTATTTCAGATATTATTTTCATTGCAAAAATTATCAAACTAACAATAAGCGCATGAAAAATGATAAAATTTCAGCCCCAGTTAATAATTTTAGTGGAAAATCGGCAATCGATCGGTTAATTTCTATTTATGAATGGTTTTTAATAGGAAATTATTATTTATAGCAATCTCAAGGAGAATAACACCTCTGAGCGATAGTTTGGCAAGCTATACACAGTAATGTTTCAATTAACAAACAGTTAAACAAAGCCATTTTTCTTTATACATTATCCCCATCATAGCTAGATTATAATTATTTTTGGAGTTTTATAATGGAGTTTATAAAAAAACTTGAATTTGGAAATTATACACTAAAATTCGGGAATGATTTAGTATTGATGGACTTGCTAGATGAAATAGTAATGCCATCGTTTTTCGAGATGAATTACATCCGTTCAATAAAAGATAAATCTGATTATTTTTTCATTAATACAGAAATGGTCGTTCTAGATGATTCTGAAGAACATCCAGTCCTTGGAATACAAGGAAGAATAGTAAAAAACACGGTTTTATCAAGAGATCAAATAATATCAGGTTCGGAAATAATCGAAGACTATGACGAATTAGAAACCGCTCCAAGCTCTATATTCCTATTAATATTAAACACACACAGATTAATATTATGTAAAGAGGTGTCCGGCGCTCCATCTATAGAAAATTTTCGCAGCACAAGTCAGTACTGCTTAACTCATAGATGGAATGATTATATTGATGAAACTTACAAGCAAGAAAAAGAGTTTCGTGATGGTTTAGAATATAGGCTACCTAGAGTTACAAAAAAATCATTGAGAGAAGAGGTACCTTCACCAAAATTAAGAATAACAACATTAACAGACAAAAAAAGCCTTGAAGATTTCATCAACCTTTTCAATAAAATAAACAGAGTATCAATAAAATTATTACCAACCAATAAAGAAGAAATAGATAATGATGATTTTTTCTGGCAAGAGTTTGGAGAACGAAGCGAAAACATGAATAGCAGGCAAGCAAGCGTATTATTTACTAACCCTGAGGACGGGTTACGTCACAATGCTGTGTTATCACAACTAAAAGCCTCGACAAGTCTCGCAAACTCACAATTTAGAATGAGAGGTTTCGATGATGCTGGTGATATAATGAAGGGCAGTAATGAGGATTTTAGTCTTACCTGTGATGTAAAAGATCTTTCAAAAGACATAAATGAGGCATCACAAGAATGCTATAGTGTTTTTAAAGATTTAGTCGCAGACGAAAGGATAAGATTACCAAAAATTACTGAGAAGGGTACATTAGGGAAAATTAAGAAAATATTTGAGAGATTCAAATAAATGAAATATAACATAGCCGGAAGTGAAATAACCAAAGAAAAAAATCTTTGGCAAGTGGCTTTGCTTGCTAGGAAAATCACAATGAGCAAGCTTCATATAGTCATAATTATTTCCACGGCAATGTTATTAATTATAAACTCTTTTCTTCTTGCAAAAAAAACAGATCAGTTACTTTTAGACATCAGGGGATGGTCTAATTTTGGATTTAACTTTACGATTACAACACTAGGTTTCCTAATTGCTGGCTTCACCATTTTCGCGACACTATCAAAACCAGATATGATGATAGCAATGATGCTACACGAAAATAAAGAAGCTAAAATCCCAACCCTGAAGTATAACTTCATGGCATTTATGAAAGTTTTCATATCATTTATAGCTTGTACTTTAATTTATCTTTTCATAATACTACTCGGTCAAACAAATGGGTTCCTTGCTAATATTATAAGAGCCATGCCTTACTCTGAAATCATAAAACCATATGGGATAAAAACATCTTATGTCGTCATTGGAACTAGCCTTGTTTATTTGGTACTAGCTATTAAAACTTTCATTTACAATGTTTATGCAATAGTGATGACGTCTGTAAGATGGGAATATGAAAAAAATCAAAAAGAAGAAAGAGAACGCCAGTCTAATAATAGTTAGATATCATGAAATATCTCATAGATAGCCTCAACAACCTTCAGCCATTTGTTTGCTCTCACAACATCCATACATTGATGACTGTTTTTATACACAGTAAGTATGCATCCTCAGTTTACAAGGGGGGTATATGGCTGTTCGTAAATTGGCATCAGGGAAATGGTTGTGTGAGTGCTACCCATTAGGGCGTGAAGGCAAGCGGGTACGCAAGCAGTTTGCCACCAAAGGTGAGGCGTTGGCATTTGAGCGCTTCACGATGGAAGAGATTGAAAACAAGCCCTGGCTTGGTGAAAAAGCGGATAACCGCAGCCTGAGGGAGATTATCGATCTGTGGTTTTCTCTTTACGGCCGCACACTGGCCGACCCAAAAAGGATGATGGCGAAACTTGATATCATCTGCACCGGGTTGGGCAACCCCAAAGCCAGAGAACTGAGCGCCGCCGATTTCGCGCATTACCGCGAACTGCGGTTAGCCGGGCAGATGACTGACGCAAGTGGCATCCCTTTGGCTGTCGTCAAACCACGCACTGTCAATCTGGAACAGCGCAACTTATCCGCCGTCTTCGGCACATTGAAAAAACTAGGCCACTGGGATGCCCCCAACCCGTTATCCGGCTTGCCAACATTCAAGATAGCGCAACAGGAACTGGCGTTTCTGGCCCCCAATGAGATAAAACGCGTTTTGGATGCGTGCGCCGAATCTGCTAACCCACATCTGTTGCTAGTCACAAAAATATGTCTGGCAACGGGCGCGCGCTGGAGCGAAGCGGAAGGGCTATCCGGCCAGCAAGTCACGCCTTATCGCATCACCTACACCCGCACCAAGGGCAAGAAAAACCGAACCGTTCCCATCAGCCGCGAACTGTATGATGAGATCCCACGTAAAAGCGGGAAGCTGTTTTCTCCCTGTCGTAAAGCCTTTGAGCGCGCCATTAACCGGACGGGAATTCAGCTTCCTGACGGGCAATGTACCCACGTACTGCGCCACACCTTCGCCAGCCATTTCATGATGAACGGCGGCAATATACTGGTGCTGCGTGATATCCTCGGCCATGCTGACATCAAAATGACCATGATCTACGCCCACTTTGCGCCCGACCATCTGGAAGACGCCATCACTAAAAACCCACTCAACGGCCTGAACTGGTCGCCAAAAAATGGCGGCAGGTTGGCGGCAGCGAATGGCAATCAAGCCTTTTCCTCACCACTCACCACAAAATAACATTTTGTTTTTATTGTAATTTATTGTTTTTACTACCTACCATAAGGAATGTAGGAATTTCGGACGGGGGTTCAACTCCCCCCAGCTCCACCACTTTTTAGTTGTTTGAAGTATACTGAAGCCTACTAAGCCTGCATGGACCCAGCCTTGCGGGCTTTTTTACGTCTATAGAAGTCTACTGAGATTTGCTAGAAGCTACTCGTTATGGCACCCTTTTTGGGACCTAACACAAAGTGTAAGTATCCCGGTAAACCGAACCATTCACTTTTAGAGATCTTCCGACATACTGATTATGTCCCGTTGAGGAGATCGCCATGCGTAAAGCCCGATTCACCGAACACCAGATCATTGCCGTTCTGAAGTCCGTCGAAGCCGGACGTACCGTTAAGGATGTCTGCCGTGAAGCCGGTATTTCTGAAGCCAGCTATTACAACTGGAAAGCGAAGTTTGGCGGTATGGAAGCCTCTGATATCAAAAAGATGAAAGATCTGGAGGACGAAAACCGGCGTCTGAAACAGATGTTTGCCGACCTCAGTCTGGAGTGCCGCGCACTCAAGGATGTTATTGAAAACAAGCTTTAAAACCCGCGATAAAGCGTGAACTCGTCAGTTATCTGACCGCACAGTTTGCGATGAGCATCCGCCAGGCATGCAGGGCGTTATCGTTGAGCAGGACGGTCTATTTTTATCAGCCCGACACCCGGCGTGATGAGCCGGTGATTCAGGTATTGACTGAAATGGCGGAGCGCTATCCGCGCTACGGCTTCAGGAAGTTGTTCCAGACGTTACGCAGGCAGGGGCATGCATGGAACCATAAACGCGTTCATCGTATTTACTGCCTGTTAAAACTGAATTTTCGTCGTAAAGGAAAGCAACGTTTGCCCGTGCGTAACCCCGCACCGCTGGTGACACCGGAAGCACTTAACCAGAGCTGGTCGATAGATTTTATGCATGATGCGCTGGTCTGCGGCAGACGCTTTCGGACCTTTAATGTGGTAGATGACTTTAACCGCGAAGCACTGGCGATAGAAATCGACCTGAATATCCCGGCACAACGGGTGGTCAGAGTATTGGACAGGATCGTGGCAAACCGTGGTTATCCGCTGAAACTGCAGATGGACAACGGACCAGAACTGGTCTAGCTGGCGCTGGCACAGTGGGCAGAAGAACATGGTGTATTGCTGGAGTTTATTAAGCCGGGCAAGCCGACGCAAAATGCCTTTATCGAACGTTTTAACCGGACGTACCGGACAGAAATCCTGGATTTTTATCTGTTCAGGACGCTGAATGAAGCACGGGAAATCACAGAGCGCTGGCTGACGGAATACAACAGCGAGCGGCCTCATGAATCCCTGAATAACCTGACGCCGGAAGAATACCGGTTGATGACTGAAAAACCGGATATCTCAAAAAGTGCATGGAACTAAAACGGGTGTGCTTACACTGTCCCGACGTGGCGATACGCTTCTGCTGCCCTTTGGGCATCCAGTCGGCACCGATTTTCGGGTTCAGGTCGATATCGACCTCATCCTGATAAAACACAGGATTAGCCGCTGAGTCCTGAGCCAGCTCGATGGCAAGCCGCTTTTCATCATAATGCGGGTCCCTGATTTTCAGCGTCGGTGCGGCCCTGCGCCAGACCATACCGGCCTGTTTGAGGTATCGGTGCAGGGTGGAGCGGTGGATCGTCACGTCAAAAAGCCGGTTGACAATACGGGTCAGTAACTCCGTGCTCCCGCGGGAGCGCAGCCAGCCGAAATCCTTCAGCGAACGTTGAACCAGCAAGGAAAGCTCACGCTGTATATCGGCGACCGGCCAGCAAGGCGCACGACCAGGTTTGAGGCTCTTGAGTCCTTCAACACCCTGTAAAGTAAACCAGTTTATCCATCTTCAGACGGATGAACGCGCAGCACAGAGCAGTCTGGCGACGTCGGTGACGGTCATTCCTCGATGTAACATCAACATGGCAATGAGTCGTCTGGCATAATTTTTATCGCGTGTTTGTTGGGCTGCTTTGCACATCAGTTGTCGTTCTTCATCAGGGATTGCTGCTATGATCGGCATCGCTCAGTCCGGTTGGTGATTTGTGATGTTTGGCGATTGATCAGATCGCTTAATTCGGACTGAGTTCCCTTCAAGTGATCTACTATTTGGCGAAGCTATTTAGACGTACACTGGTTCCTGCCACTGGAAGATGCGCAGGAAAAGGTCGAACACTAGCGACAGGAATATAACCAGCAAAGACCCCATTCCTCGTTAAATAACCTGACTCCGAAAGAATTTATCCGAAGCCTGAAAAAAAGGCCCGGATCTCTGATTTAGCCTGGTACCGATATTGGGAAGGGATCAAAAAAGCGGAAATTTCAAAAATATGCGGAACTAAAACGGATGTTTACAGTCAAGTCTTATTGAAACATGGTATATATATTGTAGTAATTCAATTAAAAACTGTATAATTTATATTCAGCAAATAGGTGTCCATGCGATTTTTTAGCATTTTCAAAATAAAATCTTGGATATTTACACCAGTTATTAACTGTAACTTATATAGTGGACACGTCATCTGGCACTTAAAAAAATTCACAAGAAATATAAAATGGTTAATTGAAAAACTCTTAACTACTCACAAAAAAAATGCTATAATATTATCTTTTTTATAGTAAAGAGTTGAGGAAAATGGTTGATAAAAATAAGTACGCTAATTATATTGATGGACTAAGGGCGGTCGCTGTAATAGCTGTAATATTATATCATATGAATAGCAAAATCATACCTGGTGGATTTACCGGTGTTGATATCTTCTTTGTTATATCTGGTTTTGTTGTATCATTATCAGTAAGCACAATAAAAAATGAAGGGATATTTTCTTTCATAAGATCATTTTATCTTAGACGATTAGCCAGAATATATCCAGCATTAACAGTTTGCTTATTGGTTACCTTTCTATTATCAATTCTATTTATACCCGAAGCCTGGCTTTCACAATCAAATGATAAAACAGGCCTCTATGCTTTTTTTGGTCTTTCTAATTTTGTTTTATCTCAATCCAGTGGAGATTATTTTTCACCTGTATCTGAGTTCAATCCATTTACGCACACATGGTCTCTAGGTGTTGAAGAGCAATTTTATTTTGTTTTTCCATTATTTTTTTATCTATGGATTAAAGGGTTTAAAAAATCATCTTTCATTGTTTTTTTTCTTTGTTTTTTTCTATCTTTATATATATCGCACAATCTATTTCTGACTGACAAAACACATGCCTTTTACATGATATGGTCAAGGTTTTGGGAGTTAGCAGCGGGAGTAATTACATTTCAAATATTAAATAAATTAGGTGTAAATTTAAACGACAACAAAAATACAGGCATAAAAAGTAATATTACATCCATTGCAGGATTTTTATTTATAGCACTTGGATTTATTATATCAACCCCAGATTCATCACCGTTTCCAGACTGTATAGTCCCTATCACCGGAATTGTTCTTATAATATCGTCCTTGCATGGGAGAAATAGTGGAATTGCATTCCATTTCTTAACCAATCAGTCTATTGTATTTATTGGTAAAATATCGTATTCTCTTTACCTCTGGCATTGGCCTATATTTACCCTATTTCGATGGACTGTTGGACTCAATGAGTATAAATACCAAGCACTCTCTTTGGTATTAACTTTTGTCTTTTCTATATTTTCTTATAAATTAATTGAACAACCACCAAGAAGATTAGTAAGGAATATAAAGAGTAATTTTCACAAGAATTTATCAATAATATTTTTCCTCGTAGTTGTTTTTTTTGGCTATTCTTTAGCGACATATTTATTATCTCAAAAACATAATATATCACTTAGTGTTGTTGAAAAAAATAGGGATATATGGTATCCGGAAGGTACACCAGTTGAAATATCAATTCAAGGATGTAGTTCCAAAACATCATTGGTTAACTTACCTAATGGTGCTGTAACCATTCACAAACCTGTCAATTGTGCTCCTGATTTCAATAGAAAAGAAAATAATGTATTTGTTATAGGCGACTCTCATGCAATGCATTATTCATCAATGCTAAAGAAATTAGTTGCTCAATATGGAACAACAGTATTCCAATACTCTATTGGTGGGTGTCCATTCTTAAGTTTACAGCCAGATCGAGAAACGGGCACTTGTAAATCCTTTAGTACCTCAGCTCTGGATGACATAAAAAATCGCATCAAAAAAGGTGACATTATATTTATGGCATCTCTCAGAATACCAAGAATTGTTGACCAATGGGGTTATTTCGGCGTGGATTCAGCCCTAAATAATATTTATAGCTCCAAAGCAGAAAATGATAGAAAAATTGCATTAAAAGAAGCGGTTAAAATTATCAATGAATTAGAAATCTATGGTGCGAAAATAATACTGGAAGCTCCAACACCAGAACTAAAAGCAATAAACTATAGATGTTCAGATTGGTTTAACAAGAATAACCCAATATGTTTGAATGGGTTATCTATAAATAAAAGCACTATAGAAAAATTAAGAAATCCAGTACTAATGACTTATAAAAAAATAATAAATGAAATTCCCAGCGTTAAAATTTGGGATCCTACACCTGTACTTTGTCCTGAAGACATCTGCTATTCAAAGATGAATGATAAACCGCTATACTTCGATGGTGATCATCTTACAGCCTACTCAAACACACTATTGCTACCGTATTTTTCTAAATTTATAGGTTTTGATAATAATTAATTTCTTATCACTACACTATACGAGTTAATACTGATTAGTTAAATAACTCGATTGATTAAACATTCAGACTAGTGTGCTTCAAAATAAATATCCTCCGGCATAGCCGGAGGTTTTGTAAGTACACCAGTTTTAGTTCCATGCACTTTTTGAGATATCCGGTTTTTCAGTCATCAGCCGGTATTCCTCAGGCGTCAGGTTATTCAGGGATTCATGAGGCCGCTCGCTGTTGTATTCCGTCAGCCAGCGCTCTGTGATTTCCCGTGCTTCATTCAATGTTCTGAACAGATAAAAATCCAGTATCTCTGTCCGGTATGTCCGGTTAAAACGTTCGATGAAGGCATTTTGCGTGGGTTTTCCCGGTTTGATAAATTCCAGCATGACACCATGCTCTTCTGCCCACTGCGACAGAGTCAGTGATATTAGCTCCGGGCCATGATACCTATTGAATGCATCCAGTTCGCGTTTTACTCAGCCATTTTCTACAACTTGTAATGCCTGTCACAAGTGGAGAAAATCAATGAATACTCTTGTCAGTAACACCAGCCTGTCGGGGACACTGATTGCCCTGGATATCGCTAAAAAACATCATGATGCAAAAATTCGACACCCGGATAGACGAACATCTTTCCTGCGTATTGAAAATACACTGGAAGGCTTCAACCGATTACTTGCGCTCACCGCTTCCCCCCATAATGATATTACCGCGGCCTTTGAACCTACCGCTGATTATCACCGTAACATCGCATGGTGGTTACATAAGCAGGGCGTAAAATGCCATCTTGTTTCATCTGTCAGATGTGCGCGAGCACGTGAGATGCTGTTTAAGACCTGGGATAAAAATGATCGCAAAGATGCCAGTGTCATTATGTATTTGCTCGAACAGGGATTATCTTCACCATTTTATGATCCTCTGGCGAACGGCATTATCGATATACAGGAGATATCAAACACATACCATCAGGTTACTCTGGCTCGAACCCGATGCCTGAACAGCCTGGTTAACCACTATCTGACCCTTTATTTCCCCGAGGCTGAGCAATTTCTGCATATGTCCCGGGCAGAGTGGTTCTGTCAGTTCTTGCTTCAATTCCCTACACCGTCTTGTATTACATCACTGAACCGGGATGTGTTTGTAAAACAGTCATGGGATGTTGTTGGCAGGAAACAGTATAAACAGCAGTTTCTTGAACATCTCTATGATGTTGCTGCGGATCCCATTGCCTTACCGTTGTCAGAAGATTCTCTGGCAGTGACCACGTTCAGATTACAACTTCATCGTTATGTCGGGCTTTCGGTACAGCGATTGCAGCTTGAAAAGCAGGCAGAAAATTATTTACAGGAACGGAGTGACTACAGGCACTTACGTACGATCCCCGGTATTGGCGCCATCATTGCCCTTATGATAATTGCTGCAAGCGGTGATCTGACACGTTTCACTCATTACCGGCAGTACCTCAACTTTTGCGGTTTTAATCTTTCCGCCAGCCAGAGCGGGCAAAAGCACAGTGATTACAGATTGTCGAAATGTGGAAATGCGCGGTTAAGATATGCCTTCTGGCTTGCCGCCACCGTAGCCGTAAGAACGAGAGAAAACAGCTTCCGCTACAAATATGAACGTTATATTCGGGAAAATGGCGACAAGCCAGATCAGAAAAGAAAAGCCATGACGGCTGTAGCAACAAAAGTCGCCAGAGTGGCGCATGCAATTGTAAAGCAGGATATTGATTACAAAGGGTATTATGAAATAAGCCATGGGACGTGATTCAACGGGCCGTAAGGCGCATCGCAACCATTAGATAATGCTCAACGTCCATGGTTTCCCAAAATGCTGTGTTAAGTCCTGTCGGGCCATTCGGACCCTTGTATGTCATGGTAAGCATATTTATAAGCCGAAAGGAGATGAGCGATATCGGATACAACAATGAACCATCGCCGTTGTATTAGATGGCAGGATCCTTGCGCGCAAAAACTGTTGATTCAAACGGTAGTCCGTTGTCCATCCGCAGTTTCAGCGGATAACCACGGTTTGCCACGATCCTGTCCAGTACTCTGACCACCCGTTGTGCCGGGATATTCAGATCGATTTCTATCGCCAGTGCTTCGCGGTTAAAGTCATCTACCACATTAAAGGTCCGAAAGCATCTGCCGCAGACCAGCGCATCATGCATAAAATCTATCGACCAGCTCTGGTTAAGTGCTTCCGGCGTCACCAGCGGTGCGGGGTTACGCACGAGCAAACGTTGCTTTCCTTTACGACGAAAATTCAGTTTTAACAGGCAGTAAATACGATGAACGCGTTTATGGTTCCATGCATGCCCCTGCCTGCGTAACTTCTGGAACAACTGTAGGCCCCCTTACATCACCGTCGGTGCCGGCCCACCCACTAGCTAAATGCTCACAACGGTAATAGTACAGAGCATGGCGTGACACTTTACAGATACAGGCTTCCTGCCACCAGATGGTATGAGTATCGCTAAACAGCGAAAGCGAAGACGCGAATATGCCGAAATAAAACGCGGTGGTGATAAGCCCGTCAAAGACTGCGCAGTGTCGTGGTACGCCTGCCAGATAAGTCTGAAATCGCTAATCGGTAGCGACACTACACCCCATAAGCATGACAAGGTTCACGCGGCTGGATTATATAGCCGATGAACTGTGCGTATTAAAGCCAGCCCGGCTCAACATGTGAAGGAGGAAGAGTGATGACAATGGCAGAACGTCTGGCGCTATTAAGGCGGATCGATGAATGTTACCGCGCATTGAACGGTAAGGGGCTCTATTGTCCTGAGGATGTAGAAGATCGCTATCTGTGGCTGGATCAAGCCGCACCTTACAGTATCCTGGCCCATGGCAACACAAGCGACCCTGTCTTTATCTATGCCAACCAGTGTGCTTTACGTTGCTTTAAGTATAGCCATGAGGAGATGTTACAGTTGCCGTCGCGACTGAGCGCTTCCCCGGCGGATCGCGCTGAACGTCAAAAGTTACTCGATATCGTCACCCGCGATGGTATTGCGAAAAACTACACCGGGCCACGTGTCGATAAGCAAGGCAATACCTTCACGATTTATGATGGCGAAGTGTGGCAGTTAGGGTACAACAGCGGCAACGTCTGGGGACAAGCGGCTCTGTTCTGGCCTGTACCACGTAAAAATACCCTATGTCCCCAATAACAGCGTTTTAGGCGTTGAACGCAGCTAACTACCTCCCCGAAATAACGAGGCCCAGAGATGGGCCAGATAATACAGCCAACACAGCTACAACCTGATGTATAATGGATATATCGCAACTAATACCTGTTCACATAAGACTCGTCCGAATAAAAAATGATTCTTTTATTACAAATAAAACGAATTTATTAAAAGCAATCTCTCACCGCCACAATATTTACGCCCTGTTACCATTTACACGCCCGGTGAAATGCCTTGCTCTGGCAAGCTAAATTCAGGCATCGACACCTGAGTATGCATAGATTTACATCCTGAAAATAAAATAACACCACCCGATCATTCTTTCACGTATAAATTAACGTCCACTTTCCGGATAAGGTATGAATAGGGATATGAATCAATACAGGAATGTAGCAAAACATAATAACGCCGTGCCCGACGTTTTTTCCGTCTTCGTTCTTCAGGTCATATACCGTGCCACCTTTGGTGATACAGCATCCACTCTGTCGCCCGGCGCGTTGTTGTTCACATTGAGTGAGAACATGCTTTTCCCCATGAAAAGTATGGTTTTACAGGGCATAGCATATCCTTACCGGGGTTATTTCCCCCAATTAATAGCAAAACTAACTAACAGCGTTGTCAAACATACCCGCCGGGAGTGCAACCGGTAATATCCGGGCGCGAATGGAATGTAAAGAGCACCCCCTGTCAGGACAGCTTCTTTATTTCACAGGTAGCGATATGAATATCTAAATATTCACATTTATTTTTATACGGTTAAAAAGAGGTGTCATTATTATGTTCAAAAAACTATTCATCGTTCCAGCTATCATTATTCTCGCGACCTCATCCGTCGTATTTGCCAGGCAAGGCGTCATTCGTATTGGTGTTGATCTCGCTTATTCACCGTTTCAAACCAGAGACGTCAATGGCAATCCGGCAGGATTTGAAATTGATATTACCGATGCTATCTGTAAATCCGTCAATGCAAAATGTGATTACATCGTCAATACCTTTGATGCTCAGATCCCGGCACTGCTTGCCAGGAAAATAGATGTTATCTCGCCATTAGCGGTCACCCCCAAACGAAAAGAGGCGATAGACT
The DNA here is from genome assembly GCF_000025065.1 of Dickeya parazeae Ech586. NCBI lineage: Bacteria > Pseudomonadati > Pseudomonadota > Gammaproteobacteria > Enterobacterales > Pectobacteriaceae > Dickeya > Dickeya parazeae. Next base: position 809,379 of record NC_013592.1, on the reverse strand, counting down.
TCAGCCACTATCTTTTTCATGTACCGACCCGCTTCGTTGCCAGAAAAGGGAGCTCGCTGCTGCCTCAAGTCGACAAGCTGCGGGGTAAAAATATCGCTGTACAGCAAGGCACCATTCAGGAAACCTACGCCAACAAATACTGGCTACCCGCCGGGGTCAACGTGAAAAGTTACCCTGATCAGGACGCCATCTATGAAGATTTACGCGCCGGAAGGGTTGACGGTGCGCTGTGCCCGTCCGTGTCCCTGATCTTCAGTTTTCTACAGACCCCGCAAGGTAAGGATTTTGAATTAAAGGGACCAGAAATCACGGATGACGGGTTATTCAGCATTGGCTCAGCCTACGGTATACGCAAAGGGGATACGGAAACCCAGCAGCTTCTCAATCAGGGTCTGCAAAATATCATCAATGACGGTACGTTTTTGCGCATCAAGACGCGGTATTTTGGGGATACGGATTTAAGCGTAAAAGAATAATGCCGAGTCATTCGCTTATCCCTCCGGCGCGCTTTTCCTTGCACCCTTGCACTCACCGCATTGCCCCGGCCCACAACGAGGCCGGGAAGAATAAAATGCCGCAGTGCGGGAACGCCATCAACTAAATGCCGTGGGTGTCACGCAACAGCGCGCGACACCGGCTAAAACACCGCCACATGCAGCACTGTTCTGACTGCAATACCGAACAGTGCGCCCAATGCGGCATAACGGAACAAACGAGTAAAGCGGGAACCGACACCAAGAAAAATACCGATCCCCGGTAAATCAAAGGTCTGAATCAGTAAACCGGCAGAGGCGTTGATCTGGCTGGCAGTCATCTTTCCTTGCTGCATCAAGTCCGACACCACACCAAAATAAGCGGTACCGCCCGCCAGACATTTCACCAGCGTCGGCAACACGAAAACCGGCGAAATATGCGCGGCAGCCAGCAGCGGCGAGAAAAAGTGCTCAAGTGCCGTCACCGCGCCCGCCGCTTCCAGTATGCCAACGATCGTCATGGAGAGGATCAGCATCGGCACCGACCCCAACGCCAGACGGATAGCATCCGCCCCGGCACTGTTGATAATGCCGATGAGGCCCCTGGCGGTGGGTTCATCCGCCGCGATCTCGCTGGAACGCTGACTCTCTGCGACAGACAATCTGCGCCCCAGCACATGATAGGTCAGCGCAGCGGCGGCCAGCCCGCCGACAATCGAGATGACAATCGCCCCCGCCCAGTGCAGACCAAACGGCGTCAGCGGATAAAACACGTTGCCCTGCCCCATCGCAAACACCATCGCCAGCGTCGCCGCCATGTGGCGATCGGACACGCCACGTTTTTCCATCATCGACAAGGTGGCGAGCGGCGCGGCGAAACTGACGAAATTGAGCTGGATCAGCGCGAAGGTGCTCATCCCGGTGAGTCCAAATGGCTTAAGAATCGGTGCCATCCAGCGAACCAGCGCATCGACAACACCTTTCACTTCCAGAAAACGCATGATGACCAGCATCACCACCATAATCGGCAACAGTGTATACAGTGCAACGTCAACGGAGGCCTTCCCCGATGACATGATAATTCCAATCACGTTCATGTAATGTCCCTGCCCGGGTGAAACAGTGCCGGTTGCTGTCGCTGGCGACGCCAGTCCGACTTTTCTTGTCAGCTATTTTCGTGACAATCATCACAATATTCCACCACGTTTTTATCCCTGTCTCATCCCAGCCTGCTTCATGGTCGTGACTGGCAGCAATGTCATGACTGACAGATAACCCATTGTGTGCCAGTGCGCCACAATTCGGTTTTTTCCCTATGGACGTTGCGCTACCATGGCCGCCACGTTGTTTTTGACAGAATTATATGGATATCTGATGCGTCGCCTGGTTGCTGTTCTCCCGCTGTTGTTGGCGCTGTCCGCCTGCAGCAATAAATCCGCTGAGCCCGCTGGGGCTGAAATTATCGGTACTCCCCCTTCCTCTGCCCCTTCCGGCGGTTTTCTACTGTCTCCTGGTCATTCTGGTGGCCTGCTGACTAACGGCGATTTTGCCAACAGCCCGGACGTGGACCGCTTCGTAGACAAAATGGTGCGGCAGTATGGCTTCGAGCGCCAGCAGTTGCATGATGTGCTGGCACAAGCGCAGCGGCTGGACTGGGTGATAAGGCTCATGGACAAGCAGGCGCCCGCGCCGTCCACCGCCACCCCGTCCAACATTCCCAATGGCTCCTGGCTGCGTTACCGCAAGCAGTTCATCACCCCGGATAACGTGCAAAACGGTGTCGCATTCTGGAACCAGTATCAGGACGCACTGGCGCGCGCCCAGCAGGTCTACGGCGTGCCGCCGGAGATCATCGTCGGTATTATCGGGGTAGAAACCCGCTGGGGCCGGGTGATGGGCAAAACCCGCATTCTGGATGCGCTGGCGACATTGTCCTTCGCTTACCCACGCCGCGCTGAGTACTTCCAAAGCGAGCTGGAGTACTTTCTGCTGATGGCGCGGGAAGACGGCTTTGACCCGTTATCGCTGCGTGGTTCGTTTGCCGGAGCGATGGGCTACGGTCAGTTCATGCCATCAGCGTTCAAGAAATACGCCGTGGATTTCAACGGCGACGGCATCGCCAACCTGTGGGACCCGGTGGACGCCATCGGCAGCGTCGCCAACTACTTCAAATCAAACGGCTGGCAACCGAACCAACAGGTCGCCATAACCGCCAGTGGTCAGACTTTCTCGCTGGAAACCGGCTTTAAAACTCGCTACTCCCTGTCAACGCTGGCAGCAGCCGGGTTACGCCCGACCGCGTCACTGGGTGGCTATCAGGAAGCCAGTTTGCTGCGCCTCGATATGGGTAGTTACTACCAGTTCTGGTACGGTCTGCCGAACTTCTACGCCATCACCCGTTACAACCACAGCGTGCACTACGCGATGGCGGTATGGCAGTTAGGGGAAGAAGTCAGGAAAGCACGGCAGGGGTATTAAACCTGAGTTCAACTGCTGACAAACCCTTTAAGTACAGGGTGAACGGGTTTTCCGGCGTCAAAAACTGTGCTGAGGTGGGCGACTTCGCCGGGTGAGCCGCATGGACGCGGCGAAAGCCCGTGCCGCTCCGGGAGAGCGTCACGGGCGGCCCGAACAGCGAAGGCGAACGCCGAAGGAACCGCGAAGCGGCATAGTTTAGCCCTCAAGCCAGTGGTCAAGGAGAGGCGGCGTTTGAGCCTCTCCTTGTCGTGCGTGCGATGAAATGGCAAAGGAACTACACCGTTTATCCCGCACGAAACCATTCACTACCCAGACAGACTTCACCATACTAAACAACATGACCAGTTGGGTTGGCAACCCGGTTCTATCTGTACGATAAAAAGCCTCATGCGTAGCAATCTATCCACTGTGCCGCGCGGCATATTCCGCGCTGTTCACCCACTGGTGATCCTGCTCCCAGCTAAAGCGCCACTGGCGCACCGGCCCGGCCATCACGTTGAGATAGTAGCTGTCGTAGCCCGCCAGCGTCGCTACCGGGTGGTAACCACGCGGCACCATCACCACATCCCGGTCGTACACCGCCATGCACTCGTCCAGCGAGCGATCCTCGGTATATACCCGTTGCAGACAGAACCCCTGTGGCGGGTTGAGCCGGTGATAGTAGGTTTCCTCCAGATAGGTTTCCTGCGGCGGATTATCGACATCATGTTTATGGCTGGGGTAAGAACTGGTGCAGCCCTCGTCGGTGTAAACTTCAACCACCAGCAGACTGTCTGCCGCTTTGTCCTCCGGCAAAATGTTGTGCACGAAACGGCGGTTGCGCCCGGCACCACGCGCTTCGGCACCGATATCCTGTGGCGCAATCAAACGGGTAGGATGGTTCCCGGCGCCCGGCGCGGCACAGACCGCCAGTTCCAGCGGGGTGTCGGCTATCACCGTCACCGTTTCCCCCGGCGTGACGTACACCGCCCAGGGTTTCTTGCGCTCGAACGGGTTCATGCGCTCACCGATATGTTCAAAGCGCGCTTGCGGTGTTATCACCGTCGCCCGGCCGCCAACCAACACCAGACAACGCTCCTGCGCCACCGCAGGCAGTGACAGCGTTGCACCAGTCGATAGCTGGTAAACCTCAAATCCGACATGACGCCACCCCGCGCGAGCCGGGGTAATCTGTTGGATACGCCCTTGCTCATCCGGCGCATGATAACGAGACAGTAATTCAGACATGACCCACCTCCTGGCTGCAACCGTCAGATCAAACCGGCATCGCGGGCGAAGCGCTGCAGGTTATTGAATCCCAACGTCGCGTAAGTCAGTGGGTGTGCCACCGCCGGGTCCTGTTCAGCTTCCACCACCAGCCAGCCCTGATAATCCTGCGCTTTTAGCAGTTGGAACAGTGACGGGTAATCGACACAGCCGTCGCCCGGTACGGTGAACACCCCACTGAGTACCGCATCCAGAAAACTGGTTTTGCGGTTTTTCACGTCTTTGAGCACCTCGGGGCGGATATCTTTGCAATGCACGTGGTTGATGCGCGCCGCCCAGCGTTGCGCCACCGCCAGCGGGTCGGCACCGGCAAAGGTAAGATGGCCGGTATCCAGCAGCAACCCGACCTCCGGCCCGGTATGGGTCATCAACTGGTCTACGTCGTCGGCGGTTTCAATCACCGTCCCCATATGGTGGTGATAGGCGATTTGCACCCCCTGCTGCTGGGTATAACGGGCGAATTCGCTGAGCTTCTCACCGTACTCCTGCCAGCGCGCCGCCGGGAAACGCGGACGTAAATGCACCGGTGTGCCTTGCTCGCCGTGAATCGCGCCGGTCACCTCAGCGAATACCAGCACGCTAGCGCCCAGTTCCCGCAGCAGGTTGAGATGGTCTTGCACCGCAGCAATTTCCTCTGCTACCGAACGGGTCAGCAGTTGGCCGGAATACCAGCCGGAGACCAGACGCAGCCCATGCTGTTGCAGAATCGGCCCCAGCACGCTGGACTGACGCGGAAACTTGTTACCCAGTTCAAACCCGGCGAAACCGGCCTCACGCCCCTCGCTCAGGCAGGTTTCCAGCGGGGTTTCCGCCCCCAGAGATGGCAGGTCGTCATTGGTCCAGGTCAGCGGATTAATACCCAGTTGAACGCTCATTTCGATTCCCTCTGCTCAGAATTAATGGAGTTAGCCGCGCTGACGCCACAGGGCGATCAGGTGCAAGTAGTTATCTTTGATGTCGGCAATCAACTGCTGATCATCGATGTCACCGCGCAGCCATTGCTGCGCCGGTTGGGCAAACAGCGTGCGTCCCACCGCAAAACCTTTCACCACCGGTTGACCCGCGGCGGCGTTGAACCCCTGACGTAACGTCTCGATCGGCGCATCCAACCCGAGGATCACCACACCACGGCAATAGGGGTCGCGCTCGGCCAGCAACGCTTCCAGCCGTTGCCAGCCGCTGGCCGACAGCGGCGGTAGCTTCCACCAGTCCGGCCGGACGCCAAGGTTGTAAAATCGCTGGATTGCCCGCAGGTACAGTTCGTCGCTACGCGGCATATCGGCAGGGAGGATCACCTCCAGCAACAGCTCATGACCCGATTGGCAACAGGCGCGATAGACCTCGCTCACCTGCCGCTCCTGCGCCAGTCGTAACGGGCTGTCGTCTTCCGGGTGGAAGAACACCAGACACTTCACCACGTGTTCCAGCGGCCAGTTCACCAACTGCGACCCAATGTTGCCGTGCTCCAGTGCCAGTGGGCGTGAACCCGGCAGTTCGATTGGGCGACCGATCCACCAGCCCTGCCCGGTAATGGTATTCAGCGCGTCCTGCCCGAAAGTGCCATCGCACAGTAATCCGGCTTTGCCGGGGGCTAATCCGGCTCTGCCGGGTGTTCCGGCTTTGTCGGGCGACCCGGCAAAGCCCAGCAACCCGGCCTGCTCCGCGGCCTGCTGGCTGGCTTTGAGAATCAACTGTTTAAGCTGCGGGATCCGGCCGCGCTCAGCACCGCAAGCCAGCGCCATCTCTTCCAGTTGGATGCGGTGATCGAAGGCGATCACGCACAGTTCTTCCCAGCGCTGCCGACGGGTGGTGACGCGATGCAGGTGGTTCAGTTCCGGGTCCAGGTCTGGCCTTGGCACCGCATGCGCCCGCGCCAGATAGTTATCCAGTTCGACGCGGCTTGGCATCGCCGGGGCGCAGCCGTGGCGTGATACCACCAGTGCACCGCAAGCATTGGCGTAAGCACAGGCTTTTTCCCAGCCTTCGCCGCTGAGATAACCACGCAGCAGACCAGACATGAACGCATCGCCCGCCCCCAACACGTTGAGCACCTCGACGCGCACACCTTGCACGGTAATGCCGTCATCCAGCGACGCCGGAATAGCGCCAGTGAATACCGAACAGCCCAGTGGACCGCGCTTGCACACCAGTTCCGCGGCGGTGTGCGTCCGTACTTGCCGCAACGCGTTTAGGGTATCGGTGCTGCCACCGGCAATATGAAATTCCTCTTCGGTGCCGACAATCAGGTCAAACAGGTTCAGCACCTGTTGCAACTGTGCCGTCACCGCCGCAGATTCGATAAAACGGGTTTCGCCGTCGCCTAACGAGGTCAACCCCCACAGCACCGGCCGGTAATCGATATCCAGCACCGTTTTCACACCGTGGCGACGGGCGTAACGCAATGCGGTCAATACCGCCTCGCGGGTATTGGGATGCGACAAGTGAGTGCCGGTGATCGCCAGACAACGCGATGAAGCGATGTATTCCTCGCTGACGTCTTCCGGCGTGATGGCCATATCGGCGCAGTTATCACGGTAAAAAATCAGCGGAAAAGTTTCCCGGTCTTTGATGCCGAGCAGCACCAGCGCCGTCAGCCGCGTCGGGTCGGTAATCAAATGGCTGGTATCGCAGCCGACCTGCTGTAGCTCCTCACGCAGAAAGCGCCCCATGTGTTCATCGCCGACCCGCGCCAGCATGGAAGAACGCAGCCCTTGCCGGGCGGTACCGTAAGCGACATTACCGGAAGAGCCGCCCAGATATTTGGCGAAGCTGCCCATGTCTTCGAGACGTGCGCCGATCTGCTGACCGTACAGGTCCACCGCCACCCGTCCCATGCAAATCACATCAAACTGCTTTTGCGTAGTCATTACGTCCATTCCTGTCAGCCAAAAAGGGAAATCGACAACACGTCGGCCCGACGGTTATCCCACTTCATGTACCGCCACCCAGCGCGCAGCCTGATGCGACAACACAATCGCGTCCAACACCCGGGAGACTCGCCAGCCCTCTTCAAAATCGGGCCACAGTGGCTGGTCGGCGGCGATGCCGTCGATAAGATCGCGTACCTCGACGGTTTTCTGATCGTTAAAGCCGATACCATGCCCGGCACTGGCGCAGAACGCGGCATATTCCGGGTGCTGCGGCCCAATCAGCAAGGTTTGGAACCCCTGCCGGTTAACCGGGTCGTCATGCCGATAGAGCTTCAGTTCCGCCATCCGTTCCTGGGTAAAACTGATGGCGCCGCGAGTGCCAGTGATGACATAACTCAGCCCCATTTTGCGGCCACAGGCCACCCGCGAGGCTTCGATCACCCCACGTGCGCCGCTGGCAAAACGCACCATGGCATGGGCCTGATCCTCGTTTTCCACCGTGACTCGGTCCGTACTCCCGGCACTCACCGGCCGCTGTGGTACCACCGTGTGCAAATCGCCGCACACCTCAGCGATCTCGCCCACCAGGTAGTGCGCCATATTGACGATGTGCGCCCCCACGTCGCCCAGTGCGCCCAACCCGGCGGTGTGCCGGAAGCAGTGCCAATCCGCCGGTTTGTTCGGGTCAGCCAGATAGTCTTCATTGTGGGTGCCGTAGAAATGGGTCACCTCGCCGATTTCACCACGGGCGATAATCTCTTTCGCCAACTGTGCCGCCGGGTTTTTCATGTAGTTAAACCCGACCAGCGTTTTCACCCCGGCCTGACGCGCGGCATCCACCATCGCGCGCGCTTCGGCGGCATTCAGCGCCAGCGGTTTTTCCGAATAGACGTGTTTGCCGTGACGAATCGCCGCCATCGCCATGGTCTGATGCAAAAAATTGGGGGCGCAGATATCCACCACGTCGATGGCCGGATCGGCCACCAGTTCCTGCCAGTCACCGGTGAAGCGGGCAAAACCCATCTCACGCGCGCGTTGCTCTGCCAGCGCTGGCGAGACTTCCGCCAGCATTTCACGCACCAGTTGCCCTTTAAGCGGATACACCACCGGTGCCTGCGCATAAGCGATGGCATGAGCGCGGCCGATGTAACCAGTGCCGATAAGACCAATTCGAACCTGTTTCATGACTGTCGCTCCTGCTGTCAGAGTGCACCGCGTCGGTTTTTGGCGTAGGTATCAAACGCCACCGCCAGTACGATAATCAGCCCGGTGATGATCTGCTGGTAATAGGCCGAGACATTCATCAGCACCAGCCCGTTAATCAGGATCCCCATAATGACGGAACCGATAATGGTGCCGCTGATACGCCCGTAACCACCCATCAGCGAGGTACCGCCAATTACCACCGACGCAATCACCCGCAGTTCGAACGAGATACCGGCCACCGCTTCGGCGCTGCCTAAACGTGCGCTGAGAATAAAACCGGCCAACCCCGCCAGCATGCCGATCACCACGTAAACGCTGACCAGTACCCGCTGCACGTTCACCCCGGCCAGTCGTGCCGCTTCGGTATTACCGCCGATGGCATACACGAAGCGTCCCCAGCGGGTTTTATGCAGCGCCAGCCAGCCGACCAACGCCACCAGCGCGAAGATCCAGATAGGAATGGAAACGCCGAGCAGTTCGCCGCGCCCCCACCAACGGTAGCCAGGGTCAAACCCGGCGATAGGCGCGCCGTCGTTGACAACTAGCGTCAGACCACGCCAGATGGTCATGCCGCCCAACGTAACGATGAATGGCGACAGACGCAGACGGGTGACCCCCAAGCCGTGCAGAAAGCCGATGACCGTGCCCATCGCCAGACAGATGCCAAGCCCCACCAGCCAGCTCATGCCGCCCCAGGCTTGTGCATCAACCGTGGTGAAGTTATCGCCTTTGATCACATAAGCGGCGGTCATGGCGCATACCGCCAGAATCGACCCGACCGACAGATCAATGCCTGCGGTCAGGATCACGAAGGTCATCCCCACCGCCATGATGCCGTAGATAGACACCTCGGTAAGAATGTTGGTGATGTTGCGTTCCGTCAGGAAGTTGCTGTTCTGCGACTGAAAAAAGATCAGCAGCAGGATCATGAAAATCAACACGCCGAAACGCTCGAAGAAGGCGATCGGGTCGATGCGTCCCCGGCCGTTGGTCGGCGCCGGCAATTTAATGCGGGATAAGGGTTGTTGCATACTCATAGACTCTCCGTTATGCGGCCTGTTGTGCGTCATGGCAGATGGCCATCAAGGTCATCAGCCGCTCTTCCGTAGCGTCATCGCCGTGCAGTTCGCCGGTCATCCGGCCTTCGCTCAGCGTGATGATGCGATCGGAAATCGCCATCACCTCTGGCAGGTCGGAAGAAATCACGATCACCGCCACGCCGCGTTTTGCCATATCGAACAACACCTGATGCACTTCGGACTTGGTGCCGACATCGATGCCGCGCGTCGGCTCATCGACAATCAACACCCGAGGGTTGAGCGCCATACAGCGCGCCAGAATCACTTTCTGCTGGTTGCCGCCAGAGAGCTTGCGCACCTCCTGCTCACTGTCCACCATCTTGATGCGCAACGCCTGCCGGTAAGATTCAATCAGGTCGTCCTCACGGCGGGTATCGACGAAGTAGCGCCAGCGCAACAGTGACGACAGGCTGGAGAGCGACAGGTTATTGCGGATAGACAGCCCCAGCACGGCACCTTCTTTTTTGCGATCTTCCGGCACCAGAGCGATGCCTTGATCCAGCGCGTGCAGCGGATCGACGGGGTGATAAGGCTGGCCGTCGAGCCAGAACTCACCGGAAGTAAACGGGTCAGCGCCGAACAGGCAGCGCGCCACCTCGGTACGCCCGGCGCCCACCAGCCCGGCGATCCCCAGGATCTCGCCCTCGTGCACCTGAAAACCGATGTTATCGAGCGCAATACCGTGCGGGTCGAGCGGCGGTTTTTCCCGGCACAGTCCCTTCACGGCCAGCCGCACAGGCTTGTCCTGATGGTGGGTTTCTGATGGCGGACGACGGGTAAACACCACATCGCGCCCGACCATCATGCGGATGATGCCCGCCACATCGATGTCGGCCACATTGCCGGAACCGGTGTAACGGCCGTCCTGCAAGACGGTGAAGCGGTCGCACAGTTGGAACACTTCGTGCAGCCGGTGGGTGACATAAATCACGCTGACACCGCGTGCTTTGAGTTCACGTACCACCCGGTGCAGGCTTTCGACCTCGCTGTCGCTCAGCGCGGCGGAGGGTTCATCCATCACAATCAGGCGGGCATTCAGTGTCAGTGCACGGGCGATTTCCACCATCTGTTGCTGCGCCACGCTCAGCCGCGCCACTTGCGTGGTCGGCGATATGTTCAGTTGCAGGTACTCCAGTACCGTACGGGCTTCCTGATTGACCGCCTGCGCATCGACAAACAGCCGGTTACGCTGTAATTCACGGCCGAGAAACATATTTTCCGCCACCGTCATGTTGGGCAACAGGTTGAATTCCTGATAGATGGTGACGATACCGCGATTTTGCCGTGCTACCGGCGAATCCTGCGGTGACAGCAGCTCGCCGTTGAAGCGGATATCGCCGCTGGTCTGGGGTTGCGCCCCGGCCAGCGCCTTGAGTAGGGTGGATTTTCCCGCGCCGTTCTCACCCAGCAACGCGTGGATTTCCCCCGGCAACACCGTCAGTTGCACCTTGTTCAGCGCCCAGACGCCGGAGAAATTCTTGGCCAGATCGGTAATAGCCAGTAAGGGTTCAGTCATGGGATAGCCCTCCTTCATCACCGGCCTCCCGGCCGGTGAGTGAGTGGTGTGTCCGCTTATTTGCCCGCTTCGCCGATACGTTCTGCATCGCTCAGGTTGTCTTTGGTGATCATGGTCGGTGGGTAGTCCGCCCCGGTGATCGCCGACTTGGTGCGAATATTGTTGGTCAACTGCGTCATCGCTTGCGTGACTGCATAGCCGGGGCGCTGATCGGCGGTCACCGCCATCCAGCCATCACGAACTCGCGCCAGCGCCTCCGGTACGGCGTCAAAACCGGTCACCATGACATCACCCGGCTTCAGTCCCTGGCTTTGCAGCGCTTCAATCGCCCCCAGTGCCATGTCATCGTTAGCTGACAAAATCACCTGTGGACGTTTGGGCAGCGACGGCAGTACGCTTTCCACAATGCGCATCCCTTCAGAACGCATCCAGTTGCCGGTCTGATCCGCCACCAGACGGTACTTGCTGCCGCCCGCTTTCAGACTGTCGCGGATACCCTGCGTACGTTCGATGTTGGACGACGACCCCGGCTGACCGGTCAGCAACACGATGTCGGCACCGTTTGGAAAACGCGCTTTGACGAAATCGGCAATCGCCTGACCACCTTTGTAGTTATTCGCGCCGAAGTGCGGCACTTTCTTGTCGGTCTTCACCGAACGGTCCAGCGTGACTACCGGCAGTTTGGCGTCCTGAATTTCCGTTACCGCACCGGACACTGCGTTGACATCATTCGGTGACACGATAAAACCCTGGGCGCCGCGAGTGATGGCGTTTTCCAGATCGGCCACCTGTTTCGGCGAACTGCCCTGGCTATCCAACACCTGCAGGTTCACGCCCAGCTCTTTGGCGGCCTTGACCGCAGTGCGTTGCATGTGGACTTCAAAAGGCATCGCCAGGTTGGGGGTACTGAATACAATCTGTTCGTTCTGTGCCTGCGCCAGACCGGACGACATCGTGAAGGCCATCGCGGCGGCCAGGATGGTTATCTTTTTCATGGTGTTGTCTCTGCATCAGTTGGGTGTAGGTAAGATCATGTTGTTATTCGGATCATATAGTTATGTCAGAGCGAAACCGCACGCCCTGTCGCCAGCGACTCCAGCGCTTTGTCGGCCAGATACAGCGCCCGCTCACCGTCGACGCCGCTGCACTCAGGCCGGGTGCGCCCGTGCAACACCTCAACGAAATGACGCCATTCTGCCGCGTAGGCGTCGCGGTAACGCTGCAAGAAAAAGTGTTCCGGTTTGGCGGCGAGGCACCCGGCATCGCCCCAGTGTTCCACCTGGTTTTCGCGGATATTGCCCGCACTCAACACACCGAGTTCGCCGTGCAGTTCCAGCCGCTGGTCGTAGCCATAACCGGAGCGGCGACTGTTGACGATGGTCGCCATCGCGCCGGAAGCAAATTTGAACACCACAAACGCGGTATCAATGTCGCCAGCCGCACCGATAGCCGGGTCGACCAGATTGCTGCCTTGCGCAAAGACCGAAACCGGCTCTTCGCCCATGATGAAACGCACCATGTCGAAATCGTGGATGGTCATATCGCGGAACATGCCGCCGGACACACGCACATACTCGGCAGGCGGCGGTGAAGGATCACGGGAGATAATCATCAGGGATTCCGGCTTGCCGACACGTCCTTCACCTGCCAGCGTCTTCACCCGGCGAAATTGCGGGTCGTAGCGACGGTTAAACCCGACGAACAGTGGCACCTGCTGTTGCTCCACCACTTTCAGGCAGTCGCGTACCCGTGCGATATCCAGATGCACCGGTTTCTCACAGAAGATGGCTTTGCCGTGGCGGGCCGCCAACTCAATCAAGTCAGCGTGGGTGTCGGTGGCAGAGGCAATCAGCACCGCGTGTACCGCCGGGTCGGCCATCGCCTCATCGATGGTTTGCAAACGCGCCTGGTACTTATCAGACAACGCCTGTGCGTTAGCGGGGTTGGGATCCACCACCGAATAGAGACAGGTTTCCCGATGTTCGGCGATGTTGACGGCGTGAACCTGGCCAATGCGGCCGGCACCCAGTAAAGCGATGTTAAACATGGCTACTCCCTCGATACCCTGGGGTATCACTGGTTGGTTGTAGGGGTCAGGATCTGTTCTGCTTGTTAGAGTAAAGACAATAAAACGTTTATTTCAATTTCAGTAAAACTGGAAATTATGTTTTTGCGTGCCAGCTAACATTTTGGTGACATATGAGCAAAATAGTGTTAGCAAAATCACGAAACCACCGTCATGTCGTCAGCGTATTGCAAGGCAGGAAAAACCCCAGTGAAGGCAGGGGATGAGTGCGTCAGAATAGCCGTATCACTGGCAGTGAAGACCCGCGCGGTGCACGCAGCCCCTCTGCCAACCTCATCGTTACAGGATTCGGTTTGTCAGACTGAAATGAAATAAATATTTCATTAAAAAGAGGGAGGAGATGACCGGCTTACCCTGCCTCGGTTAACCGGTTAAAACACGACGAATGCGTTATTCACATGCAGCACAAAAGACCCGATCGTGCGCCAGGCAACACGATCAGGCTCCAGTGGTAAGAAAAAATCGCCAAAAGCATCAGTGCGTCGTCAGGATTAATACTGTCTGGCCTTCGTACGCTGCAATTGCACCTCACGCGCGGCGGCTTCAATCGCCGGGTTGTCCGCGACCTGCGCGGTCCCGGTGTTCCACCAGGCGTCGTAACCGTGGGTCATGGTTTTCGGTAGCACCTTGATATCCAGCAGACAAGGGCCGGGGTATGCCTGTGCTTCGCGCACCGCCTGTAACAACGACGCCTCATCACGTACCGTCCACGCCCGGCAACCGTAACTCTCGGCGTTGCGGGCGAAGTCTACCGTGACCAACGGGCCTGTCAGCTTGCCGCTGCCCTGATCACGCCGACGGTTCTCGGTGCAAAAACTGCCCATCCCCTGACTCATTTGCAGGTTGTTGATGCAGCCGAATCCGGCATTGTCGAACAGCAGCACGGTGACCTTGATGCCTTCTTGCACCGCGGTTTGCAGCTCGCTGTGCAGCATCAAATACGACCCGTCCCCCACCATGGCGTACACCGGCTGCTGTGGTGCAGCCAACCGCGCACCCACCGCCGCTGCGATTTCATACCCCATGCAGGAGTAGCCGTACTCCAGGTGATAGCTGTCCGGGGTTTTCACCTGCCATAACCGTTGCAGGTCACCGGGCAGTGACCCGGCCGCGCCCACCACGATAGCGTTATCTTCCAACGCGTCGTTGAGCAGCCCCAGCACCTGGGTTTGTGTCAGACGGGTCCCCAGGGTTTCGCGGTACTCCGCCAGTTGTGCCTCCAGATGCCCAGCGATTTCCAGAGGCTGCCCGTCGTCGTCGCGCCGTGCAAACAACCGCTGGCGCTCTTGTTGCCAGTCAGTGCGAGCCTGCGCTATCTCCTCACCCCAGCCACTGCGATAGCCCTGCGTCGCCAGTGCCTGCGTCAGTTGCGTCAGCCCCTCACGGGCATCGGCCACCAGCGCGGTGGCATCCAGCTTGAACGCGTCGAACTCCGCTACGTTGAGCAGCAAAAACTCGACCTCCGGGTGCGTAAACAGCGATTTGGAGGCGGTGGTGAAATCGGTCAGACGGGTGCCGACGCCAATCACCAGGTCCGCCTGCGCCGCCAGCCGGTTGGCAGCCTGCCCGCCGGTGACGCCGATGCCGCCCACATTCAACGGATGCGACGAGACCACCGCGCCCTTGCCCGCCTGGGTTTCGCCGAACGGCAGGTTGAAACGTTCCGCAAACTGGCAAAATGCCTCATGCGCACCGGCATAGCGTACCCCACCACCGCAGATCAGCAGCGGGCGGCGCTTACGCGTCAGCAATGCCGCCGCCTGCGCCAACCGGGTAGTATCTGGCGGGCGGCGTTCCAGATGGTGCACCCGCCGCTGGAAGAACGACCGCGGGTAATCCCAGGCTTCCGCCTGCACATCCTGCGGCAGACACAGCGTTACCGTACCGGTATCCGCCGGGTCGGTCAGCACCCGCATGGCGTTAATCAGCGCGCTCATCAGTTGCTCCGGGCGGCTGATACGATCCCAGTAGCGCGAAACTGGCCGCAGGCAATCATTGGTGCTGATGGTGGCATCGTGATATTGCTCTATCTGCTGCAACACCGGGTCAGGCTGGCGACTGGCGAACAGATCCCCCGGCAGCAACAGCAACGGAATACGGTTGGCGGTCGCAGTAGCGGCCGCTGTCACCAGATTAGCCGCCCCCGGCCCCACCGAGGTGGTCACCGCGTACACCCGCCGCCGCCGGTGCTGTTTGGCAAAGCCCGCCGCGATGTGCGCCATACCCTGCTCATTACAACCCTGATGCACCTGCAGGTGCCCGGCATCCTGTTCCAGCGCCTGCCCGATGCCCAGCACGTTACCGTGCCCGAAGATGGTCATTACCCCGGCAAACAACGGTGTTTCCTCACCGTCAACCTCAAGGTATTGCTGATTAAGAAACCGGACCAGCGCCTGCGCCATGGTCATTTTCAACGTGTCCATCGTTTTGCTCCCGCAAATCAGGTGGAATTACTCCAGCGTCGGCATCACAAAGCTGCTGGCGTGCTGTTCCAGACGCACACTGGCAGGCCAACGACTGGTAACGGTTTTCATTCGGGTATAGAAACGCACGCCGTCGTTACCGTGTACATTGAGCGGACCAAAAATGGACCGTTTCCAACCGCCAAAACTGTGGAACGCCATCGGCACCGGGATCGGGACGTTGATCCCGACCATCCCTGCCTGCACCTCTTCACTAAACTGGCGGGCGGTTTCGCCGTCGCGGGTAAATATCGCCGTGCCATTGCCGTATTCATGCTGGTTAATCAGGGTCAGCGCGGTGTGGTAATCCGGCACGCGCACCACCGACAGCACCGGGCCGAAAATCTCTTCCCGGTAGATCTGCATGTCTGGCATGACATGGTCAAACAGCGTTGGGCCGACGAAATAGCCCTGCTCATGCCCCGAAACACGAAGCCCGCGGCCATCGACCCGCAACGTCGCGCCCTGATCGACGCCACTCTGAATATAACCGCTAATCTTGTCGCGATGTGGCCCTGAAATCACCGGCCCCATGTCGTTTTCTTTCCCCTCCACCAGACCGGGGCCGACACGCATGGCGGCAATCTGCTGCTCCAGCTTGCCGCACAACGCTTCGGCGGTGTCATCACCGACCGCGACCACCACCGACAGCGCCATGCAGCGCTCGCCCGCTGCACCGAATGCCGCACCGAGGATCGCACTGGCCGCCATGTCCATGTCGGCGTCCGGCATCAAAATGCAGTGGTTTTTAGCGCCGCCCAGCGCCTGACAACGCTTACCGTGCGCTGATGCGGTGTGATAGATGTACTCTGCCACCGGTGTCGAGCCGACAAAGCTCACCGCCTGAACGCGTGGGTCGGTCAACAACACGTCGACCGCTTCTTTATCGCCCTGCACGACATTGAATACGCCGTCCGGCAGGCCCGCTTCTTTCAGTAATGTTGCCAGCATCAGCGACAGCGACGGGTCTTTCTCCGAAGGCTTGAGGACAAAGGTGTTACCAGTAGCCAGTGCAATCGGGAACATCCACATCGGCACCATCGCCGGGAAATTGAACGGCGTGATCCCCACGCACACCCCGAGCGGCTGCATCAGCGAATGGCTGTCCACGCCGGTACCAACGTTGGCGGAATGCTCGCCTTTTTGCAGATGCGGAATGCCGCACGCAAATTCCACCACTTCCAGCCCACGGGTCAGTTCGCCTACGGCATCAGAGTAGACTTTGCCATGCTCTTCGGAAATCTGTCGTGCCAGCGTGCTCATGTTCTCTTCCAGCAACGCTTTGAAACGAAACAGGATGCGGGCACGGCGCAACGGAGAATGCTTCGCCCAGTCGGGGAAAGCCGCGGCGGCGGCGCTGATGGCGTGTTTTGCTTCGTCGGCGCTACTCAGCGCTACCTGACGAATCGCTTCGCCGGTCGCGGGATTAAACACTGGCGCAGTACGCCCGCTATGACTGGGCGCAATCTCGCCATGAATGAAATTGGATACGGTTTCCATGGTTACACCTCTGCAGGATTTAGGGTGACAGATGGCTAATACCGCTTTACTGTATATGAAATAAAAATTCCATTTTAATAGGAAATAAAACAAATGTTGATTATTGTGATCCAGGATAGATTTTCTGGTAAACGGCAGGTAACCGGCATTTAACCGTGTTATTCAGCGAATTCAATCGCTCATGACGTGCGGAAAAACTGAATTATTCATTCTATTTTTCGTCGAAAAAATAACAAATCGGTTTGAAATGCCGGTTCAACTCACTAGAATCGGATCAACAGCATCCCGCCGGGATGACGGAGAAGACGATTATGGCGATGGCGACCAGCCTGAGAGAATTACAGGAGCAGATCCGCGCACGGTACGATTCCCTGAGCAAGCGTTTGCAGCAGGTGGCGCGTTATGTGCTGGACAACACCAACAGTGTAGCATTCGACACCGTTGCGGTGATCGCCGAGCAGGCAGACGTGCCCCCTTCCACGTTGATCCGTTTCGCCAACGCATTCGATTTCAGCGGTTTCAATGAAATGAAACAGCTGTTTCGCATGAATCTGGTGGAAGAAACCGCCAGCTATACCGACCGGGCGCGCTTATTTCGCGAGATGGAAGACCGGGTGCCGGAACGCCCGCAGGACATTTTGCATGAATTCGCCCGTTCCAACGCACAGGCGATGCAACAACTGGCCGCCCGCACCCAGCCGGACGATCTGGAAAAAGCGGTCGACCTGTTGGCACAGGCTGACACTATCTACATCGTTGGGCTGCGGCGTTCATTCAGCGTCGCCACCTACCTCTGCTACGCGCTGAGCCATCTGGAAAGCCGTCCGGTGCTGGTTAACGGGCTGGGTGGGATGTTTCGCGAACAGCTATGCCGCCTGAGCGACAAAGACATCGTGGTCTCCATCAGCTTCTCGCCTTACGCACAGGAAACGGTGATGGTCAGTGAAATGGCCGCCAACGCCGGTGCGCGCCAGATAGTGATCACCGACAGTCAACTCAGCCCGCTGGCTACCCTGAGCGACCTGTGCTTCGTGGTAAAAGAAGCGCAGGTCGATGCCTTTCGCTCCCAGTCCGCCACGCTGTGTCTGGTGCAATCGCTGATGGTGTCGCTGGCGTACCGTCAGGGCAACAGCCTGCGTCAACGTGAAGAAGGGCAAAAAAGTGCCTGATCGGCACCGGCGAGAGAAATTTCAGCCGGGTCGCCCTCCCGGCAGCCAGGTTCATCATCCTTGGTTAAAGCTCTCATACCTCACGCCGCGACTGTCACAAACGCGATGAAATCGGGTTCGCCCCTCTCTTTTTACGCCCTTTCTTTCATATGGGTTAATTCTGCATCACCACCGAAAAAGACAGCGCCCAGTTACCTGAAAAAAGTCCCGCCTCGCGGTATGAAGTGATACTCTTGCACCCACAGATCAAGACGTTTGACTTAGAGCCTATCCCATTAGGTGCCAGACAGTTCAACGATCCTAATAACAGAAAACGATCCCATAACGGAAAGAGTGATATGAGTAAAATTCGGGTTGGCGTGGTTTTTGGTGGTAAATCCTCTGAGCACGAAGTGTCACTGCAGTCCGCAAAAAATATTGTGGATGCCATTGATAAAACGCGGTTCGATGTGGTGTTACTGGGCATCGACAAGCAAGGGGAATGGCACGTCAACGACGCCTCCAACTACCTGCTCAACGCCGATAATCCAGCGTTGATCGCCCTGAACCGTTCCAGTCAGAATGTGGCGCTGATCCCAGGACAAACCCACCATCAGTTGATCGATACAGCCAGCGCCAGCGCGTTGTCGCAGATTGACGTTATTTTCCCCATCGTTCACGGTACGCTGGGCGAAGACGGTTCCTTGCAGGGTTTGCTGCGTATGGCGAACATTCCGTTTGTCGGCAGCAGCGTGTTGGGCTCCGCCGTCAGTATGGATAAAGACGTCACCAAGCGCCTGTTGCGCGACGCTGGATTGCAGGTCGCGCCGTTCGTCACCCTGACGCGTGCCAACCGCGCCCGCCATCCTTACGACAGTGTGACCGCCGAGCTCGGTTTGCCGCTGTTCATTAAACCCGCCAATCAGGGGTCGTCCGTCGGCGTCAGCAAGGTGCGCAATCAGGCGGAATTCGAACACGCTGTCGAGCTGGCGTTCCGTTATGACCATAAAGTGTTGGTGGAATCGGCGATTGTCGGGCGGGAAATTGAGTGTGCGGTGCTGGGTAATGACTACCCGAAAGCCAGCGTCTGCGGCGAAATCGTGTTGCATGACGAATTCTATTCCTACGACACCAAGTACATCAACGAAGACGGTGCCGCTGTGGCTATCCCAGCGGTGATGGACGACGATGTACACCAGCATATTCGCGACATCGCCTTGCGGGCGTTCCAGGCATTAGAGTGTCAGGGCATGGCGCGGGTCGACGTCTTCCTGACACCGGACCAGCAGGTTGTCGTCAACGAGGTCAACACCCTGCCCGGCTTCACTAACATCAGTATGTATCCCAAATTGTGGGAAGCCAGTGGTCTTGACTACACCAGCCTGATCACGCAACTGATCGAACTGGCGCTGGAGCGCCACGCGCAAGACAGTAACCTGCAAAGCTCGGTACGCGCCTGATGGTGACGCTCCGGTACGCGCGCACGATGCCTGCCGGAGCCTGTTAACTCAGATACGACTCAGAGGGGCGAAAGCCTCAGCCGTCATGGATGGCTGGAAATCAATCACATCGTAATCCGCTACCGCCTGAAACGGATCTTGTTCAAGAAACGCGTCCAGCTCTTCTCGTGCGACACTTTTGGCCAGAATAACACCGCCAGTACGCGGATTTTTACGCCCGGAAGCCACAAACAGGCCTTGTTCATATCCTCGCTTCAACCAGGTTACATGCCGTTCCAACAAGGTTTCCACATCATCCAGCGGCGCATGGTATGTCAGACTGATGATATACATGGTTACTCTTCTCTTTGTTATTAATCGGTATTCGGCCAGCGCCCTTGCTGCAACACCACCCGGTAACCGTCAGGATCACGGAAAGTTTTTCCCTGCCGCTCCCAATAAGGATTAAATGACGCCACCACGCTGAAGCCGACCTGCACCATACGATCGCAGGACTCTCGCCAGCGTTCATGGTCAGGCATGTACAGCACCAGTAAATCGTCTTCCGTCGGTGCCGGCATGATCGGATGAGTATGACAAAAGGTAAACTCAAGGTGCCAGGCCAGCCCCTGTTGTCCCAGCATAACACCACTAAAGCCATCGTGTTGCGCAAACGAGCCGAGTTTCTGCAACCCCATGCCGTCACAGTACATTCGCTCACTTCGTTGCAGGTCCGTTACTGGCCGGGCCAGGCGTAATGTGGTCATGCGTCACTCCTTTTCTGTTGATGGCAAAGACAGTGATATCACGAATCCCCACTATCGGCCATGCTGCTTATTCCCCTTTTTTATCATGGTATTATATGAAATAGTACGTCGATGACTGGTTACCTGAGAGCACGTGATGCCCACACATTGCACGCCGCTGTTTACCATCCGGCCAGAGGCTGTTGATCAGCCGGACATTCTGACATTGCTGGAAAAACTGGATGCTTATCAATCGACACTGTATCCACCAGAGTGCTGCCACTTTACCGATTTGCGCACACTGGCGTCCGACGAACTGATTTTTCTGGTGATCCGCCACCGTGACGGGCACGCGGTAGGCTGCGGCGCTATCGTGTTGCGTCAACCGGGAGAAGGCGAGATGAAGCGCATTTATGTCGAGCCAACCTACCGTGGCAGCGGCGCGGCGGATCAGTTACTGCGTCAGTTGGAAAAACAGGCGCTTCTGGCTGGGTGTCAGGTCATCCGGCTCGAAACCGGCATCCATCAGCCACAGGCTATCCGGCTCTATCAGCGTCATGATTATCACCTGCGCGGCCCATTTTTGCCCTACGGCGACGATCCACTTAGCGTGTATATGGAAAAAAGGATGAATACCTGATCCGAAAAAACGATTGCGGATCCCGAAACAAAAGCTGTATATTTAGCCAGTATTTTTTCATGGAGATGCAGCTGATGTATGTAGAGCTGGTGTACGATAAGAGAAACGTGAGCGGGTTACCCAACGCGGCGGAACAGATAAAAAACGAACTCACCAAACGGATCCACAAGGTATTTCCTGATGCGGAAATCAAGATAAAACCGATGCAGGCCAATGCCATCAATTCCAATGCCAGCAAACAGGACAAATCCACCATCAACCGGATCATCGAAGACATGTTCAATGAAGCCGATGAATGGCTGGTGCAGGAATAACGACTATCGATCCAATAACCACTATCTATCCCATGCCGACGGGTGCTTCTGACACCCTTCGGCATGGACAAAAAGCAATGCAGCGCCTGTAGTAAACTCGTACAACGTGATACGCAAGATGAGAGAGGCGAACACCGCGCAGGTTCGCTGCCGGTGAAGCATTCATCAAACGTCAGCGACACATCGCGGCCCCATCATCTGACGGCGCCGATTACTCGTAATACTCAATTTTGGTCGTATGCGTCAGCGTGGTGACCGTTTGCGCCACGCCTTTGCCATTTGATACCAGCACCTGGCACACACGCGGGTTAAAATGCGGGTCATACTGGCATGTGGTACGGGTCACGCTCACCTGCTGGTTGTCTTCTGTTACGATAACCGTGGCATCCAGCCGTTTTGGCATCGGTGCATCACTTTGCATCTCCACGCGGGTCACCTTGCCATTTTCCGGTGAAACAAATGTCATACTGACCGGGAATCCCTCATCATCGTAGCGGTAACGCGCCAGCGGCGTCGGTCGGTCGCGATACACCACCTCGCTGATAGCCTGTTTATCGTCAGAGCGATAGCTCAGGCGACCATCTGAGGTTTTCGCCAACTGGCAGTGTTCCGTCAGTTGAAACAACGCTTGTCGATCGCTCTTTTCTAACAGCGTCTGCCCCGTTCGCACCAAATCCAGGTCAAAGTTCATCGCCGGTTGATAGGTGCGTAACGTAACAAGACACCCTTCAGTATCAAATGTCCCATCCACATAGGCAGTCACTTTGCCTGCTTCGTCGGTCTGGGTTTGGGTAAAGTGCTTCACCTTTCCCCGTAGCGCATCAAAACCAAAGATATTGGAAAGCCCAGCCAGTACCGGGTTCACCGGCTCAAGCGTCGGTTTTCGATCACACCCTGCCAGTAATACCACCCCCACCAGCGCCATGGCGTGTAGTTTCATAGTCCTTATCCTGGATACCTTGCTAAGTCGCGCCAGTTTACGCCAATTCCAAAAGAGAGGATAAAGATAACTACCTCTGCGTATAACGAAGCCTTTCCGTGGCAGGCGTGGAGCGCGTTGTTACTGCGGTAAGTATAAAGAATAGGCCGATGCAGTCAGGATCGACTCATGCCGTCGCCATCATGGGCGATGGCATCATGTAAACCGCCACGGTTTCCTGCTGGCGTCGTGACGACAGCAACACCTGACGTATCCCCAGCGAGTGGAAACCACACTTGAGCAACACCCGGCCAGACGCCACGTTCTGCGGCAAATGACAGCCGTAGATTTTCGCAATACCTAGCTGACTAAACGCGAACTGGCATAATGCCCGACTGGCTTCGGTGCTCAGTCCCTGTCGTCGAAAATCGGCGCTCAACCAGTAGCCGATCTCCGGCTGGGCGGTATCCAGTGAGACCAGCGAAATCGAACCGATCAACTGCCGGTTTTGCGATAAACAAATGGCATAGGCAACGCCTTTACGCTGTTCCCAGTTGTGTTGCAAATCGGTAATCCAGTTGGCGACCGTTTCACGCGGACAAGGATAGGGAATCAACATGGTCATGGCAGAAATATCAGGGGTGCTGTTAAGCAAAGCGCAGACATCAGTGACGTCTGACGCCTGTAATGGTCGCAAAAGAAGATGTTCGGTGGTCAGGGTGGGTTGCCGCATCAGATTCTCCTCATCAGTCGCCTCCCGTCACCATGTCTACGGGCGCGCTGTTAGGTGGCATCATAGCGGAGCAGAGTTCCAGCCGACGCGAATCTCGTCGGCTTACTATACCGTTTGCTATACAGCATAACCGTTTGCTACACAGCATAACCTGCCGCTGATGTCGCTTGTCAGCAACGCTCAGGAATATAGGCTGTTAGCCGCCTGTTCGCTTTCCTCACGGGAATATCCCCCGTAAGTCATGGCGGTGATAAAAGAGGCGCGGTCAGTTTTAGGGTACACCTTTTCATGCAATACCAGTCGACCTACCTCTTCCGGCGTCAGTTGCGGAAACTGTTCATGAATACCACCGACCACATCCCGACTGGCGTAGCCAAGCATACGGATGATAGCGGCAATCTCCAGTGGTGACGTTTCATCCTGATAGGTCGAATAAATCACATCGGCTATCAGTTTAGAGGTCAGCACATTGACCTTGGATACATCGCTATAACGGCTACCCAGCGATTGAACAATATGATTGATGGCGTCTTCCGGTCCATAACCCCTTTCACGAATTCGGGTTAATACCGAAACCATTTTGTCTCTCAGATCGTTAAACATAGTGCTATTCCTTCGTCAAAGTCGATAATCAACCCGAAGCGCGCGAAGGCTATCCCTGGGGTATAAACAGATTTCCTTAATGGTCGCGTCTGGGATTTTCCTGCCTGTCTGCCGTTACCCTCCGCATCAGCAGGCCCGGTGCTTTAATTTCAGCATAGGCGCAGATGCCTATCCTTCCACTGGCATTTCCTGCTTTGCGGGCAAACGCCGAATTTTTACACTGACCCGGTAACACGCGCCTTGGTCAGCACTTGTTACCCATCACTACACCCTAATTCTATTAACGATACATTAATATTATTTTTTATCGCTTCGCTTATATTCCTGATAAGAATGCGACACCGGTAAAGTTGATGATATGCACCTCATTCACAGAACTGCACAAGCCCGTTTTTAGCTGGTATTATCTCCCACCCTATGCTACTGCGCCTGCACGCCATACACATCTTGCAACAACCCAGTGAGCTATAATCGGTCAACAAAACCCGCTGAACGTTGATAATGGTTTTCCTGTCGGATCATCCTTCAGCAAGGAGGTTTAATCATGATTACCACAGACGGTAATAACGCAGTCGCCTCAGTCGCCTGGCGTACTAATGAAGTTATCGCTATCTACCCGATCACCCCCAGCTCTACCATGGCCGAACAAGCCGCTGCCTGGTCGAGCGACGAGAGAAAGAATATCTGGGGAGATACGCCGCGCGTAATCGAAATGCAATCCGAAGCGGGGGCTATCGCGACGGTGCATGGCGCATTGCAGACTGGTGCGTTATCCACGACATTCACGTCGTCACAAGGGCTGTTGTTAATGATCCCAACGCTGTACAAGCTGGCCGGTCAGTTAACGCCGTTTGTACTGCATGTCGCGGCTCGTACCGTGGCCACCCATGCGTTGTCGATTTTCTGCGACCATTCAGATGTGATGGCGGTACGCCAGACCGGTTGCGCCATGCTGTGCGCCAGTAATGTGCAGGAAGCACAGGACTTCGCGCTGATTGCTCAGGTAGCCAGCCTGAACAGCCGCCTGCCGTTTATCCATTTCTTCGACGGTTTTCGCACCTCGCACGAAATCAACAAAATCGAGCCACTCAGCGACGCCCAGTTACATAGTCTGCTACCGCAGGCGGCGATTGACGCACATCGTGAGCGTGCACTTACTCCTGAGCGCCCGGTGATTCGTGGCACCGCCTCAAACCCCGATACCTTTTTCCAGGCCCGTGAAGCCACCAACCCATGGTACAACGCGGCATTCGGCCACGTTGAACAGGCCATGAACGACTTCGCCCGCGAAACCGGTCGTCAGTACCAGCCATTTGAATACTACGGCCATCCGGATGCCACCCGCGTTATCGTGATGATGGGCTCTGGCGTCGGTACCTGCGAAGAAGTGATCGATACCCTGCTGGCACGCGGCGAAAAAGTGGGGGTAGTGAAAGTGCGGCTGTACCGGCCGTTCTCTGCGCAACACCTGCTGGCGGTCATCCCGCACAGCGCGCAATCCATCGCGGTATTGGACCGCACCAAAGAACCCGGTGCGCAGGCGGAACCGCTGTATCTGGATGTGATGACCGCACTGGCGGAGGCGTTTTCACGAGGTGAGCGCCCACTTATGCCGAAGGTGATTGGCGGCCGTTATGGGTTATCGTCAAAAGAGTTCACGCCACAATGCGTTGAAGCGACGTATAAAGAGTTGGCGCTTACCAACCCCAGACCACGTTTTACCGTGGGTATTTATGACGATATCACCCACCTGTCGTTACCGCTGTCTGACCAACCAATGCCGACCCAGATGTCTCTGGAAGCGCTGTTCTACGGGCTTGGCAGCGATGGCACCGTTTCGGCTGCCAAGAACTCGATCAAAATCGTCGGCAATTCGACCCCGCTGTTCGTTCAAGGCTATTTCGTTTACGACTCCAAAAAAGCCGGTAGCCTGACGGTATCGCACATGCGTGTCGGTCCACACCCGATTCACTCTGCTTATCTGATTGAGCAGGCTGATTTCGTGGCCTGTCACCAGTGGCAGTTCATCGACAAATACAGCATGGTGGATCGCCTCAAGCCAGGCGGTATCTTCCTTATCAATACGCCATACAGCGCTGACGATCTGTGGCATCGACTGCCGCAGGAAGTGCAGGCTGGTCTGAATCAGCGTCAGGCCCAGGTGTACTGCATCAATGCAGCGAAAATCGCGCGTGAATGCCAGTTGGGCGCACGTATCAATACCGTGATGCAAATGGCGTTCTTCCATCTGACACAAATTCTGCCGGGCGGCGATGCGCAAGATAAGCTGCGCGCGGCTATCGCCAGCAGCTACGGTAACAAGGGTCAGGAGCTGGTGGAGCGCAACTGGCGAGCACTGGACGCAACGCTCGACGCGCTGGAGGCCGTCGCACTTGAGCCGGTCAATCCCCAAAGTTCATGCCGTCCACCGGTTGTCTCCGACGCAGCACCTGATTTCGTCAAAACCGTCACCGCCGCCATGCTGGCCGGTTTGGGCGACAGCCTGCCGGTATCGGCCCTGCCGCCGGACGGGACCTGGCCAGTCGGCACCACGCAGTGGGAAAAACGCAACATCGCCGAAGCCATCCCGCTGTGGAAGCCGGAGCTCTGTACCCAGTGCAACCACTGTGTCGCCGCCTGCCCGCACTCCGCCATTCGCGCCAAAGTGGTGCCCGCCGAGGCGATGGCTGATGCACCGGCATCGTTGCAGTCGCTGGACGTGAAAGCCCGTGACATGCGTGGTCAGAAATATGTGTTGCAAGTCGCGCCGGAAGACTGCACCGGCTGTAATCTGTGCGTGGAAGTCTGCCCGGCGAAAGACCGCCAAAATCCAGAAATCAAAGCCATCAACATGGAACCGCGTCTGGAACATGTGGCGACCGAGAAAACCCATTACGATTTCTTCCTCAAGCTGCCGGAAATTGACCGCAGCAAACTGGAACGCATCGATATTCGTACTTCGCAGCTGATCACACCGCTGTTCGAGTACTCCGGGGCCTGTTCCGGTTGCGGCGAAACCCCGTACATCAAGTTGCTGACCCAACTGTATGGCGATCGACTGCTGGTCGCCAATGCGACCGGGTGCTCCTCGATTTACGGCGGCAACCTGCCGACAACCCCCTGGACCACCGACGCCAACGGCCGTGGCCCGGCCTGGGCCAACTCGCTGTTTGAAGACAACGCCGAATTCGGTCTGGGCTTCCGCCTGAGCGTCGACCAGCACCGCCAGCGCGCCCTGCGTCTGCTGGCCGAGCTTAAGCCACAACTGCCTGCTGAGCTGGTAGCCGACCT
This sequence comes from Dickeya parazeae Ech586, assembly GCF_000025065.1. Taxonomy (NCBI): domain Bacteria; kingdom Pseudomonadati; phylum Pseudomonadota; class Gammaproteobacteria; order Enterobacterales; family Pectobacteriaceae; genus Dickeya; species Dickeya parazeae. The sequence continues at coordinate 782,610 of NC_013592.1, read as the reverse complement.
GTTGGAGGAATCGGTTGCTGTCGATATACGACGCGAGCAGATTGCCCGACTGCGTCAGTCGCTCAGCGCCATCGACAGCGCCGACGCTCGTCAGTTGGCGGCGGATGCCGATCATCTGGTGGATAAATCTATCTGGCTGATTGGCGGCGACGGCTGGGCTTACGATATCGGCTACGGCGGCCTTGACCACGTGATGAGTCTGTCGGAAAACGTCAACGTGCTGGTACTGGACACCCAATGCTATTCCAACACCGGCGGTCAGCAATCTAAAGCCACCCCGCTCGGTGCCGTCACCAAGTTTGGTGAGCACGGCAAACGCAAAGCACGCAAAGACCTCGGCGTGACCGTCATGATGTACGGCCATGTCTATGTCGCGCAAATTTCACTGGGCGCGCAGTTGAACCAGACAGTGAAAGCGATTCAGGAAGCGGAAGCCTGGCCAGGCCCCTCCCTTATCATCGCCTACAGCCCTTGCGAAGAGCATGGCTACGACCTGGCGTTCAGCCACGACCAGATGCGTCAGTTGACCGCGACCGGCTTCTGGCCGCTGTACCGCTTCGATCCACGCCGTACGGCAGAAGGGAAACCGGCGCTGGTGACGGACTCTCGTCCACCGTCAGCCAGCCTGAGTGAGACCTTGCTCAACGAGCAACGTTTCCGTCGGCTCAACACACAGCAACCGCAAGAAGCAGCGCGGTTGTATGAGGAAGCCGAAGCAGACTTGCGCCGCCGCTATGACTTCCTGAACCTGCTGGCGGGCAAAGCGGAGAAAAACGCTCAGGAGTAAAAACGCGAGAAAACAGTACCACCTTCCTCACCGTTCACCACCGGGAGTGACAAAATCACTCCCGGTGTTTTTTCATCCAACAACATCTGACCACGCTTATTCGATTTTTTTGTCCGTATCCTTCATTCGTCGCCTTATTTCCTGCGCCAATGCCCCTGCGACCTGAAATATAACGGGTAATTAATGTAATGGATTGTACATCTGGTTTTCCTGCCGACCTTCTGCACATATAATGCGCATCCGGGCTTTATGATCCGGATAACAACAATTCCTTTGCCGCAATGGCTTTTAACACTCAACAAAGATATGAAAATGAGTATTCGCGCGATCCTGACGTTAGTTGTGGCGGCGGCTGCCTTCAGCCAGACAGCACTCGCCGTAGTTTATCCGTTGCCAGCTCCGAATAGTCGGCTGGTAGGAGAAAACATCCAAGTTACGATTCCCAGCGGCAGCACCGATGCGCTGGAGCACTTTGCTGCCCAGTATCAGATGGGTCTGAGCAACCTGCTGGAAGCCAACCCAGGCATTGATGTCTATCTGCCGAAACCGGGCACCACCATGACGGTGCCGCAGCAACTGATTCTCCCCGACGCACCGCGCGAAGGCATCGTGATCAACAGTGCCGAAATGCGCCTGTATTATTACCCGAAAGGTTCCAAAACCGTGGTGGTCTTGCCGATTGGTATCGGCCAGCTCGGCAAAGATACCCCGATCAACTGGGTGACGTCGGTACAACGTAAGAAAGAGCGTCCGACCTGGACACCGACTGCCGCCATGCATGCGGAATACGCAGCTCGCGGCGAATACCTGCCTCAGGTTTACCCGGCAGGTCCGGATAACCCGATGGGGCTGTATGCGCTGTACATCGGCAAGCTCTACGCTATTCACGGTACTAACGCTAACTTTGGTATCGGTCTGCGCGTCAGCCACGGTTGCGTCCGTCTGCGTGATAAAGACATCAAATACCTGTTTGAACACGTTCCGGTCGGTACCCGCGTTCAGTTCATCAACGAACCGGTGAAAGCCACGGTGGAACCTGATGGTTCACGGTATGTTGAAGTACACAACCCGCTGTCTCGTACCGAAGCTGAGTTCAACTCTGACACCCCGGCACCGCTGCAACTGAGCCCAGTCGTCGCCAAAGTACTGTCTGACGCCAGCGTAAGCGAAAGCGCAGTTGACCAGGCACTGCAGAACCGTTCCGGTATGCCGACGAAAGTGAACGGTGCCGATGAAAACATCGCCCCGATCGCGCCCGCTGCGCCTGCCGCTCCGCAGGCACCGGCTATTCAGCAGACCAATACACCGGATAACGCACAACCGGCAGCGCCTCAGGCTCAGCCTGTCGTCACCGACGCCGCTCCGGCTGCCGCGGCTGACAGCAGCAAATCCTGATTTCTGGATATTAATCCTTTTAACAGGGCGGCTTAGGCCGCCCTGTTTGTTTTGGTTGATGGTTGATTCCTTGGCGTAACCGACTTTCATTCCGCCTGACTATCATTGATATACCCTAATAAATAGCTCGAGTGGCAGGACAACACGCCGACATGTTGAACAATGCCCGCGTTGCCCCTGCTAACCACGCCGACGACTCGGATCTTCCTTCATGATCAACTCGGTGAGTTTTTCAATCTGCCTGCCTTCTTCATCGAAATTATGTTCATCGAGCCATTGCGTGTACGCCGCCCGCAACGCGGGATATTCGCCGTCAATGATTGAATGCCACGCTGTATCGCGGTTGCGCTGATGAGTAACAATTACCTGACGGAAAATACCTTCGAACGTGAAGCCATAACGCAACGCAGCGGCCCGTGAGGGAGCGTTTAGCGAATCGCATTTCCATTCAAAGCGGCGATAGCCAAGGTCTTCAAAAACGTACTTCAGCAGAAGCGACATGGCCTCCGTCGACAAACGAGTGCGTTTCATACGCGGAGAATACGTGACACTGCCAACCTCAATAACACCGTTTGGCGCATCAATACGCATGAGGGCAAGCGTACCGACCGCCTTACCGCTAACCAGGTCAACCACCGCATAATGCATTGGGTCGGCTAACGTTGCGACAGCCGTTAAATAGATGCGATAAGCCTCAAACGTATCAAATGGACCAACGGGGAGGTAGGTCCAATCACGCAAATCATGAGCGTCCTGATACGCGTCATAAAGATCGGCGGCATGGCGTTCAACATCAACGCGTTCGAGCCTGCAATAGCGGCCAACAAGAGGTTGGCCATCGGGAAGCCGTGCTCCTTGCCAGTCTGGCAGCGCGTTACCAATAGGCTGTTGGTACTCATTTAATCTAACTATCATTTAGTTACCTTGCTCTGTAGCGGTGTGAGTTGTTACCAAGATAAGGCAATGCTGGTATCTTAAAAAGGTCCAACAATTGTCACTTTTTTAGGTCCACGCCATGATTGACATCATCGGTGCTTTAGAGCCTGGCGCAGTCACACCGACTGGCGAGCCCATTTCATTGCAAAAACAGCTGATAGGGCGTTTACAGCAAGGGATCCTATCTGGAAGATTGCCGACAGGCTCGCTGCTGCCCTCCTCCCGAGCACTTGCCGAAGAACTTGGCGTGTCACGCAACACCGTGGTGATTGCGTACGACCATCTGGCTGCGCAAGGGTATGTGCAGGCCAACCGACAAGGCACGCGCGTGACCTCGTTAGCTAGCTATACAAGCCATGCTCAGGAACCCGATGCTGTGTGGCAACCCGTGTCGCTGGCGCGACGGCTGTCGCCATTTGTAGAAATCCATCCTCAATCGCCACCCGAAGCGCTATTGTTGCCTGGAATGCCGGCTCTTGATCTTTTCCCGCTGGCGGCATGGCGCCGTTCGCTCCTGCGCGCAACGGGGTGCGCATTACCCCAAATGCTCGGATACGGCCCACCCGTTGGCGAGCCAGCATTGCGCGATGCGATCGCCGCTCATCTACACATCATGCGCGGCGTGCGCTGTGACGGCTCACAGGTCGTTATCACCGAAGGGACTCAGGAAGCCCTGAATCTATGCGTCACCCTGCTAACCAACCCCGGCGATATCGCATGGGTCGAGGACCCTGGTTATCGTGGTGCGAAGGCGGCATTTTATGCTGGCGACCTGCGAACCATACCGGTTCGTGTAGACCAGGACGGCCTGGCGGTGCCTCCGGAAACATGGGGTAAATATCCCCCGACGCTCATCTACACATCGCCTGCTCATCAGTATCCCACTGGTGCCGTGCTATCAATTGCACGGCGGCTGGAATTGATAGCACAGGCAAAACGCGTGGGCGCGTGGTTAATTGAGGACGACTACGACAGCGAATTCCGCCACGCTGGCGAGCCCATCGCGAGCATGCACGGACTGGTACCCGATGCACCGGTTCTCTACATCGGCTCGTTCAGTAAGACGATGTTTCCGGCACTGCGAATCGGCTTCGTAGTGCTTCCACGCAGCGTGATACGTCAGGCTCAATCCACATTGCATGAACTGCTGCGTGGCGGCCATCGCTTCGAACAGCTGGCGCTTGCGGACTTCATCAACCGCGGCGAATTCGGACGACACCTCGGTCGCATGCGACGACTCTACCGTGAGCGCCAACATGTGCTGCGTAATGCGCTGACGAAGCATTTCGCACAGGCGCAGATTCTCGGAGGCCACTCAGGGATGCATCTGACCTTAAGGTTGCCGCCACAAATTGATGATCGTACGGTCGTCACAAGCGCGCAGCCGCATGGAATCGCCGCGCATGCGCTGTCGACGTTCACCATCGTACCGACAGCAAAAGAAAACGGGCTCGTCATCGGCTACGGCAATACCCACGCAGAAGCCATCCCTGGTGCTGTGAGTACGCTTGCACAGCTTGTACAGAAAGCCGCTCTTTCCTAACGGTTATTTCCATGACGTTGATTGATACACCCCGCGGCCATCGCGCCAGAGCATCTCTCCCCATCAATCTTGCCGCCCCGTCATACACGATGATGTAAAACGTGACTGAGATTAACTGTCCGTTGCACTGCTGTTTAGGCCTCACAGTACAAAATCAATTGACTTATCATTAATTGATTTGTTAACTAATGACACTGTCATCTATTTAAACGGAACTCACCATGCCACAGACAGAATCTTCAGCTCGCCGACGTTTCGCCCTCCAACTGGGACAGACCACCCGTCTGTGGCGCCGGGTCATTGATCGGGAATTACAGCCCTTCGGCTTAACCCAGGCCAGTTGGCTGCCCTTGCTGTTTATTGCCCGCGAAGAAACGTTCACTCATCAAAAAGCGCTGGCCGAAGCCTTGGGACTGGATGCCTCCGCGGTGGTGCGAATACTGGATAATCTACAAAAACAGGGGCTTATTGAACGTCGGGAAGGCCATGACCGCCGTTTTCGCGAGATTCATCTCACCGCACTCGGGCAGGAACAGGTGAAAAAGGTGGAGTCTATCGCCGGACAGGTGCGCAATCAGGCGCTGGCCGGGGTATCAGAGCAGGATATTCAACAGGTCAGCCGGATTGTCGATCAGGTTATTGCTAATCTCTCCCGCAACGAAAACAGCCACCCATGAACCATCACTTATCCAAACTGGCGGGGTTCCGCCGTCTTAGCCAGCGTCAGCGTACTTTTTTGCTGACAGGTGCCGCCCTGTTATTGCTGGCATTGCTGATGCTAGCCTATTGGTTTCACCAGCGTTTTACTCACATCAGCGAAACAGATGCCCGTGTCATGGGGGAAGTGATCTCGCTGGCCAGCCGTGAAGACGGTTGGGTGACAGCCCGCCCGGTCATCGATGGTGATGTCATCCACAAAGACCAGTTACTGGCACAAATAGACGATCGCGATGCCCGCCTGCGACTGGCGGAGCAGGAAGGCAATCTGGCCGCGGCAGACGCGCAAATTGCCTACAGCCAGACACAGCGCCAGGTCACTGACCTCACGACCCAGGCGGCGTTGGATCAAGCGCGTGCCAAGCTGGCATCCAATGACTCCGCCGTCAGTAACGCCGGTTATCAGCTCAGCCTGGCCCAGAACAACTTTCAGCGCGACGATCAATTACTGAAGAGTAACCTGACCGCCCGTAAAACCTGGGACGAATCGCACACCCTGCTGTTGCAACGCCAAAGCGAACTGCGTGAAGCCGAAGCCCAGCGTACAGCGCAACAAGCTGATCTGAACAACGCCTTAGCACAACGCAACACATTGCAGGTGCTCGACAGGCAGATAGAGATGCAGCGTCAACAACGTATTGCGTTGCAAGCGCAAGTCGATCAGATCAAACAGGAGATCGCCGACCGGGCGTTACGCTCCCCGGTAGACGGTGTCGTGGATCGTACCATCGTCAATGTAGGCAGTTACGCACAAACCGGTCAGTGGATCATGCTGGTACACGATCCCCGAAACCTGTGGGTCGAGGCCAATATCAAAGAAACGGCCATTGGTCGGGTACGGGTCGGCCAACGTGTCGATATTCAGGTCGATGCTTACCCGGACAAGCATTTCAGCGGCCATGTTATCCGGGTTGGCGATGCGGCCACCAACCAGTTTGCGTTACTGCCAAGCCCCAATCCGTCAGGCAACTTCACCAAAATTACCCAACGTGTCCCGGTGCGTATCGCGCTGGATTCCCAGAATAACGGCCTGAAACCGGGACTGATGGCGGAAGTGAGCATCAATGTCGCCGATTGAAGCCCAGGCAGCCCGTTTTGGTCACCGCTACCGCTGGCTGGCGACGGTTACTATCATGCTGGGTACTATCGCCACCACCGCCACGGCGACCATCGTCAATGTCGCGATGCGTGACATCATGGGCGCATTCGGTATGGGTCAGGATCAGGCACAGTGGCTGTCCACCGCGTTTCTGGCCTCAATGACCGCGACCATGCTGATCACCGCTTGGATGCTGGAGCGCTTTGGTTATCGCGCCACTTATGTCGGCTCGCTGGCGGTGTTCATCGCAGGTAGCCTGTTAGGCACCTTCAGCCAGAGCAGTACCGAAGTAATCCTGGCCCGCATTCTTCAGGGCAGCGCCAGCGGGGTGATCCAACCGCTGGCGATGATCATCATCTCGCAGGTTTTTCCGGTATCGGAACGTGGCAAAGCAATGGGGATCTACGGCGTTGGGGTAGTGCTGGCGCCTGCGCTGGGGCCCGCCGCTGGCGGCTTGATGGTTGACCAGCTCGACTGGCGCGCCGTCTTCATGGTGGTAGTGCCGTTTTGTCTGGCTGGGATCGCCGCAGCATGGGTTATCTTGCCCGCTAAAAGCACGCAAACGACAAATACGCCGCGTCGTTTCGATACGCTGGGGTTTATTTTGCTGATCATCGCGCTGACCTCACTATTGGCCGGGTTATCCAATGGGCAACGCGAAGGCTGGGGGTCATTTTTCATTCTTTGCCTGCTCACCACCGCCGTGATAGCCACACTGGCCTTTATTATCCGTGAATTCACCACACCGTACCCGCTGCTCAGCCTGCGGGTGTTCGCGAACCCGGCGTTTACTTCTGGCTGTGTCGTGGCATTCGCATTGGGTGCCGGTATCTACGGTTCGACGTATATCATCCCGCTGTTTGTACAAAGCATTCAAGGGTATACCCCGACCCGCTCCGGTCTGTTGCTGATGCCAGCCGGGCTGGCGCTCGGTATGGTTTTCCCACTGGCGGGGTCGCTCAGCGACAAGCTCAAACCTCATCTGCTGGTAATTTCAGGCTTAGCCCTGTTTGGGCTATCCTGCTGGTTATCCAGCGAAGCAGATACCGATACGCCATTCTGGACCATGGCCTGGTGGATAGTCATTGGGCGTATTGGACTGGGGGTCATGCTACCAGCCATGAACGCCGGTGCGTTGCGGGCACTGCCCCCGGCGCAACTGGCGCAAGGCGCAGGCAGCCTCAATTTTGTCCGCCAGTTAGGCGGCGCGATGGGGGTCAACCTGCTGTCGGTATTTATCGAGCGACGCGCCACCTTTCACGGCCAGATGCTGGCGCAATCACTCACGCTGGATAATACCCGCAGCACCGATGCTATCCGTCAGCTTAGCCTGTTGTTTGGCCACGGCGGTAACCCGCTTGGCGACCCACTCAGTACACACATCAACCCGGGGATCATGACGTATCTGGAATCCATGTTAACGCCCAAGGCACAAATGTTTGCTTATCTGGACGGCTTTTTCATGGTGGCGCTGTTCTTTTTTCTGGCGATAGTCCCCGCCTGGTTTATCCGACCTCGTCCGGTACTGACCCCAACCTCGCAGGCAGAGACGGCAAAAGCCCGCTCATGACTCTGTGAACAGTCTTCAGAACACGTGATATGACAGTTGCCGCCCAGCCGAAAGATCGCTAAGGTTGGGCGGTTAATTTTTCCCTTTTCAGGACGCCAGCTATGTCCAGTAACAGTCTGTCCGGCAACGAAAAAAATCTGTCTAATACGGCGCTTCCCGCCACTGTTCAACAACCCCGCTACGACCGCCAGTCGTTGAAGCCCCGCATCGTACACATCGGCTTTGGTGCATTTCACCGTGCCCATCAGGCGCTGCTGACCGATCGGGTGCTCAGCCGTCAGGGCGGCGACTGGGGGATTTGCGAAGTGGTGCTATTTAGCGACGACTCCCTGATTTCCGCCCTGCGTCGTCAGGATCACCGCTTTACCGTGCTTGAGAAAGCCGCCAACGGTAATCAGGCCATCGTGGTGGGTGCCGTCTGTAAGTCGCTACATGCCCGTGTCGAAGGGATTGCGGCCATTCTGGAACAACTGGCAGACCCAGTCGTCGCGATCGTTTCGCTGACCATCACCGAAAAAGGTTACTGCCGCGCAGGCAACAAAGGCGAACTGGATCAGAATAACCCGCTGGTTCAGCAAGACCTGGCCACCCCACGTCAGCCATCGTCAGTACCCGGCTTACTGGCCGAAGCGCTGCGCTTGCGTCGTGAGCGCGGTATCGCGCCCTTCTCGGTGCTGTCCTGCGACAACGTACCGGAAAACGGTAAAGTGACCCGACAGGTCGTCATGGATGCCGCCCGTTTGCAGGATCCCTCGTTGGCGGACTGGATAGCCCAACATGTGACCTTCCCCAACACCATGGTGGACCGCATCGTACCGGCCGCTACACCGGAAACCCTGACCCAGATAGCCGATGCCATTGGAGTTGCCGATCCATGTGGTATCGCCTGTGAGCCGTTCATTCAGTGGGTGGTGGAAGACAAGTTTGTTGCCGGTCGCCCCGAGTGGGAACAGGCTGGAGCACAGTTAGTTGATGACGTACTGCCGTTTGAAGAGATGAAACTGCGTATGCTCAACGGTAGCCACTCTTTCCTGGCTTACCTCGGTTATCTGGCGGGTTACGAGCACATCAATGATGGTATGGACGACCCGCACTATCGGCAGGCAGTACGCCACCTGATGTTGCAGGAACAGGCACCGACCTTACAGGTTTCCGGTGTGGATCTGACCGCGTATGCCGACCAACTGCTTGAGCGTTTTTCTAACCCGGCACTGAAACACCGCACCTGGCAGATTGCAATGGATGGTAGCCAGAAGCTGCCACAACGTATGCTGGCTTCACTGCGCTGGCATCTGGCGCATGGCAGCGACCACCGTGCGCTGACGCTTGGCGTCGCGGGTTGGATGCGTTATGTCGGCGGTGTTGACGACGCGGGTCAGGCGATCGATATCCGCGACCCGCTGGTCACCACCTTGCAGCAGGTTGTCAGCACAACCGCTGACAACGAAGCGCGTGTTCGCGGCCTGCTCTCCATCAGTGCCTTGTTCGGCGATGATTTGCCCAACAACGCGCTGTGGGTAGCCGAGCTGACCAACGCCTATCTGTCATTACGTGATAACGGCGCTAAAGCAACCGTCGCCACGCTATTCCACCACTAGTCAGCAGCTAGTCAGTCTGTCACCAGAGCCGTGCAGGGAGTGCACGGCTTTACTTTTCAGGTAAACACTCCGGCAGAGATTCCAGCACATCGCCGGGCTGGCAGGCCAGCGCTTCGCATATTTTCTGCAACGTATCAAACCGGATGCTCTTCACCTTACCGGATTTCAGCAATGAAAGGTTTTGCTCCGTAATACCAATAAGCCTCGCCAGTTCGCGGGACTTCATCTTTTTCTGTGCCAGCAGTACATCCAGCCTGATAACGATCGGCATAACCCGCCTTACCAACGATTCACCCATAACCCGATAAAATACACTGTCTGGCGCAGTGAGATAAATCACACTTTGCGCGGCGCATGGATACGAGACCTAAGTGAGATCACATAGCGGTCACAATTAATCGCTATTTTTTACAATTACACTTGCTTTTTATTGGCCCACACGGCGAAATAGTGCCGATAGTTTCATCACTTCTGCTGATGTCACCACGTGCAGCAACACCACTTTTTATCGTAAAGCGATAAAAAAATAATCATTCCCGGTAAGACATTACGTTTTATCCGGCAGTAGCCATGATCAAATTAAAAAAACTTATTTCATGATCTCCATGACAGATTCCTATTAAAAGCCGTCAGGAGCGGGATGGCTAGTTTACTTTTGTCGCAATCAGGCAAATGATAAGAACATAAGTTCATTTCAAATGAAATAATGTTTTAATATTGTTAGGCGAATTAATCATGAGTAAACCTATTACGTTTAAACACACGCTCTGCTACGGCAGCGCGAACCTACTAGGCAGTGGCGCCTTAGCCATCAGTGGTGCCTGGTTAATGTACTTCTACACCACCTTCTGTGGCTTGACCCTGGTTGAGGCCGCTGCCATTTTCTCCGTGGCCAGCGTCATCGACGCCATCAGTAACCCGGTCATGGGCTACATCAGCGACAACTTCTACAATACCCGCATTGGACGCCTGTTCGGTCGCCGTCGTTTCTTCATCATGCTCGGTATCCCGCTGGTGTTGGTCTACCCGATGCTGTGGAGGGAAGGATTAGGTTTCTGGTATTACCTGTCGACCTATGTGCTGTTTGAATTAATTTACACCTCCATCATGGTGCCGTACGAAACCCTCGCCACCGAGATGACCACTGACTTCAAAGCCCGTTCCAAACTGACCGGCTCCAAGGCTATCTTCGGTAAAGTCGCCAATTTCCTGGCCGCGTTCATCCCAGGCCAGTTTATCGGGATCTACGGTAAAGACTCCGCCACACCGTTCTTCTACACCGGCCTGGCCTACGGTTTCATTATGTGCGCGGCGATGATCGCCCTTTACCTCACATCCTGGGAACGTTCTCCAAACGAAGTGGCCCGCGAACATACTCAGAATCTGTGGCAGTCGCTGAAAAAACTCAGCATCGACATGGCTTCCACATTCCGCCTGCGTATTTTCCGCAAACACCTTGGAATGTACCTGTTCGGCTTTGGCGCTGAATGGCTGTTCGCTTCCGCGTTCACGTACTTCATCGTGTTCGGCCTGAAGCAAAGCACTGCGGTCGTCTCCCAGCTCAACAGCTTCAGTTCCATCATGCAGTTTATCTCCACCTTCCTCTTTATCGGTATTTGCGTGAAGATGGGCTTTGGCCGTCCGTACCGTATGGCGTTGATGGTGGTGATCGTCAGTGTGATCGCGTATGCCGCGCTCTATTTCACTGGCTGGTCTCAGACAGCCACCATGATCGTTCTGTTTGGTATTACCGCTGTCTTCGGTTTGAGTACTGGCGGTATCTACTACATTCCGTGGACGGTCTACACCTTCCTGGCGGATGTCGACGAAGTGCTGACAGGGCGTCGTCGTGAAGGGATTTATGCTGGCGCCATGACATTCGCTGGCAAGATGGTGCGTTCTGTTATCGTCTTCGCCATGGGCTGGATTCTGAGTCAGTTCGGATTTGTATCCGGCAAAGCTGCCCAACCGGAAAGTGCAGTACTGGCGATTATCGGTGTGTTCTCACTGGGTGTTATCGCACTGGCGATAGTAGCCATCTACTTCAGTGCTCAAATGCGTCTGGACCGTAAGAACCACATGATTCTGCTGCAGGAAATTGCACGTATCAAAGCAGGTGGTGCCATTGCTGATGTTCCGGCAGAAGCCCGCGCCGTTGCTGAAGAGCTTACCGGCTGGAAATACGAACAATGCTGGGGCAACAACCCGCTCGGCCTGCAACCGACTGAGCCTGAGCCCGTCATTGCAACCTCTCCTCGCTAAGTTATTCTAAGCTATTGCCAGTCAACACAATGCCGCCCTCGGGCGGCATTGTCGTTTTGATACACTGGTCGGCGGGTTTCACATGGCAGCATCGATAAATACCACGCAGCCATGCCCGAGAAGGCGCATCAGATCAACGCCGCTTCCCGCAATTCACTTTTCAGGTAGGCATAATAAATGGGGGCGGCAATCACGCCGGAAATACCGAATGCCGCCTCAAACACCAGCATCGCCAGCAAAATCTCCCAGGCATGCGCCTTGATGCGAGTGCCGACAATCTGCGCATTGAGGAAATACTCCAGTTTGTGGATCAGCATCAGGTAGACCAGCGCCAGTAGTGCTATCGGCAAAGAGATCGATAACGCCGCGATGAACACCACGGAATTGGAAATCAGATTACCGATAACCGGCAGCAAACCAAAAATGAAGGTAAGCGCTACCAGTGTCTTGGAAAACGGCAGATGAATGCCGAAGCCAGGCAACAGACCCAAAATGAACAGCGCCGATAGCACTGTGTTCACCAGTGAAATTTTCACCTGCGCAAACACAATATTGCGAAATGAGGACGACAACAGCGCAACCCGATGCATCAACTCAGTTTTCAGCAAAGGCTTCTCCACCGTCGGCTCAATGCTGTACAAAGAGATGATCGCCCCCAGGATCATGCCGATCAACATGGTGACAAAGCCATGCAGGAAATCTTTCCCCATGTTTTGCAGCATCTCCACGTGCTTTTGTAGCCACATCACGAATTCATGCTGCAACTCTTCCACACTGACTGGCAGGTAACCCGGCAGATAGGTCATGATCTGCTTTTGTACATCTTCGAGAATAAAAGCAATGCGGGCGTTGAACACACTGGTATCTTTCATTTCCTGCATCAACAGCCCAACCAGCGAGCCGAAAATTACACTCAGCAGGCAGACGACTAAGGTACTGATCACTGCCACGACCGCCAGCCGGGCACGTTTACCGCTGATCACCTTCTGGAAATACGGTGTCAGCAGATTAATGATTTCATACACCAGAAAACCGGCGATAAAGCAGGCAAGCAGTCGCAGCTCAATCAAGAGCAGCAACCCCCCAAGGATAAACGCGAAGCTCAACAATCTGGCTTGTTTCAAATTCAACAACTGCATACGACATCCTGTTTCTTACCGCGACGTCAGAAGGGAGCGCCACACCGGTCAGCAAGGAGGAAACCTTACGCCAGAGGCGGCAATACCCTGACCTGAAATAATATTTCGGTAACCATTCTTAGCGTTTTGACCACGAAACACCAGTAGGATTAGCATCATTTTTGGTCACCTGCAGTATAGATAGACAGCATCATCGCGGGAGATACGTCAGGAACAATGAAAAATGATGTCTGACACGCGCGGCTATCATCAGGCAGTAAAACGGTGAGATGTCACACTTCCGGATAGCAAGCCACTGCATTGATGACGTCATCCCCCCCATTTCTTTTTGTTCTGGCAATAACCCGCCAGTAAAGTCCATGAATCCAGATTAATAGAAAAGATACATTTGGTGTAAAAAGTGTATTTAAATATGAATGTTCTATTAGCCTGCTTGCGAAATTGATTATCGAAACGTATCGATATAAAGGCGGGACAAACAATGGGGAATTAAAACGCGCTCGATATAATAGTAGCAGCCAGTATAAAAGCACAAAGAATCATATCAACAAATAACATTGATAGTGTGTAAAATTCATTTCCCTAATCGTTGGCTCGTTATGAAGCCATCGTCGTGGTCATATCCCCGTCGTCTTGATTGAGGATTAACAGCGACAGAACCCTGTCTTCTACATTCAACTTGGAAAACGAAAGCGTACTGAGCGGCTTTTTAGCGAAACCATCAGACAACAAATCCCAAGCGACATGTGTGCTCAGTAACTCATTGTTAGTCATGAAGTCCTGGTAAGCGAACCGAACGTTAATCGGCAGGACCTCATCAATAGAGGCAGGGGCGGCAGCACCAGTACGCAAACCAAAATGCGCATTAAATGCGGAATTTGCACAGAGTATCTTGCATTTGTCATCAATGACCGCAATTGCACGTCTATCATTGTGAACAGGGGCACTTAACATGTTCATGATTTCATTCTGCCCAAATATCAGACTCATATGTCCTCTGCTTCTTGCTATGTGAAATCTATCCCTCCTGAAGCAACCAGAGAATGTCGGCGCAGGGGAGTACGGGGATAGTTTTTAAAGTCAGCCAGCAAATGTCTCTGGCAACCACAATGATCAAACCGTTGATATAATTAGAATTCAACCAACCTGAACAAGACATGATGAGTGATAACTTAATTTCCTACGTGATTACGTAGTCCAAACAATAATAAGTATTATACTTTGGTAAATTATATCCCATTTTATCTGGCTGACTGAAAGTCGAAATTACCTATCATAATAATCAGCCTACTTGTTGCTACGAATTGCTTACAAAGAAAACAATTTCGTAACTTGTGAGCGGCATTAAATGCGACCCTTTAGGCATTGTGAGCACTATATCTGCTTTCGCTGGAGGTCGATCGCTCAAATAAGGCCGATCTTTTGCCTGTTTGATCATATCGTCCGATCAAAATCTTGCTAATGATAGTTAATGCCAATTGAATAGTCATTTTCATTCACCGTTCCCTTTACGAGTTCAACAGGCCGCTACAACCGGCAAAAATGTGAACGAAATCGCATAAAACAGTGTACTTCTGCAACAGCGCCCCACGCTTCTCGATCTGGGACTACTCTTAAAAGCAAACATCTGGAAACCTTTCCAGCAATGCGTGATCCATCGCGCAAAAAAGAAACAAATGTTAATGGCTCACTATTATTAACCATTGATTGACATAATATTAACAATGTTTAAGGAGAAGCGCTATGAGCCAATATAATAAACACCCTATACCTACCGCGATTGCGGAGAACGCCTTAATCACCGCCGAACAATATAAAAAGATGTATCAGGAATCGGTGCAAGATCCTGATTCTTTCTGGCGGAAACAAGGCAAGATCGTCGATTGGATCAAACCTTATCAGCAGGTCAAAAACACCTCTTTTGACCCAGGCCATGTTCGCATTCGCTGGTTCGAAGACGGTACGCTCAATGTCGCGGCGAACTGTCTCGATCGTCACCTTGCCACGCAAGGTGATCAAACCGCGATCATCTGGGAAGGTGACGATGCCAAAGAAAGTAAGAAAGTCACCTACCGCGAGTTGTATCAGGCGGTCTGCCGTTTTGCCAACGTATTAAAAGCAAAAGGGATCCGCAAAGGTGATGTGGTCGCCATTTATATGCCTATGGTGCCGGAAGCTGCCGTCGCGATGCTGGCTTGTGCCCGTATCGGTGCCGTGCACTCGGTTATCTTCGGGGGGTTCTCCCCTGAATCGATCGCCGGGCGCATCGTCGATTCCAGCGCCAAACTGGTGATCACCGCCGATGAGGGGATCCGCGCCGGGCGTACGATCCCGCTGAAAAAGAACATTGATGAAGCACTGCGTAACCCTGCTGTTACCAGCGTCAGCAATGTCATCGTTTTCCAGCGCACCGGCAAACCCGGTAACTGGCAGGATGGCCGCGATCTATGGTGGCATGAGTTGGTTGCTCAGGCGAGCGATGACTGCCCGCCGGAAGAAATGAATGCAGAAGACCCCCTGTTTATTCTGTATACCTCCGGCTCAACCGGTAAACCCAAAGGGGTTCTGCACACAACCGGTGGCTATCTGGTCTACGCCGCCACAACCTTTAAGTATGTCTTTGATTACCATCCCGGCGACGTGTATTGGTGTACCGCCGACGTTGGTTGGGTCACTGGCCACAGCTATTTGTTGTACGGCCCGCTGGCCTGCGGTGCCATCACGTTGATGTTCGAAGGCGTACCTAACTGGCCAACCGCCAGCCGGATGGGCCAGGTCGTAGATAAACATCAGGTCAATATTCTGTATACCGCTCCCACTGCTATTCGCGCATTGATGGCAGACGGCGACAAAGCTATCGAGGGCACCTCACGCCAGTCGCTCAAAATCATGGGCTCGGTGGGGGAACCCATCAACCCGGAAGCCTGGGAATGGTACTTCAAGAAAATTGGTAACAGCCGCTGCCCAATCGTTGATACCTGGTGGCAGACAGAGACCGGAGGATTCATGATCACCCCGCTGCCCGGTGCGATTGAAGCCAAACCCGGTTCTGCAACGTTGCCGTTTTTCGGGGTGCAACCGGCCCTGGTGGATAACGTCGGTAACCCGCAAGACGGTGCCTGCGAAGGCAATCTGGTGATTACTGACTCCTGGCCGGGTCAGGCTCGCACGCTGTTTGGTGACCATGACCGTTTTGAACAGACCTACTTCTCTACGTTCAAAGGCATGTATTTCAGCGGTGACGGCGCACGCCGTGATGAAGACGGTTATTACTGGATAACCGGCCGCGTAGACGACGTGCTGAACGTATCCGGACACCGTCTGGGGACAGCAGAAATTGAGTCGGCACTAGTGTCACACCCGAAAATCGCCGAAGCTGCGGTGGTTGGCATTCCGCACAGTCTCAAGGGACAGGCTATCTATGCCTACATCACGCTTAATCATGGCGAAGAGCCCACCAGCGAGTTGTACACCGAGGTGCGCAACTGGGTGAGAAAAGAGATCGGCCCAATTGCAACTCCCGATATTCTGCACTGGACCGATGCACTACCGAAAACCCGATCCGGCAAAATCATGCGCCGTATTCTGCGCAAAATTGCAGCCGGAGATACCAGCAATCTGGGTGATATTTCTACCCTCGCCGATCCTGGCGTAGTAGAGAAATTGCTGGAAGAAAAACAAGCCATGGGCAACACACCGTCTTAACCGTTATCCGATAGATAAAAACAGCGCCGCCCGCACCAGGTAACAATATGTTGTTGGTAACAATTATGTTGTTGGTAACAATTATGTTGTTCTGGTGTGTGGTGGCACCTAAAAAACAGTCGCCTGTCAAGGCGACGTGACTTATCTGACTGGAGATTTATGATGAATGATCTCATTTATCAACGGATTGAAGATAACCCGCTATTTAAAGAACTGGTTCAGAAACGACAACGTTTTGCCGCCTTTCTTTCGCTGATCATGCTGGTGTTGTACATCGGTTTCATTCTGTTGATCGCCTTTGCACCGGGCTGGCTGGGAACGCCTATTTCTCCCGGAGCGGGGACGACCCGCGGCATCCCGTTGGGTATCGGGCTCATTATCATCTCCTTTGTGCTTACCGGTATTTACGTCTACCGTGCCAATAGTGAATTCGACCGCCTGACCAAAGCATTGCTAAATGAGGTGCAAAAATGAAAAGCCGCATTTTCCTGCTGACCGGTCTTCTGGGGCTACCGATATGGGCGCAAGCGGCGGATGCCGTTTCCGGCAACGTTCAGAAACAACCGCTGAATATTCAGGCTATCGTACTGTTTGTGCTATTTGTGGCGGCAACACTCTATATCACCTACTGGGCATCCAAACGCACCCGTTCGCGTAGTGATTACTATACGGCGGGCGGCAATATCACCGGCTTTCAAAACGGGCTGGCGATTGCTGGCGACTACATGTCTGCCGCCTCGTTCCTCGGCATTTCAGCGCTGGTATATACCTCCGGTTTTGACGGCCTTATCTACTCGCTTGGTTTTCTGGTGGGCTGGCCGATCATTCTGTTCCTGATAGCGGAGCGGCTGCGTAACCTTGGTCGCTACACCTTCGCAGACGTGGCGTCTTACCGGTTGCAGCAAAAACCTATCCGAACCCTGTCGGCCTGCGGTTCGTTAGTGGTCGTGGCGCTATACCTGATAGCACAGATGGTGGGGGCCGGTAAGCTCATTCAGTTGCTGTTCGGGTTGAATTACCATGTCGCTGTGGTGTTGGTTGGCATTCTGATGGTGATGTACGTGCTGTTTGGCGGCATGCTGGCGACTACCTGGGTGCAAATTATCAAAGCGGTCTTGTTGCTGTGTGGCGCGACCTTCATGGCAATCATGGTACTGAAAACGGTCAATTTCAGCTTTGACAGCTTGTTCACCGAAGCCACCAAGGTTCACGCGAAAGGCATTGCCATCATGAGACCCGGTGGTCTGGTGTCCGACCCGATTTCAGCGCTGTCTCTTGGCCTGGGGTTGATGTTCGGTACTGCCGGTCTGCCGCATATCCTGATGCGTTTCTTCACCGTCAGCGATGCCAAAGAAGCGCGTAAGAGCGTGCTCTTTGCTACCGGCTTCATGGGGTATTTCTACTTCCTGACCTTCATTATCGGCTTTGGTGCGATTCTGCTGGTGAGCTCCAATCCGGCATTCAAAGATGCAGCAGGCGCGTTAATCGGCGGCAATAATATGGCGGCGATACATCTGGCCAATGCGGTCGGCGGTAACTTCTTCCTGGGCTTTATCTCCGCTGTGGCCTTCGCCACTATTCTGGCGGTAGTGGCCGGGTTGACGCTGGCGGGTGCGTCTGCGGTATCTCATGACCTGTACTCGAATGTTATCAAGAAAGGCCAGGCCACCGAGCGCGACGAGCTGAGAGTATCCAAACTCACGGTACTGGTGTTAGGGATCGTCGCTATCCTGCTGGGGATTCTGTTCGAAAACCAGAATATCGCCTTCATGGTGGGTCTGGCATTCTCGATTGCCGCCAGCTGTAACTTTCCGATTATTCTGCTGTCGATGTACTGGTCGAAGCTGACCACACGTGGAGCGATGATCGGCGGTTGGGCTGGGCTGTTGACGGCAGTTATTCTGATGATTCTGGGGCCGACCATCTGGGTGAAAATTCTCGGTCACGCGACGCCAATCTACCCCTATGAATACCCGGCACTGTTCTCAATGCTGGTGGCGTTCATCGGTATCTGGTTTTTCTCCATTACCGATAACTCCGCTAATGCGGTCGAAGAACGCGGCAAATTCAAGGCGCAGTTCATCCGTTCACAAACCGGCCTTGGCATCTCCAAGAGCTCATCTCACTAACGCGAGACAAGCACAAACGTACAACAAATCGGGGAGCCTGCTCCCCGGTTTTTTTACACCTTCTCGCTGAGTATGGCTTCCAGTAAGTCCAGTTCCCGCAGCATCTTTTGCAGCGTTTCATTACTGATGCGCTGCGTAGCACGCAGGTGATACAGTTCGGCTCGCTCGGCACTGACCGCCGCCAGACGAAAGCGCCGTTCCAGATTCTCAACCGCCATATTGTTTTCCAGTTCATCGGTGCCTGCCACACGCCGGTGTAGCATACCGATGACGCGGGCGCTGACCTCCGCCAGGACCTGATCATCCAGATTCTCTTCCCTATCGGCCGCCAGACGCTCCTGCATTTTTTTCAGGCAATCGATAGCGACCTGCGCCATCGTCACTCGCGCCATGCGTTCCTCTTTCTTCTGCACGCTGTGATCCGTCAGGGTAATCCCCCGAAGTAGCAACGGTAGCGCCACGACACCGCACAACAGTGAAAACAGGATCACACCGGTAGCAATAAATACCAGTTGATAACGGGATGGGAACGGCTCACCACCGTTCAAAAACAGCGGGATCGACAGCACACCCGCCAGCGTAATGGCACCACGTACACCAGCAAAAGTACTGATCCAGATCTCACGCGCGGTATAGCGGGCAAACAACATCGGGCGTTTATTCTGCACATAGCGGCTGTAGAGTTTCATCAGCCACAACCAGGCAAAACGCAGCAACAACAAGGCGCAATAGATCAACGCGATATCAGCAAACAGCAGCCAGGTTTCAATCGTAGGGTCCAGTTCCGCCTGCACAATCGACTCTTCAATCACGCCCGGCAGTTGCAGCCCCAGCATCAGGAACACCATGCCGTTGAACACAAATTCCAGCATGTTCCACACGCCGTTAGCCCGCAGCCGCATGTTAAGCGGTGCCTGTCGCAGCAGTTGGGTTCGGCTTATCGTCATACCCGATGCGACCGCAGCCAAAATGCCCGACACACCGAAATGCTCGGCAATCAGGTAAGCCGCAAACGGCAGCAGCAACAGCAATACGATCTGGGTAGCAGCATCATCATCGTTTTGATGGCCGAGCAGCGACAGAGACTTGCTGTATACCCAGGTAATACCGATCCCGGCCAACAACCCCCCTAGCGCTACCTGCAAGAACGCCAGCGTCGCGCCGGACACGGTAAACACCATGGTGCCCATGGCAATCGCCACGGCAAACTTGAGCGATACCAGCGCAGAGGCGTCATTCATGAGCGCCTCCCCTTGTAGGATCCCCATCAGTTTTTTAGGGATCCGGTCTTCACCGACGATGCCGGACAGCGCGACCGCATCGGTGGGAGACAATACGGCAGCCAGCGCAAACGCGGCGACCAGCGGCATTTCTGGGATCATCCAATGTAACAGGTAACCAATACCCACCACGGTAATCACCACCAACACCAGTGCCAGGCCCAGAATTTCGCGCATATGATGCAGGAACTCACGGGTCGAGGTTTTCCAGCCGTCAGCAAACAGCAAGGGCGGGATAAACAACACCATGAACAGTTCTGGATTAAAGTCGACATGCAGGCCGAACTGCGGCCACGCCAACATGGCGCCGAGCGCAATCTGCATTAATGGCAGTGGTATCTGGAAAGGTAGGAGGCGCGTCATCACGCCGGAAAGCGACACGACCAACGTCATGATCAGAATGGTGAAAAATATTTCCATGTGTTCCTTGGTTAATTGCCGTTACATGAAAGGACTCCGGTTAGCTGCCATCAAGGGCGGACTGCACTCGCCGATGGGTGATCTTTATGAATAATAACAAGATAGTGTGTGATGAACAGGAAACGATGACAAAAAATCATCACATTGGCACTGCAGGATAAAAAAGGGGAACCCATGTTCCCCTTCGTGCCAGATACGATAAACCAGGTTTAAAGCGCCCAACCGCCAGCGTAAAAGGCAACCAGCGCCACGGCGATAATCACCGTGCCGACATTCAGTTTACGCCATTCGCCGGAGAACAGACGGCCCAGCACCAACGAGCCAAAGCCCAGCATAATGCCGGTCACGATGTTACAGGTCAGTACGATGAATACCGCACACACCAGGCCGGACATAGCGTCGACAAAGTCGTTGAAATCCAGTTTGGACACATTGCTCAGCATCAGCAGGCCGACATACATCAGCGCAGGTGCTGTGGCATAAGCCGGCACCAGGTAGGACAACGGCGACAGGAACAGGATCAGCAGGAACAACACGCCAACTACCGTCGCGGTCAAACCGGTTTTGCCACCTGCGGCAGTACCCGCCGCCGATTCAATGTAAACCGCCGCCGGAGAGGTTCCCACCAGACTGGAGAAAATGCTGCTGATGGAGTCTGCGGTCAACGCGCGACCACCGTTGATAATCTGTCCGTCTTTATCCAGCAGATTAGCCTGACCAGCTACCGCGCGGATGGTTCCCGTCGCGTCAAATACCGCCGTCATCACCAGAGCCAGTACACTCGGCAGCACCACCGGCTGCAACGCGCCTTTGATGTCGAGGCTGAAAATCAGCGACTGACCATTGGCATCCGTCAGGCTCGGCAACGCAAACAGCCCTTGGTATTTCACGTTCGGATCAAAAATCAGGCCGATGACCGAAATAGCGACGATCACCAGCAGGATCCCACCCGGTACGCGACGTTTTTCAAGACCGATGGTTGCAGCCAGACCGATCAGCGACATTATCACCGGGAACGCGGTGAAATGCCCCAATGCCACAGGTAAACCATCGATCGGGTTTTTAATGACCAGACCAATGCCGTTCGCCGCAATGATCAGCAGGAACAACCCGATACCAATACCCGCACCGTGCGCCACGCCCATTGGCAGATTGCGCAGGATCCAGGAACGGATGCCGGTCGCAGAAATCACCGTGAACAGCACGCCCATCATGAAGATAGCACCCAGTGCTACCGGCACACTGATATGCTGCCCCAGCACCAGACTAAAAGCAGTAAACGCCGTCAACGAGATCGCGCAACCAATCGCCATCGGCAGGTTGGCCCACAGCCCCATCAACAGAGAACCGAACCCCGCCACCAGGCAGGTAGCGACAAACACAGCCGCAGGCGGAAAGCCTGCTTTGCCCAGCATGCCGGGTACGACGATGACCGAGTAAACCATCGCCAGAAACGTGGTCAGACCCGCCAGCACTTCCTGACGAACGCTGCTGCCGCGCTGTGTAATCTTGAAAAAGGCATCAAGCGCGCCTGCGGGACGAGCCGCATCGTCAGCCTGACGAGTGGTATTGGACATGGTGTATCCCCTGAAATGTCGTTGTTATCAAATGCTATTGGTTATCAAACGACTGGCTATCAAACGCCGGGTTATTACGCGGGCGAGTTATCACCGCGCGGTAGCCGACGCCTGGTCAACATTCGAAAAACGGTGTGCATCAACGCCCTTGCCAGACGCCGTAAACCTGCCGCTTTCCCCCCGCCAGCCCGACACGCAAACGATTAACCATTGCGTTACAGGGCGGCTGAATCCTGCCAGTTGTTGTTGAGGCGGCAGATTATCCTGCCTTCGGGACATCCATTTCAACTGCTATTCCCTGCATACGCATCATGGTTGTGCTGAAAATGATGCAAACCCTGCGCAACACAGAGCCAGCAAAGCCACCCACCTGGCAACCAGCTGACATCGTTCACATAGCAATGCATTGAGTATGAAAGAAAATAAAACCATGGTTCAGGAAGAGCAGACTGTACGTTTATTTTTTTGTGATGGAGTTCACAAAAAAAGTTGACCATTCCCTGGGCTGGGTATATCTTTAAAACCGTGAACAACGTCACATAAATAATGAATCACACAGAGGAATACGACAATGAAACTGCTGCACAAAATTATCGCTATGTTTGAAAACTTCAACATCCACTTCGGTACGTTCAACCAGTAATTCTTTTATGCGTTGGGGGGAAACACCATGAGTCTTGTCCGTCAAATCACTCAACTACTAAAAGCGCTGGGCAAAACCTACCGCGGTGTCCGTCCTTACGCGCTGTTCCGTTAATCATCAAATTATTCTCTCCTTCTTGAATTGTGGCAGCCCTGGGGCTGCCACTTTTTTTATCTCTCTTGTTTTTAGACTGGTTGCGCCTTTGCGTTGTACCGCATGTTATCGGTACAAAACTGTTATCGGTACAACGACGCCTCGCCACACGGACGTGTCTTGAAACGGCGATGCAGCCATAAGTACTGTTCCGGCGCACGCAGAATTTCCCGCTCAATCACTTGGTTCATGTATTGCGCTGCCTGCTGTTGATCCTGACTCGGGTAATCTTCCAGCTCCGGCTCAATGACCAACTGGTACCCCTGATGGTTTGGTTTGCGAATCAACACCGTAGTGATCATCGCCGGCTTGGCTAACCGATGAATGGTGAACGTACCGCAGGTTGTCGCCGCCTGATCCACCGCAAAGAACGGTGCGAATACGCTACCTTTGGGGCCATAGTCCTGATCCGGCGCAAACCATACCGCTTCGCCGCTTTTCAGCGCCTGCACCATGCCACGCAAATCTTTGCGATCAATCATGGCTTTATTGGAACGAGAACGCCCCCAGGTTTGCACCAGCTCCATAACTTTATTGTTATGGCGTCGATACATCGCCATCATCGGCTGGCATAGCCCCATCGCGCGGCCACCTAATTCCAGTGACATAAAGTGAATGCCTATCACCATCACACCACGTTGCTCACGCCCCGCCTGCTGAAGGTTTTCAAAACCGGATACCTCGAACCAGGCTTTGACTCGCCGATCCGACCAGAACCAGGCCATGCCGGTTTCCATCAGCGCCATCCCCAGCGATGCAAAATTCGCCTCCAGCAGCGCGTCACGCTGAGATGCCGACATCTCGGGAAAGCACAGCTCCAGATTACGACGCGCGATGTTCACCCGCCGCTTGAGAAAATGGCGGGAGGTGCGTCCCAGCCAGCTTCCCAGCCGCATCAGTAGCGGATAAGGCAACTGCACCAGCAAAAATAACACCGCAAGGCCAAACCACAGCAGCCAGTAGCGAGGGTGGAACAAGTCCTTGGTAAAGGTTTGTTGAGTCATTATCGAATATCTTCTTGAAAGTCATACCAGCCAGTTTTAACAAACCAACCATGTACGACTGCTATTCTCAGTATCCAGACAGCACGAAGGAAAACACAGTTAATGTGAAAAACGGTCAATGTGAAAAAAGAGGAAAAACAGGCAGCAGAGAACGCGCCAATAAACCCCATGCTTCTCTGCCACTACGAGGTTACCCAGATTACCCGAAATCGGTCACGGAAAGGAGAGCATCGAGTGTAAAGATTGTGAACAACCACGAACCGTTTGTCAGGCGCGGGTTGCCAGAATCACACTCGAAGCCTTAATCAACGCAATCACGGCAGAACCCGCGTATAACCCCATCTCCTGCACACTGTCATTGGTTACACTGGCGGTCAGTTTTAATCCTTTGGTGGTGGTGATATGCACTGTCGCGTTCACTGCACCGTCGACAATACGACTAACCGTGCCGCTAAACTGGTTACGGGCCGAGAAATTCAGGCCACAATCTGCCGATGCCAGAATCACCCATGGCGCTTTGATCAACGCCAGCGCTGGTTTGCCTGGCGCCAGCCCGAGAGTCACCACACTATTGCGGGTGATGACCGTAGTGAGTGTTTCTCCGCTTTCCAGCGTTAGCACCACTTCACTGTTAACAGCCCCCTCGGTAACACTGGCCACAGTGCCGCTTAATTGGTTTCGTGCAGAAACGGACATATCCCCCTCCTGGATGAATCAGTGTATAACCGCTAAATCGGATGAAGCGTATCCATCAAACGCCTTTTCCCTCCTCAGCACAAGCCATCCGCGCTGGTTTTATTTTCTGGAAACTACCGTCACCAAATCGTCACCGACCTGCCATGCCCTTGCAGTATTCCCCGCACAGCATATGTGTTCCGTTTTTACCGAAATTCGTTGACTGGCATTAACCATCAACATGCGAAAACTATCACCATGCAAAAAAAATGGCTCCCCTGGGTGATTCTGTCGCCTTCTTTATTGTTTCTACTGCTGTTTACCTATTTTCCGCTGTTTCGTTCCGTTTATGACAGCCTGTTCGATACCCGCATGGCTAGCGCCAATGCCCCATTTGTCGGTCTGGGAAATGTGATTCGTCTATTGGATGACACCGTTTTCTGGCGTGCCGTGTTCAATAATCTGATCTACATCCTGTTGACGGTCATCCCCGGCGTGGTACTGGCGCTGATGTTGGCCGTAGCGTTATGGGAGAACCACGCGGTCAATCGCTGGCTACGTACCGCCTTCTTCTTTCCGATGATCATTCCGATGGTCAGTGCCGCCGCACTGTGGCTGTTTATCTTCATGCCGGGTATCGGCTTGCTGGATTACTACCTGGCCAAATTGTTCGGTCCGATGAACAACAATTATCTGGGCCGTAGCAATAGCGCTCTGCTGGCACTCGCGTTGATTGGTGTGTGGAAGTTCGCCGGTTATTACATGCTGTTCTTTTTGGCCGGTCTGCAAAGCATCCCGCCGTCTACCCGAGAAGCCGCTGTCATGGAAGGCGCTACGCCAACACAGGTGTTTTTCCGCGTCACGCTGCCGCTGCTGCGCCCAACGTTGAGCTTCGTCATTACCACCGCGCTAATTTACTCCATCACCCAGATTGACCACGTAGCGGTCATGACCCACGGTGGACCAGATAACGCCACTACCGTGCTGCTGTATTACATCCAGAATTTAGCCTGGGACACCCACGACCTCGGCAAAGCCTCCGCCGCGACCTTTCTGACGCTGGCCGGTCTGTTCGTCTTCTCGCTGATTAACCTGAAAGTTCTCGAGAAAGGGGCACATTATGAGCGTTGATATTTCCCCCGCCGTTGTCTGCTCGACACGAGCCCCGTTACCGACCTGGCTGCGTTGGCGCCAATCAAGGCGCGCGACGCTGAGTCTACTGATGATCTGTGCCGCGTTGCTTTGGGTCAGCCCGTTTATCTGGATGCTGTCATCCGCTTTTAGCGCCACCACCTTTGGCACCGGCATGGCCTCACTGTTACCGCGCTGGCCATTAACGCTGGATAACTTCCGCGATGCCTGGCAAAGCGCTGACTGGATAAGCCTGTATGCCAATACGATTTTCTTTACCTTTGGTACCTTTTTCGTCCAGTTACTGACCATCACCACGGCGGGTTACGTGTTCGCCTGCCACGAGTTTCGCGGCAAACAGACGCTGTTTCTGCTGTTTTTGGTGCAGTTGATGATCATGCCAGTCGTGATGATGGTGCCCAACATGATGACGCTAAAGGCATTCGGTCTGCTCAATACCCTAACCGGCGTGATGATGCCCTATTTCACTTCAGCATTCGGCGTGTTTCTGATGCGCCAGGCGTTTCTGGCTATTCCCAAAGAGATTGAAGAGGCTGCGCTGATGGAGGGATGTCGTTGGTGGCAGGTGCTGTTTCGCGTACTGCTGCCGATGTCCTGGCCTTCCATTCTGGCGTTTGCCACCGTCAGCATTACCTATCACTGGAACGAGTATCTGTGGCCACTGATGATGCTCAACGACCCGGACAAGCAGGTGCTGACCGTCGGGTTAGTGTCATTTGCGATGGGCGCGGAGTCTGGCGGTCAGTGGGGAATGATCAGCGCTGGTACGCTGATGGTATGCCTGCCGTTAATGCTGGCGTTTATTGCTTTCCAAAAACAGTTCCTGAGAAGTTTTGGTTTCTCAGGAATAAAATAAGGGGTTTTTCATGCTGTTAGCACAAATTTCTGATACTCATTTTCGCAGCTCAGGGCAAAAACTGTACGGTTTTATCGATATCAATGCCGGTAACGCCGATGTGGTATCACAACTGAACGCGCTCACCGAACGCCCGAATGCGGTCGTGGTCAGCGGCGATATCGTCAACTGTGGCCTTGCGTCGGAATACCAGGTAGCCCGCCAGATTTTAGGTAGCCTCAACTACCCTCTGTACATCATTCCCGGCAACCACGACGATAAAACGCATTTTCTGGAGTATTTGCAGCCACTGTGCCCACAATTGGGCAACGATCCGCAAAACATGCGTTACGCAGTTGATGATTTTGCCACCCGGCTGCTGTTTATTGACTCCAGCCGTGCAGGGACATCCAAAGGCTGGCTGACGGAAGAGACGCTGTCCTGGCTGGAAGCACAACTGACGCGTGATGACAAACCTACCGCAGTCTTTATGCATCACCCACCGCTGGCTCTTGGCTCCGCCCAGATGGACCGCATCGCCTGTGAAAACGGGCACCGCCTGCTGGAACTGGTGGAGCGTTTTCCGTCGCTGGTGCGCATTTTCTGCGGTCACAATCATTGCCTGATCATGACGCAGTACCGTCAGGCGATCATCGCCACCGTTCCGGGTACAGTTCATCAGGTGCCCTACTATCACGAAGATACTCGCCCTTATTACGACATGTCCCCGCCAGCCTGCCTGATGCACCGTCAGATTAATCAGCAGTGGGTCAGTTACCTGCACCCGCTGTCGCATTATGCCGGTCCATGGTTGTACGACGAAAAAATCAGTTGCCCGGTGGATGCGCGTTAATGGCCATGTTACGACTGCACAACGTCAGCAAACAATTTGACGATAAACCGGCACTGCGCTCTCTTTCACTGGAGATCGCCGATGGCGAATTTCTGGTGCTGGTCGGGCCGTCCGGCTGTGGTAAAAGTACCCTGCTACGCTTACTGGCCGGGCTGGAAACGGTGAGCGACGGCGAAATTTGGCTGGATGGCGATAACATTACCGCCCAGTCACCGCGAGAGCGGAACTTCGCGATGATCTTTCAGAACTACGCGTTATTTCCCCATCTGACGGTGAAAGAAAACATCACCTTCGGTATGCAAATTCGCCATGAACCCAAAGCAAGCTGGCAGCCACGGCTGGAAAAAGTGGCGCACTTGCTGCAACTCGATACCCTGCTGGATCGCAAACCGGGCAAGCTGTCTGGTGGTCAGCGCCAGCGGGTGGCGATGGCACGCGCCATCGTACGTGACCCAAAACTGTTTTTGATGGATGAACCGCTGTCCAACCTGGATGCCCGACTGCGCACCGAAGTACGCGACGGTATTATGGTGCTGCACCAGCAGCTCAAGACCAGCACCGTTTACGTCACCCACGACCAGATCGAAGCCATGTCGATGGCGGATCGCATCGTCGTCATGAACAACGGCGAGGTCCAGCAGGTCGGCACCCCGGAACAACTGTACGCCTTTCCGACCAACCTGTTTGTCGCCAGCTTCATCGGCTCACCGGCCATGAACATTATCACCCTGCCTTGCAGCGGCGGCGTGGTGCAGGTCGGTGAAAAAACACTCCCTCTGCCACCACACGCCGCACATCTTCAGGAGGTGTTTTTCGGTATTCGCCCGGAACACCTCACCGATACGCCAGAGGCAGAACAACATACGCATCACGTGTCCGGCACCGTGACGCAACGAGAATTGATGGGCGCGGACTATCTGCTGCACATCAGCACGCCAATTGGCGAACTACGCTACAGCCGCAAAAATCGCGGCGATATCCCGATGGTCGGCGACACCGTCAACCTCGGCTTTTCACCTTTTGATGTTCATCTTTTTCATGCTGAAACACAGCAGAATATATACCAGGAGATCACCCATGCATAAGCCCCTGAAACAGCGGTTACAGGCGCTCACTCTCGGCATTTCGCTGGCCTTTAGCGCGTCGGCGCTGGCCAAACAGAACATCGATTTCATGTTCCCAGCCCCGGTGGACGGCAAACTGACGATGGAAATGACGCGCATCATCAAAGAATTCAACAATTCCCAGCAGGATGTCGAAGTGCGGGGAATTTTCACCGGTAACTACGACACCACCAAAATGAAAGCGGAAGCGGCGCAAAAAGCCGGTCAGCCTCCGGCATTGGTGATTATGTCCGCCAACTTCACGACCGACCTGGCGCTGAAAAATGAAATCCTGCCGATGGACGAGCTGTTCAAATACGGCAATGAACAAGCCGGTACGTTTTTAACCAACGAATTCTGGCCCGCCATGCACAAAAACGCCCAGGTGATGGGTGTGACCTACGCCATCCCGTTCCACAATTCCACCCCGATTCTCTACTACAACAAAAACCTGTTTGAAAAAGCCGGGATAGCACAACCGCCGCAGACCTGGCAGGAACTGCTGGCCGACGCGAAAAAGCTGACCGACCAGAGCAAAGGCCAGTGGGGTATCATGCTGCCTTCAACCAATGACGACTACGGCGGCTGGATTTTCTCCTCGCTGGTGCGCGCCAACGGCGGTAACTACTTCAACGAAAATTATCCGGGCGAAGTCTATTACAACAGCCCGACCACGATCGGTGCCCTGCGTTTCTGGCAGAACCTGATCTACAAAGATAAAGTGATGCCATCTGGCGTGCTGGATTCTAAACAGATCAGTGCTGCCTTCTTCTCCGGCAAGCTGGGTATGACGCTGCTGAGCACCGGCGCACTGGGGTTCATGCGTGAAAACACCAAAGACTTTGAGCTGGGTGTCGCCATGTTGCCTGCCAAAGAGCAGCGAGCCGTGCCGATCGGCGGTGCCAGTCTGGTCAGCTTCAAAGGTATCTCGGACGAGCAGAAAAAAGCGGCTTACCAATTCCTGAGCTATCTGGTCAGCCCACAGGTTAATGGTGCCTGGAGTCGCTTCACCGGTTATTTCTCACCGCGCAAAGCGGCGTACGACACGCCAGAAATGAAAGCGTATCTGCAGCAAGATCCCCGTGCCGCTACGGCGCTGGAGCAGTTGAAATACGCGCACCCGTGGTACTCCACCTATGAAACAGTGGCGGTGCGCAAAGCGATGGAAAACCAGCTGGCTGCTGTGGTGAATGATGAGAAGGTGACGCCGGAGGCGGCCGCCAAAGCCGCCC
This sequence comes from Dickeya parazeae Ech586, assembly GCF_000025065.1. Classification (NCBI taxonomy): domain Bacteria; kingdom Pseudomonadati; phylum Pseudomonadota; class Gammaproteobacteria; order Enterobacterales; family Pectobacteriaceae; genus Dickeya; species Dickeya parazeae. The sequence goes on along the minus strand of NC_013592.1, from coordinate 752,803 downwards.
AGCAGGAAGCGGATACCATCATGAAGCCTTACGTTGATCAGACCGCGTTAGCCCCAATAAAGTAATCCCTCAACGTACATGATGTTGTAATTATGATATTGCACTTACGATGCCGGCCTGACCGGCATCGTTTTTATCAGGCGTATCAGCGTACCCGATCGCCGGAGCCTTTACCGACTACCGTTTGTACCAGATAGCTAAAGTAGTGCTTCACCGACAGGGTCTGAATCATCTTCTGATCCCACTCAGCCAGTTTTTGCGGTGTGGACATGTCGATGGCATTCACTTGTGCCAGCCCGGTAATCCCCGGCAACACCTCAAAAACACCACGCGCCTGACGTTCAGCAATCAACTCTTGTTGATTAAACAGACAAGGGCGCGGCCCAACCAGACTCATCTCCCCTCTCAGCACATTGATCAACTGAGGCAATTCATCCAGCTTGGTTTTACGCAAAAACGCGCCTAAACGCGTCACCGAGCTACGACTGGCAAGATGTGTTGCCACTGACTCAGTCGCTACCGCCATGGTGCGAAACTTGATCAGATTAAATGGCCGCTGATGCCGTCCAACCCGTTGCTGGATAAAAACCGGCGACCCCGTATCAAATAATCCCAGCACATAAACAATCAGCATCACTGGCCACAAACACAGCAATCCCACCAACGCCAGTAAGATATCCAGAACACGCAGCATAATAATCGGTCAACCTTCTTTGGATAGAGACTCAGATGCGCCGGGCATTTCCGACAAAAACGCCCGCGCCGTGATGGCAATCGCCTGATGATAGGGAATGGCAGGCTGCCAGCCAAGCTGTCGCCGGGTTTCACTCACATCGACCTGCAATGAGCCCAGCAGGCGTTCCGCCACGGCAGCTTTTCCCAACAGCGTCGCAGCACCTTTCAGTACCCACGACGGCAGCGGCCAGCAGCGGTTTTTAACCCCCAGCGCCATGGCCATGTCCGCCAACAAGTCAGCGGTAGAGACATCATGACAGTCCGATACCAGCCACACCCGTCCAGGCGCCTGCGGATGACGCACACTCAACAAAATCAGGTCAGCCAGATTATCAACGAACACCAGGCTACGTTGATTACGAACCGCCGCCAGCGGCAGCGGCACACCGTTGTGAACCCAATTCATCATGGCCCGGAAATTGGCTTTTACGCCAGGGCCATACACCAACGGCGGGCGAATAATCACCACCTCCAGACCGGTCTCCTGGGCCAGACGCATCAGGCCTTGCTCCGCCTCATACTTACTCAGACCGTAAGGGTCGAGCGGCGGCACGGCCACATCCGGCTGAAAAGGCGCCCCCGGTTGCGTTGCCTCGCCATTCACTTTAATTGAACTCACAAAGACAAATCGCTTCACACCCGATTCCGCCGCCTGCTGCGCCAGACGCAATGTCCCTACGACATTCGTTTCCCGGTACAATGCCAGTGCGTCGGGGCCATCTTGCATCTGGTGAACTCTGGCTGCGCAATGTACGACTGCATCCACATCCTGCAGTGCCGGTGCCCAGTCTGTCGTCGCTCCCAGATTGGCACGAATCATGTCGCTGTCAGTTGCGTTACTGCGTTCGCTGACATGCAAAACACAGCGCATGCCTTGCTCATTCGCCAACGCAACTACCCGGTTACCGATAAATCCCCGGCTTCCCGTTACTAAGATTTTCAATGAGATTACCTTCCTGAATAGTCCGGCTCATAATACCCGGCATAACACCATAACTAAAATTAAGATGAGCACATCTGGTCAAGACATTGTTAGGCAACTAAAATAGTCCGCTAATAACCATTTATTGTCTAACACAGACATCAGGCCCGAATGTTTAAACCCGTGCAACTTTTGCTTGGTGCTGAGCGCAGGAACAAACGCGTAGTGACCGTGATTTATGACATTATCGCGATTGTTTTTTCTCTTTATCTTGCTGTCGCCGTTCGTCTAGGCACCATAAACTTCCCCGTCGGTTATGCTGAGATAGCCAGCTTGCTGGTCACTCTATCCATCACCATCATGGTGTTTATACGCTGTGGAATGTATCGTGCGGTTTTACGCTACATGATGCTGCCCGCGCTGGGGTATGTATTTCTATCGGTTATTATCTCAGCCATCAGTCTGGCCTTAAGTAGCTTCTTTTTTCAGTCTTTTGTCCCACGTAGCGTGCCGTTTATTTACGCAGGTCTGGCGACACTTAGCCTTGGTGGGCCACGGGTACTGATCCGCACCTTTTACTATCATTATTACAAACGACAGAAACCAAACGTTTTCATCTATGGGGCGGGCGCTACAGGGCGAGACTTGCTCTATGCCTTGATTCAAGGAGATGAATTTCACCCTGTTATCATTCTGGATGATGATGAGAGCAAAGCTGGCCAGATTATCTGTGGTATTCGGGTACACCACAGTAGTGAATTTGAAAAGCTGACACCGCTATATCAACCTGTAAAGCTATTGCTGGCTATAAATAACATCAAGAAAGGCCAACGTCTCAGATTACTTGAGAAGCTTTCTCATTGGCCGATTGAAGTACAATCGGTTCCTTCAGTTGAAGACATTGCCGCAGGGCGAGCCTTTGCTTCCGAGATCCGCGATCTTGATGTGGCTGACCTGTTAGGACGTGCGCCTGTCGACCCAGATGAGACCCTGCTGGCCCAAAATATACGTGGTAAATCAGTGATGGTAACGGGAGCCGGCGGCTCCATCGGTTCTGAACTTTGTCGTCAGATTCTGTCGCAACATCCCCAAACGCTCGTATTACTTGAGTTGAACGAGTACAACTTATATACCATTGATCAAGAATTACAGAACATTAAACAACATCTCAAACTGGACACCCAAATCGTTGCCGCTTTAGGTTCTGTGCAAAAACAAAACCGCGTACAGCGACTTATTCAGGCACACCAGGTTGAAACAATCTACCACGCCGCAGCCTACAAACACGTTCCTCTTGTAGAAAGCAACGTTATTGAAGGAATACGCAACAATGTTTTCGGCACACTGGCCTGTGCGGAAGCAGCTATTCAGGCTGGAGTACGTAATTTTACGCTCATATCTACCGACAAAGCGGTTCGCCCCACCAATATTATGGGGACCAGTAAGCGAATGGCTGAATTGGTGCTGCAAGCACTCGCAGACAAACAAGACAAAACACTATTTACGATGGTGCGCTTCGGCAATGTTCTGGGTTCATCCGGCTCCGTTGTCCCGCTATTCAAGCAACAAATCCGCAGAGGTGGGCCAGTTACAGTTACTCACCCAGATATTATTCGCTACTTTATGCTTATTCCTGAAGCCGCACAGCTAGTCATTCAAGCCGCTACTATGGGTAAGAATGGACAAGTGTTCGTTCTGGATATGGGAGAGCCTGTAAAAATCCTCGATCTGGCGAGGCGGATGATCCACCTGATGGGCATGAAAGAATACATTGAAGGGTATAATGAAGAAGGGGATATTGCGATTAAATTTACTGGATTACGCCCCGGAGAAAAACTCTATGAAGAATTATTAATCGGTGGAAATGTCGAAGGTACCAGCCATCCCAAAATTATGGCGGCTCGGGAAGAAAAATTGAGTTGGCAAGAGATGAAGTTACTGCTCGCACAATTAGATGCTGCTTGTCATCAGTTTGATGTTGAATCGATAAAAAAAATTTTACTGGAAGCGCCAACAAATTATATGCCTGAACCCAACAGAAGCGCTGATAGCGCCAGCTGAACAGAGATGTTCGAAGACATCACCAATATGGGCTTGCTAAAGGCTAGTAGCAAGCCCCGAATACAACAGCAACACTGTTTTAGTACAGATAAATTAGCAAATTAAAATAAAAATCCAGCATCTATATCACTAATGTAAATAGTTGTTGGATTTAATTTTCCTTTCACTGGTTTTTTTTGCGGGTCGCAACTACTCGCTGGTAAAGCTTCATATAATTATCAACCATGCTATTCGCCGTAAACGATTGATTAAACCTGGCTTTAGCATTCGCCCCCATTTGCGCAGCTAAAGAAGGGTTTTCCCACAAAGTAGTGAGAGCAGCGCGAAGAGAAGCTGAATCAGCTGGATTAACGGCAAACCCTGTCAGCCTGTCTAAATTGATAAAGGTTGTCCCTGTCCCTATCTCACAAGAAATCATAGGCTTACCATACATAGCGGCTTCCAGCAGAGTCATACCATAGGCTTCAGAGCGTAGGTGAGATGGAAAGACAATACCGTAGCATAACTCAAGCAATGCATTTTTATCTTCGTCTGTAACAGCCCCAACGAAGAGTATGTTTTTTAGTCCAAGACGCATTACTTGGGCCTTCAGTTCCTGCTCACATGGCCCCTCACCAATAATAACTAGTGGGTAGTCAAGGCCTTCCATCGCATCCAGAAGATAAGAGAGTCCTTTGTAATAACGCAGAAAACCGATAAAAAGAAAAAAAGGCCCATTACATAAAAGTCTCCATTTATCCAGCAATGCAGCGGTTGCTGGTGGATAAGATTCTGGATCTAGTCCAAAAGGAATCACTTCCGGTGCCCTGGCTAACTTACTCAGCACCGAACTAGTCCTAACATAATTGGGAGACGAAGCAACAACAGCATCAACACCAGATAAAAAACGGCTCATTAATGGCTTATACAGATATAATAAATATTTTTGTTTAACAATATCAGAATGATAGCTGACTACTGTTGGTTTGTTCGGACGAACTCCGAAATGAACCAGATCCATAAAAGGCCATGGAAAATGGTAATGTATAACGTCAGCCTGCTCGGCGAGCCTACGAAAATCCTTGATAGCTGAAAGAGAAAAACCTGTTGAAGCGATGTAGAGATCTTGACGGGAAGTATGGACATAATGATTACCTATGCGTCCATCCTGAGATGCATTATCTGGACTTAAAGAAAGCACATCCACATGAGCACCACGCTGACTTGCCCCCTCAGCCAATTGATAAATGACCTGCTGCACACCACCGTAAGCAACTGGGTAGTAGGTTTTAAAAAAGTGGAGTATTCGCATTAATTACTCATAACGCGTTAAAAAGAATTGGATAATCTCGCCACTAATGGTGAGATTTAGTTGATAGCGCTTTAAGATAGGCTTGTTCGAGTTCCTCAGCAACCCGATCCCATGAGAACTGGCGAACTCGTTCCACCAATTCACTGCGCTCTCTGTCCTGCTCCATGGCAAGCGCAAGTTTAGCCGCGATATCTTCAGAAGAGTTTGGATCTACATAAAATGCCTTGGAACCAAAATATTCCTCGGTACACCCCTCCTGAGTTATTACCAAGGGAACTCCCGCTGCCGCAGCTTCAAGAGCCGCTAATCCAGGTGTTTCCAGAAGGCTGGGAAGAGCGAAAGCACGGCAAGCGGAGTATGCTGACCGCAGCATATCACTATCATGCTCAAGGTAACCAAGATAGCTGAAACCACCTTGGAAGCGACGCTCAAGATCGTTGTAATATTCAGCATCCCTGATATTACCAATCAATATCACATGTACTCCCAAAATATTAGCCGCTTCCAGCAAGGCAGACTGGTTTTTTCGATTTTCGATATTCCCCACACATAACACAAATGTTTTATCAATACCAAAACGGGAGAGAAAAAGTTCCGGGGAAACACGTTCAAAAAATGTGGAGTCAACTCCATTATGTGTGACGTGATATCTATCTTCCGGCACATCAAAATGTGGGAAAAAACGCTCAACCTCTGCTATCGAGTTTGGGCAAATCACGTCAGCCAAGGAAAGCGCGAATCCAATCTCTCCCATTGGGTATTGGGAAATATGCTCACCCAGCCAGAGAATTGGACTCACAACCAATGGTATTTTATGATTATGTGCGTATGCACATATATTATATGATCCCCCCTGCACAGAGAAATGATGTAACACATCAGCATCCTCTAAGGAATGTTCCCATTGATTGAATAAAATAACTTCATGCCCACGTCGTTCAAGGGCTTCCTTCGACTTGAGCAACTGAATCTCACCACCACCGGGACATTGAAACGCAGCAGAATAGGTATTGAAGTAAATCTTCATCGTTTTTACCCAAGGTTATTCAGATAGCATGCTTTAAACACAGAGAGATCATGGTCATCTGGCGATACTGTCGGTATAAGAACAGCCAATTTTTCAAGCATCTCAGTACATGAAGGCAATGCAGACTTCTTAGTAACAGTCCATCCAGCACGTTTAAGTTTATTACTTTTTTGCTCTAGTGCATCAACAGCGATTTGTGCACTTTTTTCCCAAGAGAATTTGTGAGGCTGAATAGCAGAATGGTCAATGAGACGCTGTCGAAAATTATTATCTGAAATAATCGCCATGATCTTATCAGCCATACTTTTTGAATCATAAGGGTCAAACAGCGCTTCATCGTTCCCAATCACTTCCGGAATACAAGTACAATCTGAAGCAATAACAGGTGCGCCACAAAGCATTGCCTCCAAAGCCGGCAAACCAAACCCCTCATGGAGTGAAGGGAAAATATAAGCATAGCAAGCCCTGTAAAGGGATATTAATTCATCATCTGGTAAATAATCAGTTAATATAAGATCTATAGATCGGATTCCCAATTTATTAGCTTTGCCCTCAAGTACCATACGCCTTCCATCATCGAGTTTACTGGCAATAACAAGTTGATGATTAGCCTGAATATCAGCGGGCAATAATGCATATGCTTCAAGGAGACGATCAATATTCTTGCGAGGATCAAATCCACCGGGTGCATAAAGTAAGAAACCGGGTTTCAAATTATAACGTTCGAACAGATGCTTAACCTGCTGAGGAGTGCTAATTGTACTGTTAAACAGGCTATCAGCTGCTGATGAAATATGGATAACATCATCTGCAGGCACAGACAGCAATGTTATAACCTCCTGACGGGAGTACTCCGATATAGCAAGAAAGAGATCTGCTTGTTTAACTCCTTGTAGTTTTTCCATGTAGTAATCACAGAACGAACCAGGCGGCATATATATATCAGCCATAGCCAAAGGTATAAGATCATGTTGAGTGAGAGATGTGGGAATATGAACACCTAGTACACCAATAGATCCAACAGCATCATCTCCCCAACCATCAGCCAACAATGCAGGAACATGGACAAAGTCAGGCTCAAGACAAGCAATTGCATGCTCTCGAAGCATTCTCGCAGCCATCTGCCGCCACAGATTCTCAGGCCATGCTGCAGCGCAAGGTGTTGGAAAACTAAAAGAAGCCAAACGAACCCCAGGAGCACTCTTAAGTATATCGTCCTTCAACTCCGGCATGCCATTCTGAAAAGCCTCGCTCAACAAGCAGATCACTTCATGTCCACGCGATATAAGATGATTCGCCATCCCCAGCATTAAGGAGCGCGATCCCCGGCCAATACCACGATATCGACTGCCCGATTGGCAGGCTTGAAAATCAAGAATCACTCGCATAAAAGTTACAGAATACCACTTTAGTAATTAATAGATTAATATCTCAAAAAAACTATTATGAGACATCCAGAGTACCTAATATCAAGCGTTTAAGTAATGTTGACAAAACTGTAGCACCAGCCTTAACGTGAAAATTTTGCATTACATCATTATAAGCAGCATCTCTGACCTTCAACCTAATATTTTCATCTGAAACATATCTTTCCATAGCTGATAGCCAGTTTTCAAAAGTATTATCCACAACAATTCCAGTTTCCATATTTCTTACACAGTCAGTATAAATAGCTGCTGACGAATATATCCCTGGTATCCTTGCAACACCATAATTAATGTACTTAAACGGATTTTTACAGGCATTAAACTCTATTGATTCAATGTCTTCATCTGCACCGAGTGGAGTGATTGCAAACATATAATCGCCAGAAACAATCGCCCTCATATAGTCTTGATAAGGCATTCTATTCGTAAAATGTAAAAATGGCAGTGAAAACATCTCAGGAAACGGATCGCCAAAAAAATCTAACACATAATCTGGATGGCGCATAAAAAAAACATTCAACGCACTAAGAATTGCATCCTTAGATTCCTGTACTTTTAAAAAGTCAGCATTAGTAAAGACTATTCTCTTTGAACATTCTCGAGAGGATATAATGTGATTCTCAGATGTATATCTCTCTACCCACATCCCATTAGGTAAATATACCAATTTGGCATCAGGAGCAATAAAAGGGACACGGCGCATCAACTCAGCATTTGCAACGGTAACAAAATCACACAAAGAAATGATGTCAAGAGAGTAATTTACTACAGCCCCATCACTTCCTCCACTATAGCTAGGAAATGAAAATATCCAGTCATCAATATCGTAAATTAACCCTTTCCCAAGTTGTTTTGCCAAGGTCACGAGTTCTAATGCTTTCTTAGAACGGTGCTTACTGAGCACAATCACATCAGCCCATGCTACTGCACGCTCTACGCATTCATCGTTCTCTGATACTGAAAAATGTTCGATTCCTGTCTCATTTTCAAGATAATCAAGAACCTCTGTAACTCTTGCTGATACAGATAAAGAAGGAACCCCTGGAGCGACAAGCGACTCACGATGTAAAACCAGCACTCTGCAGTCAAAACTGTTTATCATTTTCCTATTATAGCCTCGGAAATATTTGACACAGGGCCGAGAGAAAATCCTTTCAACCTAAAATTCATATTGTCAGAAAGTGGACTTCTATCGGACTCCAGTACCGAAATACTAGCATTTGCTGGAAGGAATGCTGGAAATCTATCCATATTGATATTCAATATATTCTGCAAAATACAACTGATTGGTCCGGAATGAGTAACAACCAAGGCAGATTTCACATTTGACTTTGAAATTTCGTTCCAGAATTCATGAACACGCTCATTAAGCATCTGGTGAGACTCACCTCCTGGATAACGATTCTGAGGAGAATGATAAAAATCAGGCCACGACGTAATAAATGATTCGGTAGACCAATTCGCAACTTCTCCTGCGTTAGTTTCTCCAATTCGTTCGTCTGTAATCCATGAGGCTTCTGGGTATAATAATTCTGCTGTCTGGCGGGCTCGTCCCCAATGACTTACCCAAAAGGCATCCGGATCCACCTCCGACTCCATAAGCCACTGACGTAGGTTCATCGCTTGAATACAGCCTTTATCGCTCAATACATCATCGGGTAGACCAGTAACCAACTGCGAAATATTGGCGACCGACAGACCGTGCCTTACTAGGTATATGATCATCCGGCAGCCCTTCTAAGAATATCGATCAGAGGCATCAATGCATTCGGGAAACAATAATTAGCAACATGCGTCTTTAATTCTTCGTTATTTCTGGAACGAAGCAACACTCTATCAATGCCATCGAAGATATCTTCCTTAGAAAGAGGATCCACATATTCAGCATGATCTAAAAAATGTTCTCTGGACCATCCAGAATCACTTAGCAACAACCTACAGCCAGATAACCCAGCCTCAAGCGCTGATAATCCTGCCGGTTCAAGTGAAAGCTCCACATAAAACAAAGCATTCTGGAAAGCAGAACGAACAATTTCTGATCTCTGCGGCAGACTTTCGATAAACATAACGTTATCACCACCTGCTTTACGGCATTCTTCGTAATATGCACTGTCTCTATATTTACCGACTAAAACAAGTGGAATACCTTTCTTACGTAATGGTTCAATAATCGAAAGTTGATTCTTTCGAGGTTCAATCAAACCAATCCATAAAGCATAATCACGTATACCGTAGAGTTCAGGGAAAAGAGCTCGTGATGCTGGCTTCATATGGCACATATCAGCAACAGCTTTACAGCTGACGATTTTCTCTTCAGGAACGTTAACCTGGGTCATAAAATGCTGCCTTTCTGAATCAGATTTGAAAGCAACATAATTGGCCAACTCTACGTGTTCGCGGATAATCGAGACCGATGAGCTATCTAGCTTTTCTTCCACCCACAGGTTAGGCCAGAGAACAATTGGCTTCCCCAGAGCTTTGACCTGGCGTAACAGCCCCACCCCACCACCATGCACGGAGAAATGTAGAACCACATCATAAAACTCCAATGGACGCGAGTAAGGGCCATATACATCTGCAATGATCCCGCATTGTCTCAATCCTTCCGCAATGGAAAGCAGTTCGTATTCTCCGCCCCCCCTTACAACAAAAGCCTCATGATAGGTTGTTATTAGAACAGTAAGTTTATTCATCTTAATCAGATTATTAGGCCTTAAGCGTCAGCATATGCCAATGATAAAAAGCTCAAAGGGCCATGATAGCCTTGCCTAAATGAGCAAAATTAGTTCACAGCTCTAAACAAAAAGGGCTGCACCGGGAAGAGAATGCCAACTCAGAATAAGAAGGCTTAGATTGCTGTCAGGGTATCAATCCTTTTCTTATAACTAGCGCCGACACTTTCAGAGGAAAATGTTCGACTCACGAATTCCTTACCTGCAATAGCTTTGGTTCTTCTCAGATCTTCGTTCTCTCTGCATACTTTAAACATACCTACGGCCATGTCCACATCAGGCTCAAACCAAATCTGCCCTTTAGCAAAAGCATAGTCTTCATGAGCAACAGGAACCATCGAGCCTTGGACCAAAAAGGCTGTATCACTGGTTGTGAAATCTCTATTACCTGAGTAATCTGAAACAATAACGGGTTTGCCTAGAAGCATTGCTTCTGCAATGTTCCGACCAAAGCCTTCCGAACGATGCAATGAAACGAAACTGTCGCATACACTCTGTAATCCAATCAACTTATCCTTGGAGAAGGTTTCAACGATAAGATAAATTCGCTCATCCTTTGCAGCCAAGTCGACGATATTGCGCCAATGTGGTTGTGATTCACTAACATTCATGGCCTTGATGACAAGGCGAACATCCTTTTCATACGGAAACGCTAAGGAAAATGCCTGAACTGCCGCAAGCGGATTCTTACGCTTCAGGCTAGAGTTTCCGTCAAGCACTGTCAGGAAAATAAAATCATTTTCTGGTAAGCCAAAATCAGCCCGTTTCCATTGCTGGGTTGAGTGGGGGAGACTCACCACCATAGGCATATGGAACACAGGCTTATCTGTAGCATCCCTTATAGCAGAAGCTGTAAACTCCGACGACGCCCAGATTTCATCAACAAAATCTAATGCGCAACGCATTGACTCAGGGAATCGAGATAATTCCCATTGCCAAAAAGCAATATTGTAACGGCAATCAAAAATATCATGATGCGTTGCAGCCAACAAACGCAGCGTTTCATAATACGGTAGGCAAATAAGGTTCGTGCGGAACACAGGCTTCGCCACCTCATAGCCTCTAATCGCCCGATCTTCCTGCCTTGCTGATACACTCAGAGGGAGGATAGGAACACATACATCTAAACTAGAGGCCGAGAAAGCCTTCACGGCCATGCGAACATCTTCACCGATACCAAACTCTCCTCGCCCATAGCCAACAATGTTAATACCACCTTCAATATAGCCAGAAGTCGGTACCTTACTCTGCTGTATCCCCCGATTATATTGACTCTGCAAGATATAATCTTTTGTACAGCCAAAAGTAGCCATCCACCTATGATATGCTTGGCGCCCTTCAGGTAACTTAATATCAAATGCATTTCGTAAGTCAGCACGTGATAGCCACAACACATACTCACCACGAGTAAAAGGGTGAGAACTATCCAATGAAAAGCAAGGTGCAATCTCATCCAAAACCGAATCGGCTATTAGGTAAGAAATATTCGCGTCCTTAACCTTTTCCACAAACCACCATACGGTCAATCCAATACGGCCTTGAGGCGTGTCCAAATCAAATGCCTCCTGCAAGTCTTCGCGAATCAACCATAAAGTGTGCAGACCACGTGTAATCGGCAATGGCGCATCTTGCACCAAAGAATGATCTGGCTCTGACAAAATAGCCTCAGGTATCAATGCTCTAAGCCAGGCATCGGCTCTTCCCTCACGCCACCACCATATGACAAGATCTTGGCGCCCTTCCAGTGTTTCCAAATCAAGGGTCTGCCGTAGATCCTCTCGTGCCAGCCACACAACATGTAAACCACATGTAATTGGTAAAGGCGCATCTTGCACTAAAGAGTGATCTGGCTCGGACAAAATGGCCTCAGGTATTAACTCTCTAAGCCAAGTTTCAGTCCTTCCCTCACGCCACCACCACACGATAAGATTTTCACGCCCTTCTTGTGTTCTCAAATCAATATTTTGTCGTAAATCATCTCGTGCCAGCCATATAGCATGTAAACCGATAGAAATTGGCAATACCGAGTGTTGCTCAAAACTATCACTGGTTTGTCTCAGCCAATCTATCTGGCTAGAACAGAAACGATAACCAGCTTTCATCAATAATGCGGCCCGAGTGAGTTCTCTATTCATTGATGACCACTCATCGGGTACGTCAAGTCCAGAGATCAAAGCATCGATCAGCTCTCCTGAGAATAGGCTCCCACCGACACTATTTCCTTCAAGCAAAGCAGCAATACGGGGTCGTGCAGGTAATGGCAATTGCTGTGGAGACTCACCATTAACGATATGGGTGCCAAAAAGATATTGATTTCTCTCTTTAACCTGTGTCAACTCGTCAGGAGGGATTAGTTCTTCTAAATGATCCTGTTTAGCATGCCACCAAGTGTAATCAACAATACGGACTCCTGACTCGCGAATGCGCATCGACAGATTATGTTCATCAAGAATAGATAGCGCTTTAGCCCGAAACTTCGCGATATTATTATCTGTATAGCGGAATACTGAGTGCCATTTGCCATGGGGTAGACCATCACCGGTAAGCCAATTAAGGAGAAAGTCTGCGTAATTTTGCGAAAGTGGGGCTTCTGTTCTAAAAGGAGTAGAATTATCGCTGGGGAAGAAGTCATCACCTGAAAATGGTCCAACGAGAGACCCTAGCGCAGCCAAGTCTACTGGACGAGCAAACAAAAACTTCGAGCATCCCCACGTCTGAAACCCTCTACCCAAAAGGTGCACACGTTCTGGATAAGCGTCAATATGAGCTAACATCACATGCGGGGTATTCCGTACATACTCCAGCATTTCTCGGCATATAAGAGGATAAAATCCGTTATATTCATTTTGAAAAGCAGAGGTCACTAAGTGCACCAAGTCAAAGTCAGCCAGCAGATCACGATAGCGCCCCAGTGCACTATCCCAACCGCTGAATTCACGTCTATTGTTATCTCCGGCCATCATCAAGGCACAAGTTCCAAGCCGAGCTTCTACACCACTTTCTAAAGCTGTATCGATAAGCACTGACTCGACCTCAATGTCAGGCATACCAGCATAGAACTCCATCAGTTCTTGATAAGCCCCTTTATAGTCAGCATCGCCATAGCGAATGAAAAAACTAAGAACGCGCAAAATCACTCTTCCTTCTCAACGTCAAAACTTACCATGTTCTGTGTCGCATCACTCCAGCCGGCTCGCTCCACATCAAACATATACAGACGGTAGAAAAATTCGAGCCGTTTGCGGCAACGCTCGGACTCAGAGCGGAGCAGTAACTTATCAACGAGAGCCAAGATATCGAAAGCTGAATTTTCCCAACGGTAAGGATGTTGTGGCAACACAACTGGATGCCTTCTCGCACTTAATATATCTTGCTGTTCAAGCAGTACCTTAAGACTACGCAACATATCATTCGTCGAGGTAAACGAAACGAGTTCAGAAACTGGTTTGATGCTCAAACACAGTTCATCAACCAATGCACTTTGGCGCGCTAATACTGGTTTGCCAAACGCCAACGCCTCAAAAATAGGTAAACCGAAACCTTCATAAAACGAAGGAAAGACCAAGCAAGAGCAATGGGCAAACAACTCTGCCATATCTTCAACACTTCGAGCACCTGAAGCAATCTTCTCAACATTGTGAAACTGCCCACTGCATTCACCCAGTACTTTGAAATGGATTGAGGGAAAAGCACAGGAAAGCGCAGGCACGACTTCTGCCAAACCTTTATGATAATAACGATTCCCAACAATCAGCACATAAGGCTGGTGGCCCTGCTTCACATTTTCATTAAACAACGCAGTACTACGAAGGTCTGACCAATATTCAGAGGGATCCATGGAGCAATAAGCGACTGCATGTTCTGAATTAGCCGCATAAGGAAACCGTGAAATAAACCGATCACGTGTAAACTTGCTATTAAAAATAAAGCCATCAGCATATTCAGCCATTGTACGCCACACACCTTCAATATGAGGCATTCGGATATAGTGGCAATCCCAAGCAATGGTATCTAGTATTGAGAAGATATTGATAGTAGATACAGAAGATTGATCACGAATCTCGGTCAAACTCCAAGGTTGGGTGAGGCGAATACTTGCATCGAAACATTGATCCGGCTCCAACTGATGAATAATCTCTGTTGGATAAAGCTCATGTAAACCATGAAACTCGGCAGACTCTGGCAATACCCAGAAATATGGCCGCATTCCACGCTGTGCTGCCAAGCGCGATATTGGTCCAAGCAGGGATAGAACATGATGTGCAGTACCATTAAAACCCGGTGCCAGATTACGAATATCGAACAGCAAATGGCGCGTGGTTTTATTAGCAAGACGATAGCTAAGCAAACGCTCAAACTGTAGTTCAGGCAAAACCGCTTGTGCAGCAAGTGCCTTATTATAGTCATTTGTATGAGGCAGTTTAAGCTCATGGTGGCAAGTCCATTCACCACTAACTGTAATCTGCACTGTATTTACTACACGCGCACTAACACCACGTCTGTTTGCACGAATGAATAATTGTGCTAAAGCTGAGTCTATACTGAAGGCATTATCATTCAGTAAACCAAAATCACGTAGAACCTCGGTCCTGATGAGCACAGGCCCCCCCTCTACAACACGTCTTTCATGCAGAGGCAAGCAACCTATCATATGTGGCATTACTTCAACCATATCCTTACCTACGACTCGTGGCATTACGAAACCATAGAGTGGATCAGAAGCAAGCACATCGATAAGGGTACGTATATTTTGGACAGTAAGTGGCAATGATAATGTGGTGAACAAAACGAAAGCAGTTTTATCGCGACAAACGTCATAAAGCTTTTGATTAATACCGGAAATACCATTCGTAATCGATACGGGGGCACTAAGCTCATAGAAATTAGAATCACTCCAAAATGATTCAATGTCGCTGCAAACACCACTAATAAAAATATGAAGATTGATAGTTCCGAACGCACATGCAACGTTACTGCTGGTGTAAAGGGTTCTGCTATCTATATTCACTTCTGATTCCTCGACACAATGCTCATTCATGATAGCTTCCCCTGTTATTGCGGGCATTAGCATGCGCTTCGATCTCTACTGAAAGCGAGCCATAAGTCGCAACGGCTCCAAGGTAACGTTCGGCAAACTCATGTGCTGCAATCCCTAGCAACCGAGCACGCTCCTTGTCCTGCAATAAATTAACTACAGCATCTGCGAACTCGACAATATCCTGCGCAACTATATATGGAAGTTCAGCTATTTCCCGTAAACCATCTGCTGATGCAGGCCAACCAACATGAGGCCTACCCCATGCAAGTGCCTCAACCGTTTTTATTTTCAAACCAGTCCCTACACCGCAGGGATTGACCACTACACTCGCTTGGGTATATTCCTCAGCCAGATCGTGGACGAATCCAACTTTTTCTACGGACAAGTCATAAGTATGAACATGTTCACAAACTTTACCTACCAAGCGCAGTCGAGCCTCAGGGTAGCGCTCCTGAACCAATGGCCATGTGTAATCAAGAAAGTCTTGCGTTCCGCGCACATTAAATTCATTGCTGGACGCTACTATAAGTACTAATCCATCTTTCTGCTTTGCAGGATCAGGATGAAAAATATCCACATCAAATCCTGTCAGAAGAACAGTACGATCGGGGACAAGGCGTTTAATGTCCTCACGTTCGAGCTGCTGTATCGCAAGGAGTATATCAGCGCGCTTAAACAATGACGCCTCGTCATCCTCTGACATGATCAGACCAAAATTTGCAATACTATACTTTTCAACGGTTTCCTGTTTCTTAAAAAAAAGATCATGTGTATCTATAATCTTCAAAGTATCTAAAGCAAACTCAGACAATAATATTCTACTCATGAAAATATATTGGGAAATAATAACATCAGGCTGAATCTTACGTACTAGAGAATTTATTTCCATCACAAACCACGGTGGACAGAAACCATTCTGCATATCGGCTAGATTTACCTTTTCCTCGGCTATATCTTTTCTAAAATTAGCGTTATCACACCTTGGGGCTGGAAATCTTGAGTCAAATACATAGATTTCATCAACAATCGGATGGAGTCCTGTAATACATTCGTTTGATACTTCTTCATCGCCTAAGGGTTTTAAAACAAGAGAAATTCTATATCCTTTAGACCTAAACCATTGCAACATTCTATATATTCTGATTTCGTTCCCAGCTGCGGGTGGATATGGCAGCACGTGTGTTACCATCATGACATGGGGAACATTTGAAAAAGATATTTTTTTCATTTGACAATATCATTGTTAGAAAGAATGAAATTAAGGACTAACTATTGATTTTTTAAAAATGCGAGTCTACATTCTGCTCTTGAATTTCAAAAAAACACTCTAAATAAAATTAAGCCTTTTGAAAAAACAAGATCATTACGCCATATAAAGGTCGTTAAAGATTATTATTTATATATTTCTTGTTTTAATTCTTTTCTTATCTTCAACACGCTCGCCACTGTAACCACCGATCATTTTCCCATGAGCTTTTTCTTCACTGGATTTTCTTAATCCAATATAAGAACAACCGGCACCAGAACACTCATGAGGAATAATATTATCTGAAGCCATTTCTCTAACAGCCTGAACCCTCGGGTGAGATTTAATATTCTCCAGACCATGTTCCCGCCAGTCAGTCAGCGGCGAAGTTTGCCATACGCAATTCTGAACCTTACCATCAGCTTGCAACATAAAATCTCCTTGCAGATGAGGACAATCCGAAACAGAACGTCTGACCGTACCAGAGAAACCATCATCATCCGGTGATTCCGAAAGATTTTCGTTAAAATATGAATTAAAAATAACTTCTACTCCCAAATTTTTCGCGAGAGCTATAGCCTTATCTATATGCTGATTCGCATCATGGGCGATATGTTTGAGTTTATTCGATTCATAATCAAAAACTTGGTTGCCAACTTCAATATTTACACCCTCTGCAAGGTGTTCTACATCATAGAGCCAATTACATTCAACTACGCCATCAAACTCTAAAGAAGTCCGGACAAAATTTTCTAGCTCCAGATAGTTCTCTTTCATCAGCGTCAGGTTAAGGCGAATAACAGGATAAGAAAGCCCCATCTCATCTCGTTTCTTTTTAAAGTTTCGTACATTTTTTAATACTCTGTCTAATGAACTCCCAACACGTAGTCTTGAATACTTCTCCGGTTCTAAAGAGTCAAGACTGATAGCAACCCATGTTACGGGGGGCGAGTTCTTCAGAATTTGATCGATTTTTTTATCCAGCAGTAATCCATTAGTATGGAAAACCACTTCAGAAGCTCGAGGTAAGGCGTCCAACAAAGAATCGAAAGCAGGTGATAACAGAGACTCACCAAAACCATCAAGGCAGATGAAGTCTCTATCCTGGAAGAAATCGACTAAAGCTGGAAGATCATTTTCATCTAATACCTTTTTATGGAACTCAGAATAGATAACACTAGGGCACATCGGGCAGCGAAGATTACAACGTCCGCTCAACTCAACTTGGAGCCCTCGCTTAAATCCTTTTTTCAATGGTGAAAATGTACCATCTTGATTCAAAATGAAAACCTGTATACCAGCACCCCCTCGAGAACTACAGAGATGCCTTGGCAACGTCATTGAAAAACCAATATCATTATTAAAGATACAGTCAGGGAATGCCGCTTGAACATCCTGACGTTGCATATTTCCAACGTCTAATCGAGCGACCTCACTCCATTCGGAAGTTACAATAATTATAGGAAAACTGGCGTAATTATTGTCACGACGGAAGGCCCATCCTTCAATCAAAAAACCACTATCTGTCTCATCAATTCGATCCAGCCATCCATCCTGGTAGGGCTTTGCAAATGTAGTTTCGGTTACTCTCATATTCAAAAATCCTCTATTGATAATCTTTTAAATAATTTGTTTGTCCATGAGCTATCACTAGATTTGCTCTTAATTATTCTTACACGTAACCTCTGCTAACATTTTTAAACAACGTGCCTGCCAGGTATTATCACCCACCACCTCAGTAGTATCTTTAGCTGTTAGGCGCCCTCTTTCTATCTGCTCTGAAATCGCTTTAATAAATTCATCAGCATTCTCTCCACAGGCTACCCTCTGGTTGCATATACGCAAAAAATCAAGTGGTGTAGATACAACGGGTAGTCCAGAAGCGATATATTCATAATACTTCATTGGGAACATGGATCGTGTGTATTCATTGACTAATGAAGGCAACAAACCGACCTGCATTCCTCGCAGGTATTCTGGTAAAATCGAGTATGGTCGGTAGCCTATAAAATGTACATTTGGTAATTTACCCAATTCTTCAACGATAGGATTTTTTTGTCCTTCACGCTCTTCACCGATAAAAACCCAACTCCATTCAGGCTTCACTCTAGCCACACTCAACAATAACTGAAAATCGATCTTGAAATCAGAAAGTACACCGTGGTAACAAAGCCTGGGTTCTGAGATACAAGCCAGATCATTAGGAATTGGACCAGGTTTAAGTGCCTCACCAAAATGTTTTACATCCACCACATTAGATAAAAAGTGTGTATTAACATTAATAGCTTTACAGCGCTGAGCTAAAGTAGGGGCCGTAGCAAAAACGACATCTGCTCGCTTCAACAATAGCATCTCTGCAGAACGGAAGTTTGCACCATCTATGCCGGGCACTTCCGCCAGATCATCCACACAGTGATAAAGGAGTGAACTTGTCCTAAAATTATTTATCACATCCAACATAAAGGGATGATAAGTCCAAACCAGTGGATTAACAAATTCCCGCCCCCACATGGAGCGAGCAATTTCAATTTTTAGAAGCCACCGATTTATTGCCCTGGTCAGCATATAGCGATGCCCGGCAGGGATAAGCAATGGGGAAAGAACAAACACCCCCGTTGAACATTCTGGCGCGCCAAACAATAAAGACGATAGTCCTTTATATAAGCGATTCCAAAGTCTTCGCCAATCTTTTTTACTTCCTGGTTTCGGCGCTCTGAGTCCAACACTTTCTACATACAGAACACGAATTCCTAGCTCAGAAAGAGATTTGGCACAATGCTGTTTATTAGTCCAATAAGGTTCATCCCAGTCAGCCGTTGCAAACATGATACAACTTGATGGTACACAATCATCTTTGGCACTATCAGCCACGAAATGCCTCCACCGGTTGACCAAGCAATGCATCGGCAATTCTTTTAGCTGCATCACCATCGCCATAAGGATTTGGCCGATGCATCAGAGCCTCTCTCTCCTGTGAGTGACTCAACCAGTAGTCGACTGCCGACTCAATGCGCTCTGGTGTCTTTCCAGCGAGAATAGAAAAGCCGGCCTGAACCCCTTCCATACGCTCTGTATGTTCACGCATCACTACAACAGGAGTACCAAAGGTAGGTGCCTCTTCCTGAATCCCTCCAGAGTCGGATACCACTAAGATAGCCTTAGAAATTAAATAAAGACTGACTTGGTAATCGACAGGGTCTATCAGTAAAATATTACGTGCATCTCCAAGTATCCGCTGCACCGGCTCGCGAACGTTGGGATTGAGATGAACAGGAAACACCCAGCGAATATCAGGATGGAGTGCAGATAATCGCAAGATCATACTACAGATATTCTCTAAAGCAGTCCCAAAATTCTCACGCCGGTGGCAAGTTATTAATATGAATGGGTGTTCTGAAATCCACTCATCTACTACTGCCGGAACAGAATCAGGCTTTCCACTATCCCATCCCTGTTGTGTCAGCTTGATAGCATCAACAACGGTATTACCAGTAACAAGAATAGCACTCTGTGGTATATTTTCACTTTGAAGTGCTGTCGCAGCAGCCTGAGTCGGGGCACAATGCAGAGAAGCTATCCGAGCCAATAAGCTCCGGTTAGCCTCCTCAGGAAAAGGACTGGCAAGATCGCCCGTTCGCAATCCAGCCTCTACATGAGCCACCTTTATACCCCGGTGGAAAGCAGCTAACCCCGCACAGAAGGCTGTAGTTGTGTCCCCCTGAACAACAACCCAATCAGGCTGTTCTTGTTCCATAACGTCATCCAGCATAGCCAACTGCCGGGAGGCAAGGATATTGAGTGAACGTCCCGGGCTCATAGAATCAAGTTGAATGTCAGGCACCAACGAGAAAGCATCCAAAGCCTGAATCAACATTTCACGATGCTGTCCACTGCTGCATAGTCTGACATCAGCTCGCTGGCGAAGAGCCACCACAAGAGGTGCCAGCTTGATCACCTCTGGACGAGTTCCCATCACAACAAGTACTTTCATACCAGTACCATTCCATCATTGAGTTTGACCAGTTCGCCGCGAAATTGAACTGCATATTCATAGGATGCGTTTTCAAATGGTACGCTAACAGCAAACGCCTTTTCGCAAAGATGGAGACGAATAGCAGCACGATCACGCAAGAAATCCATCGCCTGGCACTCATCCATAAATAAAGGCTGTCTGGCTGTTGCACGTATATGCCCGATTAATGCCTGATGTGCATCAATGCGACGCTGTTCATCAACCCAACCATATTGATATCTGGAAGAAAATGGGTGATCCAGAAAGCCAAACAACGTCCTGGTTTCCAATGCCTGATTGAATGCTTGTTTAAAGACTTTCAGAGGGTCTCCGTCGGCTAACATGCAATCCCCATGCAACATGGTTTGCTGAGAATGTCCAATAAATCCATCGGGTAAGTTAGCTAATTTACCACCGCGGGCAATTAAAAACTCAGGATCATTTCGAATAATTCCACCAATACAACCAGAATAACCAGCATCACAGAGGGCAGCTAGTGCATAAGGAGGTGATTGATGAAAGGGAGAAACAGCATAATTGACACGAATACCCGTTGACGATTCTATTTTACAACGGGACTCAATAGCCTCATGGTAAGCAGCATCATAGCTCCCCCCCCAATTAGGGGCGTGAGTAGCTGTATGTGACAACAATACACCGCCATCATTAATAAATGACTTGAGAAAATCTTCATGTACAGGATTCGGAAGATTACTAGTATGAAGCGCTAGTGATAAGGGTACTCCTAAATTTTTATAGGCACTCCACAGAGGCTGTGCAGAAAAAATATCCTCATCGCAATCAAGTCGCATTGTTATTGCAGCATCATAACCATAAGGTATTTCACTGATCACCGGGAGGCAAGGTAACATGTCAAGATGCCTCCATTCACTTATAAATGCCTCAAGCAAGTACCATTCAAACGAGTCAATAAAACCAACGGGTCGGTTCACCCAAAATGTGCTCGATATATGGCTATTAAAGAGTGCCACATAAGTAGCAAAAGCCTGCTCTTCAAAACTGATAGCAGCAACCTCTGATCCCTCCGAGGCTCTTAGTGGTGCAGCAATACTCCAGATAGAATCATCCACCCGTATCGCACCATATCCCAGATTGTTCCATTCATCAGCAAAATCAAATCTCTCTAGTGGCCTGAACCAGTTATTAGCACCGAGTTGACTAGCTAATTCTGAATATTTAATATTACCCTTGCTTTCTGAATAATAACCGCTTTCAGCAGGTAAGCTACGAGACCAGAGCTCCGCTTTTTCAGGCCAAACTGTATTACGTAAATTAAAATGGGTACAAAGGCACTCAGGTAAGCTACCAAATAAAATCAACTTACGTCTTCCTGAGGCTAACCAAGAAATAAGTGCCTGCCCATACCCTTCATCAGGATTAATAGCTAAGATACAATTATTCCTTGATATTTCATTAATTGAAATCCTTGCTACGAGTGTCTCAGAAACACTTCTCTGCAATGCAGCAACAACTAATTCGCCTGCATTACGGTCATCATAAGAATAAAGAACACCAATCATGCTGTCACCACATGTCGGAATTTGGCC
Organism: Dickeya parazeae Ech586; assembly: GCF_000025065.1. NCBI lineage: Bacteria > Pseudomonadati > Pseudomonadota > Gammaproteobacteria > Enterobacterales > Pectobacteriaceae > Dickeya > Dickeya parazeae. The sequence goes on along the minus strand of NC_013592.1, from coordinate 730,744 downwards.
CTATGGCCAACACGGATAAGATCATCATGCCCGACGAACTCCACTTTCATTGCATCAGGCCAATAAGCTTCTACTTTCGATACAATCTGCGCTAAATCAGCGTGAGGTTCTGGAACTACTCTTAAAATAGGCTTATTACCGCGAAGATCAATCTGAAACTCTTGGATTCCGCCAACACGATAATCGAGCATATCTTGGATAGTATGGGTCGGATATGTGATACCGCCAATAATAACCATATCATGAATTCTACCTGTTACATTTTTCAGGTAAAAACCATCCTGACGTTGCTCCACTTCAGCCAAGTCACCCGTAGTATAACGAATAAGCGGCATCAGTCGATTATGGAACCCTGTAAATATTAACTCATGTTGCCCAGAACTTGTTAATTGACTTTCTGGCCATCCTTCTGAGTCCATTACTTGCAAGCCTCCACTATGGCCATCTAGCTCATAAGCCATCACACCTAATTCGGCTAGTCCATAGCGATCCACAACACGACAACGCAATACCCTCGATATCGTTTCACGCATATACGATTCTAGTAACTCACCACTGGACTCGAATACTCTAAAGCTATTTGCACTACCATATTTCCGTTCTATGTAGCAAGCTAGTGCATAAATAGTCGATGGGTGTGCATGAACCATATAAGGTTTACGTCTCTTGAGAGTTTGCCAAATTTCAGCCAACCCAATATCATCAAGACGATCGAAAAATATATTGCTGCGGTTCATCGCAAAACATTTAAAATCTTCGCGTGTTGGCCACCCAGGATCAATCATATCAGGGAAACGACATGCAAAATGCAACTCTGAGCGTCTTTTGGTATTACCAACCCTCTCTCGCGCATATAGCGTAACAGCAGCAGACCAGTCTGCAGCTGGTTGGTCATACATTATATGGCAAGACTGTCCAGTAGAGCCACCTGTCTTACAAATGTGATGACGAACATTACTTAACGATTGAGAGAAAAGACGCTCTCCTTGCTCACGGATAATCTCCTTAGTCAATAAAGGGATATCTTGAAGGTATTTTATATCGCGTTCAATGGATGCCGGATCAAAATTTATAGATTTAAATTTATCCCTGTAATAAGGAACCTGGCTTGCTGCAAATGTGAGTGTTTCAACTAACCTAGCTTGGGCGATCTTTATTCGCTTTTCAAACGACTCTCTATAGTAAAAGCGCAGGATGTTGACTTTGCTTGTTATATCACGATTTTCTCTTTTTTCCGCATAGGGATAAGCAATTTTTGCACTCAGAATACCTTTTATGGTACTAAACGGAGGGATAGAAAATATATGTTCAGAAGCAATTAACGCAGGATGCCGAGATGAAACCCTGAATTTATTTATCTTCATCTGCGCCCCCCAATGATGCACGATCTATAATCTCATCATTAACTATAGCCCCATGCTCCAAATAAATTTTCCTATTACACACGCGAGATATCAACTCGGGAGAATGAGATGCGAGAACAAGAATAGAAGCATTGTTAACTAACTGTTCCAATCTAGCTTCAGCTTTAATACTAAACTCAGCATCACCGACGCTAAGCCACTCATCCATGATGAGAACATCAGCATTAACGCTAGTCGATATAGCAAAAGCAAGACGTAGTTGCATCCCACTAGAGTATGTTCTAAATGGAAAGTTTAGATAATCCCCCAATCCAGTAAAATCAGCAATTTCATCTATCTTACTGCGAATATGTGATGGTTTAAGACCATCCATAACCCCTCTAAGATAAATATTCTCAAATCCTGAAGCATCTGGGTCCATTCCCATGGATACATCAAGCAAAGACACGGCACGGCCTTTAATTGATAAAGATCCTGATACTGGGGCATAAACACCGGAGAGGACTCGCAATAGTGTTGTTTTACCTGAACCATTGTGTCCAACCAGTCCAACACGATCGCCTTCATTAATATTGAAACTAATATTATTTAAAGCACGAACAACTGGGTGTTTACCTGCATTAGCCCCAATCCGCCCTCCCGTTGTTAAGTTCATTACCTTATTTTTAAGCGAACGGTGCGAGTTTTCAAAAATTGGGAAATCGACACAAACATTATCAGCTACAATATGAGTTTTCATAATATTAAAGCCAGTAGGCCACACGGTCACGATAGCGATTCATTAGGTATTGGGCAAAACAAAACCCTACAACCAGAATTATAATACATAGAGCCCAAGTACTCATTGATATCGGAGAGCCTAAAATCGGAGCTCGAATTATTTCGATTAAATAATAAAATGGATTCATATCTGCTATCCAAGCTCGATCTTTCAAATCTGCAGTCCGCCACATAACTGGCGTAACAAAAAAACATACTTGAAACAAATTTACAATAATCGGGGAAATATCTCTAAACCGAGCACATAGTATTCCCAATACTATACCGACCCAAATTGCATTAAGTAATGAAATTAGTAAGCCGGGAATAATCAAAAAGGCCTCTAATGTAAGTGAATGTCCAAAAAAGAGCATAAAAAGTATAACAACGGGCAGACTATGCAATAGTATAATAAAATTTCTCCAAGCCATACGACACACATGTGTAGTTAATGGCATTCTTATTTGTTTTATTATATGCGCAGAACCTATAAAGGTCATACAGGCTTCATTTGCTGCCGTACTAATAAATTGCCAAACGACCAAACCTATACCAAGATAAGGCAAATACTCAGAAATTTGTTGTCCCAACAACTGAGAATAAAGGAACCCTAAAGCACCTACCATAATCAGTGTAGTCAACGTGAACCAGAATGGACCTAATATTGAACGCCGATAACGTTGTCTTATATCATGCCATCCCCAGATCATCCATACATAATAAACTCTGATACCCTCCAGGATATCTGTTCTACCGTTATGAATTTTCCATCCGGATGAAGGTTCATCTGATTTGCTATCCACCTCACACATCGAATTATATGTGTTGGTTTTCATTTAATGCCTACCTTTACTAAGTTAACTCGCAAATATAATACATAACACCTAGTTAAATTCTATAACCGGCATGTAAATCCACTAGGAATTAATCAGTTTCTCAATTATTGAAACTTTTTCCCATACTAATTCTGATAGTGCGCGAGATTCTATATTTAAACGTAGTAATGGCTCTGTATTAGATGTGCGAATATTAAAACGCCAATCTGCCATGTCAATACTTAACCCATCGGTATGATCAATAAAAACAGCTTCATTTTTAAAAAAATCTTCGATGTTTTCTATAATTACTTTCGCATTTTTAACTTTATAGTTTATCTCTCCGCTGCAGGGATAACTTTTTATACGCTCTCCGACCAATTTAGATAAAGAGGTATCCCTAGAAGAGAGAAGCTCCATAACCAATAACCATGGGATCATACCACTATCACAATATGCAAAATCACGAAAATAGTGATGTGCACTCATCTCACCACCATAGATAGCATTTTCAGAACGCATCCTATCCTTAATAAAGGCATGACCTGTTCTACTCTGGATCGGTATCCCACCAGCTTGTTTAACAACCTCAACAGTGTTCCAGGTAAGACGAGGATCATGAATGATTTTTTCTCCTGGATGTTTCATAAGGAAAGCTTCAGCTAGGAGACCAACAATATAATAACCTTCAATAAAATCGCCATTTTCATCAAATAGAAAACAGCGATCGAAATCTCCATCCCAAGCAATCCCCATATCGGCATTATTAATCCTGACTGCATCTGCGGTGACGGCTCGATTCTCCGGCAATAGTGGATTAGGAATACCGTTAGGGAAATTGCCATCTGGTTCGTGGTGTATTTTTATGAATTCAATAGGAATTTTTTTATTTTTTAATCTATCCTCAATTTCATCAATTACGTGACCTGCAGCACCATTGCCAGCATTAACAACGAGCTTCATCGGCTTCAAATTATCAATATTAATATAGGTCATCAAATGGTCAACATACTCATCAAGCAATGATAACTTGGTATAACTGCCTTTATTATCATTGCTGGTAAATTGCCCTGAAACGACTAGTTCACGAATATCATTGAGGCCATTATCGCTACTGATAGGCTTCGCACCACGGCTAACCAATTTCATTCCATTATAATCCATAGGATTATGGCTAGCGGTAACTTCAATTGCTCCGTCCACATCCAAATGGAAAGCTGCGAAGTAGATCTCTTCTGTCCCTGTCATACCAAGATCTACCACATTCACCCCCGCATCCTGCAGACCGCTTGCCAACGATGCTTTGAGCTCTTCACTGCTCAGCCGAATATCTCCACCTACTGCAACAGTTTTCGCCTTCAGATACTGACCAAATGCACGACCAATACGATAAGCTATATCATTATTGAGTTCACTACCAAGTCGGCCTCGAATGTCATAAGCCTTAAAGCACGCTAACGTCATTGCATTTTTCCTTTTTTATTCTTCATCAAAACGGACAATATCATCATCACCCAAATATTCACCGCTCTGAACTTCGATCATAATCAGGTCAATTACACCAGGGTTTTCAACCCTATGTTTCTCTCCTGCCGGGATATAGGTCGACTGATTCGTTGAGAGGAATATATTTTTGTTTCCATTGGTTATATTAGCGGCACCCGCGACCACGATCCAATGCTCACTACGGTGATGATGTCTTTGCATCGTAAGGCTTTTACCCGGCTTGACCACCATACGGTTTATTCTGAAGTGATCACCTTTTTCAAGCGTTGTCGATGTACCCCAAGGTCGGTGCAGAGTGCGATGCACTTTGTAAGCCGCATGATCCATAACCTTGAGCTGGTTATAGATAGATTTAACATCTTGAGCATGCTCTTTATGGGCTACCAACAAAGCATCTGCTGTATCTACAATCACAAGGTTGTCGATTCCTACTGCGCCAATAACACGATCTTCAGCTTTAATGTAGCAATTGCTAACATCATACAGCAGCGTCTCGGCGTCCGAATCAATTGTGTTGCCACAATGATCAGGTTCAATTAATTCACTTAATGCAGACCAGGAGCCTATATCACACCACCCAATATTGCAGGGTACGACCGACACATTTTTCGACTTTTCCATGACAGCATAGTCAATAGAAATATCTTCAACCTGAGAAAAGCTTGCCTTATCTAAATCAATCTGCGTTGAACTATTCGTTTCCAAAATCCTAGATGTACTAATGCAATTCTCAACAGCAGAGAGCACCTGGGGACACCAGTGTTGTAATTCTTTAAGGATCATTCCAGTTGAAAAGCAAAACATACCTGAGTTCCACAGGTACTCACCAGAATTGACATACTCCAATGCCTTATCATAGGAAGGCTTTTCTACAAAACGCTCCACCTGATTGCCATTGAATTTGATATAGCCATACCCGGTTTCAGCTTTCTCTGGCTCAATACCAAATGTAACCAGACGAGATTGACTAGCCAGTTCTACCGCAGTACTTACGGCTTCAATAAATGCCTTGTTATCCCGAATCAGATGATCTGCGGCCAACACAATTAGAATGGCGTCATTGCCATGCTTACGTTGTGCCAATAGTGCAGCTGAAGCAATGGCAGCAGCTGTATTACGTCCCATTGGTTCAAGAATGTAAGAATGAGGAATAGATGTTGTATTAACTTCATCAAAAGCATCAACAGCTTTAAATAATAACTCTCTGTTAGTAACAGTAATAATCTCTTTTACATTATAAAAAGATTGTGCTCTTAAAAGAGCCTTTTGAATTAGACTTTCACCATCAGCTAATGTGATAAAGGGTTTGGGATGCTGTTCACGTGAAACAGGCCAGAGTCGAGATCCACTCCCGCCACACATGATTATTGGAATAACAATATTCAATGAAGCCACTCCTAATTAATTCACCTATGCATAGGCCAATTTAATAATTAATAATTTTTTAGTCATCAAAAATTGCAGAATGAGTACGGAATAGCGATTTAGCTCCATTCATTTATAATAAAGAAAAATCAACCACTATAGTAAGCACTCCTCACCTATTAAAAAACTTTTCAAATGACATCCCTTTTTTATCCTTATCAGATAACAAAGGCTCTTGATTATTTAAAAGTGGCCAGTGGATATCTAAAAAAGAATCACTCCATAGAATAGAAATTTCTGATGCTGGATGATAATAATTAGTACATTTATAAACAAACTCAGCTTCTTCACTGGTCACATAAAAACCATGTGCGAATCCCTCTGGAATCCAAAGTTGTCGTTTATTTTCTGCAGAAAGGTAAACACCAACCCATTTACCTAGTGTTGCCGAATCTTTACGAACGTCTACTGCTACATCAAAGACCTCACCAGAAACAACCCTGACCAGTTTTCCTTGGGTGTTTTCGGTCTGAATATGTAACCCTCGAAGAATATTTTTATTGGATTTAGAGTGATTATCCTGAACAAAACTACAAGCATGTCCAACAACCAAGTCCTCAAACTTCTTCTGTTGCCAGGTTTCCATAAAAAAACCACGTTCATCACCAAATACCGTGGGTTCAATAATTTTCACATCAGGAATATTTGTCTCAATAACGTTCATAATATCACTTATATATTTTAATATTATTCAGTTTCAGTTGATAATTACTAAGTGCAATATCCGAACCACCCTATTATCCTTCTCAGTTTAATATTAAATTAGAAAGTCTTCCTGGAAGGAGATAAGTATAAATAATGAAGAGGTTACTGGGGAAAAGACATACCCCCATCTTTTTCTCATTTTCGATAAAATCATCACATTGATAACGAAACAGAAATACAATAAAAAATTAATAACTCCATTATATTTTTCTGGCGTAGATTACCTAATTAATCCCATCAGATATTGACCGTATTCGTTCTTCAGCATCGGTTCTGCCAGTGAAATCAACTCTTCATCAGACATCCAACCATTCCGCCAGGCAATCTCTTCTAAGCAAGCCACTTTTAATCCCTGAACATTCTCAATGGTTTGCACAAATGATGATGCTTCATGCAAGCTCTCATGTGTGCCCGTATCCAGCCAGGCAAAACCGCGACCAAACAATTCGACGCTAAGCGACCCATCCTCCAGATACATCTGATTAATGGAAGTAATTTCCAATTCACCACGATGGGATGGTTTTACCTGTTTGGCAAACTCTACTACACGATTATCGTAAAAATACAATCCAGTAACAGCGTAGTTGGATTTAGGTTTGCTCGGTTTTTCTTCAATCGAAACAGCTCGCATTTCAGCATCGAATTCAACGACACCAAAACGCTCGGGGTCTTTAACCTGATAGCCAAACACAGTAGCACCAGCAGCCTTATCTGCAGCATTTCTTAGCATCTTACTGAAGGATTGGCCGTAAAAAATATTATCCCCCAAGACAAGGCAGCAATGATCATTGCCAATAAAGGAATCACCAATAATAAAAGCCTGAGCCAGGCCATCTGGGCTAGGCTGAACCGCATATTCAATATTGATACCGAAATTACTACCATCTCCCAACAACCTGCGGAATCCTTCATTATCCTCAGGCGTGGTGATAATTAATACGTCTCGAATACCGGCTAACATCAGTGTAGATAGCGGATAATAAATCATCGGCTTATTGTAGATTGGTAGCAACTGTTTGGAGACACCGCGAGTCAAAGGATACAACCGAGTACCTGAACCGCCTGCAAGGATAATGCCTTTCATTATTTTTCTACACTCCCCAAACGCTCACGGCTATAAGAACCATCCAACACTCTACTCCACCAGGAGCGATTATTGAGGTACCACTCCACTGTTTTACGAATACCACTTTCGAAGGTTTCTTGTGGTTTCCAGCCAAGCTCACGGCCAATTTTTCCTGCATCAATAGCGTATCGCACATCATGACCGGGACGATCTTTCACATAAGTGATCAGATCTTGGTACGCGTCAATCCCTGCTGGTTTCTGTGGAACCAGTTCTTCCAACAGAGTACAGATAGTTTTTACAACATCAACATTAGCTTTTTCATTATGCCCACCGATGTTGTAGGTCTCCCCGACTTGTCCTTCAGTCACAACCTTATAAAGTGCCCGAGCATGATCTTCAACAAACAGCCAGTCGCGAATCTGCATTCCATCGCCATACACTGGCAAAGCTTTTCCCTCCAGCGCGTTCAGGATCATTAAAGGAATTAATTTCTCCGGAAAATGGTAAGGACCATAGTTATTCGAACAATTGGTGACAATCGTTGGTAATCCATAGGTTCGCAGCCAGGCTCGTACCAAATGATCGCTCGATGCTTTAGACGCAGAATAAGGGCTACTCGGGGCATATGGCGTCGTTTCAGTAAATAGAGAATCGGTTCCCTCTAGATCACCATAGACTTCATCTGTTGAGATATGATGGAAGCGGAAAGCCGATTTTTGTGTTGGTTCTAGATTGCTCCAGTAAACACGTGCGGCTTCAAGCAGCGTATAAGTACCAACGATATTCGTTTCGATAAAAGCAGCAGGACCATCAATCGAACGATCAACATGTGATTCTGCTGCTAAATGCATGACCGCATCAGGCTGACAGGTTTCAAACACGCTCTTAAGCGCCACTGCATCGCAAATATCGATATGCTTAAACTCGTAACGCCCATGACTACTCACATCGGCCAGAGACTCCAGATTACCTGCATACGTGAGCTTGTCCACGTTAATAACAGAATCTGCTGTATTTTTTATAATATGACGCACGACGGCAGAGCCGATAAACCCGGCCCCACCCGTTACTAAGATTTTCATAAGGTTACATCCAGAAAGCAAAGTATTCGACTGTCCAACTTAACTGTACTTGACTGTAAATGCACAAAACTCAGACACGCTACCGCCCTTGGAATTTAACCCAAACGTAGACACTACCCTCAAATTGTCGTTGTACGTGCAATTCTGCTGGAAATATAGCCAGGAACAGGAAAAATAATTTGCATATTTTACATGTCACAGCAAAGGAGGTGTAGCGGTATTGTGACTTACCTCTTATCCCAAACCAAAAATTTACACCCTATATACCGCACTGTCTGCTGTATGGGTGGGGGTGCACGTGCTTCATACACACGATAAAATAACGATTACCATTCTCATTTGGGTTTATTTTAGGCTAAATATATAACTACAAAGATAATGTGTTAATACATAAGTCTATTCTGGAAACCGTAAATGCAATAGAAACGATATCGCCTTTTAGGCTCTACAAATCGTCCAGAACGGGAACGCACCTATGCCACCGAGGAAACCGCGTTGAGTTCATCATACCGCTGCTGCGCCAGCATGACTTCATCGATGTTCCGCTCCGCCCAGTGGGTCAGTTCATGCACGGTCTTGACCAGTGTCTTACCCAGTGTAGTAATTGAGTACTCCACCGTCACTGGCACGGTAGCAAACACCTGCCGGTGAATCATGCCATCACGTTCCAGGTGTTTGAGCGTTTGTGACAACACTTTCTGCGATACGCCTTCAATATCACGTCTTAGTTGGTTGAACCTGACCGGCTCACATGCCAGCCGATCCAGAATCAGCAGCGACCATTTATTGGACAGACGATCCAGCACCACACGCGCCGGGCAGGTTTTACTGTAAACACTGAATTCAGGCATCCTATGACCTCTGCTTTCTCAGTTAGTTAAGGTTTTATTCGGTATCTCTCGGTATCCCTACTTACCATAGCGTATGTTATTTCTTTTGGGGAGTTAGTTCTTTTCTGGATGGATAGTTTCTTTTTGATTGGATGGTTTCTATTGGAATGATAGTTTCTTTTTAAGACCTAAATGGGAGGGGAACTTACTTCACAAACCTTGCCAGTATTGAAAAGGAGCATGTGCCATTCCGTGCTTGCATCGTGCTGGAATGACACATCTTTTTGCTGTCTCGCCGGACTATTTGCTCATGGTATCTTTTTTATCTTTACCCATGTTATCCATCTTGCCCATACTGTCCTTCTTCATCTCGTCCGTTTTCATCCCTTCTTTGCACATGCCATCTTTACACAGGCTGCTATGGGGTTTTCCCATCGCGTCTTTCGTCATTCCGTCGTGCGACATGCCTGCTTTTTCTTTCGTCATCCCGTCATGGCTCATGTTGTCGGTAGCCTGTACATTAGCCATCAACAATGTCGACAAAACGGCAGCAGCAATCATCATCTTTTTCATAGTATTTCCTTTTTTTGGGGTTAGTAGCCACCAAACCAGTTGTAACCTTGATCTTCCCAGTAACCCCCCAGGAAGCGGTTGGTGACTTCGATGGATAAAACATGCTTTGGATTTTTGTAACCGAGCTTGGTCGGGATACGGATCTTCATTGGGAAACCGTACTCAGGCGGCAGGATCTGGTTATCCCAGGTCAACGCCAGTAACGTCTGCGGATGCAATGCCGTCGCCATATCAATGCTGGTGTAGTAGTCGTCCGCACAGCGAAAGTTGACGTACTGTGCTCGCTTATCCGCCCCGATCAGCGCTAAGAAATGATGAAACGGTACACCTCCCCATTTTCCAACGGCGCTCCAGCCTTCCACACAGATATGACGCGTGATCTGACTGACCTGCTGCAACCGATACAACTCCGGTAGCGTCCAACGGCGGGTGTCCCGTACCAGACCTCGGACATCGAGCAGATAGTCATGACCATCCACTAGAGGAATATCTTCCTGGCCGTAAAAAGCGTTAAACGGGAAGGGACGGGTAATGTCTGACTCACGGTATTCCGGTGCCAGGTTGCGGCGGCTGAACAAGAACCCCTGCACCCGGTCATTAAAACGAGAGATAAGGGACAGCGTACTCTCGACACTTTCGTTGTTGCTGATATCACAACCGGTCAGCATCATGATGCCGCCCAGCGTCAGTCCCTGGCGCAACAGGCGACGGCGCTCTGGGCTGAGCAGTTTTTCGGCCTCTTTCACCAGATAGTGTGCGTCGCCGCCGCTGAGAATAGTGTTTTTTTTCATTGTATTATCCTCAACGTCCCCGGAGCATGGCCAGCAGCGTGCGAGGTACCAGCAGCACCATCAGTAAATGGATGACCACAAACAACACCATCAGGCTCATGCAGAAAAAATGGACATAGCGCGCTGTCTCGTAACCATCCAGCAGGTCTCGCAGCAAGGGTAATTGCACGGATTTCCACAACACCAATCCGGATAGCAACAACCCCATGCCCAACAAAATGGCACCCAGATAAGCCACCTTTTGTATGGCGTTGTAGTGGCTAAGATCGGTGTGTTGAAGTTTGCCGCGCAACGCCTGCGTCAGGTCATCCCGAAGACGGCGCAGCGACAGGGGAAAAAATTTGCGGCGAAAGCGTCCGTCAATCACGCCAAGCGTCAGGTAAACCACGCCGTTAACCACAAAAACCCACATCATGGCGAAATGCCACTGCAACGCGCCGCCCAACCAACCGCCGAGCGTTAACACCGAAGGAAAGGAAAAATCGAACAGTGCAGAAGCGTTGTAGATACGCCAGCCGCTAAACAGCATGCCTGCAACGGCGATAGCATTAATCCAATGACAGCAGCGCAACCACAGTGGATGAATATGTTCAGGATTGACAGAGGACATAGCCCGTACTCCATGAATGACAGACCTGCATCATGGATCGACGGCGATCACCACATCCTCACGGAAGTTTAAATAAAATGTGATAACTCGCGCTCCACGCCTGGGGTAAGCTTTGGCGAAAAGAGTGTGGGTAGAAAAACCATGAATAGCGCAAGAAAAATACTGCTGGTAGAAGATGACCACGATATCGCCACGCTACTGCGGTTAAATCTGCAGGATGAGGGCTACCAGATTAGCCATGAGGTGAATGGAGCGCATGCACTGGTTCAGTTGGAAAAACAGGTCTGGGATGCCGTAATCCTCGATTTGATGCTACCCGGTGTAGATGGGCTTGAGATTTGCCGCCGCATTCGTCAGATGACCCACTACTTACCCGTGATCATCATCAGCGCTCGAACCAGCGAAACTCACCGGGTTCTCGGGCTGGAAATGGGAGCGGACGACTATCTGCCTAAACCGTTTTCGGTGCTGGAATTAGTTGCCCGGGTCAAAGCCCTGTTTCGTCGTCAGGAGGCAATGGGACAGAATATCCGTATGGAAGCAGGCTCCGTCTCCCTTCACGGGCTGGATATCGACCCACTGGCACGGGAGGTGTCACTGCATGGCAAGCCGATAGAGCTGACGCCACGCGAATTCGATCTCCTTTACTGGTTTGCCCGCCATCCGGGAGAAGTTTTTTCACGACTGACACTGCTCGATCGCGTGTGGGGATATCAGCACGAAGGCTATGAGCATACGGTCAATACCCATATCAACCGACTACGAATCAAGATCGAACGTAACCCCGCCGAGCCAGAGATTATCCTTACCGTTTGGGGAAAGGGGTACAAATTTGCTACCAACAAACCGGAGTCGCAGCCATGATCCGCCGTTTAAGCCTCAGCCAGCGTCTGACGCTCGCCTTTACTGCGATTCTTCTGCTGTGTGCTGTTACCGCCTGCGGCGTGCAGCTTTATAGCAGCAGCCAGTACGGTAATGCGATGGTCCAACGCCTCTCCGGTAGTCTGGCACAGCAAATTGTCAGCAGTGAATCATTACTGGACGCACAGGGCAGGGTAAACCAACTGTCGTTAAAAACCCTGTTTGACCGCCTAATGACGCTCAACCCCAGTGTAGAACTCTACCTGGTTTCCCCTGATGGCCAGTTGCTGGCAGATGCCGCCCCACCAGACCATCTCAAACGCCAGCGCGTGGCTATCACTCCGCTGCAACGCTTCCTGAGTGGCGCGAGCTTACCTGTGTACGGCGACGATCCACGCAGCCCAAACGAGCAAAAGGTATTTAGCGCCGCGCCGATAAACCAAAACGGAGAACTGCGGGCCTATCTGTATATCATTTTGCAAGGCGAGGAGCTCAATGCACTGGCGGACAGCGCCTGGCAGAAAACGCTGTGGCGTACCGTGCTGTGGTCGCTACTGATGGTAGCAGGACTCGGCCTGCTGGCAGGCCTGTTGGTCTGGCGGTGGATAACGTGCCCGGTCAGAGAATTAACGGCCGAAGTGCGTGGACTTGAGCGAGACAGCATCAGCACTATCAAGCAGTTAGCGCAACAGACACCAGAAAACCTGCCAACCAGCGAAGTGGCGCTACTGCGCAATACCTTCATTGAGCTGGCACGGAAAATCGTCAGCCAGTGGGACCAGCTTTCGGACAGCGACAGACAGCGGCGGGAGTTTATTGCCAATATTTCCCACGATCTGCGTACACCGCTCACCTCACTGCTGGGTTATCTGGAGACCTTGTCAATGAAGGCCGAGACCCTATCGCCGGAAGATAACCGCCAATATCTGGCGATCGCCCTGCGCCAAGGCCACAAGGTTCGTCATCTGTCACAGCAACTGTTCGAACTGGCAAAACTTGAACATGGTGGAATAAAGCCGCAACTGGAGCGCTTTGCCATCGGTGAATTAATCCAGGATGTGGCTCAGAAATTTGATCTGGCTATCGCCACACGTCAGTTGCAGCTAAAAGTGGACATGCCACCGTCACTACCACAGATATACGCAGACGTATCGATGATTGAACGGGTGGTCACCAACCTGCTGGATAATGCTATTCGGCATACACCGCAGAGAGGAACTATTCAGCTAAAAGTATGGCAAGAGCATCATCAATTGCAGGTGGAAGTGGCGGATAGCGGGCCGGGCGTCGAGCCAGTATTGCGCGAGCAGCTGTTTCAGCGGCCATCGGTGCTCAGTCAACAAAGCGTTCGAGAGCACCGAGGTGGTCTCGGCTTGCTCATTGTGCGGCGCATGCTCGAACTGCACGGAGGGGAGATCCGTCTGATTGACGCCGCAGTCGGCGCCTGCTTTCGTTTTTTCGTACCGATCTGAATCTATCCTGTACCACGCGGTAAATACATGGGGGAGCGCCTTCAGTTGAGGCAATAACGGTACAATAGCTTACCTAACCAGCAAGATGTGATAGTAAAAAGAATCAGGGCTTAAAGGGACAGAAGAAAGGACTTGGAGCGGGCGAAGGGAATCGAACCCTCGTATAGAGCTTGGGAAGCTCTCGTTCTACCATTGAACTACGCCCGCGTAGAAAGTGACTGGCATTATAGCGTCATCTCTCTGGCGGGCAAGATAAAACACGGTTTGATTGCGCGTGTTTTGAGCGGTCGATTCACACCGCTGTCACCAGCAGCGTTTGGTAGCCGTTGACGATCACCTGCACGGCAAACACCGCGAATAACACTGCCGATACCGCACTGCAGTAAAACGACAGCCTGCCTTTTAACGCACCACGCCCGTACTTGATTAAGACCGCCATAAACAGCGTCCAGAGTATGCCGCCAATGAAAAATCCCACCAGAAACAGCGCAATCTGTCTGGCAGAACCATCCGTCGCCTGGGCAATCAGCGTCCCGCCCACAGCGGCAAACCACAGTAATGCGCTGGGTGACGCCAGTGCCATTCCCATTCCACTGATAAAATGACGGCGCGCGGGGGCCGATGCGCGAGATGAAGGCTCACTCGCGCTATCAATAGCCAAACCACGGTGCTGGCGATAGTCACGCCAGGCGCTACGTGCCATGTTGAATGACAGCCACAGCAGTACGCCGCCACCACCAATCCACAACAGCCACCGTACCGGCGTGTAGTTAAAGATTACCGCCATCCCCAACACCGACAGCGTCGCGTAGAGCAAATCACCAAAGCAGGAGCCCAGACCAATAAAGAACGCCGCGCCTGCACCGTCCCGAATACCACGATTAATAATGGCGGTGTTGACGATGCCCAAATCCAGACACAGGGACAACGACAACAGCAAGCCACTCAACATCACCAGTAACATACCATCCCTCTTATTATGACCTTCTTATGCGCTTCACTCTGCCTGCCATTGAGCCCGTAAACCCATCGGCCTTCTTATCACTCGCTATACGAGCAACGGTAGTTCAGCATTCAGGAAACGCGACAGTAACATTTGCCCCACGCCAACGGCAAGGCGAGTCTGTCAGATGACAATGCGCGTAAAAGAGGGAAACACGAGGGGATAAAAAAAACGGCTCGTCTACCTACAGGCAAACGAGCCGGGATAGTGCGGTGAGGCTTATTTCTGCGGACGCATCGCCGGGAACAGGATCACGTCGCGAATGGTGTGACTGTTGGTAAACAGCATCACCATACGGTCGATACCAATGCCCAGCCCCGCGGTCGGCGGCAAACCATGCTCCAGAGCGGTAACATAGTCTTCGTCGTAGAACATCGCTTCGTCGTCACCAGCATCTTTCGCTGCAACCTGATCCTGGAAGCGTTGAGCCTGATCTTCCGCGTCGTTCAGTTCGGAGAAACCGTTGCCGATCTCACGTCCGCCGATGAAGAACTCAAAGCGGTCGGTGATTTCCGGGTTCTGGTCGTTGCGACGAGCCAATGGCGACACTTCGGCCGGGTATTCGGTGATAAATGTCGGCTGGATCAGATGGGCTTCTGCCACTTCTTCGAAGATCTCAGTGACGATACGGCCCAGACCCCAGCTCTTCTCTACCTTGATGCCGATAGATTCCGCGATGGCTTTCGCTGCATCGAAGCTATCGAGATCCGCCAGGTTGGTTTCCGGACGGTATTTCTTGATGGCTTCACGCATGGTCAGCTTCTCGAACGGCTTACCGAAATCAAACACCTGGTCGCCATACGGCACCTCGGTGGTGCCCAGAACGTTCTGCGCCAGCGTGCGGAACAGTGACTCGGTCAGTTCGATCAGGTCTTTGTAGTCCGCATACGCCATGTAGAGTTCCATCATGGTGAACTCAGGGTTATGACGCGGCGACACACCTTCGTTACGGAAGTTACGGTTGATCTCGAATACACGCTCAAAACCACCGACCACCAGACGCTTCAGGTACAGCTCTGGCGCGATACGCAGATACATGTCGATATCGAGCGCATTGTGATGGGTGATGAACGGACGAGCAGACGCCCCGCCGGGGATCACCTGCATCATCGGCGTTTCGACTTCCATAAAATCACGACCGACCATGAACTGGCGAATACCAGCCAGAATCTGCGAACGCACACGGAAAGTGTGGCGGGATTCGTCGTTGGCGATCAGGTCCAGATAACGCTGGCGATAACGGGTTTCCTGATCCGCCAGGCCGTGGAATTTGTCCGGCAACGGGCGCAACGCTTTGGTCAGCAGACGCAATTCGGTACAGTGGATAGACAGCTCGCCAGTCTTGGTTTTAAACAGCTTACCGCGTGCGCCAAGGATGTCGCCCAAATCCCATTTTTTGAACTGCTCGTTGTAGACGCCTTCCGGCAGGTCATCACGCGCCACATACAACTGAATACGGCCGCCGACATCCTGCAAGGTCACAAACGACGCCTTACCCATGATACGGCGGGTCATCATACGACCAGCCACCGTCACTTCCAGACCCAGTGCCTCCAGCTCTTCGTTCTCTTTTTCGTCATAGCTGGCATGCAGTTGATCAGCGGTGCTGTCACGGCGGAAATCGTTCGGAAAAGCGATGCCGGTATCACGCAACGCCGCCAGCTTCTCACGGCGGGTTCTGAGTTCGTTGTTAAGATCCAGCGCCTGCTCGGCACCCTGATTTTGTGGTTCAGACATGAGCTTCCTTATAACCCCGCTTTTAAACTTGCTTCGATAAACTTGTCCAGATCACCATCCAGCACCGACTGGGTATTACGTGTTTCAACCCCAGTACGCAGATCTTTAATGCGGGAATCGTCCAGCACGTAAGAACGAATCTGGCTGCCCCAGCCGATATCGGACTTATTGTCTTCCAGCGCCTGCTTCTCAGCGTTTTTCTTCTGCATTTCGAACTCATACAGCTTGGCTTTCAGCTGCTTCATGGCCTGATCTTTGTTCTTATGCTGAGAGCGATCGTTCTGGCACTGCGTCACGATATTGGTCGGGATGTGGGTAATACGCACCGCAGATTCGGTACGGTTAACGTGCTGACCACCCGCACCAGAAGCGCGATACACGTCGATACGCAGGTCCGCTGGATTGATCTCGATATCAATGTCGTCATCGACTTCCGGGTACACGAAAGCAGAACTGAACGACGTATGACGGCGTCCGCCCGAGTCAAACGGACTCTTGCGCACCAAACGGTGTACGCCGGTTTCGGTACGCAGCCAGCCAAACGCATAGTCGCCCATAATCTTGATAGTGGCAGACTTGATGCCAGCGACTTCGCCTTCAGATTCTTCAATGATTTCGGTTTTGAAGCCTTTGCTTTCCGCCCAGCGCAAATACATACGCAGCAGCATGCTGGCCCAATCTTGCGCCTCGGTGCCGCCGGAACCGGCCTGCAAATCGAGGTAACAGTCAGCGCTGTCGTACTCGCCGGAGAACATACGGCGGAATTCCAACTGACCCAGCTTGTCTTCCAGTAGATCCAGCTCGGCGATGGCTTCGTTAAAGGTTTCTTCGTCGTCAGCTTCCACCGCCAGTTCCAGCAGGCCGGCGACATCGTCCAGCCCCTGAACCATCTGATCAATGGTGTCGACGATCATTTCCAGGGAAGAACGCTCTTTCCCCAGCGCCTGCGCGCGTTCAGGTTCGTTCCAAACGTCGGGCTGTTCCAGCTCAGCGTTTACCTCTTCCAGACGCTCTTTCTTTGCGTCATAGTCAAAGATACCCCCTCAGAACGGCTGTCCGGTCAGACAGGTCCTGAATGCGGTTTTTTACCGGATTGATTTCAAACATGGTCGTAAGATCTTAATAGTTGTTTGTCGATGACAGAATGCATGTAAACCGCGAATTGTAGCGGATCCACGCCGTGGTTTATAGCTTTTTACCGATTTTAGCGGGTTACCGATTTTAGCGGGATGTCCCGCCGGGTGAAAAGAAAACGCCGGGAAAACCCGGCGTCGATTTCAGCGTCTGCACGCTACAGCGGCCACAGGTGCTCGATCAGCAGTTGTACCGAGCGTTTGCCGCGGAATTCGTTAACGTCGAGTTTATAAGCCAGTTCGACTTCACGCACGCTGCTGTCAGGCCACAGCACGGTATCCACGTTAAACGCGATGCCATCCAACAGCGGGCCGCCACCCAGCGGCTCCACCATGACCTTGAGATGGCGTTCACCAACCAGCCGCTGTTGCAACAACCGAAAACGGCCATCGAAAAGTGGCTCAGGAAAAGCCTGCCCCCACGGCCCGGCCTCACGCAGCATCTCGGCGGTGCCAAGCGACAGCTCAGGCACGGCTAATTCGCCATCTGACCACACCACGCCTTCGAGCTGTGAAGCATCCAGCCACTCGCCAACCAGATCGGCAAAACGCTGGCGAAACTCGTCAAAACGCTCTTCAGCCAGCGACAGCCCTGCCGCCATCGCATGACCGCCAAATTTCAGCATCAGGCCAGGATGACAGGTATCCAGTCGCTCCAGCGCGTCACGCAAGTGCAACCCGGCGATAGACCGTCCAGACCCTTTCAGAATGCCGTCGCCCGCCGGTGCAAACGCAATCACCGGGCGGTGAAAACGCTCTTTGATGCGCGATGCCAGAATGCCCACCACGCCCTGATGCCAATCCGGGTGGTACATCGCCAGCCCCAGCGGCAACGTATCACGGCTACGCTCCAGTTGTTCGCACAACTGCAACGCTTCTACCTGCATCCCCGCTTCAATCTCACGGCGACTTTGGTTGAGCGCATCCAGATCGCTGGCCAGCATCCGTGCCTGCACAATGTCATGGCACAACAACAGCTCAACCCCGACGGACATATCGTCCAGTCGACCGGCAGCATTCAGGCGCGGCCCGAGCGCAAAGCCCAAATCACTGGCGACCAGTTGGGCGGCATCGCGGTTAGAGACTTCCAGCAAGGCGCGGATCCCCGGCCGACATTTCCCGGCCCGGATGCGGCTCAGTCCCTGTGCGACCAGAATACGGTTATTGACGTCCAGCGGCACCACATCCGCCACTGTCCCCAACGCCACCAAATCCAGCAATTCCGCCAGATTAGGCTCGGCCAGCCCACGTTCAGTAAACCAGCCAGACTCACGCAGGCGAGCCCGCAACGCCATCATCAGGTAGAACGCCACGCCCACACCGGCTAACGCCTTCGACGGAAACGCACAATCCACCAGATTAGGATTCACCATCGCCTCTGCCGCAGGCAGGGTGTCCCCCGGCAAATGGTGGTCAGTCACTACCACCTCGATACCTCGCCGGTGCGCATCATCCACCCCAGCGTGGGACGAAATGCCGTTATCAACGGTAACGATCAACTCCGCCCCTTTGGCAGCCGCCTGAGCGACCACTTCGGGACTGAGCCCATACCCATCTTCGAAGCGGTTGGGCACCAGATACTGAACCTCTCGTCCTCCCATACTGCGCAGCGCCAGCACCGTCAGTGCGGTACTGGTGGCACCGTCAGCGTCAAAATCACCGACAATCACAATGCGGCGCTCTTCCGCCAGCGCCCGACACAACACGTCGACGGCCTGAGCAATACCGCTCAGCAGACGATAATCCAGCAGCCCGCGCAGACTGCGCTCCAGTTCCTGCGCCTGTCTCACACCGCGCTGGGCGTATAAACGACGTAATAATGCCGGGAGGGAGTCAGGTAACTCCGTCTCCGTCACCGGACGGCGACGGAGTTGAGTAACAACATTCACGCTTGATTAACCACTCGATTCAATTAGCCGCCTGATTTCAGCGAGGCTTTGTGCGCTTCCAGCATAGCCATCATTTCTTTAGGCGGCTGATACCCCGGCACCACCGTGCCGTCACTCAATACGACAGCCGGTGTCCCCTGCACGCCAAACAGCACACCCAGTTGGTAGTGCGCGCCGATATCCGTTTTACAGGTTGCAGGCGAGACATCATCCCCTTTCATGGCCGCATCAAACGCCTTGTTGCGATCCGCGACGCACCAGATGGATTGCATGTCTTTCGCTGCCTGAGAGTTCATGCCCTGGCGAGGGAAAGCCAGATAACGCACGGTAATACCCAGCGCGTTGTAATCTTTGATCTGCTCATGCAGTTTGTGGCAGTAGCCGCAGGTGATGTCGGTAAACACGGTGATGACGTGTTTTTCCTGTGGTGCCTTATAGACGATCATCTGGTCTTTCAGCGCGTTCAGACGATCATTCAGAATATGGTTGGTGACATTCACCGGATCCTTACCGCTGACGTCATACAGTGGGCCCTGCAACAGGTGTTTGCCGTCGTCGGTGATGTAAAGCACGCCATTTTCCGTCAGCAGGGTTTTCATCCCGCTGATGGGAGAATCTTTCACTTCCGCATTCTGTATACCCAGACGGTTAAGTGTCTGCTTAATCGCGGCGTCATCCGCGCGTGCCATGTTGCCGAAAGCCAGCGTCAGCAACGAAAGGAGTATTACACGTTTTTTCATGGAGTTATCCCGTTTTCAGGGCGCAAGCGCCGCGCTTATCCATTATAGGCGGAAACCGCCATTATCATCCTGGTCGGCCCACAGGCATCATGCCCGGGGATGGTGCTGTTGATGCAGTTGTTTCAACCTCTCCGTCGCAACGTGGGTATAAATCTGCGTGGTGGAAAGATCGCTGTGGCCCAATAACATCTGCACCACCCGCAGATCCGCACCGTGATTCAGCAGGTGGGTTGCAAAGGCATGACGCAAAACATGCGGAGAAAGTTTATTGCTGTCAATAGACGCCAGTGTCGCATAGTGCTTGATACGGTGCCAGAACGTCTGGCGCGTCATCTGCTGGGCACGGTTACTCGGAAACAGCACATCCAGCGTCTGCCCATTTAGCAGCCAGGGACGACTGTACTCCAGATACTGCTCCAGCCAGTACACGGCCTCTTCCCCCAGCGGCACCAATCGCTCCTTGTTGCCTTTCCCCACGACGCGTACCACCCCCTGGCGCAGACTGACATCGCTCATCGTCAGCCCCACCAGTTCCGATACACGCAGACCGGTCGCGTACAGCAGTTCCAGCATCGCCTTATCCCGCAGTTCGATCGGCTGATCGGTAACCGGTGCCGCCAGCAGCGCTTCCACCTGTGCTTCAGTGAGATCCTTCGGTAATCGCTGCGGCAGCTTAGGGGAAGACAACGGCGCACTCGGGTCATCCGTTCGTCGCTTTTCACGGTACAGATACTGAAACAGGCGCCGCATTGCGCTTAGCAAACGCGCCGAACTGGTGGCCTTGTACCCCCCCTCCAGTCGCTCAGCCAGAAAATCCTGCAGATCAGACGGCTGCGCCTCCAGCAGATGACGGTCATGGTGCGCCAGCCACTCCGCCAGCGAAGACAGATCATTGCGATAGGACGACAACGTATTTTCCGCCAGATTGCGCTCCAGCCACAAGGCATCCAGAAACTGCTCGATTAAGGCCTGATCCTGTTTCTGCATTACTCTCTCCCGCCATGCCGCAGACCATACTCTCCCGCCATTATGCCTGACAGAGTATGTTCGGGGTACAATTCGGTAATCATTCTCAACTTCATCACATCCTGTGGCAAAACGAAGCATGAAAGGGATTATATTTTCTTATTGATGCAGATCACGGAATGCTGTTACCACAAGGCTTGACTTCAGCCGCCGCAGTGGTTTGAAAAGAACTTTTTTCTATGCATAGAATGCGCGTCCGTGTGTTACAAAAAAGCAAAAAAACTATGCAAGCCTCCATCTCATCCACTATTGATACTCAAGCACCAGAAGCGCCAGTCAACTCGCGCAATAAGGTGGTGGTCGCCTCGTTGATCGGTACCGCCATCGAATTCTTTGATTTTTACATTTATGCTACCGCTGCCGTGCTGATATTTCCGCACATCTTTTTCCCGCAGGGGGATGCGACCGCCGCTACGCTACAATCGCTGGCGACCTTTGCCATCGCATTCGTCGCCCGGCCTATCGGTTCTGCGCTATTCGGTCACTTTGGCGATCGTGTCGGGCGTAAAGTGACGCTGGTCGCCTCGCTGCTGACCATGGGGATCTCCACCGTCTTAATCGGCTTGCTGCCGAGCTATGAAACCATCGGCGTTATGGCACCACTGCTGCTGGCGCTGGCCCGTTTCGGTCAGGGACTGGGGCTCGGTGGCGAATGGGGCGGCGCAGCGCTGCTGGCAACCGAAAACGCGCCGGCACACAAACGTGCGTTGTACGGCTCATTCCCGCAGTTGGGTGCGCCCATCGGCTTCTTCTTCGCTAACGGTACTTTCCTGCTGCTGTCCTGGATGCTCACTAACGAGCAGTTCATGAGTTGGGGATGGCGTGTGCCGTTCATCGCGTCAGCAGTTCTGGTGATTATCGGCCTGTATGTCCGTGTCTCGTTGCACGAAACACCGGTGTTCGCCAAAGTCGCTAAAGAAGGGAAACAGGTACGTGTACCCTTGGGTACACTGCTGAGCAAGCATGTGAAAGCCACCGTTTTGGGCACCTTCATTATGCTGGCGACGTATACCCTGTTTTACATCATGACCGTCTACTCCATGACCTACGGCACCACCCCAGCACCAGCCGGGCTTGGCATCCCACGTAATAACTTCCTGTGGATGCTGATGATAGCGGTGATTGGTTTTGGTCTGATGATCCCGGTGGCAGGCTATCTGGCTGACATCGTCGGTCGTCGCAAGACCATGATCACCGTAACCTGCATTATGCTGGTCTTCGCGATGGCGTTCCCGTCGCTGCTGGGCTCCGGTAACCAGATGCTGATTATGGCGTTTCTGGTCTGCGGCCTGAGCCTGATGGGGCTGACCTTCGGCCCGATGGGCGCGCTGTTGCCAGAACTGTTCCCCACTGAAGTGCGCTATACCGGTGCCTCGTTTTCCTACAATGTGTCATCGATTCTGGGGGCATCTGTAGCACCGTATATCGCCGCCTGGCTGACCAGTCATTATGGGCTGTTCTATGTCGGTGTTTACCTCGCCGCCATGGCCTCGCTGACGCTGATTGCACTGCTGCTGACAAAAGAAACCCGTCACCAGTCTCTCGGTTAAGTCTTACAGGGATGAAGGCGTTGCTTTCATCCCTGCTTTCACCCTGTTATCGACCCTGCCCGTCCTCTCATCCTCCACCCCACCCTGTACGCTCCCCGGTTATTCCGTTAGGCTAAGCGCACAGCAATATCGCCTTTTATTGATGCAATCACGATCAGACAACTTATGAAGATAGGACTTTTTTACGGCACCAGCACCTGCTACACCGAAATGGCAGCAGAGAAAATCCGCGACATTCTGGGTGAGGAACTGGTTGACCTGCATAACGTGAAAGACGTTGCGCCGCAGGAGATGGAAAACTACGAGATGCTGATCCTTGGCATCCCCACCTGGGACTTTGGTGAGATACAGGAAGACTGGGAAGCCATCTGGGCGCAATTGCCAACATTGAATCTGAATGGAAAAACTGTCGCGCTCTACGGTATGGGTGACCAGTTAGGGTATGGCGAATGGTTTTTGGATGCGCTCGGCATGTTGCATGACCAGATCAAACCGCTGGGCGTGCGCTTCATTGGCTACTGGCCAACGGCGGGTTACGATTTCACCAGCCCCAAACCCGTCACCGAAGACGGTAAGCACTTTGTTGGCCTGGCGCTGGATGAGGTAAACCAGTACGACATGAGCGATGATCGTCTTCAGCAATGGTGCGAACAAATCCTGCTGGAAATGGCCGCGTTACTTTGACACGCTGTCGCGTTATTTGATGACATCAGGCCAGATGGGCATTCAGGCGTGTCTGGCACGCCTGAATCGCACGAATACCGTTCGCCCGTTAATGATGGCGGGAAGATTCCGTTCCATGCAGCGCAGGCTGCTGCAACTGTTGACGTAACAGCCGCCATTCCTCACTCCCCATACTGTCTGACGCCAGCCACAAACGCTGTTGCCCTTTACCATCCACCGCTCGTAGCGATAATAATACGCCATTGCGCATGAACCACGGTCGCCGGACAATCTGCCAGTCACGTTGCTGCCAGTGCAGTTGGTTATCGCCACGCAGGGAAATTTCACCCTGGCGCGATTTGATGCTTCGCTGGCTACGCACAAAGTCAAACACGACCAGCGTCACTAACCCGAGCCACAGCGGCGCGTAGCCGTCCGGCCAGGGAGCCAGCAGGATCATCAGCATCAGAAATCCGTGCGTTAGCAGCGAAAACAACTGCATACGCCAGGATACGCGTAAATCACATTGCCACTGGGCCACGATCTTTATTTCGCGTCTGAATAAGGGAAACCATCCGCTTCAAACCAGGATCAACCGGCTCGCCGTGGTTCATCAACCAATTAAACAGGTCGGGATCATCACACTGCAGCAGGCGAATAAACTGCTGCTTGTCGTCGTCGCTCAGCGTATCGTACTCATGCTCGAAAAACGGCATGATGGAGATGTCCAGTTCGCGCATTCCACGCCTGCACGCCCAGTGAATACGTGCTTTGTTATTGATGTCCATGTTCATGTCGCCTACTTCTCTGTTCTGTCTGGTTATCCGTGCGGGTCGATAATGACCGCCAGTGTACAGTTATTCTACCTGATGCCCTTCAACCAATAGTAACACTTTGACATATTTTCGCGTATCAGCGCCTGTACTATTTTGCCGATACTTTGCGTATCGCACGATTCGCGCCATTTTGCTGTTCCCTGCCGCCAGACTCACCCATCACTACCGAATGGCAGAACACAGCCTAAACTGCTTGCAAACCGTTGTCGCTCTTTTACCATTGGATGATTCGCTGACATTACGCATCGCAGGATTGTAATATGGCTCATCCGTTTACCGAACAACCGCTGTTTTCTTCTGCTCAACTCCCCGCCACCCTGATGTCGCTGGACGACTGGGCGCTTGTCACCCTCGCCGGACCAGACACCGTCAAATACCTTCAGGGGCAACTCACGGCCGACGTTAATGCGTTACAGGCCGGTGAGCAGGTACTGTGTGCTCACTGTGACGCCAAAGGAAAAATGTGGAGCACGGTACACCTGTTCCATTATGGCGATGGACTGGCTTATCTGGAGCGCCGTAGTGTACGCGATTCTCAACTGGCAGAGCTGAAAAAATACGCGGTGTTCTCCAAAACCACCCTTACGGCTGACGACAGCGTGGTATTACTGGGTGCCGCTGGTGACAACATCCGTCATCATCTGGCGGCGCTGTTTGATACCCTGCCCGATACCGATAACGCCGTCGTACACCACCCCGGCGCAACGCTGGTACACCTGTCACAGCCTGCCGAGCGTTTCGTGCTGGTGCTGGATGCACAACGTGCCGCTGTTGTTATCGACGCACTGCAAGCACAGATTACACGCAATGATAGCCGCCAGTGGCTGGCGCTGGAGATAGAAGCGGGCCGCCCCGTCATTGACAGCGCCAATAGTGCGCAGTTCATTCCACAAGCCACCAATTTACAAGCGCTACAAGGCATTAGCTTCACCAAAGGGTGCTATGCCGGTCAGGAAATGGTCGCCCGTGCCAAATACCGTGGTGCCAATAAACGTGCACTGTACTGGCTGGCAGGCTCTGGCGCACAGACACCTGCCGTGGGCGATGAGCTGGAGCTGAAACTGGGTGATAACTGGCGCCGCACCGGTACTGTACTGGCGAGCAGCCGGTTACATGACGGCACGCTGTGGGTTCAGGCAGTATTAAATAACGATCTGGACGCAGACAGCGTACTGCGGGTTCGCGACGATAACAGCAGCCAGCTTGCGATTCAGCCGCTGCCCTATTCTCTCGCAGAATAACCTATGCGGTAAAAAACCTCAGGGAGCCACCGCTCCCTGAGGTTATCAACTTCAACTCACCGTACTCACCCGCGCCGTTACCCCACATACAGGTAAATGGCCAGAAAATGGCATACGCTGCCGCCCAACACAAACCCATGCCAGATAGCGTGATTAAACGGAATCCGCTTACAGACATAAAACACCACGCCCAGCGTATATATCGCTCCCCCTATCGCCAGCAGCGTCACACCGCCAATGGACAGCTTCATCGCCAGTTGGTACACCACAATCAGCGATAGCCATCCCATCACCAGATAAGTAATCAGTGACAACACTTCGAAGCGGTGTGCAAACGCCAGTTTGAAAATGACGCCCAGCAGCGCCAGACTCCAGATGGCGATCATCAATCCTCGCGCCAGCGGTGAATCCAGCCCCACCAACAGAAACGGGGTATAGGTTCCGGCAATCAGCAGATAGATAGCGCAATGGTCAAATATCTTCAGCCAGCGTTTTGCGCGTTGATGCGGAATGGCGTGATACAGCGTGGATGCAAGAAACAATAAGATAAGGCTACCGCCATACAGACTATAGCTGGTAATGGCCAAAGACGTGGCACCGTTGTTCACTGCCTGTACCAGTAGCAACACCAGTCCGACTATCCCAAACACACAACCGATTCCATGGCTAATGCTGTTGGCGATTTCTTCTGCCAGCGTATACCCGGGTTCCCCCACATTTTTCTTCATGCCAACCTCTTGTCCCATACCTACCTCACTCTGTGTAACTGCGACCCACAGACTGTCGCACCGAGCAAGTTTTGAGCAGATTAACTGAGAACAATTCCAGTGTACACCTGTACGCTAAAATAAAAATCCGTTGCATCGGAGGGATATTCTTGCATGTTCATCTCCCCCCATATCTCCTACAATGACCTCTCTTTATTACAGGAGGTTAACGGATGTCGTCTGCTTTACCCGTACTGGATTTCGGCCCCATGACCGATGTCGTCAGATTTCTGATGGAAATCGACAAACTCAAGAGTGTTCAGCGCCGTTCCAAGGTAATCGGCACTGACCGTCAGGAAGACTCCGCAGAACACAGTTGGCATTTTGCCGTCGCCGTGATGAGCCTGGCGCCGTATGCCGATGACACTATCGATCTCACTCGCGTACTCAAAATGGCGTTGATTCACGACATCGTGGAAATTGATGCCGGTGACGTACTGGTTTACGACCTCAAAGCCCGCGAAGCTATTCAGCAGCAGGAACAGGCGGCCGCCACACGTATTTTTGGTCTGCTACCGCAACCACAGCATGACCAGTTTCTGGCGCTCTGGCATGAATACGAAGCCGGTGACAGTGCGGAAGCACGCTTCGCCTTGATGATCGACCGCGTTATGCCAGTACTAATGAACCTGCACAACGGTGGCCAAAGCTGGGTAGAACACGGCATTCGGCTGGAGCAGGTGCTGAGCCGTAACGATTTTATCCAGGATATTAATCCGGCGCTGTGGGGCTATCTGAAGCAGCATCTGGAAGGCGCGCAGGCGAAAGGCTGGCTGAAGTAATCTGCCGCGATCATCAAGGACCGGCGCAAAGAAAAACGGGAGGCTCACGCCCCCCGGTTATTCACAACAAGCGTTGCGTTTACTGGTACTCGCTCATCGGCACGCAGGAGCAGAACAGGTTACGGTCACCGTAGACGTCATCCAGACGTTTTACCGCAGGCCAGTACTTGTGGGTCTGCCCGGCAGGGAATACCGCCAGTTCACGGCTGTACGGATGTGACCAGTCAGCCGCCAGTTCGGTCTGGGTATGCGGTGCGTTCACCAGCGGATTATCGTCATGCGGCCATTCACCGGCGGCAACACGGTCCACCTCAGCACGGATCGCCAGCATTGCGTCGATGAAACGGTCCAGTTCCACTTTGCTTTCTGACTCGGTCGGTTCGATCATCAGCGTACCCGCGACCGGGAACGACATGGTCGGCGCATGGAATCCATAGTCAATCAAACGCTTGGCGATATCCATCTCACTGATACCGGTGCTGTCTTTCAGCGGCCGAATGTCCAGAATACACTCGTGCGCTACGCGACCATCACGGCCGGTGTACAACACCGGGTAGGCATCTTTCAGGCGCGTCGCCACATAGTTAGCGTTCAAAATCGCCATCTGGCTGGCCTGCTTCAGCCCCTGTGCACCCATCATGCGGATATACATCCAGCTGATCGGCAGGATAGACGCGCTGCCAAACGGCGCAGCGGAAACCGCCCCCTGGCGGGTCAGCACGCCGTCCATTTCCACCACCTGATGGCCCGGCACAAACGGTGCCAGATGCGCTTTCACGCCGATAGGGCCCATGCCCGGGCCGCCACCACCGTGGGGAATGCAGAAGGTCTTGTGCAGGTTAAGATGCGACACGTCCGCGCCGATGTAACCCGGCGAGGTAATCCCCACCTGCGCATTCATGTTGGCACCATCCAGATACACCTGACCGCCGTACTGGTGGACAATCTGGCACACTTCACGGATGGTTTCTTCATACACGCCGTGGGTAGACGGGTACGTCACCATGATGCAGGAGAGCTTATCCCCCGCCTGCTGTGCTTTTTCCCGCAGGTCGTGCAGGTCGATGTTCCCCTGTTTGTCACAGGCCACCACCACCACCTGCATCCCCGCCATCTGTGCGGAAGCCGGGTTGGTGCCGTGGGCGGAACTCGGGATCAGACACAGGGTACGTTCGCCTTCGTTACGGCTTTCGTGATAACGACGGATAGCCAGCAAACCGGCGTATTCGCCCTGTGCACCGGAGTTGGGCTGCATGCACACTGCGTCATAGCCGGTCAGTTGCACCAACCACTCAGACAACTGCGTGATCAACTGACGATACCCCAGCGCCTGTTCAGTGGGGCAGAATGGGTGCAGCTCAGCAAATTCCGGCCAGGTGATCGGCAGCATTTCTGCCACCGCGTTGAGTTTCATGGTGCAGGAACCGAGCGGGATCATCGCCTGATTCAGCGCCAAATCCTTGCTTTCCAGACGATGCAGATAACGCATCATCTCGGTTTCGCTGTGGTATTGATTGAACACCGGGTGAGTCAGGATGTCGTCACTGCGCAACAAGGCTGGGGGTATCGACGCCGACTGCCCGCTGACCGCCGCATCCAGCGTATCGATGTCCAGACCATGCGCGTCACCCAGCAAGACAGCGAACAGCGCCAGAACGTCATCACGACCGGTGGTTTCATCCAATGCGATGCCAACCGCGCCATCCAGATCGGCGCGCAGGTTGATACCGGCGCTCACCGCACGCCCCAGTACGGCCGCTTTATCCGCGACGTCGACGGTCAGGGTATCGAACCAGTGTTGATGACGCAGCGTCAGACCGTGCGCCGTCAGACCGGCGGCCAAAATATCCGTCAAACGGTGGATACGCCCGGCAATGCGTTTCAGCCCCTGCGGACCGTGATACACCGCATACATCCCGGCAATGTTGGCCAGCAGCACCTGAGAGGTACAGATATTGGAGTTGGCTTTTTCCCGGCGGATATGTTGTTCGCGGGTCTGCATCGCCATACGCAGCGCGGTGTTACCGGCCGCATCGCGGGAAACACCGATGATACGGCCTGGCATAGCGCGCTTGTATTCATCACGACAGGCGAAAAATGCCGCGTGCGGACCGCCGTACCCCATCGGCACGCCAAAACGTTGGGCAGAGCCCAACACCATGTCCGCGCCCTGTTTGCCGGGTGCCACCAGCAGCACCAGCGCCATGAGGTCCGACACCACACTGATGATGACTTTCCGCTCTTTCAACTCGATCATCAACGCGCGATAGTCGTGCAACTCGCCGGTGGTGCCTGTCTGTTGCAACAACACGCCGAACACGTCGTCGTATTTCACCGCGTCAGCGGCGTTGCCGGTCACTATCTCAAAACCAAAGGTCTGAGCACGGGTACGCACCACATCCAGCGTCTGTGGATGTACATCGTCGGCGACAAAGAAACGATTGGCCTGCTTGAGCTTGCTAACGCGTTTAGCCATCGCCATCGCTTCAGCGGCGGCGGTCGCTTCATCCAGTAACGAGGCGGAAGCCAGTTCCAGCCCGGTCAGGTCCTGTGTCAATTGCTGGAAATTCAACAACGCTTCCAGACGCCCCTGCGATACCTCCGGCTGGTACGGCGTATACGCGGTATACCAACCTGGGTTTTCCAGTACGTTGCGCAAAATCACCGGCGGCGTCAGCACGGCGTGATACCCCATGCCGATATAGCTCTTATAACGCTGGTTGCGGCTGGCGATAGCTTTGAGTTCAGCCAGTGCCTGATGCTCGGTGGCGGCGTCGCCCACCGCTGGCGGCTGCGGTAACTGGATATCAGCAGGTACGATGTGACGGATGAGTTCGTCCAGCGAATCTGCGCCAATGGCGGCCAGCATCTGCTGTTGCTGAGTCGCTGACGGGCCGATGTGGCGCTCGGTGAACGCACTGCCGTGTTCGAGTTGACTGAGAGTCTGGGTCATGTGGGGGAATTTCCTGCATTTGGCACAGTGATGTGCAGCGCAATTAACTAATTCATAAAACAAGCAAATCATTCAGAAAAACAAGCAAACCATTCACAAAACAAACCAATCGCAAAACCAGGCGGACCATAACAACGCCCCGTTGCGGGAAGCAAACGGGGCGTCAGGCTTATTCTTCTTCGTCGCTGTCTTCTTCTTCCAGCAGTGCCTGATAGCCAGCGGCATCAAGCAATTCGTTCAGTTCGGCTTCGTCAGAGGCTTTGATGCGGAACAACCAGCCTTCAGCGTAAGGCGCGCTGTTCACTAATTCTGGCGCGCCTTCCAGCTCTTCGTTGATTTCCACGATTTCACCGCTGATCGGCGCGTAGATATCCGACGCGGCCTTGACGGATTCTGCGACCGCGCAGTCGTCGCCAGCATTCACCGTACTGCCGACTTCCGGCAGATCGACAAACACCATATCACCCAGCAATTCCTGGGCATGCTCGGTGATACCTACGCTGTAAACGCCATTGCCTTCCGCCATCACCCACTCATGGGATGAGGTATATTTCAGTTCTGCCGGAACATTGCTCATTGCCACCTTCTCCTTCCATTAATGCCAAAAATTAAAACTGAACCAGCGCTTTGCCTGCACGGACGAAATTCGGTTTGGTCACGTGCACCGGCATCTCACGATTGCGAATCTGCACGATTGCCTGCTCGCCGATACCGGCGGGCACACGGGCCAGCGCAATGCTGACGCCCAGCGTAGGCGAAAACGACCCACTGGTGATCACCCCTTCCTGCATCACGCCATGATTATCGGTAAAGCGAACGGGTTGACCGTGACGCAGCACGCCTTTTTCCGTCATCACCAAACCGACCAACTGTTCAGTGCCTTCAGAACGCTGACGTTCAAGCGCCTCACGGCCGATAAACTGACGATCGTCCGGCTGCCAGGCAATAGTCCAGCCCATGTTGGCCGCCAGTGGAGAGATGGTTTCATCCATATCCTGACCGTACAGGTTCATGCCCGCTTCCAGACGCAACGTGTCACGTGCGCCCAGCCCACAGGGTTTTACGCCAACAGCCAGCAATTGTTGCCAGAAGTTGACGGCCTGTTCCTGCGGCAACGCAATTTCATAGCCTGCTTCGCCAGTATAGCCAGTGGTGGCGATAAAAAGGTCGCCCGCCTGCAAACCAAAGAAAGGCTTAATGCCCGCAATGATGTCACGCTGTGCATCACTGAGCAGGCTACGCACTTTCTCCTGTGCCTGCGGCCCTTGCACCGCAATCAGCGACAGGTCTTCGCGTTCGGTAATCGCAACATGGAAGGAAGCGGCATGCTCGGTAATCCAGGCCAAATCTTTCTCGCGCGTGGCGGAGTTCACCACCAGCCGGAAATAGTCTTCGGTCTGGAAATACACGATTAAATCGTCGATCACGCCAGCAGAGGGCGTCAGCATCGCGGTATAGAGCGCCTTGCCGGGCTGGGTCAGTTTGGCAACGTCATTCGCCAACAGGTAACGCAAAAATTCGCGGACACGGGCACCACGCAAATCCACGATAGTCATGTGCGACACATCAAACATGCCGGCACTGCTGCGTACGATGTGATGTTCATCCAGTTGGGAGCCGTAATGCAGCGGCATCATCCAGCCATGAAAATCCACCATTTTGGCGCCATCGGCCAGATGCTGTTCATACAACGGGGTGTGGTTTGCCATTCTTTTCTCTCTACGTTAGCCGTGCGTTGTGACGCCAGACCTCACGACGCAAACGTTTATCCTGCACCTGAACTTACCACCGAAGCGCGCGTTCCACCACTCCCATAACCATAAGTTTATCTATATAAAAAGACAGAATCTCAGCCAATCAACAAAACAGATCAAAAGAATATAAATTCATTAATTTTTAATTAATTGAAATTAAAATCCAAAAATAAAAATAAAATTGGCTAAAAGCATTATTAAAAAATGGTTTCATGGTGTGATATCAGAATCAGAATTCGCCATATGAATTAGATAAAGTAATGCGAAAAACCCCTAAAATTAGATTATTTCAGGTAACCAGAACACCCTTCCCCATCACCTGCATAGGCTGATTTTGTGATCGCCATCGTGGACATCTTCCCCTCAACGACAACGTGGTGCAGCGACTGGCAACCGCGAGAAGGCAACCCACCTCACCTGGTTTCACACTGACTGCATCGGCAGGCTCTCCATCCGGTAAAGGTTTGATTTTCATCAATCGAACGTGAGCTTTCGTCTCCAGGCTCAGCAGACAGAACTAGATTAATTATTAACCCTTACCGACGGCCAGCAGACGGCGAAGAAAGAGAGCTGGTCAGCCACAACGATTAAAAAAATCAACACATTAAGGAGAGTTCATTGTGACGCAAAGAATGATTTTGAATGAAACATCCTACTTTGGCAGCGGCGCTATCCGCCATCTGACTGAAGAAGTGCAGCGGCGCGGTTTTCGTAAAGCGCTGGTGGTCACGGATAAGGAACTGGTGAAGTACGGTGTAACCGGCAAAGTCACCGCATTGCTGGATAAAGTCGGCCTGCCTTATGACCTTTACGATGACGTGATTCCCAATCCAACCATCGCCGTTGTCCGTCACGGGGTTGAGCGCTTTCAGGCATCAGGTGCGGATTATCTGATAGCCATTGGCGGCGGTTCCCCGCAGGATACCTGTAAAGCCATCGGTATTATCATTAATAACCCGGAATTTGCCGATGTGCGCAGTCTGGAAGGGGTAGCCGCGACCCGCAAACCCAGCGTACCGATCTTCGCCATTCCCACTACCTCGGGCACCGCCGCTGAAGTGACCATTAACTATGTCATCACCGATGAGGAGAAACGGCGTAAGTTCGTCTGCGTCGACCCACACGATATCCCGATTGTGTCGTTTATCGATGCAGACATGATGAGCAGTATGCCTGCTTCGCTCAAAGCGGCCACTGGCATCGACGCACTGACCCACGCCATCGAAGGGTTTACCACCCAGGGTGCATGGGAGTTAACCGACATGCTCCACCTGAAAGCCATCGAAATCATCAGCCGTTCGCTGCGTGATTCCGTCGCGGGGAAACTGCAAGGCGTGGAAGACATGGCATTAGGACAATACATAGCCGGGATGGGATTTTCCAACGTTGGTCTGGGGCTGGTACACGGCATGGCGCACCCGCTGGGCGCGTTTTATGACACCCCGCATGGCGTCGCCAACGCCATTCTGCTGCCCCACGTGATGGCCTGGAATGCGCCATACACCGGTGAGAAATTCCGTGCCATCGCGGTAGCGATGGGCGTACCCGGAGCAGACAGCATGCCACTGCCTCAGGCGCGAGAAGCCGCAATTCAGGCGGTACGGCAACTGGCGCAGGACGTGGATATTCCGGCGCAATTGCGCCAGGTCGGCGTCAAAGAACAGGATATCCCTGCGCTGGCGCAGGCCGCGTTTGATGATGTGTGTACCGGCGGCAACCCGCGGCCAGCCACAGTGAAGGACATTGAAGCGTTATATCAGTCTATCTACTGAAAGCGTATCGACTGCCGACTTATCCACTGAACTGACTGCTCACCCAGGAAGGTGATAACCGGTTCGTTGGTAAAGCGACAGGGCATGATATAGAGGAGCGAGCGAAAAAATGCGCGTCCTGCCACTATCGGCAGCGTCCCCACCGCGTGGAACATGGAACACGGTGGGGGACACGAAGCCCCCTATCTCGGGGCTTCAGGACGCGTGGAGCATCATGAGCGAATTACACTCAAAAAGGCTGCAAATCCTGCAGCAGGTAGGATGAAAGAGCCTGAACCACTGACGACACGACGTCTTAAATCAGGTGACTGATGTTGACGTTCTCCATCAGGTAATGGTTGTCGGAATAATCCACCGGAATGGCGATAACCGCCGGGCCATCCACGTCCATCGCCTGCCAGAGTTTCGGCACCAGTTCAGCCGCCGATTCCACGGCAAACCCTTTAGCACCGAAGGCTTCCGCATAGGCTTTGAAATCGATGGGCCCGAACTTGACACCTGAAGCACGGTGATACTTTTTCTCTTCCTGAATTTCCACCATGTTGTAGGCGTTATCCACCCAAATAATATGCAGGATGTTGGATTTCAGCCGTACCGCCGTTTCCAGCTCCATACTGGATTGCATGAAACCGCCATCCCCCGAGACTGACACCACCTTCTGACCGGGATTGACCAACGCGGCGGCAATCGCCCACGGCAATGCCACCCCCATGGTTTGCTGTCCATTTGTCATCAACACCTGACGGGCGCGGAAGCTATAAAGATAGCGCGCCAGCCAGATATGGAAGCTGCCCATGTCCACACACAAGGTCACATCTTTATTGACCAGATCCTGCATGACCCGCACCAGCCGAAGCGGGTGAATGGCAAAGCCGTCCATGTTAATCGCGCGGGTCGCCAGTTGATGACGCAACTGGCTACGTTCTTCCAGAATCGCCTGCGCCTGGGATGACAACACAATCGGCGAGGTCAGTTGCTCATTGAGCATATCGATGGTGATGCTAATGTCGCCTACCAACTCCACATCCGGGCGATAGGCGCTCTCCACTTCAGCCGGCAGCACATCAATGTGCACCAGCGTGGCCTTACCGGTGTTCCACAGTGCCGGGGCATACTCCACCGGGCTGTATCCCACCGTCACGATAAGATCGGCCTGCTGTAACAGCTTGTCGCCAGCCTGATTATTAAACAGCCCAACCCGCCCGGCAAAATGGTCAAAGTGCTGTTGGTCGATCACCCCAGCCGCCTGATAGGTACTGGTGACCGGCAGGCGGCTGTGATGCAGCAGGCGGCGCAGCGCTTCGGCGTTCTTCGGTTGACTGGCCATCAGCCCCAGCAACAGGATCGGATTTTTGGCTTGCTTTATCAGCCCAGCCACTCGCTCAACATCCGCACGCGGCGCGCTGTTGAGCGTTGGCAGCGTGGTTCGGGCCAGAATCGGGCTGTCTACCGGTTCATTGACAATATCTTCCGGCAGGCTGATGAACGCCGCGCCCGGCCGCCCGAATTCAGCGGCGCGAAAGGCGTTAGCCATCACTTCTGAAATCGCCGACGACACGGTGATTTCAGCACTGTATTTGGTCACGGGCTGAAACAGGCTGACGGTATCCAGGCTCTGATGGGTCAGCTTCAGACGGTCGGCGCGTTTGACCGCGCCCCCCAGCGCTACCAGCGGGTCGCCTTCCGCCGTCGCGGTAGCCAGCCCGGTCACCAGATTCGAACAGCCAGGCCCCGATGTCACCAGCGTGACACCGGCTTTACCGGTCAGGCGACCGACAGCCGCCGCCATAAACGCGCCGTTGGCTTCATGCCTGACGGGAATGGTCTGAATGGGTGAATCCACCAGTGAATCAAACACGCGATCGACTTTTGCACCAGGAATGCCGAAGACATAGTTGACGCCTTGTTGCTCAAGATGTTTTACGATCAACTCCGCACCGCTCGTCCAGTGCTGTTGACCATCCATATTTTCCATAATGTTTATCCTCTGCATAACAGTGTGCTTGTGCTTTCAGTACCTACACCTACCCGATGTCTCAGCTCTCTACGGAGTGAATGACGCTATCGAGATCGTCAGGGGATAAATTGGCTTTCAGGAAATCCCGGTCACGGGGAAGGTCGATAACCAGCCTGGCGATGGAGCCAAAGGTCAACACGCCTTCTTCCAATTGATAATCAAGGAGATGTCCACCACCTTTGCGATCGTCGGTGATGAAATGCTCATGATAACCAGCCACATTAATCCCCTGAACATAGGCAGGACTACGGAAACCGATTACGCTGCCCTGACAGTCTTCGAAACGAAACGTCGGTTGTTGGGCAATCGCTTCCAGCATCGGTTTATAAGGTCGTTCCTGGCGGGGTACCGTACGGGTTTCTGCATGGCTAAAACGGCCATCTATCCGCAGGGCACAAAACAGATTATCTGTTGCAATCAATTCATTAATGCGCTGATGAATCGCTTCGCGGCCGATGGTCTGTCCGAAATGAATTTGTTCCGTCGGCCGGAAAAAGGTCATTACCGCGAAGGGGGTTTTCTGGTACGGCAACGCCGCACGTGCGCTACCGTCTTCACGAAGCTGAAAGATGCGGCTATTGAGCGCCACCAGTTCACCATCAAGATCGTTAAACGTTCCTAATCCAAAATCGCCATGTTTAAGCAGCTCCTCCATGGTGGTGTGGCCTTCGTAAACCCCATTAATAAGGCCGCTCATTAATGAGGTCTGATAAATAACGCACTCTGGATGCTGTTCCTGATGATGAAGTGCAAAGCTGGCCAGTTCCCTGACACAGGGGTCGACACAGTTAACATCTTTCATATCCATTCCCTTCCGACGGTGATCAACTTAAATTTATTTAACCTTTCACTTGAATATTGACCGTCGTCACACCAAAGTTCCAATACAGAGAAGTGGCCAATTGGAGATCGAAAATATATGGAATTACGTTATCTGCGCTATTTTGTCGCAGTGGCCTCAACCCGGCATTTCACCCGTGCAGCGGAAAGCCTTGGCATATCACAACCGCCATTAAGTCAGCAGATTCAAAAGCTTGAGCGAGAAATCGGCACACCGCTGTTCAAGCGGCTAACCCGTGGCGTGGAGATGACGGAAGCGGGCGAAGCGCTGTATCAAGACGCCAACCATATTCTTGAACTGACCGATGCCGCCGTAGAAAGGGTACGCAGCATCGCTCGTGGCGAGAGCGGCGTTATCAATGTCGGCTTTTCCTGCGCCGTGACCTTTCACCCAGCGGTACTGACACTGCTGCGCCGCTATCGACAACACTACCCCAAAATACGGTTACAACCGCGGGAAGAGCACATCCATGAAATTCTGGAGAGCCTGCGTAGCCGCACCATCGATATCGCGTTTGTACGCCTGCCAGACAACATCGGCGAAGAGTTTGAAGGTGAACTGCTGGCTAACGAGCCAATGCGTCTGGTGCTGCCGGAAAACCACCCATTTAGCGATCAAACGCGAATCAATCTTGGGCAGTTGCAGAATGAACCGCTGATTATTTTCCCGCGTGAACTCTGCCCCAGCCTGCACGACCTGATTGTCCGGGCCTGCTACCTGTCGGGTTATCAGCCCAAAATCAACCCGCTGGCGCCACACCTCACCGCCACCATCAGTATGGTGGCATCCGGCTTTGGCGTGACTTTTGTCCCTGAATCGATGACCAGCATCCAGACCGGTAATGTGACCTACCACGATACCAACACCCCCAACCTCACCACGCAGATTGCCGTTATCTGGCGTAAACATGACCGCAGTGCCACGCTACTCAACATGTTACAGCTGGTACGCGACTATCTGCGTGCCGCGCCTGAATCTGCCTGACTTCACCACCTGCCGTCGCCAAACGGCAGGTCATAGAAAAATCACACGGCATCGGTTGTATAGCGGAAAATCTGATATATGATATTAGTTATCATTATCAACAAGAGAAACCACCATGCTGACTGCCATGATCGCGGCGTGCGGGCTGTGGGGAATAAGCTGGTATTTTGGTAAACGTCTGTCCAGCGCCTGGGGCGTACTGCTACCGGCTGCGTTGATGCCGTTACTGGCTCTGCCGGAACTGAACCAAACGCACTTAAAATACATCTGTGCGCTGGCCATGCTGCTCACGGTGGGAATGTTGTTCCACCGGCGTATGCGCCACTACCTGCTGCTGCCTTCCTGCATTGCGCTGGCAGGCGGCCTGGCGGCGCTGTCGCTCACGCTCAAAGGGTGGCCACATTGGCACTGAATCAGCTTAACGGTCAGGCGTATGATGGAAAACAAACAGTAGTAGATATTGTTATGGATGGATATTGCTGTGTTGAAGCCAAAGAAAGATAAGGAGAGTGGTGCGAAGAGAGGGACTTGAACCCTCACGTCCTAAGGACACTAACACCTGAAGCTAGCGCGTCTACCAATTCCGCCACCTTCGCACTGTTTACTACGATTGCTTACTACAAGATTGCTTACTGCGATGATACAACAAGATGCTGATTTGTATCCCAGTGGTGCGAAGAGAGGGACTTGAACCCTCACGTCCTGAGGACACTAACACCTGAAGCTAGCGCGTCTACCAATTCCGCCACCTTCGCAGGTACTGTGAAATACAAATCTGTGGTGAGTTTGGTGCGAAGAGAGGGACTTGAACCCTCACGTCCTAAGGACACTAACACCTGAAGCTAGCGCGTCTACCAATTCCGCCACCTTCGCAAACCAAGCAACATTACGTCACATAATGCCACCACGGAGGCGCATTCTAGAGATTTTCGCACCAACGTCAATCATTATTTCCTTAGCGTTACTGCGTTTGCTGTAAAAACCAGCATTCACCCAAACGGTGGCTGATGAAAGCATTGCGACAACCAGTCGATCACGGCCCGAATGCGCGGTGCCAGAAAACGCCCGGACGGATACATCACATACAGCGGCATATCGGGCGGTGGCAACTGCGGCAGTATCTCAATCAATTCACCGCCAGACAGCAACGACTCCAGGCCATAACGGGGGGCCTGAATAATCCCCATCCCGGCCTGACAGGCAGCGATATACGCATCCGCACCGCTTATCTCGACCAGACTGGGCAACGTACGGGTAACGAGCTGCCCTTGCTGCATGAATTCCAGCGGATAACGCTGCAATGTGCGTAGCGAAAAATACCCGACCATGCGGTGTGTCGCCAGCGCCTCCAGCGAGTCAGGCACACCGAACTCAGCGCAATAGGCCGCCGAAGCGCAGGTGACCTGCGGCAGCGACGGCAACGATCGCGCCACCAGTGAGTCATCGTCCACCTGCCAGGCTCGCAATACGCAGTCTACGCCTTCTCGCAGCACATTAATCGCAGCGTCGTTGGCACTCAGCACCAGCGAAATCTGCGGGTAGCGGCGGTAAAACGCAGGCAATGACGGGATCACCACCTGTCGTGCCAGCGAGTGCGGCATATCGATACGCACACGGCCGCTGGGCTGCTGGCGCTGATGGGAAAACAACGCATCCGTCTCGTCGAGCTCCGCCAGCAGTTGTACACAACGCTGATAGTACAACAAGCCTTCGTCCGTCACCTGCACCTGACGTGTAGTGCGTTGCAGCAAGCGTACGCCTAGCCGCACTTCCAGCCGTTTCAGCGTCTGGCTCACGGTAGCGCGCGGCAATCCCAGCTTTTCAGCCGCCCGACTGAAGCTCTCCGCCTCCACGATACGCACGAAGACCCGCATGGCCTGAACCTGATCCATCCCCGGCTCCATTGTTTGTATTTTGCAAACAGTGTTGCATAAAACCGCGAATTTATCTTTTTGATTGAAACAACCACACTAAGCAAACGCAGTTAACGACACGGAGCAATAAACATGCAACAGCGAAAACTCGGCCCGCAGGGACCAACGGTATCCGCTCTCGGCCTCGGTTGTATGGGGATGAGTGACTTTTATTCCACCCGTCAGGATGAAAACTAGGCCATCGCCACCCTGCATCGGGCGCTGGAATTAGGCGTCACCCTGCTGGACACCGCCGACATGTACGGCCCCCACACCAATGAGATACTGGTAGGCAAAGCCATCAAGGGCAAACGGGATCAGGTATTTCTGGCTACCAAATTTGGCATTTTGCGTGATCCGGCCAACCCGGCGCTGCGCGGTGTCTGTGGTCGACCTGAGTATATCCGTCAGGCCGTTGAGGGCAGCCTGACGCGTCTGGGCGTTGACGTTATCGATCTCTACTACCAGCATCGTATCGACCCGGCCGTGCCGATCGAAGAGAGCGTTGGCGCGCTGGCTGATTTGGTGAAAGCGGGCAAGATTCGGTATATCGGCCTGAGCGAGGCGTCTGCCGCCACGCTGGAGCGAGCACAGCGCGTGCATCCTATCACCGCGTTGCAAAGTGAATACTCCTTGTGGACGCGAGATGTGGAGGCAGAGATCCTCCCCACCTGTCGCCGTCTGGGTATCGGTTTTGTGCCTTATAGCCCTCTGGGGCGTGGCTTCCTGACCGGTGCCATTACGCGCCCGGATGCCCTGTCCGCAGACGATTTTCGGCGCAGTAACCCACGCTTCAGCGATGAGAATTTCGCTAAAAATCTGCAACTGGTAGAAAAAATCACGCAAATGGCACAGGAAAAAGCCGTCACGCCCTCACAATTGGCGTTAGCCTGGGTGATGGCGCAAGACGAACATATCGTGCCGATCCCCGGTACCAAACGTCGTCGCTATCTGGAAGAAAATATCGGTGCGCAGTCGATCGCTCTGACACCACATGAACTGGATGAGATTAACGCTATCTTCCCGCCGAACGTCGCGGCTGGCGAGCGCTATGGACGAGAAGGGATGGCGACGATCGATAACGCCTGAACATCGAGCCTGGAGGCCCGGCAGGAAAGCCGGGCCTCCAAGTGAATTGCGGGTTATTTTCGGGTGAATTAGCGGTTTTTATGGCGACGCAGCACGGCGCGGTACACGCGGAAACGGCCGGTCTGAGCCAGCACTTCATGGCTACCGAATGTCTCGTCCAACAGCGCCGGGTACGGCAGGAAGGCGTTGGCGACGATGCGCAGTTCACCTTCGATGTTGAGGTGGGCAGCCGCACCGCGAATCATCATTTCCGCCGCATGCAGGCTGGTTTGCATACCATCGTGGAACGGCGGGTTAGAAATAATCAGATCAAAGCGCCCCTGAATATCCGAGTAGGCATTGCTGGCGATAACCTGGCCTTCCAGGCCATTCGCCGCCAACGTCGCCTGGCTGGCTTCCAGCGCCGCCGCACTCACATCGCTCAGCGTCAGGCGGATTTTCGGCGATAACCGGGCAAACGACGCCGCCAGCACCCCAGCACCGCAGGCGAGATCCAACACTTTCCCTTTACGGTGCGGTTCCAGCGTCGAGAGCAGCAACTGGCTGCCGCTATCCAGCCCCTCACGGCTGAATACCCCCGGCAATGTGCGTACCGGCACGCCATCCACATCATATTCCAGCCACCAGTCCTCCAGCGCAAACGCGGAGGCGGCGTCCAGACGACCATGATACAGCCCGCAGCGACGTGCGCTGTCGATCTTATTGATAGCGGCGATCGGCTCCAAAATACCTTCAGCGCTGCGCACCCCACTACGGTTTTCGCCGACGACAAAAATCTCACAGCCGACCGGCAACAGCGACAGCAGATTAGACAACTGGAACTGCGCTTCCTGTTTGCTCTTCGGCCAGTAGTAAATCAAGGTGTCGCACCCGGCGACCATGTCCGCCTGCGCCAGCAGCGAAAAATGCACGTTGTCGCCCAATACAGGCTGCAACTGCTGCCAATGATGGTATTGCGTGGTGTGCACAGTAACGGCCGCCGCCTCAAAATGCGCAGGCAAGGTATCCTGCAAATCACCGGCAAACAGTACCCGGCGGGCAACAAATTCATCACTATGGCGCAATATCACTTCACTGGCGGGGGTTAATGCTGACATCAGGTCTGGCTCCTCAATAAACTGAGCGGGGATTATAGTGGTTTGTTGGCGCAGGTTCAGCGATTTGTTAGCATAGCGCCGCACAATCGTGCACCGTCATCGCCGGATACGACGATCGGCGACATCGGGCGCGGTTACCACGGGCACCCTCATCACACGCAGAGTGAGTAAGGCATGACATCAAGACGGGACTGGCTGTTACAGCAACTGGGGATCACCCAGTGGACCTTGCGTCGTCCGTCGGTGCTGAAAGGCGAAATTGCCGTCAGCCTGCCGCCTGACGCCCGGCTGATTATCATCGCCGACCCACTGCCCGCCAGCGATGACCCGCTGTTACAGGATGTCCTGCGCAGCCTGAATCTCTCTTCGCAGCAGACGATAAGCCTGACGCCGCGTCAGGCGCAGATGCTGCCGGAACATACCCGCTGCCACAGTTGGTGGCTGGGTCAGCCAGTCACCGATGCGCTGGCATTGGATGGCGTGCAACTGACCAGCCCGTCTCTGGCCGAGCTTTCTCACAACGCCGGGGCGAAACGCGCCCTGTGGCAACAGATTTGTCACCATGAACATGATTTCCACCCTGACCACAGCTGACCTGCCGCAGGCATTTGACATTGAATGCTTAAGCCACGCTTTTCCGTGGAGCGAAAAAACCTTTATCAGCAATCAGGGCGAGCGTTACCTCAACCTGAAACTGTGTCATGACCAGCAACTGGTGGCCTACGCCATCACCCAAGTGGTGCTGGATGAGGCCACGCTGTTCAATATTGCGGTTGACCCGGCGCACCAGCGCCACGGCTACGGACGTCAGTTGCTGGAACACCTGATTACCGAACTGGAGCAGCGTGGCATTGTGACACTGTGGCTGGAAGTGCGCGCATCCAACGCCCGCGCCATCGCGCTGTATCAACGTTTGGGATTCAACGAAGTCTCGGTACGGCGGGATTATTACCCGACGGCCAACGGCCGGGAAGACGCCATTATCATGGCGCTACCGCTGGGGTGATAAAACCCTTAAGAACAGGATGACGCTTTTCTGGCATCAAAAACTGCGCTGAGGTGGGCGACTTCGCCGGGTGAGCGACAGGACGTCGCGAAAGCCTGTGCCGCGCCTGGAGCGCGTCACAGGCGGCCCGAATCGCGAAGTCGAACGCCGAAGGTAGCGCGTAGCGCCGCAGTTTAGCCACTAGCCAGTGGTCAAGGAGAGGTGGCGCTTGCACCTCTCCTTGTCGTGCGTGCAATGAAGCAGCAAAGAAATTACACCGTTTATCCCGCACGAAATGACTCACTGACCGGACAAACATCACTATTCACAATACAACATAGCTGTTTGTCAACAGTCTCAAGCCTCGGCTTTATCACCCAGCAGTACCGACTCCAGCGCGATTTCGATCATCTCGTTGAAGGTGGTCTGGCGCTCGGCGGCGGTGGTCTGCTCGTGGGTACGGATATGGTCCGACACGGTGCAGATCGCCAGCGCTTTAGCGCCAAATTCCGCCGCCACGCCGTAAATACCCGCTGCTTCCATTTCCACGCCCAGAATGCCGTATTTTTCCATCACGTCGAACATGTGCGGGTCCGGCGTGTAGAACAAATCAGCGGAGAACAGGTTACCGACGCGGGCGTTGATGCCACGTGCTTTCGCCGCATCCACCGCATGACGCAGCAGGTCAAAATCGGCAATCGCCGAGAAATCATGATCTTTAAAGCGCATGCGGTTCACTTTGGAATCGGTGCAAGCCCCCATGCCGATCACCACGTCACGCAGTTTCACATCGGCGCGCACCGCACCGCAGGAGCCGACGCGGATGATTTTCTTCACGCCGAACTCGGTTATCAGCTCTTTGGTGTAAATCGAGCAGGACGGGATGCCCATGCCGTGACCCATCACGGAGATACGACGGCCTTTGTAAGTACCGGTGAAGCCCAGCATGCCACGCACGTTGTTCACTTCCACCGCGTTTTCCAGAAAGGTTTCCGCGATGTACTTAGCGCGCAGCGGGTCGCCCGGCATCAGTACCACGTCAGCGAAGTCACCCATTTCTGCATTGATATGTGGCGTAGCCATCCTTTTTCTTCCTTTTTAAATCCAGTGTGAATTCATGATGATGAAGTATAGCGTCGCGCGGTCAGCGCATCGACTTATCAACGCATCGATCCGTTAAAACAGCGGCGTACCGTAATCCATCGGCGACAGGCCGAAATAGCGGGTAACCGTCTGACCGATGTCGGCAAAGGTGGTGCGATGGCCGTAATCACCCGGCTTCACACCCGGCCCGTACATCAGCACCGGTACGTGCTCACGGGTGTGATCGGTTCCGGGCCAGGTCGGGTCGCAGCCGTGGTCGGCCGTCAGAATCAGAATGTCATCACCCGTCACGCGAGCCAACATCTCCGGCAGGCGGCGGTCAAACAGCTCCAGCGCGGCGGCATACCCCGCCACATCACGACGATGACCGTAAGACGAGTCGAAATCCACAAAGTTGGTGAACACGATGGTGTTATCACCCGCCTGCTCCATCTCGCTCAGCGTGGCGTCAAATAGCGCATCGATACCGGTGGCTTTGATCTTTTTGGTGATACCGACGTTAGCGTAGATATCAGCGATTTTCCCCACCGACACCACATGACCGCCTTTTTCATCCACCAGCTTTTTCAGCATGGTCGGTGCTGGCGGTTCCACCGCCAGATCATGGCGATTGCCGGT
The DNA here is from genome assembly GCF_000025065.1 of Dickeya parazeae Ech586. Taxonomy (NCBI): domain Bacteria; kingdom Pseudomonadati; phylum Pseudomonadota; class Gammaproteobacteria; order Enterobacterales; family Pectobacteriaceae; genus Dickeya; species Dickeya parazeae. The sequence continues at coordinate 686,388 of NC_013592.1, read as the reverse complement.
GCGCTGAAACTGGCCGACTTTATCACCGACGAACGGCCGGGCGATCACGCGACCAATGTTGTAACCGCCTTCGGTCAGTTCCTCACGGGCGATTTCACACAGTTCATACAGTTTATCCAGCCCGAAGGTCTCTTCATGGCAGGCGATCTGAAATACCGAATCCGCCGAGGTATAGAAAATCGGTTTGCCGGTTTTCATGTGTTCCTCGCCAAGCTGGTCAAGGATCACCGTACCGGAAGAGTGGCAGTTACCGAGATAGCCCGGCAACCCAGCGCGCTCCACCAGCCGGTCCAGCAGCGCCTGCGGGAAGCTATTATGCTCGTCGAGGAAGTAGCCCCAGTCGAACAGCACCGGCACCCCGGCGATTTCCCAGTGGCCAGAGGGCGTATCTTTACCCGAGGAGATTTCGCTGGCGTAGGCATACGCGCCGATGATATCCGCCTGTGCGTCCAGCCCCGGCGGGAACTGCCCGGTGGAGCCTTGCGCCGCCTTGCCCAACCCCAAACGGCTCAGGTTCGGCAACCGCAGCGGCCCCTGCCGACCGGTATCCGCCTTACCTTGTGCGCAGGCGTGTGCGATATGGCCCAGCGTATCTGAACCCGCGTCACCAAACCGCTCGGCATCAGCAGTGCTGCCAATCCCAAACGAGTCGAGAACCATAATAAATGCACGTTTCATGTTGTTATCTCCTGCGTCGTGCGTAAGGGCACAGCGTGTACATAAAGTATAAATGCGCGTAGGGCAAAACGGCGACCAACGCTTAGATATCCGCGATATCCAGTCGGCGATAAATCAAAGGGCAAGGCGCAGGTGCCTGAGAATCCAGACAGATTGCTTCACGCAACGCCTGTGCCGCCTGCTGCCAGTCAGACTCGGTTCTGGCATGGATAACCGCCAGCGGACGCTCGGCATCCACCCGGTCGCCCAGGCTGACCATGTCGCTCAACCCTACGCTGCTATCAATGATATCACTGGCCTGACGTCGGCCACCACCCAACGCCACCACAACCATACCCAGCGCCCGCGCATCCATCGTGCTGACGAAGCCTTCCCGCTCAGCAAATACCGGCTTGCTGAGCGTTGCCGGTTGCAGATAACGATCGTAGTGCTCGACAAAATCCGCCGGGCCATGCTGAGCGGCCACCATACGGCCAAAGACCTCCGCCGCGCGGCCACTGTCCAACGCACTCTGGAGTTTAGCCCGCGCCTCGGCGGCATCGCGCGCCAGGTTACCCGACAGCAACATCGATTCGCACAGCGCCATCGTCACTTCAAACAGACGAGGATTACGCTGCTCGCCAGTCAAAAAGCGTACCGCTTCGCGGACTTCCAACGCGTTACCCGCACTGGAAGCGAGCACCTGGTTCATGTCGGTTAACAGCGCACTGGTACGGCAACCGGCATTATTGGCAACACCAACAATCGCCTTCGCCAGTTGTTCAGACTGTTCATAGGTCGGCATAAACGCACCGGAACCGACCTTAACATCCATCACCAGCGCATCCAGCCCTTCCGCCAGCTTTTTCGCCAGAATGGAAGCAGTAATCAGCGGGATGGAATCCACGGTAGCGGTGATGTCGCGGGTGGCGTAAAAACGCTTGTCTGCCGGGGCCAGCGAGCTGGTTTGCCCGATAATCGCTACCCCGACCTGACGGATAATCTGACGAAATACCTCGTCATCAGGGAAGATATCCAGCCCCGGAATGGACTCCAGTTTATCCAGCGTGCCACCGGTGTGACCCAATCCCCGGCCAGAGATCATCGGCACATAGCCGCCACAAGCCGCCACCATCGGCCCCAGCATCAGCGATGTCACATCGCCAACGCCACCGGTAGAGTGCTTGTCCACCAGCGGGCCATTCAGGTGTAAGCCAGACCAATCCAACACGGTGCCGGAATCGCGCATCGCCAGCGTCAGCGCCACCCGTTCATCCATCGTCATATCGTGAAAGAAGATGGTCATCGCCAGTGCGGCGATCTGCCCCTCTGACACGGTGTTATCGCGCACACCGTTAATAAAAAAGCGAATCTCTTCCGCACTGAGCGGATGGCCGTCCCGTTTTTTACGAATAATTTCCTGAATCAGAAACACGATAGCTTCTCCTGTCTGGTGCTTAAGAGTGCCGGTGTTGCGCCGGTAGCACGAACCGCATCAGTAGCTGCTGCGCGCCTGCCCGACGGCGTGGCCCAGTGTGGTCAGCAAGCTGCCGAGCAAACCGGACGCACCGAAACGAAAATGACGGGCATCTGCCCAGCCAGCGCCCATTATGCTGTCGGCCAGTTGCAGATAATCGGCAGCATCCTGCGCGGTACGCACGCCACCTGCCGGTTTAAACCCAACCTGCTCGCCAACGCCTTTATCGCGGATGACACTCAACATCACCTCAGCCGAATGCAGCGTAGCGTTCACCGCGACTTTTCCGGTCGAGGTTTTGATGAAATCCGCTCCCGCATCAATAGCAATCTCACTGGCTTCACGGATCAGTGCGTCGGTTCTCAGCTCACCGGTTTCAATGATCACCTTCAACAACACACCGGCTGCCGCACAGGCCGCTTTACAGGCTTTCACCAGTTCAAAACCGACCTGACGGTTACCCGCCATCAACGCCCGATACGGGAACACTACGTCGACATCGTCGGCACCGTAGGCGATAGCCGCATTGGTTTCCGCCAGCGCGATATCAATATCATCGTTACCGTGTGGGAAATTGGTCACGGTGGCGATACGAACATCCGGCGTGCCCTGCTCACGCAGCACCTTACGCGCCAGCGGTATGAAACGCGGATAGATACAAATAGCGGCGGTTTTCCCCGCCGGGCTATTGGCCTGACGACACAGGGCCGTCACCTTTTCATCGGTGTCGTCATCATTCAGGGTGGTTAAATCCATCAATCCCAGCGCACGCTGCGCTGCTACAGTTAAATCAGTCATACAAGGCTCCCGCTTATTGACCACACGATCATCTCTCCGGCGAATACCACTATTTCACCCGGAGATGACAACCCATTTTGTGGTTTTATTCACATAAAAAAGAAATTACACGCACATAATTCACGATTAATGTGAATATTATCACAATAAAGCCCAGAGTATCGCGACGGATTGTGCCGTGCTATCACGGCAACGTTTATCCCTGCTGGCGCGGGGAACACTCGCGGCTGCTGCCTTCATAGTCCGAAATCCCCGGTTTATCCCCGCTGGCGCGGGGAACACAAAGATGGCGTAGCCGTGGAAGCGCTCGGACCACGGTTTATCCCCGCTGGCGCGGGGAACACGGTCAACGAAAAAGGTGATATCCATGGCGGCTCGGTTTATCCCCGCTGGCGCGGGGAACACCTCTCTCAATGCCATTATCTGCTCTGGCAAGGCGGTTTATCCCCGCTGGCGCGGGGAACACATATCCAAAACATAGCGTTTTGTTCGTCCAGCCGGTTTATCCCCGCTGGCGCGGGGAACACAGTTGTGGAACCCTGATACATGCCCACTCGCACGGTTTATCCCCGCTGGCGCGGGGAACACCCGACATATATGCAAAACATCAATGGTATCATCGGTTTATCCCCGCTGGCGCGGGGAACACTCTAAAAGTATATACTTGTTTTCTAATAACTTTTAAAGCCTGAAAAATTCCACCGACTTTTTCACGTTGTTAAAGAGCGCTAACTTATTGATAAATAAAGGTCGCAATTTTCCTCACCCACGTCCACCGATGAATGCCGTCAAACAGGCAGCCTTTATCGGCTTGTCACCGTAAAATAAGCGCTAAACCACGAAAAGGAAATGGCGTGAACAACAGTGAGACTATCTGGTTTGTGTATCTGCTGCGCACCGGCAGCGGGTGGCTTTATACCGGCATTACCACCGATGTCGACAGGCGTCTGGCAGAGCATCAGAATGGCAAAGGTGCGCGATCACTGCGCGGAAAAGGGCCGTTGATGCTGGTGTATCACTGTGTGGCGGGCGATCGCTCGACGGCGCTGAAATGGGAATACCGCATCAAGCAACTGAGCAAACTGCAAAAAGAAAGGCTGGTGCAACACCAGCCTTCGACACTGACCGATTTTCTGCCGTGCGTTAAAAACGATTAAACGGTTCGGCGTACTCCACCAGACCGCTGGCACCCTGAAAGTGGTTATCTGCCAGCGGATAGACCTGAAAGTCCGACTCGTAACCCAGCCAGCGGCAATACAGTTGCTGCGCCGCCGCCGGTACAAAGCCAAAACGCGCGTAGTAACGCGGGTTGCCCAGCACCACCACCGCGGTATAACCAAACTCGTTAAGTGCATCCAACCCTTCGTACACCAGCTTCTCGCCAATACCCTGACAGCGGTGGTTTTCGTCCACCGCCATCGGTGCCAGCGCGACCCACTGTAAATCTTCGCCGCCCAGCGTGACCGGGCTAAACGCGGCATAACCGATGACACCGCCCTCGTCGTCAGTCGCGACGATCCCCAGCGTCAGCTGGCCGTCTTCACGCAACTGATGCACCAGCTCCGCCTCCGCACTGGTAGGGAACGAGCGCCGCAGTAAAGCATCAATCCCCGGTGCATCCACCGGAATCTCAACGCGAATCAACATGATACTGGCGCGTGCGGGCTAACCGGCTCCGCGCCCTCCTGTAAACCGGCTGCGACAAATCCCGCCAGTTGCAGCAATGCCACCCGCAACGGTGCAGGCATATTTTCCAGCTCGATGGCGTCCATCAGGTTTTTGACGTACAGCCCCAGCTCGGTATCGCCTTCAATACGCAGACGACGCTGGAAAAACAGCGTATCCGGGTCTTCCCGGCGAGCGGCGATCAAAATCAGATCGTTGGCATCGGCGCTAAAGCTGACATCCGCCAGCTCGTTATGGCTGATTTCCAGTCGGTTATCGCGCAGCGTAACAAACCACTGCAAACCGATATCACGGACTTCAACCCGTAACCAGCGACCCTCCAGAAAATCCAGCTCGCCCTCTTCCAATGCCTGACGGAACTGCCAACCCAGCAGTTGCTCCAGCACCCGGCGTTGCAGGAAGAAAGGCGTTAACGTTAACGGCTTACTCAGTAAACGTGGCCCCTGGCGCACAATCTGCGCCCGTAATTTTTCCAACACTGGCGTACTCCTCATAAAGCAATGCTGCCTGACCGACATGGTCATTATTCTGCCATAGAACGGGAAACGGGCAGCAAGGGTCTACATCAATAAAAGTGCCGGAAGCGTTTTTTAACGTCGTCTGGCGACACCCGCAGGAAAAGTCACACGATGGTGATGAAATAAATTTAGCGTGTTCTGCGCGAAATCACGACCGCAAAGCGCCAGCAATTCCCCGATATGCTGGTTTAAATCAAAGTTGCTGGCAGCCGGGTTCACTAAGATTCTGTCTCATTGCAAATCGGCCCGCTGCCTCAGGCCGTGATGAAAGGACGTAAGAATGGAACTGCTTTGCCCCGCCGGTAACCTGCCGGCATTGAAAGCCGCCATCGATCATGGCGCCGACGCGGTGTATATCGGGCTAAAAGACGACACCAACGCCCGCCACTTCGCCGGCCTCAATTTCAACGACAAAAAATTGCAGGACGCCAGCGACTACGTGCATCGCCACCGCCGCAAGCTGCATATTGCCATTAATACCTTCGCCCACCCGGATGGTTACCCACGCTGGCAGCGCGCGGTGGATACCGCCGTGCAAACCGCAGGGGCCGATGCGCTAATTCTGGCGGACCTGGCGATGCTGGAATATGCCGCCGAGCGTTATCCGTCGGTAGAGCGCCACGTGTCGGTTCAGGCCTCCGCCACCAACGAGGAAGCCATCCGCTTTTATCAGCGCCACTTTGATGTCGCCCGTGTTGTGCTGCCGCGCGTGCTGTCCATCCATCAGGTCAAACAGCTGTCGCGTACCAGCCCGGTGCCGCTGGAAGTGTTCGCCTTCGGTAGCCTGTGCATCATGGCCGAAGGGCGTTGTTACCTGTCGTCTTACCTGACCGGCGAATCCCCCAATACCGTGGGTGCCTGCTCCCCGGCACGCTTCGTGCGCTGGCAACAAACGAAAAACGGTATGGAATCCCGGCTGAATGACGTGTTAATCGACCGCTATCAGGACAATGAAAACGCCGGTTACCCGACGCTGTGTAAAGGCCGTTATCTGGTGGATGGCCAGCGCTATCATGCGCTGGAAGAACCCACCAGTCTGAATACGCTGGAACTGCTGCCGGAGCTGATGGCAGCGAATATCGCCTCGGTGAAAATCGAAGGCAGACAGCGCAGCCCGGCTTATGTCAGCCAGGTAACCCAAGTGTGGCGACAGGCGATAGACCGCTGTAAAGCTGACCCGGCACATTTTACCCCCACCGCCGAGTGGATGGAGGCGCTGGGTGCCGTTGCCGAAGGTACGCAGACCACGCTGGGCGCTTATCATCGCCAGTGGCAGTAGTCAGGAGACATCAATCACATGAAATATTCACTGGGCGCGCTGCTCTACTATTGGCCGAAAGCCGACATTGAAACCTTCTATCGTGCTGCGCTCGACAGCAGTGCCGACATCATCTATCTGGGTGAAACCGTGTGCAGCAAACGCCGGGGGATGAAAGTCGGCGACTGGCTCACACTGGCGCGTGAAGTCGCCGCCAGCGGTAAGCAAGTGGTGGTGTCCACGCTGGCGTTGTTACAAGCGCCTTCCGAATTGAACGAACTGAAAAAGTACGTGGAGAACGGCGAGTTTTTGCTGGAAGCCAACGATCTTGGTGCGGTCAATATGGCGGCAGAACGTCACCTGCCGTTTGTGGCCGGTCATGCACTGAACTGTTATAACGCTTACACTCTGCGGTTGCTGCACAAACAAGGCATGATGCGCTGGTGCATGCCGGTGGAGCTGTCGCGTGACTGGCTGCAAAACCTGCTCAATCAATGTGACGAACTGGGTTTTCGCCATCATTTTGAAGTCGAAGTACTGAGTTACGGCCATCTGCCGCTGGCCTATTCCGCCCGCTGTTTTACCGCCCGTTCGGAAAACCGCCCCAAAGACGAATGCGAAACCTGCTGCATCCAGTATCCACAAGGTCGCCAGATGTTGTCGCAGGAAAATCAACAGGTATTCGTACTTAACGGCATCCAGACTCAGAGCGGCTACTGCTATAACCTCGGTAACGATCTGGCCTCCATGGAAGGGCTGGTGGATATCGTGCGTCTGTCACCTCAAGGGCTGGACACACTAGCGATTATCGACCGTTTCCGCGCTAACCAGCACGGTGAACAACCGCTGACGCTGGAAAATCAGCAGGACTGCAACGGCTACTGGCGACGCGTCGCCGGGCTGGAACTGGTCAGTTAACGCCAATGTCAGGGCGATGCGCACGCATCGTCCGTTGCCATTTGTTAAGATAGCGTAACATCTTATCTGTGTTTATTTGGGCTGATGCGTCAGCCCCTCAACCTGATGAGTGACGCTTATGACCGCTACCGTTCCTTTCTCGCTACTCGATCTGGCTCCCATCCCGCAGGGCAATACTGCCCGTGACGCGTTCCACCATTCTCTGGATTTGGCGCAACATGCGGAAAAGTGGGGGTATCAGCGCTATTGGCTGGCGGAACACCACAACATGACCGGTATCGCCAGCGCAGCCACCTCGGTATTGATCGGTTACCTTGCCGCAGGAACGCAGCATATCCGGCTGGGCTCCGGTGGTGTGATGCTACCCAATCATGCACCGCTGGTGATAGCCGAACAGTTCGGCACGCTCGAATCGCTCTATCCTGGCCGTATTGAACTCGGTCTGGGGCGCGCACCCGGCACCGATCACCGCACCATGCAGGCGTTACGCCGCCACCTGAATGCTGATATTGATGATTTTCCTCACGACGTGCAGGAACTTCAACGCTACTTCGCCCCAGCTCAGCCGGGTCAACCCGTGCAGGCAGTACCGGGACAAGGGTTGAACATCCCTATCTGGCTATTGGGCTCCAGCCTGTACAGCGCCCAGTTAGCCGCTTCAATGGGGTTACCGTTTGCCTTCGCCGCGCATTTCGCACCGGATATGCTGCTACAGGCCTTGCAGCTTTATCGTGACAATTTCCGCCCTTCGGCCCAACTGGAAAAACCCTACGCGATGGTGTGCGTCAATGTTGTCGCCGCTGACAGCGACCGTGACGCCCGTTTCCTGTTTACGTCATTACAGCAGCAGTTTATCAACCTGCGGCGAGGTACGCCGGGGCCGCTGCCCGCACCGGTAGCGTCGATGGAAACGCACTGGTCCGCCGCCGAGCAGTTTGCCGTTGAGCAGACATTGCGGCTGGCTATCGTCGGTGATACCGCTAAAGTGCGTCACGGCCTGCAAACCTTGCTGCGAGAAACCCAGGCGGACGAGCTGATGATCAACGGCCAAATCTTCGATCATCAGGCACGGCTGCGCTCCTTTGAACTGGTCGCGCAACTGCAACCAGATATCGTGCGGGAAGCGCGCATCCAGTAGCCGTCAGATTGATGCCATAAAAAAACCAGCCCGAAGGCTGGTTTTTCACATCAATCGCTGAGGTTATCAGCAACGGACATTATCAGGCATCGTTGAAACGACGCGGTGCGCGCTGACCGTCGCGGTTACCACCACGACGCTCGCCGCCTTCACGACGTTCACCGCTGAACGGACGACCGCGACCGCCACCGGTACGATCGCCAAACCCACGGGCACCACGATCGCTACGCTCACCACCGTCACGGCGCTCACGACGTTCATGCGGCTGTGCCTCACCCATCAGTTGCATGTTCATCGGCTTGTTCAGAATACGCGTACGAGTAAAGTGCGACAGCAGGTCTCCCGGCATACCTTTCGGCAGCTCGATAGTCGAGTGCGAGGCAAACAGCTTGATGTTACCGATGTAACGGCTGCTGATATCGCCTTCGTTGGCAATCGCGCCCACGATATGACGCACTTCTACGCCATCGTCACGGCCCACTTCGATCCGGTACAGATCCATTTCACCTACTTCACGGCGTTCACGACGAGCCGGGCGATCATCACCACGCGGAGCACGATCGTTGCGCTCGCCACGACGTTCGAAACGCTCATCACGATCGCGGAATTCGCGACGCGGACGGCGTTCAACCACCGGATCCGGCGGCAGAATCAGCGGACGTTCACCCTGCGCCATCTTCAACAGTGCGGCGGCCAGTGTTTCGATATCCAGTTCTTCCTGCGGCTGCAGTTTGCCAAGCAGCGCACGGTACATGTCCAGATCGCTGCTTTCCAGTTGCTGCTGCACTTTGGCGGCGAATTTCGCCAGACGACGCTGACCAAGCAGTTCGGCGTTCGGCAATTCCACTTCCGGAATCGTCAGCTTCATGATGCGTTCGATATTACGCAGCAGGCGGCGCTCGCGGTTTTCCACGAACAACAGCGCACGACCGGCACGACCGGCACGACCAGTACGGCCGATACGGTGCACGTAGGATTCGGAATCCATCGGGATATCGTAGTTCACCACCAGGCTGATACGATCAACATCCAGACCACGTGCGGCAACGTCGGTCGCAATCAGGATATCCAGACGACCGTCTTTCAGACGCTCCAGCGTTTGCTCACGCAGCGCCTGGTTCATGTCACCATTCAGCGCAGCGCTGTTATAACCGCTGCGCTCCAGCGCTTCGGCCACTTCCAGCGTAGCATTTTTGGTACGCACGAAAATGATCGCGGCATCAAAGTCTTCAGCTTCCAGGAAACGGATCAGCGCTTCGTTTTTACGCATGCCGTATACCGTCCAGTAACTCTGGCTGATATCCGGACGCGTGGTCACGCTGGACTGAATACGCACTTCCTGCGGATCGTTCATAAAGCGACGAGTGATGCGGCGAATCGCCTCCGGCATAGTAGCGGAGAACAACGCCGTCTGATGCTCAGCCGGGATCTGCGCCATGATGTTTTCCACATCTTCAATGAAGCCCATGCGCAGCATTTCGTCAGCTTCGTCCAGCACCAAACCACTCAGGTTGGACAGGTCCAGCGTACCGCGTTTCAGGTGATCCAGCAGACGTCCCGGCGTACCGACAACCACCTGCGGCCCCTGACGCAATGCGCGCAACTGCACGTCATAACGCTGGCCACCATACAGTGCGACCACATTGACGCCCTGCATGTGTTTGGAAAATTCGTTACAGGCTTCTGCAACCTGCACCGCCAGTTCACGGGTCGGTGCCAGCACCAGCAACTGCGGTGCTTTCAGATCAGCCTTGATATTGTTCAGCAGCGGCAGGGAAAATGCCGCGGTCTTGCCGCTCCCGGTCTGCGCCATACCCAGTACGTCGCGCCCGTTGAGCAGATGAGGAATACATTCCGCCTGAATCGGGGACGGTTTTTCATACCCCATCTCAGACAGTGCATTCAGAATAGGAGCAGACAGCCCCAAGCTAGCAAAAGAGGTTTCAAACTCTGCCATGTAAACTTTGCCTCACTTCAAAATGGCGGCCAGTCTACATAACTTGTCGAGAAAATACTCAATCATTTTCATTGAAAAGTGTGAACCGGCTCAAATTGGATTAAAAAGCGAACAAAAAAGCCTCGCCCGTTAAGGCGATGAAGAAATCATCATGATCTCTGGCTTAAAGGTGTTCGTCAGCTATTGCTGGTCCGATCCTGATAGGTCGTCTTGCTCTTGGCCTAACTGCGCCAATTCCAACAATGCATAGCGGTGCTCAACAAAATTGTGAACATTGTTAGCAACCGTCAGCTTGAACAACGCCTCGGCGATGTTCTTGTCCCCCAGACTTAGGTAGTGCTTACCTAAATAGAAGTCAGTTTCACTGAGATGCTCGGCGAGCGAAGTGTTATCCTTAGCTTCTTCCTGTACGCGCTGCATCAACGCTTTTTCGCTGATGTTGCCCAGGTAGAATTCGACAATCGTCCATCCCCACACACCTTTCTTTGCACCCTCGTAGCGTTCTTTCAACGCCAGTTTGGCCTTCTCGGGATTGATTTCTCTCTCCACCAGATAAAGCCACAGGGAACGGAAAGGATCATTAGGATCGTCGCGATAAAACGCTAGCAGATCATCCTGCGCCAACTGGTAGCGACCGCCGTAGTACAAAGCGATGCCCCGATTCAAACGCGCATAATTGTAAGTTGGATCAAGCTCTAATACAGAATCAAACGCTTCATAGGCAGCATCAAAATTGCCTGCCTGCGTCAAGTAAATGCCGAGATAGTTAAATACCTCCGGCATATCGGGACGGATAGAAAGCGCTTGTGAAAAATCATTTCGCGCCAACGCCCGTAACCCGAGGCTATCATACAGCACTCCGCGCTCATATAACAGCTGTGCTCGCTCATCGGGAGTAATTGCCCGGCTCGCCAGGATTTGCTCCATGCGCGCCAGAATGACTTCCTGCTGCAACGTAGGCTGCAACGGAACCGCCAGCAATGCATCTTTGCGCCAATCCGTGTTGCTGCATCCTGCCAGCATAATTGCTGTCGCAACATAACACCAGCGCAAGAAAGGCTTCATTTCCCACTCCCGAAGACAAACATTTGATGAACATCCTGTCCCCGACTGCTCAGCATAAGGATATCCGTTCCTTATAATACACGCAGCTCCTTCACACTGTAAGGAGCTGCCAATCGATTATCCGTTATTATTCTGCCTCGGAAACCGGTGTAGTTTCCTGAGGTTGAGCCGTTGCTTCTTTTATGCTCAAACGGATACGACCCTGACGGTCCACTTCCAGTACCTTGACCGGTACTTCCTGGCCCATCTGCAGATAGTCGGTCACTTTCTCAACACGCTTGTCGGCGATCTGAGAAATATGTACCAGACCTTCTTTACCGCCACCGATGGCAACAAACGCGCCAAAGTCAACGATACGAGTCACTTTGCCCTGATAGATACGGCCCACTTCAATTTCAGCCGTGATCTCTTCGATACGACGAATCGCGTGTTTGGCTTTTTCGCCGTCGGTCGAGGCGATCTTCACCGTACCGTCATCTTCGATCTCGATAGTCGTACCGGTTTCTTCAGTCAGCGCACGGATAACAGAACCGCCTTTACCGATCACATCTTTGATCTTGTCAGTGCTGATCTTGATGGTGTGAATACGCGGTGCGAATTCGGAGATATCGCCACGCGGCGTGCTGATAGCCTGTTCCATCACACCCAGAATGTGCAAACGCGCACCCTTGGCCTGATTCAGCGCCACCTGCATGATTTCGCGGGTGATACCTTCGATTTTGATGTCCATCTGCAACGCGGTCACGCCTTCACGGCTGCCGGCTACCTTGAAATCCATATCGCCCAGGTGGTCTTCGTCACCCAGAATATCAGACAGGACAACGTAGTTCTCGCCTTCCTTCACCAGACCCATCGCGATACCGGCAACAGCCGCTTTGATCGGCACGCCTGCATCCATCAGCGCCAGCGAAGCACCACAGACGGAAGCCATGGAAGAAGAACCGTTGGATTCGGTAATTTCAGACACAACACGTACGGTGTACGGGAAGGCTTCCGGTTTCGGCATAACCGCCAGTACACCACGTTTAGCCAGACGACCGTGACCGATTTCGCGGCGTTTCGGCGACCCAACCATACCGGTTTCACCCACGGAGTACGGAGGGAAGTTGTAGTGCAGCAGGAAGCGATCGGTACGCTCACCGGTCAACTCATCAATGGTCTGTGCATCACGCTCAGTACCCAGCGTCGCGGTAACCAACGCCTGAGTTTCACCACGGGTGAACAGCGCGGAGCCGTGAGTACGCGGCAGCACGCCAGTACGTACATCCAGACCACGGATCATGTCTTTTTCGCGACCGTCGATACGCGGTTCGCCACGCAGCACGCGGCTACGTACCACGTTCTTCTCGATGCTGCCGAGGATGTCACGCAGTTCGTTTTCGTCCAGCGTTTCATCTTCTGCCAGCAGGGCCGTAACCACGTCAGCTTTGATGGTATCAACCTGCGCGTAGCGTTCCTGTTTTTCAGTGATGCGATAAGCGTCGCCCAAACGAGCTTCAGACAGCGCCTGTACACGGTTGTGCAGTTCGACGTTCACGTCCGGTGCCTGCCAGTTCCACTTCGGTTTGCCAGCTTCTGCCGTCAGCGACTTGATGTTTTCGATAACAATCTGTTGCTGATCATGACCGAATACCACCGCACCCAGCATCTGATCTTCGCTCAGCAGATCCGCTTCGGATTCCACCATCAGCACCGCGCCTTCGGTACCTGCTACTACCAGGTCCAGGCGGCTGGTTTTCAGCTCTTCAGTCGTCGGGTTCAGCACGTACTGATCGTTGATGTAACCAACGCGAGCGGCACCAATCGGGCCATTGAACGGGATACCCGACAGACTCAGCGCTGCAGAAGCACCGATCATGGCAACGATATCCGGGTTAACCTGCGGATTCACGGAAACCACAGTGGCAATAACCTGGACTTCGTTAACGAAACCATCTGGGAACAGCGGACGAATCGGGCGGTCAATCAAACGGGAGATCAGCGTTTCGCCTTCGCTCGGGCGGCCTTCACGGCGGAAGAAACCACCGGGAATACGACCCGCAGCGTAAGTACGCTCTTGATAGTTAACAGTCAGCGGGAAAAAGTCCTGCCCCGGTTTAGCGTGTTTGGCGCCCACAACAGTTACAAATACTGCAGTGTCATCCATGCTAACCATAACAGCGGCAGTGGCCTGACGGGCCATCATGCCGGTTTCCAGCGTTACGGTATGTTGGCCGTACTGGAATTTACGAACGATCGGATTTAGCAAAATACTATCCTTTACCAGAGGCGCACACCATATCCCTGATATGGCGCACCAGTTAAATACTCGATCCGCTCATTACATCCTCGCGACTAATGACAGACTTTATTCTAATAAAGCTATTTTCGATGCAGCTATTTCTCATGCACCACATACAGCAACAGAAATAAATAAAGCCTCTCATTAGCCGCGCGAATCGCTGTAATTACGGATCCTATTCACAACAGCAATACATTACTCTGTTTTGCTGGTACTTCCTAGAAGAAAGGGGCCCAAAGAGGCCCCTTTCTCCTGAAACTCGTCGAATTAGCGACGCAGACCCAGACGTTCAATCAGGGTGGTGTAGCGTGCCAGATCTTTACGCTTCAGGTAGTCCAGCAGCTTACGACGCTGAGAAACCATACGCAGCAGACCGCGGCGGCTGTGGTGATCTTTCTTGTGCTCAGCAAAGTGACCCTGCAGATGATTAATCTGCGCAGTCAGCAGAGCAACCTGGACCTCGGTAGAACCGCTGTCATTCGTGCCACGACCAAATTCCGCAACGATTTTCGCTTTTGCTTCAACGCTTAGAGACATGATTTACTCCAAAATATTATAGATAGAACGGGCGCCGATCTCTAATTCAGCTGCCCAAGATTTAAGCCGCACTATTTTACTCTTAGCGCTATATAATCGCAAGGCGCTCAGACACCCGTCGGTTCAGGGTTTTCTACTACCAGACGACGCGGCGCCACTCGCCCTTCATCATCTATTTCACCCATACCGATAAAGCGATGTTCGTCACCCTCAGTGATACGCACCATGCCATCTGTCGGCACAGCGGTAGCGCGCACGGCCTGCCCCAGTTTAAGGTAACCCGCCACCACCGGTGACAGATTCACCTCAGGAAACGCCTGCACGGCGGTGTCCATCGGCAACAGCAGCACATCCAGCAATTCGCCAATCGGTTGTTCTTGTGCTTCTGCCTGTTCACGCAATGCCTGTAACTGCTCCAGCGTGACCATACGTTCGGTAGGATACGTCGCCACCTGCAAACGGCGCAGATACATCACATGAGCGCCACACCCCAGTTTCTCACCCAGATCATCAATGATGGTACGGATGTACGTTCCCTTGGAGCAGTGGATTTCCAGTTCCAGCTCATCGGCTTCCCAGCGGATAAACTGCAACTCATAGACGGTGATATCACGCGCTTCCCGCGGCACAACCAGCCCCTGACGGGCGTATTCGTAGAGTGGGCGGCCTTGGTATTTCAGAGCAGAATACATCGATGGTACCTGCTGGGTATCGCCGCGAAAGCTATCCAGCGCCAACATTAACGCATCATGCGTGAATGTGACGGGGCGTTCCTGGATAACATTACCGTCGGCATCCGACGTATCAGTCCGTTGCCCCAGACGAGCTATCACCCGGTAACGTTTATCGGCATCCAGCAGGTATTGGGAAAACTTGGTCGCTTCACCCAGACATATCGGCAGCATACCGGTCGCCAGCGGATCCAGCGCCCCCGTATGCCCGGCTTTGTTGGCATTGAAGAGGCGTTTTACCTTCTGCAGTACATCGTTCGATGACGCCCCTTGCGGTTTATCCAGCAGCAGAACGCCGTGGATATCACGACCACGACGGCGAGGACGCGACATTACGCCTCCTGCTCATCATCTGCGTCAGATGTACGACGCTCGGCATCGCGTTTAACCACGCGGGTCACCAGATTGGACATCCGCATCCCTTCGACCAGAGAGTTGTCATAGGAGAAGGTCAGTTCAGGTACAACGCGCAGACGCATCGCCTTACCCAGCAGCATACGGATAAAACCGGATGCATCCTGTAATGCCTTCACCCCGGCTTTAACCTGTTCCGGCTCGTTGTCATTCAAAAAGGTCACAAATACTTTGGCGTAAGCCAGATCGCGTGACACTTCTACGCCAGATACTGTCGCCATACCGACACGCGGATCTTTCACTTCACGCTGAATAATAATGGCGATTTCTTTTTGCATTTCCTGCGCCACACGCTGCGTGCGGCTGAATTCTTTTGCCATGATGAATCCTCAAAGAAAAATTGGGGGGCACTCGGCCCCCCAGCATGAAAACATCAGGTACGTTGTTGCACGTATCACTCGATGGTGCGTTTGATCTCAATAATTTCAAATACTTCGATCATGTCACCGGTGCGAACATCGTTGTAGTTCTTCACGCCGATACCACATTCCATGCCATTACGGACTTCGTTGACGTCATCCTTGAAGCGACGCAGGGATTCCAGCTCACCTTCAAAGATAACCACGTTGTCACGCAGCACGCGAATCGGGTTGTGACGTTTCACCACCCCTTCGGTCACCATACAGCCAGCAATCGCGCCGAACTTCGGTGATTTGAACACATCGCGCACTTCCGCCAGACCGATAATTTCCTGCTTGTATTCCGGCGCCAGCATACCGCTCATTGCCTGTTTCACTTCGTCGATCAGATCATAGATAACGGAGTAGTAACGCAGATCCAGGCTTTCCGCTTCAACGATACGACGGGCAGAGGCATCCGCACGGACGTTAAAGCCAAGGATGATCGCGTTGGACGCAGCAGCCAGTGTGGCATCGGTTTCGGTGATCCCACCCACGCCGGAGCCCACAATCTTGACTTTGACTTCGTCGGTAGACAGTTTCTGCAACGAATCGGAAATGGCTTCCACAGAGCCCTGAACATCGGCTTTCATTACGATGTTCAGTTCGGATACTTCGCCTTCGTTCATGTTGGCGAACATATTTTCCAGCTTGGACTTCTGCTGACGCGCCAGTTTCACTTCGCGGAATTTACCCTGACGATAAAGCGCAACTTCACGTGCTTTCTTCTCGTCACGGACTACAGTCGCTTCGTCACCCGCAGCCGGTACACCGGACAGACCCAGAATCTCTACCGGAATAGACGGCCCTGCTTCGGTAATTTCGCGCCCCAGCTCGTCACGCATGGCACGAACACGACCGTATTCAAAACCACACAGTACGATGTCGCCCTTGTTCAACGTCCCTTCGCGAACCAGCACTGTAGCCACCGGGCCACGGCCTTTGTCCAGGAAGGATTCGATGACCACACCACTGGCCATACCGCTGTGAATAGCTTTCAGTTCCAGTACTTCAGCCTGCAGCAGGATAGCTTCCAGCAGTTCGTCGATGCCTTCGCCGCTCTTGGCTGAAACATGTACAAACTGGGACTCACCACCCCACTCTTCCGGCATAATACCGTACTGAGAGAGTTCGTTTTTAACGCGATCCGGATCAGCTTCCGGTTTATCGATTTTGTTAACAGCCACAACCACCGGCACTTTAGCCGCTTTGGCATGCTGAATAGCTTCAATCGTCTGCGGCATCACGCCGTCATCAGCAGCCACTACCAGCACTACGATATCGGTCGCCTGAGCACCACGAGCACGCATGGCGGTAAACGCCGCATGCCCCGGGGTATCCAGGAAGGTAATCATGCCGTTATCCGTTTCAACGTGGTAAGCACCGATATGCTGGGTAATACCACCCGCTTCGCCTGCCGCCACTTTGGTTGAACGAATGTAGTCCAGCAATGACGTCTTACCATGGTCAACGTGCCCCATGATGGTGACCACCGGCGCACGTGATTCGGATTCGGAGGACAGACCGGTATCACGGTCGCTCATTACCGCTTCTTCCAGCTCGTTTTCACGGCGCAGGATCACTTTGTGACCCATTTCTTCCGCGACCAACTGAGCGGTTTCCTGATCGATAACCTGGTTGATGGTTGCCATCGCCCCCAGTTTCATCATCGTTTTGATGACCTGAGAACCTTTGACCGCCATTTTGTTGGCCAGCTCGGCAACGGTAATGGTTTCGCCAATCACAACATCACGGTTGACCGCCTGCACAGGCTTATTAAAGCCTTGCTGCAGCGTACTCGGCTTACGTTTACCTTTACCGCCGCGAGTCACCGCACGGGCTTCTTCACGGTCAGCTTTCGACTCAGACAGGCGATTGCCTTTCTTCTGTTTGGTTACTTTGCTGCCGCGACCGCGACCGCGACCACCTTCGACCTGACGATCGTTCTCATCTTCCGCTTCACGCGCGTGATGAGAGGTGGTTACGTGGTAATCGGCGTCTTCGGTAACTTCGCTGCCTTCTTTTTCCCAGCGTCCGGCATTTTCTTCTGCCATCCGGCGCGCTTCTTCAGCGATACGACGAGCTTCTTCCTCGACTTTACGACGAGCCGCTTCTTCCGCCTTACGCTTGAGCTCAGCCGCTTCCGCTTCGCGACGCGCTTTCTCAGCCTGAGCTGGTTTAGTCATACTATCGTTTTGTTGATTGCTCACTTTCTCTTTTTCCGCTACGTCACGCTTAGCTTTTTCGGCGGCCTCACGTTTGGCTTGCTCTTCAGCAACGGCGCGTTTTGCCTTCTCTTCTTCCTCACGTTTGGCTTTTTCTTCAGCCTCACGTTTGGCTTGTTCCTCAGCAGCGCGCTGTGCCTGTTCTTCCGCTTCACGCCGTGCCTGCTCTTCCTCAGCTGCAGCTTGCTGCTCTTCGTGAGGATCGCGTTTTACATAGGTGCGCTTCTTGCGGACTTCGATCTGCACCGATTTGCTCTTACCACCGGTGCTGGGAATATTTAACGTGCTACGTGTCTTACGCTGCAACGTTAATTTCCCTGGCGCAGCACCGCGATCACGGTTCAGATGCGCCAGTAGTGTTTCTTTTTCGTTCTGAGTCACAGAGTCCGACGCAGATTTGGTGATTCCCGCATCAGCAAACTGCTGTATCAGGCGGTCAACCGGCGTCTGGATCTCTGCGGCCAGTGATTTCAGGGTTACATCTGTCATGCTGTTCCTTTCCTGCTACAGTTCGTTATTCGTTACTGCCACCAAACCAACAGATATTACGTGCAGCCATAATCAGCTCACCGGCTTGTTCTTCATTAAGCCCTTCGATATCTGCCAGGTCATCGACGCCCTGCTCAGCAAGATCTTCCAGCGTGCAAACACCGCGAGCTGCTAGTTTAAACGCCAGCTCACGTGACAGACCAGATAAATTGAGCAAATCTTCTGCCGGCTGACCGTTGCCACGGTTCTCTTCATTCGCCAGAGCCAGTGTGGTCAGCGCCGCTTTCGCACGCTCACGCAATGCCTCGATGGTTTCTTCATCCAAACCATCGATTTCCTGCAACTCATGGATGGGGACATAAGCCAGCTCTTCTAGTGAAGAAAAGCCTTCTTCAACCAGTGCAGTAGCGAACTCTTCGTCAATATCCAGGTGTTTGGTGAAAATATCGATAGCAGCATGGGCTTCGGCCTGATGTTTAGCCTGCAAGTCCTCAATGGTCATCACGTTCAGCTCCCAGCCACTCAGTTGGGAAGCCAGACGCACGTTCTGACCGTTACGGCCGATGGCCTGAGCCAGGTTACCCGCCTCAACCGCGATATCCATGGTGTGTTTATCTTCATCAACCACGATGGATGCCACATCAGCCGGTGCCATAGCATTAATCACGAACTGAGCCGGATTATCATCCCACAGGACGATGTCGATACGCTCGCCACCCAGTTCGCTGGATACCGCCTGAACGCGCGCACCACGCATCCCTACGCACGCGCCGACCGGGTCGATACGCTTATCGTTGGTTTTAACCGCGATTTTAGCTCGGGAACCCGGGTCGCGGGCAGCGGCTTTGATTTCAATGACTTCTTCACCGATTTCCGGCACTTCGATGCGAAACAGTTCAATCAGCATTTCAGGGCGGGAACGGCTCACAAACAACTGCGCGCCACGCGCTTCCGGACGAACAGCGTACAATACACCGCGAATACGGTCACCTGGGCGGAAGTTTTCACGCGGCAGCATATCTTCACGGCCGATCACCGCTTCGGCATTACTGCCCAAATCCAGCGTGATGTTATCGCGGTTCACTTTCTTCACTACACCGGTAACAATTTCGCCTTCCTGCTCGCGGAACTGATCAACTACCATCGCACGCTCAGCTTCACGCACTTTCTGTACGATAACTTGCTTAGCGGTCTGCGTAGTGATGCGGTCGAAAGTCACTGATTCGATCTGATCTTCGATGTAACCACCCAGATCAATACTCGGCTCTTCGAATTGCGCCGCTTCCAGCGTGATTTCGCGTGTTGGCTGGGTCACCTCGTTGACGACCAGCCAGCGGCGGAAAGTATCGAAATCGCCGGTTTTACGGTCGATGCAAACACGAACATCAATTTCCTGCTCGTATTTTTTCTTGGTCGCTGTCGCCAGTGCAGTCTCCAGCGCTTCAAAAATCTTTTCGCGCGGCACGGCTTTTTCATTGGAAACCGCTTCAACAACAGCCAGAATCTCTTTATTCATCCTAGTTGCCTCATCCAAACTTTAAAAGTGGGGTACCAGGTTCGCCTTCTGGATATTGCTCAGCGCGAACACTTCATCTTTGCCTTCCACTGTTACGGTAATCATCTCACCTTCGACGGACTTGATAATACCTTGCCACTTGCGGCGATTCTGAACCGCCATGCGCAGTACCAGACTCACTTCTTCACCCACAAAATGCGCGTAATGTGCAGCAGTAAAAAGCGGCCGGTCCAAGCCCGGTGACGACACTTCCAGGTTATAGGCAACGGATATGGGATCCTCAACATCCAATACCGCACTGACCTGGTGGCTAACATCAGCACAATCATCAACAGTGATACCATCTTCACTATCAATATAGATACGCAGTGTCGACTGGCGTCCCCGGATGAACTCAATGCCCACCAGCTCATAGCCCAGGGCTTCAACAGGTGCCGAAATCATCTCTGTTAACTTTTGTTCTAATGTGGACAAGCCCACCCCCAAGACATAAAAAAAGGGCTTAATAGCCCAGTAATTCTGCTGTCAGATAACAAAAAACCCCGATATATCGGGGCTTTATGCAACTGGACCCTATTTACCGCAAACTGCTGCGGTATAACTACCATCAAGTATTCTTTCAAAATTCACCGTAAACAGTACGCTTGATGCAAAACAGTTTATTTGAAAAAAAACTTTTCTGGGAAGTTAAGTGGTTGCGGGGGCCGGATTTGAACCGACGACCTTCGGGTTATGAGCCCGACGAGCTACCAAGCTGCTCCACCCCGCGTCCGAAAACGTGGCAAATACTACGCTGACAACCGCTAAAATGCAAGTTATCTATAGGATTGGTACCGAGGACGGGACTTGAACCCGTAAGCCCAATCGGGCACTACCACCTCAAGGTAGCGTGTCTACCAATTCCACCACCTCGGCATCACAATTTGTTTTCATCATCAACATTTTTGTTGATGAAACGTCTGCGATTATTTAGGAATATCGCTCGACGGTGCAGCTGGTGCTTTAGGCTGGTCTGCTTTTTCAGCAGCAGCCGGCTGACTCAGGTTATCCCAGCCACTGCTTTTTTTGCTGTGGTCAGAACTCATATTGCCCAGAATCAGACTGAGTACGAAAAACAGCGTGGCAAACAGCGCCGTCATTCGGGTCATGAAATTGCCGGAACCGCTAGAACCAAACAGCGTAGCGGAAGCACCTGCTCCGAACGACGCTCCCATATCTGCACCTTTACCTTGCTGCAGCATAATAAGACCGACAAGGCCAATCGCTACCAGCAGGAAAATTATCAGAAGAGCTTCGTACATAGTTGTACCCGTTATGTATCCTCACCATTCGGCAAGGCATCGCTAATTCTTGCGGTTCACCCGCGACTATCCGCAATAGGATGAGCAACATCCCTTATAAAGCGGGTCTGAATACTAACTAAAGCCTCGGATGTACGCAAGGGTAATTTGGTACCCATTAACCGATTGAGGAAAAAAACAGCGTTTCGGGAAAAAAGACCGGAACATACTGATTACTCAGTGGTTCGCACACTTGCCAGAGTGGCAGCAAGAGTATCCGCCCCTTGCCGCCATTTCAGGCTATCGCGTTGCCGTTTAGCCTGCGGCTTTTACTGCATCCGCAATGTGGTTTGCCATCTGTGTCACGGTCGCCTCATCTTCCCCTTCTACCATCACGCGGATTAGCGGCTCCGTACCCGATTTACGCAGCAACACCCGGCCACGGCCTGCCAGTTGAGTTTCCACATCTAGGGTCGCCTGTTTAACCGCGTCGCTTTCCAACGGGTCACCCTCACCAGAAAAGTGAACATTCACCAGTATTTGTGGGAAGAGTTTCATACCGCTGCACAGGTCATGCAAACTCATGTGGTTGCGAACCATCGCTGTCAGCACCTGCAAACCTGCGATGACCCCATCTCCAGTCGTCGTTTTATCCAGCAGGATAACGTGGCCTGAATTCTCTGCCCCCATCCGCCAGCCTTTTGACTGCATCAGCTCCAGAACATAGCGGTCACCCACTTTAGCGCGGGCAAACGGCACACCAAGCTGTTTGAGCGCCACCTCAAGCCCCATATTACTCATCAGCGTACCGACCGCACCACCACGGAGCTGTCCCTGACGCAACGCTTCACGCGCGATGATATACAGGATCTGGTCGCCATCTACTTTGTTGCCCTGGTGATCAACCATAATCAGGCGATCACCATCACCATCAAACGCCAGGCCCACATCAGCCTTTTCAGACAGTACTCGCTCCTGAAGCTGGGTCACATCGGTCGCGCCACACTGCTCATTGATGTTCACGCCATCAGGCTCACACCCAATCGCGATCACCTTGGCGCCTAACTCGCGCAGCACGCTGGGCGCAATGTGGTACGTTGCACCATTCGCACAATCCACCACGATTTTGAGGCCATTAAGACTCAGCTCACTCGGAAACGTACTTTTGCAGAACTCAATATAACGCCCGGCGGCATCGACGATACGGCTTGCCCGGCCCAATTCGGCGGATTCTACGCAAGTCAGCGGTTTTTCCATTTCCGCTTCGATTGCCTCTTCTACTTCGTCCGGCAACTTAGTGCCGTCAATCGAAAAGAACTTGATGCCGTTATCGTAGTAGGGGTTGTGGGACGCGGAAATAACGATGCCAGCCTCTGCGCGGAAAGTCCGGGTAAGATACGCCACCGCAGGGGTTGGCATCGGGCCGGTAAATGATGCTGACAGTCCTGCTGCGGCTAAACCGGCTTCGAGCGCAGACTCCAGCATATAACCCGAGATACGGGTATCCTTGCCGATAATGATCTTTCTGGAACCGTGGCGTGCCAGTACTTTACCGGCTGCCCACCCCAATTTCAGTACGAAATCAGGTGTAATCGGCAGGTCGCCCACCTTGCCCCGAATACCATCAGTGCCAAAATATTTGCGGCTACTCATATTTGTTGTTATTCCTTCGCTGATAGAGTTGCTTCGACTACACGTATCGCATCCACCGTCGCTTTCACATCATGGACACGGATAATATGGGCACCCTTCATGGCGGCAATCACCGCACACGCCACACTCCCGTAAACCCGCTCAAGCGGCGGGACACCCAGCAGTTGCCCAATCATGGTCTTTCTGGACATGCCAACTAATAGCGGTAAGCCAAATTGGTGTAAGTCTTCCAGACGTCCCAGCAGCCGATAATTGTGCTGCAAATTCTTGCCGAACCCGAACCCGGGATCCAGCAATAACTGTTCACGTGACATACCTGCAGCGGTACAGCGGGCAATATGATGCTCAAAAAATGCCATAACCTCACCCACAACATCATCATAATGCGGCGTGTGTTGCATGGTTTTGGGTAACCCTTGCATATGCATCAGGCACACAGGCAAACCTGTTGCTACCGCGGCCTCCAGCGCCCCAGGCTCTCTGAACGCCCGAATGTCATTAATCAGATGGGCACCCGCCTGTGCACTGGCGGTTATCACTTCCGGTTTAGACGTATCGACTGAAATCCAGGTTTCAAAACGTTGTGCCAACGCTTCCACCACCGGAATAACGCGATCCAACTCTTCTTGCGTGCTGACTTCATCAGCACCAGGCCGGGTAGATTCACCACCAACATCGATGAAAGTCGCACCCGCAGAGATCATCTGTTCAGCATGGATCAATGCAGCGTTGAGGGTATTGTGCTTACCACCATCAGAAAAGGAATCAGGGGTGACATTCAGGATCCCCATAATCTGGGGACAGGAGAGATCTAGCGTTAATCCGCGCGCGTTCAATTTCATGTTCTGTGTCTCAGTGCGTTTGGTCAATGCGCCCTTTCTGGAGTAAAAAACCCCGGCAAGCCGGGGTTTGAGGGAACTGGCAGCCCAGATGAGGACTGTCACACCATATTTGTCTTACTTGTCGTTCAACGGCCCAGACATCGTATTGCCCGACGTTGGAGTATGGGGTTCATCCGCCGTTGTCGGCGCTTTAGGTGTACCGCCATTATCAGACGAGGAAGAGTTATTACCCGGTGTTGGATCTTCCCAACCAGCCGGTGGGCGAACATCCTTCCGAGACATCAGATCGTCAATTTGCGGCGCATCGATAGTTTCATACTTCATCAATGCGTCTTTCATTGAGTGCAGGACGTCCATATTCGCCATCAGCAACTCACGGGCACGCTGATAGTTACGCTCGATCAACGCCTTCACTTCCTGATCGATGATACGTGCAGTTTCATCCGACATGTGCTTGGCTTTAGCAACGGAACGGCCGAGGAATACTTCCCCTTCCTCTTCCGCGTACAGTAACGGCCCCAGTTTTTCCGAGAAGCCCCACTGCGTTACCATGTTACGTGCAATAGACGTCGCCACTTTAATATCGTTGGACGCACCGGTAGAAACATGTTCTGGCCCATAGATGATCTCTTCAGCCAGACGACCGCCGTACAGCGTAGAAATCTGACTTTCCAGTTTCTGACGGCTGGCGCTGATAGCATCGCCTTCAGGCAGGAAGAACGTCACCCCTAGCGCACGGCCACGCGGAATAATTGTCACTTTGTGTACCGGATCATGCTCAGGCACCAGACGCCCGATAATCGCATGCCCAGCTTCGTGATACGCCGTGGATTCTTTTTGCGCTTCGGTCATGACCATAGAGCGACGTTCCGCCCCCATCATGATTTTGTCCTTGGCTTTTTCGAACTCCACCATAGACACCACACGACGATTGCCACGAGCGGCAAACAATGCTGCCTCATTAACCAGGTTGGCCAGATCGGCACCGGAGAAACCCGGCGTACCGCGAGCGATAACGGAAGCATCAATATCCGGCGACAGCGGCACACGACGCATATGAACCTTCAGAATCTGTTCGCGGCCACGCACATCCGGCAAGCCGACCACAACCTGACGGTCAAAACGGCCGGGGCGTAACAAAGCTGGGTCCAGTACGTCAGGACGGTTAGTCGCGGCGATAACGATAATACCTTCGTTACCTTCGAAACCGTCCATTTCAACCAGCATCTGGTTCAGCGTTTGTTCACGTTCATCGTGACCACCACCCAGACCTGCACCACGCTGACGGCCCACGGCGTCGATCTCATCGATAAAGATGATACAAGGCGCAGCTTTCTTGGCCTGTTCGAACATGTCTCTTACGCGCGAAGCACCGACACCGACGAACATTTCCACAAAGTCAGAACCCGAAATGGTGAAAAATGGCACCTTGGCTTCACCCGCAATGGCTTTCGCCAGCAAGGTTTTACCGGTCCCCGGCGGGCCAACCATCAGTACGCCTTTCGGAATTTTACCGCCCAGCTTTTGAAAACGGCTTGGTTCGCGCAGATATTCGACCAGCTCGGCGACTTCTTCTTTGGCTTCATCACAGCCCGCCACATCGGCGAACGTGGTTTTAATCTGATCTTCAGTCAGCATCCGTGCCTTGCTTTTACCGAACGACATGGCACCTTTGCCACCTCCGCCCTGCATCTGGCGCATAAAGAAAATCCAGACGCCAATCAGCAACAGCATTGGGAACCAGGAGATGAAGATCGACGCCAACAGGCTCGGTTCTTCCGGCGGCTCACCAACCACTTTTACGTTTTTGGTCAGAAGGTTATCCAGCAGTTTAGGATCGTTGACAGGGATATACGTGGTGTAACGGCTGCTGTCTTTTTTGACAACATTGATCTCGCGCCCATTGATGCGCGCTTCACGGACCTGATCCTGATTCACTTCAGTCAAAAAGGTTGAATAATCCACCCTACGGCCATTCGACTCGCTGGGCCCAAAGCTCTGGAATACGGACATCAGCACAACTGCGATGACCAACCAGAGAATCAGGTTTTTCGCCATGTCACTCAAGGGATTAACCTCATATTACATCTGTGTTAAAGAATAGCGTCAGGGTACTATAGTTTACGGCCTGTCGCTACAATGTACACCTCACGGGACCTGGCTCGGGAGGCATCTGGCTTACGAATCTTTACCGTCGTAAACAGGGAGCGAATCTCGCGTAGGTACTCATCGAAGCCCACGCCCTGAAATACTTTCACTACGAAACTACCACCTGGTGCTAATATATCCCGGCACATATCCAATGCAAGTTCAACCAGATACATCGCCCGGGGAATATCTACCGCCGGCGTACCGCTCATGTTCGGGGCCATGTCAGACATCACCACCTGAACCTTTTCGTCCCCAACCCGTTCCAGCAGGGTTTTGAGCACTAATTCATCACGAAAGTCCCCTTGAAGGAAATCGACTCCGACAATAGGATCCATCGGTAAAAGATCACACGCGATAATGCGCCCTTTTCCACCGATCTGACTGACGACATACTGCGACCATCCGCCTGGCGCCGCCCCCAGATCTACCACGGTCATACCGGGTTTAAACAGCTTGTCCGTTTGCTGTATTTCATCAAGTTTAAACCAAGCGCGCGAGCGAAGCCCCTTTTTCTGCGCCTGCTGTACATATTTATCGCTAAAGTGTTCCTGCAACCAGCGACTGGAACTTGCAGAACGCTTTTTGTTAGCCATCGATTTTCCAACTATGATTTTTCTAACTAGTGTTAATTAAGATGCCAGCAGCGGACAACAGCGCTCAACGATAGCCAATCAGTATAGCCGGATTGGTGATAATCATGAGATGGCGGTAGAATGGTCCGTTTTCAATCCTAACCTAAGCAAAAAAGACAATGAATCTGAGTAACAAACAAAAACAGCACCTGAAAGGCTTGGCTCATCCGTTAAAACCAGTCGTCATGCTGGGCAACAACGGCCTCACCGAAGGTGTACTGGCTGAAATCGAACAGGCTCTGGAGCATCACGAACTGATCAAGGTGAAAATCGCTACCGAAGATCGTGAAACCAAAGGGTTGATTGTCGATGCCATTCTGCGTGAAACCGGCGCCAGCAACGTTCAGGTTATCGGCCACACTCTGGTGCTCTATCGTGCGTCAAAAGAGCGCAAGATTGTGTTGCCTCGTTAACATTTTCGATTCAGGTTACCTTGTTTCACCGCAAGGTTCCATGACCCGCTGGTGAGAAAAAAGGCCGATATCGGCCTTTTTCCTTTCTTTACAATCCAGACTGGCGTCTTGTTTGCTCACCGTTATCAGAGGTATTCAACCTTCAGAATTTCGTACTCCACCACGCCACCCGGCGTGCTGATCGTCACCACATCATCTTCTTCTTTGCCAATCAGGCCACGGGCAATCGGCGAATTCACAGAAATCAGGTTCTGTTTGAAATCAGCCTCATCGTCACCCACGATACGGTAAGTTTGCTCTTCTTCCGTATCCAGGTTCATGACCGTCACCATCGCACCAAAGATCACGCGACCATTGGCCGCCATTTTGGTGACATCGATGACCTGAGCATTAGACAGCTTGGCCTCAATTTCCTGAATCCGGCCTTCACAGAACCCTTGCTGCTCACGGGCCGCATGGTATTCCGCGTTTTCCTTCAAATCGCCATGTTCACGCGCCTCAGCGATCGCAGCGATAATTTCAGGCCGACGCACCGACTTCAGGAAGTCCAGCTCTTCGCGTAACTTTTCAGCACCACGCAACGTCATCGGAAATTGTTTCATATCGTCACTACCTCTAAAAAAATCCGTACGGCTCACGTTACCGTCATCCTGACGCGATAAAATCACCTGCGACGGAATGTTTCCATGCCAGTGCACCTGACAATTTAAACAAAAACTGCCTCGCCCGGAACATCACTTCCAGGCCAGACGCGTTTTTGCATTTTGATACGTATTTTACCCCAGAGTTCCACCAGGGTCATCGTTTACTTTATCCCTTGATGCGCCGTAGTATGACCACCACGTTACCCTGTACTTGATTGAGATTATGCGTTTTTTATCGATTCTGACCGGTTTTACCTGCGCAGTTGCCCTGCATGCCAACGCTGCCGCCATGGATGAGTACACCAAATACCTGCCAGATGGGGCCAATCTGGCGCTGGTGGTGCAAAAAATCGGTGCCACGACGCCAACGCTCGATTACCACAGCCAACAGATGGCGTTACCCGCCAGTACACAGAAAGTCATTACTGCGCTGGCCGCGTTGCTACAGTTGGGGCCTAATTACCGCTTTGTCACGACGATAGAAAGCAACGGAGCCCTCACCGGCGGGGTATTACGTGGCAATCTGACAGTACGCTTTAGCGGTGACCCAACACTGAAGCGCCAGCAGATTCGCAATATGGTACAGGAACTGAAAAAGCGGGGAATCAAGGAAATCAGTGGTGACGTATTCATCGACACATCCGTGTTCGCCAGCCACGATAAAGCCCCCGGCTGGCCCTGGAACGATCTGACCCAATGCTTCAGTGCACCGCCCGCCGCGGCGATTGTCGATAAAAACTGCTTCTCTATTTCACTTTATAGCGCGCCAAAAGCCGGTGACAACGCCTTTATCCGGGTGGCGTCTTATTATCCGGTACACATGTTTAGTGAAGTACGCACACTGCCAAAAGGCTCGCCTGATGCCCAGTATTGCGAACTGGATGTCGTGCCGGGCGAACTCAACCGATACACCCTCACGGGTTGCCTGACACAACGGGCAGAACCCTTACCCTTGGCGTTCGCGATTCAGGATGGTGCCAGCTATGCCGGAGCCATCGTAAAAGACGAACTGGAACAGGCCGATATTCGTGTCGATGGGAACCTTCGGCGCCAGACATTACCGGGTACCCCCAGTACAGTACTGGCACAAACCGAATCAGAACCGCTGCATGAACTGCTGACCACCATGCTGAAGAAATCGGACAACATGATTGCCGATACCGTATTTCGCACCATCGGGCATGAGCGCTTCAAAGTGCCCGGGACCTGGCGTGCCGGAGCCGATGCCGTGCGTCAAATCCTGCGTCAGAAAGCGGGTGTTGATCTTGGCAACACCATTATTGTTGATGGCTCAGGACTTTCGCGACACAACCTGATAGCCCCCGCAACCATGATGCAGGTGTTGCAATATATCGCCCAACACGATAATGAGCTGAATTACATCAAGATGCTGCCGCTGGCTGGTTATGACGGCACGTTACGCTATCGGGCGGGTCTACACGAAGCTGGACTTGATGGCAAAGTCTCAGCCAAAACCGGTTCTCTTCAGGGCGTATACAATCTGGCAGGATTTATCACTACCGCCAGTGGTCAACGCATGGCTTTCGTGCAGTATCTTTCAGGCTATGCCGTACCACCGGAAGATCAAAAAGAGCGACGTATTCCGCTGGTCCGTTTTGAAAGTCGTCTTTACAAAGACATCAACCAAAACAATTAACCAGATAAAAAAATCCCCTATCTGCGGTATGCAGATAGGGGAAACATGTACAACTAACAAGCAAATCTTTCGACTACCGACCTGATGGTCGTCGCGGTATTAACGCTGATAAACGATTTCGACGCCTTCGTCGTCATCCTCATCCCAATCGTCATCCCACTCTTCTTCCGCTTCTGCCTGAGCCGCTTCCAACTGCTCACGGTGATAGTCATCCCACATGAAATCGACTTTTTCAGGTGCCTTGCTTTCGACTTCAGCCATTGCTTTCGGCTGAGTTTCCAGGAAATTCATCACATCCCAGCACAGGGCATTCACCCCTTCACGGTTAGCTGCCGAAATCAGATAATATTTGCCTTCCCAACCTAGTGCTTCGGCAATTGCCTTCGCACGGCTTTCCGCCTCGCTTTTCTCCAGCAAGTCGACTTTGTTAAATACCAGCCAGCGCGGTTTTTCTGCCAGAGATGCACTGTATTGCTGCAACTCATTGACGATCACTTTGGCATTTTCGATCGGATCGGATTCATCGATCGGTGCCAAATCGATCAGGTGCAATAGCACACGACAACGCTCCAGATGCTTCAGGAAACGGATCCCAAGCCCGGCCCCTTCAGACGCCCCCTCGATAAGCCCAGGGATATCCGCCACGACAAAGCTTTTCTCGCTATCCATACGCACAACGCCCAGACTCGGTACCAGCGTTGTAAACGGATAATCGGCTACCTTCGGTTTGGCCGCCGACACTGCACGGATAAAGGTCGACTTGCCCGCATTCGGTAACCCCAGCATGCCAACATCCGCCAGCAACAGCAACTCCAGCAGCAACTCACGCTCTTCACCCGGCGTACCATTGGTTTTCTGGCGAGGCGCACGATTGACGGAGGATTTAAAGCGGGAGTTACCCAGCCCGTGCCATCCGCCTTTCGCAACCATCAATTTCTGCTGATTACGGGTCATATCGCCCAGCACTTCGCCCGTGCTTTTATCCAACACACGCGTACCAACCGGTACCTTGATGGTGATGTCTTTACCGCGCTTACCGGTACAGTCACGACTCTGGCCATTCTGACCACGTTCTGCGCGGAAACTTTTCTCAAAACGATAGTCAATCAGGGTATTGAGGTTTTCATCCGCCAGCAGGTAGACATCGCCACCATCGCCGCCGTCACCACCGTCAGGCCCACCGTTTGGAATATATTTTTCACGGCGGAAGCTGACACAGCCGTTGCCACCGTCACCCGCCACAACCAAAATAGTGGCTTCATCTACAAACTTCATGAACTATCTCCGCAAAAAACCAATAGAGAATGACCGACGCGTTTGAATAATTTATTGGTTCTCTTTGGCTCAACGAATTGGGTTGATGACAGATAACCACAGTATGTCACCTGCCACTGAAAAACCGACGCATCAGAACTGTTTCGATAAAAGGGCGCTGATTGTACCTGCTTGGCGAAAGGATTTCACCTGTATTAAAAATAATCAGCCCACATCAGCTTCGTCATGGCCTTAAACACGCCTTACCACAGCAGACTCACACCCGCGGGTATTTGGAACGTTTTGCTGCGATCACATGATGCCCAATCGCGGCAAACATCGCCCCTGCCACAACGACAAATGCGCCGACGTATCCCAGCAGGTTAAGCGATGGCGCAGCAAATACCGATGGCCAGGCCAATGACAACAGATCGGAGAAAAACAGCGTAAACAGTGGCGTGAGCGTAATAATGGTACTCACCTGCGCGGCTTGCCAGCGTGCCATGGCTTCGGCCAAGGCACCGTAACCAACCAGCGTATTCGCTCCACAAAACAACAGGCAAGCTAATTGCCATCCGGTTAACTGAAACAGTGTGCCCGGCTTCGCCCAAGGTGTGATGAACAACACGCAGAGCGCGTAGAGCAGGAAAAGCAGTTGCTGCGAAGTCAGACGCCGCAGCAATACCTTTTGTGCCACGCCATAAGCAACCCACACGACGGCTGCCGCCACGCCTAGTAAGATCCCGAAGGTGTAATCCGTCAGGCGGGTAAACAGCTCCACCAAACTGTTGTTGAAAAACATCAACAACCCACAGATCAATATTCCGGCACCGATAACCTGGTTGACGCGCATCTTCTCTTTCAGGATAACGACGCTGGCGATCATCAGCCCTACCGTAGACAACTGCCCGATCACCTGCGACGCCGTAGGACTCAGGTATTGCAGCGAAGAGCTGAACAATACGAAGTTGCCCAGCAGTCCTACTGTTGCTATCAGCAGCAAAATCCACCAGCGTTGATGATCGAACGCCCGCAGCTTTGGCAACGCGCCTCTGCTGTACAAGAAAATGCCCAATCCAACGGACGCAATCAGAAACCGATACCAGACGATGGTGTAAGGCTCCATCGTCGCCAGAACCTGTTTCATCGCGATTGGCAGCGCTCCCCAGCATATGGCGGTGGTCAGCGCCAGACAAAACCCGATGCCAGCATTCTGTTTCATCACATCACCTGTTCTTTTTATTGATGTCGTTATCGTACAGCGTCTTTATAGTGCAATCTAAATGTAAAAAGCCCCGCAACAAGTGCGGGGCTTTATGATTCAACCTGATACCAGAAAATTACTCAGCAACGATGCTGATGTATTTACGGTTGTTCGGGCCTTTAACTTCGAATTTGACTTTACCGTCAGACAGTGCAAACAGGGTGTGGTCTTTGCCGCAACCTACGTTGCTACCGGCGTGGAACTTGGTGCCACGCTGACGAACGATGATGCTGCCAGCCAGAACTGATTCACCGCCGAAGCGTTTTACGCCAAGACGTTTGCTTTCTGAGTCGCGGCCGTTACGAGTAGAACCGCCAGCTTTTTTGTGTGCCATTAATCCGCTCTCCTAAAACTTAAGCGCTGATGCCGGTGATTTTCACGTCAGTGAACCACTGACGGTGGCCAGCCTGCTTACGGTAGTGTTTACGGCGACGAAACTTAACGATTTTAACTTTCTCGCCACGGCCGTGAGCAACAACTTCAGCCTTGATTTTGCCGCCTTCGACGAAAGGAACGCCGATTTTGACATCTTCACCATTGGCAACCATCAGAACCTGGTCAAACTCAACAGCTTCACCGGTTGCGATGTCCAGCTTTTCCAAGCGAACGGTCTGGCCTTCGCTTACTCGGTGTTGTTTACCACCACTTTGGAAAACTGCGTACATATAAAACTCCGCTTCCTGCGTGCTTCTTTGAATGATGTGAAGCGCGCTATAAATATTCACAATAGGGCG
Source organism: Dickeya parazeae Ech586 (assembly GCF_000025065.1). Classification (NCBI taxonomy): domain Bacteria; kingdom Pseudomonadati; phylum Pseudomonadota; class Gammaproteobacteria; order Enterobacterales; family Pectobacteriaceae; genus Dickeya; species Dickeya parazeae. The sequence goes on along the minus strand of NC_013592.1, from coordinate 653,801 downwards.
CGAATTCTACGCAAAAAACCTACTGATGACAAGCGCAGAATCAATCAATGTGAAGAAAAAGGATACAACCCATGAACTGCCGTTTATCTGTGCCGTTTTTCAAGTACAATCGGGCCTAACGTTCCCTTTTCGGTGCCGATATCAGCAGTATTTTCACGGCAGAAACAGAAGCAATCAGCTGGCAGAAACAATGAACTTAGAGCAAATCACAGCGTTAAGCGCACAGGATATGGCCGCCGTCAACCAGACCATACTGGATCAGCTCAACTCCGATGTTGTCCTGATCAATCAGTTAGGAAATTACATCATCGGCGGTGGCGGCAAGCGCATCCGTCCCATGATAGCGGTACTTGCCGCCAGAGCGCTGAATTACCAGGGTGACAAGCACATTACCGTTGCCGCGCTGATTGAATTTATCCACACCGCCACGCTTCTCCATGACGATGTTGTCGACGAAAGTGATATGCGCCGGGGAAAAGCCACGGCGAATGCGGCGTTCGGTAATGCCGCCAGCGTGTTGGTCGGCGACTTCATCTACACCCGCGCATTTCAAATGATGACCAGCCTGGCTTCTCTGCGCGTTATGTCAGTCATGTCTGACGCCGTTAACGTCATTGCGGAAGGCGAAGTTCTCCAGCTCATGAACTGCAACGACCCGGACATCACCGAAGACAGCTATATGCGGGTGATTTATAGCAAAACGGCCCGGTTATTCGAAGCGGCCGCGCAATCTTCCGCTATTTTGTCGGACGCCAGCAGCGAGCAGGAACTGGCGTTACAGGAATACGGCCGCTACCTCGGCACCGCATTCCAATTGATTGACGATTTGCTCGACTACAGCGCCGACGGCAAAACACTGGGTAAAAATACCGGTGATGACCTGAATGAAGGCAAACCCACGTTACCGTTACTGCATGCCATGCACCACGGTAATGATGAGCAGCGCACCATGATTCGCCAGGCGATTGAGCAAGGCAACGGCCGCCATTTACTGGAACCGGTATTAGCTGCCATGCAATCCTGCGGCTCCCTCACCTATACGCGCCAAAGAGCCGAGGAAGAAGCCGATAAAGCGATCACCGCAATTCAGTGCCTGCCTGCCAGTGATTTTCGCACTGCACTTGAAGGGCTGGCCCACCTTGCAGTGCAGCGCGACTTCTAAATCACTCTTCTTTATTTACATAGTCCAGGCTTTTGCATTTATGCGGCCCGTTTTCCAAACGGGCCAGCACACTCATCGCCCCTTCACGCAGGATGTGCCCAATTAACCGGGTACGCTCTTCCGCCGACAGTTGATGATAAATTTGAATCCAGGTGTACTCCTGCGCCCCGGCCGATGCCGCCGAGACATAGTCGGGCGCGGTTTCGCGCATCAGCGTCGTCCCCATCAACGTCGCTCTCATCAATGTTGCTTTGACTTCTTCCGGCAAGCTCCAGATAGCGTATTCAACGCCTTTACCCTGAACGCCTTTGCGACGTCGTCTTTCCCAACCATGATCCTTGGCTTTTTTATTCAGCCCCTGACGAGATTTCGGCAATCCTGCCACGCCCAATAATTCATTCGTCGTAAACCATGTTTTTTCCATCCTAATCTCTCCCTTTCATCTCATTCCTGATACGAATACATAATCAGGCGACTAAAAACCCGATTACGTTTCCATATAATAGACTAATTTTATTCAAACCACTAACGCAATAGCGTTAAAGGCAGAGTTAATGGTGTCGGTGAAAATTCCACAGAAAGAAATAAAGTAGAGAAACAGTAGGGAAATAGGAGAAAGCCATTCCGCAATAGAGAGTAGAGTAACTGGGAATGGCTGAGAGATTTAATCAGAAAAATCTTTTATCAAAGTTGCGCTTACCGTATTCGCCAGACCGAGCTGCTTCAACGTAGAAGACACCCCTTCGCGCATGATATGCGCCACCAGCTTTTCCCGTTCGGGGACAGACAACTGGTGGTAAATCTGAATCCAGACTGACAGCATGTCTGATGGTTTTGCCGCATATTCACCTGACGTTTCCTGCAGTAGCAGCGTTTGCTGAACAGACTGAGGTAAGCTATGGATAGAATATTCTACCCCCCGTCCTTGTACACCTTTACGGCGACGCTTTTCCCAACCATCTTCTCGGGCTCGCTTATTCAATCCTTGCCGTGATTTAGGGAGTCCGCCAATACCAACCAATTCGCTGGTCGCAAACCACTCTTTTTTCATGTCCTTTTCATCCCGATAGTGATACACGTTACCTATTCAGATCCATTTGGAAATTAATTTGGAAATATTAAGGAAATTGGTGCTATATTATTTCCAAATAATGGCTTGAGGTTAGCAAAACCATTAACCATTAGCTGTTAGTTATACCATTAATACGCTGTCGTCTTAATAGCAATAAGGGAAGGATTATGAATTCAAGGAAAAGTGACTGGCATCCCGCTGATATTATCGCAGCATTGAGAAAGAAAGGGACAACACTTGCTGCAGTATCGCGCGGTGCCGGCTTGAGCTCTTCCACACTGGCTAATGCCCTATCCCGTCCGTGGCCAAAGGGTGAATGGTTAATAGCAGATGCGCTGGGTATTCATCCGTCGGAAATATGGCCCAGCCGCTATTTTGATCCACAAACGCAAGAATTACTCGACCGCAAAAAACTGATCCGCCCACCATCAGATTCACAGCCCGAATAATGCTGCCGAAAAAAGAAAGGCCGGAGAATACACTCCGGCCTTATCAGCAATACGGACTATCACCAAAGGTGATTATTTATTGTTGACGAATTCTTCGCCCAACGCGATATCCTGCTTCAGGGTATCCAGCATGCTGACCAGCGCCTGTTGTTCAAATGCGCTCAGCGTACCAATCTCTTTACGCTCAGCTACACCGTTTTTGCCCAGCAACAGCGGCTGTGCGAAGAAGCGAGCATGTTTGCCATCACCTTCAACATAAGCACACTCAACCACACCGCTGTCACCCTGCATAGCACGCACCAGAGACAAACCAAAGCGAGCAGCAGCCTGCCCCATGGACAAGGTCGCAGACCCGCCACCGGCTTTCGCTTCAACCACTTCGGTACCGGCATTCTGAATACGTTTGGTCAGGTCAGCCACTTCCTGCTCAGTGAAGCTCACGCCCGGAATCTGGGACAGCAGCGGCAGAATGGTCACACCGGAGTGACCACCGATAACCGGCACTTCAACGTCCTGCGGCTGTTTGCCTTTCAGTTCAGCCACGAACGTATTTGAGCGGATAATATCCAGCGTCGTCACACCGAACAATTTGTTTTTGTCATAGACGCCCGCTTGTTTCAGGACTTCAGCCGCAATCGCCACCGTGGTATTGACCGGGTTGGTGATGATACCAATACAGGCTTTAGGGCAAGTGCTGGCAATCTGAGAAACCAGGTTACGCACAATGCCGGCATTAACGTTAAACAGATCGGAACGATCCATACCCGGCTTACGGGCAACCCCGGCAGACATCAGCACGATATCCGCGCCTTCCAGAGCCGGAGTCGCATCTTCACCACTGAAACCTTTGATTTTCACGTCGGTAGGAATGTGGCTCAGATCAACCGCCACGCCCGGTGTAACCGGAGCAATATCATAAAGTGAGAGCTCTGAACCTGAAGGAAGCTGGGTTTTGAGGAGAAGAGCAAGGGCTTGACCAATACCACCTGCGGCTCCGAGAACTGCAACTTTCATCCTAAACTCCTTATTATGTTAAGTAAAATTACCGTGGATGCGTTTAGTTAAAAACGTTTATGCTCGCGAGAGAAGCCAGGCACCAGACCTGCTTTCAGAGGGGCACTACATAGGTCCGCTGCAGTAGATCGGTGCGCAGCGATAACGCACTATGTGATTAATAATAAACTAACAATCGGCCTGATATCTGAAAGGTAATTAAAGTAACAGGCAATTGTGGCGTGCCCCGACATAAGCCCACGACTGATTAACGGGTATGTTACATTACACCTGTAAGCAGCCCCCAAACAACATCATTTTGATAACATTTATTTTACTTTTATGTGATGAAGAGCACACTTTTTGACGTCCCGGTAAAGTATCGCCTTACGCATTTTCTCGCCTGATAGGTTTCCCCCATAATTCGGGTTTATACGCGCCTATATTGCATAAAAATTCATTTAAATGCATAATCGCGGTATGTTTCACTTTTCCCCGGACACGGTGCAGAATGCGTAGTTCTACTAAACAAGAAGATCTGGTTAAAGCGTTCAAAGCGCTGTTAAAAGAAGAGAAATTCAGCTCTCAGAGCGAAATCGTGCAGGCATTGCAGGACGATGGCTTCGACAACATCAACCAGTCGAAAGTGTCACGCATGCTGACCAAGTTTGGCGCAGTGCGTACCCGCAACGCGAAAATGGAAATGGTTTACTGCCTGCCTGCTGAGTTAGGGGTGCCTACCACGACCAGCCCGCTGAAAAATCTGGTGCTGGATGTTGATCACAACGATGCCGTGGTCGTCATTCATACCAGCCCGGGCGCGGCGCAGTTAATCGCACGCCTGCTGGACTCACTGGGCAAATCGGAAGGTATTCTTGGCACTATTGCGGGTGATGACACCATTTTCACCACGCCAGCCAGAGGATTTAGCGTCAAACAATTGTATGAAGCCATCCTGGTTCTGTTTGAACAGGAACTCTGATTTTCCCGCCGCCCCGCGATGAGTTCGGGGCGACAAGGCGACATCAGCAACGCATCACAAGGCCGGTAATTCTGCCAACGGCCAGCGCGGCCGCACAGTAATGCCGAGCTCCCCGGTAACGCCTTGTGCGAACCGTACTGCGCCCACATACGCAATCATCGCGCCGTTATCGGTACAAAACTCAGGACGCGCATAGAACACCTCACCACCGCGTTTTGCCATGATCTCGGCCAGACGCTGACGCAATGTCCGATTAGCGCTTACGCCTCCTGCCATCACCAGACGACTGAACCCGGTCTCGTCAAGCGCACGTCGACACTTGATGGCCAGCGTATCAACGACGGCATCTTCGAACGCACGGGCGATATCTGCTTGCGTCTGCGGATCGTTGCCATTCTCACGGATGGTATTGGCGGCAAAGGTCTTCAATCCCGAGAAACTGAAATCCAGACCGGGGCGATCCGTCATTGGCCGCGGGAAGACAAAACGACCGGGGTACCCGTTTTGCGCCATTTTTGACAGCAACGGCCCCCCCGGGTAATCCAGCCCTAAGAGTTTGGCGGTTTTATCGAACGCTTCCCCCGCCGCATCATCAATCGATTCGCCCAGCAAACGGTATTCGCCAATACCGGTCACGCTGATCAACTGAGTATGCCCACCGGAGACCAACAGTGCGACAAACGGAAACGCAGGAGGGTTATCTTCCAGCATGGGCGCCAGCAGGTGCCCTTCCATGTGATGTACCGGTATGGCGGGCACATTCCAGGCGAACGCCAGCGAACGTCCCACTGTCGCGCCCACCAGTAGCGCGCCGACCAGACCTGGGCCTGCGGTGTATGCAATGGCATCGATATCACCCTGCTGTAGCCCCGCTTCTTTTAACGCCGCCTGAATCAGTGGCACGGTCTTGCGGACATGATCGCGGGAAGCCAGTTCAGGCACCACGCCACCATAATCGGCATGCAGTTTTACCTGGCTATAAAGCTGATTTGCCAGCAGCCCGGCCTGCGTGTCATAAATCGCGACCCCGGTTTCATCGCAGGATGTTTCAATACCCAATACGCGCATTGCTGTTTTCACTCTCGGTTACATTTTTACCGCGACCAACCTGGCCGCTTGATTCAGGCGGCGCATAGTCTATCATAAGCCCGCCCGCAGACACGTACCCCCGCATCGCGCGTTTTATGATCGCTGATGGACTTTACAAACGCGCCACAGTTGCAGTAGAATTCCGCACCATTTTGAAAAGGCTGGCACAAGGCCAGCAACAAACCGAATTTACTGAGGTGAGAGGCACATGCCGGTAATTAAAGTACGTGAAAACGAGCCGTTCGACGTTGCTCTGCGTCGTTTCAAGCGTTCCTGCGAAAAAGCGGGTGTTTTGGCTGAAGTTCGTCGTCGTGAGTTCTATGAAAAACCGACTACCGAACGTAAACGCGCTAAAGCATCTGCTGTGAAACGTCACGCTAAGAAGCTGGCTCGAGAAAACGCACGCCGCACTCGTCTGTATTAATTTTTAGGAGGGTTATCCTCCACCGCGTGATTAATCCGCAGACTTAGCAGTTGCATACGAAGGCCGTGCATTTCCGAAAGGAATGCGCGGCTTATTGTCGTTTATAAACGTATATAGATAAGGGGCTTATGGCTGGACGTATTCCCCGCGTATTTATTAATGACCTGCTAGCCCGAACCGACATCGTCGACCTGATCGATGCGCGCGTTAAACTGAAAAAGCAGGGCAAGAATTACCACGCGTGTTGCCCGTTCCACCACGAGAAAACCCCGTCATTCACCGTAAACGGTGATAAGCAGTTCTACCATTGCTTTGGCTGCGGAGCCCACGGCAACGCCATTGATTTCCTGATGAATTACGATCGTCTGGAATTTGTTGAAAGCATTGAAGAACTGGCTGCAATGCACGGTCTGGATGTCCCTTACGAAGCAGGCACCGGTCCGACCCAGCTCGAACGCCACCAACGGCAAAGTTTATACGAGCTGATGGAACAATTAAGCGCATTTTACCAACATACTCTGAACCAACCCGCCGGTACGCCAGCCAGAGAGTATCTGGCCAGACGCGGTTTGAGCGATGACATCATCCGTCAGTTCGCCATCGGATGTACGCTGCCAGGGTGGGATAACGCGTTAAAGCGTTTCGGACGCAACAGCGACGATAAAACGACGCTGACTGACGCCGGTATGTTGGTAACTAACGAGAATGGTCGTACTTACGATCGTTTTCGCGATCGGGTGATGTTCCCTATCCGTGATAAACGCGGACGGGTCATTGCGTTCGGTGGTCGGGTCATGGGTGACGGCACCCCAAAGTACCTGAACTCACCGGAAACCGAGATTTTTCATAAAGGTCGACAGCTGTACGGCCTGTACGAAGCACAGCAGAAAAATCCGGAATTGAAGCGGTTGCTGGTGGTCGAAGGCTATATGGATGTGGTTGCACTGGCACAGTTTGGCATCGATTACGCAGTCGCCTCACTGGGAACGTCAACAACGGCGGACCATATTCAATTGCTGTTCCGCGCCACCGATCAGGTGGTGTGTTGTTACGATGGCGACCGTGCTGGACGCGATGCCGCCTGGCGAGCGCTGGAAACCGCGCTACCCTATCTGGATGATGGCAGACAGTTGCGTTTTATGTTCCTGCCAGATGGCGAGGACCCGGATACGCTGGTGCGTCAGGAAGGCAAAGCAGCGTTCGAGCAGCGCATTGAACAGGCGATGCCGCTGTCGTCATTTTTGTTCGACTCGCTGTTACAACAGGTAGACATGAGTACCCCTGACGGGCGGGCCAAGCTGAGCACGCTGGCTTTACCCCTTATTAGTCAGGTGCCGGGGGAGACGTTACGCTTATACTTACGTCAACAGCTCGGCCATAAACTGGGGCTGCTGGATGACAGCCAGTTGGATCGCCTGTTGCCGAAGACAGCGGAACAAACATTGTCTTACCAGCCTCCACGGCTAAAAGTCACAACTATGCGTATACTGATAGGACTTTTAGTACAAAACCCGAGGCTGTCCGCCGAGGTGCCGACACTGGCACTGGATGGTGTGGAAGAAAGTAAAGTGGCAGGGCTGGAGCTATTTTTAGATCTGGTGAAAGCCTGCAATGAAAGCCCAGGCATGAACATGGGGCTGCTGCTGGAGAAATATCGCGAAAGTAAATATCGCAAGCAGCTTGAAACCCTCGCCTCCTGGGACCATATGATTGAAGACGACGAGCTCGAAGAGAAATTCCGGGTCAGCCTGGCCGAGCTCTACGACCAGTTGCTTCAGCAACGGATGGATACGCTCATTGCCCGCGAGAGAACACACGGGCTGAGCATGAATGAGCGCAAAGAGTTGTGGTCTCTGCAACTGGCGCTGACACGAAAAAACTGATTTCCTGCGGCTTAACTGCCGATAAATAGTAGGGTTGATCCCTACAGCGTGCCGCTACAGGGGCTGCGGCGATAAGAAAAATTCCCCTAATGCTATTGTTAGCGATTTACGCTGACCGACACCAACCCCAATATTCTGAAGTGTGGATACCGTCTTATGGAGCAAAACCCGCAGTCACAGCTCAAGCTACTTGTCACCCGTGGTAAGGAGCAAGGCTACCTGACCTATGCCGAGGTCAATGACCATCTGCCGGAAGATATCATCGACTCCGATCAGATCGAAGACATCATCCAGATGATTAACGACATGGGCATCCAGGTGATGGAAGAAGCACCAGATGCCGATGATCTCATGCTGGCTGAGAATACCGCCGACGAAGACGCTGCTGAAGCCGCAGCACAGGTATTGTCCAGCGTCGAATCCGAGATTGGCCGCACAACCGATCCCGTTCGCATGTACATGCGTGAAATGGGCACCGTCGAACTGCTGACCCGTGAAGGGGAAATCGATATCGCGAAGCGAATCGAAGACGGTATCAATCAGGTTCAGTGCTCTGTTGCCGAGTATCCAGAAGCGATCACCTATCTGTTGGAACAGTATGATCGCGTTGAAGCCGGAGAAAGCCGCCTGTCCGATCTGATCACAGGCTTTGTCGATCCGAACGCCGAAGAAGATTTGGCACCGAATGCCGCGCCTGAAAACGCCGAACTGGCTGATGACGGCATCGACGATGACGACGACGAAAACGAAGAAGACGAAGACGATACCGACGATGACAACAGCATCGACCCGGAGCTGGCGCGTCAGAAATTCACCGAACTGCGCGATCAGTACGAAGCGACCCGCGTCAGCATCAAGGCGCATGGCCGCAGCCACCCGTCGGCTATTGAAGAAATCAACAAACTGTCTGAGGTGTTCAAGCAGTTCCGTCTGGTGCCAAAACAGTTCGACCTGCTGGTAAATAACATGCGTTCCATGATGGATCGCGTGCGTGCACAGGAACGCCAGATCATGAAGCTGTGCGTTGAACTTTGCAAAATGCCGAAGAAAAACTTTGTGACGCTGTTTACCGGCAACGAAACCAACAGCAAGTGGTTCGAAGCCGCAGTGTCCATGGGCAAACCCTGGTGTGAAAAACTGCGCGAAGTTGAAGACGACGTACATCGCAGCCTGCAAAAACTGCAACAGATCGAAGAAGAAACCGGCCTGACTATCGAGCAGGTAAAAGACATCAACCGTCGCATGTCCATCGGCGAAGCCAAAGCGCGCCGCGCCAAGAAAGAAATGGTGGAAGCGAACCTGCGTCTGGTTATCTCGATCGCCAAGAAATACACCAACCGTGGCTTGCAGTTCCTCGACCTGATTCAGGAAGGCAACATCGGCCTGATGAAAGCGGTAGACAAATTCGAATACCGCCGTGGCTATAAGTTCTCCACCTACGCTACCTGGTGGATCCGTCAGGCGATCACCCGTTCTATTGCGGATCAGGCGCGCACTATCCGTATCCCGGTGCATATGATTGAGACCATCAACAAACTCAACCGTATTTCTCGCCAGATGTTGCAGGAAATGGGTCGCGAGCCGACGCCGGAAGAACTGGCCGAACGCATGCTGATGCCGGAAGACAAGATCCGCAAGGTATTGAAGATCGCCAAAGAGCCTATCTCGATGGAAACCCCGATCGGTGACGATGAAGATTCGCATCTGGGCGATTTCATCGAAGATACCACGTTGGAGCTGCCGCTGGACTCTGCCACCTCGGAAAGTCTGCGTTCTGCCACCCACGACGTACTGGCTGGCCTGACCGCGCGTGAAGCCAAAGTGCTGCGTATGCGTTTTGGTATCGACATGAACACCGACCACACGCTGGAAGAAGTCGGCAAACAGTTCGATGTTACCCGCGAGCGTATTCGTCAGATAGAAGCCAAAGCGTTGCGTAAATTGCGCCACCCGAGCCGTTCTGAAGTACTGCGTAGCTTCCTGGACGACTAAGAGAACAGGTTTTACTCTTATCACACCCCCGGCTTCGACCGGGGGTTTTTATTTAGGCCTCGATAGCCTTACCCAGCCAGTCTGCCGGGCAGAAGCGATCCCCTTCACCCAACCGATGCCCCCGTACCCTATCCCACCAGAAGATGTGCGAATCCCTAATAATAACAATCCACTGTAGAGTGAATACAAAACGACCATATGGTCGCCGCGCTATAGACCCGACTAGCCGGATTACCTATAATCAACACCCGCATGGCCCCTTAGCTCAGTGGTTAGAGCAGGCGACTCATAATCGCTTGGTCGTTGGTTCAAACCCAACAGGGGCCACCAAATTTTAGCTTTAAAAGCATATGATTAAGCCACCTTTTAGCGGGTGGCTTTTTTGTCTTCTCCGTTTAGTGGCGATAGAATGGCGGTGGACTTTCATCATAATACGCTCAGCCTTCTCTGTAGCTTCCTCAATTACGGCTTGTTCACCGCTTTTCAGTTCCTGCAAACAGCCTCACCACACCCAAACCCGCATCATTGCTGCAAACAAGGTGGCCCAAGATAACGCCTACTCGCATTCAGAGATCCATTCAAACTGACCAAATCCACACAAAACCCTTTCATTTCTGACAGTTGTAATTTCAAATCGATCCTTTCCCGATCCAAAAAGCTGAAAAACGCTGAAATTCCTTTCAACGTTTTCAGTGGACGTTCTTCCGCAAAAGCCCGGCAGCGGCGCAATGGGTTGGCATGGCGGCAAGGTGACCGGGAAAGGGCGTGGCTCAGCAGCCCGCTGAGCGCGTCATCCGAGGGATGTAAAAAAGCCCGCACACGGCGGGTTGGGTAGGTGGGGATCGATCACCCGATTATCGGGCTGTACTTGTCTTTGAGTGTGCCGGATACCCAACTCCAGTAAACCTGGCACTATCGGCTTATTTGATGTCATAAAATACCTCGTCTATTGATTCGTCATTAGGCTGTCTGTTTTCTGAGTAAATAAAATCGGCGCACTGTGGACGCAATTCATTATCGGCGTATGCATCAGTCGATAACGTGCGGCAGAATGCGCCTGTGCGAACCCCGGCAGCATAGCTTGCCGGGCATATTGATAGGTCGCCCATTGCCCGAATTCGTGGAGCGACGGGATGGTTACCGGTTCGCGGCGATCAAAACCAACCAGCGCGGTATCCACCAGTTCCTCTACTGCCATCAGATCGGGAAGCGTATTGATGTCAGTGCCTGAGCACTCCCCAATCTCCGTGTACGTCACGTCAGTAAGCACGGCCTGAACGTAGACACCACAAGGAGCCAGCTCAAGACTGAGTCCCTGAGACAGAAACAGCACGAACGCCTTGGTCGCACCATAAACGGTCAACCCGAACTCCGGTGCCATACCGACCACTGAGCCAATATTGATGATGGTCCCCCCACCTACCTTCGCCAGCCGCGGGGCAATCGCGTTGGTAAGCCGGACAAGCGCCGTCGTGTTGAGTGTGACCAGCCGCTCGACATCGTCCGTCGACTGTTCAATGAAGTTCCCACCGATATTTATTCCCGCGTTATTCACGAGGATCCCAATACGCCTGTCTTCGCGCAGTCGCGCCTCCACCGCAGCAAGATCGTCGGATCGGGTGAGATCAGCCGACAGAACATCGACAGTGACGCCATTCTTCTGGCTCAGATCGGTTGCCAGGGCATCCATGCGTACATGATCGCGGGCAACCAGCACCAGATCATGGCCACGGCTGGCGAAACGCTCGGCATAGACAGCGCCAATGCCGGATGAAGCGTCGGTAATGAGAACCGAAGGAGTCGTTGTCATACGTTTACTCTTTTGTCAGAGAGAGATGATGAACATCATGCTTGCATGGATAGATGATGTATGACATATATTATAGATGTCAACTGACATTTATAATATGAGAGGTAGCATCATGCACTACACCACGTTTGGTCGTAACACCGGTTTACGCGTATCCGAGCTGGCGCTCGGCACAGGCAACTTTGGTACCCGTTGGGGCTATGGTTCGGAAAAAGAAGAGGCAAAGCAGGTATTTGATCGTTATACCGATGCTGGCGGCAACTTTATCGATACGGCTGATGCCTATCAGTTCGGCCAGTCTGAGGAGATAATCGGCGAGTTCATCGCCGCTGATCGCGATCACTTTGTCGTCGCGACGAAATATACCCTCAGCGCGATGCCGGACGCGGGCATCTCTCAAACCGGCAACAGCCGTAAGAACATGATTTCGTCGGTGGAAAACAGTCTTAAGCGACTGAAAACCGACCGTATTGATATACTGTGGGCACATTTTGACGACCAGTTAACCCCGCTTGAAGAGATCGTTCGCACCTTTGACTATCTGATCCACTCAGGGAAAATCCAGTATGCCGGGCTATCCAATTTTCCGGCCTGGCGTATCGCCCGGGCGGATACGATGGCGGAGCTGCGTGGCTGGTCGCGTATTGCCGGTATTCAGGTGGAATACAGCCTGGCACAGCGCACCGCCGAACGGGAACTGCTGCCGATGGCGGAAGCGCTGGGGCTGGCGGCAACGCTTTGGTCTCCGCTGGGCGGCGGTCTGTTGACAGGGAAATACCGCCACAGCAGCGAAGGTCGCCTACAGGGATTTGGCGGCAGGCTGGTGCACATCGAGCGGGATACCACGCTGCTGGATGAAGTCATCGCCGTGTCACAAGAACAACAGCGGCAACCTTTGCACATTGCCATTGCCTGGCTGCGGCAGAAAGCGGCCCATTCCAGCACTAGTCTGATCCCTATTCTGGGTTCCCGTACCCTGAATCAGTTGGATGATACTCTGGCGGCACTGGAGGTGACGCTCAGTGATGAACAGATGGTGCGCCTTGATAACGCCAGCGCCGTCTCGCTCGGGACCCCGCACGATCAGATAGCAAGCAGTCTGCCCCGCGCTCAGGGCGGCGACACCGCGCGCATCGCCGCGCTACGACCGCCACGTGCCTGAGTCGTTTGATCATTATTGATGAAAGGCATCATCTATTGAGTCTAACATTTTCATACAATAAGATGATGCCTGCCCGGTGGTGAGGAGAAAGCAATGGCCCGTGTATCAAAACAGCAGATGGAGCGAAACCGCGAAGAAATCATCCACGTTTCTTCGCAGCTCTTTCGTGAACGCGGCCTGAACGGCGTCAGTGTGAATGACTTGATGGCAGCAGCGGGATTAACCCATGGTGGCTTCTATGGACACTTTGCTTCCAAGGATGAACTGGCCGCTATCGCCAGCCGCAAGGCGTTTGAAGACGCCAGCATACAATGGCAGGCGATCAGCCAACAGCCGGGGCAAAACAACCTGTACACACTGGTAGAACACTACTTGTCTGCCAAACACCGTGATGACGTCAAGGACGGATGCGCAATCACCGCGTTAGCCAGTGATGTCGCTCGGGAAAGTGAAGAAAAACCGATACGAGAGGTGTATCTCAATGGCGTGAAAGACATGCTGGGCAGACTGGAGTCCCTTTCCGGCAAGGAAGACGGCGAACAGCGCAGGCAACAGGTACTGACGCAGGCAACCTTGCTAATCGGTGCATTGGTACTATCGCGAGCCACCTGTGGCGATCCGCTATCGGATGAATTTCTCGCGGCAGCCAAAAAAGCGCTGCTGAACGAGGCATAGCGCGTCGCGCCGTTACAGCACCACCTTCTCATACTCCGCATCCAGCAGCGTAAAATCATACTGCCGCTGCGAGGAGAGCATCACCCGCCGGTCTTTAGTCACCAAAATGGCTTCGATGTGCGGTAACCGGGACAGGTAAGCCAGACCTTTTTCCACACCCAGACCGTAAATTAGGGTGGTGTCGATGTCCCCGTCGATGGAAGCATCGGAAATAATGGTGACACTGAGTAATTCGTTATCCAGCGGGTAGCCGGTTTTCGGGTCGAGGATATGGTGATACACACGACCATCACACTCGAAATAACGCTCGTAAATACCGGACGTCACCACCGACTTATTCGCTACATGAATCATACCGATGAGTTCGCCGTTGTCGCCAAACGGCTTTTGTAAACCCACCGACCAGGCGGCCTGATGGGCACTTTGCGGCCTGCCGATAGCCAGGACATTTCCGCCCAGATTAATCAGCGCATGATAGACGTGGTGTTGGTAGAGGAATTGCCTGATGACATCAGCAATATAGCCCTTCGCTATTGCTCCCAGATCGATTTCCATCCCTGCTTTTTCCAGCCACACCGAACGCTCTTTTGCATTGAGAATGACATGACGGGGGTCGGTCAGCGCCAGTAACGCACGCAGCTCATCAGCAGGTGGCACACAGTGCCCCTGAAAGCCGATTTTCCAGCGCTTTACCACCGGTCCGATAGTGACGTTAAAGCAGCTGCCTTCCAACAAGCTGACGTCTCTGGCACGCGTAATCAGGTTAAACAACCACGGGCTGACGACAACCGGGTGTTTTCCTGCCACCTGATTGATAGCCATCACCTCGGAGTTATCCCGATTAACGGTCAACACATCTTCCAGTTGTTTAATGCGGCCAAACACCAACACTGCCAGTGGCTCATTTGGCTCAAACAACTTGAGCAGGATGGGTGACCCCATCAGCACAGTGGAATAGCTATAAATCCGATCATCTGGCGGCATAGTGGGGACCTCTGAAAAAGAACAGATCGAGCCTGCGTCAGCAGCGAGGGCTGACGCAGGCCGGCATGACAGACCGACACGAGCCCCGCACTTACATGCGCACGTAGGTCGCGGCGTTACGGCCCGCCTGAATACCAAACACGATGATATCGGCGATGGCGTTACCGCCAATGCGGTTGCCGCCGTGGATGCCGCCCACCACTTCACCGGCAGCGAAAGCCCCCCGAATCACCCGTTTCTTGCGATCCAGCACGGCGGTATCGGTATTGATCACCACACCGCCCATAGTGTGATGTACACCGGGTGCGATGCGAATAGCGTAAAACGGCCCCTGATTGAGCGGATGACGCAACGCGGTTTGACGGCCAAAATCGTCGTCATGCTGTTTTTCAACAAACCGGTTATAGCGCGCCAGCGTCGCCTGTAGCGCATCAGCATCGATAGCCAGTTTATCCGCCAGTTCACGTGGAGACGCCGCACTCACCACAAAACCACGGGATAAATACTCGTCAGCCGCCTTATTTTTCACCCTCACCTGCTCATCAAACAAAATATAGGCGTACTTCTCCGGCAGAGCGATGATTGACGCCGACACCTTGTCACGGGTTTCCATTTCGTTAAAGAAGCGTTGGCCCTGCTGATTCACCAGAATCGCGCCGCCACCGCGAATGGATTCAGAGATCAGATAAGAGGTGTTCTGCTCCACCGTGGGATGGATCTGAATTTCGCCCAGGTCCACCGTATCCGCCCCGACCTTCTCCAGAATGGCAATACCGCAACCAGTGGCGCCGCGATGATTGGTGGTGACAAAACCATCCAGATCCGGGCGGTATTTCAGCACCATGTCGCGATTGGCGCTGAAACCACCGGTGGCAACGATCACCCCTTTGGTGGCGATGGTCAGTTGTTCGTTGTCTTCGCTCTGCACACGCACCCCGGTCACCGCACCGGCGTCGTGGAGGATATCAATGACCGCGGTTTCCAGCATGACGTCGATGTTGCGCTTATTGATATTTTTGACCAGCCCGCTGATCAGGAAACCGCCAACCGCCGAGCCATCTGCCGGTCGGTGGGTACGATCCACGCTCATGCCGCCAGTAATAGTAATGTCGTTCAGTTCGATGCCACGCTCCGCCAGCCAGTCGATCGCCATCGGCGCACCTTCGACGAATCGTTTCAGCAAATCGGGGTTATTTTTTTGTTTACCGCCTTTCAGGGTCTCCTCGTAGAAACGCTGCTTGTCGTCGACAATACCGCGCATTTTCTGGAAACGGGTGCCTGCCGCATTCATACCGACAGACGCTTTGATGGTATTGCCACCGATGCTGGACATTTTCTCGACAATCAGCACGCGGGCACCGTCATCACAGGCCTGAATCGCTGCTGCCAGGCCTGCGCCACCACTGCCGATCACCACCACGTCATAGCAATTCATCTCGGCCAGGTCACCACCTTCCTCCACAATCGCCGCCTTGCAGGATCGGGCCAGTGCCTTGGAGACGGCTTTTTTCACCGCTTCGCTTTGCACCGTCGCACCAGTGACAGCATCCACATGCGGGCTGTTCGCCTCCAGAATGCGTGAACGAATCACCTCAAAGCTGCTGACAAAGTCGGTATGCAACTGCGCATGGGGCATGAGTGTCACATCGGCGATGCGGTCCGTTTCCAGACTGATGTTAATAACCAGCTCACCGGCATCATCCTGTACGGTTTCCTGAAAAACGCCGGCTTTGAATTTCTTCGCTGCCAGACCCATATCGCGGATCATCGCTTCCACCAGAGAGAAGCGCCACAACGGCTCTGGAATGGTCAGAGCTTCACGCTGGGTGCTGTCGATAAACAAGTCGATCTTCTGCTGACTAATGAGCCGCTCGGTCCAGTCCGGGTAAGCAATGCAGGCTTTCCCTACCGCCACCAGGTCGTAACCATGCTCCAGCGCGGCATCGGCATCCGCCTGATTAACCACCCCGCCCACGCCGATAACCGGTACTTTAGCCAGCGTGTCAGAACGCATGGCGACATATTTGCCAATCAGCGGGGTAGGATCGGTGGTATCGACGATGGAAGAACGCAGGGTATACCCCATGGAGAAATGCAGATAATCCAGCCCGCGAGCCGCCAGTTTCTCCAACAGGTACAGGGTGTCGTCAAAGCGGATGCCCGGTTCTTCGATTTCTTCCGGCGAAAAGCGATAGCCGATGATGAAAGAATCGTCTGCATACTGGCGTGCCATTTTGTGAGTGATATCCAGCACAGCGAGCGGAAATCTGGCGCGGTTGTCGCGGCTACCGCCCCATTCGTCGGTGCGCTGGTTGGAGTTCGGGGAGTAAAACTGCTGAATCAGATAGGTATTGGCACCGTGGATTTCCACACCGTCGAACCCCGCTTCAATCGCACGGCGTACCCCTTCACCAAATTTGGCGATCATCGCCTCGACTTCCTCGCCTGTGAGCGCCAGCGGAACCGCCGCGCCTTCACGCGGTGCGGCCACTGCACTGGGCCCAACCGGTGAACGCCCGCCAATCAGTTTCGGCTCCACCATGCGACCACCGTGGTAGATTTGCAAAATAGCCTTTGAGCCTTTCTCCTTGATGGCGGAGGCGATTTTTGCCAGCCCGGCGATTTTATTGTCGTGGTCGATACCGATGGCACCCGGAAATGCCAGCCCTTTATCGTCGATAAAGCAGCACTCCACGATCACCGCCCCGATACTACCGGCACGCACCTGATAGTACTCCACCAGTTCCCTGGTGACGGTGCCGTCATAAAAGCCGGTACAGGTGGTCATCGGTGCCATCAGCAGACGGTTTTTAAGCTCGACACCGTTAGGCAAGGTAAACGGACTGAATACCTGGTTATTAACGCTCATAAGAGACTCCATAAATTACCAATGTTTTATAGGCTTTGAATGGGTTATCGGTTTATTGTTTTTTGTTTTGCTTAAGCGGGCCGATGTCATAGCGTTAATATGATTGGCTTTTTAGTTTCTAAATAATCAATTTAGTTAATTAACTAATAAACCACTATTATGTCATCGCGTTGTTTAAAGCGTGGTAAAAGGGAAAATAAGTTGTTCACATTTATTTTAAATAAGATAACGCTTTATTTACCTGAGCAAGAGAAATGATGGTACGAGGCAGTAAAGGGCTGACGAAGGCGTCATGAGCCAGAAGGCGGCTTTGGCGCTAAGCATAACGGTGGTAGGAGAACAGGGTTTGCGAAAGCGGTAACAACAGGGTCAACACCAGAAAAAAATATGACAGAGCCCCTCTCATAAATAAAACACCGGTTCATAATCATGCCCCATAAAATAAAAACCCTCTCATGAGGATTAACGTGGAATCATGAGGGTTTCTATCCTGACGCTTTATTTTATCTGCCCTGTTCCCACAATAAAACGCCGACGCTGTCGTGACACGTTGCGCAACGATCCATCGAAGGCCAGCGGTTCTATCGGGTGGCAACAAATACGGAAGGTGGCTGCCCAAACTGTTTGCTAAAGGCCGTGCTGTAAGCACTGTGACTGTCGTAACCACTCGCCAGCGCCACCTGGGTGATCGGTATTCCTTGCATCAATAGCGTGAGTGATGACATTAACCGCAACTGCTGACGCCATCTGCCGAAGGTCATGCCAGTCGACTGGATAAAGCGCCGGTGAAAGGTCTTCTCGCCCATTGCCAGCAAGCCAGCCCATTGCGTAGCGGTAGCGGCATCGCCAGGGTTATCCAACAGCGTTTGGCATACACGCAGCATCGGGTTGTTCTCCCCCATCGGCCACGGTAGATGCAGTGGAAGAACGGGCTGGGTATGCAGTTCTTCCACCAGCAGCGCACCGAGCAGATGCATGCGCCGGGAAGAGGCGATCGGATCGTCGACTCGGCTCAACGCCATAATCAACTCACGCAGCAGACCCGAGACATGCACGACACAGTCGACCGTCGGCAGACGATCGACAACCTCCTCACGCACGAACAAACCGCATGCTTGCAGCGACACGGGGGCAACCAGCCGGTGTGCCACCCCCGGCCGTAACCAGACTGCCGCCGTGGGCGGCACCAGCCACTGACCACTTTCGGCTTCCACACGCAACAAGCCGCGATCCGCATAGATCACATGACCATACGGATGCTGATGCAAAGGCACGACATGGCCTGCGGGGTAATGCACGGCGACACCAAATACTGGCAGACCACAGGCTTCGCCAGCACTCAGATCAAGCGCATGGCCGCCGTCTTGGGGAGAAGAGAAACCCATGTCCGTGTATTTTGTCCAAACTGATAAAGGATTTGTCTATTTTTATGTAGATAGACTAAACGTGCAAGACCTAGAATCGGTGGTAAATCACTCCACAGGGTCTATTGCGCTCATGACTACACTTACCCTCTCGCAACGACGACTACCGCTGATTTCCGGTCGGGGTCGGCGCGCGCATGTTCGTGCCATGACCCATCCTGATTCCCCCTGACCCCGACCGTCGTCAGCTTGTCCCAGGCCAGGGGAGTCGGGTATCCACGATCCCTTTGGAGTGTTTTCATGCTGACAGATCCTTCCCAGAAATACCGCCCGGCCCCGCTGGTCAATCTTGTTGATCGTCAATGGCCGTCACGTACCCTGACACACGCCCCCATCTGGTTATCCACCGACTTACGCGATGGCAATCAGGCGCTGTTTGAACCCATGAACCGCGAGCGCAAGCTGCGCTTGTTTCATGAACTGGTACGCCTTGGTTTCAAGGAGATTGAAGTGGGCTTTCCCGCCGCCTCGCGTACGGATTTCGAAATAGTGCGCCACCTGATTGACACAGAACAGATTCCCGAAGACGTCACCCCAATGGTCATGACGCCATTGCGCGAAGACCTGATCGCCGAAACGGTACGCTGTGTAGCTGGCGCACGACGTGTCATCGTACATTTCTACAATGCCATTGCTCCCGTCTGGCGCGAAACCGTGTTCGGCATGAGCGTGCCGCAGATTATCGACATGGTGGAACACCACATTGGGCTGTTCAAGCGGCTAACGGCAGCCCACCCGGAAACCGAGTGGGTCTTGCAATACTCACCCGAGACCTTCTGCATGGCCGAGCTGGACGTTTCACTGTCCGTCTGCAACGCCGCTATTCACGCCTGGGATGCCGGGCCACAGCGAACGATGATCATCAATCTGCCAACCACGGTTGAGGTTTCTACGCCTAACGTCTTCGCCGACCAAATCGAATGGATGGATCGGCGACTGGCACGGCGCGAGCACATTGTGCTGTCGGTACATCCACACAACGACAGGGGGACGGGCGTTGCCTGTGCCGAACAGGCTCTGCTGGCCGGTGCGCAGCGTGTCGAAGGTTGTCTGTTTGGCAATGGCGAGCGCAGCGGCAACGTCGATGTCGTCACGCTAGCGTTGAACCTGTATACGCAGGGTATTGCGCCGGGTTTGGATTTCTCTGACATTGCGGCGGTTGCCCGTGTCGCCGAAGAATGTACCGCGCTGCCCATTCACC
The DNA here is from genome assembly GCF_000025065.1 of Dickeya parazeae Ech586. Taxonomy (NCBI): domain Bacteria; kingdom Pseudomonadati; phylum Pseudomonadota; class Gammaproteobacteria; order Enterobacterales; family Pectobacteriaceae; genus Dickeya; species Dickeya parazeae. The sequence goes on along the minus strand of NC_013592.1, from coordinate 633,630 downwards.
CACGTCACCCGTATGTAGGCGACCTGGTCTTCACGGCCTTTTCCGGCTCGCATCAGGATGCCATCGCCAAGGGTTTCGCCGCACAACACGCACAACAGGCCGACAAGCCGTGGTGCGTGCCGTATCTGCCGATTGACCCCAAGGACCTCGGGCGTACTTACGACAGCATTGTGCGCGTCAATAGCCAGTCGGGGAAAGGCGGTATCGCGTTCTTGCTACAACGCGACCACGGTATCGTCATGCCGCGTCGAATGCAGGTAGAGTTCAGCGCTATCGTACAAGCGCTGGCCGACACCAGCGAAACGGAACTGGCCAGTGAGCAAATTTGGGCGCTGTTCGAACGGACATACCTTGTTCCGATGCAAGAACAACCCGGCTTTATCTATCGCCACCACCGCCTGTTCGATCATGCCGACGGACAAGGTATCGCACTGGAACTCCTTCATACGGATGGAGACGTCAGGATTGTCGAGGGAACAGGCAACGGCCCGATTGCCGCGACGGTGGCCGCGCTGGGCTTACCGCTACGCATAGACAGCTATGAAGAACGCAGCCTGGGCGCGGGTTCCAGCGCGGTAGCACTGGCGATTGTCGAGGCGGCCATACCCGGTGTACCCGGCTCACGCTTTGGCGTAGGCCGCCATACGAACATCACGACCGCGTCGATTCAGGCAGTCCTGAGCGCTGCAGCCCGCTTCTCTGCGGACATGCCGACAGTTGACTGATTAGTATGATGATGACCACGTAGGGGATACCCCCTATGTGGTCTTTACCGGTCGTTAAACGCCCGCCTATCGACAAGCCTTATGGCGTCGGTAACAAAAACGCCTTGAATTGCGGGGTCATCACCGCCTCGAATCCTTTATCGGTTTTGGTAATCAGGTAAACCGCCAGTCCCTGCTGTTCCGCCAGCTTCAACGCTTTTTCGGTACCCAGCACCATCAACCCGGTATCCCAGCCATCGGCTTCCAGCGCTGTTCTGGCAATCACGGTGGCGGAAACCAGCTGATGGGTAATCGGCCGCCCTGTGGCCGGGTCGATGATATGAGAGTAGCGCTTGCCATCCTGCTCGAAATAATTGCGATAACTGCCGGAGGTGCTGATACCGTAGCCCTGCAGGTCAACCGCGGCCTGAATCGCGTTTTCTTTATCGGTGGGTTTCTGAATCGCAACCCGCCAGGGTTGTCCCTGACCGTTGACACCTCGACTGGAAATCGCGCCGCCGACCGACACCAGATAATTGGTGATGCCTTTACGGGTCATCAGTTGCGCCAGCAACTCAGCGCCGTATCCCTCGCCCAGCGTGGAAAGATCCACATACATATCGGGCAGATCTTTTTGCAGCCATTCGCCCTGATTATTACTGATCAGACGCAGGTGGTTTAGCCCCACTTTATGCCGAGCCTCATCAATCTGTTGCTGGCTGGGAACCCTGGTCGGCTGCTTCTGCGGCCCGAACCCCCACAGGTTAACCAGCGGCCCTACCGTGATATCCATCGCCCCGCCGGTTGCCCGGCCGATACGCTGTGCGGCCAGAATAATATCCGCCATGCCATTACTGATTGGCTGAGGGTCTGTCCCAGCGTAGCGGTTAAAACGGGATAAAACCGAATCACTACGGTACGTGGAAATCTCGTTGTTCGCCTGTTCCAGCAACGCATCGACTTCCTGTTGCAACTGCTGGCTGCTTTCCGGCAACGCCCCGCTTATCTTCACGCTGTAGAACGTGCCCATGGTTTTACCTTCAAAGGTGGTAAACGGGCGCGAATTTTCGGCGGGCGATTGCGGTTTACAGGCGCTCAGCACGCCAAGAATACCGAGAAAGAGAACGGATTTTAGGGCGAAAGACGCCATGAACAGCACTCCTTGAATCACAATGACGCGCTATTGATAGAGCAAGATAGACCGATTGAAAAGTGCTGATGGGAAAAAACCTGTCTGAACGCAAGAGATCGGTGCAACATCGTGCTTTCTGCCGGTCAAAATCATCCGCCCGGTTTACGGCCTGTACCCCATGTACTCAACTAAAAAACGCGCCCCAAGGCGCGTTTCAAATTGCTGACAAATACCTTGATTATCGGTGAGTAGGTTTTTCTGGCGTCCCAGACAGTGCTGAGGTGGACGACTTCGCCGGGTGAGCCGCCTGGACGCGGCGAAAGCCCGTGCCGTGCCGGGAGCACGTCACGGGCGGCCCGAACAGCGAAGGCGAACGCCGAAGGTAGCGCGTAGCGCCACTGTTTAGCCACCAAGCCAGTGGTCAAGGAGAGGCGGCGTTTGAGCCTCTCATTGTCGTGCGTGCGATAAAGCAGCAAAGAAACTACACCCCTCATTCCGCACGAAACTTTTCACTGACCGGACAAACTTCACCATTCATAAAACAACATCGCTGTTTTTCAACAGCATCAAACGCGCCCCCAAGGCGCGTTTCGATGACATCCGGTTAGCGTGATTACGGCGCTTTCGGTGCAGCAGGTTCTTGCTGGTGTTTGGCAAAATTGTCGTTAAACTGCTTTTTCTGGTCTGGCGTCAGCACGTTGTACATTTTGTTCTGAATCTCCAGACGGGTCAGCATATGGGCTTTGTTGGCCTCGACCATGCTATTGACCACCGCTTCCGCTTTGGCTTTATCAAAACTGTCAGCCGCAATCAGGCTGTGCCATTGCGCACGCTGTTCTGGCGAAGGACGCTCACGATCCTTTTTCGCATTCGCCATAATGTCGCGCATTTTCTGGCGCTGCTCATCGGTCAGGTTCAGCCCCTTGAACATCATGTTTTCCTCCATTCCGCGTTCGCCACGTTCGCCGTCATGATGTTTCATCATGCGTCCCCCCTGATCCGGCGGGGTGGTATCCTGAGCGTGGGCGAACCCGGCGCTACTCAGCGCCAGTGCAGAGGCAATCATCATCACAGTTAATTTAGACATAAGACCTTCCTTCACGTTACGGTTTTAATTATCAACACACCACAGTGCGTCAACCTGTAATGCATCAACCTTTGTGATGCAGTATAGGTCGGTGAAATTCAGTTAACCGAGAGTCAGGGTAAAGGTTTGCAAGGGAGATATTCACAATTGCGCCAATTGTGGAGAAAGCGGAAGTATTCCGTAAGCGACACGCCAGAATGAGCAAAAGGCAGGGTGGTTAATCACTCTGCCTTTTCGTTAACGCCCGATCACGCTATGTTTATCAGGCGGTTTGCGTCTGACGAAGATGTTTTTCACGGCGGATTTTGCGCTCTTCCATCACGGCAACCATCGCCATCAGGCAGATACAGCCGATAGCGGCGGCATCGAGCGCGGCAAACGTTCCCGCCCAGCCGGTCAGCCCGAAAATCGGGGTGCCATCGGCTATCATGCCCAAACCCAGCTTGGCGAAACTGTCACCAATCAGGTAAGCGAAGGTACCTTTAATACCATCCGCAGCGCCGATAGCTTTCTTCGGTACAAACCCAACGGCGGCTACGCCAATCAGCAACTGCGGGCCGAACACCAGAAAGCCCAGCGCAAACAGCGACGACAGGTAAACATACTGGTTGCTGGCATGCTGATAGACCCCCAGCGTGACGATGATCAGCGCCAGCGCGATACAGGCAACCAGTCCACGGCGGCCGTTCGCCAAATCCGACAGCCAGCCCCACAACAACGTTCCCACCAGCGCACCGGCTTCAAACAGGGTGAAGCCCTGAATGGCGACAGCTTTCGGTAACTTCAGCTCCTGATAGGCATACACCGTGGACCACTGGTCGATACCGATCCGCACCACGTACAGGAAGATATTGGAGAAACACAGCAGCCAGATCACTTTATTTTTCAGCACGTACTCAACGAATATCTGCCATTTGGTCATGGTGCCGTCCTCGGCTTCTTTATCTTCGTCAGAGATAGCTTCATCAAACAGCTCCTCTGCTTTTCCCAAGCCGTAGGATTCCGGTGAGTCACTGCCAAACCGCAGGCCAATGAAGCCGACAACCAACGCGATGATAGACGGGAAAATAAACATACCGATGACATGACCGTCGAACAGATAGTTGGCACCGAACAGAGCGACACCGGCGGCCCCCGCACCGCCGAGGTTATGGGAAATATTCCACAGCCCCAGATAGGTGCCGCGCTTGCGGCGTGGCGTCCACTTGGTAATCGTGGAATAGCTGCATGACCCGCCGGTACTCTGGAAGAACCCACTCAGCGCATAAAACGCGATCATCAAAAGCAGGCTGACGGAACCGGTTCCCATGCTGGCACTGAAACCGAGCATGCAAATCGCCGACAGGATCAGCATAAACGGCAGAAACTGCTTGGTGTTTTTACCGTCGGCGTAATAGGACACCAGCGTTTTACCCACGCCGTAGGTTATCGAAAAGCCCAGACCAATCATGCCAAGCTGCGTCATGCTCAGCCCATAGGTGCCGATCATGTCATTTTGGGCGATGTTAAAGTTTTTACGGATCAAATACATGGTTAGGTAGCCGATGAATACCACCAGATAAGACTGCATGAACGGCTTAAACCACATTTTTCGCCGCACATCGAGCGGCAGATCCAGCGTCGGGCGACGCACCTGGGTTAAAAAGTTAAGCATGATGTTTCCTCTTACGGGACGGGATAGCCTGCGGCCTTTCAACCCGCAGTGACCTTTTAGCCCACATTGTAAGAAGCCCCGACACCACGGGCTTGAGGGAACGTCCTGCTTAAACTAGGAAATTTTCCCGGTTTTTGCCGGTTCAGAGGAAAAGGGTGAAGCGAATCACGCTATATCTGTTCATGCTACATCTGTTCACGCGACATCTGTCGTGGTTCGCGGCGACGACGCACGCAGGAAAGGCAGTAACAACAGTGCTGAGACGCCGCCCGCGACGGCAATGACCGCGAAAAAACCGGTCCAGTGCCAGATGTCCATGATACGCGCCAGCGGCCAGCCCGACAGCGACGCCCCCAGATAGGCAAACAGCCCGACAAACCCGGTGGCGGCACCGGCGGCGTCCTTGTGAGAGCATTCGGCAGCGGCCATGCCGATGAGCATTTGCGGGCCAAAAACGAAGAACCCGGTGGTAAAGAAACAGGTAGCCTGCATCACATAGCTGGCGAACGGCATCAGCCACAACGAACCGACAGACAACAAAATGCCAGCGGCGAAAATCAGGTTCATCGGGCCGCGGTTGCCGTTAAACACTTTGTCCGACCCCCACCCGGCCACCAGCGCGCCGATAAACCCACCCAACTCAAACATGGTCACCGCCGAGTTCGCCGTCACCAGATCCACCCCCAGCGTTTCCGACATGTAAAGGTTGCCCCAGTCGTTGATGGCGGCACGCACCACGTACACCAGCACGTAACAGCACGCCAGTAGCCAGATGTACGGGTTAGTGAACACATACTTATGCAGGATCTCCCGGTGCGACAAGCCAGCACCTTCCTGCTGCTGGGCTATCTCCAGCGCATCCTGCCGCCATTCCCCGACATGCGGCAGGCCGAGCGTCTGCGGCTTATCACGTAGCCGCCAGCATAAAAACAACCCGGCGACGATCGCGAGCGTACCGGCGATCATCATCCCGGCACGCCAGCCGTAATGCAGTGTCGCCGCCCCCACCACCATCGGGATCACCGCGCCACCCACGTTATGCGCTGTGTTCCATAGCGCCCACCAACCGCCACGTTCAGTGCGCGAATACCAACTGGTGAGCAGTCTGGCGCATACCGGTGCGCCCCAGCCCTGGAAAAAGGCATTCGCCATCCACAATGTCGCGAACGCCCACAGCGATGAGGAAAAACCAAACAAAATATTGGTCACACCGGTCGCCAGCAGCCCAATCCCCATAAAATAGCGGGCATTGGAACGGTCACTCACCACACCCGACAGGAACTTCGACGCCCCGTAGGTCACATAAAATAACGTGGCCAACAGCCCGATATCCGTACGCGCCATTAATCCGCTGGCGAGAATCTCCGGCACCGCGGCGTTAAAACTTTTCCGGGTGAAGTAAAACAGCGCATAGCCCAGATACAGCGTAATCAGGATATGCCGACGCCAGTAACGATAAGTGTCGTCAATCGCCTGACGGTCGCGCAGCGGCGGCGCGCTGGCGGGAATATTCAGGAACCGGATAAGGGAGAAACGGGGGTGAGGGAAGCCGGACATCAAGACTCCTTGCTGGCAGACAGTGGCACACTGACGGTGACACGCGTACCGTGAGTACAGGAAAGTTGCAGGGTGCCACCCAGCGCGCTCACGCGCTCGCGCATTCCAAGCAGACCAAACCCACCCGAGCCGGACCCGGGCGGCAGACCGCAACCGTCGTCCTCGATAACCAGCATCAGGCGTTCATCCTGCTGCCAGGCCTGTAGCGTCACCGCACTGGCGTTGGCGTGTTTGACAATATTATTTAACCCTTCCTGACAGACGCGAAACAGCGTGACCCGCAACCCTTCACCGAGCGACGCTTCGTCGATATGCCAGTCGAGGTGGCTGATGATCCCCTGCTCTTCCAGCTCCATCTCGCGCATCAGCGAACGTACCGCCTGTTCCAGCGTGAGGTCGTCCAACTGGCGCGGGCGCAAACGCCCCATCAATCGTCGCACCGAGTCATACACACTCAGCGATAATTGCTCAATGAGCGTGCTACTCTGACGGACATGGCGGCTTTCCGGGGCCAGCCGCTGAAGAATACCCGCCTGTGTGCGAATGGCGGTTATCGTCTGACCAATATCGTCATGCAGTTCCCGCGCGACATCGCGTCGCACGTATTCTTCCATCTCCAGCAGGCGTTCTGCCAGGCGGCGATTACGCACCAGTTGGTTTTGCAGCGACACATTCAACTCGCGCAAGCGCTGGATACCCGCGCCAAGCAGTAACCCGGTCAGGCTCTGAGCCAGCAACGAGAGCAATAAATCCACTGGATGTTCATGCCAGGTCTGGCTGGCGATAAGCGCAATCGCATTCATTAACGTAGCGATCAACGCCCCCTGCCAGCCATAATGCCAGGCCAGCGCAATGATCGGCAGCGCCAGACAAAACGGGGTAAAGCGCGATAAATCCGCCGGTAGCCCCAGTTGCAGCCCCAGGCTGACCACAAACAGCAGCAGATACCACAGCAGATGGCGCCCACGCCAGTTCACCGGCTGCGACACCAGCGATGGCCCCAGCGGTAGCCAGGTCGAACTGGACAGGTAATGCCAGATAAGCAGACAGGTCGGCGAGAGCGTCAGCCCACCGGTCAACGTCAACAACAACACGGTAAGTGAGTCTTCACTGCGGCCAAGCCACGGCAGGGATTGCAACAACGCGGCCGCAATCAGCGCACCGCCTTGCAACAGCAACGTGTGCCAGTCATCCTGACGGGCCTGTCGGGATGCCAGCATCACCGGCAACAATGCCAGTATGCTGCCCGTGAGCAACAAAGGGAGATGGGTCAACGCGACTTCGCTCGCAAGCCAGACCAGCAACAGCCATTCGCTCGCCAGCAACACCGGCCAGAAACGACGTGGCGATTGCAGCATCAACCCCAGCCGCAAACCGAAAGGAAACAGCAACACCGCCAGATCCGGGCGCGCAACCAGATGCAGGCTGATGCTCCACAGGCAAAACCACGCGGCGCAAAAGATAAAACTGCTGGCGAAAGCGGCAATGAGCCAGGTGACAATCGGGCGCATCACCAACCATCAAACATGCGTCGGGCCAGTTCCACGTCATTGCTGACGCCCAGCTTTTCCATCAGGTTGGCGCGATGAACGTGAACGGTTTTTGGCGACAACCCCAGCTCTGCGGCGATGGTTTTCACCGCCATCCCCTGGGCCAGTTTTTCCGCCACCTGGCGTTCGCGACGCGTCAAAGGATCCCGCCTGCCGGACGCCAGTTTCAAGGCGATATCCGGCGTCAGATAACACCCGCCACCTGCCACGGTACGCACGGCCGCAATCAGTTCATCCGGGCTGCAACGCTTAGAGAGAAAACCACGCGCGCCCGCATTCAGCGCCTGCTCAATCAATGCCGGGCTATCGTGCACCGACAGCATAATCACCGCCATGCCTTTCGGCAGTTGACCAAGCAACTCAAGCCCGGTGCAATCGGGCATAGAAATATCGCAGATACATACCTGAGCCCCCCGCCCCGGCAATCCCGCCAGCGCCTCACGCCCGGAACCGAACTCCCCGACTATCTGCATATCGGGCTCCAGCCCCAGCAACTGGGCAAAACCAGAACGGACAATAAGATGATCATCAATCAGGGCAAGGGTAATCATGGTTGAACCTGGGGAACAGGGAGGCGTTTTACCTTAGCGTTAAGCCTGGGTCTGTTCAAGCGCAGAACCACCGCCCGCCGTCTTTATATCAACAGTGTGAAAGCCATCAACGGAAAGAAAGCCGCCACAGGGGGCTGTTATCGCCGTCAACATAGCGTGACGGCGAATTGGAAGGCCAGAAACACTCAGAACAACGAGCGGTGAAACGCCGTGGCCTCGTTGGCCAGTGCATCCAGATGGGCGCGGATCAGGTTAATTTTCTGTAATAACGGATTACGTTCAGGGGACTGATCCATCATGTTGACACGGGTAACCAGCTCATTGATTCTGGCGCACAAGTCCGCTTCGCGCTGACGCGCCTGTATCAGTTGCACGTGAAGCTGCTGATAGTCGCGCTGCCAGATCTGCTGTTGTCGGCTGACACTGGCTTCCAGCGCCTGCAATGCGCTTTCCAGCCGTGATTCCAACTCTTCGATACACATGGGGGTTCCTTCTGACGTGCCTTCTCTGACGTAACCTGCGGATTATAATGACAGTCCCGTGCGACAACAAATGCCATACTGAATTACCGGGTTTTCACCGAGCGCAGCACGACGAATTTCGCGTTACTGGCAACGTTCTGGCAGTTGCCAAACAGCCGTTTCAGCTTGTGGAAATAATCCAGATGACGGTTGCCGACTACCCGCAGCTCCCCACCTACCGTCAGACAACGACGCGCATCAACAAACATCTGCCAGGCAATGTCATCGGTTATCGCCTGTTGCTGGTGAAACGGCGGATTACACAGTATCGCCTGCTGACTGTCCGGCCCGACGCCTGCCAGTGCATGGTTCACGACAAAGCTGCAGCGGTCCTTATCCTGCGGCCGGTTGTCTTCCACATTGCGCTGACTGGAAGCCACCGCCATATAAGACTCGTCGAAAAAGCTGACCGATGCCTGCGGGTTCAGCGCCAGCGCAGTCAATCCAATCACGCCATTACCGCAACCTAAATCGACAATTTTACCGTCCAGTTGCTCTGGCAGATGCTGCATAAAAAACCGGGCACCGATATCCAGCCCGCTGCGGGAAAAGACGTTGGCGTAATTATGAATGCGGGCATTGTGGATAGGACTGGCGACCTCATCCAGCGGCCAGACCGTTATCACCGGGTTGCTGTCCACCAGGTTGTCATCGATAACACGCGCTTGCGGCTGACAGTGAATCAAGCGGGCTTTTTTCCACGCCAGTGAGGTACGGGTCTCCCCCAGAACTTGCTCGAACAGTTGCAGCGTAGACGTGTGGATGTCACGCGCTTTCGCCCCTGCGATGATCACGGTTTGTGGCGTCACCACCTCCCGTAACTGGCGCAATTGATGCTCCAGCAACGCCAGCGTTTTCGGCACTTTCAACACCACCAGTGCCGGTGCACTCGGCAATGGAGAGAGACTGTCTTGCAACGTGACCGACTCCGGCGCATAACCATTGAGCGACAGGTTGTGCCGGGTCGCCAACTGACTAAGGAACGAGTCGCTGATGCAATAAGGTGCCTGCGACTGCAAGCCACAGGCCAGTGCGCCGAACGCATCATTGAAAATCAGTCGGGGACCGGGGCCAATCGGCATCGTCGCCAGTTCCCGCAGCAGATACTCATCCGCCGCTTCCCATGCCTGCAACGATGATTCACGTTCAGACTGCGGGTAGCGGACCAGCGTCAGGTTATGTGTTTCCAGCTCAAGTTGGCTCATGGCCTCTCCTGCAATACAAAATCTGGCGCTGTTTATCCCTTAAAACAGCGTCGCAGTAAATGGTTTTCCGGCAACGTAGCGACAGTTCGTTACCTCTACGCCCTATTATACTGAGGTATCAGGCCATTGCGGTGAACACGTATGCATCAGATTGTCATGCGTGGCAAGCCAGGGGGTTGACCCTGTACAGGAACTATCCTATCTTTTTTAGTGCAAAGGGGAGTAACTTCTCGCTGGTTAATCGTCATTACAGTGCAAGCGCACTCGGTTACCAGGCAACCTTAATGACTTTGTCCGCATTAAGTTGTAAGTGAGACCTTGCCAGCAGGCGAGGTCCATTTGCAGCACCGTGAATAGCAAACGGCCTGTGCCTTCTGACACAGGCCGTTTTGTTTTCTGACAACTGGGCCAGAACACACTTCCTCATGGGAAAGGCGCTAAGGATACAGTTATGGTAACGATAGGAACCCCGCTGCTGTGGAGCAGCTTCACCATCATCGTGGTAATCATGCTGGCTATTGACCTGTTTTATCAGGGCAAGAAAGGCTCGACGGTGATGACCGTTAAACAGGCCGCCGTCTGGTCGCTGGTGTGGGTCAGTCTCTCACTGTTGTTCAACTTCGGCTTCTGGTGGTATCTCAGCGGTACGGCAGGCCGCGACGTAGCCGATGCTCAAGCACTGGCGTTCTTTACCGGTTACCTGATTGAAAAAGCGCTGGCCGTCGACAACGTGTTTGTCTGGCTGATGCTATTCAGCTATTTTGCCATCCCCGCGCAATATCAGCGCCGGGTACTGGTGTATGGCGTACTGGGAGCGATAGTCCTGCGTACTATCATGGTGTTTGCCGGTAGCTGGCTGGTTTCCCAGTTCCAGTGGCTGCTATACCTGTTTGGAGCGTTCCTGCTGATAACCGGGCTTAAAATGGCGCTGGCGAAAGAAGACGACGCCGCCATCGGCGAAAAACCGGTCGTGCGCTGGCTGCGCGGTCACCTGCGAATGACCGATACCCTGCAAGGCGATCGTTTTTTCATCCGACAGAGTGGCTTGCTGTACGCCACACCGCTATTTCTGGTGCTGGTGATGGTGGAAATCAGTGATGTCATCTTCGCGGTAGACAGTATCCCTGCGATTTTCGCCGTCACCACCGACCCGTTCATCGTGTTGACGTCAAACCTGTTCGCCATTTTAGGGTTGCGCGCCATGTACTTCCTGCTGGCGGGCGTAGCGCAAAAATTCTCTATGCTGAAATACGGTCTGGCGGTGATCCTCGTGTTCATCGGCATCAAGATGATGCTGATAGACCTGTTTCACATTCCCGTCGCCATTTCGCTCAGCGTGGTGGCCGCTATCCTGCTGGTCACCATCCTTATCAACATCTGGGTTAACCGGCGCACCGGACAGTAACGCCATCCTGTCAACGTCGCCCTATCACGCTACGCGCCCCGTCTGAAGACGGGGCATTTTTTTAGGTGTGTCGGGCTCTTTTTTCAGGCGCGGTTCTCAGGCGCTTTTGGTAGATGTTCTCAGGCACTTTTGGTAGAAGAGTGCGCCTCATCCACTCTGAACGGGTCGATGCCGTTACGCTGCATACGCCAGAAGCGGATGATATTGAAGCCGTTTATCACCAGAAAACTGGCTTCGATCAACGAGCCACCAATCGACCCCAACCAGATATTGTGTGTCACCCACAGCGCGGTCGAACACCAGATGATGCAACGGGTCGTCAGTCCATGTGCACGGAACAACGCCCAGGTGCTGCACACTGTCCCGATAATCGGCAACAGTTCCATCGGGTGTTTTACGCCCGGTAACCCGAGCGACAGCGTCAGGGCGATAAACACGAACATCACCACGATATTGCTGGTTTTCAGGGTCACCAATGTACGGCCTGAATTGAGCAAAGCACTGATGCCTGCCGCGTTCGCGCCCATCAGGAAGAAGTGGCAGGCGATAACCGCGCTATAGACGGAGAGTTGGATTTTGAATTTTTTTTCACTGCGGTTGAAAAACATGGTGATACCGACAAAAAAAGCCAGTACACCAACAGCCTGGGCAAACACGTAAGAGGTCATGATTCCTGCCTTAAAGCGCCATGATGAAAAAACGGCGTTCAAATAATGAAACGCCGTTTTATTTTATGTGAAATCGTTTAGATTTACAACGCCAGGCTTATAACGATCGGTTTTATAACGTTACACCGCTCTTAAATATCGCCAGTTCGCGGAAGTCGTTGATTTCGTTTTTTGCCAGTTTACCGTTGGCTATCTCGACAATCAGCTCAACAAACTGCGACAGCAGCTCATCCATCGACATCCCATGAATCAGACGCCCGGCGTCAAAATCGATCCAGTGCGGTTTCTTCTGCGCCAGTTCGGTGTTGGTCGCCAGTTTCACCGTCGGCACAAAGCCGCCGTAAGGCGTACCGCGACCGGTACTGAACAGCACCATATGGCATCCTGCACCGGCCAGCGCACTGGTCGCCACCGCGTCGTTACCCGGCGCGCTCAGCAGGTTCAACCCCGGCGTATGCAGGCGCTCACCATACTTGAGCACGTCCACCACCTTGCTCTGCCCGGCTTTCTGGGTACAACCGAGGGATTTCTCCTCCAGCGTAGTGATACCACCCGCTTTGTTGCCTGGCGATGGGTTCTCGTAAATCGGCTGGTTATGTTCAATGAAATACTGTTTAAAATCATTGACCATATGCACGGTTTTCTCGAATGTGCTCTCATCACGGCAGCGGCTCATCAGAATACGTTCGGCACCGAACATTTCCGGCACTTCGGTCAGCACCGTCGTGCCGCCGTTGGCGATGAGATAATCAGAGAACCGTCCCAGCAGCGGGTTGGCGGTAATACCAGACAGCCCATCCGAACCGCCGCACTCCAGACCAAATTTCAGCTCGCTCAGTTTACCCGGCTCACGGCGATCGTCACGCATCACCTGATACAACTGGTGCAGGCGTTCCAGACCGGCTTCTACTTCATCTTCCTGCTGCTGGCAGATCATGAAGTTAACGCGATCGGCGTCGTACTCGCCCAGCGTGTCACGAAACGCGGACACCTGATTGTTCTCACATCCCAGGCCAATCACCAATACCGCCCCGGCGTTCGGGTGGCGCACCATGTTTTGCAGCATGGTACGGGTATTTTCATGGTCCTGACCCAATTGCGAACAACCGAACGGGTGGGTAAACAAATACACGCCGTCGATACCTTCCGCGTCATGGGTTTCCTTGAGGAAACGCTGCTGGATCTGACGGGCGATACCGTTGACGCAACCGACAGTCGGCAGGATCCACAATTCGTTACGGATCCCGACGTCGCCGTTTTTACGGCGGTAAATCTGGACTTCACGATCCGCCATCTGTTCCGGCAGACTGATGAACTCCGGCTGATAGTGGTACTCATCCAGATCGCTCAGGTTGGTTTTCGCGTTCTGAGAGTGGATGTGCTCACCCGCGGCAATCGCCGCCAGTGCATGACCAATCGGCAGACCGTATTTCACGATCATCTCGCCTGACGCAATCGTCTTGAGGGCGAATTTATGCCCGCGAGCCACCGCCTGCGGCAACGCCAGGGTGACATCACCAGCCGACACCGTCTCGCCCTGTTCCAGATCGCGCAAGGCAACGGCGACATTATCCAGTGAGTGAATTTTAATGATGCTCTGCATGGGGACGACCTTATGCGATTAGCAATAACCTGCTAACGCGTCGCGCATGCCGCGCTCAACGATAGCCTGCAGTTGTTCGGTGACCAGCGCCGCCAGACCGGGCACCAGCGTCAAATCCTGCTCCCAGTGTTCCGCATCGCTCAGCACGGCGTTCACCACCTGCGCCAGCGACGTGGTACCGGCGCGCACGCCGCTCCACAGCACTTCGTAACGCTCCAGCCAGTGGGCGTCGTCCTGCAACGGATAGCGGTCATCGTTGCGCTCGCCGCGATAAAACGCGATCAACGCCGCCAGCGCAAACGTCAGGCGCTTGGGCAACGCGTTATGACGTTCACGGTACATCAACAGTTGCGGCAGAATGCGGGTACGGAATTTGGTCATGCCGTTCAGGGCGATAGACAGCAACTGATGCTGAATGAACGGGTTTCTGAAACGGCTCAGTACCGCCTCGGCAAACGACATCAGCTCGTCATGCGGTAAATCCAGTACCGGTACGATCTCTTCGGCAATGGTGGTTTCGACAAATTTGCCTATCTGGGCATCATTCATCGATTCGCCCACGGTATCGAGGCCTGCCAGAAACGCCACCGGCACCAGCGCGGTGTGGGCACCGTTCAGAATGGCCACCTTGCGCTCTTTATAAGGCTTGATGTCATCAACAATGCGTACGTTCAGTTTCAGTTGGTTCAGGCGCAGTTCTTCCGCCAGCCATTGCGGCCCCTGAATCACGAACAGGTAGAAGTACTCAGCGGTATCCAGGAAGGTGTCCTGATAACCCAGTTCCTGTTGTAACGCGTCCACTTCATTGCGCGGATAGCCCGTCACAATGCGGTCCACCAGCGTTGAACAGAAGGTGTTGTGCTCGTTGAGCCAGGTGGTGAACGCGGTCGGCAGCGCCCATTGCGCCGCATAACGCAGCACCAGCTCTTTGAGTTTTTCGCCGTTGTAATCAATCAATTCGCACGGCAGCAGCACCCAGCCTTTATCGGCGGCGCCATTAAAATGGTTGAAGCGTTCGAACAGCAGGCGAGTCAACTTCGCCGGGAAGCTGGCTGGCGGCGTGTCAGTCAGTTTGTCATCGGCATGGTAGCTAATACCGGCTTCCGTGGTGTTGGAAAACACAAAGCGGATGTTGGCGTCATGTGCCAGCGCCAGATACTCATCAAACTGACGGTACACGTTGATTTCACGGTTAACCGAGCGGATAAGGCGGGGCTCGCGCACCGCGTCGCCCTGTTCATTCAGGCCACGAATAATGGTGGTATACAGCCCATCCTGGGTATCCAGAGCAGGCGGGAAATCGGTATCAATCGGACGAACCACAACAATACCCGCATCCAGATCAGTATGTTCATTCAACAGATCCAGTTGCCAGTCAATAAAGGCGCGAAGGAAATTGCCTTCGCCAAATTGAATAACGCGGTCAGGATGACGACGGCCAGGAAAATCACGACGATTAAGCGTTTGCATTAACAAGCTACCTCAGAACACGACACTTCGGGACAAACGCCAGTCGGTACAGCCATCAGATCATTAAACAGCGTCAGGTCAGCACGACAGCGTCAGGGCGGCAGATTCAGCACCCTGCGCCAGCCCGAAATCACCACATTGACAGACGGGCCCGAGACGGCGCCCGTCCTCCCTTTTTCTTACAACTCGATACCGAAATAATTTTTGGCGTTATCGAAACAGATATTTTTCACCATCTCGCCCAGCAGCGGCAGGTCGCCCGGCGCTTCGCCGTCTTCCACCCAACGGCCGATCATCTGGCACAGAATGCGACGGAAGTACTCATGGCGGGTGTAGGACAGGAAACTACGGCTGTCGGTCAACATACCGACGAAGCGGCTCAGCAGGCCCAGTTGCGCCAGTTGCGTCATCTGACGTTGCATACCGTCTTTCTGATCGTTGAACCACCAGCCGGAACCGAACTGCATCTTGCCCGGCATCCCTTCACCCTGGAAGTTACCGATCATGGTGCCCAGCACTTCGTTATCACGCGGGTTCAGGCAATACAGGATGGTTTTCGGCAGCAGGTTTTCTTCATTCTGCTTACTGAGCAGGCGCGACAGTTCTTGCGCCAGCGGGCGGTCGTTGATGGAATCGAAGCCCACATCCGGCCCCAGCAGGTTGAACTGGCGCAAGTTGTTGTTGCGCAGCGCACCGATGTGATACTGCTGTACCCAGCCGCGACGGGCGTATTCAGCCCCCAGCCATACCAGTACCGCGGTTTTGAACTGCGCCACTTCGTGTTCGCTCAGGGTCGCGCCGGACAGGCGGCGAGTCAGAATGCCATCCAGTGTGGCTTCATCTGCGTCGGCGTACAGCACCACGTCCAGCGCGTGGTCGGACACTTTACAGCCGTGTGCGGCGAAGTGGTCCAGACGTTTGGTCAGTGCGGCCTGCAAATCACTGAAACGACGGATATCGGTATCAGACACTTCACCGAGCTTCGCCATATAGTCGTTAAACGTCGCCTGTTCGATATTGAAGGCTTTATCCGGACGCCAGCTCGGCAGCACTTTGATGGAGAAGGTTTTATCTTCAGCTACCGCTTTGTGATGCTGCAGGTCGTCAATCGGGTCATCGGTGGTACCGACCATTTTGACGTTCATCTGCTGCATGATGCCGCGCGCGCTGAACTCATCACGTTCCAACAGTGCGTTGGTGCGGTTCCAGATGTCTTTAGCGGTAGACGGCGACAACAGTGTGCCGGTGATGCCGAATGGACGGCGCAGTTCCAGGTGCGTCCAGTGATACAGCGGGTTACCGATGGTGTGCGGGACGGTGGCAGCCCAGGCTTCGAATTTCTCCCAGTCGCTGGCGTCACCAGTACAAAAACGCTCCGGTACGCCGTTGGTACGCATGGCACGCCATTTGTAATGGTCACCCTTCAACCAGATGTCATACAGGTTTTTAAAACGATAATTCTCGGCAATCTGCGCGGGCGGCAAATGGCAGTGGTAATCAAAAATAGGCTGATCCGCTGCAAATTCATGATACAGCCGACGGGCAAACTCAGTATCCAACAAAAAATCTTCACTTAAAAACTGGGGCATGTTCGCTTCCTCACACTACATTTGCCAACCAAAACGCGGTCACGATTACAAAGATATCACACCAATTATCTGCAATAACCTACATCATTAGTGAGGTCATGATCTCAAAAATGACAGAAATCGCTTTCAATTACACCATTTTTACGCTTTCACCGCCTCAGGAGGCCCTGTTCGTCGGCCTGATTATTTTATTCCCCAGCAAAATAATGGTTTTGTGATATCACTCAACTTTTAAATTGGTATGACAAATTATTGTAGCGCTGCCTGATGAGGGGATTCAATCTCAATATCGTCAACCAGGTTGAACCCCACCGGAAAACAATAAACGCGTACGGCGGGATCGCCGTCGCAGCCCGCCAGCTGTGCCCGGCGGCAGGGCAACCGGCCAGGCGGCAACTCCCGCAGGTTTTGACCGGGGTGCATAGAAGCGCTCCGTCACTTTCAGCGTGGTCGACACCTATCGCAGCAGACTGATAACGGTATTCGTTGCGGTAATTACACTCGGAGAGATATTTAACATGTTCAAGATCAAAGGCTTGCGCTGGTACATGATCGGACTGGTGACCATCGGTACCGTTCTGGGCTACCTGACGCGTAACGCAATTGCCGCAGCGGCACCGACACTGCAGGAACAGCTCCATATCAGTACTCAGCAATACTCCTATATCATCGCGGCTTACTCAGCCTGTTATACCGTGATGCAACCTGTTGCGGGTTATGTACTGGATTTACTGGGTACCAAGGTGGGTTACGCCGTGTTCGCCATCCTGTGGGCGTTGTTCTGCGCCGGTACGGCGTTGGCAAGCAGCTGGGGTGGTCTGGCTGTAGCGCGCGGCGCAGTCGGCGCGGCGGAAGCAGCGATGATTCCAGCCGGTCTGAAAGCCAGTAGCGAATGGTTCCCGGCCAAAGAACGCTCTGTGGCGGTCGGCTATTTCAACGTGGGTTCATCAATCGGCGGCATGCTGGCTCCACCGCTGGTCGTCTGGGCTATCATGGCGCACAGTTGGCAGATGGCATTTCTGGTCACCGGTGCATTGAGTATGTTGTGGGCAATCGGCTGGCTGTATTTCTATAAGCACCCGAAAGATCAGAAAAAACTCAGCAAAGAAGAACGCGATTATATTCTGGGTGGCCAGGAAGCACAGCATCAGGCTGGCAATGCCAAGAAAATGTCCGCCTGGCAGATCCTGCAAAACCGTCAGTTCTGGGGCATCGCCCTGCCGCGTTTCCTGGCTGAACCGGCCTGGGGGACGTTCAACGCCTGGATCCCGCTGTTCATGTTTAAAGTCTATGGCTTTAACCTGAAAGAAATCGCCATGTTTGCCTGGATGCCGATGCTGTTTGCCGACCTCGGCTGTATCCTTGGCGGCTACATGCCGATGCTGTTCCAGAAATACTTTAAGGTTAACCTGATCGTTTCTCGTAAACTGGTTGTGACGCTGGGCGCGCTGCTGATGATTGGCCCAGGTACCATTGGCCTGTTCACCAGCCCGTATGTCGCCATCGCGCTGTTGTGCGTCGGCGGTTTTGCTCACCAGTCCTTGTCTGGCGCGCTGATTACACTGTCTTCCGATGTTTTCGGTCGTAATGAAGTCGCCACCGCCAACGGTTTGACCGGGATGGCTGCCTGGACTGCCAGTACGCTGTTTGCTCTGGTGGTCGGTGCACTGGCTGACACCATCGGCTTTAGCCCGCTGTTCGCCGTACTGGCTATCTTTGACCTGTTGGGCGCAGTGGTTATCTGGACAGTACTGAAAAACAACCCTGCTGCCGAAGAGGGCAACAAAGACGCGGATCTGAAAGCCGCACAGCAGCACTAACAGAGAAATTTCTGCCTCACGTCGTTCATCCGGTATCATAGGGTACCGGATGAATCCTTTCCTCTGGGCGAACCCTGGCCGCTAACTGTGACATGGGCGTTGGTCGCCATCTATTGTAGGTGGTATAACAAATCTATTCTGATTATCATTCTATATACCCCAGGTCATTCGAGTTGCAGGACAACCAGCCCGCGTATTGAAAGCTGGCAATAAATGTAAAGCGGCCTAACGGGCAGGACCAGAAAGCCAGTACACCTGCAACGGGAAACATGACGGGGATATTCACGACACACCATAACGGGATAGACGCAGTGACGCAGCTTACCTCATGGAGCGTCATCTATCTTAAGAGCAGGCATCATGGCACTGACAGAATCCAGGCGGCTTTACCAGCAACTGGCCGCAGAATTGAAACAACGCATTGAAAACGGCGTGTATCCGGTGGGTGACAAGCTACCGGCCGAGCGCAATATTTCCGAAGAGATGAATGTCAGCCGTACTGTGGTACGCGAAGCGATCATCATGCTGGAAGTGGAAGGCTACGTGGAAGTCCGTAAAGGTTCCGGTATTCACGTGATCTCGAATCAACAGCGCCACCTGTTGGCCGCTAACGGCAGCGATGCCGATTTTCTCACCGCTGGGCCATTTGAACTGTTACAGGCCCGTCAGCTGATAGAGAGCAATATTGCGGAATTCGCCGCCACCCAGGTGACTCGTCAGGACATTATCCAACTGATGGAAATTCAGGAGAATGCCCGTCAGGAAGATCGTTTTCGCGACTCAGAGTGGGATCTGAAGTTCCATGTGCAAGTGGCACTGGCGACGCAGAACTCAGCCATGGCGACGATCGTAGAAAAAATGTGGAGCCAGCGCATTCACAACCCATACTGGCGCAAACTGCACGAACACATTGACGACAAGTCGATTGAAAGCTGGTGCGAAGATCATGACCAGATCCTCAAGGCGTTGATCCGTAAAGATCCTTACGCAGCTAAGCTGGCGATGTGGCAGCACCTGGAAAACACCAAACAGATGCTGTTTCGTGCCACTACCGACGATTTTGAATTTAACGTCGACCGCTATATGTTTGCCGAAAATCCGGTTGTCCACCTCGACCATATCACCAGCGGCAAATCCTGAATTTTCTCACCTGTTAGCGCCTATTGCCCCCACCCTTCGGGGGCAAAAAAAGTCATCCAACGTCGGGTTCTGTCAGCAAGTGTAAAATATGACGGCAATCACACGATTTTCCCGCTAAACACCTCGTTATACGTTTTCAGAACGTGATATTTTCCTATCTCGCCTGCATGGCTTTTGTTACAGTTAGGACACTTTTTTTACGTTTAATGACTGGCAGAACGACCTGACCGGCAAAAAACGAAAAGGAATAATACCGGGTGTGAAAAATACGCGGATAAATAAAGCGGATAAATAAATAAGTACGCCCGGTGCGCAAATCGCTGACAGGAAAAGCACAGGACAGACATGTGAAGGAATACGCAACCAATGTTCAGTCATGACCGCTCTGCGTACCTGACTTGTCAGGCTGGTGTTGACTGGCCTCAGGTTCCCAGCGTGGTTTCTCCAACGCCGCAGTACAGGAACACCAGATGGATATAATGAAAGAACTTTTGTATGCGCTCTGGCATCAGGACTTCACTGTTCTGGCCGATCCCAAACTCGTCTGGATGATTTACCTGCTGCTCTTTCTGATTCTATTTCTGGAAAATGGTCTACTGCCTGCCGCCTTCCTGCCGGGTGACAGCCTCCTGTTTCTGGTTGGAGTGCTTCTCACCAAAGACACCATGAGCTACCCGTTTACTATCGCCTTGTTAACCACCGCCGCCAGCCTTGGCTGCTGGGTCAGTTACCTGCAAGGGAAATGGCTTGGAAATACGCACGTCGTTCAGGGATGGCTGTCACATCTTCCCGCACACTATCACCAGCGCGCTCACCAGTTATTCCATCGTCATGGGTTATCAGCCCTGTTGATGGGTCGCTTTCTGGCTTTTGTACGAACCCTGTTGCCGACCATTGCCGGGTTATCCGGGCTGAACAATATCCGCTTTCAGTTCTTTAACTGGATGAGTGGCTTTTTGTGGGTCACCAGTTTGGTTTCTCTCGGTTTTGCATTGGGCAATACACCGCTATTCCGTAAATACGAAGACCTGTTGATGTCCTGTCTGATGCTGCTGCCACTGGTCTTACTGTGCGTCGGGTTGGCAGGCTCGATACTGGTGCTCTGGCGTAAAAAACGCATGATGTCACGTGAAAAAAGGAACTGATTGATGAACTCCCCCGGGCTCAGGAAGCCCACCATCTGGCGTCCACTGTTGCTGCTGTTTCCACTGCTGGCATTGCTGTTGTCGATGTCGTCACCGCGCCTGCCGGACGAAGTGATGCTGCACATCACCCCGCTGCATCAGGGCATGACGTTGCCAGATGGTTTCTACATCTACCAGCGCCTTAATGAACGGGGTATCGCTATCAAAAGCATTACCCCGGAAAACAACAGCATTATTGTGCGACTGTCTTCACCGGAACAAAGCGGTGCGGCCAAAGAAATACTGAGCATCGCTCTGCCGAATACCGTCGTCATCGCCCAGCGTACCCATGGCACGATACGGGTTGCCAGAAGCTGATCCCTCTCGTTAATCGTCTGAACCGGTTTGCTTTTCTTTCACTTTTCATCCCTTTCACTTTTCATCTCTTTTATTTTTGATCCCTTTCGCTTTCCATTTTGCTGTTCAATCGCCCCCAATCCTCTTTGTTTTTCCTGATATTCGACACCGCTCTGTTGCGGGTTATCAGAATTATCCGTCGTCATTGCGCTAACAAAGATGAAAATCTGCACTATAGTTAACACGACGATTAGTTAACACTATGATTCATCAACTAAAGGAGTGTTCATATGGCACAAGAATCCGATACCGAACAATTGCGGGCGGAACTGCGCTCTTTGGGAGATACTCTGGAAGAGGTGTTACGTTCCTCTGGCGATAAGTCCAAAGCCGAACTGGAAAAACTGCGCGACAAAGCAGAAACCGTGCTGAAAGAATCACGCGAGCGCCTGAACGACACTGGGGATCGTATTACCGCACAAGCCCGTGAAGCCACACAGTGTGCCGATGCGTTTGTGCATAAAAACCCCTGGACCGGGGTGGGCATCGGTGCCGCCGTGGGTGTCGTGCTGGGTCTGTTGCTGGCACGCCGGTAACCGATGGCAACCGAATCACCACGTCAGGGCCCTGGCCGTTCTGCTGTTTCTACGGTACAACGCATTTTCGCCTTGCTGATTGGCATGGCGGAAACGCGACTCAGGCTGGCAGTCATTGAGCTGGAACAGGAAAAAAACCTGCTGATTCAGCTGTTGCTGATGGTGGGCATGACGTTGCTGTTTACGGCCTTTGGCCTGATGAGCCTGATTGTACTGATCATCTTGAGTATCGACCCGGCTTCGCGCCTGACGGCATTGTGCTGGATTACCGCCACCTTGTTCGGGCTGGCCTTATGCGGCGTGGTGTGGACGCTCAAACGCGCGCGCCGCTCCACGCTGTTGCGGGACACCCGTAAGGAACTGGCGGCGGACCGTTCACTGCTGGAGGACGAAACCAAATGAACCGTCAGCAACGTCTGGCTGCCGAAAAGCGGCAATTGCTACGACGCATCCAGCAACAGCGGTTAGATCTGGCCGCCGAGAAAAACCGCTGGCTGGAGATGACCGCACCCTACGATGCGTGCTGGCAGAAATGGGCGCGGGTACGTCGCTATCTGGTGCTGATACCACCGGCCATCGCCATTCTGGGAATACGCCATCCGCAGCGACTGATCGGGTTTGCGCGTCGGGCCGCCACCGTCTGGAGCACAGTAAAACTCGTTCGCGCCATATTACCGCCGCCGCGTCATTAAGCCCATTTTCTCCAGGTTACCAACCATTTCCCTATCAAACGCCGCATTTGGTCTCTATATCCGTCTTTTTGTATGACGCAGGGCTTATGCCCTTTCCTCACGATTTTTGTCAGTTAGCTCGCTACATGGTGAATTTTTCTGACAAAAAACAACAATTTTACTCGCTGGTATCCGCACGTTTACGCCTCTAGTATTCCTTCCATCAGTTACACAAACGCTTAGACAAGCTAATGCCGGATGCGCCCCCTATCGATTTTGCTCCGGCCGCAAACACACTACTGGAGATATCGATGAAAAATTTTGAAAATGCATTGCTGGTTGTTGCCCGTATCCTGATGCCCATTCTGTTTATCGTCGCCGGTTACGGCAAACTGGGTGCCTCTTACGCCGCAACCCAGCAATATATGCAAGCAATGGGTGTGCCGGGGGCGCTGCTGCCACTGACTATCCTGCTGGAACTGGGTGGTGGACTGGCGGTGCTGTTCGGTTTCCTGACACGTACTACTGCTATCATCACCGCGGTTTTTACCCTGTTGACCGCATTCATTTTCCACACTGATTTTGCTCAGGGTGCTAACCAGCTGATGTTCATGAAAAACCTGTCTATCGCTGGCGGCTACATCCTGCTGTTCGTTAGCGGTCCGGGCGCATTCAGTATCGACCGTCTGCTGAACAAAAAATGGTAATAGCAGTCTGAATTATCAGCGGAGTAACACCACCTGATTATCTCATGGCGGTCGACAGCATGCTGTTGACCGCCATTGTCATCATTCTGGGAGGAACCGATTATGGGATTATTGGTTGACGGTGTATGGCACGATACCTGGTATGAAACCCAATCATCCGGCGGGCATTTCAAACGGCCGCAGACATTTTTTCGCAACTGGGTTACCGCCGATGGCGAGCCCGGCCCCACCGGCAGCGGTGGATTTAAGGCAGAAACAGGCCGCTATCACCTGTATGTATCCCTGGCGTGCCCGTGGGCTCATCGCACCTTGCTGATGCGAAAACTCAAAGGGCTGGAACAACACATCGGTGTTTCAGTGGTACACCCACTGATGCTGGATCAAGGCTGGACCTTTAACACTGACTTTCCACAGGCCACCGGCGATACGCTTTATCAGCACGAATTCCTGTACCAGCTTTATCTGCACGCGAAAGCCGACTACAGCGGACGTGTTACCGTCCCTGTGTTATGGGATACACAGCAGCACACCATCGTCAGCAACGAATCAGCGGATATCATTCGCATGCTTAACAGCGCCTTCGACGACGACGGGGCAGCAGTTGGTGATTACTATCCACTGGCGCTACGCGGGCAGATAGACGAGCTCAACGAGTGGATCTACCATCAGGTTAACAATGGGGTGTATAAAGCGGGTTTCGCCACAACGCAACAGGCTTATGACGAGTCAGCCGGGCTGGTATTTAGCGCCCTGGAGAGACTGGAAACGCACCTCGACAGGCAGCGTTATCTGACTGGTGAGCACCTCACTGAGGCCGATATCCGTTTGTGGACAACCTTGATCCGTTTTGATCCGGTCTACCATACCCATTTCAAGTGCGACAAACGCCGGATAAGCGATTACCCCAATCTGTATGGTTACCTGCGTGATATCTATCAACTGCCGGGTCTGGCCGGGACGGTCAATCTGGACCATATCCGCCACCATTACTATCGTAGTCATGGCACTATCAACCCTCACGGCATTATTTCCGTCGGGCCGGATATGAATCTGGATGCGCCACACGGTAGGGACAAGCATTACCGGTAATCCCATAGGATCTACCGTTAGCAGCATTAATGGCTGGCAGCACCGTCGCTTGATTCACGTCGACGACGGTGTTGCGTTCTCAGTGGGTTGTCATCAAACTGCGTTGAATATACGGGGAATTTCCCGTAAAAACCACGCCTTGGCTTCACCCATGCTATCACGTCGCCATGCCATGATAATTTGGACTTCAATGATGTTTTCCGGGCTGACGACTCGCAACCTGCCTTCGGCAATATCCTGCGCCACCCGTTCATAGGGCATTGTCGCTACCCCCAGTCCGGCCAGCAACGCCCGTCGTTTGTCATCCATCGAACTCACGGTCAGACGCGGCTGCTTATCCAGCAGTTGCACCGTCAGCACAGGGCGCTCGCGGGCAGTATCGGCAATCGCAATACCGCGATATTTAACCCGCGTCACTTCCGACAACGGCTCAGGCTCATCGTGAATCGGGTGGTCCGGGCTTGCCACATACACGCTCTTCATTGAATAAAGCTTGCGGGTGTTGATTTCCGAAGACGAACGAAAGTGCATGTCCGGCGCGATAACAATATCCGCCCGTCCTTGCTCAAGCCGCTCCCATGCTCCTGCCAGTACCTCCGTCAATAATGACACCTGGGTATTGGCCTTAAGCGACAGCTTATCCAGCAAAGGGAAAAACCGCTCGGTCGGCACCAGCGCTTCCATCACAATGGTCAGATGGGTTTCCCATCCACGTGCCAGCGCTTCGGCATCCGTCGTCAACTTGTCGGCAGCTTCCAGCAAGATGCGCCCACGCTCCAGCAACATTCGCCCGACATTGGTGAATTTCGTGCGATGCCCGGAACGGTCGAACAATACGACATCCAGCTCATCTTCCAGTTTCTGCATGGTATAACTCAGGGCAGAAGGTACACGCCCCAGCTCATCGGCCGCGGCGGCAAAACTTCCCCGGCGATCGATAGCATCCATGACTCTCAAGGCTTCCAGTGTTAGTGCCCGTTCCTTTGCCATTTACTCACTCATTCAGGATTTTTGAACGTACCGACCAGATTAACTGGCTAACAATCCATCGTCCAGACAATTACTATCGCCTTATCAATAATTCTCAGGGTCGAATACCATGATCATTAGCAGAGCAGCAGAACAATGCGGCCAGGCTGACTATGGCTGGTTGCAGGCGCGCTATACCTTTTCTTTCGGTCATTACTTTGATCCTGATCTGCTGGGCTTTGCCTCGCTGCGGGTACTCAATCAGGAAGTACTGGCCCCCGGCGCCTCCTTTCAGCCACGTTCCTATCCTCGCGTGGATATCCTGAATATCATCTTGCAGGGTGAAGCAGAATATCGCGATAGCAACGGCAACCATACCCGGGCCAAAGCTGGCGAAGCCTTGTTGCTCGCCACGCAACCCAATATCAGCTACAGCGAGCACAATACTGGCAGTGAGACGCCGCTGACCCGGCTACAACTGTGGCTGGACGCGTGTCCGACACGGGAGAACCAGTGTCTGCAACGGTTGCGGGTGGAAGAGCAACAGCCTTATCAATTAATTGCATCGCCGGATGAATCGGCTAACGCCCTCCATCTGCGTCAGCAGGTCTGGATTCACCATGTAAATCTAGCCGCCGGTGAACAACATCACCTGACACTGAACGGCAACCGGGCTTATCTGCAGTCGATTTACGGCACTCTGCATATTAATGGGAATAGTGCACCGATACCGAGCGTATTGCGTTGTGGCGACGGTGCGTTTGTTCAGCAGGAAAAGAGCGTTATCATTCGGGCAGAAACCGCCGCACGTGCATTACTGATAGACCTGGTAGTCTAAGTGACTTCGGGCTCACCAGACGAAGTCCCCTAATGCGGGAGCCACCCAAGTAACCTTGATGTCCCTATCTCGGCGTTTTTGTCCAGTCATGATACTATGCCGGGATAATTTCACACTCGCTTCAGGGTTACTGCTATGGATTCAACCAATCCGGACAAACTTGTTGCCCAGGCTGAAAGGCTTTGTCAGCAACGCAATGTACGTCTGACTCCTCAACGTCAGGAGGTGTTGCGTTTGATGGCCCTGCAGCCTGGTGCGATCAGCGCATATGATCTGCTGGATCTGCTCCGTGTTTCCGAGCCGCAGGCTAAACCCCCCACCGTCTATCGCGCACTGGATTTTCTGCTGGAACAAGGTTTTATCCACAAGGTGGAATCCACCAACAGTTATGTGCTGTGCCATCATTTCGAGGAGCACAGCCATACGTCGGCGCTGTTTATCTGCGATCGGTGTGGACAAGTAACAGAACGCCAGACGGAAGGGGTGGAAGAAACCCTGCACCAGTTAGCCAAACAGGCAGGTTTTGCCTTGCGTCACAGCGTGGTGGAAGCGCATGGTTTGTGTGGCGAATGCCAACAGGTTGAATCTTGCGAACATCGGGACAGTTGCCATCACGATCACAGCATCCCTGTTAAAAAACGCTGAACAGCGAAAACGACGACGTGCCGAGTGTGAAGCGTTGCTTCACACTGTTTTATCCTGATGTCTCTTGAATCTATTGCTTCTCCTGAATTCATTTCTGAATTCATCGCCCTTCCCTGACGCAAACCGGAGATCAAACCGGGAGATAAAGGTGCCCATCCAGACACACCGGACACCAGTATGGGCAATGCGCATCACCCATCAAGGGCGGACTGGAAAAGGGGCGTCAGCTCCAGTCGCTATTGCGGATAACACCCACCGCCAACCCTTCAATGGAGAAGTTTTGCTCACGCAAATCGACAACGATCGGTGAAAACTCTTTATTTTCTGCCAGCAACTGCACAATATTGCCCTGCTTTTTCAAGCGTTTAACCGTCACTTCATCTTCAATACGTGCGACAACAACCTGACCGTTACGCACATCCTGCGTTTTATGTACCGCCAGCAGGTCGCCATCCAGAATACCGATGTCTTTCATCGACATCCCACTCACCCGCAGCAGAAAATCAGCGCTGGGTTTAAACATGGCGGGATCAACCTGATAGTGACATTCGATATGCTGCTGAGCCAGCAGCGGTTCACCGGCGGCGACACGGCCAATTAGCGGCAAACCTTGATCTTCTTCTTCCATCAACAGGCGGATTCCGCGAGAAGCGCCCGTCACGATTTCAATGACGCCTTTACGCGCGAGCGCCTTGAGGTGTTCTTCGGCTGCATTGGGCGAGCGGAAGCCCAACTGACTGGCAATTTCGGCCCGGGTGGGCGGCATACCGGTTTGTGAAATATGATCGCGAATCAGATCATAAACCTGCTGTTGTCTGGTAGTTAGCGCTTTCATTCCGCCCCCTGTTTGTTTATACAGTTTCGCTGTGAGTATATACAGGGAAAGTGCCTATGGGAACCGCGAGATCGCTATTGCACGGATTTTTCTGTGATTATGCAGAGCGTCACGCAAAACGGCTCCACAGTATCGCGCTCCACACGACTGCCGCCAGCAGACAGGCGACGAATACCGCCGCCGAGCCGATATCTTTGGCCCGGCCTGACAATTCGTGGTAATCCGTACCGACGCGATCCACCACCGCTTCAATCGCGCTATTGACCAGCTCAAACAGTACGATCAGCACGACTGCACCGATCAACAGCAGTCGTTCCACCATGGAGACTGGCAACCAACAGGCAATAATCACCGCGGCAAGCGTAAGCAGTAGTTCCTGTCGAAACGCCGCCTCATGCTGCCATGCCTGTTTCAATCCTTGCAGCGAATAACCCGTCGCTTTGATGATGCGGGTCATTCCGGTTGCTTTGTTCATGCGTACTCCGCCTTTAATTTGTGATTGGCCATGATTTTAACGCGCCCCACAGGTTTCATCACCACAGATATCCTGTCTGGTTTCTGGTATCCTTGGCCCGAATTGCTAACAAGAGGCTTCTGGTTGTTATGTCAGGTTGGCGTATAATTTACTATAAACTACTGAATTTCCCGCTAAAATTACTGGTTAAAAGTAAGGTCATTCCACAGGATCCCATTAATGAACAACGGTTGGATCCGGCGCGGCCCATTTTCTATGTCCTGCCTTACAACTCCAAGGCGGATTTGCTGACTCTGCGCACGAAATGTCTGGAGCAAGGCCTGCCCGATCCGTTGCAACCGCTGCAGATCGACGGAAAAACCTTACCGAGCTACGTTTTCGTTAATGACGGTCCGCGTCTGTTCCGTTATTACGTGCCTAAACAGCAGTCAATAAAGCTGTTCCACGATTATCTGGATTTGCACCGTAACAATCCGCAACTCGATATACAGATGGTGCCGGTATCCGTCATGTTCGGTCGTTCGCCCGGTCGCGAAGGGCAGAGCCAAGGCACACCGCATCTGCGCCTGTTGAACGGTATTGAAAAATTCTTCGCCGTGTTATGGCTGGGACGCGACAGCTTTGTACGTTTCTCCGTCCCCGTATCACTGCGTTACATGGCGACCGAGCACGGCACCGATAAGACTATCGCCCACAAACTGGCGCGCGTAGCACGGATGCACTTTTCTCGTCTGCGGCTGGCGGCAGTCGGCCCGCGCTTGCCGGTCCGTCAGGAACTGTTCAATAAGTTGTTGTCTTCCCGCGCTATCGCCAAAGCGATTGACGATGAAGCCCGGGTTAAAAAGATTTCGCATGACAAAGCCCAGCAAAACGCCATCACGCTGCTGGAAGAGATTGCCGCCGACTTCTCTTACGAAGCCGTGCGGTTATCAGACCGTGTACTGAGCTGGACCTGGAACCGCTTGTACCAAGGCATCAACGTGCATAATGCCGAACGGGTACGTCAGCTGGCACAAGACGGACACGAAATCGTCTATGTTCCCTGCCACCGCAGTCACATGGACTATCTGCTGCTCTCCTACGTTTTGTACCATCAGGGCCTGGTGCCACCGCATATCGCTGCTGGCATCAACCTTAACTTCTGGCCGGCTGGCCCCATTTTCCGTCGCCTTGGCGCTTTCTTTATCCGCCGCACGTTCAAGGGCAACAAACTCTATTCCACGCTGTTTCGCGAGTATCTGGGTGAATTGTTCACGCGGGGTTATTCGGTGGAATACTTTGTCGAAGGCGGCCGTTCCCGTACCGGTCGTTTGCTGGAACCTAAGACCGGCACGCTGGCCATGACCATTCAGGCGATGCTGCGCGGCGGGACTCGCGCTATCACATTGGTGCCGATTTACATCGGCTATGAGCATGTGATGGAGGTGGGCACCTACGCGAAAGAACTGCGCGGCGCGACCAAAGAAAAAGAAGGTTTCCTGCAAATGGTGCGCGGGTTACGCAAACTGCGTAACCTCGGTCAGGGATATGTGAACATCGGCGAACCGCTGTCGTTGACCACGTACCTCAACCATCACGTACCGCAGTGGCGTGATGCCATCGATCCTATCGATCCGCAACGACCGGCCTGGTTGACGCCAACCGTGCAGGATATCGCCGATAACATCATGGTGCGTATCAACAATGCCGCAGCAGCCAACGCGATGAACCTGTGTTGTACTGCGCTGCTCGCCTCCCGTCAGCGGGCGTTAACCCGTGAGCAGATGGAAGAGCAACTGGAGTGTTACCTGCAACTGCTGCGTAATGTCCCTTACAACCAGGATGCCACCGTGCCGAATCGGACCGCCGCCGAGCTGCTGGATCACGCGCTGGGTATGGATAAGTTTGAGGTGGAGAAGGATAACGTCGGCGACATCATCATCCTGCCACGCGAGCAGGCGGTGTTGATGACGTACTATCGCAATAACATCCAGCATATGCTGGTACTGCCGTCGTTGGTTGCCAGCATCGTAATGCACTGCCGTCGTATCACGACCACAGAGCTGTTACGCCAGATAACGCTGATTTATCCGCTGCTGCAGGCTGAATTGTTCCTGCATTACGAGAAAACCGCACTGGCGAGTGTACTGAATGACCTGATCGCTGAGCTGGCGAATCAGCAACTGATTCAGACTCGAGATGATGTGCTGGAACTGAACCCTGCGCGTATCCGTACGTTGCAATTGTTGGCCGCCGGTGTGCGTGAAACACTGCAGCGCTATGCCATTACGCTGGCATTACTGAGTGCTAACCCGTCCATCAGCCGTGGTGCGCTGGAGAAAGAAAGCCGCAGCATGGCGCAGCGTCTGTCTGTATTGCATGGCATCAATGCGCCAGAGTTTTTCGACAAGGCGGTCTTCTCAACGCTGGTCAACACATTGCGTAACGAAGGGTACGTCAGCGATACGGGTGAAGCCGTGCTGGAACATGTGCAGGCGATTTACGCCATACTGGGTGAACTGCTCACGCCAGAAGTCAAACTCACCATTGAAAGTGCCAGCCTGGCGCAGGAAAGCAGCGAGAGCGAACCCGCTGTGAGTTTGGCTGAAAAGGAAAAAGAAAAGGAAGACGTCGAGTAACGGTTGGGGCCCTGCGAAAACATCGCAGGGCCCGTTTGGCAGGCTAATGGCTACAAGCCAAACAGGATGCCGAAGAACAGCACCATGCCGACATAATTGTTATTGTTGAACGCCCGGAAACAGTCATCACGCTCACGCCCGGCAATCAACCGTTGCTGATAAGCAAACAAGGCAGCAGCCACCAGCACCGACCAGTAGAAGATCTGACTCAATCCCATCATCCTTCCTAGTGCCAGCATCGCTACCAGCGTCATCAGTTGCAGTACGCCGATAATCAACGTGTCATGACGGCCAAACAAGATGGCGGTGGATTTTATCCCGATCTTGAGATCATCATCGCGATCCACCATCGCGTATTCGGTGTCATACGCGACGGTCCAGCAAATGTAGGCAAAAAACATCAGCCAGCAGGCGGCAGGCAAGGATTCGCTAACGGCGGCGTAGGCCATCGGGATAGACCAGCCAAACGCGGCCCCTAAAACCAGTTGCGGCAGATGGCTAACGCGCTTCATGAAGGGATACACCCACGCCAGCGCCAGCGCGGCAACCGATAGCCAGATAGTCAGCGGGTTCATGGTCAGTACCAGGCCAAACGCCAGCAATACCAGAACAACAAACAGCACCTTGGCAGATTGTTCGCTAACTAACCCGGCGGGCAACGGTCGTGCAGCAGTACGTTTGACGTGTCCATCGAAATGGCGATCGGCGTAGTCATTGATCACACACCCTGCCGCACGCATCAAAAACACCCCGGCCACAAACACCAGTAACGTCCAGAGCGCCGGTGCGCCACGTCCTGCCAGCCATAATGCCCACAACGTCGGCCATAACAGCAATAACGTGCCAATCGGCCTATTGATACGCATCAAACGGAAATACGCACCCCAGCGTCCTGACGTTAACAATCTTTCCAACGCCTGATTCTCCTTTTGCATTCAGCCCTGATGGGCGTCGGGGAAATAAACGGGGGCATCCGGCAAAAATAGCTCGGTAATCAGCAACGGATTGCCCGACAAAAGCAAACGCGCACGCCGCACCCACAGCGCGCCACATCGACCTGTTTGAATCACATCGCGCGGCGGTGGCCCTTGCAGGAACAAATAACGCCCCAGTGGCGTATTGCCAATCTGCGTCAGGTCAATATCAGCCTCTTCCAGCGTCTGCTCCGGTATCACAGTGCGGCCGAATAACCAAGGCTTGCCGTCACCTGACAGCGTAACCTCACGTAGCCAATAGCGCTCACTCAACGGCAACAACGCCGCTTCACCCGCCACCTCTGGCGACGAGACAAACTGCTCCTGCCTGACTTGCACCGTCAGGCGTAAGCAATGCCGTTCAAGACGGCGCGTCATAGACTCGTGGTAAACCAGCCAGTCCATCACCGACGCAGGTAATTCTTCAGGCGCGCACCACTCAACCGAGTGCAGGCTAGCCAACGCCTCATCAGACATCTATTCCATTCCACCCGGTGTTTAATAAATAAAACGCGCTTATTGTAACGCAGAAGCTCATTGTAGCGAAGAAGCGTGCGTTGATAACAGGTTCCGAACCCCGCGTTAACGATTTGAGCGATTTTCACACAAGATAGCTATCCAGCTCACAGCCTGTTGCAAATGCATGGTGCGGCGTCACGCATCAGATGCGTTGTAAATAGACGCGTTGTAAATAGATTCATTGTGAGCATGTGCGTTGTAAAAACGTCACGGACGAGCACAACACACCAGAGCGCTGGCCCCATAAAAAAAACTACCCGGCCAAAGCCGGGTAGTTTCTTGTGCGACGGGTATCGTAGCGAAGATATCGCTGCGACGGCGCGGCTGATTACATCATGCCGCCCATGCCACCCATGCCGCCCATACCGCCAGCAGCACCTAAATCAGGCGCGTCGCCTTTCGGCAGCTCGGTCACCATACATTCGGTGGTGATCATCAGGCCCGCAACGGAAGCCGCGTACTGCAGAGCAGAACGGGTTACCTTGGTCGGATCCAGAATACCCATGTCGATCATGTTGCCATACTGCTCGGTTGCCGCGTTGTAACCGTAGTTGCCTTCACCCGCTTTTACGTTGTTAGCAACCACAGACGGCTCTTCACCGGCGTTGGAAACGATCTGACGCAGCGGCGCTTCCATCGCACGCTGGGCAACTTTGATACCTACGTTCTGCTCTTCGTTATCGCCTTTCAGGCCATTGATAGCAGTAGCAACGCGGATCAGCGCCACGCCGCCACCGGCAACCACGCCTTCTTCAACGGCAGCACGGGTCGCGTGCAGCGCATCTTCAACGCGGGCTTTCTTCTCTTTCATTTCGACTTCGGTCGCAGCACCAACTTTGATAACCGCAACACCGCCAGCCAGTTTAGCTACGCGCTCCTGCAGTTTTTCACGATCGTAGTCGGAAGTCGCTTCTTCGATCTGCTGGCGAATCTGGGTAACACGGCCCTGAATAGTGGCTTCATCGCCCACGCCATCGATGATGGTGGTGGTGTCTTTATTGATAACTACACGCTTAGCCTGGCCCAGATCTTCCAGCGTCGCTTTTTCCAGCTCCAGACCGATTTCTTCAGAAATCACAGTACCGGCAGTCAGGGTAGCGATGTCCTGCAGCATAGCTTTACGACGGTCGCCGAAGCCCGGTGCTTTCACCGCAGCCACTTTCACGATACCGCGCATGGTGTTAACCACAAGCGTTGCCAGCGCTTCGCCTTCTACGTCTTCAGCGATGATCAGCAGCGGTTTGCCAGCTTTGGCAACAGCTTCCAGCACCGGCAGCATTTCGCGGATGTTGGAGATTTTCTTGTCAGCCAGCAGGATGAACGGACTTTCCAGCTCAACAGAACCAGTTTCCGGTTTGTTGATGAAGTACGGAGACAGGTAGCCGCGATCGAACTGCATACCTTCAACCACGTCCAGCTCATCTTGCAAACCAGAGCCTTCTTCCACGGTGATCACGCCTTCTTTGCCTACTTTTTCCATGGCTTCAGCAATCAGCTTGCCCACGGTTTCGTCGGAGTTGGCGGAGATGGTACCTACCTGAGCGATAGCTTTGGTATCAGCGCAAGGAACGGACAGTTTTTTCAGTTCTTCTACAGCAGCGACAACCGCTTTGTCGATACCGCGTTTCAGATCCATCGGGTTCATGCCCGCAGCAACGGCTTTCAGACCTTCGTTAACGATAGCCTGAGCCAGTACTGTCGCGGTGGTGGTGCCGTCGCCTGCTGCATCGTTAGCTTTAGAGGCAACTTCTTTCACCATCTGAGCGCCCATGTTTTCGAACTTGTCTTCCAGTTCGATTTCGCGCGCAACGGACACGCCGTCTTTAGTGATGGTCGGCGAGCCGAAGGATTTGTCCAGTACTACGTTACGGCCTTTCGGGCCCAGCGTAACTTTTACGGCATCAGCCAGCACATTAACGCCACGCAACATTTTTACTCGAGCGTCATTACCGAATTTTACGTCTTTAGCTGCCATTGGTAGTTTCCCTTGAATTCGTTTCGTTCAGTTCACAGATGATTACGTAAGATTAGGCTTCAACAATCGCCAGAATGTCGCTTTCAGACATGATCAACACATCTTCGTTGTCGATCTTCTCAGTCTTCACGCCATAGCCATCATTGAAAATGACGATATCGCCTACTTTCACGTCCAGCGGTTTCACTTCACCGTTTTCCAGGATGCGGCCATGGCCAACAGCCAGAACTTCACCACGGGTGGATTTACCCGCTGCAGAACCGGTCAGAACGATGCCGCCAGCAGATTTTGACTCAACTTCTTTGCGCTTGACGATTACACGGTCATGCAATGGACGAATTTTCATTGATAGCTCTCCTTTGAGAAAGTCCATATCAGCTTAGGTTAAATGCCGGATGATTCTGACATCCGGCCTTGTGGTGAACTAAGTGGGGACGTTTCATGACGCTTCAAGGGAGGAAAGAAATTTTTTTTGCATTAAATGAAATTTTTCTGCCAAACCCCGGCGACAAACGCGCCCGACGCCAGTCAACGCCCCGCAGGGGCCGGATTTAGCGATGCGAGGAACCGCCCGGAGGGTTGCCGTTGTGGTGATTGTCGCTGTTATGGTCGTTGTGACGATCGTTGTCGGATTGATCCAACCGCTCATGCTCATCTTTACGCTGAAACTCACCTTCAAACACATTGCCCTGACCACCTCGGTTATTCGGCCCAGGACGCCCACCCCAGACTTGCAGATGCGGCATCAGTTTAAGCGTCAGGTGTTTTTGTATCGGCGGCAGCAACAGCAATAACCCGAGAAAATCGGTGAAAAAACCTGGAACCACCAGCAGGAAACCGGCCAGGATCAGCGATACGCTCTTAACCAGCTCGGCCGCCGGGCTTTCTCCAGCCTGCAGACGCTGCTGCATCAACATAATGTTCTTCACTCCCTGGTTACGCACCATGGAGATCCCAATGCAGGATGTCATCACGACCAACAGCAGCGTGACCGCAACGCCCAGCACATCGGCCACCCGAATAAAGAGGGAGACTTCGATGTAAACGAACAGAAAAATCAGTAAAAGCGGTAACCAGCGCACCCAAAGCTCCTGTGGTTAATAGCTAACTCATTGATAAAAATGTTTACTCAACATCACGCGGTGATACAGATCACCTCGCGCTGTCATCATGATCAGGTATGAAGATACGACCAGTCGGCGTGGTACAGTACCTTATACTCGTACACGCCATTTACCCATTATTGGCGGGCGCTGATCAAGGAGATGGTAGTGCAGTCGCCTTTTTTCAACCACGTTGATGAGGTATCTAACTATTTCTGTACGAGGTCATGACCCTCATCACAGTTCATACTCCAGGAGAGAAATGACTGCCCATATGTGATCCGGGCAACGGAAATCACGTTAACCAACAGAATATCATAATAGCAACAGCAAGCATGGTGGTTAAACATTCTGCTGCTGTACTCCACGGTAAGACGATACACCCTATAAATTCTAATCGACAGAAGTATAAGAGAAGGCTCTCATGTCAGATAACATTCGTATTGAAGAAGATCTGTTAGGTACCAGAGAAGTTCCGGCTGATGCGTACTACGGCGTCCATACACTGCGTGCTATAGAAAACTTCTATATCAGCAACCAGAAAATCAGTGACGTTCCAGAATTTGTACGCGGCATGGTGATGGTGAAAAAAGCCGCCGCCATGGCTAACCGTGAACTCCAAACCATACCGCGCAAGATTGCCGACACCATCATCAAAGCCTGTGACGAAGTGTTGGTCAACGGCAAATGTCTGGATCAATTCCCGGTCGATGTTTTCCAAGGCGGTGCGGGTACATCCGTCAACATGAACACCAACGAAGTGCTGGCCAACATCGGTCTGGAACTGATGGGCCACAAAAAGGGGGAATACCAGTACCTGAACCCCAACGACCACGTCAACAAATGCCAGTCTACCAACGACGCCTACCCTACCGGTTTCCGTATCGCGGTATACACCAGCATTCTGAAACTGGTCGAAGCGGTCACCGTACTGGGCGACGGCTTTGAACAAAAAGCGAAAGCATTCGACAACATCCTGAAAATGGGCCGTACCCAGTTGCAGGATGCGGTACCGATGACGCTGGGCCAGGAGTTCCACGCTTTCAACGTGCTGTTGAAAGAAGAGAACAAAAACCTGCTGCGCACCGCAGAACTGCTGCTGGAAGTGAACCTGGGCGCGACCGCTATCGGTACTCGTCTGAACACACCGGAAGGCTACCAGCAACTGGCTGTGCAGAAACTGGCCGAAGTCAGCAAGCTGGCATGCGTACCGGCCGAAGACCTGATCGAAGCGACCTCTGACTGCGGTGCTTACGTCATGGTACACGGCGCGCTGAAACGCCTGGCGGTGAAACTGTCCAAGATCTGTAACGACCTGCGTCTGCTCTCTTCAGGTCCGCGTGCCGGTCTGAACGAAATCAACCTGCCGGAACTGCAGGCAGGCTCGTCCATTATGCCAGCCAAGGTCAACCCGGTTGTACCGGAAGTCGTCAATCAGGTGTGCTTCAAAGTGATTGGCAACGACACCTGCGTCACCATGGCAGCCGAAGCCGGTCAGTTGCAGTTGAACGTGATGGAACCGGTAATCGGTCAGGCGATGTTCGAATCTACCCAGATTCTGACCAATGCCTGCTACAACCTGTTGGAAAAATGCGTCGAAGGCATCACCGCCAATAAAGACGTGTGCGAATCCTACGTGTTCAACTCTATCGGTATCGTCACCTACCTGAACCCGTTCATCGGCCATCACAACGGCGATATCGTCGGTAAGATTTGCGCCGAAACCGGTAAGAGCGTGCGTGAAGTGGTACTGGAGCGCGGTCTGCTGACCGAAGCTGAGCTGGATGACATCTTCTCTGTGCAGAACCTGATGCACCCGGCTTACAAGGCCAAACGCTACACCGAAGACCAAGACGCGTCCTAATTCCGCACCGTCTTCTCTGTAAGGCACGTCAGTCCATTTGGGCTGCGTGCCTTTGTTCTATCCACTCTTTTTTCCGCACCGCAAAGGGCCAACCTTTAGCTATAACCATAAGAAAAAGATATGGAAAGACGTTTTGCAATGTCACGGGCAACAAAATCAGAAGGAACATCAACATGCTTATTCTGGAACTATTTATAGTACTCCTCGCTATTTATCTGGGCGCCAGGCTCGGCGGCATCGGTATCGGTTTTGCCGGCGGGTTAGGCGTACTGGTTTTAACGCTAGGGCTTCACATTAAACCGGGTGCTATCCCGTTCGATGTCATCGAAATTATCATGGCGGTTATCGCCGCTATCGCTGCCATGCAGATAGCCGGTGGTATGGACTATCTGGTCAGTCTGGCGGAAAAACTGCTGCGCCGTCAGCCGCGTTACGTCACCTTTCTCGCTCCGCTGGTGACCTATTTCATGACGCTGCTGGCCGGTACCGGTCACACCGCGTTCTCTACGCTGCCAGTTATCGCTGAAGTGGCAAAAGAACAAGGCATCCGTCCGTCTCGTCCGCTGTCGATAGCGGTTGTCGCGTCACAAATCGCGATCACCGCCTCACCTATCTCTGCGGCGGTGGTTTTCGTCGCAGGCCTGCTCGAACCGAAAGGCGTAAGCTATCTGGCACTGCTTGGCATCTGCATCCCCAGTACGCTAATTGCCATTATGCTGACCGCTATCCTCACCAATTTCCTCGGCAAAGAGCTGAAAGATGATGAGATCTATCAGGAACGTTTACGCAAAGGCGAAGTCACACTGCGTGGTCACGGCCATCAGGAACTGAAGCCCGGTGCCAAACTCTCCGTGGGACTGTTTCTTATCGGTATTATCGCCGTGGTGTTATACGCGACCGCCATCAGCGACACGGTTGGGCTGATTCAAAACCCGGTACTGCCGCGTAACGAAGCGATCGTCGTCTTTATGCTGACTATCGCCACGCTTATCTGCATCACCTGCCGCGTTGATACCGCGCAGATCCTCAGCGCCAGTACCTTTAAATCCGGTATGAGTGCCTGTGTGTGTGTGATGGGCGTAGCCTGGCTGGGCGACACCTTCGTTAAAGCACACATCACCGATATTCAGAGCACAGCAGGCACGCTGCTGCAAAGCCATCCGTGGATGCTGGCCGTCGTGCTGTTCTTCGCCGCGACGCTGCTCTATTCACAGGCGGCTACCGCCAAGGCGCTGATGCCAGCGGCATTGATGCTGGGTGTGAGCCCGGTAACCGCCATCGCCTCGTTCGCCGCCGTATCGGCGCTGTTCGTCCTGCCTACCTACCCCACACTGTTAGCGGCGGTAGAAATGGATGACACCGGCTCTACTCGCATCGGTAAATATGTGTTCAACCATGCGTTTTTGATCCCCGGTGTGGTGGCAATTTCGTTGTCGGTCGCCTTCGGTTTTGTGATCGGTAACATGGTGCTGTAACCCTCCTTCCTTTCGTAAAGTTTTTTCGGATCGGCGTGCTGGCGCCGATCCAACCTTACGCTTACCCACCTCACACGGTATAGTGTGTCCACCGTTACCGTTATCGAGGTCACGATGTCTGATTCCAGCGACAATCCGCTGTTAAATAGCGAAAAAGCGTTAAATAACGAAACGTTACCCAACAGTGCCGTGGTGGTATTGTGTACCGCCCCCGATGAGCGCTGCGCCCGACAGCTGGCCCACTCTGCGCTGCAAGCGCATCTGGCCGCCTGTGTCACCTTACTGCCCGGCGCAATCTCCCTCTACCATTGGGAAGGCAAACTGGAACAGCAGACGGAGATTCAACTGCTGCTTAAAAGCGACAGGGAACATCAGTCCGCCCTGCTGACTCACCTGAAACAACAGCATCCTTACCAGACACCAGAACTGCTGGTGTTACCGGTCGAGGGTGGCGACAGCGACTATCTCTCATGGCTCAACGCATCCTTACGCTGACGCTTCTGTGCCTCAGCCTGTTTTTCAGCCCTCTGGCCCCGGCGCAAAACCCGTTCGGGCGCAGCGCCCAGTCTCAGTTTCTGACGGTCGACCAGGCCTTCGCGTTGGATTTTCAACAGCATGGCGATCAACTGACCGTCAGTTGGCAGATTCACCCTGGCTACTACCTGTATCGTCAGCAAATCAAGCTGGATAGCACGCTTATCGCGCCACCGGGTGTGACGCTGCCACCGGGTGAATCACACCGTGACGAATTCTTTGGCGATGTTTCTATTTACCGCCAGTCGCTGACGCTCAACGTCCCCCTGCGTAATGTGCCGCCCGGTGCTGCGCTGAGCATCACCTATCAGGGCTGTGCCGACGCAGGCTTCTGCTACCCGCCGGAAACCCGTTCGATACCGCTGAGTGCAACAAACGCTGGTTCTACAAACGTCAGTACGACAAACACCGACACGCCTGCAACGCCAGCCGCCATCGTGCCGCAGCCAGACGCCACGCATACGCCGACGCTACCGTTTTCGCCGTTGTGGGCGTTATTGATTGGTATCGGCGTGGCGTTCACGCCTTGCGTATTGCCGATGTATCCGCTGATCTCCGGGTTGATTCTCGGTCGGCAGCAACGTTTATCGACCGGTCGCACACTGCTGCTGACGCTGGTGTACGTGCAGGGCATGGCGTTGACCTACACCCTGCTCGGCCTGATCGTGGCCGCCGCCGGGCTGCGCTTTCAGGCTGCGTTGCAACACCCTTATGTGTTGACAGGCTTATCGGTCATGTTCGCGGCGCTGGCGCTATCCATGTTCGGCGTCTATAGCCTGCAGTTGCCGTCATCGTTGCAGACACGCCTGACGCTGTGGAGCAACCGCCAGCAAAGCGGCTCCGTTGTCGGGGTATTCGCGATGGGCGCGCTGGCCGGGCTGATTTGCTCACCCTGCACCACCGCGCCGCTTAGCGCGCTGCTGCTATATATTGCGCAGAGTGGCAACCTGCTGGCCGGTGGCGGCTCACTGTATTTGTATGCACTGGGTATGGGCCTGCCGCTGATGGCGATTACCCTGTTCGGCAACCGGTTATTGCCCAAACGCGGCCCCTGGATGAATCACGTCAAAGAGGGGTTTGGGTTTGTCATTCTGGCATTACCGGTCTTTCTGCTGGGAAGGGTGCTGGGCGACACCTGGGAGTGGCGACTGTGGGCGCTGCTCGGCGTGGCATTTTTCGGCTGGGCGTTTGCCCTTAGCCTGCGCAGTCATGCCGGTGCCATGCGCGTGGTACAGATTCTGCTGTTGCTGGGGGCGCTACTGGCAGCCCGGCCGTTACAGGATTGGTTCTTCACTCCGGTACAGGCAGAGCCAACCCACACCAGCCAACTGAGTTTTACGCCTGCCAATACGCTGGCGGAACTGACGACCGCGCTGAATCACAACGATAACCGTATCACCATGCTTGATCTCTACGCCGACTGGTGCGTGGCCTGCAAGGAGTTCGAGAAATACACCTTCCGTGATGCGACCGTACAGCAGTCGCTGTCTACCCTGCAGCGGCTACAGGCGAACGTCACCGCCAACAACGAAGCACAGCGAACGCTGCTACAACAGTTAAAGGTACTGGGGCTGCCGACGATTCTGTTTTTTGATGCCAGCGGCCAGGAAATTCCCGGCTCACGCGTCACCGGCTTCATGGATGCCGCCGCCTTTGCCGCACATTTGCAAACGCTAAAACGCTAACCCGAGCGATAGCGTGCCGTCGGCACTGGGCTTGAAAGATAGCGGGGATAAACCACACTGGTTAGTGACAGTGAATAAGCAGGAGAAGCATGATGCAACGCGAAGAAGTATTGGAACAGGCGCTGGCGTTACTGGAGCAGCGCGGATTCGCCGACACAACGCTGGAGATGCTGGCAGACCAAGTGGGCGTTTCTCCCGCCGAACTCCTGCCCTTCTGGCCTGACCGCGAGGCGCTGCTGTATGACAGCCTGCGTTACCACAGCCAGCAAATCAGTATCTGGCGCAAGCAGGTGCAGTTGGATGAACACCTCAGCCCCGAACAAAAACTGCTGGAGCGCTACCAACGTTTACAGGACGCCGTCAGCCAGCACCGTTTTCCCGGTTGTCTGTTTATTGCGGCCTGCAGCGCCTATCCTGACCCACTCCACCCTATCCATCAGATTGCCGAGCAACAAAAGCAGGCCTCGTACCAGTACACCAAAGCCCTGCTCGAAGAGCTGGAAACCGACGACACCGACATGGTGGCCTTACAGCTGGAACTGATTCTGGAAGGCTGCCTGAGCAAGTTACTGGTAAAACGCCAGTTATCCGATGTCACCGTGGCAAAACGGCTGGCAGAAGACGTACTGCGGGTCGCCATGTGCCGTAAACACGGTGCGCTGGCGTAATGTTTTCACGCCCGACGTCCTCTGAAAGCATGGCATTGCGCCGGATGTTGTTGTTTATTTACGCAAAAACCGCATAAACGCTGAAAAAGCAGCCAAACCGTCAAAAAGTGGGTGAATTCACGTTGACGCAGACGCCTGAATCCGGTTTAATGCGCCCCGTTGCCCGGATAGCTCAGTCGGTAGAGCAGGGGATTGAAAATCCCCGTGTCCTTGGTTCGATTCCGAGTCCGGGCACCACTTATTTAGAAAAACCAGCCTACAGGCTGGTTTTTTGCTTTTGGGGAATCAGGTAGATTTCTGACGGGAGCCGGATTAAGTGAACAGGCGTAGCGGCGCTGGCAAACGCCGATGGAAGACAAGCGTGCCAGCGCGGTCAGGCCCTCCCCGGCAAACCGGTTGGGTGAGCAATACTGGTAGTCTTCCATGGGCCAGATTACGCCAGTTTGCCACCGTCACAAATCATTCTGATACTGGCTGATAACGGAATTTATCTGGCGATTTACCGGATGCTGCATCGTTATGGAAAGGTACATCAACAACTACGGCTTTATATGCTTGAAAGCAGCATCCCTTGCTTCCTGAATTTTCTGAATGATCGCTTTTCTTACCTGATTTTTACTTCCTTCCTCTAGTCGCGATAGTCGTTCGATACTGAAATCGAATGTGGTTCCAGAGTAATTGTCATCTCTTGAAGTTTTTCCTGAAAATGAAAACTCGACACCACAGTCACCAGTATTGGCTCCAAATTTGAAGGCATATGTAGCTGTCATTTTTATCAAATAGTAATATTGGTAGTAGCTTGGTTCATGGAGAAGGAATATTTTCCCAAGATCACTACCTTTTATCTGTATTTTGTTGACATGACCTTCCATCCACTCAATTCGTTGTTCTCTCGGCAGTGCCCCGGCTTCCTGATCTCGAATGATCTCGAAGTTACCGATCTCCTTGAAAGAGAAATCAGGAGCCTTGACAGATGTCAATTGCAGAAAGAAACGGATACGTTCACTGTTCGTGAAGTCATTAAAAAAAATGGATTCAGGTTGTTCGTTCAATGTTACACCTTTTGATTTATAGAACTTACCGATGGCCCCAGTAATGGCATCGTTGAGCTTATTGGTGTCCTTGGATGTTCTGAATCTGTTGACCTCAATTTCCAAACCGCTGCCAGATTGTTTAAGCAGTATTTCCCCCGGATAAACGACCTCCTGCTCTATCCAGTCTTTGCTGAAATCTAGCACTCGCAAGGAATATGCGATCAGGACATTTCCATCAGAGTCAACCGAAATAGAGGGTTCGGAAGCAAACTCACGATCATCGTCAAGTTTAATACCCTCAATCGCTGAATCGAAGTTATTAAGAATTTCCGACTTCCAGTCGACACTTGAAGATGTTAATTTAAAATTACAAGACGAATACTTTTTTCCTGATTCTCGAGTAAAGGACTTTTCAACGAGCATCTTGAATTCGGTCGGAGTTAACAAGGAAGCACTCAAAAGTGGTACAGTATCCGATTTGTTGGTGCTGCCTATAAATATCCCTTTCTCCTTGAGTGTTTCTGTGATTTCACCATTGCTGATGTGATCACTATTGAGCAGTACTCTCAAGCGATCCCCCCACAGCATGGCTCGCTCAAAATCAAATTGTTTGGCAGGAGCTTGTCTGTTCGGTGTGTTCATAATCAATACTCCAGAAGATCAAGGAGAGATTCTTTATAGCAAAACACTTTAATACGTGCTTTCCTCTCTTGATAAGACATCAGGACAGCATCTTTTGCTTGCTTGTCATTTGCAGGGTGGTAGCTTTCTAGGCCAATAAATATGTCCTCAACCCACCCGTCAGCGAAGTCGAAAGCCAGACTGCAAATTTTCTTGAGAGATTCTTCCGAGAAAGCTTGTTTGACATATAGACACAGAGAAGGTCTTTCTCCCAGAGTGAATCTAATGGGAATGAGATCGGAAGCTATGAGCTCAATTGGTAGCACATCACCATATCGTTCATCTGCAGAGGCAATAACATTCCCAAGCTTTGGATAATAAAAACTATACTCTTTCCCCTGCTTCATGGCCCGGAAATGACTAATTGCCTCTTTAATGAACGAGGCGCGTGACATATCTAATAGATAGAGTGGGCAATTTGAGGATAAGTCAAGTTGTATGTTGCTTAAGGCCGGTTTAATATCTTTTTCTAAATTTTCGCTGTCCCCATGCAACCAGACAAGAAGGCCTACATGTTTTTTGTGCCTGCGACCTTGGAAGGTTTGTAGTTTCTGTGAGATCTCAGCACTTATTTTTGAACAGGAGACAATCTCATCAAGCTCGGACAAGTGTTTTTTGAATAAAGTCCTTACACCTTGATCCCCCTTAGGGTAGCCTCTTTTTGCGTTTTTAGATGAGATATATACAACATCAGTCCGACTATCATGAAGTGGATTGTCATAGATAAAAACAAAGTCATTTCCGTGAGTTTCCTCTCGGTTATGAGATTTATTTATGCAAGGTACGCTGACGCCTTTCAGTAGATTATTCCATCCAATCAACCTCAAGAGTTCTTCTGTGATTTTTTCTCCATTCTCACCAGAGATTTTCGACGGCTCACCCATTCTTTCTCTCCAAAGTCACATTTATTTTTATAGATTTTCCATCGAGCTTGAACTCCACATCACTAAATAAAAAACTACCAGGGATTATCAAGCTAATATCGTTACCTAG
Source organism: Dickeya parazeae Ech586 (assembly GCF_000025065.1). Taxonomy (NCBI): domain Bacteria; kingdom Pseudomonadati; phylum Pseudomonadota; class Gammaproteobacteria; order Enterobacterales; family Pectobacteriaceae; genus Dickeya; species Dickeya parazeae. Next base: position 589,545 of record NC_013592.1, on the reverse strand, counting down.
GTTGACGCGATTGAATAATCTATTCAACTTGGTCTGAAGGCTTCTTGCAGAGACACTAATGTCTTTTGTATCAACCAACCCTTTGCGTTCAACCAGTCGTTCTAGTTCCTTGTCCCATACATCAGGAGATACATATTTTTCAGACAGCTCCCTGATTTCTTCACCCAGAACCTTGTCTTTGTCTGAGCACAAGGCAATGACTTCCCGACAAAACTCTTGTCGCTCTACAGGGCTTTCAATATTTTCACGAACCTTCTCTATCAGTCCGGTAGCAACGGCTGACTTAGTACTTTCATTGGGAATCTGCTTTGCATTTAAAAAGTCATCAACCCAGTATTTTGTTCGACTGCTGAGCCTATCAATGGCATAGATAATATCGGACCCATCAACAATCAAAGCCCCCTTGTCAATCAAATCAGGATTTATGCCACTGGAGACTTCGAGTTGCTGTGTTTTTCCGTCTATGCGAGCTGACAAATACTGCTGCTTTGATTCTGACTTGTATATTCCAATTGCAGAACGATATACATCACCCACTTTAAGCTTATCAAACAAAATCACAAAAAGATCGCCAGACGCAATGTTAGGGTGATGGGTAGAGGAATATAAGTGAGTGGCCAGATTTTTCGATAGATCTTCAAAAGAAATTTTTTTGCTAAAAAATCCCGATGCATGATGTGCCACATCGTTTAACGCCATATCGCTCTCGTGGCTCAGCACATATTGATTCTTGTCGCTGACAATTCCACGTAAGTAACCGCCAAGTATGACGTTAGAAATGCTATCTGTAATGGCGAAGCATTTATCCGCCAAAACCAAAGGTTCCTCTCTCAAGCGGTTTCCAACCTGATGGAGTATGACCTCTTTGACAACCGACTCACCAATCTCCATTAACTCTCCCCTTTAGATCCTATGTAAGTATCCCACTAAAACGAGTCATTCATTTTTTGATGTTCACAGGCATGGTATCAATTTCAAATTGATAAATTCCCCAACATCATCTGAACACGATTGGGTCAATCAGCAATTTCCCACCCACAGGTAAAAAATTCCCTCGCTTTATCAGACAGCGCATAAACCATCATCCCTCAACGATAGTCTCAGTACTCGGGATCACCGACAGCCCGGCATCCGTATCGACGCCGACAACATATATACGGGATGCCCGCACTAGCTAATTTTTCATCGCACGCTGTTTCAACTAGTTGCCCATAGACTCCACACAGCAATCTATGCATAAACTCAATTCAACTCCCTAACCCCATACCCGACGACTACTTTGTTTTCCGCCAGACTTTTGGTGACCACCGTTCCGGCACCCACTTTGACGTTATCACCCACGGTAATGTCGCCCAGCAGAATAGCGTTCGCGCCCAGTTCTACCTGATTGCCCAGTACCGGGCTTTTCGTCACCTGACCATCACGGTTGACTACGCTGCCAATGGTCACGCCCTGGCGTAACGTGCAGTTATCCCCGATAACAACGTCGGCATTCAGCACAATGCAGTGAGGGTGATATATCTTCAGCCCAAAACCGATTTGGGTTCTGTGTGGGATCTCCACACAGAACACCCACTCATTTATTACCTTGTTCAGAATAACAAAAGGGAGACTGACTATTTTCAGCAGCAGATTTGACGACTGCCAGATAGTTGAAAGACGAAATAACAGGATGACCAGTTTAGATTTAAAACTGCCTGCCGTATTCACTTCTCGCCATACATGGCTAATATTTTTCAGCATAATAATGTCTATTATTTATTATTCCGCGCTTAGCGCACGATGATAGTAGAAACCCGATACCAGCCATCGGCCTGCTTACCTTCATTGGCAAGATTAATTCGCGACACACCTTTGGCATCCAACATCGCCACATCAATATTATATTGCCCGGCCGGTAATGATTCGGGCATATCCAACTGGTAGACGCAGTTATGTTGCCCCGGCAACCAGGTCCGGAGGTCTTCCGTCGTTTTTCCCATGACCATAACGCTGTTGGCGTCATTGACCACGCGGTAGGCCAAATCATATTTCAGGTAAACCGGCGCTACGCCATCGTTAAACCATTGGCTGCTTAATATCAGGCTCTGCCCTGTTGCCAGTTCAGATTCATGAGTTAACGACGCCAGGCGAAAGCGATACCCTAATTTGGTGAGCGCGTTATCCACAATATCCCGATATTGCGCCGGTACGGCGCGCGATTTCAGGTTAATGGTACTGGCATGTTGCGCCAGCGCCCAGTCAAACGTCGCTTGTACTTGCTCCCGTGAATAGTACTGAACGCTTAACCACTCCGACATATAACCGCAGATTTCCAGGCTCACCGGCGCACGTTGCCACGCAGCACTAAAACCGGGATACGCCACTTCTGCTGCTTGCAGCCGCGCTGGATAATCGTCTTTCATGTGGCTCCATCCCGTTGAAAAGTTATGCCAGTCTCCCCAGCAATCTGCGCGCCATCCCGCACCTTGTTTCACGGCATAGGCCAGCGTGTCTCCCCCGCTAATTAACATCACTTTGGGGCTTTGGGGAAACGCGTTGAAAAACAGTGTGACGTACTTATTTAACTGGGCCGAGGTATAGCGTTGCAGCAACGGCGCAATCGAGGGGAAATTACTGTTATGCCATTCCCCCCAGGAACCGACCAACCCAATGTCGACATAAGCCAGATTCGCATTGCCGTCATAACGGCGGCCAAAAGCGTTAAGCAAACGCTGGCTGTATTCGATAAACACCGGGTCATCCCAGTCCGGCACAAAGGTTTTTTTATCCGGCGTCCACTCGCCCTTAATGCCTTTTTGGATCAACCAGTCGGGGATCTTCGAGCCACTGGCGGGTTCATCCAGCGCCATAAAACGCAGCCCAACCCCCATTGCTGGCTGGTGTTGCCGGGCTTGTGCAAAAACCGCGTCCACCAGTTGAAAGTTATAACGGCCTTCCACCGGCTCCAGGTCGCTCCAGTAAAAGCGGTCGTATTCAATGCCCGTGTCAGGGTAATCAGCCAGCGATAAGGTCGTGCCATTTCCCCGGTTAAAATTGGCGACGCCAGTACCCGGGTTGGTGAGCGGGCCGTTTATCCCTCGCAGGGTCACAGTCGTCATGGATGCGACAGCGATACTCAAAACCGAAAATAACATCCCTCCCAGTACGATCATTTTAAAACGCATTGATGACTCCTTTTTCCACCGCAGTGGAAACCGGAGGTCAGTGTTCCTTTAGGCTTAGCCACCAATCCCAAATTCCTAGGTGGAAATGTGGGAAAATATCGATACCCAAGGCAGACTTAATCATATATAGCGTCAATAATGCAGCGAACGTACAGAACAAACCGGTAAACAGAATCAGTGCCGTCAACAGCATACAAAACAGCGTTGATTCTTTGCGTGGACGCTTGCGGTGGTCCAGACCGAACAAAAAAACGAAGTAATAACGCCGGTGCAAAAAAGGGAAACTTTTGCGCACATCAAGCCAGTGCATGGATGATGCAGTAATCGACAACACGGCCTGTTCAACGGCCAGGCGTTGCTCCGAAGTCAGTTCGGTGTCGGTTTTTCCATCGAGCGCTTCATAGAAGCGCTCAAGCACTAACGGGCGTTTATTAGATTCGTTCACTATTAACCTATTAATTTATTAATACGCTGAATTATTTTCGGTGCATCTATTTATTGACTGCGGTATAAACGGCCATCGTTTGTTGCGCAATCTTTTGCCAATTATACCGTTGTAAATATTCAGAGTAATCAACAGAGAACGATTTAGAGCGTTGTGCAATCTTTTCAGATAAATCTGCCACATCCCCTACATTGAAATAGGTGTCTGGTGTTAATTTCACCTCCAGATTAGCTGGAATATTACTGACCACCGCAGGCAATGAGAACGACATCGCTTCCAGCAATGCAATCGGTAACCCTTCATGATATGAAGGCATCACGAAGAGTTTAGCCTGTGAAAAGACAGTTTGTAGTTCATGGCCGGTTAAAAACCCGGTCAATATGACATTAGGGGTTTCACGAGCCAATTGTTTTAGCCGTTCACTATAGGCCGTGGGGTGATCCGCATCGCCAACTAAAACCAGCGGCATCGTAATACCCGATTGCCGGTAAGCCGCTATCAGGTCATGCAGGCCTTTTTCTTCCACGAAGCGCCCAACCGCGACCACATAATGCTGTGGCTGAAGTGAAAAGCGCGACAGCGTTTGATGAATCACCTCAGACGTGAGTTGCTGCGAAAGGTTCACGCCGTTATAAATAAGATGCGCATCGTGTCGGCCATATTTTCTCTTGATCAGTTCATTAATGACCTCAGAGATAACAATCACTTCGTTGGCATATTTCACCGCCACCTTTTCACCCAGCAACAGCACCTTTTTTGCCAGAAATCCCCACTTCTGACGTTCATAATCCGGCCCGTGGTGTGTGAAGACCACTTTTTTACCCAATAAACGCAGCAGCGGTACCACCAGACCAGGACCAATGGCATGCACATGTACCACCGTAGAGTGATCAAAACAGGTGGTAAACGCCGCCAGTACCGAGTGAATAATGGCTTCTAATGCGCGTTTCTTGGGTGCTAATAACGCACGTGTTTTAATACCTCGATAATGTGATTGCTTATAATTAACATAGGGGGATCGTGCGAGCACGCAAATATCCACATCAAATTGCTGTTTTATAGTCGGGTATAAATTTTGACAATGTGTTTCCACACCGCCTAACACGTTGGGAATACCACGTGTACCCAGGACGGTAATCTTAGTTGTCATATTATTTTTTACTTATTATTTCCTGATAAAGTGCTAATAACGCTGCTGTGTGTTTATTTAATGAATATTTTTCGCTAAGGCGCTGACGGGCATTACGCCCCATTTCTTTAGCTTGCTGTGGATTTAACGCCAGATAATCCAATATTTCGGCTAACGCCTGAACATTACCCGGCTCAAATAAAATGCCATCGACCTTATCGCGAATCTGCTCGGGTATACCGCCAATGCGGCCACCGACGACCGGTTTGGCAAATGCCATCGACTCCAGTACCGACATGGAACAGTTTTCGTAATATTCAGACGGCACCACCACCGCGCGCGCCCGTTTGATCAGACGATTAAGCTCTTCCCCTTGCTGTTTATAGCCAAGGAATTCCGCATCCGGGAATTGCGCGACCAGCTCGTCATACAACGGGCCGTTACCGACAATTTTTAGCGGCATGTTATTTTTCATCCGCTGATGCGCCCGCGCGAGCGTTGCCACGCCTTTTTCCCGGCTCAGCCGTCCAATAAACAGGAAATAGCCGTCGTCTTCATCAGCGTCCAGCGGTAAGTCATCATTAATACCATTGACGATGACATCAATACGCGAGTGTGGCAGCTTGCGGAGCAACTGGCCGCGCAAAAACTCACTGGGTGAAATAATCGCATCCAGTTGCTGATAATGGCGGGCAATGGCCTGCCAGCCAGCTTCCAGTGAAAGCAGCAAACTCTTTGATGCCGACCCTTGCTGACAGCGATATTTAAACGCATTAAATACCGAACCGGTGACACAGGCATCACAGACGTTGCCATCGCGCAACATGGTGTACGATGGGCATATCATCTTATAGTCATGCGCCGTCAGCACGGTTTTGCAGCCGCACTCCCGTGCCACCGAGATCAACGATGGCGTGAGCTGGTGGTAGATATTATGAAAGTGAACAATATCCGGCTTTTCTTGATGTAATAACGCCCGCAATTTTTTGCAGGCTTGCGAATTATGAATAAAGTTAACGGCGGTCTTTATTGCCCCCACAACACCACTACGCTGATGGTAATCGACGTTATCAACAAAATAAGCGGCGTAATCTGACGGGAAGTTATTTTCATGCAGCATGGAGAAGGTCATCACCTCAACGCCTGCGGCTTTCAGCCTGTCATACTCCTGAAAATAAACCGTTTCCGCCCCGCCCTTGATATAGAAAAATTTATTGACTAGTAAGACTTTCATTATCCCTGCCTATTCATGAATAACCGTATTCTCTGGCGGCGTCATCGGGTCGCGTAGCGGTCTGGTTAACCCTTTGACTAAACCGGCAGAAAATACCGCCAGATTCATCACACTGTGTAATCCCTGCAGTAACGAGCGGTTCTGTATCGTTTTTAATGCCACAAAGGCCAGTAATGGCAGCAGCATTACACCTATGACCGCCGCATTAAGCGTTAATACGCTCAGTAATAACGCTGCCAGATACACCGCAAAAATCGCCTCGTTTTTGACTATGCTGACCGCGTGGGGGAAATGTGCTGTCTTCCAGGCGCTGCGTAACAGCTCGCCCGGCGCCCAGAGAAAGCCGTGCGTCCAACGATATCGCAGCATCGTTAATGTCGGCATGGTGTAAGAGGTGTGGCGGAAATAAGGCACATTGAGACGATGCAATTTATAGTTGGCAACGCGCAGCCGCATCCCTAATTCTGCTTCCTCATAACCATGCAAACCACGGTGAGTGAGATAACCTATTTTCTCAATTGCCGAGCGGCGATACAGACCACCGCCCCCTAAATGACCACAGTCACCGAGCGGATATATTTTATGAATGCGCTGTTTGCGCGAGGCAAACTCATAATTGGCGGCACCATCCATTCCTACCGTTCCGGCCACACCGGCGTAGTCTGGATGGGCGGTTAAAAATGCGATGCCCTGCTCAATAAACCCCTCTTCCAGCTCCATATCGCCGTCCATCAGCAGCAGAAAGTCCCCTTCGCTGTGCAGATAACCAAGCTGATGCCCCACGCCACAACAACGTTCAGACGACTCGGTCAGCGACACCACGGTGACATCTTTCGCGATGGCGAGTTGCTGGGTGTTATCGGTTGATAAGCTATCGGCCACAATGATTTTATGAGGATAATCGGCGAGCTGGCGACGAATACTGTCTATCGTTTTCTCAATCCCTTGCGCCTCATTGAATGTTTTAATACTGACTGAAATAAAAGGTTGATCACGCATACGATTTCCCAGAATAACGACGGACAGAATGACGTATCACCAGGATTGAACCCAGTGACAAATAAAACAGAAATTGCAGCATTGGAATAATCATAAGAATCTGGCTGTAAGGCAGACTCAGCAGGCACCCCACCGCAAAAACATTAAATGCCGGAGAGAAGCTCAGCAACTGCACGTCCTGCCGGTCAAGGTCATTACGCGCCAGTACTGGCGTTGGCCGTGCCATGATTAAAATATAAATAACGAGCCCAATAAAAAACAGTGTTCCTATTATCCCCACTTCCCACAGCAAGACGCTTAATGAGGTTGAGTCAATAATCAGGTTATAGATGATATTCAAAAAGCCAGGAGAAACGGCGCTGCCGCTATTGGTTGCATTTAACCCATAACCAAACAGTGTACCGGAAGGCCCCCACATATCGTGATTCTTCAGCCAGAAAAAAATCGTCGTTAAGCGTCCAAGCTCCCCAGACTCCATAATATAATCGGTGTCAAAGATATACCCCAGAGAGTCCACAAATACGCTGGCAGCACTTTTCGTCGGGTCACTCCCAAACGCAGAAGAATACCCTGCGGCTAAAATAGTAATCGCGATGGTAATCAGTAATGCCATACCAATAGCAATCAGTAAAAGTGCTTTCAGATTAACGCTGTTCATCCCTTTAATGTAACTGGGCATCAGCCAGACATAAGCCAGTAATAATGGCGAGATCAGAATAACGAACTTTACCTCGCCCAGAATACACAGGGTGAACCCTAAAATAATGTGTAGTGCGGTGGATTTAAATGACGTCAGACCGTGTTTAAATTCTGATATTTTTAGCAGCATAATCAGCATGCAGAATAACCCCATCGCGGCGGTATTGCCCCCGCCCATCGGGTCGCCGCCAAACGTACCGACTACCGAGTCCCATTTTTCATCCTCACCACGCAAGGCAACCCGCTTTGGCAGAACAAATAACACCTGATAAACCACCACCGGGAATTGCGCGTAAAACACCCAGTACAAACAGCAGGTCACGCGATAAATTTGTGACTCCCGGCAAAAACCCAGCAGCAGGCAAAACATGAGAAGCGATAGTGCAATCTCGTTTTTAAAGCCGACTATAGTGACCGTGACGCCCCCCTGTAATAGCGTCGATACCCCCGCCATAGCCAGAAAAGAGAGGTATAACGTCAGGACGATTAACTCCTGCGTGTCTAACCGTCGCATATCGTAACGGGTCTGCATAATGAGCAGCCCTACCATGATCAATACCAAAAAAAAGGGCAACCAGAGCACCGCCAGCACACCGGTGAAATATTGCGTCAACCCACAGACAACTAATGTGATGACAACATAACCCTGTAAATAGAGCCCGGTATTTAGGGTCATGATGCCATCATCGTTTTCTTCAACAAACCGGCGCGTTTATTCACCTTCAGGTAAATAAACGCATAGCGTATCAACGTCAGCACTGAAAAGATGATCAGCGAAGTGGCATAGTGCGGATAACAATAAGGCACCAGCACAAAAGCGATGAAAACAATCATTAACTGTTCAAGTTGAATGCGCAGAAAATAACGATGAGAACCAAATAGCAACTCAATCACCGTCAACGGGCATACCGCCAGCGATGGGAATAAATACGGCAACATATAGCGAGACGTGGGAATAGAATCAATCCACTCCTCACTGAAGAACGTCGTCATCACCAATGGGTAAAAAATAAACACACCCAATGTACAGACGATGCCTGATACCAATAACATCAGGCGCACCTTTCTGAATTCATCATAGTTAAAGCGTTTATGCCTAAAATCAGCAGACCATGATGAAAAAATAGAATGGCGTACCGCATTACCGATGATCACCACCGGCGATAAACAAAACCGACTGACTACCGAGAAATACCCCGCCGTTAATGAGGAAAACCAAAAGTTAATCAGCATGATGGGCAAATTACTGTTAACCATCGCCAGCACTTCCGCGCTCCCCACACGGGTGAGGTGATGCGCATGCTCAAGCAAGAACGCCAGATTACGCCGCGGGCTAAAATGCCCGAAGGTAATGGTATGGATGGCGAACGAGTGCACAATACAGCCGCTGATAAGCACCAGCATGGCACAGGCCCAGGCCCAATAAAACGCGGCAGGGTGCGAGGTGAGCACAACCGACAGTACCACGACCGTTGACACCGAGAGCCGCTGAAAAGCCAGAAAACGATAATTCCCCACCCGCAGTGATAAATTCTCGGCAATCAGCACTAACGCATAGGCAAGCGTAAGCAGATAAAGAAAGTATCCATTTTGCTGAAACAGCCAGGCGGTCAAGACCGCGTAAGGCACGGCAACGATAAGACTTTGCAGCGTGCTGAATACCACACTCTGCGCAAGCGCGTCGTCCGGCTGTTTGGGGATCAACAGCTGCGATGCAAAGGTACAGACCTGCGCCCCGACCAGCACGATACTGTAATTGAGCGCATAGGCTCCCACCTCGGCCATATTGTATTTGTGTGAAATCAGCCAGATGGACAACGCGCCAATCACTTGTGACAGCACCGAGGAACCCGCAATGGTAGACACACTTTTCAGTAAATTCATATCCGTAGACTCATAGAGGACCGGTGTTGTTGATCAACGCATTCATATGGTGGTTCAGGGAACGTATGCCCTCTTTGGTTTCCAGGTTTTTATCCGTCACCCGATTCATCACCGCCCCCATCATCACCGTCTGATGATGCCTTACGCTCTCAATCGCGCTGTGCACCTCGCCGGTCCGCCACGTCCCGGCCCTTACCACAAACACCACCCCGTCAATCACCCGGTTGATCACCTGAATATCCTGTGTTTGATTCACGGCGGCTACGTCAATAACAATCCGTTGATAACGGCTTCTCAATGCTTCCATCAGCGTTACCATGCGTTCGGACGACAACATCAGCAAAGACGATGTCTGTGCACGACCGCGCGGCAAAAAAGCCAGATGCTGACTGACAGGTACCAGTGCATCATCGATATTGCATTGATCCTGAAGTAACTCCGCCATGCCTATAGCGGAAGGCGGCGCAAAATCCTGCGTGAGACCATGGTCGTTAAAGAAATCGAGATCGATAAGCAGCGTCTTTTGATCAGCGCTAAAGGATAACGCCAGCAAATGCGCCAGCAGCGAGCGCCCCTCACCCTGCTCGGTTGAGCTGATGGCAATGGCCTGACAGGAAGGATGCGATAACATAATGTGGGTTCGTATGCTGTGGATGCTCTCCACATACAGCGGCGACCCCGTAATCAGGCGGACAATCTGCTGCCTTGCCAACCCCTGGGTAAAATGACGAATTTCACCTATAGGCGTCACGTTCAGGCGCTTGCTCATCTGGCTGAGAGTGTGGATTGAACTGTCCAGCGCCGTTCTGACGATGAAATACACCACCGAGAAAGCCAGGGTCAGCATGACCACCATTACCAGCAGCATCGCTTTGTTGGGTTTCGACGGGCGATCGGCCGCTACCGCCGGGTCATACAACACGGCGTCGGGCTCGACATAGCTGCCAGCCAGCGTCTGCTCTTTTGTACGCTGGTAGAGTGCTTTATAAAGCTCTTTGGTTTTCTCCAGCGTCGTTGTCAGGTTGTTGTACTCATCACGTTTAGACGCCAGTGTCTGGAACGCGGTTTTCTGTTGCTCCAGCAACTGCTGGTAGTATTTTTCATCCCTCAACGCCGCCTGATACTGCTTATTCAGCCCCGATTCCAGCTCCAGCAATACGGTGCGGGTCTGTTCTTCAATGGCCTGCACCTGGGCTTCCGCCTCCAGAATTCGGGTATGCTTCGCCCCATAGCGTTTACGCAAATCATAGAGAGAACGTTTGGCCTGAATCAGCGCGATACGCAAATCCTGAATCTGGGCATGAGTAGAAATGTCAGGCAGCGAAATGATGTTTTCCAGTGGCTTGCCCGCGTTCAGTCGCACACTGTTATAGTTGGTTTCCGCGGTGATGCGGCGCTGGGTGGCATCCGCCAGCTTGGTGGTGACGAGCCCTAATTGTTCCGTTTCAAAGCCATCCACACCACGGAACGTGAGCAACCCTTCCCGTTTGAGGAATTGATCGATAGCAGCCTGTTGCGCGACAACCTGCTGCCACACCTCTTCCATCTGTTTTTGGTTTAATGCACTGGCCTTCAGCGTCTTGAGGTGTTTCTGTTTCGCCGTATAGCTAATGAAGGCTTGCGCCACGCCGTTCGCAATATCCGCCGCCAGCGCTGGCGACGCCGATTCGTATGAGATGGTGGCGAGATGCGTGGTACGAACGCCATTAATCGTCAGGTGTTGCACCATCTCTTTCAATGCACGATCAACACGTTGCTGTTCATCGTTATGGCTATCGGCCCCGTTACTCGTCCCGCCGTGATTCGCTTCACCGTTAAACGCAGGGTTGTGATGCAATTTCACGTCCCGCACCGCTTGTTCCAGCACAATGCGCGACTGCATCAACGCATACTGGGTTTCGTAATAACCGCTGCGGGTGGAGTCATAGCCATCGACTTGCGGTAGCGGAGAAATGTTATCTTGCTGCGCTTTGATCAGTACGGTAGCCGTCGACACATAAGTGGGCGTCAGCATGCTAATCAGCGGGTACGCCACCACCCCGGCAAGCAGCCCGGCAAGGACTATCTTCCAGCCGTTCTTTTTCAGCGCCTGGGCGAACCTGGAAAAATCGACGGTACTTTCCAGTTTTCTGCCATTCTCCACGATGGATAAACTCATGGTCAGAAAAAACTCATACCGACAATCACGGTATCGCCCGGATGAACGACGTGCCTGATATCAACATGCTCAATCAGTTGATGACTCTTCGACAGGCGAATGGCAAGGTCTTTACGGTCTGCGCGATCGGTAAATCCTCCCGCCAGCGCCAGCGCTTTTTCCACGTTCAACCCTGGCTCGTAGGTATAGCCGTTCGGCTTCACAACCTCGCCAGTGATATAAAATTTACGGAATTCCGCGACGCTGACCGTCACCATGGGATTTTGCAGATAGTCACCACGCAGACGTTTGGTTAGCTCATCACTCACCTGCCCCGGCGTTTTCCCTTTCAACACCAGTGGCCCGATATAGGGAAAGGTAATCGCACCGCTTTTATCCAGCATGAACTTCATCGTCATTTCAGGCTCACCGTACACCAGAATGTTGACCGCATCGCCTTCATCTAACAGGTAACCACTCTCCTCGTCGTCGGGTTGTTCCTGTTGTTGTGGGCTGGACAACGAACATCCGGCCAGCAGCATGCTCAGGCACAGAAAAATACCCAGTTTTATTATTCTCACGTTAGATCTGTACCTTCGTTGTTAACATAATCAGCGAGTTATCGTGGCCCAACGTTCTGATAACCTGGCGATTACCGTCAGGGCCAATAAAGAAAGAATCAGTATTTTTATTGGAGCGTAACGTATTGCGTTGATATTTGAGCTCAACGTTAATAGAGGGTCTGAAGCGATAGTTCATCGCGAAGGTGAGGACCCGGTTCCCGTCGTTACGGTCATCCTGATAATGCTGATAGCGGTCTATCAGGTAGGAATAATCAAACGTGGTGGAGAAACGGTCGGTCAGCCAATAATGCTGGTAAGAGATACCGTATTCAGACTCCGTGATATAACCGCCCACCTCCGTCGGATCTTTAACGCGCTGTGCAGTATGCACGGTAAAAACAGACTGTTTACGTGGCGTCCATTCAGCCTGAATATCCCAGTTCACACCGCGAAAATCACTGGCATTCGGGTTGTTATCAAAGGTTTTATATAACCAGGACAGGTTGGCATTGATCCGGGTTTTCCCTGTCATACGCGATGTCACACCGTATTCCAGGTTATATTCGCTGGTGTCTTTTTTCGCATCGACCTCATAACGGCGCTGACTACTAATAACACGGTAGCTAAGGAGCGTCGTCGTAGAGTAGTGATCTGACAATTCGGCGATCAGACGGTTTTCATGCCACTCTTGTCCACGAATATAGTTATAAAAATCGATATCTGTGTTTTTAATCTCGTCGGTATTGCCTAAGCGCAGTGTTTTAAACAGCACGGCGACATCCGCTTTACCTCGCCCCCCCGGCGTACCATAGCTGTAACGTAATTCACTGTTGAAAACCGTCGTGCTCAACGGTGAATTCACCCCAAAGTTGCTGAACTGTTGTGGTCGAAAACCTTCTGTAATGCCACGTCCTCGTTTTTCATGCCCCAGTGAATCCTCAAGGCTCAGCGCGAGTCCGTGTTTATTGCCATAGCGCCAGGCACCATTAAAACGAAAGGTGTGGTCGGTATAATTATCCGCCGGGTCGGTGTCGTAGCGACGATAATCACCGGAATACATCAAGACATAATTATCGTCATAACGGGCACCGATGGCTTTAATCGTAGGTCTGATACTCTGAAAATCTGCATTCAGGGCATCTTTCGCATCCGCCTGGGAGGTCACGTTATTCTCATGACCATAATCCAGACCAAGCTGACTCTGAAAATCAATACCGGCCATACCGATATGCGATTTGGGTGTCAGCTCTGCCCAGGAGCAATGCGGTACGATCATCCCTGCGGCAATGATCAGATTAGTACGCATTTTCACCGACAAAACCTTTGAAAATGGTTCTAAAAATAATCTTGAGATCCAGCCAAAGAGACCAGCTTTGAATATAGGTAATATCGTAGTACACCCGCTTTTCCATTTTATCGAGCGTATCGACTTCACCACGATAACCATTCACCTGCGCTAATCCTGAGATGCCCGGTTTCACCTTATGGCGAATCATGTAATTTTCGACCAACTGCCGGTACTGTTCATTGTGTACCACCGCGTGTGGACGAGGGCCAACAATGGACATAGTGCCTTGTAATACATTGAAAAACTGGGGCAGTTCATCCAGCGAGGTGCGGCGCAGGAAAGCACCAAACCGCGTCACACGGGGATCGTTCTTCGTCGCTTGTTTGACGACATCGCTATTTTCCATCACATGCATCGAACGGAATTTCCACACTTTGATTTTGTTGCCGCTCAAACCGTAACGATCCTGCTTGAATAACACCGGCCCCGGTGACGTCAACTTAATGCCGATAGCAATCAGTAACAGCAATGGGGAAATCATCAGCGTAATCACGCCACCGATAACTAAATCCTCCAGCCGTTTAATCACCGAGCCGATACCATCAAAAGGCGACTTGAAAATACTGATGGTCTGAATGTTATTGATAGAGCGAAGCTGTGATACATAAGAGCTGTAGGAATAAAGATCGGGAATAATGTAAGTATCGACGGTAGTGTCAGACATCATGGACAGGAAATAACGAATGCGTTTGAGTGCAATCATCGGCAAGGCAATATAAATCTCATCCACCCGGCCTGCTTTCGCTTCTTCCACCAGTACACTCACGTTACCTTTATACTCACTTTTTATCAGGTACCCAAACCGGGCAGGGCTACGGTCGTCATAGAAGGCCAATTCTAACTGCATATTGGCATATTCTTTCCGCAATGCTTTTTCCGCGGCTAATCCGCCCGGTGTTAACCCGACAATCGCCACTCTGATCCGTTTTTTAGCCGTATATTTCACCGTCATTAAACGTACAAGATAAAGTACCAATAATGACAAGGTGTACCAGTATAAGGTTGCAGAAAAATAGATGTTATCGAGATGATGTAGCAAGCCTAGCGAGTACAACGTACCGGCATATCCTCTGACCGTCTCAACAAATGTAACGGATAATAATGCGCAGCCCCACAACTTTTGCTGCCCACGCAATTGCATGCTTTTAACCCGGTGGTGATATAACCCGATATATTCACCGATCAGTAAAAAGGAGGTAGAAAATAGCAGGCTAATCATAATGACATCATCGAAATCGCCCATTAAAAATAGCCGGGCGCTGACTATCAATGTTAAATTGATTGATAGGAAATCCATCAATTTAATAACAAATAAGTCATTCCCATAGGAAATTTTTATCTGATGACTAGACACTTTTTAATCCTAATCCATTAGATTTTATGACTGTTTCTTTTCCGAGCGGGCATAATATATCAGATAAATTTTTTTTAAAGAGTCAATTGGAAATATCTTAAAGAAATGGATAAAAAACCGTAAAAAAAGCGCATCTCGAAGGGTTATTACGTTAACAATAGCATTCACCACATCAGCTATTTTTATGAAATCATTCAATATTTAAATCATTTTTAATCAAAATGATTTTATAAAAAATGATTTCTCATAAATAAAAACAACACTCGCAATAATTCAAATAAGGGGACATGTGCGCCCTCCACGATCGTGCTCACATTCGTGATTCGGGGGAACGGCAAAACGCGGCGAACGGATTCAGGCAAACCCGACACACTCGTACTTGAAGTCAACAGGTCTCTCAGCCGTATTGAGCAGAGAAAGCATGGGGCGGATTTGTCGCTGCAAGATTAGTGCACTGTTATTTGTCGTGACGGTTTGCAGCGACGGTTCGTAGCGATGAACGTTATCCTCTATTACCTGAACCGCAGGCTACCCGTTGTATGTACCACACTCATGGCTGAGCTGGGTCCAGCGGCGAGCCTGTTCACTCAGCGTGAAGCCCAGTCCATGACGGTCCGATACCCACATGCGCCCGTCGCGCAACTCGAGCTGTTCATTAAACAACGGGTTAAGCCATTCAAAGTGTTCCAGCCAGGGCTCCAGCGGATAGGCCGCCGCCAGATGCAAATGCACCTCCATCGCAAAATGCGGTGCCAGTGTACGCCCGTGTCTGGCAGCCAGATCCATAATCTTCAGAAACGGAGAGATTCCGCCCACACGCGGCGCATCTGGCTGTACAACGTCGCTGGCATTGCCCAGGATTAACTGTTCATGTTCCCGCAAGCTGGTGAGCATTTCCCCGGTAGCAATGGGCGTATCCAGTGCCGCAGCCAACTGCGCGTGCCCTTCCACGTCGTAGGCATCCAACGGCTCTTCAATCCAGACCAGATTGAAAGCCTCCAGCTTACGTCCCATCCGGATCGCCGTTTCCCGATCCCACTGTTGGTTGGCATCCACCATTAATGGGAAATCCTCGCCCAGCGCTTCGCGAACCGCGCTCACACGTCGAATATCCTCGGCAGTGTTGGGTTGCCCGACTTTTAGCTTGATGCCGCCAATGCCGCTTTCCCGAGAGAACGCCACATTTTTCAACACCTGATCCAGCGGCGTATGCAAGAACCCCCCGGAGGTGTTGTAGCACTGAACAGAGTCCCGATGTGCGCCCAGTAATTTGGCCAGCGGCAACCCGGCGCGTTTGGCTTTCATGTCCCACAGCGCGATATCGATAGGTGAAATAGCCTGCACCGCCATGCCGCTTCGCCCCACCGACGCGCCAGCCCACAACAGTTTGCTGTAGATTTTGTCGATATCATTCGGGTCTTCCCCGAGCAGATTATCGGCAATCTCCTTCGCATGAGCGTAAATGCCCTGCCCGCCAGCGCGCTTGGAGTAGCTGAAACCCACCCCTTCAAACCCGTCACGGGAGCGAATCTCCGCAATAATAATCGCCACTTCAGTCAGCGGTTTCTGACGCCCGGTCAGTACCTTGGCATCACTCACCGGTGTTGCCAGCGGAAGAAACGCCAGCGACAACTTAGCCCACACAATACGATCGCCGGTTTCCTGCGCGGTTTTGACACCGCTAACATGGGCATAGGAGACGGCATCGGAGTTCACGCTTAACGACATGATAGGAACCTCATCAGGTAAAATGTTTGCGCTAACATTACTAGCGAAGATATCGAAATCACACCACCCTATTGAATGCAGTTTGTACAGACGATCACGATCCGGATATGTTTGGGAAATTGCACGATGAAAAATGATAGCGCAAACATATAATGTATCCGCACAATGATATCCACATAACGTATTCGCACAACGTATCTGCACCATACCGGGTAGCGCGATTATCCCGCGGGTGCTGCTGCGACCTACTGGCAAAAAGACACGACTTCACCAATAATCCACGCCCAGATACCACCCGATAACCCAAGAGCCAGGCCGATTGTGAGCACCCAAAAAACAACGCGACATGCCGCTGCAACGCGGGCCCCCACGTTAGATGACGTTGCCAAAGCAGCGGGGCTTTCGTCCATGACGGTCAGCCGCGCCCTCAACACCCCGGCGCTGGTCCGTGCCTCCACCATCGAAAAAGTGCAGGAAGCGGTGCGTGCTACCGGGTATATCCCGAACGCGCTGGCGGGTGGGCTGGCCTCGCGGCGCAGTAAGTTGATCGCCGTTGTGGTGCCGCAAATCAACAACAATATGTTTGTCGATACGATTCAGGCCATTAGCGATGAGCTGGCGCAGCGCGGTTATCACATGCTGCTGTGTGTGGCGGGCTATACCTCGCAAACAGAAGAAGAGCTGGTGGCGACGCTGCTGTCACGCCGCCCTGACGGCGTTGTGCTGACCGGCATCCATCATTCGCCATCGCTTAAAAAAACTCTGCTGAACGCAGCGGTTCCGGTGGTGGAGATCTGGGACCTCACGCCAACACCACTGGATATGCTGGTCGGGTTTTCCCATGAAAAAGTCGGGTTGGCGATCGGGGAGTATATTCACCGCAAAGGGTATCAGCGCCCCGGCCTTATCTGGACGACGGACCCGCGCGCGACAAGGCGCAAAGCCGGTTTATATGAAGCGCTGGGGCGTTATCACCTCACCCCGATGCACTGTATCGATACCCCGCTGCCTGCCACACTGGCGTTGGGTCGCCGTGGGGTCGGTCAGTTATTGGATACGATGTCTCCCGACATCATCCTGTGCAGTTCAGACACGCTGGCGCAGGGTGCTATCATGGAAGCGGAAAGCCGTGGTCTGCACGTTCCACATTACCTGGCGGTGATGGGGTTCGGCGACCTGGATTTTGCCGCCAGCAATCGGCCCTCCCTCACGACGATAGCTATCGACAGACAAGCAATGGGTCGTAGGGCGGCCGCGTTACTGGCGGACCATATTGCAGGGCATACCCCCAGCGACACGATTATTGATATCGGCTTCGAACTTATCGAGCGGGAATCGACATAGCCGATAGCCGGATGA
Organism: Dickeya parazeae Ech586; assembly: GCF_000025065.1. Classification (NCBI taxonomy): domain Bacteria; kingdom Pseudomonadati; phylum Pseudomonadota; class Gammaproteobacteria; order Enterobacterales; family Pectobacteriaceae; genus Dickeya; species Dickeya parazeae. The sequence goes on along the minus strand of NC_013592.1, from coordinate 571,499 downwards.
GTAGCCATTCAGTTGCCCTTTACCGACACGCCCAGAGAGCGAGCTTCGCGTTGGCTGGCTTAGCCTAAATGCGTATGCCCGATGCTGCTGTCTTCAGGCTCCAGCTCGGACAACCCGTGCAAAATGCCACAGTCATCCACCGTTTGCGTCACCTGACAGCGCTGGCTGATATCCATCAGTTGCGCTTTCAGTTGCTGTAACTGCGCCAGGCGTGCTTCGACATGCCCCAGATGCTCATTCAGCAGCGCGTTTACCCCTTCACAACTGGCGGCCGGTTGCTCGCTCAGCGCAATCAGCGCGCGAATTTCATCGTGGTTCATGTCCAGTGAGCGGCAGTTACGGATAAACCGCAGCCTGTCGACATGGAACTGATGATAGTGACGATAGTTCCCTTCGGTACGTTCCGGTTCGGGCAATAGCCCTTTCTTCTCATAAAAACGAATGGTTTCCGGTGTGGTGTTGGTCGCTTTCGACAGATCGCCAATTTTCATGTGATTCCCCTTGACCCTGTAGTTGCTACAGGGTTTTTACTACAACAAAATCCCGAACAGGAATCAACCATGTCAGAGAAACATTCCCCCACTTCTGTGCGTCAGTTCCAGCCTGTCGCACCGGAAAAACCGGGCAAGGCCCTGTTCCGTCAACATCATCAGACACAAACCGGGTCATGCCAGACAGTTCATGCCGCCGGGCATGAACAGCAAACTGAGCCGGCGGCATGCGCTCATCACTGTTGCGACAATGCGGTACAACACAATCCGATGCAACACAATGCGGTACAACCTGTCAGTGCGCTGGCCGGTGCCGAACGTACTGGCGATCAGCAGCGCACGCCAATCCGCATCATGCAGATGGACTGCCCGACGGAAGAAACGATGCTGCGTAAAAAGCTCGATATGCTGCCGGAAGTCAGTGCGCTGGAATTCAACCTGATGCAACGGGTGATGACCGTCACCCACCGTTACGATGCGCTGGACACCGTTCTGGCCGCTATCCGCGCGTTAGGGTTTGAGCCTGAAGTGCGTGCCGCAAATGACCGCTCCGCCCTGCCGCCTGAGCCGAAAAAATCCTGGTGGCCGTTGGGGCTGGCGGTGCTCGCCGCCGGTGCGGCCGAAGCCGTAGAATGGAGCGCCTTGCCTGAATGGTGGGCGGCGGTGCTGGCGATCCTTGCGGTGGCCGTTAGTGGATTAACCACCTATCGCAAAGGCTGGACGGCCCTTCGCACTGGCAACCTGAACATTAATGCGTTGATGAGTATCGCAGTGACCGGTGCGCTTATCCTGCAACAGTGGCCGGAAGCCGCGATGGTCATGGTGCTGTTTACCCTCGCTGAGCACATCGAAGCGCGTTCGCTGGACCGCGCCCGTAACGCCATTGCCGGGTTGATGAATCTGGCACCGGAGACCGCCACCGTACAGCAATCGGATGGCAGCTGGCGCGACGTGGAAGCCAACACCATTACACCCGGTAGCATCGTGCGGGTTCGCCCCGGCGAACGCATCGCACTGGATGGCGATATCACCCGTGGTCATTCCGCGGTTAATCAGGCACCGATTACCGGCGAAAGCCTGCCGGTGGATAAGCGCGTCGGCGACAGCGTATTTGCCGGTACCATCAATGAAAGCGGTTCATTTGAATATCGGGTGACGGCGGCGGCGGCCAACACCACGCTGGCGCGGATTATTCACGCGGTAGAACAGGCGCAAGGCACCCGGGCACCGACACAACGGTTTGTCGATCAGTTTGCCCGCGTTTACACCCCGCTGGTCTTTCTGGGAGCGTTACTGGTCGCGGTCCTGCCGCCGCTGCTGACTGGCGGCAGTTGGCTGGAGTGGACCTACAAGGCGCTGGTACTGCTGGTGATCGCCTGCCCGTGCGCACTGGTGATTTCTACCCCGGTGACCATCGTCAGCGGGCTGGCAGCGGCTGCACGGCGCGGTATTTTGATTAAAGGTGGGGTGTTCCTGGAAAAAGGGCATGCGCTCTCCTGGCTAGCGCTGGATAAAACCGGCACGCTGACCCACGGCAAGCCGGTACAAACCGGCTTTGAATCGGTCGCTGACGCTGATGATGCCGGTTGTCGGCAACTGGCTGCCAGTCTGGCCAGCCGTTCTGACCACCCGGTATCGCAGGCCGTGGCAAAGGCGGCACAGGAAGCCGGTACGACATTGCTGGATGTCGATAACTTCAGTGCCGTTGCCGGACAAGGCGTTATCGGTACTCTGCAAGGACAGCGCTATTTCCTTGGCAACCTGCGACTGGCCCGGCAATGGCTGGGTGATGCGGCGGCGGCAATCAGCGAGCGGCTGACCGCGCAGGAACAAGCGGGCAACACGGTGATCATACTGGGTGACGAACGGCGGATTCTGGCGCTGATGACGGTAGCCGATACCGTCAAACCCTCCAGTCGGGAGGCAATCAACGCGCTGCATCAGGCGGGAATCAAAACCCTGATGCTCACCGGCGATAACCAGTACGTAGCGCAGGCTATCGCCCGTGACGTCGGTATTGATGAAGCACGCGGTAACCTATTGCCGGAAGATAAACTGTCGCAGATTGAACGGCTATCGGCACAGGGCATCATCGGGATGGTTGGTGACGGCATCAACGACACCCCGGCGCTGGCGCGTGCCGACATCGGTTTCGCGATGGGGGCCATGGGGGCCGACAGCGCCATCGAAACCGCCGATGTGGCGCTGATGAACGATGACTTGCGCAAGATCCCGGAATTTGTCCGTATTTCTAAAGCCACCCGCGCCATCTTAATTCAAAACATTGTGCTGGCGCTCGGTATCAAGGCGCTGTTCCTGACGCTCACCTTGCTGGGTATGGGGACAATGTGGATGGCGGTCTTTGCCGATGTCGGTGCCAGCTTGCTGGTGGTTGGTAACGGTCTGCGGCTGCTGCGTCAGACAGCAGTGAGTACATACCAACCTCAATCGGCGTAACCCGACACCGGGCAGGCGCAAAGGATTCCGCCGCAGGCACAATATCACCGTGGCCCCACCTGTGGGGCCTTACTCCGCGAGGTATCGGCGACCGGCAGGTGACGACTGATGACAGAACGAGGCTTAAGACCGGTGCTCGCTTAACAGCCAATAAGTACTCACTCACTTTTTATAGCGTCTGGCATTTATGGCGTCGGGTATCAGGCGGGCGACTCACCGCCCGCTTTTTCACCGACAACCGCTCCGCGTTATAGCCTGCCGATAAAAGTAGTGATTACTCACTTCACAGACTAACCCGGCAACAGATGGACGCACATCAGACGCTGGCAACCCATCCCCCACCGCAGTCAATCCCCCCAACACACTGCACCACGCTATAATTGCACCATGAAAGTGCAGTTCAATGCGCTACCGTGAATCGGTTGTCTGCCCAGAGCAACACCGGATTCTGATCTGGCGCTCTGGTAACAACTGGCATGTGGATTGCAAAGACAAAATCCTATCCTACAAAACCGGCGTGACAACAGGGAATTCACGTCGTATTGCGTCAATACAACCGAACAAGGAGCGACGATGATTACGTTGGAACAGTTTAATCTGCTCAGCGTTAGCGAAGCGGTGACGCTGATAACGCCGTGCGTGGCGTTGCCTGGCTGGGCCAAACAGGTCACCGCAGGCCGCCCCTACGGCAACCGCGCCGCCCTTCTGGCTGCCGGGCTACAGGCGACTCAAGGCTGGCAGGAAGAAGAGCTGGCGCAGGCGCTACGCACCCACCCTCGTATCGGCGAACCGGTCATGAGTGTCGCAGGCATTAGCACATCTGGTCGGGAACCGATGATGGCGCACAGCAACGAGAATACGCTGGCTAACGCACTGCGCACGGGCAATGCCCGTTACGAATCCCGCTTTGGCCGGGTGTTTCTGATCCACGCCAAAGGCCGTAGCGGCGAAGAAATCTTACGCATCCTGCATCGACGGCTGCAAAACGATGACCGGCAAGAAGCGGCGGAAGCGCTGGAACAGCTGCGCCAGATTACCTTGCTCAGGCTGGAAAACATGATCAGCGAATAAACCGCGGGTGATACCGGCTAACACGCGGAAATGACTGAAAAGCGTCTCGTTACCCGGCGGTATCCTAACACCTGCGGGATACCGCCCGGTGATTTATCAGTCTATCCGTCTGTCGGTCTATCACACCGGCGGCTCAGATAACGGCGGGAGTGCTCCGTCACGATAGAAATAACCGACAAACTCACTCACATCCTGCTGGAACAGGTGTAAATGCTGGCGAATTTTTTCATCCGGCCAATCCCACCAGCATAACTGTTCCAGTTTTTCCGCCATTGTCGGGTCCTCAAAACGCGGGCGCAACACCCGCGCCGGGTTACCGACAACAATGGTCCAGGCGGGAACCGGTTTAGTCACGATACTGCCCGCGCCGATGATAGCGCCATTGCCGATAGTCACCCCCGGCAGCACAATCGCACCGTGACCAATCCAGACATCATGGCCGATCACGACCTCATCTTGCTGACGCCAGTTGAAAATTTCCTCGTCCACCGCCGCCGGGTTGTCGCTCAATCGGTATTTTCCGGGGCGATAGGTGAAATGATGCAGCGTCGGCCGCCACCACGGGTGATTGCTGGGGTTGATACGAACGTGCGAGGCAATCGAGGTAAATTTGCCAATGCGGGTAAACATCAGGTCGCAATCATTCATGATGTAGCTGTAATCCCCCAACGCGACATGATTGAGCACAGTACGGTCGGCGACTTCCGTCCAGCGCCCCAATTCGATGTGGTAGGCTTGTACGTCGTTGGCAATACGGGGTTCCGGGCTAAGGACCGGTGATGGCGATTGAGGACTCATAATCGGTTTCCTGGTTCGTTGACACGTGATAGGCGTTAAAACAGTATTCCCATCAAAACAATACGAGTTGGCACACGTCATGCATGAAAACACAGCACGTGACATCACGCATAACGTGCGTAACGACATAAAAAGCCCATCCTGTCACTGAGCGATGACAACAGCATGTCAGCCCCGGCGCGATTAAGATCCGCTTACAACTCCATGTCAGTATGAAATTTACCCGTCACTAAAGTACGCCTAACCTAGGCGTATAAACCGTTTATTTATTCATTCATTTACATCCATCAATCCACGCTACTGGGAGGAGTCATGAACCCGTTACGCCGCCGCTTTGTCCTGCAATTACCGCTCCTGGCTTACGGGATGTCGCTATTCGCCAACGCCAGAGCCGACGATACGTTCAGCACCATGCGTCCATCCGGCTCTCTGGTGCCGACACCACGCGACATCGGCGGCAAATTCAACCCCGACGGCAGCGTGCGCCGTTTTCCCGGCAACACCATTATTTCCCACATTCCACTGGGCTCTGCCGCCTCAAGTGCGTTTATGGCCGTGCGCGATACGCTTAAACAACAGGATTTCAGCCACTGCCTGACCTTTACTCCCCCGTCCAGTTACCACATGACGGTATTTGAAGGCGTGACCGAATCGAAACGCCGTTTGCCGTTCTGGCCCGCAGGCCTGCCGATTGATGCCCCCTTGTCGGTCTGTAGCGATTATCTGGCACGCAAACTGGCAGGGTTCGAGTTGCAGGCGACATTGCCGTTTAAAATGCGGATCACCGATTTCAACGCCCATCAGGATGCCGGCGTGACCGTGCGTTTGACCCCCGTGGACGATAACGAGGAGCGCAAACTGCGCACACTACGCGACCGGTTATCCGAACAGTTAGGGATACGCGCGCCGGACCATGACACCTACGGCTTTCATGTGACGTTGGGGTATCTGGTGCGCTGGATGACGGAAGACGAATCAGAGGCTTACCTGAAAGCCCAGCAGGCCTGCCTGCATTACCTGCAACAACAGGTACCGGTGCTGGAACTGGGCGTGCCGGAGTTTTGCGTCTTCAACGACATGTTTGCTTTCGATACCCAGTTAAACATCGGCCAGCCTGTCACCACCGTGCCGCTCACCGCCTGAACGGGGTGAAACCCGATGGCGAAAAAAACGGCATTGACGGTAGTAACGCGCCATCCCCCTCGTCGGAGATGCCCGCAATAGCGCATAAAAAAACCCCTTCAGTGAATTGAAGGGGCCGGGTCGCCTAAAAGATCAGGTTAATGCATGAGGGTTGCAGCCCGAAAGTGACCACGGGTCACAGGATGGAATAGGGTCGGTCAGAATCAGGTTACGCCTGCGTTCTGATCAAGTAATCAAACGCGCTCAGGGAGGCTTTCGCGCCTTCGCCCGTGGCGATAATAATCTGCTTGTAAGGCACGGTGGTGCAGTCACCGGCGGCAAACACACCTTTCACACTGGTTTCGCAGCGAGCGTCTATCTCAATTTCGCCAATACGGTTGCGATTAATCGCGCCGTCCAGCCAGTTGGTATTCGGCAGCAGGCCGATTTGTACGAAAATCCCTTCCAGCGCCAGCTTATGAACGCTGTCGGTGGTGCGATCTTTATACTGCAAGCCAGTGACTTTCTGGCCGTCACCCAGCACTTCAGTGGTCTGTGCGTTGACGATCACATCCACGTTCGGCAGGCTACGCAGCTTAGCCTGTAACACGGAGTCGGCTTTCAGTTCCGGTGCGAATTCCAGCAAGGTCACATGCTTCACCACACCGGCCAGATCAATCGCTGCTTCCACGCCTGAGTTACCGCCGCCAATCACCGCCACATGCTTGCCTTTGAACAGCGGGCCGTCGCAATGCGGACAATAGGTGACGCCACGGGTACGGTATTGTTCTTCACCCGGCACGTTCATGTTGCGCCAGCGCGCACCGGTAGCAATGATAATGCTACGGGATTTCAGCACCGCGCCCGACGCAGTTTCGATTTGGTGCGGCTGACCCGGTTCAGAAGCGGGGATCAGTTTTTGCGCGCTCTGCACATCGATGACGTCAACGTCGTAGTCATCCACATGCGTTTTCAGCGCCGTCGCCAGTTTGGCACCTTCGGTTTTCGGTACCGAAATATAGTTTTCAATATCGACGGTATCCAGAATCTGGCCGCCGAAACGCTCGCCCATCAAACCGGTGCGGATGCCTTTACGGGCCGCGTACACCGCCGCGGCTGCCCCTGCCGGGCCACTGCCGACAATCAGCACGTCATACACCGGGCGGCTATTGAGCTTATCGACCACACGGGCATTGGCACCGGTGTCAATTTTGCCGACGATTTCCGCCAGGCTCATCCGGCCCTGGCTGAAGTGCTCGCCGTTCAGGAATACCGTGGGAACCCCCATGATATTGCGATCTTTGATCTCATCCTGAAACACACCGCCGTCGATCGCAGTATGGGTCACGTTCGGATTCAGGATGGACATTAAATTCAGCGCCTGTACCACATCCGGGCAGTTATGACAGGTCAGCGAATAATAGGTTTCGAAGTGGAATTTACCGTCCAGATCGCGGATTTGATCGAGGAGTTCTTGCGCTTCTTTCGACGGATGTCCACCGGTTTGCAGTAACGCCAGCACCAGCGAGGTGAATTCGTGCCCCATCGGCGCACCGGCAAAGCGCGGCCCGTTGGCAGCCCCTGGGTTGGTGACCAGAAACGACGGTTTACGCACCGGCAGATCGTTATTTTCAAAGAAACTGACTTTGTCGGACAACCCGGCGATGTCAGTCAGCAAAGCCCGAACTTCAGCAGATTTCGCTGAGTCGTCCAGTGTCGCCACTAACTCAACAGGTTTGGTTAATTTTTCCAGGTAGGTTTTCAACTGGAGTTGTACGTTATTGTCGAGCATAGATGATCCTTGGCGTTGGCGTAAAAAATCGGGTGCGGTGCACCCGATAAAAAACATCAGAGGGAGAGGGAAAATCAGTCTTAGATCTTGCCAACCAGGTCCAGAGACGGTGCCAGTGTGGCATCACCTTCTTTCCATTTAGCCGGGCATACTTCACCAGGGTGAGAGGCCACGTACTGAGCCGCTTTTACTTTACGCAGCAGGTCAGACGCATCACGGCCGATGCCTTCAGCGGTGATTTCCACCGCCTGGATGATGCCCTGCGGGTCGACAATGAAAGTACCGCGGTCGGCCAGGCCTTGATCTTCACGCATGTTTTCAAAGTTACGGGTCAGCGCGCCAGTCGGGTCGCCGATCATCGCGTATTTGATTTTAGCGATGGTTTCGGAGCTGCTGTGCCAGGCTTTGTGAGTAAAGTGGGTATCGGTGGATACAGAGTAGATATCGACGCCGATTTTCTGAAACTCGTCGTAGTAGTCCGCAACGTCGCCCAGTTCGGTCGGGCAGACAAACGTAAAGTCAGCCGGATAGAAGAAGAACACGCTCCATTTACCTTCGATGTTCTGCTCGGTGACTTCGATGAACTGACCATCTTTGAAGGCCTGGTTTTTAAACGGTTTAACTTTAGTATTGATAACGGACATCTCTGTTTCCTCATGTGTTCCAATGTGTTTGGCTTGGAAGCTAAGGTACAAAAATGTGACGGATGTCGCTAATGCGTTGTCCGTATCAAATCGATAAGTGATACCTAACGTTTTGCCAGTAGCACAATCACAAAAATACCGCCTAACCCGGCGGTCACAATCCCCACCGGGAGTTCCTGCGACGCCAGCAAGATACGGCTTAAGGTATCGCCGATACTCAGCAACACCGCCCCCAGCAAGCCACACAGCACCAGTAATCGTCGATGGCGCGTACCGACCAACGGACGGCACAAATGCGGCACCATCAGCCCGACAAATCCGATCACCCCGGTCAGTGACACCAACAATGCCGTCGCCAGCGCGCAGCACAGGAACACCTCAAGGCGCAGCCGGTTAACATTAACCCCCATCGACGTCGCCGTCTGTTCACCGGCCAGCAAACTGTCCAGCGCCCGCCAGCGCGTCATCACAACGCCAATCAATATCAACAGGCTGCACAGCGCTACCGGCAGATTATCCCAACGCGCCAGCCCCAGCCCGCCCAGAGACCAGAACAGCACCGCACTGGCAGCGCGTTGGTCACCGGAAAACACCAGATAGCTGGTTAACGCCCCAAACAGAAAGGAAATCGCCAGCCCACAGATCACCAGATGCTCCGCCTGTCGCCCCTCACGCAGAAAAAACAGCAGCGTCACCGACAGTGCCGAGCAAATTCCCCCGCCAAACGCCGCAACCGGTAGCGTGAAGGCCCCAAACCATTCGCCAAAGCGGGTTATCACCAGCACAGCCCCCGCCGACGCACCGGAGGACAACCCGAACAGAAAGGGATCGGCCAGATCATTGCGGGTGGTGGTTTGCAGCAACGCGCCGACCATCGCCAGCCCGGCGCCGGTGATGGCCGCCAGCAGCGTACGCGGCACACGCAGCTCCAGCACGATGCGGCGCACCGTCTCCGGTACGCCAGGGTGTTCCGGCATCAGCGCCGCCAGTACCTGCGTCAGCGGGATCCGGATGGCCCCCACCGCAGTGCTAAAGAGCATCACCACCAGCAGCACCAACAGCGTGAGCAGGCAGACCACCGTATAGTGGCGACACGACCTCATTGCGAGGCTGCCGGGTAAAGCGCGTGGGCGAGTTTTTCAATCGCCGTGATATTGGCCGGTCCCGGCGTCAGCTCGGCATACTGCAATTTCAGGTAGCGCTGGTGTTCCACCGCCGGGGTATGCTTCATCAGCGGATGCGTCTGCAAAAAATGCTGCAACGCCGCTGCGCCGCCACCATTCTGGTAGTCGAGTAAAATGATCAGGTCCGGTTGCGCCGCCGCGACCGTTTCCCAGGAGGTGGTGGCCCAGCTCGCCGCCATGCCATCCATCACATTACGGCCCCCCGCAGCCTCGATAATGGCGGTCGGCATGGCGTATTCCCCACTGGTAAAGGGCTTATCCTCACCGGAGTCATACACAAACACCTTCAGCGGTGCCTGGCCTGTCGGCGGTTTGGGCAAGGCCGCCAGCCGCGTTTTCCATTGTTCAACCAGCGCCTGCGCTTGTTCCGCACGACCAAAAATTCTCCCCAGCGTCAGCACGTCGTCATACAGCAATGCCATGCTAGCGCGTGGGCGATGTGAGTCTTCAAAAATACAGCTTTCACTCAGCACCAGCGTTTTGATGCCGTAGGTCGCCAGCGTACCCGGCGTGACCTCGCCCCCCACCTTCATACCGTAATTCCAGCCCGCGAAGAAAAAATCCGGGTTGGCACCCAGCAGGGTTTCCAGCGACGGGTATTTCGGCGATAGCTCGGGAATCGTCCCCATTTGCTGGCGAAATTCCGGCGTCATCTTGTACCAACCGCTGATACCGGTCAGGCCGACAATCTGCGGTTGCAGGTGCAACGCGAAGGCCATTTCTGCCATGTTAAGGTCATTGATGATGGCGCGCTGCGGCGCTTGCGTGAAGGTCAGCGGTTTACCACAACTGTGCACCGTCACCGGGAAGTCCGACGCCTGCGCAGCCATAGCGCTGCATCCCAACAAGACACATATCATGCTGGCAAAGGTGCTGAACCGCAGCCCGCCACTACTGACTTTATTCATAGATTTCCTCTGGTTATCAACCCGCTGGTGCAGGCAGGCACATCGAAAAGACGTAACGGCAAGCCGGTTTGCGGGTGAGAGACCGTAAAGCTGTGAATGCCAAACACCGGGTAGACAGTCTCACTGGCCAGCGCCCGTGCGGGCACGTCCCAGCACACCTGCCGTCCCTGACACAACACCAGCACCCGGTCGGCAAACGCCTCTACCAGCGACAAATCGTGCAACACCGCGACCACCGCGATACCACGTTGTCGGACCAGCGCCAGCAGCGCCGCCCGCCCAAGCGGATCCAAATGGTTGGTCGGCTCATCCAGTAGCAGAACCTCCGGGCGTTGCGTCAGGGCGCGCGCCAGAAACGCCCGCTGACGCTCTCCACCTGATAGCACCGCCAGCCTGCGTTGTCGTAGCGGCGACAGGCCGGTTTCCTCCAGCACGTGCGTCACCGTCTCCTGCTGTGCCGCTGGCGACAGGGCATCCGCGTGCGGCAGGCAACCTAGCGACACATACTCTTCCACCGTGAGCGCCAGACTGGGGGTATCATGCTGGCTCATCAGCGCCATATGCCGTGCGCGTTGCTGGCGAGACAACTGCGCCAGCGGTTTATCGCCCAGCCAGATGCGCCCGCCCGCGGGCGGCGGGTCATGCAATAAGGCGCGCAACAGCGTGGATTTACCGCTGCCGTTCGGGCCGACGATCGCCAGACATTCATTGCTCCCGACTGAAAAGTGAATATCGGTCAATACCCGTTGACCGGTCGTGTGTACCGCATTCAAATGCTCTACCCGTAACAAGGGCGGCATGGTCTGCCACATGTCAGAACCCCTCCCATATCTCACAACTCAATTTGTTATGTTATAACATAACAAATAAAAGATACCAAAACGCGGTCATCATGAGGGTGGATAAAGAGTGGATGAAAGGCAGGATGGAGAATGAGATGTCATGGGCCTCATGCCCGTCATGAACGCTTACAAACTGTACGATTATCGGGTAAGTACGAAGGATGCGAAGCAGAAAAGGGTATGTTATAACAAGCCACGTTATGTCCTTTTCAACACGGCTTTTTTCAATACGGTTGCCCGGCAACCTACAGGTGGTAGGTGATGAAACTCAGAATGTCGCTGGTTTTTCTCTCGTTTGCGGCGGCCAACGCGTCGGCGTTTCAGGCCAAACTGACGCCAGTCAATCCGAATGACGCCGCGAAACTGGCGCAGATGGAAACCGCGTTCAGCAACGGCCATGTCGCCACCAGTCCGTTGGGCATCTGTGATGCCACTTCAGTGAGCGGTTGCAACTGCCCGTTTTGCACCCAGTTGAGAAGTATTGGCCGTTGACCGTCCGTTATGACAAAACAGGGTCATGACGAAACGCCAGCCAGGGTTTTACGATGACTGACATCGGGAAGGCTGACCGGTACATACCCCTGGCGCTGGTAAAACTGCGCCGCCTCAAGGGTGTCGGTAAAAAGATATAATTCGCGAAAATAGCTCGCTGCCGCCTGTTCGATAACGGTTAACAGTTCACGCCCTACCCCCTGCCGACGGTGATCCGCTGCAACATAAAAACGCCGCAACCGCCCGATGTGCGCCATACCCGCTTGCTGATTGACGCCGCCAATCGCCACCAGACGGTCGGCCTCAAACGCGGCAAATAGCCCTTCGCCGGGTAAGCGGAAATCATTGGCGCCAGACTGAAACTCCGCCTGCAACCGGCATAAAAACCGAAACCCTTGCTGTTGACTTTCAGCTATCAGCGCCGCCAGCGCGGCAGGCAATGCGTCAAGACGTACAATTTGCACACTCACACCCACTCCTGCGCCCGCTCCAGCACGGTACGCAACGGCAGATGCGCTTCGTATTGCTGCCAAAGCTGTTGATACCAGCTCTCATCGCCCAACGAGCGATGAATACACAATATCGTGTGGTCGCACTGTCGGGTCGCTGCGGCATACAACCGTGGGTCACCTTGTGTCAGCACCGCCAGCAGACGGCGCATTTCCACCATGTACGGGCGAGCGAACACCGGGTCCTGTTCCAGGACATTGCGACTGTTATCAATCAGATCGCACAGTTTGATGCTCTGTGCTTGCGGACAGGCGGCCGCACTGTGCAGCAAATTGGCATTCTTGCGGTGAATACGCTCGTCACCGTCCTGACGGGTGCGAACATCAGTCAGCATTTCTACATAACGGGCCACCTGCGAGCCAAACAACCGGGTCACCTGTTCCAGTGTCACCGGGGTATCCTCCACCGTATCATGCAACCAGGCAGCGGCAATCATCTCCTGCGACGGCTCAATTTGCATCAGCAACGTGACGACCGCCGCCGGATGAACAATATAAGGCTCACCGGTATATTTCCGTTTTTGCTCGCAGGCGGCATGCGCTTCGGTAGCAAATACCCGTGCTCGTTCAATCAGTGTCATTTTTCCGCTCCTCAAAAGGAGTCAATGTCTGGCGAGATATCGTTGCAACATCATTATCAAACTTGCCCCATTATCAAACCGGCCCCATCATCAAACCAGACCCGCCCTCCCCCTATACGGGGAATAGCCATCAACGGGACACCGTTATCAATGCGACACAGTTATAAACACGACAGAGTCATAAACAAAGCAGAGTGATAAACAAGACATAGCCATCAACGAAACACGGCTATATACCCAAAATAATTCGAGTGGCAGACAGGCGGCAAGAAAGCGAACCCCGATGAGCTTACTCAGGTAAGTGATTCGGGTGAGCAAACGCAGCCAACACACCTGCAACTTGAAGTATGACGGGTATAAATGATGTTGAAAAACGTCGCCAGACTACTTGCTGCCTTTATTAAATAATAAACGATCTCTGAAATAATTCGAGTCACGCCTTGGTTGCCAGCACCGTTTTTATTCCGCCAGATAAGTTTGTTGGTATTGAGAAAAAGTCTGTGCGGTTTTATTCCAACGTTATTTCGGGCAGATATAACGCATTTATCGACGGTTTTTCACTGAAAAAAACGGGTAGCCGCTGGCTACCCACTTTTTATCTCAGCACGATTTCATCGCGTTTACTCAGAACGTTTCCCAGTCATCGTTGCTGGTTTTCGTCTTTTTCACACCCGGGAGTGTTTTAGGTAATGCGGTTTGTGCTCCAACAGCACGAGCTGACGATGACGCTCCAACGGCCGGTCGTTGTTCCACACTGTCGATACGAAACGCCGATACCGCCTCGTTAAGCCCGGCAGCCTGCTCGGCCAGTGACGTGGCTGCCGCCGTCGCCTGCTCGACCAACGCCGCATTCTGCTGGGTGACATTATCAATCGAGTTAATCGCCTGACCGACCTGATCGATACCTTTGCTCTGTTCCTGCGACGCAACCGAAATTTCCGCCATGATATCCGTTACGCTGGTCACGGCGCTGACGATATCCTGCATCGTTTCCCCAGCACGGCTAACCTGATCAGAGCCCGTTTCCACCAGCGCGACCGATTCGGTGATAAGCCCTTCGATTTCTTTGGCAGCCTGAGCACTGCGCTGTGCCAGCGAGCGCACCTCACCTGCCACCACCGCAAAACCACGTCCCTGCTCACCCGCTCGCGCCGCTTCTACCGCCGCGTTTAGCGCCAGAATGTTGGTCTGGAAAGCGATACCGTTGATGATATTGGTGATTTCAGAAATCTTCTTCGAACTCCGATGGATATTACCCATGGTTTGCACCACGCCATCCACCAGTTCGCCGCCTTGTCGTGCCTTGCCAGAGGCATTTCCCGCCAGTTGGCTGGCATGGTTGGCGTTATCGGCATTATGACGCACGGTAGAGGTCAGTTCCTCCATACTGGCAGCGGTCTGCTCCAGCGCGGAAGCCTGCTCTTCGGTACGAGAGGAGAGATCGCTGTTACCAGCGGAAATCTCGGTAATGCCCTGATAAATGGCCTCAACCCCGTGGCGGACATTGCTGACCGTCCGAGCCAGCGACTGCTGCATATTTTGCAGATAGTGGCCCAACTGGCCGACTTCACCGCGTCCCCATTGCGCCTGCGGCATGGTGAGGTCACCTGCGGCGATGCGCTCGATACGTTCAACCAGCGAACGCATCGGCGTGATAATCACCCGGCGCAGACACAGGTAGGTAAACAGCGACACCAGCACGGCCACCACAAAACTGACGGCCATGACGCTATAGCCAAATACCGACTCCTGCTGTGCCTCGCGGTTGAGCGCTTCCGCCCGTTGGGTGCGGATGGCCACCACTTTCAGCAACACGTCATTGTAGGCGAGGTCAAGTTTACGGGTCTGTTTCCATTCAATGGCGAGCACATCATCGTAACGGCCGGCTTTCACGGCATCCAGCATCGGCCTGACGCCAGTGTTAACGTAATCGTTGTAACGCTGTTGCAGCGCGTCATCCAGCGCCAGATCCGCCGGTGTTTTGACTTCACGGCTTTGGTAAGCGGTAAAGCTATCCGCCGACTGTTTCAGGCGGCCTTCGGCTTGTTGGATACTGCTGCTGGCGGTGTCTTTATCACCGTCTTTAGCGGCGGCCGCCGCCTGAATCAGCATCAGGCGAGCGGTGCGCAGATGGTTAGAACTGTTGGACACCCCCAGACGGACCTGGATTTCTGCGGTGACATCATTGAGGGAACTGTTGCTACGTACGAGAAAATGAACGGAAAATCCGATAGCCAGCGCGAATAAAAGCAGGATAACGCCAATAATGGAACTGAACATCGGCATCAGCCGCCAATGGTGCCAGAAACTCACTCCGGGCAACGAAGAAGACAGAGTAGCGGTATTCATTATTTTTTCCTTTCAGAGCACACGTGATCATTAAAGTTATACAAAACATTACATTGGTTATCGGCGTGTTAATCTCCGGGATTAATCAATGCGAATTGAAACGAAGCGGAAAGATATGATTTTCGGTGAGAAAAAGAGCAGCGGTAAAAAAAATCAATTAACTGATTTTAAATCATAAAAATAAATACACTGTGGTATTGAAGGAAAATGATCGCGAAGAACGCATTAAATTTGTGGCAGCTGCACAAGCCGAAATACATCAGAAAATATTAAATATTACATTTTGATACAATATCACCACTAAATAATGATGAGGCAGTATCCCTATCGCATCGCTCATTTCAGTGTTAAACATCGGTTTTGCGGGCCAACCGATTTTCCGCATCAACCGTTTTTTCAACCCCACCATTAAAAGCCCGAAAACGCTCAGCGTATGCCCCTTCACGTTCAGCGAACCGCAACGCACGGGCCCTGTCGACGACAATCTCATTCGCTTGTGGCTGCTGTGAGAGTAACGCCAGCGTTTCATCAATAAAATCAGGCAGCGGCATCGCTCGCGGATCGTAGCCCTGCTCGCCTTGCAGCCCGGTTTGCACCCAGGGAGGAATAATTTCGATGACCTGTACCGACGTCTGGCGAAGCTGGCAACGCAACGCCTCAGTGTAGGCATGCAACGCCGCTTTAGTGGCGCAATAGGTAGGGGTGATGGCCTGCGGCAAAAAAGCCAGTTCCGATGTCACATTCAGCACCGCCGCCTGCGGCTGACGCAGCAAATGAGGTACCAGCGCACCGGTGAGCCACAACGGCCCCAGCAGGTTGGTCGATACCGTATCGGTGATCAAATGCGGATCCACCGCGGTCAGGTCTTCACGCCGTTGGATCCCCGCGTTATTGATTACCACATTGAGCGTGGGATGATCCTGTAGCAGCTGCGCGACAAATGCGCTGATAGCGTTAGGATCTCGCTGATCCAGCACCTGCCAGGCCATACCGGGAAAAGACACCGCCGCCTGCTGCAATGTCGTCGCGTGTCGCCCGGCGATAATCACCTGATTGCCTCGCTGATGAAATGCCGCCGCCAGCCCCAGCCCGATGCCTGACCCTCCGCCCGTGATCAGTATCGTATTCCCCGTCATATTCATCGTGGTCGTTCCCTGTCGTGGTAGTGCCATCCGGCTCAGTGAAACAGAAAGGTGGTGATATCGTTATCCCGCAATTGGTAAGACCCGGAGAAACAACGCCCCTGCAGATAATCGGCAGACAGGTCAGTCAGCAATTGCAGCGTGAACGTTTGCTGCGTGGTATCCAGCCCGACCATGCGCACATCCAGAAAGTCGAAGTAGCGTTTCACCTGTGGATACAGTGCTTTAAACAGGCTCTCTTTGGCCGAGAAACTGAGCGTCAGCATACTGGCGAAAGGAATGGGATCGTGGGAATGCAACCAGTCGTATTCAACCTCATCGGCGATGCCGGGCCACAGATTATCGGCTCGCTCGCCGCTCATCCGGGTCTCAATATCCAGCCCAACGCACGTCATGTCCTGGCCACATCGATGCGCGGCACACAGCACGCTGTCAACGTTGTGACTCAGGGAACCAGCGATCCCCGCAGGCCACTGCGGCGAGCGGTCGGGCGCGCTGGTGAGTACGTAGCCCTCCACACCCAGTCGTGACATGACGTTTTGCGCCAGATAACGCCCCGCCAGATATTCAGCTCGTCGTTTCGGCACCGAGCGGGCAATATCCGCCGGAACAGGAATACCGGCCCGCGAGAACAGATCATCGCGATACGCCGACAACTCAAAATGGCAGCGGGCACAATGTCCAGGGTAAGCGGCCGCACTCCCGGCCTGATAAATGGTCAACCATTCGATATTGTTAATAAATGAAGAAAGCATGTCACTGCACTCTGCAACCGGATATACACCGTTAACTGTCTGGCTATCCGGTAAATAAGCGATGTTTCATCAGCTTGAACGTGAACGCCCGCGGCAAAACACCGACTACTGTTACACCCGCGTCAAAGAGAAACCGGTAATAAAACCCGCCTCCCAATCACTTCCCTTGATTAATAAGGGTCATTAAACCCATCCCTTATGCCGCCAAGTATAGCGTTAAGTCGCGTAATGTAGGCAATAAACGCCAATGCTGATCATTGCAGCGCAGGAAACAGTCGCTGTGTATTGGCAAGAATGGTGTCCGCAATCACCTGCGGCGGCTCAGCACGCAGTTCACACAGCGTGTTGAACACATAAACCAAACGCTCCGGGCGATTCGGCTGCCCTTGAAACCCACACACCGGCATATCCGGCGCATCGGTCTCCAGTAGCAACCGGTCGAGTGGCAAGCGCGCGATCGCCTGACGCGTCTTATTCGCACGCGGATAGGTGATGGTGCCGCCCACACCAATGTAGTAACCCAGACCAATAAACGTCATCGCCTGATCGTAACTACCGGCAAAACCATGCACTACACCAGTACAAGGAACCGGGTAGCGACGCAGCATTTGCGCCAGTTGGTCGTGGCTACGGCGGGAATGAAGGATAACCGGCAAGTCGTGGCGGGCGGCCAGCTTAAGTTGTGCGCCCAGAAACGCTTTTTGCCGCTCAAATTGAGGATCCGGCATATATAGATCCAGGCCGATCTCCCCCACCGCGACCAGACGAGGCGAAGCCTGCTCAAACCTGGACGCCAGCTCGGCCAGATGCGACTCCTGATGTCCGGCGATATACAACGGATGCAGCCCCAGTGCGGCATAAAGCGCAGGCCAGCGCTGGCTGAGCGACAATACCCGCTCAAAATGTTCAGCCGCAACGGCAGGAATGATAAGACGGTGGACCCCAGCCTGCCCGGCTTGCGCCAGACTACCGGCGGCATCATCCGCAAACAGGGGAAAATCAAAGTGACAATGGGTATCAATAAACCCGACAGGCGTCGCCATCGGGTCATCAGATATCGCGCCGGATAACGAATCGGATAAAAAGTCGGTGGGCAACGGCTCTCTCTCAGTGCAGGCTATCATGCCTTGAGGATACCTCGTCCTGCTCTTTTCCGTAATATTCCTGCATCACACCTGCCAGAAAATCGTGGTTTCCCGATACCCAGGCATCGTCGCTGTCCACATATTCTGCCCACAGTTCCCACAGGCATCCCTTCAACTGCTTCCATCTGCCTATAGCGACATCCAGATTCACCATGATGACCCCCAGAACAAAACAAAAGTCGGACACAAAGACAACATGGATAGTGTGAAGGAACACTATGACAGACATATGGACGCCGCCTCTACGGCCGACGGCGTCCTATAAACAGGCTGATCAGGAACAGGATAATCCCAACCACAAAGACGATTTTGGCCGCAGCAGCGGCAGTCCCCGCCAGGCCACTAAACCCCAAAGCCGCAGCGATGACCGCAACAATAAGAAAGAGAATGCCCCAATGAAACATCAGACCTCCGGTGCAAGAATGCGAGAGATACCACACGCGGGGCAACATCCTCGCTTAGTCAGAAAGACATCATGACAGCGGTAACCGCGCCGCCGTCATTCCCCGCCGCCGCGATACCTGCAGGCGTCAGGATTTCACCGTCAGCTCGTTCTTGACGCTCTTCACACCGCTTACCGCTTTAGCGATGGATTCCGCCCGCTCAGCTTGCGCCCGATTCGCGACCTGGCCGGTCAGCAACACCACGCCGTCCTGGGTTATCACCTTGATATGGCGGGAAGGCACGATGTCATCGGCCAGAAGTTTGGCTTTGATGGTGCTGGTGGTCAGTGCATCGTCAGCATACCCGCCAACCGACTGCACCCCGCTGCCATCCTTAACCTGCAGTTTATCGCTGACTGATTTCACCCCTTCGGTCTGGGCAGCAATTTTCACCGCACCGGTCGCCATCTGTTGGCTGGCAATAAACCCGCTGAGCGTCACCACGCCATCATGGGTAGAAACGGAAATGTCATTGCTGTCGAGCGTTTCATCTTTCAGTAATGCGCTTTTTACTCTGGCAGTGAGCGTACTGTCATCCACATAGTCTGTGGCTTGTTGTACGGAATTGTCGATGGTTTTACCGGCGGTCTGCGCGATACGCTGCGCCTGCTGCGCCAGCGTTTCCTGTTCAGCCTGCGCGTTGGCGCTCACCAGTACGGAACCCAGTACTATCGTCAGCGAAAATACCGTCGCCAGCGAAAATGCAATCGTGGTCTTTTTCATCGCAACCTTCCTTATCGTTATCGCCTGTTTTACCGCAGGAGGACTCCCCTCAGGCCGGAACGATTCGCTACACGTCATCAGATTATTTATTCAAATAAACAAATAAAATAAAAATAACGAACCATCACCCAATTCATTAAAAGTCAAATAAACCAGAAAATAACACACCGTTAACTATAGACAATCGCAGGGAAAAGCCCAGCACCGGATGGCCGACCGGTCGTGATTTCAGATTTGTCCGTGATGAGAGAAATGGCAGGGATACTGCAATAATACGATGATAATTAAGGAATAAAATAAAAAGCCCACTCCGACTGGAGTGGGCAGGCAACCGACGATTAATGCTCGCGGGTTTTATAGAACCTCACATCAGGATAACGTTCCTGAGCGAGGTTGAGGTTCACCATAGTCGGTGCGATATACGTGAGATTATCGCCGCCATCCAGCGCCAGGTTTGACTCGTTCTTACGTTTGAAATCCTCGAATTTCTTCACGTCGCCGCACTCAACCCAACGTGCAGTGGAAACATTCACCGATTCGTACACCGCTTCTACGTTGTATTCGGTTTTCAGGCGGGCTACCACCACGTCAAACTGCAGCACCCCGACCGCGCCCACGATTAAATCGTTATTCATCAGCGGACGGAACACCTGCACCGCGCCTTCCTCGGAAAGCTGCACCAACCCTTTGAGCAACTGCTTCTGCTTGAGCGGGTCACGCAGGCGGATACGGCGGAACAGTTCCGGGGCGAAGTTGGGGATACCGGTGAATTTCAGATCTTCGCCCTGAGTAAAGGTATCGCCAATCTGAATCGTGCCATGGTTATGCAAACCGATAATGTCACCCGGCCAGGCTTCCTCCACATGAGAGCGATCGCCTGCCATGAACGTCAGCGCATCAGAGATCACCACGTCTTTGCCGGTACGCACCTGACGTAACTTCATCCCTTTTTCATAGCGGCCGGACACCACGCGCATGAACGCCACACGGTCGCGGTGTTTCGGGTCCATGTTGGCCTGAATCTTGAACACAAAACCGCTGAATCTCTCTTCGTCGGCACTCACCACACGCGCGTCGGTCTTACGCGGCATCGGCGCGGGTGCCCAGGCCACCAGACCATCCAGCATGTGATCGACACCGAAGTTACCCAGCGCCGTACCGAAGAATACCGGCGTCAATTCCCCATTCAGGAACGCTTCTTGCTCGAATTCGTGCGACGCGCCTTTGACCAGTTCCAGCTCTTCGCGCAATTGCGCCGCCAGATCGTCACCGACCGCCTGATCCAGTTCCGGGTTATCCAACCCTTTGACGATACGAACGGCCTGAATGGTATGACCCATACCGCTCTGATAAAGATAGGTTTCATCCTTATAGAGGTGGTAGACGCCTTTAAACAGCTTACCGCAGCCAATCGGCCAGGTAATCGGCGCACAGGCGATGTTCAGTTCGTTTTCTACCTCGTCCAGCAATTCCATCGGATCACGGATATCACGGTCGAGTTTGTTCATAAAAGTCAGGATCGGCGTATCGCGCAGACGAGTTACTTCCATCAGCTTACGGGTCCTGTCCTCAACGCCTTTGGCGGCATCGATCACCATCAAACAGCAGTCGACGGCGGTCAGCGTGCGGTAGGTATCTTCAGAGAAGTCTTCGTGCCCCGGCGTATCGAGCAGGTTGACCAGACTTTCGCGATACGGGAACTGCATCACCGAGGTGGTAATCGAGATACCACGCTGTTTTTCCATCTCCATCCAGTCAGATTTAGCATGCTGGTTGGAGCCGCGCCCTTTTACTGTACCGGCAACCTGGATCGCCTGTCCGAACAGCAATACCTTTTCCGTAATGGTGGTTTTACCGGCGTCAGGGTGAGAGATAATGGCGAATGTTCGACGTTTCGAGACTTCGCGTGCGTATTCACTTGGAGACATGTTATTCAGGCTTCTTTAACAGTGAGGCGCCGACACCCCTGTCACGCAGAGATGTCGCACCAGACAAAATAGAAAATAAAGACAGAGTAAAGCTGTCTGATGCCAATCAATTAAGCCATCGGGGCTCGCGTTAAGCGCAGCCGCCCGGCTGAAAGATTCCTCTAAGCACTTTTACACGCGTTTTCCCCCACACAGGCTTAAGTGACAGGCATCGTAGCGACAGATGGATAAGCCGATCATTTTCTCCGATTTACTGGCGCGGCACAATCGCTCATCACCTAAACCCTGCATCAACACAGAGAAGCGCGACCGACTTACCGGAAAAACAATCACGATACCAGCCAGTATCAAGGTTTGCGAAAACGTGCCGCAATGGATGGAAAAAATCCCGCCGACTTCTTATGCTGCTACTCCCTGACCCGGTTTCCCCCATTGCTCCCACCTGCCAAGGAGATAGCCATGCAAGACTGGAACCCCGAGCTTTACCTGCGTTTTGCCAATGAACGTACCCGTCCGGCCCTCGAACTGTTATCCCGTATTTCGCATCCCAACCCTACCCGTGTCACCGATCTGGGCTGCGGCCCTGGCAACAGCACCGAGTTGCTGCATCAGGCGTGGCCGCAGGCGCAGGTCACCGGCGTGGATAACTCGGCCGCGATGTTGCAACAAGCGCAGCAACGCCTGCCGGGTTGTGCATTCCAGCAGGCTGACATCGCCGACTGGCAACCTGATACCCCGCAAGACGTCATCTACGCCAACGCCTCACTGCAATGGCTGTCGGATCATGAGCGCCTGTTGTCTGCGTTGGTGGCGCGTCTGGCACCGGGTGGCGTACTGGCAGTACAAATGCCGGACACATTGAACCAGCCGACACACCAGCTGATGCGTAGCGTCGCCGCCGAAGGGCCGTGGAAGGATCGATTTGGCGAGATAGACCAGCTCCGACACTCGCTGCTCAGTCCCGCTCAGTATTACAACGTATTGGTCAGCCAAGGCTGCGACGTGGATATCTGGCAGACCACCTACTATCACATCATGGGGGGAGCACAGGCGATTATCGAGTGGTTGAAAGGCACTGGTTTGCGCCCATTCCTGGCACCGTTGAACGCGCAGGAACAGCTGGACTTTTTGCAACGCTACCAGAGCCGCCTGCAAGCGGCTTACCCGACTCAGGCCGACGGCAACAGCCTGCTTATCTACCCGCGTCTGTTTATGGTGGCGACGCGACGTCGGTAATAAATCGCTGTTTAGGGTTTGCGGGTTTTATCGCCATCCGGCACGGAGGCGCCGTCGTCATTGGCCGGTTCCTCATCCTGCGACGAGGCATTGGCGGTCAGCAGGTAAGGCGACTGTTGCCAGCGGGAACGACGGTGCTGCAACAAGGTGCGGGCCAGAATAATGCCAATCGCCAGCGCCATCAGGATCATCAACCGCAGGATGTTGGTGGTGTTATCCACCTGACGGGCTTCCGTCGCCAGCACGTGGGTGTCTAACGTGACGCGCAAAAAACCGATCGGGCCGTCCTTGGTGTTGAGCGGCTCCACCATCTGGTAATTGAAGTAACTACCGGCGCGGCTGCCATCGAGCGCCAGCCTGTCGCGTACGGCCACCTGCTCACCTGCCCGCGCCACCAACGTGCCGTCCTGCAGGTACACGGCGGCATCCAGAATACGGCTGTGATCCGTCAGTTGCTGCAACATTTCTTCAATTTTGCTGCTGTTATCGTTGTTACTCTCCAGCAACGGGGTCAGGGTGAATGCCACCTGGCGTGTCAGCGTGCGCGCCAGCTCTTCTACCTGCTCGGAACGGGCCATCTGATGACTGAGGCTAAAATAGGACGCCCCTTGCAATAACACCACCAACAGAGCCAGACAGATCAGCACAATGGCTGTGCGATGTAAGCGAAATTTAATCCGGGCCCGAACCATGGGAATACCTGCGCGATTTGGATACTTTCATGTTGCCAGAAGCGTTAGCGATAGGATAGCTTGTTGCGTTAATTTGTGGCCGTCCACCCCGTCAATGCTCACTACCCGCAGGAAAGGATATTTAACCCATGTCGAACCGTTTGACCTATAGCGATCTGCCCGATGAGATCAACTGCTGGCCAAATTTACCCTTATCGCTGAGTGACGACGAGGTCATGCCGCTCGACTATCGCGCCGGTAATACCGGCTGGCTGATGTACGGCGATGTGCTCGACAAATATCTGCTATCCCGCATCCAGCGTCGTCTGGACGAACCGCTGGTGATAGTCAGTGCCTGGAGCGTGGACGACTATCAGGTTGTACGGTTGGCCGGCACCCTGACGCCGCGCATCACCAAGGTCGCCCACGAACTGGGTCTGGATGTCGCGCCGATGGGCGACAGGCCGAGTTTGCGCTCGCCCGGTCTGTTGGTGATGGACATGGATTCCACCGCCATTCAGATCGAATGTATCGATGAAATCGCCAAACTGGCCGGTACCGGCGAACAGGTCGCGGAAGTGACCGAGCGCGCCATGCGCGGCGAACTGGATTTTGCTGCCAGCCTGCGCCAGCGTGTCGGCACCCTGAAAGGCGCTGATGCCAATATTCTGCGGCAGGTACGGGAAACACTGCCGCTGATGCCAGGGTTGAAAAACATGGTCAAACAGTTACAAGAGGCTGGCTGGCACCTGGCTATCGCGTCCGGCGGTTTTACCTATTTCGCCGACTACCTGCGTGACGAGCTCGGTCTGGTGGCGGCGGTCGCCAACGAAATGGGCATGCGCGACGGTAAACTGACCGGTGAAGTGGTCGGCCCCATCATCGATGCGAAATATAAAGCCGATACCCTGCAGCAACTGGCCGAGAAGCTGGCGATCCCGGCACACCAAACGGTCGCTATCGGCGACGGTGCCAACGACCTGCTGATGATTAAAGCCGCGGGGCTGGGCATCGCTTACCACGCCAAACCGAAAGTGAACCAACAAAGTGCCGTCACTATCCGCCATGCGGACCTGACCGGCGTATTGTGTATTCTCAGCGGTAGCCTGCGACACGAAAAAAGCTGAACCGTACACCCGTTCACAGAGCAGTAAAGAGCAAGCGCAGTAAACAGGAGGGAATTCATGGCCAAAGCCGTCAAACGTGCTTTTGTCTGTAATGAATGCGGGGCTGATTACCCACGCTGGCAGGGGCAATGCAGCGCCTGCCACGCCTGGAACACCATCACCGAGGTGCGCCTGGCCGCCGCGTCCTCCTCATCACGCAGCGATCGCTTCTCCGGTTACGCCGGCGACAGCGGCAGTGTCAGTCGGGTACAGAAACTCTCTGACATCAGCCTGGAGGCGCTGCCGCGTTTCTCCACCGGCTTTTTGGAGTTTGACCGGGTATTGGGCGGTGGCGTGGTCCCCGGCAGCGCCATTCTGATCGGCGGTAACCCGGGTGCGGGTAAAAGTACCCTGCTGCTGCAAACCCTGTGCAAATTGTCCGAACAGATGAAAACCCTGTACGTCACCGGCGAGGAATCTCTCCAGCAAGTGGCGATGCGCGCCCACCGCCTCGGTCTGCCCGCTCAACATATTAATATGCTGTCGGAAACCAGCATCGAGCAGATCTGCCTGATCGCCGAGCAGGAACAACCGAAGCTGATGGTGATCGACTCTATCCAGGTGATGCATCTGGCCGATATTCAATCGTCACCCGGCAGCGTGGCGCAGGTGCGCGAAACCGCCGCCTACCTGACGCGCTTTGCGAAAACCCGTGGTGTTGCCATCATCATGGTCGGTCACGTCACCAAAGACGGCTCGCTGGCTGGTCCGAAGGTACTGGAGCATTGTATCGACTGTTCGGTACTGCTCGATGGCGACGCGGACTCCCGTTTTCGCACACTGCGCAGCCACAAAAACCGTTTTGGTGCCGTCAACGAACTGGGCGTATTCGCCATGACGGAACAGGGGCTGCGGGAAGTGAATAATCCATCCGCCATCTTCCTGAGCCGGGGTGATGAAATCACATCGGGCAGTTCCGTGATGGTGGTATGGGAAGGCACCCGACCACTGCTGGTTGAAATTCAGGCGCTAGTGGACCAATCGATGATGGCGAACCCGCGCCGGGTCGCTGTTGGGCTGGAACAAAACCGGCTGGCTATTCTGCTGGCCGTATTGCATCGCCACGGCGGGTTGCAGATGTCGGATCAGGACGTGTTCGTCAACGTGGTCGGTGGCGTCAAAGTCACAGAAACCAGCGCCGATCTGGCATTGCTGTTATCGCTGGTGTCCAGCTTCCGCGACCGACCGCTGCCGCAGGATGTGGTGGTGTTCGGTGAAGTCGGTCTGGCGGGAGAAATTCGCCCAGTGCCAAGCGGTCAGGAGCGTATTATCGAAGCGGCCAAGCACGGTTTTAAACGCGCCATCGTACCGTTTGCCAATATGCCGAAGAAACCCCCCGCCAATATGCAGGTGATGGGCGCGAAAAAGCTATCGGACGCGCTGGCGATTCTGGATGATCTGTAATTTCCATTAGGCTTTACTTGCCGGAACAGTAATATGGCAGTGCGTTATCCGCCACATCGGAGTATCAGACCATGTCTCCCTACGATTACCTGAAAACAGCCATCAGACAAAAAGGCTGTACCCTGCAACAGGTCGCCGACGCCGCGGGTATGACCAAAGGCTATCTGAGCCAGTTGCTCAATGCCAAAATCAAAAGCCCCAGCGCGCAGAAGCTGGAATCGCTGCACCGTTTTCTGGGGCTGGAATTCCCCTATCAGCAAAAAAGTATCGGTGTGGTGTTTGGTAAGTTCTACCCGCTACACACCGGCCACATTTACCTGATTCAACGTGCCTGTAGTCAGGTAGACGAGCTGCACGTGATTCTTGGCTACGACGAACCGCGCGATCGCCTGTTGTTTGAACACAGTTCCATGTCGCAGCAACCCACCGTCAGTGACCGTCTGCGCTGGTTGTTGCAAACCTTCAAGTACCAAAAAAATATCCATATTCATGCCTTCAACGAACAGGGCATGGAACCCTATCCGCACGGCTGGGATGTGTGGAGCCGCGGCATCAAACAGTTTATGGCGGAAAAAGGTATCGACCCGCAATACGTCTATACCAGTGAAGAGCAGGACGCCGCGCAATACAAAGAGCACCTCGGTATCGACACCGTGCTGGTCGACCCGAAACGCTCGTTCATGAGCATCAGCGGCGCGCAGATCCGTCAGGATCCGTTTCGCTACTGGGAGTATATCCCCACCGAGGTGAAGCCGTTTTTCGTGCGCACCGTGGCGATTCTGGGCGGGGAATCCAGCGGTAAATCTACGCTGGTCAACAAGCTGGCGAATATCTTCAACACCACCAGCGCCTGGGAATACGGCCGTGACTACGTGTTCTCCCACCTGGGTGGCGATGAAATGGCGCTACAGTATTCCGATTACGACAAAATCGCGCTCGGTCAGGCCCAGTACATCGATTTTGCGGTGAAATTCGCCAATAAAGTGGCGTTTATCGACACCGACTTCATCACCACGCAGGCGTTTTGTAAAAAATACGAAGGCCGGGAACACCCGTTCGTGCAGGCGTTGATTGAAGAGTACCGTTTTGATCTGGTGATTTTGCTGGAAAATAACACCCCGTGGGTGGCAGACGGCTTGCGCAGTCTCGGCAGCGCGGCGGATCGTAAAGCGTTTCAGGATGTGCTCAAAAACATGCTGGCAGAAAATAACGTGCCTTACGTTCATGTCACCGAATCGGACTACGACAGCCGCTTTCTGCGCTGCGTGGAACTGGTGCAACAGATGCTGGGGCATGACCGGCAGCCACCGATCATGACGGCAGCGAGCTAATCCCTCGCTGTCAGTCGGGTATGCTACCAGTGCCAGTGATGAGAAGGCGTGATGATTTCCGGCAGCGGCACGTCCCAGCTTTCCACCGGTAACGCCTCTACCTGCTGGCAGTCATGTGCCAGTCCGATAGGATAAGGGCCGCGCGACTGCCAGTGTTGCAACGTGCGGTCATAAAACCCACCGCCCATCCCCAGCCGCTGCCCGGTGGCATCGAACGCCACCAGTGGCGTCAACAACACATCGAGGTGCTCAACCGGCAATACGTCGCGCACATCCAACTGCGGTTCCTGAATCTTCAGCCGATTCCACACCAGTACCGTATCCGGCGCATAACGTAAAAACAGCAAATGCCCGCAACAAAAAGGGTGCAGCACCGGCAGATAGACCTGTTTTTGATGCTGCCAGAGTGCGGCTATCAACGGTTGGGTATCCAGTTCACCATCAAATGACAA
The DNA here is from genome assembly GCF_000025065.1 of Dickeya parazeae Ech586. Taxonomy (NCBI): domain Bacteria; kingdom Pseudomonadati; phylum Pseudomonadota; class Gammaproteobacteria; order Enterobacterales; family Pectobacteriaceae; genus Dickeya; species Dickeya parazeae. The sequence goes on along the minus strand of NC_013592.1, from coordinate 543,863 downwards.
AAACACCGCGACGCGTTTAGCATCGACCAGACGCGGATTCGTCATCACCCGTTCAGCGGCCTGCTGGGCAAAGGTGGCTTGCTGCAAAGGGGTTAACGCACGACGACGCTGACGAACCTGCTGGCGAATGTGCTGGCGTAACGAGGCAACGCTAGAGAGATCGGAAGAAGCACTGGCTGGGTTCATGCGCAGTCACTGTCATGCAATTAACAGGGGATAAACGAGAGGGAATCTCCGAGATGCCGCCGCAGGCTGTAACCCTTGAACCCTTGGTTCAAGGTGAACGCAACGTCGCAATCTTAAGGCTTCTCGGCCGAACCGAGCGTGCTCACCAACTACGGATCGTTACATTCTGTTGGTTGAAATATCGGCTCAGGGGACTTGCCCGCTGACGAACATCTCAGAGAAATTTTGTTCTTTCAAAGCTACCTTATCACGTCTGGTAGCGATGTGTTACCCAAAAAAATCGGACTTTTGTCAAAACGAGACACGCTACTCAAATTGCGCGCCCTGACGTTCAGTTATTCGCCCTTGCTCCAGCAAGGCCTGCTCAATCGTCTGCTGCAACATGCGAATACGCTGTTCCATATTCGCGGCATAGTCGCGAGTTTTCAGCCGTTCCTGCGCCAGCTCATGACACACGTTAAGCGCGGCAATAAACACCAGTTGCTCGGTGTTCGTCACCCGGGTACGCACCTTGAGGTCCTGCAACCGCTGGTTAAGATCCTCCGCAGCCTGATTCAGCGCATCCTGCTGTTCTGGCGGACAATTAACTCTTAACGAACGGCCAAAAATCTGAATATCTACCGGTTGTGCAGACATGTCACCTTCCTGCCTTATTTCGTTTCACGCCCGCATGAGGGACATCCGCTGCGCGGCCCGTGACGGGGCCTTGAAAAAGCGGGCGCTACTATATATATCCAAAATAGAAGATACAAGCCCTTTATTATACCCATAAGATTATCAGTGACAGGGACGTTGCTCAAAACGAAAGCCGGTTGTCCTGCCGCTTGAATCCATTGGGTATAAGTCTGGCGACGGAGCTTGCTGGTATAGCAACGGAGCTTGGTGGTAGCATAACACGAACGACCTGCCAACGACGATGAATGCTCATGTCTATACAGAATACACTCCCCGGTTACGATGCTATCGACCAGCTCTTGCACCAGCATCAGGTTGCCCTGACCGCCGCCGAAATGCACGGCCTGTTAAGCGGCATACTGTGCGGTGGCAACCACGATGACAGCTGGAAAACACTGACGTTTGAATTGGCTAACGACGGTATGGCTTTCCCGCAGACGCTGACTCAGCCGTTGCAGCAATTGTATCAGGTGACCCGCGATACGCTGGAAGACGACGGTTTCATGTTCCAGTTGTACCTGCCGGACGACACGCAGGAAGACGTTAGCGTCTTTGACCGCGCCGATGCACTGGCGGGCTGGGTCAACCATTTCCTGCTCGGTCTTGGCGTTGTCCAGCCCCGTCTTGGTAAAGCGCAGGGGGAACTCAAAGAAGCGATTGATGACCTGCGTAATATCGCCCAGCTCGGTTACGACGAAGATGAAGACAAGGACGAACTGGAGCAGTCGCTGGAAGAAGTGATCGAATACGTGCGGGTGGCGGCCATCATGTGTCATAACGAATTCACCCGCCCGGTACGCACGGTGCCGGAGCAAAAAAAACCGACGCTGCATTAATACACAGGCTGCATTGATGCCCTTTTCAGGAGCAGGTAATGAATTCACAAGAATACCTTCGCCGTCGTCTGGCTCTGCTGGACAAAATGGCACCCGGCAGCGCGGCGATCCTGTTCGCTGCGCCAGAAGCTCAGCGTAACGCGGACAGCGACTATCCGTACCGCCAGAACAGCGACTTCTGGTATTTCACCGGCTTCAATGAGCCGGAAGCCGCGCTTTTGCTGATTAAAAGCGATGAAAATCATCACCATACCGTATTGTTCAACCGGGTACGCGATGTCACGGCTGAAATCTGGTTTGGTCGTCGTCTTGGTCAGGAAGCCGCACCCGCCAAACTGGGCGTGGACCGGGCACTGCCATTTAACGAAATCGGCGAACAACTGCACTTGTTGCTCAATGGTCTGGACGTGGTCTACCACGCGCAGGGCGAATACGCCCACGCCGATAAACTGGTGTTCGCCGCGCTCGAGACGTTGCGTACCGGCGGTACACGCAAAGGCTTTAACGCACCGGCGACCCTGACGGACTGGCGTCCGTGGGTACACGAAATGCGTCTGTTCAAGTCTCCGGCGGAAATCGACATCCTGCGCCGCGCAGGGGAAATCAGCGCACTGGCCCACACCCGTGCGATGGAAAAATGCCGCCCCGGCATGTTCGAATATCAGTTGGAAGGCGAAATCCACCACGAATTCAACCGCCACGGCGCGCGTTACCCGTCTTATAACACCATTGTCGGCAGCGGCGAAAACGCCTGCATCCTGCATTACACCGAAAATGAAAGCCAGATGCGTGACGGCGACCTGGTGTTAATCGACGCCGGGTGTGAATACCAGGGCTACGCGGGTGACATCACTCGCACGTTCCCGGTCAACGGCAAATTCACCCCGGCACAGCGCGCTATTTACGATATCGTGCTGGAGTCTGAGGTACGTGCGATAGAGATGTTCGCACCGGGCCGCAGTATCCGTGAGGTCAATGAAGAAGTGGTGCGTATCATGCTGCGCGGCCTGATTAAACTCGGCATCCTGCATGGCGATGTCGATACACTGTTCGCGGAGCAAGCACACCGTCAGTTCTTCATGCACGGCCTGAGCCATTGGTTGGGTATGGACGTCCATGACGTCGGCGATTACGGTACCGCCGATCGCGGCAGGACGCTGGAGCCGGGTATGGTGCTAACGGTAGAACCGGGTCTGTATATCGCACCGGACGCCGATGTACCCGCGGCCTATCGCGGCATCGGTATTCGCATCGAAGACGACATCGTGATCACCGCCACCGGCAATGAAGTGCTGACCAGCGGCGTCGTCAAAGACCCCGATGCGATCGAAGCACTGATGGCAAGGGCGGCAGGACGCGTTTCATGACCATCATGATTGTCGGCGGTGGCATGGCTGGCGCGACACTGGCGCTGGCTATCTCCCATCTGTCTGGCGGGAAACTTGCGGTCGATCTGGTCGAAACCCGATCGCCAGAGGAAAGCCAACATCCCGGTTTTGACGCTCGCGCCATCGCTCTGGCGCAGGGCACCAGCATGCAACTGGATGCCATCGGCGTCTGGCAAACGCTGTCGCTGGTCGCGACGCCCATTACTCATATACACGTCAGCGATCGGGGCCATGCGGGCCGGGTAAAATTGCAGGCCCGTGATTACCGGGTCCCCGCGTTAGGTCATGTGGTCGAACTACACGATGTCGGCAAACGCCTGTTCGCGTTATTACAACATGCGCCGGGCGTGCGGTTACATTGCCCGGCCACGGTGGTCAGCCTGCAGCGGGAGGCGGATAGCGCCTCGCTGCTGCTGGACAACGGCACACACCTTGAGGGGCAACTGCTGGTGGCGGCCGACGGTTCACGCTCCCGGCTGGCGCAGTATGCAGGGATCCAGTGGCAGCACACGCCTTATGAACAGGTGGCGATCATCGCTAACGTCACGACCTCGCAAGCGCATCAGGGCCGCGCCTATGAGCGCTTTACCGAGCACGGTCCGCTGGCGCTACTGCCAATGAGTAAAGGCCGCAGTTCGCTGGTGTGGTGCCATCCCTTATCGCAGCAGGCTGAAGTCGATAGCTGGAGCGATGAGCAATTCCGCCAGCAGTTACAGCGGGCGTTCGGCTGGCGGCTCGGTGCCATCACCCATGTCGGTGAGCGCCATAGCTATCCGCTGGCGCTGTCGACCGCCAGTCGGCATATCAGCCATCGGCTGGCGCTGGTGGGGAATGCGGCACAAACCCTGCACCCCATTGCCGGACAAGGATTCAACCTTGGCCTGCGCGACGTGATGACCCTGGCGGAAACCCTGGTGGCCGCGGCCACACAAGGTGAGGATCCGGGCAGCCAGGCCGTACTACAACGCTATCAACGCCGCCGTGAGCCGGATCAGCACACCACCGTCGCCCTGACGGATGGGCTGGTGCGTGTCTTCTCCAACCCTCTGTTCGCGATGGAAGTTGGGCGAAATCTGGGGCTGATAGCCATGAACAGCTTGCCGCTGCTGCGTGACGTACTGGCACGGCGTACATTGGGCTGGGTGGAACGTTAATACAGACAGGAATTCATGCTCTATGCAATCATTTGATGTGGTTATCGCGGGTGGAGGCATGGTCGGACTGGCGCTGGCCTGCGGCCTGCAAGGTAGCGGCCTGAGCGTCGCTGTGCTGGATAAACAGGCCGCCACCGAACCGTCGGTCAACGGCCCACACGCCCTGCGCGTATCCGCCATCAATGCCGCCAGTGAGGCGTTACTGCGCAAGCTCAACGTCTGGCCGGGGATTGCCTCACAGCGACTCAGCCCTTACAACGACATGTATGTCTGGGATAAAGACAGCTTCGGTAATATTCGTTTTTGCGGCGAGGAATTCGGTTTTTCCCACCTCGGCCACATTATCGAAAACGATGTCATCCAGTGGGCGTTGTGGCAGCAGGCAACCCAGTCGCGGGATATCACCCTCATGGCACCTGCCACGCTGCGTCAGGTCGCCTGGGGTGAGAACGAGGCCTTTATTACGCTGGAAGACGGCGGCATGCTCACCGCCCGGCTGGTTGTCGGTGCCGACGGCGCACACTCCTGGCTGCGCCAACACGCCGACATTCCGCTGACGTTTTGGGATTACGGCCACCACGCGTTAGTCGCCAATATCCGCACGGAGCAGCCGCATAACGCGATTGCCAGCCAGGTGTTCCACGGTGAGGGTATTCTGGCCTTTCTGCCACTTAGCGACCCGCATCTGAGCTCCATCGTCTGGTCGCTGCCGCCAGAGCGTGCTCAGCACCTGTGCGAACTACCTGCCGAGACGTTTGCCAGACAACTGGCTATCACCTTCGATATGCGTTTGGGCTTGTGCCAGTTGGAGAGCGAGCGCCAGACCTTCCCGCTTACCGCACGTTATGCCCGCAGCTTCGCTGCCCACCGGCTGGTGCTGACGGGCGATGCCGCGCACACGATTCATCCATTGGCAGGCCAGGGCGTCAACCTCGGTTTCATGGATGTGGCGGAACTGATCGCCGAGCTTAAACGGCTACAGGCACAAGGGAAAGACATCGGTCAGCATCTGTATCTGCGGCGCTACGAGCGGCGTCGTAAGCACAGCGCTGCCATGATGCTGGCAAGTATGCAGGGCTTTCGTACCCTGTTCGCCGGTTCTCACCCGGTCGGCGGCCTGCTGCGAGATATCGGCCTGAAGCTGGCGGATACACTGCCGGGCATCAAGCCAACGCTGGTACGTCAGGCCATGGGGCTTAACGACCTGCCCGAATGGCTGGATCACGCCGGATAAGCTGACAATAATCGGGCTGCGAACATTGATTATGGCGCAGCCCGTCGCCCAATATACCTGCCTTGTTTTCCTTGCGTGATGTTTTCTTGAATGACGCTTTCTTGAACCGCGACGGTCTGAATATCCGATAACGGCCTCCATAAATATATTCAAAAGCAAATGACACCAATTATTTCCTATTAATAAGACATCATTTAATTATTTTAAATTGAAATTATCCGAACCAAATAAAAACACATTTCATTTATTACGCACTGATATCTACGGGTGTCACTGCCTATCTAACACATTATTTAATATACATTCTTGTCACAATAACCCATTAATAGTCATATCACACCAATGAGCGAATACACTTTTCATAATTAGAAAAACAATTACCCCATCAGGGGGATAGTACGAATGAGTAATACTCGAATATCGAAATATAAAGGCGTATGATTTTCGCAAAGGCGATCGTAATCATTTAAAGGAAAGTGCATCGAAACCTATCCGGTCAGGTATCATGGCTCCCGCCATGTTATATGCCTGCTATCGGTTCTCATGCATTGTTCGTCTTTTCTTTTTTATTCCCAAGGAGAAATAGCATGCAAGCTCGTACTGTAAAGGAAAAGATCATACTGGCGGTGCTGATTGGCATTATTGCCGGCATCATTTGCGCGATAGCCAAATTTGGCTGGGAAATTCCTTTCCCACCCCGGACCCCGGCACGGGATCTGACCAACCCGCCTCAGCAATTACTGCAACAGCTTGGCATGTCGTTTGATCTTTCGCATCTGACCTATCTGTTCAATGGCAACCCGCGACCGATCATGAGTTTCATCATGCATTTCGGCTTTTCGATCACGTTTACCGTGCTTTACTGCGTAGCCGCAGAATTCTGGCCGCGCATCAAACTGTGGCAGGGTGCGTTCTACGGCCTGGTACTGTGGGTTGTGTTCCACGTTGTGCTGCTGCCGCTGTTCGGTACAGTACCCGCGCCTTGGGATCAGCCGCTTGCTGAGCACTTCTCAGAAATCTTCGGCCACATGTTCTGTTTCTGGGTAGCGGAGCTGGCACGTCGTGACTTGCGTAACCGCATCACCCACCAGTCAGAAGATTCGCTGACGACTCAACACGCGCACTGATTTTATCGCTCGCATGACGGTTATCCGCCCCTGATGGCTATTAGGGGCGTTCTGTTTTTTCCTCTTACGCTCGACCGCCGTTCCGCCCGCTACATTCCATTTCAGATATCAAATCCGCCCTTCGTGAAGACCAGGGGAACTGTTCCACCTGGTACACAAACCTAAATAGCTTACAGTCACATCATGTCGCAGGAAGCAACATATTCTTAACAATTAAGGACGCCGACATGATGCCCATGTATTTTCTTACGTCTTTCCTACACCGGCTCTCTGGTTACACTGTTAGTTATCTTCGCATCGCGGGTTTGTTATTTCTGCTTTGCGGCGGTGCGCATGCGCTCACACCTGATGATGCCCGACATTTACTTGAACGCACCAGTTTCGGTGCCAGTAAGCTGGATATCGAAGCACTGTTGCCGCTTTCCAGAGAGCAGGCCGTGTCACACTTGCTGGCATCGCTGGACACACCCCAAACGCTTCAGCCGCCCTTTTATATTTCCCAGCCACGCCCGAATTACTGGGATAAAGACTGGGAGAAGGAATCCGTCATGTTTCGGCGCATCAACGAAATGCACCAGTTACAAGATTGGTGGATGCAGGAGATGATTGAAACACCTGCGCCCTTTGCCGAACGCCTGACACTTTTCTGGCACAATCATTTTGTTTCACGCTTTCAGAACACCCGAGTTTCCGCCCCGTTTTATGACCAGTTGCAGCTATTCCGACATGCAGGCACTACCAATTTTCGGGAATTACTGCGCGGTATTTTGCGTGACCCCATGATGTTAAGCGGGCTAGATAACGTTAAAAACACACGTACCCACCCGAATGAAAACCTGGCGCGAGAATTGATGGAGTTATTCACGCTGGGTATCAGCCACTACAGCGAGCAGGATGTGAAACAGGTGGCCCGCCTGCTGGCCGGGCATACCGTCGCCCAGGAAGGTGGCTGGCGCTATCTGGTCAACGAACAAGAGCGTGATACCGGGGAAAAAACGATTCTCGGCCAGTCGGTACAGGGAAGTGCCGATGGTGAACTTGATCAGCTCGTCGACATATTATTGCGCCAGCCCAGCACCGCTGAACGTATTGCCGGCAAGCTGTATTACGAGTTCGTCTCCCTCAAACCCAATGAGGCGGAAATACACCGGCTGGCCGCAATCTTGCGTGACAATCATTATGATTTGCGGGCACTACTCAACGCACTGCTATTAAGCGACGCATTCTGGGCCGAGGAAAACCGTGGCAATTTAGTCAAATCGCCACTGGATATGATAGTCGGATTTGCCCGCACCTTTCGCCTGCGCCTGCCTGATTACCGCATCCTCACCGACTATGCCGCCGTGCTGGGGCAAGAACCGTTCAACGCCCCGGATGTCTCTGGCTGGAAAGGTGGTTTAAGTTGGTTAACCAGCGGACAAATCACGAACCGCAAACGCATTATCGAGCGGCTGTGGGTGGCCGTCAGCCAGTCCGCTCTGCTGGCGGACAAGCCTGTCGACGGATTACATATTCGCTTTAGTTCTGAATATCGCCGCGTCCCTGCGACATTCCGCGTAAGCGTCAACCAGCAGCCTGTCGCCACGATCACTGCCAATGCCGGTTTGCACACGCAAGGCATTGAAAAAGCCTCGAACGAATCCGCCGCCATAAAGCCGATGTGGGAAAATGCGGTTATTCCCAGCGCCGCACTGCCGCCACACCCCAAAACTGTCACGGTCAGTCTTACGCTAACGGACGTGGATACCCACTTGTTTATCAACTGGATAGCGCTGAATGGTCAACGCTATAACCCATCCCGTGCGCGTTGGGTAAATACCACCGCAGGCGTTTGTCCAATTGGGGTGCCGCTCGGCTCGTTTTATTGCCACGCCGAGCTGGAGTTCTCGTTAGATGACACTGACAGTGCCGATCAGGCGTCACTGAAAGACTTACAAACCCCTCTGAATTTCAACCTGGAATACGGCACAGCGAGATTGCAATTAGCACCGCGCGCTCCCCAGGCCCACGCGGCGTCATCACCGCTTCCTCCGGCACCGTTGCCGCCGCTGATGCCCGTACTTTCTGATGAGGCCGCGGTGGCCATGCAAGCGACATCCGCCAGCCAGCTTAGGGAATTGCAGCAACAGATGTACCGGATTATGAGCCTCGATCCGGCCTACAACCTGAAATGATAGGGAGTGACCTATGATGACCGCACCTGATTACACCCGCAGAAACCTGCTGAAATTATTCGGCTCGCTGCCACTGGTCTCGCTGCTGCCTGCGCCGTTGTTAGCGGAAAACCTTCAGACGTTACGCCAGCAAACCGGCCAGCGCAGGCTGATTATCATTGAGCTGTTTGGTGGCAACGACGCCCTCAATACGCTGATCCCTTATCGTGACCCGCTTTATCGTCACTATCGCCCTACGCTGGCGGTTCCGGCCAACCATTGGCTGCCCCTCAATGATGAGTTCGCCTTTAACCCTGGGCTTGTCGAGCTGGAGAAGATTTATCAGCGTGGGGAATTGGCCATCTTTTCGGATATCGGCTATCCCCATCCGACGCTGTCGCATTTCGATGCCACCACCATCTGGAATACCGCCAATACCGACCCCAGTTCACGCTCAGGCTGGGTCGGTCGTACGCTGGCGGCCAATCAAGACCTCGCCAGACGCTACGATACCGATGGGGTTGTCTTCTCTGGTTCACCCGATTTTATACATCAGGAGGGGGTTTTCGCCCTTGAGCTTCAGGATGCCGACGCACTCCGGTCCACCGACGATATGGCGTTACGGGCGGCGATGCCGACAGATAACAACGCCTCACTTTATCTGCGTTCACTGATAGAAAATACCCACACGATTAATCAGCGCATTCGGCAAAAGCTCAATCGCCCCAATCCATTTGCGCGATTATTCACCCCCGAGCCATCAGGCTATATGCCGCCGGTCTACATTCAAGGCGCACAACTGCTGTGGCTGATAGCCTGCGGCGTGGATACCCCGGTGCTGAAATTAGGCACATCCGGGTTTGACCTGCATTCACTGATGCGAGAGCAACATCGCCCACTTTTGCAACAGGTCGCCAGACTACTGGCAGGATTGCGTCAGGGCCTGATAGACATCGGCGTCTGGCAGGACAGCATGATTCTGGTGCAGTCAGAATTTGGCCGCCGACCGCAGGAGAATGCGTCCGGTGGTACGGATCATGGCACCAGCGGGGTGGCATTCCTGCTCGGCGGTGCGCTCAGCGGCGGCATCTATGGCTCACGTACCGACCTGGACAGGCTCGATGACGTCGGTAACCCGACCTTTACCACCGACTTTCGCCAGCTTTATTCCAGCATCGTGACGCAGTTCTGGCGCTTACCGCATAACCCATTGCAGCAAGAAGGTTTTTCGCCTCTGCCTTTGCGCTTTCGCACCTAACCTCATGATGATAACAAGGATGACAATCATGAATAACGCCATGCTCCTGCCGCACATCAAAAACCCTGTACTCACTCACGCTGAACCCGACAGCGTGATTCATGAGCGCGTGTCAGAAGGTGATTTTATATACGATGCCTCGCTGCCCGGCACCTGTGACCTGTTGGTATGCGTCACCCTGTATAACGAGCCGCCGACAGCGCTCAATGATACGCTGGCGGCACTATCACGCAGTCATGCCGTATTGCGCCGTCAGACCTCACCTTACAGCGATGACCACGCCCCCCCTTCCCTGATGATTTGCCTCATCACCGACGGTGACGAGGCGCTCCATCCTGACACACGACGCTGGCTGGTATCGTCCGGTTTTACCCTGTCGGATACCACCAATACGGGCCACACTACTCACAACCGCCTGCACGTCCAACGCAGTGCTCTGACCGATCCGCCACCGTTTGGTTTGATGCCAGTATCCTCCGCACCGGAAGGAAGCTGCCGCTACTCGCCACTGCTGCTGGCTGAGAAACGCGACAACCGAGGCAAGCTGGATTCGCACAACTGGTTTTTCCGCCATTTTTGTCGTGTGATCACCCCGCGTTATGTGTTGCAAATCGATAGCGGTTCGATTCCTGACAACGACTGCCTGTACCACCTGTACCACTATCTGGAGCAACACCATGACTGTGCGGCACTGGCAACGCACACCACCACCGCCATGCCAACTGACGCCAGCCTGATAACCAACTGGCAATACGCTGATTTTATTTGGGAAAAGCTCACCGACTGGCCAGTGAGCCAATGTCTTGGCTATATGGATGTGCTTCCTGGTCAATGTAGCCTGATACGCTATGCCGCACTGATAGCTCCGGGTCCGAAGGGGTCATCCCCCCTGACGCGCTACTTACGCGGCCTGCATCCAAAAGGGTTGCGGGAGCATAACCAGTTTCTGGCAGAAGACCGGGTATTGGGGTTTGAGCTGATTAAAGAGACCCCGGCCACCACAACGTACCTGCCCCCAGCCAGACTGGAAACCGATGCCTGCACCACACTGAGAGAATTGATGCGCCAGCGACGTCGCTGGATCAACAGCACCCTGGCCGCCCGCTTTTCCGCCTTGCTGGAACTGCCTGCGCTCTGGCGGGAGACAACGCTCTCGTACCGCCGCAAATGTCAGGTAACGCTAGCGATGCTGTGGCATTGCATGCCGTTATTAACGTTATTATTCTCCCCCACGCTACTGAGTCTCTCGGCTGCACTCAGCATGCCATCGCTATTAGCCACCGAATCACCGGGTATGACGGCACACCTCTGGGCGGGCGGCGTCTTGTTATTGTGGTGTGGCGTGATGGGCCTTAGCCGCTCATGCAGCATCCACACCGCAACAGGACTCCTATTTCATCAAATCGCCATGACGCTGATGGGGGTCACTACTCTCTTACTCACCCTCAGCAGCGTGCTGATTTATCCGCTGGCGATAATCCCGTTATTGATACTACCGCTGTTACTGATTGTTATTGCCTCACCTGACAGCCCGAATGCAGGATGGCGAATGGCGCTTTATTACCTACCCAGCCTGTTATTTTTTCCGCTCTATCTGACGACTTATTCCCTCGCCCAATTCAGTGATATCAGTTGGGGGACAAAAGGGCTCACCCATACCACCCCCAATAATTTGTCAGCACGCTGGAAACGATCGCGGGATCACCTCCTTCTGGGGTGGCTGATGGCAAATGTGCTCCTCACGTTCACGCTGCTGTCTGCTGGAGAGCATATTTATCTCTTTTTTGCCACGGTGCTGCTGGGCATTATTCTTGCCCGTTATTTCATCGCGGCGTGGTGTCATTATTTTTCTCCTGGAATTATTCATCACCGTTATCAACGGGTACCCATACAAGACAGATAAAATGGTAGCGTGATAAATAGAAAAGCAAAGAATAATGCAATCACAGAAAAATAAGATATATCGATGCATATGAAATAGCGCGATAGTAATAACATTATTAATTAATAGTAATAACAGTATGGCCGTGAATCTTACTCTTTCACGGCCACTATCTTGCGTAATGCACGACTGGTTATACCGAAGTCCCGTGCAATCTGCTCCTGGCTCACCCCCTGGCTTAACAACAGCCTGACAGCGACATTCCTCAATTTTAAATAGATCCCCCAGGAAGAGGGAATATCCAGCACATTATCGGGCATGGAGTGGAATAGCATCTTGTCATGTGTCTTTTTTGACAAGTGCATGCCGACTCTCTGCAGAAAAAGAGGATAGTCCCGGCTGACATAAATGCGTCCTCCGCCATGATTGATAATGAATTCAATCATTTTATCAAAACCATCATTCTCGATAATTTCTGATACTACCCAAGGCAACGATGCCAGCACCGTCACCTTATTATTCAAATAAAAATCATTAAACACCGAAAAGCGAGGATCATTTAAATCGGGCAGACCAGAAAACACACCACGAAGAATAGAGTATTCCACTCCACCTCCTGTCTTAAGGGTACAATTAATACGGATAAAATCAAAAATAAAACATATATCATTAAAGAAATAAAATTGTAGTAATCAATTTTTGAAATTAAATTTTTGATAGCTATAAGGTTGAAAACAATAACACTAACAACCCGTAAACAATATATTCCCATAGCCAAAAAACAATGAAAATAGAAAAAATAAATAAAGATAAATAGCGCTACAGAAAACAATCACTGACTAATTCATATTTACAGTTTTTTATCGCCAAAAAAAAGGATTCATTCCCTCCAGTGAATACCCGGCAGGGAATTAACAACATAATCAGCCAGGAGAAAAAACGCACATTATAGCAAAAATACCCACTTGCTTTTCTTTTACTCTTTGCGCTTTCGTATTGCTGGCAACACGCTCTGTCCCGTCTTTATATACAACTCTTTATATAACCCTTTACACAGCCGCCTGCATGTCGGCATCCAGCCGGATATCTCTCCTCATGTCTTGTTGTTCTTTTTATGCCTTTTTGAACATTAAAAATAATTTTTTATACTTTTACACTCATATGACGTTCTCCTAGAGTACCGGGCTATTACCAGATTTTTTCCATGCAAACGATGCAGACTGTTGAGGACTCAGGGAATGGCGATACGATTTCAGACAGGCAAAACATTACGGTTCTCCTTGCTCAGTGCAGGATTGCTTTCTCTGGCGGTAAGTACCTCGCCTTTCGCAACAGCGGCAGACGCGACGGCCCCGGTACAAGGCGGTACGCTCAATATCGGGCTTGGCAGTGACACCCCGGTTATCGACCCCTCGATTACCGCTTACTCCGTGGCCGCGCTGGTGGCACGCAACGTGGTGGATTCGCTGGTCGGACAGGCGGAAGACAACCGTTTTACCCCTTGGCTGGCTGAACGCTGGGAAATCAGCGACAACAACACCCGCTATACCTTTCACCTGCGCAAAGACGTGACGTTCAGTGACGGCACCAAACTGGACGCCGCCGCCGTGAAATACAATCTGGACCGTATTCTCGACCCGAAAACCACCTCCAGCTACGCCAAATCACTGCTGGGGCCGATCGACAGCATTACTACGCCGGACGACTACACCGTGGTCATCAGCTACAAGAGCCCGTTCGCCGCACTGTTGCAGGGGCTGAGCCTGCCGTATTTGGGCATTCAGTCGCCGACGTACCTGAAAAACACCCCGAATACCAGCAACACTATCGTCGGTTCCGGTCCGTTTATTCTGGAATCTTTCGTCAAAGGCAGCGGCAGCCGTCTGACAAAACGCCCGGATTACCACTGGGGGCCGGGTTATGCTGCGCATTCCGGTCCGGCTTATCTGGATAAAATCGAATTCAAATACTTGCCGGAATCGTCGGTGCGTCTCGGTGCCCTGAGCAGTGGTCAGGTACAGGCGATTGACGCCGTACCACCGGCCAACGCCACCACCCTGAAAAAAGACACCCGTCTGGAATTGATCACCCGCGAGAACCCCGGTGTTAACCGTGTGCTGTACCTGAATACGTCTAAAGGCCCGTTCCAGGACATCAACGTACGCCGCGCCTTCCTGCATGCCGTGGATGCCCCTTCAGCGACCAAAGTGGCGTTCTTCGGCACGTTAAAAGCAGCCGACAGCGTACTGGGCCCATCGACCCTGTATTACGACCCATCCGCCGCCGCGTTGGGGGGCTTTGACCTGAAAAAAGCCAACCAGTTGCTGGACGACGCGGGCTGGAAAACCAAAGATAGCGACGGTTACCGCACCAAAGACGGTAAACGCCTGACGGTACAGTTCGTCTACAGCACCGGCTCGTCGGAAGCGGCGGAAATCACCCTGTTCCAGGCGGTACAGTATCAGGTGAAGCAGGCGGGTATCGACGTCCAGCTTAATCCGGTCGACGGTGGGGGCTTCATCAGCCGTACCAACGATAACGACTACGACATCGCCTCCAACTACTTCGTACGCGCCGAGCCGGATATCCTGCGCACCGTGTTCGACTCCAACTATATTCCGCCTAACGGTAATAACTTCAGCCGCATCCACGCACTGGATGACAAGCTGAGAAAAGCCATCGGCGCCAGCGATGCCGAGCGTCAGCAGCTTTACAGCGCTATCCAGCATGAATTGCTTGATCAGGCTTACGCGGTACCGCTGTTCATCCCAGCCTACCAATTAGGTCTGTCGAAGAAAGTACAGGGCATTAGCTGGGCCACCAACGCCAAACCGAACTTCTATGATGTCTGGATTAAACCGTAACCTGGCCGTCACGGCGCTCCAGCGACTCTTCACCATTGTGGCGGTGCTGTGGGGCGCCGCCACGCTGACGTTTATTGCCGTCAAACTGATCCCTGGTGATCCGGTCGCTATCCTGAGCGGCGGCGATAACGTGGTGGATGGAGCCTACCGTGCAGCGCTGATCAAGCAGTTTGGGCTCGATCAGCCGCTGTGGATGCAATACCTGCGCTATTGCGGGCAGGCGCTGCAAGGTGACTTCGGCGTCAGCTATCAGTACCGGCAACCGGTCATCGCCTTGATTGGCGACGCCATGCGGGAAACGGTTCAACTGGCAATCAGCGCCTTGGTGCTGGCCTTGCTGCTCTCCGTCGTGAATGCCTTGCTGACCGCCGGTCGTCATGCCCGGCTACGGGCGCTGATGTCCTGGCTGGAACTGACGCTACTCAGCACGCCGGTCTACTGGGTCGGTATTGTGCTGCTCAGCGTGTTCAGTTTCCACCTGCAATGGTTCCCGGTGATGGGCAACGACGGGCTGATATCACTGGTGCTGCCGGTCGTGACGCTGAGTCTGCCGCTGGCGGCGCTGCTAAGCCAGGTGCTGCGCGACGGGCTGGAAGAGGCGTTGTCGCAGCCGTTTGCGCTCACGGTGCGCACCCGAGGCGTCAGCGAAACCGGGTTGCGCCTTCGCCACGGTCTGCGCCACGGCGCACTGGCCGCGTCGACACTGACCGGAACGCTGCTGGCGGGGGTACTGAGCGGTTCGGTGCTGACCGAAACCGTGTTTGGCCGCGCCGGTATCGGCCAGATTACCCTGCATGCCATCGAAAGCCGCGATATGCCGCTGGTGCTGGGACTGGTGATGTTATCCGCGCTGCTGTTTGTAGTCATCAACCTGCTGGTGGATGCGCTCTATTTACTGATCGACCCCCGTTTAAGAAAAAAGGCGAACGCGCATGAGCAGTGAACCGTTAACCTATAAACCGTTCTCCCCTCAGCCTGTCACTGACAACGGACTACGGATGCGGATACGCCGTTTAAGAGATATCACTGATCGCCGCCCCTGGCTGGCACCAGCAACCGTGCTGCCAGCTCTGGCCGTGTTGCTATTGCTGCTGGCGGTATTTTTCCCGTCGCTGTTCACGCACCGTCTGCCGGATGAAATGGACATGGGCGCGGTGCTCCAGCCGCCCAGCGCAGGCCACTGGTTCGGCACCGACCCGCTCGGTCGCGATGTGTTTACCCGTGTGGTCTACGGTACGTCGCTATCACTGAGCATCGGCGTCGGCGCAATGCTCATTGCCTGTGTCGGCGGTGTGCTGTTGGGTACGCTGTCGGCGCTGGCACCCTTACCAGTACGCCGTGTACTGGTGCGACTGCTGGACATCATGCTGGCGTTTCCGGAAATGTTACTGGCGTTGCTGGTCATTGCCGTGCTGGGCCGAGGCCCGGAAAACACACTCCTGGCGGTCGGGCTTTCTGGCGTCGCCGGTTATGCCCGGCTGGTACGCTCGCAGGTGTTGCAGGTGAAACTCTCCGGCTACGTGGAACACGCCATCGCGCTGGGCGAGCACCCACTCTACATCGTGGTGCGTCATATCATTCCCAACACCCTGCGGCCGCTGTTGATTCTCGCCACCATCGGCGTCGGTAATGCGGTGTTGTCGGCCTCCGCGCTCAGTTTCCTCGGCCTTGGCGTGGTGCCACCGACCGCTGAATGGGGCGCACTGCTGGCCGATGGCCGCAACTTTTTGGATATCGCACCCTGGGTCAGCCTGTTTCCGGCAAGCGTAGTAGCACTGTCGGTTATCGTCATCACCCTGCTGGGCCGACGTTTACAAGCCATTCTGGCTAAGGGGGCGGCATGAGTCAGTCTGCTTCGCAGCCGTTATTACGCGTCGAAGGGTTAAACGTGACGTTCCCCAGTCCGCATGGGCCGGTAGAATCGGTGCGTAACCTGTCGTTTCAGGTTAATCCGGGGGAAATTCTGGCGCTGGTGGGCGAATCTGGCTCCGGTAAATCGGTCACCGCCCGCACGCTGGTCGGGCTGGCAGGTGAACGGGCACAGATTGAGGCCAACGCCATCGAACTGGTGCGCCACGACGGCAGCCGGTGCGACCTGCAACACCTGAGCGCCCGGCAATGGCAACAGGTACGCGGCCGGGAGATAGGCTTTGTGTTGCAAGATGCGCTGGTATCGCTCGACCCATTACGGCGCATCGGGCAGGAAGTGGCGGAACCGCTACTGACCCATAAGCTGGCGGCACGCGGCGATGTGGCCATTCGTGTTGCTGACCTGCTGGCGCAGGTCGGTATTCCCGACCCGGCTAACCGGGCGGCACAGTACCCGCATGAACTGTCGGGCGGTCTGCGCCAACGGGCACTGATCGCCTCCGCGCTGGCCGCCGGGCCAAAACTGCTGATCGCCGATGAGCCGACTACCGCGCTGGATGCCACCGTCCAGCAACAGATCCTCAAGCTGTTTACCGCGCTGGCGCAGGCCGGACACGGTGTACTGCTGATAACCCATGATCTGGCGGTTGTCGCTCAGGTCGCCGATCGGGTCATGGTGATGCAAACCGGCGCACTGGTGGAGCACGGCCCGGCGCAGCAGGTGCTATCCGCTCCGCAGCACCCGTATACCCGCCGTCTGCTGGCCGCTATTCCGACCGCCGCAACCCGTGGTCACTGGCTGGCGGGGGAAAACCCGCTCAGTGCGCAGGCCTCATCCCTGCTCTCTTCTGTCGACACCTCACATAAAAAACACGGGCTGGCGTTGCAGGTCGATGGTATCTCCGTTTCCTTTAAGCGCCCGGATGGTAGCCGGATGACCGCGGTGAATAACATTTCGCTGGCGGTAGAACGGGGGGAAACGCTGGGTATTGTTGGCGAATCCGGCTCCGGCAAGACTACGCTCGGGAAGGTGATACTGGCGTTACAATCACCGGACAGCGGTGAAGTTCGCCTGTCCGGTCACCCCTGGAGCAGGCTGGCGGAGCGAGAGCGCCGCCCGCTGCGCGCGCGCATTCAAACCATCACCCAAGATCCGCTCAGTTCGTTCGACCCGCAGTTCACGATTGAGCAGATCCTGCTGCAACCATTGCGGCTGCGACACGATCTCAGCCCACAAGCCCGACAGCAGCGTATTCTCGCCCTGCTGGAACTGGTGGGGTTATCACCCACATTGCTCGCCAGACGGCCACTATCGTTATCCGGCGGGCAACGCCAGCGGATCTCCATCGCACAAGCGCTGGCAGCTGAGCCAGAGGTGCTGATTTGCGACGAGCCGGTATCCGCGTTGGATGTCACCACACAAGCACAGGTGTTGGACCTGCTGGTCGCCTTGCAGCACCGTTTACACCTGTCGATGGTATTTATCTCCCACGATCTTGGCGTGGTACAGCACATGAGCCATCGGATTGCGGTGATGAAAGACGGCGACGTGGTAGAACACGGCACCGTGGAACAGATATTCAATCAACCACAGCACCCTTATACCCGGCAATTACTGTCCACCGTCGCCCCGGTGGACATTAACCAACAACACAATACGATTCACGCCTGACGTTATTTCAGCGCGCCATCATAAAATAACAGTTTCAATTAACAGGAATATGTTATTTGTGATGGCGCGAGTCACTGTGCGCTATAGTAAACACAGCTAAGATAAATACCGACGATAAATGTGATACTATCTTCTACTCGCAGGCCATACACCAAAATGGATCATGAAGGTTTTAGCTGATGGTACACTTGGTAAAAATGCTATTTTTTCTTATCTTTTACGTGATATCGCTACACTATATTCATCCCTATCCGATAACATTTACACGCAGCATGACCGACCGGCTTGTCACTGTTGCTAACTACCTGGGATTTAGCGATCCAGAGTGGTTCTACCTGCTGGCGGTATTAATGATTAATATGATGATCACCGTAGTGTTATACAGGTTAAGTATGCGAGCATGGAAATACTGTCAATCATGGAAATACTGCCAATCTATGAAACGTTAACCAGAAAAATAAAACGATAATCACGAATGACCAGGTTTATCCGTAAAGCGCTAAAGACCATTCTATTTCTTATTTTATACCCAAAATAATTCGAGTTGCAGGAAGGCGGCAAGAGAGTGAATCCCGATGAGCTTACTCAGGTAAGTGATTCGGGTGAGCGAACGCCGCCAACACACCTGCAACTTAAAGTATGACGGGTATATTTCTTTTATCGGTACGCTATGTCCATACCTATCCATTGCCTATGACCAAAGATCAAGTGGCACTGCTCTTTACGCTATCTGATGCCTTTGGGGTTCGTGATCCTGAGGATCTCTACATTTCAGCAATGCTGGTGCTTGAGATCATTACTACCATTATTGCCTATTCACTCATCATAAAGCTCTGGCGCTATTACCGCACTTCACGTTCAACACGGTAACCTTCCTCGAAATAATGATTGTCGCCACCGGCTCACACTTTAGCGCCAGACTGAAAACGCTGCCGGTAACCGCTGGGGGTGACGCCAAACGCCTGATGGAATACCACGGAAAAATAATTGCTGTCGTCAAAACCGCATTCAGCCGCCACCTCGCTGATGGTTTGCCGGTTGTGGCGCAGCAATTCCATCGCCCGACAGAGCCGCAACTGGCGCAGGTATTGCGCCACGCTCATACCGGTCTGCTGTTTGAAGCGACTACGCAGGCTACGCATGCTGATGCCGTGCAACTGGCAGAAATCCTCCAGCCGAAACGGTCGGGCAATGCTGGCGCGCAGCGCATTCATCAGCAAATCCAGTTGCTGGGCATCCGCCAGTTGAGTGCTTTCCGGTGCGTAACGATACCGCATCGCCAGTAGTGCAATCTGCAACAGCAGTACTTCACTAAGCTGTAACGACAGCGGGTCCGATTTCATGCACTCCTGCGCCAGGTTTTCCACTTTGTCGCGCAGGATATCCATGCTCTGGGTCGCCAGCCGCCAGTAACGTTGCTGCTGCGAGACCTCACCACCGGGCAACAAATTTGGCCAGTCGGCAGGCAGCGTCAGGCGCTCGCGGATATAGAGAATATTGTCCAGCTCCAGATCGTGCACCGATTCATAACTGTGACGATCGCGGGCGGAGACATAAAACAGATCGCCGCAGGTGATGCGATAAGGCACGTCATTCCACAGATGCAGGCCATTGCCGCGCCAGACAATCACCAGCTCGTCAAAGTCGTGGTGATGCAACGGAAACGCCGGCTGCGGGCTGCGCTCCGCCACCGTGACCGTATTTTTATCGGTAAGAAAGTAATCTTCCGTTCGTAGCTTTAACCCGCGGGATGGCACAGCCTGTCGCCCCTGTCACGTTAGAGCCCTATCCCATTAGGGCTCTTAGTCCTCACACAGCGCCTGATGGCGCAACGCTTTCGGGGCCAGCGAAAAGGCTTTGCGGAACTGGGTGGAGAAGTGATTACTGTCACTGAAGCCACAATCATGGGCGATGGTGGTAATCGAGTCATCACTGTGCTGCAACCGACGCCGCGCTTCCAGCAGACGCAACCGGTTCAGGTAACGCTGCGGCGTCATGCCAGTGCGCTGTTTAACCTGTCGGTGCAGCGTACGCAACGACAGCGAAAAACGGTCCGCCAGCGTGTCCCAGTCCACCTCTTCACAGAAGTTATGCTGCAACCAGCCCAGCAACGCCTGAATTCCCAGCCGCTCACTGCCGTCCCCCTGCGTCTGAAAGCTCTTTTGCCGCAACAGCACCAGAATTTGCAGGAACAGGCTTTCACTGGTCGCAATATCTTCCGGTCGTTCATGGCGCGCCAGCGCCGCCAGCTGCAAAATCAACTGCTTGACCTGCTGCTGCGTCCCGGCATTCAGTTGCCATTGTCCCAGCCACTCGCCATTAGCGCCATACGGCAGAAACGGCGCGATGTCCGACAGAAAGCGGAACCCACGCGGCGAGCGATACAGCACATTGGTCAGGTGCAGTTCCTCCACCTGCTCAAACAGATGGCGATCATTGTCGCGCACGAAAAACACCGCCCCGCTACAGAGCGCGAAGGGTTGATCGTTGAACACGTGCACACCTGCACCTTGCTCGACCAGCACTATCTCCCAAAAGTCGTGATAGTGCTCGGGAAAGGCGTGCTGCGGCATCCGGGGTTCTACGGCTACTGTCGCCGCGGGTGAAACAAAAAACTCCTCGCCATGAAGTTGTGTCATGTCGTCTTCCCCCTTCCACCTGACTCATTCACCTGTCAGATAGAGTAGTCAGAAGGGCGGCCCCTGCGCCTTAAAATAGCGCCGCGACATGGCCCTCGCGAGGTCATTTTTTCAAGATTCAGCCGTTAAATCACTGAAATGTGGTCAGGATCACAGGCGCTTATCGTTCGTCCAACGCGGGTCACTCGCCGACTATCACCGCAAATCGTGAACCGCTTCACAGCCAACTTTGCCATTTTGCCATCCCCATTTTTCAGGTGGCACTCACCCAAAGGTGCCGCCGCCGCAACTTTCCTACACTGCCAAACACAGTCACCCACACCTTATCGATAACGGAGAGAACGGCAATGGCGGTCAGGCATTATGTGGCAGTCGATCTTGGTGCTTCCAGCGGACGGGTCATGCTGGCATCGCTGGAGACCGAAACCCGCCGGTTAACGCTGGAGGAAATTCACCGTTTTAGCAACCAACTGCATTACTCGCAGGGGCATCACCTGTGGGATCTGGACGAACTGGAACGCCAGATTAGACACGGGCTTGAAACCATCGACGCCCGCGGCATTCACCCGGTCAGCATCGGTATCGACAGTTGGGGGGTGGATATGGTCGCGCTGGATAAGCAAGGGAACCGGCTGGGCCTGAGCTACTCTTACCGTGACCATCGTACTGACGGCCAGATGGCGCAGGTCACCGCCGAACTGGGCCGTGAGCGCCTCTACCGCCAGACTGGTATTCAGTTTTTGCCGTTCAATACCCTCTACCAACTGCGGGCGCTGCGCCAGCAGGAGCCGGACATCTGGGGCCAGGTGGCGCATCTGCTGATGATCCCAGACTATTTTCACTACCGGTTAACCGGCCAGATGGCCTGCGAATACACCAACGCCAGCACCACACAGTTACTGAATCTACACAGCGGTGACTGGGACCACGGTCTGCTGGATTATCTGGGCATACCGCCCAACTGGCTTGCCACCCCGCATCAACCGGGCCAGACGCTTGGGGAGTGGGTCGCGCCCAGCGGCCGCGCGGTACCGGTCGTGAGCGTGGCGACCCACGATACCGCCAGCGCGGTCGTCGCCACCCCGCTGACCGATGCAGACAGTGCTTATCTCAGCTCCGGCACCTGGTCACTGATCGGTATTGAAAACCATACACCGCTGACCGGCCCGGCGGCGCTGGCCGCGAACCTCACTAATGAAGGGGGTGTCGGCGGCCGTTATCGGGTACTGAAAAATATTATGGGGCTCTGGCTATTACAACGGGTATGTCAGGAACAACAGGTCACCGACCTGCCCGCCTTGCTTGATGCGGCGGCAGCACAACCGGGTTTTGTCAGCCTGATAAACCCAAACGACGAACGGCTGATTAACCCGCCTTCCATGAGCGATGCCCTGCGTGAGCTCTGCCGTGAACACGACCAGCCACAACCTGTCGGCACGGTGGCGCTGGTGCGCTGCATTCTGGATAGCCTGGCGTTGTCCTACCGTCAGGGCCTGCTGACACTCGGTGCACTGCGCGGTACGCCATTACGCCATTTGCATGTCGTTGGTGGCGGTAGCCGCAACCACCTGCTCAACCAACTGTGCGCGGATGTCTGTCAGGTGCCGGTGCTGGCCGGTCCGGTCGAGGCTTCTACCCTCGGCAATATCGGCTGTCAGTTGATAGCCCAGGGCGACGTGGCAAACCTGGAGGCGTTTCGTCGTCTTCTCACCGACAACATCCCGCTACAACCGTTTATCCCCCGACAGGATAGTGATTTGGCTGATCACTGGCGTCGTTTTCAGGCGCTGTGTCAGATTAATGAGGAGCTCACCGTATGAATACCGCACTAGAAACAGCCTGGCGTCTGGCCCAGGAACGTTACGCCCGCCTGAATATCGATGTGGATGCCGCACTGCGCCAGCTCGATCAGATTCCGGTTTCCATCCACTGCTGGCAGGGCGATGACGTCACCGGCTTCGAACACAACGGCGGAGCGTTGACCGGCGGTATTCAGGCAACCGGTAACTACCCCGGCAAGGCACGCGACGCCAGCGAATTACGCGCCGACCTGGAGCAAGCCTTTCGCCACATTCCCGGCCCGAAACGCCTTAATCTGCATGCGATCTATCTGGAATCGGAGACGCCAGTGGCGCGTAATGCCATCGAACCACAGCATTTCAGCAACTGGGTCGCGTGGGCCAAAGAACAGCATCTGGGGCTGGATTTTAACCCAACCTGTTTTTCACACCCCTTTAGCAGCGACGGCTTTACCCTGTCACACCCGGACGAAAAGATACGTCGCTTCTGGATAGAACACTGTCAGGCCAGTCGCCGCATTTCCGCCTGGTTCGGCCGCGAACTGGGGACGGCCTCGGTCATGAATATCTGGATCCCAGACGGCATGAAAGACCTGACGGTAGACAGGCTGGCGTTCCGTCAGCGGCTGCTGGCATCACTGGATGAAGTGATCGCGGAAAAACTGGATCCGGCCCACCATATCGATGCCGTAGAGAGCAAGCTGTTCGGGTTAGGGGCGGAAAGTTTTACCGTCGGCTCCGGCGAGTTTTACATGGGGTACGCCACCAGTCGCCAGACAGCACTTTGTCTGGACGCCGGGCACTTCCACCCCACTGAAGTGATTTCCGACAAGATCTCCAGCGCCAGCCTGTTCGTGCCGCGCCTGCTGCTGCACGTCAGCCGCCCGGTACGTTGGGACAGCGACCACGTGGTGCTGCTGGATGACGAAACCCAGGCCATCGCCCATGAAATCGTGCGCCATAACCTGTTTAACCGGGTACATATCGGGCTGGATTTCTTCGACGCCTCCATCAACCGCATCGCCGCCTGGGTTATCGGCACCCGCAACATGAAAAAAGCCTTGCTGCGCGCGTTGCTGGAACCCACTGACACCCTGCGCACGCTGGAACAAAACGGCGACTACACCGCCCGTCTGGCACTGCTGGAAGAACAGAAATCGCTGCCGTGGCAGGCAGTGTGGGAGCACTACTGCCAGCAGCATGACGTCATGCCCGGCAGCGACTGGCTGCAATCGGTACGTCACTACGAAAACACCGTTCTCTGTCAGCGTTAATCTGTCAACGTTAAGGATTCACCATGCAATCAATTCTCTCCTCCTGGTTTGTACAGGGAATGATCAAAGCCACCGGCGATATGTGGCTCAAAGGCTGGGATGAGCGTAACGGCGGTAACATCAGCCTGCGCCTGACCACCGATGACGTGACGCCATTTGAAAGCGATTTCTATCCACAACCACGCCATGAAGCGTTGTCTCAGCCCATGCCGGAACTGTCAGGCTGTTGGTTTATCGTCACCGGATCCGGCAAGTTCTTTCGCAATGTGCAACTGGACCCGGCGGACAATCTGGTGCTGTTGCAGGTGGATGGCGACGGTCGCGGTTATCGTATTTTCTGGGGGCTGACTAACGGTGGCCTGCCAACGTCGGAGCTGGCGGCCCATTTCCAGTCGCACATCGTGCGTATGAAGGTCAGCGGCGGGCGGGATCGGGTGATCATGCATTGCCACGCCACCAACCTGATCGCGCTGAGCTATGTGCTGGAACTGAACAGTGCCATCTTCACCCGTGAGCTGTGGGAAGGCAGTACCGAATGTCTGGTGGTGTTTCCAGACGGTATCGGCATTGTCTCGTGGATGGTGCCGGGGACGGACGCCATCGGCGATGCGACGGCGGAACAAATGCAGCATCACTCGCTGGTATTGTGGCCGTTCCACGGTATTTTCGGCACCGGCCCCTCGCTGGATGATGCCTTCGGCCTGATCGACACCGCTGAGAAATCGGCACAAGTGATGGTCAAGGTACGTTCGATGGGCGGCAAAAAACAGACCATCTCGACCGAAGAGCTGATCGCCCTCGGCCAGCGCTTTGGGGTTACGCCAATGGCGGCTGCTTTGCACCCTATCGCGTAACAGGCAGGCTCGCCTCAGTCTCCAGGACACCCGGCGGGCAGCGACAACAGCCGGGTTCACCGTCAGGTGACAGCGGGTGAAACCGGGTGATTTCGCGCTGCCCGCCTGGGACACAGGGACGTTTCCCCCGCCTCATGCGGGATAACCGTTTAGCGATCACTCGCCACAGGATGACCATCATGTTGAGAAAAGCCTTTGTGATGCAGGTTTTTGCGCAATGCCACGACGAATATCAGCGTCGTCACAATCCTATCTGGCCGGAACTGGAGGCCGAGTTAAAAGCCCACGGCGCACACCATTACAGTATTTTCCTCGACCCGACTCGCCACCTGCTGTTCGCGTATGTGGAAATCGAATCAGAGGAACGCTGGAATGCCATCGCTCAGACTGACGTCTGCCAGCGCTGGTGGAAATACATGACAGAGGTGATGCCCGCCAACCCGGACAACAGCCCCGTCAGCGCAGAACTCGCACCGGTCTTTTATCTCGACTAACTGACTATCTCGACCACTTTTCTATCTCAACTAACCCGGCGGTCGCCCCGCAATGAGGCGAAACGCCACCGGGTGCCCGCTCCGTGGCGGTCATCACCGACACCTATTCATACTATTATTTTTTTGTATCAAGCGGCGTTATTGAAATACAACACCCTCTCGCCCCATGGCTTCACGCCACAAATATTTTGCTGACTCATAAAAACGACAAAAAATCACCCATTGTTGTCACAAAAACACTGTTCCAAAAATAAAAAACAATTTACCAAAATGATGACCTGACCCTATCACGGGAATAAATTTTTGAATTACCATGCCGTTACTAAAGATACCGTCCGTTAATAAAAGAAAGCAGCGATGAAAAAACTCTCACAATTAACTGTCTTCTCCAAGCTCCTGCTCGGTTTCTCCGTGCTCATCGTTATGATGTTGTTGTTAGGGGTTGTGGCTATCTACCAGCTCAATGCCAGTGATAATAATGTTGTCTCGTTCAAAAACAGCCGTATGCCAGGAGTACGCTATACGCTGGAAATGCGCGGCATGCTGTCGGAAATTCGACTGCAGCAGGTGCAATACATCGCCTCAAAAACACCGCAGGAAGTCGAGGGCCATCGGGTTGAATTATTACAGGACCAGGATCTATTTCTTAAAGCACAGGCCAACTACGCCAGCCTGCTGAAAAATGCACCGCAGGAAAAACAAGCCTTATTCAATCAGGTAGTGGATAACTTTAAGAACTTTGTCGATGTCAACGCCAAGGTTATTGAAGCGGTTAACGGTGGAAAACTGGACGAAGCCAGCAAGATCAGCGGCGCCGTTTCCTCCAAATACCGCACCCAGTTAATGAAAGACCTGGCGCAATTGGTGGATATGGAAATTGCCTCTGGCGATCAGGCTGGGGCAGCGTCAGAAGAAGGCTATCAGCACGCGCTGTACATACTGTCCGGTCTGTTGCTGCTGGCGCTTATCGCCACCGCGGTCATCACCACACTGATCACCCGCAGTCTGTCGCGTCAGTTGGGTGGCGAACCTGACTACGCCGCGTCCATCATGCACCAGGTGGCATCAGGCAATCTGAGCGTGCCGATTGCGCTGCGTAACGGCGACACCACCAGCTTACTGGCGACCATGAAGTTCATGAACGACAAGCTGGCGGAAATCATCCGGGGGATTGTTGACGGCAGCGAGTCTATTTCGCTGGCTGCCAGCGAAATAGCCCAGGGTAACAGCGACTTGTCACAGCGTACCGAAGAGCAGGCGGCGTCGTTGGTGCAAACCTCGTCCAACATGCAACAGATTACCGAAACGGTAAAACGTAACGCCGACAACGCCCATCAGGCCAGCGAGCTGGCGCGGCAAACCTCGCAGACGGCGGTACACGGCGGCAACGTGGTGGATGACATGCTCAAGCGGATGCATGAAATCTCCCACAGTTCGCAGAAAATCGTCGATATTATCGCGGTGATTGAAGGCATCGCCTTCCAGACCAATATTCTGGCGCTCAACGCGGCGGTGGAAGCGGCACGTGCCGGTGAACAAGGTAAAGGATTTGCCGTGGTGGCCGGTGAAGTGCGTAACCTGGCGCAAAAGAGTGCCAACGCCGCCAAAGAGATCAAAACGCTGATCGAAGGTACGGTCGAGAAAATCACCGATGGCTCTCGCCATGCTGACACGGCGAATCAGGCGATGGAAGAAATCGTCAGTTCAGTCACCAAGGTGACCGACATCGTGGCGGAGATCTCGATGGCGTCCAACGAACAACATCAAGGGATTAAGGAAATCAGCGTCGCTATCGATCAGATGGATCGCGTCACCCAGCAGAACGCGGCGCTGGTCGAGCAAGCCGCCACTGCCGCACAGTCCATGACGGAACAAGGCGAGCAGTTGCGCGACTCCGTTCGCTTCTTCCAGTTAGGTACTCGCACTCAGCAATCCGCACTGCGCCTTAACTAACTGATACAAACGGGCCGTCTTACGACAGCCCGTTTGGTCTGTTTGTCCGCTCCCCACCGCTCTTCGACTCCACTCACTCTCCTTTTCTCCTGACCTTTATCTCCCGCAACCCGAAAGGATGCGCTTCACTGCTCATCAGGCAGGGCTTTCAGCGCCAGTGAGAGCGCCTGTGCGGTCTGGCGTAATGGCGCTAACAAGGTTTCTTCATCGATTTGGCGCAACTTGGCCGAAGAGAGTGACAACGAAATGGCATACTTCACCCGCTGATTCGCATCCAATACCGGCGCAGCCATGCAGGATACGCCGACCTCATGCTCTTCCCTGTCGAACGCCACCCCTCGCTGACGCACTCCTTCCAGTTCACGCTTCATGTGGTACGGATCGGTAATGGTATACGGGGTCAACTTGCGAATAGACGACTGCGGCTTGCCCCAGTAGGCAAAGAGCGCGTCTTCGGTATCATCGGCTAAAAACAGCTTCCCCATCGCCGAGCTAAACAACGTCATCTGTTGCCCCAGATATGCGAGGGTACGCAACATACCGATCGTCGGCTCCTGCTTATGGATCAAAATGCAGTGGTCGCCTTCACGTCTGGAAAAATTGACGGTCTCGCCGGTCGCTGCGTTCAACGCCTGCAACGGCGGGGCAATCAGCCGCAGCACCTCTGGCGGAGCCAGTGATGTCTGCCCGACGGTAATAAACCGGGTGGTCAAACGATAGCTGCCCGCCGCAGGCGCCGGGGTCACATAACCGCATGCCTGCAACCCCTGCAACAAGCGATGCACGGTACTTTTATTCAACTGGGCCAACCCGGCCAGGTGGGCCAGCGGGCAACCATTCGGGTAATTGCTTAAAATTTCAAGCAGCAAAAATCCCCGTAACAGGCTTTGATTACCCGCCGGTTTATCATGACTGCGCGACAACGCTCCCATCCATCCGTCCCTCTGACTGAATAGTTTCGCTTATCGATAACATGATTCGACATCATATGACGTGATCCCGGCCGCTCTGCGTTACATCGCGGCCATTCTTCGTCACAGAGACAGCAAAAAACCACGGATTCCAGTACCCAAACCGGCCGTTATCAAACCAGCCAGGGATGCCAGACGTTGAAGTATTCACGTACCTGCGGATCAAGCCGCGTTGGGTCGCCGTTCACTTCCCCGGACAGTTTGGCAAGAAAATCCACCAGCCAGGACGCATTCGCTTCGGCAATGCGTTTCCCCTCTGCCGTATTCATGGTTTCTGGCAGGCGCATCAGTTTGGCGCGGAAGTGATCCAACGTGTAGAGGCGATCGTCCAGCTCACGTTCGCAGGCAAACAAGTCTTGCGAGTCAAATAACGGACGCCCCATCATGCCCGCCACATAAAACACCCGCGCCAGCCCCAGCGCACCAAGGGAATCGAGCCGGTCGGCATCCTGCACGATTTTCGCTTCCTGTGTTTCTGCGGGGATACCGGCGCTAAAACTGTGTGCTTCAACCGCATGGAACAGCGCCGGATGCAGCTCATGGGGGAAATCAGGAAAATCCCGCGACACAATACGCACCGCTTCTTCCGCCGCCATACGTGATGCCCGACTACGATCCGGATGATTTTTCGGCACCAGCACAATGTCATGCAAATACGCGGCGGCGATAATCACCCGCAGATCGCCACCTTCTTTTTGTTGAATGTGCCGGGCGTGATTCGCCACCCGCACCAGATGGTGGTGATCATGCGCACTATCGGTGGAGTCCGCCAAATGACGGGCGACGTATCGACTCAATGTCTGCTCAAAACCGGGTAAATCCATGCTGCGCTCCTGCGTTAATCTGGCTACTGTTACAGAATAGGCAGAAAGTCATGACAACAACATGACTGATACATTCAGTGTTTTTCTGTAAATTTGATAATAAGCGGTGAAATTATTTAAACAAAAAATGTTTATAACTCGTTTTGTCAATAAATAAACATTTACTTTCTCGGCAACACATTATTATATTTACCCCCTTACACGATGCCGTAGCGTTTATTTTCTACTTTCCGCTTACGTCATTTTTTTAATTTACAAAACATGACCTGATATACCCTAAATAATTCGGGTAGCAGGACACGACGGTGCGGCAAATCCTCAAAGGCTGATAGAACAGTCGACGCTGATAGAGCAATCGGCGCTGATAGAGCAGTCGGCAAGGGTAGCGAAAAAAACCGGCGTATCCGCCACCGGAACATGACGGGGAGACTATCAGGGGTATTTATCCCATGAGTCCGGTTTTGCTCTTTTTTCTCACATTGGTGTTTATCGCCGATGGCTTGATGGTGTTCCTTATTCCGGTACTGGTCTATGCCGAAACCCAAAGCCTGACCTATTCCGGCTTGTCTTATATGTTATGGTGGCTGCCACGTATCGTGCTAACCCCGGCACTCGGCGTATTGATTGACCGTTTGGGGGTGCGCCCTGTATCCATCGCTTCCGATGCACTCAAGGCATTCGGTTGCCTATTGCTGTGTCTGGTGCTGAATTTTACCGAACAACCGTTGATCCTGGCCTTAACCTGTGGCTTGCTGGGGGCGGGTGTTTCCATCGGCAATGCGCAAACCATCACTGCGGTAGAAAAGCTGATCGCCGCCCACAGCCGCCATATTGACCGTGATGCTAATGTATTGACCCGATTAGATTTACTCGGCATGGTGCTGGGGCCGCTGATCGGCATGGCATTATACGAGTACGGTTTTCTGACGCTGCTGTATATTGCCGCCACACTCTATTTATGCAACGCGTATTATTTCCTCACCTCACGTCTGTTTACTTTCACATCAGACGACGTATCGGAAAATAAAATAAATACACCACAATCTGCCAAAATAAATTCATTTCCGTTACTAACGATCATCAAAAGTCCATTTATTATTTTGATGATCGTACTGGCGCTGGGGAATAATATGTTTGATGGGTTAGTCGAGTCCAGTGGTGCGGCATTGATCGAAAATAAAATGGGATTATCAGTGAAATATTTTGGTTTCATTGATATTTGCGCCGGGGCGGCAGGATTTTTATCCACGCTGGTTTATGGTGCCGCCCTCAACCGTCTGAGCCGGGAAACGCTGCTGGCGATCGGGCTGGGTCTTATCGTCATCGCC
Source organism: Dickeya parazeae Ech586 (assembly GCF_000025065.1). Lineage (NCBI taxonomy): Bacteria > Pseudomonadati > Pseudomonadota > Gammaproteobacteria > Enterobacterales > Pectobacteriaceae > Dickeya > Dickeya parazeae. The sequence continues at coordinate 513,429 of NC_013592.1, read as the reverse complement.
TCGCTGCTGCTGACCACGACGCTCGACCAGTTAGGGCCCTTCCTGACCTTCTATTCACTGGGTATTGTCGGCAAGGTATTTACCGGCAATATCATGCGCACACTGCGCCTGACGCTGATCCCCTACGAGCGACTGGCCAGCACCTCATCGCTCATTGTGCTGTTGAACCAGTCAGTGCTGCCGTTGATGGGGGTCTTTCTGTTTTTGTCCGAGCATGAGGGCTGGCCGCTGACCCGATTTATGCATATCGCTATCACGCTCTCGCTACTGGCAGGCATCGGGCTGTTGATTGGCCTGCGGCGTAAAAAACGGGAAAACACGCCGCTGTCCTCTCCTCACCCCGATATATCCCGTTGATACGATGCTTCGCTTCGTCGGTGGGCGACCTGTATCAATGTATGTCCAACAGTATGAAAATTTTATAAAAATGAACCGGCCTTCACGGTCCGTACGTCCGCTCGCTGCCACCAGATACCGATGATTCTGCGGCGATGAAGGGCGTGCCACCAAGGCTGGCGGGACGGACAGATAAAACGGCAACACACAGTAACGCACTGAAACTACCGCACGAAATGCAAAAAACCAGGTACGTCTGGTTACGAATGCATACCCTTCACATGACGCAGAATGCCATGTCATGCACGTAAGATAGTCAGGCGTTACCGCGGTGTTCGCTGCAGGCGGGCATCGTGACGACAGAGTCGATACTGCGGCTCTGCCTTTTTACTCTCAACCACCTGGAGACAATATGTTACGGACAATGTGTCTGGTAGCCTGCCTGATCAGCACCAGTGCGCTGGCGGCGGAAAGCGCCGATTTAGCCTCACTGGTTAACCAACGCCTCGGCTACATGAAAGATGTGGCTGGCTACAAAGCGGCTCATCATCTGGCGATTGAGGACCTGCAACAAGAGGATAACGTACTGAAAGCCAGCCGACAGCAGGCCACGCAGTACGGGCTGGATGCAGATTCCGTTACCCCTTTTATTCAAGCGCAGATGGATGCCGCCAAGGCAATTCAGTATCGTTACCGCGCTGACTGGCTGGCCGTGCCGGAGAAAGACTGGCAGCCACGTCCGCTGGATGAAGTGCGCGCGCAAATCGCCAAATTAAACGGCGTACTGCTACAACAACTCGCCGATACGCTGCACAAACAAGGCGGCAGCCTGAGCCAGTTGAATCACACGGCGTTTATGCACGCCGTTACGCAGAAGAACCTCAGCGAGCACGACAAGGCGCGTTTGTACGACGCCCTGAAACAGGCCAAATTGCAGAAATAATCTCTGGCGGCGTGCCCGTTGCGTGCGCCGCTCTCTTCCTGCTTTCCTCCTCCCGCCCCCTTGTCTTTAGCGCACACGCCACAGAAATCTGTCGCGCCATCGAATCTCCGACGATAAAGTCCCGTGCCATGTCGAATACATTGCGTCATACTCATTTTATGCGCAATTTTACTGCGCCATTCACCGACATTAAGACAGATTCTTATTGAGACTCGACCATCATGAAAACCAACGCGACAGCCGACAGCCCAGACGAGAAAGGCCTCAATCTTGACCGCTTTGATCTGGCGATTCTGCGTTATCTCCAGTCTGATTCCTCTATTTCCAATGTGGCGCTGGCGGAAAAGGTCAAGCTCAGCGCACCTGCCTGTCTGCGGCGTGTGGAACGCCTGAAACAGATAGGGTTAATCAAAGGCTATGTCGCGCTGCTGAATCCACAGGCATTGAATGTCGGCATGGTGGTATTGATCGGTGTCGTGCTTGATCGCTCCACCCCGAAAAGTTTTGAAGATTTTGAAGCCGCGGTGCAGAAGATCAGCGGTTGCATGGAGTGCCACGTGGTCACCGGTGAGTTCGACTACATTCTGATGATCCGCACCAAAGACAACCAGAGCTTCAATAAACTGCACGCCGAACAGTTGCTGTTCCTGCCGGGAGTGCGTCAGATCCGCTCCTTTATCGGCTTGCGGGAAGTGCTCTCGACAACACAGTTGGTGTTTTAAGGGTGGAAAATATGGAAGGTATCTCTTAATATGAAAGGTAGTCAAAAACTTGTTAACTATAATGAATTAACAATGGGAATTGTATGAATGTATAATTATATAAACAAGATAAAAAATAACATTCGCACTCATCTTGAACCTATTTAAATGGGATTTACAAGCAGAACGACAATATCATCACGTAGATTTTATTTCTGAAAATAATAACTTCCGTATCCATGAGACTTTTATACAATCTATTGCAGGGCAAGTGATGGATAGTTTTCGCAGCTAAAATCGATTTTTTTGATGCGCTGCTTTTATAGAGACTACCGCATGTCAATAAATAGCAGATGTAGAGCTATTAGACATAGTTATTTAATGGCTATAAAAGAGGAGATCCCATGCCTATCATATCAAAAGAACAGTATATTGAAGCTTATATCATAGCGTGTAAAGTATATAATAAATCGATAAGTGCGCAAGAGGGGGCAAGGACTCTTAATCAAAAAAATGGTCTCAATGAAAATTCCGCCAAAGATTACATTAACAATTTAGGGCATATGTTGAATGGTGAAATATTTAAAAGAACGCTAAGTGCAGATAGTTTTGAATATTATCTCAAAAAAATAAAAGCAGATTTTGGCTTAGAGTTTTTAAAAAAATCAATTTATTCACTAAAACTTCACAATTCATACTATGAAGAAACTAGAAAAACAAAATCAAAAAGAAAAAAAGTTCGTGACATCATTGAATTTTATGAGAGTGAACTCAGTAAGACTGACTCATTCGAAAATTTAACGACAGAATTCAACATTCAGGTTAATAAATCCATAGCAGATAATCAAAGATCAAGACAAGAACGTTTATCCACATCCCCAAAATATCCCCAAAAAAAATCACTGCAGATTGAGTTTTTTATTCGTAATCCTGATGTTGTCGCAGAAGTATTACTCCGAGCAAACGGTAAATGTGAAAGATGCTGTTCTAATGCTCCATTCTTGAGGAAAAAAGATAATACTCCTTATCTTGAAGTTCATCATAAGACACCTTTATCAGAAGGGGGAGCTGACACTGTGGATAATGCTATTGCATTATGTCCTAACTGTCATAGGTATTTACATTACGGGGATAAATTGTAATTCATAAAAATCATTTTACTATAATGGCACGTTATAAATAGAGAAATTCAACAGCGATTGCGGTGGGTAAAACTCTACGAAACGTCTGGTGACGCGTGCTTGTATGCCGCCGTTTTAGCATACAAGCCTTACATTAGTAAATGGTGGCTAAGATATCTGTCACAGATGGTGATATAGAGGCTGCTGACAAGCAGCCTCATTGGTTTGTTATTAGCGAACTTATGTCGTGGCCGCAACGCTATAACCGCAATCAGCCATTACGGAAAATATAGCTGTAAGCGCTCAGCGCTGGTGCGCCGCCGAGGTGGGCATAGAGCACTTTAGAGCCTTTCGGGAATTCGCCGTTGCGCACCATGTCTATCATCCCGTGCATGGATTTGCCTTCGTACACCGGGTCGGTCAGCACCCCTTCCAGACGCCCGCACAGGCGGATGGCTTCCAGCGTGCCGTCGTTCGGCAGGCCGTATTCCGGGCCGCCGTAGCGGGTATCCAGCACCACGTCCTCTTCGGTGATCTCGCGACCTAACTCGACCAGACCGGCGGTGTGCTGCGCGATACGCAGAATCTGCGCTTTGGTTTTTTCCGGTTTGGCGGACGCATCAATACCGATAACGTTACGGGCGCGGCCATCAGCGGCAAAACCTACCACCATCCCAGCCTGAGTACTGCCGGTGACCGAGCACACTACGATATAGTCAAATTTGAAGCCCAGTTCTTTTTCCTGCTGGCGTACTTCTTCGGCAAAGCCGACAAACCCCAACCCACCGTACGGGTGCTCAGAACAACCAGCTGGGATCGGGAACGGTTTACCGCCATTTTGTGAGGCTTCTTCCATCGCCTGCTTCCAGCTTTCGCGAATACCGATATCAAAACCGGCCGGGTCAAGACGAACATCCGCCCCCATAATGCGCGACAACTCGATATTCCCCACCCGGTCGTACACCGCGTCGGCATAGTTAACCCAGTTTTCCTGCACCAGAATACATTTCATCCCCAGGTGTGCTGCCACCGCCGCCACCTGACGAGTCTGGTTGGACTGGACGCCGCCAATCGACACCAGCGTGTCGCACCCCTGCGCCAGCGCTTCCGGGATCAGGTACTCCAGCTTACGGGTTTTGTTGCCACCGAATGCCAGCCCGCTGTTGCAGTCTTCACGCTTGGCATAAATCTCCACATCACCGCCCAGGTATTCACTCAGGCGTTTCATCGGGGTAATCGGCGACGGTCCGAAAGTTAAAGGATAACGCGGGAATTTTTCCAGATTCATGGTCAGGCTCCGGGGTAGCTAACGTAGATTGAACAGGCATCAGATGAATGTTTTTCGCAGGGAAAACACCTCATCGCTGACCTTTGATACTACAGAAAAACCACTTAATTTAAATTGCGTTTTTCTCTTCATTTTTTATTAAAAATTTAACTAAAAATTAAAAATGAAAACTTAAATTCAAAATAAAACCTATAAAAAGAAATAAAATTTCATTCAAAAAACACTAAAATCCCGTGCGGCGTTCAACGTAACGGCAACCCAAAATCCAGTCGACAATGCTGGTCGTGCTGCTGTAGCGCCTGTTTGAGGAAAGCAAAAAAGCTCTCCAGAAGCGCGGTACGTGGCCTGCCCATCTCGGTGTGTAATTGCAAGGTGCGCTGACTCAGTTGATCCAGATTGACCGCTTTCATCGTCAGTCCATCATGTCTGGCGCGGCATAGAATGGAGAAATGGCTACACACACTGACCGCTTCCGGTGTGGTACGCACATAGTCATACAGGCTGGAGAAGTGGTTACAGGTAAACGCTGGCTCGATAAACACATTGTTCATTCGACACGAGAGATCAAACAGTTGCCGAATGGTCGAGGAGGGATCCGGCAGTGCCACCGGCCAGGCGTTCAAATCTGCCAGTTGAAAATCCCGGTTGGCCAGCGGATGGTCTTGCGCCATGAACACCAGTACCGGTGCCGGGAACGACGCCAGCACGTCCACGCCCTGTTCCGGCGCCAGACAGAACTTGAGGGCCGCATCGCACTCGCCGTTACGCAACCACTCCGGCACCTGCCGGGCGCTGCCGACCGCCAGATAAAAATTGACGTGGGGATGCTGCTCACGAAAACGCGCCAGCAGGGTTGGCAGCAGGTGAAGGGCCAGCCCATCGGTACAAGCCACCCGCAATGTGGTCTGGCGTGCCGACTTCATCCCTTCCATTTCCGCTATCGCCAGTTCCATGTCGGCCATACTGCGCCGCACGTGATTCGCCAGAATATGCCCGGCATGGTTGAGCACCATACCGCGAGTACTACGTTCAAACAGCGGCATCCCCAGCCGGGTCTCCAGCCGCTGAATTTGCCGACTGATGGCGGACACCGCCACAAACAACTGCTGACTGGCGGCGCTAATGGAGCCAGTATTCACCACCGCCATAAAGTAACGAATTTCACTATTATGCATGGATCATCTCCCGAATATGGCGTGAGCCGTTACCGCCGTATTCCTGACAAGAGAAACGAAAAACCTTCTGTGAGCATGTCTTGGGGGGTGGTTTTTCTGGCGTTAAAACTATGCTGAGGTGTGCGCCCCTGCCGGGTGAGCCGCACGGACGCGGCGAAAGCCCGTGCCGCGCCGGGAGCGCGTCACGGGCGGCCCGAACAGCAGGGGCGAACACCGAAGGGACCGCGAAGCGGCATAGTTTAGCCACCAGCCAGTGGTCAAGGAGAGGCGGCGTTTGAGCCTCTCCTTGTCGTGCGTGCGCAGAGGCTGCTGAGAAACAGCGCCGGTTATTACGCACGAAATATCACCACATCCCCTGCATGAATGCAGTTAACAGACCATAGGGGTGCAGGGGCTATCCCCTTGCATTGTGCTGTCGGGATTGCAACACCTCGTGGCCCTCTTTTGCCAAATCCCAAAACAGGCCGCACATGATGTGCAGGGCTTCGCGCGCGACGTCCGCCAGCAGGTGTTCGTTGGGGGCGTGCTGGGAACAGGCGGGGTACGAGTGCGGGATCCACAGTGTCGGCAAGCCGAGCGTGCGCAGGAAACAGGCATTGGGCAGGCCGCCGCCGAAGTTGGGTAACACCGCGGCCTGTTTGCCAACCGAGCGTTCGATAGAGGCAACACCCCAATGTACCCAAGGGTCGTCCGGGTCGATGCGGGTGGCTTCAAAACAGTTCTCCGGGTCGATGATGTCCACATCCTCAAACCCGCAGGCATCAAGATGGCGACGCAGGTGTTCGGCAAAGTGTTCCACATCGCTGCCCGGCACATAACGCATATGGCACTGGGCGCGAGCCGTCGGCGGGATAGCGTGCGCCGGTTTATCCGGATTGCCGGTGACATACGCCAGCACATCCAGCGTATTCCAGCCGTACACCTTTTCAGCGGCGCTCAACCCCGGCTCTCCCCAATGTGGATCGATAGCCGGGTCGCCCGGTGCACCGGCCAGCTCCAGACCGGACAAGGCGTGGCGCATCGAGGCGGACAGCGGTGGCGGCAGCAGTTCCGGCACCAGAATGCGGCCGTTGGCATCCACCAGACAGCCGATCGCATGCGCTAACCGAATGCCGGGGTTACTGAGCAACCCGCCCCAGTTGCCGGAATGGTGCGCGCCGTCACGCAGCGTCAATTGCAGGCCAAAGTTGAATACACCGCGAGAACCCAGAAACAGGGTGGGTCGTTCCGCACTGACGCGCGGGCCGTCCGAGGCGATGAACAAGTCCGCCGCCAGCCAGTCACGGTATTGTTGGCACACGGCATCCAGACCGGGCGATCCGCACTCTTCGCCCATTTCCAGAATCAGCTTCACGTTGTAGCCCAGCTGGCCTTCACAGGCGCTCAGTACCACAGCCAGCGCCGCCAGATTGATGGTGTGCTGGCCTTTGTTGTCGGCGGTGCCGCGCCCGTACCAGCGGTTACCGTCCGCCGTCAGCGTCCACGGTGATAATCCGCTGCGCCAGCGTGCCGCATCCCCCATCACCACGTCGCCGTGGCCGTAGGTCAGCACTGTCAGCACCGCCGCTGGCTCTATGCGGCGCGCCAGCAGAAAAGGCCCGCGCTCCGCCACCGGATTCGGCACTATCAGGCACTCAAACCCCATGGCTTCCAGCAACGGGATCATCTCGTCGGTCAGGTAGCCCATCAGCGCCGGGGCGCGTTCCGCGTGCTGGCTTTCCGTCTGGCAAGCCACCCGGCGTGCCAGCACGTCACGAAATACGCCGGAGTCAAAATACGCCGCCGCATGTTGCATCATCTCTTCACGTGTCATCGTTGATCCTTTTTTCTGTTCACGTTCTGCGGATTGCGTGGGTTACGCCACCTCAATCGTCGGAATTCCCAGCCCCGGCTCCGGCGTTAGAACCGATGCCAGCAACGCACGGGTATAAGGATGCTGCGGCGCGCCAAACACCTGCTCACGAGTGCCTTGTTCAACAATCGCGCCTTTACGCATCACCGCCACGTGATCCACCAGATATTCCACCACCGACAGGTTATGGCTGATAAACAGATAGGTCAGGCCCAGCTCTTTTTTCAACATCAACAGCAGGTTGAGGATCTGCGCCTGTACCGACACATCCAGCGCGGAGGTCGGCTCGTCGCAAATCAGGATCGCCGGTTGCAGGATTAAGGCGCGGGCAATCGCCACCCGCTGACGCTGACCACCAGAAAGCTGGCCGGGATACTGACCGTGGGTACGCTCTGGCATCCCCACCCTGTCGAGCATCTCGCGTACCCGCTGTTTACGTTCCGCCGGTGTGCCGATGTGGTGCAGCCGTAACGCCACTTCCACGATATCCGCCACCGTACGGCGCGGGTTGAGTGAGGAATAAGGATCCTGAAAGATAGGCTGCATGCGGCAGGCCAACTCACGGCGATCGCCTGCGTCTATTTCGCGCCCTTCAATCAGCACATTGCCGGATGTGGGCGGCAGCAGGCCGAGCAGCATTTTCGCCAGCGTACTCTTGCCACAGCCGGACTCACCCACCAGCCCCAGCGTTTCCCCCCGGCGAATGCGCAAAGACACATTGTCCACCGCACGGATTTCACCGGGTGGCGAGAACATCCCACGGTTGAGTCGGAACACCCGGCTGAGTGCACACAGTTCCAGCGCAATATCATCGTTGCCGGGAATAGGTGGCAACACGCGGCCGCCCGCTGCGGTTATCGTGTTCATACCGCCACCTCCGTCATCACCGCGTCCACACAACGTACCGCATGGTTTTCCGTCAGCGTCACATAGGGCGGCTCCTGCGCACAATCCTGGCGACACTGCTGGCAACGATTGCGAAACGCACAGCCCTGTTGTGGGCCGATCAGGCTCGGCACCACGCCGGGGATCGCCTGCAACGGCTCACCCGGCACGGTACGTCCGGCTACCGGAATACACTCCAGCAAGCCACGGGTATACGGGTGACAAGGCTGGTGGAACAGTTCCATCACCGGCGCGGTTTCCACTACCTGCCCGGCGTACATCACCGCCACCCGATCGGCGATACGCGCCACCACGCCAAGGTCATGGGTGATGAACACCACCGCGGTGCCAAATTCCTGTTGCAGTTCGCGCAACATCCGCAGGATCTGCGCCTGAATGGTGACGTCCAGCGCGGTGGTCGGTTCATCAGCGATGATCAACTCTGGGCCGCACATCAGCGCCATAGCGATCATAATGCGCTGACGCAGACCGCCAGAGAGCTGATGCGGATACTGCCGTAGCCGCTCCGCCGCCATGGGAATGCCGACGCGATTCATCAGGTACACCGCCCGCTCACGAGCCTCGGCTTTCGAGACCTTGCGGTGCGCCAGCAGCGTTTCACACAGTTGATCTCCCAACGTGAACGACGGGTTTAACGAGGTCATCGGCTCCTGAAAGATCATCGCCATCTGGCTGCCGCGCAACGCCGCTCGCTCACGCGGGCTCAGCGCCAGCAGGTCGGTTCCACGAAATTGCAACCTCTCAGCGCGACGCTCGGCATTACGCGGTAGCAGGTCCATCAACGCCAGCGAGGTCATCGATTTGCCACACCCTGACTCACCGACCAGACACAGCATTTCACCGCGCCGGACCGAAAAATCGATGCCGCGCACGGCGTGCAACGTGCCGCGCGGCGTCGTCAAATCGACCCGCAGGTTTTTCACCTCCAGCACGATCTCGGACTGCCCCTCGCCCGCCAGCCTGGCCCCACCGGTAGTCTCAATTGCTGTATGCATAGCGCTTATTCTCCTCAGAAGCCTATCCCAATAGGCGTCATTGGCGCAGCCAGTTTGGACACGGACAGCGCGGAGAAACCGGAACGTACACGTAGTACGTGAGGATTTCGAGCACTGCAGGTCCAAAATGGCAAGTAAAATAGCCTAGTGGGGTAGGCTCTCAGTTGCGGCCATCCAGCGCAGTAACATCGCGCAACCCGTCACCCACCAGATTGATGCTCAACACCAGCAGCGCCAGCACCACGCCTGGGATCACAATCACCCACGGTTGAAAGAACATGTAGGCTTTGCCTTCCGCCACCATCAGCCCCCAGGAGGGCATCGGTGGCTGTACGCCGAGACCAAGAAACGACAAGGTGGCCTCCAGCAAAATCGCGTGGGCTATCTCCAGCGTCGCCACCACGGTCAGCGGCCCCAGCAGATTAGGCAGAATCTCCCGCAGCATGATGAACAGCGACGACGCGCCGAGTGTCTGCGCCGCAGCGATAAATTCAGCCTCGCGTAGCTGACGCGTCACCGTGCGGGAGACAATCAGAAAACGGTCCCATAACAGTAAGCCCAGCAGCATAATCACCACCTTGACCGAGCCGCCCACCAGCGAAGCCAACGCCAGCGCCACCAGAATCACCGGCATCGACAAACGCACGGTCAGCAGATAACTCACCACCGCATCGACCCGGCCGCCGAAGTATCCCGCCAGCACCCCCAGCGCAATGCCAATGGTGCCTGCCAGCATCACCGACACCAGCCCGATGGCGAGCGACACCCGGGCACCGAACAGCAGGCGGCTCAGATAATCCCGCCCCAGCTTGTCGGTACCGAGCAGATGCGCCCAGCTGCCTTTGTCATGCCACACCGGTGGGATCAGCCGTCGGCTGACATCCTGTGCATAGGGGTCGTGTGGGCTGATGAGCGGTGCCAGTAGCGCCAGCAACACGATAGCCCCCAAAATCACCAGCCCAATCGTCATGCCGTGGTGCCCCAGAATCTTGCGCTGCCAGCGCTGCCACGGCCCAGGTTCCGGCAACAGGCCAGGCTGCGGCGCGGTTTTCATTCTCACCGCCAGTCGTGCTATTGCAGTTTTCATCACGGCTCCTTATCTGCTGCGCAGTCGTGGGTCGAGTAACGCGTTGAGCACATCCGCCAAAAACGTCAACCCGATGTAAAACACGGCAATGATCAACACGATGGCCTGCACCACCGGGAAGTCGTTGCGGGCAATGGAATCCCACGCCAACTGTCCCAGACCTTGCAGTGAAAACACCGACTCAATCACCACCGAACCACCGAGCATGAACCCCAGTTCCACCGTCGCCAGCGCCACCACCGGGATGATGGCGTTACGCAAGCCGTGCTTGACTACCACCTTAAAGGCGCTCAGCCCTTTGGCCCGTGCGGTGCGGATGTAGTCAGAGCCCAGTACATCGAGCATGCCAGAGCGGGTCAGACGCATCAGCGACGGCATGGCGTAATAACCCAGCGCCACCGCGGGCAGCACAAAGTGTTGCCAGCTACCGTTACCCGCTACCGGTAGCCATTTCAGCCCGACGGCAAAGATGAGGATCAGCACCAGCGCGAACCAGAAATTGGGCATCGCCTGCCCCACCACCGACACCAGCATGGCGAAGCGATCGACCCAGGTATCCCGAAAGACCGCCGCCAGCACCCCAAGCGGGATAGCCACCGTTAACGCCAGCAGCAACGACACCCCCCCCAGCTTGAGGGTGACCGGCATACGCTGGCCGACCAGTTCCATCACCGTGTTTTCAAAATAGAATGAGCGGCCAAAATCCAGTTGCATCGCCGACCACATCCAGTGAGAGAACTGGCTCAGCAACGGTTTATCCAGCCCATTCTGTACCCGAATCTGGGCGATGGTTTCAGCGGTTGCATCCGGCCCGGCAATGGCGGTCGCCAAATCACCAGAGAGATGCAGCAGCGAAAAACTGACCGCCGCCACGGTAAACAACACCGCCAGCGCCACCAGTAACCGTTGAAAAACGTACTTCACCATAAGCCCACTCCTTATCTCTCACGTGCAGTCAGTGTCCCGGCCACCCTTACTTCCAGCTCGCTTCGGCGAAACGCGGCAGTTCATCCGGCCAGTCCTGAAAGTTCAGGTCAGCGGTAAACGCGTAATGGGTGGAATAAGAGAACAGCGGCGCCATGTAGGCTTGCGCCGAAATGTGCCCCAACAGCGCGGCATACTGCGCGCGGCGCTGCTGCGGGTCTATCACGGTGTCGGCTTGTGCCAGCTCGGCCATCACGGCAGGGTCTTTCCAGATATCGCTGCCTTTGCCGCCGAAATAGGGGGTAACGAACGCGGTGGCGTCATTGATGGAGAACGATCCCCAGGTGCTGAACGCCAGCGGTGCCGACCCTGACGCCAGCGCATTCGCCATCACCGGGTACTGCACAAAATGCAGCCGGGCACGGATGCCGACTTTGCGTAAATCGCCAATAATGGCCTCAGAGTAATCGCGCTCGCGGTACGCCCACAGATCGGTATCAAACCCGTTGGCATAGCCCGCTTGCGCCAGCAGTTGTTTCGCTTTGACCGGGTCATAGGGATACTGGATTACCTGGCTGGCATCGCAGGCGGTCTGGGTACGAAAACAGGCGGAATAGACCGGTTTACTGCCGCCGCGCACCAGATTATCGACCATCGCCTGACGGTTGATGGCGTAGTTGATCGCCTGACGCACGCGCAAGTCTTTGAACGGCAGGCCTTCCGAGCCGGTGGCGTTGGTGTTCAGTGCCAAAAAGCCGACGCGCATGGTTTCACCGCTTTTCACCGCGATATTCGGCATGGCCGACAGCGAATCGACCTGATCCGACGCTACACGCCAGATCCAGTCCACCTGGCCGGTCATCAACTGGGCCACACGCGCTTCCGGGTCGCGGATCACCACAAACTGTATCTTGCCGATTTTGGGCTGCCCGATGGGGCTGTCTTTGAAATAGTCCGGGTTTTTCACCATCATCACGCCTTGCCCCGGCATGACCTTGACTATTTTGTACGGGCCGGTGCCAACCGGTGCTTTGCTAAAGCCTTCCAGTTTCACCTGCTGAAAATAGTGAGCGGGGTAAATCGGTGTCGGGCCGGATAAATATTCCAGCGCCGCCGGGAATGGTTTTTTCAGATGCAGACGCACCGTGTAGTCGTCTACTTTTTCCACCTTATCGATCCAATCGACGCTTTGTGGAATCACCGAGGCGGTATTCGGCCCGGCGATATTGTCGAAGGTGTACACCACATCATCGGCGCTAAAGGCATCGCCATTATGGAAGGTCACGCCTTTACGCAGATGCAGCAGTAATACCGTGGGCGATTCCCATTGCCAGTCAGTCGCCAGTTCGCCTTTATATTCCCCGGTTTTCGGATCGCGATAAATCAGCGTATCCCAGGCGAGGTGCGCCAGAATTACCCCTTCGCGCATGTTATTGTGGTACGGACTGACGTTTTCCACCTCACTGTCGGAGGCGTAAACCAGTGTGTCATTTTGTTTGCTGGCATAGCTGGTGCAGGAAACACCTGCCAGTAACGCGGTTAATGCATATTTCCGAACAGATTTCCGAATATGTCTTGCCAGATTACGAGCCATGCTGTTCTCCACCACCAGAAGGATGAATAAAAAGGATCTCTACCCCAAAGCATTCATCGGTGATATTGCAAGAGCAGCGCCAAATAAGGATTATTCTCGTTACCGATTTTCGATACATGCTTTCTCAAAAAGAGAAAGCGCCAATAAACAGGGGATGTATTACCTCTGGCAATAATAAAAATGAATGACAACAACGGCGGGATAAATCACGCCCGGTGCCATTTCGACAGTAACGGGGCCATTTCAGTGCAAAAAACAATCGGACTGCACCATTTGCGTGATGCATAATAAGGAGAGGTTATTTCTATTTTTGTGAAAGCATGATGGCAAATAAAGAATGCGGGAGATATGAAGGTGATATTTTATTTCCATCTTCCAGCACGCTGATTCTTTTTCTCTTCATCCTGGATATGAGAGATGAAGAGAAAAAGCAGATCGCGGCACAACAAAATACGTGATGCATTTCATTTGGAAAATATCACGACATAATCAACCCGCCGTCCACATTGATCGTCTGGCCGGTGATGTAGCGCGCGTCGCTTGATGCGAGGAATGCCACCAGCCCGGCCACATCTTCCGGCTTACCCGCACGTTTGAGCGGGATGCCTTGCACCCACTCCGCCATCAGTTCCCCTTTGCCGTAGTGTTTTTCCTCCGTGCTGAGAATTTCACCCCATACCCGGTCGTTGTAGTCCCACATTTCACTGTCGATGATGCCGGGGCAAAACGCGTTGACGGTGATGTTCCACGGGGCCAGTTCTTGTGCCAGGCTCTGGGTAATGCCGATGACGCCCATCTTGCTGGCGGCATAGTGCGGCGTATAGATAAAGCCTTGGCGCCCCTGCCCGGACGAGGTATTGATCAGGCAACCGTGCTGCTGTTTCACCATATACTTCGCCGCCTCGCGGCAGCACAGCCACACGCCGGTGGTGTTTACCGCCAGCACCCGCTCGAAATCCACCTTCGGCATCCGGTCAAAATAATCGATGGTGATTACCCCGGCGTTTTGTACCGACACGTCAATCCGCCCGAAGCGCTCTGCCGCCTGCTGATACAGCGTCTGCACCTGTGCTTCATCGGTGATGTCCACCACCCGCGGCAACACCTCTGCGCCATAACGGTGCTGTATATCCGCCGCTGTCGACATCACCCGTTCCGAGTTGGACACCATCACCAGATGAGCGCCATCGCGGGCGAACCGTTCGGCAATGCCAGCGCCAATCCCGCGGCAGGCACCGGTAATCACCACCGTCTTCCCATCAAAATCACGTTGCATCGTCTGCTCCTCACTCAGGATGATTCGCCTGCCACAAGGTACGTTGTACCGCCTCCTGCCACCCCTGCCAGCTCGCCTGATAACGCTGATGACGCGCCTCGTCCGGTAGCCAACTGTCGTGCGTCGGCAGTAACGGTTCCAGTTGTTGATCGCTCAACCGGCCCAGCATGCGCCGCGCCAGTAGACCAGCCCCCAGCGCTGAGAGCTCGGTGGTGGTGCTGCGCGCCACCGGGCAACCCAGCAGGTCGGCCTGAAACTGCATCAGCCAGGCGTTGCGAGTCGGCCCACCATCGACCATTAACTGCGCCAGATGGAAGTCCGGGTGTTGCTTCATCGCGGTCACCACATCGGCTATCTGATAGGAGATCGCCTCCAGAGCGGCACGCACCAGATGCGCCTGACCACTGCCGCGACTGAGCCCACACATCAGGCCACGTGCGCGATCGTTCCACCAGGGTGCGCCCGCACCGGTCAGCGCCGGGACGAAATACACCCCGTCGGTAGACTCGATACTGGCGGGCAACGTCTGCAACGCCTCATTCAGCGCTGTCTCTGGCAGGGCGTTCAGCCCGGTGGCCTGTAGCATCCAGGCCACGCCGTCGCCGGTGTGGGGGATATTCCCCTCCAGCGCATAGACCGCCCGCTCGCCATCGTGCCAGGCAACGGTGGTCGCCAGCGAGGTGATGCGCGTATCCGGCACCCCCAGCGGTGCCATCACCGACGAGCCAGTGCCGTAAGTCGCTTTTACCCCACCTGCACGCCCTAACCCGTGGCCGTACAGCGCGGCGTGGGAATCCCCCACCATCGCCAGAATCGGGATGCCGTCCGCCACGCCGGGCACACCGCAGGTTACGCCGAACTCACTGGCCGATGGCATCAGCTCTGGCAATGCGGCGCGTGGAATGCCGAACAACGCCAGCATCCCGTCATCCCATTGCAGGTGGTGCAGATTAAGCAACTGGGTACGGGCAGCGTTGGAGAGATCGCAACGGAACTGCCGCCCGCCAGTCAGGTGCCACAGCAGCCAGGCATCAATGGTGCCGAGGCAAATCTCGCCGCACGCAGCACGGGCGTGACCATCCGGCGTGTTGTCCAGCAGCCAGCGCATTTTCGAGCCGGAGAACAGCGGGGCCACCGGCAACCCGGTCGCCGCACGGATAGCGGCCTCCTGCTGGTTGTGCCGTAACTGTTCGCAAAACGGTGCCGAGCGGGAACACTGCCAGGTCAGCGCCGGGGAGATCGGCTGGCCGTTATCACGCCGCCAGCCGATGGCGGTTTCCCGCTGGTTGCTGATAGCCAGCGCCGCGACCCGTTCAGCCCCGACCTGGGCTATCACCTCGCGCACCACCACGAATGACCCGGCCAGCAGCGCCTCACCGTCCTGCTCCACCCAACCGGCATGCGGGGTCATCAGGCCAAGCGGGCGTGACGCACGCGCCACCACCTGACCGAGCGCGTCAATCGCCACCGCTTTGACGTTACTGGTGCCTTCATCGAGTGCGATGATCACATCTCTAGACATGACTCACCTCCGACAGCGGGTTAACTGACTGCTTTTTTTCATGACGACGCATCATGACCACTTTGTTTTGTAGCCGCTGCTGGAACTGGTCGATCACCACCGCAGTGACGATCACCAGCCCCTTGATCACCATTTGCCAGAAGTCGCTGACACCCATCATCACCATGCCATCGGCCAAAAACACGATCACAAACGCACCGATGATCGAACCGGAAACCCGCCCACGGCCGCCTGCCAGCGCGGTGCCGCCCAGCACGGTGGCACCGATGGCGTCCATCTCGAACATATTGCCGGTCATCGGGTGGGCGGTTTGCAGTTGCGAGGCCACCACCAGCCCCACCAGCGCGGCACACAGGCCGGAAAAGGCGTAGACGAAGATTTTGACGTTGACGATCGGCACTCCGGCGAGACGGGCGGCGGACTCATTGCCGCCGATGGCATAGATATAGCGGCCCAGCGGGGTTTTACGCGTCAGGTACAGGCCGAGCAGCAAAAACGCCAGCATCAGCCAGATCGGCAGAAAAATACCGAGCAGCGTGCCGGAACCCAGGAAAGCAAAACCGGTGTTGCCCAGCTCAGGCATGCCGTTGAGATTGGCGTAGGTGCTGCCGTCATTGAACAGCAGCGCGGCACCACGGGCGACATACATCATGCCCAGCGTACAGATAAACGGTGCCACCACCAGCCGGGTGATCACCACGCCGTTGACCAGCCCTATCAGCATCCCCAGCACCGAGACGACCAGGATCACCTCCGGCACATTGAGAAACAGGATATTGCCGCCCCACAGTGGAATACCGTTAGTGAGCAGCGCACCAGCCACCATGCCACAGATACCGGCGACCGCGCCGACGGAAAGATCGATACCGCCGGTGAGGATCACCAGCGTCATGCCGATGGCCAGCAGCCCGGTGATCGCCACGTGCTGGGTCATGATCAGCAGGTTGGATGGGGTGAGAAAATTCGGCACCATCAGGCTGAAGAAGGCAATCACGATCAGCAAAGCGATGAAAGTACGGGCCTTCAGCAGGTACATATACAACGTGTATTTTTGACTCATGATGAACTCCGGCCGGTTAGTCGTGAGGGGTGGAAGCGCTGATGAGGATTTCGCGGGTGACCTGACTGCGCGGCAGATCGGCGGTGATGCGGCCGTCAGCCATCACCAGAATGCGGTCCGCCAGCGCCATCACTTCGTCCAGTTCGGACGACGAAAACATCACCGATAATCCCTGCTGCGCCATACGCCCGATCAGGTGGTAGACATCGGTTTTGGCTCCCACATCGATACCGCGGGTTGGCTCGTCGAGCAGTACCACCTGCGGCCGGGTCATCAGCGCCTTGCCCAACACCACCTTCTGCTGGTTGCCGCCGGATAGCGAAGTGATCGGCAGTTCGTCGTCGCTGACTTTGATAGCCAGTTGGCGCACCATCTCATCCACCTGACGGGCCTCATCCGGTTCACGCAGCCACGTCCAGGCGCGCCAGAAACCGCGCAGGCTAAACGAAGACAGCGTCATGTTGGCGCGAATAGACATCAACTGCACCATGCCTTCGCCCTGCCGGTCTTCCGGCACCAGCGCGATGCCTTTTTCCAGCCGCTGGCGAAATCCCATCCCGTCAAGGCAGTCGTCGTTCAGTTGCACGCTGCCCTGCTGGCACGGCATCAGGCCAATCAGCCCTTTGAACAGCTCAGTACGCCCGGCACCCAGCAGGCCGTAAATTCCCACCACTTCGCCTTTACGCAGGCTAAAAGAGACGTCGTTCAGGCGATAACCGCCGCTTTGATGCAGCGCCGTCAGTCCGCTCACCGTCAGCACCGTGTCGCCTTGCGGCGCAGGCTGGTAGTCAAAATGCTTTTTCTTGTCGCCGACCATCTGTTCGATGATCCAGGGCACGCTGGCGTGGCGCACTTCACGCTCGCAGATAAAACGGCCGTCGCGGAAAATGGTGATGTGGTCGCCAATCTCCATCAGCTCTTCCAGCCGATGGGAGATGTAAATGATGGTAACGCCGCGCCGCTTGAGCTGCTCTATCACCCCAAACAGCACCTTCACCTCCGACTGGCTCAGCGCCGAGGTCGGCTCATCCATAATCAGCACCCGGGTGTCTTTGGATAACGCTCGGGCGATCTCCACCAGTTGCTGATGGCCGATGCCCAGCTCGCCCAGCGGGGTGTAGGGGTCGATATCCAGTTCCAGTCGCTCCAGCAAGGTTTTCGCCAGCGCGTACTGAAATTTTTCGTTGATGACGCCGCGCTGGAAAAACTCATTGGCGATGAAAATGTTGTCCATCACGTTCATGTTGGGGAACAGGTTCAGTTCCTGAAAAATGATGCTGATACCCTGTTGTTCCGCCTGCTGGGTCGAGCCCAGCGTCACCGGTTTGCCATCCAGCAGAATCTGCCCGGAGGACGGCGTTTCCACCCCGGCCAGCATCTTCATCATGGTGGATTTACCCGCGCCGTTTTCACCGATCAGCACGTTGACCTTATTGCGATACACCCGGTAGTTGACCTGATCGAGCGCGGTCACCCCCGGATAAACGCGTGACAGGTCGCGGGTTTCGATAATCACCTCCGGCGCGGTCTCAGCCTGCGTCGTCGGCGATGCCGTGGTGACCACCGGGGTTACCGGCATCATCACCGCTCTCATCGGCATGCTCATATCGGCCATCATCCCCCCTTACCGTCACGCGTTATCTGCGCCGGTGTGATATCCGGCACCGCCTGCGGGATGTCCCAGCTACTGAACACCCCCACCACGTCAAGCCGGTCGCCCACTTTCGGGTGCGCCGATTGAATCATCGTCAGGGCCTGCTGATTGATGGCGCGGCCAAAATCGCCGTACAACACCTGGTCGTTAAAGTCCTGATAACTTGCGCCTTTATAACTGTCGCGCAGGTCAGTACCGCGCAACGTCGGTCCCAGTTGCACCGGAATGCTCTGGCCGTCGGCATCTTTAATCAGCATTTTGCCGCTGCGTGAAGCGGTATCGAGTTGTTCCACCGTGCCGGTGATACGCACCGTAAACACACAGGCGTTTTCATCCTGCGCACGGTAACCAAACTGCTTACAGGCAGCATCCATATCGCTGCTGCTTTGCAGGTCTTTCATCAGGGCGGCAAGCGGACGTGCTTCTTTAACCAGTTGCGGCACCAGCTTCTGTTGCCAGGTTTGCCCGATATTCGCCATATGAGGATTAGGGGGATGACGCAGGTCGGCCAGTTCCTGCTGCGACACGATGCGGCATCCGCCCAACCCAAGAATGGCCAGCGCCAGCCAGACTTGTCTGGACATACTCTTCTCCTTCTGCGCCCCCGCAGGGGCGCGACAGCATGGACTCAGGATTTGAAGTTGAAGTCTTGCACCTTGCTCGCGTTACCCTGTTGGATCAGGATGCCGCGGAACATGACGCGCTGTTTGGCGGGTTTCACGCCCTTCTGGAGATAGTTGTCGAGGTCGGTCACGCCCTGCGCGGCGATGGCCTGCGCCTGCAACATCACGGTAGCCTTCAGCGAGCCTTCTTTCACGGCGTCGCGTTCATCGTTACTGCCGTCGATGCCGACCACCACCACATCATTACGACCGGCGGCTTTCAGCGCGGCAATCGCTCCCAGCGCCACCGGGCCATTACCGCAGATCACCCCTTTCACGTCCGGGTGCGCCTGCAAAATGCTGTCCATGATACGTTTGCCGTCGATTAACGTACCTTTGGCATCCTGACGGGCAACGCTCACCATGCCGGGGTACTGATCCAGCACCTGATGGAAGGATTTAGATCGGGTCACGCAGTTGTTATCCGCCAGGCTACAGGTCAGCTCGGCGTACTTGCCTTTCTCGCCCATCTTTTCGACGAACACGTTGGCGACATCGGAACCCGCCTGGAAGTTATTGTGGGTAATCTGTTCCAGTGCCACGTCATCCACCGGGATTTCGCGGTTGATCAGCACCACCGGAATACCGGCGTCTTTCGCTTTTTTGATCGCCGCGACGCTGGCGGTGGAATCAGCGTTATCCAGCACGATACCCTGTACTTTTTTGCCGATAGCCGCGTCGATAAGCTCGCTTTGTTTCTTCACGTCTTCACCGTGGGAAAGCACCGTGGTTTTATACCCCAGTTCCTGTGCTTTCTTGTCCGCCCCTTTCGCCTCCGACGCGTAATAGGGGTTATCCAGTGAATTGACCAGAATCATGATGGTGCCTTTTTCCGCCGCGTGGGCGGTCAGCGATAAGGCACTGGTGATGGCAGCAGTTAACAGCATTGAACGCAATTTCATGATGATATCTCTCTATCTTTCGTTATTGTCGGGGTACAGCGAAACAGCGTAATCAATTGTTTTTAAATCTATCTTTTTGAATCTATTGCTTTAAATCTATGGGCAATGCGCTTCGGCCATCACCAAATGGTGAATCCGCCGTCGATCATCAAATCAGCGCCGGTGATCATGTCGCTGCCGTTACTGGCGAAAAACAGCACCGCAGCGGCAATTTCATCGGTGTAGGCAAAACGCCCGAGTGGGATCAGCTTTTTCATCGCTTCGCCTTTCTCACCACGCCACGCTTTCTCGCCCATCGGCGTCAGCACCACCGTCGGCGACAGTGTGTTGACGTTGATGTGGTGCGGTGCCAGCTCTTTCGCCATCACCTTGGTCATTCCCAGCAACCCCGCCTTGGCAGAGGTGTAAGCCACATGGTTGTCGATAGCGATAGACGCCGCTTGCGAGGCAATGTTGATAATCTTGCCGCCGCGACCGGCAGCCACCATGTGACGCGCCGCCACCTGTGAGCACAGGAACGGGCCGGTCAGGTTGACGGCAAGCTGCTTTTGCCATTCGTCGAAATCGGTTTCCAGCACCGGTTGCAGCATCACGTAGCCCGCGCAGTTGACCAGGATGTCTATCTGGCCGTAGTGCGCCGCGACGGTGGCAAACGCGTTTTCCACGTCGGCGGGCGCGGTGACGTCGCACTCAACCAGCAGCACCCGCGTCGGGTCAAACTGTTCGGCAGCCTGCGCCGCCTTGTCACGCTCAAACGCGGGATACAGCAGCGCCAGACGCGCACCTTTTTCCAGCAGCATTTCGTTGCTCGCCATGGCGATACCGCCCAGCCCACCGGTGACCACCGCCACCTTGTCGTTCAGGCTGAGCCCGGTATCCACGCCATAACGCAAATTCACGTCATACTCGTTGTCATGACTCATCAGGTTGTTCTCCTCAGGCAATGGTGCGTAACGCAAGCTGTTCCAGGGTTAAACGCAGCCCGGCGGCGTCGATATGGAACTGACGACGCAAGGCGCTGCGGCTGCTGCTATGAGTAAATTCATAAGGTGGGACACCCAGTGCGGTGAAACGCTGCCGCACGTGGTGTTTATGCAACAATTCACCAATGATGCTGCCAAGGCCACCACTGAGTACGTGTTCTTCCATCGAGATCACATACCGGTGTTCACTAATAATTTCCAACAGTGATATTTCATCTAAAGGCCACAATGAAGGTAAGGATACGATGGTGGCATCTGTCGCGGCGGCCAGCGCTTCATGGACAAGGGTGCCAAGGCAAAACACCACCACGTCACTCCCCTGTTGCACCACCTCCGGTTTGCCCGGCGTCAACGACCAGCCAGGCTCATGCAGCACCGGCACTTTGTCGCTGTCCATGCGGATATACACCGGCCCACGATGCCCAATGGCATAACGCGCGATCGCGCTGGCCTGCACCGCATCCGCAGGCGCGAAAATCTGCAAATTGCCGAACGAACGGGCAATCGCGATATCGTTCATACAGTGGTGGGTCGCCCCCAGTGGGCCGTAGGCGAACCCGGCGTTCAGCCCCAGCATTTTGACGTTGGCATCGGTATAACAGATATCGTTCTTCACCTGTTCGTTAGAACGTGCCAGCAGGAACGGTGCCGCATTCGCGGTAAATACCGTCGGGCCGCTCAGCGACAGACCGGTCGCCATCCCGACCATGTTTTGCTCGGCAATCCCGACGTTCACCACCCGTTCAGGGAAGGCTTTCTCGAACGGTGCGATTTTCGACGTGGAGGTAGAATCCGCCACCACGACGCACAGATTAGCGCCTGCGTTTTGCTCTTCGAGCAGCGTGGCGATTACGGCATCACGTAAGTCTTGCATCATCACTCCTCCAGCTCCGCCAGCCCCTGCGCCAGCTGTTGATCATTCGGCACCGCGTGGTGCCAGGCCGGTACGTTCGCCATAAACGAAATGCCGTGCCCTTTTTCGGTGTTGGCGAGGATCACCCGCGGCTTGCCAACGGTTGGCGCGTTTACCGCGTCGATGATGGCCGCCGGGTCATGGCCGTCGCACTCGACCACCTCAAAACCAAAGGCGCGCCATTTATCCGCCAGCGGCTCCAGCGGCATGATGTCTTCGGTTTTGCCCGCCAGTTGCAGACGGTTTCGATCGACAATGGCGACCAGGTTATCCAGCCGGAATTTGCTGGCAGCCATCGCCGCTTCCCAGTTGGAGCCTTCCGCCAGTTCACCGTCGCCCATCAGCACGAAAACGCGGCGATGCGCACGGTTTGCCAGTTTGTTACCCAGCGCCAGCCCGGCGCCGATCGACAGCCCATGCCCCAACGCCCCTGAGTTAATCTCCACCAGATCCGGCAGTTTCTGATGAATCGGATGGCCCGCCAGCAGCGTGTCGTCACCCATAAACTGATCCAGTATCGCCGGGTCAATCAGCCCCATCGCTGCGGCACTGCAATACAGCCCGCCTGCGCCGTGACCTTTCGACAAAATGAACCGATCCTGATTCGGCCGCGCCTGCGAACGATCCATCACCGCCATAAACAGGGTGCAGATAATATCCACCTCCGACAGATCCGCGCCGGTGTGCCCTTTGCCCGCCCGATGATTCATCTGCAACACATAGCGCCGGGCTTGTCGCGCTGTCTGTCTGATTGTCTGTACGTCCACCCTATACCTCCTGATCGCTGACAAATCGCTCCCGATCACTTTCAATTGATTTTCGATCGAAAACATACACCCTCTATTTAGCCTATTCTGTGGACAAGATCAAATATCAAACAAAAGCAGATCAAAATAAGATCACGTAAAGAGCGCCATGATCCGCCACCAGCGCGTGCATAGCAGGCGTAGACAGCGCAAGAACAGGGTAATTGCTCGCGGGATCAGCGAAAATGTCCATGCTTTTTCGCCGCCTTCACCTCGCATTAAACGCAGGTGAAGGGTAAACTTGATGTCAATTAGCGGGTTGACGGCGGAACATCGTCACCGGTTTCGGTACAGGAGAGTTTCGATTGAAAAGCAAAAGTGAACAACTGGCGGATATGCAGCAACGCAGGGAGAAAATTCTGGAGATGGTGCGCGAAGACGGCACCGTCACCGTGAAAATGTTGACCGAAACCTTCGGGCTGACCGAAGCCACGATCCGCACCGATCTGCGCGAATTACAAAAAGAGGGTTACGTTCAGCGTTATTACGGCGGGGCCACGCTGGTGACCGGCAAGCAGAATACCGGTGCCTTGCTGCTGGAACGGCAGATCAATCTGTCAGAGAAAGACGCCATTGGTCGGCTGGCTGCCACGCAGATAGAAAATGGCGACACGGTGATTTTCGATTCAGGTACCACCACCACCGCTATCGTCGAACACATGACGGATATTCACCGGCTGTCTGTTATCACTACCGCGGTCAATATCGCGCTCAAACTGGGCGGCGAGCCCGGCATCAATATCCTGCTCACCGGCGGCACCTTCAAATTTCCTACGCTCTCCACCTCGGGTGAAAAGGCCGCCAGCTTTTTCGAAAACGTGCTGGCCGAAAAACTGTTCCTCGCCACCGCCGCCATCTCCCCGCGTATGGGGTTGAGCTTTCCCAGCGAAACCGACATCAAGGTCAAAAGCGCGATGATCCGCTCCGCCAAGACGGTGTATGTGGTGGCGGACTCCAGCAAGATAGGCAAGGTATCGATGTTTGCCCTACCGTGCGACTGGAGCAACATCCACTACCTGATCACCGATGCCGGCATCAGCCAGGAGGCCGTCAACGCCTTCGAAGCGCTAGGGGTCACGGTGATGGTGGCGAGCTGATACCGGTAAAAATAGGCACAGTGAAAAGCGTTTTCGCGCCAGTGTTTTTCATACATCCATATTTTTGAATACGCACGACTGGCGCGTTAACATGCGGAGAAATGCATTGTGGAAAAAGTGACATGATTAAATCCATCCAGCTCACCAACTTTCTGAGTTTTGGCGCATCAACTCAGCCTATCGAACTTAAAGCGCTCAATGTGATCGTTGGCCCTAACGGTTCGGGTAAATCCAATTTGCTGGAGGCCATCGAGTTATTACGTAATGCCCCCGATAAACTGATTACGCCGATAAGGGATGGAGGTGGGGTCAACGACTGGCTATGGAAAGGTGGTCAGGGCAAGCCTACCGCTACACTAAATGCCGTATTCACCAATCCCAAAGGGCCGCAATCTTTGCGCTATCAGCTTTCTTTTACGGAAGTTGCCCAGCGTTTTGAAATGGTGGATGAGCGGATTGAAAACGAACACCCCGCTGACGGGCATCCTGAGCCCTATTTTTACTACCATTTCAATAACGCCCGGCCCACATTGAATGTGAAAAATAAGAAAAGGGCACTGCAACTGGAAGATATCGATCTGGAAAAATCGATTCTGGCTCAACGCCGGGATCCAGACCAATATCCAGAAATTACCTATCTTGCTCAAGAGCTTGCCCGAATTCGTCTGTATCGGGAGTGGAGCTTCGGTCGCTATACGCCACCACGTCAACCACAAAAGGCCGATCTGCCCAATGATCATCTGGAACCCACCTGTACCAATCTGGGGCTAGTGCTGAACCGCTTGCGTCGAGACCCCCTGGTCAAACAGCGATTGCTAAAAGCACTACAGGCGCTTTATGACGGTATTGATGATTACGACGTGCAGATAGAAGGGGGGACAGTTCAGGTCTTTTTCCATGAAGGGAGATTTACCATTCCTGCCACACGGTTGTCTGACGGCACATTGCGCTATTTATGTTTGCTGGCCGTATTGTGTCACCCCAATCCCCCCCCATTGATTTGCCTTGAAGAACCCGAGTTGGGCTTACACCCGGATGTGCTCCCCACGCTGGGGGAACTGCTGAAAGACGCGAGCAACCGTACACAATTGATCGTCACCACTCACTCCGATGTACTGGTTGATGCCATGAGCGATCAACCCGATGCAGTGCTGGTTGCAGAAAAAACGCCGGGAGGCACCACGATGACGAGGCTGGATGCCGAAAACCTTAAACCCTGGCTCGAAAACTATCGGCTGGGGCAACTGTGGACACGTGGTGATATCGGAGGGACACGCTGGTGAACGTGTATGTCGAAGGCGGTGGTGATACCAATAGTCTGAGAGCAGAATGCCGTAGAGGATTTGCCGAATTTCTGAAAAAAGCGGGGCTGACAGGAACCATGCCCAGAATCATCGCGTGTGGTAGCCGACGTGATGCATATAACTCGTTCTGTATCGCTATTCGTCAGGGAACCCCCGCCATGTTGCTGGTGGATAGTGAAGAGCCCGTCATCGCAGTAGCGCAGCAGCATGCAGATCCAAACCAGTGGCAGCCTTGGCTACACCTCAGGCAACGACAAGGCGATGGCTGGGAAAAACCGGCTGGTTCGGACGATCAACAATGTCATCTGATGACACAGTGTATGGAAAGCTGGCTGATTGCCGACAGTACCACGTTGGCGTCGTTTTTTGGTCAGGGCTTTCGAACAAGCCTCTTACCTCAAGGGAATGTCGAACGCATCGCTAAACAGCAGGTTTACGACATGCTTGAAAACGCGACCCGCAGCACAACCAAAGGCCGCTACGGCAAAGGCGCACACTCGTTCACCTTACTGGCGCTCATTGACCCTGCCAAAGTACAGCAGGCCTCTCCCTGGGCGCAGCGGTTTATTACCCAACTACGCTCCCGTATGTCTTCGTGATTCTACTTACGTCGCAACATCAGGCCGTTTCAGTATCGCGGGAACGGCCCTATTCTTCGTTAAGGCTGAGATAACCGCGAAATCCGCTGCCCACTGACAATGGCAGCATCAGGTCACGGGAATCGCTTTCACAGACCACCAGACGCTTGCCACCGGGATGCACGCGCCAAGCCCGGTGGGTATCAGCTGGCTACTGGCGTGCTCCGATA
This sequence comes from Dickeya parazeae Ech586, assembly GCF_000025065.1. Taxonomy (NCBI): domain Bacteria; kingdom Pseudomonadati; phylum Pseudomonadota; class Gammaproteobacteria; order Enterobacterales; family Pectobacteriaceae; genus Dickeya; species Dickeya parazeae. Next base: position 487,520 of record NC_013592.1, on the reverse strand, counting down.
GCCAGCCGATTGAACGCGCTCATCAGGGCGATGGCAAAGCACAGATCGGCGATCTCCGCCTCGGTGAAGTGCTCGCGCAGCGGTGCGAAATCCGCATCTGGAGCATGGGTCTGCGCCACGTCGACCAGTGATTCCGTCCACGCCAGCGCGGCCTGCTCACGCGGGCTGTACAACGAACACACCCGCCACCCTGCCAGACTATCCACTTTTTCATTGCTGACGCCTGCACGACGCAACCATCCTGCGTGCATGTTTAAACAAAAAGCACAGCCGTTGATTTGCGAAATGCGTAAATAAACCAGTTCGATCAGCTCAAGGCCGAGCGTGCTTTTCTCCAGCGCTTTTTTGGTCGTCAGCAGCCCCTGGTAGGCTTCCGGCGACAGCGTGGCATACGGCAAACGTAATGTACTCATCGTGTTTCTCCACTGTGGATCGGCGCGTTAAAACGTAGGGCTCGCGCCAACAGCCCCTGACGAAAATAGAAACGGTGGGCTAGCGCATTGGATAGCGCAGAATCCAGCACCAGTTGGGCACACTGCTCGCGTGCCGCTTCCTGATACATCGCCTGCATCAGCCGATCGCCAATGCCCTGCCCACGCACCTCGTCCCGGCATACCAGGTCATCAACGTATAGAAAACGCCCATACACCAGATTTTCCTGCACCCGGTACCCAGCCAGCCCAAGCGCAACATCAGCCTGCCAGGCGACCAGCAACTGGTAGCCATGCTGTGCCTGCCGTTGCACCTGACGAACAAATTGCTCGCTGTCGGTTAAATGCGGTCGCAAGGCCTGCATCAGACTAAAACACGCCTGTTGGCCCGCCTGACTCGTGGCCCATGCCAGATGAATATCAGCCATCATTTCAATCCTTACGCCATAAAGAGGGTTGCAATGCGGGCTACTGTAGGCCGACAATGGCCTACTCAATAGGGGCAAGAAATGTCATTTTGATAAGGACATAGCCGATGGATTTTCTGACCAGACCGTTTTCGTCAGCACCGTCCACGCCACTTCATCAACAGCTTTACCAGCGGATCCGCGATGCCATCGCCTCTGGGCAATTGCGCCCCGGCGAGCGTGTTCCCTCGGTACGCAGCCTCGCCAGCGAGCTGAATCTGGCACGCGGCACGGTGGAAACGGCCTATCAGAGACTCACCAGCGAAGGTTACCTGTTGCCGCGGGGTCCGGCAGGGACGATCGTTTCCCCCGGGCTGACCAACCTGACGCCGGGTCATCCCCCCGTCGCCCCGTCGCCGTCCCGCCAGCAACCCGAACCGCAGCCCCCGGCGATTCTGCCGTTCCAGTTGGGCTTACCAGCGCTGGATGCCTTTCCACGCAAAACCTGGAACCGACTGACGGGACAATGCCTGCGAACGCTGTCCGGTGAGGCGCTGGCCTACCCTGACCCACAGGGATACCTGCCGTTACGCCGTGCGATTGCCGCCTATCTCGGCGTCTCTCGTGGTATCGCCTGCTCAGAGCATCAGGTTTTTATCACCGCCGGGTATCACTGCTCGCTGGATTTGATCTGTCGATCGCTGTTCACACCCGGTGATCTGGGTTGGTATGAAGACCCCGGCTACCCGCTGGCGCGGCGCTTTCTGCTGCATGCGGGTATGCAACTGGCTCCGGTATCGGTGGATGAAGAGGGGATCGATGTGGTGGCAGGCGAACGATACGCAGGGCTCGCCCGCTTCGCCGTTGTCACGCCAACCCACCAAAGCCCGCTTGGCGTCGCGCTCTCGTTGCCGCGGCGTCTGGCGTTGCTGGCGTGGGCGGCCCGCCGGGAGGCGTGGATTATCGAAGATGATTACGACAGTGAATTCCGCTATCACGGTCGGCCATTACCGGCGCTCAAAAGTCTGGATAGCGACGAACGGGTTATTTACACCGGCACCTTCAGTAAGGTGTTTTTCCCCGGCCTCAGGCTGGCTTATCTGGTGGTACCACAGGCACAGCTTAGGGTCTTTCGGCAAACGGCCGCTCTCCTGCACAGTAACGGGTTTATCCTGCCTCAGGCCACCGCCGCCGATTTTATGGAGCGCGGGTATTTCGCCCGACACATCAGAAAAATGCGCACACTCTACGCCGAGCGTCGCCGTTATCTGCAAGACGCACTCACCACGCTTGCCGACCACCGATTGCAGCTTCACGCCAGTGCGGGCGGCATGCACCTGCTGGCCCGCCTGCCGCCGGGCAGCGCACACGATGCGGATATCGCGGCAGAAGCGGTCAGCGCCGGGTTATCCATTCAGGCACTGAGCCAATGGCGGCAACAGCCAGGCCGCGAGGAAGGATTACTGCTTGGCTTCACCAATCTGGTGAGCGCGCAGCAGGCGCATCAGCTTACGCAACGCCTCTGCGCGTTGCCGTCGTTTCAGCGCCTGCCCACCATCGGGCAACAAGCTGACTAGTCCGTTTTCAGGCGCGAAATCCGCTGCCCGCTGACAATGGCGGCCAGCGTCGCAAAGGTACCGGCCGTCATCAACGCCGCATGGGTCCCTAGCCCGCCGAACAGGTTAAACATCAGAGCCACCAGCGCCGCACCGGTGGTCTGCCCCACCAGTCGGGCTGTGCCCAGCATGCCGCTGGCTCCACCGCTGCGATGACGAGGTGCCGCGCTGATGATGGTGTGATTATTCGGCGACTGGAACAGCCCAAACCCAATGCCGCACAACATCATGCACAGGCAGATCTCCAGATAGCCAGGCTTCGCCGGTAACCAGGCCAGAGAAAACAGCCCCAGCGCGAACAGCGCCAGCCCGATGGTACACAAAACCCCAGCGTTAAAACGCTCAATCAAGCGCCCCGCCAGCGGTGCCACCGCCATGATCGCCAACGGCCAGGGTGTCAGCAGCAAACCGGTCTCGATTTCATTCATCCCCAATGCACTCTGGAAATAGAACGGCAGCGATACCATCGCCAGCATCTGGGCGCAGAACGAACTGACCGACGTGCCCATCGACAACGCAAACACCGGAATACGCAGCAGATCCACCGGCAGCAGCGGATAAGGCTGGCGCAGCTGGCGACGGAAAAAATAGCCGCCGACCAGCAAGGTCAGCAACAATTCGCCCAGCACCAGCCAGCTATTCTGTTGGTGGGCAAAGCCCCCCAACGCCACGAAAAACAGCCCGAAGGTCAGCGCATTCAGTACCGCGCTTGGGGTATCGAAGCGCTGCGTTCTCATGCCATCGTTACGCGGCAGGAAACGCCAGCCCAGTATCATGGCCACCACGCCGAATGGCACATTAATGGCAAACAGCCACTGCCACGACGCCACGCCCAGAATCCCGGCAGCGATGGTCGGCCCGGCAGCGGTGGATACCGCCACCACCAGCGAGTTGATAGCCATACCCCGCCCCAGTCGATCTCTGGGGTAGATAAGCCGGATCAACGCCGTGTTGACGCTCATCAACGCGGCTGCCGCCAGCCCTTGCAGAATGCGCGCCAGCGTCAGCGTCGCCAGCGAATCGGACATCGCGCAGACAAACGACATCAGCGTAAACAGCACCAACCCCACCAGATACACCCGACGGTAACCGACGATATCGCCCAGCGACGACAGCGACAGCAGCGTCATGGTGACAGCCAGTTGATACGCGTTAACGATCCAGATAGAAGAAGCCGGACTGGTGTTGAAATCGCCCGCGATAGTCGGCAAAGCTACGTTGACGATCGCGCCATCCAGCACCGCCATGGAAATACCGCATGCAATCGCGAAGATGGCGCCGAGACGCGCCGGCATCGGTAATCCGTCAGTAACGGATCCCGCACCCTGAGAAGTGACAACAGCGTTCAAAGTAATACCCGAAGATGAAAAGCGTGGCAGGCACGGCAGGCTATCCGCCGCACGTTTTTTGTACCTGTTACCCTACTGGGTTTGGCTGGCAGGCGCAATTGAAGCACTCGGCAAATCGTGCTCCATGCTGCTGATGAACCCCATGATTTTTCTATCGCCACCTGGCATAGTTAACGCATCAACTAACGTGATGCGTTAACTTACTAGCAAGTGCTGATATGGCCGAAAGAAGACTCTGGACACGAGACGAATTATTGATCGCGTTTACGCTATACGACGTATTGCCGTCGGGTAAACAAGACGCCAATAACCATTTGATTAAGTATTATGCGGCCCAAATCGGTAGAACTCCCGCAGCATTGGTTATGAAGTTGGGGAACTTCGCTAGCCTTGATCCTGTAGTGATTAAATCAGGCCGAGCTGGGCTAAGCCAAGTATCCAAAGCCGACAGGGAACTGTGGCAAGAACTGGAGCGTGACCCACAAGCCTTCGAGCAGCAATGCCAACAGGCTATCACGGCGTTAACCGCGCCGGATGACACCTCGCAGCACGCCCACGACACAGCACCGCCCGACTACTACGGACACGAACGTATGGCCATCACCACCGTGCGCGTGGGTCAGCAACAGTTTCGCAAACGGGTGTTGAAAGCCTACGACGAACGCTGCTGCATTACCGGGCTGGAAGAACCGATTTTATTGATCGCCAGCCACATCCGGCCGTGGAAAGATATCGCCGAGCACCGCTTAGACCCCAGCAACGGGCTGTGCTTGTCTGCGCTGCACGACAAAGCCTTTGACCAAGGGTTGATCGGGTTTAACGACAACCTGGAGTTATTGCTCTCGCCGCGCCTCAAAATACTGAGCAGCGAGATAGTACAAAACCAGTTCGAACAATACGAAGGCAAGCAATTACACTTGCCAAAAGACCCACACCAGCGCCCTAACCTCGAGCACATTCGTCATCACCGCAAACATCTCTTCGGGAAACACGAACAGATGTAATGTATTAGCCTGACTAATTACAGATTAAATCTATTCATTGGCCTTATCGCCGAAAGTTATCCATTATCCCCCTAGAGTACAGGACTGGGCGGCAATGCTGCCCAACCTATTGTTATTATTTGATTTATCTGTGATGAAAGAGAAACCATGCCGTTACCTATTTTTATTACCGGTTTTATGACCGGTGCCGGTTTGATCGTCGCGATCGGCGCGCAAAACTCCTTTGTTTTACGTCAGGGGATGCGTCGGGAGCATGTGTTTTGGGTCAGTACGGTGTGCTTTTTATGCGACCTGGTATTGATGACGCTCGGCGTGCTGGGTCTGGGGAAAATCATTAACGACAGTAAACCGGCGATCACCACGCTGACGCTGGCCGGGGTGCTGTTTCTGCTGTGGTATGGCTATAACGCGCTGAAAAGCGCCTGGCGCGGCAACAGCCAACTGACGATCACCACACCGACGGATGGCCTGCGCCGACGCACGGTGATCAGCGCCAGTCTGGCGGTCAGCCTGCTAAACCCGCATGTCTATCTGGATACGGTGGTGATTATCGGCGGTATTTCTTCCGGGATCGCTCCCAACCTGAAACCGTTTTATCTGGCCGGGACAGTCAGCGCCTCATTGCTCTGGTTTTATACCATCGGCTACACGGCTGCTGCCTGCTCGCGTTATTTCGCCAGGCCAATCACCTGGCGCATCATCGACTCGCTGATCGGCTGCTACATGATTTTTATGGCGTTTCAGTTGTGCCGCTTTCTGTATTAACGCCGCCGTCAATCATGCACCGCTGTCTGGCCTCCATCAGACTCAGTTTCTCGGGCACACCGTTATGCAATGCAATCCAGCGACTGCACCGTATAAACGCACCGATTATTGATTCCCACAATGCTCTACACGATGGCCCGCTCCTGCTCGTTCAAAGAACAGCACCAGAAACGTTCATACCGATAAACAGACAGCAACGCCGGGAATTCAGCCAGATTTCGAATCCAACCGAAATTATCGCCCGAGCGTTGCAGCAATGCTTTGCGCGTCTCAGGTGCTGCCTCAATAGTCTGAAGTGCCAGATATATCATCATATATCCTTATCAATCAGTCAGTGTGAGGGACTGAATACCGACCAGAGCATATGAATCGGACGCGTGCGAGAAATAAACTGCAGGCAATGCAGATTAACAGCCACTTCCGTCGTCAATGCGACATCAACATCATGGTTGGCTACCGCCTGGGCTGCCGCGCTGGTGGATGACATCGTAACGACACGATCCACATTTAGACCGTCTGGCAAGAGCTCCTGAATAAGTGGGACAGGCGCAGGGTGAGAAGCGACAATCAACGGGCGATTGGGTAGTGTTTCCTTAATCGCCAGTCCATAAAGCGGTGTATCAAACACAAAGGCCCCCGTTAACGACAATCGGGGGTCCATATAGAAATCATTAATCTGAGGATATGCATTTGCCACAACCAATAACCCGTTGTTTTGGTTTAATTTTTCTCTAGCCTCTTCATAAGTATTGTTCAGGTAGACCGGATGCGTACTCCCCTCATATTTCGACGCCATCCAGTGACCAAAATAACGCGATGCTGACTCACTACTTGTCCCTGATGGTCCAAGAGTAAAAACGGGTAAATTAATTACCTGATGCAGGCCCATATCCATGAAATACATATTCATCACTTTATCTCTCCTTAGATAGTGAATAAGCTAATATGAATTAACAGGGATTAACTAATCAGCATATTCATTACGCTGACCTCGCACTGCTTTCATATATAGCTCGTATATTGCCAGACTCATGCTACTCTCATCGTGGCTTTTTAATAACGGATGTTCGATCTGCGGTACAGACGCGATTTCAACCTCTGCGCCAGAAAGAAAGCATTCATCCGCAGCCAACCACTCTGATGGAAAAATATTTCGCTTACCCACATCCAGAGCGAGATATTCTTTCGTTAGAGTGATCACAAGTTCCCGCGTAATCTGTTCACCAATGGTATCAACCGATACACCAGTATAAGGATCGATAACGTCATAGAAATTATTGCACGGTACAGCAGAAAGTGCTCTTTCATGAGCACTGACTGCCAGAATAGATGATTCCTGAGAGACATACTTGTAGTTATACACTTTGGCATTCCACACCTCGCGAATACTTCTCATTAACGCCGGTGTAGTCAGTTCCCCAAGTGTAATAATCTGTTGGACAGGGGTATCCGCAGGAGAAATATTTGCCTTCTTCATATGACGGGCAATACAGAGGACGACAACTGACATATAAACCAGCGCCATAATATGTAGCGCTTCTATCAGTGCCATAGCCCGTTTCATGCCAACTACTGATGAACGCGGCCACATTTTTACTACGCGATGCCCCAGACCGCACAAGACATCATTAATAGCTAACACTGTTAAGTGTTTTTTACAAAATACAGGATAATTAATAACACAATCCAGCATTAATATTAACGATATATTCTTATTCTCGCGAAAAGTAGATAACGTGAGCCCACCTCGTTCAAAACGAAAATGTTCTTTATATATTTGTTGAGCCTTTTTCATCAGCCCTGGTTTAAAAATAGCATACATGTCATTTCCCTTGACCAGTATGAAATGAATAGGTGAGGCAATTGTAAATATTAAATTAAAACGATAGCGTTATAGTGCACAAACATTATCAGTAGATTAGCTATCGTTAACAAATGAATTATATATTACTGAAAGAGCGGAGGATTACCCATTAGCAGAGTAATTAATTACCCAAACTGATATCAATGACGCTGGCCGCACTTATCGAAAGACCCATATATGGGCCTTTATCTATAATAATCATGCTATTATGCAAAGCCACATCAACTCCATGATTAATCCCCCGTTCCCTCAGGGCAACGCTTTTCCATTATTTTATTCCCAGCGACTGTAGCAGGCCATAGGCATGCGATAAATCACTATTTAAATCGATATCCACGACATTCCATTCAGCGATAGCCTTCCACTTTTCCACCCCAACCTGATGATTATCATGGACAAGATAAGCAGCAACATCCTGCTGGCTATCGAACATGCCTAACACAACGAAATCGGCAGCCACCGCTCTGTCGGCAACATTTCTTCCACATACCCAACCACGAATTTCACTGATATGAAGCGGATGGTTTCGTGTAATTTCTTCTGCTTCCAATGCCACTGGCGATGACCAGTTGTAAGGCTTTTTAAATGTGAACAAAACAATATGCAGGATCATATTTCGCTTTACCGCTCCCTTAATCACTAACCGCATCCTTTATTAATTTCAGGAAACATTATGAATCATTAAAAAGGAAATGTTTTATCTATAATCGTTGAAAGGTTAACCAATAAAGGTAAGATTTCCCTCAATCAAGCCATAAAAAGAAAGAGAATCACCCTAATGAAACTCAGTCTGACGGACATTAAGATTCTTACTTTATTGCAAAAAGATGCCCGCATTACTAACCAGACATTGGCGGAAAAAATAGGTATGTCGTCCTCGCCCTGCTGGCGTAAGGTCCGCAAACTGGAAGAAGATGATGTGATTCAAGGTTATCGCGCCATACTGGACCGACGGAAGATTGGCCTTGGTGTCATGGTGTTTGTTCGTATCACCATTGATAACCACAGTGAAGCGCAGGCATGCAAATTCGAGCGGGAAGTCACTGACCTGGAAGAGGTCGTCGCGTGCTACAGCATGGGGGGTGACTCCGATTTCTTGTTGCAGGTGGTTTCACGTGATCTGGATTCCTATGCGGAATTCGCTATGTCTGTTATCCGACGCCTGCCTGGCATTAAAGAGATGCAAAGCATGTTTGTGCTCGAAGAAATCAAACCATTCACCACCTTTCCGATCAAAAAACCGATAATTATCTCAGAGTGATAATGAAATAAGATTTCTGGCAGCCGGTATCGCGATACAGAAAAGCCCGGTTAAGCAGGCCAGACAGGATCGACTGTCATTAATAATAAAAACCTCTTGATCAGGTAGCCTGACCAAGAGATGCCGATGAAGCTGTGGGATGCGATACGTGCGACGGATAAAATCAACCGACTAACGTCACTCGCGCCCCCGATAGGCGGTATTGGCTCCCATACTGCTGACGTACACATTGTGCGCCAACCCGGTTTCCTTCATTGCCTCCCAGAAATGCGCGTCTTGCGCCAGCATCGACAGGCTTTGCCACTGCAAGGCCTTTCCTGTGACCTCTTTACGCTGATACAAACCGAACCAGCCGCTAAACCCCGACACTTCCGCCACCGGGGCCAATAGCACCATGGTTGAGGACGGCTGACCGTGTACCTGCCGCATGCGTTCCAGCCACCCCAGCAATTGCTGCGGCGACAACGGCTGGCCAGCATCACCGTGCAGCACACCCGCATAAAGGCAGGCAGGCCGGGGTTTCAGTTCCAGAAACTCGCTTGCCGACATATCCTTACCGGTCAGGTGGTTGTCCCCCCAGCCTTGCGGCGAAAGGCGAAACTCACCCTGCTCGACGGCGGAAAATAAATCCAACCCCAACAACAGATAATGGTTGTCAGACACCAGGTGGTTTTCCTGCGCCAGCACCGGCAACGCCAGATCGGCACCCGGCACCCACTCCGGCGTAAACGCCTCTTTAACCGAAAAGATCTTCTCAATTTGATGGATGTTTTGCCGGGCATTGAAATCACACCGGTAGAGAATGTCGAAGAAGGTTTCCCCCTCAATATCACGGGTGATCACCGACGGCGGTACCGGCATCGCCAGCCCCAATGCGCTTAGCAATTCAGGCAGATAAGTCAGTGATGCCACTTCCGCATCGGTGTTGGTGTCACGCACCCAGGATTTACGGCGATGCTGTTCTTTTACATGGTAGCCTTTCATGGTGTTCTCCCGACAGATAGATGTCTTCACACCATAATTCGGCACGGGAAAATCCCCCCGGCGGCAAATAGGGAAAAACGGGTGGGGAATGGGGAGTTAGGTGGGGGCTCGCTTATTTACTCCGCCATTATCACAGCATATATCCGTTATTCACCCCAGTGCGTAGCGCCTGATAGTGAGATGTTTATGTCGCAACCCCCAATATGCTCAGGAGAATAGTATGGCTATTAATACCGACATTTATTTACTCTGAGTGGGATGATACGTTGACTGTAATTCCAACATCGATTCATCAAAAGCGCCTGTGCCATTAATCACTCTGCCCTTCCCTACCGTTAAATTTCTGGCCGTTCCGTACCCTTTGAGGAGCCCGCCTCGGTTATCTGGATTGGGTTCACGCCAACTTCCCCCGGTTAAGAGATGGCAACTATCAACGGTGATCTGCCCGAGAATTTGGCTCCCGGACTCAAGCCGACAAGCACCAAATATTGATGCACCGCCCAAATAACGGCCATCGTTACCAATTTCTATCATCGCCCCCGCTCGGTTCGCCTTAATCGTTACCCCACCTTCACCAAACTGGTTTTCAGAACCAACGCACACTGAACCCGCAGATGCCTCAATAACGGTATTACTGTAAAAAATATTATTGTTACCGACCTTCAGAATATGCCCACTTGACGCAGAAAGAATGATATTCGAATAAAAGATATTACCCGTGCCAATCTCTGCATGCTTTGATATCAGAACGGAGAAGGGGTCATAAATTACATTACCTTTCTCACACAATGCCACAAGCTGGCCTATGGTTAAAAAGCCATTCTGCAAGCGGATTCTGTCGAACATATCAAGATGACTCATACCATTCCCTTTTCGCATTCAAAGAAGAGTATAAATAAGGACATTCCATCATTAAAAATGATGGGAATTAATAACCGTTTATCACCCTCTCTAATAACAAAAAAGCAACGTAAGTGGAAGATAAAATCACGACATAAATTGCGGAGAAAAATAAGATTAATTAAAAATTCATCATAAGTTAATTCCTATGAAATAAAATAAATAATATTTTTTTACGTGAACCTTCACTTTGCATTTCATCCTCTGTCATAAGGCCAGCAACCGCTTTCGATCGCATGACCCGCAGGTTTTGCGAGCGCGATTCCAAAACGCGCCGCAACTCTACTGTAAATCTATCCAGCCTCTTTCACCCGGTTAGCGGCTGACATAGAGTGTTTGTGCTGCGGCAACATCCGCAGCCGGGCGTGGAACCCCGAATATCTGGAACTGGAAAACACTTTGTTTTTTCAGGGGCTGCGTGCACACTCTTTATCCGTGGCTCAGGCAGGGCAACCGCAAGGTTGGCCGGTCGCTAGATCCGGTGTTCCAACCCTGTCTGGGCCACATCTTTAGCTTGGAACCTGAAGGTGTGGCGACATAAACATCTAGCAATGGAAGACTTAATCATGACGGACAACCACACCACTCCCACTGACAGTAGCATCACCCTTTTCCGCGAGCTGATCGCCAGCCTGCCACTCCACCAGCTTGATGAAGTGCAGCTTTGTGACCTTGGTGCTATCGCGGCGGAATCCGTTTCCGGGTTGTGCCACGGGCTGAGTGAACTTGGCGACCGGCTGCAAGACGGTGCTGACATCAGCCCCGAACAGCGTTATCAGTTGGGTGCCAGCCTGAATGCCGCCGCGCACCTGATCCCGGCACTGCTGGAAATCTGTGAACAGGCGGAACGCCACGCCCACGCGCTGCCGCAGGCAAAAGAACCTATCCCGCTCTACGCGGTGTAACGGCTCTGGCAGGAAAACATGAGTGAAGCACCAGACGGGGCTTCACTCTGATATCCCACAGCGACAATCAGTACATTATGATTCCGCCAGCGTGATGCCTTGTTTCGCCACCTGCAAACCGGGGATTTTTTCCTGCATCACCTTCCACAAGGCATATTTACGAAAATGCTCACCATGCAATGTCTGTAGCCAGCCAAGCGTCTCTTCCTGCCAGCCAACCTCGCCAGCCGCACGGGCATAGTCAATGGCCTGTTTAGCGTCCGACGCGGCAGACGCATAATACCGGCTACTCGCCGTGCTGATAGCGGACTCAGCCAGCCGACGCCTCAATATCACCGCCCCCGCAGTGAGCCCCTGCTTTTGCAGTGTTGACGACAAGGTGCGCCAAAAAGAAAACGCACTCTGGAATACTTGCGGGAAAGCCAGCGCGTATTGACTCCTGCCAGTAATAAGGTCATTAATCAGGGCGTAGTGTTCGGTATCAGCCAGAAACTGCACCGTCTGTTCAACTCCACGCGCTATCGCCATTAACAGATAACGCTCAAAATCCTGCCCGGCATCGCCGCCTGACTTCAGGTACAACTGCCATACGCTGGCATCCGGCACCTGACGAAATGTGTCTTCCGCTATCTGCCGCGCTTCTTCTTGCCGCCCTTCTTCCAGCAACGCGTTCACCAACAAGGTAGCCCACTCCTTTTTAGGCAGCATCCACTCCCGTGTATTTCGCTTGAGGGCCTGAAGGATGGTGATGGCTTCTGGTGCACGCAGCTCATCCATCAACAATGTACATAGTTGCAGGACAGCGTTCACATTGCTGATGTTGCCCCGTTCGAACAGTATTCTGGCCCCCTCTACATCCCGGATAGCCAGGTTAAGGATAAAGGCTTTATCGTCATGTCCATCTTGCAGCAACAACTCGCGCAAGGCACGCAACGTCTCCGTACCTAACTCGCCACGCCAGTCAGCCAGCCTTTCAAACTCAAACCACTGATCTTCCTGCACGAGTGCGTAGATCTTCCCAGCAACCATCGCTGGAGGCGCCTCTTTTTGTTGTGCCAACGCCGCCATCCACACGTCAAACAAAGCGGAAAGGTAATCCATCCAACTCCCGCTGGAGGTATCGACCTGTTCTGAAAGCCTTTCAAAATCAAGGATCATGCGTGCAGCCAACGCTTCGACACGCAAGAAATGGGCAGGAACGAGTCTGCTGAGAGGGACGACAATATCCTGCCTCAGAGAGGCAAAAAAGCCATCAGCTGCGTAATAATCATAAAAATGCCTGCTGTTTGTCTCATGGTCATACGCTTTCTCAAGACGTTTCAGCACATCATCCGATACAGACAACCAGCCATAAACCAGCGTATCACGCGCCGGTTTATGTTCACGAGCCAGCGTTAATACAATATCCAGTAACGTGTCACGATTGAGGTCATTCAACGCAGCAAGCTGCTTTTTCGTCAGTTCTCTGGACATGCAGGTCAGGCCCCATCAAACTTCCCGGCGTGGTAATCCGCTATCGCTTGCTGGATCTCTTCACGCGTGTTCATCACGAACGGCCCGTAAGAGACGACAGGTTCCTCTATCGGCTCCGCATACCCAAACAGCAGCACAGCCTCTGCTGTCGCGTTGATGACAACGGCATCACCATCATCATGCATTTCCACCAAATTCCACGGTGAAACCGGGGTTCCGGCGATGTTCACCGCACCGCGCACCACGTATAAGAACACGTTGTTTCCCTGTGGCGCAGGTAACGCGACCTCCGCCCCCGCATTCAATTGCACCACCGACATAAACACACCCGTCAGCGAGGGGATAGGGCCCGTCACCCCGGCATACACTCCGGAAATCAACTGCATATCCCCCTGCCCTGATGCCAGCGGCACACGGGGAATGTCGTCCCGTTGCAACCCGATATAACGGGGTAAGGTCATTTTCAGGCGAGCAGGCAAATTCACCCACAGTTGCAGGATCTCCATCGCCCCGCCCTGACGTTTGAAGTCATCCGGCGACAGTTCAGAGTGAACCAGCCCGGAACCGGCCGTCATCCACTGCACGCCACCCGCGTTGATAATGCTTTCATGCCCGCCGCTGTCACGGTGCGCCAGGCACCCTTCCAGAATAAAAGTGACGGTTTCAAACCCACGGTGAGGATGTGGCCCGAACGGTAACCCCTGATTATTGGGGGAATACACTTGTGGACCGTGATGATTCAAAAACAAAAAAGGATCCACCTGCGGCACGCCCGGGCCGGGCACCGGACGACGGGTTATCAGGTCTGCGATGTCATCCCGATAGGCCGCATGACAGGCTGAGACAGTACGCATAATTTCCTCTCTACATTGATTCGATAATGGCAACGCTCCCCTGTGGGCCGCAATATGGCAGGGTGAGCGACAGCACCGCACCGGGTAACCTTACCTGAAATCACATTTTTGGGCTGTGGACGCCTTTTTTAACCATCCGCAGAGGTTAGCGTTTAGGCGTAACCCCCTTCCCACTCTACCGAGTCAGACCGAGGCGTTGATGCTGAAGAATGTCATCATCCGATAATCAGCCTACCGGCCATTGCAGGCTCGGCTGATTATCGCAGTGCTAAAACATGACACAGACACCTGCGGGTGTTGGCGTGTTTTTGCCTATGATGAATAACAGGTTGCCAGTCTGCATTTATCCCGTCGGGAACAACGCACCTTACACGTTCGCCCAACCCGATAACCGCTAAGGTACAGGTAATATTATGTCTATAACGACGCCATTAACTACTCCGTTTACCGATAGCTATGACAGCGCTTTTCTTCTGGACACCATGATGGGGCCAAATGCCATGCGCATTACGGAAGAAATGGCCGCACAGCTCCCCATCACCCCCGGCATGCGCATCCTTGATTTGGGTTGTGGGAAAGGCATTTCATCCATCCTGCTGGCGAAAAAGTACGATGTCACGGTGTTTGCCGCCGATTTATGGATAACCCCGACTGAAAACGCCAGGCGCTTCGCCAGTCAAGGGGTTGATTCTCACATCATTCCGCTGCTGTTGGACGTCACAAAGGAGATCCCCTTCGCGCAGGAATACTTTGACATGATCATCAGCGTCGATGCCTGGCAATACTTCGGCAGTAACGACAGTATGCTGGCGAAAATGCTGCCGTTTGTGAAACCCAACGGGCTGATTGCGGTGGCGGTTCCTGGATTTATACAAAACTACTCGGAAGGGAACCTGCCCGAGGTCGTCAAACCGTTCTGGACACCGGACTGGTACTTCTATTCCTGCCACTGGTGGAGAACGCTCTGGGAAAAAGAACCCGGCATAGAAATTCTCCAGCTACGTGAAATGGACTCATGCCAGCAGGCCTGGGATGACTTTATGCCATGCACGCTGGCTCAGGAAATGATGGTTCCTATTATGGAAGCCGGAGCGGGGGCGTATTTCAACATGATTCAAATCGTGGGACGAAAAGTATGAGCAGGCGGGCTAGCCTGACCGGTTGACCCGGCGGGCTATTGGGACATAGAGCCAGGCGTTAAGGTGTTGTCACGCCTGGCTCTGATTACCGTTACAGCCCTGATTTTTCAGCCGGTTATTCACTCGGCCATCACCGCCTGATCACGCCCCTGACGCTTGGCCTGATACAGCGCCTTGTCGGCGCGTTGTACCAGATGGTCGATGCTTTCACCGGGATTAGATTCCGCGACACCGCAACTGATGGTCAGGTTAATCACCTGATGGCGATGCGACACCAGCGCAAAGTGAACGGCCTGACGAATCTTCTCGGCGACACGATGAGCCTGATGCAGCGAACAATCGCCCAGCAGCAGCACGAACTCTTCGCCCCCCCAGCGGCAGGCGGAATCTGTTTTACGAATCGCCCGCTGGATCAACCGGGCGGTTTTCACCAACACCCGATCACCGATGTGATGCCCGTACTGATCGTTAATTTTCTTAAAAAAGTCCAGGTCGATCAGAATGATCGAGAACGTACGTTGCTGCGCCGATTGTTTCATCCGCAAGGTCCGAAAAATGTATTCGAACGCTTGTCGGTTCATCAGCCCAGTCAGTTTATCAGTGGTGGCCATCAGCTCAAGCCGCCGTTGGTATGCACCGATAGTCAGCCAGATCAGCAACAACATGGCGATGCTGGCCGTAATACTGATGCCGGTATTTTTCAGTAGCGTGATCCACAGTTGTCGGTCATGCGGCCCGCTGTTCTGCTCCACCATCAGCTTCCAGCCGAACTCCGGAATAACGCGGGTGTTCAAAAAGATATTTTCGCCATCCAACGAGTAGCGATAGCTGCCGCCCGGCGAGGTCAGCACCTGAGTTGCCAGCGACTGTAACCCCGGCTGTTGGTGAATATTCGACGCACGATGAAACGCCTTGCTGTGCAACATCACATCGCCATCTTCATCAATAAGGTAGATAGTGCGGTTATAACGCTGTTCGTAGGTTTCAATCAGTTGGGTAACCCGCTGCACCGGCAAGCCCACGCCAGTCACCCCAATAAAGTTACCGCTATAATCGAACACCTTATAATTGATAAAAATATCCATCCGGGTGCGATTTTCGGGATCGACACCGATCTCAATATCGTAAGGGTCGCCATCCTTTTCATCCCTGATATCAAAAAACCACTTATCTTCAGGAGACGTTTCTAAAAGCGTATGGCTTATCTTCTCCGGGTCGTAATAGCGGTGGGTATTATTGGAAACAAAAAAGGAAACCACCGTATTAAAACGCCGATCGATCTCCCGAAGATAGCGAGTCATCGCCTGCGGATCCGTTTCATTGGACAGCACCCAGTCTTTCACGAAGGTGTCGTGCGCCATCAGCGATGAAATAAAAATGGGATTAAGCAGGTCGCGCTGAATTTCGGAATAGACATTGTCGCTGGTCAGCGGCAGCGAGCTTTCTGAAATCTCATCGAACAGCGAATGGCGCGCCACCTGATAACTGCTCCAACTGATCACCAAAAATGCGCTCAGCAACATGCAGGAAAACAGGATCGCCGCCCGTTTTTTGTTCATCCAATAGGTCTGGGAAGTGTGAGAAGGAGACAACACGGTTCCTCTGGCTGACGCCCGCCGGCCCATCGCCGGAAGCTACGAATACAAAATGCCGTAATGGTAATGAAGTTAGTCCATAACGCAAACCACTGCATGCTATCTGCGGGGGATTTTTGGTGGGGTTAGCCGATGTTCCGGCAAACTGGGGGGAGGAGCTCATCACCGAGCAACCTGGAGGCTACTGGCTGAACGTAAAAAGCGGGTTAAAGGAAGGTTGATATGAAGGTTAGTGCGAAGGCCGGACTCGCACATTGCATGTAACCTCATGATTTAATATTAATTAAAATAAAGACTAAAGACATTATACCAACACAGATACCAACGCTTGAAATTGTTAAATTTGGGACTCGAAGCCGCGCAGATGTTTTAGAAGGGAAGATTGGCACCTGACAATATCATTGCACCAGAGCATCATGCATTTAATTTACTGTTCCCTACGCTAAGCACTCTTTTAAAACTCAGCGGGGTTTCTATTTCCAGAGACACAGGAATCTGCGTGGATTTCCCGCTGTTATACGCTGCCGTTGCACCAACGAAACGATAAGGGACATTTAAACACTCTAAAGTTTCAATAATCACGGCTGAAGATCCCCCTGGTGCGGAAGGCATGATGTTGCCAGTAATACTATTTTGACGAGCTTTGGTGTATACCCCGTAGCCCACCTTCAGTAATACACCTTCACTGACCAGATTACGTAATACTTTGCCAACTTGGGCATAGCTGCCAATATCCTTGAAGTCATCACGAGTGAAGACATAACGCGTGGAACTCTTCAGCCTAGACTGAATACGATCTCTCATCGTCATGTTCTCCTTCATATACTTATCGAAGATAACGATAATTCAGCGATCTTCTCGTGTATGCCACAAATCGACGATATAAATAGTGTTGTGCTGAATTTCATAGTGAACCTCGTAATCATCAAACAGAATTTTTCTCACCTCACGGGGTTCATATCTTGTCTGAGATACACCGATTCTTGGATGATCAACAAGCTCTGTTGTTCCGATGAACAGGCGATCTAACACATCGTCAGCATGCTGCCGACTGTACTGGCTGGCAAACCGATAAATGCGCTCTAGGTCATCCTGTGCCTTTTGTGTCCAAAGTATTTCCATTGATTACGACTTTTTCAGTTTATTGGCAAAATCGAGAACATCAGCATGGTTTACCACCCTTCCAGCATCAACATCAGCAAGGCCTTGCAAAATCCGTTGATGCTGACGTTCTCTCTCTTCGATCATTGCGGTCAATGCTTCTTTAATCACCCAACTTTTCGACCTATCCAATTCAATAGCCAGGCTTTCAACCGCAGCAGCAAGCTCGGCGGGTATCTGAGCACTAATAGTCTGTTTTGCGGGCTGTCCCATGGAAATCACCTTTTAATAAAAATTAATAACACTTATTAAAATAGCATAATTTTGTTAGTACCACTACCAGTGACAAGTACAGCATCAAGCATCCCTGCTACGTCATACGCTCACCTCGCCGCCAACATCCCCGGATAATGTTTGGCAATAATGTCGTTCATCTGATCGATTAAGTCAGGGCGTTTAAAGATGAGATGCCCGGTGCCTTTCTGAAAGTAACGCACACTAAAATACGTATCTTCGTATTCTTGCTGATGAGGATTATCACGGATATGGTTCATCAGCCGGATAGTCACATCGCTCCGGTTATCAGGAATGGGTTTGCCATCCAGCAAGGACAGCATCCGCTCCAGATCGGCCAGTTGATCGCGTCGCCAGCCCCAGTTCAGGCCAAAGCCCCAACGGTGGTACGTCACCAGATTGCTGATGATGATTTTCTTACCGAAGTAGCAAGGATGGTTGGTTTTGTAATCCCACGATAACTCTTTGAATACGTTAATCACCCCGCGTTCGAATACCTCCCGTTTACTCTGGTGAAGTTGTTCAAACGTGCTGAGAATATTGGCTTCGCTGATGGTCGGCAGGTCGCCCTCGTCCAGATTCTTATGCCACTGGCTGCGGGCTTGTGCGTCCATCAATGACAACATGCCGGATTTCAGCATCAGGTCGCGCCAGATATGGCTGTCCAGTGTGCGGATAATGGCTGGCATCGCCTTGTCAGGCGTTTCTGTCAGCCAACAATCGTAGCGACGCCCTGGCTTCAATGCCCAGTCTTCAACGGTGCCGCCACCGATAGTCGCCGTTAGCGTTGAAATGGCCTGTAACCGGGTAATGAGCTGTTCTATCTGTTGCAGCGCGGCATCACGTCCAGTGACGATACGCGCAATGTTGGTCGAGCCAATCAGCTCGGTGTGGTCGGTTAACACCTCGGGTTCAGTTTGCATAGTGTGTGGTCCATACATCACAGCCAATACGCCAGCTGGTAACGGCTGGCGTATTATGCATCGGGGGGAAGGATTAATCGGTTTGGCGTTGTGTGACTGGAAAGCGGCTCGCAGTCTTTATGGTTTGAGCAGGCCGGTGGCCCGTCTGGCGCGGAGAATATCGACCGCGTTCAGAAACGGTTTTTGCTCCTGCCAGCTAAAACCGCTGCGATCGATACGCACCAGTTCATAGCGCTCCACCAGAAAGTTCACGGCGTCCGGCAGCGAAACTCCTGCGTCGAGGTGGGCCTGAATCTCGGCTTCCTCGCAAAACGGCGTGTCGTTGAGCGTCAGCCCGTAGTGCTTGTCCAGCAGGTAAGTTAATAACTGTTGCCAGACACTCACAGGTGACAGGCATGACGATGCCTCCCGCGCCGGGGATGGGGATGGTGTTTGCATGGATAGGCTCTCTTAAGATAAACGCTTAAAGTGAAGGGAATGCGGTTGCCGGTGTGGCCGCCATGGTCGGGTAAATCGTGATATAGACGTAGCCCGCACTGCCCAGTGTATCGGCCTCGCAGGTCAGTACGCCGTCATGCAGCGTGACGCGTTGCTGTCGGCGGGGATCGAGCTCACCGGTCACAAGCTTTTTCTCCAGTTGTTTCACTATCAATGGGAAGCAGTGTTCCAGATGGCAGGCCACGGTTGCACTGAAGGTGCCGGTCACACCGGCACGGTCGGCGAGAAAATGCAGGTGACACCCTTCCTGTACCAGCCGGGCTCCAAAGCGAGGTTTCAGAGTGTGTTCAAGTCCCCATTCCAGGGCATCCGATAATGACAAGGTATTTTCCTCCTGACAGGTTAATGGAATGACAGCGAAAGGCATTACAGCCAGCCGCGTTCGGCGAACGACACCACCTGATTGCCGCCAATGACCAGATGATCCAGCGTGCGGATATCCACCAGCTCAAGAGCGCTTTTCAGCCGCTCGGTAAGTGCCCGGTCTGGCGTGCTCGGTTCGGCATGGCCGGAGGGGTGGTTGTGCGCCAGGATCACCGCCGCTGCGTTGTGGCGCAGGGCCGCTTTGACGATTTCTCTGATGGGAATATCGACATGGTTGATGCTGCCCAGCGCCATGATTTCCCGGTCTATCAGGCGATGCTGGTTATCGAGAAACAGCACCATGAACACCTCCCGCTCCAGCGGGGCCAGATGCAGTTGCAGCCACATTCGGGTATAGGAGGAGGCGGTAAACGGCTCACCCGGCTGGCGCAGGTGGCGCTCCAGCAGGCGCTGGGCCCGGCGGATGATGCGCTGCTCATGTTCGGTAAACGGGGTCGGTAAAACCGGTTGATTCATCGGGGGTCTCCCTGAAAACACAAACAGGATTTAGTCGGCATGTTGCAGCAGCGATTCCGCCAGCACCCACAGCGCCCGGTTGAGCCGCACATCGTTGTCGATACTGCTGACAGCACGGGTGCGGGCCCGTTTCCCCTGCGGATTGCGACCGGGCAGCCCGCCCTTTATCAGGTTCTCCTGAATACGCTGAAAGGTAGTCCACAGGTCTTGCCGGTCGTCCTGCCAGCGGCGCGGCGTCAGGATTTGCGCTGCCGTCACCGGCTGATGCGCCTCACCAAAACGGTACGTCAGGGCGGCGTTTGCCAGCGCGGATTGCGCCGGAGGCGGTAACAGCAGCGACTGCATGGCGTCACGCTTTTCCTCGATGCGCTCAAAGGTATCCAGCACCTCATAAGCGCCTTCAATCACCCGGCCCACCACATCGCCTTTATGGGGCACCCGCACCTCGCCAAAACTTTCGCCGCAAATCAGCCCGTTCTGGCAGACCTGCCGGAACAGCCCCGGCAGCATCTGGTACGAACTGGAGCCGTCATGGCTGTTGAGCAGGATGATTTCCGGCACCTGATGGCCGGCGATTTGCCCCTCCCGACGCAGGCGCAGCATGTGTTTGGTGTGCTCGCGGCGGCTGTCGTCGCGCACACGGGTCTGGCAGGCAAAGAACGGCTGGAAGCCTTCACGTTGCAAATTATCCAGAAGGGTAATCGTCGGAATGTAAGTGTATCGGTCGCTGCGGGATTCATGCTTTTCCTCACTGAACACACTGGGTACGGTGCGAAACAGCTCTTCGCGGGTTAACGGACGGTCACGGCGAATCAGGTTTGCTGCGCCAAAGCACGAGGCCAGACGGGTCATGGCAGACTCCTTGAGATAGCTGAAAATAAAAAGCCCGGACGCACAGGCGACCGGGCTCGGAAAACGGATGGGTAATGCAGAATTAACGGCTCAGAAGAACACCGCCCACAAAGCGCGGGCCACGGACACCACGGTATCGCGCAGCGTCTGGATAAGCGTGCGCACCGTGGCCGGTATCAGCGGCAGACGGCTGACGGTATCGAGCGTGCTGCCCACCGTATCGGCAAAATCATCGCGGGCTTTTTGAGTGACGTGTTCGCTACGAAGGGGCGGCTGTAGCTGTGTGACCAGCGGGCTGCTGGCTTGGCGCGGCAGGCTTGCCACCATCAGCGCCGCCATGCGCGACAGCCCCCAGCGCAGCCGCACCGAAACCGCGCAGACCGGGTGCACCGGCAAAAACAGGGTGTGCAGCAGGGCGATTTTGCGCTCAAGGCTCTGCCTCTGTATGGCAGACAACGCCTTCACGCCGCCCTCAGTGGGTTCAATCTTGTCCGCCTGACTGACCACAAACAGCACCTTGTGCCGCCAGGCTTCACCAATCACCTGATGGTAAAAGTGCTCGTCCACCGCCAGCGCCCGGTCATCGGCCTTGATCAGCCACAGCACCAGATCGAGATGCGGAAGTTGCTGGCGATACATCGCGGCATACTCAATATCACGCCGTTCACTTTCACCGACACCGGGCAGGTCTACCAGCGTCATGCAACGCTCACCCACGTTAAGGCGAAAGCGCAACGGCTCACGGGTGCAGGCCGACACATCACTGACCGGCGACACCTCACCGGCAAACAGCGCATTACACAGGCTGCTCTTGCCCGCACCGGTCTTACCCATGATGCCGATAACCGGCTCGTAGTGGGTCAACTGCCGGATATGCTGCCAGATTTGCGCTGTCACCCACTCCGGCAACCCCGACAACGCCTGACGCAACGGCGCAGGCCCATCCTGATGATTCATATCATATCCTCGGTAAACACAAACGGCAGCACCGTGAGGCGCTGCCGTTAAGGGGAAGGTTCGGGGAGATGATATCTATCTGAAAATATTTTAAAGCAGGGCTTTGGGTTCACCGTCACTTTTAAAGCCCGGTATTATTTTCTGTTCTTTTTTACGCGTATTGCCTGGTTTGTTACCATTATCACATCATCGCTTTTCACGAGCGCAATGGCCTGGTCAGATAACGCGCGTCTTCTCACGCCCATAACAAGCATCTTGTTTTGAAAAATCGTGATGGGCATCCAGTAAAGATAGCCTGGTGCTAACTGTTTATTCTTTTTCCTCACCAACGTACTCAGTGGTGCCCGGCCAATTTCCCTCACATCCAATACCTGAATAGCGTGATAATCCAGATAAAAATGATCTTTTGAATGCGTATTTTCTTTGACATTGACCAGCGTGACCGCATAAACGACGTTGCGAACTGGCCCCACCCCTGGAATATATTCCTGCGTCCCCCGTACCCTTACCGCCAGGATTTTCACATCATCACTTTTAATAGCCCCAATAAATGTTCTCGCCAGATCTGAATCTTTTCCCAGTTTCACATTGAGATCGTTTATCAGCCCCTCATGAAACTCGTTAAGCTTATCAACAAGGCTGTCATATTCTTCGATCTCCCCCTCCTCAGATACGCTAATACCGTGAAGACGAATCTCAAACCAGCAATCACCGGAATAAAAATAATCCCGTAGCGAGTTAAAATACAAAGACTCATACCATTTAATGCTTATTTTTTCGGGAATGATGCCATCACCGGGAATGTTCTCTTCATCATGCTGGTGCTTTTTCTGGTCAATGGCAAAATCAAGCAATTCACTGACAAGCTCGGATCGCGATCGTTTACCACGGGCAGCGACGTACTTATCCAATGCCTCCAGCGTGGTTTTCCTGATACTGAACGAACAAATCTTAGTGTGCTTTTCCATCGTAAAACGTTCTCCCACCGTTTTCCCTATCACCCACGACTCAAGGCGTTCACCCGAAAGCAGCCAGGGTGCTTTCCGCACTGCCGCATGTGGGCACCACCAACAAGAATAGGTTATTAACCTTAACTAAAAATAAATTAAAAACAAAATATTGAAAGAATAAAATTTTGATGACCATAAACAACGGGAAGCATCACAAAGAGGCCGTGGCCGGGCGTTATGCATTAAGCGCACGGAAGACTTCATGCGGAGAAAATCGCTTCTCGGTAAGCAGAGAGAACGGGCAAGTGCCAGTATGGTGGCGAGGTGTGGTCAGGTATGCCGGTCAGCCGATTATCCACATGAACCGTCATTGACGGTTTTCACCATATGGGCAGTGATTTGGGGCGAATGCACGGAGTCAAAAACCGGCAACCGTCGTAATATCATGACAGCTGGAAAAATAAAAACACTGTGCAACCCTTAACTTCAGAGTAACCATCCGAAAAATTATCTCCAGATTATCTGCTAACCGTGGTGCATCTGATAAGGCTTTTATTGAACCGGGGAGATAAAAGGGAGTAATCATAATTGTCGGATTGGTAATATATATACTGCCATTCTTCACTTCATATCAAAAACAGTATTCGAATAACACCCTAAGACAATACCCCACGCATTTACCAGAACAGTCTCCTGATAATATTTTTACATCATCTCCGCTCACTATGTCTTTAACCCAAAGAAGTGATGAGAGATGAACAGAGAAATCATTGTTGATGAAACCTATGGGCCGCTATGTCGTCATTATGTCGCCCGAATCGAGGAAACCCTTCACAAAGCGCTAAGGGCACACCCCCGCACACTGGCGCTGAGAATAGATTTACACATTCCTGACAGGGACGATATATCAGGCATGGCAATACGCAATAACGTTATCAGCCGCTTTATGGCGTCATTAGCGTCTCAGCTCGAAGCACAAAGGTATCGAAAAATGCAGTCAGGCATTCGGGTACACCAAACTGATTTGCGCTATATCTGGTGCCGTGAATTTGACTGGTTTGGTAACAAACCCCATTACCATGTGGTGCTGTTACTGAATAAAGATACTTACCAGTCACCGGGGCACTACCTGTCAGATGACACCAATCTGGCAACGATGATCATTGCGGCCTGGAACCGGGCATTGGGAATGAAAGTTGCGGACACCCCACTGGCCCGTTCACTGGTGCATTTTCCTGAGAACCCCTGCTACTGGCTCGATGTAAACAGCGAAGAGACTGAGCGGGCCTATTCCAGCCTGATGTTCCGGCTCAGGTATATGGCAAAAAACGCAACCAAGCACCACGAGGACCATCTCCGGGCTTTTGGTTGCAGCCAGCGCTGACGGAGATTTTCCTGCACCGAAGATCTTTTTTACAGCGTGACCAGTTGGTATGGCGGAGTCGGCTGGAGCATCAGATAACCACCGACTCCGGTATCCATCACCCAGCCGGAGAATACCACCATGACCAGCGAACCCAGTCTGCTCAAAGATCAATTCGTCGATATGGCGTTTATCACCAAATTGACCGGATTAACCGACAAATGGTTTTACAAGCTGATTCAGGACGGCACATTTCCACCCCCCATCAAATTTGGTCGCCGCTCCCGCTGGCTGCAAAGTGAAGTGGAAGCCTGGCTCCAGCGCCGTATCGAACAATCCCGAGTATCACAATGACCTCCTTTTTACTTTCTGAACCATGTTGCTCGTGTCCGGCACGGTGCCAGAGGTGGGTAAATCTTCAAGGATTCTTAATATGCAAGAGACAAAAACACGTCATCACAGCCTGTTGACCCATTACCAGCGCTGGCTGAACGGCATTACCAGACTTGCCATACTTAATGGCATGTGCCACCCGAACATTCAGGCCAGCCATCACCTGATGATTGCCAGCCTGTATTACCCAACCATCGGCCAGGTGAATGCCGTTGTGCCGCAATCTCTGTATCGCCTGATTTACCAGCAGCCCTCTCCACCCCGAATGTCAATCGCTACCGATTTGAACATCAGCCTGGAAACAGAAACAATATTGCTGCTGCGACATCCAATGCTGGAAGGTATTTTACTGAGCGAGTGCATTCGCCTGAAGCAGCGCTCGCTGGCGAACAAGCTGATTAGCCTGTTTCAGCAATTCAGCTCACCGGAATACCGATACAAACTCGTCTGGCTGTGCTGGTACGATTTAATGCTAGGCGCGCCGCTGGAAGACTGGCAGGAGAATCTGAAGCGTAAAACACCGGGGGAGCTTGGTGTCTGGCTGAACAAACGTCAGGACGAGAATGCCCTGCTGACACACATGATGGATGAGTATCTTCTGTTCATTGGGGAATGATGTTGATGAGGTTTTAGGAACAAAAGAGGTGAGGTATTTTCATGTATTTTTGTTAACCCCGGATATCTCCGAAAGAAAAGCTCGAGCTGGCAAGCCCGTTATCAACCTTGAGATATCAAGCCTGCGACAATTGACAATTTACTACGAACTTAATTCCTCTTAGGTGGATTAATCCTCCATCGACACATGCAGGCAGTTAAAGCTTGACCTGGAGGCATTAAACCCGGGTCAACCATTCAGAAAGCACTCAAACAAGCCGTCTAAACCAATAGCCGGAGCCATCGCTCCGGCTCAGATTCACTCATTACTCAAAATAATCCATATCCAGCTTAGGCACTTTAACCAAGCGTGAAGAAACACCGACTTCGTTTTCAATCATCAAATGAACCAGGCGTTCGCCATCAACCAGAACCATACCTTCAACGGAATGGGCAAAATCTCGCGCCTGAGAAGTAAAACCGGAAGTGGTGATAAACACACCACGTTTCGCCTTTTGTCCGGCCAGCGCACCATAGAACGCTTGCAGTTCTGGACGGCCAACGGTGTTTTGCCAGCGTTTAGCCTGTACGTAAACCTTTTCCAGCCCCAGCTTATCAAGCGAAATAATACCGTCGATACCACCATCACCGGTGCCGCCTACGCGTTGCAGGTCATCCCGATGCCCGCCATATCCCAGACGATGAAGAACATCCAGAACGATAACCTCAAAACGTGTCGGGGATACTTGTAACAGATTTTCCAACAGCTCATCAGCAACTGCGTCCCGCAGCTCTTTTAACGCCTGATCAAGACGATCGTCCGGGCTGCTTTTTGCCAGCTCTTCCTGGTTCAGTATGGCTGGTCTTGGATCAAGATCGACAGCATCAGGTTGCTGCTTAAGCTTCACGTTCATAAAATCAAGCGCCAGATAGTTCACTTCCTCTTCAGTGAGTGGCAGGGGATGGGCATGTACCCAATTAACTCCTTCTGGCGTTAAGCACCACTTGCCTCTGGATAAGCTTTGCGATAACCCGGCTCGCTTCAGGCGGTCATGTGCCCAACCAGCCCGATTTTTATAAACTAACTGACCGCTGGCAATTGCTTCTGACCGCTGATTATCATCAAGATTAAGTGCTTCAGCAGCGGCTTCGTGCGCATCGCGAGCCGGTACGCCATCAGGTTTACCTGCCAAATAGCGGAGTACTGGCTCAATAAATTTATCGTAGGTAGGAACGGCCATGGAAACATCCCTGATAATGTTTTTATTGGATTGGTTATCAAACCAATCAGCTATAAATTAGTTGGTTACTCAGCAACCAAGTGTACTTCCAACTTATGAGGACGGTGAACATATACACCATTGTTACCCATTTTGCTGCCCTAGGGAAAATCTCATCCCTACATCATAAATCAGAAAAAATCACCCCGGCCATCCCATCCAGACGTGTTTTTACTATTTCCCATGCAGGCATCACCTGTCCCATTAGCCGATAAAAGCGTTCGCTATGGTTATGCTCAGCGATATGACACAGTTCATGTAGAATCACATAATCAATGCATTCACGGGAGGCTTTGACCAAATAGGGGTTGAGCGTCAACCGACCATGAGGAGAGCAACTTCCCCATTGGGTTTGCATCGTTAAAAGGCGTAGTTGCGGACGTTCACTTACCCATAATGCCTGTTCCAGCATCGCCTCTAATCGCCTGGAAAAAACCTCTTTAGCTCGGGTTTTGTACCAATCCACAAGCAACTGCCGAACCTTTGCTGCGTTTCTCTGGTGTAGCGTCACCTCCAGCTTGCCGCGCAACATCTTGACGCCCTGTATCCCTGATGGCTCTTCAAGAACCTTTAGCAGATATTGCTTACCCAAGTAATAATGACTCTCCCCGCTAATGTACTGCCGTGGAGTGATGTATTCACGCTGCTGGCGAAAATCACGTAGTTGTTGATATATCCAACGACTACGCTTTTTCACCGCATTCAGTACTGCATGATCGTCAGCATCCTTGGGTGCTGAAACAACCACCCTGCAATCTGGGTGTACTTTTATCAGCACGCGTCCAACTGACTGGAGACGCGAAACGCAGTCAAAACTAATTCGCTCATCACCGTAAAAAAAACACATTGACCTATGTGGACGTTGAGCAGACACGAATTAAACCCCACTCAACCCGACTCGGGTGATTTGTACGATCATCTCCACCATCTTTTTTGCTTGATCCATACCACCGCCAATCGCCTTGCATTCTTTAAACAGCATAGGTAGCAGTTTCTTACGGATATCCGCTTCAATGTTTTGTGGATTAATCGAGTTTTCCGCTACCGAAACGTCGACAAGCTGATCGAGAGTAAATGCCAGTTTTACCCATTTGTCCTGTACCTGTGCATCAACAATCGCAAAAACCTCCGGCAGAATTTTTCTGAATACACCAAAATAAGCTTGAGCATGGTGATTACCGGCAAATGCATCAGGGATATCATTCAGCCGACGTTCTTGTACTTGCTCTTCAAACTCACGAAACAGCAGGTATTGCTTCAACGGATGATCAAATAACTTCTCCGCTTCTTCAATCGCCTGACGCAATAGCTTAGAAAAAGCCTCCTGTGCGTAAGGGTCGTCACGCAGTTGCTGTTCAATCATCCGCGTGACGCGTGTTTTGATGATGTCTGTTTCGTTGCGAGTTTTCTCATCGCTCCAGTCTTCGGGTTGCTGGAATTGCCCCATCTGGCTCACTTCATATACGCCATCGGGCTCTCGGACCTCAACACCCACCACGTGTTTATCCAGCAGTTTTTTCACCTGAGCAGCGTACTCATCGTAGTCGATACGCTCGCCCGCATCCTGCTGAACTAACTGGCGTAAGCTAGAGAACTGACTCACCGTTTCTTTATAGTGATAACGATCATCATCACTGAAGCTCTTATCTTCAAAGAACGTAGCAGATTGCAATGCTACTTTCAGGCAACGGGCAAACGCCGTCAGCGCTTCGTAGAAGTCTTCACGCACCCTCAGATGAATATCGACAAGTTCGCCGTTTCGCTCTTCAATACGTGGTATTAGCACCTGGCGCAGTTGCTGGGTGTCATTCTTATTTTTCACACCAGAAAAAATTGCCCACAGATTTTTATAAAGCTGAGGGAGACGTTTGTACTCCGTGCTCATCTGGCCGTAGAGACCAACAAGATCGTTGATGTCGTAACCGCCTTGGGTACGGGAAGCGAGCTTTTGGTAGTGCTGAATGGTGGTATCCAGTTCGCGGAGAATGCCGCGATAATCGATCAACAATCCAAATTTCTTTTTCGGATGTAAACGGTTAACGCGAGCAATCGCCTGGATCAGGTTGTGTCCTTTAAGCGGCTTGTCGATATAGAGCACGGCGTTTTTCGGCTCGTCAAAGCCTGTCAGCAGCTTATCGACCACAATCAGGATTTTGAGCGAATCATCTTTATCAAAACGCTCGATAATATGCTGGGTATAAACCTGTTCATCCTGCGAGCCAACATTCTCTTTCCACCACTGCGCCACTTCCGGCATGGTGGATTCATCGATCTCAGTATTACCCTCACGGGTATCGGGCGAGCTAATAACCACCGCTGATTCAAATAAGCCTGCTTCATCAAGATATTTTTTATACTTAATCGCAGAGACCTTACTGTCACAGGCGAGCTGGCCTTTTAAGCCATCATCAATATTCTTGTCGAAGTGGTTAGCAATATCCAATGCGATAAGACGGATGCGATCGTCTGTGCTGTATATTTGCCCCTTTCTGGCAAACTTACGTTTGAGATCTGTTTTTTGTTCGTCGCTTAATCCTTCGGTAATACGTTCAAACCAGCTATCAATCGCACGTTCATTAACATCAAGGTCAGGAATACGCTCTTCGTATAACAGCGGCGTTACCGTTTTGTCTTCCACTGCCCGCTGCATGGTGTAGGCATGCACAATCGGACCAAACTTATTGGTGGTTTTATCGTCTTTTAGCAGCGGGGTGCCGGTAAAAGCGACAAACGCGGCATTAGGCAATGCCTGCTTCATGCGGATATGGTTTTCACCGCCCTGGCTACGGTGGCCTTCATCAATCAAGACGATAATATCTGAGCTGGTATTAACGCATCCCGGCAGCCGAATCGCGGTATTAAACTTCTGAATCAGCGAAAAAATAATGCGCTCCGTCCCTTTGCCAATCTGCTCCGCCAGCCGCGTACCGGAGGTCGCGATAGCAGATGCTTTATCTCGTTTCCCAGACAATTCGCCGCCAGAAATAAAGGTACGGCTGAGTTGTTTTTCCAGGTCAATACGGTCAGTCACCACCACAATGCGGCACTGCTTTAGGGTTTCATGCAGAATTAGCACCTTGCTCAGAAAAACCATCGTGAATGATTTACCAGAACCGGTGGTATGCCAAATCACGCCACCTTCACGCCCACCATCAGGACGTTTGGTATTAATACGCTCAATCAGACGCTTGATGCCAAACACCTGCTGATAGCGGGCAACAACTTTTCCCACTTTCTTATCAAACAGCGTAAAGTAGCGAGTCATCTCCAACAGACGAACTGGCGACAATAGGCTAATTAACAGCTTATCTTGCCCGGTAACGGCAAGTTCACCGCTCGTTATTAACTGTTGATACCAATCCACAATGGCTTGAGAACGATGGCTGAACAGCGCAGTGAATTGTTCTGTGGAAAGTGAGTGATTCTTGATGGCATACATCTCAGCATCCGAGATATCCTCTTCACGCCAGTTCGCCCAAAACTTCGCTGGCGTGCCGCAGGTGCCGTAACGGCCATCATGACCATTAATGGATAACAGTAGCTGGCTGTAAGCGAATAAACGCGGAATTTCATCGTGCCGCTGATTACGCAGGCTTTGCGAAATCCCTTCATCAAGGGTTGGGCCTTTTTTGGCATTACTATCTGGACGTTTGGCCTCGATAATCGCCAGCGGAATACCATTCACAAAACAAACGATATCCGGCCTGCGCGACTCAATACCATTAGAGCGAGTCACACTGAATTCTTCAGTAAAGACAAAACTGTTATTCACCGGATTGTGCCAGTCAATCAACGCTATGGTGGGGTTAGCCTTTTTACTATCAATAAACTCAGTGACAGAAATACCGTACATCAGGTGGTTATAGAGTCTCTCATTGGCGGTGAGCAAACCTTCATTCAAAGCCGGGCTGTTTACTTCGGCAATCAGGTTATCAATCGCTTTATCGGAGAGCGGATAGTCCCGTCCTGCAAAAGTGAAGGTACGCTTTTGCAATTGCTCACGCAGAATCTGGCTTAATACCACCTGATCCGACTTATTACCACGTGCCTCCTGCGCCTGATCAGGCGTAATATATGACCACCCAAGACTGGTGAGTAATGTTAGTGCCGGTATTTTAGCGCTGTATTCTTCCTGAAATTTTGGCACATGTTGCATACTCATGGCGCATCCTTAGTTTTTGGATTGGTTTGCCACTGTAATAGCTCAGTGATATCCCGCTCACCCTCTGCTTCTTTTAAACGACGCTGTTGCTCGGCGAACTGTTCATATTCAGCCTGAGCCTTATCATCCGCCATTTTCTTGCTGATCGTACCTGCACCTTTTAATACATCACGATCGTTGAATTGCAAGAATTGATCTAATTTTTCCTGCCAGTCGCGTAAAAATATCTGCTGGCGTCGTCTGGCCTGATCTTCAGCAAAATCCAGCCACATATTGACCACGCGGTTCAGTTCATCAACTTCGCTTTGATTGAGATAATTTTTGGCGACGGTGACATCCCCTTTACGCACTTCGTCACCCTTGAAGCTGGTCAACCCCATATGCGGAAGACTGGCATCGGCGCGTTGGTGAATAAGTTCAGCCGCCGTTTTCCCGGTGCAAGCAAAATGCAGTTTATTCTGGATAGTCTGGAAAAAGAGTGTGGTCTCTTTCAGTGAAGGCTGATAATCCGCAGCGAGAGCAAAGATTTCCCGTACCCGTAAATAGACGCGCCGTTCGCTGGCACGAATATCTCGGATGCGCTCCAGCATCTCACCAAAGTAATCGGGCACCACTGACGGGCCGACCGGCGGATTTTTCAGCCGCTCATCATCCATCACAAAGCCTTTAATCAGGTATTCCTGCAAGGTTTGCGTGGCCCATTGGCGGAACTGGGTGCCCCGGGTTGAACGAACACGATAACCAACGGCCAGTACCGCTTCAAGGTTGTAGTGATCGATCTCTCTTGCCACCTGACGCTTACCCTCTAAACGAACTATCCGGAATTTCCGGATAGTTGAATTTTGAGCAAGTTCGTCTTCAGCAAAGATGTTGACTAGATGTTCGTTAATGGTTCGCACATCTTTACCATACAGCTCCGCCATTGAAGCCTGCGACAGCCAAAGTGTTTCCGCTTCAAATCGGCATTCAACCCGAGCACGGCCATCATCGCTTTGGAACAGCAGGAATTCACCTGCCGGGGCTTGAGGTAAGTGTTTATCCATTATGCCGCCTCCGTTTTCACCCGGCGTTTACCGGTGAGCAGTTGCTGCATCAGGGCTTTTTTTTCTTGTTTTAGGTGATGGAGTTTTTGTTTTAGGGTTTCGATCTCGCCGTCTGCCACGGCAAGGATTTTGGCGATACTCTTCTGTTCTTCTATGCTTGGTACTCTAATTTTTAATTGTTTTATATCATCACTATTTATGGACTCAAACGTGCTTCCCTGGGACAGGGAATACCATTTTGGTTCAAACCAAAGTAGCCACTGGTAAATAAAAGCTTGGTTAAAATCCATTTTTGCTCTTATTGTGGCAATACCTCTGCCTATGCATGCATTATGGTTCGATATTGCAATCGTTCCCACTGGGGCCCGAACACTTAATAGAATATCGTCAGGGAGACACTCTTTAGTTATCTCCGAAGTAAAAATACGTGGTACAGATCTTCTGTTTTTTATGTCGGCATTGCCTTGAATCAATGGAAGACCAACCCCATTTTCATTATAGGCATCAGATTTTGGCGAAGACCCCATTACAATAACGGCAATATCTGAAAGAGTGTAGTATTCCCATTTCCCACTAAACCCCGGTAAACGTTTCTTACCGGTGAGCAATTCCTGCATCAGCACTTTTTTCTGCTGCTGGCTATTGGTTAGCAGTTGTTCAGTGGTGGCAATCGCCTTATCCCATGTAGAAAGGATTTTGGCAATTTTCTTTTGCTCCAACAACGGTGGTAGTTTTATTTTTAAAGTTTGGTAGGCACTAACATTAAGGTGTTTTTGCGCCATTCCACCTTGAAGGTTTAATACTTGTGACTTACCAACAGAAGAATTCGTGTAAGCACATAAGTATTCAGGAAGTACTTTGTCTTTTTGGGGTCTCGCTATAACAATATCAATTGCATTTGCCCCTTCAAATTCTGGCGTAACAACACAAGCTGTACCGGGATAACCTGTTCTTACAATTAAAACATCGCCAGATTTAAGCTGGCTATTTTTATTAGCCAAGTGCCCTTTTTGAGAAAAATAAACCCAGCCAGAGTCGTTAATGAACCCCTCTCTCACATTCGCCGATCTAAACGCTTTTATTCCCACACTTTCATCTACATAATACTGTGCAGGTTTAATAACAACACCAACAGAGATAGACTCGCAAACTTCATTAGCCTCTACCAGACTCCACCCCTTAGGCACCATAACCCAACTCCTCCAGATACTTCGCCATTTCAGCTTCCAGCTCAGCTAATTGAGCTTGCAGTTGCTTACGTTCGGCGCGGACCACCATCAGGTCAATTTCCTGTTCTTCTTCAAAGGTATCGACGTAGCGGGGAATATTCAGGTTATAGTCGTTATCGCGTATCTCTTGCAGGCTGGCAAGATAAGCATATTTGTCAACGTTATCGCGGTCTCGGTAGATTTTGACGACTTTAACAATGTTTTCCGTACTAAGGCGGTTCTGATTTTTGCCCGGATCAAACTCACGGCTGGCATCAATAAATAGCACGTTATCGTCAACCTTTTGCTTTTTGAAAATCAGTATTGAGGCAGGAATACCGGTGCCAAAAAACAGTTTTTCTGGCAAACCGATCACTGCATCCAGCAGGTTTTCTTCGATCAGTTTCTGACGGATTTTCCCTTCGCTGGAACCACGGAATAGCACGCCATGAGGCACCACAACACCCATACGTCCAGCCTTCGGTTTTAGCGTTTCGATCATATGCAGAATAAAGGCATAGTCACCTTTGGTTTTCGGCGGCAGGCCGCGACGGAAACGGCTGAATTTATCGCTTTCCACCTCACTGTATCCCCACTTATCCAGCGAGAAGGGCGGATTAGCAGTAACGATATCAAACAGCTTAAGGTCGCCGTTCTTATCCAGCAATTTAGGGTTACGAATGGTATCGCCCCATTCAATCTTGTGGTTATCTTCGCCGTGCAAAAACATGTTCATTTTCGCCAGTGACCAGGTCGAACCAATCGCTTCCTGACCATATAACTCATACTGCTTACTACCATGGTTTTGTACCACTTTACGGCCGCATTTCATCAATAACGACGCAGAACCACAGGCAGGGTCGCAAATGGTATCACCAGGTTGCGGATCGAGTAATTCCGCCATCAAGTCGGACACTTCCGGTGGGGTATAGTACTCGCCTGCCTTCTGGCCGCTATTAGCAGCAAACTTACCAATCAGATACTCGTAAGCATTGCCGATCACATCTAATCCACCGATACGGCTAGGTTTTAGGTCCAGATCTGCACAGGAAAACTCTTCAAGGAGATCTTTTAGAATCCCGTTCTTTTGCTTCTCTTCACCCAGCTTGTCGGTATTAAAAGAGATATCCTGAAACACGCTTTTTCCCGCGTCTTTCAGTTTTGTGCCGTTAGCTTCTTCAATCGCGTGCAGAGCTTTATCGATGCGCTCTCCATTACCCGGTTCATTGCGATGCTGAAAGAGCGTGTAAAAACTGGCCTGTTTTGGCAGAACAAAACGCTCGTTTTTCATCATCTCTTCGATCAGTTCCGGTTCATCACCATATTCAGCCTTATAACCATCGTAATGATCCTGCCAGACGTCCGAAATGTATTTAAGGAACAGCATGGTAAGAATGAAATCTTTATAGGTGTCGGGGCTGATGGTGCCACGGAAAATATCGCACACACTCCATAACACATTGTTGATACGGTTCTGGTCGATCTTGTTGCTCATAACACATTAATCCTTAAATAATTTTTTCAAAATACCAAGTTGCAGCTTCTGGCGGTTAGCCTGTAACTGGCTAATCAACTGGTCTTCCTGTTCCCACACCTGTTGCAACCCAATAATGTTTTGCTGAACCTCTATAGGAGGTAAAGGCAGTTGTACCTTGAGTAAGGCCGCTTTAGTAACCAACTGGATATTCGTGCCACTGCGATGGAACATCTGCTGAATCGTTGGATGATTAATGAGCCAACACAGGTACTCAGGCAACACCGTTTTTGTTTTGATATTGATGATAAGGAATTGATTCGTCGCCACAACGGGGGCTTTACCATGATAAACCACTGCCACATTACGGTTGCCGCGTGCAGCAACCACAATTTCTCCCGGTTCAAGTAACGGTGGAGTAGCATTCTGTTCCCATACCACAGCTGGCAACGCATCCGGCACTATCCACATATCTTGAGTAAGGTCTTTAATCTGCAAAATATGAACGTTGCCAGCGGGGCTCGGTTGTATTGCCTCACGAAAGGTAAATCCCGAACGAACGTCAGCAATTTTTTCCAGGTTCACTAAGGTGTTAGGCATTCTTACCTCTGATATTGCGCCATCCTTGGCGCATATAGATCTCAACGAAATTACTGTAAATTATCTTTCAGCCACTGAGAGATCTCATTTGATAACCCATACCACGCCGCCTCTCCCTGTAAGCGAGTGACTAAAAGCCCATCATCGCTATCCATTACCGCTTTAAGATTATCGCGAACTTGTACTGCAGTTTGGTCTGTAACGATAATCCAGGCCGACTCAAGAGGATGACACCAGTACCCATAAGACTTAATTCGTTCAATAAGGGGCGAGTAATCACGCTGCTTACGCAGATCGTAGTTAATTTGATATACTGACATAGCTTATATTTCCTTCTGGCAAGTTGGAGTTTAAGTGATCGCTACAGGTGGCCGCCTGTAGCATCGCCCCACCAAATTCTATAGAACAGATATAGAGATAAAAATGAGACAACAGATTCATCATCCTGCAAATGCTAAAAGGTGTCAAGAATAAAAAATGCAGTAGTTATTCTATAGAAAAAATCGAGTGAGTTTAGAGAACAAAAAATAAAAACCCCCAACAATGAAACTTGTCAGGGGTCTCAACAACGCAATCAAAGCGCTTACAAACAGAGATAAAGCCGGATACATCCGCTTGAGCTAAAGGCTAACTTTCCCAAAATCAAACGCACTCACCACCTTCTCCCGGTTCGCATCGAGGAAATCCGCCCACCATTGCAGCATCAGTTTACGTTCGTCCAGGTGCTCGGCTTTGTGGATGTAGGCCGCTCGTACCGAGTTACGCTCCATATGGCTCATCTGGCGCTCTACCGCGTCACGCGACCATAGGCCCGACTCGATAAGCGAGCTACAGGCCATCGTCCTGAAGCCATGCCCACAAACCTCTACCTTGGTGTCATATCCCATCACCCGCAGCGCTTTGTTCACCGTGTTCTCACTCATTGGTTTACGCGGGTCGTGGTCGCCAATAAAGATAAGCTCATGGTCGCAGCTAAATTGCTGGATTTGCTTCAACGTCGCCAGCGCCTGCCGGGAAAGCGGCACCAGGTGCGGAGTGCGCATTTTTGAGCCACGATGAGAGTGTTTTACGCCGTCGATGGGTTCGCGTTCCGGGGGGATCGTCCACAGGGCGGTATCAAAATCTATCTCTGACCAGCGTGCAAAGCGCAGTTCGCTGGAGCGGATAAAAATCAATAACGTCAGTTCGACCGCAAGACGGGTTAATGGCCTGCCGGTGTAGTTATCGATACGTCGGAGCAGTTCGGGCGTGTGCTTGAGATCCAGTGCCGGGCGATGCTGCCGATTGCTGGACGCCACCGCGCCTGCCATTTCCTGCGCCGGGTTGTAGTCAATTAATCCGCTTTGTACGGCGTAGCGCATTATCGCGGTTGTGCGTTGCTGGAGCCGTGAGGCGACTTCAAGGCGGCCTGACTGCTCCACCGCCTTGATGGGCGCTAGCAAGTCACGGGTTTTAAGCTCGGCGATGTTGCGTTTGCCTATTGCAGGGAAAAGGTTATCTTCCAGGCTTTTCAGCACACGATGGCTGTGCTCCTGCGACCATTTTTTATTGGTGGAGTGCCATTCTATTGCCACCTCTTTAAAGGTTAACGCTTCGCTTTGTTCAACCTTATCGGATTTCTTTTTGTCGCCAGGGTCAGTGCCGTTTGCCAATAACTTCCGCGCCTCATCACGGCGTGCTCTGGCATCAGCCAGGGAGACATCAGGATAAACCCCCAGTGCCAGCATCTTCTGTTTACCGCCAAAACGGTACTGTAAGCGCCAATACTTTGAGCCATTGGGATGAACCAGCAGATGCATACCATTGCCATCGGTCAGCTTGTATTGCTTATCCGAAGGCTTGGCTATTCTGACTTTGATATCAGTGAGCGCCATACTTATCTCCTCCCCGTTGGTATAAGCATTATCGAACCGAAAATACCATCATCTGTACCAACAACTGTTGGTAGATGGACATAGATGTCAGTTGACCCTGAGAGAATGAATATAGCGGGAAAGGCGGGTAAATACTGGATTTCAGGCATAAAAAAAGACGTCAATTGACGTCTATTTATATACTGTTGGTGCCGAAGGCCGGACTCGAACCGGCACGTATTTCTACGGTTGATTTTGAATCAACTGCGTCTACCGATTTCGCCACTTCGGCACGAAGTAGTACTTTGCGGAAAACGTGGTGGATTATACCGTTGTGCGGGCTCGGTGCAACCCTAATCCGTCGTCTGGCGTTGCAAGCGCTGAAAAAATCGCCGTTAGGGTGTTTTTAGCACAGTAATGTGTTGCCGTGGCAGCAGTTTTACAGCGTCGGACGTGTGATACAGATAAAAAAACGGGCGCGCTGTTATAGCCCGCCCGTTTCGTGAAAAGTGAGATTAGCGCCGTTTTAGCAGCAGCATAACGCTAATAAACAGGAACAACGCGCTCGGCAACAACGCCCCCAGCACCGGCGGCATGTGATACACCAGACTGAGCGGGCCGAAGATCTGGTCCAGCACGTAAAACAGAAAGCCGAAGCTGATACCGATGACGATTCGCATACCCGCCGGTACGCTTCGCAGCGGGCCGAAGATGAACGACAGTGCCATCAGCATCATCACCGCCACAGACAGCGGCGCAAACAGTTTGCTCCACATGTTGAGCTGGTAACGGTTCGCTTCCTGCCCGCTCTGGCGCAGGTACTTAATGTAGTCGTACAGGCCGCGGATAGAGAGCGCGTCAGGATCGAGCGCCACCACGCCGAGCTTATCCGGCGTCAGGTTGGTTTTCCATTCGCCGCTCACCGTCTGGCTGCCGCCAATCTGTTTACTGTCGTTCAGGTCGGATTCTTCAACCTGAGACAGTTTCCAACTGCCGTTCTCATACACGGCCGAGGCGGCATAGCGCACTGACAACAGTTTGCTGTGTTTGTCAAAGTGATAGAGGTTGACGCCCTGTAGCTCATTATCTCCCGCAACGCGCTGGATATAGACAAAGTCGTTGCCGTCTTTAGCCCACAAGCCGCTTTGGGTCGACAACATCGAACCGCCGTACATCATCTGTGAACGGTAGTTACGCGCCATTTGTTCGCCCGCTGGTGCCACCCATTCACCGATAGCCATCGTCAGCAGCACCAGCGGAATGGCGGTTTTCATGACGGAGCCAGCAATTTGCAACCGGGTAAAGCCGGAAGCCTGCATCACCACCAGTTCACTGCGGGTAGCCAGTGCGCCCAGCCCCAACAGCGCGCCCAGCAGCGCCGCCATCGGGAAGAAGATCTCGATGTCTTTCGGCACGCTCAGCAACGTATAGAGCCCGGCGCCCATTACCGAGTAGCCGCCTTGCCCCACTTTGCGCAGCTGATCGACAAATTTGATGATGCCGGAGAGGGACACCAGCATGAACAGCGTCATCATGATGGTATTGAAAATAGTTTTACCGATATAGCGGTCCAGTACGCGAAACATATCAGGCCGCTCCTTCTACGTTCTGGCGATGGCCCGATTTCAGGCTGGCGCGAATTTTACGCACCGGTACGCTATCCCACAGGTTCAGCAGGACGGCCAGCGACAGATAGACCAGATTGGTCAGCCACATCCATACCATCGGGTCGAGCTTGCCCTTGCCCGCGTTAGAACGCAGCGAGCTCTGCAACAGGAAAAACACCAGGTACAGCAGCATTGCTGGCAGCATACTCAGCACACGCCCCTGACGGGGGTTCACGACACTCAGTGGCACCACCATCACCGCCATCATCAGCACGGAGAAAATCAACGTCAGTCGCCAGTGGAACTCAGCGCGGGCGGCAATATCGGATGAACGCCACAGCGTTTTGAAGCTCATCTGCTCAACGTTAGTGGGGTCAACCGCCACCTGTTGATAGCCGACGATGGCCTGATAGTTGATAAAATCGGTGATACGGAAATCACGCAGCATCGCCGTGCCTTCATAACGGGTGCCTTTGCTGAGCGTTACCACCTGGGAACCGTCGCCACGTGCCGCTACCGTACCTTTATCCGCCACAACCACCGACGGGCGGGTATTCTCACGTGGGTGCAGTTGCGCCAGAAAAACCCGTTCGAAATCGCCGCCGTTGACCTTGCCGACAAACAGCACCGAGTTGCCGTCTTGCGTCTGCTGGAACTGGCCTTCCGCCAGCGACGCCATGCCGGGGTTGGCACGCGCTTCTGCCAGCACCTCGTCCTGATGGCGTGACGACCAGGGGCTTAACCACAGCACGTTGGCGGTAGCCAGCGACGCCGTCAGCAACGCAAGCACCAGTGCTGCTTTCAGCAACACGTTTTTACTGAGCCCGCAGGCATGCATTACGGTGATTTCACTTTCAGCGTAAAGCCGACCGAAGGTCATCAGCAGCCCGAGGAAAAGACTCAGAGGCAAAATCAGTTGCGCCATCTGCGGCACACCGAGCCCCAGCAGGGATAAAACCAGATTGGTCGGGATGTCGCCGTCCACGGCAGCGCCCAGTATCCGCACCAGTTTCTGACAGAAAAAAATCAGTAACAGGATGAACAGAATGGCCACCTGGCTCTTGAAGGTTTCCCGTACCAGATATCGAATGATGATCACGCTTAATTACGCCTGTGAAAACTTGTATTTTTGCAGGAAAGTCGATAGTTTTTTCGCTAACTCGCCATTTACACTCATTTGTGGCAACCTTCGTAGCTAAAGCGTTATTAAAACATCCCTGTTTGTGGGATGTTTATCAGAACCTGCTGAGTATCCTCGCACAGATTCGCTACGTCGTTTAGATTAACACAGGTTATGTTAACGCAACGGCGGGAAAATATTACGGAATGTCACATTCTAGCCGTAGATCCCACCGTTGTCTTTAAAGATTCAGGAGAGTTCATGGAGTTCAGCGTAAAAAGCGGTAGCCCGGAAAAACAACGCAGTGCCTGCATTGTCGTCGGCGTGTTTGAACCGCGTCGGCTGTCCCCTATCGCAGAACAACTCGATAAAATCAGCGATGGTTACATCAGCGCGTTACTTCGCCGTGGCGAGCTGGAAGGTAAGGTGGGGCAATCTCTGCTGTTGCACCATGTCCCCAACATCCTTTCCGAGCGTATTTTGCTGATTGGCTGCGGTAAAGAGCGCGAGCTCGATGAGCGCCAGTACAAGCAGGTTATCCAGAAAACCATCAACGCCCTCAATGAAACCGGCTCGATGGAAGCGGTCTGCTTTTTGACCGAACTGCATGTAAAAGGCCGCAATACCTATTGGAAAGTGCGTCAGGCGGTCGAAACCGCCAAAGAAACGCTGTATACCTTTGATCAATTAAAGACCAACAAGGTCGAGCTGCGTCGCCCCTTGCGCAAGATGGTGTTCAATGTGCCGACCCGCCGTGAACTGACCTCCGGCGAGCGTGCCATTCAGCATGGT
The DNA here is from genome assembly GCF_000025065.1 of Dickeya parazeae Ech586. Lineage (NCBI taxonomy): Bacteria > Pseudomonadati > Pseudomonadota > Gammaproteobacteria > Enterobacterales > Pectobacteriaceae > Dickeya > Dickeya parazeae. The sequence goes on along the minus strand of NC_013592.1, from coordinate 447,069 downwards.
CTGGCGATTGCATCGGGCATCAAGGCGGCCAAAGATCTGGGCAACATGCCGCCTAATATCTGCAACGCCGCCTACCTGGCCTCGCAGGCGCGCCAGTTGGCCGACGGCTACAGCCAGATTACCACCCGCGTCATCGGCGAACAGCAGATGAAAGAGCTGGGGATGAACGCCTATTTGGCTGTCGGGCAAGGTTCACAAAACGAATCGCTGATGTCGGTTATCGAATACAAAGGCGCGCCGGACAGCAACAGCAAACCTATCGTGTTGGTCGGCAAGGGCCTGACGTTTGATGCGGGTGGTATCTCCATCAAACCGGCCGACAGCATGGACGAAATGAAGTACGACATGTGCGGCGCCGCGTCGGTGTATGGCGTCATGCGTGTGGCGGCGGAACTGGCATTGCCGCTCAACATCATCGGCGTGCTGGCCGGTTGCGAAAACATGGTGGATGGCCGCTCTTATCGTCCCGGCGACATTCTGACCACCATGTCCGGCCAAACCGTGGAAGTGCTGAATACCGACGCCGAAGGCCGTCTGGTGCTGTGCGATACCCTCACCTACGTTGAGCGCTTCGAGCCGGATGTGGTGATTGACGTCGCCACCCTGACCGGTGCCTGCGTCATCGCGCTGGGGCATCACCTGACCGGGTTGATGTCGAACCACAATCCGCTGGCTCACGAACTGCTGGGTGCCTCGGAACAAGCGGGTGACCGCGCCTGGCGTCTGCCGCTGGGCGATGAATATCAGGAACAGCTGGACTCCAACTTCGCTGATATGGCGAACATCGGCGGTCGTCCGGGCGGCGCCATTACCGCGGCATGCTTCCTGTCGCGCTTTACCCGCAAGTACAGTTGGGCGCATCTGGATATCGCGGGCACCGCCTGGCGTTCCGGCAAGGCGAAAGGCGCGACCGGTCGACCGGTGGCGTTGCTGTCGCAGTTCCTGTTAAACCGCGCCGGGTTGAATGACGCCGAGTAATCATCGGCAATCGCCGCCGCCAACCGGTGGCGCATTCATCCCCTTCCGGCCTGATCCCCGCGCTTGCGGGGATTTGTTATTCTGTCTGTAACCCTCATCGGTATGCGGAGCACCATGAAAAACGCGACCTTCTATCTCATCGAGAGCGACCGCTCCAGCGGTGAGCTGAACGCCTGTGAAGTGCTGGCCTGTGAGCTGGCCGCCGCGCGCTGGCGCGCGGGTCAGCGCGTACTGATCGCCTGTGAAGACGAACAACAGGCACTCAGGCTGGACGAAGCGTTGTGGCAGCGTGAACCCCACGCGTTCGTGCCGCACAATCTGGCGGGTGAAGGGCCGCGGCAAGGCTCACCGGTAGAACTGGCCTGGCCGCAAAAACGCGGCAACGCACCACGCGACCTGTTGATTAGCCTAATGCCGCAGTTCGCAGATTTTGCCACCGCTTTCCATGAAGTGATAGACTTCGTCCCTTACGACGAATCTCTGAAACAGTTGGCGCGCGACCGCTACAAAGCCTATCGCAGCGTCGGCTTCCAATTGACCACGGCGACGCCGCCAACTCACTGACTTTTTGAGCATAATGGAAAAGACATACAACCCGCACGATATCGAGCAGCCGCTGTACGAGCACTGGGAACAACAGGGTTACTTCAAGCCCAACGGCGACACCAGCAAAGAAAGTTTCAGCATCATGATCCCGCCGCCCAACGTGACCGGCAGCCTGCACATGGGCCATGCTTTCCAGCAAACCATTATGGATACGATGATCCGCTACCAGCGCATGCAGGGTAAAAACACCCTGTGGCAGGCGGGTACCGACCATGCCGGTATCGCCACCCAGATGGTCGTGGAACGTAAAATCGCCGCGGAAGAAGGCAAAACCCGCCATGATTACGGCCGCGATGCCTTCATCGACAAAATCTGGCAGTGGAAGGCGGAATCCGGCGGCACCATTACCCGTCAGATGCGTCGCCTGGGCAACTCAGTAGACTGGGAGCGCGAGCGTTTCACTATGGACGACGGCTTGTCCAACGCGGTGAAAGAAGTGTTTGTGCGCTTGTATCAGGAAGACCTGATCTACCGTGGCAAACGTTTGGTGAACTGGGACCCGAAACTGCGCACCGCCATCTCCGATTTGGAAGTGGAAAACCGCGACGTCAAAGGCTCGATGTGGCACCTGCGCTACCCGCTGGCGGACGGCGCGAAAACCGCCGACGGTAAAGATTATCTGGTGGTCGCCACCACCCGTCCCGAAACCGTGCTGGGTGATACCGGTGTAGCGGTCAATCCGGAAGATCCTCGCTATAAGGATCTGATCGGCAAGTTTTTGATCCTGCCGCTGGTTGGTCGCCGTATTCCGATCGTCGGTGACGAACACGCCGATATGGAAAAAGGCACCGGCTGCGTGAAGATCACCCCGGCGCATGACTTCAACGACTACGAAGTCGGTAAACGCCACCAGTTGCCGATGATCAATATCCTGACGTTCGACGGCGATATCCGCCAGGAAGCGGAAGTCTTCAACACCAACGGCGAATCCAGCACCACCTACAGCAGTGAGATTCCTGACGCGTTCCGCGGGCTGGAGCGTTTTGCTGCCCGTAAAGCGGTGGTTGCGGCGTTTGACGAGCTGGGCCTGCTGGAAGAAATTAAAGCGCACGACCTGACCGTTCCTTACGGCGACCGTGGCGGCGTGGTCATTGAACCGATGCTGACCGACCAGTGGTACGTCCGTGCCGCTGTGCTGGCTAAACCGGCGGTGGAAGCGGTGGAAGACGGCCGTATCCAGTTCGTGCCGAAGCAATATGAAAACATGTACTTCAGTTGGATGCGCGACATTCAGGACTGGTGTATCTCCCGTCAGCTGTGGTGGGGTCATCGCATTCCGGCATGGTACGACGATAACGGCAAAGTCTACGTCGGCCGTGATGAAGAAGAAGTGCGCCGCGAGAATAATCTGGCGGCAGATGTGGCGTTGCGCCAGGACGACGACGTGCTGGATACCTGGTTCTCCTCCGCCCTGTGGACCTTCTCCACACTCGGCTGGCCGGAGCAAACCCCGGAACTGAAAGCCTTCCACCCCAGCAGCGTGATGGTCAGCGGCTTTGACATCATTTTCTTCTGGATCGCCCGCATGATCATGATGACCATGCACTTCATCAAAGATGAAGACGGCAAGCCACAGGTGCCGTTCCATACCGTCTACATGACCGGCCTTATCCGCGATGAGGAAGGCCAGAAAATGTCTAAATCCAAGGGCAACGTGATCGACCCGCTGGATATGGTGGACGGTATTTCGCTGGAAGCGCTGTTGGAAAAACGCACCGGCAACATGATGCAGCCGCAGCTGGCGGAAAAAATCCGCAAGCGCACCGAAAAACAGTTCCCGAACGGCATCGAACCGCACGGCACCGATGCTCTGCGCTTTACGCTGGCGGCACTGGCTTCTACCGGCCGCGACATCAACTGGGACATGAAACGCCTGGAAGGGTACCGCAACTTCTGTAATAAGCTGTGGAACGCCAGCCGTTTCGTGCTGATGAATACCGAAGAGCAAGATTGCGGTTTCAATGGTGGCGACAAAGTACTGTCACTGGCAGACCGCTGGATTCTGGCGGAATTCAACCGCACGGTGAAAGCCTACCGCGAAGCGCTGGACAGCTACCGTTTCGACCTGGCAGCCAACGTGCTCTACGAGTTCACCTGGAACCAGTTCTGTGACTGGTATCTGGAGCTGACCAAGCCGGTGATGAACGGCGGCAGCGACGCTGAACTGCGCGGCACACGTCATACGCTGGTCACGGTACTGGAAGCACTGTTGCGTCTGGCTCACCCGATCATCCCGTTCATTACCGAAACCATCTGGCAACGGGTGAAAGTACTGAAAGGCGTGAGTGCCGATACGATTATGCTGCAGCCGTTCCCGGCCTTTGATGCCGCGCTGGAAGATGAGCAGGCGTTTAACGATCTGGAGTGGATCAAGCAGGCGATCATCGCGGTGCGTAACATTCGTGCCGAAATGAACATCGCACCCAGCAAGCCGCTGGCGCTGCTGCTGCGCGAGGCTTCTGCCGATGCCACCCGCCGAGTGCAGGACAACCTCGGCTTTATTCAGACGCTGGCGCGTCTGGAGAGCATCACGCTGTTACCGGCTGGCGATAAAGGCCCGGTCTCCGTCACTAAACTGGTAGAGGGTGCTGAGCTGCTGATCCCGATGGCTGGCCTTATCGACAAAGTAGCCGAACTGGACAGGCTGGCAAAAGAAGTGGCGAAACTCGAGGTGGAAATCGGTCGCATCGACAGCAAGCTCTCCAACGAAGGCTTTGTCGCGCGCGCACCAGAAGCCGTGGTTGCCAAAGAGCGTGAAAAACGCGACGGTTACGCCGCCGCCAAAGCCAAACTGCTGGAACAACAGGCCACCATCGCTGCACTGTAAATCCCTGCGGTTTTATCGATACGAAAAACATCCTTCCCCCAAACCACTACCTCCGTTGAGGTGGTGGTTTTTTTATCCCGTAATCAGCTTATCCTCTGCCATCTTCCTTGTCTTTCCGCGATCAAAACAACGGATGAATGCATGATTATTTCTCTGCCACTCAGAGAAACCGCGGTTAAAAAAAATTATTATGCAGTAATACTGAATAAGCGGTTATCCATAACGTGTATATTGTTATTTTAATTTACTGTTCTTACTATGTAATTAAAAAAACATCGGAATTATCTTAAAAAATATTAACGGGCGAAAGCATATACCCTTGAATAAAAATTCCATAGTCAAATTGAATAAAAAATAATTAATCACAACATCATGTTAATTATTTTGTTTTTTAAAATAATCATATAAACATCAATGCAATACAAAAAACAAAACCATGAGTGATATAAATAAAAAACAATATTCACAAATAAAAAAACCCCATCACCGTTATTTATTCAAAGCCATTCACAACTAAATAAATAAAATAATGCGCTTGCTCAAGAAATACTTTGTTTATTCATTGTGAACCACTCCATGTGATCTCTGTCACAATAAACACATCGGCATCACCTAGTATGACCGCGTACTCCAATGGGAAAAACATCAATAAATTGGCTGATAATTATCATTTGCCACGGGTGAGCATTATCTTTTTATTTCAAAAGGAATCACAATGCAGAAAAATTATGTTGGTTCAGAGATAGGTCAGTTACGTAGCGTTATGCTACATCGACCTAATTTAAGCTTGAAAAGACTAACGCCATCAAACTGTCAGGAATTATTGTTTGATGATGTATTATCTGTTGAACGGGCCGGTAAAGAGCACGACATATTTTCTAATTTACTGCGTCAGCAACATGTTGAGGTTTTATTATTAACCGATTTACTCACCGAAACACTGGCGCTACCAGCGGCCAAAAGCTGGCTATTAAACACCCAGATTTCTGATTATCGCTTAGGCCCTTCTTTTGCCGCCGACATTCGAGGCTGGCTTGCCAATCAGCCTCATCGCCAACTAGCAAGAATAATGACCGGCGGCCTGACCTACAGCGAAATTCCAGAGACGTTCAGCAATATGGTTGTCGATACCCAAAAGGCAACAGATTTTATTATGAATCCTCTTCCCAATCATTTATTCACCCGGGATACCTCGTGCTGGATATATAACGGCGTGTCAATCAATCCGATGGCAAAAAGCGCGCGTCAGCGGGAAACCAATAATCTCCGGGCAATATATCGCTGGCATCCGCGTTTTACGGAGGGTGATTTTATTAAATATTTTGGTGACGACGACTGTAATTACGACCACGCGACATTAGAAGGTGGGGACGTATTAGTCATTGGCCGTGGCGCAGTTCTGATTGGCATGTCAGAGCGAACCACACCGCAAGGCGTCGAGTTTCTGGCGCGAGCCTTATTTCATCACCAGCAGGCAAGCCGCGTCATTGCGCTGGAACTGCCTAAGCACCGCGCCTGTATGCATCTTGATACCGTCATGACGCATATTGATGTCGATACCTTCTCGGTTTACCCGGAAATCGTCAGCAAGGAAACACAATGCTGGACGCTCACCGACGACGGTCATGGCGGCATAAAGCGCCGGGAAGAACCCCATTTTCTGACCGCGATTGAGCAGGCGCTCGATATTGATCATGTCCGGTTGATCACTACAGGCGGCGACCGGTTCGAAGCGGAGCGTGAACAATGGAACGACGCTAACAACGTCCTGACCATACGCCCCGGCGTCGTCATCGGGTACGAACGCAATGTCTGGACTAACGAAAAATACGATAAAGCCGGTATTACGGTTCTCCCCATTCCGGGTGATGAACTCGGACGTGGACGTGGTGGCGCACGCTGCATGAGCTGCCCACTGGAACGTGACGCCATCTGAATCCGCCGACAGGAGAATGATTATGACAAACCCCATGATAACAAAGTCTGACATGGCAAAACCCGCCGTGACCAAACCCACCCTCGTCGTCGCGCTGGGAGGCAACGCATTGCTGAAACGCGGCGAACCGTTGGAAGCCGATATTCAGCAACATAATATTGTTCAGGCCGCCCGGATCATTGCCGAGCTGACGGAACAATGGAATGTCGTACTGGTGCATGGCAACGGGCCACAGGTCGGCCTGCTGGCACTACAAAATAACGCCTATTCCGCTGTGACCCCCTACCCGCTGGATATTTTGGGGGCAGAAAGTCAAGGGATGATTGGCTATCTGCTAGAGCAAGCGCTCAGAAATACGCTGCCGCAACGTGAGATCAGTACGTTGTTGACAAGGTGGAGGTCGATCCCCACGATCCGGCCTTCGACCAGCCGACGAAATATATCGGCCCGGTCTATCAGCAGGAACAAGCTGATGCCATCCGCCGGGAAAAAGGCTGGACCATGAAAGCCGATGGCCAGTATTTCCGCCGCGTCGTCCCCTCACCACAGCCGCAGCGGATCGTTGAAAGCGATGCCATAGCCGCTCTCATTGCCCGTAACCATCTGGTGATCTGCAACGGTGGAGGCGGCGTTCCCGTCACCCGCAGCAGCACCGGGCAGCTATCGGGCATCGAAGCGGTGATTGATAAGGACCTTTCTGCGGCCATGCTGGCGCGTCAAATATACGCCAATGCGTTGCTTATTCTGACCGATGCCGATGCGGTCTATCTCGACTGGGGCAAAGCCACCCAGCAACCGTTACACAAAGTCACACCGGGCGAGCTTGCCGGTATGTCTTTCGATGCAGGTTCGATGGGCCCCAAAATTGCCGCCGCCTGTGAGTTTGTTAATCACTGCCATGCCGTCGCTGGCATCGGTTCGCTAACGGATGGGACGGCCATTCTGGCCGGGCAAAAAGGTACGCTGATCCGTTTCGCATAAATACAACGTTGTTAATCAGCCGCTATTCAGCGGCCGGGGATGCTTTGCGTCCGCCAAATGACAAATTCATTTATCTAAATGATTTTAAAGGAATAAAAAATGTCTATTAATCTTTATAACCGCCATTTTCTTAAATTGCTGGATTTTACACCGGCGGAAATTCAGCACCTGATTAACCTCGCAATGGAGTTGAAAAAAGCAAAATACAACGGTACGGAGCAGGCGAAATTAACCGGTAAAAATATTGCGCTGATCTTTGAAAAAACCTCAACCCGCACCCGTTGTGCGTTTGAGGTCGCCGCCTTTGATCAAGGCGCACAGGTCACCTATCTCGGTCCAAGCGGTTCACAAATCGGCCATAAAGAGTCTATGAAAGATACAGCCCGCGTGCTGGGAAGAATGTACGACGGTATTGAATACCGCGGATTTGGTCAGTCGATCGTTGAAGAACTGGCCCGCTTTGCCGGCGTCCCCGTGTGGAACGGTCTGACTGACGAATACCACCCGACACAAATTCTGGCTGACTTGATGACCATGCTGGAGCACGCGCCCGGCAAGCAACTCGGCCAGTTGGCTTTCGCCTATCTGGGCGATGCCCGTAACAACATGGGGAATTCGCTGATGGTGGGCGCGGCCAAGATGGGCATGGATATCCGGCTGGTCGCCCCGCGAGCCTACTGGCCGGATGAAAAGCTGGTTCAACAGTGTCGGGATATCGCCAGTCAGACCGGCGGCCGGATCACCCTGACGGAATATGTCGATGAGGGGGTGGCGGGCGTTGATTTTCTCTATACCGATGTTTGGGTATCGATGGGCGAGCCCAAAGCGGCCTGGGCCGAACGGGTCAGTCTGATGAAACCGTACCAGATTAATCGCGCCGTGATGGACGCCACCGGCAACCCACAGGTGAAATTCATGCACTGCCTGCCCGCTTTTCATAACGAACACACGCTGCTCGGCCGTGAAATCGAACAAACCTACCACCTTAAAGGGCTGGAAGTGACGGAGGAGGTGTTCGAATCGGATTACTCCATTGTTTTCGATGAAGCCGAAAACCGTATGCACACCATTAAAGCCATCATGGTTGCCACACTAGCTGGCTAAACCCGGCACCGGCCGGGGGAGATAACGCGCCTTGTGCTTCCCCCGGCATACCGTTAGCGACGATTTGCCCCCACCAGCGCGCCACACACCGCGCAAGGAAGTCAATGATGAAAACATTCAAATTCCCTTCGGCCTATACCATTTTGTTTCTGCTTATTGCGTGCATGGCGGTGCTCAGTTGGATTATTCCCGCCGGGCAATACCAGATGGTCATGAATGACAAGCTGGGCAAACCGGTGCCACTGGCCGGAACCTGGCATCCGGTGGCGACCAGACCACAAGGTATTACAGACGTGCTGCTGGCACCAGTTGACGGGTTATATAACCACCGGACCAACGAGGCAGGTGCCATTGATGTGGCGCTATTTATTCTGATTGTTGGTGGTTTTCTTGGCATCGTAACCAAAACCGGGGCGATTGATGCCGGGATAGAACGCGTTACCACCAGATTAACAGGACGTGAAGAGTGGATGATCCCTATTCTGATGGCGCTATTTGCCGCCGGAGGTACCATCTATGGCATGGCGGAAGAATCGTTGCCTTTTTACAGCCTGATGGTTCCTATCATGTTGGCCGCCGGTTTTGATTCCGTAGTGGCAGCGGCAACCGTCCTGCTGGGTGCCGGTATTGGCACACTCGGTTCCACCATCAACCCCTTCGCTACCGTGATTGCGGCTAACGCTGCTGGAATAACGTTTACGGCCGGTATCGGTTTACGCATCGTCATCCTGATTATTGGCTGGTTAATTTGTGTGGTTTACGTCATGCGCTATGCGCGCAAAGTAAAACGCGATCCGTCAGCGTCGCTGGTCGCCGACCAGTGGGAAGCCGATCGCGCGCATTTTTTAGCGAACAAGAGCCATGACCTGCTGCCATTCACGACAACACGCAAAATCATACTGACCCTTTTCGCACTGGCTTTCGCCATCATGATTTACGGTGTATCCATCCGCGGCTGGTGGATGGGAGAAATCTCCGGCGTCTTTCTGGCCTCATCAATTATCATCGGATTAATTGCACGCATGAGCGAAGCCGAACTCACCTCAACCTTTATCGACGGTGCCAGAGAGCTGCTGGGGGTGGCACTGATTATCGGGATCGCACGCGGCATTGTGGTGATTATGGATAACGGCATGATCACCCACACCATTCTCAATCAGGCGGAAATAGCAATGAGCGGCCTGTCATCCATGTTGTTTATTAACGTCATGTTCGCGCTGGAAATACTGCTCTCTTTTTTAGTACCGTCATCCTCCGGCCTGGCGGTACTCACTATGCCCATCATGGCGCCGCTGGCCGATTTCGCTCACGTCGGGCGCGAGCTGGTTGTTACGGCTTATCAATCCGCTTCCGGCGTGGTCAATCTGGTTACACCCACCTCTGCGGTGGTGATGGGGGGGCTGGCGATTTCTCATGTGCCTTACGTACGCTGGTTGCGGTGGGTTTCCCCTTTGCTGGTAACGCTAACCCTGCTGCTGATGGTCGGTCTGAGCCTGGGAACACATGGCTAATTCCCAGGCGGACCACAGACAAACGGCCCGTTTTTCCCTGATATAACCAACTTTATTGCCGTTCAGAACCCTTTTTTATGGCAGATACATGAATTTGACGTGGCTAACTCTCTGTTTCCTATAAATTTGGCACTCAATTGTCTACAGGATTGTAGTTATGGTGAAAAAATCTCAAACCACATTGGATAAGGAACAGGCACAACTTGCACTTTGCCAGCAGCTTATTATTGGCAATAGCTACCGTTCTCAGGAACATCTCAGGCAGGCAATGCAGCAGCATGGATACCGGGATATTAGTCAATCCACCATTTCCCGGCTTTTGAGGTTGCTTGGGGTAGTCAAAGTCAGAAACGCCAAAGGGCAGAAAATTTATGCCCTGGGCCCACAAGCGCAACCCGAGCCGGATGTTTCCCGTCCGATTGCCGATATGGTGGTACATGTTGTGCACAACGAGGAGTTTATCCTGGTCTCAGTGGTCTCCGGGTACGCCCGTGCGGTTGCCAGAGTGATTGATCATCGCGCATTGCCGGAGGTATTGGGCGTGGTCGCTACCAGCAACATCGTCTGGATCGCCCCGCGGGATACGCGCAACATTCTGCGACTACATCGCCAGATTCTCCATACGCTGGAGCTTGAACCTGTATATACCTAATAGATGCCGGGATGGCAGGCGGCGGCCGGGAACGGATAGCACGCAGCCAACACACCGGCCACGAGGAAGACAAAAGACATAGAGATACGTCAACCAATCACCGATCGTGCACCCGGCAACAACCGCCGGGTTCTTTTGTCTATCTCATCCTCACTAGGCTCGCGACGTGATGGCCGATGGTCGCGAGTTCCTCCCCGGACGATGCTTTACCTGCCTCCCGCAATGGCAAGGTGGCGATGAAATACGGGCGTATTGGCTTGCGGCGGCGGGCTATCATTCTCAATGAGGAAACTGGCTATCGACTGTTGCAGGTGCGTCACCTGTGCCTGTAGCGAGCTTGCCGCCGTCGCTACCTCAGCCACCAGGCTGGCGTTCTGCTGGGTCACGCCGTCCATCTGAGTGATCGCGATATTGATCTGCGAAATCCCCCGGCTCTGTTCGCCGGAAGACAGCATGATCTCACCCATGATATCCACCACTTTGCGGACATCGGACAAGATCTCATCCATGGTCTTACCGGCCATTTCCACCAGCCCGGCACCTTTTTCAATGCGGCTTAGCGAGTTATCGATCATAGAACCGATCTCTTTGGCCGCTGTGGCGCTACGTTGCGCCAGAGTACGCACTTCGGACGCCACTACCGCAAAGCCTTTGCCCTGCTCCCCTGCCCGTGCCGCTTCCACCGCGGCGTTCAGCGCCAGCAGGTTGGTCTGAAAGGCGATACCGTCAATCACACCGACGATATCGGAAATACGGGCCGAGCTCTGCTGGATAGAACGCATGGTATCGACCACTTCCGTCACCACATTGCCACCGCGAGAAGCGGAATCCGACGCTTTCTGCGCCAGATCGTTGGCTTTACGGGTGTTGTCTTCATTGTTGCTGACCGTGGACAGAATCTGCTCCATGCTGGACGCCGTTTCATCCAGCGATGCCGCCTGCTGCTCAGTACGGCTGGAGAGATCAATGTTGCCGGAAGCAATCTCTTCAACGCCGACGCTGATGGCGTCGGTGCCGTTGCGTACCGCTCGCACCATGTTTTCCAGCCCGTCGCGCATATGCTGTACCGCACCGAACAACTGAGCAATTTCGTTATTGCCGCGAATCTCAATGTTGGCGCGCAGGTCACCTTGCGCAATACGACCAAACACGCTAATCGCCTGATTGAGCGGTTTCACCACCAGGTTGGTCAGAATCGACCAGGCCAGCGCCGCCAGCACCAACGCACAGACGATCACCACCGACAAGATGACCTGCATGCGGCTGACGCGTTCGTTTGAATCGCTGTAAGCCTCGTCAATGCTCTGACGTTTGTACTGCACCAGCTTTTTCGACGCGCCGTCAAAGTCGGCGTACAGCGTGGTAGATTTTCCGGCACGCTGCCGGTAATCATCCAGATTCCCGGCTTCCAGCGCGGTAAAAGCCGGGTTGATGAACTCATTCATCAGGGTGTCGCGTTTGTTAGCCATGTCAGAAGAAATGACTTTTTCCGGTTCAGATTGCGGGTAAGTCAGGTACTCCTGCCACTTTTTACCGGCATCATCAATTTTGCCTCTGGCGCGCTTGAGCGCCACGGAGGCCGCCTCTTTATCCCCTTTTCCCATCAGGGATTCATACAGCCGTAAATCCAGGCGGGCGCGCAATAGCAATTCCGAGCTTTCATTTAACGCAACCAGCCCCGGCAGCACCACCGTATCCACATGTGCGAACGATTTATTCCCCGACTGAACGGCAACCAGCCCCAGCACGCCGACAATTAACGACAGTACTGCCAAAGAAAACACCATAATACTGAGTGTTGTGCGGATCTTGATCTTACGAAACATAATTGTCCCTGCTGTTTGGTCAATGAAAAACCATGAGCTTCAACTCACACGTAAACCGCAACAAAAATGAAAAGGAAATATCATGAAAGGAAGGGCCGACATGATTATGTGGAGTCGTCGGCCCGTTACGGTTACTTTTTGTTATTGCTTATGGGCGGGTACCGCAGCCAAAAATTCACCCAACTTATTTTTATAAAACTTCGCTGACATCATGGTCGCATGACCGCTGGTTTCCTGACTTGCCGGAATCAAAAACAATTCGGCATGCTTTACCTTTTTCAGATCACTTTCCAATATTCCTGTTTCAACCGGATTACGCTCATCATCAGCGGAGTTAATCACCAGTAACGGCGCTTTGATACGGCCCAATTCCGGCGAGGCGTTGTAATCCGCTGAAGAATTCCAGATGTAAATAAAGTCGTTAGCATCGGCAGTAACCGGTGCAGCCAGACGCTCATCGACCAGTTTGTCCGCCAGCGCGCGCGTCGGAGCTTTGCTCTGATAGCCTAACGTACCGCCCGTGGTAGCGATGCTGAACATGATGTTGGCTGTCTGCAATGACGGCGGCTGCGTGGTGTAGTCACCGTTTTTCCATGCCGGATCGCGCTTGATGGTTTCAATTAACATCCGGCGCAGCATCCAGTTACGGCCAGACAACTCATTCGGCTGTGATGCCATCGGCACCAAGGCATCCATCATGTCCGGGTATTTTTCACCCCACATCCAGGTGTGCATCCCGCCCATGGAATAGCCCATCACCAGACGTAAATGGGTAATACCAAGCCCTTCGGTCAACAGCCGATATTGCGCCAGCACCATATCGTCGTAGTCGTATTGCGGGAATTGAGTGCGCAGGCCGTCAGACGGTTTGGCGGATTTTCCCGAACCAATGCTTTCAGGAATAATGATGAAATACTTGCTGACGTCGAGCGGTTGACCGGGGCCAAATAACTCGCCGCCAAAACCCGCCGCCAATAAGGCGCTCACCGGCTGATTCGTCCCGTGCAGCAATAAGACCGCCGGCTTCTTACTGTCACCCAAGGTGTAATAATGGATACGGAGATGATTGATGGTTTCTCCGGTATGGAATCGAAATTCAGGTACGACCCAATTCCCTTCTTGTGGCTGTAATGTTTGTGCGGTCGAAAACGAGGAAAAAACGAGTAAAAACACCAGACCAGCCAGCCGAGACAACAAGCGGTTAACCATAAAACAACGCTTCCGTAATCATAGACGAGGGGCTTCGATGTTAATGTTTCCCGTAAAATATCCCAATAACGCTTGCTGACTAATGATTAAAAAAATAATTATATGCCGATGATTTTAGTTATATCGGCATATAATTTAGCCTTAAAGAATAATCACAAAATAATCCGTGTCATCGTTCTGCTCAGGCACGCCATGCGTTGCATCATGGGTAGTATAAAGAGCGCCTGACGTTCCCTGCTGGTTGTCGATATTGTCGTCTGTGGACAAAGAAGTATAGAAATCAGGCGTCAAAACAGCGTTGTTATTACAGCGATAATTGTTATTACAGCGACAAATGCAGGAACTGATTGAATTCACTGGCTGTATACTCAGCAAACGCTTCGCCATTAACAAAACCGTGTTTACGATACAGCGTCAGCGCGGGTTCAAACGCCGGGCCGCGGCCCGTTTCCAGACTCAGGCGTGGCAAGCCGCGTCGGCGGGCCTCATCCACAATGTGTGCCAGCAGATAGCCCGCCACGCCCTGACGTAAGCACTGCGGATGGGTACGCATGGACTTCAGTTCGCCACCGCCATCCGCCAGCATTTTCAACGCGCCGATACTGGCTATCTGCTCGCCACGCCAGACGCTCCAGAACGTAATATCCGGCGACTGTAGGCCGGACAAATCCAGCGCGAACACACTTTCTGGCGGCGAATTATCGTGCATACCCGCCAGATGCAGGGCCACCAGCGCTCGGGTTGCCTCGCCGGTCAGGTCATCAATGCGAATCGTCAGCGGTTCCTGGTGGGATGTCACTGTCATCATTCAACTCCTTAGCAAAACAATCAGGGGGTGCAAATCGCTATCAGGTAACGAACCGGGCCGGGGCCGGGATTATGAAACCCCGAACCGCCATACAACCGATAACGCAGGCTGTCTTGTGGACCAAGCGTGTGGATAACCCCTTCCAGCGTTATTGTCAGTTGGCCGTCCAGCACATACAGGTGGTGTTCCAGCCCCGCCAGCGGCGGCGCGTTATAGTCGATACGCGCCCCCGCCGGTAACTCGCCGTGAATCATTTCGGCCCGAAAACCAGCAGAAGACGGGGAGACGACACGACGGATAAACCCGGTTTCCGGGTCAACCCACACCGGCTGCTGGGTGACGCTCAGTTTCTGGGGCAACGGGAGTTCGACTTCGGCTAGCAGACCCGACATGGTGCAGCCGTATACCGCACACAGGCGACCCAGCAATACCGCCGTCGGGCTCGACGCCATACGTTCCAGACGCGACAGAGTCGCCCGGCTGATGCCACTGCGCTGCGACAGTTCGTCCAGCGACCAGTCGCGCTCACGGCGCAGTGCCGCCAGCCGTTCAGCCAGACGACGATCCGTTTCGCAAAGACGATCGGTTTCAGAAAGAGAAGGTTCCATCGCGCATCCTGAATATCAATTTTGATAAAAAATCTCATATATGAGAAAACAGATCAAGATCTGAACGAAGAGAAACCGCATCAAACCGCCGCCTTCGGGTGGCAACCTGCTGTTTCCCCCTCGGGTTGCGCTTTTCACAACAGGCCGTTATCAATAACAGGTTTTGGGGCGGCACGTCGGTGCGTATAATCGCCGATGCATATCACATCGGAGCACGTCAGCCTGTTGCCGACGTTTTCGACCTGACCGGATTCTGCCGATAAGAGTGAGCAACATGACAACTTCAGCGCCAATCTCCTTGCTGACCCGCCCGATTACGGCCACCGACAACGCGGCGATAGCCCGTGTTATTCGTCTGGTTTCCGCTGAATTCGGCCTGACCGCCGACAAAGGGTATACCGTCTCCGACCCTAACCTGGACCAGCTGTTCGAACTCTATTGTCGTCCTGCCAGCGCCTATTGGGTGGTGGAATGTGACGGTGAAGTGGTCGGTGGTGGCGGGCTGGCCCCGTTGTCAGGCGGCGAAGCGGATGTCTGTGAATTACAGAAAATGTATTTCCTGCCGCTGGCGCGTGGCAGAGGTATTGCACGGCAGTTGGCTGAGCAGGCGCTGGCCTTTGGCCGTGAGCAAGGGTTTCGCCGCTGTTATCTGGAAACCACCGCACACCTGACCAGTGCTATCACGCTGTATGAAAAGTTGGGTTTTCGACATATTCCGCATGCCATGGGCAACACCGGCCATGTGGACTGTGAAGTCAGGATGTTAAAAATACTGTGATGTCAAAAATACTGTGATAGCAAAAATGCGGTAAAGACGCAGGTGGCATCACGGCACACCACGCAGAAAACGTATCGCCCGGTACAAACCGGGCGACAGGTTCACAAGATAGTCATTGACCAGGTATTAATGACGTTTGCCGTCATCGTCCTCGTCATAAAAATCTTCGTCTTCACCGAACTCGTCTTCATCGTCTTCGCCGTTCGGGTCTTCAAAGTAGGTGCCCCAGCCGTCATAGTTGACCCCATGACGTTCAGCCAGCGACAGCAGTTGTTCCACCTGCTGGTCGATAAGCTCGGCGTTCAGCGCCACTTCGCTGATGGCGTCGCAGCACATCAGCACCACGCCGTCTTCCATTTCCATCTCTTCAGCGTCTGTCACTTCATAACCCAGTTTGAACGCGTCTACCGCCACTTTCTCCAGTTCTTCAAACTTCTCGGCTGAGAAATGGTGTTCAATGGTGTAGAGCGCATCGGGGTCGCTGCCGTCCTCCAGCAGTTCTTCGATGATCAGGCGGGTCTCTTCACGTTGTTCTTCCAGCAGTTCGCGGTTTGCCATGTCTCAGTCCTCATCAAAGCGGCAAAGATGACAGCCATTTTCCCACAGGCCAGCCTCTCTCTCCACCAGAAAGTTTGAACACGACACTTGAATTTGAATATTTACACATATAAAGTGAATTTTAATTCAACCGAAGTGTTGAGCCACATGGAGAAGACAACGATGAACCCGTTCTATAAACGCCATTTTTTACGGTTGATGGATTTCACCCCCGCTGAAATCAACAGCCTGCTGACCCTCGCCGCCACCCTCAAAACGAATAAGAAAAACGGCTCCGAGACTCGCCACCTGCAAGGTAAAAACATCGCACTCATCTTCGAAAAAGATTCGACCCGCACTCGTTGCTCTTTCGAAGTTGCTGCATACGATCAGGGCGCGCAGGTCACTTACCTCGGCCCGAACGGTAGCCAGATAGGCCACAAAGAATCCATGAAAGACACCGCCCGAGTGCTGGGCCGCATGTATGACGGCATCCAGTACCGTGGCTACGGCCAGGTGCTGGTGGAAACGCTGGCGGAGTTTTCCGGCGTGCCGGTGTGGAACGGGCTGACCAACGAATTTCACCCAACCCAGTTGCTGGCGGATTTGCTGACCATGCAGGAACACCTGCCGGGCAAACCGCTGTCAGGTATGAAGCTGGCCTACGTGGGCGATACCCGCAATAACATGGGCAACAGTATGCTGGAAGCGGCCGCCATCACCGGGCTGGAGCTGAGATTGATCGCGCCGAAAGCCTGCTGGCCGGATGCGGGGCTGGTGGCGGAATGTCAGGCAGCGGCAGCCAAAACCGGCGGTTCGATCACGCTGACGGAAGATGTCGTGAGCGGAGTCAACGGCGTGGACTTTATCTACACCGACGTGTGGGTTTCGATGGGTGAGCCGAAAGAGGTGTGGCAACAGCGTATCGACCTGCTGCGGCCGTATCAGGTCAATGCCGCGATGATTGCCGCGACGGGCAACCCGCAGGTGAAATTCCTGCACTGCCTGCCAGCATTTCACGACGATCACACCACCCTTGGCAAGCAAATGGCCGAGCAGTATGGTTTGCACAACGGCATGGAAGTCACCAACGACGTGTTTGAATCAGCCCACAGCATTGTGTTTGATCAGGCCGAAAACCGCATGCACACCATCAAAGCGGTGATGGTGGCGACGTTAAGTCAGAGCGTCGAGATGTAAACGGCGGAAATAATGAGCCACATCCAATGACGATGGGCTCAACAATGGGCCGAATAACCTGAGTTATCGGCCCACACGTTCACCCTGACACGGGTTACAGTTCCTCACCGTTTGAGGCAATCACCCGCTGATACCAGTAGAAGGATTTTTTCGGCGTACGCGCCAGCGTTCCGGTACCGTCATCGTGTTTGTCGACGTAGATAAAGCCGTAACGCTTCGCCATCTCACCGGTGGTGAACGACACCAGATCGATACAACCCCACGGCGTATACCCCATCAGATCGACGCCATCTTCCCATACCGCCGCCTTCATGGCTTCAATATGCGAGCGCAGGTAATCGATACGGTAATCATCCTGACACACGCCGTTCGCATCCGGCTTATCGATAGCGCCCAGCCCGTTTTCGACGATAAACAACGGCACTTCATAGCGCTCATACAAGGTCACCAGCGCATGACGCAGCCCGGTTGGGTCAATCTGCCATCCCCAGTCGCTGGCTTTCAGGTGCGGATTAACAACCGAGTGTTCGGAGCTGCCGTCCATGCTGGCAGCAATGTGATTATGTACATCGTGCTTCACCACATTCGACATGTAGTAGCTAAACCCGATGTAATCCGACTTGCCTTCCCGAAGAATCTGCTCGTCTTCTGGCTCCATGTGGATGTGGTAACCCTTGAGCGCCCACTCACGCCGGGCATAGGCCGGGTAGTGGCCGCGCACCTGCACGTCGGTGAAGTAGAAACGGTCGTGCATCGCACGTGTCGCCAGCATCACGTCCTGCGGATGGCAGGAGTACGGGTAGTAAGGCACGAAGGCGCACATGCAGCCCACTTTGATATCCGGGTTGATATCGTGCGCTTTTTTGACGATCAGCGCGCTGGCGACGAACTGGTGATGCACCGCCTGATACATCGCTTCTTCCGGCTTCGCCTTCTGTGGGAATTTCACCCCGGAACACATCCAGCCGAAAATCTCGGCCGATACATTCTTCTGGTTATTGATCTCGTTGAACGTCATCCAGTATTTCACTTTGTGCTGATAACGTGTGATTACCGTCTCGGCGAAATGCACAAAGCAATCCAGCGTTTTACGGCTCATCCAACCGTCGTACTGCTGCACCAGATGCAACGGCATTTCAAAGTGGCTGAGGGTCAGCACCGGCTCGATGCCGTGTTTGAGTAACTCGTCGATCAGGTCGTCATAAAACTGAAGCCCGGCCTCACACGGCTCGGCCTCATCACCATGAGGAAAAATACGCGTCCAGGCAATGCTGGTGCGAAAACACTTGAAGCCCATGTCCGCAAACAGCGCAATGTCATCCTTATAACGATGATAAAAGTCGATCGCTTCGTGGTTCGGGTAGGACTCGCCGGGAATTACACCATCGGTAATACGGCGCAGTGTGCCGTGTGCGCCAGCGGTGAGCACATCCACCACGCTGGGGCCTTTGCCGCCCTCATTCCAGCCACCTTCCAACTGATGCGCGGCTACCGCACCGCCCCATAAAAACCCTGCGGGTAATTGACTCATCTCTTTTCCTCTCACAGAAACTGAAACCGGTTTCAGAGTGCATCAACTTTATCGCCACTGCAACCGGTTTCAGTCATCAATCACGATGAAGGAAGAGGAGCCAATATCGGGCAGGATCACGCAAAGGAGGAAAGAGACAGCACGGCGAGAAAATCAACAATAGTGGAATCGAGGATATTGAAATCAACGAGCCAGGGAGAGCGCATGGCGCCTCTCCCATTACAGGTATCCCGTTACAGGCATGACGGCTTGCGGTGGTCGGGTTACCGCACCAGCGTGGCGTCGATTTTCACGACCGCCTTGCGCACATGTGCTGGCTCGCCAACGGCACACAGCGGTTTATGTACTTCACCGGGGAAGAACACCACAAAATCGCCGGTCTGCAGTACCACCTGTTTTTCCTGCTCGCCGGACGGCAGGAAGGCGATATCTTTATCCGCCAGCCAGTCTACGTCCGGTTTGCCTGCTGGCAGGTTGCTGAAGGTCATCCCTTCCGTGCCGTTTAGCACAATCTGGATATCCAGGTATTTGGCGTGATACTCGGCACGGCGTTTCTCAAACGGTTCCGTACTGTCGTTCGACACCAGTACAAACACCTTATTGCCGTCGATATCGTGCTTGCCGAGCGGGGTATCGGCGTTGATATGCTGCTTCACATACTCAATCGCCTCGCGCAGTTTGGCTGGCAGATAGGGGAATAGATCCAGATGGTCGACATTACCGGTAATCATGACTGCTCCTATAAATAAACAAACTGAAACAATGTTTTGATTCCTTATACTCCTGTCGGCATTACGCTGCCAGCCAGCAAGCGTAAAAAAGTGATCCGAACCGTGCGTTTCAGCGAATGGTGAAACACCTAACCGCAACCGATTGCTCACCGCGAAAAGACAGCGTTTTTCTGCTTGAATTCACCTCTTCGGCGCGTATAATTCCGGACAATTTGCCGGGAGGGAACATGTCTAACGCTGCTGTCTTTGTGGGTGTCTTACCGCAACTGCCTGTTGGCAGCATGACGGCGTTTTTCCTTCCGTTGCCTGACAGATTTATAAAAAAAGCCCCTCGTTGAGGGGCTTTTTTTTGCCTGTCGCCGCCAGCCATCCGTTTGTTTACCGGGCCTAACCGAGGGGAGCATAGACACATGGTCAATCCGCTATATAAAAGACACATCATCTCAATCAACGATCTCAGCCGGGACGATCTGGAGCTGACGCTCAAGGTGGCGGCCAGCCTGAAAGCCCATCCCCAGCCGGAACTGCTCAAGCACAAGGTGGTCGCCAGCTGTTTCTTTGAGGCTTCTACCCGCACCCGTCTGTCGTTTGAAACCGCCATCCACCGCCTGGGCGCTTCGGTGGTGGGTTTTGCCGACAGCAGCAACACCTCGCTCGGTAAAAAAGGCGAAACGCTGGCCGACACCATTTCCGTCATCAGCAACTATGTGGATGCCATTGTGATGCGCCACCCGCAGGAAGGGGCGGCACGGCTGGCAACCGAGTTCTCCGGCGGGGTGCCGGTGTTCAACGCGGGCGACGGCGCCAACCAACACCCCTCCCAGACACTGCTGGACCTGTTCACCATTCAGGAAACGCAAGGCCGCCTGAGCAACATCAATATCGCGATGGTCGGCGACCTGAAGTACGGACGTACCGTCCATTCATTGACCCAGGCGCTGGCCAAGTTCGACGGCAATCGCTTCTACTTCATCTCGCCAGATGCGCTGGCGATGCCGGACTACATCCTCAACATGCTGAAAGAGAAAAATATTCCCTACAGCCTGCACACCAGCATTGAAGAAGTGGTACCGCAGTTGGATATTCTGTACATGACCCGCGTTCAGAAAGAGCGCCTGGACCCGTCGGAATACATCAATATCAAATCGCAGTTTATCCTGCGTGCTTCCGACCTGGGCAACGCCCGCGACAACCTGAAAGTCCTGCACCCGCTGCCGCGCATCGATGAAATCACCACCGACGTGGACAGCACCCCTTACGCCTACTACTTCCAGCAGGCAGGTAACGGCATTTACGCGCGCCAGGCTCTGCTGGCGTTGGTTCTGAACAGCGAACTGGTTCTGTGAGAGAGGAGCACACAGCATGACTCACGACAACAAATTACAGGTAGAAGCCATCAAACGCGGTACGGTGATCGACCATATTCCGGCACAGGTTGGCTTCAAATTACTGACGCTGTTCAAACTGACCGCCACCGACCAGCGCATCACCATCGGCCTGAACTTGCCTTCCAACCATCTGGGCCGCAAGGACCTGATCAAGATTGAAAATATCTTTCTGACTGAAGAGCAGGCTAACCAACTGGCGATGTATGCGCCGCAAGCCACCGTCAATCAAATCGACAATTACGAAGTGGTACGCAAACTGCACCCGCAATTGCCGTCGCACATTGAAGGCGTGCTGACCTGCCCTAACAGCAACTGCATCAGCCGTATCGAGCCGGTCAATTCGTCCTTCAGCATCAAGCAAGTCGGCGCTGACGTGCACCTGAAGTGCAAATACTGCGAGAAAGAATTCGAACGTCAGGCGGTGTTAAACAGTCATTGATGCCAATACGCCGTCAGGAAAACGCCAACTGTGGTATGCAGCATTGGCCTGACGGCGGGCTTTTTGGAATAATGCGGAAGTCGCATCGTTTCAGACATAATCAGGAGAAAACATGTCACGCATTATCAGTACGGAACAGGCACCGGCCGCTATCGGCCCTTACGTTCAGGGTGTTGACCTGGGCAGCATGATCATCACGTCCGGTCAGATCCCGGTGGATCCGAAAACCGGTCTGGTGGCGGACGACGTTACCGCGCAGGCTCGTCAGTCGCTGGAAAACGTGAAAGCCATCGTGGAAGCGGCAGGTCTGAAAGTGAGCAATATCGTTAAAACCACGGTGTTCGTGAAAGATCTGAACGACTTCGCCACGGTGAACGCCGCCTATGAAGCCTTCTTCACCGAGCACAACGCGCCGTTCCCGGCCCGTTCCTGCGTGGAAGTGGCTCGTCTGCCGAAAGACGTGAAAATCGAAATCGAAGCCATCGCGGTTCGCGGTTAAGCTCCCCCGCTATCACAGGCAGGGATGATGATTGATTACGAATGTCATCATGCCTGAATAGGCGAACCCCGGCTAATACCGGGGTTTCGTTTATCTGATGAGTTTTAAATCTGACTTTCTCATCTTTTTCTGTTGCTGATAAAAGTTTTCATGAGAACCTAAGCTCAACAGATGGATGATGAGCTGGCTCTGATTCCAGCTATACCCCAGCAATGTTAACTGGTTGTTCAGCTTGAACTTATGAACCCTTAAATAACTCAAGTCACCTTTCTTTAGCTCACCCAGTTCAGGATTTTCAACAATCGCATCAATCTCATCTTCAACAACAGATCTGAATTGCTGTGGCAATTTGTCCAATGCTTTTTCAAACCGGTTGGTCTGATAAACCTCAATCTCTGCCTGGTTTTGTTCTTCGGACATAACGGGAAACCTTACCATTCTCTACTTCGCTTTGGGCGAGCAAAGTATCCATAATAAATTCGTATGTCAGATCAGGATTATCTTCAGCAATCCTGCCGATTCTGGCCCAGTGTTCTATCTGCTTGGGCACACTACGGCTGGATGCTTCTGCATACACCTTGACTTCAGTGACGAAGTCTTCATCCAATCGAATGCTGATAGCCATTTTGTTTACACCTTTATCTAATCGTCTTAATCGTATCTATACACTATAGCTCAGTAGCAGAATAGGACATTAAATCGCAATAAGCAACATTTTGTCGCGCGTTTTTTCGCTATTGACTGATAGTGTTGACTCAACTCTGTGCGCCCTCTCCGCTATCGCACCATCCGTTATCACGTTATTCACTGCATAACCCCGCCATAGCGCACCGCTTGCCATCATTTGCACCAACGAAGTGCAGTTTTTCTCCGCCACCTGCGATAAGTACCTCATTTACCACGCTGGCATGCTTTCTGCATTTCTCTTGTATCTTCTATCAAGCGGAATGCAGGGGATGACAATGATAAAAATGACGCTTCCGGCCGCGCCTTACTACGATGAGATGCTCAGCGCAGAAGGCCAGCAACGCCAGCACTACGACGCTTACTGGCAATGGTTGCAACAGACCGACCAACATGCCATCCGCCAGAAGAAAGATCAGGCTGAGTTACTGTTTCACCGGGTGGGAATTACCTTTAATGTCTACGGCGAAGAAGGCGGCACCGAGCGCCTGATCCCGTTTGACAGTGTGCCGCGTATTATCCCGGCCAACGAATGGAAAATGCTGGACCTCGGCATTCGCCAGCGCGTCAAAGCGCTCAACGCCTTCCTCTACGACATCTATCATAAGCAGCATATCCTCAACGCTGGTATCGTGCCCCGCGAACAGGTACTGGCGAACGAGCAGTACCAGCCTTGTATGCAGGGTGTTGATCTGCATAACAATATTTACGCACACATCACCGGTATCGATATGGTACGCAATAGCGACGGCCACTATTACGTACTGGAAGACAACCTGCGCACGCCATCCGGGGTTTCTTACATGCTGGAAAACCGCAAAATGATGATGCGGCTTTATCCGGATTTGTTCGCCAGCCAGCACATCGCACCGGTAGAGCGTTACCCCAGCTACCTGTTGCAAACCCTGCGCGAGAGCACCCACATTGACGACCCAACCGTGGTGGTGATGACGCCGGGCCGCTTCAACAGTGCCTATTTCGAACACAGCTTCCTCGCTCAGCAAATGGGGGTGGAATTAGTCGAAAGCGCGGACCTGTTCGTCAAAGAGGGCGCGGTGTATATGCGCACCACCGAAGGCCCGTGCCGGGTGGATGTGATCTACCGCCGTATTGACGACGCCTTCCTCGACCCGCTGGCGTTCCGCGCCGACTCCATGCTGGGTGTGCCGGGACTACTGTCGGTATACCGCGCTGGCGGTGTGGTGCTGGCAAACGCTATCGGCACCGGCGTGGCGGACGACAAATCCATCTACCCTTATGTACCGGAGATGATCCGCTTCTATCTGTCTGAGGAGCCGATCCTCGGCAATATCCCCACCTGGCAGTGCCGCAAACCCGACGATCTCGCTTATGTACTGGCGAATCTCGCCAGCATGGTGGTGAAAGAAGTACACGGTGCCGGGGGCTACGGCATGCTGGTCGGCCCCAAATCCACCCGCCAGCAAATCGAGGATTTTCGTCAGCGTCTGCTGGCTAACCCCGGTAACTATATTGCCCAGGACACGCTGGCGCTCTCCACCTGCCCTACTTTCGTCGAGGAGGGATTAGCACCCCGCCACATCGACCTGCGCCCGTTTGTCCTCTACGGCGAGGAAATTCGACTGGTTCCCGGCGGACTGACCCGCGTCGCGCTGACTGAAGGCTCACTGGTGGTGAACTCCTCGCAAGGCGGCGGCACCAAAGACACCTGGGTGATGGAGGAGGATGAATCATGCTAAGTCGTACCGCCAGCGAGCTTTATTGGATGGCCCGTTATCTGGAACGGGCGGAGAGTGTCGCCCGCGTGCTGGACGTCACCTACAAACTGTCGATGATGCCGCGCCACAGCCAGCAGCAGCACGATCTGGCGCTGCCGCTCAACCTGACGTTCACCCATGAACTGTTTCAGGAGCGCTACGCCCGCTTCACCATGAATAACCTGCTGAATTTCTTTGCGCTGGACAGCCACAACCCCAGTAGCATTTACAGCTGTATCGAAATGGCGTGGAACAATGCGCACGCGGTGCGCGGCAGCCTGTCGTCCGAGGTGTGGGAGTGCATCAATACCACCCGTATTGATATTCGTAACCTGCGCCAGTCCGGGGTGGATAAAATTGGTATCGACGCCTTTTTTGACTGGGTGAAAGAGCGCGCTCACCTGTTTCGCGGTGCCATGTTCGGCACCTTGCTGCGTAACGACGCCCAATGTTTTATTCGCATCGGCACCTTGATCGAACGATCGTTCGCTACCGCTCAGTTGCTGACCGTCAAGGATCAGCAGCTCAATAACGACCTCGACCCGGTGCGCGAATACTACCGGCTCGATACCCTGCTACGAGCGGTGAGCGCCCGCGAAGCCTACCACAGCCTCTATCGTCAGCCCATTAGCCGGGAAACGGTCACCGAACTGCTGGTACTGCGCAATGACGTCCCCCGATCGCTGCATGCCTGCGTGGGCGATCTGGTACAGCAACTGGAGATGATCGGCAGCGAACGGGCGCGTATCCCGCAACGTCTGGCGCATTTGCTGCACGTGGAACTGCGCTTCGGCTCGCTCGACGATATCATCGCCGACGACCTGCAACACTACCTCAACCGTTTCCTCACCAAAATCAACGAACTGGCTGACAGCATCCGTCATACCTATCTGGAGGCGCTATGAAACTGACCATCAATCACCTGACCCACTACCGTTACGATGAAGAAGTGAAGTTCAGCACCCAGTATCTGCGGCTGACGCCGCAAAGTTCTGCCCGCCAGCGCATTCGGGAATGGAAGCTGACTCTGCCCACGCCCGCCGTCGCCACCACCGATGCCTATGGCAATCTGATGCATGTGCTCACGCTGGATAGCCCGCACCACGATATTCTGATCCACGCACAAGGGGTGGTGGAAATTACCGAGGGCGTGGAAGAGGTACCCGAAGAGGAAGACGGATTGTCGCCGTTGATTTTCCTGCGCGGTACCACGCTGACCGAAGCGGATGATGCCATCCGCCACTTTGCCCGTCGCTATTATCAGGAGGCGGACCCGATTGGCAGTCTGGAAACCCTGATGGCAGAATTGCAACTGAAAATGCCGTATACTCCCGGCGCCACACAGGTGCAGGATACCGCCTGCGTGGCCTTTGCCAAAGGCAAGGGCGTCTGTCAGGATCACACCCATGTGTTTCTGGCCTGCTGCCGCAGCCTGCATATTCCGGCGCGTTATGTCAGTGGTTACGTGTATAGCCGGGATACCACGCATGTCGCCATGCATGCCTGGGCTGAGGTGTGGCTCAACGAGCGCTGGCACAGTTTTGACATCACCAACAACACCCGCAAGCTCAATCAGCATTTGCGCCTTGCGGTGGGGATGGATTACCTGGATGCCTGCCCGGTGCGCGGCAGTCGACTGGGGGGCGGGTGTGAAGAGATGTTTTCAGAAGCAGCAGTGAGCCTGTTCGAACGCCAGCAACAGGTGCAACAGCAACAATGACAGGAGCGACGACTCCTGTTTTCGTCTAGTCGGTAAAATCGGTAAAAAGGTACTGTATGACCTACTGTGTGGCCATGCGTCTGTCTGACGGGCTGGTTTTTGCTTCCGACTCCCGCACCAATGCGGGGGTTGATCACATCGCAACCTTCAGAAAGCTCCACGTATTCCATCAGGAAGGTGAGCGCGTGTTGGTTATCCAGTCGGCGGGTAATCTTGCCACCACCCAAAGCATTATCAGCCTGCTCAAAGCGCGTATCCACGCCCAGCATACGCCCAACCTGATGCAAACCAGTACCCTGTACGATGCCGCCACGCTGGTGGGTGAAACCGTGCGCGAGGTTATCCACCGCGACAGTCTGGCCCAGCAGAACGGTAGCAGCACCAATTTCGGCTGCAACCTGCTGCTTGGCGGCCAGATTGGCGACGAAGCCCCGCGGCTGTTCCATATCTATCCGGAAGGCAACTTTATCGAAGCGACCGGCGACACCCCTTACTTCCAGATAGGCGAGAGCAAATACGGTAAACCGATTATCGACCGGGTGCTGACGATGGATACGCCGCTGGAACAGGCCATGTGCTGTGCACTGATTTCGATTGACTCAACATTGCGCAGCAACCTGTCGGTCGGCTTGCCGCTGGATGTGATGATATACCGTGCTGGCAGTTTCGATATCAGCGAACAGCACCGCATCACCGAAAACGACCCTTACTTCGCCACCATTCGTAAAGCCTGGTCGGAAGGATTACTGAATACGTTTAGGCAATTGCCGCCGTTTCCGCCACAAGGGTAAGGCCCAAACTGCTCAAGACCGGACTTATCATGTGACTTACCGGACAAACAGCAACGCTTGCCCGATCATAGTGAATAATGTGCTTGTCGCTCGGCGTATTCGGTTATGACAAGGCGGAACTTTCCCGCGCCATCACATCCCGCAACCAGCCGCAGCGCATTTCTGGCACCGCCAGCAGCAGTTGCTGCGTGTAGTCATCCAGCGGCGGTGACAAGGCTTCCGTCACCGGGCCTTGCCGGACAATATGGCCGTGACGCAGCACCGCCACGCTATCAGCCACTTCGCGCACCACGTGTAAATCGTGGGTGATAAACAGATAAGCCACACCGGTTTCCTGCTGGATCTGACGCAGCAGCGCGAGCACGTCACGGGCGACCAGCGGGTCCAGCGCCGAGGTCGGCTCGTCGCAGATGATAAGCGACGGCTGTGCCGCCAGTGCGCGGGCAATACAAACGCGTTGCTTTTGACCACCTGACAGCGCGGTGGGGTAACGCTGCGCCATCTCCGCGGGCAACCCGACCTGATGCAACAAATCGCTGACGCGCAAGCGTCGCGCGGCGGCGTCCAGTTGGGTCAGGCACACCATTGAGCGTTCAATCTGCACACCGACCGGTAAACGCGGGTTGAGCGCGGTGTCCGGATGCTGATGAATCATCTGGATCGATTGCAACTGAGCACGATTGCGCTGCACCAGTTTCGCTGGCAGCGCGTCGCCATTAAGCCGAATCTCGCCGCCTGCCGGTGCCAGCAACCCACACAGGGTACGCCCCAGCGTTGACTTGCCCGACCCTGATTCGCCGATCACCGCCAGCGTGCGTCCACGCGCCAGTTGCAACGATACGTCCTGCAATACCGGTTGTTGCTGATAACGTGCACCAAGATGACGGATATCCAGCAAGATGTCATCTGTCGCCGCTTGCGGTACCTTGGGTTCGCCACGCGCCTGTAACAGGTCACGGGTGTAGGCTTCAACAGGGCTAGCCAGCAATGACGCGGTGTCGCCGGTTTCTACCTGACGACCATGCCGTAACACCATAATGCGGTGGCTGATTTGCGCCACCACCGCCAGATCGTGGCTGATATACAATGCGGCCACACCGGTAAGACGGATAATCTCATCGATGGCGTTGAGTACTCCGAGCTGGGTGGTCACGTCCAGCGCGGTGGTCGGTTCATCAAAAATGATCAGGTCGGGGCCAGCGCACATCGCCATCGCGATCATCGCCCGCTGCAACTGACCGCCGGATACCTGATGCGGATAACGCTGGAAGAAGGTTTGCGGTTCCGGCAACGACAGTTGGGTAAACAGTTCAATTGCCCGTGCCACCGCCTGCTGGCGTGACAACACACCGTGACGCACCGCCGTTTCAATCACCTGCTCGCCGATACGCTGCGCCGGGTTAAACGAGGCACTGGCGGATTGCGCCACATAAGCAATGCGTGCGCCACGAACAGCCCGCAGCTGACGCTCTGATAGCGAGGCCAGATCACTGCGCTTATCACCGTTCTGAAACCAAATATGCCCGATTTCAATACGCATGCCGTGACGACAGTGCCCAAGAATCGCCTGACCGATGGTGGATTTCCCCGCGCCGGACTCGCCAATCAACCCCAACACTTCCCCTTTATGAAGGGTAAAGTTGATGTCCTCTACCAGTGCCCGGCCGCCTGCCGTCACGCACAACTGTTCGACCCGCAGCAACTCACTCATGACGGCCTCCACGCCAGTTACGACCGTCACGGCTTAGCAGCCAGTCCGCCACCACATTGAGCGACACCGCCAGCAATGCGATGGCCGCCCCCGGCACCAGCGCCGCCCACACCCCAAACAGGATGCCGTCTTTATTGTCACGAGCCAGTCCACCCCAGTCGGCGGTGGGCGGCTGGATCCCTAACCCCAGAAACGACAACGCCGACAGGAACAGCAAAATAAAGATGAAACGCAGCGCGAATTCCGCCACCAGCGTGTTGCGCGCATTCGGTAAAATCTCACGCCACAGGATCCACCCCATCGACTCACCGCGCAGTCGCGCGACCTCAATGAACTCCTGGGTGGCGATATCCACCGCCAGCGAACGCGCTACCCGCAGCACGCGAGTGGCTTCCAACACGCCCAGAACCAGAATGATGATGAAGGTGCTTTTCGGCAGCATCGCCAATACCACCAGAGCCAGAATCAGTGTCGGGATCGCCATCAGCACGTCATTAACGCGGGAAATCAGTTGGTCCACCCAACCGCCACACACCCCGGCCAGAAAACCCAGCCCGGCGCCCAGCGCAAACGCTAACGCTGCCGCCAGTGCAGTCACCGCCAGCGAGGTACGCGTTCCCCAAATCAAGCGGGAAAACAGGTCACGCCCGATATTGTCAGTACCCAGCCACGCCTGCGGCATGGGTCCCAACCAGGCACCCGCCACCACCTTATCGGCCGGGTAAGGCGCAATCCAGGGCGCGAATAACGCCACCCCAATAAACAGACCCAGCCCCAGCAGACCGAGCACCACGGAAGGTTTTACAGCAGGCATGTACAGATATCCATTCGGTTGACGGCATTACCGCCGGGCATGGCGCAGACGCGGGTTCGCCATCAGCGATACCACATCTGCCAGCAAATTCAGCAGGATGTAAATCGTCGCCAGCACCAGCGCGCAGCCCTGAATCACCGGCATATCGCGTTTACTGATGCTATCGACCATGTACTGACCAAGCCCAGGGTAAACAAACACGCTTTCGACAATCACCACGCCTACCATCAGGTACGCCAGGTTAAGAACAATCACGTTGATGATCGGCCCCCAGGCGTTGGGCAGCACGTGGCGCAGCAGGATAACCGAAGGCGACATCCCTTTCAGCAATGCCGTGTCGACATAGGCGGCGTTTTGCGCGCCTATCAGCGCCGCACGGGTCATGTTGCTCATGTGGCCCAGAACTGCCAGCACCAGCGTCAGACAGGGTAGCGCGATAGCCGTCAAATGTGCCCCAAGCGGCATATGATCGCTCACATTACTGTTGCTCGGCAGCCAGAACAGGGTGATGGAAAAAATCAAAATCAGCAGGTAGCCGGAGAAAAACTCCGGCAACGCCACCGCGACGCGGGTAAACAGATTGAGCAGCCGGTCCAGCCAACTGCCCTGATAACGCACCGACAAAAAGCCTATCAGCAGCGCCAGCGGCACCGCCACCACGGCGGTACACCCGGCCAGAAACAACGTATTTTCCAGACGCCATGCCAGCACCGGCGCAATCGCCTGACGGCTGGTAAAACTCTGGCCGAAATCGCCGCCGACCATGCCCCATAGCCAGTTGAGATAACGCGATACCGCGGGCTGATCCAGCCCTAACTGGGCATTCAGCGCACGTACCGCTTCCGGCGTTGCCGTCTGCCCCAGAATAGCGGTAGCGGCATTGCCCGGCAGCAGTTGAATACCGGCAAAAATCAGTACCGATACCACGGCAACCATCGCCACACCCGCCAGCAAGCGCCGCAAAATCAACATCAGCAGCGGGTAGCGACCAGCCCATTGTTCAAGCACCGTCCATCGGCAAAACATGGCCTTTTGGCAAAACATGGTCCTTCGGCGAAACATCGTCACATTACCTGCCTTTTACCTGCATCTTACCCGCCCTTTATCTCTCTCAGGCCAGCCACACTTTTTCCGCAGCACGGTTGCCGCTGAGTGGGAAGCCTGGAATGGCATTCAATCCCTTCACTTTGGTACTGCAGGCGTCGAGCGCGTCAGCATACAGCGGAATGATTTCACTGCTCTGATCCACCAGCATCACCTGAATGTCATGGTAGATTTGGCGGCGCTTGTCTTCGTTGGCTTCACCACGTGCCGCACGTACCAGTTGGTCGAACGCATCATTCTTCCAGCCAGATTCGTTCCACGGTGCCTGACTGGTGAACACCAGCGACAACAGCGCATCAGCGGTAGGGCGAACCGACCAGTTAGAGGACACGAACGGTTTTTTCATCCACACATTGTCCCAGAACGCGTCGTCCGGCACACGCTCTACATTCAGCGTAATGCCTGCCTTCTGCGCAGACGCCTGATACAACTGACCGGCATCCACCGCGCCGGGGAAACCGGCATCAGCGACAGAGAGTGTCAGCGGGCCGCTGAACCCGGCTTTCTGCCAGTGCCACTTGGCTTTCTCCGGGTCGTAGGGACGCTGGGGAATGTCTTTGGCGAAATAGCGGTTGGACGGGAAAATCGGGTTATCGTTCGCCACGCTGGCATAGCCACCCAGCACCGTATCGATAATCTGCTGGCGATCGATCGCGTATTTCAGCGCCAGTCGGCCATCTTCATTATTAAACGGTGCGACATTGCTCAAACCTGGGAAGGTGAAAATCTGGCTGTCACGCGAGCGCAACAGTTGCAGGGTCGGCATGTTCTGAATGCGCCCGACAATACGCGGGTTCACGCGGTTGATAATGTGTGCGGAGCCACTCACCAGCGCTGCCACACGGGCGGTAGAGTCGTTCATCGCCAGCGTTTCGACCGAGTCGACATGGCCGCGCGCACTGTTCCAGTGATTCGGATTGCGTTTTACCAACGTGCGCACGCCTGGCTGGAAACTCTCCAGAATAAAGGCACCGGTACCGATACCTTTGTCGAAATTTTCGTTTTCCGGGGTAATGGCAAAATGCACGTCGCTCAGCAGTGCGATGAATTCTACGTTCGGTTCGTTCAGACGAAGGGTGACCTCGTGGCTACCGGTGGCGTCCATCGCCACCACCGGGTCCAGATAGCCTTTCACCGACGAGCTGGATTTCTCACCACGGTGGTGGTTGAGCGAATAGATCACGTCTTTGGCGCTGAGCGTACGGCCATCATGGAACTGTACGCCTTTGCGGATAGCCAGCACCCAGGTGCGTCCGCCGTCCTTGCTCTCCCAGGATTCGGCCAGCGACGGCACCAGCTCGCCTTTTTCATCCAGTTCCAGCAGGTTGTTAAATAGCTGAGACCCCACGAAGTACATATAGGTTTCAAACCAAAATGCCGGGTCGAGACGGTCGGTGCTGGAGGCGTTATCCACCCCAACTATCAAATGACCGCCTTTTTTCGGTTGCTCTGCGGCATCCGCGCCCCAGGCGGCGCTCAACGGCCAGCCGGTAGCCGCCGCCGCGACGGATAAGGCGCAGGCGCTTTTAATAAAGTGACGACGATTCATGTTGTGTTCCCTTCGTGAGTGCTTATCCGTTACGGATAGTTATTATCGTTATAAAAATGACCGTCGGTGTTTACGCCTGACGGTGGAATGCCTGTGCCAGACGGGCGATATGCTCCGGGCCAATGCCACAGCAGCCCCCGACCAGCGATGCCCCTTGCGCCACCCATTCTTGCGCCCATTGCAGGTAGCCTTCCGGGTGCGTATCGGTACGCAGTCGGCTCAGCCCTTCGTTCGCGCCGCGCTGATTATCATCCGGCTCGAACGCGTTGGCGTACACGCCCACACCAATCGGTGCCGACAGCGCACTTAAGGTCGCGCTGGCCTGTGCCACCGCGGGGGCCATCACTTCCGGACGGCTACAGTTGAACAACAGGTTCGCGGCCCCCAGACGGGCAGCCTCCTGTGCGGCAGCGGCCACGGTTTCACCGGAGCGCAGGCGGGCATGACCGTCAGCATCCAGCTCATCCTGCAACGTAAATGACAGCCACAGCTCGCGCGGGTCGCTCGCCAACAGTTCACGCACCAGCGCCACTTCCGCCAGCGAGCTTTGGGTTTCCGCCAGCCAGACATCAACATAAGGGTTAAGGGCATCGATCAACGTCTTCAGGATCGGCGTCGCCGCCTCGGCGTTAAAAAGATCAGGACGATATGAGCCCAACACCGGCGGCAGCGAACCGGCGACACGTACCGGGTGCGAGGCGGCATCCGCCGCCTGACGCGCCAGTTGACCGGCCAATGCGGCCAGAGCCTGACCCCGTGCGCTAAATTCCGCCTCGCCGATATGGAAAGGCACCACGGCATAGCTGTTGCTGGTAATCACCTGTGCACCGGCAGCAATAAAGCTGTCATGCACCTGACGCACATGCTGCGGCGACTCTATCAGCGCCAGCGCCGACCACTCCGGCTGACGAAAAGGAGCGCCAATACGTGCCAGTTCACGCCCCATTCCCCCGTCCAAAATCAGAACGTTGTCTGCCATTGTCTTTCCTTAATCACGTCATCGTATAAAAGAGATTTCCCGCCACCATACAAAAAGCCTATATGGATGTCTAGATGCCTTGATAGCTAAAAGCACAGACTGCCATCAAGTCAGTAATGACGGGGCCAGGTCGCCCTCATTACGTTTTGATCGTTATTTAACCAAGACTGATTTCTCTACGATGCTCAAATTTCCTTGAGCCAGGTCAATTTTAGCGCAATAAAACTGCCCCCCCTTCCAGGCGAATTCAATATATAGTGTCTATCCTTTTACAGAAACCTACATATTGTGTTTATCCACAAAACCATCCACAGCCTTCACGTCCGTGGTCAGACGTGGTTTTTGCCTGTGGATAACCTCAACAAAGGAAACACACCGAGGAATAACATGAAACCAGTAGTGATTAAGCGGGACGGATGTCAGGTACCTTTTGACGAAAACCGAATCAATGACGCGGTCATCAAAGCGGCTAGCGCTGCAGGTGTGGATGATGCGGACTACTGTGCCACCGTCGCCGCCGCCGTCGCTCAGCAAATGCAAGGGAAAGCGCGCGTTGATATTCGTGAGATCCAAAACGCGGTAGAAAACCTGCTGATGGCCGGCCAATACAAACAACTGGCGCGCACCTATATCGAATACCGCCACGATCGTGATGTCGCTCGCGAGCGTCAGGGCCGGTTAAATCAGGAAATTCGTGGGCTGGTAGAGCAGAGTAATATGGCGCTGCTCAACGAAAACGCCAATAAAGACAGCAAGGTTATTCCCACCCAGCGCGATCTGCTGGCGGGGATCGTCGCCAAGCATTACGCCAAACAGCACATCCTGCCGCGCGACGTGGTACTGGCACACGAACGTGGCGAGATTCACTACCACGACCTCGACTATTCGCCGTTCTTCCCGATGTTCAACTGCATGCTGATAGACCTCAACGGCATGCTGACGCAAGGGTTCAAGATGGGTAACGCGGAAATCGAGCCGCCGAAGTCCATCTCCACCGCCACGGCGGTTACCGCGCAGATCATCGCGCAGGTTGCCAGCCATATCTACGGCGGCACCACCATCAACCGCATTGATGAAATTCTGGCACCGTTCGTTACCGCCAGCCATGAAAAACACTGCGCTGTGGCCCGCGAATGGCAGATTCCCGATGCCGAAGGTTATGCCCGTAGTCGTACGGAAAAAGAGTGCTACGACGCCTTCCAGTCACTGGAATATGAAGTGAATACGCTGCATACCGCCAATGGCCAGACGCCGTTCGTCACCTTCGGTTTCGGGCTGGGCACCAGTTGGCAATCGCGGCTGATTCAACAGTCCATCCTGCGTAATCGTATCGCCGGACTGGGTAAAAACCACAAAACGGCGGTGTTCCCGAAACTGGTGTTCGCCATCCGCGACGGCCTCAACCACAAACCGGGTGACGCGAACTACGACATCAAGCAACTGGCGCTGGAGTGTGCCAGCAAGCGCATGTACCCGGATATCCTCAATTACGATCAGGTGGTGGAAGTCACCGGTTCGTTCAAAACGCCGATGGGTTGCCGCAGCTTCCTTGGCGTATACGAAGAAAACGGTGAGCAGGTCCACGACGGGCGTAATAATCTGGGCGTGATCAGCCTCAACCTGCCGCGCATCGCGCTGGAAGCCCACGGTGACGAAGCGCGTTTCTGGCAATTACTGGACCAGCGCCTACTGTTAGCTAAAAAAGCGCTGATGACGCGAATTGCCCGACTGGAAAATGTAAAAGCGCGTGTAGCGCCTATACTTTATATGGAAGGGGCATGCGGAGTACGCCTGAAGGCGGACGACAATATCGCCGAAATTTTCAAGAACGGCCGCGCGTCTATTTCGCTGGGTTATATCGGGGTGCATGAAACCATCAACGCCTTGTTCAGCAATCAGGTTCATGTGTTTGATGACGAAACCCTGCGCCAGAAAGCGGTGGCGATTGTCGCCCGTTTGAAGGCCGCCACCGAAAGCTGGAAAGAGGAGACCGGTTACGGTTTTAGCCTGTACAGCACGCCAAGCGAAAACCTGTGCGACCGCTTCTGCCGTCTGGATACCGCTGAGTTCGGCGTCGTAGCTGGCGTGACTGACAAAGGTTACTACACCAACAGCTTCCATCTCGACGTGGAGAAAAAGGTCAATCCGTACCAGAAGATCGATTTTGAGGCCCCTTACCCGCCGCTGGCGAATGGCGGTTTTATCTGTTACGGCGAGTATCCTAACTTGCAGCACAACCTCAAGGCGCTGGAAGACGTATGGGACTACAGCTACACCCGGGTTCCTTATTACGGCACCAATACGCCGATAGACGAGTGCTACGAGTGCGGCTATACCGGTGAATTCACCTGCACCAGTAAAGGCTTTACCTGCCCGCAGTGCGGTAACCACGACGCGGCACGGGTGTCGGTCACACGTCGGGTGTGCGGTTATCTGGGTAGCCCGGATGCACGTCCGTTTAACGCCGGTAAGCAGGAAGAAGTCAAACGCCGGGTAAAACACCTTGCCAGTGGGCAACTGGGCTGATAAGTCCGCGCCGTGCGCCTGATTTGCGCGCACGGCCTTATTCACGACTGCAGCCTGAGGCTGGTGCCGCCCGGCGGGCGGCCTTTTGGACGGTCATCGCTATGAACTACCATCAATACTACCCGGTGGATGTGGTCAACGGTCCGGGAACACGCTGCACCCTGTTTGTGGCAGGTTGCGAGCACCAGTGCCCCGGCTGTTATAACCAGAGTACCTGGCGCCTGAATTCCGGGCACCCATTCACACAGGAAATGGAAGATCGCATCATCGCCGATCTGCAAAATACCAACCTGCCGCTACAGGGGCTGTCGCTGTCAGGCGGCGATCCACTGCACCCGCAGAATGTGCCTGACGTACTACGGCTGGTACAACGGGTACACAATGAGTGTCCCGGCAAGGATATCTGGATGTGGACAGGCTACCAGTTGGATGAGCTGACGCCAGAACAGCACCAGGTCGTCGACTTGATTAACGTACTGGTGGACGGGCGTTTTATACAGGAACAGCGGGATTTAACGTTGGTATGGCGCGGCAGTCGCAATCAGGTGATTCACCATCTGCGCTGATAACTGACATCTGGGGTGATAGCTGGCACCGACGCAGGCATTCCTCCCGGCAGGCAACCGTGTGGCGCCTTCGCGCCACCGGCAACCGAGGTCGCTGCACCGAGTCCCTACTTCAACGCGCCCTCATCGACGCGCTCTCATTGATGAACGTTAACACGCCTCCGCTACGGTATCACGACGCCAGAGGTGTTTCTTTCCGAACCCCAGCGCGTTGTCGGTCATCTTCATTTCGTTGAGCGACAGTTTCCAGACCGGTGCGCCGCTACTGCGCGCAATGGGAAACCGAACGTTATAACGATTACGTGCCTGTGTTTCTTCATCACCGCTCAAGCGGCTGATTTCCCCCAGAAACTGCACGCCTCTAATCAGCAACACGCTTTTGGGCTGGCCGTTGACCGTACCGGCCACGCGCGGACAGCGTCGCATGATCTCACCATGCCGCGTATCCGGCTCCGTCATCAGATAAAAAGCAATCTTTTCATCATCAAATACATAAAAGCAGTTGGCGCACCATAAATCGTCATCGTCACTGACACACAGCGTCAACACATGCAACTTCTTCAGATAGCGGGAAATGACTCCCAAGGTATTCTCTGCTTCCACGGCCTCTCTCCGGGTGGAACGTCGTTAATCCTTGCCTGACCGGATAGCATCAGTCCCTGTCATTGTGAACTGCACATAATGCCACTTCCCGGGCAAAATAAAGACCTGTCGCGCCGGTATTTTGCCCGTGGATA
Source organism: Dickeya parazeae Ech586 (assembly GCF_000025065.1). Taxonomy (NCBI): domain Bacteria; kingdom Pseudomonadati; phylum Pseudomonadota; class Gammaproteobacteria; order Enterobacterales; family Pectobacteriaceae; genus Dickeya; species Dickeya parazeae. The sequence continues at coordinate 410,003 of NC_013592.1, read as the reverse complement.
ATAGAAAAAACGGATAACATCTTCACAGAAAGGGAATTTTTGGGTGGTTTGACCAGTTAAGGGGCGTGAACCCTCGCCTAAAACCGACAATTATGCTGTTTTCACCCCCATCAATGCCTCTTGCCGTGAATTATTTCTTCGTCTCGCCGATAACACACCCGCGTGATAACAAGGACTCCATCAACCCAGTGTGCCGAGTACTATTCGGCGGCGCACCTTTCGGTTGCGTACATCATTGGGTTTTTCCTGCCGTTGTCTCTGCTCTACATAATTCAGCAAACCTCCTCTGGCACAGAGGTGCTTTGGGGAGTGAGACGTAAAAAATAAAACCTTCAAATGGATAGGATAATGAAAAAAATAGTGTTATCGGCGTTATTGGCAAGTGGATTGCTCTGTGGACTGACCGCTCATGCAGGCATGAATACCTTTTCTGTCGGGTATGCACAAAGCAAAATTCAGGGTCTGAAAAACATTGGCGGCGTTAATGTGCAATACCGCTATGAAGTGGACTCAGTGCTTAGCCTGATTGGTTCCTTTTCTTATCTTGATGGCGATGCTGACGTATCAAACCGTATTAGTGACGATGTGATCCGTAATCATGCCGACAGCAAATACTACTCGTTCCTGGTAGGCCCGGCTTATCGCATCAACCCCGTGGTCAGTGTATATGCGCTGATTGGTACCGCTCACGTTAAAACCGATGTCTCTTCCGAGTGGTTCAATTTCGAAAGCGGTAAAGGGTTAATCAGCCAGGGGACGCAAAAGAGTACATTCTCATCGAACGCCTTCGCTTATGGTGCCGGGGTTATCATCAATCCGGTAGAAAACCTGTCTGTCAACCTAGGTTACGAAGGAACCAAAGCGGATATCAATGGCAATCGCGCCATCAACGGCTTTACTGTCGGTGTTGGCTATCGATTCTGAGTTGCTCACCGTATTCCCCGCAGGTATCTCATCACCGCCTGCGGGGACATAACATGCCCTAATCTCACCAGCACACGGCAATATACCGTGAATCATCTACAATTATTCTGGCTATCCGGCTGGCCTTGCCACGGCTGGCAGCAGATTACTCAAAATAATGTGAGGTGAATAAAACATTACTCAATAAAACTTTGATTTCCACCACTGTCTGTACCCTAAATAGCATCATGGTGCAGGAGAAGAAAAGAGGACATAACCAAACAGTTACGTTGACGTGCATCTACGTGATAATAACCTTTTATTGTTAATAAAAATGCGTCTTAATACATTGAATGTTAATTAAATTAATCGGGAATTAGCCATATTTAGACACTCCGTCGTACCTTCTACATTATTCGCGTTGCGAAAATAAATGACTAAACATATCCGTTATGTCGAACATAGGGGAAATCTGACAACCAGTGGCAGAGAAACCCGGGAGAAAAAATGAAAAACTACAAAATCGGTACTCGGTTATCCGTAGGGTTTGGGATACTTATCGCGTTTTCGTTGATTATGCTTGCCAGCGGTATTTATCAACTCAACCAGATAACCCGGAACGCAGAACAAATCATGCTGGTGCCGCTGCGCAAAGAACGACTGGTCGCTGACTGGGCAGCAACGCTCGCAGCCGGGATACAGCGGACCACCGCCACTGCACGTAGCAGCGACCCTTCTCTGGCGCAGGTGTTCGCGGCAGATAACGCCAACGCCACCAAAGAGAACAACGAACGTGTAGCAAAATTTACCGAGCTGGTGTCGTCAAAAGAAGAACAAGGACTATTGGATCAACTCAACGCCGACCGTCAGGCCTATATCAAAGCGCGCGATGAAATTTTCAGCGCGAAAGCCTCGGGGAACGCGGAACAAGCCAAGCAGGTCTTTGAGCAGAGATTATTGCCGGTCTCCGTTCAATACCAAAAAAGCATGAGCATACTGCGAGACTACCAACGTACCAATATTGACCGCATGCGAGAGGAGATTTCAGCACGGGCGCAGAGCAGTTACCTGTTCCTCGGCGTGCTCGGTCTGATGATTACCCTCATCGGCTCGCTGCTTGCCTGGATGCTGACCCGCAGTATTGTGCGCCCGCTGCAAACCGCCGTTCAGGTGACGAACGCTGTCGCCAGAGGGGACCTCACCGCAGAGATTTCACCACAAGGTCGTGATGAACTGGCACAGTTGCAACATGCGCTACGGGAAATGACCGGCCAGTTGCGTACCGTCGTCGGGGAAGTGCGCGAAGGGGCTGAAGCGATCGCCGGAGCATCATCTCAGCTCTCTGCTGGCAATCAGGATCTTTCCGGCCGTACTGACGAGCAGTCCAGTGCGTTGCAGGAAACCGCCGCATCGATAGAGCAACTGACCTCCACCGTTCGGCAGAATGCCGATAACGCCAGACAGGCAAACCAACTGGCACAGGATACCGCCAGCCAGGCGCAATCCGGCGGGCAACTGGTTAGTGAGGTGGTGCAAACCATGGGCGCTATCGACAGTTCCTCCAAGAAAATTGTCGATATCATCGGCGTTATCGACAGCATCGCGTTTCAAACCAACATTCTGGCGCTTAACGCAGCGGTTGAAGCCGCCCGCGCCGGTGAGCAAGGCCGCGGGTTCGCGGTGGTGGCAAGTGAGGTGCGCAACCTGGCACAACGCAGTGCTTCTGCGGCCAGAGAAATCAAGGAACTGATCGGCCATTCAGTCGAAACGGTGGATGCCGGGAACCGACTGGTGGAAAAAGCCGGGGTCTCCATTCAGGGGATTGTGGATGGCGTGCGCAAAGTCAGTGAACTGGTTGGTGAGATCAGCGTCGCCAGTCAGGAGCAGTCACTGGGCATCGAGCAGGTCAACCAGGCGATTAATAAAATGGAACAAACCACGCTGCAAAATGCCTCGCTGGTCAGAGAGGGTTACAATGCCACGCAATCCCTGCAACAGCAGGCCGAGCAGTTAAAACAGGTGGTCAGTATTTTCCATCTCGAAGAAGCAAGGGGTGGGTCTTACAACCTGGCGGGTAACCGACCGATGATTTCGCCTTCATCGGCACCGGCAGCGAAGACGCTAGCGCTCAAAAAACCCGCCGCCGCTAAAACATCAGCCAGCGCAGACGACTGGCAATCGTTTTAACCCTGTCTGACGGCCACCCACATCGGGCACGCGTAATCACACCGCGTGCCCGATTTGTTTCTGATTTATCCCCACTGGCGCGGGGAACACATCTGCCGCAACTTTAGATGCATCAGCGTTTACGGTTTATCCCCGCTGGCGCGGGGAACACATAAGGTGCACTAAAAATTATTTTATAGCTGACGGTTTATCCCCGCTGGCGCGGGGAACACGTGCACGGATTCCTGAGCCATCTCAAGGGGTGCGGTTTATCCCCGCTGGCGCGGGGAACACTCTCATGCACGTAAATTCTCCGTTATCCCAAACGGTTTATCCCCGCTGGCGCGGGGAACACGATGCCAGTCGCGCCCTTTCGTCGTCAATCGCCGGTTTATCCCCGCTGGCGCGGGGAACACTGCTTCGCTCAGTTGTTTTACTAGTTTCCTAGCGGTTTATCCCCGCTGGCGCGGGGAACACAGATAATAGATAACAATTCGATTATCCTCTTCCGGTTTATCCCCGCTGGCGCGGGGAACACCACTGCCAATTGAACCAGCAAGTTTACGCGCCCGGTTTATCCCCGCTGGCGCGGGGAACACGAGGTCGCGGTAAATTCTGCGGCTGAAAAAGCCGGTTTATCCCCGCTGGCGCGGGGAACACTTCACGACAACGCAGTAGAAACCAGGTTTCATCGGTTTATCCCCGCTGGCGCGGGGAACACACATCTTCAACCTTCAGAAAGAGGGGATTAGCCGGTTTATCCCCGCTGGCGCGGGGAACACTCTAAAAGTATATACCTGTTTTATAAGGTATTTTTAAGGCCGTAAAATTCCACCGATTTTTCCCGGTTGTTAAAGAGCGCTAACTTACTGATTTTCAACAGGGTGAAAAGAGACTAACCGCAAACCATCGAGATCCACCGGCATCCGGCGGTTTTCGCCGAAGGTCTGGAACTCAAAACCGGACTCGGTGTTGGTGGCCCAGGCCATCACCACATTGCCCTGTTCGGCCAGTTCCACCACCTGCTGCCAGATCATCTCCCGTACCCGGCGCGAGGTATCACCCACATAGACGCCAGCGCGTACCTCCAGCAGCCAAACCGCCAGCCGACCGCGCAAGCGCGGCGGCACGTTTTCCGTTACCACCACCAGCATGCTCATCCGCCATGCCCCCGGTGCCCGGCGTCACCAAAGGGTGCCGGTTCGGGAATGGCGGGCGGTTGTGCGTCTGGCGGTGCCTGCGGTGGCTCAATCTCACCGGCGGCCAGTACGTCTTCAATCAGGGGAATCAGTTTGGCCAGCGTTTGCTGGCTGCGGAAAATATCACGGCAGGCCACCCGCACCTCACGATCCGGCTCCAGCGGGTTGCGGGCGGCAATCTCGAACGCTTTGGGCACCACACCGTCAAACTTGATGATGTCGGCAATGTCGTACACAAACGATAACGGCTTGCCGCTATGGATAAAACCGATAGCCGGCGCATAGCCCGCTGCCAGTATCGCCGCTTCGGTAATGCCGTAAAGGCAGGCGGTGGCAGCGCTGATACACTGGTTGACTTTATCGCCACGCGCCCAGTCTTTCGGGTCGTAGCGGCGGCCATCCCATTTCACGCCGTACTGTTTTGCCAGCAGGCTGTAAGTCTGGCGCACCCGCGCGCCTTCAATGCCGCGCAGTTGCTCGACAGAGCGGCGGCTGGGTGCCGGTTCGCCAAAACGCAGTTCGAACATGCGCCGCACCACTTTCAGCCGCAGTTCTTCATCCAGCGCCAGCCGCGCCTGATACAACAACCGGTCGGAACGTGCACCGCCCGGTTGCCCGGCGGCGTATAGCCTTACCCCGGCCTCCCCCACCCACACCAGCAGCGTGCCGACGGTCGCCGCCAGCTTAGCCGCCGCGTGGGAGACGCGGGTGCCCGGCTCCAGCATGATGCAGGCCACCGAGCCAACCGGAATGTGGGTACGCACGCCGGTTTTATCGATCAGCACAAACGCGCCGTCCACCACGTCAATCTGCCCGTATTGCAGGAAGATCATCGAGGTGCGGTCTTTGAGCGGGATCGGGTTTAATGGAACGAATGACATAGCAGCCTCCCGCTGATTACGCCCGACGCAGCAACAGCAGCCCACACCCCAGTGCCCGGCTTTTCCCCAGCCCGTTCCTGACTGCCTGCGCAAAACGTTCAGCGTCGGTAATGCGTAGCAGACCGTCAAAATCCACCGAACTGAAACTCACCGGCTCGGTTTGCTGCGGCTTATACCAACGCTGGCGCTGATAACCGTCAACACGACAGGCATTGACCTCAAACCCCCACTGCTCGCCCTGACGCACCAGCCAGTCGGTCGCCGCCTGCTGCTGACGCGGCCAAATCTCCGCCGCGTCCGCCCCTTGTGCTTTGGCCTGATATTTGGCATCCATCAGCACATCGCTACGCTTTTTCTGGCGCGTCACCACCGGGTTAGCACGCAGGGAAAACGCCAGTTGCATCCCGGCGTTCAGTTGCGGTTGCCACGGTTTGGTTTCCACCTCGAACAGGTTGTGATCCTGCCGGGGTGCACAGGCCGAAAGCAAGTAATAGCGGCTGACATCGGCATGGGAGTCCTGCCGAAACAAAAAGCTGCGCTGCTGCTCATGCGGGAACAGTTGCCACAACCACTGGTGGCTGGCATACACTGGCGATGTCAGCCATTTCTCCGCCATCGCTGACGGCAGCGCCGCCGGTTGCAGCGTGACACGGGAAAAGAACATTACTGACCTCCTTTCAGTACGCCGTGGCACTGTATCCGTGTGGTGAACTGCCAGCGCCGACGGCTGGTGGGCTGGTCGCTACGCTCCACCGCCATCATCGCGTCACTTTCAGCAACATCCTCACCCGGCTCCCAGTAACAACTGCCGTCGGGTTGGTTGATAAACTCCAATGCCGGGTCGTTGAGCAATGGCGTATCGTCAACCTGTCGCCACACCTCAGCCAGCGAACCACACAGCAGATGCGGTGCCAGCGGCAACGCCAGCGGGCAACTTTTGCGGCCGAGATAGAGCGGGAACACCGGGGTGCGCAACGCCTGCGCCAGTTGTGAAAGTGTGACGGGCGCGCCCTCAGTCGCACTCACCGCCACGTGGTAATACGCATCACAGCGGTATTCACGGGCGGTCAGCAGCGTTTCCAGCCCTTGTTCCGGGTCAGAACACAGCTCATCACGCCGGGTATAGCGCACCCGTTTGCGCTCTTCACGTGGCATCTGCACGGTGTGGTAATCTCGCAGCCAGCCTTCACGGCGAGAAAGTGCTCGCACCGCAAAACGGTAGTGTGCGTTAAATTGAGCCAACCGCGCTTCTTCATCACGGCGGATACCGAGTGCCGCCGCCAGCAACCCCAGCAGCGCAGAACGGCTCGGCACGGGTGAGGTATGGCGCACCTCACCCACCGCCGGTTCCCCCCAGGAAGCCAGCGGCGCATACAGCTGAAATACCAGATACTCGGTCATGCCAACCTCACTGGCTGATGAAATCCAACAGTTGCGGCAGGCTACCAACACCGGCTTCAACATTCAGCACGTAATCGCTCATGCCTTCAGCGCCGTAAGCGCGGTTGAACTTCTCCTGTTGGCTTTTCAGCGCAGTGATGGCGGTTTCCAATGGTTCATCGCCACGCACCGGTTTAAAGAATGCCACTGACAGCGCCCGCGGCTGTGCCGGGCCACGCTCCGCTAGCACGTAAGAGGCGTAGGCACGGGAAGCAAAGCTATTCTGCTTGCCCGTCGGTGACACGGTAAGCGCCGTTTCGCCCAGCGCCCGCAATGTGCGCTGCACCAGCGCTTCATCACCACTGAGGTTTTCCAGTAACCGATCGCGATCGATACAGATGTACTGATAGAACAATGCCGAGGCAAAGCCCTGCTCGCCCATGTGACCAGAGCCGCTGTTGTCATCGGTATTGAGATCATCCACCGCAGTGAAAAAATCATCTTCTACCGTGACTGCGCTGACACCCAGCGCGTGCGCCACCTGACAGGCCGCTTCCACGTTGAACTCCGGGCTGGAAGCCAACATGCGGCCAAACAGGGCGATGTCAACGCTCGCCACCGCTTTGCGCAGCAGTTTCAGCTCTTCACTGTTGGGTTCACGGGTTTCGGCGATCAGTGTCGCCACCAGTTGGTCTATCCGCGCCCGTTCCGGCACGCTGATGTGCGCCAGCTGCTCGATGTCGAATTTTTCAAGCGGGTCGGGGCTGTTTTTCTCTGGGTTTTTAGGCTTGCCAAATTGTTTGGCAATCTCTTTCGCCGCGTCTTCGGCAGTTTTGGTGGTTACGCCGCCGTTAATAAGCTGCTGATAAACCTCGCGCCCCAGCCGCCGGGTACGCTTGCCGATATGCTCACCCAGCGCGTTTTCAAACACTGCTGAGGTGCGCCAGGCGCGCTTAAGGCTCTGGGATGATACCCGTAGCCGTTCTACGCCGCCGACCTGAGCGGTTTTCGGGCGGCCGGTATCGTCACGGTTAAGGTTGGCAGGGGCGTAAGCCGTCAAAAAATGCAGTTGAATAAAGTTGGTCATGCCGGTTCCTTGTTGTCGGTCGGGTGGTTTCCGTTAGCGTCTTGTGGGGCTGATGGCGCCTCGTCCGGTGCCGGTTCCAGGGGTGTCTGGTTGTATTCACACGCCCAGCGCACCGCGTTGCGTTTCAGTGGGTTGGCGTGTGCGGACAGGTTATGTTGCCGGGCGTGCCATTCCTCCATCCACAGCAGGATGCCGTCAGCCAGCGACGGCAGATTCACACCTGCGCTGCCGCGAATCGTCACCGCCCGAATCAGCAAGCGGCACAATTCTTCCGGCGTTTGCGCACGCAGCAGCCGTTCAAAACGCAGCGCTGACAGGTAACGCCGATCGTTGTTTGGGCTGACGGGTTCTCCCAGTTGCGCAGCGAAACTTTTCTTGTCGTTGTTCACGTCGGCATGGGCCGCCACGGCGGCAAATATTGCTACACCGAGCAGGCGATGTTGCTTGTCGCCAATCACCCCGGCCAGCATATTCGACAGCCGCATAAACCCCTGACAGGTCAGCGCGCCATAAGGGGCAGCGGCGCGCCGCAACGCCGCCCGATCTGCCCGGCCATTATGGGTGTCGTTATACCGGTTTTGTAATTGCGTAAACCAAGCCTCTATTTTCTCCGCTGCTGGCGGGTCTATCACCAGCAGCGTTGCGGTACTATTCTTGTGACCATTCTTCTTGTGACCATTCTCCTTGTTACCGTTCTCCCTACTCCCTTTATCCATTCGCCGGTTCCTCTTGAGGTTGCAATCCTTTGAGCTGTTTCATTGATTTCTGGCCGTGGAATAGCTTCACCATGTTGCTGCGCGCTTCTACCGCTCGCGTCAGGTCACCTTGCTGGTCTGGGTTGCCGAATGTCAGCCGGTCGAAGGTGCCGATAAGATACATGTAGAGCTGATTTCGCCAGGCATTAAGCGCCGCGACAGGGCAACCGCCCCCGGCAATAGAACGATAAAGCTGCCGGAAAAACTGTTCGGTCTCCTGCCAGAACGACACATCGATGAAGCTGAAATCCCCCCCTACGTCTTTCGGACGGCTAAACCAGGCCGCTTTTACCGACTGACGCAGCAGTTGCTGGGCGTCGTGCGCCATCTGCAAGCCCAGTGGCAGGTAGTCTTTTACTGCCGGGTTAATCTCTTTCCACACCGGCACCCGGTGCTCGTACCAGCAACGGGCTTTCATGTTGTCCATGTCGTAGCCAAAGCACCACAGCCCGACTTTATAACGCAGCGGTACGCGCTGCTGATTGAGGCTCACTACACGTGCAGGCAACGTCTGGTTAAGCCCATCTTGTGCGCCGATAACCAACCCCAGCCAGTCGCGGTAGGAAAGCCCGCCTGGCTGGCCTTTGATCGATAGCAACGTGCCATCTTTCAGTGACTTGCGATAAGGCGTCAGCGGATGCAGCCAGTGTTCGTACTGCACACCGTAGTTTTTGGTGCGGTAGTGCGTCAGCAGGTGGTCTGAACTGTCGCCACACAGGTCACAATGGCCGGACTCGGTATGACTGAAATCGAGTTCGATACGGCGCGGCATGCCCCAAAACGCCTGCAACGGGTGCGCGTTTTCCGGCGTCACCTTGTCTTTGTCGCCTTCGCTGGTACGGGTGGCCTTGAGCCAGGGGAACACCGACGCATCGCACCGCCCCCGCTCGCCGGGGATGACGTTAGCCCACAGTTTACGCCACAGCGGCACCGGTCGGTGCGCATCGTAAGGCATCAACAGGGTAGTAATCGGGCCGCCGCCACGTAATCCAACGCGATGGCCAACACCACCCGACGGTGCGTTGGTTTGCAGCGTATAAAGCGCCAGCGCGGCGCAGTGCGGGCAGATAGCGTTTACCGTACCGCGTTTGACGAAGTGGTCTTTGTTGAGTTTGAGGGTGTTGCCACCCGGCGCATCGATCAATAAACCGGAAATCGGGTTGTTATCGGCATCCAACGATGAGAAATCCTGCATAAATGCAGGTTTATCAGTGCCAAACTGAAATGCCGGTGCCAGACTATCCAACGCCTGTATCCAGCCGTCGCCCAGTCCTTCTCGCCAGATATCTTCCCAGCCTTCATCATCCGGCGGCGGGTAGGCGGTTTGCAGCAAACCGATCAGCAACTGCCAGGCTGCGCCCTGAAAATCAGGCCGTGGACACGCCAGATCGATAATCCGGTCGTCGGCCAGTTGCCGTGGAGAAATATGGGTGCGGTGCCCGTCCGCGCCCACTACCGGTAACCAGGGTGTGTCAATCAGTGAAAACATGAACCTACCTCTTCAGTAAGGCCTCATCCGTGAGGTCGTCATGATTCCTGTTATTGTTTTCTGCCTCCGTGCGGCCAGAGTCCGCGCCAGAGGCACCGATGTTTCCCGGTGAACAAAAACTGCCTAAGCAGCAAAAAATCCTTGAAAAACAGTCCTATTACTTTGAGGCCGTGACCAACAGCTCCATGGGTATAAAGACAATTTATGTCGGTAACGATGAAGCGTTTCCTGCTTACAACCTTAAAAGCGACCCGTTATCCGGCTACCTTGCTATCAAGTCCGTTGCAACCAACCCCGTGTCAGCACGGTAGTAATGCGCCACCTCACCCGGCGTCAGCAGCAATACCTCCGCGCCGGGGCGGTGCAGTTGTTGCCGGAAGCGTTCCAGTAAATCGCCCTGTAACGTCGGCCACCCGTTTTGGTGTTGCTGCCACCAACGCTTTCGTACCGACAGACGGCTTCTCTCCCAGCTAAACTCGCCTTCCCCAGCATAGGGCTGTGGTAGTGCATCATCACTCTCAGCACGCCAGGCCAGATACACATCCTGCGATTCCTCGCCTGCGCGGGTAAACAGCTCGGCGTCATCGTGCCAGCCGCACTGTGCTGCGGCCACGCAGTACCCCAATGAAAACGTCAGCGAAGATTGTGCCGCAACGGTGCGATCACCCAGTTGCTTTCCTTGCGCCTGATAATCCCCCTCCTCCAGTGCGACGGGGGCCGCAATACGCTGCTCATACACACTGTCTATCAGCAAACGCGCCTCTTCCGGCATACGTAACGCCCCTCGCTCACGCAGTATTGCCTGGGTGCGCCACAACACCGCCTGATGCGAATACACCGCGCCGGTGCCACGCAATTCCGCGCCCAGCCAGTCGCGTCCGGCATCCGGTTGCCACGCCGGTGCCAGCACCCACAACACCGGCGCGGCGCGTTCGTCCCGCGCTGGCATGTCGTCACTCGGCGGTTTACAGCTACCGTCGGCCCGGCGAATATGCCGTTGCAACCGCCCCGCGCGCTGGATCAACAGATCCACCGGTGCCAGGTCGCTTATCATCACGTCCACATCGATATCCAGCGACTGCTCTACCACCTGCGTGGCAATCAGCACCTTGCCGCGTCGTGTCTCCCCGTCGCTGTGTTTGCCAAAGCGTTCAATCGCCCTGTCTTCAATCGCCATACGGTCACAAAACGCAAACCGGCTGTGGAACAGCAACACGTCGTCCGCTGCTATCTCACCGCTCTGACACAGTTGTTGCCAGGCGGCTATCGCATCATCCACCGTGTTGCGGATCCAACACACGCACTGCCCGCTCGCTACCGCCTGACAAATTCGTTCAATGGCGTCAGCACGGTGGGATAACCACGCCACCGCCACGGTACGGCGGACCTCAGCACGGGTTTCTACTGGCCATTCATGCAACACCTGCGCATTAACATAGGTAAACCACGGATAACCGGCCTGTTCCGCCAGTTCACCGGCGGGCTGCTGCATACCCCGGTAAAATGCCTGAACTAACCGCTCCCGCTGCGATGCCGAAAGCGTAGCGGTCAGAATGATCGCGCTGCCGCCCTGACTGGCGTGGAAAGCCAGCAGGTTTTCCAGCAAGCGGCTGGTATAGGCGTCGTACGCATGTACCTCATCCAACAGCAGGATTTTGCCGCTCAGCCCCAACAGACGCAGCGACTGGTGCCGAAACGGCATCACCGCCATCAATGCCTGATCGAGCGTACCGACGCCCACATCTGCCAGCAGCGCTTTCTTGCGCGAATCGGCAAACCACTGGTTGCATGCGGCACTGGCACTACCTTCATCCGGGCCGTAGCGCACCGGCCCGGTTTGCTCCGCTCCCCATAACGACAACCGGAAATCCGCCACCATATTGCGGGCACCGTGCGCCAGCATCAGCGAAGGCAAACCGAATTCGCTAAACAGTGTGCGATAGGCTTTCGATAACCGGCGGCACATGGCGTTAGCGGTCGCCATCGTTGGCAGACCGACATACAGCCCGTCGCCATACCCAGCGCTTAATAAGCGATGTGTCAACACCAACGCCGCCTCGGTCTTACCCGCTCCGGTGACGTCTTCCAGCAAAAAAAGCTGTGGGCCGGGCGTGCTGATATCCACCGTCATGGCCTGCTGCTGTAACGGTGTCGGTTGGGTAATAAAAGGAAACAGGGCCTGCATTCCCTGAAACGGCGCAACGTCGCAAGCGGCAGGCAGGCGCAACACGGCGTTTTCCGCCTGCGGTAACGCATATTCACGCCAGTAATCCGCCAGTGCCATCGGCTGTGAGCAATAAGGGAAATCGGCCTGGGATGAGCCAGCCCAGTCCGCCAGCACCACACAACCGGCCAACGACCAGCTTCGCTGTTGCAGCAATGCCCGCCAGGGTCTATCGCTAAATTCGTCAGGAAACGCGGTTAATTGCGGAAAAACTGTGCGCAAATCGGTCAGGTAAGCCTGCGCGGCCAGAATGTCATCCGGGTGAAACGCCAGCGCACTGTTATCTTCTTCCAGTGGCGGCTGGCCGTGGTGACCACACATCAACCGTAGCCACAGGTCCATCACATAATGAAATTTGTCGGCATGGGAAACCGCCGGTAACCAACTGGCGTCATGCTCCCAGCGCTCGTAGAGTCGATGACGCCACAGCCATAACCCTAACGAATCATGCCGCACTGGCGACGCTTGCCCCGAGGCACGCACCAGCGGCGCATCGGGGTTCTGGTATAACCGTTGGAAACTGCGGGCAAATTTACCGATATCGTGCCAGGCCAGAAACCACGCCAGCCATAATGCGGCGCTCTCTTCCTCTAATCCCAGCGACTGCATGTGATCACGGACATGAAAACGATTATGTTTCACCAGCCAATACCCACAGGCCGCCACATCCAGACAGTGATAGGGCAACAAATGGTACGGCGCATCGTTTTCATTTTCAGAAGACGACTGTGCTTTACCCCAATAATGAAAATAGGGCGCAGATAACCGTTCCAAATGGACTGCCTCGGGCATGACGTACCTCATCGGCTGATGAGTGATTTACTATAAAGTATGGAAAATTAATATTCTGTGACAAGATAATTTTTATAAATAAAAAAGCGACTTATCGCACAAGCAATATTCGTTAGCCGGGAAATAATACTCGGAAATAAATATAATATGACCGTGATAATAATTATAAAAAAATATACCCCACATCATCAGGATAATTATTTTTTATAATGCCGTGCTATCTGATTTTTTTATCCCCTGACATTCAGCCAACTGCCATGTGTGATCCCGTCGAGATAAGCCACCACATAACGGTGATTAAGTTGCGCTTCTGATGCGCTTTGCACGCCTGTTATCTATCAACAAGTTGATTAGCTAAACCGTTTCTTCTATGTTAGCTGGTAGTTTAGTAATCCCCGATAAAGAGTGTAACTATGTCTCACAAAGTATGGGTAATGGGTGATGCTGTGGTCGATCTCATTCCAGAAGGCGAAGACCGCTACCTGAAATGCCCAGGCGGTGCCCCCGCCAATGTCGCCGTAGGCGTTGCCCGATTGGGCGGCCACAGCGGCTTTATCGGCCGTGTTGGCGACGATGCATTTGGTTATTTCCTGCGCGATGTACTGGCCCGTGAACGGGTGGACGTTCGCCACATGCAACCGGATACGGAGCATCGCACCTCCACCGTGGTGGTAAGCCTGGACGAACAAGGCGAGCGCACCTTCACCTTTATGGTGCGTCCCAGTGCTGACTTATTCCTTCAACCCTCTGATCTACCTGAATTTCAGCGTAGCGAATGGCTGCACCTGTGTTCTATCGCGCTGTCTCGCGAGCCCTCACGCAGCACGGCGATCGACGCGATACACCGAATACGCGCAGCACAAGGCTGGGTGAGTTTTGACCCGAATATCCGCGTCGATTTATGGAGTAGCGAGCAGGCGCTGAGGGAGAGTCTGGATCAGGTGCTGGCGCTGGCGGATGTGGTCAAGCTATCACAAGAGGAATTTGTGTTTCTGAGCGGCAGCGACGATATCCGCCAGGGTAGCGGCATGTTGATGGCCCGTTACCCTATCAAACGATTGCTGATTACTCAGGGCGGCGACGGCGTCTGGCTACATGATGGCCACCAGTTGCACCACTTTCTGGCGCAACGCGTCACCCCCATCGATACCACCGGTGCCGGAGATGCCTTCGTTGCCGGTATGCTCGCAGCATTGGCTGGCTACGATAGCCTGTATCAGGTTGATGACTGGCATGCGGTACTGACACAGGCACAACGCTGCGGTGCGCTGGCGACCACAGCCAAAGGCGCGATGACTGCCCTGCCGTTCACTCATCAGCTCACTTCCGCGTTATAACGCCACCGAGACTGTTCCCGACAACCGAACTTCGCCGTCGGGAACAGGTTTTGTTGTCACGATCACAGTTAGCACAGCAAGAAAACAAAATTCCTTGTCAATTTGTGCCCTCCCCATTTAGCTTTCTTTGCATAACCGGTTTAGCAATTTAGCAAAACAAAAAAAATCATCTTACCATCCAAGGGAAACCTACCATGATAAAGCCAGGTTATCTTGCCGCCGCCGTGGGTGTTGCACTTTGTGCCTCTCCCGTATTGGCAGCGCCTTCTGACAGCATCGAAGCGCGTCTGAACGCGCTGGAACAACGCTTATTACAGGCAGAGCAACGTGCTAAACAGGCGGAAGCCCGTGCCGATGCCGCCGAAAAACAAGCGAAACAACTAGCGGCACGCACAACGCAGGTCGAACAGAAAACCCAACAGGTGGAGCAAACCACCCAGCAGGTCGCCCAGCAGACTCAACAGGTCGCGGCACGCGCCACACAGAATGAGCAGCAGACCCAGCAGGTGGCGCAGAAAACCGACGCATTAGCAAATAAACGCAGTGTTGCCGATGGGTTTGAATTCCACGCTTATGCCCGTTCCGGTCTGGCCATCCACAACTCCACCACCAGTTCGAAAGCGGATATCGGACCGAGCATGACGCCCGCCGGTGAAACCGGCGGGAACGTTGGTCGTCTGGGTAACGAAGATGACACCTATCTGGAGCTGAAACTGGAGCATCGAACCAAACTGGACAACGGTGCCACCACCCGCTTCAAAGTGATGATGGCAGACGGTCAGCGTAGCTATAACGACTGGACCGCCGCCACCAGCCAGTTCAATGTGCGTGAAGCCTTTGTAGAACTGGGGTCGTTGCCAACGTTCACCGGTGCTTTCAAAGACACCACGTTGTGGGCGGGTAAACGCTTCGACCGCGATAATTTCGATATCCACTGGATAGATTCTGACGTGGTCTTTTTGGCAGGAACCGGTGGCGGTATTTACGACGTCAAACCGGTCGATGGCTGGAAAACCAATCTCTCGTTATATGGCCGCAGTCTCGGCGAAATCACCTCACTGGATAACGAAATCCAGAACTATATCGTCACCAGCAATAATTTCGTCGGCCCGTTCCAGTTCATGCTAAGCGGCCTGCGCGCACGCAACAACGACGTGAAGGAAAATACCGGGCTCAATAACAGCAACCATGTCACCAATACCAACGCCGGTGACAGTGGCTATCACGCGCTGGTCGCCTGGCACGGCGATAGCTTCTATGGCTTACGTGACGGCACATCCAAAGTGGCGCTGCTCTACGGCCACGGCCTCGGCGGTGAAGTGAAAGCCATCGGCTCCGACGGCAACCTGACCCAAAACGCCAATACCTGGCGTCTGGCAACCTACGGCACCACTGCGCTGAATCACACCTGGAGCTTCGCCCCGGCAATTTTGGCACAAAGCAGTAAAGATCGTTACGTTCAGGGCGATGACTACCGTTGGCTGACCTTTAATGCGCGCTTCATTCAGGAAATCACCGAAAATTTCGCATTGGCGTATGAAGGAAGCTATCAATATATGAATCTGGATCCTCAGGGATACTTATCGCGTAATCAGGTAAGCGGCGGATTTTACAAGCTGACGTTCGCCCCAACGTTCAAAGTGGGTGATATCGCCAATTTATTAAGCCGTCCGGAACTGCGTGTCTACGCCAGTTACATGGACTGGGATAAACGACTGGATCGTTATAGTAGCGACGATGCGTTCGGCTCCACCGGTTTCAAAGCCGGTGGCGAATGGACCTTCGGCGTTCAGATGGAAACCTGGTTCTGACAGTGAAGGCTACCGTCACCGACATGACGCATGAAAGTCGGTGACGGTCAGACGCCTGCCTGTTATTGATAAATGAGGAATATTATGGACATTCGTGCCATTGCGGTATCACTACTCCCCCTGCTGGGCGGCAGGGAAAATATCGCCAGCGCCGCGCACTGCGCTACCCGTCTGCGGCTGGTGCTTAATGACGACAGTCTGGCGGATAAAGCGGCCATTGAACGCGTCGAGGGCGTTAAAGGCTGCTTTCAAAACGCCGGTCAGATGCAGGTCATCTTTGGCTCCGGGCTGGTGAACAAGGTTTACGCTGAATTCATCAGTGTCGCGGGTATCAGCGAAGCCAGTACCCGCGAAGCGGCCACACTGGCGGCGCAAAAGCTCAATCCACTGCAACGTCTGGCCCGGTTGCTGTCGAATATTTTCGTCCCGATCATCCCGGCGATTGTGGCCTCCGGCCTGCTGATGGGCCTGCTCGGTATGATCAAGACCTATGGGTGGGTGGATGCCGGTAGCGCCATTTTCGTGATGCTGGACATGTTCAGTTCCGCCGCGTTCATCATTCTGCCAATCCTGATCGGCTTTACCGCCGCACGCGAATTCGGCGGCAATCCTTATCTGGGTGCGACGCTGGGCGGTATTCTCACCCACCCGGCGCTGACCAACGCCTGGGGCGTGGCAGGCGGTTTCAAGACCATGCATTTGTTCGGTCTGGAATTCGCGATGATCGGCTACCAGGGCACCGTATTCCCGGTGTTGCTGGCGGTATGGTTCATGAGTCTGGTGGAAAAACGCCTGCGTAAAGTGGTGCCTAACGCGCTGGATATCATCGTCACGCCGTTCCTGACCGTGATCATCTCCGGTTTCGTCGCCATGCTGGTTATCGGCCCGGCGGGCCGCATGTTAGGCGACGGCATTTCCTTCGTGCTCAGTACGCTGATTACCCATGCAGGCTGGCTGGCCGGGCTACTGTTCGGCGGGCTTTATTCCGCCATCGTCATTACCGGCGTTCACCACAGCTTCCACGCCATCGAAGCCGGGCTACTGGGCAACCCGGCCATCGGCGTCAATTTCCTGTTGCCTATCTGGGCGATGGCGAACGTGGCGCAGGGGGGTGCCTGTCTGGCGGTGTATTTCAAAACCCGCGACGCCAAAATCCGGGCCATTGCCGTGCCATCGGCGTTGTCCTGCCTGCTCGGTATTACCGAAGCGGCGATCTTCGGGATTAACCTGCGCTTCATCAAACCGTTTCTGGCTGGACTGTCGGGTGGCGCGCTAGGGGGAGCCTGGGTCGTCGCCAATCACGTCAACATGACGGCCGTCGGGCTGACCGGTATCCCAGGACTGGCTATCGTGCAGGCAGGATCTATCCTGAACTATTTGATCGGTATGGTGATAGCCTTTGGCGCCGCCTTCCTCATTTCCCTGTTGCTGAAATACAAAACGGATAACGCATAATGAAGGAAATCCATCTGGTAAAACGCATGGCTTGCGCACTGATGTCTGCCTCTGCCAAACAGACCTATGACCCGCACCGGCCGCAGTGGCATCTGTCGCCTTCCGTCGGCTTGCTGAATGACCCCAATGGGTTTATCCAGCATAAAGGGCGTTACCATTTGTTTTATCAATGGAATCCGCTTGCCTGTGCTCACGGTGCCAAATTCTGGGGGCACTGGAGCTCGGCGGACCTGGTGCACTGGCGTCATGAGCCGGTGGCGCTGGTACCGGCTGAAAGCTATGAAAGCCATGGCTGTTATTCCGGCTCCGCCGTGGCAGATAACGATACCCTGACGCTTATCTACACTGGCAATGTGAAATACGATAACGGCACACGCACGGCGTACCAATGTCTGGCGCGCGCTAACGAAAACGGCGAATTCGATAAACTCGGTCCGGTGCTATCACTACCGGACGGGTACACCGGCCATGTGCGTGACCCGAAGGTCTGGCGCTATCAGGACAGTTGGTACATGGTGCTGGGCGCGCAGGATCTGGACTTGCAAGGCAAAGTGCTGTTGTACCGGTCGCCTGACTTACTGCAATGGCAGGCGCTGGGCGAAATCGCCGGTTCTCGTCTCAACGGGCTGGGCGATTTCGGTTACATGTGGGAATGCCCGGATCTGTTCACGCTGGGAAATCGTGAGGTGTTGATCTGTTGCCCGCAGGGGTTGCCCGCCGAAGAAGAGCGCTATCTGAACACCTATCAGTCCGGCTATTTCGTCGGCTCGCTCGATTATGACAACGCCTGCTTCCCTCATCAGGCGTTCCATGAGCTGGATCTGGGCTTCGAGTTTTACGCGCCGCAGACCACACAAAGCGAAGATGGTCGCCGGTTGCTGTTCGGCTGGATGGGCGTACCGGATCAGAACGAGTTTTTCCAGCCGACACTCACCCACGGCTGGATCCACACCATGACCTGTCCGCGTGAACTGACGCTCTGCGATGACCGGGTGTATCAACAACCCGCACGTGAGCTGCAAAGCCTGCGTCATCTGGAACACCTGTGGCAGGGCGTCGCCGACTATGCCCCCGCCTTACCCGCCAGTAGCGCAGAGCTGATGCTGGACACACAAGGCGAATTTCAGATCAATTTCGCCGACATCTTAGTGCTATGTTGGGACGGCGAA
This sequence comes from Dickeya parazeae Ech586, assembly GCF_000025065.1. Taxonomy (NCBI): domain Bacteria; kingdom Pseudomonadati; phylum Pseudomonadota; class Gammaproteobacteria; order Enterobacterales; family Pectobacteriaceae; genus Dickeya; species Dickeya parazeae. Next base: position 391,355 of record NC_013592.1, on the reverse strand, counting down.
CGCCTGACCTTAAGCCGCCGTAATCGTCGCACCAACGAGCCAGAACACCGTTACTGGCATGAGGGCGCGCTGCACCACCTGCAAATTCTGTGCGACCGCTCCAGCGTGGAAATCTTTATCAACCACGGGCAGGCGGTGATGTCATCACGCTACTTCCCCACCAGCGACGCCATGGTGCGTTTTAGTGGCTCCGGGCGCATCACGTTGCGGCACTGGTTGTTGGCGACGTGCGTGATAGAATGAGTTTCCTTTTCATGCCGTTAGCGGCCATTGCGTTCTAAAGATATTACGGTGAAACCAACCAAACGCGTCACAATCAGCGACATCGCGCGACTGGCAGGGGTATCAAAATCCACTGCCAGTCTGGTTCTCAATGGCCGCAGCAAAGAGTTCCGTGTTTCGGACGAAACCCGTGACCGGGTGCTGGCGCTGGCGCAACAGCAACGCTATCAACCGAGCATTCATGCTCGCTCGTTACGTTCGAGCCGCAGCAACACGCTGGGATTGGTGGTGCCGGAAATGACCAACTACGGTTTCGCGGTGATTTCCCGCGAGCTGGAGTGCCTGTGCCGGGAAGCCGGGTTGCAACTTCTGATCGCCTGTACCGATGAGAACGCCAGTCAGGAAATGATGGCGGTCAACAGCCTGATTCAGCGTCAGGTGGATGGCCTTATCGTCGCGTCCAGTATGCTGAGCGACGCCGAATACCAGAAGATTAACCAACAGTTACCGGTATTACAGTTCGACCGGGTGATTGGTGATTCCACCCTGCCGATGGTGGTGTCTGAAGCGGTGGAATCCACTGCTGCGCTGGTGGAAAACATCGCCCGTCAGCATCAGGACGAGTTCTACTTTATTGGCGGCCAGCCGCGCATATCACCGACCCGCGATCGGCTGGCCGGTTTCCAGCTTGGGCTGGAGCGCGCCGGTGTAGCGTGCCGCCCGGAGTGGATTATCCACGGTCACTACCATTCCAGCTCAGGTTACGAAATGTTCGCACAGTTGTGCGCCCGTCTGGGTCGCCCCCCACGCGCTTTATTTACCGCGGCCTGCGGCCTGCTGGAAGGGGTGCTACGTTACCTGAATCAACACAACCTGATGGACTGCGATATGCGGTTGTGCAGCTTTGACGATCACTACCTGTTCGACTGTCTGCCGATGAAAATCGATACCGTGGCGCAGGATTGCGAAACGCTGGCGCGCAACAGCTTTGAGATGATCAACGCGCTGATTGAAGGGCAACCGCTCGCGGAAAGCCGCGTGTACGTGCCGACCCGCCTGCACTGGCGTCATCCCGACTCTCGCTCCTGAATACGGCATCGACCATCACGCCCGGTGAGGTTTTTCGCCACTAAAAAACCTTTCACCAATAAAAAACCACCGCGCAAACGGTGGTTCTTTTACTGGTGGTTCGATGCTGTCAGTACCCCGTTTATCAGCGTACTTTCTCCGCACCCACCAGGCCGATTTTGAGATATCCTGCGTCGCGTAGCGAGTCCATCACCCGCATCAGGGTTTCATAATCCACGCTCTTATCTGCCTGGAAAAAGACAGTGGTGTCTTTATTACCCTGTGTTTTGATTTCCAGCGCCTGCGCCAGCGTTGCCTCTGTTACCGCATCGTCACCCAAATACAGCTGTTTATCCGCCTTCACCGTCAAAAATACCGGCTTTTGCGGGCGCGGCTGCGGCGTAGCGCTGGACGCAGGCAGGTTGACGCGCACGTCTACTGTCGCCAGCGGTGCCGCCACCATAAAGATGATTAACAACACCAACATGACATCGATAAACGGCGTCACGTTGATGTCATGCATTTCACCGTTTTCACTCTGCCCGTCGTTCAGATGCATCGCCATCGACTCACCCTACCCGTAGCTGGTGCGCCGGTGAAGGAGAAGGCTTGCCAACGCTGGCGGCAATATCCAGATCGCGGCTTTGCAGCAGCAAAATCTGCGCAGCCACATCGCCAACCATCGCCTTGTAGCTGGCCGTCCAGCGCGCAAACACGTTGTAAATCACCACCGCAGGAATCGCCGCCACCAACCCGATGGCGGTCGCCAGCAGTGCTTCGGCGATACCGGGTGCCACCACCGCCAGATTGGTCGTCTGCGATTGGGCGATACCAATGAAGCTATTCATGATGCCCCACACCGTACCAAACAGACCGATAAACGGTGCGATAGCCCCGACCGTCGCCAGATAACCGGTTCCGCGTCCCATTTGACGCCCGGTTGCTGCAACACGGCGTTCAAAGCGAAACGCGGTACGTTCCTTGATGCCACCGTTGTCGTCAGAGCGTTCGGACAGCGCCTGCTCATTGCGGGCGTCCGTCAGCAGTTGCAGTGACACACTACCCGGTTTGAACACCGCCGCGATATCCACCGCATCATCCAGTGTGCGGGCATCTTCCAGTGCCTGATACTCACGGCGGATGCGCTTTTTCGCCCCCATCAGGCTCGCGCTCTTACTGAAAAAAATCGCCCAGGTGACCACTGATGCCAGTAACAAGCCAATCATTACCGTTTTTACCACGACATCAGCGTGCTGATACATGCCCAGAACGGACAAGTCGGTATTCATCAGGCCACCCACAGCGCCCGTCGGCGGCAGTACCGACGGCGTAGCGACAGCCGACGCGGTACCCACAGCAACCGATGCTGGAGCTGCCAGCGTGCGCCCCGTCATTCCCAACAACGCAAACGCCATCAGGCGATACATCACGCCCCCGCACACCCCGACGGACTTATGCCAGACCGATGACGCCCGTAGGTCACTTTTCTTCTCAGCCGTATACACGCTGTGCCTCCACCCTCATTCTCATACCACCGTAATCTGGCGAAAATGATACCAAACCTGAAATTAATTGATAGTCGTTCTCATTATTATTTGCGTATTGCGGGCCACCGTGATGCGAGGCATCCCTTATCCTGACACGCTGCCGTGCGATGTTCTCCCCGAGTCATCCTGAGACATCTTCATCCAGATAAGAAAAGCCGCCCCCCTGTCCCCCCAGCCGTGATAACGTACATGGATAGACGCAAGGAATGTTTGAGCTACAGGTAACGCCGAATGACGAGTAAAAAAATCGCCACCACGCTGGTGGCCGCCGGACGCAGCAAACGCGTCACCCAGGGTGCGGTAAACCCGGTCATCCAACGCGCTTCTTCATTGATATTCGATAGCGTGCAAGAGAAACATCATGCCGCCGTTAACCGGACCAAAGGCGCCTTGTTTTATGGCCGCCGCGGCACGCTGACCCATTTCGCGTTGCAGGATGCGATGACCGAACTGGAAGGCGGCGCAGGTTGCGCGCTCTACCCCTGTGGTGCGGCTGCGATAGCCAACGCCATTACCTCGTTTGTCTCAGCAGGCGATCACCTCCTGGTGACCGGTTCAGCCTATGAACCAACGCAGGATTTTTGTAACAAAGTGCTGAGTCGGATGAACATCAGCACGACCTTTTTTGATCCCATGGTGGGGGGGGATATCGCTAGCCTGATCCAACCCAACACCCGTGTGGTCTTTCTGGAATCGCCCGGCTCCATCACCATGGAAGTGCATGATGTGCCAGCGATTGTCGCGGCGGTTCGTCGCGTTAACCCGGATATCGTCATCATGATCGACAACACCTGGGCTGCCGGTGTGTTGTTCCGTCCGCTTGAGCTTGGCGTGGATATTTCGATTCAGTCCGGCACCAAATATATCGTCGGCCATTCCGATGCCATGATCGGTACCGCCGTTGCCAATGCACGTTGCTGGGATCAATTGCGCGAACAATCCTACCTGATGGGTCAGATGGCTGACGCAGACAGCGCCTATCTGGCCAGCCGTGGCCTGCGCACACTCGGTGTCAGATTGCAGCAACATCAGGAAAATGGCCTGCGCGTGGCACGCTGGCTGGCGCAACGCCCGGAAGTCGCAACAGTCAATCACCCTGCGCTGCCCAGCTGTAAAGGGCATGAATTTTTCGTGCGGGATTTTAGCGGCAGTAACGGCCTGTTCTCGTTTGTGCTAAAAGACACACTCAGCCGCGAACAGTTGGCCCATTATCTTGATCATTTCAGCCACTTCCGTATGGCTTATTCCTGGGGTGGCTTTGAATCGCTGATTCTGGCGAACCAACCGCAAGAACTGGCGGCGATTCGTCCGGCAGGCGGCGTCGATGTGACCGGTACGCTGGTTCGATTGCACATCGGTCTGGAAGATTGCGATGACCTGGAAGCTGATTTGGATGCCGGCTTTAGGAGATTGCAGGAAATGTGACGCCATTATCCCTCTGGCCCCGTGAAGCTGCTGTGGTAAGTCAGGCAAAGCGTATATGATGAGCAGTTACAACGATGACAAAACGTTTACCTTTTTTACCCTATCCTGATGCTCTTATTTTGAAGCTCAGCGCAGTGTATTTACGCGGCCACGGGGTTTATAGCAAAACCAGACAGGATGCAATATGAGTGTTGTTCATGAAATAATACGGGCGCTGTGGCAGCAAGACTTCAGCGTCTTGTCCGATCCACAGGTCATATGGGTGATTTATGGCATGCTGTTTACCACCCTGTTTCTGGAAAATGGCCTGCTCCCCGCGTCCTTTCTGCCTGGTGATAGCCTGTTATTGCTGACTGGCGCGCTGGTCGCCAGAGGTGTGATGAGCTTCCTTCCTGCCGCAGTGTTATTGACAATAGCGGCAAGCCTTGGCTGCTGGTTAAGCTACCTGCAAGGGCGCTGGCTGGGCGACACCCAGTTGGTGAAGAAATGGCTACATCAGTTACCCGCTCACTACCACCAGCGCACTCACAATTTGTTCCACCAGCACGGGCTGTCCGCATTGTTGGTAGGTCGTTTTCTGGCGTTTGTCCGTACCCTGCTACCCACCATCGCTGGGATCTCCGGGTTCAACAGTACTCGCTTTCAGATTTTCAACTGGCTCAGTGGTTTTCTGTGGGTCAGCGGTATCATCACGATGGGTTATGCGCTCAACCAGATTCCACTGGTCAAACGTTATGAAGACCAGTTCATGGCCGTATTGTGTATCCTGCCGCTGGTGCTGCTGTTGAGTGGGCTGGTGGGAATGCTGTTGGTATTGTGGCGTAAAAGACGCGCCATGGCCTGAAACTCACCAGAAATCTTATCTATCCCCATCAATTCCCTGAGTGGGCGGGCATACCGCCCACTCGGTTTAATTGCTCTCAACCACCTCAGCCCCTGAACGCAAGCGAGCCACCTCATCACCCGGTGTCGTACCAAAGAAGCGCTTAAATTCCCGACTGAACTGAGAAGGGCTTTCGTAACCGACCCGCATTGCTGCTGCATTCGCTTTCAACCCGTCATGCACCATCAGCAAACGCGCCTTATGTAACCGATAAGACTTCAGATACTGTACCGGTGACGTATTGGTGACGGTTTTGAAGTTATGGTGAAACGCCGACACGCTCATGTTCACTTCCATGGCCAGCCGCTCTACGCTCAGATTATCCGCGTAATGGTTTTCGATATAGCGCAGCGCACGGGCAATCTGGCTGAAATGACTATAGCGATTCATCAACGCCTGTAGGGAATCACCGCGCGGCCCGCACAGCACGTGATAAAGAATTTCGCGCACAATCCACGGCCCCAATACCCTCGCGTCGCGGGCATTCGCCATCGTTTCCAGCAACCGCTCCGTCGCACACAGGATGGCCTCGTTGAGCGGTACGCTGTTGATGCCAGCGGCTTCAGGCCGCCGTTTCTCGCCAGCGTTGTCATCGCCCATCTCAATCAGCAGATCTTGCAGCATTGGGATATCCACCCGAATGGAAATCCCCACCAACGGGTTTTCCGGGCTGGCAAAATTTTCGCACTCGAACGGCATCGGCACCGTCATCAGCAGGTAATTGTCCGGGTCATACTGGAAGACTTTGTCCCCCACATACCCCACTTTATGCCCCTGAAAAATGATAACGATACAAGGGTCGTACAACACCGGAGCCCGCGCCGTATGGCGATCGGCATAAATCACCCTCACCTGCACAATCGGCGTCTGACTGACGCCGCTGCCGCGGGTGTGCGGCATCGCCAGTTTGACCAGACGCTGGCGTGAATCGAGATTCTGCATAATATTTATCTCTTACTGACAACGGAAATAAAGTGACATAGATAGGCAGCAGAATCACCCTTTTCTCCTGACTTTTGCAGAAACGGGCAATACACAGCGAGAAATGAGCATTGCTGGAGTAACAGGAGAAGCCGAGAATGACAGCCATCGCCACACCATCGTAGTCAACCCATGACTGTCCTACTGCAATGGGCAATCATGGGCAATAAGGAATCCGCATGAATCACACTATTGAGCTACTTAAACAGCACCGTAGCGAGCGCAGTTACCTGGATAAACCTATCCCGGAAGAGGTGCTGTCAGCCATTATCGACAGTGCACATCTGGCACCGACCTCAGTGAATTCGCAGCAGGTTTCCATCGTCGTCGTCCGTGATCCGGCACGCCGCGCGCGTATCGCTGAACTGGCGGGCGGGCAGTCCTGGATTGCACAGGCGCCGGTATTCCTCACGCTGGTGCTGGATATGCACAAGACCGCAACCGGCATTGCCATGAGCGGCAATACCCAACATGCACACGAAAGTGTTGAAAGCATTATTTCCGGTGCGACCGATGTCGGCATCGCGCTGGGTACGTTGGTCGCCGCGGCGCATTCCTTTGGTCTGGGCATCGTGCCGATAGGCGGTGTGCGCCGTAATCCACAGGCGATGATCGACCTGCTGGAACTACCAGCGCTGACGTTTCCGGTGGTAGGGCTGGTCCTGGGTTATGTCGACCGGCCTGCGCACCAAAAACCACGTCTGCCGCTGGAAACCTTCCGTCATGAAGAGGTTTACCACACCGAGCCGCTGGCCGCTGCCATTGAACAATACAACCACACTCTGATGAACCACTGGAAGCAAACGGGACGCAGCGATGGTGAGGCATGGGGGAGTAATACCGCCAGCTACTATCAACGCGTCTATTACCCTCATGTCCTGCCTGCGCTGTTACAGCAAGGTTTTAAACTGGATCAGTAACATGTATCCGGGTCCGTTATCCGTGCCAGTGACACCACGGCGACCCGGCAACCCTCTATCAAGGAACGCACCATGCAGAACTTTACGCTTCACACCCCGACTAAAATCCTGTTCGGCGAAGGGCAAATCGCTGCTCTGGCCGACCAGATCCCGGCTGACGCCCGCATTCTTATCACCTACGGCGGCGGCAGCATCAAGAAAAACGGCGTATTCGACCAGGTTATTAACGCGCTGAAAGGCCGTAACGTCGTGGAGTTCTCGGGTATTGAGCCTAACCCCACCTACGAAACGCTCATGAAAGCGGTTGAGATCGTACGCAAGGAAAACATCGACTTTCTGCTGGCGGTCGGCGGTGGTTCGGTTGCCGATGGCACCAAATTCATCGCGGCAGCGGTGAACTACAAGGCAGCCGAAGACCCGTGGCATATTCTGCAAACCTGGGGAGCACACGTAGAAAGCGCCATCCCTCTGGGTGTGGTGCTGACGCTGCCAGCGACTGGCTCCGAATCCAACAGCGGCGCGGTGATTACCCGCAAGAGCACCGGTGACAAACAGGCGTTCATGAACCCGCTGGTATGCCCACGTTTTGCCGTGCTTGACCCGGTCGTGACCTATACGCTGCCTGAACGTCAGATTGCCAATGGCGTGGTCGATGCCTTCGTCCATACCGTCGAGCAGTATCTGACCTACCCGGTTGACGCCAAAGTGCAGGACCGTTTCGCCGAAGGGCTGTTGCTGACGTTGATCGAAGAAGGTCCGCGCGCCCTCAAAGAGCAGCATAACTACAATGTTCGTGCCAACGTCATGTGGAGTGCCACCATGGCGCTCAACGGTCTGATTGGCGCCGGGGTGCCACAAGACTGGTCAACCCATATGCTGGGCCACGAAATCACGGCGATGCATGGTCTGGATCATGCGCAGACGCTGGCTATCGTACTCCCGGCGATGCTCAACGAACGCCGTGTTCAGAAACGTGAAAAACTGCTGCAATACGCTGAACGCGTCTGGAATCTGCGCGACGGTTCAGACGACCAACGTATCGATGCCGCAATTGCCGCCACCCGCGCCTTCTTCGAACAAATGGGCGTACCGACCCGCCTGTCAGACTACCAGTTGGACGGCAGCTCTATCCCGGCGCTGGTTGCGAAGCTGGAAGAGCACGGTATGACAGCATTGGGCGAACACAAAGACATCACGCTGGACATCAGCAAACGCGTGTACGAAGCAGCCCGCTAATCCCGCCAGGCTGACTCTTTTCGACTACACTTAAGACAGTGCCGCGACAAGCGCGCAGGCACTGTCTGAGGTGAAAGATCCTTTTGGTGTGAAAAACAGTCCCGATACGCCGCCGTTCTGGCGGCGTTGTTGTCTCATCGCCACCTTGCCGCCATGCCGCCAGAACCCTCCACGGCCGGGCGCTGAAGGCGCACAACAAGGAGAATGACATGACGATGCAACCTCTGGTCAAACTGGCTGACGGCACTATCATGCCCCAACTGGGGCTTGGCGTCTGGCAAGCCAGCAATGAACAAGCCACCGCCGCAGTGACCGAAGCGCTGAATGTCGGCTACCGTTCCATTGATACTGCCGCTATCTATAAAAACGAAGTGGGCGTCGGCAAAGCCCTGCAGGAAACCGCCATCCCGCGTAGTGATATCTTCATCACCACCAAGCTATGGAACAGCGATCAGGCGCATCCGCGTCAAGCGCTGGAGGAAAGCCTGCGAAAGCTGCAACTGGAGTACGTTGACCTGTATCTGATCCATTGGCCGTTACCGGAACAGAATACCTACGTTGAAGCCTGGCGTGGGTTACTCAATCTCAGGGAGCAGGGGCTGGCGAAAAGCGTCGGTGTGTGCAACTTCAACCCACACCATCTACAACGCCTGAAAGAAGAAACTGGGGTGATGCCAGTCATCAATCAGGTAGAACTACACCCGCTTTTCCAGCAGCGTATGCTGCAAACCTGGAATACCACCCATCATATCCAGACCGAATCCTGGAGCCCGCTGGCGCAAGGGGGAGAAGGCGTCTTCGACCACCCGATTATCCATGCACTGGCGAAAAAATACGGCAAGACACCGGCACAGATCGTGATTCGCTGGCATCTGGACAGTGGTTTGGTGGTGATCCCAAAATCCGTTACGCCAGCGCGTATTCGGGAAAATTTTGCAGTGTTTGATTTTAGGCTGGAAAAAGAGGAACTGAGCGACATCGCCACGCTGGATTGCGGCAAGCGACTGGGGCCAGACCCTGACCAACCGCGTACCGACGCGCCGCGCAAAGACTAACCCTTACCGCATTCGACTCCCGCGCTCTCGGCGCGGGGGTCAGGGCTGCACCACCAATTGGGCGGTAGAACCGCGATCCGCCATTTCCAGCGTCTGACTGTAATACAGGAACGGAAACTGCGCAGTGGAAAACTGGCCGAAATACACCAGCAGTTCCACATCATTTTCCACCCATACCGTATCTTTCCAGCCGCTGTCCTCCGGCGGCGTCAGGCCACCGTTCACGCTGCGCACCAGAAATGCCGCCCCTTGAATATGAAAGGGCTGCGCTTGATCGGCATGCACTATCCAGCGCTCATAGCGCCCGACCTGCGTTTGCACATCCACACGGTTCATATCCCACATGGCGCCATTGATACCGGGCAGACTGTCACCGAGGCGGAATTCGCGCGTCCGGCTGACGGCGCCATCAATAATATTGTCGCTTAAAAGTCGCATCGGCAGGGTATTGGTCACCAGCGGCAACAAACCGGTGGGCCGCAGGGTTAACACTGCCGATGACACCAAAATCGTCGACGGTTCGAACAGGCCGCGCAACCGCTGCATGAGGGTCGCGGACTCCCCTGCGGTCAGCGTCGCTTCGTTGCCCTGCGACATATCAACCAGCACTTCACGGCGTTCACCCGGTGCCAGTGAAAGCTGATTCAGCGCCATCGGCGCAGGCAGGAAACCTTGATCGTTGGCGATAAGATGTAGCGGGCGCCCATCGCTCATGCGCATGATGTAGCGACGGGCGTTAGACGCGTTGAGCAGGCGCAAGCGCACCCAACCACGCGACACTTCCACATACGGGTTCTGTGCGCCATTCACCAGCAACGTATCCCCGACGACCCCCCCGCTGCTGGGCGGGCTGTACAGCGGCGCACCGAAACTATCCAGCCGTTTATCCTGAATAATCAGCGGGAAATCGTCCACACCGTAGTGGTTAGGGATCGGCAGCGATTTACTGAGACTATCTTCTATCAGCCACATGCCAGCCAGCCCGTTATAGACGTGCGGCGCCATGCGATTAGGCGTATTGGCGTGGTACCAGCAGGTCGCGGCCGCCTGACGCATTGGCAGCACCGGCGACCAGTCCATATTCGGCTGAATCATACGACCTGCGCCGCCCATCAGTGACCCCGGCACCTGCAAGCCGCTCACGGTCATCGACACCGGTTCATTAAGACGGTTGCTGTAGACCAGCTTCACGTCATCATCACTGAACACCCGCACAGTAGGACCAAGATAGCGGCCATTAAACCCCCAAACCGGGTTTTTGCGCTCACCAGAAAACGCCCAGTGCGCCCGCTGCATGGTCAGAAAAACCGGCTGTCCACGACGAGACTCCAACAGCGGCGGCACAGGCAGCGGGGTTTTCCCGCCATCGGCTCTGGCCGTCAACGGCATTGCACCCGCACAGAGCACAACCCCCGAGGCCTGAATAAACTGACGCCGACTCAATGACATAACGACTCCGAAAACCGATTCAATCCTTTACTCCCTCGGGTCGTATCGCCACCCGGAAGGTCACACAGCGCATCCTGGCGCTGACGTTAGCGTTTTTCCGCCGCTTCGCGCTGGGCGACTTCGGCATCCAGCTGAGCGATTTTCTCCGCCATCAGGTCATGGCAATAGGTAGCCAGTTCACGCACCTGATCCTTGCCGTAACCACTACAGTCGATCGGCGGCAGTACCTCAACAATCACATGACCATTGTTCCAGCGGTTCAGCTTCACTTTTTTATGCGTGCTGGAAACACAGATCGGAACCACCGGCACCCCGGCGGCAATCGCGGCATGAAAAGCACCGGTTTTAAACGGCAACAGACCGCGCCCGCGGCTGCGGGTCCCTTCCGGGAACATCCACACCGAAATGTTGCGCTCTTTAATGTGCTCCACCACCTGTGAGATGGTGCTATGGGCCTTCGCTTTATTATCCCGGTCAATCAACAGATTCCCCGCCAGCCAGTACAGCGGGCCGAAAAATGGGATCCACACCAGACTCTTTTTGCCGACCGTGACGGTGCCCGGCATTACCACATTCGCCGCCGTCACCATATCGTAGTTGTTCTGATGGTTGGCGATATAGATACAGTTACCCTCAAAGTGGGAAGCCTGGGGATAGCGAATGTCTACCTTAAGACCAAACACCACCGATAAACGGCCGAACAGACGCCCAAAACGGGACACATGGCGGGGGTCTTTCGGGCTAAACAGGCAGTACACAAAACCAAACAGAGACACCACGACAGAAAAGACGATCACCACCAAAAAGCGGAGAATGAATAACATAGCAACCTCATTAGCCAACAGCCGCCGCTAGTATAGCGGCTTCGCGTTAAAACACACGGCGAACCTTGCCGTAGCAAACCGTACAGCCCCACCCCAAAGCGGCCATCGGACGTACAGGAAATGACGAAAGAAAATCGCGGCGGGGATGACGCTTATCCGCTCCCCACCGGCCAGGCGGAGACCGCGTTATCGGCCCGCCGCCCACAACGGCGAGCTGTCTGCCTTCATTAAAGGCACTCTTCTTCGCGACTCTTCTTCACGACTACTCTTCGCTGCTACCGATGTTTGCGATACCGGCAGGCGCATCCACCTCGATACGATCGACCCGTTGCAAACCGCGCGGCAACGATGTGCCTTTACAGCCACGGCTGGCCTGATACTTTTGCAGTTCTTCCGGGCGCAAGGAATACTTACGCTTACCGGCGTATAGCGTGACGGAAGATTGCGGCGCAATCGCCATCAGCCACAGTATCCGATCGTCACCGCTCGCCAGTTGCGCCGCCGGAATCGAGACTATCTTATTGCCCTTGCCTTTAGACAACGCCGGCAAATCCGCAACCGGGAACAACAGCATGCGCCCGGCCGCGGTGATAGTGAGCAGCAGGTCATCGTCACGCTGCAATTCCAGCGGTGGCAGCACACGCGCGTTATCCGGCAGGGTCAGCACCGCTTTCCCCACCCGGTTACGGGCAACCAGATCGGCAAAGGTACAGATAAAGCCGTAACCAGCGTCAGAAGCCAGCAGCAACCGCTGATTATCCGCCGCCATCAACACCTGTTCGATGGAAGCACCAGGCGGCAACGTCAGTTTACCGGTCAACGGTTCACCTTGCCCACGCGCCGACGGCAGCGTGAGCGGATCAAGCGCATAGCTGCGCCCGGTAGAATCCATGAACACCACCGGCTGGTTGCTCTTGCCACGAGCAGCGGCACGATACGCATCACCTGCCTTGTAACTCAGGCCGGACGGGTCGATGTCGTGCCCTTTGGCGCTACGTACCCACCCCATTTCCGACAGCACGATAGTTACAGGTTCAGACGGCGACAGGTCATGCTCGCTCATGGCTTTAGCTTCACCGCGTTCATGCAGCGGCGAACGGCGATCATCGCCATAGGCTTTGGCGTCTTCCTGAATCTCTTTCTTCAGCAGGGTATTCATCTTGCGCTCTGAGGCCAGCAACGCCTGAATCTGATCGCGCTCTTTGGCCAGATCGTCCTGCTCGCCGCGGATCTTCATCTCTTCCAGCTTGGCCAGATGACGCAGTTTCAATTCCAGAATGGCTTCCGCCTGGGTATCGCTCAGGCCGAACTTCGCCATCAGAACCGGCTTCGGTTCATCTTCGTTGCGGATGATATGGATGACTTCATCGATATTCAGGAACGCAATCAGCAAGCCTTCCAGGATATGCAGACGCTTGAGTACTTTATCCAGCCGGAAGTTCAGCCGACGGCGCACCGTGTCGCGGCGAAACGCCAGCCATTCGGTCAGGATTTCCCGCAACCCTTTTACCGCGGGGCGACCATCCAGACCGATCATATTCATGTTGATTCGGTAACTCTTTTCCAGATCGGTGGTGGCGAACAAATGGTTCATCACCTGATCCAGATCGACGCGGTTGGAACGCGGCACCAGCACCAGCCGGGTAGGGTTCTCATGGTCGGATTCATCGCGCAGATCGTCGAGCATCGGTAGCTTTTTGGCCCGCATCTGGCTGGCTATCTGCTCCAGCACCCGCGCGCCCGAGACCTGATGCGGCAACGAGGTGATCACCACGCTGCCATCTTCTTTCCTCCACACCGCGCGCATACGCACCGAGCCACGACCGCTTTCGTACATTTTGCGGATCTCATCACGCGGGGTGATGATCTCGGCTTCGGTCGGGAAATCCGGCCCCTGAACATGACGCAGCAACGCCTCCAGCGGCGTGTCCGGCTCATCGATCAACGCTATTGCTGCCGCGGCCACTTCACGCACGTTGTGCGGCGGAATATCCGTCGCCATACCGACCGCAATGCCGGTGGTGCCGTTAAGCAGGATGTTAGGCAGGCGGGCAGGCAGCATCTTCGGCTCCTGCAATGTGCCGTCAAAGTTCGGTACATAATCCACCGTGCCCTGCCCCAGTTCGCCCAGCAGCACTTCGGCATACTTCGACAAACGGGACTCGGTATAACGCATGGCGGCGAACGATTTGGGATCATCCGGTGCCCCCCAGTTCCCCTGGCCGTCCACCAACGGGTAGCGGTAGGAGAAAGGCTGCGCCATCAGTACCATCGCCTCGTAACAGGCGCTGTCGCCGTGCGGATGATATTTACCCAGCACGTCGCCCACCGTACGGGCGGATTTTTTGAATTTGGCGCTGGCGCTCAGCCCCAGTTCAGACATCGCATACACGATACGACGCTGAACCGGCTTGAGGCCATCGCCAATAAAGGGAAGCGCCCGGTCCATGATGACGTACATGGAATAATTGAGGTAGGCGTTCTCAGTAAATGTGTGCAGCGCAAGACGCTCTGCGCCGTCATGAGTCATGTCACTCATTGATAATCCTTAAACCGTGGCGTATCGCCATGTTCAAAAAACTCGCTTATTGTTGCGCGATGAACCACAACGTGGCAAAACCGACCGAACAACACTGACCGGATAGTAACGTAAGTTGTGTCTCTCTTCACGGCATCCTGTTGGCGCAATGCGTTGTTCAATTCACAGCCAGTAATTCTTGACTGTTTAGCAACAGTGTTGTGCGCCTCAGCACGTTTTTCCCCATCGCACTATCAGATAGACTGACGTTCAACACCTATTTATATCATTTGAGGTCATCTGCCATGCAAAACGTACTCATCATCAATGCAGGAAAAGCCTTCGGCCATTCCAAAGGGGAACTCAACCGTACCCTGACGGATGTCGCCGCCACGTTCCTGCGTGATAAAGGCCGTCAGGTCCGCGTTACCACCGTCGATGAGGGTTACGACATCGAACAGGAAGTGCAGAATATCCTGTGGGCCGACGCCATCATCTACCAAATGCCTGGCTGGTGGATGGGCGCCCCCTGGATCCTGAAAAAATACATCGACGAAGTCTTCACCGCCGGACACGGATCGCTGTACGACAGTGATGGCCGCACCCGTGCGGACGCCAGCAAGAAATACGGTTCCGGCGGCTTATTACAGGGCAAACACTACCTGCTGTCACTGACCTGGAACGCCCCGCTGGACGCCTTCACCGACCCGGATCAGTTCTTCCACGGTGTCGGCGTGGACGGCGTCTACCTGCCGTTTCACAAGGCCAACCAATTCATCGGCCTGTCGCCGCTGCCTACGTTCATCTGCAATGATGTCATTAAACAACCAGATGTAGAGCGGGACATTGCCAGCTACCGCGCTCATCTTGATCAGGTTTTCGCCTGATTCCCGGTTTGTTACCCTCGGCGCAGCATTCAATGCACTTCACCACTACAGTGGATGCTGCGCCACTTTTTCGCTGAGAAAATCCAGAAAGCAGACAATCCGGCTGGCCAGCTCCGTATTGCGGTAGTACACCGCATTCACCGGCAGACGCCGGTCTAACGTCTCTTCCGCGAGTACCTGCACCAGCCGACCCGCCGCCACATCGTCCCGGGTCATAAAATCTGACAACCGGACAATCCCCTCCCCACTCAACGCCAACTGACGCAGCACTTCACCATTGGATGCCGCGATCGTCGGCGAAATGGGGTAATCATCGCCAAATGCACTGCGTAGCGGCCAGAGATTTAACGACTCGGACTGGGTAAACCCCAGCAAGGTGTGGCCCGCCAGCGCGTCCACGCTCAGTGGCGTGCCGTGACGGTTCAGGTAGGCAGGACTTGCCAGAAGCCGCAACCGGGTGGCACCCAGCGGCCGTGCATGGATACTGGAGTCACGCAATTCACCGATGCGAATCGCGATATCGGTATGCTGTTCCAGCAAATCGATAATCACGTCATCACTATTCAGTTCAAGCGAAATGCAGGGATAACGAAGGCGAAACTCCGGGATTATCGGCACGATCACATGCTGCATAAACGAGGCGGCGGCGTTAATGCGTAACCGGCCACAGGGTTTACTGCGGCGCAGCGCAATTTGTTCTTCCGCCAGCTCGACCGCATACAACGCGTCCCGCGCATGTTGCAAAAAGATCTGCCCCTCTTCCGACAGCGCCAGCCGACGGGTAGTACGGTGCATCAGTGTCATGCCGAGCTTATTTTCCAGACGACTCAACGCCCGGCTGATCCCCGAGGTGGTTTGCCCCAGTTGTCCAGCCGCGGCGGTGACAGACCCACAGTCCACCACCACCACGAATGCCTGCATCTCTTCCAGCGTGACTTTCATCGTACCCGGGCGTCAGACGTCAAGCTCAGCCTTGTCGCCCTTCTCCTGCAACCAGTTGCGGCGATCTTCGGAACGTTTTTTCGCCAGCAGCATATCCATGGTCGCCATAGTCTGCTCAATGTCCTGCTCACTCACCGTAAGCTGTACCAAACGCCGGGTATTGGGATCCAACGTGGTTTCACGCAGTTGCATCGGGTTCATTTCACCCAATCCTTTGAAACGCTGCACGTTAGGTTTGCCTTTCTTACGTTTGAGCTGTTCGAGGATACCGGCTTTCTCTTCTTCATCCAGCGCGTAGTACACCTCTTTTCCGAGGTCGATACGGTAGAGTGGCGGCATGGCGACATACACATGTCCACCCTGCACCAACGCGCGGAAATGGCGTACAAACAGCGCACACAACAGCGTGGCAATGTGTAACCCGTCGGAATCCGCATCCGCCAGAATACAGATCTTGCCGTAACGCAACTGGCTCAGGTCGTCACTGTCTGGATCGATGCCGATCGCCACCGAAATATCATGAACTTCCTGCGATGCCAGCACTTCGTCTGACGACACTTCCCAGGTATTGAGGATCTTACCCTTGAGCGGCATGATCGCCTGATATTCACGATCGCGCGCCTGTTTAGCCGAGCCGCCCGCCGAATCCCCTTCCACCAGGAACAGTTCGGTTTTGCTCAAATCCTGCGAGGTACAGTCCGCCAGCTTACCGGGCAGCGCCGGGCCGCTGGTCAGCTTCTTGCGCACCACTTTCTTGGCGGCGCGCATACGACGCTGAGCGCTGGAGATAGCCATCTCCGCCAGTTGCTCCGCCGCTTGCACGTTCTGATTCAGCCACAGGCTAAACGCATCTTTAACCACACCGGAAACGAATGCCGCCGACTGCCGTGACGACAGACGCTCTTTGGTCTGACCGGCGAACTGCGGGTCCTGCATCTTCAGCGATAACACATAAGCGCAACGCTCCCAGATGTCTTCGGCACTGAGCTTAACGCCACGCGGCAATATATTGCGGAATTCGCAGAATTCGCGCATCGCATCCAGCAGCCCTTGCCGCAAACCGTTGACGTGAGTACCGCCCTGCATGGTCGGGATCAGGTTAACGTAACTTTCGGTCAGCAGTTCGCCCCCCTCGGGCAACCACAGCAGCGCCCACTCCACCGCTTCGGTATCACCGGGGATAGCGCCAACGAACGGTTTTTCCGGCAATGTCGGCAGGCCGTTGACCGCTTCGCACAGGTAATCGCTCAGACCGCCCTGATAACACCAGCGCTGCTCGGTATCGTTCACGCCGTCTTTAAAGACAATTTCCACGCCGGGGCACAACACGGCCTTGGCTTTCAGCAGGTGCGTCAGGGATAACACGGAAAAACGCGGGCTGTCGAAGAACGTCACATCAGGCCAGAAGCGTACCCGGGTGCCGGTGTTGCGGCGACCGCAGGTACCGGTCACCATCAAATCCTGTACTTTATCGCCATTTTCAAACGCGATATCGTAGACCTGACCGTCGCGGCGTACCGTCACTTCCACCCGGGTGGACAGGGCGTTAACTACGGAAATACCCACGCCATGCAACCCGCCGGAAAACTGGTAATTCTTGTTGGAAAATTTACCCCCGGCATGCAGGCGACAGAGGATCAGCTCGACAGCGGGAACCCCCTCTTCCGGGTGGATATCCACCGGCATCCCACGTCCATCGTCAATCACCTCTAGCGACTGATCAGGATGCAGGATCACATCGATACGACGGGCGTGACCAGCCAACGCCTCATCGACGCTGTTGTCTATCACCTCTTGTCCCAGATGGTTGGGACGGGTGGTATCGGTGTACATCCCCGGACGGCGGCGCACCGGCTCCAGCCCGCTGAGGACTTCAATCGCATCAGCGTTATAACTTGATTGCGTCATGGTTAGAATGCATGTTGTCGTTGTTTGAAAGTCAGACGGTATCCCGCGATTATACGTGGCGCAGACAGCACGCCAAGCGTTGATTATCAGGATGAAAAGCCCCGTCAACACGGGTCTGACCAGCCTGACAAACGGGATAGGAGTGATGAGGGGCGTCAGCCGTTCATCGCGGCGGCGCCAGAATGAGTCAGTCCACCGTTAATCCAAGAAAATCGATCATCGGCGCAAAATAGTGCTCAAACCCTACAAACGCATGATTACCGCCGGACTCCACCGTCTGACGACAGGCCGTGTAGTAAGCGACGGCCTGGCGGTAATCCAGCACCTCATCCCCAGTCTGCAGCAGGCACCACAGTAAATCCGGAGACTCCAGCGGTTCGACCTGCATCACCTTGAGATCGTAAATGTGCCGTGACTCTAACACATATTGCTCGCCGGTGTAGGGGTTCTGCTGTTCACCCAGAAAATCGAGTAGCAATTCGTAAGGCCGTACCGCGGGGTTAACCACTACCGCAGGCAGGCGAAAACACTGTGACAGCCAGGTCGCGTAATAGCCACCCAGCGATGAACCAACCAGACCGAGCGGGCGTCCGGCACGATCCATGACCAGTTGTTCTATCATTTCCGCCGCTTGTGCCGGGTAAGGCGGCAATTGCGGCACCAGCATATCAATCTGGGGATGGTGCTGCGCCAGCCACTGCTGCAACGCCGTGGCTTTCGCCGACAACGGCGAACTATTGAAACCGTGAAGATAAAGCAGGGTGGGCATCAGTAACCTTCCGAATCCATATCTGGCAGAAATTCATTTCCTTCAAGGCGACAAACCCGGGTTTCCACTCCGCCATCCGGCAACAGCTCCAGATAGCGCCAGCCGGGCGCGACATTATCAATGGTAAAATTAGTGCAGTGCGGCTTGAATTGCACACAGGTCGACGGCGTAGCCAGCAGGCGGCGTCCGTTCCAGTCCAGATCCATTTCCTGATGGATATGACCGCATAATACGGTACGCACTCGCGGGAAACGGGACAACAAGGCATCCAGACTGTGGGCATTACGCAGGCTATGTTGGTCCAACCAGGTACAACCCGACGATAACGGATGATGATGCAACATCAATAATGTATAACGTTCAGGCTGGCTTTGCAGGCTGCGCTCCAGCCACTCCAGTTGGTATTCGCTCAGTTCGCCGTGTGGTACGCCAAATACCTGACTATCCAGCAAAATAACCTGCCAGTGCTCGCCCAGCAGCACATGCTTGGATGGCGCAATCCCGGAACGGGCCAGCACATCGACCATCGCGGGCTGAAAGTCATGGTTGCCGGGTAACCAGACGCAAGGTGCGCCAAGACGACGAATACCCGTGGCAAAATGCGTGTAGGCGTCCTGCGTATGGTCCTGCGCCAAATCTCCGGTAGCGGTAATCAGATCGACATTCATTTGCTGAGCTGCGATAGCATTCAGCACCGCCTGATAGCTGCGGTTAGTATTCACGCCGAGCAGGGTCCCCTGCTCGTCGGCAAAAAGGTGGGTATCTGTTATTTGTAAAATCCTGACTCTGGCCCCACTCGCCACAGGAAGTGTCAACAGGCTTTCCAAATAGTGTCCTTGGGTCTTTGCAATCTGCCTAACTAATCGATCCACACCCTTAAATAGCCCGGGTTTCAGCAAGGCGGCTCACGCCTTGCAATCTAAAGGTGGATATGTCTAACACACGGGAACCGACATTGAACCACACGCCAGGCAATATCTTAGCCAATCGGCAAGAAACTGATTAATCTGATGCTTTTCGTCACGTTGATGTAACTTCTTGTTCGGATAATCATAACGTGCCTTAAAGCGGAAGATCTGCTGACTGGAACACACTTCCGCAACCATCGCATCGTAGTAGAGCCGTACCGCCAGCGTCGGCAGGCTCCAGTAGCTGACCGACGGAGCAATCTGCTGGATCTCCACCAGCGCCGTATACCGGGTAGACTCCAGAATAGCTAAACGGTAACTGGCGTTATGGACCTGATACACCACCGCAGCACCCACTTCTTCATTGCGAGGCAGCAGACGGCGTAGCTGTGCGAAGTTCATTTCGCTAAGCCGCATCATTTCCGGGAAATCCGGGGTATAGCGCTTCATTGTCCGTCCACCCAGGCTTTTTTTAATGTCTCATGGTGCAATGCCAACCATTGCAAGGCAATGACAGAAGCAGCGTTATCAATAATCCCTTGTTCTACCCACTGGTAACTCTGTTCACGGCTGACGACATGCACGCGGATATCTTCGTTTTCTTCCGCCAAGCCGTGAATACCGCTGGCGACGCTGGCATCCACCTCGCCGACCCAAATCGCCAGACGCTCACTGGTGCCGCCGGGGCTTGCCAGATAACTGAGCGCCGGAATACAGCGCTGCACGACCAGCCCGGCTTCTTCCTCGGCTTCCCGGCGCGCGACCTCTTCCTGACTTTCACCGGGTTCGATCATGCCGGCTACCAGCTCGAACAACCACGGTGACGGGCTGGTGTCGTAAGCGGCGATGCGAATTTGTTCTATCAACACCACTTCGTCGCGTACCGGGTCATAAGGCAGCAACACAACGGCATGGCCGCGTTCCAGAATCTCCCGCCTCACTTCATCACTCATACCGCCATTAAACAGGCGATGGCGGAAGCGGTAGCGTTGCAGTGAAAAAAAACCCTTGTAGAGCGTTTCACGTGCAATAATTTCTACATCATCTTTGGCAAAAGTACCGGGATGTGTATCTGAGGACGCCATAAACTCAACTCCTGTGGACAACACGGCGGGGTCAGCCATTTTTGTGTGGCGAAAACGTGGACAGGCACTCACCGTTTTGTGCAATATTCATCGTGCAATCGTGCCAACCCGATACGGATAATCAGGTGCGGAAAGTCTACCAGCAAGGATGGGGCGTTCCAGGTCTTAGCGCAATGTCTTTGCGCCCCCTGAAACGGCAATCCTGCCGGGGCAGTCTCTGACACGCTGCCGGGCATTGTGCCCAAACCCAAACTGCTAAGTAAAATAGGCTTTTGGGATAACCGCAAGGAAAAGATGGCACATTCAGCCACCTAATTCGATTAGCCGATTCTGATAGAATCGGCAGGTATATCGTCTCCAGATGGCGCAACCAAAAAACTTTGCTGCACAACAAGGAATGCAAATGAAGAAACTGCTACCACTTCTCATCAGTCTGGGTCTGGTTGGCTTTAGTGCCGCAAGCCAGGCCGAAGACCTGTTACAGGTTTATCAGCAGGCTAAAACAACCAATCCGGATTTACGCAGCGCTGCCGCCAACCGAGACGCGGCTTTCGAGAAAATTAATGAAGCTCGTTCGTCCTTGCTGCCCCAGTTGGGTTTAGGCGCGGACTATACCTACAGCAGCGGATATCGCGACCGTAGAGACATCAATAGCAATGTGAGCAGCGGGTCGCTGCAGTTAACCCAGTCAATCTTTAATATGTCGCTGTGGCGTGCTCTGACACTGCAGGAAAAACAAGCCGGTATTCAGGATGTGAGCTACCAGACGTCCCAGCAAACCTTGCTGCTCAATACCGCGACCGCCTACTTCAACGTACTGCGCGCCATTGATTCTCTGTCTTACATTAGCGCCCAGAAACAGGCTATCTACCGCGAATTGGACCAGACCACTCAGCGTTTCAATGTTGGCCTGGTTGCCATCACCGACGTGCAAAACGCCCGCGCTCAATACGACAGCGTACTGGCGAGCGAAGTGACCGCACGCAACAATCTGGATAACGCGATGGAGACCCTGCGTCAGGTGACCGGGCAGTTCTACCCGCAACTGGCGGGACTGAATATCGATCGTTTCGCCCCGCAACAGCCTGGTGCCGTGAATGGCCTGCTGAAAGAAGCAGAAAACCGCAACCTCAGCTTGTTGTCTGCCCGCTTGAGCCAGGATCTGGCCCGCGAGCAGATTCGCTCTGCGGAAAGCGGCCACCTGCCTACACTTAATCTGACCGCGTCCACCGGCGTTACCAATACCAACTATTCCGGTTCTCATGCGGTTGGAAGTAGCTTCACCGACACCTATGTGGGACAAAATCAGGTTGGCCTGAGCTTCTCGTTGCCGATTTACAGCGGTGGCGGTACTTCATCCAAAGTGAAACAGGCGCAATACAGTTTTGTGGCATCCAGTGAAAGTATGGAAAGCGCACACCGCTCGGTCATCCAGACGCTGCGCTCTGCACATAACAATATTTCCGCCTCGATCAGTAGCGTCAACGCTTACAAACAGGCAGTGGTATCAGCGCAAAGCTCGTTGGATGCCATGGAAGCCGGTTATCAGGTGGGTACCCGTACCATCGTTGATGTGTTAAGTGCCACCAGTACCCTGTACAGTGCTAAACAACAGTTGTCCGGGGCGCGTTATGATTACCTGATCAACCAGTTGAACCTCAAGCAAGCGCTCGGTACGTTAAATGAAGACGACCTGCGTACACTGAACGCTATGTTGGGCAAACCGGTCTCCACCTCAGCGAGCGTCAGTGAAGACGTTCCGCCTGCGGTTTCCACACCGGTCGCCGCTAAAACTACCACCAAAGCCAGACCGTAATCACATCACCAGGGGAACCAGAACAGTTCCCCTGGTTTTGCTTCTTTGCAGCGCGCGCACTGTTGCTTACCCGCCGCTGATGCTTTACAAGCCATTCCCCCTTCTCCTATGCTTAAGCGCGTCTTATATCTGCATACTTATTATTAACATGATGGGCATGATGCCCTGTTTCTCTGGGATTAACCGATGAAAAGAACGTCAGACATTAACCACGCGCGTTTTCGTAAACGCTGGGGTTACCGTATTGCTCCAATCGCACTGGCCGTCAGCGCCACGTTTATTCTTTCTGGTTGCGAGAAAACCGACGAAACCGTTTCGCTCTACCAGAACGCGGATGATTGTTCACGCGCTAATCCGTCCATGAAGGACCAGTGCTCGACCACCTATAACAATGCGCTGAAAGAGGCGGAAAGAACCGCGCCCAAATTCGCGACCCGTGAAGAATGCGTGGCGGCGTTCGGCGAAAGCCAGTGCACTCAGTCAAGTATAGGGGGAACCACGACGGCCAGCGCAGCGCCACAGCAAAGCGGCAGTTTCTGGATGCCGCTCATGGCGGGATTCATGATGGGTAAGCTGATGGGCGGCAATAATTTTACTCAACAGCCAGTGTTCCGCCCGAATACCCCCAATAGCCCGGCCAACGGCAGCTATGTGGATGCCAGCGGTAAGAGTTACGGCTCCACCACCGGACGCACCATTACCGTTCCGAAAGACGCCATGACGCCCAAACCGACGTCCAGCATTACCACCACACGTGGCGGCTTTGGCGATACCGTGAACCGGCTCAACAACGCACCGGCGGCTAACATGACTGATAATCGGGATAAATCCAGCAGCACTGCTGGCAGTGCTGCTGGTACCGGTACGCGCTCAAGTAGCGGCAGTGAAACCCCAATTCGCCGCTCCTTCGGGGGATAAGGTCGCCAGCCATGAAACGTATTGCGATTAACGAACGCCCGAACTGGCGGGAAAAAGCGGCCGAATATGGTTTTCAGTTCCACACCCTGTATGGCGAGCCCTACTGGTGTGAAGATGCTTACTACCAGTTTACGCTGGCGCAAATTGAAGAGCTGGAAGAGACCACCGCCGAGCTAAACCAGATGTGTTTGCAGGTCGTCGATAAAGTGGTCAACAGCGAGGCACTGTTGACCAAATTTCGAATTCCCCGCCATACCTGGGACTTCGTGCGCAGTTCATGGCTATCGCGTCAGCCAGCGCTCTATGCGCGTCTCGATCTGGCTTACGACGGCAAAAGCCCCGCCCGGTTACTGGAAAACAATGCGGATACCCCAACGTCATTGTACGAATCCGCCTTCTTTCAGTGGATCTGGCTGGAAGATCAGATCCAAGCCGGTCTGCTGCCGTCGCACGCGGACCAGTACAATAGCTTGCAGGAAAAGCTAATCGAACGTTTTGAATACCTGCGTACCCACCACGGGTTCGGCGCACTGTATTTCACCTGTTGCCGGGATACAGAGGAAGATCGGGGAACGGTGCAGTATTTGCAGGATTGTGCACAGGAAGCGGGGATCCCGAATCAATTCCTGTATATCGATGAGATCGGTTTAGGGGATCGTGGGCAATTTACCGATTTGCAGGACAACACCATCAGTAACCTGTTCAAACTCTATCCGTGGGAGTTCATGCTACGCGAAACCTTCTCCACCAAACTGGCGGACGCGGGAGTACGCTGGCTGGAACCGGGCTGGAAAAGCGTGCTTTCCAACAAGGCGCTGTTGCCGATGTTATGGCACATGTTTCCTAACCATCCCAACCTGCTGCCGGCCTATTTCACCGAAGACAATCCACCGGCTATGAATGACTACGTGGTCAAGCCGCTGTTTTCGCGCGAAGGTGCTAACATCCAGATTTACCGGCAGGGTCAGCAAGTCGCTGCCGTAGATGGCCCCTATGGCGAAGAAGGCTCTATCGTGCAGCAATTCCACCCACTACCGCGATTTAATGATAGCTATACGCTTATCGGCAGTTGGCTGGTGGGCGATATCCCTTGCGGCATCGGGCTACGGGAAGACAGGGAACTGATCACTCAGGATTTATCCCGCTTCTATCCGCATATCATTCTGGATTAACGCCAGAGCGCTGCTGCACAACCACAGGTATCGCGCTGACACGCGATACCTGTTTTCGGCCGGTGACTCACCCTACCTGCACGGACATCATGCTGAGCGACCCCATCACAATGCCGTCCGTCGGTGTCGATATCGGCTCCTGACTATTCCAACTGCCCAGAACATACAGCAATGGCAGAAAATGATCCGGCGTCGGGTTAGATAGCGCGGCGTCATTGTGTTGCATGAAATTCACCAGTGGGTGTTCCGCGCCATCCCCCTGCCAGCTCAGGTTACTGCGAACAAAATCGTTAAACGAGGTAGCCCAGCTATAAGGAGAACCGTCACCGCTCCACTTGATCATCCGCAGGTTGTGCACCACGTTGCCGCTGGCGACGATCATAATGCCTTCATCCCGCAACGCAGCCAGTTTACGGCCCAACTCATAGTGGTAAGCAGGCGGCTTAGTACCATCGACGCTGAGCTGTACAACCGGGATATCCGCTTGCGGATACACCTTAATCAGTACCCCCCAGGTGCCATGGTCCAAACCCCACTCCTGATGATCCGCGTAGACCTCAACGGGCGACAGGACTTCTTGTACCCGTTTCGCCACATCAGGGGCTCCAGGAGCAGGGTAGCGGGTATCGAACAATGCCTGCGGGAAGCCACCGAAATCATGAATCGTTCGCGGCTGACTCATCGCCGTTACCGCCGTCACGCGGGTATACCAGTGTGCAGATACCGCTACTATTGCCTTCGGGCGTGGCAGGGTTTCGCCCAGTTTACGCCAGGCCCGTGTGTATTCATTGTCTTCCAGCGCATTCATCGGGCTCCCGTGGCCCAGAAACAGTGCCGGCATCCGGGAAATGCTCATAACGATATCCTTAGTAACAGTGTGGGTAGCGAGTACCGATAGTGACTACTTTACCCCTCCTGTTTCGTCGATACAGTCGGATAACCATGATGATGATTGTCAATAAATTTGACGATTTAGCCGTATCACCGGAGAAAGACATAAAAAAACCCCGCCGATTGGCGGGGTTCTGAAAGAGTGAAGTTGACCGATAAGCCGGGTTCTGTCGTGGACAGTCATTCATCTAGGCCAGAGCTCGCGCGCTGGCTCAAGCAGCCTACCCGGGTTCAGTACGGGCCGTACCATGTGAACCCCTATTTGGCCTTGCTCCGGGTGGAGTTTACCGTGCCACGGACTGTTACCAGCCGCGCGGTGCGCTCTTACCGCACCCTTTCACCCTTACCTGATCCCGCTTGCGCGGGCCATCGGCGGTTTGCTCTCTGTTGCACTGGTCGTGGGTTTCCCCCCCAGGCGTTACCTGGCACCCTGCCCTATGGAGCCCGGACTTTCCTCCCCTCCGCCCGTCTCCCCCTGACGGAGGACGACGACGAAGCGGCGACTGTCTGGTCAACTTCGGCGCGGATAATAGGACAAATTGTCCTACTTGTCATCTTCCGATGCACCGTCACCGTTTTCTTGTTCCAACCCATAACGGTAAAGTGCGTTCTTTTTCACGCCATGAATCTCTGCCGCCAGCGCCGCCGCTTTTTTCAGCGGCAATTCTGCCCGCAACAATTGCAGGGTGTGCAACACCACCGCGGGCAACGCGTCTTCATCTGGCTGATGCCCTTCCACAATCAATACCATCTCGCCTTTACGGCGGTTCTCGTCTTCCTGTACCCAGGCCAGCAACTCCCCCACCGGCGCGCCGTACAGCGATTCCCAGGTTTTGGTCAGTTCCCGTGCCAGCACCACGTAGCGATCCGCCCCCCACACCTCAACCATATCCTGCAAGCTATCCAGCAGCCGGTGGGTTGATTCGTAGAAAATCAGCGTACGCGTCTCTTCCTGCAAATCACGCAATGTGTCTTTACGCGCTTTGGTTTTTGCCGGCAGGAACCCTTCATAACAAAAACGGTCCGATGGCAAACCAGCGGCAGACAGCGCCGTGATCGCCGCACACGGCCCCGGCAACGGCACGACACGCACGCCAGCCTCACGGCATCGCCGAACCAGGTGGTAACCGGGATCGTTAATCAACGGTGTACCCGCATCCGACACCAGTGCGATACTCATGCCTTGCTGCAGTCTGTCCAGCAATTGTTCTGCCTTTTGCTGCTCATTGTGGTCATGGAGTGCGAACAAGCGCGCATTAATGGCGAAATGTTGTAACAATAAACCAGTATGCCGGGTATCTTCTGCTGCAATAAGATCAACCTGTTGCAGTACCGTCAACGCTCGCTGCGTGATATCCGCCAGATTGCCGATAGGCGTGGGAACAATGTACAGCGTGGAGGCGGAAATCTGAGCTTGTTGGTCTTGATTCATTGTTTCATCCGGTTTGCCGATTTAATATTGAGCATCGTTAAAACATCACTGGATACAGTATGCTTCCGTTAAATTCTGTCCGTACCCATGCAGGTCGTCTGGTTCCTGTCATGCTGGCGGCTCTGTTTCTCGCTGGCTGTCCCAGCCAGGCCCCACAAGGCACCGCGCCCCAACAACGCGTGGAGAGCAAAGCCGGCGCATCTTCCGACTACTACCTGCAGCAGATGCAGCAAAGTGGTGATGATAGCAAGGCTGACTGGCAATTACTTGCGATTCATGCCCTGATTCAGGAAGGCAAACTCCCGCAAGCGGGCAACCAGTTAAGCGCATTGCCGTCGCAGTTAAGCGACAAACAGCGCCAGGAGCAACGTCTGCTGACAGCTGAACTGGCCGTCGCGCAGAACGACATGAACGCGGCGAACACCACGCTGGCACAGCTGGACGTGAAATCGCTCTCTCCTCAACTGCAGGAACGCTACTACCAGACACAAATCAACGCCGCTCAGGGGCACTCGTCTCTGACGCTGATCCGTGCCTATATCGGACTGGAACCGCTGCTACAAGGGGATGCGCATCAGCGCAATATAGACCAGACCTGGACGGCATTGACCCAGTTGACCCAGCAGGATCTCGGTTCGATGGTCATCAACGTCGACGAATATACCCTGCAAGGCTGGTTGGATCTGCTGAATCTCTGGCAGACCAAAGCACAGGTCCCGGCTGATCTGCAAGCTGCCATCGCAGACTGGAAGAAACGTTATCCACGCCACCCGGCGGCTAAACAATTGCCGTCACAGTTAGGCGGTACCCCGCCAGCGGCAGCAACAGCGCCTGCCGGCGAAACCGCCCCTGCGGGCAGTAACGCTATCGCGCTGCTGCTGCCGTTAAACGGGCAGGCACAGGTCTTCGCGAATGCGATTCAGCAAGGTTTTAGCGCGGCCAGAAGTGGGCAGGCGTCGCTGGCGATGCCTGCACAACCCGCCCAGATAGCGCAAGCGGCGAATACCGCCACTGCAGCAGCTCCCGGAGCGTCAGCCACCCCGACCCCCAATAGCACGATGCCGTCTACCCCAGCAACCTCTGCGCCAGCACCTGCTGCTACCGCCACGGCAACCGCTATGCCGATGGCAACGACGGCGTCAGCCAGCACGATTCCAGTGAAAGTCTATGACACCTCTAATCAGCCGCTGGCCAACGTGATAGCCCAGGCGCAAAAAGACGGCGCGACGACTATCGTGGGGCCGCTGCTTAAAAACGAAGTGGAACAGTTACCGAGACTCAACCCATCACTGAATGTGCTAGCGCTTAACCAGCCGGAGCAGGTCCAGCCGAATCCCAACATCTGCTATTTTGCGCTGTCACCAGAAGACGAAGCGGCCGACGCCGCCGAGTTCATCCACAAACAGGGTAAGCAACACCCGCTGATTCTGGCACCGCGTGGTAATCTGGGTGACAGGGTGGTGGCCGCCTTCGCTAAATCCTGGCAACAGCAGTCAGGCGGCGTGGTCTTGCAACAACGCACCGGCGGCGTGTATGACCTGAAACAGGCGATCAATAGCGGCGCTGGCCTTGCGCTCAATGGACAACCGGTGATAACCGCCACATCGGCGCCGTCATCGTCTACCACCGTTGGCGGTCTGACTATCCCGAATCAGGCACCGCCAATCGCTAACGTCACCAGCGATGGCAACGTGGATGCGGTGTATATCATCGCCACGCCTGATGAGCTCACCCTGATCAAGCCGATGATCGACATGCGCAACAAAGGCGCGCTGCACCCGGCGCTCTACGCCAGTTCACGCAGCTATCAGGCAGGTCTGGGGCCAGACTTCCGGTTTGAAATGGAAGGGTTGCAGTTTAGCGATATTCCGTTGCTGACCGGAGCCAGCCCGGCATTGATGCAACAAGTCAGCACACAGTTCCGTAACGACTATTCTCTGGTACGGCTGTTCGCGATGGGGATGGATGCCTGGAAACTGGCCAGCAATTTTGCACAGTTGCACCAGCCGGGAAGTTCGATTTCCGGTGCGACCGGTATACTGAGTACCACGCCGGACTGTGTCGTCAAACGTAAACTCACCTGGCTGCAGTTCCGTCAGGGACAACTGGTGCCCGCCTCCTGAATCGGCGTAACACCGGCGATCGCTACGAACAATTAGCCCGACGCCACCTCGAACGCGCCGGGCTGATTTTTGTCGCCGCCAACGTGACGGTACGCGGTGGTGAACTGGATTTGATCATGCGCGATGGCAACTGCTGGGTATTTGTCGAGGTGCGTTACCGCCGTAACAGCGATTTTGGCGGTGCAGCGGCCAGTATCACCCGGCAAAAACAGCGATCGTTGCTGCACGCCGCGTCAGTCTGGCTGGCCCGTCAGGGTGCCAGTCTCGACGCCACCGATTGCCGCTTTGATGTTCTGGCAATAACCGGCTCGCAGGTGGAATGGTTGCCGAATGCGTTTGGGCAACCGGATTAACACCTTGAATATTCGACACACGATGTATGAATGTTCAACACACCACGATTTTCAACTTCAAAACAGGTTAACAGAACGTGCTGGAGAGAATTAAAGTCTGTTTCACGGAAAGCATCCAAACCCAGATTGCTGCGGCAGAAGCACTGCCGGACGCCATTTCGCGCGCAGCGCTGGCCATGGTGCAATCACTGCTCAATGGCAACAAAATCCTGTGCTGTGGTAACGGTACCTCTGCCGCCAACGCACAGCATTTTGCCGCCAGTATGATTAATCGTTTTGAAACTGAACGACCCAGTCTGCCTGCGATCGCACTTAATGCCGATAACGTGGTCTTAACCGCTATCGCCAACGATCGCTTGCATGAAGAGGTCT
Source organism: Dickeya parazeae Ech586 (assembly GCF_000025065.1). Classification (NCBI taxonomy): domain Bacteria; kingdom Pseudomonadati; phylum Pseudomonadota; class Gammaproteobacteria; order Enterobacterales; family Pectobacteriaceae; genus Dickeya; species Dickeya parazeae. Next base: position 361,651 of record NC_013592.1, on the reverse strand, counting down.
ATGCCAAGCAGGTGCGGGCGCTGGGTCAGGCTGGCGATATCTTGCTGGCGATATCTACGCGCGGTAATAGCCGCGATATCGTCAAAGCGGTAGAAGCCGCCGTTACGCGTGACATGACTATTGTAGCGCTGACCGGCTACGATGGTGGTGAGCTGGCGGGTTTACTGGGGCAGCAGGATGTGGAAATTCGCATCCCGTCGCACCGTAGCGCCCGTATTCAGGAAATGCATATGCTAACGGTCAATTGTTTGTGCGATTTGATTGATAACACGCTTTTTCCACACCAGAACGATTAAGGAGCACCCCATGAGGATCTACCCTTGTATTGCCCTGCTGTCTGCTTGTCTGATGCTGCAAGGCTGTATTGGTGCTGTCGCGATTGGTAGCGCGGCGGTTGCAACCAAATCCGCGACCGACCCCCGGACTGTCGGCACCCAGGTCGACGATGGAACGCTGGAAGTCAGGGTATCTAACGCGCTGAGTAAGGATGCACAATTAGGCAAAGAAGCGCGAGTCTCTGTCACCGCTTATCAGGGCAAGGTTCTGTTGACCGGCCAGGCCCCTAATACAGAGCTGGCAAGCAGGGCGAAACAGATAGCGATGGGCGTGGAAGGCACCACCGAAGTGTATAACGAAATTCGCAAAGGCACGCCGATTTCACTGGGTACCGCCTCCATGGATACCTGGATAACCACCAAAGTGCGCTCTCAGCTGCTGACCAGCGACCTGGTGAAATCCTCCAATGTGAAGGTCACCACCGAAAATGGCGAAGTCTTTTTGCTGGGTATGGTGACCCGCCGCGAAGCAACGTCAGCCGCCCAGATAGCCAGCAAGGTCGGTGGCGTCAAACATGTAACGACCGCATTCAGCTATCTCGACTAACCCCAACGCTTTACATGGCGGCCACGTACTGGCCGCCATAACCATTCGATATAAAACCCTCACGGTAAACACCGGTGCAATAGCCTGCCGACAGCACGTTCTTGCTTACTTTCTTACTTAATGATGACGTCGTTGCCTGTTCCCCCAAAGGGTGGCGTCAACAACAACCAGATACTTCGCCGGGCATCCACACTGGCTGGGGCGTCATTTTTCCCCTGCGCTTCCCCAGTCAGCAACGACGTAAACCCGGCCTGTTGGATAACAGCCCGATAACGGGGAGCGCCGATAGCCTGTTCGGACTGCAGCATCAGTGGAATTAACAGACTACCGTCGCGACGTTCACGCCCTATCGCCTTATAAGGCCAGGGTCTGGACGCATCCAGATAAGGGGCAACGAAATCGAGCGCCGACAACAGGCTTTCCCCTTGAGGTGTCTGATACCGCCACAGATTCTCGCCATACCTCTCGGCGAGGGTCTCCATCCAACTGACAGCCTGCAAATTGAAAACGCTATAATGGAACGACCGGGTTCTCGCCAGCTCCTCTGGTTGCGCTCCACCAGCCGCCAGTTGATGGTCGAGTTTCTGGCGCTGCAATGCCACCATGGCCTTTACCGTTTCCGTCTGTCCCAGATAGGCCGCAATACCCGCCACCTGCACCGCATACCAGCTACCGTGATTATTCTTCGCTGCCGCTTCCCGCTTACCGTTATGGCTTGTCAGCAACCAGTGCAGGTACTCCGTCATCCACTGACGCATCTGCTTGTCGTCATTGGCAGTCCACCCCGGTGCCTGCTGCACGATAGCCAACGCATCAACAATGCGAGTTGCGAAAAAACGCCCATCCAGGACACCCGCGCCCCGGCCTTCATTCCTGCCCGGAATGACTTGTGCGTAATTCAGGTTGGGGTTCATCCGTGTTTCAGGCGTGATAAACCAGGTACGAATCATGGAAATGGCTTTATTGGCATATTCAGGTCGTTCCGAGAAGTACCAAGCCAGCGCTAGCACATGTACCCTATCGGTAAACGCCGCCAGACGGACAGCATCGGTCTGTTCACCCTTGGTCGAGGGATTCACCCTACCGTCATGTCGCACCCAAGGTAAGCCGTCCTTTTGCTGTAGAGAGGGCCACCAGTATGCCGCCAGACTCAGATAGTCGTGACGGTTTCCCCCCGGCAGTATTGAAAGTTTTTGAGTAACCGTCAGGTCAGGTTTTTTCATAGCGCTGTCTGCAGCCCGCAGCAATTGCTGATAAGCGAGTTGCCGCTGTGCAGGTACAGCCTGATTACGCAATTGCTGTTTTACCTGAGCAAGACTATCCGCATGCAAAAATACATAAGCAGAATTGTCTGTTTTGACAGAAGCCGCGTCGGCAGACACCATCAGTCCACCCAGTAACAGCGATATCAAAAAAGCCATGCCATACCGCATCTTCTATCTCCATTCAGGCTGTTATAATTTCCGAACAGGCCCCTGAAAACGGAAACGGCCTGAGAAAAACACCTGCCGGTTAATCAGGTTTGTTAATAGAGTCTATTCGCTTCCAGAAAATGCTCTCCGCCTATCTGGCTCATCTGACGCAAGATCCATTGCTGACGTCGAATGACATAACCGGTGGGTTTATTGACGCGATAACGGATAGGATTCGGCAACACTGCCGCCAACAATGCCGCTTCTGACGCCGTCAACCGGCTCGCCGGTTTATTAAAAAATTGCCGCGAGGCCGCTTCAATACCAAAAATTCCAGGCCCGAACTCAGCAATATTCAGGTAAACCGTCAGGATACGACGCTTAGTCCACACCAGCTCAACCGCAACCGTCAAACCAGCTTCAAGACCTTTACGCAACCAACTGCGACCATCCCATAACAAGAGATTTTTTACTGTCTGCTGCGACAGCGTCGATGCGCCGCGAATACGGTTTTCATACTGCTCGTTATGTTTGAGTGCCGCCGAAATCGCATCGAAATCGAACCCCCAATGTTGGGGAAATTTCTGATCTTCTGCGGCAATCACGGCCAGAGGCGCGACAGCGGCAATGTCATCCATCGATACCCAATCAGAATGGGCCACATAGCTGAAATCACCACTCAACCAGGCGCTAAGTTGCCTGTCGGCCATCACGGCGGAAAAAGGGACCGGCAGAAACGCAAACAGCAGGATTGCCGCCAGCCATATGCCGACGACACCCAGTAAGATACGCCACACCCAGCGACGTATCGAAACAGCCATGCGTGCCAATCCCCCTTTCTCTGGACGCCTGCCTTGCCTCATTCAGCCAGTTCCAAAACACGCGCCACCAGTTTCTCAATTCCGCTGGCCGCTTCGCTAATCGAGTTAGCCAGCATATAGGCCGGTGTCGTCACAACCTTATGTGCAACGTCAACAACAATGTCATCCACCGGGCATTCAACATGTACACCACCCATCGTTTCTATCGCCTGAGCGGTTCCCATATCGTTACCAATTGTAAGCCGCACAGAGGTATCGAGTAGTTTTGGTAACATGGCAGGTGCGATGCAAATGAAACCGATTGGTTTATTTTTCTTATGAATTTCACGTGTCAGTATTTTCAGTTCTTTATCAATCTCGCAGTCCGTCCCTCGGGTGGCAAAATCACTCAAATTTTTTGCTGCACCGAATCCACCAGGCACAATCAGCGCATCAAGCTGTTGGGGATCGGCACTGGATAATGGCTGGATTTTTCCGCGTGCAATACGCGCCGACTCCGCTAAAACATTGCGTTTCTCACCAGTCACCTCACCGTTCAAGTGATTAATAACATGCAGCTGTTCTTTATCCGGCGCAAAGCAGACAGCTTCGGCCCCGGCGCGATCGATTGCAAGCAGAGTCAAGACAACTTCGTGAATTTCTGAACCATCATAAACACCACACCCACAGAGTACGACGCCCACTTTTTTCATCAATTAACCCTCATTTCATTACATCAACTAATTGATTTTTTGATTGACAAACACTAATCTACATCACACATTTTAATGATTCTTGTAACAAACAGCGCCATATTTGCTATGGTGTGTGTTGCCAGATGATGGGATTTCAAAAACGCTTGCGTACCAATGACATCTGAGAGCGAACGCAGGTGTACCACTTTCCCTGGTGTTGGCTCATAATTCGCGCACCCCGGCTTCGGTCGGGGTCATTTTTTTTCAGCCTCCGAAACCCAGTCTTTCAATACCTGCACATCCTGCTGCCAGTCGTGTTTCAACTCGTCAACCCACTCCTGTACGTTGTCCCACCATGCCGGTAATGTCGTGGTCTGAATCTGTTGCGCAACCTGTTGCAGATGTTTAAGCCCTACCGAACCAGCCGCCCCTTTGATTTTATGCCCTTCTTCGGCGATGCCTTTCTGGTCACGGGCAGTCATGTTGGAGTCCAGAATCGCCAGATAACCGGGCATCATCTGTTCAAACATGGCCAGGCTCTGGTGAATCAGTTTCGGTCCCACCAGCGTCAGGTACTGCTCCAGCATCGGCGCATCCAGAATACGATCATGCAACGACCCGGTATCCACCGCCGCGGCTTCCTGTTCCGGTTGCGCATGATGATCCCAGTATTGCTGAATAACGGCTGTCAGCGCCGGCACCGCCAGCGGCTTGCTCAGTACGTCGTCCATGCCAGCATCCAGATACTCTTTTTTATCCTTGAGTACGTTCGCCGTCAGCGCGACCAGCGGCGGCATCGACTGCCCGGCATAGCGCTCACGCAGACGACGTGCCACATCAAGCCCGGTCATGTCCGGCAACTGGATATCCAGCAGCACCAAATCAAACTCATCGGGATCAAACATGTCGAGCGCGGCCTGTCCGGTCATCGCCACATCGACGCTGCTACCCAATTTTTCCAATACCGAACGCGCCACGACAACGTTCAGCTCGATATCTTCCACCAACAACACATGCAACGCGGGCAGCGGCAGTTCATTCTGCTCATCGTCACCGGGTTCATCACTCTCGCCCACTGGCGCGGTTACCGTCAGCGTAAAGCAGGAACCTTTACCCAACTCACTGGTGACGTGGATATCGCCGCCCATGCTCTGCGCCAGGCGCTTAGAAACCGCCAGCCCGATACCGGTACCGGTAGCCGGTTTGCCGCCATGTTGGTCTTTGACCTGGTAGTACATGGAGAAGATTTTCTCGAGCTCGTCGGCCGGGATCCCCATACCGGAATCCTCCACCTCAAAGCGCAGGCGATTGCCTTGTTCGTGCCAGACCCGGACCACCACACGACCTTCTCGCGTGAATTTCACCGCGTTGCTAAGCAGATTCCACAGGATCTGACGTAGCCGGGTGCCGTCAGTAATGATGGTCTTCGGCAACGGCTGGTGGAGTTCCATCTCAAGTTGCAGACCTTTCGGCTGGGCCAGCAATCCACCGAGGTTTTCCAGATCCACCACGAAACCGACAAAATCCACCGGCTGATTATCCAGTTGGACCTTACGTCGCTCCTGCTTATCCATTTCGATGATGTCGTTGAAGATATTGCCAAGCGTAATGGCGCTGACGTGGATGGTTTTCAGGTATTTCTGCTGCTCAGCATCTAAATGGGTATCAAGCAGGATACGACTCAGACCGACAATGCCGTTAAGCGGCGTACGAAGCTCGTGGCTGATTGTAGAGATGAAGGTGGTCTTTTCCCTGCTGGCGTTCTCCAACGCGTCCTGGTAGCGCTTACGCTCGGTAATATCGCGACCAAACCCCATGAGCCCATGCCGTTTTCCCATTCGGTCGTAAAACGGCACCTTGCGCAGTTCAAAACAGGCTTTGCGCCCATCCGGATAAACCAGCCACTGTTCATAGGTCAATGAAACGTTGTGACGAAACACCTTCTCATCCGTTTCCATGACTTTTTCAGCAATATCGGGGGGGTAAACATCTTTCGGCGTCAGGCCAATCAGCTGCTTCTGGCTTTTGCCGAGCAGCAGTTCCATCGCCCGGTTACAGCCGGAAAACTCTTTATTTTCATTGCGGTAGTAGACCAGGTCCGGCGAGGCATCAAGAAAGGAGCGCAGCAACGCCGATTGCTGTTCCAGTTCAACCTGTGCCTGCTCACGACGCGCCATTTCTTCGCGCAACTTGGAAACCATCAGCAATCGGGCTTCTTCCGCCTTGATACGATCGCTAATCTCCTGATTGAGCTGGCTGATGTTACCCTGTAGCTGTTCGTTCAGTTCCTGATCGCGCTGGCGCATTTCTTCCAGTTTGGCCACCAGCCGGGACAGGCGCTGGCGAGACTCTTCAAGCTGCTCGACCACCACCGACAAAAAATAAACCGCCCAGGGCGTGATCAATAAACCAAAGAAAATAGAACGCACTACGTCGATATTTTCCACCTTGCCGGTGAGCAACAGCGTCACCGCCATTTGTACCACCAGCGCCAGCAAAACCAGCGCCGAGGCCAGTAGCAGGGAAAACCGGACTAACCCCAATTTGACCATTAAATCAACGTAATACTGCGCCAACAGCCTGATTTGCCTCATAACAGTGTTCCTTAGTCGTCAACACGCAAATCATACCGTAAAAAAATCATGTGCGTGGTAAATGAGCGGTCGATTTGCGAGCCGCCACGAAGATGAGAGTGTCGGGTAATGAGAATATTGGTAATACGTGTATCGAATTTAGAGTGTCGAATAATGAAACGGCTGCCCCAACGCGGAACCTTGCGTCCCATGCTGTTGCAGGTAATCGTGAATGCCGACCATGCCTGTCCAACGGTTTTCACACCACAGTGGCGCCAGCAGCGTCGGACGTCGGGCACTGGCAGAAATACGGTGGTAAACAATATCGGGCGGGGTGTGACGAATCATCTCACTGGCAATCGACACATAGTGCTCCAACGACAGTGCCGCCAGTCGGCCCGCTTGCCAGGCTTTCGCCATCACGCTGCCGGTCACAATATGCAGCGGATGCAATTTAATCCCCTCGACACCGGCTTCAACAACGCGCTGCAACGTCGACAGACAATGTTCATCGCGCTCACCGGGCAAGCCGACAATCAGGTGGCTGCATACTTTCAGCCCTCTGGCACGAGCTCGCTGCACCGTCTGTTGGTAGCAGGCGAAATCATGCCCGCGATTGATACGCCGTAGTGTCCGATCATGGGCGCTTTGCAATCCCAGCTCCAGCCAGACTTCATACCCTTGCTCATGGTAGTCAGCCAGCAAGTCCAGCACTGTGTCCGGTACACAATCCGGTCGTGTGCCGACGCATAACCCCACAATGTCAGCCTGCGCCAGCGCCTGCCGGTACATGGACGCCAGTACCTGCACTTCGGCGTAAGTGCTGGTATACGCCTGAAAATAGGCCAGATAGCGGCTTGCACGGTTGACCTTGCCAGCCTGTGCCGCTAATTGTTCAGCGATACTGCGCTGTTGCATCTGTTCATCCGCAAATGACGCCACATTGCAGAAAGTACAACCTCCCCGCCCCAGCGTACCGTCGCGGTTTGGGCAGCTAAATCCCCCGTGCAACGTCAGTTTATGGATTTTTTCTCCATAACGACGCTGAAGATCCCCACCAAACATATTGATTAATTTTTGCAATTGCATATTCTGATTCTTCATTTCACAAAAAATCAGCCTACCTTTCTCGCCCGTTAACGGCGATGACCCCGATCAATACGCCCCAGTTTATGCAGCTGCATGTTTATTCGTTTTTAATGAAAATAAAATCACATTATTCCTGATTAATTTTTCTTATCCGCGAGGTTCATTCCATTAAAAGATGACCGTAAAATGAAAAACAGTGTCATAAAGTAAAAAAAACGCGTGAAACAGAATAAGATGCCACAAAGTCAGATTATCTCAGCATGCAGCCATAAAAACCCGCTACTAGCATAGTGATACAGCTCACAGTTCAACCTATCCCCTGCTCCTGCCAACATCTTCTTTTTATTAGTTAAATCCTTTTATTTCATAAACATAAGCAAACATTATCCCTAAAGTGCCTGCTCGCCATGGGTATTTGACCTGAACAGGGTTTCTCGCTAATTTGGGAATCCGCTGGAAGATTTCCTGACGAGTGAACGTCTCGTCATATTTATGCAGTAAGAAGAAGACTCCCTCATCAAGCAAGTCACATCACTTGTGATACCTTACGAGAGGCCAGATAAAAGAGAGCGGCGCACACCACTGATGCCTTATTGGCGCAGTGAAGGGGTCGCTCGCGGTTAGCCTGCGGTTAACGCGTAATTTACGCAGCCGATTCTGGCAGTGAGGTTGTCGATTGAGGACGTCATACAGAGCCTGGGGAGGTTCACTGAGATATGTTGTACGATGCATCCCATGAAAGAGACAACTGTGGTTTCGGATTGATCGCCCATATAGAAGGTGAACCGAGCCATAAAGTCGTGCGCACGGCGATTCACGCCCTGGCACGCATGCAGCACCGTGGTGCGATTCTTGCCGATGGCAAGACCGGCGACGGATGCGGTTTATTACTCCAGAAACCCGATCGTTTCTTCCGTCTGGTTGCCGAAGAGCACGGCTGGCGGTTAGCTAACAATTACGCGGTCGGTATGTTGTTCCTCAGCCGGGATGAAGAGAAAGCCCGTGCCACACGTCGGATTGTAGAAGAAGAACTGCAGAACGAGACCTTATCCGTACTGGGCTGGCGCGAAGTCCCGACCAATCCGGACGTGCTGGGTGAAATCGCCCTGTCTTCCCTGCCGTGCATCGAACAGATTTTTGTTAACGCCCCGGCCGGCTGGCGTCCACGAGATATGGAGCGCCGCCTGTTTATGGCGCGTCGTCGCATAGAGAAACGTGTTCAGGATAAAGACTTTTACGTTTGCAGCCTGTCCAACCTGGTGAACATCTATAAAGGTCTGTGCATGCCCACAGACTTGCCACGGTTTTATCTCGATCTGGCAGACTTGCGTATGGAATCAGCGATCTGTCTGTTCCATCAGCGCTTCTCCACCAACACGGTGCCACGCTGGCGTCTGGCTCAGCCATTCCGCTATCTGGCGCACAACGGTGAAATCAACACCATCACCGGTAACCGCCAGTGGGCTCGCGCTCGTGCCTACAAATTTAAAACCCCGCTGATCCCTGACCTGTTGGATGCCGCACCGTTCGTTGACGAAAGCGGTTCAGACTCCATGTCGCTGGATAACATGTTGGAACTGTTCCTCGCCGGTGGGATGGACATCGTACGTGCGATGCGTCTGCTGGTGCCACCCGCCTGGCAGAACAACCCGAACATGGATCCGGAGCTGCGTGCTTTCTTCGACTTTAACTCCATGCATATGGAGCCGTGGGACGGCCCGGCGGGTCTGGTGCTGTCTGATGGACGTTACGCAGCCTGTAACCTTGACCGTAACGGCCTGCGCCCGGCGCGCTATGTCATCACCAAAGATAAGCTGATCACCTGTGCTTCCGAAGTGGGTATCTGGGATTACCAGCCTGACGAGGTGGTGGAAAAAGGCCGCGTCGGCCCGGGTGAACTGATGGTCATCGATACCCGTACCGGCCGTATTCTGCATTCAACCGAAACCGACGACGACCTGAAAAGCCGCCATCCCTACAAAGAGTGGATGGAGAAAAACGTTAAGCGTCTGGTGCCGTTCGAAGAACTGCCAGACGATCAGGTCGGTAGCCGGGAACTGGACAATGCGCTGCTGGAAACCTACCAGAAGCAGTTTGGTTACAGCTTTGAAGAGCTGGACCAGATAATTCGCGTACTGGGCGAAAACGGCCAGGAAGCAACCGGCTCAATGGGGGATGACACCCCGTTCGCCGTGCTGTCGAGCCGCCCGCGCATCATTTACGATTATTTCCGCCAGCAGTTTGCGCAGGTGACCAACCCGCCGATCGACCCGCTGCGCGAATCGCACGTGATGTCGCTCGCCACCTGTATTGGTCGCGAAATGAACGTATTCTGCGAAGCGGAAGGACAGGCGCACCGCCTGAGCTTCAAATCACCGATCCTGCTCTACTCCGATTTCATTCAATTGATCAATCAGGATCCCGAGCACTATCGCGCCGAGAAGCTCGATATCACTTTCGATCCCAAGCAGCGTTCGTTGCAGGAGACCGTGGAAAAACTGTGTGATGAAGCGGAATACAAAGTCCGTGCCGGTGCGGTATTGCTGGTGCTGACCGACCGCGGTATCGCACAAGACCGTCTGCCGGTGCCTGCACCGATGGCAGTGGGCGCGATTCAGGCTCGCCTGGTGGAAAAAAGCCTGCGCTGCGATGCCAACATCATCGTTGAAACCGGCAGCGCCCGCGATCCGCACCACTTTGCCGTATTGCTCGGCTTCGGTGCGACGGCAATTTACCCGTATCTGGCCTATGAAACGCTGGCAGGTCTGGTTGATAACCACACCATCGACAAACCGTACCGTACCGTGATGCAGAACTACCGTAACGGCATCAACAAAGGTCTGTACAAGATCATGTCCAAGATGGGGATCTCCACGATCGCCTCTTACCGCTGTTCGAAGCTGTTCGAAGCGGTGGGTCTGCATCAGGATGTGTCGTCCCGTTGCTTCCAGGGCGTAGTGAGCCGTATTGGCGGCGCCAGTTTCAGCGATTTTGAGCAGGATCTGCAAAACCTGTCCAAACGCGCCTGGCTCAAGCGTCAGAAACTCGATCAGGGTGGTCTGCTCAAGTTCGTCTATGGCGGTGAATACCACGCCTACAACCCTGATGTGGTGAAAACACTGCAAACTGCGGTTCACAGCGGCAACTATCAGGATTACCAGCAGTACGCCAAACTGGTTAACGAGCGTCCGGCATCGATGCTGCGTGACCTGCTGGCGGTGCAACCTCAGGCAGGCGCGGCTATTCCGCTGGAACAGGTTGAGCCGGACTCAGAGCTGTTCAAACGCTTTGACACCGCCGCCATGTCTATCGGCGCCCTGAGCCCCGAAGCGCATGAATCGCTGGCAGAAGCCATGAACAGTCTCGGCGGCTTTTCCAACTCCGGTGAAGGCGGCGAAGACCCGGCGCGCTACGGTACCAATAAAGTGTCCCGTATCAAGCAGGTGGCTTCCGGTCGCTTTGGTGTGACACCAGCCTATCTGGTCAATGCCGACGTCATTCAGATCAAAGTGGCACAAGGCGCTAAACCGGGTGAAGGCGGTCAGTTACCGGGCGATAAAGTTACCCCGTATATCGCACGTCTGCGTTATTCCGTGCCGGGTGTAACCCTGATTTCGCCACCGCCACACCATGATATTTATTCTATCGAAGATCTGGCGCAGTTGATTTTCGACCTGAAACAGGTCAACCCGAAGGCGATGATTTCAGTCAAGCTGGTATCAGAACCGGGCGTCGGTACCATCGCGACCGGCGTGGCTAAAGCCTATGCTGACCTTATCACCATCGCTGGCTATGACGGTGGTACCGGCGCCAGCCCGCTGACGTCGGTGAAATACGCCGGTTGTCCGTGGGAGCTGGGTCTGGTAGAAACCCAGCAGGCGCTGGTGGCCAACGGCCTGCGTCATAAGATTCGCCTGCAGGTGGACGGTGGTCTGAAAACCGGTCTGGATATCGTGAAAGCAGCGATTCTGGGTGCTGAGAGCTTCGGCTTCGGTACTGGCCCGATGGTGGCGCTGGGTTGTAAATACCTGCGTATCTGTCACCTGAACAACTGCGCGACCGGCGTGGCGACTCAGGATGACAAACTGCGCCGCGACCACTATCACGGCCTGCCGGAACGTGTCGTTAACTACTTCACTTTCATCGCCCGCGAAACCCGCGAGCTGATGGCGGAGCTGGGCGTGAGCCGTCTGGTAGATCTGATCGGCCGTACCGATTTGCTGGTCGAGCTGGATGGCATCACCGCCAAGCAGAACAAACTGGATCTGTCGCCGTTGCTGCACACCGTTGCACCGCAACCCGGCAAAGCGCTGTATTGCACTGAAGGCAACCCGTCGTTTGACAAGGGGCTGTTGAACAAAGAGCTGATCGCTCAGGCTCAGGCGCATGTCGATGCCAGACAAAGCAAAGCGCTCTACTTCGACATCCGCAATACTGACCGCTCCGTCGGGGCCACCTTGTCCGGCATGATCGCGGAAAAACATGGTGATCAAGGTCTGGCGAGCGACCCGATCAAAGTCCATTTCACCGGTACCGCAGGCCAGAGCTTCGGCGTCTGGAACGCAGGCGGTGTTGAGTTGGCCCTGACCGGCGATGCTAACGACTATGTGGGTAAAGGTATGGCAGGCGGCGTTATCTCCGTGCGTCCGCCAGTGGGTTCCGCCTTCCGCAGTCACGAAGCCAGCATCATCGGTAACACCTGTCTGTACGGCGCAACCGGCGGCAAACTGTTCGCTGCCGGCCGTGCTGGCGAGCGCTTCGCCGTGCGTAACTCCGGTGCCATCACCGTGGTGGAAGGTATCGGTGATAACGGCTGCGAATACATGACCGGTGGTATCGTCTGCATCCTCGGTCGTACCGGCGTCAACTTTGGCGCAGGCATGACCGGCGGCTTCGCCTACGTCCTCGACGAAGACGGCGAATTCCGTAAGCGCGTTAACCCTGAGCTGGTTGAAGTGCTGGATGTGGAAAACCTGGCGATTCACGAAGAACACCTGCGTGGGCTGATTACCGAGCACGTCCAGCACACAGGTTCGCAGCGTGGTGAGGAAATTCTTGCCAACTGGCCGACCTGGGCTTCGAAATTTTCGTTGGTCAAACCGAAGTCAAGTGATGTGAAAGCGTTGTTGGGTCATCGTAGTCGTTCCGCAGCCGAGCTGCGGGTACAGGCGCAGTAAGAGGTCATCATGAGTCAGAATGTTTATCAGTTTATCGACTTACAGCGCGTTGATCCGCCCAAGAAACCGCTGAAGATTCGTAAAATCGAGTTTGTTGAAATTTACGAGCCATTCTCGGAAAGTCAGTCCAAAGCCCAGGCAGATCGCTGCCTGGCTTGCGGCAACCCCTATTGCGAATGGAAATGCCCGGTTCATAACTACATCCCTAACTGGCTGAAGCTGGCTAATGAGGGACGGATTATCGAAGCCGCTGAGCTGTCTCACCAGACGAACAGCCTGCCGGAAGTATGCGGCCGCGTCTGCCCACAGGATCGCCTGTGTGAAGGCTCTTGCACACTGAATGACGAATTCGGCGCCGTCACTATCGGTAACATCGAGCGCTACATCAACGATAAAGCCATCGAAATGGGCTGGCGTCCGGATGTCTCGTCAGTCGAGCCAACCGGCAAGCGTGTGGCGATTATCGGTGCCGGTCCTGCCGGGCTGGCTTGTGCCGACGTTCTGATCCGTAACGGCGTGAAAGCGGTGGTCTATGACCGCCACCCGGAAATCGGCGGCCTGCTGACCTTCGGTATCCCGGCATTCAAGCTGGAAAAAGAGGTGATGACCAAGCGCCGCGAAATCTTCACGGAGATGGGCATCGACTTTCACCTGAATACGGAAGTCGGCAAAGACGTTCAGTTGAGCGACTTGCTGGCAGAATATGACGCCGTGTTCCTGGGTGTCGGAACCTATCAGTCAATGAGCGGCGGACTGGAAAACGAAGGCGCGCCGGGCGTATACGATGCTCTGCCGTTCCTGATTGCCAATACCAAGAACCTGATGGGCTTCGAAACCAGCGAGCAGGAACCGTATATCTCGATGCAGGGCAAACGTGTCGTCGTCCTGGGTGGCGGCGATACGGCGATGGACTGCGTGCGGACCTCGATTCGCCAGGGAGCAACGCATGTCACTTGTGCCTACCGTCGTGATGAAGAAAACATGCCGGGCTCCAAGCGCGAAGTGAAAAATGCGCGCGAAGAAGGCGTAGAGTTCCGCTTCAACCTCCAGCCGCTCAGTATTGAAATCAACGGTGCCGGTAAAGTGTGCGGTGTACGCATGATCCGTACCGAGCTGGGTGCACCGGATGCTAACGGCCGTCGTCGTCCTGAACCGGTTGAGGGTTCCGAGCATGTGCTGGAAGCCGATGCGGTTATCATGGCGTTTGGTTTCCGTCCGCATAAAATGGCGTGGCTGGCGGATCATGGCGTGGAGCTAGATGCTCAGGGTCGTATCATCGCCCCGGAACAGAGCAACAGTGCTTTCCAGACGTCAAACCCGAAAATCTTCGCCGGTGGCGATGCGGTACGGGGTTCAGATCTGGTGGTGACCGCGATAGCCGAAGGCCGTAAAGCGGCTGACGGCATCATGAACTATCTGGAAGTGTAATGACTTTCTGACACATAAAAGGCGGCTACGGCCGCCTTTATACTTTCCAATGCAGGTTGTTTTCCCTCATCAGGAATCCGTATTACTTTTTATATAAATCAATGATGTCCTGTTCGGTCATGGTTGGGGTTTGCTGTACGAAATCGTAATAATCAGGCTTGTTATCAATGTAGACCTGCGAAGCCAGTTTTTGTGGGACATTGGGGAATAGCCCGGCGGAAATTGAATAGATCTCCGGTTTCAGCAGCCGATAAAACAGGTGGGTTCCGCAGGTGCGGCAGAACGCACGTTCCGCCCAGTCGGAAGAACGATACCGTCCGATATGTTCTTCCCCCTCAAGGGCCACCCCTTGCTGAGTTTCAATCGCCATCAACGGCCCACCTCCCCATGTCCGACACATACCGCAATGGCAGACATACACATCATGCGTGCATGACTCAGGGACCGTTATCGTTACTGCACCGCATAAACAGCGGCCTTGACTGGTTTTCATCACATTCTCCTTCGGTTAAACACGAGACTGACAATGGATAAACCCGTTACAGACAGCAAAGACCTTATGGCTTTATGGACCTTTCATTCAGGCAATAAAAAAGGCACGGTGACGTGCCTTTTTTATCAGTGCGATTATTTGACCACCCGCAGGGAAGGCCGACCACCTCTTGGTGGCGAGGGCGGCTCGTCATCTGGCTGCGGCTCGCTCTCAGCGGCAGGAGAAGAAGGTTCATTGTCCACCACCGACATCAGTGTTGGTCTGGACTCTTCTTCAGAATGGGGCTGCACGCCAAACTCTTCGACAATCTCGTAAGCGGGCTCGGGTTCAAACATGGTACCCGCGCCATTTTCACGCGCATAGATAGCCATCACCGACGCCATCGGGACAAATACCTGGCGGGGAACACCGCCAAAACGCGCATTAAAGCGCACGCTGTCATCAGCCAGTTCGAGATTGCCTACCGCACGCGGCGCAATATTCAGGACAATCTGCCCATCACGGGCAAACTCCATCGGCACCTGCACTCCAGGAACAGTCACATCCACAACCAGATGCGGCGTTAATTGGTTGTCCAGCAACCAGTCATAAAAAGCCCGTAATAAATAGGGACGGCGTGGAGAGAGCTGAGACAACGTCATGCCATTACCCTCTGGACTGCAACCGAATTTCGCGCTCAACTTCAGTCAACGAAGCGAGGAAGGCATCACGTTCGAACACACGGGTCATATACCCCTTCAGTTCTTTGGCACCAGAACCACTCAACTCAATACCCAGCAGCGGCAGACGCCACAACAACGGCGCCAGATAGCAATCCACCAGGCTGAACTCTTCACTCATGAAATAAGGTGCTTCGTTGAAAACCGGGGCGATAGCCAGCAGTTCTTCACGCAGTTGCTTGCGTGCCGCTTCCGCATCCTGAGCATTGCCAGTCTGGATGGTTTTCATCAGCGAATACCAATCCTGCTCAATGCGGTGCATCATCAGACGGCTGTTACCACGCGCCACCGGATAAACCGGCATCAGCGGCGGGTGTGGGAAACGCTCATCCAGGTATTCCATGATGATACGTGATTCATACAACGTCAGTTCACGGTCAACCAGTGTCGGCACCGAGCCGTAGGGATTAAGGTCGATAAGATCCTGCGGCAGATTATCCATGTCCACCTGTTCAATCTCGACACTTACCCCTTTCTCGGCCAGTACAATGCGGACCTGATGGCTAAAAATGTCGGACAGACCAGAAAACAGCGTCATCACCGAACGTTTGTTGGCAGCGACAGCCATGAAAACCTCCAAGTTATCGAAAAAATACGGCGAACAACCGATCGAATATGATCCTGCTGGCCTTGCCGCGTTTAGGCTTCCCCAGGGGGGAGAAAGCGGACGACATCCGTCGTTCTGTTAAAATCACTTGCTGGCGAACAGGCACAAAACCGGCCAATAGTGTATCAGATTCTGTTTGTTTTGTGGGGGGATAAGCGTGTTTTCATGACTAACCCACGGTAATCACAGCAGATTTTTTCCACAGGCGAGTTCAGGAAGAAAAAAAACCCGGTGACAGGCACCGGGTTTTTCTGCGTTGATTTCGCTGCCAGGCAGACAGAAATTAACGTTTGGAGTACTGCGGACGACGACGTGCTTTGCGCAGACCCACTTTCTTACGTTCAACCTGACGAGCGTCACGAGTAACGAAGCCAGCTTTACGCAGTTCAGAACGCAGGGATTCGTCGTATTCCATCAGAGCGCGGGTGATACCATGACGGATAGCACCGGCCTGACCGGAAATACCACCACCTTTAACGGTGATGTACAGATCCAGTTTACCAACCATATCGACCAGTTCCAGCGGCTGGCGAACGACCATGCGCGCGGTTTCGCGGCCAAAGTACTGTTCCAGTGTACGCTGGTTGATAACGATGTTGCCACTGCCCGGTTTGATAAATACACGAGCGGCGGAGCTTTTGCGGCGACCAGTGCCGTAGTATTGATTTTCAGCCATTGCCTATAATCCCGATTAAATGTCCAGAACTTGCGGTTGCTGTGCCGCGTGATTGTGCTCGTTACCCGCGTAAACTTTCAGTTTACGGTACATAGCACGACCCAGCGGGCCCTTCGGCAGCATGCCTTTAACCGCGATTTCAATTACGCGCTCAGGACGGCGGGCAATCATCTCTTCAAAGGTCGCTTCTTTGATACCACCGATGTGACCGGTGTGATGGTAGTACATCTTGTCAGAACGTTTGTTGCCGGTTACAGCAACTTTTTCTGCGTTCAGAACGATGATGTAGTCACCGGTATCAACGTGCGGAGTGTATTCCGCTTTGTGCTTGCCGCGCAGACGACGAGCCAGTTCAGTAGCAAGACGGCCAAGAGTTTTGCCGCTCGCGTCAACAACGTACCAGTCGCGTTTTACGGTCTCTGGTTTAGCTGTAAAAGTTTTCATTAAAAGCTTACCCAATTTAAGTTACACGTTGGTGAACACCCAAACGCTTAAATAAATAGTGTTGAGGTTCACACGGCTATCTAGTCCAGCAAACCTACCCCTTCGAATAGCTATTGCCAGCGCGATTAAAGTTTCGGGAAAAAACTTTGTTGTAACGTGGGGTCGCAAGATTATAGAGAAGTCGATCCCAAAGGTCGACTTTTTTCTCTCATAATTTCCTGCACAGCATACAGCTGTTTGCCACCGTCAATCGCAGCTACGGCAAATGCGGCTGGCGCAGGTACTCCTCGCTTTGCATTTCCTGTAAACGCGACAAACAGCGCTGATATTCGAACTTCAGGTGCTCACCCTGATAAATGTCAAACATCGGTGCCTGGGCAGAGATAATCAGCTTCACCCGACGTTCATAGAATTCATCCACCAACGCCAGAAAACGACGCGCCGCGTTCTCATCTTTTACCGCCATCACCGGCACATGGTGCAATAACACCGTGTGGTACAACCGCGATAAGGCGATGTAATCGTTCTGACTGCGCGCCTCAAGACACAAGGTGGCAAAATCCACCGCCAGCACGCCATCCCCCGCACTCAGTGTTGCCAACGGACGATGATTCACCTCCAGTACAGGGCCAGGCTGGGTGATATCGCGCCCAGACAGACGGCGAAACATCGCCTGCATGTCAGCCTCAGTTTCGGCATTGAGTGGAGTCAGGTACAGATGGGCCTGGGTCAACGTACGCAGCCGGTAATCAATACCCGCATCCACATTGAGCACATCACAATAACGCTTGATAAGCTCAATAGCGGGCAGGAAGCGCGCACGCTGCAACCCGTTGCGATACAACTCGTCTGGCGGAATGTTAGACGTCGCTACCAACGCAATCCCTCGCGAGAATAACGCCCGCAACAGTTCCGCCAGCAACATGGCGTCGGTAATATCCGAAACGAAAAACTCATCGAAACACAGAATGTCAGTCTGCGCCTTAAAGCCGTCCGCCACCTTTTCCAACGGATTTTCTTGCCCTTGCAACTGGTTCAGTTCTTCATGCACCCGCAGCATAAAACGGTGGAAATGCAGCCGAAGTTTCCGCTCCGAAGGCAGGCTGTGGAAAAACAGGTCCATCAACCAGGTTTTACCCCGCCCGACACCGCCCCACATGTACAGCCCTTGTACCGGCGTCGGCGTTTTTTCTTTCTGACCCAGCCAACTGCGCCATTTCGATATCAGTCCCGGCGTACGATTTTCGGGTTGTATCCATACCTGATCCGTCAGCGTCTGATGGATAGCGTTCAAACGGACAACCGTCTGATGCTGCACCTCATCCGGCTGATAGGTCTGTGCCATCAAAGCCTGCTGATAAAGTGCCAAAGGGGTTGTTCTCTGCATAGCACAAAATCCCTGAGAAAAATTTCGTTGTATTTTATCGTGCGTTAACGCCGGTTCAGCCCGTGATCGTGAGCGTTACCGCTTCGCAGTACCCACCTACCCGATCAGACCAGATATACAAGGGCTCCACTCCAGCGAGGTTAGCGGTTATAGTGACTATTATTAAGTGAAAAAACCCTACGGGACAACGAAGTCAAAAATAGGAGTCGTTTTATGACCTGGGAGTCTGCGCTGATTGGATTTGTTATCGGTGTCATCATTGGCGCTGTCGCGATGCGGTTCGGTAACCGTAAACTGCGCCAGCAGCAGGTACTGCAAAACGAACTGGAGAAAAACAAAACAGAACTGGAAGAATACCGTCAGGAATTAGTCAGCCATTTTGCCCACAGTGCAGAGCTGCTCGACAATATGGCGCGTGATTATCGTCAGCTTTATCAGCATATGGTGAAAAGCTCCAACAACCTGCTGCCGGATGTTCCGATGCAAGATAACCCGTTTCGTTATCGCCTGACCGAAGCCGAGTCAGACAATGACCAGGCACCGGTGGATATGCCGCCACGCGACTATTCCGGCAGTGCCTCCGGCCTGCTGCGTGGCACTCACCCGACAGGCAAATAAGCGGCTATTTTTAGCCAACGTTGCCGCGGTTATCCGCCCTGACGGTACTCAATTTGTCGTCAGGGCGTTTCTTGTCGGTCATGCTGACCCTATCCACTTTATCCATGACACGGTCAGTCGTTACATTTCGCTGACGAAATATCAGCGAACTTTACACACAGCTCCGGGTCTGAGTATTCACCGCAAGTTTGAGTTTATATATCATCGTTTTATTCATCAGCAGGTCGTGAGAGAGTTAACAATCAATGAAAAAAACATCGTTGTTATATAGCGCACTGGCACTCGGTATTGGACTGTCGTTGTCTTCAGTGCCCCCAGCCAACGCCGCGCTGCCTGCCGTTGTAGAAGGTCAGGCGCTGCCCAGTCTGGCACCCATGCTGGAAAAAGTGCTGCCTGCGGTCGTCAGCGTGCATGTGGAAGGCACACAGGTACAGCGCCAGCGCATTCCGGAAGAGTTCAAATTCTTCTTTGGCCCGAACACCCCGTCAGAAAAACAGAATTCACGTCCGTTCGAAGGGTTAGGCTCTGGCGTCATCATCAATGCCGAAAAAGGCTATGTGCTAACCAACAATCACGTCGTCAACAATGCGGATAAAATTCAAGTGCAGTTGAATGACGGCCGTGAATATGACGCCAAGCTGATCGGCCGCGATGAACAAACCGATATCGCGTTGTTGCAGTTAAATGATGCCAAGAACCTTACCGAAATCAAAATGGCGGACTCCGATCAGTTGCGGGTCGGCGACTTTGCTGTTGCTGTCGGCAACCCATTCGGGCTTGGTCAAACGGCGACATCCGGTATTATTTCCGCCTTGGGCCGTAGTGGCCTGAATCTGGAAGGGCTGGAAAACTTCATCCAGACCGATGCCTCCATCAACCGTGGTAACTCCGGCGGGGCGCTGGTCAACCTGCGTGGCGAACTTATCGGCATCAACACCGCGATTCTGGCACCGAGCGGCGGTAACGTGGGTATTGGTTTTGCGATCCCCAGTAACATGGCGCAAAACCTGGCTCAGCAATTGGTGGAATTTGGCGAGGTAAAACGCGGCCTGCTGGGAATCAAAGGCAGCGAAATGACCTCCGAGATAGCCAAAGCCTTCAAGGTGGACGCCCAGCGTGGCGCTTTCGTGAGCGAAGTGATTCCTAAATCCGCCGCCGCCAAAGCCGGTATTAAAGCCGGTGACGTACTGGTTTCACTGGATGGCAAGCCTATCAGCAGCTTCGCTGAACTGCGCGCTAAAATTGGTACGACCGCACCGGGCAAAACCGTGCGCATCGGCCTGCTGCGTGACGGTAAACAGCAGGAAGTCTCAGTGGTACTGGATAATAGCGCCAACGTGACAACCAATGCCGATACACTCACCCCGGCACTGCAGGGTGCGACCCTCAATAACGGGCAGTTGAAGGATGGCAGCAAAGGCGTGGCTATCGATAACGTAGCCAAAGACAGCGCCGCCGCTAAAGTCGGCCTGCAAAAAGGCGACATTATCGTCGGCGTGAACCGCGAACGAGTGGAAAACATCACCCAATTGCGCAAAATTCTGGAAGCCAAGCCTTCGGTACTGGCACTGAATATTGTCCGTGGCGATGAAAGTATCTACCTTCTGTTGCGCTAAGCTATGAAAAAGTGGACACCGCGCGATGCGGTGTCCACCCTTCTCTGATATTCTGCGATTCAACCTTCTTTTACACCCAAAACGCTCATGCTAACCAAACTGTTACGTTCGGCGCTGTTCGGTGTCATCGTCGCCGGTATTCTGTTATTGGCTATTCCGACGCTACGCTCCAGTCAGGGCTGGCGGCTCCAGTCCACTAGCGACAGTAGCCAGGAAACCCCGGTCAGCTATTACCAGGGGGTGCGCCGTGCGGCTCCCGCCGTGGTGAACGTATACAATCAGGCCAACGATCCTGCTGCCAAAAACGAATTAAATATCCGCACGCTGGGATCTGGCGTTCTCATGAACAGCAAAGGATACATCCTGACCAACAAGCATGTGATCAACAATGCCGAACAAATTGTGGTCACCTTGCAGGATGGCCGCATTTTCGAAGCGCTGCTGGTAGGTTCAGATAGCCTGACTGACCTCGCCGTACTAAAAATCGAAGGCGCGAATTTGCCTGAAATCCCCATCAACCCGAAACGGGTATTCCATGTCGGCGATGTCGTAATGGCGATTGGCAATCCCTACAACCTTGGTCAGACGGTGACTCAGGGGATTATCAGTGCTACCGGTCGGGTAGGATTAAGCGCGTCCGGTCGTCAGAATTTTCTGCAAACTGACGCTTCTATCAACCACGGCAACTCGGGTGGCGCGCTGGTTAATACACTCGGCGAACTGGTTGGCATCAATACCTTGTCATTTGATAAAAGCGATGATGGCGGTACGCCAGAAGGTATCGGTTTTGCTATTCCTGTCGCGCTGGCGACCAAGATCATGAATAAACTGATCCGCGATGGACGCGTGATTCGGGGTTATTTCGGTATCCGGGGGGCGCAACGCGAACGGCTGGGCAATCAAGTCACTGGCCTTGAGCGGTTGCAAGGTATCGTCGTCAATGAGGTTGATGCGGGTGGACCAGCGGATAAAGCGGGGATTAAAAAAGGCGACTTACTGCTGGAAGTGAACAACAAACCCGCACGTTCCGTAATAGAAACCATGGATCAGGTGGCAGAAATTCGGCCCGGTTCGGTCATTCCCGTCATCATTTCCCGGGATAATCAGGAAATAAAACTGAATATCACAATTCAGGAACATCCTCCCAGCGATTAAATCGCCGGGTACGCCGGGTGATGCGATAGCAGAGCACCCGGCCATAACCGTTAGTCGTTAGCGCTCACGCGCTCAATATTGGCACCCAACGCACGCAACTTGTCTTCGATGCGCTCATAGCCGCGATCGATATGATAGATGCGGTCTACCAGCGTAGTGCCTTGTGCAAGACATCCCGCCAGCACCAGACTGGCCGACGCTCGCAGGTCAGTTGCCATCACCTGTGCGCCAGAGAGGCGGCTGACGCCATGACAAATCACGGTGTTGCTCTCGATTTCCGCCTGTGCTCCCATACGAATCAGTTCAGGGATGTGCATAAAGCGGTTTTCAAAAATGGTTTCGGTGATAACGCCAGTACCTTCCGCCACCAGATTCAACAGGCTGAACTGCGCCTGCATATCGGTCGGGAACCCCGGATGCGGAGCGGTACGCACATTCACGGCTTTCGGCCGACGTCCATGCATATCCAGGCTGATCCAGTCGTCACCAATTTCGATATCAGCACCCGCTTCACGCAGTTTGGACAACACCGCATCCAGCGTATCAGGACGGGTGTGACGGCATACGACCTTGCCACCGGAGACCGCCGCCGCGACCAAAAACGTGCCGGTCTCAATACGGTCCGGCAGTACACGGTATACCCCGCCGCCCAGACGATCCACACCGTCGATAACGATCTTGTCGCTACCCGCACCACTGATTTTGGCGCCCAGCGTATTCAGGAAGTTCGCCGTATCGACAATTTCAGGCTCGCGCGCGGCGTTCTCAATGATAGTTTTACCCACCGCCAACGTGGCGGCGCTCATGATGGTCACCGTCGCACCAACGCTGACTTTGTCCATCACGATGTGTGCACCTTTCAGCCGACCATCAACCGTCGCCTTCACATACCCTTCTTCCAGCGTGATGTGCGCGCCAAGCTGCTCCAGGCCATTAATGTGCAAGTCGACCGGACGGGCACCAATAGCACAACCACCCGGCAGCGACACCTGCCCTTGCCCAAAACGTGCCACCAGCGGGCCCAATGCCCAAATAGAAGCGCGCATGGTTTTTACCAGGTCATACGGTGCACAAAACACATTCACCGAGCTGGCATCGACATGTACAGAACCATTGCGCTCAACACGAGCGCCTAATTGGCTCAGTAACTTCATGGTGGTGTCGATATCACGCAGTTTGGGAACGTTTTGAATTTCTACCGGCTCTTCAGCCAGCAGGGCAGCGAACAGGATAGGCAGGGCGGCGTTTTTTGCGCCGGAAATAGTAACTTCACCAGCGAGCCGGGTTGGCCCCTGCACACGAAATTTATCCATAGTGACGATTTCTCAATATTCAGACTCAATAGCATGGCCGGATGGCCGCTAACTTACAGACCGCTTAGTTTACGGTCGCGCTGCCACTCTTCAGGGGTATAAGCCTTGATCGACAACGCATGAATGCGATTATCCGCGATGTATTCCATCAACGGCGCATAGACCGCCTGCTGCTGTTTTACGCGGCTCATACCCTTGAACAACTCACCTATCACAATGACCTGGAAGTGGCTGCCGTCGCCAGACACATGCGCATCTTCAAGCGCCAGCGCTTTCATCAGCACGTCTTTAATTTCGTCGTTTTCCATTGCTCTCGATTCTACGTCAGGGGGATGATAAACAGGGTGGTATCTTAGATGAATCTGTCGCTATCTTAAACAAAAGAAATCCCCCTTGCGCACAGGCGACAAGGGGGAACCTTAATCATAAAAACTCACGGCGACAGGTCGACTCAATGGACTGGAATGATTTCATTCAGGTTATACAGTTGAATCAACGTACGCAGTCGCTCACTGGCACCGGTAATCGTCATCGGCGTTCCCTGCTGCTCCTGCTGGTGATAAAAATGCACCAACAGGGCCAGTCCCGCAGAATCCACACGCTCAACCTGGCCGACATCCAGCACACGGCTACCTGCCAGTAACGCATCCCGCTGTTGCCAGAGCGGCAGTAAACTGTTCCGATCCAGGCAGCCTTCCAGATACAGTGTGCCGTCAGTCTGCCGCCACTGCAGTGCATCAGCCATTTTTCTGATCCAACGTAATCGGCTGCTGAGCCGCCGCTTGCAGTTGCTTCGTCAACCCATCAACGCCACTCTGGCGCAACGTGGACGCCCATTCGTTCTGCTTGGTGGTAATCATGCTCACCCCTTCGGCGATCATGTCATAAGCCTGCCAGTAGCCGGTTTTGGTGTTTTTACGCCACTGAAAGTCCAGACGAATCGGCGGACGACCACCATTGTCAATAATAGTGACGCGGATAGACACAATCTCGGCATTGCCCAGCGGTTGTTCCGGCGCTATCTCGTAAGTCTGTCCATGGTAAGACGCCAGCGCCTGACCGTAGGCTTGCTCCAGATACGATCCAAACGCCGTGAAATAGGCTTCGCGCTGTTCTGGCGTGGCACTCTTGTAATACTGCCCCAGCACCAGCGCACCAGCGTATTTTATCTGCACGTAAGGCAGCAGTTCTTCACGTACCACGGTGCGCAGATAGTTAGGGTCCTGCTGAATATGCGACTGTTCGTTTTTAAGACGATCAAACGTTTTCTGCGCCGCATCGCGCATCAGGCTGTAAGGATTAGTTTGATCCGCTGCACTGACAAACGGGGCCACCACCAACAAAGCCACCATCAATAAACGTTTTAACATGCTGTGTCCTCTCAAGGCTGTTGGGCCGGTTTTTCGCTGGCTTCAGGTTTTGCCGCATCACCGTTTTTCTCGGCCGGTTTAGGCGCGGTCGGTTCGGTATGCCCCTGATTCGCATTATTCTGGCTGGCATTGTCAGTATTGTTGCCACCGCTCTTATATAGGAATTGACCGATAAGATCCTCCAGAACCATAGCAGGCTTGGTATCCTGAATAGTCCCGCCGTCCTGCAGAATCGAGGTACCCATGTCCTCGTCTTCAAAACCAATATTCAACGCCAGATACTGTTCCCCCAGCAGACCGGAAGTACGAACCGCCAGCGAGCTGGTATCCGGAATGTGGTTGTAGCGCTTATCGATATCCATCGCTACCCGCGGCAGATAGGTCTTGGTATCCAGCGAAATATCCACGACACGGCCAATCACCACACCGCCGACTTTTACCGGCGAACGCACCTTGAGGCCGCCAATATTGTCGAACGTGGCATACAAACGGTAAGTCTGCTGTTGCCCAAGCGATTTCAGGTCTGCCACCTTCAGGCATAAAAAGATGATGGCGCACAGTGCGATCAGCATGAACACGCCAACCCCTATTTCATGTTTCTTTGTTTGCATCGACTTATTTCCCAAACATCAGTGCCGTCAGCACAAAATCCAATCCCAGTACCGCCAGCGACGAGTGCACCACCGTGCGGGTCGTCGCGCGGCTGATGCCTTCTGACGTCGGAATCGCGTCATAACCGTTAAACAGCGCAATCCAGGTAACGGTAATGGCAAACACCAGGCTCTTAATCACACAGTTAAGTAGGTCTTTCTGCCATTCCACCGCGTTTTGCATCGCCGACCAGAAAAAGCCGCTGTCGATCCCTTTCCAGTCCACGCCAACCAGTGCGCCGCCCCAAATACCAACGGCGACAAAAATCACCGTCAGCAAAGGCATGGAAATCACCCCGGCCCAAAACCGCGGTGCGACGACACGGCGCAACGGGTCTACCGCCATCATTTCCATGCTGGATAACTGCTCGGTCGCCTTCATCAGTCCGATTTCCGCCGTCAGGGCAGAACCGGCACGCCCGGCGAACAACAACGCCGTCACCACCGGCCCCAGCTCACGTAACAATGACAGTGCCACCATCATGCCCAGGCTGGCTTCCGCACTGTAGGTGGTCAGGACCAGATAGCCCTGCAGACCCAAGACCATGCCGATAAACACGCCGGATACCATAATGATCAGCAATGATTGCACGCCAACGCTATAGAGTTGCTTACGCAACAGCGGCCACTGTCTGGCCGGTTCCGGCTTGCCCACCAGCGCATTGAACAACATCAGCCCGGCACGCCCGAAAGAGGCGCAAACCTGGATGCCAACACGTCCTAGCGACGCTAATGCCTGTACTAGCATGAATTACTTACTCCCCCAAACCTAACAGCTCACGCTGGTAATCGCCCGCCGGATAGCGGAACGGCACCGGGCCATCGGCAATGCCATCGAGAAACTGCCTGACACGCGGATCGTCATTCTGCTGCAATTCGGCCGGTGCGCCCTGCGCCACGACACGCTGATCGGCAATAATGTAGGCATGATCGGCGATACTCAGCACTTCCGGCACATCGTGAGACACCACGATACAGGTCACGCCAAGCGCGTGATTTAATTCATCAATGAGCTTCACCAGCACCCCCATGGTGATCGGGTCCTGGCCGACAAAAGGCTCATCAAACATAATCAGTTGCGGGTCCAGCGCAATCGCACGCGCCAGAGCCGCACGCCTTGCCATACCGCCAGACAGCTCTGACGGCATCATTTGTGCCGCACCGCGCAACCCCACCGCTTCCAGCTTCATCATCACCGTGCTTTGCAGCAACGGTTCAGGCAGACGCGTATGCTCCCGTAGCGGCCAGGCAACATTGTCGAACACATTCAGGTCGGTAAATAACGCGCCGGACTGAAACAACATGCTCATTTTCTTACGCGTTTCATACAAACGAGAACGGGAAAGCGTCGGAATATTTTCCCCGTCGAACCAGATTTCACCGCTGTCTGGTTGCAGTTGACCGCCAATCAGCCGTAACAGCGTGGTTTTACCGATACCGGACGGCCCCATGATGGCCGTAATTTTTTGCTTTGGCACATTCAGCGAGACATCCGAAAAAATCGGCCTGCTACCTCGCCGGAAACTGAGCCCGCGAATTTCTACCAGATTTTCGTGGTTCATGGTCTATTCCTCAACGATCACCCATAGTGACCGCCCGTTTTCACATTTTCGCACCGTTACGCCCTGAAATCGCTTTTCAGAGTGTTACGCTTACTCTTCACTGTTACAGAATCAGGACACGGGGTCGTGACCAAAATTGCCATTGGTTTTACTTTTTCGCCCTGCGCAGTCAGAATTAGCGCCAACGAGGAAAAATGGCGGTTTTGCTTATTATTCGTCCAGAAATACTGGTTTGTGCGCCAATAAACCGGTGATTATACCTGAATAAAGGACGCTGCATGCTTTTTGCGACAGTACTGTTAATTGTTGGTTTAGTGTTACTGGTTTATGGCGCCGACCGAGTGGTGTATGGCGCAGCTGTACTGGCGCGCACATTGGGTGTACCGCCGATGATTATCGGCATGACGATAGTAGGCATGGGAACCTCGCTGCCCGAATTGATGGTCTCGGTTACCGCCGCGCTCAACCATCAGACCGACATGGCGGTAGGCAATGTATTGGGGTCGAATATCGCCAACATCCTGTTGATCCTCGGCAGCGCCGTGCTGATCCGCCCGTTGACGTTTCATTCCACACTGCTGCGCCAGGAACTCCCGCCGATGCTGGTGGTCACGCTGCTGTGTGGTGTTCTGCTGCATGATAGTTTTCTCAGCCGCCTGGACGGCGTGATCCTGCTGCTGACAGCCTGCGGTTGTATCCTGTTGATGCTACGCATGGCCCACGCCGCTCAGCGTCGCGGTGACGACAGCCTGACACGCGAACAGATGGCCGAACTGCCCAGAGAGAACAACCAAACCGTGGCGTTGTTATGGCTGTTACTCGGCCTGATTATTCTGCCGATGTCGGCGCGTATTGTGATCGATAACGCCACAGTTATCGCTAATTACTTTAATATCAGCGAACTGACCATTGGGCTCACCGTGTTGGCCGTCGGCACCAGTCTGCCGGAATTGGCGACCGCTATCGTCGGCACACTAAAGAAAGAAGACGACATCGCGCTCGGTAACCTGATTGGTTCGAATATCTTTAATATCGTGATAGTGCTGGGCGTGCCCGCTCTCTTGTCCCCTGGCGCGGTCAATCCGCTCGCGTTTACGCGCGATTACTGGGTGATGCTGGGTGTCAGCGCGCTCCTGACGGTTCTCTGTCTCCGCCAGAAACGGCGCATCGGTCAGGGTGCTGGCGCATTGCTGTTGTGTGCGTTCATCGCATACCTTTCGGTGCTGTTCTTGTTCTCATAGCCAGAGCATTGGCAACGCAGGATGTTTTACATGTCACATTTCGAGTTACAACCGGGTTTCGACTTCCAGAGTGCGGGTCGGCAGGTTTTATCCATCGAGCGCGACAGCCTCGCGCAGTTGGATCAATACATTGACGACAATTTCTCCCGCGCCTGCGAGAAAATGTTTTACTGCCACGGCAAAGTCGTGGTGATGGGCATGGGTAAATCCGGTCATATCGGTTGCAAGATGGCCGCGACCTTCGCCAGTACTGGCACACCCGCTTTCTTTGTCCACCCCGGCGAAGCCAGCCACGGTGATTTGGGTATGATCACCGCGCAAGACATTGTGATCGCCATTTCCAATTCCGGCGAATCACATGAGATTCTGGCGCTCATCCCGGTGTTAAAGCGCCTGCAAGTGTGCCTGATCTGCATGACCGGTAACCCGGAAAGCACCATGGCGAAAGCCGCTGACATTCATCTTTGCGTTCATGTCTCCCAGGAGGCCTGCCCGCTGGGTCTGGCACCGACCTCCAGTACCACCGCGACCCTGGTGATGGGCGATGCGCTGGCGGTGGCGCTATTGAAAGCGCGCGGCTTTACGGCTGAAGATTTCGCGCTGTCGCACCCCGGCGGCGCACTCGGTCGCAAACTGCTGTTGCGAATCAACGATATCATGCACACTGGCGACGAGATCCCCCGTGTCGGTCAAGACGCCTCACTGCGCGACGCCCTGCTGGAGATTACCCGCAAAAATCTGGGGATGACGGTCATTTGCAGTCCGGACGATCGCATCGAAGGTATTTTCACCGACGGTGACCTGCGCCGGGTGTTCGATATGAATATCGACCTTAACAGCGCGGGTATCGCCGATGTGATGACGCGTGGTGGTATTCGGGTAACGCCGCAAACCCTGGCGGTGGATGCCCTGAATCTGATGCAGTCCCGCCATATCACCTCGCTGCTGGTCGCAGAGGGCGATCGCCTGCTGGGGATTGTCCACATGCACGATATGCTGCGCGCAGGTGTGGTATAAACCTGACGCACACACGCCGCAGAGAATGAAAAACCAAGGATACGAGTGAATGAGTGAAACCCGGTCGCAAACCGATACCTGTTACGGGCCTGTCGATACCCTGGTCATGCAGCGTGCCCGTGATATACGTCTGTTAATCTGCGATGTCGACGGTGTCCTGTCTGATGGCCTGATTTACATGGGAAATCAGGGCGAAGAGCTGAAAACCTTTCATGTCCGCGACGGTTACGGCATTCGCTGCCTGCTGACGTCGGATATCGACGTGGCGATTATCACCGGCCGCTCATCGCAGTTACTCATCGACCGCTGCCAGACATTGGGAATACGCCACTTATATCAGGGACAATCAGATAAGATTTTGGCCTTCCGCGAGCTGTTGGATACACTGTCGCTCACTGCCAGCCAGGTGGCGTATATCGGCGACGATCTGATCGACTGGCCGGTGATGGCCGAGGTGGGGCTCAGCGTCGCCGTCGCGGACGCCCACCCACTGTTGCTACCCCGAGCGCATTACGTCACGCGTATCGGCGGCGGCCGTGGCGCAGTACGAGAGATTTGCGATCTTATTCTGCTGGCACAGGGTAAACTGGACTTTGCCAAAGGGCTGTCGATATGAGTAAAACGAAACGCTGGCTGACGTTGTTGCTGGCATTGATTGCGCTGGTGCTTATCGGGTTAAATTTGACGACCCGACGGGAAGGAAGCGGGCCGACTGAAGTACAAAATAATGACCCGGCCTACACCATGCAGCAAAACACGACGATGGTGTATGACCCGACCGGGAAACTGAGTTACAGGCTGGTAGCCGAAAAAGCCGAGCACTACAACACCGAACAAGTCAGCTGGTTTACTCAACCGGTAGCGACCATGTTCAATGAACAAGCTATCGCGACCTGGTCGGTGCGCGCAGATCGCGCCAAGCTGACAAAAGATCGCATGTTGTATCTGTACGGTCATGTCGAGGTCACCAGCCTGACCGACGATTCGCAGTTAAAGCGGATTAAAACGGACAATGCGCAGATTAATCTGGTTACGCAGGACGTGACGTCAGATGATGAGGTCACCCTGTACGGTGCCAGCTTTACCTCTAACGGACTGAAAATGCGCGGAAACCTGCGCAGCAAAACCGCTGAGTTGATCGATAAGGTAAAATCCTATTATGAAATCCAACCAAAAAATTAATGTGTTACACAGCATCCTGATCGCCAGCTCGCTTTTTGCCGTCAGTATTCCGGCACTGGCACTGACCGGAGATACCGAGCAACCGATCCACATTACCTCCGACCAGCAGGCACTGGACATGCAAGGCAATGTGGTGACGTTTACCGGCAACGTTATCGTCACGCAGGGGTCGATAAAAGCACAGGCCGACAAAGTCGTCGTAACCCGTCCTAACGGCCAGCAAGGCCATGAAATCATCGAAGGCTACGGCAATCCGGCGACCTTCTACCAAATGCAGGACAACGGTAAGCCCGTCAAAGGCCATGCTCAGAAAATACGCTATGAAATGGACAAGCAACTGGTCACATTAACCGGCAATGCTTATCTGGAACAGCTGGACAGCAACGTCAAGGGCGACCGCATCACCTATCTGGTACAGCAACAGCAGATGGAAGCGTTCAGCGACAAAGGCAAACGAGTCACTACCGTGCTGGTCCCGACACAATTGCAGGATAAAGGCGCGCAAAATGGCGCCAAGCCCGGCAGCAACACCGGCAAGCCCACCAAACAACAGTGAGTAACGCGCTAACCCATGGCAACACTAATCGCCGAAAATCTGGCCAAGGCGTATAAAGGCCGCAAAGTGGTGGAAAACGTCAGCCTGAATGTCAATTCCGGCGAAATCGTTGGGCTGCTCGGCCCTAACGGGGCCGGCAAGACGACCACCTTCTATATGGTTGTCGGTATCGTCCCACGTGACGAAGGTCGTATCGTGATAGACGATGAGGACATCAGCCTGCTGCCGTTGCACGATCGCGCCCGTCGCGGTATTGGTTACCTGCCGCAAGAGGCCTCGATTTTCCGGCGACTGAGCGTCTACGACAACCTGATGGCGGTACTGGAGATCAGAAAAGATCTGACCCGCGAGCAACAGCAGGATCGCGCCAACGAACTGATGGAAGAGTTTCATATTGTTCACCTGCGCGATAGTCTGGGACAATCGTTGTCCGGTGGTGAACGCCGTCGGGTGGAAATCGCCCGGGCGCTGGCTGCCAACCCCAAATTCATCCTGCTGGACGAACCCTTTGCCGGGGTAGATCCGATTTCGGTTCTCGACATCAAGAAAATCATTGAGCATTTGCGCGATAGTGGGTTAGGCGTACTGATTACCGACCATAATGTGCGTGAAACGCTCGATGTCTGTGAACGTGCCTATATCGTGAGTCAGGGTCAGCTTATTGCCCACGGCTCCCCGATGGATATACTGGCGAATGAGCAGGTAAAACGAGTCTATCTGGGCGAAGGCTTCCGACTCTAACCACGTCATGTTTTAGGTTGATAATTCAAAAGGAAGTTAACGCGCGTTATGAAGCAAGGTTTGCAACTCAGGCTCAGCCAGCAACTGGCTATGACACCGCAGTTACAGCAGGCCATCCGCCTGCTGCAGTTGTCCACGCTTGAACTCCAGCAGGAAATCCAACAGGCGCTGGAAAGCAACCCGTTGCTGGAGCAGGCCGATATTCATGACGAAATAGAAACCCAGGAAATCAGCGACAGCGAAGCGTTGGACACCCGCGAGGCGCTGGAGCAAAAAGAGATGCCCGACGAGTTACCGCTCGACGCCGCCTGGGATGAAATCTACACCGCCGGTACGCCCTCCGGTACCAGCACCGACTACCGTGATGAGGAATTACCGGTCTATCAGGGTGAAACCACGCAGACACTGCAGGATTACCTGATGTGGCAGGTGGAGTTGACGCCGTTTTCCGATACCGATGCCGCGATTGCCACGTCCATCGTCGATGCGGTGGACAACACCGGTTACCTGACGGTATCGCTGGATGACATCCGTGAAAGCATCGGCAATGAAGAGGTCACGCTGGAAGAAGTGGAGGCGGTGCTCAAACGCGTGCAACGTTTTGACCCTGTCGGCGTGGCAGCCCGCGATTTACGCGAATGTCTGCTGGTACAGCTATCGCAGTTCAACAGCGACGTTCCCCGTCTGAGCGAAGCCAGGTTGATTGTCAGCGACTATCTCGATTTGCTCGCCAACCATGATTTCCGCACCCTGATCCGTACCAGCCGCCTCAAAGAAGACGTATTGAAAGAAGCGTTGGCGCTGATTCAGTCACTGGATCCGCGCCCTGGGCAGTCTATCAATACAGGCGAATCCGAGTATGTCATTCCAGACGTCCTGGTTCGCAAGGTACAAGGCCACTGGATGGTAGAACTCAACACCGACAGCGTGCCACGGCTGCAAATCAACCAACAGTATGCCGCTCTTGGCAACAGTGCGCGTAACGACAGCGACGGGCAGTTCATTCGCAGTCATTTGCAGGAAGCGCGCTGGCTCATCAAGAGTCTGGAAAGCCGTAACGATACCCTGTTGAAAGTCACCCGTTGCATTGTGGAACAACAACAGGCGTTCTTCGAACACGGTGAAGAATTTATGAAACCCATGGTGCTGGCGGATATCGCTCAGGCCGTGGATATGCATGAGTCCACCATTTCCCGCGTGACGACCCAGAAATTTTTGCACAGTCCGCGTGGTATTTTTGAGCTGAAGTATTTCTTTTCCAGCCACGTCAATACAGACAGCGGCGGCGAGGCATCGTCCACCGCTATCCGTGCGCTGGTGAAAAAACTCATTGCAGCGGAAAATCCCGCTAAACCGCTGAGCGACAGCAAGCTGACCACCCTGCTTTCCGAACAGGGAATCATTGTGGCCCGCCGTACTGTCGCCAAGTATCGAGAGTCTTTATCTATCCCGCCGTCAAACCAACGCAAACAGCTGGTTTGACCCCTACATGAGAAGGAAGACGATATGCAGCTTAACATTACCGGACACCACGTCGAAATCACGGATGCTATGCGCGAATTCGTGACCTCAAAATTCGCCAAACTTGAGCAATACTTTGATCGTATCAATCAGGTGTACGTGGTACTGAAAGTGGAGAAGATCCTGCACATTGCAGATGCCACGATCCACGTCAACGGAGGTGAGCTGCATGCCACATCGGAAGCGGATGATATGTATGCCGCCATCGATCTACTGATCGACAAGCTGGCGAGACAGTTAAACAAACATAAGGATAAACTGAAACAGCACTGATGTTGCCGTTTCAGGTGCAGGGACAGCAACCAGCCTGCTTGCTTTATGGCAGGCTGGTAACCGAAGGCAACCGTGTCGTTAAGTGAACGCATCATGAACAACGAGCCCGTTATGCAACTTAGCACCGTCCTCCGTAAGGAGTGCACGCGTAGCGCCGTCCACTGTCAGAGCAAAAAGCGCGCACTGGAAATTATCAGTGAACTGGCCGCCAGACAGCTCAATTTGCCGCCACAGATGGTGTTTGAAGCCATTCTGACCCGCGAGCGCATGGGCAGTACCGGAATCGGCAATGGTATCGCCATTCCGCACGGCAAGCTGGAAGACGACAATACGCTCGGTGCAGTCGGCGTCTTTATCCAGTTGGAACAACCGATAGCCTTTGATGCCATCGATAACCAGCCGGTCGATCTGCTTTTTGCCTTGCTGGTTCCCACTGAACAATGTAAAACCCATTTGCATACGCTATCGCTTGTCGCCAAACGACTGGCGGATAAAATCGTGTGTAAGCGCCTGCGCGCTGCCCAAAGCGATGAAGAGCTCTATCAGATCATGACCGAAGCGGATGATCTGCCCGACCAGCCCTGACGGCAGGCTTCGGACGTTATCCAATCATGAATGACAGCAGGTGTAAGCCTGACAGATACCGGCCTGGCCGGGAAAACGAAGTTAGCTAACTGTGGCGGTGGACATTCACCATCCCGCTGCCAGGGGGGAGTCGTCAGATGGTGCTGATGATTGTCAGTGGTCGTTCAGGCTCGGGAAAATCCGTAGCCTTGCGCGCGCTGGAAGACATGGGTTTCTATTGCGTAGATAACCTGCCGGTGGTGTTGTTGCCCGAGCTGGCGCAGACATTGGCGGAACGGAACATTTCCGCCGCGGTCAGCATTGACGTGCGTAACCTGCCGGAAACGCCGGAAGTACTGGAGCATGCCCTGACACGTCTGCCTCAGAGCTTTTCGCCTCAATTGCTGTTTCTGGATGCCGATCGCAACACGCTGATTCGGCGTTACAGCGACACCCGCCGTCTGCATCCTCTCTCCAGCAAAAATCTGTCGTTGGAAAGCGCCATCGACGAAGAAAATGATCTGCTGGAGCCGCTGCGTTCCCGTGCCGACCTTATCATCGATACGTCGGAAATGTCGGTACACGAACTGGCGGAAATGTTGCGCACCCGTCTGCTCGGCAAGCGCGAGCGTGAACTGACGATGGTCTTCGAGTCATTCGG
The DNA here is from genome assembly GCF_000025065.1 of Dickeya parazeae Ech586. Classification (NCBI taxonomy): domain Bacteria; kingdom Pseudomonadati; phylum Pseudomonadota; class Gammaproteobacteria; order Enterobacterales; family Pectobacteriaceae; genus Dickeya; species Dickeya parazeae. The sequence continues at coordinate 327,229 of NC_013592.1, read as the reverse complement.
CTACAAACATGGCATCCCGATTGATGCCGACTACGTGTTTGACGTACGTTTCCTGCCAAACCCGCACTGGGATCCCAAATTGCGCCCGATGACCGGTCTGGATAAACCGGTGGCGGCGTTTCTGGACCGGCACACCGAAGTCCACAATTTTATTTATCAGACCCGCAGCTATCTGGAACTGTGGCTGCCAATGCTGGAAACCAACAATCGCAGCTATCTTACCGTCGCTATCGGTTGTACCGGCGGTAAACACCGCTCCGTCTACATTGCTGAACAACTGGCGGACTACTTTCGCTCCCGTGGCAAGAACGTGCAGTCGCGCCACCGAACGCTGGAAAAACGTAAATCATGACCGTCAGGCAAACCGTTGAAGTGAAAAACCGCTTAGGGATGCACGCGCGCCCGGCCATGAAACTGTTCGAGCTGGTGCAAAGTTTTGATGCTGAGGTGCTGCTACGCAACGAAAATGGCACCGAAGCTGATGCCAGTAGCGTCATTGCCATGCTGATGCTGGATTCCGCCAAAGGCCGCCATATCGAAGTGGAAGTCTCTGGACCAGATGAAGAACACGCGTTAGCAGCGGTCATTCAGCTGTTTGAAGCCGGGTTTGACGAAGATTAATCTGCTGCTGTGCCCCCGGATGGCGCAAGTCGCCATCTGTGATCCCAGTCGATTCCTGTTTATGCGGTACGTTTTTATGCGGTAAGTTCCCTGCATCCCTGATACCATCGGATTAACTTATACCAACTTATGCCCCTGCCCTTCACGGCGGGGGTGTTGTTATCTGCTATTGCAAAAACTGGAGAAACATATGGACAAACCGCACCTGACGATTAGCGAGCTGGATGCCGAACGCCTGGATGCGCTGCTGGAACAACCCGCTTTTGCCGATACAGAGGTTGCGCAGGCTCTGAGCGAGGAACTGGATCGGGCGGACATCGTCCAGCCGGTCGAGATGCCCGCTGATGTCGTCACCATGAACAGCAGGGTCCGATTCCGTGATCTACTCACCGCAGAAGAACATATCCGCACGCTGGTCTATCCGGCCAGTCTTAAGGACAGTCGGGAACAAATTTCGGTCATGGCACCGCTGGGAGCGGCACTGCTCGGCATGCATGTCGGCAACAGCATCGCCTGGCCGCTGCCTAACGGCGAAGAAACGCGCATTGAAGTGATGGAACTGCTCTACCAGCCAGAAGCAGCAGGTGAGTATCACCGCTAATCAGGCCGTTAACGCCAAAAAGGCTGCCCTGATATCGGGCAGCCAATCGCTAAAGTCAGGCGTTATACCCCGGCAATCTTCATTGACGGCAGTAACACCGAACCACACTGGATGTTGCTGCGCGTTTCGATATCATCCCCCATGGTCACCATATTACGCAGCATATCTTTCAGGTTACCGGCAATCGTGATTTCACTCACCGGGTACTGAATTTCACCGTTTTCTACCCAGAAACCGGAAGCACCGCGGGAATAATCCCCGGTTACCGCGCTGACCCCTTGCCCCATCAGGCTGGTGACCAGCAGGCCGGTCCCCATTTCCTTGAGCATACCGTCAAAATCCAGCCCACGTCCGGCAATGTGCCAATTATGAATGCCACCCGCATGGCCGGTGCTCTTCATGCCCAATTTCCGACCCGCATAGGTGGTCAGCAACCAGGTTTGCAGCACGCCGTCTTTGACTATCTCCCGCTGTTCGGTACGCACACCCTCGCTGTCAAACGGCGTGGAGGCCAGCCCTTTGCGCAAATGCGGCAACTCCCGAATAGTCAGCCATTCCGGCAGAATCTGTTTGCCCAGGCTATCCAACAGGAAAGTGGATTTCCGGTAAACGTTGCCGCCGCTGATAGCGCCGACTAAATGACCGAACAGACCGGTCGCCACCTCGGCGGCGAACATCACCGGAGCCTGCATCGTCGCCAGCTTACGCGGTGACAGACGTGCCAGTGTACGGCGCGCGCACTCTTCCCCAACCCATGACGGGGATTGCAAGTCGCCCAGCGCACGACCGATGGTATAGGCGTAATCACGCTCCATATCACCGTTGTGCTCGGCAATCACGCTAACTGACATGGAATGACGACTGGAGCAGTAGCTCTGCAACATACCGTGGCTGTTACCGAATACCTTGATACCGTAGTGACTATTGAAGCTGCCGCCTTCGGTGTTGGTGATGCGTTTATCGGCTTTCAGCGCCGCCTGTTCGGCAGCGGCGGCCAGTTCGATACCGCGATCGGCATCCAGTTCAGCAGGGTGGAATAAATCCAGGTCCGGCGCATCAAACGCCAGTAGCTCTTTGTCTGCCGGGCCGGCAAAAGGGTCAACCGAGGTATAACGGGCAATATCCAGCGCCGCCTGCACTGTGCGGGCGATAGCGTCCGGACTCATATCCGTGGATGACGCACTGCCTTTACGCTGCTGATAGTAAACGGTAATGCCGAGCGCGCCATCGCTGTTGAATTCGACGTTTTCAACTTCACCATACCGGGAGCTGACGCTGATACCGGTTGTTTTCGTGACGGCAACTTCCGCCGCATCAGAACCGGCACGGGCCAGTTCCAGCGCCTGTGATACCGCCTGTTCCAGCACTTTACGCTGTTCTGCAACCTGAGTGATTATTGTCATCGATTTGCCATAATGAGTAAGAAAACATTCAGATAATCTATGATGCAACGAATGCCGTCCGCCTGCTATTCGTTACCTGACCTCAGTTTTACCATGAGGTAACCTGTGATTGAGTCTAACAGGATCGGCGGACAATTTCGCACAAAGCCCATAACCTGATAGGATCAGCCTCTTTTATTGGGGAGCTACCATGAACAAACATCCCGAAGACTGGCAGGACGAGATTCCTGACGCCAGCCAGGACGATGAAGACGAAGAGATAATCTGGGTCAGCAAAAGCGAGATTAAACGCGATGCTGAAGCCCTTAAAGCGCTGGGTACCGAATTGGTCGAGCTGGGTAAAAACGCGCTGGAACGTATTCCGCTGGATGACGATCTGCGTGCCGCGATTGAGCTGGCGCAGCGCATCACCAAAGAAGGCCGCCGCCGCCAGTTGCAGTTGATTGGCAAAATGTTGCGCGCCCGCGACCCGGAACCGATTCAGACCGCACTGGACAAGCTGCGTAACCGCCATAACCAGCAGGTGTCGCTGTTCCACAAACTGGAGCAATTGCGTGACAGATTGATAGCCGAAGGTGACGGTGCGGTTCCCGATATCCTTGCGCTTTACCCGCAGGCCGACCGCCAGCAACTACGCTCGCTGGTGCGTAACGCCCAAAAAGAAAAAGCGGCCAACAAGCCACCCAAGTCAGCCCGGCAGATTTTTCAGTATCTACGCGAACTGGCAGAAGCCGAATAATTTCAGGCAAGCACCTGTCAGATTGCGGATAAACACCTTGATTATCGGTAAGCGGGTTTTCCTGGCGTCCCAAACAGTGCTGAGGTGGATGACTTCGCCGGGTGAGCCGCTGGACGCGGCGAAAGCCCGTGCCGCGTCGGGAACGCGTCACGGGCGGCCCGAACAGCGAAGGCGAACGCCGAAGGTAGCGCGCAGCGCCACTGTTTAGCCACCAAGCCAGTGGTCAAGGAGAGGCGGCGTTTGAGCCTCTCATTGTCGTGCGTGCGATAAAGCAGCAAAAAAATCACACCGCTTATCCCGCACGAAATTGTTCACTGACCGGACAAACTTCACCATTCATAAAACAACATAACTGTTTGTCAACAACATCTCAGACACCTTACGGTACGTATTTTATTTGGTTGATGCCACCAGTGCGGAGCCTGCAAAAATAAACAGGGTGCCGGTCGCACGGTTAAACAACCGCAAACGTCGTGGGTGAGCAAACAGCGTGGAGACACGGTTCCCCATGCAGGCGTAAGTAAACATGATGCTGCAATCCAGCACCGCCCAGGTCAACGCCAGCAATGCGAACTGCATCGCCTGCGGCGCACCCGTGTCGATAAAATTGGGAAACAGTGCGGCAAAAAACAGGATGTCTTTAGGATTACTGACGCCCACCATAAAACCACGTCGATACAACCCCAGCGCCCCTGGTGCACTCTCTTCTACCTCAGAGGAGGGCGTCAGGGTGTTTTCCTGCGTTCGCCAGGCGGAAATACCGAGCCAAATCAGGTAGAGCGCCCCCACAACTTTTAACACCAGAAACGCCGTCGCCGATGCGGCCAGCACCGCACCCAACCCCAGTGCCGACGCGGTCATCAGCAACAGTGAACCGGTCGCGCCGCCCAATATAGTCGCCAGTGCACGTCGTTGCCCGTAGCGCAAACCATGCGTCATACTGAGTAAGGCCGATGGCCCCGGAACCGCAATCAACACGGTGATTACACCGAGGTAAACCAGCCAAAGATGCAGTGTCATTATCCTGTCTTCCGTTGATATCAATTTATTTTACAAGCGGTTAATTCAACCACTTCATTATACAATCAGTAATACAGCGAAAAATAGCAGACCCAAACCAGGAGGAACCACGGCGAATGACAACGCTATTTATGTATTACGTGGGCGGGCGCGCCCAGGGTGCGAATATCGAATTGCATGACATCCAGTTCGCCGCGGTGGAACACCCACAAGATGGGTTTCCCCTCTTAAAAGCCAACTGGTTCGGCGATAAAAACCAGATCCACGTCGACAGCTATACCCCCTGCCCTTGGGCAGACGGCTATGATATCACGCTCAGTCGCCAGCCGTTTCAGGGCAGAGAAAAACTCTGGTTCATCAATATGGGGGGTTATCTGCCGCACAATCCGGCGGAGGTGCATCAGTTCGGGCTGTTTGTCGCAACGAACGCGGAACAGGCTAAACAACGAGCCAAAGCAGTGCTACTGACCGACGTGTTTCAGCAGCACAAGGACGACCTGCGCGATGTGGACGATTGCCTGCCGCTCACGCTGCTGGACCGCTGGTATATCCACCTCACCGCAAACCCTACCGGGCAGGTTTTGCCGCCGCAGTGGCAGGGTTACCACCCGCTGTAATGCGGTTTAGTCGCCGAGCGCATGTTGATGGCGATGCAATAACGCGGTGAGTCTGCCAACCGCATCAATCGCCTCATCCGATACCTGATGGTCGCGTAACAGTTGCTGATACTCATCCATTTGTGCCAGTAATCGGGAAAAATGCAGGCTACGATCGCGAGTGGAGCCGATGACCTGCTCGGCCGTCGCTCGCATCTGACGGTGAAAAGCGGACAGTGTCGGGCTGACCGGCAGCACCAACGTCCGCAGGCGCTGGTGCATCATGATAAGCGACAGCGCCAGGCGATACTTACCGATTTCACCGGGAAACAGGTTCAGCAACAAAAACAGGTGCTGGTACAGCGCGGGCAGGTGGTTCTCCTGACGCTGTGCCGGACGGGTCGACAACGCCGAGACCGCGCCGAAAACGAACCGGTTAAGCAGTGTGCGACTCGTTTGCTCACGGGTATTGTCACGGATAAGCAAAATAACGCTCAATGCCAGAATACAGCCAATCACCTGACCAATCGCATTATCCAGAAACTGGGACAGATTGAATTTCATCGGGTTGCTGAGTACCAGAATGTTGATAGTACTGGCCAACGCCCCCAGCGACCCCAAGCGGCGCTTCTGTACTTCAATGCCTATCACAAAGGCAACACCGCCGAGGCTCAGACAAAGTAGCAGCAGACTTTGCTGGGTAGACGGCAGCACCAGCATGAACATCAGCGCACCCAGCGGCAGCGCCACCAGCGTACCGATCAGAAAGTCTTTCGCCGCCATCAGTGGATTGGGTAAGCGCATCGCCAGCGAGGTCACCACCGCCAGCATCACCATACAAACGCTGCCCGATGTCCAGCCGGTCCACAGCCAGAACAGGCATCCAAGTCCTGTGGCGACAGTCGTACGCACGCCGTTGATCATGGCATGGTGGGTTTCCGCCGAACTGGCCTTGACCGGGATATCAGCGTCCAGTAACACCGCCTCACTCTGGCTGATGCGTACGTTAGTTTTCACGCCTTTCGCCAGCAATTGATAGCGTGCCGCCGCCCCCAGCCAGCTCACCAGTGTTGGCGGCAGACTGCGGCTATGCGCCGCCGCCAGATGGCGCAACTGCCGTAAACGTCGCTGTACGTCGGCAGGGGTCTCTGCCGGTTGTTCCAGCATCACGGCGATCGCCCCTTTGACGGCGTTTGGGTGATCCTGCAACGTCAGGCGGGTTTCGCACGCCTGGGTAATCATGACCCAGGATTGGGTCAACAGCGTGGTTATCCGGCGACTGGCACCCTGCCAGCGTGACGACTCCATCATCAGTACGCTACGCATCCCATTGATGGCGTGGGTTTTACGCACCAGACCGTTCCAGACGGCGTCCAGTTCCTCTTTCGATATGCCATTCACGCAACGTTGCAGCAAGTGATATTGCCCTACCAACAGTTCCTCCACCGCACGGTCGATCTCTTGCTTGATCGAACGGGGCGAAAACAGCAGGTCAGCCAGAATGGCACACACGATACCCAGCACGATTTCGCTACATCGTTCCACCGCAAATTGCAAAATACGCAACGGCTCACTCTGGCTGGTCACGATAATAATCAGCGTCGTGTAGCCTGCCAGCGCAAACACATAGGCGTTCTCTACTTTTACCAGCGACGAAATCCATACACAGACACCGGCCCACAAGCAGCACAGCAGCAGCATCAACGCCGGTGCCCGAACCGTGGAAATGATAATCACCAACGCCCCAATACAGCCGATAAACGTACCGATCACCCTAAGCATGCCACGGTGACGAATAGCGCCGGAAAACGGGTCTCCGCCAGCCACAAAAGCCGGACCCGCCGCCACAATGGCAGCGGTCAATGCCGCCCAGCGCGGGGTTTCCAGTTGCAGGTGAAAGCCCAGCACCAGCGACAACACGATGGCGGTACTGAGTTTGAATGCAAACCGTAGGCGCAAAAACGCGGGACTGTTGATCATAGGGGGCTCGCTTAGCCGAACTCACGCAGGCGATGCAGTAGTTGCAATAACGGCGACATCGGCGTGGTGTTGCGGGTATGTTCACCGGTCACCACCACGGTGGCGGTGGTTCCTGCCGGATACAGGTCGCCCCATTGCTGATCGAGGCGAATTTTTACCGGTACCCGCTGCGCCAGCCGCACCCATTCCAGATTGGAGTCCACCGTCGCCAGACCTTTGATGTCAGAGGAACTGCTGCTGTTGGTGACCCCCGCCGCTATGCTGTCCACCGAGCCGAACAAAATCTGGTTGCTGCCCAGCGGCGTGATTTCCACCCGATAACCGGGGCGTACACCCGCCAGCTTGGTTTCTTCCATGTAGGCCAGCAGATAGAACGAGTCTTTCTTCACCAGCGCCACCGCCGTAGAACCACGGGTAATGAACTCACCGGCATGCACATGTAAATTAGTAACCCAGCCATCCGACGGGGCTCTCACCACTGTGCGCGCCAGATCGAGCTTCGCCTGTTCCAGTTCAGCCTGTGCCTTCGCCAGTTGGTGCTGCGTGGTCTGCAACGCATTGCCGGATTGTTCTATTTCTTCGCGCGACATCGCCTGCACGCCGAGGTGTAAACGGCGTGCCGACTCTCGTTTTTTCTCATCGACCAGCGCCTGATAATAGCCCACATCAGCCTGAGCCTCTTCCAGCGCCTGCTGGTAACGTGGTTGATCGATGACGAACAACACATCGCCTTGTTTCACCGGCTGGTTATCCTGCACTTTTACCTCGGTCAACAGACCGCTGACATCGGGGGCTATCGCGACGACATCGGCGCTAAAACGGGCGTCACGCGTCCAGGGGGATTCGGTGTAAAACGACCATACGCGCACCAGTGCTACCGCCGCCAACAACACCAGCAACAGTGTTATTGCCATGCGACTGAATTTTTTGAAAATCACTTTCACAACAGATGTTTTCACAACAACCTCAAAGACCGAAACGGAACAGCAGATAGAACAGGCAGATAAACAGTGCGGTATTAAACAAGGCCGGGTGCCACACCAGGTCATAAATCCCCGTGGGATGCAGCAGCCGAATGCAGACAAAAAATAACGCCAGCGTCACCAGCAGTACAAAAAATACCGGTGGAAACGACAAACCAAACAGCACCATAACCGGGAGTGAATTCATCCTCTTTTCCTTATATTCCCCATTTTCCCCTCACCACGTCTATCGCTCTCGCCCGTCTCCTGAAACACCGGAAAGACCGGGAAAACAGAATGAACGTCCGTTTCCGCCAACAGGGTTGCCGACGAATAAAGACAGAGCATTAACTGAATAATCGCGATGGTGGGTTCTGGTGTAATGGGTATCGCTTACCATGTTACATCAGCGTTTTTAACCCTTTGAAACAACCACAGCAGTGAAGACGGGTAATCGAGGCCACGCGTTGTAGCCAGACAAGCTATATTATGAAACGTTATTATTGTGTTATCTACGCAGCGTGATCTAAATCACTTTTAAGCCAGGGTTAACAATGGAACGATTAAAGAGTATGTCAGTGTTCGCCAGCGTGGTGGAATTCGGCTCATTTACCGCCGCCGCACGCCAGTTGGCGATGAGCGTCTCCGCCGTCAGTCAGACGGTGACCCGGCTGGAAGATGAACTACAGGTGAAACTGCTCAACCGCAGCACCCGTAGCATCGGGCTGACGGAAGCTGGCAGGATCTATTACCACGGCTGTCGCCGTATGCTGCACGAAGCCCACGAAGTGCATGAGCAGTTATATGCGTTCAACAATACGCCAATCGGTACCTTGCGCATCGGCAGTTCCTCCACCATGGCGCAAAACGTACTGGCCACAATGACCACCGACATGCTAAAGGAATACCCGGGATTATCGGTTAATCTGGTGTGTGGGATCCCAGCACCAGACCTGATTGCTGATGGGCTGGATATCGTTATTCGCGTCGGCGCGTTGCAGGATTCCAGCCTGTATAGCACCCGCCTGGGTTCGATGCCCATGGTGGTGTGTGCCGCCAAAAGCTATCTGGCGCAGCATACCACGCCGGAAAAGCCCGGTGATGTAAGCAACGCGTCCTGGCTCGAATACAGCGTTCGCCCGGACAGCGAATTCGAACTGATCGCCCCGGAAGGCATCACCACCCGACTGACGCCGCAAGGGCGCTTCGTCACCAATGACCCGGTTACGCTGATTCGCTGGCTGAAAAACGGCGCTGGCATCGCTTATGTGCCGTTAATGTGGGTATTTGAAGAGATCAAACGTGGAGAGATAGAGATCCTCTTTTCGCGCTACCACTCCGATCCACGCCCGGTATACGCGCTTTATACCCGCCGCGACAACCTGCCGCTAAAAGTACAGGTGTGCATCAACTACCTGACTGAGTACTTCAACAAGGTGGCGCTGATTTATCAGGGATACCGACAGGAGCACCCACAAACCGGGCTACCGCAGAAATAATGCAGGCCACACAAAGGCGGCCTGCATTCATACTTTCAGTTGCATCGCCTCACTCAGGCGGTACCGCCTACCGTGATGCCATCCAGCTTCAACGTTGGCTGACCGACGCCCACCGGCAGGCTTTGCCCTTCTTTGCCGCACACCCCGACGCCTCTGTCCAGCGCCAGATCGTTGCCGACCATCGAGATCTGCTGCATGGCCTCAATACCGGAGCCAATTAACGTCGCCCCTTTCACCGGCGTGGTCACGCGTCCCTTCTCAATCAAATACGCTTCAGACGTGGAGAACACAAATTTACCGGAGGTAATATCCACCTGACCACCACCAAAGTTCGGCGCATACAGGCCATATTCCACGCTGGCGATGATCTCCTCAGGGGTCGATTGACCGGCCAGCATGTAGGTGTTGGTCATCCTTGGCATCGGCAGATGCGCGTAAGACTCGCGGCGGCCGTTGCCGGTCGGCGCGACGCCCATCAGACGGGCATTCAGTTTATCCTGCATGTAGCCTTTGAGGACGCCGTTTTCGATCAGCACATTGTATTGACCGGGTACCCCTTCATCATCCATAGCCAGTGAACCACGACGCCCTTCCAGTGTGCCATCATCCACCACCGTACACAGCTCGGACGCCACCAGTTTGCCGACCTGACCGCTGAACACTGAGGTACCACGACGGTTAAAATCGCCTTCCAGACCGTGCCCGACCGCTTCGTGCAACAACACGCCCGGCCAGCCTGCGCCCAGCACCACTGGCATCGACCCGGCCGGTGCCGCGACCGCTGACAAATTCACCAGCGCCATACGCACCGCTTCTTTAGCCCAGGCTTCCGCCCGCGCTTCGCCATCGGCCTGCTGCCAGAAATAATCGTAACCGGTACGTGCGCCACCGCCGCTCGAACCACGTTCACGACGGCCATCCTCTTCCACCAACACACTAACGGATAAGCGAACCAATGGACGGACATCCGCCGCCAGTGTGCCGTCGGTAGCGGCCACCAATACCAGTTCATACACGCCGGTTAAACTGGCGGTCACTTCCTGTACACGCGAATCTGCCGCTCGGGCGGTGGCGTCAACGCGTTGCAACAGAGCAATCTTATCTTCACGACTCAGACTATCCAGTGGGTTGGCCTGCGGGTACAGGCCGCGATGCGGCACCTCACCCAGCGTTTTCACCGTGCCGTTGCCCTGCTCACGCACAATGCTGCGCGCCGCCTGCGCGCTTTGCTGCAACGCATTGAGCGTTATCTGGTCGGCGTAGGCAAAACCGGTCTTTTCCCCGCTGATAGCCCGGATCCCGACCCCTTGGTCGATATGATAAGAACCGTCCTTGATAATGCGGTCTTCCAGCACCCAGGACTCGTGGTAGCTCGACTGAAAATACAGATCGGCGTAATCAAGACGCCGCTCACTCAACGTACCCAGAATGGACTGTAAATCCTGATGGCTCAGTTTATTGGCCGTGAGTAATTGCTCACTGACAAATGTCAGACTCATAGAATGTCACTCTTATTGTCAATGTCTCAGATAACCAGACCGCCGTTACTGGCCTGCCGCACCGGCGGCATTGGCTTTTTGCGGTTCACGCACTACTTCCTGAATCTTTGGTTGATCCACACTACCGGAAATGTGGTAACGAATCAGGGAAATTTTACTCCACAGCGGCCCCAACACTTTACTGGCGGCAAACACCGCCGCCCCGATAACCGGGTTCACCGCAAAGGCCGTGGCCACACCGACGGTAGCGGAAATTTCCGGTGCCACCACCGCCTCCATCGAAATATCACGCTTCACCAGGTCAACATCACCCTTCATGGCGATATCCGCTTCGAGGCCGTCCACCAGCAGATTATCGGTGTGTAACACCCCGTCTTTTATCCACGCCGTGCTGCGAACCGAATCAAAGTAAAACCCTTTACCGAACGTATCACTGAAATCAAACTGTAGCTTACGCAGCAGCGCATCGAAACTCACCAGACGTAATAATTGCCCGGCCTGGCCAGTGCCGACATTAACAATTTCACCCTTGCCGATATCGGTTTTCAAAATACCGCTCAGGCTCGGGATATGCGGTGCCCACGGCGAGCCGCGCCAGTACAGGTCATAGTCGATTTTGAACGCCCCGGCGCGCAACGGTGTTGCCAGCCCCAGCCAGTCGGCGTTATCACTCAGGTTGTTGCCAGACAACTGCCCTTTTATCGCCGTGCGGGTGCCTTCGCCGCTTTCCTGCCAGCTGCCGTCCAGCGTTAATTTGGCTTTGCCGTTATCAACCAGCCCGTTAGTCAGCACCAGCTTGTTAGGCTCTGGTTGTATTGCGCCTCTCACCTGCCCGATATTCTGCCCCATCAGCCAGCATTCACGGCACTCAAATTGCAGTGACGGCAAGTCTTCAAAGCGAATACTGGGATCGTTAAGCGGTGATTTTTTCTCCGCCAGCGCGGCCGGGTTGGTGGCATCGTCCCCCTGCCATTGCGGGTTGTAATACAGATAGCGCACATCGCTGCGCCACTGCCCGGCAGCGGGAATCAGCAATCGACCGTCAATCTCTCTACCGGTAGCGGTGATTTCTCGGCCGCCGTTCTGGGTACGACTGGTAAACATCAGGTCATGCCATTGCTGACCCAGTACCTTCAATTCTGGCGTCGTCAGCGTGACCCGCTCCGGCCACTGGAAACGGCTGGCTCCTGCCTGCGCACTGGCTGCGTTGCGTACACCGGGCAACAGCGCCAGCCAGCGCTCGCCATCCAGCGGTGGCAATGCCAGAGTCAGTGATGAATCGTCCGGCAGCGAAGGCGGTTTCGCGCCTTCCTGCCAGGCGGCTCGCACCAGCATGACTTTGCTGTCTTTAAGCAACCACTGACTGTTGAAGGACTGTTTTTTCCCCAAGGTACCGCCGAGAGAGAAACCGCGCTCGTCCCCTTTGGCGTTAACCTGAAGCCCCAGCGCAGTACCTCCCGCTTTATTCAAGGGAGAAGGTAAGTGACTACTCACTTCTTTTAGATCACCCTGCACGGCAACGTCATAACTGGCGGGGCCGCGACGTGGCAGAGTGACCTGTACGGTACCCTGCCAGCCGGTATTGCCGTCTAACGACGCGGCTACCGGTTTAGGCAAGCCCGGCAGGCGGGACAACGCCCAGCTACCCTGCAACCCGACATTCACCAGAAACGCCTTTTCCTGCTCCTGGGTCGAAAAGTTGAACGTGAGTGGCTGATCAAGCCAGCGCGCCTGCAACGTCTGACTGGCAAGATTACCGTTATCGTAGTGGAATCGTCCGCTGACCGACTGGAGTGACACGTCCAGCGGCTTGATAAACAGCGGGTTATTATTTAACGCGACATCACCGCTGGCTTTTACCTGCCCGCCATTGAGCGGAATATCCAGATGCAGGTTACCCTGAACCTCTCCGCCAATCTGGATTTGCGTCAGCGCGCTACCAATCGAGTCCTTCATGGGCGTTTGATCGAAGTAATCGCTCACTTCTTTACCGCTTCCGCTGATATCGCCGTCGATCAACAACTTCTCTTTGCTGTAATCCGGAATGATGGCGTTGATGTTGTGCCCGTCGGCATCGCCCAGCTTTATCTGCGGCGCCTGCATCCACAAGCCGTTGTTAAGGAAATTCAGTGTGATATTCAGGTTATCCAGCGCAGGCCAGCCGGGCTGAAATTCAAAGCGTGATTTCTCTAGCGGCACCCAAACCTGAAATTGCCCTTCCTGATGCTCGAACGGAAACTGCGCCGGATTACCGGCAAATACCAGTGTGGCGTTGTCCACCTGACCGGATTTGATAGCGCCAGTCAGGTAATCCACCAGGTTTTTGCCCATAAAATACTCGGGGTAGTAGCGCCAGGCGTCAGCCGCATCACCAAGCCGGATCCCGGCAAGAATATCCAGCCGGGGTTCCCCCTGAGCCGGGTGACGGTAATGGAAATCCCCATTGGCCCACAGCGAATGAGAGCGCACGTCCAGCCCCTGCCCCCACAATTCCCAGCCTTGTGCGTCATGACGCCAGTCCAGCGTGGCGTTCGCCTGCTGAATATCCAGCGGTGCACGAAACATGTCCTGATACGGTAACGTACTCTGCGTCAGGCTCACCTGCGTCCGCCCACGCGCCAGACTACCGACCGCGTCACCAGAGACATGATTGGCACCTGGCAGCAATTGCCAGTTTTTCCAACCGACATCCTGCCAGCTCACCTGAAAACGGGTTTGCTCCTGCTGTTGTAACGGAATATCCAGCGCCAGCGTGGTCAGTTGCCCTTGCGGTTGCAACGCCTGCCAGCGGGTTTTTAGCTCCGGTGTGGTGGTACTGAGCAGCGGCAGCAACGGCCCCAGCCGCTCCAGCGCCAGATGACGGCCACGAATACGCAACTCGGCGGAGCGATCAGGGCCCAGTAGCTGGGTATCTTCCGGTAGCCACAGCGCAGACAGTTGCCCTTTCGGCCACGCGACGCCATCCGTAGACAGATTCAGCGACGGCACATCCAATTGCCAACCGTTCTGGTAGCGGTTGACGTGCAATGCCAGGCCGTTGACCCCTAACTGGTGCAAGGTGTCGCCATCTCGCCAACTGGCATCACCCTGATTGAGCAGCAGATCGCCGCCGTAAATATCGCCTTCCCGCACCTGCAGCCAGGCAGCCAGACTGAACCTGGCATTCTCCAGACCGGTATTACTGCGGATCCAACGGCCCAGCCACGGTTTCATGTCGATGTTATCGGCTTGCAGATACACCACGCCGTTATTCAACCAGCCTTGCTCATCACGCAAATCCATGCGGACCTGCACCACACCGTGCTGGCCATTGAAACTCGATAAACTAATCTGCCCTTCTGCACGGTGCCGATTTTTACCGTTCAGCCAGGTCAATTGGGGAATTTGCAGCTCAGCCTGAGTCCCCGACGGGGTCAGAAAGCGGATGCGGCTATTACGCAGATCGAAATGATCGAACTGGCGCAGAAACAGTGACCCGAGTTGATCCGGCTCCCAGCTACGGGTGCGCTGTCTCTCAGGGTCGATCGGTGTCTTGAGGTCGAGTTGCAGGTGATAAAACGTAAGATCGCGGAATTTCCACTTCAAATGCAGCAATGACTGCCAGACATCCAGCGCCACTGAAATGCGTTCGGATTGCCACTCGGCATCGGGATGATGAATACGCAGGTTAGTGATGTCCAGCGTCGGCCCGAAGGTTTCCCAACTGCCGCTGAGGCTATCCACCTCCATCGGCAAACCGGTGGCAGACTGTGCCCAGGCCACGATCTGTGGCCGGAAAGTATCCAACGTCGGCAGCACCATTCTCAGGCCGCTGACCAGCAACGCAGCCAGCACAACCAGAACGGCCCCCGTCGCTACTACTATTCCAGGCAATCGCTTTATGCCGGGCAGTCGCCTCACACCTGTCTCCTCATTATTCATCACCGGCGACGAGCGAAAACCGTCACAGAGAAAACCCGTCAACCGGTATCCGGCGACGGGCGGCATGACGTTACATCATGACCACATCAAACTGTTCCTGACTGTACAGGGGTTCTATCTGAACCTTGACCTGTTTGCCGACGAAAATTTCCACTTCCGCCAGCGCATGTGATTCGTCGCTTTTCAGTGCCTCGCCCACCGCAGGTGAAGCGTAGACCAGGAAACGATCAGAGTCATAGGCATGATGCACACGCACGACTTCGCGCATGATTTCATAGCACACGGTTTCCACGGTTTTGACCGACCCACGACCGTGGCAGGTTGGACACTCGCTGCATAACACATGTTCTATGCTCTCACGGGTGCGCTTACGCGTCATCTCCACCAGTCCCAATTGAGAGAAGCCGCTGATACCGGTTTTGACCCGATCCTTGCTGAGTGCCTGCTCCAGCGAATGCAGTACGCGGCGGCGGTGATCCTCATTCGCCATATCGATGAAATCGATGATGATAATGCCACCCAGATTGCGCAGCCGAAGCTGGCGAGCGATCGCCTGCGTCGCTTCGATATTGGTGTTAAAAATGGTTTCGTCCAGATTGCGGTGGCCCACAAACGCGCCGGTGTTGATGTCGATGGTAGTCATCGCTTCCGTCTGGTCGATAATCAGGTAGCCGCCGGATTTCAGTTCTACCTTGCGATCCAGCGCCCGCTGAATCTCGTTTTCGACGTCGTACAGGTCGAAAATCGGCTGCTTACCGCTGTAGTGCTCCAGCTTGCTGGTCATCTCCGGGATATATTCCGCAGTGAATTCCAGCAGGGAATCGTACGTCAGCTTTGAATCAACGCGGATGCGATCCAATGATGCACCGGCAAAATCCCGCAGAATACGGTGCGCCAGCGCCAGCTCACCATACAATTTGCACTTGGTCTGGTTGCGTTTTTTACGCTCCATCACCTTGGTCCACAAGCGCTTGAGAAAGGCGGCGTCCTGTGCCAGTTCTTCTTCACCCACGCCTTCGGCGGCGGTACGGATAATAAAACCGCCTTGCTCGTCGCAGTAATCGGCCACCGTCTTTTTCAGGCGTTCGCGTTCAGCTTCACTTTCAATACGCTGAGAGACGCCGACATGGGAAGCTCCCGGCATGAAAACCAGATAACGCGAGGGCAACGTGATATCGGTGGTCAGGCGCGCGCCCTTGGTGCCAAGCGGGTCTTTCACCACCTGTACCATCAAATCCTGCCCCTGACGCACCAGCTCGGCGATATCGCGTACATGAAAGTTTTTCTGCTCGTCGCCCGCGACGCATTCGGTATGCGGCATGATATCGGACGCGTGCAAAAACGCCGCCTTATCCAGACCGATATCGACGAAGGCGGCCTGCATCCCCGGCAACACACGGCTGACGCGACCTTTATAAATATTGCCGACAATCCCGCGCCGGGCTTCACGTTCAATATGGATTTCCTGCAAGATGCCGCCGTCGATATAGGCGACACGCGTTTCTGAAGGGGTAATATTTACCAGCAATTCAGCGGTCATGGGTTCCTCGTTCTTTACGCTGTGCAGAAAAATGTGTGAACAATTCAAGCGTTTCCACCAATGGCAACCCTACCACGGCGTGGTAACTCCCGAAAATCGATTTAACGAAACATCCGCCTTTTCCCTGAATGCCGTAAGCGCCCGCTTTATCCATCGGTTCGCCGCTGGCGATATAGCGTCTAATTTCGTCATCGGCAAGCGTGCGGAATTGCACCTCGGTGACGACACGCGCCGATACGCTCTCACTGCGGTCTGCCAGCGTCAGCGCCGTCATCACCTGATGACGCTGACCAGACAACGATCGCAGAATGCGAACAGCATCGTCTTCATCCCGGGGTTTTTCCAGCACTTGACCGTTTAGCACCACAATCGTATCCGCACCCAGCACCGGCAAATCCAGGGGCGCGGCCACAACGCCAGCCGACGCCTTGTCGTGCGCCAGACGGCTGACATACTGTTCCGGCGCTTCACCGGGCTGACGCTGCTCGGCGACATCAATCTTCACGATATCGAACGACAACTCCAGCAGGGTTAGCAACTCTCGGCGGCGCGGCGACGCAGAAGCCAGATACAGATCGATCATCACATTTCTCTTATTATTTTCTGGTTATTGAACAGCAAACTGGCGACGAATCTTGCGCATCAGCAGGAACAGCCACGGCCACAGCACCCCGTCGACCACACTATTCCAGAAAATTTCCGGTCGTAAAGAGACATTGATCACCAGGAACTCAGCCCAAAACACCACTAAATCCAGCACCAGCGACAGCAGCATAACGATCAACGCCTGCTGCCATAACGCCATGTTACGGAACAACTGGAATTTGAACGCCACCAGATAGGCGACGATGCTAAGCCCCAATGCCCGAACCCCCAGCGTGGAACCAAGAATCAGGTCGGTTACCATACCCAAAACAAACCCGGTCCCAACATTAACCCGGTGCGGCAGCGCCATCACCCAGTAAATCAGCACCAGCGTCAGCCAGGAAGGACGGTACATGTAAAGATCGTCCGGCCAGGGCATGATCTGCAAGACCATCGCGACCAGAAAAGAAAGCCAGATAATCCAGTAACCTTGACGATGATAGCTACTCATCGGTTTCCTCCCGACGTAGCGGGTGCAGGCATCGTTCCCTGCGGCGGCGTCGCCTGATTCGTCGGTTTAGATGGAGCGGTACCATTCGTTTTCACGGATGAGGATCTCGCCGGTGGCGCTTTCGCTGGGGCGGCTTTCGCAGGCGGGGCGGGCGGGCCGACAAAATCAGGCGCAGGCGTATTGGCTGACCGCGGTGCAGGCGGCCCCATTTCTTCCGGCGACGGCAGTACGTGCGGCATCATCTGCATCAGACGTTCATTCGCCACCTGATGCACTTCATCTGGCGGCAACGCAGCACGGGAATTGCTGTCTACGCCCCACATCAGCAACAGATAACGCAAACGCTGCAATTCAGCGGTAGGGTGTGCCTGAATCACGGTATAAGCACGCTGAGTATCCACTTTCACGGATGAGACCACGGCAACCGGGTACCCTTCCGGAAAACGTCCTCCCAAACCGGAAGTGACCAGAACATCGCCCACCCGGATATCGGTATTGTTGGGCAGGTGTTCCAGTTGCAAATCTTCGTTGCAGCCATTACCGGCAGCGATAACGCGAATATCGTTGCGCAGCACCTGAATCGGCAGCGCATGAGAGGCGTCACAAATTAGCAGTACGCGGCTGGTAAATTGCCCTACTGCGACAACCTGACCCACCACACCTTTATCACTAATGACTGGCTGCCCTTCGTACACACCGTTGACATTCCCTTTGTCGATCACCACTTGATCGCTGTAAGGGTCGGTACCCGAGGAGAGCACCTGCGTGACCATCTTCTGCTCTTCCTGACGCAGTGGGGAGCCCAGCAGTTCACGCAGGCGGGCGTTTTCCTGACGGAATTGCCCCATCAACAGCAGATCGCTGTTTTTCAGCAACAATTCCTGGCGCAGCGCTGTGTTTTCACGCTCCAGTTGCTCACGGGAGGTCAGATCGGCAGACAGTTTATCCAGCATGGCACGCGGACCATTAGCCAGAAAATAGAAGGGGCTGACGGCAGTGTCCATGTACGTTCTGATTTTGACAAACGTACCGAGCCGACTGTCAGCAAAGATAATCACAATTGCGGTAATGACAGTAAGAAAAAGGCGCAGTTGCAGGGAGGGGCCCCGGCTAAAAATCGGCTTCATAAAATTGCGTATTCCTCGACAATAAAAAGGGGGCTACCACGCGGGATGAATCCAACAGATTTTCATCCATGCGATAGGTCCCCCTTCTTTACTCTGGCCGGTTTATTCTTCGCTGAACAAATCGCCGCCATGCATGTCGATCATTTCCAACGCCTTACCACCGCCGCGCGCTACGCAGGTCAACGGGTCTTCCGCCACCACGACCGGAATACCGGTCTCTTCCATCAGCAGGCGATCGAGGTTGCGCAACAACGCGCCACCGCCGGTCAACACCATACCACGCTCAGAAATATCAGACGCCAGTTCCGGCGGGCACTGCTCCAGTGCCACCATGACGGCGCTGACGATACCGGTTAACGGTTCCTGCAACGCTTCCAGAATTTCATTGGAGTTGAGGTTGAAACCGCGCGGTACACCTTCCGCCAGATTACGACCGCGCACTTCGATTTCGCGCACTTCGTCACCCGGATAGGCAGAACCGATTTCATGCTTAATACGCTCAGCGGTAGCTTCACCGATCAGCGAACCGTAGTTACGACGGACATAGTTGATGATGGCTTCATCGAAGCGGTCACCACCGATACGTACGGAGGAGGAATACACCACACCGTTCAGGGAGATCACCGCGACTTCGGTCGTACCACCACCGATATCCACCACCATAGAGCCGGTTGCTTCAGATACCGGCAAACCTGCACCGATCGCGGCCGCCATCGGTTCCTCAATCAGGAACACCTCGCGGGCGCCAGCGCCCTGAGCGGATTCGCGGATAGCACGACGTTCAACCTGGGTTGCGCCGACCGGCACACACACCAGCACACGCGGGCTCGGGCGCATAAAGCTGTTGCTGTGCACCTGTTTGATGAAATGCTGCAGCATTTTTTCAGTAACGAAGAAATCGGCGATCACGCCGTCTTTCATCGGACGAATGGCTGCAATATTACCCGGTGTACGGCCCAACATTTGTTTGGCTTCATGACCAACGGCGGCCACGCTTTTAGGAGAACCGGCACGATCCTGGCGAATAGCCACCACGGAAGGCTCGTTCAGTACAATGCCTTGTCCTTTTACATAAATCAGGGTATTGGCGGTACCCAGGTCGATGGACAAGTCGTTGGAAAACATGCCACGAAATTTCTTAAACATAACTAAAGGATAATCCTGCAAGCTGGGGGCGGAAATGAAATCCGCTTACTGTACCAACCACACGCAGCAGCGACAAGGCGCTAACCGGCTCTGCTACGGTGAAAAAATGATGTTTACGTAAATTGCCATGATAATGAATGCCTGCAGAACGGCTACCCTTCTGGCAGCGACTGGGGTTCTCGCGAGCTGCCCCCGAAAATTGCACGAACCACCGACATAAAATCTAACATTTTCGTGCGCGCCAGGCCGTTCAGCAAACCGGTCAGCAACGCTATGGCGCCAACATTCTACGCTAGTTTGTTCGGATTTTGACATCAAACATGCGTACGCGGTGAATATTTTTTCAGCGTGTTACTCACCGGTTCCGACAACGCGAACAGATCGCCCTGTCCGCCGCAAACGCCTTTATCCAGCAACGTCTGCCACTCCTCACGCGTACGCACGCCGGAGGCAAACACATGCGCGTTTGTGCCCTTGCACGCTTCGGTCAGGCTGCTGACAAACAGCTGATTCTCCGGCCGCTTATCCAGACTACGCACCAACCCCGGATGGAGCTTGATCACCTCCACCTGTAACGACTTGATGTAGGCGGTGCTGACCAGCGTCAGCCCGGCCTGCGTCACCGCCAGTCGGCAACCCAAACCCGTTATCATCGCCAGTATGGGACGCAAACGGCCGATATATTGACACACATCCGCCTCAGCAAGTTCAAACAATAATCGCGTACGTTGCTTTTTCGGACACTGAAGTAAGGTTTCGCGCAACCAGCGCAGGAACGGCCGTTGCAGCAGCGAATCCACCGTAATCGGGAAAGCCAGTACCGAATCCTGCCAGCTGACCGTCAGAGCAATCACCCGGTTGATCAACTGCCGGTCATAACCGGAGGTCAGGCCAAGCTGACGCACCAGCGGCATGTACTCGGCCTCCAGCAATTCCTGGGTTCCATCATAAATTCGGCTAAACATTTCCCGGTGATGTACCTCACCATCGTGGGTAATCGCCGGTTTTTGATACAAACGCGGCCCGCCGCGCAACAGGGTGTGTTCCAGCAGTGTTCGCCACTTCACGCTACCCCGGCCTTTTTCCGGCACCCGTCGGTCATAAACACACCATCCATTCCCACCCTGCAATACCGCGTTGCGGGTCGCGTCCTCCACGCTTTCCATCACCTGTTCGGTGGTTTGCCCGCCGTGGTAGGCAGAAATGCCGATGTGCAAAATATCTTCCCGATCGATAAGCGAGGTCGTCGGCAAGATATCAATGGCTTTCACCAGTTGGCTGGCGATGCTATCGGCTTCTTTCAGATTGCAATGCGGCAGCAGTACTGTGAAATCACTGTGGTAATAGCGCGCCAGCAGCGCGGCGGGGTAGCGTAAAACAAACGTAGACAACAGGTTAATCAGGGTATTGCGATACTCATCAAGTACGCCGCCATAACCGTGCGTTTCCTGCAAGGTGTCGAAGTCCGGCAGGCGAATCATCATCACCACACCATGCGTGCCGACGTCTTCCGTATCGTCCAATTGCGTCGCGAGCTGATTTTCAAAAAATAACCGGTTATTCAAGCCGGTTTGCGAATCCTGCGCGGCGAATGACCGAATCAAGGTATCGACCCTGCTACGGGCCTCGCGCGCTTCGGCCAAATCCAGCAGCAACTGGTCAAGCGCGCCGCTGGCCATCGCTGGCCACTCATGCACCGAGCCATGCATTACGGTATCGCGCTCACCGGCCAAAATCCGCCGGGCGCGCGCCTCCAACTGTTCCTGCCCCGCCATCTGCCGTCGCAGCCAGCGCACGCCATGAAAGACGATTACCGCGATCAGCAGTATCGTCAACACAATCGACAACGTGGATTTAAGATAGCGTGGCATGCCAAATAACGGATCAACGTAGGTGACGTTGACCTTGACGTCCGCGTGGTGCAACAGCGATAAGCTGGTGTGACGGTACAGCAAGGCTCGCTCCCCACCGTCAGACATCACTTCTGGTAACCGTAGCCAGTAGAGCCTTTCATGGCCGTCGCGCAGATCCAATTCCACAATGCCAGCCGCCTTCATCACCGCAGGCAACCAGAACTGGATATTATCGGGAGCCTGAACCAACAGAGCCTGATCAATGCTTGCCGCCACAGCCCTGAGCTGATGATCCATCCGTTGCTGGCTATAACACACAAAACTAAAAATGCTACTGGCCAACACCAGACCCACGGCCAGTGTCGTCAGCAGCGTCATTACTATTGATATTCTGGCAGTCAACCCCATCCCTGCGCCTAACTCCGTATCAATGAATTGAAAAGTGCTTTCATGAGAGACTTTGTGTGTTGTTTGCGATTTATCAGTTCGCATACTACCCGTTACAAATATAGTCCTTAAATGATTTACCTCTATTTTTGTCCCCGATAAGGAGAGTTTTTATGCGCGCAATCGTGCTCGGACAGCAAGATGGCCAGACAGTGGCCAACGTTAGCACTATTGAACCATCACAATTACCTGATGGCGATGTCACTGTCGACGTCGATTGGTCCGGCATTAATTATAAGGATGCATTGGCGATTACTGGCAAAGGTAAAATCATTCGCCAGTTCCCGATGGTGCCGGGTATCGATTTTGCCGGCACCGTGCGTCACAGCGCTCATCCGGATTTTCAGGCCGGGCAGTCTGTGGTGCTGACCGGTTGGGGCGTGGGTGAAAATCATTGGGGTGGTCTGGCAGAACAGGCGCGAGTCAAAGCCGACTGGCTGGTGCCATTGCCACAGGGCCTGACACCGCGTCAGGCGATGATCATCGGCACCGCCGGGTTTACCGCGATGCTGTGCGTGATGGCGCTGGAAGAAGGGGGCGTCACCCCGGCGAGTGGCGATGTGGTCGTCAGCGGTGCCAGCGGCGGCGTCGGCAGCACGGCTATTGCACTGTTGCATGCGTTGGGATACCAGGTAACGGCTATCAGCGGCCGGGCGGACAATAGCGCCTATCTGCAGCAACTTGGCGCCCATCAGGTACTGGACCGCGCAGAATTCGCCACAGCCGGTCGTCCGCTGGAAAAACAGCGTTGGGCGGGGGCTATCGACACGGCAGGCGATCAGGTACTGGCGACACTGCTGGCCCAAATGCATTATGGTGCCACCGTTGCCGCCTGCGGGCTGGCGGCTGGCGTATCCCTGCCCACCACGGTAATGCCGTTCATTCTGCGCAACGTACGTCTGCAAGGCGTCGACTCGGTGATGACGCCGCGCGCACGTCGTCAGGAAGCCTGGCACCGTTTGGCAGCACTGCTGCCAGCCTCCTTCTATCAGCAGGTGACTCAGGAAATCTCGCTGGAGCAGGTTCCCGCCACCGCCGCCGCGCTATTGGAAAACCGGGTGACCGGCCGCACGCTGGTGCGCATCGGTAGCGCGAACTGATAGGCCTCAGGACGGGCGGTCTCTCGCCCGTCTTTATTCCTATTTTGTAAAAACCGGTAAAATATACCGCCCGCTAAAAAAGAACGATTCCCCGCCACATTATTTCACCGCATACTGCTCCCACGCCCATCACTCACCAGCAGGGCGTAGCGTTAACGCGAATCCCCAGCCTGACACCAATAATCAACAGCGGGAGTTCACCATGTCCAGACATCGCAAACTGACTGGCGCCGACGTGACGCCAGAATCGCTGTTCTATCAGCGCCGCACCGTTCTTAAGGCGTTGGGGCTGACCGCCGCCACGCTGAGCCTGTCGCCCGCCGCACGCGCCGACCTGCTCAACTGGTTCCAGGGAAAACGAGCACCTGCCGCCCCACCCGGCAAGCCGCTGACATTTAGCCAGCCGCCACAGTGGCACCCGGATCTGGCGCTAACGCCGGAAGATAAAGTCACCGGCTATAACAATTTCTATGAATTCGGTCTGGATAAAGCCGACCCTGCCGCTAACGCGGGCGGTCTCAAGACCGAAGGATGGACGGTGCGGATCGACGGTGAAGTCGCCAAACCCATCACGCTGGATATCGACGATATTCGCCGCCGTTTCCCGCTGGAAGAACGCATCTACCGCTTTCGCTGTGTCGAAGCCTGGTCGATGGTGATCCCGTGGGTCGGATTCGAGTTATCTCAATTGATAAAACTGGCTGAACCGACCAGCCATGCCCGTTATGTCGCCTTTCAAACCTTGTATGACCCGGCACAAATGCCCGGCCAAAAAGATAGCTTTATGGGGGGTGGTCTCGATTACCCGTATGTCGAAGGGTTGCGTTTAGACGAAGCCATGCACCCGCTGGCTTTCCTGGCCGTTGGTGTTTACGGCAAAACGCTGCCACCACAAAACGGCGCGCCGATACGGCTGGTCACACCGTGGAAATACGGTTTTAAGAACATAAAGTCCATCGTGCATATCAGCTTGACACGCCAGCAACCGCCCTCAACCTGGAATCTGGCTGCGCCCAATGAGTACGGGTTTTACGCCAACGTTAACCCTAATGTCGATCACCCTCGCTGGTCGCAAGCCAGCGAACGGGTCATTGGCGCCGGTGGGTTGCTGAACGTACAACGTCAACCGACCTTATTGTTCAACGGCTATGCCGATCAGGTCGCCTCGCTGTATCAGGGGCTGGATTTACGAGCCAACTTTTGATCGACTCAACCTATGACTCCCGCCATATTGCGGGCGTTCATCCTTCTATATAGGAACATGACGGTATGCGTCTGACTTCCCGACACATCATCGCCCTGAAAGTCGTGCTGCATCTGGCAGCGCTCCTGCCACTACTCTGGCTGGTGTTCGCCGTTAATCAGGGCGCGTTCAGCGCCGATCCGGCAAAAGATATTCAGCATTTTACCGGCAGAATGGCGCTGAAACTGCTGCTGGCGACACTGATGGTGACGCCGCTGGCGCGTTACGGTAAACAGCCGTTGTTGATCCGCTGCCGCCGTCTGCTGGGGCTGTGGTGTTTTGCCTGGGCTTGCCTGCATCTGCTCAGCTATGCGCTGCTGGAATTGGGGGTTAATCATCTCGATTTGTTGGGAAAAGAGGTTCTTCTGCGCCCTTACCTGATGCTCGGCATGGCAAGTTGGCTGATACTGCTGGCATTAACCGTGACCTCCACCCAGTCAGCACAGCGAAAACTGGGATCAGGCTGGCAAAAACTACACAATCTCATTTATCTGGTCGCGATCTTAGCCCCTGTTCATTATCTTTGGTCGGTAAAATCGCTGTCGCCATTACCGATCATGTACGCTGCCGTTGCCGTCATATTGCTGCTTTTTCGCTACCAGAAGTTACGTCGATGGCGTCGTTAATCAGCACTATCTGTACGCGGAAGACGGTGTTTTTCGCGTATTTTCGTAAAATTTTGTCAATAGCGCCGCGGGTAACTCCGCAGATAAGACCAGTATTTGGCTGCTAACTGCTACGATATGGCTATAATGTTCAAACCGTGCGGATGGAAAGGGACATTTTCGCTCCGCAAAGGGTGACAAACGGATAGCTTCGCGTTATGTTGTGCGCCACTGAGCCAATCGAGGGAGATAGCAGCACAATGGCAGACAAGTTTCACATTTTGCTCCTTAACGGTCCAAACCTGAATCTGCTGGGAACCCGTGAGCCGGATAAATACGGCCATACGACGCTGGCGGAGATCGTGAGCCGACTGGAACAAGATGCGGCAGCGCTGAACGTGCGGCTTTCCCACCTGCAGTCAAATGCGGAACATGAGCTGATTGACCGTATCCATCAGGCCAGAGGAAACACTGACTTCATTCTGATTAACCCGGCAGCGTTTACCCACACCAGTGTGGCGCTACGGGATGCTCTGTTGGCGGTCGCCATCCCGTTTATCGAAATCCACCTGACTAACGTGTACGCACGTGAACCTTTCCGTCATCACTCTTACCTGTCTGATGTATCAGCTGGGGTGATCTGCGGTCTGGGGGCAGATGGATACCATTATGGTTTACAGACGGCGGTAAAACGCCTGTCAACGTCCAATTAACCATTTCCAATTAACAAGAGTACGGAACCACATTCATGGATATTCGTAAAATCAAGAAACTGATCGAACTGGTTGAAGAATCCGGCATCGCCGAACTGGAAATCTCCGAAGGCGAAGAGTCGGTACGCATCAGTCGTACTCCGGCACCGGGCAGCTACCCGATGATGCAACAAGCCTATGCACCGATGCCGCAGATAGCGCCAGTTGCCGCCCCGGCCGCCGCACCAGTTGCTGCTGAAGCCGCCGCACCGGCCGCCATCAGTGGCCATGTGGTACGTTCACCGATGGTAGGTACCTTCTACCGCACGCCGAGCCCGGACGCAAAACCGTTCGTGGAAGTCGGCCAGCAGGTCAAAGTCGGCGATACCCTGTGCATCGTTGAAGCCATGAAAATGATGAACCAGATCGAAGCAGACAAAGCGGGTGTGGTGAAAGCCATTCTGGTTGAAAGCGGCCAGCCGGTTGAATTTGACGAGCCATTGGTTGTCATCGAATAACGAGGCTTACCATGCTAGATAAAATTGTCATCGCCAACCGTGGTGAGATTGCGTTGCGCATTTTGCGTGCCTGTAAAGAACTGGGCATCAAAACCGTCGCCGTGCATTCCACTGCGGATCGCGATCTGAAACACGTATTGCTGGCGGATGAAACCGTGTGTATCGGTCCGGCTCCGTCAACAAAAAGCTACCTGAATATTCCGGCGATCATCGCTGCGGCGGAAATCACCGGTGCAGTGGCTATCCACCCGGGTTACGGTTTCCTGTCTGAAAACGCTGACTTCGCTGAACAGGTTGAACGTTCCGGTTTTATCTTCATCGGCCCGCGTGCCGACACCATCCGTCTGATGGGCGACAAAGTGTCTGCCATCAGCGCCATGAAGAAAGCCGGTGTTCCCTGTGTACCGGGTTCTGACGGCCCGCTGGGCGACGACATGGATAAAAACCGCGCTATCGGTAAGCGCATCGGTTATCCGGTCATTATCAAAGCCTCCGGCGGCGGCGGCGGTCGCGGTATGCGCGTCGTGCGTAGCGAAAAAGAGCTGGAGCAATCGATCGCGATGACCCGCGCGGAAGCAAAAGCGGCGTTCAACAACGACATGGTCTACATGGAAAAATACCTGGAAAACCCGCGTCACGTGGAAATCCAGGTACTGGCCGACGGCCAGGGCAACGCCATTTATCTGGCGGAGCGCGACTGTTCCATGCAACGTCGTCACCAGAAAGTGGTGGAAGAAGCGCCAGCACCGGGTATTACCTCCGATCTGCGTCGCTATATCGGTGAACGCTGTGCCAAGGCGTGTGTCGACATCAACTACCGTGGTGCCGGTACCTTCGAATTCCTGTTTGAAAACGGCGAGTTCTATTTCATTGAAATGAATACCCGTATTCAGGTAGAGCACCCGGTAACCGAAATGATCACCGGTGTGGACCTGATCAAAGAGCAGTTGCGTATTGCTGCCGGTCAGCCACTGTCTATCAAGCAGGAAGAAGTGAAAGTGCGTGGCCATGCGGTGGAATGCCGTATCAACGCCGAAGACCCGAACACCTTCATGCCAAGCCCAGGTAAAATCACCCGTTTCCACGCACCGGGCGGTTTTGGCGTACGTTGGGAATCGCACATTTATGCGGGCTATACCGTACCGCCGCATTACGATTCTATGATCGGCAAACTGATCACTTACGGCGAAAGCCGCGACATCGCCATTTCTCGTATGAAGAATGCGTTGGCTGAGCTGATCATTGATGGCATCAAAACCAACGTGGAATTGCAGATGCGCATCATGTCCGACGAAAACTTCCAGCATGGTGGGACTAACATCCACTATCTGGAGAAGAAACTCGGTCTGCAGTAATTCTCTGCACCAATAAAACGGGTCGGCCCAGGTCGGCCCGTTTTTGTTTCCCACGACTCACCGCGTTCTGCACCAATACACCAATTTTCGCTGGGCAATTGGCTGACATGCCGTAAAATCCCCTGTTTTGTGTCACCTATAACACTGATTCCTGCAAGACTTGAGGGGAAATCATGGATAAACGCTTTCTGCAGGCTCACCGCGAAGCCCGCTGGTCACTGATACTGACGCTGGCCTATCTGGTGGCCTGGGTGCTCTTTGCCTATCTACCCGACAACCATCCCGGCCTGACGGGCCTGCCACATTGGTTCGAGCTGGCCTGCCTGCTGCTGCCGCTACTGTTCATCGGTCTGTGCTGGCTGATGGTGCGCGTCATCTTCCGCGATATTTCACTGGAGAATCACGATGCAAAGTGATGTCATCCTGCCGTTGATAGCTTACCTGTTATTGGTATTCGGCCTGTCCGTTTATGCCTGGCGGCGTCGCCAGCAGGGTAACTTTCTCACCGAGTATTTTATCGGCAACCGTTCGATGGGCGGCTTCGTACTGGCGATGACGCTGATAGGCACGTATGTCAGCGCCAGCTCGTTTATCGGCGGCCCCGGCGCGGCCTATAAATACGGGCTAGGCTGGGTACTGTTGTCGATGATTCAGGTACCGACGATGCTGTTGTCACTGAGCATTCTCGGTAAGAAATTCGCGATTCTGGCCCGCCGCTATAACGCCATCACACTGAATGACATGCTCTACGCCCGCTACGGCAGCCGCTTACTGGTCTGGTTTGCCAGCCTGAGCCTGCTGGTGGCATTTATCGGCGCGATGGCGGTGCAGTTCATCGGTGGTGCCCGGTTGCTGGAAACGGTGGCGCATGTGCCGTATAACGTCGGGCTGTTGATTTTCGGCATTACCATCCTGCTCTACACCGCGTTCGGCGGCTTTCGCGCCAGCGTACTGAATGATGCGTTGCAGGGCATCGTGATGCTGATAGGCACGCTGTTGCTGCTGGCTGGTGTGATCTACACCGCCGGTGGATTGCCCGCTGCCGTCGGTAAACTGGCGCAGATCAACCCAGCGTTGGTCGATCCGCACGGCAGTAACCAGATCCTGTCTGCCCCGTTTATGACCTCATTCTGGCTACTGGTGTGTTTTGGCGTCATTGGCCTGCCCAATACCGCCGTGCGCTGCATTTCCTATCGCGATAGCAAGGCGCTACACCGCGGTATCCTGATTGGTACGGTGGTCATCAGCGTACTGATGCTGGGGATGCATCTGGCGGGCGCGCTGGGGCGCGCTATCCTGCCTAACCTGACCATTCCAGATCAGGTATTGCCGGAGCTGATGCTCACCGTGCTGCCGCCACTGGCCGCCGGGATCTTTCTGGCAGCGCCGACTGCAGCCATCATGTCGAATATTAACGCGCATTTGCTGCAGGCTTCCGCCACGATCGTGAAAGATCTCTACCTGAGCGTCTATCCTCAGAAGATCAACAACGAGCGTTATATCCGCCATTTATCCAGCCTGACCACCCTGCTGCTCGGCCTGCTGGTACTGCTGGCGTCATGGCGACCGCCGGAAATGATCATCTGGCTGAACCTGCTGGCGTTTGGCGGGCTGGAAGCGGTGTTCCTGTGGCCACTGGTGCTGGGCCTCTACTGGGAACGCGCTAACGCCGCAGGCGCGCTGAGTTCGATGTTCAGTGGGGCTATCAGCTATACCCTGCTCGCCAGCTTCAATATCCAACTGGCGGGCTTTCATCCGATTGTGCCATCACTGCTGTTAAGTCTGATGGCGTTTATTCTGGGTAACCGCTTAGGGCGTCAGCCTGCATCAGCGGTTGCCGCATCTTCATCACTTTAAGGTCAGAGGCTGCTATGCCGTGGATTCAACTGAAAATTAATACCTCCGGCGCACATGCGGAGCAATTAGGCGACGCGCTGTCTGAAAGCGGTGCCGTCTCAGTCACGTTTCAGGACACGCATGACACGCCGGTGTTTGAACCCCTGCCGGGTGAAACCCGTTTATGGGGCGATACCGACGTGATTGGCCTGTACGACGCCGAAACCGACATGGCCGAGGTGGTAGCCATACTGGAGCAGGAGCCGCTGCTCGGTGCCGGTTTCCAGCACAAAATCGAACAACTGGAAGACAAAGACTGGGAACGGGAATGGATGGAAAACTTTCATCCGATGCAGTTCGGCAAGCGACTGTGGATTTGCCCAAGCTGGCGTGACGTACCAGACCCGAATGCGGTCAATGTCATGCTGGACCCCGGTCTGGCATTCGGCACCGGCACCCATCCCACGACGTCGTTGTGCCTGCAATGGCTCGACGGGCTGGATCTGGCAGGCAAAACCGTCATCGATTTTGGTTGCGGCTCCGGCATTCTGGCCATCGCCGCGCTAAAACTCGGTGCCGCGCACGCTATCGGCATCGATATCGACCCACAGGCCATTCAGGCCAGCCGTGATAACGCGCAGCGTAACGGCGTGTCTGAACGGCTGGAGCTGTACCTGCCAAAAGATCAACCCAAAGATTTATCTGCCGATGTGGTGGTCGCCAATATTCTGGCGGGCCCGCTGCGCGAGCTGGCACCGCTTATCAGCGTGTTGCCAAAAGCAGGCGGCCATCTTGGTCTGTCCGGCATTCTGGCCTCACAGGCACAGAGTGTGGCGCAAGCCTATGAAGCGCAATTCCAGCTCGACCCGGTAGCAGAAAAAGAAGAGTGGTGCCGCATTACCGGTATCCGTAAACCGCTCTGATCCCGTTGTATTCACCTGACGGAACATCGCCGTTGCGTCAGGTGATTCGTACGGATATTTCGTTGGACAAACCGACTCCCCTTACCATCAATCACTGTTTCTATGCGGTGAAACAGCATATTCAGGCGGATGTTTAATTTCTC
This sequence comes from Dickeya parazeae Ech586, assembly GCF_000025065.1. Lineage (NCBI taxonomy): Bacteria > Pseudomonadati > Pseudomonadota > Gammaproteobacteria > Enterobacterales > Pectobacteriaceae > Dickeya > Dickeya parazeae. The sequence continues at coordinate 296,764 of NC_013592.1, read as the reverse complement.
CGGCGTGTACACAAAATCAGCGGAATAAGAATAACCATCTGTTAATAAAGGAAAAATAAAAACAGCGCAGTAGCAATGCAGCATTTCCTTGATCTGTTCCGCTCAATTGCTCAAAGTTTGGCCTTTCCTATCGCGTAAAAAATGCGTAATATACGCGCCCTTGCAGGCACAGTATGGTCACTCTTTGTCTATGCGCATTGGACAATTTCAGCTTCCCAATCGTTTGATTGCCGCCCCGATGGCGGGCGTAAGCGATCGCCCTTTCCGGGCACTCTGTTACGCGATGGGCGCTGGAATGACGGTTTCCGAGATGCTCTCTTCCAATCCGGAGGTGTGGCGTTCGGACAAATCGCGCTTGCGCATGGTGCATAGCGATGAGCCCGGTATCCGAGCAGTACAGATAGCCGGCGGTGATCCAGATGAGATGGCGCAAGCGGCGAGAATCAATGCCGAAAGCGGCGCGCAGATCATCGACATCAACATGGGATGCCCGGCCAAAAAGGTTAACCGCAAGATGGCGGGTTCCGCGCTGTTGCAGTATCCAGCGTTGGTCAAGCAGATCCTGACGGCGGTGGTAAACGCTGTCGATGTACCGGTCACGTTGAAGATTCGTACCGGCTGGGCACCAGAGCACCGTAACTGTGTAGAGATTGCCAAATTGGCTGAAGATTGTGGTATTCAGGCGCTGACCGTTCATGGACGCACGCGTGCGTGTTTGTTCAATGGCGAGGCGGAATACGACAGCATTCGGACAGTTAAGCAGAGTGTTTCCATTCCCGTTATCGCGAATGGCGACATTACTGACCCGCGCAAAGCCAGAGCGGTTCTTGATTACAGCGGGGCTGATGCCCTGATGATAGGACGAGCTGCTCAGGGAAGACCCTGGATCTTTCGGGAAATCCAGCATTATCTGGACACAGGGGAGTTGCTGCCGCCCCTGCCACTGGCAGAGGTCAAGCACTTGTTGATCGGGCATATACGGGAATTGCACGACTTTTATGGTCCAGGCAAGGGATTTCGTATAGCACGTAAGCACGTGTCCTGGTATCTCCAGGAGCACGCCCCAAACGACCAGTTTAGGCGCACATTCAACGCCATAGAGGACGCCAGCGAACAGCTGGAGGCGTTGAAGGCATATTTTGAAAATCTTGCGTAAACAGAAAAAGAGCTGACAGAACTATGTTCGAACAACGCGTGAATTCTGACGTACTGACCGTTTCCACTGTAAACTCTCAGGCTCAGGTAACCCAAAAACCCCTGCGCGACTCGGTTAAACAGGCACTGAAGAACTATTTCGCTCAACTGAATGGTCAGGACGTGAATGACCTGTATGAGCTGGTACTGGCTGAAGTAGAACAGCCGCTGTTGGACATGGTGATGCAATACACCCGCGGTAACCAGACCCGCGCTGCCCTGATGATGGGTATCAACCGCGGTACGCTGCGTAAGAAACTGAAAAAATACGGCATGAACTGATACTCATCCGTTCATCTCTGAAGAAAGGCGCTTCCCTCACGGCAAGCGCCTCTTTTATTGACGGTATCACGCCGTAGCCTGCGGTTTACAGACACGAGCCTTCTGACGCATCCAACACCTGCCCCGTTATCCACCGGGCATCAGCCAATCGCTCAACAATCGCTTTTCCAATGCCGCGGGCCCCCGTCACCAACGTGGTTTTACCTTCCACCCGATACTGATTTGTCATTCCCTTTTCTCCACTCTGCCGATTAGAAAACGCCCCTGTCATCACACAGGTAGCCTGGATAGGCGGTGGACTATTTAACTTAACGCACATCCTTTTTTCGCCTGCCAACGGCAAACTGTGATCACAATCGCATCAACAGATTATTGTCGCGTCACCAATAAATATCAGTACAAACTATGTGGTTAATCAAAAAATGAACGATCCACATAGTTCTATAGTGTGATTATTCATCAGTACATGAGAACGTCCGTTATGAATACGCACCCCCCCTCCTTTAGTGAAGAGAACCCTTCTGTGCCGTCTTCAATACCGCTTGCGCCTTTCTCCCGTGAGGAGTGGGTATCCATCGGCATGTGCCTGCGTGATTTTTTTGCGTTTCCGGTATCTGGCTCGCTGTCTTCGGTCTGTACTCGCCTTCATGCCCTCTGTCAGCACCGGGTGACGCTGCCAGTTAACCTGACGCAGGATGACTGGCTGGAAGTCGAGTATGACTTTAACCGCCTGTTCGTCGGCCCAATGACGCTGCCAGCGCCACCTTATGCCGGTATTTATCTGCATGCGGAGCCGCAAGTGATGGGGAAATATACGCTGGAAGTCCGCCAGTTGTACCATCAGCTCGGGTATGAAGTACCGCAGGAGAACTGCCTTCCTGACGACCATATCGCTTACGAGATTGACGCCTGTTTACTGCTCTTTTCCTGTCTCTCTCCCACGCCAGCACAGCATGACGCTCTGTACTGGCTGGCCCATGACCATCTGGGACAGTGGTTACCGCGTTTTATCGATCGCATCAACAACCATGCGCCAACACCGGTGATTTCATCGGTGGTCGACGTGCTATCGCTTTGGTTTTTCGATTTGCAACGGAGAACATCACATGCGTGACACCCCCAATTCCCCCGACAGACGGCGATTTATAAAAACACTCGCTATTACTGGTGTTGCGGCCAGCTTACCCGGTGGCTTGTTACTGCCTCGTCAGGCTCGTGCGCAAGCGCCTATTCCTTACAACCCGAACAGCTATACGATTTTCCGGAACTCATGCCCGCGAAACTGCTATGACACGTGCAGCCTGAAAACCTATGTGAAAGATGGCGTTATCGCCTACATTGACGGTGCAAAAGAGTCTACCTTCACCCACGGAATGCCTTGCCTTAAAGGGCTCACCTACCCTCGCCGCGTCTACAGCCCTGACCGGATCAAATACCCGATGATTCAGGATGGCCGCGGCTCAGGAAAATGGCGTCGTATTTCCTGGGACGAAGCGATGGAGCGTATCGCCAACAAAATTCTGGAAATCAAAAAGAAAGACGGCTCATTACTGGGTCTGGCGCTCACCAAATATTCAGGCAACCTCGGCATCCTCAACTATGGCGTTGAAGGCATGATGTCCTCGCTGGGCTACACCACCCGCTTTGTCGGTACGCCGTGTTGGCCCGCTGGTATTGATGCCCAGAGCTACGACATGGGCGATATGTGGTGCAACGATCCTGAAGATTTGGCCAAATCCAAATACATCATTGTCTGGGGCGCTAACCCGGCCTGGTGCTCCCTGCACAGTATGAAATACCTTTATCAGGCGCGGGAGCGCGGAGCCAAAGTGGTGGTCATCGACCCCATTTTGACCCAGACCGCCGCCAAAGCGGATCTGTACTTACGGATCCGCCCGGCTTCCGACGGCGCACTGGCGCTGGGTATGGCACGACATCTGCTGGATAACGGGCTGGTTGATAACGAATTTGTCACGCAATACGCGCTGGGGTTCCCTGAGTTTGCGCAATACCTGCGGGAAAATGTCACGGTTGAATGGGCATCTGAACAATGTGGCTTGCCTGCACAGACGATTCGTCAGCTTGCAGAAGAATTTACTGCCGTCAAACCGGCGACAATCTGGATAGGCTACGGTATGCAGCGACACATCAATGGCGGCGCTAATGTGCGAGCCATTGACGCGTTGGTCGCCATGAGCGGCAACATCGGTCTGGAGGGTGGTGGCGCTCGCTACGGCCACCTCTACACCTGGGGGTTCAACTACCACGCCATGATGCAGAAACAACCCACCGGTTCTGTCGGTTTTACTGGTCAGAACGGGCCTAAAGGGGAGTTCGACTTCGGCGCTAAAGAAGCATCCAGCTATACCGATCGCAGCCTGAATATCAATAAAACCGCACAATCGATACTGGATACCAACGATCCGCCGATTCGCATGCTATGGGTGTCTTGCAAAAACCCACTCTCCCAAGATTTCGACCATAACAAGATGTTGAAAGCCTTCAATAAACTGGAGATGGTAGTCTGCGTAGACCAATTCTTCAATCAGACCGTGGAACAGGCCGATATCGTGTTACCGGCGACCACACAGATGGAAGAGTGGAATATCTCGGTATCGTATTGGCACTACTGGCTGACTATCAATCAGCCAGCGATTAAACCGATGTACGAGTGCAAATCCGACCTGGACATCGCCGCTGCGCTTTCGCGCACCATGAACCGGTTATCTCCCGGCTCCTGCACCTTCCCACAGGATATTGACGGCAAAGAATGGGTGGCAAAAGAGTTTAACGACAGTATCTACAAGCTGTTTGGTATCTCGTCATGGGAAACGTTGCTGGATGGTCCGGTCAAAGCCAAACTGCCACACCCGGCAGCCTGGCACGATCGCAAGTTCAAGACGCCATCCGGCAAATACGAATTTACATCGGCCTTGTGTAAAGAGAATGGTCATACTCTGCTGCCCGAGTACCGGCCGGGAAGAGAGAAAAATTTACCGTTCCAGCTCTTTACCCCCCACACGCTATACGGCCTGCATTCTCAGTTCATCAATCTGGACTGGATGCAGGTCTTCTACCCGGAACCTTTTGTCTACCTCCACCCGGTAGCCGCACAACAAAAAGGTATCCGTGAACTCGATTGGGTACGCGTCTTTAATGGCATTGGCGACGTCACCGTCAGAGCCAGACTGACCACCAACGTACCGCAAGACATGCTGCTGATGTACGAGGCCTGGTTTAACAAACAAGCGTTTAACGTACAAAACGTCGTCGATGATACCTCATCAGATATGGGAAAAATGAAGACGGGTGCGCCGGGCTCCGCCATTCACTGTCAGTTCGCTGATATCGCCTTAACGTCGGCACCGGCGCAAAGCCGAGTGATGGGAGGAACCAGAGCATGAGACGCGCATTCCTGGTCGATAGTGAAAAATGTATTGGGTGCCGTGGCTGCGCCATGGCCTGCAAAAGTTTTAATCAGTTAGAGCCTGACCTGTTCTGGCGCTATGTCTACCCACTGGGGAAATCCATCTACCCGCACGAAGAGAGGGCTTTTTATTCTCTGGCCTGCAATCACTGCGAGCATCCCGCCTGTCTGGATGCCTGCCCGGTCGAAGCCTATACCAAACGTGAAGACGGCATTGTGGTGCACGACCCGGCGCGCTGCATCGGTTGCAAAAACTGCCTGCGCAGTTGCCCCTACGGAGCCCCTAAATTCAACGAGGTCACCCACAAAGCCGAAAAATGCAGCATGTGCTATGAACGGTTGGATGTGGGGTTACAGACAGCCTGCGTTGAAGCCTGTCCGGTGGGTGCATTAACCATGATAGACCTTGACGAAAAGGCCGCTCCCGCCAACGCCGTACAATACCCGCCGGGCTACCCGGTTATGCCATCGCTGAACCCCGGAACGCGTTTCATCATGCCTCGCACGCCAAAACAGGCTGGAGAATAATCATGGAACACTATGAGCTACCTTTGGTTTTCTTTACATCATTAAGCCAGACCGCTGTTGGCATGGCGCTGTTTCTGGCCTGGCGGCGTCTGTGCGATCACAAGGTGCCACAGCGCAAAGCCTGGTTCATCACCGGCGTGGTGCTAGCCGTGTCATTGATTGGCGCGACCTTCCATCTGGCAGACCCGTTGCACGGTTATAACGCCTTTATCAATCTCAAGCATTCATGGCTTAGCCGGGAAATTCTGGCGGCAGTACTCTTTGCTGCCACTATCGCACTGGCACTGTTGACCGATGGAAAACAGGTGACGGTGATAGCGGCCGCCGTGATGGGGATCGTGCTGGTGATTGTGCAGGGGCTGACCTACGCCGCGCCTGCGATGGTCGCTATCAACAATGGGCTCCCCATGGTTTTATATTTGCTGACGGCCTGGGTGATGGGCGCGGCGGCCCTCCCGCTACTGGATAAAACGTCGGCCATTTCCCCCCTGCGTCACGGATTAACGTTGCTGATTCTGGCGCTGATTGCCGCACCGCTAATCTGGCGTAGTGGCGGAACGATCATGCGTATGACATCAGAGCAATGGGGGTCATCGCCATTTTTCTGGAGTGGGTTAGTCTGTTTTATCGTTGCATTCGGCTTATCCTGCCAGCGACAAAAAACAGCCGTCTCCGTCGCAACGGTCGTGATTGCTCTGCTAGGTATCTTCCTGAGTCGACTGACATTCTTTGGCGATACCATCAGCACTATCATCAACATCGGGCAGCCTTACTGACAGAGAAAACACAGCGAACACCCATAGACGACACTGACAAAAAAGCAACGGGTCTGCCAAAAAGCGGGCTCGTTGGTTTCGCTGTACTCATCCTGCTCAGTTCAGATCACATTCCACCCAGATAGCGGCGTGATCCGAGGCGGCGGTATCCCAGGAGGTCACCGTCGGGAACGGCGTCACCGGATCCGCCCCTTCTTTCGCGGCAATCTTGTCGATGTTATAGATACCGCGCCGCTCAATGCCCCAGTCGACCTTTGCCTGATGTAACGGTGTGGAAATGAAAATATAGTCCAACTGGTTCAAACGCTCGCCAGACTTACCGCCGGAGAAGTAATAGGTATAGCGTGCCGTTTCCGGCAAAGCGGGATCGACTACCGGGTGCAAATCCGCCACGGAAAACAGCGGCGCCAGGCTGTGCCAGGGGTTGGCGCTATCCTCGTTCAAGTCCCCCATCACCACCACATACTCTTGCTGCAGGTTGTATCCGCGCACGATGTCAGCCACACGCTCCGCCTGAGCGTGCCGCCGTCTGGCAGACCGCTCACGTTCTTCATCGTTACGCCCGTTCTGGCTTTTGAAGTGGTTACACAGCACATGCACTGGCTGCGTCAGGCCAATATCGATCGTCACCTCCAGACAATCACGGCTAAACAGCGGGGAAAACGACGCACTGGTATCAAAAATGTGGGTGCGTAGTTGGGTAATGCGGTGGCGCGTCAGGCAGGCGACATCAATACCACGCGGATCATTCGGACTGTCGATCATGACATACTGAGCAAAGGCTTGGTCTGCCAGAATCTGCTGGTTGAAATCATGCAGCACCGCCATATTTTCCACTTCGGCTGCACACAGGATGTCAGCCTTCAGCGCGTTGATCACCAGCCCGGTATTTTTTCGCTGCTGGTCGCTAAACGCCTCGGAACGAAAAACCAGCTCGCCTAACCAATCACCTCGTCCCCGGCAGCTTTTGTTAATCCGAAAGCCGGTCTTGCCAGCTTCACTTTTCCAGCTACCCAGCGAACCGCCATCAACACGCAGGTCGATATAAGGCTGGAGATTACTGGTCAGGGTAAAAACCCTCTCTTTCAGGGCATCGTCATAGTTATCATTTTCCAGCAGCGTTTGTAGCTGGCGTACTTTTTCAAGCAGTTCACTGCTTTGCTGGGGGTCAGGCAGGTTAAGAATCGCGGTACGATGAAACAGGTTTTCAACGTTATAGCTGGCAAGTCTGAGCTTCATAGCTCCTCCTCAGGCAACAGACTACGGCGGGAAAGCACAAGTCTGGCAACCGATTGTTACCACCGTATATCACGACCGCCCGTCACCCCGACCTGTGACACGCTGTGGTAAAAAATACGGGTACTCACTATATTCATAGCAGATATAAGCCATGTCTTTATGGACTTGGCAAACATCACGACATCACGTAAATTCGCAGCATTTCTGACTCACAACGGCAACAGCCATATCTGGCAGGAACAATGATGAAAAAATCTCGCTTAGCATTACTTACCGGCGCGTTACTGGTTACCAGCGTACTGGCTCAGGCACAGGACGACCTTAGCGCTATCAAAGCCGCCGGTGTGATTAAATTTGGCACGGAAGGCACCTACGCGCCGTACACTTACCATGATGCCTCCGGCAAGTTAGTAGGTTTCGATGTGGACGTCGGCCGTGCGGTAGCAGAAAAACTGGGCGTAAAAGCAGAGTTCGTTGAAGGCCGTTGGGATGGGCTTATCGCAGGTGTGGACGCCAAACGTTATGACGCCGTCATCAACCAGGTGGGTGTCACCAAAGAACGTCAGGTAAAGTATGACTTCTCCAAGCCGTACATCGATGCCAAATCCGTGCTGATCGTGCGTGGTGATAACAGCAGCATCAAATCGTTCAACGATCTGAAAGGCCATAAATCGGCCCAAAGCCTGACCAGTAACTACTCCAAACTGGCCACCAGCTACGGCGCGGAAATCGTCCCGACCGATGGCTTTAACCAGTCGCTGGAGCTGGTGCTGAGCGGCCGCGCGGAAGCGACCCTGAACGATAACCTGTCGTTCCTGGACTTCAAAAAACACAAGCCTGACGCCAATGTGAAAGTGGTTGCCACCGCAGAAAGCGGCGATCCGTCCGCCATTCTGGTACGCAAAAATCAGCCGCAACTGGTTGATGCACTCAATAAAGCATTGGATCAAATCAAAGCAGACGGCACCTATAAGACGATTTCTGTGCGATACTTTGGACAAGACGTTTCCAAATAATGCATTGATATCGGAGCTATTGTAGATATGCCATCATGGCTACAACTCATGGCAGACTCCTTCTGGAGTCTGCTTTCCGCCGGGCTGACCTTCACCGTTCCTCTCGCGATTCTCTCCTTTATTCTCGGTTTGATGATCGGCGTATTGGTGGCGTTGTTACGCCTGTACGGTGCCACACCGCTCAAAAAGATCTGTGATTTTTATGTGTGGATGATTCGCGGCACGCCGCTGCTGGTCCAGCTCTTTCTGATTTTCTATGGATTGCCCAGCGCCGGTATCACGCTGGATGCCTTTCCGGCCGCGCTGATTGGCTTTAGCCTGAACGTAGGTGCCTATAGTTCAGAGATAGTACGCGGCGCAATTCTTTCCGTACCCAAAGGTCAGTGGAATGCTGCCTATTCGCTCGGTATGAGCGGCGCACAGGCTATTCGCTGGGTGATTGTGCCGCAGTCGGTATTTGTATCGCTGCCACCGCTGGCTAACACCTTTATTTCGCTGGTCAAGGATACTTCGCTGGCTGCCGTGATTACGGTGCCTGAAATGTTTCTGGCAGCGCAACGGATCGTCTCGGTCACCTATGAACCACTCATCCTGTATATCGAAGCCGCGCTCATCTACCTGATGTTCAGTACGGTACTGAGTAAATTGCAGACGAGACTGGAAAAATACTACCAACGCCATATCGTGCATTAATCAGCACATAGTGCATTAACGGCCACATCGTCCATAAATAAATGGCGCATTAATCCTCGCTCGGCAGGCCATCCAACCTGCCGCGCTCATCATCAGACAGACTCGACATCTCCCCCGATTTCCCGTAGCCTTCTTTTTTACCAGCCGGAGAATGTCATGAAACAGACTGTCAATATCGCGCTGATAGGTGACTACACCCCAACTGTCACCGCCCATCAGGCTATTCCCCCTGCTCTTGCCCTCGCCGCCCGCCAGTTGAACCTCACGATGCACTACCAATGGATAGACAGTGAACAGTTGTCGACCTCCCAGCTTCATGCCTTCGATGCAATTTGGTGCATTCCCGCCAGCCCATACCGTCACGACGACAATATCCTGCAAGCCATTCGGTTTGCCCGCGAAACGCCCATCCCATTTCTGGGCACCTGTGGCGGTTGCCAGTACGCCCTGCTGGAATATGCCCGCCATGCGCTGGGATGGCACGACGCCAACAATGCGGAAGTCACACAGGAAGGCCGATCGGTAATTACCCCGTTACAGTGTGAAATGGTGGAAAAAGAGGGTGATATCCGCCTGTTGCCTGATTCACGTATTGCCCACGCCTACGGCCGTGAGGCGATCACCGAAGGCTACCGTTGCCGCTACGGCATTAATGAAGCGTTTCGGGATGCGTTCACCGCAGCCGGTATCCGGGTGTCTGGTGTAGATGACAACGGCGATATTCGTGCCATCGAAATCATCGATCATCCCTTTTTCGTCGGTACCCTGTTTCAGCCGGAACGTGCTGCACTAAAACAGATAACGCCACCGCTGGCTATTGCTCTCCTTGAGGCAGCGGCAGCGCATTAACCGCAGTTTTTTACACAAGTTGCACCAAATTGGATCAACAGGAGAACAATTCCACCATTTTGGTGCACCCTATGCCTTTGCTTTATCCCCCCATACCACCCATTTATCCCGATTCGCCACGGATACGATTTAGTTTTCTGCCTGTACTACCGTTATGACAAGCTGGCACCGTTTTTGCTTATTGTTAATGACGGTGTCCGGCTCATCATACCGGCCCACTGACAGACAGAGCAGGCGCAGCCATGACTGCGCCACAACACAACAAGCACATTACAATTACATTAGGCACATACGATGATTATGAAAAAAGTGATTATGTCCACGCTGGTAGCCAGCGCTTCACTGTTTGCCTTCATCAATCAGGCACACGCGGGCGCAACGCTTGATGCCATTCAGAAGAAAGGCTTCGTACAGTGTGGTATCAGCGATGGGCTTCCTGGTTTCTCGTATGCCGATGCCAACGGCAAATATTCCGGTATCGATGTTGACGTCTGCCGTGGCGTCGCGGCTGCCATTTTTGGTGATGCCAACAAAGTCAAATACACCCCACTGACAGCTAAAGAGCGTTTCACCGCCCTGCAGTCCGGCGAAGTGGATGTGCTGTCCCGTAACACCACCTGGACCTCATCCCGTGACGGTAGCATGGGCCTGCTGTTCACCGGCGTGACCTACTACGACGGTATCGGCTTCCTTGCTCATAACAAAGCCGGGCTGAAAAGCGCCAAAGAACTGGACGGTGCCACCGTGTGTATCCAGGCCGGTACCGACACCGAGCTGAACGTAGCCGACTACTTCAAGACCCACAATATGAAGTACACCCCGGTGACCTTTGACCGTTCTGACGAAAGCGCCAAAGCACTGGACTCCGGCCGTTGCGATACGCTGGCTTCCGATCAGTCTCAGTTGTACGCCCTGCGTATCAAACTGGGTAAACCGGCCGACTTCGTCGTGCTGCCGGAAGTGATCTCCAAAGAACCGTTGGGACCGGTTGTACGTCGTGGTGACGAAGACTGGTTTGCCATTGTTCGCTGGACACTGTTTGCCATGCTGGACGCTGAAGAGATGGGTGTGACCTCTCAAAACGTCGATCAGATGGCTGCCAAGCCGACCACTCCGGACATGGCGCACCTGTTGGGTAAAGAAGGTAACTTCGGTAAAGATCTGAAATTGCCGAATGACTGGGCGTATAAAATCGTTAAGCAGGTCGGTAACTACGGTGAAGTGTTCGAGCGTAACGTAGGTCAGGGCAGTGAGCTGAAAATCAAGCGCGGCCTGAACGAACTGTGGAACAAAGGCGGTATCCAGTACGCCCCTGCTGTTCGCTAATTCCTGATGCAAAAACGGGCACGTGCTGCGAACCAGCCGTGCCCTTGCTTTATCCGTCACTGAGGCTCCAACATGCTGCAACGCCCAACCGTGAAAGGTGATTTATCACTGACTAATCCAGCGGTGCGCGCCTGGTTGTATCAAATCCTTGCTGTCATCATCGTGGTGGTTGCCGCCGCTTACCTGCTGCACAATACCGTCACTAACCTCTCACAGCGTGGAATTACATCAGGTTTTGCCTTTTTAAATAACAACGCTGGCTTTGGTATCGTTCAGCACCTGATTGACTACGATCAGGATGACACCTATGCCCGCGTTTTTGTTATTGGCCTGCTTAATACATTGCTGGTTTCAGCTATCTGTATTATCTGCGCCTCACTGCTGGGGTTTATCGTCGGTCTGGCACGTCTGTCTGATAACTGGCTGCTGCGTAAACTTTCAACGATTTATATCGAAACGTTTCGTAACATCCCACCGTTACTGCAGATCTTCTTTTGGTATTTCGCGGTATTACGCAATCTGCCCGGCCCTCGTCAGGCAGTTAACGCGTTCGATACCTTTTTTCTCAGCAACCGCGGCCTGTACATTCCAGCAGCGGAGTTTGGCCCAGGCGCACTCCCATCTTTGCTTGCGCTGCTCATCTCTCTGGGATGTGCGATAGCCTTGCATCGTCGGAATAAACGCTACCATGAGCTAACCGGTCAGCAACGCCGCTACTGGCCCATTCCTATCGCAATGTTGGCGGTATTGCTGGGCCTCTCTCATCTGGTTTTTGGCCGGGCACTGCACTGGGATTTCCCCGTCCTGAAAGGATTTAACTTTAGCGGTGGCATGGTGCTTATTCCGGAACTGGCAGCGCTGGCGCTGGCGTTATCGGTGTATACCTCATCGTTTATTGCCGAGATCATTCGCTCAGGTATCCAGTCTGTTTCTCACGGGCAGCATGAAGCGGCACTGTCGCTGGGTCTGCCAAAACCGGTCACCTTACGCAAAGTTATCCTGCCACAGGCACTGCGCGTCATCATTCCACCGTTGACCAGTCAGTATCTGAACATCGTGAAAAACTCATCGCTGGCGGCTGCCATTGGTTACCCGGATATGGTGTCGCTGTTTGCCGGTACGGTGCTGAACCAGACCGGACAAGCCATTGAGACCATTGCCATCACTATGTCGGTCTATCTGATTATCAGTCTGCTGATCTCATTACTGATGAACATCTATAACCGGAAAATCGCCTTAATTGAGCGTTAAAGGAACAGGATGACTATGACAACACACACACCATCCAATCCGACGCCCATTAGCAACGCCATCGTCTGGGCGCGGCGGAACCTGTTCTCCAATGTCACCAACAGCGTGTTGACGTTGGTCTGCCTGTGGTTACTGTGGACCCTGATCCCACCGTTACTCAATTGGGCTATCTTCAAGGCCAACTGGGTCGGTTCAACCCGTGCAGACTGCACCAGTGATGGTGCCTGCTGGGTATTCGTCCATGCCCGTTTCGAGCAATTCATGTATGGGCTTTATCCACGGGAAGAACTCTGGCGTATTAACTTCGCGCTGGTACTGGCGTTGATCAGCATCCTGCCGATGTTTTGGCGTAATCTGCCACGCCGTGGCCGTTATATCGCCATCTGGTGCGTAGTCTATCCGCTACTCGCCTGGTGGTTGCTGTTTGGCGGCTTTGGCGGTCTGAGCCGGGTGGAAACCCGTCAGTGGGGTGGTCTGACACTGACTATCATCATCGCGGCGATCGGCATCGCGGGTGCGTTACCACTGGGAATATTGCTGGCACTGGGACGCCGTTCCAACATGCCGGTACTGCGCGCGCTATGCGTGATTTTCATCGAGTTCTGGCGCGGCGTCCCCCTGATTACGGTGCTGTTCATGTCCTCGGTGATGCTGCCTCTGTTCCTGACGGAAGGCACCAACATTGACAAATTACTGCGCGCCTTGGTTGGGGTAATCCTGTTCCAGTCAGCGTATGTCGCAGAAGTGGTGCGTGGCGGCTTACAGGCACTGCCGAAAGGACAATATGAAGCAGCCCAATCCCTGGCTCTGGGATACTGGCGTATGCAGGGGTTGGTCATTCTGCCCCAGGCGCTGAAAATGGTGATCCCCGGTCTGGTCAACACCATTATCGCCCTGTTCAAGGACACCAGTCTGGTGATCATCATCGGTCTGTTCGACCTGTTTAGCAGTATTCAGCAGGCAACCGTTGACCCGGCGTGGTTGGGTATGTCCACGGAAGGCTATGTCTTTGCCGCCATTATCTATTGGATCTTCTGCTTTAGCATGTCGCGCTATAGCCAGCATTTAGAAAAACGTTTTGATACTGGACATAAGTCCCATTGAGGTTATCCATGAACCAGGACACATTGACATCTTCATCCAATCACATGATTACACTGGAAAATGTAAACAAGTGGTATGGGCAGTTCCATGTACTGAAAGACATTAACCTGCAGGTCAGCCAAGGCGAGCGTATCGTGTTATGTGGGCCGTCTGGCTCTGGTAAATCAACCACAATCCGCTGTATCAACCATCTGGAAGAGCACCAGCAGGGCCGTATCGTCGTTGACGGCATCGAACTCAACCATGACAGCCGCAATATTGAGAAAGTCAGAACAGAAGTCGGCATGGTATTCCAGCATTTCAACCTGTTCCCGCATCTGACGGTTCTGCAAAACTGTACGCTGGCCCCGTGCTGGGTACGTAATATGCCGAAAAAAGAAGCGGAAGCATTGGCAATGCATTATCTGGAGCGAGTGCGTATCGCCGCCCATGCCCATAAATACCCAGGCCAGCTTTCCGGCGGCCAGCAACAGCGCGTTGCGATTGCCCGCTCACTGTGCATGAAACCGAAAATCATGTTGTTTGATGAGCCGACATCCGCACTGGATCCGGAGATGGTCAAAGAGGTGCTGGATACCATGCTGGGTCTGGCAGAAGATGGTATGACCATGCTGTGCGTTACCCATGAAATGGGCTTCGCTCGCACGGTAGCTAACCGGGTGATCTTTATGGATCAGGGCGAGATCGTTGAACAAGCCCCACCGGATATCTTCTTCGGCAGCCCACGTTCAGAGCGCACACAAACGTTTCTGGCGCAAATCCTGCATTAATCATAATCACCGCCTACAACACTCCAGGCCCGCCCACTATGTGCGGGCTTTTCTATGCCCTCACTTTGCATATTAAAATCAGCACGCCCTCCCTTCCGTAGGCAGCAACTTCTCACTGAAGATGTTTTCATCCACACAAGACAAAACAACAGGGACAGGGAAGGGACATATGTGAGAGATGAAGGCAATGAATATGGAAGCAGAGGCCGGAGTGAAGAAGCATCGAAGCGGCTTTCCCACGGACCCGATCAGAGTCACCGGGACAGAACCGCAGAAGTGATTATCCGGTGGATAGAGAAGAGGTGATTGCCCGGTGAATTAGCGCTGCCGCCAGGGCTATGCCATAGCAACGTGGCGCTAATATAGCAACACGGCGCCAATCGGGGACGCCGTGCACCTCTGTCCTGCACACCCGCCCGGGTTGCGGGCATAAAAAAACCCCCGGCGCTAACCGGGGGTTCTCTGTTTGATGCCTGGCAGTTCCCTACTCTCGCATGGGGAGACCCCACACTACCATCGGCGCTACGGCGTTTCACTTCTGAGTTCGGCATGGGGTCAGGTGGGACCACCGCGCTCTCGCCGCCAGGCAAATTCTTTTGACGTCTTTCAACGCCCTGATTCTTCATGTCGCCGTGTATCGCTACACCACGCCATCCAATCCTCGAACAAGCTAAATTCTACTTTTAGTCTCTCACCAAAACACCTTCGGTGTTGTAAGGTTAAGCCTCTCGGGTCATTAGTACTGGTTAGCTCAACGTATCGCTACGCTTACACACCCAGCCTATCAACGTCCTCGTCTCGAACGTCCCTTCAGGGGCCTCAAGGGCCCAGGGAAGACTCATCTCGGGGCAAGTTTCCCGCTTAGATGCTTTCAGCGGTTATCTCTTCCGCACGTAGCTACCGGGCAGTGCCATTGGCATGACAACCCGAACACCAGCGGTGCGTTCACTCCGGTCCTCTCGTACTAGGAGCAACCCCCCTCAATCTTCCAACGCCCACGGCAGATAGGGACCGAACTGTCTCACGACGTTCTAAACCCAGCTCGCGTACCACTTTAAATGGCGAACAGCCATACCCTTGGGACCTACTTCAGCCCCAGGATGTGATGAGCCGACATCGAGGTGCCAAACACCGCCGTCGATATGAACTCTTGGGCGGTATCAGCCTGTTATCCCCGGAGTACCTTTTATCCGTTGAGCGATGGCCCTTCCATTCAGAACCACCGGATCACTAAGACCTGCTTTCGCACCTGCTCGAGCCGTCACTCTCGCAGTCAAGCTAGCTTATGCCTTTGCACTAACCTCCTGATGTCCGACCAGGATTAGCTAACCTTCGTGCTCCTCCGTTACTCTTTGGGAGGAGACCGCCCCAGTCAAACTACCCACCAGACACTGTCCCCAGCCCGGATTACGGGCCCAGGTTAGAACATCAAACATTAAAGGGTGGTATTTCAAGGTTGGCTCCATGCAGACTGGCGTCCACACTTCAAAGCCTCCCACCTATCCTACACATCAAGGCTCAAGGTTCAGTGTCAAGCTATAGTAAAGGTTCACGGGGTCTTTCCGTCTTGCCGCGGGTACACTGCATCTTCACAGCGAGTTCAATTTCACTGAGTCTCGGGTGGAGACAGCCTGGCCATCATTACGCCATTCGTGCAGGTCGGAACTTACCCGACAAGGAATTTCGCTACCTTAGGACCGTTATAGTTACGGCCGCCGTTTACCGGGGCTTCGATCAAGAGCTTCTCCCTGAGGATAACCCCATCAATTAACCTTCCGGCACCGGGCAGGCGTCACACCGTATACGTCCACTTTCGTGTTTGCACAGTGCTGTGTTTTTATTAAACAGTTGCAGCCAGCTGGTATCTGCGACTCTCGTCAGCTCCATCCGCAAGGGACTTCACCCACAAGAGCGTGCCTTCTCCCGAAGTTACGGCACCATTTTGCCTAGTTCCTTCACCCGAGTTCTCTCAAGCGCCTGAGTATTCTCTACCTGACCACCTGTGTCGGTTTGGGGTACGATTTAATGTTACCTGATGCTTAGAGGCTTTTCCTGGAAGCAGGGCATCTGTCACTTCAGCACCGTAGTGCCTCGTCATCACGCCTCAGTGTTAACAGCAGACCGGATTTGCCTGGTCCACCCACCTTCACGCTTAAACCGGGACAACCGTCGCCCGGATGACATAGCCTTCTCCGTCCCCCCTTCGCAGTAACACCAAGTACAGGAATATTAACCTGTTTCCCATCGACTACGCTTTTCAGCCTCGCCTTAGGGGTCGACTCACCCTGCCCCGATTAACGTTGGACAGGAACCCTTGGTCTTCCGGCGTGCGGGTTTTTCACCCGCATTATCGTTACTTATGTCAGCATTCGCACTTCTGATACCTCCAGCAGCCCTCACAGGCCACCTTCACAGGCTTACAGAACGCTCCCCTACCCAACAACACATTGTGTCGCTGCCGCAGCTTCGGTGCATGGTTTTAGCCCCGTTACATCTTCCGCGCAGGCCGACTCGACCAGTGAGCTATTACGCTTTCTTTAAATGATGGCTGCTTCTAAGCCAACATCCTGGCTGTCTGGGCCTTCCCACATCGTTTCCCACTTAACCATGACTTTGGGACCTTAGCTGGCGGTCTGGGTTGTTTCCCTCTTCACGACGGACGTTAGCACCCGCCGTGTGTCTCCCGTGATAACATTCTTCGGTATTCGCAGTTTGCATCGGGTTGGTAAGCCGGGATGGCCCCCTAGCCGAAACAGTGCTCTACCCCCGAAGATGAGTTCACGAGGCGCTACCTAAATAGCTTTCGGGGAGAACCAGCTATCTCCCGGTTTGATTGGCCTTTCACCCCCAGCCACAAGTCATCCGCTAATTTTTCAACATTAGTCGGTTCGGTCCTCCAGTTAGTGTTACCCAACCTTCAACCTGCCCATGGGCTAGATCACCGGGTTTCGGGTCTATACCCTGCAACTAGACGCCCAGTTAAGACTCGGTTTCCCTGCGGCTCCCCTATTCGGTTAACCTTGCTACAGAATATAAGTCGCTGACCCATTATACAAAAGGTACGCAGTCACACCCTAAAGGTGCTCCCACTGCTTGTACGTACACGGTTTCAGGTTCTATTTCACTCCCCTCGCCGGGGTTCTTTTCGCCTTTCCCTCACGGTACTGGTTCACTATCGGTCAGTCAGGAGTATTTAGCCTTGGAGGATGGTCCCCCCATGTTCAGACAGGATACCACGTGTCCCGCCCTACTCGTCGAACTCACGACCTGTGCATCTTCGTGTACGGGACTGTCACCCTGTACCGTGCGCCTTTCCAGACGCTTCCACTGACACACAAGCCGATTCAGGTTCTGGGCTCCTCCCCGTTCGCTCGCCGCTACTGGGGGAATCTCGGTTGATTTCTTTTCCTCGGGGTACTGAGATGTTTCAGTTCCCCCGGTTCGCCTCACACACCTATGGATTCAGTGTGTGATAGTGTGACGAATCACACTGGGTTTCCCCATTCGGGTATCGTCGGGTATAACGGTTCATATCACCTTGCCGACGCTTTTCGCAGATTAGCACGCCCTTCATCGCCTCTGACTGCCTAGGCATCCACCGTGTACGCTTAGTCGCTTAACCTCACAACCCGAAAGTGTCTCGGGATATGAGTATTTTGAGAGACTCCAACAACACATGAATTCACACTCACATGCCGTCGTTTCAAATTATTCAGCTTGTTCCGGATTGTTAAAGAGCAGAATACTTCGCAGCATACTGTTGCCAGTACACTCTGAAGTCATTCGTAAATGGTGGAGCTATGCGGGATCGAACCGCAGACCTCCTGCGTGCAAAGCAGGCGCTCTCCCAGCTGAGCTATAGCCCCATAGATGCATCAACCTTTTCAACCCGCTTAGCCACAGAAACACTGCATACCCCGTCGCGCTCCGTGCAAAAGCACATCGTCAACGCAGTTCGTGAACGTTTCAAGGACAAGTAGAGTTGGTAGGCCTGAGTGGACTTGAACCACCGACCTCACCCTTATCAGGGGTGCGCTCTAACCACCTGAGCTACAAGCCTATAAGGTTTTACTGCTCATCTTCTTCATCAGACAATCTGTGTGGACACCACGCAGGCACTTCTACTCGGTAAGGAGGTGATCCAACCGCAGGTTCCCCTACGGTTACCTTGTTACGACTTCACCCCAGTCATGAATCACAAAGTGGTAAGCGCCCTCCCGAAGGTTAAGCTACCTACTTCTTTTGCAACCCACTCCCATGGTGTGACGGGCGGTGTGTACAAGGCCCGGGAACGTATTCACCGTAGCATTCTGATCTACGATTACTAGCGATTCCGACTTCATGGAGTCGAGTTGCAGACTCCAATCCGGACTACGACGTACTTTATGAGGTCCGCTTGCTCTCGCGAGGTCGCTTCTCTTTGTATACGCCATTGTAGCACGTGTGTAGCCCTACTCGTAAGGGCCATGATGACTTGACGTCATCCCCACCTTCCTCCGGTTTATCACCGGCAGTCTCCCTTGAGTTCCCACCATTACGTGCTGGCAACAAAGGATAAGGGTTGCGCTCGTTGCGGGACTTAACCCAACATTTCACAACACGAGCTGACGACAGCCATGCAGCACCTGTCTCAGAGCTCCCGAAGGCACACCCGCATCTCTGCAGGCTTCTCTGGATGTCAAGAGTAGGTAAGGTTCTTCGCGTTGCATCGAATTAAACCACATGCTCCACCGCTTGTGCGGGCCCCCGTCAATTCATTTGAGTTTTAACCTTGCGGCCGTACTCCCCAGGCGGTCGATTTAACGCGTTAGCTCCGGAAGCCACGGTTCAAGACCACAACCTCCAAATCGACATCGTTTACAGCGTGGACTACCAGGGTATCTAATCCTGTTTGCTCCCCACGCTTTCGCACCTGAGCGTCAGTCTTCGTCCAGGGGGCCGCCTTCGCCACCGGTATTCCTCCAGATCTCTACGCATTTCACCGCTACACCTGGAATTCTACCCCCCTCTACGAGACTCTAGCCTGTCAGTTTTGAATGCAGTTCCCAGGTTAAGCCCGGGGATTTCACATCCAACTTAACAGACCGCCTGCGTGCGCTTTACGCCCAGTCATTCCGATTAACGCTTGCACCCTCCGTATTACCGCGGCTGCTGGCACGGAGTTAGCCGGTGCTTCTTCTGCGGGTAACGTCAATGAACAGGGTTATTAACCCTGCTCCCTTCCTCCCCGCTGAAAGTGCTTTACAACCCGAAGGCCTTCTTCACACACGCGGCATGGCTGCATCAGGCTTGCGCCCATTGTGCAATATTCCCCACTGCTGCCTCCCGTAGGAGTCTGGACCGTGTCTCAGTTCCAGTGTGGCTGGTCATCCTCTCAGACCAGCTAGGGATCGTCGCCTAGGTGAGCCTTTACCTCACCTACTAGCTAATCCCATCTGGGCACATCCGATGGCAAGAGGCCCGAAGGTCCCCCTCTTTGGTCTTGCGACGTTATGCGGTATTAGCTACCGTTTCCAGTAGTTATCCCCCTCCATCAGGCAGTTTCCCAGACATTACTCACCCGTCCGCCGCTCGTCACCCAGGGAGCAAGCTCCCTTGTGCTACCGCCCGACTTGCATGTGTTAGGCCTGCCGCCAGCGTTCAATCTGAGCCATGATCAAACTCTTCAATTTAAAGTTTGATGTGTTTTCCGAAGAAAACGGTGCTCAAAGAATTTACTGTTTATTCGTAATGAATTAACTGTTGTCACTCTTCAAGACTTTCACTAATTTTTTAGTGAAGCGTCCTGCGAGTGCCCACACAGATTGTCTGATTGATTGTTAAAGAGCAGTGCGACCGGCCTGAGCCTGCTGTCGCGAGGTGGCGTATACTACGCTTTCCTCATGAAGTGTCAACGATTATTTTCGTTTCCGCTTCCTGACACCGCGCTGCGTTGCCGCTGTTGCCGTGTCAGTGGGGTCGCATTATAGGGCGTTCCTCGCTGACCGCAACCGGTATTTTTGATTAAATCGCGCGTTCGCTGCATTCCACAGCAAAAGGCCAGCTTATACCTTATTTTGCACAGAGTTATCCACAACCCTGGCATTTTTTGAAATTTGGCGAGCATCACGCAAACGTTTTCGCTACAATTCCTCCCCTGATGAATGACACATATTCGTGGGTGCGTTAGCTGAATATTGGCGACTCAATCCGTATTTTTCTTTATATGACTGTCACTATTCACGTAACGATTCACGTAACGCTCTTTAAAGTAAGAACCTAGTCAGGGGATCAAACCATCATGCAACAACGTCGTCCTATCCGTCGTGCTTTGCTCAGCGTATCTGATAAAGCCGGTATCGTTGAATTTGCCCAGTCTTTGTCACAGCGTGGCATTGAACTGCTCTCTACCGGGGGCACAGCTCGCCTGCTGGCCAATGCGGGTCTGCCGGTAACAGAGGTTTCCGATTACACAGGCTTTCCGGAAATGATGGACGGACGCGTCAAAACTCTGCACCCCAAAGTGCATGGCGGTATTCTGGGCCGTCGCGGTCAGGATGATGCCGTTATGGCTCAGCATCATATCCAGCCAATCGATATGGTGGTCGTCAATCTCTACCCATTTGCCCAGACCGTCGCTAAAGCCGACTGTACGCTGGAAGACGCCGTAGAAAATATTGATATCGGCGGCCCGACAATGGTGCGCTCCGCTGCCAAGAACCATAATGACGTGGCGATTGTCGTTAAAAGCAGTGACTACACGGCAATCATCGAGGAGATGGATGCCAACGACGGTTCTCTGACTTATGAAACCCGTTTTGATCTGGCTATCAAGGCATTCGAGCATACGGCAGCTTACGACAGCATGATCGCCAACTATTTTGGCAGCAAAGTTCCGGCCTACCACGGCGACACCACCCAGCCTGCTGGTCGTTTCCCTCGTACGCTAAACCTGAACTTCATTAAAAAGCAGGATATGCGCTACGGTGAAAACAGCCACCAGCAAGCCGCCTTCTATATAGAAGAGCATATCTCTGAGGCATCGGTGGCTACCGCTCAACAAGTACAGGGTAAAGCCCTTTCCTACAACAATATCGCGGATACCGATGCCGCACTGGAATGCGTGAAAGAATTCGCCGAACCAGCCTGCGTTATCGTTAAGCATGCCAACCCCTGCGGCGTGGCAATCGGTGATTCGATTCTGGACGCTTATGAGCGCGCTTACAAAACTGACCCGACATCGGCGTTTGGCGGGATCATCGCCTTTAACCGCGAGTTGGATGAAGCCACCGCGCAAGCCATTATCAGTCGTCAGTTCGTTGAAGTGATTATTGCGCCTGCCGCCAGCGATGCTGCGCTGAAGGTTACCGCCGCCAAGCAAAACGTCCGTGTACTGATCTGCGGCCAGTGGCAACAACGTGTTTCTGGACTGGATTTCAAACGCGTCAACGGTGGCCTGCTGGTGCAGGATCGCGATTTAGGCATGGTAGACGCCGCTCAACTACGCGTAGTCACCGAACGCCAGCCAACGCAGACCGAACTGCGTGATGCCCTGTTCTGCTGGAAAGTAGCGAAATTCGTTAAATCCAACGCCATTGTTTATGCACGCGATAACATGACTATCGGTATCGGCGCCGGTCAAATGAGCCGCGTTTACTCGGCCAAGATCGCAGGTATCAAAGCCAGTGACGAAGGGCTGGAAGTGAAGGGTTCCGTGATGGCATCCGACGCGTTCTTCCCGTTCCGTGATGGCATCGATGCCGCTGCTGCCGTTGGTATCACTTGCGTGATTCAACCTGGCGGTTCCATTCGCGATGACGAAGTCATCGCCGCTGCTAACGAGCACGGCATTGCGATGCTGTTTACCGACATGCGTCACTTCCGTCATTAATCCGGGGCTACAACAATGAATATTTTGATTATTGGTAATGGTGGTCGCGAACACGCACTGGCCTGGAAAGCAGCCCAGTCTCCGTTGGCTGATAAAGTCTATGTTGCACCAGGTAATGCGGGCACCGCTCTGGAACCTGCGCTGGAAAACGTGAATATCGCCGCGACAGACATCCCGGCATTACTGGATTTCGCTCGCCAGAACGCGATTGGCCTGACTATCGTTGGCCCGGAAGCGCCGCTGGTCATCGGTGTCGTCGACGCATTCCGCGCCGCCGGCCTGAAGATTTTCGGCCCAACGCAGGCGGCAGCCCAGTTAGAAGGTTCCAAAGCCTTTACCAAGGACTTTCTGGCTCGCCAGCATATTCCAACCGCGGAATACCAAAATTTCACCGAGATTGAACCGGCGCTGGAGTATATCCGTCGCAAAGGTGCACCGATTGTTATCAAAGCAGACGGTCTCGCTGCGGGTAAAGGTGTGATCGTTGCCATGACGCTGGAAGAAGCGGAAAACGCGGCCACCGATATGTTGGCGGGTAATGCGTTTGGCGATGCCGGTCACCGTATCGTGGTCGAAGAGTTTCTTGATGGCGAAGAAGCCAGCTTCATCGTCATGGTGGATGGCGAACACGTACTGCCGATGGCGACCAGTCAGGATCACAAACGTGTAGGTGACCAGGATTCCGGCCCTAACACCGGTGGTATGGGCGCTTACTCACCGGCACCGGTGGTGACAGATGACGTCCACCAGCGGGTCATGGATCAGATTATTTGGCCAACCGTGCGCGGCATGGCAGCCGAAGGCAATGTGTATACCGGATTCTTGTACGCAGGCCTGATGATTTCCCCGGATGGTCAGCCGAAGGTGATTGAATTCAACTGCCGTTTCGGTGACCCGGAAACGCAACCTATCATGCTGCGTCTGAAATCCGATCTGGTGGAACTCTGTCTGGCGGCGTGCGACGACAAACTGGATGAGAAAACCTCTGACTGGGATGCCCGTCCATCACTGGGTGTGGTGTTGGCCGCTGGCGGCTATCCGGGGGATTACCGCACCGGTGACGTCATTTCCGGCCTGCCAACCCAGGAAGCAACCGACGGAAAAGTGTTCCATGCCGGTACTAAGCTTAATGGCGACGATGTGGTGACTAACGGCGGACGCGTGTTGTGCGTGACAGCACTGGGGCACAGCGTTGCCGATGCGCAGCAACGCGCTTACGAACTGGCTAAACCCATCCATTGGGAAGGCAGCTTCTGCCGCAGCGATATCGGCTATCGTGCCATCGCTCGCGAACAGAAAGCCTGACTGCCAGTATTCCGCGTTAACAAGGGGCTGCGGCCCCTTATTTTTTGTTTTATGGCACCCGATCTTCCCTGGGCCAGCATTCCCTGACTACCGGGTTAACTACCACGTTTCAGCGGTCGGCTCCCAGCGGCAAAAATCGGCTTCGGCTACCTGCAACAATTGCGTACCTTCCGGCGACTCCAGCCAGGCGATGCCAAGTGGTCCACCAGCATGTTCGTTCTGTTGAGCAATCCAGGCCAGTGAAGCGCGGTCGAAATCGGGGCGTACCGTTTTTCCATCGCATGTGGTCACCTGACCTGCCTTCCAGTGCCCTTGCATCAGTGACACCTTACCCGTTCGCAGCGAATCGCTTAGCGCCAGCAAACGTCGGGCGTCAAACTGATACAACGCAATATCGTCTTCCGACAGAGATTCCCGTCGGTCCGGCAACTGGCGCTGCATAAAGCTCACATTTCCAGACTGATCAAAACGCAGTCTGACTTCTCCCTGTGACGGCGAAGTAGCCGTTTGCTGCACCTCGCGCAATACGCCCTGCTGGAAGCGATACAGGGTTGTTTTGACATCGTTGCCTTGCAACGAACTGAATACCGTCACCAGCGTGGTGAGATGTTGTGGCGTGTCGTCCTTGCGCCATAACCTGACTACACCGCGATCGGCCAGATAACCACTGGCAAACACGGCAGGCGTCGGCGGATGAGAACTACAGGCGGTCAGCCAGCACACCAGCACCGGAACAACCACCCGAATATATCGTCTGCAGAAAAGCAAAAGGGGCGAAATCGCCCCTCTGCTTAAACCTTGTATCAGCATGCGCTTATTTAACAGCGTCTTTCAATGCCTTACCAGATACAAACGCGGGCACATTAGCGGCAGCGATTTTGATTTCTTTACCAGTCTGCGGGTTGCGGCCAGTGCGCTCATTACGATGATTGACTTTGAAAGTACCAAAACCAACTAATTGTACTGCATCACCTTCTTTCAGAGACTCAGTAATCGCTGCCAGAGTAGCTTCCAGAGCAGCTTTAGCCTGGGTCTTGGAAAGGTCAGCTTTGTCAGCAATTACATCAATCAGTTGAGTCTTATTCATAAGTTATCCTTACAGTGTGTTTATCGCTTGCTAAGCATCGAGTGCGACGGATATGCCATCTCCCATCATACTTCGCGCCACAGGTGCCTTGGCTTACCTCGCTCAACCCATTGACTTACTCAAGTAAGATTTCGGGATGCGCTGCGTCACCGTATTCCTGCAACTCGAACTATTTAGGGTGTAGTAGCACTCTCCTGCATACACGCACCGACAGCCACTTTTATTACGCCCCCCAAATGTAGACCAGACAGGGTGCGGATGTGAAGCCTAAAGACAGGCCATTTCAGGCCTTAAATCACGTTTTATCGCGTTATTGATACAAATTTATCCCAATGTTGCTGACTCCGGCTTCACGCAGGTCGGCACGCAGTCCTTTTATCAGCTCAATATCGCGTTCTTCGCAGTCGGCCAGCAGGCGGAAAATCTCCCACTGGATATCCCATTCTTCTTCAACTGCGGGCAAGTCCTTTAACTCTTCATCGGTCATTTCCCGACCGGCTTGCGTCATTTCCAGCATCGCTACGGTGCGAATCGACGTTTCGCTAATGGTCACCGCATGTTCCAGCGTTTCACCACTCAGACGCGAATGCAGTAATTCACTCAGCGCCACGCAAGCATCAATGGCCGGATAAACACCATAAATATCGTAATCATCCGGCGCGGGGATGGCGTCTTCCAGTTTTTCTAACTGGCTGTCGAAATTGACTTTGGCGTCTTTAACGACCTGCGTTTCCCATACCAAATCCAGTATGCGCCGGTAGAGTTGTGCATCCCCAAACCCGGTCTGCTGGCAGAACTCATGGTAGTTGGGGTACATACGTTCACAAAGGCAAGCCATAAAGGTGACATGCTGCCAGCTTGCCAGTTTTTCCAGACGCAAATGGATCGGGTTACGTAACATTGTTTATCTCAATAATAATGGGCGGCAGTGTAACGAAAATTACCACACTGCCATATACCTGAATTCCTAAAGTTTACTGCCCGGCATTATCCTACAGCCCGGCCTCACGTTGCCAGCGTTGAAACGCCGGACGGTTTGATGCCACCGCGTCCGCCCAACGGGTCGGTTCCGGCAGACGATACCCGTTCATGCAGCGCATGACCCACTGCAACGCGCTGTCCATACCGACACGATGACCAGTGGAGACGAACAACGGGTTGCAACGCACTTTGCTACGCCATACCCAGCCGATCTGCTCATTTTTATCCAGCAACGGCTGACGACTGCCCGCTGCGTCTGCCAGTGGCGAAAACTGCCCGCACAATCGGCGCTTGGCAACACCGATCGTCGGCACGTTAACCAGCAAACCAAAATGGCTGGCAACCCCCAGACGGCGAGGATGAGACACGCCATGTCCATCGACAAACAGCAAATCCGGCCGGTGTTGTAATTGTTCCCATGCCGCCATCAGCGCCGGATACTCACGAAACGACAAAAAACCGGGGATGTAAGGCATCACCGTCGGAATGCGCGCAATCTGGTATTCAACCAGTTGTAGCGATGGATAAGCCAGCACCGCCACCGCCGCACGGGTTACCGCGCCTTCCTGCTCAAAACCGACATCCGCACCGGCAATCAGCGTCGGTTGTTCAAAAGGGACATCATCGTGACGAACGACCAACGCCGCTTTGTCACATTGCTCGGCGCGCAATGCTGGTATATCCATCAGGCGATGTCCTGATGATACGGTGCGGATAAACGGTGTACCGCTTCAACGAAAACACCAGCGTGCTCCGGCGGCACATCCTGATGGATACCGTGCCCCAGGTTAAACACATGGCCATTACCCGTGCCAAACCCAGCCAGAATAGCGGCGACTTCCTGCTCAATACGGGCTGGCGGTGCATACAGCATCGACGGGTCCATGTTGCCCTGTAGCGCAACCCGGTCTCCCACGCGACGCCGCGCGTCGGCAATATCCGTCGTCCAGTCGAGCCCCAGCGCGTCACAACCGGTATCCGCCATCGCTTCCAGCCACTGACCGCCACCTTTGGTAAACAACGTCACCGGTACACGACGACCATCATGTTCACGCTGCAAGCCATCGACAATTTTATGCATGTAGTGTAGCGAAAATTCACGGTAAGCCGGGCCACTGAGTGCGCCACCCCAGGTATCAAAAATCATCACCGCCTGCGCCCCGGCTCGAATCTGGGCATTCAGGTAAAGCGTGACGCTATCCGCCAGCTTATCCAGCAGCAAATGCAGCGTATGCGGCTCGGCAAACATCATTTTTTTGATGACGGTAAAGGCTTTGCTGCTACCGCCTTCAACCATATACGTCGCCAGCGTCCATGGGCTGCCGGAAAAACCGATTAGCGGTACCGCGCCAGCCAGATTGCGGCGAATAGTCCGTACCGCGTTCATCACGTAACCCAGTTCAAGTTCCGGGTCCGGTATCGGCAATTTTTCCACATCGGCATGGCAGGTCACCGGTGAGGTAAAGCGCGGCCCTTCCCCTGCTTCAAAATAGAGCCCCAATCCCATCGCATCCGGCACGGTGAGAATATCGGAAAACAGGATAGCGGCATCAAGGTTGTAACGTCGCAGCGGCTGTAACGTCACTTCACAGGCCAGTTCGGCATTTTTGCACAGCGACATAAAATCACCGGCTTGCGAGCGAGTCGCACGGTACTCAGGCAGGTAACGCCCTGCCTGACGCATCATCCATACCGGAGTCACATCCACAGGCTGGCGCAACAGCGCACGCAAATAGCGATCATTTTTCAGATCAGTCATGGTCTTTTCCTTGTAACGCCTGCGTGCAGGCATGATTGTCGCTGGCGATGGCCGATCACTGATCAGCTTCGCGGCACAGTACGACCGTGTCTTCAATCAAACGCCGGGCTACCGTACCCGGTGGCGGCAATTCCGGCAAGCGGTCATAACGAAACCAGTTAGCATCCCGCAGTTCAGACGGGTCATGCTTCAGTTCTCCCCCGTCATAATCGGCCATGAACGCCATCATCAACGAATGCGGGAACGGCCACGGTTGTGAACTGACATAACGCAGGTTTTTGACGCGGACATTGCTCTCTTCCATCACTTCCCGCGCCACC
Source organism: Dickeya parazeae Ech586 (assembly GCF_000025065.1). Classification (NCBI taxonomy): domain Bacteria; kingdom Pseudomonadati; phylum Pseudomonadota; class Gammaproteobacteria; order Enterobacterales; family Pectobacteriaceae; genus Dickeya; species Dickeya parazeae. The sequence continues at coordinate 268,987 of NC_013592.1, read as the reverse complement.
GCCTGTTCCAGCGTTTCCCCCACTTCAACGAAACCGGCCAGTGTGGTGTACATATTGCCTTTGTGGCGTAAATGCTGCGCCAGCAGAATGTTGTCGTGATGGCGGATAGCCACAATCACACAAGGGGCGATTTGCGGATAGTAACGCTCTTTACAATGGTGACACAGGCAGGCCAGCTCAGTGGTACTGGCTGACATTTCATGGCCGCAGTAACCGCAAAATCGGTGCGAACGGTAGAATTCCGCCAGTTGCACCGCACGGCCCGCCAACTGGAACAACCCGGCATCCTGACTCAGCAGTTCGCGTACCGACCCCATGTCGCTCGCCTTCTCCTGTAGCACCAGCCATACCGGCTCCCCCAGCCATTCGCCCACCTGACGGGCAGAACGCTGTTGCAATTGCCACTGCGCTGCTGTTCCTTTCGGTAACTCACCCTGAGGCAGCCAGATCTGGTGGCGGTGATATACCACCCACCACCCGCTTTCTTCACCTTTCAGCGTCACTTCCATCTTTTTTATCGCCCCGCTTATTATCAGGCTGGTCTGTCAGGCAGCCCATTGGTGTTTTCATCGACCTTGTCAACATGACGACATTCCGTCAGGCATTATCCGGCGCGGGTGAAGCCTTGGCAATGCACATCCCCCCAGCGGATCACCAGACTTGGCTGATATTCGATCATTGACGCCGCCGCACCACAGCGCATAAAGTGGCTGTAGTATTGTCGTGGCTAATCGTTTTAATTGACCACGAGTTTTATGCCCCGCAAGGGGCCCTATCTTGTCGGAGTGCCCAACACGCCTGATGGCGCGTGGGCTGAGACCGTTAATTCGGGATCCGCGGAACCTGATCAGGCTAATACCTGCGAAGGGAACAAGAGTAATGATATCGCCCCCCAACATCCATTCAGGGGAGTGGCGCAACAGTCAGGGCAACATGCCTTCTGCCGTTGCCAGCCAGCATCCGGCGATTACTCCCTCCGAACTCCAGACAAGCAATTTTCCCATTAATGAACAGGAACTTGCTATGTCTACCGAATCCAAACTTCCCACGGAGCTGATGGCTTCCGAAGAAAAAACACCGTCCAGTCGTCGTGAACAACGTGCTGCCGCTCAACAGTTTATCGATACGCTGCGCGGCTCAACCTTCCCAAACTCACAGCGGATTTATTTGACCGGTTCACGCCCAGATATTCGCGTACCCATGCGGGAAATTCAGCTAAGCCCGACACTGCTGGGCGGTAGCCGCGACAACCCGCGCTATGAACCTAACGAAGCGGTGCCGGTTTATGATACCGCCGGTCCCTACGGCGACCCGGCCGTCACGCCAGATGTACACCGTGGGCTTGGCAGACTGCGGGCCGACTGGATTGCCGAACGCGACGACACGGAAACCTTATCGCACGTCAGTTCCGGTTTTACCCAACAACGGCTGGCAGATAGTGGTCTCGACCATCTGCGTTTTGAACACCTGCCACACCCCAGACGCGCCAAAGCGGGACGCCGTGTCACCCAGTTGCATTACGCCCGTCAGGGAGTCATCACGCCGGAGATGGAATTCATCGCCATCCGCGAAAATATGGGACGTGAGCGTATTCGCGGCGAAGTGCTGCGCCAGCAGCATCCGGGACACAGTTTCGGTGCGTTGCTGCCGGACGACATCACACCGGAATTCGTGCGTCAGGAAGTCGCGGCCGGGCGCGCGATTATCCCCGCCAACATTAATCACCCGGAATCGGAGCCGATGATCATCGGCCGTAATTTTCTGGTGAAGGTGAACGCCAATATCGGCAACTCTGCGGTGACCTCTTCGATTGAGGAAGAAGTCGAGAAACTGGTGTGGGCCACCCGCTGGGGTGCGGACACCGTGATGGACTTATCCACCGGGCGCTATATTCATGAAACCCGCGAGTGGATCCTGCGCAACAGCCCGGTGCCGATCGGCACAGTGCCTATCTATCAGGCGCTGGAAAAGGTCAACGGTATTGCGGAAAACCTCACCTGGGAACTGTTCCGCGACACCTTGCTGGAACAGGCCGAACAAGGGGTAGATTATTTCACCATTCATGCCGGAGTGTTGTTGCGCTATGTACCGATGACCGCCAAACGCCTGACGGGCATTGTGTCGCGCGGCGGCTCCATCATGGCGAAATGGTGCCTGTCGCACCATCAGGAAAATTTCCTCTACCAGCATTTCCGCGAAATTTGCGAAATCTGTAGTGCCTATGACGTCGCCCTGTCACTGGGTGATGGACTGCGCCCTGGCTCGATTCAGGACGCCAATGACGAAGCGCAGTTCGCCGAACTGCACACGCTGGGCGAGCTGACTAAAATCGCCTGGGAATACGACGTGCAGGTAATGATCGAAGGCCCCGGTCATGTCCCGATGCAGATGATCCGCCGTAACATGACCGAAGAGCTGGAACACTGCCATGAAGCGCCGTTCTACACGCTGGGCCCGCTCACCACGGATATCGCGCCGGGCTATGACCATTTCACGTCGGGTATCGGTGCGGCGATGATCGGCTGGTTCGGCTGCGCTATGCTGTGCTACGTCACCCCGAAAGAGCATTTAGGCCTACCGAACAAAAACGACGTCAAACAAGGGCTGATCGCCTACAAGATCGCCGCTCACGCCGCCGATCTGGCGAAGGGGCACCCCGGCGCGCAGATCCGCGATAACGCCATGTCCAAGGCTCGCTTTGAATTCCGCTGGGAAGACCAGTTCAATCTGGCGCTGGACCCGGAAACCGCTCGCGCCTACCACGATGAAACCCTGCCGCAGGAATCTGGCAAAGTCGCGCATTTCTGCTCGATGTGCGGGCCGAAATTCTGTTCGATGAAGATCACACAAGAAGTACGCGATTACGCCGCCCGTCAGGAAGCGCAACCGATCGACGTCGGCATGGCAAACATGTCCGCCGAATTCCGCGCCCGTGGTAGCGAGCTGTACCACACCGCCACCAGCCTGCCACAGGAGGAACGCTGATGACCCGCGCGTTTCCCGCCACCGACGCCCGGCTGGGGCTTTACCCGGTGGTCGATAGCGTAGCGTGGATTGAGCGCCTGCTGGATGCGGGGGTTCGCACTCTCCAGCTACGCATCAAAGACCAGCCAGCGGAGCAGGCCGAGCCGGATATCATCCGGGCGATTGCCCTTGGCCGTCAATATCAGGCCCGGCTGTTTATCAACGACTACTGGCAACTGGCCGTCAGGCATCAGGCATACGGCGTACACCTGGGTCAGGAGGATCTTGATACGGCCGATCTGGCGGCAATCCACGCCGCCGGGTTACGTTTGGGTGTCTCTACCCATGACGATGCTGAGCTGGCACGCGCCATCGCCCTGTCGCCGTCTTACATCGCGCTGGGCCATATTTTCCCGACCCAGACCAAAGCCATGCCATCCGCACCGCAAGGTCTGGTGGAGTTGGCCCGTCATATTCGCGCGTTGAACGGGCGCTTTCCCACCGTGGCTATCGGCGGTATCAGCATTGACCGGGTACCCGCCGTGCTGGAAACCGGGGTCGGCAGCATCGCCGTGGTCAGCGCCATCACTCAGGCCGCTGACTGGCGCGCCGCGACCGCGACGTTGCTGCGACTGATAGAAAGACGGGAGGCATAACATGCTCGATGATCAGGCATTTATGCGCTACAGCCGCCAGCTGTTGCTGGAGGATATCGGCCAGGAAGGGCAACAGAAACTGGCGGCCTCCCGCGTGTTGCTGGTCGGGCTGGGTGGGCTGGGCTCACCGGCAGCACTCTATCTGGCAGCAGCGGGGGTTGGCACTCTGCTGCTGGCAGACCACGACACCCTGCACATCTCTAATCTGCAACGGCAGATTCTTTACCGCCATGCAGACCTGTCACATCCCAAAGCCGTGCTGGCCCGCCACGCGCTGGAAGCGATTAATCCACTGGTGAAAACCGTCGCGCTGACCACCCGGCTTGAAGGAGAGTCGCTGGCAACCGCAGTGGCGCAAGCCGATCTGGTACTCGACTGCTGCGACAACATGACCACCCGTCACGCGGTCAACGCGGCCTGCGTCGCGGCGCAAAAACCGCTGATTAGCGCCAGTGCGGTAGGGTTCAGCGGCCAGTTGCTGGTACTGACACCCCCTTACCCACACGGCTGCTACGCCTGTCTCTACCCGGATGCGACGGAACCCCAACGCAACTGCCGCACCGCCGGTGTCCTTGGCCCGGTGGTCGGCGTAATGGGCACCTTGCAGGCACTGGAAGCGCTCAAACTGCTATGCGGATTACCCTCACCACTGGACGGCAAGTTACGGCTGTTCGATGCGCGCCAGCAGCAATGGACCACGCTGCAACTGGCGCGATCAGCGACCTGTCGGGTATGTGGAGAGCGGGCATGAAGATCCGGCTCAACGATGAGGTTATCGAACTGCACAGCGAGTTGACCGTCGCGCAACTGCTTGAGCAGTTGAACCGGCTACAACCCGGTACGGCGCTGGCCATCAATCACACCATCATCCCGCGTGATGCCTGGGCACATTCTGCCGTACGGGATGGTGATGACATTTTATTGTTTCAGGCAATCGCAGGAGGTTGAGATGCTGAAGATTGCAGATACAACGTTTACTTCCCGGTTATTAACCGGCACCGGAAAGTTTGCCGGTGCACAACTGATGCAGGATGCGCTGCGCGCCAGCGGCTCACAGCTGGTTACTCTGGCAATGAAACGGGTGGATTTAAGAGGCGGCAGCGATGCCATTCTGGCCCCGCTACGTGAACTGGGCGTGCACCTGCTGCCCAATACCTCAGGAGCCAAAACCGCTGAAGAAGCGGTATTCGCCGCCCGACTGGCGCGTGAAGCGCTGGGAACGCACTGGGTGAAGCTGGAAATCCACCCGGACATGAAATACCTGCTGCCGGACCCGGTGGAAACGCTGAAGGCCGCGGAACAACTGGTGAAAGACGGCTTTGTGGTACTGCCCTACTGCGGTGCCGACCCGGTACTGTGCAAGCGTCTGGAAGACATTGGTTGTGCCGCGGTGATGCCGCTCGGCGCCCCCATCGGCTCCAATCAAGGGCTGCAAACACGCGACTTTCTGCGCATTATCATCGAACAGGCGCGGGTACCGGTGGTTGTGGATGCTGGCATTGGCGCGCCCAGCCATGCGGCAGAAGCCATCGAACTCGGTGCCGATGCGGTACTGGTTAATACCGCTATCGCCGTGGCACGTGACCCGGTGCAGATGGCGCACGCTTTCCGACTGGCGGTGGACGCCGGGGCGCTCGCCCGTCAGGCCGGTCTGGGCAGCCGTCAGCACCTCGCCAGCGCCACCAGCCCGCTGACCGGTTTTCTGCGCCAGACGGAGGCCACCGAGTAATGGACACTCACGCTCAACCGTCGTTTGAACACCGCTGGCAACAGCTGGAATGGCATGACCTGACCCTGCGCATCAACAGCAAAACCGACGCTGACGTAGAGCGGGCGCTGTGTGCTGATCGGCTCACGCGCGACGATATGATGGCGTTGCTGTCGCCTGCTGCCAGTCGCTGGCTGGAACCGCTGGCCCAGCGGGCGCAACAACTGACGCGCCAGCGTTTTGGCAACACCGTCGGTTTCTATGTGCCGCTGTACCTTTCCAACCTGTGCGCCAACGACTGCACCTATTGTGGTTTCTCCATGAGTAACCACCTCAAACGCAAGACACTCAATGAGCAGGAAATCCAGCGTGAGTGCGAGGCCATCAAGGCGCTGGGGTTCGACCACCTGCTGCTGGTGACCGGTGAACACCAGCGCAAAGTGGGGATGGATTATTTTCGCCAGATGTTGCCGTTAATTCGCCCGCAATTCAGTTCACTGATGATGGAAGTACAGCCGCTATCGCAGGAAGATTACGCCGAGCTGAAAACCCTCGGGTTGGATGGGGTGATGGTGTATCAGGAAACCTATCACGCCAGAACCTATGCCCACCACCACCTGCGCGGCCACAAACAAGACTTCGCCTGGCGGCTGGCAACGCCAGACAGGCTGGGGCGCGCCGGTATCGACAAGATCGGGCTGGGGGCGCTCATTGGGTTATCGGACAGCTGGCGCACCGACTGCTATATGGTGGCCGAGCACCTGCTGTATTTACAGCAAACTTACTGGCAAAGCCGTTACTCGGTGTCATTCCCACGCCTGCGCCCTTGCGCGGGCGGCATTGAACCCGCCTCGTTGATGGATGAGGCGCAACTGATGCAGGTTATCTGTGCCTTCCGACTGCTGGCACCCGATGTGGAACTGTCGCTCTCTACCCGCGAGTCACCGTTCTTCCGCGACCATATGATCCCGATTGCCATCAACAACGTCAGCGCGTTTTCCAAAACCCAACCGGGCGGCTACGCCGACGATCACCCGGAGCTGGAGCAATTCACCCCGCACGACAATCGCCGCCCGCAAGACGTGGCGGATGCGCTGGCGCAGGCTGGGTTGCAGCCGGTATGGAAAGACTGGGATGGTTATCTGGGAAGAGCGGTGATGGACTGACGTAGCACCAGGATCGCCGCGACATCGGCGATCCTTTCCAGGCGATCTAGGCGATGCGATCAACCGCCGGGAAGATCAGGCTAAAACAGATCCGCCCGGTGGTTGGATTAACAGGATCGCATCGGGCGATCACCTCGCCGCCATGCAAGGTCATGATGGCCCGAACGATAGACAGCCCCAAACCACTGGAGTCACTACTCGCGCTGCGGGTCGCATCCACGCGGTAAAATCGGTCAAACAGCCGCTCCAACTGCTCCGGCGGCAATAAAGGGCCGAGGTTGGTCACCGCTATCACAATCCCTTCAGGCGATGTGCTCGCACTCAACGTTATCGGGCTGTCTGCATGCGCATACCGTACCGCGTTGGCAACCAGATTACTCAGCGCACGCTGGAACAATAACGCATCCACCGACAGTGTCGCCTGACCTTCATAGCGCAGTTCGATACCACGCTCATCCGCCAGCATATCAAAGTAATCCGCTACCCGGCGCAGCTCGGCCTCCACGTCAACCGGCACCCGGTTAAGGACCGGTTGTTCATGGCTGGCGCGGGCCAGAAACAGGATGTTTTCTACCATCCGCGACAGGCGCTCCAGTTCGGCAATATTGTCCGACAGTAGCGTTTCATACTCTTCCACACTGCGTGGCTGATACAGCGCGACCTGACAATGCCCCATCAGCGCACCGATCGGCGTACGAATCTCATGCGCCAGGTCGGCAGAAAACTGGGTTAATCGCTGATAACCCTCGTTGAGACGATCCAACATGGCGTTAAAAGCACGAATCAATTGCCGCACTTCCTGCGGGGCATCGGCATCGCTGACACGGGTGGATAAGGTGTTCGGCGCAATCGCCGACGCCTGCGCCGCCATACGCCATAACGGCGAGAGACCACGGCGCAAAACCAGATACCCCAACGCGGCTATCAATATGAACGCGGCTATCACCGCTCCCACTACCCGCCAGAGGTAATGTTCCAGCATTCGTTGCTCATTGAGCATCACATGAGCGGCGGCAATCTGCAGCAATTGCCCGTCATTGAGCCGAACCTGAGCGGCTATCGCACGCATCGGCACACCATCATCGGTAACGCCCCCTTGCACGCTGGAAACCCGCAACGGTGAGTTCTCCGCCACCGGCGTTAATGGCGGCAGTGAAATATGCGCCGGATTAACGCTGATAAGCGGCTTTTGCCCCGGTAGTGAAAACAGCAATACATCCTGCTCACTACCCAGCATGTTCTCAAACAGGCCGGTATTACTGGTCAACACCGGCAGCGTAAAATTCTTCCCCAACAGGTGGCGGTAATAGTCAACGCGCCCGGTTACCTGCAAATCACTACGTCGGTACATTTCCTGCCACAGCGCGCTATACAGGTAACTGCCCGCCAGACTGACCACCAGCGCGGCAACCAACGCAAACAGCAAGCTGCAACGGGTCTTCAGGGAGATAGCGCGCCAGCGCTGAAGCCAGAGGTTCATGAACGCGGCTCGCACACATAGCCAATACCGCGCACCGTGTGGATGAGCTTGATATCGAATGGTTTGTCTATCTTGGCGCGTAAGCGTTTCACTGCCACATCCACCACGTTGGTATCACTATCAAAATTCATGTCCCATACCTGCGAAGCAATCAACGTGCGCGAGAGCACCTCACCTTCGCGCCGCACCAGCAGATGCAGCAACATAAACTCTTTATTGGTGAGCGGGATCACCACCTCTTGCCGGGTAGCCTTACGCCGCAATACGTCGAGGCGTAAGTCCGCCACGGCGTAGTGATCGGCTTCACGGACCACACCCCGGCGCAGCAACGTGCGAATACGCAACACCAGCTCGGTAAACGAAAACGGTTTAATCAGGTAGTCGTCGGCCCCCAATTCCAACCCGTGAATACGGTCGTGTAACTGGTCGCGCGCCGTCAGAAACAGCACCGGTACATCGCTTTTTTTACGCAGCATCTCAATAATTTGCCAACCGTTAAGCCCCGGCAACATCACATCCAGAATGATGGCGTCGTAACTGTGCTCAAGCGCATTAAATAACCCGTCGGTACCGTTACGTGCCAGATCAACGGCATAACCGGCTTCGGTGAGTCCTTTTTTCAGGTAATCGCCGGTACTGCCATCGTCTTCAACCACCAGAATACGCATTGCCTCTACTCCCGCCTTCGGATGGAACCGCTGCCTCGGCGTTATCATAGCAACTCCAGCCCCCTGACTTGATGACATTAATGTCATCAAACCGTCATCCTGACGACCCGGAATCCTCACCATGATGGACACTCGCCAATTCAGGGGAAATCCATCATGACAACACTTCGTTTTGCCGGGCTGCTGCTTTCTTCTTTGCTGCTGTGTAGCCACGTGGTCAACGCCGCCGACGCGCCAGCCAAACCACAATCACCGATCCGCGGCACCATTACGGCAGTATCGGACACGCAGTTGCAACTGACTGACCGCAAAGGGCAGAAAATTGATGCCTCGCTAACCGCTGACACCCGCGTGATGAGCATCACCAAAGCCGAGCCGGGTGATATCAAACCCGATAGTTTTATCGGCACTGCGGCCATCCCTCAGCCAGATGGCATGCTCAAAGCACTGGAAGTGCATGTCTTCGATGCCAGCCTGCGTGGTACCGGCGAAGGTTTCCGCCCGTGGGAATCTGCCGACGGGAAAAGCGGCACCATGACCAACGGCACCGTCGGCAAGCTGGTTAACAGCAACGGCCGCACACTGACCGTGACCTATAACGGCGGGCAGAAAACCGTGGTGGTACCGGATGACGTACCTATCGTCAGTATCGCGCCCGGTGATCGCAGTCTGCTGAAACCTGGCGCCCATATCGTGCTGTTCTCACGGCTCGACGATCAGGGCAAGCGCATTGCCGTAGCGGTTTCCGCCGGTAAAGACGGCACCGTTCCCCCAATGTAACCGGAGTCAGCCATGTCGCCATCCCGCCGCCCGATACACGCCTGGCCCGTCAGGCTTGCCCACTGGATCAATCTGCTGGCTATGACAGGCATGTTCATGAGCGGCTGGGAAATTTATAACGCCTCGCCGTTATTCAACTTTCATTTCCCAGCCACCATGACATTGGGTGGCTGGCTCGGCGGCGCGATTGGCTGGCATCTGGCGGTTATGTGGCTGTGGGCGGGTAATGGCTTACTGTATGTGATGTGGAGTCTTGCCAGTGGCCACTGGCGGCAGCGCTGGCTGCCGCTCAGTCGCAAATCGCTCTGGCATGACATTCATCAGACGCTGACCCTACGTTTACGTCATACGTCCCATCAATACAACGCCATCCAGAAACTCATGTATTTCGGCGTCATCGCGCTCGGCGTACTGCTGGTGCTGTCCGGGCTGGCAATCTGGAAGCCGGTTCAGTTGTCCTGGCTCACTAACCTGTTAGGCGGTTTCGCCATCGCCCGTTATGTCCACTTTCTGGCGATGAGTGGCATCGCGCTGTTCGTGGTCATCCACGTCCTGATGGTACTTATCGTACCGCGAACCCTGTGGGCAATGCTGACCGGAGGCAAACATGAGTGACAAACCACAGCGCCGCGCTACGCTGATGCTGGAGCCGAGCCAGAAAAAGCAGTTGGTGAATCTCGAACGCCGCCTGATGCTGCGCTCCGGGCTGACGCTCGGCGCAGTCGCGATGCTGACTGGCTGTAATATGCAAGATGGCGACAACATCGATAAAGTCCTGTGGGCGATGTCGCGCTGGAACGATCGGGTACAAGCCTGGTTATTCAGCGGGCAGCGTCTGGCTCCCAGTTATCGACCCGATCAGGTCACTCAGCCGTTTCCCTTCAACGCGTTCTACCCGGAATACAACGTGCCGGATATCGATCTGGACAGCTATCGCCTTGAGGTCAGCGGTAAGGTCGAAAAAAAAGGTGTCTGGACGCTGGAACAATTGCGCCAGCTACCGCAGGAAACGCAGATTACGCGGCTTATCTGTATTGAAGGCTGGAGCGCCATCGGCCAGTGGCGTGGCATCCCGCTACGTCTGTTTCTGCAACATATCGGGGCTGACCTGAACGCCCGTTACGTCGGCTTTAAATGCGCTGACCGCTACTATTCCAGCATCGATATGGCCACAGCCCTGCATCCGCAAACCATTCTGGCACTGGAATTCGGCGATCAGACACTACCGCCAGATTACGGCTACCCACTACGTTTACGCGTTCCCACCAAACTTGGCTTCAAAAACGCTAAACACATCGCCGCACTGTTTGTCAGCGATACCAACCCCGGCGGCTACTGGGAAGATCAGGGGTATAACTGGTTTAGCGGCATTTGAATCACAGCCCGCTAGACCGCCGCCTCGCCTTCCCTCTTGACCAGCGTCTGTTCGACCGCGGCCCCGATCGTCGCTATCGTCTGCTCTATGTGGGGCGTCATCGGCATCGCGAAGCTCAAGCGTAAACCATGGCGGTATTTGCCGGATGCGGAAAACAACGCACCACCAGCAACATGGATCTTATCTTTGCGCAGTGTCTGACTAAGCTGTACGCCATCAAAGGACTCGGGCATTTCCACCCATAAAACGAAGCCGCCCTGTGGCCGACTGACACAAATGGTATCGGGGAAATAGCGACGCACCCAGCAGGTAAACCGCTCCAGATTACGCTGGTAAATACCGCGCATACGCCTTATATGCGGCTGATAATGCCCCTGCCGGATAAACTCCGCTACCGCCAGTTGTGTACAAACCGCAGAAGAACCGGTGCTGGTATATTTCATATGCAAAGCCCGGTCAAGGTAGCGCCCCGGTGCCAGCCAACCCACACGCAAACCCGGAGCCAGCGTCTTGGAGAACGAGCTGCACAGCAATACCCGACCCTCAGTATCCATCGACTTCAGCGTCGCCGGACGCGGGTATTCGTAAGCCAACTCGCCATACACATCATCCTCGATAATGGCAATATCGTAGCGCTGCGCCAGCGTCAGCAACGCGCGTTTGCGTTGTAACGGCATGATGAATCCAAGCGGATTATTGCAATGCGGTACCGTGATCACCGCCTTGATGGGCCACTGGTCCAACGCCAGCTCCAGCGCTTCCAGATTGATACCAGACGTGAAATCGGTTGGGATCTCTATCACCTTGATATCCAACCCGCACAAGATCTGCAAAATACCGTGAAACACCGGTGATTCCACAGCGATGATATCGCCCGGATGCGCCAATGCCCTCACCGCTACTGCCAGCGCCTCAGTACATCCTGTGGTCACCACAATTTCGTCAGCCGATAGCTGACAACCACTATCAACCATGAGTCGGGCGATTTGTTCCCGCAACACCGGTACCCCGGCCAGATTGTCGTAGGTAAAGGCGGAGACCAGCTGTTTCTGACCGATACGTTGCAACTGCTTCCACAACGGTTTAAGCGTGCTCTGGGTAAGATCGGGTACGCTACTGCCTAAAGAGATCGTCTCCGGGTCCAGTCTGGCATTAACCAGTTCCAGTACCGCACCCCATTTTTTTACCTCAACCGGGCGCTGCACCGGTTTACTCATCGCCGGTATCGGCGGCTGGGTTTTACCAGAGCGAACGAAATAACCCGAGCGGGGCAACGGCACAATTAACTGCTGCTGCTCCAGCAGATAATAAGCCTGCTGTACGGTACTGATGCTGACGCCATGCTCCTGACTTAGCGCCCGAACGGATGGCAAGCGCTCGCCGCTCTGATACAGCCCTTGTTCAATGCGCTGTGTCAGTAACGTCGCCAACAGTTGATATCGCGTCATACCCCGTTCCCCCTCTTCACATCCGTACCCGCCATCACCATACAGACAATCATCAAAACCACCATTCAGATCGTCTTTGACGCCATCTGTATTAAAAACAAACCCGAGCTCTGTCTATAAAACCATACAGATGCACTTGCCATAATGATGTTCCCATCGCTTACGGAGAACAACCATGACACAGCATCCGACGCCTCGCTCTCTATTGCAGCGCCTGTATCGCCTGGTACAAAGCCAGTACCAGCGACACCAAACCCGCAAGATACTCAATGCGCTGGATGATCGTCGCCTGCGGGATATCGGCCTGACACGACAAGATATTCGCCATCTCTAGCGCCAGTAGTCTGCGAGTCAAACGCCAATACGCCTCTTCAACAAATACACTATCTGTATCTGTCTTCTTTAAACCACGAAGTGGAAAAGAGGAACAGGTACAGATCGCCATAAAAAAGGTCATTCAGATCACACAATCACGCTTCTGTATCTTCAGAATAGTCATTTACTGCATCTGTATCCTAATACTCTCCGGCGGCACACTGATTTCCGACACAGCTCATCGGAGATTGATCTATGGCACAGCCACCACGCCGTCCACATACCCGTCTCAGCCTGCATGTTCTTCTTCACCATACCCGCCAGCACTGGCGCGCCTGGCGGCAGCGGCGACGAGCAAGAAAAGCACTGCGCCGGTTAGATAACAATCAACTGGAAGACATCGGGCTAACTCGCCGGGATGTAGACAATTTTTGGTAGCCATCAATAAACGATAGCGAATGGAGCAACGCAGTAATAAGGCAGACAATGCGAGACAACGCGCAGAAAAAGGTAATAGATACAAAGAGAGAACGATAGCCTGCGTACCACCACGCACATCACCAGACAGCTCGTCGCCAAGGCTGGCGACGGTTGCTACAGTGCACGGGCTGATACAGCCGGAACCGGAGTCAACCATCGGTTCCGCCGCCTCCGGGCCAGCGTGAAGGAGAGAAAACCACGCTGGCTGTCAACATCGTGTCGGGCTACTCGGTTGGGTAGCCCGGCATCGCCCACACGGACGGCCAGTCTCCTGGCTGCCCACCGTTACATTCAGGCTGATAGTTGTAAGCCACAAGCTGGAAAGTTTTACCGTCAAACACCCACTGCGCGCTTTCACCGCAATCGGCGATACCACGCCCTTTCGCGGAGTGGTACAACATACCGCTTTCTGGGTCATAATCCACTTCAGTAAACCAGCGGATTTTTTCTTCTCGGCTTTCTACCGTGCGAATAGGCCGGGGCAATTCCAGCAACTGCGCCGCCTGCGGGTTATTGCGCGGTGTAACAAACAGCATGCTGGAGGATTGATAGGCCCCCATACCACAATTGAGCATCACCAGCGCCAGTTCGTTGGTCAGCGGTTCCGCCTCGCTGAGCTGGCGGGCCTCTTTACTGAGCCCACAGTCTTCCTCTTCCAGTAGCGTCTTTTTGGCGTTAATGACACCATTTATCAACACCTTGGCATTAGCCAGTGGTGGTGGTTGGGTATAGGCGGGGCTAATTTCCTGCCCCACGGGTATCGGGGGAACCAGCGACACATCACCAGTGCCAACCTGTAATAACGCACTGCGATTATTCAATCGCCCCTGCCGCTCATCAGCCAGTAGTAACGCCGCATTCAGGCCGTTAAGCGAGATAGACTCTTCCTGATTATTACTCTGACTGCCGCCACGTTCAGACAATGACAACCGTTTAGCGTTTTTAGCTGCCAGTATGAACTGCTGAACCACATCCAGTTGATCGGTATGAACATAGTACGCGCCCTCTTCCTCATCAGTCTGCCAGGCAGGCTGCGTCAACGGGAAACGGGCGCCATCCAGATACAGCGCCTGACGTTTATCAGCCAGATCGAAGTCCAATGAGATTTTGCCCTGAGCGCCAGCTTCACGCTTTAGCGTTACACGCAGATACGGGTCATTATTCCTGATATCGCAATCATTCAGGTTGTTGCACGTTATCTGCCAGTGCCGGAATACCTTCTGCACCGGAGTCGGATAACCGGAAGGCATCTCGCCAGCGCTAAATGCACTGCCGGACAACAAAACCAGAATGATGCCTGAAAGCGCTGAGTTAAATCGCATCGGACATTCCTTATGAAACTGCCATGCTGATGTTATAACGCAATTATGTCTTTTCCCCGCATCCAAAAAAACGCTGAAAGCGTTTTTTAACGTCACCTGTGACGGCCCGTAGGGTGAGTTCCACCCATCGGGGGGAACGAATCACAAAACGCTGAAAGCGTTTTTTAACGTCGCCTGCGACAGCCCGTAGGGTGAGTTCCACCATCAGGGGGAACGAATCATAAAACGCTGAAAGCGTTTTTTAACGTCACCTGTGACGGCCCCGGTCGACTGAATGTCACATCGAGCTATTGTTAAACAATCACGGGCACGAATAAAAGCTTCCGGTGTGAAATAAGAATATAAAAAAAACCGCACCTTATCGCTAAGGTACGGTTTTTTATTATCGGAGGAAGTGACGATTATTCGTCGTCGCTACCACCCAGACCCGCGTTCAGCAACTCAGCCAGGTTGGCAGAAGCTTCTTCAGCACTCACCTGCGGTGTCACCGGCTGTTCACCTGCCTGACGGCGACGCATACGATCCTGATGGTATGCATAACCGGTACCGGCCGGGATCAGTCGACCCACGATGACGTTTTCTTTCAGGCCACGCAGCTCATCACGTTTACCCGCAACCGCCGCTTCCGTCAGTACGCGAGTCGTTTCCTGGAACGATGCCGCGGAGATGAAGGATTCGGTAGCCAGAGACGCCTTGGTGATACCCAGCAGGTCACGGCTATACGTTGCCGCAATCTTGCCGTTCGCTTCCAACTGACGATTGGCGATCTTGATGCGCGACATTTCCACCTGCTCGCCTTCCAGGAACTCAGAGCTACCCGGATTGACGATGGTACCTTTACGCAGCATCTGACGAACGATAACTTCAATGTGTTTATCGTTAATCTTAACGCCCTGCAAGCGGTAAACTTCCTGCACTTCGTTGGTGATGTAACGGGTTACCGCATGTACACCACGCAAGCGCAGGATATCGTGCGGAGATTCCGGCCCGTCGGAGATCACGTCACCACGTTCCACACGTTCACCTTCGAACACGTTGAGTTGACGCCACTTCGGAATCATCTCTTCGTACGGTTCGCTGCCATCAACCGGCGTAATCACCAGACGACGTTTGCCTTTGGTTTCTTTACCGAAGGATACCACACCGCTGACTTCCGCCAGGATTGCCGGTTCTTTCGGACGACGTGCTTCAAACAAGTCAGCAACGCGCGGCAGACCACCGGTAATATCCTTGGTACCGCCGGATTCCTGCGGAATACGCGCCAGGGTATCACCTGCGCCGATCTGTGTACCGTCTTCCAACTGGACAATCGCTTTACCCGGCAGGAAGTACTGTGCCGGCATATCGGTGCCCGGAATCAGTACGTCATTACCGTTAGCGTCAACGATTCTCAGTGCCGGACGCAGGTCTTTACCACCACCGGTACGTTCTGCACTGTCCAGAACCACGATAGAAGACAGACCGGTCAGTTCGTCGGTCTGACGAGTAATCGTCTGGCCGTCGATCATGTCGGTAAAGCGAATGCTACCACCCACTTCGGTGATAACCGGCATGGTGTGCGGATCCCAGTTCGCGACAGTTTCACCGCCTGCGACATCGTCACCGTTACCTTTCGCCATGACCGCACCGTAAGGCACTTTATAGCTTTCTTTGGTACGGCCGAATTCGTCGATCAGTTTCAGCTCGGTGTTACGCGAGGTGATGACCAGCTTACCGGCGTTGTTCATAACGAACTTGGCATTGCTCAGTCGCAACGTACCCTTGTTTTTCACCTGAATGCTGGATTCTGCTGCCGCACGCGATGCCGCACCACCGATGTGGAAGGTACGCATCGTCAGCTGAGTACCCGGCTCACCGATGGACTGTGCCGCGATAACCCCGATAGCCTCACCCTTGTTGATGATATGACCACGTGCCAGGTCGCGACCGTAGCACTTAGCACACACACCGAAGTCGGTTTCACAACCTACAACAGAGCGTACTTTCAACGCATCAACTGAGTTTTCTTCCAGCAGGTCACACCATTTCTCGTTCAGCAGCGTATTGCGCGGAACCAGAATGTCTGCCGTACCCGGTTTCAGCACGTCTTCTGCCGTCACACGGCCCAGTACGCGCTCACGCAGCGGCTCTTTCACGTCGCCGCCTTCGATAACCGGCGTCATCATGATGCCTTCGTGGGTACCGCAATCATCCTCGGTCACCACCAGGTCCTGTGCTACGTCAACCAGACGACGGGTCAGGTAACCGGAGTTCGCCGTTTTCAGTGCGGTATCCGCCAGACCTTTACGCGCACCGTGCGTGGAGATGAAGTACTGGAGTACGTTCAGACCTTCACGGAAGTTCGCGGTGATCGGCGTTTCGATGATGGAGCCGTCTGGCTTCGCCATCAGACCACGCATCCCCGCCAGCTGACGAATCTGTGCCGCAGAACCACGCGCACCGGAGTCGGCCATCATAAAGATGCTGTTGAAAGACACCTGTTTCTCTTCTTCGCCGTTACGGTTGATAACGGTTTCGGTAGAGAGGTTTTCCATCATCGCTTTGGCCACGCGCTCATTCGCCGCAGCCCAAATGTCGATAACTTTGTTGTAGCGTTCGCCCGCGGTAACCAGACCAGACTGGAACTGCTCCTGGATCTCAGCAACTTCGGCTTCCGCTTCGCTGATGATTTCCACTTTCTTCGCCGGGATCACCATATCGTCGATACCAACGGAAGAACCGGAACGCGCCGCGTAAGCAAAACCGGTGTACATGATCTGGTCGGCGAAAATAACCGTCGGCTTCAGACCCAACACGCGGTAGCAGGTGTTCAGCATCTTGGAGATTGCTTTCTTACCCAACGCCTGGTTGACGATGGAATAAGGCAGACCTTTCGGCACGATCATCCACAGAATCGCACGACCTACGGTAGTGTCGATCAGGCTGGTTTTCTGCGTCCACTCGCCCTGTGCATTCTTCTGATGCTCAGTAATACGCACTTTTACACGCGCATGCAGCGAAGCCAGGCCCGCACGATAAATACGTTCTGCTTCTTTCGGACCAGTCAGCACCATGCCTTCGCCTTTGGCGTTAACACAGTCACGGGTCATGTAATACAGACCCAACACCACGTCCTGAGACGGAACGATAATCGGCTCACCGTTCGCTGGCGACAGGATGTTGTTGGTGGACATCATCAGCGCACGCGCTTCGAGCTGGGCTTCCAGCGTCAACGGTACGTGAACAGCCATCTGGTCACCGTCGAAGTCGGCGTTATATGCCGCACACACCAACGGGTGCAACTGAATCGCTTTACCTTCGATCAGAACCGGTTCGAACGCCTGAATACCCAAACGGTGCAGCGTCGGCGCACGGTTCAGCAGTACCGGGTGTTCGCGGATAACTTCATCCAGGATATCCCATACTACTGCTTCTTCGCGCTCTACCATCTTCTTGGCAGCTTTGATGGTGGTAGCAAGACCACGCAGTTCCAGCTTGCCGTAGATGAACGGTTTGAACAGTTCCAGCGCCATTTTCTTCGGCAGACCGCACTGATGCAGACGCAGGTACGGGCCTACGGTGATAACGGAACGACCGGAGTAGTCCACACGCTTACCGAGCAGGTTCTGACGGAAACGACCCTGTTTACCTTTGATCATATCGGCCAAAGATTTCAGCGGACGCTTGTTAGAACCGGTGATGGCACGACCGCGACGGCCGTTATCCAGCAGCGCATCCACCGCTTCCTGCAACATACGTTTTTCGTTACGTACGATGATATCGGGCGCAGCCAGATCCAGCAGACGTTTCAAACGGTTGTTACGGTTGATCACGCGGCGATACAGATCGTTCAGATCGGAAGTCGCGAAACGACCGCCATCCAGCGGTACCAGCGGACGCAGATCCGGCGGCAGCACCGGCAGCACGGTCAGGATCATCCACTCCGGCTTGTTGCCAGACTGTACGAACGCTTCCAGCAGCTTGATGCGTTTGGTCAGTTTCTTACGTTTGGTCTCGGAGTTGGTTTCGTTCAGCTCTTCACGCAGCTGTTCGCATTCCTGCTCCAGATCCATGTTTTTCAGCAGAGCCTGGATAGCCTCGGCACCCATCTTGGCGTCGAATTCGTCACCAAACTCTTCCAGCGCATCCAGATACTGCTCTTCGGTCAGGATCTGACGGCGTTCCAGATTGGTCATCCCGCCTTCGATCACAACGTAAGATTCGAAGTACAGTACACGCTCGATATCACGCAGCGGCATATCCAGCAGCAGACCGATACGGGACGGCAGCGATTTCAAAAACCAGATGTGAGCGGTCGGAGACGCCAGCTCGATGTGGCCCATGCGCTCACGACGCACTTTAGTCTGGGTCACTTCAACGCCGCACTTCTCACAAATCACGCCACGGTGTTTCAGGCGCTTGTACTTACCGCACAGGCACTCATAGTCTTTTACCGGCCCAAAGATACGGGCGCAGAACAGACCGTCACGTTCTGGTTTGAACGTACGGTAGTTAATGGTTTCTGGCTTTTTTACTTCACCAAAAGACCAGGAACGGATCATGTCTGGCGAGGCCAGAGCAATTTTGATCGCATCAAACTCTTCGGTTTTAGTTTGCGCTTTCAGAAACTTTAATAAGTCTTTCACGGATTGGCTCCTGTCGGAGTTAGACCTGTCAGGCACCTAAACCTTGCCGTTAACAACATGGTTCAGGTGCCCCTGTAACGAATGCTCGCAGCGCTATCGGGCTGGGATTACTCTTCTTCCAGCTCGATGTTGATACCCAGGGAGCGGATTTCTTTCAACAATACGTTGAAGGATTCCGGCATACCCGGTTCCATCCGGTGATCGCCATCCACGATGTTTTTGTACATCTTGGTACGGCCGTTCACGTCATCGGATTTCACCGTCAGCATTTCCTGCAGGGTATAGGCTGCGCCGTAAGCTTCCAGCGCCCACACTTCCATCTCACCGAAGCGCTGACCACCGAACTGCGCCTTACCACCCAACGGCTGCTGGGTAACCAGGCTATAAGAGCCGGTTGAACGGGCATGCATCTTGTCATCAACCAAGTGGTTCAGTTTCAGCATGTACATGTAGCCCACGGTAACCGAACGCTCGAATTGCTCACCGGTACGGCCGTCGAACAGCGTAATCTGACCGGAAGTCGGCAGATCGCCGAGTTTCAGCAACTCTTTGATCTCGTTTTCCTTGGCACCGTCGAACACCGGCGTGGCGATCGGCATACCTTTCTTCAGATTCTCTGCCAGACGCAGAACTTCTTCATCGCTGAAGGTGTTCAGGTCAACTTTCTGGCGTACATCGTTGCCCAGGTCATAAGCGCGCTGGATGAACTCACGCAGTTTGGCCACTTCCTGCTGCTGTTTCAGCATGGCGTTGATCTTGTCACCGATGCCTTTCGCTGCCATACCCAGGTGGGTTTCCAGAATCTGACCGATGTTCATACGTGATGGTACGCCCAGCGGGTTCAGTACGATGTCGACCGGCGTGCCGTTCTCGTCGTAAGGCATATCTTCGATCGGGTTGATCTTGGAGATAACACCCTTGTTACCGTGACGACCTGCCATCTTGTCACCCGGCTGGATCTGACGTTTAACTGCCAGATACACCTTAACGATCTTCAGCACGCCCGGTGCCAGATCATCACCCTGGGTGATTTTGCGACGTTTGGCTTCGAGTTTCTTCTCGAATTCGTGTTTCAGCTCGTCGTACTGCTCAGCCAACTGCTCCAGCTGATTCTGCTTCTCTTCGTCGGTCAGACCCAGTTCCAGCCAACGCTCGCGCGGCAGCTTGTCCAGTTTGTCGGCTTCAACGCCACCGGCAACCAGCACATCATGGATACGGGCAAACAGACCGGCTTCCAGAATCTGCAGTTCTTCAGTCAGGTCTTTCTTGGCCTGCTTGAGCTGCATTTCTTCGATTTCCAGCGCACGTTTGTCTTTTTCCACGCCATCGCGGGTAAAGACTTGTACGTCGATAACCGTACCGGAAACGCCGTTCGGCACACGCAGAGAAGAGTCTTTTACGTCAGACGCCTTCTCACCGAAGATCGCACGCAACAGTTTCTCTTCCGGCGTCAGCTGAGTTTCGCCTTTCGGCGTCACTTTACCGACCAGGATATCGCCGCCGGTGACTTCCGCACCGATGTAAACGATACCGGATTCATCCAGCTTGGAGAGCGCCGCTTCACCCACGTTCGGGATGTCAGCGGTGATCTCTTCTGGCCCCAGCTTGGTGTCACGGGACACACACGCCAGTTCCTGAATGTGGATAGTGGTAAAACGGTCTTCCTGTACTACACGCTCGGAAACGAGGATGGAGTCTTCGAAGTTGTAACCGTTCCACGGCATGAACGCTACGCGCATGTTCTGACCGAGCGCCAGTTCACCGAGGTCGGTAGACGGACCGTCAGCCAACACATCGCCGCGCTCAACCGGCTCACCCAGTGACACACATGGCATCTGGTTGATACAGGTGTTCTGGTTAGAACGGGTGTATTTGGTCAGGTTGTAGATATCGATACCTGCTTCGCCCGGATACATCTCTTCTTCGTTAACTTTGATAACGATACGAGAGGCATCGACGTACTGCACGGTACCACCGCGTTTAGCAACCGCAGTTACACCGGAGTCAACGGCAACAGCGCGTTCCATACCGGTACCAACCAGCGGCTTATCAGCACGCAGGGTCGGAACCGCCTGACGTTGCATGTTCGCACCCATCAAGGCGCGGTTGGCGTCATCGTGTTCCAGGAACGGGATCAGTGAAGCACCGACGGAGACCACCTGTTGGGTGGATACGTCCATGTAGTCAACCTGATCGCGGCTGAACAAGCTGGATTCGCCCTTGCTACGGCAAGTAACCAGTTCATCGATGAAGTGGCCTTCGTCATCCAGGTTGGTGTTCGCCTGAGCAATAACGTAGTTGCCTTCTTCGATAGCCGACAGGTAATGAATTTCGTCAGTGACCACGCCATCGCGTACACGGCGGTACGGGGTTTCCAGGAAACCATACTCGTTAGTCTGTGCATACACGGACAGCGAGTTGATAAGACCGATGTTCGGACCTTCCGGCGTTTCGATAGGACATACGCGACCGTAGTGAGTCGGGTGTACGTCACGTACTTCAAAGCCAGCACGTTCACGGGTCAGACCGCCAGGGCCGAGAGCGGAGATACGGCGTTTATGCGTAATCTCAGACAGCGGGTTGTTCTGGTCCATAAACTGAGACAGCTGGCTGGAACCGAAGAACTCTTTCACCGCCGCAGAAATCGGCTTGGCATTGATCATGTCCTGCGGCATCAGCGTATCCAGATCGCCCAAAGACAGACGCTCTTTCACCGCACGCTCAACACGCACCAGACCAACGCGGAATTGGTTTTCCGCCATTTCACCGACAGAACGGATACGACGGTTACCCAGATGGTCGATATCGTCGACTTCACCCTTACCGTTACGAATATCGATGAGTTTTTTCATCACATCGATAATGTCTGCCTTGCTCAGAATGCCGGAGCCTTCAATCTCTTCGCGCAGCAGGGAACGGTTGAACTTCATACGGCCAACCGCAGACAAATCGTAACGATCTTCAGAGAAGAATAGATTTTCGAACAGGGTTTCAGCAGCTTCGCGTGTCGGCGGCTCGCCAGGACGCATCATGCGGTAGATCTCAACCAGCGCACTTAGGCGATCGTTGGTTGGGTCAACACGCAGGGTCTCGGACATGTACGGGCCGTGGTCCAGATCGTTGGTGAACAGCGTATCAATACGCTTGTGGCCAGACTGACTCAGTTTAGCCAGCAGATCCAGCGACAGCTCCATGTTCGCCATAGCGATCACTTCACCGGTGCTTTCATCCACATAGTCTTTCGCCAGCACTTTGCCTGCGATGTATTCAACCGGTACTTCGATACGTTCGATACCGTCTTTTTCCAACTGACGGATATGGCGCGCAGTGATACGGCGGCCTTTTTCAACGTAGACTTTACCGTCGGCTTCGATGTCGAACGAGGCGGTTTCGCCACGCAGACGCTCCGGCACCAGTTCCATCTGCAACTTGTTGTTGTGGATTTCATACACCACTTTATCGAAGAACAGGTCCAGAATTTCTTCGGTGGAGTAATTCAATGCGCGCAGAATGATGGTAGCCGGCAGTTTACGGCGACGGTCGATACGGACAAACAGGTTGTCTTTCGGGTCGAATTCAAAGTCCAGCCAGGAACCACGGTAAGGAATAATACGTGCGTTATACAGCACCTTACCGGAAGAGTGGGTTTTACCCTTATCGCTGTCAAAGAAGACGCCAGGACTACGATGTAACTGAGAAACGATAACACGCTCAGTACCATTGATAACAAAGGTACCGTTGTCGGTCATGAGCGGGATTTCGCCCATGTACACTTCTTGTTCTTTGATGTCTTTAACGGTGCCTTCCGGCGCTTCGCGCTCGTAGATCACCAGACGCAGTTTTACGCGTAGCGGCGCGGAGTAGGTAACGCCACGGATTTGACACTCTTGTACGTCAAATACCGGCTCACCCAGACGGTAGCTGACATATTGCAGTTCAGAGCTGCCGCTGTAACTTGAGATAGGGAATACGGAACGGAATGCAGCTTCCAGACCATACTGACCTTCCGGATCTTGCTCGATGAACTTCTGGAACGAGTCAAGCTGGATAGAAAGGAGATATGGGATATCCAAAACTTGTGGACGTTTCCCAAAATCCTTACGAATACGTTTTTTCTCGGTATAGGAGTAAACCATAGGGTTCCTCAGCTCGCTGACAAGTCGACCCACTTTGTCCGCCCTGATAAGGACGGTTCATGCAACACCATTTATGTCGATCGGAATATGGAACACATTCCGCAATACCTGTTTCTATCACTCTTAAACCATTTCATTGCGCTTTACACAGAACAGACTGCTCTGGCGCAGTATATTAAGTCGTCGATAGAAACAAGCATTGATGGGAAACCGGCAGTCAAACAGTGTGAAACGCTACCGGCACCCTACAGCGCAAAAAGGCTGGTGACCAAAAAGTCACCAGCCATCAGCCTGATAAATCAGGCTGCAACCGGAAGGGTTGGCTTATTTAACTTCAACTTCAGCGCCAGCTTCTTCCAGAGATTTCTTCAGAGCTTCAGCGTCATCTTTGCTCACGCCTTCTTTCAGGGCAGCCGGAGCAGATTCAACCAGGTCTTTAGCTTCTTTCAGACCCAGGCCAGTTGCGCCACGTACTGCTTTGATAACAGCAACTTTGTTAGCGCCAACAGCTTTCAGGATAACGTCGAATTCAGTTTTCTCTTCAGCAGCTTCAGCCGGAGCAGCAGCTACAGCAACAGCGGCAGCAGCAGAAACGCCGAATTTTTCTTCCATTGCAGAGATCAGCTCAACAACGTCCATTACAGACATAGCGGCTACTGCTTCAATGATTTGATCTTTAGTGATAGACATGACAATTGTTCCTAACAATCAGAAAAAGTTTATACGTTAGCAAATGCGATAACAGGAAAAGCGCGATTACGCGGCTTCTTTCTGATCGCGAACAGCAGCCAGAGTGCGGACCAGTTTGCCTGCAGAGGCTTCTTTCATGGTCGCCATCAGGCGTGCAATTGCTTCTTCGTAAGTCGGCAGAGTAGCCAGACGGTCAATTTGAGCCGCCGGAATCAACTCACCTTCAAAGGCTGCCGCTTTGACCTCAAATTTTGCATTCGCTTTCGCGAACTCTTTGAACAGACGAGCAGCTGCGCCCGGGTGTTCCATCGAGTATGCAATCAGGGTCGGACCAACAAACGTGTCTTTCAGGCATTCGAATTGAGTGCCTTCAACGACGCGGCGCAGCAGGGTGTTACGAACAACACGCATGTATACGCCAGCTTCACGACCTGCTTTACGCAGTTCAGTCATTTTATCTACGGTAACGCCGCGGGAATCCGCAACTACCGCAGACAGCGCGCCTTTGGCAACTTCGCTGACTTCAGCAACAATCGCTTGTTTGTCTTGAAGATTTAATGCCATTAGCTTTTGCTCCTGGATTTAGCCGGAAAAAATTTCCGGAACTCACTTCACCCGCCACCAACTTAGTAGACAGGCGTTAAAACACGGTGAGCAGAATCCAGCAGGACTATTCTTTAAAAAAGAATAAAAATGTTCTTTAGGCTCTGTCACCGTCTACGCAGGAAAATTAAGTTTCTGACGAAACACCTGCGGTCTTGGACGGAGGCCTGGATAGGCCAGGCTCCAACCGAAAAAATCGTCTCTTGTTCATTTACAGAACAACGGGCGTAAGATTATAAAGAAATCCCTCGCCCGGGTAAAGAGGAACAAAAGCTATCAGTTAGCGACTGCGTTCAGACCGCTCTGATCGATGGCAACACCAGCACCCATGGTGGTGGAGATGCTAACTTTCTTGATGTACACGCCTTTAGCCTGAGCCGGTTTTGCTTTTTTCAGCGCAATCAGCAGAGCTTCCAGGTTTTCTTTCAGTTTGTCAGCGTCGAAATCAACCTTACCGATGGTGGTGTGGATGATACCGTTCTTGTCGTTACGGTAACGAACCTGACCTGCTTTAGCGTTTTTCACTGCTTCAGCAACGTTCGGGGTTACAGTACCAACTTTCGGGTTCGGCATCAGGCCACGCGGACCCAGAACCTGACCCAGCTGGCCAACAACGCGCATTGCATCCGGAGAAGCAATAACAACGTCAAAGTTCATTTCGCCTTTCTTGATCTGGTCAGCCAGATCTTCCATACCTACCAGCTCAGCGCCGGCTGCTTTAGCAGCTTCAGCGTTAGCACCCTGGGTAAATACGGCAACACGAACGGAACGGCCAGTACCGTGCGGCAGTACAGTTGCGCCACGGACGTTCTGGTCGGATTTACGTGCGTCGATGCCCAGGTTTACGGCAACGTCAACACTTTCAACAAATTTAGCAGTGGCCAGCTCTTTGAGCAGGGCAACGGCTTCGTTGATGTCATACTGTTTGGTTACATCAACTTTTTCACGGATCACGCGCATGCGCTTGGTCAGCTTAGCCATTTCTTAGTCCTCCACTACCAGGCCCATGGAACGAGCAGTACCTTCGATGGAACGCGCCATGGCTTCCACGTTGGCACCCGTCATGTCCGCTGCTTTGGTCTGGGCAATTTCCAGAACCTGAGCACGGGTCACTTTACCTACTTTGTCTTTGTTCGGCTTACCGGAACCAGACTTAATGCCAGCTGCTTTTTTCAGCAGTACAGATGCCGGCGGAGTTTTGGTAACGAAAGTGAAGGAACGGTCGGCGTAAACAGTGATAACAACCGGAATCGGCAGACCCTTTTCCAGGCTTTCTGTCTTGGCGTTGAATGCCTTACAGAATTCCATGATGTTAACACCCTGCTGACCCAGAGCCGGACCGACTGGCGGGCTCGGGTTAGCCATACCAGCTGCAACCTGCAGCTTGACATAGGCTTGTACTTTCTTGGCCATTTAACTTTCCTCTAATGGGTAATAGCGCTTCGCAAAGAAGCTCCCCGCGTTTTATAAACATGTTACACGTCTCAATGACGCATAAAACAAAGGCGCGAAATTGTAGGTCAATTTCGCGCCAGATACAAGTATCACATTCAGGCAATAATTAGCCTTTTTCCACCTGGCTGAAATCCAGCTCAACAGGGGTTGCACGACCAAAGATAGAAACAGATACCTTCAGGCGGCTCTTCTCGTAATCGACTTCTTCCACCACACCGTTGAAATCGGCAAACGGGCCATCGTTGACGCGTACCATCTCGCCCGGTTCGAACAGCGTCTTAGGCCGTGGCTTGTCGCCCACCTGTTGCAGACGATTCATGATAGCGTCGACTTCTTTATCGCTGATCGGCGCAGGACGATCGGAGGTTCCCCCGATGAATCCCATGACACGAGGGACACTGCGGACCAAATGCCAGCTGGCATCGTCCATCACCATCTGTACCAATACATAGCCTGGGAAGAATTTACGTTCACTCTTACGACGCTGGCCACCACGAATTTCAACCACTTCCTCAGTCGGCACCATGACCTCGCCAAAGTGGTCTTCCATGCTATGGAGTTTGATATGCTCACGCAAAGACTGCGCTACGCGACCTTCAAAGCCAGAAAACGCCTGAACGACGTACCAACGTTTCTTTGGAGCTTCAGACATCTTAGAACCTCAGGCCAGTAATGAACGATACCAGACGCACCAGAATGCCATCCAGTCCCCACAGAATCAGCGACATAACGGCAGTTACAGCAGCAACGATCAGAGTGGTGTGCAGCGTTTCCTGTCGGGTGGGCCAGATCACCTTGCGAACTTCGGTCCGGGCTTCACGCACAAACAACACCGTTGCTTTGCCTTTCGTCGTCAGCAATGCCACGCCGCCTGCAGCAGCAATTAAAACAACGACAGCCAGCGCACGCAAAGGCAAGCTGAATTCACGGTAGTAATAGTTACCTACAATTGCCGCGATCAGTAATACTGCAACGACCAGCCATTTCAGCGCCTCGAGACCACGCACGCTCTCCTGAGCTTCGGTATTCGCACTCATAAACCAACCTGTCACTAGATTCAGACAAATAATTTTGCCCTGCCGTAAGGGCAAACCAGACCGGATGCGTTCTAACCTCAAGCTATCCGGGACTCACACCGCTTACACAGAGCCCATCTCACCAATGATTATACTGCACAATCGCTGATGAGATAGGTTCTACGACAACAGCGTAGAAAAAGGGCATCAAATGATGCCCTTTTACCGCATGTTGCGTCAAATTTTATCAGCAATTAAGCGATAACTTTAGCAACCACACCGGCGCCTACAGTACGGCCACCTTCACGGATTGCGAAACGCAGACCGTCGTCCATCGCGATCGGGGCGATCAGGTTTACTACCATCTTGATGTTGTCGCCAGGCATAACCATTTCCACGCCTTCCGGCAGTTCGATGGTGCCAGTCACGTCAGTGGTACGGAAGTAGAACTGCGGACGGTAGCCTTTGAAGAACGGCGTATGACGGCCACCTTCGTCTTTGCTCAGAATGTACACTTCAGATTCGAACTGAGTGTGCGGCTTGATTGAGCCCGGTTTGGCCAGTACCTGACCACGCTCAACTTCATCACGTTTAGTACCACGCAGCAGAACACCCACGTTCTCGCCCGCACGGCCTTCGTCCAGCAGTTTACGGAACATTTCAACGCCGGTGCAGGTGGTTTTCGTGGTGTCTTTGATACCCACGATTTCCACTTCTTCACCTACTTTGATGATGCCGCGCTCTACACGACCGGTAACTACAGTACCACGGCCGGAGATGGAGAATACGTCTTCGATCGGCAGCAGGAACGGCTTGTCAATCGCACGCTCCGGTTCCGGAATGTAGCTGTCCAGCGCTTCAGCCAGTTCGATGATTTTCGCTTCCCACTCGGCATCGCCTTCCAGCGCTTTCAGCGCGGAACCGCGGATTACCGGCGTGTCGTCGCCCGGGAAGTCGTACTGAGACAGCAGCTCACGCACTTCCATCTCAACCAGTTCCAGCAGCTCTTCGTCATCAACCATGTCGCATTTGTTCAGGAACACGATGATGTACGGAACGCCTACCTGACGACCCAGCAGGATGTGCTCACGCGTCTGCGGCATCGGGCCGTCAGTCGCAGCAACTACCAGGATCGCGCCGTCCATCTGGGCAGCACCGGTGATCATGTTTTTCACGTAGTCGGCGTGTCCCGGGCAGTCAACGTGCGCGTAGTGACGAGTCGGGGTATCGTATTCAACGTGAGAGGTGTTGATGGTGATACCACGCGCTTTTTCTTCCGGCGCGTTGTCGATCTGGTCGAATGCACGAGCCTGACCACCGTAGGTTTTTGCCAGAACGGTAGTGATGGCAGCGGTCAGCGTTGTTTTACCATGGTCAACGTGGCCGATAGTACCGACGTTAACGTGCGGTTTTGTACGTTCAAATTTTTCTTTAGACATCGATTGTCCCTCTAAGACACGGATAAATCGGTGGTATCACCACATCAACCAAGCAATTACTTGCTGAGCTTTTAACAGAAAGAAAATCAGGAGGAAAATAAAGAAGTGGTGCTGATAGGCAGATTCGAACTGCCGACCTCACCCTTACCAAGGGTGCGCTCTACCAACTGAGCTATATCAGCACATCTAATTGGAGCGGGCAGTGGGAATCGAACCCACATCATCAGCTTGGAAGGCTGAGGTAATAGCCATTATACGATGCCCGCATCCTGGAACTCGGCTACCTGATTTCTCTGTATAACATCAAAGCAAGGTACAATTTTATATTGTTACCTTGCTTTTTTCGATTCGGTTTTGTTATCACTACCGCATCGATTGCATCCTGTTGCCAGGATTGAATTTGGTGGTGGGGGAAGGATTCGAACCTTCGAAGTCTGTGACGGCAGATTTACAGTCTGCTCCCTTTGGCCGCTCGGGAACCCCACCTGATTGTATGTACTTGATGGTGCCGGCTGCCGGAATCGAACTGGCGACCTACTGATTACAAGTCAGTTGCTCTACCTACTGAGCTAAGCCGGCATCAAGTGCTGCGCATTCTAGGCAGAGGGACCGGTCTATGCAACAAAAAAATTGCCCAAAATGCGCTATCGCTTAGATTTTGCACAAAATCGGATACTGTTTCACATTACTACCAGTTATTCGAGCAAATAAACATCAGGAAACAGACTGAAAGCCGCCTGAACATGAGGTTTTCCAAGTCTTCGTTCAATGATATGCCGCTTGCCATTGTCGGCGCTTTACTCATCCCAAGGCATACCCAAAAGCAACATTATTCCTCTTTAGGCACTTCGGAGTATGAGATTACGTATTTAGTCACTTTTATGCGTCTTACGCCTGCATCGCGATCTCGACCCGATAACCCACCCAATAGACATGCACGAGAACATATTCCAATCTTGCATCGTATAGCGCATATGCTTCTATACTGTTCATCCTGATGCCTTTATCACAGGTATCGGGGTCGATGCAGATTTTTGCTTCTTTTCCTGACCCCCATGGTGGTAACCTGCCTGTTGGACGATAAATTATTATCAGGAAAGGACGCTGTGGCTGTTACCTGTCCAGCTTTCCGGTGTCTCAGTTTCATGCACTGAAACCTGGCTGTTTCCCTTCCTTACCGGTAGCGTCAAGCAGAAACATATTTATGACTAATAAAGCGCAATCTTTCGCCACGCCTTATCTTCAATTCAATCGCCAGCAGTGGGCCAACTTACGAGATTCGGTGCCATTGACCCTGACTGAAGATGAAATCATCAAGCTCAAGGGCATTAACGAAGATTTGTCTTTAGATGAGGTTGCAGAAATTTATCTGCCATTGTCCCGTCTGCTGAATTTCTACATCAGCTCCAATTTACGGCGTCAGGCGGTACTAGAACAGTTTCTGGGAACCGACGGGCAGAAAATTCCCTACATCATCGGTATTGCTGGCAGCGTTGCCGTGGGAAAAAGCACAACGGCGCGTGTACTACAGGCATTACTCAGCCGTTGGCCAGAACATCGTAAAGTTGAGCTGATTACTACCGATGGCTTTCTTCATCCCAATAAAGTGTTGCAACAAAAAAACCTGATGAAGAAAAAAGGATTCCCCCAGTCTTACGACATGCATAGTCTGGTGAAATTCGTCTCTGAAATAAAATCCGGCGTTCCTTGGGTAACTGCACCGACATATTCACATTTAACTTATGACATTGTTCCCGACTGCAATAAAGTCATAGAGCAGCCGGATATTTTGATCCTTGAGGGACTCAACGTACTGCAAAGCGGAATGGATTATCCTCACGATCCTCATCGTGTTTTTGTATCCGATTTTGTGGATTTCTCGATTTATGTCGATGCGCCGGAAGACCTTCTAAAGAGCTGGTATATCAACCGTTTTCTTAAATTCAGGGAAGGCGCTTTTACTAATCCGGATTCTTACTTCCACAACTATGCAAAGCTGACGAAAGAAGAAGCTGTTAACATCGCATCTCAACTGTGGTTAGAAATTAATGGGCTGAATTTACAGCAGAATATATTACCAACGCGTGAGCGAGCCAGTCTGATTATGACAAAGAGCGCCAATCACGCCGTCGAGTGTGTTCGTTTAAGAAAATAAAATAGAGGGGGTGATAATAACCCCTCTATTACTTACCATCCACGCAAGGAAATTTCACCGCCGATATAAGACCGAATTTCACCATCCTGCTCCAGTAGCAGTGCGCCCTGGCTATCGATCCCCTTGTCAACTCCAACTATTTCCCGGTTGCCGACAATCAACTTCACAGTACGGTTATAAAAATTATCCAGTGAACTCCAGCGAGAAATAAAGGGTGCCAGCCCTTGTTGTTCATAAACAGCTAATGCTGTACGCAGTTCCGTGATAAGTTTCACCGCAAGACTATTGCGATCAATATCAATTCCAGCCTCCTGCAAATTAATCCATCCTTGATTAATCACATTTGAACCCGATGAATTCATTCGCAGATTAATGCCTGCACCAATTACCAGATGCGCGGCATCACCTGTGCGGCCATTTAGCTCTACGAGGATGCCGGCCAGCTTCCTATCATTCAGATACAAATCATTAGGCCATTTTACTCGCACCCCGTCAGCCCCCAACTGGTGCAGAACCTCTGCCATAACGATACCGATCACCAGGCTGACACCAACTGCAGCGGCTGGTCCTTGTTCCAAACGCCAATATAAGGATAAATAGAGATTGCTGCCAAAAGGAGAGAACCATTGCCGCCCACGACGCCCTCGCCCAGCCTGCTGATATTCGGCAATGCAGGCATCGCCTGATGATATTGAGTCAAGGCGGTCCAGAAGATATTGGTTGGTAGAATCGATAACCGGTAAAACGGCGATATTACCATCGGGTATTTTTGAGCAGATCTCATCTGCATCAAGCAACTGAATCGGAGATGAAAATGCGTAACCTTTCCCCGTTACCGTATATATATCCAGCCCCCACTCTCTAATGGTCTGGATATGTTTATTGATAGCGGCACGACTCATCCCCATCAGTTCGCCGAGATATTCTCCTGAGTAGAATGCCCCATCAGAAAGAATGGAGATTAGCTTTAGCGGGACGGTATAATCTTTCACGACAACACCTCCACCGCATCAACTTCCCCTTCAGCGGCAATAAAACGTACTTCAGGTTCAAGCCACACATCAAACTTTGCTGCGACTTGATTCCTGACATAACGAGCCAGTGCAATCAACTCATCACTGTTTGCGCCACCTTTATTTACCAGCACAAGAGCTTGCTTATCATGCACAGCTGCCTGACCTATCTGATACCCTTTTAGCCCACATTGATCGATCAACCAGCCTGCCGCTATTTTTACATCACCCGCTGGTTGAGGGTAATGCGGCGCATTCGGATAATGTTTCAGAATACACTCAGCAATTGCTGAAGGAACAACCGGGTTTTTGAAGAAACTCCCTGCGTTCCCCATTACCACAGGGTCGGGCAATTTACTTCGTCTCATCTGGCAGACAGCATCAAACACATCTCTTGATGTCACTGTCATTGGATCAAGCCGGGTAAGCTCACCATATTCCAGAATAGGTTTCCAATTCTTGGATAAACACAACCCTACAGCAATAATGGCGAAACCATTCTGATATTCATGTTTAAAAATACTATCGCGGTACCCAAACCGGCACTCCTGTGCATTTAGTCGGGTTACCTTACCTGTATTCAGATTAAGCACATCGACATAAGTACAGACACGTTTTAAATCCACCCCATAAGCGCCAATATTCTGAATAGGAGCAGACCCAACACATCCCGGAATTAAGGCAAGATTCTCTAAACCAGCAATCTGGTGTGCTAACGTATATTCCACTAACTGATGCCAGTTCTCACCAGCCCCTACATGGAGCATCCATTCAGATTCGGTCTCATCAGCCTCAATGCCCTTGAGCCGATTGATAAGGACGATACCGTGAAAATCCCCAAGGAAGAGTATATTGCTCCCTTCTCCCAATATAAGAGTTGGCAACCCACGCTGACGAGCGCGCTGCCACTCAGACAACAGTTCTGTTGCATTTTCGACAATGACAACATCTGTCGCAAAGGCCGATAAGGAGAAAGAATTAAATGCTTGGAGAGATATGGCAGAACTCGTCATGGCGCTAGATACCCAGTAAACAGTTAGTCATAGTCTAACTGATCCTGAGTCATTATTGAGGGATGTTTTATTCGCAAATCGTACTGAAAGCGTTAGATGCCGGAAGTGATTACCTGGTGGATTAACGCGGCCACCCGGGTTGTGGGCATAAAAAAAACCCCCGGCGCTAACCGGGGGTTCTCTGTTTGATGCCTGGCAGTTCCCTACTCTCGCATGGGGAGACCCCACACTACCATCGGCGCTACGGCGTTTCACTTCTGAGTTCGGCATGGGGTCAGGTG
Organism: Dickeya parazeae Ech586; assembly: GCF_000025065.1. Lineage (NCBI taxonomy): Bacteria > Pseudomonadati > Pseudomonadota > Gammaproteobacteria > Enterobacterales > Pectobacteriaceae > Dickeya > Dickeya parazeae. The sequence goes on along the minus strand of NC_013592.1, from coordinate 236,199 downwards.
GGACCACCGCGCTCTCGCCGCCAGGCAAATTCTTTTGACGTCTTTCAACGCCCTGATTCTTCATGTCGCCGTGTATCGCTACACCACGCCATCCAATCCTCGAACAAGCTAAATTCTACTTTTAGTCTCTCACCAAAACACCTTCGGTGTTGTAAGGTTAAGCCTCTCGGGTCATTAGTACTGGTTAGCTCAACGTATCGCTACGCTTACACACCCAGCCTATCAACGTCCTCGTCTCGAACGTCCCTTCAGGGGCCTCAAGGGCCCAGGGAAGACTCATCTCGGGGCAAGTTTCCCGCTTAGATGCTTTCAGCGGTTATCTCTTCCGCACGTAGCTACCGGGCAGTGCCATTGGCATGACAACCCGAACACCAGCGGTGCGTTCACTCCGGTCCTCTCGTACTAGGAGCAACCCCCCTCAATCTTCCAACGCCCACGGCAGATAGGGACCGAACTGTCTCACGACGTTCTAAACCCAGCTCGCGTACCACTTTAAATGGCGAACAGCCATACCCTTGGGACCTACTTCAGCCCCAGGATGTGATGAGCCGACATCGAGGTGCCAAACACCGCCGTCGATATGAACTCTTGGGCGGTATCAGCCTGTTATCCCCGGAGTACCTTTTATCCGTTGAGCGATGGCCCTTCCATTCAGAACCACCGGATCACTAAGACCTGCTTTCGCACCTGCTCGAGCCGTCACTCTCGCAGTCAAGCTAGCTTATGCCTTTGCACTAACCTCCTGATGTCCGACCAGGATTAGCTAACCTTCGTGCTCCTCCGTTACTCTTTGGGAGGAGACCGCCCCAGTCAAACTACCCACCAGACACTGTCCCCAGCCCGGATTACGGGCCCAGGTTAGAACATCAAACATTAAAGGGTGGTATTTCAAGGTTGGCTCCATGCAGACTGGCGTCCACACTTCAAAGCCTCCCACCTATCCTACACATCAAGGCTCAAGGTTCAGTGTCAAGCTATAGTAAAGGTTCACGGGGTCTTTCCGTCTTGCCGCGGGTACACTGCATCTTCACAGCGAGTTCAATTTCACTGAGTCTCGGGTGGAGACAGCCTGGCCATCATTACGCCATTCGTGCAGGTCGGAACTTACCCGACAAGGAATTTCGCTACCTTAGGACCGTTATAGTTACGGCCGCCGTTTACCGGGGCTTCGATCAAGAGCTTCTCCCTGAGGATAACCCCATCAATTAACCTTCCGGCACCGGGCAGGCGTCACACCGTATACGTCCACTTTCGTGTTTGCACAGTGCTGTGTTTTTATTAAACAGTTGCAGCCAGCTGGTATCTGCGACTCTCGTCAGCTCCATCCGCAAGGGACTTCACCCACAAGAGCGTGCCTTCTCCCGAAGTTACGGCACCATTTTGCCTAGTTCCTTCACCCGAGTTCTCTCAAGCGCCTGAGTATTCTCTACCTGACCACCTGTGTCGGTTTGGGGTACGATTTAATGTTACCTGATGCTTAGAGGCTTTTCCTGGAAGCAGGGCATCTGTCACTTCAGCACCGTAGTGCCTCGTCATCACGCCTCAGTGTTAACAGCAGACCGGATTTGCCTGGTCCACCCACCTTCACGCTTAAACCGGGACAACCGTCGCCCGGATGACATAGCCTTCTCCGTCCCCCCTTCGCAGTAACACCAAGTACAGGAATATTAACCTGTTTCCCATCGACTACGCTTTTCAGCCTCGCCTTAGGGGTCGACTCACCCTGCCCCGATTAACGTTGGACAGGAACCCTTGGTCTTCCGGCGTGCGGGTTTTTCACCCGCATTATCGTTACTTATGTCAGCATTCGCACTTCTGATACCTCCAGCAGCCCTCACAGGCCACCTTCACAGGCTTACAGAACGCTCCCCTACCCAACAACACATTGTGTCGCTGCCGCAGCTTCGGTGCATGGTTTTAGCCCCGTTACATCTTCCGCGCAGGCCGACTCGACCAGTGAGCTATTACGCTTTCTTTAAATGATGGCTGCTTCTAAGCCAACATCCTGGCTGTCTGGGCCTTCCCACATCGTTTCCCACTTAACCATGACTTTGGGACCTTAGCTGGCGGTCTGGGTTGTTTCCCTCTTCACGACGGACGTTAGCACCCGCCGTGTGTCTCCCGTGATAACATTCTTCGGTATTCGCAGTTTGCATCGGGTTGGTAAGCCGGGATGGCCCCCTAGCCGAAACAGTGCTCTACCCCCGAAGATGAGTTCACGAGGCGCTACCTAAATAGCTTTCGGGGAGAACCAGCTATCTCCCGGTTTGATTGGCCTTTCACCCCCAGCCACAAGTCATCCGCTAATTTTTCAACATTAGTCGGTTCGGTCCTCCAGTTAGTGTTACCCAACCTTCAACCTGCCCATGGCTAGATCACCGGGTTTCGGGTCTATACCCTGCAACTAGACGCCCAGTTAAGACTCGGTTTCCCTGCGGCTCCCCTATTCGGTTAACCTTGCTACAGAATATAAGTCGCTGACCCATTATACAAAAGGTACGCAGTCACACCCTAAAGGTGCTCCCACTGCTTGTACGTACACGGTTTCAGGTTCTATTTCACTCCCCTCGCCGGGGTTCTTTTCGCCTTTCCCTCACGGTACTGGTTCACTATCGGTCAGTCAGGAGTATTTAGCCTTGGAGGATGGTCCCCCCATGTTCAGACAGGATACCACGTGTCCCGCCCTACTCGTCGAACTCACGACCTGTGCATCTTCGTGTACGGGACTGTCACCCTGTACCGTGCGCCTTTCCAGACGCTTCCACTGACACACAAGCCGATTCAGGTTCTGGGCTCCTCCCCGTTCGCTCGCCGCTACTGGGGGAATCTCGGTTGATTTCTTTTCCTCGGGGTACTGAGATGTTTCAGTTCCCCCGGTTCGCCTCACACACCTATGGATTCAGTGTGTGATAGTGTGACGAATCACACTGGGTTTCCCCATTCGGGTATCGTCGGGTATAACGGTTCATATCACCTTGCCGACGCTTTTCGCAGATTAGCACGCCCTTCATCGCCTCTGACTGCCTAGGCATCCACCGTGTACGCTTAGTCGCTTAACCTCACAACCCGAAAGTGTCTCGGGATATGAGTATTTTGAGAGACTCCAACAACACATGAATTCACACTCACATGCCGTCGTTTCAAATTATTCAGCTTGTTCCGGATTGTTAAAGAGCAGAATACTTCGCAGCATACTGTTGCCAGTACACTCTGAAGTCATTCGTAAATGGTGGAGCTATGCGGGATCGAACCGCAGACCTCCTGCGTGCAAAGCAGGCGCTCTCCCAGCTGAGCTATAGCCCCATAGATGCATCAACCTTTTCAACCCGCTTAGCCACAGAAACACTGCATACCCCGTCGCGCTCCGTGCAAAAGCACATCGTCAACGCAGTTCGTGAACGTTTCAAGGACAAGTAGAGTTGGTAGGCCTGAGTGGACTTGAACCACCGACCTCACCCTTATCAGGGGTGCGCTCTAACCACCTGAGCTACAAGCCTATAAGGTTTTACTGCTCATCTTCTTCATCAGACAATCTGTGTGGACACCACGCAGGCACTTCTACTCGGTAAGGAGGTGATCCAACCGCAGGTTCCCCTACGGTTACCTTGTTACGACTTCACCCCAGTCATGAATCACAAAGTGGTAAGCGCCCTCCCGAAGGTTAAGCTACCTACTTCTTTTGCAACCCACTCCCATGGTGTGACGGGCGGTGTGTACAAGGCCCGGGAACGTATTCACCGTAGCATTCTGATCTACGATTACTAGCGATTCCGACTTCATGGAGTCGAGTTGCAGACTCCAATCCGGACTACGACGTACTTTATGAGGTCCGCTTGCTCTCGCGAGGTCGCTTCTCTTTGTATACGCCATTGTAGCACGTGTGTAGCCCTACTCGTAAGGGCCATGATGACTTGACGTCATCCCCACCTTCCTCCGGTTTATCACCGGCAGTCTCCCTTGAGTTCCCACCATTACGTGCTGGCAACAAAGGATAAGGGTTGCGCTCGTTGCGGGACTTAACCCAACATTTCACAACACGAGCTGACGACAGCCATGCAGCACCTGTCTCAGAGCTCCCGAAGGCACACCCGCATCTCTGCAGGCTTCTCTGGATGTCAAGAGTAGGTAAGGTTCTTCGCGTTGCATCGAATTAAACCACATGCTCCACCGCTTGTGCGGGCCCCCGTCAATTCATTTGAGTTTTAACCTTGCGGCCGTACTCCCCAGGCGGTCGATTTAACGCGTTAGCTCCGGAAGCCACGGTTCAAGACCACAACCTCCAAATCGACATCGTTTACAGCGTGGACTACCAGGGTATCTAATCCTGTTTGCTCCCCACGCTTTCGCACCTGAGCGTCAGTCTTCGTCCAGGGGGCCGCCTTCGCCACCGGTATTCCTCCAGATCTCTACGCATTTCACCGCTACACCTGGAATTCTACCCCCCTCTACGAGACTCTAGCCTGTCAGTTTTGAATGCAGTTCCCAGGTTAAGCCCGGGGATTTCACATCCAACTTAACAGACCGCCTGCGTGCGCTTTACGCCCAGTCATTCCGATTAACGCTTGCACCCTCCGTATTACCGCGGCTGCTGGCACGGAGTTAGCCGGTGCTTCTTCTGCGGGTAACGTCAATGAACAGGGTTATTAACCCTGCTCCCTTCCTCCCCGCTGAAAGTGCTTTACAACCCGAAGGCCTTCTTCACACACGCGGCATGGCTGCATCAGGCTTGCGCCCATTGTGCAATATTCCCCACTGCTGCCTCCCGTAGGAGTCTGGACCGTGTCTCAGTTCCAGTGTGGCTGGTCATCCTCTCAGACCAGCTAGGGATCGTCGCCTAGGTGAGCCTTTACCTCACCTACTAGCTAATCCCATCTGGGCACATCCGATGGCAAGAGGCCCGAAGGTCCCCCTCTTTGGTCTTGCGACGTTATGCGGTATTAGCTACCGTTTCCAGTAGTTATCCCCCTCCATCAGGCAGTTTCCCAGACATTACTCACCCGTCCGCCGCTCGTCACCCAGGGAGCAAGCTCCCTTGTGCTACCGCCCGACTTGCATGTGTTAGGCCTGCCGCCAGCGTTCAATCTGAGCCATGATCAAACTCTTCAATTTAAAGTTTGATGTGTTTTCCGAAGAAAACGGTGCTCAAAGAATTTACTGTTTATTCGTAATGAATTAACTGTTGTCACTCTTCAAGACTTTCACTAATTTTTTAGTGAAGCGTCCTGCGAGTGCCCACACAGATTGTCTGATTGATTGTTAAAGAGCAGCACCACTTATCGTGGCCGCGGGTCGCATATATTATGCTGTCCCGACAAGAAGTCAAGCGGTATGCGCCTGATTTCTTACTGAAACTGCGCTGGCGTTTCGCCGTTGCCGTGTCAGTGGAGGCGCATTATAGGGAGTTATTCCGGCCTGACAAGCACTAATTTCAAAAAAATTACTGAACGCCTCTTTTTTCACCACTACGCCGATTTCCCCCCGTTAAACCGCCTTTTTCTGGGTAAGTTGGCCGAACGACTGGGCAAAGCGCGCCACCTGCTCCCAGTCGGTATACTCAATCTCTTTCGTACTGTCGGTTTCGCCGCCCGTCATGCGCATAATCAGTTGAATCATGACACGGTCGAACCAACGATAACGGGGATAGCGCAACGCTCCCGCAAACACAGCGCCCAAATCGGGCTGCCAGGGAGAGCGCAGCAAAAACTTGCGGGTATACGCGTTGGTTTGTAACGAGCGCTTCTCAGGCTTACGGGCCGTCAGATTGACAGAAAAGAACGCACTGGGTTTTTGCTGTAATAAGGAGAGGTGCTGACGGATGAATTTTTCCAGGGCTGGGTGAAAATGTCCGTAGCGCACGGATGCGCCAATCATCACCTTGTCGTACTTATCGAGATCGACTTCATGAGCGCTCAGAATGTTGACCACATCACACTCCAGCGTCCCTTTCAGGTTATTGGCGATGTAAGACGCTATCGCCCGTGTTTGACCATCCCGACTGGAAAACAATATTAATGCTTTCATAGCACGTTTCCTTTATCCGTTATTCCCGCCAAAAGGTGGGAGTAAATAGCACCAGCATGGTAAACACTTCCAGACGACCAAATAACATAGTGACAATCAGAATCCATTTGGCGGCGTCATTCATGGAAGTGAAATTGTCGGCTACTGTCCCAAGTCCGGGGCCAAGATTGTTAAGGGTGGCAGCGACAGCAGCAAAAGCAGAGAAATTGTCGACCCCTGTCGCAATCACCGCCAGCATGCTGATGATAAACACCAGCGCATACGCTGAGAAAAACCCCCATACGGCCTCCAGAATTCGTTCCGGCAACGCGCGCTGGCCGAGCTTGATGGTATATACCGCATTCGGGTGAACCAATCGCTTCAGCTCACGCGATCCCTGTAAAAACAGTAACAGGATACGAATGACTTTCAGGCCACCGCCGGTTGAACCGGCACAACCACCGATAAACGCCGAGCAAAGCAGCAATACCGGCAAGAACAATGGCCAGGAGGCAATGCTATCGGTAGTAAAGCCTGCAGTCGTTGCCATCGACACCACCTGAAAAAACGCCTGGTTCAGCGTTTCCATCCCCGTCTTGTACACACCATGTACCCACAAAACGAGGGTACAAATCACAACCAGCGACATCTGCACGAAGATAAACATACGGAATTCGGGGTCACGCCAGTATACGCGCAAGCTGCGACCGCTTAGCACCGCAAAGTGCAAACCAAAATTACAGCCGGAAATCAGCAGAAATACCGCGACAATGGTATTGATGGTGGGGCTGTTGAAATAGCCGATGCTGGCGTCATGGGTTGAAAATCCACCGATGGCGATAGTCGAAAAACTGTGACTGATTGCATCGAAGACCGACATGCCAGCCAGCCACAAAGAGAATGCGCATACCACCGTCAGCAAAACATAAATCAGCCAGAGGGTTTTGGCGGTTTCCGCGATGCGGGGGCGCATTTTATTGTCCTTCAGCGGACCTGGCATTTCAGCACGATAAAGCTGCATCCCCCCGACGCCCAGAATCGGCAGAATCGCCACCGCCAGTACAATGATCCCCATACCGCCCATCCATTGCAGCATCTGTCGATAGAACAAAATGGCCTTCGGCAGGGAATCCAGCCCGACCAGCGTAGTAGCGCCGGTAGTTGTCAGGCCGGAAAAGGATTCAAAAAACGCATCTGTCACCGAGAGATTGGGCCGTTCAGCAAACAAAAAAGGCAACGCCCCAACGCTGCCCAGCACCGTCCAGAACAACACGACAATTAAAAACCCTTCACGGGTTTTCAACTCATGCCGGTGTTTACGGTTGGGCAGCCACAACAGCAGCCCCATAACCAACGCGACAATGAATGTCTGGATAAATGCCCGACCGGCGCCGTCACGGTAGATCAACGCCACCATGCCTGGAACGAACATGGTGCCGGAAAACAGGATGACCAGCAGTCCGACAATGCGGGTTATGGCACGCAAGTGCATCAGGGAGCCTTCCTTTAATGGTTCAAGATTACGTGCTGGATTATTGTGAAATTGACTGCAAATGCAACGCACCACGACTAATATCGCGTAGTCGCCGCGCTGCCTCTTCCACTGTCGTTATCGGAAACGCCAGTTGGAGGGTAACGTCACCGGCGTACTCCGTTGAGACGATGAGCCCCTGTAATGCCAGCACCACGCTCTCCAGCTGTGGGAGCAACGCATAGTCGCACTGCAATCGATATTTCTGATACATCACTTTCTGCTGAACGGGCAGTTGTTTCAACGCTTGCTGAACGCCGCCGCCATAGGCTTTGACCAGCCCACCGGTACCCAACCTGATACCGCCATAATACCGTATTACTACCGCCACGATTTCACCGATGCCACTCCCCATCAATTGGGCCAGCATTGGCTTACCTGCGGTGCCCGAAGGTTCTCCGTCATCAGAAAAGCCGAGTTGTTGAGAGTCGACGGGGGAACCTGCGACATAGGCCCAGCAATGGTGAGCCGCCGAGGGATGCTGCTCGCGAGCCTGCTGAATCACGTATCGAGCCGCTTCCACTCCACAGGCGGGTGCGAGCAGAGTAATAAAACGGCTCTTTTTAATCTCTTCATCGACGCTGACAGACGCCGCGGGCACTGGATATGACTGCATCAGGCCAGATCGAGCGCACGCGTTAAGTTCTCAATACGTTTGTCATGGACCACGATATTGTCTTCAACACGGATACCACCAAACGGACGTAACGCATCCAGTTTCTGCCAGTTGAAATGCTGGCGCAACTCACCCCGGCGCCAGGGTTCAAGCAGAGAATCGATGAAATAGATACCCGGTTCGATAGTCAGCACCATGCGCGGTTCCAAAATACGGGTACAGCGCAGATAGGGATGTGCAGACGGCGCAGGCAACGTAGTGCCGGTATCATCCTGCATAAACCCGCCGACATCGTGTACCTGCAGGCCAAGCGGATGGCCCAGACCATGCGGCAGGAACGGCGAAGTTACCCCCTGCTCTACCATCGCTTCTTCGCTCAACCCGGTCACCAGTTGATGACGTTTAAGTAGCGACGCAACACGGTGATGCATCTGCAAATGGTAATCGGTATAGCGCACACCGGCTTTCATCGTATCGATCAGCGCCAGTTGCTCGTGATTCAGGTCCCTCACCAGCGCCGCATACTCATTGTCATGCTGAGCGGCGTAAGTGCGGGTGATATCTGCCGCATAGCCGTTATACTCCGCGCCTGCATCCAGCAGGAAACTGCGCATTTCCGTTGGCACACGGTGTTCCAGTTGGGTGTAGTGCAGCACCGCTGCATGTTCGTTAAGAGCAACGATATTGTCATAAGGCACATCGGTATCACGGTGCCCCGTGGCGGTCAGGTACGCCAGATTAATATCAAACTCGCTCATACCGGACTGGAACGCTTCGTAAGCAGCACGATGACCAACCACCGCGGTTTTCTGCGCTTCACGCATACAAGCCAGTTCATAATCCGTTTTGTAGGCACGGTGGTAATGCAGATAATCCAGTACGCCTTTCGGATTGACGTGTTCCGGCGTAATCCCCAGGCTTAGCGCACGTTGTGAAGCGGAACCGATATAGGCAACCTGCTGACGCTGGGCAGGCAGTTGTGCCGCAATATCATCAGCCTTGCGCAGCACCTGGATATCCAACGACGTCGTCCAGAAACTATCCGGCACTGATGCCACGTTATGCCAGTAATCAACGGGGGAATAGAACCACAGCTTCGGCGTATTGACCCCATCCACCCACAACCAGCAATTCGGCACCTGCGTCACCGGCAGCCAGGCTTTAAACTGTGGATTGACCTTGAACGGATAGGCATGGTCATCCAAAAACGCCATCATCAACTCACCGGAGTGGATCAATAAGGCATCCAGATTATGCCGAGCCAGAACTGCCTGCGTGCGTTGCTGCAGGGTCGCCACATGTTGATGATACAAAGAAGCCAGCGTTTCCATCATAATCCCCATTGATAACAACCTGTTTTCCAGTGTAACACAGCGCCCCGATGACGGCAGCGTTGCTCAGCTTGTGATCCTCCCGGCAAATCCCTCACGCACTGTTTGCATTTCATTAACATCAAACCCACAATTTTCTTCACTATCTGGTCATACCAGATAACGGATAACCGTGGAGAACACCATGATCTATCAAGGCGACACGCTGTACCTCAACTGGCTGGAAGACGGCATTGCCGAACTGGTTTTTGCTGCGCCTGGCAGCGTCAATAAGCTGGACACCCGTACGGTAGCCAGTCTTGGCGAAGCCCTGAATCACCTGACGCAACACGCTTCGCTTCGCGCCCTGTTGCTGCGCTCGGACAAACCCGCGTTTATTGCCGGAGCGGACATCACCGAATTTTTGTCATTGTTCGCCGCACCGCCAGAAACCCTTCATCAGTGGCTGACCGACGCCAACGCCATTTTCAGCCAACTGGAAGACTTACCAGTGCCGACGCTTTCCGCCATCAACGGTTATGCGCTAGGCGGTGGGTGCGAGTGTGTGCTGGCGACCGATTTCCGCCTGGCGACACCCGACGTTCGCATCGGCCTGCCGGAAGTGAAACTGGGGATCATGCCAGGGTTTGGCGGCACGGTTCGATTACCGCGACTACTGGGTGCAGACGGTGCGTTGGAAATCATCACCGCGGGTAAAGATCTGTCTGCCGACGAGGCCCTGAAAGTCGGGTTAATTGATGCGGTTACCAGCAGCGACAAGCTGTTATCGTCAGCGTTGCATATGTTGCGTCTGGCGGCGGAGGATAAACTTGACTGGCGAGCCCGTCGCCGCCAGAAACAAGCGCCGCTACGGCTTAATCGCATCGAGGCAACCATGAGTTTTGCCACCGCCAGCGCACTGGTACAGCAAGCAGCCGGTCCTCACTACCCTGCGCCAATGATGGCGCTCAAAACCATTGAAGCCGCTGCCAGATTAGAGCGCGATGCCGCGCTGAAGCTGGAAACCGACAATTTCGTTACGCTGACTCAAACCACAGCGGCGTATGCGTTGGTCGGTGTCTTCCTGAACGAACAAGCGGTAAAAAACACAGCAAAAAAATGGGCGGGTGACGCATCGCCACCAGCACGCGTTGCGGTGCTCGGTGCCGGGATCATGGGCGGCGGTATTGCCTGTCAGTCGGCACGCAAAGGGGTGCCGGTATGGATGAAAGATATCAACGAAAAAGCACTGACATTAGGGATGGAGGAAGCCGCCAAGCTACTGAATGCACAGCTACAGCGCGGCAAGCTGGATGCCATGAGTATGATGGGAATACTGGCTCGTATCCATCCGACATTGAATAACAATGGGCTGGAGCAGGCTGACCTGGTTATCGAAGCGGTGGTGGAAAACCCACAAATAAAGGCCAGGGTACTGGCCGATGTCGAGACCTGCGTCAGTGAGCAGACGTTGATCGTTTCCAATACCTCGACCATTCCTATCGGGCAGTTGGCCACCGCCTTGCAACGACCACAAAATTTCTGCGGCATGCATTTTTTCAACCCGGTACACCGGATGCCGTTGGTAGAAGTGATTCGCGGCCCCCAGACCGATGAGAAAACGCTGGCTCGCGTAGTCGCTTACGCCACCAAAATAGGGAAAACCCCGATTGTAGTGAATGACTGCCCCGGATTTTTCGTCAACCGTGTGTTGTTCCCTTATATCGCCGCGTTCTGTTTGCTATTGCGTGACGGTGCGGATTTCCGCGATGTTGATGCCGTGATGGAAAAACAATTCGGCTGGCCGATGGGACCGGCTTACCTGCTGGACGTGGTCGGGCTGGATACCGCCCACCATGCACAGGCGGTGATGTCGGCAGGTTTTCCTCAACGCATGGCAAAAACCTACCGCGACGCGGTCGATGTCCTGGTAGAACACCAGCGTTTAGGTCAGAAAAGCGGTGCTGGTTTCTACCGTTACAGCCCGGATGCGAAAGGCAAACCACGCCGGGAGCAGGACGAACAGACCGATATCTTGCTGGATGCTGTCTGCGAGTCGAAGCGGACCTTCAGCGCGCAAGAGATTATCCATCGCCTGATGGTGCCAATGCTCAACGAAGTCGCACGTTGTCTGGAAGAGGGGATCGTCGCCACGCCAGCGGAAGCCGATATGGCTCTGCTTTACGGGCTGGGTTTTCCACCGTTCCATGGCGGTGCCTGCCGTTATCTGGACACACTGGGCAGCCAGCACTACGTGGACATTGCCCAGTCGCTGGTGTCGCTGGGGCCGCTTTACGCCATACCGGAAAGCTTGTTGCAGATGGCGCAGCACCAGCAGCGCTACTACCCGGCGGTTAAACCTCACGCCGACCTTTCTCTTCACCAACCGGCATAAGGACGCACGACGATGGAAAATGCAGTGATTGTTGATGCAGTGCGCACCCCGATGGGTCGCTCCAAAGGTGGTGCGTTTCGCCAGGTCCGGGCTGAAACCCTGTCCGCGCATTTGATGCGCAGCCTGCTGAGTCGTACCCCAGCGCTGGAAGCGGATAAAATCGACGACATCTACTGGGGATGCGTGCAACAGACGCTAGAGCAAGGCTTCAATGTGGGACGTAATGCCGCATTACTGGCCGAAATTCCCCATTCGGTACCTGCCGTCACCGTCAATCGTCTGTGCGGTTCATCCATGCAGGCATTGCACGACGCGGCACGAACCATCATGACCGGTGATGCTGATGTGTGTCTGGTCGGCGGCGTCGAGCATATGGGACATGTGCCGATGAGCCACGGTGTTGATTTTCACCCCGGCCTTGGCAAAAACATCGCGAAAGCCGCCGCGATGATGGGGCTGACAGCAGAGCTACTGGCACGCCAGCACCACATCAGTCGTGAAATGCAGGACGCTTTCGCCGCCCGCTCACACCAGCGCGCCTGGGCGGCGACCCAGTCCGGCGCGTTTCGCCATGAAATTATCCCTACCACCGGTCATAACGCCGACGGCGCGTTACACCCCTTTGACTACGACGAAGTCGTCAGGGCGGACACAAGTTTCGACGCTCTGGCAGCTCTGCGCCCGGCATTTGACCCGGTGAACGGTACGGTCACAGCCGGTAGCTCATCGGCATTGTCAGATGGTGCCGCCGCGCTGCTGGTGATGAGCGAATCCCGTGCGCTGGCGTTGGGGTTAACGCCACGGGTACGTGTGCGGGCGATGGCGGTCGTTGGCTGTGACCCTTCCGTGATGGGATTCGGTCCGGTACCTGCTACTCAAAAAGCGCTACAACGGGCAGGCCTTTCTCTGAGCGATATTGGTCTGTTTGAACTCAATGAAGCGTTTGCCGCCCAAACACTGCCCTGTATCAAGGCATTAGGATTGATGGATAGCCTGGATGATAAGGTCAACCTGAATGGCGGTGCCATCGCGTTGGGTCATCCGCTGGGGTGCTCCGGTGCGCGCATTATCACTACGCTCATCAATTTGATGGAGCAACGAGACGTAGAATTCGGTGTGGCGACCATGTGTATCGGTCTGGGTCAGGGTATCGCCACGGTGCTGGAGCGGGTATAACGCGTCTGTATTGATGCCCCCCAGCTATCAATGCCTACTCTTCATCGCTATGTCGGCACCATTACGCCGGGGGGCCTGAACGCATATAGCGCAGTAAGCCACCCGCACCAGTATGCTGTCTGAGCCAAAACAACGTGGCCGGGTACAACAACCCGGCCACGACGGAACTGCAAGCAGGATCAGATGAAGGAAAACGCGTCGCTGTACATGTGCGCAGGCTGGGCGCCACGTTCATTACAAAAACGCTCACGGGCGATTTTTGCCATTTCAAAACGCCCTGCGATGTAAATATCATGCGAGGCCAGTGAGCCGAAATCCTGGAGAACAGCGCTTAACACGGTACCGGAACGTCCATGCCACTGCTCGTCCGGCTGTTCAACTACCGGGATCACGTTCAGGTTGGTGTGCACCTGCGCCAGCGACTGCAACTCGCCCAAATCGTATAAATGACGCAGTTCACGTCCGCCCCAATAGACGGAAACCTGACGCTCCGGCTGGCGTGCCAGCACCGTCAGTAAAATCGAGCGCACGTAAGAAAAACCTGTCCCACCTGCTATCAAAATCAACGGCCGGTCGCTGTCTTCACGTAGCCAGGCGTCGCCGTGAGGAATATCGACGACCAGCGATTTTTCCTTCAGGATGCGCTCCATCACTGCCATCGCATACAGGTTCATCTCAGAAGCACCGATATGCAATTCAATAGACTCTTGCTCAATAGGCGTTGAAGCCATAGAGAACGGGCGCTTGTCACGTTCGTCCATAACTACCATCAGATATTGCCCGGCACGGAAGGAAAAAGGTGCCGATGGCAATAAGCGCACCCGGTAAACCGTATCGGTGATAGCGTCCACCGACATTACTGTACAGCTCAACGTTGTCATGCGATCCCTCTGTAGGGTCAAAGCAAAATGGGGAACAGGATAAGCGCCGTCAGCGCGGCTTACCACTGTTATTCAATATGGCTAACTCGTCCCATATGGCATCCACACGGGCGACAACCGACGGATCTTTGGTAATAGGATGACCCCATTCACGCTGTGTTTCTCCCGGCCATTTATTGGTTGCATCCAGACCCATTTTGGATCCGAGCCCAGAAACCGGTGAAGCAAAATCCAGGTAGTCGATTGGCGTATTTTCCACCAGCAACGTATCACGCGCCGGATCCATACGCGTAGTGATCGCCCAGATCACATCTTTCCAGTCGCGGGCATTAATATCGTCATCGCAGACGATAACAAACTTGGTATACATAAACTGGCGTAAAAAAGACCAGACGCCCATCATCACTCGTTTAGCGTGCCCGGCATACTGTTTTTTCATAGTAACGACCGCCAGACGGTAAGAACAGCCCTCCGGAGGCAAATAGAAGTCGACAATTTCCGGGAACTGCTTTTGTAACAGCGGTACGAACACTTCGTTCAGCGCCACCCCCAGCACCGCCGGTTCATCAGGCGGGCGACCGGTATAAGTGGAATGGTAAATAGCGTCACGACGCTGGGTAACATGAGTAACGGTAAAGACAGGAAAATGATCCACTTCGTTGTAATAGCCAGTATGATCGCCATAAGGTCCTTCCGGCGCGATTTCATCCGCGTCGATATAGCCCTCTAGCACGATTTCAGCACTGGCCGGTACTTCCAGATCGCAGGACAGGCATTTCACGACTTCGGTCTTGTGACCACGCAACAACCCGGCAAAGGCATATTCAGACAGCGTATCCGGCACCGGCGTTACCGCCCCGAGGATCGTGGCCGGATCAGCCCCCAACGCCACCGCCACTGGGAAGCGCTCACCCGGGTGCTGTTGGCACCACTCCTGAAAATCCAGCGCACCACCGCGGTGTGACAACCAGCGCATAATCAGTTTGTTGCGACCAATCAACTGCTGGCGGTAAATCCCCAGATTCTGGCGCTCCTTGAAAGGCCCACGCGTCACCGTCAGCCCCCAAGTGACCAACGGGGCGACATCGCCCGGCCAGCAATGCATGATCGGAATCCGTCCCAGATCCACATCCTCACCTTCCCATACCTGCTCCTGACAGGGTGCGTTCGACAGCCGCTTAGTCGGCATATTTAGCACCTGGCGAAATTTGGGCAGCTTATCCACCAAATCGCGAAAACCACGTGGCGGCTCAGGCTCTTTCAAAAACGCCAGCAAGCGGCCGACATCCCGCAACGCGCCGACGTCTTCCTGCCCCATACCTAACGCCACGCGTTTCGGCGTACCGAACAGGTTGCACAGCACTGGCATAGCGTAACCTTTGGGATTTTCAAACAGCAAAGCCGGGCCACCAGCACGCAAGGTGCGATCGGCAATTTCCGTTATTTCCAAATAAGGATCTATCGGTTGGTGGATGCGTTTGAGTTCGCCTCTCGCTTCAAGCTGTGCGAGAAATTCACGTAAGTCACGGTATTTCATGCTGATCATCAGAAAGGTCAGTGGTGGAGGTATTATAAAGGCTCTTGGTCATGCTGTCGCTTACCGACCATGCTATTTCTGGCACCACCCCCGCTGATACGGATAATCGGCACCGCCTATATTTAGGAATTTCCCGCAACAATTTTATCCCGCAAGGCGTAACGCTTTTGCTATCCTCTCCCGCGATAAAAGCCACAGAAAAAAGTGAAACTATGCGAGCCTGGTACCTACTTTATTGCAAGCGCGGCCAATTATTGCGGGCCAAAGAACATCTGGAGCGTCAGGACGTGGTCTGCCTGAGCCCGATGATCGCGCTGGAGAAAATCGTACGAGGAAAACGAACCGAGGTCAGCGAACCGCTGTTCCCCAATTATCTGTTCGTTGAATTCGACCCGGAGCACATACACACCACTACCATCAGTTCAACACGTGGCGTGAGTCATTTTGTCCGTTTCGGCAACCTGCCGGCGTTGGTCCCTCAGCAGGTCATTGAGGATTTGCAACACCATCAGTGCACCACCCATGTCGACCCGGAAACACCTCAACCCGGCGATCAGGTCACCATCACCGAAGGGGTATTCAGTGGCTTAGAGGCCATCTATACCGAGCCGGATGGCGAGGCACGCTCCATGCTGCTGCTCAATTTGCTGAATAAGCAGGTGCGGCAGAGTATCGACAATCGACAGTTTCGAAAAGTCTGAACCGTCAGGGCCTGGCCCTGACGGCATGCTGTCATCAACAGTAATTACAGTACAGTGATTACCGTGATGCCATCAGCGGCGTAACGCGTCATCACGCAACCATTCGGCCACGCGTTTGGCGAAATAGGTCAGCACCCCATCCGCACCGGCACGCTTGAAGCACAGCAGCGATTCCATCACCAGCGGCTGTTCTTGCAGCCAGCCATTCTGGATTGCCGCCATCTGCATTGCATACTCGCCAGACACCTGATAAGCAAAGGTCGGCACACCGAAGGTGTCCTTCACCCGACGGACCACATCCAGATACGGCATACCCGGTTTCACCATCACCATATCAGCGCCTTCCTGCAGATCCTGTGCGATCTCCTGCAACGCCTCATTGGTGTTGGCCGGATCCATCTGATAGGTTTTCTTGTTGCCGCCTTTCAGGTTGCCCGAGGAACCCAATGCATCGCGGAATGGCCCGTAGTAACAAGACGCGTACTTGGCGGAATACGCCATGATCTGGGTATTCACCAGCCCTTGCTCTTCCAGCTGTTCGCGAATCGCACCGATTCGGCCATCCATCATGTCGCTGGGGGCCACGATCTCTGCACCGGCTTGTGCATGAGATAACGCCTGACGCACCAGAATCTCTTTGGTAATGTCGTTGACCACATAGCCGTCTTCATCAATGACACCATCCTGACCGTGAGTCGTGTAAGGATCCAGCGCCACATCGGTCAGCAGCCCTAGTTCCGGCACGGCATCTTTCAGCGCACGCACCGCACGCTGCACCAACCCATCCGGATTGTAGGCCTCTTCAGCCAGCAACGACTTTTTATCTGCTTCGATCACCGGGAACAGCGACAGCACTGGGATACCCAGTTTGGCAATCACTTCCGCTTCTCTTACCAGCTCATCAATGGTCAGGCGATACACGCCCGGCATGGAGGGTACTTCCTGACGTCCCTGCTTGCCTTCCATGACAAACACCGGATAGATGAGGTCGTTAACCGTAACCTGATGTTCTGCCACCAGACGGCGGCTGAAATCATGGCGACGCAGACGGCGCAGGCGACGTCCTGGAAACGCACCGGGAAAAACATTACTCATCATTATTCTCCTTTCTGGCCCGGGCGGAAAATCCGACGGGCGTTTTCATCCACATTTCTGCCAAGCCATTGCGCATCCTGGCCACGCCAGAGCGCAACCTGATGGACGATATGCGGCAGAAAACAGGGTTCGTTACGGCGGGATGCAGGTTTAGGATGTAAATCCCGGGGTAACAGATAGGGCGCATCGGTTTCCAGCAACAACCGATCGTCCGGAATCCGGGGGAGTAGCGCGCGTAGCGCTAACCCACGACGTTCATCACACACCCAGCCGGTAATGCCGATCATCAATCCGGCACGCAGGCACTCATACAGCTCGTCGCCTGAGCCGGTAAAACAGTGCAACACCGCTGCGGGCAGTTTATCGAGCCACGGCGTCAACAGCGCCATAAAACGCGCATGCGCATCGCGGCAGTGCAAAAACACCGGCATGTCATGCTCAGCGGCAATCGCTAGTTGTGCGCTAAATGCCAGCTCCTGTTCTTCGGGGGTGGAAAAGTTACGGTTAAAATCTAACCCGCATTCGCCAATCGCCAGCACCTGCTCACGTCCTGCCAGTTGGTGAATCAGCGCCGCAGTGTCGTCACTCCAGCTGCTGGCATCATGTGGATGCACACCGGCGGTTGACCAACAGTAATCAGGATATTGCGCGGCGAGCAGGTACGCCTGCCCACTCTCACTGGCATTGGTGCCAGTCAACAACAAGCCCGTCACACCTGCCTGACGCGCCCTACTCACCACCTGCTCGCGGTCTGAACGAAACTGAGGGCTGGTCAGATTAACGCCTATATCGAACATGCGCAGATATCCCAAAATCCGTTATGGTGATCACCGTGGACACCCCCAAAAAAACAACACCTCCCGAAAGAGGTGTCACAGTAAGAATACCGCCGTTTGACGGCGAGATGCCACTCAGGAAGACGGCGCAGATTCGTCAACGTCTTCCTCTTCTTCTGGCCGACGCCGTTTACCAACGTAGAACCGGGCGAAAAACACGCCGATTTCAAACAGCAAATACATCGGAATGGCCAGCAGTGTCTGGGAGAACACATCCGGTGGCGTCAACAGCATCCCCACCACAAACGCCCCCACCAACACATAAGGCCGTTTCTGTTTCAGACTTTCCGGTGTAACAACCCCGCTCCAGCACAGCAGCACGATAGCGACCGGCACTTCGAACGACACACCGAACGCCATAAATAGCGCCATGACGAAATCAAGGTAGTTATTGATATCGGTCGCAATCAAGACCCCCTTCGGCGCGGTCTGGGCAAAGAAACTGAACGCTAGCGGAAAGACGATGAAATAAGCGAACGCCATCCCCATGTAAAACAACAGGCTGCTGGACACCAGCAACGGCATCATCAAGCGGCGTTCATGTTTGTACAAGGCCGGAGCCACAAACGCCCACACCTGATACAACACCAGTGGCGCAGATAAAAACACCGACACGATCAGCGTCAGCTTTATCGGGGTGAAAAACGGTGAGGCCACATCGGTCGCAATCATGCTGGCCCCAGCCGGCAGCTGTTTAATGAGTGGCGCAGAGACAAACTGGTAGATGTCATTGGCAAAGTAAACCAGTGCCAGAAACACGACCAGTACGCTGATAATGCTATTTAACAACCGCTTACGCAGTTCGATCAGATGGCTTATCAGCGGTTGAGTTTGATCAACAGCCATAGGTTAACGATCACCAGAAGGTTGGGAGGAAGAAGCGGGCAGCACCTGTTCAGGTTTGGCCTTGCTTTCAGTATGGCTGGCAGTATGGCTGACGTTTTCCGAAACCGGAGCCGCCGACACAGGTACATTTGACTCTGGTACGTTCGGCACCTTTGTCTCTGCCTGTATTTCTGCCTGCGCAGCCGGCTCAGTAGCCGGAACAGCCGCAACGGAAGATGGGGGAGCCATATCCGGCGTCACATTCTGCTGCGCATGGCTTTGCGCTTTCAGCTCAACTTCCAGCACGCCATCATGCACAGCTTCTGGATCGGCAAGCGGCACATGCCCTGGCGCATCGCTGTTATCCAGCTTGATACTGTGCAGACGCTTCATCGCTTCAGCGGCCTCTTTCAGCTCATCCATCGACGCTTTCAGCTCCGGCGACAAATTTTGCAACTGGCTGGCCTGTTCCACTTTTTTCAGGCTTTCCTGCAATTCCTGCAGTTTCATCTCCTGCGCCAGTTCATTTTGTACCGTCGATGCCAACGAGCGCAGCGCCCGTATCCACCCGGCCACCGTTTTTACCGCTATCGGCAGGCGTTCAGGTCCCAGTACCACCAGACCGATCACCATCACCAACAGCAGTTCACCAAACCCGATATCAAACACCGGTTACACCTGCTCTTTATGCTGGCTTTTCTCTTCCTGACTTGTCTGCGGCTTGTGCTCCGAAATGGACTTAGTCGCAAAGTCAGCGTCTTGTTGTTTGTCATCATTGGCAGCAGGCTTATCGTCACTCATTGCTTTCTTGAAGCCCTTGATTGACGCGCCCAAATCTGACCCCAGGGTTCTCAGCTTATTGGTGCCAAACAGCAACACCACGATCACCCCGATAATCAATAGATTCCAGATACTAATACCGCCCATACTATGCTTACCTCTTTACTCAAAAGGAATTCATGTAACACGTTCATCAGGCAACGTCGGGCTCCTGATGAGGCGTTTATTCAATGGGTACAACGATTCAACGAGTACTGCGCCAGCCGATAATCCAGGCCACAAAACCCGCGGCGAACAGGCCAGCCGGTATGATATCCGATTCGACCTGACTCACCAGCAGTATCGTCCCGCTCAGCAGCAACGTCGCCCCCACGCCCAGCAGATAACGCGCCTGACCGTATCGGGTACGTTGCGTGCGCAACTCGCCGGTCAATAACTCCATGTTCTGCTTCAACATTTTATGCTGACGTAAACTGTCATAGAACAATTCGGGGATCTCGGGCAGCTTTTCTGCCCAAAACGGCGCTTTCTCTTTAAATGCCCGCCACATGGCAGGCAAGCCGACTTGATCCTTCAGCCAGGTTTCCAGAAAGGGCTTCGCCGTCTTCCACAAATCCAGCTGAGGGTAGAGCTGACGCCCGACGCCCTCAATGTACAGTAACGTCTTCTGGAGCAACACCAACTGGGGTTGCACTTCCATATTGAAGCGACGCGCCGTATTAAAGAGGTTCAATAATACATGACCGAAAGAAATTTCTGCTAACGGCTTTTCAAAAATGGGCTCACAAACGGTACGGATAGCAAATTCGAACTCTTCTACGTTGGTATCAGCCGGTACCCAACCAGAATCTACGTGCAATTCAGCGACGCGGCGGTAGTCACGGTTGAAAAAAGCAATAAAGTTCTCCGCCAGATAGCGCTTATCTTCTTTATTCAGCGAGCCGACAATCCCGCAGTCAATCCCGATATACTGCGGATCTTCCGGATGTTCATAACTGATGAAGATATTGCCGGGGTGCATATCGGCATGGAAAAAACTGTCGCGGAATACCTGAGTAAAAAAGACCTGTACACCCCGTTCAGCCAGCAACGGCATATTGATGCCATGCCGCTTCAACGCATCGACGTCCGACACCGGAATACCGTAGATACGCTCCATGACCAGCACTTGCTCGTTGCAGTAGTCGGAATACACCTCCGGGACGTACAACATCGGGCTATTTTCAAAGTTTCGCCGCAACTGGATGGCGTTGGCCGCTTCGCGCAGCAGGTTTAGCTCATCCAGCAGCGTTTTTTCGTAATCGCGTACCACTTCACGCGGTCGCAAGCGACGACCATCCGGCAGCAATAACGGTAACCAGCCAGCCAGCCGATTCATCAGACGCATATCCGCCTTGATGACCGGCAATATATCCGGGCGAATGACCTTGATGACGATATCTTTACCCGTCGTTTTCAGTCTGGCGGTATGTACCTGAGCAATCGACGCCGATGCCAGCGGCTTAGCGTCAAAATCATCAAACCAGGTCTCCAGCTTGCCGCCCATTGACGTTTCAATCTGATGACGAGCCAGTTCACCATCAAACGGCTCAACCTGGTCTTGCAGCATCGCCAGTTGATCGGCAATGGCGGGAGGAAAGAGATCACGGCGTGTGGACATCATCTGACCGAACTTGATCCACACGGGACCGAGTTCCTGCAACGCCAGTCGCAGACGCTCGCCCAGTGGCTGGCCTTTGTGACGATTCGGTAACCAGAACAGTAAACAACGCCAAAGGCGTAGCGGCATGGTAAGAGGAATACGCGGAATCAGTTCATCCAGCCCATAGCTCAGCAACACCCGGATAATCCGGTACAACCGCAACAATTCTCCCGGCGTCATGGTGCTCCCTCCAGTTTTGCCAGCCTGGCGGACAGTGTCTCCACCGATTGCGCCAACGCTTCAACCTCGTCAGCAAACCAGAGCCCTTCCAGCTTGCCTGGCACCAGACGCCACTCCTCGGTAACTGTTTCCGACAACGCCTGCTGCTGGCGGCATGCCGAACGCATCACCGTGCCTGAAACCTTACCCGCCGCCTGACTCAGCCCTTCCGCCACCACATCACCCAGCCAGGGTGAAAGCCATTCTGCCGGGTCAAACTCCGCCAGATCCAGCAAGGTGACGAACTGCTGCGCCACCTGAATATCCCCTTCCAGCACCAGTTCACCACTACGCATCAGCGCAGACAATTGCTGCCGATCGCGCAATTTCATCAGTGCCGGTAAGCGGGTCTGCAGCCAACAGTCTGGCTGCGCTGCCCACTGGCTCACCACATCAAGGCGATATTCGGAAAAAACCAATACCAACGGCGTACCCAGTTCCGCGACATCAACTCGCAACGTTTTTCCGTGCAAACGCTGACGGGCGACTTTCAGACTCCGTTCACGGAACAAAAGCTGATTGAGCGCTGTTTCCAGTGCCGCCGTCAACACAGGCATTATCAACATGGGAGTATCCAACTCAGAATTTAAATCCGCGATGTAGCGCCACGATACCGCTGGTCAGATTGAAGTAATCCACGCTGTCAAAACCGGCATCGGCCATCATCCCTTTCAATGTCTCCTGGTCAGGATGCATACGGATGGACTCCGCCAGATAACGGTAACTACCGGCATCGCTGGCAACCATCTCGCCAATACGTGGCAGCACATGGAAGGAATAAGCGTCGTATACCTTGCTCAGCGCTTTCACGGTCGGCTTCGAGAATTCCAGCACCAGCAGGCGGCCACCGGGTTTCAGCACCCGGTACATGGAGCGCAGTGCTCGCTCTTTTTCGGTTACGTTACGCAACCCAAACGAGATAGTAATGCAGTCGAAAAAATTCTCTGGAAACGGCAGCGCTTCAGCATTGGCCTGAACATAACTGACATTGCCCACCACACCGTTATTGCGCAGCTTCTCGCGCCCTACTTTCAGCATTGACGCATTGATATCCGCCAATACCACTTCACCTTCATCCCCCACCAAACGGGAGAATTTAGCGGTAAGATCGCCGGTGCCACCCGCCAGATCCAGCACGCGCTGGCCACGGCGCACACCGCTGCATTCAATGGTAAACCGTTTCCAGACACGGTGAATGCCAAATGACATCAGATCATTCATCAGGTCATATTTGGCAGCCACAGAGTGAAAAACATCCGCCACCATGGCTTCCTTATCATCTTTCGCTACCGTGCGAAAACCAAAATGTGTCGTCTTATCCGAATCGTCTACCATGTTATCCACCTGCTTTTTCAACTTCAGGATCGCATTACCCATTAATGGGTAGCATTAATGGGTAGAGAGTGTACCAGACCCCGCCCAAAAGCGACCGCCCTTCTTTCCACCCTGTGCGCTGAACCTGATCAACATCATACCGCCGTGCCATTCGGCACATCATCCATGCCATCTACACTGTGTTCACTCTCATCATCATCACGCGTGTCTTGTGACAAGGCGAACAACGCATCAGGCGCTAAAGGCTCATCCTGCATCATGGGGACATTGACAGGCCGCTTAATCTCCACCCCCAACGCCCTGAACCCTTCGGCCTGGCCTATCAGATTGCCGCGCCCGGAGGCCAGCTTCTTCATCGCCTGACGATAACCTGCCTGCGCTTTATCCAGCCCTTGCCCCAGCGACGCCATATCATCAACGAACAAACGCAGTTTGTCGTACAACCGTGACGCGCGTTCGGCGATTAACTGCGCATTGCGGCTTTGCTGCTCATAACGCCAGAGATTGTTAATCGTCCGTAACGCTACCAGTAAAGTCGTGGGGCTGACCAGCATAATATTGTGGCGTAATGCCTCAGTGATCAGATCCGGCTGACGATCGATAGCCACCAGAAACGCCGGTTCGACGGGAATAAACATCAACACATAGTCGAGAGAACGCAATCCCGGCAGTTGCTGGTAATCCTTGCTGCCCAGCAACCGCATATGATTACGGATAGATAACAGGTGCTCATTCAGTGCCGCCGCTCGTTCAGCTTCATTATCGCCGTTGAAATAGCGCTCATAAGCCACCAGCGACATTTTGGCATCGATAACCACATCTTTGCCGTGCGGCAACCGGACAATCACATCGGGTTGCAGGCGGCTATTGCTCGCGGTCTGGACGCTGACCTGAGTCTCATATTCATGTCCTTCACGCAATCCGGAACTTTCCAGTACCCGGCTCAGCACCACTTCCCCCCAGTTCCCCTGGGTTTTGTTGTCACCTTTTAACGCATTGGTGAGGTTAATGGCTTCCTGCGCCATTTGGGCGTTGAGTTGTTGCAGATTACGGATTTCATGCGCCAGCGTGTGTCGTTCTCGGGATTCCGCCCCGAAGCTCTCTTGCACCTGACGACGGAAACCATCCAACTGCTCGCGTAATGGCGTCAACAGCTTCTCCATGCTCTGCTGATTTTGCTGGTCCACCTTATGCCCGGTCTGCTCAAAGATACGGTTGGCGAGGTTTTCAAACTGAGTAGATAAACGCTGCTCGCTATTCATCAATAACCGCTGCTTCTCTTCCGCCGCCAGTCGGGTCTCTTCAAGACGAATGGTGACTTCACGCAGCTCTGCTTCCTGCGCACCGTTGGCCTCACGCAACGCACGCAACTCCTGATTGAGCTGGGCGCACTCTTCACGCAACTCTGCCAGTTGCCGCAGTTTCTCCTCACCCGCCGCCAGTTGTGCGTGTAGCGAACGTAACTCCTGCGACTGTTGATCCAACCGCTGCTGGTCTTGCTGCCGCGCCTGCTGGTTTTCGCTCAGTTGCTGGCGCGTCTGTTCCAGCGCCTGCTGCTGTAACCGAAACTCAGTATCATGCCGCGCCTGACGCTGCTGTTGCAGCAAGCTGGCAGCCAGCCAGCCCAGCAACAGCCCCACAACGCCACCGCCGATGCCATAAAACAAGGAGATATCCACACCGCCTCCAGGTTATCAGTACCACTGCCCGCCAAGGTAAAGTGAGGCTGTATATCTGTCCAGAGGTTATGTGCGAAATCAGCCGGAAAAGCCGTCGAATAGCGAGAAAATGCGAGCCGACATCAGAAAGCAGAAAAGGTCGAAGACAAAAAAGAAGGAGAAGACAGAAAAAACAAAACCGGCCCGCAGGCCGGTTCTGATATCGATAAACGGGATTACGCCAGACGTTGCTTCGCGTCGGCAATCGCGCGTGCGACTTGCTGCGGCGACACCCCGCCCTGTGCAGCGCGCTTATCCAGACAAGATTGCAACGACAGCACGGGATAGACATCATCTTCGATGACTGTGCTGAACTGTTTGAGATCCGCCAGTGACAGCGCTTCCAGCGCTTTACCCTGACGAATCGCTTCCACCACCGCTTCACCAACGATGTGGTGCGCTTCACGGAACGGCACACCTTTGGCAACCAGGTAATCAGCCAGTTCAGTCGCGTTGGCATAGCCCTGCTGTGCCGCTTCCTGGCAGCGCGGACGTTTCACCTGAATGCCTTCCAGCACCAGTGACGCCATCAACAGGCAGTCGTGCCAGGTATCCAGCGCATCGAACAACCCTTCCTTGTCTTCCTGCATATCTTTGTTATAAGCCAGCGGCAGCCCTTTCAGCGTAACCAGCATACCGGCTAGCGCGCCCTGTACACGGCCGCATTTACCGCGGATAAGTTCCAGTGCATCCGGGTTTTTCTTCTGCGGCATCAGGGAAGAGCCGGAAGTCACACGGTCAGACAATTCGACAAACGCCGCTTCACCGCTGTTGAAGAAAATCAAATCTTCGGCAAAGCGCGACAAATGCACCATACCGATAGACGCATCGGACAGCAGTTCCAGCACGTGATCACGGTCAGAGACCGTATCCAGACTGTTGCGGGTAGCAGAGGCAAAGCCCAACCAGCCAGCCAGTTGCTCGCGGTCGATAGGATAAGCGGTGCCCGCCAGCGCGCCGCAGCCCAGTGGGCTGACGTCCAGACGCTTGAGCGTATCCTCAAGACGGCTCTCATCACGTGCGAGCATTTCATGGTAAGCCAGACACCAGTGAGCGAAGGTCACCGGCTGTGCGCGTTGCAGGTGGGTATAGCCCGGCATCACCGCATCCTGATTCGCTTCGGCGGTAACAACCAACGCCGCTCGCAGATGACGAATCGCCTGCGCCAGCTCACTCACCTGCGCCTTGCACCACAGTTTCAGGTCCGTCGCCACCTGGTCGTTACGGCTGCGCCCGGTGTGCAGTTTTTTGCCCAGATCGCCGACTTTCTCGATCAGTTTCTGCTCGACCCAGCTGTGGATGTCTTCCGCATCGCTTTGCAGGATAGCTTCCGGGTCTGCCTGCACCTCGGTTAGCAACGCATTGAGTGACTGCTCCAGTTGCTGCTGCTCCTGAGCGCTCAGTACATTTACCGTCACCAGGGCTTTAGACCAGCCGATGGACCCGATAATATCCTGCTCCGCCAGACGGTAATCAAACCGCAGTGAATCGTTGAACTGTTTAAAACGCCTATCTGCCGCCTGCGTGAACCGTCCGCCCCACAAAGCCATAACTACACTCCCGGTCTCTCTGATAAAAGCGGGCCGACTCCCGTTCAGCCCGCGATTGAACTGCCGTGTTCTTCCGGCGACTTACGCGGGAAGAACACGTATAACATGCTGACGGATTACGCCAGAATGCGGGTACCGATAGACACGCCGTTGAACAGCATGGGTAACTGCTCGGCATGACGCCAGCTGGCGATATCGACCGGACGACCCAGCGCACGCGCCGCGTCCAGTGCCGCATTCACTTTAACAATCATACCGTCGGTAATTATGCCCTGAGCGATCAGCTCTTCCGCTTTACCGGCGGTCATTTCCGCAATGCGCTGACCTTTACCGTCCAGAATGCCGCTCACGTCGGACAACAGGATCAAATCCGCGCCCAGCGTCTGTGCCAGCGCGGTGGCAGCCTGATCGGCGTTAACGTTCATCAGTTCACCGCCAACGGTAATACCGATGGAGCTGATAACCGGCAGATAACCGGCACTCAGCAGGGTATTGAGCAGTGCCGGAGAACCCGCTTGCGCTTTGCCCACATGGCCCAGCTCATCATTCAGTTGTGTCACCACGGTGCTGCCGCCATCCGCCAGACTCAGGCCCACCGCGTTGATGCCGTGACGAATCGCCCAGGCCAGCAGGGTTTTATTGGCAGAACCGGCCAGCGCGCCGGTAATAATGTCGATTTGATCGGCTGGCGTCACACGCAGGCCGTTTTTCTTGACCACCGGCAGCGACAGTTTCTTCATCAGGTCATCGACCAGACAACCGCCGCCATGAACGATCACCAGCGGGCGCTGATGCTGTTGACGGTAAGCGACCAGCGCGGTGAACAGGCGCTCCAGCGCCTCTTCGCTATCCAGTAATACGCCACCTAATTTGATAATTAACGGATTCATCGGTCTTTGCGCCTCAGGGTGTCATCAGAGTAAGGATTGGGTTTCAGGGAAACCGAAGCGAATGTTCATGCACTGTACCGCCTGCGCCGCCGCACCTTTGAGCAGGTTATCTTCGGTAGCGACCACGATCAGGTGCTCGTCTTGCACCACGAAGCCGATATCGCAGAACGGCAGTCCGACTACTGATTTCAGTGCCGGTACGCCTTTCTCATACAACCGCACCAGCGGTTTGTCGTGATAAGCATTGTGGTAGGCTTCCGCCACGTCCTGCGCGGTGACGCCCGGCTGCAAACGACAGGTAATCGTCGCCAGAATACCACGAGGGAAATTGCCCAGATGCGGGGTGAAAATCACCGGAATACCGAGATGGGTGGCGATTTCCGGGTGATGGCGATGATTGAAGATGCCATACGGCTGCAGGCTGACTTCACAGAAACTGTTGGTCATGCTCGCCTTACGACCCGCACCGCTGACGCCGCTGGTGGCATCAATCACCGGCCACTGGTTCGGGTTCAGCAAACCGCCTTCCACCAGCGGTTTCAGTGCCAGTTGAGACGCGGTGGGGTAACACCCCGGCACAGCGATAAGCCGCGCTTGCTTGATAGACTCTGCCTGCCATTCCGCCAGGCCATACACCGCCTGCGCCAGCCAGTCGGTGTGCTGGTGCTCGAAGCCGTAGTAACGGGTATAAAATTCAGGATCCTGCACGCGGAATGCGCCAGACAGGTCGAACACGGTACAACCGGCGTTCAGGAATTGCGGTGCAAGATCGTGGCTCACCTTGTGGTCGGTTGCCAGAAACACGACATCGACGCCTTTGGCGGCTTCAGCCAAGTCGGTCAACGGTTGCACCGGCAAATCAATAATGCCTTTAAGCTGAGGGTGCAGGTCGGAAATGCGTTTTCCCGCATCAACGCTTTGCGCAGAGACCGCTAAAGCGGTTATGTTCATCTGTGGGTGACGGTTCAGGTACAAGGCCAGTTCAGCGCCAGTATAGCCACTTGCACCAACGATCAACGTGTTCAGCATGAGTTCGGTATACCTTTATTGCCAGATAGGTGGAACAGTAAGCAGGCTCATCAGCGCGGCCACGCCGTTCACCCACAACAGCCAGAAGAAACGATTATGCGACAATCTCGCCTCGCCGCACAGCTTGTGATTTCATTTCGCCTGGCATTATTGTATTTTTATTCACAATAAATGCATGAATATTGATACTATCCTAACCCAGAGGCTGTCAACAGTGAAGATGAATTTACCCCCTTTTATGGAGCTCTACCGGGCATTGATCGCCACTCCGTCCATCAGCGCCACCGAGCGCGCACTGGATCAAAGCAATGAGACCTTAATCAATCTGTTGGCGGGATGGTTTAGCGATCTGGGTTTTCATGTCGATGTGCAGCCGGTTCCCGGTACGTTTAATAAATTCAATTTGTTGGCCCGTCTGGGTGAAGGTAACGGCGGGCTGCTGTTGGCCGGTCACACCGACACGGTGCCGTTCGACGATGGACGCTGGACGCGTGACCCTTTTACCCTCACTGAGCACGACAATAAGCTCTACGGGCTCGGCACCGCCGACATGAAAGGCTTTTTCGCTTTTATTCTTGATGCGCTGCGCAATGTGGATGCCAGTAAGCTGACCAAGCCGCTGTACATTCTGGCCACCGCAGATGAAGAAACGACGATGGCGGGTGCCAAATACTTCTCCGAGTCGACCGGCATCCGCCCGGATTGCGCGATTATCGGCGAACCCACCTCGCTGCAACCGGTACGCGCCCACAAAGGCCACATGTCGAATGTCGTTCGCATTCAGGGCCAGTCCGGTCATTCCAGCGACCCGTCACGCGGTGTTAACGCCATTGAGCTGATGCACGAGGCCATCTCTGAACTGATGGGGCTGCGTAACACACTACAACAGCGCTACCACAACCCGGCGTTCCACATTCCTTACCCGACCATGAATTTCGGCCATATTCATGGCGGTGATGCCGCTAACCGCATTTGCGCCTGCTGTGATCTGCACATGGATATCCGCCCACTGCCTGGCATGACGCTCAGCGATCTCAACGGCTTGTTGAGTGAAGCCCTGGCACCAGTCAGTGAGCGCTGGCCGGGCCGACTGACCATCAGCGAACTGCACCCGCCGATCCCCGGTTATGAATGCCCGGCGGACCATCAACTGGCACAGGTGGTGGAAAAACTGGTGGGGCAACCGACCGATGTGGTGAATTACTGTACCGAAGCGCCATTCATTCAGGAGCTGTGCCCGACGCTGGTGCTTGGCCCCGGCTCTATCAATCAGGCGCATCAGCCAGATGAATTTATCGATATGTCGTTCATCAAACCCACTCGCACCCTGATTACCCAGTTGGTGCACCACTTCTGCCAGCACTGATTTCGCCCGCCGATTTCACGTACTGAGCGTGCTCATCACTTGCCCGGCCTTAAGTGCCGGGCAATCTCCTGACAGCCAAACCGTTAGTCTCAGCACCGCAGTCCCTCGTCGTTTCTGCCTTCTTATTGCCGTTTTATCGTCCAATGGCTCGCCGCATGCTTGCTTTCTCCAGCGCCATAAGATAAGTGTCACTTATCAGCAAGCTTTTGTAATTAAATTTCACAAATTGCCTTTGTACCGGTTAAACGGGTACAACTGTAGTGATTAAAAGACGTTCATTGACGAACAATGGCGAACATGGCTAGATAAAAGACAGTAACCACACAATTATTGTGTGTAATAAATTTACAAAATCATGAGGTGGGTCAGGGTAACTATGAATGAACAATATTCCGCCATGCGGAGCAATGTCAGCATGCTGGGTAAATTGCTCGGCGATACCATCAAGGATGCGCTGGGTGCCAATATCCTTGAGCGGGTTGAAACCATCCGCAAGCTATCCAAAGCGTCGCGGGCGGGGAGTGAAACACACCGTCAGGAACTGTTGACCACGCTGCAAAACCTGTCCAACGAGGAACTGCTGCCGGTCGCCCGTGCGTTCAGCCAGTTCCTTAACCTGACCAACACCGCCGAGCAGTACCACAGTATTTCTCCGCACGGCGAAGCGGCCAGTAACCCGGAAGCACTGGCGACGGTGTTTCGCAACCTGAAAAGCCGCGACAATCTGAGCGACAAAGACATCCGCAATGCAGTGGAATCACTGTCTATCGAGCTGGTACTGACCGCACACCCAACGGAAATTACCCGCCGCACGCTGATCCACAAGCTGGTAGAGGTCAATACCTGTCTCAAGCAGCTCGATCACAACGACCTGGCCGACTACGAACGCCATCAGATCATGCGCCGTCTGCGCCAGCTGATTGCCCAGTACTGGCATACCGATGAAATCCGTAAAATCCGCCCGACGCCGGTAGACGAGGCCAAGTGGGGCTTTGCGGTGGTGGAAAACAGCCTGTGGGAAGGGGTGCCTGCGTTCCTGCGTGAACTCGACGAGCAGATGGACAAGGAGCTGGGCTACCGCCTGCCGGTAGATTCGGTGCCGGTGCGCTTTACGTCCTGGATGGGTGGCGACCGCGATGGCAACCCGAACGTGACCTCTGAAATCACCCGTCGTGTGCTGCTGTTAAGCCGCTGGAAAGCCGCCGACCTGTTCCTGCGAGACGTGCAGGTGCTGGTATCTGAACTGTCGATGACGACGTGCACGCCCAAACTACAACAACTTGCTGGCGGCGACGAGGTGCAGGAACCTTATCGCGAATTGATGAAAAACCTGCGTGCGCAGTTAACCGCCACACTGGACTATCTGGACGCACGCCTGAAGGGCGAACAGCGGGTGCCGCCCAACGATCTGCTGGTCACTAACGACCAGCTATGGGAACCGCTTTACGCCTGTTACCAGTCGCTGCACGCCTGCGGCATGGGGATCATCGCCGATGGGCAATTGCTGGATACGCTGCGCCGGGTACGCTGCTTTGGTGTGCCGCTGGTGCGCATCGATGTGCGTCAGGAAAGTACTCGTCACACCGACGCGCTGGCGGAAATCACCCGCTATCTGGGGCTGGGGGATTATGAAAGCTGGTCTGAATCCGACAAGCAGGCGTTCCTGATCCGCGAGCTGAACTCCAAGCGTCCGTTGCTGCCGCGGCAGTGGGAACCGAGTGCTGACACGCAAGAAGTGCTGGAAACCTGCCGGGTCATTGCCGAAACCCCACGCGACTCCATTGCCGCGTATGTTATCTCGATGGCGCGTACCCCGTCCGACGTGCTGGCGGTACATCTGTTGTTAAAAGAAGCCGGTTGCCCGTACTCATTGCCGGTCGCCCCGCTGTTCGAAACCCTGGACGACCTGAATAACGCCGACAGCGTGATGATCCAGTTGCTCAATATCGACTGGTATCGCGGCTTCATTCAGGGCAAACAGATGGTGATGATTGGTTATTCCGACTCAGCCAAAGACGCCGGGGTGATGGCGGCCTCCTGGGCGCAGTACCGTGCACAGGACGCACTGATCAAAACCTGCGAAAAATACGGTATCGCACTGACCTTGTTCCACGGTCGCGGCGGTTCGATTGGCCGTGGCGGCGCACCGGCTCACGCTGCACTGCTCTCCCAACCGCCGGGCAGCCTGAAAGGTGGCCTGCGTGTGACCGAACAAGGCGAGATGATCCGCTTCAAGTTCGGTTTGCCGGAAGTCACCATCAGCAGTTTGTCGCTTTACACTTCCGCCATTTTGGAAGCCAACCTGCTGCCGCCACCGGAACCGAAGCCAGAGTGGCATCACATCATGGATGAGCTGTCGCGTATCTCCTGCGACATGTACCGTGGTTACGTGCGGGAAAATCCGGACTTCGTGCCCTACTTCCGCGCCGCCACGCCGGAACTGGAGCTGGGCAAACTGCCGCTGGGGTCACGCCCGGCCAAACGTCGGCCGAATGGCGGTGTGGAAAGCCTGCGCGCTATTCCGTGGATTTTCGCCTGGACCCAGAACCGCTTGATGCTGCCCGCCTGGCTGGGTGCTGGTGCAGCGTTGCAAGACGTGATCGACAAAGGGCATCAGAGCCAGTTGGAAACCATGTGTCGTGACTGGCCGTTCTTCTCCACCCGTATCGGCATGCTGGAGATGGTATTTGCCAAGGCCGACCTGTGGCTGGCGGAATACTACGACCAGCGGCTGGTGGACGAAAAACTGTGGTCGCTGGGCAAACAGCTGCGTGAACAGTTGGAAAAAGACATCCAGGCGGTGCTGACTATCTCCAACGACGACCATCTGATGGCCGACCTGCCGTGGATTGCCGAATCCATCGCGTTGCGTAACGTCTATACCGACCCACTCAACGTATTGCAGGCAGAATTGCTGCACCGTTCTCGCCAGCAAGACATGACGGACCCACAGGTAGAACAAGCGCTGATGGTCACCATCGCGGGCGTCGCAGCCGGGATGCGCAATACCGGCTAGTCGCTGGCACAATCAAGCGCGGGGTCAGTCACTGCCCCGCGCGCGCTGTCAATAGACAAACCAACTGCGTTACCCGCGTGTTTTTTCTTTCATTTTCTGCAATGTCGGCGAATGCGACACTAGCCACACGGCAATGCCAATGATTATTCCGCCAACAACCACATAAGTGGACTACTGCTCGCCCAATCCGATCCATGCCCATAACATGCCGAAAGCGGGGATCAGGAACGTGACGCTCAGCGATTTCAACTGGCCGATAGCTTAATACGCCTCCACTCTGCTGTCGCGTACCAACTGATGATTCCGCGACTGGCTCGCGTAAGAAGGACTAAGCCACGACAGAGCAAGTGGTAAAGGCACTAAATAAGAAAGTAATCGCGAATTTCATAGTAATTATTCTATTTTATTTAACGGGTTATAAGGTAGCTTTAAGCTATTCCATTTTCGGGCTAGCTTGACAAGGCGAGTAAGAGCAGTAGAACACTGTAGAGACTTGGAGTCTCAGTAGTTAGAAACAAGCCACAATTTAATTTAAATACAATTTTTATTAACCACAAAATTTATATTTAAATTAAAGCCAACCCAAAGAGTTTCAAATTTGCTTTGTGAAAATAAACTCAATAATTATAACTCTGCAAATATTTTCTGCATACCACGATCACCTTTACGGTAATTAGGAGGATCATCATCAAAAACATTCTCAGTAATGCTCAAATTACTAATCTGATCTACACGACAAAGATCCCACTCATGCCCTGCCGTTACATGAGCTCCCTTGGTCTGAAAACACCTTAAAACAATATTTCCTGCAGTAGATACTCCAACCGCCGCAGGTTGAGCAGTTCGATTCAGTCCACTATAGGTAAATATTATCTCTTTCCTTTTATTTATAGCATCTATTATTAACTCTAACATGATTCACCTTTTAAAAATAAAAATACGCCTGCTGAATATTCAATTCAACAGGCGCATTTTATTAATACGATAAAATTAAATAAATAGTTATAGAAAATAATAAACAACAATCACTATTTCATAGTAATTTATATTTTTAATAAGCAAACCACCTGTATCAATAAAATACTACGCCAGATATTTATCCCGCAGCGCATCACGCGATGAGGCATCCAGACCGTAATCCTGCGCCAGCCAGTTATCCACCGACCCATGCTTCTCACGGATGGTGTGCAGCGCCGTCACCAGAAATTCTTCGCGGGCGGAAAGGACGAAATCAAACCGCTTTAGCGCTTTCTCACTCAGGCTGGACGCCAGGTCTTCCAACAACTGGCGGCGAAACGGAATCAGCGTGGATTCGGTGACCAGATAATCTTCCATCACCGTTTGCTCATCCGCCCCCAGAGCGAACAGCACCAGCGCCGAACCGATACCGGTACGATCTTTGCCTACCGCACAATGTTGCACTAACGCACCGTCATCCGGCTGGCGCAACAACGCCACCAGATGCTGATACGCCGGATTGCCAAACGGTAAACGGCGATACAGCTCCATCATGAACGCACGGGAGTCGAATGCCTCGAGTTTTTCCGAGCCTAGCGTTTCCAGACTGGCGGTGACCTCATGACGCAGCGGATTAGCCGGTACCGGATGGTAACGCGCGCCAGACCACAGACGATCGGGCCGCAACGCTGCTTCGTCCTGATCACGATAATCCACCACATGGGCCACCGGCACGCTGGCGAGATGGTCGATGTCACGCTCGCTCAGCATATCCAGCGCTCCAGAACGAAACAGCTTGCCACGCCGGATCTGCCGCCCATCCGCCACGCGGATACCGCCCAAATCACGAAAATTGACGCCGCCATCAAGCGGCAGCAACGAGGGATGTAACAATGAGGATGAAGTCATACCTTTCCCTGTCGTTATCAAAAATGAGTTATCAAGGGTTAGCTATCAAGGATCCGTTATCTGTGCTGAATGATTACGGTTAAACCATCGCCGAACGATGGCTACTGACGGGTATTATCCGGCCTGACAATTAAATTAGCATGAAGGCCGACAAACCGATGAACAGCTCGTGGGGTCGGTGTGCAGAAAAACAAAAGGCGGTACGAACATGCTCGTACCGCCCTGCCGGGCTAGCGACCCAGCGATAGCATCACAACTCTTGATGACATTACAACGCTTGGTGGCATTACAACACTCAGGCGCTCAGCAATTTGCGAGCCGCCGACAACACCACATTGACGGACGCGTGTTCCGCTTTTTGCATCGTAGCGGTATCAGGAATTTCCTGCTGGGTGCGGTTGACTATTACGCCCGCGACCATACCGGCACGCAGCCCCTGACTGGCACACATCGTCAGCAGCGTAGCGGACTCCATTTCATAGTTCAGCACGCCCATGCTCTGCCATTCCGCCATAGACCCCTGAAAACGCCGCACGACCCGACCGGAATAGGTATCGTAACGTTCCTGACCCGGATAGAAGGTATCTGAAGAAGCAGTAATACCGACATGCAGCGTCGCCCCTGCTTCACGCGCCGATTCCGCTAGTGCGCAGGTACAGGCAAAATCCGCCGCTGCCGGGAACTCCAGCGGTGCAAAGTGCAGGCTGGCACCGTCCAGACGTACCGCGGCGGTAGTGACCAGCACATCGCCCACAGCGATATGCGGCTGGATAGCGCCGGTCGTGCCGACACGCAGGAAGGTACGCACACCCAGTTGCGCCAGTTCTTCTACCGCAATCGAGGTAGAGGGGCCGCCAATACCGGTGGAGCAGACAATCACCGGTTTGCCCGCCAGTTCCGCACGCCAGGAAGTGAACTCCCGGTGCGACGCCAGAAAGACCGGGTTCTCCATCAAGCGGGCAATCTTTTCCACGCGAGCCGGGTCGCCGGGCACTATCGCCAGCGAGGCTCCTTGCAAATCTTGTTTTGTTAAACCGAGATGAAATACATCGGACATAAACGCCTCCCAGGCAAGCTGTCAGGTACAGCACCATCTTAGCGCACAGATTCTCACCGTTAAGTGAAGCACGTCGCTCATTGGAAAGTAACGAACATCTATTTACATTAATAACGTGATTTTAATCACACTTTAGACTGTAATCATCCGCTATTGCGCCACACAATGTGGCACAGCGTGTGGCACCGATTGCCCTATCTGGTTGCCGAAATTCGCAATACACTACAAAGTTCCTACACTTGCTTAACGCGGGTGCGACATGTCCCGCTGGCAGATTCCAGTCTTGATAAAGGAAAGGCAATGAAAACCGATGAGCTACTGACACTCAGAGAGACCACACGGGCATTTTCGCCAGCTGTCATGCCGCTGGCTTCTTCTGCCATTACCACCGATGCCGTCGGGCTGGTGGCCGGTGAAACCACGATACCTTCACAGGGTGATAATCTGCCGGCTTATCTTGCCAAACCCGAACACACCGACGGCCCATTACCGATTGTACTGGTCGTGCAGGAAATCTTCGGTGTACATGAGCATATTCGTGATGTCTGTCGGCGGCTGGCTAAACAGGGCTATCTGGCCATCGCACCGGAACTCTATTTCCGGCAGGGCGACCCGCAGCAATACAGCGATATCCCTACATTACTGAGTGAACTGGTCAGCAAGGTGCCAGACAATCAGGTCTTATCTGACCTTGACCATACCGCACACTGGGCGGTACGCCAGGGTGGCGATGCTAAACGTCTGGCGATTACCGGTTTCTGCTGGGGTGGACGCATCAGTTGGTTGTACGCCGCACACAATCCGCAGTTAAAAGCCGCGGTTGCCTGGTACGGCAAGCTGGTGGCCGAAAAAACACTGACCTCGCCCCAACATCCGGTAGATGTCGCCAAAGATCTGAATGCCCCGGTGCTTGGGCTATACGGCGGACAGGATAAAAGCATCCCGCTGACACAGGTGGAAACCATGCGTCAGGCACTACGGGCAGTCAATGCGGATGCAGAAATCGTGGTTTATCCCGATGCCGATCACGCCTTCCATGCCGACTACCGTGCGACATACCATGAAGCCTCCGCCAAAGACGGCTGGCAACGTATGCTGGCGTGGTTTGCCCGCTACGGCGTGGTGTAATTCCACCGATAAAGCGAAAAGAAAAAATAAGGGAGACACTGTCGTCTCCCTTGTTATTTCAGGCGGTGATGCGCAACGCCTCAGCCCTAAGCGTCACGTCCTGTCGTTCACGCGCGTCCTGTCATCTTTTGCGCCATTCCCCATCACCGTTTTCGGCTGACTTATTCCGCTGTTTCGCGCAGGCGCTTGGCTGCCTGCACCATGTTCGCCAGTGACTGACGGGTTTCCGGCCAGCCACGCGTTTTCAGGCCGCAGTCCGGGTTCACCCACAGGCGTTCTGCCGGAATACGCTGAGCCGCTTTACGCAGCAACGCTTCAATCCATTCGACGCTCGGCACGTTCGGCGAGTGAATGTCGTACACACCTGGGCCGATTTCATTCGGGTACTCGAACTCTTCGAACGATTCCAGCAGTTCCATATCAGAACGTGAAGTTTCGATGGTGATCACGTCCGCATCCAGTGCCGCGATGGAATCCATAATGTCGTTGAATTCGCAGTAGCACATGTGGGTGTGAATCTGAGTATCGTCCTTCGCGACCGCGGCATTCAGGCGGAACGCATCAACAGCCCATTCCAGATACGCCGCCCAGTCGGAGCGGTGTAGCGGCAGCCCTTCACGCAGCGCCGGTTCATCAATCTGGATGATGCCGATACCGGCCTGTTCCAGATCCGCCACCTCGTCGCGCAGCGCCAGCGCAATCTGCTTAGCAATAGTTTCACGACTGACGTCTTCACGCGGGAAGGACCAGCACAGAATCGTAACCGGACCAGTCAGCATGCCTTTTACCGGCTTGCTGGTCAGCGACTGAGCGTACTTCGCCCACTCAACCGTGATCGGCTCAGGACGGCTGATGTCGCCAATCACCACCGGCGGTTTAACGCAACGGGAACCGTAACTTTGCACCCAGCCGTTCTGGGTGAACACGAAGCCATCCAGATGCTCGCCGAAGTACTCCACCATGTCGTTACGTTCGGCTTCACCGTGCACCAGTACGTCCAGTTCCAGACGTTCTTGTTCCACAATCGCCTGTTTGATGTGCTCGGCAATACCGATGCGGTAGTTCTGACTATCCAGACGGCCCTGTTTGAAATCCAGACGCAGGCCACGGATTTCGGTGGTTTGCGGGAACGAACCGATGGTGGTGGTCGGCCAGTCTGGTAGCTGGAAACGCGCACGCTGCGCTTGTGCACGAACCGGATACGGGTTCTGACGCTGGCTGTCCTGTGCCGTGATCGCGGCCAGACGCTTCGCCACTTCCGGGTTATTCACACGGGTCGACGTCTGACGGGCGCGGATCGGTGCGCTATATGCCACCAGCTCATCGCCATTGCCGCTATTGAGCGCCCTGGTCAGCAACGCCAGCTCCTGACACTTCTGAATCGCAAAAGCGAACCAGCTCTTCACTTCCTCGTCCAGACGAGTTTCAACGCTGAGATCAATCGGACTATGCAACAAAGAGCAGGAACTACCCAGCCACAATGTACGCTTGCCCAGCAACGGTTGCAGACGCTCGAACCAGCTCGCCAGATCGGCACGCCACACATTACGACCGTTGATGACCCCCAGCGACAACACCCAGTCGGCAGGCAACTGTGCATTGAGCGCGGCGGCGTCGTCTTTGCCGTGAACCAGGTCGACATGCAGCCCCTGCACCGGCAACGCCTTGATCACGTCCAAATTCTGGCCGATGCTGTCAAAATAAGTGGTCAGCAGTAACTTCGCCTGACCTTGCAGCGCATCGTAAGCCGGTTTACATGCCGCTTTCCATTCAGCATCCAGTTCCAACGCCAATACCGGCTCATCAATCTGCACCCATTCGATGTCGCGTTTAGCCAGCTCAGCCAGTACCTGCTGGTACACCGGCAATACCGCGCTCAACAGCTCCAGACGATCGAAGGCTTCCCCTTTAACTTTCCCCAGCCACAGGTAGGTTACCGGGCCCAGCAGCACTGGCTTTACCTTGTGGCCCAACGCTAATGCCTCATCGACTTCATCCAGCAGTTGGGTCCAGGTCAGTTTGAACTGCTGGCCTTGGGTAAATTCCGGCACCATGTAGTGGTAGTTGGTGTTAAACCATTTGGTCATTTCGGCCGCCGCCGCCGGATTACCGGTCGGGGCTCGGCCACGGCCGATGCGGAACAGGGTATCCAGATTCACGGAGCCATCCGCATTCTGGTGACGGGCCGGTACGTTCCCCAGCAACAGGCTGGTGGTCAGCACATGGTCATACCAGGCAAAATCGCCCACCGGCAGCAGTTCAACGCCAGCGTCTTTTTGCTGTTGCCAGTGACGGGCACGCAACTCACGGCCCACATTCAGCAGTTCTTCCTGCGTGCTGTTCCCTGCCCAATAGCTTTCCTGTGCTTTTTTCAGCTCACGACGCAGACCAACGCGTGGAAAACCGAGAGTGTGATTTAGAATTGCCATGCTTGAATCCCCATTTAGCCGTCCAGATGTTTACACATCCATAATCCGCAGGTAGTGTAGTCAGTACAAGCGCAATTTATTCACCGTCACTGTGAAGGACTCTCATGATCGAACTCAAACACTTACGGACACTACAGGCACTGCGCACCACGGGATCGTTAGCCGCCGCTGCTGCACAGCTCCATCAGACGCAATCGGCCTTGTCGCATCAATTCAGCGATCTGGAACAACGGTTGGGGTTCCGTTTGTTCGTCCGTAAGAGTCAGCCGCTACGCTTTACGCCGCAGGGGGAAATTCTACTGCAGCTGGCTGAGCAGATCCTGCCGCAGATTCAACAGGCACTTCAGGCCTGCAACGAACCGCATCAAACCACCCTGCGACTGGCTATCGAATGCCACAGTTGTATCCAGTGGCTAACACCGGCGCTGGAGCGCTTTCACCAGAGCTGGCCGCAAGTGGCCATGGACTTCAAATCCGGCGTCACCTTTGACCCACAACCCGCCCTGCAACAGGGTGAGCTGGATTTGGTGATGACCTCCGACATTCTGCCGCGTAGCGGCCTGCACTATTCGCCGATGTTTGATTTTGAGGTGCGGCTGGTGTTATCGCCGGATCATCCGCTGGCTGCCAAGGCTGTCATCGAGCCCGATGACTTGGCACAGGAAACACTCATGATCTACCCGGTTCAACGCCAACGACTGGATGTATGGCGCCACTTCCTGCAACCCGCCGGGGTCAGCCCGTCACTAAAAAGTGTGGACAATACCCTGCTGTTGATCCAAATGGTGGCGGCACGCATGGGCATCGCCGCGTTGCCGCACTGGGTGGTGGAGAGTTTTGAACGCCAGGGTCTGGTGGTCACCAAAACCCTGGGGGACGGCTTATGGAGCCGACTCTACGCTGCGGTGCGCGACGGCGAGCAGCGTCAACCGGTTATCGAAGCGTTTATTCGTTCTGCGCGCCAGCATGCTTGTGAACATCTGCCGTTTGTGCGGGACGCTTCACGACCCAACGCTGGTGCACCCACAAGGCAACAGCAATAATCGCCGACCCGATAGCAAAGCTGGTCCAGTTCGGTGTTTTTTGCCAGAACGCGAAGTTGACCAGCAACCCGGCCGGGACGTGAAAGTTATTCATAATACTTAGCGTACCGGCATCCACCTGCGTCGCGCCATAGTTCCACATAAAATAGCCCAGGCCCGAAACCACCACGCCGAGAAACACCAATACACCCCACTGTACCGGCGCGGTGGGCAGTTTGGCCATATTGCCAAACAGCGCCCAGGCCACCAGTGTCACCAGCGCCGCACCAAGATAGAACCAGGAAAAGGCGCTGTGCTGCGGCATCGGATAAACCTCCATCAGCCGCTTATACCCTACTTGCCCCAAGGCAAAACAGATATTCGCCGCCTGAACCAGCAACAAACCCCACCAAAAATGATCGCTGACGCCGTGGTAGTGGATCACCGCCGCGCCCAGTACCGCCAGCAACGCACTGAAGGCATACCCCCAACGCAAACGGTGCCCGCTCAAAAGGTCATAAATCAGTGTGACGTACAGCGGCGTCATAACCGAAAACAGTAGAATTGTCGGTACATTCAGGTAAAGGTAACTACGGAACAGGAACAGGTACATGACGCCAAGCTGGAAAACCCCCACCAGCAAATATAACCCCAGCACTTTGGGGGAATAACCACGCCAGCGCAGGAAAGGCAGGAAGACTAACGCCGCCAGCACCAGTCTGAACATGGCGGAAAACCAGCTATCAACCTGACCGGCCAGGTATTCGCCTATCAGGCTGAACGAAAACGACCAGATAATAGTGGTAATGATTAATAACGGCACGGCGTGACTCACTCTATAACACGGAACAGATGAAGCATTGTAGTCGAGTCAGGCGGCTGAATTTTCCTCAATGTGGTTTACATCAGAACAAAATACAACCACTCAACTACTCAGAATTGCCAGCGTAGCCAGGCGAAAAATACGTTGCCGTTGTTATAGGTGCCAGGAATATAGGTAGCCTGAAAAGACAGCCGTTGATAGCTCACCGATGCCAGCGGCAAGAGCACCGGGATTGGAATATAGTGCCAGTTATCCCGCATGGTGACACCTGCGGTAAACCCCAGCCCGAACTGGATATCCTGATTTTCCAGCGGCCGCCAGCGTTTTTCATACCCATAACCGCCAATCGGCTCCCACTTATTGAACGAATCTTTAAACGCCATAACATACAAGGCATGCCAGTCGCCGTCGCTATCCAACCGCGATACGCCGAACCCTGCTCCCCAAGGGCGCTCGTTGTACTTATCGGTTTTTGCCCTGTCGTAAGTCCAGCGGTTATGCCAGGTAATCGCTGGCACATACAAGTCCTGAGACTGAGGGTGTTGCCAGGTCTCCGACAGGTTATTACTGGCGCGTTGCCAGAAGCTCGGGGCCGGATCACGCCGGGTCTTACTATCACGCTGGGTAGTACTATCACTCTGAGTAGTACGATCGATCAGCGTAGTGCTATCGGTCAGGGTATTTTCAGCAGACAGAGAATCAAACGTCGGAATCAAGAACAGAGCAGACAACGCGAAGAGGCGGCTGTGTGATATCAGTATTAATCGCATAAACAACATTCCCAAAAGTCAATCGCCCACAACCCGCTCGGGCTGTCTGGCGCGGGCTTACCACCGCACGCCATGGGCCAGACACTGATATACAATGATTCTGACCGGGTTAAATACCTCTAAAACGGAAATGCCGGGTTAATACAGGGTTTTTGAGAAGTTTCTTAGCGAAAACATAGGGTAAACAGCAGGAAGACGAGGAAAAGGGTGATGTTCATGGGTGGGGATTCGGCTTGCCGTACAGGCAAACCGAAAAATATTAAATACCGTCGCCGTCCTCAAAACCACGCAGCGAACCGTTGAAATACTGGTCCATATCCAGTGAGGGTTTATCAGTTTCCGGGCGGCCAACAATCCGCGCTGGTACACCTGCCGCAGTGGTGTGCGGCGGCACCGGCTGTAACACCACCGAGCCTGCGCCAATCTTGGCACCACAGCCCACTTCAATATTACCCAGAATCTTGGCACCTGCGCCTATCATCACCCCCTCACGGATTTTAGGGTGACGATCGCCATTGGTTTTGCCGGTTCCCCCCAGGGTCACCGATTGCAAAATCGACACGTCATTTTCTACCACCGCCGTTTCACCGATTACGATGCCGGTGGCATGGTCGAGCATGATGCCACAACCGATACGCGCCGCCGGGTGGATATCGACCCCAAACGACACGGAAATCTGGTTTTGCAGATAGATAGCCAGCGCCTGACGGTCCTGACGCCATAGCCAGTGCCCGATGCGATAGGCTTGCAACGCATGAAACCCTTTCAGGTAGAGCAGCGGCGTCGAATATTTATCCACCGCCGGGTCGCGCAGTCGCACCGCCATAATGTCGCGTGCCGCAGACGCAATCATCTGTGGCTCAGCACGGTAAGCCTCTTCCACTACTTCACGAATAGCAATGGCCGGCATAATGGCATTGGCCAGTTTATTCGCCAGCATATAGCTCAACGCGCTACCCAGATTTTCATGCTTTAGCAGCGTCGCGTGAAAGAAGCTGGCCAACATCGGTTCACACTCCGCCAGACTGCGCGCTTCTTCCTTTATGTGTTTCCAAACCAGCTCCAGCTCATCATTCGACATCGCGACACCTCTTTGAAAAACCGTCAATCTACCGCGTTAATGCTGACTATTACCGACAACTTTCACCATGCACTATCAGAATAAAACAACAACGGGCCTCCCGTGGGAAGGCCCGAACAATAACTCACCGTCACAGGCTGGTGCTTTCGTCTTTACGTGCACGACCAAGCAGGCTTAACGCCGCCTCGCGGGCGTCTTTCGCGCAATACAACACCTGCCAGAGTTGCTCAGTGATTGGCATCTCCACACCGTAACGCTGCGCCAGCGCCATCACTTCCTTGGTATTCCGATACCCTTCCACCACCTGACCTATTTGATTCTGGGCACTGACCACATCCATCCCTTGCCCCAGCATCATGCCGAAACGGCGGTTACGTGACTGGTTGTCGGTACACGTCAGCACCAGGTCACCCAGGCCTGCCATGCCCATAAATGTGGTGGGATCCGCACCGAGTGCGACACCCAGCCGCGTCATTTCCGCCAGACCACGGGTTATCAGCGCAGTACGCGCGTTGGCACCAAACCCCATACCGTCAGACATACCGGCACCGATGGCAATCACGTTTTTTACAGCGCCACCCAGCTGCACGCCGATAAAATCAGGGTTGCTGTAGACGCGAAAACTTTTGCCGCAATGCAGCAGATGTTGCAAATCGTCGGAAAACGACGGTTCAGTGGAGGCCAGCGCAATCGCGGTAGGTAACCCGGCCGCCAGCTCTTTGGCAAACGTCGGCCCGGAAAGTACCGCCAGCGGGATGCTATCACCCAACGCTTCACGGGCGACATCCTGTAACAGACGCCCAGTCTCCGCTTCCAGCCCTTTGGTCGCCCACACCAGACGCGCATCTGAACGCAGGTGAGGCTTAAGCTGGCGCAGTACACCGCCAAACACATGGCTTGGCACCACCACCAGAATGTTGCGGCTGGCCGCCAGTGCCTGAGACAGGTCGGCTTCCAGCTGCAACGTATCCGGGAACGGCACATCAGGCAAAAACGCCTGATTGCAACGTGCCGCCTGTAACGCCTGAATATGCGCTGGGTCATGCCCCCAGAGCACTACGCGGTGGCCGTTGCGGGCCACCGTGATCGCCAGTGCGGTGCCGTAGGAACCGGCACCGATCACCGTCATTGCAGCGTCAGACTGGCTCATCAGGCATTCAGCGTCTGTGCTGCGGCGCCGTCCTGACCAGCCTGCTGTTCCAGATAATTCATGAACAGCGCGTCAAAGTTAACCGGAGCCAGGTTCAACTGCGGGAAAGTACCGCGAGAAACCAGGCTAGTGATGCACTCACGCGCGTACGGGAACAGCACGTTCGGGCAGTAAGCGCCCAGGCAGTGAGCCAACTGGGTCCCTTCAATGCCTGCGACCGTAAAGATACCGGCCTGCTGTACTTCGCACAGGAACGCCGTTTCTTCGCCCAGGGTGGATGTCACGGTTACACGCAGCA
Organism: Dickeya parazeae Ech586; assembly: GCF_000025065.1. Lineage (NCBI taxonomy): Bacteria > Pseudomonadati > Pseudomonadota > Gammaproteobacteria > Enterobacterales > Pectobacteriaceae > Dickeya > Dickeya parazeae. Next base: position 192,067 of record NC_013592.1, on the reverse strand, counting down.
CCACTTCGTACACATCATCAGCCAACTGGGTGGAGGCGGTATCCAAATCCAGTTTCACTTCCGGGTTCCATTCCTGCTGAAACACCTGAGGCGCATTCGGCGCTTCAAAAGAGATATCCTTGGTATAAATACGCTGGATCTGGAAAGTCAGTTCGACGTTGTTTTGTTCAGACATGTGAATAATACCCTTTCGTTAGATTTCCTTGCGCGCTTCCTTTCGCCAGGAAGGACACGCCATAAAACACACTAGCACCCCTTATCAGGGCCGCCACATTACTTACCGCGCACCAGCGGGAGATTTTCGCCGCTCCAGCCAGCCAGCCCGTCTTTCAGCACCATGACGCGCTCAAACCCTGCTTTGAACAGGTGTTCGGCTGACTCACGCGCCGACATACCGTTAGCGCACACCACGATCACCGGCTGTGCTTTATGTTTTTCCAGCTCGCCCACGCTGCCGTTCTTGATGTCATTCGGCAACAAGTTTATGGCGCCAGCGATATGGCCACGGCGATAATCGTCACGATTACGGGTGTCGACCACCACCGCATCTTCTTTATTAATCAGTTGGATCGCTTCACCACGAGCCACTTCTTTTACTTTGGACAGTTTACTCTTCACCGTAAGCACAATGACAGCGACCAGCAGGGCAATCCAGGCCAGGCTCAGAATCGGGTGTCGGCTGATGAATGGCATAATCTCTTGCATGGGGTGTAACGACTCCGAAATCAGTTAAGCAATTCAAATACAGGGTGTCTGAGTATACCTGTGCGATACTGCAATTACAGCCTGTAAGCCAACATCGCATCATGATTCTGCGCGGCGGCTTGCATTTATCCGCGTGATCCGGCGGTGCGGTTGCGTGCGCGGTTGTCATGGATGGAAATAGAAATCCCTGACCATACAACTGGTAAGGCGCTGTTCATCGTGGAATAATCTTTCGCCATGAGCAGAAAAGCGTTCTCTGTACCGTTGCGAACGGGTCGTGACAAACTGTTAATCCGGTGCGCCAGTGTGCTTTGTGTTGGCGTGCTGCTATTGCCATGCTCCGCCTGGAGCGACGACAGCCAACAGCAGTTGAAATCGCTGCAACAAGACATCGCCGAGAAAGAAAAAAGTGTTCGGGAGCAGCAGCAACGCCGCAGTACCCTGCTTGAGCAACTGAAAAAGCAGGAGCAGTCAATCGCCCAGTCGACCCGCCAGTTACGTGAAACCCGCGCGACGCTTGAACGGCTAAATCAGGATATCAGCGGTCTGAATAGCTCAATCGCGACACTGCAAACCCGGCAAAAAAAACAGGAAACCCTGTTGGCACAGCAGCTTGATGCGGCCTTCCGTCAGGGCCAGCACGGTGCGCTGCAATTGATCCTCAGCGGTGAAGAAAGCCAGCGTCGTGAACGCATCCTCGCCTACTTTAACTACCTGAATAAAGCCCGTGAAAAATCCATCACCGAGCTTCAGCAAACCCGCACCCAGCTTGCTACTCAGAAACAACAACTGGAACAAAAGCAGACACAACAAAAACGTCTGCTCGGTGACCAGCAGCAGCAACAAAACGCTCTGGAGCAGGCCCAAAGCGAGCGCCATAAAACCCTGGGTGCGCTGGAAAACGCGCTGGAAAAAGACCAGCAACAGCTGACGGAGCTACGCCAGAACGAAACCCGTCTGCGCGATCAGATTGCTCGTGCCGAGCGCGAAGCCAAAGCCCGCGCCGAACGCGAAGCCCGTGAAGCCGCCCGGTTGCATGAAAAAGAAGAACAGGCCAAACGCAGTGGGTCCAGTTATAAACCCAGCGAACAAGAGCGCTCATTAATGGCGCGGACGGGTGGTCTGGGCCAGCCAGCCGGTCAATATGTCTGGCCGGTACGTGGCCGCACGTTACATCGGTTTGGCGAGACGTTGCAGGGCGAGCTGCATTGGAAGGGGCTGGTCATCGGTGCCGCCGAAGGAACCGAAGTACACGCCATCGCCGACGGTACCGTGCTGATGGCCGACTGGCTACAGGGGTACGGTCAGGTTGTCGTGCTGGAGCATGGCAAAGGCGATATGAGTCTTTATGGCTATAATCAGAGCGCGCTGGTATCGGTAGGTGCTCAGGTGAAAGCCGGTCAGCCGATAGCGTTAGTCGGCACCAGCGGCGGGCAGAATCAGCCTGCTCTTTATTTTGAAATTCGGCGTCAGGGACAGGCGGTCAACCCTTTACCCTGGCTAGGAAGGTAGGTGTGCGTCCATTACTCCCTCGTCTGCTGACTCTTACTGCCGTATTGCTGGCACTTCCCGTGTGGGCAGGCAAACTGGCGTTGGTGATCGATGATTTTGGTTACCGTCCGCATAACGAAAACCAGGTGCTGGCGATGCCGACGGCGATTTCCGTGGCGGTGTTGCCAAATGCGCCATACGCCCGGGAAATGGCAACAAAAGCCCATGCTCAGGGCCGGGAAGTGTTGATTCACCTGCCGATGGCCCCCATGAGCAAACAGCCACTGGAAAGGGACACGTTACGCCCTGACATGAGCAGTGAGGAAATCGCACGCATCCTGCGTGATGCGGTCAACAAGGTGCCTTATGCCGTTGGGCTCAACAACCATATGGGCAGCGCCATGACCGCCAGCCTGCCCGGCATGCAAAAGGTGATGCAGGCGATGAGCGCCTACCACCTCTACTTTCTCGACAGTATGACCATCGGCAGCAGTCAGGCCAGCCAGGCAGCGGCAGGGACCGGTATCAAGGTGCTCAAGCGTAAGGTGTTTTTGGATGATACCCAGAACGTCGCCGATATCCGACGCCAGTTCAGCCGTGCCGTAGAGATAGCGCAACGCAGCGGTTACGCCATCGCCATCGGTCATCCGCATCCCACCACGATTCAGGTATTGCAGCAGATGCTGCCGACATTGCCTGCCGATATCGTACTGGTCCGTCCCAGTCAGTTGCTGAACGAACCGGAGCCACGCTATGCGCCGGTACCGACGTACCTCGCATCACAGCCAACCGCCCCGGCACCAAAACGCCTGCGCCCGATTCAGGTCTGCGCCGTTAAACGTCCTTTACCGGCTATTTCTCAGCATGAACTGTGGCGGCAACTTGGACACAATATCGTGACCAGCCCGGCCGTCAGTTACCTGAAGCAACACTGGCAAACCTGGCTGGGATAACAAGACGCGCCGTTCTCCCCCATGAACGGCGCATAACTACGACTCCCAGCTCAATACCACTTTGCCGGATTGACCGGAGCGCATCACATCAAAACCTTGCTGAAAGCCATCAATCGCGTAGCGATGGGTAATCATGGGTGACAGGTCCAACCCTGACTGGATCAGGGCCGCCATTTTGTACCAGGTTTCGAACATCTCCCGGCCATAAATCCCCTTAATGACCAACCCCTTGAAAATAATATCGCTCCAGTCCACCGCGACCGCTTCCGGTTGGATCCCCAGCATGGCAATACGCCCGCCGTGGTTCATGACCGATAACAAGGTGCGAAAAGCAGCAGGTGAACCGGACATCTCCAGCGCCACGTCAAACCCTTCGGTCATCCCCAGTTCCCGCATTACGTCCGTCAGCGACTCCCGCGCTACATTCACCGTGCGGGTCACCCCCATCTGTCTCGCCAGCGCCAGCCGGTAATCGTTAACATCGGTAATCACCACGTGGCGAGCACCGACATGGCGGCACACCGCCGCTGCCATCACACCAATCGGCCCGGCACCGCTCACCAGTACATCTTCCCCCACCAAATCAAACGCCAGCGCGGTATGCACGGCATTGCCAAACGGATCGAAAATAGCGGCTATCTCATCCGGGATCGCCGCCGGAAGACGAAAGGCGTTATACGCCGGGATCACCAGATACTCGGCGAATGCCCCCGGTCGGTTCACACCGACCCCCGAGGTATTGCGACACAAATGGCGACGCCCAGCCCGGCAGTTACGGCAATAACCGCAGGTAATATGTCCTTCACCCGAGACCCGATCGCCAATCCTGAACCCTTCCACTTCCTGACCAATCGCGACGATTTCACCGACATACTCATGACCCACCACCATCGGCACCGGAATGGTTTTTTGCGACCACGCATCCCAGTTGTAAATATGCACGTCGGTGCCGCAAATCGCGGTTTTGCGAATTTTAATCATCACGTCGTTGTGGCCCGGTTCCGGTACCGGAACATCCGTCAGCCAGATGCCCGGCTCCGGGCGTAGTTTCGCCAGTGCTTTCATCGTCGCGTCCTCACTTCACCACGTTCAGACGACGTCCTACTCGGACAAACGCCGTCACGGCCTGTTCAATCTGCGCTATCGTGTGCGCCGCCGACATCTGGGTACGAATGCGCGCCTGCCCGTGCGGCACCACCGGATAGCAAAAGCCGGTGACGTAAATCCCTTCCTGCCGTAACTCGGCAGCAAAGGTCTGTGCCAGTCGGGCATCGCCCAGCATCACCGGAATAATGGCGTGATCCGCACCGGCGAGCGTAAAACCGGCTTCGGTCATCCGCTGGCGAAACAGGCTGGCGTTCTGCCACAATCGCCGACGTAGCGCCTGACCGTCACGCAGCAAGTCCAGCACGCGGATCGAAGCGCTAACAATCGACGGCGCTAACGAATTGGAAAACAGATACGGCCGGGATCGCTGGCGCAGCCAGGCCACCACCTCACGCCGTGCGGCGGTATAACCACCGGACGCGCCGCCCAGCGCTTTTCCCAGCGTACCGGTAATAATGTCGACCCGCCCCATCACCTGACAGTACTCATGGGTACCGCGCCCATTCTCACCGACAAACCCCACGGCATGAGAGTCGTCCACCATCACCAGCGCGTCGTAGCGCTCGGCCAGATCGCAAATCCCTCTCAGATTGGCAATCACGCCATCCATCGAAAACACGCCGTCAGTGGCAATCATCAGATTGCGCGCCCCTTCTGCACGGGCCAGTTGTAGTTGGGTCTCCAATTGAGACATATCGTTGTTGGCATAGCGATAACGGCGTGCTTTTGACAGTCGGATGCCATCGATAATCGACGCATGATTGAGTGCATCAGACACAATCGCGTCCTCCTCGCCCATCAGGGTTTCAAACAGCCCGCCGTTAGCATCAAAGCAGGAGGAATACAGTATGGCGTCCTCCATGCCGAGAAATGCGGCCAACTGCTGCTCCAGCGTCTGGTGAATATCCTGAGTGCCACAGATAAAACGCACCGACGCCATACCAAAGCCGTGGCTATCCAGACCGGCCTTCGCCGCGTCTATCAACGCCGGATGGTTGGCGAGCCCCAGATAGTTGTTCGCGCAGAAATTAATCAGCTCGCCGTCATCCGCCACCGTCACCAGCGCTTGTTGCGCCGAGGTGATCAGCCGTTCGTCCTTAAACAACCCGTCGTCGCGTAGCGCAGCAAGCTGGGTAGTCAGTTGTTGATAAAACGCATCAGGCATGGCACGGCTCTCCTTTTTGTCCTCACGGGCATTCCCACCGGGTAGCGGCTGGTTGAATAAGGCAACGCTCATCGCACTCATGAAGCTAAAGGTAGTGGAGAAACGCGGAACGGGTTGGCGGGTTGACCACAAAATGCCACCGCGGTCACGTCGGAAATGCGAAGCGGTTGGCAAGAAAACGGTGGAAAAAGCAGCGTGGGATGTCTGTCGTGCGCCGAAATGTTATGATAGCGCTCAACAGGTGTGGGGCGCGGTGCCCCACCAGCACGTTTAGCAAGGTAACTCCCATGATTATCGTAACTGGCGGTGCCGGTTTCATCGGCAGCAACATCGTAAAGGCGCTGAATGATAACGGACACCGGGATATCCTGGTGGTCGACAACCTGAAGGATGGCACCAAGTTCGTCAATCTGGTCGATCTGGACATCGCCGACTACATGGATAAAGAAGACTTCATTGCCAGTATCGTTGCCGGTGACGATTTGGGTGATATCGACGCCATCTTCCATGAAGGAGCCTGTTCATCCACCACCGAGTGGGACGGCAAGTACATGATGGATAACAACTATCAGTACTCCAAAGAAGTGCTGCACTACTGTCTGGAGCGCGGTATCCCGTTCCTGTACGCCTCTTCCGCCGCCACCTACGGCGGTCGCACCGACAATTTTGTGGAAGACCGCCAGTACGAACAACCGCTCAACGTCTACGGTTACTCCAAATTCCTGTTCGACCAATATGTGCGCGACATTCTGCCGCAGGCCGACTCGCAGATTTGCGGCTTCCGCTACTTTAACGTCTACGGGCCGCGCGAAAGCCACAAAGGCAGCATGGCCAGCGTCGCGTTCCACCTGAACAATCAGATCAATCAGGGCGAAAACCCGAAATTGTTCGCTGGCAGCGAAAACTTCAAACGTGACTTCATCTACGTCGGTGACGTCGCCGCCGTCAATCTGTGGTTCTGGCAGCACAACGTTTCCGGCATTTTCAACTGCGGTACCGGCCACGCCGAATCCTTCCAGGCGGTGGCAGACGCCGTGTTGGCCTGGCACAACAAAGACCAGGTGGAATACATCCCCTTCCCGGAAAAACTGAAAGGCCGTTATCAGGCCTACACGCAAGCAGACCTGACCAACCTGCGCGCGGCGGGTTACGACAAACAGTTCAAAACCGTAGCGGAAGGGGTCGCCGACTATATGGCCTGGCTGAACCGTAAAGCCTGACTCACTTTGCCGTAAGGAAACACGAACGGTATGAAAATTCTGGTTATCGGTCCTTCCTGGGTGGGCGATATGATGATGTCGCACAGCCTTTACCGAACCCTGAAGGCCGAACACCCGGACGCCATCATTGACGTGATGGCACCGGCCTGGTGTCGTCCGTTGCTGGCACGCATGCCCGAAGTGCGTCAGGCACTGTCCATGCCACTCGGCCACGGCATGCTAGCGCTCGGCGAGCGGCGACGACTGGGCGTTTCACTGCGTGAGCAGCAATACGATCGCGCCTATGTGCTGCCTAACTCCTTCAAATCAGCCTTGGTACCTTTTTTTGCCGCTATCCCACACCGCACCGGCTGGCGTGGTGAAATGCGCTACGGTTTGCTGAACGACCTGCGGCTACTGGACAAAGCAGCGTACCCCTTAATGGTGCAACGTTATGTCGCGCTAGCCTATGACCGGCAACGTGTCCACAGCGCGGCTGATTTACCACAGCCTTTATTGTGGCCTCAGCTTACCGTGGACGACGCGGAAATCGCCGATATCGCCGCCGCATTTAATCTTACCGATGCCCGACCGATTATCGGTTTCTGCCCTGGCGCCGAGTTCGGCCCGGCCAAACGCTGGCCGCATTACCATTACGGCTCACTGGCGCAATCGCTTATTGATCAAGGCTATCAGGTGGTGCTATTCGGTTCGAAAAACGACCATCAGGCTGGGGACGATATCCGGCAAACCCTCAGTGATGACGCGAAAGACCACTGCCTTAATCTGGCCGGACAGACCACGTTAGATCAAGCCGTAGTGCTGATCGCCGCCTGTCAGGCGGTTGTCAGTAACGACTCGGGTCTGATGCATGTGGCGGCAGCACTTAACCGTCCGCTGGTCGCACTCTACGGCCCCAGTAGCCCGGATTTTACCCCGCCGTTGTCTCATCAGGCCGACGTTATCCGGCTTATTACCGGTTATCACCGTGTCCGCAAAGGCGATGCCGAACAAGGGTATCACCAGAGTCTCATCGATATTCAGCCACAACAGGTACTGGATGCCCTGTCATGCTATCTGCCCGTCAAAGGGGAGCTCGCATGAGGGTCTTGATCGTCAAAACGTCGTCGATGGGGGATGTGTTGCACACACTGCCTGCCCTGACCGACGCTATGCAGGTCATTCACGGCATCCAGTTTGACTGGGTAGTCGAAGAAGGGTTTGCCCAAATTCCCAGTTGGCATCCGGCGGTTGATCGCGTCATTCCGGTGGCGCTTCGCCGCTGGCGCAAAAGCTGGTTCAGCCGGGAAACCCGTGCAGAGCGCGCGGCGTTTAAAACACAGCTACGAGAAAAACACTACGATGCGGTTATCGATGCACAAGGGTTACTAAAAAGCGCCGTGCTGGTGACCCGCCTGGCTTACGGCAATAAGCACGGTCTGGACTGGAAAAGCGCCCGCGAGCCGCTGGCCAGTTGGTTTTATCAATATCGGCACCCGATCGCCAGACAGCAACATGCGGTAGAGCGTATACGGGAGCTGTTTTCCTTCAGCCTGAACTACCGCAAGCCCACAGAACAAGGCGATTATGCGATTGCCGCACGCTTCTTGTCGGCACAGCCTGCCGACAGCCAATCGTATCTGGTTTTTCTGCATGCCACGACGCGAGACGAAAAACACTGGCCGGAGGCGCACTGGCGCAAGCTGATAGCGCTAGCGGAAGCACGTGGATTACGCATTAAATTACCCTGGGGGGCGGAACACGAACACCAGCGGGCACAACGGCTGGCGGCTGGATTTTCTCACGTCGAGGTTCTGCCGCGATTGAGTCTGGAACAGGTCGCAGGCGTGTTAGCTGGTGCGAAGGCCGTTGTCTCGGTCGATACCGGGCTCAGCCATCTTGCCGCTGCGCTGGACCGGCCCAACATCACGCTCTATGGGCCAACCGATCCGGGATTGATTGGTGGCTACGGCCAAAACCAGCATGTCTGCCGTCCGGCGAATAGCCGCAATCTGGCCGATCTCCAGGCGGCCGATGTGTGGCAACACTGTGCTTCTTTATTGACTGAATAAGGCGGTTTTACTGTGACCTCACCGCACAAGGTTGAACTCCGGCGAATCCTGATTACCAAATTCCGCCATCATGGCGATGTTCTGCTGACATCACCGCTATTTTCCATTCTGCGCCAGCGCTACCCGGACGCCCAAATCGACGCGCTGGTGTTTGCTGATACGGCGGAAATGCTGTCGTTGCATCCGGCTATCGACCACCTTTATACCGTCGACAAGAAATGGAAAAAACTGGGTGTGTTCGGCCATCTGGCAAAAGAGTGGGCGTTGCTGAAAACGCTGCGGGCGCAACGTTATGACACCATCATCCACCTTACCGAAAGTATGCGTGGCTTATGGATAGCCCGTTTCGCAGGCATTCCACTGGGCGTCACCTTTCGCAATAGCGCACGCGATAAACTGTCATTTTGGAAAAAGACGTTCCAGCACCGCGTACCGCGAATTTCGCGCCGCCACACCGTCGAATCCCATCTGGACACACTGCGGGTACTGGGGATTCAGCCAGAACTGGAAGAGCGACGGTTGCAACTGGTTGCCGGTGATGCGGCCGATCAGGCGGTAGACCAGAAACTACGGGATCAACAGTGGCAGGGGCAGCCGTTTATCGTGGTGCACCCGACATCCCGTTGGCTGTTCAAATGCTGGAAAAGCAGCGCGATGGCGCAGGCCATCAATACCCTGTGCGAACGCGGGCACACCGTCGTCCTCAGCGCCTCACCGGCGGAAAGCGAGATGGCGATGATTGCCGATATCAAGTCGCAACTGACCCACCCGGTACTGGATCTCGCCGGTCAGTTAACGCTCAAACAACTGTCGAGTCTTATCGGCAAAGCACAACTGTTGCTGGGTGTAGACTCCGTACCGATGCATATCGCATCTGCGATGCAAACCCCCGTAGTAGCGCTGTTTGGCCCCAGCGGAGAAACCGAATGGGCACCCTGGATGACCATCAACCGGGTGATCGTGTCTGACCGCCACCCTTGCCGCCCTTGTGGTAAAGACGGGTGCGGTGGCAGCAAGGTGAGCGACTGTCTGCAACAGATCAGCGTCCAACAGGTGCTACTGGCGGTTGATTCAGCATTACTGGAGGCACAAGCATGAAACTGGCCATCGTGCGGCAGAAATACCGTCCTGACGGTGGAGCGGAACGCTTCGTTTCCAGAGCGCTCGATGCGCTCAGCAATCATCGATCGTTGGATGTCAGCGTGATTACCCGTAGCTGGGAAGGTGCTGAGCAGGTCAACCGCAATGTCATCATCTGTAACCCACGTATTACCGGCCGGATTCAACGTGAAAGTGCCTTTGCACAGGCAGCCCAACAACATTTCGCCGGGTTCGATCTGGTGCAGAGCCATGAACGGATCCCAGGCTGCCATATTTATCGTGCTGGCGATGGCGTCCATCAAGTCTGGCTGACACAGCGTTCACGGGTGCTTAACCCGTTGCAACGGCGGCTGTTATGGTGGTCTGGTTTTCATCGTTACGTGATGGCGCAAGAACAGGCGATGTATCAGCATCCCTCGCTCAAGGCCGTGATCTGCAACTCGCAGATGGTTGCAGATGAAATTCGCCACCACTTTGGTGTGCCTGCCGACAAAATTCATCTGATTTATAACGGGGTGGATACCAGTACGTTTACTCCCGAGCTGCGCAACACTTACCGGCAGACTCTGCGCCAGCAACTGGGTGTGGCAAACGATGCGCCAGTAATGCTATTTGTCGGTTCCGGCTTCGAACGCAAAGGGCTGGCAGGCGCTATCCATGCGATAAGCGAGGTTCCCCAACATCCGCACCTGATTGTAGTGGGGAAAGATAAGCACAGTCGCCGTTATCAGAAACTGGCGCACCGGCTAGGTGTCGCCGGGCAGGTGCATTTCGTCGGTATGCAGCCAGATACCCGTCCTTATTATGGCGCAGCGGACATGTTACTGTTGCCCACGCTGTATGATCCGTTCCCCAACGTGGTGCTGGAAGCCATGGCCAGTGGACTGGGTGTGATTACATCACAACAGTGTGGCGGCAAAGAATTCATCCAGTCAGGCGTGAATGGATTCGTCTGTGATTCGCTAGATTACGAGGGGTTACGTCAGTCGGTACGGCTGGCGTGTGAAACGGGATTTGATGGTTTCGGCGAGCAGGCCAGAGCGAAAGTGGAACGCTATGATCTGCGCTTTCTGAGCGACAACATGCTCAGCCTTTATGAACAGTTGATTTAATGGCGGTGTGGCAGGCGCACCAGCGATGCGCCTGCCACACGTTGTCAGTTTTAGATAAAACGCTGATTATCGTAACGATACTGACTAAGCCATAGCGCAAAACAGAACATACTCAGGTTGGCGTGTTCATGGTGGAACGTGGTATTCACCAGACCCACCACCAGCGTCACCACCAATGCTGAGCACGCAGTACCCCATGTCAACCAGGAGACCGGCGACGCATGTCTCTTCGGTACATAGCGCACCAGCGTCACCCCCATGGCACCAAACAGACCAAAGATCCAGAAGGCTCCCCAGATACCGTTCTCTGTCAATACGTTGATAAAGATATTATGGGCGTGGGAAACGTGCGTGAACAGCGGCTTATCCGGCCATTTGTTGATATCGATTTTCTTGAAGTTTTCCTTCCCGATGCCAAACAAAGGGTGCTGTTTGATGACATCAAACGCTGAACTCCAGATAACGTCGCGATAACTCAGTACGTTATCAGTAGCCTCATTTTGCTCCTGCTTCACCACCACACGCGCGTTACTGAGAACGGCGACGGCAATTAACCCGGCAATAAAAACCGCAGGCAACAGCAGGAATTTTTTACTTTTTTTGGCAAAACCCACACCCAATATCAGCACCACGACAAGAACCGCACCGAATGTAGCGCGGCTCTCACCGAATGCCACATAAACCAGAGACAATGCCAGCATCACAATCCACATCAATCTCTTACCCGCAGTCAGCGCCGTCCAGTAGCTGAACAAAAACGCTAGCGCCATCCCACAAATAATGGCGTTATAGATAGCGGCATGGTTGACGTGGCCGACCGAGTTGAGCGTCCAGTACTGCTCGCTACCGGTGTAAAAATGCGCCCACGCCCCATAAATCAATCCCACAAACGTGCCCATCATGGCCCAGAACACCAGACCGATTTTCTGCTTCTCGTTAAAGCTGGCGCGATAAATCACCCAGCCAAACAAACTGTAACGGGCAACATCAGTCAGCGAGCCGATATCCGTGTGGTAGGCAGCGAAGGGCAGTCCCACCAGGAACGAGAGCATGTAGAGAGCAAAAAACAGATCCCATCCTGACCATGTGCGCGTTTGCTTATTCATCACCGCCTGGACAATGACCCACAGCAACAACAACGCCATGGCGATATTCTTGGGCGCTTCAGCCAACGGGTTAACAAAGATAGCCAGTGCGCTGAGAAAATACAGGCCTTGATTATCGGTACGTCGGGTGCTAAACGATAACTGAGTTGTCATTGAATCTTTCTCAACAAATGGATAAAAGCCGTCTGAATTTCAGAAAGGGTAATGTGTTGCATGCACGCTGACTGTCCATTACAAAACTGCTGGCAGTTCGCTTCATTCCTGTTACACCGCTCAAGCCAGGGTAATTCGCGACCAAACAGGGTGTGTTGATCACGACAGGAAATGGGGTGAAAACCGACGTTGATAATCGGGTTATTGCGCCAGAAATGGCCGGGGCCAAACGCAATCGGATTACCTGGGCCATAGAGTGTCATCGTCGGGGTATCAACCCATTTCGCCAGATGTGCCACACCGGTATCAGCACAGATAAGCGCTTTCGCCCCTGCCAGCAACGCCAGCAATTGCGACAACGATAACTCGCCGACGAAACTACGATAACGCCGGGTTGGGTCAATCGAATCAACGATATGTCGCTCGTTGCCACCACCGCTCCATACTGGGGTATAGCCTTGTGCCGCCAGCCAGTCAGCCAGCGCCAGCCACTGTTCCGGTGACCAGAAACGCACCGGATTACTGGCCCCGACATGCAACACAACAAAAGGCGAGGCAGGCGGCGGGAAATCATACGCTGGAGCGGCCCAACGCTGAGGAAAAGGCAATTCGCCGTCCGCCAGCGTCGCTACCGCATCACCCCACGCCATCGGTTCGTCTGGATAGTCGCGGTATTCATTGACCGGCCAGCTCTTAGCGTTATGCAGAGCGGGACGATGGGCTATTATCCAACGACTCCCCGCAGCCAAAGCTAGCCAGCTGTAGCGGTTATCACCCGGGATCAACGCCAGATCATAAGGCCCGCTGTTAACAATCGCCGCGACCGAGGCTGCCGACGCCGGTTGATATGGCATGGGTACCACACCATAGGGGTTCAGGCGATAAACCTCGACAAACGCCGGTTTGCACAACAGCACAATCTCTGCCTGTGGATAATGACGACGTAATTTGGCCAGCAACGGCGTTAGCATCACCGTATCGCCCAGCAACAGATTATGGGCGATCAGGATGCGCTTCACCGTCGACGGTGGTCGTCGCCAGGGCTTTTTCAACAACGCCAACAAGGCACGCGGAAAAATCCGCAACCGGGCAGAGAATTTACTCATGGACGTGCCGAGCGCAAACTATTGCGAAAAATCGTCGTCATTTTGTCGAGCATAATGTCTGCGCCGAACTGCTCGGATGCACGCTTGAGCGCCGCTTCGCTAAACCGGGCACGCAATACGTCGTCGCCCATCAGTTGTCGCAGTTTTTGCTCCAGCAGTGCAGTATTTTTCGGCTCGATCAAGTACCCGGTCTGCTCGTTCACTACCGCTTCGTCAATCGCGCCAACGTTGGTCGACACCACCGGCAAACCACACGCCATCGCCTGCATGATACTCTGTGGTACACCTTCATTACCGTAAGAAGGCAGCACAAACAGGTTCATGCTGTTCAGACAATCCGGTACATCGTCACGGTTACCCAGGAAAATAACGCTGTCAGCCAGCCCCATCGCCACAACCTGCTGTTCCAGAGCCTGACGCTGCGGCCCATCGCCCACCATCAGCAATTGCCAGTCGGGGAAATCCTTCGTCAACGTCTGCCAGGCTTCCAGCAGATAGGTATGCCCTTTCCAGGAACGCATGGTCGCCAGAATCCCCAGCGTCGGCCGGTCCGGTACCGCAATGGTCTTACGGGCAGTCTGCCGGTCAGATTGACGATAAAAATTCAGGTCGATACCGGTCGGTACCGACGTCATGTGCGACAACGGGTAACGGTTATCCCGGTGCAGTTGCTGACGCAACCGCTCACCGGTGGTGGCGATATGGCGGGTAGCCGTCATATACAACCAGCGGGTGGTCAGCGAGCGGTTGATGTCGGTAGAAACATGGCGGGTACGCACCATCGGCGGCACCCGTTTTCTCAGTATCACGCTTGCCGCCGCCACCAGCCAGGCATCGGTGGAACTGTGGGTATTGATAATATCAAACGCGCCACCATACTGACGCAACCAGCCCACCAGCGCCATCAACGACGATAGCCGTTTTTTCTCAATCGGTAGCCCGACAACGGCAATGCCGCGCGCTTGCGCTTCGCGATAAATAGTCGAGTGCGGGCAACACAGAATGGTGACCTTGTGGCCACGCTTCATCATTCCCTGAGATTCCGTAAGAATACGAATTTCCTGCCCGCCCCAGCCACAAGAGGACTCGGTATGTAATATATTTAAAGATGTGTCTAACATCTTTTATACCTATATCAGATAAGCCTTAAATCATAAACCGCCTATAATACATGAAGGTTAGCGAAGAATCCTGTACAAAATGCCTTCTTTATAGCGTACAGAGAGGATTTATTTAAGATAGAAACCACGAAACGGAATGCCGCCAGGCTGTTCAACTTCCTGCCATTTTTCGATAACGACGCGTCGTTTATCCATACCAGACGCACATAAATGGAAATAAACCATCACAATAAAAACATTATTTTCTACGCTCCCAAATCAACGTGAAAATACATAAAACTGCAAAATAAAAATCAGAAATAATATTTATTCACTCCGATTTTATATTTTATTTTTTTATCGTATTTACTCGGTCTTACCCCTCTCACCTAATGAATAATCTTTTTTATCATCAAGCAGTAACCCAGTCCGTAACGATACAAATTCCAACGCTAATTCCTGATTTTCTGGCACAAAGGAGTACACCGACCATGCCCGGTTAAAATGATAGATTTAGCCGCTATAAATATATAGAATTCGCTATCGCCGACTCTAATACCGATGATTATGTTACAAACGCTGTACACCTTTTTGTTTTACATGATCCAGCCGCTTATCTGGCTGCGTCTATGGCTCCGGGGTCGCAAAATCCCCGCTTACCGCAAACGCTGGGGGGAACGCTACGGCTTCTACCAGAGTCAGGTAAAACCCGAAGGCATACTGTTGCACTCCGTTTCTGTTGGAGAAACCTTAGCAGCAGTACCGTTGGTTCGCGCCTTACGCCATCGCTACCCGTCATTACCAATTACCGTCACCACCATGACGCCGACGGGTTCCGAGCGCGCATTGTCCGCATTCGGCAAAGATGTTTACCACGTTTACCTGCCTTACGACCTGCCCGGTGCGATGTCGCGCTTTCTTGATCATGTCAAACCGCGCCTGGTCATCATCATGGAAACCGAGCTGTGGCCGAACATGATAACCGCGCTTCACCAGCGTGAGATCCCGCTTATCATCGCCAACGCGCGCCTGTCAGAACGCTCCGCTAACGGTTATCGCAAACTCGGCCGCTTTATGCGCACACTGCTGCGCCGTATTACCCTCATTGCGGTACAAAATGAAGAAGACGGCGAGCGCTTTATCAATCTGGGTCTGAAGCGCTCACAGTTGAATGTGACCGGTAGCCTGAAATTCGATATCTCTGTCACACCAGAACTGGCCGCCCGCGCCGTCACGTTGCGTCGTCAGTGGGCACCGCAGCGTCCGGTGTGGATAGCCGCCAGTACTCACGAAGGCGAAGAAAAGATTATCGTCGACGCGCATACTGAATTACTGAAAACCTTTCCCACGCTATTGCTGATCCTGGTGCCGCGTCACCCTGACCGCTTTGACGATGCCAAAGCCATCGTCCGTAAGGCTGGTCTGGAATATACCCTGCGTAGCGCTGGCACTGTTCCCCCGGCGTCATCACACGTGGTGATTGGCGATACTATGGGTGAATTGATGCTACTGTACGGTATTGCCGACCTGGCGTTTGTCGGAGGCAGCCTGATTGAACGAGGTGGGCATAACCCGCTGGAGCCTGCTGCACACGCTATACCGGTGCTGATGGGGCCGCATACGTTCAACTTCAAGGATATCTGTGCCCGCTTACAGCAATCCGATGGGTTGATCACCGTGCGGGATACCGCTTCACTGGTGGAACAGGTCACCACTCTGCTGTCGGATGACGACTATCGCCGTTACCACGGCCACCACGCGGTAGACGTACTGCATAAAAATCAGGGCGCTCTGCAAAGCCTGTTGACCCTGCTGGAGCCCTATCTGCCGCCGCGGAGCCAGTAATGAGCCGAAAACGTCTGTCCGTCGTTCTGATAAGCCATAATGCAGCGGAACTGCTGCCTGACTGTCTGGCGTCGGTGGCCTGGGCTGATGAAATTATTGTGCTGGACTCCGGTAGCAGTGACGACACGCTGGATATCGCCCGTCGCCATGGCGCACAGGTCTATCAGAACACCGACTGGCCCGGCTTTGGCAAACAGCGCCAACTGGCGCAGCAGTATGCCAGCGGCGATTACATCTTCATGATTGATACCGACGAACGGGTCACTCCAGCGCTACGGCATTCCATCGAAGCGGTGCTCGAATCCCCGCAGAGCGATGTCGTCTACCGTTGCGCCCGTCGAAACCTGTTTCTGGGGCGTTTCATGCGTCACAGCGGCTGGTATCCCGATGAGGTCATCCGTCTCTATCCCAGGCACTACCACTACAACAACAATGCCGTGCATGAATCCCTTGATCATGGCTCAGCCCGGGTGGTCTCTCTGGACGGGGATCTGAAGCACCTCACCTGCCGCGACTTGTTCAGCTTTCAGAAAAAACAGCTCGCTTACGCGCAAAGCTGGGCCAACGAGCGTTTCCTTCAGGGCAAACGCTGCGGTTTCACCGCGATCGTATTGCACACCCTTGGCGCTTTCATCAAAACCTGGTTATTGCGCGCCGGCTTCCTCGACGGAAAACAAGGGTGGCTACTGGCTATCGTGAATGCGCAGTACACGTTTAACAAATATACTGGACTATGGGCTTTAAATAACCGGCGGGAGACTCGCCAGGAGCACCTGCACCATGAAGACTAGAGCTATCTACCCCGGTACATTTGACCCGATGACCAACGGCCATCTGGATCTCCTGACACGTGCAACCAGCATGTTTGACCACCTGATTCTGGCAATTGCCTCCAGCCCCAGCAAAAACACGCTGTTTACACTGGAAGAACGTGTCGCGCTGGCGAAAGAAGCCACACGACATCTGCCGAATGTCGAAGTCGAGGGGTTTACCGACCTGATGGCCACATTCGCCCGGCAGCGGAAAGCGACCATTCTGGTCAGGGGGCTGCGCGCCGTTTCTGATTTTGAATACGAGCTGCAATTAGCCAAAATGAACCACCACCTGATGCCGACCCTGGAAAGCGTATTCCTGATGCCATCAGAGCAGTGGTCTTTCATTTCATCATCGCTGGTTAAAGAAGTCGCTCGTCATGGCGGCGATGTGTCGCACTTTTTACCGCCCCCTATCGCTGCCGCGTTGCAGGAAAAATTAGCCTAAAGACAGCACGTCCTGTCTGCTAAAGCCACCGACATCAAGCGGGAACAGCCGTTTCCTAACGCTGGCACCGCTTGCAAAAGAAGGTGCTGCGCTGTCCCTGCTTAATGCTGTCGATCAATGTGCCGCAGTGATGGCAAGGCTTGCCATTGCGGCCATAGACCTGCAACTCCTGCGCGAAGTAACCCGGTTTGCCATCAGACTGTAGGAAATCACGCAACGTGGTCCCACCCTGTTCAATGGAGCGCTGCAATACCTGCTTGATGGACTGCACCAACTGATGCGCCTCTTGCTGCGACAGGGAACCGGCAGGCCGCTCCGGCAGAATACCGGCATTAAACAGTGACTCACTGGCATAGATGTTACCAACCCCCACCACCAGTTTGTTATCCATAATCCACAGCTTGATTGGCGTTTTACGGCCATGGCAGCGGCTAAACAGATAATCACCTGAAAAGTCATCGCTCAATGGTTCCGGCCCCAAATGCGCCAGCACAGAACTGTTTGCCAGATCGTCACACCATAACCAGGCACCGAAACGACGTGGATCGGTATAACGCAGCACTTTGCCGCTATCCATCACCAAATCGACATGGTCATGCTTATCCGGCTCACTGTATTCGGGCAACACGCGTAGACTACCGGACATACCCAAATGGATGATGATCCACCCCGTCGGTAGCTCAAGCAGCAGATATTTAGCGCGCCGTTGCACACTCAGCACCGGCGTATCGCTCAGCGACAGAATTTCAGGGGATACAGGCCAGCGCAGACGCGCGTTGCGCACCTCAGCATACAAAATGGTACGGCCGACCAGCCAGGGCGAAATGCCCCGACGACTGGTTTCCACCTCGGGTAATTCAGGCATATATCCTCCTGAGCGCTATCTTGCTGAAGTCACGGGTAACTTGAGTTTTATTGAAGCGATAAAAAAACCCGGCCGAAGCCGGGTTTTTCAGATCCACTAAAATTACTTGATTTTAGCTTCTTTGTAGAGAACGTGCTGACGGACAACTGGATCGAACTTTTTCAGTTCCAGTTTTTCCGGCTTAGTACGCTTGTTCTTCGTAGTGGTATAGTAGTGACCAGTACCAGCAGAAGAAACCAGCTTGATCTTCTCGCGAACACCTTTAGCCATGATTCAGTTCCTTAATACTTTTCACCACGGGCACGCAGATCGGCCAGAACCGCTTCGATACCCTTTTTATCGATAACACGCATACCTTTAGCAGATACGCGCAGCGTTACAAAACGCTTCTCACCTTCAACCCAAAAACGATGGGAATGCAGGTTTGGCAGAAAACGGCGTTTAGTCGCATTCATTGCGTGGGAACGGTTATTACCGGTCACCGGACGCTTGCCAGTAACTTGGCAGACTCGGGACATGTCTATTCTCCAAAAATCAAATCAGCTCGAGCTTCGTATAGGGTGTTGGCCGCCTCGTCAGGCTCTAGAGCCCATCTCAGCAACTTCACTGAAAAGACTCTGTCATCAGGATAAACCTGCTGAGATAGGCTCTTAACGCCACACCCAAGATTCTCAAAGGTGGCGTAGTATACGCTCTGAAGCGTATGCGCTCAAGTCCCGAACAACTAAAGATCCCCCAGGATCGCGGAAATATCTCTTAAAGCCACCCGCGCTCGGCAAAAGAAACGTACTCGCCACGCCCGATTACCAGATGATCAAGCACCCGAATCTCCATTAACTGGCAGGCTTGTACGATTTTTTCGGTAATGGAACGATCGGCCTGACTGGGCTCTGCCCGTCCGGAAGGATGATTGTGCGCCAGAATCAGTGCAGCGGCATTGACTTTGAGCGCTTCGCGCACGATTTCACGCGGATGCACTTCCACACGGCTTATCGTGCCCGCGAACATCTCCTGGTGACAAATCACCCGATGCTGATTATCCAGAAACATGACCAAAAAAACTTCCCGCTCCTGATGAGCCAGCAGCAATTGCAGATACTGTTGCGTGACGTCCGGATTCAGCATGGCATCCTCTCGCGCCAGATGCGAAGAAAACAACCGGCGGGCCAGTTCCGCCACCGCCTGCAATTGGGCATATTTGGAAATGCCGACCCCTCGCACCGCATTAAACGCCGCCCAATCAGCCGTCATCAACCGATACAACGAACCAAACTGCGCTAACAGACTCTGCGCCAGTTCCATCACGTGCATCCCTTCCACTCCCGTGCGCAAAAAAATCGCCAGCAGCTCGGCATCACTGAGCGCCTCTACGCCAAGGGACATCAATTTCTCACGTGGTGCGCCACCGTCATTCCATGTCATAGCCACTCCTTTTCAGAATGGCCCCATCATCCCACGTGGGAAATCGGCTCTCGATAACCGTATTGCACCAGTGCGGTAACGCTCGCAATGATTTCTGCAAGCAGAAGAAAACCTCATAAACCAGATACCGCTCACGCTATTGCGTCACACGGCAGTGATAAAAGTGACTGACGCATCATCGTGACACCTCACACAGGAGTATCTTTTTTGATGAAGAGCCAATTGCTTAGCAAAGCCTGTCTATTACTCGTCACCTTATCCATCACCCCACTTTATGCACAGCAGCCGTTGGATAACGCGGCTAAAAACGCACTCCAGACGGCGCTGTACCATGAATATCACACCGAAGCGCTCTATGCCGCGGCCATCGAGAAGTTTGGTCAGGTTGCCCCTTTTAATAACATCATGCGGGCTGAGCAGAATCACGCCCATGCGTTAGCGCAGCTGATGCAAAATCATGGTATGTCCGTGCCGCCCAACACATTATCCGGCAGTACAGAAATGAAGAACACGCTGCCAGCGACGTTGAAGGAAGCCTGCAAAATGGGGGTTGATGCAGAAATCGCTAATCAGGTGTTATATGACAAAACACTACTGCCTGCCGTCAGTTCACATCAGGACATCACATTAGTTTTCCAGCGGCTGCGCGATGCTTCCCAGCAGAATCACCTGCCTGCATTTAAACAGTGCCAATAACGCTCGTTACGTCTGTGCCACGCCCCTCTTTGTGAGCGTGGCGGTAAAATCGCATCACGAAAACCGTGCCGCCGGGCATGCCATCATCACCACGCTGGATTGCCAACACTATGATAAAATGCTGGCTCTTTTGGGCTGAAAAACGGATATAACGATGACAGATTCTTCCAGTCTGCACGGGCTTTCCGGCGCATCGCTTGCGGGAAAACATATCGTACTGGGTATCAGCGGCGGCATCGCTGCCTACAAAGGCCCGGAACTGGTGCGGCGTCTGCGCGAGAGGGGCGCTGAGGTGCGAGTGGTGATGACACCCGCTGCTGGCGCGTTTATCACGCCACTGACGCTGCAGGCGGTCTCCGGCCACCCGGTGTCGAACGATCTGCTGGATCCCGCTGCCGAGGCGGCGATGGGCCACATTGAGCTGGGGAAATGGGCAGACCTGGTGATCCTGGCACCCGCATCAGCGGATTTGATCGCCCGGCTGGCGGCGGGTATGGCCAATGATCTGCTCAGCACCGTCTGTCTGGCGACTGCCGCGCCCATCGCCATCGCGCCTGCTATGAATCAGCAGATGTTCCGCGCTGCGGCAACACAACACAATCTGGGCGTGCTGGCGGCGCGCGGCATGCTGATCTGGGGGCCGGATAGCGGCAGCCAGGCGTGTGGTGACGTCGGGCCAGGCCGCATGATTGACCCGCTAACGATAGTGGCGTACGCCGACGCACACTTTTCCCGTGTCAATGATCTGCAACACCTGAATGTTATGGTCACGGCAGGGCCGACACGTGAAGCACTGGACCCGGTACGGTTCATCAGCAATCACAGCTCAGGGAAGATGGGTTTTGCCATCGCCGCTGCTGCTGCAGCACGTGGGGCACAGGTCACGCTGATAGCGGGCCCGGTCAATTTACCGACACCAGACCATGTCACTCGTGTCGATGTTATCAGTGCTCAGGATATGCATCAGGCGGTGATGTCGCGCGCCGCTCAGCAGCATATCGTTATCGGGTGCGCTGCCGTAGCGGACTACCGGGCACACACCGTCGCTGATGAAAAGATCAAAAAGCAGGGTGATGAAATCAGTGTCACTCTGGTCAAAAATCCGGATATTATCGCCGATGTGGCGGCAATGAGCGAAAACAGGCCTTACGTCATCGGGTTTGCTGCCGAAACCAGTAATGTGGAAGAATACGCGCGCCAGAAGCTGGCCCGCAAACAGCTGGATCTGATTTGCGCGAATGATGTATCCCTTTCCGATCAGGGGTTTAACTCGGAAAATAATACATTACACCTTTTCTGGCCGGGTGGGGACAAACGCCTGCCGCACAGCAGCAAACACCTGTTGGGCCAACAGTTAATTGACGAGATTGTCAGCCGTTATGATGAAAAAAATCGACGTAAAAATTCTTGATGCGCGTATCGGGCAACAGTTCCCGCTGCCAACCTATGCGACCCCAGGCTCTGCCGGGCTGGATTTACGCGCCTGTCTGGACAGCGCTATCGTGCTGGCCGCAGGCGAAACCACGCTGGTGCCGACCGGTTTGGCTATCCATATCGCCGACCCGTCATTAGCGGCGGTGATCCTGCCTCGCTCCGGCCTCGGTCACAAACACGGTGTGGTGCTGGGTAATCTGGTGGGGCTTATCGATTCCGACTATCAGGGGCAGTTGATGGTGTCGGTATGGAACCGTGGCAGTCAGTCTTTCACCATCGAACCCGGCGAGCGCATCGCCCAGATGGTGTTCGTACCGGTAGTGCAGGCCGAATTCAATCTGGTTAACGATTTCGTCGACAGCGAGCGGGGAGAAGGTGGTTTCGGCCATTCCGGTCGCCACTAAGACACATTCCCCTGCCTCCCAGGAAAATTATAAAGCCACAGCGTTGATGCGACTGTGGCGCTATCTGGTGTTTGTCCGTCACATTTTTATCAAGGGTCTTTTCTGACATGGCAGAGAAAGAAAATACGAAAAGGAACCGTCGCGAGGAAATTCTGCAGGCACTGGCGCAGATGCTGGAATCCAGCGATGGCAGTCAACGCATCACCACCGCTAAGCTGGCCGCCACCGTTGGCGTTTCAGAAGCCGCTCTTTATCGGCATTTTCCCAGCAAAACACGCATGTTTGACAGCCTGATCGAATTTATTGAAGACAGCCTGACCACCCGTATCAACCTGATCCTGCAGGATGAAAAAGACACCTTTAATCGGCTGCGGCTCATTTTGTTGCTGATCCTCGGCTTTGCCGAGAAAAACCCCGGTTTGACGCGCATTCTCACCGGCCATGCGCTGATGTTCGAACAGGACCGGTTGCAGGGTCGCATCAACCAGCTGTTTGACCGCATTGAATCGCAATTGCGTCAGGTACTGCGCGAACACAAACTACGCGGCGGCGAAGCGTTTCGCCATGACGAAACGTTGCTGGCGAGCCAGTTACTGGCGTTCTGCGAAGGGATGCTCTCCCGCTTTACCCGCTCCGAGTTCCGTACCCTGCCCACGCAGGATTTCGAAACCCGCTGGCCCTTGCTGGCCGCCCAGCTTCAGTAAATGCACCGCGTGGCGCACCGCCACGCCGCTTATTTCATCCCCGCCGGGTTATACGCCGAATTGCGCACGGTAAGCATTCACCGCGTCCAGATGCGCAGCCATTTCCGGTTTTTCCGCCAGCCAGCTAATCAGGTCGCCCAGCGTGATGATGGACGTCACGTTGCACTGATAATCGCGTTCCACTTCCTGAATCGCGGACAGTTCGCCACGACCACGCTCTTGCCGGTCGAGCGCAATCAGTACACCAGCCAGCGTCGCCCCTTGTGCAGCGATGATATCCATCGATTCGCGGATAGCCGTACCGGCGGTAATCACATCGTCCACCAGCATGATGCGGCCTTTCAGCGGGCTACCGACCAGATTGCCGCCTTCGCCGTGATCCTTGGCTTCTTTACGGTTAAAGCAGTAGGGCACATCACGGTCATGGTGTTCCGCCAGCGCCACCGCCGTCGTGGTAGCAATCGGAATCCCCTTGTAAGCCGGGCCGAACAGCACGTCGAATTCTACATTGCCATCCACCAGCGCCTCGGCGTAAAAGCGTCCCAGCAACGCCAGATCACGCCCGGTATTGAATAACCCGGCATTAAAGAAATAGGGGCTGATACGCCCGGATTTCAGGGTAAATTCGCCGAACTTCAGAACCTGTTTGCTCAGTGCGAATTCGATAAACTGACGCTGATAGGCTTTCATGACTCCCTCTCCTGTTACGACGGTAGTTTCCCACCGTTCTGACTGCATAGCATAAAAATGGATGGCATAAAAAAGCGACCACCTGGGTCGCTTTAACAATCAATCGGCCAGGGTGGCCTTCTGCGCTCTGACAATATCTTCGATGCCCTGACGCGCCAGCGCCAGTAACGACAACAATTCGTCGTGGCTGAACGGCTCACCTTCCGCGGTGCCCTGCACCTCTATCATGCGGCCATCTTCGGTCATCACGACGTTCATGTCAGTTTCTGCGGCGGAATCTTCCACGTATTCCAGGTCACACACCGCTTCACCGTTAACAATCCCGACCGATACCGCCGCCACCATGCCTTTCAACGGACTGGCTTTCAGCTTACCGCTGGCCACCATACCGTTTAGCGCATCCGCCAGCGCCACGCAGGCACCGGTGATAGAGGCAGTACGGGTGCCACCATCGGCCTGCAATACGTCACAGTCCAGCGTAATGGTGAATTCACCCAATTTGTTCAGGTCTACGGCGGCACGCAGCGAGCGGGCGATCAGACGCTGAATTTCCAGCGTGCGGCCACCTTGTTTGCCTTTTGCCGCTTCACGGGCGTTACGGCTATGGGTGGATCGCGGCAGCATGCCGTATTCAGCGGTAATCCAGCCTTGTCCCTGACCTTTCAGGAAACGCGGAACCCCTTCTTCTACCGTGGCATTGCACAGCACTTTGGTATCGCCAAACTCCACCAATACCGATCCTTCAGCATGTTTGGTGTAATGACGGGTGAATGTAAGAGGGCGAATTTGCTGGGCACTTCGGCCTGTTGGGCGCATGGCTCGTCTCCGGGCAGGTTCATTAAACTGGCGCGCATTATACGGTCTTCCCCCTGCCCTGCCTACCGCCAGTCACGATTAAAATTTCATCAACTTTTCCGGTGCCATCCGTGCCATCGGCTGGAGAGCCGCCAGTCAGCCATGTAGAATACCGGCATTATTTATCCGCAGGCTGCTGATGTTCATGAGTGACTCCGTCTCTTCACCACCTTCACCCACGCCGTCAGGCAAGAAAATTCCCTGGCAGCAACAGGGAACCACGCCGGATTATCGCTTTTCGCTGGCTAACGAGCGCACCTTTCTGGCCTGGATTCGTACCGCGCTGGCGTTTCTGGCCGGTGCCATCGCCATTGACCAGTTTGCCCCCACGCTGGGGTCACCCACCATCCGAGCCGGTATGTCAGCTTTTCTGGCGCTGGCAGCGGCGCTGCTGGCGTGGATGGCTTACCAACGCTGGGCCGATAACGAGCGGGCGATGCGTGCCGGGCAAGCGCTGCCGTATACCCGTCTACTTGTCGCCGTCGCCAGCGTCGTGAGCCTGACGTCAGTTGCACTGGCGCTGATTATCCTGCTGATGTAGCCGCCATGACCACACCTGCCGATACCCCGCCGCGCGACCCTGGCCTGCAACCGGAACGCACGCGGCTTGCCTGGTCGCGTACCGCCTTTGTGCTGCTGATCAACAGCCTTTTACTGCTCAAAGCCGGTTCGATCACCACCCAGCCGCTGATGCTCGCTACCGGGTTGTTCCTGCTGGTGATGGCGCTGGTCACGTATATCTGGTCGCGTCTGCGATTGCGCGCGCTACAGCACTATGGTCACCCTTGTACCCGGCAATCCATGCGAATGATGCAACTGCTGGTACTTATGGTGCTGGTCACGGCATTGAGCCTGTTGGTGGGGTTCACGACTGGCTAAGCACAATCCCTCAACGGATTTATCGTCAATACAAAAGATTTTGATCTGCCTGTTTTGGCATAACCCATCGGTATACCCTGCGAGTATTTGCAATAAAAAATCTTTAAATAACAAATAACTAATTAAAAACAACTCCATAACATCAGGTTATACCCTACCCATAAACAAGCATTCGTCAGAAAAAAAGCATCGTGGAATAGTCTTAGACATCTTCTCTCATGTCATCACTATGCAACCACGGATAAGACATCATGCTGATTCCACAACCTTACCTGCTTTTTCTTGGCGATGTGACCGACCCGCTGGCGGTGAAAACGGCACGCGGTATTCACACCTGGCGCCCCGAACAGTGTGTAGGCCAGTTACGCCTGCCGGGCAGCACGGTGTCACTGGGGCTCGATGATCTGGATATCCCCACCGCGGTGGCGCGTGGCGCTAAAACGCTGGTACTGGGTACCGCCAACGCCGGTGGCTTTCTGCCGCCACACTGGCTGGACACCGTGCGTACCGCCATCGAGGCCGGTATGAATGTTGCCAATGGTCTGCACCAGCGGCTGATTGATGTCCCCGGTTTACAGGCGCTGGCAGAGCAGCATCAGGTGGAGCTGTTCGATATTCGTCACATGCGCCCGGAATTAACCGTCGGCAGTGGTAAGAAACGCAGCGGTAAACGCGTACTGACCGTCGGTACCGACTGCTCAGTTGGCAAAATGTACACCTCGCTGGCGCTGGAAGCCGCCATGCGTGCGCAGGGGATGAAGGCGGATTTCCGTGCCACCGGTCAAACCGGGGTGCTGGTAGCTGGCGACGGTATCGCCATTGACGCTGTGATCGCCGATTTTATCGCCGGTGCGGCAGAAGCGTTGTCTCCTGCCAATGACGATGACCACTGGGACATCGTTGAAGGCCAGGGGTCGCTGTTTCATCCATCCTACGCTGGAGTGACCACCGGTCTTATCCACGGTGCCCAGCCGCACTGGCTGGTGATGTGCCACGAAATGGGTCGCCCGCACATGCGCCACCTGCCGCATCAACCGATGGTGGAACTGGATGAGTGTGTGGATGCCTGCCTGCGCGCTGCCCGTGTGACCAACCCGGAGGTGCAGTTAGCGGGTTTCGCCATCAACACCTCCAACTATGGCGAACAGGAAGCGCGTGAGTACTGCCGCGGCCTGAGCGAACGCTTCGGTGTTCCTGCCACCGACCCGATCCGTTTCGGTATTGATGACATTGCGACGCTGCTGAAAACCCAGGGATAACCCGATGCGACAGATGCAAATTGAAACCGTAGAGCTGCCGCTGGCCCGTCCGTTCGCCATCTCACGCGGTACCCGTACCGCCGTTACCGTGGTGCGGGTCACGCTGGAAGAGCGCGGTTTTATCGGACGGGGGGAATGCACACCCACCGCGCACTATCAGGAAACGGCTGACAGCGTCACCCGTCAGTTGGAAACCGTGCGTCAGGCAGTGGAAAACGGTATCAGTCTGGAAGCACTGCAACAGTCGTTGCCGCCGGGATCGGCGCGCAACGCACTGGATTGCGCGCTGTGGCGACTGAATGCCGCGCTTGCCCGACAAACGCTGTGGCAGCACCTCGCCATCGCGCCGCCGCAATCGATCATTACCGCCGAGACCCTGAGCCTCGACACGCTGGAAAACATGGCGAATGCCGCCAAAGACGCGGTGTCGCGCGGTGCCTTGTTATTGAAAATCAAGCTCGACCGGGATCAGATTCTGGAAAAAGTGGCAGCAATCCGCCAGGCAGCCCCCAATGTCACGTTGATTGTCGATGCCAACGAAGCCTGGAGCGGGCTGGATCTGGCATCGTTGCTGCGCCAGTTAGCCGCACATCGCATCGCGATGGTCGAGCAACCGTTACCTGCCGGGCAGGACAGCGCGCTGGCGACGTTTGAACACGCGATTGCGGTATGCGCCGATGAAAGCTGCCATCACCGGGGCGACATCGCCGCGCTGTGCGACCGCTACGAGATGATCAACATCAAGCTGGACAAATGCGGCGGGCTGACCGAAGCACTGGCGATGGTGGCGCAAGCGCGCCAGCACGACCTACGCATCATGGTCGGCTGCATGCTCGGCTCCTCGCTGGCGATGGAAGCCGCTCTGCCAGTAGCGCTGGCGGCTGAACACGTTGATCTGGACGGCCCGATTTGGCTGGCCGCCGACAGCTCGCCTTACCTGACGTATAACCTTGGCCGCATCTGGCTGTGACAGAACCTACCGGAGTGACGATGACGGATACCACCCTAACCGCAATCCCTGCTGCGACGGCGTCTGCCCCGACACCGCAGCCGGTGCTGGAGATAGACGATCTGAGCGTTAGCTTCAGCGGCCGCTCCGGCACGCATGTGGCGCTCAAGGGCGTATCCTTCAGCCTCAACAAAGGGGAAGTGGTCGCCGTGGTCGGCGAAAGCGGCTCCGGCAAATCCGTCACCTCGCTGACGGTCATGGGGCTGCTGGCCGCGTCCGCCCGTATTGAACGTGGCGGCATTCGCTTTACCGATAGCACCGGTCGCCGCCATGACCTGCTGACCCTGAAGGACGATGCCCGTCGCCGCCTGCGCGGTCGCGATATGGCGATGATCTTTCAGGAGCCGATGACCTCCCTCAACCCGGTGCTGAAAGTGGGTGATCAACTCACCGAGGCCTTGCTGGACCACAACATGTGCGACGCGGCCAGCGCCGATAGCAAAGCACGCGAACTGCTGCGCAAAGTGCGGATCGCGGATATCGACCGGGTGATGAACAGCTATCCACATTCGCTGTCCGGCGGGATGCGCCAGCGGGTGATGATAGCCCAGGCGCTGGTCTGCGACCCGCAGTTACTGATCGCCGACGAACCCACCACCGCGCTGGATGTGACGGTACAGGCACGCATCCTGCAAATCCTGCGCAACCTGCAACGCCAGAGCAACATGTCGGTGTTGTTCATTACCCACGACATGGGCGTGGTGGCGGAAATCGCGGACCGCGTAGTAGTCATGTATCGCGGTGAGGTGGTGGAACAAGGTCGGGTCGAGGATATTTTCAATCGTCCGCAGCACGACTACACCAAAGCACTGCTGGCAGCGGTGCCACGGCTGGGCGATATGCGCGACAGCGCCTGGCCCAGGCGCTTCCCGCTGCTAGGGCAGCAAAACGCGACGGCGGAACCGGATCACATGACCGCGCGTTATGACGCTCCGCCGTTGCTCGATATTCGTGGCCTGAAAGTGTACTACCCCATCCGCAGCGGCATTTTCTCTTCCGTCACCCACCGGGTACATGCGGTAGAGCAAATTGATTTCGCCGTCTGGCCGGGGGAAACGCTGGCGATTGTCGGCGAATCCGGTTGTGGCAAATCCACCACCGGGCGCGCGCTGCTACGTCTGGTGGAAAGCCAGACAGATAGCCTGTTGTTCGACGGTCAGGAGATTGCCGGTTTACGCGACCGCGACTTCCAGCCGCTGCGCCGCAAAATGCAGATGGTGTTTCAGGATCCTTACGCCTCGCTCAACCCCCGTCTGACGGTAGGTTTCACCATTGCCGAGCCGCTGCTGCTGCACGGACTGGTGAAGTCGCTGGAAGAGGCTACCCCGCAGGTACAGGCGCTACTGAAAAGCGTCGGCCTGCAACCAGAACACGCACAGCGCTATCCGCACGAATTTTCCGGCGGCCAGCGTCAACGTATTGCTATCGCCCGTGCGATGGCGCTGCACCCTCAGGTGATCATTGCTGACGAGGCCGTGTCGGCGCTCGATGTGTCGATTCAGGCACAGGTGGTCAACCTGATGATGGACTTACAGCAGAAGACCGGCGTGTCGTGGATTTTCATCTCCCATGACATGGCGGTGGTGGAACGCATCGCCAACCGCGTGGCCGTGATGTACCTCGGTCAAATAGTGGAAATCGGCCCGCGTCAGTCGGTGTTCAACAACCCGCAGCATCCGTATACCCGGCGTCTGCTGGCCTCGGTACCGATCGCCGACCCTGACCGTCGCTATACCCGTGAACTGGACGACAGCGAAATTCCCTCACCGTTGCGTAAAGCGAACGAGGTGGTGGAAAAAGCCCGCTATCGCGAAGTCGCCCCGCACCATTGGGTCAGCGAAGCCGGGTTCGGGTCGCCATCAACAGGGGCCTGACGTTATTGATCGTAAGACGTTATTGACCGTAAGACATTATTGCTCGTCAGTAGTAAACCGTAGCACCGTCCAACACCAGGGACACCCTAACTGCCCAAGGGCAGTCACCACGTCGGCAACGTACTGACCACGGTGAAAATTAAACAGTAATAAAAACAAACAATAATAGAAAGCAGCACAACAACCAGCAACTCACACCATTTACAGGAGACACCATGAAATCGTTACTACCCGCAGTAACTTCACGTCGTTCCGCTGTCGCACTGGGGCTGTCATTGTGTTTAGCCGCCGCTGCCGCTCAGGCTCAGGATCTGCGCATTTCCATGTACGCCGACATCACCGGGCTGGATCCGCACGACACCTCGGATACGCTGAGCTACTCCATCCAGAGCGGGATCTTTGAACGTCTGTTCCAGTTCGACGACCAGATGAAACTGGTGCCGCAACTGGCAACCGGTTACACCGGCAACGCCGATGCGACCGAATACACCATCACGCTGCGCGAGGGCGTGACCTTTCAGGACGGCACGCCGTTCAACGCTGATGCGGTCAAAGCCAACCTTGACCGTCTGGCTGACCAGAGCAAAGGGCTCAAGCGCAACAGCCTGTTTAATATGATCAAGAGCGTGACGGTCGTATCGCCGACACAGGTCAAAGTCGAGCTGAATAAATCCTTCGGTGCGTTTATCAACACCCTGGCGCACCCGTCTGCGGTGATGCACAGCCCGGCCGCGTTACAACAGTACCCGGATGAAACCCAACTGCGCGTACACCCGGTCGGTACCGGTCCGTTCAAGTTTGTCGAATGGCAGCAGGGCAAAGACGTCAAACTGACCAAGTACGACAACTACTGGCAGAAAGGCTGGCCGAAAGTGGATAACGTGACTTTCTACCCGTCGCCGGAAGACGCCACCCGCGTCGCCGCCTTGAAATCCGGCCAGTCTGACGCTATCTACCCGCTGCCGTCCGACCTGGTGAAAACCGTTGAAGATGACACCAAGCTGGCTATCCAGCGTGACCCCAGCATCTATCTGTACTATATGGCTATCAATACCCAACACGGGCCGTTGAGTGACGTGCGGGTACGCCAGGCGCTGAACTTTGCCATCAACCGGACTATGTGGCTGAGAGTGGGTTTCGCCGGTATGGGCCTGCCTGCTGCCTCGGCCATGGCACCGCGTGTGCAGTTCTTCTCCAGCCAGAGCGAGCCGAACTATACCTACAGCCCTGCGAAAGCCAAGGAGCTGTTGAAAGAAGCCGGTTACGAAAACGGGCTGGAACTGAAACTGTGGGTCAGCAACGCTACCTCCGCTGTGCGCAGTGCGCAGTTCTTCAAACAGCAGCTTGAGCAGGTCGGCATCAAAGTCACCGTGACCCCGATGGATTCCGGTACCCGTAACGAAAAACTGTTCGGCGTGAAAGACCCGAAACAGGCTGAATTCGACTTGTACTACGGTGGCTGGTCACCGTCTACCGGCGATGCCGACTGGGCGCTGCGTCCGCTGTTCGCGACCGAGTCCTGGGTGCCGAAAGCCTATAACGTGTCTTACTACAGCAACCCGGATGTGGACAAAGCGATCGTCGCCGGTCTGGCTACCTCAGATAACAGCAAACGTGCTGCCGCGTATGCCGATGCCCAGAAACTGATCTGGAAAGACGCGCCGGTGGTGTTCCTGGGTGTACCGGACAACCTGGTCGGTAAAGTGAAAAATCTGTCTGGCGTTTACATGCTGGCGGACGGTTCTCTGATTTTCGATCAGGCTGAGTTCAAGTAATCGCACAGGGGATCGCCATGTTTGCTTATATCGTCCGACGTTTGCTGGAAATGATCCCGGTTTTGCTGGTGATCTCCCTGTTGGTGTTCGGTTTTATCAAGCTGTTACCGGGTGACCCGGCACGGATCTATGCCGGCCCCGACGCTCCTATCGAGGCGGTGGAAGCCGCCCGTGAGCATTTAGGGTTGAACGATCCGCTGCCGCAGCAGTATCTCCACTGGCTGACCGGGTTGGTACACGGTGACCTTGGCATCACCTACCGTACCCAGCAGCCGGTGCTGAGTGTCATCAAAAAAAGTTTTCTGCCAACGCTGTGGCTGGCGCTGGCCGGTTTCGTCTGGTCGGTGATCCTCGGCCTGCTGATCGGCGTGTTTGCCGCGCTTAAACGCGGAAAATGGCAGGACTGGTCTTTGATGAGTCTGGCCGTAGGTGGCATCTCGATGCCACCGTTCTGGCTCGGCCTGTTGTTAATTCAGTTTGTCGCTATGCCGTTCGGTCTTTTCTCGGTCAGCGGTTTCAACAAGCCGACCGACATTATTCTGCCCGCGCTGACGCTGGGCGCTTCGGTCGCGGCGGTGATGGCGCGCTTTACCCGCTCGGCGTTTCTGGAAGTCATGCAGGAAGACTACGTGCGCACCGCCCGCGCCAAAGGGCTGCGCCAGCGATTGATTGTCTGGAAACACGTGATGCGTAACGCGCTGATCCCGGTTATCACCATGCTCGGGTTGCAGTTCGGCTTTCTGCTGGGTGGTTCGATTGTGGTGGAAAGCGTGTTCAACTGGCCGGGGCTCGGCTGGCTGTTGATTGAATCCATCAAGAGCCAGGATCAGCCGGTGATTCAGGCACTGGTGATGCTGTTCGTATTTGAATTTATCCTGATCAACCTGCTGGTCGACCTGCTGTACGCAGTGGTGAACCCAGCCATTCGTCTGCGTTAGGAGCTGCGATGAACACCTCTCAAGAACCGATCGTGGCACCCTCCTCCGCCCTGAACGACAGTACGATTCGTTCACCGTGGCGCGATTTTCTGCATGCGTTCATCCGCAACCCGATGGCGCTAGCCTCCGGCGGTTTTGTGTTACTGCTGGTGCTGGTGGCGGTGTTCGCACCCTGGCTGGCACCCTGGAACCCGATGGAGCCGGACTGGATGGCGCTCGGCGCATCGCCTTCCGCCAGCCACTGGATGGGCACCGACGATCTGGGCCGCGATGTGATGAGCCGCATCATTTACGGCGCACGCATTTCGCTGTACATCGGTATTGTCTCCGTCACGCTGGGTATGGTGGTAGGCATCGCCCTCGGCTTGCTGGCGGGCTACTATGGCCGCACTATCGACATGCTGATCATGCGCGGCTGCGACGTATTGTTCGCGTTCCCCGGCATGTTGCTGGCGATTGCCGTGGTGGCAATCCTCGGCCCCGGCCTGAATAACGTGATTATCGCGGTAGCGGTATTCAGCGTACCGGTGTTCGCCCGCATTGTGCGCGCCTCCACACTCTCACTCAAACAGGCGGCCTACGTTGAAGCCGTCCGCTGCGCTGGTGCGCCGGACCGGGTCATCCTGTTGCGCCATATCCTGCCGGGTACCTTGCCGAACGTGATTGTGTATTTCACCATGCGTATCGGCACCAGTATTCTGACCGCTGCCGGGCTGAGCTTCATCGGCCTGGGGCCGGAGCCGGACGTGCCTGAATGGGGTAACATTCTGGCGATGAGCCGCAGCATGATGATGGCAGGCCAGTGGCACGTCAGCGTCTTCCCCGGTTTAGCGATTTTCTGCACCGTGCTGGCCTTTAACCTGCTGGGCGATGCGCTGCGCGATACGCTGGACCCGAAACTGAAAAGCTGAGCGAACCGAACATGACACCTTATCAACAGGCGCAACTGGTACCGCTGCTGCAACGCTGGCGGACAGAGCGACAACTCGGCACACCGCGCCTGCCCTGCGGCACGCATAATCGCCTGAGCGACGTACCCGGCGTGCGGGTGGGCCATGCTACGTTGGCCGAAGGCGAGATTCAGACCGGCGTGACCGCCATTGTGCCAAACAGCGATAACCTGTTTATACAACCGCTGCCCTGCGGCGCGGCGGTGCTCAACGGTTTCGCCAAACCGGTGGGGCTGGTGCAAATTGAAGAACTGGGACAATTACAAACCCCCATCCTGCTCAGTAACACCCTGTCGGTCGGCACGCTCTTCACCACACTGGTACGCGACGCCATTGCCCGCAATCCCGAACTGGGCCGCCGTTTGCCGACCGTCAATCCGCTGGCGCTGGAGTGCAACGACGGCTGGCTCAATGATATTCAGGCGCTGGCCGTCACCGAAGCGATGGCGCGTGCCGCGTTGGATAACGCCACGGCGGATTTCGCTCGTGGCAGCGTTGGCGCCGGGCGCGGCATGAGTTGCTTCGCGCTCAAAGGCGGCATCGGCACCGCCTCGCGGCAGATTGCGAAACTGGACGCTACCCTCGGGGTACTGGTGCTGGCCAATTTCGGCACACTGCCCGCCCTGACGCTGGACGGCGTGCAGGTTGGCGACGCCATTGCACCTCTGCTGCCGGAACTGACACCGCAGCAGGATGCCGGTTCCATCATCATTATTATGGCAACTGACGCCGCACTTGATGCCCGTCAGTTGACCCGCATCGCCCGCCGTGCGGGTGCCGGGCTCGGCCGACTCGGCAGCTATTGGGGTCACGGTTCCGGCGATATCGCGGTGGCCTTTTCCACCCAACCCACACCGCGGCCACCGGAAGACGCGCAACTGGAGCCGCTACTGAATGCCGCGGCCGACGCCACCGAACACGCGGTGCTGGATGCATTGTTACACGCCGAAGCCGTCACCGGTTTTCGCGGCCACCATCGCCCGGCCCTGACACAGGTACTGGACCGTCTGGCACAAGATTTCGCATAACCGCCTGAGCACAGGCGATAAGGACGCTGACATGAAAGTATTTATTTCTGCGGATATCGAAGGCATCGCGGGTGTGATGCGACCGGAACAATGCAGCCCCGGCACGCCGGAACACCAGATAGCACGCGGGTTGATGGAACAGGAAGTGAACGCCGCTATCGAAGGCGCGTTCGCCGGTGGTGCCAGCGAAGTGGTAGTGGCCGACAGTCATGCTGCCATGACCAACCTGCGCGCTGAAAACATCGATCCACGCGCCCGTCTGGTGCAGGGCAAACCACGCGGTTTGTCGATGGTGGAAGGGCTGCAACAGCAGCAATTCGATGGTTTGATGTTCATCGGTTACCACAGCGCCGCCGGTGAGCACGGCGTACTGGCGCACACCATTAACGGCCGGGCGTTTTACCGGGTGCGTATCAACGGCGAAGTGATGGGCGAAAGCGATATCTACGCCGCAGCAGGTGCCGAACTGAACACCCCGCTGTGGCTGGTCAGCGGCGACGACACACTGCAAAGCTGGATCAACCGCTACTACCCGGCGGCCGATTATGCCTGCGTGAAACGCGCCATTTCCCAGACCGCGGCGGAATCACTCAGCCCGGAGGCCGCCCGCAACGCTATCCGGCTGGCAGCAACCCAGGCAGTGCAAAAAGCGCATAAAGAAACCACCACCCGTTTGCAGCCACCGTATGAGCTGGAACTGATGGTCGCCAAACCGGTACTGGCAGACCTGTTCTGCCTGATCCCCGGCGTCGTTCGCAAAGATGCCATCACCGTGGGTTACCAGTCACCCACCATCGCGCCGATCGTCAGCTTGCTGGGTGCCTTTTCCTATCTGGCGACCACGCAGAATTAATGCCCTGAACATAAGGAAGCACATCCAAGATGAAACCGGTCATTGTGATTCATGGCGGCGCAGGCGCGCTGAGCCGCACGGCGATGGACAGTGAAAAAGAACAGCGCTATCGCGCCGCGTTGCAGGCGATTGTCACCCGCGGGCAGGAGATTCTGGCGGCCAACGGCAGCGCGCTGGATGCGGTCACCGAAGCCGTACGTCTGCTGGAAGAGTGCCCGTTGTTCAATGCTGGCAAAGGTGCCGTGTTTACCCACCGTGGCACCCACGAACTGGACGCCAGTATTATGGATGGCCGCTCGCTGGACGCCGGTGCCATTGCCGGGGTAAACCATATCCGCAACCCGATTCTGGCCGCTCGCACCGTGCTGGAACGCAGCCCGCACGTGATGTTCACGGCAGAAGGCGCAGAAACCTTCGCCCGTGAGCAAGGTCTGGAAATGGTCGAGCCAGATTTTTTCTCCACCGACGAACGTTACCAGCAGTTGCTAAAAGCGCAGGCAGGCAATGACAAGATCCTGCTGGATCACGACGGCGAACGACAAACACAGCAGGGCGCCGATCCGCTCGATCCGGATCGCAAATTCGGTACGGTGGGTGCCGTTGCGCTGGACGCCGCCGGGAATCTGGCGGCGGCTACGTCCACCGGCGGCATGACCAACAAACGCGCTGGACGCGTCGGCGACTCACCGATCATCGGCGCTGGCTGCTACGCCAACAACCGCACCGTCGCGGTCTCCTGCACTGGCACCGGCGAGGTGTTCATGCGTACCGTCGCCGCCTATGATGTCTCCGCACTGATGGAATACGCCAACCTGCCGCTGTCGCAAGCCGCTGATAAAGTCGTGATGGAAAACGTGCTGGCACTGGGCGGTAGCGGCGGGCTTATCGCCGTTGATCATCAGGGCAACATCGCGCTGCCGTTTAACAGCGAAGGCATGTACCGCGGTTACGGTTATGTCGGCGAAGAAGCCGTGGTGGGGATTTATCGAGATTAAACACCCGTCGGCGAAGGAAGTAGCACACCAGAAAGGAAAACCCGTTTTCCTTTCTGGTACCAATAGATCAATCCATCAACCTCACCCGCGCTGATTGTTAACGAGTGGCAGAGTCAACACGGTTTTCTTTTCAAATTACCCTCCAGCTAATATTTACACCCATATCATAAATAAAAAAATTTAGACAAAAGGATATAAATATGGTTAAGTGCGCTAATTAACAACAAGGAGCGTTGGTAAATTATGGCTAACTTAATCTATTTAACGATCGAAGGAAAAAACCAAGGTTTAATTTCTTCCGGATGTTCTACATTTGAATCAATAGGTAATAAATACCAGAAAGCACATGGCGATGAAATATTTGTCCTATCGTTTGAGCACGACATGACAAGGGCGATGAATATCAATCACATGCCTGTTTCGTTCACAAAACTCATTGATAAATCATCCCCATTACTTGGTGTAGCGATAACAGAAAATGAGGAACTCTCGTTGCACTTTAAGTTTTATAGAACATCAGAAACCGGCGGAGTTGAACTTTACTATTCAATAAAAATAAATAAAGCCTTTATTGTTAAATTAAGTGTTATCTATCCCCACGCTATAAATCATGCTGATAACCAACCTGAAGAACTCATAAGTATAAAATACTCTGATATTCAGTGGAGCCACCACATTGCCAGAACATCAGGATACAGTATATGGGGAGAGAGTGGCTTCTAAGGGAATAACATGAAAAATCAATTCTGTGATGTAGACGAGCTCGGCTTTCCAAAATTTAATGGATTCGACGTCATCAGATGGCAACTACCAGATAACCCTAGACTTATTACCGGAAAATACTACTTATGGGCTTATAAAACGGCTTATGTGACTTATAACAGAGAAAGAATTATACAATATGCGCATGAAGAAAACATACCAGCATTTTTATTAGCTGGTATAGCCTTGGCGGAAGTGGGTGGCACACCAGAGCGATTTAAAGCCTATGGTGTATTACAAATCAGGCAAATGATTAATGACAATTTCAACGGCAACAATACATCTTCAAATGCTACGTCAGTAGGTTCGCTCGCTATTCAGCTAAGAGCTGCAGCAGAAACTATTGGTATAAACCCTGCGACATTAACATCAAGACAGCAGTTGCAACTGTCTAATTGTTTATTATCAGATAATTTTAATATAAGAGTCGTTGCTAAACACATCAAAACACTCATCCTACATGACTATCCTGATATAGCTGACACCGGCCACCTAACTGATGAACAAGTCATTTTAGCTGGGTCAAGGTATAATAGAGGCATTGAGAGAAAAAAAGAAGACTTTATCAATTCATTGTCGTCACCCATTGGTTCACCACAACGAGAATACAGCTCTTACGGCAGAAAGATAGTTGAGAGAAAAGAATCTATCAATAAAATACTGAGAGGAAGATGACATGCGAATCCAGGTAAAATTTTTTATTTTTATCTTATTTATTTCGTTGTTACATTTATTCTCTTTATTTAAGGAGGAATCCTACATTGATGGAAAAGAGGTTCTCAACGCCTGCATGGCATTTAAGACATTTGTAACTGATGATATACGTGATGTTACTGCACCGATTTCATTTTTTCTTCTTATACTTCCATTTTTTATAATTCTCTTTAAAGAGCGATTTAAAAAAACAAGCACTATAATATTCATTTCTTTTTTACTTTTATACTGGCTATGGCGTTTCTTTATCAGATTGAACATCTGTTAGATGAAAATCCATATAAAGACAATGAAAGATAATTATAAATCCCCCAATCAAAATTCACTATATCAAAAATAATTCGAGTAGCAGGAAAGTAACAAACATATCGTGGTGGGGATTTATCGGGAAAACACCTGAACATAACCGGCTTGCAGACCTTGTACTTCCACCCCTTGAACCACAGACCGACCGGGTGTGACAAGGACTCTGGAAACCGGTGCATCCGGTGTCGGGCGGTAAAACACGTAGGGCTGGCCATGCTCATCAGTCTGTATCGCCTCTGGTGCGACGGCCATGCCCTGTTCACTGCGATACAAGATAACCGCCAGCCGTGCACTCATCCCGAGGCGAATGGGGGGCGTAAAGTCCGACAACGCGCTATCGACCGAAACCACGATGTCGTAGCGCGCGCCAGCGCTCTGCACATCCGTTTCGCTACCCTGAACGGCGATAGAAGCTATGTGCCCGACCAGTTCCTGACCAGCAAAACCATCCCCGGTAATTTGTACCGGCATGCCTTCCTGCAACAAGTGCAAGTCTGTTTCCTCTACACGCGCGAGTACCTGGAAACGATCCTGTCCAATCAGCGTCAGTAGCGGCGTTCCCTGCGCCACCTGAACGCCTGGCTGCACCATCACCGGTCGGCTGTTTTCCGGTGTGGTGGGCCGGACAATAAAACCCGCGACCGGTGCGGTAATATCCCGGTGCGCGTACATCACTTCCAGCGCCTGATAACGCGCCTGTGCATTGAGCAGCTCCATCTCGGCAATCTTACGTTCCTCACCCTGCCCACGCGCTAACACCGTGGCAAGTTCTTCCTGTGCCGCAAGCAGTTCCTGACGCTGCGTGCGTACTTGTTGCGTGAGTGCATCCACTTCCATTCGCGCCACAATACCGCGCGCAAACAGCGTTTGCGTATCGCGTAAACTGGCTTCGGTATTGCTCAATTCCTGTCTGGCATTTGCGACAGCGCGCCGTGCACGAGACACCTCAGCGCCTTTTTCCCATTGCCGGTATTGCTGGACCTCACGCTGAGCCTTGAGGACATCGGCCTGAGCCTGACGCATCTGGATTTCAAGCAAGGCAGGATCGAGGGAAAGCAGGATTTGATCCCTGACAACCGACTGACCTTCTCGTACCCGCACCTCTCGGACAACGCCTTCAAAGGGGGCCGCCAGCGTTATCCTGGTCGCTGCCTGAATTTGCCCAACCAGACCAAGCTGGTTTTCCAGACGCTGCGGTTCAATACGCACCCATTGCGCCGGTACGCTATCGGCAGCCCCTGTATCGGCATGGCGAAAAGACACTCCAGCGACAAGCAGGGCTAACACAACCATCCCCAGCGCCAGTAAACGTTGTTTTCGTGTCTTGATATTAATCATTCAGCGCGATATCCCAACTTTCCAGCGTAGTCCCTAGTGCCTCATCCAATACCGCCTGAGCATTCATATAACCTATCAGGGCATTAAGCCGCGCATTTTCCGCATTGCGCAGATCGTTTTCAAAACTCAGCACCTGAAAGTTACTGGAGCGGCCGACCGCGAGTTTTTCCCGCTCAATGTCCAGCTTGCGACGCGATAAATCACGGGCACGCTGTGCTATTTCAAACTGCCGCCATCGCACACCAATATCCCGAACCGCATTGGTCACATCACGCTCAAGCTGCTGGCGGGCTTCAGCCAGTTGCAGCGCCTGATCGCGCACCCCGACTTGCGCCTGCACTTCGGCTTGCCGACGGCTCAGATCGCCGATTGGAATATCCACCTGAACGCCAACATAGTTTTCCCAGGTACGCGCATTACCGCTCTGCGTGTTTCGGTCATTAACCTGGTTAGTCCCACCGACCAGCGATACGTCCCACAACTGGTCATTACGCGCGACCGTCAGATTGATTTGCGCCTGCTCGCTGGCAATCAGATGGCTGAGATAAGCAGGCTGCAACGACTCGGCCTGGCCCAGCGCCTGCGCAGCATTCACGTCAACGCGCGATGCCTGCATGGCCTCTGTCGCTACAATCGGCGTATCCAGATTCAAAGCCAGTAATTGCAGTAGCGCCAGACGTGTCGTATCCAATTGATTACGGGCATCTTCGTAACCCAGTTCCTGATTGGCGACTTCAGCCTCGGTTTGTACTATCTCGAACTCCGCCATCCTACCGGCGGCTATCATGGCGCGGTTGACCTCAACCAATTGTCTGGCCCGCGCCAGCGCGTCCCGCGCAATCTGTACCTGCTCCTGCGCGCGCAGTAACTCACGATAGGCGGTGATTATCTGGGTAATGGTCTGTGAAACCGTCGACTTCAGGCTGAGCCGGTTCATCTGTTCAGCCAACCGGGCCTGCCGTACCGGTGCGGT
Source organism: Dickeya parazeae Ech586 (assembly GCF_000025065.1). NCBI lineage: Bacteria > Pseudomonadati > Pseudomonadota > Gammaproteobacteria > Enterobacterales > Pectobacteriaceae > Dickeya > Dickeya parazeae. Next base: position 151,869 of record NC_013592.1, on the reverse strand, counting down.
TGCGACATCTCGTCCTGCACCGCGCAGCAGTGGCTGGATAACTGAAAGATTTACCCCATCATTACGCGACACACCTGCCACATTCGCGTCAGTACGCCGGTAAGCCCATCCCAGACTCACACGCGTACCATAAGGTGTGAGCAAGGTTGACGTCGGCGTCAGATTGCCCTGGCGATAACGATCCGACTGATTTCTGGTCGACAAATAGCTACTGCTGAGCACCAGCTTGGGTGTAAAGCGATCTTCAGCCACACGCAGATCGAACTTTTGAGCCACCCGATACAGATAGGCACTGCGGATAGCCCGGTTATCGCGTAATCCCAGGTAGATGGCATCGCTGAGCGTCAGATCAATGGTCTGTTCATTGAGCGACACACGGGCAGTGGCCGGTGAAGACGCGCCGGAACGCGTCGGCTGAGAGGGAGTCAGTCGCGTATCCGCCCTGGCACACGCACCGAACAACATGAGTAACCACAAGCAGAACAGCACCTTATTCATCGCGTAACGCCTGTACCGGTTGAAGGCGCGCCGCTGACAACGCCGGATTGAGACCAAAAAACAGGCCGGTGAGCACCGAACTGCCTATTCCCAATGGCAACGAGAGGGGGGAAAGGGCAAAGCTCGCCCAGTCGGAAACCATCACAAATAACCAGGCTGCACCAATGCCGCCGACAGCCCCCACCAACGCGCCCACCACCGCCAGTGCGATGGCCTCCAGCAGAAACAGGCTGGCAATATCACGGGAACGCGCCCCCAGTGCCACGCGCACACCAATCTCACGCCGACGCTCCGAGACATTCATCAGCATCACGTTCATCACGCCAACGCCGCCTGCCAGCAGAGAAATACCGCCCAGGCCTGCCAGCAACCAGGAAAACATACGCGACTGTTGTGCAATACCCGATAATAATTGTTGTGGTATTTGTACCTCTATCTGACGACCCGGCAGTGCGCTCAGCAGCCAGTCGTGTAGTGGCGGCGCTATGCGCTCCAGCGTATCGCTACTATGGCTACGGGCCAGTAACATATTGATTTGCGGCGAGGGAACCAGACGACGCATACTCTCTCCCGGCACTAAAATGCTGTCATCAACCGACACCACCACCATCGGGTTCTGCTCCCGGGGTTGCAGGATCCCCACCACCTGAAACAGATAATCGCCCAATTGCACTCTCTCACCGGGCGTGACAGAAATGCCTTTCGCGAGCAGTTCAGCCGCGATATGAGCGCCAAACACGGCGTAAGTACTGCGAGCATCATACTGACTCAGAAAGCGACCTTGCGCCGTTTGTAAGTCCAACACCCGTACCAGTGCAGGATTTACCCCAACCACCACCGTATTGAAGGAGCGCCCTTGCACGCGGGCTTCAACCGATGTCATCGTCAGCGCAGAGGCCCCCAGGATATCGGGTATCACCTGATACAACGCGGCGATGTCCAGTATTTCCGGTGTGTAATGTCGTGTTTGATTACCGGCAGGTAACTGGATATTCGCCACTAGCAGATCGCTGCCCATATTCCTGAATACCGACATCGCCTGTGCCTCGGCGTTATAGCCAACATTGATCAACGCCACCACGGCTCCACACCCCATAGCAATCCCTAACAACGCCAGCACCGCACGGCGTCCCAGCATCCGCAGGCTCTCAAGCGGTTCTATTAATCGCTGGCGCAGTGAAGGCCCGTAAGCCACAGGCACCATCTCACGCATGAGACCGCTCCCATACCCGGCCATCCTGAACCTGAATGCACCGCTGCATGCGCCCGGCAATCTCCCTATCGTGTGTCACGATCACCAGCGTCACCGCCTGCTCACGATTAAGGGTAAGTAGCAAATCGATAATGTCGCGTGCGGTTTCGCTATCGAGATTACCAGTAGGTTCATCCGCCAACAGCAGGGCCGGTTCCCCCACTAGCGCGCGGGCAATGGCGACACGCTGACGTTGCCCACCCGACAGACTGGCAGGGCGATGATGAAGATGGTCAGCCAACCCGACGCGCACCAGTTGGTGCCGGGCTCTTTGTCTGGCTGAATGGGAAGGTATGCCCCGGTAACACAGCGGCAATGCCACGTTGTCCAGAATATCCAGCCGGGGCAGCAGGTTGAAGCTCTGAAACACAAAGCCGATGGCCTGGTTACGCATCACAGCTCGTTCATCGGCGCTCGCCTGGGTCATTTCATAACCCGCCAGCCACAAGTGGCCAGAAGTGGGTCTATCCAGCAAACCGGCGATGTTCAATAAGGTGCTTTTACCCGACCCCGATGCACCGACAATCGCGCAGGACTGCCCTTTAGGGATGGACAATGAGACATCATGCAGTACCGGTCGCACCGCTGATGTCCCTGCCGCATAGGCATAAGTAATGTGTTCGAAACAAAGCGCATCCGTTATGCCAGCCTCAGGCATCCTGTCCTTTATCCTTTTGTTTTTATCGTGCGTTACTCTGCACTATTTCTTCAGATAGATGACTCATTCAGCGCTATCCCCAACCCTTGTCATCTGGATGTGGTCTGCGCCTGCTCGGCCCGCAGCGTCAGGGCATTCAGTAACGGGCGCAGTGCCTCCTGCTGGCGGGTCAGGGTATCATCACTGCCGCCTTGCTGGATCTGCGTCATCAGTTGCGATGCGTAACCATCCGGCAACTGCGCTTCTTCTATCGCTGGCAGCGACTGGTAGTGATCCAGAATCGACTGATAGGTGCTGCCTGATACCCGGCCTTTGCGCTCGTACTCCTCATTCATCCTAGCCACGACAGCACGTTTCCATTCTTGATGTTGGGCATTAGATTCTTTCCAGGCAGCCCGACGTTCATTGACGGTAAATGCGCCGCTGTCGTCGTAGGTGATCAGCGCCAGTTGGTCGCGTGACATCCCCTTGAACGGGTTCGTCCCTTTACCGTTCAAAAAATCAGTCGCCTGTGTGGCCTGCGCCAGCCGCTGCGGGTCCGTTGAATCCGGTACTTCGGCATCGTAGGCGGCCTTGTTCTGGTTATAACCGGGCCCCAGCAGTTTTTCGATAGTCGCATCCGCTATCGCTGCCAGCCCTTGCCGGTCCGTGCTGGCATCGCGAGCCGCGGCACGTGTCGCCGCTTCACTCAGTAACCGCGCCATGCCGGAGAGTTGCACACCACCGCTAGGGGTTGCCTGCGCGGCGTCTGTCACGGTGCTGGCGGTAGCAGGCTGTGCCGCTGTTGATGAACGCGTCAGCGACGCCGCCTCACTATAGGCAGAGGACGAATTCAGAGTATTGATGTTAGCCATCGTTGTTCTTATCACCTGTCAGGACTGGGCTGCTTGCGCCTGCTCGGCCCGCAGTGTCAGGGCATTCAGTAACGGGCGCAGCGCCTCCTGCTGGCGAGTCAGGGCATCATCACTGCCACCTTGCTGGATCAGCGTCATCAGTTGCGACGCGTAACCATCCGGCAACTGCGCTTCTTCTATCGCTGGCAGCGACTGGTAGTGATCCAGAATCGACTGATAGGTGCTGGACGATACCCGGCCTTTGCGCTCATATTCTTCCATTATCCTGGCTGATACTTCACGTGACCAACTCGCATGTTGATCATATGCTTCTTCCCAGGCAGCCCGACGCTCATTGACGGTAAACGCGCCGCTGTCGTCGTAGGTGATCAGCGCCAGCTGGTCGCGTGACATCCCCTTGAACGGGTTCGTCCCTTTACCGTTCAAAAAATCAGTCGCCTGTGTAGCCTGCGCCAGCCGCTGCGGGTCCGTTGAGTCCGGCACTTCGGCATCGTAGGCGGCCTTGTTCTGGTTATAACCGGGCCCCAGCAGTTTTTCGATAGTCGCATCCGCTATCGCCTTCAGCCCACTACGGTCCGTGCTGGCATCGCGAGCCGCAGCACGTGTCGCCGCCTCACTCAGTAACCGCGCCATGTCGGAGAGTTGCACACCACCGCTACCGGTTGCCTGCGCGGCGTCTGCCACGGTGCTGGCGGTAGCAGGCTGTGCCGCTGTTGATGAACGCGTCAGCGACGCCGCCTCACTATAGGCAGAGGAGGAATTCAAGGTATTAATATTGGTCATAATCTGCTCCTGTTAATAACGCAAGGTGTCGTTTCATCAGGCTCCTGGCTTGATATTATCGGCAGGATAGGGTTGCCCCTCTCCGCTATACGCATCAGGGGAGAAAGGCAACGCCAGATGGGGATTACTTCATCGTGAACTCAACGCTCCACGCATAGGTAGAAAGGCTTTGTGAGGTAATAGTGGCATTACATACCGCCCCACCACTCGCTTCAGCATTCTTGGTCCACTTCGGCGACTTCAGAATTTTGCCGGTTAACGCGCTGCCCGGCACGATGGTGTTGAGAAAGGTGGTACTAAATACGCAGGTCTTTCCACCGATGGTATAGCGCACCACAGCAGCGTTAGCGTCAGGGCTGATTGTGTTTTGTACGGTATAAGTAATCGAATTCTTAGCTGCTACTTGAGTCGTAGGCTTTGGGGTAGCAATAGCATTGGTGCTAATTTCATTAGTGGTAATCGGCTTATAGGTTGCGATTTCATCACTCAAGTTCTTAAACGTAATGCTCACCGCAGGCCCTGCATACGCAGCACCCGCCGCAGACATCATTACCGCCGTCATTGCGGCACCCAGGATATTTTTTTTGCTTAACATATTAATAGTTTCCATGTGTTGACATTATTTCTGTCACAGAGCAGCACTCACGCCTGCTCTGTCCGGTCTACAGCAGGTGCTGTAAATCCTTCCCGGTCACTTTGCAGCCCTTGTCTTCCGTGAAGAACACCTCAGCTCACGCAAAGTCCCTTTAAGAGCCTATCCCATTAGGGCTATTTCACTTGCCATTTTGGCCCTGGGCAGTGCTCGAACTCCTCACGTACTCCGTGTACGCTGCGGGTTCTCCGCGCTGTCCGTGTCCAAACTGGCTACGCCAATAACGCCTACTGGGATAGGCTCTACGTCATCAGCAATAAAACACTGAAGAGGTTAACGACCAGAACAATGTAAACTTTAAATTTATTTATGAATTAGCGATTCCGCTAATGATAATGATGGGTTGTGTGACTGCTGTCACCCGCGCTGATACCGCACCACCCGGCTGCGATTCAGTAACAGCGTCAGGTAGCCGTCTTGTATCAACACCGAGAACCGTTTTTCCCACGGCCCGTCTTGCACGGTCGCCAGTGCACGGCCGTTACCGAGCGGTTGCAGAGAACCGGCTATCGCCGCCGGACCGAGCCCCATCACGATACGGTCACCGTCGATCACCAGTTCGCTACGGGTGTCCGGCCAGTACCAGCGGCCTTGCAGCCGCGCCACGCTATCGTCAGCTTCCACCGGCCAGAAACGACACGGTGCGTGGCCGATTTCTCCGGCTATCGCCATGCCGTCCTGCCGTAATTTCATTGGCAGATGGCTGGACAATGACACCGCTACATTTGGCTCTTCGCCGCGATACAGCGTTTCCGTCGCCCCCAGCCAGCAGGCGCCTGGGCCTTTCACCTCCAGCCAGTGCCCGCCCTGCTCTGCAACATACAGCCCCGGCGTCAGGTCATGGCCGCGCGTGGGCAGTGGCTGGCCCAGCAGCGCCGACATCACCCGTAGCACACTGTCGTAGGTAGCGACATCTTCGCGATTAGCGACCAGCGCGACCCCCGCCTGTGATACCGGGTCGAGCAGGAAGTAACTCTTGTAACCGGCATGGGAGCCGCCGTGCCCTACCAGTTGTGCCGACCCAATGCGGCTGTGCGCCACACCGAGCCCGTAACCGGTCACGCGGCCATCACGCAGGTAGCGCGGCTGGGACAATCGTGCCAGCACGCCTTCACCCGGCCCCTGATTCATTAACAACGCTTGCAGCCAGACGGTCAGGTCATGCACGCTACCGGTGACACAACCCGAGGTGGACAGATGCAACCCGGCGCAGGATAACTGCCAGCCCTGCGGCGCTCGCCAGTAGCCCGGCACCAGTCCGGGGACGATATCAAACCAGGTTTCTGGCGCGCTGAGGGCAATCCCCAACGGCTGGTTGATGTGCTGGCGCAGCAGGTCGGCAAAATAAATGCCCTTGGCTTTCAACGCTTCTTCCACCAGCCGGTAGCCGGTGTTGGTATAGGAGATCTCACTGCCCGCCGGGTAGTTCAGCTCGCCGTTCTCCGCCAGAAACGCCAGCAGGCTGTCAGCCGAGGTGGCGTTGTACACCGATAGCCCCAGCAGCGACAGGCTTTCGCGCACATCCGGCAGGCCGGATGTCATATCCAGCGCCTGCCCGACCGTCACCTGACCGTTTTCGCCAGTCAGTTGCGGCAGATGCCTCTCGAGACGGTCCGTCAACGCCAGTGCCTGACTGGCCGCCCCCGTCACCAGTGAAGCAAACAGGTGCTTGGTGACTGAGGCGAAACGTACCACGCTCTGGGGGGTAAACGGGGTGTTCTGCGCCAAATCCGCCAACCCACCGCAACAGGCAGCCCGGATCTGTTCACTATCGAATAATGTGATAGCACCGCCCGGCTCACCGGGTTGATGCCAGGATTGTGTGATCGCCTTCGCTTCATCAATGGCGCGCTGCCAGTGTAATGTCATGCCGGTTCCTCCAGCGTCATGCTTAAATCGTACAGTTCCGCCGTGTGGGGGTGATGCAGGTTACGCGCCCGCAAGTCTTCCACACTGAGCTGTTCCACCATTTCGCCATGCTGCATCACGCCGACGCGCTGGCACAAATGCGACACCACCGCCAGATTGTGGCTGACCATGATATAGGTCAGCCTACGCGCCTGACGCAGGTCTGTCAGCAGGTTGAGGATTTCCGCCTGTACCGAGACATCCAGCGCCGAGGTCGGCTCATCCAGCAATAGCACTTCCGGCTCGGCGATCAGTGCGCGGGCAATCGCCACCCGCTGGCGCTGGCCGCCGGAAAGCTGATGGGGAAAACGAAAACGCGCCGCGGCAGGCAGGCCGACTTCATCCAGCGCCTGGGTGATACGCTGTTCGGCACGATCGAAGCGGTGCACCAGCAGCGGCTCATGCAAAATACGATCGATAGTCTGGCGTGGATGCAGTGATCCATACGGATCCTGAAACACCATCTGCACCTGCCGGAAAAAACTGCGATCCCGTCGGGCTAATTGCGCCATACCGCCAAACTCGATGCGCCCTTGCCAGTGGGTATTGAGCCCGGCCAGCGCACGTAAAATGGTGGATTTGCCGGAACCACTTTCGCCCACCATCCCGAAACTGTCGCCGCTCTCCAGCGCGAAGGACACCCCTTTCACCACCTCGAGGTTACCGAAGGCAATGCGCAGGTTTTCTACGTTAATCATGCATTTTCCCCATCACGCATTCCTCCAGGCCGGGTCGCGTTGCAGCACCGGCAGCCGGGCGCGCGGGTGTTTCAACGACGGCAGGCAAGCCAGCAACCCTTGTGTATACGGGTGCTGCGCCTGTAACAGTTCGCTGGCACGCAGCAGTTCGACGATCCGCCCGGCGTACATCACCGCGACGCGATCACAAAAGTGCGACACCAGCGGCAGATCGTGACTGATCAGGATAAGCCCCATACCACGTTGCGAAACCAGATCGTCAATCAGGCAGAGGATCTCCGCCTGCACGGTAGCATCCAGCGCCGAGGTCGGTTCATCGGCAATCAGTAATTCCGGGTCCGGTGCCAGCATCATGGCGATCATCACCCGTTGCCCCATACCGCCCGACACCTCATGCGGATAACGCCCCGCCACCCGCTGCGGGTCGCGAATGCGCACCTGATCCAACAGGTCGATGGCCGCCTCCATCGCCGCACGGCGGCTACCGCCTTTGTGCTCGCGCCAGGCTTCCGCCACCTGCTGGCCGATGGTCATTACCGGGTTCAGCGAATATTTCGGGTCTTGCAGGATAAAACCGACCCGCTTGCCACGGATCTGGCGTAGCGTTTTTTCACTGGCACCGCGCAGGTCGATACCGTCAAAACTCAGTTTGTCGGCCTGAACACGGGCGCTGCCCGGCAGCAGTTGCATCAGGCTACGGGCCGTCAGCGACTTACCGGAACCGCTTTCACCGACGATAGCGAATTTTTCCTTACCAACGCTGAAGCTAACGCCACGTACCGCCTCAAACGTTTCCGTCCGGTTGGCAAACGCGATACGGAGATTCTCAATTTCCACCAGCATTTAGCGCTCCTTCGGGTCCAGCACATCACGCAGGCCATCACCCAAAAAGTTGAAGGCCAGCGAGGTCAGGAAAATGGCGACGCAAGGCACCAGCGGCACCCACCAGGCGTTGAACAGGAAACGACGCGCGGTGGCGATCATCGTGCCCCACTCCGGTGACGGCGGCTGTGCCCCCATGCCAAGAAAGCCCAGGCTGGCGGCGGTGATGATGATGGAGCTCATGTCCAGCGTCACCCGCACAATCAGGCTCGGCACACACAACGGCATGATGTGACGCAGAATGATGCGCAGCGGCGCAGCACCGGTCAGGCGGCTGGCGGCGATAAAATCGGTATGACGGAATTGCAGCGTTTCCGCTCGCGCCAGCCGGGCATACGGCGGCCAGGCGGTCAGCGCAATCGCCAGAATGGCGCTTTCCACTCCCGGCTTCAGCGCTGCGACAAACGCCAGCGCCAGCACCAGTCGAGGAAAGGCCAGAAAGATATCAGTCAACCGCATCAGGATTTTATCCAGCCACCCACCAGCATAACCGGCGATACAGCCAACCAGCAGGCCGATGGGTGCAGTCAGCGCCACCACCGCAAGCACCATACCCAGCGTGGTACGCCCGCCGTAGACAATACGGCTGAACACATCACGCCCCAGTTCATCGGTGCCGAACCAGTGCGCCGCAGACGGTGCGGCCAACCGGTTAGACAGGTTCTGAAAACCGGGGTCGTAAGGGGCCAGCCAGGGGGCCACCAGTGCCAGCAGCATCACCACCGCAATGATAATCAACCCTATCACCGCCAGCGGATTGGTGCGAAACCCCAGCCACAGGCGGTAACGCTGCCCCCACACCGCCTGACGGCGCGTGGCGGGCGTTTCGTCGAGCAACCAGGCTCGTGAGACCAAAAAACTCATGTTACGCGGGGATCCAAAAGTCGATAGAAAATGTCAGCCAGCAGGTTCAGCAGCACATAGACTGCGCCTACCAGCAACGTGGCACCCACCACCGGGTTCATGTCTGCGTTGAGCAATGCGGTGGTGAGGTATTGGCCCAGCCCCGGCCAGGAGAAGACGTTTTCTGTCACCACCGCGCCTTCGAGCAGCCCGGCGTAGGTCAACGCCAGTACGGTGACCAGCTGTACCGCAACCGTGGGAAACGCGTGCCGCCAGACCACCCGACGGGACGATAGTCCTTTGGCGCGGGCGGTGATCACAAACTCGCCGCTAAGCGCATTCAGCATGAAGGTACGGGTCATACGGGTGATATACGCCATGCTGAAATACGCCAGAATCAGCACCGGCTGCACCATGTGCGCCAGCGCGTCACGCAGTGCGTCATAGTCACCCGCCAGTAGCGAATCTACCGTCAGCAACCCGGTCACATGCGGCACCATATCCTGAAAGAGGATGTCCTGCCGCCCCGGCCCCGGCGCAATGCCCAGCACCGCATAGAAAACCAGCAGGCTGAGTAACGCCAGCACAAACACCGGCAGTGAATGGCCCGCCAGACAGATGACGCGAATCACCTGATCGACCCAGCGCCCCTGGCGCACCGCCGCCCACACCCCAAGCGGAATGCCGACCAGCGCCGCGACGATGATCGCCGCGGTCGCCAGTTCCAGCGTGGCAGGGAAATAACGAGCAATATCGGTGGTGACTGGGTTAGAGGTCAGGACCGAACGACCTAAATCGCCGTGCAGCAGTTGATTCAGGTAGTGACCGTATTGCACCCACAGGGGCTGATCCAGCCCCATTTCCTGACGCACCCGCTCCACCACCGCCTGCGGGGCATTGTCCCCAACGGCGGCAAGCACCGGGTCGGTCGGCATAATCCGACCGATGAAAAAGGTCAGTACCGAAAGCCCCAACAGGGTCAACAACAGGCTGCCGAGCGTACTGCAAAAACGAATCAGTATCTGCATCAGGCTTTCTTCACCTGCTGGTAAGGCACCTTGCTTAAGACCGTCATAGTGACGTCGCTGAGGTTCTTGCGACAGGCCAGCGTTTTCTCATCCTGCATCATCAGTGTGAACGGGCTCTGCTCACGGTGGTTACGTTGCAGGGTTTCGTACAGCGCGATGCGTTTGGCCGGGTCCTGCTCATGCAGCGCCTGCTCGGTCAACTGATTGAATTTTTCATCCGACCAGTTGCAACGCCACGCCAGCGTTCGGTTGCGCGCACCATCGCTGTTGTCGGTGTTGATGCAAAACGCTTCGGCGTTGGAGTTCGGGTCAAAATAGTCGGCCCCCCACGCTGTCAGCGCCAGTTGCTGCTGGCGGGCGCGCATTTTGGTCAGTACCTGACGGTTTTCCGCCGCGATCAGTTTCACGCGGATGCCGATAGCGCCCAACTGGGTCTGGATTGCCTGCGCGATATCCGGGTACGGCTGCGCGGAGTAGTGATCCAGGGTAATGTCAAAACCATCGGGATAACCGGCGTCTTTCAGCAACGCTTTGGCTTTGGCGACATCCAGGTGGAACGGGTTATCGTCCAGCGCCGCCGGGAAGCCGCCCGGCAGGAAGCTCTGATGAACCTTGTGCGTGAGCGGCAGAATGTTTTTCTGGATGCTGTCGTAGTCCAGCGCCCACTTGATAGCCTGCCATACCTGCGGCTTTTTCAGGAACTCGTTGGCGGTATTGCAAGACAGCAACATCACGCTGGCGATGCTCTCGCGCACCAAATGGTAGTTGCTGTCGTTCACCAACGGACGGATCTGCTCGGTGGTCAGGTTGCGGGCGATATCCACGTCCCCTTTTTGCAACATCAGCAACTGGGCGGACGGGTCAACAATGTGTTTAATCAGCACCCGTTTGAAGGCGTTGTTCGCCGGGAAGTGATCGTTTTTCTGCAAAATGATGCTTTCGCTGGCCTTCCAGCTCACCAGTGAGAACGGGCCGGAACCGGCGCTATTCTGCTTCAGCCACTGGTTGCCCAGATCGTCATTTTGCTGATTCGCCAGTGCGGCTTTTTTCTGCACTATGCTGCCCACCGGGGCCGACAGGCAATACAACAGGAAGGTTTCCGCCGCCGGTTTATCAAGGCTTATCACCAGCGTGCTGTCATCCGGCGCGGTAATGTGCTGCTCCACATTATCTTTGGTAAAACCGAACTGGTTGATGATGAACGCCGGGCTTTTATCCAGCTTCACCGCACGTTGCAGCGAAAAGGCCGCATCGGCGGCGGTCACCGGCGAGCCATCAGCGAATTGGGCCTTTGGGTTGAGGTGAAAAGTAAAAGTCTTGCTGTCGTTGGCCACTTCCCAGCTGACAGCCAAATCGCCAATCACCTCTTGCGGGTTGGTCGGATTCGGCATCACCAGACGCTGGTACAGATTGCCGATAATTTCAGTTCCCACCGCCTCGAACCCTTCCTGCGGGTCAAGGCTGGTCATGTTATCAAGCTGCATCGCCATCACCAGCATGGATGGCGGCGTATCGGCGAACGCGGTGTTCACATTAAGCCAGGACAGGAAAGGTACGGTAGCGCAACCGGCAAGAAAACGTCTTCTGGTAACCATTAATCCCCCAAGTGTCTGATTTTAAAATACAAAAAAAGATATTTTTTCTTTTTGCGGCTTGACAGACATCACGGGCGCTGGCTTAAATGGTGACGCGGCGAACAAAATTTCTCCGCCTGAATGACCTGCACCAGGAAGGTGCACATCAGGTTCCATCTCAGAAAATCATTTTCCTTCAATCCAGTATCGGTACTTCATCCATGTCAGATTCGCCTGTGTCAGACAAGCCGCTTGAGCAGCACGCCGCACTCCCTGTCTTTGATGGTCACAACGACGTGTTATCACGTCTGTGGCGGCTTCATCGCGATAATCCGACCGATGCCTTTCTGAACGGGCCGTCGCAAGGTCACATTGACCTGCCCCGGATCCGGCAGGGCGGATTCGCTGGCGGCCTGTTCGCCACCTACGTTCCTTCTGCCAATGGTGATGCAACATCCATACCAGATGGTAACGTTTCATTAACGACTCCATCGATGGCGCAGGCGCGTGACATCAGCTTCTGGATGCTCTCCACTCTGATACGTCTTGAAGCGGCGTCTGGCGGGCAACTGCGAGTCTGCCGCAGCGTGGCGGATATCCGCCGCTGCATGGCAGAAGGCGTGGTGGCCGCCGTGATGCACATTGAAGGTGCCGAGATGCTGGATGCCGACCTGGATCTGCTGGATATTCTTTATGCCGCCGGGCTGCGCAGCTTGGGGCCATTGTGGAGCCGACCGAATATCTTCGGTCAGGGAGTGCCCTTTCGCTTTCCTTCCTCCCCGAATACCGGTGACGGCCTGACCGACGCCGGGCTGCGACTGGTACGCGCCTGCAACGCCAAACGCATTCTGGTGGACCTCTCCCACATGGATGAAAAAGGCTTCTGGCAAACGGCGGCGGTTTCCGATGCACCATTGGTAGCCAGCCACTCCAATGCCCACGCCTTGTGCGCCCAGTCGCGCAACCTGACGGACAGCCAACTGGCGGCGATTCGCGAACGCGACGGGTTTGTCGGCGTCAATTTTGGTACCTCCTTCCTGCGTGCCGACGGCCGTAAAGACCCGGCAGCTACGGTGCAGGAGATCGTCCGTCATGTGGAGTATCTGCTGGAAAAACTGGGAGAAAATGGCGTCGGCTTCGGTTCTGATCTGGATGGCACCACCATCCCCGGAGACATGAAGGATGTGGCCGGTTTCCCCATTTTGGTGCAAGCACTGGCCGGGCGGGGCTACTCACGCACTCTTCTGGAGAAAATCTGTTACGGCAACTGGTTGCGCGTGCTGGAAGCCACCTGGGGCGAATAGCCAGCGGGCGCGGCTTACAGCGGTTGCACCGCGTTTTTCAATTATCTGGCGTGAATTTTGCTTGTTTATACGTTGGATCGTGCTCCATCGGGCCGGTCGGGAACACACCATACACAGGACTCAGGTTATGCGTTTACGCCACATCGAAGTCTTTCAGGCGATCGTTCAGGCCGGCACCATCAGCGGTGCAGCACGGCTACTCAACGTTTCCCAACCCAACGTCAGCCGGGTGCTGAATCACGCCGAACAGCAATTAGGATTCGCGCTGTTCGAACGGCGTTCGCAAGGCTTAGTGCCCACGGTGGAAGGGCAACGGCTGATGCCGGAGATAGAACAGCTCTACAGCCAGTTGCAGGCGATTTCCCGCCTGACCGAGAACATTCGCAAAGGCCAGTGCGAAACCATGCGGCTCGGTGCGGCTCACGCCTTCGGCCAGATGATTGTCGCCCCGGCGATGGTCGAGTTCCAGCAGCAGGTGCCGCTCATGAACATCGAGCTGGTCACCGAGCACTTCAGCACCCTGTGCCAGAACATTCAGCAGCACCAGCTCGACCTGGCGCTGGTGTTCGGCCAGCAGGTGCCGCCAGATTTACTGGCCGAACCGCTGTGCCAGTCACGTATGGTGGCGATCCTGCCGAAAGACAGCCCGCAACAAGGGCCGGTATCGCTGGAATGGCTGTGCCATAACAACCTGTTGATGATGCAACAGCAAGACCCGCTGGGCCAGGTGGTACATCGCGCACTGCATGATCGCCGCCTTAAACCCGCCGCGTCGCTGTACATCAAAACCTATTCGGTGATCGCCGACATGGTACTGGCAGGTGGCGGCACCGGTATTGTCGACCTGTTCACCGCCCGTCGTTACGCCGACCAGCTCAAAATCGTGCCCATCAGCCAGCCACTGCCGTTCGAAGTGATGCTGATAAGCCGCCGCGATATCCCGCAATCTCGCGAAATCCTGCAACTCAAACAGGTGCTGAAAAGTAAGTGCCGTGAACTCGCCAGCCAGTGCCAGCCGCTGCTGGACGCCGCCTGATTCCCTCCTTACGTTTCCGGCCACGGCACTGCCCGGCCGGAAGCCGTGATTTGTCAGCCCGTTACCGCTGTCGCTTTTAGTAAAGCGCCCGTTATAATTACCCCATCACTTCTTAACAGGTATGCACCGATGATTCGTAGCATGACCGCTTACGCCCGGCGAGAAATCAAGGGTGAATGGGGCAGCGCCGCTTGGGAGCTGCGCTCCGTAAACCAGCGTTATCTGGAAACCTACATCCGTTTACCCGAACAATTCCGAAGCCTGGAGCCGGTAATCCGCGAACGCATCCGCAACCGTCTGACCCGAGGCAAAATTGAGTGTGGCCTGCGTTTTGAACTGGACCCACGTTCACAGGGGCAACTGATCCTCAACGAGCCGCTGGCCAAACAGCTGGTCGCAGCGGCGAACTGGGTGAAAATGCAAAGTGACGAAGGCGAGGTCAACCCACTCGACGTCCTGCGCTGGCCGGGAGTGATGTCGGCACAGGAGCAGGATCTGGACGTCATCAGCACGGAGCTGATGCAGGCGCTGGAAGCCGCGCTGGACGACTTTATCCTCGCGCGCGAAAGCGAAGGCAACGCGCTCAAAGCGTTGATTGAACAGCGCCTGGTCGGCGTCAGCGCCGAAGTCGCCAAAGTCCGCGCCCACATGCCGAACATTCTGCAGTGGCAACGGGAAAAACTGCAAAGCAAGCTGGAAGAAGCGCAGGTGCAGCTCGACGGCAACCGGCTGGAACAAGAGCTGGTGCTGATGGCGCAACGCATCGACGTGGCCGAAGAACTCGACCGGCTGGAAGCCCACGTGCGGGAAACCTACAAAATCCTCAACAAGCAGGAAGCCGTCGGCCGCCGTCTGGACTTTATGATGCAGGAATTCAACCGCGAATCGAACACGCTGGGTTCCAAATCCATCAACGCCGACGTCACCGCCTCCGCCATCGAACTGAAAGTGCTGATTGAGCAGATGCGGGAACAGATTCAGAATATTGAGTAACACCTCACAACGCATCACCCACCATCAAAAAACCAATAAGCCCGCCGCATAGCGGGCTTTTTTGATGTCATAAAACCCAAATAAATATCAATGTTTTACAACAGCTTTCCGATACTTCAGGGACTCCGACCCTCTCATACCCCCCATCAGCCATAAAAAAACCGGGCAGAGCCCGGTTAATAAAAACCTAAAAAATAAACACAGAAGAGGGGAGGGGGTTATCACAGCAGGTGAGGATGGGAAGAGCGAGCCCTTCCCACCTCGTCAATCACATTATTTATACAGAACCGCGTTGCCGTGCAGCGTGTCGTCACCCTGAACGGACGTGATCTGGAATGATTTAGCGCCAGCGGCATCCGCTTTGGCAGCCAGTTTAGCCTGCAGGCTATCGAGCGTGTTGGCACTGGCGGAGATGCTGCCGACTTCCTGACCCTGCGGGTACTGGATTTCAGTTGCAGCAAAAGCGCCGACGGACAGGGTGCTCAATGCGATGGCAGTAAAGACAGTTTTCATGTTCATGATAGTTTCCTTTTTTACGTCTTCGTTGTTAAGAGTGTTCGTAAATGACAAGTCAATTATCACTATGGTAACTATACCCAACTTCACAAAAAGTGCGATCCATATCACACTCCTATGTCAGAAATATGAAACCGCAGTGTATTCAGTCGATTACTGCGCATCTGATTGGATGTTTTTTTGAGTATGTGGGGGAGACAAAGAAAATCTGCCGGGCACATGGGCTGGGAACCCAGGCACAGAATAAGCACCACCCTACCGACGAGTTCGCTACGCTATTCATCATCGTTCATAAGGCACGTGCTGGAGAGACAACACATGGCGTTGTTCAATACGCCTGCATATTATTCCAAATATTATTATTTGTGGGATGGATATTATCACGCTCCCTGCGGGAGTTATCTCACTTCTGGCATACGCCACAAAAGTGGATAGGGAAATAATATGTCAACTAATTAAAATCAGTTTCCCTTAAATGACATCAAATAATCACGCTGGAAAATCAAGCAATAAAAACGTTAAAATATCTCCCCACAAGGTGAGTTTCTGCGAAAAAAAGACATGAAGTTAAGGACAGGGGGAAATATGTTAGAAATATTTGATGTGAGTTTTAGCTTAATGTCAAATAACAAGCTGGATGAGGTGTTTACACTACGCAAAGATACATTTAAGGACCGTCTTGACTGGGCCGTCAACTGTATTAATGGAATGGAGTTCGACGAGTATGATAATGAGCACACCACCTACCTTTTAGGCGTCAAGGAGGGAAAGGTGATTTGTAGCGTCCGGTTTATAGAAATAAAATACCCCAATATGATTACCGGTACGTTTTACTCTTATTTCGATAACCTCAAGATCCCCGAAGGGAATTATATTGAATCCAGCCGTTTTTTTGTTGATCGCGATCGGGTAAGAAATTTAATTGGTACTCGTAATCCGGCATGTCTGACGTTATTCCTCGCTATGATTAATTATGCCAGAAAATACCACTACGACGGCATCCTCACTATTGTCAGCCACCCGATGTTGACCTTGTTAAAACGTTCAGGCTGGCGCATTTCCATCATTCAGCAAGGGCTCTCGGAAAAACAGGAGCGCATTTATTTGCTGCATCTGCCCACAGATGACGACAGCCGACACGCGCTGATTGAGCGAATTACCCAAATGACACAGGCCGAGTCCGAGCAGCTTAAGACCTTGCCTTTACTGGTTCCACTGGCTTGATCAGGTTCATTTCGACCCCAAGCCGGATAGCATGTTTGGCATTCAGTACACCCAGCTTTTTGACAACATTACCAATATGAAATTTAACGGTGCTGGTGGTAATACCAAGAATAAGTGCAATTTCCTGATACGTTTTTCCCATACTTGCCCAGTAGAGAATTTCATTTTCTCGTTGTGAGAAAAGATTAGGTTCCTGCGACTTGCTGTTGTTTCTGTTTTTGCTCATCTCCCGGTAAAGGGAGGTGAGCTTCTCATGGGCGGAAATCAACAGCATTTGCAGTTTTTCTTTATTATTCTGGACAATTTCTTCCAGTTCTCCGCTGCGGTTTTCTTCAAACATGAAAGACAATGTAGCCAGATTATTAGCTGGGTCATGTAACACAAAGGTATAACCGTTAACAATGTCGTATTCTTTGGAGAGATTGAATATTCTGGAAAATTTTAATTTTGAGCTGATAACCAAATCATCATCCCAGGAGAAAGGTGATATTCTATTAATCGCCGTCAAAATAACCGGGTCGATATGTTGATAATTATTATTCCGATAAATTTCAACCCATTCCGATGGATAATTAGAAATGATGACCACATCCGTCGGCTTTTTCTTATTCATGATCAAATAGGCGTATTTCAGGTCGCCATAACTCTTTAACTTTCTGTTAAGATAGTTTTGTATTGTGCTATTAATGAAGTCAACGTTAGAGAATGATATAGACATCTAACTCTCCCAAAATCGTGTACGACAGTGCAATCTGATCATGACGGCACGAAAGTATAGTATCAACCTATACCTAAGTCTAACTATCTTTCCCGATACAAAATCCTTAGAATTTTCAAAAAATAACATCAAATATGAAAATAAAAAACGCTGATCGCTATTAGCGATCGGAAAGCCAATTTGGCGCACACCAGGGAAATATTTGTTAGTCTATTAATTATACCCAGAATAATTCGATTGCCATCAGGCAGCCACCAGACGCATCGCCAACAGTAGGTGTTAAGCCGCTAACGGGAGATGATTATGGTCGCCAGTCTTGCTGGTCATCTGAAGTATGACAGGTCAATAGTGTTATTTTATTCTTAACCCTTCTCTCTCCTGTTACCGTTCGCAGGAGGGGGAAAGGTCATTTTATCCGCCACGGTTATTCCATCACTCTTATTCCACTCTCTCCCCACCGCAGGCTTCTGACATAAATCACCGGTAAACGCCGCGAAATACTGCCATCAGAATACATTATGGGCCTTTTGCCGCCTAACTGACGACATAACTCCCGATACATCAACGGGCATGCAATCTCAAACAAAACGCCCGAAGACAACGCTGGTTATACTCCCAAAAAAACAACGATAAGGGGAGTAGAATGGATTATACGGTAGTGACTCATCACGATGATGACACATTGCATACCCTTCTGCGTGATAAACTCACCGCGATCGGCATCGATAAAGGGCGTATAACCGAGATCTTTCAAGGCGCTGCCCTGTTCGGTGCCGAAGGGCTGCTGGATTCCATCAATATCGTCAGCCTGATTGCCGTACTCAGCGATCACTGCGAAACGGCCTACAACCTGACCGGCGACCTGTTTGATCTGACAGACGACCGCGTGTTCGATGCCTTCCAGAATCTGACCAGTCTGACAGCTTTCCTGCGTGAGCGGCTTCATCATGGCTGACCCTGCTCACCCCGCCACCCAGCCTGACGCGCTGTTTGCTAACGATGGTCTATTTGCCAACGGCTATGTAGAAGAGATACCGGTTGCGACGATCGCCCGGCATGTCGGCACGCCTTTTTATGTCTACAGCGCCCGCCAGCTACGTCGCCAGCTTCAGCATCTCTATCAGCAACTGCCAGCCGACACCGCGGTGTACTATTCTCTGAAGGCGAACCCGAACCTGTCGGTGGTGAAAACGCTGGTGGAGCAAGGGACGGGGTGCGAGGTGTGCTCACCGGCGGAACTGGATACCGCGCTGGCAGCCGGGGTTTTGCCGCAACACATTCTGTATGTCGGGCCGGGCAAGTCGCTAGCGGCGCTGTCGCATGCGATGGATTGCGGTATCCGGGCGATTGTGGCGGAATCCGTCACCGAACTGGATAACATCAACCAATTGGCGGCACAGGCTGGCACCGTGCAGACGGTGGCGCTACGCATCAACCCGAATTTTAGCAGTGAACACGCCAGACTGGTGATGAGCGGAAAACCCACCCAGTTCGGGATGACGCTGGATACGTTGCAAACCGTGCTGACCTGTCTGTCACGCTGGCCTTCCCTTGCCGTGCGCGGTTTTCATGTCTATCTGGGAACGCGTATTCTCAACGCTCAGGCTATCGCCAACAACACCCGAAATATTCTGCAATTGGCGCTAAACCTGCGCGATCAATATCAATTAACGCTGGACTTTGTCGATATCGGCGGTGGTTTTGGCGTTCCTTATTTCCCCAAGGAAACGCCGCTGGATCTGCCCGCGCTGGGTGACGCTATCGCGCCGATTGTGGCGGACTTCCGCCGCCAGGCTACCAACACGCAAATCATTATTGAACTGGGGCGCTATCTGGTAGCGGAAGCGGGCCTGTTCGTGACCCGGGTCAACACCCTGAAAACCGCCGGTGGAAAAACATTCGCCATTTGCGATGGCGGTGCCAATTGCCACAGTGCGGCGGCAGGGTTGAACAGCATGCTGCGTAAAAATTTCCCACTACTACGGCTGGGTGATAATCACTCCCGGCCGGTGCAGCCTTATCAGGTCAGCGGACCGCTTTGCACCCCTACCGACCTGCTGGGTGACAACGTGCTGCTGCCGACGCTGGCGGTCAACGACCTGATCGGCATCGCCCATTCCGGTGCTTATGGGTTAACCGCCTCACCCGGTTTGTTCCTCAGCTTTGGTTACCCGGCGGAAGTGATGGTGGATGGTCACCGGCTGATTCAGATTCGCCAGCCAGAAACCACAGCACAATTACTGGCTCGTCAACAGCCTGTCGAACTCTGGCACGGAGAGGCATCATGACGTTGTGTATCCAGCCAGATGATCTGGTCTGGCGCACGTTTACATCGGCAAGTGCACCTGAAAGTGATGCCGCATCACTGGCACCGCACCCGAGCCAGGAGCTGATGGCGGATTACCTGCGGGCTTTTTTTCGTTCCCACGGCGAAATGCGGGAACCGGACAGCGCGGTGCTGAACCGCTGGCTAAACAGCGGTCACTCCTTTACCGCAATGATGCAAGCACTGTTACCTGAATTGCAGGCGCGTCATACATTACAGCCGCTTGATGTGGTGGTATTCGCTCACTGGACCCCGGATAGCGATCTCGGCTGCGCCGTCTCTAACGCTCTGATCCACGCGTGCGAGGCTCACCGTGCGTTCGGGTTTTCCGTTTCGGATCGCAGCCTGGCAGCTCCGTTGTTCGCCCTGCACGTCATCGATGACTATCTGGCCTGCGAAGATGACCGGCATGAGGCCTTGTTGATGATTGCCGATCAGGATATCGCGCCTTATCCCAGCGAACGACTGGCACAGTTGCAACCCCAGAAAAACTGCTGCCTGATGCGGATAGAAAAACGGCCAGCCGGGCAGGCCAGCGGACTGGTATTTGAAGGCTACTATCGCCAGCCTTACGCCGATAACGGCGACCTGACGGTGACTCTGCGCCACCTGCTCGCACGCTTGCCGATGCAAGAGACGCTGCCGCTAACACTACTGGGTAGCCCGGCGCTGATTGAGGCGTTGCAAGGCGGCGTTCCTCACTGCCAACGGGTAAGCGTGCCAGAGTCATTACTGTGTGCGGCCCCCTTTGTCTACCTGAAACAACAGGCACAACCGGGTCACCGTTACTTGCTGGTGGTACCCGAAGCGCGTCATCTCACCACCTGTGTGTTGCGTTATCAGCCGCACCACACCGGAATGTTCACCCGCTCCTCCTGTCCCCATTAAGGATGCTCCATGACGAACATTACCCATCTGACTCACTGGCTTGACCGGGCCGCCAAAGAAGCGGCCAATAAAACCGCCGTCATCGATACCGATCGCGAAATCAGCTGGTTTATGTTGCGCCTGCAAGCCCGACAACTGGCGGATTATTTGCGGGAAAAAGGGGTGGAGAAAGGTGACCGGGTGATCGTCTACATGCCAAATTCACTGACGTTCGTGCTCTATTTCTGGGCGTTGCAATATCTGGGCGCGATCTTCATTCCGCTGAACCCGGAAACCAAGGCCGGTAAACTCAGCTGGCTGGTGGATAACGCCGGATGTCGCCTGCTGATAGCCGACCCAGCCCTTAACGATGAAATCACCATCGCTCAGGTCAGTGAGCACTGGCAGCAGTTTAATCGCCACACCCGGGTCTGTTTTAGCCACGAGGTGGCTGCGGCACTGGCGAACGAACCGTACCGCATCTCCGTTGAGTGCGAGCGGCTCGCTACAGGTATTGACCTTGATCTGGCGTGTATTATCTACACGTCCGGTTCTACCGGTCACCCCAAGGGGGTGATGCTCAGCCGCCGCAATATGATTACCGCCGCCAGCTCAGTAGCCGGTTACCTGCAACTGCGCGGCGATGACCGCATCATGTCGTTCATTCCGATGAGCTTCGACTACGGGTTATATCAGGTCATTATGTCTGCGCTGGCGCAGTGTACGTTAATCGTGGAGCCGGATTTCCGCCGGCCCCTGTTAGCGCTGCAACGTATGGTCACCCTGCGCGCGACAGTGCTGCCTATCGTGCCGACCATGCTGCGTCTGATAGCACCGCTGGCCTCGCGCTACAACTTCGCTTCGATTCGTACCGTCACCAACACTGCCGCCGCGCTGCATACCGGCGATATCGACCAATTACGCCATATCTTTCCACACGCACGCATCTACTCGATGTACGGGCTGACCGAGTGCCACCGCTGCACCTATCTGCCACCAGAGTACCTTGCCACCCATCCGCAAAGCGTCGGCATCGCGATTCCAAATACCGAACTGTGGGTGGTGGACGACAAGGGTCAGCGCCATACCCGCAATGCCACCGGCGAGCTGGTGATCCGCGGCGCGACCGTGATGTGCGGCTATTGGCGCAATGACGAGAAGAGTGCCGAGAAACTGCGTCCCGGTCTGCTGCCGGGCGAAAACGTCCTCTACACCGGCGATATCTGTCGGCTGGATGAGCAGGGCCTGCTCTATTTCATCGGCCGTCGGGACGAAATGCTGAAAAGCTGCGGTGAGAAAGTCGCGCCCAAAGAAGTGGAAACCGTGCTCAACCGTCATCCGCAAGTAGTGCAGGTAGCCGTTGTCGGTATACCGCATGCGATTTACGGCGATGAAATCATCGCCTGTGTCGTTACCCGTGGTGATCTGAACGAAAAGGCATTGTCGCGCTGGAGCAAAACCCAGATGGAGTCGTATATGGTGCCGCACCGTTTCCTGCTGATGCCGCAATTACCGCTGAATCACAATGGTAAGGTCAACCGGACTTTGCTGCAGGAACAACTGATGGCAGGGACAACGGTAGCCGCCTGCCCACAACCCGGTTTGATGGAGTAACCGCGATGTCACATGATACTGATTGCCCCGCCACCACCGACTACAACCCGGATTTTTATTACCAGAAGATCGTCACGGCGATCGGTATGGTGCTTGAAACCGATGATCTGTCGGAATTGCATCCGCACACCGATCTGGAGCGGGATTTAGGGTTTGAGAGCGGTATTTTCATCGAGCTGATGATGTATCTGGAAGAGATGATCGAGGGATTATCGATAGACCCGGTAACGCTCGATAGCCAGCAGCTCAGCACCATCGATTCGCTCAGCCGTTTCATTCACTCACAGCGGGAGCATGGCGTCTCTTGTGTATGATCGCATCGTGGCAATACCTCACCTCCCTGCTGGCGCGCTTCGATGGCGTGCACACCCCAGCCTGCCATCACATCGAAGGTGAACTGACCTACCACCAGTTGTACCTCGGCGCGCTGGCGCTGGCGGAACACCTGCGCGCACATCATGTCGCCAGTGGTCGCACGCAACCGGCACCGGTTATCCTCTACGGGCACAAGCACCCGGCCTGTCTGGTAGCTTGGTGGGCCTGTCTATTAACCGGCCACCCGGTGGTCCCGGTCGAAACCGATAACACCGACGAGCGCCTGCGTTTTATCGCCAGCAGCATTCAGGCCGGGTTGCTGCTCAACGCCACCAGTCAGGCTGGGCTGCAGAGTGATATCCCGACGCTGACGGTGTCACTGACAGCAGGCAATAACGCTACAGACGCCACACCCCGTCGGCCCGCCGCCCAACTGGCTGATTTTTGCCATCAGATGGGGCAGGCGTTCGGCCAACACGCCGTCAGCGGCATCGCCTACATTATGTTTTCTTCCGGTACCACCGGCGCACCCAAAGGCATTCAGGTGAGTTACGCCAATCTGGCGCACTTCATTCGCTGGGCAGTCGAGGCCTTTCCCCTATCCGGCGCAATCAGCGGCAATATTCGTTACTGTTTTGACGTCGCCCAGTACGAGCTGTGGCTGGCGTGGCATTATCGCCAGCCAATTTCAGTGCTGGATTACCGCGACTTCATCAATACCCGCAAAATGATCGCCCGCCATGCCGATGCGGGTATCCAGACCTGGGTGAGCACACCGTCGCTCACCCGCAACTATCTGCGGGATCGGGCATTTTGTCAGGACAATCTGCCGCACCTGAAAACCTTTATCTTTTGCGGTGAAGTGCTGACAAAAGAGGTCGTCAGCACGCTATGGCGCACCTTCCCCGGTTGCCGCATCGTCAATACCTACGGCCCGACGGAGTGCACAGTCGCCATTACCGCCTGCGACATCACCCCCGATATGCTCAATGACGATACACCGCTGCCGCTGGGCTATGTGCGCCCGGGCGTCATTGTGCACATTGAGGCTCCGGCGGACAGCGAGCGTGGAGAAATCGTTATCAGCGGCCCGGCGGTGAGCGAAGGCTACCTGAACGCATCGCCGATTCAGGCATCACGCTTTGTGGTTCATCCCGACGGCACGCGTCACTATCGCACCGGCGACCTGGGCTCACTACGCCATAACCTGCTCTATTTTCACGGTCGGGAAGATAGCGAGTTAAAAATACAGGGCTACCGCATCGCCCTTGACGACATCGAAAATGCACTGCGTGAACATCCACAGGTGCAGGACGCGATTGTCACCCCTTGGCTATTACACAATACGCCTCAAGGGTTACAGGCGTTTATCTTGTCCAGTCAGCCAGATATTTTGCCGGCGTTGGCGGACTATTTACGCCGCTACTTTCCGCTCTATATGGTGCCCAAATTTTGGTATCCGGTAGACCACGCCGCGCTCAACCACAACAGCAAGCTAGACCGCCAACGTATCGCGCAACAGGCGCTTGATAAGGGTAAACGCTATGTTTTCGTCAGTTCTTAATCCGATTCAAACCCGGATACGGGAGAACCCACAGCATCTCGCCATCGTTAACGATGAAGGCAGCTATACCTTTGCGCAGTTAGGCGTGCGGGTGGAAGCCATACGTCAGGCGCTAAAGCAGCACCGACCGCATTGCGTGATGATTTACGGCCACAAGCAACTGGACGCCGCCGCCGCCATGCTGGCCTGCGCGTTTGAGGCCATCACGTTCACCTTTGTCGATATCGCCAATCCAGCTGCCCGTATCGCGCATATTGTCGCGGTGACACAGGCGAACCTGCTATTGCTGGCCTGCCCGCCACGCACCGCGTTACCGCCGCTATCCATCCCGCTCTGTACTACTGCCTCGCTGCCGGATACCCCGTCGCTTACCCAGCCGGTCAGGCCTGCACCTGAACAGATATTTTATATTTTGACCACCTCCGGCAGCACCGGCGAGCCGAAGGGGGTGAAAATCAGTTATAGGAATTACGATGCGTTGGCAAGTTGGGCAATACCGACACTGCATGGACAACGACTTGGCGTACATGTGAATCATGCCTGCTTATCGTTCGATCTGGGCATCATGGATATTTTCCTGACACTGGCGGCAGGTAAAGCATTGGTCATGCTGGACCACGTCAATAATATCCGCCCACGTAAGAACCTCTCACTGCTAACACAACCTGCATTACAGATAGACAGTTGGTTTTCCACACCGGGTTTTCTTGAAGTGATGTGCTCAGACCCAAGTTTCAATCAACTCACGCTGCCCTATCTGACATGTATCGCCATTGGCGGGGAAGCGTTGTTGCCACCACTGGTACAAACTCTGCATCAACGTTTTCCACAAGCGACCTTGTTGCATTGCTATGGTCCAACCGAAGCAACCTGTATGACACATGCTGCACGTGTGACACCAGACGACCTCCCCGCCACACCTCCTTTATCACTCGGCCATACTAACGGTCATAACAACGCAATGATTGTAGGTGAGCTTGGCGAACCACTACCTGTCGGTATGGCCGGTGAAGTTGTACTTCTCGGCCCACAAATCAGCCCTGGCTACCTGCCGGAATCTGATCAGCGCAATCGCCTTTTTAGCTGGCGGCAAGGCCAACGTAGTTACCATACTGGCGATCTCGGCTATCTGGACGCACAGGGAAATCTATTTGTAAAAGGCCGCAATGATGGCCAGATAAAATGGATGGGTAACCGGATAGAAATCGGTGAAATCGAAGCGGCGGCAAACCAATTGGACGATGTACAGCAAGCTGTCGTTGTTGTCCGAAAACAGGATAACCATGTAACCGAACTGGTGTTATTCATCCACCTCTTGTCCGATACCCGCGAACGGCGCGATAGCCTTCGGCGTTCTCTGGCGCAACGGCTACCCGCTTACATGATGCCGCGCATTATCCGCTTCACCGGTCCGTTTCCCCTGACATTACATGGCAAGACCGATCGACAGGCGTTGATGCAGCAATGCGAAACCGATGTGCCACCAGAGCAAGGCAATAGCACGACGCTCTATAGCTCACCAAAATAGCGGTACGACCTGCAAGCAGACATAAAAAAAAACCGCTGTTGCCGGTAGTCTGTTACAAACGGCATTGATGGGAGAAAAGTCATGAAATTCAGCCATCTTGGATATATCGTCAAAGATAGTGACGCGACTATCGCTGCGATGACGGCTTTTTTCCCCCAGATCACGGTGTATCGCAAGAAAGTCAGCGCCCAGCAGATTTACGTCACCTTCATGAATACCACCCGTCAGGATATGCAGATCGAACTGGTGGAGCCGCTGCCGGAAAACCGGCTGTTAAGCGGCATGCTGGACAAAGAACGCAAAGATTGCCTGCCGTACCACATTTGTTTTGAAGTCGATGACTTCAACCAGAAATACCAGCAGTTGCGTGCAGATGGCTGGCTGGCGCTGACGCGCCCGTTCCATGCCTACCCACAAGGACCGCTGGCCAGTCATCTGTACAAACCGGAGGCAGGCATCATGGAGATCATGTCCGGCAGTACCAGCCTGATCGCACAAGGAGAAACCGCGTGAATGATTACGCTCGCTTCCTTTTGCCCTTAAAGCGCCTGATTGAAGACACCGTGTCTGAAGGGCGCCACCTTGGCGGGCAAATCGACGTTGCCCCAGAGAAAGCGCGCCTGACGGCGCAATACTCACTGGCCCCCATGCTTAATACGCTGGGTGTCCCCGCGGATTACCAGCCAACCTGTTGGCTGGAGGAACAGGGTGACGCCCTGCGGATGCTGCCGTTACCCCTGCGTTGCGAGGCCTATGAATCGTTCGGTTATATCGACCCGAACCTGCTATTCGCCGCCCCTGGCCCCGGTATGGCGGCGCTGGTCGTCGAGAACATGGGCAACCAGGAACAGCGTGATGCATTCTTCTCCCAGTTTAATCGCGAGCTGACCTGGAGCTGTTTTGCCATGACCGAACCGGAAGCCGGCAGCGACGCTCAGCAAATCCAGACCAACGCCGTCAAGGTGGAGGGCGGCTGGCTGATCAACGGCGAGAAGTATCTGATTGGCAACGGTGTCATTGCCGATACCGGCGTACTGTTTGCCCGTACGGCATCCGGCCCACTCGGCATCAATGTCTTCACGTTTTCACCACGCCATCAGGATGGTGTGTTCGCCGAACGTATCCCCATCAACGGTATACCCGGCTGCAACGTATCGCACCTGAGGCTTCGTGATGTGTTCGTACCGGACAGTGCGTTACTGGGACAACACCTGAAGCCGACCGAGCGTTTTGCCCGTTCCGCGATGGTAACGTTCGATTCATTACGCCCTTGCGTCGGTGCTATCGCGCTCGGTATCGCCCGTTCCGTCCTCGATCTCACCTTGCAACAGCGTTGGTCTACACCACGTGCTGCCTGGTTACTGA
Source organism: Dickeya parazeae Ech586 (assembly GCF_000025065.1). NCBI lineage: Bacteria > Pseudomonadati > Pseudomonadota > Gammaproteobacteria > Enterobacterales > Pectobacteriaceae > Dickeya > Dickeya parazeae. Next base: position 124,869 of record NC_013592.1, on the reverse strand, counting down.
AAGCCCGACGCCAATTGCAGGCCGCGATGGCTCAGGTACGCATGGTCTGTGAGCGTTTTGAACAAGGTGAAAACTGCGGGCGCGACGCCGGGCTGGCAAAAATTACCGCCACCCGGGTAGCCGAGCACGTGGTGATGGCCGCGATTCATCATGCGCCACCTGCCGCACTAGGCGAGTATCCCCGTCTGGCGAAAGCCTGGCGTGACGTGAAGGCCTTTGAGTACACCGAAGGCACGACCTTCATCCACTTGATTAATCATGGTTATCGGGGGGCATAGTGTGGAAGCTCCCGTTATTTCCCCCATTAGCCATTCGGTAGCACAGGAAGTCGGCAGTCTGACGGTAGCCACCCGTGCCATACCGCTCACCGCAGAACAGCATGCCTTGCTGTTGCCCTGGTTTGCCCTGAATGACGCCAACCCTGACATTCCCTGGTTTTTGCACCAGCCGGTTCACAGTGATGAATCCGGCCTGCACGCCGCCGAGGTGATCACACTCTGCCGCCATTTTTGTGCCCGCCATGCCAACAGCATCTTGCTCTATGAGTATCATGGCGTGCCGCCCCAGTTTCGCACCCCACTGTTGCAAAGCCTGCTCTATGCCGCACCCGGCTTTCATCGCAGTCTGGGGATCAAGGCTCAGGGGCAGGCACTGGCCGAGCGCGATCTGGCCTGCACGTTGCTGGATCACGATGGCGCCGTACTCTACCTGAACGATCCGTTGAGTCGTGTCAGCCCGTGTGCCGACGCGCAACCGGTCACCTACCGCTACTGCCGGTTTTACCCGCGCTAACGTTATCCACCGCGACCATGCTTATGCCCCTTACCACGACGCCGGACCCGCTGCTCGCGTTTTTCCGCCTTGCCCACTGTCAGGAGCGTACTTGTGCTGGGACACATTGAAGCGATAGAAATCGCATTTCCCCCCAACATTCAGTCGCTGGAGGATGTCGCGCAGGAAGTCGGCCTGAGTCGACTCGATGTCCGCATGTTTGACCGCTTTTACGGACTACGCCGTTTTCACAGCGGCCCCGGCACGCTGGACGATCTACTGACGCCGGTTGTCGACCAGATACAACATAACCAGCCGCAGGCTTTCTCCGCCATCAGCCATGTTGTGCACTGTCATACCGTTCCCTGTGTACGGGTGTTCGACACCGCCAGCCTGACCCCTTCATGGCTGGGGCGTTTCCCACGCCAGACCGAGTTTGCCAGCCTGACCATGGGCCACTGCGCCACCCCACTGACCGCAGCGGAATGGTTACTCCGGCAGCTCTCACCCGGCGCTTTTGGTTTGATGCTGATCGGCGAGAAAGCGTTTCACCCCAGGGTCAAACTGATCAAAGACACGACACTGATGGGTGAAGCAGCCTGTGCAGTATTACTGACCCGTAATGGTAACGGTCCTACCATCCTCAGCCGCTACACTGGTCAGGATGGCCGCTTCAGTATCCAGCAAGGCGCTGATGAACATGAAACATCAGATTTTGGACAACATTATGTGGATTTTACCCGCCAGCACCTGCAGGCAGCGCTCGACAAAGCGGGGATCACCATGGACCGTGTCGACTGGATAGCACCGCATAACGTCAACCTGGCGTCATGGCATCGTCTGGCGCAATTGATGCATTTTCCACGGGAAAAAATCTTTCTGGAAAATGTCCCGCGTTATGGCCACTGCTTTGGCGCCGATCCGTTTATTAATTTGCACCAGTTGCAGCAACAGCAGCGCCTGCACAAAGGCGATACCGTATTGCTGGTCAGCGTCGGGTTGGGTGCCACCTACTCATCGCTGCTGATTGAAATTTGACCTAATTGCAATACCGGACAATTCACCGCCGTTATTCCCGATAAGGTACATAGTTATCGTGCGAATGGTATGTTTTGCGACTCGACTAACAGGACAGCTCATGAAAGCGCTTACGTTCAGGAATGTATTAACAGAATTGGATGCACTGGGCGAAAAATTACGGCACGCCGCCAATCAGGTAGAATCCGATCGTCAGCAGGCACTGTCCTGTCTTGAGGATGAACTGCTTTATACCATCGCCTATATCGGCATCCCATCCGAGTTTATTCCCTTTCGACAGTGGGACTATCAGGCCTGCCACTACAGCGATCACATCGATATGCTGGAATACCTGAGCCGCTTTGACGCCAGCGGTTTGATGATGTTGCCTGGGGCGTCGCTGTCAGCGCGAGCGGTGGCGACACTGGGTACGCCGGAACAACAGGCGTTCTTCTTTTCCCGCTTTAATAGGCCACCTTGCTGGGCGTTTTTTGCCGTTACCGAGCCGGATGTCGGTTCCGATACACAATCGATCGCCTCGCTACTGACGCCGACAGAAAACGGTTACATACTGAATGCCCGTAAGAAATTTATCGGTGGCGGGCAGCTGGCATCCGTCGGGCTAGTTTTCGCCCGTGAAGATAACCGCCAACTGCTGGTCATGGTCGAGCCGGAACAGGCCGCATCCCATATGACTATCACGCCGCTGCAACAGTTCGGATTACAGGGCTCCAACCTGACGGAACTCGAAATTAACGGACTCGCTGTCACACCGGACCGGATTCTGGGTCATGACCGCAAAGGGCTCAATCAAGGGCTGGCCGCGCTGGGACAAGTGTTTGAACGCCACCGCCCGATGGTTAGCGCGATGGCGCTCGGCACCGCCTACGGGCTGCTACAGGTGTTGGATAACGCCCCTTTAACGGCCGACCAACAGCTCTGGCGTGCCCAGCAGTGGCGAACTTACCACCTGCTGCGTCGGCAATTGTCGGACATCGCCGTGCGCTACCAGTCAGGTCAATCACACTATCACACCACCAGCCAGCTCAAACGGCACTGCACGCTGTTCGTGGAAACGGTTGCACATCGTATGCCGCACCTGTTGAGCGAACAAGCCTGGCTGGAAGACACATCGTTACGCCGCCGTTGTCGTGACGCACTGGCATTTGAATATATGGAAGGTACCGCCAATATTCACCTGATGAACAGCTTCCGCTGCTATACCGCCAGGGGAGGCGTCTGTGCCCACGTATCTTGACCCACGGTCAATACTGCACCGCAGCTTTACAGCGCCCATCAGTATGCCGCGACAGGCGATAAGCCCGGCGCAGGAGTACTATTGGCACAGCTATGCCTCTCGGTTTTTCGCCAGTAACGGGCTTGACTGGCATGAACGGCTGGCCAATCTGCAACACGGTAGCCAGACCAGCGATATGACAGCGTTCATCAATATGATCAACCAGTTACTGCCGGTTTACCGGGCCAGAAACGATCTGTCGCATATTGACAGTGTGCTGATGGCACACTGGACGCCGGACCTGCATCTTGGCAGTTCGGTGATTAACTATGTTATTGAATCGCTGAGATTACCGGCCTGTCTGGCGCTGACTATCAGCGATCGCGGTCCGGACGCGGCACTGTTTGCACTCTCCAGTATTGCCAACTGCCAGCGTGAAGATAACCACGACTCGCTGTTGTTGGTAGCCGACCAAAGCAACCTGCCATACCATTCTGATTTGCTCAACTCGATCGCCCCGGAAAATAACGCCTGCCTGTTTTCCGTCTGTTGTCATGAGCGCGCACTGCATTACCGAGGCTTCTGCCGTCATCCCCAACCCACAGCGCAGACATTGCCGCAAACCGTCACGGCCTTATGCCAGCGTTTTGATCTACAGCGAAACCGCCTGTGCGTGGTGGCAGAACCGCTATTGCTGGCGACCTTGCCGCCATCCATGAATGGCATCGCCACCAATCCGCATTTGGTCTGTGCCGCACCGTTTGTCGCGTTGGCGGAAAATTACCAGCCAGGCTGCGATTATCTGCTATTGGTTCACTATCAGGACATGCTCAGCGCTGTCGCTCTGCAAGGATTGGAATAGTGCGTCTGACCCATTTTGTTACCTGGATACCAGAGCGTCGGCTGAGTGCCAGCGACATCATTCAGGCTGCGGGTGCCAGCGCATCGGAAGCCCGGGTCTTTTCGCAGTTGTTCGGCTTCCGACACGTCGCCGCTCTCGATAATGACATACCGCTGGCGTCGGTATTCCATCGGCTGCTCAGTGAATTACAACACCAGTCGGCACACCCCGAACGCCCGGCTGATGTACTGATTTACGCACATGGCATGCCGGTTCAGTCGGCAGAACAGTCCCACTGGCTGACTCAGCTTGGCCGTGAACATCCCTTTATTCATGCACATGCGCCTTGCTACGAACTGGACCAGCAAAACTGCGCGACGCTATTCTGGGCACTGGATCTGGCGCAACGGCTGTTATCGCAACAACGGGCAGAACGGGTGGTGATTATTGCTGGCGATACCTTTGCCGCCTACCCGATACAAGAGCGTTATGTACCGGGTTGCTCGCTTGCTGGAGATGCTTTCGCCGCATTATTGCTGGAATCAGAACCTGGCGGGCTACAACTGGATCCCGTCTTCATGACGCAACGTACAGAATTTCATGAAGGATTGTACGGCAGTGACGAGGCATTGAAGGCTTTTTATCTCGCTCACGACGACATGGTCAATACCGCGCTATGGGGGGCGCTTTCACAGCTGCCAGATGTAGAGCGACATCAATTATCTATACTCCCCCACAACGTCAATCGGTTAAGCTGGCTCAACTATTCCCGTCGTCACCAGCACCCGCTGGAAAATATCGCACTGGGCCTGATGCCGGATATCGGCCATTGCTACACCACCGATCCACTGCTGTTATTGCACGCCGCCTTGCCCGCTATCCGCTCCGGCAAGCCGCATGTCATGCTGTCCGTCGGTCTGGGGGCCTGGATCGGCAGTTGTCGGATCAGCCATACCGGCGTGCCGGGTTGATGCCTTGCGGTTTAGCCCGGTGTGATTAGCCGGATGGCTTAGAACAACATTTAATCGTATTTATTAGGGAAACTCTCAATCTCAGACAACAATGGATAATTCTGCTATGCATAATAGCAATCAGGGAAAGCTTTCGTTGGCTTGCCAACGATAAGAGACAAGGACGTAACTGCCCCGCACCGCCCGGTACTATGGATGAATGATCGGACGGATTGGCCAGACAAGGATTGGCTGGCCGCGGGTTCCCTCCTGATAAGGATATCAGGCTGGCAGATAAGGATAGCGACGGAAAAGGAGAGAGGAATGAAAGCGCTGCTTTGTTCCGCGTTGGTACTGCTGCCATTGACGGTGGCCTGTTCACCAACGAATCAGCAAAACGTGGATGTGCCCTCCTTTACGACATTGGATGTCAGCCGTGGCCTGAATGTCACACTGGTTTGCGGTAATGGATACCGCGTGGAGACCAGCGCCAGACAGGATGTTCTGGAGAAGCTGGTCATCCGCCCCCAGGGTCAGAGTTTAGTCATAGAAAACCACGCCAGCGATGACAGCATCCTGCGTGATCATGACGCGACAGTCAGGATAACGGTCAGCGCGCCGATCACGGTGGTTAAGGCGCAGTCTGGTGTCACGATGTCCATCCCCGCCTGTGCGGTTTCACCGGATTCCTTCGCGGTCAACGGCAGTATGGGGACAGCGGTCAATGTCGCGGGGACAACGCGTCGGCTCGATTTGTCGCTGGCGATGGGAGCCTCGTTTAACGCCCATGAAAAAACATCCCATGAACAGGCATTTTCGGCACAAGAAGCCGTCGTGAATATCGCGATGGGTGTTGATGCACGATTATGTCAGGTACGACAGTTAAGCGGCACTATCACGACAGGCGCCAGAGTACGGGTCGCGCCAGACACGCTGGTTCAGACCAGCAATGGTATCGCCGGACTGGTCGAGCATGATGGTTGCTAGCTACTGAGGTAGCCGACAGCGTCTCATTGCGCCAGCACGCATCCAGTGCTCAGCTCACCTTGTAGTCAGTCCTGTTATTTTGTGGTGTTTCATCCTGTAATAGCAATAAGCGCCATGCATCCGCGTCAGTCGATGCATCGGGTAACAGACAACAGCTCAACGCGACGGCCGGTTCTCCCTCGATCCATTCCTCACTCAGTTTGCATGCAATCACACATCCGGAATCCCTCACCTGGAGTGCGCCTTGATGGTCAGCCAGACAGCTAAATGACTCCAGCGGCTTGTGTAACCCCATCCCCAGCGCTTTGATATAAGCCTCTTTACGGCTCCACAAGCGGGTAAATGCCGACAGAAATTGCACGTCATCAAGCGATTCCAGCCAGCGGATTTCATCAGGGTGAAAAAAGCGTTTCGCGACGGCCCGTTTACGGTCAGCCTGCCCCTGACAACTTTCGACATCCACGCCGACCTGACTGTAACGCGCAAAAGCAAACGCGAAAGCGCTACGGGTATGGGACAGATTGAACTGAATAGCCGGGTGCTGTGGTAAGAACGGTTTGCCATACGGGTTGCGCGCAAAACACAGTGCAGAAGCATCCTGCTGGCATAATGGTGCCAGCAAAAGACGCAGCATGCCTTCTGCCAGTTGACGCGATGTTAACGGCGCATCAGTCGCGAGACCGCAGGCCTGACGCGCTTGCATCACGATCGTCGGGTCCGGTTCTCGCGCACGCGATACCACCACACAATGGGGGTACGGCCACGTTCTTGCCGTCAGGTCATCCCAACGGCAGGAAGATATTGACGACACAGCCTTCTGCATCCTTACGGTTCTCCAACGTCAGGTGTCCGTCATGCCCTTCAACAATCTGCCGACACAAAATCAGACCAATGCCGCTGCCATGCGTTTTGGTGGTATAAAACGGTACGAACAGGTTTTCGATATTCGCGACCCCTTTACCCTGATCGATAATCTCGATGTGCAACTGTCGGGCAATCGCTTTCCAACGCAGCACAATTTCCCCCTGCCCCGGCGGCATCGCCTCATCGGCATTTTTGAGCAGGTTGATGAACATCTGCTGCATTTGATTGGCATCAACCATCACCTGCTGCGGCGCTTCACCGGCAAAAACGAGCTTACGCTGCGGGAACAGCATCGTCATTTGCATCATTAACCCGGCGATATCACACGGCTGCTTGTTCGCCGGTGGCAGGCGATTTAACTGACGATAGCTGCCAACAAACGTGATCAATTCGCGGGCACGATTGTTGATAATCTCCATCCCATTGACCAGATCCGGCGCTGACGGGTGCGAGTTATCCTTACGGAATACCTGTAACAACGTCTGGCTGATGGAGGCGATCGGCGTCAGCGAGTTATTAATCTCATGGCTAATCACCCGCAGCAGGTTCTGCCAGGTTTTCTGCTCTTCGTTACGCAGCAGTTTGCTCACGTCACTGATAAATAACAGGTGGTTTTGTCGGCCATCTTCAATAAAGGAATCGTGGCGAATCTGGAACATGCCGCGAGTCCCAGGAAAACGCCAGTCAACGGGCTCGGCATCGGATGGTTGCTGCAACAACCCCTCCAGGCCGAATTCTGCCGCCGGCTGCCCAACCAGTAACGACAACGGTTTATTGATCAACGCCGCCGCCGCATCGTTACACCAGATGATGCGACGCTCTGCATCCAGCGCAAATACGCTGATGTTGATATTGGAGATCACCTTATGCAGCACATAGTAGGTTTCTTTTTGCTGCTGACGGCTGCGCGCCATCGCACCGGAAAGCTGGTTAATCTGGCGGATCAGATTATCAAACGCACTTTTGCCCTTGGTCACACCGCGCAGGCTGAAATTCTCCTGCTCCAGCGCTTCCAACAGGTTAGACACAACATGGATTTTGCCATTCAGACGTTCAGAAAACGTAAAGCTGCTGTAGATCAGACAAAGAAAAATAATAAATACTGTCAGTACCTTAAGATACACCGACTGATCGGGGAACAGCCATAGCAGGAAATACCCCAGCAAACCCGCAATCGCTGCGACATTGAATGACAACAGGTGAGGAGGCTCAAAAGAGGAGTCGAGTTTACTCATGGTTAATTTTGTACTTTTCCAGTCGTCGATAGAACGCACTGCGACTCAGTCCCAGCGAGCGGGCAGCCTTGATGGCGTTGCCGTCAAATTTCGCCATACGCTGACACAGCAGACGTTCTTCAATATCGGCCAGCGTCGCATCGGAAGAGAACTCCGGCTCGGCTTTCGCCATTTTTTGCGGCGCAGTGGGGAGTGACGGAAAAATATCGTCACTGTTTAGCCGTGACGATCCGCACAGCAGCACCGCCCGTTCCAGTAAGTGGCTCAGTTCGCGGATATTCCCCGGCCAGTGGTATCCATATAACGCCGCCTGTCCGGACGAACTGAGTCCCGGCGCCGACTTATTGTATTTTCGGGCGTATCGCTCAATGAAGTTCAGCGCCAGCGGCATAATGTCCTGCTGCCGTTCCGCCAGCGACGGCACTCGTAGCTCAATGGTATTAAGACGGTAATACAGATCCTGTCGGAACGTCCCCTCCACCACTCTGGCACCGAGGTCGGCGTTCGTCGCAGCAATGACCCGGCAATTGGTCTTCAGTGTGCGGGATGACCCAACCCGTTCAAAGCTCCGCTCCTCAAGAATACGCAACAATTTACTTTGCTGGGTCAGCGGCAGGTTACCTACCTCATCCAGAAACAGTGTCCCTTTGTCCGCCAGTTCGAAACGCCCGACACGGCTTTCCCGCGCATCGGTAAACGCGCCTTTCACATGACCGAACATCTCGCTTTCGAACAGGTTTTCGTTGATACACCCCATGTTCACCGACACCATGTTCTCGTCACGGCGTGAAGACAGCTGATGAATCACCCGGGCCAGCAGACTTTTGCCTGTACCATTTTCGCCCAGAATCAGGATGTTGGTCTCGGTTGCGGCTACCTGCTCCACCACCCGCATCAACTGCTTCATTGGCGCGGATTCCACGACCCACTCGCCATTGAAGTTGTCTTCCAGCTCCAGCTTGAGCAGTTTGTTTTCTTCTTTCAGCCGCTTACCGGAACGCTGACTGAGGCTAAAGGAGATTTGCTGACGAATAACATTCAACAGCCGCTCGTTGTCCCAGGGTTTCTGGATGAAATCGACCGCACCCGCCCGCATGGCGCTGACTGCGATATCGACACTTCCCCAGCCCGTCATCGCGACAACCGGCAGATACTCGTCATACCGTTTGATCTCTTCGAGCAATACCAGCCCTTCCTGCCCGGATGTGGTATCGCGCTGATAGTTCATATCCATCAGGATCAAATCGAAATCGTGCTGGGATAGCTGAACAGGCACTTGCTCAACGGCAGAACACAGTGTGACCTGATACCCTTCCATGGACAGTAACATCTGCAAGCTGGCCAGAATATGTGCGTCGTCATCAACAATGAGGATATGTTGCTTATCCGCCATACGGGTCCTTATCACTCTGGTTCATACTGAAATTTACACTAACAGGTGGCACCGCAGGCAACCCCTGCGGTGATGCCCTTACAGCATAATCGATCTGTGGTAACTATTAACGGCTCTGTTGCGGGAAACTGGAGTGCCAGCCGGTATCCTGCCATGAGCGCACATTTCGGTGCTACAGGCAGCATACCGCCTGCTCCGTTTATTCATAGCGTATCGCATCACCCGGTTTCATCATGATGACACGTCGGGATGGGATCCAGGTGGCCAGTGCGACGATAATTACGATAAACAAGGCCACACCGCCAAACAGCAGCATGAAGTTACCGCCACCATCGCCATACACTCGGTTAATTTTAGGCGCGGCAAATATCGCGAGTGGAAGCCCTAGTGCCAGCCCAGCAAATAACTGCCGAAGTCCGGAAAACATGAGCATGCGAAGTAATCGGGTTGGTGTTGCCCCCAACGCCTGCCGGATACCGATTTCTTGGGTACGCTGGTTTATAGCATGCTGCGTCACACCATAAATACCGCTGGCTGCAAGCACCATAGCCGCGGCACCAAACAACAGGAACAAATTGGTGACAAACTGCACACCTACCGTATTACGTGTTAGTTGTTCACTCAGCGTCTGCGGCGGGGCACTGTCTATTACCGGACCTAACGAATTAAGTACGTTCATTAGCGGCTTTGAAAACCGTTGCGGTTGCGGAGCTTTAAGCATTATGGTCAGCGACGAATTGACCTGCTGAATCTGCATCAGGGAACGATAAACCGTCGGACGCGTTTTGAATTCGCTAAACGGTCGCCCATGGATAATATGTGAAACCACCCCCACGACGGTAAACCAGCGGTAATCATTACCATCCCGAAAACGTAGCCGCTTCCCAATCACTGTTTTTTCATGCGGCCAATATTTCTGGATAAACGAATCACTGACAACAGCAACCGGAGGGGAAGTATCAGTATCACGACGAGTAAACTCACGCCCACTGAGCAATGTTACGCCCATGGTGGCAAGGCTACCGGGCATGACGCGCACATCATTCACCAGTGAATAGGACAAGGCTTCCTGCCCCTCTTGTTCCATACTTTCTGTGACTACCTGATGAGGAAAAGTGAATTGGCCTGGCGTGCTGGATGTAATAGCGGTGGCTTGTACACCCGGGATAGCATTAATCTGCTCGATCAAACTGGAATACAGTTTCCGGCGGCTATCATCATCTGGATAACTTTCCTGATCGACATCGATTTTAGAAACCAAAAAATGATCGAGCGGCACACCATAATCAGCTTTAGTCGCACGCATCACCAGAAATAATAGTAATACGCTAATACAGAGTATCGAACAGGACAGGGCTACCTCAATGACCACCAACGACCGACTAAAACGCCCGATCTTGCGTCCTTGATCACTGTTAGCACCATCACGCAACGCATAGGCAAATTTACCATTGGCAATTTTCCATGCTGGTAACGCGCTGGTAATCAACGCTGTCGCCAAGATCAGAACAACAGCATCCAGAATGACATCACCATCCAGTGACAGATGCCACCACACTGGCACCTTATTCGGTACGAATTTAGGGAAGATATAATTGGTAATATCCAGGCCCCACGAAGCCAACAGCACACCAATGACGCCCGCGATGGAACTGATAATCAGGCTCTCCCACAGCATCTGCATCACCAGCCGGGACGTTGGCGAACCTAACGCCATCCGAATAGCGATTTCTCGGGTGCGTTGGTTTGAGCGCGCCAGCAACAGGTTGCCAACGTTGAAACAGGCGAGCAACAAGATAAAACCTACGGCCGACAACATAACGAAGAAAGTTTGAGCGGTCTCTTCCCCGGTAAAACTCTCCTGAAAAGACAAAACATTAGCGGAAATACTCTTTCCAGCCTTAGGGTACTGGTAAGCAACCTGCTGCATTAGTCCCTGCAGTTCGTGGCGGGCAACCGCCGTCTTGACACCTGTTGATAGTCGTCCATAGACAAATACCTCCGGTGCCTGTTCCCGGTCAGGAAAAAGCTTGGGCTCAAGGCGTGAAGGAAGCCACAGATCATGATAGAAAGGAAAAGCAAATCCCTTGGGCATCACACCGACTACACGGGTATTGATACCGTTTACTTTGACGGTCTGATTAAGAATATCGCTACGGCTATTAAAGTAACTTTGCCACAGCTGGTAGCTGATCACCGCCACCGGCTCGGCGCCAGATTGCATGTCATCCTGGGTGAAAGCTCGCCCAATAAAAGGGGTGACACCGGTATAACTAAACATATCCGGTGTGTTATACACTGCAATATATCGAACCGCCTTTTCCTCATCTTTTAGATCAACATAATCCGCATAGAAGTAGCTTATATCTGTCAGTTTCGTCGCTTTTTGCCGAATAAGTTCATAATCCAGAAAATTTAGCCCCGAATCATTCAGGCTTTCACCGTCCATTGTCGGCGTCACCATCACCATACCTTCCCCTTTCGGGTACGGCAGCGTTTTGTACATGATGGTATTGATGACGGAATACATATAGAGCGCCAGCCCCAACCCGCAAGCCATAACGGTAATGGTCAGCACGCTAAATCCCGGGCTTTTAAGCAGCAGTCGCAGGGCGTAACGGATATCGAACCAGAAATTCATCGTACTATACCGCCTGACGCAATTGTCCATTCTCACCATCTGCCACGACCTGCCCGTCGGACAGGACAATGGTACGCTGGGCGCGCATGGCGGAACGGGGATCATGGGTGACAATGCAGATGGTCGCGCCGTCCTGATGCAATTCATCCAGAATATTCATCACCGCCTCAGCGTTGGCGGAATCCAGGTTGCCGGTCGGCTCATCCGCCAGCAGTAGTGACGGTTTGCCGACAATCGCCCGCGCTACAGCGACCCGCTGTTGCTGGCCACCGGAAAGTTGCGAGGGATAATGCCGCACCCGATGCGACATGTTGACTTTCTCCAGCGCCTGAATCACCCGCGCTTTCTGTTCCGCACGCGACAGGTCATTACGGTAAGTGAGCGGCAACGCGACGTTTTCCGCGATGGTTAAATCACTGATCAGATTAAACGACTGAAAAATAAAGCCGATTTCCCGATTACGCAGCCGGGCCATTTCCCGGCGGCTGATGCGTTCAACATCGGTACCATTCAACCGGTATTGCCCCTCTGTGGGCGTATCCAACAGCCCCATGATGGACAGCAGTGTCGATTTCCCGCAGCCGGACGGCCCCGCGATGGAGACGTACTCTCCCGAGTGAATAGAAAGGTTTATCTTGCTAAGGGCATGCGTTTCAATTTCATCGGTAAGAAAAATTTTATGCACATTATCAAGTTGAACCAGCACCGTCATGGGAAATCCTCAGTGTATAAATAGAGTCAGCCTTCCTGAGACCGAGGGTATCTTACAGGCTGTAGACCACTCACTTTTATCTCTGGTTTTAAAAATGCGTCCAAAATACACAGGTTATCCGCAAAACGGGCTCCGCTTTTTCTTAATTTAGCAGCACAAATCATACCAACTATTCCCCTGACACCCTTCCCGAACACCATTTCCATCCTGCTTTATCCCGGCGGGCAGGCGAATCAACGGATAGCTGTCCACCGCTACCGGAACCGAGCTCTCGCCCATACCACGCCCCTACACTGCTCACGCCGCAGGTAAGCCGCATCCACAGACCAATTACGAGACGAAAAATCCCATGTTCGGCACGCTCTCGTCCCATTAATGGGATCACTTATAGGTAGGCGTAAGCATTTCCCTTTAAAAACAAGCAATAACAACATGGCACACAATTTGCGTTAGACAGATCGTACGTCTGACCAAGGGACAATAATCAACCACTGAATTCGCCGCTGTAAGGATTTTTGGATTTAGCTGGACCAGACACGGGGAATCTATTTTTTTGGGATGACACCATGAGCTTACAGAACACCTTTGCCCATACCGTAGATAACGATATTTTTAACAATAACCTGATTCAGGACATGTATCGTCGTCACCCTAACCTGCGCAAAACACTCGCAGCGAACAATAAAGCGACCAGCCTGGCGGGAATTATTGACTATATCATCGACAATATCGGCAACAATATTACGCTGGAAGATCTTGAAGCGGTCAGCGGTAAATCAAAATTCGATATCTGTCGTCTCTTCAACCAGGTGTATAACATTACGCCGATGCGCTGGATTTGGCGTGTCAGGCTGACACTGGCCAAAGAGATTATTCATATTTCGCCCAATTGGTCGCTCACCGATATTTGTTACGCTTGCGGATTTTCATCGCTGCCACACTTCTCGCGTTGCTTTACCAAGACGTACAATATCGCGCCGCTGAAGTACCGTAAAACCGTGTCGCTGGAGCGGGAAAACGATTCACCGCGCACCCTGCAGAACATGAGCTTTGACATCATTTTCGGCAAACAGCGTCATCTGTTTTCTCGCCATGTGCTGCTGGACAACATTCATAATCTCTGTAATTAACGCCCTACCTTACGCCCGCCATGATATGACGCATGGCGGGCTTGCGTTTGCGCACCAGCAAAACACTGTTGCCCTGGCTTCGATACCATCAATGCCGCGCGTTACCACATTATGACGCGACACGATCAATAAGTGGCTTTACCTGCGCGTCGGTTCCGGCATTCGCATCCGCTAAAAACGCCAGAATACGCCGGTGTACCAGTGGGCTGCGTAAAATCCCCAAATGCCCCAGCCCACGGGTGTAGAAAAGCTCGCTGCGGGCAAGCGCCTGATGGATAGCATCAGCCACATCAGGGCAAACCCGTGCGTCCTGCCAGTCATGACAAATCAGCGTCGGGCAATCCAGCGTGCGGTACAACGCCTCACCCACCCAGTCGGGATGAAAGCCAAAACGCTGCGCATAAATGGCTTTCATGGGGACGGCCAGCGATGCCGATACCGATGCCCCCGCCAGAAACCTGTCGATCATGCTGCCAAAATTGTCCGGGCTGGCCAGCAACACCAAGCGCTGCGCCGCCAGCCCTTGTGCCAGTGCCAAGCTACACACCAAACCACCGCTGGAATGCCCAACCACCGCGTAAAACGGCCCATAACGCCGCTCCATCTGGATAAGCAGACTGGCCAGTTCATAATTGGACACCCGCTTTCCGTCAGACAGCCCATGCGCCAGCAGATCCGGCATGATCACCGCGTATCCCTGCGCTTTTAGCGCCTCACACAACGGTCGGAGCATGATGCCGCGCCCTTCCCAGCCGTGCACCAGCAACACGGTTTTTGTCGGCGTATCCACAGGCGGCGGCACCCAGCGAAACACATACACCGTCTGATGCTGAAAGCAGATTTTTTCCTGCCGAAAACTGGCCAGATACTCATGATCGACCTGCTTGTAGGCGATATAACGTGTGGTCTCAAATAAACACAATAGATAGCGCGCCGCCAGATGCAGAGAACAACGCTCCAACAGCCACAAATCCGCCAGACGCAATGCACGGCATAGCCGGACATAATGGGTTTCCGGCTTGATGTGCACTTTAAGCAGCAGCGACGGCCGACGCTTTAGCTTCACCAGCACGCGGTAATAATTGTATTGCACCAACGTCGCCAGCCACATCAGCGGATAGCACAGGTTATACAGCAGCATCCTGTTCTCCCAGCGCGCAAGCCAGCAACCGGTACTCACGCAGGAATACCACCGCATACGCCAGACTGAACGCGACGATCAAACCGGCAATCGTCTGTATATCGCTAAAATAGCGGTGAGCGCCCAACGCGACCGCCACCATCAGCAACTCCAGCACCAGCGTGAACAGCAATACCCGTCTTCCCCGATCCACCTGCTCCAGCAACGTCTGTAACGCTGCCACCAGCGAGGTGAGAAAGAATGTCGGCAAGAGCAACCACAACAGTATCTGGCTGGATTGCCGAATGACCTCGTCGTTGGAAAAACCGGCCAGAATGCCGTTGCGCGCCCAGCATATGCCAAGGGTCAGCGCCAGATAGGCCAACACAATCAGCCAGACACCATTATTCAGCAACGCTACCAGCTGTGATGCCGGGTGGGTGTGGCGGCGCTGATTGAGCAAAATCGCAATCGCGGACCCAGTCGCCACCGCAGGAATGATGAAAAAAGCCCGCAGTTTTATCACGATCAGGAAAGCGGGCAGGAAACCTGCCCCCAGTGCGGCCACTAGCGGAAAGAGAACCATTGAGCTAAAGAACACCACCAGCATGGAAAAACCGACCGGCAGCCCGGCGTTAGCCAGCAACGCCAGCAAACGCGGTGCAAACGCCCGCGGCCGCTCATCCGGTACCGGTTTGGCCGCCTGACGCAACGACCACAGCGCAGCAGGCAGCAACACCAGTGCCGGAAGGCTATTGGCCAGCAACACCGCCTCAAAGCCAAGCTGGTAGACATGGAATCCCAGATAACATCCCGCCGCGCTCAGCAGCACATAGCTGCACATCAGCGTCATGGCCGACACAGTGCGCCCCTGCCCACGCAACGCGGCGTTACACATCTCCAGCGCCAGAAACGGCGTCATGGATAGCAGATACTCCGGTGCGGCGGTTCGCATTAATGCCAGATCCGGGCTGTTCATCCAGTCTGACAACGGCAACGCCAACACGCGGCATACCAGTGCCGCCAGTGCCGTCACCACTAAGCCTAGAGCCCCTAACAACAACGTACTATGCCAGATGCGCTGTCGTGGCCAGTCATGGCGTGAGCGGGCGCTGAACACCTGATTAGTGATCGCCAGACATTCCAGAATAGCGATAAACAGAAAGTTGAACGGCTGTAAAAAAGAGAGCGTCAGCAACGTCTGGCTTTCCGCGCCATTGCCCAAAATCGCAATCTGCATATTCTGAGATAACGACACCACCACCGCGGTCACCATCATCGGCCACGCTAACGCCACTATCTGCCGTATATCCCCGCTCGCAGCTGGGGCAGCTCTGGACATCACACGCGAGATCAGGCTCATCGTTCCCCACCCTCGTTTCGAATCAGGCCGCCGCCAGGCTACTCGCCTTGCCATAAATGCTATAAAGCATCATGGAGAAATAGGACAGACTATGGGTATTGCCCAACAGGAAACCGTGTCCGCCCATCATCTTTTCCGCTTCATTATTAAGCTGGGTAATCTGGTAGTGGTCATCCTCCAGCCCAACGACGTCGCCTTCCCGCAAGCGTTGATACTGCTGTTCCAGCAACAGTGATGCCTTTCCCGCCACATCGGCGAAACTGGCTTTAATCAATTGATGGCGGGTCGTTTTGGCGCCAAAGCTGTAACGGCCGGATAAATGCTGCCAGCTCATGGTTTGTATGCGAGCCAGCACGCCCAGGCGGGCGACGCAGACCAGTATCGGGAAACTGGCTGGCAGCGCGAGGGGCTCTGTGCCGCGTACCGCATCCAGACCAAGGTGATTAAGTACCCGATCAAACAGGCGCTGTGACTGGCTTTCGTCGGGTAGGCTGCTGATGTCCTGAATCTGATATCGGATCGGATGGACGTATTGCGCCCCTTCTGACGACGACTGTAATAACACCATCAGCGCATCGGATAGCGGCTGTTCGCGAAATGCTTCCCAGATTTGCTTTATGCGTTCAACTGACATGCCGCACCTCCGACAACACCTGGGTATTCAACCAGCCAATCAGGCTACCCACTGTGGTGAAGGCATCCATATTGATTTGGTCAGGATCGAATAACAGTCCATCGATACTATCTTCAAGCGTCAGCAAAAATTGCACAAACATCACTGAGTCCAGATCGAGATCGTTATCAAAGTCCGTTTTTTCATTAATCTCGATGTCGTCATTCTCCATGACTTCACGTAATGCCTGTTGAATAGTGATTAATAACGCAGACATGCCTGTCTCCTGTTTACATATCAATTTGCTGTATCAGCGCGCAGGAAAGGGTGACGCCCATTCCCATTGAAAAACAAAAATAATTTTTCGCGCAGCCGGTTGTAGTTTTCATGAGTGAAGAAAAATTAAATAACACATCCGAACAATACAAATGCCCATAATCAGAAACCTGTTGGCTGAATAAGCGATCGCCCATATTCAGGCACTGCGCCATTTGACGTAATAACGGAACATTCAGGTTGCAGGGAACAAAATAGTCCATATCGTCCATGCTCATGCCGCTATCCTTCACGGCATCGACAATGAAACGGCATAACTCATCCAGCAGGCAGCCATTAAGCGCAGCTTTTTCCTGCCGGGTCATATTATCTGGGTTGTTATAAAAACGGCTCAGGTGCCTGACGGCCGTAAACGTCACTTGCCATGGGCTGCCCGCGGCATTAAAGAGCGCCGCTACCGGTAATTCCCCTTGAACACCAACCGTAAAACGGTTGATTTCGGGGTGAAACGCTTTTTCTCCCGTCAACAACAACACCGGTCGGTTGTCGCGGACTGCGCTACGGCGCACCAGGTGTAAAGCCGATAACGCGCTGGCGCAGTGATTCAGACTCAACGTCGCGACATCCCAGTGCCTCAGTCTCTGGCGCAGCAGAATGTCATCCAGCCAGTGGCTATCAAAGAAGGTGTTATGCGTCTGCGTCTTGGCATAGATCAGCAACCCCTCGCGCGCGAGCAAGGTCGGCCACGCATCGACCACGCCAGCCACCACAGATTCCAGCATCGCCTGATGACTGTCCGGGCGCATCGGTACCGACCTTAACTGGTATAGCTTTTCCATCATGCGGCGCTGTCCTTCCCGCAGTTGGTGTGAGTCCCCCAGTTCCGCCAGAGGAAAACGTCGAATGCGCTCTGGCGCTTCATGATGAATGGCATTAAGGCAAAACATGTCGGTTTCTGATGAAATTCGCACGGCTATCGTCCCCATATCGAACAGAGGCTCAAGTACAGACCCGTCATAGACAGATGCACAGAGTGAAGCTGTGTCCCAGCAGCACCGCTCATGACTTGCTTGCAATCGCAGTCAGCATGGAACACTTTGCCAACAAACAAGTTTTGTTTTTGTCCGCAGTTGCCACCCCCCGCTTTTCAGCACGCTTTTCGTCTCAATAATGGGATTTACACGCCAAAATATGGGATTTTCATCGCGAAATAGCGAAAAAATCGGCTCAATAGCGGGACAAGGCGGAAAACACACGCGCGGGATCCTCCCGCGCGTGTTATGCCTGCCGTCGCCTCACCCTACCTGGCCGGGAGGTAATTGTTGATACTGGATAACGCTTGCCAGCTCGGCTATCCCCGCCGCCTTCAGCATGCTGTAGTGATCTGCCGTCAGATCCATGACCGTAGGCGGCAGGGCAGAGAACCCACCGTGGTCCTCAATGAATGAATAATCATCTCCCTGAGCCTTGATGATGGTGACAGGCGCTTGCAGTTGCCGCTGCTGTAGCTCGCTAAAGGTGTAGCTGAACTCGAAGGTCTGCGACACAATGCGGGTAATCCGCCTGACCAGACCGTCATCCAATGCCGGATTAAGTGCAGTAATAAACGCCACAAACCCCTCTTCATCGCGTACCGTTTCCAGACAACGCGTCAGCGCCGGGTCAGTAATACTGCCGATAAATACCGAAAACAAGATGGTCAGATAACCGGGGTTATCAAAATCCGCTGTCCGGTGCATGGCAACCACCCGTTCATCGCGTAATTTCGGCGACCCCGGTGCCAGCAAATACAGGCTTTCCACCACCTCGCCCGCCTGCTCCAGTTGCCAGGCGGTTTCGAACGCGACACGCGCCCCGAAAGAATACCCCCACAGCGTATAAGGGCCGTGCGGCTGATGCTGACGAATCAGCTCAATATCTTTAGCGGCCATCTCGCTGATGGTGGCGTAAGGTACTTCGCCTGGATTGATGCCGTGCGCCTGAATGCCAAAAAACGGTCGTGCCGTCCCCATTTGACGAGCCAGTAAACGCAGGTTCATACAGTAACCACCCAGCCCAGGCCAGCAGTAGATCGGCGCCTGACGGCCTTTGGGCTGCAACTGCACGAGACGGGATACCGGCTCCTGACGCGCACGGTTCAGCCATGCCGCCAGTTTTTCAACGGTAGGTGCCTGAAACAATACCTGAAGCGGCAGGCTGGCATTCAGTGACATGTTCAACTCATTAATCAGGCTGACGGCGATAAGCGAATTACCGCCCGATTCGAAGAAATTGTCATCGACCGACATCTCCTCACGCTTGAGCTTCGCCTGCCAGATAGCCAGAATTTGCTGCTCCAGCGGAGTTCGCGGGGCCACAATCGTCTTATGCTTTAATTCAACATCGACGTTCGCCAACGCTTTCATGTCGATTTTGCCGTTTACCGTCAACGGCAACGCATCCAGAATCAGCACCTTGTTCGGCATCATGTAATCCGGCATGAACGCTGCCAGATCATCACGAATCATCTCCGCCGGCCCTTTCATGTGTACCGCGTCTTCTTTCATGCCTTCGCTGTATTTCTGCTCATCGCTGATGCGTCCACCAATGAAGAAATAGTACGGCCCAGTCCGACGACCGAGTATCTGCCAGAAACGACGAGCGGCAGGCAGGTCATGGCCGGTTTCCGAGCTATAGCCGGAAGACATCAGCCCGATGTTCATGTCGTTCATCTGCAAATGCTGCAGTTTACGCCCCACATGCACATACCCTTCCCAGCCTTCGGTCAGGCTGGCGATACTGATGCCAAACGACGAACGCTCATAAACGGCCTGATTGATGGCGATAACATGTTTCTTATCAATCACCTCATCGGCAATGTGCTCCAGGTCGCCGCGAATGTAGCGGTAGGTCCCGACGGGCAGATCGGCGATACGAGTACCCGCCGTCTGCACGTAAATCTCCAGAGCATCGTCCGCAGGCAAACGCGGTCCGCACAGCACATCGCACGCCCCCAGATAATCATCATCCGGGTCAATCGCCAACGGCGTTGGGTTCGGCACGGCGGCGTTACACAACGCCACGCCCAAGCCATAATCCGGCAGGACGTTATCCAGCATACCGATGATGTGCCCCATTTCGATTTGCAGCACTTCCCGGATATTGTTCTTGTAAATCGGCTCGATCGCGCTTTGCTTGCCGACAAAGTGCAGTCGCAAACCACCCGACGGCAGCGACGTCTGCTCACTGACCCGGATCAACTGGTGGTGAACCGGCTGATAGTAGTAATACCCCGCGGCTAATCCGGCTATGCCGTTCAACTCCAGAAAAACCTGGGTCGCGTACAACGCCCCCGGTGAGGCATAGGTGTATTTGGGCAACAACCGCTCTTCACTGGTGAACTGGCCGAGATAACGCAGCCCGTGGCCCAGTTCGTCCAGCGTCAGGTCGCCTGGCTGCCGGGAAGCCGCCGTCAATACCGGCTCGCGCAGCAACGACAACACATCGTCGCGACCGACAGCCCCCCCGTCGTAAAACCGGTAGGTCTTGCGGGAAAACGCCGTACGCCGCTGTTTTTCATCGGCGTCTTTGCCCGGCAGGTCGAAGGTATCGGGTTGGCTGCCTTCCGGAAACTCCCGGCACCCTTTGTTGGCCAGTTGCAACATCACCTGCGCTTTATTGGCTTTGGACTGATGATGCGAACCGTGGTTACCCTGATCCATCAGCGCCGCTTCGCGGGCATTCAGTTCGATAAACGAAATCAGGTTCTGATAGCCGGTGAAAGGATCATGCTTGACGATCACCGCAGCGGCTTTCACCCATTCATGGGTTTCGATAGCCGAACGAATCTCATCCAGCTCAACACGGTAACCACGTAATTTCACCTGATTGTCAGCACGGCCGACATACTGGACCGTACCATCGGGATTCCAACTGGCGATATCGCCGGTTTTATACAAACGTCGGCCCGCGTCGGTCGGCGCGAACGGATCGGCAATAAAACGCTCAGCGGTCAGGTCATCGCGATTCAGGTAGCCTCGCGCCACCCCATCACCACCAATGTACAGCTCCCCCATTTCACCCACCGCCACCGGCGTCAGGCAGTTATCCAGAATGTAATAGCGGGTATTTGCCACCGGTGCGCCAATAGACAGCGTATCCGGACCCTGGCGGGTCACCGCTGGGTCGACACGAAACGCGGAGCTGTTGATCGTGCACTCGGTCGGGCCATACAAATTGACGAGTTCACAATCAGGCAGTGTTTCCAGACATTCCAGTGCCAGATGCTTTTGCAATGCCTCGCCGCCGCTAAACACGTGTCGCAGCGACGGACACGCGGTCAGACGCTCGGTATCCAGTAATGCCTGCAATAATGTCGGGACACACTGCAGCGTGGTTACCTGATACTCCGCCAGCATGTCCACCAGTTGTTCCGGATTCCGATACACGCCCGGTTCCCCCATCACCACCTGGCAGCCGCAGGCGGGCGATAAAATCTCCCACTGCGCCGCATCAAAGCTCATCGGCGTTTTCTGTAAAATCACCGTTTCGTTATTTAATGCGAACGTGTGCGCCAGCCAGTTCATCTGATTTAGCACGCTGTGATGCTCTATCATCACGCCTTTCGGCTTGCCGGTGCTGCCGGAGGTATAAATGACATAAGCCAGGTGATGCGGTGCGATATCGATGGAGGGCGCGTCAGACAACGCCGAGGGGTGCTGACGCACAAACGCCTCGACGTCATCCGGCGTGACCACGTGTATACCCGGTGGTGCCAGCGCCAACAGCCGCTCGCGCAAATGGGGCTGGGTAACGACAATACGTGTCTGGCTATTTTCCAGCATATAAGCCAGCCGGTCTTCCGGGTACTCCGGCGATAACGGCAGGTAGGCATTGCCAGACAGCAAAATCCCCCACACCCCTACCATCAGCGTCAACGACGGTTCGACAAACACCCCCACACAACGCTCACGCTCCGCACTTTGCGCATTCAGGTAACGCGCCAGTGTACTTGCCTGATGATAGAGCTGGCGGTAGCTCAACCGCTGATCGCGAAACACCACCGCAGTCTGCGCCGGCTGATTCAGCACCTGGCTTTTCAGCCGCTCGACGACGTTTTTCTCTCCCGCCCAGACATGTTCGGTCTGATTAAAAACATGCAGTACGTGCTCGCTCTCGGCTTCATCAATCAGGCTGATATCCCGCAACGTCTTGGTCCCATCACTCCCGGCATAGTCTGTTATCTGACGCCATACCGCAGGCAACTTCTGAACCAGAGCGGAGCTGAAACGGTCCGGGTTAAACCGCAGCGTCAACATCACTGTCTCTTCCCGGCTGTCGATATGGCAAACCAGCGACCGCACCGGCTCATTATCCGTTGGCGGCTGCCAGGTTAATTCCAGGTCAAAGACATCATGGAGCGTTGGTTGTGCCCCCAGCGTGAGCAATCTGACACCACGGTTATTTTCTTGCTGAATCGCATCCGGTCTTATCCAATCCATCATATTCTGAATAAAACCAGCAATCGGCGTCGCACTATTAAGTTGAATATTTAATGCAATAATATTTTTACAAATACGCGGGTCATTTTCCCAGTCCGCTATTTCTTGTGGATGCAAATGAAAACCCACCACCATTTCTTCATTCCTGCTAATACGTGATATTGCTAACGTCATTGCAGAAAAGAGGTAACGAGCTAAAGAAACATCGTCATAATTCGGTAATAATCCTTTATTTAATACTAACACCGGATAATTGAGCGCGTGATTCGAGATGTTATCCATTACAATCCTCATTCATGAATCAGTAAAAAATATATTGAGCGGTTTTATTGCAGGGGTGAGACGCCGTACGAAGCACTTGGCCCAGATTCCTGTTCTCAGGCCAAGTGCATGTTCGGAACACATTAACGACTAAAAAAATCAGACAATATCAACAATACGACACCGGGGAAGAAGACGACTTTAATAACGCGTGGGCAGCCCCGACTACCTCACCAAATGTATCGACAATGACCTGTGGCTCCGCCGATTTAAGCTGACCGGCATGGTGGATCCCCCAGGTGACCGCGATGGCGGCAATTCCCGCCTGTTTCGCCATTAACAAATCATGGGTGGTATCCCCAACCATCGCGGTGGTAGCAGCCTCAGCCCCCAGACGCGACATCGCCAGCAGCCCCATTTCAGGATGGGGTTTGGGATGCGTCACCATGTCAGCACCCAGCACCAGATCGAAAAACGGTGCCAGTCCTGCCGCCTCCAGCAACGCGCTGGCGCTGGCAAACACCTTGCTGGTAGCGACCGCCAGCATATACCCCTGACGCTTGAGCAAAGACAGGCCATCCACCACGCCGGGAAAGACCAGCCCCGGTGCCTGCGGCAACACCTGCTCACGGAAAACCGCCTGATATTGCCTGATGGCCTGAGCTATCCGTTCATCCTCAATCGGTAGCGACAAGAGCTGGCTAAATGCCTTTTCCAGCGGCAAACCAATAGTGGCGCGAATGGCGCTGCGGTCCTCAACCGGCATACCTAAGTCACGTAATGCCGTCACAAACGCACTGACAATGCCGCTCGGTGTATCAACCAGCGTACCGTCCAGATCAAAAATAATAAGAGGCTTCATGAGACATATCCTTATGCCTGATTTTGCTGCCGCAGGTAGTCGATATGAGCGCAGGCCAGACGGCCCGCCAGCGCCGCCGTACTGATCAACACCGACATATTCGCTTTTACTGTTCGTCCTTGCGTCGCTTTGGCGACGGCACGCATCAGATACGGCGTGGCGCCTGGCCCGCGAATACCTTCATGCTCCGCCTGAATCGACGCTTCACGGATAATCGACTCGACTTCGTCCTTATCAATGGCGTCGCTGTCATGAATGGGGTGGGTAATCAGCACTGAACTGCGATTACCCAGCTTCCAATGCATGTCAATGGCGCGGGCAACAACGTGCGGATCGTCCAGTCGGTGAGGGCTGGGGAAGCCGCTGGAGCGGCAGTAAAACGCGGGGAAATCGTCAGATTGATAGGAAATGATAGGTACGCACTGGGTTTCCAGATATTCGAGCGTCAGACCCAGATCGAGAATACTCTTGGCACCGGCGCAGACCACGGCCACCCGGGAGCGGGTGAACTGGATCAAGTCAGCGGAGACATCCATCGACTTTTCTGCCCCACGGTGCACGCCGCCAATCCCTGCCGACGCGAAGAAAGGAATCCCCGCCAGGTCCGCTGCCACCAGCGATGACGCCACGGTGGTCGCGCCTTTGCCGCCTTGCGCCAGAATCACCGGGATATCACGGCTACTGGTTTTCACAATCCCTTTCGTCGCCCCAAAACGCTCGAGGTCGGCATCCGACATGCCAATCAAAAACCGACCGTTTTCGATGCCAATCGTCGCAGGAATCGCCCCTTCAGCGCGAACAGCCGCTTCAATATTTCTGGCGGTAGCGACATTGTCAGGGTAAGGCAGACCGTGAGCAATCACGGTCGACTCCAACGCTACGACCGGTTTCCCGGTATGCAGCGCGTCTTTTACTTCGTCGCTAAACCGCAGCAATTCATGCTCAAAATCCGTTTTAGACATAATATTCTCTCATCCTGGGGGTGATTATGTCAGGTTATATCCGGACGATGTCTTTCCCGCAGACGCAGGTATGACTCACGTCTGGCATCAATGACATAGCAATCATTAGTTACATGGTATTTTCGATAATAATACATCCTGAGTTACTATCGATTCATATTAATCACCCGTGGTTAAGCTCAACCATTGGCGTATTACCTACTTATTAAATTAAAAAAATGTTTTCTTGTCTGCCAGATATAAACGATTAATCCAATTACTCAAATGTATGAACTCACTATTTTTCCATTATGCAGGTTGCAGACGCTATAAAAGGCCGATGTGTTGCGTTTTCAACACATCAGCCATATTGTCATGAACACAAATTATTTTTACCTGCTGATGACATTATGTCATTTAGAAATCAGTTTGGATTGTTTTAATTGTGTCGATTTTTTTCTTCTGCCAAAGAATGAAATATCCTGCACGATAATAATTGCTGAGAAAATTAATATCACGCCAATTAATTGTGGGCTGGACAGCCCCTGATGAAGGAATAAAAAACCCAGTAACAGAGCAACCATTGGGCTGAGGAAGCCCAGCATAGACATGATCACCGGGGAATTGGCCTCAAGACCAGAGAACCACATGAAATAGGCCAACAGGGAACCGGGGATCGCCAGATAGAAATAGCCGACGAGATTGGTCAAGGTGAAGGCATGCGGCAGCGGCTCCAGAAACATCTGTACCGGCAGAATCACTAACCCGCCGCAAAACAGCTGCCAGCCGGTAAACGTCAGCATCGCCATCCCTGCCGGGCGACCCCATTTCTTGGTCAGCACCAGACCAGACGCCATACTTATCGTCGCCACCACCGATGCCACCAACCCGGCCGGATCCAACGGATCTTGCGGTAAGGAAATCAGCAACACAATGCCAATGCCGCCGATAATGGCGGCCACCATTTGTTTCTTCAGCACCGGCTGCATCAGTAGCAGGAAAGACAGTAGGATGACGATCAGCGGCTGAAGCGACCCCACCAGAGCGACAACACCGCCGGGCAGACGATAGGCCGCGAAAAACAACATCACAAAAAACACACCGATATTGAGCGCACCTAACACGAACAAGCGCCATAACCAACTGACTGGTGGCAGCTTTTTACCAAAAATGAGAATAAGACCGGCGGGTAACGCGCGAATCAATGCAGCCAACAACGGTTTGTCGGCAGGAAGAAACTGGGTGGTAACAAAATAGGTGGTTCCCCAGACACAGGGAGCATAAAAGGCGAAATCTTTTAATTTCACGGAATGGACCTTCCTCAAACTGTTCCTGTCAAAAAGCACGATTAGGTTTGAACCGGCTCAGCCTGAGGCATGTACCGCCTCCCTGGCCGTACAGAAGGCGCACATCCATGTGCAATTCTCCTGACTTACTTACTTGCGATCTTCCTGTATCCTGACATATCACATCCTGTGATATTTATAAGCAACACTGTATATTACGATTTCGTAATATACATAACCGTAAATAACGTGTCAACAACATATGTGATTGAACATTTCCTTAAGGAATATTACAGTAGTGTTGATCGCGTAACGGTATTGGCCTACGCTTCAATAAAGGAATAGGTTTTATATTAATTAAGGATATTTACTCTATGGCACGCTACCTGGAAGTCTCAGATATTGTTCAGCAATGGCGCAACGAACGCCCCGACCTCGACGTTGAGCCGATGTTGGTTATTGGCACCCTTTCTCGTGCCAGTCTGTTGATTGACCGCGCTCTGGATAAGGTCTTTGGTAAGTACAAACTCAGCGCCCGCGAATTCGACATTCTGGCGACACTGCGTAGACGCGGTGCCCCTTATGCCATCAGCCCATCCCAAATTGTCAGCGCGCTGATGATCAACAACAGCACCCTGACCAGCCGCCTGGACAGGCTGGAACAAGCAGGCTGGTTGCGACGGATGCCGATTGAAGGCGATCGCCGTTCGGTCAACATCCAACTGACCGACGAAGGTCTCGCTCTCATCAATCGGGTGGTGGAAGAACACGTGGAAAACGAACGGGATATCCTCTCCCCATTCAGTGAAGAAGAAAAAAATCAGCTGCGTACGTTACTCGGGCGCGTTGAAAAACACTTAGTGAACAACCGCTAATGCTCTGATGCAATCACGAACATGCAATCACGAACAAATAGCGAAAAATAACACACACAAAAAAGGGCATCCGACTGGATGCCCTTGTTGTTGTAGAGATTATTACTGTAGAGATGATTGCTGTAGAGATTACATGGCCTTCAGGACGCGCTTATTTCGCGGACTTATCCGGCAGAGACTGGGGCGCGACTTGCGGCAACCCGGCATTGCCGGAAGAAATCAGGCCGCTTTCAACGTAGTTGAACAGTTTCTCGCGGGTATCGGTGATATCCAGATTACGCATCGTCAACTGGCCGATACGATCATCCGGCGAGAACACAGATTCGCCTTTTTCCATCGTCAAACGTTCCGGTTTGTACGTCAGATTGTCCGAAACGGTATTCAAAATTGAGTAATCGTTGCCACGACGCAGCTCAAGCGTTACCTCACCGGTGATTTCGCTGGCCACCCAACGCTGCAGCGCATCACGCAGCATCAGCGCCTGCGGGTCAAACCAACGGCCTTGATACAACAGACGTCCCAGTTGGCGACCATGGGCATGGTACTGCTCGATGGTGTCTTCGTTATGAATACCGGTGACCAGACGCTCGTAGGCGATATGCAACAGCGCCATCCCCGGTGCTTCATAAATACCGCGGCTTTTCGCTTCAATGATACGGTTTTCGATCTGGTCGCTCATGCCCAGACCATGACGACCGCCGATACGGTTAGCTTCCAGCATCAGTTCCACGTCATCAGAGAATGTCTGACCATTTAACGCCACCGGGTGCCCGCGCTCAAAGCGCACGGTCACTTCTTCTGCCGGAATGCGGACGTTTTCGTCCCAAAACTTCACGCCCATGATCGGATTGACGATTTTCACGCTGGAATTCAGGAACTCCAGATCCTTCGCTTCGTGCGTGGCACCGAGCATGTTGGAGTCGGTAGAGTAGGCTTTTTCCGCCGACATTTTGTAGTCAAAGCCCGACGTCGTCATAAACTCGGACATCTCCTGACGGCCGCCCAGTTCGTCGATAAAATCGGTATCCAGCCAGGGTTTGTAGATTTTCAGCTCGGCATTGGTCAGCAGACCGTAACGATAGAAACGCTCAATGTCGTTACCTTTGTACGTGCTGCCATCGCCCCAGATATTCACGCCATCTTCTTTCATTGCTGCAACCAGCATCGTACCGGTCACCGCACGACCCAGCGGGGTGGTGTTGAAATAGGTCATACCGCCGGTGGTGTTGTGGAACGCACCACACTGAATCGCGGCAATCCCTTCTGCCACCAGTTGCTTACGGCAGTCGATCAGACGGGCATTCTCCGCACCATACTCTTTGGCGCGACGCGGAATCGCGTCGTAGTCGTCTTCATCCGGCTGCCCCAGATTCGCGGTATAGGCATACGGTACCGCGCCTTTCTGACGCATCCACAATAAGGCGGCGCTGGTATCCAGACCACCGGAGAAAGCAATCCCAATCCGCTGGCCCACCGGAAGATGTTTCAAAATCGTCGTCATAACTATTAGTCCCTGCTTGATTTCGATGGCGTTAAGCTTAGCAGCCCTGCCGCCGGGTTACGCAATACCTGGTTATGCATTGAGACGCGCACGACACGGCTCCATCAAAATCGATGACCTTAAATCACCGCGCATCAATGCATATTTATGCAAAATTTATGATTGATAATTTAAACATCTTTTCTGGCAGACCGGAAGAGAAGAGGCGGGTTTTCAGGAAAAAAATTCACTACGGCAACCGCCGGACTCAAGACAAGACCAGAAAATCACCATTTTTCACCCTCACCCGCGCATCCTGTCGGTATGAATTTCGGTATGAATAGGGGTTATAGCGGCAAACGTACCCAGCCATGCAGCAGCATATATCCCCCCACCACCGCGATCAGTAGGCTGGAAAAATAAGGAGCCCGACGCGCCAGCGCCGCAAACCCTGGCCAGCGACGACTGGCATGCTGCACGCTCAGCGCTGCACCCACGCCCACCGCCACCAGCGTTAACGCCAGCCCGATACTGAAACACACCACCAGCGCGGCACCCAGCGTAAACGCTTTTACCTGAATACACAGCAGTAATACCGTAATCGCGGCAGGACAGGGAATCAACCCGCCAGTCAGCCCAAACAGCAGAATTTGCCCATTGGTCGCTTCCCGGTTGGCGAATCGCTGACGTATCTCGTTAGCATGCGCCCGTTCATGCGCATCCTGATATTCACCCTGCTCCTGTTCATGGTCATGCAAATGACCAGAACCAGAAACCGCATGAGCAACGTCATGATGGCTGCGGTGATGATGGTGAGGATGGGCATGCTCATCATGGTCATCATGGTCATGGTGGTCATGGTGGTCATGGTGGTCATGGTGGTCATGGTGGTCATGGTGGTCATGGTGGTCATGGTGGTCATGGTCATGGTCATGGTCATGATGCGGATGATCATGGTGATGCTGATGTTGTTTCCACGCCCGCTCATCACGCCAGGTGCGCCAAAACATCCAGCTCGCCGTCCCAAGGATGATCACACCGGAAACAAACTGCAACCAGGGTTCGGCGGAGTCAGCGGTAAACTGCTGGCTCAAATACATCCCCCCTAATGCAATCAACCAGACTACAGCGGTATGAGACAAGGTAGCGGCAATCCCCAGCATGACAGCCTGCTTCACCGTACCCCGGATCGCGACGATAAATGCTGCCATCATCGTTTTGGAATGCCCCGGCTCCAGGCCATGCAGTGCACCCAACAATACGGCGCTGGGGATAAACAACCAGGCATTGGTCACGCCCTGCTGCAAAAGTAAGGAAAAATCCGTCATAGTTAGCGTCCGAATCAGGCGATCGAGGGGTAAGCCTGAAGGTAAAATGGTATAATCATACTATACCCCAGTATAGGGTCAGACAAGACGGGAGTCGCCATGCCGCATACTATTCATGAAAAAAAGAAACTGCTGACACGCGTCAGACGCATCAAAGGTCAGGCAGAAGCACTGGAAAAAGCGCTGGATGGCGGAGGACGCTCCTGTCTGGAAATTCTGCAGCAAATTGCCGCTATTCGGGGCGCAGTGAACGGGCTGATGGGTGAAGTGCTGGAAGGCCACATCCGTGACCACCTGATGAATGAAGACGCAGACCCGGCAGAACGGTCCACCGATTTGGAAGCGATCGTGGCGGTGATTCGCTCCTATATGAAGTAGCGATCAAGATGCAGTAGCGATCAAGAAAAACGGCCCCGGAAATCGGTCGTATGAAGCCATATCGTCACTGAATCACGTTCCTGTCTTGTCGGGTGGTGATTACGGCATGAAGGGAGCGAGTATAACGCTAATTACCATCTGCACGGATGAGTAAACCTCGATTACGCGACCCACCGCTCAATATTGAAACGATGTTTCAATTGAAATCTATTTCTTTGCTATTCTCGGCGGCACAGATGTTACTCCCCTTGATGACTGCTGGAGATACCATGAAGAACGTCGCCATTCTGTTGGCTCCCGGATTCGAAGAAGCGGAAGCAATTATGGTGATCGATGTGCTGCATCGTACAAAAATCAACGTCACCCTGCTTTCCTGTCACGACCGGCTGGAGCTGCATAGCTACCACAATATCCGCATGTTTGCCGATGCCCTGTTGGAAAGAAACATGGACCGGCTATTTGACGCCGTGGTGATCCCAGGCGGGCCACAAGGCACGGTGAACCTGGCCGCCAACCCGCTGGTGACAGAATTTATTCGCCGCCATGATGACGCTGGCAAGCTAATTTGCCCGTTATGTTCAGCGGCAGCCAGAGTGCTGGGCGGTAACCATTTGCTCAAAGGACGCCATTACGTCTGCTCCGGCGACCTCTGGAAAGATGTCACCGACGGTGTGTATGTCGACCAAAAAGTCGTGGTAGACGGTAACCTTATTAGTGGCAAAGGGCTGGGCGTCGCATTTGACTTCGCCTTTACCCTTGCCAGTCTGCTGAGCGACGACAAAGACGATGTGAATTTCCAGGTCGAACATATCTATTACGACTACTGGCGCGTACCCGCCTGAATCACACCATGACGACGATGACGGCGCACCAGTGCCGTCATCGGTAACGATAAAATACCGCCTGATGATGGTCGTAGAGGTGATTGTCACAGAGATGATTGTCACAGAGATGATTGCCGTAACGATTGTCGTCGTAGCCCCCTTCACCATAGCGTTCGCGGTACTCACGCGGCGTCAGGTTATAATCTTTGCGAAATACCGAATAAAAATACGGTAACGAGGGATAACCGCACATGGATGAAATCTCGTTAATCGACAACGAGGTAGACACCAGCAGATTTCTTGCCCGCTCCAGCTTCTCGGCATGGATCATGCCATGAATCGTCTGCCCGGTTTCATCCTTGAAGCGCTTTTCAAGGTTGGAACGTGACAGCCCCACCGCATCCAGCACCTGCTCCACCTTGATGCCTTTGCAGGCGTGATGGCGAATAAAATGCATTGCCTGAATCACCGCCGGGTCGCGCACTGAACGGTAATCCGTCGAGCTGCGTTCCACGACCCGAAGCGGCGGCACCAAAATACGCTGCAACGGCAGCGCATTGGGCGTCAACAGCAACTGATGCAACAGTTTGGCGGCCCGATACCCCATTTGTCGTGTGCCCTGCGCCACCGATGATAACGCGACACGTGACAGATAACGGGTCAGTTCTTCATTGTCGATACCAATCACACACAGCTTTTCCGGTACCGCGATGTTGAGGTGCTCGCAGACCTGCAATAAATGGCGGGCGCGGGCATCCGTCACCGCGATAATGCCGGTTTGGGGCGGCAGCGTCTGAATCCAGTCCGCCAGCCGATTCTGGGCATACTGCCAGTTGTCCGGTGATGTCTCCATGCCCTGATACACCACGCCCTGATACTGCTCGGCCGCCACCAACTGGCGAAAAGCGTACTCCCGCTCCTGCGCCCACCCTTTGCCCACCGATGTTGGCAGGCCGTAAAACGCAAACCGGTTCAACCCCTTGTTCTTCAGATGCAAAAACGCACTTTCCACCAGTGCGTAATTATCGGTGGCAATGTAGTGCACCGGCGGGTAATCCTGTGGATTGTGATAAGAGCCGCCGACCCCCACCAACGGCACCCGCACCCCGGCCAGCAAGGCGATAATCGCCGGGTCATCAAAATCCGCGATAACCCCATCCCCCAGCCAGTCGCGAATATTCTCGATACGGCAACGGAAATCCTCTTCGATGAAAATATCCCAGTCACACTGAGACGCCTGCAGGTATTCTCCGACGCCTTCAACCACCTGTCGGTCGTATACTTTGTTGGCATTAAACAGCAACGTAATACGGTAGCGTTTCTCAAACATGGCGATATGTTCTCTTCGGAGACGTGCGACGGCAGCATCATGGCTCTCTGGGCAACATCCGGCGCGGAAAGCCGACCTTCCGCCTACATAGCACGGTCGGCCGACAACCCCAAACCCGTTTACTGACTTTGCGAACTGTCTCGCTCATTTTGCACAGAGGTGCCGTCATCCCGGCTATCCACAGTGTTCAGAGCTTATGTTGTTCAGGATTTGTGTTTTTCAGGACTTGTGTTTAGTAGCGGTATCCATCCACACCGCCAGCAGCAAAATGCCGCCCTTGACGATGTACTGCCAGAAGGTCGGCACATCAAGCATGCTCATACCGTTATCCAGCGATGCCATAATAAACGCCCCCATCACCGCACCGGCCACACTACCGACCCCACCAGCCAGACTGGTACCGCCAATAACACAGGCGGCGATAGCATCCAGTTCCGCGATATTCCCCGCAGACGGCGACCCGGCACCCAGTCGGGAGCTCAGCACCAGCCCTGCCACCGCCACCATCAGGCCGTTGATGGCAAACACCACCAGTTTGGTGCGTTCAACATTCACCCCTGACAGCCGGGCTGCATCGATATTGCCGCCCACCGCATAAATACGTCGGCCAAAGGCGGTGCGCAATGCCATAAACATGCCGCCCAGCATGATGAGCGTCAGCAACAGCACCGGTGTGGGCACGCCGCGATAGTCATTGAGCAGGTAGATAGCGCCCAACACCAGTACGGCCATGAGCGACTGGCGGGTCACATCGCCTGACGCCGACGCCACCGGCAACCCCAGGTGCTGACGACGCCACCGCTGACGCCAGCGCCACGCCACAAACAGCATCAACCCAACAACGCCGAATAAGAATCCCACCCCGTCCGGCAAATAACTCTGACCAATCTGCGACATCGCCGGGCTGGTGGGTGATACCGTGGTACCGTTGGTGATACCAATCAGTACACCGCGAAACGCCAGCATGCCCGCCAGGGTGACAATGAACGACGGCACGCGCCGATACGCCACCCACCAGCCATTCCAGGCCCCAAGCAGTAACCCCAATAGCAAGGTCACCGCCACCGTCAGGGGTAACGGCCAGCCGTACCAGACATCCAGAATCGCCGCCACGCCACCCAGTAGCCCCATCATGGAACCCACCGACAGGTCAATTTCAGCGGAGATAATCACAAACACCATACCCACCGCCAGAATGCCGGTAATCGCAGTCTGGCGCAGCAGGTTGGAAATGTTACGGGCGCTAAGATAGGCCCCCTCGGTCATAACAGTGAAAAACAGCATGATCGCGATGATCGCCGCGATCATCACCAACACCTGTAAGTTGAACGAACGGCGACGCGTGGCGTCACCGGAAGACGCCGCCGGTACAGGCGCACGGTCAGACAGCCAGGTTTTCAGCATGATGCTCACTCCTTAATGCAGCTTCCATCACCTGCTCCTGCGTTAGCCCACGGTTGGGTAAATCCGCCTTGAGCCGCCCCTGATGCATCACCAGCACCCGGTCACTCAAGCCCAAGACCTCAGGCAGTTCAGAAGAAATCACGATGACGGCGATCTGTTGCTTCACCAACTGATTGATCAATTTATAGATTTCGTATTTTGCACCGATATCTATCCCTCGAGTCGGTTCATCCAGAATCAGGATTTTCGGGCGCAACAGCAGGCACTTCGCCAGAATGGCTTTTTGCTGATTGCCGCCGCTAAGACGGGCAATCGCCAGTTCCGGCGAGGCGGTTTTGACTTTCAGATGCGCTATCGACTCCCGCAGGCTGTGCTGCTCGTCAGCATCCCGCAGGACCGACAATGCACCGGTGAACTGATCGAGCGCCGCCAGTGTGATGTTCTGCGCCACGCTCATCACCGGAATAATGCCGTCTTTTTTGCGGTCTTCCGGCACCATGGCAATCCCCAACGCCATAGCCTGTCGACAATGGCGGATAGTCACCGGTTTGCCTTCCACCCGGATATCCCCTTGCCAGCGCCCCGGATACGCGCCGAACACGCATTGAACCGTCTCGGTACGACCCGCCCCCACCAGCCCGGCAATCCCCAACACTTCCCCCCGACGCAGGCTAAACGAGACATCATCCACCCGACGAATATGACGATTAACCGGATGCCAGGCGGTCAGGTGCTCGACCCGTAGTACCTCTTCGCCTATCTCATGTGGTTCGTTTGGATACAGCTCCGTCAGTTCACGCCCCACCATCATGGCGATAATCTGATCTTCGCTGAGCGAGTCCGCCGGGCAGGTGCCAATGTGCCTGCCGTCACGGATAACACAGATCACATCAGAAATCGCTTTGACCTCGTTGAGCTTGTGGGAGATGTAGATACAAGCGATACCGTGATGACGCAGGTCACGCACGATATCCAGCAACACCGCGGTTTCTTTTTCTGTCAGCGATGCTGTCGGCTCATCGAGAATCAGCAGCCTGACCTGCTTGTTCAGCGCCTTGGCTATCTCCACCAGTTGCTGTTGACCTAACCCCAGTTCACCGACGCGGGTATGCGGGTCAATGCTCAAACGCACCTGTTCCAGCATGGTCTGACAGCGCAGGTACATGGCGTCGTAATCCATGACGCCGCCGCGCGTCCACTCATTGCCAAGAAAGATGTTTTCCAGCACCGTCATGTTTTTGACCAGCGCCAGCTCCTGATGAATGATGGCGATCCCTTTTTGCTCGGTGTCGCGGATATGTCCGGCCCGCAGCTCATCGCCCGCAAAGCTGATGCTGCCCTCATAACTGCCGTACGGATAAACCGCACACAGCACTTTCATCAACGTCGACTTGCCGGAGCCGTTCTCACCGCACAGCGACAACACCTGCCCTGCCTCCAGTTGCAGACTGACATTGTCTACGGCCTTCACCGCCCCAAACGCCTTGGTGATGTTTTTCATTTCCAACAGATACGGCATACCCCCTCCACCTGGCCGATGCCGCTCGCCCGGCACGGCCGCGGTGGCGGCTGACCGGACGGCAGGCGAACGCGTCAATCAATAGATATCCGCTTTCTTGTGGAACCCGTCGGCAACGACCGTACTGTCGATGTTCATCTTGTCGACCGGAATCGGCGTCAGCAGGAAGGCAGGAACGTCTTTCTTGCCGTTATTGAGCGTGGCGTTGGACTCCGGTTTTTTCCCCTGTCCCAGCGATACCGCGATAGTCGCCGCCTCTTGCGCCAGTTTGCTGATAGGTTTGTAAACGGTCATGGTCTGGGTTCCTGCCACAATCCGTTTGATGGCCGCCAGGTCGGCATCCTGGCCGGAGATAGCGACCTTACCCGCCAGCCCTTGAGCGGAAAGCGCCTGAATCGCACCACCGGCCGTAGCATCGTTCGAGGCCACGACCGCATCAATTTTGTTGTTATTGGCGGTCAGCGCGTTCTCCATGATTTTCAGCGCATTTTCCGGTAACCAGGCATCCACCCACTGGTCACCGACAACCTTAATTTTGCCGCTATCAATCAAGGGTTTTAACACTTTCATCTGCCCCTGACGGAACAGTTTGGCATTATTATCAACCGGTGAACCACCCATCAAAAAATAATTTCCTTGTGGCACCTTATTAATCAGATATTGTGCCTGAAGCTCTCCGACCTTTTCATTATCAAAAGAAATGTAAAAATCAATATCTGCATTATTAATCATACGGTCATAGGCCAGTACCTTTATTCCCTCCCGTTTCGCTTCAGCAATCACGTTACTTAAAACCTGACCGTTATAAGGGATAATCACCAGTACATCGACACCGCGATTAATCATATTTTCTATCTGGGAAATCTGTGTTTCTTCATTGCCGTTGGCGGACTGCACAAACACTTTCGCCCCTTTTTCTTCGGCATTTTTCACAAAAATATCCCTGTCTTTCTGCCAGCGTTCAAGGCGTAAGTCATCGATAGCCATACCGATTTTTACTTCTTTGGCAAACCCCGGCTGGCCTAGCATGGCCAGTGCAGCACAGACTGACAGTAATACGTGTTTCATTTTCATCGTAGAGTACCTTTGTTATAGGAAGGCGGGATAAAAACGTCACTTCACTTACGGCTACGTTGCATGGAATTGTTGACAAGAAAAGTCAGGCTCAGCAATTGCTGATTTTTATCTCTGAATTACGTTTTTTGGTTTAATTGTTATTTTATGATAGCGGTCATATTTTCATCTTGTTAATCCCTTTCTTCACACATCGGCCTGCGAGCGGTTTTGCAGATTATTCCGGTTATTTTTTGCGATCAAACGCACATTTAATAATTATCTGAATTTCAGTGTGAAATAACGTAATTGAGGAAATCGCAAGGCGAACGGAATATTGAAACAAGGCTGAATACCGCTATTTCGGTGGTTTGCAAGGAGATAACAATGCACGCTTATTTTGATCAGATAGAAAAAGTTCGCTTTGAAGGTCAGGGCAGCCGCAATCCGTTTGCCTTCCGCCATTACAACCCTGACGAGCTCGTCCTCGGCAAGCGTATGGCTGACCACTTGCGTTTTGCGGTCTGCTATTGGCATACCTTCTGCTGGAACGGTTCCGATATGTTTGGTGCGGGTGCCTTTGCCCGTCCCTGGCAGCAGTCCGGTGACGCACTGGCGCTGGCAAAACGTAAAGCCGATATCGCTTTTGAATTCCTGCATAAACTGGGGGCGCCCTACTACTGCTTCCATGATATCGATGTCGCACCGGAAGGGGGTTCTCTTCAGGAGTATCTGAACAATTTTGCCGCCATGACCGAGATTCTGGCCGCCAAACAGCAAGAAACCGGGGTGAAGTTACTCTGGGGTACCGCCAACTGCTTTACCAACCCGCGTTATGCCGCCGGTGCCGCCACCAACCCCGACCCGGACGTGTTCGCCTGGGCGGCGACACAAGTGTTTAGCGCGATGAATGCCACCAAAACGCTGGGCGGTGAAAACTACGTGTTATGGGGTGGCCGTGAAGGTTATGAAACCCTGTTGAACACCGACTTGCGTCAGGAACGCGAACAAATTGGCCGCTTCATGCAAATGGTGGTGGAACACAAACACAAAATTGGCTTCAACGGTACATTACTGATCGAACCCAAACCCCAGGAGCCAACCAAACATCAGTACGATTATGATGTCGCCACGGTTTATGGCTTCCTCAAACAATTTGGGCTGGAAAAGGAAATTAAGGTCAATATCGAAGCCAATCACGCCACACTGGCCGGGCATACCTTCCATCATGAGATAGCCACCGCGATTGCCCTCGGTATCTTTGGCTCGGTAGACACCAACCGTGGCGATGCGCAACTCGGTTGGGATACCGACCAGTTTCCCAACAGCGTAGAGGAAAACGCGCTGGTGCTTTATGAAATCCTCAAAGCAGGCGGTTTCACCACCGGTGGCCTCAATTTCGATGCAAAAGTCCGCCGCCAAAGCACCGATCGCTACGACCTGTTCCACGCCCACATCGGCGCGATGGATACGATGGCGCTGTCGCTCAAAGTGGCGGCCCGCATGGTGGAAGACGGCGAACTCAATCAGCATGTCGCCAACCGCTACGCAGGCTGGAATAGCGAGCTGGGCCAGCAAATCCTGCAAGGCAACGCTTCGCTGGATATGCTGGCAAGCTACGCCACCCGCCACCAGTTGAATCCGCAGCACCACAGCGGGCAACAGGAACGGCTGGAAAATCTGGTGAATCGTTATCTGTTCGGTTGAATCGCTATCTGCTCGGTTGAATTGATGTAAGCTGGCGCACACCCCATCACCCCACACGGTTTTTGGGTTCTGCGCCAGCAGTACGGATATCACCACAGGGTGCACCGCATCAGGGTGCAACCTGATAACCGCACGTGAGTCACAGTGAGGCATTATGTACATCGGCATCGATCTTGGCACATCCGGCGTGAAAGCCATTTTATTACGGGAAAACGGCGAGGTCGCCGCCAGTCATAGCGCACCGTTGAGTGTCTCGCGCCCTCATCCGCTCTGGTCGGAACAGGATCCAGAAATGTGGTGGCAGGCTACCGACGCCGCCTTGAGCGCTCTGGCGGCACAGCAGACGCTAAAAGCGGTGCGTGCCATCGGGCTAACCGGCCAGATGCACGGTGCAACGCTGCTGGATGCACAGCAACGGGTACTGCGACCGGCCATCTTGTGGAATGACGGGCGCAGCGCATCGCAATGCCAGGAGTTGGAACAGTTGGTGCCAGATGCCCGCCGCATTACCGGTAATCTGATGATGCCAGGCTTTACCGCACCGAAGCTGAAATGGGTACAGCAACACGAACCGGATATTTTTCAACGCATCGACAAGGTGCTGTTGCCAAAAGACTACCTACGCTGGCGGCTGACGGGGGATTTCGCCAGCGACATGTCCGATGCAGCCGGTACACTGTGGATGGATGTCGCCCGGCGCGACTGGAACGACCCCTTGCTCGCCGCCTGCGGGCTTAACCGCGACCAGATGCCTGCACTGTTCGAAGGTAACCAGATTACCGGACAGTTGCGCGCCGACCTCGCCGAGCGCTGGGGCATGCCGTCGGTGCCGGTCGTGGCTGGCGGCGGCGACAACGCTGCCGGTGCCATCGGTGTCGGCCTCTATCAGGCGGGTCAGGCCATGTTGTCGCTCGGTACATCCGGGGTCTATTTCGCGGTTAGCGACGGCTTTCTTAGCAATCCTCAACGCGCGGTTCACAGCTTTTGCCATGCGTTGCCCAACAGTTGGCATCTGATGTCCGTAATGCTGAGCGCGGCATCCTGCCTCGACTGGGCCACCCGACTGACCCATGCCGACAGCGTAGCAGCGCTGCTTAATGAAGCGGAGCAGGCCAGCGCCGAAGAAACCACGACGCCCGTGTGGTTTCTGCCTTATCTGTCTGGTGAACGCACGCCACACAACAACCCACAGGCCAAAGGCGCATTCTGGGGGCTGACGCACTCGCACGGGCGTGCAGCGCTGGCACGCGCGGTGCTGGAAGGGGTGGGATTTGCCCTGGCGGACGGAATGGACGCCCTGCACGCAACCGGGCTGGAACCTCAGCGGATAACGCTGATTGGCGGCGGTGCGCGCAGCGCGTACTGGCGGCAAATGCTGGCAGATATCAGCGGTAAAACGCTGGAATACCGCACCGGCGGCGATGTAGGCCCGGCACTGGGTGCAGCAAGGCTGGCACAAATCGCGCTGAATCCGACCATACCACTGGCGCAGTTACTGCCCGCCTTACCACTGGAGCAGGTTCACCAGCCTAACGCCACGCGCCATGCGCAGTACGCGCAACAACGCACCGTATTCCGCCAGCTTTACCAGTCTCTGTTGCCGCTGATGTCCTAATCTTTTCTCTTTCCCGCTGGACGGGGGTGTTAACGCAACTCGTCCAGATATCGCCCTATCATGTCCCGATTTGGCCTTCTTTGGCACTGAGCGCTGTTTCATGATGGTGTCACACCCACTTATCGGAGTCAGCCATGACAAAAACAGCCCTGTTAGTTATCGATGTACAAAACTCTTTTTTGCACCGTCCCTTCTGGCAGGAAACGGATGTGCCAGCCTTTCAATGTGCCCTCTTACAGTTGATTGAAGGCTGTCGGCAACAGGGCGTCGCGATTGTGGATATTTTTCATGTCTCCCAAGGGGCATTTGCATTGGAGTCCGGTTATGTCACTCGTCAGACATTCCTGACGCATCAGCCGGACATTCAGTTCGCCAAACACGTACACAATGCGTTAACGGAATCGGGTTTGCAGGACTGGCTACAGCAGCAAGGGATTGATCACCTGATTATTTCGGGCATTCGCACCGAACAGTGCTGTGAAACCACCGCGCGGGTTGCCAGCGATCTTGGCTATCAGGTAACGTTTGTTACAGAAGCGACCCTGACGTTCCCCATGACGCACAACGGGATCACGCTGAGCAGCGCTGAATTAAAACACCGGACAGAAACCGTGCTTACTCATCGTTTTGCGGCGATCCGAAGTGTCGAGGACTGTCTGGCAGACCTCAGAAACGCCGCCTCAGAGGCGCAATAATCGCGTGTGGGTCGCCCGGAACACCTAACCTGACGCCTGACAGCGACCTGCCACCCAGGAGTGCGACAATCATGAGCCAGTCAGCCTATTTCTTAATGCTTCCCGGCGTATTGTTGCTTGATGTCGCAGGCCCCGCGGAAGCCTTGCGCCTGAGCGGCCGGTTTTCACTGCATTACATCAGCCCTCAAACCGAAGTGCCCTGTTCAACCGGCATGACCTTAAGCCACCTGGAGGCCTTGCCAGAGAGCCTGCCGCAAGACAGTCTCCTGATTCTTCCCGGTGTGGTGAATTCACAGCACGGGTTTGCAACCCCCCTTGCCCAACAGGCTCAGCGTTGGTT
The DNA here is from genome assembly GCF_000025065.1 of Dickeya parazeae Ech586. Classification (NCBI taxonomy): domain Bacteria; kingdom Pseudomonadati; phylum Pseudomonadota; class Gammaproteobacteria; order Enterobacterales; family Pectobacteriaceae; genus Dickeya; species Dickeya parazeae. The sequence goes on along the minus strand of NC_013592.1, from coordinate 84,341 downwards.
GTCTCGATTACAACCGGCGTTACGGGCACAGCAATTAACACTAGCCTGCATCTGCTCCGGTAGCCTGCTGGCGGCACAGGCCGGTTTACTCGATGGCTATCAATGCACCACACACCATGATGTGCTCGACCACCTGATGCAGCAGGCACCGCTGGCGCAGGTAAAAGAAAACCGCATCTTTGTGGAAGACCGGGGAATTTACACCAGTGCAGGCATCACCGCCGGTATCGACCTGGCCCTGCACCTCATCGCCCGCCGGCTGGATACCGCCAGTTCATTACGGGTAGCACGGGAGATGGTGGTGTATTTCCGACGAACAGGGAGTGACCCGCAGTTGTCACCCTGGTTGCAATACCGCAACCATATCCACCCGGTTGTCCACCGGGCACAGGATTTAATGTCGGCGGAGCCGGAAGCAAACTGGTCGTTAGCCGCGCTGGCCGAACGCGTTCACGTCAGCAGTCGCCACCTCAGTCGTCTGTTTCGCGAGCAGGCTGGCATCAGCGTGCGCGAATTCCATGAGCAGTTACGCGTTACCGTCGCGCAACAACGCCTTCAGCAAGGCCTGGGGGTAGAAAAAGCGGCGTTGATGGCTGGCTTCTCCTCCGGTCGTCAGCTGCGACGTGCCCAGCTACGCCAGCATCCCTGATGACCTGCATTGCATTCACCCGGTTACGGGCATGACATGCCGTTATGCCGTTATGCCGTTATGCCGTTATGCCGTTATGCCGTTATGCCGTTATATAGAAGAAAGTAGAAGAAAGGGGCTGCAGATGCAGCCCCTGTATCGTCTGTCAGGCGACAACGCACGGTTGTCGGGTTAGAACAGACCGAGCGGTTTTTCGGAGTAGCTCACCAGCAAGCATTTGGTCTGCTGGTAGTGTTCCAGCATCATCTTGTGGGTTTCACGCCCGATACCGGACTGTTTATAGCCACCGAACGCGGCATGCGCCGGGTAAGCATGGTAACAGTTGGTCCAGACACGGCCTGCCTGAATGCCGCGCCCCATACGGTAAGCAATGTTGGTATTACGGCTCCACACACCCGCCCCCAGACCGTAAGGCGTATCGTTGGCAATCGCCAGCGCTTCTTCCGGCGTTTTGAAGGTGGTGACCGCCAGTACCGGCCCAAAGATCTCTTCCTGGAATACGCGCATGCTGTTCTGGCCGAACAGGATAGTCGGCTCCAGATAGTAGCCTTGAGCCAGTTCTCCCGGCAGCACTTTACGGTGCCCCCCCGTCAGCACTTCCGCCCCTTCTTTCTTACCGATATCAATGTAGTTGAGGATGGTGTCCAGCTGACCGGCTGAGACCTGCGCACCCATCATGGTCTGGCTATCGAGCGGGTTACCCACCCGAATAGACTCGACGCGTTTGATGGCGCGTTCCATAAACCGCTCGTAGATAGACTCCTGAATCAATGCCCGGCTCGGGCAGGTACAAACTTCGCCCTGGTTGAAGGCAAACAGCGCGAACCCTTCGAGCACTTTGTCAAAGAAACTGTCTTCCTGGTCCATCACATCGGCAAAGAAGATGTTCGGTGATTTACCGCCCAGCTCCAGCGTAACCGGGATAACGTTCTGCGCCGCATACCCCATGATCTGCTGGCCCACTTCAGTCGAACCGGTAAAGGCGACTTTAGCGATACGCGGCGATGTCGCCAGATATTCGCCGATCTGCCCACCGGCACCGTTCACCACGTTCAGTACGCCCGGCGGCAGAATATCCTGGATCAATTCCATCAACAGCAACACCGACAGCGGGGTCAGTTTGGCGGGTTTCAGCACGATGCAGTTACCAGCAGCCAGCGCCGGTGCCAACTTCCAGCACGCCATCAGCAGCGGGAAGTTCCAGGGAATAATCTGCCCGACAACGCCCAGCGGTTCATGGAAATGGTAGGCGACAGTGTCATGATCGATTTCACTTATCGACCCTTCCTGCGCGCGGATGCAGGCGGCAAAATAACGGAAATGATCGATGCCCAACGGCACATCGGCATTCATGGTTTCGCGGATCGGCTTTCCGTTATCCCAGGTTTCTGCACTGGCCAACAGTTCCAGATTCGCCTCCATACGATCGGCTATCCGGTTGAGGATTTGCGCACGCTCGCGGGTAGAGAGGGCACCCCACTCCGCGCTGGCCTTGTGAGCGGCATCCAGTGCATGATCAACATCACGGCTACTGGAGCTGGCGACTTCGCACAGCGGTTGCCCGGTCACCGGCGTCAGGTTGACATAATATTCTCCACCGGAGGGCGGGACCCACGCGCCGCCGATAAAGTTGTCATAACGCTTTTTCAGCGTAAGGGCAGGGCCGTATTCACCAGGTTTCACCCGGCTTGCGTTATCGATGTCCATTCCTTTCTCCTTTGGTAACACAACGTGTCATTGCAGAAGATACGCGGCCTCATGCCGGTGCCCCTGCGCGCGGCAGCCAGACCTCGTCGGCGCAAACGTCGGCAAGGATAGACCCTAATCTGGCTGATTAGTCCTCACAGAAAGTAATGATTAAATCGTATACAGTGTTGCCGGGTTGTAAAAGCCCTGTAGCAGTAAAAAATATCACTCTTCGACACAGCGCACAGTTTGTTATCCCCGCATTGATGCCAGTGCTTTTACACTCAATGGGATAGCCGCACTGTGGCAGGATAAAAATTCGCATCGTCGCCACGGCGGTGAAATAATGTCGGAATAGATTCAACAACAACAGGCACAACACAGTGAACAGTGATGATTCTCAGGACGTTGCAGCGCGTTCTGGCGCCTGCCAGCGTAGCGTCTGGCGTCAGGGTGCGCTGGATTCGCCGCAGCAGGATTGGCTGGCGGAAGAAGTGCCGGTGGCGCTAGTTTACAACGGTATTTCTCACGTCGTGATGATGGCGTCGCCAAAAGACCTGGAGCCGTTTGCGCTCGGCTTTTCTTTGTCGGAAGGCATCATTGAGTCAACGCAGGATATCTACGGCATGGATGTGGTGCCGGTGTGTAACGGCATCGAAGTGCAAATAGAGCTGTCCAGCCGCCGTTTTACCGGACTAAAAGCACGTCGGCGAGCCATGGACGGGCGTACCGGTTGCGGCGTGTGTGGCGTGGAGCAACTGGCGGAAATCGGCAAACCGGTAGCGCCGCTGCCATTTACACAGCACTTCTCACTGTCTTGTCTGGAAGGCGCATTACAGGCATTAAAAAACGTGCAACAAGCTGGCGCGCTGACCGGTGCGACCCATGCGGCGGCCTGGCTATCGCCGCAAGGGGAGTTACTGGGCGGTTGTGAAGACGTCGGTCGCCACGTAGCACTGGATAAACTCTTGGGAACACGAGCACGCCAGCCCTGGCAACAAGGTGCCGCACTGGTCTCCAGTCGCGCCAGCTATGAAATGGTGCAGAAATCCGCGATGTGCGGCGTAGAAATCCTGTTTGCGGTCTCTGCCGCCACCTCACTGGCCGTCGAGGTCGCCGAACGCTGCAATCTGACGCTGGTTGGCTTCTGTCGCCCTGGCCGCGCCACCATCTACACCCATCCGCAACGGTTGCAGCCATAACGGCTGCACCGGGTATAGCTTAGATCGATTTGTTGTTAGCTAGTCTAATTACGGCATAACCAATTGTAATAATAGGATAAAACCCCACATTACTCTGACTTTCACCGCGAATAATCGTTTTCAAGATCATTTAATTAACTATAATGAACTTAATGCTTACGCGGTGCTAACAAACAGCGGTGCCGCACAGACCGGTTACACAAACACCTTGTGCATGATAACGATTTGTACATGACAAGAATTTGCGCACCACAACAATGGAGATGCTAAACATGAGTTATTCACTGCCATCCCTGCCTTATGCTTATGACGCACTGGAGCCGCACTTCGACGCGCAGACGATGGAAATCCATCACTCCAAACACCACCAGGCTTACGTCAATAACGCTAACGCAGCGCTGGAGTCCCTGCCTGAATTCGCCAGCCTGTCTGCCGAAGAGTTGATCACCAAACTGGATCAACTGCCTGCCGACAAGAAAGGCCCGCTGCGTAATAACGCCGGTGGCCATGCCAACCACAGCCTGTTCTGGAAAGGGCTGAAACTGGGCACCACGCTGGAAGGCGAACTGAAAGCGGCGATTGAGCGTGATTTCGGCAGCGTTGACGAGTTCAAAACAAAATTCGAGCAGGCTGCCGCAACCCGTTTCGGTTCAGGCTGGGCGTGGCTGGTACTGAAAGATGACGGCAAGCTGGCTGTGGTTTCTACCGCCAACCAGGACAGCCCGCTGATGGGTGAAGCGATTTCCGGTGCATCCGGCTACCCGCTCATCGCGCTGGACGTGTGGGAACACGCCTACTACCTGAAATATCAGAACCGTCGCCCGGATTACATCAAAGCCTTCTGGAGCGTTGTAAACTGGGACGAAGCGGCTAAGCGTTTCGCTGAAGCGAAAAAGTAATACAGAAAGTAACAATTAATTTCCGTGAAGGAAATTAAACCCGACAAACCCGGAATAACCTTCGTTATACCGGGTTTTTTTTATTGTATTTTTCGAATCGTAAACGGGAAAACGGTGTATACCTTAAATATTCGAGTCGCGGGAAAGCCTAACACACCGGCAACTTGAAGTATGGCGGGTATAAAGTTTTAGTAGGGTACGCCGATAGACTCAGCGTGCTCTCGTCATAGTCGGTATATGGCCGCCAGCATAGCAATTTTATATTCACACGATTACCCAATAGATTTAAAAGCACAGCAAAAAAAGCAACAACCGGGTAGCGCTCCAGATATCGGCTGGGGTACGCAATCAGGACCACTAATAACCCTGCACCCCGTGTCGGGAAAAACCAGGTGATGTACGGTAACCAGAGAGATAACAGCTATAATACCCGGTGATTAATGGCCTATCCCACCAGGCGCAATGAACGCAGGCAGCTTGGAGCGGACGGCGTGGAAAAACCAGAACGAGCACACAGTTTGTGAGGATTTTGAGCACTACCCTGGTCCCAAATGGCACACAAAATAGCCTATTGGGATAAGCTCTAAGCCCTGACTTAATCACCCAGCCTATAAATGATGGAAGAAAACCAATGGCTATAAAATTCGAAAATATCAAAGTAGGCAGGAAGTTAGGATTAGGTTTCTCCTTGATCCTATTACTGACTGTCATTATTGCGGCCGTGAGTGTCCGCTATATTGAAACACTGAAAGGGCGTTTTGAAAAAGTTATCTTCAGCAACCAAATCAATGATGAAGTTACTGAAGCCCGTTATTATCGCGCACTGTATAGTGCCAGCTATAGTCCAGATAGTATTAAAGAAAATAGTAAACACATTGATAATATTGTTAAATTAATTTCTTCTATTCAGGATAAACCCTGGCGCGGTGATTATAATGAGCGTCTGGATAATATCAGCAAGTTGATTGCCCTATATAAAGAGCGTCAGAAAAATTACACTGACGCCGTAGCCAAAAAAGATGCCGTCAGAAAAAGCTGGAACCTGTCCGACTCTGAAAAGCCGCTCAAACAAATAGAACAACAGGTCGCTGGTAACATACCGCTGCAGTTACAGCTCACCTCATTGCATCAAAAGCTGGTGAACGTGCGCTATCTGGTGCGTGGTCTGCTGTTATCGTTAAATAGCGATTCGGAAAAACCGCTGATTGCTGCGCTGGACGATGCACAAAAAGGCCTCAGCCAATTTATTCAGGCGCTGACGCCGGAACAGCAAGAAATCATGGCACCGGTTGTCTCTACCCTGTCGACCTATAAAACGCAGATTCTGGCGTACCTCCCGGCTTATACGGTGGAGGTAGAACAGGCCAAACAACTGGGTGAAACGGCTAATCAATTGCTCGACACGGTCGATAAGATGGTCGCAGAGGAAACCGCTGCTACCCAGAGCGATATCACCAGTGCCGAATGGCAGATTGCCATTACCTCAGTCATTACCCTGATACTCGGCGCGCTGATTGCCTGGTATATCTCGCACCTGATTACCCGTCCATTAAACAGTACCGTGGCTATTGCTGAAAGTATCGCCACCGGCGATCTGACCGTTGCGATTGAAACCACACGCCGCGACGAACTGGGTATGCTGTTTGGCGCGATGGCAAAAATGAAAGCCAACCTGCATAACATGATCGATGATATTCGGATGGGGGTCACTCAGATAACCACCGCCGCCAGCGAGATCGTCACCGGCAATAACGATCTGGCCGCCCGCACCGAATCCCAGGCAGCATCGGTAGAAGAAACCGCCGCCAGCATGGAACAGCTCACCTCTACCGTGAAACAGAACGCCGCTAACGCCCACCAGGCCAACAAACTGGTGCTGGACGCCACGCACACCGCGCAGGAAGGCGGCAAACTGGTGGCCGATGTGGTGCAAACCATGTCCGATATCGAAGGCAGTTCCAAACGCATCGCGGAAATCACCTCTGTTATCAACGGCATTGCGTTCCAGACCAATATTCTGGCGCTTAACGCCGCGGTAGAGGCGGCCCGTGCGGGTGAACAGGGCCGTGGTTTCGCCGTGGTCGCCAATGAAGTGCGTAATCTGGCACAGCGTAGTTCGCAGGCAGCCAAAGAGATTGAAGGCTTGATTTCCACCTCGGTCGAGCAGGTATCGAAAGGGGCGCATCTGGTGCACTCGGCGGGTAAAACCATGCAGGAGATCGTGACAGCGGTAACGCATGTACACGACATCATGGGGGAAATCACGGTCGCGTCCGATGAGCAAAGTCGTGGCATCGCGCAAGTGAATCAGGCCATTGTCGAGATGGACAGCACCACTCAACAAAACGCCGCACTGGTGCAGCAATCATCCGCTGCCGCCAGCTCGCTGGAAGAGCAGGCTATGGTGCTCTCCAACGCCGTATCGGTTTTCCGCCTCTCATCCACACATGAGTTGGCACCCGCGAGTCACGGTTTGCCATTCGCCAGTCACCAGCAACAGCTGTCTTATAAGCGTTAATCAGTCATCAAATGACCGCCCCCTTTTTACCACAGCAAAACCGGTAAAAAGGGGAAGCGATAAAGCAGCACAAAAAAGGGCAACCCGACTGGGTTGCCCTTTTTTATAACTGGTGGTTATGGCGGATGGTGATGGCCGACGCCAACAGCACACGGCAATCAGAAGGCTTTTTTCAGGCTGATGCCCGCGATAAGTTCCGTCAGCGATAGCACCAGTGTGGAGCGCACCATCTGCTGGTACCGCTGCTGCTGCATCGCCGCCAGTAATGCATCATCAGGTTCAACACCCGGCGATGGCATCGGTTGGGGTAAGCTACTCACGCAGTGCAACTCACTAACCGGCCCCAGGATTTCATCATCCGTAAACCGGTACTCATGCTCATCGTGAGTCAATTCCTCACCCAACGCCATCAACAGTTCGGTGTCTTCATACTCTTTACGGCTAATCATGCCCAGCCCGTAAATCAGCTTCAGCCGTACGGACAATTCACCCAACGGCCCGCTGCCGGATAACAAAGGTTCGACGGCGTACTTTACGGCATAGTCGTCCTTGCGGAATACCTGCAACATCAACAGGCTGACCGCTTCCGCCAATAACTCGACGGCCATCAGCATAAAACTTCTGACCGTTTTCGATGCATTCAGGGATTCCAGTACCCGGTTTTCAAATGCCTGCGTATCGTCCATCGTCGCTTCTCGTACATTAATTCTGCGCACAGTACTGCCCCTGCGCGGTGGAGCGGCTGACTCCACGGGAGCATGGCTTCTCATCGTCAACGCTCCCGTCCTATCCAACGCACTCGATTGAAAAGCAGGGACACAGCCTGACCTGTGCCGAGACGCGCCGATTACTGCATGGCGTTATACACACTCACCGCTTTTCCGACAACCTCGCTATCAGCATCCAGACCAGAAATCTGCGCCAGCGCAACCTGTGGCCCTTGTGTGGCTATCAACGTCGCCAGTTCCTGCGCCTGCGGATCCTGCTCGCTACGGTAATGCATCGCAGCAGCAATCCCCTGGATCAGGTTGTCATGGGGCAAGCCATATTCCAGCGTACCCAGCAACGGCTTGATCAGGCGATCACCGGCGCTGAGTTTACGCAGCGGCTGACGACCGACACGCTCGACTTCATCGTGCAACCACGGGTTTTCAAACCGGGTGAGAATTTTGCGGATATATGCCTGATGTTTCTCGGCATCAAAACCATAGCGACGAATCAATACCGCGCCGCTCTCTTCCATCGCCCCTTGCACCACACGGCGGATAGCCGGGTCCAGAATGGCGTCACGAATAGTGCCGTGCCCGGCGCGCTGGCCAAGGTAGGCGGTAATCGCGTGGCCGGTATTCAGGGTGAACAGCTTACGCTCAACAAAAGCCATCAGGTTATCGGTCAGTTCCATACCGGTTATCGCCGGCGGCTCACCGTTGAACTGGGTTTTATCCACGATCCATTCACTGAAGGTTTCCACCGTCACCGCCAGCGGGTTGGATTCGCCCGCATCGGCGGGAGGGACAATACGGTCTACCGCCGAATCCACAAAACCGACGTGCTGTGACACCCACGCCTGCGTCTCTTGCGGCAGTTGCGCCAGCACATGCTGTTTGAGCTGGCTGGTACCACGCACCATGTTCTCACAGGCGATGATATTCAGCGGCGCGGTATTGCCGTTTTCCTGACGCTTTATCAACCCCTGAGCAATGGTACCGGCAATCTTCGCCAGGATCTGCGGCCCCACCGCCGTTGTCACCAGATCGACCTCAGCAATCAGCGCGACCGCCTGCGTCCCACCGCTGTGTACCGCGCTAACCTGGCTGACCGTTTCCACACGCTGCTGTTCACCGACGATACGCACCGGATAACTACCGTACTGATTGATGGCATCCAGCAACGGCTGGTTCACATCCGCAAACGTCAGGCCAACGCCTGCATCCGCCAACAGCTTGCCGATAAAACCACGGCCAATGTTACCGGCCCCAAAATGTAATGCTTTCATCATGCATGACCTTACTACTGAGATTTAACAATCTGTGAAAGACTATCTGTGAAAGAAAGCGCCGCCCGAAGGCGGCACTTACTTTTTTATCTATCAGGCAGGGGACTTGCCACCGAGCAGGTCAAGGACATCCTGCACGCTCTGCGTTTGAGCCAGCCGTTCTATCACCGACTCGTCATCCAACGCACTGGTGAGGTTAGTGATAACCTGCACATGTTCGTTATTACGTGCGGCAATACCAATCACCAGACGGGCCACATCGTCTTCATCGTCGCCAAAACGCACCCCTTGCGGGTACTGGCAGAACACCACGCCAGTTTTCAGTACCCGGTCTTTGGCTTCAATCGTCCCGTGCGGTACGGCGATAGACTCACCCAAATACGTCGAGGTCAGTTTCTCACGTTCCAGCATCGCATCGACATACGCAGGCTCAACGTAACCCCCTTTTACCAGTTGTTCACCAGCAAACCGGATAGCCTGTTCTTTATCTGCCGCCTGCAGGTTCAGAAAGACGTTTTTCTCCGTCAGTTGAAACAGTGTCTGCGGGGCCGCCGCCTGCACAGCAGCAGGAGCCGCCTGAGCAGGCTTAACATTGCCCGCCTGCGCTGCCTGTAAACGAGCGACCAGGTCGCTGTACAGATGGCTATCGAGGAAGTTGGTCAGCGAAATATGCTGTGCCTGCGGTGCATGGCGCATGGCGCGCTCGGTCAGATCACGGTGTGTGATCACCAGATCCACATCATCCGGCAAGTTATTGATAGCGCAGTTGGTCACCGAAATAGCTTGCAAACCCGCATCCTGCACTTTCTTGCGCAGCACCCCGGCCCCCATTGCGCTGGAACCCATACCGGCGTCACAGGCGACGATGATTTTACGCACAGTGCCCAGATCGCCGCTCACACCGCCGACAGCCTGACCTTTGGACGCCGATTTCATCTCCTGCATGCGACGGGTCGCCTGCTCCAGTTCTTCATCATCCTTCACTTTGCTGCTTTTCAGCAGGATAGACGACACCACAAACGAGACCGCAAACGCGGCGGCGATCGCCGTAATATTGGCGAAGTACGCGCCTTTCGGCGTCATCGCCAGCACCGCCAGGATAGAACCCGGTGATGCCGGAGAAACCAGACCGCCGTTCAGCACGCCCAGCGTGAACACACCGGTCATCCCGCCGAGAATCACAGCGAGGATCAAACGCGGGTTCATCAGTACATACGGGAAGTAGATTTCATGGATCCCGCCGAGGAAGTGGATAATAGCCGCGCCCGGCGCAGACTGTTTGGCGTTGCCACGTCCAAACAGCATGTAGGCCACCAGCACGCCCATGCCCGGCCCTGGGTTGGCTTCAATCAGGAAGAAGATAGATTTCCCGGCTTCTGTCGCCTGCTGGATGCCCAGCGGCGAGAAGATACCGTGGTTAATTGCGTTATTCAGGAACAGGATCTTCGCCGGTTCAACGAAAATCGACGCCAGCGGCAACAGATTGTTTTGCACCATCAGGTGCACACCGGCAGCCAGAACGTGCGACAACGCCTCAACCAGCGGACCAATCGCCAGGAAAGACAGAATCGCCAGCAGCATGCCGATGATACCGGCGGAGAAGTTGTTAACCAGCATCTCAAAGCCGCTTTTGATTTTGCCGTCAACGGCAGCGTCAAAGTGTTTGATAGCCCAGCCGCCCAGCGGACCGGCAATCATGGCACCGAGGAACATGGGAATATCGGAACCAACCACCACACCCATGGTGGTAATCGCGCCGACCACGCCGCCACGCTCTCCCCCGACCAGGCGTCCGCCGGTAAAACCAATCAGCAGCGGCAGCAGGTAGGTGATCATCGGGCCGACCAGTTTGGCCAGCGTCGCGTTAGGGATCCATCCGGTAGGAATAAACAGTGCTGTGATAATCCCCCAGGCAATAAAGGCGCCGATATTCGGCATCACCATATTGCTCAGGAAACGGCCAAAATTCTGCACTTTGACCTTGGTATCTGGTGAGAGCATAGAGATACACCCCTTTGAAACGCGCGGCGGAAAGCGTGCGCGGTAATTATTGATTGTTAGACAGCGTGATGACTTCCGTCGGTATCATGAGGTCGTGTACCGCACTGTGTGCATACTGCTATTGCCGCTTACAGCGCTTCACCATGACGACCCGCGTGACGGTGAAAAATCGCAATAGCGTGGCCCCAAAAAACTCCGTTATCACAGCGGACTCTAGCACGTGGTTTTCAGACCGCAACTCACGACAAAAACGTGATCAAAATCACACACAACACCCGACAATCAGCCACAAATGAGTGACATAATTCACAAAAAAATAATAAAAATGGGGAAATGGTTAGAAAAAAAACAATTTGGCCGTGAAAAATAGTGATTTCAATCACAATTTTGCATATCGGTTTTGTATGGGAAATGTGATTTAAATCACAATAAATTTCAGCGTGGGCCGGCCTTTTCGCGAAAACCGGCCCATATCGCGAACCACCTTAGTGGGGCAGGAAATTCTGAGACTTGAGGGTGGTGAACAGTTTTTGCTGTTGGTTAGCAATGTCCGTCATCAGGCTGTTGTACTGATCCACCTGCTGCTGGGTGTGGAACTGTACGCCGTTGTTACCGAATACCACCTGGTTGCCCTGTGCCTGGAGATATTCCCCTACCTGCACAACGCTCTGCGCAAATGACGTGCTGGCTGGCACCACGGTCACCATCGCGTTGGCGGGCAAAGAAACCGCGCGGTTGTAGACCTTGTCATACACCGACTGCAATTCTTCCGTCTGTTTGAGCGCACGGCGGGCGTTATCCGCCAGTGTTTTGGCGTTCTGCACCTGCGGGCTTAGCATATTCAGGCCACCAAGCGTCTGACGCAGGTTATCGCGTTGCGTCATATAATCCTGCGGTACACGAATGTGGGATATCACATCCAGTACCGGTGTCAGGCTGCCCGCTAATGCCTGATCCAACTGCTGGTTGAAATCGGTCATCACAGCGTAATCCTGGGTAAAGCGCCCGAAGCTCTGTTTCTGCTGTTCGGTCAACGCTGGCAACTGACGCCCTTCCTGTTGTGAAATTCCCTGCAGGAAAGTGATGAACGCCTGACGAGCATCCTTATCCTTGTCGCCGCAGGCCGACAGTTGCAATGCCACAACCAACATAACCACTGGCAGCAGCCAGCGCGAACGGTAATCCGCCAACATCATTACTACTCCTGTTTATTTTCACTACCGTGACCCGGCAACCTTGTTGGCTCACCAACGAGCCGTCACCCGACAGTCATATCGCCCTAAGCGTAACCGAACCAGCCGCCGCATGGCACATGCCACGCCTGTTTTTTTCACCCAGCCGCCAGTTCAGCCGTTAAGAATCGCTATTCTACGCCGGAACAGCACCATGCCACCTGCAGAATTGTCTGTTCTGTTACCCAGGCACGCTCGCGCAACGGGCAATGTGCTTGCGTGATTGCACACAACTGGCTCCTTTCACGTCAACACCGTGCCATCTTGCACATAAACAGTGCAACCCGACAAGGCACACTGACCCTCATCGCTCCGTCCTCCCCTTACAGGCTTGTTATCTGGCCCGATGACATCACCCGTTAATAGCTTGAAAGATAATCAAAACATGGCTATTGCCCTTCGAGGGTGCGCTAATTGCCGCACAAGCTGGCAAGCATTTTGCTTTATATCATCGACAGCAGGAGCGATAGCGGGCAACCGGTGTCGCCAGACAATTTGGAAATGGGTGACTAGGGTTCCGGCTTTACTGCGCAGGTCCGAGAGTTACCGACCGCCCTCTGGCGGTTACACGGCGGGAAAAAAGCCCGGGAGGATACAGCGAGATGCATGCTCGCCGCCCTCCTGCTTTTTCTTTCTTTAATGATTGCGCCCAACGTCAGAGGAAATTCACCATGAAAACGATTCAACGATTACTACTTGTTTGCGCACTGGCACTGTGCAGCCTCGGCGTACAGGCCGCTGACAAACCCGCGTTTAAACTCTGCTGGTCTATTTATGCCGGCTGGATGCCTTGGGATTACGCCCAACAGCACGGCATTATCAAAAAATGGGCCGACAAGTACGGCATTGATATCCAGTTTGTACAGGTCAACGATTACATTGAATCCGTTAATCAATACACCTCTGGTGGTTTTGACGGCTGCGCCATGACCAACATGGATGCGCTGACTATCCCTGCCGCAGGCGGCGTGGACAGCACCGCACTTATCGTCGGCGACTACTCAAACGGCAACGACGGCATTCTGATCAAAGGGACCAACAGTCTGGCGTCGCTCAAAGGCAAACCGATTAATCTGGTGCAACTGTCGGTCTCTCACTACCTGCTGGCACGAGCGCTGGAAAAGAACGGTATGAGCGAAAAAGACATCAAGGTGGTGAACACCGCCGATGCTGATCTCGTCGCCGCCTTTGGTACGCCTGACGTACAGGCCATCGTCACCTGGAACCCGCTGCTGGCGGAAGCCAAAAAACAGCCGGGTAGCCAGTTGGCGTTTTCTTCCGCGCAAATCCCCGGCGAAATCCTCGATCTGCTGGTGGTCAACACCGCCACCCTGAAAAAACACCCGGAGTTGGGTAAAGCACTGACCGGCGCATGGTATGAAACCCTGCAAACCATGTCAGGCGACAGCGCCACCGCCCGTGAAGCCCGCACCGCCATGGGGCAAGCCTCGGGTACCGACCTAGCCGGGTTTGACGCGCAACTGGCCGCTACCCACCTGTTCACCACCCCGAAACAGACGCTGGAGTTCGTTCAGAACCCGCAGTTGAAAACCACCATGCAGTCAGTCGCGGAGTTCTCCTTCCGTCACGGCTTGCTGGGTGACAACGCCCCCAGCGCAGACGTGGTCGGTGTCTCTACCCCGGCTGGCATGTGGGGCAATACCGGCAACGTCAAACTGCGTTTTAGCGACGAGTTCCTGAAACTGGCCGTCGACAACAAGCTGTAATACAGGAGAACGCCGGATGCGCAAATTGATTAACTACCAGCCGTTACCGCTGACGCGCGGGATGATGGGGTTTCTGCCGCTACTGGCGCTGCTGCTGGTCTACCTGATGGCGTCTGACGCCCGGCTGGCGGTGAACGCCGCTGACAAACTGCTGCCAGGCCTGGGTGCGATGGCGCAAGCCATGCACCGTATGGCGTTTGAACCCAACGAGCGCACCGGCGAATACCTACTGTGGGTCGACACCGCTGCCAGCCTGCTGCGGCTGTTGACCGGCGTAGGCTTAAGCGCCGTGCTGGCGTTGGTATTCGGGCTGCTATGCGGCGCACTACCGGCGGTGCGCGCCACCCTGTCGCCGCTGATCACCCTGTTTGCACTGATCCCACCACTGGCGGTGCTACCGATCCTGTTCATCGTTTTCGGGCTGGGCGAGGTCTCCAAGGTGGTGCTGATCATGGTGGGCATCACGCCATTTATCGTGCGGGACCTGCAACTCTACATCCAGAGCCTGCCGCAGGAACAACTGGTGAAAGCGCAAACCCTCGGCGGCCACAGCGGCCAAATCCTGTGGCGGGTGATCCTGCCACAGCTGATGCCGCGTTTGCTGGACGCCGTGCGTCTGTCGCTCAGCTCCGCCTGGCTGTTTCTGATCGCCGCCGAAGCTATCGCCGCCACCGAAGGGTTGGGCTACCGCATCTTCCTGATGCGCCGCTATCTGGCGATGGACGTCATTCTGCCCTACGTCGCCTGGATAACCGTGCTGGCGTTTTTGCTTGATGTCCTGCTGCGGGTCATCAGCCGTCGCGGCTGGCCCTGGTATTACGCGAAATAAGCCACTGGCCAGAATGCAGGAGAACCTATGTCGTTATTAACGCTAAAAAATCTCAGAAAAGAGTACGACGGTCAGGTGGTGCTGGAACGGCTCAACATCTCCGTTGAAGAGGGCGAGTTCATTTCTATTGTCGGTGCCTCCGGCTGCGGCAAAACCACGTTTCTCAAGATGCTGCTCGGCACCGAAAGCCCCAGTAGCGGCCAGTTGCTACTCGACGGCGCGCCGATGCCGCAAGAGCCGGATGAACATCGCGGCGTGGTATTCCAGCGCTACTCGGTGTTCCCCCATCTGCGGGTGGTGGAAAACGTCATGATTGGCGCGGAGTTTGCCGAAGCGCGTTGGCTCGGCCGGGTATGGGGCAAGCGCCGCCAGGCGCTTCGTGATCAGGCAATGGCAATGCTGCGTCAGGTCGGGCTGGAGCAATCCGCCCAGAAATATCCGCATCAGTTATCCGGTGGCATGCAACAACGGCTGGCGCTGGCGCAGGCGTTGATTAAGCGCCCGCGCATCCTGCTGCTGGATGAACCGTTCGGTGCGCTCGACCCCGGCATCCGTGCCGAAATGCACCAATTGATCAGCCAGTTATGGCAGGAGCACCGTCTGACCATTTTCATGATCACCCATGACCTTAAAGAGGGATTTTCACTCGGGTCACGCCTGTGGGTGTTCGACAAGCTCCGTCAGGACCCACAAGCACCAGACGCCTTTGGCGCCAGCATCACCTATGACCTGCCATTGGAGCGCGCACCAGCCGGTGTGCGGGCTTCGGTGGGAGAACTGATTGACAGGCAGCGGCACGTCGCCTGACCAGGAGGAACACACTATGCAAAACACCCCACACACCATGAATGAACATTATCTCACCGAGTTGCCCGCCGGGTCGCACTGGTCGCTGCTGATGCGCCGCGGTACTGCGCTGCGTCTGACCGACATCGAAGGCGGAGCCAACGTCGGTATGCTGTTCTACAACCCGGAAAATACGCTGGAGCGCTACAACGCACCGGATACGCTCAAATGCCAGCACACGTTTCGCCTGACAACCGGGCACTGCCTGTATTCGGATATGGGGCGCATTTTCTGCGGTATCGAAGCCGACGGCTTCGGCTGGCATGACACCGTATGCGGCACCGCCAATGCCCAGCAGGTGGCGCGTCAGTTTGGCGAGCTGAACTACCAGCAAGCCCGCAATGAACGTCACCAAAACGGCTACGACAGCTTTCTGGTGGAACTGGCCAAATACGGTCTCGGCAAGCGCGACATGGCGGCGTGCGTCAACTTTTTCGCCCACGTTGGTAGCGATGACAACGGAAACCTGCGGCTTGAGCAACAGGGTAAAGCCGGTGCCAGCGTCACGCTGCGCTTCGCCATGGACACGCTGGTCATTCTGCACACCTGCCCGCACCCGCTTAGCACCGCCACCGATTATCCGCGTCATCCGGTGCGTCTGACGCTGGATTATCAGCGCGCACCGCTACCGGCTATCTGTCTGGAGCGCCCGGAAAACCAGCGCGGGCTTCGCAACAACACACTTTATTATCTGGCTGAACAGCCACAAGGAGTCTGAACATGATAAAGACCAGTCAACGCGACCCCGCCACGGCGGTTTACCGCGCCACCGTTCAGGCTGGCGACTACTGGTTACACCGCCTCGAAGCCGGTCAGACGCTGCGTATTACCGACCTCGAAGGCAATCAGGCCGCCGATACCCTGTTCTACAATGCTGACGATACCGCTGAACGCTACAGCATGAGCGACACCCTGCGCGGCCAGGGTAATGTCTTCCTCACTACCGGCAGCGTGCTGCGTTCCAATGAAGACCGCCCGATGCTGGAAATCGTGGCGGATACCTGCGGCCGTCATGACACGCTCGGTGGCGCTTGCGCCACCGAGAGCAACACGGTGCGCTACGATCTGGAAAAACGCCACATGCATGCCTGCCGCGACAGCTGGATGCTGGCGGTAGCGCAACACCCGGAGTATCACCTGACCAAACGCGACATCACCCACAACATCAATTTCTTTATGAACGTACCGGTCACGCCGGACGGCGGGCTGACCTTTGCCGACGGTATCTCCGCACCGGGGAAATACGTGGAAATGGTGGCCAAAATGAACGTACTGGTGCTGATCTCCAATTGTCCGCAGTTGAACAACCCCTGCAACGGCTACAACCCCACACCTGTCGATATCGCTATCTGGTAAACAGAGCGACACGGCACACATCGGGAACAGTGACGCGCGGGACGACCCGCAACACGCGTCCAGAACAGCGCAGGACGACCTGCCCGTAAGAGACTCGGTCATGTTTGAGCGTGTATTGATTGCCAACCGTGGCGCTATTGCGGTGCGTATTATCCGCACCCTGAAAAAAATGGGCGTAAAAGCCATCGCGGTTTACGCCGAAGCGGACCGCCATTCGCAGCATGTGCGTCAGGCCGATGAAGCCTGGTCGCTGGGCGACGGCCCGGTGCGCGATACCTACCTGAATCAGGACAAATTACTGCATATCGCCGCCCAATGTGGCGCGCAGGCGATCCACCCCGGCTACGGTTTTCTGAGTGAAAACGCCGGTTTTGTGACCCGCTGCGAACAAGCAGGCCTGGTATTCCTCGGCCCGACCGTGGCACAGATGACCGCGTTCGGTCTCAAGCATCAGGCACGGGCGCTGGCACAACAGAACGACGTCCCCCTGCTGCCCGGCAGCGGCTTGCTCACCTCGCTGGACAGCGCCTGTGAACAGGCACAACGCATCGGTTATCCGGTGATGTTAAAGAGCACCGCGGGAGGCGGCGGCATCGGCATGCAGCGCTGCAACGACCACGACCAACTGGTTGATGCGTTTACCCGCGTCAAACGACTGGCGGGTAACAACTTCGCCGACGACGGCGTATTTCTGGAAAAATTTATCGCCCAGGCCCGCCACATCGAAGTGCAGGTCTTTGGCGACGGCCAGGGCAACGTGATAGCCCTTGGCGAGCGCGATTGCTCCGCCCAGCGCCGCAACCAGAAAGTGATTGAAGAAACCCCGGCTCCCCACCTGAGTGACAGCGTGCGCGCTGAACTGCAGGCTACCGCCATTCGGCTGTGTCAGGCGGTCAATTACCGCAGTGCAGGCACGGTCGAATATGTGTATGACGAGAGCAGCAAGCAGTTCTGGTTTCTGGAGGTCAACACCCGCCTGCAAGTCGAGCACGGCGTCACCGAACTGGTGTACGGCGTCGACATCGTGCAGTGGATGGTGGAACTGGGCGCGGGTTGCCTGCCGCCGCTTGATACGCTCATCACCACGCCTCGCGGTCACGCCATTCAGGTGCGGTTGTACGCCGAAGACCCGGCCAAACAGTTCCAGCCCTGTGCGGGCTTGCTTAGTCACGTTGATTTTCCAGACGCCTTGCCCGGGCTTACCCTGCGCATCGACCACTGGCTGGACAGCGGCAGCGAGGTATCACCGTTCTATGACCCGATGCTGGCAAAAATCATCGTACACGGCGACAGCCGGGACGCCGCCCTCGACGGCATGGCGCAAGCGCTGACGGCCACATCGCTGTACGGCATCGAAACCAACCTCGACTGGCTTCGTCACCTGCTGACTCTGCCGACGGTCAGACGCGGAGAAATCATCACCGCAACACTGGGCGACGTCGTCTGGCAGCCCGCGACGCTGGATGTGCTCAGCGGCGGCACGCTGACGACCGTGCAGGATGCGCCCGGCCGCATCGGCTATTGGCACGTTGGTGTACCGCCTTCCGGCCCCTTCGATACCCACTCATTCCGGCTCGGCAATCAGTTGCTGGGCAACGCGGCCGATACCGCCGGGCTGGAGATCACCCTACGTGGGCCAACCCTGCGTTTCAACCATGACTGCGCGTTCGTGGTGACCGGCGCTGTCATCGACATCCGGTTAGATAACACCGCCCTCGACGGCGGACGCGTTCATCACGCCCGCGCCGGACAAACGCTCACGCTCGGCGATATTCAGGGTGCCGGTTGCCGCAGCTATCTGTTGCTGGCCGGCGGCCTGGCCTGTCCGACCTATCTGGGTAGCCGTAGCACCTTCACGCTCGGCAAGTTCGGCGGCCATGCCGGACGGGCCTTGCGCGCAGGCGACGTACTGCATCTGGCCGCGCCGGCGCTGCCCACGTCAGACGCCGTATTGCCCGTGCCTGACTGGAATACCCACTGGTCACTGCGGGTGATTTATGGCCCACACGGCGCACCGGACTATTTTACCGCGCAAGACATCGACACCTTTTTCGCCGCTGACTGGCAGGTGCATTACAACTCCAGCCGCACCGGTATCCGGCTGATTGGCCCCAAACCCCAGTGGGCGCGAACCGACGGCGGCGAAGCCGGTATGCACCCGTCCAATATTCACGACAACGCCTACGCTTTCGGCACCGTCGACTTTACCGGCGATATGCCGGTGATTCTGGGGCCGGATGGGCCGTCACTGGGCGGCTTCGTCTGCCCGGCTACGGTGATCCACGCTGACTTGTGGAAACTAGGCCAGCTCAAAGCAGGCGACAGCATCCGTTTTATTCCGGTCACGCCGGAACAGGCGGACGAGCTGGCGCGCGCCGCGGAATGCGCCATCGCCGCCGGTCGCCCTGCCGCCGAGCCCGCTCTCGCGCCGTGTTGCCCGTCACCGGTGCTGTACCACCAAACGGCACAGGACGAGCGACCTTCGGTGACCTGCCTCGCCGCAGGCGATCGTTTCCTGTTGCTGGAATACGGCGAGCACCGGCTGGATATCGCGTTGCGTTTTCGCGTACACGCGCTGATGCAGTGGCTGGAACAGCACCCGCTGCCGGGTATGCAGGAACTGACACCGGGCATTCGTTCGCTGCAAATCCATTTCGACAGCCTGCGCTGCCCGCGCAGCACGCTGCTCGCGCACCTGCAACAGGCGGACGACGCCCTCGGCGACCTGCGGCACGCTGCCGTGCCCTCCCGTACCGTTTGGTTGCCGCTCAGTTGGGATGACGACGCCTGCCGCGAAGCCATCACCCGCTATACCCAATCGGTCAGACCCGGTGCGCCCTGGTGCCCCAGCAACATCGAATTCATTCGCCGTATCAACGGGCTGGCGTCTGTGGATCAGGTCAAAGAGATCGTCTTCAACGCCCATTATCTGGTGATGGGGCTGGGCGATGTCTACCTCGGTGCCCCCGTCGCCACCCCACTCGACCCACGCCATCGGCTGGTCACCACCAAGTACAACCCTGCTCGCACCTGGACGGCGGAAAACTCGGTCGGCATCGGCGGCGCGTATCTGTGTGTATACGGTATGGAAGGCCCCGGCGGCTATCAGTTCGTGGGCCGCACGTTACAGATGTGGAATCGCGATCGGCAAACCGATGTCTTTCGTCAGCCATGGTTACTGCGCTTTTTCGATCAGATTCGCTTTTATCCGGTCAGCGCGCAGGAGCTGCTGGCTATCCGCGAACGCTTCCCGTGGGGAGATTATCCGTTGTGTATCGAAGAGGGCGAATTTCGCCTCGCCGACTACCAGCACATGCTGGCTGAACAGCAACCCGCTATCGATACCTTCCAGCAACAGCGCCAGCAGGCCTTCGACGAAGAGCTGGCACGCTGGCGGGCTGACGGCCAGTTCACCTTCGATAGCAGCCTGCAAGAGACGGCCAGCGACGATGAGGTGATTCCGGCTAACGGTTACGGTGTGGAAAGTCAGGTGGCAGGGAGTGTGTGGCAATGGCTTGCCGCCCCCGGCGATAGCGTCAGCGCCGGGCAAATCGTCGGTATTCTGGAGTCGATGAAAATGGAAATCCCCATTATCGCACCGGTCGCCGGTATTATTCATACGTTGCACCGTCAGGCAGGACATCAGGTGCAGGCCGGGCAGTTACTGATGGTGATCGAACCGGCAGAGCATTAACCGGTAAAACATTAATCGGTAAAACATTCAGTAGTAAAACATTCAGCAGTAAAACTGCCATCCACTAAGACATGAATACAATAAACCCGTACGTTGCTAGCGTGCGGGTTTATTTCATTGTCAGCGTTAAACCACCGCCTCGGAAGGTGGTGATTGTTTTCACTGCATCAAGACATCAAGCGGACGCCACTTACTCCTTGGTCGCACCCGCCATCAATCCGTTCATGAAATAGCGTTGTAGCGCCAGGAAAATCGCCAGCATCGGCAATACCGCCATCGCCGACATCGCCAACAGCCGTGGCCAGTTGATATCAAACTGACCGACGTTACTGGCCAGCGCCAGTTGCACCGTCCATTGGCTCTGGTCGCTGATCACCAGAAACGGCCACAGAAAATCATTCCAACGCCAGACGAAGGTAAAAGCCGCCAGTGTGGCGATGGCCGGTAACGACAGCGGTACCACGATACGCCACAGGATTCGCCACTCTCCGGTGCCTTCCAGACGCGCCGCTTCCAGCAGGCTGTCAGGAATGTTGCGGATATACTGCCGCATCAGGAACACCCCGGTAGGCGTCGCCGCCGGCGCGATAATCACCCCCCACAGCGTATTGAGCAGATGCAGGTCACGCAGCAGCAGGAAAATCGGAATCAGGATAATCTGCAGCGGGATCATCAGCGCACACATGATGACCATGAAAACCAACGTATCCCCCCGAAACCGGAATTTCGCCAGCGCATAGCCCGCCATGACGCTGATCGTGACCGACAGCAGTGATGACAGGACGGAAACGAAAAAGGAGTTGCCGAGCGTATGAACAAAGTTGGTGTTGACGAACACATCGACAAAATTCTCCAGCGTCGCGTTTTCCGGCCACAGCGACGGCGGCCAGGCGAAAATCTCATCGACCGACTTCAGCGCGTTGGAAAAAATCCAGATTGGCGGCAACAGGAAAAACAGCAGCATGAAACCAATGATTATCCAGCGCGTCAGCAGAGATGACCCCTTCATTTGAAACTCCTCGACAGACGAAGTTGGATGACCGACAGCGCGAACAAAATCACGAACAGCACCACCGATTGTGCCGCTGCAACCCCTGCTGTCGCCGGTTGCATGAAGGCGTTCTCATAAATGGTCTGAATCAGATAGACGGTGGCGCGTCCCGGCCCACCGCCCGTCAGCGAAATCACCAGTTCGTAGACCTTGAAGGCTTCTATCGATGACAGCACCACTACCACCACTACGCTGGGTTGCAGCAGTGGCAGGGTAATGCGCCAGAAGGTGCGCCAGCGGCTGGTTCCGTCCATGCGGGAGGCCTCATACAAATCCTCCGGAATGGCCGTTAAACCCGCCAGCAGGATCATCATATTGAAACCCGCGCTGGCCCACACCCACACAATCACCACCGCAATCTGCGCCATGGTTTCCTGTTGTAGCCAGGGAACCGGGCTGATATCCACCAGGCTCAGTACATAGTTGATTAATCCAGAGTTATAACCAAACAGCCATTTCCACATGATGCCGATGGTCAGCAGGCTTATCATCGACGGGAAAAAGACGATGGTTCGCGCCAGTCCAAATCCCCGCATCTGGGGCGCCAGCAACAGCGCCATACACAGAGCGATGACCAGATTAAGCGGCACGGCAAATACCACAAACACCACCGTGCGCAGCAGCACGTGCTGAAATTCGGGGTCAGTAAATACCTGGATAAAGTTATCGATCCCGACGAATTTAGGCTGCGTGCTGGCGACCTGAGGCAACACCACCACGCCGCGTTGAAATACCGACATCCAAAACCCTTGCAGCAATGGATAGAAGGTGAACAACAGCAACAACCCAAACGACGGCAATATCAACAAATAAGGCCAGTACTTCCTGAGACGACGAGTAAACACTCCCGAACCTTGTGACATGACTGCCAGACTGGCCGACTCCGGATTCATCACTTTCATTGAGAGGCCCCTAATCCATCCTGGGCGGCCTTCATGATTTTCTCGATGGCCTGCTCCGGCGTTATCTGATGAGTCACCGCCTGCATAACCGCGTCTTTCATTGGTGCCCAGACGAACTGCATCGCTTCATTGGCCTGATCCGCCGCTGCATAAGCCGGGCTTTCCACCAGTTCATGCTGCATCAGCGCCATCGCCTGGCTGATTTTCGGATCTTCATATTTCACCGGCTCGTCGGACGAGGTGGCCGGGATCATGCCAATCGGTACGGAAAGACGTTTCAGGACATCCGGCGAGGTCAGCCATTTGATCACACTGGTAGACTCATCAAGGTGTTTACTGGTGTTGAACGCCACCACGTATTCACCGCCGTACACGCTGGATTTCACCGTACCCCGTGGGGTATAGCCAGCACGCCAGTCGAATTTGGCGCGTTGCGCCAGCGAGCTTAACTGCCAGCTACCGGTCATCCAGGCCACTGCCTGCCCACCGATAAACAGCTCTTTCGGGTTATCCGAACTGGAGCCTGACCACTGCCCACGCGGCATGTAGTCATCGGCGATTTTCACGAAATCTGCCAGCGTTTTGGCCGCTTTCTGTTTATCCATCACCACTTTATACGGCGGCTCGGTGGAAAAAACATGGTTGCCATAATGGTATTCGTGGATGATCCAACGGCTGGCGGAAACATCCCACACCAGCGGATAGCGGACATGGGCTTTCTGTGCGACCTCTTTAATCTTCGGCAGGAATTCTTCCCACGTCCAACCGGTCTGTACATCCGGCAGGGCCACGCCCGCTTTCTTGAAGGCATCGGCATTCAGCAACAGCCCGGTGGAGGTCACATACAGCGGAGCCGCTATCGCTTTATCGCCGAGTCTGGCACCGTCCGCCCATCCTTTGATGTAGTGATTCAGGTAGTCTTTGCCAAAATATTGATTGAAATCGACCAGATAGGGGCGAATGACTGCTTCCATCGACGACGTTTTGGAGATGTCCGGCATACCGGAACCCGATGCCGCGTATTGGCGGAATTTCTGGATCACATTGTCATAAGGAACCAGTTGTAGATTAAAGGTGGTCTGCGGATGCTGCTGCGTATATTCATTCAGTAGCTGCTTGAGTACGGTGGATTCATTTTTATCCGTCTCGTACCACATGATCGTCAACTCGGCCGCCTGCAATGATGAACATGCAAGCGTCATAGCACCAGCCAGTACTGCGATAACAGTCTTTTTCTTCATGATGTGTTTCCTGATCAATGTTATTGCATCACACAGTCAAACTACGCTGCGATTACTGTCCGCCGTCAAAGTGATGACGATACTTCATCACCACCGCAGCCGGCATACTGCTCCACCCCTGTAATAACGATCCCCGGCCAAACGGCGGTGAGAAGTACTCCACCGCACCGGCCCATCCCTGTTCCAGGCAGGTCATCCACCAACGTGTCAGCGGGTATTCACTGCCCGGTATGCCGTACTGCAACAACGTATCGGCGTACAACCCATCCAGATAAGGCCAGTCAGAGCCATTGTGATAACGCAGGGCAAAGGCCGACTTGGCACGTGTATCGCTGCGGCGTTTGAACGGCGGCCACGCGCACAACACCCCCCAGTCGCCATAACGCTGTTCACTGTTATGACGGCTCTCCAACCGGGCCTGAACCCGACGTAACACTGCCTCGGCACGCCCGGCATCCACCGCGCCGTAGCGCAGCAACGTCAGGCTATCGAGCGTGAGGTGGTCTTCAATAAATTCCCCCGGACGACCATAATCCGCGTAATGGCCATCCGGCTGTAATAACGCGGCATCAAGGTGGCGGGACGCCTGAAACGCCAGACGTGCGCAACGCTGTGCCAGCGCCGGATCGCGCGCTGCCGCCCATTGCGCCACCGCGTTAACCGCGCCAAACCACAGGCCAAGATCGTAGGCAACATAGCCAAAACGGTAGACGTTATCCGCCCAGTCCCGGTCGTTGTGCGACGGTTTCTGCGGCAGGCCATCCTCATGGAGAATAAAGCCTTCGTAACGTGTAATGATGGTGGCGATCTGCGGCCAGTACTGCTCGCAGGGAGACGTATCCCCCGTGACCCGCACGTAGTCGGCAATCGTCAGAATAAAGAACAAGGGACTGTCAAAATGGTCACTCCACCAGTCTTGCGGGCGGCTGTGGTTTTCTTTGACAGCGGGGTTATGGCGTCGCGCGTCTTCCCAGGCGGCTGACAAACCGGGGCCATTGAGGATAACCCCGCTCGGCGCTTCACCGGTCGGCTGCAACCCTGCCGCCATCAGGTGGATTTCCTCCAGCACAATCTGCGGCTGTAACGGCAGCAACGCCTGCAACGTCCAGTAACCGTCGCGATAATACGTGCGGGCTGGGGCGCTGTAGTCCATTCCTGCCGCCAGCCCGGCGAACTTCCCGGTATGGTCGTAACGGATGCTCGACAACGCGGCATGCAAACTCTGTTGCACCATGCTACGCAGTAGCGGTTGCGCCTGTGGCAACTGGTCGCAGTCATCGATATAACGCTGCGCTTCCAGCCTGATCTGCTCTGTGCTGAGCGACAGACCGCGCAGCGCTTCCGCGTCATCGTTACCGGCGGCGATCAGTACATCGTTATCGCGTTGCTCGACAATCACCACCCCCCAGGGCAGTACCCAACGCTGCTGCGTCCCTTGCTTCTCACGCAACGCCCGCCCAGCCTGCTGATCCCACCAGGCACGTCTTTTCGCCGGATAAAAGCGCAAAAACGAAGTCTGAGTGAGCAGCACTACAGGCTGGGATTGCGCCACATAAAAGCCTTGTGTTTCGCTCAGCAGACGATTGGGTGCGAAGGTACAAGGCCCGCTAAACGGCGCGACATGAATGCGTCCCAGCGTGCCGCTGCCCCACAGTGCCAGTTGCACGATGCCTTCTTCGCCAGAGAATGACCCTTGTACGCGCCGTGCCATAAAAGGCAGTAACGGCGCGGCAGTGCTGAGCAGTTGTCCGTCCGACTGGGGTTTCAATACCCATTCTGATGGCGACACCGAAATGTTATTGCTATTCATACCGCTTCCCTCACATCATGCCAGGCTAATGCGGCCAGGCAGTGTTCTCTGGCCAGATGCACGGCACCGACCACACCCGCCTCATCCAGCAAGGCGCTGCCGACCAACTGAACCGGCACCGGCAGCAATGTTTGTACATGCTGACGGACACGCTCATGAAACGCGGGTCTCGCACCAATTCCGCCGCCCAGCACCAGCCATTCAGGATTCAGCAAACTCACGGCTGAAGCCACGCCCAACGCGGCAATCTGTGCGGTGTTTTCCAGCACGGTACGCGCCTGCTCATCCCCTTGTTCTGCACGGCGGAAAATATCGATAACCTCAGTCTCGCCACCCTGATAGCGCTGGCGAATCGCGCTGCTGCTGACTCGATCTTCAAACACCCCGCCGACGGAAATTTTGGCGTCGTCGTAAGGTGTTGCGCTCAACGGTAATAGGGCGATTTCCCCCGCCATACCGTTGTGCCCACTGATGATGCTGCCTTGTGTGATAATCCCCATGCCGACACCGGTACCGAAGGCGATAAACACCAGCGAGTCGCTGCCTTTGCCATGCCCATAGTGGTATTCCCCCAATGCCGCCAGGTTAACGTCATTTTCGAATACCACCGGGCACGACTGCCCATCAGGCAGAGAAAACAGGTTGGGTAAGCGGGCAGGAAGACGCAGGTTAGGGGAAAGCTGTACATTGCGTTGCTTATCGATTGAACCGGGAATACCGATAGCGACTTGTTTCAAGCGGTTCGGTGCGATATGTGCCTGTTGCAGTAGTGCCTGCGCCAGCGATGACATGTGTTGCAGCGCCGCCTGTTCATCACCTTTAGCGGTAGGCTGTGACGTGTGCGCCAATACCTCGCCGCTCAACGTTGTCAGCCGCCCATTGACTTTAGTGCCGCCCAGATCAAAACCAATCACCACAGGCGACTGCGGGTGCAATTCAACACCCGGTGATTTCTGCTGGATAATGTGCTGTTTTTCCAGAAAATTCATTAAATTCTGCACACTCCCCGGCGCAATATCGAGGGCGGCAGCCCAGCCGGAAGTCGTTTCCAGCGACAGACGCTCCAACTGAGAAAGCGCGTTTGCAAGAGTTTTACCAAGTGGCTGCGAGTTCGCCATATAACGTCCTTTTTCTCCGACGTGGATTACTGCCATCAATAACTGCTATAATTAGTTCATCAACCTTACGAATTAATATCCTTTCCGGTGAATACCGTCAACATGAACCATGAGTCAAATAATAATTTTCTCTGGCAGATGAACAGAAACGAGAGCGGGATAACACTTTTATTGCATAATATGCAGGCATCTCTGGTGATCACGCTTCCTGATTCAATACCGTCCCGATGAATGATTGAGAACAAATAAGTGATTGAAATAGAAAATGATGTTCCAGTTCTTCGCCAGATATCCGTCCGTGCCGTGATGGAGTACCTGCTGCATGCGGGACCGGCATCCCGCGCGGCGATGGCGAAAGCGACCAGGCTATCCAAGCAGACCATGTCTGAAGTGATTCTGATCCTGGAAGAGCGGGGGTGGGTTCGCCCTTGTGGGCTCGAATCAGGTAAGGTCGGGCGCGCCGCCATGAATTATGAAATCGCCGATGATCTGGCTTACGTGCTGGGTATGGACGTCGGCGCCACCAGCATCCGGCTGAGTCTGGTTAACCTCCGCGGCAACGAAATAGCGCATTACGAAGAGGAAAACGATAACTCGGGCGGCATCAACCTGGTCAATCGCCTGTGCCAGTTGAAAAAGAATTTGCTGGCTCAGCAGCAGATAGACGAACGCAAGTTGCACAGCGTCAGTGTCGCTATTCCCGGCGTTATCAATCAGAAAACCGGCACGCTGGATATGGCACCCAACCTGAAAAATATGAGCGGCTTCGCGCTACGAGACAGCATGCAGCAGGCTTTTGGCTGTGAAGTGCTGATCGAAAACGACATCAATGCCGCCGCCATCGGCGAATACTGGCGGGGATGTGGGCAGGATGATCACTCACTGGCCTTCATTTCGCTGGGTACCGGGATTGGTCTGGGGCTGATACTGGAAGGGATTCTGCTGCGCGGTGCGATGGGGGCGGCCGGCGAGATCTCTTATCTGCCGCTGGGCGGCGATGCCTATACGTCAGAGAGTCTCCGTCAGGGGACGCTGGAATCGGTACTGGGAGCTGCAGGCATCAGCAAGCGCTACCATTTTGCAGGCGGTTGTGCCAATACACCGGTACGGGAGATTCTAAGCCGTTACGCCGACAAAGAGCCCGCCGCCATCGTGACCATCGAAGAAACCGCCCGTACCGCCGCCTTACTGGTCCTGTCGGTGTCACTGATGTTTGACCCTGAAAGCATTATCATTGGCGGTAATATTGGCATCCGCCCGGAACTGACCGAGCGCATTCGTTTTTACCTGAACAACTGCTCGCCTCACCCAATCCAGCTCAAGTCCAGTACCCTCGGGTCACAGTCGGTGCTCACTGGATCTGTAGCCATCTCATTGAATAAATTACATAATTCGCTTTTTGGCTTACCCGAGTTATCGCGGCAGATCTCCTTGCCAAAGCACCTCTGATTCGACCTGCCATGTCGGAGAATCACTCCGGCATGGCAGAGTTGAGGCAACCGCCAGGTCACGCGGGAAAATTTGCTTTGCTTGCCCGATATCCCCCAATCTAACCGCTGGCTGACGGCGGCCCTCAACGTAGCAATAAGAAAAAACTATCGTAACCAACTAAATTATAAGTGATTTTCTTCATTCCTGCCTGATGTCACATTTTTTTAATTATTTAGTTCGACATATTGACGAACTAAATAGAGCTCCGTCATGATGTCATCCACTCCGGTAGCCGATCGGGTTTACATCGGTTACCGCGTCTCTCAACAATGAGCGGTGGACGGAACGATCTGATGGCACAACTTACGCTAAAAAATATCACGAAATCCTTCGGTAACACGCAAATCATCAAGGGTGTCGACCTTGATGTTAAAGACGGCGAGTTTGTGGTTTTCGTCGGCCCCTCCGGTTGCGGAAAATCGACGTTGCTCAGGTTGATAGCCGGTCTTGAAGACTGCACGTCCGGTAGCATTGCTATTGGCGGCCATGACGTCACGCAGGTTTCGTCAAGCGATCGCGGTATCGCGATGGTGTTCCAGTCCTACGCCCTCTACCCGCACATGACGGTCGCGCAGAATCTCTCTTTCGGCCTGGAAAACACCCGTATGTCCAAAGCCGATATCCAGGCCCGCGTGCAGGAAGCCGCCCGCATGCTACAGATAGAACCCTATCTGACCAGAAAACCGCGCGCGCTTTCCGGCGGTCAGCGCCAGCGCGTGGCCATCGGTCGTGCCATTGTACGCAACCCCAGTGTGTTTCTGTTCGATGAACCGTTATCCAATCTGGATGCCGCTTTGCGGGTGGATACCCGTTCGGAAATCATCAAGCTACACAAACGACTCAAAAGTACCATCGTTTACGTTACCCATGATCAGATAGAAGCCATGACGATGGCGGATCGCATCGCGATCCTTAATGCAGGTAAAGTGGAGCAGTTCGATAAGCCGCTGGAGCTCTTCCATCACCCCAGAAACCGTTTTGTCGCCGGTTTTATCGGCTCGCCAAAAATGAATTTTTACGCGGGAACCATTACCGCATTACAAGGCAATCAGGCGTCGATTGCTATCGATGCCTTTCCCCCGCTGACGTTAACAGTCAATCCGGAGCTGGCAGAGCCTGGCATGGCCATCGAACTTGGCATCCGCCCAAGTCACCTGCAATTAGACCCCACGCATAAACAGGCGCTGCCTTTCCGGGTGGATTACGCGGAAATGATTGGCACAGAAACCTATATGTATGGGCATATTGAAGGCAACGACAGCAAAACCACCTTACACCTGCCGGACAACCTCCATGTCGCCGAAGGGGATTTGCTGATGCTGACGTTACCGGCTGAACGCCTGCACCTGTTCCGGCTCAGTGATGGCCTGTCGCTGGCGGCCAAAAAGCACGACCCGGCCTGACCACGCCAGCCCATCGACGTCATGACGCACTGATTCCAACAAAGAACGGCCAGCATTACTGGCCGTTCTTCTTCTTTATTACAACGAGCCCCTCACAGGTACAGCCCCACGCTCCCATTCCCTTTTGTTCCAGCTCGCAGCAGCCTGACAAGAGGCGA
Organism: Dickeya parazeae Ech586; assembly: GCF_000025065.1. NCBI lineage: Bacteria > Pseudomonadati > Pseudomonadota > Gammaproteobacteria > Enterobacterales > Pectobacteriaceae > Dickeya > Dickeya parazeae. Next base: position 54,532 of record NC_013592.1, on the reverse strand, counting down.
CCATAAGCTGACATAATCGTGGGACACAGACCAACACTTGGTGTTATATTTCCTAACGTTTATACACACTGTTTCCATTCGGTATGAGCCATAGCGCTCAGGATCGTTGCATCATAATGAGAAATAAATAATTATCCCGAGGATAACCGCGTTATGCGTTTGTTATTTATTTGCCCGGATTGGGCTAATTTGGCTACACCTATCGTGGCGGAGATGAAACGCCAGGGCCACGACGTTACCCATATTGATCATTGTGATCTGTCAACGTTTCACTACTTTGACTCGCCCCACCGCATCGTCTCGAAGATCTATAAAACGATAACGGGGAAAAACTACAAACGCCTTGTGCTTGATAACCAAATTAAATTGGGTTTGCATAATTTCTTTATTGGCAGAGAACCGTTTGATGCCATTATTATGACGGAACCCAAGCTGTTTAATGAACAGCACCTGGCAATATTGCGTCAGCATGGGAGAAAGCTCGTCGCCACATTGTGGGATGGATTGAAAAAAGCCCCCGGCAATGGCTTGTACCTTAATCAATTCGATCATGTACTCAGTTTCGACAGTGAAGATTGTGAACAATTCCACTTCACCAAAATCACCAATTACATTGATCCTGTCTGGAAAAGCACGATACCTTATCAGGCATGCGAGTACGATATTTTCTCCATTATGAGTTTCACACCGGAGAGATACCAGCAAGTCATCCATTTCCTTGATAAAAATCCTGACCTCAACTCCAATATTATTTTTTATATCGGGGATCCAGGAAAGTCGAAATATATAAAAGATAACAGAATAAAAATATCAGAGAAATTACTGCTGGGTGCTGAGCTAGCCCATGAAATTAGTCATTCCCGAGCAATTCTGGATATCCTGCAAGGCCAACAGACAGGGCTATCGTTTCGAGCCTATGAGTCGATGGCTTATCAGCGTAAGTTGATTACGACGAATCCTCACATCACCAGTTATGATTTTTATAATCCGCAGAATATATGTGTTCTGAGTCAGGACGGATATATCCCATCAGGTTTTATCCATACCCCTTACCAACCCGTACCGGAACCTGTCTACCATCAGTACACACTGTGTTCGTGGGTAGAAAAAGTTATTCAGGAAATATCAGATAAGACCAGCCCAGTTTAGCGATCTCCAATGACAAAAAAGCCTCCACAGAGGAGGCTTTTGCATACACAGCGCGCTCTGCGCTGATTATCCGGGCGTTTACTGCAACACCGAAATATCCGCCACTTTCAGGAACAGGTTACGCAGTTCGTTGAGCAGCGTCAGGCGGTTGATACGCACCTGCGCGTCATCAGCGTTGACCATCACCTTATCGAAGAAGTTATCGACTGACTCACGCAACTGCGCCAGTTCCGCCAGCGCTTCCTGATAACGCCCTTCGGCAAACCACGGCGCCAGCTTGCTGGTCAGCGCGGTAACATAGGTCGCCAGCTGAATTTCTTCCTTCTCTTTGAGCAACGCTGCCTGCACGCTGTCGTTCAGCGTTTCGGTAGACTTCGCCAAAATATTGGAGACACGCTTGTTGGCTGCCGCCAGCGCTTCGGCTTGCTCCAGTGTGCGGAAATGACTCACCGCTTTCACACGGGCATCGAAATCTGCCGGGCGAGTCGGACGACGCGCCAGCACCGCCTGGATGGTGTCGACACTGTGACCTTCCTCCTGATACCAGGCACGGAAGCGGCCCAGCATGAATTCAATCACATCGTCGACCACGTTGGCGTTAGTCAGCTTGTCGCCATACAAACGCACCGCTTCTTCGGTCAGGGTTTGCAAGTCCAGCGGCAGGCGTTTTTCCACGATGATGCGCAACACACCCAATGCGGCACGGCGCAATGCGAACGGGTCTTTATCGCCTTTCGGGTGCTGACCGATGCCGAAAATCCCTGCCAGCGTATCCATCTTGTCGGCGATCGCCAGCGCACAGGCTACCGCGGAAGACGGCAGTTCATCGCCGGCAAAGCGCGGCTGATACTGCTCGTTCAGCGCCACCGCCACGTCTTCGGCTTCGCCGTCGTGACGAGCGTAGTGCATCCCCATCACACCCTGGGTGTCGGTGAATTCAAACACCATGTTGGTCATCAGGTCGCATTTAGACAGCAGACCCGCGCGTTTGGCGTGCTCCACATCGGCACCGATCTGCCCGGCTACCCAACCGGTCAGTGCCGCGATGCGATCGGTCTTATCGCGCAGCGTGCCCAGTTGCTGCTGAAACAGCACGGTTGCCAGACGCGGCAGATGATCTTCCAGGCGTTTTTTACGGTCGGTATTGAAGAAGAATTCGGCGTCGGCCAGACGCGGGCGCACCACCTTCTCGTTACCGGCGATGATCTGCTGCGGGTCTTTCGATTCAATGTTGGCGACGAAGATGAAATTCGGCAGCAGCTTGTCGGCATTGTCGTAAACCGGGAAGTATTTCTGGTCGCCTTTCATGGTATACACCAGCGCTTCTGCCGGCACCGCCAGGAATTTCTCTTCAAATTTCGCCGTCAGCACCACCGGCCATTCCACCAGCGAGGTGACTTCTTCCAGCAGGCTGTCGCTCAGATCGGCATTACCGCCAATCTTGCGCGCCGCCTCTTCGGCGTCGGCTTTGATTTTGGCTTTACGCGCGTCGTAATCAGCAAGTACCTTGCCGCGCTCCAGCAGAATCTGCGGGTACTGGTCGGCGTTATCAATCGTGAATTCCGGCTCACCCATAAAGCGGTGACCGCGAAGGGTACGCCCGGAATCAATACCCAGCACAGTACCGGGGATCAGTTCATCACCCAGCAACAGGGTCACGGTATGCACCGGACGCACAAACTGGGTGTCGTTATCGCCCCAGCGCATCAGTTTCGGGATCGGCAGCTTCGCCAGTGCGGTGCTGACCATGCCCGGCAGCAGCGTTTGTGCCGCTTCGCCCTTCACGTGTGCGCGGAATAACAGCCACTCGCCTTTGTCGGTGGTCAGGCGCTCGGCCTGGGAGACGGTGATGCCGCAACCGCGTGCCCAGCCTTCTGCCGCTTTGGTCGGGTTACCCGCGGCGTCAAACGCCTGCGCAATGGCCGGTCCGCGTTTTTCTACTTCCCTGTCCGGCTGGGACGCGCTTAAACCGACCACTTTCAGTGCCAGACGGCGCGGGGCCGCGAACCAATCGACCGACTGGTAACCCAGCCCGGCGGCATCCAGTTCAGCGGTAAAATGGGCGGCAAAAGATTCCGCCAGAGTACGCAAAGCCTTCGGTGGCAGCTCTTCGGTGCCGATTTCCACCAAAAATGTCTTATCTGTCATCGCTGCCTCTCAGCTCTGTTTACGATTGCACATCGGGAAGCCCAGTGCCTCACGAGAGGCATAATAGGCTTCCGCTACCGCTTTGGTCAGGGTACGGATCCGCAGGATGTAACGCTGACGTTCGGTCACGGAAATGGCTTTGCGCGCGTCCAGCAGGTTGAAGCTGTGGGCGGCTTTCAGAATGCGCTCGTAAGCAGGCAGCGGCAGCGGTTTTTCCAGCGCCAGCAACTGCTGGGCCTCTTTTTCATACTGCTCGAAGCAGGTAAACAGGAAATCCACATCGGCGTATTCGAAGTTATAGGTCGATTGCTCCACTTCGTTTTGATGGAACACGTCGCCGTAGGTGGTTTTACCCAGCGGACCATCGCTCCACACCAGATCGTAGACGCTGTCCACGCCCTGAATGTACATCGCCAGACGTTCTAGGCCGTAAGTAATCTCGCCGGTTACCGGTTTGCACTCCAGACCCCCTACCTGCTGGAAATAGGTGAACTGGGTCACTTCCATCCCGTTCAGCCACACTTCCCAGCCCAGACCCCAGGCACCCAGCGTCGGGTTTTCCCAGTTATCTTCCACGAAACGGATGTCGTGGATAGTCGGGTCCATCCCCAGTTCTTTGAGCGAACCGAGGTACAGTTCCTGAATGTTGTCCGGCGACGGCTTAATGATCACCTGAAACTGGTAGTAGTGTTGCAGACGGTTGGGGTTCTCACCGTAGCGGCCGTCGGTAGGACGGCGGGACGGCTGCACATAAGCGGCGGCGATAGGCTCCGGGCCAAGCGCACGCAGGCAGGTCATAGGGTGAGAAGTGCCGGCACCGACTTCCATGTCCAACGGTTGGACAATGGTGCAGCCCTGACGCGACCAGTAATCCTGTAATGTCAGGATCAGGCCCTGAAAGGTCTTGGTATCAAACTTTTGCATGTTGGATTCGCACGCGATACAAGTGGTTTTTACAATGAAGCCGCCAGTATACCCTCTGAGTGCAAGATATACAGCCAGAATGCGGCAACAACTTCAGTGACAGCGACATTTTCAGTGACATAGCATTATCGCCATCGCCGCCTTTTCCTTCCCGTTTCGGGTAACGATCAACCGGTAAATACGGTATGCAGCATTTTCAGGCTCAACAGCAACAGCAGCCCGGCAAACGCTTTTTTTAGCGTCGCGACCGGTAAACGATGCGCTAAACGCGCCCCCACCGGCGCGGTGAAGAAACTGACCGCCGAGATCAGTGCCACCGCAGGCAGAGAAACATAACCGACGCTCAACGCAGGCAAGCCGGTCGCTGACCAGCCGTTTATCATGTAACCCAGCGCGCCAGAGAGCGCGATCGGCAAACCCACCGCGGCCGAGGTGCCAATTGCCTGCTGGATGCGCACATTACACCAGGTCAGAAACGGCACGGTGAGCGAACCACCGCCAATCGCGACCAGTGCGGAAATACCGCCGATAGTCAGCCCGGCCAGCGACATGCCTGTCACGCCCGGTAACTGGCGGTGAGGTTTTGGCTTGATGTTCAACACCATTTGCAGCGAGACATACGCCATAAAACAGGAAAAGAATATTGCCAGCGCACGGGTCGGCAATAACGCCGCCAGCCAGGTAGCGGCGAAGGTTCCCAGTAAAATCGCTGGTGTGATGCGCCATACCACCGGCCACATCACCGCCTGATGTTGATGGTGGGTGCGCAGGCTGGAGATAGCGGTGATCACAATCGCCGCCATCGAGGTCCCCAACGCCAGATGCACCAAATGCGTTTTCTCCACACCTTGTGCGGCGAACAACGCTGTCAGCACCGGCACCATGATGCCGCCACCGCCTATCCCCAGTAATCCGGCCATAAATCCCACCACGGCTCCCAGCGCCAGATAGGCCAGCATCCACTCAATCCCCATTATCGCCCCCTGTCGCTTACTGATTATCGTTTTGCGCTTGTCGTTTTTTTGGTGTGATTTCAGCGCCGTGTCACATATTGTCCTGTCAGGTCAGGGTTGCATCACATCACGCTTAGGCTGATGATCGCCACACCACGCGGTTGGTGCGCCGAAATCGACCATCATCAATACCAACAACGCGGGTGAATAACAATGTTGCTAAATAACCGTGTTGCTAAATAACAATGTTGCTAAATAACAATCGTCGGCGAATAACCACTGGGAGTTAAGGAGAAGAGGATGACACGCTGTGGCTGGGTTACGCAGGATACGCTGTATCAGGATTATCACGATAACGAGTGGGGAACCCCCTGTACCGATAGCCGCGCGCTGTTTGAACTGCTGTGTCTGGAAGGCCAGCAAGCCGGGTTGTCGTGGATAACCGTGCTCAAAAAACGCGAGCACTACCGCCGTTGTTTCCACGGATTTGATCCACACCGGGTAGCAACCATGACTGATGACGATGTGAACCGGCTGGTACTGGACCCTGGCATCATCCGCCATCGCGGAAAAATTGAAGCCATTATCCGCAATGCCCGCGCCTGGCTGGCGATGCAGCAACAAGGGGACGACTTTGCGACGTTTATCTGGTCCTTCGTTAACCATCAGCCGGTCATCAATAACCCGACATCGCTGGCTGATGTACCGGCAAAAACCGCCGTGTCGGATGCGATGTCGAAAGCGTTGAAAAAACGCGGCTTCACATTCATCGGCTCCACCATCTGCTACGCCTTTATGCAGGCTGCCGGGCTGGTAAACGACCATACCACCGACTGTTGCTGTCATCCGGAGGCGTTGTGATTCGACCTTATCGGCCACAAGACCTGGACGCGCTGGTCGCGCTATGGCGGGAAAGTACCACGCTGGCGCACCCGTTTATCTCGGCGCACTATTGGCAGGAAAGTGAAGAGCTGGTTCGCGGGCATTATATCCCCCACTCACAAACCTGGATTTATGAGCATGCTCAGGGCATCGGCGGTTTTATCAGCGTGATGGATCAACGCTTTGTCGGTGCGCTGTTTGTTCACCACAGCCTGTATGGTCAGGGCGTGGGCGCGGCACTGATGCAGCATATTCAGCATCGCTTCCCGGTGCTCAGTCTGGAGGTGTATCAGCAGAACCACCGTGCCTGCGCCTTTTATCGCAAACAAGGGTTTACGACCGTGCAGGAAAGTTATCAGCATGAAACCCAGTCACACTTGCTGGTTATGCACTGGCAGGATCAGGCGTTGCTCGCCGCCGTCACACCCTGACGCCGTATCAGGTCGCCAGGAAACCAACCCTGCATAAACACGCCCGCTATAGCTGCATTCGTTGTCGCTGCATTATTGTACAGTTGCATTACCTCCATAAAATGATACTTTATAACATATCATTCATGCCGAAAGCATGGGTGACTGCCAATCCTTTCATCTTTGTTTGCAATGCAATTGAATTGCCATGCTGCTGATTTCAGCCAATACCAGGGTTTTAGCGGGAGCGCGCCTTCTGACTTATCAGAGGGCGCGCCGCCTGACTTGCAGTCTCCCACCCTGTCCTCCATCATGCCTGCAGCAGGTCGTGTGCCTCCGGGAAGAAATAACAAGTACCATCTGATTGTTTATCATGATATTTCATTAAATCGCCCAAACGTTTTTAGGCATGAGTACGGCAAAGGCCTGCCCTTGATATGCGAAGCTAACAGGCTGACCTGCGTTCAAAAGTAACTGTCGTTTTAGTCAGACAATCGCCTCAATCAGCCGGAGTGAACTGATGAAACCTGAAGTCATCCTCTACAAAAAGATCCCTGACGATTTACGCCAAAAACTGGAGCAACACGCTAGTGTTTCGGTTTTTGATGGCCTGCCTCCCATCGACCACCCGTTACTGGCGCGTGCTGAAGGGTTGATTGGGGCCGGACACACCGTCAGCCGGGAATACCTGTCCCACCTGCCAAAACTACGGGCGGTGTCTACCGTGTCGGTGGGTTACGACAACATTGACGTCGCCGCGTTAAATGACAAAAAAGCGTTGCTGATGCATACGCCGACTGTCCTGACAGAAACGGTGGCGGATACCGTCATGACCTTGATACTGATGACAGCTCGTCGGGCGTTGGAATCCGCCGAGCGCGTGAAAGCCGGTGAATGGACGCGCAACATCGGTGAAGATTGGTACGGTATTGATGTTCACCACAAAACCATTGGTATTCTGGGCATGGGGCGTATCGGTCTGGCGGTGGCTCAGCGGGCGCACTTCGGTTTTAGCATGCCGGTGCTCTACAACGCCCGTCGCCGTCATGATGCGGCAGAAACCCGCTTCAACGCCCGTCACTGCGACCTCGACACTCTGCTGGCAGAATCCGATTTTCTGTGTATTACCCTGCCGCTGACGCCGGAAACCCACCATCTGATTGGCAAGGCACAGCTGGCGAAAATGAAGTCCAGCGCCATTCTGATCAACATTGGCCGCGGCCCGGTGGTGGATGAGCAGGCGCTGATTGAGGCATTGACCGACGGCACCCTGCACGCCGCCGGTCTGGATGTGTTCGAGAAAGAGCCGCTATCGGTAGATTCACCACTGCTGAAGCTGCCTAATGTGGTGGCGCTGCCGCACATCGGCTCCGCCACCCATGAAACCCGCTACAACATGGCGGCCTGCGCGGTAGATAACCTGATCGCCGCGCTCAGTGGCGACGTTAAAGAAAACTGCGTCAATCCGGACGTGCTGAAGTAGTTCAGCACGCCGATTGAGGATCCCTCCTTCCCGACGTCAGGAAGGAGGATTTTCACGCGAAGAGCGATTACTCCACCGCGATCGGTTTCTCAGTCAAGGTTGTGGCACGGTCGCCCTGAATGGCTTTCACTTTCTGTTCGGTTTGTTGTACTGCCGCCGGGCTGCTCAACAAGCTGTAAGTCAGCTCGAAGGTGGTGCTTTGGCCGGGTTGCAGTTTCTTCACCCGCCCTTGCTGGCGTTCAATAGTGACCGGATACGCGTAGCTGGTGCCGGGCTCAATACCGGTGACATAGCCTTGTTTCAGGGTGTCAGTGTTTTTCCACATCGTCAGCAACGGCAACTGATGGGTATCAAACGCGATGGACACCCCTTTATCACCTGCACGATTGACCAGTGCAGCCAGTGTTTTGCCCTCTTTATCCGCATAAGGCGTCATGTTGAACACCATTTCGTCGAAGCCTTTAGTCGGGCCTTTATACGTCTGCCAGCTTTTCAGACCAGCCTTGGCGTAGTCATTAAACGGCGAAATCTCTTTCACTGGTGCCAGGAAACGTGCCCCTTCTTCCAGAATCGGGGTACCGAAATTGCTGTGATAGATAATCTGGTAATCACGCGCGTAATCTGACTTATTGGTCAGCACGTCATGAATGGTAAACGACTCGCTCCCCGGCACGTAGCGCAGTTCAGTCCAGGTTTCGAGGTTGGATTTCTTAAAGCTGTTTTCCTTGAGCAAGCCACGCACCGTGATGGTGTAAGGCGCTTTGTCGCTGACATCCACCAGCACTTTCGATGCGGGTGTATTACCGGCACGGCCGTGCAGGGTGTAAATCATGCCGTCACTGGTGACCGGATGCCCGGTCCACTCATAGCCACAGCGCACCATCATCTCATTGAAACCTTCCAGCCAGCCCAGTCCATTGCGGCTTTCCAGGGTAATCGTATTCGGGTTGACCACTTCATCCACCGGGGAATCCCAGCCCAGCCGGATGTTTTTACCAGTGACATGCAGTAAATCCATGCCGCGGGTCGGACTCAGAGTAATTTGCAGCCCGTTGGGACTGGTGATAGTCAGAATTTTGCTGCCTTCCTGACGTCCGCCGTGCAGTACCTTTTGCTCGATGCTGAAGTGCTGATCCTTAATCTTCAGCGCATCGCTGCTGATCTGCCAGTTTCCCTTTTCGGTGCTGCTTTCAACGTCTGTCAGCACAAAGGTTTGAGCCGATGCCTGCCAGGAAACCAGCGCCAAAGCGATACTCATTGCCAGTACATTTTTCATTCTATACATCCTTTTAGCTGAATTGATTAAGCCCGTGAAGCTAAAAGACTACAAATCCAGCTGACAGGAGAATGTGATTGCTATCACCAGATGATTAACTGCTCTTTTTTCACAACATATTTGCAAAATAAATCACACTTTAATTAAGAATATCTAATTAAATTGCATGAAAAACGAGATCACGATCAGCTAAAAGCTGACGCGCGTTCAGCATTTAGTGTCCAACCGGTGTGAGTAGGCTGAAGCAGAAAACATGTTCAGCAGATGAATGCACTGCCATAACAAAAATATATGGATAAAAACAGGGTGATGATATTTCCACCATGATTGCACCACCCCGAGGCACGCGCTAAGGTGTCGGTTTACCTGTGCTTCACCCTTTATTGACAAATTATGAACTTTTCCCGTTTCGGCAACAAATTTACCCGCCATGCTGGTATTACCCAACTGATGGATGACCTCAACGAGGGGTTACGCACCCCAGGTGCCATCATGCTCGGCGGCGGCAATCCGGCCCATATCCCGGCAATGGACGACTATTTTCAGCAATTGTGTCGCGATCTGTTGGATCAAGGAAAATTGACCGATGCGCTGTGCAACTACGATGGCCCGCAGGGCAAAGATGTGTTGCTGCATTCGCTCTCCAGCCTGCTGCGTGAACAGTTTGGCTGGGAGATTGGACCACAGAATATTGCACTGACTAATGGCAGTCAGAGCGCATTTTTCTACCTGTTCAATCTGTTTGCCGGTCGTACTGATGAGGGGCAACGTCGCCGGGTGCTGTTTCCGCTGGCTCCGGAGTACATCGGTTACGCTGATTCCGGGCTGGATGAGGACATGTTTGTCTCTGTTCGCCCGCAGATTGAGCTGTTACCGGAAGGGCAATTCAAATACCACGTCGATTTCGAGCAACTGCATATCACCGATGACATCGGCATGATTTGCGTTTCCCGACCAACCAACCCCACCGGCAATGTGCTGACCGACGACGAAGTGCAGCATCTGGATGCGCTAGCCCGTGAGCACCAGATTCCGCTGGTGATCGATAACGCTTACGGTGTGCCGTTCCCCGGCATTATCTTCAGCGATGCCACTCCGCTGTGGAATCCAAACATTATTCTGTGTATGAGCCTGTCCAAGCTCGGCTTGCCCGGTTCCCGCTGCGGTATCGTTATCGGTTCTGAGCAGGTGATCGAAGCACTCGGCAACATGAACGGTATCGTCAGTCTGGCACCCGGCTCCATCGGCCCGGCGCTGGCACATGAGATGATCCAGCGGGGCGACCTGCTGCGGCTGTCCAACGATGTGGTCAGGCCGTTCTACCGCCAGCGGGTGGAGCAGACCATCGCCATTATTCGCCGTTACCTGCCGCCAGAAGTGTGTCTGATCCACAAACCAGAAGGCGCGATTTTCCTGTGGTTGTGGTTCAAAGACTTGCCCATTACCACCGAGGTGCTGTACCAGCGGCTGAAGCAACGCGGCGTACTGATGGTGCCGGGTCATTATTTCTTCCCCGGTCTGGAACAGGAATGGCCGCATGCTCACCAGTGCCTGCGCATGAACTACGTGCCGGAGCCGGAAAAAATCGAGCAAGGCGTCGCTATTCTGGCCGAAGAGGTGGAGCGGGCGCGACAAGAAGGCCGCGTCTGACACGCAAAAAATCTGATCCCCGAAAAACGGACGTGCCGTGCATGCAGCCATACCCCCATACCTGGAGTATGACTGCACGCACAAGCGGTATCACGCACGTAAAAAAACCGCACCTTACTGAGTTGGGTATCCAACTTTTGGGGTGCAGTTCACAAAGGCGGCTCTCGTTACGCGTGATATCGGTGTGATATCTCTCGTTATTAGTTGTACAGCTCAGCTACGCCTTGCAACTGGTTATCGCTGCTGGTGGCAGAGATGATGCGGAACGATTTGGCACCGGCGGCATCCGCTTTTTCAGACAGCTTAGCCTGCAGGCCGTCCAGCGTATTCGCCGTGGCGCTGACAGAACCGACAGACTGGCTGGCAGACTGCTGTACTTCAGTCGCGGCGAAAGAGCCGAAAGAAACGGTAGCCAGTGCGATAACTACAGCAATATTTTTGATAGCGTTCATGGTTGATATCCTTCACAGTGTATTCGGTTAGTGTTCTTTACTGGAGGCGTTATCGCCTTCGATGAAAGTGATAATAGACCTGTTATCAGCTCGTTAAAAACGGGTTTATTTGTAGATATCATTCAAATTTTATGAAATAAAAAAGCATCGCGTTCGCCCTTCGCCTGCCCGCCTTTACTTACCCCAAAAGCAGATATTCATTGCCGGTTTTGTACTTTGTGGTTTTGCCATGCCTGTGGAAGTATCCCTTTCATATGACAGCCTTTTTCCAGCCCTGACACCACCTGCACAGTGGCTGGCATCACTCTGATAACTAAAAGGAAAAAACCATGTCTGGTTTCTTGAACGCTCAACAGAAGCGGGGAATGGGTCTGCTTGTTTCATTCGCACTACTGGGAAATGGCGTACAGGCGATGGCGGCCGACGTTGCGCCAAAAACCGGCGGTACCTTGATCTATCTGGAACAACAACCGCACACCAATTTGTATCCGCCCGCAGGCGGTTTTTATCCTAATGGCGGTATCCTCAACCAAATCACCGATAAGCTGACGTATCAGAACCCGGAAACGTTGGACATCGAACCCTGGATTGCAGAATCCTGGACCATTAACGCCGACAGCACCGAATACACATTCCGGTTACGCCCCGGCGTCACTTTCTCTGACGGCACACCGCTGGATGCCAACGCCGTCGCTAAAAATTTCGACACCTATGGGCTGGGCAACAAAGAACTCAACCAGCCGATTTCCGAAGTCATCAACAACTACCAGCGCAGCGAAGTGATCGACCCGCTGACGGTGAAGTTCTACTTCAAAAAACCGTCGCCCGGTTTCCTGCAAGGCACCTCCGCTATCGGTTCCGGTCTGGTGTCACTGAGTACGCTGGCCCGTAATTTCAACCAGTTAGGCGATGCGACTCACATCATCGGCTCCGGCCCATTTGTGGTCAGCAGCGAAAAACCGGGGCGTGAACTGAAACTGGTGGCACGTAAGGATTACCACTGGGCACCGGTGAATTTTGCACATCAGGGCCGCCCTTATCTGGATGGCATCACCTATCTGGTGACGCCGGAAGACAGTGTGCGCATTGGTGCACTGGTGTCCGGTCAGGCGGATTTTATCCGTCAAATCCAGGCCTATGACGAACAACGGGTGCAGAGTGAGGGTATTCGGATCTACGCCGCCCCGACCCGCGGGGTGAATAACAGTATCAACTTCCGCCCGGATAACCCGCTGGTGGCGGATATCCGCGTGCGTCAGGCACTGAGTGACGCCACCAACCCGAAAGAAATCATCCAGACGCTGTATTCCAATCACTACCCACAAGCCACGTCGGTACTGGCGAAAACCGCCGCCGGTTACATCAACCTGTCCGATAAGCTGACGTTCGACCCAGCCGCCGCCGCCCGTCTGCTGGACGACGCGGGCTGGAAAATCGGTGCGCAGGGCGTTCGACAGAAAGACGGCCAATCGCTGGTGTTGACCGCCTACGAATCGCCGCCACAGCCGCAGAACAAAGAGATGTTGCAACTGGTAGCGCAGCAGTGGGCCAAAGTGGGCGTGAAATTGAACGTACTGGCAGGTGATGCTGGCACCAAAACCGTCGACAGTCTCGACCCGCTGAAAACCGGCGTATCGCCGGGCATGGTGGGCCGAGCGGACCCGGATGTGCTGAAAAGCCAGTATTACCCGACCTTGCGCAATGTGCTGCTGCAAAAAGGTGGTGCCAGCGACAAGGTACAAACCTTTGAAGACACCCACCTTAATACCCTGTTGGATGGCATCGCCTCCGCGACCGACCGCAATAAACGGCTGGAGCTGGTCGGCGAAGTACAGAACTACCTGATCGATAAGGCATACGTGATTCCGATTTTTGAAGAGCCGCAGGTGTTCGCCGGTCGCGCCAGCACGAAAGGCATAGGCTTTGAGGCGGTGGGCCGCCCCAGCTTCTACAACACCTGGTTGGATAAGTAATCGGGCATCGGTGACGGAGGGAAAAACATGCGCATAGCCTATCTGGCGGCACGCCTCGGACACGCGCTGCTGGTGCTGTGGGCGGCATTTACCTTGTCGTTCATGCTGCTACAGGCACTGCCGGGTGACGCGGTGTTGATCAAATTCATGAACCCGGAGCTGGGGCTCAGCGCCAGCCAAATCGCACAATTGCGGCTGGCCTACGGTGCCGACGTGCCGTTGCTGACCCAGTATGCGGCGTCACTATCGCGCCTGCTGCACGGCGACTTCGGGCTGTCATTGCAAGCTGGGTTGCCGGTTAGCGACTTACTGGCAACCAACCTGCCCTCCACCCTGCTGCTGGCGGTGCTGGGGTTCGGCGCGGCGTTGCTGCTGGCGATCGCGCTGGCGATTCTCTCGGCGCTGGCCCCATTCGCCTGGCTGCGCCAGCTCTTTCAGTCCGTACCGTCGCTACTGATATCCATCCCCACGTTTTGGCTCGGCATCGTATTGATTCAGGTGTTTTCCTTCCGGCTGGGCTGGATTTCGGTGATCAACCCCGGCGAATGGGAAGGACTGATTCTGCCAGTCCTGACACTCTCCGTACCGATTGCCGCCCCGATTGCTCAGGTATTGATGCGCAGCATCGATCAGGTACTGGCACAACCGTTCGTGGCGGTGGCGCGCGCCAAAGGCCTGAGCCGCCACAGTGTGTTATGGCGGCATGTGGCGCGCAACGCTGTGCTGCCTGCGCTGACGCTGGCAGGCCTGCTACTGGGTGAGTTAATCGCCGGTGCACTCATCACTGAAACCGTATTTGGCCGCAGCGGACTGGGGCAGTTAACGCAGGAAGCCGTCAACACGCAGGACGCCAGCGTGTTGCAGGCCATCGTGCTGATTTCCGCCACCGCCTTTGTCCTCGTCAACCTGCTGGTCGACCTGCTCTACCCGTTGCTTGATCCGCGGCTGAAAACCGCATTGGAGGTGTGAGATGGCGAGCATTCAACTGGAAAAAATCACCTTTCCGCTACTGCGCAAAACACCGCGTCTGCGCCGTTATGCCGCGCAACCTGGTCTGGTGCTCGCCTGGCTGGTACTGCTGACGGTGGCGCTGTGGGCGCTGTTCCCCGGCTTGTTTACCCATGCATCACCGATTGAGGGTGTGCCGGGCGCACAACGGTTACCACCGGGTGGGGCGTACCTGCTAGGCACCGACCAACTGGGGCGAGACCTCTACACCCGCATCGTCTATGGAGCGGCGCACTCACTCTCCGGCGCGGTGGTGGCCGTCTCGCTGGGTTTGGTACTCGGTAGCCTGCTGGGGCTGCTGGCAGGCGCAGTGGGTGGAAAGCTGGATACGGTGGTGATGCGCAGCGTCGATGTACTACTGGCTATTCCCGGCTTGCTGCTGGCGCTGAGCGTCATCATCCTGCTGGGGTTCGGCAATCTGAATGCGGCTATCGCGGTGGGCGTGACGTCGGTGGCGAATTTTACCCGGCTGGTACGTGCGGAAGTGCTGCGCGTACGCCGCAGCGATTATGTTGAAGCGGCGTTTGGCAGCGGCGGCACCTTCTTTGGCGTGCTGTGGCGCCACATTCTGCCTAACTCGCTCACCAGCGTACTGGCATTCGCCGCATTGCAATTCGGCAGCGCGATTCTGGCACTCGCCACGCTGAGTTTTCTCGGCTACGGCGCACCACCGCCAACGCCGGAATGGGGGTTGCTCATCGCCGAAGGCCGTAATTATCTGGCCACCGCCTGGTGGCTGACCACCTTCCCCGGCCTGCTGGTGGTCGCGGTGGTGCTGGCGACCAATCGCATCAGCCAGTCTATTCGGAGGCCAACGCGATGAGTCTGCCGCTGAGTTTACAACATAGCCCGGCCACACCGGTGCTGGAGCTGGAAGATGTCGCCATCGCTTATCGCGACGACGACGGTGAGCGCACGGTGGTGGAAGGGGTCTCCTTCGTCATTCAGCCCGGCGAAGTGGTGGCGCTGGTAGGAGAGTCCGGTTCCGGCAAAACCACCACCGCACAGGCGGTGATCGGCCTGCTGGCGCACAACGGCCGCCTGACGCGTGGAGCCATCCGCCTTAACGGCACCGAGATTAGCCGATGGTCGCCGTCACGACTGGACAGCATTCGTGGCCGGGTGGTCAGTCTGGTGCCGCAAGACCCTGGCAGTTCGCTCAACCCGGTGAAAACCATCGGCGAGCAGGTGGAGGAGATTTTACGGCTACACCAAAAAAACGATCGTCGTCGCCTGCGCCAGCAAACGCTGACACTGTTAACGCGCGTCGGGCTGAGCAGGCCGGAGCTGCGCGCCAGCCAGTACCCGCACGAGCTCTCCGGTGGCATGAAACAGCGGGTGCTGATCGCTATCGCCATCGCCTTGAAACCGGCATTGATCATCGCCGACGAACCCACCAGCGCGCTGGATGTCACGGTGCAAAAACGCATTCTCGACCTGCTGGACGAACTGCGCCGGGAGAACAATACCGCCATTTTGTTCGTCACCCACGATCTCCGGGTGGCGGCCGAGCGTGCCGACCGCCTGCTGGTGTTCCAGAAAGGTTATATTCAGGAGCAGGGGCCCGCCCGACAGGTGCTGAGTGCGCCGCAAAGCCAGTACGCCCGCACCCTGCTGGCCAACATCCCCTCGCTGACTCACCGTCCATCACGTGTGGCGGTGAACCGGCCTGCCACCGGTCAGCCGATGGTACAGGTGGAGCAGTTGGTACAAGAATTCCCGCTGGCGGGCGACCATAAGCAGCGATTTAGGGCGGTGGATACGGTGTCGTTTAGCGTAGCCCCCGGCACTACGCACGCCATTGTCGGCGAGTCCGGCTCCGGCAAGACCACTACCGCGCGCCTGATTCTTGGCTTCCAGCGCCCAACGGCCGGCCGCATTCTGATCGACGGTACCGACATGACGCAACTGCGCGGCGAAGCGCTACGTCAGTTCCGCCAGACCATTCAGTTGGTTTATCAAAATCCGTTTAGCTCACTCGACCCGTCACAGCGGTTGTTCGATATCGTGGAAGAACCGCTGCGCAACTTTAACCGCCACACTCGCACAGAACGGGCCAGCCGGGTTCATGAGATGTTCGAACGGGTGGCGCTGCCTGCCTCGTTACTGCAACGCCGTCCGGCAGAACTGTCCGGCGGCCAGCGTCAGCGGGTCGCCATCGCTCGTGCGCTGGTACTGGAGCCGAAAGTGCTGGTGCTGGACGAAGCGGTCTCCGCGCTGGATGTCACCGTACAAGCGCAAATCCTGCGCCTGTTGGACGAGTTACAAGCCTCGCTGGGGCTGACCTACCTGTTTATTTCCCACGATCTCGCCGTGGTACGGCAGATAGCCGATACCGTTTCCGTGCTGTACCACGGCAAACAGGTGGAGTCCGGGCCGGTCGAGCGCATTTTTGCCCAACCGGCTGAACGTTATACCCAGGAACTGATCGATGCGATTCCCGGTCAGCACCGCGTCTCTTAAGGGACACACTACACCAAGGATTTAATCATGACTCAAAAACGTCTGGGGTTTTTCACCCGCTTGCTGGATGACGTGCCCGCCGGGCAACGTTACCGCTTAGCCGCCGAGCAAATCATCAAAGCTGAGCAACTGGGCTTCGACAGTGCCTGGGTGGCACAGCATCACTTTCACGCCGACGAAGGCGGCCTGCCGTCACCGTTGGTGTTTCTGGCACAAGTCGCCGCGCAAACCCAACGTATTCGGCTTGGTACCGGAGTGATTACCCTGCCGATGGAGCACCCGTTGCGGGTGGCAGAAGATACTGCCGTACTTGACCTGCTCAGCAACGGTCGGCTGGAAGTTGGTATCGGCTCCGGCGGCACGCCGTCATCGTTCGCGGCGTTCGGCCATAACAGCGAACAGCGCGGCGAGATTCTGGGCCGCTATCTGGCACAGGTACGCGCCGCCTGGGCGGGCGAACCGCTGAGCGCTGACGGCAATCAGCTTTATCCGGCCGCTGCGCATCTCAATCGCCGCGTATGGCAGGCCACGTTTTCCGTGGAAGGCGCTATCCGTGCCGGTCGGGCAGGCGATGGGCTGATGCTGTCCCGCACCCAGCCGCGCCCGGAGGCTTTCCCGGATGCCACGTTGGCCGACCTGCAAAACCCGATGATCGACGCCTATCTGGAGGCGCTGCCGTCCGGTGTCACACCGCGCATCATGGGTTCGCGCAGTGTGTTCGTCGCCGATGACCGGGCGCTGGCGCTGCAACTGGCGCAAACCGGGCTGCAACGTTCCGCCGCCCGGCTGGCTCAGTTGGGCCGTCCGGCACGTAACGGCTCGGTAGAGGAACTGATCGCCTCATTCGACAGCCACGTTGGCACACCGCAAGACGTCATCGCCTCACTACAGGCGGACAGCTCGCTGGCGCGGACCACTGATTTGGCGTTTCAGGTGCATTCTATCGACCCGCCACACGCCCATATTCTGCGCTCGCTGGAGTTGATTGCCACCCGGGTTGCCCCCGCACTGGGCTGGTCGCCGGTAAAAGACAAACACACCCGCCCGGTCGGGCAGGAGGTCGCATGACACAGTCAACATTCGATATAGTGGATACGCTTTCGGAAATTGCCCCGGATTCGCCGCTGGCGCAGGCCAGAGCGACGCGTGATGCCGCCACCCGACATACGCAAGGCAGCTACGATGCGCTATTCAGCCAGACGACAGGCGACGCGTTACCGCTGGCGCTGCGCTTTTTTATCGCTGAAAAGGTTAGCGGCTGGCATCAGAACACCCGTTTACAGCACTTTTATGCCCAACGGCTGGCGGATTTTCCGGCCCCGACGTCCGGCGTAGCGCTGGACCTGGCACTGGAGCATGCCAAACGTCTGGCATTACAGCCCATCGCCGCACAACCGGAATTCTTGCAGGCGCTGCAACAAGCGGGTTGGGCGGCAGACGACATCGTCACCCTGTCGCAACTGGTCGCTTTTGTCAGTTTTCAAAGCCGCTTGCTGTACGGCTACCGGCTACTGGCCGGTCACACCGAGGAGGTGGCGCCGGTGGCGCCCGCTGCCGTCGCCGGTCACTGGCATACCCAAGCGCTGACCAACAGCGGCAAAACCGCCCCGAACGCGTTTACACAGGGTGAGCTCGGCTGGGAACCGTGGCTCCCGGCCAAACCGCTGGCGGAATTCACCCCGGATGAACAAGCGATTCTGGCGCGTTTCGGCCATACCGATTCCGATTACTTCCGCTTGCTGGGCCGCAACCTGCCGGTACTGGAGCAACGCACCCTCACCGACAAGGGCATCTTCTATACGTCCGGTGGACTGCCGCGCCAGGACCGGGAACTGGCGGCCGCCGTCGTCAGCAAGGTAAACGGCTGTATTTATTGCGCCTCGGTACACGCCCGCAAGGCCAGCCAACTGTCGAAGCAGCATGACGCCGTACAACGCCTGCTTGACGTACCACCGGGGGAAGATCTTGCCGCCGAGCAGAACCCCCGCTGGCAGGCGATCATCACCTTCGCCGCCCGGCTCTCCACCACGCCATCGCAGGCTAACGCACAAGATTTGGCGCACCTGCGTGAACAAGGGCTGGACACGCTGGAGATTCTCGACCTGATTCAGTCCACCGCGTTTTTTGCCTGGGCCAACCGGTTGATGCTGACGCTGGGCGAGCCGTTCTGGCCGGGAAACCAGGGCTGACGACATCAGCCGTACCGTCCACAGCAATACCGTTCACAAGAATACCGTTCACCATGCCTGGCCTTGTTTGCTCCGAATTATCCCTAAGAGTAAACAAGGCGCATTGCGTGCGTTTTTCACTTTCGGCTCATCCCTCCCGCACAAATGGCGTCATTCCTCGCGCATCGGATCATCAATACTCCGTACTCACCACACAATCAGGAGAGGTCACGATGTCTGTCTTTCAGTTAAGAACCTACACATTGAAAACGGCGGCGGCGGCCAGCCAGTACGCTGAAATCTGGTATCGCCACATTGAGAGCCTGAAACTGTTTCACATCGAAACGCACGGTGTTTTTCGCCCGCAGGAGAATGACCGCCAGGTGGTGGCACTGGTGAGTTATGCCGACGGCGTGGATATTCAGGCAACGACGCTTGCTTACATGTCCAGCGATGCATTTCATGCCGATATGGCGGGATTTGAGATGGCGATGATCGAAAATGTAGAGGAAACGCAACTCATTGCCTTACCCGCCTCACCGCTGCAATAACGCTACCCCCATTCTGGGGAATACCTGCCGTCAGGCAACCTGTGGGTTACCTGACGGACTGACCACCAGACGGAAGGTGGCAGAGGTGGATAATGCGGGTTACAGCGTCTGCCCCAGCGCCTGACGCAGGTAGGCACCGGCACCCAGTAGCCCCGGCTGCGGGTGCGTTATCATAAACACCGGGATATCGGCCAGATAATCGCGAAAACGGCCTTTGTCTTCAAAAGCGCCGCGAAAACCGGAGTTACGGAAGAACTCAAGAAAACGCGGCACAATCCCGCCTGCGATATAGACACCGCCAAACGTGCCAAGATTCAGCGCCAGATTGCCGCCAAAACGCCCCATCAGCACGCAAAATAACGACAACGCCCGCAAACAGTCGACATCGCTGTGCGCCAGCGCGCGTTCAGACACTATCTGCGGTGTCAGCGCTTCCGGCACCCGATCATCCGCTTTAACGATCGCGCGGTAAATATTCATCAGGCCCGGCCCGGACAGCACACGCTCAGCGGAAACATGCCCTAATTCCTGACGCAGCACCTGCAACAGGATGTCCTCTTCTTCGCTATTTGGCGCGAAATCGACGTGACCACCTTCACCCGGCAGGCTCAGCCATTTCCCGTCAACCGGTAACAGATGCGCCACACCCAGCCCGGTCCCGGCACCGTACACCGCCACCGGCTTGCCTGCCACGGGCGCTTCGCCCCCCAGTTGAATCACATCTTCTGGCGTCAGCACCGGCACCGCCATGCTGACGGCGGTGAAATCGTTGATCACGGCCAGGCGATAAAACCCCAGGTTCTGCTGCATCGCCGAGATGGAAAACGCCCAATGGTGATTGGTCATCGACACCCAGTCGCCGGTCACCGGACAGGCGATGGCGATACAGGCCGCTTTGATGGTGAGATCCGCGTGTTCGGTCAAAAACAAACGAATCGCCGCTTCCAGACTGTCGTGTTCCTGAACCGCGTATTGTTTGCTGTGCGACAGATGCCCATTTGCCAGTTCACACAAGGCGAGACGGGCGTTGGTGCCGCCGACATCGCCTACCAGCGCATACTGATGCATAAATTACGTTCTCCCATTGAAATGTCACCATGCGTGCCCGGGCACACAGAGAAAGCTGTGCGCCGCTACGCGAATAGCAAGGCTACGCGAATAGCCAGCACACCGAATCTCGCTCATCTTCACTGGTCATCCCTGTCATCGGGGAAACGTAACACGATAAATCAGGCCGTTTCCCCCCGTTTCAGCCGCAGCATAAAATCCCGAAAAGCGGGGATCAGGTCACGAAACAGCGCCTCTTTGCGGTGGACCATCATCACTTCACCAAATAGCTTTAGACCTGTGCAAAACGCGGCGACGTCCGAGTCCGGTAAGATCCCTTTTGACCGAACTTTCTCAATAATTTCCAGAATATCGTCATGATTGGTGGCGTCAAACGTCAGTGAACGATTTTGCGGCTTATCGTCGCGATTATCGGTGAGATTTTCCAGCGTGATACGATAGTGATAAGGCATGGTTTTATCCTTGCGGCTACATGATGTGATGGAATGAGCGGCGGTCTCCGCCATATGGTTGACAATGTCAACCATATAACCGAATAGTTGATAAGGTCAATAAATTAATGCATGACACTCTTGATACCCAGACGTTTGAGTTGCTGGGCGAAGTGATCCACGGGGTTAAACAGCGGCTACAGGAGAGCGACGCACTCACACAAACGGGACTCGCCCCGTTTCAGGCGCGTACATTAGGATTGATTGCCCGCCACCCAGGTCAAAGCCAGCATTTTCTGGCGCAGTACATGGGCCGGGATAAGGCGCAGATTGCCCGCCTGCTAAAAGAGCTGGAAACGCTGGAGTTGATCACCCGAGAGCCTTCCCCCACCGATCGCCGGGCACAGGTGGTATCACTCACGAAAAAAGGTGAAGACACCCATCGTCTTTTTGCGCAGGCGCGCACCGAACTGCTGCAACGTGCCTTTGTCGACGTAACAGCGGAAGAACGCCGCCAGTTCGCACAGGTATTGCAGAAGATGAAGGCGAATCTGGTCGCGCCGGACTAATACCGAAACCCGATCGCGCCCCGGAATTCAGGGTATCCGAACGTTACGCACCCGGCTGGTAGATATCCTTGCGAACAAACGTCCAGGCATAATCCTGACGATTGATAGGCTCGTATCCGATTTTCTGATACAGCCACGGCGCGGTGGAGGTCAGCAGCAACTGACGACGCAGGCGTTGCAGCCGCGGGTGTCTGATGGTGCACTCCACCAGAAAACGCCCTAACCCAGCCCCCTGATGCGCAGGTAAGACAAAGACATCGCACAGATAACCGAACGTGGCGAAGTCCGTCACCATGCGGGCAAAACCAATCTGACGCGCCTGATGGTACAGCCCGAAACACAGGCTATTGGCGACAGACAGCGCGACGGTTTCCCGGTCGATACCCGCGGCCCAACTGGAGGTGGTGAGGTAACCATGAATGATGTCCAGGTCAAGCCGCCGCGGATCCGTCGAAACCTGATAGCTCTCTTGTTCCCATTGTGCTGACACTGCTTATTCCTTCTGGCTGTAATGAGAATTCATCATCTCACCAGAGCGTCTTGCTGCACAACGCTGACCATAGCGGTAGACCCAGACTTGCACTACCAGCAGCATGGTCAGCGGCAAACCGTGGAACAGCACAATCACCGCCGCAGGCGTCCACCAGACATAGAATGGTGCCACCAGCAGCATGCCGATACCGAACCCGGTCATCTGCATCAACGTCAGCAGGCTGAAGATAGGTAATCGCAGGGATTCCGGCTCACTTTGCGCACGGGAAATCAGGCTGACTTCCGCCACGCCGTCGCCAATACCCGCCCACACCACAAACACCAGCAGCCACGCCAGCCCGGTTTGCTGGAAGGTCAGAATAAAACCGGTGGACATCAACGCCACCCCGATAAAAAAAGCCCGTTCCATTGTCCGCTGCTGCCCTTGCCGGAGCAAAAAGCCGCTCCCCCGCGCCCCTGCGAATTTACCCACCGCCCATAACGCCAGCATCAGGCCCATGGTCTTACTGGCGCTGTCGGGCGAGATCAATGCGGACAAGACAGGAAAGCCCACGTTATGCGCCGCACTGCCAAGCGTATCCGCCATACTGACGATCAGCATACCTGCCAGCATCGGCGCGCCACGCAACCCTTCGCGCAGTTGCCGCCATTCGCTGAACCGATCGCGCTGGCTCGCCCGGGGCTGTGGTTTTTCAACCATGCGCAACGGCAGAATCAACAGCGCGGCGGTCAGATAAGTGGCGACATTCAGCATAAAGACCACCGGGTAACCAAAACCGGCGACCAACAGGCCTGACACCAGACTGCCTAATACCGCGCCACTGGCTGCCACCGAGGTCAGCCAGGCATTGGTGGTCAGCCGCAGGCTGGGCTCCACCCAGTAGGGCAACTGGCTGTTCAGCCCAATCGCAAACATGGCATTCCCCACCCCGACCCCGAGCGCGATCACCGGTAATAACGGCAATTGCCACGCAGGCGGCAACACCAGCAATAGCGAAAGCAACGCCGCTCGCAGCAGGTCAAACCCCACCAGCGACGAACGCCCCTGAAAACGCCGGAAAAACGGCGTACCCACAAGACTTGCCAACAATCCGCCAGCCACCCGACAAGCCAGAAAAATACTGACGTTTACCACACTGTTGCTCAGCAGATAAACGTAAGTGGATAGCGCCACCATGTTCAGAAAGGCGCCAAAGTCGGAAATAAAACGCGCCGCGATGATCAACCCGGCGTTCCGCCGGGATTGTCCGATGTCACTCTCATGATGCTCAGCCATGACGGATTACCCTTTGTTTTCCCTGTGATGTTCCCTGTTGTACTGTCTGTTGTACTGCCTGTTTTATTGCCTGCTGTATTACCCGCTGTATCGTCTGCTAGCGCTCCTGCATCGGCCGGAACGTCACCAACAATAAATCCCGGTAAGCGGACGTCGCCTCTGCGACCGGGCAAACCGGTCCGGCACGGTGATATAACTTTTTATCATCCACAATCAGGGTCTCCAGGAACCGGCTCATTGCCGTTGCCAGCAATGGCGGATCATGCTCCTCGGCGGAGGTGAATATTTCGGACACCACCGGCTGCGTCCCTTCACTCTGGATAAAGTGCATACAGATCCACGCCATCCCATCCTGATGGATGCCGGATGTGGTCGGGCTGCTGTTGCCTTTTTCCGCCCTGACCCGGAACTGATGGATGTCGATAGCATACGACCGTTCGGCAGCCATCCACGGGCGTATCATCGCCATATCCGTCACCACGATGCGTTGTAGTAACGGATGGCGGATAAACCCTTCTTCGGCATACCGCAGGCGGTTTGGCCCCGGTTTGTAATCAATGTTGTAGGTCACCGTAGAGCAATAATCCGCATCGGCGTTCAGTTGCAGCGAGCGGTCAGGATGGCAGAAAAACCGCAGGATCCGTCGTTCGCGGCGGGTATAACTTTTAAAATTTTCATCCTCGACCAAATTATCCCAGTAGGCTTTGAAGCTCTGCTCTTCCTCCGGATCTACGGCAATCCACTCCTGGCTGGCGTGAAGATGGCAATACCCCTGCAGCTTGAGTTGCTCGGTAATGCCGTCTGCATTAAACCTGTTTGTATTCATGGTGGGTTTCCTGATTTAGCGCACAGCGGCGATGGCAGAGGACACGCCGCTGTCGATGTCACTCGGTGTTGGGCCTATCATCGGACGAAGATAGTGTTGCAGCGTCTCGTACAACGCCTGCGCATCCTGTGCTGATGCAACCCGAGCCCACCCTTTGAACAGGTAATGTTCTTCGATATCCGCATCCACGTAATGCCCCACCGGATAATGGCCAAACGCCAGCACCGCCGGGTGACGCTCCACCCACGACAGGCCGTGAAAACCGTTGAAATAGCCGCTGGTGGGAGGATAAATCGCAAACATGGAATAGTGCTGTGCGTTGCTGGAAACCCGCTCACAAGCCATCTGTAGCGATATCTCTACCCCGTTATCCGCCAGTAATAAAGACAGATACAGATCGTACGGGTCCAGCCCGGCGATATCCTGAAACGCCGCGTTCACGTACAGCCCACCCAGACGCGGGTTGACCTCGATAACCACCGGCCCTGACGCCGTCATCCGGAATTCGACGTGCGCCACCGCGTAGGTCAGCCCCAACGCCTGCAAACAGGCAACGGCATAGTCCCGAATCAGCTGTTGCTGACGCGCAGAGAAAGCCACCGGCGGTGTAATCAGTAGATTTTCCAGCACGGTCGTGCCCTGCGTGGTCAGTAGCAGTTTTTCGTTGATCAGCACCGGGAAAACCGCCTGCGACGTCGCCACGCACTCCACACTCCCTTCAATGCCGTCAATATAGGACTCCAGCAGCACGGAACGGCCTGGCACATAGTGGTGTGAATGTCCGTCAAGGTCGGTAAAACGGCACGATTCACCGTAAAAACTGGCTACTGAAGCCCGATCATACTGTTCGATAAACTGGTGGTAATACGCCTGCAACTGCCGCCAGTCGACGCATTGACGAATAAATGCGGAAGCCGCCCCGTAGGGCGGTTTCGCAATCAGCGGGTAGCCCACCCGCTCGGCTTCACGCTGTAATTCCGCTTCATCATGACACAACGCGTACGCCACCGACCGGACACCCGCCCGCTCCAGCGCCTGTCGCATCAGGAACTTGTTATTACACCGCTCCACCGCCTGTGCCGTGCTGTAAACCAGGCCATGACGCTGGCACAGCTCCGCCACCAGACACCCCATCTGCCCAAGCGGCGAGGCATGCCCGGCATGGCACAAGACTGCCCGTACCTGATAACGCTCCGCCAGTTGTTGCAGCAGCGCATCCAGCGAAGCCACCGACAGCGTCGGCAGCCAGAACACGTCATCGCTGTCTGCTTCCAGCCGCTGTCGCTGCCGGTGACCGGTCCATGCCGCCGTCAGGCACAACAGCCCCCGACGGCGCGCTGCCGCAAAGTGCGGCTCACGGTAGGTATAGACCGGCACCGCGGTATCATTCACGTCCACAAATAAGATGGCTTCGGGTTTCATACCTTTTTCTCCTTGTGTCGCCACGTGATACCGTTTAACTGTCCTGCCAGCGGCAGACATCGCCCTGCCAGTTGGTGAAACGGTAAAAGCGCTCGCCATCGATGTCTTCAAACTGCGGCATGTCTTGCACACTGCTCAGCAACGGAACAGTGAACTTCCCTTTCGCATGGGGCAGCACATATTCCGGCAAGGCAATATTGGATACCCGACGTTTCAACCGGTTCATGATGGCAATCGCATCGCGGATCGATGCTTTATATTCCGAGGCACCCGGAGAAAAAGGCATGAAATGATATAAATAATAGGGCTTCACCCCCATACGATATAATTCAATAAACAACTGCCTGAGCGTGTCTTCATTGTCATTGACACCACGCAGTAGCGGCATATTGGAAAACACAATCGGCACGACCTGCTGAATACGTTTTACCGCATCACGAAAGGCATCGCTTAATTCCAGCGGATGGCACACATGTACTCCAAAGGCATTGACGCGATGACGACGCAGAATATCCAGTAACGTGTCGGTAATACGATAAGGATTAAAGGTCAACGAGCGGGAATGAATCCGGATTAACAGGGAATCACGGATATTACGGATTGCCCCCAGACATTCATCCAGTTTCACGTCCGTCAGCATCATCGGATCGCCGCCACTGAGAATGACCTCCTCTACGCCTGGAGTATTACGGATATAATTCAACGAATCCTGAAAGGCTTTTCTTCCGGCATTTTCTTTTTCCGAATCGACCTTTAACGTCCGCAGTGCTTCAAAGCAGAACTGGCAGTAGGAATTACAGGTATTCACCATCCGCAGAATGACCCGATTGTCATATTTATGCTGACAAATCGGCGTTTTCATTTCATGAGACAGCTCCCAGTTTTCTGATTCACCGTCGTAACCGGTCGCGCCATCATCGAGCCAGAACGGCACCACCTGGCGCCACAGCGGATTGTCGACAATATTCTTATACCCAGCATCTTTTATCAGGTTGGCATAATACGGCGTGATCTGCATCTTCCGGCTGGCAAGATTATGGGTAATACGCTGCGCGATCTCATCACTCCAGCCGCCACACGCTGCCCGTAATGCGGGTTCATCACGAATGGCATTTTTCTGCTGCCAACGCCAGTCTGTCCACCCGGAACGCCCTTCTGCCGGGAATAACGCCAGTTCGGTTACCGATATATCCATATTGCCTCCGTGCTTACCGTATTTATAGAGATACAACACCACATCAGGCTGCGAACCATTATTTCCATCACAGAGAAGACTAACCTGGGAATAACTGCATCATGTCAGCCAGCAATAAACATTCGACTAACATGAAAAGATAAACGCCTCTTCTCATAAAAAGAAATAACGATATCAGACAGATGACACATCACCTTGATATCCCTGCTCCCTGTTGCACTCGTTACCGAAGAAAACACCTGACGTTACAGGCAGTAATAAATAAAAAACCTTTCCAGAGATAAATGCACAAACAGAAGCGTCACCGCCTCACGAAAATCATTATCTGGAATTAATTCAGTTTGAAATAATTTATTTTTTTGGGAAATTTATTTTGAAAAAACCAATGCCATGACGGGTGATAAACACCATCATCGCGACCTTTTCTCTGAAATAATCCTATTGTTATTATTCTTATAACAAAATGCGTTTTTTGCAAACCGTTAATTAACATTTTAATATCATTTTTCCCTATCGCCACGGTTTTCACCGCTGGCATGGCGGCGAGGACGACAACACCATCAGGCTAAAATAGTCATACCGCTTTTCTCCCCATCCCGCGTATTCTGATGAAAACAGCATCATGAGAACCTGATAAAACCTGAGGAGAAACGCGTGGCGATAACCCTTCCTGAAGCCCTGATTCCGGTGGATCCCCGTTTTGGCTGCGGCCCATCACTGATCCAGCTTGATGACCTGACGCGCCTGAAAGATAAAGGGCCACATTTGCTGGGCACCAGCCATCGCAAAGAACCGGTGCGCGCACTGTGCCGCGAGATTCAGCAAGGCTTGCGGGATTACCTGTCGGTACCGGATGACTACAGCATCGTACTGGGTAACGGTGGGGCCACCGCGCTATTCGATATGGTGGGCCTCGGGCTGGTCAGAAAACGCATCGTCCACCACACCTGTGGTGAATTCTCGGAGAAGTGGTTTAAAGCCTCGCGCCGCATCCCGTGGATTGAGGCGGACAACGTCGCGGTGGCATACGGTCAGGCGAATTCCACCTTCGTGACACAAGGTGCTGATGTGGTGGCCTGTACGCTGAATGAAACCTCCACCGGGGTGATGAATACCGTGTTACCCGAGGTAGGGGAAGACTGTCTGCTGGCGATAGACGCGACCAGTGGTGCCGGGCAAATCGCCTGTGATCTCTCCCGTGTGGATGTCTTTTTCTTCTCGCCGCAAAAAGTATTCGCCAGCGAAGGCGGGCTATTCGTGGCAATTCTGTCGCCGAAAGCCAAAGCGCGGATCGCCGAGATCGCCGCTGATCCCAGCCGTTATATCCCGGCGTTCGCCGACTGGCGGCTGGCGCTGAGCAACAGCGAGCAGCAGCAGACTTACAACACGCCGGCGGTGGTGACCTTGTTCCTGTTCGCTGAACAGGTGAAGCGCATGAACACGCTGGGCTTTGCCGAAGTAGAGCGTCAGGCGGCGGAGAAAGCCGAACTGCTGTACCAGTGGGCCGCCGAACGGGATTATCTGTCCGCCTATGTGGCCGACCCGGCAGCCCGCTCCACCACCGTTGCGACCATCGACCTGGCCGATACGATTTCAGCAGACAAGCTGACCCGTTATCTGGACGAGCAAGGGCTGGCGCACGGTATCGAAGGTTATCGGGCGCTGGGGCGTAACCAGTTACGCATCGCGTTATTCCACAACATCGCCTATGACGACCTGAAAACGCTGACCGCACTGATCGATTTTCTGGTTGCCAGCGGCGAATTCGCCGCCTGATATCATACCGTCGCTTTAACCGGTAACGCGGTTTTGTGAATCAACCGCCGCAACGAAAACGAGGACTGCACATCACGCAGTCCTTCGATTTTGATCAGTTTCTTTTGCAGGAATTTCTCAAAATCTGACAAGCTGGCGGCCACTACCCGCAGCATAAAATCATGACTGCCGGACATCAAATGACACTCCATCACCTCGTCAAAGGTGGCGATTTGTTGCTCAAACTTGCGAAAGGTCGCTTCCGCTTTGGGCTCCAGCGTCAATGAAATGTACGCATTCACCGGAAACCCGGCTTTCTCCTGATCCAGCAGCGTGACATACCGGTCGATCATACCGGCGTCTTCCAGCTGTTTGAGTCGCCGGGTACAGGGTGTAGCCGACAGACATACCCGTTCAGCTAACTCCGTGGTTTTTAGCCGGGCATCCTGCTGTAGCTCATTCAATATCTGCGCATCGATACGGTCGATCTTCATGAGTGATAATCTCTCTTCCTGCCGTGCTTATGAGTGATAATCCCTAATCTAATCGATAAATGACTTTTCTTTTAGTTAAAAGTCACTCCACGATCAATGTTAATTTGAGCGCCAATACTGAATTTTCAGTCATGAAATACGCAGATATATGCATTTCTTATGGCTAAATTGGACGACATGATGTTGATGAGGGTGATACCGTGCTGAAAGACTCTGTTGCGCTACCCAAGACAGCGGATACCGGACAGGCACCGGGGCTGGCTCATACCCTGAAAGACGATGTGTACGGCCTGATTCTGGGGGTGATGTTTATTGCGATCGGTCTGAATTTACTGAAACTTTCAGGCATGATCACCGGTGGGATTGCCGGTATTACCCTACTGATTTCCTACCTGGTTCCGTTGTCGATCGGCACGTTGTTTATCCTGACCAACATCCCGTTCATGATTTTCTGCTACTTCAGTATGGGCCGCGCGTTCACGTTGAAGACGTTGGCAGTCAACATTGCCCTGAGCCTCGCCACTCAGGCGGTACCCAACCTGCTGACCATCAACTATGTGCATCCGCTGTTTTCCGCACTGGTGGGCGGTACCTTCCTCGGTATGGGGATTCTGTCGCTGGCTCGCCACAACGCCTCGGTCGGCGGTACTGGCGTGGTCACGCTCTGGCTTTATAAACGCTTCAATATCAATGCCGGTAAAAGCCAGATGCTACTGGATCTGCTGGTGTTCGCGATATCCTCGCTCACCATGCCCATTCCTTTGCTGCTGTGGTCTGCGCTCAGCGCGCTGGCAATGAACGCCATGCTGATGAACTGGCATAAACCGGGGCGTTATCAGGGTGGGTAAACATAACATCCCCAGCCTGCTCCCCGCGTATTTCACGGCAGGCGCAAAGCTATTATGCATCACGGCGCGACATAACTACGGTATCAATTTATAAACCCGGATCAGTACGGCGGCTCGCTGGGGCTTAAGGCTGGTCAGCGTGCCGATAATACCCGTCATACTTCAAGTTGCAGGTGTGTTGGCTGCGCTCGCTCACCCAATCGGCCTTTTCCCAAAGCGACGGGAGGAGCAATATCCGCGGTAATTTCCATCACCAGTTCAGTTTTTGGTGGCGCTTCTTTTTCCACGTTGACCTTTTCGTCAGCCATTACCGAAGAACTGAAAAAGCCAATAATTGAAAACACCGTAAATATCTTACTGATGACTTTTATTTCTACCTCACGGAATCAATACATTATTTATATTAATGGCATACAGAATCAGATAAAAATATACCTGTCATACTGCAAATTGCAGGTGTGCTGATTTTATTATCCAGTTCATCCAACGCCTTGTCCCTTGCGGGCCACAGCAAACCGTTTTTAATGCTGCTCATCACAGAATTGATGGGTGCCAGGGGTTTGCGGGTCGTGGAATAGCGTCATTCAACCCGAGCGTATTACCCTGCCACTCACATTCCTTAGGTATATCATCGGTTATCAAAACAGCCGTATTAACCACACCAGATAATAGAAAAAACAACTATTACTGTTATTGTTATTTGTTATTAATTACCAATAAATCTGGTTGATCACATCTATTTACACTCACCCTATACTCATAGAGGCGTCTTTGTGAAAAAGTAAAACCAGATATTTCATATGAAAAATAAAAAGGGACAACCATGTTATTCAAAAAAATCGTACTGGCAGGCGGAATCATAATGGGGATGACCACCAGTGTAGTTAATGCTGCAACCCCCGATTTACCTGGTTACGCCGACGGTGCTCTGGTTATTCAGGTAAAGAAGACCAGCGAGCAGATTGATGCCATGAGCGGTATTATTTATTCCCAGGTAAAAAGCACGCGTGCGATACGGCAACTACGGATGTCGTTATTAATTCCCCGCACACAGGATCTGAAACCAGCGATTGTGTATTTCCCCGGTGGGGGCTTTACTTCAGCCGACTATGAAAAATTCTCCGAAATGCGTATGGCGCTGGCTGAAGCCGGTTTTGTCGTCGCCGCGGCGGAGTACCGCGTCGTGCCCGACACCTTCCCAGCCCCCGTGCAGGATGGCAAATCCGCCGTGCGTTTTCTGAGGGAACACGCGGCCGAGTATGGTATTGATCCGAACCGCATTGGCGTGCTGGGCGATTCAGCGGGTGGATATCTGGCCCAGATGCTAGGCACGACCAATGGCGACAAACAGTTTGAACAGGGACAGTTCCTGAATCAATCTTCCGACGTTCAGGCGGTCGTCACCTTGTACGGTCTCTCTAATCTGCTGAATATCGGCGAAGGTTTCCCAGAAAATGTCCAGAAAGTTCATCAATCGCCAGCCGTCACCGAAGCGCTATTAGTTAACGGCACCGCCTTCCGTGACTGGCCGGGCGCAACTATCAGCAGCGATCCGAAAAAAGCGCTGAACGCCAGCCCAATGGGGCATATCAAAGGCAAAAAACCGCCCTTCCTGATTATGCATGGCAGCAAGGACACCCTGGTATCACCGCTGCAAAGCGCCCAGTTATTCAAGGCCCTGAAGGCTGAAGGTAACCGCGTCGACTATGTGCTGGTCGAAGGAGCCAACCATGGCGATATCACCTGGTTCCAAAAACCGATTATTGAACGCGTCGTCAACTGGTTTAAACAGACGCTGGGCGAACCCACAAAATCCGCCGCCAGCAGCACTAAAGCCAGTGCCAACGCGAATCTGTAACACCGGCGCGTCTTATTGAGGAATAAAACAGAACCGGCATCGGCGAATGCCGATCGCTAAGCCTATTGGATGGGGAAACGCTGGGGTATTACTGACTTTACTGAATCAGGGTGAGGAATAATGTCCTCACCCTGTGAAAAGCACCATTAGCCGACGCTAACCATTACCATCGTGGTGTTTCAGAACAATCGAACAAGTATATCGCCCGGCAGGATGAATCGAGATGGTCGTTTCAAAGGTTTCGCCGTTACGATCCAGATAGCGCCGTATGATTTTCAACGCCGGCGACCCGGCCTCCACTCCCAGTTGTTTCGCAATTTTGGCCGGCACGCCAACCGCCGTAATGGTCTGGTGTACTTCCTTGCTTTGCACGCCATAGTGATTTTCGATCAAATCGCTGATCAGCGAAAACGGATCGCTACGAACGAGGCGCCTGACCTTGTCGTAGGCCGCGCTGGCATAGCTGTCCGTCCAGCAAATCGGCGCATCCGGCTTGATGCTGTCCTCCCGAATACTCGCGATATGCAGCCAACGTGACCCCGGTGAGCAACCGATGATTTGCGACAATTCATAATCGGCGACGATCTCATCAATCTTTTTCACCACCCGCAAATTATTCCGGGCCAGCGCCAGCAAATCTTCCAGGTTTGCCAGTGGGTGGTTTGTGTTCCCGTCTCTGGCATCGGTGACGTGGGTCCCGGCCCCCTTACGCCTTGAAATCAGCCCTTGCTCGGTAAGCTCGCGCAGGGCTTCCCGCACGGTGTGTCGGCTGGCCTGATACACCTCACAGAGCGCCTTTTCGGTCGGGAAAAGCGAACCTGCCGGGTACTTGCCGGAAACAATATCCTGCGCCAGCTCGCGGGCAATCC
Organism: Dickeya parazeae Ech586; assembly: GCF_000025065.1. Taxonomy (NCBI): domain Bacteria; kingdom Pseudomonadati; phylum Pseudomonadota; class Gammaproteobacteria; order Enterobacterales; family Pectobacteriaceae; genus Dickeya; species Dickeya parazeae. Next base: position 21,939 of record NC_013592.1, on the reverse strand, counting down.
GCTTATAGAGGGACTCTTTCATAAAGATAGATTCTTCGAAAAATTAATGATCGCCATCACAAAGCGGTGAGTAAACACTTCCGCTGGCTATGCGCGCTCGCTATAAATGTCCGTACATTTAAATATGTCCGGACATTTTCATCACCCTTATCGGTCGTCACGGACATACCGTACCGAGACCGTTGCTATCGGTCAGTCTATCACTAAATCACACCCGGGAGGGGTCACTATGGCATCGAATGTTCTTGATTCTATTCTGTTCAGAGACTCGTTCGGCACGCCGGAAATGCGCGCCATCTTTGACGACCACGAATTAATTCGAAAATACGTTGAGGTAGAGATCGCGTTGGCGAAAGCCGAAGCCCGCTGCGGCGTTATCCCGCAGCAGGCCGCCGACGAGATCGCCAACACCTGCAACGCCGACACACTGGATTTTGACCTTCTGCGACATGAAACCGAAATCGTCGGCTACCCGATTTTACCGCTGGTCCATCAGATCTCGAAACAGGCCGGAGCATCTGGCGGCTACGTACACTGGGGCGCGACCACACAAGACATTATGGATACGGCGGTGGTGTTGCAGATCCGCGACGCCTTCGATCTGATCGAGGCGGATATCCGGTCGCTGCGTAGCACGCTCGCCGATCTGGCACGGCGCTACCGCAATACCCCAATGGCGGGCAGAACCCATCTGCAACAGGCATTGCCCATCACCTTCGGTTATAAAGCTGCCATCTGGCTGGATATGTTTGACCGCCACGCTGAACGCCTCGAACAGGCACGCCCGCGCATTCTGGTCGGTGAGTTTGCCGGTGCCGCCGGCACACTGGCCTCGCTGGGTGACAACGGTTTGGCAGTGCAGAAAGCAATGATGGAAGAGCTGAAACTGGGCGTGCCGACCTCGACCTGGCATGTGGCACGCGACGGTTTCGCTGAAGCGGTGAATTTGCTGGCCGTCATCACCGGATCGCTGGGGAAAATCGCCTATGACGTCATGCTGCTGGCCTCCAACGAATTTGGCGAACTGTATGAACCCTTCGTCAAAGGCCGCGGTGCCAGCAGCACCATGCCGCAAAAACGTAACCCGATCTCCAGCGAACTGATGCTGGCCTGCGCCAAAGGGGTACGCCAACACGCCGGCTTAATGCTGGATGCGATGGTGCAGGATCTGGAACGCGCCACCGGTCCGTGGCACGCCGAATGGATCGCGATTCCGGAAAGTTTTGTGCTGGCCGCCGGTGCGCTCAATCAGGCTAAATTCATGCTCGGTGGCCTGATTGTCGACGAACAGGCGATGGCGAAAAACCTCGATATGACCAAAGGGTTGATCGTGGCGGAAGCCGTAATGATGGGACTGGCGCCTTACATCGGGCGGCAGGACGCGCACGACATCGTTTATGACGCCTGCCGTATCGTCAATACGCAGGGCGGTCGCCTGGCCGACGTGTTGAACGCCATGCCACAGGTATCCAGCCGCCTCAAACCGGAATTAATCGAGCAGTTGACGGACCCGGTCAATTACCTCGGCATCGCGCCGGAAATGGTTGATCAGGTGCTGGAAAAATCAGCCAAACGGCAATAACTCCCCAGCCAATAACCCGTAAGATTGAGGAGATGATCATGTCATCTGATTCATCTAAGGGAAAATCAATTATCGCCTTTATGGTTCCCCTATTATTGGGAACCATAATCTGGTTTTCCCCTGTGCCCGAAGGATTAACACCGCAGGCATGGCATATGTTTGCCATTTTTCTCGCCACTATCGCCGCCATATTAACCCAGCCGCTGCCCTCCGGCGCGGTCATGATTATTGCGCTATGTGTCGTTATTTTTACGCAGACGCTGCCAGAAGCGAAAGCGCTGGCAGGCTTTTCCAGTGGAACCGTTTGGTTAATCTTCTGCGCGTATATTCTGTCTCTGGGATTCGTCACCTCCGGTCTTGGCAAAAGAATCGCCTATAAAATGCTGTCGTTATTCGGTGGCAGTAGCTTGGGCATTGCCTATTCATTAGGGGTTTCCGACCTGATTATGGCACCGGCCATGCCGTCGGTCACCGCACGCTCTGGAGGCATTATTTTCCCCATCGTGCGCTCCATCAACGAAGTCTTGGGTTCCACACCGGGTGAGTCAGGGAAAAAAATCGGTGATTTCCTGATCATGGTTTGTTTCCAGTTCACCCCGATAACCGGTGCCATTTTTCTGACGGGGATGGCGGCGAATCCGCTGGTTGGCAGCCTGGCGAAATCCTCGCTGAACGTCGAAATCACTTGGGGAAGTTGGTTTATCGCTGCTGTAGTACCAGCCATGGTGTGTTTCTGCCTGATGCCGCTGCTGGTCTACAAGTTGCTAAACCCCGCACTCAAGCGCACCCCGGAAGCCAGACAAATGGGGAAACAGGCACTCGCTGAACTGGGAACGATGACGCACGCCGAGAAAAAAGTCGCGCTGGGATTTCTGCTGGCGCTGATTGGTTGGGGAACCAGCCTGATTACCGGACTATCAGCCACTGCCGTTGGGCTGGGCCTTGCCGCCTATCTGTTTGCATCACACGCAGTTGACTGGAAAGCCCTGCTCAAAGACCACGCTGCCTGGGATACCGTCATTTGGTTTAGCGTAATCATTAGCCTGGCTGGCGGTTTGTCCGATTTGGGCTTCATCAAATGGATGACGATTAAAATGGGCGGTGCCATTCACGGCTTCGGCGCGATGGGCACGTTTATCTTACTTGGGCTGCTCTATATTTACGTCCATTACCTGTTCGCTACCGCGACCGGCCATGTCGCCGCGCTGTACGCACCTTTTGCCGCCACCGCGATTGCTGCCGGCGCACCTCCGGTGATGGTGGCAATATGCTTTGGCATTTTCAGCAACCTGATGTGGGGAAATACCGAATACGGCGGCGGGCCGGGGCCGATTTATTTCGCTCAAGGCTATTTTGAACGGCCGCGGTTTTACAAAATCAATTTATGCGTGGTAACGGTCAATGTCATCGTGACCTTTGCCGTCGGGCTGATGTGGTGGAATCTACTGGGGTATTACTGACTTGACTGAATCAGGGTGAGGAATAATGTCCTCACCCTGTGGTCACCATGATGTGGGTACATCACGGCTTTGGCATTAACGCATAGTCACAAACTCTTCCGCTGCCGTTGGGTGAATCGCTACGGTGTTATCGAAGTCTTGTTTGGTCGCGCCCATCTTCACCGCCACCGCGAAGCCTTGCAGGATTTCATCCATCCCGAAGCCAATACCGTGCACGCCGACAATTTTCTCTTCCGGCCCCACACACACCAGTTTCATCCGGCATGGCTGACGATGCTGCGTCACTGCGGTATACATAGCCGTAAAGGCAGATTTGTAGACTTTCACCTGATCGTCGCCGTACTGCTCACGCGCCTGCGGTTCGGTTAATCCGATAGTGCCGATCGGCGGGTGGCTGAATACGACAGTCGGGATATTGCTGTAATCCAGATGCTCGTCCGGCTTGTTGTTAAACAAGCGCTCAGACAAACGGCGACCCGCCGCCACGGCGACCGGCGTCAGCTCAACGGCACCGGTATTGTCACCCACCGCGTAGATACCCGGCACAGTGGTGTTCTGGAATTTATCCACCACGATGTAGCCCTTGTTGTTCAGTACGACACCTGCCGCTTCCAGGTTTACCTTATCGTTCGCCGGTTCACGACCAATCGCCCAGATCAGGCAATCCACGGTGTGTTCATGCCCGCTTTCCAGTTGCAGCGTCAGGCTACCGTCGGCATTTTTCACCACCGCTTTCGGGATGGACTCAGTATGCAGCGCCGGGCCTTCGGTGGTCATCACTTCCACCAACGTTTCCACAATCAGCGGGTCGAACTGGCGCAGCGGCGCGTGTTTGCGCACGAACAGGTGAACGTCAGAGCCGAGCGCATTCAACACGCCGGCGATTTCCACCGCGATGTAACCGGCGCCCACGACGGCAACCCTCGGCGGCAGCGCGGTCAGCTCAAAGAAGCCATCGGAATCAATGCCGTATTCCGCACCGGGAATGTCCGGGCGCGTCGGGCGGCCGCCGGTGGCGATCAGAATATGGTCGGCGGTGATGCGCTCACCGTTCACTTCCACGGTTTTCGCATCCACAAAACGGGCAAAGCCCTGAATCACATCGACCTGATTTTTCCCCAGCACATTATTGTAGGACTGGTGGATACGGTCGATGTAAGCGCTGCGGTTTTTCAGCAACGTATCCCAATTGAACTGATTGACGGTGACATCAAAGCCATAATCCGGCCCGTAGTGGTGAATGGCTTCGGCGATCTGCGCCGCATGCCACATCACTTTCTTCGGCACGCACCCGACGTTGACGCAGGTGCCGCCCAGATGTTTGGCTTCAATCAGCGCACATTTCTTGCCGTACATGGCCGCACGGTTGATGGAGGCAATACCGCCGCTGCCGCCACCAATGGCGAGATAGTCATAATGTCTGGTCATCAGGGCTCCACGCTTGCTTTCGATAAACGTTCGATAAAAGTAAATAGGCCGTACCCGCCGCCATCTCTGCGACGGGCGCCTTACAGTTCATGCTCTGGCTGGGCGCAAAACGTTACGCCGGCGAAAAGTGTAACGCCAGCAATCGGTATCCGGCAAAGACAGAAAGCGGGATTGTATGAAGAAATGCGTAGCGGTTCGCAACGGTTTTGAAAATCGGTGCGATAGGTAAAACCGGCTATCGTCGGCTTTACAGGTCAATCATCCCCCCATCACCGTGTCAAACAGCAACCGGTTCAACGTCTGGTCCATGCCCGCCAGCGTCGCATCCAGTACGTGCCGTTCGCGCACTCACACCAGATTCATCTTCCATATTTTTCTCTCATTATCCTTTTACACACACCACCTGCCGCAGCGTGTGAACAATCTCGACCAGCGACGCCTGCGCCGCCATCACGGCATCAATGTCTTTGTACGCCATGGGAATTTCATCAATCACGTCATGGTCCTTTCGACATTCGACGTGGGCTGTCGCCCGAACGTGGTCTTCAACCGTAAACTGCTTTTTTGCCGCCGTTCGGCTCATGGTGCGCCCGGCGCCATGGCTACAGGAACAAAAGCTCTCTTGATTGCCCAAACCACGCACAATGAAACTTTTTGCTCCCATCGAGCCGGGAATAATCCCCATCTGCCCACGGTGGGCCGATACCGCGCCCTTACGCGTGACCAGCACCGGCTCGCCAAAATGTGTTTCCTGTTGTACATAATTGTGGTGGCAATCCACCGCCGCCTGCCGGGCGGTAAACGGCTTGGGAACCACCTGTGCCAATGCCTGCAGCACCTGTTCCATCATCACCTCGCGATTATGGCGCGCATAACCCTGTGCCCAGCCAACCGCATGCATATAGTCATCGAAATGACGGCTACCTTCGGCGAAATACGCCAAATTACGGTCCGGTAGATTCGCAATATGCTGCCGCATGTCTTGCTGCGCCAACGTGATAAACACATTGCCGATGGCATTGCCGATACCACGGGAACCGCTGTGCAGCATCACCCACACCCGATCCGCTTCATCGAGACACAATTCGATAAAATGGTTACCGGTTCCGAGCGTACCCAGGTGGTGGTAATTGTTGGTTTTCAGCAACGACGGATAGTGTTCGGTAATACGTTTGAACCCGGCATCCAGTTGCCGCCAGTGGGCATCAACGCGCGGCGGCGGTTGATGCCATGCACCTTTATCCCGTCCACCACGATTCACGCTACGCCCATGAGGAACCGCCTGCTCAATGGCGTTGCGAATACCCAACAGAGTGTCCGGTAAATCGGCGGCAACCAGCGAAGTTCGTACCGCCATCATGCCGCAACCGATATCCACCCCCACCGCGGCCGGAATAATGGCGCCGCGAGTGGGTATCACACTGCCGATCGTAGACCCCTTGCCGAGATGGACATCCGGCATCACCGCCAGATGACTGAAAATAAACGGCATCTTCGCCGTATTCAGTAATTGTTCGCGGGCCTCAGGCTCGACCGGAACACCGTGCGTCCACATTTTTACCGGTACGCCATGCGGCGCATCCAGCACCTGATAATCGTTATGCATGGTGCAAATCCCTTAATTTATTTTTAATTCAAATAGTTATTTTTATTTAACGTTAACGCCGTGCCGGTTACCAGGCGGCGTTATAGCCTTCGGTGTCCATCACGGCCAGCGAAACCAGCGCTATTCCGTAACCCGTCAATTGCTGCTCCAGTTGCTCACTGACCTGCGCCCCAACGGTATGTTTCCGGGTCAGCAGTTCATCAAAAGTATGCCTTCCCACCACATCCCGCAGCACAACCTGTAAAGCCCGGCATAGATGCGCTTCTGGTTGCGCCAACTGCGTAAACGCGGCCAGAACATCGCTGTAGCGCCAGTTCGCCAATAACGTCAGACGCACGCTGATCCGATCTGCCGTCAGCACCTCGATATCTTCAACATCCAGCGCCTGTAAGCGCGTGTCCACCATCGTCACACTCACACTACGATTGAAACGCCAGTAGCCATGATTACCCGGCGGCAACAGTACCGAAGGCTGCCCATTAAGATGCAAAATCCCAACATGCCATGTCGGTACCGCAGCGACCAATACGCCGGCATCACCGGCGACCACCTGCCCACGTAAGTCGGGCTGCATGAATGCCGGCAACAGCCTTGCCGGCACCTGAGTCTCATTGACGGAAATACGCTCGATAGCCTGCCGTTCATCCCGACGCCAGTACAAACGCCGTGTCCCCGGCGGCAAAATCTCACACAGGTGTTCGCGGTCATAGCGCAAGCCAATTTCATCATCCGCCATATCCGCCGGCAGGCAGTAGCGCGCAACCCACTCCGGATGAAACCGACGTAGATGTTCGGCAAGCGCGGTTTCAACCCTGGAACCATCCTGCTCGATGAACGCCACCGTCCGTTTCCGTGGCCAACCCAATACGATATGAGCACCCGTTTCCAGGACTCGCCGCACGTTGCCGTTTTGGCTGAGTAAACCGAGTTGCCCTTTTCTTATTGTTATTTTCTTGAACATCTTCTTTTTAATCCCTTTCATAAAATATCCGGGAACAACATCACCGGCTCCCCCAGCCGTAACCGGGTATGCTTCCCTCCCTGTGTATAGCCCCGGTATTTTTGCCAAAACCGTGCCAGTCTTTTCTTATTTGACAATATAAATTTAAGACAATGATTTATAATGATTTTATTCAAAACCCTTCTATCCTGTTAATCATTAACCCGGTAAAGTAATATCCGAAAAGATAAGGACTTATAAAAAAGGATAAGCATGAAGCGCAGAGTGATGATCGGCGTGCTGGGCACGGCGTTGGATAAACGCGGGAAACGGCAAAATCGCTGGAATCGATGGCGGCCGACCATCGCCGCCTGCCAGCAGCCGGATCTGCCGATTGACCGACTGGAATTGCTCTATCAGCCACGCAGTTTCGGGCTGGCACAACAGGTTCAGGAAGATATAAGCCAGATATCGCCTGCCACCACGGTGAATCTGCATGAGGTTGAACTGACCGACCCCTGGGACTTCGAAGAGGTCTACACCACGTTTCTCGACTTCGCGGCGCACTACCCGTTCGATACGGAAAACGAAGAATATCTGGTACATATTACGACCGGCACGCATGTGGTACAGATTTGCTGGTTCCTGCTGACGGAAGCGCGATACCTGCCGGCCCGGCTGCTGCAAACCAGCCCGTCGGACCATGACGACGCAACACCGTCTCCCGCCGGGCAGTACACCGTTATTGACCTCGATCTTAGCCGTTACACCGCCATTACCAGCCGATTCCTGCGGGAACAACAAGCATCCGTCTCATTTCTGAAAGCGGGTATCGCCACCCGTAATGCAACGTTTAACCGCATCATCGACCAAATTGAACGGGTTGCCCTGCGTTCTTCCGCGCCCATTTTGTTAACCGGCCCCACCGGCGCAGGCAAATCTTTTCTGGCCAACCGTATTTATCAGCTCAAGGCATCGCGCCATCAGGTCAATGGAAAGTTTGTCGCCGTCAATTGCGCCACACTGCGCGGCGATAACGCGATGTCGACGTTGTTTGGTCACGTTCGCGGCGCATTCACCGGGGCACAACAATCACGGGCAGGGCTGTTGCGGGAAGCCGACGGTGGAATCCTGTTTCTTGATGAAATCGGTGAGTTGGGGCCGGACGAACAGGCGATGCTGCTGAAAGCGATAGAAGAAAAACGCTTTCTGCCGTTTGGTTCCGATAAAGAAGTCAGCAGCGATTTTCAGTTGATTGCCGGCACTCACCGGGATATGCCGCATTGGGTGGAGGCCGGGTATTTTCGTGAAGACCTGTACGCTCGCATCAATATGTGGACTTTTCCGCTACCGGGTCTGGCGCAACGTTGTGAAGATATCGAACCTAATCTGGACTTCGAGTTACACCGTTTTGCCCAACAGCAACAAATCCAGGTGCGGTTCGATAAAGAAGCGCGCCAGCGTTTTCTGGCCTTTGCCTGTTCGGAGCACGCCAGTTGGCGGGGCAACTTTCGCGAGCTGGGTGCCAGCGTACACCGTATGGCGACGCTATCCGAGCAAGGGCGCATTAATACCGCGCTGGTAGATGAAGAAATTCAACGTCTTAAACAGCAATGGCGCAGCACAACCGCCAATACGATATTGCCGGCCCACCTCGGTGAGCTGGATATCTTCGAGCAGTGCCAGCTTGAGCGAGTGTTAGAGGTATGCCGACAAGCCCACAGCTTGTCGGAAGCCGGACGTACACTATTTGCCGTTTCGCGCCGACAAAAAAAACAGCCCAACGACGCCGACAGGCTACGTAAGTATCTGGCTCGCTTTGGGTTGAGCTGGGATGACGTGAAAAACACCGCATCGATATAAAGGGAGTCACATGGAACTGATTTTTCTCGGCACCAACGCGGGTGTGCCCACTAAAGAGCGTAACGTCACCGGCATCGCGCTCGACTTGCACGGTATTCGCCCGGCGTTCTGGCTGTTTGACTGTGGTGAAGGCACTCAGCACCAGATTTTGCGCACCCCAATCAAACCCGGCAAGCTGGAGAAGATTTTCATCACCCATCTGCACGGTGACCATCTGTTCGGGCTGCCCGGTTTACTGTGTTCACGCTCCATGGCCGGCGTCGAAACACCGCTGACGCTCTACGGCCCGACCGGGCTGAAAACCTTCGTCGAAACCGCGCTGACGCTGAGCGGCTCCTGGCTGACCTATCCGCTGGAAGTGGTGGAAATCGTTCCCGGCACCGTGTTTGAGGATCATCAATTTAGGGTGACCGCGCATGAACTGTCGCACACCCTGTATTGCGTGGGATACCGCATTGAGGAGCTCCCCAAACCGGGCGCGCTGGATGTGGAAAAACTGGCGGCGCAGGGCGTCAAACCCGGTGCTTATTTCCAGCAGTTAAAACGCGGGGAAACAGTCACCCTCGATGACGGGCGGGTACTCAACGGCTGGGATTACCTCGGCCCTGGCTTGCCGGGCAAATCGCTGGCGATTTTCGGCGATACCCGCCCAACGCCGGAAGCACTCAAGCTGGCTGCGGGGGTCGACGTCATGGTGCATGAAGCCACGGTGGAAGGGGCAATGGCGGAGCGCGCCAACGAACGCGGGCACTCCACCACCCTGCAAACCGCCGCCACCGCACGAGACGCTGGCGCGAAGCGGTTGATCATCACCCACTTCAGCGCCCGCTATGGCCGGGAAGATCTGGAACGGCTGCGTCAGGAATGTCAGACGCTGTTTCCGGCAACCGAAGTCGCCACCGATTTGGCTACCTTTCGGGTATAACGACGGGCAGCGCCTCGCTCAGTTAAGCCGCACGCTTACTCCGGCACCACCCACTCAACCAACGCGTGGCCGGTGCCAGCCGGCACCAGCGCCTGATGCAGCCACGGCAGCACGCTTTTCATCTGGGATTCCAGTTTCCACGGCGGGTTGATGACAATCATGCCGGAGGCGGTCATACCGTGGCGATCGCTGTCCGGCAGCACCGCCAGTTCAATTTGCAGAATACGGCGAATGCCGGTGTCTTCCAGATCTTTCAGCAGACGTTTGATGTGCTGACGCAGCACCACCGGATACCACAGCGCATACACGCCGGTGGCAAAGCGGCGATACCCTTCCTGAATGCCTTTCACCACCGCCTGATAATCGGTTTTCAGTTCATAGGGCGGGTCGATCAGAATCAATCCGCGACGCGACAGCGGCGGCAACTGCGCCTTCAACTGCTGGTAGCCGTCTTCACGCACCACCCGCGCCCGGTCGTCACGCAGAAACTCCTGACGCAACAACGGAAAATCACTGGGGTGCAGCTCGGTCAGATGCATTTTGTCCTGATCGCGCAACAACTGACGGGCAATCAGCGGCGAACCGGGGTAATAACGCAGCTTGTCGCCGGAATTATAGGAGCGCACCACCTGCATATACGGTTCCAGCTCCGCCGGAATATCGTCCCGCTGCCAGATGCGGCCAATGCCGTCGAGGTATTCACCGGTGCGCTCGGCGTGTTCGCTCTGTAACTGATAACGACCCGCGCCGGAATGCGTATCCAGATACAGGAACGGTTTGTCCTTCTCTTTCAGCGCGTTAATGATCAGGCTCTGGACAGTGTGCTTCAGCACGTCGGCATGATTGCCGGCATGAAAACTGTGGCGATAACTCAGCATAACGAATGGATTTCCGGTCAATGAGGGCGCGTTTGCCGCTAATCGCCATAGTATAAACGGTTAGCGCCGCAAAATACCCCAACAATCGCCGCAATCCACCACGGACGTTGTCTCTCATGGAATAGTACAATAACCGACCTTTTTCGTTATATAATAATTTATACATCGAATATTCGGAAACGACGCTTATGAAAAACCACTTTGGCGACGGTATCCTGGCGGGGCTACACGCCAGTACGCCGCAATCGATGAGCGACATCCGTCATTACTGCGACGATTACCGCCGCGGCTACGTCTGCGGTTACGCACACCAGCGCGCGTCACTGCGGGGAAGGCAACAGGCCGCATTTGAAGCCGGGCAATTATGCCGCCGTTACGGGCTGATGCGCGATATCGTGGCGGAGTTCTTTTCCGACGTCAGCAACCCGTCGCTGATAGCGTGGTTTTACGCCGGTTACGATCAACCATCCTGAACGTCAGAATCACCGCTGATCATCGCTTTTCACCGTCGGCCTTCGCCTGTTGTGCCCCCTGCCATTGATTTTCCCCTCATTACCCCTCATGTTAAGTCATCATTAATAGATTCAGGACTGTGCCATGACCAATCCATTGCTTTCCTCCTATACTCTGCCGCCGTTCTCCCAGATCCAGATTGAACACATCCTCCCCGCCGTACAAGCCGCACTGAACGATTGTCGCCAGACGGTCGAACGTGTGGTGGCGCAGCCGGGGCCGTTCACCTGGGATAACCTGTGTCAGCCGCTGGCGGAAAGTGATGACAGGCTGGGGCGAATTTTCTCCCCAATCAGCCACCTGAATTCGGTTAAAAACAGTCCGGAATTGCGTAGCGCCTATGAACAATGCCTGCCGCTGCTGTCTGAATACGGCACCTGGGTGGGCCAACATGCCGGGTTGTACCGCGCCTACCGCGAGCTGCGTGACGGCGAGCACTACACAAACCTGAGCATCGCGCAGAAAAAAGCGGTGGATAACGCCCTGCGCGACTTCGAACTGTCCGGGATTGCATTGCCGCCGGAACAGCAAAAACGCTACGGCGACATCGCTTCCCGCTTGTCTGAACTGGGTTCGCAGTTCAGCAACAACGTGCTGGACGCCACCATGGGCTGGACCAAACTGATAACCGACGTCAGTGAGCTGGAAGGTCTGCCGGAAAGCGCGCTGGCCGCGGCCAAAGCCCTGGCGGAGGCGAAGGAACAACAGGGCTGGTTGCTGACGCTGGATATCCCAAGCTACCTGCCGGTGATGACATACTGCGCCAATCAGGCGCTGCGTGAAGAGATGTACCGCGCCTATGTGACCCGTGCGTCAGAACAGGGCCCGAACGCCGGTAAGTGGGATAACGGCGAGGTGATGGCCGAAACGCTGGCGCTGCGTCATGAACTGGCGCAACTGCTAGGCTTCGCGAGCTTCGCCGACAAATCGCTGGCCACCAAAATGGCGGAAAACCCGCAGCAGGTGCTGGATTTTCTGACCGATCTGGCTAAACGCGCTCGCCCGCAAGGAGAGCAGGAACTGGCGCAACTGCGCGCCTTCGCCAAAGCACAGTTTGGCGTCGATGAACTGAACCCGTGGGACATTACCTACTACGCCGAACAGCAAAAACAACACCTGTATTCCATCAGCGACGAACAGCTACGCCCGTACTTCCCCGAACCGCGCGTGCTGGAAGGGTTGTTCGAAGTTGTAAAACGTATTTACGGCATCACCGCCAAAGAGCGTCAGGGCGTTGACGTCTGGCATCCGGAAGTGCGTTTCTTCGACCTGTTTGACGAAAGCGGCGAACTGCTGGGGAGCTTCTACCTTGATCTGTACGCCCGCGAACACAAACGCGGCGGTGCCTGGATGGACGATTGCGTCGGCCGTCTGCGCAAAGCCAACGGCGAGCTGCAAAAACCGGTGGCATACCTGACCTGTAACTTCAACCGCCCGGTTAACGGCAAACCCGCGCTGTTTACCCACGATGAAGTCACCACGCTGTTCCACGAATTCGGCCACGGGTTGCACCACATGCTGACCCGTATCGACACCGCCGGGGTTTCCGGCATCAACGGCGTGCCGTGGGATGCGGTCGAACTGCCGAGTCAGTTTATGGAAAACTGGTGCTGGGAGCCGGATGCGCTGGCGTTCATTTCCGGTCACTACGAAACCGGCGAACCGCTGCCGCAAGACATGCTGGACAAGATGCTGGCGGCGAAAAACTATCAGGCAGCGCTGTTCATCCTGCGTCAGTTGGAGTTCGGCCTGTTCGATTTCCGGCTGCACTCCGGTTACAACCCGGCTACCGGCGCACGTGTGCTGGAAACGCTGGCGGAGATAAAAGCGCAGGTTTCCGTAGTGAAAAGCCCGGAATGGAACCGCTTCCCGCACTCATTCAGCCACATCTTCGCCGGTGGTTACGCCGCCGGGTACTACAGCTACCTGTGGGCCGATGTGCTGGCGGCAGACGCGTTCTCCCGTTTTGAAGAAGAAGGCATCTTCAACCGCGACACCGGCCAGTCATTCCTGGAAAACATCCTGTCCCGCGGCGGCTCTGAAGCACCGATGGAACTGTTCAAACGCTTCCGTGGCCGTGAACCCCAACTGGATGCGATGCTGAAACACTACGGCATTCAGGGATGAAAATTGCGTTACTGACCGAAGCCAGCGCCGACCCCGAGGCGCTGGCGGTACTGGCCCAACGCTGGGGGCTGGAAAACGACGCCGACGCCATGCTGGCGTTGGTACTCACCCCCGAGCGGCTGGAACTGCGCAAATGCGATGAGCCGAAGCTCGGCGCCATCTGTGTGGATTTCGTTTCCGGCGCAATGGCGCATCGCCGCCGCTTCGGCGGTGGGCGCGGTGAAGCGGTCGCCAAAGCGGTCGGCATCAAAAAGGACTATTTGCCGGATGTGGTGGACGCCACCGCCGGCCTCGGTCGTGACGCCTTCGTGCTGGCCGCACTTGGTTGCCGGGTACGGATGGTGGAGCGCCACCCGGTAGTGGCGGCGTTGCTGGACAACGGCCTGCAACGCGGCTATCAGGACCCGGAGATCGGTGATTGGCTGCAACAGCGCCTGACGCTACTACACGCCTCCAGCATTGCTGCGTTATCTGCCATTACCCCACCGCCGGACGTGGTCTACCTTGATCCGATGTTTCCCCACCGCCAGAAAAGCGCGCTGGTGAAAAAGGAGATGCGGGTGTTTCAGTCGCTGGTGGGTGCTGACAACGACGCTGACGCCTTGCTGGAACCGGCCCGCCGTCTGGCAAAAAAACGGGTCGTGGTCAAACGCCCGGATTACGCGCCGCCGCTGGCGGGCATACCGGCCCAGTCGGCGCTGGAAACCAAAAGCCACCGGTTCGATTTTTACCTGCCGATGCCACAATAATCCGCTGTTCTGACTGCAGGCTTTACCAGCAGCAGTCAGATCCTGTTTCCGCCATCGCCCCTCAATTCCCCCGCCGCTCGGTTAAGATCGTGCCCGCAAAAGATAGACGGCTAACTGCTATGGCGATATGTTAACCTTATTGCTGAATCCGCTCTTGCGCGCCCGCGCAGCTAATCTATTAAAATAATGATGAAAATAAATAAGTTATCACTGCTGGCACAAGTCTCCGCCGCTCACTGGGTGAGCCATTTTCACATGATGGTGCTACCGGCGTTGATGCCGCTCATCTCCGCACAACGTGGCATCAGTTACGTGGAAATCGGGGTGGCACTCGGCGTATTCAACGTGGTTTCGGCACTGGTGCAAACGCCGATCGGCTTTGCGGTTGACCGCATCGGCCCACGCCGTACGCTGATAGCCGGGCTGACGCTAGGTAGCCTGTGTTTTCTGTCGCTCGGCTTCTTTACCAGCTACAGTTGGATGCTGACGGCCATGGCGCTGGCTGGGCTTGCCAACGCGGTATATCACCCGTCGGACTACGCCCTGTTGTCACGCGGCATTGCCGAAAATCGCATGGGCCGTGCCTTTTCGGTGCATACTTTTTCCGGTTTTCTCGGCACCGCCGTCGCACCGGCGATACTGCTGACGGCCGCCGCCTTCACCAGCATCGAGTTCGCGCTGATCTTATCCGGCCTGCTCGGACTGCTGACCGTACCGATGTTGCTCGGCAAACAAGAGGCATTGCCTGCCGCCGCCACGCACGACAAGAAAGCCGCTGCGCCAAAGGTGGCGGTATTTACCCTGCCCATCCTGTCGCTGCTGGTGCTGTTTATGCTGCTCAACCTGAGCACCAACTCGATTCAAAACTTCTCGGTGACCGCGCTGGTGAACGGTTACGGCATGCCGTTGACCGAAGCCAACCTGGCGCTGACGGCGTTTTTGTTTACCAGCGCCTTCGGCGTGCTGGCGGGCGGCTCACTGGCGGATAAAACCCGGCATCACGGGCTGGTCGCCACCGGTTCGCTGGTGGTCACGGCGGTGCTGGTCGCGATTGTGGCGATATCTACCCTGCCGTCGCTGGCAACCACGCTGATTCTGGGTGTGGCCGGCTTTCTCTCCGGCATTATCGCCCCATCGCGGGATATGCTGGTGCGTAACGCGTCGCCAGCAGGCGCTGAAGGGCGGGTCTTCGGCGTGGTCACCACCGGCTTTAATATCGGTGGTGCCGGCGGCCCGGTGGTGTTTGGCTGGTTGTTGGATCAGGGGCATCCCTCCGCCATTTTCTGGTCGGCGGTTATCTTTATGGTGATTACCGCCGTGATGGCGTTGGCGCAGGAGTGGTACAGCAACCGGCAGCAGGCGCTAACCGCATAAAATATATCAGGATTTAAAAAGCAGAAACCCGCGTCGAACGCGGGTTTCTGTGAGCCCTAAATCAGAAAAATACCGATCAAATATCAATATTCGCCGCTTTCAGGGCGTTTTCTTCGATAAAGGCGCGGCGCGGTTCAACGGCGTCCCCCATCAGAGTGGTAAACAGCTCGTCGGCGGCGATGGCGTCTTTTACCGTCACGCGCAGCATACGGCGGCTTTCCGGGTCCATAGTGGTTTCCCACAGCTGTTCCGGGTTCATCTCACCCAGACCTTTATAGCGCTGAATCGCCAGACCACGGCGCGACTCTTTCACCAGCCAGTCCAGCGCCTGCTCGAAGCTGGCGACCGGCTGTTTACGCTCGCCACGCTCAACAAACGCGCCGTCTTCGATCAAACCACGCAGTTTCTCACCCAACTGGTTGATTTTGCGGTATTCATTGCCCTGAGCAAACATCAGGTCCAGCGCATAGTCGGTGTCTACGCCGTGAGTGCGTATACGTAATACCGGCTCGTGGCGCTCATTGACATGACGCAGGATGAAGCTGTACGTGCTGCCGTGCTGTTCTTTTTCACTGAGGTACTGAATCAGTGCTTCCATCCACGACTGAGCCTCTGCCTGCGAGTTCAGCATCGCTTCCGTCAGAGACGGTTGATAAATCAATGCATTAAGCAGCGCACGCGGGTAACGACGCTCCATACGATCGATCAGCTTCTGTACGCCGTAGTGCCCGGCCACCAGTTTCTCCAGCGGCTCACCGGCCAGTGCCGGCGCATGGGCGTTGGTGTGCAGCGTGGCCCCATCCAGTGCCAGCGCGATCTGGTACTGATCCATCGCCTCGTCGTCTTTGATGTACTGTTCCTGTTTGCCTTTCTTCACCTTGTACAACGGCGGCTGGGCGATGAACACATGGCCACGTTCGACGATTTCCGGCATCTGGCGATAGAAGAAGGTCAGCAACAGAGTACGAATATGAGAACCGTCGACGTCGGCATCGGTCATGATGATGATGTTGTGGTAACGCAGTTTGTCCGGGTTGTACTCGTCGCGACCGATACCGCAACCCAGCGCGGTGATTAGCGTCGCCACTTCCTGCGAAGACAGCATCTTGTCGAAACGCGCTTTTTCCACGTTCAGAATCTTACCTTTCAACGGCAGAATGGCCTGATTCTTACGGTTGCGGCCCTGCTTGGCGGAACCGCCCGCGGAATCACCCTCCACCAGGTACAGTTCGGACAGTGCCGGGTCGCGCTCCTGACAATCTGCCAGCTTGCCCGGCAGGCCGGCCAGATCCAGCGCGCCTTTGCGGCGGGTCATCTCACGCGCTTTGCGCGCAGCTTCACGGGCGCGGGCGGCGTCGATGATCTTACCGACCACGATTTTAGCGTCGTTGGGGTTTTCCATCAGGTAGTCCACCAGACGGTCGTTCATCAGCGATTCCACCGCCGATTTCACCTCTGAAGACACCAGCTTATCTTTGGTCTGGGAAGAGAATTTCGGGTCCGGCACCTTCACCGATACCACCGCAATCAGCCCTTCGCGCGCGTCATCGCCGGTGGCGCTGACTTTGGCTTTCTTGCTGTAGCCTTCCTTGTCCATGTAGTTATTCAGCGTACGGGTCATGGCGGCGCGGAAGCCCGCCAGATGGGTACCGCCGTCACGCTGCGGAATGTTGTTGGTAAAGCAGTAGATATTTTCCTGGAAACCATCGTTCCATTGCATCGCGATTTCCACGCCGATGTCGTCTTTTTCGGCGCTGAAATAGAACACCTGCGGGTGAATCGGCGTCTTGTTGCGGTTCAGATATTCAACAAACGCCTTGATGCCGCCTTCGTAGTGGAAATGGTCGGCTTTGTTTGCTTCGCGCTCGTCACGCAGACGAATCGATACGCCGGAGTTGAGGAACGACAACTCGCGCAGGCGCTTAGCCAGAATGTCGTATTCAAATTCGACCACATTGGTGAAAGTTTCCAGACTCGGCCAGAAACGCACCGTGGTGCCGGTGGCGTCAGCGTCGCCGATCACGCCCAGCGGCGCCTGCGGTTCGCCATGTTTATATTCCTGACGATGAAGTTTGCCTTCACGGCGAATAACCAGTTCCAGCTTCTCGGACAGGGCGTTCACGACCGATACCCCCACCCCGTGCAGACCGCCGGATACCTTGTAGGAGTTGTCGTCGAACTTACCGCCAGCATGCAGCACGGTCATGATCACTTCGGCGGCGGATACGCCCTCTTCTTCGTGGATGCCGGTGGGAATACCACGGCCGTCATCCTGCACCGATACCGAGTTATCCGCATGAATAGTAACGACAATATCTTTACAATAGCCTGCGAGCGCTTCGTCGATAGCGTTGTCCACCACCTCGAATACCATGTGATGCAGACCGGTTCCGTCATCCGTATCACCGATATACATCCCCGGGCGTTTACGGACCGCATCCAGCCCTTTTAATACCTTGATACTTGAGGAGTCATAAGAATTCGACATCAACGTTTCTCGCTCATTTAGTCCTGTGATTGAACGGTTATTTTACCCTGTTCCACGCGGAACATCTTGCCATTTTCGCCCACCATGTCGCTAATCTGCTCAGCGGTGATGGCGCTGACGAACACCTGCGCCTGCGTCGCCTTCAGCCGCTCGGCCAACAGCCGACGGCGGGTGCTGTCCAGCTCGGAGGCGAAGTCGTCGATCAGGTACAGGCACTTCAGTCCGTTTTGCCGGGTCAGGAACTCGCCCTGAGCCAGCCGAAGCGCGCACATCAGCAGCTTGAGCTGGCCGCGGGATAGCATATCCTCCACCGCCACGCCGCCGGCGCGGATACGAAAATCGGCCTTGTGCGGCCCCAGCGCGGTGTAGCCCAACTGCCTGTCGCGCTCGAAATGGCGCTCCAGCAGGTCGGCATAATCACTCTCTTTATCCCAGCCGCGCTGAAAAGAAAAACTTAAGGAAAACTCCGGCAAAAACTGGGCGCAGGTGGACGCGATATCCGCAGCGATAGCGGCGCTGTACTCGGCGCGCCACCGGCTGATACCCTCAGCTAACGGCACCAGTTCCCGATCCCAGGCACGCAGTTGCCCGTAGTGGCTGACCTGACGCAAAGCGGCGTTACGCTGGCGCAACAGCCTTTTCAGATTACTCCAGGCGCTGAAAAAACCAGGTTCGTTGTGAAAACAGCCCCAGTCCAGAAACGCGCGGCGGTATTTAGGGCCGCCGTTAAGCAGGGTGAAACCTTCCGGGGTGATCAGTTGGATAGGCAGCAGTTGCGCCAGCTCAGCCACTTTGTGGCCGTCGCTGCCGTCGATACGCACCGTGCTGTCGCCGTCGCGGTTTTTGCTCAACCCGACAGCGCGCTCACGCTCCAGCCCTTCAATGCGGCCATGCAAAATGAATTCCGCCTGCTCATGACGAATCACCCTCGCGGCCTGAATGCTGCGAAACGCCCGGCCATGCCCCAGTGTGTAAATGGCTTCCAGTACGCTGGTCTTGCCGCTGCCGTTAGCACCCACCAGAAAATTAAAGCCAGGAATCAGTGCCAGATCGGCCGATTCGATATTGCGGAAATCGCGAATAAGAAGACGGGTCAGCGCCATATCACAACCATTTTGCCAGATTTGTTGCCCATACCAGACCGTGTCGCGCCCTTACCGATAACAAAACCCACCACAACGCCGATAACAACACGCCGCACCCAATGGCGCGGCGTGTGGCGGTAGGCAGACGCACAGATAATTTACAGACGCATCGGCATGACCACGTAAGCCGCCGCCTGGCTGGCTGCATCCTCAAGCTGGACGCTGGATACCGAATCGGTCAGCAACATGCGCACCTCTTCGCACTTCAGCGCATTGAGCACATCCAGCACGTAGCTGACGTTAAAGCCGATTTCCATCTCCGTACCACCGTATTCCACATCCAGAATTTCTTCCGCCTCTTCCTGTTCCGGGTTATTGGCGGTGATGCGCAACTGGTTCTGGTTGAGGTACAAGCGTACACCACGGAATTTCTCGTTCGACAGAATGGCCGCACGGGAAAACGCCTGACGCAGTAGATCGCAACTGGCTTCCAGCGTTTTGTCCGGGTTTTTCGGCAACACGCGGCGATAATCCGGGAAGCGGCCATCCACCAGCTTGGAGGTAAAGATAAAATCGCCGACATGGGCGCGAATATTATTGCTGCCAATCTGTAACTGTAACGGCGTGTCGCCGCCATCCAGCAGGCGCACCAGTTCCATCACGCCTTTACGCGGCACGATGACCGAATGCGACGGCAGAGACTGACCGACCGGCATGGCGCAAACCGCCAGACGGTGACCATCGGTGGCAACAGTACGCAACTCCTCGCCGCCGGTTTCAAACAACATACCGTTGAGGTAGTAACGGACATCCTGATGCGCCATCGAGAACTGAGTGGCTTCAATCAGGCGTTTCAGCGTCGCCTGCGGCAAGGTAAACTCCACCTCGCTCTGCCAGTCGTCCAGGTTGGGGAAATCCGCCGCTGGCAGTGTGGACAACGAGAAACGGCTACGCCCGGAACGCACCAACATCCGATCGCCTTCCAGCGTGACGGAAATCTCCGCCCCATCCGGCAGGCCACGGCAAATATCGAATAACTTGCGCGCCGGTACGGTGGTAGCGCCCGGTTCATGGGGCTGCGTCAGCGCCAGATGCGCCACCATCTCCATTTCCAGATCGGTACCGGTCAACGATAACCGGCCTTCGCTGACCTGCAACAACAGGTTGCCCAGAATCGGCAACGTCGGTCGCCCGCCCAGCGGGCTGCTGACCTGTTGCAACGGTTTTAACAGATGCTCACGCTCAACGATAAATTTCATGATGTTATGACGATAAGGTTCGGATTAAATTGGAAAAATCTTCTTTGATGTCGTGACTTTCTTCCCGCAGCTGCTCTATTTTGCGGCAGGCATGCAGCACAGTAGTATGGTCACGGCCACCGAACGCGTCGCCGATCTCCGGCAGGCTATGGTTGGTCAGTTCCTTGGCCAGCGCCATCGCCATCTGACGCGGGCGGGCCACCGAACGTGAACGCCGTTTAGACAACAGGTCGGCCACTTTAATCTTATAGTACTCCGCCACCGTCTTCTGAATATTGTCGATGGTGACCAGTTTTTCCTGCAACGCCAGCAGGTCGCGCAGCGCCTCGCGTACAAAATCGATGGTGATCGAGCGACCGGTAAAATTGGCGTTGGCGATGACACGATTCAGTGCACCTTCCAGTTCACGCACATTAGAACGCAGGCGTTTGGCGATAAAAAACGCCACTTCACCGGGCAGACGGATATCATTCTCGTCCGCTTTCTTCATCAGGATCGCCACACGGGTTTCCAGCTCCGGCGGTTCAATAGCCACGGTCAACCCCCAGCCGAAGCGGGACTTGAGGCGATCTTCCACGCCGTTGATCTCTTTGGGATAACGATCCGACGTCAGGATGATCTGTTGATTGCCTTCCAGCAACGCATTAAATGTGTGGAAAAATTCTTCCTGCGAGCGCTCTTTATTGGCAAAAAACTGAATGTCATCGATCAGCAGCGCGTCCACAGAGCGGTAATAGCGTTTGAATTCTTCGATGGCATTATTCTGCAACGCTTTAACCATATCCTGCACGAAACGCTCGGAATGCATGTACACCACCTTGGCATTCGGCTTGCGGGCTATGATGCCATTACCTACCGCATGCAGCAGATGGGTTTTACCCAGACCGGTACCGCCGTACAAAAACAGTGGGTTATACGCACCACCCGGGTTATCCGCCACCTGACGCGCCGCCGCGCGGGCCAACTGGTTGGATTTACCTTCCACGAAATTGTCGAAGGTGTGCTTGGGGTTCACGTTGGAACGATAGGTGTGTTCAGCCGGTGCCGACGGGGTTTCCCAACTCGGGCGCACCGGTGACGCCACACGCGTCTGAGGAGCGGCTACGGTAGCATTATGGTTGCCGACTGGGGCGACAACTGGCGTTGCCGGCTTACTGCCGACTTCAAAACGTAGCAACGGCGCATCCATGCCGCAGAAATCATTCAACAGTCCATTGATATTATTGATGTATTTATCGCGCACCCAATCCAGCACAAAGCGATTCGGGGCGTAAAGCGCCAGAGTGTTGTCACTCAGTTCCGCCTGCAACGGGCGTATCCACATACTGAATTCTGTGGCAGGTAACTCATCCTGCAAACGGGCAAGACACTGCTGCCAAAGCGAAAGTGACACGGCGGACTCCACTCGAACAAGGTCAATCAAGAAAAGGAACAGACGTTAGTTATGTAACTCATGATTTTTCAGGCACCCGGCTGCGCATGGACACGACTACGCCGGGGTGCGCCGCGCATAAGGCGGCTTTACCGTGACGATCCCGATCCAGAGATCGCTAGCGGGACGGCGGATCATAACCTAAACCACGAAAGAGATCTCCCCTTTCTACACAGTTTCGATCCTTTTTATCCACAGGCTCTTCTTATAGTCTGTGTCAAATTCCGCTT